>OY782500.1:2740000-5361777 GCA_963677885.1 Vallitaleaceae bacterium | reverse complement strand
AGGAAATTCAAGATATATAATATTCAAGATATTACTTGTGATCATCTGCAGCGTTTCATGTATGACTATTCGATGAATCATGAAGAAGACTTACGATATCCTGCTAAAAGTACTGTGGATATGTGTGTTTTTGCAATCATTGATTTCATGGAGAATTATTTAGAGGTGCACGACCCTAAGCGTTGGAATAAGAAAGAATTTTATAAAATAAAAACGGTATATAATAAAAGAAAACATCGTTATGAGAAAAAAAAGGTGCCTAATTTCAAGGTAGTTTATAACGGTGATAAAAAGGAAATATTTCGAGATATGCCAAACTCAGTATTCAACCTAATTTTATCATATGCTGCAACTTATTATAAAGAAATATTCTTTATGCTTGTAGTAAGTGCGTTTGCTGGCGCACGTCCTTCTGAAGTCTGTAACGTGAGACAGGAATCTAGTCCGTTAGGAAAAGGTCTTTATATATATAAGACCGGGAACAAAATACATGAGATTAAAATTGACCTCAATGAAGAAAAACAGCTACGATCCGATCACGTAGCAGTCGGAGGTATAAAAAAAGAACGTTGGCAAAAAGTATACCCTAAGTTTCGCAAAAACTTTATCCAAGCGTATAACATACACAAAGAATATTTAGCTGAGAATAAATTTGAAGCCAAATTTGGACCAATGTTTGTTGATAGTCGCGGTATGGCAATGACCTATGATAATTATTATCGTATTTTCGTGAAGATGATTGATGAGATGAAGCCTATGTTAGTTAATCACCATGATGATGAAATTAGTACATATGGTCACTTGCTTTTACAGAACAATATATCACCACATATCTTCCGTCATTGGTTCTCTGTAAAACTGGTTTTATATGGCGAGCAAGAGGCTGGATTACAATATTGGCGAGGAGATAAAAGTCCTCAAAGTGCCAAGAATTATTTAAAAAATAAAGGAGAGCTTGCAAAGCAATTAGCTCATACCAATGAGGAAATGTTTGAATTTATGCTAAATGCCGCAACAGAAATTCACAAAAATGAAAAATGATCTATTATCAATAGTAAATGAAAAATTAAATGAATTTCCTAATTCTAATATCAATACAGGCAATACAGCTTTTCGTTTGAAACTTATCAATTTTATGGAAAGTAATAAGTGGTTTAATTTTACACCGACAGTTGATATATCAGATTGTAAAAATCCTAAAATTGTATTTGCGGAACATGAAGTAGATACGATAAAAACAGCTATATATCAGTGGCTCTTTGTTTATGGCTCTAATCAAGATGAACAATATCTTCGTTTACACGAGTTATTATCATCTAAATTTCCCAAAACAGCAGATCTTCTTCAATCCTATTTATCGGTTATCGGAGCTGATTTGATTCATAAAATTGAAATAGCAGAATACCTCTTATATTATCTAGATAACGAGTTGGCTAATTATGATAATGAAGCAATGAAAAATTTTATCGATGAACTTAGTATAAATAAGACAATAATTGTGGGTATGATTATTACCGATTTCTTCGCTTGGTCATTAGAAAATAGTTTAGTTAACTATACAGAAAAGTACTATATAAAGCAACGCTCTTCAGGTAGAAATAATATTTCCGCATATGATGGTGAAACATATCTGAAGTTGGTCTATTATCTGTTTAATCCAGACTATATTGACGAAAATGATACAATGGAGCGTATTGCGCAATCTATGAAATCAGCAAATGCATTTTTATATTTGGCATTGCACTTTATATGTGGGATTAGAGATAAAGATCTAGTTCGTTTGCCACATCCAATTCTAAAATCTGCTCCAGAAGAAATACTCAATAAAATTACTGAAGGTAAATTTACCGACCTTGAAGCTAGAAAGATCGTAAATAGTGTTGAGTATCAATTAATGTGGCAACCGTATACACCTTCAAAAACCAGTAAATATAGCGATGTACCTGACATCAAGTTTTTCGTTCCTGAAAGTAGCAGGACGATTATCGGTACTTATTTGGCTGCAGTTGAAGCGCACCAGCAAATACTTTCTCTAACAAATGATCAGCCACTTGTCCGAGAAGTTAGAGATGCATTTGAATTAGGTGATGCTATGGGAGATGACTTTTTTCAGGTGTTTTTAGAAGAGAACTTTAGTTCAAGAAGAGCGAATAAAGCTTATCTGCAAGCGATTGAACTATTTGCTGATGATATTAATTTTGGTATATCAGCTCCAAAAGGTTATATGTTAGCAGCATTGGCGCGTTCTCATAAAGGGTCTTATGGTGAATTTGCTGGAACCACTGAAGTGTATTTAAAAGACGCAAATTTATCAGGGTTAACCCCTGAGTTCGTTGCTCATGAATTATTTGAGAGGGGTGTTTGTTCCTTTATACCACATATGTTACTTAAAATGCTGGAACCAGCAATATATAGAAAGTTGCCAGCAAAAAAACAAACACTTATGATTAAAGAATTGAATATAACTTCAAACGAGATAGAGAAAGTGATTACAGTTGTCGAAAACAGAAAAAGCGAAAGTATCAAAATAATAAATCAAATAATAAACTTACACATTGAAAATTCAGAAGAATCAATACTTGAAATTTTGCATAATATTGGTTCTGGTGCTGCCGCCTCAAAAACAGATAATTCGATGTGTCTATTAACTGCTATGAACACGCTTTGTAACGCCCCTGAGAGAAAACATTGTATTGGTTGCATTTATGAGATTAAAACAAAATCAATTATCTATATGCTTTCAGATGAATTTGAAAGGTTGAAATATAATATGAAATTATGTCAATCAGAAAGAAGGAAAAAAAAGTATATGTCAATTGCTGAAAACATAATTCTACCAGCTCTTGAAGAGATTATAGAAACTGGCCGTGACATCTACGGTGAAGATATAGTGGAAGAATTTGAAGAAATAGTTGGGAGGTATGCTTAACAATGTCATCTCGGAACATACTATTGAACAAGAATATTTATGAAGTGATACGAGAAGTAGAATTGCTTGATCTTACGGACATTAATCAAGCAAAGAATATATTTAATGAATATGTAGAAAAGGGTGTTATCCTTTCATCAGCATTCGACGATAACATATGGTTTGTATATGATCAGTATGATAAAGTCGAATTTAACTTTACTTTGGATGAACTAGCTTTTAGAAAATCGTCTGTATTTAGTGAAATAAAGTATCGCGAGTTCAGTTTATTTCTAAAAATGTTTGTTACTGGATTGCTTGGTAATTATGTTGTAAAAAGTATTCAGGTCTTTATCAGAGAACTCAAAGAAGTCATCAAGAGTTTTGATGGTAAAAATATAAACTCAAAAATCACTCTTCAGGTACCCTCTATAATCATAGATTTTCTGGAAATCATGGATTACAACTATACAGAAAAATACAAGATCCTACTTAGAGAACTTGAAATATCTACGATTAATAGTAGACGTGATAGAACCTTAAACAGAAGATCTTTGGCAACTTTTCAAAGTTATTTTAAATTCACTGATATTCTTAATGATTTTTGGAATTCTACCATCACTGATGCTGAACGTATTTTCTTTTTTCCTATTTATTTATGGTGGAATATCACTGCAATTCTTCCTTTACGCCCAAAAGAGTTCTTACTCATCCCAAGGGATTGTTTTAGATCAAGTAAAAATGCGAATTTAGTAACCTTCAGAAGAACCAAACTTAAAGGATTAAAGAATCACGTCAATTACAATATTGATGATGACTATGAACTATATACTTACGATGTAGGACAGAAGCTTGGAGACCAGATTAGGCTGTATAAAAAGCTGACCGAAGAACTCGAAAATAACAGTATAAACACTCTTTTAAGAGCAGATCAGCACTATAATTATTTTGGCAAAACAAAACGGTATGACAGTAGACTTTTTTCTTATGCCAATATGAAATATTGTCTTAAAAGGTTTTATACTGAGATAATAAATAATAAATATGACGTAAAAACAGTTAATAAAAAGAACATGGAAGAAAAATCCGGAAACGATACAATATATGATCTTAAGCCGTATGAAATTGAGTTTATCAATATTGGCGACTCACGACATATAGCAATGATCAACGCTCTTTTCTCAGACGGTTCAGCAACAACTGCAATGCTATTGGCTGGTCATAGTAATATAGACATTAGTTCACATTACTTTGCCAACATAGAAACACTCCTTGAATGTAAAACATATCAAGCATATAAAAAGTCTATTGAAACTACCGAGAATGATTTATTTATGAAGACAAATTTTTCTCCAGAACTCCACAGAGATAAATATCTTGATTTAGAAGATGGTGCAAGATGTTACTCAAAACATTTCGCAAATGATTCAATGATAGATTGTTATAAATCAATTGGAGAGAATGGTGAAATTGGTGAGTGTTATAATTGCGATTATTATAGAGATAGTAGATATAGAATTTTTATTGATGATAAAGAAATTTTTCATAAGCGGTTGGCTCATGATTGCGATTTTTTAGCAGAACAAATAAACCGTTTTAGACAAGGGAAAGGGTACGAAGAAGATATAAAACAGGCTCTTTTGAGATTACAAAGCAGTACAAAATCATATGAAAAATATTTCACTTCACTTATAGTACACGGAGGAAAATAATGGGAAGACCAAAAAATTATGATGTAGACTTAGTTATCGAAGCGATTAATAAGTATTTTTTTATCGAAAATTATGGAAATCCAAAAGAATTGAAGAGAACAAGGATAGCAAGATATTTAAACAAGAATGGTTTTCCAAACATCACTGATAGACATATAAACCGTGATGCAATATTAGTGGATCATATTAAGATTCTAGAGAACACTGATATAAATGATTCTACTGGAATTATGCTTAGTTATACCCCTCTAATAGTAGAAGACTTTCTAAAGACTAATAATAACATTGAAAAGCTAAGAAAAGCATTGACCATACTGGATAATCATTACGAAAGAATATATGAGTTTGCATTAATTAAAAATAAGGAAGCAAAAGAGGCTAATCAAATATCCGCTGATTATTTGGAAACAAACAGAAAATTGTTAGCTAATATTGAAGAAAAGAATTCCCAAATATCTTTGTTAAAAAGTGTAATCAAAGAACTTGAATCAGAGAAAAAACTATATCGTAATTATATAAATGAAACGATGCTGCCAGAAATAGCAAATGAAATATTACGAGAGGATAGAGTTCTTTTTGATGGCCCCAAAATGATACAGGATGTTGGATTGAATGAAATGATCATCGATGACACCAAACCTATGGATAAAGTGATTTCTGAAATTGATAAGAAAGAAAAACGGTTTAGAAACAAAACAATTCAAAGAAAATACGAGTCATTGGAAAAGGATAATTAGTGTGATTACATTACGAGAATTTTCAGCAGAAGCCGCAAGAGATTGGAACTATGAATTAAATGATAATTTAACCCCAGATAATGTATCTGCGAACAGTGACAAAAAGGTGTGGTTTACATGTCCATCAAATCGAAAGCATACGTACCCTCGGGTGATAAGGACTGTAGTGAATAAAAAGGGTGAATATGTAGGATGTCCTTTTTGTAGAGGGTTAAAGGCGTTTCCTGGCGAAACCGATTTGTTTACAAAATGTCCCGAAGCAAAAATATATTGGGATTTTGATATGAATCCATTGAATGTTGTGCCTACAAAACTATTAATCAACTCAACTTACGTAGCACATTTTAAATGTGAGGAAGGCCATAAGTTTAGGAAGAAAATCAAATGTTTTGTTAAGAATCCAGTCTGTAAAAAATGTACTACTTCAACCTTAAGTGATTATTCTCCGGAAGCATTACAGGAATGGGATGATGAGAGAAATGTAGGAATGACTCCAGAAACTGTATCCGTACGGTCTGATAAAGAGGCATATTTCGTTTGTAGATTTAATCCAAAGCATAAATACAATCGTAGAATTGGAAAAGTCCTAGATCGAAAGTATAAATTCATTGGATGTCCATATTGTAACGGCAGTAAAGTTTTTCCGGGTGAAACTGATTTTTTCACTAAATGTCCAGAAGCAAAAGAATTCTGGGATTATGATAATAACCCAATAGATTTAGACCCAACAAAGCTATTCCCACACTCAAAAGTGAAAGCTCATTTTATATGCCAGAATGGCCATGAATTTATAAAAAGAATAGTTGATTTTACTAGAACCCCAAGATGTCTAGAATGTGAACCACGTCAGTATTCAGGCCATATATCAAAGAGTTTGCGGGAACATTCTTCAGAAGCAACTCGTGATTGGGCATATAGCCTAAATGGGTCGTTGACACCTGACAATGTGTCGTATGGTTCCGATAAAAAGGCATGGTTTATTTGTATTGAAAATCCAAAACATATATATCCACGAACCATCAATGCTGTTATAAACTCAAATGGCCAATATATTGGATGTCCTTATTGTAATGGCAGTAAAGTTTTTCCAGGTGAAACTGATTTTTTTACGAAATGTCCAGAAGCAAAGAAATTCTGGGATTATGATAAAAATCCGATAGACTTAAAACCTACAAAGCTTTTTCCGCATTCAGCAGTGAAAGCTCATTTTATATGCCAGAACGGCCATAAGTTTACAAAGAAAATTGGTGATTTTACAGCTACTCCAAAATGTTTGAAATGTTCTTTTGTTTCCATTATGGAATACTCGCCTGAAGCAGCTCGTGATTGGGATAATTATAAAAATGGCAATCTTATACCAAGTGAAGTATCTTATAAAGCGAATATTGAGGTACACTTCAAGTGTAACAAAAACTCTAAGCACAAATATAAGAGATACCTACAATCAATTATTAATAAAAATGGAGAGTATGTTGGATGTCCATATTGCAATGGAACAAGAGCATTTCCTGGTGAGACAGATTTATTCACAATCTGCCCAGATGCAAAAGAATTTTGGGATTTTAAGAACAATCCAAAAAATTTGAACCCCGAACATAAATTACCAACATCACACAATGTTGCCAACTTTAAGTGTAGTCATGGACATCAATTTACAAAACAGATACGACGTTTTGTAGAAAATCCAGTATGTCCCGAATGTTCAAAAAAAACGGTACGTGAATATTCTCAAGAGGCTACAAGAGATTGGGACAATGAAAGAAATGGCAAATTAACTCCTGACAATTTAACTATCGGTCAGAATATTAAAGTATATTTTAAATGTGAAAATAATCCATTACATCGATACGATAGGTTAATTGGTAACACTATTAATAAAAAAGGAAAATATATAGGCTGCCCTTACTGTAATGGAACAAGAGCCTTTCCGGGAGAAACAGATTTATTTACTGTGTGCCCTAAGGCAAAAGAGTGGTGGGATATTGATAAAAATCCAAAGGATTTGATTCCTATAAACTTATTACCTAACTCTAACTTCAAAGCATACTTTAAATGTGAAAAAGGGCATCAGTTTCCAAGAGTAATAAATGATTTCACTTCAAATCCCACCTGTCCGTATTGTAATGATAGCTTTGCAGTTCCTGGCGAAACAGATTTCTTCACAATTTGCCAAGAAGCAAAGGATTTCTGGGATTATGAAATGAACTCTACTGACTTAAATCCAAATAATATTCTACCTTTCTCAACTATCACGGCAAATTTTAAGTGTAGTGTTGGACATCATTTCACTAAAAAAATTGCTGAGTTTACACATTCGCCAACATGCCCAATATGTAGCTATAGTAAGATTGAACCAAGTATCAACTCCTTGAAAGCAGAGTTCCCTGAACTAATAGAACTTGAATGGAATCATCTTGCTAATCTTTTGCTTGGTAATCCAGAGAACATATCACCTTTTTCTAAATCGACTTTCTTTTGGAACTGTCAAATTTGTGGTAGCGTTTATCCAAAGAGCGCTTCAAGTAGAATAAAGGCATACACAAGAAAACGCAATATATGCCCTACCTGCAATGGACGACGGTATAAATATATTAACTACTGATTACCATCAATCATTACACAATAACGATAACGGAGGTGTTGTTAATCAAAACGCTTAGTGAGCTTAATCCAATTGCAGCAAGCCAATGGGATTGTAAAAGGAATGGTGAGATGACACCAGATAGTGTATCAGGAAAATCAGGTAAGAAAGCACATTTTATTTGCTCAAATAATTCAAGGCATCGATGGGAAGTTAAAATATTCCAACGTACTCATAGGGATACAGGTGAAAATATAGATTGCCCATACTGTTTAGGACGTTTAGCATTTGAAGGAGAAACAGACTTCTTCACAAAATGTCCTGAGGCAAAAGAGTTTTGGGATTATGATACTAACTTTGACATTGAGCCTACACAACTATTACCGACTTCAAGCAAAAAGGCTAACTTCAAATGTTTAAGAGGTCATAAATTCACACGTCATATATATAATTTTACAAAATCTCCCAAATGTCCTGATTGTTATTTGATTGATAATAATATTACTGTTACACACCCACATATTGCGGCAATGTGGGATTACAAAAAAAACGCACCTCTTACTCCTGATCAGTTTCTTAAAACCAATAAGAATAAAGTATGGTGGAAATGCAATAAAGAAGGATGTGGTTATAGCTGGGAGAGTGAAATCGTATCTCGAACTTCTTCAAAAGGACTATGTCCCAGTTGTGAAGTAAATATCGTTTTCACTCCCGGCGTTAATGATTTAGAAACCAAGGATAAAAAAATCCTTAAATACTGGGATTATGAGAAAAACACATCAAACCCTTCCGAAATCAATTTTTATGATGATAGAAAGTTTCATTGGATATGTCCTGACTGTGGTTATGAATGGAAGTCATTAATACAATATAGAGTTAAGTATATCAAAGGGGAACGTAGATATGTTAGTTGTCCTTCGTGTAATGGTAATCATGCAACCGAGGGAAGGACAGATATATCAACTACGCATCCAGAATTGGCAATTGAATATGTTCCTGAATTAAATACGATTCCATTATCGGAAATTAGAGCAGGAACAAATAAGCCTATATATTGGAAGTGTTCAGTTTGTAATCAGATATTTCCAGCACAACCAAACTCAAGAACAAGATATAATGACCATAATTTACATGGTTGTCCGTATTGTGCAGGTAAGTTGCCAATAAAAGGAGTTAACGACTTTAAGTCATTGCAACCAGAATTGTCTGAAGAATGGGATTATGGATTTAACGAATTGTCTCCTAAAGATTATACCTGTGGGTCGAATGTAGTTGTTAACTGGAAATGTAAAAATGATAAATCTCACAGCAGATGGACTGCATCCATTAACACTAGATCAAATGGATATGCAAAGTGTCCAGATTGTTCAAGAATAGCAGAAGGTGATAGATTATCAGATTTACATCCTGAATTACTTAAATATTGGGATTATGATCGGAATGAAAAGGGGCCTGAGTATTATACTGAATTCTCAAACGAAACTGTTTGGTGGATTTGTGATGAAAATCATAGTTATCCTATGGAAATATATCAATACACAAGGAATAGATTTTATTGTCCTGTTTGTTTAGGAACCAGACTAATAAAAGGTGTAAACGATCTAGCAACATTATATCCTGAATTTCTTGATATTTGGGATTATGAAAAGAATGATAAAACCCCTTATGAAATCACTTTTACACCGAGTGTACCTTATTATTATAAGTGTAACAATCATAATCACATTTGGCGCAATAAAATAGGAAGAGTTATTGAGTCTAATTTCTCTTGCGATTATTGCTCAAATAGGAGGGTTCTTCCTGAGTTCAATTCATTACAAGCACACTATCCGGAGATTGCTTTTGAATGGGTAAATGACTTGAATAATACGACTCCTGACGCAATATTTCCCATTAATGCTGAATATAGACGTTGGCATTGCCATGAATGCGGTCAAATATTTAGTGCTACTACAAAAGGCAGAACTGAAGGTACAGAAAATTGTCCATATTGTGGTGAGATCAAAGCTATTCCAGGAGTTAATTCGTTTGCAGCGTTACATCCTAATCTGCTAAAATACTTTTCTAACGACAATCAATATAATCCTGATTTGGTTTTTCCAAGTTATAAGAAAAGAACCATTTGGGATTGTGATGAGTATGATCTTCAATGGGCTGCTCCACTGAATGATGTAGTTGAGGGTAGAAGAGAGTGTCCATATTGTTCTGGTCAGAAGGCTGTTCCGGGTATAACATCATTAAAAGCAATTCATCCAGAACTAGCTAAAGCATATTACGAAGGTAATCCGCTGTCATCAGATCATATTTTACCTTCATATGGTGAATATGTGTTTTGGGTATGTAACGAATACAGAATGATATACAATGCAAGAGTTCGAGATATGGTTGATGGCACAGCTGAATGCCCATATTGTTCTGGTAAAACAGCGGTTCCAGGAGTTAATTCTCTAGCTGCGCTACATCCCAAAATTGCTCAAGACCTTAAAGACAACAAATATAGTGCAGATGAAATTTTACCTACCCTAACATCAAGTTTGGAATGGAAGTGCCACATTTATAATTTGCCATATACTGCGACCCCTCGAGGGTTGGTAGAAGGTACTGAAAGTTGTCCATATTGTTATGAAAGGAGGGTTGTTCCGGGAGTTAACTCATTATCGGCATTGTATCCGGACTTGATTGAAAATGAATGGAAGTATTTATCAAATATTCTATTGGTAAATCCAAATGAAATATTTCCAACTGCTTCAACACCACAATGTTTCTGGGAATGTCCTGAATGCGGCACTACATATAAAGCTTCACCAAAGGGAAGAACCCAAAATTTAATTCGTGGTATTGAGTCATGCCCAACATGTAAAGGATTAAGGCAAAAATTTATTAACTATTAAGATGATTATTCGAAAGGTGAGTGACTATGGAAATAAGAAATACCTTAACTCAAATTAAAGAACGTATTAATAAGATTTTAAAACATGTCTACATAACTATAAAAAATAAGATTAATAAAAGTGAAAAATGTGTTTATTGTAGTAGTAAAAATAGTTCTCATGAAGTTATGTCCTTATCACAAATGTATCGTAAATTAGCTAAAGAAGAGTGGGAATATCAAACTAATATACCAGCATATGTGAATAAAACTGTAATAGATACGAATAATAATAGTGAAAGGTGTATTTATTGTAGTAGTAGAAATAGTTCTCATGAAGTTATGTCCTTATCACAAATGTATCGAAGTTCAGATAAAGAAGAGTGGGAATATACAGGCTTAAGTCAAAGGTAATTATGACAAGAGTGGCTCACAATTTCGTGGTCAGGTAGCTCCACTTACCTTTGACAATCAAAAAGATAAAAACCCAAATAAATCTGACAAAAGTTAATAGAGAGGATAAAATACACATGTCACGAACACAGATCCAGAAATATAAATTCTGCTTCGATGAAAGTACTTTGTATGATTTAACATGTCAAGGGTGACATCACCAGTATTCCGGCAAGTCCTTGACATGCGAAATCATACAAAATGGATGTTAAACAAGCCGAATTAAGTATAAGTCTGTGGTGGAACACCTTCTGTGAAGGTGGGTCAGTTAAACCGTAAAGGTGGGTCTAAATCGTCGTGCAGATGGGATTCTGATGTCGGAATATACAAGCGAATACCGAATACAAAAAATGGTGAAACTTTCATACTGAGAAGATGCAGAAAGTAATTGCTGACGATATGGTTACCATTTTAAATAAAGGAATAGTATAATTATCATAAGATAACGGAGATGTAAAACATGAATAATACAGGTTTGAACTATGATCTTATGCAGATCGCAAGAGAAGTCCATAAGGAGCAAGTGAGAAGTGGTAAAATCAAGTCACTTAGAAGAATTACAGTTGAGACAAGAATTGCAAACAGAAATTCGGCTTCTAGAAAAGCCTTGAGGTATTTTGGTGTTGAGGAGTCCTTTAGTGAATATCAGGATTATGTGTCGTATCAATTTCAGGATTATCGTCTTGATCAGGGACTTCAATATGATAAATCGTTTAGACTAGGAAATGAAAAAAAATCTAGAAAGAGAGTTTTTTCGTTAGGGGTTTTAGCGAGTTTTTATAAGTATCTACAAAGCGGATTAAAGGATTCGCTGTTTTCTTTTCAATTGCTATCTATTATGATTATTTTTGGAGTTGATCTTGATATTGTCTAAAAGCAAGTACCCGTATTTGGGCTTAACTTACAAACATTTCTAAATAAATTAAGTTAAATCACATCGTTTACTTGACCCAACCCTATTTAGCAATTTTATCAGATGTTCGATATAATTTCTAAACAACATTCAACAAAGAAGAAGCTCCTACTTTTTTAAGGAGTTTTTTCTTTGTATAAATAAAGCCATGTTAATGTACTTTTTTATTAAAAGGTTGTTTATATATATGAAACAGGTTTTTATAGTTTAATGTACATTATTATATGTATTTAAACCATGTTATTGACCAACTTTTATTTATTAATGTACATTTTTTAATCGAACTCTAAATTTTCCCCCGGAAGGTTTTTCGTCGGGTTTTCGTCACGTAATGTTACAGCTCTGGCAGCCCTTCTGCGACGTTCGTCTTCAATTTCAGCGTAATGTTTCTTGGTGGTGTTTACATCTTTGTGACCAAGAACATCTGCCACAAGATATATGTCACCAGTTTCCTTGTATAGAGCCGTGCCATAGGTAGAGCGAAGTTTATGGGGAGAGATGTTTTTTAATGTCGTTATTTTTTGAGCGTATTTTTTGACTAAGTTTTGGATACTTCGAACACTTAATCTTTTGTTTTGCATAGATAGAAAAAGAGCATCTTCCGAACCACTGGCTGGAAATATATGCTTTCGTTTATCCAAGTAATTAAGTAATGCATCTCGGACTTCATTTCCAAAATATACAATGACTTCATTTCCACCTTTACGAAGTATTCGGATACCATTAGTGGAAAAATCGACATCACTAATATTAAGACCCACGCATTCGCTGACACGAATACCGGTTCCGAGAAGTAGGGTAATGAGGGCTAGATCTCTGTCCCGTGTTTTTCGATGATATGCCTTTTCTTTTTCGGTTAATTTGTCTCCTGATTCAATAAGATCCAACATATCAGCAACTTCGTTGGCCTCCAATCGAACGATATGTTTGTCATGAATTTTCGGCATATCAACTAGGATAACCGGATTGTAAGTGATTTTTTGTTTCTTATAGAAATAGTTATAGAAAGTTCGGAGTGATGCAAGTTTTCTGGATTTACCTTTTTCTTTATTAGTATGTTCAGTTGGTGAACTGTCTTGATTGGAAAGATAATAGGATAAGTATTCAAGATAGATTTCAATCATGTCGGGAGTAACTTTTTCTAAATCCTTAATTTGGATTGAATCTATTTCTTTAGTCTTGAAATATTTGATTTCAGAAATAAGAAAATTGAAAAATATCCTCAAATCATAGGCGTATGCAATTCGTGTTCTGGAACTGGTTCGATGTTCAATGCCTCGAAAGAACTCATGTGTGAAATCCGGGAGTTCCTGAATGACATGACGTAATTTTAGTGTATTATTTTTGTTTTGACTTTCATGATAGTCGTTCACTGACATGGTAAAATCTCCTTTAAAAAACGAGGCTCTAATCGGCGATTTAAGCCGTTTTTATTTTTTCCTTGATATAATCCTTAGGGTGTTTCAAGGGCTATATAGGCCTTTTATAACTTATTAATATTTTCGGCAATAAATCCTTGGAAATTAAGAACTTATCTAATAAATAGTTGGACATGATCTAGTATTAAATTATCAAAGAGATTAAAGGTATAAGAATAATTCGATGATCAATAATTTGAATGGTATAAGGAGTTAATTCTAACAATCTAATAAATGTACCCAAATTACTTAAACTATAATTATAAATGATAGCAACCATAATTGGATTAGTTAACATAATAATATGTGTGTAAACTTAGTGTATGTTTTGTAATCATTAAGCTTACGAATCATATTTTCAATGAATTATTCCGTTATCTTTTCGTTAAAGTTGTGTTTTGCGCATAGTTAAGTTTAGCATGAATTCATGAATTTTGCAATATGTGTCCACTTATTCCCCTCTACTTTAATTTTATAATTGAGCCTAGGTTTTAGAAATTATTTATATTTCTAAATGTTTTTTTATTATTCCAATATTCTGTTCAAGAGATAAGGTTCCATCGATCATAATAACTGGACAGGCAAGTTTTGATATATGCTTCTTAACTGATTCAATATTTTTATCAGCGACAACTCTTAAAAATTCGATTTGCTGGTAAAACATATCACCGCCGGATAAAACTCTTGAACCAAACCTTTTTTCCTCCCTAATTCGAATCCGTTTTAATCTTTCTTGAACTGGTGTATCGATAACGAAAACTATGTCAATTTTAGACATAATGTCAGAGGTCCAATTCATTGTAACACCAGATAAAATAAATTTAGGATGATAACCAATGGTATTCCGTATCATGTCCTCTACTTGGATTTTAGACCTTGGCGTTGAGAACGGAAGTAATCCCAAATGCTGTGTTGAAATGCTGTCATCATGATCAAGTGCCCACCTTCTCGATTCGCTCTGTTCAGGAAAATAACAATCTTCCAAGTCAAGTTCATAAAAACCAATTTCTTTAGCTAGAGCATGGGCTATTGTTGACTTTCCTCCACCATTTAGTCCTAATATAGCAATTCCATTCAATTCTAATCACCTCTGAATATTATGCATCTATTTGTCAGTGCATTAATTATACTACATAACAGGCAAAAGCTGCCCATCAATTTATGAGGGACAGCTAGATTTATAGCATTAATCAAATTTAAATGTCGTACTTTTAGTGCAAATTAATAATCTGGTCTTTAGAAGTCTCAATATCAGATCTAAGAATTTCCATATTACGGTTCTCTTCTTCGATGAATTTATTAACAGTATAGGTTCTGTTGGCTGCATTTTGGGATGATGCACTTAGGCTTTCCATTGCCGAACTAATCTGAACAGTCATTTCACGTTGGTTTTTAGCCTTATCATTGATGTCATCAATTAAGTTGGAAATATTTCCTATACTATTTAAAATAGCAAGAATCTGCTCGGATGTTTTTTCAGTTGATTCTACACTTCGGACAGCAATTTCATTAGAAGCCTTAGCTGAATCTACAACCGCATCAATGTCCGTTTCAAGACTTTTTACAACTTCGGTTATTTCATTTGTTGCCTGTAGTGATTGGTCAGCAAGCTTGGAAACTTCATCGGCAACAACCGCAAACCCTCTTCCGTGCTCGCCTGCTCTAGCTGCCTCAATTGACGCATTTAAGGCAAGTAAGTTGGTCTGGGCTGATATGTTATTAATTAATTCAACCATCCCATTAATTTTTTGCATGGAACCTTTTAATGTTTCTATTTGACGTGATATGGTTTCAGAAGTATCAGATACTTTTTTAATTGAAGTACGTACTTGATTAAGACTTTCACTTCCAGCCTGGGTAAGTTTTTTTATGTCATCAGAACTTTTTTTAGCATCTTCACTCATATTATTAACGACGTCTGCTGCACTGGATATTTCTTCAATACTTGCATAAAATTCTTGAGTTGAAGCTGAAATATCTTGAAGTTCAGCATTGATCGTATTCACCTGATCTGATGCATTGGCAAAATGATCATGAGTCAGTACAATTCTTTCTACAATATTTTCTAACTCAGTTTTTGTTCTCTCTTGACTTGACAAACTCATACCTACTGCTGCAACACCAATTAAGTTGCCTTTTTGATCTTTAATTGGATATGTTATAGCCTTAAAAGGTACACCATAAACCTCTGCAGGAACATAAGGAACCACGCTAATCTCACCTGATTTTAAAACTCCTTGAATAGCAGCATCTTGTTCAGGTATATCCATACCAATCTGAACTGGGAATACAAGTTGATCTCCAGGACGGTACATAATAAATTTTTTCAGATTTGTTACTCCAACAGTGATTTCATCTTGCAGGATATCTTTCAGGTGATACATTACATTACAATAACTTTTTAGGATTTTTTTTGCGGACATGCCTTCCTCCATCATAACTTTTCATTGATTGATTCATAATCTTCTTTAGCAATAGGTATTTAGTCCTAGGGCCCCAAACATTATAGTATATGAAGGTTTATTTGTCTATCGCTATTTAAAAAGAAATACATTGTTAACAAATTATACATAATAGTGCACCAAACCCATAAATACTGTAAAATATTGTATAAATACAACAAACCCAGCAACTCATGATTTTGAATTACTGGGTTTGTAAATTTACATTTTTATATGATTTCATTTTCTACTGAATCTTCAATCAGGAGATCTTCATGGACGGTAAACTTCTTACCGTTTATAAAAGTATATCGAATCAAACCACTTAAGGCCAGACCTTCATAAGGTGAATATCTAGCCTTGGATTTAAATGCGCCAGCATTAACCAGATAGTCTTTATTCGGATCAAAGATCATTAAATCAGCAAGTGCCCCCTCAGCAATCTTACCTTTATTTAAAGTCAGAATGTTTGAAGGCTTGTATGACATTTTTTCGACCAACTGCTCCAAAGTCAAATATCCGGCTTCTACCAGGTATGTATAAGATACTGAGAACGCAGTTTCCAATGACGAGATTCCATAAGAAGCCAATGAAAACTCTACTTCTTTTGAGTCGATGGTATCCGGGCAGTGATCGGAGCTTATGGCATCAATAACACCGTCCTGTAGGCCTTTTATAACAGCTTTTATATCTGCTTCGGTCCTAAGAGGTGGATTGACTTTAACGAAGGTGTTATAGCCCATAGCAGCTTCTTCATTAAGGGTGAAATACTGGGGAGATGTCTCGCAGGTAATTCTCATCCCCTGTCGTTTAAATGCCCTGATTAAATCCACTGATTTGGCTGTTGATACATGGGTTATATGAAGTTTAACATTATACTCTTCTGCTAAAAGCATATTTCGCATAAGATGAATCGTTTCAGCAGATACTGGAGCACCAAGAATTCCTAGATATAAAGAAATCATCCCTTCATTGATGACAGAAGCGTTTGATAATGAGGTGTCTTCACAATGGGTAATCACAGGGATATCAAACATCGAACAGTATAACATAATGTTTCTCATGAGACTGGCGTCTTGGATGGCAATATCACCATCTGAGACGGCTACAACACCGGCTAACTGCATTTCGCCGATTTCTGCAATTTTCTCACCCTTACACCCCTCGGTTAAGCTTCCATAGGGAGCCAGATGAACATCGCACTCCTTTTCGGATTTTGAGATAATATATTCAACGATGGCCTTGTTGTCTACACAAGGTATCAAATTTGGGTTAGATGTTATTGTAGAGTAGCCCCCTGCCAGAGCACTTTGACCCACTGTTGCCATGGTTTCCTTAAAATCAAACCCTGGGTCTTGTACGTGGCAGTGGAGGTCAATTAAGCCTGGTAGTATATATAAACCGCTTGCATCAATGATTTCACAGTTATCTTCGTCGATATTGGTATCGATGGCTACAATCTTTGAACCTTCAATAAGAATATCCATATTAAAGATGGTTTTATTGTAGTTAAAGATAGTACCGTTTTTAATTAAGGTCCTTGCGATCATATCTTACACCTCCTCCACTTTTATTGAGTACATGGAAAAGAGCCATTCGGATAGCTACACCATTGACTTGTTGTTTATCAACTAATGAACTTTCTCCGTCGATGACTTCAGATGATATTTCGATACCACGATTAATTGGACCGGGATGCATAACTATAACATCATCTTTAGCATAACTAAGACGCTGCTGGTCTAATTTGTAAAGCTTCTTGTATTCGTTTTTAGAAGGGATAAGATTACCCTTTTGCCGTTTTTCCTGGATTTTTAATGTCATGATAACATCTGCGTCTATAACTGCATCAGCTACCTGGTGGTAAACTCTTATACCTGTCGATTCAATACCTCTAGGTATGAGTGTTGGAGGTGCTGCTATACAGACGTCAGCGCCTAATTTTTTAAGAGCCCATATATTGGATTTTGCAACCCTGTTGTGCATGATATCGCCAATCATGACTACTTTAAGTCCTTCAAAACTTTTTTTGAATTCCATAATGGTTAGCAAATCAATTAAGGATTGGCTTGGGTTCTCGTTTTTGCCATCTCCGGCATTAATAATTGATGCCTTGACATATTTGGCTAGATGATGAGGACTTCCTGCCAAAGGATGTCGAATAACGATGAAATCAGCCCCTATTTGATCTACATAGCGTCCGACGTCCTTAAGGGTTTCCCCGTTTGTTAATTGTTTGTTTGTGTTCAAATTAATAACTTTTGCACTTAAATTAAGCGCTGCCAATTCATATGATAGTTTAGATCTTGAACTGTCTTCGTTAAATAGTGTTGCTACGGTTTTTCCTTTTAAATGCGGTGTCAAACAAGATTTGTTGGATAATAAGATGTATTTCATTTTCTGGGCTGTGTTAAGAATGAACTGAATCTCAGAATCTGTCAGTGTCTTTAAGTCAAGAAAATGCTTTTTATTATAACCCACTACCATTCGCCTCTTTTCTTAATATTTTCCCTTAAATTCTAGTATACTAGAGAACAAAGTCTTAATCAATTGCTATCATATCTAATTATACGGTCGCTTTCTTCATCAAAATAGTAAATTTGACCATTATCGATATAGAGTTCGAAGGCCTTTTCTGGATTGACGGCTATTGTTTCCTTGATATCATTTTTCAGGTTTAATCGATATAAGTAATTCTGCTCTTCTATGGTTTCCTCATAAAAAAGCTGGGAATTATCGGTGTCAAATAAATAATGTTTGGTATTAAGATAGTATTTCTTTTTTATGACCTCGTTACTGTATAGATAATCATAACTGATAATCCCTAAAAGTGTCTTTGTATCTTCTTGAATAGATTTTGTCATAAAGACATAGTTTTTACGTCCGTCTTTATCGGCCAGATAAAGTGTTGGAGTTAGGTCTATGAGAGGGTCATTAAGATCTAGTACATCTTCGTAAATAACCTCATTTTCCTGGTTGATAATCTTTACTTGATCAAGATCCAGAATAAAGGTGTAACCAGTACCCCTATCCACGTCAAATTGGATTTGACTTCCTCTATAAACAGTCTCCGAGGGTTCTGTATTTCTAAATCTGATAAGTTCCTCATAATAATAATCAAAAATATCTTCATCGTAGCCAAGAAGGAGATATAAAGAGTCACCTACCACCTGATAATAGTGGTCAACAGCATTATGAACAGTTAAAACCTGGGGTTGTTCATCCAGAAGTTGTTGTTTAAGAGCTCTTTCATCTTCCAACGATTGCTCAAAATCTTGAACTTGACGTTCCAGTGCACTTTTTTGAGTTTGGTTCTCTGCAATAGAATCCTGCAATTCGTCTATAAGAAGTTCTTTTTCAAGTAAACTTGCACGTAGAACTTCCAGTTCTATATTGGTTGGATCTTCGTTGTTTGTGTTACAACCGGTTAGGACAAGTATGCATAAACCCGTCAGAATTATTTTGCGTATCATAAGGACCTCCAATTTAGCTTTACCTGTATATTATAAGCTTGTCACACTTAAGATACAAGCCTTTGATGACCATTAAATTATAAACATAAAAAGAGCTGAGTATCAGTCATTGCCAATACATCAGCTCTTTGGTTTGTAATTATAATTTGATGACGTTTGCAGCTTGTGGTCCTTTTGTACCATCAGAAATACTGAACTCCACAGCATCGCCTTCATCTAATGACTTATAGCCTTCAGATTGAATAGCTGAGAAATGGCAAAATACATCGTTGCCTTCTTCATCAGTGATAAAACCAAACCCCTTTTTTGCATCAAACCACTTTACTGTCCCTTGATTCATTAACAAATCCTCCTAATTGCAGTTAAATCGTAACAAACTTAGTTTATCACATCAATTGGAAAATCGTCAACTATTTTGGAATATACTATCAGTTATTTGGTTTATTTGCTTCAAGTGATCTTAAACATCAATCTGTAAACTGAAGATTTAGCTTATATCTCAGTTGGAAGAATCAAGTTGATAACAACACCAGCTACAGCGGCTAGTGCCAATCCACTGAAGTTAAGACCAAATAATGGAATACCTGAACCAATTCCGATACCAAGTACAAGGATAACCGCTGATATAATCAGGTTACGTGAATGAGCAAAGTCAAGTTGAGCATTGATCAGAATTCTTACACCAACTGATGCAATCATACCGAATAAGATAACACTGACACCACCCATAACAGCTACTGGGATTGTTTGAAGTAAGGCTGCCAGGTAACCGATTTGTGAAAATACGATAGCAAAAACAGCTGCGATACGAAGTACTGATGGATCGTAAACTTTTGTTACAGCAAGAACACCAGTGTTTTCTGAATAAGTTGTATTTGCTGGTCCACCAAGAAGACCGGCTACAGCAGTTGCAACACCATCACCAAGCATGGTTCTGTGAACGCCTGGATCTTCAATGAAGTTTTTACCTACTACAGCACCGTTGGTTGTAATATCACCAATATGCTCAATGAATACAACAAAGGCAATTGGAGCTATGGTCCCTACTCCTGCTGCAGTAAACCTTGGAAGTGTAAATAGTTTTTCTCTAATAAAGGGATCGCTCAATGTAAAGAATTTTGCATTGGCAATCGCAGAGAAATCATATAATCCTAAAACAATGGCTGCAATATAGCCAACAATAACTGCTATAAGAATTGGAACAAGCTTAAAGAAACCTTTTGCGAAGATTGAAACAACAATCATTGTCGCTATTACAATAAGTGCTACTAAAGCACCTTTACCATCTAAAGCCGCTCTTGATGAGTCACCGCCGTAGAAAGCCATGTCGATAGCTACTGGAGACAGGTTAAGACCGATAACCATAATGATTGGTCCTGTAACGATTGGTGGGAATAATTTCTTAAGTGCATCTACACCGATTAATTTAATGATACCTGCAATAATAACGTATACTAAACCGGCTGCAATGATACCACCTTTAACAACTGCAAGATTATCTAAATAATAAGATTTGTTTGCAATGTCAGAAAGGTCAAGACCATCTGGGTTAAGTGTTGTCATAATTACACCGATAAATGCAAAACTGGAGCCCAAGAATACAGGTACTTTACCTTGTGCGCAAAGGTGGAATAAAAGTGTTCCGATACCTGCTGCAAGCAATGCGATAGCTGGATCCATTCCTGTAATGAACGGTACCAATACAGTCGCCCCAAACATTGCTAACACGTGCTGTAAACCTAATACTAATTTTTTGTTGGTTGATATAGCTTCCATTTCGTCCTCCTAAACCTACTTGAATTTATTGTAAAATCACACGGTCTTCACCGTCTGTTTCCACCATTTTCACATGTACTACTTCTGATGCTGAAGTCGGTACGTTTTTACCTACAAAATCCGGGCGAAGAGGCAGTTCCCTGTGACCACGGTCAATAAGGGCTGCAAATTGGATCTTTGTGGGTCTTCCCATGTCAAGAATAACATCTATTGCCGCACGACAAGTTCTACCGGTAAAGACCACATCATCTACAATGACTACAATCTTATCAGCTACATCAATATCAAGACTTGTATCACCAACGATAGGTCGATCAGACTTTTTCTTAAGATCATCCCTGTAAAAAGTTATATCGACAGTTCCGAGTCTTACCGGTGCATCTTCAATAGCCTCGATTTTTGCTGCAATTCTTTTGGCCAGTGGTATTCCTCTTGTTTTAACTCCCATAATAACAAGGTTATCAATCCCCTTATTCTTCTCGATGATTTCATGAGAAATTCTAGTCACTGCCCTAGAGATTGCCTTTTCATCCATTAATGTTTTCATAAAAAAAACTCCTCTATACAGAGAAGTAGTTTGCATAATAATATTATGGTAACCATCGCAGACTTCTGCGCAAAAGAATACGACCTATTAGGTCCTACTTTTGTATCTTACTAGCATCTCTGTACTAATTTAAAGATTATATGATGTTTTTCCTAAAATTAAGATAGCATATATATGATAAAGTGTAAAGTTTTATTTCATATTTCTAAGATTATTTAACATACGCTGAAAATCATTTGGCAGATCCGAGTTAAATTCTAAATACTGGCCAGTTAAAGGGTGTATGAAACCTATTTCCTTGGCATGAAGCATCTGACCATCTGGACTAAATTTACCTTTCTTTGGCCCGTACAAAGGGTCGCCGATTAAGGGATTCCCAATACTGGCCATATGTACTCGGATTTGATGGGTGCGTCCTGTTTCCAATTTCAATTCAACATAGGTGAAATTGTTGTTGGAAAGACGTTCAATAACCTTATAGTGAGTAACCGCATCTTTACCGTTTTTATAATTTATGGCCATTTTTTTACGGTCTTTTTCACCTCTACCAATAGGAGCTTCAATTCTGCCCTCATCATCCGTAAGATTTTGATAAACTAAAGCATGATAAACCCTGTGAGCGCTATGGTCTTTTAACTGAGTAGCAATATGCTGGTGGGCCCGGTCGGTTTTGCATATAATCAGAAGACCGGACGTATCCTTGTCGATGCGATGAACAATTCCGGGGCGTGCCACGCCGTTAATTGAGCTTAAACGGTCTTTACAATGGTACATAATAGCATTGACCAAAGTGCCTTGGTAGTTGCCTGGAGCTGGATGAACGACCATTCCTGCAGGTTTGTTGACGATTAAGAGATCATCATCTTCGTAAACAATGTCGATAGGTATGTTCTCGGCAAGCACATCCAGTTGGGCAGGTTCGATATCATCAATTTCTATTGAATCTCCCAAGGTTAACTTGTAGCCGGCCTTAACCACTTGCCCATTTACTTTAATATGACCATCTTTTATCATTTTCTGAATATAGGAACGTGTATAATCCGAAAAATGAGCAGACAAAAACTTGTCCACTCGTTCTGTTTTCTCTTCGTTATAGTTAATCATTTTATATCTCTAAATCCTTATATTTGGTTAATAAAAGCAACATGAGTACAAAAGCTGAACATGTGACATATATATCGGCTACATTAAATACAGGAAACTCAAACCAGTAGAAGTGAATCATATCGACGACATAATGAAGACGGATTCGGTCGATTAGATTACCTATAGCACCAGCAAGAATAAAGGTAACCAGTATATGAAGTGGCAGGTAATGCTTTTCTCTAGGTATCTTCCTTTGAAAATATAGGACAGCTGCAACAACAATGCTGACGAGTATTATTAAAAAGGTTGTGCCATCGGATAACATGCCAAAAGCTGCGCCTGTATTTTTAACAAAAGTCAATTCAATAATCCCGTCAATTATTTGAAGGTCTCCTACACCACTGGTGAAATAATTAACCGTCAGAAGTTTGGTCCACTGGTCAAGTCCTACTAACATAATAATTGCAATAAGTTGTAAAATCATGTGATCTCCTATTCCATTATTTCTTCAATAGACTCGATAATCACTGATTTGTCTATTGCTTCTTTACTTAAATGGCTGGTGCCAATTGAATCTATCATGGCAAATACAAGCCTTTTATCTGTTGTTTTCTTATCTTTGAACATATCTTGATAGATAGATTCAGCTTGAAGTCCCTGAATTGTAATTGGAAGCTTATAGGCCTTAATCAGCTCTAGGACAGTCGAAACTTCCTGGCTTGTAACAAGACCGAGTTTCTCAGCCAAAACTAGTTCACCGTGCATACCTATACCGACACATTCTCCATGAATAAGTTCGAATTCTTTTAAGCGCTCTATAGAATGTCCAAAAGTATGTCCAAAGTTTAGTAAGCCTCTAAGACCATGTTCTTTCTCATCTTGATCTACTACATTCTTTTTAATCTCACATGACCACCTAATTGTATCCATCATGGTTTCGCTGTCTAGATTAAGAATATGGGAAACATGATCCTGAAGATATGCAAAATAAGTTTTATCCCTAATAACTCCGTGTTTAATCACCTCACCCATACCGGCAATAAGTTCACGTTCAGGAAGGGTTTTCAAGGTAGATACATTAATATATACAAATTCCGGTTGGTAAAAAGCACCAATTAAATTCTTATAGCCAAGGAAGTCAACTCCGGTTTTACCACCGACACTGGAATCAACTTGTGAAAGCAGGCTGGTTGGTACCTGAACAAAATCAAGACCTCTCATGTAAATAGAGGCTGTGAATCCTGCCATATCACCTGCTACACCACCACCCAATGCTACTACAAGGGACTTACGGTCAGCCCCTAATTCAATCATATTTTCAAAAAAAGATTGGATGGTTTCCAGATGTTTAGAATTTTCTCCGGCTTCAAAATTACAAACTAAAACAGGTTTCTTAAAAGTTTCAAGAACTTTCTTAACCTGATCTCCATATAATGGACCTACATTCGTGTCTGTGATAATAATATAACTTGAGTATTCCTTACCACAATCTTTGATGGCGTCTGATAACCCCGCAAAAGATTCTGTGAATAAAATCGGATAGGACTTGCTCGCTGTGTTTACCTGGAGTTTATTCATGACCGACTCCTGGAAAAACTCTGGTCTCATCCAGGTTTTCTATATCATCAATAGTAGGAGCTTGAACGCTTGTCAACTTCTCCATCATCTTTATAGCCATATCTGTACCGGAGCTTAGCTCCATCTCGTTTTTATTGATCATTTCCAGTTGAGCCTGGAGAAATTGCTTGATCTGGATTTTATTAGCATCATAAGCCTTAACCATAGCTTCTCGCATAAGATTTATCTGCTGGATGCTTTCTTTTGCTTCAAACATAAGCTTCTCTGCCTTGATTTCAGCTTCTTTTTCAATAGTTTCAGCCTTTTTTCGCGCTGCCTGTTTGGTCTCTTCAGCAGTTTTTTCAGCTAAAAGTAAAGTGTTTTGAAGTGTAGTTTCAATAGTTTTGTAATATTGAATACCATCGTTGAGCATTGAGATTTTATCTTTCATCTCAATATTTTCTTTATACATCTTCTCATAGGTAACCAGTATTTCTTTCATAAATTCATTAACATCAGATTTAGAGTAACCTCCGATGGAAGAAGAAAATTCTTTTGATTCAATGTCTAAAGGTGTTAGCATGTGTTACCTCCTCTTTGATCTATATATATCTGTCAATATGTATGACGATACGGTCTTTTTTTGTGCGGTGACCGATAGTTCTGATACGATATTTACCTTTTCCCTTAATTGAGATAATATCTCCTTCAGCCAGGCGTAAATGATTTTTGAGGACCACCACTTGATTGACCTTAACATGTCCTCTGCTTATTGCACCTGCAGCATCTGTACGTGATATACCACCTAATGCTTTAATGACCCCATCCAATCGTAATGAGGCCACAGTAGTTTTTATTAATTCAGTATTAGGCTTAATATGTCGAGCCTCTTTCAGATTAAGAATTGATACACTTACCTGAGTTCGGCCAAGGGATATCAACTCATCTAAAACCACTTTGCCGCTTCTCTCATGGCACAGGATATATCCGATATTATCAACTATTATCATGTCCCCAAATAAGCGTCTATCTAGTCCTAATCCAAGAACGGTACCCATTAATGCTCTATGTTCCAATTGTCCTTCAAAGGCCGGCTCTATCTTAAGGACAAGAACCGGAAAAGTTGTCTGGATGTCATCATCTGACATGTATAAGGCTAAATCATCAGGAAAAAAGCCTACCATCCTGCGCTCATCATCTGAAAAAGCTAGAAATTCAACAACCTTAACGCCTTGGACCAAGCCTAGGCCTCGTCGAACCTCGATTAGTTCACCATAATCAAGGAAATCACTAAAGGTCGGACTTCCGGTGTTCTGACACCGCTTAATAAGATCATATATTCGATTAATTTCCATAATTCATAATCATAGTGACATAATTCTGCAATAGTTGCAGAAAAATAAAGGCTATCAGTGGTGAAATATCCAGTATCATGCCACCCTTTCTACCACCGAATATGGATTTTTCAATAAGCATACGAATCGGGCTTAAAATTGGTTCTGTCATTTCATGAATAATTCTTACGAATGTATTCTCAGTACCAACTCTAAACCAGGATAAAATTACACGTAAAAATAATACGACATATACAGCATTAATTAGGGCCATTATGAAGTAATACATGAAGTCGAGCCTCCTCATTATTGCTTAAGGATTAGAAATTCTCCCATTCAATAATTCCGTTTGATTTAAGTTCTTCTTGAAAGTTACCTAGTATATCTACGTTTTCAGGAGCTATCAAAAAGATGTTGTTTGTTACTCTCTGCATATTACCGTCAAGGGTATAGCAGGAACCGCTGACAAAATCCATAATTCTCTGAGCAATATTATGTTCCATATTTTCGAGATTGATAATACAGGGCTTTTTAGCCTTAATATGGTCACAAATCTCTTGAGCTTCATCATAAGTAGTAGGTTTCATCACTACAACTTCCATTTGCACACTGGCCTGAAGGCTCATTACTTTGGACTTTCCGCCTGAATAGGTTTTAAATCTTGGTTCCGGATTCTTCACTGGTTTTGGCTCCCCTGTAAATGTGCTGAAATCATCTTGCTCCTCTTCAGCATATTCCATCTCATCTTCATAATCGTTAAGTTTCATCATATCCATCATTTTATCGAATATTTTTGCCATTAGAGCACCTCTCACTTTGTATAGTTTCGTTCTCCAAAGATGCCAGTTCCCACCCTTATAAAGGTAGCACCTTCCTCTACCGCTACTTGGTAGTCACCTGTCATTCCCATGGACAGGGCATTCATACTAATATTATCAATGTTTTTACTTTTGATGTCAATAAAAATTTCCTTTAAGCGGCGGAAGTATCCTCGATTATCCTCAGGATTACTTACAAAGGGTGGAATAGTCATTAATCCCTCAACATGAAGATGAGGATATTTGCCTAAGGTTGTCAGTAAGCTATATAGTTCATTCTCAGAAAATCCGCTTTTTGATGCTTCACCGCTTATATTGATCTGTAAAAGTATCTTGACTTGAATATTCCGCTTATCAGCTTCTTCTTCCAGTTTCTCCAAAAGTTTAATTGAATCAACAGAATGAATGAGGTCACAGGTTTCAATCACATACTTGATTTTATTGGTCTGGAGTTTGCCAATCATATGCCAGTGTACATTTCTGCTGACATTGGCGCATTTGTCCCGAATTTCCTGTGGCTTATTTTCACCAAAAGTATCCATACCAACTTCCATTGCATCTTCAATTAGTGATAAGGGTTTTGTCTTGGAAACTGCTATGATTTTAACTTCTTGGGGATTTCGGCCAACTTTATCGCAGGCCTCCTCTACATTTTTGAGTACATCCTTGTAATTAGCTTTTAGCTCCTCTTTTGATGGTATTGCCATAAGATCTCCTTTAGTACTAGTTAATAGTCTGGAATTCTACAACTTCTCTTGCATCTGATGCAAGTTTATCATATATACGTATTGAATAGGTTACCCTGTCAGCCACTATCCGAAAATCGTCTTCTTCATGGATAGTGGATATGCGCTTAAAGTCTGTGTAGCCGTTATTGATAACGTATACACCTTCCATAGGCACACCAGCTTCTATAGTAAAAGCTTCTTCGACATCATTATCCTTATCTTCATCCTCTGTATAAAAGAGAATCTGGTCTCCTTTAACAAGATTCCTGCTATCGTTCATGGGCCGTATATATGCCCAGTCATTATCCTTATAGTAGACTTTTACGATGACAGGCAGGGGTTCAGTATGTGTTATATCATCATCTGAATAAACAAGCTTGGTAACTATAGTATGGCCTTCTTGAGTTATGTTAACACCTGTTGCTGGAACTATGTACATGTCAAGAGAAGTAACTGCTTCATTAGGTACTTTGATTCCTTCATAATCATCATAGGCGATAATAAAATCAACAAACCGATCTGTAAAGAAATCATCAAAATACCTGTCGATTTCAAAGATGGCATAATATTTATCATTTTCAAAGTCAACGTCATAAATTTTAGCTTCAACATTAACATTTTGTTTAGGGAAGTACAAGGAGTTAAATGCGGGATCTTTTGCAGCCCTTTTTTTCTTTAGGTATTTATCTGCGTAGGGATCAATCTCAGCAATGATATAAAATTTATGGTTATCGATAATCTTGTAAATCGGATCTCCTTCTTGGATTGTTTCAAGCTCTGCACTGTCATTAATAACGATCTCCTTGCCTAAAAGGTCATAGGTGAAATTATCGATATTGTATGATTCAAAGCCGTCAAAAGTATAGCCCACTACGCCTGAGATCGGAATCCGTTGGTAGGTTCCGTTTGCATACCTTTCGCCTTCATTAGCGGCTATTTGAGCTTGAATCCGATCATAAAGCTCTTGATCTTCAACGTAAACTGTCTGAGAGATATCAATAATCGTTTCTTTTAGAGCGCTTTTAGCCTCATATACCAGACCTTCATCATTAAAGTGTTTATCAATAGCATATTCCCTGATTTTATCCTGTAAAATACGGTAATCCTCAAGGGTCAAACTGGTAACTTGACTTATAGTAGTTAAATGTTCATCATTTCTCTTGTTTATAAGTTCATCGATGGAAGGATCTTGATTAATGGTACAGACAAAGGTGTTTTGGCGCACCTTGCTGCCTTCAGGGACCAGATATTTCACCGGACCCGAATCCATTGCCAGTTCAACCCTTTCATCTTTTAAAATCAATCCTTTAAAAGTTGAATTGTCGTGAATGACACCAGGTTCTGCATACACGAAATTTACCCTATCTTTCGTAAAAGATAAATACATCAGGATTAATAGATAAAGGAGTATACCAATATAAGCCACAACGACAAAATTTATATGACGGTTGGCTTTTTCCTGGTTTTTTATATTTTTGGCGCTTTCTTTATAACGGTTGTAATCACTCATCCTAATCGTCCTCTGTCTAATTAATGGTTTCTAATCCGAGGGACATGTATTCTATTGGTCACTGTCATTCGGCTTTAATAAGGAACCTTGCTTTATGTTGGATATTTCAAGTCGCTGATTAATATCATTATAGATCTTCCACCAGGATGAATCCCAGTTCGAAAAGGAAGAGTCATCTTCAGGTATTCTGGATACAATTCTTGAAATTGCAATACCAGGATCCAAGTAACCAATAAAGTTTACGGCTCGATCAACATATTCTTCTTCACTGCCGAGGGTCAGCTCTCCAGCCTGGTACATTCGTCCAAATTCACTGTCTTTAGCAATATATAGAGAATGAAGTTTAACAATGTCAACTTGAAGTTCGTTCATTATGCAGGCTGTTTTTATGACATCATCCATCGTAGAATCCGGTAAATTTAAGATCAAATGGCTACATACTGAAAATCCTGATTTTTTGATTTTCCTTACACTATCAACAAAATCTTCCACCGTATGTCCCCTGTTGACTGCTGATAAAATTTGATCATTGGCAATTTGAAGACCTATTTCAAAGGTAACCTTTAAACCTGTTTCCATAGAAAAATCCTTGATGGTCTGTAAATAGTCCTCAGATAGGCAGTCAGGTCTTGTTGCAATATCCAACCCTACCAGGTCGCAGGAAGCAGCCTCCTTTAAATAGCCAAGGAGCTTTTCTTTGGGAAGGTATGTATTTGTATAGTTTTGAAAATAACCGATAAACTTTTTGGCTTTATAACGTTTAATGACTTTATCTCTGGCGCTTAATAATTGGTCTTCAACAGAGATATGATCACCAATATGCTCAAATCCTGTACCCTTTTCACTACAAAAATAACACCCTTTATGACCTAGATGACCATCTCTGTTGGGACACGTTACAGGAATAGCAATGGGCAACTTATAGGTTTTCTCACCATATAAATTCATCAGATACTCTTTATATGTATAGTAATTATTCATTCTTTCACTTCTTTCTTTGCCTATCATACCATATCTAACATGCCTTTGAAATAGGTTTCCAAAGCTTTAAGATAAATGTAAGATTATCTATAGGCAAAATATATTAAGCTTTATATGATTCTTTAAAATACTTATGCAATAAGTACAAAAAAAACGCAAAAAAATAAAGGAAATATATTTTTCAGCTAGAATATTATATTATACCAACATTGTTTGTCAATACAATTAAGGAGGAGATTGCCATGATAAAAGTAATCACAGGTGATACAGGTGAAGGAAAAACAAAGCGTTTAATTGTAAGAGCTAATGAAGTTCTTAAGGAAGCAAAAGGAAACATCGTTTACATTGATGGTGACAACAGCCATATGTATGATTTAAGACATGAAATTCGTTATATTAATATATCCGAATTCCCTATTGACGACTATCATGAATTTTATGGATTTATGTGCGGCATCCTATCTGAAGATAATGACATTACCTACATTTTTGTTGATGGTCTTCTAAAAATGGCACATTTAGAACAAATAAGTAATTCTGATGAATTAATAAACAAGCTTAAGGCTATCACAGACAAGTTCAATGTACGTCTGGTTGCCAGCCTCAATTGTCAAGATAAAGAACTACCTGCCTTCCTCGAAGAATTCGCTGCTGTTTAACTGGCTTAATTTCCTAGAAATACATATAGAGCTGATACCTCTCGGTATCAGCTTTTTTATATGCCTAAAATATTCTTCAGACATGCTTTTAGCTTCTTTTTCACAGGTAATCCCGATAAAAAAACACATAATAAAAGACTCGTTAAACGAGTCCCATTATTACACTTATCATGAGTCATTAGCGAAGAATATCTCGCCACTCCAAGTCCCCACGTTCCAAAGCCTTGACCAACAACTCCGCTGTCGCCAGGTTTGTGGCAACCGGTATGTTGTGTATATCGCATAGACGTACAATAGAACTCATATCATTCTCATGATTATGATTGGAAACAGGATCTCTTAAGAAAATCATGACATCCACTTGGTTGTGAGCTATTTGTGATCCTAATTGTTGTACACCACCAAGGTGGCCGGCAAGGTATTTATGAATACTTAGATTGGTCACTTCCTCAATCAAGCGTCCCGTTGTACCTGTTGCATATAAGTCGTGTTTGTTTAAAATGTTACGGTATGCAATACAGAAGTTCTGCATTAATTTCTTTTTTGTATCATGCGCTACTAATCCGATGTTCATGAGTTACCCCCTTATATTGAAATTTTTCGTTGCATGCTAACATTAAGTATCATTCCAAGCATCAGCATATTGGACCATAAGGCGCTGAGACCTGAACTGACAAAGGGCAAAGGCAGCCCTGTATTGGGAACGATGGCAGTTGCTACACCAACATTAATGAAAGTGTGAAAGGCAACAATACCTACAAAACCCACTACTAATAATCGTCCCATAAGATCTTGACTATCCTTGGCAATATATAAAACTCTTATCAACAATAATAATAACAAAAATAGTACGCCAGAACAACCTATAAATCCAAACTCTTCTCCAATAATTGCAAAAATAAAGTCTGTCTGTGATTCGGACAGGTAATTATACTGGTTAAGTTTGCCTTGATATAAACCTTTACCCTCTAATTGACCTGATCCAATAGCCTGGACAGATTTTTGGGTTTGAAGGGCGGTCGACTGCTCGTATTCTTCAGGATTAATCATGGCTAAAATACGTTCTTTTTGATAGTCTTGCAGTAAAATTTGGTCATCTGTCTGAATATAGGCCAATAATGCAGTAGCCAGAGGGACAGCAATGAGGGCAACCGCAATAATATACTTATAGGAAATACCACCACCAAATATCATCATTGCAAGTAAAAAAATGAGAACAAGTGATGTAGACAAGTCAGGTTGTTTTGCAATAAGTAGAACAGGCACACCCATTAGAATTGCAGCACCTATTAGTACGAAAATATTATTGATTCGTTTTTCAAACTTATCAAAGTATTTTGCTAACACCACAACCATAAAAAACTTGGCGAATTCAGAAGGCTGAATAGTATATCCAGCAACTACTGGTATCCATCTTGTCGCACCGTTAACCTCAATTCCAATAATAAAAACCGCCAGCAAAAGTCCAATGTTGGTAAGAAAAACCAAGGGTACTAGTTTACCAACAATATGATAATCAATCACGGAGACAATCAGCATCAAGACAAAGCCAATAATAAAGCCATATAATTGTTTGGTTGCATAAGAGGACGTCCCCTCCTCAAGATTGGCTCTTGATGCACTCCCTATGACATAGTAAGAAAATATGAAGAGGCAGGTCACAATAAGGGGACTGATATAATCAAATTTTCGGAAATTATAATGCCGAAACATATTAAGCTCTCGGCTTCTTAATATTACGAATTGGTATGTTGGCTGTTAAAGCAGGAACAACATTACCGGAATCGGAACGGGTTGATCCAATATTCAGTTCCAGCTCACTTTCATCAAAATCCATATATTTGCTAATTGTTCTTAAGATATCCATTCTCATCATCTCAAGTACCTCCGTATTACAATTGGCACGGTCATGAATAAGAACCAATTTCAGACGGTCTTTAGCTACTGATTTTGATTTGGGCTTCTTACTGAAAAACATAAATACACCTCCCCTTTACATACCCATCAGACTTTTGATTTTACCAAATAAGCCTGATGGTTGATCAAGGTCAATGTAGTCTATCTGTTCTCCCATGATACGTTTGCACATATTAGCATAGGCTTTGCCTGGCAAGCTGGTTGCATTAGCTGCTATAGGTTCACCTGTATTGGTTGAGATAACAATATTTTCATCATCCGGCATAACACCTATAAGGTCTATGGCGAGGATTTCAACAACATCATCAATAGACATCATATCTCCACGTTTTACCATATCCGGTCTTAAACGGTTAACAACCAAGCGGATATTGGATATTTCATTGGCTTCCAATAGACCGATGATTCTATCTGCATCACGAATGGCGGACACTTCAGGGGTTGTAACTACCAAAGCCCTGTCAGCAGCGGCAATTGCATTTTTAAATCCTTGTTCAATTCCTGCTGGACAGTCGATAATAACATAATCAAAATCTTCTCTAAGCTTGTTACAAAGTTCAATCATCTGAGCCGGAGACACAGCATCCTTATCTCTGGTTTGGGCAGCTGGAAGTAGGAAGAGATTAGGATTTTTCTTATCTTTAATCAAACCTTGATTCAACTTGCAGTTGCCTTCGATGACATCAATCAAATTATAAACAATTCTATTCTCAAGCCCCATAACGACGTCAAGATTACGAAGTCCTATATCTGCATCAATTAGAACAACCCGTTTGTCAAGCATGGCAAGTCCTGTACCGATGTTGGCGCTTGTTGTGGTTTTACCTACACCACCTTTTCCCGATGTTACTACGATCACTTCACTCATATTGCCACTCCTTATTTCAATTCTCTAATTTCTTTGAGTACTCTGTTGTCTATTTTTTCAATGGCTATTCGTCCATCGTCAATAAATGCAATTTTAGGTTCTGGACTGGTTTGTTCACCTCTGTTGTCATCTGCTGCCCGTCCGTAAGCTTCGTTAATTCTTAGCTGGACAGGATTCATGTTAAGAGCAATAATATAGGCGCTGTCACTGCCTTTAAGTCCTGCATGAACAACTCCCTTTAGACGTCCTAAAACAATAACGTTGCCACCTGCCTCTATTCTGGCTCCATTATTGACATCACCCATAATGATGACACTGTGTTTAACAATAATCTGCTGGCCAGATCTTAATGTTGAGTGATGAAAGGTTACTTTGTCTTCTTCCTGTAAGGATAAAGCGCGTTCTTTGTTGGTTGTTAAAGACTCTACCTGTTGCTCAAGACGTTCCTTATCTTCTCTAAGACTTTCTAGTTCCTTTGATAGGCGGTCAATGTCCGCCTGCTTGCTGGCACTTACTTCCTGGGTAATCGATTCAATCACATGGCTTCGAAGTTTATCTCCAATGACCTTTTCCATCTCCAGTGCAAGGTCGTTCTCATCGGAAACATACAATATATCCAAATCAGAACATGTATTAAAAGCTTCGACTAACTCATCGGTTTCAGGTGATGTTAATGCCTTACCTTGAAAGGTTAAGGTAACTTTGTTGGCACCAAAGAAATTCCGCGCAGCTTTCAGTTTTTCCTTTAATTCATTTTTTATGATGTCAAATGAGGCATCCTCATTCACATGTACGGATAGACCATGACTATTGCCTTTAATCAAAATGCTGTCTTTCATTATATACCTCTTTGTCACTCATCTTATTACATATTATACATAAAAGTTAGGGCCTTGTATACATTTTTATGCAATGAGACAGTCTATGATTCCTTTATTTTATAGTCTTTAGACTCATAACCCACTCTAATTATTCACATTGAGTAGAGAGGGATTATAATAATCAATATTCATCTCTTGCCTGTAATCATATCCATCAAATTCCTTATAGATATCATAGTAGATACCATATAAATCCCTGGCAACTGTTCCAACGATGTAGCCAGATGAAAATGGTGCTGTATATGAGAACGGCAAAACAACGACGATAGCAATCTCCGGATCATCTGCAGGAGCAAAAGAGGCAAAAACTGCATGAGAGGCTCTCTCTAAATCTTGCTGTGCAGTTCCGGTTTTCCCGCCAACCAGCACTGGGAAATTATAATAAAAACTTCTTGCAGTTCCTCTAGCACCAGTGGTTACCTCTATCATTCCTTCATGGACGGTGTCAATAGTACCTTCTTTGAATTCATTGACTCGTGTGACTGTAGGTTCCTGTTCTTTATATAGACTGCCATCAGCGTTATAAATCCGGTCGATCAGCGTCAGTTCATAGAGGGTACCCCCATTGGCTATTGTAGCCATATACCTTGCCATTTGGGTAGGCGTATATGAATTGTACTCTTGCCCCATAGCTGCTGTTACAGGGTTAACAATACCGGTCTCTGTATTTCCAGGAATTGATGGTTTTGACTCAGATAATTCAATACCGGTTGTTGTATTCAGACCAAACATAGCCGCATACTCTTGTAAAGTTTCAACACCTAATCGGGGATCATACTCCCCTTCTTCGTTGATTCCCAAGCGATAACCCACTTCATTAAAAAACGAGTTACAGGATACGGCAATACCAGTGACTACATTAATGGATCCATGTGCGCCACCGTAGGCAGATATCCAGCAGGCTACATTCGGAGATACTTTAGTATAATGACCTGTACAGGTAATATGATCATGTTTATCAATAACTCCCTCTTCCAGGCCAGCAACCGCACTAAGCATCTTAAAAGTTGATCCTGGAGCAGTTTTACCCTGGGTAGCCGTTGGGTACAGGGGTTTTGTCGGGTCTTCAAGCAATTGCTGGTAATAGTCATAGGAGGCAATCTTGTTGTTATCATAACTCGGATAAGATACAAGGGCCAAGACATCACCTGAGTCTACGTCTACAATGACTGCTCCCGCCGTAGATGGATCCAAGGCTAATTGCTGTGGTGTTAGTTTAATTTCAGCAATCAATGCTTTCATAAATTGAAGAGGCGCAGTTCTCCCTGTTTGTAGATTTCCCATTTCTTCTTCCGTCACTTGAACAATGCCCTGTTCAATAAGCAACATGGATAAATCAATATAATTCAATTTTTCAAAGTCAATCATCTCAAGGATGATGTTCTGAATAAATTCGTAGCGATTGAAATAGTCACCGACGATAATCTGATCCCTTAGGTAGTCATATCGCTCCGTGTCACTTAGTAGGTCGGCGTTTTCAACTTTTTTGGTAAGATCAATATAATCTTCTTTTATATAGTAATTGAGAAGTCCTTTAAAAGAAATATTATCATTGGTATAGTCCAAATACCCATTACTAAGTTTATGGTCTTTGCTTAGAATTCTGTCGTTGACCAAGGTGGTTATAATATAGTCTTGATATCTAGCCAAGTCTTCATTAAGGAGTAAATTGGATATAATCAAGTGTTCTTCAATCTCGGCAGTCCTATCAGCATAATAGGTCTCATAATCCTCGATTATACTGGATGAATAGGTATCTTCGCCTGCCTCCATTAAAAGCGGAATGGAAAGGGTTTCATTTTCAACCAGATTATAAAAAACATCTTTAAGTTCCGGTAGGCGTTGTTCACCATAGGAAGGTATGTGCATGACCAGCTTTTGACTAACGATGTTGTTGAGCTGCTTAACCAGAAGGTCTTGCGTAGCCTTCTGTAATTCTGTGTCAATAGTCAGATACACATCTTTACCCGGTATAGGATCAACTTCTTCAATAACTTTCTGAGTCCTACCATAAATATCGACTTCCACCCTTTGGCTTCCATCAACTGAATGTAAGTATAGCTCCATGGCTTCCTCAATTCCAATCCTTCCGATAACATCGTTCTGGTCATAACCGTATGCCTTGTATTCATCAAGTGCACTATCGCTTATAGTACCTGTATATCCAAGGATATGGGCTGTATACTCTGGATACAAATAGTATCTAATGGGATCTTCCACAATAGAAACCCCCAGTAAATCTTCTCTGTTCTCTTTAATTTCTGCCAGGGATGCATCTGAAATATTTATGGCTATCTCTTGTGGAATAAACTTATAGTATCCTTTGGCCCAAAGAGCATATCGAATAATAATCAGGTCAAGAAGTTCTTCCTTACTGATCTGATTTTCTTCAATGAAGTCTTCCTCGATAATAAAGAAATCCTTAACTAAATAAGTCATGATTTCATCTTCGCTAAGGTTGGCATCTTCTTCTGATAATTCACCAGTCTGACGGTCTTCGAACAGATCACGTTTTAACCGATTAACCCTGTAACTGACGTCGATAAATTCATAGTTGCCGTCTTCATTAATAAAAACAGGGAAATCGATGCTAAGTTGGTCTCCATTTCCATGAAGGATACGAATCAACCGAAGCAAAAGCACATTACGGTCCGGTACATATACACTGTTGTCATATTGGACCGTATAAGCGACTTGATTAACTGCCAAGGGAGTTCCGTTGCGGTCATAAATCAGACCTCTCTGTCCTTCGATTTCAATATCCCTTAGAACGGACAAATCAAATTCCTCTTCCAGTTTGGCACCATTAATAATTTGTAAATTAAAGAGTCTAGCAAGGAGAATTGAAAAAAGCAATATTAAGACAACCAATATAACAAAAAGTCGATTGGTTAAAAAGGAAAATATCATTTTAAGGACGTCTTTCATAGATTTCATCATCTCCTTTTCTTTTCTCTTTTTCATATTCTATAATAAAATGACTGTATATAATGTAGAGTCTATATAAAACTACGGCAACTACAACCGTGTAAGTGACTTCAGGCAAAATAATTGCATAGAAGTAATAGAATATGTTTAAAGACCCTCTAAACATGTAGGTGGTTAAAAATATAATGATATTATAAACCAGATTGCTGGCTCCTATGGCTGCAAGAGGTATTACAACGCTTTCAGCGTAAAAATTACGGTATAAGTAGCCTGTAAAATATGCGATTGCAACATAAATAATCACATGAAAGCCAACTACATCAAAATATAGGATATCATGGATCAAACCGAAGAAAACAGCAAAAATAATCCCTTCTTCCCTACCTTGAAGAACAGAAATAGATACAATGGTAATTAGGATTATATTGGGACTAACGTTGTTGATCGCCAGACTTTGAAACAAAGTGGCCGATAGAATAGCCACAAGCAAAATAATCAAGGCTCTGAAGATGTTTTTCATCATATCAATCACCGTCGCCAAGCAATTCTGCTGCATCTAGATTAATAACCAGGACTTCTTCCAAGTGTTTAAAATCAACAACAGGTTCCAGTACAGCGGATTTTGTCAGTTTATTGGAGTCGGTCTCAATAGATTTAACTGTTCCGATTAAGATACCAGGTGGATAGATATCACCTAAATGAGAGGTGATGATTTCATCACCTTCAATGACATTGACATCAGCTTCTATATATTCAATAAGGCACAAGCCATCATCACCAAGTTTTTTGTCACCACTGACGGTACATAAGTCTTTGGTACGTAGTATTTTTGCACTGACACTGGCTGCGTCGTCGATAATACTCTTGACTTTGGCATAATTGGGTCCTACTTCAATTATTCTTCCAACCAAACCATCACCAGCCATGACAACCATGTTCACTTCAATACCGTCTGAGGTCCCTTTATCAATAAGAAACACTTCATACCAGTTACCAGGATCCTTACCAATAACTCTTGCCCCTGTTTTTGGGTAGTCTGCATAACGTTTATCCAAATCATAAAGGTTTCTAAGATTGGCAAGTTCCTGTTTGTCCAGCGTTAAAAGCTTGTTTTCATATCTTAGCTGGTTGACTTCTGCCTCCAACTCGGCATTAATCGCTTGTAATTCACCGATGTTTTGAACGAAATCCACACGGTCTTTAAACCATCCTCCAAAATAAGTGATTCCCTTTTGAAAAGGTATGATAACATAAGTAATACTTTGTTCAATTGGAGATGTTGTAACTCTCGTCTCCCATGTTAAAATCATGGAAATTAATGATACAACAACAATGACTTTTATAATTGTGTTAGTATTAAATCTAGGCTGTCTCTTCATTATTCCTCTCCATAGGGCTACATATGGCCCCGTTCCTTAAGACTTACAAATGTGCCGTCTCCAATAATAATATGATCAAGAAGTTCGATTCCAATAACTTTCGAAGCTTCAAATAGTCGCTGAGTTACTTCAATGTCGTCATGACTGGGTTCTGGGTCACCACTGGGATGGTTGTGCAATACAATAATATTTACAGCCTCAACTTTCAAGGCTTCAATAAAAACGTCTCTAGGATCTACGAGTGATGCATTTACCGTTCCAATAGAAATATCTTTGTCGGTAATAATTCCGTTCTTTGTGTCCAGCAAGACAACTTTTATATGTTCTTTGGTCAAATATCGCATATCCTCCATAAAGATATTGGCAACACTGGATGGAGAAGTGATTCGAAATTTGGCTACGGCATATGATTTTGATAGCCGTTTGGATATTTCAGCAATAGCTTTAAGCTGAAGTGACTTGACCTTGCCTATTCCCTTTATTGATGCTAATTCTTTTGGTGTTAGGACATGTATGCCTGACAACCCTCTCCCATCCATAGATAAGAGCTGTCTCGCAGCAGCTATAGATGGATTGTCCTTTGCTCCGGTTCGTAGTACGATAGCTAACAGCTCAGCATCTGTAAGTGCTTTAGGTCCAAGTCTTTCAATCTTCTCGTAAGGCAGTTCGTTTTTTGGTAATTGATTCATGTGTCTCTCCCATTTCTTTAAGCATGTGTGTAACAAGATTAATAGGCAGTCCCACAACGTTAAAGTAATCTCCTCTTATCTCTTTAACAAATCTGGAGCCTATACCTTGTATACCATAGCCACCTGCTTTATCAAATGGTTCTTTGGTACTGATATAAAAGTCAATATCTGCCTCGCTTAAGCTGTCCATAACCACTTCCGTAATCATGGTCTTAGTTATAGTACAATTGTCCCGTGTTCTAATAAGGGATACACCTGTATACACACTATGAGCCTTTCCAGACAGTTTCCTAAGATATGCTCTTGTCATTTCCGGCGTATGAGGCTTTCCGAGAATCTCCCCGTCAATGACGACGCTGGTATCAGCGCCTAGTACATATGCCGGTTCTTTTTGAATACACGCAATAGACTCTGCCTTCTTATAAGCCAGAGTCTCAACAAAATCTTTTGGATCATCCAATTGAATGGTGCTTTCATCAAAATCACTGGGTAACACCTCAAAAGAAATATCAACCAGATCAAGGAGTTCTGACCTCCTGGGAGAAGCAGAAGCTAATATTAAACGTTCTTTCAAAGTCATCATATCTTTCTATATGCAAAGATAGCAAGTCCTATCCCAACAATACTTGCAACAGTAATTCTAAACTTGATTCCAAATACCAAAGTCATAATCTGTAAGTCCAGATTAATGGCATCCTGTAAACCAAAGGAGTATCCTTTGCCTAACCAATTCAAGAATGACACATTAGAAGCTAATTCCCCAATAAGGCTCCCAATGACGATTCCTGCTAAAATTAATAAAAACAAGGACCATCCATTCTTTCCACTTCGTCTTGAATTCGCCATGTTATTCATCCTTCCCATTATTTTTTGTCCGTTTTATTCTATCATAATTAAGTATTGAAAACAACGATTGTAAGTGTTTTGTAATGAAATAAGGCCTAAAAAAACGCCAGTAAACACTGGCGTTTCATATTAATTAAGTTTTGAATGCATATCGGCTATAAGTTCTGCCTATTATGCTGAGTAATCAACAATTGCCTTTGTTGGACACTTGGTCACGCAGGCACCACATTGAGTACATTTTTCATAATCAATTATAGCAATGTTGTTTTCGACGACAATCGCATCGTATTCACAAGCTTTAACACACATACGGCATGCAATACATCCTGTTTCACAGTTTTCCTTAACTGGCTTGCCCTTATCCAATGATGCACAGGCCACACGAACCTTAGACTCATCAGGAACCATTGCAATCAGGTTTTTAGGACATTCAAGGACACATCGACCACATGCAACACATTTATCCTTATTAATCACTGCAACGCCGTCTACAATATCAATAGCATCAAAATCACAAGCAGTGACACAGGATCCAAGGCCGAGACAGCCGTATTCACAGGCTTTAGAACCCTTTCCCTGAAGGAATGTCGCATTTTTACAGTCCATAACACCTGAGTATTCATATTTTTCCTTAGCACGGTCACAGGTACCCTGACATTTGATATAAGCGACTTGCTTGGCCACTTCAACTGCTTCAACACCCATAATCTTACTAAGTTCCTTAACCAAATCAGAACCACCAACAGGACACATTGTCACAGCAGCCCCTTCTTCAACAACAGCCTTTGCATAGGCATCACAACCCGCAAAACCACAGGCACCGCAATTGGCACCAGGCAATGCATCCCTAACAACAGGAATCAGAGGATCAACCTTTACTTCAAAGACCTTGGCTGCCACACCTAGACCAAGTCCAAACAAAAGACCCAGTCCACCAATACTAATGGCAGCAAAAATCATACTTTGTACGTCCATGTTTTCCTCCTTATTTAATCATTCCTGCAAATCCTAGGAAGGCAATAGCCATAAGACCTGCTGTAATCAATACAATTGGGTAACCTTTAAAATGTTTAGGTATTGGACTGAACTCAATATGCTCACGAATCCCTGCAAGAAGTACAATAGCCAGAGTAAAACCTACAGCAGTACCGAATCCATTGACAACAGAATGAACCAAACCAAAAGCACCTTCTGTCTGGATACCCTTGTTCATGTTAATGAGAGCTATACCTAAAACAGCACAGTTTGTTGTAATAAGGGGAAGATAAACACCAAGAGCCTGATATAAGGATGGTGATGTCTTCTGAATAACCATTTCAACTAATTGAACCAATGATGCAATAACTAGAATGAATGCAATTGTACTTAAGTATTCAATCTTCATCGGTACAAGAATGAAGTTATATACGATGTATGAAATCAATGATGCAAGTGTCATAACAAAGGTTACAGCCATACCCATACCCAATGAAGTTTCCACTTTCTTGGATACTCCAAGGAAAGGACATACACCTAAAAATCTTGACAGTACGATATTATTAACTAAAACCGCACTAATAAAAATCAGTATAAATTCCATATGCCCCTCCTATCGGTTGAATTTTTCTTTTAGTCCGTTGAACCCTGCAAAGAGGAATCCAAGTGCAATAAAGGCACCGGGAGCTAAAACAAAAACAGTTATTGGCTGGTACCAGTTAGGTGATAACAATTGAAGACCAAAGATTGATCCTGCACCTAGTAGTTCACGAAGTGAACCTAATACTGTCAAGGCCAAGGTAAAACCAAGCCCCATAGAAAGACCGTCTACTGCTGATTCAAAAGCGCTTCTTTTTGAAGCAAAGGCTTCTGCACGGCCTAATACGATACAGTTTACAACGATCAATGGAATAAAGAGACCCAAAGCGTCATATAGAGACGGGATAAAACCTTGCAATAATAAATCGATAATGGTAACAAATGTTGCAATTACTACGATAAAAGCTGGAATACGTACTTTTGAAGGAATAATATTTCTAAGCAGGGAGATAACCAGGTTTGAACCGATAAGAACTGCAGTTGTAGCCAGTCCCATACCCATACCGTTTGAGGCACTGGATGTTACGGCTAAGGTTGGACACATACCGAGGACTTGAACAAGTACCGGGTTTTCATCAATGATTCCCTGACGAAGTTGCTTACCTATTGAACTCATTAGTTGGCCCCCTTTATAAGATTTGTATTATAATAATCGATAGCTTCGTTTACAGCTTTAGTTACAGCACTTGAGGTTATAGTGGCGCCACCTATGGCATCAATATCCTGTGGCTGACTTCCGCCTCCCTTAACAACTGTTAAAGTTTGAATTGCCTTACCGGAGAATTGGCTTTTAAATCCATCTTCATCAGCTTTTGCACCTAAACCAGGTGTTTCGGTATGACTGATGATATCAATACCACTAACGGTTCCGTCAGCTTTAAAACCCACCATTAAAGTAATCTTATCACCGTAACCTTCTGTTGTTTCTAATTTAAAGGCATAGCCTGTTAATTCGCCTGACCCATCTTCAGAAGTATTTCCCGAGTATATGGCAGTAATAAAACTTGGACTGCCCATAACTTCTTCTTCAGTAAATTTCGAATCAGAAAGTACAGCATTAAGAGCTACGTCAGTTTTAAGCTTTGCCTGATGAGCTCTTGCTTCAGCGGTTGCATTATAAGTTAATCCAAGAAGTCCACCTGCAATAAGGGTTATGGCAAAGAGAATGAGAGCATTTTTAATAATTAAACCTGTTTTCATACTATTTCTCCTCCCCAAAACATCTTGGTATGGTATATCTATTAATAAGTGGTACTGCCAGGTTCATAATGATAATGGCAAATGAAACACCTTCAGGATAAGAACCTACAAGTCGAATTAACGAAGTGATGATACCACAGCTAATGGCATAAATGATTTTACCAAGGGTCGTCATCGGTGATGATACATAATCCGTGGCCATAAAGATGGCACCAATCATTAAGCCGCCACCAAATAACTGGTAGCCAAGAAAAGCAGGATCAAATCCCTGGCTGGAGAACAAGGAAGCCAAGGCCATGAAAATCGCGACTGTTCCTATATAGAAAACAGGAATATGGTAAGAAATCACTTTTCTTGACACCAAATAAATACCACCAATAATCAAAGCCAATGCTGAAACTTCTCCAATTGAACCACCAATGGTTCCTACGAAAGCATCCAGAACACTTGGTCCAACAACTTCGCCGTGTTTTAGCATGCCCATTACAGTCGCACCTGTTACAGCATCTACACTGCCAAAAACAGGTTCAACGCTTTTCCAGCTAGTCATATGGTCTGCAAAGGAAACAATTAAAAAGGCTCTTGCTCCAAGGGCAGGATTCATAAAGTTATGGCCAATACCTCCAAAGAGTTGTTTGACAATAATAATTGCAAATGCACTACCAAGAATAGGCACGGTAAAAGGCAATAAAAAGTCAACCATACTTGTTCCGGCTGCAGCATCAGGAAGAACCGGCAAGGCCGCTGGAAGGTTAAGTCCTAAGAGTAAACCGGTAACGGCTGCTGAATAATCTTTAATGGAAACCTTTCCTGTTGTCATTCTCTGATACAACCATTCAAAAAACACTGCACTGGCTGTTGAAAGAACCACTGTAAATACAGCTGCCAAGCCAAAAACATATAAGCCGACTAATGTGGCTGGAATTAATGCAATAATAACATCTCTCATGAGATTAGGTGTTGTGTCTTTGGATCTGACATGAGGAGATGATGATACGATATTAAGTTCAGACATAATAACCTCCTCTATTTTCTTTTCTCAGCCATAATCGTACGTCTGGTTGTACGAATAGCCTGAACGATATGACGTTTGGATGGGCAGACAAAAGAACAGGATCCGCATTCGATACAGTTGAGGCCTTTATAAGCTTCAAATTGTTCTTTTGCGTTATTCCTGGCAAATTTATCAAGTTCCAAGGGTAGTAAACTCATAGGACATGCATCAACACATTTACCGCAACGGATGCAAGGACTTTCTTCACCCATATGCATTTCGTTTTCAGATAAAAGTAAAATTGAAGAGGATGTCTTAATGATTGGCATATCTACACTAAAAAGGGCAATACCCATCATAGGACCACCTGAAATAATCTTTTTGGATTCTTCAATCTTGCCACCTGCATGCTCAATAAGTTCTCTGTAGGAAGTTCCTATCTTACATTTATAGTTACCAGGATTTGTAGCATTCTCACCTGAAAGGGTAACCACACGACGCATCAAAGGCCGTCCTCTGAAAAAAGCTCTATGAATAGCAACAACGGTATCAATGTTCTGCACAATACATTTTGCTTCAGCTGGAAGTTTGCCGGATGGCACTTCTCGCTTTGTTACTGAATAGATAAGCTGCTTTTCAGCACCTTGTGGATATTTAGTGGCAAGAGCTGCTACAGAAATATTCTGAGCGACTGCCTGATCTGATTCGCTTTTAAACTTTGCAACTGCTTTTTCCATAGCTTCAATAGCATCAGGTTTATTGTCCTCTATTGCAATGACACCTTTAGCTTTGGGAAACATATGTAAAATAACAGACAAGCCAAGTACAACCCGATCTGTTTCCTCCAGCATAACCCGGTGGTCTGATGTCAAATAAGGTTCACATTCAGCACCGTTAACGATAATGTGATCTATCTCATCACTATTAGGTGGGTTCAACTTAATGAAGGTAGGAAATCCTGCTCCTCCCATTCCAACAATTCCAGCTTCTCTAATTGTTGAAAGAATCTCATCCTTAGACATGGAATATGGATCCTTGGGAATCATTTCCACTTCTTTATACTCTCCATCATTTTCAATGATGATACCTGGCAGTTTAGAACCGCTAGGGTGTAATACATCGGTAATCTTCTTTACTTTACCTGAAACTGAGCTGTGTACCGGCGCACTGACAAAGGCATCAGAGTCGCCAATCTTCTGGCCAACCAAGACTTCGTCGCCCGGTTTAACTAAAGGCTTACATGGAGCACCAATATGCTGTTGCAGCATAATTGTTACATCTCCCTTTGGAAGTATATACTCAATAACTTTGTCTTTAGTTTGACGCTTTGCATGTTTCGGGTGAATACCTTTTTTGAACGTTAAGTTAGACATTCGTAACCCCCTGTGGCGTAAAATTAAATAAAATTTGTCCTATCTATAATAACTGATTCGTGCTAATTTTACAAGAAAAGTTAAATTATTTACAAGTCCCTAAAATAAGGGGAAAGCTTGATTTTATAGGCTTTGCGGCACTTTGTATAGTGTATACAATGTGCAAATACTGGTGAAAAATCGGATCTAATGGGCCTTTTCTTGCATAATACGTTAATTTTTTAACTCTTCAATATTCTCTCTAATGTATTCTTTTAACCACAACACGACTTCAACCTGACTTAAGGGTACATCACCAAGAATGGCCTTAAGCTCACCTGTAGAGACAGAAAAAGATTGATTATTAACAGTATGTATGTATTGAATATCAATGTTTTCTTCAGAAGTGATCAAGGTTGTTATGGTAGAAACCATATTACCAAGGGGTGGTCGATCAATATGATTGTACTCCATCCAGGCTCTAACCTTAGTCCCTACTCCAACATTGGATTCTATATCAAGACCTCCATTGCAGAAAAGACAGGTATCGTTGAGAAAAGGAATCCCCAGACCCACTTTTCTCATGGTTCTTGATGTGGTAAATGGATCTTTAATGGTTTTTAGCATATCAGGGGCTATGCCTACACCATCATCATCGATACTTATAACCAGCTGATTTTCTTTTATATTTTCTTCTATGCTAACCTTTATATTGGAAGCTTTTCCTCGAACACTGTTATTTGCAATGTCAAGGACATGATAAGCAAGTTCTTTCATTTGGATTCTCCTTTAACCATCCGAGATTGTTCTCCAGCTATAGAAGCTATATAACATGGGGCTGTACAAGCCTTAACTCTAAAATACATGCCCCATGAGGAGGCATGTATATAGATGTTCTGATTTTATAACTTAAATCGTTTCACACTGTCACTTAAAGATTCAATCAACTCTGAAACACCTTTAATATAAAGATCAATACTTGATACTTCATCAGCCTGTTTAGCAGCGTTGTCAGAGACCAAATCCATTCCTTCAGATGTAGATGCAGCAATCTGGGAAACTTCGTTCATCTGTTGGGAAGCCGTGTTGGCATTTTTATTAACATTGTAAGCCTTATATGCAGTTGTATTTACATTTTCATTAATAATCTCAACAGCTCTTGAAATATCTTCAAACCCTTTAACGCTAAGGGTCATGGCTTCCTCTTGGGCAGCAACAGTGGATTTGGATACTTCCATCTGGGAAACAGCCACATCTACCGAATCTCGAACTTGGGTAATAATTTCATTGATCTGTCCAGTGGACGCCATGGTTTGTTCAGCAAGTTTTCTAATCTCATCAGCAACAACCGCGAAACCTTTACCGGCTTCACCGGCTCTGGCAGCTTCAATAGAAGCGTTTAGTGCTAATAGGTTGGTCTGTGATGATATAGCCTCAATAACATCAATAACATTAACAATATCTTCTGCAACTTCTGCCAAATGATTAATAGCCTTTGTTGCTTCATTGGCTGCTTCAATATTGGATTTCATTTTTTCTTGTTGAAGTTCAATGTTTTTCTGCCCGTTGGAGATCGCTTCAACACTTAAATTGGCTTGATTTTGAGCCTCGTTCATATTTTTGTTGATTTCATCCAGATTATTAACAATGTCGTGAATCTTCTCATTGGCATCTTCTGTAGCTTCTGCCTGTCGGACGATATCCGCACTGATGTTGGTAATCGTATGACTGGTTTGTTCGGATTTTTGAAGAATTGAATCAGCTATGGCTTCAATTTCAACAAAAGATGAGGAAAGTTTGTCACTAAGGCCCATATTGTCTTTGGTCATGACTCGTAGACTTTCAATCATTTGATTAAAACCTGCTGCCAACTGACCACGCTCGTCTTTTACCTTTGTTTGGTAAACCACGGTCAAATCACCATCTTGAGCTTTTTTCATAATATTATTAAGATCAACTATAGGCTTGGCTATACTCTTTCCTTCAAAATAAGAGGCGATAGAGATTATAATTAGGATTAAGAGGGCACCTCCTAACAATCGAAATGCCACATCATCCAAATGATCTTCAATTCGTGCCAATTCCTCAGCTGCCACTGCATCCACATCATCTACATAGTTTCCTGTACCTATAATCCAATCAAACTCTTCAATATACATGGAATAGCCAACTTTTAAACTGGCTTCTTCCTCATCTGGTTTGGGAAACCAATATTCAGTATAACCTCCACCATTCATTCCTGCTTGAATAATTTCTTGAATAAGAAGGGTTCCATTAACATCTTTTAAATCAAAACGGTTGGTTCCTTCCGTTTCTGGTTTAGGAGGCAAAAGTACATTGTTGCCTTTGGAATCATCAATCCAGAAATATCCGGACTCGCCATAACTTGTATTTCTGACTGATTCCCTTACTATTTCTTTAATTTCAGCATCAGAATTTCCTTGACTCTTCAGTTCAGTAATCATACTATCAATAGTAGACACCATGGTTTCCACTTGAGTTCGAATTAACATGCGAAAGGCTGTGTCAATATTTCTGTTCATCTGTTCTTTAACGACAGCCCTTGTATTGGATTGCTCAATAAAATTATATCCTTGAAGTATAAACACACTAATAGAAACAATCAGCAGTGAATACAACATAATTCTTTGTCCGATTCTTTTCATGCTTCAGCCTCCTAAATACCCAACTTGCCTAAACCAGCACCAATTTCATACGATGATTTTTTAGAAGATAATAAAATAATATCTTCTTCTTTCGCCTTATCAAGTGCATCCTGATCAATGGCAAAGCCTTCTGATACAATAACACAAGCTACATCAACCAATGTTGCAACCGCAATAATATTAATATGGCTTTGAACGGTGACCCATACGCAGTCTTCTTTTGCCTTACCCATGACCACACTTAAAAGGTCACCAATATAACCTCCCTGAACCTGTCTGTCCAGTTGGTCTTCACCGCATATTACTTTAAGGTCAAGTTCCTGAATGATATCTTTTACTTTCATAAGAGTCCTCCTGTTTGTTCATCTTTGCTGTCATTCCAAATGGCGGATAGAAGGCGGAAGTTTTTCGGCTAGATTCACCATATCCTGGGCCATAAGGCGTACTTTTTCTCTTAACATAAAAATACAGTCTTCTACATTGGCATTTCCCTGTACAATATCCTCAGATAAAGCTCTACAGGTTGGAGCACCACAGGACCCGCAGTCAATTTTAGGAAGCGTGTCGTGAATTTTTTCCATCTCTTCCATCTTCTGCAATGCTTTTGCCATGTCATTATCCAGTTTTAAAATCTGTTTATTTCTAAGATTGTGTTCCCAATCAAGGGAAATCGTTTCATCGACGATATTTATATCTCTGGTTTCACCTTTTAGATTGATATACTTTTTAATCTTGGCCATTCTGTTGGTAGCTACGAAAGAATTCTCAACGGTTAAGGGACCTCCCAAACAACCGTTAACACAAGCCAGACACTCGATAAAATCAACATCTAGTTTATTGTTTTCCGCTCTTTCCAGTATTTTAATGACATTTTCAATACCGTCGACAGCCACATGATTATAAATTTTCGAGGCAAGGCCTTCACCACCGGTAGCTGCCCAACCCACACCATCACTTGTTGCCATTTGCAGGACCTCAACGTCTTCAGGCGCCAATGACTTAATAATAGGCACCAGTCGCAGGTAAACCTCTTTCATAGATATGATCCCATCAACTTCAGATTTATCGATAGTCTGAGGATATCTTGAATTGGTAACCTTTGCCGCACAGGGACTAATAAAGAATATACCGATATCTTTGGCAGGAATGCCCTGTTTCAAGAGATACTGTCTAGCATATCTTGCAATCGCCTCTTTAGGTGAAACTATTGGTAGAACGTTAGGAATTAGAGAAGGAAATCGCATTTCTACCAATTTAACAATGGCTGGACAGGCAGAAGATATAACCGGTTTTACAACATTTCCCTCTTCCATAACCTTCTTGGAATATTCAGTTACTATTTCAGCAGCTCTAGCCACTTCAAAAACCTCATCAAAGCCTAACTTCTTAAGTGCAGTCAGTATAATGTTGGGGTTACGAATTTTCTTAAATTGGGTATAAAGAGTCGGTGCCGGAATGGCAACCTTATACTTGAACTTGTTGATTTTATCCAGGGGATCCGTTGTTGCTTTCTTGGCATTGGAATTGCATACTCGAATACACATACCACAATCAATACAACGGACATCCATAATCTCAGCTTTAGAATTCCTGACACGAATCGCCTCTGTTGGACAGCGTTTTATACAGTCTGTACAACCTATACATCGGTCACGATCCAGCGTAACGGAATGTAAAACTCCCATGTGAACCTCCTATGTAAGTGAAAACCTAATCTCAACTGTCGTACCCACATCCACGGTGGATATGATGTTGAGATGGTCACTGTTCTTTTTAATATTCGGAAGCCCCATACCAGCTCCGAACCCCATTTCTCTCGCCTGTTTTGACGCAGTAGAATAACCTGCTGTCATCGCCAACTCAAGGTCAGGTATACCTGGTCCTTGGTCTTTAAGGGCAACATATATTTCAGTAGGTGTGATTTCTCCCTCAATGACACCTCCATTTGCGTGAATAACCATGTTTATTTCTGCTTCATACATGGAAATAGAAACTTTCCTAATGATATCAGGTGCAATACCCAGCTGTTTCAAAACTTTTTTGAACTTGGCTGAAGCAACACCTGCATTAATAAATTCACCACTCTCAACATCATAATTGAATTTCATCGTGAGCAATCTCCTCTCCCATAAGTCCGTTCTTAAAAAGAACGCCACTGGCAGTAAATAAGGATTGGGTCGTTCTTATTAAAACAATATCACGACTCTTAGCCATGTCAATCAGCTCCTGGTTCGGCACTTTACCACGAACGATAGCAATAGCCTTAATATCCAACATCTCTGCTGTACGAATAACTTGTGGGTGAACGAGACCGGTTAATAAGAGAACATTACTTTGTACAAAAGCAAGAACATCACTCATAAGGTCACATGAGTAACCATAATCAATTTCTTCCTGAAGGTGCTCTTCTCCGCATATTAACTCGGCATTAAGAATGGCGATGACATCTTGTATTTTCATAAATGCCTCCTGCAATTAGTCTTAGTTACTAATATAATAACAGTTTGTCTTGATGATGTAAATGAACAAACTTTAAATAATCAAAAAGCGAGGTTTATCCCCCGCTTTCATCGTTTGCCTTAATTTATCGTCTTTTTGACAACTCTTTAAATATTGCTTCCCAGCTCGTTTCTTTCTCAACTAAAAGAACGGTTAAGTGATATAAAAGATCACTGATCTCATAGATAATTTCATCTGGGCCTTCATTTTTGGCTCCAATGATGACTTCTGCAGTCTCTTCACCAACCTTCTTAAGAATTTTATCAATCCCTTTGTCAAAAAGGTAGTTGGTGTAGGAACCTTCTTTTGGATTCTTCTTTCTATCCATAACCACTTGATAGACTTCTTCAAGAACTCTGGAATCAATCTTTTCAGCAAGGGTAGTCACATCATCAACGGTCAGTATTTCTCTGTAGAAACATGAGAACTCCCCAGTGTGACAGGCTGCACCCTCTTGTTCAATCTTGACCACCAAAGTATCATTGTCGCAGTCGATTAACATGGACTTTAGATGTTGGAAATGACCACTTGTATCACCTTTTAACCATAGTTCATCTCTTGAACGACTGTAATAATGAACTTTCTTGCTTTCTTTTGTCTTATTGTAGGCTTCTTCATTCATATAAGCAACCATTAACACTTCACCACTTAAGTAATCCTGAGCCACTACAGGTATAAGTCCTTGTTCATTTAGTTTAAAATCTTTAAATTCCATAACTTCCTCCATATATTCCTTGATTGGCAAGACTGGTTCTTATAGTCTTACCGGTATATTTTCAGATTTCAGGTATTCTTTGAGATCCCTGATTTCAATCTCCTTAAAATGGAAAAGACTTGCTGCGAGAACAGCATCAGCCTTACCATCAACAATTGCATCTTTAAAGTCTTCCATCTTACCTGCACCGCCGCTGGCAATAACTGGTATACCGACGGATTCAGAAACTATTCTGGTCAATTCGTTGTCATAACCAGACTTGGTGCCGTCTTTATCCATACTGGTGAGAAGAATTTCGCCTGCCCCTCTTCTTTCGCCTTCTATGGCCCATTCAATGGCATCAAGAGTCATATTGTTTCTTCCGCCATGAGAGTATACATCCCATGATCCTCTTGCTTCATTATATTTGGCGTCAATAGCAAGTACAACACATTGGGAACCAAACTTTTGTGCAGCTTCATTAATAAGGTCCGGCCGTTTAATAGCTGCTGAATTGATAGACACCTTATCAGCACCAGCCAACAAGATTTTTCTAAAATCATCGACTGTCCTAATCCCGCCACCAACAGTCAGGGGAATAAAAATCTGCTCAGCAGTCCTTTTAACAATATCAACAATTGTATCCCTCTCCTCATGAGAAGCTGTAATGTCAAGAAACACAACTTCATCGGCAAGGGACGTGTTATAAGCTTTAGCTACTTCTACCGGATCACCGGCATCTATTAAGTCCACAAATTGAACACCCTTAACGACTCTGCCTTTATCAACGTCCAAACATGGTATAATTCTTTTACTAAGCATGATTACCTCATTTCTGATTGCTTAAAGGTTAATAAAGTTCCTAAGAATAGCCAGTCCTACGTCACCACTTTTTTCAGGGTGAAATTGTAGGGCAAAAAGATTATCTACTTGGGCAGCAACCTGCACTTCGTGGCCGTAATTGGTTGTAGCACTAATGACATCTGCCTCAGTTTCCAAATAATAGGAATGAACAAAATAAACATAAGGTTCATCAGGAAGACCTTGAAACAAAGGAGCTTCCTTTTGAATGTTTAATTTGTTCCAACCCATATGTGGTATTTTTAAATCCACATCGAATTTTACAATCCTTCCTGGAATTAACCCAAGACCCTTGTGATCACCAAATTCTGTGGATGAATCAAACATGAGTTGCATACCCAAACATATGCCAAGTATGGGTTTGCCTAGGTCTTTCGCCTGACCAAGGACCTGGTCAAATCCCTTGTCCCGTATGAGGTCAATAGCATCCTTAAAAGCACCTACTCCGGGCAAAATCAATTTGTTTGCCTGAGATAACTTTATGGCGTCATCAGAGATAAAGTGGTCTGCTCCAAGATAGGTCAATGCGTTGGATACGCTTTTCAAGTTTCCCATTCCGTAATCTATTATTCCTATCATATCTCATATATCACGTTAAACGTGTTGCCTCCTTCTTGTTGGCAGGATTAATCAAACATCCCTTTAGTTGAACGGACTCCGGTAATTCTTGGATCGATGGTTTTAGCCATGTCAAGAGCCATGCCAAAAGCCTTGAAGATTCCTTCAGCCATATGGTGATTGTTCTTGCCGTGGAGCACTTCTACATGAAGGTTCATTTTCACCCGGCTGGAAAGGGCTCTAAAAAACTCTTCAACCATTTCGGTGTCCATACTGCCAAGTCTGTCACAGGTAAAATCTGCCTGAAAACTTAAATATGGCCTTCCTGACAAATCCAAACTGACAAGTACCAAGGTTTCGTCCATTGGGATACATGCTGAACCGTATCTCTTTATACCCTCTTTATTGCCAAGGGCTTTTTCTATGGCATCACCCAGCACAATACCAATATCCTCAACAGTATGATGGGAATCAATGTGAAGATCCCCGGTAGCCTTAAGTTCAAGGTCCACAAAAGAATATTTTGCCAAATGGGTCAGCATATGGTCAAAAAAACCGATGCCTGTATCCAAAGTGGCATTTCCTAAACCATCCAAATCCAGGGATAGACTTATATCCGTTTCTTTGGAAATACGATTAATAGATGCAATTCTACTCATCACACTCTCCTCCAATTCTTATTTTTTATCAAACCTAACAGCGATAGCATTGGCATGGGCTGTCAACTCTTCTGATGTGGCAAAGCTTATGATATCATCCTTAAGCTCAGCCAATGCAGGTTCATTAAAATATATAATTGAGCTTTTCTTAATAAAATCATCAACAGACAAGGGAGAAAAGAATCTTGCTGTTCCGTTTGTCGGCAAAACATGGTTAGGTCCTGCCATATAGTCACCAAGAGGTTCTGGTGAATAAGATCCCAGGAAAATAGCCCCGGCATGTTTTACTTTATTCATAACCATAACCGGTTCTTTCATACAAATCTCCAAATGCTCAGGAGCAATCTGATCATTAATATCAATAGCATCTTCTAAAGTATCAACAACAATGATGGCTCCATAATTTTCAAGAGACTTGATCATAATATCTTTCCTGCTTAGCAAGTTGGCCTGGCGATATAATTCTTCTTGAACTTTTTTACCCAGAGTATCATCACAGGTTACCAATACTGATGAAGCCAGCTCGTCATGTTCGGCTTGAGATAACATATCTGCGGCAACATAGACCGGATTTGCTGTTTCGTCAGCCAAAATCAAGATTTCGGAAGGACCTGCAATAGAATCAATATTGACCAGCCCATAGACTTTCTTCTTGGCCAGAGCAACATAGATATTGCCCGGGCCGACTATTTTATCCACTTTTTTTATGGTCTCTGTTCCGAAAGCAAGGGCTCCTATAGCCTGGGCTCCGCCGACTTTATATATTTCACTTACACCACAAATATCTGCAGCTACCAAAGTAGCCGGATTCAGGGCTCCGTCTTTTTGAACAGGTGTAGTCATAACTATTTGTTCAACCCCCGCTACCACCGCAGGTATAATATTCATAAGAACACTGGATGGATAAACAGCTGTTCCACCTGGTACATAGACGCCCACTCTCTCAAGAGGAGAGATTTTTTGGCCCAGCATAGTACCATGCTTATCAGTATCAAACCAGGAATATGATTTTTGTTTGAAATGGTAATCATAGATTCTGGTATAGGCTTTTCGAATCACTTGAACCAAGTCATCATCAAGAGCCTGGTATGCCTGTTCAATTTCTTCTTTTTTTACTTTAAGATCATCCAGAAGAATTCCGTCAAATTTTTCCGTATAAGAAATGAGTGCCTTATCTCCTGTGGTTTTTACCTGATCCAAAATTTCCATCACACTTTTTTCGTAAGACTCATAGGAAGTCTGTTCTCTTTTTTGAAGGAAATCATCAATATTTAATTTTTCCTGTCCACGCAAGTCATAATATTTCATATGCAATCTCCTTATGCAATCTCCTCTTCAAGGGTTAAGTATTTAATTAAGAGCTCTTAAACCGTCAACAATTTTGTTGATTCGTTCACTTTCCATTTTCATACTGACACGGTTTACAACCATACGGGCTGACAAGGGAACAATCTGCTCCAGAACGACCAAGCCGTTTTCTTTAAGGGTTGTACCGGTTTCCACTATATCTACGATAACTTCTGAGAGACCAACCAGAGGTGCCAACTCAATAGATCCATTTAATTTAATAATTTCAACCTTTTGATTCTTTTTATTATAGAAGTAATCTTTTGCTATATTGGGGTATTTGGTAGCCACACGGATGGAAGAGTTATATTTCAGTTGTTCCCTCATGGATTCAGGACCTGCTACAACCATATCACACTTACCGAAGCCAAGGTCTACAACTTCATAAAGATTTCTTCGTTCTTCAAGAATGGTGTCCTTACCTACTACTCCGATATCTGCAGCACCATATTCAACATAGGTAGGAACGTCACTGGCCTTTGCAAGGAAAAACTTAAGTTTCAATTCTTCGTTCACAAAAATCAGCTTCCTTGTATCTGTATACATTTCCTCACAGGTGATTCCCTGTTCTTCCAACATTTTAAGTGCTTTCTTAGCCAATCTGCCTTTTGCAAGGGCAAAAGTTAAATAACGCATCTTATAATCCTCCCTCTACTAAATCTGAAATTCTTGCATCACTGACTTCATCAGTAGAAAGATTTCTGAGTTCGATTTTATCTGAATCCTTTATGACCATCATACCGCCAATTTCTTTGTTCTTACCATATGCAATGCTTTCTTCCATGGTCAGGCCGTCGATACCAAGCTCAACCGTCATGCCTTGTCGACGTAAAGTTTCAGCTAATTTTATAGCAACCCGCCTATTGGCCTCATCATAAACAATTAAGGTATCAATCCGTTTAATATCGACTTGAATTTGCTGTCTAGCTAAAGCGTTCATCACTTCATCTGTTTTTATAGCAAACCCAACAGCTGGAGCATCATATGAAAAAGTACCAAGAAGTCTGTCATATCGGCCTCCATCAACAATAGAGTCTCCAACATCATAAGTATACCCCTTGAATATAAGTCCTGTATAGTAATTCAATTTGCTTACCATACCAAGGTCAAAAGATACATACCTGGTTACATCATAATCGCTAAGGATCTCGTATACCTTGCGGATACGGTCAATAGCCTGACCTGATTTTGGATTACTGGTATAAGAGGCAGCCTTGTCTAGTATGGATGCATCTCCGAATAATTTGGGAAGATCAATAAGGGCTGTTTTTATATTGTCAGGTATCTCATGTTCTGCAAGAACTTCTTCAAGACCAATATAATTCTTTTCATCAATAAGGGAACGAAGGTCTTCCGCCATACTGTCATCAAACCCTGCTTCCTCAACTAAGCCGTTAAAGTAACCTACATGTCCGATATCAATCTGAAATTCGGACAAACCCGATGACAAAATAGCATTAACCGCTAGTGCAATACACTCAGCATCTGCATCCGGTGCCTGAATTCCAATACACTCAACACCTGCTTGTGTATACTCTCGAAGCTTTCCTTGATAATTTTCATTATTATAAAAGACATTACCTATATAGGAAAAACGCTTAGGTGCTTTTTCATGATTATGAAAGGTTGCCATATATCTTGCTATGGATGGGGTTACATCTGGCCTTAAGGCAAGAATATCACCTTCTCTGTTAAAAAACTTATATAAGTTCCTACCATTATCTGTACCACGTTTATCATGATATATATCAAAATATTCAAAAGTCGGTGTCTGGATTTGCTCATAACCATAATGGGCAAACATCGCTCCGAAGTTCTTTTCGATATTATTTTTCTTAAGGGTATCCACTGGATGAATGTCTCTTAATCCGTCTACTGTGTGCAATAATTGATTAATCATTTTTACCTCCGCTTTAGCGCTTTAAAGTGCTAATTTGCTAATATGTGAAATCATTTTAATATTATAGGGGCCATTTAGAGCAAAGTCAACCCCCTATTTGTAAATGTTATGACAAATTCTTAAAGTTCACCAATATACCTGTCCAAGGCTTCTATATAGTGGACGATATAGCCATCTTTATTCTCAATCCTATAGAAGGCCTGACATTCTTCAAATGCGATAGACTTTTTACCCCCATCTTCCGCTTCCTGAACTTTGGTCTTTACAAAATCATAAGGAACCAATAGCATCTCATCAAAACTGGTAAAGTAAAAGATAAAAAAAGCTATGCCTTCCTGTTTTTGGAAATCTTCCATAAAATCCAATTGGTGTTGATGAATATTTTTTAAGGGGAAACGTTTCATCGTTGTTTCTTTTGCATCAAAGCAAATAGCATAACCCTGAACCATTCCAATGTAATCCACTGTAGAACGTTCCTCGAAAAAAGCTTTCTTAATATTACCATTTGCCGGATCTAATTCTACAGGTTTTATTGGAGTCGGTATTTTCTGTATAAGACCAATGCCATGCTCCCTGTATTTTATGTTGGTTATATTAATATATTCTTCCAGGGAGCTTCCCCGAAGACCTCGTGTTCTAAAATATCCCATTTCATTTCCCGTCTTTCCATATATTAGTCATGTTTTCCTCAATATTTCGAAGAAATCTTTTTTTGCCAATCCATCCAGAGGAGGATTTATTATAGATTTTCCTAAACTCTCTATTGGTTAGGTCTTTAATACAGTCTTGGTCTACATACTCATCAACGACCGTCTCATATGCATATTCATCTCCAATGTCTTGTTTGTTAAGCGGACAAACCAACTGGCACAAGTCACAGCCATAGACATAACCAGCCAGTGTCAGTCCCTCTGCTGCCAACTCTCCGCTAATCCATTTTTTGGATTGAGTCAAGTATGAAATGCACCTTTTACTGGTTAGGTGACCATGATCTTGAATGGCGTCATTGGGGCAGACTTTGGAGCATTTGCCACACTTAGAACAAAATTCATGTTCTAATTCCTGATGATCTGAAGGAGATAGGTCTCCTTTGTCTGATAGATTAAGATCGGTAATTAAATAGCCAATGAAAAACCTGCTGCCAAACTTGGGGTGCCAGATCAAACTGTTGTTAAGCACTTTAAACTTGCCGGTACGAAGGAGTACAGCCTTATCATTAAGGGGGCCTGTATCACAGAAACCTACAGCTTTTCCACCCAGCTCATCCTGTATGAAATTTTCTATTTGGATCAAATAATCTTTGACTAAAAGATGATAGTCCTTAAAAATTGACGCTTTTGACAGCTTATATTCTGATTCATGGTTTAACTTGGATTCCTTCACTATCCTTAACTTCACCCGGTCTTCTTGACTATCCATGGCATAAGGAAGAATAATGGAAATGATTGACTTTGCATTTTCCAAATGCATAGAAGGGTCATAAAAACCTGCGTCTTCTATCCTTTTATTATAACCAATATCAAAATAGGTGACGTGTTCATCATTGGGGTTTATATGTGAATTCAAAAGAAAATTGGCATAGCCAATGAAGGGTTCACTAGACGTGAAACCGTAATCTGCTATGCCAATCCTATTCAAATAATCTTCTATCCTATCTTTTACATTTGTTGAATTCATCAAAACAACTCCTTTAGTATTGTTTCGAATTCCGCAAAATAATCTGCTGTAAATGTTTTGCCGTTAATTTCGGGAAGATCTTCTATTTGGCCTAACCCAAAAGATCTGCTGTGAAGGAGATGATACATAAGACCATAGGTCTTTCGAAAATAATCATTAATCTGTTTGTCACCATACTTGCCATCACCAATAACAGGATAACCTGCATAAGATAGATGAGCTCGTATTTGATGTGACTTACCCGTAAGAATTTGTACCCGTACTTTGGTAAACCTACCGTCCTTACTATACTTAAGAGGTTCAGCTAAGGTGTGTATATAATCGCCGGGTCCTTCCTCGCTTATAGTAACCTTGTTTCTATTACCTTTTTTTACCAGGTAACCCTTCAATTCAATGGGTTTATCCAGGTGACCGAATACAATGGTATGATAGAACTTGGATGTTTGTTTATTCAAGATATTATCATTGATCAGCCTCAGGGCTTTGGCATTTTTTCCGATTAGAATTAAACCAGTTGTATTACGGTCCAAGCGGTTGCAAACACCATAAGTGTCAAGTATATCAGGCCTGTGCCCCTTTTTTTGCAAATAGCCTTCATAGTCTTCAATGAGATGATGGTCACGGCCATTAGGTTGACTTAGAAGGTTTGGTTCCTTGTTGTAGACCAATAAATCACAATCCTCATAGATGATTTGATCTTCCTTTAGGCAATAGTTATTTATGGCATCCATGTCCATTGACTGATTTCCAACTCGTTGGATTTTCACACCTTCATTTAAAGACTGGCTTTGTTCCAAATTATCATACACAGACTGACCCGAAAATTTAGCAAAGGTATCATCACTAAAGTAGAACTTTATGGAATCTCCGGTTCTAAGAATTTCTTTGCCATTAGACTTTTTATCGTTCAAGACAATGTTCTTTTTTCTGTACATTTTCTGAACAAAGCTTTTTGTGGCTTCTTTCAGAACCTTATGGACTACCTTATCCATTCTGACTTGATCATATTCTTTTGATACTATAATTTCTACCATTTTTGCCCTTTACCACCCGTAAAATTCTATACGGTTTTACTGATGAAGGCACTGGCGATTTTGCCTAGTTCCTTCATATCCGGATTGCCTGCCTTTGATTTGACATTCTGCTTCAGTTCCTTATATAAAAGATCGTAATCATCGTAAATATAAATTTCCTGATCATGACCTTTAGGTTTAACTAGAGATACCAAGGCCTGTTTGGTTTCCAACTTTTTCTTTCTGGACGCCACAATGTCTTTTTCAGGGTCAATAAGAACATATACGCCTACTTTGGATATAATCGTTACATAAGTGTAATAGCCTTTTTTTCCTCGGACAATGGGAAGTTCTCCCAGAACCAGAAAATCCTCGCTCATTTTACAAAGCTCATTAAACTTATCTTCTTCAAGAACGACATGTTTAAAAACCGAAAAGTATCTGGCCAGAAATTGCGCTGTTGGCAATATTAAAAGAACACTAATTAAATTCAGAACAATCGTTATATTATTCGACAAGGCTAAACCAAGGGTAAACACTATAAGACAAGCAATCAAAAGTAATATGGATACCATAAGGTTGTGACGTTTTACGTAAGTGATATAGCCGTGATCACCTCTTAATACTTTTTTATTTCCCGGTATGTCCAAAGCCACCTTCTCCTCTTGCACTCTCTTCTAACTGGCTGGTCTCTATCCATTGACTCTGCACAATGGGATTAAAAACCATCTGCGCAATACGCTCACCATGATCAAAAGTAAAAGCTTCACTCCCGTGATTAATCATAATTACTTTTATTTCGCCTCTATAGTCCGCATCAATGGTTCCAGGTGTGTTAACCATAGAAATACCATGTTTAAGAGCCAAACCGCTTCTAGGGCGAATCTGAGCCTCATAACCATCAGGTATAGCAATTTTGATACCTGTTGGAACTAATTTAATTTCGCCAGGTCCAATCGTAGTCAATCCACCAGTACAGGCAAGCAGATCCACACCTGCAGAATGTTCAGTCTGATACTTGGGTAAGTTTAAACTCTTACCAGCCTCTGTTCTTTCAATATACACTTGAATCTTTTCCATTATAACCCTCCTAGGTTGCATAGGCGAGCAGTAAATCGCTAGATTTACAACCCGCTTAATAATCTGCAAGTTGATCGATAAGTTCCGCCTTGGGTGATACCAGTGTTACACTGACATTATTAAAGTCAAAGGCACCCTCTATCAATTCTTCAACTTTATCTTTAGTAACATTGTTGATTCTATTAATCATGTCGTCCTGAAGCCTTATCCGACCAAGCAAAAGTTCTCCTTTGCCGTAATGAGACATCCTGGTAGACATATTCTCCATACCAATAATAAGATTGGACTTAATCTGCTCCTTAACTTCTATAAGCTCCAAGTCCGTAATGCCTTCTTTTTTGAAAGCCTGAATTTCCTTGTATATGGCCTCATAAAGTTTCTCTGTTTGGGAAACACTGGTAGCCGCATAGGTTGTAAAGAGGCCTGTGTTGTGAAAAGTTTCCATGAAACTGTACAGGGAATAAGCCAGCCCCTGGTCTTCTCTAATACTTTGGAACAGTCTTGAGTTAAGTCCTCCACCTAATAGAACACTAACCATGTTTAGACCATACGTGTCATCACTGAAATAATCGATCGACGGAAAGGAAATTGCCATATGACTTTGCTCGATACTTCTTGTCAGGCCTTTTCTTGAAGGTACATATATCGTTGATTGATCGCGAATAACACTGTTACCTGGCTTAATGGATGCAAAAGCCGCCTCAAGTTTGGACAGTACATTTGAAAAGTCAATTTTTCCGACAACGGAGATAACAATATTGTCCCCAACGTATTGACTCTCAACATAGTCTAAAAGCATGGCGCGTTCCATATTATGGATGTTTTCTTTGGTTCCTATTATATTATAACCTAGAGACTGCTTGGGCCATACGATTGCATGGAGTTCATCTAGGGCCACTTCCTCTGGATTGTCTTCATACATAGCATATTCTTCAAGAATAATACCCTTTTCTTTCTGAATATCTTCCTGGTCAAATTTTGAATTTGTCAGCATATCACTAAGAAGGTCAACAACGGTATCCAGATGTTCATCAAGTACATGAGCATAGAAGCAAACATACTCCTTGGATGTATAAGCGTTAACCCGCCCACCAATTCTTGACATATCATCAGCCAATTTCTTAGCTGTTCTTTTATGGGTTCCCTTAAAAAACATATGCTCAATAAAATGGGAAATACCATTGTTAGTCATGTTCTCATCTACAGAGCCGTTTTTAATATAGATACCAATGGATACACTACGGACATTTGGAACTTCTTCCCCAACTACACGTATGTGATTGCCTAATGTGGCATTATGAATCATTAACATTCTCCTACTCTAAATAAATGAACAGGGAAAACAGGTAAGTCCTGTTTTCCCTGTAAATATAACTTATTCATAACGACCTGTTCACTCATGCCTAAGCATGATCATCGATTAGTCGTCAAGCAATGCTTTTCTGGAAAGGTTGATACGTCCTTGTGAGTCTATTTCCATAACTTTAACAGAAATTTCATCACCTACAGAAACAACATCTTCCACTTTGTTAACACGCTCTTTAGCAAGTTTGCTGATATGTACCAAGCCATCTTTACCTGGAGCTAATTCAACAAATGCACCAAAGTTAGTAATACGAACAACTTTACCTTTATAGATGGTACCGACTTCAACATCCTTACCGATCATTTCAATAATACCAATGGCTTTTTCAACCATTTCCTGGTCATTACCGAATACGAATACACGGCCGTCTTCTTCGATATCAATCTTAACACCTGTTTCATCAATAATCTTGTTGATTGTCTTACCTTTAGGACCAACAACTTCACCGATTTTTTCAGGATCAATATTGGTTTGTGTGATTTTTGGAGCATACTGTGACAATTCAGCTCTTGGCTCACTGATACAAACATTCATAACATCATCAAGGATGTAATTACGGGCCTTCATTGTTTGATAAATAGCACCTTCAACAACTTCGTTGGAAATACCTTGAAGTTTCATATCCAATTGGATTGCAGTGATACCATCCTTTGTACCGGCAACTTTAAAGTCCATATCGCCAAAGAAGTCTTCAATACCCTGGATATCTGTTAAAAGGATGAAATCATCATCAGTTTCGCCGGTAACCAAGCCACATGAAATACCTGCAACAGCTTTCTTGATTGGTACACCTGCTGCCATTAATGATAATGAGCTGGCACAGATTGAACCTTGTGATGTTGAACCATTTGATGATAATACTTCAGATACAGTTCTGATAGCATATGGGAACTCTTCTTCAGTAGGAAGAACCGGTACCAAAGCTTTTTCAGCTAATGCACCATGACCGATTTCACGACGTCCTGGTCCTCTTGAAGGTCTTGTTTCACCAACAGAATATGATGGGAAGTTGTAATGGTGCATATAACGCTTGCCAGTTACAAGTTCATCAAGTCCATCAATAGTTTGTGACTCAGAAAGTGGAGCTAAAGTCGTAATATTAAGAACTTGTGTTTCACCTCTAGTGAAAAGTCCACTACCATGAACTCGAGGAACAAGATCTACCTCTGCAGACAATTTACGGATTTCATCCATACCTCTACCATCTGGACGCTTGTGATCCTTAAGAATCATCTTACGAACTGTTTTCTTTTGATATTGATATACTGCTTCATCAATCATACCCAAGAAAGCTTCGTTTTCTTCACTGGTATATTTTTCAGTCAAAACTTCTTTGATTTTGTCGATTCTTTCAAAACGATCTGTCTTATCTTCAGCAAAAACCGCTTCTTCCATTTCACTTGGAGGAACGATTTCTTTCATAGAAGCAAACATTTCTTCAGGAATTCCGACTTCAATATAAGCCATTTTTTCCTTGCCTTCTTTTTCAACGATGGAATCCATGAAGGCAATCAATTCTTTGTTAAATTCATGACCTCTGAAAATAGCTTCAACCATTTGAGCTTCTGGAACTTCTTTGGCATCCGCTTCAATCATGGTAATCTTTTCTCTTGTTGAACAAACGGTTACGTTCATTACAGTTTTTTCTCTCTGCTCTTTGTCTGGGTTGATTACATATTCTCCGTCAACCATACCAACGACACATGAACCAAGTGGTCCTGCAAATGGAATGTTTGAGATAGAAAGTGCAATAGAAGTACCCATAAGTGCACAGATTTCAGGTTGACAATCCTGGTCAACAGACATAACAGTATTAACAATACCACAGTCATTTCTAAAATCTTTAGGGAAAAGAGGACGGATAGGACGGTCAATAACACGGCAGGTAAGTATGGAGTTCTCACTTGGTCTACCTTCTCTTTTAATGAATCCGCCTGGGATTTTACCTACTGAATAGGCTTTTTCTTCGTAATCAACACTGAGTGGGAAGAAATCCACACCTTCACGAGGCTTCTCAGAAGCTACTGCTACAGAAAGTACAGTTGTTTCACCATAATTGATGATGCAGGCGCCGTTAGCAAGACCTGCTACTTTACCGATTTCAACACTAAGTGTTCTGCCGGCAAGATCAGTTGAATAAACTCTTGACATCATTGTCTCCTTTCAATTCTGCCCTGAGTCTTAGTCCTTAGTGCTTATTCTCCATTTCTTTGTTTGGAGAACAAAAACTAAGTACTAATAAGAAACTTCAGGGCATAGTGGCGTGTTTACGCTCTACTATTTATTATACAAGAAAATTGGAATTTTGTATAATATTATTTTATATGTTCATATGTAGACACCAGGCAGCACCTTTTGCCAGACATATTCAAATATCATCACAAGAACAAAGGCATCCTCTTTCAAAGAAAATCCTATATACACGAAAATAGAGCGGACATCATCCGCTCTATATAGAAATTCTTACTTTCTAAGACCTAATCTTTGAATTAATGCACGATAGCCTTCAAGATCAGTTTCTTGAAGATATCTAAGTAAGTTTCTTCTATGACCTACCATTTTAAGAAGACCTCTTCTTGAGTGGTGATCTTTTTTGTGCATCTTAAGATGCTCATTAAGCTCGTTGATTCTTGTAGTCAACAAAGCGATTTGAACTTCTGGTGAACCTGTGTCTCCAGCTGCTCTTCCGAAATCTTTAATAATTTGTTGTTTTGTAGCTTTATCCATTTGTGGATCCTCCTTAATTAAAAACGCCGGTTACCACGTACTGGGCGGAGTGTCCGAGAACCTAGCAACGGCTATTACCAATTAAATATATTATCACAAGCCATTCATAATGTAAACCATTATTTAGACTTATTTTTCTTCTTCTTACTTATAGCTTTCTTTTTGTCTTGCTTTTTTGTCTTTTTATTCTTTTTCTTTTTATCCTTACCTTTGTCTTTGTCCTTACCTTTGTCTTTGTCCTTATTTTTGGTTTTCGCCTTTTTAGATTCCGCTCTTTCCTTTTCCTTAAGCACATCTTTAATAGGACATGAGGAGCAGTATTTCCCGTTTTTCTTATATTTTAGACAACATTTCTTTGACATATTAAACCAACTTCCTTTCACCATGGAATCTACGTTTGCTTTCGTACATCAGTTCATCAGCTCGAATAATGAGTTTTTCGTAATTTTTTGAATCAACAGGATAAGCCGTCATACCATATGAAAAAGTGACACGTATTTCCTCCATCAGTGGATTAATGACATATCCTGCAAAATATTCAATCAGATCTTTTTCATATAGAGCCTTTACGTCTTCTTTAGATCTGGAACGATACACAACGATAAATTCATCGCCACCATATCTGGAAAAAAGGTCTCCATCTTTTAGTGTTGAGGATATACCTTCAACAAAGGCCAAGAGTAACTCGTCACCAAGGTCATGTCCATACAAATCGTTAACAAGCTTAAGATTATTGATATCTATGGATACTAAGGTAAAGGATTTTTTCTCATTGGTCAAACCTTCCAACCGATGATGAAGGTATCTTCTGTTATAAAGGTTAGTCAGCGGATCAAACTTGGATAGTCGGTTGTTTTCTTCAATGGTATCATAAAGTTTGAGCACCTTAACTGCTTCAATAGCGAAGAAATTCAACAAATCCACATCATTTTCATCAAAGGCATTATAATGTTCAGAATCGACATTCATCATCCCATAAAGAGTCCCGTCAACATATAGAGGCGCTGACATGGTCGAATTAATTAAGTCTGTATTTTTAGTTTCAATAATTTTCTTATTACCTTTGCCGGGCAAGGTGCTGTTCACTTTTTGAGCGTTATGTACAATAACCGTTCGATCCATGCGGCCGCCAGTCATGTTATAAAGGTAAGTCTCCTCTACCCTTAAATGAATGCTCCTTAACTCCTCCAGATCAAAGCCTACAACAGATTCAAATTGAGAATCACCATTCTGGTCAATCAACATGATTGACCCCATGCTTGTATCCGGCAGTACATCGACCGCCGTCTTCAAAATCATGTCGTGAAGTTCCTTTTTTGTATGGATTAAAGTCATATCCTGAGCCATCTTAATGATTGACGAACGAATATTTACTTGATTTTCAAGTTCTTCAGTCAACTCGGTTGTCAAAAGGAAACGTTTATAAGTCACCATAAATCCGGTAAGAGAAGTTATGACTACAGATACAAATACAGTCACAAGATTTAAGGTACCAATCAACATAAACGTCGCCCCTAAAGACAAAACCAGAGACAAACAAGCAACTAAACCATATAGAAAAAAGTTTTTTTGATTCTCCATAACAGAACCCCCTGCCAAATCGTAGATAAGTTTTAGCCTATTCTTACATACTTAAATGGAAATATTCTATCAAGTCTTTTTCATCTAATTTCATCTGATCAATTAATTCATCCAAGGTATTAAATACATCTTCACTTCTCAAATACTTATGGAACTTTACAATAATTTCCTCACCATATATCATTTCATCAAAATCATAGATATAGGTCTCAACAAGCACCTCTTTAAAATTTATGTCAATTGTAGGTTTGGTACCAACATTGGTTAAGCCAAAGTAGGTTTTGCCTTTCACATCCACTGTTGTGATATATACACCATGTTTAGGCAGCTGTTTATGTTTATCAGGCTTTATGTTAGCAGTCGGAAAACCAATTTTACGACCCAGTTCCGCACCATGGACAACCTCACCGGATATAAAATAAGGTCTTCCCATCAGTTCTGTCACTAAAGGAAAATCAGCATCGTCTATTGACTTCCTTAACCAGGTTGAGGAAATCGTCTTACCGTCATTTTCAAGTTTAGGGAGAGCACTAAGTTTATACCCATATCGACCTTCGTAAGATTTAAGCACCTCAATATTACCCTTTCGACCTTTACCAAAGGAGTAATCTTCACCGACGACAATTGCTTTTGCACCTAAATGCTGGTATAAAATGGTGTGTATAAAATCTTCTGCTTCAATAGACGCCGTTTCTTTTGTAAATGGAAAACGGACGTAAAAATCCATACCCATATCTTCTGCGACATGCTGCTTTTCTCTATCTGTATAGATCAACTTCACTTCTACCGGAGCCAAAACATGGGTTGGATGTGGATAAAAGGTGAAAAACACAGTCTTAAGACCTTTTTCTTCTGCAATATCTTTAGCCTTCTCCAGTAAAGTTAAATGTCCTTTGTGTATACCGTCAAAATTCCCAAGAACAACTACCGTATTTTCAAGATGAAGGGAATTGATATCTGTAATAAATTTCATAGGTCACCTCATTATTAATGAAACATTTTTTCGACTTTAAGTATAGTTATGCCATCTTTAAGTACTTTCTTATAAATAGCAATAAATTTGTCCCTTGAATCATATATACGAAAACGATCACAGGCCTCATCCTGATCCCAAACCAGGTCCACAGGAAGCTTATTTCCATTATACAATGGCTTTTCATAGTCTGTCGACACCTGAATCCTTGGATAATGCTGAAAGAGCTGGTCCACCGGTTTGATACAGTCGATAGCTTTGTCTTCAGCCGTTGCTTTTTTTAACTGTTCAAGGGTAATCGACTCCTCAATATGAAATGGCCCTACTTGAATCCGTTCAAGTTCTGTCATACAGGCAAAAGTACCAAGTTTAAGACCAAGATCGTCAATAAGGGTTCTTATGTAGGTTCCTTTGGAACAGGTTACATCAAACCCATAATAGGTGCCGTCAATCTGATGCATGTTCTTAATATCCAGTATTTTGACCGGTCTCGCTTCTCTTTCGATCGTGATCCCCTGTCTGGCCAGTTCATAAAGCTTTTTACCTTTATGTTTTAATGCAGAGTACATAGGTGGTACTTGCTGGTAATCTCCCAGAAAGCTTAAAAGGGCTTTTTCAACCTCACTAGAAGTAACTTCCTTAGAAGATCTTTCGACAACAGTACCTGAAATATCCTGTGTATCCGTTCTAAAGCCTAGAACAAATTCTGCCCGGTAGGTTTTATCCTTGTCGGTCAACAAATCTACGACTTTAGTCCCTTTACCTAAACATATAGGTAAAACTCCTGTAGCATCAGGATCCAAGGTTCCGGTATGTCCAACTTTTTTCATACCCAGGGTTTTTCTTACAAGAGCTACCACATCAAAAGATGTGTAGCCTTTTTCTTTATAAACATTAATGATGCCGTTGAAATTCAACTTCCATCTCCTTTAACACACGAGTTTTGACACGATCCAGGTCATCATCAATAGTACAACCAGATGCCTTAATATGGCCACCACCGCCAAAGACCTTTGCAACGTTACACACATTCACATAATCCTTTGCCCTGAAACTTCCTTTAAAAGAATTAGGTGCCAGTTCAAGTAAAAATACACTGGCAAGAGGACCTTCTATTTCATTGAGGAAGGACACTACACTTTCAGTATCCTGTTTGGATAAGGATTCCTTAACCAGGTCCTCGTAGGCAATAACCGTCATTGCAATTCTTCCACTATTTTCAATAGTCAAATTATTAATGGCTATTTGCAGAGCCTTAACATTTTTTGGTGATCTGGTAAAATACATCCGATTAATTTTATCGGTAAAGTCAATGCCTGTACTGACCAGATGACCTGCTACCAGATGAGTCTCCTGCCTGGTATTGCTGTGTTTAAAAACACCGGTATCATAAATAATTCCGGTGTAGAGACAATCACTGACCGCCTTGTTCAGATTCGACTTGTCCCCATCTAAAAGACCCATCATCAAACCAATCATTTCACTGGTTGAAGAGGATTTTGTATCCACATAATTATAGTCAGCAAAATAGGTATTGCTGTCATGATGATCTATATTCACGGTTGTTGATGCCTTATTGAAAAGATCAACAATCGGTTCAATTCGACTTAAGTCCCCAGAATCAACAACGATTAAGGAATAGGAGTCCTTAAACACTGCATCTTGTTGGGATTCAAATTCTTCATAAGTCATAATATGACTAAAACCAGACAAGTCACTATAACTTTCTGGCCGTTCTTCCAATATCACACTTACTTGTCTATTATTCATTAGCAATTGATATAAGCCCAATGCAGCACCAATGCAATCACCGTCAGGATGAACATGTCCGGTAATATAGACATGTTCATCCTCAGGTAATAAGCTTATTAATTCATTAATCTTCATCAACATGGTTGATCTGATCTTTTTCTGTTACTTCTTTGATCAGCTTGCTCATATTTACACCGTATTCGATGGAGTGATCCACGACAAATTTTAGTTCCGGTGTATTTCGAAGATTAACTCTTCTGGCCAGCTCCTTACGGATATAGCCTGCTGAGTTTTTCAATCCTTCAAGGGTATCCTGGTGCTTCGCTTCATCCCCTAAAGTACTGAAAAAAACTTTACAGAATTTAAGGTCGGGAGTTGTATCTACATAAACGATTGACGTTAATGTATCAACCCTTGGATCCTTAATTCCGTCACGAATGATTGCGCTTAATTCGTGTTTGATTTCTTCGTTTATTCGAACGATTCTATTAGAATTTTTTTTCATGATGTCACCTGCTTTTTATAAGGTTTGCAAGTTTTAAGTTTCAAGTTTATCGTGGTATTTCTTCCATAATGAAGGCTTCGATAACATCACCAATTTTAAGGTCATTGTACTTTTCAAGCATAATACCACATTCATATCCAGTGGCAACTTCCTTAACATCGTCTTTGAAACGTTTAAGTGAAGCTAATTCACCTTCATAAAGAACAATACCGTTACGTACCAATCTGGCGCTTGCATTTCTCTTCAAGTTACCATCTGTAACATAAGAACCTGCAATAGTACCTACATTGGAAACTGTAAACGTATCGCGAACTTCTGCATGACCGATTACTTTTTCCTGGAATATAGGATCAAGCATACCCTTCATAGCCAGTTCAATATCTTCTATAGCATTATAAATCACCCGGTAAAGTCGAACATCAATTTTTTCCTGGTCAGCAGCGGATTTTGCAGTTGATTCAGGTCGTACATTGAAGCCAATGATAATAGCATTGGATGCACTGGCCAACATAACGTCAGACTCATTAATCGCACCTACGCCACCATGGATGATATTAATAACTACTTCTTCATTGGAAAGCTTCATCAAGCTTTGCTTTACAGCCTCTACAGAACCTTGTACATCAGCTTTTACAATTAATTTCAGTTCCTTCATTTCACCTTCATGAATTTGATGGAAAAGGTCATCCAAGCTAACTTTTTGAGGAGTATTCTGAATCATCTTCTCACGTTGAGTAGATTTGAGTTTTTCCGACATAAGTCTAGCTTCTCTGTCACCTTCTGTAACGTAGAAAGCTTCACCGGCTGTAGGAACTTCGTTAAGACCAAGAATCTCTACAGGAGTAGATGGGCTTGCAGTTCTAACACGCTTGCCTGCATCGTTAAGCATTGCTCTGACTTTACCGTATGTATTACCGGCAAGTACTGAATCACCAACTTTGAGCGTACCGTTTTGAACCAATACAGTTGCCACTGGACCACGGCCTTTATCCAATTGTGCCTCAACAATAATACCTCTAGCTTCTCTTTTAGGATTAGCTTTAAGGTCTTCCATTTCCGAAACAAGGATAATCATTTCAAGGAGTTCATCAATACCAGTCTTTTGAATAGCTGAAACTGGAACACAAATTGTGTCTCCACCCCAGTCTTCTGGAACTAATTCATACTCGATAAGCTCTTGCTTAACACGATCAGGATTAGCACCTTCTTTATCGATTTTGTTGATAGCTACGATGATTTGTACACCGGCAGCCTTGGCATGATTAATAGCCTCAATAGTCTGTGGCATAACACCGTCGTCAGCAGCAACAACTAGAATTGCAATATCCGTAGCCATTGCTCCACGAAGACGCATAGCAGTAAAGGCCTCATGACCAGGAGTATCTAGGAAAGTAATGGGCTCATCATTGATTTCAACAGAATAAGCACCAATATGCTGAGTGATACCACCATGTTCGCCTTCTGTAACTTTAGCCTCACGGATAGCATCCAGCAAGGAAGTCTTACCATGGTCAACGTGACCCATAACTACGACAACCGGAGGACGTTTCTTAAGATCCTTTTCATCATCTGGTTCTGTTTTGAAGAACTCCTCAACGAAATCTTCATCAGTGGCTTTTTCAACCAGATAATCATATTCCATAGCAAGTTCAGAAGCCAGTTCAAAGTTGATTTCCTGGTTGGCTGTAGCCATAATACCACGCATCATCAAGTTTTTAACCAATTCACTGATTGGCTGCTCAATCATCTCTGCCAAAGCTTTTACAGCAATTTCAGAACCGATGCTGATAACTTCTGACTTTTCTTCTACAACTTCCTCAGTATGTTTTTTCTTGTACTTCTGCTTTTCTTTTTTCTCTAGGTTACGTGGTTTATATTCAGTCTTTTTGCCTCTGGTGTTGTTATTGCTGTTATTGTTGTCAGTCTTCTTATTCTGGTAATTTTTCTTGCCCTGACTTCTTCTATCAGCTCTGTTAGCCTGTGGCTTTTCACCTATATCACTTGACTGGGAAGATCTATTACCTTGAGTGTTCGTTCTGCCTTGACTGGAATTTCTGTTGGAGTTATAGCTTCTATCCCCTTGGCTTTGAGAACGGCTATCTTGACTATTCGTTCTATTGCCCTGATAACCAGTACGATTGCCTTGATTGCTTCTAGCTCCCTGGTTGCTTCTGTTGTCCTGGGTGCTGCGCTCTCCATGGTTACTACGTTCTCCCTGATTAGTGGAGTTTCGATTACCTTGATATCCGGTGCGGCTACCTTGACTGTTTCTAGAGCCTTGATTGTTTCTAGCTCCTTGATCGTTTCTATTGTTGCCTTGGTAAGATCTGTTACCTTGGTTGCTTCTGCTGCCTTGGTCACTTCTGCTACCTTGGTCGCTTCTGTTACCCTGATCACTACGATTTACCTGGTTATTTCTACCAGATTGGTCGTTTCGGCTTCCTTGATTATTACGGTTGCCCTGGTAATTGCTTCGATTACCCTGGCTGTTGTTTCTATTGCTCTGTCCAGAATTTCTATCCTGGTTATTATGGTTGCCTTGACCAGTTCTGTTATTAGATTGGTTTTGTGTGCTTCCACCACTTCTATTACTATCAGACCGGTTTGGGCTTTGGCTGTTTCCTTTATTCGCATTGGAAGACTTGTTGCTATACCTTCCAATTATCCTTTTCTCATCATCTTCAGACAAGGAACTCATATGGTTCTTGACTTCGATGTTCATAGCCTGCAAAGTTGTGATTAAGTCTTTTGAATCCAGACCAAGCTGTTTCGCAAGTTCATGTACACGTCTTTTAGACATCTGATCACCTCCAAGTTTTTAGTATGCTCTGTGCAAAATTCTCATCATTCACAGATACAGTTGCTCGCATTTCCTTACCTATCGCATGGCCCAGTTCACTTTTAGTGAAACCTATGTGATAAGGTAACTCTCTGAATTTACACATATTGGTAAATTTTTTCTTTGTGTTGTCTGATGCATCTTCGGCAATGATGACCAAATATGAATCACCGGACTTAACCGAATGTTCAACGGAGAATTCTCCGGCTTTGATCTTGCCCGCTTTCATACACAGTCCAATCATATTCAACGATTTATTCAAATTCGTTCATGGCCTCCTTAAGGGCATCATATGTTTCCTGAGGGATTTTATTTTTGAAAGATCTTTCTAAACCTTTATTACTAATGGCTTTCTCAAAGCAAGACTTTGATGGGCATATATATGCACCGCGTCCATTCGCCTTTCCGGTTTTGTCTATAAAAAGATCGCCTTCCTTGGTCTTGACCACGCGAATCATCTGGCGTTTATCTTTCATTTCATGACAACCGGTACACTTCCTAAGGGGTAGTTTTTTAGGCATTAGTCTTCAAATAATGACTCATCAAAAGGCATTAATTCATCTTGATCGTAATGACTTACGCTGCCTAGAGTCATAACTCCTTCTTTTTCAAAGTCTTCTTCAGAAATAAAATCCACTTCTCTAGCTTGTGTCTCACTCTTAATGTCAATTCTAAAACCTGTCAATTTAGCAGCCAATCTGGCATTTTGTCCTTCTTTACCAATGGCCAATGACAATTGATAATCAGGAACGATAACTTTTGCACTTTGTTCTTGAGTATCTACTGCTACTTGTACCACTTTGGAAGGACTTAATGATGCTGCAATGAATTCAGCAATGTTTTCACTCCATGGGATAATATCAATCTTTTCACCATGCAGCTCATCAACAATAATACCTACTCTTGAACCGTTATGGCCGACACATGAACCTACAGGATCCACTTCATCTTTAATGGAATGAACAGCTATCTTGGTTCTTGAGCCTGCCTCTCTTGATATCGACTTGATTTCTACGACACCATCATGCACTTCAGGAACTTCTTGCTCAAAAAGACGTTTTACAAGATCAGGATGGGTTCTGGATACATAGATCTTAGGTCCTTTTGTTCCTGGTTTAACTTCGATAACATATACTTTAAGTCTTTGGTTCAAAGGATAGTTTTCTGTATGAACCTGTTCTTTTTCAGACAGGATACCATCGATTTTACCAAGATTCACAATAACGTTATTCTTTACAGTTCGTTGGATAATTCCAGTAACGACCTCTTTTTCCTTCTCTTGATAGGAGTTGAAAAGAAGGTCTCTTTCTGCCTCGCGGATTTTTTGGACGACAACTTGCTTAGCCTTTTGAGCAGCAATACGTCCAAAGTCCTTTGGAGTCACTTCAATTTGCACAAGATCGCCAATAGTAAAACTAGGATCAATTTCCTTAGCTGCTTGAAGAGAAATCTCCAGCTCTTTATGTTCTACTACTTCAACGACTTCTTTTTCTGCGATTACGGTTACATTACCTTTTTCATTATCAATAGTAACGTGTATATTGGATGATGTACCATAATGGTTCTTACATGCAGTCAACAATGAGTTCTCAATTGCCTCAATGAGAACTTCCTTGCTAATATTTTTTTCCTTTTCGATTTGGTTTAATGCTTGAATGAACTCAGCATTCATGTTTTTATCCTCCTTCTAATTGAATTATACCGACGGCTTATTGCCGTACAACCACTAAGGTTTGCATGCATAATCTATGTAAATATGTCGTATGCTCTTTGAACACTACAACATTAGAAAATAATAGCCAAACGTATCATAGCTATATCTTTTCTGTTAAATACCATGATTTCATCATCGACGTTTACGGTTACCGTCTCATTGTCATAAGCTTCCAAAACACCTGAAAACTCCTTGACTTTGTCAATGGCCTTATATAGTTTTAATTCAACCATATCACCCATATGACGTTCAAAATCCTTATCCTTCTTAAGAGGACGGTCAAGTCCTGGCGAACTGACTTCCAGTATGTATGGATCTTTAATTGGATCCTGTTTGTCGAAGATTGCCTCAAAAGCACGACTGGCCGCTTCACAGTCATTAACTGTAATACCGCCTTCCTTATCCAAAAAGATTCTCAGATAATAGTGACCGGCTTCCTTAACGAACTCCGCATCGACACATTCCAGATTTTGTTCTTCACAAATAGGAGTAATTACTTCTAGAGCCAACTCTTCGATTTGCTTCTTTGATGCCATTTTTTCACATCCTCTCTTACTCAAACAAAAGAGTGGACCGACGTCCACTCTTTCTGTAATCTTTCTATAGTATACATATTGTAACATAAGTTTTCTACGAAAACAAGAGCTATTATACAGATTCGAACTTCTTTTCCCTGTTCATCAGCTCATCAACAGCCTCTGCTGGACTTTCACCATGAAAGAGGACGCCATTAACCTTCTCAATAATAGGCATTTCTACATTATATTTCTTAGCAAGACCTAAGGCTGCTTTTGCAGAATAAACACCTTCGACGACCATTTTAACTTCGGCAAGGGCCTCGTCAAGACTGGACCCTTTACCGATCAATATACCCGCTCTTCTGTTTCTTGAGTGCATCGAAGTACAGGTGACAATCAAATCTCCAATGCCTGATAAACCATTAAAAGTCATAGGATCAGCACCCATTGCAGCACCTAATCGGCTGATTTCGGCCATTCCTCTTGTCATAAGGGCTGCTTTTGTGTTGTCGCCATATCCAAGTCCATCAGATACTCCTGCAGCTAAGGCTATAACATTTTTAAGGGAGCCACCCATTTCAATACCGACAATGTCAGCACTGCCGTATACCCTAAAATTGGTATTCATAAATGTATCTTGAACCAATTTCACCAATTCTTCATCTTTGGATCCAACAACAACAGAAGTAGGAATCCCTCTGGCAACTTCTTCTGCATGTGATGGACCGGAAAGAACTGCTACTCTGTTTTCCGGAAGTACATCATTAATAACTTCCTGTAAGGTCATCAGAGTCTTGTCTTCGATCCCCTTTGCTACATTGACCAATATAGTCTCTTTAACAACATATGGTTTGATAAGTTCTGTTGTTGAACGAATAAAACTGGAGGGAACTGCCATAACCAGGAGGTCTTTACCCCTTACAGCTTCCTCAACATCGCTGGTTAAACACAGATCTTTGGGAAGTGGTATTCCTGGTAACTTAGCCCGGTTTTCACCTAATTCTTTTATTGTATCGATTTCTTCCTGAAACTTTGACCATAAGGTTACATGATGCTCATTATCAAAAAGTACTTTGGCAAGAGCGCAGCCCCAGCCTCCTGAACCTATTACAGCAATATTCATATCGACGACACTACCCTTTCTTAGAACCTAATTTATTTTCTTTACCTTCTAGCAAACGTTTTATATTAGCCTTATGTCTCCAATAAGCAATAACCATCAATATGGCCCCAAGGATAACAAATTCAATTTGTCCATCCTTAACGATGAAAAACATGACCGGCATCAAGGTTGCAAGAACAAGAGAACCTAAGGATACATATCTGGTTATATAAATGATTGCTGAGACTAGAAGAACGATAATTAAACCTCCTAAAGGATTAACAGCAAACAAAAGTCCTGTTGAAGCGGCAATTCCCTTGCCCCCTCTAAATTTTAAGAATACTGGCCAATTATGGCCAATTACAGCACCAAAACCGGCATAAAGTCCTGCCAGTTCATTATCAAATATCATAGATACCAAAAGGTATGACAAAAGACATTTGAAGAAATCACCAAAAAAAGTGACTAATCCAAGCTTCCATCCCATAACACGAATAGCATTAGTTGTTCCTGAGTTTCCACTACCAAAATCACGGATATCAATATGTTCCTTGAATCTACCGATCAAGTATGCAAAATTGATACATCCTGCAAAATAGCCGATAACAAACCCTAAGATCCTAAGCATTATTTTTCCTTCCTCTCTCTCGCTAATAATTTCAGAGGAGTACCCTTAAATCCAAAAGCCTCTCTGATCTGATTTTCGATATATCTTGTATAAGAAAAATGCATCAGCTCCTTATCGTTAATGAAAAGGACGAATGTAGGAGGTTTAATGGAAACTTGAGTCATATAATAAATCTTTAGGCGCCTACCCTTATCTGATGGCGGTTGATTCATAGCCATAGCATCATAAAGGATTTCATTCATTACACCCGTTGGGACACGCATGGTTTGGTTTTGTTCTACCATTTCGATAGTTTCAAACAACTTGTTGATCCTCTGGCCGGTTACCGCTGAAATAAATACGATAGGTGCATAGGTCATATATGCAAGAGTTGTCTGAATATCATCCAGGAACCTGTACATGGTCTTGTCATCTTTTTCCAGGGCATCCCATTTGTTAACAGCAACGATAATCCCTTTACCTCTGTCATGGGCGATTCCGGCAATTTTTGCATCCTGCTCAGTGATACCTTCTGTAGCATCAATCATCATAATGACAATATCTGCTTTTTCAACACTGGCTACCGTACGAACTATCGAATACCTTTCAAGGTCTTCTTTGATTCTGCTTTTACGTCTAAGCCCTGCTGTATCTATAAAACGGTATTCTTTTCCATCATATTTGACCAGAGTGTCAATTGCATCTCTGGTTGTACCTGCAATATCAGATACGATCAAACGTTCTTCTCCTAAAATCTTGTTGACCAAAGACGATTTCCCAACATTAGGCTTGCCAACGATGGCAATACTGGTAATCTCATCATCCTCTTCGTCGTGTCCAATCTGGTCTTCATAGAAGTGCTTCACGACTTCGTCAAGCATATCACCAAGTCCTTGGGCATTGGCTGCCGCAATTGGGAAAGGCTCACCTAATCCAAGATTATAAAATTCATAAACATCCATTTCAAACTTCTTAAAGGAGTCTACTTTGTTGACACATAAGACGATGGGCTTTTTTGATCTTCTCAACATTTCTGCCACTTTTTGGTCCGAATCCGTAAGACCTGTCTGTACATCCACCATAAAAATAATGACATCAGCGGTTTCAATGGCAATTTCTGCCTGAGCTCGCATGTGTTTCAAAATCAAGTCACTGGTGTCCGGTTCAATACCACCTGTATCGATTAATGTAAAATCGTACTTCAACCAGGATACATCAGCATAGATCCGGTCTCTGGTAACACCTGGGGTGTCTTTAACAATTGAAATATTCTCGCCTGCCATTCGGTTGAACAAGGTGGATTTGCCCACATTAGGACGACCGACTACAGCTACTATTGGTTTGCTACTCATGATTTATCTCCTTACCCAACATAGCATCAAACAAGACCCCACCTTTTAATTCCAGGGTCACTACGTCGGTTCTTAATTGTGATTCTAACTGACTGACGGTAACATCATCAAGAAAAATATCCTCATCAGTCTTTAGCATATTATCCGGTAGATAAACGACCTCGTAAGCTCCACCGTCCAGTTGTTTTATGATGTCACCACCGGTAACCAGTCCTGATACCGTGATTAAAGGTCCAAAGAAATCATTTTCGATACCTTTAATTTCAATATCCATACTTAACTTTTCTTCCATAAGGCTGGCCAAAGACCTTAAAGTCTTCTCAATCAGTTTACCTGTTACAATGGTGATTTTTTTGTATTTAAAGGTTTTTATATTTTGAAAATCAAAGTTATTATAACATTCCATAAACTCATCAATCAAGAGCCTTGTCATTCCAACGCCATTTTCATACTGCAAATAGCCGTCATAAGTCTCTGCCTGGGGCATATCCCTGTCAGCCAAAAAATAAAATTCATCAGCCGCATGAATATAATGTAGGTCGTAGGTCTGAAGGGCTTTTTTCTGATAAGACTCGACCAATTCAATGATTTCAATGGCCTCTTCCTTGCTGAAAGGTTCTAATTTCTCAAGGTGGGCACGGTGTTTGGTCAAGCCTACAGGTACAACAGAAACACTTTGAAGATATGGCAGGTATTTCATCATCTCTTCCAGAGAATACCTAAGTTCTTCTTTATCATTGATCCCTTTACACAGGACAATTTGACCATGCATAATGAGTTCAGCTTCTTTTAACCGATCCATATAAGTCAGAAGATTACCTGCAAAACGATTGTGGAGCATCTCCTTACGCAGGTCCATATTCATGGAATGTATGGATAGGTTTATAGGTTGCAGTCTATATTTGATGATTCGGTCAAAATCCTTGTCCTTCATATTAGTCAAGGTAATATAATTCCCCAGTAAAAAGGATAGTCTTGCATCATCGTCTTTGAAGTACATGGTTTTACGCATACCAGGTGGCAATTGATCAATAAAACAAAAGACACATTTGTTGTGACAGGATTTATACTCGTCCATTAATCCAGAATCAAAATCCAAGCCAATTGTCTCAAAAACTTCCTTTTCAATAAAATATTCCCACTCCTCATTGGTAGAAGGTCTAAGGATTACTAACTCAAGCTCTTCATCCTTTTCCAAATAGGTATAATCCAGAACATCTTCCACTTCCTGTCCGTTAATGGAAATGAGCTGGTCACCAATTCGTATATCCAGTTCTTCTGCAATACTGTCTTTCTCAATACTGGTAATTATGTGTTTGGCCATATAAACACCTCTTATCTTAAGACCATGATACCAACTTGACTGCCACGCTCTTTTCCCATGACTCTATGAGAAAAGAAAAGGTTCTGGTTACACCGGGTACAAAGATCAGAAACCTCAATATTTGACGGCAAAACACCAGCTTCTTCCATCAACAGACGGTTGGTCAGTTTTAAATCTATTATAAATTTTTCGTCACTTACTCCATTTTTAACAACTTGTGCTATTATATCATCATTAAAGGATAAGTCAAATTGTTTTTTTACGTCCAATGATACCTCATAGCAGTCACCACAAATAGAAGGACCAATTCCTGCAATAATATCTTCTGGCCTTGTGCCGAACTCGGTAGCCATCCCTTCAATCATTTTTTTCCCGATTTGAAGGACAGTTCCCTTCCATCCGGCATGTGCCATACCAATTACCTCATGGTTAGGGTCATAAAAGTATAAAGGGACACAATCAGCAAAAAACAGGGTAAGACCCAAACCTTTTTCATTGGTCATAAAGCCATCTACTCCCAAGAGATCAGACTCTGAGACAATTCCCTTACCCATATCTTTTTTCCCTACTCTCATAATTGTATCACCATGTACTTGATTTGACAAAACCATTTCGGAGATATCTATCCCTAATTGCCTAGCTACCAATTTATAATTTTTCATGACCAGGTCATAGTCATCGCCTCTTCCAAATCCCATATTCAAGGACGAAAAAACACCATTGCTGAAACCACCAATTCGTGTTGTAAAGCAATGGCTAAGGTTCTTATATTGATTGAAATGTTTGAATGTAACCAATTTAGCTTCCATAATAAAACGCTCCTTTATAATATACCACCTGGCCCAGGTGCCAGCCACAGACATCATAACGGACATTGATGTCCCTATACCCTTTCTTCATCATATACCATTTAGAAGAGTTTATGATGCGTTTTTGCTTAAGAGAAGTGACAGCTTCTCCAGGATGACCGTAATTGCCGTTGGACCTGTATTTCACCTCAACAAAAACCAAGGTCTCCTTATCCAGGGCAATAATATCCAGCTCACCAAACTTTGTATAAAAGTTTCGATCTACCAGGGTCATACCCATTCCCTTAATATGATCAACAGCCTTATCTTCGTAGGCCTGTCCTTTACTTCGTTTGTTCACCCTAATCCCCTCATCTATATATCTTCCTACATTTTATCCCTAAGTTTATCGAGATCGGAGACAAAAACCATAATTTCAGCTACGACTGTATATAATTCAGGTGGAATAAAATCACCTAGATCCAACCTGGTCAACTCTTCAACCAGTTCAGGATCCTTATAGACAGGTACGTCTCCCTCACTTGCTTTTTCAAGAATATTCTCTGCAACGATACCCTTTCCTTTTGCAACTACACTAGGCGCATCATCACCCAAATCATAGCGTATTGCGGCCGCCTTTTTTACAGCCTTCTTTAACTCGGAATGTTGATTGTTATTTACCATTACATATCACCTCAGTCATTATGCCCGCATATCAAATGAAAAACGTTTGGATTCACCACTGTCATCAGGCTCCAGGAAATCATCAACAATATCAAATGCCTTTTCACGAAGACCTACACCAATCCCCAGTACATTAAAAGACTTTTCGATTAGCTGTTTATAAAGTTGATCAGAATTCTTCCGTATATCTTCTGTAACATCGTCGGAAGCTGTATAAAAATTCACATCTACATTTTGGCCGGTTTTGGCAACATATATATCCAGTTGCCCCAAATTCCTCAAATCCAACCTCACTAGTGCTGTAATTCTTTCATCTTGCTTTTTGTTACCGGCTTGTTTCTTCATAACATAGAGTTCACTATCCACATTTTGATTATTAATAATCATTGGAATATGGATAAATTGATGGTTTTGCTGGAGTTGATTCATCATCTCTACACTGGTTTTAATATTCCCGGCTTCTTTAAGAACCTGTCTAACACTTTCGCTGTTGTCATGGAGATCAAGATTTAGAACATCGACCATTTTATTGTAGACCTTGTTGTAATGTTTCTTGATGTTCTCAACACTTTCAATTTCATTCCTGTTCAACATAAGTTCATGATTAAGCATGGACTTGGTCATCGAACCGGCAAGAAGTTTGTTGGTTGCCTGTTTAATGTCCTCAGGTATATCAAGATTTTCAATAGCTGAGAAGAGTTGACCAAAGGCTTTCTCCTTATTGGATGACAGATTTGAAAGTTCTGATAGATAGGTGGATTGGTAATGGCTCTCCTGACCTTTTGAAACCAACATTTTACCCAAGTTATTAACAACCTGGTCAGCAGATTCCTGGGTCATGACCTTATGCATTGGTATATCCAATTTTTCATTTGAAACAGGCACCTGGTCAGCCGGCTTTAAAAAGAAGTTACGAATTTTGGTAAATACATTGGTAGCCGGTTCATTACCCTGAAGAATTGTTCTGGCAACCATTTCCCCAGATGTTTTATCCACTATATTGGCAACCTCATTATTGAAGCTTGTAATAGTGGAAGACACCGATTGCTTATGACTTAACAGCTGCTCTACATAATGAATAGAATCTTTGGAAATAAGAATGTCGTTTTGCTTGAGAAATACCATATCGCTAATTTTAGCATCAGGAAAACGTTTGGTATACATAACCATTTCCTGGAGTGAACTCTTGTCAATAGGCATCCCCTTTTCAATAAGTTTGCCTAGTAATTCTCTGTTCTTAGGCGTGTCCTCTATACCTGCAGCCTTTAAGATGGATAATAACTTCTCGTCTAAGAGCTTGTCACCTTCAATAGGCTGAAGCAGCAAGAGTCCATCAGATGAATCCTTAACTAAAAACTTTACCTGGTCCCCAATGACAAATTGGAGATCCTTGGTAAGTCTAGCTTCAACCACTTGGCCATCTTCTAAAAGAATTGCGACTCTGTTCTGTTGAACATCTGTAATCTGGCCACTGATTTTCTGACCCGTTTGAGGTAATTTACTATAATTGGTAGGTGTTTTTCTTTCTCTATTTTTTAAGTCTTCTGTTTTATTCAGTTTTCCCATAAAACTTGACAAATCGATTCTCAATATATTCACCGAACTTTCTATTAGCCTTCAAAAACAAAACCAACATTATCACATATTGGCTCTATTATATGTATCGGCCCCTTAGACCTTATTCTAAATATATTATACAAAATTCTTAATAAAGGTGCTGCGGTGGATTGGCGAAGGACCGAATGTCCTTATTGCCTCGATATGACTGCTTGAACCATACCCTTTATGTCCTGCAAAGCCGTACTCTGGATAAAGTTCATCATAAGCCACCATAATCCTGTCCCTGGTAACTTTGGCCAATATACTGGCAGCAGCTATAGAAAGTGATTTGGCATCACCTTTAATAATCCTATCTTGACTTTGGCTTACTCCCGGGATAATGACTGCATCATTGAGTAAATGGACAGGCTTAATCTCCATCTGTTCAATTGCTATACGCATGGCTTCATAGGTTGCCTGCAAAATATTGATTTCATCAATACGGTCATGGTGTACAATTCCTATTCCAAAAGAAAGAGCTCTATTTTGGATTTCATCGAAGAGCCGGTCTCTCATTTTGGCATTCAGCTTCTTAGAGTCATTGACATATAGAATCGGGTCTTCAGGATTAAGAATCACGCATGCGGCTACTACCGGCCCTGCTAGAGGTCCCCTGCCAGCCTCATCAACTCCACCTATGAAACCTTGACCCTTGTAAGCTTTTTCATAAGTGAGCATAAAATCTATACGGTCCAGCTCCTCAACATAATCCTTGATCATCTTTTTTCCACGGTTCAGTATTTGAACCACTCCCTTGCGTTGATCGTCTTTATGAGTTTCGTAAAAATCATTAAACAAGGGTTCATATGACTCGATGTTGACTTTAGTTAGTTCATTAAATTCTTCTTTAATTGCAGAAATACTTTTCACGTGGTCTCCTTCTAGCTGACTTATAGTATGGGTTTTTTAATATAATTTGGTTATTTTTTCGTTTTCTAATATCGTGTAGTCATTAAGGGGTTTACTAAAGAGATATCCCTGAAATTCATCACAGGACATATCCTTAAGTATATTGAACTGGTCTTCTCTCTCAATCCCTTCAGCAATTACCTTTTTACCCAACCTATGGCAAAGCTCAATTACTGAAATGACAATTTTCTGGGTTGAATGGTTGGTCATAATCTGATCAATAAATGACTTGTCAATCTTCACAGTATCAACAGGAAGCATACTCAAATGATTAAGTGATGAATAACCGGTTCCAAAATCATCTAAATGAATTTCAAAACCCTGTCTGCTAAGTGCCTGAATATTGGTCAGAACTACATCAACAAAATCTGAAATAGCAGTCTCAGTAATTTCAAGAACGATGGAAGAAACCGGAATAGCATATAACTCCAGTGTATGATATAAATCAGAGGCGTAATCCGGATTAATCAGTTCAACGAAGGACACATTAATGGATATTCTTGGATAATTGCCAAACCGGTCTTTAAATCGGTTACAAAACTCACAGGTTGAATCAATGACGAAACGTCCAACAAAAAAGATATTTCCATTCCGCTCTGCAACTGGAATGAATTCATTGGGTGATACATAGCCAAACCGGTCTGAATCCCAACGGATTAACGCTTCATAGCCAATAATATGACCTATTTCATTGTATTGCGGTTGATAGACCAGATAAAACTCATCATCTTCAATGGCACTTAGGATAAAGGTATCCAAACGATTGGCGCGAAACTGGGTCTTATATATGGATTCCTTAAAATTAGCCAGGTCCATAATTTTATTACTTTCCAAATGACTCAACATAGCCTTGCCTCTGGAGACAATTCCCTCTGGGTAGTCACTGTCAGAAGGACAGGTAATATAGGTCCCATGCATCATTAAATGAACGGAAACATCTCCGATTGACTTAGGTTTCTCAAGTTCACGACTTAAGGCCTGGTATTTGACTTTTGCCTCTTCAAAAGTAATCTCCTGATGATTTCTCACAGCAAAAACACCATCCTCAAGATAATAACAATTCTCTACATAGAAAAATCGTTTAAGCATATTCACAAAGTGAAGTCTTAAATTATTCCTAAAGGCTATACCAATGGAATTATAACTTAGATACCCTCGTATTGACAAGAACAAGATGTTCTCCTGTTTCTGGTTGGCAAGAAGTTCATTTAAATCTTTAACAAAAGCATTTTCGTTATAAATCCGTGTGGCTTCGTCTCTATAGGCAAGATTATAGATAATCTCCTCTTTAAGTACTGCATCATGTATGTCTTTGACAGCTCCTACTATGCGACTGATTTTGCCATCCTGCCTGATAATTGCTCCCGTCAGCCGAACATGTCTGGAGTCACCATATAATTGCTTGATTCGCAGTCTGACATCAATCATTTCCTGGTTGCCATACTTAATTCGGTCAAAGGTCTCCTTGAGAAGTTTGGCATCTTCATCAACCAAAATATCCATTACATCCCACAGAGTCATTTCCTTACCTCTTAAAGCATGGTCTATAATTGCCAGTGCTTTATCTGACAGCGATACGATTTTTGTCGTATGATCATAGTCCACAACACCTTCATCGCTAGCCATAAGAAGTAGTTTATATTTATTTTCACTGTCAATTAACTGACGGTTAAGATGCTCCGTTGATTTATTCAAGTCAAAAAGAACTTTTGAGTTATAATCCAGTTCTTCAATCCGCTGTCGCCGGTTCTCATCTTTAACCACCGACAAGGACACAAGACCGGCATAGATGGTTACCATCGGAAGCAGAAGATACACATTGTCGTTGGTATCACTCAGCAGAGATAAAGCTTCTTCAACAAAGACACCTGCAAGTATAGTCGCAACATAAACACCTACAATAGAACCTATCATGTTGGCCAACATATGAAGATATGTATTCCTGAGAGGCATTAAATAGATCAAGACCCCAAGACCTAGGTGCCAAGTCAGGTTGACCATCAAGAAGGTAGTCTCATAATAGTTGTTAAGTATACTGAAAATACTGACCATAGAATACAAGGCTAAACCAGGTAAAAATCCGAAAAAAGAGGCAACAACCATAACAAGGGTAAATCGACCGTCAGGATACCCGGTAAGACCGGCACTGTTTAAGATAAAAATAGTCACAGAAATTCCCAGTCCAAAGAAAAGTCCTCGAAGCACATTCCTGAACCGGTGTAAGAAATTAAAATAAGACTCAAATATGAGATTCGCAATATAGACAAAAGCATATGATGTGGCATATATCATCAACGTAAGTAAAACATAATTATCAGTCATAGTACTCTCCCGTCATGCCCCTCTAGCTTGTTAATATTATACCGTACTTATGAAATTTTATCTAGGAAACCAGTCTAGTACTATCTATCTACATATAGTAATTTAGTCAGAAGATACAAGTCAGGCGCAGCATTAACCTAATTGCTGCGCCTAAATTATATGAAAGTATTATACTTTACACGACTCAACAAATATCGTAAGCACTTGTGTCAGTCGAGAGTTAGTAATATATTTCACAATCTTTAAAGTTGATGAATACTCTTCTTTTCCACATCCAGTAGAGCTTCATGGATGGATTCGCTTAAAGACGGATGACCGGTAATTGATTTAATCAAATGGTCATAGGGACTTTGACTATCTATGGCATGTACGCCGCTGTGTATGAGTTCGGCAGCCCCTTCACCTAGAATCCCCATGTAAACAAGTCCAGCTTTTTCATCACTGTACTCCACTTTAACCAACCCATCCGTTTCATGAGCCGCCATTGCCATACCGTTTGACCGGTTCATGAATTTCCCGACTTTCCCATCTCCTGAATTACCAAGACTCACCTCAGCTATTTCCGGCATAAGGAAAGCAACTCTTGGTATGGCAAACTCACTGAAACCTTTTTCGGATTGGCCCTGATAAAAACCTTCATGATCTTTACCAAGGGCTGCAATGATCTGGCCTCCGGCAATGACACCTTGTTTTGATGCTGAATGGGCAAGCAAACTTAAGCCGTTGGCGTCACCAATCGCGTAGACATGACCTAAAGATGTCTTCATATGATCATCAACCACAATCTGACGGCCATTATCGACAGTTACTGATAAGTTCTCCTTGCCAAAGCCATCAAGGACAGGCTGCCTGCCAACAGAACACAAGACTTTATCACAGGAAACAGTCTGTTCTTGACCCTTCTTATCCATATAAGTCACTTGCCTGCATTTGGAATCAACCCTTGTTACTTTTGAAGACGTTATGATTTGTATGTCCTGTTTTTTCGCCAATGGTTTATAGCGTTTAACCAGGTCTTTTTCAAAGGTTGGCAAAATACTGTCACAGGCTTCAACAACCGTAACATTTGATCCCATAGCTGACAAAATTCCTGCAAACTCCATACCTATAACGCCACCGCCAATTACTAGGATTTCTTTTGGCAATTCATTAAGTTCGAGGACTTCTTTGGATGTCAGGACAAAACCTGAACCCAATCCATCCTTAAGTCCTTCTATAGGTGGCAATAGAGGTTTACTTCCAGTTGCGAGGATTATATAGTCGGCTGTGACGAACACAGACTTCTCACCGGTCTCCACTTTAATCTGATGATCATCAAGCAAAGTACCATAGCCTTTAATAAGGTCCACTTTACTCTTAATGAGAAGAGATTCAACTCCTGTTACCAGATTATTGACCCTTGTATCCTTATCTTCTTTGATTTTCAAAAAATCAATAGACAGATTATCAAAGCTAATTCCAATTTCCCGGTGTTTCTCCATGTTGCGAATAAGTTTTGCATAGTGATAGTAAGCCTTGGTCGGTATACATCCATAATTCAGACAGGTACCACCTACTTTGTGCCCTTCAATCAGGCAGGTCTTAACACCTGCTTTTGCAAGCCACAAGGCAGCCACGTATCCACCCGGTCCTCCTCCAATAATCGCCACTTCAACATTCATTGTATCACCTACCATTTCACTTTCGGTTTTCTGGCAGCAGCTACTTCATCAAGACGTTTCACCGGTGCATTAACTGGTGCATTGATAAGAAGTTCAGGATTTTCAACGGCTTCTTCAGCGATTTTCAACATGATATCAATATAGGCATCCAAGGCTTCCTTGTCTTCAGTTTCAGTCGGCTCTATCATTAAGGCCTGGTCAACAATTAGCGGAAAGTAAATAGTTGGTGGATGGACGCCATAATCTATAAGCCTTTTAGCTACACCTAAGGTGTTCACCTCTTGACCTGCCTCCTTCAATCCAGCAAGTACAAACTCATGTTTACATACAGTATCATAAGGAAGTTTATACTTCCCTTTCAAGCGCTCTTTCATATAATTGGCATTAAGAACCGCCAGCATTGAAGCATTTTTTAAGCCTTCGTGTCCCAAGGACTTAATGTAGGTATAGGCCCTAACCAACATACCAAAATTACCATAAAAAGTTTTCACACGGCCTATAGAATTTTCATAAGCATCTTTTCTAAAATACTCAGTTCCCCGTTTGACAACAGTAGGATTTGGAAGAAAATCAATCAAATGCGCTTTTACACCCACCGGACCGCTTCCTGGGCCACCACCACCATGAGGTGTGGAAAAAGTCTTATGAAGATTCAGGTGTACAATATCAAAGCCCATATCTCCAGGTCTTGTTATGCCCATATTGGCATTCATATTGGCTCCATCATAATAGAGAACACCACCCAGTTCATGGATTTTCTCAGCAATCACATGAATATCCTTCTCGAATAGCCCAAGGGTATTAGGGTTTGTCAGCATGAGACCGGCTATATCATCATCCAGGACTTCTTCAAGAGCAGCCAAGGATACAATTCCGTTTTCCGACTTGATTTCCACTGTTTCAAATCCAGCCATGGTAACACTGGCAGGATTCGTGCCGTGGGCTGAATCCGGAATAATAACTTTTTTCTTATGACTTAAGCCTTTAGACTCTAAATATGCTTTCATAATCATAAGTCCTGTCAGCTCACCTTGAGAACCAGCAGCAGGTTGAAGCGTAATTCCATCCATACCGGTAATATCCCTTAACATTTCATTGAGTTCATACATGAGCTGGAGAGCACCTTGTACGCTCGAATCATCCTGTAAGGGATGAATATTTACAAAACCTGGCAGGCCTGCCATATCTTCGTTTATTTTTGGATTGTATTTCATGGTACAGGATCCCAGTGGATAGGTCCCTGATTCTACACCAAAGTTTTTTTGACTCAGATTGGTATAGTGTCTAAGGACTTGAAGTTCACTGACTTCAGGAAGTTCAGGAGCCACTTTTCTAGTCATTCCTTGAGGAAAATAACCATCAAGGTCAAAACTTTCAACATCCAAATCAGGTATTTGATACCCTTTCCGTCCTTGTACCGATAACTCGTTGATTAATTTATTGTATGTTTTCATAGGATGCCCTCCAATTCTTTAACGAAAGTATCCATTTGGTCTTTGGAAATTTTCTCTGTCACACAAAGAAGCAGTTCATGATCAGAGATGACGATTCCTGACAAAAAGCCTTTCTCTTCCATAACCTGATGAAGGGAGGTGGCGTTCACTTCCGTCTTAACGACGAACTCATGGAAGAAAGCCTTGTCATAGGAAAGACTCACTCCATTTAACTCGGATAGTTTTTTTGCCAAATAATGAGCTTTTGAGAGACATTGCCCGGCAACTTCCTTTAGTCCTTCCTTACCCATGGTGGCCATGTAGATTGTAGCCATCAAAGCTATAAGTCCCTGGTTTGATGTGATATTGCTCATGGCCTTCTCGCGTCTAATATGCTGCTCTCTTGCCTGAAGGGTTAAAACATAAGCCCTTTTACCATCAAGATCAAGAGTTTCACCAACGATACGTCCAGGCATTCTTCGCATATGATCTTTTTTTGCCGCTATAAAACCTAAATAAGGGCCACCAAATTGAAGAGGAGCACCTAGAGATTGCCCTTCACCTGCAACAATGTCGGCACCGTAATTTCCAGGGGCTTCCAATAGGGCCAAAGAAATTGGATTGGCAGCTATAATCAATTGTGCCTTTGTTTTTATCTGATCCATAAGATTTCTAACGGCTACACCGTCTTCTACGATACCGAAATAATTGGGAACCTGAATTAGGACAGACGAAACATCTCCATTGTATTTGGACTTAAGGTCTTCGAGATCCGTTTGTCCGTCAATGGATTTAATCTCTTGGTATGTCAGACCATTATATTTGGCATAGGTTTCTATAACCTGTCGATACTCTGGATTAACGGTTTCAGATACCAAAACAAGTTCTTTTTTGTTGCCGTGATTAGCCATAAAAACAGCTTCAGCCAGGGCAGTACCACCATCGTACAGACTGGCATTGGATACGTCCATCCCTGTAAGTTCACAGATCATAGATTGGTACTCAAAAATTGCCTGGAGGGTCCCCTGGCTAATTTCAGGCTGATAGGGCGTATAGGCTGTAAAAAACTCCTGGCGCAAGGCAAGGTGTTTTATGATCGCCGGAATATAGTGATCATAGGCTCCACCGCCCATAAAGTTTACTGCCTGCTCAGTCGTCAGATTCTTGTCACTTAATGAAGTCAGAAGTTTTCTGATCTCCATTTCTGACATACTGGATGTAATATTCAATTCGTCTTTTAAACGAATCTCATCAGGAATATCTTTGAACAAGTCTTCTAGGCTTGATACACCAATGGTAGCAAGCATAGAACTTATATCTTCTTTAGTATGGGGTAAAAATGGATGCATTAAAATCCTCCTTTAAATACCTTATTCGTCAATTTCGCTTAAATAAGCCTCATAGTCCTCTGCACTAAGTAATTCATCCAACTCACTCTTGTCTTTGATGGTTACTTTGACAATGAAAGCATCATAAGGATCATCATTGATCATTTCAGGTGAATCTTCCAGGTCTTCATTCACTTCAACAACAGTTCCTGTAATTGGGGCATAAATATCGGATGCAGCCTTAACGGACTCCACAACACCCATCCCTTCTTCCATTTCAATATCATCATCCACATCTGGCATTTCAACATATACAATGTCACCCATGGCATGTTGCGCATAATCAGTAACACCAATATAAGCAAATTCACCTTCTACTCTTACCCACTCATGATTTTTTGTATACAGCAATGTTTCAATAACTTTCATCATCTTCCTCCTTAGCTTTTATCGCTTGCTCTTTGCTCCTATATTTAGGGCTTTTATTTTTTGTATTTTTTATCATAAAATTTACGTTTGACGACTTTGGCTTCAATCTTCTTATTTCTAACGCCAACATAAATTCTACTGTCCAGTTTACTAAAAGATCTGGGTACAATGGCCAGTCCTATAGACCCATCATAGCCATTAAGTTTATAGCCGGTTGTAACAAATCCAATTTCGTGTTCATCCCCATCAAATACAGGATAATGTTCTCTGGCAATCCCTTTTCCGACCAGCTCAAACCCAACAAGGGCCCGTCTGTTTTCATCTTCCTTACAGGCAATCAGGGCTTCTTTCCCCATGAATTCTTCTTTGTCAAAATCAACGAAATAAGTCAAACGTGCCTCAACAGGATTAATGGAATCAGAGATCTCATGGCCATATAAGGGAAGAGCCACCTCAAAGCGCAATGTGTCTCTGGCACCTAAGCCGATAGGCTTTAAAATATCACTTTTATCAAAAAGTTTGTCGTAAACCGTCTCCGTCATTCCGGCTGGCATAAATACCTCAAATCCATCTTCGCCGGTATAACCGGTTCTTGAGATAATCAGAGGTATATCATCAATAAACAATTCTTTAAAGGTAAAAAACTTAATATCTCTTACAAAGTCTCCGAAAACTTCACTTAGGAGTTCTTCAGCCTTTGGTCCCTGAACTGCCAATTCGCCAAAAGAATCACTTACATGTTCAACTTCCACATCAAAGTTATAGTCATCAGCAATTTTTTGCATCCACTGGGCATCTTTTTCATCGTTACTGGCATTTATGACCAATAGGTATTTCATGTCTGTATATTTGTAAACCAAAAGGTCATCGACAACAGTCCCGTCTTCATAACACATCATAGTATAAAGACATTGGTCATGGTGCATATCACTTATATTATTGGTCAATAAAAAGTCTAAATACTTGGTAGCTTCATGGCCCACAATATAAACTTCACCCATATGACTCACATCAAATACACCAACATGGTTTCTGACGTGATCATGTTCATCCAAAACTTTTTCAAACTGAATAGGCATGTCATATCCAGCAAATTCAACCATCTTACCATTATCTTTAATGTGACGGCTGTGAAGTGGTGTTTTTTTCATAAAATACCTTCTTTCTTCCTGAAATAAGGTGTTACCACCTTTTTTTATCCAATCACCTATCATTTCCTATCGCATATACAGCTATAAGGACATCATAAAGGAAACAAAAAAAGATAGTAACACAACAAATAACGTTGCCTACTATCTTCTGTATGCTTTACCTGAGAGATTCTACCAATAGGTATTGCTCCTTCGGTGCTCTTATCGATTCTTTCCAGAAGTTCTATCCATTAGCGATCCCTTATACCTGAAAGTTTCTAACATATCGGCACATGTTATTGCTTCTTCGGTGTGCAAATTGCATCTCTCTCGCCAACTTCATTTAGAGTTTAAAATTATATACTTATCATACTCGAAAGAGTCTTAAAAAGCAAGATATTTTAAAGCTTTTACATGGCTTTTCAATAAAGGTTTCGGTAGAATTTAATTAACCCTGTAATATGAACCTAAAACCCTGACTTTGAATTCTTTTGTTACATGGGCAACTGCATCACGAACTTTCTTATTCCGCTGATAACAGCCTTCAACATCAATAAAGAAATTGTAATTGCCAAGACCTTTTTTGGTTGGTCGGCTAATAATTGACTTCAGATTAATACCGTCAGCAGAAAAAATATTAAGTATATCTACCAAAAGACCAGGTCTATCACTGTCATCATGGACAACCAGCAGTGTCTTCCATGGAGCATGGTCTGCTACATCCATATTATTTTCCTTGGAAAGTATAAGGAATCGGGTCTCATTATCGCTGGAATCAGCTACGTTTTCAATAATTGTTTCAAAGGTCTCACCGTAAGAAAGCATATGAGTTGGAACTATTGCACCTGTATGACAACATCCGGATAAAACCTTGTCATAGGATTCAGAATTGCTTTCTGTAATATATATTTTTTTATCACCAATATTCTCAACAAAATCAGTACATTGGTTTTTGGATTTAAACTGTGCGTAAACTTCTGTTATTTCATCAAGAGGTCCGTTGCCAATAAAGGCAAAACTAATGGGAAGAACAATTTCATGAATGATTTTCAGTTCTGAATGAGTTAAAAGGTCCAATATGATCTGGACAAAACCATCCAAAGTGTTTTCAATAGGGATGACACCTAAGGAGCACTCATTCCCTATGGCATCAAAGGTTTTGCGAAGGGACCGGTAATAACTCAACTCACCTTCAATTCCTCTGTTTTTCAGATACTCTTTTGCAGCTTTTTCCGTATAGGTACCCTTGGGTCCCAAAACAGCCATTTTTTCCATATTCATCCAACCTCTTCACAAGAAATCACTTGTCATCATTTTTTCTATTAGAGTCTATTGTACACAATAACCATTGAAAAATCTATATAAAGACTGAATTAACATACATTTACATTTATATTATCTCCCTTTATAATGAAAGAAGGGTCAACAATTATAGAGAAAGGCTGATACAGCATGAAAATATACTCCAAGCCAATTAATGACACCAAGTACAGCAATATTTCAGAATTTATTCCTTTTCCTAAGAAAAGAGCCTGCTATATAGATATTGAAACTACAGGATTCAATCGAAAAAAAGATATGATCTATCTCATTGGATTGCTTTATGAGGATAACCATCAACTCAACATAACCCAGTATTTATGTCAAAAGCCCGAAGATGAATATGAGCTACTCTACAAATTAAATACATTTCTTAAGGACTTTGATTATCTAGTCCATTTTAACGGAGATTCTTTTGACCTCCCATTCATCAAAGAAAGAATGGGTCTTTATCGCATAGAAGAAGGTCTTTCCGCCCTGGAATCCTATGACTTTTACCGAAAAGTAAAACCCCTGAAGCGAATCATTCAGACAGATAATTTCAAGTTAAAAACCATGGAAGCCATCTGTGGCTACAATCGTATAGACCCTTTTACAGGTGGCGAGCTTATTGCCCTATATAACGAATACCTTCATGGAGACCTGGGCCTAGAACCGTCATTTATTATCCATAATGAAGAGGATATGATCGGACTCTATTATCTCAACCGACTTCTTCCATTAATCGATATAAGTCAGGCTAATCTTGAAAACCACTTCGACTTTAGGGGCTCTAGTCTCAACATACTTCAGGATATGGATCCAGGATCTTGGGAATTCCATATCCCATTATCTACTTCTGCAAGCCCTTATACCTTTAATGTGTCAGATGGAATCGTCTATTCAGAGTTATCTGATTTAGGCTTTTATATAAGGTCAAGCCTATCTAAGGGAGAGAAGAAACTTTATTTTGACGATTATAAAAACTACTATTATTTACCTGAAGAAGACACAGCAATTCATTCATCCGTTGCCTCTTTCATGTCCTCCAAATACAGAAAAAAGGCAACACCAGCAACTGCCTACATAAAAAAGGAAGACATATTTGTAAAAGTTCCTGTCAAAAGAGAAAAACTTATATCACTCATCAGTGATGTACATATCTTCAATGACTCTTACAAAGATGATTATTCATATTTGCTGGTAAGGGATTTCGAAAAACATTACAGTCTAATACTAACTTTTTATTTTAATCAACTTTTATAGCTATAGAAAAAGCTGTAAGTCAAACAAGACTTACAGCTTTATTATTAATAATTATTCATTACTTAAATTTCTCCCAGTTTTTTATAGAAGAAAGTATAATCCGAAATAAAATTATAACGTTGACACTGAATGATCTGCTCTGTAGAGCCTACAAACAATATTCCATCCTTTTTCATCGATGCGTTAAACTTCTTATAGATTTCGTCTTTGGCATCTTCTGTAAAGTAGATTAATACATTTCTACAGACAATCAAATCAACATTCTTAGGATATGGATCCTTCAGAAGATTATGTTGCTTAAATTGAATACATCTCTTGATTTCATCGCTGACTTTATATGACTGTCCAACTTTTTCAAAGTATTTATCCTTAAGATCTTTTGGTACACCGGCAATAGACTTTTCATTATAAAGGCCTACTTTGGCTTTTGCTAAAATCTGTTCATCAATATCTGTTGCAATGATCTTAACTCTGTTTAAAGGCATAAAACGACTAAGAACCATAGCCAGAGAATATGGCTCGTCACCTGTCGAACAAGCTGCTGACCATATCGTAAGGTTTGATCCAAACTTCTCAAAGAGATAGGGGAAAATCGTTTCTTCCAATACGTTCCACTGGTTAGTATTTCTGAAAAACTCAGATACATTAATGGTCATATAGGTAATAAACTCATCATAGACATCACCTTTAAGACGCAAGGCAGTTACATAATCGTCGTATCCATCAAATCCATTTTTCTTAATCAGGGAATCTAACCTTCGTTTCATTTGACGCTCTTTATAAGCATTCAAATCAATTGTTGAAATCTTATACACCTCGGCCTTAAAGGCTTCATAATCTTTTACCATCATCTACTCCTATCTGTACCCACCAATATTAGAACTAATATCTATTCGTGTTTTTGTAATTTTATTCTCGTTCTGAAGATTGAAATGATTGGGATTTTAAAATTTATGCCTAATAACTCCAACATTTTGGCAATAAATAAAGCATGTCTCGAAAGACATGCTTTATTATAACATAAAATATAATATATTTTTAGTATAATTTGTTAACGAATTATGACTACTCTTCAGTAGAAGCTTCTTCAGTTACTTCAACCTCTGCAGTTTCGCCTTCGTTTGTTTTCTCAAGCTCTTTAACAGACAAGCTGATTTTCTTTTCTTTAAGGTTAAGATCAGTTACAACAGCTGTAACTTGGTCACCTGCTTTAAGAACATCAGAAGGTTTCTCAACGTGCTTAACTGAGATTTGAGAAACGTGAAGTAATGCATCAACACCAGTTTCAAGTTCAACGAATGCACCAAAATCAGTCATTCTTGCCACTTTACCAGTTACAGTATTACCTACTGCGTACTTAGCTTCAGCATCATTCCATGGATTCTCGTCATCAAACTTCATGGATAATGAAATCTTCTTCTTGTCCTTGTTAACATCAAGTACGCGAACTTTAACTTCATCACCAACTTTAACAACATCCTTAGGTGAACGGATACGGCCCCATGACAATTCAGAGATATGTACAAGACCATCGATACCGTCGATGTTTACGAATGCGCCGTAATCAGTAATGTTCTTAACAACACCCATCTTAACGTCACCAGCTGAGAGCACTTCAAATACTTCAACAAGTTTGGCATTCTTTTCTTTTTCGATTAAGATTCTTCTGTTACCGATAATACGGTTCTTTCTCAAGTTGAACTCAGTTATAACAAAAGTTAATTCTTGATCCTTAAACTGTTCAAGATCTGATACATAGTCATCAGATACCAATGAAGCTGGAATAAATACTCTAACTTCTTTGATAATGACTACCAAACCACCTTTAAGTACAAGGTTAACCTTAGCTGTAACTTCTTCACCTGAGTTAAATAATTCTTCAACGTATTGAAGACCTTCTTCTGCTTTAAGACGTTTGTAAGTCAATAATACTTGACCTTCACCGTCGTTCACACGAAGAACTTTTGCGCGGATTGTTGCTCCAACTTCAACTTCTTTTGTTAAATCCACAGTAGATAAATTAGAAAATTCACTACGAGGAATGATACCGTCAGACTTATAACCAATGTTTACATATATCTCATCAGAATTCACACCAATGATTGTGCCTTCAACGATTTCTCCTCTATGAATTTGCACTAGAGAGTCCTCTAGCATTTGTTCAAAATTCGACATTTCTGACATTCGAAATGACCTCCTCGATAATATTCTTCGGAGTTGACGCTCCTGCCGTTATTCCTATAATATCATTAACGGTAAAAACATTCAACACCAAATCTTCTATAGTTTCAATATGATAGGTATCTTCACATTGACGCTTACAAATCTCATAGAGCTTTCTCGTATTACTCGAGTTCTTTCCACCAATCACAATCATCTTGGTGACTTTCTTTGAAAGCTCTCTGGCTTCAATCTGCCTGTCCATAGTCGCCTGGCAAACAGTCTCGTTAATAATAACATGAACAGATTGTTTTTGCAATTCATTTAATATCTGATGATACAAAGCATTATTAAAGGTTGTTTGTGCAACAATTGAGTAATTTGTCTCTTTGTCCAATTTTATCTTGTGAACATCTTCCAAAGAATTGATATATTGCACATTGGTTTTTACCCACCCTGCTATACCAATTATTTCCGGATGATCTTGATTACCCACAATAATAACATCAAAATCTTTTTCACTGGCTTCCTTGACTATTCTATGAATCTTTTTCACATAGGGACAAGTTGCATCGCTTACGGAAGCGCCACAGGCTATGAGCTGGTCGTGAGTCGATTCAGAAATTCCATGTGAACGTATAAGAACTTGGTAATTAGAGGTAAGTTTACCCTGGACTAAATCATCCTGGGAAAGCACTCTAACTCCCTTTTCCTCAAGTTCTTTAACCACTTGAGGATTATGTATAATAGGTCCATAAGTATAGATACTACCTTTATTTCCTATTGTACCTGCAGTTTCTTCTTGTTCTTGTTCCACCAGTTTATATATCTTTTTAACTGCCCGGTCAACACCAAAACAGAAACCTGCAGTTTTAGCAACAATAACTTCCACTATTTAAACACATCCTTAGCCATAGTTTCGATTACTTCAACGACTTGTTCAATTGTCATATCTGACGTATCCACAACATGGGCATCATCAGCCTTTTTTAGGGGTGCAAAGTCCCTATTCATATCTCTGTAATCTCTAGCCTCTATTTCTTCAATCAAGGATTCCAGATCAGGAGATTGCCCTTTTTCCACCAACTGATCATACCGTCTTTTGCCCCTGACCTTTGATGAAGCTGTTAAATAGATCTTGAGGGGTGCTTCAGGTATAACAAAGGTTCCAATATCACGGCCATCCATTATCACATGAGATTTTTCAGCTATTTCTCTCTGCAGCTTCACGCCATACATTCTGACCTTGGCATTGGCTGATACGATTGAAGCCATCTGACCTATAATCGGTGTCCTTATATCATTGGAAACATCTTCTCCATTAAGAAAAATATGCTGTTCACCATCCACATAATCAATGTCTATATGAATTTCATCCAGATGCTCCTCAATAAATGTATTTAGCTTAGGATTAGATACTATATCATCGATACCAGGAAGGATTTCTTCTCCATATTGGCTTTTAATATAATATCCCACAGCCCGATACATAGCTCCGGTATCCACATATATAATAGAAAGTTTTTTGGCTACCAGCTTGGCTATGGTAGATTTGCCCGCTCCTGCAGGTCCGTCAATTGCGATATTAATCATGGTATTCTCCGTATATTCATAAATTAAGAGCTAATATCCGGTCTAAGGATTTTAGCCTTTCTCAAGTATACATGTTTTGCATCCTTTTGACAACACGGCTTTAAGGCATGTACCAAGGCTCTTATACACATAGTAAGAGATCCTTCGACATACATTTCCTGGACACAGATTAAGGAACAATCCGTCAGTCCGATTTGTCTGGCTGCTACGGCAGGATAGGCCTTTGTCAAATCCCTTGTTGCAGTAAAATAAATATCGACTATATCCTCGTCTTTAAGATCATTGGCAGCAAGAATTTCTTCCAACATTTCCCTTGTGCCCTCAAGTATAGCCTCTTTAGTATTTTCCTCTACTGTTATAGCACCACGTATTGATATCATCTTCTACTCCTTCATTCCTATTGACATGCCGGCCAAATAGCCAGTGGAATATGCAATTTGCAGGTTATAGCCTCCTGTATAAGCATCTAAATCCAAAATCTCACCAGCAAAATACAGTCCCTTTACTATTTTGGATTCCATAGTATGGGGATCAATATCACTTAAGTCCACACCACCTCTTGTGATGATAGCTTCTTTATAGCTTCTCAAATCTTTAATACCAATGGGAAACTCTTTTAGCAGTCTAATTAAGTGGTGTCGAACTTCTTTGGTAATGTCGTAGATATGGGTGTCTTCATCAAGTCCTAAACGCTTAATCATGACCGGTATCATGGATGATGGCATAAGATCCACTAAACCATTCTTGATTGTTTTCTTCTGGTATTTTTCAAAATCACGTAAAATCCGTTTGTCGAGCTTCTGTATATCCATAGCAGGTTTCATGTCAATGGTGACCCTGCACTTGGCAGCTGATGAAGTTCTTGGTATATGTGAACTTGCAGATAATACCAAGGGACCTGATATCCCGAAATGAGTAAAGAGCATTTCACCCATGTCCTTATAAAGCACCTTACCATCATGATCATAGAGGGTTAAACTGGCATTTCTAAGGGCAAGACCCTGAAGGGTTTTAACGTCTTCATCTCTTGTTTCAAAAGGAACCAGGCCCGGCAGAGTCTGTGTAATCGCGTGACCTAACTTCTTTGCCATTTTATATCCCTCACCGTCTGAGCCGGTAATTGGATATGATAGGCCACCGGTAGCCAGAATCACATTTTCAGCCTCTATGACACCCTTGTTGGTTTCTACGCCTTTAATCTGACTATGATCCATAAGGATTCTGCTGACATGCATATTCAGACGTATATCAACATCAAGATCTTCCAGGGCCTTTTGAAAAGTCTTAATAACATCATTGGATTTGTCAGATACAGGAAATACCCGGTTGCCCCGCTCAACTTTTGTCTTAAGTCCCTGTTCCTCAAAAAACTGAAGGGTCATATAGGGATCAAAGGTATAGAGGGAACTATACATGAATTTCTTGTTAGTCGTTATTTGAGCCAAATGGTTTTCAACATCCGAATCATTGGTTATATTACATCTACCCTTACCGGTTATATATAGTTTTTTTCCCAACTTTTCATTTTTTTCCAAAAGAACAACCTGCGCGCCATGTTTGGCAGCACTATAAGCCGCCATCATTCCTGCAGGTCCTCCTCCGATAACTATTGTTTTATTCATTACTTACCTATTTAATACCTAAATTATAATTGATATTGATATCATCGTCATTGTCATACACTTGATATTCGTTCCAAATACGTTCAAGACTTTCCAAAGAGTTAACCAGCGAGTCTTTCTTCCTGATACTCAGGGCAACAATAATCGCATTGATCAATGATAAGGGTGCGACTAAAGAGTCTACAAAAGAAACCATATCACTTCTTGCAATTAGCGAAGAATCAGCAAACTGAACCATTGGCGACAGATGACTGTCAGTAATCGTTACAACTGAAGCGTTACAACGTTTGGCATATTCCATAGCCTTAAGGGTTCGTTTGGAATACCTTGGAAAAGATATACCTATAATAACATCTTTAGAGCTGATACGGTGAATCTGTTCAAACATCTCGCTGACACTGTTGGTATGAATAAGTTTAACATTATCAAAGATTAGATTGAAATAAAATCCCATAAAGCTGGCAAGAGCAGCACTGGATCTGACACCGACAATATAAATAGTTTCAGCTTCCAAAATTGCATCAACCGCCTCATTAAAGGTTGCTTCATCAATCTCTTCCATAGTATGTTTAATCTTGTCCATATCTGAATGGAGAACGAACTTAAGGATATTTCCTTTGTCGATTCTGTCAGACGTCACTTCAACCCTTTGGATTGAAGTCAGTTTGGTTTTTACCAGTTCCTCAAGTGCTCGCTGTAGTTTGGGGTAACCGTCATAACCTAATTCGTTGGCAAACCGGACAACTGTTGATTCACTGACGCCTACGATTTTGCCCAACTTCGCTGCTGTCAGGAATACTGCTTTTTCATAATGGTCTATGATATAATTCGCTAATAGTTTCTGCCCTTTACTTAACTTGTTATAGCTTTCGTTTATCCTACGAATCAAATCGTTCTGTCTTTGCATGTCACCCTCCTTGATTCAGATCATGCTCTGTCATTCAATTATTCGAAAAATGAATGGGGTTATGTCTGTACTTTCATTATCTTACTATTATAAACTAATAGGTGTGATTTATCAAGTTACCATATGACAAAATTGAATAAGTGTAATATTTTTCTTGCATTTCAACCTTGAGGCAAAACTTTCCTTTTCAGCAAAAAAACTACTGCACTTTTACATGCAGCAGCTTGAATTGAATTCTTGTATTAAATTCCTGTATTTAATGCTTATATTAATATCCTGTATTCAGCACTCCGTCAGGTTAAATGCCTTGCCAATGTCTAAACCGGATAAGCCTTGGCTTCTGGATTAGCAACATTGGGATCTATCTTATCTTCCTGGGCCTGACGGTATTTAAAGAAATCTTCAGCAACCTGGGCAAATAAGGCATACGACAAAACATCTTCATCTTGCTTAGTCCATTTTTCGACTTCTTTTCGAAGCCTGTCAAGTTCCGGTTCGATCAGATCAGCTGGTCTGCAGGTAATCTGGTCTTCATCTCCTATAACTTTTTTCTTAATTTCTTCTGAAATAGGCATTGGAGTACGACCATACTCACCCCTAACCAGGGCTTTAGATTCCTTGGTTACGATTTTATACCTTTCACCAGCCAAAACATTCATAACTGCCTGGGTACCAACGATTTGACTTGAAGGTGTTACAAGTGGTGGATAACCATAATCAGCACGAACTCTTGGAATTTCTTCTAGTACTTCATAAAACTTGTCTTCTGCCCCTTGGGTTTGAAGCTGGCTCACAAGGTTGGACAACATACCACCTGGCACTTGATATAAGAGAGTCTTAATGTTTACTCCAAGAACTTTAGGATTCATAAGACCTGAATCAAGAGCTTCTTCACGCATAGGTCTGAAGTAGTCTGCAATTTCTGCAAGAAGTTCCTGGTCATAACCCGTATCAAACTCGGTTCCTTTAAATGTTTCAACCATAACTTCAGTTGCTGGTTGAGCAGTACCCAGGGCAAAGGGACTAATCGCGCAGTCAATAATGTCCGCACCAGCTTCTACAGCTTTCAGATAAGTCATGGATGCAACACCTGATGTATAGTGAGCATGCATCTGAATAGGAAGGGTGGTTACTTCCTTAATTGTCTTTACTAACTTGGTAGCCTCATAAGGTACTAAAAGACCAGCCATATCCTTGATACAGATAGAATCTGCACCCATGTTCTCAAGCTCTTTTGCAAGCTTTGCATAATAGTCAAGGGTATGATAGTCACTCAGCGTATAAGATACGGCCACCTGGGCATGTCCCTTTTCTCTTTTGGTTGCCTTTATGGCAGTTTCAAGATTACGGGTATCATTTAAGGCGTCAAAAATTCTAATAATATCAATACCGTTGTAAATCGCTTTTTCAATAAAGTACTCCACTACGTCATCAGCATAATGGCGGTAGCCAAGAACATTTTGTCCTCTAAGAAGCATCTGCATTTTAGTGTTTTTAAATCCAGCTCTAAGGTCTCTCAATCGCTGCCATGGATCTTCCTTTAGAAAACGAAGACAGGAATCAAAGGTAGCACCACCCCACATTTCAACGGAATGGTATCCTACTCTATCCAGCTTTTCTATAATTGGCAGCATATCCTCTGTCCGCATTCTGGTAGCAATCAGAGACTGATGGGCATCCCTAAGGATTGTATCTGTTATTTGAACAGGTTTTTTAACCATTTCTAATTTCCTCCAAGGTTGCAAGCCTGGTATTAATCGGTAGATTTTTCACCAGACTAGGTTGCGAGTCTGGCAGTAAAATCGACAGATTTATGACCAGACTAGGTTCGTGTCCACCACCAAGTCCTAAAACAAAGGGATAGACATTGTTTCAATCATCTATAAGTAGAGTGACAGGAATACACCGGCTGCAACGGCTGAACCGATAACCCCGGCTACGTTTGGTCCCATAGCATGCATGAGAAGGAAGTTGGTTGGATCTTCTTCCTGACCAACTTTTTGAGCTACACGAGCTGCCATTGGAACAGCACTAACACCAGCCGCTCCAATAAGTGGATTAATCTTCCCGCCGGAAAGCTTACTCATTAACTTACCAAGAAGAACTCCAGCCGCAGTACCAACTGCAAAAGCAATAAGACCCAGCAATAATATTTTAAGGGTAGACAGGTTAAGGAAATCAGCCGCCTGGGTTGTGGCTCCAACTGTTAATCCAAGGAAAATTGTTATGGAATACATCAGTGGTCCACTGGCAACATCAGCCAGTCTTTCTGTCACACCGGATACTTTAATTAAGTTACCAAACATCAACATACCAACAAGTGGTGCTGTTGATGGAAGAATCAGCACAACCAACAAGGTTACAATAATTGGGAACAGAACCTTTTCAGTCTGGGACACAGGTCTAAGCTGTGACATTCTGATTTTCCGTTCTTCCTTTGTTGTAAGAGCCCTCATAATAGGAGGTTGTATAATTGGTACCAGGGACATATAGGAGTATGCCGCCACCGCTATAGGTGCCAAGAGATGGGGCGCCAGCTTAATCGCCGTATAAATAGCAGTTGGTCCATCTGCTCCACCAATAATAGCAATCGAGGATGATTCTGATGGATCAAAACCTAACATCATTGCACCGAAGAAGGCAAGAAAAATACCAAATTGAGCTGCTGCACCAAGCAAGAAACTCTTAGGATTGGCTAAAAGGGGACCAAAATCTGTCATAACCCCTACACCCATAAAAATCAATGGAGGGAAAATCCCCAGTTCATCACCAAAATATAAATAATGGAACAGGCCTCCAGGCACTTCTTTGGCTACCTCAAAGTAATCGATTCCATTCTGCGCCAGACTCATTGCATAGCGAACGCCGTTTTCCAATAAGCCGCCTTCTAATATAACCGTTTCTCCATTAAAAGAGATTTGAGTCGTTGCATGTTCCATAATCCCAGAGATTGGTAAGTTTACCAAAAACATACCGAAAGAGATAGGAAGCAAAAGCAAGGGTTCAAATTCTTTCTTTATAGCCAAATACATAAGGACCAAAGAAACGATAATCATCAATATGTTTCCAAGACTGCCGGAAAAGATATAGTCGAAATCAAGGCCCTTATCCAAATGCAGGTTGTCCGCCAACCAATAGAGACCTGAAGTTTCTATAAACTTGCCAATCGCCTCAGTTAATCTTTCTAACATAAGATCCGCCCTCCCTAGTTAAGAGAAGCGATCAAATCACCGGCTTCTACAGATTGACCGGCTGCCACATCAACTGTTGCCAAGATTCCTGACTTAGGTGCAACAATTTCATTTTCCATCTTCATAGCTTCAAGAACTGCAACAACATCACCTTCCTGAACACTTCCACCTGCTTCCACTTTCACCGCCACAATTTTACCCTGCATAGGAGCTTCCAACAAGGTGGATCCAACAGAGCCTGTTGGTGCCGATTGGCTTGGGGCGCTTGGTGTTGGGGCGCTTGGTGTTGGGGGCGCACTTACAAAACTTGAAGATGGTTGGGACGCTGAGGTAGATGTTACTTCTTCTACGTCAACCTCATATGTATTTCCATTAACAGTAACTCTAAATTTTCTCATTATAATCCTCCACTACCTATTGGTCTGACGACTGGAAATTCGTCGGTATGATTTCACTCTTAATTGATCACTGGTTGTATTTAAAGAAGCACAAATCGCAGCAGTCAGTACAGCAAGAAGTTCTAGGTCAGCTTCTTCACGAGAAGATGAACCAGTATGTTTTTGACGGTTGGATTCAATAACAGCCTTCATCTGAATATCACTTCGGTTACTTGGCTTATCCGTTTTTTTCATATATTTAAAAAGACTGATAACCACTGAAATCAAAATCAATATTGCAAACACTGTTCCCATACCGGCAATTAAAGCCGTTGTAGATTCTGCAATTTTTTCATCCATTCCACTACTTAAAAGAAATAAGCTATTCATAGCCACCACCTATATACTTGGATGCTTACGGTCAACAAAAGGTACATTCTTGGTATAAAGCATCTCCAGTGCAGCAATGACCCTTTTTCTGGTTGCAGCAGGTTCAATGATATCATCAACATGACTCGACTGGCCGCCGCATAAGGACTGGCTTGAACTTCAGCATAGAGAGCAGTCTTTTCAGCAATCAGTTCTGATGCAGAATCAGATGCATTGATCTCTTCGGCATACATAATCCTTGCAGCAAGTCCTGCATCCATCATAGAGATTTTTGCTGTCGGCCATGCGTACACAATATCTGCACCAATATGTTTGGAGTTAAAAGATACATAAGCCGAACCATAGGCTCTATGCGCGATGACAGAGATTTTTGGGACACTGGCTGATATAAAGGCAGAAGACAGTCTGGCAGCTGCTTTAGCAAGACCTGCTTTTTCCTCTGCAAGTGAAGCTTCATATCCAAAGACATCTACTAAAGTAAGAATTGGTATTGAAAAGGCATCACATAAAGTAATGAATTCTTTAACTTTCTCAAGACCTTTAACGGTTAAACGGCCCTGGTCTCCAGTCGTTTCATTAGCGATAAAGCCAACTGTCATACCATTCATCTTTCCAAGACAGGTTACGACTTCATCTGCATAAGTAGCTCTTACCACCAGAAGTTTTGAATTATCAGCAAGATAAGAAAGAGCTGCCAAACCATTTAACCCATCTTCTACGGTAGCGGCAAGTTCTTCAGAAACCCTGTTAACATCATCGGTCACCTCTGAAAAAGGTGCCTCTTCCTTGTTATTGGCAGGAAGAAGTTCTATAAGTTCCCTGATTTCACCAAATAAACCTGTTTCGTCATCACAGATAAAATCAGCGACACCAGACTCATTGGCATTAAATGTCGCGTCTGCATATTGAGTCAAATCACCAGGTTGGTCTCCATAGGTATTTGGACTGTTAACATACAAAAGTGACTTTTCCTTGGTCATAAAGGTAAAATCAGATAAGGACGTCATTACCGCAGACCCTCCACCACAGTTTCCTACAACTGCAGCTATCTGTGGAATGACACCAGATGCCATAGACTGTTTCACATAAATCTGACCGAAAGCATCTAGGGCATCAGTTGATTCCTGCAAACGAAGTCCAGCAGAATCCAGGATTCCGATAACAGGAGCCCCGGTTTTTAGTGCCATATCATAGACACTGACAATTTTCTTTGCATGCATTTCACCAATGGCACCACCAAGAACTGATGAGTCCTGAGAATACACATATACCAAACGGCCATTAATCGTACCATAACCGCATACGACACCATCGGCCGGTAAAGCTTTAGCCTTTAAGTTAAAATCTGTTGCTCTTTGTGTCACAAACATACCTGTTTCCACAAAGCTGTTTTCATCAAGAAGCATATGGATCCGACTTCTTGCATGAACTTTGCCATCTCCAGCATTTGAACTGTTTCCAGACTCAATCGCTTGACGACGACTAGTGAGATCGTTCACCTTTGTTTGGATGCTCATAGTAATCCTCCATATATTTATTTATAACAATGCAACTTTCACCAAGTACATTCTACTAGAAGGGTCTTTTTATTTCAAGCTATTTGTTATTTTATTTACAAAGTCCCGGAAGACTAGCTTAATCTATAAAAAACCCAAGTTGTATTATATATTATACTACTAAATTTTGTTGAAATTTAAAGCTCTTTTTTGTGCACAAGATGCTGAACAGGAGTTCTTGAGCTTCTGTTTGTCTGATAAATACTCAGGACCTCAAAAGCCTTCGGCGATAAATTTTCCAGCCAGTTCATAACCGCCTCATGTTCTCGTTTTCCCTCGTCATGTCCTGGATAAGTCACCAGGCTAAGTATTCCACCTGGAAGCAGGATGTCAGAACTCTGATTTAAGGCATCCAAGGTGGTTTCTGTTTGGGTAGCACTTTTATCATTAATATTTTCACCGAAAGACGCCTTCAAGGGATCTGGAAAATACCCAAGATTAAAGAGAACCACCTTGGGACGACGGGGCAAACCAAGACCATACAATTGGCTATGGGATACTTTTAGCAAGTGGATCCTTATATCAGTCTGCTTCAAAAGCCCTATGTCATGATTAATCCCGTATAAGCCATATCTATCTGCAAAGGCTTGCGTTGATGCTTCTACAGCCTCCTGCAAAATGTCCAAACCAATAACGACGCCTTCTTCCCCTACAGCTTGGTAGAGAAATAAAGCGTCGTTGCCATTACCCAGGGTGGCGTCAATAGCCAAATCTCCTGGTTCTATATGAGGTTTCAATAATTCATGGGTTCTTTGGGTAATTCTTAAATCGAACATCAAACCATCCGTTCTTTAATCTTGATCCTTTGATTGTTCAGCTAACTCTTTCAAATATTGTACTTCATCTTCTTCTAATTGTCTAGCCTTACCAAGTCTTAGACCCTTTAACTTGAGATTACCAATGGAAATACGTTTCAGTGTAACAATTTCGCATCCAATAAACTCGAACATATTACGCACCTGACGGTTTTTTCCTTCATGAATGGTTACTTCATAAGTAGCAGTGTCATTTTCAACAACCCTGGTATTAATCTGACATGGACTAATATGATAAACACCTATATCTCCACCGCTGCGCAAATATGTCAATTTCTCTTTCGGAGGAACAGGTTTAACTTTGACCACATAGGTTTTAGGTACTTCATGCTTAGGGTGGGTCAAGCCATAGGTCAGCTCTCCGTCATTGGTTAAAATAAGTATGCCTGATGTATTCAAGTCCAATCGACCTACAGGAAAAACCCTTTCCTTAGTATTGACCAATTCCAGAACAGTCTTTCGTCCCCGTTCATCCTTGGCTGTAGATACATAACCTCTAGGTTTATTAACCATATAGTAAAGTTTTTCTTCTTTCAGATTCAAAGAAATCCTTTTGTCACGAACATGAACCATATCTTTATATTCATTAATCTGGGTACCCATTTCAGTAACTACCCGACCATTGACCTTTACTTTGCCTTCTGCAATTAACTTTTCGCTCGCTCTTCTGGAAGCAACTCCAGCCATTGCCATGTATTTCTGTAAACGCATCATATTATTCACCATCACTGTCGAAAGACAGCTGCATTTCCTTTTCTACTTCATTCTTAATTGACGCCAGGTCTTCTTCACCGATGACCGGCAGGTCTTCCATATTCGAAAGTCCAAAATTTCTTAAAAACGCTTCCGTTGTTCCAAATAAAATTGGACGTCCAGGGGTATCCATTCTCCCCTTTTCTTCAACCAGACCAAAGTCCACCAGTTTATTAACTGCATGATCGGACTTTACTCCCCGAATTTTCTCGATATGGAGTTTTGTAATAGGCTGTTTATAGGCGATTATGGAAAGGGTTTCTATAACAACATCAGTCAGCTCAAATTTTATGGTTTTATTGGTCGCACGTTTAATATACTCATAATACTCTTTCTTGGTGCACAACTGATAAGAACCATCTAACTCAATGACTTGAATTCCCCGCTGGTTATCCATATATGTATCCATCATTTGATGGATAACTTTTCTTGTTGTATCCTTATCCAATTCAATTATTTCAGCTAATTTTGTCAGTGAAACTGCGTTTCCAAGTGAAAACAGTATAGCCTCAATTGCTGCCTGCGCTTCGTTTAAGTTCATCTGTATCCCTCTATACTATTTTATATAAATTCTATATCAATCTCATGAAAGACATCTCTTTGGACGACTTTGATTTTTGAGACCTTCATTAACTCAAGTATGGCCAGGAAAGTAGCTATCATTTCTGATTTGGATGCCGTTTCCTTCAAAAGTTTTCTAAAGCTGACCTGCTTCATCTGTTGGCGCATCAAGTCAATTTCCTTCATTTTATCATGAACCGTAAATGACTCCCGTTTAATCGTTCCAAAACGACTTCTAATAGGGTCAATCTTATCCTTATTCTTACGCATCATCTGTTGAAAAATTGCATAAAGTTTGGAAAAATCCACATCTTTAAGCAATTCATCGGGGTCGGCTTGAGGCACATAGGCAGCCACTTCATCAGGAATAGTTGAAGCCTTAAAATATACATGTCCCGCATCCTGTTGTCTTGTGCGAAGTTCATCTGCCATTAACTTATATTTTTTGTACTCCAAGAGCTGTTCCATCAGTTCCTGTCTCGGGTCAATAAGTTCATCGTTTTCGTCCTTCCTCTGGGGAAGAAGCATCCTGGTCTTAATGCTGATCAAGGTAGCCGCCATTTCGATAAACTCACTCATAACCTCCATCCGGTTCTGTTCCATCTGCTCAATATGTTCCAAATACTGATCCGTGATCATGGCAATAGGAATATCTGTAATTTCAACTTTGTTCTTATCTATAAGATGCAGCAAAAGGTCCAACGGTCCTTCAAAAACATCAATTTTAACTGCTAAATCCATGTTGACTCCTTAAACAAACAATTTCATCAGTGGATAAAAGAGAGAATCAACAAATCTACTAAGCACATTAAAGGCTATGAGGAGAATAAAAACTGCCTGTATGACTCTTTCGTTCTGAATCATTTTAAAATAAAAACTCGGATTAAGTGCATATATAATCTTAGTCATATCAAATGGTGGTATAGGAAGCAGGTTTACAATAATAATCGCAAAACTAAACCTAAGGACATAATAAAAGAAATTCACTACCGCTGCCATAAAGATATTACCTGAAAATCCATTAAAAAGGGCTGCATAAACAGGTGTAACAGCCAAAAGCACCAACAAGTTCGCCATTATACCAGTTAAGGACAAAACAATCAAGGCCCTGTCCTTATCCTTAAATCTTGAAGCATTATATTCACCTGGTTTTTGCCAACCAACATAAGAAAATACAAACAAAATAATACCTATAGGATCAATATACTTTAACGGGTTGGTTTTCATATCTGCCCTGCGGCGGTGAATAGGATGTAAAAGCGTTAAAGATACATAATATTTGCTTAATTCATGTATTAATACAACGGTAAGGGCTGCCAAAACTGCAGCTATTAGATTAAGTAATGTTGATAACATCGTGCCACCTCTTTTATGTCAGTTTATTACCTTAAGTTATTATAACACAGACATCTCATAAAAAAAACAACTTAAATCCAAAGCTTTATGACTGGTCTTTGAGGTAGATACCGGCATACTCTACGTAGTGATCAGCATTATCTTGTATGGTCTGAATTTCTTCATCACTTAATCTGCGCAAGGACCTGGCCGGTGAACCAATGATGAGACTTCCTTCTTCAAAGGTTTTATTCATGGTTACAAGAGATCTGGCCCCAACGATACAATTCTTGGGTATAACAGCGCCATCCAGTATGCAGGCACCCATTCCAACAAGGACATTATCCTCAATTCTACACCCATGGATAATGGCACTATGACCTATCGTTACATTGTCGCCTATATATGTCCCATAATCCGTTGACAAATGAATACAGGTAAGGTCTTGAATATTAGTCCTCTTACCAATCTTGATTTCATGTATATCACCACGAAGAACTGTTTGAAACCATATATTGGATTCATCTCCAATTTCGACTCTGCCAATAACGTCGGCAGAATCTGCAATAAAGACCTTTTGACCTACCACCGGCTCGTATTCTCCGAATTTCTTAACGTTTCCCATGTATTACCTCCTAAATAAAAATGATTTCATAACCTGTCTTTTAAACTAATCCAGCCTCCTGTCAGAAGGAATACCCGTTTAGTTGGAAAGCTTCCATGGTCATGAAATCATTTCATCAAACAAATATCAGTTGTATTATACTAGAAAAACAATGATTAAGATATGATATCTTTAATAAACGTCACTTTTTCAACAAAATCATCAGTCAGGCTATAGGCTTCTTTGAAGCGCTTAACAGCTGCATCAACCTGTTCTCTGGAATTTCCGTAGACTTTAGCTATAGGTTGGCCCTGTTCAACTTTATCACCGATTTTTTTGTCCACAATAAAGCCTACACTTAAATCAATGACACTATCCTTGGTCTCACGGCCGCCACCTAGCATCATAGCTGCAAAACCTATTTCCTCTGTTTCAATATGTTCTACATAGCCTTCACCATCTAAGACAACATCTTCAATAATAGATGCCATTTCAAACTTGGATGGATCATCGACGTAAGAGGCGTCTCCACCTTGGGCTGCTACAAAAGTTTTCAATTGTTTAAGTGCAGATCCATTATCAATGGTTTCTTTCAACATGGCTCTTGCTTCTTCAACAGAAGAGGCCTTTTTAGCAAAATAAACCATATGACTACCAAGTTCCAGACAGATTTCAACAAGATCTTCTGGTCCATTGCCTTTTAATGTCTCAATTGCCTCTTTTACTTCCAGGTTATTACCAACCGCATTACCAAGGGGTTGATTCATGTCGGAGATAACTGCAGTCGTTCTTCGGCCAAGTCCGTTACCGATAGCAACCATAGTTCTGGCCAATTCAATGGCATCTTTTTCCTGTCTCATAAAGGCGCCTGAACCTGTTTTAACGTCAAGGACAATGGCATCCGCTCCTGAGGCAATCTTTTTGCTCATAATAGAGCTGGCAATGAGAGATATCTGATCCACTGTTGCTGTCACATCACGAAGTGCATATAGTTTTTTATCTGCTGGAGCCAGGTTGGCTGTTTGGCCAGCTATAGCAATTTTAATGGTGTTTACATTTTCAATAAAAGTTTCCTCACTGATACCTGTTGTAAAGCCTGGAAAAGATTCCAGTTTATCAATGGTTCCACCGGTATGTCCCAATCCACGTCCACTCATTTTTGCTACAGGTACGCCAAGAGCAGAAACCATAGGTGTTAAAACTAAAGAAGTTTTGTCACCAACTCCACCTGTTGAGTGTTTGTCAACTTTAACTCCCTCTATCTGGCTAAGATCAAGCATATCGCCACTTTTTGCCATTGCCAGAGTCAAATTAACTGTTTCTTCATTAGACATACCCTGAAAATATATAGCCATCAACAAGGCAGACACCTGGTAATCCGGTATACTACCCTCTGTATAAGACTTAACAAACCATTTGATTTCCTCTTCTGTTAAAAGATGACCCATTTTCTTTTTTTCAATTAAATCATACATTCTCATAAGCTTACCACCTTTTCCTTAATCCAAGACTTCCTGCTTAAAACTAGTACCTTCTTCAAGAGGCTTTGCCCCCAGCATATCACCAATCGTTTGACCAATGTCTGCAAAGGACTTTCTTACTCCTAAGTTTACACCATTTTTTATTGCTTTTCCATAGACCAGAAGAGGAATATATTCTCTGGTATGATCAGTACCTTTTGTTGTTGGATCACACCCATGGTCTGCGTTGATGACCAAGACGTCTGTATCCTTCATAGTTGCCAGAAGCTCAGGAATTCGACGGTCAAAATCCATCAGCCCCTGGCCGTAGCCCGACACATTATTCCTATGTCCCCAAGCAGAGTCAAATTCAACAAGATTGGTAAAAATCAACCCTTCGTTATCCTCTTTCATATATTTCAGGGTTTGGTCAACCCCATCCATGTTATCTTTGGTATGGAGTGCTTCAGTAATACCCTTTAAATTAAAGATATCCTCGATTTTTCCTACTCCAATTACATCCTTGCCCATGTCTTTGATATGGTCCAAAACAGTATCTCTTGGTGGCGACAAAGAATAATCTCTTCTATTGGAAGTCCTTACATAGTTTCCAGGTTGACCGATAAAGGGTCTAGCTATAACCCGGGCAACACCATGTGGACCAACTAAAAGTTCTCTGGCGATTTCACAGTACTTGTACAAATCTTCTATCGGGACAATATCCTCATGAGCCGCAATTTGGAAAACACTGTCCGCCGATGTATAGACAATCAAGTCACCGGTTTTCATATGGTGCTTACCCAGCTCATCAAGTATTCCGGTTCCTGACGCTGGTTTATTGGCAACTACTTTTTTACCTGTCCTATTTTCAAATTCCTTAATAATTGTTTCAGGGAACCCATCAGGATATGTTGGAAGGGGTTGCAAAGTAGATACACCTGCCATTTCCCAATGACCAACAGTCGTATCTTTTCCATTGGATACTTCCATACATTTTCCATATGAACCAATAGGGTCACTGATTTTGTCATAACAATCTAATCCATCAATATTAAAAAGCCCAAGTTTTCGAAGCTGATCAGGTTTAATCCCTGTTTGATCCACGACATGGCAAAGGGTGTTAACTCCTTCATCGCCGAACTTATCTGCGTCAGGAAGTGCTCCACATCCGACACTGTCAAGAACAATCCAAATAACACGGTTAATCATTCTATACCTCCATAATTACAATATCTAATCTATATTTTATAATAGGCCAGCATGTAACTACAGAGTATATGTAATAACATTATATCATATTTAAAACGATATTACTTTATGTAACATCAAAAGTATATGCTGTATTTTTATGTTTCTTTTCAAACATATGATTATTATGTCTTTTGATAAATAATAAAAAACCAATGATTTTATAGCTTTTTTGAAAAGTTTGTTAAAAAACAAGCTAAAACCGTTGACTTTTAGATAGGACTACTATATACTTACTTTACAAAGATTACTATCTAATAACAATTATTGATTACGGGAGGAAACACAATGAAAAAGTTTATTTGTACTATTTGCGGTTATGTATATGAAGGCGAAGCAGCACCAGACCAATGTCCACAATGTAAAGCACCTGCTTCAAAGTTTGTCGAAAAATCAGATCTTGAAATGGCATGGGCTGACGAACATGTTATAGGTGTTGCTAAGGACTTGGATCCTGAAGTTGTTCAAGGTCTTAAAGAAAACTTTATGGGAGAATGTACCGAAGTTGGTATGTACCTCGCTATGAGCCGTCAAGCAGACCGTGAAGGTTATCCTGAAGTAGCTGAAGCTTACAAGCGTATTGCCTTTGAAGAAGCGGAACATGCTGCAAAGTTTGCAGAACTTCTTGGTGAAGTTGTCGCTGCAGATACCAAAACAAATCTTCAAATGCGTGTTGATGCAGAACACGGTGCATGCCAAGGTAAAAAAGACTTAGCAACCCGTGCTAAAGAATTAGGATACGACGCTGTTCACGATACAGTTCATGAAATGTGTAAAGACGAAGCTAGACATGGTATGGCTTTCAAAGGTCTACTTGGAAGATATTTCGGATAATACCCTATCCCTTTACATATAGGGTATATCATCCTTACATTTGCTCTTTGATTAAGCCCCAAATCAAACCTAATGATTTGGGGCTTTATTAATTTTCTGGTTTGTAATTTCTCCATATGATATACTGATTACAGGACCAAGCAAGTTTAGCTGCCAATAATTCTTACAAGTGAAAGGAGCATATGTATGAATTTGAAACGTGCCATAAAAAGTCTGTCTCAAGAAGACCTGCTCCTCTACTCACTATTGGCAATAGTCAATACTACAACCCTTATGTTCCTGACAATATATTTTATTTGGGTACCTTTCTGGCCTGCCCGAATCGTGCATATCCTATATTTATCCTTTAACCTATCCCTTATTTATTACACCAGAAAAAAGAAATATCTCTTTGTCAAAGTCAGTATTTTAGTCTCAAATCTTATTCAACTGTCTCTGGCAACATTTCTATGGTTTCCTTTGTCAACCAACTACTATCTTTTCTATTTTTTGCTTCCAATGGGGTCTTTTGCCATTTTTAATATGATGGATAACAAGGAAAAGATCATGGCATTCAGCATTTGTTTTCTCAGCCTTTCTCTCTTTTTCACCAACCATTATCTTGGTGTTAATTATTATATTTTCCAACTAAGCCCTATTGCTACCAGTATTATTTCCTTCCTTACAATAACATCTACAATGATTATATTGATCATATATTTTTATCTTCATGCATATTTTCTGGCTCAGAAGAAGCTTGAACTGGAATATCTGGCTAATACAGATAGTTTAACCAATATATTCAACCGAAGAAATTTCTATAGTCTTGGCGAACTCGAATTCGACCTTGCCCTTAAATACAAACATACTTTTTCATTACTTCTTATTGATATTGATCATTTCAAAAACATCAATGACTCTTATGGTCATGATGCAGGTGACGAGGTCCTTAAGCAGTTTGCACAACTGATTAAAGATAACGTTCGCCAACAAGATATATTTGCCAGACATGGCGGTGAAGAGTTTACGCTGCTATTAAGAAATACAGACGCTGAAAAAGCCAGAAGAATTGCTGATAAAATTCGCACCAATGTGGAACAAATGGATGTCATCACTGACTTTGGCACTTTGAAAATTACAATTAGTATTGGTCTGGTAGAATTCTCAAACCACTATCCTAAATTTGACAGCTTAATTCTATTAGCCGACAAGGCATTATACGAAGCCAAAGACAAAGGACGTAACCGTGTGGTTTACATGCCGCCTCAAATAGATAACATCACTGATAAAATTTTCTGATTTTCTGCAAACAAAAAGGATTGGATGCCATCACTTATGATGGATGTTCAATCCTTTTTTATCTAGGCTCTAGGATGATGGGTCTTATAGACATCCTTTAAGCGGGATTTCTGAATCTTTGTATAGACCTGGGTAGATACGATGTTCTCATGGCCCATCATTTCCTGTACACTTTTCAGGTCAGCGCCATTTTGTATTAAGTGACAGGCAAAAGAATGACGCAGCATATGTGGTGTAATATCTTTATCGATACCTGCCATCTTACCGTACGCTTTGACCAGCTTCCAGAATCCTTGCCTAGACATAGCACTTCCTCTGGTATTCACGAAGAGAGGACTCTCTCCTCCACCAACTTGGTCTTTAAGCATTTGACCTCTGGTTTCATTCATATACGCCCTTAAAGAATCAATACAGATCTGTCCCAGAGGAATAACCCGTTGTTTTTTTCCACTATGGCAGTTAATGAATCCCAGGGCAAGGTTGACATCCGAAAAATTCAGATGAATCAATTCACTGGCCCTGATCCCTGTTGCATACAGAAGTTCCAACATAGCTTTATCCCTTATTCCTTTGGGTGAAGAATTGGGTTGTGATAAAAACCGTTCAACTTCATCAATCGTCATAATCACCGGAACCTTTGTATCAAACTTCTTAGGTTTAATATTCTCGGAAGGATTCACATGAACCAGTCTCCTTGTAAAGAGATAATTGAAGAAGCCTCTAAGAGATGCTACATTTCTGGATATGGTCGCATTCGATAAGCCCTCACCCTGAAGCAGGGTCAAATAATCTGTCAGAACCGCATAAGAGACCTGATTGTAATCATCGACACCTAGACTGGCTAGAAATTGGTGAAATCTGGCCAGGTCACGACTGTAGGAATTCAAAGTGCTGACAGACATATTCTTATGGAGTTTTAGGTAATCAATAAAATCTTCATTATATGTTCGCATACCCAATGTTAACCCTTATACTTATGTTTATATGCCAAGAGAGCTGAAATGGTCTTATTATCCACGATACGACCGTCAAAACACATGTCAATCAAGTCATCCAAGTCATATCTTTCCAGTTCAACAAACTCATCTTCGTCCAGGTTTTGTGCGCTGGGGATTAATCCGGTTGCCACATAGATAGAAATAATCTCATCACAAATACCTATACTGGAATAAAATTTATATAAATACTCCATACTGGAGCATTTATACCCCGTCTCTTCTTCAAGTTCCCTTAAGGCACAGTCCCTTGGATCTTCGTCCGGTGCATCAAGTGTTCCTGCAGGTATTTCCATAGTTATGGAATCCGATGCATTACGATACTGCTTAACCATAATGATTTTACCCTCATCATCTACAGGTATCACAGCAGCTGCTCCAATATGTTTAACCAACTCCCAGGTTGCAACTTTGCCTCCAGGCAGTTCAATTTCCTCTGTTACCAAATGAACTCTTCTTCCTTTGAATATTTCTGTTTCGCTTATTTTATTGAATTTTTCCATATGTCTATTTCATCCTTTGCGCTTTCTTATAACAACCGTCCATTGCATCGATCACTGCAGAACGGAATCCTTTTTCCTCTAAAATCCTAACCGCTTCAATGGTTGTTCCTCCTGGTGAGCAAACAGCATCCTTAAGGGCTCCAGGATGCTGGCCTGTTTCAAGAACCATTTTGGCTGCACCTAGAACGGTCTGTGCTGCAAGATCATATGAATCCTTACGACTAAGTCCATTAAGAACTCCAGCATCAGCCATTGCTTCAATGAACATATATACGTATGCCGGTGATGAACCCGATACCGGCACAGTTGCATCGATGAGGTTCTCAGGTAAAACGATGGATTTTCCAAAAGAGTTAAAGAGCTTTAATACTTCAGATTTCTCTTCTTCTGTAAAATCACCATCACCAAAGGTTACGGCACTCATACCCTCACCAACCAGGGCTGGTGTGTTTGGCATAGCTCTAACAATTTTAGGACTTCCCGATACATGAGCATTGACGTAGTCGATGGTTAATCCTGGGGATATGGAAATTATTATTTTAGGTGCATCAATATTTAAAGGCATAATGACTTTAGCTAAGTATTGTGGCTTGATGGCTAAAACGATCACATCGCATCCATCAATTACTTCCTGATTGGACAAACTATAGTCCAAACCGGTTTCTGCCTTAACGTACTCTAATCTGGCTTCATTAATATCTGTGTACATAATTGGTTGATCAAATACCTTGGAAGCTCCTTTTAACATGGCAAACCCCATGTTTCCTGCTCCGATAAATCCTACTCTCATATTGAACTCCTATTCTCGTCATTTGGCAGTTTATCACCATAGATTTCTTCAAGGGAAAGTCTATTGTTTTTTTGTCTTAAGTAAAAAATAATGACAGCAACATATTGCTGTCATTATCTCATATATTAACCATTAAGTTCAAGAATAAATACGAATTTCTTTTGAATCAGAAAATTTTCCTATTAGCTTACACTCCTATACGTTAAGCTCAACAGATAGTCCGAGTATATCCTGGTTAGTTTCAAGGATTGGTTTAATGTACTCATCAATGAATTCTACAGTTTGCTCTGGTGCACGTCCAACAAACTTTTCAGGGGACAACATAGCATCAACTTCTTCTTTGGACATCTTAAAGGTATCGTCACCTAAGATTCTTTCTATAAGGTCGTTGGATTTCCCTTCAACCTTAACCATTTTACCGGCTTCCATAGAATGTACGCGAATGCTTTCATGGAGTTCCTGACGGTCTCCTCCACGCTTCACATTTTCCATAATAATGTTTTCTGTAGCCATAAATGGCAGTTCTTCCATAATTCTTCTACGGATAACTTTATCATATACGACTAATCCATCAACAACATTGCCATAGATATCAAGGATGGCGTCAATGGCAAGAAATGCCTCCGAAACTGACAACCTTTTGTTGGCACTGTCATCCAGGGTCCTTTCGAACCATTGTGTTGAGGCTGTAATTGCAGGATTAAGAGCTCCTACAATAACGTGTCTAGCCAGGGAGCCTATTCGTTCACTTCGCATTGGATTACGCTTATATGCCATAGCACTTGAACCGATTTGGCTCTTGGCAAATGGCTCTTCAATTTCTTTTAAGTTTTGCAGGAGCCTTAAATCATTGCTGAATTTATATGCAGATTGCGCAATACCACTCAGGACAGACAACATTTGTGAATCCAACTTTCTTGGATAGGTCTGACCAGTTACGGGGAAAGTTTTATGATAACCCATTTTCTCGGAAACCATCTTATCCAAACGTTTTACTTTTTCATGATCATTATCAAAGAGGTTAAGGAAGGAAGCTTGGGTACCTGTTGTTCCTTTTACTCCCCTCATAGCCTTTTTATCCAGCTGGTGAATAACATCCTCATAATCAAGATATAAGTCTTCAATCCACAAACATGCACGCTTACCAACCGTTGTCAATTGAGCAGGTTGAAAATGTGTAAATCCCAGGGTCGGCATATCTTTGTATTCAAGGGCAAACTTAGACAGCTTGTCCATAATATTAATCAACTTAGTACGAACCAGTTCCATAGCTTCAGTCATAATGATTATATCTGTATTATCACCAACATAACAGGATGTAGCACCAAGATGAATAATTGGCTTGGCAGCTTTGGCCTGCTCTCCATAAGCAAAAACATGGCTCATTACATCATGTCTGACTTCTTTCTCTCTTTTTTTTGCCACTTCGTAATTAACGTCTTCACTGTAAGCTTTCAGTTCTGCTATCTGCTCATCTGTAATATCAAGCCCTAGTTCTTTTTCTGACTCAGCCAAGGCTATCCAAAGCTTTCTCCAAGTCTTAAACTTTTTATCAGGTGAAAACAGGTATAACATTTCCTTACTAGAATAACGGGTTACTAAGGGGTTTTCGAAAGTATCGTACATGAGTAATCCTCCAAAAGAAATTTAATTTGTAAATGCCCAAAATCGTCTTCATTATAGCATAGGACCCTTGGATAATCCATTGACTAATGCAACAAAGAAGCCAATAGATACATATGAAATATTTGTATTTTTAACGATAAATGGTTTAAATCTTAACTTTTCAATTGGATTTAGGAACTTAAAAGGCTGTAGATCATAAGATCTACAGCCTAGTTTCATATTCTTTAATTGTTATTTCGCATACTCGATTGCTCTAGTTTCACGAATAACGCTTACTTTGATTTGGCCAGGATATTCAAGCTGACCTTCGATTTCTTTAGCAACATCCCTGGACAGTATAACCATTTCGTCATCATTAATCTGATCTGGTACAACCATCACTCTGATTTCTCTACCCGCTTGGATAGCAAAAGATTTGTCTACACCTTTGAAGTTGTCTGCAATTTCTTCTAGTTTGGTGAGTCTGTTTACATATAGTTCCAATGTTTCACGACGCGCGCCTGGACGAGCTGCACTAATCGTGTCTGCTGCCTGAACGATAACTGCAATTAAACTTTCAGGTTCAACATCTCCATGATGAGCCTCAACAGCATTAATAACAGTAGCGCTTTCCTTGTATTTCTTACATAAGTTAGCTCCAATAGTAATATGGGAACCTTCAACTTCATGGTCAACAGATTTTCCTATATCATGTAATAAACCGGCACGTTTAGCTAAACGAACGTCTAATCCAATCTCTCCGGCAATAATTCCACATAATTGAGAAACTTCAATTGAATGCTTTAGAACATTCTGTCCATAACTAGTTCTAAATTTCATCTTACCAAGTAATTTTACAAGTTCAGGATGCACACCATGTACACCTGCGTCGAAGGTAGCATTTTCACCTTCTTCACGAATCATGTTGGCAACTTCACGCTTGGCTTTTTCCACCATTTCCTCAATACGGGCTGGATGGATACGACCATCAACGATTAGTTTTTCAAGAGCCACACGGGCAATTTCACGACGGATAGGATCAAACCCGGACAGAATAACTGCTTCAGGTGTATCGTCTATAATAAGATCAATACCGGTAAGAGTTTCAAGAGTACGTATATTACGTCCTTCTCTACCGATGATTCTTCCTTTCATTTCATCGTTTGGAAGACTAACTACTGAAACAGTAGATTCTGCAACATGGTCTGCCGCACATCGTTGGATGGCGTTGGCTAAAACCTTACGTGCATTCTTGTCAATGTCTTCCTTAGCTCTGGCTTCTGCCTCTTTAATCAACATAGCCGTTTCATGCTTAACATCTTCTTCTACAGACTTTAATAGGTGTTCTTTTGCTTGATCAGGGGTGAGTCCGGAAATTCTTTCCAGCTCAGACAGGTGTTGTTGCTTGATTACTTCAACTCTTTCTTTCTCTTTACGAAGCGCATTATCTCTATCAGTAAGTGACTGTTCTTTCTTCTCAAACTGTTCACTCTTTCTATCCAAAGTTTCTTCCTTCTGAAGAACTCTTTTTTCAAGACGTGATAATTCGTTTCTACGGTCTTTAACTTCTTTGTCAAGGTCAGATTTAATCTTGTAAATCTCTTCCTTAACTTCAAGTTTCGCTTCTCGCTTAATGCCTTCTGCTTCTTTAATAGCATCATCAACGATTCGACGAGCTTTTGCTTCGGCAGTTCCATATTGTGCTTCAGCAACCTTCTTACGATGGTTGACTCCAGCAAAGAACGCAATAAAGCCAGTAGCAGCTGCGACCAAGAGTACGATAACGCCAATTAGAATTGGGTTCATCTCGCGTTAACACCTCCTCTATATGAAATTGTTATAGTTATAGTTAAAACAACTACAACAAATAAATTCTATATCTTTTTATGAATAATGTCAAGTTTTACCTATCATCTTGGGGAAATTCCTGTAAAAACCGTTCAAAAGCTTTGTAGCAAATGCCAATGGGATATCCTTTTCGCGCAAGAAAGCCCAAGGCCTTATCCCTTAGTACTTCAGGCTCTAACTTAAGACGCTTAAGGGCAAACTTTTTATGAAGAAGCAGGACAGCACTTTCAAATTCAATATCTTCATCCAACTGGTCTTCAAGTGCCTTTTTAACCGCCTGGTCATCCAAGCCGGACTGCTTAAGTTTATATTGAATTTCCCGTCTGCTTTTATAGCCCTTCAGACTATCCACTTTTCTGTTTGCCAGTTTCTGGTCATCTATAAACCCTTTATCTTCAAAGGGTTTGAGGATTGCCATTATATGGTCGGAACAATAGCCGTCTTTTTCGAGCTTCAGCTTCAACTTGGCCAATGGATAATCCTGTTTCCCCAGAAGGTGCATAATCCGTCGTTTCCCTCTGGTTTTGACATAATCTTCCAACCACTCATAAACATCCAAGGGAAGTTCCTGGCCTTCTTTTATGAGGCCAATTAAGGATGCCTTACGCAAATCCCGATTATAAAGAAATAGACGGTATACACCATCTATTTCAATTCTGATTTTCTTATCTTCACTTGTAAGTTTTGTAATAACTTTAGGTTCAGACATTCCTATTAGGACTCCTCAGCTTCGACTTCTGTTTCCTTGGTTGATGCTTCCAATGCTTTCAATGCAGCTTCATTAACCGGAAGCTCATAATGTTTGCGGACCAGAATCTCAATTTCCTTAAGAAGGGCTGGATTCTCTTTCAGGTAATCCTTGGCATTCTCACGTCCTTGACCAACCCGAATATCGTTATAGGAATACCATGCACCACTTTTCTTGACGATACCTACATCAGAGGCAAGGTCCAGAACATCACCTTCAACCGAGATTCCCTTGCCGAACATAATGTCAAATTCAGCCATCTTAAATGGAGGTGCAATCTTATTCTTAACGACCTTAACTCTAGTACGGTTACCCACCATTTCATTGGATTGTTTCAAAGTTTCAATACGACGAACATCCAAACGAACAGATGAATAAAACTTAAGGGCACGTCCACCAGTTGTTGTTTCCGGGTTACCGAACATAACGCCAACTTTTTCACGCAACTGGTTAATGAAGATAACGATACACTTGGATTTGTTGATAACACCTGTTAATTTACGAAGGGCCTGACTCATCAGTCTGGCTTGGAGACCTACATGAGAGTCACCCATATCGCCTTCGATTTCAGCCCTTGGAACAAGAGCGGCAACGGAGTCAACAACTACGATATCAATGGCGCCTGAACGGACCATGGTTTCAGTAATCTCAAGAGCCTGTTCACCGTTATCCGGTTGAGAAATATATAGATTATCGATGTCGACACCGATTTTGGATGCATATTGAGGATCAAGAGCATGTTCGGCATCTACAAAGCCTGCCACACCGCCTGCTTTCTGTACTTCAGCAATGACATGCAAGGCTACTGTCGTCTTACCACTGGACTCCGGACCATAAATTTCGACAATTCTTCCTTTGGGAACACCACCGGCTCCAAGAGCAATATCCAAACTAAGAGCTCCTGTAGGAACCGTCTCCACATTACGGGTTTCTGTATTATCTCCTAATTTCATAACGGCACCTTTGCCGTATGCACGTTCAATTTGACTAATAGCTGCGTCTAACGCTTTTTGTTTATCCTTATTCATAGTAGATCCTGGTTAACCAGGTACCCCCTTTCAAAATTATCGAACACTTGTTCTTTATGGGTATTATAGCACATACGTTCGTATGTGGCAAGGCAGTTTTTTATAGTCATCCATTAGCTGGATTAAGCCAAGTGCCTTAGAAGCAAAAACAGTCTGACATGCACTTTGTTTTTTTCCAGTCTAGTCTTTATGACGGATAGATTTCTTTAAGTTTATTGTAAAGGCTTATAAGACTCCGCTTGGCCGCGTATTGACGGATTTTATCCCTGTTGCCACCAAGATTATACTTTTGGACCCAAACCCGGCCTTTGAAGCCTATAGCGATATAGACAAGACCTACTGGTTTTTCTTCACTTCCACCATCCGGACCGGCAATACCTGTTATAGCAATACCTGTATCTACCTTAAAGCGTTCCATTACACCCTCAACCATTTCCACAGCAGTTTCCTCGCTGACTGCTCCATAAGTTGCCAGTGTGTCTTCCGCGACGCCCAGGACCCTGGTTTTACTTGAGTTGGAGTAAGTTACAGCACTTTCCATAAAGACAGATGAAACTCCCGGTTTTGAGACGAACAAATCCGCAACCATACCACCGGTACAAGATTCGGCGGCACCAAAAGTCAAGTTATCAGCCTTTAACAAGCCAATGACCTTATCAACCAGATCGTCTGAATCCTGAGAATATATATATTCACCCAATCGATCATATATCACTTTTTCAACTTCTTCTATCTTTTTGTTAAGACTTACTTCATCTTGGCCAATTGCTGTTGCCTTCAAGTGAACTTCTCCAAGCTTTGCATAGGGGGCCAAAATAAACGTCTCACTGTAAGTCATCATATCATCAAGCACCGTAACCGCCTGACTTTCCCCGATATTCACCAATTTAAAGGTTTTAGAAACAATCTTCTGATTTCTTAGAGGCTCTAATATGGGCTTCACATAATCATCATACATAGGAATGAGCTCACCTGGAGGACCCGGCAGCAGAAAGTAATGAACTCCTTCATCACAAACATAAACACCTGGAGCCGTCCCATTATTATTATGGAGGGCTTGTCCACCTTCAATCATCAAAGCCTGCTTAAAATTGTTTTCAGATATGGTGTAATTCCTATGGGAAAACCAATCTATAATCCCCTGTTTCAATTCCGGGGCTTCATACAAGGGTCTCCCAAGAAAAGATGCCACCGCTTCCTTAGTCAGGTCATCTTTTGTAGGTCCCAGACCACCGGACAGGAGTATGAAACGGCTGCGTTCAGAAGCTTTGCCAAGCAGTTCAACAATATCTCCCTCATCATCTCCCACTACACTATGGTGTCTACAAAATATACCTAATTCTGCCAGTCTTCGACTTAAGACTGCAGCGTTAGAATTGATAACATCTCCAGCAAGGACTTCTTCTCCTACTGCAATAATTTCTCCAAGCATCTTTTGCCTCCTATAAGCTGACCTACTGTTTTATGACGATTATGACCTATTCTTGAAATACACTAATATTTTTAATAATATAATCAAGGGCTGATATAACGGTAAACAAAGTAGCCGCAAAGACCAGCACGATTTCCAGCCACTGGAAGATCATCATGTCAATGTTCAACAAAAGAACAACAATCATAACCATAGTAACGAAGGTCTTTACTTTGCCCCAAATACCTGCAGCAATAACCTTCTGTTTATTGGCAGCAACCAGTCTGAAGCCTGAAATAATGAATTCCCGGCTAATGATGACAATAACGATAACAGCAGATAATTCACCTGTCTCAACAAAATAAATAAGTGCTGATGCAACCAATAGTTTGTCCGCCAAAGGATCCATAAACTTACCAAAATCAGTGACCATATTTCTACTTCTGGCAATATATCCATCCAAAAGATCTGTTAAGCTGGCAACAGCAAAAATAATGGCAGCCACATAGTTACCTGTCTGATTATCAAAAATATACAAGACCAGTATAAAGACTGGAATCATAAACACTCGAGCTAAAGTCAATCGATTGGCTAAATTCATATTACTTCTCCTATAAGATCATATTCGTTGGAACCTGTTACCTTAATCGTCACATAATCACCGGACATCAACCGATCCTTGGATTCAATAAATACATATGAATCAACATCTGGAGTGTCCTTATATGTTCGACCTAAATACACATCATCATCAGGTACATAGGCATCAATAATCGCTGTTAACTCTTTACCAATCATGGCCTGGTTTTTAGCGGTTGATATTTTTTGTTGAGCCAACATCAGCTTTTCCTGACGAATAATCATGGTAGCTTCATCAATCTGATTATCCATTTTATAGGCAGGTGTTCCTTCTTCCCTTGAATACGTAAAAACACCAACCCGATCAAGTTTCTGTTCTTTTACAAAGTCATAAAGGGTATTAAAGGCTTCATCTGTTTCTCCTGGAAAACCAACGATAAAAGTCGTACGAATACATATATCATCAATGGCCTGGCGCATAGAATCAATTCTAGCAATAATATCTTCCATACGGCTTTTTCTTGCCATTTTTTTCAAAATTGTGTTGTCCACATGTTGAAGTGGCATATCAATATAATGGAGTAATTTCGGATTGCCTGCCATCGTTTCTATAAGCTCATCCGTAACATCTTCAGGATAAACATAGAGCAGACGAATCCACTTAACATCAGGGTTTTCACTGATTCTTGCGATCAATTCAGTTAGTCTACGTTCACCATAGATATCGGTTCCATATTTTCCTACATCTTGAGCAACAAGAATGATTTCGGTTTTGCCCATTGACGTCAAATAGTCGACTTCTTCAAGGAGGGATTCCATCGTTCTACTTCTGAACCTACCTCTGAGTTTCGGAATTATACAATAGGTACAGTGATTGTCACAACCTTCTGCAATCTTTAGATAAGCATAATGTTTAGTTGTTTCTACCATTCGGTTGATAAAGGGTTCCGGTTGATGATTAATGGTATCAAATTCAATATATTTTTGACCTTCAAGGGCTTGGTTTACTGCCTCTACAATTCGGTCATAATTGGCAGCGCCCAGAACAGCATCAACCTCTTCGATTTCCTTCATAACCTCTTCTTGGTAAAGCTGAGTTAAACAGCCGACCACAATAAGGGCCTTTAACTCCCCTGTATGTTTCAATTCAGCAAATTCAAGGATTGTATTGACACTTTCTTCTTTTGCGTCATGGATAAAAGAGCATGTATTGATGATGATAGCATCCGCCTGTCCCGGATCCATAGTAAGTACATATCCTTTTTCATTGAGCATTCCTAACATAACTTCTGAATCCACAAGATTCTTATCACATCCCAGGGACTCAAAATAAATTAAAACTTCTTCTTTCATTATTCCTCCAAACTAATGACCTACAACAAACCCAATATCTAAACTGACAGCATATGATGTCATATGCTGTCAGAAAATAATAATCAATCAGGTTACATTTTAGCGCTGCTGACAACATTACTCATCAGCATAGCAATTGTCATAGGACCAACACCACCTGGAACAGGTGTAATATACGAAGTCAAGTCTTTGACTCCTTCAAAATCTACATCACCACAGAGACTGCCGTCTTCCAGACGGTTAATACCGACATCAACAACAACAGCTCCCTCTTTAACATATTCAGCAGTTATCATCTTAGGACGTCCTATAGCTGCAATTAGAATATCAGCTTCCTTACAGACCCCTTTAAGGTCTTTTGTCCTTGAATGACAGATGGTTACTGTTCCGTTTTCACGGAGCAAGAGCATACTGATTGGTTTACCCACAATATTGCTTCGTCCGACAATGACACAGTTCTTCCCTTCGATGGGTACCTGGTAACGTTTTAACAACTCCATAATACCATATGGTGTACATGAAATGAAGCCTGGATTACCAATGGACAAATTCCCAACACTTACCGGATGAAAACCGTCAACATCTTTGGCAGGATCTATAGCCATAATTACCTTGTCATCAGAGATTTGTTGAGGCAGAGGCAACTGAACCAATATACCGTTTACATCATTTCTTTCGTTCAATTCATGAACCAATTCAAGTAACTTCTCTTCACTGGTGTCTTCAGGAAGTTCGTAACTCAAGGACCGAATGCCTATATACTCACAGGCCCTTTTCTTAGACCGTACATAAACGTGGGATGCAGGATCCTCGCCAACAATAACAACAGCAAGCGTTGGAACAATTCCCTTGTCAGCCAAAAGCCCAACTTCTGCTTTTAATTCATCCTTAATCTGCTTGGATGTACCTTTTCCATCTAATAAAACAGTATTCATCTTTATATCCTTTCAATCCTAGAACAAGCCGGTAATCTTACCATCACCGTCAATATCGATATTCTCAGCTGACGGTACTTTAGGCAGGCCTGGCATAGTCATAACATTACCGGTAATTGCGACAATGAACTCCGCACCAGCGGATAGGTTCACTTCACGAACATTAATTTCAAAGCCTTCAGGTCTTCCCAACTTGCTTGGATCATCAGAGAAGGAATACTGGGTTTTAGCGATACATACCGGCAAATGTGACAATCCCATAGCATCTATACGTTTCAAAGCTGTATTGGCACTACCGGAATAAGTAACACTGCCTGCTCCATATATTTCAGTGGCAATGGTTTCGATTTTGCCCTTAAGCGGTGTTTCATCAGAATAAAGCACCTTGAACTTGGATTCTTTTTCTTCAATGGTTTTAAGGACTGCTTGAGCCAGGTCCAGACCACCGTCTCCACCAAGTTCCCATACTCTTGACAGGGCAAATTCAGCTCCAAGCTCCTGGCACCTTTCTCTTACGGCTGCAATCTCATCTTCAGTATCCGTAACAAAAGAATTCAAGGTTACTACAACAGGAACCTGGTATTTACCCATATTCTCAATATGACGCTCCAAGTTAACCAGACCTGCTTTTAGGGCCGCTACATCTTCAGTGCCCAGTTCTTTTTTGTCCACTCCACCATTATATTTAAGGGCTCTAACCGTAGCTACAATAACAATAGCACTTGGTTCCAGAGCGCCTTTTCTACATTTGATATCCAGGAATTTTTCAGCTCCCAAATCCGCTCCAAAGCCAGCTTCTGTGACAACGACATCAGCTAGTTTCAAGGCGTATGATGTTGCCCGCAAACTGTTGCATCCGTGAGCTATATTGGCAAATGGTCCACCATGCATAATACAAGGTGTATTTTCCAAGGTCTGTACCAGATTAGGCTTGATGGCTTCCTTTAAAAGTGCAGCCATAGCACCTTGGGCCTTAAGGTCACTTGCCCGAACCGGTTTCTTGTCATAGGTATAACCTATCACAATCTGCCCCAACCGTTTTTTAAGATCTAGAATATCTGATGCCAAACACAGAATTGCCATAACTTCAGATGCTACACTGATCATATAACCGTCTTCTCTAGGAACACCCTGCATACGACCACCAAGACCAACTATAATATTACGAAGGGCTCTGTCATTCATGTCCACAACACGCTTCCATAGGATCTGACGGGGATCGATGCCTAGATCATTACCTTGTTGAAGGTGATTATCAATCATTGCTGACAAAAGATTATGAGCTATACTAACCGCATGAATGTCACCGGTGAAATGGAGGTTGATATCTTCCATTGGAACAACTTGTGCAAAACCACCTCCGGCAGCTCCACCTTTTATACCCATACAAGGCCCTAAAGAAGGTTCTCTAAGGGCTATCATACTTTTAACACCTAATTTACCAAGAGCCTGTCCAAGACCTACCGTTGTTGTAGTTTTCCCTTCACCGGCGGGTGTTGGATTGATAGCGGTTACAAGGACCAATTTACCATTTTCATTGTCCTTGACCCTATTCCATAAATCATCCGATAATTTGGCTTTGTACCTACCGTACAAGTCAAGCTCCTCTTCATGAATTCCTAAGCTGTCTGCTACTTCAGTGATGTTTTTCATTGTTGCTTCATTAGCAATTTGGATATCAGATTTCATTCTTCCTCCTTCAATCTTTGGTTAACCCATTGATGATATTTAAAGCGTTATACGCTATTAGATACTAGATTATACATTGACACCAATAAATCAATACACATATTTCAATTAAGATTCATGCATATTTCTTAAATACTTGTTTGGCCGTCTGATTCGACTGAAACTCCTTCTGAAAGACTTTCCTCCTGATCATATACCGACTCATCATAGCTACTATCCTCTTGGCCGCCGTTGGCGCGTTCCTTAAGGGCTGCAAGGTCTACTTTATTTAGGAGAACCTTCCTTGGCTTGCTGCCTTCTTCCTCACCAACGTATCCCGCATCATAAAGCTGGTCCAGGATTCTGGCCGCACGATTGTATCCAACTCGGAAACGTCGCTGGATCATTGATGCAGAAGCCTTTTGCTTATCTACAATATGGTCAAGGACCTCTTCGAAAATCTCATCGTAGTCACTGGATGGAGCATCCTTTTCACTGACTGCCCTATCCAGCTGCATCATAATTTTTTGGTCATACTCTTCCTTTTTCTTTGTTTTCAGGAAGGTTACAATATTTTCTACTTCTTTGTCTGAAACAAAGGCACCCTGTATTCTGACGGGTTTTTGCAGCCCAACTGGATAAAAGAGCATATCTCCTTTGCCCAGCAGTTTCTCTGCTCCGTTCATATCAATAATAGTTCTGGAATCCGTTCCAGATGACACATTAAAAGCTATTCTGGATGGGATATTGGCTTTGATCAAGCCGGTAATAACGTCTACAGATGGTCTTTGGGTGGCAATGATCAAGTGAAGGCCTGCCGCACGGGCCATCTGGGCCAATCGGCAAATCGCCTCTTCCACTTCGCCAGCTGCCGCAACCATAAGGTCAGCAAGCTCGTCGACAATAATCACAATCTGAGGAAGCTTTTTAAGACCGTCTTCATTGGTTAATACGGCCTTATTATAGCCTTTAATATCTCTTACGTTGGCAGCTGCAAAAAGTTTATAACGCTCCAACATTTCCTGAACAGCCCAGTTAAGAGCTGAAGCCGCTTTTTTAGGGTCGGTTACGACAGGAATAAGTAGATGAGGGATACCATTGTAAATGGATAACTCAACAACCTTAGGGTCAATCATCAGAAGTTTAACATCTTCCGGTGAAGACTTATATAAAATACTTGTAATCAGTGTGTTGACGCAAACAGACTTACCTGAACCCGTTGCACCAGCTATAAGCAGGTGAGGCATTCTTGCAATATCTGTTACGATAACCTTACCGGATATATCCTTACCAAGACCAAAGGCCACTTTAGATGGAAAATGTTCAAATTCATCTGTATCCAAAACTTCCCTAAGAAATACCGATGTAACATCCTTATTGGGCACCTCAATGCCCACTGCCGATTTACCCGGTATGGGGGCTTCGATACGAATACCGTTAGCTGCCAGATTCAAGGCAATGTCATCAGCTAGATTAACGATTTTAGATACCTTAACACCTTGATCCGGTTGGAGTTCATATCTTGTTACACTAGGCCCCATGGCAACATCAACTACCTTGGCACCAACACCAAAGCTGGCAAGTGTTTCTTCCAATTTTCTGGCATTATCATTAAGAGAGGATGAATTTCCACTTTTACCCAGATCCGGATTATTATGCAGGAGCTCAATAGGTGGCTTTTGATAGACTTTTTCCACAGTATCCAAGTCATGGAGTATTTCCTGTTCGATAACTTTCTTGCCTTTTTCAAGATCTGTCTTGGTTATCTTTGTTGATTTCTCCTCGACTTCCACGGTTTTTAGCTGTTCTTCAAAAAAGGAACCTTGATCTACGACCTTGTCAGGTTTAATCGTAGAAGGACCGGATTTAGCCGCCAGTTTAGCTGAACTTTCATCAAAAAGTTTGGCATAGGTCTCTTCCTTAAGCCTTTCTTCCCTGGCCTCCTGCTCCTCTATATGCTTAACAACATCATAATCATCTTCTTCTTTTATAATTGTGGATTTAATGAGACTGGCAATAAAGTTACCCTTTTGTTTTTTCTCCTTGGTCAGGTCGTCATTAGCTTTAACTTGTTTTATTGGCGCAGTACTTGGAAGGGGTTGACTTTTAACTGCCTGATTTCCCTTCTTACGCTCTTCCATGATTTTTTGACGTTCTTCGCTTTTGTCCCCGATAAAGTTCATGATTTTCTTAATACCTAAAATAAACAGATCAAAGAGCTTTTTGGCTATCATGATGAAACTTTGCTCCGTAATTGCAACAAAAAGTGAAATAAATATAACAGCCAAAACAACAAAAGTTCCGATTCGACCCACAAAAAGCAGGAGGAGATCACCAATGAGGGCGCCAATAAAGCCTCCTCCAACCTGGTAGCCTGCTGATACATTATAGTAGTTAGCTAAAGAGGCAAAAATTGCCCAGTCGTCCTTAAGAACAATATTCATCTGGGGCAGCTCAACATAAAGAACATGGGCCGTCACACTGACAAAGGCTATAACCAAAAAAGATAAGAGTATCTTTATATCCAAACGTTCATTATGACGATTGGCAATTTTAAGGACTGCAGCCGCAAAAATCCCTATGGGCATAATCCAGGCAGCAAATCCGAAGACACCAAAGAAAAATAATCTGACATATTCTCCTATGATCCCCCCACTTCTAAAATATATGGAAATCATCACAAAAAGGGTGAGAGCTAAAATAAGCATGACAGCAATTTCATACTGGACCATGCTTAAGCCTGAATCTTTTGATGGGTGATTTTTATGTTTTGATTGAGTCTTGTTTTTGGCCTTACTGGCTGTTCTTGAACGGTCAGCAGGTTTCTTTTTCTTTTGAGTCGCCATCTTATCCCCCTAAAATATTCGCTATATATAGTATAACTGATTCATTATACCATTTCAAAAGTTTTGTGAAGAACACGAACAGCTTTTTCCAGGTCCCTATCATGGACCAAACAGGCGATAGTGGCCAAGGAGTCAGCCGTCTGAAGAATCTCCACGTCTTCTGATTTTAGTCCGTGTATGATCTTGGACATAACACCTGGTACACCAGTCATTTTCTCGCCTACAACCGTAACTTTGGCACAATCTCTGATGAGGCTGTAATCAGCATCAAACTCTTTCATAACACCAATGGCAGCTTCTTCCTTATCCTGGTCTGTCGTAAAGACCCTAAAACCTGGAAAGATATTGATGATGTCGATACTAACATCAACATCTGCCAGTCTTTTGAAGAAGGCATCATCATCCAGCTCACCCATAATGGAAAACTGAATCCTGCCTAAGCGGTGGGCAATTGAAGTAATGATTTTATCATTGATGGATATCTGGTCTTCATACCGGTGGTAATCCATGATGGATGTCCCTTTATGGTCTGAGAAAGTATTCTTAATGACCAGTTTAATACCAGAACGTCTGGCAACTTCGACAGCTTCCTTATGGATAACTTTGGCACCTGAATCAGCCATTTGAAAAACTTCCTGATAGGATACCAAGTCAAGGGTCCTGGCTGTATCACACAGTTTAGGATCCGCTGTCATGATTCCGTCCACGTCTGTATAAATTTCGACAGTAGAAGCACCAAAGGCCTCACCGACAAGGACAGCCGATGTATCTGAGCCACCCCGTCCAAGGGTTGTAACTTTGTAATCTCTCGTTCTTCCCTGAAAACCGCAGACAACAGGTATAACACCTTTTTCAAGCAAGGCATTAACATAATCCTTTTCTATATGTAAAACCTCTGCATTGAGATGATTCTCATCTGTAACAATGCCCGCCATGGATCCAGTTACTGCCATAGCCTGTAAACCTGCATTTTTGAGTTCATAAGAAAGGACCACCGATGATATGACCTCTCCTGTAGAAAGAAGAAGGTCTGCCTCAACTGGGTCCATTTTATTAATATTATGATCGATGAGACTGAGTAAGGTATCTGTTGCGTAGGGAGCTCCATATCTGCCCATTGCCGAAACAACAACGATAACGCCATCATAAGTCTCTTTTGCCTTGATAACACGTTCTAGAACCCTTTTTCTGCCCTCTTCTGTGGCAACACTGGTTCCTCCATATTTTTGCACAATTATATTCATACTATCACCTACTTTTATTCTTAGATAACTATACCATAGAGCAACCTAGAATACAACTTGGATAAGATTACAAAAAACTATGAAAAAGATTAAAAACATGATAAAATATTTATATAGCAAGTTACTTGTTACTGGATAACAATAGCTAACTTAATACAAGTTTGGAGGTAATCGTATGTATGTAGGTAATCGTATGATCACAGATATTATTTCAATTTTTCCGGAAGCATCTATATCACTGGCATTCCAAATGATGCACGAGAAAAATGTCAGTCAGTTGCCGGTTGTTAAAGATGGCAAACTCGTTGGTTTAGTCACTGAGACCCTTCTTAGCGAGTTCACCCCAAGTAAGGCAACAACCCTTAGTATATATGAAATGAATTATATCTTAGGCAAAACCAAAGTCGAAAGCGTTATGGCCAAGGAGGTTTTAACCTGTACTGAAGATATGTTGATTGAAAATGTAGCCATTCTCATGAATGAAAACGATATCAATATGATACCAGTTGTTAATTCCAACGGAACTTTAGTCGGTCTCATCTCCCGTTCAGACATTATCGAATCCTTCATCGAGATCATCGGTGCTAAAGACTCCGGTGCAAGAATTACCATAACAGCTAAAGATGAAGCCGGTACTCTTGCCGAAGTTTCACATATCATTAGTGAATACGGCGTTAACATTACCCATGTTACCAATTTCAACAATGAAGTTTCCGGTATGGCTGAGATCATCATCCGTCTCAACACCAGCGACTCAGATCCAATAGTCAAAGCCTTGGTTGACAAAGGCTATGAAATCATCAGAATTGACAACTAATCGGTTTTCACAAACCTAAACATGCAAAAGAGCTTTGAAGAATCACTGTCCACACGATTCCTACAAAGCTCTTTTTTGATGTCTCATTGAAACACCAGAAACCTGTTCAACAGGTTAAATGTCCATATATCAAAAATATCAAATTATCCTAAATATGCCTGACGTACCCGGTCATCATTCAGAAGTTCTTTTGCATCGCCTTCCATAATGATTTTACCAGTTTCAAGTACATATGCTCTGTCTGCTACAGACAAGGCCTTATGAGCATTTTGCTCAACCAAAAGAATGGTCATACCATCTTTGTTGGTATCCTTGATAATTGAGAAGATTTCATCAACAAGAATTGGTGCCAGACCCATTGAAGGCTCATCCATAAGAAGAATCTTAGGTCTTGACATTAATGCTCTTGCAATGGCAAGCATCTGCTGTTCACCACCACTCATAGTACCGGCCAACTGCTTATGTCTTTCCTTAAGTCTGGGAAATCTAGCATACATTTTTTCAACATCTGCCTCGATTTCTGACTTGGCATCATTTCGGGTAAAGGCACCCATGATTAGGTTCTCGTATACACTCATTTTTGAGAAAACACGACGTCCTTCCGGTACCTGGGCAAGACCCAAGCTAACAATTCTATCTGCAGGAGTCGCCAATAAGTCTGTTGACCCAAGAGTAATTGAACCTTTATTTGATTTGATCAAACCACTAATTGCATGAAGGGTTGTTGTTTTACCGGCACCGTTGGCACCAATAAGAGTTACTACCTCTCCTTCATTAACATGAAAACTCAAACCTTTCAGTGCGTGAATGGCACCATAAAATACATCTAAATCTTTAACAACTAACATGATCGTCCCCCTTAACTTCCTAAGTAAGCTTCAATAACTTTTTTATTGGATTTTATTTCGTCAGGAGTACCTTTTGCAATAATCATACCGTAATCAATAACGACCAGACGTTCGCAGATACCCATAACCAGGTTCATATCATGCTCGATCAGCAAGATGGTTACGTTAAACTTGTCGCGAATAAAATGAATCGTCTCCATTAATTCCTTTGTTTCCTGTGGGTTCATACCAGCTGCAGGCTCATCCAAAAGAAGGAGCTTAGGATTAGTGGCAAGGGCACGACAAATTTCTAATTTACGCTGCTTACCATATGGAAGGTTCTTAGCCAGGTTTTCAGCATCCTCCTCCATATCAAAAAGGCTTAAAAGGTCCATAGCCTTCTTGGTAATCTCGTTTTCTTCTTTCCAGAATTTAGGAAGACGGAAGACACCGGTAAAGGTGTTATAGGTCATATCCTTATGGAAAGCGATCTTAATATTCTCAATAACCGTAAGGTCAGCAAATAAACGAATATTCTGGAAAGTACGGCCAAGACCGAGATTTACGATCTGGTAAGGTTTCTTTCCGTTTACCAGTTTCCCATCGATGAAGATTTCCCCTTCAGTAGGCAGGTATACACCGGTAAGCATATTGAAAATCGTTGTTTTACCTGCCCCGTTTGGTCCAATCAGACCAACCAGTTCACCAGGTTCTATAGTTAATTCAAAATTATCAACGGCACGTAGGCCACCAAAGGTGATGCCGATATTTTTAGTTTGCAATAAACTCATTAGGCCACCCCTTTCCCTGATTTGTTGAACTTTTTGTCAAGGAATGCCTTGATACGTTCAGGTGTTTTGATCAAGGAGAACTCATGACGTCCGAAGATACCATCCGGTTTGAAAATCATCAGAACAATCAAGAGTACTGCATAAATAACCAATCGAAGTTCATCATAGTCATAAAGGAATTGAGTCAAAAAGGCAAGGAAAGTACCTGCAACAATAGTTCCTGTGATAGATCCCATACCACCGAATACAACGATAATAAAAAGTTCAACAGAGAACATGAATTTAAAGGTAAATACACTTAAATATCCTTGATACATAGCAAAGCAGGCTCCGCCTACACCAGCTATAAATGATGAGATAAAGAATCCGTAGACCTTGTAAAAGGTTGTTGGTACACCAATGGATTCAGCAGCAATCTCATTTTCACGGATAGAAATGATTGCACGACCATGTCGAGAACGGATAAAGAGAAATACAAAAGTAATCACAGCAACCATGATGATATAGATTGAATGCAATTCAAGACCTGTTGGTATACGTTTAAGACCTGAGGCACCACCTGTAATCTCATCCAGGTTAATAATTGTATAACGAATCATTTCCCCAAAACCAAGTGTTACAATACCCAGGTAATCACCTCGAAGACGAAGTGCAGGAATACCGATAACCAAACCGAAAAGTCCTGCAGTAATACCACCAACTAATAAGCCTGAAAGAACTAGCGGCAAACCTGAAAGTTCAAAATGTTTAGCAAAAAGCCCGGTTGAATAAGCACCTACCGCCATAAAACCTGCATGGCCAAGTGCCAACTGTCCGAGAAAGCCAGTTGCAATATTAAGTCCGATAGCAACAATGATGTTGATAAAGGCAAAACTGATAACACTTTGGATATAACCGTTAATCAATCCCAACTCGATTGCTGCATATAAGATGACATAGGATATGATTACAGCGATTAAATTAATTCCGTAACTTTTAAATTTACTTTTCATCACACCCACCTACACTTTCTCTTTCGTATTCTTACCGAAGATACCGGCAGGCTTAATGAGTAACACAATAATTAGAATTCCGAAAACGAATACGTTGGCCCAGGCTGAGCTTAAGTAACCTTTTACAAAAGTTTCTATGATACCGATAACAAATCCACCTACCATTGCACCAGGCAAGATACCGATACCACCTAGAACAGCAGCAACAAAGGCTTTAAGGCCAGGCATAACTCCCATGTAAGGTTTAAGGTTACCATAATTAAGTGCATATAGAACACCACCAACTGCACCAAGGGCAGAACCGATGGCAAAAGTTATAGAAATCGTTCTGTCAACATTGATTCCCATAAGTTTAGCTGCACCTTTATCTTCAGAAACGGCACGCATTGCTTTGCCGACTTTAGTCTTCTTAACAATATATTCCAGACCAATCATACAAATAATCGTAATTGAAATTGTCAAAACTGTGATGTCAGGCATGTCAACATTACCAATGAGCTTAACATCAGGCATAATCTTATCATCAGCACCAAAGATGACTCTGGCAAGGTTTGAAAGGAACATACTCATACCAAGCGCAGTAATAAGAGCTGAAATTCTTGGGGCATTTCTAAGCGGTTTGTATGCGATACGATCGATGAGCATCCCAAGAACAGCACATGCAATCATAGAAACCAATAATAATGGTATAAATGACATGTTAAATAGTGTAGCCATGAAAAAACCGACGAAGGCACCCAACATCAGTATTTCACCGTGTGCAAAATTTATAAGACGTACGATACCGTACACCATTGTATATCCTAGTGCGATTAGCGCATAAATGCTACCAACGTTAAGGCTGTTTACAATTTGATCTATAAATTGAGACATAAATCAACCTCCAATAGCTTATCATCGTTTAACACTTTAAACAGATGAATTGTTTTTTAATAGTACAAAAAGGGGAGATTCTCCCCTTTCTGTTATATGTTACTTATGATTTTCTTATAGTATTGTTGTGTCTGTTATTCGATTTGCGTTAATCGAATTATTCAGACATTTTTGTTTCCATTGTCAACTGTCCGTCAACAATTTTAATGATAACAGCTTCTTTACCTGCAGTATTACCATCAGCATCAAAGGCTGTACGGCCAGTAACACCAGTGTATTCAGTCTTAGCAAGTTCAGCGATAACAGCTGGTCCATCAGTTGAGTCAGCAGCTTCGAAAGCGGCAGCCATGATGTAAGCAGCGTCATAAGCAAGTGCAGCAAGTGCATTTGGAACTTCGCCATAAGTTTCAGTATATTTAGCGATAAAATCTTGAACTGCTGGAGTTTGGTCATCAGTTGAGTAGTGGTTTGTGAAGTAGTTACCTTCCATAACCTCTGGATAGTCAGCCTGAACACCATCCCATCCGTCACCACCAAGTAGCGGAACGTCAACGCCTTCTTCTTGTAGTTGAGTTGCAATCAAACCAACCATTTTTGAATAGTCAGGAATGAAAATAACTTCTGGTTGTAAATCTTTAATCTTAGTAATGATTGCTTTGAAGTCTTGATCTTCATCTGTATATCCTTCATCAGCAACGATTTCGCCTGGGAATGCTTGAGCAAAGTTGTCAGCCAAACCAACTGCGTAGTCTTGAGCTACGTTTCTAAAGATAACCGCTTTAGTTGCACCTAAGTTTTCTGATGCAAATTTCGCTGCTACTTTACCTTGGTATGGGTCGATGAAACATGCTCTGTAAACATATTCAAGACCTGGAGTTACAGCTGCGTTAGTCGCTGTAGGTGAAAGCATAGGAATCTGCTTGTCATTAGCCTCAGGACCTACTGTAATGGACTCACCAGAGAAAGTACCACCAAGTAAAGCGCTGATTCCATCTTGGTCAACCAAACGGTTGAAAAGTTGAAGTGCTTTTGTTGGGTCACCTTCTGAGTCATAGGATACCAATTCAACGGTCTTACCATTGATACCACCTGCTTCATTGATTTCATCAATTGCAAGTTGTGCACCATTCTTAACAGCCAAGCCATAGACTGCATAGTCACCTGATAAAGCACCAAGTGAACCGAATTTGATAACATCGTCATCTCCGCCTGCTCCACAGCCTGCGAATAGGGATACTGCCAGTGTCAACGTTAATAGTAATGCTAGAATTTTTTTCATGATATATCCACCCTTCTTCATATTGTGCGCTGCTTTCACACTGTCTCGCGTTTCCGCTTTCCAATGCTTCTACTGTAAAATTGTGCAATTTTAGTGCGCTAAATTATAAATGCAATTATACAATGATTTTCTTGCAAAATCAAGTCACTTTATGGATTTTTTTAAAGGTTTTTACAATTTAATGCAAGTTGCCCATACTTTTATTGTATACGCCACTTATCTTGTAAATATTACTCTGGGGAACGTTGAATAAAGGAAAATATAGTGCTATACTCATCCTAGAAAAATAAGACTAAGTCTTATCAATGGAGGTATTGACATGATTGACGGCATCGTCTTAAATCATATAGCATCTGAACTTAAAAACATTTTGGTTGGTGGTCGAATAGACAAGATCACCCAGCCTGAAAAGGATGAACTCATCATCCACATTCGTGCAGGTGGACAGAAAAGAAGGTTATTACTTTCTGCCCAGGCTACCATGCCCAGGGTTCATCTTACCTATAAGAATAAAAAGAACCCTCAAAGTCCTCCCTCCTATTGTATGTTGCTTCGTAAGTATATAGGAAATGGAAGAATCATGGATGTTGAACAATTATCCATGGAACGTATTTTAAAGATAACTTTGGAGCAGCTCAATGAAATGGGCGACCTATGCTCCTATGGTCTGATTATAGAAATAATGGGTAAACATTCAAATATTATACTGGTAGATTCTGAGAATACCGTTCTAGACTCCATAAAGCGTATTGGAGCCAATATTTCCAGTGTCCGTCAGGTTTATCCTGGAAAGACCTATGAAATGCCTCCAAGCCAGGATAAGGTGGACATTCGTCAAGTAGCTTCTATTGACCAGCTGCGCCAAGATCTTACCGGGATGAATGATTTGGTCTTTAAGGCATTATATATGAAATATGTAGGCATTAGCCCTTTCATTGCCAACAACATTTGTTTTGCAGCCGGTATTGATGCAAACAGTCATATTGAAAGTTTATCAAGTCCTGAGTTCGCCATTCTTTACGAATCAGTAGCCAAGCTTTCCAGAATGATTGCTGATAAAAACTTTACGCCTTATTTGATTACAGATGGAGATGGCAATTATGAAGATTACCACTCTCTTCTACTCCATGAAGAACTGGAACAAAAAAAGGTTCTTCCCCAAGAGGATATTAACCTCTTAATCGATTCTTTTTATGAAACCAGAAGTCTTCAGGTTCGTATGAAACAAAAAACCTATGACATGCGCCGTCTCATTCAGACTTCTCTTGAGAGAGCCTATAAGAAGCTGGATATTCAGCAACGTCAGTTAAAGGACACAGAGAACATGGAAAAGTTTAAGATCAAAGGTGAACTGATTCTAGCCAACCAATATCTATTCAAGGATGGGGCTGAAACTGTTGAAGTGCTGAACTACTACACCAACGAGACTCAAAAGATTAGCTTGGACCCTGACAAAACACCCGTCGAAAACGCCAACAAGGCCTTTGAGAAATATAACAAGAAGAAACGTACTCTAGTTGCTGTTACCGAACAGGTTCATAACACCGAAACTGAAATTTCTTATTTGGAATCCGTGAAGTATGCTGTAGAAAATGTTAAGACTGAAGAAGAAATTGAAGATATCCGCAGCGAACTTATGGAAACGGGATACATCCGCTACAGAAAAGGAAAAGGCACTGGTAAACTGCGAAGCAAACCCTATCATTATATATCCAGTGACGGCTTCCATATGTATGTCGGTAAAAACAATCTCCAAAACGACGAACTCTCAACTAAATTTGCTTCAAACTCAGATTGGTGGTTCCATACCAAAGATGTTCCAGGTTCACATGTCATCGTCAAGTGTCAGGGTCAGGAACTGCCTGACAATGCCTACGAAGAAGCAGCTGCCCTAGCAGCCTATTACTCAAAAGCTAGAATGTCCACAAAAGTAACGGTGGATTACACCATGAAAAAGCACCTCAAGAAACCTCATGGGTCTGCTCCAGGTTATGTTATTTATCACACCAACTACTCCCTATTTATCGATCCAAGTATTGATCACCTTACCTTAGTAGATTGAGTGACCACTTAAATTCAGACCTTTTAGCAGCGTACATCAAACATTAAATCAAGGTATAAAAAGGGACTTTGAGTTCAGCCGTCATCTTGCTGGATCAAAGTCCCTATAATATTTCCGTTTTTTAATATGTCAGTTTTATAGTATTTCAGTTTTATAGTATTTCGGTTTTAATGAGGCTCAAGATGCCCTTTATCTAATTGGCAGCCTTTATTTTTTTGCCATGATTTCGCATTTCAAGAGCGGTTTTATATACATTGTCTGTAATTCTCCCACCACTCAGCATACGTCCAACTTCCTCCAGACTTTCCTCTTCATCCATTAGGACCATGTCCGTCTTGGTGACATCACCGACCACTTCTTTGGAAATCAGATAATGATGGTCAGCCATAGATGCAATCTGTGGAAGATGGGTAATACAGATCAGCTGTCTAAGTCCTGATAAGTCAACCATTTTCTCTGCCACCATCTGGGCAGTTTTTCCGCTGATACCGGTATCCACTTCATCAAAAATCAAGGTGCCGACTTCGTCAACCTGGGCCAAAACCGACTTTAGAGCCAGCATGATACGGGATAATTCCCCACCTGACGCCACTTCTTTAAGGGCTTTAAGTGGCTCGCCCTTGTTGGTAGTTATAAGGAACTCAGCTTTGTCAAAACCTTTGATGCCAAAAGTTTTTGTCTTGTTCAGGGATACCTGGAACATGGCATTTTCTAAATTCAAATCATGAAGAAGGTTTTCTATTTGACCTTTCAGATTCAGAGATTTTTGAGCCCTTAAATCATGAATATCCTGACCCGTTTTTTGAAGCTGGGTTTCCAGGCTTTTAATCTTAGCCTTAGCTTCCAAGAGATTTTTCTCATAATCGACCAGACTTTGATGCTTATCCACTTGTTTAGCCAAGTAGCTGTATATATCTTCTATGGTATCGCCATACTTAAGTTTTAACTGATTAATGACATCCAGTCTCTTTTCAGCTTCATAGAGTTCTTCTTCAAAGTCTGTTGATTGTTCAACGTAATCCTCAACATCTCTGGACAAGGTTGTCAGTATATCTTCAATCTGCATCAGAGAATCATAAACACTTTCCAAGGATTTGTCATGGTCCTTGTATTTAACGATGTCCGAAATATAAGAGGATACCTGGGAAGAAATATCCTGACGGCCAAAGAAGGTTTGATCGATATGTCCCAAAGCCTCTAAAATCTCCTTGGAGTGAGACAAGCGGTCAAAAACATCTTGGAGGACCTCGTCTTCTCCCAAGGTCAAATTGGCATCCTCAATTTCCTTGATTTCAAATTCCAGGAAAGCAATTTCGCGACGGCGTTTTTCATCATCCATCAGGTCAACATCCATTTCTTTTAAGAGGTCATAATGCTGACGGTAAAGGTCACCATAGGTAGCTAAAAGTTTTTCCATAGCCTCCCCGCAGTACCTGTCCAAAAGTTCCAGTTGACGACTGGAGGATAAGAGTGATTGATGTTCATGTTGAGAATGTATATCAATCAAGAGACCTGCCAGCCTGCGAATGACATCCTGTCTAACCACTTCACCATTGACCCTAAAAACGCTTCTGCCATTAAGGGCAGTTTTACGACTGATAATAATACCGTTAGGATCAGTGCTTATCCCATTATCATCAAGTATCTCCCTTATAGTCTGAATCTCCTGGTCCTTGTCACTAACATCAAATACACATTCAACCATAGCCTCATCAGCACCATGGCGAATGACATCCTTCTTAGACTTTCCTCCCAGAACATAATTAATAGAGCCAAGAATTATGGATTTCCCAGCTCCTGTTTCTCCAGTAAGTATATTAAGTCCAGATCCAAAATCAATTTCCAAATCATGAATTAGAGCAATGTTCTTTACATGCAGGTATGTTAACATGATGACCTCTCATTTATATAGATTAATGCTGTTGAATGATCTTGTTTAATTTCTCCATCATTGAAACCGCATCTTTTTCAGATCGTACTGCACAAAAAATCGTGTCATCTCCGGCAATGGTACCAACCATCTCATCAAAATCAATGGCATCAACTGCTGCTGCAACTGCATTAGCCATTCCTGACAAGGTCTTAATGACAATTATATTCACCGCCCTGTCCATAGACAAATATCCATCCTGAAGAACACGAATATATTTCTCATTAAGATTGGTAGCCTTGTTCTGAAGTACAACATATTTCTGACGTCCGTCACTGGTGGCAACCTTGGTAAGTTTTAAATCCCGAATATCTCGGGATATAGTTGCCTGTGTAACTTCAAACCCCTCTTCAGTCAGTAACTTCGCAAGCTCATCTTGAGTTTCAATGATATTCTCGCTTATTAATTGTCTGATTTTTGTTTGTCTTTCTATTTTCATGGTTTTACCTTCTTTCCTTAGATAAGAATATTATACCATTTATTTATTTTCTTGTATAATTATGCAAGGAAATTTCTTCTATTTTTGGTAAAAACCATAAGTATTTCTGTTTTTAAAGCTTTCTTCTTAAAATTTCAAAGAATTCATTCTTTTTCAAGCGAACCAGATGGACATTTTTCGGTGCTCGACGAATACGAATGGAATCTTCCTTAAAGATACGGGTCGTTTCCTGTCCGTCAATGGTTACCAAAAGGTCATTGACGTGGGAATTCCTTGGATGTTTAAAGGTAATACGCACCTCATCATCACCGGAGAGCACGATACTTCTGGCTGTTAATGAATGAGGACATATTGGCGTCATAACTATCGCATTATTGTTAGGACTTATAATGGGTCCACCTGCTGATAGATTATATGCTGTAGAACCTGTGGGCGTGCTGATTATAACACCATCAGCCCGGTAGGAATTAACATATGCATCATTAACAAAAACATCAAAGTTAATCATTCTGGAAATGGATTGTCTGGAGATAACCACATCGTTAAGCGCATGTCCTAAAAAATCTGTTTTATCATCTGAGGCTGTAATCAGCATCCGCTGTTCTACGACAAAATTCCCCTTAAGAAGGTCATCCAGTGCCAGTTCAAGATCATTGAGCTCGATTTCTGCCAAAAAGCCAAGATTACCAAGATTTATACCTATCATTGGAATTTCGAAATCAAAGTACCGTCTTGAGCTTGAAATAATCGTACCGTCTCCACCTAAAACAACACAATAATCAATGGTATCCAGATCTTTATCATCTATAAAACTGTATGAGTTCAAATCTTTCCTATCCTTAAGCTCACTCGGGAAAAAAGCCTCGATATGGTGTTCTGTTAGCCAATCCAAGACCTTTATGGTTGTCTTAAACTGTTTATCTTTAAATTGATTGGGTACAACCAAAACTCTCTTCATGCCACACATCCTATTCTATCATTTATTGTACAAAGTACGATGAGCAATACTAACCAGCTCTTTTATATTTTTTATGTGTATCTCTCTGTTTTCAAGGATTCCGGATACATCCGGTAAAAACTGACCGTAAATCAAATACTCAATATTACCCTCAGGGCCTGTTATTGGAGAAAAATCCAGTGCTTTCACTTCCAGTTTGCTGGATAGGAAGAGGTCAACAATTCTCTCTATGACTTCCTGATGAACCGAAGGGTCTCGAACAACACCCTTTTTACCAATCTTATCTCTGCCAGCCTCAAATTGAGGTTTTATCAGACAGACAATATGACTTTGGGATTTCATTCTCAAGAGTACAGCCGGTAATATTTTGGACAGAGATATAAAGGACACGTCTACTGACACAAAATCAAGCAAGTCCGGCACCTGCTCATCCGTCAAATACCTGACATTGGTTTTTTCCAGACACACAACTCTTGGGTCCTGTCTCAGCCCCCAATCAAACTGTCCATAACCAACATCCACTGAATAGACCTTGGCAGCACCATGCTGAAGCATACAGTCAGTAAAGCCACCTGTAGATGCTCCCACATCCATGCAGAAGGTCTCCTCAAGCTTTATATCAAAATTCTGTATTGCCTTATGAAGCTTGAGTCCTCCCCGACTCACATAAGGATTGGGATCTTCCTTAACCGTGATTGTTGCTGTCCTGTCTATTTTAGTGCCAGCCTTATCTTCTCTTTGTCCATCAACAAAGACCAGACCTGCCATAATCATTTTTTTTGCTTTTTCTCTGGATGCAAAAAACTCTTGTTCGACTAAGAGTACATCCAAACGCTCTTTTTTAGCCATAAAATTACCTTTTCCTATTTCTTTAACAAATGCTCAATACGATCCACTAAAGCATCAGTAGATAAGCCCAACATATTGTTGAGTATAGAAACTTTACCATGGGTGACAAAGACATCATCGATTCCAAATCCATAAACACAGGGACTTACATCAAGAGACCTGTCGCTGATATGTTTATGAATTCTTCTGGATAAAATCGAAGTCACACCACCGTTTAACATATTATCTTCAAACACATAGATATAATCATAGGTATTTGCTATTTCTTCAATAAAGGTTTCTGAAACCGGAGATACAAAACGAAGATTCACCAAATCGGCCTTTATACCTTTTTCTTTCAAGAGTTTACGAGCACCTAGAACACGATCATAAAAAGACCCAACAGAAACCATTAACATTGAATGACCTTTTTTCTTAACCCATTCAACCTGGCCATATTCAATAGGCGTCTCACAAGGTACACCGCTATCAATACCTTTTGGATACCTAATGGCAATTGGTCCTTCTTCATAGGCCGCAGCGAAATGCATCATTTCTTTTAGCTCCTGACCTGATTTTGGAGCCATTACTGTCATATTTGGTATATGTGAAAGGTAGGATAAATCAAATACACCTTGATGGGTTTCTCCGTCTTCTCCCACAAGACCTGACCTGTCTAAACAGAAAACGACAGGCAGTTTTTGAATACACACGTCATGAAGGACCTGATCATAGGCTCGCTGGAGGAAGGAGGAATAGACCATAAAAAAAGGTTTAATCCCATCGTTGGCAAGACCAGCTGCAAAAGTAACTGCATGCTGTTCAGCGATTCCTACATCAAAAAAACGTTCCGGAAATTGGGAAGCAAAAGCGGACAAACCGGTTCCTGAGCACATAGCAGCCGTAATTCCAACTACATTAGGTTTTATGGAGGCAATATCAATCAATGTATCACCAGCTATGGCCGAATAGGATTTTGATGGTGTTGATTCAAGGGGATCACATGCCACCTTATGAAAGACACCATTTTGCTTATCAAATGGCTTAACACCATGAAACTTAAGGGGATCTTTTTCTGCGTGACCATACCCTTTTCCCTTGACGGTCAACACATGAAGTAGAACTGGACCATCGACATTTTTTGCCTGTTCCAAGGTCACCTTCAGTTTTTGTAAATCATGTCCATCAATTGGACCTAAGTACGTATATCCCAACTCTTCAAAAAACATGCCTGGAACCAAAAACTGTTTAACGCTGTTTTTAACACCACGAACAGTTTTAACAATTGAATCTCCTACTTTTGGAATTTTTGAAAGAGTCTGTTCAACGTCAGATTTGACTTCATTATAAAATTGACCTGTTCTGAATTTATCTAAATACATGGCCATACCACCGACATTTTTGTCGATGGACATCTGGTTGTCATTAAGTACAACAATGAATTTGTTATACTTTCTGGATCCATTGTTAAGGGCCTCATAAGCCATACCACCTGTTAAGGCCCCATCACCGATCACAGAAATCACATAATGGTCCTGACCTTTAATATCTCTTGCAGCAGCCATACCAATGCCTGCCGAGATGGATGTAGACGAATGACCGGCTTCAAAAATATCGTGTTGACTTTCATTTTTCTTTGGAAAACCGGAAATTCCACCAAAAGTACGAATGGATTTAAGAGCTTCTCTTCTACCAGATAATAGTTTATGAACGTAAGCCTGATGGCCAACATCCCAAATAATCTTATCCTTTGGCGATTCAAATATATAATGAAGCATCATAGTTAATTCAACGACGCCTAGATTCGATGATAAATGACCTCCTGTTATGGATGTCACATCAATTAAATATTTGCGGATTTCTCTGGCTAATTGCTTGAGCTCAAAGGATTCCAGTTTTTTAATATCTTTGGGTTCCTGAATTTTATCTAAATATTTCATACCTATCTCCCCTTTTTCCCAACTTTAACTACACTGATCAACTGGCCTATCCGGTACACAATAGCATTGGAGTGCATTAAAGCAATTTCTTTTCCAAATGCCTTTCCACCAACGGTTACTGCAGCAATAATTCCACCCAGAAGGATAGATGCAAAAAGCTCCTCACCATCTGAGTCCAACATCATTTTAATAATAATCGCTGATGATGCCGAACCGGAAATAATACCTGCAATATCACCAATAACATCATTAAAGAAGTTGGAGACACTTGAGGCATTACGGATGATTCCAATGGACTCTCTGGCTCCTTTTACCCTGGAAGATGCCATGGAGTGAAAAGGAGTTTCATTAGCAGCTGTAACTGCAATTCCCAACATATCAAAAAAAATACCTAGAAAAACAATGACCATCAGTATAATGATTGCACCGGCGAGACTCAGTACATCCATAAACAGAAGGGATACATAGCTGAGAATCATAGCAATAATCAAGGTAATGATTGTGATGGTTACTATCCACTGGTAATTAAAACTCTTATTGGTATTCTGTTGTCTAAATTTGACCTTACGATCTATTTTACTCAATGGGTTGCCCCCTAATTTTCTTATGTACTAAAGACAGTATATAGTGTAAATTTTGAGGCTTATGGTCCAGCAGGTTTTCCCGAAGCTATACTGAAGTGTCGCCAAAACAGCGGTTTCCCTTTAAACAGCTTCTGTATCCGTTGCCGATATACACGCTGGATCGCCTTAATAACCCCACCGTAATCCACTATATACTTTTTACAAACAGTCTAGAGGTTTTCCCTAACAATCCTCACTACTACTAGCCTTTTTAGCAAAGACGTGTTTCATGCGACGATAACTTGGAGCTTTCGCGCGATAAGCTTTCAGTCTGAATCGTAATCCCCATCTCTTCACGCAAGGCAGGCTACACTGTCCACAGCTTTCGCCGCATGACAGGTTTAATCCAATTCCGTAGAATTCCCTTTCCCGAAGGTTCAACCACAGAGATTAGTCTCCACGACTAAAGGGTCAACGCCCACATGCCATTGTGGATCGCCCTAAAGTCTTAACTCCCAGCATAAGCCCGCGACTGGGCGTCGCCAGCCAACACAAGGAACTTCATCGATATGCCCTTTAACGGATTTTTAGGCCCGTTTTCGTAAATAGGATGATTGACTAGAATACTGCATCTTTAGTTGTGCATATTATATCATATTTTATAATTTATTCAAATATGGTTTGGGTGTCAAAAAGATTAACCAAATATTAAAGGACCAAACCTATAATGATTCCAAGAACAAAACCAACAAAGACTTCCATGTAAGTATGTCCCAGCAATTCTTTAAGCTCACCTTCATAAGTAATCCGGTGCTCACCGATTTCACGTATAATCATCTTAATGACCTTGGCCTGCTTACCGGCAGCCATTCTGACTCCTGCAGCATCGTACATGACAATCATGGATATACAAAGGCCTAAACCGAAAACAGGACTGTCAAAACCATAATTATTGCCAATTGAAAAGGTTGCCGCAGTAATGGTAGCTGTATGGGAACTTGGCATACCACCGGATCCCATAACCCTTTCCAGGTCAAATTTCTTATACTTAACCAGTGTAGATAAAACTTTGAATCCCTGTGCACCAAACCACCCAATAAGGGCTGCAACTACAGTCTTATTAGTGAAAATTGCCTCAAGTACGTTCATGTTTGTCCTCTTTCTAATACTTTCTAGTGGATAAGAAGTCGATAAGCTCTCTGATCATGCCTGTGTCGCCTGAAAATGCATCACATAATTGCATTGCTTCGTCAAGGTAGGTATTAATATCTTTTCTTGACTGATCCTCACCAACAAAACCAACATAGGTCATCTTTTGGTTTTTCTCATCAGAACCGATAGGTTTTCCCAGAACTTCCTCACTTGAATACCTGTCAAGGAGATCATCCTGAATCTGAAATGACATACCGATTTTATCTCCTATCAATGCCAGTTTTTCAAGACCTGGTTCATCACACCCAGCAAGAGTCCCGCCAATCATAAGGGACGACCTGATTAAGGCACCGGTCTTGTTCTGGTGAATATATTTCAGTCCATCCATGGTTTGGTGATCGGATGCCTCAAACTTCATGTCTGCAGCCTGTCCACCTATCATACCATAAACTCCGGCATGAGATCCCAGCAAAGATAAGGATTTAATCCATTTTTTACATTCAGGAGGATTATCCTCTACTTGCTCAGCCATAAAACCTGCAACCATCTCGTATGCATAGTTAAGAAGTCCATCTCCTGCAAGTATAGCATTGGCTTCGCCATAAACTTTATGACAGGTTGGCCGACCACGTCTTAGGTCATCGTCATCCATAGCCGGAAGATCATCATGAATCAATGAATATGTGTGTATCATTTCCATAGCGCTCATAAAAACCTCTACAGCTTTATACCCCTCATCATCCAAAGATCCACCACACATCAAATATCCGGAATGAATCAGCATGGGACGAATTCTTTTTCCTCCAATAGTAAAGCTGTACTTCATAGCTTCAAGGACATCTTGATGATACTCCGATTCGACAGGAGGTAAATATGTATATAAAACAGCGTCTATCTCGTCTCTAAAGGTCTGTATACTATTCATTTTCAATAATCTTTAAATCCTTCTCCACTTTATCCAATGTATCCTGACAGGTTTCAACCAGCTTAAGACCTTCTTTGTATTTGGCTACCGCCTCTTCCAGAGGAAGCTCTTTATTATTTAACTCATCAAGTACTTTTTCTATATCCTGAATCATCTCTTCGTATTTTTTAGCCATTTCACCCTCCTAGGTTGCAAGCCTGGCAGTAAATCGATAAATTTACGACCAGACACTTATTTCAAGGACTGGTCATCCATGCTTAGGACCACTCCTACAAACTTTCTTTACCAGAAACTTGAGTTTCCAGTTTACCATCTGCCACATAAATATTTAAGCTTTCGCCAACTTCAACATCGTCAACAGACCTGACTCTTTGGTCCCCTTTGGAAATATAAGCATAGCCATCTTCCAGGCGCTGAAGAGGGGACTTGCCCTGTAGACGTTCCCTAAGAATATTCAAGCGACTGCGTTTGGCATCAAATAAGGCATTTCCTCTGGAGTACATTAAAAGCCTTAACTGATCCAAGTGCATCATCTGATCTTCTAATTGCCTGCGGGGATGTTTGAGTTCTATATGTCGCCTAAGTCCCTGAAGTTCTTGTTTCTTGAGTTGCAGGCGATATTCAATACCCTGATAAAGAACCTGTTTATACTGGTACATCCTCTGTTGGAACTCTCCATAATCATAGACAGCCAGTTCAGCTGCAGCTGATGGTGTCGGAGCCCTCATATCAGAAACAAAATCACTAATGGTAAAGTCGGTTTCATGACCGACGGCACTGATAACCGGTATATCTGAAGCTCCAATCGCTCTGGCTACCACTTCCTCATTGAAGGGCCACAGGTCTTCAATGGAACCTCCACCACGACCTACAATCAGAAGGTCAATATCATCCAGGTCATTAAAATACTTGATCCCTCTAACAATATTGTCTTTGGCACCGGCCCCCTGGACTAAGGAAGGATACAAAATCAGCTCTACATAAGGATTTCTTCTCTTGGCCACCTGAACAATATCTCTGATAGCTGCTCCTGTAGAAGAAGTAATAATCCCAATTCGATTGGCATATTTAGGTAAAGGCTTCTTTCTGGACTCGTCAAAAAGGCCTTCTTCAGCCAGTTGTTTTTTCAGTTTTTCAAAAAGGACATAGAGATCACCCAGGCCGGCTTTTTCAATACTTCTGACATAAACTTGATACTGACCGGTTTTCTCATAAAGAGAAACACTCCCTTTGATGATGACCTTGTCTCCATCACGAAGACCCCGAGTCTCTTCACCAGTGTAGGTCCTGAACATAACACAGGACACACCGGCCTTATCATCTTTGAGAGTGAAATATAGATGTCCTGAGCTGTGTCTTTTAAAATTCGACAGTTCCCCCTCAACTGAAACATCTTTAAGGACATAATCCTGCTCAAACTTACGTTTGATGTATGTATTCAGCTGAATAACGGACAATACATTATTCATTACAACCTCTTTACTATTTGACCAAGGACTCCATTAACAAACTTGGAAGATTGGTCTTCTCCGTATTTTTTGGACAATTCCACAGCTTCATTAATGGCCACCTGGACCGGTACCTCACCATACTTAATATCATAAATAGCGACACGAAGTAATGCCAGTTCAATCTTGGCAATACGATCTACAGACCAATGTTCTGATGAAGCGTCAATAAGCTCATCCATTTCATTCATTTTACTGAAAATATCTTCTACCTTGCCACGAATCAAACCTGCATCGTCCGGATTCTCCAAACCAAGAGATTCAATGTGAAGGTCAATATCTTCCAAAGGTACTTCTGTAGGATTCTGTGCTACTGAGAACACAACCCTAAATGTATATTCACGTTGTTTACGACGGTTCATGCTTCCTCCAATGGTGCTATTTTTCTACGTTGACACCTGCTACACGGATATTAACTTCGTTTACGGTTAATCCTGTCATGGTTTCAACAGCAGTTTTCACCTTTTCCTGTACAGTCTTAGTCACTTCAACCAATGAAGATCCATATTCAACGATACAAGCAAGTTCCAAGTTTACCACATCTTCTTCAACCGTGACAACAACACCTTTGGAAAGGTTTTTACGTCCAAGAAGTTCTACCAAATCGCCGGTAAAATTACCGACCATACCAGCTACCCCTTCAACTTCAGTTGCAGCCATACCGGCAACAATGGCGATGACCTCGTCTGCTATGTGAACAGCACCAACATCCTTAGCTTCATGTATCTTAAACAATTGTCTATCCATAATAAATAGCCTCCTAATTAAGTTCTTCTTTCATTATAACCAATGTCTACCCAATATTCAAGAAGACCACTATAAATAGCCATCCATAAAATGCCATTGAATAAATGAGTTTAAAAGCAGAAAAAGAGTAACTGCACTAATTAGGCAGTTACTCTACTACTCTGATCATTAGGCTCTTGACAAGTACTCACCTGTACGTGTGTCAATCTTGATCTTGTCTCCCATATTAACAAACAATGGAACAAGAACGGTAGCTCCGGTTTCAACTTCTGCTGGCTTAGTAGCACCAGTAGTCGTATCACCTTTGATACCAGGCTCTGTATGAGTGATTTCAAGTTCTACTGTAATCGGTGGTTCAACACCGAATACACGACCATCATGAGATAACATTTTTACAACGTCGTTCTCTTTAACGAACTTAAGTGAATCTCCAAGATCATCAGCATTAAGTGCAATCTGATCGTAAGTTTCTTGATTCATAAAGTGGAACAACTCACCATCTGAATATAAGTATTGCATATCGCTTCTCTCGATATGAGCTTTTCCTAACTTTTCACTAGGTCTGAAAGTCTTCTCGATTACAGAACCACTCTTTAAATTTTTAAGTTTTGTACGAACAAAGGCAGCACCTTTACCCGGTTTAACGTGTTGAAATTCAATTACTGTATAAATATTATTCTCATATTCAACGGTAACACCATTTCTAATATCTCCAGCTTGGATCATGATCTTTCCTCCTAAATAATGTGCACTTCCTAATCGCTGTCTTGTGCACATAATATCATATATATTTTATAGTATTTGTGACTCTTTTTCAAGTATTATTTATACGGGAATCTCAATCAATTCCCTGTCCGACTTAGTCATAGCCATAGCTCCTTTATGGGAAATCATAAAAGTATCTTCTATGCGCAGTCCTCCTGTTCCAGGTAAATATATACCTGGTTCCAAGGTAACTACCATATTGGCCTCTAGTATTTCTTCAGACAAAATCGATAATCTTGGAGCTTCATGGATTTCAAGGCCCAGCCCATGACCCAGGGCATGTCCAAACTCTTTTCTAAAACCGGCTTCATCAATAATGTCCCTTGCTGCCTTATCCACTTCTTTTCCAAGAAGCCCCGGCTTAAGACTGGCGAGACTTTGTAAGTAGGCGTGATGCACTGTTTCATATAATTCCCTCTGTCGAGGGTTGGCTTGGCCCAAAACCAGTGTCCTTGTCATGTCTGCCTTGTAACCGCCCCATGAGGCTCCAAAATCCAAGAGTATCAGGTCACCTTCATTAAGAGGATAAGCAGAAGGTTTCACATGAGGAAAGGCTGTTCGGCCACCGCCGATAACCCTTGTTGAAAAGGCAGGCTCATCAGCTCCTGACGCAACCAGAAGATAGTCAATCCTGGCAGCGATTTCTTTTTCCGTCATGCCTGGTTGAATACGACTGAGTATCTCTGAAAAAACATAATCGGTTATTTCACATGCTTTGGTTATTTTTTTTAGTTCTGTCTTATCTTTTATACGGCGTATCTCTTCAACCAGTCCTGAAGATGCCTGCCATCTCAAACCAGAAAATTCAATTTCAAGATGTTTATAGGCTTTTACTCTAAGATGTTCTTCCTCAAAGCCTACTATGGAAGCTCCATCTATAATAGCTGCTATGGTAGGAATAAATCCTCTCTCATTATAGTTGAGAACTTCAAAATCCTCTACCTTTTCAACAGCGTGGTCATAATACCTAAAATCTGTAAGTAAATAAGCCTTTTTATCCTTTATAACAATATAGGATTCATCACTGTCAAAACCGGTTAAATAGAAAATATTTGAAGGCGATGATATAAGCAAACATTCAAGCTTCTTTTCTTCCATTTTATCCAGAACTTGCTTTAGTCTATTTTTCATTGGCTAGTTCTTTCAAAAAATCCAAGGCTTCCAGGTAACCTTGTATCCGCTTCCCAAAGATCTGTTTGAGACATACTTCCTCAACAACTGACTGACTTCTAAAGCCTTCGCGTTCATGAATATTGGAAAGATGAACTTCTACTGTTGGTATCTGAATGGACGCTATAGCGTCACGAATGGCATAGGAATAATGGGTATAAGCACCCGGGTTGATCATGATGCCGTCAAATTTGTCATAATAACATTTTTGAAGAAAATCAATAATTGCCCCTTCTGAGTTACTTTGAAAAAACTCAAGTTCACAGGTTACATCGTCATTGTAATTCATGATTATGTTAATCATATCATCATAGGTTTCCTTACCATAAATTTCAGGCTCCCTGATACCAAGAAAATTAAGATTAGGTCCGTTTACCACTGCTATTTTCATACTTACCTCCACATTTGCTTATAAATAATCGACCGCCAAGAAAACTTAGCGATCGACTCATATTGTTTCTATCTAACAATTCTTACTCACTTAATCAGGCACTACATGCTAAACTAAAGAAGCTTCATGATTTCATCAGCAATATCATTGACACTTTTACCCTTCGTTTGGATAATCATTGATGCAGCATTGAAATATATAGGTTCTCTCTTATCAAGTAGATTCTTAATAACTTCTTCAGCATCATCCCTCTGTAAAAGGGGTCTCTGTGTATCACCGGATAAATTCTTCAACAAAACTTCATATGGGGTGTGCAGATATATAACTGTCCCAATTTTCTTGAGAATATCAATATTCTCTTCTTTGAGAACCACACCACCACCTGTTGATATGACCTTGTTCTTTTTTGTAAACAACTTCTGTAAATAAGAGGTTTCTAGTTCTCTAAAGTGTTCCTCACCGTATTCAGCAAAAATATCATTAATCGTCTTATTCTCGCCTAATTCGATTTCGTCGTCCATGTCAATAAATTTTCTCTGAAGTTTATCGGCCAGCACCTTCCCTACCGAGGATTTTCCGCTGCCCATAAACCCTATTAGAATAACATTGTTCATTTGACCACCTACTCAAAAGCTTATTTTTCGTAAACGAATTTTTCTAGTTTCCCAAACACTCTCTTTAACTGGTCGTCATCAAGGGTAATATTTGTCCACAGCTCGAAAGCCTTCACCGCTTGAAAAAACAACATCCCCAGTCCATTAGCTACTTTTGCCCCATGATCTTTACCTTTTTTCATAAAAATCGTCTCTTTTGGATTGTATATGATATCAACTATAAAGTCAACTTTATGAAAAAAATCATCCTCATCTAAAGGTGTTCTATCAACCCTTGGGTGCATGCCTAAACTTGTTGTCTGAAAGACAACAGCCCCCTTCTTAACCAGGTCGAGTTCATCCAACCCTCCAACCATAATGGGTATCTGGCCCAGGTCTGTCATTCTTTCAAAACTGCTTTCAAGAATGGATTTAATCTCCTGGGCTTTCTCAAGTGTTCGATTGAGAATAACAAGGCTTGCCGCCTGACGCTTTGCACACATAAAGGCTACTGCCCTTGCTGATCCACCTGCTCCAATGAGAACAATATCTTTGCCTTCTATAGGAATACCCTCATAGTCACAAGCCATAGAAAGGCCTAACCAGTCAGTATTATAGCCCTTCAATATATAATCCGTCTTATCATCAAGGTGTATAGGAACAATGGTATTAACCGCACCTATTCCTTTTGCCATCTCATCGACTTGGTCCAGAAACTCCATAACATCTACCTTATAGGGGACGGTAACATTGACCCCCTTTAAATTAAGACCTCTGACACCTCTTACAGCATCTGATAATTTTCCTTCACGTACGTGAAAGGGATTATAGGTACCGTCATATCCTGTTTCTTCATAGAGTAATTCATGTATATATGGTGAAATCGTATGTTCAACAGGATTGCCAAACAAACCAAACACCTTTGTTTTTCCGTTTATCATCTTTTCCTCCCATTAGACACTTTAACAATCTAAAGTCCTAAAACCTAATAATAGAATACACTATTTTATCCAAAAATTCTAGCAAAAAAAAGACAATACCGAAGTATTATCTAAATCTTGTTAATCCTTTTTTCTTTAAAAACCTATTTAGCAAAAGACCTTCCAGGCCTCTTTTCACCTTGGTAATCATCTGTTCCTTATCCTGTATCGGCATAACCAAAACTGTATGAAAGCCTAAAGAGTTGCCTGCCCAAACATCTGTAAACAACTGGTCCCCAACAAAAACTGTCTGTTTCTTAGTTACCTTCATCTTATTCATAGCCCGTAAAAGATTCTTGGTTAGTGGTTTATTAGCCCTTGGATAGGCATAGACGTTTAACTTCTCATTAAACTGATAAACCCTGTTCCGATTATTATTGGATACAATGGAAATTTGAAAGCCCAGGCTTTTTATACGGTTAAAAAGGGTTTGTATCTCCAGGGGTGCATCCAGCATGTCGTAGGGCACCAAGGTATTATCAAGATCAAACATAACCCCTTTATAGCCATCTAGAAACAACTGCTCAAAGTCAATATCAAATACCGTCCTAACATATTCATCAGGATACAAAAAATCCATTTAGTTCACCTTATTCCTCATTTTATATAAATTGGACAGATTAAGGGTAATATCCCCATCTTCCATAGTCATCTCTATCTGTATATGGTCAGTTCCACTATAAGTGTATCCATGTATACCCGGGTTTATGGTCCAGGAGGATACGTTGAAAGCAAAATCATACCAGTCATCAGTATAATCATCAGGATCATAATCACCTATATTTTTTTTATCATCACCATCTGCAACCTTTTTAAAAGAAATTTTTTTACGTAGTTCATCAAAATAAAAAATATATGCAGATTTATCTGAATTCTCAAATACGATTGCCTGTGGATTAACAATTTCATTGTTTTGAAGGGTAACATCAGTGGCTCCATCGTATACAAACAAAATATCTTTTGATTCCATAGCAATTTTACCCAATGCATTATAAGCTAATTGACCTTCATATTGAATATCTATAACATCGACTGTTGTTTCAAAAGACCGAATATGGGTTGTTAAATATGCTGTTAAAGAACCGATAACTATACTTGCAATAGCAACCGCCAATATCATTTCAATTGCTGACAGGCCCTTTTGGTTCAAATAAATCGAAAAAAATTTCTTCAAGTCAGTCCACTTATTTTTCATAAACAACCAACCTTCCCGTTTCACCTATGACATCTATTTGATAGATTTCATTATTTCGAGTGTTGACAAAGCGAAATTTGCCCAAACTCCCCCCATTAAGTATCAGGGATTCGAGTTCTACACCTGTACTTAAAGTTCTTTCTGCTATACCACCAGTCGAAACTTCAAACACAAACGTACCTCGCTGGGGATTGTTTGCAAGATCTATAGAAGGGTCACTTAAATCCATCCAATTATCGTCTGTATATTCCCGTTGAATAACAAGGCTAGATCTGAAGGATTTTTGCTCTACATCGATTAAAATCCAAGTCCCTAAATTATCAGGATCTTCAAAATACTTTTGTATTTTGTAACCATATCTTTTTTTATCTGTATCATAAGTCATCACCATTTGATAATAGGTGTCAAACTCAGAAACCGTTTTATATCTTGTCTGCCTATAGTCTGAGGCAAATTCATATGTTATATTCTTCAAATTCGCATTGAATACCGCATTTAATCCAAATCCTGATATACCAGCAGCTATAGCAACAATAGCAATAGTTATAATTAGCTCCATTAAGGTAAATCCAGACTCGTTATTTATTTGTTTGAATATGTTTTTACCTTTCATGTACAACCTCACTCGACAATTTTCCAATTTTGATAGTAGATAAACTCATTATAATTCTGCCTTAACGCATCACTATTACCGCTACCAATGATGACATCATCAATATATTCATAATTTTCCAAGTCAATCCCTAGAGACCCATCTTGTGTTAGAGCATCGGATAATTTTGTATTAGTCATAACTAATTTAGCAAGATATTTTCTCACCTCTAAATCATCATTAGTTAATCTAATATTTCCACTTAAAACGTTTATATCTTCCACTGCTACTATAGATCCATAGAAATCGACATTTCCTATAATGGTGACTTTTCCAGAAGTTAACAAAATACCTTGTAGAACACTATTATCACTGTCAACATTTATTACATATGCATCTTCCAACGGCGTCGTTATGTCCCCATCAAGGTCAAAAGATATAATATCGCCATCATTATAACTATAACCTGTGCCGGTTCCAATAATAATAAAATTGTCTAGTGTATTTTCAAACAAACCTATGTTGTTGCTCTTTACAATTTTTATTTCCTTACCCTCAACACCTGCTGGTCCAAATACATTTGATTTAATATCAGTATTCTTATTAAAGCTATGAGAAACTCTTAAAACTTCAGAGTAACCTGGAATTACGGCAGCTGTTTCGGAATTTCCAATAAAACTCACAACATTTTCTGCACCTTTAATATCATAAAAGTTTGACAAGTAATCATATTCTCTTCTATGTCGTAAAGTGTTCATAATATAAACATAATCACGAGCTAATTCTTCTTCCAGATAATCAGTCAATGTAGCATCCGGTTCAACTTTATAAGGAATCAGAGTACCGGCAGACACACCAAATACAGCTCCTTGGGTGTATTTATAATCACTTGTTGAAATATCTAGTTTTATATTGCCTAAGGAATCTTCGCCATTTGCAATAATCTCTTTATAATCAACATTGCTTGCAATTTCAATAAAATACTCTGCTTTTTCCTCTTTAGTGATATATTCACCCGCTACAGGTGTTTCTGCATCTGGATCTTCCACTTTTCTATATACTAAAGCCAAGCCACTTTCATCTCCAACAGTTCTTCCATATAAATTGTCGCTGTAAAATTCAGAACTTGGATCTGCGCTTGGGAATATATAGGCTCTGTAGTTACCTTTTATACCTATACTTTCACCTGTCTGATACAATCCACTTAATTGAGGACTTGGAACATCGGGTTTGTTAGGGTTTGGGTCAAAAGTGTCATTAATATAACTAACACCTGCAATATATATTCCTTCTTTTCCTGCTGGTTCAGGATATGACATAAAAGTCGTAGGATTACCCGTAATCCTCAATCTCGAATCTTCAAAAGAAGAGTTAACTACAACAGAACTGGTTTCATTAAACTCTCTAGCCGAACCCACAAAGCCATAGTAAGAACCATCAATATCTATAGTTGATCTTACTCCATTAAGTTCCAAATCGTCTCTTGTATAAACATTACCGTCAGAAACTGTAATACTACCATCAGTGCTGCCAAATTGAACCACAACACCATTAGCATACACATGCGACTTATTGATATCAAGACTACAATTATCCGATGCTGCAGCTATCTGTACATAGCTTTCGCTAATGACATCGCCTGTTACATCAACACTTGTATCATTCCCATCAAGAATAATGCCTTTATATGACATGTAATTTCTTGGCGAATCAGGATTACTTTTATCTAAATCGGCATCGCCTTTTGGCCTAGTACCTAAAGAATATATACTTCCATCAATAACTGAATTACTGGCAACTAAGGGTATATTGTTCTTAAACTGTAAATTCCCTTGAGTAATAATCGCATATTGCCAAAGAGGGTTGTTCTCTACCTGGACTTTTGTCTGAGCCAAGTCAAGAGGGACAATATCACCTGGTTCTCTTATAACTATGTCAGTCTCAATTGTTCTTCGAGTTCTTCCCTTATAATTGAAAGTAGATGTTAATCCCTTTATAACAAATTCGTTAGTTCCAGTGTCATTATAATCAAAAATCGACTCAAATGAAATCACTGCACCATTATCAGTATCTGCTTCATCTAAATATACATACAAGTTTTCGATGTCGTGTTTTAAGGCATCTTTGTTGTAACTATCATTAAAATAAGCTTTAAAATTATCATTCATCATTTCTTGACTATAAGTTGCAATCGCATCAGTATCAATGAGCAACTTATGCTCACCATGATTACCGGCAGTATTGTCTCCTGTCTGTATATTCACTTCAACTACATCGCCAGATAAATCAATAGTCTCTAATTTTAAGAATTTATCCATATAGTCTTTATATGTTTGATCTCCAGCAAAAATATTGTTAAACAGAAGCATTTTTAAATATAAACCAGATGACATAAATTCACCTAAACTTAAAGAGCTAATATCACCGTAATGATAATCATTATACAATTCAAGTTGTGCATTTACATCTCCGAGTAAGGCATTCGTATCAGTTTCAATCCTATTTAGAATAGCTTCCATTTCCGCCCTTTTTGTGTTTATTGCTGCATCTGTCTGAGTTGATGCATCCTTAAGTGCAAGGTCAACATATTTACCGACGATAGCATATACCTGTTCAATGCCTGATTCACTATAATATAACGTTTCTTTCATTCTTTGATCAGTGAACTTCATATTTGTATTCATGAAACTCATTGTTAATATAGTAGTACCAAGAACAGTGAGTATTGCAATAGTTATTACTACTAATAACAAAGTCGATCCTTTTTCACTTCTTAAATAGCTCATGACTTCACCTACTTTGCTAGTCTAGTAGTAACTACATGAATCATTGGTTTCGTAGAACCTATTTTTGTAATTGTTACTTCAATTTCATAAATCCGATGGGTATTAACAGAGATATCTACTATTGAAAGACCTCGATACAATTTTACAGTACCTAATTCAAGATTAATATTCGGTTTAACTTTATCATTAACAGATTCATATACCAAAATACTGACAGGTTCCTCGATTGTACTTCTAACAGTAATTTCACTATTAATTTGAGCATCTTCAGGTGTCACAGTATCATCACAATATATAATCGTATTAAGATTTGTAGCATAGTCAACATAGTCAAATGTAGCTTCTACACCATTTTGAAGAACTTTAACTGTCACAGCTGATCGAGCTTCATTGGAATAATCGTAAGTTATAAGTATATTTCGTTCTCCACTTGTTGTAGCAAATATTCTATTAGGATCATCCAAACCAATGAAAGATCGACCGCTTTCATAGTGATTAAAGCCATTTTCTGCAGCTGAATACAAATGGATCAAATTAGCATAATTCGGTAATGGCGCATCGACTAAATCTCCTACCGGCATTTCATAGTTAGGATTATCAAATGCAACATTATAATCAGCATCAAGCGAACTATCATCCCTAACCGAATCATAATGTAGATCTACACTAACATCATAATTGTTTAATGGTAGGGGCAAATCAAACAGTCCATTTGTTATTGTATCTTCTGATATAACACCATCATAGTCATCCACAAGCCTTTTAAGTTCAATATAGTCCATCGCTTTTAACAACTCGACATATTGCTGTCCCATCTGATTTGCCTTCATTTGCTCTCTGGCCTCGATAGAACTGGTTAGAGACCCTTGAAAAACCATAGCAATTGGAGTAACCACAATACCTACAATCGCTATGGTTGCAATAGCTTCGATAAGGGTAAAACCATTTTGGTCAGTAAATGGAATATGAAATTTTCTTAGTTTATTCCATAACCTTTTCATTGTCTCACCTTCTAATTCTCAAACAACACTTCTCCAACTTGATCAATAACGTTAAATCTTGGTGCGTTACTATCATCTACCAATATCCTAATATTTACAGGTAAATCTGTATTGTTGATAATTGTAACATTAGCTCCACTCTTATCATCACTATCTACTCTTGCTGATGAGTATACTGCAATATCAATAAAGTTTCCTGGTACAAAAGTTTGACCCAAGGAATAATTACCAGGAAATTGCTCCGAAGAAGTCTTATATTTATATGAGTAACCACTTTCAGTCTGTTCAAAGACAAACTCAACTGGTATCATGCTATTGGAGTCATCATAGACATATGTATCACCAGTTAGATCCCTATTCTTGTAAACAATTACCGTTGAACGATCTGAGTATATGGTTGATAAATTAACAACAAAATCGTCTTCTTCCTTAACTGCTTCACCATCTTCTATCCCAGCATCAAAAGAAGCGCCAAATTCATCATAAGGTGCAAAAATTGATTCTTCCTTAGGATCATAATCGCCAAAGTAATCCTCAGGTGTATAAACGCGGTCATCAGATAGCAAGAAATAGAAATCTAAACCAAAGGAAGTTTGTACAGTATCATTTACTAAATCAGAAGTCATATTCATACCATTAATGCTTAATTTATCTTCGTTTTGACGAATATAGGTCAACATTTTTTTCATATCAGCATATGTCATAATCAAGTCTAATCTGACCTCTGTTTTGAACAAGGTCTCATGATAATTAAGTTCACCAGTTTCTTCATCGGTGTATTCACCAGCTGAAATAACTGGCTTTGGTACTTCCATTGTATACAATGGAATCTCAAGTGTTTCAATTTCTTCTTCCAAGTCAATCAGCGTTTTAATAACCTTTTCTTGACTGACATATACCGGATAACGGTTATTAATTTCTTCTATAAAATCAGTCATCGTATCTATCTCATCGAGATACTTGTCTTTATTAACATATTCCAATTTCAATTCACTTAACTGACTATTTAGTCCTGTAATTTCTCTTTCAATTTTTGAAATATTTTGAGTAGTAGGTCTATATAGAAAAAACCAAAACAAACCAACTAATATGATAAAGGCAACTGCTAAAATGAGATTTTTCTCTTTAGATGTCATTCTGTCACCTCCAACAATTCAGGATCATAATAAGTACATGAAATGCTACATGTAATATATGACGTACCTGCATCTTTGTCTCCAACTCTTACTAAACTATCTGTATACACGTTACTAAACAATTTATATACTTCACCATTGTAAACACCACCATCAATGGCTTTCAAATAAGTTAACATCTGCGCAACTGTAGCTTCATCAGAAGCAGTTATATCAAAATTAATGGAAATCTCACTATCTTCCAAATTGGTTATAAACACTTCGTTAGGCATAGTCTTTTCCATACCCTTAATAAGATCAATCAAGTAATCAGATCTTGTTGTTGAGGATGTTTCCAACAATTCTCGAAAATCTTTCATTTCTTGAATCTGCATATGATTGGCTTTTATGGTTTCAATATCCATCATACTTTCGATTTCATACTGAATATTTGATTTTCTATCATTCAGTTTATTAAGTTCAACATACTTAGAATAATAAGCAGCTCCTAAGGCAACAACCAACAATAACACCAGCAAATAGGGGACTCTTTGTTTAGCCCTGTTTGCTTCTCTATTCTTAATATGTTGCGGTAGAAGATTAATAGTCTCAATCGTTGCTCCAAAAGCAGCTGCAAAATAAACAGGATTGAAAATGTCATCATTTTTTGATTTATTAATAATTGATTTAGTTTCAGACAAACTTGATGCCTTCAAATTAAAAAATTTATCTACATACTCTAAGATGCCATAGATTTCCGAACCACCGCCAAGTAAATAAACCTTTTCAACCTGATTCTTGTTTCTTGAAGAATAATAATCAACTAAACGTGATACCCCACCTAGTATCTGTTCCATACCAGAGGTCACATCATTTGTTAAATAGGTATTCTCATTATTTCCAAAATTAAGTAGTTGTCTTTCCTTAGATATTTTTGTAGCTTCTTCATAATCCACTTCAAAATGATTCATAATACTGTCATTGACAATTTTCGTACCAAACATAATGGTACGACTAAATTTCACAACATTGTTATGCATAATAACAACCATTGTGCTCTCGGCCCCTATATCAATAAAAAGGTTAGTACCTTCAATATTCTCATTCCTAATAAAACTTACTACACTATTACCGGTATAGTCCACACCAACAACTTTTAGTTTGCACAAATCGGCAAGTTCGACATACATATCTACAATACTTGTCATGGCTGCAAAAATGATTACTTTTGCTTTCTTACCTTCTTCTGATTCTACAATATCAGTTATGGTATAGTCTAAACAATAGTCAGTCAAGTCAACAGGAAAATATTCTTCCGCATTCATTCTTACAACATTTTTCAATTTATTCGGTTTCAAATAAGGCAATTCAACTTCACGGGTAATAATTTTACTACTTGAAATAGTAAATACAACATTCTTTTCTTTGATTTTTTCGCTTAATAATGCGTTACGAATAACAGCACTAATTTCTTCTTTGTTATTAATCACTCCGTCTTTTATTGAATTTTGTGGTGTTGGAATGACCATCGAACTTAGCACTGTAATTTTTTTCTTTTGCTTGTTAATATATGCAATTTTAATACGTTCATTTCCAATGTCGATGGATATTAATTTCTTTGGAAGACTCATATTCTTCCTCCCCTCTATAAAATAAATAAAGACCAGTACCAATGAATCAACTGATCACCAAATACTGCTGCAATCATAATACCTGATGCCAAGTATGGACCGAATGGAATTAGTTGCTTTTTCTTCACAACTCCAGTTGAAATTAATGTAATACCTACAATTGCACCAATAATAGACCCAAGCATTAAAGACAATAATATGTTTTTCCATCCAATAATGAAGCCACCAACTGCCATCAACTTGATATCTCCACCACCCATTTGCCCTTTTGACAAAACGGCAACCAAATATAGGAAACTACTAGCTGCAAAAAAACCTATGATACTCTCCACATAGGATTTACTAATAAAAATGACATAAGGCAAACTAATCAAAAACAAAAAAATCAAAATTTTATTTGGTATAATTTGATGACTTAAATCAATCATTGTAATAACCAATAGAGTTGAAAACAGAAAACTAATAGCTAGAGCTTGCCAACTAAGTCCCAAATAATAGAAAATCCCCAAATAGGCTGCCCCATTGAACAGCTCTATTATGGGATATTGTTTTGATAGTTTTGTCTTACAGTGTCTGCATTTACCACCAAGGGCCAGCCAAGATACAACAGGGAAAAGGTCGTACCATTTAACAGGTTTTCCACATGTCATACAATGACTAGGTGTATACACTATTTCTTCATTTCTCGGTATTCTATAGATACAAACATTCAGGAATGAACCTATTACTAATCCGATGACGAAAACTATAGGAAGTAACATCTTACTCGTAAACAGCGTTTGTATCTGGTGACACTTCGGCAAGTGTAGCAGTTGCTGAGGCAACATGCACAGACATCCCACCATTACCAGCTACTGTTAAAATAAATCTATCTGCAGTAGCTAGATTAGTTGTACCATCATCACCTTTAAACTTTGGTTCTGGTTGATCTCCATTAATTTCAAGAATTAATGCACTCACAAAATTTGTAGGAACTCCATTGGCATCATATGTTGGAGTAGCGAACGTAACATCATAATCACCAGCTGCAATAGTTGATAAGTCTTCATATTTAGCTTGAACAGTACCAGCAGCATTCAAAATAACTTTTGCATTTGCTATGTCAGCTGACTTTCTTGAACTTTCAACAGCGCCAACAATATTTGGAATAGCTACTGCTGCAATAATTGCAAGGATAGCAATAACGATAATTAACTCAATTAGTGTAAAACCTTTTTCATTTTTAATATTTTTTCTCATTTTTTCTCACTCCTATTTTTTATAAATTATTGATTCCTGAATACATACCAAACATAGGCTGTATAATTGAAATTACAACAAATCCAACAACAACTGCTAGAAAGACGATTATGGCTGGTTCTAACATGGTTGTCATTTGAGCCACCGCTGATTCTACCTCGCGATCATAGAAATCAGCAACTTTATTTAATATAGGTTCCATTTGTCCCGTTTCTTCGCCAATTCTTACCATGTGGGTAATCATCGGTGGAAAAACACCCATTTCCATTATGGGCTTTGACAATGGAATACCTTTGCTCACTTGATCTTTTGCATCTAACAATCCTTTTTCTACCACATAGTTATCAACGACTTTGGCTACGATAACCAATGCTTCCAGCAAAGGAAGTCCAGATGCCAATAATGTACTCATGGTTCTTGAAAACCTTGATGCCACAATTTTAGTCTGTACTGGTCCAAATATTGGAACAACAAGTTTAATTCTGCTTAATGTTATGGAGCCAACTTCAGTCTTGGAATAAAATCTTAAGCCAAATATGGAACCTCCAATTACCACAATAAGTATATACCATTTAGTTTTGATGAAGTCACTAATAGCCAACAAAGCTTTTGTTGTGCCAGGTAATTCCATTCCCATCCCTGCAAACATACTAACAAATGTAGGAACTACCACTACGACTAGAATTACAACCACGATGACTGCTACAAATGCAACAACTGTTGGATACGTAGTCGCCTTCTTAACACTTTGCTGAAGTTCATGTTCATTTTCAAAGTGTTGGGCCATTCTATTTAGGGCGATTTCCAAGTTACCGGAAACCTCACCTGCTTCAATCATGTTAATAAGGATTGAAGGAAAGTATTTAGAGTTGGCCTGCATACTTGCTGAAAGGGCTTCGCCTCGTTCAACTCTTGTATACATGTCTTCAATGATTTTGGATAAGTGTTTATTCTGGGTTTGCTCTTTCAATAAAAAAAGTGCTTCCAGTACACTTACTCCGGCGGTCAGTATAGCTTCAAATTGCTGACAGAAAATTGTCAGGTCTTTGACCTTAACTGGGTTACCAATGACAAAGCTTTTGTTCATTCCACTTTGTTCGTTAACAGTTAAAGGAATCAAGCCCATTTCTTTAATATTGGATGTTGCAATATCTTTAGTTCCGGCTTGTAACTGGCCTTTGACGTTTTTACCTTCTTTAGTTATAGCGGTATAAGTAAAACTTGCCATTTCCTTCTCCCTGTCGCTTTTTATATCTGACCTTAAACACAAGTAAATTATAACATATTAAGAAATCCTACTCAATACTATCCATATTCTTTTACTAACTGTTAATAGTTCATTCATAAAGGTCATTTTTTTCTACAAAAAGTTATAAAACCCAAAATCTTCCCGGAAAATTTTGGGTCCTACGTCCTATTGATTCAAAAGTTGAATTTACACAAAAGTCATAATTTAGTATAACCGTCTTTGAAGAGCTACTGGATCTTGAGCAAAAATCAGGGCCTGTTCTCTGGAAATTGCACCTTCTTTTGAAAGATTCAAAAGAGATTCGTCCATAGTAATCATACCTGTTTGTCTGTTAGTCTGAATAATTGATGTAATCTGATGAGTTTTATTCTCCCTGATTAAGTTTCTGATGGCCTGATTGGCGTGGAGCACTTCAAATGCCGCTACACGGCCATTACCGTCGAAAGTTGGCACCAATTGCTGGGATACGACCGAAACTAAAACCGTTGATAGCTGAACACGGATCTGTTGCTGCTGATGTGGCGGGAATACGTCAATAACACGGTCGATGGTTGATGCAGCACCGATAGTATGCAGTGTGGACAGAACCAAGTGACCGGTTTCAGCAGCTGTGATCGCAATAGATATAGTTTCCAGGTCACGCATCTCACCGACAAGAATAACATCGGGGTCTTGACGCAGGGATGCACGAAGAGCTGAACCAAAACTACCAGAGTCAACCCCTACTTCTCTCTGATTAACAATAGATCTGTTATGTTTATGCAAGTACTCTATGGGGTCTTCCAGGGTGATAACATGGGAATTACGGTGTCGGTTGATTTGATCAATTAAGGATGCCAAGGTGGTTGATTTACCGGAACCGGTTGGACCTGTAACCAGTATTAGTCCACGTTTCTTATTATAAAGATCAACAACCGAATGTGGAATTCCAAGTTTATCCGGCTGGGGTATCACACTGTCAACCATACGAATGGCAGCAGCCATGGATCCACGTTGTTGGAAAACGTTAATACGGTAACGGCCCATATGAGGCAAGGAATAGGAAAAGTCAACTTCACCATCCCGCTCATATTTTTCCTTTAAGGCATCATTGAATAAAGGTGAAATGATCTCAACTGCGGTGTCAGGTAAAACACGTTCATAATCCAAGTATTTGAGTCCACCATGAACTCTTAGAATTGGTGGTACACCGACTGTAATATGTAAGTCAGAAGCCTTTTTCATTGTTGCTTCCTGTAGTAATTCCTGAATTGTTACCATAGCAACCTCCCTTAGTCTGAACCATATGCAATACGCAGGAGTTCCTCGACTGTTGTCGTTCCGTCCATAACAAGGCGGATACAGTTGGTTCTCAAGGTACGCAATCCATTGTTCAGCGCAACCTGTCTAATCTCATCAGCATTTCCTTCTGCATTAATTATCTTACGTATATCACTGTCAACTTCGAGAATCTCATAAACACCAATACGGCCTTGATAACCACTGTTGCCACATACATGGCAGCCCTTTGGTTGATAAATACTGACCTGTTGGTGTTCAGGAAGACCAAGAATCTTTTTCTGTTCAATCGTTGCTTCTGCTTTTTCTTTACATTTTGGACACAGTCTTCTAACCAGACGCTGGGCGATAATTCCAACTACTGATGCTCCAACAAGGAAGGGTTCAATCCCCATATCCATAAGTCTTGTGATGGTAGATGCCGAGTCATTGGTATGGAGTGTGCTTACAACCAAGTGACCTGTAATAGATGCTTTAACGGCGATTTCAGCAGTTTCACCATCCCGAATCTCCCCAATCATAATAACGTCAGGGTCCTGACGCAAAATAGAACGAAGAGCACCGGCAAAAGTCAAGCCTGCCTTGACATTAACCTGAACCTGATTAATCCCTTCAATCTGGGACTCAACAGGGTCTTCTACGGTGACGATATTAATATCTTCACTGTTAATTTCGTTTAAGGATGTATACAAAGTTGTAGATTTTCCGGAACCTGTAGGGCCGGTAACCAAAATAATTCCATGGGGATGGGAGATAATGTCATCAAACTTCTCAAGGTCATCCTGGTACATACCAAGCTCACCTTTGCCCTTTTTAAAGCCTTCCTTGGAGTTAACCCTCATAACGACCTTTTCGCCGTATACAGTTGGTAGGGTTGATACACGAATATCATAGGCCATCTTATCAACCTTGATGTTGATACGACCGTCTTGTGGTTTACGTTTTTCAGCTATATCCAGACCGGAAGTAATCTTGATTCTGGCAACTATAGCGTTCAGCAAAGAGGTTTCATACTCAAACATGGTTTGAAGCTTACCATCGACCCTATATCGGACACGAATGTTCTTCTCATAGGGTTCTATATGGATATCAGACGCCCTGTGTCGGACCGACTGTTCTAGTATTGTATTGACAAGCTTAACAATAGGTGCACTTTTTACGGGGTCTGATGCATCCTCTTCCGTGATATCATCAACAGCTATGGCTTGCTCCTGCTTATACTGTTCAGCTGCTTCCATCGCTTGTTGTTTACCATAATGAATATCGATAGCTTTGTGAATGCTATATTCATTGGCCAGCATAGGAACTATTTCTTTGCCACTGAAGATCTTGACATCATCAATAGCGAAGATATTCAGCGGATCTTCCATAGCTACATATAATTCAGTTTCTGACATCTTTATGGGAATCAAAACATGCCTCTTGGCTAATGACTCAGTAATAGCTTTCGTGGCTTCTTTATCGATTTCGTATTCTTCGAGGTCAACAAAAGGAATCCCTAACTGGAATTCTAGAACCTCGTTAATATTCTGTTGTGTGACAAATCCTAATTTGATTAGGGTCTCTCCAATTTTTCCACCATCAGTTTTTTGTTTGGTTAAAGCATCACGCAACTGCCCCTCTGTGATGATACCATACTGCATTAACAAATCACCGATACGAAGTTTTTTCTTATATGTCTTCACTTATATCGCACCCTTCTTGTTCATACCTATTTATTTTCGTATATTTTATAATTTATTTCAATAGGTCTTATTATTTATATGAACAACCTTACGTTAATTGTAAATTTAAAAAGCCTTGAATGTCAAGGCTTTTTGGCAATTTTACGGATGATTTGATCAGCCTTGGCTGATACAGGTAATTTTATGTATAGTCTTTGTTTTGGATGTGGCGCACTATCAACCTCTTGGCCATCCTCATCGGTGATTGCTTCAACGATGAATGCATGGTGCTGACCATTTGGAAGCATAATTTCAAGTTCATCCCCCACAAGGAATTTATTACGCTGTTCAATAAGGGTCATTTGTTCTCCATCTTTGGTATCTTCAAGAACACGCCCAACAAATACATAATCCCTAACGTAAGTGTTTGAGTCATAGATCTGACCTTCTTCATCAGGTCTATCCAGATAAAAACCTGTTGTAAACTTACGATGGCTGCATTTTTTTAACTCATCCATGTACATTGCCTTATTGGCCTCATACTTGGCCGGATCATCAAAAAAATCATCGATAGCCTTACGGTATGTAGAGGCTACTGTAGCTACATAAAGGGCTGTTTTCATACGTCCTTCGATTTTCAGGCTGGTAACGCCACTTCTAATCAATTCATCGATATACTCGATCATATTTAAATCTTTGGAATTATAAATATAAGTGCCACGTTCATTTTCAAAAACAGGTATGTATTCTCCTGGTCTTGTTTCCTCTACCAGGTTGTAGGTCCATCTGCAGGGGTGGGTACAGGCACCTTTATTGGCATCCTTACCAGCCATATAATTACTAAGAAGACATCTTCCGGAATATGAAATACACATAGCGCCATGTACAAAAGCCTCAATGTCCATATCCATGGGAATCTTAGCACGAATCGTTGCAATTTCTTCAAAAGAAAGTTCTCTGGCAACAACAACACGTTTAACACCCTGTTTGTACCAAAAGTTTAAGGAAGCATAATTGGTATTATTGGCCTGGGTACTCAAGTGGAGTTCCATATCAGGAAGCACTTCCTTGGCTATAGCCAGTATTCCAGGATCAGCGATAATGAGGGCGTCAGGCTTAACTTCCTTAAGAGTCTCAAAGTATGCATAAACACCTTCAATGTCCTGATTATGGGCGATAATATTAGCGGTTACATAAACCTTTACTCCATGGTCATGGGCAAATTTTACCCCCTCAATCATTTGCTCATGGCTAAAGTTTCTGGCCTTGGCTCTCAGGCCAAACTGTTCGCCGCCTATATATACAGCATCTGCTCCATATAAGACTGCGATTCTTAGATTTTCCAGGCTTCCTGCCGGGATTAATAATTCTGGTTTGTTCATTCTTTCTCCATTCTATTCATAGATTCTTCTCTAAATCTAGATTGGTTTATTGTAATTTTATACTTAAAGTCACACCATCAGCAATATCCATAATGGATGTCTGGAGGTCATCTCTGTGATTAAGCTCCCAGAGATATTGCCGCATACGCTGATGAATGGTTCTTTGTCGTCTTTCGACATTAAATCTTGATCTGGCAATATCTCCATTTTGCAGGACATTGTCACTGACTAGAAGTCCATGGACCTTTAGTAAATCAAGACAATAGGGTAAAAAGGTTAGATATTGGCCCTTGGCAGCGTCCATAAAGACCATATCAAAAGTCTGACCTTGCCCGCTTAGGTCTTTCAGTGCTTCCTCTGCTTCACCGAATCGGACCTGTATAGTGTCACTATATCCTGCAGACTCAATATTGCTGCTGGCTTGTTCAAACATGTCCCGACTGCGTTCCAAGGTAATAATTTCAACACCTTCAAGACTACCATAAAACCTTTCCAAGGCCTGGGTCATAACTATGGATGAATATCCTATAGCTGTTCCAATTTCAAGAATCCGTTTTGGTTTATATGTCATAACCAATGTTTCCAGAAATCGTTTCATTTCTAGTCGTATGATGGGCACATTATGTTTCTTGGCATATTCATTCATAGCTTCAACAAGTGGATCCGACTCGGGACAAATATATTCTAAAAATTTATTCATTTCAAAGGATTCCATAACTAACTCCTTACTTACTCGTTAAGAAAGGCTGAGTAAACTCAGCCTGTTTAAACTATATATTCATTATAACATAGATTTAATCTTAGAAGTCTTGATCATATTTATTCATAGCATTTAAGTGGTCATTGTAAGTCACATTAAACTCATGACGGCCTTCTTCAGGATCCACTAAAACAAAGAATAAATAATTGTGTTCTTCTGGATAGAGAGCCGCAATTATCGAAGCTTCCCCGGGGTTGGCGATAGGACCAATAGGAAGTCCAGAATACTTATAGGTGTTATAGGGTGACTCGATTTCCAAATCTCGGAACAAAACCCGGTCTCTTGGCACATCAAGTACATACATAATGGTTGAACACATCTCAAGTTTCATATCTTCTTCAAGCCGGTTGTAGATAACACCGGAGACAGTTGCACGCTCATCAGGTACCCGAACTTCTCTCTCAATGATTGAGGCAATGGTAATGACTTCGTCAAGAGTCATACCCAGTTCATCCAAGCGGTCATAGTATTCATCTTTAAAGACCTGGTCAAAACGTTTCAACATAGTAGAAATAATATCTTCTGCTGTTGCATCAGCGTATACTTCATAGGTATCAGGGAATACATATCCCTGCAAAGGAAGATTTCGGTCAGGGATGTAATCCAGGAACTTATAACCGTATCGACCATTTTCAAGGGCAGAGTTAAACTCGGACTTAGTGACAATGCCCTCTGCAGCCAACTTATCAGCCACCTGCTCTAAAGTATATCCTTCAGGTATCGTAAAGGTAACAACTTCTCTTTTTTCACCTTCTGTAGCCAGAATCGTCATAATCTCATCTTCTGTCATACCGGTATTAAAGGTGTAGTCTCCATATTGGAAAGTATCATCCAGTCCATTAATCCTTGCAATCAAACGGAAATAGACAACACTGTTTATCAATCCTTTTTCATGTAAAATAGTGGCAATAGTTTCTGTATTGGAGCCTTGTGGAATGGATACATCCACGTTAACGATGGTAATGTTCTCCTCAGGTTCTCTTGCCATGAGCTCGTATGCAGAGTCATATGCCCATAAAGCCCCTTGATAAATGACGATAACCGCCACTGCAATAATGACGAATTTCAGGACATAGGAAATGACCTCTTTTAAAATATTGTTAATCATTGAATCACCTTTCTCAGTCTAGAAACCTTATGTCAAAGTCAATTTCGTCTGCTAATGTATCATAAACTGTCGATATCAATCGTGATAACTTAAGTTCAGAATCCAAAAACATTTTAACAGTAGGTTCTGTCAACAACTCTTCATTCTCATTCTTAAGGTTGACCAGGTTCTCATAGGCATTATACATGCCATAATGATGAGACACCTGAATTTCAAAGCTTCTTCTGCGAAATTCCTCCACTCTTCTGTAAAGGTTTTCATTTCGCTCAAGAATTGACTTATAGTTCAGATAGTCAATATATTCACTGGTCGTTTTTATTTTCTTAACAAGATCACTGGTATCTTCTTTGATTTGTTTAAACATATTCACCACTCATTTCGTCTTGTTAATAGTATCAAGTCACTAGGACATCCCTATTTTACATCATAAACGCCCCGATTTCAATATCGGGGCATATAATTATCCATTAAGAAAATACTACAAATTTCTTAATTTATTCCACTTCCATCACAACTGGAAGGATCATAGGATTACGTTTCATTTGTTGCCACAAGTGTTCTCTAAGGTCTTGGCGAACTTCATTTTTAAGTTTTGCCCAACCGCGGATATTCTTTTGTTTGCAGCGTTCAAGGGACTTGATAACCACTTGTCTGGACTCTTCCATTATATCTGAAGATTCTTTCACGTAAACAAATCCTCTGGACACAATGTCCGGACCACTGAGTATTTCAAGGGTTCCCTTTTTAATGGTTACGACTACAACAATCAGACCGTCCTGAGCCAGTTTTTGCCTGTCTCTAAGGACAATATTACCCACATCACCGACACCCAATCCATCAACCAAAAGAGGTTGACAGGTAATCTTATCGACGACTTTACCACCTGAATGACCAATTTCAAGAACATCACCATTATCCATGATAAAGATCTTGTCCTTGTTCATCCCAAGGCTGGCTGCAAGTTCAGCGTGTTTCTTCAAGTGCCTGTATTCACCGTGAACCGGGATAAAATACTTAGGTCTTACCAGGGTGTGCAACAACTTAAGTTCTTCTTTCTTGGCGTGACCGGATACATGGGTATCCTCAAAGATAACCTCTGCGCCACGTCTGTATAAGTCATTGATAACTTTTGATACGTATTTCTCATTACCAGGAATTGGTTTCGATGAAAGTATAACCACATCACCTTCCTGGATCTGAATAAAACGGTGAGTACCTGCTGCCATACGGGAAAGAGCAGCCATTGGTTCTCCCTGGCTTCCCGTTGTTACCAGAACGATTTGTCCATCACGATACTTGTCTATGTCACTGATTTCAGTCAACATATTCTTAGGCATCTTAATATAGCCAAGTTCGTTGGCTGTAGTCACCACATTGACCATAGACCTGCCTTGAACGATTACTTTTCTTCTGTAATGTTTGGCAGCATTTACAATCTGCTGTACTCGGTCAACATTGGATGCAAAAGTTGCAACAATCAAACGCCGTCCCTTGTTCTCCTCGAAAATATGGTCAAAAGACTTACCAACACTGGATTCAGACATGGTATAACCAGGTCTCTCAGCATTGGTTGAGTCAGCCATAAGAGCAAGAACACCTTGCTTGCCAAGTTCTGCAAATCTAGTCAGGTCAATGGCTTTACCATAAATGGGTGTATAATCCACTTTAAAGTCACCTGAATGGACAACAGTACCTGCCGGTGATGTAATAGCCAGAGCAAAAGCATCAGCAATCGAGTGATTGGTTCTAATAAATTCAACATTGAATCTGCCCAGTTTTACTTTTTGGCCTGCTGATACTTTCTTGCGAATTGTGTCTCCCATCATGCCATGTTCTTTTAACTTGTTCTCTACCAAACCTATCGCCAAGCGGCTTCCGTAGACAGGCACATTCACTTCTTTGAGAATGTACGGCAGAGCTCCAATATGATCTTCATGACCATGGGTAATCACAAACGCCCTTACCTTTTTGATGTTGGTTTTTAGATAGGATGCATCGGGTATAACTAAATCGACACCAAGCATTTCATCTTCAGGAAATGCGATACCGCAGTCAACAACGACAATGTCGTCTCCATACTCGAAGGCAGTAATGTTCATGCCTACCTGGTTCAATCCACCTAAAGGTATAATTTTCAGTTTTTCATTGGTTTTCTTCAAGAAAACACCTCCATAATAAAAGCCTTCAGTCGACACTAAAGGCTACAAAATCTACTTATTTCGACAATCGTCACACAAGCCAAAAAACTTAGCCTGGTGATCCTTGACTAAAAATCCGTAAGATGATAAAAAGCTCTGTTCAATGGAATCCATCAGGTCTTCCTTCACTTCTATAACCTTACCGCAGTCTTCGCAGATCAGATGGTGATGGGTATGTGAGTCTTCGTCGTTAGACAATTCATACCGGGTAAATCCGTCTGCCAAACTTAATTTATCTACAATTTTCATCTCATTCAATAACTGTATGTTTCTGTATACTGTAGCCAATCCAACTTCCGGATTGGTTTCTTTAATATATCCGTATATTTCCTCAACCGTTAAATGTTCGTCCTCATGTTCCAGCATTGCGTTAAGAACAATCTTCCGTTGTGATGTCAATTTGTAACCATTTTCTTTAATTTTGTTGTAAAAGTCATCGCAATTCTTATTCATTCCATCCACTCTTTCCATTATTATTAGGGCCATCCTCAAGCCCTATCCGGTCTATTAGTTAGCAATAGCTAATTAATAATTATTATCAGTATAATGGATAGAGGACAATTTGTCAATTTTCGAATTCGTCCATTTTTTCTTCCAGTAATGGATACACCTGATCAAGGACATCGTCGTCCTCAACAATCTCATAAATAATGTCGTCGCCGTCAATATATGTTGCCTTAAGGACATAAGCCGTTGCCTCGTCCAAGTCGATTTCATGCTCTTCAATAACCAAAATATAACCGTCTTCTTTATATTGGGCGGCAGAAAGTACTGCAAAATTCACTTCTTCACCAGTGATATCATCAATAAAATGTATTGTCTTCATAAAATTCCGTGCTAAAAAGCACGCTCCTTTCCTATACTTAGTTTCTAATGGTGTCTAAGTATGTCTGTAAAATAATGGATGCAGCTATCTTATCAATATGGTCTTTCCTGTTCTCTCTTCTGACATTGCCTTCCATAAGGATACGTTCCGCAGATACGGTTGACAGACGTTCGTCAACACCAATAACAGGCAGTTCAAAAGTCTTCTCCAGTTTATTCATGAAGTATTTGGTTCCGGTTACCCGATCACCTTCAGTATTGTTCATATTAAGAGGCATACCCACAATAATGGTTTCCACTTCGTAGTCTTTGATGATGGCTTCAATCCTCTTCATAGAGTCAATAAGATTTCTGGGGTCTGTTCTGGTAATGGTTTCCACCCCTTGAGCCGTCCAACCCAAAGGATCGCTGACCGCTACCCCTATGGTTTTCGTTCCGTAATCCAATCCTAAAACTCGCATATCCACCTCATCTAAACTTTATTAGAGATACCTAAACAGTCGCAAAGACACACAGCCGTGTGTCTTTCAGTCTCACATATTATGATCTATGTAATTCTTTACCAATTCTTCCAGTAATTCATCACGTTCCAGCTGACTAATCAATGTTCTCGCGTTATTATGACCAGTGATATAGGTCGGATCACCGGATAAAATATAGCCAACGATTTGATAAATCGGATTATAACCCTTTTCATTAAGGGCTTCGTAAACAACCTTAAGGACTTTATTCACTTCACTTTCAGGTTCTTTCCCAGGCTTTTTAAAAAATTGAGTATTACCTAGCCCCATATCGTCACTCCATTTCTTTCAACGCTTATTAGAAAATCTCTATCTTAACTATATAATTGTGACATCGCCTTTATGCAATATCTTAGTTAAGTCAATCTTAACCCAAGCCAAAAGAAAAAGCAATGGCAAAAGATGATTTTAATAAAACTGTAATCTTTACAAGTCTGCCAGTATTCCATCTGCAAAAAGACAGGAACCTCTAACTGTAATCCTTTGGCCTGAACGACTTGTTTCCACCTTGTCAGAAGGAAGATAGACCTTGATATAATTGGAGGTGTAACCTGCCAGATACTCTTGATTATCAACTTCAACCTTATCTTCAAGAATAATCGTCAGGGGCTTATCTAGATATTTAGTCAAATAGTTTTTCTTGGATTCTTCACCTAAGGCAATCAGTTTTTGAGATCTGGCTTGTTTCGTTCTGCCATCCACTTGAGGTTTCATTCTGGCCGCACTGGTACCCTCTCTAATGGAATACTTAAATACATGCAGATCCGAAAAACCGACTTTCTCTACAAATTCAAGAGTTTCAGCTTCCTCTTCATCCGTTTCCATAGGAAACCCAACAATTACATCCGTCGTAATAGCCGGATCTTCATAAAAAGTCCTTAAGAGCTTGACCTTATCCATGTATTCTGACGTCCTATATCGGCGTTTCATCCTTTCAAGAACAGAGTCTGAACCACTTTGCATCGATAAATGAAAGTGGTCACAGAGGCTCTTACAGGCCTTTAAACGGACCAGTAATTCCTCAGTTATAAAATTAGGTTCTAAAGATCCCAGGCGTATACGTTCAATTCCAGGAATTTTGTCCAGTTCTTCAATGAGTTCAATCAACTCAGCATTTTCCAGGTCAAGACCATATGACCCCAGATGAATACCAGTTAAGATGATTTCCTTATAACCTGCGTCTGCTAAATCTTTCACTTCACGAATTACCGACTCAGGTTTTCTGGACCTTATCTGACCCCTGGTATAAGGAATAATACAGTAGGAACAGTATTGGTTACAACCATCCTGTATCTTAATCGTTGACCTGGTCTTATTCTCCTGACGTTCAATCTGCAGTTCTTCATAGACCACATCGTGATGAACATCTTCAATAAGATCCATTTTTTTATGGTCTATAATGAATTTTTCAACAATCGAAACCACTTCGTTTTTATGGGTATTTCCGATCAAGATATCTACATAAGGAACTTCTTCCAATTTTTCATGAGCCACTTGAACATAACATCCTACCGCTACTACTAGCGCTTGATCATTAAGGTTCTTGGCTCTGGCCAGCATTTTTCTTGACTTCTTATCCGCTATATTGGTAACGGTACACGTGTTGATAATATATATATCAGCCTTTTCCTCAAAGGCTTTTACTTCATAGCCAGCTGCTAAAAACTGCTCTGTTATGGCTTCTGTTTCATATTGATTCACTTTACAACCTAAAGTGTGAAAGGCTACGGTTTTCATTCATTTCCTACTTTCGATAACATTTAGTTAAAACTTCTGACATAAAAATGTAACTTGACATTACTTGTTTCTGTGATAAGATTATGTTGTATAAGAAATACTAACAAAGGAGGTAACCAGATGACTACTTTGCAAGTGACACTTAACTCAATCGATAAGGTTAAGACTTTCGTAAATCTAGTTAGTAAGTACAATTCCGATTTTGATTTGGTATCTGGAAGATATGTAATTGACGCTAAATCTATCATGGGTATTTTTTCATTAGATTTAAGCAAGCCTATTGAGCTAAACATTCATGACGATGCCATTGTTGATGAAGTTAAAAGTGCTTTAGACACATTTGTACAGGAATAGAAGAAAATCCACCACTTAGGTAGTGGATTTTTTAATACTCTTTTTTATGATTAGATCCAAATATCATGATTAAAACACATATTGGGTTCCACTAACCTTCCAAGACTAGTCTCTGGAAGGTTTTATTTTGATTACTTCAGTATCATGAATGGCTCTTTCAATCATTTCATCAATATCCGTCAAGTGTTTCTCTGATTTTCTGATTGATTTTAGATTAGGTTTTGTCACCGGATGCTTGGCAACAAAAACAGTACAACAGTCTTCATAAGGAAGAATCGACGTCTCATAGGCACCGATTTCTTCGCTAATATCCACTATCTCCTGCTTATCAAAACCGATAAGGGGTCTGAATACAGGCATGGTACACACATCGTTAGTTGCTGCAAGACTTTGGATGGTTTGACTGGCAACCTGGCCAATAGCCTCACCAGTAACCAAAGCCAAGGCTTTTACGGTATGGGCATGGGCTTCTGCAATCTGCATCATGATCCGGCGCATAATAATCGTCAACTGATCATGTGGACATTTCTCATAAATAGCCAGTTGAATTTCTGTAAAAGGCACAACGTGGAGACGGATTGGTCCTGTTTTTCTAGAAATGATTTTAGCCAAATCGATAACTTTCTGCTTAGCCCTTTCACTGGTGTAAGGGTGGGAATGGAAATAAACGGCATCGATGGACACACCACGCTTGGCAACCATGTAACCGGCTACAGGACTGTCAATACCACCTGATAGAAGCAACATGGCCCTACCATTGGAACCTACAGGCATTCCACCTAAGCCCTTTACGATTTTAGAGTAAATGTAGGTCCTGTCACGAAGTTCAATCCAAACCCTTTCATCAGGATTTCTCACATCAACTGTTAAGGTATCAAAATTATCCAGTAGATGAGCCCCGATTTCTCTACAGATTTCCATTGAGTTCATAGGATACCTTTTATCTGCTCTTCTAGCCTCTACCTTAAAGGTAAAATTAAGGTCATCGTACTGTTCTTTCATAAATGCAACAACCGTTTCTTTGATTGCCTCAAAATCATTGGTTTCTATCATAACAACAGGACAGATCGAAATGATACCAAAAACTTCCTGGATGGCACAAAGCACTTCTTCTTCATCGAAATCACCAAGCGGCTCAACAAATAAACGTCCCTGCTCTTTTTGGACTTTGAAGTCACCAATAGGATCTATCCTATATCTAATCTGGTCCATTAATTTGTTTTCGAACAAATATCTATTTTTACCCTTAAGGGCCAACTCTCCATACTTAATTAAAAACGATCTTTTCATTAGAAACTCCTTACTTTTTAATAAAACGGCCAAACATAAGGTCAACCGCCTTACAGGCTTTTATCAGTTCATCTACATCATCACAGGTCTGGTCAGGTGAAAAACTGATTCGTATACTTTTGTCATTTTCTTCATCACTAAGACCCAGTGATTTAAGTACATGACTGACATTTAGTTTTTTGGACGAACAGGCTGAACCGGTAGATACACATATCTTATAGTCTTCCAAACCGTGAAGCATGACTTCGCCTTTTAGGCTTTCTGTCCTAAGGCTGACTATATAAGGACTGGAAGTCTCCTCTTCAAAAATTCCTAGTGACTCGGGACTGTTTACCTTCCAATTTGGCAAGGCTTGTTTTATCCCATCAAGAAGATATGTTTTTAAGTCCAGGACCGCTTTGTAGGAGCTCTGGATATCCTTCTTCATCTTCATACCAGCTTCATAAAAACCTATGATGCCAGGTACATTTTCTGTACCAGGTCTAAGCCCTTTCTGCTGGGAACCACCATAAAACAAAGGCTTAACCTTGAGGCCTGATTTCACATATAGAAAACCACTGCCCTTGGGTCCTTTTATTTTATGGCTGGATGCTGTGAAAAGGTCCACCTTGGCCTGTTTCACATGCAAAGGAAATTTCATAAATCCTTGAACACCGTCAACATGAAAAAGTGTTTTTGGATTCTTTTCCTTAATCCGCCTGCCAATGGTCATAATATCCTGAATCGTACCTATTTCATTGTTAACCTGCATAATTGATACAAGAACCGTTGACTCCTGTATCTGATTAATCAAGTCATCTATATCAACAAAGCCGTATGTATCCACTTTGGCTTGGGTTACAGAAAAGCCTTCCTCTTCCAGCATAGCAACAGCAGTCCCTACTGAAGGGTGCTCAATTGGCGACACAACAACGTGGTCTCCATCCCTTTTGTAGCCCTTGGCCGTTCCGAAGACAGCAAGGTTGTTCCCCTCTGTTCCGCCGGATGTAAAGTACAGTTCATCTTTTGTACACCCAATTTCCTTGGCAAAAAACTTTCTGGCTTTTTCAATTTTCTCTTCTACATACAGACCTTCAAAATGTTTGCTGGATGGGTTTCCATAAAGGCTATCGACCATTTGGTGCATAGCACTTATGGCCTCGTCGCAAACTTTTGTAGTTGCTGCATTGTCAAAATATAAGTTCATTTATTCACCTCTTGCAAGCCATAGACTGCCACAGTCCGCGACCCTACCTGTCGCGAGCGTCGTCGAGTAAAAAGGCAATTATATGCCCTGGTGTGCAAGCACCCCATTTCATATACTTCCCTTTTTACTCTCCTCCTGCTTTCGCGCAAAAAATGCAGGCAGATAACCACCTACATTTTGATTTTTGTATTCATATGTTTAGTTGGTTATTAGCCAAGTACATTCTCAATGGCTTGGAGCACTCTTGCCTTTTGAAATGGTTTAACAATAAAGTCCTTGGCTCCGTTCTTGATTGCTTCAACAACCATGGGTTGCTGACCCATTGCAGAACACATAATAACCTTGCTGTTAGGGCTTGCTTTAATGATCTCAGGAAGGGCTGTGACTCCATCCATCTCCGGCATGGTAATATCAAGGGTAACCACATCAGGTAACAACTCCTTGGCTCTTGAAATAGCTTCAACTCCATTGGAGGCTTCACCTACGACGTCATATCCTTCTTCAACCAACATTTTCTTTAATACAGTTCTCATAAAAACTGCATCATCTACTACTAGTACACTTACTGCCATATTATGCCTCCTCGATCTGATAGCTGATCATGGCAAGACAAGTCATGCCTGCTGTTTCAGTTCTCAGTATTCTGTTTCCAAGGGTAATCGCCTTACCACCTGCACTCTCTATAGAGGCAAGTTCTTCATCATCTATTCCACCTTCAGGTCCAATGATGACAGCCACCTTCATCCCTGCTTCGATTGTACTGAATATTTCTCTTGTTCCTTCCATACCGGCAGCATTTTCATAGGGAAGAATTATCAAGTCATAAGTATCCAGCTTAGTCATCATTTCCTTAAATGAAATCATAGACTTTAACTCAGGAATAATGGCCCTTTTCGACTGTTTGGCTGCAGATTCAGAAATCTGTTGCCATCTTGATATTTTCTTCTGGAGTTTCTTGGCATCATATTTAACAATAGTACGTTTCATAGAAACGGGCACGATGTCATAGACCCCAAGTTCTACGCATTTTTGGACAATCAATTCCAGCTTATCTGACTTGGGAGCTCCCTGAAACAAGGTAATCTTTACCGGTAATTCGGATTTTGAATCTTCTACTGACTGTATTTTACAACGAATTTCTTCATTCGTCAATGAAGCAATAGTACAATCATATAGCTTCCCTGAATTATCACAAACACTTAAACTGTCCCCCTGATCAAAACGAAGGACATTCTTTATGTGGTTGACGTCAGCTCCTGTAATAAAGACTTCCTCACCAATCACCTGGTTTGGTTCAACAAAAAATTGATACATGACTTACCTCACTCTTAGGATTTCCTTGAAACTATAGCTACCCAGCCACCTTTTTTTAAGACCTCAAGGACCTGAAAACCATTGGCGCTTAAAGCTTCTTTGACCATGTCCTCTTTTTCTACAATGATTCCCGAAGTAATGAATAGACCATCCTTCTTAACAATTTCAGATACATCCGGTGTCACACCAACTATAACCTCTGCAAAAATGTTGGCAACCACTACATCAACTTTTTCCTCTATGTAATCCACCAGATTACCGTGAACCACTTCCAGTTTATCGCTGACTTGATTGGTTGCAACATTCTCTCTTGCAATAGCACAGGCACTCTGGTCCAGGTCAATAAGAATCCCCTTGTCTATGCCTAGTTTTGCACCGGCAATGCCAAGGATACCACTGCCACAACCGACATCTACCAAAACTTCGCCACCGGTCAGGTATTTGTCCAATGCGGATACACACATGAAAGTAGTCTCATGGGTCCCTGATCCAAAGGCCATTCCAGGGTCAATATCTATAATGATTTCCGGTATAATATCCCCAATGGATGTAGTCTCTTCCCATACAGGACGGACCAAAATTCTATGGCCAATCATAAAAGGCTCATAAAACTTCTTCCAATTGTGGGCCCAGTCTTCATCTTTAGATTCATCTGTCGTCACCTCAAGGCTGCCCAGAGTCATGGATTGGCTAAGGTTCTTAAGCATAAGCATAATTTCGCCAAATATTGTTTCTATGTCATCTTCATAAGATAGGTAAAAACGAACCGTCACTTCTGAGTTTTCAATATTATCGATGGCCATATCATCCACAAACATAGCCGCTTTTTCTTCATCCGTGATAAAGGGGTCAACAATTTCGACTCCTTGTATAGGGAAGTCATAAAGATTGGCACATACCAGGTCAGCCCCTTGTCTTGCAACACTTAAATCATAAACTTTGTAATCCATTTTAACCTCTTTTTCTTTGTAGGAACCCTTTTAAAGTTCAGAAAATATGAAAGCATCAAAAGACGCATATACATGCGCCTTTATGATCTATCTCTATGTTGACTTATTTATTCAAAAGCATCTTTCATCTTATCGAATATGCCCTTTTTTTTCTTGATACTGGATACATCATCACCAAAAGATTCAGCCAACTCAAGGAAGAGTTCTTTTTGACGGTTGGTCAAATTCTTAGGAGTTTCAACGATAACATCAACATACTGATCGCCTCTGGCTTTACCATGATTGATGTAGGGAACCCCCTTACCTCTTAGCCTGAATCTGGTACCTGTTTGAGTTCCAGGTTCAATAGAATATTTAACATTTCCATCCAAAGTAGGAACTTCCAGTTCTGTACCAAGGGCCGCCTGAGCCATGGAAATCTTCATACGATAGTAAATATCTGTACCTTCACGAATGAAGTCCTTATGGTCTTTCACATAAATCGTAAGAAGAATATCTCCTCTAGGTCCACCGTTTCTTCCAGGTTCACCTTTACCCTTAAGGCGTATGGTTTGACCGTGGTCGATGCCGGCTGGAATGTTAACGCTGATTTTCTTGCGTTTCTTCACATAACCGGAACCTGAACAGGTTGAACATTTGGACTTGATTTCTTTGCCGGAACCTTCACAATGTGGACAGGTTCTAACACTTTGTACAGTTCCAAGAATAGTCTGTTGGTTATATCTCACCTGACCGGAGCCACCACAGTGGCTACAGGTTTCTGGATGAGTTCCCGGAGCTGCGCCAGAACCGTGACAGGTTTCACACTCATCACTTACTGTAATATTAATATCCTTATCTGTTCCAAAAACTGCTTCTTCAAATTGAAGCTCCATGGAAGCCCTTAGGGAAGCTCCCTTTTGGGGGCCATTATTGGTACGGCCTCTTCTTCCGCCACCGCCGAAGAAGTCACCAAACATATCTCCAAAGATATCACCCATATCGAAGTCCATACCACCACCGAAACCGCCGGCACCAGGACCTCCCTGACCAAATGCAGCATGTCCGAACTGGTCATATTGGCGACGTTTGTCTCCGTCACTTAATACTTCATATGCTTCAGTTGCTTCTCTAAACTTATGCGCTGCTTCATCATTATTTGGGTTGGTATCCGGATGATATTGTTTTGCCAGTTTTCTATATGCTTTTTTAATGTCTGTGTCTGTAGCGTCTTTACCTACACCCAGAACCTCATAAAAATCTCTTTTATCAGCCATCATACACCGCCTAACTACTTAAATTCAATCTGTCGGATTTCTGAAATCACTACTTGTAACTCACGACCTCATTATAAACCATCAGTCATTTATGTTACTATAACACATTTCTCTTCATGAAACAAAAGGGGACTAGCCCCTTTTGTAAGATATTACTTTTTGTTAAGATATGTTACCTCTTAAAAGGTAATCATATCCACATCTTTATTATTCTTCAGTGAAATCCACATCAACAACGTCATCATCAGCACTGTCTGCTTCAGGTGCGCCTTGGTTAGGATCGAACCCTTCAGGTCCCTGTCCTCCTGCGGCTTGCTGAGCCTGAGCTGCAGCTTCGTACATTTTTTGTGAAACCGCTTGGAATTTCGCGTTCAAAGAATCCTTAGCAGCTCTAAGCTCTTCTACTTCAGCTTCAGTTAAAGCTTCACCTTCAGCCTTTTTGGTTCTTTCAAGAACTTCTTTCAATTTAGCATTTTCTGCTTCGATATCCGCTTTGTCGGAAGCAGAAATCTGTTCTCCGATTTCTTCCAATGATTTTTCAACTTGGAAGGCAAGTGAATCAGCTTCATTACGAACATCAATGGCTTCTTTACGTTTTTTGTCTTCTGCTTCAAAAGCTTTGGCTTCTTCAACAGCTCTATCGATTTCATCATCTGAAAGGTTAGTACTTGCAGTAATGGTAATGTGTTGCTCTTTACCAGTACCAAGATCTTTAGCCTTAACCGTTACAATACCATTGGCATCAATGTCAAAGGTAACTTCGATTTGTGGAACACCACGTCTTGCTGCTGGAATACCATCCAAACGGAAACGTCCAAGGGACTTGTTGTCTCTAGCGAATTCTCTTTCACCTTGAACTACATGAATATCAACTGCTGATTGGTTGTCTTCTGCTGTTGAGAAGATTTGACTCTTCTTAGTTGGAATAGTTGTATTTCTGTCAATCAACTTAGTCGCAACACCACCAAGGGTTTCAAGTCCAAGCGAAAGTGGAGTTACATCAAGAAGAAGGATATCGCCGGCACCTGCATCACCTGCAAGCTTACCACCTTGGATAGCAGCTCCTACTGCAACACACTCGTCTGGGTTAATACCTTTGAATGGCTCTTTGCCAATAAGGCTGGTTACAGCGTTTTGTACAGCTGGAATTCTTGTTGAACCACCAACCAAAAGTACTTTATCGATTTCAGAAGCTGAAAGATCAGCATCTTTAAGGGCTTGGTTTACAGGACCCATTGTTGATTGAACAAGGTCATGAGTCAATTCGTCAAATTTTGCTCTTGTAAGCGTTACATCCAAGTGTTTTGGACCTTCTTGAGTAGCTGTGATGAAAGGAAGGTTAATGTTGGATGTAGTTGCACTTGAAAGCTCTTTCTTGGCTTTTTCAGCACCTTCTTTAAGTCTCTGCATTGCCATCTTGTCAGATGAAAGGTCAACACCTTCTGCGTTTTTGAATTCTTTTACAAGGAAGTCGATTACTCTTTGGTCAAAGTCATCTCCACCAAGGTGGTTATTACCATTTGTAGCAAGTACTTCAAGTACACCGTCACCGATTTCAATAAGGGAAACGTCGAAAGTACCACCACCAAGGTCATAAACCATGATTTTTTGTTCGTGTTCATTATCCAAACCATATGCAAGGGCGGCTGCTGTTGGCTCATTGATGATACGCTTAACTTCCAAACCAGCAATTTTACCGGCATCTTTAGTTGCTTGTCTTTGTGAGTCAGTAAAGTAAGCAGGAACTGTAATAACTGCTTCTTTAACTTCTTCACCAAGGTAGCTTTCTGCATCAGCTTTTAACTTTTGAAGTACCATAGCTGAGATTTCTTGTGGTGAATATTTCTTGTCATCAACTGCAACTTTGTGGTCAGTACCCATTTCTCTCTTAATTGAACTAATAGTCTTGTCTGGGTTTGTAATCGCTTGACGCTTAGCAGGTTCACCAACTAAACGTTCACCGCTTTTTGTAAAGGCAACTACTGATGGAGTTGTTCTAGCGCCTTCTGCATTAGCGATAACAACTGGCTTTCCACCTTCCATTACTGATACACATGAATTTGTTGTTCCTAAGTCAATTCCTATTATTTTTCCCATTGTAATTCCTCCATTAATTAAGTATATCTAATTCACTACTTTTACCATACTGTGTCTCAGTACAGCATCTTTGTACATGTAACCTTTTTGGAAAACATCTTGAACCATATTCTCGTCATAATCATCGTTGTCTTCGTGACTGACTGCATGATGCAGGTTTGGATCAAATTCCTGATTCAGGGCTTCGATTTCTTCAACACCAACTTCGGATAATGTTCCCATCAATTGTTTATAAATCATTTCAACACCCTTGGTGATAGCCAATTCTTTCTCTTCATCCGAGATATGATCAATGGCTCTCTCAAAGTTGTCGACGATTGGAAGGAGTTTCTCAAGAATTTCCTTGGCACCCCGTTCGTGCATTTCTGATTTTTCCCTAAGAGTTCTCTTACGGAAATTGTCAAATTCAGCCATCGTTCTGGCATAGCGGTCTTGGCTTTCCTTCAACTCTGTTTCTGCTTTAACTAAAGCCTCTGCAAGTGCTTTGGTCTCATCAAGGACCTCAACCTCTGCAGTTTCTACTTGGATAGCATCCTCATCTGATTCCTCAGTATCAGCCTCAGTAATTTCACTTTCTGAAGGTTCTGCCGAATCAGAAGTCTCTTCTACATCACTATCGTTAGCAGCAACTTCTTCATTCATTTCTTCATTCAGGATTTCTTCATTGGTTTCTTTTTTACTCATGTTATTGCCTCTTCTAATTTATTTGGATGTTTATGTCACAACTTGTTTAACATTTCATCTACACTTTTAATCAAGCATCTAAGGTTCTGGACTGTGTTGTCATAATCCATACGTTTAGGACCAATAATACCGATTGCCCCAACTTTCTCACCATTGATGTGATAAGAAGTAGTTATAAGGCTGCAATCCTTTAATCCCTCTAATTCATTCTCACCACCAATAACGATTTTAACATTTCCGTCATTGCTTTCGATGGTCGTGTTGACAATATCCTTCAAAATATCCTTTTCCTCAAGGGTTCTTATGAGTTCAGATGCTTTGGTCATATCATTGAACTCGGGATACTGGAGAATATTGGTTGTACCATAGGTATATATGTCCGTTTCATCAACTTCCTGGATGGTTTTGAAGACAACATCAATGACCTTGCTAACTACTTCACGCCCTTCTGAATAAGCATTTTTCAAATCTCCAATGACATCCAGATTAATATCATTAATGGTCAATCCTTGTAACTTATTGTTCATAACCAAAGAAATCTTATTCAATAGGTCCTGGTTAATACTTTGGTCCAGGTTTATCATATAATCTTTAATGGCATTTCCATTGGTAACGATAACTGCCAGGACGGCGTGTTCTTCCACTTCAATTAATTGAATATTCTTGATCTTACTCTTCTTATAGTGAGGCGAACTTACAATCGTTGTATAATGGGTTTCTTTTGCCAGGTGTTCACCGATGTTCCGCAGGAGATCTTCAATCCTCGATGCGCTTTTCTTTAATTCATCCAGGTAAACCAACTTGGTGAATTCAGCCTGCTGCAACTGGAGCATCATGTCAACATAAAACCGGTATCCCTTGTCTGACGGAACACGACCTGATGATGTATGAGGCTGCATAATGAAACCCAATTCCTCAAGGTCACTCATTTCATTACGAATAGTAGCCGGGCTTATACCCAAATCATAATGTCTTGATAAGGTTCTTGACCCTACAGGCTCTGCAGTTTCGAAATAGTCATTGATAATGGCTTTAAGTATACGCAGCTTACGTTCATTTAATTCCAAGGCTTTCACCACCTGTCGTTCTAATCTTATTCCCAAAGGCTGTTGTCATTACATCATCTTATACATAAGAGTGATAAGTCTTAGCCTTTGTTAGCACTCACTCGTTTGGAGTGCTAATCACATTATTATAATAGTCGTTTTGACTCACTTTGTCAACAGCTTTCACCTTATTATTTTATTAAAAACTCATTAACTTCTTTAATCATCTTCTAAAAGAAACTTGGCAAATATTGAATTACTGACATCGAGGCCTTTATCTGTAAGCCTAATGTTATCCCCTTGTCGAATCATAAGTTTCCCTTCTATACATTCATCAATGATTTGATCAAATACTTTCGGATAAATGGTTAAAAACTCTTCCTTGACCTTTTTAAGATTAATTCCCTGAGTAAGTCTTAAACCAAGAAAAAACCGTTCTTCCAGTCTTCTAACCTGATTGGCTGAGCTTTCAAGTTGCCTAATCATTTCCAAATCACCAGAATGGACCAGGTATTCTTTCATCTCTCTTGTATTGGAGTACCGATCTCCTTCTATATATGAAGAAGCACCTAGACCAAGACCCAGATAAGCTTGGTCCTGCCAGTAGGATGAATTGTGTTTACAGGAAAATCCTTCTTTTGCATAATTGGACACTTCATATCTTATGAAACCATGGGTCTCTAATACTTCCTTGGTTTTATAATACATATCCCGTTCAAGGTTTTCATCAGGTAAGGCCAGCTTATGATTACGTTTCATCTGATAAAAAGGTGTTCCTTCCTCAATGATCAGACTATAGGCAGAAATATGCTCTGGGCCAAGTCTTCCGATTTCGTCCAAACTGGCAATCCAGTCTTCCATGGTCTGATCGGGAAGACCAAACATAAGATCCACGTTAATATTATCTATTCCCGCTTCTCTTACCAGGCTGAAGGTATCCAAAAACTGGGCGTAATTATGGATTCTCGACAGTTTCCTGAGGAGGTCATCCTGAACAGCCTGGAGTCCAATACTAACCCTGTTAATCCTGGTTTTCTCAAGAAGGTCTTTAAGCCTTAGATCAAGGGTCCCTGGATTCATTTCAATAGAAAATTCACACATATCAGTAAGCTCAAATTGCTTATCTATTGTTAGTACAATTCTTTCAAGCTGTTCAGGAGATAAGGCTGTTGGGGTACCACCACCAATAAAAACAGAGGACACCTTGTCATTTAGGTACACAGATGCTTTTTCCATTTCAAGTATAAGAGCCTTGGTATAAGCCTCCTTGGTATCTTCATCTCCTGTAAAAGACAAAAAGTCGCAATATGCACATTTACGCTCACAAAATGGAATATGTATGTATAATCCTGTCATTCTCATCTCCTGTAAAAAAGCGGTACTACCCACTGGATAATACCGCCTTCATCTATTCGTCTAGTTTTAATACACTCATAAAAGCTTGCTGTGGAACTTCAACGGAACCTACTTGTCTCATCCGCTTCTTACCTTCTTTTTGCTTCTCAAGAAGTTTACGTTTTCTGGAAATGTCACCACCGTAACACTTGGCAAGAACGTCCTTACGCATGGCTTTAACTGTTTCTCTGGCAATAACCTTGTTGCCGATTGATGCTTGGATAGGTATTTCAAAAAGATGCCTTGGTATTTCTTTTTTCAGCTTTTCAGCAATCTTACGTCCTCTGTCATAGGACTTTTCCCTATGGACAATGAAACTTAAGGCGTCAACAACTTCTCTGTTAATAAGCATATCCAGACGCACAAGATCTGATTGGACATAACCCTTAAGATGATAGTCAAAAGAGGCATATCCTCTGGTTCTGGACTTTAAGGCATCAAAGAAGTCATAGATAATCTCATTCAGCGGAAGATCATAGGTTAACATAGCCCTGCTTTCTTCAATATAGTCCATATGTATATAGATACCGCGTCGGTCCTGACAAAGGTCCATAACGCTGCCAACGTATTCTTTAGGGACCATTATTTCAGCTTTTACAATAGGTTCTTCCATATATAAAATCTCTGAAGGATCAGGAAGATCCACCGGATTTGCCAGCATAAACTCCTCACCATTGGTTTTCTTCACCTTGTAAATAACCGATGGAGCTGTTGTCACAATATCCAGATTAAACTCTCGTTCAATTCTCTCCTGAATAATTTCAAGGTGGAGGAGTCCTAAAAATCCACAACGAAATCCAAATCCCAGGGCAACTGATGTCTCCGCTTCAAATTGAAGAGAAGCATCGTTAAGCTTAAGCTTATCCAAGGCATCACGAAGATCTCCATATTTAGATCCATCAGCAGGATAGATACCGCAATAAACCATAGGGTTCACTTTTTTGTATCCCGCAAGAGCCTTTTCACAGGGTCTGCCTACTTCAGTGATTGTATCTCCGACAGTAGTATCGGCAACATTTTTGATACTTGCTGTTACATATCCAACATAGCCTGCTGCCAATTCATTGCTGGGTATAAATTGACCAGCCCCAAAATAACCGACTTCCACAACTTCAAAAGCAGCACCCGTTGCCATCATCTTGATTTTTTGGCCTTTACGAATAGTTCCTTCAAAGACCCTGCAAAAGACGATAACACCCTTGTATGCGTCATAAATAGAGTCAAAAATCAAGGCTTGAAGTGGATTTGCCTTATCACCACTCGGTGCAGGAATCTTTACAATGATGTCTTCAAGGACATCTTCAATATTAACACCTTCTTTGGCCGAAATCCTTGGTGCACCTTCCGCTTCAAGACCAATAATATCTTCGATTTCTTCAATGACTCTTTCAGGATCTGCACTAGGCAAATCAATCTTGTTAATGACAGGCATAATTTCCAGATCATTCTCTAGAGCAAGATATACATTGGCTAAAGTTTGGGCCTCTATTCCCTGGGCGGCATCTACAATTAAGAGGGCTCCCTCACAGGCAGCCAAAGCTCTAGATACTTCATAGTTAAAATCCACATGACCCGGTGTATCGATTAGGTTAAAGAGATACTCTTCACCGTCGTTGGCCTTATAGACAAGACGAACCGCCTGGGCCTTTATGGTAATGCCACGCTCACGTTCAAGATCCATATTATCAAGAACCTGGCTTTTCATTTCCCGTTCAGTCAAAAGTCCCGTTTTCTGAATTAATCGGTCTGCCAACGTAGACTTTCCATGGTCAATATGAGCGATAATACTAAAATTACGTATATTTTCCTGTTTCATTTCATTTTCCTTCCAAAGGTTTGGCCCACCTCGATGTGGACTTATCCTATTGTATTCATCAATTGCATATTATAACATAGCCCCCAAAAAAAAGCTATAAAAAACCGGCTATACAAGCCGGCTTTCATCCTTCATATTCATTGATTACAATAATTCTTCCAAACGCTTCTGATGCTTAACTTCTTCTTCAATCAAACGTTCGAGAATAGCTTTAACATCCTGGCTGGCAAACTCCAACAATGACCGGTAATAGGCAATGGTGGTTTTTTCAGTTTCGACACCGACTTTAATGGCATCTTTCACGGAATCAATAGGACCCATGTCTCTATTAAACCCTTCACGCTTGGCATAAGTGGCAAAAAAGTCCTGGACGTCATGAGAGAAAAGATAATCTTCCTCGTATTCATTGACTTCCAGTTCCTTGTACATATCTCTAAAGACCTTGGCGTGTTGTTTTTCATCCTCAGCCATACCAAGTAGTATGGCACGAAGTTCAACATCAGCCATCTCTGCATACTTCTCGTAGAAATGAACCCCTTCCTCTTCCATACTGATTGCCAATTGAATTACTTCTGCACCTGAAAATCTTGGTTTCATCGTATCACCTCTCCAATGGTTTAATTATCTTATCTCTCACCGTGTTATGAAGATTATTGATTTCTTCACGACTGAGAGTGGTTGTATCTATTGGATCATGATAGATCATAGATACTTTGGCAGTTTTAACCCTGGCCTCTGCTTCATACACCTTATAGGTGTTGATCAGGGTCACAGGAACTATAGGTACACCAGCTTTAACAGCAAGCTTTAGAGAACCAGGTTTAAATTCACTGACCTCATCTTGCTTGGATCTTGTTCCTTCCGGGAAAATAACCAAGCTGGTTCCTGCTTTTAAGAGATCAATACCCTGAAGAATAATCTTCAGTGATTGACGCATATTGGATCTGTCCATAAAGAGACAGCCCATTTCCTTCATCCAATAACTCAGCATAGGCGCCTTCATTAGTTCTACCTTGGCAACAAAGGGAGCCGGATATGGAGTATTAGCCATGAATACAGGTATATCAAAGTAAGATTGGTGATTAGCTACAAATAGAACCGGTCCCTCCGGAACCTTGTCAAGCCCTTCTACATTGATACGGTTACCAGTAGCAAAAATCATGAATTTGGCCCACATCTTAGTGACAAAATCCAGATGGGCCTTCCTGATTTTTGTAAGCTTAAGCCAGCCCAAAATTATATGGACACCTGCAAAAAACATACTGATAATCAAACTGATACCCAGGTTAATAAAAAATATTATTGTACGAATCATCTGCCTTCTCCTTATGTAGTGTAATTCTTATTGTAAATCATTCATAGTCAAAATTCAATATAAACCCACCTATGCAAGCAAGGTGAATAAGCCCATGACAAATCCAAGTAGAGCACCTAACCAGGTGATGGCTTTTAATTCCCTGTCCACAATACCAAAAATCAGATTTTCGACCTCTTCAGTGGAAAACGAGTTAATCTCACCTTCTACAATTTTAGAGATGTTCATTTGCTCAATGAAGATAGGCAGTCTTGTTCTCGCAAAATTCAAGTACATATCAATAATCTTTTCTTCAATAATTAGCTTAATGTCTTCAGATACCCTGATTTCCATCGTTAGAAGGGGTTCTATCAGGCCTTCCATAAGTCGGTCTACCCTTTCCCCTTCAAATAGATGAACACCTTGATCGGTTATATAATCTGTCAACTTATCGATGAAGACTTCATAGTCTTTTTCACTCATAAAATCGCCTAAAGACTTACCCGAAAACTTTCTAAGGGCTAATGCCAGCTGCTTAACAAGTTCGACCTGATTTTCTTCTTTTTCCAAACTGGTTCTGACAAAATCCAAAATTGATCCGTATAGCCCAGCCGGATCCACAAACATAGCAGCCAGTCCACCTAATTTTTCTGACATGACCTTAGATATAAGACCCTTAATTCTAGTAGCCATGGCCTCATCAGCTAAATAAAGGCATATTCCATTGGCTATTTCAAGCTTGTTGTCATAAAGCAGATTTTCCAATCCTTCAATGGGCTTATGGCCAAATAAGGACTCAACACTGTCATTTCTTGTCAGTCGCTCATTTAAAAGTTGTCTGACACTATCCTTAAAGGCAGGATTGTCCCTTAACATTTTGGAGAGACCCTTTTTGATCATATCAAATAAAGTATGCTTAATCTTATCGTCATCATTTATTTGACCAAGAAGGTCTTTCAGGGTAAAGGTCTTTCCCAAAAGGTCTTTGACGATATAGTCCTTAAGACTGTCTGTAATCCTTGGGTTGGTCAGTTCTTTCAATATAACTTCTTCGGTAAGAAGGTTCTCCCCAACGGTTTTTCCAAGGCTTCCAGCAATCCTATCCCGTTCTCTAGGTATAAGACCTGGTGTAAAAGGTATGCGGAACTTGCCTATATGATAGGCTTTATGTGGTTTAAACAGCATCTTTATGGCCAGCCAGTTGGTTGAGTAGCCAATGACGCTGCCTACAATTGGTGCAACTATAATTTGTAAATCCATGGTAACACTCCTTACGATTCCATATTAAGATAAATCCCCTTAACGATGGACTCAATATCCATATCTTTAATGGAAAAATCAATAACTTTAAACTGCTTAAGCACAAAGTCCATGACTTCAGAGATATTTATCTTATTTCTGTTAAATTCAATATTAAGTCCGCTTTCTACTATTTCGTAGGTCAAGTCTTCTTCGCTGCACTTAATTGTATCATAAATCCTATTAAGACCAGTAATTAAAGTTTCATTAGAATCGTAACGCATGTCGATTTGGAGCTTTCGCATATATCCATATTCCTTACGGATTCGGTCGATATCTCCATCATAAATGATATGGCCATTATCAATGATCAGGATTCGGTTACAAAGCTCTTCGATATCGCTCATATCGTGGGTTGTAAGGATAATGGTAGTTTTATACTTGCGGTTAAGGTCTTTGATTGCCTTACGGATCTTCTCCTTAACAACTACATCAAGGCCGATTGTAGGTTCATCCAAATAGATGACTTTTGGATTATGAAGCATACTGGCCGCTAAATCCGCCCGCATCCGCTGACCAAGGGATAAGGTCCTGACGGTTTTATCCATAAACTTTTCCAGGTCAAGAACTTCATTAAAATAAGCCATCTGCTCTTCATAAAAGTCATCACTGACCTGGTAGATTTCTTTTAGGATACCATAGGTCTCCCTTAGGGGTAGATCCCACCATAACTGAGTCTTTTGTCCAAAAACAACACCGATGTGTTTGGCATTTTCAGTTCTTTCCTTATATGGAATTCTTCCATCCACTTTGACATAGCCCTCTGTTGGTGTCAGAATGCCTGTCATCATCTTGATGGAGGTTGATTTACCGGCTCCGTTGGCTCCAATATATCCGATAATTTCCCCTTCCTTAATACCGAAAGAGACCTTGTCTACTGCCTTAACAGAAACTTTTTCCTTGTTAAAAAGAGCTTTAACTGTTCCCTTAAGGCCTTTGCCTTTTTTATTGGATACAAAAGTCTTGGAAAGACCTTTAACTTCTATTAAGTATTCCATATTAATTACCTACACTTTCATAACGTTTGATTCCCTGTATAAAGGTAACATAAGATATAAGTCCAGCCAGACTGCCGATACCTACGCAAAGCCCCAAACTCTTACCCAGGCTGGTTTGACCCAGAAAATAGGAAGCCGGGATATAAGCCGTCACTGCAAAAGGAATGATGTAAGTAATGAAGGACCGAATAAACTTATGGTAAATTTCCAGAGGATATTTTGCAAAATCACTCATGGAATAAAACATATAGAGAATGGACTGGCTCCTCTTAATCCAAAAGGCAAAAGATGCCAGAAAAAGCTTGATGCTGGTGTATATGAGGGTCGAAAAAGCGACCATGACAATTAAGATAAGGACCTTGAAGAGGGTGAATGAAACTGCCCCTTTTCCTGTTGCATAAATAATCAGAATGATACCGATCACCACTTCTCCGATACCATCCGGTTGAAACATTTCTGCTAAAAGCTGAAACAAGGGATTCAGAGGCCTGAGAAGGTACTTGTCAAACTCACCTCTCACAATGGTCCTGCCTGACAGCATCCATATATAATCCGCAAACATATGGTCAATACCTCTAGGTATGTTGGCCAGTCCGTATATAAACAAGAGTTCATGAAAAGACCATCCTGCCAAGTCTGGAATTTGGAGAAAAATCAGACTTATAAAGGCTATGCCACCAAACTGAATAAGAAAAAAAGCAATAAAGCCAACAACGAAATCACTTTTGGACTGCATGATTTTCTTCATATACTGGCTCATGAACATTCCGTATAACTTAAGATATCTTTTTAAAGTCATGATCACCCTCCCAATATAGACAATCGTTTGATTGCACGTTTCCATAGTATTTGAGTCATGCCAAAAAGGATAACAACCCAAATTATCTGTACAAGAATTGCTTCCAGCAATTGATCCCCTGTATATTTACCCAGATAAATCATAACCGGTGTATATACCATACCGGCAAAAGGCAAGTACTTAAAGACACCAAGAACCGCCGCCGGAAAGAAAACCAAGGGGATCAGCTCACCGGACAAAAGTCTTACCAAGGCTTCTTTGGCAAAGATAAAGCCAAAAATATACTCAACATAAAAAGCTGCCAGTCCAAACATATAATTAAAGGCAAACATAATTAAGGAACTCAGAAATACGCTGACAAAATAATATACAAGTACCATAAGGGTCGGCAGAGCCTGGCCTGAAAAGACAGTATAGCCAAGCAGGATCGACCACATAGGTAAAAATATAAAGACAAGATTAACGAAAACGAAGCCTATGGAGCCAAAGTACTGTCTCAACTGATAATTAACCGGTTTAATCAGATTCATGGCAATATCACCTGTTTGCACATCATGACCTACCGCCCAGTGAACCTCATTGGAAACCAGCATGCCGGTAACCATACTCATCACTACATAAAAAATCATATCATTAAAGGAGAACCCGTTAATAACAGACTGGTCGCTGGAATCAAAGACAGCCTTCCAAATATAGAGTAGCACTGCCGTCTGGAGCATATTGCCAAAAATATAAACGTAGGCATTAATCCCATATGCCATAAATTCCTTAACCTGACCCTTGGCAAAAGGCAGGTATACTTTTAATAACCCTTTCACATCCAATCCCTTTCTTTACACATTTTAAATTAACATATGATGACACAAACCCATATAACCCTGCATCCAGGCAAAAATTAACACGCGCCTTGGAGACACGTGTCATTATATCATATATAAAACATATATTGGTCATTATCTTCCCTTGATTTTAGGTATAATTCTTCAAGGGTCATGGATTCCAGTGTTTCCTTAACCACGTCATCCAAAGGATTGTAGACTACCTCTTTAAGGGCGGCTTCTATAACTTGGTGTCCTTTTTCAAAAGTTTCCTTGGTCGTTTCAAAGATTCCCTGTTCAATGGGTTCGAGGATATCATAAATACTGATAGCCTTCATGGGTCGAGTCAGCTTGTAACCACCATTGGCACCTTTGACTGATTCAACCACGCTGCCTCGCTTAAGTAAGGAAAAAACCTGTTCCAAATATATTTTTGATATGTCCAGTTCATTTGATATGCTTTGAAGCGAAACCAGTTCATTATTAAGGGCATATTCGCTGAGTATAATACACGAAGCCAATGCATACCGCCCTCTTGCAGATATTTTCATAGGACCTCCTATCTATTTTCTACTTTTATGATTATGTTATACTATTAATAACCTATATTATAAGTATGTTTTGTCATAATACTATTACTTTTAAGCCAACTTGTCAACCGATAATCTATTTTTGCAATTTTCATTTTTCTCAATTTATCTGTTGACAAGAGCCTTTTGATAGTATATTATACAGATAACTTATAATTCATATATGTTAAATATGTTTTAGATATTACAAGAAAACTTTACAGACTTGTCGTAAATCATACGATTTACTGCTCGCCTATGCAACCTAGGAGGAATATTATGTCAATTTATAAATCATTACCGGAACTAATAGGAAACACACCTTTACTGCACCTGCAAAGATTTCAAGAAGCTCAAGAAGCTGCAGGCAATATTATAGCAAAACTTGAATATTTCAATCCAGGCGGTTCTGTTAAAGACCGTATAGCCAAAGCCATGATTGAAGATGCAGAAAGCACAGGCAAACTCAAACCTGGAGCTGTTATTATTGAATCCACCAGTGGAAACACAGGAATCGGTCTTGCTTCAGTCGGTTCAGCAAAAGGCTATAAAGTAATTCTTACTATGCCAGAATCTATGAGCCTTGAGAGACGCAACCTCCTTAAGGCACTTGGTGCCGAGTTAGTTCTTACACCTGCCTCAGGTGGTATGAAGGCAGCCATAGCCAAGGCTGATGAACTTGCCGAAGAGTTAGATAACGCTTTTATTCCTTGGCAATTTGATAACCCAGCCAACCCTGCCATTCATTACAAAACAACAGGTCCTGAAATCTACTCAGCTACAGAAGGTAAGGTGGATGTCCTTGTAGCCGGTATCGGTACAGGTGGTACCATCTCTGGAACCGGTAAATACCTAAAAGAGCAAAACCCTGATATTAAGGTCATCGCTGTGGAGCCAAAGGACAGTGCTGTTCTTTCCGGCCAGGGACCTGGACCACATAAAATTCAGGGTATTGGAGCAGGTTTTATTCCCAATAATCTTGATACAGGTATCTACGATGAAATAGTTACTGTAGACAACGATGAAGCCTTTGCAGCCAGCAGACAGGCAGCAAGAAGCGAAGGTTTGCTCGTAGGAATTTCCTCAGGAGCCGCCCTTCATGCAGCAACACTAATTGCCAAACGCCCGGAATATGCCGGCAAGAACATTGTTGTTATCCTACCAGACACAGGTGAAAGATACTTGTCCACTCCCCTTTATCAAGCAGATTAATCACTGTGAAACACCATTCAAGCCAGCAATTATCCTTAGATATCCCTATAAATATAAAAAGCAGTTGTACCTATTTGGTATAACTGCTTTTTTTCTTAGCCATAAATCACAGAGTTTATTTAGTTCAGAAAACCAATTTCTTATTTCCTTCCGGACTGCACAATCAGGTCTTGCAAATGATTCATTTCTCCATGGTTGGTATCCAGAACCATCTTGCTTTTATCAATATAAGCATTAAGGGTCTCTGTATTATTATCCACTTCTTCCAGTCGATATTTAAGGAGTTCCAAATCCTTTTCCATTTTCAGCATACCATCACCGGTTTCTTTATAACTTTCCATAATATCACCTGTATGCTGGTCCATATTTGCCAGCATTTCCTTAGTGGATACATTTTTCATATTCACCTGAACAGATGTGCCAACAACCGACTCAATACGCTTATGAATGGTCTCTATATTATCAAGAAGATGCGTGATTTTACTTTCAATACTCACCGTTGCATAATTGGTTTGTTCTGATAGCTTCTTGATTTCTTCTGCAACAACAGCAAAGCCTGCCCCTGCCTCACCTGCTCTTGCCGATTCTATACTGGCATTAAGTGCCAATAGCTTGATCTGATCTGATATGTGTTCAATCAACGTAACGATTTCACTGGTCTCAGTGGCCGTTGTCATCAAATCCTGAAGATCACCTTGACTTTGGGACAGTTCCATGGCACTGTTTTCATTCATATCAATATAGTCCCCAACCGTTATAAGGGCTTCTCTGGATATCCCCTTCATATCGTTGATTTTTGCCATGTCCTTTTGAGATCTGTCAGATAAGCAGGTAAAGAAAGTGTCCATTTTTTTCATAGACTCCATCAATTGCTCTACGAGATTTTCAAGCTCAGCTTCCTGGTCTCCAATATGTCTGACAAGATCTTGAAGAACTTGTTCATTATCTCCGAGAACTGATCCTGTATGCTCAATTCCATTAAGGAGCTGATTTATAATCCCTGCTTCTTCTTCCATGCCTTTTAAGGCTCTGGTTTTCTCCTCTTGTTCCTGACTGATTTTTTCCATGGTTTCTTCTAATCTCATATTGTTGATTAAGGCCTTTTTCTGATTAAGGCCGCCTAAAAATGCAAAGGCCCCTAAAAAGACAGGAGCTGTATCAATCATATATAAGAGTTGATTATTTTCATGAAGTTTTACTATTTCAGAAAAAGGGACTTTCTCAATAAGGGATACCAAGAAGTATGCACCCAAAGGAAAACAGCAACCAAAGAGGAAGCCGATACTTGTATAGACAATAATGGTTGATCTGGTGATTCTTTTCTCCATCTTCTACCTCACCTTCATTTTCCATTATATATTAGAATCCTACTATCATTATATTAATTACTTGGAAAACTGTCAAAAGAAATCACAAAAGGACCAGACATAAGTCTGGTCCTTCATAAGTCCTAGGGCTAATATGTGTAATAGAATTACTTGTTAAGAAGTGCAGCGTGAGCAGCAGCCAAACGAGCAATTGGTACACGGAATGGTGAACAGGATACATAGTTAAGACCTGCTCTGTGACAGAAGTCGATTGAACTTGGGTCACCACCGTGCTCTCCACAGATACCAAGTTTGATGTCTGGGCGAGTTTGCTTACCTTTTTCACATGCCATTTCAACCAATTGACCAACACCTGTTTGATCAAGACGAGCAAATGGATCTGATTCGAAGATAGCTTTCTTGTAGTAGTCTCCAAGGAATGCACCAGCGTCATCTCTTGAGAAACCAAATGTCATTTGAGTTAAGTCGTTAGTACCGAATGAGAAGAACTCAGCTTCTTTAGCGATAAGATCAGCTGTAAGAGCAGCTCTTGGGATCTCGATCATTGTACCAACCATGTATTTCATTTCGATGCCGGAAGCTTTGATAGCAGCTTCAACAGTTTCAACTACTGTAGCTTTTACGTATGCAAGCTCTTTAACTTCACCAACAAGTGGGATCATGATCTCAGGTACTACATCATATCCGTCTTCTTTCTTAACTTCGATAGCAGCTTCAATGATAGCTTGTGCTTGCATTGCAGCGATCTCTGGGTAAGTTACAGCAAGACGACAACCTCTGTGACCAAGCATTGGGTTAAACTCGTGAAGAGATTCAACTGTTTCTTTCAACTCTTCGAAAGTAAGTCCCATTTCTTTTGCCAAATCAGCGATATCTTCATCTTCGTGAGGAAGGAATTCGTGAAGTGGTGGGTCAAGAAGTCTTACAGTCATTGGAAGACCTTTAAGTGCCTTGTACATAGCTTTGAAGTCACCTTTTTGGAAAGGAAGAAGCTTGTCAAGAGCAGCTTTTCTGTCTTCAAGGTTGTTAGCAACGATCATCTCACGAATACGTGGGATTCTATCTTCTTCGAAGAACATATGCTCTGTTCTACAAAGACCAACACCTTCAGCACCAAAATCAAGAGCGTTTTGAAGGTCTCTAGGGTTGTCTGCGTTAGTACGAACTTTAAGAGTTCTTACTTCATCAGCCCATGCCATAAAGCGAGCGAAGTCGCCACTGATTTCAGGATCAATAGTCTTGATATCTTCAAGGTAGATAGTACCAGCTGAACCATCAAGTGAAATGAAGTCACCTTCTTTAACTGTTTTACCAGCTAATGTGAAGACTTTAGCTTCTTCATCAATCTTGATTTCGCCACAACCGGATACACAGCAAGTACCCATACCACGAGCAACAACGGCTGCGTGAGATGTCATACCACCACGAACAGTCAGGATACCTTGAGCAGCGTCCATACCTTCGATATCTTCTGGAGAAGTCTCAAGACGAACAAGGATAACTCTTTCGCCTCTTTCTTTAGCTTCAACAGCTTCTTCTGATGTGAAGTATACTTGACCTGCAGCAGCACCTGGAGATGCTGGAAGAGCAGAACCTGCAACTTCAGCAGCAGCCAATGCTTCAGCATCGAATACTGGGTGAAGTAATTGGTCTAATTGCTTAGGCTCAACCTTAAGGATAACTTCTTCTGGAGTACAAAGACCTTCATCAACAAGATCAACAGCGATTTTAAGAGCCGCTTGAGCAGTTCTCTTACCGTTACGAGTTTGAAGGAAGTATAACTTCTTGTCTTCAATTGTGAACTCCATGTCTTGCATGTCTTTGTAGTGAAGCTCTAATTTATTAGCGATTGCCATGAATTCAGCATAAACTTCTGGCATATCGTTTTCAAGTTGAGTGATTTGAAGTGGAGTACGGATACCAGCAACAACGTCTTCACCTTGTGCATTGATCAAGTACTCACCATAGATACCTGGTTCACCAGTAGATGGGTTTCTTGTAAATGCAACACCAGTACCTGATGTATCACCCATGTTACCGAATACCATTGATTGAACGTTAACAGCTGTTCCCCATGAACCTGGGATATCGTTCATACGACGGTAAACGATAGCTCTTTCGTTGTTCCATGATCTAAATACAGCTTTAACAGCTTCCATCAATTGAGATTTAGGATCTTGAGGGAACTCTTCACCGATTTTCTCTTTATAGAATGCTTTAAATGCGTTGATGATTTCTTTAAGATCTTCAGCAGTAAGGTCAAGGTCTGACTCTACGCCTTTTCTTTCTTTGATTTCATCAAGAACTCTTTCGAATTGTTGCTTTGGAAGACCTACAACAACATCAGAGAACATTTGAATAAATCTTCTGTATGAATCATATGCAAATCTTGGGTTACCAGTTTTTGCTGCAAAACCTTCAACAGATACATCAGTCAAACCTAAGTTAAGAACTGTGTCCATCATACCAGGCATTGAAGCTCTAGCTCCTGATCTTACTGATACAAGAAGTGGCATTTCGTTGTCGCCGAATTTCTTACCAGTCATTTCTTCAAGTTTTGCAAGTGATGCTTCGATTTCTGCAGCGATGTCAGCGTTAATGCTTTCGCCATCTTCATAGTACTGAATACAAGCTTCAGTAGATACAGTAAAACCTTGTGGAATTGGAAGTCCTAAACCTGTCATTTCTGCAAGGTTGGCACCTTTACCACCAAGAAGGTTTTTCATGCTCTTATCAGCTTCAGTAAACATGTAAACAAATTTTTTGCTCATTAATGTTTCCTCCTAATAAAAAATAGTTATTGTTGGGACGCTTTTGTTATATCTAGTTGACAAAGCGCCTGATTATAATAAGCTCGCCTACTATTATTACATAAAAACCTATTGAATTAAAGTTCTTTTTTAGTAAACTTGCTGATTGGCTTTCTTTTTGGACTAAATGACTATAAACCTATGATTTTTAAGAACTAACTTGTCGATTTTTATGAAGGATTTTTCATATAGGTGTTGTCAATTTCGCCCTGTGGGACCACATTGGTACCGAGCATAGCTAAAGCTTCTGTTTTCAGAAGCTTTAGCCTGTATTTTTATCTGGTCATAAAGACCTAGAAATCAAATTTTTCTTCAAAATATGCTTTTAAATCTTCGATCTTGATTCTTTCCTGTTCCATAGTATCACGGTCACGTACTGTTACTGCCTGATCTTCAAGAGTATCAAAATCATAAGTGATACAGAAAGGTGTACCAATCTCATCTTGACGACGGTAACGCTTACCAATGGAACCTCTGTCATCAAATTCACAGTTGTAAGTTTTGGAAAGTTTTGCAAAAAGATCAGTAGCCTGATCATTAAGCTTCTTGGAAAGAGGAAGAACACCAACCTTAACCGGTGCAAGAGCCGGATGGAAACGTAATACGTTTCTTACATCGCCACCTTCAAGTTCCTCTTCATCGTATGCTTCACAAAGGAATGCCAAAGTTACACGGTCTGCACCCAATGATGGTTCAATACAATAAGGAACATATTTTTCTTTTTCCTGGTCATCAAAGTAAGCCATGTCTTGACCTGAGTGCTCTTGATGGGCCATTAAGTCAAAATCAGTTCTATCGGCAATACCCCAAAGTTCGCCCCATCCAAATGGGAAAAGGTATTCAATATCAGAAGTTGCATTGGAGTAATGGGATAATTCTTCAGCACTGTGATCACGAACACGCATCACATCATCTTTCATACCAAGAGTCTGTAACCAGTTTACACAGTAATCTTTCCAGTAGGCAAACCATTCAAGGTCGGTGCCCGGCTTACAGAAAAATTCCAATTCCATTTGTTCAAATTCACGGGTTCTGAATGTAAAGTTACCTGGTGTAATCTCATTACGGAAGGACTTACCGATCTGACCAATACCAAATGGAATTTTTTTACGTGATGTTCTTTGAACGTTCTTGAAGTTAACAAAGATACCCTGTGCAGTTTCAGGACGAAGGTAAATCGTGTTCTTAGCATCTTCTGTAACACCCTGGAAAGTTTTGAACATTAAGTTGAACTGACGGATATCCGTAAAGTCATGAGCGCCACAAGATGGACAGTCAATACCCTTTTCATCAATGTATTCCTTCATTTGCTCATTGGTCCATGAATCTACAGGATCGGACACTTCTATATTATTGTCCTTCATATATTCTTCAATTAGCTGGTCTGCTCTAAAACGCTCTTTACAGGACTTACAATCCATAAGTGGATCGTTGAATCCTCCAACATGACCTGAAGCCACCCAAACCTGTGGGTTCATGAGAAGGGCACAGTCAACACCGACATTATATGGGCTCTCCTTAATAAACTTTTGCCACCAGGCCTTCTTAACGTTGTTTTTTAGTTCAACACCTAATGGACCGTAATCCCAAGTGTTAGCCAGACCACCGTAAATCTCTGATCCAGGATAAACAAATCCTCTTGCTTTAGCTAAAGCAACAATTTTTTCCATTGTTTTTTCCATGTTCATCTTCCTTTCTTTTATGCCTTTATAGTGTTCATCCAACGTGTGGATTGGAGAAGATCACTTCCTTACTAGACATAAGCGCTTATACATAAGTCTAAAATTTGGTACAAAAAAAGTAATCCAATTCTCCCAGACAAGGGACGAAAAGATTACTCTATCCGCGGTTCCACCCTAATTGATACATCCGTATCCGCTTAATTAAGATTACTCCAAAGCGCCTTCATTCGGTTTCCTGTCCCGGTTCACACTAGCCCGGAATCACTGGTCAAGACAATGACGAATTACTCTTCTTTATCAACGTAATTATATAATTCTTATTCATATAAGAGCCGGCTTTATCTTCCTCAAAACCACCTACTCTTCTATTACAATGGAGTATAACATGGAGATTTTGATTCGTCAACATCTTGTTTGCCTCCTAAGAGGTACATTTACTCAAGGGGCCAAGCATTCATTTTTAGAGTCTCTTCCAGAAAATCAACCGCTGAATCATTCATGAGTGTCTCACCTGTTTTATAGGAAAGTCTATCTAAGAGAACTTCAAATTCATAGGTGACGCTAGAAGCTCTTTCAACTGAATCCAGCATCTGGTAAACCAAGGTGTTTAACTCAAGGTCAAATGCATTGACAACCTCCAGATTGGCCACCTGACTTTTAGCACTTTTCAGTTCCCCGATCATAATTGAAAGTTCTTCTTTATTATAGGTACCCCCAAGATCATTGTCCCCACTTCCAACTTCAAGCAAAGCGGAGTACTGACTTAGGATCATATCCAGGCTGTCATTATATTCAACAGATGGCAGGTCACCGGATATAAGGAGCTCATACAAACCATTCATAGCATTGCCAAAGACCTCTAGATGATAGTCTGCTTCCAACATGGCATAATGATAGGCCATCATATCTTGAAATAACTGGGCCAAAAAAGCTTCATAGGCAAGGAGCTCATTAAGCCCATAATAGTCTTCATCTTGACTGGAAATACTTTCAAGACCATCAAGATAATCTTGGTTTGCCTTTGAAAAATTGTCTTCAATAACTAAAGGATTATAGGCAGACTGGTCCATAAAGGAATCATAATCTTCCAGTTCAAAGGCTCCCTTGTAATAGAGCTTCTCCTGGTCTAAAAAAGAAGCAAGATTTTGGAGTTCTATAAGCATGAGGTCCTTGGTTTCTACAATCTTGTCAAGGGCTAATACCATGTCTTGATTCAGGTCTTGAACCCTTACAATTTCTTCTGAGTCAGTATTCAAATTTTCACTTTTGTGTGTACATGACATAAAAATTGCCATAATGGATATCATCATGGCAATTCTCATAACAAGACTTAGAGTTTTCTTCATTAAAACGATTATTTATCCTCTTCAACGTGATCTTGAACTTCAATATCTACTTCTACAGCACCGTCTACTTCTTCTACAGTTACGGCTTCTGTATCGGCTTTGATTTCGTTCATTTTTGTTTCAGTCTCAATACGGATTCTCTCAAGTTCAGCTTCTTTTTCTTCAATAGCTACTTCGTAACCGGAAATAGCTTCAACCTCTTCAGCTACCAAATCATAAGTGAAAGCTTCTTTAGCCTCGTAAACTTTAGATCCGATAGTAGTGATCGCTTCTGCTTTTGATTTCTTAAGAGCTGCAATTTCAGACTTAACCTTGTTAGTTTCAATTACCTGGCTTGACTTGGCACTAACCATTTTAGTTCCTTTATCTAAGCCCTTTTTTAAATTATCAAAAAAACCTGCCATTGTATTACCTCCTTATGAATATCATGTTTAACTCTCTAAACATATTTTATCACAAGGAAATTTCCTTGACCATTAAAAATCAATAAAAAAACATTAAATTCTGCTAAATTACATTTTCCTATATGCTTTTATCCTTTAAACCACTAAACCAGGCTTATAATATATCAATGATATCCAGAGATTTATAATCACCAGTCACAAAATGTTTAAAATAGAAGTCAATAGGATTATTAATCTCTTTAAATAGACTTTCTGACAGTTTGAAGTGGTATAATTTCTTCAGTGGCGCCTGCTGAATGTAACGTAGAACCAAAAGGGCATCCATAGATATAAATCTTCCCTTTGAACCACAGTCCCTGCAAAGGAGTCCACCTTTGGGGTCCAAATAGAAAGCCCCCTCACCCTGACCACACTCCATACATCCACTAAGATCAGGTGCAAATCCCAACATATTCATAGACCTAAACTGGAAAACGGATTTGACCACTGCAGGTAAGATGGTTTGGTGTTTCAAGGCCATAAGACTGACGTATAGTAGCCTGAGGAGTTCCGGATTGGCATCCATTTCCTGAATAACGGATGCGATGACTTCCAGTAAGTACTGACCGTATGCCAGGGTTTCCATATCCTGCCTAAGTTCAAAAAAGGATTCGTCGATATTGACCTGTTTCAAGGTATAGGATGACTTACCCTCATATAGAAAAAACTCACCAAATACGAAGGGCTGTGTACCTGCCAGCAAAGGACTTTTGGCTTTTTTTGCTCCATTGGCAAAAACCACCATCTTACCGAACTCCTTGGAAAAAAGGATAATTCGTTTATCGTTGTCCTTGATGGTCATTTCATGTAATACAATTCCCTTGGTCTTGATGAGCATTGACATATCTATATCACCTGACGGTTAAATAACAAATCCGACTTTCTTCTTAACTTTACGTAATGTTTTCTCAGCCAGATATGAAGCTGTTTCACTGTTGGCTTTAATAATATCATCTAACTGCTTCTTATCCTTAACAATTTCCCTGTAATCAGCCTGAACACCCCTAAGCTGCTCTACAGTCGCCTCACCTACTTCTTTTTTCAGGAAACCATAGTTCTGGCCTTCAAAACGATTCATGGCCTGGTCAGGACTTTCTCCCGTTGCACAACAGTATAAATCAATAAGGTTTTTAACCCCAGGTTGGTCATCACTGTAGTTAATCTCACCAATGGAATCCGTCACTGCACGCTTAATCTTATTGATGATAACGTTAGGCTCATCAAGAACAGAAATAGTCGCGTTAGGATTAGGATCAGATTTAGACATTTTGGCATTTGGTTCCTGGAGGCTCTTAATTCTAGCCCCTACTTTTCCAAAGTATGCTTCCGGTACTGTAAATGTATCACTATAGGTATTGTTAAAGCGTTGAGCCAGGTCTCTGGCAAGCTCTAAATGCTGTTTTTGGTCATGACCGATAGGTACAACATCTGTTTGAAAAAGAAGGATGTCAGCAGCCATAAGTATAGGGTATGTAAAAAGTCCTGCGTTAATATTGGACTCATTTTTCGCCGATTTGTCTTTAAATTGAGTCATTCGGTTAAGTTCACCCATATAGGTAAAGCAATTAAGAATCCAAGCCAACTCAGCATGTTGTGGTACATGGGACTGAGGGTATATTAGATTCTTCTTGGGATCAAGACCTGCAGCTATATAAAAAGCTAAAAGTTTTCTTGTATTGGCACGAAGGTCCGCCGGAACCTGTCTTACGGTAATAGCATGAAGGTCTACAACACAAAAAAGACTTTCAAAATCATCCTGCATCTGAACCCAGTTTTTCAGTGCTCCATAATAGTTTCCTATAGTAATGGTACCTGATGGTTGAATCCCACTAAATATTCTCGGTTTTTTTACTGTTTGATCACTCATAATACACCTACCTAACATAATCTTCATAGGATTAGGACTAAGCTAAGACTGTCCTTAATCAATTATAGGTAGTTTAGCACATGGTTAATATGATGTAAAGCCAGACTTGCCTCTTCTAAGGGATTCGACTTATTGACGGTTTTCAATTACAGGTAAAAATGATATAATCATTCTGACTCTTGAAAGCCTATACCTTCATGAATAGATATTGAAGTTATACATACAAACAGGTGATAATGAATGAAAATATTAGTCGTAGCAGACGAAGAATCCAAATATCTCTGGGATCATTATGATGCTTCCCTATTTGAAGATGTTGATTTTATCCTATCTGCAGGTGACCTTAAATCCAAATACTTATCTTTTCTGACAACCATGACCAGGAAAAGGGTTTACTATGTCCACGGAAATCATGACACGGCTTACACAAAGGACCCTCCCCTTGGCTGCGATAGCCTGGAGGACCGTATTGTGGTTCAAAACGGTATTCGTATCCTTGGTCTTGGTGGTTCCTACCGATATAAACCTGGAGACCTCCAATATAATGAAAAAGAAATGCGCAGACGCATCCGAAAACTGAGAGTTATGATTAAGCAATTCGGCGGCATCGACATTGTTGTCTCCCATGCCCCCATTAAGGATTATGGCGATGGGGATGACCTCTGCCATCGGGGATTTTCCTCTTTTAAAAAGTTAATCGATGACTATAGACCAGCCTATTTTATTCATGGACACCAACATCTTAATTACGGTCACAAAGCAGATCGAATCCAAGAGATTGGTGATACAATGGTCATTAATGGATATAACTATCATTTTTTTGATTACAAAGGAAAAACTGACCCGTTCCTGAGTCAGTCATTTATAAGCCGTTTTCTTAATGGCTTCATATTCCATTATAGGTATTTAGGTAAGCCGGTCATAAAGGAATACCGTAAATACAAACGTTATCTTAAGAATAACAACATTCGTTTTTCCTAATACTTCTTCTTGACGCTTAAGAGCTCAAGAAGAGGATGATTAGCCTCAAGGGCATTAATCGAAGGTATAGAGCCTAGAACACCTTCAACAAACCAGTCCATGGTTAATATGTCATCAGTGGTCAAGCGACTGTCTTCACCAAGTTTTTCCTGGCCTTTATTATCAAATAAAGGTCCAGTAAAAGGATGATAATTTCCTTCGATAATCATTTCTTTCATAAACTTCACAGACTGAATCGTCTCTTTCGGAAGACTGGATCTGGAATAGATAATATCTACCACTTCTGTATCCATCCCCCACCAATAGTTAATAGCCTTCTCTCCTGCACCAATAAGATTGGAAATCTTGGTATAGGCTCCATTCATAATATTTCTTACCATCTTTTCATAAAACTCTCCCCAATTCCATATTGGCGTCGCCAAATAATTGTGTTTATTAGGATTAGACGGATCTTGTTCATCCAGGAGATAAATTCCTGAGTTTTGTAATTTTGTGGATAAATCTGATGATTCCTGATGTGAAATAATATCAACATTCATATCCCTTAACTGTTTATCAATACCATAGGTTTCCTCTGATGTATCATTCTTAAAGTCAGATACCCATTTAACCATAACAGTAGCATGGGGATTAACAAACCTAGCCCCTATGGTAAAGGCATTAATGCTTGATATCACCTCAGGTATCGGGTAAGTCACTACATAACCAATATTGTTGGTCTTGGTCATAGCTCCTGCAATCATGCCCACAAGGAAATTAGGTTCATAAAAGCGGCCAAAATACGTCCTTACCTTCTTATAGGACATATTCTCAGAGCAGTTAAAGAACTTAACATTGGTAAATTCAACAGCAGCCTTAAGGGTTGCATTGATAAAGGTTGGGCTGGTCGTAAAAATAATGTCATAACCTTCTTTGACTGCACCTACAATATGGTCATAGGCCCTGTCATCTTCCGGAACATTGTTAAAGGCCTTGGTATCAATCTTGTCACCAAAGATATTGGTAATATGGTTCCTGCCAATCTCATGGCCGTAAGTCCAGCTTGAAGCTTCAGGAGACTTGGAATTAATAAAAGCAATATTGGCAGACTTCATTGAGGTAAAGGTTGTTGCCAGACCTTCCAGAAAGGTTTTCTTCTCAAGGGAATCTGTCGACACCTCAACAGAAATATCCTCTTTACTGAGGAGTTCAAACTCCGACCACATCTTCTCAATCTGACTTCTCATTCCATCGGGAGTTAGGTTTTTATCGTATTTATAAATTTCCAAATACTTAAGGAAGGCATCACCTGTTGTATTTGGCAGGGCGTCTCCACCAAGATCATAATAAGCTCTTCTAAACTGGTAATAAACAGATTTAAAATCACTTTGTCCGTCTACATTTACCCACTTATATTTCTTCATCTGAAGTAAAAGCTTCTTGAAGCCTTCCTTCTCACTCATCCATATGTAATTAATATGGGTCTGCTTATAAAAATCCAAGAACTCATAATAGAGAACTATGGTATCATCTTCCGGATCGTACTTAGGAATCAAACGGGTAACATCCGCATTAATAAAGACAGCATCATGAAATTTAAGAACGGATACCCTCTTGTTACCTTCTTCGACATAAAACCAGTTCAAATATTCGTATACCTTAATAGCATCACGGATACCTTCATTGAGGTGGGCTTGACACAGGCTCATCCATTTACTTCCAAATTCAGTATTCGGTGACAATATAGGTAAGAAGTTTGGAGCAAATGATGATGATCTCCCGACGGTTTTTGTTCCTTTTATTTTATTAATGGGAATCTCAAAAGTACCTAGAGATACTTCTGAGAGTATGGTCTCTTTTCTAATCATATTATCAAGCGCCGGTAAATAAGGATTCTCTCCACTGAACCTTGCAGCATTGGAGGCTTTTAATCCCTTCTTCCTAGCGTCTTCATAATCTACTCTTCCATCTAAACTCATACTTTTCTCCTTTTGGTTTTAAAGTATATTCAACTAAAAGTATTATATCAAAAAAAACATCCACCGTCATTATACAATCACGAGACTAGCCAGTGACTAGTCTCGTGAATTTTATCCTTTGATTAAACTTATAATTAGAGCCAGTCCTGCTGCAACAATGGCAATGGCAACCGGTGCCAAAAGCAAACTGGTATGTTTTTTCTTGGAGGCCTTGTACTGGGCTTCCAAAGTCTTGTATTCCTCATCATCCTCTTCATGGGTAAGTTCTACATTTTCAAGAATATCCCTGGCTTTATCATAGTCACTTTCGTGAATAAAAACATCGATACCCTGAAAATTAAATCCGGAATACACGTTGAGATAGGATCCGGAACCCTTACGGTTGATGACAGCATCAATCCCTTCAGATTCCAAAATTGATTCAACAAAACCCAGCTGTACGGAATCGCTGACCTGGGTGATACGAACCAGTCCATCTTTCACTTCTTTATCATAAACCTCAATATGCGACATAACTCCTCCTCCTTTTGTCTATGTGTATAAGTATAAACCCATTATACAACAAAAATCCCAAGAGCAAATAGGTAATTCTATCAGTATGCCAACATCTCTGCAATCAAGTTTTTGATTTCTGATGTTACATCATCGAACCCAACTTTTTTCTGGATGGATTTATCCCTGGATACGATTTCAACAACAGATTCCTTAAGGTTTCTAGGAGAAACAATGACACGAAGTGGAACGCCTAAAAGGTCGGCATCAGAAAACATAACGCCGGGTCTTACATTTCTGTCATCATAAATAACCTCAACACCTGCATCAAGTAAATCAGTGTAAATCGCATCTGCCCTGTCTTTTGCCTCCTGGTCATCTATTCTTAGGCAACAAACATGTACTTGCCATGGAGCAATTGACATTGGCCAGATTGGACCATATTCATCATGTTTGGCTTCAGCAACGGAAGCCGCCAGACGACCCACACCAATACCGTAGCATCCCATAATTGGGTACTGGGCATTACCTTCTGAATCCACATAGGTCATTTCCATGGTTTTGGTATATTTGGTTCCCAATTGGAAAATATTACCAACTTCAATACCACGGCTTAAGCTGATGGTTTCCTTACCACATTGTGGACATATGGAACCTTCCTGAATCTTGGATAGGTCTGCATATTCAACCTGACCATAGTCTCTTTCCATATTGAATCCGGTATAGTGATAGTCTAGTTTATTAGCGCCAACCACCATGGAATCAAGACCCTTAATAGAGGTGTCAAAAAGAAGCTGAGCCTTGCCTTCAAACTCATAAGCACCAATAAATCCCGCAACAATACCTGATTCTTCTGTGACTACTGCTGGATAGACTTCCTCACCAAGATAGTTGTTGAGCTTGACTTCGTTCACATCCATATCACCACGGGTGAAGACGATGACAAAGGAATCATCACTTTTCTTTTGATAAACAACAGCCTTACAGGACTGTTTAACATCTCTCTTTAAGAAGGACATAACGTCTTCTATGGTTGAAGCATTAGGGGTATGAACCAGAGTCAAATCTTCTTTTTCAAAAGCACCTTCATTGTTGACAATATTCTCAGCAGCTTCCATATTGGCAGAATAATCACACTCTGTACAAATAGCCAGGGAATCTTCACCAATTGGGGTTAACAGCATAAACTCATGGGCCACACTACCACCCATCATACCTGAATCGGATTTTACGGTAATGACTTCTGGAACACCAGCACGGGCAAAAATACGGTTGTAGGCTTCCAGACATCTGTCATAGTAAACTTCCAAATCTTCCTGTGACGTATGGAAAGAATAAGCATCTTTCATGGTAAACTCCCGAACACGGATAAGACCTGCACGAGGTCTAGCTTCATCCCTGAACTTAGTCTGGATCTGATATATCATAAATGGATACTTGGTGTATGTATTGGCATAATCCCTAACCAAGTGAACTGCAGCTTCTTCATGGGTCATACCAAGAACCATTGGGGAACCTGTTCTGTCCCTAAATCTCAAAAGCTCACTGCCAACGCTTTCATATCTGCCTGATTCTTCCCATAAAGTACCAGGTAAAACAACAGGGAAAAGGACTTCCTGTCCTTCAATCCGGTTCATTTCCTCACGAATGATGTTTTCGATTTTACTTGTAATCCGCTTTAATGGTGGGTTGCTTGAAAAAATTCCGTTAGCCACATTTTTCATGTAACCACCTTTAATCATTAGAGCGTGGCTGTCAATAACACAGTCTGATGGTCTTTCCTTAAATCTGTCTCCAATTAAATTTACTAATTTCATCTTCTTCCTCCTAGGTCCTATAGGACATTCCTAAAGCTGAACAAAGAGGCTTCGCCTCGTTTTGCACAGCTAGGTTGCATAGGCGAGCAGTAACCGAAGGTTACAACCAGCCAAATTGTTGCGGCAGGAAAGTTTCTTTAACGCAAAATGTTGGCTTCTGAACATTTTGCTATAATCAGAACTTTCCAATAGCTCAAAAAAGCCCTAAGCTTATATAGCTTAGGGCGAATGGTTAATCCGTGGTACCACCTAAATTCAGAACAAATCTGCACTCATAGATACTTTCCGGGTCAAAGACCGGTTATATCCTTTCCTGATAACGGTGGACATCCGTTGAAGCCTACTGGTTTATACGTTCGGTTCAAAGCTCAAAGAGAGGTTCAATACACTTTCATGAAGATTTACACCACCCATCTTCTCTCTTAAAATCCCATGTATTTACTGGTTCTTATCCTAGCCTTTTTCGATTAGGCCAATTCTAACATATTTAGTCCTTTTTTGCAATATTGACTTGCAAAGTCATCCCTGCCTATGCAAACTTTTTCTCGAGACATATATAGCGTTCATGGCCTTTAGGTTTTGACTGAAAAAACACATCTCCCAGGAAAGTATATCCATTTTTCTTGTAAAGATATATGGCACCTGGATTTTCCGAGAAAACATCCATTCGTATACCCATATAACCCTCTTCCCCGGCATAGGCTTCTATGGCCTCTAAGGCCATCTGCCCAAGTCCCTTCCCCTGAAAGGCCTTATCAATGACCAAAGCATGGATGACAAGAATTTTTCCTTGAAAGGTCCAGTTTATGGTTAACCACTCAGGGTCCTGAACTTCATTCAGAACAACGCCTCCGACAAACTCTCCATTATGCTTAAGCAACCATTGACAGCCACTGGCAATAGCCGCCTTAATGGTTTTAGGTCCCGGATATTCCGGCGTCCACTGATAGATCCCTTGCTGGTCTAAATCCCTTGTACATCTGGTATGGAGGTCTAATAGCCATATATAGTCCTTACCAACTGCTTTAACTAAGTCCATCTCATTACTCCCTCGTTCAAGTCTACTTGGTTCTTATGTCCATAAAAGCTTACATCCTCCACAACCGCCATATAAAGTATAAGGTCAGAATGTGGGCCGGATAAATAATATAAAATAAGTATCGCATCCGTCTTCCAGGTTTTCCATTGTAATTCCAGATAAATATAATGGACACAATAGCAAATAACTGAATCTGACTGGCGCCAATCATAACAAAAAACACATTAATCACTAAAATCCAAACAGCTATAAACCGTTTATCATAAAAAGCATACATAAGAACAATCAAAAGGACACCCAGCATCCCATAATCTGTCTTAAGAATTTCAGCACTGGCAGCTATAAGGAATATGGCTCCACCAGCTAAAACTCCATTCCGCTCCTTAAGATAATCATAAATATATAGGGCCAGTAACCCTAAGGCCAAAGTAAAAAAGACATTTTGGTGATCCATACTGACTAAGGTCTTCTTAAAAGCCAGATCAAAGGGCACTTCTGATAGTAAGGCAAATATTAAAAGTCTTATACCATACTTTTGTACGTCTCTAGTATATCTATAGCCTTCTACAATTAAAAAGGCAAATATTGGAAAGGCTATTCTACCGATAATGCGTAAGATGACCATATCCGGGTAAAGGTTTACGGGGTAAAGAACTGCTCCTATATGGTCAATGACCATGGTAATAATAGCTATCCATTTAAGTCCTGTAGAGGTTAAGAATCCTGTGGGTTTTATTTCTAATGTCATGGTTACCTCCTGTTCTTCTCTATAGCTCTTATATTATACTCTAGATTGGAGGAGTTTGACAATAAAGGAGAGGTGTCAAGCTCAAGGACAGAGACGGCCAGTCAAGCCTTGTCTCCTGGGAGTGCACATCTATTAAGATTGTCAAGCTCAAGGACAGAGACGCACAGCCATGCCTTATCTCCTGGGAGTGCACATCTATTAAGTGAGACTAGGGTTGATGAAAGTGCCAAAAAGTTATAACTTGGGCAAATCTTGGGTAAATTATTTAAGTCAGATAGCTGTGAGCAAGTGCCCAAGTTGCTGAGGTAGTTTCTGCAAGCAGAAACTTGAATATATTTTTGACACCTTCGTCAACCTAAGTCTCACTAAAATAGCGTGCAAAACCCAAGTGACAAGGCATGGCTGGCCGTCTCTGTCCCTGAGCTTTCGGTTTCGTTATGGGAAATTCCTTACGTTGTTGGCTTTTAGTTATTGGCTTTTTGTTTTGGATACAGACTATAGCCTATTGGATTATATTTAATACTAAATATTCAAGGCATGGTATTGGGATTTGGTTAGTGAAAAGGTGATGAGATTGTCTTTGATTTGGGAATGAAATCCTAGTGACTGAAAGAGGTTTATAGAGGTAGTTCTGGTAATGGGGAAGTCGTCGATGACTTTTTCTAGGTTAAGATCTTTGAAGGCAACTTTAAGTAATAGTTGGAGGCCTTCTTTGCCATAGCCTTTTCCTCTGTGTCTGGAGTCTATAATGATGTTGATCATATGGGCACCTTGAGCCTCTACATATCTGAGCGCTACTTCTCCTACTAGTTGATCCTTGACCTTCAAATAGGCATAAAATCTTGTGGGTTCAGCTTCCATCCAATAATCATACCAAGTCTTCCACGTATCTCTTGGGAAGTCGATGCAGCCGGTATCCTTATGATACCCTTCAAAGTCTAAATCCAGGTCCTTGTTGTAGGACATGGTTTGAGGATCTGACATGAGATTCATTCTGTAGTTTAGTTCCTCTAATTTTGGTTTATATAATTGCATTTTCTCTCCTGGTTACATTAGTCTTTGGTCATTTTGTGGTTGACAGTTACCTGTCATGGCAAGGCTGACGCCTTGAGGTATCTTTCTGGTCGCGGTCAAGGTATTAAGTGGCTCTAGGGTTCAGAGAATTGTAAAAAAGTTATAACTTGGGCAAATCTTGGGTAAGTTATTAAGGTCAGGTTGCTGAGAGCAAGTGCCCAAGTTGTCAGGGTAATTTCTGCAAGCAGATATATGAATATATTTTTTACAAAGCTCTGAATCCAAGGTCCACTAAACACATGCCCAAAGCCCAGCAAGACACCTCAAGGCGTCAGCCTAGCCACGACCGGTAACTTGCTCCTACTATATTATTTTTAGAGTTCTAGATACATAAAACGGGAATGGTCATCTTCTACATAGTCAGCGAAAGGACCGCAATTAGAAAAGCCGTACTTCTCGTATAACTTGTGAGCAGGAATAAATTCATCCCTGGAACCCGTTTCCAAATACAGTCTTTTATAGCCTCTTGCCTTTGCATTCCTAATAATATGGTCAAGCATTTTCCCTGCAATACCCTGTCTCAAATAGGAGACATGGGTTCTCATAGACTTAATCTCACCTTCCAGCTCATTTAAAGCCTTCAAATCTCCACATCCCATCAAGGCATCGCCATCCCAAATGGTCCAAAAACTTATATCAGAACTACGAAGCTCCTCCAAATCCAAAGCATGGACACTCTCCTTGGGACTAATAGCCAACATAGCTTTCTTATGATCTAAAACAAGCTCAACAACCCTATCGTTCGTCAAATCATCTTCTCTAATAGAAAAATTCTCACTCATGACATCTCGCTCCTTCCCCAAAAAAATTGTATATCTATCATTTGATTATTGTCAACATAATTAATACGGATACTCCCACACACACGACCAACCGTCAAGACATAATGCGAAACCGAAAGTTAGCGACTGTGGACGGGTTGGCGCCTTGGGGTGTCTTGCCGGGCTTTGGGCATGTATTTAGTGGATCTTAGGATCAGAGCTTTGTCAAAAATATAATCCAATTTCTGCTTGCAGAAATTTCCTTAACAACTTGAACACTTGCTCACAACCTTCCCTTCTCAATTACATAACCCAAGATTTGTTCAAGTTATAACTTTTTGGCAATTCTCTGAACCTTAGATCCACTTAATGCCTTGACCGCGACCGGAAAGACATCCCAAGGCGCCAGCCTGGTCACAGTCGGTAACTTGACCCCCACCCAATATTTGCCCAACTTATAACTTTTTGGCAATTCTCTGACCCTTAGATCCACTTAATGCCTTGACCGCGACCGGAAAGACATCCTAAGGCGCCAGCCTGGCCACAGTCGGTAACTTGACCCCCAAAAAAATATTTTCAGACAGCAAAAGAGAGTGGGTCGCACACTTACCCACTCCCTTTTATATCAATCAAGCTTTCGCTTTAGAGGTTAGCTATTTAAAGTATTTTACGCCGGACTCAAATAATTTTTGGTCCTGGTTGCCGTAGATGTTTTTGGCAACGTTTTTACCGATACGCTCAGAGTGTCCCATTTTACCGAGTACTCTACCGTCTGGGCTCATGATACCTTCGATGGCGTACATGGAACCGTTAGGATTATCCATAACATTCATGCTTGGTTTACCGAAAGCATCGACATAGGTTGTCATGACCTGACCTTTTGCAAACAGGTCTTTAATGGTAGCTTCATCTGCAACAAAGCGTCCTTCACCATGTGATAATGGTATATGATGAATATCTCCTGGTGTGACCCCTGCAAGCCATGGTGACTGATTACTCATGATCTTGGTTGTGGCCATTCTTGAAATGTGACGTCCAATGGTGTTAAATGTCAGGGTTGGTGCCTGGTCTGACATGTTGCGGATCTCACCGTAAGGAACCAATCCAAGCTTGATAAGGGCTTGGAATCCGTTACAGATACCCAGCATTAAACCGTCTCTCTCCTTAAGCATATCCATAACCGCTTCTGATATAGCTGGATTTCTAAATACGGTTGCGATGAATTTACCTGAACCGTCCGGTTCATCACCGGCTGAAAAACCACCTGGAATCATAATCATTTGTGATTCTTTGATTCCCTGGGTAAAGGCTTCAACGGATTGGAGGGACATTTCAGGTGTCATGTTTCTGAAGATTACTTCTTTAACATTGGCTCCTGCTTTTTCAAAGGCTAATCGTGTATCGTATTCACAGTTGGTTCCTGGGAAAACTGGAACAAAAACTGTTGGTTTGGCAATTCTGTCTTTAAGGCTGTAAACCTTATCTGAAATCGTTAATTGATCAATGGTTGCCCCATTTTCTTTTGTACGGGTTGGGAAGATATCTTCAAGAGGTTCTTCCCACCATGACAAGGCAAGGTCAGTATCAATGACTGCGTCTTTATATCGAATAGATCTATCCTTGGTTGTTGTACCAACAAGTCTAGCAGTTTTTGGTAAATCCAGGTCTTTAGCTGGTTTGGCAAGCTCTACCAGTATAGAACCATAGGATGATGTAAACACATCTTTTGGATCCAAATCTTCAAAGGTGAAGCCGATTTCATTACCAAAGGCCATTTTTGAAACAGCTTCTCCTATACCAAACTGAGGTAGGCTGTTGGCAGAAAGAATGTTTCCATTTTGAATATTTTCGTGAATCCAGGTATAGTTTTCTTTTAAGGCTGTAAGGTCAGGAAGTTCCTTTTCATCCCTTGGAAGATCTATAAGGACCACATCATGGTCAAAGCCCTTGAATTCAGATGAAATGGTCTTGTTAACATCAACAACATTAACGGCAAAAGAAACTAAGGTTGGTGGTACATCAATATCATGGAAGGTACCACTCATGGAGTCTTTACCACCAATTGACGGCAGGTTAAGGGCATCCTGAATATAATAAGCACCAAGAAGGGCCGCCAGTGGCTCACCCCATCTGGAAGCATCCTGGCCCAGACGTTTGAAGTATTCCTGGAAGGTAAATCGAATAGTATCATATCGTCCGCCGGTAGCAACAACCTTTGCTACGGAGTCGATTACTGCATATATGGATCCATGGTAAGGGCTCCAACTGGATAGGTATGGATTAAAGCCATGACTCATGACTGTACCTGTTGAAGTCTCGCCACCAAGAACAGGAATTTTCGCTACCATTGCTTCCATTGGTGAATTTTGAGTCTTGCCACCAAAAGGCATGAAGACTGATCCGGCCCCGATTGAGGAGTCAAACATTTCAACAAGCCCTCTTTGGGAACAGGAGTTTAAGTCTGAGAGTGAACGTTTGAAAAGATCCATGATAGATCCATTTTCCAAGATCTTCTCAACTTCTTTAGCTTCCTGGTCAAAATAAGTTTGAGTTTCAGGTGCCAGGACATGGGCATCCATATCTGTTGGAGCACCGTTGGTATCCAGGAAATCTCTTCTAATATTGACAATGGATTTGCCGTTCCAGTTCATGACTAAACGTTTTTCCTCTGTAACCGTAGCCACATGAACAGCTTCAAGGTTTTCAAGTTCTACAGCTTGGATGAAGTCCTTGGCATCTTTAGGATTAACGACAACTGCCATTCTTTCCTGAGATTCACTGATAGCCAGTTCTGTACCGTCAAGTCCGTCGTATTTCTTAGGCACTTTATCCAGTTCAATAATTAAACCATCTGCCAGCTCACCGATTGCAACCGATACACCACCGGCACCGAAGTCGTTACATTTTTTGATCATTTTGCTGACTTTATCATTACGGAATAAACGTTGAATTTTTCTTTCTGTTGGTGGATTACCCTTTTGAACTTCTGCACCACAGGTGTGGATAGACTCTTCTGTATGTTCTTTAGAGGATCCTGTTGCTCCACCACAACCGTCACGACCGGTTCTACCACCAAGTAGGATAATGTAGTCACCTGGGTCTGAGGTTTCACGGATAACATTTTCACGGGGAGCCGCTGCAATAACTGCACCGATTTCCATGCGCTTAGCTACGTAGTTAGGGTGATATATTTCTCTAACAAGACCTGTAGCAAGACCAATTTGGTTACCGTATGATGAATAGCCGTGGGCTGATTCTGTTACAATCTTTCTTTGAGGCAATTTGCCGGCCATTGTCTCTTCAATTGGAAGACGAGGGTCAGCTGCACCTGTAACACGCATAGCCTGGTATACATAAGAACGTCCTGATAATGGGTCTCTAATTGCACCACCCAGACAGGTGGCAGCACCACCAAAAGGTTCTATTTCAGTTGGATGGTTATGAGTTTCATTCTTGAACATGACCAACCACTCCTGGTCCTCACCATCTATATCAACTGGTACAATAATTGAACATGCATTGATTTCATCAGAAACTTCCAGGTCTTCCAAATGTCCATTTTGACGCATTTTTTTCATTGCCATAAGGGCAATATCCATCAGACATACCGGTTTGTCACCGATTCGGTCGCCGTATACGTCTTGTCTGTCTTTAAGATAAGATTCGTAAGTTTCCTTGATTGGTTGAACAGAGCCAGCTTCGTCGAAGGAAATGTTTTCCAGGCGTGTCAGGAAGGTAGTATGACGACAGTGATCGGACCAATAGGTATCCAAGGCTCTGATTTCAGTGATTGTAGGGTTTCTCTTCTCTACTTCTATAAAGTATTTCTGTGTATGTAAAAGGTCTTTTTCTGTCATAGCAAGACCTAATTGCTTCCAAAGGGATACGACACCTTCCTCATCAAGGTCGATAAAACCTTCTACAGTCTCCACTTCCTTAGGAATTTCAAATTCCAATTCAAGGGTTTCAGGTTTTTCAAGGAAAGCTTCTCTTGAATCAACAGGGTTGATACAGTAGTGCTTGATGCTGTCAATATCTTTGTCTGACAGCTGACCTGTAAGTACAAAGATTTTAGCTACTGCAACTACAGGTTTTGCATCGTTGTTAATAAGCTTGATACATTGAACCAGGGAGTCAGCTCTTTGGTCATACTGGCCGGGAAGATATTCGACTCCAAAAACCACTTGACTGGTATCTAAATCGATAGACTCTTCAAACACTCTGTCTGCTGGTGGTTCTGAATAAACCGTATGGATAGCTGCTTCATATGTATCCTGGTCAAGGTGATCCGTATCATATCGGTGAAGAATACGTACATTTTCCAGGTTAGGTAAGTTTAGGTGACTCTTGAGATCCTCTAAAAGCCCTTTGGCTTCTACGTTGAATCCTTCTTTTTTCTCAACAAAAATTCGTTTTATCGACATATTTGCCTCCAAAGTGTGTGTGCGTTATTTACTTACAAAGGTTACCATGTTATTATTAAGAAGTAAAATTAATATTACTTATTTTATTAATTAGTCATTCTAATATGTTGGCTTTATAGGAGATATTATGCAAATCAATCTGGAATTATACCGTACTTTTTATGCCGTGGCCAGTCAATTAAGCTTTTCCAAGGCTGCCCAGTCCCTCTTCATCAGCCAGTCAGCGGTCAGTCAAAATATATCAAGTCTGGAATCAGCTCTGGAGACCAAACTGTTCCTTAGATCAACCAAGAAGGTTTCTCTAACCCCTGAAGGTCAAACCCTCCTATTACATATAGAACCGGCTATAAACTCAATATTAAGAGGCCAGCAGCAGCTGACTGAATATAAGGACTTAACCAGAGGACATCTCCATATAGGTGTCAGCGATACTATCTGCAAATATTATCTCATCGATTACCTAAAGGCCTTTCATGAAAAGTATCAGGGTATAGACATTGAGATCACCAACAGAACCTCTATCCAATGTGTTGAGTTATTGAAGAACAACCAGGTAGACCTTATTCTGACTAACCTGCCTAACGATGAGTTGACTGCCAATATGGACGTCATTGAAACAAGGTCTTTTAAGGATATTGTCATTGCACCTTCCTCTTATAAAGAACTCAAAGGAAGACCTGTCCCTCTGGAAGAAATAGCCACCTACCCGGTCCTCCTTCTGGACAAGCAGAGTTCCACAACCCGCTTTCTCCAAAGTGAGTACGAAAAGTCTGATATATCATTAAAACCGGCCATTGAACTGGGATCTATTGATCTTCTGGTAGAAATGGCCAAAATCGGCCTAGGGATCACCTTTATCCCTGATTATGTCTACCGGCCGGATCCCGGTTATTTTATTCTTGATACAAAAGTTGCCTTGCCTACAAGAAAATTGGCTATCGCAACAAGTAAAAACTCACCTGTCGGGATAGCCACCAGTAAATTTATTGATCTAATTGTTGATAAGCCTTCTCAGCAATAGTATTCATCATCGGTTCGTTGTCCGTTAAGTCCATAGACTTACATTCTTTGACCAACATATCCATAAGGGCAAAATACTTGGCACCTTCATCTAAATCATCTAGATGGATATGGTTACGTTCTTCGAACTTCTCAATAGGATATCGATCGATATATAATTGATAGAGACGTTCAAATTCTTCTTTTAGATGAGTAGCCGCAGCCTCTTTGTCACCCATACCTGCTTTGGTATAAAACCCGATGACGACAAAAATAATTCCCAGAACAGTAAAGATCATTGGCATATTGCCGGGCAGAATTTCAACAAGTCCCAGAACATCAAGGAGACCAATGACCGCAATAACACCACCTAATCCTATGAAAGCCAGATAAGAGGACTTTATTTCAGAAACATCCGACTCCCCTTCAATATCAATTGTTTCGTATTCATCGAAGTAAAAGTCTTCCATATTGGGTTCCTGCTTTTCGCTAAGAACAAAGCCCTGCATGACCTTGGTCGCTCTGGACCATTCATCATCGTTAACGGAGATGACATAGACGCCTTCGCCGTGTTCATTCTCTGCTTCCCTGTATACTGCCGAAACAATCTCTGAATAGGCTAAGTATTCAAGAGCTTTTGATACTTCCTCTTCTGAGTTGAGTACCATGAGCATCCGTTCCATTTTTGCTTCTTCCAGTGTGGCCACCAATTCTATACCACATTCACCACATACTTTTACATCATCTTCATATTCTTCTTTGCACTGAGGACAATAAGCCATGTCAAACCCTCCAATATTATATCTTTTATTTCAGACAGGTCATTCATTTATGTCTGAATATTAATTATTACATTTGTATGTCATCAATTGAATTTTTCAATTATGCATATTATAATAGTAACAATTGCATTAAGTATAACAAATACATAGGGATGAAACAACCATTTACACAATCAAGATATAAAGGATTGTGATTTATAATGTTGTCATATACATAGGATCGTGGGGAGATACTATAACGAAAGCAGGCAACAAGATGACTATATTCGAGCATCTATATTCAGACAAAACTACTTTAATTGATTTTTTTCAGTCCATCAAGGTAGCTTCTAGTTCCAACGTATTGATTCAAATACTATCCTCAAAGAAGGATTATCCACTGTCCTCTTTAATGGGATTGTCCAATGAGTTTTTTGATGCAGAAGTCATTGGAATAGAGACAGAAATAATTGTATTTAATGGGCAAGCTCTTCGTAACCAAATTGCATTTTTGGTTACGGTACTTTCTGATGTAAAATGTTCTATTATCCACCAGGGACACGATGAGTTCAATGAGTTTCCAATTCCAAAAGAACTCTATAATCAGCCAAATCTAAATTCCTTGATTCAGTTGGTGTCCTCTTTACCCTACACTCAAACTAAAATCATTTTGGATACTATAGAAAATGTACTGCCCAGTACAGAAGTGACCGGCGGCATTATTCATGATGCCTCCATTCACTACAATGGGCGTTCCTATAAGCAGGGTTATATCGGTATCGTTTATTACGGCCCTTCCCTATCCTATCAGTCCTTTAATACAAGCTCCATTATACCAATTGGAAGAGAGCATGTGATCACCAAGGCAAAGGGAAACCAGATACTGGAAATCGATGATATTACCTCAAAAGAATTCTACGAATCCTATTTAGGGTCTACCATCTGGGATGATATTAACTACTTTGGATTTAAGTTTCCCTTTGTCATAGAGAAAGATGGGGCTACACTGCCTTCGCCTGTAACCCTTTGCAGCGAAAGCAACTGCATCCTATCAAAAATAAGCATTAATGTCGGTGACCGAATCACTCTGGGTTACGGGGATGTCAACCACTATATTGATGAATACAAAGTCTTTATGAAATATCTGCCTAAAATCCCTTGTGAACAGCTTTTGGCTTTTACATCAAAACCACGAACTCTGGACCTTCTTGAACACATGAAAGGGTCCTCTTTTAACCTGCCTGTTTTTGGACTCTTAACGGATTATGAAATAGCTACAGATAACAATCATTTACAGTTAACATCAGAAACAACTTCCATCACAGCTGTTTCAGGCAGTAAGGCATCCTATATTCGACCAGAAACTACCGAACTAAAGCTTAAGGAGAACCATCAGGAAACTGAACATTCTGTACTCCTTAAACTTGTTGAAAACACCTCTCAGGAGTTAAATACTTTAAACAGAACACTGGAACGTTTGGTCATGGACAAGACCAACGAGCTTCTTGAACAATACTACACAGATAACTTAACCCACCTGCCTAACCTTAACAAGCTGTCAGAAGACCTAAATGAAGCTGATGATATATATCATCTCTGCCTCATTGATATTAGCGCCTTTATTAACATCAACAACTTTTATGGCGCCAGCATAGGCAACAAGGTTTTAAAAGAATTGGCTGACCTGATTACCAACAACAATTCAATCCACCAACTCCGTACCTATCGGGTACATTCGGATATTTTTGCCGTTACCAGCCATGAGTCCAGCTTCAGACTTTTTACCAACCGGATGAGACAGTTGCAAACCAAGATTCACCATCACTGTTTCGTATCCAGGAACCAGAAAATCTACATTAATACTACCTTTGCTATGAGTAATATGAAGCTGGCCCTTTATGAAAACACATCAATGACCCTACAACATGCCAAGGCTGAGAAAATGACTTTTCTCATCTATAATGAGCAGCTTAAAATTGAGGACTCCATCATTTCCAACCTGACCTGGTCCTCAAAAATCAGACACGCTATTGACGATGACAGGATTGTCCCCTTCTTCCAGCCTTTATATAATAACGAAACGGATCGAATTGACCGGTTTGAAGTTCTGATGCGGCTTATAGAGGAAGACGGAACCGTTGTTTCTCCCTTCCAGTTCCTTTCCATCGCCAAAAAAGCCGGTCTTTATGACCAGTTAACGACCACAATCATCGCCAAGTCCTTTGATTATTTTGAAGACAAACCCTATAAGTTTTCCATCAATATTTCACCGGAAGATATAGCCAACCCTCAAACCAGAAGCTTTATATACAATCAGTTGGCTACCTTCTCTCAACCGGAAAATGTCATATTTGAGATTGTGGAAACTGAAAGTATTGAAAACTTCGATGCTGTAGCAAGGTTTATTAACGAGACCAAACGTTACGGAGCTCAAATAGCTATCGATGATTTCGGAACCGGTTTTTCCAACTTCCACTACCTTTTCAAACTGAATGTGGATTGCATTAAGATTGATGGTTCCATTATCCAGCAGCTCAACAATGATTCTTCAGCGGAACTGGTTGCTGAAACCATCGTAGACTTCGCCAGTAAAATGGGTATATATACAGTGGCTGAATTTGTCTCTGATGAAGAGCTTTTTAACAAAACCAAATCAATGGGTATTGATTTTGCCCAAGGTTACTTTGTAGCCCGACCCGCTTGTGATATTGTTATGTAAACAAGGAGTCTTAAGTCAAAAAACGACTTAAGACTCCTTTTATCTTAGATACATATATGGTATAGTATTTATAATGTTATAGAAACATAAAACATATAGAAAAGAGGTAATTAAAATGGATAAACGATGGAACTTAGATGACCTGTATACAGGTTTTGATTCACCAGAACTTAAGAAGGATTTCGACAAATTCCTGGAACTTATCGACAAGGGACTTGCTTTAGTAGATGCTATTGATCCTGAGACTGATTCAGCTCCTGAAGATTTACTCAATTATATGAGATTCGGAGACCAGTTGGACGACTTAATCTCCAGCATCTATGCCTTCGCATCCCTAACCTATTCAGTTGACACTTCCAATACTGATGCTTCAAAACTCATCGAGCAGATACAGGCACATTTCCCAAAATTAACCTTAATGGAAGCAAAGGTAAATCTTATTCTAAAGGAAATAGAAGATTTAGATGCATTTATTGCAAAAGCTGAGGGACTCTCTGATTATGCTTTTGCTCTTCATCAAGGCAAGAAAGCCGCTTCTCATCTCTTATCCACTGAAGAGGAGCTGTTGATGGCAGAACTTTCCAATACCGGTTCCAAAGCCTGGAACAAGCTTCAAAACAAGATTGTATCAACTTTGACTGGAGAGTACCAGGGTAAAGAAGAAACCATTACTGTCCTTCGCTCAAAAGCCTATGATCCTGATGCAACTGTTAGAAAAGCAGCCTATGAAGCCGAGCTTAAGGCTTACACAAAAATGGATGAAGCTTCTGCAGCCTGCCTTAATGCTATCAAAGGTGAAGTTATTACAACTGCAGCTAAAAGACGTTATGACACCCCTCTTCATATGACTCTTGAAACCTCACGTATGGACAAAGAAACCCTGGATGCCATGATGACGGCTATTGAAGAATATCTTCCTCACTTTAGAAAGTATCTTCTTAAAAAAGCTGAAATGCTTGGTCACAAAAAGGGTCTTCCATGGTATGACCTTTTTGCCCCGGTTGGCGATGTCAACATGCGCTACGAATATAGCGAGGCCAGAGACTTTGTTGTTAAACAATTTGCTTCCTTTAGTGAAAAACTTGGAAACTTCGGAGCCCATGCCTTTGATCATCACTGGATAGATCCATTCCCAAGAGAAGGAAAAGTTGCCGGCGCATTCTGCTCCAACCTTCACGGTATAAAACAGAGCCGTGTTATGTCCAACTTTACAGGCTCCTTTAACGATATGACAACCCTTGCCCATGAACTCGGTCATGGTTACCACGGTGAATGCCTGAAAGATGCCCTTGCAACCAACGCTTCATATCCAATGCCACTTGCAGAGACAGCATCCATCTTCTGTGAAACCATTGTCTTCAATGCTGCTCTTAAAGATGCAAGCCCTGAAGAAGCAAAAGTCATAATTGAAAACGAGTTATTAGGAGCAACCCAGGTTATCGTGGATATTTACTCCAGATACCTCTTTGAAACCGAACTTTTTGAAAAGCGTAAAACAGCTTCCCTAAGTGTTGAAGAATTGAAAGAAGCTATGATCAATGCTCAGAAGAAGGCCTACGGAGAAGGACTTGATCATGAGACCCTTCACCCTTACATGTGGATGTGCAAGCCTCATTACTACTATGCACCAAGAAACTTTTACAACTTCCCCTATGCATTCGGTCTTTTATTCGCTAAAGGACTTTATGCCTTATATCAAGAAGATGGTGAAAGCTTCGTTCCTAAGTATGATGAACTGCTTCTTGCAACCGGATGCAACTCCATCCATGATGTTTTAAAAATTGTTAATATCGATTCACATCAACCAGATTTCTTCCGTGGTTCTTTGGAACTTGTTAAAGAATCTATTGAAGAGTTCTGCAAATAGAAGATGAGTACTCAAGAGACCTTAATCTCTATCTAGCATTATTAAATGATAAAAACAAGGACTAAACCAATGACAAGCCTGGTTTAGTCCTTTTTTTTACCTACTGGGATTTCAAATTATGGAGTATAGGGTTACCGCTTATGATTCAAGAACCGGATCTTCCATTCTCAAAGGAAGGATAATGATAAACTCACTGCCCTTGCCGATTTTGCTCTTGACTCTAATCCTGCCCTGATGGCTGATAACAATAACCTTACCTATAGCAAGACCCAGGCCATGGCCACCTGTTTGCCTGGTCCTAGATTCATCTGAACGATAAAACCGCTCAAAAAGATGGGGCAGGTCTTCCTTGGAAATACCAATCCCTGTATCTTTGACATGTAAATAAACTTCATCACCTACAGGATAGCATTTAACCTGGATACCACCTTTTTCAGGCGTATATTTAATGGCATTGTCGATGAAAATCCGCATGGTTTGCTTAATCTTGGCTTCATCCAAATAGACTTTGATATGGTCTCTGGACTCACAGGTAATGTACTGTTCTTTGGTATTGACCATGTTAAATTCCTTAACAATGGAACAGACCATTTCACCAATATCAAATTCACTTGGTTCGTATCTAAGGGTTTGGTTATCACTTCTTACCAGGGTCAAAAGGTTTTCTACCAGAATCTGCATATTGACCGCTTCACCTTTAATGGCTTCAATAGATTCATCCAGGATTTCCTCATCCTTTTTTCCCCAGCGCTCAAGCATAGAGGCGTAGCCATTAATAATACTGATTGGGGTTCTCAGCTCATGGGATACGTCGGAAACAAAACGCTTCTGCTTACCGTAATCCCTGTTTAATCGGTCCAGCATGTCATTAAGGGTTATGGCCAGGTCCTTCAGCTCATACTTGGTCGATTCAACATCAAGCCTAAGGTCCAGATTGGAAACTGAAATCTGCTCAGCTGTCTTTGTCATAAAGAAAATTGGGCTCAGGATGTTTTTGACACGAGCTCCACCGATCATAGACATAAAGACAAAACCAACACAGTAGAAAACGATGAGTATAATGCCCAGGGTTACCATCTCAGGCATATAAAGCCTTAGGGGGTAATAACCGTCTACTGAAAAACTAAGGAGCCGATCAGAGTCTGGGTTTAAAAGGTCATAACGGATAATCCGCTTGGATACCCGACCTTTGTCAAAAAGCTTATCAAAGAAATCAAGGAAACCAGTCGGTGAATCATAAGATTTGTAGTCTCCAGTATAGATATACTTATCCTCTGTTCCCGACTCGGAAATACCGACTTTAAGAGAAACTTCCTCCCGCAGATAGACCTGGTTTACCTTTAGCTCCAGATCCTCGTAATCATATTCATCTTCAATATAGGATACGAAGTACTGATTAAGGACATTACTGACCTCATCAGCATGGTCATCTATCTCAAAGAACATAAAAATAAGGGGTACCATGACTATCGATACAACTGCCGATATAACATAGATAGTCAGATAATCCGCTGTTATCTTTCGTCGCATGGACAGATGAAAACTTCTAAATATCTGTATGATCCAGTCTCGGATTTTTTTTATCAACCAAACAGGGAATCCGAAGATTCCCCTAAATAATTTCTTAATCATAGATGATATAGCCAACTCCTCTAACTGTCTTTATCATATCCAGTCCATATTTTTGATCTATCTTGGATCGTAAATATCTCACATACACATCAATAACATTGGTATCACCGTAATAGTCATAACCCCAAACCTTTTCCAGTATCTTTTCACGGTCAAGGGCGATGTTCTTGTTCTCAAGAAGGTACTTAAGAAGTTCATACTCTTTCTTGGTAAGTTCGATAATTTCCTCTTCATAGGTTACCTGACGTTTTTGATCGTTGACAATCAGTTTCTCAAACTCTAGAATAGTCGCTTCTTCTTTGGGTTCAGCAATTTTTCGCTTAATAGCAACACGGATCCTGGCCAGAAGTTCTTCAATTGCAAAGGGTTTGGTCATATAATCATCAGCACCCATATCAAGGCCCATAACTTTATCTGTCACGTCATCTTTGGCTGTAAGCATAATAATAGGGACTTGGCTTTTAGCCTGTCTGATTCTTCGACATACTTCAATACCGCTCATAACAGGTAACATCAAGTCAAGTATAATAAGGTCAGGGTTTTCATTGGTAGCAAGATCAAGACCGGTTCGTCCGTCAAAGGCTGCAAGAATCTCGTATCCCTCATGCTTAAGTTCCAGCTCTAAAAATCTGGAGATTCGTTTTTCATCTTCTACAATTAATATCTTATTCGACATTTCCATCCTCCGCCTATTTTTCTATCGTAACTTCATAGTAGTCATCGTCGTCATCATCAGTCGGTAGATATTCACCTTCCTGATACTGAGGCTCAACCTTGCCAGTAGCTTCCTGAGAATCAGAAGGTTCAACAATTTCTTCGACTTGATCTTGGGAACTATTATATTCATCATCAAATACAGGTTCCTGGTTCCCGGACTCATGAACCTGATCATTTTCACTTGGCTGATCATGATTAAAATCAATATTTACAGATATACCAGCTTTCCTGGTGCTTTGTCTAGCTTTCCTAACCTTTTTATAGGCTTTCTTCTCAGCATTTCGCTGAACTCTCTCTGTTCTGTTAGCCGCCTGGGTAACCCTTTGTCTGGTCCGCTTTTCACTTCCCTTGTTGAAGGTAAAACTTGTATCCCTTTCTACCTTATCCAGTTTAAGGTTGCAATCGGCCAACAAGGCCCAAACAACAAAAACTACACCAACAAACAAGGACTTGTCCACACCGATGAGAGCCAGTAATACAACAAGAACAATAACAGGAATATTGGTATATACGTCTTCGTCCTTATAAATCTTTAAGCGATAAACTAAGGTCGCATCAATAATATTCTCTAATTCACTAAAAAGCCTGGACCAGATGGAATTTTCCTTTCGCATGGCATAGCTTTCTGCAATATCAATATTTCCCCCTGCTCGTTTTAGAAACCTTTCGGCTTCTTCATAGGAAACATCCACACGTCTTTGAAGTTCACGAATCATTTTCTCTGTAATGATCATGTGGCACCTCCTTCGTACTAAGATTATGTTGCATCATATCCGGTCTGCATGTCATATAGAAATTTTTATATTTTCTTTTCATAAGCCTATTATAGACAAGGTTTATTGCAAGAGTTTTAACTCCACATTAGAATACCATTAGAAAAGAAAAAATGGCAAAAAGCCATTTTTCTTAACATAAGGATCTGAAACTAGAAACCTCCGCCTCCACCGCCGTGGGATGTGCCGGAGGAACCGGTATGGCTGCCTCCACCACCTCCGCTGGAGTTGTTTTTAGGAATAGCCCTTCTTGTGGTATGTTCATGTTCAAAACGGTCAACTTCCCGCTCCAATTTGAAGGAGCCAGGTTCTTCATAATTTCTTCCGGATGCTGTAACCTTGCTTTTACTTTGAAGGGTTAGTATACCTGTAGCAATGGCACCAATAGCCAGGGCCACAACATAAGGAATCCAGGAGGTCACCATACCCATCAGTCTTTGACCGAAAGTATAGGGTTTTCCTGAAGCTTCCATATTCTCAACCATATTCATAAATTCAAGACATGCCCGGTCATAGTCACCCTTTTTAAGGTACTTGAGGACAACTTCCTTCATCTTTTCAATCTGGTTTTCATACTTGCTAATGGTTCTTGACCCGGTTGTTGATATCCAGTAACCTCTGTTACCATCATCTGTCCCCATGTCAATCAGTAGAAGGATACCTTCATTTTCACTGCCAACTCCATAACCATTGTAGTCATAATAATCATCAGCATAGGCCATCCAGCTTTTGCCTTCTGAGTTGTTGGTCGTTACAACAACAGGTTCCATTTTATAGGTATCCACAATATACTTTGCCTGAGTTTCCAAGGTCTGCTCTGTAGTCCCATCCAAAAGATTGGCTTCATCGACGACACTTTGACCCTCAGCATAGACCAGGGTCATACTTAGGACCATAAAGACTAAAAGACTTAGAGATAATATTCTTCTGAAAGATTTATTAGCCAAAGAAAGCACCTCCTATGACGGTAATGATCCATGCAACAGCAAAGACAGCACCAAAAAACAAGGCCTGGCGCTTATGGTCAATGGGAGCATCTCCAACAATTTTGCCGGTTTGGCCGTTAATAAAAAACATGTATTCCTTGTCTCTGAACTTATTCATAAGAATATAGATAGGCATTAAAGCATAATGCTCTTCGATGTTGTGAATGTGGGCCGTATCCACGGTTGGTGTAAAAGTGGAATAGCCACTGACTGTACTTCTTACTCTTGAAGATACAAAATCTCTGGCCTTGGCTTCCATAACTTTTACTGTTTCATCAGAACCTACATCATACTTTTCTGCGAGAAAACCGGTTAAATAATGCATGGTAAAGTCACGTAATTCCTTATAGTCAAAAGGTTCTATCATATTCATATACATATCATCCAGTTTCTTGGAACCATCAACAGGTATACGGTCATAATGGATATGACCGGACCGTTCAACGTGATAGGTTTTGGTTTTTGTATATTCATAATCACCGGATCGCCAGGAGGAAATCTTCTTTCCAGTACCGGACATTTCTCCATGGGCATCACAGTTAAAGAGCCAAAATGGCGCGTACATACCAGTAACTTTATCAATTTCATCATCCAGCTTAAAGGCAGTAGGAGCAAAAAACTTCTTACCGATCCATTGACGGTACATATCCTTGGCAGCATCTTTACCTACTTTGAAAGGAATAACATAAGAAGGTTTAAATTCGCCTTTGAAGCGCTGTTTAATGACTGTAGGACTTTTACAATAGAGACAAAAAGTCGCTGATGTATTCTCTTCTGCAATCAGGTCAGCACCACAGGATTCACAGTGATAGGTATCCAGGTCTTCATGGACTTCCTCAAGACCTTCCTCTTCAACAGACCCATAAATCCTGTCGATTTCTTCTTTATCAAACTGACTGAAACAATAATCACACTTCCACCCTGATTCCTCAGGGTTGAAGCGTAGAGGCCCTCCACAATTGGGGCAATCGTATTCTTTTATATTTGACATGACATCACCTACTTACGGTCAGTAATATCGAATTTGTCACCACAGCTTGGACAAAACTTAGGTGGATTGCTTGGATCTTCCGGAACAAAACCGCAGTTGTTACACTGGTAAGTTGCTGCTTCAGGTTTCTTGTTTCCGCAGTTAGTACAGAATTTACCTGTATTTGCTGTTCCACATTCACTACAGTGCCAGGATCCAGCTGCTACCGGCTCAGGCTTTTTATTACCGCAACCGGAACAGAACTTGGCTGCGTCATTATTGGTATTGCCACACTTGGTACAGGTCCAACCATCAGCCCCAGGTGCCGCTTGTGGGACTGGCTGTGGACTTACCGGGGCTTGTGGTGTGGCAGGATTCATAACATCAGATAGACCTCCACCCACTGCATTCATACCCATACCAACGCCGGCAAATCCCATCATAGCTCCATTTTCATTCTTACCAGCGTTCTCTATACCGGAAGCAACACCGCGAGTCATACGGGCTGCACGGCGGTTTGGATCAAGAAGCAAGGCATCCTGTCTGTGTTGGTCAATAAATTTCTTGGTTTCCTCATCGTAAGTCATGTTCCTTACTGCAACAGAGTTGATAAAGAAACCACGCTGGCTTAACCATTCCTCATCAAGGGTTTGGGCCATAAACTTACCGATTTCCCGTTGTCTGGTTGGCAGTTCTATAACGCTGCAGTCTTCATAAGCCATGCTTGCGATAGAATCTGTAAAGGCTGCTAAAAACTCATCGATATACTGTTCAGCCATATCGTCTTTGGCAAAGTCTTTGTCTCCTGTTTTGTTCAGTACTTCTCTATAGAATAAAATCGGGTCGGAAACCTTAATGGAATAAGTACCATGGGCTCTGATTTCTGTTGAGATCATGGTTCCAGGGACCAACTTACGGTCTCCAAAGATAATTGGATTAGGAGTGCCAAATCTTATGTTTGGAATCTCCTGCATATTGATATAAATAACTTTTTGCTCATAGGGTGCAGATCCACCAAATTTAAAACGTTCAAAAGAATCCTTGACTGTATTCATAATACCGCCTGGTCTTTCGATTCCATTGTTACCTGTATTGTTATAACCTGCCACTTCATTTTCTCCGCTTGATTCAAAGAAAATACTAGGGGCTCTTGAATTGTCTACCTGATAGAAGCCGGCCTCATTGGTTGCTGCGATAATCTTGCCGGAGTCCACAAGGATCATAAAGGTGTTTTCAGGAACCTGTATTAAGGAACCGTTGGAAATCACATGTGGTGATCCTTTACGGTTTCGGTTTCTCTTCTCGTCCTTACGGCTGACAACTCCATAGGAAGCTACAATTGAATTATTAATATTAGCCGGTTCAACCCTTTCCAGCCATTGATCGGCTAAAGTTCCGCCTACTGCTTCCATTCCTACTCTAATAATACCCATATCTCCATTCCTTTCCAACTGAGCATGGCCCAGTCATAAAAAATATTCATTTATCTATAGTATCCATTACCAAGAGACCTACTTGCAGTCATTATGAAGAAAGATCATTAATACCGGTAATGGTAACGCTCCTTAAATAACGGTCATTCTTGAGGTCCACAATTCTAGGCATAATACGCTTGCCTTTCTTATCAAGAATAATCTTGACCCTTGGCCGCATACAGGCTTCCTCAAAATTCTCTGTAACGATTCCCAAAAAGCCATTGGATAGTCTCACATAAGTTCCAACAGGAAAAGGTGCAACTTTTCTGGCGAAAATCTTGGTCAGATTAACGTCAAACATAATACCCCCGTTGGCCATAATATATTCCATTGCCTCTGAAGGCAGCAGTTGCTTTCTGTATGGTCTATTGGATGTTAAGGCATCATAGACATCACACATACAGATAATTCTACCCAGCAGTGAGATATCATTATCTTTCTTACCTTCGGGATAACCCTGGCCGTCATATTGCTCATGGTGCTGAAGAACTGCCACATAAGAGGCAGATGGTATTTCATAGGTTTCCTTGAGGTAATTGTAACCGAATTCTGAATGTTTTTTCATGACTTCATATTCATCTGAAGTCAACTTGCTTGGTTTGTTGAGAATATCTTTATCAATATAAATCTTGCCGATATCATGAAGGATTCCTGCAAGTCCCAAGTTAAAAAGCTGTTCTCTGGCAAGACCTAATTCCACACCGACTAAGACCGATAAAACAGCCACGTTCACCGAATGGAAAAAAGTATAATCATCAAAAAACTTTAAATCGATGAGATTGACCATAGTATCCTTGTTTTCGATAATTTCCTCAACAATATTGGTAATCATCATCTTGGTCACATCAATTTTCTTCTTGGCCTGGGCCTGTCCCCCTTTGGTCTCTAAATCCGTAAAAATAAAAGCATCCTTTAATGATTGGATCGCTTTCATCCTGAGCTCGTCTCGAATAACATCCTTGACCTCTATATCTGCTGATAATTCATCATCAATATAAATGCCCTGATATCCTAATTGTACAATTCGATCGACATATTTTCTTGTGATAATATTGCCTTGACTCAGCAATAATTTATGGTTGATGTCGTATAAGCTTTTCCCGACTGTCATCCCTTCCATCAACCCATGAACTGGCACGAACCGCATATTGTACTCCTTCTATTTATATATATGGTCTATAGACCACTCCATTACTGAATTATACCCAAAAAAAAACTTATTTTCAATGATTAGGAAGGATTTTAGACAACAAGATACAGAAACTTAAGGGTCACTATGTTACTATAGGCTATACTAATTAGATATGTGTAGTTATATATACCCACACATCAATCCCTCCTTGTCTTCAACAAGATCTATTATCCTTAAGGTCTTTTCCATGATTTGGCTAGAGCCATAAAAATATAAAAAACCGTCAGCACTGAATTGCTGACGGTTATTATATAAAAAAACGATTATTTCATTATGGATTGAATGCCATTAGACAATCTTAGAAATTGTCACAAAGAAGTTCAAAGTGAGCCTGTGGATGCACACAAGCTGGGCATACTTTTGGAGCTTCCACACCAAATGCAATATAACCACAGTTGTTACATTTCCAGGATACTTCTTCGCCCTTTTTGAATACTTCAGCTTTTTCTACATTAGCAGCAAGCTTTAAGTATCTTTCTTCATGGTGTTTCTCTACTTCAGCGATGAATCTGAAGGCTGCAGCTACTGCTGGGAATCCTTCCTCGTCTGCTGTAGCAGCAAATGCAGGATAAAGTTCAGTCCATTCTTCATTCTCGCCAGCTGCAGCCGCTTTTAGGTTGGATACCGTATCACCTAAGGATACAGGGTAACCAGCTCCATTGATTTCGAGAACTTCACCATTAAGGTCTTCCTTCAAAAACTTGAAGAAACGCTTAGCATGTTCTTTTTCATTATCAGCTGTTTCTTGGAAGAGGTTAGAAATTTGTACATAACCTTCTTTTTTAGCTACTGATGCATAATAGGTATAACGATTTCTAGCTTGTGATTCACCTGCAAAAGCTTTCATTAAATTGTCCGCAGTTTTTGTACCTTTTAAACTCATTACTTTCCTCCTTGCATTTTACAATGATTCATCGTACAATATTTGTAATCTTTCTTTGTAACTGATAATCATTGTTAAATAATAAACTTTTTAATTACCTTACTATTTTATCACTTGCAAATATGAGTGTCAAACATATTTGAACAATTTTTTAGACTTATGTATAATGAACTATATAATGAGAAGAAAGGACCACCATGGACATACGACATCAATCCATACGAAGAGTTGCCATCCTCGGCATCATCTTCAATATCATACTCTTAATCTTAAAACTCATCATCGGTTTTATCAGCAAAAGTCAGGCTATGATTGCTGATGGCTTAAACAGTGCCGGAGATGTATTCGCCTCGGTTATGACCTATATTGGTAATCATATCTCCAACGAGCCCTTTGACCACGACCATCCTTACGGTCATGGTAAAGCTGAGTATATTTTTTCCATGATCATCAGTTTTTCGCTGGTTATCGTAGCCTACAATATCGTTCGGTCCTCAATCGACTCCCTTAGGTTCCAGGCCACCTTTATTTATTCCCATTGGCTTTTAATTGTTGCTCTCTTTACAATCGGTGTTAAGGCAAGCTTGTTTATATATTGTAATAAGATAGGCCATAGATACAACTCCCTGCTTGCCCTTGCCAATGCTGAAGATCACAGAAACGATGTTTTTATTACCAGCTTTACCCTTATGTCAATTATTACCGGTTACTTCAACCTTTTTGTCGTCGATGCTATTGTAGGTCTTCTGATTGGTATTTGGATTGCTTATACAGGTTTTACCATTTTCTCAAGTGCCTATTACGTCCTTATGGACACAACTCTGGACGATGATATTAAAAACGAATTGGTCAAGAAGATCAGTCAGGTTAAGGGAGTGGATCATATTGACACCATCACCAGCAAACCTGTTGGCCTTACTTTTTTGCTTATGGTCAAAATTAGTGTTGACGGCAATATCTCCATCTTTGAAGGCCACGAAATCAGCGAGCAGGTCAAGAACCTTCTCATGGAACATGAGTCCGTTAACGATGTTATTGTTCATCTCAACGCCACCCAGATTCATCCCCAGAAAAATTATCTTAAATAAGACCAATTTAAACATGAACGTAGAAAGAGCTGACATACCAGCTAGTGGTATATCAGCTCTTTATTAAGATATCCATAGGATCTTTTAGTCTTCCATAATCTTATAGCTTTTGAGGATTTCTCCATAGAATATCATATGGAAATCACCTTCAGGATAATGTCTGTTCTTAATAACTTCATCAATAAAATCAGGATCCAATTGATGTTTGGCAATTACCTTACATTCAAAGTGTAAGCCACATTCTCCTATAATAGGTACATCAACTTCCATACCTTGAACTGGTGTCAAACCGGATTCTTCAAATTTATCGACATTCCTGCCTGAGCGACTGCCAACGTAGCCAATCTGCTTCTTTAACTGTTGATTGACCGGAACACTTATGGTAAAAGCATCTCCCATATCAATCAGTCCATATGTATATCGACTTGGCCTCACACCAATTACAAAAACATTTCTACCCCACATAACCCCAGAGGTTGCCCAACCGATGGTCATGGTGTTAACCTCACCATTTTTCTTAACAGTAAGGAATGCACCTTTTGGTACCTGGGCCAGTGCATCTTTTAGCATACGGTTATAAGGTACTTCTTTACGTCTACCCTTAAATCCATCCATGAATCTGCTCCTTCTTATGACAGGAAATCCAGAACCACTTGTGGCATATCTTCCTTGTCACATATTGTATTATGTAATATCGGACGCTTGTCAATATCTTTCACAGCAGCCGGAATCTCCACATGGGTCATCTTCTCCAGTTCATGAAGCAAGTCAAAATCATCCATGTCCCCATATTTTGCATCAATGGCCAACAAAGTGGACTTGGTGAACTTGTAAGGACTGGCTGTGGATACGATTACTGTCGGAGACAAGTCATCTCTCTTATTAGTATAACTGTCAAAAGCGGCTTTGGCAACAGCTGTATGAGGGTCAATCATATAGGAGCTTTCTGAAAACTCTTTTGCGATTGCTGCCAGAGTATCCTCATGACTGGCAAAACCAGGATGAAAATCAACCAACTCATTTTTCATATCTGCAGTGATGGTATACATACCTTCAGACTTCAATTTATCCATCAAGTGGTTAACCATATCCGGATTTTCTCCGGCAATTTCATATATCAAACGTTCCAGATTACTGGAAATCAGAATATCCATACTTGGAGAGATAGTCAATATAAAATCTCTTCTTCTATCATAAGTACCTGTTTCAAAAAAGTCAAAAAGGACCTTGTTATCGTTGCTGGCACATACAAGCTGGTTAATAGGCGTACCGATTCTTTTTGCATAATAGGCAGCAAGGATATTACCGAAATTACCTGTTGGAACGACAACATTCATAGGCTGACCATTCGTTACTTGTCCCTCTTTCACTAATCTGGAATAGGTATAGACATAGTAAACCACTTGTGGTAGAAGTCTTCCGATATTGATTGAATTAGCGCTGGACAACTGACAGCCCATATCAGCCAACCTGTCGTTGAAAGCCTTGTCGTTAAAAATCTCTTTCACACCTGTTTGGGCATCATCGAAGTTGCCGGTAATACCGACAACATGGGTATTGGCACCTTCACTGGTGATCATCTGTCTTTCCTGAATCTTGGAAACACCTGATTTTGGATAGAAGACGATGATCTTAGTCCCTTCTACATCACCAAAACCTGCAAGGGCAGCCTTGCCTGTATCTCCGGATGTAGCTGTTAAAATAACAATGTCTTTGGTAATCCCCTGCTTTTTGGCTGATGTGGTCATCAGATAAGGCAATATGGAAAGGGCCATATCTTTAAAGGCAATGGTCGAGCCATGGAATAGTTCCAAATAATAGTGATCACCTTTTTTTACTAAAGGAGCAATTGCCTGGTCATCAAACTTGCTGTCATAAGCGCTGTAAACGCAGTGCTTAATCTCATCCTCTGTAAAATCATCCAGAAAAAGTCCCAGCACCTGGCAGGCAATCTCCTGGTAACTTTTATCCTTCAAACTTTCAAAATCAAAATCTGCTGTTGGTATATAGGAAGGAACAAAGAGACCGCCATCACTTGCAAGACCTTTTACTATAGCCTGAGATGCAGTAAGACCGACTTCTTGTCCTCTTGTACTGTTATAATGTAATTTCTCCATGTTAGATGTGATGCAGCAGCACCACTTCCTCCTTTCAGATTTCAAATTTCCTACTATATAAGAGTGTATCATTACTCTTCAATCTGCCAGGTAAACTTTATAGGTAAATCGTCATTTCCTGACCTTTGAGAAAGTATAACATATATTCCACAGGAAAACAATTGTTTTTCACACAAACACATTCAAGATCAAAAGCTTGGCGAATTGTTCTTCTTGCTCCACTGGAATTGTCTGCTTTTTCAGCAATTTCTTTCTTAAGAAAAAAGAACTGAAGATAAACCTAAGTTTATACGACAGTTCTTACGATTGCAAATGGATCTATTAAAATCTAAAATACTCTACTTTACCATATTTGGTAACAAAAATCAGGTTATTATCAAACCATTGCATAATATCAGGGTGTGTGATTTCACGGTTAACAAAGGCCAGAGCCCCTTGACTGTTATCGTAACCTGCAAGTGCATTGTTAACAGCCTCGATTGTTTTCTTTGAAACAGCCACTTCCCAATATCTTCCATCTAGGATTGGTGAAAACTGATAAACTTTACCATCATTTTGAAATACTACGTCTTCAATAGTATCAGGATAGTAGTCATGTAACATTCTGTTGATAATTGTATTGGCAATCATCATACGGGTATAGAGGTCCTCTGTACCTACTTCTGCCTCAACAATTGTTAATAATACTTGATAATCTGAATCAGATATTGTAATTGGATCACGATTTGGTGTCACATCAACATCTGCGGATGTAATTGTAACGTATCCATCTTCACTGTCTCTACCGGAGGTGCTAAGACTAAGATTCTTGTCTTGTCCTATTGCCAAGGTCTTTTTATCCGCCTGCGAGTTTGAAGATGAAACCAAAGTGTCTACATAATCTTTCCAGTAACCACTTTCATATCGACTGTAATCATTATCAGACAGGAGCAATTCCTGTGAAACCAGGTCCTCTTCCTCAGTCTCCATGACTTCCAGTTCTTTCATTTCTTCTTCATTAGCGATGATGTCCTGCTCTTTTTCAGCAGCATCATTATACATACTCGAAGCATATCCATTGGCTCCAAGAATCATAGCGCTAACGATACAGGTAGTAACGACAACGGCACCAAAGGTATAAACTTTTTTAGATATTATATGATCTTTGTGAAACAAAAACTCAAATAACTTTTTAAAAAAATTCATGTCTTGTCCTTTCATCCACTACATTATTTGGCACGTAGCAAACCAAAAATTAAGACTCCAAAAAAGGCCGTCCAAAATAGCCGTTTTTTGAAGTCTTTGCTATTATACTACATCCAGATATTCAGTCAATGGAAATGCCGGCTCTTTGTTAAGTTTAAAAAGTTTTCAGACTATTTATTCATATTTTTTAGGCAAAAACAATAGCAAGTAACACACCTATGATGTTTTTTTATGCATTTTTTTGGGCTCTGCAATTTTTTATTCATTTTGCCCAATAGGAAATTTGGAAGATCTTGTCTCCCTTTTTTTATACGAAAATGGTATAATGAAGAAAATATTAAATAATTTGTAAGAGATTGGATTCTAAATGGCTAAAGGTATCTATCAAACAAAGAAAAAAAATGGAGACGTCTACTACAGGGTTTCCATCACACATAAGGGCCGTCATATCAGCCTAGGCTCATCCTCTGACCGGAATATTGCAGAAAACTGTTATAAACTGGCTAAGAAGGTCTTAGACCGCAAACTCTATAAACTGGATGACTATATGAATACGGACCAGTCCATGGACTATGAAAAATGGGTGATCATCATGAACTTCCGGGACAATGGTCTTTATTTCAAGACCCCTATTTACCTGTCCAAAAACTATTTCACCTATCATATGGACCAGGACAGGATCCTAATCTTTGATGTTGATGACCTATTCTTCTACTCCTCCCACAAGATTTTCGCCAAGGGTAACTACCTTTTTGTCAATGACTACGGTATGCAAACCAATATACTGTCCCGCTACGGTATCCGGAATTACGCCTCCTATGGCAAAGATTATCTCTTTATTGACGGTAATCGAAACAATTTCAGATATGAAAACATTAAAATCCGTAACCCCTACCTTGGTGTTGAACAGGTTGTCCACAAGGGATCCTTCGTTTACAAGGCCAAAATCCATCTTAAGGGTTATGTAACCATCGGCCACTACAAATCCATCCACAAAGCTGCTATAGCCTATAATAAGGCTGTAGACTTTATGCTAAGGTATGTAAGTCCCGATAAGAATTATTCCAAAAATTATATTGAGGCTATTAGTAAGGAGGAAGCTGAATACTATTACACTTCTATAAAGCTACCTGACTATCTTATAAACTTAGTTTCCTTCGACGAACAAATTCGAATATACAACAAATAATACAATCGATTTATAACGGACAGGTGCAGGCCTAGGGTGACATTCAATGTATAACGGACAGGTGCAAGGCCTAGGGCTCTTACTAGTCGGGCGAGTGGATCCCAAATGCCTGGGTTAGGAACAATGATACAGCAATGCAAGAGGCATTCGTGAGCCAAAGCCCAACCAGCAAGACCCTAGGCCTACACCTTGTGTCATATATTGATGTAGTGGGTGGTTTGTGTTGGGGGTCATGAATGGAAGTGGGAGATTTTAGCGTTTTGAAGATTTCTGGAGAGACCTATGGAGTTCTGAGAAGTGTCAGGAAGTTATAGAAAATTGTGAACCTTGAAGGATCTTGCATTTCTAAGGCGTTTATGATTATTCTATGGTTTTTGCTAAGCTTCTTGGTTGTGTAAGGTATATGTTTGTAAAACTTATATACTATATCTAGAAATCACTTCTTCTAACTCTATATATGTAAACTTATCAATAATTTATAATTTTATGCATATCCAGTTAAGCAGAAATATAGAGCTAGTTGCTCAGACCGGCTTCACGAAGTGCGCAAGGGCGGAGTGACTAGCTCTATATTTCAACTCTAATTTGATACTCCCATAAATAACCCAAACATAATGAAAAGCCTCCTACACTAAAAAGAATTAGTGCAAGAGGCATTTTTATTAAATGGTATTGAATTACTAATCTATTGCTCAATCTTAGAAACAAAAACCCTATCACCATCCATAGAAACCTCAACCCTGTCTCCGTCCTGGATAGTTCCATGAATATACTGCTCAGCAATTTCATCTTCTATATAGCGTCCAATAGCCCTTCTAAGAGGTCTGGCTCCGAATTTGTCGTCGTAGCCTATATTGACTAAGTAGTCCTTTACTTCAGACGCCACCATAATATCCATGTGCTTTTCCTTACCCATAAGAATAACTTCACGAAGCATTACTTCGACGATCTCATGAAGAATTTCTCTGTCTAAGGAGTTAAAGATGACAGTTTCATCAACCCGATTAAGGAACTCCGGTCTAAAGAATTGTTTAAGGGCATCCTTGACGTGATTTTGGCCGGCTGTTTTGGTATCGTTGTTATAACCGATGCTGTTGGACTTGGTTGTAGTCCCAGCATTGGAAGTCATAATGATCACCGTATTCTCAAAGTTAACTACCCTGCCTTGACTGTCTGTTAATCTTCCATCTTCCAGAATTTGAAGCAGAAGGTTGTAAACGTCTTGATGGGCTTTTTCGATTTCATCCAGTAAGATTACTGAATAGGGACGTCTTCGAACCCGTTCGGTTAACTGTCCAGCCTGATCATAGCCCACATATCCAGGAGGAGCTCCAATAAGTTTGGATACGGTGTGCTTTTCCATGTACTCACTCATATCAAAACGAATCATGGCTTCTTCGTTACCGAAGAGAATTTCAGTTAAGGCTTTGGAGAGCTCGGTCTTACCTACACCAGTAGGTCCTACGAAGATAAAGGATGACGGTTTATTCTTCTTCTTAAATCCTGACCGGTTACGACGGATGGATTTGGCCAGTAGTTCAATAGCATGGTCCTGTCCTTTTACCCGTCTTGACAGACGTCTTTCTAATTGGATCAGTTTTTCTTTTTCATCTTCCTTAATGGATTGAACCGGAATATTGGTCCAGGCTTCGATGACATAGGCAATGTCTTCTTCCTTAATATGGACATTTTCACATTGAATTTCCAGGTTCTTGATCTTATCGGTAACCTTTAGCTCTCTAACCCTGCAATCTGCCGCCTTTTCATAATCATCAATGGCTGCTGCTGCTTCTTTTTCAGCGACGATTTTACTCAACTGACTTCTAAGGGCTTCCAGTTCAACCAGTCCCATATTTTTGAGATTGGCTCTTGAACCGGCCTCATCAATAACGTCTATAGCCTTATCTGGCAGGAAACGGTCATGAATATAGCGTTCACTCATGTTGACAGCCAATGCAATGATATCATCAGAAATAATGACCCTGTGATAGTCTTCATAGTAGTCTTTGATGCCTTTGATGATTTCAATGGATTCCTCCACACTTGGCTCGTCAACAAGAACCGGTTGGAAGCGTCTTTCCAGAGCCGAGTCTTTCTCAATATGTTTACGGTACTCATCCAGGGTTGTGGCACCAATAATCTGAACATCTCCTCTTGCAAGGGCAGGCTTTAAGATATTAGCTGCGTTCATTGCCCCACTTTCAGCTTCACCGGCACCGGCTATGTTATGGACTTCATCAATTACCAGTATAATATTACCACTGGACTTGGCTTCATTGATAATGCCCTTCATCCGTCCTTCAAACTGTCCCCTAAACTGGGTTCCGGCAACAAGGGCTGTCAAATCAAGAAGATAGACTTCCGCATCCAGAAGTTTGACAGGAACCTGACCTTCATAAATTCTGACAGCTAAACCTTCGGCTATTGCCGTTTTACCAACACCAGGCTCACCAATAAGAACCGGATTGTTTTTTTGTCGGCGGTTGAGGATTTGGATAACCCTGTCAATTTCTCTGTGGCGTCCAATAATCCTGTCTACTTCACCGTTTTTAGCTTTGTCGCTAAGATTTATACCAAAAGTATCCAGGTTCTTTCGCTTGTTCTTGGAAGGTTTTGGCTTAACCTTAGTCTGTTTGCCGCCAAATAATTGACTAAAAGGATTTTCCTTGTCTATTTTCTTGTCATCATCCTCTGTACCAGGAATTTTTTCATCCGGTATCTTAGACATTTCTTCACTGTCTTCGTCCTCTTGGTCAAAGGTGGCATCTTCAGGTTCATGACCTGCAAAGGCTCCAAACACCGGGCTTCCGCCTGACATTTGTTCCATAAACTGATTAATAGAATCACTAATAGACGGATCTTCGAACATCTCCATCATCTGCTTGTTAATATTCTCAAAATCACCAGGGTTCATGCCGCTCTGCTGCATCATCTGATCCAAGGGGCTTAGTCCCTGTTTACTGGCACACGGGAGACATAGTCCCATGCGCTCAGGCTTGTTGTCAACCATCTTAGTCACAAAAACAACAGCTGTGTTCTCGTGGCAAACCGAACATTTCATAAAAACGACCTCTTTCCTATATACAAGCCATTTCTGGCAATAAAATTTTAACCTTAATGTATACCTAAATTACCATACAGGAGGGTCCTTGTCCACTATTTGGTCCTAATATAATAAAGTTTTAATAAATCCTAATCTGTAGGCACTTACAAGGAGTTTTAGGTCTTCAATATCTCTTGCAAGCTTTCTACCGATATCCGTATCTCCGACTAAAATTCTTGAGCTTGCATGTTCAACAATGGACAGTTCTGAAATCATATCCACATTGTTGCTGATGGCATCATCGGCAGAGGTAAAGGGCTCATGGGCTGCAAGGAGCATACCATGGGAATTAAAGATAAAGGTATATCCTGCAATACCGGTCACATCCTGGTAAGCCTTTGAAAGGCCTCCATCAATGACGATTAAACGGCCTCCGGACTTTACGGGTTTCTCGCCTTTTTTGACCTTTACCGGTACATGTCCATTGATAATTCTGCCATGATCCGGGTTAAGATTGAAGTCCTTTAATATTTTCTTACAGACATCTTCCTGTAAAATATACTTGTAATAAGGATTCTTTCCTTCCACATGGGTATCCTTATCACCGATTAAAAGTCTTTCAAAGGTTTTCATAGCCGTCTTGCCAAACAAGGACGAATTGGCACCCGACCATAGGAACCAGAAGAAGTCTCTTTCCTTTTCCTCTGTAATGGATTCCCGCTTGGCGTAAATCTGCCGGATACGCTGTTCATAATAATCCAATAAGGCTTTACCGGAATAAAGTTCACCTTCAAATGGCAATTCCGTGTAGGACCCATCTTCATTGAGGGGGATACACCCATGATATAAAAGGTTTCCGTTATATGCCTTGTATATACTACCCTTCTCAAAAAGAAAGGCAACATGCTGTTGGAGTCTGACATTGTTGAGGAAGGAATACTGAAGCTTGGTAATCACCTGATTTTCCTCATCAGTCAATTGAGTCGGCCTCTCCTTAAAGACCGTTCCCCAGTCATTAATCATCAGGCGGTGTTGAACCCCATTGATTTCAACCGAGTTAGTAACAAAATCCACTTTTGACAACATCTTCCTATCGGACAAATGAAAAATAGGATTACGGTCGGAAACCACCTCTTCCATTTTAAAGAGCATAAGAGAGACGGCCTTGTTTATCTGGGCATGCAAGAGGCTTTCATCACTCATCAAATGATCGGTTTTTGGATAAAACTGTTTCTCAATATTTTTATAATGATCCATCGCAAATCTTGCGATGGACAAAAGATTAATACCGTAGTTTTCTTCCAGTATATCCAACTGACCATATCTGGCACAGATTCGAATGACATTCAAAATACAGATTTCAGAACCTGCTGCCGCTCCCATCCAGACCACGTCGTGATTCCCCCACTGAATATCCAGGGAATGGTAATCCATTAACTTGTCCATGATTTTATCCGGATTAGGTCCTCTGTCATAGATATCACCAATCAAGTGGAGATGGTCAACAGCCAGCTGCTGGATAACCTCGCTAATGGCAATGATAAAAGGATTGGCTCTTCGAATCTCAATAATGGATGATATGACCTGATTGTAGTAATGGTCTTTATCAGGATCCTTATCTCTCTGATGGAGAAGTTCTTCAATAATGTATTCAAATTCTCCTGGCAAGGCCTTACGAACTTTGGACCTGGTATATTTGGAGGATACTTCTCTGAGGACAAGTATAAGCCGGTGTAGAGTCACCTCATACCAGTCTTTCTCCTCTTCCTCATCTACATTTAGTTTTTTGCCTACCCGGTTAAGGACTTCCTTGGGATAATAGATGAGGGTTGCCAGTTTTCTTTTTTCTGCATTGGTAATGGTGGCTCCGAAGACATCATCGATTTTCTTTCTAACGATACCGGATCCACTTTTGACAATGTGCAGAAAAGCCTCATCTTCACCATGAACATCAGACAGAAAATGTTCGGTACCTTTTGGAAGGTTAAGAATAGCCTCCAGGTTAATGATTTCCGTAGAAGCTTCGTGAATAGTTGGAAATTGTTTGCTTAAGAGTTCCAAATACTTAAGATTATCTAATATAGTTTTCTCAATCATAAACTACCCCCATAGTTATTCAATTGACGTGTCAAGAGTATTATATCACACCCTGGTCTTTCCCGTCCCGGTAAGCAGGGCTCTAGGCATCATTTGTTCAAGAAATTTGTCACCTACAAAGGTGACAGGTTTGATAATGAAAAAGTCTGCCAGTAAACTGACAGACTTAAGTATTAAGCGTATAAAGGATATTTTGCAACCAGTTCCTCAACCATGGCAATAGCTTTTTCTTTGTTATTGTCAAAGTCAGTTAAAGCCAGGTGAATAATCTCAGCGATTGTATCCATGTCTGCTTCGACCATACCTCTTGTTGTTACAGCAGGTGTTCCTAAACGGATACCGCTTGTTACAAAAGGACTTTCAGGGTCAAAAGGAATGGTATTCTTGTTACAGGTTACATGAACCTCATCTAGAAGTTTCTCTGCAACTTTACCGGTAAGATTTAGGCTTCTAAGATCCAGAAGCATTAAGTGGTTGTCAGTACCGCCGGATACGATGTCTATACCACGTTTCTGAAGGGCTTCTGCCAAAGCTTGTGCATTATTGATGACTTGCTGTTGGTAGCTTTTAAATTCATCACTAAGCACTTCTTTGAAATTAACCGCCTTAGCTGCGATAATATGCATAAGTGGTCCACCTTGAGTTCCAGGGAAAACCGCTTTGTCGATTTTTTTGGCATGTTCTGCTTTACAGAGAATCATACCGCCACGAGGGCCTCTAAGGGTCTTGTGAGTAGTAGTTGTTACAAAATCAGAATAAGGAACTGGGTTTGGATGCAAACCAGCTGCAATAAGTCCGGCTATGTGGGCCATATCCACCATAAGGTAAGCTCCCACTGCATCGGCTACTTCTCTGAATTTTGCAAAATCTATTGTACGGGCATAAGCACTTGCACCAGCAATAATCAGCTTTGGCTTTTCTTCAAGTGCAATAGTCATTAACTCTTCGTAATCAATGTACCCTTCTTTATTAACGCCATAAGGAACGATTTCATATGTCAAACCACTAAAGTTAACTGGGCTACCATGGGTTAAGTGACCACCATGGGACAGGTTCATTCCCATTATTTTATCACCAGGTTTAAGGACTGCAAGGCATACAGCCATGTTAGCCTGGGCACCTGAGTGTGGTTGTACATTTGCGTGATCAGCACCAAAAATTTCTTTCGCTCTGTCTCTGGCCAAATCTTCGGCGATATCTACTTTTTCACAACCGCCATAATATCTTCTCCCTGGATAGCCTTCTGCATATTTATTGGTTAAAGGACTTCCCATAGCAGCCATGACTGCTTTAGATACAAAGTTTTCTGATGCAATCAGCTCAATATTAGTTCGCTGACGATTGATTTCAGAGTCAATAGCAACCGCCAATTCTGGATCAAATTGCTTGACTTCGTCAAAAGAATACATTTTCTACCTCCGTTATAGCAAGATTAACAAATGCTACATTTAATTTACAATTCACATTGCTGAAAGTATTATAGCATAGACTTGCAAAAAAAGAAACATGCATACCCTATGTAGTTATAACTATAAGGCATAAGGAACATAAGCTCAGCTTATCTATTTTTAGGCAGATTCCATAGTTGACTTTTTTCTCCTCTGTTATACAATAGACATAGATAAAAGGAGACATTATGAATTACAAGTTATTAATGAATTTTGCGTTGGAAACCGGCGAAATCATGTTGGAGAACGGCGCCGAAACTTTTAGGGTGGAAGACACAATCAGCCGAATACTTAACACCAGTAATTGTCAAACAGCTGAAGCTTTCGTAACTCCTACTGGCATTTTTGCCACTTTAGATCATATTGATATTGATTGTCTGACATATGTCCGGCGAATCAAGGGCCGAACCATCAACCTAAGTAAAATAGCCGGTGCCAATCATATCTCACGAAGCTTCTGCAATGGAGACATGTCCTTGGAAGCAGCTATGTATGCCATAGAGCAGGAAAAAGCTCAACCTGACTACCAATCCTATATGAGGATTGTGGCAACCGGTTTATCTTCAGCTTTTTTTGCCCTGGTGTTTGGTGGTAACTCCATTGACTTTTTCGCAGCCCTTATGGCAGGTGTTATTTTTGCCCTTTTGGAAATATTCCTGCTTTATACAGGAACATCCAAATTCTTCATTGACCTAACGGGTGGTTTCCTGGCAGGTGTGATACCCTTCTTTCTTATCAACGTTGTCGGTTATCCCTGTAATTACGACTTGGTTGTCATATCCTCCATCATGCCTATGGTACCCGGAGTTGCTATTACCAACGGGATTAGAGATATTCTCCACGGTGAACTTATATCAGGTGTGGCCCGTATTGCAGATGCTTTTATCATCGCCATTTCAATCGCTGTTGGTGTTGGTTTTGCCTTGTTGATATTAGGTTAATACTTACAGGATACTAGAGAAAATAATTGAAGGAGGACAGGTTTTTCCTGCTATATATATGTTTATACAAATCGGATCAGCATTTTTTGCTACCTTGTTTTTTTCCATATTGTTCCAAGTCAACAAAAAGGAATTAATATACTGCGGTATCGTTGGCGCCGGTGGCTGGGCCATGTTCCTGATCAGTCAAAGTGCTATTGATTCAAAAATTGCAGCCAGCTTACTGGCAGCCCTTGTGGTTAGTATACTTTCCAACCTACTGGCTATTTACAGAAAGAATCCGGTGACTACCTATCAAATTTCAGGTATCATCCCCTTAGTACCTGGCGCAGGGATGTATAGAACAGCTTTTTACTTTATTGAAGATGACATGGACATGTTTTCCACCTATTTATCAGAAACACTTTTTATTGCAGGCGCTATTGCTTTGGCCATGTTAAGTGTCTACACCTTCCTGATTCTAGTTAAAAATTTGAAGACAGGCCACTAGCATGATGCACAAATTTTTATAGGTCTTAGGTCCTATTTTCTATTCCAGTTAATAATCATTTTCGTTGAATAAACCTTCTATGCCATGTATAATAAGGTATAGGAGGTTTTAATATGAACGTTTACGTCGCCAGACAGCCAATTTTCGATAGTACTCATGAAGTTATCGCATATGAGCTACTTTACCGAAGCAACGAAAAGAATTTCTATGATGCCAGTCTTCGGGATTCTGTAGCAACATCCATACTTTTGTTAAACTCATACCTATCATTCGGTCTTAATCACCTGACCCAGGAGAAGAAGGCCTTTGTTAACTTCGGCCCTTTGCTGATTTTAGATGATGTTCCAAGGCTTCTTAATAAGGACAAGGTGGTCATCGAGCTTCTGGAATCAGTCGTTCCTACGAAAGAACTTCTTACCAAAATTAAAGAATACAAACGAGACGGCTATATTATTGCCTTAGATGACTATATCTCCGGCTATCCCCATAAGGAAATCCTAGAATTGGCTGATATCGTCAAAGTTGATTTCAGAGCCAATACTGATATGGATATACGACGGATCTGTGTTGAACTTAAAGACATGAATAAAATTCTCCTGGCCGAAAAGGTCGAAACAAAAGAAGAATTCGAATGGGCCAAACGAATCGGCTTTGAATTTTTCCAAGGCTACTTCTTCGCCAAACCAACGATCGTTAAAAAGAAACGTCTATCAGGCGCCGCCTATCACTATGTGGAAATCATGAAAGAACTGGATGAACCGGAACCAAAATACAAAAAAATAACAGAAATCATCGAATCAGAAGTTTCCTTAACCTATAAACTCCTGAAACTGGTCAATTCCTCATTTTCCCTGGTGGACAATGTCAGCTCCATCAAGCACTGTCTTTCTATCCTAGGTATTGAGGCCTTCAGTCAGTGGTTCACCCTGGCCACTATCCATCAACTGACCAATGACAAGCCCAGTGAAATACTGCGCCTTGCTATGCAACGAATGAAATTTCTGGAAAATATCGCTATGAAAAGCGCCTTCTCCCAACATATACATGAACTCAGACTTACAGGTCTACTATCGGTTATAGATGCCCTTCTTGAAGTCTCAATGGAAGATGCACTGGCAGAACTGCCGGTTACCAAACATATAAAAGATACACTCCTACTCAGAGAAACCATCTACAGCAACGTCTTTCGTCTTGCCTTGGCCTATGAGCAAGGCGACTTTGATCAAGCCGAAAAATACGCCAAATCTATTAACCTGGACTTTGCTTTTTTTCCTGATCTATATATTGGTGCTGTGGATTGGGCTAATCAGCTCTATGAATTTTTGAATTCCGATTTGTAATGGGGACAGGTGCGGGCCTAGGGCTCTTACTGGCAGGGCGAGTGATGCCCAAATGTGACTCATGTTTACTCAAATGAGATAAACCTTAACACATTCGTGCATCAAAGCCCAGCCAGCAAGACCCTAAGCCCACACCTTGTGTATTACAAATCGGAGTCTACGCCCGGTTTCTCAGATAAAATTCAATAAGTATGTCTTGAAGCCTCCTCGCTCTGGAGGCTTTTTTTGTTATTCAGATATTTACCTACAAATCATACTTCTAAATATTACCCAGCGATTCAACCAACATCAAACCAATACCCTCCCCGCCCAACAAAGCCACAGCTCGGGTTGGTGGTATTTATCTTTTATGACTTATGCTTTTAATAAATATATCTTTATATAACAACAGGCAGGTGGGTTGCTTGTCCTGTCTCGTGGGCTTTTGAGTCACGAATGCGTCAAACATCATCTCTTTAGAGATGATCTCATCGCATTCGTGGGGCACCTGCCCGCGAGATAGGATATGCAGCCTGCCTGCCGTCCCTATATAAACATATTCCTTCTTAATTCATACTACATAACTCTCCAAACACCATCACCCAACAACTCTAAAAGAAGACTCAATTCCATTAACCGTATCAAGCTCTTTCAATCGCCTCAAGGCCTTAACATAGGACCCTAAAACAACCTTATGGGTAATAATGACAAGACGTGCATCTCCCGGATCTTTGGCCGGTTTCTGTAAGACCGATTCAAAGCTTAAGGACTCTTCAGCAAAGACAGTTGTAATATCTTTAAGGACCCCAACCTGGTCTTTTACATTAAGTCTTAAGTAGAATTTGGCCTTGATCTTATCATCGCCTTTAATTGTTCTTTTATTCTTGAAATTGATCATATGCTTACCTGAGACTCCAAGTTTTAGGCGCTTCACTACGGTAATCAGGTCAGAAACTATAGCTGTAGCCGTTGGCATAGCACCTGCACCAGGACCATAGAACATAGTTTCTCCAACTGCTGCTCCATAGAGATAAACAGCATTGTTTTCATTATGAACAGAAGCCAGAGGGTGTTCGTAAGGGAGCAAGGTCGGTTGGACACTGATTTCCACTTGACCCTCTTCAATATCAGCATATCCAATAAGTTTCATGGCAAATCCAAGGTCACCTGCAAATTCGATGTCACTTTGGTCAATTTTAGATATACCTCTAGTATATACATCTGCCAAGGTTGTTGGCATGGAAAATCCTAGTGAGGACAGTATAACCATTTTCCTGGCGGCATCCAAGCCCTCCACATCAGAGGTCGGGTCCGGTTCAGCGAAACCAAGAGCCTGAGCTTTGGCCAAGGCATCCTCATAGGACATTTTCTCTTTGGACATCTTAGTCAGTATATAGTTGGTGGTTCCATTAACGATACCCATGATCCGGGTAATCTTATCTGAGGCAAGGCCTTCGGTCAGACCGCGAATAATGGGAATCCCACCGCCTACACTGGCCTCATAATATATATCGCAGTGATTTTTGGCTGCCAGCTCACTGAGAAATACTCCTTGGGTGGCAATCACGTCCTTATTGGCTGTTACAACACTTTTCCCTGACTCTAAAGCTTTGGTCATCAGTTCAGTAGCATAGTTTTCACCACCAATGACTTCGATAACAATTTGAATCTTAGGATCCGAGAAAATTTCTTCCGGGTCACTGGTCAAAAGACTTTGGGGTATGTCATGACCATCCACCTGTCTCTTTTTCTTGATATCACTAACCAGAATTTTTTCTATAACTATCTGACTTCCCAATTGAAACTCAAGTTCTTCCTCATGCTCAAGAAGCAGTCTATAAACGCCGGAACCAATTGTTCCCAGTCCTAATAATCCAATATGTATCTTATCCATTAAGTCCTCCATTTACATCTTGAAGCCAATATTTTTTTCAGGTCCTGAAATGATAAAGAGTTCTTCCGGAGTCTTGATATGAATGTCCAAGGCAAGTTCCAAAACCTCCTCAATCTGCTCTACAAAATGGAAGTTGATGGCATTCCTTGCATCTTCAGGTACATCCTGAATGTCTTTTTCATTCTCTTTTGGCATAATGATTTCTTTAATTCCTGCACGGTGGGCTGCCAAGACTTTTTCCTTGATACCACCTACCGGTAAGACGTGACCACTGAGAGTTACTTCACCAGTCATAGCAAGGTCAGTTTTAACCTTTTTACCAGTTGCCAGGGAGGCCATGGCGGTTAGCATGGTAATACCTGCAGATGGACCGTCTTTTGGCGTCGCTCCACTAGGAACATGTATATGAATATCATTTTTACCAAAATCGATAACTTTCAATTGGTCGGACAGACGGGATTTCACCAAGCTCATGGAAATCCTTGCAGATTCCTTCATAACATCCCCTAACTGACCAGTCAACATCATGTTGCCGGATCCGGCCATAAAGGTTCCTTCTATGAAAAGAATATCTCCACCAACCGGTGTCCAGGCAAGACCTGTAACAACTCCCGGAGAAGCTGATTCACGGATTTCATTGTGTCTAGCCATTCTGTTTCCAAGCAGATCATGAAGGTTGTCATCAGTCACCGTGAAAAGCCCTTTAACCTCATCGGTAACAATCTTTTCAATGACTGACCGAACCACTTTATCGATTTGTTTGCGTAAGCCTCTGACTCCGGCTTCTCTTGTATATCTGTCAATTATACCAGAGATCGCCTCATCTTCAAATACAATTTCATCTCCTTCAAGACCGTGGTCTTTCATAGAATTTTTCACCAAGTGTTCCCTGGCAATATTGAGCTTCTCGAGATTTGTATAAGAGGATATCTGAATAACTTCCAAACGGTCAAGGAGGGGCTGTGGAATGGAGTTCATGGAGTTGGCTGTTGCCACAAACAAAACATCCGATAAGTCATAAGGAACTTCCAGGTAATGATCTGCAAAAGTATTGTTTTGTTCCGGGTCAAGGACTTCAAGAAGGGCACTTGCCGGATCTCCGTTGTGACTCATAGAAAGTTTATCTATCTCATCAAGGACAAAAACAGGGTTGTTGGTTCCCGCTTTTTTCATGCCTTGAATAATCCTACCAGGAAGGGCTCCAATATAGGTTCTTCTGTGTCCCCTAATCTCAGCTTCATCACGGACACCTCCAAGGCTGGCTCGGATATATTCACGTCCCAGGGCTTCAGCAATACTTTTCCCTAAGGATGTTTTGCCTGTTCCCGGAGGGCCAACAAGAAGAAGGATAGACCCCTGCTTGTTCTTTTTCATTTTCATGACGGCTAGATGTTGTATAATTCTTTCCTTAACCTTATCCATACCATAGTGATGACGATCAAGAACTCTCTTAGCTTCATTAATATCCACTTCCTTTATCTCTGAACTCCAAGGTAAGTCCAGCATCAAATCTAAATAGTTACGAATAATATGGGCTTCAGAATTATTACCGCCTGAAGTTTCCAATTTTTTCAGCTCTCTGTTTGCCGCCTTTCTTGCTTCCTCTGACATAAAGGATTCATCAATCCGTTTACGATAGGCTTCTGTACTTCCAGGATCATCTTCATCTTGACCTAGCTCCTGCTGGATAGCTTTCAGCTGCTCACGAAGCATGGCTTCTCGATAGTTCTGGTTATTCTTCTTGGAATATTTTTTGGCCATTTCAACCTGTAACTCAATAGACTCCTGTTGTTTACCAAGATACTCGATGAAAAGAAGGCCTCTTTGTTTCATGGACGCATGTCGAATCAATTCGTATTTTTGATCTAGACTGGCCTGAAGGAAAGGAAGCAAATGACCAATCAGGCTATTGATTTCTTTTTGCCTGTCAAGAAGCTTCATATAGTCTTCATTTCCCTTAAAGTGATCACCAATCTCATGTATGATTTCTTTGATGTAGGCTATCATTTGGGCCCGACCGTCTTCATGAAGGTCATCGACTTCAGGCGCTCCATGATAGGTAGCATAGGTATTGGTATCGGCGATAATGATATCTTCTGCCTCAACCCGCTCATAACCTCTGGCATAGACTAAATATCCGTTTGAGGATGGTTCAATTCGGTTGAGTTTAACCAAGGTGCCAATTTTATAAAAACTATCCTCTGTTACATGCTTTTTATCTACTCCTTCTTTAAGGGTAAATGCCAAGGCATATCCGGATGCATTATCTATTTGGTTTTTCAGCTCATGTCCCAGCTGTTCATCAACAGACAGCTTTGTATCTGTTGATGGTAAAATAATGGTATCTATAATCGGTATAACATGTAATGCTTGATCTTTCATAGTATTTCTCCTTTCAGGCTCTTATGGATGTCCTCGCAGCTGATATCTTCCTAATGTTGCCAGTAAAACTTTTTGGCAATTTAGGTATAATAAAGGCGACACAGCATCAAGTCCCATGTTGGCAACTGAGGTTATGTCGCTGGAAGTTTGAATATATTATTCCTCACGTCCAAGTTTTTCGAAAAGGTCAATAAGGGTATTTACTTCCTCTTCTGTCAGTCTTGTCATGATCTTTTGCACTAAATCTTTCAAAACATTCTCTTCCATTCTTGCAACCTTTAAACCTCGGTCTGTTAATTTGAGATAGGACTTACGTCCATCTTGATGACATCTAACTTTATAGACACAGTCCAGAGAAGTAAATTTCTTCACCATTTCTGTAACTGTAGGTTTTGAATTATGAACCGCTTCAGCTAATCCGCTAAGGGTTATGTATTCATGTTTGTCAATGATCTTCAGATATTCAATTTGAGTCAAAGTAAGGTCACTAAGCTCACATTGATGATCGAACTTGTCAGCACTATTACACTTCAATTTGTATAAATTCTTATATGCTTCCATTAATCGAAGTTCAGTATCCTTCATCCTTGCCTCCAAAATTGTGGACATTTCCTGCCTGTTACTTTTTCTAACTTAAATTAATTAGTTAGGCTTAACCTAATTATATTCTAATGAAGAATCATTGTCAATAACTTTTTCCGTTCTTGTGATATGAGGGACGGGAGCCGGTCCTTAGGCACCTATTGGTCGGGCGAGTGATACCCAAATGTGGCTGAGAGATTGTTTAATTGGGAAGTCTACTAACCACATTCGTGAATCAAAGCCCAACCACCAGGTCCTAAGGACCAGCCCCCTGTCGCCATAAGACAGGAATGGAATATGTTGTTGACGCTGTGGGTTCGTTCCGAACCGGCCAGCTGGGAACTTCCGACGGAAATTAGATAAATCAGAAGTTCTTATATCAACTTGAAGATCATAACCGTATCTCCCCTCAACGAGGGTCGTCGCGCCGGCTCGAAGAGCCTAGCGTCTCGGATCGCAGTCTTTTCACTCTATTCTTTTAGAGTTTCTGGTTGCGACTGGCTTGTCTGGGTCCTGGGTCTTGGCATCTGGGCCTTGACTCACGAATTTGGTATGGTCATATCTCCATAATGGGGATATGTCCAAATTTGGGAATCACCGACCGGGTGCCAAGTGCCCTGGACCCGGGCAAGCCAGGACCCCCAACCCAAAAAACCCAAAAAGAAAAGCAGCCCGAAGGCTGCAATACACTACTCTGTTATTAAGTCGTCGATGGGTGCTCCAGGAGCAACCATTGGAAATACCATTTCATCTTTGTCGATAATGCAGTTGATGATGACCGGTCCTTCCATCTCGATGGCTTGTTTTAGCTTGGACTCTACGTCTTCTTTTTTGTCGATGACTACGCAGCTGACTCCGAAGGCATCTGCAAGACTTTCGTAGTTAATGTCATCCAAGTGTGTAAAGGAATATCTGTTATCATAGAAGATAGTCTGCCATTGTCTTACCATGCCCAGTACATGATTGTTAATAACCAGGACTTTGATCGGAAGCTTGAATCTGGCAGCGGTTATCATCTCATTAAGGTTCATTCTAAAGGATCCGTCACCGGCTATGTTGACAACCAAGTGTCCCGGATTACCTGCTTGAGCACCTAGTGCCGCACCGGTACCATAACCCATGGTACCAAGACCACCTGATGTTAAGAACATACGGGGATCAGCAAATTTATAATACTGGGCAGCCCACATTTGATGCTGACCGACTTCTGTGGTAATAATTGCCTTGCCTTCAGTAATCTCATAAAGTTTCTCAATGGCGTACTGGCCGGTTAAACCTTCTGGATACTTCAGTGGATACTTAGTAGCAATCTCATCAACTTCTGCCAGCCACTCTTTATTATCCTGTTGCTTCAACAAGGTATTTAAACGGCTGATCACTTCTTTTACATCACCAATGATGTGATGGTCAACTTTAACGTTTTTATTGATCTCAGCAGGGTCAATATCAATATGAATCACTTTTGCCCCTCTGGCAAACTTAGTTGTATCACCGGTTACACGGTCAGAGAATCTTGCTCCTACCGCAATCAGAAGATCACATTTTTGAACTCCGATGTTGGAAGCCTTGGTTCCATGCATACCAATCATACCTGTGTACAACTTATGTTGACCGGGAAATCCTCCCATGGCCATCAAGGAACAAGTCACAGGGGCTGCTGCTCTTTCAGCAAATTCAACCATTTCATCTTTGGCACCGGAAAGGACTACTCCACCACCGGCAAAAATATATGGTCTTTTGGCTTCTGATATCATGTGAGCAGCTTTAACCAGATCGGATTCAAGAATATGCTTGATATGTCTTCTGATTTCTTTTGGTTCCTGCTTGGTATATTCTGCCATTTTTATAGAGACATCTTTTGGGATGTCTATAAGAACCGGACCAGGACGTCCGTCTTGAGCGATAAAAAAGGCTTCCCTAACAACATCTGCCAACTCATTGACATCTTTTACGATATAATTGTGCTTGGTAACAGGAGCTGTTACACCGGCGATATCCACTTCCTGGAAGGAATCTTTTCCAAGTAAAGGTACACCAACGTTACCGGTAATCGCAACCATCGGAATAGAATCCATAAAGGCTGTGGCTAAGCCTGTAACCAGGTTGGTAGCTCCGGGCCCTGATGTCGCAATACAGACACCGACTTTTCCTGTTGATCTCGAGTAACCATCAGCCGCATGGGCAGCTCCTTGCTCATGAGAAGTCAGGACATGGTTAAAGTGATCCAATTGCTTATATAATTCATCATAGATGTAGAGAACAGCTCCACCAGGGAAACCGAATAAAGTATCTACACCTTGCTCTTTCAAACATTCAAGTAAAATTTGAGAACCGTTTAATTGCATTCTATTGCCTCCTTCAAAAGCTTTCCTTATTTGAGTACAGCTCCAGTACTTGCTGAAGTAACAAGTTTTGCGTATCTAGCTACATAACCGGTTTTGATCTTAGGTTCCTTTGGAACAAAAGTCTCACGGCGGCTAACAAGAATCTCCTCGTCAACTTCAAGTACAATTGAATTTGCCATAATATCTATAGAAATGGTGTCGCCTTCATAAACGAGACCAATATTTCCACCTTCTGCTGCTTCCGGTGATACATGGCCGATGGCTGCGCCTCTTGTAGCACCGCTAAATCTTCCGTCTGTAATCAGAGCAACTTTCTTATCCAGACCCATACCGGCAAGGGCTGACGTTGGAGACAGCATCTCCCGCATACCAGGGCCACCTTTAGGGCCTTCGTAACGGATGACCACTACATCACCTGCAACAATTTTACCTGTGTATATTGCCTTGATGGCATCATCCTCTGAGTCAAAAACTCTGGCAGGACCTGAATGCTTAAGCATTTCAGGAGCAACAGCGGACCGTTTAACCACACAGCCGTTAGGTGCGATGTTACCAAAAAGTACGGCAATACCACCGGTTTCTGAATATGGGTTTTCGATAGGTCTGATAACCTCAGGATTTTTATTGCCTGCTCTTGAAAGGTTTTCTTCAACAGTACCACCGGTAACCGTTTGAAGATCTGTGTGAATCAGTCCTTTCTTGGCAAGTTCCTTCATAACCGCCTGTACACCACCGGCAAAATATAAATCTTGTACATGGTGAGGACCAGCCGGAGACAACTTACATAAGTTAGGCGTTTTGTTACTGATTTCATTAGCCATATTGAGATCCAATTTAACTTGTGCCTCATAAGCAATGGCAGGTAAATGCAGCATGGTATTTGTCGAACAACCTAGTGCCATATCTACAGTCAAGGCATTTTCAAAAGCCTTTTCATTCATAATATCTCTAGGACAGATATTCTTTTCAAGCATCTCCATCACCTGCATACCGGCTAACTTGGCCAGTCTTACACGTTCTGCAAATACCGCTGGAATAGTTCCATTACCAGGAAGTCCCATACCAATAACCTCGGTTAAGCAGTTCATGGAGTTGGCCGTAAACATACCTGAACAGGAACCACAGGTTGGACAGGCTGAATCTTCACAGGCATGAACCTCTGATTCACTGATGAGTCCAGCCTTGTAAGCTCCAACGGCCTCAAATACTGAGTTCAGATCCAGATATTTACCGTCTTGTTCAAGAGACAGCATGGCTCCACCACTGACAAAAACAGTAGGAATATTCACTCTGGCCGCAGCCATCAGCATTCCCGGTACTACCTTGTCACAGTTTGGCACCATAACCAGCGCATCAAACCCATGAGCTAAAGCCATTGTCTCAATAGAATCTGCAATCAATTCTCTGGAAACCAATGAATAGTGCATACCTTTATGTCCCATAGCCAGTCCGTCACAGACAGCAATTGCAGGAAACTCAGCAGGCGTTCCGCCTTCCATGAGTACACCGGCCTTAACCGCTTCTACAATTGTATCTAAATGTATATGTCCTGGTACTATATCATTTTGGGAATTGACAATACCGATGAGAGGTTTTCTGATCTCTTCGTTTGTATATCCCATTGATTTGAGCAGTGAACGATGTGGTGCCCGTTCAATACCGCTTTTCATTCTGTCACTATTCATTGACTTCCTCCCTTTTTTGTTTATACCGTCATGGTTTATTATTCGTTATCGTTTATACCTAAAAATTTCCTATGTTAAATTCTTTCGCAAAGTAGTTCGCCCATTTTTGTTGTACCAACAAGTGTACAACCGTCACTCATAATATCACCGGTTCTGTAACCTTCTTCAAGAACCTTTTCAACTGCTTTTTCAATAGCCAAAGCTTCTTCTTCCAGATCAAAAGAATAACGAAGCATCATAGCCATAGACAAAACAGTCGCTATTGGATTAGCCTTATCTTGTCCTGCAATATCAGGTGCAGAACCATGAATCGGCTCATACATACCAAGTTTGGAAGATCCAATAGACGCTGATGGCAACATACCGATTGATCCTGTAATCATACTTGCTTCATCGGAAAGAATATCACCAAACATATTACCGGTTACGATAACATCAAACTGCTTTGGATTAATAACCAATTGCATAGCTGCATTATCAACATAAAGGTGGGAAAGTTCAACCTCTGGATAGTCTTTTGCCACTTCAAGAACTACTTTTCTCCAAAGTCTTGAATTCTCTAGTACATTGGCCTTATCTACTGAACAAAGACGCTTGCCTCTCTTCATAGCTATTTCAAAAGCATTTCTTGCTATTCTTTCAACTTCTTTTTCTGAATACATCATGGTGTCAAAAGAAAAGTCACCATTTTCGCCGGTTCCCTGGCCTCTTTCACCAAAATAAATACCGCCTGTAAGTTCACGAACAACAACAATATCAAGACCGTCGCCAATAATTTCATCTTTGATTGGACAAGCTGCCTTTAACTCTTTATAAAGCATAGCCGGACGGATATTGGCATACAAGCCAAGAGCTGCACGAAGTCCAAGCAAGGCTTTTTCGGGTCTTTTTTCACCTGGAAGGTGATCCCACTGCCATCCACCAACTGCACCAAGGATGACTGAATCAGAAGCCTTACAAACATCAATGGTTTCTTGTGGCAAAGGCTCACCAGTTGCATCAATGGCAACTCCACCTGCCAAAACATCAGTATAGTTAAATGTATGTCCGTACTTATCTCCTACTTTATCAAGTATTTTGATAGCCTGATCTACAATATCAGGACCGATTCCGTCGCCTTTAATGACTGCTAAATTATAGTTCATACTGTACCTCTTTCATCATTTTATCTTATATATTCTTATGCTCAAAGGAGCTGTTCTTACATAAATCGTCTAGCCTGTTCTTCCAAATCTCTGATTAACTTAACCTCAATGGAGTCAACAAGAGCTATAAGGGAAGCATCGATAACGTCAGTAGAAACACCAACGGTAGTCCAGGTCTTCTCCCCATCGGATGAGGTAATGAGAACACGAACTTTGGCTGCTGATGCATCCTTGGAATCAAGAACCCTTACCTTATAATCGGTCAAATGAAGCTTCTTAAGATTTGGATAGAAGGATTCAACAGCTTGTCTAAGGGCAATATCCAAGGCATTGACAGGACCATCACCTTCTGCGGCGCAAATCTTGTCTTCACCTTCCACATGGACTTTAACCATAGCATAGGCAGAAAAGTTCTCATCAACACTTGGTTTCTCTCCCATAATCTTAAAATACTTAAGTTCAAAAAATGGCTTGTACTTACCAAGTTCCTTACGGATAATCAGTTCAAAAGTAGACTCAGCACCTTCAAATTGGTAGCCTTCATGTTCCAAGACCTTAAGTCGGTCCATTAAAGCAATAGTCTCCGGTGAATTTTTCTCAATCTCTGGGGCAATTTTCTGAACCTTCTTAAGAAGGAGGGTTCTTCCGGCAACTTCACTCATCAGGAAACGTCTGGAGTTACCAACCAATTCAGGTTCTATATGTTCAAAACTTTTAGTAGACTTATTAATCCCGTCAATATGCATACCACCCTTATGGGTAAAGGCATGTTTACCAACGAATCCCATACCTGGATCAAGGACGATGTTGGCAGTTTCTGCAACCAGTCTTGCAGCACCGGTTAAGTTCTCTATCTGGTCCTCAGGTATACAGATATAATCACCTTTTACCTGAAGATTTCCTATAATAAGTGTCAGGTTGGCATTACCACAACGTTCACCAAAACCTACCAGGGTTCCTTGAACATGGTCAGCACCAGCTTCCACAGCAAGTACAGAGTTGGCAACTGCCGTTCCTATATCATTATGACAGTGGATACCGATGGATCCTTCTATTTTGGAGACAACATCCTTAGTTATAGCAGCAATCTCAGATGGCGACGTACCACCATTAGTATCACAAAGAACAATACTTTCAACGCCTGCCTGAGCAGCGGTCACCAGTGTAAGTAAGGCATATTCTTTGTTATTCTTATATCCGTCAAAGAAATGTTCAGCGTCATAAACGACTTTTTTACCATTTTCATTCATAAACTCAATGGTATCCTGAATCATCTTTAAATTTTCATCTAAGCTTGTATTGATAATGTCAGTAACATGGAAGTCCCAACTTTTTCCAAATATTGCAACATATTCTGTATTAGCTTGAAGAATGGACTGAATCTGTCTATCTTCACTGGCCTTAACATTTTTACGTCTGGTAGAACCAAAGGCTACAAGCTTAGCCTGCTTAAGTTCCATCTTCTTTACTTCTTCAAAAAACTCAAGGTCCTTAGGATTTGAACCAGGATTACCGGCTTCAATGAAAGGAATACCGAGTTCATCCAGCGCTTTTACAATGTTTAGCTTGTCCAGTACAGAAAAAGAAATCCCTTCTCCCTGCGCCCCATCTCTTAAGGTTGAATCGTATATTACAATGTTCTTGCCCATAATCAAACTCCTTATCTCCTAATCTCCATTAAGAATATTCTCTCTATAAATTCTAAATCACTTATAACATAGGAGGAGAATTCCTCATATCTTATAAATGATTTCGCGGCCTAAGCCGCGAAATCAAAAGCTGCTTACTTCATCCAGCTCATCATTTTTCTAAGTTCAGCACCAACTTTTTCAATTTGGTGTTCTTGCTCGATTCTTCTTCTTGATCTGAAAGCAGGTCTGTTAGCTTTGTTTTCAAGGATCCAGTTTCTAGCAAATGTACCGTCTTGAATCTCTGACAATACTTTTTTCATTTCAGCTTTAGTCTCATCAGTGATAATACGCTTACCAATGGAGTAATCACCAAACTCAGCAGTATCAGAAATTGAATATCTCATAAAGCTTAAGCCACCTTTGTTAACAAGGTCGATGATTAACTTCATTTCATGAACACACTCAAAGTATGCACTTTCTGGTTGGTAACCGGCTTCAACAAGCGTTTCAAAACCAGCCTTCATCAATTCAGAAACACCACCGCAAAGAACAGCCTGCTCACCAAAAAGGTCAGTTTCAGTTTCTTCTTTGAAGGTTGTCTCAAGGATACCGGCTCTTGCTCCACCAATACCTGCTGCATATGCCAAAGCTTTAGCTTCTGCACTACCACTTGCATCTTGGTGAACAGCGATAAGGCAAGGAACACCTTTACCTTCTTCATATTGGTATCTTACTGTATGACCAGGACCTTTTGGAGCTACCATAAATACATCAACGTCTGCTGGAGGAACGATTTGACCATAGTGGATATTAAAACCATGTGCAAATACTAATGAATCCCCTGCTTTCAGGTTTGGTTCAATGCTTTCTTTATAAACATCTGCCTGTCTTTCGTCTGGAAGCAAGATCATGATGACATCTGCTTGCGCTGCAGCCTCTCCAGCAACTGCTACACGAAGTCCGTCGCTTTCAGCTACCGCCCATGATTTTGATCCTTCATAAAGACCGACAACCACATCAACACCTGAATCCTTAAGGTTTCTTGCATGCGCATGACCTTGTGATCCATAACCGATGACAGCTACTGTCTTTCCGTTTAATAAGTCTAAGTTACAATCGCTTTCATAAAACATCTTTGCCATTTCAATATTCCTCCTAGAATCTCTTTTTCTGATTAGTTTTCCTAACCTTTATTGGTTTAAATCCGACTGTATATCGTGATTACCTTTCTGTAACGCAATAACACCTGTTCTTGTCATTTCCTTGATACCATAAGGCTCAACCATCATGACAAATGTATCAATCTCACCGGAATCTCCAGTTATCTCAACCGTAACTGCCTCAGTAGATGCATCAACAATTTCAGCTCTGAAAATATCAATAATCCCTATAATTTCAACTCTGGTCTTGTTGGTAGCCGTTACTTTAACAAGTGCTAATTCTTTCAATGTTGTATCTGATTTTTTTAATTGCTTGATGAAGAGAACGTCATGCAATTTGTCCAGTTGCTTTATAATCTGATCAATGATAAGATCGTCACCTCTTGCAACAATGGTCATTCTTGAAATTTCCGGATTTTCTGTCTCGCCAACTGACAAGCTATCGATATTGTATCCTCTACGGCTGAACAAACCTGCGACTCGACTTAGAACTCCAGAGTGATTACTTACTAATACTGATAATACATGTCTTCTCATAATGCTCCTCCTTTTAATATGTGTAATCTAAGTTCACAGATTACAGACTTCATCATTATTATACATGAAAAACCGTCTGAAAATAATGGATATGTTTACCTAATGAAAAAATATGGGCAAACATATATAAAAACCGCCCCTACAACATCGTAGGGGCGAGTATAAATCGCGGTACCACCCTAATTACCTATACAGGTATCTCACTAGGTTCTAACAAACCCTTGGCCTTAACGCGGCTCTACGTTGCTAGCTACTCGATTCACTATCAAAGCTTGGGAGTGATACGCTTCCGGTTCTGTTATCGGTTCTCACCAACCACCGATTCTCTGCAAACAGTTATTCCAAAAACTTGTCTCCGTCACTGCCTTTATCATGGTCTTATAAACTTAATCATGAACTACATAAGTAGTAAATTTGAATACATTGTATCAATCTTGTTATAGCTTGTCAACCCTTATATTGACTATTCTTGGACTACAGCCAAGGGTCAATCATAATTAATTTTAATGGAATCCATAACCCATAGTTATATCTCTATTCTTCAACCTTCCTAAGGTCCATACTGTCAACCAAAGCTTCCACTTCATCATAGACTCTTTTAACAGATCCATCATCAATAATGGTCACCAAGGCTCCTTCTTCAAGCGCCTTAAGTTCAACTTCCAATTCCTCAATGGTTACTTCTGCTTGTTCATCAGTTCCGATTAAAATGGATTCCTCACGAACATAGATGAACATCCCTTGATCTGTCTCATCAGACACCTCATCGGTTTCTTCCTGAGGAATCGTCTCAGACTCTTCAAGATCTTCACTTGACCGAGAACCATCTGAAGACTCTATTTGGTCCCGACCTTCGCCTGTATCTATTCCATCACCGTTACCCAGCTCATAATTACCAATACCCAAAAAGGCCAAGAGGGCAACAATCATGGCAATAATCATGGCCTTAAAACTGACATGGTTCTTCTTTTTCTTTTCCTTACGTTCATTAGTTCGATTGCTCATAAGCACCTCCTGGGTTCATTAACCTTCAAATCCTCCACCAATAACGCTGACACTTTCAATAGCATAGACAAAACTATCGTCTTCAAAATTACGTATATACTCTCTCAATCTGACCAGTTCACGACTGGACACCACGGTCTTGAGGAGCATTTTTTTCTTAACTGTTGTCGTATCCATACTTTGAACAAAGGTAACTCCTCTGTTCAGTTCTTCATGTATAAATTGAGTGATTTCCAAATAATGGTCCGAAACAATATTAACTACAAAATACCGCCTGGATCCAATAACCACATAATTAGCAACCATACCCGAAATATAGTTGGCAATAATCGAATAAATAATCATGGTCAAATCACCATAAATAATGGAAGAAGATATTATAACCATATTCATGACCATGAGAAAAGTCGGAACATTAATATCCCGTTTCTCCTTAAGATATAAACCAACGATGGCCTCCGGTCCATTGGGAACCCCTTGACTGATGACCATTCCACCGGCTATACCAAGACAAATCCCACCAAAAACACTGGCGATAATAGGATCAGTCACAAACTTTGGAACAAATGCATCTGTTATACCAAAATAAAAGGTAAAAAGTCCATAACACAGGGCTGCATAGGCCAGCTTAGACCTGTCATACATAAAAAAAGCCCACAGAATAATCGGCAAAGAAAGGACTACCAGCATCAGCTGAATATTCCAGCCAAATAGATTATTAAGGATGGTCGAAACACCACCCAAGCCTACCGGCACCAAATCATTGGGTATCAGGACACTTGAAAAGGTAGCCGCCCCAATAAACTGGCCAACAAAGATAAAAGGATATTTTTTCAGTCGTTTCATTAAGTCATTTCCTTTGATGTCAATCCCTCCTTACTCTCCACTTTCCAGAACACATTCGACCAGGGCATCAATAACTTCCGGATCATAATGTTTACCTTTTAATGTTTTCAGTTCATCAAGAGCAGCCCCTCTTTCCATGGCTCCTCTATATATTCTATCAGATGTCATTGCATCATACGTATCTGCAGCTGCAATGATCTTAGCTTCAATTAGAATGTCATCACCTTTTAATCCATCCGGATAACCGGTTCCATCGATTCGCTCGTGATGTTGTATAACAATGGTTCTAATGGCTTGGTACTCTTCTGTATCAATACCGTGGTTCAATCTGTCCAGTTCATCCCGTCCAAGAGATGGGTGTTCCTTAATCCTGTCATATTCGTCGTCAGTCAACCGTCCTGGTTTGTTAAGGATTTCATTGGAGACATGAATTTTTCCTATGTCGTGGAATAAGGCCGCAAAAGATATTCTTCGCAGGATTTTGTCTTTGAGTCCTAGTTTTTTGGCGATTTCGTAGGAGAGTTGTTGAACTCTTACACTGTGATCTTTAGTGTAAATGTCTTTCTTTTCTACTTCTACTACTACTTTTCTTGCTTTTTCAAGAATGAAATCAAAGTCATTTAAAATTGATTCGTTACTAATATATAAAAATGTTACATCTTCAATAGTTTCAAAATGATATGTTTCATCTGATTGATGAAGGCAAAAAGCATCTCCTTGACTATAAATCTCTCCTAAATAATTTATAACTCCTGATAAAATATAGAAAAACTCCAAAGTTTCATCGTTATCGCTTGGATAAAAAATAAATGGCTTCCCCTTCTTGATTTTATATTCAATAAATTCAAGATTGCCAAATTTGCTTTTTAGTTTCATCTCATACGTTTCTTGGAGTAAACTTGCCAAAAAGTTATCTTTCTTAATTATCTTTAACCCGTTCATATATACCTCGCAAATGAGTTTTTCTTTTATTATATCACAACCAGAGTATTATTAATAAAAAGAAAAGGCGATAAAAATCGCCTCATTGTTCTATTAATGACCAATTACTACTATCGGATCCACCATTATCGTCCGATTCGCAATATCAACCGGAACCAACACACACATAACCTGAACTTCATACTCCGCACACTCCGCAAAAGCATCCGCCGCAATCGCGTTGGTCTCTGCTATCAATGTGTCACAAATACGGTCAAGTTCTGCTTCGATTGCTGGTGTATACTCTTCAACAGGTATCCCATCAACCAATGCGTCTGCTTCTGCAACAGCTGCGTCAATTTTATCCTGAATGGCATCGTTGGCTACATCCAAAATCTCATTCACAACTGATAGTTCATCTGTTCCCGCATAGCTCGTTACTGTACTCGCCGCAAACAACATAACGACAAGCATGATTGTCATAATCTTTTTCATTTCATCCTCCATAAGACAATTATTTTTACCTACTCTAGAATAACAAGCCTAAAGTATGTAGTCAACAATTTCTTATGTTTTTTTATATAATCAAACAAAATGAACTCTATTCATAGTTTAAATATTGGAGCTTGTAAATAGTGTCTTCTGTATATTTTGTCTCAATGTCCTTAATGACTGACCATACCAAATCATAAGCAAAACTATAAACATGCCCATTATCTGTCAAAGTAAATAGAACAAATCGATAACCACCGTCTTTTTGAGACATAACTTTTTCAAGTTCATCAAAAATATCCGTATAAGCCTTGTCCAATTTCGTCTGGTCATTGCGTATATCAAAATTCAGCTGAACACCTGTAGGCTGACCATTAATCCTTACTTCCTGGTATAAACGTTCGTCAAAATCAACTTCGATAAAAAAGAATTGATTGGCAATAAAATCCATTTGGTATAAGGATTGATTGATTTCATCTGCATCTAGAATCTTAGTAACTTGATCATTAGTTAAGGTCTCACTGGCCCTTACCTCTTTACTTGCAAACCAAGTGGTTACAGCCTGACTCATCTGCTGATTTTGCTCATTCAAAATATGAACATTATCATTAAGTTCAGAAATCTGCAGATCTTTTACCTGAACTTTTTCCAGAAGGTCTTCCAGCTCACTTTCCTGTCTGTCAATTTCTTCCATCAATTGGTCTGCTTGTGCCTGCACCGATTCCTGTTCAACTGACATATTAAGGAGCAAGGCAAAAAGAAGGATGAGCACAACATCAAGAAGGGGCGTTAAGTCCACAATTTTGTCTGAACCAATACCTTTATTCATCCTCATCATCCTTCCTAGAGGCCAAATCCATACGCTCGTAGATCAACTGGAGGTTTTCCTGGTTCTGGTAAAAGACCGGGGCCAGCATACCATCCAGGGCACGAAATCCGATAGAAAATACAAGACCCCAAAAAGTCGAAGTCAAGGCAATGGTGAAATTGCTCATAATCATGGAGCTTTCCATTCCAACCATGCCCAAAAGTCCAATAATAGTTCCCAGAATCCCCATCAAAGGAAAGATGCCATTTACCGTTCCAAAGAGATGGTAATAAAAGACCTCTTTTTCCCTGAGGGCTTGAAGTTCATGAAGATTAATCTTCTTGTCCTGATTGGCTCTGATTGATTCAAGTATAAATTCTATCGGTAGATAGATCGTTCCCTGAAGCTTTTGACGCAGCATCCCTGAGGTGACCCGAAGCCTATGAACGATCCATATTCCATTAAACAAGGCAAGACAAATAATCAAAAAATCATAACCGATCAAATTTTTAAGAATACTAGCGAACATAGGCCTCTCCTTTACCCAATTACTTTGTCAAAAGTTTAATATTATCCAATCTGACTCTTCCCTCTTTTTCCAGTATTAAGGTAGATGTCTTTTCCTCACCTGTTTGAGGCTGTTTAAATCGATAATCGTCTATTTTGTTTCCTTCACTCTCTAAAAGTTTCGTTACCAACTCATGGTTAAGCTTCCCATAGTCATCTAAGGAATTCTTCCATAAGGTGAATTTACATCCTTCAACAAATTTAGAGCAATAGTAGGCCTTGGAGTTCTCTGTGATTTTTCCTTGACCGCATAATGGACAAGTACCAAAAACCTGACCTTTAATCGTGTAGTTTCCTTTGCCCCTGTTTTCCCTCTCAAACTCCACCATATTCTTGGTTGTTGAGGCACTTTTCACCAGATAGGCAACAAACCGATGGATTGAGTTCATAAAAGGATCAACTGGCAACTCATCACGACTGATCTTACTTAGTCCCCGTTCCCATTTCCCGGTCATTTCAGGACTTTTTAACTGTTCGGGTACAATCTGAATCAGCTTAATTCCTTTGTCCGTAGGATACAGAGATTTCCCTTTTCTGTAAATATACTTAACGCTAATCAATCGTTCAATAATCCCTGCCCTGGTTGCCGGTGTACCAAAGCCGGCTTCTTTCAACTGGTCTTTTAAATCCTCATCTTCAACAAACCGTCCTGCATTTTCCATAGCACTTAAAAGAGTAGCTTCAGTATAGGGCTTGGGAGGTGTCGTCTTCTTAGATTGCAACTCTGTATCCACAACATGAACTTTATCGTTTTTTTTCACTGGTGGTAGGAGTTCATCATTTTTATCATTGGCTTTCTGATAAAGCTTCTTCCATCCCAAGTCTTTCACGATTTTACCCTTGGAAATAAAGTTTTCACCTTCAATAACCGCTGTGATCTTAGTTGTATTGAACTTAAAGTCAGGATAAAAAACAGCAATAAACCGCTTAACAACCAGACGATAAATTTTCTGCTCTTCCTCAGGAAGTCGAATGCTTCCAGGATTTTTATTCGTAGGAATGATGGCGTGGTGGTCGGTTACCTTGGCATTATTAATAATCCTCTTGGAGAATTTCATATTTAGCTTCCCATCCTTCATCAAAGGTGCGATTGCCTTGTCATAAGGTGGTACATTTATTTTATACATGGTATCAACAGCTGTTTTCTTCATGTCTTCACTAAGGAAACGGCTGTCCGTTCTTGGGTAGGTTATCAGTTTTCTTTTCTCATACAGGTTTTGAGCATATTCCAGAACCTGGGTAGCCGTAAAACCATACAGTCGGTTTCCATCTCTTTGCAACTCAGTTAAGTCATAAAGGAAGGGAGGCTTCTCGCTTTTGTTTTCCTTCTCAACAGCAGTAACAAGTCCTTCTTTTCCACTTATTTTATCGACAATAGTCTTTGCCTCTGCTTCTGTGTCAATCTTGGTTTCAGAAATCTGTTCCTTAAACCAGGTACCGGAATATCCCTCTTCATAAGTGGCGACAATTTCAAAGTAATCCGTCGGCACAAAATTCTGAATCTCATGATAACGGTTTACAACAAGGGCTAAGGTAGGTGTCTGGACCCGACCGATAGATAAAAGAGAATTATTCAGGGTCGTGTAGGCCCTGGTAGCATTGATACCCACCAGCCAGTCCGATTCTGAACGACATTTAGCCGATAAATAAAGACGGTTGTATTCCGAACCATCCTTTAACTTGGCGAATCCATCTTCAATAGCTTCATCGGTCATGGATGATATCCAAAGTCTCTGAAAGGGTTTATCTGAACCCACATAATTGTAAATATAACGAAAAATAAGCTCTCCTTCACGCCCACTATCCGTAGCGCAAATCAAGCTGTCAACATCGTCTCTTTTACACAGACGATCTATAATGTTCAATTGTTTAACAGTTTTTTCATAGGGTTTTATTTTAATTTCTTTCGGAATGATTGGCAAAGTGTTGTAATTCCACTTTTTTAATGAAGGATCATAATCCTCAGGTTCAAAAAGTGTAATTAAATGCCCAACTGCCCAGGTTATAATATAATCCTGCCCCTCAAGATATCCATCCCGCCTGGAATTCACTTTAAGGACTCCAGCAATATCTCTGGCAACGGAAGGTTTTTCTGTAATTATAAGCTTTTTCATAGTTGACTCCTTACGTTTCTTAACCTCTATTCTAACACACAAAGACCCTAGGAATAAAGAGGATATTACGTTCACCTTTCGAACAAAACACGACCTCTCTGACAATTACAGCTACACAAAAAAAGAAGTGCCCCATAGGCACTTCCATTCACCGATGCCACTCGGATAAGGTGATATAATCCAAAGTCAGGCAGTCTGCCACCTTTTCAATGTCGGCAAAAACTGGTTTAACTGGTCTCTGGCAATTTCTTCAGTAAGTTCCATATTCCCCTCTAACATAAAAGGAATACATGTTTCAATCATACTCTCAAGGCTTTCCTCTTTAAAGAACTTTCCATCCTCATAACAGTATTTACAGTAGTCCTCACTCTTGGATCCATCCTTTTCACTACCATACATTTCATCGCTTTGACCCATCGGCATTCCACAAGATTGACAAAATTTCATTTCTTCCATTTGTAACTCCTTTCGTCCTTCAAATCTTTACAAAAAGAGTTTACCACTTCTAATATGACAACAGCATGTCATATTCAACACGAATATTTGTTCGTAAGCAAATTTATTTTATGAGCCATCTTTTTTCTGGCTTCCTTAGGCTCCAAAACCTCTAAGAATTCCCCAAAGGATAAAAAATAATCATAAACAGATTCATCTTCTTCCATTGGATAATCAATAAAATAGCCCTGATCACTTTCTTCCCTGATTTCTCCACCCATTTCCTCAAAAACCCGATAAGCCATTTCCTTGGAGATAAAGAGCTTATACATAATAACCGGTTTATGGACGCCTTCACCAACAGACCTTTCATAAGCCGGTAATTCCTTAGGTATAAATTTTTCCTCCAACACCTTCAAGTCATTAATTCTAACAATTTTAAAAGTTCTAAAATCTTCTCGTTTTTCACAGTATCCAATTAAGTACCAGGCCCTATCCTTAAACAAAAGTTGGTGGGGCCAAACCACTCGTCTGCTCATCTTTCCTTCTGATCCATAATAATCATATTCAATCTTTTGTTGATTCATGATGGCAGCCTTAATATTCTCAAACTTCTCCCTCACCTTGGGATCATTTCCCCAATGGGAAAAATCAACTTTCACCCAGTTAGCCGAATCCTGATGAAAAATAGTTTTCAACTTACCAAGGGCCATATCAATCTCATCCAGATTGGTTAATTGAAGAGTCTCAAGCCCCATTAGAAGATTAGATTTTTCCTCCTCTGAAAAAAGACTTTTATCAATGACAAAATGTTCCATAATAGAAATTCCGCCACCTTTTCCCTTGGCTGCAACAACCGGAATTCCGCATAAAGACAAGGTATCAACGTCCCTGTAAATGGTTCTTGTTGATACCTCAAATCGATCTGCCAAATACTTTGCTGTTACTTTTTTCTTGTCCATCAGAATAAAAACGATTTGAAACAAGCGATCTATCTGCATATGATCCTCCAGATATCAGAGCAAACGCTCACATTAAACCAGCGGTTTTCTTGCCTTAACAATGAATCGGTGTTCCTGGCTAACCAAGCGCTTTCCACTTTCAAGTTCCCTGTGAAGCCTTAATAAAGTTCCTGTAAATTTATCTACCGAAAAGCCCGGAAACTCCCAATCGATAATGGAAGCAAAATATACCAAGCCACCAATATCCAAAAACTCCAAGTCAGTCATAGCCTCCTCTTCATAATCAATCTCAAAACCGGCTTTCAAGATTTCCGACTTATGATAGGCTATCGTATACTCCTTAACCACCTGGCGACTCGCAGCAAATAAGTGATTCGAAAATTCAAGATTATTATATGCACCAACTTGCTGAGTCACAAATATTCCACCAGGTTTCAAAATGCGAAATACCTCTTTTGCCACATAGCTTTCATGCCGATTAATAACCATATCCAGCGACGACGATGGAATATCCAGATTCAGGTCATCGTAGGTTTCAATAACCTTAATCCCCAGTGGATGCAGCTTTTTCCTACAAAGCTCAATATTAGGCGGGTAACTTTCCGTAACACTGATAAACTTTGGATTATAACCTAGGGACAAAAGAAACTCTCCGCCACCTGTCCCCATATCCAAAAGCTTCATAGGAGATTTAAGAGAAGATTTAACAATAGTCCTATAATCCCAAGGCAAGTCTCCTTCTCTAATCCTGCCATCTAAGTATGAAAAATCCCAGCCTTCCATACCTTTTTGCTCTTCCTTTTGCCAGCTTTCAATTAAGTCAAACTTGTCCATTCACTATCACCTGCTCGTTTTATTCTTGTTAGCGCCTTATAAACATTGTACATCAAAACCCTTTCATGCAAAAGGACCTATAATCCTGATCAATCCCTATCTGAATCCAGATATTTTTGAAAAGCCCGAGTACCCAGCTTCAGAAAATTTATCAACAAAATAAGCACGTAAATCCACAAACCAACAAAACCAATAACAATAACTAAGTTTAGGACCTGAAGTCCTGAAAAAAACATCCAATTCATAACTTTCCTCCTTATTCATTAAAACACTTCATTTACTAAAAACGATCTGATAATTTAAACACTCCTCCAATGATACTCTTGGATTATATTCCCACTTTTCAAAGTCCATAGCACCACCTGGATGAATGGATACAATTTTCATATCTGTATGTCCAAGCATATCTTTCATCTCTTCCGGACTATAACATTGAAGAACTTGGGTATAAGACGTCTTTTCAGAAAGAGATGTCCATGTATCCATGAAGGAATTAGTCTTATAGTCAAATGAATATTTTCGCAGAAGATCTTCAGAAAGCTTCATACTTCTTCCATCAACTTTTTTCCAATATGTAGGATTATAAACTTCTATGACACACAGTCCATACAATTTTAACCATTTTGAAATATTATGTAATAGTAAAACCTGATCTTCATAAGTTGAAACACCAAATCCATCTAAATAATAGATCAAATCATATTTCCTTATTGGCTCATACTACATGAAATCCATTTCTATAAAATTCACTTTACTATGATACTTATCCTGTATCTTTTTACCATGGTTAACCAAGTCTGAAACAATCTCCAACGCATCCACCTCAACACCCAGAAGATTCATATTAATAGCGTCTAAGCCAGGACCCGAGCCTAACTCTAGGGCACATCCAGGTTTACGCTCTAAAAGGCTTAAAAGATCACTTACCCTTTTCTTTGAGTATTCCATTCGCGATGGGGAGTTCCCTTCTTCTTTGAATGCCATCTCATACTGCTTATGATAAAACTCAATGTTGCGTTTATTTAACATAGCTATCCTTCTTTCTTTATAAAACTTTCAATCCATCTATGCAATTTTGAAGCTCAAGATTATAGGTTCGTCATAATCATAAGTCCAGATCCCAAGAATTAACTTCTGGCCGATTCGGCCAGAAGTGACAATTTACACCAAAGACAGATTATTCAGAATTTTCTGTGTTTTATAATCTAGTCCAACAGTTGGGACAGGAACCCAATGTAATGGTCTCTGTCTAAGGCCAGAGACCTTATTTCTGGATAGGCTTTTATACACCCACTTCACTGCCCAACAATGGCCTCTCTAGGGTCTCTGCCAAATACCGACTCATAGACAAGATCCCCATTTAAAATCCTATCCGCTTCAACTTCCAATAGAAAAGTAACTTCCTTATCACTCTCAGGGTCAATTATAAGCTTAACTTCAATCATATCATCATCAATACTTAATATTTCTGAATCAGTATGAAAAATAATAGGCAGACCACTACCATATATCATAAACATACACATTGCCTTACCATCTTCTTCATAAAAATAGAATCCATCTCCGGCGAATCCATTATCCGAGCTCCATTCAATATCCTTAATCCGAGACCAAGTTTCACTTTCGATAATTTCATCACTACTTTTTGGCGAGCACCCAATCAGCATGATTAGTACTATAATTACCACTAATTTATAAATCTTTAACACTGGTTTATTTCCCATTTTTGAACCATACCATCCTTCCCATTTCACCTGCCTATAATAATACCATTATGCTTCAATGAAAAAATAACATATTCGTTACCCAAAACATCCCTAAGAACAACATGTTCCGTCCAACCCTTCCCAGAAAAACTTGCTGCTTCAGTCTCAGTCTCTAGATAGGGATCAAGATCTTCAAGAGTAAAACGAAAAACTCTAGTTTCTTTCCCGGCAAGTGTATAGGTCATATCCCTGTCAGTTAAAAATCGCTTTGCCTGATTACCTACTTCATCGGTTTCTAACACGATCTCAAATTCCCGCTGACCAGTCCCATAATTTGTTAATTCAAACTCATACTCAAATTCTCTAAATTCACCCTCATAATAGCAATAACTGTAGATACAATCATCATTCAAAGCTATAGACCTAAGATCGTCAAAACTCCCCCTCTTAGCCTCAACATAACCACTATGTATGAAAAACATGACCGTCACCAATATCAAAAATATGACAAAATGCTGTTTTCCACGAATAATAAGAGCCTCTTCAATATATTTATTTCGAATATAGAAAATAGTCATAATAAAGAATAAAAAAACAAAAATTGAAATGTGGGTTCCTTGGTAACCATGAGTCCAAGCAGGAATCCCAACCCATTCGAAAATAATATCACCAAGGGACCTGCTATGGCTGGTATCAAGCATTGCATAAAAGAAAAATGCAATTAAAAATACTGGAAAATATTTCAAAACTAGTTTTTTCATATTACCCTCCATTAAGATTATAATCCTCTACATTGAAAATTCATTTACAATATGCTTTTTATAAAATTCAGATGCATTCAAATATTCATCTTCTTTTATAGAGTGTCGTTATCGGTCAACCTATTCACCAATCTTTTTAATAAAACAAACAATGCGATTCGCTTCCTTAAATCCGATACCCTTATGAAAATCTATGCTCAATGTATTGTCAAGTTCACAATCCGATGCAATTTCCTTACAGCCTCTATCCTTACCCCACTTTTCAGCAAATGCAGCCATTTCCTGAGCAACCCCGCTTCTTCTTACCTCTTCTTCAACATATATTCCTTCTATGTATGCAACGGGCGTAGATTCACTACCTTCAACATAATCTACACGTACAGACAATTGAATAAATCCTACTATATTATCAAGAGAGTCTTTATACAAAAATGCTTCCTCATCTTTTGACCCTAAAGAAGCTTCAAAATCAGTTTTTAAGTCTTCAATACTATTATCGGGCCAAAGTTTATTTGCTAAGTCTGCCAACTGATTTATATTTTTCGAATTTACCTTAATAATCATATTTATACCCCTCTATTTTTTATGACTGGCATACTAAAAGTCACAGTACTTCACTTTCTTCAGTATACTAATCCGAGCTTATCTCAACCTGTAACTCTTTCATAATCCAATTGCAGTCAAGGATACTCCCTATACATACCTCTCATACAAAAGTTTAAACTCCGGTTTGGTTATGTAAGATGAATACGTAACCTTTCCATCAAATTCAAGAATCTTACCTAATCTATATTGAATTGTTGGACTTGTAATATATTCCATTGCCCTATTAATGGGAACCCATTTAACTTCTGAAGTTTCATCAGAAGTTTTCAACTCACCTGATTCATATTCACAAATGAAATCCATCATCACTTTTGTTGGCACCTCTGTAACACCATCATAATATATATGCTTGCCAACATTGGAATAAATGCCACAAAGTGATTTGACCTTGGCCTTAACACCACTTTCTTCTAGTACTTCCCTCAATACACCTTCTTCAACATTCTCACCGACTTCAATCTGTCCACCAGTACAGTCCCATCCTCGATGATGAGTCTTAACTAGAAGAATATTTCCCTTCCCATCGAAAACATATCCTGCTGCAGCTACGATATGTGTAGGCCATGACATAATCTTATTCCTCCAATCAGGTGCTTTTTATGATTAACTAGTGTCCACCGCTTGATAACCCACGCTTCATGATGCAAGGAGCTTACAGCCGTAGCTCATGGCCATGATCCTTTGGTGGCATCATGAAGTAGGTGCCTTGATTAGCGATCACACTGTTGTTCAAACTTTGGTAGTGTACAGTTGGTTTTGACCCTTAATCATTTATTGAAAATATTACTAGCAAAATATTATCTGGAGTTCCTCTGTAAAAATGAGCTTCTTTATTAACTCCCTCATACCTATAAACATATGCTTGTGAAACATCTTCCTCAATAGATAAAATTTCATCATAAGCATTATCTATTGCTTCAAGCCCATAGGTAAAGATGCTAGTCCCTATAATGTTCGCATTTGGATGCTCAATTACTGTTCCATTATTATCTAGTAGTATTGCATACGAACTCAATCTATTATCAGAATAAACATTGATCCCTTCAACCGATCTCACATCAAGGCTTTCATACTGTTCAATATATTCATTAAAAATATCAACAGTATTTACATGCTCAACTGAATTACAACCTGTAAATATAAGCAGAGCAAGTATTAAATATAATATGTATTTCATAAACTACTTCCTTTCAAATCCTTATTAAAAATAACCAATTTCACATAACCACCTTCGTTTAGCGAAACCAGTGTCACTGAATTGTATATTCTAGGACCTATATAAGCAACTATACATACATCTTGTTTTAGTATGTGAAATCGACATGCTCCAAAGAATCTACCATGTTAATCACTGGTAAGATTCCTGATTCAATTATATGTATTTTATCATCATAAACATACATAATTTCTACCCTCTCTTCATCAGACAAATGATCATCATCCAGATTATTAATCTTAAATTCCTCTTCAGCTTCAACTGAGTTATCAAGACATTCCTTCATCTCACCGAAAAGTTCTAGCTCATACAATGTATGTTCATATGTCGCTACACCTGCAGCCTTTTCAATGTTACCCATCAAGGCTAATGGGATTGCATAGTAAATATATGATGTGTAATTATACTCGGTTTCTGGATGTATCTGATGTGCTTTTTTAAAAAATCTAGCTGCATCCCCATAATGTCCCAAGTTAAAATAAACTACTCCTATATTGTGGAAGTTCGAAAAGCTTTCATCAATTTCCAAATCTTTCATTAAATATCCATATGCTTCAGGAAATTCTTTATTATAACAATGATATGCGCCTAATTGTGATAAAATCTTATAATCATTAGAGTTTAGTTTAAGTCCTTCCAGAAGAAGTTTATATGCTATCTCACTATATTCACTTCTCCCCTAGGTATTGGTATGATAAACCTTCATGTTATAAAATACCAAATTGTTGTATATCTTAGAATCTCTAAATGTTAACTTCTCCACGATTAAGCAAGTCTAGGATATGGGTAAAATAATCTCCATTTTCTATCATTTCTGATAACTCAATGATCTTTGTTATTTCATCAAAATTTATAATCAATTATTTCCTCCATCATTATGGCCATACCGCCATTATTTTCGAGATTATATATGACCTATATCAGTCATCAGTTTAAGACGTAAGGAACTTACATCCTCTGATTATTTCTGGTACCTTTTGAGTGTTCTAATGCAGCAGGAGACTCGGTTAGCTGTCCCGGTGTTGGAAAATCGTATGTTATAGGATGTACAATGCGGGATATGTAGGATTAGTAACCCCATAATTCCTTACTATAAAAATCAATTGTAACGTCAACAGATCTAGAATTTCTTATCTTCTGAGGTAAACGTAAATCCAAATGAGAATGTGCATGTCCGCCATAGTTTGTAAATGATTCTTGACCCCATTCGGCTACATGCGAAGCTGAATCAGCCAATATATCAAACACATTTCCACTACCACACAAGAATAGAGTATCAAACCTAGACTCAGCAATAAGTAAGTCTTTGTTCTCCTTGAAACTATATCTTGCATAGTCTGGTTCACCATATTCAACAGACTCCAAAGATACTATATCAACTTTAAAAAGTAATTTCCTTAATTCCTTCCACAACTTATGTTGTAACTGTTTGCTATGATGTGATATCACTAAATCATAAGATTTCATACACATCCACCGACTTGACAGATACTCCGAGTTCGGTTTCTTCGTTGGTATGAATAATACGTATCCTGGATTGTTTCGAATGCACATAACATGATAAGATAATTCTTCCAAGGTTGATCTATCACCAAATAAAATATACCTCTTTGCGTCAACTTCACATACATATAGTTCATCGAACTGAGTCAAAGGTTTAATGATTATATAATTGTTCCCATGATATCTAACTTTGTATTCTTCGAACTTCCGATTCACTTCTCTTCTCCAATAACTAGCATTTTATTTCATATAACGGTTTTCGGTTTACGACACAAGGATCTTATAGCCTCCCCGCATGCCAGGGACTCTTTGGGTTGGCTAATGCGGTAGTGACTCGATTAGCGATTGCAGTGTTGCTAAATCGTATGTTAGTCGAAGTTCATTATGGACATTACCAATAATTCTAAATCAATTCAGCAAGCGACTTACATTCTTTACATCCAGCAGTTGACTTAACCAACTTGCCATCATTATTTGCTATTTCATTGCTACAGATTCCAAAATCAGTCGATTTAAAGTTTCCATCAATACCTCTAAAGTAAAAACAGTTGTCACATATATTATGGCCTTCACCAGGTAATATATCAATATCCCAACGCTTAATAAGATTAACTTTATACTCATTTAGAAACTCATCAATTCTCTGGTTCTTGTTCACAATATCTCGTTTATCATCGAGATTCCATCCAGTTGAATCAAGCTCTATAGAAAAACCTGCAACTGGATTGTCAATAAGTAAGACCACATCGTCCGATGATGTACAGAAGAAATCTACTCGTATATTAGGTTCCAAGACAATTGTTAAGTCAAAATCATTTGGTTGTATAACATCAGTGACTTTACCTAGAGTTAAACTATTTAATGCGTTCTCTATAACATAGTCATAGTCGTCAACTCCACAGATATATTTGTTGTTAGATATTATTCTCCAACCAGCTCTTGAAATAAACCTAATCCCAAAAGTGTTATGAATATCATCACTATAAAGATTTACAATTTTCTTTGATTCAAAGTCAATATATAGCCTGCTACCATATGCAATACTAATCCTATCAACATCTCTTCCAATAATATTCTTGATACCAGTTCTATCTATCAATCTTCCTCCTAATAACTCTAGCCAGCTAATCTGTATCTAATAATGAAACTTCGTCTAACGAACCTCGGTTCACGGCGCAAAAAGCTTGTAGGATGAGCTCTTCCATGTGAATCTTCAAATGAACCAGTAATGCGGTTCTGACTCAGTTAGTAATCCCAGTGTTGGAAATCGTATATTATAGGATGGTCTTCCAGTCGTGGAGCAAGCCACGGACGGCGTAGCTACGACCAACTTATACACACTCCAATTTAGTATCCTGCCAATCACAAAATGACATTTGAGCCATGATGAAGCTCGCAAACATCTTGTAATTCAACATAATTTCACGAAAGTAAAACCTTAAAAGTTTTTACCTGCAAAAAATATATCATAGATAATAACCAGCATAATCAACAGTGCAATAATAAATTTAAACACATTCTTCCTTATGAATGCTTTGATCGTATATTTCTTTAGCTCTACCTCAAAATCCAACTCTTCTCTCAATCCGCTTTTTTCATTAATCCTTTTTGAATCTATCTCAAATCTCGCCTTAAAATACTCCTGGGTGTTCTTGATTTCCATGGTATGTTGACAATCAGGGCAAGTAAGAAAAACTTGTTCATAATCAAATATTGGTAAGAAACAGAATGTATTCCAACTAGTAATCCGCTCTAACTTCATTCCCAATTCGGTGTTGCAAATAGGACAGTGTTTGCTTTCAACATTACCAAAACTAGTACTCTTCTTATGACCAAAACTAAAAAACATATTAATTCTCCTTGTGATTTGTGTATTTTTATAGCACAGAAAGTATAACTAATCCTATCAGTCCTATCCATCATCTAGTCCCGCACGTATGTGGGGCAGAAATTGCAGCAGCCTGTTATATAACAAATTAGCAACTACGACGTCGTACAGGGCGAGCTCATGCGTATGAGCTCTGTGAACCGCTCATGCGACCCCGTCTTGATCAAGCGAAGCGATGTTGCTGGATGTGGTGTTATGCTGCGTTTTTATCCGTCTAATTTCTACCACCTTCCCAACCATGTCCACTGTACTGCTCATCGTATAAATTTAAGAAAATACTTTTAAATATAGTGAAGAAATTTCTTGTTCTCTTACTTATCAATCACAGTAAACAGTTTACACATGTAGCCAATATATCCAAGATCATGCTGATACGGCAGTAAATTATATTGTTCTTCAATTATGCTCTGAATTTCCACCAGTGCATCGCTGCTCTTGGTACTTAAATATTCATCTGCCAATCTTGAACAAGATTCGTTATTCAATACATCCCGTACCCAATAACCTAATCTTGGCCTCATTACCTTAGCTCGAACGCTTTCAATTGATGCACTTATATCTTCTGATGTAAAATTTACACCCTCCAGTTCAATCGTACTATCTGAATTAAGGATTAATTGATTGTACTTTCCCGTGATTGGATTTGGAAAATATAAATAAGCATAACTTAAGCATGTTGTGTACTGCACTGAATCGTGTAGCGATTGATTTGGATATACTTCGTAACCTGACCGGTTTAAGTAAAATGGCATGCACCTTTCTGCAGCCCAACACACTTCTATAGAATCTGTGTCAGAATATGCTACACTACCATTAAAGGGTAACACGTCTTTATAAATTCTATAAAGTATTATTGCTAAATCCAATTTCGTGATTGGATATGTTTCTATTTCTTCTTCTAATAAATATCCATCATCTACCATTCGCTGTATTCTAATTTGCTTTTCAAGATTCATATCGTGTAATGGATTACCATAATTGTCTACCGGATTATCAACTCCATTTATTACTAGAGGTTCCGTTTTAAATTCAAAATCTTCATTATAAATCAGATTATATAGAGATAAAAAAAATGCATCATTTGAATATAAATACAAATCGTCTACTGCCCATCCCATCAATGCTGCCTGGTATAAATAAATTGAATCATATAATTCTGAACTACTTTGTGCAATGGTTTCAATGAAAAGATTATTAAATTCAAAATCATCCTCGTTTCTTTCCACCTGTGCATATACTTGAATATTACAAATTGCCAACACCATAATTAAAACTAAGCATAAACCTTTTCTCAACATATATTTTTCCCCTTTCTCAATACACATTTATTATCAATACTAAGCACCAGGACATGAGTGCTGCATAACGGACCTCTGTTCACGACGCAAGGAGCTTACAGGCTCTGCTCATACTTGTGAAGTTTTAGCTGAACACCTAACGCAATCCCTTCTAGGTTAGCGATCGCAGTGTTGTTAAATCGTATATTATATGATGTTTTCTTAGGAAGTTATGCTCTCCTCACTTGATATATATTCTTGTACCAATATACAGGTGCAGCAAGCACATTGAAAAAGATTAAAACAACGACCCAAGGAATTCTATGATCTTTCTTAACTGAAGAATTCGTTGATACATCTAACAAAAACAAAATAGTTATTAGTATCATGTCAAATATGCAAAGTTTATGCATAACTAATGTTGCCCCGAATCCAAATGTTGATTCATTAGCGGGATAACCATGATTCATAAGCACCAGATCTACGACTATAGAAATAATAAAGTTTGTAATATAAAGAATTGGATAAAACGATAATACAGCATAAATAAGTTTCATAATATCTCCATATCAATTTTCTTAGCATATTTATCTTACCAAACTCCAGTGTTTGTTAGTACACCAGAAGAAGCTTTCATCTAACGGTCTTCGGTTGACAACGCAAGGAGCTTACAGACCTCGCTCATGCCGGTGTTCCCCTTCGGGGTCGGCTAATGTGAGGGTGACTCGGTTAGCGGTCGCAGTGTTGGAAATCGTATGTTATAGGATGGACTTATCAGAAACCTTATAGCGAGTCACCCATTTTATCTATAACAACAGCCTTGAGATAATTACTCTATTGCCAAGGACATGCCAAAGACAATTAGCAAATCAGCTACTTCTCTTATGTGAACACTGTATTTGCTTCTAATCTGTAAAACTTGGTTGAGTTCTACTTCATGTCTTTGTACTGCAGCCTCATAATCATTCAGCATAAAGTAAAAAAACTCACATGATTCACTAACACTATATGAACCATCTGAATACAATCCACTAGCTCTCAGAAAGTCTGACCAACTAATAAATCCTAATAAATACTTCGCAAATAAACAACTTATACGAAAATCACCGATGGTACAAAAATCTTGAACCCTAGATTCTCCACTAGAATCATATCTATCAAAAGATTCTCTGATATAAGAATACATACTTGATGTAATCTCATTTTTATCTTTCGAAAACGATAATTTAATCAACCAATCAGAAGGTTCATCAATTTTCATAATTTGCGCATCGCTCCATTCAACATAGCACTCTGGATCTATTAATTCTGTATCAATCATTTCAATTAGTTTTCTGACGAATACTGTGTTATCAATTTGCATAACTTCCTACCTCGACAAATAACATCTTATAAATAACTAGATCAGTCTTTCGCATAACGTTCTTCGGTTTACGACGCAAGGGTGACTCGCTTAGCAATCGCAGCGTTGTTAAATCGTATGTTATAGGATGCTTTATTGACTCCTATGTCTATAACTCTTTTTCATCTCTTTCAGTAACGTGCATCATAACATAGTTTGTCCACCATAATAATCCTAGAAAGAGATAGTTTCTGACAACAAATCCAATCAAACAAATGCATATAAAATGGACAAAAACCGACAGCTTATTGTAATAATGCTTCTGTCTTAAGAACACCAACAATAGATTAAGCATCAAAGAAAAAACCAAAATATATGCATCAACCAGACCAAATCTACTAAACGCTGTCAGAACAGCCTGACTTTCTATTAAGTATATCCCAACGTTGATCAAAACAAGTAGGATTATCATGACTTGGATTATGTTAATCAACCTATTTACATTATCATTATCACATAAGTATCTTAGGATTCGATTTGCTCTGTTCCCTACTTCGGGATGTCTAGGAGCTTTATTCTTGAACACAATGACAAGTGCGAACCTCTGAACACAAATCAGAATAAAGTTAATGAGTGATAATACAACCAAAGGTAGGTTCCACAAATATGAATCGTTCTCATTGAATACACCAATTACTACAATTGGTAGCATATATATTGTAATGATTAAAAGTGCTACTGTGGCACTCATAGTCATCCTAGTATATGAACTTGATTGCATGACTTGATCCTCCTACACCGAAACAAAGATCCCATAACGGTCTTCGATTAACGACGCAAGGAGCTTACAGCCACTACTCATGGCCGGAACCCTTTGGGTTGCCTAATGCAGCAGGCGACTGGTTAGCGATCGCAGTGTCGCTGAATCGTATGTTATGGGAAGTTTTTACGGAAGGCTTCGCGATTAATATATCTTAACCTTATCGTTGAAATTAGTAAGCAACCTATATATGATTTCCGGTTCTTCATACTTCATAATGTCTAAAAATATCGGTTGCTCTTTCCCCAACACTCTAATCTTTAGTCTCCATTTCGAGCTTCTGTAAGAATAGTAAAACAATCCTATGGAAGTTATTCTCTTAACTCTGAACTCATATATTCTGAATCCGTCATTAAATAAAACAGAACCCTTATCATATTCAAAATTCAACTTTCGAATGCTAATTATACTCGTATAAAGAGAGTATAGAATTACTAGATCCATCATAAAAGTGAAAAACAAGAAAAATAAGTACTTAGCTTTACTACTCTCACTAATTGCCTCTAACTCATTCCAAAAAAAAGCTCCCAAAGCGACAAACAAAATCAATAACACAACAATTAGAATAGTTGAACGAATAAAAGTCTCCCTAGACCAAGTATACTTATAAGATGCATTATAATTAACGCCATCAAGTATGATACCATCTTTAGTTATCTCATGTTTTTCTATACTCTTAAGTTTATTTCTCATTGCACGGTATGTCATATTATCCTCATGTCTAGATTAGCTAGTCTAAATTTCATATAGCGGTCTTCGGTTCACGACGCAAGGAGCTTACAGCCACCGCTCATGGCCGGGACCCTCTGGGTGGCCTAATGCGGTAGGCGGCTCGGTTAGCGATCACAGTGTCGCTGAATCGTATGTTATGCGTTGACTATTACGGAAGTCGTAAACGCTCCATAGCCAGTACCCCTATAAATAAATGGTCATTTTCATGACCAATTATTTACTTCTTTGGTTTTCTGATATCTTCCGGTAACTTGTCCGACCAAGGCAGCAGATCTTCCAAGAAGGTCTTACTTGTTTCTTCCATATGTTTAGGAATCTCAGTCAGTAAGTATTCAAAGTACTCATATGGCTTTAAGTTATTCGCTTTTGCTGTTTCAGCTATACTATAAATAATGGCAGAAGAGTTTGCACCTCGGATAGTGTCAATGACTTGCCAATTCTTCTTACCGATACAAAAACCTCGAATGGAACGCTCGCTGGCATTATTGTCCATTGGAACGTCACCATCAGTTAAGAACACTTTTAGATAACGTTCTTGATTTAATATATATTTTAATGCATCACGAAGTTTTCCGTTTTTTGGTACAAGATGGTCATTCTGTTTCAGGAACACAAACAAAGCATCTACCAAGGGTTTGATAATCACCTGGCGTTGCTTAAGTCGCTCCCCGGAAGAAAGATCTTTTAACTTGTTTTCTTCCCGGTATATGGCTTGTATTTGCTTCATAATCAAATATGCCATGGTTTCTTTTTGGCCGGTTTTCGGTACTACTTTGACAGCCTCGTCAAAGCGACGCCTAGCATGTACCCAGCATCCTGCAATCATCAAGTCTTCAATATCTTTCTCTATACTGTGGTAGACTTGATAGCCATCAGTCACACAAATACCGGAGAAATCTTTAAGGAAGGTCCTGGGATGTGAAGCATTCCTCGTTTTCTGGTATTCATATAGGATGATTTGTTCATCCCTATACATAAAACCTGAACGATAAACCCACATGTAACTTTTACTTCCTGCTGACCTACCATCACGATTTACCAGAACCGGAGTTTCATCGGCTTGTATGACATGATAGTTATAGAGTTTGTCATGAAGATAATCATACATGATTCCCAGGTACTCCTCACTCAGACGAATCATCCAGTTCGCCATGTTCTGTCTTGTGATAGCCAATCCGTAACGCTGGAATTCTTGTTCTAACCGATAAAGAGGAACTGCGTTAACATACTTACCATTCATAACAGCTGCAGCCAGTGAAGCTGATACAGGACTTCCATGTAGCAAGCCTTTGGGATGCTTGGCTTTGATAATAGATCCATCAAACTTGCTGGAGTATACACCAATATGGTGTTCATCAACCTCGACCTTTGCCGGAACAAATTTGTATCGTTTGGCGATTGCATCTGGCAATTGTTTCCAACCGTTTTCACCAAAGACCTTCACGAGTTCATCCTCAGATATGTAATGGTTAATGATGTTCTTGTGCAGACCAGACAGATCTTGGTCCTTTTTACCAACACGTTTCTTACCTCGAGGAGGCTTGATTTCCAGATCATCAGGCTCAGGAGCATCCAGATCACTGACGGCTTCAGCTTCATTGAAGAAGATAATTTGTCCATCCACTTCCATAAACATGACTTGGCTGGTATCTTCCATCTTCTCAGAGGATCTACCAAAACGGTGGTTGTTGGCAAGAATCATTTGTTCCATCATGACCTGCATTTTATCATTCAATGCTTGAGTCTCCTTTGTCAGGACATCCAGCTGATCTTGTAGGCCAAGAAAGAGGGAGATGAGGAGTGACTTATCCATTGTATTCAGTTGTTCTTCTGTATATTTAAATGCCATAATCATAAGCTCCTTTATTGCCTTGATTATAGCAGATACAGCGGTTTTAGGCGAATATACAGTCATCCGTCTTTCGTCATTATGACGGTGGATAACTATGCTAAGGAGTCAAGGATATTTGACTAATTAGCACTGTTATCCACACAGTTGCTTGTTCGGATACCTCAAAGAGTGAGTATGTCCTCTTTCAAGGTATCATGTGTGGATAATACTTCAGAATCTTAGGATTTTTAGGATTCTAGAACTTATAAACAGGTTTTATTTTCTACGAAATGTACAAAAACTTACATGATAGTTGGAGGGTTTTCCATCTTAACAATGGGACGTTTAGCAATAACTTCAAGACCCTGCATAAGCATACGGTATTGGTCTTCAGAAATTTCAACTGCTTGGTCAGCTGATCTTGGCCAGTTAAAAGCTCCAATCTCCAAACGTTTATAGCAGAGCAAGAAACCATCGCCCTCCCAAAGTAATGCTTTGATACGATCTGTACGTCTGCCACAAAACAGAAACAAGGTATTTCTATCATAAGGATCCAGCTGGAACTCAAAGCGAATAATACCAGCTAAACCATCAATGCCACGACGGAGATCCGTATAACCGGTTGCTATATATATTTTCTTGAAGCCATGACCATCATCCAACATGGTAAAGAGCTCCTATAATAGCATGGAGAAAATCTGGTGTTGCTGACGATAAGAGTTCAATGGTTATGTTATTGGGGCCGTGTAGTATAGCTACTGACTTTGCTTCAATGGGTTCTTGCACAGCAACTTTTGGTAACCTGGTTGTATGCTGAGGTAGTGATAATTCTACAAACTCTGTAGGGTGATGCTGGATTTGTTCCAAGCATGCTTCCCGAACACACCGAAGACGATAGTAATAATTGGCTTTTGATATACCATGAAGATTACACCAGTCTTCAACATTGGTCCCTTTAGGGCGAGCCTGGCAGTCTTTAATCTGTTCAGCCCACTTTTTTAGGCGGACTTGTTTAGCAACGATACTTGTTTGAGATTTCATCTTGTTCTCCTTTTGACTTGTCTTAAAAGTTTAGTACTAAACTTTTAAGACTCATAGTGTAATAAGAACATTATCTCAAAAATAAATGGTCAGTGGTAGGTACTGGCTATGGAGCGTTTACCGGAAGTCCTTCAAAACTAACCGTTTTAACCAACTTCAATGGCCATTCCATATCTGTCTATTTCTAAAATTGGGTATACTTATTAACCATGTCTAAAAAGAAACACAGCTACACCCATACCTTATCTTTAATTGTAAACTTGGAATTGAACTTCTGATTCTCCCTCTCATAAATTCACCATTTCCTTATTCTATTGTTTCTATATCTGTCTTTATAAATAATAATGGATTCTTTCAAATAAATCCAGCCTTTTCGTTTAAACACTTCCAATACACGTCCCATTTGTCCTTAACTAGTAATAGTTATCGCATAACGGACCTCGGTTGACGACGCAAGAAGCTTACAGCCGCTGCTTATGGTTGTGAGAGCTTGCTCGAACACCTAATGCAGACCTGACTCGGTTAGCGATCGCAGTGTTGTAAATCGTATGTTATGTGAAGTAACGGACATCAGCTTTCTGTATTCATCATTCTCGTTAAATACTCATAGATTATTCGCTTCTCTGCTTTAGTATGATGTGCAATTCCTTCAGTATAATTACTTAGACTAATTTCTATATCACCTGAATCAAATAGTTCTATAGATTCAACTGCATCAATTACAAATACTATAGATTTATGGATAAAAAACTGATTACCAATATACACTTCTTCCGAAGTAGATTTAATCAAGGAACTAAAAACAACCGCACCAAAAATTAATATAATCCCAAATGTCATATCACTGAAAGAAACATAAATTAGCAGAAGGGATACAGCAACAACATTAATTAAATCAGATACCAATCTAATCCTGCCTCTTTGCACCACCAATTTGACATCATAATCCAACATGCGTCGATATATCACATATTCGCTTAACTTTGTTAATATTACGAAGATAAAATAGGTCTCCAAAAGAATGTTCTTTGATATATAACTGCCCTCGATATATAGTACATACATCCTGATAAAAAGATATAGGAATGTTAAGCCATATAAAATAATGTTATCTTTCAATGTGAAAAGTCTAGTCATTCAAACCTCCAATAAACAGTATGTTATTTCACATAACGGTCTTCGGTTTACGACGCAAGGAGCTTACAAGGCTCTGCTCATGGCCGGGACCCTCTGGGTGGGCTAATACAGTGCTGGCTCATTTAGCGATTGCAGTGTTGTTAAATCGTATGTGATGTGAATTCGCCAACTAAGTATGTATGCTATAAATACCCTCGATTTGGACATCTTCATTGCTATGCAATTTCTTCAATCGTCTAGCAAAAACTTCTAGTGAACCAGCTTCAACAATATTAGAGAACTCGCATCGCTTATTATGAGGAGCCAGTCTATTGTTATCAATAATAACAGAGAATAGAATTTGGCCCTGAGGCTTATACTTGGAAACCTCAAAATGAACATATGAATGTGACTTTGTATCATTATTCCCCTCAGTCCATTCAATTCTATCCTTCTCAAACCTAGAAACGGCAAGTAACTTATCTGATAAATCACCGATCGAGTACTGATTTGTATAGAACTCATGAGATACATTAATGCCCAAAGCCTTCCACTCCATATTTACTTCAAAAAAATCAGTGTCGTCCCATATCTTACTGAATGATACTAAGTACTGTTGCATATTCTCTCCTATCTCGGAACAAAGAAATCATCTCACATAACGGTCTTCGGTTGACGACGCAAGGAGCTTACAGTCACTACTCATGGCCGGGACCCTTTTGGTGGCCTAATGCAGTAGGCGACTCGGTTAGCAATCTCAGTGTCGCTGAATCGTATGTTATCAGATGTACTATGCGGAAGCTGCAATTACTTGCTACTATAATACTCATCCCACAATACTCTGTCATAAAAATCAATAAACAATGCGTCTTTATCTACTCTTCGAGCGTTCTTACCTAAATAATATTCTAAGTGAGCGTGCGAATGAATACCTGGATAATCATTGAATTCTCTTTCACCATCTTCTGCAATCTGATATGCATGATATATGATGTTCTGAAATATTGGCTTACTTCCAACTAAGAATATTGTGTCAAATCGAGACTTAGTAACCATTATATCCTTATTCTCAGCGTATATAAACTTATCAAAATCAGGCTCAATTATATCGTCTACAACAGTTAAGAATACTTCTTTGAAATCTATCAGTTTCTGCCTGATCAACTTCCAGTCTTTGACTTTAAGCTGCATATGATGATAGCACATTACTAGATCATATGCGGTTGCTGTATACCATCTATCTCGAAGATAATCGGTTGTTGGTTTCTTAGCTGGTATATAAAGTATGGAACTTTCATCATCGAGAATCGAACGAACTGATTGACCAAACTCTTCAAAACTTGTCTTATCACCAAATATCATAAAATCATTTGAATTAACTTCACAACTATATAATTCACAGAATTCAAAAAATGGAACATATATGCTATAGTTACGCATATTATGTTTCACTTCGTAATGTTTCAGCTTGAGTTTCATTCTGTATTCTCCTATAGCTAGCATTGTATTTCTGATAACGGACCTCGGTTCACGACGCAAGGAGCTTACAGGGCGAGCTCATGCGTGTGAAACTTCAGCTGAACCGCTTATGCGACCCCGTCTCGGTTAGCGACCGCAGTGTTGTTAAATCGTATGTTATGTGGTGGATTAAGTCGTCCCCATTATAATCTAAATAACATCAATTAAAACTTATAAATTGTTTAAAGCCCCCATATCCAATGTATATCAATATTATTTAATATACATATTAAATATATTATTACATATGGTAATGAAAATGTGATTAAAATAATTGTACTCTTAAGTCTTAATATAAAATTATTAATTCCTTTAACGTTTCTATTTAAACAAAATATTATATATCCAAAAACTGTAAAAATAACTGCACTAAATTTTAACGGGATAAAAAAACTTAATTCAATTCTATGATATATGAAAAATTGGAGCATATAGCCAATAATATAAAATAGAATAATCTTTCTGAAATTGTCCTTAATGTTACTAATAATTACATCCATTAGTTGACCTTTCGTCTCATTATTTAAAATCAGATTGTCTATAGCATTACACGCACTAATAAAACTCAATTTTAGCCTTGAATAAATTGACAAAGGCAATTCAATAAGCAGGCTTAATCTTTCACATAACGGACCTCGGTCCACGGCGCAAGGAGCTTACAGCCACCGCTCATGGCCGGGACCCTTTGGGTGGCCTAATGCGGTAGGCGACTCGGTTAGCGATCGCAGTGTCGTTGAATCTCGAATCGTATGTTATGTGATGTCAATAACCGTCCCCATTAGGATTATTTAACAATTACTATCTAGACCCCAAAAGATCATCATATATAGTTTCAACCAAATGCATCCCTTCCATTACAGAAACATTGCTACCTACTCTAATAGTCTTATCACCATAATCAAATATCACTAACCCACTTTGATAACCATATTCAAACGGATACCTTCTCAGAATTACCCGTTCATAAATACTATAATCACGATTTCCTACTCTTAAATTCCTTATCAATGAAACCGAATATTCCTTCCTAATAGATAAGAATAGTATCCTCTTCTCAATCACAATACTCAAGCTATTTCGCTCTATAGTCTCAACCCCGAAAAGCATCCATAATAACTGAAAACACAGCATTGCTGTTGCAAATATGAACATTAGCACACCCATCGTCAGAATCCCTAGAAATCCGTGTTCAATAAATGACTTGATCCATTGATATAACATAAAAATTACAATTAATAAGGAAATTATCCAGACGGTAGCCATTAGAATATTTACCTTTGAATAAATCAAAATTTTCTTAACGTCATCTTCGATACGTACATGGATATTCTTGTTTAAATTATAAGATTTCATGAACTCTCCCAAGTTTGATATACAGGTTCTTGATTTCACATAACGGACCTCGGTTCACGACGCAAGGAGCTTACAGCCACTGCTCATGGCCGGGACCCTCTGGGTGGCCTAATGCAGTAGGCGGCTCGGTTAGCGATCGCAGTGTCGCTGAATCGTATGTTATATGAAGTTGGTTGTGACAATATGAGAATTACTCTAGAGAATACTACAATAAAGTTTGCCATTCCCTTTTCTTATACAATACTCTCAACACCATAACCTCATCCGGATTATTATTGCAGCGATAAAAAACATAATAGTTCTCTACTATGATATGCCTGATTCCCTCCGGAATTATAAACTCCTCATCAGTTATCTCCTCATGCCGCTTCGGCATTATACTCAATCCAGTAATAGCCTCATAAAACGAATCAACCAGCTTATCAGCAGCTTCTCTATTAAACAATTCTTCTGTTATATATCTTGCTATGCCAGTTATATCTTCAAGCGCTTTATCTGTCAATACTATCTTGTATCTTAGCATATTAGTAACTCTTTCTTATCTGATCAAATGCCTCTTCAAGTGGTTTAACTCTACCCATCTTAACATCTTCATCAGCTTCAAGTAATAACTTCCGTAACTCAAACTTACCAATTAATCTTTCATATGCTTCAATACTTAATACTGCAAGATCACCTTTGCCATTCTTTGTGATATAAACTGGTTCATCATATTCATGGCAAAAATCAGAAATCTCGCTATACTTATTCCTCAAATCTGAACTTGGTCTAATTGTTGGCATACTGCACCTCCTTATAATATATCGTTATTATATCATAATTTCGACATTTAGAACAGTTAATACCGAACAATCAATTTCATATAACGGACCTCGGTTCACGACGCAAGGAGCTTACAGCCACCGCTCATGGCCGGGACCCTTTGGGTGGCCTAATGCGGTAGGCGGCTCGGTTAGCGATCGCAGTGTTGCTGAATCGTATGTTATATGATGTAGTCAATCGTCCCACTTAAAACAGTTCTCCCAATATGACAAAATAATCATCAATAACCCAATATCCATCTATATTTCGTACTCCAATTCTAATCGAAAAATTATCTAATTTACCTGTTGGAACCATTTCACTTAACTGGTAGGTATAGTAAAAAACATCACCTTTCTCAATAATTGAATCAAGTTTGTAATCTAGATTCTCTCCCATTATATTCTGTGTTGCATTGATGACAGATGGATCATCTGATTTGATATGTATTTCTTCATCCTTAAGTGTAAATCTACTAGATACTAATGGCTTCATTCTAACTATGTTCTTATCACAGTACGCTCTGATAAATTGATCTGCCAAATCACTTCTCTGTTCTTCATAATTCTGATCATCATCTATATCAATCTTCATTTCTTCATTTCGTCCACAGCTGCAAAACAAAAGAATCATACTGAACATTATTAATATTCGTTTCATAAATATAAGCTCCTTAAGAATGTATAGTCATTTCAAAAACAGATTGGCTATGTCATATAACGGACCTCGGTTTACGACGCAAGGAGCTTACAAGGTCTGCTCATGGTTGTGAGGCTTTTGCCGAACACCTAATGCAGGCCTGACTCGGTTAGCGATCGCAGTGTTGTTAAATCGTATGTTATGTGATGCCCTCAATCGTCCCCTACCCAGCATATAAATATTGCCATTTCGTACAAACTATGGTACAATTTATCCAGGAGGTGATACTATGATAGCAATTTCAAGTTCACAAGTTCGTAGCAACTTTAAAGAAGTCTGTGACCAAGTCGTCAATGATGTTGAATCAGTCATCGTGACTCGTACACGCGGCGAAAATGTCGTTATGATATCAGAAGAAGAATATAATAACATGATGGAAAACTTCCGAATCTTTAGTAATCCTGACATATACAATAAAATCAAAAACGGTATTGATCAACTTGAACAAGGTAAAGTTACTCGAAGGGAACTAATCGATGAATAAACTCTTCTCTGACGATGCATGGAACGACTACTTATATTGGCAGCAAAATGATAAAGCAAAACTCAAGCGGATCAACAAATTGATTCAAAGTATCGAACGCGATGGATATTCAAAAGGTATGGGTAAACCAGAAGCATTGAGGCATAATCTTAGTGGATATTGGAGCCGTCGTATTAATGATGAACATCGTATCGTATATAAAATCGTTGATAACAACCTATATATTGCTTCTTGTAGAGACCATTATTGAGATGGTCTTTCTTATTGCCAAAAACTCATGAGCAGATTGAGGGTTTCACATAACGGTCTTCGGTTTACGACGCAAGGAGCTTACAGTCTCTGCTCATGCCTGGGACCCTTTGGGTGGGCTAATGCAGTGCCGACTCGGTTAGCGATCGCAGTGTTGTTAAATCGTATGTTATAGGAACGTTCAGATTGACACTTAGAAATCAAATTCTGATTGCAAGTAATTATAAAGCCCCTCAACATCAAAATCTACAATTAATTGATGCTTCATATTTGGCGAATAAACAACATTGACCTCTTCATCATTAAAAATGAAGTATATTGACTGTCCTGGATTGTACTTGTCATAAATTCTGAGTCCTATCTGATTCCGTAGCCTATGAATCCTATATAATGGTTCGGAAGCTAGCTTATATTTGCCTTCTCGAATAATACTATCAACAATCGAAACTTGCAGATCGTTTAACTCAATATCCTCTGTACCTTGATCTTCCAATATAATTTCATATGTCATTTGGTTTGTGTCCGAGGTCACAAAACTATGATACTGGAAATAAAAGAAATATATCATTATTACAAGTGACGATAAAATAATAAGTGTAGTGTAAAATAGTTTATCAAGTTTACGCTTCCTGCTAAATCTAAACACCACTTCTATAAGAATCACAATTATGCATATTAAAGCAAGCAGATACATTAACTCCAACGTAAAACTGCTTATAGTTCCAAATTGTCTTTGTAAACTCCCCAAATATTGCAATGAGCTATCCTCCTATATCGAAATCTGAATTTCCTATAACGGTCTTCGGTTTACGACGCAAGGAGCTTACAGTGCTCGCTCATGCCCGGGACCCTCTGGGTGGGCTAATGCGAGTGCGACTCGGTTAGCGATCGCAGTGTTGCTAAATCGTATGTTATACGACGTAATAATGTGACCTAATTATACAGATGTGAACTAGTCCTCCGGTTCATTCAACAGTTCATCCAAATCGATTCCTTGGTAAGCAAATATATACTTATTCCATGGTCTACTGTTAATCAACCTGATTGTTTCATTCTTATACATTATCGCGCCATTGTGGTTTATTGTCTCGGCTAATGCAGAACCATAAGTTCTTTCTACAACAGGTTCTTCAGTACTCGTATACTCAAATGCAATGACTTCGCTCATGGATTGTACCGTTTCATTGAAATTATTCCTGTACGTATTTAGTGCATCAATATCCTCTTGGTATATCAATGAATCCAATATCTCATTCACCAAATTATGCCATTCCTGATACCATGCATTATAGTATAAACCAGATATCCATCTTCCATCCATGCTTGAGCTCACTCTAACAAAGTGCTTAGCAAAATCATTGTCTATTGGATTGTTAATACTTATATCCGCTATTACTAAATCAATATCACTCTGTTCATTATCCACCATAGACACATTTATCTCAAAATCATCTTGAGTATGGTCTTCAACAAGGATTTCTATTTCCTTCAGCTGTTCATCTGATCCTTCAAGTTCAATAGGATTATCCATAGTCTTAGATCTCAGATTATCCGGAGTACCCCCGTTGCAACCAGCGAATATAAGTATAGATAGTAAAAAAACCAAAAAATGAAACTTCAAATTACCCATCTCCTTTTAGAGCATTCTTATGTCGTATAACGGACCTCGGTTCACGACGTAAGGAGCTTACAGCCACTGCTCATGGCCGGGACCCTTTGGGTGGCCTAATGCAGTAGGCGACTCGGTTAGCGATCGCAGTGTCGCTGAATCGTATGTTATACGAAGTTTTACACGGAAGCTGCCAACAATATACCACCAAATTTCTATTAATAATTCTCTATCCTATAATGTTGTCGTTCGGTACCATCAACAATATATTCTTTATGTAATTCTCCGCCGCAACTTATTGCTGTCTTAGCAGAAGCAATATTGCTCTTATCACAAACAATCAAAACTTCAGTTATTTCCATATCTCTCGCTAATTCCAAGGCTAAATGCAATTGCTTCTTTCCATAACCCTTTCCTCTTTCTGATGGTCGTACTCCATAAGATATATGTCCACCATATTCTTCAGCTTGATCTCTCATTAAGTGGCGAATCTTTAAGCTACCGATTATCTTATTGTCTTTCTTGCGTACAGAGAAGAAAGTACTTATCTTAACATCATTTGGTCGTTTACATCCTTCTATAGAACTAATAAATTGAAGCCATTCGTCAAAACAATCATAATATGCAAGACCTGAACTTCCATTAACATTGGTTGATCCAGACCTGAAATACTCTTCCTTATACTCCAATAACTTCGTTTCCATTTCTTTAGTTGGTCTACATAAAATTAATTCATTCATCAATGATTCTTCTCCACAGGATTTCTTCATTAATATCCCCATTGTAGACAAAAAGTAGTGTACAATTTCGTATAACGGTGGTCGGTTTACGACGCCAGGGAGCTTACAGGGCGAGCTCATGGCTGTGAGCCCTGCGAACGCCTAATGCGACCCCGACTCGGTTAGCGAGCTGAGTGTTGGAAATCGTTTGTTAGGCGACGCAATCAACAACCGTCTTCCTCTATCTAAATCATTTATAGCAGTTATTATTCTTTCAGTAAATTATTACTGTTTAAAGCTTTATAAATTCTTTCATCAAAACGAATATCCTCGTTACCATCAAGCATACTATAAGATAATCTTACTCCATCTAATTGATCTAAAAGCACCACTCCAATTGGCATATACGATGATGCATACGACTGTGAATATTGACCTTCATATATCAGTTCATCATCCACATAAACTAAAAACAGGTCACGAGATCCTGTACTGAAAATTTCACTTCCAATACCAACGGCTTTACGACCTTCCAATAATTCATCTTGAATATATATATTCTCATTAAAATATATTGTCTGACTCTCCCAATCAAAAGAATCAATATCATTATCTGTAAATAGTAAAGTCTTATTAGTTCTTTCAATATCATTACTATTGCAATTGTAAAACTTAATTGTACTTCGTTCATCAGACTCTTCCACCTTACAACTTACAAAAAGTAATAGAATCAGAACTAAAAATATAATAGTAAATTTCTTCATTTATAACCCCTTTATCTACGTTACTATGGTTCACATCACAGTGTAAGAAGTTTCATTCATTCTAAGCATTCATTGAATAGACTATTTCGTTATAACTTAAATCAGCTTATTATTAATTTCTTCCCTTTACTATATGAAACAATATTAAGTACCACTATAACAATCACAAATATATACCTTGTCATATACGAAAACATCCAAATAATCATCCAGTTATCCTCTGGTATAAGGTCAAGTAAAAATCCACCATTTATGAAGATAAGAAGCAACACCATAATCCCCTGTAGTACAACTACTAATAAACTTCTTGACCTAAATCCTCTAACAACATTCTCATTAACATCTTCAATAAAATTAATCGGCTTTCTTGCAAGGGCTATTGCAATAACAAGAATTATTGATGTCACCAAAATATTAATCAAATCATATAACTTGTAAGAATTTGCATACGCACTCATGAAATCATCAATAGCTTGCGGTATAAAAGATATCAACGTAAGAACTCCAATATAAAAAAACTTTCTTCTTCCCATATATCCCCCTATAATATAAATCCTTATTTCCAAAAACACCGCAGTTGATTGTGTTGCCTAACGGTCTTCGGTTTACGACGCAAGGAGCTTACAGGATGAGCTCATCCGAGTGAAGCTTTAGCTGAACCGGTAATGCGATTCCGACTCGGTTAGCGATCGCAGTGTTGGAAATCGTATGTTAGGCGAAGGTTTATACGCCAACTGCCAGTTACTTACCCATATCTTCTATCAACTTCTGAGATGTTTCATCAAACATCAGCTTATAACCATGATAAGAAGCATACTTAATTATCTGCTTAATAAAGTCCACATTCTGAAACGTGCTTATATCAGTAAAAAAGATTCTGTCATCTCCAACAAAAAGACTGATTACTAACCACCGGCTTCTAAATGCTACTCCTTCGAACTCAATCTTAGTCAAATCTCTAAGAAATATTGTATTCTTATGACCAAGCAATCTATAGTAAACGAGTTCATCCTTTGAAATATCGAATCTATAAATTCTATACCTCAAAAGATATATCGTTATTAAGGTCACTAGCCACGCAATTATTGCAACAAAAATATTCTCTACCGGATTAAAGATATATGCCATCAAGAACATTGTTGTAATAACTAAAAATATCGCTATCATAGATTTAATCTTGGAAAATGTTCTCATATGTCCTACTTTCTACATTTCAAAGTATAAACTTTCGCCTAACGGATCTCGGTTCACGACGCAAGGAGCTTACAGCCGCTGCTCATGGCCGGGACCCTTTGGGTGGCCTAATGCAGCAGGCGACTCGGTTAGCGACCGCAGTGTTGTTGAATCGTATGTTATGTGATCGTTATACACGCCAGCAACCGAAAATGTCCTTAATGCCTAAAATATAAGCTATAAACAAACACTGTTGTTATTATTATAAAAAACGTCATGCCGAAACTTACAATTGCCTGTGGCTTATTTCTCTTATATACAAAAAGTCCTTGTAAGAAAAATACAATCCCCATAATTGGCATAACAATATTGTTTGTTAAAGTAATATTATATACGCCTGTTAGTCCTAAAACACATAAAATAAGAACCACAATGCTGAGAACATATCTACTTGCTATAATTACTTTATTGACTCTTGAAAGGCTATTCCACTTCTTTCTATATTTCTCACTGATCATAACTATACCTTGATTTCTAGCAAAGTGTATAATGTCACATAACGGTCTTCGGTTTACGACGCAAGGAGCTTACAGGTACTGCTCATGCCCGGGACCCTTTGGGTGGGCTAATGCAGTGCCGACTCGGTTAGCGATCGCAGTGTTGTTAAATCGTATGTTATGCGTCGGAAACTGCGGAAGCTTCCAAAATTCACATTCTTTACCACATCAGATGTAAGCAAATTAATCTATTAACTCTCTCTTAAAAGATAGGTTAGGAAATTCATTAGTCAAAAAGTTTACTACTAAATCTATACATTCCACATACTTATCTGCATACTCACTATTCGTGAACTCATACCAAATGGATTCATCTCTATAATAACATTCTCTATGAGACTCTCTATTGCCTTCGTCTGTTCCATACTTAAATTTCTCGAAATCAAGAATCTGATACAGTCCATCCAATTTGAACTCAATTACTGGAGATTTCCTTTGCGAAAACTTTATAACAACACCCGAACAACGTCCTTGTAAATGATATTCCAGATAGAGATTAATTGTATCCTTTATGTATTCATAGATGTTTGCCGCCCATTTATCAAGACTTATTGACAAAGTACTTATAATATCTCCATTCATACTATCCATGAAACCCATAATTTCACTTTGGAGCTCCTTAGTCATTTTCTGTGGTGTGTCCTGGTTTCGTACATCAATAAGCTTGTTTAAAAGTTCAAGGTTCTTATCATACATATTTGACATTTCATTCTCCCAATATTTGTCAGCTTTTAAAAGTAGCGGTTTATGTCGCATAACGGTCTTCGGTTTACGACGCAAGGAGCTTACAGCCACTGCTTATGGTTGTGAAGCTTCAGCTGAACACCTAATGCAGTAGGCGACTCGGTTAGCGATCGCAGTGTTGCTAAATCGTATGTTAGACGATCGTATTTCACGCCATCTAGCCAACAAAAAAAGATATGATTATACCTACAATCAGAAGAAAAAATTGGCCAAATACTTTAACCGTTAGTTTCCTATCAAGATTTATATACGATTTCCTTAATAATTCATCAACCTCTGACTGTACACTAAAACTCCTCGATCTCACAAAAAGTGATAGTCGGTTATTCGATATACTAGATACAAAATTCTTATTACTGAACTCTTTGAAGTCTGCATTATGATGTAGAGCTACATACTTGAATATCTTTGAGTTTAGATTAACAATAGAAATCACCATGTACATAAAAAATGAGATAAAAATCCCGAACGGTATCACAATAAAGGTCATTAACTCATCTAGTAAAATATTAAGCATTACAGCAAGTACAGTAGTTATACCAACAATAATGATAACCGCTCTTGAGTTTGCAAGTTTATCCAATCTCTTAATGGTTTGCATAATATCAACTTCATCAATCAATAAAGTTCCTCCATTCCAAGCAAAGTGTAATATGTCGTCTAACGTTCTTCGGTTTACGACGCAAGGAGCTTACAGGTACTGCTCATGCCCGGGACCCTTTGGGTGGGCTAATACAGTGCCGACTCGGTTAGCGATCGTAGTGTTGGAAATCGTATGTTATATGAAGGAATAAGTCGTCCCCTTGAGGCTTACTTATCCTTTCTCAGATACTTGTCATTCTTTAGAATACTCGCAACTTGCTTATCAAAGCCTATAGCCCTAGCCATAAATTGGAAAACTAATAAGAATCCCCATGTAAATGGTACAACGATAACGATTCCTAGCATAACGATAAAAAGACTAATAAGATCTATATTGATTACACTTTCAACAATCTTCCTCAAAAATAGTAGCGAAAATCCAATACTGTACAATCCGATAAATGGATACATATAGTTATCAAAGGTATCTCTTATATAATCTAAAACATCATTGACTCTATTCATATAAAAATCACCTTTCTTATAATCATCTATGTCAATCTACACCAAATAACAGACTTATTCTTTCATATAACGTTCTTCGGTTTACGACGCAAGGAGCTTACAAGGTCTGCTTATGGTTGTGAGGCTTTAGCCGAACACCTAATGCAGGCCTGACTCGGTTAGCGATCGCAGTGTTGTTAAATCGTATGTTATGTGATGGCTTTCCTTGACCGTCCTATAGCGATACAATACTCGCACCTCTTGAACATTCCGGTTCACTGATGTATAATGTACTTAGAAAAAAGGTGCTACCTGACGGTTAGCCCTAGATGTTTACTCTAAAGTAACCGATCTTTGGACAGGGCGGTTACTTTTTATTATGTCCGTTCTTAGAACGAATTTGAGACTTTATATATAACACTCTCGCAGCAATAGTCACGATTGTACCAACTACAGTCAGAAATTCGATTGCAGAAATCTCCATAATATCACCCCCTATCTTTCTTTGGGAGTGACTAACCGCCAGTTCCGTCTTAACAGATGTAGCACCTTGCATTCATTATATCAGAACACACATTCGCTGTCATCTTATTATCAAAAATATGTAAATTTAGTAAGATTCCCGTTTGTTCAACAGAAAGGAAAGCTTTCATATAACGGTCTTCGGTTTACGACGCAAGGAGCTTACAGGCTCTGCTCATGGTTGTGAGGCTTTAGCCGAACACCTAATGCAGAGTCGACTCGGTTAGCGATCGCAGTGTTGTTAAATCGTATGTTATGTGAGGGCTTTCCTTGACCGTCCTATTGCGATACGATACTAGCACCTCTTGAACATTCTGGTTCACTGATGTATAATGAACTTAGAAAAAAGGTGCTACCTGACGGTTAGCCCTAGATGTTTACTCTAAAGTAACCGATCTTTGGACAGGGCGGTTACTTTTTATTATGTCCGTTCTTAGAACGAATTTGAGATCTGATATATAACACTCTCGCAACAATAGTCACGATTGTACCAACAACAGTCAGAAATTCGATTGCAGAAATATCCATAATATCACCCCCTATCTTTCTCTGGGAGTGACTAACCGCCAGTTCCGTCTTAACAGATGTAGCACCTTGTGTTCATTATATCAGAACACACATTCGCTGTCATCTTATTATCAAAAACATGAAAATTTAGTAAGAATTCCGTTTGCTGAAAGAAAGGAAAGCTTTCACATAACGGTCTTCGGTTTACGACGCAAGGAGCTTACAGGATGAGCTCATGCGTGTGAAGCTTTAGCTGAACTGCTAATGCGATTCCGTCTCGGTTAGCGATCGCAGTGTTGTTAAATCGTATGTTATCTGATGGCTTTCCTTGACTGTCTTATGGCGACGTCTTACTTGCACCTCTTGAACATTCAACTACACTGATGTATAATAAAGATAGAAAAAAGGTGCTACCTGACGGTTAGCCCAATGTAATTACTCTAAAGTAACCTACTCTTGGTCGGGGCGGTTACTTTTTATTATGTCCGTTCTTAGAACGAATTTGAGATCTGATATATAACACTCTCGCAACAATTGTCACGATTGTACCTACAACAGTCAGAAATTCGATTGCAGAAATATCCATAATATCACCCCCTATCTTTCTTTGGGAGTGACTAACCGCCAGTTCCGTCTTAACAGATGTAGCACCTGCATTCATTATACTAGAACACAAGTTCGCTGTCATCTTATTATCAAAAATATGTCAAAAATATGTAGATTTAATAATATTTCCGTTCGTCCATAAGAAAGGAACGCTTTCAGATAACGGTCTTCGGTTTACGACGCAAGGAGCTTACAGGGCGAGCTCATGCGTGTGAAGCTTTAGCTGAACCGCTAATGCGACCCCGTCTCGGTTAGCGATCGCAGTGTTGGAAATCGTATGTTATGGGAAGTTAGTTCTGACTGATTTGTAACGATATCAAATAATCATGAATATTAATCCTTAACTTCTCATACTTTTCTTTCATTAAATTATGAGATTCATCATATACGAAGTTTGACTCTTTAATTGTAAGATTCATTGTATCTTTAACAGCTGCATAAGTTAAACTGTTGTATTTATCATAATTATACTTCTTATACAAAAGAAAAACTCTATAGCAAATCTGTCGAAACTCCTCAAATTCATCGTAAAATTCTTCTTTGTAAAATGGAGCAAATTTATAGATTTGATTGATGAAACTGTCATAAGCATCACTAAATTTCTTGTATTTATCGTCAAGATATTCTTGCTTCTCATCTGGGTCATTAGGAACATGAACAAGACCTTGGGGATACAAACTACCCGTAGCAAATCTAAGTTCAACGAAGCTTTCCCAAATACTTAAATATATCTCGAACTCCTTATCATATTGAGTCTTCGAAACATAAACAGATTTGTCATTCATCATCTGCAATTCACTGATTTCAACTTTAAGCTTATGCTTGTAACTCTCAATCTCTTTAGTATGCTCTTGTTTCTCATTAGCTAGGATTCGTGAAGCCCAGACCTTTCCTAGCCAGCTAGATAACGCAAATAATATTACTCCTGCTCCACCAAAACTCATTAGTATTGCTCCAGTAACTTTAAATATCTCCACAGCCTTCTCCTTTCTTATCGAAGAAATAATTTCCCATAACGGTCTTCGGTTTACGACGCAAGGAGCTTACAGGTGCTGCTCATGCCCGGGACCCTTTGGGTGGGCTAATGCAGTGCCGACTCGGTTAGCGATCGCAGTGTTGCTAAATCGTATGTTATACGCCGTTTATAGCGTCTGTCATTCCTATCCTTTAAACTCTTTCTTAGTGATAACACTCATCTGAGAAAACTTATTATGAACAAACTTTATATTTCCATTTCTATAGGCTAGCTTCTGTTTATCCCATTTATATCCAAGCGCTTTCAATAAGCATTTGGTTTGTTCTATTTCAAGTTCCAGCAACTTGGCTAATTCATGTTGATTCCAAATCTCTCTAGTTAAAATTAGTTCTATTACATTCATTGGACTAACTTTCTTCTTTATGAAAAGTTTACTTATCTTATTAATTGCTTTCTCAAATACAAACAAAACTCCAAGATACTTCGATATTTCAAGCAAAACAGGAACTATTGATTCCCAAAGTTCTACTAAATCCATTAGATGATAATAACCACCATGGGATGCAATATAGGATTCGACCATTATTGTGTCATCTATTTCATGTGTCTTTATAACATCTATAACTTTAACTTCATTGATGCGTACATTCCAAGCCAAACTTCCATCTTGATATATATAGGGTACATCACAGTTATACAAATGAGCTCTTAAGCTTAAATCATAATAATCTCTTATGTTCAATTGACTATGCTTTACATCCTTCACGACGTCTGTTAGCAAAGTATTGGTGTTGTATTCTATTATGTAATCTTCATATTCAATATGACGTTCATAAGCATTGTCATAATTTATCTTATGAAAAATACGAATCTTGTTCATCCTTTCCCCTCCTCTATTAACAGCTATCAATGGCGTATAACGGACCTCGGTTCACGACGCAAGGAGCTTACAGCCACCGCTCATGGCCGGGACCCTTTGGGTGGCCTAATGCGGTAGGCGGCTCGGTTAGCGATCGCAGTGTCGCTGAATCGTATGTTATCTGATGTCTTGAACGGAAGCTTCTGTAGAGCTTCCCTTGATCCAACCTCTAATAAACCCACCTGCTATTAAGCCAAATAATATTGCAATTAGCTTAAGCATACTTGCTGCTGTCCTATTTAACATAAAAAAACTTTCAACTCCACCAATTATTGATATTGGACTATAATATATAATTGGTATTAGCATTAGATATAATAAAATCAACACAAATATAAATAAGTGTAAATCCATCTTAATGCGAAATCTGATTCTCAAGACAAAACTACAGATAATTCCAAAACACATATAGTAAATCATTGGACTTACTAGTAGAAATACCCAACTTGCATTTCCAGGGTTCTTACCATCCATAACAAAAAAAGAAACAATCATGAATATAACAATCAGTAGTAACGAAATAATTTTCCTATGCATATCCCCATTCCCTTCTAGTGAAAGATTTCAGATAACGGACCTCGGTTCACGACGCAAGGAGCTTACAGGATGAGCTTATCCGTGTGAAGCTTTAGCTGAACCGGTAATGCGATTCCGACTCGGTTAGCGATCGCAGTGTTGCTGAATCGTATGTTAGACGATGAATTATGCGTCCCTTTACCAATAATTTGGCGTATCATAATCTACAATATGCCAACCACTATCGTTCTTACTTAAAAAAAGTGTAAAATATTCAGGATTTATTTCAATTGAATATCCAATTTTAATTACTGAATAATTTACTGCAATTTGATCATCAGATTCTGATACTTCTATTGATTTCAATCTAAATTCCTTGTCCAAAACATCTATAAAATCAATCCTCTCTCCATTATTTTTCTCAACACCTTCGCTACTAAAACCAAACCCTCCACTTGTATTACCATCAGTTACAAGTGAGACGAGTTCATTCATGTTACTAGACTTCAATGCATTGATGAACTTATCTGATACTGAAATAATGGTATCCAATTCTATTCCGAAGTTAGTTTGATCTTTAAGCGTGATATTGTCTATGTTTACACGTTCCAATTGATTATATATCTCATCAAGACTATTATTAAGCTTTTCAATTTTCTCATTCAAAGAACTAATCTCTTCGCTAGCTTCTTCAATTTGCTCAGTATAATCATTAAACTCATCGAGCGACACATAATTCGAAGTACAACCAAATAAACTTAACATTATGAATACTATCGATAATTTTCTAATCATTATTTTCACCTTTCTAAACAGCATAATTTTTCGTCTAACGGTCTTCGGTTTACGACGCCAATGAGCTTACAGCCTCCGCTCATGCCCGGGACCCTCTGGGTGGGCTAATGCGGTGGTGACTCGGTTAGCGAATTGAGTGTTGGAAATCGTATGTTATCTGATGTATTGTATCGTCAACCACCAATCACTACGACATGATATTGTTTCTTTCAACTGAAAACTTCAGCATCTAATCAATATCCTGAGCTTCTGATCATACTTATATCTATATCCCTTATCTGTATGGAATTTCCAGCCTTCATCAATTGCCTTAAGAATAATATCTCGAACTAATGCAGGTCCAAAACCATCGAATGATATATTCTCATCAGGTACTGGATTCAACCAAAATCCATCACCTACGTAGTTAGTTGTAATTTCAATAAAGTTCGTGTGATAATCAGAATGAGCGCATAGAATCATTACGTTATGCTCTCTATCATTAACTCTCCAATCAAACTTATTATTGTCAATTACTATACTTCTAGTACCTTTCTTAGGAAACATATAACCCTCCAATAAAAACAGATACAATATTTCAGATAACGGACCTCGGTTTACGACGCAAGGAGCTTACAGGGCGAGCTCATGCGTGTGAAGCTTTAGCTGAACCGCTAATGCGACCCCGACTCGGTTAGCGATCGCAGTGTTGGAAATCGTATGTTATGTGATGCTGATTATTGACCCCTTTATTACGATATCCACAAATCCTTATCTTTGACTAATTGCATATTATTATCTACGATAACGATTTTATATCTAGTTCCAAATCCATATCTCGGTCCTACTTGAAAACAAAGGTTTACATAATCTAAGTCTGGCGAAATAGCAAAGAAGAATTTTCCCTCTGCATAGAACATACCTTTAACTTCTTTATTAATCTCATAATCTGAATCATCACACTTACTTAAGATTCCTTTATCTAAAATCCACGTATTAATAACTTTACCTCGAATGATGAACTTTGTATAATAGTCATCAAATTCACTTATAAGAAATCTAACAGGAGGATTACCATACTTTTCTACATCCTTGATTTTGTACTCATTCTGGAATTGTTCTGAAATTTCTCCGTACTTATAAAGTATAAGTTCAATTATTCTATCTTTCATTTATCTCCTCGGCCTACAAATAGAAATAATCAGTTTCACATAACGGTTTTCGGTTGACGACGCAAGGAGCTTACAGCCGCTGCTTATGGCCGGGACCCTTTGGGTGGCCTAATGCAGCAGGCGACTCGGTTAGCGATCGCAGTGTCGTTCAATCGTTTGTTATGTGGCGTACCAAACTTCTACCGGTTCAGTGACTCCACTTGTTTACCTTCTCATTCGCCGATTTTCTTCATCGACAGGTTAGTTGAGAACCTTGTGTTATCATCTAACCTTACTACTTCCTACTCAAAGAATGTCTATTCCGAACTTACACTTCGGAGAGGTACAGTTCGGGCGAATCAATTTCTTGAGTTTATCTATAGCCACAATCCTTTACAAATATTCCAGGTCGACAAGCTTTCATTACTTCAAGTTCTCTGATTCGAGACTCAAAACCGCAGTGGCGCACTTCGCTACGTAAGCTCTTGGGCGGAAACTTGGAAACCTAATGAACTTGTACTACCGGTTTCGTCATCAATGTTGTTCTAGTCCAAGAGCAGTATGTCATATAACGGACCTCGGTTGACGACGCAAGGAGCTTACAGCCACCGCTCATGGCCGGAACCCTCTGGGTGGCCTAATGCGGTAGGCGACTCGGTTAGCGATCGCAGTGTTGTTCAATCGTATGTTATATGAAGGAGTATGTCGTCCCCATTCTAGCCAATAACACTATTGCCAATTCTTCTTATTACTGAAAGTCTCAAAATTATAATCTGACGAATAATCAAATTCTTTACCAGTCTTTCTCTCGTACGCTATACCAGCAAGATACAATATTGATTCAAATTCCAAATCCTTAGGCATGTTAGAAGGATTACTAATTACCTCTTTATAGAAGCTCTTTCCATTGGCTACTACAACGCATCTAGAGTACAGAAATCCATCTGGTGAGAAGTAGGTGTTCTTATCAACATATGCCTCTTCTCCAATGTTCATAGCATATGAAATTCCATCTAGCTTATACAAAAACTTAGCTAATAAGTCTTGAAATCTCTCAATATCTTTGATACTCTTCTTTGACAAATATCTGACTGCGGGTTCAAGAACCTTCATGTCGTTGCCTTCATGCATCCAATCGAATAAGGATATCGCATACCAAAACTCATTCTCTTTAAAGCTGCTCCTCTTGAATATACTAAACATGTACCTCTCCTTGCTTACTAGAACGAATTGGATTTCAAGATATAAAACCAGACATACTCTTTCATATAACGGTCTTCGGTTTACGACGCAAGGAGCTTACAGGATGAGCTCATCCGAGTGAAGCTTTAGCTGAACCGGTAATGCGATTCCGACTCGGTTAGCGATCGCAGTGTTGGAAATCGTATGTTAGGCGAAGGTTTATACGCCAACTGCCAGTTACTTACCCATATCTCCTATCAACTTCTGAGATGTTTCATCAAACATCAGCTTATAACCATGATAAGAAGCATACTTAATTATCTGCTTAATAAAGTCCACATTCTGAAACGTGCTTATATCAGTAAAAAAGATTCTGTCATCACCAACAAAAAGATTGATTACTAACCACCGGCTTCTAAATGCTACTCCTTCGAACTCAATCTTAGACAAATCTCTAAGAAATATTGTATTCTTATGACCAAGCAATCTATAGTAAACGAGTTCATCCTTTGAAATATCGATTCTATAAATTCTATACCTCAAAAGATATATCGTTATTAAGGTCACTAGCCACGCAATTATTGCAACAAAAATATTCTCTACCGGATTAAAGATATATGCCATCAAGAACATTGTTGTAATAACTAAAAATATCGCTATCATGGATTTAATCTTGGAAAATGTTCTCATATGTCCTACTTTCTATATTTCAAAGTGTAAACTTTCGCCTAACGGTCTTCGGTTTACGACGCAAGGAGCTTACATGGTCTGCTCATGGTTGTGAGGCTTTAGCCGAACACCTAATGCAGGCCTGACTCGGTTAGCGATCGCAGTGTTGGAAATCGTATGTTATCGGATCGTTAATACGGAAACTATAACTTTGATATAACTCGTTCTATGTCAACAGGAATACCCGCTTCTCTTATCTCTCGTAGGAGCCTTATTCTCCAGTTTCCAGAATCGTCAAATGGTTCATAAATAATTCCCTGTAAATCTGATGGTATATCAACATTACCTTTTACTAATATTCTGACTTTGTCTCTACCAAGGACACCAATGAAGTAACCTATTTCAAGAATCACATTCTGTCTTGCTCTATATACACCTCCATCAGAGATATCATCTGGACTCAAAAGAGCTATTGCATAACCAGCGTTCGAACTTTCACCTATTAGTTTCTCAATAATTGTTCTACCCTTATCTGGTTGTTCATGCAATACAACTCCATCAATATCTGCTCTTTCCATCAGTAGTTGCACGCTTGTCTTCATTGCTACATCATGACCATGGATAATAAACACTTGATTTCTATCTGTCATACTTTCTACTTCTCCTACTTTCTGAGCGATTGATGGTTTTCTGATACTATCTCTTAACTCATAGTAGTCATCAGAAGTCATTCTTCCATCTGGTCCTTTATAACTTCTACCTTTTACTTTTCTGACAACTTTGGAGTCAATAAGATTATTTAACATATACTGAACTGTATTTCGATCCAACCTTTTTGGAAGACCTTTCCTTATCCTTGTTAAGTTTAACGGCCTCTTTCCACCACTATTTTCTGAAATAAAGCTAATCATTAGTTCCAATAACTCTTCATCGGAATATATGATATGAGTATCAAGAAAATCATATCCCTTCTCAGTAATGCTTGCTGAGTCCGTAAAACTCATAAGTATCCTATTTCCTTGCCCGCCTCTTGAAAATTTGATGCCTGTAATATATCCTTCACGATCTGCATACTCCAGAACTTGGTTATACTTCTCTTTATCAAGTTCAAGAGAATCTGAACTTAGCTTACCAGTTTCTTTGAAATACACTAATAACTTAAATAATAGATCCTTCATATCTCTCCTCCAATAAATTAGTATTAATGTCCGATAACGGGCTTCGGTTTACGACGCAAGGAGCTTACAGGCTCTGCTCATGCCCGGGACCCTCTGGGTGGGCTAATGCAGTGCCGACTCGGTTAGCGATCGCAGTGTTGTTAAATCGTATGTTATGTGTAGTTGCTACCGGCATTTCCCCGTGTTCAGGCGATTACTTTGATACACTAAATCTGAACCTTTCATGGCGATGCCATAGTTCTGATTTAACACGTGTCTTAGCCCTAAGTCTTGTCTGTACATTACAGTCACGTGTTGCCACGTCATCCCCCTAGGCACAGTTCCGAAGGACGCTCTTTCCTAGAGTGGCCATTCCGCATCAACCGTCTTCTGGTTATGACCCATATTTCCTTTGTGCGGAATGTAATCATAACTTCAATCAATAAGATTGGAAGCTGCTGGTTACGAGCTTTACTTGGTATGCGGAGAACGTTATTCTTAACAGGCCCACTCTTAGCACCTTCTGTCTTCGTAAATCTTTGCTTTGGCATTAGCTGATGAGTTAAGAATCACCGGTAGCAATTGCACATAACGGTCTTCGGTTTACGACGCAAGGAGCTTACAGGTACTGCTCATGCCCGGGACCCTTTGGGTGGGCTAATGCAGTGCCGACTCGGTTAGCGATCGCAGTGTTGCTAAATCGTATGTTATACGAAGCTATTACCGTCCGTCAACCATAGTTATGGATTCTTCAAGATCATCATAAAAACTATTTCCCTTCATGATTAGAAAAGTTTCATTGTCTCCAAAATCCGCATCATCAATTATCTGAACAAGTTCATCTTTCAAAAGTTCAACATCGTCTTCAAAGATAAAATGGAATTTATGAAGTGGTAAAGTGAAAATAATCTTAGTTGACACATATCCCTTCAATGACTTTGCATGTACATTACGTCGAAATCCATCTAACAACTGTTCCCTATCTTCAATCGGATCACTAACTATAACACCATGCTCCCCATTATTGAGAGAAACCATCTCTTGATAGTCCTGTTTACCGTTATAAAATTCAGTGAATTCTAGTCTATGCTCTTCACCATTAATTAACTCTATTGCATCGTAATTCTGATTTCCAATTACTACTCTATACTTAGCATTATCGTTAGCATAAGATGACTGACTATATCTGTATAAAGGTATCAATTCTTCCCAAAACTGCTTCAATCTACCTTTCTTAAGTCTAGATAATTTCTTTAATTCATCGCTTTGCTTTATTATGTTATGGATTGAGTGAACATATTCAGCTAATTCATCCTTTGTTCTATATGCTTCAAAATCAGTAAGTAGATTTCTTATTATTTCCACTTCAACCTCCTTAAACAGGTAATAGTTTCGTATAACGGTCTTCGGTTTACGACGCAAGGAGCTTACAGGGCGAGCTCATGCGTGTGAAGCTTTAGCTGAACCGCTAATGCGACCCCGACTCGGTTAGCGATCGCAGTGTTGGAAATCGTATGTTATCTGAAGTATTTACGGAAACTTTCAATACCTTCAGACATAATATCATTTAATAAGCTCTTTATAATACATATATCCCTTGATATGAACTCATTAATGGGATTACTCCAATCATGAGCTTTAATTAACAGAACTTTATAACTACCATTAATATCAAATTCTGGATACCATCCAACATCTAAAGTATAGTCCTGATATGACATCTGGAATAAGTCCTCTTTAAGGTTAAACAGAATACCACTAGCAATCTCGTCACCAATATTCATGTTGGAAAATAGCTCATTATAATTTATTACCCAATCTGTATTAGTTGTAAACTTCAGCTTCTCAGGATGCATGGTTTCCTCCATCTGTACACCAGTAAATATTTCAGATAACGGACCTCGGTTCACGACGCAAGGAGCTTACAGCCACCGCTCATGGCCGGGACCCTCTGGGTGGCCTAATGCGGTAGGCGGCTCGGTTAGCGATCGCAGTGTTGCTGAATCGTATGTTATCTGATGCTGTCAATCGTCCCAACTCTAACAGTTTCCCTATTACTCTTCTTCAGGCAAATTCACATTCACTCCATCTTCAGCTTTAGCAATTTGAATATCCAATAATATAGACTTCTTCTTACTTATCTCAATTAGTAATAGCAATAGTGTAATCATCTTTATCACAACATATATCGCAATAAATACTGCCATTAATTGAAATGCCATTTGGATTAATAGCTGAAAATCAAATCCTAAAATTCTTGTCATAAATTCTCTCCTAATCTCTGAATCATATAAAGTACATCAATCGGGTCAAGCTTCATAAAAACAGATTGTCAGTTTCAGATAACGGACCTCGGTTCACGACGCCCCTGAGCTTACAGTACCTGCTTATGGGTGGAGCGCTTGCGCGATGCTCTAATGCAGGTACGACTCGGTTAGCGAAGGGCGTGTCGCTGAATCGTATGTTATACGACGGAATATACGTAAATTGATAGCGATTTCATTAATCCTCTATCCAGCTAAGTTCTTCCTTTGTATACCCTGTAAAATAAAAACATTCTCCTACTTCTGCTACAATACTACCCATCTTCTCTAAATCAAACTCAACTTGATAGCACTCATCGTTCTTCCATGCCCCTATATGTACATGTGGTGCTTTAGACCATCCATTATTAGCACCTAATGCTATTACCTGTCCTTCTACAACCAAATCTTCTATTTCAACTTTAATATCTCTAACATGAACTAAATTAATCCTTATTCCATCGTCATTCTCTATTGTTATACTTGTTGATCTACACTCTCTTAATTCTCCAGGATTATTCTCAACAGGATTCACGTATACTTCAATTACTTTCCCGTCAACTGGAGATAGGACCTCTGATTCGTATGTAAACCAATCCTCGTTCCTACTTCCATCATTCTTGTAGGCCTTCATGAACTTACTAATACCTGTCTCTTGAACCTCCAATGACATTACAGTACAATCTCTTCCCAAGGAATCACCCATGTGCATTAGATTCCCTGCATAATGTTCTGAATAGCTCATCGATCTGCTAAAAATTGGATGTACTTTTATACTCTTTATCATGGATTCTTCTCCCTTCTCCTGCTATAAACTATATGCTCTGTCTTCTATATTAGTAACCAGTATATTCTGTCGTATAACGGATTAGCATCCACGACGTCGCTGAGCTTACAGGGCGAGCTCATGCGTGTGAGTGCTTGCACGAACCGCTAATGCGACCCCGACTCGGTTAGTGAAGCGATGTTGCTGGATGTGGTGTTATACGACGGTTAATACGACATTCTGCCTACACTTCTCTCTTGATATGAGGTGTATATATAATCCTTCTATAATCAGAGTCCTTCGAATCCATATCCCCCAAATATAACCTTTGATGTTCAGGAATTGCCTCATAAAGTTCCTTAAGTACATTTCGGTTATAATCAGTAGGATATTCTAAGTAATTATAATATGCTTTACGACACTTTTCTTGTGGGGTTTCCTCTTCGTTCAATATTGAATGATTGTTAACAAGTTCTTTATACTTCTCAACCATATCAACCGAATACATTTGTGACTTAACCTCAAAATCTCCAAAATCTGATATTAAGAGTCTTTCTCCTCGTGGAATATCTGCTATGAATGTGCCATTCTTGAAATAATCTTCAATAGACTCTAAATGATACTTATATTCACATGAAGAATCATAACAAATTACATTTCCATCCTTATAAACAACAAGATTCATAAGTCTATATGACTCACCATTATTCATAATGATATAAAAACCCTTTCCGTCCAGAGTTCGATAACCAAATTTCCCATCATAAGAATATTCTTCACCGGCACCTCTAACCTTGAATCTTCTCTCTTCCATCAACTTAATATCTTGCTTAGAATACTTATAAATATTAGCTAACTGAGGATTCAATGATTTAATCTTCTTCATGACTAACTTATAATAACTCTTCTGATTATGGTACCAATTACCATTTGCAACTGTAAAACTCCCTAATCCATGAACTGACAAAGCCTTACCTTCAGGAATTGATTGTGATATCCAACCACTTTTCAGTTTAACTTTAAATCCAGCATTATCAACTAGCTCCCAACAACTAATCATACCGTCCTTATAAACACTTAAATTTGTATAGAAATATTGTGAATTATGGATAACAACTGGTAAGTTTAATCCTTCTATATAGTTCTGTCTTCTTATCATAAAATCATCTCCTATTGTTACAGAGTATTCACTGTCGTATAACGGTCTTCGGTTTACGACGCAAGGAGCTTACAACCTCCGCTCATGCCGGGGGGCCCCTTCGGGGTCGGCTAATGTGGAGGTGACTCGGTTAGCGATCGCAGTGTTGCTAAATCGTATGTTATACGACGTACAGGACGCAAGCATTCTATGTATTAGTTGATACTGAATCCCAATCCTCATCATATGCATCAATCAACCAATTAAGTGCATAATGACGCTCGAATACAACTCCACCATCAAGTCCTGCAACACTATTAACTCCTTTAAGTCTTCCATCGGTTGTTGCCCAATGATATCTAAAAATCAAATCAGCTTCATCCAAAATCAGCTTCTTATCTCTTAGATTCGCCTTCTTTATAAACTCCTCTACTGGTTGAGCAATAAGAAACGTCACTGCCTTCTGTACATCACATATGTGATCTGGTCTATCTAACTCATCTACGAAACCCAAACTCCACAAAAGAACCCAGAGACTTTCATATCTCCATGTGAACTTAGCTCGATCTCTAACCTCACGAACTTCAAGGTTTGCAAAATCAATCTCATCAGGAGTCAGATAATCTTTAATACCAAACTCATCAACCTTATCCCAAAAAACATCAATTTCTAGTCCTTCACCTAATGCAGCTATAAGTCCTAAACAATATGCACGATAAGAAACATCCACTTTACTTCTCAATGTAACATTAGTTTCTGTTTCAATAACTGGTAGATGATCAATGTATGGAACTCCTTCTTTCCTTAATGTCTTAATACTTCGATTCTTTCGCTTCTTTGCCTTATCAAGTAAAAACAAAATGAATCCTCCTCATGTTTATCTGGAACAAGGTCCTGTATGTTGTATAACGGTCTTCGGTTCACGACGCAAGGAGCTTACAGCCTCTGATCATGCCCGGGACCCTTTGGGTGGGCTAATGCAGAGGCGACTCGGTTAGCGATCGCAGTGTTGCTGAATCGTATGTTATACGCTGTAGTTTATGACCCTTTATATTAGTATAACCATCCAAAACTACCAATTGTTACAGAAGTTATTGTATTTCTCTCATCAAAGCTGATTAGTATGGTATAACTTTCATTAATACTATACTCAATAAAATCAATGACCATATTAGTATCCCGGGCAATTTCCTCGTTTCCATAGAACCTTTCAAAAAACATTTCTAGTTCTCTAACAACTAAATCTAAATCACTTGTTAAGTAAACAATATTGTCAAATTCAAATTCATTAGACTCGTGCAAATCAATAGACACTGAATTAACATAGTATCCATTCCTATCAAGATATATTGTCAAATTGTCGTATACTATTGCTGTATAATAATCATCATGTATTAACTCGTAATCCCTTCCAAGAAGTGCGATTACTTCTTCGATGCTATCTCCAACAGATATATCTTGCAACGTATGTTCTGAAATAGTAATTGGATTCTCATCAATATCTATAAGATTACTTGCCTTAACGAACCCCATAGCAGGTGCTCCAATTCCTCTTGCAAAAGTATCAATAACCAAAACCCAAATATCAAAATCAGCATCATAAACATAGGCCAATACTTCGACAAGGTCATTTTCTGTCAATACATTTATTACCATGCTTTCCTCGTAAGGTATAATATATTGATTTACTTCAGTAGGTTGCACTTTCTTGAACTCGATTAATTGAACACTTTGCGAAAGATTATAAATAGAATTAGTAGTTATTCGTTTACCAAACAAATCAATATATTCATCATCAAAAGCTTGAAGGGATTCATTCATTTCTTCTAATCTAGTATTCTCTCTGGATTTATCATTTAACTCCTCATTCATTTCAATAATCTTAGTGTTTAAGTTTTCAATTTCTTCGTCTTTCGTATACAATTCATCTTTCAACATATCGTTTTCAGTACTTAAATTTTCTATTTGCTGAACTGCAATATTTAATTGTTCATCTTTAGATTCATGACATCCACTCGATAATAATACTACAATTAGTAGCACAAAAAACTTAGCTTTCATAAAAATCTCCCTTTATTATTTCGAATAAACTATTGCGTATAACGGTCTTCGGTTTACGACGCAAGGAGCTTACAGGGCGAGCTCATGCGTGTGAAGCTTTAGCTGAACCGCTAATGCGACCCCGACTCGGTTAGCGATCGCAGTGTTGGAAATCGTATGTTATCTGAAGTATTTACGGAAACTTTCAATACCTTCAGACATAATATCATTTAATAAGCTCTTTATAATACATATATCCCTTGATATGAACTCATTAATGGGATTACTCCAATCATGAGCTTTAATTAACAGAACTTTATAACTACCATTAATATCAAATTCTGGATACCATCCAACATCTAAAGTATAGTCCTGATATGACATCTGGAATAAGTCCTCTTTAAGGTTAAACAGAATACCACTAGCAATCTCGTCACCAATATTCATGTTGGAAAATAGCTCATTATAATTTATTACCCAATCTGTATTAGTTGTAAACTTCAGCTTCTCAGGATGCATGGTTTCCTCCATCTGTACACCAGTAAATATTTCAGATAACGGTCTTCGGTTTACGACGCAAGGAGCTTACAGGATGAGCTCATCCGAGTGAAGCTTTAGCTGAACCGGTAATGCGATTCCGACTCGGTTAGCGATCGCAGTGTTGGAAATCGTATGTTAGGCGAAGGTTTATACGCCAACTGCCAGTTACTTACCCATATCTTCTATCAACTTCTGAGATGTTTCATCAAACATCAGCTTATAACCATGATAAGAAGCATACTTAATTATCTGCTTAATAAAGTCCACATTCTGAAACGTGCTTATATCAGTAAAAAAGATTCTGTCATCTCCAACAAAAAGACTGATTACTAACCACCGGCTTCTAAATGCTACTCCTTCGAACTCAATCTTAGTCAAATCTCTAAGAAATATTGTATTCTTATGACCAAGCAATCTATAGTAAACGAGTTCATCCTTTGAAATATCGAATCTATAAATTCTATACCTCAAAAGATATATCGTTATTAAGGTCACTAGCCACGCAATTATTGCAACAAAAATATTCTCTACCGGATTAAAGATATATGCCATCAAGAACATTGTTGTAATAACTAAAAATATCGCTATCATAGATTTAATCTTGGAAAATGTTCTCATATGTCCTACTTTCTACATTTCAAAGTATAAACTTTCGCCTAACGGATCTCGGTTCACGACGCAAGGAGCTTACAGCCGCTGCTCATGGCCGGGACCCTTTGGGTGGGCTAATGCAGAGGCGACTCGGTTAGCGATCGCAGTGTTGTTAAATCGTATGTTATATGATGGATATTACGCCAGCCTATCAGAATATCTCTTTCTCTTAGCAATTCTCATTCCCAAAAAATATGCCCCTATTACTAAGACTAGTTGAACCAAATTCGTTACATTAATACCTTCATCAACTACAAATTTGCTGGCACCGCTAGTAGTATATCCTCTATAACTAATTAGTCCATTATCTATAATGACACCTGGTTCTCGAATATCATCGTTGAATCTTGATAATCGAAAATTCGGACTCTTATATTTATCAACTAGCCAGTGCCTCTCATATCCAAATATAAACACACCATCAGACTTAGATTCACTAAAAGTACCATACCAAAAAGCAGCACCGAATCTATTATAGAGCTTGACTATATTCAATCTTGAATAATCGTCTATTCCCAGATCCTCTAAAACCACAATGATCTCATCTACAACTTCGTGGTCTTCAATATCATAACTCATGTAATCAAAGGCCAACAGGCTTATTAAGGCTAAAACTGAAATAATCAAAAAAACGTAATTCTTACTCATACTTCCCCTTATCATTCAAAGTAATATCTTTCATATAACTAGTTTATTTATGTTATGTCTTTTATATGTGTCTTGGATGCAATCCATTCCACAGTAATATGTGTATGGCTATGAATAAACCATATATAAGTTTCTAACTACTTGAACTCAATATGAAACTCCTTGCCAAGGGCATGTGCAACTCTACTAAGAAAATCCAATGACGGGTTATAGTTACCAGATTCAAGCCTTGAAATTGCAGATTGTTTTGTGCCGATTAGTTCTGCTAGATCTTTTTGACTTAAACCTTGTTCGTTCCTTAATTTTATTATTTGACTTTTAATTTCATATATTGGCTCAAGTGCATCATATTCTTCTCTAACTTCCGCATCTTGTAGCAACATATTTTTCACATCATTATGCTCTAACATTAATTAACACTTCCTTTGTTAAACTTTTTCATTCTACGTATTGCAGTATCAATCTCCCGCCTAGGTGCTTTTTGGGATTTTTTGTGAAATGCATGAAGTAATACAAAAGTTTCATCGAAAGATTGAAAGTAAAAGACTCTATAGTTGTTTGAACTTTGTTTAACACGCAATTCCCATAAATCTGATGTTCCACTTATCTTTTTTATAGATGGCATACCTAATGCAAATCCATATTCTTTAAGCAAGTCAATTTCACGAAGTACTTTGGCACGAGCTTTCGGTGATAGTTGTAATAAAAAATCTACGATTGGTGATTTATCCTGATCAGTGTAATAAATTATTCTATACATAGTTACCCCTCATCAATATTATATAACGTATATGTGATTTTCTCAAGATTAGATACATGGACATTGTATATACCATCATCTATATAAATCTTCATCCATAACATTTCTATAAGGTATCAAGAGGATTGGTAATATTCTGTAAACTACGTGTCGATACATGGGTATAGCGTTCTGTAGTCTTGCTGTTAGCATGACCAAGCAGTTCCTGTATGTATCTTATATCGACACCAGACTCCAACAAATGCGTCGCAAAGGAGTGCCTTAGGCTATGAAAAGTCACATACTTGCGAATTCCGGCTTTGGAGACTGCATCATTAAATATTCTTTGAAGGGTTCTTGTGGTTATCGGTTTACCTTCGTTTTGACCTTCAAATAGCCAGTACTCAGGGTGATAAACAACATAATAATCACGAAGCTGGGTTAACATCAATTCAGAAAGCGTTGTTACGCGATCTTTTCTCCCCTTACTCTGCTCTACTGTCACAATCATTCTTTCAGCGTCAATGTCAGTCAATCTAAGCCTTGATACTTCATTAACTCTCAATCCACAGGAGTAGGCAATCATCAACTGGGTTTTATGTTTAATGTTTTCTGTCGCTTCGATAATTAATCGTACTTCGTTTTTGCTTAGGACCTTCGGAAGCTTCTTTTCAGGCTTTGGTCTTTCGTAGTAGGTAAAAGAAGTTGTTTCCGGGTGTTCAACAAATCTTGCGAAGAGCTTTATCGCATTAATCATTTGATTGCAGTGAGTATGGCTTTTTCCAAGAGACATCTGCTGAAAAATATAGTAATTAAAGTTTTTAATATTCAGGTCAAAGGAAGATCTTCTCATATATAAGTTCACTAAATGGTAGTAGCTCTTTATTGTGTTGCTGCTGTATCCTTTACGAATCATATATTGCTTAAAAAGCAACATCTGCTGATTATGTTCCATCTCTTTCTTTGGTATTTCATGATACCAATGCTTGATAATTTCTCTTGTACCTTTTACATCCTTCTCACTCATCATATCCTCATCCTTTCATAAATAAATTCATTACAATCACATTTATGATAAGACTAATATATAGAGCCAGGAATACAATAGGACTTTTTCCTAGGATAAATAGAGCAAATCCATGTAACGCTTGCCTGTGGCGGTTTTGAAGTACTTGCTTTTTACAGAGAGGCAAGCTTCTTTTGAAAGATTATCTTCATAAAGGTTAACGATGAAGTCTGCTTCAATAAGAATTTGGTAGTCTAGGCCATCCACCATATCATAGGTATGATGGTGTCCAACCAGATAAGCGACTCGGTGAACAAGGTCATCTGCCAGGTTAAAAGAAGACAAAAGCTCCTCAGCCAAAGGTGGACCTTCAATCTCCTGGTATTTACCGGCACTTGACTGATATTTCTCTTCGCTGACCTTAATTCCTATATCATGCAAAAGAGCCCCAAGTTCAAGCCTAAAAAGGATATGAGGCTCAAGCCCTTCCTCTATGCCTATCAATTTGGCATACTGGTGGACCTTAATAAAATGATTAATCCGTTTGGGATCATGTTGATAATAGGCTATCATTTTTTGATAGACCTGGTGAATGATGCCTTGATAGTCGATTAAGTTTTTATTGGTTTTGGGAATTTCATTATTCATGAAAATACTCTGCCTAACCCCTATTATATCTTTATCTATAGTCACTCCAATTACTCATCTTTGCTATTATACCATAATTTTTCTTAAAAAGGTAATCGTTTATACCATGAAAGCCCTTAAATATACGTGTGACTTCATATAAGGAAAAGTCTCTTTACCTTTCACTCCATAGATTGGTCTCATGTCGGAGGCACACAGAAAAGACGACCCACCAAAGCAGGTCACCTCATATTATCTAAATGAAATTTTTGTACTGTAAGCTATAATCCTCAATCACATCTTGATACCTATCGAATCCGCTTGGATACCTCAGAGAAAATCGAAGGAATCAGTCCTAAGCCTAGACAGATAAGAAGCTGACCAAAACTAATGGCTTCAACATCAAAGATACCGGCTAGGAAAGGTACATAGATGATGATCATAAGAAGGCCAATTGCACCAAAGACTGAATAGTTCAGGTATTTGTTGCCAAGAATATTAATGGAGAATATGGATTTGGATTCCGTTCTTGATGAGTAAGCACGAAGCATTTCACCAAGGATTAAGGTTACGAAGGCCAAGGTTCTTGCCAGGTGGAGGGAATTGTCCGTTCCATCTCCTATGACGGAGTATCCAAGCCTATAGGCCACCAGTACAGCCACCGTTAAACCGATGGATTGAAGGCCAAGGGCGATCATCATCCGTCTGTTGATAATTGGTTCATCCTTGTCTCTTGGCTTGTGGTTCATAATACCGGCTTCCCCTTCTTCAAGGCCTAAGGCAAAAGCTGGGAAGGAGTCGGTAATCAGGTTGACCCATAAGAGCTGGATTGGTAGGAGTGGTACCGGCCATCTAAATAGGATTGCAAGAAAGATGATCAGGATTTCACCGATGTTGCAGGATAGAAGGAAGCCGACGAATTTTCGGATATTGGAATAAATGATTCTCCCCTCTTCCACTGCGTGTACAATACTAGCAAAATTATCATCTGTCAGGATCATATCTGCAGCTTCTTTTGATACGTCTGTTCCTGTGATACCCATGGCGATACCAATGTCTGCTTTTTTTAGGGCCGGTGCATCGTTGACACCGTCACCAGTCATGGCTGCAACATCACCGTTGTCACGGATGGCAGAGACGATTTTCACCTTGTGTTCCGGTGAAACTCTGGCAAAAACATTGGTTGTTTTGACAATTTCACGGAAATCCTCTTCTGTATAGTCGTCAATTCTTGCCCCTTCCATAGCCTGTGAATGTTCATCCAAGATACCGATTTCTTTGGCTATGGCGCTGGCTGTTGTAATATGGTCACCGGTAATCATAACAACACGGATACCGGCTTGCCTGCAGAGGGAAACTGCTTCTTTTGCTTCGTCTCGAGGAGGATCAATCATTCCTGTAAGACCTGCAAAGACTAAGGCTTCCTCTTCCTCCATAAGGTTGGCATCTTTGGAAACGATTTTATAGGCATAGCCCAGAACACGCATGGCTTTTCAGCGTATTCCTTGTTTTTGTTTAGTATAGTTTGGCGCATGGAGGCTGTTAAGTCTACCAGTTCACCACCAAATAGCACTTTGGTTGACCGGCCCAGTATAACATCTGGAGCACCTTTGGTTAACATGACATGTTCCTTATCGATTTCATGTAAGGTAGACATGAGCTTTCTGTCTGAATCAAAAGGAAACTCCTGAAGTCTTGGATGTTCCTTATTCAGGTCCATCTTGATAAAGCCGGCTTTGGCAGCAAGGACGATTAAGGCTCCCTCTGTTGGGTCACCAATGACTTCACCTTCATTAATATCTGCATCATTACACAAGGTGGCAACTTGGAAAAGTCTGGTCAGGCTGGAGGTATCATTCCCCTCTTCATTGACCAGGTCGCCTTCAAATCCATAACCTGTACCGGTGACGTCCCATTCATCAACGCCGTCAAAAGCCTTGAGGACAGTCATCTTGTTTTGGGTTAAGGTTCCTGTTTTGTCTGTGCAGATGGTTGAGGTTGAACCCAGGGTTTCAACAGCGCTAAGACGTTTCATGATAGCGTTTCTCTTGATCATCTTTTGCATGCCCATGGAAAGGACAACGGTGATTACTGCTGCAAGACCTTCAGGAATGGCAGCTACAGCAAGAGATACGGCAGTCATAAAGAGTTCAAAATAATCTTCGCCACGGATGGCTCCCAGACCAAAGATGATAATACAGACAGCAACACAGAGGATGCCCAGTTGACGTCCGAATTTTGCCAGGTTCATTTGAAGCGGCGTCAGGGTCTCTTCTGTTTCGTTGAGCATGGTTGCAATATGACCGATTTCTGTATCCATACCGGTTCCAACAACGATTCCCTGGCCACGGCCATAGGTAACAATGGTGGACATGTAGGCACAGTTAATCCGGTCTCCAAGGGCTGCTTCCTCATCGATGGCTGCTTTGGCATCCTTTTCAACAGCAACAGATTCGCCGGTAAGTGCTGATTCATCGATTTTAAGGTTGACTGTATCGGTTAATCGAAGGTCTGCCGGTACATAGTCTCCCGCTTCAAGCACCACGATGTCGCCTGGAACAATCTCTTTAGAAGATATTTCAGTTACCTGGCCATCCCTAAGAACCTTTGCCTTGGGGGCTGCCATGCTTTTTAGGGCTTCCAGGGCGTTGGAGGCCCTGTTTTCCTGGTAGGCGCCCAGGGCAGCGTTTAGGATAACGATACCCATAATGACAATACCTTCAATTGCCTCTCCAAGGTAGATGGACAGGCCTGCTGCTATAATCAACAAGATGATCATAAAATCTTTAAACTGATCGAAGATCATCATGGCTAGAGAACGTCCTTTTTTACTGACCAAGGCGTTCTCCCCGTATTTTTCCTTTAACTGTGTGACCTTGTCTTTACTTAAGCCACTTTCCAGATTGGATTCAAGACTTTCTATGACTTGATTCAAATCCTCATGATGTACGTTTTTCATCTAATGCCTCCTAATCCTTCATGTCTCACTTTCTCTGCTTATGGGATATGGTTTTTCCCGTCATCAGGGTGGAAACTTACTTAGTAGTATACCATAGAGACCTGACAAGTCATAGGAAAAACAATTTGAATACTGGAATTTTTTACGATATAATTTTCTTTGAAAGTTCCTATTCAAAAAACACTGAAAGGAGTCTGTGCCTTAAATAGACACAGGAGTTCAAAATGAATCCAAAACAAATAGCTTATGAAAATCAGGCCAATACGATTATTAAGGGCCTTAAGAAAAGAAATATGGATGGCTACTTTTTCCATACCATTGACGAAGCTAGAGCCTTTGCCAATACTATGATTGAGGATGGTTCAACCGTCACTTGGGGTGGCAGTATGACCCTTCAGGATTCCGGTCTTATTCAGGACTTGGAAAAACGGGATTTAACCCTTCTAGACCGGGCTAAAGCTTCTAGTCCTGAAGAAGTTGGCAAAATCTACCGTCAGGCTTTTAGTGCCGACTACTACCTGATGTCTACCAATGCCATTACTCTGGATGGTCAGTTGGTTAACATTGACGGAAACGGCAACCGGGTTGCTGCCCTTATCTTCGGACCTAAAAAGGTCATTATTATTGCCGGTATGAACAAGGTTGCTCTAGATGCTGATTCGGCTGTTGACCGAGTCCGTAATTTTGCCACACCAGCCAACTGTAACCGCCTGAACCTGACTACTCCCTGTTCCAAAACCGGTAAGTGCGGAGACTGTCTCGGTCAATCAACCATATGCTGTGAGATTGTAACCACAAGAAATTCAAGACATGATGACCGAATCCATGTTATACTGGTTGGACAAGAACTAGGATATTAGAAAGAGGTTCATATGTACGAAATAACCATTTCAACCCCTGCATTGGTTTTCCCCGCCTTGTCTGTATTGATGCTGGCCTATACCAATCGCTTTATCGCTATTAGCAAAAGGGTTCGGGCCCTCCATGCTGAGCATAAGAACAACCCCAAGAGAAACCTTCAGGACCAGATTATAGCCCTTCACAAAAGACTTCGCTATATCAGGAACATGCAGTTCATGGCCATTTCCGGTTTTCTCATAAACATGATCAGTATCTTTATGATTTTGGTTGGCCAGGCTGGAATTGCTACCATTCTATTTGGCATTAGTTTGATCTGTATCATTGCCTCACTGACCATCTCCATGATTGAGATTCATATGTCCGTTCAGGCCATGTCCATTGAACTAACCGAAGATGAAAAAGACTTTTAAGTCCTCATCATCCACATTGGCCATAATACCTGTTAGCATATCAAAGTTTGCTAACCAATAGGACCACTACAAAACCGTACACTAACAATAGTTAATGTACGGTTTATTATTTTGCACTATTTATCTAAACTTCCTTGTAACCATCACTTTCGCCTTCGTATTCATCCTCATAGGATTCAGTCGGCATGGTGCTTGGTTTCGCCTTGACTTCCATTCCGCCAAAAATGACAAAAGCATTGACGATAATATCAGCTTCCTCTGATGCTATGGATTTATTGGCCTTGTTGGACCATCCACCAAATAGGGGAAGTCCTTTGATCTTAACGGTATGGTCTTCCGGTACGATGATGTCCAAGCCCCCAAAAGCTGTAAAGACATCGATTCTTGCCGGTCTGTCAAAGACGGTAACGTCCCTAAGGTCTACATCAAGACCGCCAAAGACGGCCATTAAGTCTGCTCCCTTAAAATCCTGGGAGTTACAGTGGATATCAGCTCCTGAAAACAGGGCCATTTGTCGGATATAATCGTTTCCAACAGGCTGCTTGCCGGCTTTTGGCATCAGCATGAAGACGCCGACTCCAATGACGATAGCCGGGAACAGGATATCTGAAAAGTCAAAACGGATCAGGTTTAACTGGTCCAGCAGGAAGTAGACTCCAACACCAATAATTAAGACACCTGACATTCTGATACCGCCGTTGCCGATCAGGTTAAGGGCTCCAATTGCGATAATCACCACTGGCCACCATGTTCCGATTATATCCCACAAGTCAAAACCGATATCCAGTGAATTCAGTAAAAATAGGCCACCAATTAAGACAATAATTATTCCAAATGTTCTTCTTTGATTCATACTGTTCTCCTCTTTCCTCTTGAAATTCTCATTCATAGCCCTATTATAACACCATCTTTTCATAAGAAAAAGCAATTAGATAAACTCTAACTGCTTTCTCATTGTTTTTTAATATAGCAGATGCCAATCCATGGAATTACATCTGGAAAAGATCTAACTGCTTGGCTTCCTGTAGTCTTGTAATGCTTGCAGGTGCCTTCTCTTTGAGGTAGGTGTAGTTGAGGACACGCTCACTTGTCATCAAGAGCTTATTATCCATATTGGTATCCCTAAGTCTTAAGGAATAGACAACCGGGAAATAGTCGCTGATGAACTGTCCTTCTGCATGGGCAGTTAAGGCGATGATCTGGAAGCCCAGGCGTTCAGCAATGAAAAATACCGGGTCAAGGACATGCTTGCTGGAAGCCTTACCAAAGGGGTTATCCAGGATTACCGTCCGGTTTTGCCGCTGGTTGGCTGACAGGTGCTGTTTCTTCTCTGCCAGATAGTTAAGGATACCCAGGAAAAGAGTCATGTTCTTGGACCATTTCTCACCTCCGGACCACTTATTGGAATATTCCCAGGACATAGGTGCCTTGTTAATCTTAAGGTCATTTGTTACCTTACGGCATTTTACTTTAATAGGAACATGGTTTAAGATGACATTAATCAGGTTCTTCACACTGAGACGTTCTTCAATCAGCTGCCTGATGGAATCCTCATCTAGGTCCCCTTCCTCTTCAAAAAGTTCAATCATCTGGTCTATATAGAGGCGAAGACCTTCCTTGGCTTCATCATCATCATATTCCGGTATATCAAAGACAAAGATTTGCTTGGAAACATCTCCCACATCGATCATGGTCTTCTTTTGGAGGGTTGTCAGCTCGCTGACAACGGTCTTTACATAGGTCAGGAGATGGCTAAGGAAAGTAAGAAGTTCTGTATCGCTTTCTCTTTTATCATCATTGGCCAACTGAATAGTCCGGTTAATAATATCTGTCATTCGCTCCTGGTATATCAAAAGTTCATTGTAGTCCGATTTTTCCATGAGACCATTGACGATGGCTTCTTTAAGTCTAAAATCATCTACCTTGTCTCTACAGTAGGCAAGAACCTGGTCCTTGCTTGTTGAAACATCGAAATGCAGAGCCTTAAGAACACCTGTATGGGAAGCCAACTCCTTAAAGAGGTCATTAATCAGACCTTCAGGGTTGTTTTCCAGACCCGCCTTATCACTTTTGGACAGACGGCCAGGTTCTTCACCCAGGAAGTTATAGGTTCCGTCCTTGATACGCAGTTGGGTGATCAAGTTATTGTATTTGGATAACTTGGAAGCAAATTCCTTTTCATCCCGTTCAATCTTCCGTTTGATATCTTTTACTGTACCCTCATGAACCTTAATCCGGGTTGGGATATAGGCAAGATCACAGTCAAATTCATAAAGCTGTCCGCCATGAGCTTTTAGGTCATTGGTCAGAAGGTTTTTCTCCGTTTCATATGCCCAGCGGGACTTTTCCTCTGACTTCAGTTCAGTTTCCAACTCTTTAATATCATGTTTAAGACTAACGATTTCATCAAAAAGGTCGTCTTCCTCGGTATCGTAAAAAGTATTGACAGACTCAATATCATAAGCAGCCTCTTTAGTCAGTCGTTGCAATTGTGAAGCATAATGACTTTTCAGCTTGCTTTGCTCATCAATCCGAAGGGATATGGCCTCTCTTGAAACCGACAGACCTGCCAGCTTCTTAACAAGGGTCTCCCTTTCATTAATGAGTAATTTTAAGTCCTTATTGGCACATATGGTATCTGCCTCTTTAACTTCTTCATATAATGGATTGTCCATGATCTTACGGATTTCAAAATCGAATTCCTTAAGGCTTTCCATCATTTTATTTGAAGACGCCTGTTCTTGATGAATGGCATATTCAAGTTCTTTACGTTTATAGATCAGACCGGCTACTTGATCCTGGATTTTCTCTTCTTCTTCACGAAGACTCAAATAAGAGCTGTAGGTTTCTTCGTGGTGGAGAGCCAGGTCAATTTTGGATTTAAGGTCTTCCTTAAGGGCAGTTTTCTTGGCTTCTGTTTCCAGAAGTTCACTGTAATCCTCTTCAAGACTTCCCGACTTGATTTCCACTTCTTTTAGCTGGCTATCCAGTTCTTGGAGGTCTTTTGCAAGTTCCTGAACTTCCACTTCCGTTTTTTGGTAACGGTCATAGGAGTATTCGTTGAAAAAGTCTTTGGCTTCATCTAGAAGATGCTGAATCTGAGACCACTTCCTGTCACTGGATTCCCGCTCTCCTCTAAGGACTGCAAGCTCCTCATCAATGGATTCATTATGACTGTCCAGATAGCCCTCAGTCAGGGCATCATTCCAGAGACTTGGAATTATCGCATGGTCCATAAAGAGATTGGATTCACTCTCTAAATCTGCCTTGATGAATTTACCGACATCTTCCATGTTCATGACAAAAACTGGAACCACAAGATGGGCATTCATAGCAATGAGCTCTTCCTCCACCTTAGGCTGGTTAGCCCTGTTGGTAACAAAGGTCATGGCGAAAAATGGATATTTCTCCAAGAGTTCACGTCGGTTATATTCAGAAGCTTCTTCCAACTGATAGAGGTATTCTTGGCCCAGGGATAAAAAGTCCACTTTTGTCTTAAGTTTCTTGTAGGCTTCCAAAAGTGAGGGATGAACTACTTCCTTCATCATTCCCTTGGTCATTAAGGTCAGTTCCTCATTAAGGAGGCTCTTTCTCTTGTCTTCATAGTAGGCAGCCTTTTCACTAAGAAGGGTTTTAATGGATTCTTCCTTGGTATAGATAGAATCTTTGGCTGCAATTTTTATACCGGCATCATTAACCTTGTCTACCAGCTTCTGAGCCTTAACATCCATATCTGCCAAGTTTATGTTAAGACTGTCTAGGTCTCTTTTGCCCTTAAGTATTAAGTCATTGAACCTGACCATATCCTTTTCATAGGAGGCAAGTTCAGAAGACATAGACAGCTTATCGTTGCCTAAGCGAATCAGATCCTGGTTGAGGTTTTCAAAGTCATAAGTCCAACCGGATAAATAGTCATCAACAGAACAACCTAAACTGGATTCAAAAAGAGTATCATAAATATCATCCATTTCCTTTTTGGAAAACTCAATGGCTGTCTGGATTTTAATGACATTTTCTTTAGCTGTCAGCTCCTTGGTCTCAATAAGGCCTTTTTCTTCTCCCAGCCCCTTTATTTCTAATTCAAGCTGATGGATGGCTTCCTGTCTTTTGTCCTTTTCAACCTTAATCTTTTCAAGTTCATATTCAAAATGGCCCTTGATATTGGCTGAGTTTTCTGCCAGTTGAACTTTAAGATCACCGGTAGGCAGGTTTTTCTCTTCATTGGCCAGTTCAATCTCCAGCCTCTTCAATTCGTTATCCAGTTCTTCCAAACTGGCCTTAACCTTGGATATTTGAATATTCTGACGTCGTTTGCTTGCCTTATCCAGTTTGCCCCGGATAGTTTCCAAACGTTTTTCAATGGATTCGATGTCCTTGATCTTGGCATCCATCTTGCTTTCAGTTGTCAGGATCTGGTAGGTCAGTTTCTGATTGGTCAGAACCATTTCCTGCCCTGCAAGCTCAGATCTTTCCATTTCAATCTGACTCCGTCCGGCCTCAACTGCCTGGAGTCTGTCTTCCATCACTTCCGTAATATGTCTGGCTCTCCCCTTGATTTTTTTTACTTCAAGAAGCTTGGCATCGTAACGTTTATATATATCCACATAGGCATCAATCTCTTCTTTGACACCTTTGGACTGTTCAATCTTATCATGGAGAATCCGGTTTTTCTTAAAATGATCCCTTTGTTTTTCGAAGGTTTTGGCAAACTCTGTGGAGCTCTCCCCTTCAATCGCCTCTTCCACTACAGGAATAAGAAGATTGTTGAGAAGCTGCTCTGTGGTCTTGCAACGGTTGAAATACTCGTCAACGTTACCTTCTCCTGAGTTGATGACAGCAACCTTCCGCCATTCACTGGGGATAATCTTAAACTGGCTCTCCAAGTGCTTGCCATAGTCTGTTATAGAAGTAAAAACTCTTGCATATGGGCTTTGCTTACTCATGCGCTGGTAGTATTCACTGATTTCGCCTCTGGTTGAAGGACGATAGCCATCCTTAATGACCTCCACCTTAAAAGGCAGGTCTTCAATGGTATGGTCATCATCACCACCATATTCGTAGGTGTACTTCAGTGAATTCAGCTGGCTGTTTTCTGTAAAAAGACTGACACAGGTCAGGCCATATCGTCTTGGTGCTTCGTTTAGAATCCACTCCACCGCCAAATGGGCAGGCCCCTGTTCCAGATGAAGGGTATCCTTGATCTTACGGTCCGCCATGGAAATATGGGGAATGATACACTGGAGAACGGTCTGGATAAAGACCGTCTTTCCTCCACCATTTTCCAGTAAAAGGGCCGTATTTTGTCCATCAAAATGAAAGAGTTGGTCATTATAACGCTTTCCGCCATTTTCATAGATAACATTACATAAACGTATCTTGGATATTGCTGGCATTACCTGTCCTCCCCTTCAAAGTCATAAATAAATTCCAGTACACCACGGTTATATTCATAGTCCATATAGTAATTTTCAGTAATAGCCATAGCCTTGTCAGTCAGGGCGTACTCCTGGTCACCGATTTCCTTAATAAGCCCCTGGCTTTCCATAAAGCTGGCACAAATCCTCATAAAACTCAATCGGCTGACCGTTCTAGCCGTATGTCTTCTTATACCTTCCTTAACCGTATCCATGGCATCCCAGTTTTTGATAATATCCTGCCAGTGATATTCGTACTGGTCCTCTTTTTCAAGAAGCTCTTCTTCGGAAAACCGCTTAAGGGACTGGATTCGGTCGTTAAGGCTACGGATCCAATCACTGATATGGAGGAAATCTCTCGTTGGCTTGGTCCGTTGATAGGAATCATAGAACTCACCCATAAAAACAATAATTGCCACGTACATAAGATAAATATCCACATTCAAGGCCCGGCTTGGGAAAAAATCTCTTTTAATCCGGTCATTGGTCATATGAAAATCCGATTTTGTAGTGAGAGGTATCATATATAGGTAATCGTGGTCACTAATAAGACCACAGTCCACCCCACTGGCAAATTCAGACAGAAGACTTCTGACCTCGTCGTCTTGGTAAAAGATCTTGGCCTGGTCCCGAAGGATCTTACCGTCGGCTTGCAATTTTGCGTATAGTTTAAAAGTTTTGGTCACATGCTGGCTCATCGATTACCTCCTGTCCATATGGCGACATCTTTCATTTCGTAGTTTTGACCAAGGTCCATAACCTCATCCAGTTCCTTGGCATATATATAATCCACCTGGCTGAAGTACTCCTTAATACCCAGATGAAGGACATGTTCGTCCTGGTCTATGATCTCTTTTACATCTACCGGTGACATTTGATGAAGAATAATACAGCATTCAGCAAACTCCCTGGTATCCATATGGTCTTTCAGTTCTTGGTAGGCTTTCAGCTTACTAACAATAAGAGCCTGAACCTCCTCTTCCTTATCCTGACGTTCAGAAAGGTTAAGTTGTAAAGCCATATCTGATATATCAATAAAGCCCTTGGTCCCTTCCAGACGACTGGCCTGACTGAGTATATAGAGAACCTCTTTCATAGCCTTTTGTCTCTCATGTTTATCCTGATGCGTATCAGTAACTGCATCAATGAAGACCAGGTCGCTCTTGTCCTTATTTGTAGCATCCCTAAGCTGTGGAGCAAAGACAGCCATAGGTGACCAAGTCTCAAACCGATTCAGGCCAAGATAGGGCTTAACCAAGGTTCTTCCCTCCATAAAAGGCAGAGGCACATTGGTGATCTTTCTTGCCAGTTCAGCATCAAAGTTGAAAGAAGTGATGCCGGCATAGTATAGAGACTCACTGGCCGCATCAAGAGCTGTGGTCTTAAGTTCAATACTTTCATGAAGTAAAGAAGAATGCAGGTAATGGACATGAGCCAGTTCATTGTCAATACGAACCAGGAGCTCCATGGCCTTTTGATCCTTGTCCGAAAGCCCCCTGGGGTCATCCAGATAGGACTTGGTTTCCTTAATGAAGTGACTAAGCTCAACGAACTCATGCTCTTCATTTTCAAGTCGGCTGTTAATGTCCTTAATCAGTTCCTTGTATCGGCTATAGGTGTCTTCAGATGTGATATTCCGCTGTATATCATGTTTGATCCTATAGATATTTTCTTTAATGGAGTTAACGGATATCCGCATTTCATCCACCTGTCTCAATGCTCCGACAAATTCACCTTTTTCCAGCTGCTTACGCAGCATCATCTGGCTAATGGAAATCTGGAATTCACTGAAATATTCCTTGGTGGCAAAAATAAGTTCCAGACCTTGTTCATCCAGGGTATAATACTGGACGTTTTTAACCGTATCCCAATCATCAGCCTTTAGGATTGCGTATTCCACTTCATCCATGGCCTTGGTTTCATAGTTGTAAAAAGACCTGGCATTTCGCTTGCCTCTAGGCGGGCGGAAGGTTTCAATAATGGCCTTGGCCAGTTTCTCGTAATCCTCAATATTTTCATATAGGGAATCATCGGTTACCTGTAAAAATAAAGCCAGTTCATGGACACCTCTTTTTTTCACACGAAGGAGCATGCTTTCAAAAAAGAAGAGCAAGCTAAGAAGCCCAAGACCAAAACAGTCTACAGGCTTTCCCTTTCCATCTTTTAATTGTTTGGCATCCAACATGGCAAAAACGTCGAATAAAGCAATCCGCAATACCCTGTCCCGATAACCGGTCAGCATATTGGTATAAGTATAGTTTTCCATAAGTCCCTCTAAGTCGTTTATTGGCGGATGGAGCCTAAACTCCATCTACCATATTATAGCATAAGAAATCATAGTTTACCATGATACTTCCTTAGTCTACCTCATGTCCTTGGTTTACTTTAAGCCCCCTAGTCCACTTCGTGTCGTATAACCTCAAATCGATACATCTGGACCTTACCGGAAACAATACCGGCTTTTTGCTTGGCTATGGACACCTGCTCTGCTATTGAATGGATTCCGTCCAGATTTGGCAGGAGCAAGCCTCTCTTGTATCCCTGCTCAACGATCACACCATATTTTTGAATATTGAGCTCATTCATGGTCTCAATGGCCTCATAAGGTCCAAGAATATCAACGCTGATTTCCAGGTCCTTAAGTTCATCTTCTTCAACTGGGTGGAACCTGGGATCTGACGAACAGGCACTGATTCCGTTATAAATAATTTCATCTATAACATGAGGGGATGTAGCCTCTGTCGTACCAATACAGCCCCTTAACTTACCGTCCTTATGGAGGGAAACAAAGACTCCGGCTTTTGTGTGGCCGGCCTCATCTAGAAAGCCCTTACTAAAAAGGCTCTCATCCAGGTCATATTTCTTATGGTTCCTTACATAATACTCAATAGCCTTTCTGGCCAGTTTTATATAGTCATCTTCCTTGGCAATCCGTTGATTATACCGGTTATTAACCAGGTCCTTGATGGTGCCTATATGGGAATCTTCTGTATTCCCTTTCACCAATCCCCTGTTGTGGGTCAGGGAATGACTGATCAAGGTGTTCTCGCAGTTTAGGTAACCGGTCAAATAGCCTACACCAAAGGGCCCCTCATAAGAGATGACCTTGGAATCATAGTCCAAACCGTCCATATAACCAAAGCCCATAATATAAGAACGAAGTCCACATTGGGCTGCATCATGGACAAAGGAGTTTTTCATGGTAATCAGGGAAATCGGGTCCTTGTTTTCTATAGCTTCCTTCATAGCCTCATCAAATCTTGGTCCCTCAGGATTAAAGGCATAGGGTCCGGAGTCCAGCAGTGCATGGGACAAGTCACCGGAAGCCACCACAAGGACCTGGGTAGGATCATCAAAGGTATATTCATCGACCATATCCTTAATCAGCTTGCCTAAATAGTAATTTTCCTCAAGGGGAGTCTGACCAGGTGTAATATGAACAATCTCATAGTTGGTATAATACTGGTCTATAAAGTACATGGGCACCATAACTCCATGGTCCAGATTGGCCTTAATACCGTACGATTTAGAAAGTTCCTTGTTCATGAGGACACTGGTAAAATGGCGGTCTTCCAAACAGTCATAGATCTTATTGGTAAGTTCTAGATTGACTTTTTTATAGAAGCGGATTTCTGAGTGACCAAACTGACTAAAATCCCCATGTAGTTCCGGGTCACCAAGTAAACAGGTTCCGTTGGAAAAAGAGTTTCCATGGGGAGTTATAAAAATTATGGTCTTAGGTTTCAGCTCAGCGGCCTTCTTGCCAAGCATGGTCATACCTTCAATGGTACATCTGGCCTCTTCTCTGTCACTTCCCCCAATACTTTCCAGAACAATGGGTGGATGGGGCATAAAAAACACATTTAACATAGGAACCTCCTTTAAACATTTCCAAGAAAAACGTGGGTAAAATACTTCCTGGCTGCCTCCTGCAAGTCAATCATATAGGAAATGTCAGTTGCCGGTTCATCATAATGGTATCTTGGAAAATACCTGGACAGGTGGACAACCACATCACCGGCTGTTTCATATATTCGTTTAAAAAGTCGTTCACTTAGAATTTTGTCTTCAAATAACTTAGGTACTATAAGGCAGGTCACCTCTACATGGATACCATGTCTAACTGCCAGTTTAAGGCTATGAAGAACTGGGTCCAGACTGCCGTGAATGACCTGGTCATACAAACGGTCATCATAGGTCTTCACATCGATATTCATAGCGTCAATATAGGGCATAAGCTGGACCAGTGGTCCTTCGTTGATAAAGCCATTGGTAACCAAAACCACCTTTATCCCCGCTTTCTTAGCAAGTTTTGCCGTCTCATAGACCAGCTCATAGAAAACCGTCGGTTCATTATAAGTAAAGGCAATCTGATTGAGACCTTCTCTTTTTGTCAACTCAATAATAGTCTCCGGGTCTACCCGTTCATACCGGTTGACATTGACTTCAGGATGCAATTCAAATTCCTTGCTGATGGTATAATTCTGACAGAATTTACAGGCAAAATTACAGCCGACACTGCCTATCGACAGAATATCAGTGCCCGGGTTAAAACGATATAAGGGTTTCTTTTCAATAGGATCAATGGCAATAGATGAGACCACCCCATAGTTCAGACTGTAAAGGCGTCCGCCTATATTTTTACGGACCTTGCAAAAACCGGTCTGGCCATCTCTTAAGGAGCAATAATGGGGACACAGGTCACACTGAACAAGACCATCATTTCCCTCACCAATAGCCGTCCAAAACATGGCTTCTCTAAGATGTTGTGGGTTCAAGACAACCACTCCTTTCACCGCTGTCACTACATCTTATTATATCATAATGATAAAAAGATTTAATAGTTTTTTAATTGCTATCAGCTACCTCCTGTTGTACAATAACCTTAAATACAAGAGATTTTTGACTTAATACATAATGATGACAGGAGTGATTTTATGGAACAAAGAACATTAACCCTTGAAGGTCTTAATGCCTTCCTATCCAAAGTATTTATGTGGATGTTTGCAGGTTTATTACTGACCGGTGCAACTTCCTATTTTGTTATTCAGACAGGTATTTTTTATGTAATCGCAACCAATCCCATTCTCTTTTTCGGATTGATTATCGGTGAGTTTGCCCTGGTTGCCATGCTTAGCAGAAACGCCCTTAAGTATACCTATTCCAAGACAGTAACCATGTTTATGGTTTATTCCTTTATTAACGGATTGACCCTATCAGTTATTGTTGATTCCTATACTGGTGCCACAGTTTTCAGCGCCTTTATCATCAGCTCCATTATGTTTGCTGTCATGGGCCTCTATGGCTATGTAACCAAAACCGACCTGTCACCTTTTAGAACCTTTCTCTTTATGGGTGTCATCGGTATTATTATCGCCAGTATCGTAAATATTTTTTTGGCAAGCGGAACCTTATACTACATCATCAGCCTTATAGGTGTTGTCATCTTCGCCGGCCTTACTGCCTATGATATGCAGAAGATGAAATCCTTATATGCCTACTCTGTTAATTCCGGTGGAGCATTGGAAGGAAACATTGCCGTAACCGGCGCCCTAACCCTTTACCTGGATTTCATTAATATGTTCCTTTTCGTTCTTCGCCTACTTGGTAGAAGACGATAGAATTCAAGCCCTTAGAAACATATCATGATACTGGGGTCAAAAGGTAGTTTCGCTATAAATCCAAGGATCATATCATTTGCATACCTTAAATCAACTACTTTATGTATAACAATGAAGCCTGAACACCAATCATAAATTGACTGGTGTTCAGGCTTTTATATTGTAGTTCTACATAGGATATGCTGTATATCGTCTGCTTAATAGTCCAGGTTACCAACAGTAGACAATCGGATCTGACTAAGGAGGTCAGACACATCCTGAGCTTCCTCGCTGTACCATTCCTCGATGACAAGGTCTATGGTCTGACCCGGCAGGATATCCATATAGTTCTTGGACAAGACACAGTCGGATTGGTCAAAGTCTACAGCCACAGATTTTGCAAATCCATCTGAAGATATAGACAAGATCCACTTATCCTCTTTCCTCACCTCAAGGCTAAGTTCAACCGGCTTAAACTGGAAGTATTTATGGAAGCAGAAAAGGATGGATTCTGAAGCCAATTCCCTGTCTTCTTGGTCAAGAAGCTGGTATGTCAGATAGATTTGCCGTTCCCCGCCATAGGACTCAACAAATTCATCAATATGAACATCCTTAATATGCATAGCACTAAGGGCCTTGGACTGGATGGCTTCCTGACCTTCAAGGAGGATACCTTTTTCAATATGTCTAATCTGCCACTTGCACTTGCCCCTAAAATCATAAAGGGTATCGTTGGTAAAATGTATATGACCGGTAAAGCCCTCTTCATAAGCTGATAGTAATAGGGGCTCGTAGAAGCGTCTGGCATAATAATGCATACCCTTCCATCGTCCATAAAAGTCTATCGAAGCCCAGGATGCTACCGGATAGTTGTCATTGACCTGCCAATAGGTGGATCCCATACAACGGCCCCGGTTTCTTCTAAAGTGTTCAACCGCACATTTGATAGCCTCTCCCTGGAAGAGCTGACTAATATATACCTGGTCTTCAAAGGCAGATGGCAGCTTAAACTCACCGGCCATATTGAGAAGGATCTTAATATTACCGTTGAGAGGGTCTGTACACTTATTATGGTTCTCCATAGTTGGTGAAAAGGCGTTCATTTGGTCATCTGAAGCATAGGACCGAATGGTTTTCATATCGGGAAAAGCCTGCATACCATACTCACTGGCAAACTTAAAGTAGTGGTCCCTGTATTTTTTGTAATGCTCTCCACCGTGGAAAACCTGCCAATAATGGACATCTCCCTTATTATCGTCATTAGGACCTTCAAAACCTCCACCTGAACTTGGAGAAGCAGGCCAGTAGAAGGTTTGGGGATCATAAACCGCCAGTACATCAGGAATAAGCTTTTCATACATAAGGAGGTAATCCATTCGGAGACGTTCATCTTTAGGCAGCCCCCATTCAACAAAGCCCCATTCCATTTCGTTATTACCACACCATAAACCAAGGGATGGATGATGGCGAAGTCGACGGATGTTATCAATAAACTCTGCTGTAATATTGGCTTTAAAGGCATCTGTCAACCGGTAAACACCACAGGCGAACATAAAATCTTCCCATATAATCAAACCGTACTCATCACAGAGATCAAAAAGGTCATCACTTGGATAGATACCTCCACCCCATACTCGAAGGGCATTATAATTGGCCCTGGCACAGTCCTTAATCAGGCGTTTGGTTGTTTCATAGGTTGGACGGGTAATGAGGGCATCCTCTGGTATATAGTCTGCACCCATAGCAAAAATCCTGACACCGTTTACTGTATAGTCAAAAGACTCTCCCCATGGATCCTTTTCCTTGGTTACGGTCATAGTCCGAAGCCCAATCCGCTTTTCTATGGTGTCAATCACCTCGCCATCAGCCACCAATTCAACCTTAAGTCCATAAAGATATTGGTCACCATAACCGTTAGGCCACCAAAGCTTAGGATTCTTCACTTCCATTTTAGCTAAGTAAAGGTCTTCTTCTTTATCATAAACGACGGATATCAGGCCTCTTTTTTCAAAGTCACTCATAGACAGGGCTTTTGCAGCCAGGACAAGCCCTCCATCTTTATCCATTAAGGAAACCTTAATTTCAGTTCCCTCAGCCAATTCTTTCCCACTGATTTGAATCTTAAGATTAACTTGATCCTCCAGATGATTTTGAATCACATATACATCTTCCAGTCTTCCAAGTGAAATACCGTATAAGTTTACGTCTCGCCATATCCCCATATCAGGCAGTTGTGGACCCCAGTCCCATCCAAACATATGATGGCCTTTTCTCAGGTGACCATAACCGGCCATGGTTGAAGAGACTCCCCATAAAGGATCTTTGGCATATTCCTTGGCTATAAACTGGTTAGGCGAAGCAAAATATACCCGAATATGATTGGTTCCGAATTTCAGGTATGACTTAATATTCAGACGATAAGTCCGGTGCATATTATTGGTTTCAAGGACCGGTTCTTCATTGATATAAACAGTGGCCAAAGTATCCAGTCCCAGAAACTCAATCTCCACTTTTTCATGGGCCAACATGGCCTCATCCATTTCGAAATCCCTGTAAAACTCATAATCGTCATCCGACAAAGACCGGTATATCTGGTCGTTTTCCCCGAAGAAAGGATCTTCGATAACCCCGTTTTCATAGAGAACCTGATACATATTAACTGGAACATTGGCAGGATATGCCTGACTGTGTCCGACTTTTCTCATGGACCACTTGCCGTTAAGGGTTTGTTTCATAATAACCTCCTCCTAGGTTTTATAAAAATAAGTAACACGCTAATTCCATTCTACTCCTGCCCTCTTTTATGTGATATAATGCAAGTATTAAAAAATGCAAAATATTTGTCTTAGGGAGATTGATTATATGAACGTTTTCTTTGAAGATTCACAGTCTCTGGAGTTTTCCTTATCCAGAAAACACCTCTTTTATTGCTTTTACAACAGTTCCATGGCTGGAGACCTACCTATCAAAGCCCACTGGCATTATTATATTGAAATCATTTATATCACCCAAGGTTCCGGCCACCTTATCCTTAACGGACAGACCTTTAGGGTGTCCAAAGGCGACTTGACCTATGTACTCCCCCAAGACGTTCATGCCATCGAGGCCCTTCCTAATATAGATTTTAAATATGCTGTGATTAAATTCGATCCATCCATTCTTTTTGACGCCCCCTTTGATGCCTTTCTCCTAAAAAATATTCTGCCGGTTATTGATCCGGTTCCTGCTGCCAATAAGATAATCCCTCATAATCGTGTGTCCAAATCGACGGCTACCAACATTGAATATATGATGATCACTTTTGATGAAAAACCCTTTGGCTATGAATTTATGGTTAAGTCTAAACTCATGGTTCTCTTTTATGACTTGATCTGGATGCTCAAGGAAAAGGGCTACAACCTTATTGATACACCCAAGAAAAATACAGACCTGGCCAACATTATTCCGGCCTTCCACTATATTCACAGCCACTTTTCCAAACCTATCACAGCTGAGCTGGTGGCTGACCACTGCCACCTTAGCTATTCCTATTTTTCCAGACTCTTTAAAAGGATCTCCGGCATTACCTTTACCAAATACCTTAACTTTACCAGGGTCACTGAAGCCGAACGTCTTCTTTTGGAACAAAAACTTTCCATTACAGAAATCGGTTTTGCCGTTGGCTTTGGTGACACTTCCTACTTCATTCGCCAGTTCAAGTCCTTTAAGAAAACCACTCCTAAACAGTTTCTAAAACTTGTGCTGGCTGACAACTAATTAACCTGTTTCAACTCTGGCTCCAGAAATCAAGAAACTTATTTCCCTCCTATTTTTGCTCAGGTCTCAGAAGAGGAAAGAGAACCGTATCCTTAATATTGTCAGAACCGGTCAGTACCTGAAGTATTCGGTCAATTCCCATGCCCCACCCGGAAATCGGTGGCATACCATGCTCCATGGCAAGTAGGTAGTCTTCATCCATGACCATGGCTTCCTCATCGCCGGAAGCCCTTTGTCCGGCCTGGTCGATTAACCGTCTCCTTTGCTCCTTTGGATCTACCAGTTCTGAATATCCATTAATAACCTCAGCACCATTGATAATCAGTTGAAAACGGTCACTGATCAAGGGATTGGCATCATTAGACCTGGCTAGAGGCGAAAGACTGGTCGGATGCTGGGTCAAAAAAGTAGGTTCAATAATTTTGGGTCTGGAAACTTTTTTGTAAAGTTGGTCAATAAGATTACCCAGTCCCAGGTCATGAATATCTGTATCAGAGTCCAGTTGAATTCCCTCTTCCACTATAATACGGGCAAGGTCACCGGCCTCATGATAGGTATCTATATCGATACCACAATCCCTAAATATAACCTCCCTAAAGCTTACCTGGGGCCAGGCAGCTGAAAAATCCAGAACCTGGCCTTGGATCTCAATCTTGTCCTGACCATAGATTTTTCTAACGACCCCTTGAAGCATACTTTGTAAAAACGTCATGTTATCCTCATAGTTCATGTAGGCTCCGTAACCTTCAACCATGGTGAAGTCCTGTAGATGTGTGGCATCGATACCTTCATTTCTAAAACATCTGGCTACTTCAAAAACCTTTGTAAAACCTCCCACCACCGCTCTCTTTAGGTAGGTTTCCGGCGCTATACGAAGATACACATCCATATCAAGGGCATTGTGATGGGACATAAAAGGCCTCGCCGTGGCACCGGATGGATGGTCGATGAGGACAGGTGTCTCAATTTCCATATATCCATGTTCTTCCAAAAATCTTCGCATATATTTCATAAAATCAATACGTAACCGGAACCGGTCCATAGTTTCCCGACTGGTTATCAGGTCCAAATATCTTTTTCTATAACAAATTTCTTTACTGTTTAACTGATGGAATTTTTCCGGCAGAGGCTTAAATCCTTTTCCTAAAAATGTCAGTTTTTCAACCCGAAGTGTTTTCTCGCCTGTCCTGGTTGTAAAGGTCTGGCCACTGGCTCCAAGAAAATCTCCCAGGTCTACTCCTTTGGCCAGCCATTCATATACCTGGTCTCCCACCATGTCTTTCTTTATCATGATCTGATAATCTCCGCTTATATCTCTTAGGCTAACAAAGGACATTTTACCCATTTTTCTCATAAGGGATATTCTTCCTGCCACCTTGACTCCATCAAGGCCATCCTCCAGGAGACCGGCCTCACCCAGGTCATGGCTTGTCCTAAACCTGTCTGGATAGACCTCTACTTGTTCTTTTAAATAGTCAAATTTCATTTGTCTCGCTGCTTCTAATTGATTGATTTCCATTCTTTTCACCTTTTTCTTTCCTGGTCACTTGATTTTAAGACGCAAAAAAGCCGTCCCTTCTTAGAAAGGACGGCTTATAACCGTGTTACCACCTTAGTTCATCTCCACCTCACAGCACAGACCTTAGCAAGTACAGATATCGCCAAAACCTATGCAGCACGGACAAACATCGATACTCTGACGCTGTAATGGGCGTTCCCATCGTATTCTCAGAAACAAGTTTCAGTCGATACGCTGCTCCAAGGCTTTATTCAACAAGAATTCTCTATCCCTTCTCACCAACCGGGACTCTCTTTGAAAGTCTTCTGTGTTTACTCATTCTCTTCATGGCATTTATACTATAACGACTCCTCTAGACCTGATATACACCAGGCGGAGTTTGTAAGTTGTTAAGTATCATAACAAATCTCAAAGCCAAGCGCAAGCATTTTTTACAAAATTCTACAAATATCCTCTATAAAACCTAAAATAAACCTTGACAAGGGCTATCTTCTAGTGTGTATAATGTAGCGTAGGTCTTAGGACTTATATGAGAGGAATATACAAATTAATAAGTTTCCGGTGAAAAGAGGATTTTATGAAAAGATTATTTACAACCATTATTTCTATTGCAGCACTATCCTCTTTGCTGATATCTTGCAGCCCTTTACCGGATGAAGGGGAACCAAAAATGCTTACTTTCAATTTGGGCACTGACCCAACCATCAACCCTACCCACGCCGAAGATTTGGCTGACATGTATGTTATTAAGGAAACATTCGATGGATTGGTTCGGGAGAACAACGGAATCATTGCACCAGCCATAGCAAAATCCTGGGACGTATCAGAGGACGGCAAGCACATAACCTTCCACCTGAGAAAATCCAAATGGTCTGACGGTCATCCACTGACTGCTCATGACTTTGTTTTTAGTTGGGAAAGACATATGCGCTACTCCAACTATCAGGAATTATGGCTACAAACAAATATAACCGGTGCCAAGGATTACGTCATGAGCAAAGAGAACTTCGACAGTGTAGGTATTCATGCATCCGATGACTACACCCTACATGTCAATCTGGACTATCCAACGGACTATTTACTTCAAATGATGTCTACAGGCTACCTTATGCCGGTACCCAAACACATTATTGAAGCCGGTAATTACAGCCAGGAAAAAGATAATTGGGCAATCCAACCAGAAACGGCTGTATCCAACGGACCTTTCGTACTCCACTCTTACGAAAAGGACCGCATCCTTGTCAAAAAGAACAAACACTTCTGGGACGCTGACAGTGTTAAGCTGGACGGTATAACCTTCTTCACCATTGATGAAGAGTCTACGGCTTACACTGCTTATGAAAACCATGAGCTTATGGTTTTACCTAATATGCCCAAGGAACTTATTCCAACCTTGGCAGCCACTAGCGATGAACTTTACCAGTTCAAGGGTGCAGGAACCTATTATTACAATTTTAACCTTGAGGAAGATATTTGGTCAGACTTAAGAATCCGTCAAGCCTTTAATCTGGCTATTGACCGTCAGGTCATCGTTGACACCTTAGGTGATAACAACCAGGTTGCCACATCTTTTGTACAACCAGGTTTCTATGAAGCAGATGGTAAGGATTTTAACAGGGAAGCCAGCGGCTATCAACTTCAAGTAGGACAAGGTTCTATAGAAAAAGCCAGAGAATTACTCGCTGAGGCCGGTTTTCCTGAGGGCAAGGGTTTTCCTGAAGTTGAACTCCTTTATAATTCATCTGAGGGACACCAAAAGGTGGCTGAGCTCCTCCAGGAAATGCTTGAGAAAAATCTAGGCATCAAGTCTAAACTGATTAACCAGGAATGGGCTGTTGTCAAAGTAAGACGACAGGAAAAAGACTTTGTTTTTTCCAAGGGCAGCTGGACCTGTGATTACATGGATCCCACCGCCATGTTGGCTATTTTTACCACCGACAGTGTTAAGAACGCTTCATCCTATTCAAACCCTGACTATGATCAGCTTATTCTAAGAGCCAGCCAAACGGTCGGTCAAGAACACTTTGACCTTCTTCATCAGGCTGAGGCAATCCTAATGGAAGACCTACCTCTCCTTCCAATCTATCATTATACGGATTCCTGGCTCATTGATGCTTCAGTCGTTGGTTGGGAGCACTCAGTTATTGGAATCTTAGACTTTAGTCGAGCAGATATCATCAAAGATTTATAAAGAACATCACCTATGAACACCTAAATATCCAATAAAAAAACGGCAGCTCTTAACTGTCGTTTTTATTATGGACTGAATTCTATTCAATAATTATACTCCCACATATCTATTACATAGCACTCTCTTCGTGACATCAGTCCCCTTAAGAATCTTTCGACTCTTACAATAACCATTGTAACTCTTAGACTATCTTAGACTCAACAAAAAAACTCTAAAATTCCTCTTATTTTCTGTTATAATACTAAATATATCATAAACTGAGGTGGATTTATGCATACTAAACTAACAAATCTTAAGAATTACCTATTTGGTGGTGTCTTTGATTCCTCCTACAAACATTTTTTAAGCAATGAACAAACCAACCAACGGGCCTTTATTATGGCTTTTTTTCCTCTGGAATTTTTACGCCAGGAAGAAAACCGTTTCATCATTCAGGTTCGCAACAATAATTCCAGCAGACTTTCCAATATTTTTAACCGTATTACGGATCCCAAGCGCAACGAAGGCCGCTTTCGCGATCGTTTTCTAGCGGCCTTTGATATTGATTTCTATAAAGAGATGATTCATTCCTCTTCTTTCTTTATGCGTAATTACGATAAAGAAAAATTCCAACAAATGATCGATGATATTATTCAGGATGATGAAGAATTATCCAAACGCGAACACATCTTCATCAAGCAATATATTTTGGAACATATGGAACATGCCCCTGAGAAAACCCTTACTATGCTAATCCTTTGGGCCTTCCATATAGAAGAATTTGATCCCATCATTAAGGTCGTCAAGGAATACGAGCAGTTTGACAGCCCACTTTCTCATGGAGACAGTGAGGATATGTCCTGGCAGCAGCTCATGGAATATCTAAAGACCCTTCATGTAAAACCGGCCCATATCCAAGACTATATGGATATTGTTACGTCATACGGCATCAGCGGTCAGTTGGGAGCTATCGCTCTACATACCTATATTGAGACCAACATTGACGTTAACCCCCTTATCTACTGCGAGGTGGCCAATAATCTTTATTACGGAACCCATTATGCCAAAAAATATCCGATTAAGTCCTTGAATTATTTTAACGCTGCCGCCAATACCGGCTTTGGACCGGCCCTCTGGACCATGGGACAGATGACAAACCACTCCAGACACCAGTCCAACATTAAAAACGCCATGATATCCAAAGAGTATTACAAAAGAGCTTTAGATTCAGGTATGCCTCTTAGTCTTAACAATTTAGGTATCCTTTATCATCGGGGACTTGTATTCAGACTCTGTCGCATTGATGGCTATGAAGGTTTTGAAGACTGCTTTAAACATGACTCTGCATCAGGTATCTCTGAAATCTATCACAGCGTCAAAGATGAACCCTTTTTCCTGGATATGATGGAAAAATATGATATTGACAACTTTAACCCCAATCCGTCTACACCGGAAGACCACTATAAGTGTCTGAAAACCATTGAAGCCTGTGAAAATCATATACTCCATCACTACTTCACGCCCGGTTATGAGGACCATGATTATTTTTATGCAGCAGGTTCAGCACTGACCATATACGAACACCAGTATAAACGCTATGATACTTATTACAGGTCCACTGGCCAAGACTTTAGAGTCCAAGAGGAATATTACAGGCTTAGAAAACAGATCATAGGTACCAGTGAATATTATTCCAATTATTTTTGTACCGAATGCCACTACACCTATGCAAGTATCATAGAAAAATTCGAGCCCAGCGATTTGCAAAATGCCTATGAGCACTACTACATAGCTGCCTACGAAACCCCGCACCGGGCATTTCGATTCCACGCCCTGGTTCGTTTTCTGGAACTACATCACAGCGGACTTATTATGAACAAGAAACAGGACCTTGATGCCAACAAAAAACTTTTGCTGATCTTGGCAGACCATTTACTCCCTTACAATCCTGAAGACCAACTGGTTCTGCGTTCCATGGACCTCATCATCAACCACCTGAATATAGATTTAAAGCTCCAACTCAATCAGAATGAAATTGAGATTCTTAGAGAAAACCTGATTAAGGAAATGTATGGAACCACCTCCAATACAGATGACTACAAGCTTTATCTAAAAAATCTATAACTTTTCGTAACGACTTGAGATTGACACACCGAACAAATGTTCGTATAATAATCTTGAGGTGATAAGATGAAAAATGCAGGCAGAAACATACCTATTTCCATGGTTTGCCACACCATGGATTGTGGCCAAATCAAGCCACTGAAATTTAAGATTAAACACAAAGACGGGTCAGATATGGTCTATGTCATTAAATCTACAGATAAAGTAGAACAGCAGCGCCACTCCGGTATTAAGACCTTTTTTTACTATTCGGTCATCACGATTAACAACCAGGATTATGATGTCGCTTTCCGCTTTACTCCTGACACCTGTAAATGGGAACTTTCAAGAGTTCTTAATAAACACTAATCACATATGGTCTTATTGGAAGAGTCTGTTATAATTAAAGTATAACAGACTGTTTTTTTGAAAGGAGCATCCTATGTATCAAGTTGTGAAAGAAGTTGAGAACCTTTATAAGATTATTCAGTTTGAAGATTTCCGCAAAACACCTGGTGTTACCTTTAACATTCTTCCGGAATCCATTATTCGTTCAGCCGACTCCATTGACCGGGTCATCCATGAATCCAGCGCTGTCTCACCGGGACCGATCGGCCAGACTGTACGCCCCTGGTATATGCATGAATTTCAAGATGACAACCTGGTTGTCCTCTACGGCCAGCGGGAAGTAGATATCTACACTCCAGAACACGGTAAGATTGAGCGGTTTGTCGTCACCCCTAATGATGTTTATATGAACGGTGAAAAGGTTGCTCAGGGTGGCGCAATGCTGGTATGGCCAAGAGGCGTCTTTCACCGAATTATCAGTGGCGAGGAAGGCTCAGCCACCATTAATCTGGCTATCCATTATGATGGTTGGGACGTAAAGAACAATTTTGATATTTTTGATGTTAACATCGCCACCGGTGAGTATCATGTTATCCGTCATGGCTTTCAGGATCAAAAACATGATTAGGTAGTGGTTTTTGGTTTTATGTATTAAGAGTTGAAATATAGAAGCAGCCTCTCTGTCCTTGCGCACTTCGTGAAGCCGGACAGAGAGGCTGCTTCTATATTTCTGCTTAACACATGTAAGTAAAAACACTTCCCTGACGTCAGGTGGTGCTGACTATAATATACGATGTATGAGTCCTATAGAATACAAACTTAAGGTCTTAGCTCATAGAAATAGCGTAACAGTCAAAACTGCTACGCTATAAAAGTCTAACTTATTGGGATCACATCATTGACATGTCCTTTTTATTACTTTTTTATTATTTATTCTTAGCCTTTGATCTTCCTTGGCCTTTTGATTTGGAAACTTTTTTTACGCTGGCCTTTTCAAGAACGATTTCATCTTCGGTTTCAACTTCATCTTCATAGGATTTTTTGTTGGCTTTGATCTGTTCCATAATGACTTTTACATCTTTTTCAGCCCACTCACTAAGGTCTACTTCTTCTTCACTTGAAAAACCAAGTTTTTCTAAAAGTCTCATCTTACCGGCTGTTATGCCATATTCTTTAGCTAAAGCAAATCTTTGAGCAATTCTTTCAGGTTGAAGGCCAAGTTCCACTTCAACTTCCTCATCACCAAGAAGATCAGCTAATGGCTCTGTAATAGATGCTGCAAATTCTTCATCTGTTGTAACCAAGGTCAAATCGTACTCAACGTCTTCTTCATACAAACCTAAAACATAGTCAATAAGGTCAGCAAGGCTGCCTTCATTTTCAGCTAATGCAGCAACCAACTCAGGGTCTGATCCTTCAACACCTGCAACACTGCCGTCTTCATTTAAAATAAAATTAACTTCTGAGTCAACAGTCAAGGTCACAACTGCACTAAATGCTGGAGCTTCTTCCTCTGGTTCTTCTGTCGTTGGGTCTTCTGGAGCTGGTTCCTCTACAGCGGGCTCTTCTACTGCAGGTTCCTCTGGAGCTGGTTCTTCTACTACAGGGTCCTCTACTACCGGTTCCTCAACAACAGGTTCCTCAACAACAGGTTCTTCACTTGGTACTTCTTCTGCAAAAGCAGGTACCTGATACGCTAAAAGCACACTGAGTGCCAAAGCCATAGTTAATAGTTTCTTCATTAGATTCTTCATACGAACCTCCTTCAAATTTTGTATGCACAAAAAAAGCGCTATTCATCCTAAGCGCGTGAAGAGAGATTATGAAATTCTCTTCGGTAACTGGCTGCCATCTCCTTAGAGTAAGGCCCTATAGTTTTGCGTCCTACCTTTTCAAGTAGTTTGCCATTATCGGATGTGTATCTAGTATATAACTTTTACCTTCATATTTCAATGAACATTATGTGAACTCTTGTTAACATCTCTTAACAAAAGGCCTAATCCATTTGGATTAGGCCTTAATATCATAAGTAATGACTAAGCCGATAAGCCGAGTTCTGTCGTGAACGATCATCTATCTAGCCTTACTGTCACCAGTAAGTTCAAGCGACAAACCTGGAACGAAGCGGGCAACCTCAATGTTCCATACTGTCTTGCTCCGAGTGGGGTTTACATATGCCCCCTTTGTTACCAAAGAGGCGGTGAGCTCTTACCTCACCTTTCCATCCTTACCTTGCGGCGGTTTATTTCTGTTGCACTTTCCTTAGAGTCGCCTCCACCAGACGTTATCTGGCACCCTGCCCTGCGGAGCTCGGACTTTCCTCACCATAATGGCGCGATCGTTTAGCTTAGTCATTGAATATTAAATTTATTTTGTACTTAAGTTCTTAAGAAACCGAGGTTCATTGACTACAAATGTCAAACTAAAGGTTATTAAAAAGAGTATAAATACATAGGGTATAATCTCTGTTACACTTAAACTGCCATCTAAAAGAAGGAAGTCTTCCATGACTAAAGAAGAGCTTAAAACCATTGTCACGCCAAGTCCAAGATATATGAGAACACCTACCAGTTTGGCTCCTAAGGAATACTCATTGCTGACCCACTGTCTTATACATAAGAGGATACCAACAACCAGTCCAACAAGTACGATGACTATAGATGAGGCTGCAAAGCCAAGACTAATCAAATGACCTACCCCAATAATCTCATAGGTGAAGTTCCACTGCTTACTCTGTCCATAGGTTGTATAGGACAATGCATTCTGAACCAGAATCAAGACAATATAGAAAAAGGTCAGGAAATTAAGGGAGATTCCGGCAAACAAAGTCAGCCACAATACGTTAACACCCATCCATCCTGTCAAGAAGCCAATCATTTGATTGTACTCCTTTTTACTTTGGCTGAATTTCTTATATATGTCCAATACTAGGTAATTATTGGTATTATTCTCCTGGTAGAAAATATAAAGTCCCAGAAGGACAAGGACCAATAATCCTTTAAAAATTTCAGAACCATCTGTAATAGGCACATGATACAACTTGGCCATGAGCACCATCAGCGTTGACATAACAAGGGTGATAAGCGCCGATACCTTGTTAAACATATGCAGCTTGTTACTCATTCTTTTCCTGGTCACAGCGAATCGGTAAAGGATAATCCAGGTACCTACCTGCTGTCCAACAAAAGGAATCAAACCAATAATCAGCAGCCACCACCCCCAGGGATGGTCCATTTTAGATTTACCCCATAGGACAAACAAAAGAATGGCTGACAGAATACTGATGGACAGCATGATGATGCCTTGTTTTCTAAGTTTTTTTTGAAAATCCATTCAGCACTCCTTAATTGACAATTCCCAGTTTACTTAATGGCCAAAAACGGATCAGGACCTTACCCTCTATTTTTTCAATAGGTACACAACCGAAGTCACGGCTGTCATAGCTGACGGTTCGATTATCCCCCATACAGAAATAGGTATCTTCCGGTACGGTTAAGGGATAGGTCAGTCCTTTGGCGCTGGTTTGAACCTCCAGATAGGGTTCTGAAAGTTTCTCATTATTGACATAAACGTAGCCGTCCTTAATATCAATCACATCACCGGGAACACCAATCACCCGCTTGACCAAACGCAAATGGCCTTCTTTATTGTTGAACTTGGCAAACATATCATCATATAAGCGTTTGAACTTGCCGCTTAGTGAATTATCCACTTCCAGTTCATCAATAAAGACAACAATATCTCCGCTTTTTGGATTGGCAAAGGCATAGGTCAATTTTTCAACGATTAACTGATCTTTCTCGATTAGGGTTGGTTCCATCGATGACTGGCGGACTTGAGATAAACCAAAAACAAATACATTCAATATGTTGGTTATAATCAAGGCTACCAGAATTATTTTTACGTAATCCAATACTTCCACTAAAATCTTTTTCATTATACACCTCTCATCGTATGATCATTGCGTCGCCAAAGCTGAAAAACCGATACCGCTCATCTATGGCCTCCTGATAGGCTTTTAGAACGAATTCTTTACCGGCAAGAGCCGAAACCAGCATAATCAATGTTGACTCAGGTAAATGAAAATTCGTAATCAGTCCATCTATAACTTTAAACCTATATCCAGGATAGATAAAAATATCTGTCCACATACTTTTAGCCACAATAGATCCATCATCAAGAGCAAGGGATTCCAGGGTTCTAAGGCTTGTTGTCCCAACGGCAAAAACCTTGCCGCCGCCCTGTCTTGTCTCATTGATGGTTTTAGCATCTTCTTCTAAAATATAACAGTATTCTGAATGCATTTCATGTTCCAGTATATTATCAACCTTTACAGGTCTAAAGGTACCAAGGCCAACATGAAGGGTCACATAGGCAATTCGAATACCCTTATCTTTAATTCTCTCCAGTAAGTCATTGGTAAAGTGAAGACCTGCAGTTGGTGCTGCAGCAGAACCCTTATGTTTGGAATATACGGTCTGGTACCTTTCCTGATCCTCCAGTGTTTCTGTAATATATGGAGGCAGAGGCATGGTTCCAAGTTCATCCAGTACTTCCTCAAAAATACCTTCAAAATCAAAACGTACCTTACGGTTACCTCCCGGCATGACTTCCAGCACCTGGGCAGTCAATTTACCGTCACCAAATTCAATAACAGCACCTGGCTTGGCCTTTTTACCCGGCTTAACCATCACTTCCCAATCGGTTTTATCCTCCCTATTTAATAGAAGAAACTCAACCTTGCCATGGGTTTCCTTTTTGGCTCCAATGAGCCTGGCTGGAAGAACTCTTGTGTTATTGAGAACCAAGCAGTCCCCTTTTTCAAGATAATCCAGTAAATCGGTAAATCTTTTATGTGAAATTGACTCATCCTGGCGGTTTAAAACCATCAGTCTGGAGGAAGAGCGATCCTCTAGAGGAACCTGTGCTATCAGGTCTTCCGGCAAGTCAAAGTAAAACTCTTTTACATTCATGTATATCTCCTTTCAGCAAATCTCATTGTATCATTTTTTTATGAAAGTTTCTATATAAAAATAGTAAAACCCTATACAATTAGATTATTTTAAGGTAAAATATACTATATAAAGGTTTTATCTAGACTGGAACTGATCATTGCATATTAGCAAAGGAGTGATGTTCGTGTATAACCTATCACATCTGCTTTCCGAAGACAATCTGAAGAACGACAGCATTATAGATATAGCCAAGTCCGTTTACTATCTATCCGGCATTTCTATCAACGTACTTGACAAAAACCACAATAAGCTGTTCGGTTATGGCAGCAATCATGATTTATTTTCCACATATGAAGATATTATAAACGAGTTCAAGTATTCATTTAGTCAGACTGTACAACAGACCACCTACTTTTATTTGTTTCCAACGAGCTATCACTTTGCATATATCGTTTCCCTTTTAAAGGATAGTAAAGGTTATTATGGCAGTCTTCTTTTAGGACCCATTTTTCTCGATTCACCAACTGAACATCAGATTAATCAGTTGATGAAACTTAAAAACCTGTCCTTCCCACAAAGGAACTCACTAAAGAATATATATTCACAGATACCCCTTGTTTCCATGCCTAGAATCTATTATATCGAGAAAACCTTAGTAGCACTGCTTAACAGCGATCAGAATATCAGTATAGAGCTCAACGAGTTGAAGTTAGAGACTCCTGAGGAAAGCACTGAGGAAATCGAAACTGATTTCCAAATGGAACCTGAACCTGCCAATCATAACTACAGCCTTGAGCGCTTGTTTATGGGCAAGGTATCCAATGGTGATATCGATCAGGTCATCGAACTTTTTCACGAGCAGATTAAGACCCAGTATTTAACCTTACTAGGTCCTAATAAAATACGTTCCATTAAGAACAACGCCATCGTTTACTGTACTCTACTGGCAAGGGCTGCCATTACCGGCGGTGTTGACTCTGATCATTCTTTAACCTTAGCCGATAAGTACATTAACCGTATAGAGAAGAGCCAAACCTTTGATGACCTTATTGACCTTGTTGAGCGTATGACCGTTAAGTTCACCAACAGTGTTCTTCACGTTGCCTCCATCAATCACGTCAGCGTTATTAAAAAGGCATCCAGATACGTCCACAACCACCTGTCAGAGCCAATACGCCTTCAGGAAGTGGCCGATTATGTCGGATTGTCCCCTAACTATTTCTCTTCCCTATTCAAGAAAGAGATGAACCTTGCCTTTGCTGATTATGTTAATCATACACGGATCAAGGAAAGTCAGTATCTCCTACAAACAACCAATCATTCCATTCTTGATATTGCCATTAGCGTTGGTTTCAACAACCAAAACTATTTTACAACTATTTTTAAGAAGACAACAGGCATTACACCGAAACAATATAGAATGCGGGCATCCCGCACCAAGTAACACAGTTTAAGAGGTGAGAGTATGCGTTTGGTCCCCATCGGTTCCATCAAAGAAGGCTCCAAACTAGCTAAAATCGTCCACGATGAACAAGGTCGCATATTATTAAACCATGGGGTAGAATTAACTTCTACCCTTATTAAACGTTTAATTGACAATGATATTCTGGCCGTTTACATCGAAGACCATTACAGTACAGAAGAAATCAATGACGTTATTAGTCCTGAACTTAGACACAAAGCAACCAACGAAATCCAAAAGGTTTTTAAGACCGTTCGCAGCGAAATCGAGAAACAGATCCATAACATGACCATGACCAAGGATAATCTATCCAAGAAACTAAAAATGGTCGCCGATTCCAAGTATTTCGCTAAAATCGATGATATTATCAGTGAAATGATTGACGAGATCACTCACAATAAGGAAGCTATGATCGGCCTGGTTGATATTAAGAATATGAAAAGCTTTGTCTATCAACATTCCATCCAGGTTACAGTCCTTTCCTTGATGATTGGTGCCTCTATGCGGATGAACAAGGACCAGATGAAGGACCTGGCTATTGGCGCCATGCTTCACGACATCGGTCTATCCTTTATTGATAAAGACCTGGTCATCTATAAAAATGATTTTACAGAAGAACAAACCGCCATCTACAGGTCTCATACTGAGCTTGGCCACGAATTCATTAAGGAAAGTACTGATTTATCAGCTCACGTCCGAATGGGTATTCTCCAACATCATGAAAATTTTAATGGCACCGGTTTTCCCCTTGGCCTTGTCGGCAAAAACATCCATCTTAACGGAAGAATCATTGCCCTAGCCAATGTATATGACAAAATGTCTTCCGGTGTTGATGGTAAATTATATCCACAAAACGAGATCATTGAATTTATTATGGGCAATTCCGGCAACAATGCCAGGTTTGACTTTGAAGTTGCCAAGCACTTTGTCTCCAAAGTCATTCCCTACCCCAACGGTACAGTGGTCCAACTTTCCAACAATAGAAAAGCAATCGTCGTCGGCTATAACCACAAGCAGCCCCTGCGACCCAAGCTAAAACTCCTGGATCCCAAAGACCCTAGAAAAACCCTGGAGTTCTACGACCTCCTGGACCACCAGCACCTAAACGTAACCATAACCAAAACCCTCTACGACATCACCGAATAAGACACCACACTTAGTAAATAAATTCGATGATTTGTATATCTTCATTTCACATAATCATTAACATAATCCTATTAAGCAGAAATATGGAGGTATGGCCTCTGCCCGGCTTCACGAAGTGCGTAAGGGCAGTGGCTATACCTCCATATTTCAACTCAACTGGATTAGAAAAAGGTTATGTTAACAAAAGTTAATGCATAACCCCAACTTCATTTACTAATTACTTTCCTTCTTTGCCAGAGATGCATTCACCTGCTTCTCATTATATCTTAGCAGAAGCAACCAACCAAGAATAACAAAAACCAATGCAGCGGCACCGGTCATACGAATACCGGTGTCGTTTTCTATAGAACGACCTAATAAAAGCAAGGAGGGAAAAAGGATTCCGGCAACCGATTGCCCCATCTTGGACATAAAGGTTCTTGCCCCAAAAAAGATACCAGCTTTAAAGTTTCCACTTTCTATGCCATCAGCTTCCGCTATATCCGCAATAATGGCATTAGGCAAAATTCCAAATATCGCTAAAGGTATGGCTGCGATTACAATCAGGATATAACCCTGGACCATTAAATCGAAAGGTAGTTTTCCTAAGAAAATCGTATATCCAAATGTAATGGCAAATATAACAAAGCCTATAACCAGCAGTTTCTTCTTCCCTGTTTTCTTAGCAATCAGATTGGTTGGCACATAGAAAAGTAAGGACAGGCCAAACATGGCTAACTGAAGAAAACTGGCTGTATCCTTCTCCTGTCTAAGAAGAACCGTTATATAGTAGATCATGCCTGTGGAAATAATGGTTAAGGACAGCCAATAAGCCAAATCTGATATGGTGAAGCGAAGAAAGTTCCGGTTGGAAAAGGCTGATTTAACTGCTTCAAATATACCTTCTTCAGAAACATGGCTTTCACAGTATCTTTTCTCATCAATAAAGATAATCGGCAGCAACATAAAGACGAAACCGATAATAGCGAATAGACTGACAACAATTCTAAAAGACTGAACCGGGCTGTTTCCCATTCCTTCAAAGACCGACTGAAGAACGTAAACCTGTGAACCTAACGCAAATCCAAAAGCCCATGTAATACTGATCATGGTACTCAGCTGAAGTCTTTCATCAGCTGTATGACCGATTTCAGACAGTAATGCAAAATAAGGTGTTACATACATGGTCATAAAAAGATAGAATAAAAGAACTGCGACCGTAACAAAAACGGCATTTACCGGACTGGAACTTCCTAGAGGCGGCATAAAAGAGACTGCTGATAAAATAGCAAAGGGAAGAATCGCAATAGCTAAGAAGGTTCTTCTTCGTCCAAATCTAAAAGTCCCCCTATCAGACAAGCCTGCAATCACCGGGTCCGTTACCGCATCAAAAAGCCGTCCTGCAGCAAAAATCAAACCAATGATGGTTAAGCCAAAAAGAACTGCCCCCTGATAAAAGAAAGGTGGAAAAGTAGCAGCTCCTGTATCCGGTGGCAAATAAAAATAAACCAAAAGATTTCCAACTGCATAAGAAGTCAGCGACCACCCAAACTGACCAAATGCATACATTAATTTCTTCCAAAACGGTAAACGTTCAACACTAGTACCCATAAAAACCCTCTTTCATATAATCTTACTTGTTTTCAACTGATTTACTCTAATTATACTGAATTAAGTTTTTATCATTTAATATTTATTACGTTTTATTATATTATATTTCACTATTGTTTGATGTTTTTATACTCAAATGAATACATTAAGAAAAGGTGCTGTTCCCAGCACCTTTAACTTATCATTTATAGTATTCGATTATGAACGGATAGTAATACCAAGTTCAAATTCCAAGCCTTTAAGAATCTTATTCACAGCTTTGGATACTTCCTGCTCATCAAGAGTATGGTCAGCGGCTCTGAAAGTTAAGGAATAAGCAACAGACTTATGTCCCTCTTCAATCTGAGAACCCTCATATACGTCGAAGAGTTGATAGGATTCAAGAATATTGCCACCACGTTGCTTGATTAAGAACTCGATAGAACCTACAGGAATCTCCTTCTTCACTAAGAGGGCAAGGTCTCTATTTACTGCAGGAAACTTAGGCACAGACTTGAAGCTTCTGGTTAACTTGGCTACTTCTACCAGAGCATCAATACTAATAACAGTCAGATAGCATCTGGTTCCGATATCATAATTATCCAAAGTATCCGGATGAACCTCTCCAAGATAACCAAGCTCCTTCTGTCCAAAGGCAACTTTAGCCTTTCTTCCCGGATGAAGGAATGGTAAATCTATATCTCCATCATAAGTGATATCTTGAGTGAGTCCTAAGCGGATGAAAAGTGTTTCAATAACACCTTTGACATCGAAGAAGTCTGAATCACCATACATTCCAATGGTCAAATACTCACCTTCTACCGGATATTCTTTAAGAGGCAGTTCCTTAGGTAGATAAGTTTTACCAATTTCATAGAGTTTAACATTTTCATTTCTATACTTATAGTTGGTTGCCAAACTCTTCATCATACCATTGACCGTTGTTGTACGCATGACACTGAAATCCTCACCCAGTGGATTGGAAATCGTTACATATTGGTGTAAGGCATGGTCTTCGCCAATAGAGAGGGCTTCATACGCCTTAGGGCTTTCAAATGAGTATGACATGGCTTCACTAATTCCACAGGCTTCCATCATACGCTTTGTAATATCCTCTATCTTCTGGTATTGGTTTTTCTTACCTACTGTAGGAGTACCGGTTGCCAAAGTTACAGGGATATTATTATAACCATAAATCCTAGCCACTTCTTCAGCCAAGTCTGCATTCACGTTTAGGTCAGGCCTGAAGGTTGGAACTGTAATGGATTTTGTTGCAACATCCACCTTTAACTCCAAACGTTTGAAAATATTAACCATTTCCTCTTCACTGATCTGTGTACCAACCAGGGCGTTAATGGCATCTACATCATAAGAGATTGTTTTCTCTTCTCTAACTTTCGGATATACATCAATGATACCATCCAAAACCTTGCCTGCACCCAACATGTCTATCAATTGACAGGCTCTGTCCATGGCAAAAGCAGCTAAGTTTGGATCCAAGTGCTTTTCAAACTTAGAGGATGCGTCAGTACGAAGTCCCAACTTCTTGGACGTCTTACGAATACTGGTTCCGTTAAAGTTTGCAGCCTCGAAGAAAATCGTCTTTGTTGTATCCAGAACCTTTGAGGACTCACCACCCATAACACCAGCTGCACCAATTGGCTTTTCTGAGTCAGCAATGACGATCATGGTTTCATCCAGTGGACGTTCTTCCCCATCAAGGGTCTGAAGCACTTCACCTTCTTTTGCCGCTCTGACAATAATTTCCGGATGGTCCAGTAGATCCAGGTCATAAGCATGCATAGGCTGGCCGGTTTCCATCATAATAAAGTTGGTAATATCAACCAGGTTATTAATCGGGCGGATACCGCAGGCACGAAGATTGTCTTTGAGCCATTTTGGTGACTCTTCAATCTTAACATCTGTGATGACTCGGCCTACAAATCTTGAACAAAGCTCAGGGTCTTCTATAGACACCTTCATGTAATCAGAAATATTGCCTTCATAGGTTTTAAACTCAATCTTAGGGAGTCTGAGTTCTTTTTCAAAAGTGGCCGCTGCTTCTCTTGCGATACCGATTACAGAATAGCAGTCGGGTCTGTTGGATGTCACTTCATACTCAACGACGATATCGTCAAGACCAAAGAATGGTTTAACATCAGCACCCAGTTCTTTTTCCTGACTAAACAGGTAGATGCCGTGTTCAGGAGCTTCTGCAAAGTCTTCTCTTGACAAGCCCAACTCCTCAACAGAACACATCATACCGTTGGATTCAACACCACGAAGTTTACCTTTTTTTATTTTAAGACCTTCTGCAAGTTCAGCTCCGGGAAGGGCCACCGGTACATAGTCACCAACTGAAATATTGTTGGCACCGGTAACGATTTGAACGGTCTCACTACCTACATCCACTTGGGTAACAACCAGTTTATCAGCATCTGGATGCCCTTCAATTTTCAAAATTTTACCGACAACAACACCCGAAATCTCCTCACCAAGACGTTCATAGGTTTCCACCTTGGAACCGCTCATGGTCATGGCATCACAGTATGCGTCGATATCCATATCTATATCTACATATTCTTTTAACCATTTCATTGAAATGTTCATAATAATACCTCCATTAGCCTTTCTTAGAATTGTTTCAGGAATCTGACATCGTTTTCATAGAACATACGAAGGTCTTTGATTCCGTAACGCAGCATTGTTATACGTTCCAATCCCATACCAAAAGCGAAACCGGAGTAAACCTTAGGATCAATCCCTGACATCTCCAAAACTCTTGGATGTACCATACCACAGCCAAGAATTTCAATCCAACCGCTGCCCTTACATACACGACAAGGTTGTCCATCAACATGACCTTCGCCACCACAGATAACACAGGATACATCAACCTCTGCACTTGGCTCGGTAAAGGGGAAGAAATGAGGTCTGAATTTTACTTGTACAGATTCACCATAAAGTTCCTTAATGAAAACTTCCAGTGCTCCCTTAAGGTCTCCCATGGTAATTCCCTTATCTACAACCAAACCTTCGATTTGGTGGAAAACAGGGGAATGGGTCGCATCAACCTCATCAGAACGGAAGACTCTACCTGGTGCGATAATCCGTATAGGTGGTTCCTGTTTCTCCATAACATGGACCTGAACCGGTGATGTTGATGTACGCAGCATCATATCCTCGTTAATATAAAAAGTATCCTGTTCATCTTTTGCAGGATGCTCTTCTGGAATATTCAGGGCATCAAAGTTATAGTAAGCATTTTCGATTTCAGGTCCCTCTGCTATAGAGTAACCCATACCGATAAAAATATCTTTAATATCATCAAGAACAATGGTCATAGGATGACGGTGACCAAGTGTTGACTTCTTAGCCGGCAGGGTTACATCAATCACTTCCTGCTTCAGCTGAAGCTCACGCTGTTTCTTTCCGATCATGTCTTTTGCTTTGTCAAGTTCACCTTCAATGGCAGACCTTACTTCGTTAGCCAACTTACCAACCAAAGGTCTTTCTTCATTACTAAGGTCTTTCATTCCCCGAAGAACTCCAGTCAGTTCTCCCTTTTTACCAAGAATAGCGACACGGACTTCATCCAGTTTTTTTAGATCAGCCGCTTCACTAATGGCAGCTATCGCTTTTTCTTTAATTTCAGCCAGTTTCTTTTGCATGTTTGACTCCTTTCAATATACCGGTTTGATTAGCTAAAATGATGAAGCCGTTTACCACCTCTCCTATCATTCAAGCCTAGCTGGAATGGATTTTTGGACAATAAAAAAACTCCATCCCTCTAAGGGACCGAGATTCGGCGGTACCACCCTTATTCCTATCATATAAATCTGATAGACACTTGGTTATGCTTAACGGGCATCACGCGTTACTGCTTACTTCATTCACCAGTACAGCTCCTGTGGGAAATTCATCATATAATGTTCCATAAAAATGCTTACAGCCGGCGGCATTTTCTCTCTGTATGACCATATAGGACTACTTGTCACATTCAAAGCCTTTCATATTTACACATATCATAACACAAATGCTTGGTTTGTCAAGACGAATGATATTTTTTCATCCGTTTCTCGTCAATGACTTCCATGACCCTTATAAGGTCATCACCATTCAGGGTGTATCCATCAGCACCGATATCATGACTGATTTGCGGGGTTATTGCATCTCCTGAACAAATAACTGATGTATCCAGTCTTTCCAGTTTCAGCTCCTCAATTAAGCGCTTGGCATTTTTGATGTATTTGGTCAGAGGGACATTTAAACACAGGTAATCAATTTTAAACCGGTCGATATAGTAGCCAATGGTCTCTACATTTAACTTGGAAAACAATAAATGAAGGTCATAGGCATATAAATGAATGACCTGTGGCTTTTTAATGGATTCAATCAAATGAGAATCTTCAATAATGGAATCAACCTGTATAACAAGTATTGCCTTATTATCTTTCGAAATAACTTCGATCATATGCCTTACCCCTTTCGGTTCAACAAAACCTACTTAATCCCCACAACTGATGATTTCATTATATATGACTCTTCCGTCCTTTGCAACGTTTCATGGTCTCCGGTAATAATATAGAAAAATAAACTGATCTTACTTGTTTGGTCAAAGTGAACATAAAAACGACCCATCATGGAAGTTGTTTCAAAATCATCCATCTCTTCTATCTTCCATGGTCTTCCATATTGGATATAGGCCCTATGGTCTCCCTTCAACTCATGATAGAAAGAATCCATCCTAATATCCGCATCAAAAACAAGGAAATCCAGGCCATCAATCTTTACAATTCTTCTGGAATCTTCCTCTTTCATCTCATAGACAACAGATGGATGCTCATTGCCAATACTTTTCATAACCAGGACCTTAAGGTCATAATCGGTCACTAGATTAGCCTCTTGAGTATTTAGGCTTCCATCCTCATGCATACCATATTGACGGAGTCCATCTTTATACCTGACCAAATAAGCCCCATAGAAAGTATTGTAATAGGGCGAATCAGGATCATAGAGAACTGAAGCCCCCTTTAGCCACCGCATATAACCAAAGTTATAAAGAACAACCAGGTCAATGTCATCACCAGCATATTTTCCAAAATAATCCTCTGTATCAAAGGTCATGACGAAAGGATAATAATCCCGATCCAGGGTAGACAAGCCACCGGGTATATTAATATCAATACCCTCTTGTCGAAGAAAAGACTGATTTTCATGGATCTTGCTATATACTGCCATAACTCCGTATGACTTAGCCACCTGAAAAAATGGAGATAAAATAAAAAGAACCAATACCAGGACAAATCCCAACCACTTATAGACGGACCTAATCTTTTTCTTTTTCCTTCTATTTCTATACTTGCTTATCATGGTCGCTCCTCTTTAAAATCGGTTGTATCACATAAGACAAGATAAGTAAACCGACACCTAAAGCCATTGAGGTTATGATTTTCCACAGATTATTGACGGAGGAAATATCGATAACCACAAATTTCACAGCTACAAGGAGAATATAAACCAGGGAGATATAGGTCTGGGACTTTTCCCCCTTCAAGGCTCCATAGAAAAGGTTTCCAATACCGTAAGCACCCAGTATAAGGGTTGAAAGGCTACCTGAACTGTCAGCGAACAAACCAAGAATATATGCGCTGAATAAAACCATATGCAGGATGGACCATACTCTTGAATCATTGAAAATGAGGCGAAGGTCTACATAGGCCATAAGCAAAATAATCATATACACCATAAAGCGAATGACTATGTTCTGGGCATCTTCATACAAGCCGATGCTGTAAATGGCTGTTAATCCAATGAATCCTACCTTTAAACCAAGTGTATAGAGCCGGCCAACCAGTCCATCATGTTCCATGCGACTCATACCATATCCGCTTAATCCAAAGACAATAAGCCCTACACCAAAGAAATTTAAGGCTACCGACAGAAGAATTAAGGTTACCACACCAAGGACACTGTATGACACTAACCTTAAGAACTTAAACAGCTTATATCTCTCAACCAGCAACTTACCCATTAGATACATCAAGATGCCATAGATCATAACAAGTCCTGCTTCATACCAGTCCACCTTATGATCAAGTAGAGCTTGAAAACCTATATATACAACATAGACCAAAGGCAATAAAGAATATGTCACCATGACAGGTTCATAGGACATCTTTAATTTCTTGAGAGTGAAAACCTGGTAGATGACCAAAATCATCATAGCTATAACTGCACCCTCCAGTTCATATTGATAATCCATATAATAATCGACCAGCAAAAGAACCGTAAGGGTCAGATATATAAGACTTGAAAAGTTGCCTAACCATATTTTCAAAGGACCTTTATGAAGATAGCCAATCACCATCATCACCAGGTAGATAAGTATGAAGACAGCAATATCTACAATTCGAAGAACATGATCATAATTAATGGATTCAAAACTTTCCACCAGGGCTCCTATAAAACCAATCCCCCATATAACACTCCCGATATACCCTGTAATCGTGTTTGTCAGCTTTCGCCCAAGGCCTGTAAATATTAAGGCCATTAAAAGAACCATAAGGACCCTGATCTGACCACCAAAATACACAACCAGAGAAAGCAAACCATATAAGCCTACAAATCCCAGCAAAAGATTTCCTACCAGACTTACACCCTTCCTTTTAAACACTATATAATCCAATATAAAGATTTTTGCCGTTAAGACTATGAATATGAGAGTCCAGATTCCATCAGAAAAATCACTGTTTTGCCAAACTAAAATTAAAGACAAGATGGGAAGTAAGGATAAAACAAGGAGGGTGTATAGAAGTCCAAGGTCCGAATGTTTGCTGTGGAACATATGCTGAATATATTCAACACCGAAGAAAATCATATAGACGACCATAATCAACAAAGCATACTCCAATGACTCCCTCTGACTAAAGTTTCCATTTACACCAATCAGAAACAAGACAAAGTAGACACCCACCATATCAGCACTTTGTAGGATTTTCCACTTCTTAAAGAAATATATAAGCGAACCACCAAGGGAAATAAAAATCAAGTATAGACCCATACCGTAAATACCGAAGTAATCAATACCGACAAGAAAAGGAATCAAGAGACCTCCCAGTAGTCCGATTAATCCGATACTGATCTGATCATAATACAGGGCAATGAAGAAAGCCATAAATGTAGCACTTGCCAGACCAACAATCGCAAGAAAATTACCAATAAGGTGATAGGTGTTAAAGGCTGCAAAAGTGGCTATATAAAAAACTGCCACACCACCGCCAAACAAAACCTGGGATAAGATCACTCTCTCTTTTGCCATGACCCTATATCCAAAATAAAGAACTCCGTCACCTATTATATAACCTGTAAATATTGCCATCCATGGTTTAATAAAGCCATTATCATAGGCCAGCTTATATATATAACCAACTCCGATCAGTAGAAGTAAAATTCCAAGTTTAGATATTAGGGACTCAATTGAAAAAACTTCTTTTTCTTTCATACGCTGACCAAGATTATTCAAAAAACCACTTTTTGCTTCTGCTCTTGTTTGAACGGTTGCAGGTTTAACCTCTAAATCACTATGTGGCTTAATAGATAAGGATTTCCCATTATCCAATCGCCGATAAACCTTAGGCTGACTGATCCCATACCTTTTACCAGGCTCATCATCCAGCTCCATACCTTTTAGATTAAGACCTACTCCTTCATCATCTGTCTTTTCACTCGCTTCATATAGAACCTTCGTTTTTTTATCATACTCCAATTCATGAACTATCTTGTTTAATTTTTTTATTTCCAAAAGGTTATTTTCAATTTTATTATTTAATCTTATCAAACCAACAATTAGTCCAATAATTGTCATAACCAATATAATTTCCATATTTACCCCTTTCCAATTACACACATACTTCATTATATACGAAAACTCTTGAATGTTACACAAAAATTATGGAATGCTTAGCTAATTTCATCTATCTTCCGAATATGGTATAATAAATCTATACATATCCATTGATAAAGGTGATGTCCTATGAATGCAAAACTTACGAATTTTAAGATAAAACTCAAAGAAGTACAGCGCCGTTATACCGCTGATCAGGTCAGTGCTATGGCAACCAAGCTGACCTTTTATACCTTGTTGTCAATCTTCCCCTTCATCATTGTTTTTCTTGAAATTTTTCGCCTGTCCAACTTTACCAATACCAGTCTTTTTTCTGAGCTCACTGAGCTCTTCCCGGATATAGTCATAAATTTTGTGACATATCTTTATAGTGATGCTGTAATCAATACTTCCGGAACCATATTGCCATTTGCTACTGTCATCGCCTTATGGTCAGCCTCCAGAGCTATTAATGCTATTATCCAAAGTTTACGAAGAGCCTATGGTTATCGCGAAAAGCATAACTTCATATGGATGCGTTTTTTAGCTCTTGCCTATACTATTGCTTTTATAGTTGTTGTTATGCTAACCGGAGCACTTATTCTCTTCGGAAACCGTATATATCTCCTTATCATGTCATATATTGAAGTACCCTTTGATTTGGAACTAATCATTGACCTTTTACGCTATTTAACAACTATACTCATATCCATTTTATTTTTTAGCGGTATTTATAACGTTGTACCGACCAAGGGGAATCGCTTTATCTCTACCTTACCCGGTACAATTCTAGCCACAATCGGATGGATTGCCACCTCCGCCTTTTTCTCGATATATGCTAATTTATCCGCATCTCTTTCCTATATATATGGCAGCTTGGCAGATATTGTCATCGTTATGTTATGGATGTATGTCTGTTCTATCATCATTGTTTTAGGCGGAGAAATTAATGCGGTCATTGGGGAATTCAACCCAAATAAGCCTGTAAACTAGATAAATCTCCTCAATAAATAATTGAATATCCGACTAATGACTGGGTTATATAAGACAAACGACTTGCATTTTTGCAAGTCGTCTTTCATTTTGTTGTAACATCATGTCAGTTATACCCTTAAAACAAGTTGAGTAGTTCTAAAAAGTACTACTTTGACTTTTTTATCCACAAAACCAGGTATTACAAGCTTTTAGACCCAATATAACCTATGGTTATCCCTAAAAGACCTCCCATATACGCAAGACGGAATTCTGCAAGAACTTATCTTTTTACTTTCATTTTTTGGTTGAACATAACTTAGGGTTATGATATAATTGGTTTACTGTAAATATACGAATACAGCCAATTTATCCGCTTTATGAATTTAAAGCGGTGATTAGCAACTTTATAAGACAGTTAAGGTTGCAGCAGATAAACGTAATTATGTAAGGAGGCATTACTGATGAAGAATTCTTATGGCTTACCTCCAAAACAGGGTCTATATGATCCTTCACTGGAGAAAGACAATTGTGGTGTCGGATTCATTGCTCACATGAAGGGTGATAAATCTCACGACATCGTGCAACAGGGTATCCAGATTCTGGCTAACCTACATCATAGAGGTGCCGTTGGCGCTGATCCCAATACAGGTGACGGTGCTGGTATCCTCATCCAAATACCACATGTATTCCTTTCCAAGAAAGCTGAAGAACTTGGTTATAGCCTACCAGCTGAAGGCGAGTATGGTGTTGGTATGATTTTCCTTCCTCAAGAACCAAATGCCAGATATTTTTGTGAAGGTATCTGTGAACGTGTTCTTGAAAAAGAAGGTTTGGAACTTATTGGCTGGAGAAACGTACCCCAGAATACCGAGGCGTGTGGTCTTACTGCAAGTGGTACCCGTCCAATGGTTCACCAGCTGTTTGTCAAAAAGGGCGATTTGACAGCAGAAGACTTTGAAAGAAAGTTATATATAGTTCGTAAGCAAATCGAATTGGCTGTTCGCGATGCAAATCATAAATATACCGAAGCATTCTACGTATGTAGTATGTCCTCAAGAACTATGGTTTATAAGGGTCAATTGTTGGCATTCCAGATTCCACAATTCTTCCCTGACCTTAACGACCCGGATATGGTCAGTGCTATTGCACTGGTGCACCAGCGTTATTCAACCAATACATTTCCATCATGGGACAGAGCTCAACCTTTCCGCTACTTGGCCCATAATGGCGAGATTAACACCCTACGCGGAAACGTCAACTGGATGAATGCCCGTGAAGGCGTTATTCACTCAGATGTATTCGGCGACGAACTTAAAAAGATCTACCCTATTATTGAAGCAAACAACTCCGATTCAGCCAACCTTGATAATGCACTGGAACTCTTGCTTGCCAGTGGTAAATCTTTGGCACATGCTGTGTCCATGCTAATCCCAGAGGCTTGGCAGGAGCACGAAGACATGTCTGATGAGAAAAAAGGCTTTTATGAATACCACGCCGGTTTAATGGAGCCATGGGACGGCCCTGCTGCCGTAGCATTTACTGACGGTATCCAAATCGGCGCTACCCTTGACCGTAACGGTCTTCGTCCTGCAAGATACTTGGTAACAGAAGATGATATTGTTGTCATGGCTTCTGAAACAGGTGTACTGCCTTTTGATACAGACTCAGTACGTCTACGTGGACGTCTACAGCCTGGCAAAATGTTCCTGATTGATACAGTTGAAGGTCGAATAATCTCTGATGACGAGATAAAGAATGCCTTATCAACTGCAAAACCATATAAAGAATGGGTTGACCGCAACAAGGTGAATCTTGACGATCTGGAAGTGCCTCATGAGATCATTCCTCTTGGAGACCAGCGTCTCTTGCAATACCAGAAAGTATTTGGCTTTACTGAAGAAGAACTGAAGAAAATGATTGCTCCAATGGCCGTTGACGGTAAGGAAGCTATTGGTTCCATGGGTAACGATGCCTCATTGGCTGTCTTATCTGAGCAACCACAGATTCTTTACAGCTACTTCAAGCAATTATTTGCTCAGGTTACCAATCCACCGATTGACCCTATTCGTGAGAGACTGGTCATGTCCTTGATTCAGATTCTAGGCGACCGCGGTTCTTTCCTTGGTGAATTGGATGCTGATAAGGACCTGAATTTCATCGAACTGAAGCAACCAATTTTAGATAACGGGACATTCGAGAAAATTGTACACCTGGATCACAAGGATTTTAGATCCATTAAAATCCCTACTCTTTTCAATGTATATGATGAAGGTGAAGGTCTGGAAAAAGCTTTGGTAAGATTAAACAGACGTGTTGAAGATTCTATAGCAGAAGGCTTTAACATGATTATTCTTTCAGATCGTGGTGTAGATAAGTATTCAGCTCCAATCCCAATGTTATTGGCTGCATCAAGTGTTCACCACTATCTTATTGACAAAAAGCTTAGAACCAAGGTTGATATCATAACAGAAGTTGGTGATGCTAGAGACACTATGCACATGGCCCTTCTTATTGGCTATGGTGTTGACGCCATTAACCCATATATGGCTTTTGACTCCATAACCAAAATGGTCGAAACCAATCTTTATGTATATAACGACGAATTGACAGTTGAAGAAGCTCACAAGAATTATGTAAAAGCCATCGGTAAAGGTCTTTTGAAGATCTTCTCCAAAATGGGTATCGGTACCCTTCAGTCCTATCATGGTGCGCAGATTTTTGAAGCTGTTGGTATTAACACAGACACTATAGATAAGTATTTTGCCGGAACTGTTTCCCGTGTCGAAGGTATTGACTTGGATATCATAGCCAAAGAAGTGGCTATGCGTCATGCAAGCGCCTTTAATCCACTTAGAAACCCCTATCCCAACCTATTGGAAGGCGGTTGGCACCAGTGGAGACGCGGCAGCGAAAGTCACCTTTTCAATCCGGATACTATAGCCAAGTTGCAACATTCATGCCGTACCAATGACTACGGTTTGTTTAAAGAGTTTTCCAAACTTATTGATGACCAGGCAAGTAAGCTGAACACCATTCGTGGACTCCTTAAGTTTAAAGACCGCCAGTCAATTCCTCTTGAGGAAGTAGAACCAATCGAAGCAATTTTACCTCGCTTTGCAACCGGTGCAATGAGTTTCGGTTCCCTCTCCAAAGAGGCCCATGAAACATTGGCTCAGGCTATGAACTCTATCGGAGCCAAATCCAACTCCGGTGAAGGCGGCGAGTCTAAAGACCGTCTCTATGACAATATGAAACGTTCTTCCATTAAACAGGTAGCTTCAGGACGTTTTGGTGTAAACACAGAATATTTGGTTAACTGCACTGAACTTCAGATCAAGATGGCTCAAGGCGCCAAGCCTGGAGAAGGTGGTCACCTTCCAGGACACAAAGTATCGGAAGCCATTGCCAAGGTTCGTAACTCAACGCCTGGTATTGACCTGATTTCTCCACCTCCTCACCATGATATCTATTCTATTGAGGATTTGGCACAGTTGATATATGACCTTAAAAATGTTAATGAAGATGCCCGTATCAACGTAAAACTTGTTTCTGAAGTTGGTGTTGGTACAGTTGCTGCAGGTGTATCCAAAGCCCATGCCGACGTTGTCTTGATTTCAGGTCATGACGGTGGTACCGGTGCTGCTCCTGTCAGCTCGATTAAATATGTAGGTCTTCCATGGGAACTTGGTTTGGCTGAAACCCAACAAACCCTTCTCATGAATGACTTAAGAAGCCGTATTGTCGTTCAGGCAGACGGCCAACTAAAAACCGGTCGTGATGTTGCCATTGCTACCCTGCTGGGTGCAGAGGAATATGGTTTTGCGACTGCAGCTCTGGTCGTATCCGGTTGTATCATGATGCGTAAATGCCAAAAGAACACCTGTCCTGTTGGTGTTGCCACTCAAGATCCTGAACTTCGTAAACACTTCACCGGTAAACCTGAACATGTGGTAAACTTCTTTAAATTTATCGCACAGGAATTACGTGAATATATGGCTCAACTTGGTTTCAGAACTATTGATGAAATGATTGGCCGTGTTGATCTTCTCGAACCAAACCGCGACATCCTTAACTGGAAATCACAAGGTATAGACTTTGAGAACATTCTTTACAAGCCTGAATTACCATCAAGAATCAAGCCTAAGTGTGTCATGAAACAAGATCACGGACTGGAAGATATCTTTGACAGAACTTTAATCGCTGATGCCAAAGACGCTATCGAAGGCGGTATGAAGGTTTACAAGGAATATCCAATCCGCAACATCCACCGCACAGTAGGTACTATGCTTGCAGGAGAAATTACAAAAACCACCAAAGGTGCTTACCTTGAAGAAGATGCAATCCATTACAAGTTTACCGGTTCTGCCGGACAGAGCTTTGGCTGCTTCGGTGTTAAGGGTATGACTTTTGAGTTGGAAGGCGACTGTAACGACTATATGGGTAAAGGTTTATCCGGTGGTAAACTCATTGTTTATCCGCCAGCTGATGCAACTTACCCTGCTGAAGATAACATTATTGTCGGTAATACGTTGCTCTATGGAGCAACTGATGGTGAAGTTTATATTAACGGCCTTGCAGGTGAACGTTTCGCAGTACGTAACTCAGGTGCAAAAGCTGTTGTTGAAGGTGTCGGCGATCACGGTTGTGAATATATGACCGGTGGTCTTGCCATCGTCCTAGGAAAGACAGGCAGAAATTTCGGTGCAGGTATGAGTGGCGGTCAGGCCTTCGTCCTTGACGAAGACGGTGATTTTGAAGAAAAACACTGTAACTATCAAATCGTCATTACTGAACATCTTGAGACTGAAGCCGATATTAATTTAGTCAAATCAATGATAGAGAAACATGTTGAATATACAGGCAGTCCAAAAGGAAAAACCATCCTTGAAAACTTTGATGACTATGTAGGAAAGTTCGTTAAGGTCATCTCCCCTGCCTACAAAGAAGTACTCAAAAAACAAGCAGCCCAAGCTGCTTTGGTCTAGGAGGTGTCATCATGGGAAAACCTACAGGATTTAAAGAATTCGAACGACAAAACGGCACTTATACAGACGCCAAACAAAGGGTAACCAATTGGGAAGATATTTATATTCCACAAAATGATGAAAGCCTTCAAAAGCAGGCTTCCAGATGTATGGATTGCGGTATCCCCTTTTGCTCAAGCAATTGTCCATTAGCAAATATCATTCCTGATTTTAACGACCTGGTTTACAACGATCAGTGGAAAAAAGCCTTGGAAGTATTACATACAACCAACAACTTTCCTGAATTTACCGGCAAAATCTGCCCTGCCCTTTGTGAAGGCGGATGTGTTCTTGGCATAATAGATGATCCGGTAGCCATTGAAGATATTGAACTGGCAATCGTAGAAAAGGGCTGGGAAGAAGGTTGGATCAAACCTCAACCACCAGCAATCAAAACCGGCAAGAAAGTTGCTCTTGTGGGAAGTGGACCTGCCGGAATGGCTGCCGCTCAGCAATTGGCAAGAGTCGGCCATGACGTCACCCTCTTCGAGCGTAACGACGCTATTGGCGGTGCTATGCGCTACGGTATTCCTGATTATAAACTTCCAAAGTCTTATATTCAGAGACGTGTTGACCAGATGGCTGATGAAGGTGTTGTATTCAAAACCAATGTTAATGTTGGCGTGGATATCAAAGCCGGTGAATTACTGGATCAATTTGATGTTATCGGTCTTACAGGTGGTTCTACCGAACCTAGAGACCTGACTATTTCAGGACGTGAACTTAAAGGTATCCATTTTGCAATGGACTTCCTTCCACAGTCCAACAAACGTAAAGCAGGTCAAACCATTGATCCAAGCGTTTCAATTACTGCAGACGGCAAAAAAGTCGTCGTCATTGGTGGTGGTGATACCGGTTCTGACTGTATCGGTACTTCTCTCCGCCAGGGAGCAACAGATATAACCCAATTAGAGTTATTACCTATGCCTCCAAAAGAAAGAGACAACTCACAGCCTTGGCCAGTCTTCCCTCGCCTATATAAGACTTCCTCTTCACACAAGGAAGCTATGGCAAGTCTTGATAAAGATATTCGTATGTTCTCTATTGGAACCAAAGAATTTATCGGAGATGAAGACGGTAATGTCAAGGGCTTAAAATGCGTCAAGCTTAACTGGGTAACACCAGAGGGCGGTGGTCGTCCAAATATGGAAGAGATTGAAGGTTCAGAGTTCATTATTGAAGCCGATTTAGTACTCTTTGCTATGGGCTTCCTTCATCCTGAGCATACAGGTTTGCTGGATGATCTTGGTGTCTCCTATGACCCTCGCGGAAACGTAGCTACCAACACTTCCTATCAGACAAGTGTTGAGAAAGTATTTGCCGCTGGTGATATGCGCCGTGGTCAATCCCTTGTTGTTCATGCTATCGCTGACGGCCGTAAACTGGCTAAAGACATAGACCTTTATTTAATGGGTGAAACCTTCCTTAGAAGCTCACTGGGCTAATCTACTATACTAATTTAGTCTATCGAGTATATGCAACCAGGAAGTATATACATCCAAATTCACACAAAAAGTTAACCGAGAGATTGGCACCTAGTGTGCCTTCTCATCATTTAATACAACCGACTTACATAATTTACAGGGTCCACGCCCGGACCCAAAAAAAGAGCTGAACCTTACGGTCCAGCTCTTTTTCCATCTATTCTTATATGTTATCTAAGAATTCACTAAATACACTGATGAATATTTCAATCATACTAGAGTTGCCATAAGCATCTTCAGCATAAATGGTATATTCTCCGGAACCTTCGAAATATCCTTCCCCTACATTATCCTGTGGGTTCTGGGCTTCAAATTGTCCGGTTACATGTTGACTGGTAACCCAATCTTCACTATAGAGTCCATATGAGTTAGAATAGCCCAATTCAGATACTCTATCAAGAAGATCTTCTTCATCAGCAAAACTTCCTTTGATGATATAATACTTAACTACATCAGATTCCATATCTTCAATATCAAGGTCAACAACAACTTCCTCTCCAGCTATAACACTAACATCATAGTCAGCTGTAATAACCGGTCCTTCAGTATCAACAAAGATTGTCAAACCTTCTGAGTATAGGTTTCTGTGATAAAGTCTAAATTCATCTGCCGGATTTTGTACAGCAATATCGTCAATATTGATAAAGGCCTCATTGTCAGGATATACCATAGTTGGAGGCATATAGAAGCTTCCATAAGCCCTATAAGTTCCTGCCGGCAACTGACTGGCAGTAGCTGAGCCATCATAAACAATACTTGCTGCCAAAGCGTTATAGGTAAATCCACTGACTCCATTACCGTTAATATCGGTAACACGAGACAGGACAAAGGTTGAATCCAACGCTTCATCGATACCATAATCATCTTGCAGGAATAACTCTACATATTCATATGGTAGACTTAAAGTAAACTCTACATAAGCTTCAACAGGAGCACTGTGATCGTTGACAGCTTTAAAATCAGTGCCGTCAGCGGCTGCTACTTTGATATCTTTTACAAAGATATGCTCAAACTCAAGACTTACTTCTTCGCTTGCTTGTCCATAACTTAGGTTAACCAAGTCCTGAACCGCACCTTTAACAACATTTTTAGTTCCTTTGTATTCATATCCTGAAGGTACTTCTACTCCAATATGATAGGAACCGGTTTTAAGACCTCTAATAACAGCGACTCCACTGTCATCGGTTACTAGACCAGGAACCACCACTTGGTCCACATAGATTTCAGCGCCTCGCACAGGAAGTCCAATAGGATCTAGGACCCTTACCGTTACATTACTTTCCTTAACATGTACAACATCTTCAGTTGGTTCGAAATAGCCATTATAACCATTTCCGTTAAGGTCATACTGTTTGTAGTCCATTTGGTGGGTAAAGGTAAAGTCTCCTGCGGCTTCAGCATACAAGGACAAACTCACCATATCTTCCCATTGAAGGAAGGATCCACTGTTAGCCTCAGTAAGAACAGTATCAATACCGGTAAACAACTTATTACCATTAATTGACCAATCAGCTGAAATTAAATCAAATGGATTGGTTACAGCATTCATGTGGGTCTTTGTTAATGTCTTAATATCTACAGTCTTATAAAGATAGTCTGCTGTGTTGGTGTAAGCCAAATAATGGTTTAGAATAATTTCATCACCAGTTAAATATCCACCATCAACACTGCCTACTTGTTCTACTCTTAGCGTCATATATGGAACACCTTCAAGAGGTCCGATATCTGCAACCATCTCATCAAGAGGATGGGTTACAGGTTCGCCATATAGATTGTCATAAGTCAATACTGGATTTGTATTAACCTGAGCACTTGGATCACCGGTTGGCAATGCATTTGGTTTAACTGAAATCGTATACTCAAAATCATATACTTGAGGTTTCAGGGCACCAACATCCCAAGTCAACTGGGTCGATCCGTCAGAAAGAGTTTTAACACTCAAGCCTTCTTGAGGTCGAACTAATGTCTTGTCTACATAAAATTCAGGTTCAACAGTCTCTACAACCTGAGCATTGGTACCAACATACTTGATACCCTTGTGGGCTGATTGGAACATCAACTCAATGTCATCAAGGGTTGGCGCTTCGAAAAATCCACCATTGTTTGTTCGCACCAGTGTGTCTCGTGCAATAAAGGCTACATCAGGATCTAGAATAGCTTCGAAATAACCAACAGTAATGATGTTGGCAACTTCATCCAGACTTTCTGCCGCCTCCATAGCGGTATAGGTGTTGGAGTTATGAACGGTTGGATAAAGTAAGTCTTCTTCAGACTTGTCTCCACCATGAGTTGCAACTCCGTCAGAGAATACAATAACTGAGTTAGGATTTAATTCATAAGGCGCTCTGTCCTTATCCTTGGCCCAAATTGTAGTCTCAGCATATTGATATGCTTCTTTTAAGTTTGTTCCACCGTTTTCATGGTTCCAATTCAACCAGTAAAAGGTGTAATCTCTACCGACAAGCACTTTGTTCCAATGATTGTTCTTCCATACATATTCGTAGATTTCCTCATACCCTACATCGTATGCATAGATATTGTTAACTTCATTTTTGGCGTCATCGATATTATCATAATATTTCCAATTGTCATTTTTAACTGCATTTGTTCCAAAAGAGATAACCGCTACTTTACCACTTGGGTATTCACTATAATAGCGATCCAGAAAAAGATCTACAGAGTCCCATACAGCCTTCGCGACAGGCTCACCATCGTATCCCTCTTCCAACATAGAGTTGGATCGGTCAAGAACCAAAATAACTTCCGGCTCTCCGCTGGTTTGGACATATGTTACATCTAATTCGTGGTTAACTTGAAAATCTCTTTTTGTTTCTGTTGTCTGTAAAATAGTAGTGCCAGACTCAATGTCGACCTCTATTCCCGCATTTGATAAGGTAATGCCTATTACAAAAACAATACATATCATTAACAGGAACAGTGATCGTGTTACTCTTTTTTTCACACATATCACCTCCGTTAATAGCCCCATGTATTGTCTATATTATATAATTAATTTGAAATACAAACAATCCATTCACAATTAAATTAAACCATTGGACACAGAATGTTCACAAGTTATTGGTACTATTAGGTAAAGGGACTTTAAATGCAGTAAAAATGCAGACTTAAGCCTATTTTTACTAGTCCTTAAGACCTATATGACGGGAGTGATATACCAATGAAAAATAATAAAAAATCTAAAAATATTATAATCTCCACTTTTTCCATCATTTTTACTCTATCAATTTTGTTTTCAACTACTGCTTTTGCCAGAGAAGTAGAATTTACAGACGTCACCGAATTTGACTGGTATTATGATGACCTTAAAGAACTGGTTGGAGGCAATATCGTCAACGGTTATCCGGATAGGACCTTCCGTTCCAGAGTAACCTTAACAACGGATTCCTTCATTAAAATGTTGGTTAGAACCAAAGATGATACGATTGAAAACGGAACAGACTACTGGGCTTCTCCCTATATTCTCTACGCCAAGGAGCTTAACTGGTTTAGAGGTGTTTCCATTTCAACAACATCATCCATAAACCGTTATGATACCTGTAAGATTGTTGTCAATTACCTGGGTAATTCAATTCTCTATCCTGACGATCTCGAAGATTACAGCCAGTATATTACTGACTATAATCTGATTCCCTTCAACTACAAGATTGATATTTTGAAAGCCTTCTATTTAGGTATTATAACCGGCTATCCTGATGATACATTTAGAGGCGATAACCTTCTGTCAAGAGGTGAGGCAGCCACCATTATCCATCGTATCATTGATCCTAATTACAGGGTTCCACCACTAAGTATGGATTCAGTCAAAAACCTTAATGAACTTTTCTCAGATACCTACTATGTAATTAGAAATGATTCGCTGGACAGCATCTTATACTTTGAAAATAACAAGTTTAGGTTGAATTATGAAGACGAACTCATCACCATTAACGAAACAGGTATAGCCAAAAACTACGTCAGCGAAACAGAAAGTGTTCTTGAATCATTGCTTCTTTTCGATTTTAATGCTTCATCCAAATATGATCATTACTATGAGGTAGATTACAACGGTTCTTCCCTTTCCTACTCCTACTATACTGACGAAGGAGATATTCTTCTTTATCGCTTCTATATCAGTGTACATGATGAATCCGTTAATCTCATGATCAATCCACGGGTTATGGACCTTAGAGCTTATGATGGTTTTTATGACTCACTGACAGACGAAATTGTCAAAGTCATCTCTCCTGATAACTATGAAGAGTTATCGGACTTTGTTCGACTGACAATGATTGAATTTTTTTCCAATCATACGGCAGTCATTAATACAGAGGTAAGTTTCACCGATTACTCCTGTACACTTAATAAAGAAAGACTGGAAATGGCAACCTTTAACTTTCATAAATAAGGCATCCTAATCCATTTATTAACAAATCATCTAATATAGAATGCATTTAGTAAAATTTTTATGAACCTTCTTAGTAACTTTTCTATTGAAGGTTCTTTTTTATGACTCTCAAAACTTTGTTAAAGGCCTGTAAAAAGCCTTATTGAGAACCTTTTTCGTTTACTGGGACCTTTTTGCACCATCGGGCCATATGAGTCCCATCATTTTAACCAATTTGTTTAAGATAACCAATCTCATTATTAATCACTTTTCACAACCTTACAAAATACACAAAAATTAACCCTTAAAAACCTATGCAAATTGTTAAATATTTGCTAGAATATATCAGTGTGCATAGAGCTAAATCCTTAACCAAATCGATTAAAGAGGATTCTCTTACACATTATAAAGCTTATTAACACAAAGGTGTTATTTTATATTAAGGAAGGAGAACAATCCATAATGATTTTATCACATGAAGTTGAAAGAATGTGCCCTATCGCAAAAGGCCCAAATCACGGTCCTGCTCCAATCCCAGTTGAGGGTGCTTGGGTACAAGCAAAACAAATCAGCGACATCTCTGGCGTATCACACGGTGTGGGCTGGTGTGCTCCACAACAAGGTGCTTCCAAATTAACATTAAACATTAAAAACGGAATTATCGAAGAAGCTCTTATTGAGACAATCGGATGTTCAGGTATGACTCACTCTGCTGCCATGGCATCAGAAATCTTACCAGGAAAAACTATGTTAGAGGCTCTTAACACTGACTTAGTTTGTGACGCGATTAACGTAGCTATGAGAGAAATCTTCTTACAATACGTATATGGCCGTACTCAAACTGCTTTCTCAGAAGGTGGTCTTCCAATCGGTGCTGGTCTTGAAGATTTAGGTAAAGGTCTTCGTTCTCAAGTTGGTACGACTTACGGTACAACTGCAAAGGGTACTCGCTACTTAGAATTAGCCGAAGGTTACATCAAGAGCCTTGCTGTTGATGGCGATGATCAAGTAATCGGTTACCAATTCGTTCAATTAGGAAAGATGATGGAATGGATCCGTGGCGGTATGGATGCTAATGAAGCATTGGAAAAAGCTACTGGTACTTACGGTCGTTATACAGACGCTGTTAAATACATCGACCCAAGAGAAGAATAATATAGGAGGATAATAGAATGCCATTATTTGAAAGTTACTCAAGAAGAATCGATCAAATCACTCCTGTTTTAGAGCAATACGGTATGAAAACTGTGGAAGATGCTAAAGCTGTTTGTGACGAAAAAGGAATTAATGTATATGAATTAGTAAAAGGTATCCAACCGATCGCTTTTGAAAACGCTATGTGGGCTTACACAGTAGGTGCCGCTATCGCTATCAAAAAAGGTTGCACTGTAGCTGCTGACGCTGCAGAAGCAATTGGTGAAGGTTTACAGGCTTTCTGTATTCCAGGTTCTGTTGCAGATACTCGTAAAGTTGGTATTGGCCACGGTGGTCTTGCTGCTATGCTTCTTCGTGAAGAAACTAAATGTTTCGCACTTGTAGCAGGTCATGAATCTTTCGCTGCAGCTGAAGGTGCTATTGGTATCGCAAACTCAGCAAACAAGGTTCGTACAACTCCACTTAAAGTTATCCTTAACGGTCTTGGTAAAGATGCTGCTTTCATCATCTCAAGAATCAACGGATTCACTTATGTACAAACTACATATGACCAAATCACCGGTGAACTTAAAGTTGTTAACGAAAAACGTTACTCAGAAGGTGTACGTGGCGACGTTAGATGTTACGGTACTGATTCAGTTTCTGAAGGTGTTGCGATCATGCACTCTGAAGGTGTTGATGTTGCTATTACTGGTAACTCAACGAATCCTACCCGTTTCCAACACCCAACAATGGGTACTTACAAGAAAGAACGTCTTGAGCAAGGTAAGAAGTTCTTCTCTGTTGCATCCGGCGGTGGTACTGGTAGAACTCTTCACCCTGATAACATGGGCGCTGGTCCTGCTTCCTACGGTATGACTGATACTATGGGTAGAATGCACTCAGATGCTCAATTTGCAGGTTCATCTTCTGTACCAGCACACGTTGAGATGATGGGTCTTATCGGTATGGGTAACAACCCAATGGTTGGAGCAAGCGTTGCTGTGGCTGTTGCAGTTGAAGAAGCTATGAAATAATACTCCTTTGGAGTAAAGTATACAAAAGGCGGTGTAATCATGCTTACACCGCCTTTACTTTATTGTTTTTTAATTGTTCATACTTTTGTTATGTAATCATCATGATTATATCTTATAATTATGGTTAGGGTGTGAAAAGGTTTAGTCGAACGAAATCCATACAATATATGGTGTTTGGATGCATCAACCGAATACTATATATTATATGGATTTCAGTGAAACTTCCTTTTGACCTCCTAACCAAGTATATTATCTATATGAATTCTATATACACCTGTACATATATACCCCTTCAACCAACTTTATAGGAGGTAATCGTGAAAAGAAAAATATCTATTCTCTTAATTATATTCATTTTATCCGCCACAAACATATATGGTTATGAAGCTCCTTCTACAGAAGATGCAGCCCTTATCCTCAAGGACATCGGGGTTTTTAAGGGTTCTGACAAAGGCTTTGAACTTGATAGACAGGCTACCCGGTTAGAAGGTCTTATCCTCCTTATACGACTCTTAGGAAAGGAAGATGACGCTCTGGCTACCAACTATGGCCCATCCTATTTCACTGATGTTCCTGAGTGGGCTGTGGCCTACACCAATTACGCCTACTATAACGGTCTTACGGTAGGCATTGGCAATATGTCTTTTGGAACCTATGATTCCTTGAATGCCAAAGCCTTTTCAACCTTTGTCTTAAGGGCTTTAGGCTACGATGACTCCATTGGTGACTTCACCTACCAGGAGGCCCATCAATATCTCAGTTCCTTATTAAGCTTTTCGATCAGCGAAACAAATTTCACCAGGGGACGTGTAGCAGATATATGCTATGAATCCATGTATCTCCTTACCAAAGGTTCTACTACCCCACTTTATACAAACCTCATCAGTTCAGGTGACATTGACATCGAAGCCCTTTACCTCTTCGACCAGCTTCCAAAAGAATACTACACCTATGATTTAACCATTATTGATGCCGATGACAGTCTGGAAAGGTTACAACTCTCCATTGACAGCAACCAGCTTTTAGTCGATGCAACCTACCCTCTGGCTAGTCAATATGCCTGGGTTTTCTTAGATGCCAGAGATAGAATTGAACAATTCACAGGCAATGATTATACATCAACCTATAATTTGGATCTTGGTGACAATAGCCAGTTGTTTTCTATCTATCTCAACAATAGTCGTAACGGTAATTATACATCCTGGATATATGACCTTGCCATCAATTCCTATGATGAGGAGTTTAAGTTCCTACTTAATCCAATTATCGCTCGTAACGATGTTATCTATGACCACTATCAAACCCTTGAAGGAGATTACCTAGGCCCTGAATATCAAATCTACCCTGGTGAGAATCAGATTAAGACCCTTGCAGAAAACTTAACTTCAGGACTTACGGATAGAAGGGATAAAATCGAAGCTATTCATTCCTATGTAGCCTCAACCATCTACTATGATATGGATAACCCTGGTGTCATTGACTTGAACAATTATGATTACGACCTAAATGATACCATGTATGTACTGGACAATGCCAAAGGTATCTGTGAAGGCTACGCCAATTTGGCCGTATCTCTTCTAAGAAGTATTGGGATTGAGTCACGTAAAGTATCCGGCTTCGCCATTCAGCCAGGCCAGTCCTTTTACCTTGAAGACGGTGATTTAAACTTAACCTCCAACCATACCTGGTTTGAGGCCTATGACGGTAATGAATGGATTATTTGCGATCCCACCTGGGATTCCAATTCCTATATTGAAAACGGTGTTGCCTATACCATAACTGCCTCACACCGCTTCTTCGATATATCTATTGAGGCCTTTTCAACATCCCACCATATATTAGACTATAGAATCTATTAGGACCATCAATGACTATAGATTTCTAAACTGAACACTAGTGTATCAAACCAGCAATATATTTGGAGAATATAGCCGGACTACGATAATAGTAGCCCATATATTCTCCTTTTATAATACCTTGTTTATATACAATCAGATGGGGACTCCCATAAATACCAAGGCCCTTCACATCAACCCAATCACAGTCCACCTTTACAAACAAGGCCTTTCTTCTATTGTCATAGGCTGCCGTCATATACACATCTTCCATCAATTGACTATATCCGCTCCAAGAATCATAATAATAGACAACAAGATCCAACTCCCTATTCCCTATATACCTTTGTAAGACTTTTATGTCCTTCACCTCATGGGTGAAAGCATCATGCTCAAAAGAATCACCCACTATGAGGACCCAATTCGCCTGCATTTGTGTAAGCTCTACAGTACTTCCCTGACTGTTTTCATAGGTCAAACCACTAATATAATAAGAGAAACCTTCCAACCAGTCAAAATCTAGTTCTAAGGCAATCTGACCATCTAAAGAAACACCTTTTACCTGTCCCTCAGTTTTTAAAACTTCCTGTCCATTGGATACATAAAGTATTGGATTCTTAAAGTCATCAACCGAATCAACTTGAACTCCAACAAGACGAACAAGTATTTCATTAGCCTCTGATACCGGCACCAGATTCATACCATTACTTAGCAGTGCACCTGCAAAATACCCATTAGCAAAGAGACCGGACCCAAGAAGCTCCTCAACTTTCGAGCTTAAATCCTCTGGTCGGTTTTTATCCATAATACGTTCTATTAATGACCCCGCCCCATTTTCGGCTTCAAGAAAAAGCAATCCATACATAATGCCAACAGCATAATCCCTGCTGATAGGCTTGTTGTAATCTTTCACCTCATTAAATAAGAGTCCCATATTCCTGATGTGGTTTTTAATATTGTCCTCCCAAATGAAGGCATCATAATCATAGACATCCTCATAGCCTAATTCTCTTAGTATCCATGTGTAAAATTGAAGATAAGATACCGGTTCAGCGCCACCAAAACGACCCTGACCCATACCATTGGTAACACCCTTTTCTATGGCTGCTGCAACATAAGGCTGTGCCCAGGAACTGACATCCTTAAAGTCGCTGACCCTTTCTTCTTCCATGTCCCACAGCAAGATGTCCGACAGGAGTTTCATTCCCTCTTGTCTTGTTAATCCATCTGCCAGGGCAGGTTCAAACCCATCTAAGGATTTTCCTTTAAAAACGCCTAACTCATTGAGAACCTTAGCCTCGTCTTCAAAACGAAAGTCTTCCTCCGCCTCTTCGCCTCTTATATTTATTGAAAAACAGTATATAAAAATCAAACTCATAACTAATGTTTTTATTTTTATCAAAACTCTCACTCCTTATGTCATCCACAATCCAGCATTCCGGGTCAAACATCCATTATTTATTTAAACCAGCCGTTGAAGTTGCTTTCCTCTTCATAATGACTGGTATCACCAATGAATTCATAAATCAACTGACCATCAGTAAGTCTGGCCTTGGTCAACGAAGTCGGTTTAAGATTAGGACCCGTCCAAAAGTCCTTAATTTCCTTATTTTGAGTGTAAGCCAAAAAACTTTTAAGCACGATAGCATGCGCTACCACCAATATATTCTCATAGGGACTTTTTAAAAGAACCTCGTCATAAAAAAAACGGCTTCTCGTCATCAATTCTTCCAGACTTTCTCCATCGGTTGGTACATATTTCTCTGGCTCATTCCAAAAATGATAGTCCGTCTCCCGATATTTTGTTTCAAGGTCTTCTTTTAATTGGCCTTCCCAGGACCCAAAATACAGCTCCTTCAACTCATCCCTGGTAATAACCGGGGCTCCAAGGCTCTGACTGATTAATTTAGCAGTATCATGGGCCCTTCCAAGGGGAGAAGAATAAATCACATCAATCCTTGTTCCTTTTAAACTTTCAGCCAGCCACCTGGCCTGTCTGAGGCCTAAATCCGTTAGGGGACTGTTTTTTTGGCCCTGCATCCGTCGAACGGTATTCCACTGGGTTTCTCCATGTCTTGTCAAATATAAAAGCTTATTCATCTATTCCGCGGCCCCTTCATATTTAACTTCTGTAAGAACAAGACCTTTGGCCGGTGCCAGGAAGCCAGCATCTGCCCTTATTCCACTTTGTAAAACTTTTTCAATAGAGCTAATATTCCGTCTTTCCTCACCAATTTCGATGAGTGTCCCCACCATGATCCGTATCATATGATAAAGAAAGCCATTACCTTCAAAAACAAAGTCAATCTCAGATTCACTTTCAACAATCTCAATACCAAAGATTTCCCTGGCAGTAGACTTTTTGGTCTTATCAGATGAGAAGCCCTTAAAATCGTGTTTACCGATAAAGGATTGGCAAGCCTTTTTCATCAGCTTCACATTTAAAGGAGTTTCCTGTTCAGTAGTATAAGGCCTTTCAAAAACATGTTTTGCCCCCTCGTAGGTTTTTCCCAAGCGGTAGGTATAGATTTTGGAAGTAGCTCCAAATCTGGCATGAAACCGGTCATCGACTTGTATCGCTTCTTTAACATAAATATCTGCCGGCAGATAATGATTGATGTCTTTTTTCAATACTCTAGGATCAATTTCTGTCGTCACATGAAAATTGGCAACCATACCTTTTGCATGAACTCCCTTGTCGGTTCTGCCTGCTCCGATAACCTTAATATTCTGGTCAAGGTACTTGGAAAGGGTCTCATCCACTTTCTCCTGAATGGTTGTCTTGGCATTTTTATTCTTCTGCCATCCATCATATTTACTTCCATCATATTCTATATCTAATCTGATATTCATCATATTCCTTCTTTCTCTTTTCGTCTTTTAGGGGACGTCATCTAACTTGAGTATCCATCTTCATACTTGTCATCATTCTATCACAAAACCGGCCATCTATACATGGTTTATTTAATGACATCCAGGAACCTTCATGTTATAATGTGTTAGAAAAACAAGAGTTAAACTCTTTATTTGAAAGGAGCCCATTATGGCAAACGAATATCCAATTGTAACTATTGAAACCAGTAATGGTGATACGATAGAAATCGAATTATACCCTCAAATTGCACCAAACTCTGTTAATAACTTTATCTCTTTGGTCAATAAAGGTTATTATGATGGTTTATCTTTTCACCGAGTCATCCCAGGATTTATGATCCAAGGTGGATGTCCTGAAGGTACAGGTATGGGAAATCCTGGTTACTCCATTAAGGGTGAATTCTCTGGCAATGGTTTTACCAACCAATTGAAACACTCAAGAGGAGTTCTTTCTATGGCCCGTTCCATGAATCCAAATTCAGCTGGTTCACAATTCTTTATTATGGTTGAAGATGCTCCTCACCTTGACGGCCAATATGCCGCTTTTGGAAAAGTAATCAGTGGTATGGAAGCTGCTGACAAGATTGTCAATACCGAAAGAGACTACTCCGATATGCCATTGGAACCTCAAATTATGTTGAAAGTAACAGTTGACACAAAAGGTATTGATTACGACGAGCCTGAAACTGTTTAATACGAACTTTCATTTTACTAAGGATAAAAAGCCTGATTCTATAATTGGAATCAGGCTTTTACTATATGTACATTATCTCCGGTTTATTTAAAGACTACCTGATTTTTACCATTCCCTTTACCTTCATAAAGACGTTGGTCTGCCAAATGTATGGAGGTTTCAAAGTCGCCAATCATGGATGCTATACCAAAGGTCATGGTTACTCTGAAGCTATGGTCATCACAGCCAAATTCTTCAAGGGCAATTCTATTCATCATGCGCTGAGCGTACTCTACTGCCGCCTCCATAGATGTGTCCGGAAGAAGGATAAGAAATTCCTCACCGCCCCACCTGGCAATCAAGTCTTTTTCACTGGAGTATTTCACCATTAAATCTGAAATACTTTGAAGCAAGACATCTCCACAGGGATGTCCATACTGATCATTAATCTGTTTAAAATCATCAATATCACACAAAATCAAGGTATCTTTGGCAAGATATTCGATACCGGATATGGCATTTCTAAGTCCACGCCTGTTGAGCAAGTGGGTTAAAGGATCTCGAATAACCTCCTCAGTCAGCTCTTTATTCCGTTTTTCAAGGGTCTGGTTCTCTTCTTTATAATGTTTAAGCTGTTGGTCTTTAAGCGACATATTGAACTCATTCTGAAGCTGGTAGATCCTTTCCCGATGACGCTCTGACCGTATATGTTCATTCAGCTCTGTCCCTGTCTTATAAGCATTATATGCCAACTCAAACTCTCCAGTTTCAGCATATATTTCTGACAATAGATAATATAGGTCTACTTTGTGAATCCCCAGCGAATTCCTTCTTGACACTTCCAAAGCCTCTTCAAGAACAATGAGAGCTTTGCCTGTATTACCTTCTTTAAACATAAGACTTCCCAATAGATAATTGGAGTGTATAATCCCTTCCTCAAAACCTATATCCATTGAAATTCCCAGTGCTTTTTCATAAAAATTCATAGACAGCATCATATCTTTTTGATTAGCATAGATGGATGCGATCTCAAGATAAATCAAGGCTAAACCTCTTTGGTCCTTAGATTTCTTAAACATCTCAACAGATTTCAAGCCAAACTTCAAAGCCTTGTCACCAAGCCTTCTCTTCCTGTGGATCCGACACAACTCAAGGTTGGCATTACCAATTAAGAGGTCTTCCTCAAGAAGCTCTGCCATCTGCAAAGCCTCCACACCATAATCAGTGGCCAAATCTAGGACACCACTTTCTTGATAGCTAGCAGAAAGAGAACATAGGATATCACACTTTTTACGGTTGGTGTCAATATCCCCAGTCTGGTTTAAAGCCATCATATAATACTTACTGGCTGACTCCAAAGCCCCTAACTTATAATAGATGTCTCCGGTCAGTTTAATCGTAAAATAATATTCATTTGGATAATTATAGGTAATCGTAAGAGCATGTGCCTTAAGCACAAAATCAAGGGCATGATAAAAATCATTCCTTTGATAATAAAAATAAGCTACCTGATTAATAACAGATAAATTCTCGCTGTAGAGGTCATAAGTCTCCAGACTTTCCTCTAACATTCTTCTAGACACCCGATCATATTGATCGTAGTGATTATATAAATATATATCCTTTACCATGATCTTCCCCAATCATAAAGCCACTAATGACACCATATTCAAGTTTATCATAAAGGATTGACCTGGGCAATAATCGGTTGTACCTAAAAATCATAAAAAGAGGTTGTTTGGCAACTTCTCACCAAACAACCTCAAAATTTATTAATATATAATCCTATAATTAAAAGCTAACTTTATCAAATCAGGCTTATATACTGGTTCCCCATGTAGCATAAAAGCCGAATCCACCAAGAAGGTTTCTTGCCTTAAATCCATTAGCCTTCAGAATATTGGAAGCGACATAGCCACGAAGACCGGCTGCACAGTATATAATAACTTCCTTGTCCTTATCCAGCTCGTCAAGACGTTCTCTAAGCTCATCTACAGGAATCAGGTAATTATTAGGTATATGGGCACGACTGTTCTCTCTCTCCGTACGCACATCAAGAAGTGTGACTTTATCAAGATCCAAGTCAGCAATTTCTTTTGGCATAATTGGATTCATCTTACCTGTCAGAATATTCTCTGCAATAAAGGCAACCATGTTAACTGGGTCTTTTGCAGATGAATAAGGAGGTGCATAGCAAAGCTCAAGCTCCTTTAGATCATAGATACTTGCCCCAAACCTTATGCTTGTAGCAATGACGTCAATCCGTTTGTCAACACCATCATAACCGACAGCTTGGGCTCCTAAAACTTTACCCTCATGATCAAAGATAAGTTTTAAGGTCATTGTCGTTGCTCCAGGATAATAACCGGCATGAGAACCTGAAATAACAAGGGCAACGTGATAGTCTTTACCATATACTTTACCCAGTCTTTGAAGGGTCTTTTCATTGGTGCCGGTATTAGCCACAGTCATATCAAAGACCTTGGCAACTGATGAACCCTGAGTCCCCTTATAGGTTTCACCGACACCAGCGATATTATTGGCAATGATTCGACCTTGCTTATTGGCAGGACCTGCCAGAGGAACCATAGTCTCTACACCATTCACATAATCTTTAACCTGTATGGCGTCACCAAGAGCGTAGATATTTTCATCAGAAGTCTTGAGGCTTGCATCAACAACAATACCCCCTCGCTGATTCATTTCGAGTCCGGCATTGGTTGCCAGCTCTCCATTTGGTTTAATACCGATAGCTAGAATAATAATATCGCTTTCTACTCTGGTCCCATCTTGAAGGAGGACATCTGTCCGAAAATCATTGATTGGGTTTGGCTCAAATGATTGAACTCCATTGCCTAACTGGAGGTTAACTCCCTTAGCCAACATATGCTTGTGCAGGATTTGTGCCATATCAAAATCGACAGGTGCCATCACCTGATTAGCCATTTCAGCAATAGTTACCTTAAGACCCAGCTCATGAAGGTTTTCTGCCATCTCAAGACCAATGAAGCCACCGCCGATAACTGTAGCCGTCTCAAGATCATGCCTGGTCACATAATCTTTAATTCTATCAACATCAGGAATATTCCAGAGTGAGAAAATATTATCCCTGTCAATACCTGGAATTGGTGGCTTTAATGGAGAAGACCCTGGAGAAAGAACAAGTGTATCATAATCTTCTTTATAGGTTTCACCTGTCTTTACATTCTTAACTTCTACAGTTTTGGCCTCTTTATCAATAGCTACAACTTCCTGGAATACTCTTACATCAATTCTGAATCTTGCATGCATAGCCTCAGGTGTTTGTACCAATAACTTTCTTCGGTCTTCAATGGCTCCACCTATATAATATGGTAATCCACAATTTGCGAAAGAGATGTATTCCCCTCTCTCAAACATGATGATTTCTGCATTCTCATCCATTCGGCGTAATCTTGCTGCTGTTGATGCGCCACCGGCAACACCGCCTACAATTAATACTTTTTTAGACATAATCTGTATGCACCTATTGGTGCTCTCCTTTCATGAGTCCTCTTTTTTATCATATCACGAAAGCAAAAGGTCCTATATAGTACTTCTTTCTCTAACGGCCTTGGCTTTCCTAATCCATAAAAAAAGAGATTGTCGAATTTTTCACGTTCGTTTCCAATCTCCTTAATATCAACGTTATATTTGAATAATACAATATTGACCATAAAATGTCAAGTGCTAATTTATACATTTGAATATAATAATTCCAATATATAAAAAGCACTTTCATTTTGTGAGCCCTCTTTACTCAGGCTTAAATTTGTTTATCGTCATATCCGTAGTTTTTAATCAAAAAGTCAGAGTCTCTCCACCGGTCTTTTACTTTTACCCAGAGTTCCAAATGTACTCTGGATCCTAAAATTCTTTGAATATCCTGACGGGAACGAATACCAATCTGCTTAATCATAGATCCGCCCTTGCCTAAAATTATAGGTTTATGGGACTTCCGTTCACATATGATTGTTGCATTAATATCAATAAGGTCAGAGCCTTCTCTTTTTTCAAAGAGCTCAATAACAACTGCAATACCATGGGGAACCTCTTCCTTAAGCAAATATAAGGTCTTCTCCCTTATAAGTTCTGCTACAAGTTGTTTTTCCGGTTGATCAGAAATCATATCATCTGGAAAAAACTTTGGTCCTTCCACTAAGTCTTTCCTAAGATTTTCCATCAGTGCATCCGTATTCTCACCTTCAAGAGCGGACAGAGGAATAATCGCATCAAAATCATATAAGGCGCTATAGGCTGCGATGATTGGCAATAACTCTTCTTTTTTCACCGTATCAATCTTGTTAATAACCAAGGTTACAGGCGTTTTAAGATCCTTTAATTGGTTAATAATATATTTATCGCCTGCTCCCACCTCTTTGTCAGGTTCTACAAGTAGAAGTACTTTATCCACCTCAGCAAAGGTTGATAATGCTGATTTATTCATAAACTCGCCTAACTTATGAACAGGTTTGTGGATACCTGGTGTATCAATAAAGATCAGTTGTTCCTCATCGGTCGTTAATACGGTTTGTATTCTGTTTCTGGTTGTCTGTGGTTTATTGGACATGATCGCTATTTTTCTTCCGATCAAATGGTTCATCAATGTGGATTTTCCTACATTTGGACGTCCAATAATGGTTATAAAACCTGATTTAAACATAATTTCCTCCTAGGTTGCATAGTCGAGCAGTAAATCTAAAGATTTACGACCAGACTAGGTTGCAAGCCTGGCAATAAATCGCTAGATTTACTACCAGACTAGCTTGCATAGTTGATTACTAGACTTTACATGCAAATTGTATAAAAACTTTAATTTGTAAACATTTTTTGGCAACCGTTACAAATTGTTCATTTGAACTTTAACGTTGCGGCGTGGTAAAATAGAACTATATATATATACGCAAAGGAGTGCACACATGAAAAAATTGAGCAAATCTATTCGGGCTAATAAAACAAAAGTTCCCAAGCAAAGGAACAAAGGCGTAAAATCAGCAAAAACCAAAAAAGTTAGAACCAAAGGAACTTTTCGAATCACTGACATCCGTAACCTTGTACCTTTCTCCTTCTCTATTATTATACTTCTTATGGTCGCAAGTTTCATCATTAATACGGTATTTAATGGATTAACGACAAATGTACGTCAGACCACAGAAGACATGCACACTATTGTATACTATATCAATCAGAGTCGTCAAGCGTCTAAAGACTTTGTTATAACAAAAGACAAGACCTATATTGATGAAGCGGTCAAAAACCTTAGAGAAATCAGAAAAATCACAGAAAATGCCGATCTGGCAAGAAATACCGAACTTGCCGATTCCATCGAAAATATTAACCAGAAAACCATTTCATATATATCAAAAGTTTCATTTATTAAGTCCATCGTCATACAAAGTGAACTGGTGGACTATATTGATAATGAGTTGGCACCATTTGAGGAATCCATAGAAGCTTCAGCTGTCGAAGTTCTTGACCGCTCCAACGATATCCTAGACAGTGCTGTTAAAACTTCAACTCTCATTTCCTTTATTGTTATTGCCACCGTAATCCTGCTAAGTTTTATTATTGTTATCTTCCTGGTCATCAATATCAGAAAATCTACCAAACAAATGATTTCCAGTCTTGAACATGCAACGAAAGAAGATGACCTGACAACCCAAATCCAAATCAAAGCCAAAAACGAGTTTAACGAAATCGCCAAACATCTAAATGGATTTTTCAATTCACTAAGAGGTATCATCCAGACAACAAACGTATCCATTCATGCTATCAGCGATTCTTCAAATTTGATTGATACACAGCTATCCAGTCTAAACACCAACATCATTGATGTTTCCAACACTTTAGTTGATATATCCGCTGCTATGGAAGAAACCAGTGCTTCTACCGAAGAAATCACTGCTACTACTGAAGAAATCACTTCCAGTATTAACATGATCAGTGGAGATATTCAAGAAGGTAAAGAACTGGCCGTTCAGATCAACGACAGGGCTAAACGTCTCGGTGATGAGACCACTGAGAAAATTGGCCGTGCCAATAATATTTATAAGTCCACCAAAGTTAAACTTGACGAAACTGTTGAAAAATCCAAAGAAGTTGAAAAGATTTCTATATTAACTCAAACAATCTTGGATATTGCCGGCCAAACCAACCTGCTTGCCTTAAACGCTGCTATTGAAGCCGCCCGTGCAGGCGAGTCCGGAAGAGGTTTTGCAGTGGTTGCTGATGAGATTAGAAAACTGGCTGAGAACTCACAAAAATCAGCTTCTGAAATCCAGGTTGTGTCAGAAACCATTGTAGATACGGTTAATACCATGGCTAAGGAAATTGGTGAAATCATGTCCTTCCTTGAAAAAGATGTCTTAAACGACTATGACTCCATGCTCCACCTAAGTGATCAATACAGCAGTGATGCCGACACCTTCAACACTAAGTTAACCAACATCTACGACTCTATTGAACATGTTACCAAGTCTACTGACGAAGTAGCGATTGCTATCAGTGAAATTGCATCTACCATCGCCAACTCTACCATGAATATTGGAGAAATTTCCAATAAGGCCAGTGTTGTGGCTATGGAAGCTGAGAACATTCACGAGGCAAAAGAAAAGTCCAATGAACAGACTCAGGTTCTCTTTAATGAGATCAGTCAGTTTAAGGTTGACTAGTTTGCTTTTTCTTACTTTAGATTTTAAGAAGTTATATATAGACAGTTGTGAACTTTTGGTTTATGACTGTCTTTTTTAAATTATTGTTAGACCACGAATGGCATTATAATTGAGTTAAAGTCTTTGATTTGTGACATGATATTTCATTATGACATACAAAAGTAGTATACACTTTGCAAACCAAAATGCTGCAAACGCAAATAAACTGAAGACACAACTAAATAAAGTATCAGAACAAAAAAGAGACTTTATGACGCCTATATGGTAGTGAGCGTTCATAAAGTCACTTATTATTTGTGTATTAAATTACTGCTAACTAATTTTTGTTGAAAGTCGGTTTAGGCGTAATTTTCTTCGTCTAGTGGGTTGATGGGTTGTGGGTAGTAGGCTATGTCTGCTTGTTTCTTTTCCAGGTTTTTGAAGGCAACAGACAGCATGAGTTTGATTCTGTTAAGCTGGTTGACTTCACTTGCTCCTGGGTCATAATCAATAGCTGCAATATTGGCATAAGGATATTCAGCCTTTATTGGCTTAATCATAGATTTACCGACGACGTGATTAGGCAGGCAGGCAAAGGGTTGTACACATACGATATTGTCTACGCCATGTTCGACCAACTCTACCATCTCGCCGGTTAGGAACCAACCTTCACCGGTTTGATTACCTAAAGATATAAGCTTTCCGGCAAGCTGGGCTTTTTTCTCGATACGAGTTGGAGGTCTAAAGTTTTCACTGGCCTCTAAAGCTTTCTTGGCCGGTCCTCTAAACCATTCAATGACTTCTATAGCAGACTTATTGATCCACCAGTTCTTCTTTGATGTCAGAAGATAGTCTGACTTAAACTTGGTGTTGTATGCACTGTAAAGGAAGAAATCCATTAGATCCGGTACTTGGACCTCTGCCCCTTCTTTTTCAAGAACTTTAACCAGCTCATTGTTTCCTGTTGGATGATATTTAACCAGAATCTCTCCAACAACTCCAACTTTTGGTTTTATGATATCTCTTCTCGGTATTGCATCAAAAGCTGATACAATATCCCGTAAAATTTGCTTATATGCTCTAAATGTCGGCTTTTTAAGGAAGTCTACAACCTTTAGGAAGTATTCCTTATGAACTCTTTCCGTCTGGCCTTCATTGACCTCATAAGGTCTGGTCGCATGGATGACCCTCATAAAGGTGTCACCAATCACCGTTGACATCAAAAAGAGTTTGATAAAGTCTGCATCGATCTTAAGACCAGGATGGTTTTCCAGACCTAAGGCGTTTAGAGATACAACCGGAACCGTGTGAATACCTGCATCGGTTAAAGCCTTACGGATAAAACCGATATAGTTGGATGCACGACAACCTCCACCAGTTTGAGTAATGAAAACTGAGGTATTATTCAGATCGTAGTCACCAGATTGAATAGCTGCCATGATTTGACCTGTTACCAGAATCGATGGATAACAGGCATCATTGTTAACGTATTTCAGCCCTGTGTCAATAGCCTTGGTATCGACTTCCGGTAAAATCACGACATTGTATCCCATATTGGTAAAGGCTTCCTGGAAGATTTCAAAATGCAAAGGAGCCATTTGTGGTGCCAATATGGTATGATTTTTTCTATTCTCAACAGTAAAACTCAAATTATTCTGAAGGATTGGCTTTTTCTTGATGACTTTGCCAGATTGACGTTGCTCATCAAGAGCGGCCTTTAAGGACCGCATACGAATACGAATGGCCCCAAGATTATTACCTTCATCAATCTTGATCAGGGTATATAACTTGCCATGTGATTCCAGGATTTCATGTACCTGATCAGAGGTTACTGCATCGACACCACATCCAAAAGAAGTTAGCTGAACCAATTCCAGCGCTTCCGTATTCCCCACAAAATCTGCAGCATTATATAGTCTTGAATGGTAGGACCACTGATCAAGAACTCGAAGTGGACGGGCTGGATTTCCTAAATGGGCTACGCTGTCCTCCGTTAAAACTGCCATATCAAGCTCAGCGATGATATTCGTCAATCCATGATTAATCTCAGGATCCACATGGTAGGGGCGTCCTGCCAGAACAATTCCCTTTCTTCCCTCTTTCTCCAGTTTTTCTACCAGGGCCTTACCTTTATCCCTAATATCTTTCTTAAAGGCTTCCTTTTCATCCCAAGCCAGGGCTATAGCTTCTTTCAACTCTTGTTTGCTGATACCAAAAGCCTCGAAGGAATTACTGATACCTTTTAGAATATACTTAGGTTCATTCATAGCCAAAAAAGGTTGAATGAGTTTAACTTTTCCATCGACAATTTCATCGATATTATGCTTTATCGTCTCAGGATAAGAGGTGACTATAGGGCAGTTATAATGATTGTCAACCTCACCAAACTCCTTGTCTTCATAGGCAACCGAAGGGTAAAATATAGTATCAATCCCCTTATTGATTAAGTGCATCACATGACCATGAACGATCTTTGCCGGATAGCAGGCTGATTCAGATGGAATAGTCTCAATACCTTCTTCATAGATCTTCTTGGACGAGCGTGGTGATAATACGACTCTAAACCCTAATGCAGTCAGGAACGTATGCCAGAAGGGATAATTCTCATACATATTAAGAACCCGTGGAATACCAATGGTTCCTCTTGGAGCCTGATCTTCCTTTAATGATTTATAGGCAAAGACTTTCTTATATTTATAATCATAAAGGTTTTCAATTTCAACCTTTTTCTCATGAACAATACCGGCTCCCTTTTCACAACGGTTACCGGATACGAATCTCCTACCGTCATTGAAGGTAGAAATAGTCAATAAGCAGTGATTATTACATAACTTACATCTGTCCATGGAGGTTTCAAAAGAGAAATTGTTCATCTGATCCGGACTAAGTAGTGTGGATTCTCCCTCTTCATCGTATCTTTCTCTAGATATCAGCGCCGAACCGTAGGCACCCATGATTCCTGATATTTCCGGTCTTACCACTTGTCTTTCAGATATCATTTCAAAGGCCCTTAAGACTGCGTCGTTATAGAAAGTCCCACCTTGAACAATGATCTTTTCACCCATCTGCTTAGGGTCTCGAATCTTGATCACCTTTTGAAGGGCATTCTTGATTACCGAATAAGATAAACCAGCAGAAATATCCCCTACTTTTGCCCCTTCTTTCTGAGCCTGTTTAACCCTTGAGTTCATAAAGACGGTACATCTTGATCCAAGATCAACGGGTCTAAGACTAACTAGAGCTTCTCCAGCAAAACTTTCAATATCCAGATTAAGGGAGTTGGCAAAGGTTTCCAAAAAAGAGCCACAGCCGGATGAGCAGGCTTCATTAAGCATAATATCGTCAATAACCCCATCCTTGACCCGAAGACATTTCATGTCCTGGCCACCAATATCCAATATGAATTCTACACCTGGAAGAAAGTGGTTGGCCGCCTTATAATGGGCAATGGTTTCGATTTCACCGATATCAACCTGTAAAGCCGCCTTAATTAATGCCTCACCATATCCTGTAACAGTACTTTTAGCAATAAAAGCATTATCATGCATTTTACCAAAAATATCTTTAAGAACATCTACAATAAGATGAAGTGGTTTACCTTCATTAGATCCGTAATAGGAGTATAGAAGTTCTGCATCTTCACCGATAAGGGCAACTTTTGTTGTGGTGGATCCTGCATCAATACCAAGATAAACAGGGCCCTCATAATCAGCCAGCTCTCCACGTTTTACTTTTGCACTGTAATGACGGTCTTTAAAGGCTCTAAGTTCCTCATCATTCTTAAACAAAGGTGCAAGTCTAGGCACTTCATTGGATTCGCGTATATGAAGTTTCTCTGTTCTGGACACAAGCTCAGCTACACTGATGACTTCTTCATCCAAAGATTCAAGAGCCGCACCCATGGCGACGAAAAGTTGAGAATGGTCTGGAAAAATAACCTGGTCTTTAGTCAGGTTAAGGGTTTCAATAAAACGTTCACGTAATTCAGACAGGAAATATAAAGGGCCACCTAAAAAGGCAACGTTGCCTCTGATAGGTTTACCACAGGCCAGTCCACTAATGGTTTGATTGACAACAGCCTGAAATATAGAAGCTGCAATGTCTTCTTTGGCAGCACCTTCATTTAGGAGGGGCTGAACATCAGTCTTGGCAAACACACCACATCTGGCTGCGATAGGATGAATAACCTGATGATTCTTAGCCATTTCATTAAGTCCACCTGCATCTGTTTGTAAAAGGGCTGACATTTGGTCGATAAAAGCCCCCGTACCACCGGCACAGGTCCCATTCATCCGTTGGTCAATACTGGAACCTTCAAAATATGTAATCTTAGCATCTTCTCCACCAAGTTCAATAGCTACATCCGTTCTTGGAATCAGTTTTTCAACGGTCTTTGAAGAGGCTACAACTTCCTGTATAAAAGGAATTTCCAACCAATCTGATATACCCAGACCTCCTGATCCAGTTACTTTAATTGTTGCATCTGATGCTCCGAAATGTTTGTCGATATGACGAATAATATCTGCTACAGTTTTACGAATATCTGAGAAGTGTCTTCGATACTTACTGTATATTAAATCCAAAGATTCATTTAATACGGTTACTTTGACTGTTGTTGATCCTACATCGAGGCCAATGTGAATTCTACTCAAAATAGTCACCTCACTAATGTCTAATATCTATATATGTGAAAGCATTTCTGCTTGGTTTGGCTCTAGTTCTTTCAACTTGCTTCTTGTTCTCATGAGTCCTCAGACTACAAATCTTGATCACACGTAATCACCACTTGATATGAGATTTTAAGACATAAAAAAACAGAAGGAACTACACCGTTCCTTCTATTATACACGAAAGATATAAATTTTTCATTAAAATAAGATAAGATAAATAAAGTTACACTTCCTTTTGCTGTAAGTCTATAGAAGCAGTTTTTAAGTATTTTTCTATGGCTTCTACATCCTTGTCACCTCTTCCTGATACATTGATAATCACCACTTGGTCACTGCTTAAAGTAGGAACAAATTTCATAGCATAAGCTATAGCATGAGAGCTTTCTATAGCAGGGATAATCCCTTCTGTTTGCGACAGATATAGGAAGGCCTTAACCGCCTCATCGTCGGTGATAGCTTCATACCTAACCCGACCGGTTTCCTTGAAAAAAGCATGCTCAGGGCCAACTCCCGGATAATCCAGTCCAGCTGATATGGAGTATACCGGCTTAACATTACCCTCTTCATCCTGAACGAAAATCGTACTCATACCATGGATGACACCAGGTTTACCAAGTGTCATCGTAGCAGCGTGAAGGTCGGTATCGACTCCCTTTCCAGCTCCTTCAACACCTATTAACTTCACCTCATCATAAGGTACAAATTCATTAAACAGTCCCATTGCATTACTTCCACCACCAACACAGGCAATACAGTAATCCGGAAGACGTTTTTCTTTTTCTTTAATCTGCTGGATGGCTTCCTGGCCAATAATTTTCTGGAATTCCCTAACCATGGTTGGATAAGGATGTGGTCCAACAACAGAGCCCAGTAGATAAAAAGTATCATCGATACGTTGAACCCATTGTTCGATAGCCTCATCAACTGCATCAGAAAGGGTTTTTGTTCCTCGGGTTACCGGAGTAACCTTAGCCCCTAAGAGCTCCATCCGAAAGACGTTGAGACGCTGTCTTTCAGTATCCTCCTCACCCATGAATATTTCACACTCCATATCAAACATGGCTGCAGCAGTTGCTGTTGCAACACCATGTTGACCTGCTCCGGTTTCAGCAATAATCTTCTTCTTGCCCATCCGTTTGGCAAGAAGTATTTGCCCAATGGTATTGTTAATCTTGTGGGCACCCGTATGATTCAGGTCTTCCCTTTTAAGATAGACCTTGGCACCACCCAGTCTTTTGGTTAGGTTCTCAGCAAAATACAGGGGACTTGGTCTACCGACATACTCTTTCAAGTAATAGAGATACTCTTCCTTGAAAGAAGCATCAGCCATAGCCTCATTAAAAGCTGACTCCACTTCATTTAGGGCCTGGATAACAGGCTCCGGAACATACTGCCCACCAAAATTACCAAATTCATGATTCATTGTTATACCTCCAAATTTTATGTAAGTTGATCTGCCAAACTTATGTCTGACACTTGCATCATTACACAAAGGGTATCCATGGGACCTCTTGCATAGGAATTTATGCAATAAAAAAAGCCTATCATCCTAAAGGGACGAAAGCTTCGTGGTGCCACCCAATTTCTATAGGTCCTACTAGACCTAATACTTTTTCAGATACAAACATACCCTATCCTTATAACGTAGGAATAACGTATCGGACTACTTCATTCGTCCGATCTCCTCGTGAGACCATTCAAACAGTATTTCAATATTAGGCTTCCACCACCCCTAACTCGCTGAATTAAAATCTTCTGCTTTACTCTTCTCAGTCAATGGATTTAACTGTGTTAGTAAAAATTATAGCAATCTACATTTCCAATGTCAATACATATTTATCAAGAAAACAAAAGCTCTCTAATACATCAGAACAAGTTCACTAATGATCAGAGAGCAATCTATTCTAGTCATCAACTTCCTACGGGACTACCACAGAAAGGGCAAAACTCAATATCACCAAAGGGAGACAAGTCTCTTTTGCAATTTTTACAATTTGGATCTTCTTCCTTGGTTTCCTCAAATATTCCAATTCTATTGAGAACACTTTCAAGCAAAAACTGTGACACCGGTGTATGGACAATACCATCAACATGACCACCCGGAAAATCCGACATTTTGATATCACTGTTGGAAGATAAGACACATTTTATATGAGGCATACCCACTTTCATTAACTGTATCAGCTTATCTCCCCTGGTTTGCTGCATGATATAATTGACAATCACAAGATCCGGTTCATGCTTTTCTATAGCATACAAGGCCTCAAACTCATCTGCCACCTCAACTGTGAATGACAGTTTTTGAAGCATGTCTTTAAGTATCATACTCTCAAATCTTGAATCGTTAATCAATAAAGCTTTCTTATTCATATACTCACTCCTAAGCAGCTAAAGGGATATTATTTCATCAATGAAAAAGTTCCAGTAAAAAATACCATGGCGTCACCAATATCAAGCTTGTGATAGATAATTTGAGTGCATCCTGACTTCCAATAACCAACCGATCCCATAAATAATTACTGATAAATACATAGATGACATCACAGGCAACCATAGCTATAACTACCATTAATATGACCACCGCCACTGTCATGTTCACTTGATTAATCCTAAAAAATAAGTACATGATACTTTGTGCCATAAGCCCAATACTCTGACTTAGGAAAATAAAAGTCCCAAGCATAACTGATGCACGAAACTTTACATCAAAGCGGCGAAAAATCTTTCGCCATTTAAAACCAAAGACAACAATGACAGTAGACATTATGTAAATATATACTAAAATCAATAAAACCTTCAGGGAAAGGAACATCTCTAATACAACCGGCATATGAGCTCCTTTAATTCTATTATTCCGGATTCTAAGTCCCGCTCTTTAATACCACGATAATTCAAAACAAGATTTTTTTCAAGGGGTTTTGCCTCTTTTTTTGTCATAAATGCAGAAATACCACAGATGTTAACATTTCGTTCATAACTTACCCTTTGCAGGGCCTTCATATCTACTTCTTTTTTCAAATGAATAAGACAGGACACACCCGCTTTAGGAATATGCCAGGTGGCGATTTCATAAAAATGTTGTTCCAACAGCTCTCTCAGCAATTGATTTTTATGCCGATAGCCAGCTTTCAGTTTACGCATGTGCTTAGCAAGAAGACCTGATTTAATCATCTCTGACAGGGCCAGCTGTTCCAACTTGGAAGCCGTCTGGACCTTGTGGGAATAACCTGCTTTATAATCATGAACAAGGCTGCCAGGTAGAACAAGAAAACTGATTCTAATAGACGGAATAAGCATGGTTGAAAAAGCACCTAGATAAATCACCCGGTCATCATGGGTAAGACCTTGGAGTGCCGGTACAGGTTTTCCCTCATACCTAAGTTCATTATTATAGTCATCTTCGATAATAAATGAATCGGTCTCTCTGGCCCAATTAAGAACTTCCAACCGTTTACCAACAGGTAGAATTTCACCATAGGGAAACTGATATGAGGGTGATGTAAATAGTATCCCCTTCCCTTTTTCTTTAAGCATTTCTGTGTTTAGAAGCATATCCCTCACCGGCAAGCCTTCAAGATCATAACCTGTTTCATAAAAAACATCTCTGGCATCTATAAAACCCGGCTCATCAATATAAAACCTTCTATAGTCCCTATCCTTTAAAAAAGAAGCTAATGTGCCTAACAAGAGTGATGATCCAGACCCTATTATAATCTGGTCAGGTCCTGCAACAATACCCCTGGTGCGTGAAAAAAAATCACAGATTGCTTCCTTTAAGGCTTCTTCACCAAAGGGATTGGCATATCGATAGAGGTCACCTTCGTACTTGTTCATTGCCAGAAGAATACTTTTCTTCCATAAGATCATATTAAACTTTTCAGGCTCAACATATTCACTGACGAAGTCATATTTCATGTGAGTATGATCCATAGCAGATTGGACATGACCAGAGTTTGCTTTTATTATTTTATCTCCACTCAAACTTACTTCTGCCAGGTGCTGTTCTTCAATACCACTGACAAAATTCCCCTTTTTCGGTATGGAATACAGATACCCCTCAGCTATCAATTGGCCATAAGCCGATTCAACCGTATTGCGGGATATATTCATAGATTTGGACAATTGTCTCACAGAAGGCATTCGGCTATCCTTAAGTAAAAGCCCTGCCTTTATTTCACTGACAACCGCATCATAAAGTTTTATATATAGAGGATTATTACTTTGATCCAAAAAAAAGATTTTCTCCATATGGCCTCCTGGAAATTCATGGATATTCATGCGAACACCTAAATCAATTAGAAAATGCTGCCTTAGGGCAGCATTCACAGTGTCAATTCATCTTTCTTTATTACCAATTAAACCGGATTACCGCCTCAATATTTAGGCGAGAAAACCAAACCATACAACAAAAATATGAAAAATCAACATCATACCATTCATGCCGATTCCTAAATGGGCGTATAAACGTTCCAATTCTTGATTGGTTTCACCGATGATGCCTGTCCCAAATCCACCAATTGTCAGCATGGCACTAGACACCCCCAAAAAACCTACAAGGATCTCGGAAGAAAGCTCAAAGGTCGAGAGATAGATAGCCACACCAGCTAATAAAAAGGCCAGGCACCCAATCCCAAAAGAAGCCACCCCAAAAGGTGTGTGAGGTTTCTGATTAAGTTTTAAAATAGCATCCTGTTTCATAGAATCACCTATTTAACCAAATTCAACTTATATAAAATAAAAAATATGCAATAAACAAGAAAACCTCCAAGAGTGTTCAAGATAATATCATCAACATCAAAACTTCCTACGCTCAGAATATACTGGGCAACTTCAATACCAAGGCTAAGCACCAAGGGTATAAGAAGGCCATGTATTAGCTTGCGCTTTTTTTCAAAGGTAAAGATAAAATACCCTAATGGCGCAAAAGCTATTATATTTCCATAGATATTGGTCATATAGTTGATTTCTGTAAAATATCTGCGGTACTTAATATAACGGTTAATGGTTGCAAAGGGGATTAAATTATAGCCTCTTGCAACATGTACCCGACCAAACTCAACGGAAAACAAGACCAGGTAAAGCAGTAATATCATATAGAGGATGAGAAGGAAGAACTTAATGGTTTTGTATTTTTTAGATGAAACCATTAATAAGTCCACTCCTTAACATCGTGAGCAACAAGGATACAAGTCCCAAGTAGATGCCAAGTTTTGACAATCCTCCCTGTTCGGAATCATATCCTTTTGCTCCTGAATATATTGTAAAAAGTGCGCTAAAGACACCAATAATCGGTATTAACCACAAAAACATACTTATGGTTCCCACTACAACTGACACTATTGAGTATAGGCTTAGATCATTATCGATTCTCATGATTTTCTCGCAGCATACTTCATGATGCATTCCTTTCCTGTGGCCCTAAAAATGGGCATTAATCCTCGCCATTCATTATAGCCTATGGACTGGTATTTTACAATCCATCAAGGTAAGTTTAAGGAAATTGCAAGAATCTTCCTAGCAGATAATTCTTGCCCAATTACCATGAACCGTCATATGGCCTTCTTCAATATGTTGGTCACTGAGTAGATCATAACCGTCTAATCCATATTTGCCCTTCCAGTGACTGATTAAACTTTTGTCAATAACGGACTCCCTGTCGTCACTGTTAATAAATACCATAAAGTTTCTTCCTTGATAACTTCTAATATAGCCGATTAGGGTATGGTCTACGTGTATTTCTTCATATGTTCCATAGGCAAAAGCAGGATGGTACTTGCGAATAGCCGACAGCTTCTGTATCGTCCTAACCAGTGGCTGGTCTCCCTCAAGATCCGAAAGTTCAAAAGGTTTTCTCAAGTCCATATCCGAAGTATTTGTCCTTAATCCCCTGTCACCTATTTCTGACCGGTAGTAAAGGGATGGATATCCCTTCATGGTATACAGCATGATATACAGGGGATAGAGGTGGGCTTCTTTGTGGAGTTGACCAGCTACCCGATTCACATCATGATTATCTACAAAATTATACATATGATAGTCTTTGACCAAACCGGTACTGCCCATCAATCGTCTAAAGCTATAGGCAATCTCGTGATAATTTGAGTCGTTAAGGCTGGAGTACAAGCCTTTATAACACTCGTAATTTGTCGTTGAATCCATACCGGTTTCTTTTAAGAGCTTTTCATGACCATCCTGAACCATTTCACCTATAAAGATAAAGTCTTCCTTTTTTGCCTTCATTGCCACAACCAGTTCCTTTAGAAAACTTCTATCCATCACATCAGCTGCATCCATTCGAAGACCGGCTATATCAAAAGTATCTACCCAAAAAGATGCCACTTCAATTAAGTAGTCCCTAACCTGTCGGTTATTTAGGTTTAGTTTAACCAAGGCCTCATGGCCATCCCAAGTGTCATAGGAGAAGCCGTCACCGTACTTGTTGTTACCCTTCCAATCAATGCCAAACCAATCCCTATAGGATGATTCTTTCCCCTTATTAAGAACATCATCAAAGGCAAAAAACTGTCTTGATACATGATTAAATACACAATCCAAAATAGTATCTATACCTCTGTTTTTCCAATAGCTAACCAAGAATTTTAGCTGGTCATTATCACCAAGCCGTCCATCCACTTCATAATAGGATATGGTATCGTAACCATGGCTCTCACTCATAAAAACAGGACCCAAATAGACACCATTAATATGCATGGACTCCAAATGCGGTGTAAACTTGACTAAATCCTCGAGTTGTCTTCCATTATTTAATCCATTGTTTTTGTCATCCTTATTCAGTTTATCAAGCATTCCCAAAGGATAGATATGATAGAATTGATAATTTTTCATTGTATTCTCCTTTATTTGCTTACCGTTCGGTATAGTTGTGTTTTATAAAAACCTATATGATAGCTCCTCTACTTCTAGAGGGAGAAGATACCATATAGGAATTGTTTGGTTAAAAGGGTAATATCATGGTCATCTATTTTATTGCCTAAGCCAGTTAAGATTTTCTCTTCGACAAGACCTGAAATCAGATTGTGGAGATTTCTTGTCAGTTGACCTTCCATTCCTTTAAGATTCATATGAACACTGGACACGTCCTTCATAAAATTTTCCAGTATGTCACGTTCTCTCATATGATAATCAGCAACAATCAAGTAGCTCTCGCTTTCTCTTGGTCCCCGTCTAAGATGGGCTGTCAACCAATAAAAGTCAGGACTTTGATAGGCAAAGTCAGTATAAAGACTTATGATTTCAGAGATGGCAATCATCAAATTATCTTGATATTTGATATCAGCTGCCAGTTTATTCAAGAATTCACTGAAATAAAATTCATATATGGATCTTAGAACACCTTCTTTACTACCGAAATAATGATATAAGGTAGGCTTGGTTACTTGAGATTCAGTGACAATCTTCATGACCCCACAGCCTTCATAACCTTCTCTGGCAAAAAGAGTCAAGGCATTTTCCATAATCATCTGTCTTTTATCCATTCTTCACCTCAGCTTTCTTTTCTATATTAAGTCCCTGATTTTGCAAAATCGATCTTTGATTTCTATACCGATTATTATATACCGAACGGTATAGTCTGTCAATAGAAAAAGCAGCAATAATTGCTGCCTACTCTTTTATTCAAATATCGCTATAAACCATTAATCGACTAAATGTTTTCTTATTGCCAACATATTACCACCAAATACGATGGATAAGGTACCTAGTGTAATACCACTAATAATCACCAAAACACCTAGTACAATGCCTGCTGAACCTGCATTTGTAATCTTCTTATATACTTTTTCGTTATATTCCAACATAATATCTCTCCTAAGGTCATCTAGTGTTCGTTATTAACATTATACCATCGGTTGTCAAAATGTAAATACTCTGGTATCTATTCCCTTGATTATGTTATAATCTAATGTAGCAAATTCAGCCAGTTACATATCTTTACCACCTGGCTCTGAAAGGAGATCGTATCAGACCCCCGTCTGGTATAGACTAAACCCATGATTCAATTAGAAGATATCCTTATCAAAAATATAATTGTCCATATACTAGATACCTCTATGTCCATTCCAGTGATGTCCATGGATGAAATGCCAACAGCAGTAGATATCAATGAATTCTTCGCTTCACATATTGTAAAAACCATGAACGATGATGGTATCAAACAATGTGTCTTTGATGAAGACTACAATATGTTCTACTCCTATCTTAAGGAATATAAGGACGAAAAAACAGATTTTGTCAATTTTACCAAGCAGATTGCTGGCCAACTATTTGCCATCATGTCAGCTAATGTGAACGTACCGTCTGCAGACCTTGCTGTGGTTAAATACCGCTACCGCCAGAATGATTACTTGGCACTCTTAAAGTTAAACTACCAATCTACCTATATTCATTTTACCGATTATGAATCTGAAGTGAACGTCAATACCATTATTCAACACAGGACTACTCTACCAAACACCGGACAAAGGGTATCTGAAGGTGCAATCATCAACCTGGAAGATTTGACAGTCGATGTACTGGATAAGCTTTATGAAATTGATGGTGAGAAAAAACTTTATTTATCCAAGCTATTCTTTAAGTGCCACACCAAACTCTCTTCCAAGGAGAAGTTCAACGCAGTAAAGACTGCTGCCAACAGGGTTTCCAGAAAATTCTTCGATGAAAACATTGAAAAAAAAGCCGAAATCACTGAAAAGCTCTATGAATGTTTGGAAGAAACCGGCGAACTGAATCTGGAAAAATTTGCCAAGGAAGCTTTTCCTGCCCAAGAAGAAGTGAAAGAAGTGTTTTTTGAAACCTTGGAGAAAAAAGGTGTTGAAGAACCCAAGATAACCATGACTGAAAAGACTATCAAGCGGTCCTTTGAGAAGCAGCGAATTAAGACTGATGACGGTATCGAAATCAAAATACCTATGGAGTTCTATAACAATCCCACAAAAATGGAATTTGTTACTGAACCAAACGGCAAGATTTCCATCGTCCTTAAAGATATCAACAAAATTTTATAGAAATAGTCAAACACAAAATCCCGAGACTAGTCTCGGGATTTTTTATAACCTATACTGAACGATTGACTGATATATCTTAAATTTTTCCATGTTTTCGGTCAAGTAATGATCCTCGTTTAATAGCATCATATCCAAATTTATCCCTAACACGATCAACCATAAAGTCAACTTTTGACTCCGTCTCCTCCTCCATTTCAAACAGTGATATTTGGGAACTTATGTCACTTTCAAAATTAGATAAAGAGATTCCAAGTAGCCTAATGGGCTTTTTCCCTCTATTATCCTTCATCAATTGAAAGGCCTGACTAAAAATATAATCTGTTGAGTCCGTTGGTTTTGAAAAAGTCGTCGACCTTGTGATAACTGTAAAATCATTGTACTTAATCTTAATTTGGAGGGTTCTTCCCTTCAACATTTTGTGCCTAAGCCGGTGTCCAACGGTATCAGCTAGAAGCAGGAGTTCATTTTTGATTCTTTCCAGCTCATGAATATCTTTACTGTAAGTCAGTTCATTACCAACACTTTTGGTTTGAATCGTCCCGGAAGGAACTAAAATATCTTTTCCCCTACCATTGGCTGCACCAATCATATAAGAAGAAGACTTGCTACCGAAGGCATTTTCCAGTCTTACAGGGTCAGCCTTAGCCAGGTCTCCTATTGTTTTTATACCTATGGATTCCAACTTGGGAACCGACTTTTTACCTACGCCGTAGAGTTCGCCAACGGGCATCCCCCACATTTTCCTTTCTATTTCACTAGGATATAAGGTCGTGATCCCCATAGGTTTCTTCATATCTGAAGCCATTTTTGCCAAGAGTTTATTATTGGATATACCTATGGAACATCCTAAATCAAGTTGACGAAATATTTGGTCCTGAATTTTTTTTGCAGCCTCAAGAGGCGGTCCGAAAAGGTGTTCACTACCTGTCATATCCAAAAAAGCTTCATCAATGGACAATTGTTCCTTAAGAGGTGTATAGGCGTCAAATATTTCCATTACCTGACGACTCATTTTACTATACAGCCCATAAGTAGATGTTACAAGGACCAGGTCCTTGTAGCAGTTAAGGGCCTGATAAATAGGCATGGTTGTTTTAACACCGTAAGCCTTAGCCTCATAAGAAGCCGCAAGAACGATACCACTTCTTCTAGCGGCATCACCTACAACTGCAATAGCTTTTCCTTTTAAATCCGGATTTATAACCTGCTCGCAAGATGCAAAAAATGCATTCATGTCTACATGAAATATTATACGTTCTTTCATTCTCATCACCAAGAATATTATAACATAAGTCAAAGGTTCCGTTGACACACAAATTACACTATGTTATAATTAAGTCGATTATTATTTGATAATCATTATTAGATAAATTTTGCGATTAATAGGAGGTAACATGATGAAATTATGGAAATGTCAAGTATGCGGTTACATTTGTGAAGGTGATGAAGCTCCTGAAGTCTGTCCAAAATGTGGTGCTCCTAAAGAGAAATTTGACCAATTAGATGAGGAAGCAGCTAATAAAGTATTAAATTCAGACAGAACAAACGATATTCATATGGAAATCATCAACCTTGCAGCAGCTATTGTTGATCTTGCTGAAGAAGGTGTTGAATTAGATTTAGATCCAGGTTGTGTTAAATTATTTAAACAAGCCATTGATGAAGCCTGGGTAATCAAGCAACGTTCCAAAGCCGAACTGGCTGGTCATATGTCAAAAGGCAAATGGTAAAATAACAATTAAGGAGACCTTGTGTCTCCTTTTTTTGTACTTCAATTCCAACTAAAAGCTTGACTGACAAGGATTTCATGATACAATTATCATAGGTTTTGAAGGTCCGGGTATTGATGGATCTTCTATCATATTAGACTATAACAGGTAGGTGCCAGATGAAATCACTCATTATATATACAAGTAAACATGGTTCAACCCAGAAAATCGTTGACTATATTGCTGACAAGATTCAAGCTGATAGTGTGAATCTATTAAAGGATCAGGTTAATGACTTAGATGCATATGACCAGATCATTATCGGTGGTTCCATCTACTATGGCAGCATACACGCCTTGATTTCAAGCTATATTGAAGAAAATCTCGAGACTTTACTTACCAAACGGATAGCCCTCTTCCTTGTCTGTATGCTAAGTGAGGAATCTGCTGCAGAACAGTTTAATAACAACTTCAACGAAAACCTCCTTAATCATTCCATTGCAGATGGTTTCTTTGGAGGAATCCTGACAAAGGAAAGCCTGAACCCTGTTGAGAAACTGGTTACATCATTTGTTTTTAAGAATGTGGACACTTTTGATCAGATTTATTTTGATGAGATTGATAAGTTTTTATTGGAATTGCAATAAAATTTTTTGAGACTTCTCGCTTAATGGAATTTCCGTTAGTTGGGAGTCTTTTTTTATTGTATTTATTTAATAGGGACAGGTCAGAGTATAGGGTCTTAAATACATAAAAAAGAAGACTCTCAGCATGTGGGAATCTTCTTATCGGAAAAGTCTTATCAATTGGTTTTAAATACCTAAATATGCAATTTAGAGAGATCTGTCGGCGTGGTCACCTCGGCCCATGTCTACTTTGTAGCCGGCGCTTTCGATACGGCGTTCGATACAGCCTCTACAGTGGGCAGCTTCGTCTCCAGTACAGATTTTACCATCATAGAGGAGGTATTTGTCACGTACGTTAGTTGGCGACAGGTTTGGCATGACCACATTGGCACCAGCTTTTAAGCCTTGTTCTCGTCCTAAGGGGCTAATAGTTCCAAGAGCTGTCGTTGCTGGTAAAAGAACTTTTGGAAGCATAAGTCTGACAATGGACAGAAGAATACAGGTCTTTTCCAGATCTCCGCCTGCCTCATCTTTCATTGGTGTATCCTGATGTGGTATAAAGGGTCCAATTCCAACCATATGAGGATCAAGATCTTTTAGGAATCGAAGGTCCCTGACGAAGTCTTCGTTACCTTGATTTGGCAGTCCAACCATAAAGCCTGCCCCTACTTGAAAACCAATTTTTTTAAGGTCATAGAGACATCGGATTCTTTCATCATAATCCATATCAGGATGGAGGCTTTCATAAAGACTTCTTGTGTTGGTTTCATGACGAAGAAGGTATCTGTCCGCTCCAGCCCTATAGAACATTTCAAACACTTCGTAAGGATGCTCGCCAAAGGACAAGGTTAAAGCACAGTCAGAAAAACGCTCTTTTATTCCTTCGACTATCCTGCAGATATCTTCGGGCTTATACTTGGGATCTTCTCCACCTTGTAAAACAAAAGTACGATATCCAAGGTCGTATCCAATCTGACAACACTCATAGATAACCTCTTCGTCAAGGCGGTATCTATCCGCTTCTTTATTGGACTTTCTTATGCCGCAATAATTACAGTCATTCTTGCAAAAATTGGTAAACTCAATGAGTCCGCGCATATAAACCTTGTTATCATATACAGATTTTCTCTTTTGATCTGCTTTTTCATGGAGATAAGCAGTGGATACTTCATCCAGATTATCTAAAAGCCTTAATAATTCTTGGTCTGACAGATTGGCTTCATGATACAGTTTATCTATTAATTGATTCATTCCAAACTCCTTTATACAGCTTCGTTAATAAAATCACGAAATCATGGAGTTATTATACCATACTATTTTACTAGGGTATAGTCTTATGTCCATTTTTTTATATTTAAAAGACCTTAAAAAAGTTATTTGTGGAGAAACAAAAGTATATTAAGAAAGCTTGTAGAATTCTACAAGCCTAAGTCGACACCAAAATCAAAAGTTTCAAGAGTTTGGTCCTCAAAGTTAACATCATAACCAATATCATCTTGATAGAAGAAACCATTGATCACTTTTACTTTCAAAATAATAAGATCTTCATCTGACTGGTCGTCTCTTTTAAACAGTCTATCTTTCACAGCTTCTTTCAACTTGAGACGAATATCCCTATTTTCAGGTTTAAACGGATGTCCTAGGTTTTCTGCTCTTCCGGCAAAGCGATGCATATCTTTAGTTAAGGCAACTAATGGATTTGCTTCAATATCTTTTGCCTTTTGAGTCCCGCCATGGGTAATAATATAGAAATACCCTTCTTCATAATAGGCATCAATCATTCTTACTGACGGAAATTTGTCTCCGATGGTTGCCAAGGCAAATACTGTGTCTTTTGAAAACAAGTCTGTAACAACTTCCATTGCTTTTGTGTAATTACTCATAAAATCCTCCTAGGTTGCATAGGCTGGTCCTGTTTCTGTTAAGTATGTAACTATCTCTTGGCAAACAAAAAGGATATCCTTAGATATCCTGAATCATTTAGGCTGATGCCAATGGTTGACTGAATTTTTTTTGTATTAGACCGGTTTTATCATATAGGACTTTCTTATAAGTCAAATCGACTTCACCGCTTTCAATCATTTTAATAAAATAGTCTTCTGAAGCCCATCTTAAAGTAATTCTAAAGCCATCTTCCATATACACATTTTTAGCAGTAATAGGTTCTTTACTTATGATACATAGCTCAATCTGTCTGGTTTCAGGGTACATTGGATCTTCAGTTAAAAAATCATCTGTGTCCACACCGCTACAATTAAGAAGAATCCCGATAACGTGTGGGTTAGAAACAAGCCTGTTACATACTTTCCCGATAATATATTCCATAAGGCCTCCTGTTATGAAGTGCCCTCTCATAGTGAACAACATTTCTGCACTGTATGCTAGCCCATACATGTTCACAAGACTATTATAGCATAATTATACAATTGTGCAAGCAATTTACCTAAAATGCCACAAGGTATTTTAGGTATTTTCACCTAATTTACCATCAAAACATAAATAGTTTCTCCATCATCTTTCATTAAATGCATAAGTGTCTGGCCTTGAAAATTCAAGGAATCCCCAACCCCAAGTCCTAGTTCTTCAACTTGCTCATAATAGAGGGTCCTAGGAATATATACCTGATAGAAATTGCCATTGTCGTCATAACCCTTATAAATAGAGGGATATATAGTCTGGTCTGAGTTAAAGTCAATATTCATTACAGTCTTGAAAGTATCTTCATTATTGACAAGAATCATTGTATAATCCAAGACAATTTCTTGTATGGTTAAGTCAAGACTTAAGGTCACTGATTTTTGGTAAAGCCCTAAAGACAAGGCTTTTTCCAGGCTTGTTACCTGGTTATCAATAAGAAAATCTATAAGATTTCCTTCAATTTTATTCATTTTTGTGTTTAATAGGTTATACAAGATTCCTACAATGTCATCCCTGTATATCCAGGTTTGTCCCATAAGATATGAGCCATAATACTCGTCTAAAGCCCCAAGTTCTTCCGCCTTCTTCAAGGATGCATCCCAAGTGTAACCGTCAAGGCCATCTAAATACCCCAGCGCTCTTAAACATAAGGTCGTAAATACGTCTGGCGTAACATAATCATTGCTCCCGTATAAACCACCACCAAGGCCTTTGGTAAGGCCTTCATGATACAGGTAGCCGATATAGGCATCAGCCCAAGAGGGTACATCTGTAAAGGGGTGGCTGTAATTCATGCTAAGGGCAATATCTTCCTTACCCAGAATTCTGACTATGATTACACCTGCTTCTACTCTTTTGGCCAGGCGGTCAAGCTCGAAACCCTTTCCAGTCCCCTGAAAGAGCCCAATCTCCTTTAACCGTTCAGCTTGAACTAAAAAATTTTCATGGTCAGGTTCTTGACCTCCACTTACCCTTGTCATACCGACACTCAGTATACATATAATCAATCCTAAATAATAAATAGGTAATAGCCGGCTTTTAAACCTTTTCATTTTCATGTTCATAATCTTGTCCCCTCTTATTTAATAAGTCCTTTTTCATAGGCAAAAACGATAAGTTCACTAACCTTTGAGTAATTGATTATTCCCTCAGGCTGATTGTTGGCTTTCAAAAATGCGTCATTGATCTTATCATGGGCCTCTGCAGCAGTTTCAATAATATTGGCATCCCAAAAGTCTCTTCTAGACTGAAGATCATCAAGCACCAGCTCGTTCCTCAGACCTGCTATAGCCCTATAAGCATCTTTGTCCGTTTTATAGAGTGAATTTCCCACATAAATCTGCATCTGTAAAACAGCAGAATACTTAAAGAAATCCGAGTTTTCCATGGAGGCTAAAAAGCCTAGAAAATTTGCTTCATCTTCACTGGCAAATCCTTTGAAATGACCAATCTCATGACTGGCTGTGAAAGCAAGACTTAGGACCGGCGGCTTTACATTGATATTCGCTTCTGAAAAAAAAGGCAAATATATGCCTGTATAACCACTACGTGTAAAAAGTCCTGATATCAACAAGGGTTTGACCACAACCTTCTTGGGAGAGATAAAGCTGTAAGTATCTGCAAGACTTTCATATCCTAAATAGGCTTGGTCCCTAACTTCTTTATGGGTCCAGCTTTCCATATCATCAAGATTTTGTCTTAGTTCATTTCCCTTGACCACTAAAAACTCATAGACCTCTTCCAATTGATCCTGACTAATCTGATGAACCTCCAAATCAAAAAGTTCTTCAACTGGATAACGATAGTTATTAAGTCCCCACAAAAGTTGGAATAAAAGCAGATTGACACACAGGATGGCAAGACCCTTAGATAGATAATAACCACCTTTTGGGAATTTTTTCATAAAAAAACAAACGATACCTCTTAGGATCCAATAAACCAAGAATAGAATTTCAAGGCCAATAAAGACCTCATCAAGTGAAAAAGGAAAAAGATTAGAAATGCTGTTCAGCAGCCAGGACATGCCACGAAAAAAATAACGACTATAGAACATTTCAATCCATTCACTTTTTTGTCTTCCTATAAAAACCATAAGAAAATTAAGAATAAGACAAGCAGCACTCACCAGAATGAATGCTCTTGTCCTTCTTTTGAAATAGTGTTTGGATTGTTTTCTCGTTTTTATCATTGTTATCGATTCCATCAATTAATTTTTTTATATAAGGTGTACCATTTTTTTCATCCTAACCTGGTCAATGACCAAATCAGTTCCGTTCACGTAATCATTATCGTCATGGGTCAGGGCAATACAAGCCTCAGCAACATCGTCCAAACGGTTAAAACCAAGGGACATAGGTTCTTCACCCGCTATAGTCCTTAACCGTTTATAACCACTGGTTTTTAGGAGACCGGGACTGACGGAATTCACTTGAATACCATATGGGTCCAAGGATACAGCCAATGACTTTGTCATAGAGATGACACCACCTTTTGCAGCGGCGTATATTTCCATATCCATCCCTCTTAAAAGGGAATCAGAACAGGCTATATTAACAATGGACCCATGTCTTGCCTGTTTCATTATTGGACTGGCCTCCCGGATACATAAAAACAAACTTTTAAGATTGGTATCCATAACTTTTTGCCATTCACTAAAAGTCGTCATGTCTAAAGACTTTCGAAAAGACATGCCGACATTATTAATCAAGATATCCAGCCGCCCATAATAAGTCATGACCTTTCTAAAAAGTCGCATAACACTATTTTCTTCCGTTACATCACAAGTAATAAAAATTCCAGAACCTTTAATGTCATAAATCATGTCTACAGTTTCGCGTCCCAAGCTGTCATTCTTATCTGCCACCACTACAATTGCACCTTTTTCAGCAAATTTAAGGGCAATACCCCTACCAACACCTTCGCCTGAACCGGTTACTATAACAACTCTGTTCTTATAGGACAACATGACACCTCAATTCCATTTAGACGGGTTTATCTGTCTTCATATCACTATTATATCATAAAAATGAATTGTGTTTCCAGTTTGTAAACAAGTATTAAATATGTGTCACTACCCTTAAAAGTTGGCCCCAAATATGGTAGAATATACTTATAGTTTAGGAGTTAAAAGCAATTGACTTCTGGACAGAATTTATAGGAGGTGAGCAGATGCCGGTAGGAAAAACTATCCTGCTAGTCGTATCGCTCCTTGCTATCATGGGGATCTTTTATCAATATACTTATTCCGGATATGACGGTCCATTTTATATTGAAGAACCGACACAGAAAAATTTATACCCGGTAGAAACCATCACCATTGAAGGTGAACGGGGACCTGTAGAACTTGACTTACTTGCCACTTACAAGGTTAATGCCATCGTTAAGAACATTGCCGATTACACATCTGATTACACATCTCAAATCTCACCGAGAGATTTTGCACTTGCCTGGGCAGACATAAACATTCCATCGATTGACAAACATGTTACCTACTCCCAGAAAAATCGCTGGTACTATTTTACCGTTGTCAAAAACAACAAAGCTGATGTCCACTATGTAGACAGAAATTCAGCCAACACTCATATTATACCAAGTAGTGAGTATATAGCTGACTTAGTGGCAAAAGTTGAACCTGACGATTATATCACATTGGAAGGTTATTTGGTCAACGCAAACTTTAAAGATGGTTATTGGAACACCAGTTTAACCAGAGAAGATACAGGTGATGGTTCCTGTGAAATTCTCTATGTAACCAGTGTGGTATTCAATGATTAAATGTATATCTATATAATGGCGGGAAGCTTACCAAGGCTATAATGTGTTTTTCCTTGTGAAAAATGCATAGCAAAGAAGTTTCGATACGTCATTGCAAACAAACAAAAAGGAGTCGCTGGAAAGGCATCTATTGCCAATCAGCACTCCTTTTTCTATGGTAAAACCTTCGAAAATCCTATTCAATATTTTGAATCAACTCATCTAAGGTATGCCATGCAAGTACTGCACACTTAACCCTGGCCGGCAAGGTCTTGATCGGGCTTAGCATGGTCGCATCAAGAAGAGAGTCTTCAAGGTCTTCAGGACTTTTTTCCGACTTAATCATGGCAAGAAAATCTTTCACCTTTTCATGGGCGGTTTCCAATTCTTGTCCCTTAATGAGGTCAATCATCATGGACGTAGATGCCATGGAAATAGCACAGCCGGTGCCGGTAAAGGCTGCATCAACAATCCTATTGTCCTGGATATTAAGTTCCAGCTCAATATCATCACCACAGGATGGATTATGGCCATGTTCATGATGGGTTTTCTCCCCCAGGACTCTGCGGTTATCCATATTCTTACTGTGTTCCATTATTATTTCCGTATAAATCATATCAAGGCTCAAGATTTAGCCACCTCCTGACATCTTGTAATTTCTCTATAAACCTGTCAATATCTTCCCTGGAGTTGTAAATCTGAAGGGAAAGTCTACAGGTTGCTGTCTGTTTTAAATATTTCATTAAAGGCTGGGCGCAGTGGTGACCTGCCCTTATGGCAATTCCTGAGGCATCCAGTATACTTGCCACATCATGGGGATGGGCACCATCAATCGTAAATGCAATAACCGGTCCCATGGACTGTCCCTTAAAAGGTACTTCATCCAAAAGATCATCAACCAGTTTAATATAATGAACCTTTCTTAGTTCCTCAAGAGCATAGGCTCTCAGTTCACTTAAGTAAGTGGAAATATGGTCAATTCCAATCTCCTGCATATAATCAACTGCTGCCCCCAGGCCAATAACTCCGTCAATATTGGGAGTTCCTGCCTCAAATTTCTCATCGATAGCGGCAAAAGTAGTCTCCTGTTCATAAACATACTCAATCATATCACCGCCAAAACGATAAGGCATGAGATGTTCAAGCATGTCTTTTTTACCGTAGAGAACTCCGATTCCTGTTGGTCCAAACATCTTGTGACCGGAAAAAGCCATAAAATCCACATCAAGGTCTTTAACATCAACCTTATCATGTCCAATATACTGGGCTGCATCAACAATGACAATTGCTCCAACCTTTCTGGCCTTTTCAATGATTTTCCTGGCCGGCGGCACATAACCGGTAGCATTGGACATAAGGGTAAAAGAAACGACCTTAGTTTTGTCTGTAATCTTATCCAGTGAATCCTCAGTAAAATCATAAAGGTAGGAAAGTTTAATTCCCTTTGATTTTCGAAGTTGCTGCCAGGGAACGATGTTGGAATGGTGTTCAAAGATACTGATAACCACTTCATCCCCCTGGGACAAAAAACCAGAGGTCGCCAAGGATGAGGAGATGAAATTGAGACTGTCTGTTGTTCCATAGGTGAAAATCACCTCATTTTCATCAGCTCCAATTAATCTTGCAACCTTATTTTTTGCCAGGTCATATGATTTTGTAGCTTCATAACTCAAGCTGTAGGCTCCACGGTGAATATTGGCATGGTTGTATGAGGCGTATTCATAGACGATCCTGTTGACGGATTCAGGCCTAAAAGTAGAGGCTGCTGAATCCAAATACACCAGGTCCTTGTGAATCTGAAAGACAGGAAAATCTTTTTTCAGTTGTGATAAGTCCCTGTTAAGATTCACGCTCATCCACTAAACTCCTTTCAAGTCTTGTTTCCACTTCTTCTTTCAAAGATTCCACCGGTATAAGATCGATAACTTTTGAGAAGAAACCATGGACAATGACTTTTTTTGCTTCTTTTTCTGAAAAACCTCTGGACATCAGGTAGAAAAGCTGGTCTTCGTCCAATTGACCTGCACTTGCTGCATGTTCTCCAACAACATCGTCTTCATCACATAGGAGGGCCGGAATTGCATCAGAATGAACATGCTTATCGAGAAGCAGTACATACTCCGATTCTTTTCCTTCAGACTTGTAGGCTCCACGGTTAAACTTCAGGTTTCCCCTGAAAACTTTTTTGGCATGATCTAGAAGAGCGCCATGACAGTCGATAAGACTCTGGCTTCTTACCCCCTGATGCAGGGATTCATAGCCAATATCCAGTTTCTGGTCACCTTTTCCAAGATAGGCAGTTACCGTATCACTTTTTGCCTGGCTTCCTGCCAGATAAGCGAGATACTTGGTTGCCATTGATTCAGAACCTAAATCCACACTGGAAAATTCAACATATCCATCCTTATGAATAATGGAAACGTTGTTATCAATATGATAAACCTTATCACCTAAAAACTGAAGTTTTGTGAGTTTCAGGCTTCCACCTTCTTCAACATATATTTTGGTAACGCCGTTATGATAACCCTTTGGCTGATCATCACTGGTGTTACCCGAATACTTGATAACAAGATGGGCACTGGCATTTTTCTTTACATGGATATATTGGTGGTCGACTAGATAGGGGGTCTGGTCATCCATGGTATATTCAAGAACCAAGGGTTCCTCTAACTTTGTCTCTTCATCAATACGAAGTAAAATACCAGCATTAAAAGCGGTTTCTCCTTCATAGACATATTTTTTATCGCAGCCATAGTTAAGGGCTTCAAATTCCTTTAACTCAGCGTCATAGGGACGATAATATATATCCAGCAGATCGCTTTGGGAGCAAGTGATTTTATTTAATCTGACATCCTTCCAGGAGTCAGGTTTTCTTATATTTACAACCGGTTTGTTATGACTGATAACCTCCGGCTCCAATATGGTTCCCAGCCTTTTCCACTTTGGATAAGGCATGGTATCATAGGAATGTCGTTTATTTTTGATAATTGTTTCCATGGTCATCTCCTATCCTATCGCACCTTCAAATTCAAGATTAATCAACTGATTGAGCTCTACCGCGTATTCAAGGGGCAGCTCTTTGGTAATGGGTTCTACAAAACCTCTAACAATCATGGCCTTGGCTTCCTGTTCATCGATTCCCCGTGACATAAGGTAAAAAATGGCATCATCTGAAATACGGCCAATCTTTGCCTCATGTCCAATGTCAATATTGTCATTGGCCAGTTCAATAATTGGAACGGTATCCGACTTAGACCGGTTATCCAGCATTAAAGACTCACAGGATACATTGGCTTTTGCATGATGGGCATTTTTACCAACTCTTAACAAACCTCTGTAGAAGGCATAACCACCATCTTTGGAGATGGATTTGGTATTGATGTTACATGAGGTTCTAGGTGCCGCATGAACAACCTTGGAACCAGTATCCAGATGTTGTCCCTTAGCAGCAAAGGTAATACCTGTAAACTCAGCATGGGCTCTTTCGCCTTTTAATATACTCATAGGATACAGCATACTGACTTTTGAACCAAAGGATCCGGAAACCCATTCAATCCTTCCATCCCTGTCCACTACCGACCTCTTTGTATTAAGGTTATACATGTTTCTTGACCAATTCTCAATCGTTGAGTAACGAAGGGTTGCTTCCTCTTTAACAAAAAGCTCCACACAGCCGGCATGCAGGTTGGCCACATCATATTTAGGAGCGCTGCAGCCTTCAATAAAATGGAGTTTGGCTCCTTTTTCCACAATGATCAAGGTGTGTTCAAACTGACCGGCACCAGGTGCGTTAAGTCGAAAATAACTTTGGAGTGGATAGTCCACTTCAACACCGGCTGGTACATATACAAAAGATCCTCCACTCCACACAGCACCATGTAAAGCAGCAAATTTATGATCATTGGGAGGAACAAGCTTCATAAAATATTGCCTTACCAAGTCCGGATACTCTTTCACAGCTGTATCCATATCTGTATAGACAACACCCTTTTTAATAAGATGTTCCCGCATCGAGTGATAAACCACCTCGGAATCATATTGGGCACCAACGCCGGCCAGTGATTCCCGTTCTGCCTGTGGGATACCCAGCCGCTCGAAAGTATCTTTAATTTCTTCAGGAACATCGTCCCAGCTCTGCTGCATATCAGAATCAGGACGGACATAGGTAACAATGTTATCCATGTCGAGACCGCTGATATCAGCTCCCCAAGTCGGTATTGGTTTAGAGTTATAGATATCAAGGGCCTTAAGCCGGAATTCCAACATCCACTCCGGTTCATTCTTTTCTCTGGATATATCCTTAATAATATCAGGTGTCAGTCCCGATTGGGTCTTATACCTGGCTTTATCTTCATTCTTTATGTCATAGACACCTCGTTCAATGTCCTCAACATAAGTTCTTTTCTTATCTGCCATATATGATCACCTAAGCCCTTCCTGCCGCTGCAGAAATATAGGTTTCAAAACCTTCATTGTCAATCCGTTCTGCTAAGGTGTGGTCACCGGATTCCATCACCTGTCCATTAACAAGAATATGAACAAAGTCAGGCTTGATAAGCTGAAGCAACTTATTATAATGGGTAATAATTAAAACGGCATTGTCTTCGCTGGCAAATTTCTTCACTCCTTCAGCAACAGTTTTAATAGCATCTACATCAAGACCTGAATCAGTCTCGTCAAGAATGGCAAGCTTAGGATCCAGTACAAGCATTTGAAGAATTTCATTTTTCTTCTTTTCACCACCGGAAAATCCCTGATTTAAATATCTTTGGGAGTAACCTTCATCCATATTAAGTTCCACCATGCGTTTAATCAGCTCTTTTCTGAAACCAACTACTGATTGCTTCTCGCCACTAACGCTGGTTTTTGCCGTTCTAAGAAAGTTTTCAACAGTAACTCCGGGAATTTCCTCAGGATACTGAAAAGACATAAAAAGCCCTTCCTTGGCTCTTTCATCAACCTTCATTTCATGAAGGTCTTTGTCATTAAACTCAATTTCTCCAGACTCAACCTCATATCTTGGGTGTCCCATTAAGGTATTGGCCAAAGTAGATTTACCTGCTCCATTTGGCCCCATAACAACATGAATTTCTCCTTTATTAATGGTTAGATCAATTCCTTTTAAGATGGATTTTCCATCAACTGACGCTTTCAGTTTTTCTATTTTCAAAAGACTCATAGCTTTTTCCTTTCATGAATATATCTTTTCTGTAGTTTATATTCCATTTTTCGAATATACCGTAGTTTATTATAAAATAATTGTAGATAATAATGATTATCCTTTAGCAAATTATAACATAACCGATAATGATTATCAACCGCAATAAGCTACCTTTTTTTAGGCATTTATAATGATTTTATCAAGCATTGTCTCTAATACCAGCAAAATTCTAAAAAAAACATTTAAGAAACTTAAAAAGTATCCACTCTATTCTTATATTATTTACAAATAAGTGGTATAATTCTAATGATGATGTAAAATTCAGACAGACTATTTTGAAAGGGGTGTTTGGGGTAACCCGAGATATGAAAGTATTATTATGTGATGATTCAATGACTGTCCGTAAAAAAGTAGGACATATGATTCAATTTTTAACCGAATGCACCATTCTTGAAGCGATTAACGGTCAAGATGCAATTGAACAGTATGAGGAACACAATCCTGATTTGGTTTTCATGGATATTACCATGCCAATCAAAGACGGTCTTGAGGCTGTAGCCGAGATTATGACCCTGCACCAGGATGCCCATATCGTCATGCTCTCTTCAGTGGGTACTAAATCCAACTTAGAGAAGGCATTGAAGTTTGGTGCCAAAGACTTCCTTCAAAAACCAATTGATACAGATGAATTAAAGAGAATTCTTACCCAGTTTGAGGAGGAACAACATGTTTAGTGCTTTTTTTGGACATTATTTATTAAACAAGGGTATTGTAACTAGAGACCAACTAACCCAGGTGCTGGAAACCCAGAAGACTACCCGTTTAAAACTTGGTATTCTTGCCATTAACAGCAAATATATGACTTCTTCTGAAGTTGACAAGGTTCACCAATTACAGGAAACCATCGACAGACGCTTCGGTGAGATTGCCATTATGAAGGGTTATCTATCTGACGAGCAGCTATCTGATCTTCTCAACCAGCAAAAATCCGAACATCTCATATTGGCACAAGCCCTTATTGATGAAGGTATTATGGATTTAGCCAAATTTGAAGAAGAGATTACCCTTTACAAATTGGCTTACGGCCTTGACGACGAACAGTTTGACGCCATCAAAAAAGGCGATATTCGTGTGGTTATGACAGCCTTTCTCGCCTTTGAGAAATCAGGCATGTCAGAATTCTACATTGATTTTGTAACCTTGTTTGTGAAGAATATCATTCGTTTTATCGACACAAACGTTTATGTGGACCGGGTCGAAAAAGTGGATTCAATTATCTACAAACACCTATTCACCCAAAAGATCTCCGGGGCTGCCAAGATTTTTACAGCCTATAGCGGCGATGATAAGGCGATTCTCGATATTGCATCTCAAAATGCCGGTGAGGTTTTTGATAAATTTGGTGACTACCCATTAGACTCTGCCTGCGAATTCCTTAATATGGCAAATGGACTTTTCATCGTTAACCAGTCCGACGAAGGCGTTGATCTTAGCCTGGGTATCCAAAAGTATGTAGAAAATGCTTCTATTAAGCCAAATGAGCCTATGTACAGGATTCCTATCCATATTTCTACCGGAACCATTTATCTTCATGTAGGAGTATCTTAATCCCTATCTCAGCAAAAAGCAAAAAGGCTGAAATCTTCAAAAATCCTATTCCATTGGGATAAAGATTTTTGAAGATTTCAGCCTTTGTTATTTAGCTAGGGAGTCAAAAGAAAGTTTCACCGAAACCTTTTGACACCCTAACCCATTATATATCACATGAATCATTATAGGAGTCAACAACCTTAATGGCTTTTGGCTTATATTCGTCTACTTTGAAACGATTTTCATTGAGATGAATCAGAAGGAAGGAAAGCCCTGCTCCCAAAAGACCTAACACAATAGCCAAAACATCTGCCAGCCCGGGCATAAAAGCTCCACCAAGACCTGCACCAAGCCCCAATCCAACCAATAAGCCAATAAGGGGAATACCGTACATGATGGCTACTGCCTTAATAAAATTTTCTTCCTTAAGGGTAATCTCCACAAAGTCTCCCTTATGGGCCAAGGCATTATTGGTTGCCTCAATAAACATATCCTTACTTTCAATTCCTGCCGTACATGCACCACATTTAGCACAGGCTTCTTTTCTATTTAATCTAACTTTTACTACTGCATCTTTAACTTCTACAACTTGACCGATTTCACCCACGGTTACACCAACTTTCCACTACTACATCTGAATAAGATCCCGTACAACTTCTCCTGCAATCATTAAGCCTGCTACCGGTGGTACAAAACTGATACTGGCTGGCACCTGCTTCTTAAGTACTGGCAGTTCTGATGAGAAGATGACTTTTACTTTCCCCAGTTTTCTATCCTTAATCTCTTTACGCATAACCTTGGCCAAGGGACAGGTATGTGTTTTGGATATATCTGTAATTTGAAATTTGGTATTATCCAGTTTATTCCCGGTTCCAAGACTTGAAATAATTGGTATACCTTTGGCCTTTGCCTCTTCAATAAGGAGAAGTTTAGCCGTTACATTGTCAATGGCATCAACGATGTAATCAAGTTCTGATAAGTCTATATGGTCCTTGGTATCCTTAAGATAAAAGAGTTGGTAAGCCTCAATAGACACATGAGGATTAATATCCAGACATCTACTTTTAGCAACCTCAACCTTAGGCTGTCCTATAGTCGACTCATAAGCAACAAGCTGCCTATTAATGTTGGTTACATCAACACAGTCCTTGTCGACAATGACAATGTTTCCTACACCGGCTCTAACCAGACCTTCCAAAACATAAGATCCTACTCCACCAATACCGAAAACGGCAACTTTTGCTTCCTTAAGCTTACTGAGATTTTCTTGACCAATCAGTTGTTCTGTTCTTTGAAAACGCACTGCATTACCTCACACAAAAAGATTAGTCTGCCAAACAGACTAATCTATATTATACTATGTTTAATCTTCCAGAGCAAGCAAGCCTTTTTTTATCCGGTTTAGACCATCTACCAGGAGGGATCTAGGACAGGCAAAATTGATTCTGATGAAACCATCGCCTGCTGCACCAAACTGTGATCCCGAAGATATCCGTACCTTACCTGATTGAACCAATATCTCCATAATTTCTGACGAAGTCTTTTCATAATAGCTGCAGTCTAACCAGGCCAAATAGGTTCCCTGGGCATCAACCAGCTTAACATTTGGAAGTTCTTCCTCAACAAAACTTTTGATGATTTGCCTGTTTTCTGACAGATAATCAAGAAGATCTTCTAACCACTCCTCACCATCTTCATAAGCGCCAATTAGGCCTTCAATTCCGAAAACATTACTTTCGGCAACTTCCTTGTCATTTGCGGCCCGGTTCACTTTCTTTTTAATATCAGGATTAGGAATAATCATATTGGAGTTCTTTAGACCAGCCAGATTAAAGGTCTTACTTGGAGCTGTGCAGGTTATGGTTATATCCTTAAATCTTGGATCGACTGAGATAAAGGGAACGTGCTTATATCCCCTCAAGATAAGGTCTCCATGAATTTCATCTGATACAACATAAACACCATGTTTCAAACAGATATCCCCAATCTTCTGCAATTCATCTTTAGTCCATACCCGCCCAACCGGATTGTGGGGATTACATAAAATAAACATTTTAACCTTTTCAGCTACAATCTGGTCTTCGAAGGACTTATAGTCCATTTCATAATGATTATCCTTAAATATAAGTTCATTCAGGACTATTTCACAGCCATTGTTGACAATGGATGTATTAAAATAATTATAGACAGGTGTCTGTATAATAACCTTGTCGCCAGGACTTAAAAGTGCCGCTACCGATGAAGATAGGGATGGTATTACTCCTGTACAGAACTCAATCCATTCCTTTTTAATGGAAAACTGATGTCTTTTTTCCCACCATTTTATCTGGCACCCGTAATAATTTTCAGGAAAATCAACATAGCCAAAGGCTCCGTTTTCAACCCTTTTTATAAGCCTTTCCTTGATTTTGGGAACTGTTTCAAAGTCCATATCCGCAACCCACATAGGTAGTACATCCTCACTGACCGCTTCCCATTTTACAGCATTGGTTCCCCGTCGGTTAACAATTTTATCAAAATCATACTTCATGGCAGCTACATCCTACTTTCTCTTTTGTATATGTTATAATCGTGTCCTCAGGATTCACTTCTCCCTCTTCCATGATCAATTGGTCTATTCCCTCAACCAAAATCCTTCCGGATTTTGGATTTTTAACACTCTGAATGGAACCTATTACTTCTACATTTACAGTTGACAATTCAAAGGCTAAATCGGTGTCTATCATAGTACATCCAATCAAGGTGACGTTGCTGGCATAGGATAAGGGTTGGGTTCCCCGTATTTCACAATCGATTAAGGTTAAATTTCGGGAATACCAACCTAAATATTCTCCATCAATTTTACAATTTCTAAGGGTTACGTCTTGTGAGTTCCAAAAAGCATCTTTTGAACGGATGGTTGAATTCCTCATTTCTACATGACGACAATGCTGAAAAGAGTAATTGCCATTAAGTCTCAAACCATCCATCATAATATGTTCTGAATGAAAAAGAAGATAATCGCCAATAAAATCTGTATCCTCAATAATGATATCTTTACAGTCCCACAAAGTTTCGTTGGTGTTCATATCACATCCACTAATCTTAATCTTTGAGGCATCTCTAAATATCTTTGGAGCAATGACTTTCGAGTCTTTCAACTCAATCTCAGAAGAATACCATATGGCAGCTCTTCCCATCTCATCAAAAAATGAGTTTCTAATGTCAAGATGTCTGCAATGCCAAAATGGATATTTTGAATTAAACTGGCACCCCTTACTGATAATCTTGGTACCCTCTTTTATAGCAGATTCACCATTATCAAACCTGGAATCGACTATTTCTATATCAGACCTCCTGTATAAGGGTCTTTCACCTTCAAATATTTCATTTCTAATCATGATTCACCATTCTTTCAATCTATCGTCATATCAAGAGTTTGTATTCTTTAGATAGTTAGTCACTACCTAACTATTTATCATTTTACCATAAGCAAACAAATAATCAAGGGGCAGACTACTTATTAATAAAATTTTAAGGCTTTTTCCATACAAAATCAGGTTTTTGATATTCAAAAAAGGAGCCAAGGACTAAATCTTTAGATTCAGCCCATCAGCTCCTTAACACTTATACTTGATGACTTAAGTATATTCTATATACACTTATACTTGATATTAGCTTATTCAGTTTCCAACTCAATGAGATCAACTTTAAGGTTCAGTTCATCCAGCTGTTTCTCTTCAACCTGGCCAGGTGCATTTGTCATTGGACATGACGCATCTTTAACTTTAGGGAAAGCAATAACTTCACGTATGCTATCAGCCTGTGCCATCAACATAACGATACGGTCAAGGCCATATGCCAAACCACCATGTGGTGGAACACCATATTTGAAGGCATCTAACAAGAAACCAAATCTTTCATAGGCTTCTTCCTTGGTAAAGCCAAGAGCCTCAAACATTTTTTCCTGAACATCTCTTTGATAGATTCTAACAGAACCACCACCGATTTCATTACCATTTAAACAGATATCATATGCCTGGGCACGAACCTTGGAAGGATCAGTATCCAATAAATGCAGGTCTTCTTCCATAGGCATGGTAAATGGGTGATGTTTGGCAACATGGCGTTTTTGCTCTGCAGACCACTCAAGAAGCGGGAACTGGGTTACCCATACAAAGTCAAATTCATCTTTCTTAAGCAGATCAAGTCTTCTTGCAAGTTCCAGTCTAAGAGCTCCAAGTGATTGGAAAACAACATCGTTGGTATCTGCACCGAACATGATGATATCTCCTGGCTGGCCATCTAAACGTTTAATAATTTCTGCAACCACTTCCTCTGAAAGGAACTTGGTAATAGCTGATTTTAGGCTGCCATCTTCGTTAATAACGATATAGGCCATACCTTTAGCGCCATATCCTTTAACATATTCAGTCAAAGCATCAATTTGACGTCTAGGCAGGTCACCTAAGGTCTTACCATTGATAGCTCTTACAGATCCACCCGTAGCAACAGCTTCTGAAAAGACTTTGAAACCACAGTCTGCAACTAAATCTGAACAGTCTACAAGTTCAAGACCAAAACGCATATCAGGCTTATCTGAACCAAAACGTTCCATAGCCTCTTTGTAAGTGATGCGCTTAATTGGTAAATGAATTTCAATATCCAAAGCATCTTTAAACAGCTTGTGAAGCAGTCTTTCATTAACTCCGATTACATCATCTTCATCAACAAAGGAAAGCTCCATATCGATTTGAGTAAACTCTGGCTGACGATCAGCTCTAAGGTCCTCATCACGGAAGCATTTTGTGATTTGGTAGTATTTATCATAACCACTCAGCATCAATAACTGCTTGAAAATCTGAGGTGATTGAGGTAAGGCATAAAAATTACCAGGATTCACACGACTTGGAACCAAATAATCTCTAGCACCTTCTGGTGTTGATTTTGTAAGCATTGGAGTTTCAATTTCAAGGAAACCATCATGGTTAAGGAACTCTCTTACTGAAGCAGCAACCTTATGTCTCAACATCATGTTTCTTTGAAGATCAGGTCTTCTAAGGTCAAGATATCTGTACTTAAGACGTAAGTCTTCTCGAACATCTGAGTTTTCTTCAATTTGGAAGGGAGTTGTTTCAGCACCTGAAAGCAAACGCAGCTCGTAAGCACGAACTTCGATAGTTCCTGTTTTAAGATTTGGATTGACGGTCTCATTTGATCTTTTTTCCACCAAACCTTTTATCGCTACGACAAATTCAGTACGGATACTTTCCGCTTTAATGAAGCTTTCTTCACCAATGGATGATTGGTCAATAACTACCTGAAGAATTCCTGTTCTGTCTCTAAGGTCAAGGAATATAACGCCTCCCAGGTCACGTCTTTTTTGGACCCAACCCATAACAGTAACTTCTTGATCAATTTGGTCCGGGGTAACACATGTACAGTAATGACTTCTTTTTAAGCCTTTCATGGACTCGCTCATGATAATCCTCCTATAAATTCACAATTCATCTTTATACTTTTTTTATGTAGTCTGCAATCTGGTCAAAACCAATGGTGTCGCTATCACCGGTTTCCATATTCTTAATTGTAATCTGACCGGAAGCAAGTTCATTATCACCAATAATAAATGAATATTTGGCATCAATTTTGTTGGCATACTTCATCTGGTTTTTAACAGATTTACCAAGAAGGTCTACGCTGGTACCAACGCCTGCCATACGAAGCTTGTTGGCAAGGCCCATGGCTTTAACTTTAGCAGTCTCGCCCATGGCACCAATAAATAGATCAACCTTTTGCCTGGCCTTAAATTGGCCTTTGGCATTTTCCACAGTCAGAAGGAGACGTTCAATACCAGCTCCAAAACCAACTCCCGGTGTAGGTTGACCTCCCATTTCTTCAATCAGTCCATCATAACGGCCTCCACCACATACCGTTCCCTGGGCTCCGATGTCATTGGATATAAATTCAAAGACCGTTCTTGTATAGTAGTCTAAACCACGTACAATCCATGGATCCACTTCATAGGGAATTTCCATTTCCTCAAGATAAGCTTTCACCCCTTCAAAGTGGGCCGTATCAGCTTGGCTTAAATGGTTGAGCATTAAAGGAGCATCTTTTATGATTGCCTGGCAGGACTCAATCTTACAGTCAAGAACCCTGAGGGGATTTTTAACCATCCTCTCACGACAGGTTTCACAAAGACCTTCTTCATTATCTTTCAGAAATCCAACTAAGATTTCATTGTATTTCTTTCTGGAATCAGCGTCTCCCAACGAATTAAGGTGTAGAACAACATCCTTAATACCAAGACGTTGAAGCATTTGATATCCCAGGCCAATAACCTCAGCATCTGCTTCAGGTCCTTCTGCTCCAAAGAGTTCTATACCAAACTGGTGGAACTGTCTAAACCGTCCCTTTTGTGGCTTTTCGTAACGAAAAGCAGGTGTAATGTAATAAAGTTTAGTTGGTTGGGTTTCTGCATACATCTTTCTTTCAAGATAAGCCCGAACCACACCGGCTGTTCCTTCCGGTTTGAGAGCAAATTCTCTTGCGTGTCTTGACTTGTCTGTAAAAGTATACATTTCTTTTTGCACGATATCTGTCGTTTCGCCAACGCCTCTTTGAAAAAGTTCTAATCGTTCAAACATTGGTGTTCTGATTTCACTGAATCCAAAATCATCACATAGGTCCCTCATGGTTGCTTCCAGTTCAAGAACTGCATCCATGTATGGTCCGTAAAAATCTTGGGTTCCTCTTGGTGCGCTAATGCCCATATTGTGCTCCTTTCATTCCTATGGTTTATGTAAAGGACAGTTCACTTGTTAACAAAATCAATTCCTAAAAAAGATTTTTAGCTGAGAACAAAAGCTTCGTTTAACGAAGCTGATTTCGCTTCGCGAATTGTTCCAGATGTTCGACAGAAATCAGCTCTTTCAGAGCAATTTCTTAGCAAACAAAAAAACCTCACCTCTACAAAAGTATGTAGGGACGAGATTACCCGCGGTGCCACCCTGATTGAAGCATATGCTTCCGGCTTAAAATCTGTAACGTAGATATACGGAAATGTTTACTAAATTCTGATGGATCAACTCATCTTTCAACACTTCTCTCATAAGGGTCTTTCAGTAAGGTTCCTCTAAAAGGTTTGCAGCCTGTGACCTTTCTCTCTGGTAAAGAAAATATCTTACTTACTTTTCTTAATCAACGATTTGTTTTATAACTTTACTCTATTGTAGTGACCGAGGATAGATTTGTCAAGTTAAAATTAAGAAAAGCAAATTTGTTATGATATAATATAGATAATTAATGTATTCGAAAGGGGCACTTATATGGGAAGAAAACTTATACAGAATCTGGCACATGTCTATACCATGAATAATCAGGATGAACATTTGACTCATGTGGACTTGTTAATACATGATCAGAAAATCGAAGCTATTGGGAAAAATCTATCGACCGAAAACATAGATACAATTATTGACGGTTCCGGTCTTGTAGCCTTACCTGGTTTCGTCAACACCCACCACCACCTCTATCAGACCATGTTTCGCGGCATACATGAAGTACAGGAATTGCCTCTTTTCCCCTGGTTAAAAGGCCTATATGAGTTTTGGCAGTATATGACGCCGGAAACAGTATATTACGGTGCCCTTGTCGGCTTTTCTGAGCTGGTTAGAACCGGATGCACCTTAAGCAGCGACCATCATTATGTCTTTCCCCATAACCAGCCGGAAACCTTAATAGATACCCAGATTGGAGCCGCAAGAGAAATCGGCATCAGGTTCCATGCAACCAGAGGCTCTATGTCAAAAGGGGTCGATGACGGTGGTTTACCTCCTATGACTGTCGTCCAGAAGGACGAGGCAATACTTATGGACTCGCAAAGACTGATCGACGCTTATCATGACAAGTCAGATTTTGCCATGACCAGAATAGCACTGGCCCCCTGTTCACCTTTTTCAGTTACCAAAGAACTTATGGTTGAAACCAGCCGTTTAGCCAGGAAAAACGGTGTTATGATGCATACCCATCTAGCTGAAACCAAAGATGAGGAAAAATATTGTATAGAAGCCTATGGTCACAGGCCCTATGACCTTATGGATGAATTGGAATGGCTGGGACCTGATGTTTGGTTTGCCCACGGTATATTTTTCAACGACCGGGAAATCGCTGATATGAAAGGGTCTGGCATTGCCCACTGCCCTTCCTCCAATATGAAGCTTAACTCTGGGATCTGCAGAACTTCCGAATTGGTCAGACAAGGCGCCAAATTATCCATAGCCGTTGACGGCAGTGCTTCCAATGATGGTTCCAACATGTGGGAAGAAGTTCGAAGGGCTTATCTTCTTAACCATCTTAAATATGGGACACAGGGGTTAAATGCATACGAGATACTAAAGGTTGCTACCCGCGGCGGCGCTGAGGTTCTTGGACGTACAGATACCGGTTATTTAGGTCCTGATATGGCTGCAGATTTCAATCTTTTTGATTTGTCGGGTATTGAGTATGCCGGCAGCCATGATCCACTGGTATCTCTTGTCTGCCTTGGCAATGATTCCTACCCCCACTCGACTTATATAAACGGAAAGCTGGTTGCTTCAAAAGGCCAGGTCTTAACTATAGACACCTGCAAAATTGCAGGTGAGGCAGGCAGACATGCCAGGGAATTAATTACCTATAAGAGGCAACTGGTCTTATAAACATATAGGGCAAAGCCCATCCTTCTAACACATGTGAAACATAAAACAAGGCAGCCCAATCAGTGAGCTGCCTTTTTCTTTATTTAAGTGCATACAATATGAAGACCAATATACCAAGGACAATTCGATAATACCCAAAGACCTGGAAGTCATGCTTCTTTATATAACCAACCAAAAACTTAATTGCCAAAATGGAAACAAGAAAGGCTACAAGCATGCCAACAATCAAGATTATCAGTTCTGCTGAAGTAAAGATCAGGCCAAAACCTATCATCTTAATGAGGCTGGCACCAAACATAACAGGTATGGCCAGGAAAAAGGTAAACTCAGCAGCAACTGTTCTTGAGGTTCCAATAAGCATAGCTCCTATAATGGTCGCTCCTGACCGTGAAGTACCTGGTACCAGGGCCAGCAATTGAAAAAGACCAATTCCAAAGGCCGTTAAAAAGGTTAAATCCTCTAATTTATTAACCTTGGGACTTTTTCCCTTAAATGTTCTTTCAATAACAATGAAAACAATGCCATAAAAAATTAAGGTCCCTGCCACAACAGCCGTTCGAAAAGAAGAACTCAAGAAGACCTTATCAATGACATCTTCGTACATCAAACCGATAACTGCTGCCGGAATACAGGCTATGATTATCTTAAACCATAAAATCCAGATATCCTTTTTAGGGGCCAACTTGTTTTTCAAGTCAAAGGGAAGCAACTTGTTAAAGTACAGGACCACAACTGCCATAATTGCCCCTAACTGGATAACCACAAAAAACATTTCCATAAAGGCATCACTGGCATTGATTGCTATCACTTCATCCACAAGAATCATATGTCCGGTTGAGGATATAGGCAACCATTCCGTTATCCCTTCTACGATTCCAAGAAAAATAACTTTCAATAATTCTACTACATTCACTCTTACTTCCTCATCTTTCTGTCATTTCTGTGTAACTTTCTGTCTTGATTCTGTCAAACATCTGTAAGAAGGCTTCTGTCACAACCGGACAGTAAGACTTGCCTTCTCCATTAATAATCTCCTGCAAAACTGCAGTGGTTGTCATTTCTTTTCTATAGGGTCTTTCGGATAACATGGCATGGTAATTGTCAGCCAAATGTATAATTCTTGACGATAAAGGTATCTCTTCTCCAGCTAACCCATCGGGGTAGCCACTTCCATCATAGGATTCATGGTGGTGCTTGATACATTTTGCCACCCCGGCAAGACCTGGAGAGTTTTCAAGAAAGGAGGCTCCTGTTATACAATGTGTCCTTACCAGATTATACTCCTCCTCAGTCAAGGGACCTTCTTTTTCCAATACCTGTCTTGGTATAACAATTTTCCCTAAATCATGAAGCATAGCTGCCCAATAAAGTTCGTTAAGGTCATCTTCATTATAATCCAGACATTCACCAATAAGTTTGGATATCCGGGCTACTTCATAGGAGTGACCGGTTGTATAGGCATCATGATATTCAAAGGCTTTTATAAAAGCCGTGGATACTCCATATTGCATTTCATTACGAAGACTAACCATATCCTTCATTTTAAGCATAGCACCTACAAGGATCTGGGTTGTCCTGGCCTCTTCCAGCATTTCATCAGTAAAGGTCATATGGTTTTTCTTAAAGGCAGCCTGACTGATGTCAAGGCTTAAGCCTATTTTGGTTGATTCTTTTTCAATAAGTCCTATATAGATGGATTCATAAATCGGCGGAACATGATCCCGGTATTTCTGGTAAACTTCAGGTCCCATTTTCTTTTCCAGATTTTTTTCAACACCTTTTCTCAGTTGTATGCCTGACGTGAATAATTCAATATCTCTTGGATCCATGCCTAATTCATTAAGTATATCGACTTGATAACCCTGTGCATATATAAAAGACACCCTGCCTTCATGAATCTTTAGAATGGATCCCTTATCACAGACACCCAGTCTTTTCATCAGATAGGCAAACACCTTAATGATGACTTCTTTATCACTGGATGTATCAGAAGTTATATAATTGGTTAAAAGGTTATAAAACTCATTCTTCTGATTGTCATATGTTAGTTTTTCGACGGTTTTCTCGCTTCTAAGGTAGGCTTCCCTATAAGACATCATCCGCTTCTGGTTACTACCTATAACATAAGCAAGATAAAGAGTCGAGACCAAGAGAAGACCCATACCGATGATGAGGATCAGTATATGGGCATTTGGGTTTGTCATCCGGCCGGAAAACAAAACGACAGCAACCAATATCAAGGCAACTTGAATGAGAAAATAGGTAATCAACAATATATAAGGTCGCCTTTTTTCTCTTTTATGATTCAATTCTCCTATGTTAAATCTATTTCTAAATTTCACTTGAACTCTCCTGATATTTATTAATAATACTATAGCACATGTTCCAAGGAAAAACTATGAAATAAGGTCGTCTGTTTGATGTCTATATGATATACGTTTTTTGGTAATTATCTCAGCCTGATCTTCAATCAGATCCATCCATTGTGTATAGGACAAGTCTTTGTGTCCCAGTCTTTCATAAAGTTCCCTTAAAACCTGATATTTAAAAGGGCTTTTTTCCGGTCTGTATATTAAAAACCTACCTAAAAGCTCTATCCATTCCAGGTCCCGATTACCCAGTCCAACGTTCTCGAAATCCAGTCCCACAATCGGACCCTTTATCATAAAATTCCTTAGGTTTACATCGCCAAAGCACCACTGGCCTTTTGGAGATACCATAGGACTTTCATCCAAGGCCCTATAAAATCTTTCCAACCATCCTTTAATAGATAGAATCAGATCAAGGACCTGACTGGAATTATTAACCAACTCATATTCTTCAATCATGGCTAGGGCTGTCTTACTATTAATATAAGATAGGATAAGGGTCTTTTTTTCTCTATCCTTTTCAATCAATTCAGGTATGTCTTTAAAACCAGTTGTTTTAAGAATTTCATAGATTTTTACTTCCCTGGTGAAAGCCTCTTGGTCTAAAAATTCTTTTACTACATAATTAGAGTCCATATTTAAATAAACATGATTCTTCTTGGAATAAAAGTTTTTAACCATTACTCCCACTCACCTTTAAGACGTATTTCTATAGTCTTACCCTCCATATAACCATCCAGCTCACTAACGACACCTAGAATGGAATTTCTAAGTATTCTCTGAACAAAGGGAACCATTGGTATGACTTTGTCCCCGATTGTAAGCTCAAGGCTGGACTGGTTAACTACACAATCCTCATATACCTTGTCACCGGAAAGAATAGCCTGGCAAAGGAGCCTGCAGTTAAGACCGCATGCACTGCAACAGTCCGGGTCGACATCAGGGAGAAGGGGAAATGTTTTCTCTTCAATAAGATCAACCAAAGCTTCCGGATCCTTCATAACGCTTATGGCCGGCAAGCCCCTATATTCCTCCAGGTTATCAGCCACCCTCCCAGTAACGGCAAAAACACGTTTGTCAAATTTTTCATCTAAATCTTTAAGGTCCCTACCTGCCAAAACAAGGGGAACACTGGCCTCCATAAGACCTTCAAGAACCAAATAATCCACATCATAAAAAGCGGCAATATGCCCTAAACTTAGCCGTTCTTGAAAAAGTATATCTGTTTCATGGAATCCTCTGGCTGTAACCAGACTGGATCCAGCTGCTTTATGCCTATAGGAATTTGTACCTTCTGTATCAATAGCAAAACCTTCAAAATGAATATCCTTCAAGGAACCAACCCTATAGCCTCTGTTTTTCAGACTACGGATAATCCCTTCAATGGTTGTTGTTTTTCCTGATCCTGAGTATCCAACTACTGAGAAAACTTTCATTTATCTACCCTTTCAACCTTACTTATCATATCGATCTTACAGTTCACACACGTCTATATTAAGCCACCTGGAAATCCGTAATAATCCAAGTATACCAGCAACAATCCACCAATGGCAATTACAGTCATTAAAACCCAGTCAGGCCATAACAAGGATAGCTTATAATAAGAGGACCGTTTGCCACCAATAACAAAGCCTCTGTTTTCTAAAGATTCTGAAATATGCCTTGCGCGATTTAAGGACCTGACAACAATTGGAATGAAAAGTTTTGCAATCATTTCCAACCTCATCTTTATTGGAAGACTGGAGACATCTATACCCCTAAGACTAATTGCCACAGATGTGTTTTTCATTTCCTCTGCCAGCAAGGGTAAAAATCGGATACCAACAGTCGTCATGAGCGCAAGCTCATAGGGTAACTTCATCTGAACAAGTCCCTGGATAACAAGTCGCATAGGTGTGGTCCCAATAATTGCACCACTAAGAAAAATAACCAGAACTCTAAACACATAGTTTGCCGCCAAAAGAAGTCCTTCTTTCGTTGCGAGAGAAAAACCCCATAGGCTAACTATAGGATTGCCCTTCGTAAAAACACTTTGAATGACAATTAGAAACAAAAGCACAAGACCTAGTTTTCTAAAACGCCACATAGTCCTGGTAATATCGACTCCTAAAAGGATTGCAAACAAACCACTCATCAATAGGACAATCAATTGAATGATCAGGTCTTGACTGACGAGGATGACAAACGACAGAATACCAACACCTATAATTTTAGTCCGTGGATCAAGGTTCAAGCTCATAGGTATGCCCTCCCTTAGTCATTCGAAAGGTTTTGCACTTAAGCTCTTTAATAAACTTTTGGTTATGGCTGATAATCAAAAAACCTATACCCTTTTTCACCAATATGTTTACAATTCTTTGAAGATCTTCAATAAGCTCCTGATTCAATCCGACAGTCGGTTCGTCTAAGATCATATAGTCCGGTTCCATCATCAAAAGGGTGCCAATAGCCAGTCTTTGCTTTTCTCCTCTGGATAAGGCGTGTACCGGTGTGCTTACAATATCTTCCAATGACAGGTCCAGTATCACTTGATCATACATGGCCTCTATGGCCTCAGATATCCCTTGGCCGTATATATAAGGAAACAAAAGCTCCTCATAGACACTTTCGTTAAAGAGTTGAAGCTCGGGATTTTGAAAAAGATATCCGATTTTACGTCCGATCTCATAGCTTTTGTAATCCGATACAGGCTTGCTGTCAATCAATATCCTTCCATAGTCCGGCTTAACCGATCCAATAATTAGTCTAGATAAGGTGGTCTTTCCCACACCATTATCACCGGTTAAACAGGTAATCTCTCCCTTGTTAAGAGCCATGTTCATATTCTCAAACAAAGTCTTCTTATGCCCATCTTTTCCTGAAATTCTATAGGAAAGGTTCTGAATATTTATATAGGTCATGTATCATCCTCCCCCAATTGTCTCTTAAAATCTCCCTTTAACACGGGGACATCCTTAAGACTTTTATCTTTCAGTTCAACAATACGGTCAACATAAGTCAAATGTTCCTGTTTATGGTCGACCATGATAATGGTTAAGCCTTCCTGGTGCATAGTCTCAAGAAAATCAAGTACCTTTTTAACCCGACTGCTGTCTAGGGCTGAAAAAGCCTCATCCAATAGAAGAATGTCCGGTTCAAGACATAGAACCGATCCTAAAACCATCACTTGTTTTTCTCCGCCTGAAAGATTTGATGGATTTTTATTCATCAAATCCTCCATATCAAAAGCTCTTGTCACCCGGTCTATTCTTTCTTTCATAAGATAAGGACTGAGTGAAAAATTCTCCATACCAAAAAGAAGTTCATCCATACCATGAGTAAAAACCAGTTGATGATCAGGATACTGGTAAATGGTCATGATAATCCCAGGAATATGACGGTTTATCATCATATCCTTTCCAAGAACCATAACTCTGCCCCTCCTCACATGGGACGGGCTCTTATCATATTCTTTATGGGATCCGTTAAGAAAGCGCAAAAGGGTAGTCTTACCAAGACCACTTGCGCCAATGAGACCAATCCACTCACCTTTTTTTACCTGAAAATTTAAGTTATCATACAGTAATCTATCTTTTTTATATCCAAAGGATAATTGTTCTATCTGAATCAGGTTCGTCATACCTGTCCCCCTCTAACAATTACTCAATAATCTCTGCTTTGTAGGCATATTTACACCAAAACTGACTAAACTTGTCTTTACTTATGATGATTTGATATGGACCAAGCCCACCATCAGCCTTACTCCCCAAAGGCTTCCCATCCATTTCATAGGCCAGGTAGACATTTTCAGGATCACTCCATTTTTCATAAGTAATGGCTACAACATATCCATCAATGGCTGAAACTGATAGGGCTTTTTCCTGCCCTGTGTCAAGTCCGGCATCCTGCAGAACATAAAGGAGAGGAACCCCAGTATAGAAGTGGGTAACCGGATCCTTGCCACTGGCTTTTAAGTCTGCCGTAAATTCTTTTTCTCCAAGTGTCTTGATTTCATCCATGGTATAGGATTTTAAAACCCGGCTCTCATTCCAAACGGTGAATATGGCTTGGTCACTGAGATTTCTTTTTTCTGCCAACTCTTCTCTGTTTAGGAAGCTTAGAAAGCCAATGGAAATAAGTAAACCAAGAACAACTAGCACAAGTATCCTATTCTTCGTCATGACCAACTCCTATTCTTCTTACACCTATATAAATCCTATAGGCGATAAGACCACCTATCCCACCTGAAAGGATACCACTAAACAAAGATAGTAAAAGTGGTATCAAAGGAAGACGAAAAAATACCAGATTAGACAAATAGGTGCCGGCCATATTAGCCAATATACCTGCAACAAAAAAGTCAACGTTGGTTTTTAAAGGTCGTCTTAGAAGTATTATAAACACATCTACAAGAATTCCCGGTAATGTATAGGTAAAAAGACTTGCTAGTCCATGACTCCCAAAAGAACCTGTAACCATAACGATCAAAGCCTGAACCAAAGCCGTCACTGTAGCAGTTCCCTTCTTCTCCACAAGGCCAGCTGCCAGAACTATCCACATCATATAGAATCCACCTGCAAGAGCCCCTCCTGGAATAAAGAGGGGGCCGGTGATCATATGGGCAATGGGTACAATTAAAGGTTTAGAGGCAATCCCCAGGGCTGCCATTAAAGCGATAACCATCAGGTCATATAGTTTAAATCCCTTTAAAATTCTCATTGTACAATTACTTTCACAACGTTTCTAATCCAGGTCGTTGCAAATTCTGTATTTTGAACCAATTGAACAGGATTTCCTCCGGATATGGCATCTCCGTTTTTCATCACTGCAAATATGGTTTCATCATCCACCTGGTCACTGGTTAGGACAATTTCATATCCATCTTCAGCAATCAAAATAAGGGATTCATAAGATTCTACACGAAGGAATGACAAGATATCATTGAGACGGTAGCCTTCCCAATCTTCCGGATAGATAATATCATCTTTCATACGCTCAGTATGAAGTTCGACTCTTTCAAGTTTCCTTTCAGCCCTATCACTGGTCATATCAAAGGCTCCATCATCAAGGCCATCAAAAACAATCGTCCACCCTAAGGTTTCTCCATCTGAATCAGCCTGTTTGTCATCAGACACCTGGAAGGTTTTCAATGAACTGCCATCTCCTGAACTTACACTTAGCAGCGATTTAAGAACAGACTTGTCCAGATTATCCGATGCAAAGGTCACCGATACACTTCCTTTATCGTCAATATATGCCACTCCAGAACTTAAAGTAGCCTTACTAACTTGAATACTATATCCATCTGAAGCCACCAAAAGATAGTAATCTGTTTCAAGCCCCCCGCTTTTGATTAAGTCAAAAGCATTCACACCAGAAAATCCACCAATTTCACTGACTTCCATTGTATCCAAAGCGCTATCAAGGGAAACTAAAACTTTATGATCAAAGCCCATGGTCATCACATATTTTATAATCATACCATAGGGTAAGTCATGGGAGGTAAAAAGCGGTGCCTCATCTCCTGTAAACTTAATATAACAATCTTGAACGACTTCAAATTCCTCAGTTTTAGCATAACCATCACTGGCCACAAAGGCAACTTCATCGACAAGGGGTAAGTCAAATGCTTCAATCAGATCTGCAACTTTAACCGCCTGGTCGGGACTGTCATAGTAAAGGTATTCCTCACTTGGCAGCGTGGTTATAGCTGTTTCCATAAGGATAAGCTCATTGGTCACTTCCATATCTGAGCCGGATTCATCATCCCCTGTTTCATCTCCGTCTTTTAACTCAATTTCAACAAGATTAGATACAAAATACATGGACCTTACATCATCAATGGCTACCCTAAGAGGCTGTTCTCTTTGAATCAGGTCCTGTCCATTCCATACATTGGCTAAGAGAATTTCCTTTGATTCGACAATGTCACTAGGCACGGTGATGGCATATCCATCGCCAGCTGTAAAACGTATGGTCTTTACGCCATCCATTGATTGACCTATACTTGACAGCACCTCAGTGAGAAGAAATCCCTGGACTTCATCATTGGCCTCCTCTCCGTCTGACGACAAACTCTTTACCTGTCTTGTGACAGATGTTAATTTCACTATATCTGATAGTTTAACTTCTACACTTGTACCTAATCCCTTGATTAATATACTAGCTTCTTCTGAAGACATACTATCGGTATCCTTGTCCTTGGTATCAGCATCTTCATTCCCTTGTCCACCACTTTCATCAGAGCCACCGGAGCCATCTGGATTAGTGCCTTGGCTATCTCCCACCTGGTCTGATCCATAGGTGTCATCAGATACATTACCTGTACAGGAGGCTCCTATCAACATGACAAAAACCAACATCACACTTAATAATCGATTCATCTTTTTCATTTAATTATCCTCCGCTTTCATTATCTCTACAATAAAATTTTCATTGGTCAACAGGTCAAAGTACATCAGTTTACCCCGCAGCACTTGGCCTTTTCCTGTAATCAGTTTGATACACTCAGCAACTTGATAAGATGCTACTGTTGCAGGAATAAAAGATGCTGCACTAGACTTTGGCAATCGGGTTTCACTATAAATTTCCTTAAGCATAAAGTCACCCGGCAAAACCGTCATAACTTGTCCAACCCATCCACCGACTGCACCGTGTACGAGAGGAATACCCTCCTGTCCAGCCAGTTCTTCCATTAATAGCCTGGTTTCAACATTGTCGACACAGTCAACCAAAAGGTCGATGCCTTTAATAAACTCCAGCCCGCTTGATAGGTCAAACCTGGATTGATAGGTCATTATATGTACTTGTTGATCAATATTATGAATTCGTTGTTTTGCAGTGATAACCTTAGAAGTACCCAGGTTATCCATCTGTGACAAGAGCTGACGGTTAAGGTTTGTTTCATCAAAAACATCACCATCCATAACCTTAATCGTTCCTACTCCTATACGTGCCAGCATCTCTATGACATAACCACCTAGACCACCGGCACCAACAACACCTACTCTAGACTTAGCCAGTAATTCCATATCCTCTTCACTTATGGTTCCCAGATTTCTTTCATGACGTTTCTTTACCAAACTCCACCTCACATCCTTACTGTCTTTATCCTCTATTTCCATTATAGCCTTTTTAAATTAGCCATGCAATGTCATTTGCTTGGTATAAGTCTCTATTAATTCTAATAACTAATGTTTTTTTATTTATTAAAATAACATTAGGGTTCAATTAATTAAGCTCTTTTCACTTGCATTTATTCGCTTTTTATCTTAAAATCACATTATAAAATAACACGTGTTACAAAAAGGAGTTTCCAATGGCCCGTATATCAAAAATCACAAAAGAAGAGATTATAGCTAGTGCATTTAAAATCTGTGACACCAATGGTGTTCAAAGTCTAACTGTCAGAACTATTGCATCAAATTTGGGAACCTCAACAGCTCCTATATATACTCAATTCGACAACATGGAAGCAATTTCTCTCAGCCTATCCACCTATATTAATGAACAGCTAAACCATTATATGGAAAAAGAACTTACCCTGGATCCCTTTCTAAATATTGGCGCCGGAACCATTGCCTTTGTTCTTGAACACCCACTTATTTTCAGGGATTTCTACATTAATAAAGGTTACAGTATTTTACAGGCAGATTCAATCGACAAGCATATCAAACAAATGTCATCCAGTCCTTTTTTGGGGCTTTTAGGGAGAGAGAGATTAGCATCTTTACTTGAAGACATGAGCATCTATACCATGGGGCTAACCCTGACTATTTGTAACGCCCATGAGGATAGACCTTTGGCATATTATATTTCCAAATTGGAAGCCACCGGTTCCAGGCTTATCAACTATCATATGATCAGCTCCGGCAACCTGGAAAACTCAATGAATCTTCTAATGAAAAAAATCAGTGAACAAACAGATATTAAATCTGGTCGTAAATCTGGCGATTTACTGCCGGGCTTGCAACCTAGGAGGTATTATCATGAAAAAGCTTTTAATTAACGGTATAACAGACAGACAAGCACCTGATTATTCCGAATATGAAAGAAAACTGGAACAAGACTTAAGTAGTGACACTTACTATTTTAAACTTAGGGATATGGATTTTAATTACTGTCAGGGATGTTGGGATTGTTGGATGAAAACCCCAGGTAAATGCAGATTAAAAGATGATTACGAACAAATACTGTCTGTATTGCCACATGTAAGCGAATTAAGAGTTATCACTGGCCTTGTAGCCGGATACGAACCTGCCTTGGTAAAAAAATTCAAAGACCGGATTATTCCTTTCGCCCATCCCTATATTGAAATCCTAAAGGGTGAATGTCATCACAAAAAAAGGTATCCTGATTCTGACATTAAATTTCATCTTCAAGTCCTTACCGATGACGGAACAGATCCCAGATCTTTAGATATCATAAAGGAAGCCTATATGAGGGTTGCCCTTAACTTCCATTCCTCACTGGCAAGCTTTACTAGTGGAGATTACAGAAATACTGGTGATTCCAAGGCATTACTTGCCGGAATCGAACAATAGAAGGAGGTAAGCCATGAAGACGACTACAATAATCGGCAGCCCAAGGGGCCAGTCAAGTAATTCAAATGTTATTGGTAAATGGTTTAACCAAGGAGAAAACCATACTCTTTTCTTAAGTAAAATCAACCGACATGAGTCTTATATAGACGAACTAAAAGACACCAGCCATATGATCTTTATTTTCCCTCTTTATGTAGATGGAATGCCTGCTCAGGTCAAGGCATTCTTTGAAGCCATGGATCAACATCGAAGTATCTTTAAAGGAAAAAAAGTTGTCTACATTATTCACTCCGGTTTTCCTGATGGTATACATTTAGAAAATCTCAAGAAATACCTGGTACTCTTTTCTGACTTGCTGGACCTGGATCATCAGGGCATTATTGCCATACCTGGCAGTGAGGGTTTTCGCTTAATGCCTGAGAAAATGACGAAGAAAAAGGCCTCCCTTGTTGGAGACCTTGGTCAAGACTTTATAAATGGACGGAGCCTGGAACAGGAATCCCTGGTCAAACTCCAGGGGCCTCTTCACTTCTCCAAATCACGCATCACCTTATATAAGATTATGTCTTCCCTTGGACTGGCTAACCTATACTGGGATTCCAATCTGAAGAGAAACAATGCCTATAAAGACCGGTTTGCAGCCCCTTACTCCGGCTATCCCAAACTTTAGATATCAATACCAATAAATTGTTTAATAAGGACACCGATGAGAAAAGATATACCGGCTACTCCTAAGGATATGACAGCCATCTCCGAAAAACGCTTGAAAAAGTTGTAATCTTTAGCGACAGAGATATAATAATTAAATACAAATATGATAAGCACGGCTACTCCGAGGCTGACACCCAGACTGATAAAAGGATTAGGAATCAGTATATAGGGTAATACAAGGAATATAACCGTCAGAACATAGGCAATACCTGTATAGAGGGAGGACTTTCCTGCATTGTCGCCTCCTTCTTGTCTTGTAGATAAATACTCACTGGCAGCCATGGAAAAAGATGCGCTGATACCGGTTATAAGCCCAGTCAATGCAATAAGCTTGGAGTCCTGAAAAGCGAATGTATAACCAGCCAGTGCACCGGTCAGTTCAACCAATGCATCATTTAATCCAAGCACAACAGACCCCATATAATTCAGTCGTTCCTCATCAATCATATTAATGAGCTCATGCTCATGCTTTTCCTCATCTTCAATGATGGTCACCATCTCTTTTGAATACTTCTCAAGTTCTTTGTACTCCCCTTGAGCCGTCGATTCACCTTTTTCCAGAATCTTAATCCCAAAAGTCAGACCAAAGATGCGAATCATCCAGAAAAAGAAAAAGACATGCCATTTTTGAGCCTTTAAATCCTTACCTGTCAACTTCTTTAGGACCTGATAATGCTTCATTTCATCTTTGGCCACATCCAGAAGTATCCGGCTATTATGTTCATCCTCAACAACCTTGGCCAATCTGGAATAGATATGATAGGAATTAATCTCATCCTGTTGATCGACTAATAGCTTGGTCATTGTCTCTTGGTCAATCTGTTGTAATACTTGATCCTTATTTGTCATTTTTATCATCTACCTCTGCCTTCTTCAATTCTTCCTCTGTCAGAACTTTTTTACTGGATTTTAATTCATTACATGTATGACAAAAGTAGCTAACTGCTCCACAAGCATTCAAAACTTCTACCTGGCTTTTACAAACATTACAATATGCTTTTTGCATCTTTTCCTTACCATCCTCTCTTTTGTTTGTGTCTGGTGGCCATATGACCACGACTAATTTACATTATAATGGCTGACCTATTTCATGTAAACCTATTCGTCTAAACTTCTTGACAAACAGGTCCCAAGGATAGAGAATGTTATATGAGCGGTTCACTCTTTCCCTATAATACTGGTTAATCCAATATTCGCCGCATATCTATGCAACTTAGGAGGTTTTACATGCTATACATTCATCACACCAGCACTGATCCCTTTTATAATCACGCCATAGAAGAGTATATTATGGATAATTTTACTGAAGAAGCCTTTATCCTTTGGCAAAACAGACCTAGTATATTAATTGGTCGCAACCAAAACACTGCTTCTGAAATCAACCAGGAATTTGTGAGAAACCATGGCATAGATGTTGTCAGAAGGCTTTCAGGTGGAGGAACTGTTTTTTGTGACCTGGGAAACTTTAATTTCACATTTATAACCAATAAGGGCAGTGAAAAGGAAAGTTTTGAAACTTTTGCCAGACCTGTTATTGAGGCCTTAAAGTCTTTAGGCGTACAAGCAGATTTTTCCGGAAGAAACGATATAACCATTGAAGGTAAAAAGATTTCAGGTAATGCCCAATATCACCACGGCAACCGCCTTCTTCACCATGGAACCCTGCTTTTTAACGGTGACTTGTCCTCACTAAAAGGAGCACTTATATCCAAACCCCTGAAGTTCAAAGATAAAAGTGTCAAATCTGTAGCTTCAAGAGTAACCAACATCTATCCCCATCTCAAATCACCTATGTCCGTTGAAGCCTTTAAAGATTACCTAAAGAACTTTATTATGGACTATCACCATATTGATAGAGAATATATCCTAACTGAGGCAGAAAACCAAAAAGTGCTTGATATTTCCAAAAACCGCTTTGAGTCATGGGAGTGGAACTATGGAAAAAGCCCTAAATATGATTATCACCACAGCGTCAAATACCCTAGTGGTCTGATTGAATACTATATGTCTATCAAAAAAGGTCATATCACCGACCTATCCATTTACGGCGATTTCTTCGGCCAAAAACCTATCGAAGAATTAACCGGCCAGCTCATTGGCACCCCCCATGATTATGACGCACTCACGGTCAAACTTAAGGACCTTAATATCAGTGACTATATCAGCGGCTTAGACGTCAAGGCTCTTGTCAGCGACTTAACCCAACCTGGTCCACAAGATCAAGAGTAAATATCAAGTCACCTAAAGAAAGGGATACCATGAAATCCAACTATAAAAAAAAGCCGGACTGGCTTCGAATAAAACTGGAAAGCGGTAAAAAATTCAATTCAGTCAATGCTATGGTAAAGGAGCTTAACCTCAACACGGTCTGCCTAGAAGCCAACTGCCCCAACCGAATGGAATGCTATAACCGCAAAACTGCAACTTTTATGATACTGGGTAGAAACTGTACCAGAAACTGTACTTTCTGCAACGTAACCAGAACCAAGCCGGATCCGGTTGATCCGCTGGAACCCAAACATGTTGCTGAAGGAGTCAAACGTCTGGGACTTAAACATGCCGTTATTACGTCTGTAACCAGAGACGACCTTGAGGACCAGGGGGCCGGCCAGTTTATACAGGTCGTTGAGGAAATCAGAAAATTGACACCTGAAGTTACTATTGAACTCCTGATTCCTGACCTTCAGGGAAAAAAGGACCTCCTTGACAAAGTCTTCGCTTCTAATCCAGATGTTCTTAACCATAATATTGAAACAGTACCTTCCCTATATGACACGGTTCGCCCAATGGCCTCCTACCAAAGGTCTCTAGACGTCATCAAACAATGTAAGGATAATTATCCCCATATAAAAACCAAGTCCGGTATGATGCTTGGACTTGGTGAAAAAGAGGACCAGGTTATTGAGGTCATGAAGGACCTACTGGCTTTCGGCTGCGATATTCTGACCATTGGTCAGTACCTCCAACCGTCTAAAGCTCATATTGATTTAGTTGAGTATATCACTCCAGACCAATTTGACAAGTATAAAGAAATCGGTCTGGCTCTTGGCTTTCAATCAGTAGCCAGCGCACCTCTGGTAAGATCTTCTTATCATGCTGACGAGCTCTTATAAGCACATCCTAAGGAAGATTTTCTGTCCAATCACCCTTGTCAAATATGGTTAGGATGTCAAAAGGAAGTTTCACCCTAACTAACTAATTAAAGAAAAACAATTCCCAGCACTCCACCTATGACTATATATAGGATGGGGTGCAGTTTTATTTTGAACATAAGTCCAAAAAGAACCAAAAACATAATCAAGGCTCTCACATTAACCATCTGGGCAGCCGTGCTTATATCCTGACTGATAGCCGCTACCGTGACCGGTTCTTTAAAGAGGGATACCAAGGCAATTTGACCTGCGGCAGCCAAAATAGCACCAATAGCTACAGGTCGTATACTGGTCATGGTCCTCTGGACCCAAAGATTCTCCTTAAAAGCCTTTAGAAAATGAGAGATGACCATAATAATGAGAAAGGATGGAAAAACCATTCCAAGGGTTGCAACAATGGAGCCGACAAGGCCCCACCTGGTTTGTCCAATATAGGTAGCCAAGTTGATACCAATAGGGCCAGGCGTAGACTGACTGACAGCAATCATATCAATAAAAGTCTTTTCATCAATCCAGCCGTTGGCTAAAACAAAATCCTGCATAAGAGGTATAGCTACCAAGCCTCCACCTATAGTAAAAAGTCCAACCTTAAAGAAGGCAATAAAAAGTTTAAGAAGCATGTTTTTTCTCCTTTTCCAACCAAGGAGATAAAACAGTTCCAAGCAAGCCCAAGCCCAATATGACCATGACAGGCTTGATACCTGCGCCAACAATCAAGATAGACCCTAACAACAAGACAAAAAGATCATAATAACCTTTCACAGCCTTTTTGGCCATCCGTATAACAGAATGAATAATCAGTGCCAATACAACCACCCTAATACCCATAAAGGCTTGTCCGACATAAAGGTTATCCTTGACTTGATTTATAATACCGGCAATTAGGCTGATTACCAGCCAGCAGGGTGATACAACTCCAATGGTTCCAGCTATGGCACCTGAAATCCCTTTTTGTTTCATACCTATAAAGGTAGCTGTATTGACTGCAATGATGCCCGGTGTCGTCTGACTGATAGCAAAATATGACAGTAATTCTTCCTCACTTGCCCATTTTTTGTTTTCTACAATCTCTTTCATCAACATAGGCAACATGGCATACCCACCACCAAAGGTAAATATGCCAATTCGAAAAAATGTAATATATAATTGAATAATCTTATTGTTTTTCATACACTTTCTCTTTCAATACACTTACATACTTTACGTCAGTATTTAGGATATGATTGGAAACCCAATTAAAGAGGAATTTGTATAAATCGTTTACCACTTCATTTTGTTCAAAATCCAAATCAGACTCCAAGGTTTCCTGGACCTTATCTATAAAAGCCTCATGTTCTCTAACGTGTTGTTCCAAAAACTCATACTCAGCCTCATGCATCATTCTCTCTTCATCTTCAAAATGATAGATGGTATAGGACTGAAGTTCGTCCAAGAGTTCATGAATATCACTGACGCAGTTAAAACCATCTTTGACATCCTGTGCCAAGACATCAAGTCTATCAAGCATGGCAAACAGTTTCTCGTGTTGTTCATCAATATCTGGGATATTGAAGGCAAATCTCTCGTTCCAAAGCATTGCTGTCTCCTTTTTTTATGTGATGTATTTATTGCATCTCCAAAACTTCACTGTAAAGTTTTAGGAGTTTTGTATGATAGTCTGATTCTGCCCAGGTACCGCTTAAACCTTCAACAGTTGTCACACGTCCAAAGAGCCAGGCAAAATGTCTGGGATCCTTGGTATCCGGTCTTGGATAACCTGCAACGCCGGCATATAGGGCTGTATGGTCAGTATGGGCATCAATTCCTTCGTACCAGGAGTCAAATTTCATAAAGGTTGAAGCTGTATAGTTTTCTCCACCTTGAGTGGTTTTAAGGCCACAGGGATTATGATAGCTAGCATCGATTCCAGCCTGACTTTTGACTTTATATAGGTAACCGGTCTCCAGACACATCTGAACATATTGAATTACCGGATTCAAACCCTTTTCTTGGCAGATTTCATAGTAAACAGGAATAAGCTCAAGGCCTTCCTGGCTCATTCCTTTCTTAATTGCCCAAAGAGTAAGTGTTTCCTGACTGACCGTAGCCGGTCCCAAAAGCGGTGTCTGTCCATTCTCGTCTACATATGGATTATCTCCACCTGCACCAACGCCAGTCAAATCATCTAGATTATCCAAGTTGGCAACAAGGTCTGATTCAAAAACTCCAATATGAACTGCCACATCATGATCAATTGCCTTCTCACCTACCAAATAGGCCGCCAGACTTCCTTCTTGTGACTTCATATCAGCCAAAAGTGCGTCATAGGCAATTTTAGCTACATGATTACGGAGAAAGCTCTCATTTTCCAACTGACCAAAAAGCTGATCATCAATCACACCGGATGTTTTGGCGAAGTTCAATGCATCGGCCCAATTAAAATCTCCAAGACTATCATCATAACCCAAGGACCTAAGAACAAATGTCAGGAAAGACCGGGGTGCCAAGGGTTGACTGGCTCCAAACTCAGTTTCACTGATCCCCTTTGTTAGACCTGCCTGATAAGCATAATCCACATATTGCTGAGCCCAAACCGGCACATCAAGAAATGGACTGGCTTCATAGTCGCCTGATAAAGCCATATCTTCCCGGCCTAATAATCGAATTAAAATAATAAGACCTTCTATTCGATTAGGGCTTCTCGACAGTTCATAACCGGAACCTGTTCCGACAAAAACACCTATTTCAGACAATTTCTCGGCATAGGAATAGTACTCATAATCAGCATCTTCCATAAGCTCTGCTGAAACATTAACCAGTCCTTGACTGAAGACGAGTCCTATAACCAAACATGTAATTACTACTCTCTTAATCCAATTATTCATATATAAATGCTCATCAAATCGCTTAAGACTTGACAGGCGCTCCTTTCAAAGACAAGACCTATAACTTCACTTCTTCTATTCTATCATAAAATCCCAAAAAAATATTGAACAAATCGTAAAGATTTGTTCAATACCTGTTAAGCTTTAAGAAATTTATTTATAGGTTACTAACCTCTTCCATGATCTCATCCACAATCTCCTGTACATGCTGAATTTTATGCACCTCAGGAACACGGCTGCCGACAAAGAGTAAACTGTTGTCCAAATCTCCTTCCACTGCATTAACCAAAGCTTCTGTTATGCAAAAGGGTGTAGTTCCAGGATCACATTTATGTACACATCGATAGCATTTCTTGACCTTAACCCTGTTACCACCATTAACCGTTGACAACATAGGATTTAGAAGGGCTCTGCCCGGAAGTCCCACGGGGCTGTCCATAATAACTACATCCTCTGGTTTGGCATTAATATAAGCCTCTTTATAGGCCATACTGGCGTCACATTCAAAGGTAGCAACAAATCTTGTAGCCATCTGGACACCACTTGCCCCTGATTCGATAGCCCGGACAAGATCATGGCCATTAAAGATTCCACCTGCCGCAATAACTGGTACATCCATTTGATTACTGATGAGGTAATCCTTTAGTTCTCGAACAATAGAAAAAACATCTTGGGCTGAGCCATCAACCAACTCATCTTTTTTGAAGCCAAGATGACCACCTGCTTCAGGTCCTTCAACAATTATGGCATCCGGATCTTTCTGGGATTTCTTCTTCCACCGTTTCATAATGAGTTGTGCAGCACGAAGGGATGATACAATGGGAACAATTTTGGTTTTGCTGCCTTCGACCAGTTCAGGCAACTGAAGAGGAAGACCGGCTCCGGATATGATTAGGTCTACCTTCTCTTCCACCGCCACCTTAACAAGCCCAGCATAATTCTGCATAGCCACCATGATATTAACGCCAATCACACCTGTTGTATGTTCTTTGGCCTTTCTTATTTCATTTCTGAACGCCCTTATATTGGCCTCAATGGTGTTCTCAATAAAGTCTTTTTCCTTATAGCCACTTTGAGCTCCTGATATGATGCCGATACCACCGGCTGAAGCCATTGCCGAAGCTAATTTCCAACCGGATACGCCAATGCCCATACCACCTTGTATTATAGGGATTTTCACCTTTAAATCTCTGATTTTCAACTCGTTCAAAGTCATAATAATCTCCTTAATTACTTTGATAATCAAACTATTCGAGTATATAATATCACAGATACAAGCATAAGACAATACTCTTTTAAAAACTATTTTATGTAGTTTCAATTACTACCTAGCTGCCATTGACAGGTGATTTTTGACTCCAAGGCTTGAATTTTTGTCATTTAACCCATATTAGACTTGCCTTTTCAGGACAAGACCCCTTATAATGTGACCATAAAAGGCTATTTGGAGGAAAAGATGAAATCAAACAAAACAATAAGCAATTTCAGAAAACAGGTTTTACGGGGACAGATGAGCCGTATAGCCAGTTATACCGAGATTTATGTGTCTGCACTGGTGCTCATAGGCATTATACTCCTAAGTGCAGAAATCATTAAAGATTTATTTTTAATCGGTGATGATCTAATACATGGCACAGATACAATCGGCATCAGTACTTTTTTAGAAACTGCCTTTGAACTTATTATTGGTATTGAGTTTGTAAAAATGCTTGCCAAGCATACACCTTCATCAGCTGTTGAAGTGCTTCTCTATGCCGTAGCCAGACAACTGATCAATATTCATGGTGATATGCTGGATTCCTTAATTGGTGTAGTAGCCATAGCCATTTTATTCGCCGTTAGAAAATATTTATCAGAAACCATCCATCAATCCAGCGACAACGAGTTCGTTATTAACGGCGGCATCTCCATCAGTGAACTTAATGATAAAATCGGTTCCAACATCGACCCTCTTCTTGGAAATACAGTTGCCGGACTTCTTTTTAACGCAGCTCAAAATCAAGGTGCCAAGCTTCGAACCGGATTTGAGGTAGTTATTGACCACTACCGTTTACAGGTATACTCAATGGATGCCGGACTAATTAAACAGGTGAAAATTGAACCGGAGAAGCTTTCTTAGTTAGGAACAAAAGCGTCCTTTAACGACGCTGGTTTCGCTTCGCGAATTGTTCCAGCTGTTCGACAGAAATTGGCTTGTTTAGAGCAATTACTTAGTTAGCAAAAAAGAGCATAACCACCTTTAAGGTGGCTATGCTCTTTTTTTTTGTCAATTTACTAGCTTTCAACCAAGACCGCCCTTACCCAACTACCCTCTGTAGCTTTTAGCTTGATTGGCAGGGCAATTAACTGGTAACTGCCTGGTTTAACATCTTTAAGAACCAGACCTTCCATAATGATGACCTCATCTTCCAACAGAAGCTTATGGGTCATATGGTTGGATTGGGATCTTTCAATGCCAAGGCCATCTGTTCCCACTCCGTTTAACTTTTTGGTTTTTAAATACCTGGCACCTTCTTCATTAAGGTAAACGAATTCAAAGTCAAACCCGTCAGCTTTATCCCTAAAGGAATTCTGGGTCTTAAAGAGAATGAAATCATTTTCCTTGATATCCAAGTCAACAAGGTCTTCCTTACTAATGACAGGTTTGCCTAGCCCTGTCAGGTCGAAGACCTTACAGTCGCAAATAAGTCTTGAAATATCAAAAGTATCTAGGGTTTTCCCTCCATCTATCATGTGGAGGGGCATGTCTATATGGGTACCACAATGCACATCCATAGAGACCTTAGTTTCATGAGCATTAGAGTTTTGGTGATTACCCATATTCTCATAAAGAGGCTTTTTGTTATCTGCATTTTTATAAACCAGCATATCTTCTTCAATTAACATTGAAATATCAATTACCTTCATCATCTACACCTCATTCCACCAGCTACGGCCATCTCTTTCAAGAAGCTTTTCTGCTGCCTCAGGACCAAAGGAACCCGGCTCATAGTTTGGAAAGTCTGGTTTCTTCATTTCCCATGCTCTTTGGATCGCATCAACAAATTTCCAGGAATACTCAACTTCATCCCAGCGTGTAAACAAGGATTTTTCCCCATGCATAGCATCATGAAGCAAGCGTTCATAGGCCTCTGGTTCACTGTATCCAATCGCACAGTTTTGGCAAAAGTCCATGGATACAGGAATGGCTTCATTGCTCTGCCCAGGTTTCTTTGTATTGAATCTTAAGTAAACACCTTCAGTGGGTTGAATCTTAATGACCAATTGGTTGGGTATGGATTGGTTAAGAGCATTAAGGTAAAGACTTTTTGCCAATGATTTAAATTGGACAACGACCTCAATATTCTTCTCCTTCATACGCTTACCGGTTCTAATATAAAAAGGAACACCTGCCCATCTGTAATTCTCAATTTCAGCTTTCAGGGCAATAAAAGTCTCTGTATCAGATTCATCAGAGGTTCTTCCCTCCTGTCTATAGCCAGGAATCTCACCATCTTGTGAAGGGCCATACTGACCTCTAATCACATTTTCTTCCACTTCTTCAGGTGTATAGACTTTCAGGCCTTTAAACACTTTAACTTTTTCGTCTCGAATGGATTCGGTATCCAACCTAACGGGAGGTTCCATGGCAGTTAGCGCCAGGAGCTGAAGGAGGTGATTTTGAAGCATATCCTTAAGAGCTCCTGCTTTCTCGTAGTATCCACCTCTTTCAGATACGCCAAGGGTTTCAGATGAGGTGATCTGTATATGGTCAATGTATTTATTATTCCATATAGGTTCAAAAAACACATTGGCAAAGCGGATAACCATAATGTTCTGAAGCATTTCCTTACCTAAATAATGATCAATCCGATAAGTATTCTCCTCATTGAATGCATGAGTTATTTTTTTACTTAGTATTCTGGCTGATTCCAAGTCACTGCCAAAGGGCTTTTCAATGACAACCCTGTTAAAGCTTCCATTTTCTCTAGCCAAACCATACTCATGAAGTTTTTCAACAATAACACCAAAAAAATCAGGACTGACCGCTAAATAAAAGAGACGGTTACCCATAGTCTGGAATTTATTTTCCAGTGCACATAGATAATTATCAAACTCCAAATATTCATCTGCGGCATCAAAATCCAGACGATAATAGAATAAGCGCTTGGACAAATCTTCCCAAACTTCTTCATTCAGGTGGTTCCTGGAGAAGTCTACCAAAGCCTCTCTCATCTCGGCAACGAATTCTTTAGTAGATTTTTCCCTTCTGCCTACAGCTGTCACAAAAAAATTGTCAGGAAGCAATCCATCGATTTTCAAATTATATATTGCAGGAATCAGTTTTCTCTTAGTCAGATCTCCTGTACCGCCAAAAATGACAAATGCATTGCCTATATTATCTACCATATCATCACATCCTATTTTTTTACTACGGCATGGCCGCCAAACTCATTACGAAGAGCAGCAACAACTTTACCTGAGAAACTTTCCTGTTGTTCTGATCTAAATCTTACAAATAGACTTTCTGTAATTACCGGTGCAGGAACTTTCAACTTCAAGGCTTCTTCCACTGTCCATAAGCCCTCACCATTGGAACCGATAACATCCTTGATATCTCCGAGTTCAGGACTCTTAGAAAAGGCTGACTCAGCCAGTTCCATAAGCCATGACCGTATGACAGAACCATTGTTCCAAACTCTGGCAACTTTCTCATAATCAAGGTCAAACTGGCTGGCACGCAGAATTTCAAAACCTTCACCAATAGCTTGCATCATACCATATTCCACTCCATTGTGTACCATTTTGGTAAAATGTCCGGAACCAACTCTTCCACAATGAAGGTAACCGTTTTCTACACATATATCCTTGAATATTGGTTCGATAAAGGCAAAAACCTCATCATCAGCACCGACCATGGAACAGGCTCCATATCTGGCTCCTTCAATACCACCACTTGTTCCTGCATCAACAAAATCAATGCCTTTTTCCTTTAGAACTTCATATCTGGCCAAGGTATCATTAAAATTTGAATTACCACCATCAATTAAAATATCATGTTCATTAAGCTTTGGAACAATTGTGTCAATCATTTTCTGAGTCGGGTCACCATTTGGTACCATGAGCCAAACAACCTTCCTACCGTCGAAATGATCCAACATCTCATCAATAGTATAGGCACCTTTGACCCCTTCAGCTTTTAACTCATCTACTTTTGAAGCACTTCTGTTAAAACCGATAACATCATGACCATTATCCTTTAAGTTCAGTGCTAAATTATAACCCATTCTTCCTAGTCCTACGATTGCAATTTGCATGATCCACACTCCTTTATTATTTAATAATGATTATCATTTTACATGTATACTAACATAAAGCATCCAATCTGTGAAGTACTACATCGTATTTTTATAATATTTTAATATAGATGGATTGGCTAAAAGGCAAAAGCAGCCACACCCGGCTGCTTTAGTATTAGTCTCTATTGATAGGGTTTTGATTCATATTATCATTGTCATTGTCTTGTCCAGGGTCAGAATTATCAAGTATGGAGGACTCATGGTCATGAGTCTTTTCCTTGTTCTTTCCCTTCTTGGATCCACTTTTCTTCTTAGTGGTCTTTTGGTCTTTTGAACCATGAAAATCTGTATATGTAACATCACCACGTTTTTCCTGATAGATATAGACCTGAAGTTTGTCATCCACAATGTGTTCCACTTTTTGATTGGCATTAATCTGTAGATCTCTGGATCCTACAGTGGATTCCTTCAGCTCAAATTCACCGACAACCATACCGATTTTTTGCGTTTCTTTACACAGGTAGATATGTCTTGGTGACTTACCAGCCTTAATCTTAAAGTCACAGACCTTACCGGTTTCTCTTATAAAAGGAATCAGGAACCTGGTTAAAGCGTTTACATAAATCTTATAGTATTCTGTTTTTGAGGGCACATCCATATCGATGACATCATCATAGTAGTGTTTAACCAAATGATACTTCTTGTTTCTAAGCTTTGGTTTAATAGCAAAACCAATAAAATATATGCCCACAAGAAGGGTTCCTGCAACAATGAGAATATAGGATAAGTATCTGATAAAAAAGCTCGCATCCTCTACTGTGTAATTAAACTCACCAAAAACATACTCATTAACACCTTCGAGAGCATTGGCTGAGAATCTAACTTCAATCATATAGGAGTCCGTTGGCATAGCCGGCTTAAATCCGTCATATACTGGTTTAAAAACAAAGACGTTCCCTTCTTTTTCAATGGTGTAGTCAAGATTGGTCAAATTGCCATCCGCAGTCGTCATCCTAAGGACGGTCAGTTCAGCCTTATCCATTTGGTCATCCCTTAAGGATTCTCCATTAAGTTTCGGTATAAAAAGTACTTCCGGTGCCATTTCAAAATTTTGATAGGTAACAGATAAATTCGTCACTGGAATCTCCAGTGTATAGATCTGCTCTTCAGGTCTTTCCTCTTCAGGGGCAACAGGTATAGACTCTGAAACACTTAGGGACCATAGCCATATATCTGGAATTTCTGCTACCAAACTGCCTTCCAGCTCACTATCCTTAATGAGGAACTCATTGGTTTTTAAAGAATCCCCATCAAAGGAGATAAATTGATCTCCACTTTTTAGACTCAATTGGTAAACAATTTCATCCGGTAGATTTTCCAAGACTTCATCAGTTCCACCTCTTAGAGGAATGAACTCCAGACTTACCATATCCTCTTGAAAAACCTTATCCACTTCAAGGCCGTTCACATAATACTTATAATCAAACTGAATATATGGCAGACAATAAGAGGTTACTTTAGAGCCTTCGATGGATTCATTAAAGACAATGGTGTATTCACCGGATGGCAAAGCCTCGTCAGATGTAGACTTTATTCGAATAGCACTTCCATATAAATTGGTATCACTGGCAAGATTCCTTGTACCAATGACCTGATTATCCGGTGAAAGCAGTGCTGTCACCTCTACTTCAAAGGGTATAGACTGGCCATCTGAGCTTAGGACTTGGTCAACCTGACTGGATGCATTTTGAAGCAAAACATCAAACTGATTAAAGGGTACTTCTGAATTAATTCGAAGTTCTTTACCAAACTTACCGGTTATACCTATAGGGAAACGGCCGGAAATAAGACTGGCAATATCATTCATGTTCTCAATAATCTGCTTTTCGCCAATAAATTCCTCACTGACTGACGCACTTTTATAAATAAGAGGCGAACCAATCATATTGGAATCCAAAGACATATCCTGTCTGGAATCACCAATTTTCAAGATAACTGTAGAAAATTCAAGACTGGAGGATGACAATATTGAAGCAATTTTACGGTCAAGAATTCCTGTCCATTTAAAACCCGAATCAAAAGAAGCATCCTCTACATAATTCACATACCCTTCTCCATCAGACCCTGTCATCTCATTACCGTCGGTTATCAAAACGAGCCAATTATCGTAATCTGTCCCTGGTTGTCCCAGGGTTAGCTGTGTATCAGCAAACTTACTAAGCCCTATTGATATTGAGTTGATCGGTGTTTCTCCTGCCCCAAGAAGATCAGGAACAGAATTGATTCGAATCTGATCAAGAATAGATTGGAAGCTTTGTCCTTTTTCAATAAGAACAGCAAGATCTTTGGATCCGTCATTCATATAATGAATATTCAGGATGTCTCCCTCATTTAATACAGAAACCAAGGTCTGGAGGGCATAATTTGCATGAGCCCACCTGACATCAAAAGCCATACTGCCAGAATCGTCAAAAACCACAGATACATGTTTGTTTGACGAGGTTTCTTCACCTGAAATATGATTAACTCCTAGTCCAACTATAATAATTAAAGTTAAAAAGGCTCCTAATACTTGTTTTTTCATGTTTACCTCCAGAATTATGTCTATGATTATTTTAGCAAATATTTTCCACCTAAACAAGAAGAAAGCACGTTTATTTCATCATCACATTAACGCTTTAAAGTTTTATCACGCTAAGTATATTTATGCATAATATACGAATTTATATTCAAGGTCTTCTGCATTTTATTGACACTACTTTAGTCCTATATTTCACTTTATGCTATTAATTCTTTCCTTAATTAATATATAGTCAATTTTTCATAGTATTTTTATACCTACTTTTGCAAGAATAATGAATTAATATTGCATTTACTGTATTATTATTCTATTTTATGCATTTTTATGTTGCATTATTTTCCACTATAATGTATAATTAATTCAGTTTTTGATTTCATGCAGAAAGGAGCATACTTTATGGTTGTAAAAAATCATTTTACAGTAAGGAATTCTGCTAAGGTTGACGGCTACTATATTGATTACCTGGGCAACTATAGTGTAACAGGATTGAAAGAGGAACTGGATATTTCTGAAAATCTCATTATATCTACTTTCGAGAAATATTCTATGGAATACGACGACACCATCGGGGTCTACTACTTCGGTTCCAAAGACAAGGCTAATACAGCTATTGACATCCTGGTCGCTGCTGTTCCGGCCAACCAAAGAGGCCGCGCAGTATACTTAACAGACAAAGAAATTGAATTAATCAGAAAAGCCTTAATCAATGAGGATTCTAACCTACTTACAGTAAAAGCTTCTCTGAAAGACCAGATTTTCAAAAAACTGAATCAAACCTATTAATTTTCAACCTAGTTAATACGGTAAAGAATTTTATAGGAAGAATTTACTTAACAAAAGGCACACAAAATAATGGAGGAATAGAAAAATGAAAAAAGTGATGAGTATTGTGTTGTTATTGGTAATGGTTTTAAGCGTTGGATGTGGGCAAAGTTCCAGCGACAAACTGACAATTGGTATTGACGATTCATATCCACCAATGGAATATGTTGACGACAATGGTGACTTGGTAGGATTTGATATTGATTTTGCAAACGCCCTTGCTGAAGAGTTGGATGTTGAAATCGAATTCATCTCAACTGCATGGGACGGCATCTTTGTTGGTCTTCAAGCACAAAAATATGATGTAATCATTTCAAGTGTATCCATTACAGAAGAGAGACTTGAAAGTTATGATGTTTCCATCCCTTATCTTGCAAATGGTCAAGTTATCGTTGTTGCAGCTGACGGTCCTGACATTGCAACAATCGAAGATCTTGGCGGATTAAATGTTGGTGTTCAAATTGATACAACATCACACAACTCTGCATCAGCAGTTCAGGAGACTGTAGACTTCAACTTAGCACCATATGACCAAATTGTACAAACTTTCCTTGAACTTAAGACAGGTCGTCTTGATGCTATTGTTGTAGATAGTATGGTTGCCCTTGAATACATCAAAAACGAGCCAGATACTTACAAAATCAGCTCAGCTCAACTTTCAAACGAACCAATTGCTGTTTATTTCAAACAAGACTCCAATGCTGAATTATTGGCCGATGTAAACGCTGCAATCAAGAAACTTCAAGACAGCGGTAAGTTAAAAGAAATCTCAATCGAATGGTTTGGTACTGACTTCACTTCAGATATCAACACTGAATTATGGTAAACATACACTTTTCATAGAAAGGATAAACGATGAATGTGATAGCAACCTTTAAGACCCTTTTGGGTTATTCAGTTATAACAGTTGAACTAACTGTTCTTGGTATTGTTATCGGTATCGTTCTTGGTTTGATCCTCGCAATTGGCCGTCTCTCTAAAAATCCTGTATCCAGAAATGTTGCCTGGTTTTATATTTGGGTTTTTAGAGGAACGCCATTACTAATGCAGATGTTTTTCATCTACTATGCATTACCTCTGATTGCACCGGTACTCCAATTTAGTCCGATGTTTTCAGGTGTTTTAGCCTTGGGACTTAACTCCGGAGCCTATTTGGCAGAGATTTTCAGAGCTGCCATCTTGTCAATTGACAAAGGCCAGATGGAAGCAGCCAAGGCTTTAGGCATGTCCTACGGTCAAGCCATGCGACGGGTCATTATACCACAATCATACCGACGTCTTATACCACCAGTTGGTAATGAATTCATTATGCTGCTTAAGGACTCTGCCCTTGTTTCAACGATAGCAATTACTGAACTTCTTAGAAAAACCGGACAGATCCTCAACAACACAGGTAATCCAATCGTCTACCTGTATGCAGCATCAATATACTTGTTCCTGACAACTATACTGACTTTAGTTTTCCAAAAACTGGAAGCTAAATATTCCGTTTACGAATAGAGGTGATACCATGAGCGAACTATCGAATTTAACATCCAGCTACGACGCTTCATCAGGTACCAACTTTATTGAACTGATGAAAATCAAGAAGAACTTCGGTCAATTGGAAGTTCTAAAAGACATCAATATAAACATCGGAAAAGGTGAGGTTGTCTGCATTATCGGTGCCAGTGGCTCAGGTAAAAGCACACTTCTCAGGTGCATCAACCATCTGGAACGGGTAACAAGTGGTAAAATTATGATTAAAGGTAATATTACCGATTACCGGGAAAACGACAGCGACATGGTTAAAATGGGTCACAAAGAGATTTCAACCCTATGCAGTGAAGTCGGCATGGTCTTCCAACGCTTTAACCTCTTCCCCCATATGACTGTTTTCGAAAACATTATCGAAGGACCTATTCATGTAAAAAAAGAAAACAAGCAGGAAACAGAAAAATATGCAATGGAGCTTCTTGAATTGGTTGGCCTTACGGATAAGAAGAATGAATATCCAGCCAAGCTTTCCGGTGGCCAGCAACAGCGTGTTGCCATCGCACGGGCCCTTGCTATGAAGCCTGAAATCATGCTTTTCGATGAACCCACTTCTGCCCTTGACCCAGAACTTGTCGGCGAGGTTCTTGAAGTCATGAAGAAGCTGGCTGCAGATGGAATGACCATGTTGGTTGTAACCCATGAAATGGGCTTTGCCAAAGAAGTAGCCAACCGGGTAATCTTTATGGATGACGGATTCGTTATTGAAGATACAACCCCTGCTGAAATCTTTACCAATCCTAAAATGGATAGAACAAAAGCCTTCCTTAATAAGGTTTTATAAAGATCATAACAGAAACAATAAAAGAGTTGTCCTTAATCCTTTCTCTTAGGAGAAAATGTTGATTAAGTTCAACTCTTTCTTATTGCTCTTTTATTCTAGATCCAGATATTTACGTTTCCGATCGATCATATCCTCAATTCGTTCCATATAAATTCCGGCATTCTTAACATTTTCAACTCTGGTAACCTTGCCGTCGCTATCTACTATTTTCGTAATGGCTCCTGCACCAAATCCGAAGATGGAAATGACTTCCTCCATAATTTCCATGTTATATATACAGGGTTTATCCAAATAATAGCCAACATTTTCAAAGGACCCAACCATGTTTTTTTGACGATAGAGATAATAGGGTTTATAACCATTTCTTTTCAAAATCTCTCTCGATATGTTTAACAGCTCTTTGGTTTCTTGGCTATTTGGTAAGGGATAATCTCCCAAACGTTCATGAATAATAGAGGACCTTTTAATGGCAAGGGTATGAACGGTTACTTCTGATGGTCGAATTTTCATTAGTTCATCAAAGGTATGCCTTACATGGCTTTCTTTTTCTCCAGGCAAGCCTATAATTGTATCCATATTTATGCGGTTTAGGCCAACCTTTCCAGCTATTGTGATACCTCTATAAACATCATCTACTTTATGAGCTCGACCGATACACTCTAATGTTTCCTGATTCATGGTTTGAGGATTAATCGATATCCTCTCAACGCCATTTTCCTTGATCACTCTGAGTTTAGCTTCTGTAATGGTATCCGGCCGGCCGGCTTCAAGGGTCAGTTCTCTGATAACTTGGTCACCAAGAACATCCTTTAAGGCTTTTAAGAGTCTGTCCAAATGTCCAGGAGAAAGACTGGTGGGTGTACCTCCACCAACATAGACTGTACTTAGGGTATATCGAGATAAGATCATTGGTATAAGAACTTCCATCTCATGAATAAGGCCATCTACATAATCATCTAGTTGGTCTTCCCACCCCTTAATTGGATTGGCCGGAAAACTGCAATAATGACATCTGGTCGGACAGAAAGGAATACTGATATAGATGGAAGCTGTCGAATCATCCGGCTTTGCAGGTATCAAGTCAAACTCCTCCAAAGCTACATCGACAGCCAACTCAGCCATTGGTCCTGAGACCAGATAATCCTCCATCATTATTTGAACCAGTTTTTCATATCCATCTCTTATATGTTCATACCCTAACCTGCGAAAAAGCTTATAAACCAATTTGGTTGGTCTTATGCCCTGAAGTATTCCCCAGGGCAGGACTTTTCCAGTTTCCTTCTCCAAAAGTCGGTATAGTTGTTTTTTTACACTATTTCTATAGTCCCCATCTATTATGAAAATTTCAGCCTCCACCTTAAATATGGAGACAAAAAAGTGATCGTTTCGATATGCTACGATCACATGTGCTTGATGAGCTTCTTCTACAAAAGTCCATTCATATTCTGTATAAAAAGTTTTGACCAACCCAAAGCATTCCTCTTTTAAATGTCTGTATTTACCGGTGTTCATATAAAAATTCATTGCTTGCCTCACTTCGCCTACCCTTTTACATATGGGTTGGACTTAGCTTCAATACCTATGGTCGTAGCAGGTCCATGTCCTGGATAAACCTTAACCTTTTCATCGAGAACCAAAAGTTTGTCCTTAATTTCTTTTGCCAGTTCGTATATGGAAGCACCCAGGAAATCAGTACGGCCAACAGAACCTGCAAATAGGGTATCCCCTGTAAAGACCAGACCTTCCTCCTCCATATAATAGCAAAGACTGTTTGCTGTATGTCCATAAATTTCAATGACCGAAATTTTCATATCACCAATCATGAAACTTTGTCCATCAGAAACGAAATCACTGGCTGCTACACTGATATGTCTGCCAAGTGTTACCGACAAATTTTTGTAGGGGTCTTTCATAGCCTGGCTTTCTTCTTCATGGGCATAAACTGGGACATAATCAGGAAAATCTGTTTCAGCCATGGCTCCGATATGGTCAAAATGACAATGGGTAATTAAGATTGCCTTAAGGTTAAGAGACTTGTCTTTAATAACTCTATCGATTCTGGGCCAATCATCTCCTGGATCAATGACCAAGCAATCCTGTCCCTTTATCACGATATAACAGTTAACACCATATCCTCCAACCACCAGGGTAATTACTTCCATATCCACCTCTAACTTCCAATCTTATTTACCTGACTAAAAAAGTCTTTTGCTATCGAGCATAATTGTAACCGGTCCCTCATTAATCAATTGGACATCCATATCGGCCTGAAATTCACCGGACTCCACTAGGGGAAAGGCCTTAGTCATTAAGGTCATAAAACGATCATAATAGTCTTTGGCCAATTGAACCGGGCAGGATCCTGTAAAGGATGGTCTGAAACCTTTACGTACATCACCATAAAGAGTGAAGTTGGGAACAATTAGAACACCACCGAAGATATCGCCTACTGATAGATTCATCTTCCCTTCCTTGTCCTCGAAGATTCGAAGTCCAAGAATTTTCTTGATGATATACTCATAATCACTGTCGTCATCACTTTCTTCAAAGCCTACCAAAACCATTAAACCCTTACGAATTTCACCTATGGTTTCTCCATCAACGATTACCCTTGCCTCTTTTGCTCTTTGCACTATCATTCTCATCTGGTCACCTGCTTATGTCTACAATTTTTCAATTACTTCATCAACATTTTTTATCTCTAACGCTTTATATCCAGTCAATTCTTCTATTACAAAAAACTAACTGTTGGTTCTCATAACATCATAAACGCCGCTGATATTATATAATTTCTTAGTGATAATAGTCAGCTGTTCAGCATTTCTAATTTCTATGGTTATATTAAATATTGACCGGTGATTATTGGTTGTTCTGGCATTCATACTCCGAATGGGCACACCTTCATCCGTTAATACTCTGGAAACATCAACAAGCATGCCTGTCCTGTCTTCAGCATCAATCTGAAGTTCAGCTTTATAGAGCATATTGGATGCAACCTTTTCAATGAACTGCCATTCTGCATCAATGAGTCTGGCCCGTTCCTCATCAGTCAGATTAATCATGTTAACGCAATCTGTTCTATGTATGGAGACACCTCTACCTCTTGTAATGAAACCTACGATTTCATCCCCAGGAACTGGTGAACAGCATCTGGAAAAACGTACAGCCAGATCCTCAATCCCCTTAACGATAATGCCGCTCTTTGACTTTTTAGATGTCACTTTAGAGCTGTTTTCATTGATTTCCTTAATAATATCTTCCGGATTGACTTCTTCTTTGTGCTTAGCCTTATAGTGTTCATGAAGACGGTTGACAATCTGGCCTTCTTTCAGTCCACCATGCCCTACTGCAGCACAAACAGACTCCCAATCCTTGAATCCATACTTACGGTATACTGATTCCATAGCCTTAGGATCCATTAATTTAGGTAAGGGAAGGTTTTTGGTCTTTGCATATTTTTCAATAAGGTCTTTACCTTTTGTAATGTTCTCCTCTTTAAACTGCTTCCTAAACCATTGATTGATTTTGGTTTTTGCTTGAGAAGACTTGACCACCTTCAGCCAGTCACGACTAGGTCCCGAAGAGTTCTGGGAAGTAATGATCTCAATACGGTCACCATTACGGACTTCATAGTCAAAGGTAACAATCTTACCGTTAACCCTTGCTCCAACCATTTTATTACCAACTGCAGAGTGAATATAGTAGGCAAAATCAATCGGTGTAGAGCCCTTGGGCAGGTTAATCACGTCTCCACTAGGTGTAAATGCATAAACCTGGTCAGAATAAACATCAAGGTCAGATTTGAGGACGTCCATAAATTCCTTGTTATCTGACATGTCTCTCTGCCACTCAAGGATCTGACGTAACCAGTCAATTTTCTGTTCTTCACTTTTTTCCATAGACTGAGCTGTCTTGCCCTCCTTGTATTTCCAGTGGGCTGCGATACCAAACTCAGCAGTTCTGTGCATCTCAAGGGTCCTAATCTGCATCTCAAAAGGCTCTCCCTCCGGACCAATCAAGGTTGTATGAAGGGATTGATACATATTAGGCTTAGGCATAGCTATATAGTCTTTAAAACGTCCCGGTACAGGGGTATAAAGTTCGTGAATGATTCCCAGGACACCATAACAGTCCTTTACTGAATCCACAATTGCCCGAACGGCAAAAAGATCATAGATTTGATCAATGGTCTTATTCTGATTAACCATTTTCTTGTAAATACTAAAGAAGTGTTTGGGTCTGCCAAAAACTTCGGCTTCAATCCCTACTTCCACCAGCTGATCTTGTACATTTTCAACAACTGAGTTAATATAACGCTCTCTATCACTTCGTTTTCGTTTAATCTTCTCAACGATGTCATAATAGGCATCTTTATCCAGATATCTAAGAGCCAGGTCTTCCATCTCAACCTTAATCTTACTGATCCCCAACCGGTGAGCAAGAGGTGCATAAATATCCAAAGTTTCTTTGGCTTTCTCTCTCTGTTTATGTTCCGGCATATAAATCAGGGTTCTAAGATTATGCAATCTATCAGCAAGCTTAATAAGAATAACCCGAATATCTTTAGCCATGGCCAAAAACATTTTCCGGTAATTCTCAGCTTGAATCTCCTCTTTGGATGTATAGGAAATGGCACCAAGCTTGGTAACACCATCAACAAGAAGGGCTACTTCCTCATTGAACATCTCTTTTATATCTTCAACCGTATAATCGGTATCCTCCACCACATCGTGTAAAATTCCTGCGATTATGGATTCCTTATCAAGTTCCAGCTCTGCCAAGATATTGGCCACTGCAACCGGATGAATCAAATAAGGCTCTCCAGATTTTCTAACTTGGTTTCCATGGGCTTCTTTAGCTAAGTTGAAGGCTTTCTCAACCATGTCAAAATTCTCAGCAGGATGATACTTTTTAATTTTTGCAATTAATTCTTGAAAGGCTTTTTCTGGCATATCATCACCACTTCCTGTCCTATTTTACACGTCCCGTCATTGGGATATTATCTCTTATTATATGAACTTTTTGAAAAAAAAGCAAATATTTATAGCAAAAAATAATAACGAAAAAACAGGAGTCAGACACTCCTGTTTCATAAAAATCGCTATACTTAGTACTTAATTAAGGCTTCAACATCATAGGCCTTTAATTTTTCGGCTCCAGGTAAAAATGATAATTCGATCAAGAATACCATCTTAACAACCTGGCCACCTAAATCTTCAATCAACTGGACCATGGCTTCACTGGTTCCTCCGGTAGCCAATAAGTCATCTACGATAACTACCTTATCTCCCGGCTTTATGGAATCCACATGCATTTCAATGGTGGCCGTTCCATATTCAAGATCATAGGTCTTGGCTTTTGTCTTATATGGCAACTTACCTGCTTTTCTTACAGGGACAAATCCCTTATGTAAGTTATAGGCAAGAGGTACTCCAAAAATAAATCCTCTGGATTCCGGACCGACTACGATATCGAAGTCAACGTCTTCCAGTTTGGACTGCATTTGCTCAATGGATTCTTTCAGACCATCTGGATCTTGTAAAATAGTGGTAATATCCTTAAATACAATCCCTTCCTTTGGAAAGTCGTGTACATCTCTAATTAAATTTTTCAAATCCATGGCTAATCTCCTTTTTATTCATTAACAACATATACTATTATACAATGTAGATTTTGGTAATTCAACTTTTTTACCTAAATTCAAACCAATTAACATCTTGTCTTGCTTCAACAGGCAAGTAATCAAGTCCAGCTCATCAAAGACTTTGAGACAGAGCAAACCACTTACCATGTTTTCTTCATATGACTTTCCATTATCAAGTCCCTTGGAAATCTCACAGAGACCCATTAGATCAACGGGGCCATATTCATGACTCCCACTACCTCTAGACCTTAAATTTTTATAAACAGTAGCACATACTGCCCTGTCGATTTTTATATTCAGATAACTATGGTCCTTAATAAAAGTCTTAACCTCACCAATTAGGCCTTGATCAACTGGTCTTAGGGATCCATCTCCATCCAGGTCAAAATCACTAAGGCCAATGTTATCAACACCTGAAACCTTACTTCCTTTAGAAAACAGCAAGTCACTTAAGGATCTGCCTTCATCAATGGCAGTCTGAACCTTATCTTGATAAGAAATAGCCTTAATAAATACCTGGGGCTTCTTAAAGCCCTTCCATTCATTGATATTGAAGGTGCCAATAGTATTGATTTCCATCCCCTCAACAAGTTCATCATAATACTCAGGTGCATAAAAACCAACAGCATCAATGGCACCCCTGGTATCTGAAACTGACATCTTGAAGTGATTGAGTTCCTTACCCATAAGGGAAGTGGTTTTCACAGCAGCATCAATAAGAAAACGGGGTTCCTCATTGCCCATGCCATAAGGTTCAAGAACCGAGAGGTCCTCAATGAACTCAACATTAACCTGAGAAGGCAGCATCCTGCTCTCAACCCTAATCTTAGGGATCAATGTGTCTGGTCCCATATTCTTGCTGGCAAATTCATTAAGATTTTCACGCAAATCTTCGATTCTAGAGGCATCAAAACTCATTCCAGCTGCCATTTCATGTCCACCAAATTTATCCAAAAGATGCTTGGTGGATGATAGGGCGTCAAAGATAGAAAACCCTTCAACACTTCTAGCCGATCCTGACGCCACACCATCTTCAATTGCCAGTAAAATAGTAGGTCGGTAGTATTTTTCACAAATTCTGGAAGCAACAATACCGATGACACCATGATGCCACCCTTCATGACCTACAACCAGAACTTTGGTTTTCGCAAGGTCTATGTTTTCCTGAACCAAACGGTCTGCCATCTCCAAAATTTCGTCTTCCATGGCCCTTCGTTTAAGGTTTTCCTCATTAAGATCTTCGGCTATTTTCATAGCCTGGTCTGGATCCCGGCTTAAGAACAAGGCAACCCCCCGCTTTGCATCACCCAGTCTACCTGCAGCATTTAACCTTGGACCTATTTGAAATCCAATGGATCCTGCCGTTATTTTTCCTGTATCAATACCTGACACCCTAACCAAGGCGTTCAATCCCAAGTTCTTAATGGTCCTCATCCGCTTAAAAGCCTGATAAACAAAAGTTCTGTTTTCATCAACCAGGGGAACCAGATCAGATATGGTTCCCACAGCAACAATTTCCAGTAAATCCAGTACAAATTCCTGATTCAAATCAAAGACTTTTGCTAGACCCTGAACCAATTTATAGGTGACACCGACACCGGCAATCATATCATAAGGATAGGAACAATCATCCTGCTTGGGATTAAGGACAGCATTAGCCCTTGGTATTACCTCTTGACACTCATGATGGTCCGTAATAATCATATCCATTCCGAGACCACGTCCATGGTCCACCTGGTCAACAGCTGTAATTCCTGTATCTACACTAATGACCAACTTGGTCCCCTGACTACGGATCTTGGTCAACGCATCCTTATTAATTCCATAACCCTCTTCAATTCGATCAGGTATATAATAATCCACCTGAGCACCGCATTCTTTAAGGGTCATATAGAGGATGGAGGTTGACGTAACCCCATCAACATCATAATCACCATATACAGTTATTGAATTGCCTGTCTGTATATGTTCCTTAATCAGATCAACTGCTTTCTTCATATCCTTCATAAGAAAGGGATCATACATGGTATCAAGTCCAGGTTTCAGAAATCTATGGGCTTTTTCCAGGCTGTCCACGCCTCTGCCAAGAAGCATGGACACCATAAAAGGTGTCAAGGAGAAACCTTCCGAAGCTAAGTCACTTCGGAAGGTTTCTATATGTTTTTCATCTATGAACTTTTCTTTAATGATCAAAGGTTTAATCATAAAATTCCAGTCTTTCTAAATCAACATTTACACGACTATCCCCATATGGGACTTCTTGTCACACTTAAGCCTCAGGATGGGCTTTCTGGATCTTAGCTTCCTCTTTCTTCTTAAAGATATACCATAATGGACTGGCAATGAAGATTGAAGAATAGGTACCACTCAAGATACCAACCATCAATGGCAAAGCAAATTCCTTAATAGCAGCCACACCAAGTAAGTTCAAGACAAACACCATAATAAAGGTGGTCAAGGATGTATTGATGGACCTTGATATAGTCTGAGAGATGGACTTGTTGATAACACCGCGGTAGTCTCCACGTTTCATAGACTTTTGGTTCTCACGAACACGGTCAAATAGAACAATGGTATCGTTAATGGAATAACCAACAATGGTCAGCATCGCAGCCACAAAGGAGTTATTAATCGGAATAAAGAGTATGGAATAAACCGCAAACACGACGAACACATCATGAATCAAAGCGATAACAGCAGCCACACCAAACCTGAAGTCATGGAACCTAAAGGTTACATAAAGAAGGATAAATATGGAAGCTATAATAACAGCAATGATGGCATCCCGACTCATTTCTGATGAAATAGTTGCACTAATATTCGTCGATACAATCTGTTCTGAATCAATGGATAGTTCATCTTGTAAAGCACGACGAAGGGCTAGCCCCTGGTCTGTATCCAATGACTTTGTTTTGATGACAAACTGACCTTGGCCGTTAACACCACTAACTACATTCATTTGCGGAGTGTCATCACCGGTTGCCTCGACAACAAGATCAAGAAGGCCTGTTTGTAAATCTTCAACATCTTCAAACATAACAGTATCTGTTGTTACAGAAGTTGATGTACCGCCCGCAAACTCAATATCAAAGTTCAAAAGGTTATCTCTAGCCCCTGCGTTAACAGGAAGGAATACAAACCCTGCAGCAATGACGACAATAGAAATACCAAACCATAGTCTTTTTCTTTCAATAATATCAAAAACTTTGGCATCATGACCAATACCATATAACTTCTTGTTCTTAATCTTAAGCTCAACAAAAGAAATCAAAAGAATTCTTGTTACAACAAGTGCTGTAAACATGGATACAACAATACCAAGAGCAAGGGTCTGAGCAAAACCTCTTACCGGACCGGTTCCCATGATATAGAGAACAAGGGCTGCAATAAGGGTTGTTACATTACCGTCAACAATTGCTGTTGTCGCTTTCTTAAATCCAGCCTTAACAGATGCCCTAAGGGTTTTGCCCATCGCAATTTCTTCTTTAAGTCTGGAGAAGATAATAACATTGGCATCAACGGCCATACCGACCGAAAGAATAATACCGGCTATACCAGGTAATGTTAAAGTCAAGTCAAATATACTTAAGAGTACAATGACAAGTCCTGCATAAAAAGCCAAAGCTATTGACGCAGCAAAACCAGGCAAACGGTAGAAAACAATCATAAAAGCAAAAACAAGAAGAATTCCGATAAGACCGGCAGTAAGAGATGTATTAATTGCATCCTCACCCATCTTTGCACCAACCACACTTGAATATAATTCTTCAAGCTCAAGAGGAAGTGCACCGATACGGATATATGTTGCTAATTCAAAAGCTTCTTCTGAATTACTCATACCTGAAATACTGGCTACACCATTATCGATCTGACTGCTAACCCGTGGAGCCATGAGAACCTCACCATTGTAAACGATGGCGATTGTTTTACCTACATTAGCTGCAGTTCCTTCAGAAAACTTATCTTTTCCTTCACTATTTAAAACCAGCTCAACAATATAACCAATTCCATCCGGATCGCTTTGAGCGTTGGCATCTTTTACATCACTACCAGTGATGATAACGTTTCCTTCTTCATCTATAAACTTAAGATCACCAGGTTGGCCCAGTTCCTCAAGCACTTTATTTGGATCATCAACATTTGGTATATCTACGTTTATACGATTCTTACCTTCAATATAAACTTCACCCTCTGTATAACCGCTCTGGCTGATACGTTGGTTTAACTTATACTTGGTATCGCTTATTTCCTGGTCTGTTGGATTATCCTTAACAGTTGTGTATGTAATACTGACACCACCTGCCAAGTCCAAACCTAAATTGATATCTTCTGCACTGCCTGTCTTGTTCTCACCGATACCATTAGCTGCAACAAAAAGTGTACCGCCAATTACTGCCAATGTCACCAGGAGAATCACCAGATTCTTGATTTTCATGCTACTTTCCTCCTCTTATTATACTTCTTTAGCCTTAAGATAGATGGCACATTCCACTCGTTTACGCTCCAGGTCACACCCCATGTCGTAAACAGACTGAATTGAACCCTTATAGTTGTAAGCATTTGCCATGCAGCCGCCACTGCAATAGAACTTGGCCCAACAGGACTGACATTCTTCTTTGGCCAGTACATTACACCCTTTAAATTCTTTACGTAATTCTATATTCTCTACACCGGTATCAACAGTACCCATTTTGAAGTCTTCCATACCAACAAACTGGTGACATGGGTATAAGTCTCCAAATGGAGTTACCGCTAGATATTCAGAACCTGCACCACAACCTGTTAATCGTTTTGCTACACAGGGTCCTCCGGTAAGATCAATCATAAAATGGAAAAACTGGAATCCTTGTCCCGCCTTTTGTCTTTCAACCATTTCCTTTGCCAGCGTCTCATATTCAGCCACTAAGGTTTTAATATCTTCAGGTTGAATGGCATAATCCGCTTCAAGAGGTGCTACTACCGGTTCAACTGAAATAAGGTCAAAACCTTCATCAGCCATACTGATAACGTCTCTGGAAAAATCAAGATTATGGTGGGTAAAGGTTCCACGGATATAGTAAGAACCTTGTCTCTTAGCAACGATATCCTTGAACTTAGGCATTATAAGTTCATAAGAACCTTTGCTATTAGAAGTCGGTCTCATGTAATCATGAACTTCCTTACGGCCATCACAGGAAAGAACCACATTATACATATGCTCATTAATGAATTCGATTTTCGCATCATCAAGAAGCACACCATTGGTCGTAATAGTAAAACGGAAATTCTTGTTATTCTCTTTTTCAATAGATTTGGCATAATAGACGATTTCTTTGACAACCTCAAAATTCATCAAAGGTTCTCCACCAAAGAAATCTATTTCCAAATTCCTGCGGTTACCTGAATTCGCCACAAGAAAATCAATAGCCTTCTTACCGACTTCAAGGCTCATCATAGAACGGTCACCATGATACTCACCTTCACCTGCAAAACAGTATTTACATTTAAGGTTACAATCATGAGCTATATGAAGACAAAGGGCTTTGACAACTGTTTCTCTATCCTCGAAACCATCAAGAACATGGTCATAATGCCCCTCTGAAAAGAGCATCCCTTGACTTGTCAATGTATCAATTTCATTTTTTACTTCAGCAAAATCAACATGGGTGTATTGATCAGCCAGTTGCTTCACAATATCATCATGTTTCAAGCCGTCATTAAGTAGTTCAATATAGTCATAAGAACAATCATCAAAAAGATGAATGCCTCCACTGTTTACATCGATGACAACATTAACGTCATCTATTTTGTATTGATGTATCATTAGATTTTCCTTCCTAACAACTTGTCTTGGACAATGAGTCTTTGACAAGTAATAAGCAGCGACAAATGTCACTGCTTAAGATTACTTATTCTCGTTTTCGCAACTTTGGTTGCCGACTGTGCATGATGTCTTACATGCTGATTGGCATGAAGTTTGGCATTCGCCGCATCCACCATGTTTAACAGTGTTTTGAAGAACTGTGCTATTTAAAGTTTTAATATGCTTCATGTTCGTGTCCTCCTTTGTAATTAACCTTATCTATTATACCATATATTTTAGGTTTTTCAAATTGTTATTTGTTCCCATTCTTCATATAAAAGATCAATTTCTTCCTGTTTTGCTTCAATTTGAGCCATGGTTTCTTTAACAAGGTCCATATTAGACCCAATTTCTACCAGATAGGCATTCAGTTCTGCCAGTTCCTGGTCTTTAATCTCAATACTGGCTTCAATGACATTCAAACGTTTTTGGGCATTTTTACTAAGGATCTTACTTTCATTGCTGTCTGAACCTTCATCCCTTAACTGGTCATCTAGAACTTCCAAAGTTTCATCCTGGGATTTTTCTATATCCTGATCCAAGTTCAGATTTTCTGTCTCCTGGTACTTTTTCTTCTCTTCCTTAAAGTATTGGTAATCCCCTTCATAAACATGAAGGTGATGATTTTCAATCTCACCAATTCTTGAGGCCATCTTATCCACAAAATACCTGTCATGACTGATAAAAAGCACAGTCCCTTCATATTGAAGCAAATTCTCTTCCAGAACTTCTCTGGATTCAATATCCAAGTGGTTGGTCGGCTCATCCAGGAGCATAAGGTTAACATCACCATACATAAGCACATTCAGCTTTAAACGGGACTTTTCACCTCCTGATAAAACTTTCAGGTATTTGAAGACATCATCTTTAACGAAAAGAGCCTTTGCCAGCTGCTTCCTTGCCTGACCATTGGTTACAGGATGAATACTTTGAAAATACTCCATGATAGTCTGATTTTCATTATCAAATTCGACAACCTGGGGCAAATACCCCATCTCTATCCTGCTGCCTATCTTTATTGTACCCTGATCGGGTTGAAGTTCCCCGGTTAGCATCTTAAACAATGTAGTCTTCCCGGTTCCATTTCCTCCTAGAATACAAAGGTAATCCTTGTACCAAAGGGTCAAATCCACATCTTTGAATAAAGCCTTATCCTCAAAGCCTTTTGAAAGGTTTTCAAGTTCCATAACCCTTTTACCAGTCCGGTGTCCCGTTGACATGTCGAGAGACATTTTTCTTTTTTCATACTGTGGTTTTTGAAGCTTATCCATTTTCTCAAGCCGCTTCTCCAGTTCTTTGGCCCGTCGATACATCTTGTCGGAGTCACGCATCTCACCCCATATACGGTAACGTTTGATCTGTTCTTCCATTTTCTTGATTTTCTTTTGCTGCTGTTCGTAGTGTTTCATAGCAATAAGAAAACGCCGCTCTTTTTCAACCGTATAATAAGTATAATTACCATGGTATAGAATAGCTTCATCATAAGTCAGTTCTACAATTTTAGTCACAACACGGTCTAGGAAATAACGGTCATGAGAAATAATGAGGACGGCTCCTTGATATTCTTTAAGATATTCTTCCAACCATTCTATGGAAGCCATATCCAAATGATTGGAAGGCTCATCAAGGAGAAGGACATCCGGTTTTTCAAGAAGTATTTTGGCAAGAACTATTCTCGTTTGCTCACCGCCTGACAAGAGGTGAAAGGGTCTTTCCTGCATCTGATCTGAGATTGACAGACCGATTAAAACCTTTTTCAGGTTGGTCTCCTTCATATATCCACCCAGTCGTTCATACTCAATACTCAGATTTCCATGACGTTTGACCAGCCTGTCTAAGTCTTGTCCTCCAAGACTCATGGCTTTCTCCAGTTCTTTCAACTCAGTTTCTATAATCAGAAGATCTTCAAAAGCCTTCTCAATAACATCAATAGCTTTAATATCCTCATTAAAATCAGGTATCTGGTTCAAGTAACCCAGGCTGGCTCCTTTTCTTTTAAAAACGTCACCACCATTGGCATTTTCCATCCCCATAAGAATCTTCATAACTGTAGTTTTGCCAACACCATTGGCACCGATTAGCCCTAGTCTCTCGGATGTCCCCAGTTCAAATGTTATGTTTTCAAATATAATTGTTTCTCCAAATTGTTTCTTTAGATTGCTGACACCTAATTCAATCAACATGTCACCTTCTCTCTTCTTATGTTATAATAGGCTTGTTCCAAATTCAGCGAAAGGAGAGTCAAGCCTGCTTGACACTTATGATGATAGATTTACATGCACATACTACAGCCTCAGACGGAACCTTAAGTCCGTCGGAACTTATTGATTACGGAATTACCAAAAAACTAAAAGCACTTGCCATCACTGACCATGATACCATAAAAGGTCTTGTTGATGGAATGGATTACCTTAAAACCCTGGATACATCCCTTGAAATAGTTCCCGGTATCGAGTTTTCAACCGGTCTTGAAGGATATGATTTTGATGTTCATATTCTAGGCCTTTACATCGACCCAAACAACAAAACATTTATGGAGGGTCTCACATCAATTCTTGATGACCGGACCAAGCGTAACCAGAGACTGGTTGATAAACTAAACAGCCTTGGCTATAGCGTTTCCATGGAAGACCTGATTTCATTTGCCAATGGCAGCGTTATTACCAGAAGCCATTTTGCAACGGTCTTAGTTCAAAAAGGCTACTTTAAAGACAGAAACTTAGTCTTTGACCAATTAATAGGTAATGGAAAACCTGCCTATATACCTAGAGAGAACGTATCATCAAAAACCGTTATAGAACTTATCAATGCTACCGGCGGTATCTCGGCTATTGCCCATCCTACCCTTTACGACCTTAGTGACGACGGCATCGTTCACATGATTGGTATCCTAAAATCCTTTGGCTTAAAGGCCATCGAAAGTTACTACTCTTTATACGACAGCCGCCAGCATCAAACCATGAGAAATATTGCCAGACACTACGATCTTCTGGAAGTCGGTGGTTCTGATTATCACGGAGACAACAAAAAAGGCCTGGACCTTGGCAATGGCTACGGAAATCTCACTGTACCAGACGCCTTACTTGATCATCTAAAAGCCAATCTCTAGAAGCATACATCTACATATGTTATGCAAAAATAAAAGAGCCCATCTTCGGGCTCTTTTTTAATCATTCTATTCTTCGTCGCTTGATACAGACAAGTCTGGACTTGATTTGGAAGCAATAGCAGATTTATGTACATGAACACGTACAGTTTTGTTTGTTCCAAACTCAACAACATATACATCATTGATTTTATCAACAACTTTACCGTAGAAACCACCGTTTGTCAGTACTTCATCCCCGTTTTCAATGCTGTTTTGCATAGATTCTGTTTCCTTTTGACGTTTACGTTGCGGACGAATCAAGAAGAACCAGAAAATACCAAAAATTGCAGCGTATAAAATTAACATTTGAGTGATACCGCCAGCTGCACCTGTATCACCTGCTTCAAGCAAAAATAAAAATTGACTCATTATTTTCCTCCTAGGATACTTAGGCTTAGGTCAAACAAGGTTTTACCAGAGCCCATAATTACAATCTATATACTAGAGTACACTTAGTCCCTATCTTATGTCAAGACAATCTTAGGGATTTTTATGGAACCTTAATCTTTTAAGCCTAACCGTCTATTCCTCGCTGAAAACCTTCAATCTTGGCTTTTTTGTAGTCACTATACCTGCCTTCTTCAATAGCACTCCTAATTTCTTCCATCATGGTGTTATAGAAATAAAGATTATGAAGAACGGCCAAGCGTAGACCAAGCATTTCCTTGGCCTTAAGGAGGTGTCTGATATAGCCCCTCGAATACCTGGTACAGGCTTCACATCCACAACCCTCCTCAATGGGAGCATCATCGAGTTCAAACCTTTTATTAAGAAGATTCATCTTACCCTTATTGGTATAGACATGACCATGTCTTCCATTTCTAGTCGGATATACACAGTCAAAGAAATCCACGCCACGTTCAACAGCTTCCAATATATTCTCAGGTGTACCAACCCCCATCAGGTAGGTTGGCTTATCTTGAGGAAGATAAGGAGTCGTCGCTTCAATAATGCGATACATATCTTCATGACTTTCGCCTACAGCTAAACCTCCCAGGGCATAACCGTCCAAATCCATTTCTGATATAGTCTTGGCATGCTCAATACGAATATCTTCAAAAGTTCCTCCTTGATTAATACCAAAGAGCATCTGATCCTTATTGATTGTCCTCTCAAGAGAGTTCAAGCGTGACATTTCAGTTTTACACCGTTCCAACCATCTTGTTGTCCGATGAACAGAGTCTTCCATATATTTTCTTGTTGCAGGATGGGGCGGACACTCATCAAAGGCCATAGCAATGGTAGAGGCAAGATTGGATTGGATCTGCATACTTTCTTCAGGTCCCATAAAAATCTTTTTACCATCAATATGAGAGGCAAAATAAACCCCTTCTTCTTTTATCTTCCGAAGTTTTGCAAGACTAAAGACCTGAAATCCACCAGAGTCCGTCAAGATAGGTTTATCCCAGACCATAAACTTATGAAGGCCTCCCAGTTTATAAACAACATCATCTCCAGGGCGAACATGAAGATGATAGGTGTTGGAAAGCTCCACCTGACATTTTACATCTTCCAGGTCTTTTGTCGATACCCCACCTTTTATAGCAGCAGCGGTTCCTACATTCATAAAGACAGGCGTCTCAATAGTCCCGTGTACAGTTTTAAAACGGCCTCGTTTAGCCATTCCGTCAGTTTTAATTAATTCATACATATTCTACCTCTTTTATCAATAATCATTCATCCGAAAGGATATGTTGGATATATTTCTCTATACTGGTAAAGTCAACCTTTGAAATTATACCATTTTTAGCGTTTATTTCAACCTCTTTCAATAGACTGACCAAAGAATTCATATGGAGGTTTGCAGCACTGCCTTTCAAATAATGGGCTGTCTGTTTGATATGCAGGACATTTTTCTCTGACAAAGCCTCTCGAATTTTATCCAAGTCTTTGGTATAGGTTAAACTGAAATTGTCCAAGAGCATATCCAAGGTCACCTGGTCAACGCCAATATATTTACAGGCTGATTCCCTCTCATAATCAAAGGTATTGATAGCCAATATCTCCTGAGCTTCCTTGGGTACCTGATTCGTCACCTGGGTCGAGGACTTAGGTGCTTCACCTTTAACAGTACCTCTGGCTTTTATTGCTGGTTCCGCCTCCTGTTCAAGAGGTGTGTCAGGCCCGTTTTTACGCCTGGCTGTTGCAACCTCCACCCTTTCCTTAAAGCTTAAATTGTCATCACCAAAGTAGGTTTTTTCAGGATAGGTTACCGGTTTGGAGCTGGTACCTTTTATTTCACTAAGTCCCTTTTGTCCCTTGCCGCTTCTTTTTCCAAGTGTTTCATCACTAACTTGCTGAAACTCCAAGGCTGCAACCTCATCCTTGTTCATAACACCCTGACCCTCAAGAGGCTCCTCTTTGATCTGTCCAAGCAAGAGTCCCTTTTTCTTAGTTTTTGATACTTGCAGATAATCATAGAATTTCATAACCAAGTCGTTATAGGAAAGTGGTTTCGAAAGGTAATCATTCATTCCTTCATCTATATACTTTTCCTTGTCACCCTTCAAGGCATCAGCTGTTAAGGCAATAATCGGTATCTTCTGGCCCTTTTTCAGTTTTCTGATATCCTTCATGGCTTTAACTCCGTCACACAGAGGCATATGGATGTCCATTAATATCAAATCAATGTCATTTTCCTTAAACTTCTGAACAGCCTCTATACCATTATCAGCAAAGACCATATCAACACCAAGTCTTTCCAGAAGGACTCTCATGAGGATTTGATTCGTCGTATTATCTTCAGCAACCAGGACTGTACCTTCAAAACCGATATCCTTAAGTCCACTATTATCATCACTCACTTCAATATGATTAATCCTACCAAGGATTTTCTCGATTTTTGACTTATAGTAAGGCTCTCTAATAATATCATAAAAGATTTCCCGCTCGTTCTGACTCAGATAAAGTTCTTTATGGGCATATATAATGGGGATATTTTTATAAACATCTTTCATCCGTTTAGTTTCAAGATAGATATTGTCAACCTCTATACCTACAAGGATATTGATGTTTTCATAATAGATTTGGTCAGGGTCCCTGACAACTTCACCATACTTAGACAAAACACTAATCAAACGTTCCCGCATTTCCTTATCATCAACAACATTCGGATAAACGCCAAAGACCATCTCCTTATGGACAAATTTCTCACTGGACCTTTTACTGTCGATTTCAAAATCCACATCAAAACTAAAGAGAGACCCTTTGTGAAGTTCACTTGTTAGTTTTAGTTCTGAATCCATAGCCTGAACAATCTTTCTCGAAATACTTAAGCCAAGGCCAGTCCCTCCAAATTTTCTGGTTATACTCTCATCAGCTTGAGTAAAAGGTTCAAAGATTTTCTTTTGACCTTCCTCCGATATTCCAATTCCATCATCCTTTACGGCAAATCGTATGGTGACATTCTTTTCACTACCATTTAATAGGAGGGCTTTAAACTGGACATGGCCCTTTTGTGGAGTAAACTTAATAGCATTGCTAAGAAGGTTGGAGATAACCTGTTGAAGACGAAAGGAGTCTCCAATAAGATAGTCTGGGATCGAGTTATCAAAATAATAACTCAGCTGTACTTTCTTTTCATCGGATTTCACAGAATATAGCTCAATAATACTTTCCAGAAAAGGCTCTATTTTAAAAGATTCGTTACTGATATCAAACACATCACTTTCAATCTTGCTGATATCAAGAATACTGTTGATTATGGAAAGCAGGGATTTTGCACTTCTGGCAACAATGCCTGCATAATCTTTCTCCGCGGCTGGAAGATCACTGGCCCCCAAAATATCCGAGAAACCAATGATAGCATTAAGGGGGGTTCTGATTTCATGACTCATATTAGCAAGGAAATTACTCTTTGCAATATTTGCTGTGTCTGCTTCAACTGCCAATTGGGTCAGTTCATCCCTGGTCTTATTTACATGGCCAGTAATTCTCCGGTAAACCATACTAATGATAAGAATTGATAGTAAATAGGAACTGATGGAAAAGATGAAGAAAATCACAAGACGACTCTCCATAATGACCTTAATATGATCACCAAAAGAATCACCCTCACTCATCGTCGTCCAAAAGACAAGACCATTTAATATAATTGTTACGATAGTTGTCACAATCAAATAAAAACTTACGCTTAAGCGAATGATTTGATTACCGCCTGCTTCTCTCATACTATACCTCTTCATCAACACTCATATATATATCCTTGACCTGATCAATTTCCTTCACGAAAAGATCAACCAAGTCTGGATCAAAATGCTTGCCACCTTGTTCGCATATATATTCCATAGCCTTATCAAAGGACCAGGGTTCCTTATAAGGCCTTCTTGACGTTAAAGCATCAAAGACATCACAAATAGCGACAATCCTACCAAACAGAGGAATATCTTCTCCCTTTAATCCCTTAGGATAACCGGAACCGTCGTATTTTTCATGATGGTTAAAGGCGATTACAGAACCGGCCTTTAAATATTTAGATTTGGATTTTTTTAGTATATTGTAGCCAATCAAGGTATGGGACTTCATGATTTCCCATTCATTTTCATCTAGAGAACCCGGTTTCAATAGAACAGAATCCGGTATCCCCACCTTACCGATATCATGAAGGGGTGATGCATAAAAAACAACCTCCTGCATAACCGGTGTTAATCCGTAGACCTTGGCCAAAAGCCTGGCGTAATGACTAACCCTGTAAATATGGGCTCCTGTTTCCGGATCCTTGTACTCTGCTGTTCTACCAACTACAGTCAGTGTTTCAAGCTCAGATTTTATTACTTCCTGCGTTGCCTTATCCACTTCATCCTGAAGAAGGGCCGCCCTATCCTCCAGTAATTTTTGAGACATATACAGCTTAAGAAGGAGCTCCACTCTTAATTTGAAAACCGTTCCGTTTACCGGTTTAGCCATAAAATCCGACGCCCCTTCTCTCAGGGCTTCCTGATGGAGATTAATATCATCTCCTACTGCCGTAATCATAATAATGGGTACCGAAGGCTCAACTTCCCTAATGGCTTTGATTAAATCAATCCCATTGAGTCCTGGCATCATATAATCAACAATATAGATATCATAATGTCTGCTGCCAATAACCTTCATAGCCATTAGGGGATCATCAAAAGATTCAACTTCCAATCCCAGGTTTTTGGCAAAAACCTCTATCATCAAGAGATTATTATTGTTATCATCAACAGACATCACTTTCATTCCACGTATATTCATAAATATCACCTTTGAAAATTATGACATAAGGACTTCAGTCCTGCTTGAATCGTTTACATGTTTAAGTTAATTATACACTAAAACCACAGTCTTTCCATACTTATTGTCATAAACCTTATACTAGTTCCTATACGCTTTGAAGGTCCAACTTGCTTTATCACGTTAAATCGATTATAATGGTGCTACTTATGAAACTTTAGACGTCAAGTCTTTATATACAAGAACTGAAAGGAGCTACAATGGCAGGATCCAGTTTTGGAAGATTATTCAGTATAACCACCTGGGGAGAATCCCACGGATTAGGCGTAGGCGTTGTCATCGATGGATGTCCGGCAGGACTTGAGCTTAGTGAACGCGATATCCAGCTTGACCTAAACAAAAGACGTCCCGGCCAAAGCCCGTATTGCACTCCACGGGATGAATCAGATAAAGTCCAGATATTATCCGGTGTATTTGAAGGAAAAACAACAGGAACACCGATTTCACTCATGGTTAAGAACAAAGACCAGCGTTCCAGAGATTATTCAGAGATTATGGATGTTTACCGTCCAGGTCATGCTGATTATGCATATGATGAAAAATACGGTTTCAGGGACTACCGAGGTGGTGGACGTTCATCCGGTCGGGAAACCATCGGCCGTGTCGCTGCCGGTGCTATTGCCAAAAAATTATTGGCGGATTTGGGTATTTCTGTCACAGCCTATGCTAAATCCATTGGCCCAATCCAGGTTGATATGGATAAATTTGACCTCGAAGAAATTTACAACAACCCCTTCCGTTTCCCTGATGCCTCTAAGGTAGAAGAAACCGAGGAATACATGCGCAAACTAATTAAAGACGGCAACTCAGCTGGCGGTATTATCGAGTGCACCGTCCAGGGCATGCCTGCCGGTATCGGCGAACCGGTATTTGACAAGCTTGACGGACTTCTTGCACATGCAATTATGTCTGTAGGAGCCATGAAAGGTGTCGAAATCGGAGCAGGTTTTAAGGCCAGCCAAATGACAGGTTTCGAAAATAACGACTTCTACCAAAATAAAGACGGCAAGCCTGTAAAAATCACCAATCATGCCGGTGGTATGACCGGCGGAGTCTCTGACGGTTCAACCATCACACTTCGAGCAGCAGTCAAGGCTACACCTAGTATCCACATGACTCAACAGGCCACAAACAGAAGCGGCGAGGTTATCGACTTGGTTATAGGAGGTCGTCACGATCCGGTCATCGTTCCAAGAGCTGTAATCGTTATTGAAAACATGGTCGCTTTAGTACTTGCTGATTTATTGATGCAGCAAACCTCAAAGCGAATGGATTATATCCGTTCTATTTTCAATGTATCCCAATAATTTCACAAAAAAATGCATGATCAGGATCGACCTGACCATGCATTTTTTATTTCCATCATGATCTCTGTCAAAACAAGGACTATTCCTCCTGCAAAAATTGCAAAATCCGCAAGATTATAGTAAAGATTTCTGGTCCACTTTAGAGCAACAAAATCAGTAACCCGTCCATCTGTCAGACGGTCAATAAGATTACCGATGGCTCCTCCACTAATTAAGGCAAGTCCAGTTGTCATACTTTTATTTTTATAAAAGAAATGGGCAATTAGGGTAAATATAAAAACAAGAATGGTTCCTATCATTTGGATCTTAAGGAGCAACTTAGGTTTTTCCTTAAAGAGACCTTTAAAGGCTCCAGGATTAAAAATTAATCCGAAGGTTAAGGGTCCCTTCTGGATTTTCTTCTCTTTAAAATTTTTTCGGGCAAAAATCTTTCCACTTTGATCAAGTACTATTACTCCGCCAATGATAAACAATATATATAACATAAATTTATTCTCACTGTCCCTTCCTAAACTATGGTTATGTATCTCTCCAAGTCCCTTAATGAGTATTATAGCTATTCTTTATGAAAAACTCAAACTATATTCATGAATTCACATAAATCAATTGACTAATATTAGGATATTTGTAGTATAATGTTTATGACACATGCATCATATATGGCCTGCGGTAAAGCATTTGGTTACAGCTCGCCTGTATAAACCGGCCGGTTGTAACCAGACGTTATGACCGACTATGCAACCTTGGAGGTAAACATGAAAGAACAATATTTAGGACAGAGTATTCCAAAACTTGGTTTTGGTCTCATGCGCCTACCTATGAACGGGGAGAATGTAGACATTGAGCAAACCTGTCAAATGGCTGACCATTTTTTTGAGAACGGTTTCACCTATTTTGACACGGCTTATCCTTATATTAACGGGAAGTCTGAAGAAGCTGTAAAAGAGGTTCTCGTCAAGAGATATCCCCGTGAATCTTATCAACTAGCATCTAAAATGCCCATTTGGTTATGTAAGAAGTACGAAGATTTCGCACCACTTCTAGACCTTCAGTTAGAACGGACCGGTGCCGGATACTTCGACTTTTACTTACTCCACGCCCTAGACAGAAACCGTATGGTACAAATGGATGAAATTGGTGGTTGGGATTTTGTAAAGAAAGCCAAGGAAGATGGATTAATTAAGCATTTTGGTTTCTCTTTCCACGATACCGCAGACATTCTTGACCAAATACTGACGGCTCATCCGGAGGCAGAGTTTGTACAACTTCAACTTAACTATGCTGACTGGGAAGATGAAAAAGTTCAATCCAGACAATGCTATGAAGTTGCACGAAAACACAATACTCCTATCATCGTCATGGAACCAGTCAAGGGCGGAAACCTTGCAGGTATGTCCGATAAGAACCAGGAAATCTTCAAAACAGAAAAACCTGATGCCTCTATAGCATCATGGGCCATGCGGTATGTTGGCTCCTTAGAAGGTATCATCACCATCCTATCCGGTATGTCCAGCACCGACCAAATGGATGACAATATTGCAACAATGAAAAATTTTGAACCAATGACTTCAGCAGAATATGGCGTCATCGAAAAAGTTCTTGAAGAAATGAAAAAAGTTGAAACCATTCCATGTACAGACTGTAAATACTGCGTTGAAGACTGTCCACAAAAAATCAACATCCCTGCTATTTTAGCCACTTACAACACCTATAAAACCTATGAGAACTTAGACGGAGTAAAGGGTCACTATAAATGGGTTACCAGTAATGGCGGCAAGGCTTCAGATTGTATAGCCTGTGGCGAATGCGAGGGTCACTGCCCTCAGCATATTCCAATTATCGAATCATTAGAGAAGATTGCTGGGCTTATTGAGGCATAATGATAAGAGTTTTTGATGCTTTTAGTCAATGGAGGGGTTCTTTCATTGATCATTAGATGGGTTTAAGTTTATGCGCTTTACTTTTATCATGTATTTATTTTGATTTAAAGCTAATCATTATATGACGGACAGGTCCAGGCTTAGGGCTCTTACTTGTCGGGCGGTGGTTCCCAAATGCACCAAGTTTATGTAGACGGGTTATGACAGATGCATTCGTGAGCCAAAGCCCAACCAGCAAGACCCTAAACCCAGCCCCTGCGAGTTATATAGTGTAGTTTAAAAAAAGAATTTGAATATAATATTTCAGTTACAATACTTTAATCACCTAGCGATGTAAAAATCAACGAAGCACAAAGGCAATTGGCCAAGCTGTCATATGTTTATAATCAAAGAAGGCTCAAAGCCTACACACACCTTTAGTGGTCGACATGTATGTTAAACTTTCAGACTAAGATACAGTTCGTCCCAGCACTGGGCGCTATAAATCTCGGGAGATTCTCGGGATTTTTTTAATGCGGAACAGAAAAAGATAAAAGTGTGACTTCATTATAAACAAAAATGACACAGTAGGATACCATGGGAACTCTGGTCCTTGATCTGTGTAGTAATATCTTTCTGCTGCCATTTATGGTAGTAGTAAGATATTTCTATAACGGATCTAGGACATGTAATCCCACTTCCTGCTGTGTCAGTTTTGTATGTCTTATGACGATTTCATGTCACATTTTTATCTTTTGACTGCTTGTATTTAACAACCCCAAGAAACTCCCGAATTTACTCTCCGATGCGGTCCATCAAATAAGGAGTTGCCTGATATACATAATAGTTCAACCAGTTACTGTAAAGCAAATGTGCATGGCTTTTCCATGTAGATTCAGGTTCTCTGGATGGATCATTTTCAGGAAAATAACGGTAGGGCAGTTTGGGATCCATACCCCTACCCTTATCCCTGAGGTATTCCTGCTTAAGGGTGTCTGAGTCATATTCAGAATGACCCGATGCAAAGACTTGTTTACCGTCTAAACTGACAGCCAGATAAAAACCTGCTTCTTCTGATGATGACAAGAGTTTTATTTCCTGGTGGCTTAACACTTCATCAACAGAAATCGTTGTATGTCTTGAATGAGGTACCATAAACTCATGGTCGAAACCTCTTACCAAGGGACAAAGATCATCTGTAATCGTGTGTTTAAAGACACCGTGCATTTTCTTCTCAAGAGGAATCTTCTCAATGCCGTAGTGATAGTAAAGACCAGCCTGGGCCCCCCAACATATATGGAAGGTTGAGGTAACATGGGTCTTGGTCCACTCCATTATCTCCTTTAACTCATTCCAGTAGGTAACCCCCTCAAAGGGTAGGTTCTCAACCGGTGCTCCTGTTATGATCATACCGTCAAACTTACGGTCTTTAACCTCAGAAAAAGACGTATAGAAGGACTGCATATGATTCATTGGCGTATTTTTAGACACATGGGTTTCAGGGCTCATCAAGGTTATCTCAACCTGCAGTGGACTGTTACTCAGCATCCGAAGAAGCTGGGCTTCAGTCTGCTCCTTAAGGGGCATAAGGTTGAGTATGGCTATGTGGAGGGGACGAATGTCTTGGGTCATTGCCCTTGTATCATCCATAACGAAAATATTTTCTGATTCAAGGACCTGTTTAGCAGGTAAATCATTGGGTATTTTTATTGGCATAAAATCACCTTTTCTATTCTTTATTCATTGTCACTGATTGCTTCATAAATAGATTTTCCTGGAGGTACCATAGGATAAACATTGGTATTTTGGTCTACCACACAGTTAACAATACATGGCTTTTCGCTGGCAAAGACTGCTGGCAAAACACTGTCAATATCTTCTAGTGACAGGATGTTGAAACCTTCGCCGCCTAAGGCTTTTGCAAATCCTACATAGTCCATATCCTCTTCCAGGGTAGTAGCTGAAAAACGTTTGTCATAGAAGAGGTTCTGCCATTGACGAACCATCCCCAGAGCTCTATTATTCATAACAAAAACTTTTACCGGTAAATGGTTCTTCACAGCCGTAATCATTTCATTGAAATTCATACGGAAGGAACCGTCACCTGTAATCATTATAACTTTTTCTTTGGGATTTGCAAATTGAGCTCCTATAGCCGCTCCAAATCCGTAGCCCATAGTTCCAAGACCGCCTGATGTCAAGAAACGGTTTGGTTTTTCGAAAGGAAAATGTTGAGCAGTCCACATTTGATGCTGACCAACGTCTGTTGCTACAATGGAATCCTCAGTTGCATACGCAGAGATACGTTTTAGTAAATAAGGTACATTAAGGCTGGTCTCATCTGTTTTATGTCCAACCGTTTCCCGTAGATGATTCACATAAACTTTCCATGGATCATTGGTTTTAGCTTCCACTTTTCCTGTAAGCTCTTTTAAAACAGCTTTAATATCTCCGTTTATTGAACCGTCTACCACAACGTTCTTATTGATTTCAGCAGGATCAATATCAATATGAATCAATTTGGCTTTTGCAGCAAAGCCTGACTCTTTACCAACAACACGGTCACTAAAACGACCACCCATAACGATGAGTAAGTCCGTTTCATTAATGGCTCGATTTGAAACCAAGGATCCATGCATACCAATATTACCGGTATATAAGGGATGACTGTAGGGGAAAGAGCCAATACCCATTAGGGTACAGGCAACCTGAGCATCTATTTTCTCAGCAAAAACTTTTAACTCTTCATTGGCACCGGATCTAACTACTCCACCACCTGCAAGAATCATTGGTCGTTTGGAGGCCGCAATCATATCCAGAACATCCTGACCTATGGTGAAACTTTGGTCAGGTTCATATACTTTTGGTTCCATATACTCATATTCAGCTTCTTCCCAAGTCAGGTTCTTTGGAATATCAACGAGAACAGGACCGGGACGGCCGGATTTTGCTATATAAAAAGCCTGGCGGATAGTATCGACCAATTCATCAATATCTTTTACCATATAATTGTGCTTGGTAACCGGCATGGTTATACCCTGGATGTCAACTTCCTGAAAGGAGTCTTTTCCAAGTTTATCCACCTGAACATTGCCGGTAATTGCTACTAAGGGTACTGAGTCCATATAAGCAGTTGCAATACCTGTGACCAAATTTGTTGCACCCGGACCACTGGTAGCAAGACATACACCAACCTTTCCTGTTGATCGTGCATAGCCATCTGCTGCATGGGTAGCACCTTGTTCATGAGAGGTAAGAATATGGCTGATATATTCTTCGTTCTTGTATAATTCATCGTAAATATTAATCGTTGCAGCACCTGGGTAACCAAAAATATGTTTAACACCTTGTTCTTTGAGACATTCTACTACTATTTGAGCTCCATTTAATTTCATGATTAACTCCTTTCAATCTCTTCTATACTATTATAATACAAAAAACCCGTCGTCCTCTATAGGACGAAGGGTTCTATCTCCGCGGTACCACCTAATTTCACTTGCGTGCTCTCAACTCATACAGGAAAATAAAACTCCGATATGATGCTTATGTAACGGTAAGCTTCCGTCTCCTCTAATAAAAGTCAGACTTCGTTCAATTTGATGCTCAAAGGCTACCTTCTCTGTGTATCTCACGAAGAATTTCCACCATCATCTTCTCTCTAGTCTTTAATACACAGGTACTCTTCCCTGTCCTAGCATTTAACATATCATTCATTGCTAACGAATTTATAACTATATTACTTTAAGACATTAAATTTGTCAAGTGGTAATATTAATGGAAAAGCTGTTTCTTCCGTTCTCTTTTGCCTCATAAAGAGCTTCATCTGAATTATTAAAGACAACTGTATAGTCTTTTATCTTCTTGGTAATGACTGTAGCACCTATGGTTAAGGTTACCCTTTTTTCGATTTTAGAATACAAGTGTTCAATATTCAGTTGTTTCATCTCAAACTGAATTTTTTCAAGGACCGACTTGGCCAGCTTTTCATCGCATCCTTCAAGTACGGCAAAAAACTCATCACCACCATATCTAAACAAGCGATGCTTAATACCTGAAAGACTGTTCCGCAAGGATGCGCAAACCTGTTTCAGACATTTGTCTCCCATAAAGTGGCCATAATTATCGTTGTACTGTTTAAAATAGTCTATATCAATCATAATAGCCGTACTTGGAAGTTTATTCTCAAGGAGACCAATAAATTCTTTGCCGATATACTGACCCAGGGCATGTCTGTTATATACACCAGTCAGACCATCCATTAAGGAAACCTCAGCAAGTTTTCGATTTGCCACCTGCAGCTCCCTTGACCGGCTTAGGTTTGAATAGGCAATTGCTATATAAGACGCCAAAACTCTAAGACTCTCCATGTCAACATAGGTCAATTTACCACGTTCATAAGTTTGAACGGTCAGACCACCGATGGTTTCTCCTTCGTATATCATAGGGGTAAATATAATCCCCCTTGTTTCGGATTGCTTAATTTTATATAGCAGTTTTCCAGTGAAATTAGCTTCATTATAGGCGTGGTCTTTGGTATCATAAACAATAATATCCTGACCATACCTTATACAGGTGGCCATTAGGTAATCATCATCATAAATCGAAATATCAATATGCCTGTATCCTTCGTCATCCAAAAACTTATAGTCGATTTTGATACCATTTTTAGATAAAACACCGACACCAAAAGCATCGTAACCAAAAATTCTGGCCATATTCTCTTCCAGAACACCGTAGATTTCATCTTCATTCTTGCATGACGTTATCTTTTGACCAATATCGGACAGGTGTTTAAGGGTCTTAATGGATTTCTGAAGTTCGTTAATCTGACTGTCGTCAGCTTCATCGTTATCCTTATGTATCTTATCAATAGCAGTCTCTTTCCACTGCATATAGGTAGACTCATTGACCGCCAATAAACGATCACAGACCTGGTAAGCCTTTTGATAATCACCTAGACTTGCATATATTTCTTTTAAGACCTTTAGGGCCTTACTCTCAATAGAAAAATAGGTTTTCTGTCTGGACACTTCAACCAATTCTTCAAGAATAGCAACTGCCTGAACACCACCTTGAGCCCGATAACACTCTGAGCCATACTTAAGTAGTATTTCTTCTTTATCCGCTTCACCATTTCCCTGTTCCATGGTATAAATAGCTTCTTCAAACAATTGCTTGGCTGACTTCCAATCACCTTTTGTCCGATTGATAATAATGGCTTCATTGGCATATGAAATAGCCACACCGATTTGATCATCAATACGTCTGGAAATTTCCTGACTCAATTGGTTATAGTAAGAAGCCTTTAAATAATTTTCTTTAAGAATGAATATATCTGATAAATTAGCATAGACGGTTGTAAGTAGGATATCATCATCACGGGTCTTGGCCATTTTCATACATCTGAACATATAATCCAAGGCATGATCATAGTCTTCAACATCAATATAAACCAAACCAAGATTATTAAGAAGCTTTACCTGATACTCCTCTAACTCCTTGTTCTCTTCGGCGATGTTCAAGGCTTCCATGTATTTGGCAATAGCCTTATGTAGTTTTCCTGTAAAATAATAGATATTCCCACGATTATTCAGGGTTCTGACAAGGCATCCATAGATACCGTTTCTTCTGGATATTGCTGTAGCCTTTTTAAAAAAAGCCATAGCTTTCTGAGGCTGCGCCTTCGTATCTTCAATCAATCCGAAAAAATACAGACAATAGGCAACAATCGTTGTCCTGTCATTAGCCAAAGCCTCTTCATATATACGAATATTCAATTCTAACGCCTCATCAAGCCTAGAATCGATAATCAACCCATCAATAGACTCAATGATTTTCTTCTCATCGTTTATAGTCATTTCCTGTACCATCTATTTCACCCCTAATACCACTTATTTTATCACATTCCAGTGATAGAGACCATCATTTTCTAGGGATATTCACTTTTTTTTGAAGTTCAAACCATATGATAAGGTAACAGGCTACTTTACATATGCTAATTTGGATCAGGAATTTTATAAAGGACCTGTGTTTTCACACAGGTCCAAAAGATTGATAATCTCTAATTACTTTCTGGCGTCCAGAATTTCTTTTAGCATATCAATAACCATCTTAGGGTTGGCTTTACCCTTGGTCATACGCATCATCTGGCCCATAAGCGATTGAATAGCCGCTTCTTTACCAGAAAGATAGTCTTCAACAGCCTTGTCATTCTTCTCAATAACCTCAAGGGCCATTTCCTTTAAGGCAGAATCATCATTAATCTGTTTAAGGCCTTGTTCCTCAACGATAACATTGGGATCCTTATCCTCTTCCCACATAGAGGCAAAAACCTTTTTACCGATACTGGCGCTAATGACATTGGTTTGGATCAGTTGTGCCAGTTTTCCTAAATTGGAAGCTGAAACAGGAATATCGCCTTCTTCCTTCTCATCTTCATTAAGTCTTGAGAACATTTCAGAAATAATGAGGTTTGCAACCCCCTTCTTGTTCTCGGTTTCTTTACACGCCATATCAAAATAATCACTGATCTTTGGTGACGCCACCAAGAGTCTGGCATCATATAGTGACAGACCATCACTACCTGTTAAACGCTCTATTCTTGAATCCGGCAATTCTGGAATCTGGCTTCTTAGTTCCTCAATACGCTCGTCGGAGGTTACAATTGGCATAAGGTCAGGTGCTGGGAAATATCTGTAGTCATGGGCTTCTTCTTTGGAACGCATAGATACAGTAACACCTTTGGCTTCATCCCAACGTCTGGTTTCCTGAACAATTGTTCCGCCGCTTTCAATGACCTTTATTTGACGCTTTGCTTCATATTCCGCGGCTTTCACTGCAAAGTTGAAAGAGTTGATATTCTTCATTTCTGTCCTGGTACCAAACTCACTTTGACCCTTTTTTCGAACAGACAGGTTAACGTCACATCTAAGAGATCCTTCATTCATCTTACAGTCAGATACGTCTGTATAGAGAAGAATGGTACGGAGTTTTTGCATAAACTGACGCACTTCCTCAGGAGAACGAAGATCAGGTTCAGTAACAATCTCAATAAGTGGAACTCCACAACGGTTATAGTCAACAAGGGTTCCGCCTGCCTCATGGTTGAGCTTTCCTGCATCTTCCTCAATATGGATTCTGGTTATCCCTATTCGTTTCATTTCATCATTCATCTCAATATCTACAAAACCCTCATAACAAAGCGGCAGATCATATTGAGAGGTCTGATAGGCCTTTGGCAAGTCAGGGTAGAAATAATTTTTTCTGTCCTGTTTTGAAAACTGATTAATCTTACAGTTTGTAGCAAGACCGGCCTTAATCGCATAATCAACAACCTTACCGTTCAAAACGGGAAGTGTTCCGGGCATTCCAGTACAAATAGGACAGCAATGGGTATTGGGCTCTCCACCGAATTCAGTTGTACAGTCACAGTATATCTTTGTCTTGGTCTTTAATTCTGAATGGACTTCCAGTCCAATTACAATTTCATAATCTTTATAAGCCATCATCCACCTCTAACCTAACTCAATGGTTCTTTTTTCCACATTTGCATGTTGCTCATACTGATAAGCAATATTTAAAATGGATTGCTCATCAAAGGCCTTACCAATTAGCTGCATACCAATTGGCAATCCATTGGAATCAAATCCACAGTTTATGGATACTGCCGGTACACCCGCTATATTAATAGGAACTGTACAAATATCTGTTAAGTACATTTCAACTGGATTATCGGTTTTTTCACCAATCTTAAAGGCAGTCGTTGGCCCTGTAGGTGTAAGTAGGGCATCATAAGTTTCAAAGAGCTTATCAAATTCATCTTTAATCAAGGTTCTAACCTGTTGGGCTTTTTTGTAGTATGCATCATAGTAACCTGAACTAAGGGCATAGGTACCTAGCATAATACGGCGTTTAACCTCAGTTCCAAATCCTTCATCTCTAGATTTCTTGTAGAGGTCAAGAAGATTGTCAAAATCATTGGTACGATAACCGTATTTGATACCGTCAAATCTTGCCAGGTTGGAAGATGCTTCCGCTGATGAGATTAAATAGTAGGCTGGCAGGGATAAGTTTGACAGGTCAAAAGATACCTCTTCAACGACAGCACCCAGTTTCTCATATTCTTTAGCCGCCTGTAAAATAGCAGCTTTTACTTCTTCATTAATACCCTGACCCAGAAATTCTTTAGGAAGACCTATTTTTCTACCTTTTAGATCTTTATCCAAACCACTAGTAAAATCTACCATTTCAACCGGTGCGGATGTTGAATCATATTTATCGTGACCACCGATGATGTTAAGAGTTAGTGCTGCATCCCTCACATTAGTTGCCAGTGGTCCAATTTGATCCAATGATGATGCAAAGGCTACCAAACCAAATCTTGATACCCTTCCATAGGTTGGTTTCAGACCGACAACACCACAATAGGAAGCCGGTTGTCTAATGGATCCACCTGTATCAGAACCTAGGGATATTGGTGTCATACCTGCCGCAACGGATGCTGCAGACCCACCTGATGATCCACCGGGTACATAATCTAAGTTCCATGGATTCTTCGTCACTTGAAAAGCAGAATTTTCAGTAGAAGAGCCCATAGCAAATTCATCCATGTTCAATTTGCCAAGGATGACCATTTCCTGGTCCTTAATTTTCTTGATGACACTTGCGTCATATGGAGGAATAAAATTCTCCAACATCCTGGATGCACAGGTTGTACGAATGCCATCAGTACAAATATTATCTTTAATAGCAATTGGAACTCCTGCAAATGAAGAAAGGCTTTCACCTGCCATCCTTTTCTTGTCAACACTTTCAGCCATACCAAGAACTGCCTCTCGATCAACCTGTAAGAAGGCTCCTACTTTAGTATCCAAGTCTTGAATTCGCTTCAAATAGGCCTGTGCAATTTCCACACTGGAGGCTTCTTTGTTTTTCAGTTTAGTCGTAATCTCGTTTAAGGTATACATAAGTCCTCCTATTCCACAACTTTAGGCACGCTGATACAGCCTTTTTCTGTACTTGGTGCATTGGCCAGTAATTTATCTCTATCCATTGAAGGTTTCATATTATCTTCCCTAAACACATTATTTATTGGTATAACATGGGCTGTGGCGTTGACGTCTTCAAATTCAAACTGATTGATTTGATCAGCGAATTCCAGAATCATTTCCATATCTTTGGTCATAGATGCTTTTTCTTCCTCAGTCAAGCTGAGTCGTGCCAAATGAGCAACGTGTTCGACTTGTTCCTTGGTGATTTTCATGTGTCCTTACCTCCAAATAAGCCTTACAAAAGGCTTTATCTATTTACATTAAGTAACATTTTAACATAGTACATCGATTTAATCAATCAAAGCGATAAAGTCTTCCTCAGAAATAATCGGCACATCCAAAGACTTTGCTTTCTTGTTTTTTGATGAAGAGGATTCAAGGTCGTTATTGATCAAATAGTCTGTTTTTGCCGAAACACTTCCGGTCACTTTGCCTCCCAGGGATTCAATTTTCTCCTTAAGGGCATTACGGTTTTCAAAATGCTCGAGACTTCCCGTTATGACAAAAACCTTTCCTTCAATATTGGCGCTGGACTTCACAGCTTCCACTTGCTCAAATTCAATAACCTGACGCAACTTGCCCACGACTTCCATTTTCTCTTCATCATGAAAATAATCATAAAGGCTGGCTGCAATAACACCGCCAAAGCCTTCTACTTCTATCAAGTCTTCAACCGATGCCTGGGTAATGGCATCAAAGTCATTATGATAGGCCTTAACCAATAACTTAGCATTAGATAATCCTACATGAAGAATTCCTAAGGCATAGATAAAGTTAGCCATCTTGATGGTTTTGACCCTATCAATGGATTCAATAAGTTTGTCGTAGGATTTCAAGCCAAAGCCTTCCATTTCAATAATCTTATCTCTTACATCTTCATTATCCAAGTGAAAGAGATCACTGTAATCATGTAAAATAGCCATCTGAATAAACTTTTCCAGAGAAGCCTCAGATAGACCTTCGATATTCATGGCATTTCTTGAAACAAAGTGGGCAAAAGATTTAACCTTCTTGGCAGCACATTCTTCATTGGTACAATATAAGACCTTAATATCATTTACATCCTGAATAATCGTCTCACCCTGGCATACAGGACAGTGGTTGGGGATCTCAAGGCTTCCGGATTTTGTCATATTCTCAGCAATCTGAGGAATAATCATATTAGCTTTGTAAACGGTTATCCTGTCACCAATACCTAATTCGAGTTTCTCAATGATACTGATATTATGAAGACTGGCTCTTGCAACACTGGTACCTTCCAGTTCAACCGGCTCAAAAACAGCAACCGGATTAATCAGGCCTGTTCTGGATGCCGACCAAAAAACCTCTGTAAGTGTGGTTTCTTTCAATTCATCCTGCCACTTAAAGGCTATGGAGTCTTTGGGAAACTTGGATGTAACACCAAGAGAAGCTGAATAAGCTTTGTCATCAAAGGTAAGTACCAATCCATCGGTACCAACATCAGAATTTTCCACCTGATGAGCCAAGTTATCGATGGCTCCCATAATGTTATCTCTAGTAACAAGAACATAATCAACACATTCAAAGCCCTGTGACCGAATCCAATCCAATTCTCCAGATTTTTTGTCGAAAGAATCCTTAATTGGTGAAGAAACTAATGTAAAGCCGTAAAATCTAACATTTCTATCTGCTGTTATCTGGTTGTTAAGTTGTCTAACAGAACCACTACAGAGATTTCGTGGATTCTTATACTGGTCCTGGGCCTCTAGTTTTTCATTGATTTTCAGAAAATCCGAATATAGAATGACAGCTTCTCCACGAAGGACGACTTCTTCCTTATAGGGTATTGTCATAGGAAGGTTCTTGAAGGTTTTTACGTTGTTGGTCACTACTTCACCGATGGTACCATTACCCCTGGTAACTGCCTTAACAAGGATTCCATTATTATAGGTCAAAACAATGGTCAATCCATCCAGTTTAAAAGACAGCAACCCTTCCTGATCTTTCAGCCAGTCTCTTAGCTCATCTCTATCTTTGGTCTTATTAAGCGAAAGCATAGGCGATACATGCTCTTCTTTGGGAAGTTGACTTAGAATCTCATAACCTACATTGACAGTCGGACTGCCAGAAAGAACCATTCCAAGTTCTTTCTCCAATTGAACAAGGCTGTCATACTTGTCATCATATTCAAAGTTTGACATAATTTCCTTATCTTCCTGATAATAGCTTTTTGCAGCGGTATTCAGTTCTTCAATCAAGGCTTTCATTTGTGCGATTTTATCCATGGTTCCTCCTATAAATCCCCAATTTCCTTACATAAAACAAAAGGATAGTTTAGCACACATGTCATGTAACTAGACTATCCTAAAAGTTTATTCCATTTCCCAGTTATGATAGACGTTCTGGACATCGTCATCTTCTTCCAGATGATCCAGCATCTTCTCCATATTTATGACATCGTCACCATCAAGTTCAACAGTGGTTTGCGGAATCTGAGTCACTTGACCCTCCAGTATTTCAATACCTTCATCAAGAATTTTCTGATAAACACTGGAAAAATCTTCCGGACTTGTTATGATCTCATAGCCTTCGTCTTCAGAAACTATGTCTTCTGCTCCTGCATCAAGAGCCAGCATCATAAGCTCATCTTCATCAAGATTAGCACTTTTCTCTATAATAATCTGTCCTTTTTTATCGAACATGAAGGATACACAACCGCTAGTTCCAAGGTTCCCTCCATATTTAGAGAAACCATGACGGACATTGGAGGCTGTTCTGTTCTTGTTATCCGTTAGACATTCAACCATAACAGCCACTCCGTTTGGCCCGTAGCCTTCATAAGTGATATTCTCATAGTTTATATTCTCATCATCACCAGCTGCCTTTTTAATAGCTCTTGTAATGGTATCATTAGGCATATTATTGGCTTTGGCTTTATTGATAATGTCATTTAAGGCTGAGTTGTTTTCCGGATCGGGTCCTCCGCTTTTTACAGCCACAACGATTTCACGGCCGATTTTTGTGAAGACCTTACCTTTTTTTGCGTCATTTTTTGCTTTCTTGTGCTTAATATTAGCAAATTTGGAATGTCCTGACATGACTATTCACTCCTATCCAGTTTATCTATAATTTATTCTGCATCCAAGGTCCAAACCTAACAATGCATAGAATTGCATGAGCAATCAACTAAGTTATTTTATCATGAAACTTAATCTTCAACAAGATTATTCATCCATTTTTTGGAATAGGTCCGTTTCAGTCCAAAGCCAATCTTAAAGACCTCTTCAAATAATATGGCACTGTAAACCAAGGGCAGGCTTAAGTCTAGATAGAGTCCTGTGACAAAAGCAAGGGGTACCGCCACCATCCAAACACCGGCAGCATCCAGAACTGCCGAAAAAGTTGTATCTCCGCCACTTCTTAGTATGCCGACGATAATAGCCATATTCACTGATTTAAAGGGTAAAAACAAGCCATAAACCCTTAATGTGGAAATAATATTGGTTCGAATACTGTCATCAACATTATAGATCGAAGCGATGAGTGGTGCAATCAAGATACAAAAGAGACCGACAGCAATTCCCAATACAAAGTTAACTCGTAAAAAACGTTTAGCCTGGTCAAAAACCTTATGTCCTTCACCCGCTCCCAATGAATTCCCCAGCATAATCCCACAGGCGTTACCTGTACCTATTAGGGCTACAAAGGCAATCTGTTCAATAGTCTGGGTTATGGTCATCGTCGCCATAGAATCAGTTCCCATTCGCCCATAAACCACAGCGTACATGGTTACACCTGTTGACCAAAGAATTTCGTTAATCACAACAGGCATGGCGATTTTTAGAAATTTCGCCGTCATGGCCTTTTCGTAGACAAAAATCTTAGCCGGTGAACCGGCAACAGGTAAGTTCTTAACATTGACCAAACCAACTAAAAGGATACACTCCAGGGCTCTTGCAAAAACAGTAGCAATAGCAGCGCCTCTAACTCCCATAGGTTCAAAACCTAAATGGCCAAAAATCAAGATATAGTTAAAGAGTGTATTAATGGAAATAGCAATCAGGGTCACAACCATTGGCGGTTTAACATTATTCGTAGAACGTAGAGAAAAAGCTGTAACAAAGGATATAGCCGTAAATACATAGGAAAAGCCTACAATCCTAAGGTAAGCGACTCCCTCCTCAATAACCATGGCATCCTTTGTGAAAATACTAAGGACTGCTCCGGGAGTAAACACCGCAAGCAGTGTAAAAAGAACCGATCCACTGATTGCGAAGGTGAGTGACAATCCATAAACTTTTCTTATGGACTTGATGTCCTTTACACCCCAAAACTGAGAGGTTAAAATCGATGATCCTGAACTCATTCCAAAAAGAAAGAGGTTTAAGAGGAAGAAAAGCTTATTGGCAGCACCAACGCCGGCAATGGCTTCCTTACTTAAGTTGGAGATCATAAAATTATCCACCAGGTTGAGGGAAGACAGTATCAATTGTTGCAATGCAATAGGACCAGCAATAGATGCAAGCTTTCTATAGAACTCCATATCGAGTTCCGTAATTTTTTGATTCAATTTATTCATCATAATTTAAAGTAATCAATAGATGAGACTACTTCATTCTCCTTTACATATACACGGGGTACCCGTTTTCCAATAAGGCAGACAACTTCATAATTAATGGTGTGCATAAGGTTTGCAATTTCTTCAACGCTTACCCTTGCTTCCTCACCACCAATCAGATATACATCATCGTTTTCGGCAACTCCTTCAATATCGGTCACATCCACCATAATCATATCCATACAAACCCGGCCAATAACAGGTGCATATTGCCCCCTAATTACCACTCTTCCCCTATTGGACAAGGCTCTAGAGTATCCGTCTGCATAGCCGAAAGGAATCGTAGCAATCTTGGTTTTCTTATCGGTCACATAAATGCCCCCATAACTAATGGACTCGCCTGCTTCCACATCCTTCAAAAATACGACACGGCTGATTATTGACAGGGCTGGTTTTAATTTGAGGTCATGGTCCACATCCCCTGAAGGATACAGTCCATATAGGGCTATACCTGCCCTTACCATATTATATCTGGCTTCCTTAATATCAATGAGGCCGGCACTATTGGATGCGTGAATATAAGGAGGCAGTTTTTCAGCTTCATCAAGTCTTTCAAGAATCTCATTGAAAATTTTCACCTGCATAAGGGTGTATGTTTTATCTACTTCATCCGCCTTGGCAAAATGTGTAAATATGCCTTCCAGGTCTAGACCATCCTCATGGGATAGACTTAGAATTTCACCAACAGTAGTGTCAATGGGCCGATTTTTGGCAACAAGTCCCAGACGGCCCATACCTGTGTCAATCTTTAGATGAATAGGTATAGTCTTCCTCTTGGCTCTCGCCCGTTCTGCCAGTTTCATTCCCATAGACAAGGAGTAGACCGTTTGAGCCAAATCATATTTTAAGAGCTCATCAAAAGCCTCTTCCGGTGTGTTGCCAAGAACTAAGATGGGAGCTTTTGCTCCTTCCTTCCTTAGCTGGACACCTTCCTGATAAATGGCGACAGCAATATAATCTACCCCAATACGCTCCAACTCTCTAGATATAGGAATAGCTCCATGACCATAGCCATCCGCTTTGATGACAGCCATCATTTTAACTTCTTGTTTTTCATCTATAAAAGGATTATTTTCTTTACCTTTATTAATATGTTCTTTCATCGCAAGAACATTGGACTTTATTGCATCCAAATCAACTTTGGCATACGCTCTGTAATATTTGGTTTCCATCCTCTACACACCTTTCCACAGGTTATCTATAATATCACTGGCAACCATCCTATGTTTATTATTGGTCTTAGCGTAAACATCGCCGGCAACAGAATGAAGGAGGACGCCTATAATCGTTGAATCCTCGCTTTTATACCCCATAGCCATCACGGCACCAATCACACCGGACAGAACATCTCCAGAACCTGCGGTTGCCAAACCACTGTTTCCAGCCATATTTAAATAGATATCATCTTTTTCTGTAACAATAACCGTTCTGGCACTTTTAAGAACAGTTGTAACCCTATGGTCCTTGGCAAATGCCCTGGCAAACTGTATAGTATTCTCACTGATACCTTGTGAAGGATAGCCGGTTAATCGACTCATTTCACCAATATGCGGTGTAATTATACATTCACATCTTCGCTCATCAAACCATTCCATATGTTCACTAATAATATTCAAGGCATCTGCATCCAAAAGAACTCTCACATCCATCTGAAGAATTTTCTGGACCAAATGTCTGGCTTTCAAGGATTTACTTAAACCAGGACCGATAACCACAGCATCAACTGCAAGGAGAAACTCTTCTACACTGTGGTCAAAGGTATCCTTTGACAGTTCTTTTTCATAGGGTACAACAATAGCCTCCGGTACATTCTGTATCAAAAGTCCTGACATATCTTCATCTGCAAAAATCTTAACCAGTCCAGCACCCGTCCTGTATGCAGCTCTGGCGCAAAGTATGGTTGCGCCAAGCATATGTTTGTCCCCAGCAATAATACCTAATGTTCCAAAGCTGCCTTTATGGGAACATGCTTTCCTGGTAAGTTGGCCCTTTTGCTTCATTCTGACCAACACGTCCTCATCAATGAGCTCTATTGGATTATTCACTGAAGCTACAATACTTTCGCCGTAGAGACCAATATCTGAAACAAAGAGTTGCCCCACATACTCAGCTCCCGGGTATAGTACAAGACCTAGCTTCGGAAGACCAAAAGTCACCGTAAGGTTGGCTCTTACACATACACCCATAACTTTTCCATTGTCTGCATTAATGCCTGTTGGAACATCTACTGACAGTGTCTTTGTTCCAAATTTATTCATAATACCAACTAACCTGCAATATCTTTCAGATAGGGTTCTTTCACAACCTGTTCCAATTAAAGCATCAATAAAAAGACAGGACTGACTGGCCAAAGTTTCAATCTGGACCAGAAGATCTTTTTTATTCATATCATCAAAAAAAAGAACCGGGTCTAAATCTCGGCTTTCAATGAGGTGATTCAGCCAATTCAGCTGCCTGCGGCTATCCTCACTTAATCGTTCTTCTTTACCGGCTATAAGACAAGAAACCTTAACCTCTTGATGAATCAGCCATCTGGCAATAGCAAGACCATCTCCACCATTATTACCGGTTCCACAAAAAATAAGGACCTGTCCATCCTTTAAAAGATTCATCTTATCCTGATGAATAATGTCCACAACCGCTTTGGCTGCATTCTCCATCAAAACAAGGGAAGGCAGACCTACCTTTTCAATCATGTACTTATCCATATCTCTAATTTCAGAACTTCTTACTGCAAACATGAGTCATCTCTCTTTACTGTATTTTTGTTGCTGGATCATATATCCTTATGATACTGATTATTTCAGTCTACTATCATACCCTTAGCCTCTTGTTATGTCAATCCATAATTAAGCCATACAAGAGGCCATGACGGACCTTGTTAATGGATTCCAGGACTAACTGTTTTCTCACCAATTGCAACTGCTGTTACATGCGTATCTGTATTGGATATGGAAGCATGTATATAATCAATACCCAATTTGGCACACACAGCTGCTGCTCCTCCAGTCAAATGCACAAGGGGCTTACCCATATCGTCCCTAAGGACTTCAATGTCTACAAGTCTGGCCTGTCTAAAACCCGTACCAAAAACTTTGACAACAGCCTCCTTAGTCGAAAAATTCCCAGCTACTTTTACCGCTTTGTTACCATGGCTTTCAAACATCTCAATTTCAGCCTGGGTAAAATATTTCTCTAGAAAGCCTGGCTTTTCCATTGCTTTCCTGATTCTGTCAATTTCAATTAGATCAATACCTATACCTTTAATCATCACTGTCTCCTGAATAATACCTGTCATACTTTTCTATTATGTCAAAACCAACAACATCATGGATATAGCCATACAGTTTCTGATATTCTTCCTTGGCTTCGTCTCTCTTAATAATTGTTTCACTGATTTCCTGCTTAAGTCTTACAACATCCTTTTCCAAGTCTGCCGCCTTTTCTTTTTTCTCACGCATAGTATGGTAAAAGTGTTTCATGGTTGCATTAACCAGCTTCTTGTTGGTTTCAGCAATCTTTTCAGGTAAATCACTAAGTCCCGCCTGATGGTGTTCCAATTTCTTATTAATCTGTTCAATATAATTCTTGTTTCTCTCCATCTGCTTTTTAGCTGATGGATCATCATCATCGTGGGCCTGACCCATAGACCCCATGATTTCATCCATCATTTTTTTCTTAAGACCACTGTATTCTTTTAGCTCAGTGGTATAAGTTCCCTGTTTTTTTAGGAGCTGATTCAGTTCTTTTTCCAGGGCAGCAATGCGCAAAGGTTTCCTTCCCTTGAAGAGCTGGTGCCATTTTTGGTCCAGAACCAGAAGGTGTGTCTTCTTATCAATATCAAATTCCATATCCTTTTTCTTAAAAAAAGCCATAAAAGACTCCTTACCTACTATATAATATGCAGTATTTGAAACCCTAGTTTTATTATACAAAAAGGAGCTATTCATGACAAGAATAACTCCTAAGTTTTAGATTCTATCTTTAATTCGATATGAGAGTGTCATCAGACTTTCTGACAGGTGAACATTCTCAACGGTAACCGCGTCACTTTTAAGATTCAAGTCTATTGGGGCAAAATTCCAGATACCTTTGATTCCCCATTCAGATAAGTCATTGGCAATTTTTGGTGCTTTTTGCTTTGGTAAAGTGAGAACCGCAATATCAATGTGATTGGTTTTCACAAAATGCTCCATATTGTCGATGTCCTGAATCTCAAGGCCTCTAACTGAGATGCCAACGATTCTTGGATTAACATCAAAAAGCCCTTTGACAACGAATCCGCTTTTTTCAAAATCAATATAATTGGCAAGTGCCTGACCTAAGTTACCAGCACCGACGATTATAATATTGTAGGTCTTCTCAAGACCCAGTATCTTAGCGATCTCACTGTAAAGGTATTCTACATTGTATCCATATCCCTGTTGACCAAAGCCACCAAAGTTATTTAAATCCTGACGAATTTGGGATGCTGTAACTCCCATGCGGATACTAAGCTCCTTGGATGAAATTCTAACAACATCATTTTCCAACAATTCTCCAAGATATCTATAATATCTAGGTAAACGCTTAATTACCGCAGACGATATCTTCTTAACATCATCATTATCTGACATAGCATAACCCCCTTGCGTTTGTTAATATTATTATATCCTCTTGTGAAATAACTGTCAAATTCATTTTATTTACGAGTAAGATAATTCCTTCATTATACATCATTTAATGTAAAAAGCAGTATACCCTATCAAGGTATACTACTTTCTGCACTTAACAACCAACATGCTCTTCTACTTGCCTGCCAGCATTTTATTATAAGATTTATGCATCCAAACCTGCATGATGTCCCTGATACATTGCTGTCGTAATAGTTGACACCTTAACACAGTCACCAATAGCTCGTACAATAGGTGCTGAATCCAAGAGCTCATCTAGAATTTTCCTATTTGCTCTTTGGCCCAGGGCACAAATAACCGTTTGACCTTCAACCATGACAGAAGATCCATCTTGGATTTCGCAAAGGATACCTTCTGAACTTATTTTCAATCCTTTATAGTTCATTCTAACATCAATACCACATTTATCGATTTCCTGCAGCAAAAGGGGTCTGTGTCTGATGTTGGCATCCGGAGACAAGGCATCTCTCATTTCAATAAGCTTAACCGTCTTACCTTGTCTGGCAAAATGAATGGCAGCTTCACACCCTGCCAAACCTCCTCCAAGTACAAGAACAGAATCCTTAACCTTGTCTACTTGGTGGTGCAGATCATTGATAACAATTACATTATCACCATCAATTCCTTCTATCGGCGGAAGCAGGGGAGTAGATCCGGCTGCAACTATTAATACATCAGGCTTTTCCTTGTCGGCATATGCTTTATCCACCTCAGTATTAAGACGAATCTCAACACCTTCATCCTCCACAAGACGGCCCAAGGTTACACCAAGCTTATACATTTCCATCTTGAAAGGTATTGCCTGTTCTCCAATGAGAATACCACCGACTTCATCATTCTTCTCACAAAGAATAACCTCATGTCCTCTTCTTGCCGCTGTAAGGGCAGCCTGAAGTCCTCCAGGGCCTCCACCAACAACCATAACCTTTTTCCTCTTAGGTGCAGGTTGGATTTCAAGGCCATCAATTTCACGTCCGATCATGGGGTTTACTGTACACCTTCTCGTCCCGGTAACTGCCCGTTCAGCCATACATACATAACATCTGAGGCAATGTACAATCTTATCATCCTGGTTCGTCATGACCTTTGATGGAAGTTCAGGATCTGCCAAGAGGGCCCTTGCCATCTCAACGATATCAGCCTTACCAGAAGCGATAATTTCTTCCATCATGTCAGGATCATTAAGAGCTCCAATCGTTGCAACCGGAATCCTTACATGCTTTTTGATCTCTTCGGCCAGATATACATTAGGTCCATGTTCCAAAAACATCGATGGATGTGTAATGCCAAACCCTCTTTGATAAGTTCCGGCTGATACATGAAGTAAATCAATTTTATCTTCAAGAAGCTTGGCGATTTCAACACCTTGAGCAAGATCGTATCCACCTTCAAAAAGTTCTGAACCACTCATTCTAAACTCAATTGGAAATCCAGGTCCCACCGCTTTTCTAACAGAATCTAATACCTCTCCTGCAAAGCGAACTCTATTCTCAAGACTGCCACCATACTTATCTGTTCTTTTGTTGAAATAAGGTGATAAGAATTGATTAATTAACCAGCCATGTCCTCCGTGAACCATAATCATTTCAAAACCGGCTTTTTTTGCAAGACCAGCTTTTTCACCATAAGCCTCTACGATTTCCTGAATAAGTTCTTCAGTCAGGGCCTTAACTTCTCGACCATCAGGTCTTGTTCCTGGACTTGGTCCCCATTGGGAGAGGCTTTCTTTTTTATCTTTATCTACTAAATAAGTTCCTGCATATTGACCTGAATGAGACAGTTCAACACTGGCTATAGCACCATGTCTTCTTATTGCATCGGCTGTATAGGTAAAACTTGCCAATGAATCAACGGTCTGCAGGTCCAGGTGATACATATGTGAGGCTTCCGTCTTTGGATGAACCACCAGTTCACTAACGGTAACACTTGCTGCACCGCCTTTAGCCCTGTTCTCATAAAAGGCTGTTGACTTAGGACCTACCGTGCAGTCTTTTGTTATATCTGTACCACCCATTGGTGCTCCAAACATACGATTTCTAAAAAACACATTTCCTATTTGAATGGGTCTACTTAAATTCGGGTATTTTCTTTCCATGATTTCCTTTCCTATAACCAGCTTAATCTACTGATACTTGAAGTTTTTCTTGATTACTTTTTACCAGGAATCTATATACATAGGACAAGCCGAGTCCAACTATTGAAAAGGCCATCGCTATAAGAAAAGCATTATTGTAGGTTCCTGTTGCGCCATATACATTGTTAAGAATTGTAGGACCGAAGTAGCCAGCAATAGCAAAACCGATAAACATAACTCCAAAATTCACACTGTTGTTCTTAGGGCCAAACTGATCGGCTGTAAAGCCAGGAAAAACGCCCATAAAAGAACCGAAACATAGTCCTATAATTGATATACCCATATAGAATAAAGCCACATCACCTTGACCTGCTCCGTATAGACACCCTAATCCTATTACAGATAGAACACAGGACAATGACAATGTATTAATACGTCCAATCCTGTCAGAAATAACCCCAGCAAGAACTCGTCCTAAAACATTAAACAAGGCCAAGGTAGAAACTGCGGCAGTTGCTCCTGCTGTTTCCATACCGATCATATTTCTGGCTATTGGTGCCACCATAGGAATAAACATAAGGGCTGCAAAGGCTCCACAGGTAAGAAGTACAATCATAGGATAGAAAATCGGTGATGAAAGCATTTCCTTCCAGTCAAAATTAACAATTTCTTTTCCCTTGACTTGATGCTTGGGTGTCCATCCTTCAGGTGTAAATCCGTCAGGACATTTTTCAACAAACAGGGCGCTGGCTCCAATGATGAGAGCGAAGACACCTCCAATGATGTTAAAGGCATTGGTTGGTCCGGTTCGCTCAATTAAAGCTGCTGCAATAGGAGGAATGATGACTGAGCTAATTCCAAAGGTTGCAGTTGTAAGCCCTCCAACCAAGCCTCTTTTATCAGGGAAAAATTTAATCGATGTACTGATTGTTGCTCCATATACCATACCAAGGCCAAGGCCGAGAAGGATACTATATGAAAATATGAGGAATCCAACACTTTCTGCAAATCCAGAAAGGAACATACCCCCACCAAACATAAGACCGCCGATAAGCACCACCAGCTTAGGCCCTAGGGTGTCATTAATTTTACCACCGGTAATCATGGTTATAGGTCCTACTGAGTTGGCTATAACAAAAACAATGGACAAATCTCTAGGTGTAAGTGTAGTACCTGTCAGCTGTGATAAATGCTCTGCCATTGGTCCGGACAGAACGCTCCATGCATATAGGGAACCTATACACAAATTGATGAAACAGGATGCCACAAGTATCATCCATCTTCTCTTTGAATAGTTCATAATTAATCCTCCAAAATACCATTTTCATTTTTTGTTATTTTTATAACAAATTTCATCTATAGTTATATCATAAAGTTTAAAACATGTCAAACATAACATGTTTTAAACTTTATGTATTTGCATACATGTATGTTTTAATTTATAATTGGCTTATGATTTGTTGTAAGCCTTAGATACTTGACACGATGATAAATACAAGGAGATATGAAATGCGCGCACTCAAATACGCCATCCTGGGTCTTCTATGCAGAAAATCCATGACAGGTTATGAACTGTCTAAAGAATTCAATTATGAGCTTGCTGAATTTTGGTATGCCAACCACAGTCAGATCTACCCTGAACTTAAAAAGTTAAGCGATGAAGAACTAGTGGTATTTGATGTGGAAATTACAGGTGATATTCTGGAAACCAAAAGATATACCGTCACAGATCTTGGTAAGAGCGAGTTTAACCAATGGCTTCATAAAGATGAAAAGATTCCCCGAACTCCCAAGGATCCTTTCCGACTAAGAATGTATTTTGCACATAACCTGGATTGCCAGGCAAGGTTGCACCTTCTGGACAATCAGAAGATGCAGCATGTTAAAAGACTGAATTCCTTAAAGAAGACTTTCGAACAATATCCATCAACCCCCTCAAAAGATTCTGACCGTTTTGGCGACTTTATCGTTCTAAGGGGTGCTATTATGCGTGAAGAACAGAATATTGCATGGATTGACGAAGTTATTTCCTATTGCCGTTAAAGTCTGATTTATCTCTCAGACATATAAAAACTGGCAATTTCTTTGACAGCAATTTGGGTCTCCGGACAGTTAAATAAAGGGAAGACATGGAAAAGTCCATCCCATATCCTGAGACTTATATCAACTCCAGATGCCATACATTTTTCCTTAATGGCAAGAGCATCATCAAACAGTACTTCCTCACTGCCAACATGTATGGATAATGGCGGGAAACCTGTAAAATCTCCATATAAGGGTGATACATAGGAAGACTTGAAATCTGCATTGTAATAATATGGAATAACACTGTCATAGCTGATCATAGGATCAGCTTTTTCTTTGCCACTATGGGATGGCAGTTCAAGATCCTGACCTGCAATAGGTGAGAATACGAGGGCTTTGCCCGGTAATTCCATATCATTGTCTTTAAGATAGTGAATCATGGTTAAGGTGAGCATCGCTCCTGCTGATTCTCCAAATATGTATATGTTCCTGCTCTCATATCCGCTTTCAAGGAGCCATTGATAAGCTGCTACACAGTCTGCCAAGGCCTTGGGATGTTCCTCTTCCGGCCATTGTCTGTATTCAACAGAAAATCCATCAAGGCCCCCCGCTTCAATTATTTGATGACACAGGACACGTCTGGACAAAACAGAACCAGTCATAAAACCACCACCATGGATAAAAAGAAGAATCTTCCCGTCCATCTCAGCCTGCTTATTTAGATTTGTATAGAGTTCACCATCAACTCCATGGGTCCTGATTTTTTTTACGTGAATACTTTCAGAAACCGGCATATCCTTAAAGATACTATCAATTTCTTCTCGGTCTTTTAACACTTTCTCAGGTGTAATAAGTTTCCCCTTATTGCTTTCCTTATTTTTCCTAAGCATTTCCATAATTTCTTGAACTTCTTTACTTAACATCTTCTATCTTTCCTTCCAGCTTTCATTGGTGTCATCCTTTATGCCAAACTCTCTTTTTGAGAAACCTAGTCTGCTTTCTTTTGACTTTGCTCATCTAATCGTGTATAAATACTAAAACCGATCATAAACAGACCTATAACAATATTTAGGGCACTTCCCCATCCAATAAGATTGAGTCCGTATTTAATAATCCCTACGGATAAAGCTCCCATGAGAATCCCTACAGAATCATTACCATATTTTGCCAAATAGAGTCCCATTATTACAGGTAAAAGGTTTTGAAAGACAGTACCGACACTGGCAAAGTTGGACTGAGGTGCCATAACTGTTGTTGCCGCGTACATAGCACTACAGATACCCAGAAGAAATCCTGAAAACAGAAAAATGTAAATAACATTTCTTTTTTCATTAATCCCAAGACTTACACCAAGTCTTTGATTATGAACCAAAGCCTCAGATTCATGGCCGATTATCGTATATTGAGTAACAATATGATAGGCCAGTACGCAGATTCCCATAAGTATGTAGGCCCACGGCGCCATGCCCCAAAAATTATAAGTACCTGTTGAGATAACATTTCCACCGTTACCACTATTAATCAAGCGTGTAGCAGACTCATAAACCAAGGCCATACCTACTGTTGTAACAATGATAGGCATTTTAGTTGTAACGTAGACAAAAGCTGTAATAAGGCTGAAAACAACACAGAATAAAATACACAGTGCCAGGAGTCCCCAACCATTTAAACCATAACTGGTAGCAATATATACAGACAGGAGACTAGAAGCAATCATATTTGCACCACAGGATAAGTCCATTCTTCCACTTTTTAAGTTCAAAGCCAATACATATCCCATACTAACAGTTGTTGCTGTATTAATAAAAATCATTTTCCATGTATAAAAATCACCAAAAGTCTTATTGCCTGTAATTCTTGTAATAATAAAGAATACTAAAAAGGTCATCACCGGCAGGAAGACCATCTTTCCGGCATTTAAAATTCTTCGCATTTCAACCTCCTAAAAAAAATCAGGCATCAAGGCTCTGATGCCTGTTTCATTTAATTATTCGCCTAAACCTGCTAAACTCTCCAAGTTTAAGTCATCTAAATAACCTGTCAGCTCTTTATATGTTGCATCTGGATTATAAGCTAGTAAGAGTCCCTTAGCCTCTTCAGGTGTCAACATAAGACGGTCATACTCATCATAACTTTCTGCATACAGGTAAGAATGAGCTTTGATATTATCAATATCCTCTTTGTTTCTAATATAGAAAACTCCACAGCCTACTGACTCCCATGACTCTGGCTGGTCTGCATAGGATTGACCCTGAACCGCATTAAAGATCATGGCTACAGGATAGAAAAGTTGTTCAACAGTACTCGTTGTTGCCAATTGAATTTTGCCGCTTTCAATGGCACCAATAGTATCTTCATCATAAAGCATACCTGTTGAAATCAATTTGATTGTATCGGTTAAACCAGCACTTACCATGGTAGGATATACAGAAAGTACACCGCCACCAGCTCCAAATACTGCATCCATTTCTGGATAATTAGCGAAAAATGATGCATCTACCTGGGTAAACCAAACTTCTTCATTGTCATAAAGAGTTATCTGTTCTTCTGCTGCTGCGCCTGCATTGAATTCTTCGATTCTGCCATAAAAAGCTTCTACCATATCTTTCATAGGCTCAATAACACTTAAAGGAAAAGATACAGAACCGATATGTTTATAACCATTCTCAATTGCCAACTCAGCTGCATAGATTCCCATTTCACCTGTATCTAGGGGACCGTCCATAACCGAACCAATATAGTAGTCGTTGCCTTCCAAGAGACCGATGATATCACTTCCAGGCTTACTAAGGTAACATCCTACATATACACCGGCTTCTTTTCCGATTTCGGCAATAGTCGGTAAACCAAGGTTTTGATTATACATAATAATTCCGTCAACCCCTTGTGCTATCATGGCTTGTGCTGCAGCTACATTTGCATCTTCATCAGTAGCACTTAACTGACCGTAAACAAAACTCAAACCATCGATGCCTTCTTCCAGCGCCTGACAGTAATTTTGAGTTGCAGTCTGTTGAGGGCCACTTTCCCAAATCATCATTGCAATCTTTACATCTTTGACCTCAATTGCAGGTTCAGAGCTTGACTCATCACTTGAAGCATCACCTTGCTCACCACTTGTCTCTGATGAAGTCGACGTTTCATTTGCACCTTTTGATTCGCTTGATTCACTTCCGCATGCTGATAACAACAAAACAGCTACCAACATTAATGCCAATACTTTTTTCATTTTGCTTTCCTCCACTTTGATTATTTTGGTAGTAAAATCCCTTTTGCCCTACTGGTTATCATAACCATGATGACGAAAATAATTGCTTTAGCCATATCCACCTGGTTGTATTGTAAAAAGGCTGATAAGAGCAATCCGTTTCGAAGGATTATATATGTTAGGGATCCGACAATCGCACTGATAAATTTTGACCGCATGCCGCCATTTAATGACATGCCACCAAGAATCAATGCAATCATCACATCCATTTCATATCCCATTCCGCTGGACCTTGTAATATTACCGGTATTTGACCATACAAATAGTGATGCAACACCAATAGTCAAGCCTAAGACCATATAAGCAATTACCTGTACCTTAAAAGGTCGTATTCCGTTTTGATTGGCACACTCTGGATTTGCGCCAACACTTCTTGCCTGTTTACCGATAATGGTAAAATTAAATATATATCCCAAGACTAAAATAACAAGACCGACGACGGTTAGCTGAAGCCATGGCTGTTTAAAAACAGATACATCAACCAGAGCTTTTATCCCTGAACCACCCGCCTTGGTTGTGATGATTGTAAGAAGACCACGTCCTATCATCATGGTACATACTGATGCCAGAATAGGTAATATATTCAGAACACCACTGATAAAGCTGTTAACAAAAGATATGGTCACTGCAATGGCTATTGCTGCAAGAACAGCAAGTATCAAGGAGCCTGTTTCATTAATCGTCACACAGGCACCTAAGCCACTGAGACCGATTGATGTACCAATAGATACATCCATATTGCCTAAGGCATATATAAACATAGCTCCCATGGATATAATGATTACAGGAGTAACCTGTGCAATAATTGACTTAATATTATATGGTGAAAACAAAATCCCCTCACTGGTTACCCAGAAAACAATAGTAACTAAAAAGAGTCCGATTATTGGTAAAACACTTCTTAATTTTATAAATGTAAATAGACCTTTATACAGATCAACCGTTTTTCTTTTGATGAGTTCTGCCATCATAACCTCCTAAATCATATACTCGATAATGTCTCTGTCACGAAGTTCCGGATGTCTCTGGAACTCTTTACTGACTTTGAAATCTTTCATGATTTGAATTCTGTCACACATTCCAATCAATTCAGTTAATTCTTCGCTAATAAACAGGATGGCTTTACCTTCCTTCTTCATCTCTGTAATCAACTCATACATGGCTTGTTTAACACCAATATCCACACCTCTTGTTGGACAGTCCATAACAATTACATCTGACCCCTTGGCTATCCACTTGCCAAAAGATACTTTCTGTTTATTGCCACCAGATAATTCCCTAACATCTTGGTTTTGGTTTCTACACTTGATTGATAATTGTTCAATCATTTCAGATGCCATTTTCTTTTCTTTTAAGGGATTAACAAATGTACCTTTAACAATGGAACTCAATGATGGCATTACAATGTTGTCCTGTATACTGCCATTAAGAATAAGTGCTTCCCTGTCCCTGTCCTTAGATATATAGCCAAGTCCTAACTCGATGGCTTCTTTAGGTGATTGTATTTCCCTGCCCCCACAGGTTACTTTTCCCGACTCACTTGTCTGTATTCCAAATGCCAATTTTCCGATTTCATGCATTCCATCCCCAGAAAGTCCGCCGATTCCAACAATTTCTCCCTTGTGGACTTCCAGATTAAAGTCTTTAATCCGCCCCATGGATACTTGTTCAAAACTTAAGGCTACCTCTTCCTGACAAGATCTGTCATAGTCTTCCCTATAGTATTTGTCGCTGATTTCACGTCCAACCATCATATTCCGAACTACAGATGGAACCATTTCATGTTTACCCAGTTCACCAACTTCCTGGCCATCCCGCAAGACCGATAGTACCGTACACTTATCCAGGACTTCATCAAGGTCATGTGAAATAAAAATAACACTTTTGTCCTGATTGGACATATCCTCAATTAATTGATAAAGTAAGTTTCTTCCATCGTGTGATAAAGCTGTAGTCGTTTCATCAACAACAAGGATCTCCGGCTTCTTACGAATTGCTCTGACAATTTCAACCAGCTTTCTTTCTTCGAAACTATGAATGGAGATATTATCTCTACCTCGAATATGAGTGAGCCCCAATTCATCCAGCAAATCATCGGCTGCCTTAAACATGGCTTCTTGATTCATAAACCCTAATTTACAGAAGTCTCTCTCAGAGCCCAAAAAAATATTTTGTGCAACACTGATATCCGCTATGGTTCCGGCTTCTTGTAAAATCATAGTTATTCCATGATTTTGTGCGTCTACAATGCTATGAGGATTAAATGTCTTCCCCTTGTAACTAATTTGCCCGGAATCTGCTTTTAAGACTCCACACAGTATCGAAGTCAGTGTTGATTTTCCCGAACCATTTTCACCTATTAGACCTCGAACGTCTCCACGGCGCAATGTAAAACTAACATTATCAAGCGCCAGGGTCGGACCAAATGTTTTCTTTAAATTCCTGGCTTCCAGGATTATCTCATTACTCATTATCTGCTTCACCTCTTCAAAAGATTTACCTTGACTAGTATATTATCAGAGATATGAAGAATAAAAAATGACCGATTATGACACATATAGTGACCAAATCGGTTATATTTTGAATTCAAAACAACTTCAAAGAATCCTAAAGAATTGCAAAAAAAAATATTCCTAAGCCTATTAGCTCAAGAATATTTCTATCCATAATTCCTTATATATGACTTACTATCTTAGTCCATACTGACTCCTAAATTCCCTGTATTCTTTAGGAGTGCAGTCAAATTTTTGCTGAAACTTCTTATAAAAGAATGCCAGATTTTGATATCCACATCCTCCTGCGATTTGAGAGATTGGCTTGCTGGAACTTTCAAGTTGAAGGGCCACCCTCTGCAGACGTTGATCGCTAACTAATTCTTGAAAGGATTTCCCCATTCTCTTTTTCAGCTTCTTAGACAAATGGGAAGGACTGTAGTTAAAAAGATCTGCAACTTCCTTCAAGGTACAGCTTTCACAATGCTCATCGATATACTGAAGAATATCCGTAAGATATCCACTTTTCTTTGTAGCCTTTTCTCCCATGGCACTTTGATAGCTTCGGACGGATTCAATCAATATAAGACTCAAATAGTTGTGAATAACATTACTTGAGCCAATTTTAGGTTCTAGAAACTCACAAAAAATATTTTCTATCATGTCCTGAATCGATTCGCTGTCCTGACAGTGAATCAAAAGGTACTGGTCATGCCGGTTCTTTTCTGACAATACGCCAGCAAAAAAACGGCTAACCAAGTCCATCCCCATAAAAGTTGTTAAAAAAGTCATATTGAAATAAGTTTTAGGCAGTAGTATATTCAACATCATATCCTGCTCTTGTGTGGAACCAATACTATGGGTAACATTACTATCCATAATACATAGATCACCCTGACTAATTTCAATATCATGACCGTTAATCACCATATGAATCTCACCTGACAGAACATAGTTCAACTCGACAAATTCATGTCGGTGGAGGGGTACCTCAGCAAAGCGAACATGCTTACTGGCAACAATGTTGAGGAAGTTAAAATGCCTGGAGGATTTTTCATATCCTGGAATAGATACCGGTGCTTTACTCAGATCACTTTCCATAAAGACATAAACATCACCTTCTTTAAGATATGCTGCATCCAGTTCTCCTAAAGTTCCCTTGGCAGGTTTCATACCTTGGATAGAGTTTTTCTCTTCCTGGGTCATTTGATACAGCAAGGCCTCCAATTGTTGTTTTTTCATCTTCCTACTCATTTCCATATAAGCACATTAATTGATTCTCATCTCACTATATATAAGTCAGGAGGCTGTGTCAACCAGATTACCGATTCTTTTTTCTGAGAGTCTTTAGGGCAAGCGCCTGAAGACCAAGTGAAAAAACCATCCCCAGTAAAAGAGAGCGTTTTAATGATTCGGTTGAAAACACTTCAATATCGATTTGATTGATATCTTTGATTTTTTTGATTAAGCCGGCTTCATCACTGACTGCTGTTGAATGACCAGGGCTATCTGATAAATAGTGCTGATCAAAAGGAAAACATACAACTTGATCAGGTTGGCTTTCAATGATATGACCAAACCAATTATTAACTTTCACTGAATAAGCTTGACCAGGGTACCACAAGGCCTTACTAAATTCTTCAGGGTTAAACAAAAGTGAAAATTTTTCTGGATCCTTGTTAATCTTGCGACCTCCGTAGGCAATAGATAAATTCCCCTCTATCCAAAGTTTTTTATCAAGTTCTTTAAATTTCCCTTGTGTAATATCATTATAAAAATATAGTTTTCTACCATCCTTGCTCTTCATTTCCAAATGAAGCTGTCCGTCGTAATCCGTTGTCATTATTGAACCTTTTGCATTGGCACCACTTAGAGCATTTTTAGGATCATAGGTGATCGTATTTGTATCATAATCCACAATAATCCAGCTCAACATATTCGTCTTAAGGTCTCTGGCAATTAGATAAAATTCAATACGAAGTCCCCAAAAGCCACTGGTATGGGCCTTGAAACAACCAAAAACTCCATAGTATTTGGCTTCATCGTCTGAGAACACCTTTGTCTTCATCAGCTCATATCCTTTTGGCAACAAACGGTTGGCAGCTTGAGTATCTTTAATTTCATAAAAGAGAAAATGGCTATAGGGTTCTACAACAAAGCCCATATAGGGTGTTTTCTGACCTGATGCCTTAACCATCTTCTTCTGTATTGCCTTTGGAACAAAATTATTAAGTGACTGTATAAAATGAATGGTACCGACATCTACTGGGTCGATTAATCCTTCGACTTTCTTTACAAATTTCGCATTCGACATAATTTACCACCTTTCTAACTCTATAAATATATTATAGCACAACTATCACATATTGCAATATCTTTAGCGTTGCATTATGTATGTTAATCACATAAAGCAATATTTATATTCAATCACTCTTGCAATATTTAAATCTGAAACCCTAGCCAAAATATACCTTTAAAATTTCCAGGACTAATGCTATGATAATCTAGGTATTACACTCAAGGAAAGGTCATATTATGTTATTATCGTGTACAAATATTAGTTATTCCTATATAACAGAAAACACACTGAAAGATATTAATTTTCATATAAATGAAGGTGAGCAAACTGCCATTGTCGGAGTAAATGGTGCTGGTAAAACCACCTTATTCCGTATCTTAACAGGACAATTGACGCCGGATACAGGTCAAATATTTACCAAATCCGGAATATCCATTGGCTATCTGTCACAGCATGGTGATTTTCAGTCCCATAAAACCATTTACCAGGAGCTCTATGAATCAGATCAGGATATACTTAAATTAAAAGCAATCCTCCAGGACTACGAGGCAAGACTAGGTGATACATCCAATCCATCCGAAAACCTCCTTCACTCTTACCATGAAGCGATGGAAACCTATAAGGACGCCGGCGGTTACGCCTATGACAGCCTTGTTAAAGGCGTCATCAAAGGTCTGGGGTTTGATGACAACCAATCAAACCAAGTCATTGACACCTTATCTGGAGGTCAAAAAACAAGGGTCTCCCTGGGAAAACTACTTATCAGGCAGCCGGATCTTCTATTGCTGGATGAGCCAACCAATCACCTAGACCTGGCAAGTATAAAATGGTTGGAAGGATTCTTAAACGCATATAAAGGAACCCTTCTTATGATTTCCCATGACAGGTATTTTCTTGATAAGCTTGTATCCAAAGTCATTGATATTGAACGGGGTAAGTCTATTGTCTACAAAGGCAATTATTCTGAATTCATTAAGAAAAAAGAGTTTCAAACCTATATTGATACCAAGCATTATGAAGAGCAGCAGAATGAAATAAAGCGCCAGGAAGAAATCGTTAAACGGCTGCGCTCCTATAGAGATGAAAAGTTTATAAAACGGGCTGTTAGCAGAGAAAAAGCTCTGGATAAAATGGAAATTCTAGACAAACCACAAGAACTTCAGGCCAGTATGAACCTTCAGTTGAATCCAAAAAAAGAATCCGGTCATGATGTGCTTCGTGTAAAAGGCCTCTCCATGGCATTTGGCCCCAAAAAGCTGTTTACTGATATTGATTTTGACGTGTATAAAGAGGACAGGATAGCCCTTGTCGGCAACAATGGTACAGGCAAGACAAGCCTCTTTCGAATACTCATGGAAGACCTAAAGGCCTCTTCAGGCACTTTTGCCCTTGGAAGTTCAGTAGAAATGGCTTACTATGACCAAGAGCACGAGAATCTGGATTCCAACTTAACCATGATTGAGGAAATTGCAGATGTATTCCCCAATATGACGATTACAGAAATCAGAAACCTACTAGCTGCATTTTTATTTACTGGAGATGATGTTTTTAAAGAGATTGGCTCCCTATCCGGTGGTGAAAAGGGTCGTCTTTCCTTAGCAAAACTCATGTTATCCGGTGGTAATTTTCTCCTTTTGGATGAGCCAACCAACCACTTGGATATGATATCCAAAGAAATACTGGAAAACGCCTTGCTTCACTACACAGGTACCATATTCTTCATTTCCCACGACAGGTATTTTATTAACCGTATTGCCACCAAAGTTCTTGAACTACACGATGAAACAGTCACCCTTTATCATGGTAATTATGACTACTACGAAGAAAAGAAATTAAGCAGTCTCGACCAAGAGACCCAGGTAAAAACCGACACACAAAACAAACTGGACTGGCAAGCCCAAAAAGAACTGGATAAGAAAAAACGAAAACTGGAAAATCTCTTAAAAGAAACAGAAGAAGCCATTGAAGCCAAGGAAATCCGAATAGAAACCATTGACCAAGAGCTGCTTAAGGAAGAAGTCTACTCCGACTACACCCTAAGCCAAGAACTCATAGAAGAAAAATCCCAACTGGAAGAAACCATAGAATCCCTATACGACCAATGGCAAACCCACCACAACCAACTTGAAGCTTTATAGACGCGTGGAATTTTTCTAAACCCTGAGAATGTTTTCAGGGTTTTTATGTTTTTGTATAGCAGAAGGCTAGAATTTGTTCCTCTACCCGGCTTCACGAAGTGCGCAAGGGGAGAGGGACAAATTCTAGCCTTCAACTGTTATAGTATAATTAATAAATATTATGTATTACTCAGAAACTAGAATAAACCTCTACTCCTTCAGATGATCCGCCAATCCTTTATCAAGTACATTGGTGATCGTATTTCTAACATGTTCATTGGTCAACCGCTCTGCCAAGGCTCCATCTTTATTTCTAAAAGCCTCTACAATGGTCTTGTGTTCATGAATAGATGCTTCAGCCCTGTCGATGGACGTCAGGGCTTCCTTACGGACCCTCTGGGCATAATGGTGGAAATCTGTCAGTAAGTGTCTGAATATTCTTGATCCCGATGCTTCATACATCAGTTCATGAAACCTATTATCCAACTTATAGAGCTGTTCCATATTTTTCTTGTGAAGATGAAACTCTGACAACATTATAATTTCATCAAACTGTTCCAGAAGGCTATCCTTCATGGACTCTGCACATTTTTTGGCAGCAAGACCTTCTACAAGGCTTCTTATGATATAGATATCAAGGATATCTTCAGCATTAATGCCTCGTACAACAGCCCCCTTATTTGGGATAATATCTACCAGTTCTTCAAGTTCAAGCTGTCTTAAAGCTTCTCTAACAGGAGTTCTGCTTACGCCGTACTCTCTGGAGACTTTAGACTCAATTATTGAATCACCTTTCTTGTAGACTCCTGCAAGAATATCATCTCGAATTCTTGAAAACACCCGGCCACGAAGTGAATACTTATCTGTCACTTCGTTCTTTAGATCTACATTACCCACAACTTTCCTCCAAAAATATATTGGGCAATTTGAAGGATTGCCCAATTGATGTAAATGATTATACTACAATTTTTCGATTGTTTCCATAATATAATCTGCAAATTCACTACTTGTTGCACCAGTATCACGGCCAGTCATAACTAATTTCTTTTCCGTATGTCCACAGATCTCAAGTGCCTTCAATAACTTTTCACTCTCTGATATATAGCCAATATGGGCAATCAACATAGCTGCCGCACGAATAATACTGGATGGATCGGCATAAATATCACGGCCTTCATCTACCATTCTTGGCGCACTGCCGTGGATGGCTTCAAACATAGCATATTCTTTACCGATATTAGCGCTACCAGCAGTACCGACACCACCTTGGAACTCAGCAGCCTCGTCTGTAAGAATATCACCATAAAGGTTAGGCAGAACCATAACCTGGAAATCACGACGGCGTTTTTCATCAACGAGTTTAGCCGTCATTATATCAATGTACCAGTCATCCATTTCGATTCCGTCATAGTCTTTAGCAACTTCTTTACAAACATCAAGGAATTTACCGTCAGTTGTTTTAACAACATTGGCTTTGGTGACACAAGTCACTTTTGTTTTACCATTCTTCTTTGCAAAATCAAAAGCAGCTCTGGCAATTCGTTCAGCACCTTGAGTAGTAATGACCTTGAAGTCAATAGCAACATCATCACTAACGTTGCAGCCTCTGCTGCCAAGAACGTATGCACCTTCTGTATTTTCTCTGAAGAAAGTCCAGTCAATACCCATTTCAGGAACTTTAACCGGTCTGACATTGGCAAAGAGATCCAATTCTTTACGCATGGCTACATTGGCTGATTCAATATTTGGCCATGGATCACCTTTCCTAGGTGTAGTCGTAGGGCCTTTTAATATAACGTGACACTTTTTAAGTTCTTCCAGAACTGAATCAGGTATAGCCTGTCCAACTTCTGCTCTTTTTTCAATCGTAAGATCTTCAATTTCTTTTATTTCGATCTTCCCTGCTTTAATATCATCCTGAAGAAGATATTCCATAATTCTTTGTGCTTGGGCTGTAATGGCCGGACCAATTCCATCTCCACCGACAGTACCGATAATCAGTTTGTCCAAAGTATCATAGTCAACAAAATCTTTCTGTTGTTTCATCTTCTCCACACGCTCAAGTTGTTCTTTGACAATTGCTTCAAAATGCTTTAAATAATCCATTTTTCTTCCCTTCCTTTAAGCTTCGTTGTATCTGTAATCCACAAGTTCCATATTCATTTCCTTGGAAACTTTATTAATGATAGTATATAACTCATCATTGCTGATTGCAATAACACGACCCGAATCATATTCCCTGTCCACCCATTCTTTCACATGCAAAACCAGTGGATGGTTCTTATCAAGGGCCTCCTCTTCAGACAACTGATACTTGGTATTGATCCAGTGAGCCACACCTGATAAACCTGAAGTCTTAGTCACAGCAACAGCAACGGGTCTATTTAGTATAGCATCTGTGTCAAAAATATTATAAATTTCTTCATTCTTCAGTAGACCATCAGCATGGATGCCTGCTCTGGTAACATTAAAATTTTCACCAACAAAAGGTGTTCTCTCAGGTACTTTAAAACCAATTTCTTTTTCAAAATATCTGGCTATTTCAGTAATCACTCTGGTATTGGCACCATTGACGTCACCTCTAAAGCCAGCATATTCAAAAATCATAGCTTCAATTGGTGTATTCCCGGTTCTCTCCCCTATGCCAAAAAGGGTTCCATTAACCGATGAACAACCATATAACCATGCAGTAGACGAGTTCTGGACCGCCTTGTAAAAATCATTATGGCCATGCCATTCCAAAAGATGGGAAGGTACACCTGCATGGTGATTCAAGGCGTAAATAATCCCCTGAACACTTCTTGGTATAACCGTACCAGGATATGTAACACCATAGCCCATCGTATCACAAGCTCTAATTTTAACAGGTACCCCAGTTTCCTCCATTAACTTCATTAGTTCGTTAACGAAAGGTACAACAAAACCATATATATCTGCCCTTGTAATATCTTCCAAGTGACAGCGGGGTTTAATTCCCTCATCAATACACGATTTCACAACACCTAAGTAGTGATCCAAAGCCTCTTTCCTTGACATTTTTAACTTATGAAAGATATGATAATCCGAACACGAAACCAGGATACCGGTTTCTTTGACACCAATCTCTTTGGCCAGCAGAAAATCGTTTTTTGTTGCTCTGATCCATGAAGTAATTTCCGGAAATTCATATCCCCGCTCCATACATTTATAAACTGCTTCACGGTCTTTCTTTGAGTATAAAAAGAATTCAGACTGTCTAATCAATCCATTTTTACCAGACAGTTCATGGAGATAATCAAAAACCTTTACGATTTGTTCTGTGGTAAAAGGTTCTCTGGATTGTTGCCCATCTCTGAAGGTGGTATCAGTAATCCAGATGTCTTCAGGCATATTCATAGGAACCTGTCTATGGTTAAAGGCAACTTTAGGTGGCTCGCTATAGGGAAATAGATTACGGAACATATTGGGTTTTTCTATGTCCTGTAATGGATAAACAAATTCATTTCTTTCAATCAAATTCGTTCTTTTACTGAATTCAAACATGATAGCCCCTTTCTTTTTGTATATTCATGCTAGTAGATTTATAATAATCCAATTATGGTATAATTGTATACAATTATACCGGTTCAGTCAAGTTGAAGTTTATCTTTCAATATTATCAATTTTCTGACAAATGCCCAGTAGTTATCCACATTTTCCACATATTTATACACAATACAACAAGTTAACCAACTGTTTACAGTCTGTTAACTTGTTTTAGTATTTTTTATCGACACTTTGTTCATAATTTCTTCACAATTTGCCAATTATTCAATTTTATTTCATGAAATTTTATGCAAGATTATAGGTGGTTGTCAGTGCGGGGAATACCTGCATCAAGAAAATACATAAAATCTGCTCTAGTCATCGGCTTGCCATACAAATATCCTTGGCCAAAATCAGCATTCATGGCATATACCATTTCTTCCATATCCATATCCTCTATACCTTCAGCAACAACAACTGTTCCAATCTTATGGGCAAAACCTACAATCCCCTCCATAAGTGTAAAAACTTCATCGGATTGTTTTGCCTTAATAACCAAGAGTCGATCTATCTTAATATGAGAAAGGGATAGGTCAGTTAAGTGGCCTAAGGATGAATAACCGGTACCAAAATCATCTAAGGATATATTCACATCTTTCTTTCTAAGGTATGCCAGTTTCATCATTGAATCTTCATTAGATTCAAGCGTCGTGGATTCTGTTATTTCCAAATTCAAATATTTTGCAGGATAGTCATATTTTTCCAGCATAGCAAAAACGCCATCAACAAAACGGTCATCCGTCAACTGAATCACAGACACATTGACACCTACTTCATAGTAGGTTCCCCTTGTATCATATAATTCTTTTCCAAACTTCAATGCCTGGTCCAAAATATGCCAGCCAAGAGGTATAATACTCATATTTCTTTCTGCAATTGGTATAAAAACATCAGGATAAATCGGTCCTCTTTCTCTATCCGTCCACCTGGCAAGAGCTTCAAAGCCAACAATTCGTTTAGTTTCAATCTCAACGAGAGGCTGGAAGGCAGGATTTATTTCCTTCATAGCAATAGCCTTTATCAACCTGGTTTCAATATCTATATCATTTAAAAACTCTTTATAGAGGACTTGCTCAAAATTGACAAAACAGTCTTTTCCGGATTCTTTCGCCTTGTAGAGAGCAATCTCTGCATTTGCCAGTAAATCATCATAGTTGTTGGCATCTCTAGGATAAGATGCTATACCAATGGAAACGGTTAGCTGTAGGGATAACTGATTAATAAAATAGGGGCGTGACAGGGAAGAAATCAGTTGACTGCTGATTCTTCTACAACATTCATCGTCACATCCATTTATAGTCAAAACAAACTCATCACCGGAAATTCTGGCAATAGCTTCAGACGAGGCCTTGAAGCTTAAGAGTCTGTCAGCAATATGTTTCAGAACCTTATCACCTATCTCATGACCGTAGGTATCATTAACATATTTAAAATTATCGATATCCAAATGAAATAGTGTTGTTGACTGCTTGTTCTGAATCCGTGTCAAACACTCCTCCCTAAACTTATAGCGGTTGACAAGACCGGTCAACTCATCCTCATATGCCAGGGTATAAATTCGTTTATTTTGGTTATTGATATGCTCAGCCAGATTATTATATTCCTTGATCAGCACATTGATTTCATCGTTGGTCACTTCGTTTAAGCCAACCATTCGTGTTTGAAGACTGGATTCAACCAAGGCATCCTTTAATTTTGAAATTGGCATAGTAAATTTACGGATGATGAAATGGGATGTAACCAAGGCAATTAAGGTGAGTAAAAGAGTGACCAGTCCACCTATAGTTAATATCTGCCGTCTGTTTCCATAGACCAGTTCTTCCGGTATAAAGACAAGAGTCAGTAAATCAACACCAGGGATACGCCTGGCTACATAAAGTCCATCGCCTTTCAAAAAGGTACCATAGTATGGTGTGTTCTTGGTTATAACCTTGTCTTCCAGATCTTCAAACTTTCTTGTAAGAAAGCTCTTTTCAGTTGAAGCGATAATGATGCCTTGATGTAAGATCATGACCCATCCCTCATCATTTACTGTCTCAATCATTTCACTCAAGGTTTCCAAACTTATATCAATGCCAATTACACCATCTCTGTCTTCTAATTCTATATATTTGCTTGCGGAAATAATCGATTTACCCGTAGCTTTATCAACATATGGCACTGACCAAAACACGCCATCAGTAACATATGCACCTTGAAACCAGATTCTTTCAGTCACATCAAATTCAGCTTCAATTTCTGTTTCAGGATATAACCAAAATGTGCGGTCTTCATAACCTATATATATATTTAATATTTCTTCACGTGATTTTGCTGCATTCATCAGATGACTTGTGTAGTCAGGATTAGAAGAAGACTGAGAACTGAGTTCTACTTCGATATAATTCAAGGTTTGATTAACATCATTGAAAACGGTGTTCATAGCCTTGGCCAGGAGATCTGTTGATACTTCTACATTATTAACAAACCTGGCTGTCGACTGGTTGCCCAGTGCCACTACCATGCCCAATTCAACAATCATAACCATTAATAGAATCCCGATAACCAATAGCCTAACCTTAATGTATAAAGTCCATTTCATGGGTTCACCTCTAAGTTATCTTGATTATCCTTCAGTCCTGAGTAAATGAAAGCCACTTCACTTAATGGACCTAGTACTATTATATCATTTTTATATGAAAAATGGCAAAAAAGTAGAAGATAGACTTAAGCTATCTTCTACTTTCATTTATTAACAATGTATTGTTGTAAAACTACTTGACTACAAGGTTGACAATTTTCTTAGGTACAACGATCTCTTTAATGATTGTCTGTCCTTCAAGCTTCTTGGCAATAGCTTCTTTGGCAATAGCAAGAACTTCCTCTTTGGATGCACCTGCACCTACCATAATAGTAGCTTTTACCTTACCGTTAACCTGTACAGGCATCTTAAGGGTATCGTCTTTCATCTTTTCCTTGTCGTAAACCGGCCATCCTTTAAAGAATATGGATTCCTCATGACCAAGTATAGACCACATTTCCTCAGAAATATGGGGAGCAAATGGAGCCAATAACTGAATAAGAGCTTCCAATGTTTCTTTGTCAACACCATCATTGGCTTTACCATATGCAGTCAACTTATTGGTATATTCCATAAATGCACTGACAGTTGTGTTTAAGTGGAACTTGTTCAAACGTTCTGTTACTTCATAAATCAATGTATGACGAAGTTTCTCAAGTTCTTTTGTCACAGTAACCGTCTTGTCCTTGTTATCCATAACAAGATTCCAAACCTTGTTCATGAATCGGTAAACACCATCGATCCCTCTGTCATCCCATTCAGAATCAAGTTCAGGTGGGCCAACAAAAAGTTCGTACATTCTCAAGGAGTCGGTACCATAATTTTCCACCAGTTCATTTGGAGAAACTACGTTGCCTTTAGACTTTGACATCTTGGCACCATTTTTACAAATCATACCCTGATTGAAAAGTTTCTTAAAGGGTTCTTCAAAATCTACAACTCCGATATCATACAAGAATTTTGTATAGAATCTAGCATAAAGAAGGTGAAGAACTGCATGCTCGATACCACCTACATACATGTCAACAGGTAACCACTCTTTTGCAGCTTCCTTGGATACTAATTCATTGTCATTATTAACATCTACGTAGCGTAAGAAGTACCAGGAAGAACCAGCCCATTGAGGCATGGTATTGGTTTCACGCTTTGCAGGCTTACCACAACATGGACAAGTAGTATTGACCCATTCATCTATAGCAGCCAGTGGTGACTCACCAGTTCCCGTTGGTTCATAGGAATCCACTTCAGGCAGTAATACAGGCAATTCTTCTTCCGGCACCGGAACTATACCGCAGTATGGACAATGAACAACCGGAATTGGTTCACCCCAATATCTTTGGCGTGAGAATACCCAGTCACGTAATTTGTAATTGGTTGTTTTAGTTCCTATGCCTAATTCTTCAACATAGTTACCCACTTTTTCTTTGGTTTCATCTGATGGCATGCCATTAAACTGATCAGAATTGATCATAATACCAACCTCTGTGAAGGCTTCTTCAAGTTCAGTTTCAACACCGTCTTTAGCGATTACCTGAACGATAGGAAGATCAAATTTCTTAGCGAAAGCAAAATCTCTCTCATCATGGGCAGGTACACACATGATCGCACCTGTACCATAATCAGCCAAAACATAATCACTAATCCATACTGGGACTTTTTCCTTGTTCAGCGGATTGATTGCATAAGTTCCTGTAAAGACACCAGTCTTTTCTTTGTCTTGCAAACGGTCTACATTAGAACGCATAGAGGCATCAAAAACATACTTTTCAACAGATTCTTTTGTTTCTTCAGTTGTAAGGTGGGATACTAGTTCATGTTCAGGTGCAAGAACCATAAAAGTAGCTCCATAAAGAGTGTCCGGTCTAGTCGTATAAACACGGATTTTCTCATCATGACCTTCTAAGGCAAAATCAACTTCTGCACCATGGGATTTACCAATCCAGTCAGATTGCATCTTCTTAACCTTTTCAGGCCAGTCAAGTGTGTCCAAGTCATTAAGTAAACGTTCTGCATACTCTGTAATCTTAAGCATCCATTGTCTAAGATTTTTCTTTGTAACCGGTGCACCACAACGTTCACATTCACCGTTGACAACCTCTTCATTAGCCAAGCCTGTTTTACAGTCTGGACACCAGTTAATCGGCATCTTTTTCTCGTAAGCCAAACCTTCTTTGAACATCTTAACGAAGATCCATTGGGTCCATTTGAAGAATTTTGGATCGGTTGTCGACAGTTCTTTTGACCAGTCATAGACAGCACTAATATCTTGCAGCTGTTCCTTGAAATTGGCAACATTTTCTGCTGTAGCCTTGGCAGGATGTACTCCCATTTTAATGGCATAGTTTTCTGCAGGCAATCCAAAAGCATCCCATCCCATAGGATGAAGAACATGGTAACCCTGAAGAATTTTATATCTGCTCCATACATCACTAAGAACATAACCTCTCCAGTGGCCTACATGAAGTCCATTTCCTGAAGGATATGGAAACATATCTAAACAATAGTAGTTTTCCTTGTTTTCAGCTGGTTCATTAATTGGGTGTTCTTTCCAGTAATCACGCCATTTTTTTTCAATTGATTTATAATCATAATTCGTAGACATAATGCCCCTCCTTCTTATTCTTCAATAGTTTCTACATGGTAGTTGACCATAACATGGCCATTCTGGCTTTCATCTATGATCGCTTGTACTTCTTCTTTGACACGTCCTGAACCTGTACTCACAAGTTGACCGGTAACCCTGTAGGTGAAGTCACCAAGTTTTTCTACCTTTGTAAGCTCCAGCTCAACATCCCAGACACCGTCTTCAACGTTCACACTATAGGTGTCGTCAATGTATCCAATCTCCAGTTCTTCATAGCTTTTAAAAACATCTAGTTTTCTTAGAAAGACTTTTTCAACTTTTTGGATGACATATTCTTTCGGTATATACAAGGTAAAACTTTCTGCATCAAAGTCAAGTTCACTATACTCATACTGCATGATATAGGAGAGTGCAAACAGGGTCATGGCGTCAATGCCAACATTCCCTGTTTCTTCCTCCAATCCGTATTCAAAGTAATAATTGAAATAAAAATCATACAAATAACTTTCAAGCTCATCAATTAAGGTCTGGTCAGTAATCTCCAGCGGTTCCATGCCTTCAAGTTCAGCATAGTCAAAAGATACAGGTTCACTGGCTGACGGATAAGTATCCTCTGTTGGTGTTTCCATAGTATCATCCGTTGACGTTTCCTGATTGTCCTGACTTTCATTGGATTCTTCTTCACTAGTTGATTCTGTTTCTTCTGTATTTTCTTCACCGTCAGGAGATTCAATATCAGCATTCTCCCCATCTGTAGACTCTGGATTAATCGTCGATTCTTGTTCTACGGTTTCCGTTTCACCTTTATCATAAACATCGCCTGACACTGACTCTTTGCAACCGGCAATTGTTAATACCAAAATTAAAATCATAATCAAAATGGTATATCTTCTCATTATATAACCTCCAAGTTTCCCATCGTAAGTCTAATCATACTTCAAGCTATTATAGCACAGGTTTATACCTTCAACAAGTATGAAGAAAAGAGTCTATATATAACACACCAAAAGGAACTGCATCATTCCCATTCGGAAACGACAAACAGTTCCTAAATCCATAACATATGAAAAAGGTTTATGCTAATGGCTCTTATTAATATAAAAAACAGCAAGTACACCTGGTCCCGCGTGAGTTCCAATCGTAGCACCGATTTCTGATACAATAATCGGCTTGTCAAAATTGAATTTTTCTTGAAAAGCCTGAATCAGTTCACCTGCAAAAGCCTCATCTTCACTGTGAGCGACTGAGAGAAATGGACTTGCATCAAAATCCATTGTGTTTTCAATATGTTGAAGATAATAAGGTATAATCTTCTTACGTCCTCGAACTTTACCAATGGGTTCTGTAATGGCATCTTTAACGGTTAAAATCGGTTTTATGTTAAGGAGTTCTGCAACCATAGCTTTACCTGCTTTAACACGTCCACCACGTTTAAGGTATTCCATGGTATCTACACAGAATAAGTGCTCTATCCTATTATCTGTTAGGGGGGTAATTCTTTCTAATATTTCACTTACACTTTTCCCCTCCTGAATCATTTGGGCTGCCATAACCGCCAGGTAACCAGTACCCATACACAAAGAATTGGAATCCACTACATGGATAAGGTCTGAATCCAACTCATCCTTTGCTATGAAGGCCGATTGGCAGGTACCACTGGCACTGGACCCAATGGTAATACAAATAATCTCATCTCCGGCTTCGATAATTGGTGAAAAAGCCTGAATAAAACGATCTGGTTGAACCTGGGATGTTGTTGGCATCTCATCTGCCTGGCCCAGTTTCTCATAAAAGTCTGAGGGTGAAATATCTACTTTATCACGAAATTCTTCTTGGCCAAAGATAATGGTCAAGGGTACACATACAATATGATGTTCTTCAATAAATGATGCTGGTAAATCCGACGAACTGTCAACTACTAATCTTATAGCCATATCCTATCTCAACTTTCATTATAATCTACTTATTTATCATATATGACAAGCGCCTATGACGCAAGTAAAAGCTTGCATCTAATCCCTAAATCCCGAAAATTCATCCAGAAAGGCAAACAAGCGGTTTTCAGGAAGCGGTCGGGATATATAATAACCCTGAATTCCGTTACACTGGTAGTCAGCCAGATATTCCAATTGGGACAAGTCTTCTATCCCCTCTGCAATGACATATATCCCCATTTTTTGAGCAAGAAGGATAATCCCTTCAGTTAACTGCCTATCATCTTGCGAGGTTACTATATGGTCAATAAAAGACTTGTCAATCTTAAGGATATCAACCGGTAGTCTTCTTAAATAATTAAGAGATGAATATCCCGTACCAAAATCATCCAAACTTATCTTGATACCTTCATTTCTCAAACTAATCAATTTAGCTGTGTTCTGTTCAAAAGATTGCATTAAAGCAGTCTCTGTCAGCTCTATGCAAATGTTCTTAAAGGGTACATTCAGGGCTTTAACAATACTGATTGTATTCTCTACATAGTCATGCTGAATGAGCTGGACTGATGAAACATTAACGCTGACATAAAAATCAGCATTCAGCTTTTTGTTGACATCACGTATAAACTTGCAAGCCTGTTTAAGCACCCAATCTCCAAGTCGATTAATAAGACCCATTTTTTCAGATACAATAATAAATTCCGCTGGAGGTATAAATCCTCTAACAGCATCTTGCCAACGAATCAGGGCTTCAAATCCAACAATTCTGTCTTCCTCAATGTTGTAAATCGGTTGGTAATACAGCTCAAATAGATTTTGATCCATAGCTTGTCTAATATTATTCTGAATATAGATTTTGTTCTCCATTGAGTCATCCATGGATTCATCGTAGAAGTCATAACGGTTTTTCCCTTTCATCTTAGCTTCATTGACTGCACTGTTGCAACGATAAAGCAAGGTATCCAAATCACTGCCGTTTTCAGGGAAGAGGGCTACTCCTACACTTGATGTCACATAAATACTTCTGTCTCGAAGTACAAAGCGATTTTCAAAACCCTCCATAATACTGGCAGCAACTTTTTCCATATCCACAAGGTTATGTACATCTTTGGCTATAACTACAAACTCATCTCCACTGATTCTTCCAAGGAGATAATCATTGGACACAACAGCTTCAAGTCGCCTGGCGATCTGTTGTAAAAGTTCATCACCAATTTCGTGTCCAAAGGTATTGTTAATGAACTTGAAATTATCTATGTCAATCAAAAAAACCGCTCCACAGACATATTCCGAATCCGACAATTTCAGATATTCATCCATTTTCTGCTCTAAAATAATCCGATTGGGCATTTTAGTCAGTTGGTCCTTATAGGCAAATTCTTCCAACTGCTGCTCATATAAAACAGATGATGTAATATTGGTATGACTGCCTATAATCCTTTCAAGGTCCCCTTCCCTGCTGTAAATAGCTTTAGCCCGTTCCTCAATATAATATGCAACATCATTTTTTCTACAGCATTCCAAGACCATCGTATAGGAAGACCGCATGCCTTTTATAAGCTCTTCCTGTAAAATCTGAAGTCTGTTTAACTGGATATTGTCCAACTGACCATAAAAGAGATCAAGAAGTTTTGACACGCTGAGTTTTTCAATATCACTTATACCTCTATCCTTAAAAAGATTGCGATACCATTCACTTGTCATAAAAATATTATTGGTCCCAACTTCTCTTTCCCATAAACCAGCATGGCTAAGCTCAAAAACATACTTGTACCTACGTTCTGACTCCTCCAAAAGATTGGAATTATAGGTAAGATTTTCATAGGAATCTCTTAATTCTTCTTCTTGGGCTTCCAGTTCTTCGTTGATTGCCATCATCTCTTCATACATAGCTGACAGTTCTTCATTATTGGCCTGGAGCTTCTCTTCGGCCTTCTTACTTTTTTGGAAGCTATAGGTCAAAATAAGAATCACAAACAAAAGCATGGTAAATATGGAAGCTGTTATGACAACAATCTCAATATTTTCTTCAAAGAAATTAACAGGTTCATTTACATAGACAACCTCTAAGGGTATATTTGTTTTTGATATACCCAGTCGCTCAACTTCTTCATAATCCAGTATTATTTTATTAGTTGTTCCCTCCAGAACTGGTGGAATTTTAGCAGTGTCCCCACCATGAATAACTTGCACCGCAAGTTTTGCTGCCTCTGATCCATGGGCCTCAAAATCTACAACTTTACCACCTAAAAGACCATCACCAATTCCAAAACTGTATAAGTGTAAAATTGGAAGGCGCGTCTTTGCTTTAATAAAGTCAAGGTACTCATAGAAAGACATATGATTGCCGTCTTTATCGCTATAGGCTGATATCAATAGAATCATTTCATCTTCTTCCATTTCCAAGAGTTCCTTTTCAAGATCCCTGTAACTTAAAGACCTTAAATCCAAAACATTAAATCGCAACTCTGGAAACTCATCTTCATGACTCATTACATTATTGAATTCTCCAATGCCGGAGGCAGAACCATCAACAATAATATTCAATTGATTAACTTTTGGAAAGAGGTCCATACCAAGACTAATGGTTTCCACTGGGGAAGTGGTTTCGTACAGGCCAGTAAAACCATAAGCGTCATGGGCCCTGATAGCCCTATCCAAGTCATTGATACCAAAATAAACAACAGGTAAACTCCAAAAGAGTTCCTCTCTCTTGTCCATGACATACTGAAGGGCATTATCATCTCCCGCAATAATCAGCTCATATCCTGGATTTTGATCCATCTTATACATCATACGCTGATGAAAGTTTTCCAAATTCTCTTCTGTATAGTATCTTTTGGTATCCATATATTCAACATCCATCTGATAACCAATGGGGTCAAAAACACTATACAGACCTGATAATTGATGGGAAATGGTTGGAAAAGATGAATGATAAGAGGATATAAAGAGTATATTGGTATAATCTTTAGTCTCCATGTCACTTTCATCCACTTGTCCAGCAGCTACATGAGGTACTTGCATTTTTACAATAAAAATTAGCACCATAAATAAAATACTTACGATGCTAATGACTTTTCTATTATTCTTATAAGCTGTACTAAGTCTGTCAGACATATTGCCTCCAAGATCTCTCGTGCCTGCCTATATTATATCAAAAATTATTCGATTATCCAATACATACTTGATAATTCAAAGATTAAAAAACCTGGTTTTTAAGTTCATTGATATGATTAATTCCAATCACTTTTACATCACTGGGAACTCCAATATCCTTCATGTTTATCTTGGGAAGAACAATGGTTTTAAAACCTAATTTTACAGCTTCCTTAATACGGCTTTCGGCAAAGGTAATCCCTCTAATCTCACCTGTAAGCCCTACCTCACCCATCAATACCATATCCGGGGCAACAGCCTGATTGATCAGACTTGAGATAATGGCTGCCGCCAGACCAAGGTCTAGAGAAGGTTCGTTCATCCTAATACCACCTGCAATGTTCACATAACAGTCGTTATCAACCAAGGAAAGACCATATTTCTTTTCAATGACTGCGATCAACATCATGATACGGTTATAATCCGCCCCTGTCACTGTCCGTCTTGGCATGTTAAACGATGTATAACAGGCCAGTGCTTGAACCTCAACAAAGATTGGTCTTGACCCTTCCATTCCACAAACGACCAAAGAGCCAGGCTCATTAATGGGACGTCCTGACAACATATATTCAGAAGGATTGAGGACTTCCTTAAGACCGGAAGAGCGCATCTCAAAAATTCCAAGTTCATTGGTGGATCCAAAACGGTTTTTAACTGCCCGTAAAATACGATAGGAAGCATTCTTATCCCCTTCAAAATAGAGGACAGTATCAACCATATGTTCCAAGACTCTGGGACCAGCAATTGCACCATCCTTGGTAACATGGCCAACAATAAATGTGGCAATGTTCATCTGCTTGGCAAGTCGCATAAGATGAGCGGTTACCTCCCTAACCTGACTGACACTTCCAGGTACTGATGTAATGGTGTCGCTATACATGGTCTGTATTGAGTCAATCATCAGAACATCGGGCTTTTCCTTCAGGATTACCTCCTCAATAATATCCATATTGGTTTGGGTATATAGATCAATATTCTCTGTAGCCACTTGAAGCCTTTGACCTCTTAACTTAATCTGATGCAGGGATTCCTCACCAGAGATATAGAGAACACTTTTTCCTGAGTTACCTATTCGTTCACAGACCTGAAGCATAAGGGTTGATTTACCAATACCTGGATCTCCACCAACTAGAATTAATGCTCCTTCAACAATTCCACCACCTAAAACACGGTCCAGTTCAACAATTCCAGTAACCATTCGAGTAGCCTCACTGGTTTTGATTTCATGAAATTTCACCGGCTTTGATTCAGTATAGTGAAGTTTACCACTGACTTTTTTTGATGGGGCTTTTGCATCAACCTTGGTCTCTTCAACAAGAGTATTCCAGTTTTTACAGGCCGGACACTGGCCCATCCATTTGGTGGTCTCGTTTCCACACTCATTACAAACAAAAACTGTTTTTGACTTAGCCATTCTTCTCTCCTACAAAAAAAGGGAAGCAAAAAGCTTCCCATAAATCCTGTATACTACAATTTTCTTATTTCAACATCCTGTTTGCCTGTAGCAAAATCAACACTAAAACTGATCTTACCAGCAAGGTTGGATGTTACCTTACCCAATTGAATCTGATTGATGTATACTTTATAATCTTGGTCCGCTTCAAGTTCAACAGTAATCTGAGCATCTTCTGCACTTCCGACAACACTAAAATTCATGATATCGCTGTCAAGCTTTAACCCTTCAACTGTTGTTCCAGGCACTGATTCATAAAGCAACCTTCCGTTTTTTTCAAGTCTCGTGATTTGTTTGTGGGTTTTAACCTTGTATAAGTCTCCCTCAAGCTCAAATCCTTCTAGTTTCTGTTTCTCTTCAACTTCATGGTTACCGAAGCTAATTCCACTTTCCTCATTAGCTACAATCAGTTCATCAAAACCTGCCATGATTGACCTCCTATAAATCTTCATTAAATTCTACCTTAGCGTAGACTTAATAACATTATAAAGGATAAGAGGATTAAATACTAGCACTTTATTCTATCACAGTAAATTCGATAAGGTCTTCCTTACAAATTACAGATACTTTATCCCCTTCCTTGATTCTTCCATCCAGGATTTCTTCTGCCAATCTGTCTTCAATTTTCGACTGAATAGCACGTTTAAGGGGCCTTGCACCATATATTTCCTCATAACCTTCCTTGGCAATATATTCTTTGGCGCTCTCATCCAGTTGGATAACGATTTTGAGATTGTCAAACATTCTCTTCGCCAATTGGTTAAACATAATACCAACGATTTCCTGGATATTGTCTTTGCTCAGAGAATGGAAGACAATGACCTCGTCTATTCTGTTAAGGAATTCAGGTCTAAACAACTTCTTAACCTCATCCATAACATTCTTCTTCATATCCTGATGATTCTTTTCTCTGTCATCTTCCTGTTTGAAACCCAATTTTTTTGGAGCAACAATATTTCTTGCCCCAATATTGGAAGTCATGATAATAACAGTGTTCTTAAAGTCAATTCTCCGCCCCTGGGCATCTGTAACATGTCCGTCATCCAGTACCTGCAAAAGGATATTAAAAACATCCGGATGGGCTTTCTCGATTTCATCAAAAAGAATAACTGAATAAGGTTTCCTTCGGATCTTCTCACTCAGCTGGCCACCTTCATCATATCCAACATAACCTGGAGGTGAACCGATAAGTTTCGATACGCTGTGCTTCTCCATATATTCACTCATATCAACACGAATGAGAGAATGCTCATCACCAAAGAGTGCTTCTGCAAGTGCCTTGGTAAGCTCAGTTTTACCAACACCAGTTGGCCCTAGGAAAAGGAATGATCCTATAGGCCGTTTAGGATCCTTTAGTCCCACACGGCCTCTACGGATGGCTTTAGAAACAGCAGTCACTGCGTCATCCTGGCCTACGACTCGCTCATGAAGAACACCCTCTAAATTCTTAAGGCGTTCTCCCTCTTCCTCAGTCAGTTTTTGAATAGGTATAGAAGTCCAACCACTAATAATGTTGGCAACAATTTCCTCATCAACAACTAAGGATTTTTCTGAATTGGTCTGCTCCCAATCCTGTTTAAGCCCATCCAGTTGAATCTTAATTTCGTTTTGACGAATCTTAATCTCACCGGCTCTTTCGTAGGCCTCATTTTTAATGGAATCTTCTTTTTCTGTCTCCAGGTCATCATATTCTTTTTCCAGTTCCTTGATTTCTGGAGGAGCTGTATAAGTTTTAAGTCGGACCTTACTGGAAGCTTCATCAATAACATCAATGGCCTTATCCGGTAAAAATCTATCCGTAATATAGCGATTACTTAATTTAACAGCTTCATAGAGGGCCTCATCTGTAATCTTCACCTGGTGATGGTCTTCATACATGGTTCTAAGGCCAAAAAGAATCTGAACAGCTTCTTCTTCTGAAGGTTCTTCAACTTTAACAGGTTGGAAACGACGCTCAAGAGCAGGATCTTTCTCAATGTGTTTCCTGTACTCATCCATTGTTGTAGCTCCAATCAACTGAACCTCGCCTCTAGCAAGACTTGGCTTCAAAATATTGGAGGCATCAATTGCTCCCTCAGCAGCACCTGCACCGACAATCGTATGAATCTCATCAATGAATATAATGACATTGCCTACTTCTTTTATCTCGGCAATCGCCTTCTTAATACGTTCCTCAAACTCACCTCTGTACTTGGAACCTGCAACCATTGATGATAGATCAAGAGAAACTACACGTTTTCCCTTTAAGAGTTCAGGTATATTCCCATCAACAATACGCTGGGCCAAACCTTCAGTAATAGCTGTCTTTCCAACACCTGGTTCACCTACAAGACACGGATTATTCTTGGTTCTTCTGGAAAGGATTTGAATAATACGTTCAATTTCCTTATCCCGTCCGATAATAGGGTCAAATTCATTATTCTTAGCCATAGCAGTCAAATCATTACTGAACTGATCAAGGGTTGGCGTCTTGGAGGTTTCTTCTTTGGTTCCCGAATTTTGTTTAAGTTTTTGAGATTTGCTTTCCTTGCCTATGGTTCTAAGAATATCATTGTATATCTTCTGTTTGGAGCCACCAATGACCTCAATGAGTCTGGTAGCCATAGAATCCTGTTCCTTCAATAGAGAGATCAATATATGCTCGGTCCCAATAAGACTTGTATTCATATACAAGGCTTCCTTAAGGGACATTTCAAGAATCTTACGCACTCTTGGTGTATAACCGTCTGGTTCAGAAACTGAAACCTGGCTGTTTCCCATAAGGTCTTCCATCTTTTCTTTGACAGTTTCAAAGGTGATGCCTTGATTCAGCAAAACCATGGAAGCAACTCCTTCTGTCTCTTTTAGAAGTCCTAAAAGTAAATGTTCAGTACCTACATAGGAATGTCCAAACTCTTTGGCTAGTTCTTTGGCGTAATTAATGGCGTTTTGAGCTTTGTCTGTAAAACGGTTTGTCATGCTCTTACCTCCTCTGCTGTAATGCAAAAAATCTATTGCACTTTAATTATTTAACGTCAGGTATCATTTTTCTAATGTAATTAGCTCTTGCTATATCTCTTTCTTCTACATCCAATGGTCGTTTCTCAATTTTCTGTAAATTGGCAGGTTGAATGTTGGTCATCAATTCAAAAATATTAATGTTGCTATATGAGTCTGTCTTAAGGATTCCAAGTTCAAAGCCAAGTTTGATATCAGAGAGCAGGGTCATAGTCTCCTTGGAGGATATGACTCTGGCATATTTGAGGAGTCCGTAGGACCTGTATATGGAGTCTTCAAACTCTAAGGGTTTTTCAGTCAAAAGTTTTTCTCTGACTTTCATTTCCTGATCAACAATCTGCATGGTTACTGAATTCAGATTATCCATAATCTCTTTTTCATTGAAACCTAAAGTGACTTGATTACTAATCTGAAAAACACTGCCTATGGGTTCAGAGCTTTCACCATAGATACCTCTAAATGTAATACCAAACTTACCTATAGCATCCAGGATTATTCTCAACTGGCCGGAGGCTTCAAGTGCTGGCACATGGATCATATAAGATGCTCTCAGACCAGTACCAAGATTAGTCGGACAGGCAGTCAAATAGCCAAACTCTTCATCATAGGCATAATCAAATATTTCTTCAATAAAATCATCCAAACGATTGGCCTCATCATAGACTTTCTTTAAGTCAGCTCCAAAAGTCATGGCCTGAATCCGTAAATGATCCTCTTCATTGATCATGATACTGGAACTTTCATCTTCACTGGCCACTATACCCCGGGGCATATTGGAATTAATGAAAGCTGGACTGATTATATGTTCTTCCATAAGGGCAACTTTGTCAAGAGATGGAATCTGGTCCATATATCTTCCATGATAAACCTTGTCGCCTATCTGGGTTTTATCTAATGCTTCAGAGATTTCTTTAACCAAGCGTAGACCTTGATCAGATGTCATTTGATTGGGAAAAGGGAAATCCTTTAGATTTCTAGCCAATCTTACTCGAGAGGACATAATAACACCTGGGTAGTCACTGTCTTTGGCATGATACCACTTGCTCATTCCTCTTCCTCCCTTAAGCCTTTCAGTTCATCTCTAAGAAGAGCTGCTTTCTCATAGTCTTCTTCCATAATAGCCAGTTTCAGGTCAGACTCCAACTTCTCTATGTATTCTTTCCTAATGACTTGCTCATTCTGTCTCATTGGTTTCTTTCCTGAATGGGATGATCCACCTTGAACAGATTTTACAACATGTTTAATATAGGGTCTGAAAACCTCATAACACTGACCACACCCCAGTTTGGAATGTTTTCTAAAATCATCCAAAGTCATCTTACATACTGGGCATTGATGGCCGGCAACCTCTTCCTGGCCACTTTCAGTTTGTGATAACTTTAAGAGACCACTTAGGAACTGTTGGAAAGAATCCTCAGCATACATCCGGGATTTTTCTTTGGCTGCACAAGTATTACAAAGATGTAATTCAACCTTTTTACCGTTGATAATCTCGGTTAAAAAAACACTGGCTTTTTCTTTATGGCAAACTTCACATATCATAAAATCACCTCCATTCCATATATGGCTGGTTAATCTCGTATATGATTAATGTATCACCAAAGCTCATAATTACCCTTCCAGGAGCCTTGCTGATACATTAACCATTATACCATAAAATTATATAATTTTCCTGTTAATTACGACTTATTTATCAAGCCCTATGAAAAGACTCATATTCAGATTACATAAAAATATACATCTTATCCAAGAGCATCATCAGGCCCATAATGATCAAAACAATACCCGATACAATTTTTATTTTTCCCAAGTGTTTATTGATAGCCTTAAATTTATTATAGGCCTTACCAGCAGCAAAAGCAGCCAAGAGGAAAGGCAGGGCAAACCCCGAGGAGTAAACCAACATCAAGCCTCCTGCACGAAGATAGTCTTGTTGAAAGGATGCTATGAGGGCAATAGATGCCACAATTGGTCCATTACAGGCACTCCATCCCAATGAAAAAGTAAATCCCAGGACAATTGATTTTAGAAAACTTGGTGAATAGCTTTTGTAAGTCACCTTCCTGTCTCTTTCCAGGAAAGGTATGTGCTTCATGGACACAAAATAAATCCCAAACAAGAGCAGCAGAGAACCTCCGGCAATTCTCATGAATTCTTTGTTTCTTATTAAAAAATCTGACATAAACCTGGCTCCAAACCCGATTAATATATTTAATATTGAAAGTCCAATAACAAAGCCAATACTGTTGACCATGAGCTTAATTCTTGATTCCCTGTCATTTTCAGATAAAGCCTCACCTGCCATATATGAGAAATACAAGGGCAAAAGAGGAAGAACACATGCCGAAAAAAAGGTTAAAAAGCCTCCTGTAAAAGCTGCTGATATGCTAACATTAAACATAGTAAATCTCCTTGAAGTTATTTTGAGACAGTTAAAGTCTCTTAAGTCAAAATCAGTGACGTGTTTTCATTATCTTTATATTATAATATATGAATATTGTTTGGTAAAGCCCCAAAAAAAACGACCACCAAATCCATAGATTTTCATCTACCATTCAGTGGTCGGTTCATATTTTTAATACAGTCATTCACTTTATTGGTTACTTTTATTTATAGAATGCCCTAGTCTTCAATGGTCATTTCATCATAAAAATCAACGAAATGCTCCCATTCCTCACTTCCAACCAATTTCAGAGCAGATCTTGGATGCATATTCATCTGACCGGTTATCATATAGGGTATATCATATCCCCATGAGATACCTGCTTCCCTAAGCTTAGGAATATCTTCCTCAACTACTTTAAGTACGGGGCGCTGGTTATACTTTGGATTACGAAGAAAACCTAAAAGTATTTCCAAAGGACAGTTTCCTGCACCTCTTCCCAGACTGGTAATGGTTGCATCCAACATACTAACCCCAATAGTCAAGGCTTCAATAGTATTGGCAAAGGCCAGCTGTTGATTATTGTGAGCGTGTATACCAATAACCTTTTCATATTTTTCCCCAACTGCCAGGTACTTGTTGGCTAAGGCTCTAATCTGTTCAGGATAGTAGGCTCCAAAGGAATCAACCAGATAGATGTAATCCACTTTTGACTGGCCTAAAACATCAAGAGCCTCATCTAAATCCCTCTCTGTCACATGAGACACAGCCATTATGTTAACTGAAGTCTCATAACCTTTGGCGTGAAAATCTTCAACCATTTCAAGGGCTGAAGGTATCTGATGTATATAACAGGCTACACGAATCAAGTCAATGACGCTTTCTGACCGTGGTAATATATCATGATGAAAATCAGTTCTGCCTACATCTGCCATAACACTGATTTTAAGATCTGTATCATTATTGCCGACAATTCGTCTAAGATCCTCTTCTGTGGTAAACTTCCAGCAACCAAAGTCATCTTCATTAAACACATTTTTGGACCCTTTATAGCCAAATTCCATATAATCAACACCAGCCTGTACATTGGCGTTATAAACATTCTTTACGAACTGGTCATCAAAACGGAAATCATTCATCAGACCTCCATCCCTAATGGTACAGTCTAAAACCCGAATATCTTTTCTGTAAGAAAGGAGACTCCCCTTCTTTTGTATTTGCTCTAACATGAATCTTTCCTCCAATTACCATGCATAACCGGGGTAGTATTGCCCCAATTTATTCGCCACTTTTTACTTAGCACTTTAAAGTGCGAAAGTGCTTATTGGGTTAAAGTTTAACATCTGAAAGGCATTTCGTCAATAGGGGGCGAAATACCTTTGGTATTTTCTTTTATTTCAGGCGAATATCCTTATCACTTTGGACCAGTTGGCCGCTCTTCATCAAACGTCCGACCGCTCTTTTAAATGCACGTTTACTCATGCCAAGCTCTTCATTGATAATGTCCTTGTCTGTTTTATCTGTTAGCTCAAGCACACCTCCATTATCTTTAAGGGCTTCCAATAAGGCACTTGCATCTGCATCCATTTGATCAAAGCCACCTACCTTTGTTGTAAGGTCCATTTTTCCGTCTTTTTGAACTCGTGCAACCTTTAGGCTAACTCTTTCACCTTTCTTATATGGCTTGGTGACTTCCTTTTCCGGTAACAAACCAGGGTATTTGTCATCAACAGCAACAAAGACTCCTAAATCTTCATGAACATTGTAAACAATTCCCTCTACCTGATCATTGGCTTGATAGTTATGATCATAAGAAAGTAAATTCTGAATCCTCATGGTCGCACAAAGTCTTTCAGACTTATCTACATATAGACCCACTAAATAGGAATTACCCTCTTTGACCTTGCCGACCTGCTCTTTAAATGGCAGTAAGAGGTCTTTAACAAGTCCCCAGTCCATAAAGGCTCCGATTTTTGTTGTTTCAACAACTTTCAACTTCTTAATCTGACCAATTTGGATAAGAGGTGTACTTGTTGTGGCAATCAGCCGGTCTTCTGAATCTTTATAAATAAAGACGGTAAGATTATCACTGACATCTGTATCATCCGGTACCTGGTTTTTAGGAAGCAAAACTCCTGACTCTTCATCCATGTTTTCTCCCAAGTAGACACCAAAGTCTGTTTTTTTAATGACAGTCAACTGTCTTGTTTCTCCGATTTTTATCATGTAAGGCCTTTCTCTATATCTTCGTATAGTATCAACATATTTTTTCCTAATTCCTTTGCCTTATACAAGGCTTGATCACTTCGATAATAAATATTTTCAAACTCATCATTTTTTGTAATGAGGGTACAACCGATACTAATGGTTACCTGGATATGGTATTGCTTATATCCTATCGTTGTTCCTGCAACTTTATGTAGCATATCGGCGGCTATTTTCTCAACAGAATCCTCTAGACCAACTTCCAGATAAGCAGCGAACTCATCACCACCTATGCGACCGACAAAACCATGATCACCAATATGAACCATCAGGAGCTCCGATATTCTTTTAAGGACTTTATCTCCGACAATATGTCCGTAAGTATCATTCACTTTTTTAAAACAATCAAAATCTATAGTGAAAAAATAGGTGTTTTTTTCTGTTGAGGGAGGTAGTATGAACTTGTCCTCCAGTTTCTGAATGAATGCTGTTCTTGATAATACGCCTGTAAGATTATCATAGTTCGCACGTTTTATCAATTCTCTTTCGTAAATCAGGTCTTTTGAAATATCTTTCATAATCCCTTCATAATATATAACACCATCTATCTCAACAGGATAAAGATTTATGAGAACCTGGACAAGCCCTCTGGCTTTTACCCGTATCTCCAGTTTATAGTCAACCAAGGTCTCATAAGCATCAATATCACCAAAGAACTTCATAAAAGCCGTTCGCGATTCAAAGGGGTAGATTGGGTCTTTAATCCGGTTTTCCTTATATTCCTTCATATTTTTTACACCAAAAATCTGAAAAGCTGCCTGATTGGCATAGACCAGCAGCATATTACTGTCTAAGCGAATAACTCCTATAGGCAAGTTATCAAGGAGTCTACGTAAATTCTTTTCGTTGTTTTTGATGGTTGCATATAGGCTGTGAACCTCATCTTCTTTTTCAGAGACTTTTTTTGACAAATAATTATTGGCTTCCTGATGATGGTGCTCCAGTTCTGATATAACCTCAACCAGCCGGTCGATTTCGTTTCCGGTCTCTTTCATTTCAATAATCTGACCGGACTCCTGATAGAAATGAAGGTGATCAATCAATTCTTCCAAAGGCATAATGATTCTGGTTCTAAGGAGCCAGGTGAATATTAAGCCGATAATCAAGACACCAGCTAAAGATAATAAACCAACAATGAGTATTTGATCAAGGCTTAAGATGTTGCCTCCTTCATACAATAAGACAACTGCCCAGTTTATCTTAGGAATCTTAACCAATGTCAGACTTTGGAACTTATCATCATCAATAGGTACGACCCTGATATTCAAATCGCTTTTCCTAAAAAATGTAGAGATGATTAAATCAATGGATTCATTATCCGCAAGGTGACCTAAGGTTTCTCCCTCTTGACCCATTCCAAAACTGTTAAGTTGAACAGCATCACTGTTTTTGGCTATCTGTACCGCCCCACTCTGGTCAACAACATAGGCGTCTACCTGTTTCAGCTGTGAATCAAGGACTTTTGATATAACTTCTTCATAAGACAGGGATACACCAATTCCCCCGACTGCCTCTTCTTGATTAAAAACAGAATAATTAATCCAGTTCATCAAGTTCAGATCGTCTTTATCCATATCCAAATTCACCTGATAAGGATTTTCTCTTGTATTCCTCATTAAAATCTGGAACCAGTCCTCCTTGGATATTTGCTCATTAAAACCTTCTAACTCTTTGAAGGCTCCAAACTCGCCGTCAACCCTTTCGGTATAGAAGTAGTGAAAGTGTTGTCCTGAAGCTATATAAAAGTAATCAAAATCAAGTTCATCAATTAGGTCAAGGTAATCATCAATATCCGGTACTTGGTCCTGACCCTCAGACATCCACTCCTTAAGATTTGGATTTTCTGAAATTATACGAAGTTCGTCGGTTCCATTATCAATGATATCCTCAAGGATCCATCTCACTTCTTTCGCCTGCATAATTAACACTTCTTCATTCAGCTTTGAAATAGCTTCATCTGCAATGAAAACATATAAAGAAATGATGACAGCCAAAAGCATCACCACTGAAATCAGTATGGATTTATTAAATTGTGTCAGCATTGATCTTTTCATAAGTTCTCCCTAAAGAATCCCCTCTACAAGACTTTAAGCTTCCAACTCATTAATCAATTCTGCAATTGTCTCTTCTATGTTTTTTTTATCTACTTTTAAAATAATCTGACTGTATTCTCTATATTTATCATAGCGCTCTTCAAACACACTCTTCAGGGTCTGACCCTTGGCCATGACTATACCTCTGGTTGTTATGGAGTGTATCCGCCTTTCAATCTCTTCATAGGCAACATCCAAAAAGACAATCTTCCCGCCATTTCCTAAATGTTTCATTCCTGACTCTGAGTAAACGACTGAACCACCCGTAGCAATAACCGTATGATCCAGGTTCAAACTGAGAAGGACCTCTTCTTCCAATTGCTTAAAAAAACCAATGCCATCTTCTTCAATAATCTGATGAAGTAGGCGGCCATCCTTCTTTTGAATTAATAAATCCGTATCAACAAAACTCATGTTCATGGCTTTTGCCAAAAGTACACCCAGGGTTGATTTCCCGGCTCCTGACATGCCTATGAGTACAATATTCTTCATGTGTCATCTCCTTATGTACTACTATTATCCCATAAGCCACTCATATTTGCCAATTGAATTTTGAAAGAAAAAAACAGATAAAAGAATTTTTGGTCCCATGTGACCACTATATCTTCCATCTGCTTCTTGTATTAAAGGTATTTCATACTGATATCCAGAGCCACCACTGAATGGGTCAATGCACCGACACTAATGATATCAACACCTGTTTCTGCCACTTCCCTGACCCTTGAAAGGACCATGTTTCCGCTAGCTTCAATTAGAACACGGTCATCTACATTTCTGATTAAATCAACGGCTTCACTCATCATCCTTGTCGACATATTATCTAGCATTATAATATCAGCACCAGCTTCAAGGGATTGTCTGACCATAAGAAGGTTTTCCGTTTCAACTTCAATCTTCATGGTATGGGGAATCCTGTCTCTGACCTGTTTTACCCCTTGACCTATGGAACCAGCTGCTTTAATGTGATTGTCCTTTAACATAACAGCATCACTAAGGGAAAACCTGTGGTTGTGACAGCCACCTATCTTGACTGCATACTTTTCAAGGTCCCTAAGACCTGGCGTCGTTTTTCTGGTATCAACAATTCTTGTTTCCAGGCCAGACACGGCTTGGCTATACTTCATGCTCATAGTGGCTATCCCACTTAGGCGCTGGAGAAGATTAAGGAATAATCGCTCACCTTGCAATATAGCCTGGATAGGACCTTTAATTCCCCCAATGACCTGACCGGCCTTTACAGGACTTCCTTCACGGATCTGAAAGTCAGTATGGACGGTCTCATCACATGCCTTGAATATATAATCAGCAAGTGGCAGCCCGCAAATAAAACCATCCTCTTTGGCAATTAAGCTCACCTCGCCATTTCTGCTGACAGGAATGACATTTTCAGACGTGATGTCACCAAATGGCATATCTTCATAGAGCCAGTCTTGAATTCTTCTTTTCAAATAATGTTCATTTATATGCTTCACTACATTGCAACCTCGTTGATTCTATTATTCTTTTTATAATGACATCCAATGGAGTCTTTTGTTATTCCATCTTCTACGATTAATCTGGCAGTAATGACCCTTCTATAAGTTTCCAACCAATATATACTTCTTCTCTTCCACAGGAGTTGCTTTTCTATGGACTTAATCCGTCTTAGGGCATGATTTAGTCCCTCATCAGATCGGACGATACCTACATAATCCGTCATCAGTTCTTTCAGTTCGTGCTTGATATCTTCTAGGTTATCTTGACCACTTATGTGACTTGCACGAGGCTTCTTGTCACCTGTTTTGTCATGATCGTCATAATCATAACCAGACCCTTTCACTTTACTAGGACTGTCTTTCAGGCTCGCAGGCCCAGCCTCTTCCAATTCTTGGTCCAAAGCCTTATTGATATGGTTACCACAGCGTTTACCGTATACAATGCATTCAAGCAAGGAATTACTGGCCAGGCGGTTACCGCCATGAATACCCGTCGAGGCTGTCTCACCACATGCGTAGAGATTATCAATATTGGTAGCTCCATGATAATCTACCTCTATACCTCCGACAAAATAATGGGCAACTGGAAGAACAGGAATCATATCTTTCTCCATACATATCCCTTCTTCTCTCAGCCTAGTAAACACAGTCGGGAATCGTTCCTCTAGGAATTCCTTACTATGATGACGAATATCCAGCCAAACATGATCAGCATTGGTTTTCTTCATTTCAGAAAAAACAGCCCTTGCAACAACATCTCTGGGAGCCAGGTCTTTGCGCTTGTCATATTTACTCATGAAAGCCTTGCCAGATGAGTTTCGAAGCACTCCACCTTCACCCCGAATGGCTTCTGTCATCAGAAATCTTTTCTTTGAATCTTTCAAATAAAGAGCTGTTGGATGAAATTGGACAAGGGAAGCATCCTTAATACGTGCTCCAGCCTCATATGCAAATGCTATACCTTCTCCAAAAAGTGGTTCAGGATTAGTAGTTTCAAGGTATTGACCACCAATCCCACCAGTAGCCAATACGACTTTTTTACAGATTATCCTACATACTTCATCTTGGATAATCACCTCAAGACCACAGACTTTATAATCAACTTTCAAAAGTTCAATGATCTGTGTATTCCTTTTCCATGTAATATGTTTTTGCGAGTGGACAGCTGCCGAGATTTTTACCATGATTTCTCTACCGGTTGCATCGCCATGAGCATGTAGAACCCTGTGTTTGGAATGACCACCTTCCAGTGTTCGTAAAATTTCTCCATGGGGCCCTCGATCAAACTCCACACCATAATCCATCAGGCGAAAGACTTCTTTTGCTCCGTCAGCGACAAAATTCTCTACTAGACTTGGGTCATTATAATAATTACCTGCAACCAGGGTATCACTTACATGTCTGTCAAAAGAATCATCCATGCCAATACATGCAGCTATCCCTCCTTGAGCGAACTTACTTCCGGCTGTATCCTCGCCGCCTTTGGATAAGATTAAGACATCATACTTCTCATCAATAGATAAGGCAGTGTATAAACCTGCCAAACCTCCGCCTACAATGACCACATCCGTCTTCATAATTCTCATGTGTTACACCTCACCTTGTTAACTAAGGGCAAGCATCGCTGATAGGGGACGATTCCCCTTGTCTATGACTTCCTCGCTTAGCTCAATTGCTCCTGTCTCATCCTTTAAGCACTGATATACTTGTTCAATGGTCAGCTTTTTCATATTGGAACACACCAATTCATTTGCGGCCAGAATAAATTCCTTCTGAGGATTTTCTGCCTCAAGTGGATGAAGAATCCCTTCCTCTGTAACGATAATAAACTGCTTATGATCAGACTGTCTTACATAATCGATGATTCCCTTGGTTGAGCCAACATAATCAGCTAATTCAACTACATCCTGACGACATTCCGGATGGACCAAAACTTTTGCCTCAGGGTAGTCCTCCATCTTATCCTTTACCATAAAGGGTCGGATATTATGATGAACGCAGCAGTAACCTGGCCATAAATCCATACCTTCATGACCGGTTTCATTCTGAATATAGCCGCCTAAATTTCTATCCGGTAAGAAAAGGATTTTATCCTTATTGATTTTTTTGACGATATTCAGACCATTTGATGATGTAACACACACATCACTAAGGGCCTTTACATCTGCATTGGTATTAACATAGGAAACAATATAAGTTTCCGGATGTTCTTCTTTATAGGCAGCCAAAGCCTCTTTCGTCACCATATCAGCCATAGGACATCCTGCATCCGTATTGGGAAGTAAAACGCTCTTGTCCGGCGATAGAATTTTGGCTGTCTCAGCCATAAATCTAACTCCACAAAGGATAATAATATCTTCCTTAGCCTCTTGACCAATCTTTGCCAAAGCTAAAGAATCACCTACAAAATCAGCCACATCTTGAATGTCTCCAGTCTGATAGAAGTGAGCCAGAATCAAGGCGTTTTTTTCTTTTTTAAGACGTTTTATTTCATCAATATAATTCATAATTCCTTCTTCCTATACACATGTTTTGTCACCTGCCATCAGGTGTCTTGTCATTTCCGAAAGTATAGCATAGGCCACATAAAAAAACAAGTAAAAAGAGCTGATTTTACAGTCTTTTTCTCGTAAAATCAGCTCGATAGCTCATACATAATTCTATGGAATTCTTGTCTATATTTGTCGCACAATATCTCTCAGGTCTGTTTTATCCTCATAAAGGGCTTTATCAATCTTATTAAGGAAGGTTTTTAAGGTGTCATCAGAGGTATAGGAGGTCACGCTGATACTCACAGTCATCTGGATTTCATGGCCTTCCCACATGAGGATCGTGTTACGGACCTCATTGCGCAATCGATTGGCTAAAATTGTAGCTGTATGAATATCCATCTCCGGGAAAAGTATGATAAACTCCTCTCCGCCCCATCTGGCTCCCACATCTGTATCACGGGTGGCCGCCTTAAAAATCTCAGACAAATCATGAATGATCTTATCACCGCATTCATAACCGAATTTTTCATTAATGTGGTTAATATGGTCTAAATCTATGAGCAAAGTTGAAAAGGTAAGATTCTTTTCATAAAACACAAGAATAAGTTCTCTTAGCTTACTCAGGGCATACTGCCTATTGTAAAGACCAGACAGTGCATCTCTTAGTGATAAGTCATTGAGCTCATCTCTAATCGACTTAAGCAGCCCTTTCCTTGTAGAGTGGCTGGTATTTCGTTGGCTTGGCTGTGCCATAATAATAATGTACTTAATCTTATCATACATATCACGAACAGAGGATGCCGTAATATCATGCCACACTTTTTCACCCTTTTTATTAATGATACGAAAATCATTTCTAAAAGAAGGAATCTGGCCTTCAACCATACTCTTATAAAGGGTCACAAACTTATGTTGATCTTCTTCATGAATAAGGGCATGAAAAGGTAATTCTTTCAATTCATACTCTTTATAATAAACACTGTCAACTAAACTGTCGTTGCACAGAAAGCTGGTACCATCAACTCTTAAGAGGGATATTCCTATTGGAGCATCACCAAAGAGTCTATAAAACTTCTCGTCATTCAGCCTCGTGGAATAATCCCTCTGATTGTTATAACTTAAATCAAGAAGAACGCCAATAATCTCCTTTAGGCTGCCTACATCATCATAATAACAACGTAGACGGGCATTAACACGCTTTGCCCTTCCCATGCCGCTTCTAACCCTAAAAAGCATATCAAAGCCTTCTTTTTTGTGATTGGTGTTGAAACGAAAACTCTCCTTCAATTCTACAAGATCTTCATCAAGTATCAAGGATTTCAGTTTATCCAGGGACATCACGTCTTTATCCAATTCCAACATTTCAAAAAAACCATCGGAAGCATCGATGGTGTCTTTATGTTTATCAGACCATGTAAAAGAACCACAGCCTATCATTTTCTCTTGTATTAGTTGAATGTCTCTATCTCTGCTCATCATCTACCTCCCAGAGGATTTACTCCCAAGCTAATCATATCATATGGGGATAGAATAATAAATGCTTCTCATTTGTTTTAGTTCTTATGTACTATACTATATTTGTTTGCTTCTTAAATACCCATATTCAATATGTTCTTGCATGGCCACATATGCAGCTTCTGGATCCCTGTTTTCAATGGCTTTCATAATCTTTCTGTGTTGTTGACCAACAACTTCAGCAGACTCTGGCTGGTCTTTGGTTTTAGCATATCCACCCTGAATTCCATTGTTAATAACAGGTATAATTCTCTCCATAATTGGGTTACCGGAAGCCTTGGCTATTAAATTATGAAATTCTATGTCTGCCAATGAATGATTTTCTCCTGAAGTCAAGGCTTTTTCCACTGCCTCGTATGCCATTTGAATATCCTTAAAATCTTCATCCCCGCCTCGAAGGACAGCTAGTTTTACCATTTGAGGTTCTATAATCAACCGCATCTCAAAAAAATGCTCAAGAAGATTCTCTTCCTCAACAAAGTCCATACCCAAAGGATCCGACGACAAGCCGGGAGTATCTGAAACAAAAGTCCCTTTACCTCGTCGTACTTCAAGAATACTGGTAGACACCAAAATCTTAATAGCCTCACGAATAGTAGATCTGGACACATTGATAATCTTAGACATTTCCAGTTCATTAGGTAATTTGTCTCCAGGACGGTAGTCCTTCTCTATGATCATTTTCTTAATATCATCAGCAACCTTCTGTGATAATATCCCTTTATCGTACATAACGTCTCCTAACTCAGCCAAGTCATCTCAAAACCAAAACCAACCCAGCCAAACAAAACTCACCTAATCATACTACACAAACCGCCTTAAAATCAACCAAACAAGACAGATTAAACCTCAACCCAAAATCAACTATAGGATTGTCTTATGCCACTATTATCATAAAACCAATTAATCACAACCCCCATAAACACAAATTTTCATACAACTTCCCCCAACTCAACAACCACAAATTCCCCAATAAACACACAAGGCGTAGGTATAGTGTCCTGGTGGTTGGGCTTTGATTCACGAATGCATAGCAACCTGCAGCTCTCAAAACAAGTCTATGCATTTGGGAATCACCGCCCGACCACTAGGAGCACTATACCTACGCCTGTCCGTTTTTATTAAAGGGAATTATCTTTCTACTCGACCAGATCCATCACCTTGGATCAAAGTCTCAACTTCTTCTACTGTAACCAGGTTAGCATCACCAAAGATTGTATGCTTAAGGGCGGATGCACCTACAGCAAATTCCAAGGCATACTTAAAATCATCTGAGGATAACAGACCATAGATCAGACCACCTGCAAATGAGTCGCCACCACCAACGCGGTCGATAATACGGATATCATAATGCTTGGAGTGATAGAATTCATTACCATCGTAAATAAGGGCTGACCAGCCATTATCAGATGCAGAATGACTCTCACGAAGGGTTGTTACTACATATTTAAAATTAAACTGTTCCTGCATTTGTTTAAAGATACTCTTGTATCCTTCAAGTTCCAGTTCACCTTGGGTTACATCAGTTTCACCTGGTTTAAAGCCAAGAACTTTTTCAGCATCTTCTTCATTACCAATACATACATCCACATATTCCATTAAACTGGTCATAACAGCTTTGGCTTCATCTGGTGTCCACAGTTTTTTTCTATAGTTCAAGTCACAGGAAATCGTAACACCTTTTCTTTTTGCAGCTTTACATGCTTCTTCTGTAAGAATTGCCGCGTCTTTAGACAGGGCAGGTGTAATACCTGAAAAATGGAACCAGTCTGCCCCTTCAAAAATTTCATCAAAGTCAAAATCACTGGCTGTCGCTTCAGCAATGGAGGAACCTGCTCTGTCGTATACAACTTTGGACGGTCTCATGGAAGCACCATGCTCTAAATAATAGATACCGACACGGTTGCCGCCTCTTGCCACATAATCTGTGTTAACACCAAATTTTCTCAGTTGGTTAATAGCCGCCTGTCCTATTGGATTGTCCGGCAACTTGGATACAAAATATCCTTCCAGTCCATAATTGGTCACGCTAAGGGCCACATTGGCTTCGCCGCCTCCATATATAACATCAAATGATTCAGCTTGAACAAATCTTTGTTTATCTGGTGGTGATAATCTAAGCATGATCTCACCTAAAGTAACTACTTTTTTCATCATATGCTCCTTATTAATAATCTTATAGTGCTTGTCTGGCTTCTTTAACAGCTGCAACAAATTTCTTTGCAGTTTCTGTTACCAATGCATAGTCACCTGTTTTTGCGCCATTTGTAAGTACACTTCCTGCACCAACTGCAACTGCACCGGCTTTGATCCATTCTGATACGTTATCCAGGCTTACGCCACCGGTTGGCATGTAATTACCTTGTGGCAAGGGTCCTCTGAAAGCACTGATGATTGAAGGACCAAAAGCGTTACCAGGAAATACTTTTAATACGTCAACACCTAACTCCAACGCTTCCTTACACTCTTTTGGAGTAAATACACCTGGCATAACCGGTACTGCATAACGATTGCAAAGTTTTACCATTTCAGCATCAAAACATGGACTGACAATATACTTGGCACCTGCTAAGATACAAGCTCTTGCAGATTCGGAATCCAATACTGTACCAGCTCCGATAATAACATCTTCATCTTTATAAGCCTCTACCAATTCTTTAATAATTTCAACCGCACCAGGAACTGTTAATGTAATTTCTAAGGCTTTAACACCACCTGCTTTTACAGCTTCAATAATCTTGTAACCCTGTTCTTTGGATTCAGCACGGACAACGGCTACAACACCACTTTCCAAAATCCCTGACACTGTTTCATATTTCTTCATTGGAACCTCCACATAGGCAGACTTGACTGATTACCCATAGTCATAGTCATTATTCATCATTTCATAGTTTTGTTGTCTGTAGTCTGTTGTCAGACAACGTACTTATATTCTATACCTAGGATAAAAAAAAGTCAACGGGGTTACCATTGACTAATTAACTAAAAATATATACTTCTTTTTGTACAATTAAACCAAGTAACGAAATTATTTCAACTCAGATACATGATTTTTAAGTATTCCAATCCCCTCAATACTAACTTCCACAAGGTCACCTTCTTTTAAAAACTTTGGTTTCTCAAATCCCATACCAACGCCCTTAGGTGTTCCTGTAGCAATGACATCCCCCGGATTTAAGGTCATCATCTTTGATAAAAAGGAAATTTGGGCTTTGATTGTATGAATCATTTTATCAGTAGACTCATCTTGTCTTACTTCACCGTTAACCTTGGTTTGGATTTTCAGGTTCTGAGGGTTTTCAATCTCATCCTTGGTTACTATATATGGACCAGCCGGGCAAAAAGTATCCAGGCCCTTTCCTAGAAACCATTGCTTATGCTTCCTCTGAAGATCTCTTGCTGTCACATCGTTAATAATTGTATACCCAAAAATGTAGTCCTGGGCCTGGTCTGGAGAGATATGATAACAGGTCTTACCGATGACAATACCTAGCTCACCCTCATAATCCACTTCACTAGTCACATGGGTCGGGATACGAATAGGCTCCATAGGTCCACATACACTTGATAAGGCCTTGGTAAAGAAAATTGGATTTTCCTTAATTTCCTGAATCAACTCATCAGTACCATCAAACTCTAAAATGTGATCGTGGTAGTTTTTACCGATGCAAATAATATTTTTTGTAGGTAACAAGGGGGCCAACAGGGTCACACTACTACCATCTATCTCTTGATCCAAGGACTGACACTGACCTGCTAAAATGTCCTCGAATTTAGTGGCATTCATTAGGGTTTCATTCGTTGCAATTATCCCCTTGTTCTCAATGAATACTCCAAATGACTTTATATGCTTGTTTTTGAATGCTACTAGTTTCATCTCAATCTCCTTCAATTTACTCAATGTCATATAGGGCTAATCAGCTAGCCTTAGTATATATATCACGTCAACTATTTATGTCACTATAGCATACCTAAGGACTTCATGACAAGATTCAAGGTGTCCACATAAACTTTCAATGAACAAATTGTTAAAACTTTTTTCCTATAGTTTCAGACCTGATTTTTTGTGATAAACTTATTACATGAAATTATGATGGAGAAAATTATGATTGATATTAAACGAATCATTGATGAAGAATTAATAAATGTTTTTTTTCAGGCTATTCTTTCGCCTAATGAAGCGACTTCAATCAACGTTGAGAGTTTTATACGGGGTGTTGATCCAAACACAGGATTAATGGTTCCACCAGGTTACCTCTTTGAAATCGCCTCACAGCAAAAGCTTGAACATCAACTGGACTTAGTGTGTCTGAAAAAGACCTTTGAGAAGTTCTCTACTTTTCATGCAAAAAATTCCCATGCCATGTTATATTTGAATATAAATCCTTCTTTTTTCCTGGATGCAATCAGTGAGAAGCATCTGCTGAATTTAGCCACAAGCTACAATATATCAACAAGAAATGTAGTTATAGATATCAGTAACCTATTTATTACAGATAATGATTACGTCAACCAGTCTTATCAGGATTTAATTACAGAACTACGAAAACAAGGCTTCTATATCTCCATTGACGACATTGGCCGCAATTACTTTAACCTTGATAGGATACTCTTCTTCAATCCTGATGTCATTAAGATCAATCATCAGATGTTTAACCGTTTATCCAATAATACCTATAAACGATTACTCTTTAACCAGGTCATCGCGCTGGCCCATCATATGGGTATCCTGGTAATCTCTACAGGCGTCGAATCCCAGGAGGATGTTTATGATTCTCTTGAAGCAGGGGCTCAACTGATCCAGGGTTTCTTTGTGTCCGAACCCCTGGACTGTTCATACGATGATATTGTACATGTTGTTGAAGACTTTGACCGTAACTTTATTTATCAGCATATTGATAAAAAATACGAAAATGCAAAACGGGATGCCATCAATAATGTTCTTGGTTTTATCAATGTCCTTAGAGATGAGATGAAAGAAAGTTCCCTGGATAATATTGATGCATTGGCCAAAAACTTTCTCAACAAGTACCCCTTTATTGAAAGTGGCTATTTAATTGATCCAAAAGGTGTACAAACCACACCTTCCTATATTAACAAACATAACTTTAACCAAAGAAACAAGGAACTTTTTGGTCTTTTTTCAGAGGGCACCTATCATGGCCAGGCTGAAACCTATCAGACCCTTCAGCATCCTTTATTAACGGATTGGGTTACCAAACCCCACCGGTCAAAACTTAGCAACCGAATCATACTCACTGCTTCCTTCCAATTAAAAGCCGATTTTTACGATGATTATATTGTTGTGATGAATATCGACTATCTGGATTTTGAGTTGTATGCAGGTTCTCATCCTCTTCCGATAAAATTTTAAGTCTTAGTGAATATTTTTGACAATTATTAACACTTTATTCACGACTTATGCTTATGGACTTCACTATTTTCTGATAAACTATGGCCATAACAAGACTGAGGTGAACCTATGAGATACATACTCCTTATTGCTGCACAGTTGATTATGCTTACATTTTATACATTTTCACAAAACACAAGTGCTCTTGTCTCCGATATTCTGGGACCCTTAATTGGTCTGTCCTCTTGTATCGTCCCCTTTTCCTTAATCAAAAAGCAAATAAGCTCCTACTTTAGGTTTGGTTGGCTTTTCATCGGTATGATGGGGCTTACTTATGGTCTGATTGAAACAGCCATAGTATTGACCTATTATATATCACCTGTCAGCATTTCTATGGATTTCATTACAGATTTTCTTCTACTTATTCCCAACCTCATGATGGTTGGTACGATTATTGTCTTTTTCTTGGCCAATGTGAAGCATTGGAATAAAAAGCAAATGCTTCTTGATATCATCATTATGATTGTTGTTGTACTAGGCATTGCCAGTGGCATCTTCTTCTCAAAAGATGAATTTTTAAACTTATCAGCTATTAAACAGCTTTCTATAACCATCTATCTCCTTGCCAATTTTTCAACAGCACTTTTAGTAATGGTTTTAATTACATCAGTTAGAAAAAGAAAATTCAACGTCAATTTTCTACTAACTGCCCTTGCCTTCATGAACTTCATCTTTGCAGATGGTATACAGATATATCAACGAATGAACGGAACCTATGTAGCCAACTCATTTTCAGATACCTTGTATTTACTCACCTTTGTAATTATTACCCTGGCTGCAGTCATTGAAACCTATTCTCCAGCATCACAAAAATATTCCGAGACTCCGCAATTTGTCACAAATATTGGAAGGTCTCTGGCTATCTACTTCGTTATGCCTGTCCCTATTCTTTTTTATATACTTGATCTCATTAGCTTGACTCATTTAACAGTTATTCTAATTTGTATTATGGTATACATGGTTTTTAACAGCATCCTTCAGAAAAACATTATTACTGAATTAACCCTTAGTCAGGAAAAGGAACTAAAAAAAGAATTAGAGCGTTTGGTGGATGAAAGGACCTTGGACCTTGAAAAAGTCAATGAAGAACTGGTCTACAGATCTATAACCGACTCTTTAACCGGCATACATAACAGAGAATATTTTATCGAACTTCTTGAAACAAAAATCACCGAAGAAGCCTTTATGCCATTCTCAGTCGTCTATATTGGCATTAACCGTTTTAAAGTCGTTAATGATACCCATGGACACGAACTTGGCGACCGTATCCTGAAAATCATAGCCTCCCGACTTAAAAAAATGGAAAACCAGAATCTGAAACTTGCCCGAATAGGAAGTGATGAATTCTGTGTCTATATTGAAACAGATCTGGCTGATAAGATAGATGGATTTATTGATGATATTCTATACTCCATAAACTTGCCTATAGTTATTGATGACTATTCCTTTAATATGGAATTTTCAATTGGAGTATCAAGATATCCCAAGGATGCCCTTACCGCTTCAGAGCTTATTAGATACGCTGATATCGCCATGTATTATGCTAAAAATGAGATGTCTTCCCACAAATATGTTCTACATTCCAGTGACTCAGCCAGGAAAATTGAGAGAAGAAATCAGATTGAACTTCTCCTTCAGAAATGTAATTATGATGAGGAATTCAATCTCCACTACCAACCTCAATTTGATATTGCCAGTGGGAAACTCATCGGGATGGAGGCTCTTGTTAGATGGCATTCTGCTAAAGCCGGCTCTATCAGTCCAAGTGAATTTATACCTGTTGCAGAAGAAGTGGGAGCTATACATTCCATCAGTGATTGGGTCTTTAAAAACGGTTTGGAACAGATTAAATTATGGAATAGGGACTACGAAAAAGATATGATCATGAGTCTGAACATATCTCCCAGAAGTCTGGACCGACTTAATTTTATACCCGATTTTAGAAAAACCATCACAGACTCGGGTGCAAAACCTGAATGGATTGGTATTGAACTGACTGAACACTCTGCCATGAGCTCAGCAACAAAAATGGAAGAATTTCTGACTTCATTATCCGGTCTTGGCATAAAAGTTTCCATCGATGACTTTGGGACAGGATACTCATCCCTATCCTATTTGAAACGTTTTGATGTAGATGTCATTAAAATTGCCAGAGAACTTATTCAGAATATAGAAACCGATCATACTGAATTGGTTATTATTAAATCTATTATCCGTATGGCTGAGGGTATGGGAATTGCTACCTTGGCTGAAGGTGTAGAAACTGAAGGCCAACTCCAACTTCTGAGGGACCTTCAGTGTAATACAGTTCAGGGCTATTATACCGGTCGTCCTGTAGATGCCTTTGCCTTTGAGTCCATTTATTTGAATGGTGTTGAAAAAAATGGTGTTCGACAGAAGCTGTCTACTGAGGCTAACTAGACCTTACTTAGGCAAATACCATACTTCCTCTTAGATGGACATCATATCTTTCCTTAAGTTCTATCAGAACTTCATTGTCATAGGGTTTTAACCTGCATGACTCCGTAGGCACATATTGTTGTAGATAATAAGGTTGATCCTTTAACCAGTGACATAGTTGTTCTATGTCACTGATTTTAATTTCAGGATAAAGGGTTGTTCTAAATTCATAAGAGGAAAAGGATTTGACCAGTTCAAAGGATTCTGCAACCTTATCAAATGCTAATCCGCAAACCTCCTCATACCTTTCTGCTATGGTTTTAATATCCATGGCTATATGGTCAATGAGGTCTTCCTGAATAAGTCGCTTTAGAAGATCAGGCCTGGATCCATTGGTGTCCAATTTTATGGGATAGCCAAGTTTCTTAACCTTTTTGATAAAGTCTACCAAATCCTCCTGTAGACAGGGTTCACCTCCTGATATGACAATGCCTTCTAAAAGTCCCTTTCTTTTCTCCAGAAAACTTAATACCCAGTTTTCATCCATCCGGATTTCATCCATGTCCATATTATGGCAATAGGGACATGTCATGTTGCAGCCATTTGTAAAAATCACCCCAGCCCTTTTGCCTTCGTAGTCAACAAATGAGCATTTATTAAAACCGGAAATCATCATTGGAGGGCCCTCTCTCTCACTGAAAACTTCAAACGATTATCAAACTCCTTCTGTTTTCCTACATTAAAACGTTGGACAGGGCGGTAATATCCTGTTACCCGTGAGTAAACAAGGGTTTGCTCATGGCAAGTCGGGCAATTGAAGTGTTCTCCTTTGATGTAACCATGATTATCGCAGTGGGAGAAGGTCGGCGTATAGCTGATATAAGGCATGGAATAAGTGGTAAAAAGGGTTTGGATTAAATTGCTGATCAACTGAGTATCCGTAATTGTATCTGCTGTATAAATATGCTGGACGGTACCGCCTGTATACTTGGTCTGAAGGTCATCCTGTAAGTCCATGACCTCGAAAATATCTTCTGTATAGTTTGGCGGAAGCTGGGATGAATTGGTGTAATAGGGTATTTCTTCTGACCCCTGACATATAATCGCCGGGAATTGCTTTCTGTCCTTCATAGCTAACCGGTAGGCTGTCGATTCAGCAGGAGTTGCCTCCAGATTATACATATTACCCGTTGATTCCTGGATTTCAGCCATAAAATCACGCATATAATCCATAATCTCATGGGCCATAGCAAGCCCCTTTTCTGACCCTATATCCTTACCCATAAAATTCAGAAGTGCTTCATTCATACCGACCAATCCAATGGTGGAAAAATGATTGGACCAGTATTTACCTGATTTATCAAAAACCGGCTTTAAATAGATTCTACAGTAGGGGTATAAACCATCCACCGTCCACCGTTCCAAATATTTTCTCTTGAGCTCCAATGATTCCACTGCTATTTCCATTTGGTTTTTTAAGCGTTCAAAAAATTCAGTTTTAGTTCTGGACCTGTATCCGATTCGAGGAAGATTCACCGTGACGACACCGATACTGCCGGTTAGAGGATTAGATCCAAACAAACCTCCTCCTCTTTTTCTGAGTTCCCGTTGGTCAAGACGTAATCTGCAGCACATAGACCTTGCGTCCTCCGGTGACAAATCTGAATTAATGAAATTGGCAAAATAGGGGACGCCAAATTTAACAGTTAAGGCAATCCAGTCCCTGACAACCTGTCTATCCCAGGGGAAATCCTTATCTACATTAAGGGTCGGAATTGGAAAAGTGAAGAGTCTACCTTCTGCATCCCCTTCCGTCATACACTCTGTAAAAGCCTTATTGATCATATCCATCTCTTCCTGAAACTGATCATAGGTTGTATCCATCATCTGTCCACCAATAATAACAGCTGTGCCAGCAATGTTCTTAGGACAGGATAAGTCAAAGGTCAGGTTTGAGAATGGAGCCTGACCGCCAACCCGCATCGGCATATTTATCTCAAAGATAAAGGATTTCATTAAACGCTTGACTTCATCATAAGAAAGACGGTCATACCTGATAAAAGGAGCTAAATATGTATCAAAGGAAGAAAAGGCCTGGGCTCCTGCATTTTCCAACTGGGTAGCAAAGATAGAATTGGCCAACTGTCCCAAAATCGTCGACAGGTGCTTCGCCGGCCCACTGGTCTGACGTTCTCCACGAAAACCATCCCTGATTAATTGGTGAAGGTCCCAGCCGGAACAATAAGGTGATAGAAAACCTAAGTCATGGATATGGATATCCCCGTTTTCATGAGCATTAGCCACTTCCACCGGGTATATTTCATGGAGCCAGTATAATTTAACAAATTCTTCCCTTGTATAATTATATAGAGCCATAACTGATTTATCCGATCCATTGGCATTTTCCTTAACCTGCCAATCCCTGTTATCCAGGTAATTATTCATCAGGTTAATAGTTGCCCCAACCAGTGAATGGCACTCAAACTCAGAAATCCCACCGTTTCTTTTTCTTACTTGCATAAAAAAATACCTCCATGATGTATGGCGGTACAATAAAAGACAGGTCCAATAGGACAGGATTTCGCAAAACAGGCTAATCACTATCGACATCACGAAAATCCACTTTCAAATCTTTCACTTCCCACCGAAGTTTGATTGACATTTAAAGGCAGGTCTCCTGACTTATGATCTTTTTACTCACTGACCTTCCCATAAATCCGAACACATAGTTCCGGATAACTTACAGTGGTTTTCAGCTTTCATCCTAATTACAGTAGCGGGGGCTGTGGAAGATTTACACTTCCTTCCCTATTAACAAAAATGACCTTTAAACACAATATGTAGTTGATAAGAGTATACCATTAACTATATATTGTATCAAGGTCATTCTTTAAAACAATCACAGATTATTATATTCGTTCTTTAACAGGAGTTCCTATAGATCCTTACCACATGCCATAATATTGGCAGGGTCAAAGGCATGGCAGGGTGTTACCGCATATACCATACCACAATGTGGGCACTTATATTCAAAGGTAGACATTTCCACCTGGTTACCACACTGGCAGTCCACCGGTAATGGTACTGGCATAAAACCAGTCGAAAAACCCATCATTCTTACTTTCATCAAAACTTCTTTTCCTGAGGTAAATGTACCGCTGCATCCGTCGTGCATAATATTCTCCTTTTAGTCTATATGTAAGGCTTCCATTTTCAGTGACTTGCCTAATCGTAACTGTTGACGTTTATCCATAAGATATTTATCGACTACTTCCAATTTGTGAAGCATGGCTTTTTCTTCCTGGGAGGTCATGAGCACATCATCAATACCTCCGTTGCGAATAATAATCCTCTTGTCTGCCATGAGAGCTAATATGGGATCATGGGTTGCCATAAGAACTATTTTTTCTTCCTTGACCAGCAGCTTCAGGGCCTTTTTCCTGTCAATACCTGCGTTTTCAATTTCATCAATCAGAACAATAGGAGACTGACTAAGAATAGCAGTATCAGCTATCATAAGGGCTCTGGATTGGCCTCCTGAAAGACTGGTTATGGGAGTCTCAATATCAAAAGCCTCTCCTGCCAAATGATTGGCTTCATCGATGATTTTCTTGGTAACCAAAGGAATATCTTCCACCAAACGGCTGGCTGCATGAAGTTCTACGAATTCACCAACTGACAGATCCATAACAAAGTTCATATTCTGTGATAACTGGGCAACCAGTTTATTGCCTGATGAAAACCGCCATTTTTTATCCGGTTCCTGGTCATTAATGAGAATTTTTCGTCCTGTTGGTGTATCCCTGTCAGCTGTCCATTCGATATCAGCCAACAAACGGGACTTCCCTGATCCGGTAGGTCCGACGATAGCAATAATCTCACCTTGTTCTATGGTCAGGGCTTGAAAACTTTCCTCTTCTTTTGACTTATTATGTCCTGGCAAAATCGTCAGGGATTTCACCTTGTCTTCTTCTTTAATACCCAGGAAATCACACATCTGCTGAAAATAAGTGTGATAAGCCTCTAGAGTGGCTTCAATCTCTATTGCCAGGTCCTCCAATTGGTCTTCTGTCAGACCTTCTAAGTTTTGACTGGCAGAGATTTCCCTATTGGCAAAGATATGTTTATGGTCATCAAAATAGGAAGCCATAAAAGGGTATTCATTGATCGTTGTTTCAATGGTAAGTTGTAAAAACTGGGTCTTATTCATTGTTGTCACCTAAATCCATCTTTCGTACATTTCCCATTTGATAGTCGTCGCCAATTCTACGTTCGCCCAGGCAATAGGAACAAAGGGCAGAAGGCATAGAGAACCTAAGTTCCTTGCCTTTTACTGTATCAATATGGTCAGCTTCACTGTAGATCAGTGTAGACAGTTCAAAGGCGCCCTGTCCAGTCAGACCGTTAATATTCATGGTAACAGCCTTGGGATTTACCTGCCTGACTCTAGAGGCGAAAACCTCCCGCTCTGCCTGAGACACAATATCACCTTTGGTAATAACTACAATGTCAGCAGCTTTAAGCATAGGGCCAATTTTCTTTGGTGTGTTGATGCCGGAAAGATTATCGATAACACAGATGGCCTTGATTTCTTTAATATAAGGGGAACACCTGTTGCAAAGACCTGCACTTTCAGTAATAAGAACGTCTACACCTTGCTTTTTCCCCCACTGAACAACTTCTTCAATGTTGGACACAAAATAATGGTCGGGACAAAGAGCACCTGAAAGCCCTTTTTTTACCGGAACGCCCAACTTTTCATAGATGAGATCATCATCGGTATAAAGACAGTCAAATTTGACGACACCTACGTCATGTCCCCGTTCCCTGAGTGCACCAATGGTTTTAACTATAACTGAAGTTTTTCCTGATGAAGGCGGTCCTGATACTGTTATTAAATTCATTTTGATTCTCCTTCAAAAGCTGTCATACATGCTTCAATAAGTTGTCCTATATCATTGTTTTTAATATAATCCCAGCCTAACCACATATACTTGTTTTCCTTTGGTATAAGGTTATCCACATCTGGATGGGTTGAAGGGAACCTTCCATTATGACTTAGTATCTCCCCTACACCTTTAGAGGCAAAGAAATCAACAATAGGCTGAACCTGGTCCCTTTTGTTACGTTTTGAAAGCATAAATATGGGGCTTATGATAGCACCGTCTTTGGGCCATACCGCTTCCATTGTGCCGCCAGGTCTTGTCATTTTTGTAAAGAAGAAGGGCATAATGGTGACTGCCGGTTGATTTGGTTTAGAGCCAGCCTTAACCATTTCAGATGGATGCATGGATTTCATCAAGGTTTTACCTAACCGTCTGACACCATCCATTCCAAACTCCTTATGGATATTTAATAAAATGGCATTAAAGAGGTCAAAATCACCAACTGGAAGACTTACCAGATTCTCGTATTCGCCACTAATCAGTGCCTCCCATGTAAAAGGTATCGGCTTATCTCCCAAAGCATTATGATTAATCAGGAAAACAGCAGGAACAGTACCTATAACTGAGTAATCCTTGTCTGGATCTTTTAAGCTGATGTATGCATTGTCGAAATCCTGGTTGTATTCTTCATAAACCACCATGTCCTGAAAAACTTTTTCTTTTTTCAGATGTCCCATATAGCGATTATCAAAAAAGAGATCAAAACCGGCTGACAGGAAAACGTCTGCAACTTCAGATCCTTCCTGACAGGTCTCTGTAGACTCTTCCATGGCTTCTTTCAACCAATCAACCCCCATTGAAGCCGCTTTCAGTTCGTAGTCAATTGACTTCTGGTAAGTCTGATCCTGGTCCTCCAACCATCCTTCAAATTGTTCTAACAAGGGAATTCTTACCGGACATGGCAGGATACCCTGGATCTTAATGGTGGCCTCATAATTTCTTGCCTTTTCCAGCAAGGTCGTATCTGCCAGATTTCTTGACTCCTTAATAATCGTTTCCAATTGACTGACAAAAAGCTCTTGATTGATTTTTTTTGACTGAATGAGTACGCTGACGGTTATAGTCTTACCTATGGTTTCAAGGAGCTTTTGGTCCTCAACCTGATTGAGGCCCTGTCCAATGAGATATTCTTTAACTTCCGGATACTTTGTTACCAAATGATGTAATGATTTATTTAAATCTATAAAAGACATAGTTGACCTTCCTTTCTTATCTGAGCCTATTATATCAAAAAAGGAACACAGAGTTTGTAGCCGAGGCTACATCGCTCTATAGTTCCTTCTGTAAGTCTTTCACTTGCTCAATAAAATACCTAAGGAGGCTACCTGTTAAGCCCCAAATAGTCACATGATCAAGCTCATATACAATAACATGACGTTTGCCCATGCTCCAGCTTTCATCATATTGTTCAGGAAGCCCCAAGGGTCCCACAGGAAAAGTAACTTTCTTGTTTCCCTGTTCATCGACAATATAGGTTTCAGCCTTGACCTGTAAGGTATAGGTCTTGGGTTTTGCTTCAAGTAAATGGTCTAAATCAACCAGAATGATTTCTTCAACTTCCTGATGATTATACCGGCTTGCCTCCACCTGGTCCCAATGGATGAAACCGACATAGCAATGGATTAAGTTCCGAAAATGGGCAGGAAGGACACCTAATTTACCCAGTAACTGGACCTGTTCTTCATGATAACCCAGTTCTTCACAGGTTTCTCTAAGGGCTGTTGCACCGGCATCCTTATCCGTCGGATCCACTCTGCCTCCTGGAAAACAAATTTCACCTGGCTGACTGACCCACTGGCTTCTTTTTTCAAAAAGAATATAAAGCTTACCCTCCTTTTCAACAATAGGTAGAAGCACTGAAGATTCGGGACTTTTTCCCTCGGTGATTATTGTCTCTTTATATGGTATAATAGAGATGATTTCCTTAATTTTATCTACTAACATAATCTAATATTATCATAAATTTCATCATTTTACTAATTACTTATTCCTATAAACTTTTCCAGAATCCCATCCGATATATAATTAGAGACATTAATAGCCACCGGAGGGCGATTCATTCAAGGAGGAATGTATAATGATCAATAATATTCATGAAAAAACCAGCTTAAATCTTGACAGCGTTTCATATAAAAGCCAGACTAAAATCAAACAGATTTCTAACCCAGGCATCGAAAAAACAATGATCCAAGTGAAAGAACAGTTAAAGGTTAAAGGCGATACCGGTGTTCTTTACGAGCCAGGTGAGAACGAGGAAGCTCAAGTTACATCCGGTTATACTGTAGATATGGAAAAAGTTTTAGCAATGAAGGAAGAAACTGACGCCAGAATGGTTCAGTTATTCAGAGACACCGCCAGAGGCACCGGCCTTAAACAACTTGGCGGTATTCGTGGTGTCCTAGACAGAATCAGAGCCGGCGAACAGGTAACCCTTGAAATCGAATATACTGCAGAAGATGTAGAACAGGCTAAAAAAGATGTTGCTGAAGGCGGTTACTGGAGTGCAGATGAAACATCAACCCGCTTGGTTGACTTTGCCAAAGCACTTTCTGGTGGAGATCCTGCCAAAGCACAGGAACTTAAAGATGCTTTTGTCAGCGCTTTTGAGGAAATTGAAGAAATGTTTGGTGGCAAAGGAAAACTACCTGGTTTATCCTATGACACCTATGATATGACCATGAAGAAATTCGATGAATGGATGGGTATAGACGAAGAAGCAGGAGAAACAGAGGTATAGTATGTGCGGCAGAGTAACCCTTGCTCTAGACAAACAAATGATTCTCGATATATTAGCTGATGCATTTGAAGTAACAAATGCACCAGCTATTTCTAATGTCCCTAATTATAATATGGGCCCCTCTTCCAAGGTCCTTACCCTTATTCAGCCAGGCGCCAAAGATAAACGTCGGGCAGGAGAGTTGGTTTGGGGCTTTGTTCCGCCCTGGACCAAAGAATCGGAGATCAAGTACTCACTTATCAATGCAAGAAGTGAAACTCTACTGGAAAAACCTACATTTAAAACATCCTTTTCCAGCAGGCGCTGTATTGTTTTAGCTGACTCCTTCTATGAATGGAAACGGGAAAAAATAAAGCGCCCCTTCCGGTTCATGGTGAAAGATCAAGAGCTTATGCCCTTGGCCGGAATCTATACCACCTTTACCTATGGTGATGGCAGAAAGCTTCACACCTGTTCAGTTCTTACCTGCCAGCCCAACAAACTTATGGAACCCATACATAATCGGATGCCGGTTATTCTAACTCCCAGTTCTTCCGACATTTGGTTAAATCCAGCAAGTCCTACAGACCTACTCCAATCCCTTTTGCTGCCTTATGATGCAAAAAAAATGGATACTTATGAAGTATCCACCTTCGTTAACTCGATGAAAAACAATTCAATCAAGTGTATTGAACCTGCTGATGAACAGCTGTCTCTCTACTAGTTGTTATTTTATACTTTGTAAATATTGAATTAACCTTGCTGCCTCTTCCTTGGTTACCTCTGGCTCAGCCAAACCTCTAATTGCATTGGCCATCTGTGTATAATACATTAAATAGTTGCCATTATCTACCTGAGGCTGATCAATAATTGTGAGACCGTCATAGATATCATACTTGGCTTCATCACCGTAATGTCTGTCCAAGGGTCCCATGCCTGAACGAAGTTTATCTTCCTGTTCTCCCATCTTATGAAAAACATATCCATAATCTTGTGTCAGGAACCTGTATCTTGGTTCTTTATAGGTTGCGCCTAGACTTGCTTTGATTCTAGCTACAAAATCACCATAATCCATGGTGATCTGAAACCAGTCAATAATATTGGAATTGTTCCTAACTTTTTTTGTAATCGAATGAAAATTAAGTGGGGTTCCAAAAAGAGTCAAGGCCTGGTCCAAAAGATGGGATCCCAGGTCATATATCAAGTTGGCACCATCATGTCCTTCTTCTTTCCAGGTAATCTCTTCCACCTTTTTATACCTGTCCCAGGTCATATCCACTTCCACCAGGTCATCCAGTTTCCCCTCGGCTTTCAGACGTTTAAGGGTAAGAAAGTCACCGTCATATCGTCGGTTTTGATAGCAGGAAATAAAAAGGCCTTTTTCATCCGCCAGAGCATTTAACTCCAGGGCTTCATCAAGAGTTGCAGTATAGGGCTTTTCAACAAGTACATGCTTGCCCTTTAAAAGGGCCATTTTGGCGTGGGTAAAATGTAAATGGCTAGGTGTTGTAATAACAACTAATTCAATATCTTTATCATCCAGCATTTCTTCATAGTCTCTGGTTAGTTCAATAAATGGATAATCCTTAAGGGGTTTATCTGAATGTCTGGAAACAACGGTCTTAAGGCTGTAGTCCTCATGGGCTTCAATAAAGGGACAGTGAAAAATCTGTCCACTAAAACCGTATCCTAGAACTCCTGTAACTATTGGCTTCATATGATCCCACCTTTCTGTAATCTATCATACTATTAATTACAGTCTTATGTCAAAGTCCGCCTCAGTTTCTTCTTTAACCATATCCAGACTGACTCCATCCATGAGTTCAGTCAGGGTCAATTTACCGTCAATGTACTCAAAGACACACAGGTCTGTAATAATCATATCCACAGCTCCAACTGCAGTTAATGGCAGATTACATTCTTTCAGGATTTTCATCTTCCCTTTTGCTGTGTGGGTCATGGCAACGATGACTTTTTTGGCACCGACCAAAAGGTCCATTGCCCCACCCATTCCTGGAACCATTTTCCCAGGTATCATCCAATTGGCGATGTTGGCCTTTTCATCTACCTGGAGGGCTCCAAGAACAGTAACATCCACATGGCCTCCCCTAATAAGTCCAAAAGAATAGGCCGAGTCAAAATACATACCACCATCCACTATGGTAACCGGACTGCCTCCTGCATTGGATATGTCCGGATCAATATGTTCATCATCAGGAGCCGGACCAAGGCCCAACATACCATTCTCAGACTGGAAGGTTACATCAATACCCTCAGGAAGAAAGTTGGCAACCAGGGTAGGCAGACCGATCCCAAGGTTAACCATATAACCGTTTTTCAGCTCTTTAGCTACACGTTTTGCAATAATTTCCTTTGTTGATAACTGATTCATCCATCTACCTCCCACTTGGGTCAACAATATAGTCTACTAAAGTTGCAGGTACCATAACCATATGGGGATCAATATCGCCGATTTCAACAATTTCTCTGGCTTCAACAACTACAGTCTCTGCAGCCATGGCCATAAGGGGATTAAAGTTTCTCGTTGTCTTGGCTATAAATACGTTACCTGCCTTATCAACCTTGGTCCCTGAAATAAAGGCTATATCAGCTTTTAAAGGTAGCTCCAGAATATACTTCTTGCCATCAATAACCATGGTCTGCTTCCCTTCTTCAACCACAGTTCCAACACCGGTGGGTGTCAAAAAACCACCTATACCGGAGCCACCACATCTGATCTGTTCCGCCAGTGTACCCTGGGGAGTCAAGATTACTTGGGTTTCTCCCTCATTGAGCTGTCTTCCTGTTTCTTTGTTGAGCCCAATATGGGAAGCATAGATTTTTGTAAACTGTTTGGCGACTACCATTTTGCCGACACCACTTGTTTCAGTTGCAGTATCCGTCGATATCAGGGTAAGGTCCTTGACACCTGACTCTACAAGAGCATCGATAATATGTTCAGGAGCTCCCACTGCCATAAATCCACCAACCATAATGGTCATTCCAGGTTTTACCAGTTCCTGGCAAAATTTTAGATCAACAAATTTATTCATTGACATCCTATCCTTTCACCGGGTATTTTTCCATAACATATTCAAGGGCCTCATCAATAACTTTAATTGCCTTAATCATATCCTCTTCTGTATGTCTGTGACAGATATACCAGTGGTGATAGGGTTGAATAAACAAGCCTCTTCGAATCGTCTGGGTATAAAACTCTTTTCTTCTTGCCTTATAGTCTTCATCCACTTTATCAAAAGTTACAAAAGGCATTGGCGGTATACCGGATACAGTAATTGGAGCCCCATGCTTTTCTTTTAGGTCATTCAGATCATTTAGGAATATTTCTCCCTTATTCCATACCTGGTCAATGACATGATCTCGCTCAATAATCTCTATACATTTAAGAGATGCTGCCATCTCCAAACTGTTAGGAAAGAAAGTTGAGGACACAAAAACCTCTTTCTCCATAACTCCAAGTATTTCTTTTTTTCCAACCAGGGCTGAAATCGGATATCCATTGGCCATAGCTTTACCAAAGGTGGCCAAATCCGGCTCTACACCATAATATTCTCCGGCTCCACCAAGGGCCACCCTAAAGCCTGTCCGAATTTCATCAAATACTAGAACTGCTCCGTGTTTGGCTGCTAATTCTTTAACACCTTCAAGATAACCTTCAGGTGGTGCCATCACGTCTTTTGCTGTTGGATGACCAACAGGGGTTACGATAACACAGGCAACCTGGTCCTTGTTTTTCTCAAGCTTGTCTTCAAGATCCTTAAGGTCACCATACTCAAACTCCTCAGTAAGGTTGAGTATCTCTTCAGGTACACCACCATGATTTTCCACACACCAGTCATGCCAGCCATGGTACCCACAGCGAAGGACCTTGTTTTTCTTGGTATAGCCTCTGGCTACCCGAATAGCCATGGTCGTTACATCAGATCCGGTTTTGGCAAGAACAGCCATTTCTGCACAGGGAATCACTTCAATAAGTTTTTCCTGAAGCTTATTCTGAATTTCCTGAACCAGGGAAAAACAAAAGCCCTTCTGCATCTGTTCTGTAACAGCCTGATTAATCTCATCTTCTACAAAGCCCAAGATAATTGGACCATAGGAACACAGCATATCAATATAATCATTGCCGTCAACATCAACAATATGACCTCCATATCCATGGTCAATAAAAATCGGATATTCTCCTTCTACGAAGTTATAGGGACGGCGTATACCCAGCATACCTCCCGGTGTGGTTTGTCTACCTTCTTCAATAAGTTTCATGGATTTTTCCAAGTTTAATTTTTTTGCGCTTTCCATTTTATACTCCACCTTCCTTTTGTCGTTCTACAAATTCCTCGACTGCATATGTAGCTACATCGTCAGCAAATTTTCCAAAACCAAAGCCTGCATCATAGCCTAATTCTTTGGCAAGTTTATGGGTGATTCTTGGACCACCACAGATTAGGATGACCTTGTCTCTTATACCTTCTGCTTCAAGCATTTCAACCAGGTCTGTAAGATTCTTGATATGGACATCTTTTTGGGTCACTGTTTGGGATACCAGCAGTACATCCGCCTTCAGTTCCTTGGCCTTACGTACAAATTCAATATTTGGCACCTGAGAACCCAGATTATAGGCATCAATACTTTCATACCGCTCCAAACCGTAATGGCCGGCATAACCCTTCATATTCATAATAGCATCAATTCCAACTGTGTGGGCATCTGTACCGGTAGATGCTCCTACAACGACAAGATTACGGCCAATATGCTCTTTAATAAAGTCATCCGTTTCTTTCATGGACATGGTATCCATTTCTATTGACGTTACCTGAATAGATTCATAGTCTACCTCATAGGCAACGCTTCCATAGGCTACATACATAGTAAATGATGTATCCAAAGATTTACTCACTGCTATCACAGGATCTTTAAGACCCATTTTAGCCGCCAGCAACTTGGCAGCTTCTGTTGACCTGTCATTGTTGGGCACTGGAAGGGTAAATGAAACCTGAACTTTACCGTCATTCATCGTATCGCCATAAGGCTTCAGGTGACCTAAATTAAGCTCTTTGGAGAAGTCTTTTTTATCCATTGAATATCCGCTCATCTTAGACCTCCTTTCCTATCTTATGTCCATGTAACTGGTCTTCCAGCATTTGATCCATAAATGGATTCATGTACCTGGCTGCCTTCTCAAAAACACCACCAAGACCCTTGCCACCGTCTTCAGGTCTTTTGACTCCTGCAAAAGTACCTTCCGATAAGGCTTTAAAAAGCCCTTTTTCCTCAATTTCATCAAGAAGGGCATAGGCTTCATGCAGAATCTTATCTGTTCTTTCCACCATTTTACCATCTTTCTTGAACTCGATTTCCTCCCCTAAGGAAGCCATGGCCTTCTGTATGTATCTGGCATTTTCAATAGCAATGGCCCTATCAGCTAAAAAGGGAGTGTGAATAGCCTCAGTCATCATACCAAGCAGATGAATTTTCTGTCCTGTTAATGTTGTGACCATATTAAACAAGGCATCCTGAACATTCCCCATAAAAATATCACCGGTCATATGCTTAGTTGGTGGCATATACTTAAGGGGTGCATTAGGGAAAATCTCTTTAGCCATCTGTGCCTGGGCCAATTCATAAACAAAAGAATCTTCTTTGGCAGGGTCGATCTCAAAAGCATGTCCCAAACCCATCTGTTCTTCAGGAAGTCCTGCTTTAAAGGCAAACTGTTCATTGATAAACTGGCTGGCTAGAACTGTATGGGCTTCTTCATAGGCATCAGCCGTCGTTAGGTAGTTGTCTTCGCCAGTATTGATAATAACACCTGCATAGGCATTGATAATCCTGGAAAAAAACTGGTCTACCAAGGTACGTTTCATATTTATATCCCTAAACAAAATACCATAAAGGGCATCGTTAAGCATCATATCCAGCCGCTCATAAGCACCCATAACTGCAATTTCAGGCATACAGAGGCCTGAGCAGTAATTACACAGTCTAATATAACGGCCGATTTCCTGACCAACCTCATCCAGGGCCTTTCTCATGATTTTAAAATTCTCCTGAGTGGCATAGGTACCGCCAAAACCTTCTGTAGTTGGTCCATAGGGTACATAGTCCAGGAGACTTTGCCCAGTTGTTCGAATAACTGCAATAACATCAGCTCCCTGTTTGGCGGCAGCCACTGCCTGGGTGACATCTTCATAAATATTTCCGGTGGCAACGATGACATATATAAAGGCTCCCTCAGTATCTCCATAGGACTTTAAATACTCTTCCCGCTCCTGTCTCCGGTCCTTAATCCTATTAAGCCCTGAGTCTACATAAGGTTTAATAATCCTATAGGCCTCTTCATCACTTAGATCTGGCAGTGAAAAGTTGAAGTTACCTTCTCCAATAGAATTAGCAATATCATTGACCCAGGAAATCCTGTCCTCATCACTGGCCACCTGGTAGTCTAGAGTTTCCTCTTGGGGTATGGCCCCTTGATCCATTAGGCTTTTAAGTGCTCTTGCAAAAAATCTACTGGCACCTTCATCTAATAGCTCATAATCCTCCATGGCTTCAACGACGACATTTGGTAGGGGTACATCCACTTCATCAACACCATCAACACCAAAGAAACGAACCAGGGTCCGTTCAACAGCCACTGTAGAATGGATGTCAATAAAAGATTGAACCTCCTCAGCAATGGATAGAGCTGTTTTCCTGCATTTATCTACCGTTTTCTCATCTAACTTTAGTTTATTATTCATACTTGTCTTCCTCTACTATATTAATCACAGGCAGGTGGCAAACCTCCTCAAGTCGCTTCTTCATCGCACCACTATCCAACCAAGGCCCATAGGGTGTCATAGGATTAATCGTTAGTGCAAGGAGATGAAGAGGGGCTTTTACAAAAAGTTTCCCGCCTTTTTTCCTGAATCGATGATAAGCTTTTATACTTAAAAAAGAGGATGTTGGGTGTTCAATCATAATCTTCTTAGACCCCTTTTCTAGATAGTAAACCAGGTCATCATCTACTAATGATCCCTGATGCCTTATCATGTGACTTCTGCTCTCATCTTCCTCAAAGTCCATGTATTCCAAGTCATTATTGACTTCAAGCTCAAACATAGCTATTTGATGCTTAACCAAGATTTCCAGTTTATCAAGATCGCTGGTCAATGCACCACCAACTGCTAGAATATTGGCATCACAAACTCTGGAAAAAGAAGTCCTGCCTGCAGCACCATCCACGAATACCTTATTGCATCCATAGTCCTTCATTTTATTGATGACACTTTTCATTCTTTTCACCATAGACGGTCCTGATATTTCAACAATATGACTGGATAAGGCTTCTATGATCAAAATATTTCCAAGTATTGTCCTAATACCTGTATCTTCTAGAATCTTATATTTAAGATAACTTTCATCAAGACAACTGGCAGCAGTTGCTATAATCATACCTGGATGAACCGGAATTCTAGGTTTTTTCAGGTTTGTTACCTGGTCCTTTTCTTCTCCATCATATCCAATGGATGTAAGACCTATGGTATGGGTTTCATATAGGTCCTCTACAAGCTGATTAAGAACCGTTGTTTTTCCCGCATTTTTACACATACCCATAAAGCCTATAACCCAGTAGGGACCAAGCCTATCTGACAGTCTCATTTTAGTCTTCCTGACGGTGGTGGGTTTTCTCTTTTGGCTCAATTGTTATTTTCTGGCCATTGAGTAATCCTGCAACACCTTCCAGTTCAACATCTTTTTCATCATGAGTCTTGTTAAAGGTATAATACTCCGGTTCTGAATAGGTCGTAATCATCCCTTCAAAGTTTCGAAGAACAACCCTTTCATAACCTTGGGAAATAACATAGTTTGGCATAACAGGTATCTTCCCACCGCCTCCAGGTGCATCTACAACGAAAGTCGGGACACAAAAGCCGGATGTGTGACCGCGTAAGCCTTCGATGATTTCCATACCAACAGCAACCGGTGTTCTAAAGTGACCGATTCCCTGGGATAAATCACATTGATAGATATAATATGGTCGTACCCGCATCTTAACCAGCTGATGAACCAAGTCCTTCATAATGGTAATCTTGTCATTAATGCCTGCAAGAAGTACGGACTGGTTACCAAGAGGAATACCAGCATCTGCAAGTCGTTTGCAGGCTTCTCTTGATTCCTTGGTCACTTCATTTGGATGACTAAAATGTGTATTAATCCATAAGGGATGATATTTTTTCAGCATATCCGTTAATTCCTTGGTAATACGCTGGGGCATAACCACCGGGGTTCTGGTTCCGATACGAATAACCTCTACATGTTCTATTTGACTTAATCTTGATAGGATACGCTCTAATCTGTCATTGGATAAAAGTAGGGGATCGCCTCCTGATATAAGAACGTCCCTTACGACAGGTGTTCTTTCAATATAATCAATAGCTTTATCAATGGCTGACATACCTACTGCACAATCGCTGTGACCGGCAAACCGACGTCTCGTACAATATCTGCAGTACATAGAGCACTGTTCAGTGACCAGGAGGAGGACTCTGTCCGGATAACGGTGGGTAAGGCCCGGTACCGGTGAATCACCATCTTCGTGAAGGGGATCTTCAATATCATCCTCACCTTTTTCCAGTTCCCTAAGGGTAGGTACTGACTGCTTGCGAACCACATCTTCAGGATTCTCCGGATCAATAAGTGACAGATAATAAGGTGTAATAGACATACGCAGTTTCTCAAGACACCTGTCTACAGCTTCTTTTTCGCCTACTGAAAGTTCCAGATGTTGTTCCAGCTCAGCTGATGTTGTAATCCTGTTTTTCATTTGCCAGTGCCAGTTATTCCAGTCTTCATCACTCACATGTGGAAAATATAAGGATCTCCTGCTCTCGTTCATTACATGACCTCCTTGCCAACATATATACGTTCGTAGAAATCTCGTATTGGTTTATTCTCTCTTAACTCTTCCAGGGTTATCTGGGCATGACCCTTGGTATAGCCGTTACCCATAATCATGGTTACGTCTTTACCTACACCTTCGGCTCCAAGGGTTGCCTTGGTAAAGGATGTTGCCATAGAGAAAAAGTAGGCCACCCCTTCATCTCTAACCGGAAGTATAGTTGACATCTCTGTATTACCTACATTGACACAGTTTACAGCAATATCGACTTCTTTATTATGATTAACTTCAAGAATCTGATTGTACATATCCATAGCATTACAGGCATCACCAACTACATATTCATGACATAGATTTAAGGCTTCAAGTTTCTTCTTATTGGCCTCATCAATAACACCACCAATAACTTTCCCTGTTGGTCCAACCCGCTTCATAGCCTCATAGGCACATAACATTCCGGATTTGCCGCTGGCTCCAAGAATAAAAACAGAATCTCCCGGTTTAACCAGTTTTGCAACCTGGGCTGGAGCTCCTGCTACATCAAGGGCTGCAAGCGCCAAGCCTTCGTTCATATCATCAGGTAGTTTGGCATAGATTCCTGATTCAAAAAGAATAGCCTGTCCTGTAATATCCACCCGGTCAATATTCATATGAATCTGATTGATGGACTCAATTTTTAGTGGTGTCAAAGATAAGGATACCAAGGTTGCTACCCTGTCTCCTTCTTTAATATCCACTTTACCTTTTAGTGAATCGCCGATAGCCTTAACAATCCCTATCAACATACCACCTGAACCGGTAACCGGATTTTGCATTTTACCTCTGTCATTGACAATATCAAGAATAAGGGTCTTAACTTTTTCAGGGTCCTGACCACTGACATTTTTCAATTGTGTAAAAGATGCTGAATCAATATTTAAGGCTAAAACATCCAATAAAATCTCATTGTCATAAATCTCCATCCCATTATCGATTTTCACTGCTGCCTGGGGTAAGACCCCCTTTGGCTCAATAACACGGTGACTTCCGTATTTACATCCCTTTTTCATCATATCCTCCTAAATCCCTAAGCCCCAACAAGAGTCTAGCTTCTCCAGGGCTCATAATCTCTCTTCCAAGCTCTCTTGCAATTCGCACTGCTTTTTCAACTAATTGACCATTGGATAAGGCTTTGACACCTTTTTCCAGATAGATGTTGTCCTCAAACCCCACTCGGATATGGCCACCATGAACCGCAGCCAGGGCTGCCAGTTGAAACTGGTAGCGGCCGATTCCTGTGGCTGTATAAGTGGCTCCTTTTGGCAGGGAATCTACCATAAAGGCAAATTCAGAAAGACTTCCTCCAATACCTCCGTTGACGCCCATAACCAGGTTGAAATGCAGGACATCATCAATAAGTCCCTTGTCATGTAGCCGTAACCCCATATTGATCATGGACCTGTCAAAGACTTCCAATTCCGGTTTTATTCCTCTGGATTTCATGCGATAGGCGAATTCTTTAATCGTATTTTCTGTATTCACAAATATCACATCTCCACCAAAGTTCAAAGTTCCAAGATCCAGGGTTGCCATTTCCGGATTTAATTCAAGGGGTTGTAACCTTTCATCATTGGTCATACCTGCTGCACCACCTGTTGAAGGTTGGATAATAACATCAGGACATACACTTCTTATGGCTTTCATACACTGATCAAAGCGATCCTTATCCTGGGTGGGTCTCCCATCATCCTCTCGAACATGGAGATGAATAATCGATGCCCCGGCATTATATGCCCTTAGTGCCTCATCTCTTATTTCATCCACCGTGTAGGGAACATGTTCATTATGGTCTTTCATTACTTCTGCACCACAAATGGCTGCTGTAATCATGATCTTTTCCATAGGATCAATCCTCCATTTAAATGATAGTTCCATAGAAAGATTAGGGCGTCAAAAGGTTTAGATGAACGAAATCCATGCAATATATGGTTTTTGGATGTATCAACCGGATACCATATATTGTATGGATTTCAGTGAAACTTCCCTTTGACGTCCTAATCATAGGAACAATTATGTAGTTGTGAATAGCGCTTTGCTGGAAATGAATATGAAGAGATTTACCAGGTTGAATGAAAAGTCAACCTAATAAAAAAGCTATCCCAATACCATGTATTGGAATAGCTCGATGCTTGTCGCAACAGTCAGCCGAAGTTCCTTCTGCTAACCAAGTAACAGAACACTGATTACATTCTGTCCTTTCGGCAGATGAAGCCTTCATCTCCAGCATTGGTTAATCAGAACCTTACCATCTGTAGACTACCCTCACATCTGCGCCTCTATTCAAAGATGTTATGAAATTGTTCATATTGACTAATTCCATACTATCACATTCTTTTGTTTGCGTCAATAATACCATAACTTTTCTTCTTTTTAATTGTTAAGTCCGAAAATCTTGCAAGTTTATCCTTTTATACATAAAGTCAAAGTCACTGTCGTTCCCACTCCTACTTGGGATGAAATTGCAATACCATAATCCTCGCCACAGTAGAGCTTGATTCGCTTATCTACATTCATTAAACCCACTCCACCAAGTTTTGTCTTAGTCGATTTAGGCAGATGAGCATCCTTCATTTCAAAGCCAAGACCATTATCCGTCACCGTCACTTTTATATCTGATCCTTCTTTGAAAGCCTTAATTTCTATATGTCCCTGGCCATCCATATCCTTGATGCCATGGTAGATCGAGTTTTCAATGACCGGTTGTAAAATAATCTTAGGTATGACAAGATCTTTAATACTGTCATCAATCTGAAAATCATAGGTCAGCTTTTCCTGATACCTTTGTTTCTGAATATAGAGATATTTACCGGCATGATCCACTTCATCCTCAAGGCTTGTCAGTTCTTTTCCCTTATTCAGGGACAATCTAAAGAACTGGGCCAAAGATTTAGTGGTTTCTATGACCTCATCCTTTTGATTAAACTCAGCCATCCAGACAATCGTATCCAGTGTATTATAGAGAAAATGAGGATTTATCTGAGAATATAGAGCATTCATTTCGTAGTGGTGAATTTCTCCCTCTCGTTCTTTTATTTCACTGGTTAACCGTCTCAAAATCACACTTGTAATAATAACAACCAGAAGAATAATACCAATACCAAAAACAATGGTTTCCAAAATCTGACGCCTTAATATTGTTAAGGCATCAACTGAGCAAACTGCTATTAAGGTCCAGTCCGTATTGGTCATAGAGTATCTGGAAATCAGGGTATCACTGCCTGATTGATAACCGATGGGCATGTTTTTAATATCAACTAATTCACTAACCCTATCAGGGTCTTCATAATAGATACTGTCTGCATGAAAGACCACTCCATCGTTTTCATTTAGGATAAAGGCAAATCCTCCTTCACCCAGATGGAGGTCCATAAGGTAGGTTTCAAAAGCAGTGTAGGGAACGTCGATAACAGCTACACCGATATTATTACCATTAGCATCAACGATCTCCTGACTCAAGGAAATCACCCATAAATCTTTATCCATAGAAAACTTCTGCATTCTGGCCGAGGTGAGACTTGGCATTTGGTTATGAATAGCTTTCACATACCAGTCTTCCTTCATCATGTCCTCGGACATGGACATATCCAGATTATCCTCGTTGGAAAAAATCTTACCGTCTTTGCTAATAATTATGATAGACTCCAGGGAATCTGTGGCTTTTATTTGATCATCAATAAGATCATTAATTCTGTCCATATAAAAATCATTATTAAGCTTTCCCTCATGACTGAAAAAATCGATAACATCCGAGTTGGTCACCATCGTATTGGATATAATTTTCAGTTTATCAATATAGACTTCCAAATATTTTCCTGATTGATTGACCGAATTTTCCGTCGACATAACTGATTCGTTGATCAAAACTCCTGTTAGAGAAAAATACAGAATAAAGCCCACTAACATAACACTTAGTGTACCGAAGATAAAATAGATAAGTGTGATTCGATTACCTTTCATGTCAGCCTCCCTGTATTTTCTTCCGGTATTTTCCAGGTGATGATCCATACTTTTTCTTAAACAGTGTGGAAAAATAATTAGGATCACCAATACCAATCCGTTCTGCGATTTCATAATTTTTAAGATTAGTGGTCAATAAAAGGATCTTGCTTTTTTCCAACCGCATATTAACAACATAGTCGCTAAAAGGTATACCATATAATTTCTTAAATAGGGTGGATAAATAGTTGTCATTAAGGGCAAGTTCTTCTGCCAACCAAGACAGGGACAAGTCTTCAGAAGCCATATGACTGCCAATGAGTTGGTCAATCTGTTCCTTATAGCCAAGAGAATCCAGAGTTTGGGATTCCTTTTCAGCCTTTAGAGTCACTTTATAAACTTCTTTTATTTTGCCTTCTTCTTTAATTTTATTGATAAGTGATGCTACGATCTCATAGACATCATTTTTTGATATCGGTTTCAGTACATAATCCTCTACCCCAATCTTTACAGCCTGTCTTGCATAATCAAAATAATCATAGCCGGTTATAATGGCAATTTTTATCCAAGGCCAGCCTTCTTTAACTTTCTTTGAAAAATCCAGACCATTTATCTTTGGCATATTAATATCACATAGGATAATGTCCGGCTCCTGGGCCTCAACAATTTCAAGCCCCTTTGCACCATTTTCCGCTTCCAGAACCTTCTCAATTCCCAGTTCATCAAATGGAATTAAGGATACAATCCCCCGTCTTACCAAGGGTTCATCATCAATAACCAGTAATTTCATCTTCCCCTCCATCTAATCATATAAATAGGAATACCCGGCAGAGTCTATCCATCTATAGGAGACTCTGCCAGGTTATCACCATTGCTTATTAATCTTCAATCAAGGACACCAGGTAACCATAACCTTCAGCTTCCATCTCACTTAATGGGATGAATTTAATGGAAGCGCTGTTAATACAATACCGAAGGCCACCCTTATCTTTTGGTCCGTCTTCAAAGACGTGTCCTAGATGGGAATCCCCAGTTCTGGACCTGACTTCCGTCCTTACCATATTGAAGGTTGTATCCGATTCATAATGAACCACTTCTTCAACAATAGGTTTGGTAAAACTTGGCCAACCACAACCTGAATCGTACTTGTCTTTTGATGAGAACAAAGGCTCACCTGTTGCAACATCTACATACAGGCCTGGTTCATGATTGTCAAAATACTCATTGGAAAAGGCACGTTCAGTTGCATTTTCCTGAGTTACTTTATACTGTATATCGGTTAGTTTCTCTTTAAGTTCCTCGTCACTTGGTTTTGGATAATTATTAGGATCGATAAATACCACCTCTTCTTCTAAGTGTCCAAAGTCAACATGGCAGTAGCCATTTGGATTTTTTTGCAGGTAATCCTGATGATACTCTTCAGCTTCATAAAAGTTGTCGAGAGGTAAATTCTCAACCACAATTGGATCCTTAAACTTTAGTTGTTCAAGCTGCAAAAGATTATTGACTGCGTCACCATCAGTCTCACGTATATAGTATATACCAGTTCGGTATTGATTACCAATATCATTTCCCTGTTTATTGACAGAGGTTGGATCGATAATCTTTAAGTAATACCCGATTAGAGTTTCCAAACTGATGACTGTCTCATCATAAGTAACTTCAACAGTCTCCGCATGACCGGTATTGTTGTAGATGACTTCTTTATAAGACGGATTCTCGGTAGTACCGTTGGCGTAGCCACTAACTGCATCTAAAACACCATCTATTCTTGAAAAATATTCTTCAACACCCCAGAAACATCCACCTGCAAAATATATTTTTTCCACAGATTGACCATCACTTAGTACCGAGACAATATTACTTTCATTATCCGGGTTGGCAAATTCCATTTCATTGCCTTGTTGGTCTTTAGGAATAATTGCATCTCCTATGTCTTTGCCTGTATTATCTGCTGTAGTACAGGAGGCAGCGACTAGAAGAGTCGCCACCAAAAGTGCTAGTAATCGTAAACCTTTCATTTCATCACTTCCTTATTAATAAAAGCTGTCTATCTTATCTAGAATCTGGTCATTAGATTTATGGCCTGGCAAAGCTTCAATGAGAACACCGTCTGAACCGATATAAACAGATGTCGGGAAAGCTCTGATATTGAGGTCTTTTCCTGTCATACCCTTTTCATCAAAGAGAACAACAATGTTGTCATAATCAAGACCTTCAAACCATTCAATAAAATCTTCTTTTGACTGTTCACCATTGGCAGCAGGTGTTACGACTGTATAGAGGGTAAAATCAGGATCTGATGCAAAAAGCTCATCAACTTCTTCAAGGCCGGCTAAACAAATGGAGCACCAGGAAGCCCAATATTTCAAATATACTTTTTGGCCTTTTAAGTCTGCTGATGTAATGGTCTTGCCATCAAAATCAGTAAAGGTCAATTCAGGAGCCATTGGTCCTTCATTAGTCATCATCATATCATCTTCCATAGCGTCATTGTCCATACTATCATCCATTGCATCCTCAGTCATGTCTTCGTCGTCCATCATATCATCATGGCTGCCTTCTCCAGACATATCCTCATCTTCCATAGTGTCATCATCCTTCATTGAATCTTCGGACATATCATCTTCAGCCATGTCTTCATCCTTCATCTCTTCCTGGTCTGACATGGTGTCTTCCTTGACACTGGTTTCAGGCACTTGTTTACAGCCTGCAACTACCATTACCAATACAAATACTAAAGTCATTATTTTCATCCATTGTTTTTTCATTTTAAATCTCCTTTTCATCTAAAATCTTTTCTAATTGATTAAACGTTCAAACCATGCAACCACTTGTGTAATATTGTTGGTCATAAGAAGTATACCCATTAGGATAATCAATATACCTCCGACTATCTTGATTTTACCCATATGCCTGTAGAGTCCTTTTACCCTGCTAAGTAGGTAATCACTAAAGATTGCCATAATCAGGAAAGGAATCATTAAACCCAGGGAATAAATCATCATAAGAAAACCTCCATAGACGGCTGAACCTTCACTGGCTGATAAGCCAAGGACAGCTGCAAGTACCGGTCCCACACAGGGGGTCCAACCAAAACTAAAAGTGAAGCCCAGTAAATAGGAACCAATAATATCTGATTTTCTTGTTCTTTTTAAGTGCACCTTACTTTCTCTATTAAGAAAGTTCAGTTTTATGAGTCCAGTCTGATGTATACCCAATATGATGACGATGATTCCTGCAACCCTCAGAAAAACCGGTCCGTATAAAATGGATCCTAAGGCTCCTGCTCCAAACCCCAACAAGATAAAACTTGTAGACAGGCCGGCAACAAATACCACCGCCTTTAATACTGGCATTGTGAATAGATTGAACTTTTTACCTTCTTCCTTTTTGACACCTTCTGTAAAATAACCAATGTAGACCGGTATTACAGGAAGGATACATGGAGAGAAAAAGGATAATAAACCTGCTAAAAATACTGTTGAAATATATAAATTATCTACCATCTAGATCACCTGCTCTTCTTCTTAATTATGAAATATCTTGATGACTTTCATTTGATGAATTCATTATACTAAGAATGGTTATCAATTAGAATGGAGGATTGTTTTACAAATCTTTAATATTATTGGGTCTTTGGGGTTTTGTGAAATTCGGAGTCAAATCGGGATTATTATTTATGGAGTCAAAAGATTAGTTTTGTGATGTGTGTCGCCATGGGACATACAAAAGATGTCCGGTACGAAGTGGGAGTACATGTCCTAGACCATCTACATGACCATCTTACCAGCCTAGATAAATCTGCAGGAAAGATGGTCATGTAGACGATCAAGGACCTGGGTTCCCATGGTATCGCACCGGACATCTTTTGTTGAATGATGAGATCACAAATCCAATCTTTTTCGGTATAAAAAAAGACCCGAGTCAACTCGAATCTTACATATACTCAATGGGAATCAATAATATTTAGGGATTCCGCTAGAAATTTTGACGGTTATTTTCATAGATTTGTAGTTAAGAGCTGCCATTTTTGAATAAGTATTATTAATACCTTCCGCCGTTATAAGCCGGGGCTACTTTGTAAAGGGGTCTCTTTTTATGAAGGAGCTGGTTAGGAAGCGGATGATGATTTTGGGGGTGGTGAGCCAGGCTATTAGGACACCATTTTTTTTGTTGGTAAGTATTTTTTGGCCTAACCATGGGGCTACGTCAGTGACGTGGTCAGCAAGGATTGAAAAGATTTTTTTGGTTTTTTCGGGATTTGCTGATTTTTCAATATCTTTCATAAGAAGGTCTGTGGTGACCATTCCTGGGCTGGTTCTTGCTACAATGTAGTCCTGGTCTTTGGCCTCTTTTGAAAGTGCTCTGGTGTAGTATCTTAGGAAGCGTTTTGACCCTCCGTATATACTAAGTCCGTCGGCTATCCGGCCATCACTTCCCAAGCCTTCCATGTTATACAAGGCTCCGAAACCCTGTTTTTTGAAGATGTTAATGGCAGCTTTTGACCCATTGATGATACCATGAACATTGACATCAACAACCTGTCTTGCAGTGTCTTCAGATATAAGATATGAAGCCTGTGATGTGTGACTGATACCTGCGTTATTGATCCAAATATCAATGGATTCCATTTCACTCAGGGCATAGTCTGCCAAGGACTCGACCTGGTCAAAAGCTCTAACATCGCAGGCTTTACTATAGACTCTGTCCGTATGATTTTCTGACAGTTCATGAAAGGCTTTTTCAGTAGATGTATCTGACGAACCAGACAGGACAACCATATGTCCCTGATCAAGAAAATACTTAGCCATATGATATCCGATTCCTCTTGAAGATCCTGTTATAACAATTCTTTTCACTCTAATATCCACTCCTTAGTTGCATGGTGATAGGTTCTATAGAATAATATAACCGCTGAAATAACTCCAACAATTTCAGCAATGATAAAGGCAAACCAGACATAGTCTACATTACCGAAAGTAGCCAGATAAGCTGCTGCCGGTAAAAGTATGACAATCTGCCTTATAACCGATAAAAGTAAGGAGAAATAGGCTTTACCAAAGGCCTGGAAAGCCGTGGAAAGTATAATTGTTATGCCTACCGTCAAAAAGATAAAGCTTATGGTTCTAAAGGCAGGTATGCCTATTGCCAGCATATCTTCTGTTGGTTTAAACATCCCCATTAAAGCTCTTGGAAAGAACTGGAATATGAGAAAACAAAAACCCATAAAAGACATTGCTACAGTAATCGAAAAACGTATAGCGTGAGACATGCGATCTTTATTCCTAGCCCCAAAATTAAATCCAACAACAGGAAGGGTTCCTATGGCCAATCCAAATATTGGCATAAATGCCATGGACTGGACTCTGAAGTAAACGCCCATTATAGCTATGGCTGCATCTCCAAACCTAGACAGGATTAGATTCATAACACCAAGCATGATTGATCCCAAGCCCTGCATAATAGCAGATGGGACACCCACTAAAAGAATATCCTTAACTGTATGCGGGTCAAATTTAAAAGCTTTAAGATTAATGTGCAATTGACAATGTCCTGAAAACAACATAGACCATGCATAAATAGATGCGAGTATTTGTCCTGTAACAGTAGCGATAGCCGCTCCCTTTACCCCCATAGCCGGTAACCCCAACCAGCCGAAGATAAATATTGGGTCCAATATTAAATTAGTTACTGCTCCGATGAGTTGGGCAATCATAGGTTTTACCATATCACCACTACCCTGCATCATCCCAGTAACACTATGACTGGTGATAATACCAAAGGAAAAAAGCAAAACAATAGACGTGTAGGTTGTAGCACCTTGAATAATATTCAAATTTCCAGTGAACTGACCGAAGAAGCTGTCTTTAACAAAGAAGCTAATAATGACAATCAGGGCATAAAGGCCAAAACTAATAAGAATACCGTGTTCACCGGCAATACTTGCACCCGTTTTATCTTTTGCACCTAATTTTCTACTGACCGATGATGAGATCCCTGTCTGCAGACCAACGAATGCTGCAACTACAATCATTTGTATTGGAAAGGCTAATGAGACACTAGCCAGGGCATCCTCGCCTACCCGGGACACATAAATTGAATCCACAACATTATAAAGTGCCTGTATCAGCATTGAAAAAATAACCGGTATTGACATGCCTAAAATAAGACCAGGTATAGGTTTTGTTGCCATTTTATTGGTCATGGAAATCCTCCCTTACAGAAGCAGTATATGCAAGATCCGCTTGTGGGTACACATCATTGTCTGTTTTATCAAAAGGCTCTTCTTCCCCAAGAAATTTCAACAGGTCTTCATATACCTCACCTGCGCGACGATAACCATCCTCATATGCCTTCATAAGCTTTTCTGCATTCCGCTCAGTCCTGCCTATTTCAATAGGACTGTCAGGATAGATGACAAAGGCTTTACCCTGGTCCTCTAAGTCTTTCATATATTCAAGTTCCTGATTATACTTAATCGATCGATTATTAATGTGCTGGCCTACTTGCGGATATGCCCGGTAAATAAAAGAGCTTCTCTTTCTTTCTTTGACAGCTTTTTCATATCCTTCCTCCCGGGTTACCAGAACAACCACCTTATCCATACCATCTTCTATTGCCTTTCTTACGGGTATAGAGTCAGAAAGGCCGCCGTCTAGATACCTGCCGCCACGTAATGAAACCATAGGTGAAATATATGGTAAGGAACATGAGGCCTTTAGGGCAAGGAGCAGTTCATGGTCGGATAAGTCATGGGCATCAAAAAATCTGGAGCCACCCTTATGGACATCCATGGTCCCAATTAAAAATTTCTGTTTGGAATCCCTAAAGGTTTCAAAATCAAATTCATTATGTTTATAAGGAATCTCGTGAAATATAAAATCCATACCAAAGAGAGACCTTTTGGTCAGAAGATTTCGGTATGATATATAACGATGGTCTTTAATATAGGTATAGGGAATATCTATAGACCTTCTTTTTTGCTTGGAAATGTAATTGACTCCATTACAGGATCCCATGGATACCCCAATAACATAGGGAAACTCCAAATCTTTTTCCAGAAAATAATCAAGAATACCTGCAGTAAAAATTCCTCTAAATCCTCCACCTTCAAGAATCAATCCAACTTTTTTATTTAACATCTCATACTCCTTGTATCTGACGAATGAACCTTCGCCTTTATCTAGTCTAACTTTTATTCATGGGGTTTGTAATATACTTGGTTTATAATTATGCTTGGTTTTTCTGTGCTTCTATGTATGCTTTGGATTTTCGTCCCTTAAATCCTTTTAGGGAAAATCCGTTTTCAGCCACATATACGCCTGCCAGGATTAAGAGGCATCCAATGATCATCAAACCTGTAATGGTCTCTCCAAGAACAAGGGCTGATGCCAGCATAGTAAAGAGTGGCATCAGGTAAATGTAATTGGTCGTCCTCACAGCTCCAATCCACTTCATAGCCTGACTCCATAAGACGTAGCAGGCTCCTGAACCCAGAAGACCTAAGAAAAGAATGTGAAGCCATATACCGTCAACAAAGAGTCCAGGCACATCGGTGCCCCCTTCAACGATAAACATACCGACCAGGCTAAAAAAAGATCCATAGAAAAAAACTCTTCTTGTTTGAATAATCGGTGATACATCCTGGTCAACTTTTTTGAGAGCCAGCGAATAAAAGGCCCACATAATTCCAGCCATTATTGCGAGAAAATCGCCAAAAGGGTTGACTTCAAGATTGACCTGACCATTATAGATAATCATGGCAATCCCTGAAATAGCAATCATAAATCCATAGAGGAACTTAAGTTCAAATTTCTCATCATCCGTAAAGATATGTAAGACTATAGCTACAAAAATCGGAACAGCAGCCAATAACAATCCTACATTGGATACACTTGTATAGAGCAGTGCAGTATTTTCCATTAAGAAGTATCCAAACACGCCTGTTACTCCGGCCATAAGGTAGAAAAGTTCTGATTTCAGGTTTTTCACTTTAAGAGGCTGGGGTTTAATAATCCATAAAACAATATAAGCCACGGTAAAACGTATAGCCAAAAGTTCATAGGGTGAATAGGTGTTCAGGACTATTCTTGAAGAAACAAAGGTTATACCCCAAACAAAAGATACAAACAATGCTGTTAAATGTCCCAGAATAATTTTAGTTTTCTGCTGCATATGGTCCCTTTCTAACTGCTATTATGGTCAAAATATATTATGATGTCGTTCTGACTATTATACTATAAATAGAAAGGTTTAACACTATTTTTCAAGCTTTCTCCAAAAAGTCCTGTTTTCTCTTGGAGGCAGTTCTAAGGACCCATGGCCTCTCTTGGTCACCTGGTCAGGACTGATTCCAAGTTGTCTGGCGATTACCTGAGTCACCCTAGGGCTGCAAAAATTACCCTGACAGGCTCCCATGGTACATCTGGTTCTTCTTTTGATACCATCTACATGATCAATCCTGATGCCCCGATTCATTGCATCAATAATTTCACCTTCCGTCACCTGCTCACACCGGCAGATAATATGTTTATCAGGATCCTCATGATCAAGGCTTCCGTCAAAATCAGGGCCTTTTTTTCTGATAATGGGTTTTCGATAAGGGTCAAAGTCTGGGTCTTTCATCATCTCAAGACCGGATGTTTTTAAGAGGTCAGCCACATATACCGCTATTGCCGGACTGGACGTCAGTCCTGGTGATTCAATGCCTGCTACATTAAAGAATCCGTTCACCTGACTCTCACCAATAATAAAATCCTTAAGGTTGGAAGAAGCCCGTAGACCTGCAAAAGAGGTTAAAGTGTATTTAAGGTCAAAATCCTCTACAGAATGTCTTGCTGTTTTAACAATATATTCCAAGGCATCCAGGCCTGTTCCTACCTCATCCCTATCCTGAACTTCCTGGGCGTTAGGACCAAGCATAAGATTGCCATGATAGGTTCTGGTGACCAGAATCCCCTTGCCCTTAGGTGATGGTGTTTGGAAAACAACACCATTAACCAGATGTCCCTGATTTTTATTCATTAAAATATATTCTCCCTTTCTTGGATGGATGGAAAATTCATTCATCCCAAGCATTTGGGGAATCATATCAGAATAAAGGCCAGCTGCATTGATAACATAGGAGGCTTTAAGGTCCTTGTCCGAGCATTCAACTATAAAACTTTCACCATCCTTAACCAAGTCTGTCACTTCTGAATTAAACCAGAATTCAACACCATTTTTTATAGCATTTTCAGCCAAGGCTATGGTCATTTCATAGGGTGAGGTAATACCGGCACTGGGGCAGTATAAGGCATATTTAACCTGAGGGTTTATATGGGGTTCCAGTGCTAGAATCTCATCCCTTTCAATTATCTTCAGATCATCGACACCATTTTTTTCTCCATTTGCCTTTAGTCTAAGGAGTTCTTCCAAATCTTCCTCTGTAAAACCAACAACTAAAGACCCACATTCCAAATATCCAAAATTCAGTTCTTGATCAAGATCTCTAAACATCCTGTTGCCTTTTCTGGAAAAATACCCTTTCATCGTCCCATGTTTGGCGTCGTATCCTCCGTGAACAATCCCTGAGTTGGCTTTTGAAGCCCCATTACTGACATCATTTTCTTTTTCCAGGAGTATGATATCCAGTTTATACTTGGACAGCTCTCTTGCTATGGCACATCCAATGACTCCTCCACCAATAATTGCTACATCAACTTGTCTCATTTTTCCCCTTTCCATCCCACAGTTCAAGTGCTTTTCTAAAGGCCGTAGGAAGCGATATATCATCTGCTTTAGACCATCTTATTTCCGGATATTCGACGAATTGGGATTTTTCCTTAAAGCCCTTAAGTGATACATAATAAACCTGTTCATGCCATATTCTGTGACTGAAGACATGCTTAACCTCACCACATTTATGCAATTTACTGTTCTCATCTATTCTATAGTCAAAGGTATCCAACATATAGTCTTTAAAACTTATCAGATCACCATCTGGTGGCGTATCAGTCTCAACCATGGGAAGTCCAAATAATCCGGAGAGTAAACCTTTAGACTCTCTTTTTACAAAAAGGATCAGGTCCCCATCTTCAATAATAAAGATTGGTACCCTTAATTTTGTCTGCTTCATTTTCTTTGGTTTATTTGGTAAAACCTCAACTAGACCTTGATCAAAAGCCTTACAGTAGCTATGAACCGGACACCGGTCACAAGCTGGATTTTTTGGCTTGCAGACCAAGGCTCCCAGCTCAATGATTCCCTGATTAAAGGAATATATGTCTTGGGGTAATATCCTTGTAAGTTCTAAGGTGAAAGCTTTTGTTGTGGTCATTTTAGTAATATCGGATGAATCAGCCATTAACCTTGCCAAAACTCTTTTTACATTTCCATCGACTGCCGGTTCCTTTTTATCAAAGGCAAAAGACAGGAGCGCACCAAGTGTATAGGGTCCTATACCAGGCAACTTAATCAGACTCTCTTTGTCATTAGGAATTATACCCTTGTAATCATGGACCACCTTGATGGCAAACTGTCTAAGTCTTGATGCTCTTGAGTAGTAACCCAGTCCTTCCCAAAGATTATGCAAGACCTCTTCAGATACATGGGCAAGGTCCTCAATTGCAGGAAGGGTTTCCATAAATCTTAGGTAGTATGGGATAACTGTAGCAACCTGGGTTTGCTGTAACATGATTTCAGAAACTAATATTGCATAGGGATCCTTAGTCTCACGCCATGGTAATTGTCTTCCCTCATACTTAAACCATTCAATTATATCTTGTCCTATTTGTGGATTTAATCTTTCATTTTTCATGTACCTATTCTATCAAATTTCCCAGATCATTTCTAGTGGATAATGGTTATTAATTAAAATTTTTAATTATATTTATCCCCCTACATCTGTCCACGTAAAAGAGACCAAGCCATTTCGACTTGGTCTCTGTAAAATTCTAATATAAACTTTTGTTAGCCTTTATCTTCGACTAACTGTCAAACTAAACAATACCCGCAACATATGTGATGTACTATCTGCGTTCACTATTTACACTTCAACAAATATTCATGTACACTCTCTAGATCCGGTTGTGGCAAAATACTAAATTACATTACTCATCGACCAAACACGATATCTAATACTGGGTGCTTCTTTACGCATGTTCCAGTATACACATGTTGTTACACGCCCCTTGAATACTTCCGGGGCCAAATTATACTGCTCTGATATAACCTACCAGTTGGAGCACATTTACCATACAATTACACTCCTTTTTAGTCAGCTAATTAATGTAAGCTTACGATTTATCAGGTAATAAGGTAGTTCCGGAACTAACCTTTGTCTATATTATACGCTCACATTCTAGAAAAATCAAGAGTTATTTTCAGGTATTTTGACCAATTATTTGTTAATTGAGTGACAATTCATTCTTTTTTAATCTTTTGTAGTATCAATTTAAAAATGTTAAAATAGTGTAAAAATCTACTTATCGACCAGACGGTTAACGACTTTCATCACTTCCTGAACCTTGTCTTCTCCACCACCTTCTTCAAAGGCAGTACGGACACAGTGGTTGATATGCTGTTCAAGAATTTCCATGTTGGCCTTCTTTAGCAATCCGCTGACAGCCAGAATTTGATTGGCTACGTCAATACAATACCGTTCATCTTCCAGCATTGAAATCACCTTGTCCAATTGACCTCTGGCTGTCTTTAGATTTCTAAGGGCCTTTTTTTGGCCTTCGTTCATATTATGCCTCAGCGATTTCTGTTACATCGTAACCAGCCTCAGTTACCGCCGCCTTTAAGGCATCATCTGATACACTTCCTGGGTTTAGGGTTGCAGAGTTGGAACCCAGGTCAACCTTAACTTCAGTTACACCTTCAATACCATTAAGAGCTTTATCAACTCTTCCTACACAGTGCATACATGACATTCCTTCGATACTTAATTTTTTCATATTCTTATTCCTTTCCTTATCTGTTTGGATTTTATTTGCTTTATGGTTTAAATCATTCATGGATGATTGATTTACATACTGAATATCTACCAGGCCTGTTTCTTCCGCCTCCACGCTGCCTTGCCCTTTGTCAAGGCCTGTTGACTTAAAGCCTCTTAGTCTTAAGGCGTTGGTCACAACAGAAACTGAAGAAAAACTCATAGCTGCAGCAGCGATCATAGGATTTAGCTTCCAGCCCAAGGCGTAATAGAAGAGACCAGCTGCTATAGGTATACCAACAACGTTATAGAAGAAGGCCCAGAAAAGATTTTGCTTAATATTTCGAATGGTTGCCTTACTCAGGGTAATTGCCGTCAGAACATCCTGGAGACTCTCTTTTACCAGAACTACATCAGCTGATTCTATGGCTACATCGGTTCCTGATCCTATTGCAATACCAACGCTGGCTTTAGTTAAGGCTACTGCATCATTGATACCGTCACCAACCATGGCCACATGACCATCACTGGACATAAGTTCATCAATAATCTGAGACTTGCCTTCAGGCAGAACTTCAGCCACCACTTGATCTACACCTAATTTCTCACCTATTGCTTGAGCTGTTTTCTTATGATCACCGGTTAACATAACAACCTTAATCCCTAAGGCCTGTAACTTGGATACTAAACTCTTTGCATCAGGTTTTACTGTATCTGCAGCAACAATGAAACCAATCATGACACCATCAAGACTGACTAAAAGTGGTGTGTGACCTTTTCCTGCTGCAAAATCCAAGTCTGCCTTAAAAAGGTCCATGTTTATATGATGATCATCCATAAGCTTTTCATTACCAATAAGAATCTCTTGTCCACCGATAAAGCCAACCACTCCTTTTCCAGGGATTGTCTCATACTTATCCACCACCTGGTCTTGAACCTTTAATGAATGGCCATATTCGACAATTGCCTTGGCAAATGGATGCTCAGACAGTTTTTCTATGGCAACAATCTTGGACAGGACATCTTTATAGTCATCTTCCTGACCAGCAAAGGAAACTTGGGTAACAAAGGGTTTCCCATGGGTTAAAGTACCGGTTTTGTCAAAGACAATTGTTTTGACTCTGTGAAGAAGTTCTAGGGCCTCCCCACTCTTAATAAGTGTTCCATAGGATGCCCCCTTCCCTGTTCCAACCATAATAGCAGTAGGGGTAGCAAGCCCAAGGGCACAAGGGCAGGATATAACCAGAACACTAACTGCCATCTGGAAGGCAAAAGAACCGGATTCTCCAAGGATAAGCCAAGTCACAAAGGTTACCAGAGATATACCAAGGACAGCCGGTACAAAATATGCACTGATCTTATCCGCCATTTTGGCAATAGGAGCCTTTGTCGACTGGGCATCCTCAACCAATTGAATGATATGGGACAAGGTTGTTTCCTCAGTAGTGGCTGTCACCTCCACCTGTAAATAGCCGGTTTTACAATAAGTACCAGCATAAATAGTATCTTCCAGACTTTTATCAACAGGTAAACTTTCTCCGGTTAACATAGCTTCGTCCATAAGTCCATTTCCCTGAACAACCTGACCATCAAGAGGAACTTTATCCCCTGCTTTAACAACCAGTATATCACCATGCCTAATTGCTTCTACAGGTAAGGTAACAACCTGGCCCTCTCGAAGAACCTGGCCTTCATTAGGCGCCAATTCCATAAGAGCCTCAATGGCCTTTAAGGTTTTACCTTTGGCCCTGGCTTCAAAAAACTTACCCAAGGTTATTAGGGTCAGTATGACCACTACTGATTCAAAATACAGGTCATGTCGATAGGTCATGACCCTGTCCATATCTCCATAAGAGTATCCATAGGCAAGTTGGAAGATGACAAACAAACCATAGACAAAAGCCGCACCGGTTCCTACAGCAACCAAGGAGTCCATATTCGGCGACCTCTTCCATAGGGTTTTAAAGCCTACTGTATAAAATTCCTTATTAACCAGCATAACCGGAATGGTCAGTAAAAGCTGGATTAAGCCTATCATAAGTATATTCTGGTGGTTGGCAAAAAATTCCGGCACCCACAATCCTACCATAGGTCCCATGGCTATATAGAAAAGCGGTAGGGTAAACACTAAGGATAAAATCAATCGCAGACGCATATGATCCTGGTGTTCCTGGACCTTTGAATTTCCACTGTCTTTCACATGTTCTTTCTCTTCTACAATTAAGGTATAGCCAATATCTTCAACCTGCCTAGCCAAAAGGTCTTCATTGACTTTTGCTTCATCATATTCAACAACCATTTTTTCACTGGCATAATTAACATTAATACGGCTGATTCCCTCTACCTTGTTAAGCTGTCTTTCGATTGCTAGAGCACAGGCGGTACAGGTCATACCGTCAACATCGTATTGCTTTTTCATTTTAACCTCCTTACCCGACCCCTATAGGGGGGGTACTTGTATTATAAAGGAAATGAGAAGCAATGTCAATTCCTCTCATTTCCAAATACACATCATTGCCTATAATTCAATAACTACCGGCATCTGACACTGACCTGTTTGACAATGATAAATGGTTGGTTGTCCATCAATACATTTATCCACATCAAGACCAATGTGGCGTACAAAAACATCATCCATATCTTTTAATAAAAAGGCTTTGGCAGGCTCAAACCATTTCTCGTCAGGAATGAAAATCTTCAGTTCATGGGTTCCTTCCCTATAAGCTTTCAAGAATTCCATAGAGTATGATGCATAGTGTTTAAAGTCATTATACCTATAGGTGAAACCGTGTATCATCTCATCCATCAAACTTTTATACTTGAGATCTTCAGTCAGTAAAAAGAGCTTCAATAGGTTCATGGACATCATAGCGTTACCGGAAGGTGTTGCCCCATCATAAATTTCTTTAGGATTGTAGATAAGTTCACGGTTACCATTTTCTCCAACAAAAAAGCCACCATGTTCCTCGTCCCAAAATTTATCAATACAGACATCAGAAATTTTAATAATATCATGGAGAAGGTCTCTATCAAAAGTCACATCATAAAGTCCTAAAAATCCTCTGATTACAGATGCATAATCATCTAGGGAGCCATGTATGTTACCTTTTTGATTACGAATACTGGTCAAAAGGTTATATTCATGGTCCAACATATACTTTCTTATATACTTGGATGCCTCATTGGCAAGGTCTAAAGCCCGGACCTCACCCAGATACTTATAAACACCAGCAAGACCATGTATAGCAAATCCGTTTCCATAAGCAGGAATTTTGTCATCTATACCAGGCTTAACCCTGGTTTCTCTATATTCAAAAATTTTCCTTTTTAGGTCAATTAATTTATCGTCCTGCATAACGTCCACTGATTTACCAATAAGGTTGGGTACATTATATCCTTCAAAGTTGCCTGTCTCTGTTAAATTATAGGCCTTGATAAAATACTTGGCATCTAAACCAAGTACTTTTTTGACCTCATCAAGGGAAAACCTGTAGAACTTACCTTCAACCCCCTCTGAATCAGCATCAAGGGCTGAATAGAAACCACCCAGGTCATCTTTTAATTCTCTCACCAGAAAGTCTATGGATTCCTTGATCATCTGTCTAAAAGAATTATTCCTGGTCAATTTATAAGCATAAGCATATACATCGAAGAGGAGGCCATTATCATAGAGCATCTTCTCAAAATGAGGGATCATCCAGTACCTGTCTACACTGTATCTTGAGAAACCTCCTCCCATATGGTCATAGAGTCCACCCCTGGCCATTGCCTTCAAGGTATCTACAGCCATCTGGACATACTTACTCTGTCCTGACTTAAGCATGAGACTGATCTGACTGGTTACCGGAAACTTTGGTGCCCCAGAGAAGCCTCCAAAATCAGAGTCATAGGCCCCAGCAAGAGCTTCATAGGCTTTCTCGATAACCTGGCCATCCAAGTCAGCATCCTTATGGTTCTCCCGTCTTTTTAAGGCCGTAATAATTTCAAAAGCCTTATTGAAAAGGGCATTGGGCTTTTCCTGGTAAGTTTCACTTAAAAACTTACTGACATCTAAAAGTCCCATCCTGTCCATAAAAGTTCTTTTGGGAAAATAGGTTCCTGCATATACCGGCAGACGGTCAGGAGTCAGCCATAGGCTTAGGGGCCATCCACCAGATCCTGTCATGGCCTGGCAGGCTTTCATATAGATAGTATCCAGGTCTTTTCTCTCTTCTCTATCAACTTTGATAGAAACAAAATGTTCATTAAGATAGTCGGCTACTTCCTGGTCCTCAAAGGATTCATGGGCCATGACATGGCACCAGTGACAGGTTGCATAACCGATACTAAGAAAGACCAGTTTATGTTCTTTTCTCGCCTTATTAAAGGCTTCATTCCCCCATGGATACCAGTCAACTGGATTATGGACATGTTGAAGTAAGTAGGGAGAGCTCTCATTTTCTAAATGATTGGTAAATTTATCTGAAGTCACAAATACCTCCTAGGTTGCATAGACGAGCAGTAAATCATAGATTTACGACCAGTCCAGCTTGCATCATTGAATTTTATCATCATTATGGCTCAATTGAGAACAATTGTCAAATAATAATGCCGACCCATATTGAGTCGGCACCTGTAAAGATTTATATTATTTTTTATCATGATATACATAATTCAAGATTCCACTAAAGATCATGACTCCACCGGCTACCCAGTATAGAGGTATATAGGGTGACGTGGTTCCATATATATCCAAGATGCCTTTGATACAGCTGCCTACCGTTAGGGTAGCAATCCCAAGGTGATGCAGATTGGCAGAAAGCCTTCCCGGTATTGCAATGCCTTTATTATAGACCAAGAGACTAAAGGGTATAAGACCACCAAGGAAAGGAAAGAGGAATAGATAAACCATATAGTTGGAGTATACACCATGACTGAAATATTCATAGATCATGCTGAAGGAACCACATAATAAGGTTACTGCCATATAATTGATTAAAACTTTTTTCAAGGCCCTTCTTTTCATTTCATTCTCACTCATTTCAATATCCAATATAGACAATGTCACTCACACTCCTTTCTTTTATGCGTTTTCCATCACTTGTAGGATTATTGACAACTTGACCCATGAACACCATGGTCGAGGATCCTCCACCATCAAGATTATATCCTTGGGATACACCCAGTTCTTCCATAAACTGAGCCAATTCATAAAGAGTAAGCCCCTCACTTTCATCAGTTCTTCCATCAGATACAATCATGACATAATGAAGGTCATCAATGACGCCAATAGCCGTTCTTGGATTACTGGTCTTTGCTTTATCTACTTCATCTTTGGCACTCACTTCTATTTGACCATCCATGATTAATCCGGGACCAAATGACAGCACTTGACCTGCTCCGCTTGCAAGAAGTTCATCTGCATCGACTTGCCCTTCACTGATGATTTCAAAAGTCCCGTCTTCATAAATAACCAAATCTTCCTGATCATCATCTGAACTGGACTCCCTGTAAAGAACGCCGTTTCTGATAACATAGCCTTCATTATGGGCACCATAGAAGTCTCCATTTATGGCTAAGATAGCATTCACTTGATCTGCTATTGTTGAAGTGGCTTCCTTTACATTTTTACCATAGGTATTGTTGGCAAAGGCTGTCGATAGATATTCAGCTGAGCTAAGGACAATATCTGCAACATAAATACTTGTATCATACTCCCTGTACTCACTGATGGTGATGGTCATATTGGCATCACTGTATGTAGAATCGGTAACAGTCGTTTCCGAAGCCTGGACCAGATTATCATCTGTATCAGAGGCTTCACTTTCACTTGTCTGTATTGTATCATTCACATCAATGACAATAAGCTCTTGACTTGTTCCTGTACTATTTTCAGTAACTGATTGAGACACTAAGACTGCTTGGTCACTTGACTCATCAATGACGACATATGACCTGGCAATAACAAAAGTATCCATCAAGACATAAAGGGTAAAAACAACTAATACAATTACATAAGATAGGCTGAATAATTTATGTTTTTTATTTGCCATAGCAGGTAAACTCCTCCTTCCTGACTGACCTTTTTCGAAAGATAATGAACTTCTGCGCCATCCAGCTTAAGGTAAAGAAAGTAACTTCAGTCATAAGCTTGGCTATATACTTATCCACGTTTAAACCATTTACCAAAAAGCTTAGAAGGACAGTGTTTCCACCGAGTATAACAGCTACCAAAAGAAAATACTGACTCATTGTTTTACCGATTTTCTCATTATTCTGAAAAACGAATTTACGGTTAACACTATAATTCACTGTTGCGCTGGTAATTCTCGCCAAGACATTGGATAAGGGAATACTAATGGCACCACCCAGACCTGCCGTTATCATAACCAAGGCAGCGTACATGGAATAATCAACTAAGAACCCTAAAAAGGATGAGGCTGCAAATTTGATAATCTCTTTATATATCCGAAATGAATCTTTAACCGTATTAAAATGTGACCCTGAATTGTTGTCAATATAGATAGTTTCAATATCCACTTCTTTCATAGGCACCTTTTCCTTGGAACAGGTCAAAAGGACATTCATTTCATATTCATATCGGTCTCCTTCAATTTCCAACATAAAGGGTATCATAGAAGCCTTAAAGGCTCGAAGACCGGTTTGGGTATCTCTGACATGGGTTCTTGTAAATAAGCTGTATATAAATCTGGTAACCAGATTTCCAAACCGACTTCTTAGAGGAACATCCTGGTCAAAGTTTCTGGAACCAAGAATCAAAGCCTCCCCATCTTGGGCAAAAGAGATAACATGGGATGCATCCTCTACTGAATGCTGTCCATCAGAATCCAGGGTTACGATGAGGGCCTCCTGGTCAAACTTATTTTTGATATATACTAAACCGGTTTTTAGGGCCCTGCCTTTTCCAAAATTTGTTTCATGGGTCAGTACTTGACCATATGCACCTGCTTGACTAAATATTTTATTATATTCAAGGCCGCTGCCATCATCAACGACTACAATTTCAAATCCTTTTTCATTAAGGTCCTGAACCAGTTTAACAAGTCCCATGTCAGGTTCATAAGCAGGTATAAGTGCTACGCGTGTTTTCATTGTGTTACTCCTTTCTTTTATTTTTTTCTTATACCTAGCATAATCTCCTAACCTTAAATCAAGTTAAAACCATAAAAAAACACCCAAATTCATATAAAATATAAATCCGGGTGTTTCCAACATCGTCGATTCAACTATCTTTCATCAACTCAATACTTTAGACTTTTATACTTCTAGCTTTCCTTAAATTCAGCAACCAAGCCCTGAGTTGTCTTTTTTGCATCTCCAAAGAGCATTCTGGTGTTCTCGTTAAAGAAGAGGGGATTGTCGATACCGGCAAATCCTGGGTTTAAGGACCGTTTCATCACGATGACTGTTCTGGCCTTGTCTACGTTAATGACAGGCATACCATATATTGGCGAACTTTCATCGGTTCTTGCTGCCGGGTTAACAACATCATTGGCTCCGATAACGATAACGATATCCACCATTTCAATGGTTGGATTCACATCATCCATTTCCTTTAACTTCTCATAAGGGACATTGGCCTCTGCCAAAAGAACATTCATATGCCCCGGCATACGACCGGCTACTGGATGAATAGCAAAATTCACTTCACATCCATTGTCTTCCAGTTGAGCAGCAAGCTCTGACACAGCATGCTGGGCCTGGGCTACAGCCATACCATAACCTGGTACGATCAAGACATTACTTGCCGCTTCCAGCATAAGATAGGCATCTTCAACAGAAACAGGTTTTGCCTCTCCTTGAACACCTGCACCCTTTGCAGCAACTGAACCGGAACCAAAACCACTAAAGAGAACGTTGGTCAACTTCCTGTTCATGGCCTTACACATAATGGTCGTCAAAATAATTCCTGATGAACCAACTAAAGCTCCTGCAACAATCAGTACGTTATTGGTAATGACAAAGCCGGCTGCACAGGCTGCCATTCCTGAAAAAGAGTTAAGTAGTGAAATAACCACCGGCATATCTCCACCACCGATTGGTATAACAAAGCTGACACCAAGTATAAGGGATAAAACAATAATGATAATCAGCAGTGGGTAAGATTCAATAACTTCCACCTGTCGGAGGATGGCAAAAAGGACAGATCCAGTAAGGAGCAGTACTAAGATACCGAAATTCACCACTTGCTGACCTGTGTACTGGATAGGTTTGGAAGGTACCTTTCCGGCTAATTTACCCCAGGCAATGATAGATCCGGTAAAGGTGACTCCACCGATAAGTACTGTAACAATAATAATTAACAAACTAAAGGAAGTTGCATCAACAAGACCTCCTTCAGAGACAACTTTTTGGTACTCAGCCCAACCCACCAGTAAACTGGCAGCACCACCAAAGCCATTAAAAAGGGCAACCATTTCAGGCATGGCGGTCATAGCGACTTTCTTGGACGCTACAGCCCCAACCAAAGAACCGGCAATGATACCGACTGCAATCCACTGCCACTGAAGAACATTGTTACTGACAAGGGCTGCCACTATGGCAATCAACATACCAAGGGCAGATATAAGATTACCCCGCCTGGCCTGGTCCTGTCTTCCCAGCATCTTTAAGCCAAGAATAAAGAGGATGGCAGCAACAATATACATAAGATTAACAATATCTGAATGGATCATTGGTCACCCTCCTTTTTCTTCCCACTAAACATAGACAGCATTCTGTCTGTAACCATATAACCACCAACAACATTAATGGTAGCAAAAAACACAGCAAGGGTTCCAAGGATAATTCTTGCTATCTCTCCATCGGCAACAAAAGTCCCTGTCAGACTTAAGATAGCACCAACTACGGTTATTCCTGATATAGCATTGGATCCTGACATCAAGGGTGTATGTAATTGGGACGGAACCTTTGAAATCAACTCAAATCCCAAAAAGGATGCCAATACCAAAACAAATACTAACATTATTCCCATCACTGACCTCCATAGATTTCTTTCAAACGTTGGTTAACAACTTTTCCTTCATAAACAATGAGGCATCCATTCATTATCTCATCTGACCGATCATAATTAATACTTGCAGCTTCCTGGTCATAGAAGTGACTAATCAAATTGGTTAGATTTGAGGAGTACATTGAGGATGCATCAAAGGCCACCTGACCAGGCAGGTTATCCAGTCCGATAACATGAACGCCTTCAACACTTGTTGTTTGGTCCACCACAGTGCCTTCCACATTACCACCGGTTCCAGCAGCCAGGTCTACTATTACTGAACCATTACGCATCTGGGAAAGAATTTCTTTTGTTACGATGATGGGCGCTTTACGACCGAAAAGCTTGGCAGTTGTAATAACCAGGTCAGCTGATGCACAGGATTTTGCCATGGCTTTTTGCTGAAGTTTCAGTTGTTCTTCAGTTAGGGCTTTAGCATAACCATCTTTGGTTTGACCGGTTTCACCAAGGTCTACTTTTACAAATTTTGCTCCTAAAGAGGCTACCTGTTCTTCTACAACAGGACGGGTATCAAAAGCTTCCACTCTGGCACCAAGCCGTTTGGCAGTAGCTATAGCCTGAAGTCCGGCAACACCTGCACCGATGACAAAAACCCTTGATGGTGGAATGGTACCTGCCGGTGTCATCATCATAGGAAATATTCGGTCCAGTTTATCTGCCCCTAAAATGACAGCTGCATAACCGGCAAGAGAGGCCTGAGAGCTTAAGGCATCCATTTTTTGGGCCAGTGTTGTTCTTGGTATCATCTCCATACTTATGGCATTGACTTGATTTTTTGCGAAGGTTTCAACTAATTCCTTATTATTGTAGGGGTCAAGAAAAGAAATACTTAGGGCCCCCTTCTTCATCTTACCTATATCTTGAGGGCTTGGCGCATTAACCCAGAGGATTATATCCGCCTCCCCAAGGATCTTGTCACGGTCTTCAAGAATGGTGGCTCCAGCTCCTTCATAGTCACCGTCATCTACCATACTTGTCAGGCCCTTTTCAATTAGCACCTCAATACTGTTTTGCTCACCACTTAGTCCCAGTAATTTTTTGACGGTTCCAGGAACGAGAGCAACCCGTGGTTCCGATTTGTCACAGAGCGTTGCTATTTTCATTCTTCATTTATGTGATTCCCAATCACATATCTCCTTCCTTGCTGTAGTTCAGATTTAACCAGTTTCTCTTTTATAAAGTAATTGTCTTCATTATACTATAAAAAACTCTACTATAGCAATAACTGATAATCATTCTCACTATGTTTGCCAAAAAAGGACAAAATCAGCTTTTTAGCCTCTCTTGTCCTCATTCATTGGTTCATTCAATTTCATTGTTATAGTTTCTTAAGTAGATGAGTTGCTTCAAGTAGACAATCTCAGTAGGATGACTACTTCTTGTAGGCAATTACCTCAATCTCAACTAAAGCATTTTTTGGCAAAGTATCAACAGCAAAAGCTGCTCTTGCAGGATATGGCTCTTCAAAGAAGGTATTGTATACTTCGTTCATACCAGCAAAATCTTTGATATCATCAAGAAGAACAGTGGTCTTTACGACCTGGTCCATCGAACATCCTGCCTCGTCAAGAATCGCCGCTACATTTGTCAAGGATTGCTTAGTTTGAGTGGCAATTGTATCTCCAGCAAATTCACCTGTTGCAGGATCAATGGGTATCTGTCCTGACACGTATACAAAATCTCCTGCAATAATTCCCTGTGAGTATGGTCCGATAGCACCTGGTGCTTTGTTGGTTGCAATAGCTTTTTTCATGGGTATTCTCCCTTTCTTATGGTTAATTCATTTTCACTTTTATCATACCAGATTGAAATAAAGGGTCAAGTAAAGATTTCTTATGGTATAGGTCTGTAAGATTAATCAATCCCTTTTTTCCCCAGGTGGAGCATACCAGGTAGTAATGCCCCCTTGTATCTTGCAAAAGACCTGTAACCATGACCCAATGGGTACGAAAATTCTTTTTGATGGTTTGGTTCTCCATATATATATATGATTGTCTAAAGGTGTTCAAGAGTCCCAGTGGATGATTTTGGTCTAGACTGTCTTTTATCCACGAAAGCAAATCTCCAAAACACATACCTGCAAGGACCTTCGTCTCTGTATGAACCTTTAACTTGTTATTGACTTTAAATCCTTTGGTCCCTAAATATTCCTGAATAAATTTATCCATTCGCTTAAGACTAAAAACGCCAAAGGTTGATGGGAGTTTAAGTTTGCTCTTTCGAATCCTATCACCAAAAGGTAATTCAAAAGGTGGAATCCCACTATATGCATCCCTAAGGTCCGATTCAAGATCCTTCCTCTCTAAAAGACCTAAATACAGGCCCATATTCAGGCCCATAATAGGTCCACATCCACCTTCAATCATATTTCCACGGTGAAACCAGTTTTGACTGGCACCGAAATAAAGTTGATTTTTATAGGAAACATCAAGTTTATGAGGATTATCTAATTGGGCAATCACTCTCACAATCAATCACTCCATCCCTAATCGTTAGCTTGGTGAATTTTATTTATTATCCATTCTCAAGCGAATCGTTTTCAACTCATCAATAGTGAAGTAATACTGGGTGTTACAGAAATGACAGGAGGTCTCAATAGTTTCACCAGTTCCAATCATTTCATCCATATCCTCATGACCTATCGTAAGTAAGGCATTTTCGAATTTTTCCTTGGAACACTGACATTTAAATTCAGGACTTGTAATCTCATTGATCTTTGGTGAAAGACCCTCAAGAACTTTTTCCAAGATATCCTCTGCTTTCATACCGTCTTCAAACATAGATGTCACACTGGTAATGCCATGGATATTACTTTCCAACTGACTAATGGTTTCTTCAGTGACTCCAGGTAAGAGCTGGACAATAAAACCACCACTTTGCTTAATGGTATAATCCCTATCAACTAAGACACCAAGAGCTACAACAGAGTTGGTTTGTTCAGAGGATGCAAAGTAGTAGGTGAGGTCATCAGCGATTTCACCAGAAACCAAGTCGATTTGACCTACATAAGGCTCTTTTAAGCCTAAATCACGGATGACTGTAAGTTTTCCTTGACCAATGGCGCCTGAAACATCAAGTTTTCCATTGGGCTTTGTTGGAATATCTACGAAAGGCTCAGTCACATAGCCTCTTACATGGCCTAAACCATTGGCTGTAACCATGATTCCACCAAGGGGGCCGTCACCCTTTATGGAAATAGTGAGTATATCCTTATCACCTTTTAACATAGCACCCATCATAGCACCTGCAGTCAAGGTTCTCCCGAGTGCTGCGCTGGCTACAGGGCTTGTCTTATGCATAGAGGTAATTGTATTTACTAAATCTCTTGTTTCGGCAACAAAAGCCCTAACCTCACCATTTTCAGTAATTGCTCTTAAAATTCTATTCATCTATCTCTTCCTTTGCTAAACTTTTCTAACTACAAATGTCAATCTTTCTGATTCTCTCCTAATCTCATGATCGGAATAGTCATCATAAATTCCAACAAGACGAAAACCTAAATCTTCCAGTTGACGGGTAATCCACCGTGTTTCATGTACATACTCCATGTGATACTCATCGCTGCGGCTATAGAGTCCATCTTCCTCTTCAACAAAAAAACTGATGTAATATTCATTGACCTTTTTATCCGGCCAGTATTGGTTTTCCCACAAGTAGGCAAAATCCTCACCTAATTCTGAAAAGGTTTTATTCCCATAGATATTTTTGAACTTATATTCTGTGTTAAGGTCAAAAACAAACAAGCCCTCCGGATTCAAATAGTTATGAACCCATTTTAAGAACTGGGGGATATCTTCCGGTTTCAGATAGTTGACACTGTCACAGGTGGCAATAATGGCATCGACAGTACCGTAAAGTTCAAACTCTTTCATATTCTGATTAAGAAAGAGTATATCCTGTCCAGCCTCAGCTGCCTTTTCCCTGGCTACCATAAGCATATCCTCTGAAAGGTCAACACCAATCATATCATACCCCTTTTGGCTTATGGGTATCGTCATATTTCCTGTACCGCAGCCTAGATCACACACTGAATCTATATTATGTTCTTTAAAAAGCTTGTCTATAAAAGTCAGCCACTTATCGTAATCAACTTCTTCCATCAGATGATCGTAGATATAGGCAAAATTCTCATATTGAGACATGATGAGTCTCCTTCCAACTAAAGTCTGCATTATATTTTACATGACAATGACAGGTCTGACAAGAGCCCACCTCCAATATCATGTATTAGATTTATGCATTTGACAAGACATCCATTCTATTAAATTTGTAAATAGACAGAACAGGAAGATCCTAAGACCTTCCTGCTCCTGATTATATCATCTTTACTGAATAATTACTTACGTTTCTTATAGAAATAGTAGCCACCGCCACCAGCTGCTAGAATCAAAAGACCTGCAATTGGAAGAACCGGGTTTGTCTTATCTTGATCCTCTTCCTCATTAGCTTGTTCCTTGGTATCATCTGCAAGATCTAGGTTATTGTCCTCATCATCAGCATCCTCTTGAAGCTCTTCATTATCAGTGCTTTGTCCTGAACCAATAGGAAGGCTCAAGTCTATTACATCATCACGCATTAGAACAACAGATTCATAAGGTGCTAAAGTCAGACTGGCAGTCACTTGTCCTAGACCACTTAAATCAACACTGTCTCTGTCAAGGATCTGGGTCCACTCGCCTACCGGGAGATCCAGTACCTGGTCCTGATTAGCTGCATTAAAGGCTACCAGTATAGCCCCCTTTTCATCACCGTTGGCATGGTCATTGATGACATAGGCAACCACTTGGTCTAAATCTGTTTGGAGCTGACCAAAGCTTTCATCATTGCCGTAGAATCTAATTTTTTCTTCAACTTCTCCTGCATCAGTCATACGGAAAGCAGGATGAGCTTTTCGAAGTTCAATCAATCCCTTATAATATTCAAAAACGTCTTGGTGGTCGGCTTTTAATTGCCAATCCAGCATGTTCACCGCATCTGGTGACTGGTAGGAATTATGGTCCCCATCCTTGGTTCGAAGGAATTCCATTCCTGCATGGATAAATGGAATACCTTGTGACGTCAGAAATATGGCAGCGCTCATCTTATCCATATAGATTCTATCGGCTTCAGAATCATTTGGATTGGTAATCAGCAATTTATCCCACAGGGTCAGATTATCATGAGCCTCTGCATAGTTAACTGACTCAGAAGGTGTATTGGCCCAAGGAAAGTCAGAATAATTAACCGCTGAGTAATCAATCTGAGAGTGAGCTACTGATCCCACAATACCGAATTTTATGGATTCTTCCATATCCAGGTGTCCGTTGACAAAACCAGGTGTTTCATTTTCAAAAACATGTCCCTTAATACCATCACGCAGGTCATCAGAAAAGGCCCCAACACCTTCTACCAGGAAAGTATTGGCTTTAACCAGTCTCTTATCTTCAGATAAAGGACTGGCTCCACCGGTCCAGCCTTCACCGTAGATGATAATCGATGGGTCAATTTCATCAAGAGCCTGACGGACAGCAGTCATGGTCTCCATATCATGAAGGCCCATAAGGTCAAATCTAAATCCATCAATGTGGTATTCACTGGCCCAGTATACTACCGAGTCAACAATCATCTTTCGAACCATAGCCCGTTCACTGGCGGTTTCATTTCCACAGCCAGATCCATTGCTTAAGACCCCATCAACAGTACGGTAATAGTAGTTCGGCACCAATGAATTGAGATGGGAATCGCCACTGGCACCGGTATGATTATAAACCACATCCATAATAACCCGAATATCATTTTCGTGAAGTCCCTGGACCATGGTTTTAAACTCCTTGATTCGAAGGCTGCCGTCATAAGGATCTGTTGAGTAGGATCCTTCAGGTACATTATAGTTTTCAGGATCATAACCCCAGTTAAAGACATTGTCCTCAAGGGCTGTTTCATCAATGGTTCTATAGTCAAATACAGGTAAGAGCTGAAGATGGGTAATACCCAATTCTTTCATATGATCAAGACCTGTGGACACACCATCAGGACCCGTGGTTCCTTCTTCAATAATTCCCAAAAACTTACCCTTATTCTCAATACCGGATGTTTCACTCATGGATAAATCACGTACATGCAGTTCATATACGATTGCATCTGTAAAGTTGACAAACTCAGGCCTTGTGTCCTGGTCCCATCCTTCCGGATTGGTTTCCTGCAAATCTACAACCATAGCCCTGTCACCATTAACACCAACCGCCAGGGCATAAGGATCTACAGCCTCCAAAGTCTCATCATCTGACGTTGTAAAGGTATAGAAGACACCTTCCAAATCGCCTGATACTGTGGCAACATATGTCCCTTTAATATCTTTGGTCATTTCAATGACGTCTGTCGCCTGGCCTCCCAAACCTTCCTCATACAGCTTCAAAACAGCCTGGGAGGCAGTTGGTGCCCATAGCCTAAAGGTAGAAGCTTCCTGACTATAGGTCACACCCAGATCATCACCATCATAATAATAAGCTTCATTAAACTGTGGTAGATCATAGGCCTTGGTCATACCTACAGGAAATGGTTCATAACCTTCATTGGATATAAAATATTGGCTGCCAATATCAAGATCTTCCTCAAGAACGACTGTTGCTGTACCAACCATATCGCCAGCTTGTGTAGAGGTTATGTATTTAACTCCAACTTCTCTACCATCACCGGTTACTACTTTGAAAGTGGCATTAGCTCCTTCCAAAACGAAAGGTACGGTAACACTGATATCGATTCTCTCTCTACCTGAAAGTTCTGCTGATAAAAACTTGGGTGACAGGTCAACCGAATCTTCACTATAGTGAATGGTGGACTCTGACTGAACCAGATAGATTTCAAGAATACCCTGGCTGTTAACTTTAGCTGTAGAGATAAACCGGTCCTGATCTACATCTTTTGCTTCCCACTCGTTAAGTCTTACAATTATTCCTATATTTGCTGCATCTATAGATCCCGGAACAAGGGTTTCCGCTACTACGCCAAAATCATCACTCTCAGTAAAACTATAGGCAGCTCCACTTCCACCTTCAGGCCAAAGCCATAAATTCCAGCCATCATAATTGCCGTCAAAGCGGTGATAATGGACCCTTACTTTATAGTCATCAGTGACCTCTTCACCTGTATCCACTGCAGCATCTTCACTGACGGAATCCGTAGGACCCCATGGTGAAAAGCCATCGGGAGCTGACGACACAAAAGCTTCTACACCTGAGTAAACCCAGATTTCAGCTTTTCCATCAACTAAATCTACAAATCGGTCTGAAGCGACATCCTTGTCCCAGTTATCCGTTCTGACAATGAAGCCGGCTCTTGTAGTTCCTGCACTTAGGGGTATAACCGCTACTTTACCGAAATCATCTTCGAACTCAAACGCTGTTGCAGATCCTGCTCCCCCTTCACTCCAAGCCCAAATATTCCAATCGTCGTAGGCTTCATCTTCTCTGTTGTAGTGAATAATCAAGACTTCTGATCCAGCCTCAATTGGCGTCCATGCCACCGTTGACAAGACTAAAATCATAATTAATAAGTAACTGACTGTTTTTTTCATAATTAACCCTAGGTCCTTAGACCATCCCTTTCCCAATGTTTCCATATCATGTCATGAAATTCTCATGCATTCTCAATGGTACTTATAAAAGTGTATCACAAAAGCACGTCATACTCAACAAGTAAAACGTGCTTTTATTACATTTTTTGTGTTATTTCTACTATATTGCTATTTTGTAAAATTTATTTTACTACAGAACCCGGTTCATGTCATATTGAAGGAGCTTGCCCAGACTTAGACTATAAATATATTTACCTGCAACTTCCTTACCGGTAATGTCAGTAAGGGCTTTAGCATAATAATCCAATTGAATCTTATAGCGGTCAAGAAGGTCTTCCTCATGACCTTCTTCTATATAATCGGTCTTGTAATCCAAGAGAATCAGTTTTCCATCTTTTTCATAAAAAAGGTCAATAACCCCCTGTATCATCCTATGGTCCCCATGATCATCAATACTTAATACAAAGGGTTGTTCTGTAAATAGAAGTCCCTTATTGTAGGCCTCAAGAATTTCTTCATATATGGGCTGCATAGTGAATTCATGCAGCGGCTTAATATAGATTTTACCTTTATAGGCCTCTTCAATAATCGCCTTTTCAAAAAGACCATCCACGAAACTCTTAATATGTTCAAAGGTATACCCCTCTCTCGGCGGAAGCAGGGATAGTATCTTATGCATAACCAAACCATATGCGGCACCTTTTAAGCTTTTATCTCTTTTTTGTATAAAGGTTGGCAGTGGCTTTTCAACCACCAGGGCTTCCTTAAGGTCTCTGGCAACATAGGATGCGTCATTAAACTTCTCTCTCTGCTCAGCTTCTTTAAGCTCAGAAACCGACATGGTTACATACTTACCTATTTGACTTCCGTGATGGTAGGGTTCATTAAGGACCTCTAAATAATCAATATCTCTATCCATGGCAAGGGCATGTGTCAGCATGTCCACCTTGAGTCTGTTTACTTCCCTGTCCTCTTCCTTGTATTCCTCTATAGCTACACTCAGTGCCTCCTGGTTATAGATTTCCCATTTGACCCAGTCCACTTTATTAGGGCAGGTCATGAGGAGCCAATCAAGGAAGGATTTGGCCTGCTTTACTCTAGATGCTTCAATCTTACCTATTTGACGGATATCCTGTATCAGGGTCTCTTCAAACTTTTCCAGTTTATTCACAACACCTGTGAGGATCAGCTTTTCCCGTGATCTTGTCAGAGCAACATAAAAAAGTCTAAGTTCTTCACTTAAAAGTTCTTCCTTACTTTTCAGTTTTATGGCCTTGCTAAAGGGACTTTCCATACGGAGCCTTTTACCTGGATTGTAATAATCACAAGCAAAACCCATCTCCTGGTGGAGCATAAAGCCTTCCCTAAGGTCCATCATATTAAATTCCTTATGAATGTTCATCATTATAACGATAGGATACTCCAGGCCCTTGCTACGGTGAATACTCATAATGGATACTCCACCATCTTTTTTTCCAATTAAAGGTTCAGGAATCTCAATTTCATATTTTTTAATATGGTCAACATAACGAATAAAATTAAAAAGTCCCTTGTAGGATGAGTTTTCAAAGTTCTTGGCTTGAAGCCTTAAATAGTCAAGGTTAGACATCCGCTGTGGTCCGTTTTCCATTAAGCCGGTATAAAAATAATATCCGGTCTCGTTGTATATATGGTCCAAAAGGTCATCTAAGGATAAGCGTTTGGCTCTTTCTCTTAGACTCTCATAAAGCTTTAAAAAGAGACTCACTTTCAAAACGATAGGCTCAAGAACATGATCATTTATAGCGGTTTGGTCACCGGCAAAATTCCAAAAGGCTTCCTGAAAAGTCCCTTCTTCATCATATTGCCTAATAAGAAGTAATTCGTTTTCAGTCAGGCTAACGATAGGTGACCTAAGCACTGCTGTCAGCGGAATATCCTGGTAGGGATTATCAATAATTTCAAGAAAACTCATCATGACCCTTACTTCAACTGCATCAAAAAAACCACTGGAAATATCTGCCTCATAGGGAATATCCTCTTCCTCCATGACCTGTTTCAGTGTCTGTATTGTTGTAGAAGGACTTCTCATAAGGATGCAGATATCACTGTAAATGGGTCTACGAAAGCACTTGTCCTCTTTATCAAATATTTCAAACTCAGGATCTGAAAGAAGCTCTTTAATTTTGGCACAAACTATAGCTGATTGTACCTCTTCTTTAGTCTTGTCAGATTCTTTTTCACCAATGATAATCTCAGGTAAAAACTTATCCTCATGGGTAGCAGATTCCTTATAATCAAAAGCACCCAGATAGAGTTTGGCATGGTCATCGTAATCTACATCTCCAAGCTCCTTACTCATAAGGCTCTCAAAGATATAGTTGGTCATATTAAGTACCTGACTTCTTGACCGGAAGTTCTTGGCAAGGTCAATTTTTATATTGTTTGAGTCCTCATAATCAAAGGCATCGTATTTATTCTTGAAAATCTCCGGTTTTGCCAAACGGAACTTGTAAATACTTTGTTTAAGATCACCCACCATAAAGAGATTGTCTTCTTTGGATAGACTTTTAAGAATGGCTTCCTGGACCTCATTGGTATCCTGGTACTCATCAACCAATACCTCATCAAACTGCTCTCGATAAATCTGTCCTATTTCAGAAGGTCCATCCTCCTTATATAAGAGTTTTAAGGCTAAATGCTCAATATCATTGAAGTCAATAAGGGCCTTGACTTCTTTTTCTGCCTCGTAGCCTTCCTTAAAGGCTTTGGTAAGACTGACAATTTCTTCTACCAAGGCCTTAATGCTGTCAATTTCATCGATGATACGGTCAGGATCATATTTAAGGTCCATAAGACAGGTCATCATCTTCTTAATATCATTGATTAAATCTTTGGCTACAATTGCCAGTTCCTTATCATACCCCTTTGTTTTCCTTGAAAGAGCCGGTATACTTACGTTTTCAGCATGTTTAACCAGATCAAGATAATCTCCTTTTTCCAAATGGAGCAATGTATAATCCACCCATTCTCTCAGCGCTGAAACTGTATCCTTATACTTGTCCGGTCCCTGATCCAAGGTCATTAAATCGTCAATTTCCTCAAATAGACCGAGGGTAGATTCTATATTTTCCTTAACTTGTTTAACTATCATTTGGTAATAGTCAGATGCAATAAAGCTATCTACATCTTCAATGTCAAGAAGGGATAAACTTTCCTCCATCCACCTAATGGGCCATGGATTACTCATGGCAAATCCATAGGTCTTGAAGACGAGGTCTTTGACCTTATCATCATTTTTACCGCCTGCAAAGGACTCTACCATATTCAGAAATCCATCACTGGATTCCTTGTATTTAGTCTCGAGAAGGTCGTCCATAACTTCTTCTTTAAGTAAAACCAACTCGGTTTCATTGCCAATTCGAAAGGTAGGGTCTAAATCAATAAGATGATAATATGATTTTATAATTTTAAGACAAAAGCTGTGCATTGTCATAATATTTGCCGCCGGAAGAAGGGTTAATTGACTAATGAGATGATTAAGAATCTGATTATCGGTTTCTGTCTCTATTGCAGTCTCAATACCATTTCCAATTCGCTCCCGCATCTCCGCCGCTGCCGCCTTGGTAAAGGTTACAATCAAAAGCTGGTCTATGGAAACAGGATGGTCTTTATTGGTGATTTTTCGAATAATTCGCTCAACCAGAACTGCAGTCTTACCAGATCCTGCTGCAGCTGAAACTAATATGGAAGAACCTTTGGTTTCAATAACTTTTTGCTGGTCCTGTGTATATGTAAATGCCATGTTTCTCTCCTCATAGTATGCTAATCTATAGCCATTATCAATTCCATGACCCTCTTATGTCACCTTAGACATATAATGAGTCCAAAAAAATATAATTTTAGTTGAATTGATGATAGAATTTACTTGGAAATTCGTCTATAATATGCTATTGTAGGCGAAATCTTGATAAATTATCGTTTTTGTTATAGAATCGCCTTATACCTATTGTATTATAACACTTCATGAAAAGCCACATAAAGATTACCCATATGTACTATTCATTTTCATGGCAATTTATTGTTATAATGGAGACAGGAATCTGTGAGGGCAAGTCCCTAATTGTCTTATGTCTGTATACTTACACAGGTCTTGTCACAGGAAAATCGGGAGGAAAACATGAATAAAACCAAAATTATCTGTACCCTTGGACCAGCTAGTGACAACAAAGAAACCTTTTCTGAACTCGTCAGAAGTGGCTTAAGCGTTGCTAGATTAAACCTTTCACATGGTGATCAGGAACACTACGAAAAAACCATTGCCATGATCAACGAAGTCAGCGAAGAACTGGACACTCCAGTAGCCATACTTATGGATACCCGTGGTCCCGAAATTCGTACAAAACTCTTTGTCGACGGTCATGTAACCCTTGAAGCCGGGCATACCGTTACTATCTGCTATGGTGATTTCGAAGGAACTGCAGAGAAGTTTTGTATCAACTACCCTCACCTTCATGAAGATGTTCGCATCGGAAGCATTGTCCTTATTGATGACGGTCTTATTGAACTTGAAGTCACTGCCATTCATGAGGAAGAAGTTATCTGCATCGTTAAAAACGGTGGTGTTGTTAAGAATCGCAAAGGTGTTAACGTACCAAATATCAACCTTAAGTTACCTGCTGTAACTGACAAGGATATTGAAGATATTAAATTCGGTATTACCAAAGATATCGATTTTGTTGCTGCCTCTTTTATTCGTACCAAGGACGATGTGCTTTTTATCCGTAATCTCTTGGATACCAACGGTGGTAAGGACGTCCAGATCATCTCTAAAATCGAATCCCAAGAAGGTGTTGATAACATTGACTCCATCATTGAAGTATCTGACGGTATTATGATTGCCCGTGGTGACTTAGGCGTTGAAACACCTGCTGAAGTTATCCCACTGACACAAAAAATGATTATCAAGAAATGTAATGAAGCAGAAATTCCGGTTATCACCGCTACTCAAATGCTGGATTCGATGATCAACAATCCCCGTCCTACAAGAGCTGAGGTATCTGACGTTGCCAATGCTGTGCTTGACGGAACAGATGCAATCATGCTTTCAGGAGAGTCTGCAGCAGGTAAATACCCGGTAGAATCTGTTCGGGTTATGAAAAAGATTGCAGAAGCCAGTGAAAAAACTATTGATTTTAAGAGTCTTTTTGAAAAGATTCTTATGTTTAAGGAAAAGTCAGTAACCAATGCTGTTTCTTATGCCTCTTGTTCAACAGCTGTTCATTTAGGAGCCAGCGCAATTATCTGCCCAACATATTCCGGTAAGACTGCACGACTTATCTCAATGTTCAGACCCAATATGCCGATTATTGCTACGACCTCTTCCAGGAAAGCACAAAAACAAATGATGCTCTACTGGGGCGTTCGTCCATTACTTATGAAGCAGGAAACCTCCAGTGATATCCTCTTCTACAAGTCAGTGGAAAAGGCTAAGGAGCTTGGTTTTGTTAAGCCGAAAGACAGAGTTGTCATTACTGCAGGCGTACCACTTGGCGTTGCCGGTAATACCAACCTCATGAAAATTCAGGAAGTTGATTAGATTGGATTTCTGACACAGATAAGATCCTTATCTATATCCTGGGTAGTCTACATAATTAATTTTTCCAAAACATAATGAAGGAGTAGTTCTATGGCAATGCGGCCTAGTAGCTACTCCTTTTATTTGTAAATATTCATATGAAATTAATGTTTCTTATTTCGGGCATTTATCTCAGCCAAAATCTTTGCCATCTCTGAGTCCTGTCCAGATTCCAATTCTTCACTAATCTCCTGCAATCTTGCAGCTCTCTTGGCAGATGCATCCATCTCAGCTTTTGAAATTCCCTGTTTATCTTGTCCAGCCATCTTAACCTCCATTGCGTTTATCGTTCATCTATTAAACACATACTACATGTATAGGTAAACAATGTCAACAAAATGGGACAAAAGTTCAATGACTGTTAACGAAAGATTAACAACTTTATCCACCTTTTTTGATTTTATAGCTTTTGATCATCTTCAGGCGCATAAACTCTTCCCGTTCCTTTTCTTCCAGAGCATTGGTAATATCCTTGGTTAATTTCTCATACCTGGGAATCATAATATTCTGCAAAGCATTGGCTCTTTTTTGCGTCCTTTTGACATTAATGGCCAGTCGATATATTGCATTTTCCACTTCGGCCAGCATGACTGTCAACTGCTTCACCTTTAGGAACTTTTCATATGCCTCATCCAAAGAAATATTGGTTCTGGCAAATCCGAACTGAGGTTTCAGGTTTGTGTCGATTTCCCCAATAATTGGAATTTCAACCCCCATAATTGACCTGACCTTTATAACAATCTGGTCTTCCAGCTCAATTGCCTGGGCGATCTGCTCCACCGTATTAATACCTAGGGTAATATTAGCCTTTTGAAGAGCAGCATAAGCATCTGCAAAGGTTTCACCAATGACAGCCTGTAACTCTTTGGCTTGATCGATGAATTGCATCATTTCACGTACAAGAATATTTCGTTTTTTGTCCATGAGTTCATAACCGACTTTGGATAAGGCCAGCCGATTCCTTGAAATCATTAAATTCCCCTTGGTGGGAAATAAGTTAGTATCCATGACTAATCACGATCCTTTTTACGAGGCTTATAATATTTATCCAGTATCTCTTCATCTAGACGGTCAAGTTCAGTTCTTGGCAGGATACCCAATAGGTCCCAACCTAAATCAAGGGTAAACTCCATATATCTGTTTTCATCTGACTTTTGGGCAACAAAGCGGTTCTCAAATTCCTTGCCAAACTGCATATAAATCTTATCAACTTCTGACAATTCATCTTCACCAATAACCGATGCCAGGGCTTTAACTTCCTGAACATGAGCATAAGATGCAAAAAGCTGGTTGGCTATCTGTGGATGGTCTTTTCTTGTAAAACCTTCACCAATACCGTCTTTCATCAATCTGGAAAGTGATGGCAGTACGATAATTGGCGGATAGACCCCTTTTTGATGGAGGCCACGGTCAAGAACCACCTGTCCTTCAGTAATATATCCGGTCAAGTCAGGAATTGGATGGGTAATGTCATCATTGGGCATGGTCAGGACGGGAATCTGTGTAATAGATCCTTCTCTGTCCTTCAGCATACCTGCTCTTTCATATAGGGAAGCCAGGTCTGAATACATATAACCTGGGAATCCCTTCCTAGATGGAATTTCTCCCTTGGAAGAGGACACTTCACGAAGGGCCTCACAGTAGGAAGTCATATCCGTCATAATTACCAAAACATGCATATTATGCTCAAAAGCAAGATATTCAGCTGTTGTCAGAGCACATCTAGGTGTTACAATCCGCTCAACAACAGGGTCATTGGCCAAATTCAGGAACATGGTTACTTTTTCAAGAACTCCACTTTCTTCAAAGCTTCTGACAAAGTATGAAGCAACATCGTTTTTAGCCCCCATAGCAGCAAAAACAATGGCAAAATTGTCCTTGTCCTCAGAATCTGCTGCCAGCTGCGCCTGTCTGGCAATCTGGACTGCCAAAATATCATGTGGAAGACCATTGCCAGAAAATACAGGTAATTTTTGACCACGGATCAAGGTTGTTAAACCATCAATTGCAGATACACCGGTTTGAATATAGTTTCTTGGATATTTTCTAGCAATAGGATTAATGGGCTCACCATTAACATCCATTTTAACATCTGGGCGAATCTTACCCAAGCCATCAATAGGTCTACCTAAACCATCCATTGTCCTTCCAAGAATTTCCTTTGACAAAGGCAGTTTAAGTACATCACCTCTAAGACTTGTTCTGGCATTGACGTTTGAGATACCCGTCGTACCTTCAAAAACCTGGACAACAGCTACATCCTCATTCAGCTCAATAATACGGCCAACTTTGGTTCTGCCGTCTTCCAGCTTAATGTCTACCATTTCTTCATATGAAGCTCCCTTAACACCTTCGAGGACAATAAGGGAACCGTTGACTTCTTTAATGCCTAGATATTCAACTCTCATTATCTCATCACCCTCTCAAATCCTTTATACTGTTCAGTTACTTCTTCATAAAAATGATTAATCCGTTTTTTGAAATCATCAAATGGTTCAAAATTAGTATTATCAATGGTATATTTCATTTTAACCAGCTCATCAAAGATACCTGTTTTTCTCAATTGAGATACTGGAATACCCTTGTTAACCAGCTTCTGAGATGTTTTATATAATTCAATGATGATGTCCATCATCTTGAATTGCTTAATTAGAGGAACATAGGTATCCACATCATGAAATGCATTTTGTTGCAGGAAGCCCAAACGGAGTAGCTTACTGATTTCAAGAATCAATTTCTGCTCCTCAGGTAATATGTCAGCACCAATCAGTTTTACAATTTCCATAAGACTGGATTCTTCCTGAAGAAGTGCCAGCATTTGACGGCGAACCTCAACAAACTCTTCTGTTACATTTTCCTTATACCAATCTTCCAGCTCATTCATGTATTCACTATAGGAATTCAACCAGTGGATCGCAGGGTAATGTCTTGAATAAGCAAGATTACGGTCAAGAGCCCAAAAGCACCGTATAAACCTTTTGGTATTTTGCGTAACGGGCTCGGAGAAGTCACCACCTTGTGGCGAAACAGCTCCAATGATACTGACAGAGCCTTCACTGTGATTCAATGTATCAACCAGACCTGCTCTTTCATAAAAAGCTGATAGTCTGGATGGCAAGTATGCAGGGAATCCCTCCTCTGCTGGCATTTCCTCAAGACGTCCTGATATTTCCCTGAGGGCCTCTGCCCATCTAGATGTTGAATCTGCCATTATGGCAACATGATAACCCATATCACGATAATACTCTGCTATAGTAATGCCTGTATAAATAGAAGCTTCTCTTGCTGCAACAGGCATATTGGATGTATTGGCTATAAGGACTGTACGCTCCATTAATGGTTTATTGGATTTAGGGTCGATAAGTTCAGGAAAGTCTTCCAAAACCTCTGTGATTTCATTACCACGTTCACCACATCCAATGTAAACGATAATATCCGCATCGGACCATTTGGCTAATTGATGTTGAGTCATGGTTTTCCCTGTGCCAAAACCACCAGGTATGGCAGCTGCCCCACCTTTAGGTATTGGGAAAAGGGTATCAATAACCCTTTGTCCGGTGACCAAAGGTTTGGTCAAAATCTTTCTTTCTGAAAAAGGTCTAGGTTCCCTAACTGGCCAATATTGAACCAAGGTTAAACCGACTTCCTCATCATATTGGTCTTTAATCGTTACGACTGTGTCAGTAACCTTGTATTTACCGTCAGCTTCTATCTTCACTACCTGACCTGAAAGACCCGGTCTTACCATAAGGCGATGGGTAACCAATTCAGTCTCATCAACTTCTGCATATATGGCTCCAGGTTCAAGCATATCACCAACTTTTACATTGATCTTAACTTCCCATTCTTTTTTGGTATCTAGGTTGGCTGTATCAATACCACGGCCAATAAAAGATCCGGTTTTATCAAAAAGAGTTTCAAGCGGTCTTTGAATACCGTCAAAGACCCCACCGATAATTCCAGGTCCCAGCATTAAAGCCATAGGTCCACCAGTTGAAAAAACCGGCTCACCAACTTTTAAACCAGTCGTTGATTCATAGACCTGAATAATTGCATTTCTTGATTCTATACCGATAACTTCACCTATTAGTTTCAAATCACCGACATATACCATTTCAAGCATAGAAAGTTCATTGGTTCCCGATACGGTAACAACCGGTCCGTTAACACCAGATATATATCCTTTTTGTTCCATTACTGGTCACCTACTTTTTCATTAATCTCTAAGCCACATTGTTGCAGGAAATTTTCTTCTTCTCCTTCCAGGCGTTTCTCATAGGAGTCATCAAGATAGACGTTGGTTGTCGTGTTAAGAAGTTTACAGCCCCCTAACATCTCAATATGTTTTTTCTCAATAAAAACCTTATGATCTGGAAAAGCTTCCTGAAGTTCCTTATACAATTCCTTGTCTTTGTAATTAATGTAAATAATATAATTACCGTCCCCTAAGAACTCCATGTGTTCCTTAATTTTTTGAATTAACTTTCTTTTATATTCCTCAGTTTTTGTGTAGGCCTCTATCTTGACCCTGGCTTGATTGAAAGCTTTATCAATTATCTCTTTCCTTTTAGCCAGCATTTTGACCTTATTCTCCATCTGAGTTTTGGAAATAACTTCGTTTTTTTCTTTATCAATCTTTTTCAAACCATTTTGAATGATCTCATACGCATCTTCCAAATACTGAAGTTCCAGCTGCTCAAACTCCTTTGCAAGCTTATTCTCCACTCTGGTTTCAATAGCTTTTTTCTTTTCTGTTACATCACGCATGATATCAGCTCGAAATCGTTCTAATTTAACTGCAATGGTTGGCATACATTCACCTTCTTATCTATAGCTTCAACCCAATAGCCTCACGTACATATTTAGTAATGGAGTCAAGTCCCTTGTCGGATCCATGACGGTCAGGAATAATGACAATTAGAGGGGTAGCATAATCCATTTTTATTTCTGTAATTCTCTTTTCAACAATTTTGTTGATTTTTTCTGTGATAAGGAGTACACCAACCTGCTTATCCTTAAGGATTTTATCCAACTCATTATAAATCTCAGTATCCTTATGGACGACCACTCCGGCAATACCGGCCAATCGCATACCTGTCAATGTATCGATATTATCACTGATTAAGTACATTTTCATTTTTACACCTTCTTATAGGTTTCTCTTAATGGTTGTCTCCACTATTAGCCAAGGATCATGATTGAAATAATCAATCCATAGATAGCAATACCTTCTGATAAACCAACGAAAATTACAGTTCTACCTAGAAGCTTTGGATCCTCACTGATAGCACCGATTGCTGCTGAGGCAGCTGCTGCTACCGCTACACCTGTACCGATACAGGCAAGGCCTGTTGAAAGTGCTGCACCTAAGTATTTAAGGCCTTCACCGACAGATGGACCATCTACAACCGTGTCGGCTGCCGCTGCATTGTAACCACTTAACATAAAGACTGCAGCACCAATCATAACAACAATAAATGAGCTTACACTGATTCCCATTATCTTTTGGGTTTGTTCTCTGTTCAGTTTCTTCTTAAATACATAGACACCTGCATAAACGGTTGCTGCAACTAGTAAAACTGTTATTGTTAATATAAATTCCATGATAATCCTCCTGCGTATTCGCTATTATTCCTTTATCTTAAATGGGATGAACTCACGACCGTCACCTTCAAAGAATTTCGAGAACAATTCATAGTATTGTAAACGCAATCCCTGAATAAGTACAATCAAGCCTTCCAATCCAATAATTAATATGTTTCCAAAAATCATAACCGCTATAGATCCCGAGCCGCCTACAATATCAGCCAGTGCATGAAAAGCCAGGAAAAACCCTACGTGGTTCAAGGCAAATGCACCAAGTCTCATAAAAGAAAGGGTGTTGCTGACAATGGCTAAAAGAGTCTCCACCATCTCAAAAATGGCTTCTATGAGAAATCCACCTTCTTTTGGGAAAATATGACTTTTCCTTTCCAGAAGATTCTCGAGAGGATGGGCGAACATCATAACAAAAAACGGAGCGACTAAAAATATGACTATGGTAAAGACAGATACATTTCTATCCATAACTATACTCATGATTAAGTCAATCAAAGCCAGATAAAAGACCAAGCCGGCTAAACCATTTCTGTCAAACAATAACTTGCCAAACTTTTCCTGCTTGAATTTATTGATCATATTCAAGATCATGGCAATAATGAGAAGCACGGCACCAAATGCAACACTGGTAAGAAGCAGCGGCATTTTGTTGGCCATTGAATCTATCATTGGAACACCTGGGAAAAGTTCCCTAAGCAGATGTTCATTACCAAAGAAAGACCCATATATAAAACCGGTTATGGCAGAGACTATACCTAAGTATATACCAATCTTAATCAGATTCATCCGGGTCTTTCGGTAGTATATAAAAGATAATAAGGCTATGACCAGTCCCTGTCCCAAATCACCAAACATGACTCCGAAGAAAATCACATAGGTAATGGCAACAAAGGGCGTCGGATCCAACTCATTATAGGATGGCGTGCCATACATCTTGACCAGCTCTTCAAAGGGCTCGAATATCTTAAGATTCTTGAGATGAGTAGGTGGAAATGCTTTCGTAACTGCATCATCATCCTCCACAACACAGGTAACTTTAGGTAATTTGTCGACCATACTCATGAAGTCCTTAACCTGAGACTTGGGAATCCAGCCTGTCATATAGAAGGCTTCCTTACTCCTGACAGCATACCTCCTGACCTCGAAGACCTCATTGAGCTCAATAGTGAAATTATATAACTCCTGGAGACGCTCAAAATTCCTTTCGACAAACTCTCTTGCATCTTCATCCAGCATATTGATACGATTTTCCAACTCTTCGATTTCGTCATCCAGTTTCCGAAGGGCATCACGGGGAGTCCCTTTTACTTCTCCAGATATACGTATCCTCTCAAAAAATAGGGAGGCAAAAAGGGAATCAATATTTCCCTGTTGTGACCTGGGCGTATAATAGACTAGATAAACACTGTCTTTTTCCTGGGAAACCTCATAGGCTATGGTATCCAACTCCTGAATGTAGTTGCTAAGCTTCTTAAAACTCTCTTTCGGCATCTTGCCAAACCTGAATTTCATATACTTAAAGGTGAACATTCGGTCTATGCTGATTTCCAAATTCTGCATGGGTACCAATTGCTTTCGTATCTCTTTTTTATGTGCTAGATCTTCTTTCAGAGATCGGCTGATCTTCTGAATGGTTTCCAGTTGTCTTTCATAGCCTTCAATTTCAGGCTCAAGTAAGGAAACCGGCATGAGCGCACACGTTTTGCTGGAATCATAGCTAATATCATGATTCAAGACCTTAATCAGTTCCGCAACGCTTTGATTTAAACGTTCATATGGATTTTCTTCTGAAAATGGATAAACGCCTTTTACAGATGCCAATATACGATCAGCCTTCTCCAGTTGTATATCAAAGGGTACAATCGTATTGATAACAAACTGGTCCATATCAGCAATGGGACCGGCGATATTAACAAATTTCATTTTCTCTACAGCCAATTCAACCCCTCCTTTCTATTTCACTCCAGCAAGAAAAGACTCTATTTCATCTTGCTGAAGACCATACCTAATACCTTCAATAATATTTGTGATATTCAACACCTCAAGCTCCTTTAAATACATATAGCCTATAATTGGAGCAATTGAAAAAGATTCATTCCTCATTCTTCTTTGTTGGATCTTCTGCATATAAGTTAAAAATTGATATTCAACCTTATCCTGGCTAAAATCAATGATTTTGGCATAAAAAGTCTCTGCAATCAACTTATATAAATGATCCAAATCATTGGTATCGATCATCGTATCTAGAACATCTTTTCTAACTTTATAGAAAAACGGAATAATATATCGGTGTATCATCTCTTTGGGCAGCTTATAGAATTTTTTGGCTCTAAGAATCCAGAAAATATTCTTAAAGTCAATTTCAAGTCCGAACATTTCTTCCAAGAGCTCTTTGTCTTTTTCACTGGCCATCTTACGAACCTGCTTCATACTTTTTTGGTAGTAATATTCATCAAGAAGCATTTCTGCTGTAAATATATTAATCTTTCCATCCTTATCAATTAATGGATTCAGTACTGGATAAAAATTGGTTTTGCTAAGAGATTCAACTAACTGATAAATATTTTTTGCTTCTAGAGAAACATTAAAATCAATTTTAGAATAGCGGCTGACAAAAAGGGTAGCCCGGTCTAGAGATGTGAGTTCTCTCCCCATGGCCAGGGTTCTTAGCATCTTCTTAATATCTTCCACTTCCTGCTTCCGATAAATGTAGCGATAGATTTTCTTTTCTTTACCATTAAGGTGTTTGGCAATTTTTAGGGCATCACGAACAGCCGAACGATACAATAGGACTTCCATTCTTCCTCTATGTACATCATTTTCGTCCAGCTCATCTAAGTCTTTGTTGTAGTAGGTTTGATTTTTAAGATATAAGGCAACATCCCGTACACTGGTTTTCTTCATCATGTTGTCATAATCTTCTTCAGTAAGCATCCGACCCTTCATAACACGTATCTTTGTTGCTAAATCACCATATTTCAGCATATCCTGCATCGTGTCACCCCTATTTCAAGACTCGGTTTACTAGGTCGTTTACCCACTTTTCCATATTTTCTTCAGCATACTTTTCCATTTGAACAATTTGCCTGTCACATCGTCTGACTTTTTCTTCTTCCTGTTCACGAATTTCGTCAAATTCTCTTTCCCGAATCTGTTCTACCTTGTTCTTGGCATCGCTGATAATGGTATTTTCAAGAGCTTCCAGCCGTTTTTGGTGTTCCTCCTCCTTTAGCTCTTTTTCCTTATTAGCTTCGTCAATAATACGCTGGGCTTTGTCTTCAATATCAATGATTTGTTTGATGACTTCTTCCACTTGAGTCTCCTTCCCAATGACTGATTATATCGTCTTTCGATGATTTCTTTATATTATTGAATGATTCTGATTTGTTGGATGGATCGAATCGGCAAATGGCCTTATATGAACAAAAATCACAGGCAGTCCTGCCATCGTAGTCATAAGGCTTGATGGTGACATCACCTTTATAAATTTTTTCACCAAGCCACCTTGCCTTCTTGTTGACGAAGTCAAGGGTAGTCTTCATATCTTCTTCAGTTATGGTCGAGGACCGGCTGGATATTCCTTTGCTAGTCAGGGTAACAGGAATGACTTGTGATGAACCGCTGATATCCTGATCCATCATTTTGATGATATGCTCATCGTGTAAAACCAGTCCACTGGGCTTTAACTGACCCAAAAGCTTTGATTCGATTTCCTCTTCAGAATATGTCTCATTTTTAACGAATGGGTCTTGTATCTGGTAATAATACAAGCCTGTTGGTGTGACTTTTTTGGATGTGTTATGTTCTTTGATTTCCTTTACTACATTTAAGTATACAAACAATTGTAGTTGGATACCACTGTCAATTAGTCCAAAATCCAATGTCTTGTGACTGGATTTATAGTCAATTATACTAATATACAAGTCATCCTCTGTCTCATACTCGTCTACCCTGTCAACAACACCCTTTAAAAACATGTTCATATTAGGCGTAATCTTCAAAACCAGGGTTTCCAGGTCAGATTTTTTACCGTCAAAATTATACTCAATATCCTTGGGCTGCAGGAGACTTTTTTGTAGTTGGTTTTCGATTCCCCACAAGGCTCTCTTAACGATTCTTGTTAACTTAACGACTAAATACCGGTTTCGATATGAAGATGTAAAAATCTTGTACTTATCCTGATTGAGGATTTCTCCAATACATTCATCCACCAAGCCATTACGCACCTCCAGTTCCATATGACTGATATCCAAATCTCTCTGGACACATTTCTTGATATAGAGTTCAAGACACTTATGGAAAAGAATACCAATATCGGGCAGGGTTACCACATACTCCTGTCTTTCACCCAGCTTTAACCGGTAATCTAAATAATGGGCGTAGGAACAACCAGCAAAAGATTCAAGCTCTGAAACAGAAAGATTATATTCACTGACAGACATTTGATCAATATCTGACACCTTATTATCATAGGTCAGTCCACCAAAGAATACTTTAGGATCTGGATACATTAATCCCTTTTCAAATCTGTCGTTAAAATACTTAAAGTAGTCCTGAATCTCTTTTTCCCTGGTTTGAAAATCATGTCCATTAAGATACTTGGTCAAGCGGTAGAAAACTGGTCTGTTCTTGGACAGACGTGTCGTAGACTCCAATATCTTGTGACTGTTTTCAACTCTGCAGGCCGGGAACATTTTCATAAGGGTAAAAAAGATGCTGGCAGGGCGCATAGTCCCTTCGTCACTGCTTCTCGTAAAGGATAAATGTAGGAGCTGACGGGATTTAGTAAACCCGTTAAAAATATTCATCTGCTCCTTAAACAAACTTTTCTTTTGGGTTGGTGCCACTTCAAGGCCAATATCCATAAGGGTTGCACGTTCACTGTCTGTCAGTAATTGATTGTTATTGACAATCAAAGGAACCTTGCCTTCATTGATTCCAAGAACAAAGATATAGTCACTGGCCTTAAATCTGGTTCTTGATAAATCCCCAACAATAATCTGATCCAGACTTGGAGGCGTCTGTGAAAATTTCATGGAAGACAGGCCCGTTTCCATAAGGCTGACAAACTCTTTCATGGACACTGTCTCATCGCCAATCATGTGGTAGGTATCATCCAGAAAGTCCATTAGGCTACCATATATTTTCCCATAAAGGACAGCTTCCTGGACCTGGTCAATACTTTCCAGATGAGCTGTCATTTTTTCATTAGTTCCAAATACATCCAAGGCTTCCAGGTAATCATACAAAACTTCAATCTTTTCAGAAATCATTTTCTTTTCTTTGATTTCAGCAGCAAATTTAAAGAAGTCAAAGAGTATGTCATTTTTATCAGTATCATAAATATCCCATGGAGAGGTCCAGGCTTTTTGGCCTTTTAATCCCCGCTCAAAACAATAATTCTCCAGTTTACAGATATCATCCTGTCTGGTGTAGTACATGGTTTTCAGATGATAAAAAATATGTTCATATTTAAAATTGTACTGGACTGTCAATAAGGCTGACAAAACAAACTGTATTAGGGGATGGTGACTAATGGTATCTTTCTTATCCATAAAAAAAGAAAATCCGTAGTCTCTGAACCCTTCATTGATGACAGATTCATACCCGGCCATTTCTGAAACAAGGACTACAATATCTTTGTAGCGTTTACCACTTGAAATCAGATGGTCAATACGTTCACAGACCACCTCAACCTCTTCCTCAATTGACCTTGCCTCGACCATTCGAAGGCCTTTCACCTCGTCTTTATAGGTTTTTATTGGATACTTAAAGAGATGGTTGGTCAAATGCTTAAGATCTTCTTTTTGTGGTTGAAGAATTTGATCAAGGAGAACCGGATCTTTTTCTTCAATCTTCAGACGGTCACCTATCTTACGGATCTCACTGACTATTTTTTTGGTTTCAAAAAACAGATCACTTTCATTTTTCATATCACCAAGTTGGCTTTTTGCATCAATGGAAAGTGAGAAAGTCATGGAGCCTGCTGTAGACATAAGTGCCTCGATCATTTGATATTGTATAGGTGTAAAGCCGTAAAAGGCATCTATAGTAATATTGGCTCCATTCAAGTCATCGATTGTTGGAATTGTCTCTATCAGTCGCATAAAAGCATCATGACCGCTTATATAGGTTTCTTTCATTGCATCCTTATAGTAAGCCAACAAACGGCTAAGGTCTTTCAACTTATCCTTCAAGAGCTGGTCATCCACTTTTTCAGCAAATTCCTTCAGCCGGTCTTCATCAAGGGTATATTGATAACATTCAGAAATAATGGTTGCCAGTTCGTCCATAAAGCTTTGGCGCTTTCTATGTCTCTTTATCCAGACAAACTCCTCTAAATGATTCTCGATGATTCGTCGAATCAGAAGGCTTTTACCATTATCAGAAATGCTTTGATGATTAATCAGGGCCAAATGGTCATAGAATCTGTAAATCAAGCGGTTGAAACTAATAACCTCCATCTGTATCAAGCCCCTCTTACCGGACTTCTCCAGATATTCTTCCTGGGCTTGCAGGGTGTACTGCTCAGGAACAATATAAAGTTCCATCATGTCTGTTTGAGCCATTCTTTCTTCTATTCGGTCAAAAACGTAGGTGGTTTTGCCCGTTCCTGTTGTTCCTAGTACGAACTGATATGCCATAATCTCCCTCTTCCGGTCAAAAATCCCTTATTCATAATCAATAGAGGGGTATCCAACCGGATACCCCTTGATCTTTCACTTAGTCTTAACTATAATGACCATCCATTCCAATATTCATCTAGTTCTTCATTTTCGATAGCAGCTAAATACTTATCGACAATTTTGAAAAGGTCAGACTCGTCATCCAACCTGATGGATACTTGATTACCTTTGACTTTTATCCGTTTATCCTTAAGATTCTTGTCTGACAGATACTTTTCAAATCTAGCAACCCATTTTTCAATCTGGGCTTGATCAATTTCCTCATATCCTGCCATTTCTGCTTTAACTTCTTCAACAAAATCTAATTTGCTCAATTCTAACATAGTTTTTCCTTCCGTGTTTTTGGAATGATTCAGTTTATTCTCCGATGATCTTAACAAGAACCCGTTTCTTGCGCATACCGTCGAACTCACCATAGAAAATCTGTTCCCATGGTCCAAAATCCAGCTTGCCGTCGGTAATGGCAACAACAACTTCTCTACCCATAATGGTTCGTTTCAGATGAGCATCTGCATTATCTTCAAATCCATTATGGTCATATCGATCGTAAGGTTTTTCAGGTGCAAGAACTTCAAGCCACTTCTCGAAGTCTCGATGTAAACCGGCTTCATCATCGTTAATAAATATGGACGAAGTAATATGCATAGCATTACACAACAACAGGCCTTCTTTGATTCCGCTTTCAATTAACGCAACATTAATATCAGATGTAATGTTTATCAGTTCTCTTCTGCGATGGGTCTTAAACCATAATTCCTTACGATAGCTCTTCATCTTCAAACCTCCTTGTTAAATCTCTTCCAATACTTTTTCCACGTGTCCTTTCACTTTAGATACTTTATAAACTTTTTCTACAATACCTTCTTCGTCAACAACATAGGTAGTTCTTACGATTCCCATGTATTCTTTACCATAGTTCTTCTTTAACTGCCATATACCATAGGCTTCACAGACCTGACCATCACTGTCACTTAAGAGTTCAAATGGAAGCTGATATTTGGCTGTAAAGTTGGTATGCGACTTAGCTGAGTCCTTGCTGACACCGAGAATGACGACATTCTTGTCACTAAAATCCTTCATATGGTCTCTAAAATCACAGGCCTCTGTAGTACAGCCAGGCGTTGAATCCTTGGGATAAAAATATAAGACAACTTTTTTTCCTAAGAAATCACTTAAACTTATGTCTTTACCATCTTTGTTGGGTAAAGTAAAGGCAGGTGCTTTTTCACCGATTGCAATGTATTCTGACATATTATATAAACACTCATCTCAAAATCGATGAGACTTATGTTTTTCCTTTCTATAGAATTGTTTATGTCTTAATTTTATCAAATATTGTGGGTTGCTTCAACTTTTATTCCAATATATTCATATTTTTGCAGATTTAGGGACTAAGCCTTCTTATTGGCAACAGACTCCCTTTCAATCAAGGTATAAGATGACGTATAGATAACTTTATCCTCTCTACCGCTTTGGATACAGTCGAGAAGATGATGGGCTGCATTTTTACCGACAGCCACTTTGTCTGTACGGATAGTTGTAAGTGGTGGATCCGTAAACCCGGCAACGTTTACATCATCAAAGCCAATCACCGAAACATCTTCGGGAACTTTGTATCCCTTATCCTTAAGTGCCTTTATAGCACCGATAGCCATATAGTCTGTTGTAGCAAATACAGCCGAGGGCATCCCCCCTGGACTGTCCAGCATCTCTATGATTGCATCATAGCCGCTTTGTATGGAAAAATCCCCAAGAGTCATAAGGCTGGGATCAGGCAGAAGATTATAGGACTCCAGGGCAAATTCAAAACCTCTTTTTCTTTTGACACCAGTTGCCTCATCATGACTGGGACAACCGATATAGCCAATCCGTTCATGTCCATGTTCAATTAGATATACAGTTGCATCTCTTGCTGCATGAAAGTCATCATGGATGGCGGCTGGAATATCCAGCCTCTTGTATTCCTGTCCGATCAAAACGATGGGAGCAGGATAGTTCTTCAATATATTATAGTGTTCTTCCTTAAACTCGTGGGCAAGGAATAAGACACCATCCACCCTTTTCTCCTGAAAAATCCTGAAGATATCAATTTCCTCTTCCATGGAAAACCGGGAGTTGGCAAGCATCATATTATAACCGTTGTCCCTAAGAACGTCAGTCACTGTATTCAGGGTTTCACTGATCGATATAAGGTTCAAGTCACCGGCGGCCATAAGGACACCGATAGTATTGGTCTTCTTCTGCTGCAGTTCCCTTGCTAGAACATTGGGTCTGTAATTGGTTTCCTGTAGAACCTTTTCCACTCTCGACCTTGTATCTTCATTTACTTTTGCCGTATTGTTAATCACTCGTGATACAGTGGATATGGATACCCCTGCCATTTTAGCTACATCTTTAATATTCATTGTTTCGCTCCTTGCCTGGTTCTATTGATTTTCAGTCAACCATAGAACACCTTCTATTATAGCTAATGAGAGACTGTAAAAACAATAGCCTTCAAGGTTTTTGTCAGAAATACCGAAAGGTCATACCCCGTTTTTTTATTGAATGTGACGGAAATGACGGATTATTTTATACATTCTTGCTAATCTTTTGGGGGTCCGTTGACTTTGGAATCACTGGGAAGTATAATTAAATTTGAAAAGCTTTTCAGGAGGTATTGAGATGTTAGGAGCTATTGAAGCCGGTGGGACCAAAATAATCTGTGCCATTGGCGACGAAAAAGGAAACATTCATGACAAGGTTCACTTTCCAACTACAGAACCTGAAGAAACAACCGCAAAAATCATTGAATATTTTAAAGACAAGGATATTGAAAAGTTAGGTATTGGAACTTTTGGTCCAGTAGATATTGACCCTAAGTCTCCGACTTACGGATATATTCTGGACACACCAAAACCAGGCTGGTCTATGTACCCTTTTCTGGACAAAATCAAGGAACATATTCAAGTTCCAACTGTTATTGATACAGATGTTAACGGCGCAGCTCTTGGTGAATCCATGTGGGGAATCGCCAGTGATGTTGATTCTTGTGTCTATATAACTATCGGAACCGGCGTTGGGGCAGGTTTTTCATCAAATGGAAGTCTTCTTCACGGATTATTGCATCCAGAAATGGGCCATATCCTTCTTAGAAGACATCCAGAAGATACCTATAAGGGTAAATGCCCCTTCCACAGCGACTGTTTGGAAGGTATGGCAGCTGGTCCCGCAATTGAGGACAGGTGGCAGCAAAAAGCCTATGATCTTCCTACAGACCATAAGGCATGGGAAATGGAAGCCTATTATATCGCCCAGGCTTTAATTAACTATACCATGATCCTGTCACCAAAGAAGATTATCCTTGGTGGAGGCGTTATGAAGCAAAAGCAACTCTTCCCCATGATACACAAGGCCTTTATCGATATGATGAACGGCTATATCAAAAAGCCTGAATTAAAGGAAGATATTGAGAATTATATCGTCTATCCAGGACTTGGAGACAATTCAGGAACATATGGAGCTCTTGCTCTTGCCACTACCGCGAAATAATACCCTCTACATATAGTTATTTATCTATGGCTTAGAGGCTGGTTCAGAATCTCAATTATAGAGTTTCCTCTTAACAGGTATACTTAATTGGGATTCTTAACCACAATTTATAAGAAAGAAAGTGATAGAATGAAAGATGCCCTTATAGGAACAAGTTATCAGGATCGATTGAAGATGAAGCAAGAGGAACTTGAGTCTATTTACAAAAATCTCTACAAGGACAATCCTTATTACGATGACCATGACATGTTTGAAGAACTTTTAAAAGTCATGGATAATTATTCTTCAGCAAGAAAGACTAAATATAAGGAGACCGATTCCACCAACCCTCATTGGTACCACTCCAACAAAATTATCGGTACAACCCTTTATGTCGATCTTTTTTCTGATGATCTGAACAATTTCAAAAAGTATATCCCTTATTTCAAGGAACTTGGAATCAACTTCATTCATTTTATGCCACTTCTTCATGGTCGCCCCGGTGAAAATGATGGTGGTTATGCTGTTATGGATTATAAAACTGTTGATCCGAAATTCGGAACCACTGAAGATTTTACCAAACTTATCACCTCCCTTAAGCGCAACGGCATTCATTCCTGTATTGATTTCGTCGTTAATCATACCGCAAAGGAACACGAATTCGCCAAAAATGCCTTAGCAGGTCAAAAAGAATATCAGAATATGTATTTCATGTACGATAATTATGATATTCCCGCTATGTTTGACAAAACCGTTCCTGAAGTCTTCCCTAAAGTGGCTCCAGGCAACTTTACATACTATGAAGCGATTAACAAATGGGTCTTCACCTCTTTTTATGAGTTCCAATGGGATCTCAACTATCAAAATCCTCTGGTTTTTGAAAAGATTGTCGACATCCTGCTCTATCTTGCCAATCTGGGTATTGATATGATCCGTTTGGATGCCATTCCCTTTATGTGGAAGGAGATTGGCCATACCTGCCGTAATCATCCGACGATTCACAAACTCCTTCGTATGCTAAATCTGATTGTAGATATCGTTTGTCCTTCAGTAGCACTTCTTGGAGAAGCTATTGTTGAGCCTGAAGAGATTGTGAAGTATTTTGGCCAAAAGGACAGTGAATGTCATATTATGTATAACGCCACCCATATGGTTAATCTTTGGAACTCCATTGCTACAAGGGATACAAGACTTCTGCAGATTGACGGTCGCAGGCTCCACCCTATGTCAGGAGGTTCCTGGATCAACTATGCCAGATGCCATGATGACATTGGCTGGGGATTCAATGAAGAAGCTACCAAGGCCTTGGGTATGGATCCCTTTGACCACAAACAGTTCCTCATTCATTTTTATCTGGGTGACTTTGAGGGCAGCTTTTCAACCGGAGATCTTTATGAGTTTAATCCTGAAAACATGGATGCCAGAAACTGCGGAACTATGGCCAGTCTTCTAGGTCTGGAAAAATCCATAAAAGAACATGATAAGTATCAGGAAGAACTGGCTCTTAAACGCATCAATCTGATTCATTCCATACTGATTGCCTCATCTGGGATACCACTGATCTACTCTGGTGATGAAGTGGCTGAACTCAATAATTATGAATATCTGAACGATCCCATTAAGGCCCATGATTCAAGATGGCTCCACCGTGGACATTTTGATCACCAGCTTGCAGGACTCCGTAAGAAAACAGGTTCTCATCAATTTCAAATCTTCCAGACACTAAAGGATATGATTGGAATTCGAAAATCCATGGATATCTTTGCTCCGGCTATTGAATCAACTATTATAGATACAGGAAATAATCATATCTATGCACTGGCTAAAAGGGATCACAACAATGACCTGATCTGTCTCTTTAACTTTAGCGAGGACCGGCAGTTCATCGATAACAGGTCCATACAGGCTTTTGGTTATTCAGGCCAGCATAAGGATCTCCTTACAGGCAAAGTGGTTAACGTATCATCATCCCAAACCCTATTAGGTCCCTATGAATTCATCTGGTTATACAAGTAGACTTTAACCATAATGACCTCATATAAAACTACAATAAAAAGCGATGTATACCTGTCTTAGTGACACGTCATACATCGCTTTTATCTTCTTGTTAACTTTTTAATCAAGCTCTTTCAACTTATCGGCAATTTCATCCTGAAGTCTTGGAGGGATATAGACATTATCTTCCTTATAACGCTTTATATAATCAATAACCAAAACCGGTTCCGTGATAATTTTAACCTTTTTACTGTCTACGTTAACGGTACAGTCATTGGAAAAATAAAGTATGGGGAAGGCGCCATATCGGTATCCGTTTTTCTTTAGGAAAACATCCATGCCGATTTTATGACCGCTGATTTGGCGAATTGGATTATACATCCGTTTATAGTACCGGTCTCCGCCTCGACCGATTTTGACCTTCTGAAGATAGTTGTCATCTTCCTTACCATTGATTTCACCTTTGATATGCTTACTCTCCATAATAAATATTCCGTTGGAGCCAATAATAACAAAATCAATCTGACTGGATTTGTTACCGTCAACCAGGTGAACATCACTAAGAACCTTGTATTGCTTAGGTAGTTTAGACAAGAGGTCAAAGGCTTCTTTCTCGCCTTGGAGGCCAAATCTTAGGATTTCCATATGATTCATGATTAACATAATCCATACGATCATAAGTCCAATAATACCAAATGATAAATACAGGGTTTCCTGAAGCCATATCAGGGACAGGAATATTGCCACAAGAGCAATGAGAAGCTTCAGGTAAGCTTTCTTTATATCAATCCGAAGGTGATTGGAGCGTTTTACAATTTCTGCCATAGTTTATGTCCTTTGTTTATTCAACATCCTGTTAAAGATAGTCGAAGTATTTAATGAATCTATTATAACCAATACTTGGCTGAATTACAAGTTATCCACATAGGTTGGCAGTTGATCAATACTTAATGACAGCGCTTCAATGGTTTTTGCCTCAATAACACAACGAATATCATAGTTCTTGGCAAATCCGATATACCTTTCCAGCTTCATTTCACCGCTTCCAAGGGCCAGATGATGGTCAAGTCCAATGGCATCATGAATATGCATATGACGAATTTTATCCAGATGGTCTATAATAAACTCTCGATCGTTTCCAAAAGAATAATCATGACCAATATCATAGGTCATTACAATTCTAGGTTGTTTAATCAGTTCTTCCGTTGAAAACCGAATGAATTCACGGTTGAAATCCCCAGTATTTTCTACTGCAAGGGTGACATTCTTTTCTTTCAGAACATCATTAACCTTTCTCTTGAAGTCTTCAATATAAGACTTGTACCGGTCCAGGTACTTTTGATAAATATATACTTTTTCAGTGGGCAGGGTAAAATAAACCCCTTTTTGCATATGCATGTTAACTAAGGGACTTCCAATGGAATCAGCAAACTCAAGGGTCCTGATTACAAGGTCTACATTAACCTGGCGGATTTCTTCTTGAAAGTTTGCTATATCTATGTTGTCTGCCATATGAAAGGTAAAATATATGTCATACTTCCTCATGAGTTCCAGTAAATAGTCACGGTTCATAGCCTCAACCTGAAACTCAGGCATATTCATATTGATTTCGACAAAGTCAAGACCCTTATCATGGCAAAACTTCACATTATCTTCCAATGTATCAAATTCAAGCAGGGTTGGCATACCAAAATGAAACATTTATAACCTCCAAAAGTCATTTATTCCTTAACATATTAACACAGACTATAAATTTTAACTATCTTTTATCTTACATTTTACACAGCTTCATCAAATCCTTACCCAGTCTTGCTTTAAAGTTAAATTACCAGTGCTATCCTAAGTTTAGATGGTGGGTTTTCATAAAGCTCATATAGCCCTATGCACCTATAAATGGAGGATATGATGAATATTGCAATCTTTTCAGATACTTTTTTACCGGAAATTAATGGAGTTACCAAAACCTTATCCCGTTTTGGTGACTATTTAGAATCACATAATATCAATTACTTATTTATTACCCCAAACCAGGTAGGTTCTGATGAGGTTCCCTATAATTGCATCCATTTCTTTTCAACTCCACTCATCTTCTATCCTGAATGTCGATTCTCCATTCCAAATAACATCCGTTTAGCTACTGTGCTAAAAGATTTCAAACCTGATATTATTCATTTAATGACAGAATTTAATCTTGGATTTGCCGGTCTCCAATATGCAAAAAAAAATCATATCCCGGTGATTTCCAATTACTCGACAAATTTTGATACTATCTTTGCCCAATATCATTTTCAGATCTTGTCAAAACCACTGAAAAAGTACTTAAGCTGGTTTCACTCTGAAGCCAATCTGACAGTTACACCCTCCAATGACTCCAAAGAAGTCCTTCATAATATGGGTGTTGATCATGTGAAGCTCTTCCAGCGTGGTATTGATACATCTAAATTTTCACCAGCCCTTCGAGATGATGATTTAAGGAGAAAATTAGGTCTCACCAACCGTATCGCCCTCCTTTATGTAGGGCGGATATCAGCTGAGAAAGATCTCCATTTACTGGCGGCCATGATGGAGGACTTAAATCCTCTCTATAAGGAGAGAATCACCTTAGTACTGGCAGGTGATGGACCTATGAAGGCTGAACTTGAAGAAAGACTTCCTTCCAACACTGTGTTTACAGGTTTTGTTAGCGGCCGGGACTTATCCAGGCTGTATGCCTCCTGTGATATCTTCGTCTTCCCCTCATCTTTTGAGACTTTCGGAAACGTTGTTCTGGAAGCATTTGCATCTGGTCTTCCAGTAATAGGAGTTAATGAAGGTGCAGTCAGGGAACTGATCGACCACGAGAAAGACGGTCTTATTGCCAAGGCACATGATTCAGAATCTTTCTCCAGCGCAGTTGAAAGCCTCATTGAAAATGACCTACTACGATACCAGTATGGTTTTAAGGCTAGAAAAAAAGCATTAAATTATTCATGGGACGCCGTCTTTGAAATCCTTTTGGACTATTACAAGGATCTTGTAAACAGGAAAAAGGCGCAAGCCGGGCATATTGCTTAAGCTTGACACCTTTATATACTTGGTTAAAATAATAAGCACTAAAATATAGATGGAGGATGAGGTTTATTTGATACCTATGTCCGTCCGATACTGCTTACGGGTGAAGTTGACTTCCCCTACTGCCTGATAAGCCGTTAATCTTGCTTCTTCTATATCCTTGCCAAATGCGGTGATACCTAATACTCGACCACCGCTGGTAAGGATTTTTTCTTGGTCTTTTTTGGTTCCGGCATGAAAAACAATGACGTCTTCTTTAGATTTTTGTTCTTCAAGACCTGTGATTTCAAATCCCTTATCATAGGCCACTGGATATCCGCCTGATGCAAGGACGACACATACTGCAGCCCTCTCATCCCATTCCAAATCCATCTTGGACAGATTGCCGTCAATAGCGGCTTCTACTATATCAACAAGATCTGTCTTAAGTCTTGGAAGGACTACCTGGGCTTCAGGATCACCAAATCTTGCATTGTATTCCAGAACTTTAGGTCCATTAGGTGTTAACATTAAACCAAAGAAAATAATACCAGTAAAAGGTCTGCCTTCTGCCTTCATGGCATCCAATGTTTTTTGATAAATATTGGCTACACAGAAATTATGAACTTCCTCTGTGTAGTATTTACTTGGACTGAAGGTTCCCATTCCACCTGTATTAAGGCCTTGGTCATTATCAAAGGCCCTCTTGTGGTCCTGAGCGGAAACCATAGGAATCAGCGTATCTCCATCACAAAAAGACAGGACAGATACTTCAGGACCGGTCATAAACTCTTCAACAACCAAGGTATTACCGGCAGAACCGAATTTCTTATCTACCATAATATCTTTAAGCCCCTGTAAGGCCTCTTCTTTATTCTCGCATATAAGGACACCCTTTCCCAGCGCCAGTCCATCTGCTTTAAGGACGGTAGGATAAGTAGTCTCCATCAGGAACTTTTCCGCTTCAGCAGGGTCATCAAAAACTTCATATCCAGCTGTAGGGATATTGTATTTTTTCATAAGGTCTTTGGCAAAAACCTTTGATCCTTCAAGGATAGCCGCATTCTGTCTTGGGCCGAAGACACGTAAATTTTCCATTTCAAAAGCATCAACAATGCCAAGCATTAAAGGATCATCCATTCCGATAATCGTTAAGTCAATGGACTCGTCTTTAGCAAAGGCAACCAAGCCTTCTACATCTGTTGCTGCAATATCAACTAAAGTAGCTACTTCTTCTACTCCACCATTACCAGGTGCACAATAAATCTGATCAACTTTTTCACTTTGAGCTAGTTTCCAACATATAGTATGTTCTCTACCACCACTACCGACTACAAGTACTTTCATCCGTCTTCCTTTCTATCTCGGGTAAACCTTTGACCATATTTCAAATTCATGGATGGCCTTAGGGAGCAAAATCCATTCTGCTTCTTCCATTATGCGCCTCTGTAAACTTTCAGGAGTATCATCTTCCATTACCTCTACCGCCTTTTGATAAAGGATAGGGCCATGGTCTGTGATCTCATCAACCAGGTGTACTGTTGCACCTGATACCTTAACGCCTCTTTTCAAGGCTTCCTCGTGAACTTTCAGCCCGTAGAAACCATCTCCTGCAAAAGAAGGAATTAAGGAAGGATGGATATTGATAATCCTGTTTCTAAAATGATGGATAAACTCGGGATCCAATATAACCAGGAAGCCTGCTAAAACAACCAAATCGACATTGAAGTCTTCCAAGTGACTGATCAGGGCCTGGGTAAAAGCTTCCTTGCTTTCATAATCCCTGGGTCTTATACAGGTTCCATCTATGCCATTATCCTTGGCACGTTCCAAGGCATATGCATTCTTCCTGTTGCTGACAACTGTAGCAATGGTCGTGTTGGTTAACTGACCCTTCTGGATACTGTCAATGATAGCTTGAAGATTAGTTCCGCCACCGGAAACCAATACGGCTATTTTTGGCATAGGTTTAATCCTTTCTCACCTTCAGAAATATGACCGATGATATAGGCTTTCTCACCAACAGCTTCAAGAACTTCAAGGGCCTTGTCAGCATCTTCTTTGGCAAGAGCTGCAATCATACCGATACCCATATTAAAGGTATTGTACATCTCATTATCGGACATTCCGCCAAGTTCCTGCATAAGGTTAAAGATAGGAAGAACAGGCCAGGTACCAAGGTCAATATTTGCGACTGTACCGTCTTTAAGCATTCTTGGTATATTCTCGATAAAGCCACCACCAGTAATATGACTGACCGCTTTAACGTCACAATTTGAAATCAGCGCATCCATAGCTTTAACATAAATCTTGGTAGGCTCAATCAAGGCACTTCCAAGAGTTGTACCTAATGCATCAATCTTAACACCGAGTTTTTCAGGTGTTGGATTAAAAAGCTTACGAACTAAAGAATATCCATTGGAGTGAATACCTGATGAAGGTAAGCCGATAAGGACATCTCCAGCTTCCAGTCTTGAACCGTCAATAATCTTTTTCTTATCAACGATTCCGACAGCAAAACCTGCCATGTCATAATCATCTTCAGGATAGAATCCAGGCATTTCTGCTGTTTCACCACCAATAAGGGCTGCACCTGACTGTCTGCATCCATCTGCTATACCGGATACGATAGTCGCTATCTTTTCTGGAAAGTTCTTACCACAAGCTATATAGTCAAGGAAAAACAAGGGTTTGGCTCCACAGCAGATAATATCATTGACACACATGGCTACACAGTCAATACCGATCGTATCGTGCTTGTCAAGATCAATAGCGATTTTAAGTTTAGTTCCTACACCATCAGTTCCAGAAACCAAAACAGGTTCTTCCATGGAGTGACCGGCTAGGGAAAAGAGTCCCCCAAAGCCTCCAATATCATCAACCACACCAGGAGTATGGGTAGTCTTCACATGTTTTTTCATCAGTTCAACGGCTTTGTAGCCTGCTTCTACATCAACGCCAGCTTCTTTATAATTCATTACTTAATCTCCTCGTCTTCCAACCTGGTTGGATAATTACCGTTAAAACATGCTGTACAGAAATTACAGTCAGCACCTTTTAATGTTTCCAAAAGTCCTTCTTCACTGATAAATCCTAGGCTATCGGCTTCGATCAATTGGCAGATTTCATCAATGGTATGGGTTGTTGCAACAAGCTTCTTACGTTCCGGTGTATCAATACCGTAGTAACAGGAATGGGTTACCGGTGGTGAAGATACACGCACGTGAACTTCTTTGGCTCCCGCTGATTTAAGAAGACGAACAATTTTCTTTGAGGTGGTTCCCCGAACAATGGAGTCATCAATCATTATAACTTTTTTGCCTTCAACCTGGGAACGGATTGGATTAAGTTTCAAGTGAACACCAAGTTCACGCATAGCCTGATCAGGTTGAATAAAAGTACGACCTACGTAACGGTTTTTCATAAATCCATCCACAATAGGGATACCGGATGCATCAGCATAACCATGAGCTGCTGAAAGTCCGGAGTCAGGAACACCAATAACAACATCAGCGTCAACAGGATGCTCCTTGGCAAGTACCTGCCCTGCTCTAAAACGACTGGTATAAACCTCCAACCCTTCCATAATGGAATCCGGTCTTGCAAAGTAAATGTATTCAAAAGAACACATGGCTGATTTCTTCGCTGCTGACTCAACAATTGTTGATGTCATGCCGTCTTTATTGACAACAATGACTTCCCCTGCCTTTACATCTCGAACAAATTCAATACCTAAGGAATCAAATGCACAAGATTCAGAAGAGAAAACGTAGGCGCCATCTTTTTTACCCATAACCAATGGCCGCATGCCAAGTGGATCTCTAGCTGCAATGAGTTTATGTGGGGTCATAACCAGGAGTGAATAGGCTCCATTAATCTGTCCCATAACCTCAATCAAAGCTTCTTCTATAGAGCTGAACCTGATTCTTGCCCTTGACAGTAAAGCTGCAATAACCTCAGAGTCTGTCGTTGTTTGGAATAAATGCCCTTTTTGCTCCAGTTCTTCACGCAAAATACCAGCATTAGTCAGGTTACCATTATGAGCCAATGCCATGTAGCCTTTTGTATATTTAAGTACCAGTGGCTGTGCATTTTCTGCTAAAGAGTCACCGGCTGTGGAATATCTAACATGACCTATAGCTGAATGGCCTTGGAGATAATCTAGAACAACATCATCAAAGATCTCCGTAACCATACCCATCTCTTTACGATAAAGGATGGTTTTATTATTATTAACTGCTATACCGGCACTTTCCTGGCCTCTATGTTGGAGAGAAAATAGGCCATAATAGGTTAAACGGCCCGGATCAAGGTCCGATCCATCTTTGTAGACACCAAAGACACCACATTCTTCATTGAGTTTATCATCGTAAATACTTTCTTTCATGATGTCACAATTTTTCATAATGCCATTTTCCTCCATTATGCGTCACCGAGAAGACGCTTCATCACTTCCTGATAAGCTTCTTCAACATTACCAAGATCTCTTCTAAAACGGTCTTTATCCAACTTTTCATTGGTTTCTGAATCCCAGAAACGGCAGGTATCCGGTGAAATCTCATCAGCCAGGATAACCTGTCCATCAGAGGTACGTCCAAACTCAATTTTAAAATCAATCAGCTCAATTCCAACATCTTTCAGATATCCTGTAAGGAAATCATTAACCTTAAAGGCCATTTGAGCGATTTTCTCAAGTTCTTCCTCGCTGCATAGTTCGAGCGCAGCTATGTGATATTCATTGATCATAGGATCACCAAGTTCATCATTCTTATAGCAGTATTCAAGAACCGTCTTTTTCATCTTGGTGCCTTCTGGCAGACCCAATCGTTTGGAAAGACTTCCAGCCGCAATATTTCTAACAATAACCTCAAGTGGTATAATCGTAACTTTTTTTACAACAGTATCCCTATCGTTTAAGGTTTCAACCAAGTGGGTTGGTACCCCTTCTTTTTCAAGGAGGCTCATCAGATGGTTGGAAACAAGGTTGTTAACAGCACCTTTAGCATCAATGGTCCCCTTTTTCACGCCGTTAAAGGCAGTTGCATCATCTTTGTAAGAGACGATCAGACATTCACTGTCATCAGTAGTAAAAACTTTTTTGGCTTTGCCTTCGTATAATAATTCTCTTTTTTCCATGTTTTCCTCCAAGGTCTACATCTGGTCTAAGTATTTTTCGTATCCAATATTTTCAAGTGTCTCAGCTTTTTCTTCAACCATTACTTTTAAATCGTTTTTGTATTGTGTCAATCTTTTACTTATGCCTTCATCTGACAGGGATAAAATCGATGCAGCAAGGATACCTGCATTCTTGGCACCGTTAATGGCTACTGTAGCCACTGGGATACCTGGTGGCATCTGTACGATAGAGTAAAGGGAATCGATTCCATTCATGGTTCTTGACTTGACCGGCACTCCTATTACAGGAAGTGTTGTCATGGAAGCTACCATACCAGGTAAATGAGCCGCACCTCCGGCACCGGCAATGATAACTCCTATTCCCTTATCTTTAGCTTCTTTTGCATAGTCGAACATCCTGTCCGGTGTTCTGTGGGCTGAAACAACTGTTAATTCAAAATCCACTTCCAATTCCTTTAACATGTCTGCGGCTGCGCTCATAACCGGAAGGTCCGAATCGCTGCCCATAATGATTCCAACTTTCATAATCTACCCTTTCTCTGCCATAATCTTTATTTGACTGTATCCTTGTCTTGCTTTTTCCAGGGCCTCTTCAATACTTGACGACAAAACGGTCAAGTGGCCCATTTTCCTAAAGGCTTTTGTCTCTTCTTTCCCATACAAATGGAGCTTTAACTCTGGCTCACTTAAGCATTCTACAAGGCCTTCTATTCTAGTTTTTCCAAATTCCCCTTCTTGACCTAACAAATTTTTCATCACACAGGGACCAAGAAGTTCTACATGGCCTAGGGGCAAACCTGTAATTGCACGGATATGCTGTTCAAATTGTGATGTCAAACAACCTTCAATGGTATAATGACCGGAATTATGTGGTCGTGGTGCCACCTCATTAACCAAAACACTGCCATCTTCTGTTACAAAAAGCTCCACACAGAACATGCCCACACCTTCAAAAACTTCCATAACCTTCCAGGCAATATCATGGGCCTTCTTATGAACTTCCCCGGAAACCCTAGCAGGAACAATGGTTTCATCGAGAATTGAGTTTTTGTGAATGTTCTCACCGACTGGGTAAATAACAATGTCTCCCTCAATACCGCGAGTTGCAAGGACTGAAACTTCCATGATAAAGGGAATAAACTCCTCAACCATGATGGGGCTGCCATTTGACGCCAATGTAGTATATGCTTCCTCAACATCTGCTTCAGACCTTATCAAATAATTGCCTTTACCATCATAGCCACCTAGCCTGGATTTAAGCATACCTTTAAAACCTCTATCTTTGACATAATCGTTTAACTCATCAATAGACGTTATATTCTTAAAATCCGGAATTGGAATTCCGGCAGACTTGAGCATCTTATTCTGTTCATACTTATCTTGAATTTTTAACAGGGCTTTAGGAGATGGATATATTGTATAGCCTTCATCCTCTAGGATATTTAGAAACTCGGCATCAATGTGTTCAAACTCATAAGTGAGAACATCGGTCATTTCTGCAAGTTGTCGGAGAGCATCGCGGTCATCAAATGGAGCTATGATATGAGCATCGGAAATGGAATGGCTGGGACAATGCTTTGTTGGATCTAAGGTGGCACAATAAAAACCCAGACGCTTCGCATCCAGTATCATCATTTTACCAAGTTGCCCACCACCAATAATACCTATCTTCTTTGACAAAATATTCATTGTAAACCTCTTTATAGTTCATACATATGACCGACTTGTTATAAGCTATTGTACATGGTAACCGGTCTAACGTCAATGGTTTTTCCGAACATTTAACTCTTTTTAGTTGTTTTTATTCGGGTTTTTCTTCTGTCATTCTTTCCTTTGTAGAGATTTAACAAGAAACACAAGAAAAAGCCCTTGTTTTCATGCAAAAACAGGGCTTATCATTGTTATTTTCCGAACAAACTATTCAGACTTATTTATATTCATTTAATAAGTAATCCAGGGCCTTTTCCAGTTGGTCTTCCGGATTCGCCTTGAAGTAAACGGCCAAATAAATTTCCTCTGATTCATAGAAAAGACGTTGCATAGCCGGATTGTTGGAAACATCAACCATCAAATACTCATCGGAATCGTAATCCACATCGGATCCCTTTACCAAAGGATAATCTCCCGGATCTAAAATCCCCTTGTCCATTAATGGACCCAATGGCTGAAAAACATCCTCAACCATATAGGACATATAGTAATCACTGCCAAATATCATAATATCAAACTCTCCAAGAGATGCTTTAGCAACCATCTTTGCAACTGTAGCCTGCTGGGTTGCAGGATCCAGGTCATCTCGAATGGCAAAAAACTCCACCATCGTAGTCTCATTGACACCTTCTTCAATGACATAGGCATCCAGCTGGTCTTCCAAGGCAATTTTCTCCTCTTCATTGGCATAAAGTCCATACAGAGATACATCAAAGGTAATTTCCGGTGGCGGATTGAATATATAATGGTTTAACATCCAAAAGATGAAAAAGAGTCCAAAAAGGCCACCAATAATGTGGAGCTTGTAATACTCCCATATATGTTCAGCTTTTTGATGATTATTCAATTCAGAAAATTTAGTATGCGGTTTCTCAGCCATTTCTACACCTCGATATCCTTAAGTGGTTCGTTTAAGGCCTCTGTTCCAGGGAGAACAAAACGACCCTTTTTAATAATAGGAATATCCTCACCATCAGGAACTTTTACAATGATATCACCTAACTCCTTATAAGGTATGGTAATATCTGTATGGCAATAGGTATAGGCCTGAGAGGGGTTTTCATGTCTTAACCTGGTTTTGGAATTTTCCTTGCCTACAATTTCTCTTCCATCGGGATTAAAGGTTTCAACTTCTTCACTCCAAACAAAGCAGGTATCACCTACCGCAAAGTGAGGACCCATTTTTTCTCCGATCAGTATAGGTATGATGTCATCAATCTCATATTTTTTAGCCATAGCATAAGCTGTTGTGTTGGTTCCAATGGCAAACTCACCTAAAGGTAAGGATTCATATGGATGAGTCAGGTTTTCTTTGATGAAGTCCTGATTCTTGGACTCATCATCAAAGTTCTGGCAGGAATAGGATACCATCATCCCCTCCTCAAAATTGATTTCGAGTTCCTTGTAATTCAACCCATGAAGGAAGACCTCAGATACGTGAAGCTTACCTTTTGTGCCCTCCAGTTGTGGTGATGTAAAGACCTCTCCAACAGGGACATTCACATCAGCAGTACAGTTGACGAAATTGGTTTGCTTGGCCTTGTCAAACGCTTGGTTAAAGGCAACAAAAAGGTCTGTCTTATTCCCTTTTCTACCTGTTATATGTACACCACTGCCCTGATCTAGTGCGTCAATGATTTTACCCTGGATATCCATATACTTGGCTTCATCCAGTGTATTCACCTCAATGGTTGCATCAAAAATTTCTGCAAACTGATCACCAATTTCAGGAATTGGAAAGGATATCAAAACAAATGAATAGGCACTTCTTGGTAAAAACCGGTTAAGGATCTGCTGTCTGGAACTGGTAAATCCTTTAAGGATTTCTGTAAGTTCCTTGGAGTACTTAACCGTTGTATCTTTTGATACAGGTTCAAAAGGAGTGTCACCAAAGACTTCCATGACTGCAGGACCTGCAAATTGCTTGAGTAAATCCTGATATTTAGTATAAGCCTGGTTTGTAATTACAACAGCCTCGTCACATAGAGCTTGGTCGTTATATAAGCCATCATCGAACTTATGGTCATATTCCATTTGTGGACTTGGCTTTGTATTGATAATTCTAGGTCTTGGACTTCCACTTATTTCATAATGGACAACAGGAACCAATCCATGAGCTTGAAAGTTTTCATATGCCTTCTTAATTATCGGTTCAAAACCGATATGGTATCCAACATTGACCGTTTTCTTACCATCAAGGGATACATTGTTACGTTCAAAACCTCTTATAAAAGCCTCTGTATAAGTATCAGCAATCTTCTGTAGTTTTTCTTCAGGCAGGGATTCAAAATAATCCAGCAACTTGATTTCATTGTCACCAATGTACATACCATACCTAAAGATATTCTTTCTATCATAAGAAAGGCTTGCTATCTTACTGTATATATTAAAGTCAGGGTTAAACCTGCGGTAGATACCTAAAGCCATTTTTTCTTCTCTGTTATTTGAGGCTTCTTCCCTTAACAAATTAACAAGACTTACGTATACCTCACTCTTATCCTTTAGGTTGTCTCTAAAGGGTTTCATAAGTTCATAGGCTTTAACAAATAATGCACCTGCCCACATAATGGAAACCTGACGGCCTTCAAAGGCAAAGGCTACTGAACCACGAATTCGGAAATATATAGCAGCCAGGACCTGGCCTATTTCCTTTCCAAACAAATCAGTTGTCACATCTGGATTAGCATAGGAACTTAAATAATTGTCGCCGGCTATGTCTTCATAATATTTATGGTTTAAGTCAAGCAGTTCATCAAAAGTCTTGTCCGCGAAATAAGCTTCATTAATCTCTGTTTCCAAGCTGAACATGTCACCTAAAAAGCCGGATACCTTTCTGGCATACAAGGCAAGAGCGTCTTTCTTGCTGCTTTCTTCCATATAAATGTCTACAATCTCTTCCTGCAAGGCAAGAATCTCTTCATTAAACTTTTCATTCAATTGGTGTATCATGGTTCATCTCCTTAAGTCTCTGTATATTCTCTATTTCCTCATGGGTTAAATTATATCGGCTGTAGGCCAGTAAAGTCAAGCTGAAGGCCACAAGACAACCTATCACCAAAATAACTCCCAATAGTATTTCTGTTGTATTGGTTTGAAAACTAAGGCTTGGGTCAAAGCCAATTGCGTCAAGGAGGACACCCAGTATGAAAATGGTCACTGCCTGGCTGGCTTTATATGAAAAGGTCAAGCCTCCATAATATAGCCCTTCAGAGCGTTTTCCGGTATTAAATTCTTCCACATCGATGGTATCGCCAACCATGGATAAGGGCATGGTCAAAAGCCCACCAACTCCAAAGCCGGCCAACATAAAGAAGAAGACCAGGGTATAGGGATAATCCAGTGTAAAAGACCTAAAGATCAAATTGATCATAAACACCAGGCCTGCCGAAATGCCAATCAGGGTTGCCACAATAGCAGCCTGCTTCTTATCAAATTTTCTTGAATACTTTAGCCAAAAAGGTTGGGATAAAATCATAAATATAAAGAAAGCACCTAATATAATACCAATATCAATTGAGTCCAGTCGAAATGTATAGGTAAAGACATGAAGTCCTATAGACCCAATAATAGCTGAGGATAAATTGGCCGACAAGTAGGCCAAGGCCACATAGAGATAGTTTTTGTTGGCAAAAAGCTCTTTAAAATCTACTTTTAACTGAGCCAAAACACCTCTTGACCGCTTCTGTTTTCTTTCCATTACTTTCCTGTTTAAATAAGGAATAAATGATCTAGTTGAGAAATAGGTTATCAGACCGGCAATAATCATGATTCCTGATGTTGTATAGCCTAAGTACTTGTAACCGGCATAATTGAGCTGACCGATTGGAAAAGCCTCCGTCGATCTCAGAAAGTAGGTCATACCGACAACAACGGTGAAACCCAATCCAAGAACAAAGAAAACTGTACGTACAGACTGAATTTTGGTCCGCTCAAAATAGTCATCTGTCAGCTCACCAGACAGGGCTAAATAAGGGGTAACAAAAACCGTTGCCATGGTCTTAACACCAAAAATGAAGATAGTAATTAGGATCAACTTTATCGTATCTGACCAGGATATATGAATACTCCACAACATAGAGTTAAAGAAAGCAATTCCTATACATCCCACCAAGATATATAAGTGTCTTCTACCAAATTTTCTGTTGTAGGTAAAATCTGAAATCGATCCCATAATCGGGTCACTGATGGCATCCCAAAAAACACTGATACCGATGATAATCCCTAGAATTGATCCAGGAAGTTTAAGAATAGATGTACCAAAAAAGAGGAGATATGTTGTCATAGCCTGCAAGATCATGCCATAACCCAGATTTCCCACTCCGTATCCGTATAAGCTCTTGGTTGTCAATTTCATCTGTCTTTCCATTCTATATCCTCCGGATTCATGGCTTCTATCCTATCACGAAACCCTAACGATGACCATATTATTTCTATTAAACTTTTATTAAAAGTATTATTTTCAGCCCCATATTAAGGTATTAACCTCTTTTAAGGTATCATAAGCCGGAAATATCATATTGTAAGTTAACTGGGCCTCATATATAATAAGATAAGTTAGGGTAATATTTTGTAAACATGAATATCAGGCTAATAGGAGACTATGATGGTACGGATTTTTAGTAAATTAAAACTTATCATAACAATAACAGTAATATTCATTACCCTTTTGTTTGCTCTTCTCATCTACAATCAATATAATACCCACCAACAAGATGTTAAAAAATTAAGCCGTCAGCTCTATAATGACCTTAATCAGGATATCAATACCATTGAAATTCTCTTTCAAAATTTGGCCACCATGTATCATCGGGAGCTTATTGATGAGCACAATGGTTTTACAAGTTTTCTTGAGTCCTACCTTCAAAACGATGAACTAAAAGATCTCTCCGAAAACAAACTGAATGAAATATTAACCACATCCATTAATAAAGCTGCAGAAAACCAATTCTCTTCTGTATCACTTTATGATAAGAATAACAATCTAATTACCGAGGCCTCAATCACTGATGCGAAAGAAATTTCTAAAACTTACACTTATACCATTCACAGTGGTAGGGACCTCATTGGCTATCTGGAATATAAGGTTCCCTATTCTGTAATCTGTAAAACCCTTGACTCAGCTACCAGGCAACAGGTATTCACTATCTTTGCCAAAGACCAGATGACTGAAGGAAACTTATCCGATGCCATCTATATGCCCTCTCCATATGGTGACAATTATCTTATGGATTCGAGACTTATGGCCAATATCAGTCAATTTACAAGTTTACACGACTATACTGTTCTCGTGGACTTTCAAAACCAGGTGGCTTCAACAATCTACGAACCTCTTATGGCCAACGATAATTTCACCCGTAACCGGGAAATTAGAGGTTCCTACTATTCCTTGATTTTTGTCCATATATCAGATTTTGACGGTGATACGACAAACCCTGGTTACTACGTCTATTTTAAAAGCAATACCACCCTAACAAGTCTTGAAAACTCATTAATTATGAATGTTAGCCTTTTTGCCATTCTATACATTATACTCTTGGTTGTTATAGGGTTTATCTATTACATTCTCCATTACCTTTATAACTTTTCTTATACAGACAACCTTACCAAGGTCTATAATCGCCATAAGTTTTTTGAAGTTATCAAACACAATATTTATGAATATCATCGCTATAATTATATGTTTTCAGTCATTCTGATTGATATAGATAATTTTAAATCCATCAATGATACCCTTGGCCACAATACTGGTGATCAGGTTCTCGTTGAATTCGCTGCAATTCTTAAGAATTCCCTTCGTACAACAGACTACTTATTCAGATGGGGAGGCGAAGAATTCCTGGTGCTCCTGTCACACTGCGAAGGCAAAACAGCCTTTCAGGTAGCAGAAAAACTAAGGAAAAACATTGAAAGCTATACCTTCCAATTAAAAAACGGTTACCAGGTAACCGCAAGTTTCGGAGTAGCTTCCTATAAGGACTCCACCAATATTGAGGCCATGATCAGTCATGCTGACAAGGCCCTCTATCAATCAAAAAACACCGGTAAGAACTGTACCACCATTTATTCTAGTTAACCAAAAGGTATCAGAGTTCAAGTTTTTGTCCTGCTTGAGTCGGATGCCTTTTTCTTGGAAGCGTTTTACATTTCCTTTCTTATGACCAATCAAACGCTGATAAATCCCTTGTCCACCTGCAAGTTCATAACAGGGGGCTTCTGATCCGTCTTTACAGCTTTCATTAATAAATTCCATCTGTTCCATAAGGGACAAGAAAACCATCTCATCTAGAACCAACTCTTTAAATGCAGGGTGATAGGGTCCTGCCAGTCTTGCTTGACCTTTAAGGTCTTCATTGTCCTGAAGACCAACTCGAATTACATTGATACCACAGTTTTTAAATGCTGATAAAACCCTGGCAGTCCAAGTCACCGCCATATCTAATGACAGGGGTTCATAGTCTCCCCTTTGATACATATGGGCCAGCTCAGTATCTTCAATAACCAAGGTTGGATATATGCGGACAGTATCTGGATTAAATCCAATAAGTTTACGGCAGGTCTCCATTGACTTGTCATAGGTATCCCCCGGAAGACCCAGCATCATCTGGACACCTAACTCCATATCATAATCTCTGATTAGCTCAACTGCTTTATATACCTGGTCTACGTTATGGTTTCGTTTACTCATCCTTAGAACATCTTCATCCATGGATTGAATCCCCAGTTCTATGGCCACTACCGGATAATCCAAAAGCATCTCCATAATGGATTCAGAAATATAATCCGGTCTGGTTGAAAAACGAATGCCCCGTAAATTATATCGAGTCACATACTCTTTTGCCAAGTCCAGATACTCCTTCTGAATTTCCATATCCAGGCCTGTAAAACTGCCACCAAAAAAAGCGATCTCAACTTCTCTGTTTCCCTTGGTTTTAACAGACTCCTCAATAAAATCTCTTAAGACATCCATATCAGCTACATGATCATGACCGCTGATCTTTCTTTGATTACAAAAAACACAGTCATTTTTACATCCAAAATGAGGTATAAATATTGGTATATTCATTCTACCCGGCATCTTCAGCCTCCCAAAAAACAATGGAACCAATATCTGTTAAGGGTTGGTCCTTAACTTCAAATATTTCCATTTCACTAGCCGTCATAAAAGACCTCATCCTTTGGCCATCAGGATGAGAATCAAGGTCCCCGTTCACATAAATTTTATGGTTATAAACACCACAACAACCTCCAATAAAACCATATTCCATTCCTTTGAGTATAATATGGCCTTCCTCAATCAGAAGTATGTCATAGTAATTCTCTTTAAGTCTATCACTTATACCCTTGTCTGCACTTATACCTCTTCCACCTGGCAACATAATTAAAGAACAATTTGTATAGCCTTGATTCACATGAATTTTGTCATAACCGTTTTCTTCCAAAAACATCAGGATTTCTGGAGATGTAGCCTTCAAGTTATGAATAAAAGACTTCTTGTATATTTTGCCGTTAAAGGGTACTGAATCCGGGTATTTAGGTCCAAGGTTTGAAGCCAGTATATGCAGATATTCAGGATTGGTTCCGCTTATCCAGGATCTTCTATCTGGGACAAGGCTCTGGTCAACAAAAAGGTGATGATCAACGGCCAGCATCTGAATATCTGGATGTTTAGCAACTGACTTGTAACATTTATTGTTCTCATCAAGCAAAACCAATTCGAAATCTTTCTTTAGTTCAGCCTGCAAATAGTCATACATATCATTAGATGCAAATGCATATCTAATCATTGTGAGGAACTACTCCCGTGGATTGACGGATGTTCAACTGACACTTAAATTCCTTGCTTGCCGATTCAATAGGCGTATCTTTTGGTCTTTCGATCTGCTTAATAAGCTCCTCTACAGCGTAAGAAGCCATTTCTTTTTGTGGTTGCTTACTGGATGTTAGCCTTGGCAGGGGAAGATCCGATAAATGCCTATACTCGATATCATCAAATCCTACTACTGAAAAATCCTCTGGTATTCGAATACCATGACCAATCAAAGCTTCTGAAAACATAGTAGCAATCATATTATTAAAGCAGAAAGCAGCTGTCACACCATCTTCTATTAGTTGTGGAATAATCATTTTAAGATGGGCTTTTGCTTCATCGACTTCGTAGGATATATCAAAACTTTTTATATAGTCCAGTTGAGACTTCTTAATAGCTTCCTCATAGGCCGCTGCTCTTAAATCTTTTTCCTGAGTCATATCAGTCGTTGACAGGTTGACAATCTTTTTGTGACCTAATGATACCAAGTATTCAACGGATCTATAGGCTGAATTAAAGTTATCTACCGTAATATATGTTATGGAGTCTACCGGATGGGTACTTTCCATTGCAACAACAGGAATTTCAGAAGTAGCCAGACTTTTCAACTCATCTTCCGTGACAGTTTCTTCTCCAATGAAAATAAAACCGTCGACTTTTTTGTTTAAGAAATCAATGTAATTAATGTTTGCCTGGTCTTGAATGGTACGCATACAAAATATTGCGCCATAATGATTTTCATCAGCCGCGTCGTGGACACTCGAAATAAACTCAGCATTAAAATTATCTGTTAGCCTTCTGGCAATAACACCAATCGTATTGGTCCTGTTCATCGCCAGTGCCCTTGCCGTTGCATTCGGTGTATAATTCAGTTTTGCAATCGCAGCCAATACCCGCTCTCGTTTATCATCTTTTACTGACTTTTGATTGTTAATAACACGGGATACCGTGCTTCGTGAAACCCCTGCCTCTTTTGCTACATCGTAAATATTTGGCATATCCGATCCTCTTTCTTTTTAATGTACAGATATCTACCCTCATAAAAATTTTCTTTTAAACTTTTACAGTCCTAACCTTTATTATAGCTAAATATATGGCAGATGACAACTTTAATCATGCATGTCATTAGGGAAAATGAAGGGTTAAAGTTGAAATATCTGACTGGTATGAAGCTTAGTCAAACAAAAAAGAAGCTAGATGCAGGTTTTTGGTTTCCCAAGCCCTGATTAGCCTCTTTTTTTGATTGTTATTTTCTCAGCTAGAAAGGTCTCTGACTTTCCCTATCTGAATAGTTTGGACTTTTTAGATATTTTCAAACTCATCTTCATTAGGAACTTCAGGCTTGTCTTCATGAACTGGCAAGGGAGCCTCTTGTTTAGTACCTAAATAGTTGGGCAGATCCATACCCGCCATATCAAACATATCGTTCATTGGAGGGATGGATTTCATCATACCTGATAGAAAATTAGCCGTTGCAGATTTACCGTTTTCTGCACCATTTCCTGAATCCCAAACTGTAACTTTATCAATTTTAAGGTTCTTAACGGCTTCAACCTGTACTTTAACCAATTCTTCCATTTTATCAGCAATAAGAAGGCGAACAGCGTCATTGGATGAACCTGCAGCTCGAACCATTTCACTGAAACCTTGGGCCTGTTTGGAAAGTATTTCCCAGTTACCACGGGCCTGTGCTTCCATTTTGGCATAAATAGCGTCAGCTTCACCTTTTGCACGTCGTCTGGATTGTTCTGCATCTGCCTCAGCAGCGATTTCCAAACGTCGTTTTTCAATTTCAGCCTGAACGATAATATCAGCTTCTTGCGTCGCCTTTTCTTTGGAAGCACGGGCAAGCTCAGCTTCTTTTTCAGATTCATAAGCCTCTTTAAGAGCAAGTGCAGCCTGAACTTTTTCAGATGCTGTTGCTTCTTTAAGAGCTTCCGCTTCACGTTGTCGTTTGGTTGATTCTGATTGTGCAATCGTAACTCTAGCCTGGTTCTCACCTTCGATAGCTATTGAGTTGGCAGCTGCAACCCGGATTCTTTCGTCCTTCTTGGCTTCTGCTTCACCGATAGAACCGTCTCTATCTTTTTCAGCAACGCTTTTCTTGGCGTCGTTGATAGCTTTTGCAGCTGCCTCTTTACCAAGGGCTTCAATATATCCTGATTCATCCATAATATCTGTAACGTTAACGTTAATCAGTCTTAAACCAATTTTCTTAAGTTCAGATTCAACGTTTCTGGATACAGCATCAAGGAACTTGTCACGGTCTGTATTGATTTCTTCAATGTCCATGGTTGCTACAACTAAACGCAACTGACCGAAGATAATATCTTTTGCAAGTTCTTCCACTTCATTTAATTTAAGTCCAAGAAGACGTTCAGCAGCATTTTGCATGATGCCTGGTTCCGTTGAAATACCAACTGTAAATCTGGAAGGTACATCAACACGGATGTTTTGCTTGGATAAGGCATTTCTAAGGTCTACATTAATGGAAATGGGAGTCAAATCCATGAATTCATAGTGCTGGAGTACCGGCCATATAAAGGCGGCACCACCATGTATACATTTGGAACTTTGGTCGCCTCCTCCAATCTTACCATAAATAACTAACACACGGTCTGAAGGACAACGGCGGTATCTGGATAAAATTACAACTAATGTAGTAAACAACAACAAAACAATAACGGTTATAAGAATCATTATCTCTGGTTTCATATCTTCCTCCTAGGTTGCAAGCCCGGCAGTAAATCGTCAGTTTACGACCAGACTAGGTTGCAAGCCTGGCAGTATATCTTTAGATTTACGACCAGACTAACTTACAATTTAAACTCTCTCTACAACTGCTGTGTGATCAGATAAGACGGCACGAACGAGGACTGTATCTCCAGACCTAATTGGCCCCTCATCTAGGGTAACAGCATTTACTTCGATTAATCTTTCCTGAACGGTTAGTGTGACCTTACCCTTACCCTGTTTGTTAGGTGGAATAGTCAAGTAAACTTCGCCGGTTTTGCCGACACAATTATCATAATTAATATTACCTGATGACTGGAGTTTTGTCATGAGATAGAACATATATCCAATAACAAACATAGCGCCAAGTCCTGCCATCAAGGCAAAGACAAGAGCAAAGACAGGATGAATCACATCTGCAAGTGCCGCTCCGGTCCAACCAAACACAGAGAAAAAGGCAATGATTCCACGAATGGTAAAAAATCTGAAATCACCGGTGAATCCTTCTTCCATAGCTGCACCGTCTAATTCATCAAGTCCATCCAGATCACCAAGGGCATTTAGTTCATCAAGAGCATTCAATTCGTCAATAGCACTTAGATTTTCTAATCCGTCAAGCCCATCCAAACCATCTGCATCCATACCGTCTACTCCTGACTCAAAGTCAGATAAACCTATGATTGACATGATTGACTGGACCAAAAGGATAATGGTTGCAGGCATAGCAACTGTATAGAAAATCTGTTTGATTATGCCAAGCTCATTCCACCACTCTGTCATAATACCCCTCCTTTACTTGGTCTAGGTTTACAGGTACTTTTCAATGATGATGCTATAAATAAGTATATACTTGATTATGGACATCACCTATGAATCATCGATGTTTCACTATAAGGATAAATCCTCTATTGAAATCATTATCATTATAGTATAAGGAAAATGTCTTCACAAGCTTTGGTGGATAAGTTATACTTTTTTGTGTCTTAACTGTCACTGATATCTGCCAACAAAAAAGGATCCCTGTCTAGGACAAGGATCCTTTTTTACATTCTTTACAAATTCCTTTTAGCAAAATATGTCGGCGTTCAATGACAAATCCATCTAAATCACCGGGGACTATGTCCTCGTCCGGGATATCAAAATTGTACATCCGTCCACATACCCTGCATCTGAAGTGGCCGTGTTCTTCAAGAACAGGATCATAAAGCACTTCATTGTTATCAACTGCAACGACATTGACAATCCCCCGTTCGACAAATTTCTTCAAGGTATTGTATATGGTTGTCTTTGATAAGGTAGGAATGGTGTCTACCAAGTCTTGATAAATCATTTCAGCAGTTGGATGCTGGTCACGGTGTATCAAGACTTCGTAAACCTTAATTCGTTGATAGGATGGTTTTATATCATGTGCATTCAGTAAATCGGTGATTTGATTTACATTCATACGATGCACTCCTTATATTATTCTTCTACGAGTTCAAAATCCTCTTTACCAACACCGCAAAGTGGACATACCCAATCATCTGGAATATCTTCAAATGCAGTACCTGGTGCAATACCACCATCTGGATCGCCTACTTCTGGATCATAAACCCACTGACATACACTACATACGTATTTTTTCATTTTCATTTCCTCCTCGTAATTAATAATCATTTTGTAATTGATTAAGTACATCATAGTATAACAGATAATGATTGTCAACTAAAAATTTTTACAAAATTATATATTTTTCTCTTACATGAAAATCTTTCTTAATAGGAAAAAAGTCCACCAAGAAGTTCATGAAAAAATTGAAATTTTTCTGTTAAATTTGTATCAAAACCTAATTGACAATGATTATTATCTATGTTATCTTTTAGGTAATGTATTGTATACAATAAACACAGCCGTAAAAAAAGATGATTTCTTTCACTATATTATGATTAAAGTCCTAAGTCACCCTAAAGACTTTGGTCAAATCACAAAATATGAAATCAATCAAACAGGAGGATTCATATGAAGGCATTGCCACTTAAAGACGGTATCAGTTATATCGGTGTCCAAGATCACGATTTAAGGGTTTTTGACATTATCATGTACACCGAATTCGGTACATCCTATAACTCCTACCTTGTACAGGGTAGTGAGAAAACTGCTATCATCGAGACTGTAAAAGTCAAATTCATCGATGAGTATATCGAGAAAATCAAAACTTTAACTGATCTGGATAAAATTGATTACATTGTGGTCAATCACACAGAACCTGACCATGTCGGATCAGTAGAAAAATTAGTTGAACTTATGCCAAACGCACAGATTGTTGGTTCAGCATCAGCACTTAAGTTCCTTAAGAACATTACAAATACAGAGTTTAAGTCGATTTTATCCACTTGTGTAGACTCTATTGATCTTGGTGGAAAGACACTTAAGTTTATTCCTGCACCTTTCCTACACTGGCCAGACTCCATTTACACTTATTTAGAAGAAGACAAGGTTCTCTTTACCTGTGACTCCTTCGGTTCACATTACGCTCATGATGAGGTCCTTTTATCTACAGTAACTAAGCGAGATGATTATGAAAAAGCCCTTCGTTACTACTACGATATGATCTTTGGTCCTTTTAAGCAGCATATGTTAAACGCAATTGCCAAGATTGAAGACCTGGAGATTGATATGATCTGCAACGGTCACGGTCCTGTTCTTGACAAGAATCCAATGGACATTGTCAAGACCTGCAAGGAATGGTCAACAGAAGTTAATCCAAACACCAAGAAAAGCATCGTTATCCCTTATGTTTCTGCATATGGATATACAGGGACTATGGCAGAGGAAATCAAAAAGACCATTGATGCCAACTTCAGCGACCAAGTGGAGACTGAACTTTTCGACATGGTTGAAGCAGATAAGCAGGAAGTGCTTGATAAAATCTATTGGGCTGACGGAATCCTATTCGGTTCTCCTACCATTAACAGTGATGCCCTACCACCGATTTGGGATATACTTATTAGCTTAAACCCAATCGTACATGGTAAAAAATACGCTTCCGCCTTCGGATCTTATGGCTGGAGCGGCGAAGCAGTTAAGAATATCGAAGCCAGACTTAAACAATTACGTTTTAAAGTCATTCCTGGTCTTCGTGTTGAATTCAAACCAAGTCAAACAGATTTAACAGCTGTCAGCGACTTTGCAAAAGAGTTTGTAGCTGATATGTTACACAAGTAATCAGATATTAATGGGGATATCTTAGCCAAGAAAGGCTTAGGTATCCTCTTTTATTGTTTTTGAAACAGCGACATGATAAAATAAAATTAAACGATAAAGATATTAAACGATAAAGATAATTATAGACCTGAGAAAAGACACTGAAAATAATTACAGATCTAAGAATGAGAGACTATGGAGGTATAATATGAATACTACAGTTAAGCAGGCCACATCCGATCATATCCCCGAAATATATGAGCTACTCAGAAAATTTGCATCTGAGCGTGGACTTAGTCAGTCCTTTAAACTTACCCAGGACCGTCTAACCCATCTCTTTGAATCCCATGGATTAAGAGCTCTATTAATCTATGATGGCGACCAAATCATCGGCACCATCACCTACTACGAAACCATCTCAACCTTCTCAGGAGATACCGGACTCTACATCGAAGATATGTACATTCGGTCAGATTACCAGAGAAAAGGTATAGGTAAAAAACTTCTGGATTCTATGATTGACGAAACCAAAAAGCAGGGCTATTCCAAGCTGGAATGGCAATGTGCCATTGACAACCCAGGTGCTATGGAATTCTACAAAAAAATGGGCGCTGTTAAGGATGAAATGTGGAAGACCTTTATCTATTACATTAATGAATAGGATTAGATAGTGAATGTAATATAGAGACTGACCCCTTGCCTGCGGGCCCATGGCACCTTCCATCCAGTCGGTGCATCCCAGATCAATCTTCGATTGGTCCGTGATGCAAGGCCTAGATGAAAGGACCATGAGCCCACAGACTAGGGGCCGGTCTCTTTTTATATTCACATCTTTATATGTTTAGATGCATTGACTAAATTTCAATTCACTTTTTTCAACAAAGAACAGTTTAAATAACCTTGTCTATCAGCTTACGCAAAGTGGGAGTTTTGATTTCTATGGCGCTTTGTGGGCATAGTTCTTGGCAACAGTAGCATCGGATGCATTTGGAGTAGTCGTAGACAGGTACCTGGGACTTGTCCCCATTTTTCCAGTTGACTGCCTTTTCAGGTACCGGACACATATTGACACAGACTCCGCACTTGATACATTTCTGGTTGATGATGTAGGGTTTGGAGACAAAAAGCTGGTTGACTACACTTCGCAATCCACTATCTGAAGCCTTTTCTATGGGTCTTCGAACAACGTCATAGTCATGGTGAACAAATCGATCCAAAGGCTCACCAAGGACCTCAATTTCATCTTCCAGGTATGTACCCATACCTACTTCATAACCTGCCTTGATAGTTTCCACAAATTCAGGATTGAGGTTCATCATGCGACAAATAGTAGCGTCAAGAGCTATTGGGTCTCTTGATAAGACCAAGACATTCATAGATTTAGGATCACCACTTCTTGGACCATTACCTTCCATTGCAACAATTCCGTCCATTACATAGAGCTTGGGTTTCACACAATAGTTTAGGTCCACCAGCATCTTGGAAAACTCAATACCACCGGGAAGCTTGACATGCATCTCGCCCTTTAGCTTGCCAGGTATACAACCAAACTGGTTTTTGACCGAACCGGTCATTCTGGCAAAGCCGTGGGTTTTCAACTTAGGTATACTAACAAGAGAATCTGCTTCTACTACACCATTGGCGATAAAAAACTTTCTACTAATCAGTCCCTCTTCAAAGAATACATCCTGTCCGTTCTCAAAGTCAGCCAGTTCAATACCAAGCTTTTGAGCCTTGTCATGGATACCGATTTTCTTAGCTGCAGTAAGGGGCTTATGAAAAGCCGGCGAGTCTCCATAGCTTAGATTAAGTGATAATTCTGACAAAACCTTAGCCACTGCCTCAAAAACAGCAGGATGGGTGACAGATGCCTTTTCCGGCGGATCAGCTGCCAGCATATTGGGCTTAAGAAGGACTTTCTCATCCTCCTTAAAGAGACCTTCAAGGCCTCCTATAAGATCAATTCCCTTTTTGACGGCATCATAAACTTTTTCTTCATCATATGAATCACAATAAACCAAGGCTACCTTTGACATGCTTATCTCCTCTATTCCAGATCCTATTTCAAGTCATAGGTCTTAATAAACAATTCTTTTTCTGCTTCTAACTTATCACTGCCGCCAACTACACACAGGTATTCATCCAGGAATATCTTCTGATACATTTCCAGGTGGGACTTGAGGTCTTCATTGGTGGTTTCCAGAATTTCTGCTCTGTTTTTAAGAATATCCTCATGATTCACTTCTGTATAATAGAGAGACATCATCTTATCATTTTCCAAAGAAGGTGTTAAAGGCTGGTCCAGAGGACTGATGGTACCAATGATATACTTGGTCAGTTCTCTCTCTGGCAGGTCAAGTCCTTCAATGAATTTATACAGGTTTTTGTAATTATCCACCGTTCCACCTAGGTTAGGATCCCTGTATGAGGCAAAGTACATGGAACCATTTCTGGAAAGGCCCGAAAAAGCTCCATAGGCTCCGCCTTTTATACGGATATTGTTCCAGAGATAGTCCAGATTAATGATGGTATTTAGGACTTTCATAGACCCCTTATAGGTAAAGCCGTGTTTGGCAAAATCTCCAGCCATAGCAACGTACTGAACGTCACTGGTGGTCTTAAAGCCTTCCTTCCGTGTTTCTAGAAGAGATACATCAGCTCTGTTTCTGGTCACATCTTCAAAAGGCAGAAGATGGATGAAGTTTCGCATGTTGTTCATAACTTCATTCATATAGTCCTTAGATAAGGTAATTCCAACAGTAAGTCCATTGCTGTTTACAATATCAGCAATCATCTTCTTCATCATATAGCCAAGATCTTTAAGGTCCTCATCTGATTTCTCAAGCCAGAGGTTTAAGGCATTGTAAAATTCCACTCCTCTTAACTTCTCCTTATAGGCAGAGGCATGACTGTAATAAGCTCCAGACCTAAGTATTGCTGTTGAATGAGCAGATGAATAAAAGCCCATTTGCATACGGGATTTCATCTCATTCATAAGTTCGCGCATACGCTTGGTATCTGTAAAATCTGTTTCCAACAGAATTTCTTGGAAAAGTCCTAACATAGCATGCAGTTTATCGACGAAACACTTACCAGAGATTTCAAACCTGGGAACATAGTATTTATTGGATGACTTATGCTCGTACACTGAAAGAGAAACACTGACGCCACCAGTTAACAGGTTGATTTCATCTGACAGTTGGCTATAGTTGTGTTTAGCTGTAGACAGTTTAATCATCATCCTGGCAATAAAGGACAGGATGGGGAGCTGGTCTTCTTCTATATGGCTTACATCAAAGCCTGCTTTGACATAGACAATATCGGAGGCATTGGCTTCATGGATTAGGAGCTTGGAATCCCTAATCATTTCCTCACTGTAGATAAATTCCTTTTTGTCCTTTGGAATATTACTTAGCTCCAATAGAGGAAGTTTTTCAAGGTTTTCCTTGGTTTCAGGCGCTTCCTGGAAGGCAAGAAGTTCTTTATTTCTTGCGATAAGCAAATCCTTATCCGCTTCACTAAGGGAGGCATTGTAGGCCTCAAGTTCTTCTGCTACCTTTTCTTCCTTCTTATCGTTAAAGTTCTCATCCGGCACCAAAGAAAGAAGGACCTTATGAGAATTTTTCTGGAAATACTTATGGATCAAAGACTGCAAAAGACCATTTCTGCAGGCATCCTTAACCTGTGAAAAAATCTTGTCATATTCAAAGTTAACGAAAGGATCTTCATCATACAGCCAGGTTTCAAGAACCTTGATGGCATAGATAATTCCTTTTGGATATTGGCCGAAATCGGCTTCTTTTGCCCTGAATTCGAATTTATTAATGGCTGCCTGGACTTTTTTGTCATCGAAGCCGGTATCACCGATTTTAGCCAGTTCCTCATCAATAATATCGATAAACTTCTGTTTGTCATCAGAAGATGCATTTTTGGCAATAATGGAAAAGACACCTTCTCTAATCCCTGCATCAAAATGACAGAGGATATCCTGTCCGATGCCGGCATCTATAAGGGCCTGTTTAACCGGAGCTCCCGGAGCATCCACTAGAAGGTACTCAAGAATATCAAGACCAACGCCATCGATAATGTCTTTAGACTGGCCTAAAAGGACATTGTAGGACAGGTAGGTTTTACCTTCCTTGTCATCCCCTTTTCCTATTGGGTAACCGACTTCAAGATCACGAACCTGATCATACTTTTCTACTAGAGGAATCTCAGAATCCACTTGACGGTAATCAAAAGCACTTAAGTACTCCTGGTCCAAATATGCCAGTTCCTTTTCCATATCCAACTTTCCGTAGAAATAGATAAATGAGTTGGACGGATGGTAATAAGTCTCGTGGAAGCGGATAAAATCTTCATAGGTAAGACTTGGTATAGCCATTGGATCACCACCGGATTCATAGGAATAAGGATGGTTTTCAAACATTTCCTGTTGAATCTTACGGTAGAGAATCTGTTCAGGTGAAGAGAAGACCCCCTTCATCTCATTGTAGACAACTCCCTTGTAAATCGGCTTCTTGTCTGCTTCAAAAAGCTCATAGTGCCAGCCTTCTTGTTCGAAGGTTAGGGATGTATCATATATATTGGGATAGAATACAGCATCTAGATACACATCCATGAGGTTGTGAAAGTCTGTATCATTGACGCTAGCTACCGGATACATAGTCTTGTCTGAATAGGTAATAGCATTAAGGAAGGTATTTAGGGAACCTTTTGCCAGTTCAATAAAGGGGTCCTTAATAGGGTATTTTCTGGAGCCGCAAAGGACAGAGTGTTCCAAAATATGAGGGAGACCTGTGTCATCCCATGGTGGCGTCCTAAAACTGATGGAAAAAGTCTTATTCTCATCATCTGTGATCATGAAGCAAACCCGTGCTTTGGTTTTGTTATGCTCGTATACATAGCCGGTTCCCTGAATATCAGGTAGTTCTCTTTGTTCTATTAATCGGTAATTCATCTTACACCTCCCAGTCACAGGCATCTACAATCATGGACACCAATTGACTTAAGTTTTCTTGGTCTTCTTGGTCAAAACGGTTAAGGACCGGACTGTCTATATCCAGAACCCCAACTACCTTGCCATCTATTTCTATAGGTAAAACAATTTCTGAATTGGTATCGCCATCACAGGCAATGTGGCCTGGAAAAGCATGTACATCAGGAACCAGCTGTACTTGACCGGTTTCAACACAGGTACCACAGACACCGGCTCCAACCTGAATCCGAATACAGGCCGGTTTACCACCAAAGGGACCCAGAACAAGTTCCCCTTCTTTCATGAGGTAAAAACCTGACCAGTTAATATCCGACATGGTATGAATCAGCAAACTTGATATATTGGATAAGTTGGCAATTAGGTCTCTTTCACCTTCCATTAGCCCTTTGGCAAAAAAAAGGAGAGACTCGTAATATTCTTCTTTTTTGAGTTCTTTAAAGGAATCGATATTGAACATGTATATCTCCATTCATGGTTAATTCTCTTAACTGACCTCCCTGGCAAATTAGGGCTTCTCATGCCAGTTAACATATGTTTCACTATTATATCATACATGAAAATTCTTGAAAACGGTATGAGAATATTACAATCAATATTTAGATAAGAAAAAGTGGATAAAATAGAAAAAAAGACTTTTCAGTCTTTTTTTCATTGATGAGGGGAGTATAAATAATTAATAAGGGTTATAGTCTAGTCATTAAATGTGCTGGCGCACTAGAAGGGATGACTAGCTATGAATATAATTTACCATATATGTACAAACTTAACAAGTGTTTTTTCGAAATTTTAATACTTTTTATTCTAATGTCTGAAGTGTCTCATGCCAGTGAATACCATGGCAATACCATATTTGTTACATGCATCTATGGATTCCTGGTCTCTCATGGAACCACCTGGTTGAATGATACACTTAATTCCTGCTGCCGCTGCAGATTCAACAACATCAGAGAATGGGAAGAAGGCATCTGAAGCAAGAGCCGCACCCTTAAGTACATCTGCACCAAGTGCTTCAATAGCATGATCAATAGCTTGATTAGCTGCCCAAATCCTGTTAACCTGTCCAGGTCCAACACCAAGAGACTGGGTATTTTTACCAATAGCAATACCGTTGGACTTGGCATATTTTACTATTTTCCATGCAAATTCTAGATCAGCAAGTTCTGCCTCAGTCGGTTTTCTGTCTGTCACAACTTCTAATTCACCGTCAAAGAGCTTTGAATCCACTGTTTGAACAAGAAGACCGCCGGAAACTTTTTTAAGATCATAGGCCGTATCCGGTTGTTTCACTTCAATGTCTTTCAGTTCCAGAACACGGATATTCTTCTTCTTCATAAGAATCTCCAGTGCTTCCTCGGTATAGGATGGAGCGACAACGATCTCGATAAAGATTTTATTGATCTCTTCTGCAGTCCTTGCATCCACCTCTCTATTGGCTACAACAATACCGCCAAAAATAGATTTTGGATCAGAAGTATATGCTTTCATATAGGCTTCATAAATATCAACACCACTGCCTACACCACATGGATTGGCATGTTTACAGGCAACAACTGTTGGCTCAGTAAACTCTTTGGATAATTCAAGGGCGCCGTTGGTATCGTTAATATTATTGAAGGATAGTTCCTTACCGTGTAGCTGAACAGCATTGGTTAAGAAACCTTTTGTATTGCCGATTTCTTTATAGAAGGCAGCCTTTTGATGTGGATTTTCACCGTAACGCATGTCCTGAACTTTTTCATAAGTCATGGTAATGGTTTCAGGAAGTTCCTCTGCTCCACGCTGTTTACGCATATAATCTGCAATCATGGTGTCATAGGATGATGTATGCTCGAATACTTTGGAGCTTAGGTAGAAGTTGGTATCTACTGATACTTTACCTTCAGCACGAAGTTCTGAAAGTACAACTGCATAGTCAGCAGGATCAATAATAACAGATACATCCTGGTAGTTTTTAGCTGCTGAGCGAAGCATGGTTGGTCCACCGATATCAATGTTCTCAATGGCTTCTTCACGTTCAACGCCTTCTTTAAGGATTGTTGCCTTAAATGGATATAGGTTAACAACAACCAGGTCAATAGGAGTCACCTTAAGGTCAGCAATCTGCTTCATATGCTCTTCATTGGATCTCATAGCAAGGATACCTGCATGAATGTGTGGGTCAAGGGTCTTGACTCGGCCGTCCAAACACTCTGGAAATCCGGTAACCTCACTGATTCCGATAACGTCAAGACCGGCTTCTTTAAGCTTTGCTGCAGTACCACCGGTTGAAACGATTTCAACACCAAGGCCTGCCAAGTCTTTGGCAAATTCTACGATTCCTGTTTTGTCTGATACGCTGATTAATGCTCTCATAATTCTCCTTTTCTTCTATAGAAGTTTAATATCCTATGGTTTCTTTTGTCCTTATGTGATAGGCTCCATGCCTAAAATGACTTATATACTTGCGTGATAGGTTCTTGCAATAACTTCAAGCTGCTGTTCCCTGCTTAGTCGGTTAAAGTTAACGGCATATCCCGATACCCTTACGGTTAAATTCGGATAGGACTCAGGATGGTCCATGGCATCTTTAAGGGTTTCAGGACTTAAGACATTAACGTTTAAGTGGTGAGCTGGCTTTGAAAAATATCCGTCAAGAATACCAATCAGGTTACCTACCTTATTGCCATCATTTTTTCCAAGGGCCTTTGGATGAATACTAAAGGTACAGGAAACCCCGTCTCTACAGCAGTCATAAGGGATCTTGGCAACAGATTCAAGGGAGGCAAGGGCTCCACTGGTGTCTCTTCCATGCATAGGATTGGCTCCCGGTGCAAATGGCTGACCGGCCTTACGTCCGTCAGGTGTAGTACCAGTTTTTTTACCATAAACCACATTGGAAGTGATGGTCAATATACTTAAGGTATGTTCTGCATCCCTGTAGGATTCATGTTTTTTCAGTTCATTATGGAAGTCTTCGGTGATAGATGCAGCCAGTGCATCAACCCGGTCATCATTGTTACCGAATTTTGGAAAGTCTCCCTCTATCTTAAAGTCGCAAATAATGCCTCTTTCATCTTTAATCGGTGTAACTTTGGCGTATTTAATGGCACTTAGGGAATCTGCCATAACAGATAAACCGGCCATTCCAAAGGCCATATACCGTTTCACATAGGTATCGTGAAGGGCCATTTGGGTCTTTTCATAGGCGTATTTGTCATGCATTCTGTGAATGACATTCATGGTATTAACATATAACTTACTGAGCCATGCCTGGTAAATATTAAAGCGTTCCACAACCTGGTCATAATCCAGGACTTCCTCTGGAAAAGCCTCCATCTGGGGACCAAGTTCAAGGCCCTTCATTTCCTCTTTTCCACCATTGAGGGCTAAAAGCAGAACTTTAGGCATGTTACATCTGGCACCAAAATACTGCATCTCCTGGCCAATTCGCATAGCAGACACACAACAGGCAATACCGTAATCATCGCCATAAGAGGGGCGCATCAATTCATCGTTTTCATATTGGATAGAGTCTGTATTAATGGAAATCCCTGCACAAAACTCTTTAAAAGGCTTAGGTAATCTTTCTGACCAAAGGACGGTCAGGTTAGGCTCCGGTGCCGGTGACAGGTTATAGAGGGTTTGCAGCATTCTATAGGAAGTTTTGGTTACCATATGTCTTCCATCTTCACCGATACCACCAATAACCTCAGTAATCCAGTTTGGGTCTCCTGCAAAAAGCTCATTATATTCAGGCGTTCTTAACTGTCTGACAAGGCGAAGCTTAATGACAAAATCATCAATCAGTTCCTGAGCTCCAGCTTCATCAAGAAGTCCAGCCTTCATATCTCTTTCTATATATATATCAAAGAAATTACTCATTCTTCCAAGACTCATGGCTGCTCCGTTCTGCTCTTTAACTGCAGCCAGGTAACCAAAGTAGGTCCATTGAATCGCTTGCCTCGCAGTCTCTGCCGGACCACTGATATCAATATCATAAGCTGAGGCCATATTTTTAAGCTTACCTAAAAAATCAATCTGTCTATGAATTTCTTCCAGTAAGCGGATACTATCCTCTGTCATAGGGCCTTGATTCATCCTGTTTTGATCATTTTTTTTGTCTTGAATCAATCGGTCCACTCCGTATAGGGCAATCCTTCGATAATCACCGATGATGCGGCCTCTGCCATAAGCATCAGGAAGGCCGGTAATAATCCCTAAACGTCTGGCCGTTTTCATGTCTTCATTATAAACACGAAAAACACCATCATTATGGGTTGTCTTATAGGCGAATTCATTTTCAACCTTTTCTGACAGTTTGTAACCATAAGCCTCACAGGCAGTTCTAGCCATACGGATACCACCAAAGGGATTAACGGCACGTTTTAAAGGCTCATCTGTCTGAAGACCGACTATAAGTTCATGATCCTTGTCTATGTAGCCAGGTGCAAAGGTTAATAGAGAGGATACCGTCTCCGTATCCACATTGAGAACACCATTTTGTCTGAGTTCCTGCTGTCTTAGATTTTCATAGATGTCATAGACCTGCCTGGTCCTCTCAGTGGGACCGCAAAGGAAGTCCCCTTGGCCGTCATAAGGCTCATAATTATCGACGATGAAGTCTCTGACACCAATTTCCTCTGTCCACTCTCCAAGATTAAAACCATTCCAATTCTTTTCCATACAAATCTCCTTTTGAAAAACAAATCATGGCTCTAGAGATCTTGTCTGCCTGGAATACTCAATTCCTAAAACAATAAAAAGACCGCCTGAGCTCAAGAACTAAGGTCTTTCGCCCAGGCGGTCGGCATGTTAACATCTGTACTCCCTATGGGTATTCCCATTTATCCGCCAGTCATACAGATTTAAATCTTCTTTAATTACGTCTACATTATAACGTGACTAATACAATTATTCAATATGTATTATTCACTAAATAAAAAGATATTTTACAAGGAAGGCTATTGAAATTACATACATGAGAGGATGTACCTTCTTCGCATTTCCTGTAAAGAGGTTAATCACTGTGTAAGAAATGATTCCGAAGGAAATACCTTCTGAGATGGAATACGTTACAGGCATAGCGATAATTGTCAAGAATGCAGGAATACCAATTGCTGCATCGTTGAAATCAATCTTGGTAACTGAACCCATCATATAGAAACCTACAACAATTAGTGCTGGCGCTGTAGCAAAAGCCGGAATCGCCATAAATACCGGTGAAAATGGAAGTGCTAGAGCAAAAAGAATTGCTACAACTACACCTGTAAGACCGGTTCTACCACCATCAGCTACACCTGAAGCACTTTCGATATAAGTTGTCGTTGTTGAAGTACCAAGTGCTGCACCTGCAGTTGTTGCAATAGCGTCAGCTAAAAGTGCCTGCTTAGCCTTTGGCAACTTACCTTCTTTATCAAGGAAACCTGCTTTTTCAGACACACCGATGAGGGTTCCAAGGGTATCGAATAGGTCAACAAATAAGAAAGCAAATACGATTACCCAGAACTCAAGGTTACCAAGGAATGAGAAGTCAAACTTAAAGGCAACTGGAGCCAAGGATGGGATTGGTGCAAAAACTTTTTCAGGAATTACTGAGAACATTCCAATGGATGGATCCACTTCGTATATTCCAGTCAATTGGGCAATCATACCAAGAGCCCAAGTTACAAGGATTCCAATTAGGATGGCTCCTTTTACATTTTTCTTAATAAGAATACCGGTAATAAGGATACCGATAACTGTCAATATAATCTGAATCTGTACAAGGTTTGGATTAATGGTGACAAGTGTAGCACCGTCAACAACGATTCCTGAGTTTTGGAAACCGATGAAGGCAATAAATAAACCGATACCTGCACTTACAGCATATTTAAGCTGAATAGGAATGGCATTAAAAAGGGCTTCACGTACATTGACAAAGGTTAAGACAATAAAGACAAGACCCTCAATGAATACAGCAGCAAGTGCCACTTCCCATCCGAATCCGTTGTCACCAAGAACAACTGTGTAGATGAAAAATGCGTTAAGTCCCATACCAGGTGCCAAGGCAAAAGGATAGTTGGCCATAAAAGCCATAGCCAAGGTACCGATTACAGCTGCCAATATGGTTGCAACAAAAATAGCGCCCCAGTCCATACCGATTACTTCCGTAAGATTAGCATCTTTACCGGATAAGATGTTAGGGTTGACAACAATGATATAAGCCATTGTCATAAATGTGGTGATACCGGCAAAAACCTCAGTTCTTACGTTAGTGCCATGTTTCTTGAGTTGAAATAGAGATTCAAACATATAATACCCCTTTCTTGTTCATAGTGTGTGATTTCGTACGTGTGCGTCGTACATGTGTGACAAATGTTAAGCAACTTAGGGAAAATCATTTATCCCCTAAAACCATAGGCAAAAACCACCCAAGATTTCATGCCTACCTTATAATTATATAGAACAAGTTGATGACGGTCAACCATTTTTCGAACATTTTTTAGTTATAAGGACCTAATGTTCGTTTTTCAAAAAAAGCACAAGGTATGTCTTGACTCTAAGTCTTTAGTCTTATATGTCATGTACAAAAGTTTTTGACAGTGATATAATCTAGTATAGCTTTCTCCTCTATTCACTTAAGCAGGAGTTGGCATATCTTAATGAAAATCACTAATGTTGAATCTATATAAAGGAAGTGACGCTATGAAGAAAATAGTTTTAGCCGGAGGTTGTTTCTGGGGAGTTGAAGAATATTTTTCACGTATACCTGGAGTAACCAAAACTATCGTTGGTTATGCCAACGGAAACACAGAAAATCCTACCTACAAGGAAGTATGCACCGGAACAACCAATTATGCTGAAGGTGTTTATATTGAATTTGATGAATATACCTGTTCTCTTGAAAAACTTTTAGACGCCTACTGGCAGATTATTGATCCAACTGTTCTTAACCGTCAAGGACCGGATACTGGCACCCAATACAGAACCGGTATCTACCATTATGACGATGATGATGTAGCCATTATCCAGGAAAGTCTGGCCAATGAGCAGAATAAATACATGGACCCAATAGTTACGGAAACCACTAAACTGACAGTATTTGCTGAAGCTGAAGAATATCATCAGAGGTATTTGAAGAAAAATCCGGGTGGGTATTGTCATATAAAATTGGACTAGTTTAGTTTTATATAGGGTTGAAAGATAGGACGCCTAAGTGTGTAATGCTGCACTCAACGCGCCGCTAACCGTTCCGCATCACACACTTAGGCGTCCTATCTTTCTGCCATTTATAAAACCAACCTAATCTACGCCTTTAATTACTTTTGTATATAGTATTTCAATACTGTAGTTCTTTTTCTTTTGATTTATAACTTATATTCTTATCTTGTTAGTCTTCTAGTTCTTTTTTTAGGCGTTTGATGATGGCTTGTTTGTCGCTGGGTCTCATGTAGTAGAAGCCTTGGCTGTATTTGGACTGAAAGGCTTTGACCTGGTCTTCCATTGCTTTGGTTTCTACGCCTTCCACAACTACATCGATACCGGCATCTTTGGTAAAGTCGATAACGCTTTTAATGAGGGCTTTACCGTTGACGCTGTTAATGGAATTCCATAGGACACTTTTATCGATTTTGAGATACTGGATTGGTAATAGAAAAACATTTTCAAGGGCTGAGTAACCGGTTCCAAAATCATCAAGAGAAATGTTAACTCCAAGATCCACCAATTGTTTCAATCGACTGAGGATCCGGTCATTGGCTCCATACTCAAAGGATTCCGTTATTTCAAATATTAAATAATTAGGATCAAAATTAGTATTATGTAATATTTCATCAACACGGTCTACAAAATCGTCACTGAATAATTGAACCAATGATATGTTTACTGCCATTCCGTGTATTTTTCCAAATTCATTGTGAATAAGCCGGCCAAATTGACAGGCTTCCCGAATCACAAATAATCCTATCATATTAATAATCATGGTTTTTTCTGCAATAGGAATAAATTCATTGGGCTCCACATTGCCAAGTTCCGGACTTTCCCACCGAAGGAGGGCTTCATGTCCTGAAATAAGACCGGTTGTCACATCAATCACCGGTTGGAAATGCAAGAACATTTCATTCCTTGTAATCGCAGATTCCAATAGTTTTTCGATACGAACCTTACGTAAAGCTTTTTTGTAGACCTCTGATTCCATAATGTCATCCACATCCGCTTCCTTGTCTACTTTCATTACCACAGGATTGCCTTTTTCCCGCTTCATCTTAACATGATCAATACCGTCTTCCAGATATACTTCTGAAATTATTTTAAAACCGAGATTTTCATAAAGACCTTTTATGGCAACCTGGGCGGATAGAACAATGTCACAGTCGCCATATTTTCCATGTATAAAAGCGAGGCCCTCTTCCATTAGCATAGTACCAAGGCCCTTGCGCCTTGCCTCTTGACCAACAACAACTCTTCCGATAGCAACATGATCATACTTAAGTCCTGGGGGCATAATTCTACAGGTAGCAACAACCTGTGACTGGTCCTCGATCAGAATATGATCACAGGACGGATCAAAACCATCACAGTCCACATAGACACAATTCTGCTCAAGGACAAAAACTTTCTCCCTAAGTCGAATCATCTCATACAGTTCATTGTTACTTAACTCCTTAAAGGATTTAACAACTAGTTTCATGAACTTCACCTCGCCTTTGAAATAGAATCTACTATTATTATAACACTTTATTTCCCTTATCGATATGATAGCACTAGGTTATTTATCCATCCTATATTGTTCCATGTTATAAAATACTTTGATATTAATCCATATCCTACTTGGAAATAAAAAGTCTATCGTTTATAATATCTATAAGGATAATAAGTGAATAAATTCCTCAATAAATCATACTCGGTAGTTAACACATAAAAACTAATCAGTCACATTTTAGGAGGTAACTTATGAACGATTCAATGCAGCAAATCAAACATTTTATATTTAAAAGTTTCAGGGCCGCAACTATTTTCATCTTTGCTTTTATTGCAGTATACGCTCCCCTTAGTTCAATCCTGGCAAAAAATTTCAGTTTTGCAATAGGTGTCACAACCTTGCTTGCCATACTATTCATGGGTCTGGCCCTGGTTTCACCTAAGCTCACCATAAGTTCTGATGCTAAAATACAGGTCTTAGCCTTCATATTCTTACTAGGCATTGTTATGGTTGCCTTCCCAACCTATCCAACAAACATAATACTTCTGACTTTGCTTTTTGTAGCCTTTGTCCCCTCAGTACTACTCATAAAAATAATACCTTATACGATATATACTGTCATACTTTTTGTTATATTTAACTTTTTACTCATTATGACCTCAACAGGTATAAAAGATGCCAGCGGCACTATGATTTCAATCCCCTCCCTTTTTATCGTTGTTAAATTCACCATGAACTTTGTCTTTCTCATTGGATTCGCTATCACCTTCTTTATCAGAAGAGCCGTCATTGCAATCTTCAAACAATTGAGTGAATCACTGTCCGAAGCCCAAGCACTTGCAGAAGAACAGCAAGCCAGCAGTCAGGCCCTTAGACTCAGTATAGCCAATTCAGAAGGTCAATATGAAGAACTTGGTCAGGCCACAGATTCACTTCATCTAACCTCAACAGAAATAGGACGGGCAGTTGAAGAAATCGCACTAGGTGCCGTCAGCCAAACAGAAAATCTTGAATCCGGAATTTTATATCTCAATAAACTGGGTGAATCCCTAGATGCAATTGCATCTATATTGGGTAAACTGTCTGAAGGCGTTACGGAAAGCGAGTCAATTAATGTTGAAAGCACCAGCACCTTGGAAGCCCTCATTAATACTGTTAAGGGCTCTGAAGAAATAAACAGCGGAATTGTTGAAACCATCGATAATATGCTTTCTGAGTTTAAGGTAATCATCGAGTTTATTACCAAAATTGACAGCATAGCCAGTCAGACAAACCTTCTTGCCCTAAACGCATCCATCGAATCAGCTAGAGCCGGAGAAGCCGGAAAAGGCTTCGCAGTCGTAGCTGAAGAAATTCGTAAATTGGCAGAAGAAACATCTGCAAGCGCCAAAAATATTAACGATGTTATTCGTGGAATCGATCTTCATGTAACAGATGCCCAGGCTAAACTTAACAATCTAAGTGAGCAGTCTGAAGAAACCGCTAAAATTGTAGAAAAGACCTCCTCCAGCATAACCAAAACCATAGATTATCTTCGAACTTCTGCCAGCGAATTCCAAAAAGCAGGTGAACAAACTATAATCCTTGAAAAAGAAAAAAATGCCACCTTCGAAGTGTTCAACAATCTCGCCTCTGTATCCGAACAATATTCTGCCTCTACAGAAGAAGTTAATGCCAGCGTCACCAAAATGATCGATGACATTCGTGTCGTATCTGAAAGTGCAGATGTTCTTAAGAAAGAATTACAGAGCTTGACAAGGTAAGATCAAGTTAATAAACCCTAGACATATAAAAAAACCGGCTACCCATGTATATATGGTTAACCGGTTTTTTATTGCAAATAGACACAAAACACTAATCAATCTTAAACACTTCTACCTTATCTGTCATCATGACAGTAGCCTTACTCATATCGTTTGCTTCTTCGGATACCTGCTTGGCAGATATCATAACCTGACTGGTTGATTCAGCTATATGGATTGAAGTTGCCGAAATCTCTTCTGCAACCGCAGTTGCATCCTGAATTTTATCCACAATTTCGTTTTTCTCACTTTCAATTTCATTAACAGAATGATTGGCTATACTGATCTTGCTGGAAATCGTATTGATAGCAGATACAATGTCCTGATAAGAACTAATGGTTGAATGTACCACGTTTGATTGATTCTCCAATTGAAGGTTAATTCCGTCACTACTAACAATAATCTCATTGGCCTCATTTGAGATTCCATCCAATAATTCATTAATGCTTTGAGAGGAGACTTTTGACTGCTCTGCTAGTTTTCTTATCTCATCTGCTACAACAGCAAATCCCTTCCCAGCTTCACCTGCTCTTGCCGCTTCAATAGCAGCATTTAGGGCTAAAAGATTTGTTTGTTCTGCAATGTCGTTAATCATCTGAGTAATATCCGATATTTTCACAACACTGGATCCCAGACCACTGATTTTACTCTCAAAATTTTTAAAGGTTTCTCTGATCTGGCCAATAGACTGATTAAGATCTTCCATTTCAGAGTTCCCTTTTGTTGACATCATGCCTATTTCACCGGCTTCCTTATCAATATCCTTTACATTCTCGGAAATACCATCAATCTTTTCACTAAAATCATTTAATATAGTAGATATGTCCATTAGATGTATAGATTGAGCTTCAATACCGCTATTGGTTTCTTCTAAAGATCTAGTTACTCCGCTAAACACTGACAGCATATCTTCAGAAAGTCCATTAAGTCCCTGAGACTTTGCTGTAATATCATATGAGTTGTCTCTTACAGAGCCTATCATACTGCTAACTGATTGCTTCATTGATTCAATATCGCTGATGGCCCCATCCAGCTCATCAGCAAACAAAGGTTCTTTATGCTGCCTGGAAGTGAAGTCACCATTTTTCAATTGATCAATCTCATTGGCAATGGTTTTTGCCTTGCCTACAAAGAAATTGGCTACAATAAAAGTTAGAACCAAAGCAATAATCAAGGTGATGACAGAGATCGAAATAATACTGGTTGTCAGGCCTGTTAAGCCGCTTTCTACCTGAGACAAAGGCATGGCAATGGCAATATACCAGTTAAAATCCCCAACTGGTGCATAAGCCACCAGTTTTTCAACCCCCTCATAGGTATAGGTTCCGTATCCATTTTCTCCTTGGATCATAAGGGAAATAATATCAGCCAAAGGTTGTAATTCAGGTACATCTTTAGCAATTTCGATTATATTTTCTACACTTCTTACCTTGTCCAAGTCCTCATTCGCAATGGTATTACCTATACTGTTAATCATAAAGGCAACCCCTTCTTCACCCAGTTGAATATCATTCGTCAGGTTACTGAGCTCACTTCCGTCCCTCGCACCTACTAATCCACCAATGACATTTCCTTGGCTATCTTTTATTGGAACTGCATAGTTGACGATCAAAGTGACATTGTCTTCACGACTGACAATTGGATCTGTCACTTGATTCTTTCCAGCCAGAACCTCTTTAATATATGGACGGGTCGATAAATCTAATTCAACACCATTGGTCAATGTGGTCATTCCATCTAGGTCTACAATACCTGCACTGATATAGCCGCCTCTATCAACTTCCCGAAGCAAATACTCAAATTTATCCTCCAAACTGATGCTTGGATCACGAATAATCTCTGAATTAGCCCAAGCTTCAACTTCAGTTAGGCGGCCCTTCAGTCTTTCTTCTACAACCTTTGCAGATTCATTTGATGTCTCCATAATCAGATCAAAAGACACATCCAACAGTGCATTGTAAGCTAATACGTTAGCAGTTACACCTATCACAAGTAAGATTATTAGTAATAAACCTCCAAACAAAGCCATATATTTACTTCGTATACTTTTCATCCCTTATTCCTCCTATAAATATTGAAATACGTTAATTCTTCTTGTCCAGCAGTTCTTGTTTGAACAATATTCATTAATTAATTATAGCATTGTTATAATATGATGTCACTAGTTGAGAGTCTCGATGAATCACTAAAAAAATATTTTCTAATAATCCCTTCTGCTTGCTAATTAATTGTAAAATAATCCTTAAATCTCTCTTCAAACTCACCCTGAAGTTGGTAATTCTCATAATCAATCCCTGAGTCATGGATAATATCATGAATGTGGTAGCCACCTTGTATCTTGATCTTTGGAGCATAGCCTTGTACGACGGCATCTGCCGGGCAGATAGTAAAGCATTTCATACACCACATACAAGCTTTGCCAAATATAATTTCACCATCCTGGAATTCAATATTTCCTTTAGGACAGGACCGAATACATTTTCCACAGGATGTACACTGAGAATTGGCATATATTTCACGCCCCATAAACCTGGCTCCCCAGTTTTCCTCAAAATAGTGAAAAACCAAAGCCAGTTCAGTGGTCATCCGCCCTACTTCAACATGCCTTTCCTGTCCCTTCTTCAGGTCTTCAACCATATCTTTCATCAATTCAAGGTTGCGGTAATAAAGCTTTTTAACCAAGCCTTTACTTATAGGATAGAAAAAATTACAGCCCATAATAAATCCTCTTTCATAGATCACCTTATATCCCTTCATCTTAAGGTAGTCTCTACCATGAACAAGACCAGACAGATTGGCTACTGTAGGATCTGCTGCCGTCTGAAATACAACAGCCTTCCGCCCCCTACCCCTGGGAAGCTTTCTTATAAAGTCCTCAACAATATCCGGCATGGAAAAAGCATGAATAGGAAAGCCAATCACAACCACATCATCTTTTCCAATCATAAGCTGGTTCTCAGCCAAGGCCCCATCAAACCCCTTACTCACCTCTACTATATCCCTCAAATCAACCTCAAGCCCCAGCCTCAACATTTCTCCATATATTCCCTCAGCCATCAATTTGGTATTATCCGTCCCAGAAAAATAAAATATCCGATACATCCTTCAACCTCCATCATCCATCATTTGTATAATCTAATCATACCAAACAATCAACATTCCACCAAATAAAAATGACCAAAGTAATTCACCCAATTACCTCAGCCATGACTATAAATATCCCTCATACAAACAAGTATCCCATCTCTTCCAACCAAACCCAAGCCTCCAGAGCTGCACCGAAGCGCCCCACAACCTAATCCAAGCCTCCAGCAAAGCGCCGAGGCGCCCCACAACACCACTACAAAGCTAATCAAACCTCTCCAGCGCAGCGCTGAGAGGACATTTGTTAGAAACCGAATGGAGGTGTGGGTCAGTGGTCCCTTGGGGTAGGCTTTACATCACTGGCCAGAGTATACTCTGGTCTGGGATGTACCCGCCTGACCCAAGGGACCATTGACCCGCACCTCCATGACCCCAACTTTCCAACAACTAAATCCTCTCAGCACTCCGCCCACTATGCTTTCCCTTCACATAAGAATGTCTCCTACCCAAAATCTTTGGATCCAGATAGCAATAGGTCCGCTTATCCTTGAGCAAACCATCTACGTGGATACCTGATTCATGGGAAAAAACCATTTTGCCTACAATAGGTTTAGACTCCATGACGGTACGGCCGGAGTATGCTTCTACAAGTTTTGAAACCCGCATAATCTCTTTAACCTTGATATCGACCTGGGCCTCTTCAAGAAGGCTTAAGGCCATAACTATTTCCTCCAGGGCTGTATTGCCGGCTCTCTCACCCAGGCCATTAACGGAGCAGGAAATGCCAAGTGCTCCTGCCTTAAAGGCGGCCAAAGCATTAGCCGTTCCCAGGCCAAAATCATTGTGACCATGGAAATCAATAAGGAGGTCATTCATCAGATCCTCTGCTGATATATCAAGTTTTCCTGCCATTCCTTGAATAAGGTTTTCTATCCGTTCAAGTGTCGTAAAAGGAGTTAGGACACTGACCGTATCAGCATAACGGATTCTTTTAACACCGTACTGGGTGCCTTTGCAGAATACCTCTGCCAAGAAGTCTTCATCAGCCCTGGAGGCGTCTTCACCCCCCACTGATACGTTCACATCATTTTCTGCACAGTAGGAAAGAACGCCTTCCAGATTATGTAAAAGCTCTGACCTGGTCGTCCTAAGCTTCTTAAAAATATGAACATCCGATACGGGAACTGATATATGGAGATTTTTTGCTCCTGCTTCCAGCGAAGCCTTGATATCTTTCATATGAAGACGGTTCCAAGTAAGTATGTCAGCTTTGAGACCAAGGCTTAAGATATCATGAATGGTTTGTTGTTCCATCATATTCATAACAGGAATACCTGCTTCAATAATATCTACACCCAACTGATCCAGGTGCTTGGCAATATTTAACTTTTCTCTATGTGAAAAAGCAACACCTGGAGATTGTTCACCATCTCGAAGTGTTGTATCAATGACTGTTAATTTCTTCATGATTTAACTCCTTCCTTTTGCTTTTTAATAAAAAATGCAAAGGGTAATATGAATAGAATGACTTGAAGGGCTGCCAGAGAGAAAGCCGCTTCTACATCCATTTGATAGAGTTGATAGATTCTGGTTGTCATGGTCTGGGTTTTACCCACCATATTTCCTGCAAACATGATGGTGGCACCAAACTCAGACAGACCCCTTAGGCCGCAAAGAAAGATACCTGCCAACATATTTTTTTTGGTCATAGGAATCAGGACTGCCCTAAGAATTGTAAAGGAGTCAGCCCCGGCCACTTGGGCTTCCTCTTCATAGGCATCCTCTACCTGTTCAAAACCGTTTAACATCATCTGATAAAAATATGGTAGGGTTATAAAAACCTGGGTTACAACAATACCTGCAAAATGAAAGGCTACCGATAGCTTTCCACCGAAGAAAAAGTGGCTGAACCAGGAGTTAGATCCAAAGCCCTGTAAGAGTACCAAACCAGCAACGGTTGGAGGTAAAAGAAGGGGCAACATAATCAATCCATGAAAGATCTCATAAGCCTGACCGTTTTTCTTGTGCATCTTAAAGGCCAGCAAGGTTCCCGACACAACAACGATGGATATAGATATGATAATACTCAGTGCCGAAACCAAAATGGAGGTTAAGGTGTCAGAGCTAAAAACTTCCAGCAAACCGGAATTGGAATAAAAGGGCCTAAAGAGACCGGACACCAGATAAATCATGACCAAAAGGGTCATAGTCAAAAACAGGGATATTCCATAATCAAAACTTCTTTTTAGCACCATGCTTTTCACCTTCCTTTCTATGGATTTTCTCATATGGGAATCAGATTATTAGAAACCAAAGTCATTTAGAATCTCCTGACCCTTACCGGTAAGAATATAGTCATAAAGGTCTTTTGTCTCATCAGTTACTTCAATAAGAATGGACCCATATTGGGCTTTGATGTTAAATGACTCAGGTATAGATATATAACCTATCCCCGGCTTGTCCTTAATAGCCATATAATCTGAAACATAGACAATACCATAATCGGCTTCACCTAGGACAACTTTTGTTACAATACTTTTCACATCATTCTCATAGGAAACAACATGGTTATAAAAAAACTCATAGGTTTCCTGATTCTTTTCCATTTCTAGGTAATTATCCATCATCTTAACTGTATAGGATCCTACCGGTACAGATTCATGAGCAATGACAATTCGTGGGTTTTCCCTTTGCAGTCCCTCCATCCAGGAGGTAAAATCATCGCCTTTTATATCTTTACCAATAAGAACTAGGGTATTGGTCCCATAATTATCCACTTCCATACAACCTTCCACACCATCCGCCACTAATTGGTCTGGATAACGGAGGTTTGCGCTGAAATACAGGTCAGCCCTTCCACCTGATTTAATCTGGTTGAAGAGCATTTGACTTCCGGCAAAGTTTAGAACTATATCGATTCCAGGATGTTGACCTTCATACTCTTTCTCAATCTCCTGAAAGCTTTCCGTTAAACTGGCCGCTGCATATACGATAATTTCCTGGTTAGGGCCTTCACTAGCCAAGGCATTGCAAGCTGTAAAAAGACTTAAAGACAAAAGAAGTAAAAAGCTTCTAGATAACCAATCTTTCAACAACCTCACCTTCTTCCAGAGCGTCCATGATTTCCTCCACATCATCCGGTGTGACTTTTCCATACCAGATTTGTTCAGGGTAGATCATAACTACCGGACCCATCGAGCAGAGTCCCACACAACCTGTGTTGGAAACCATAATATCAGAATCCAACATACGGTCATTCACCTCTTCAACAAAGTTTTCCAAAACCTCAAGGTTTCCGTTTCCTGCACAGTATCCTTTGATTTCACCAGTTAGCCTTGAACTGGAACATACAAATATGTGATGCTTTAATTTCTCCATAATAACCTCCATCATCATTTAATAGGATTTTAAGATATTGAGTTTTATACCCTAAACAGCATTCCTGCATCCACCCAGTTTTCCAACTGCATCTGCCCGACACTGATTACAGTGCATCATTTGTGGCAAAATAGGGTTAAGCTCCAAACGTTTATTCATGACCTCACGAATAGGAGCCTGTTCCAGCACTTCAAAGGGAGTACCCTCTACTGGAATATGGGGCATGATATTGGTGACACTGGCTCCACAGGCACTGGCCTTTTTAACAACTTCGTCGATATGGTCGTCGTTAACGCCTTTTAGGTATACAATGTTGACTTTGACGAAAACATCCTTGTCGGCTAAATACTGGACACCGTCCCATTGGGCTTTTAAAAGTTTGGCTGCTCCTTCAAGACCGAAGTATTTTTTCCCTTCAAAGCGGATATGTCTATAAATCTTGGCAGCCACTTCTTCGTATACCGTGTTAATGGTTACTGTAATATGTGATACACCCAGCTCAATCAACTCGTCAGCATACTTGGTCAGTTTTAATCCGTTGGTAGACAAACAAAAGGTCACATCAGGATCAAAATCACGAATCAATTTTAAGGTCTCCTTAGTCTCTTCCCAGTTGGCCAAGGCATCACCAGGACCGGCGATTCCTACAACTGAAAGAGTTTCGAATTGCTTCTTGGTTTCCTTATATTTCATGAGAGCCGCTTCAGGTTTAAGTATATCTGAGGTGACCCCCGGCCTTGACTCATTGGTACAGTCAAATTTCCGGTGACAATAATTACACTGAATATTACACTTAGGGGCTACCGGAAGATGCATTCTGGCAAATTCGTGGGCCTTGGCATTGAAACAGGGATGGGTTTTGTTCTTGTTCTGTATCTTTTCCGATTGGTTAGTCACTCTCACTGCCATATGGGTTCCTCCATTCTTTTCGTTACTTCTTTATAGTAATTGTCGATCATACGATCCTTATAGCCTCTGTGCTTTTGATCCAGTAACTTATTAACGACTTCATCTAAAAGTCTAATTGAGCCTTTATATCCGAACCTAAGTTTTCTCTGGGCACCAATGTGGTCATGTACAGGAAAACCTACTCTGACCAGATCAATTCCGTCTTTCTCCCAGATGAACTTACCATCAGATGTACCCACCATGATATTAACGCCTCTTTCATGAATAACTTCCCTAATGGTTTCAAAATCTGAATCCTGCATGACAACCGGATCACAGGAATACTTGTCCATGATTGATTCAATCCCCTCTTTGAAACGTTTGGTTTTACTTCCGGTGGCACAAACCATGACATCCATACCATTTTCTGCCAGAAGCCCCGAGATACCATAGACTAAATCCATATCACCAAAGATGGCTACCTTGCCTAAGGCACTGTGTTTGTGGGAATCGATCATCCCATCCAGTAACCGGCCTCTTTCTTTAACCAATTCTCCAGGGACCTCCATCTCCATCACACTTGCCACCGTTTCAACAAAGGCATCCATATGGTGAATGCCAATTGGAAGGGGTAAGCGGTACATGGGAATATCAAAGGTTTCATATAGGTATTTTGCCGGTGAATACATGTCTGCCACCAGATGACCAAGTTCGATAGTAGCCAGGGCTTCAAAGGCCATGGGAATCTGTTCTCTTGAAAGTCCGTCTCCATTTAGTTTGTTATAGTTTGGCTCATAAGGTGCATCAAAAACATCGGATATATCAGGAAGAATAAGAAAATCAACACCAAGAATGCCGGAGATTCTTTTTAACTCCCTAATGTCTTCACAGGTTGCGTTGGATACAATAACATTGATATAACCCTTAGCTTTGTAGGGTATTTCCCTGTCCAGGCCAAGTTCCTCATAGTCTCTCTCCTTCAGGTCCTCAGACAGATATTCATATTCACCTGCCAAATACTTTTCACCGTAATACTTAAGAATTCCTTTGATAGCGGCAAAATAACCTTCTGATTGGGATCCTCCATAACCGGGAGTTGGGATAGGAATAATATCCACATCGTCATAATCTCCTGACTCCCTTACTTCCTTTACAATGCGGTTTATATCATCACCGATGGTTTCAGCCAGACAGGTTGTAAGAACTCCAACAATTTCCGGATGATACATGCCAACCATATTTTTGATTCCCAGTTTTAGGTTTTTGGAACCGCCATAAACGGTTCCTTCTTCTGACAGGGATGATGAGGCGATATCCACCGGCTCATTGTAATGGGCTGCCATATGTCTTCTGATATAGGTTGAACATCCTTGGGACCCATGAATAATATTCATAGTATTGGCAAAACCTTTAAGGGCTTGACTGGCACCCATTGGCATACACATCTTACAGGGGTTGACCTGCATATTTACATAATTTCTTTCTCTATCCATACCTGCCTCCTATCTAACCAGTTTCCAAACCGGTGAATTAACGGTCAGGTCCACTTCTTTTGCAAAATTTAATGCTCCTTCATAACCTGCAAGTGGATGTTTTCGTTCATGATTGTGGTCGACGAAGGCGACACCCAGTTTATAGGCAAGAGGTCTTTCTTTTACTCCACCGACTAATATATCAGCCCCAGTCTCTTTCATGAAATATTCCAGTTCAGTAGGGTTGGCATCATCCAGAATTACCGTGCCTTCACTGGTAATTTCTCTAAATTGTTCATATTCACTTTTTGACCCGGTTTGAGTTCCTACTAAAACCGTTTCAATCCCCATATCCCTAAATTGATCAATTAAAGATATGGCCTTAAAACCACCACCAACGTAAAGGGCAACTTTTTTACCGGTAAGTTTTTCACGGTAGGCTGCGATCGGTTCAAGAAACTGGGCTTCCTTGGCATCAATTAAGGCTTCAAAACGTAATTTATGCTCCTCATTCCCTATAAGATCAACGATTTTTCGTAGAGATGCCACTGTATCCTCCAGACCAAAAAATCGAACTTTCTCAAAAGGAATGCCATATTTCATTTTCATTTTTTTTGCTAAAAAGGTCATGGACCCAGCACACTGGACAATATTCAATGTAGCGTGTTTGGCCATTCCCAATGACTCAGTCGTTGAGTCTCCTGTTACACAAGTCAGTAGGTTGAAGCCGATGGCTTCTAAATAGGATTTAATAATCCAAGCTTCCCCTGCCAAGTTAAAATCTCCTAAGAAGTTAATGGAATAAGGAATTTTCTCTATATTTTCTTCATCTCCCATGAGGTCCAGAATTGCATGACAGGCAGCTTTATAGCCGTCCTTCTTACTTCCTGAAAACCCTGATGAATTAACGGGGATGACCCTGATTCCATGTTTCATTTCTGCATGTTTACATACTGCTTTTACATCATCTCCAATAACACCAACAACACAGGTTGAGTATACAAAAACAACGTTGGGTGATTCATTTTCAATGACTTCATCTATGGCTGCAACCAGTTTCTTCTCGCCACCAAAAATAATATCCTGGTTATCCAAATCAGTAGAGAAACTCATTCGGTAGAGCTCACTGTCGCTGGATAGGGATCCTCTTATATCCCATGTATAGGACGCACATCCAATAGGTCCATGAACGATATGGGCTGCATCTGTTATTGGATTAAGGACAACCCTAGCACCACAGTATACACAGGCCCTTTGGCTGACAACGCCTGAGGTGGAGTGTGTTTCACATGCAATTGACCCTGATGTAGATGAGTCCTTGACCATGATCTGCTTTTGTCTTTGATCGACGATTATCTTATTCTTCACTAAAATCCCTCCTTATGCCAAAACCGATGATCATCATCGGTTAAAGGGTTTACTTATCCTAAAAGTTTCCGGGCCCGGACCATCGGACCCGGAAAATAGGAAATTCTAAAATGGTTGGATATACCACTTTTAGCGTATCTTACATGACAAGCTCAAAGTCCTCTTCAGGGCAATGTCTGTCATAATGGTCAAGAAGGGCTGTAGAGATTTTTTCAATCATCCTGATCGCTCCTTTATAACCTACAATTGGGAAATACTGATGTCCCATACGGTCAAGTATTGGCCAGCCAACACGTACCAAAGGTACATCTTCAGCTCTAGCAATATATTTTCCGTAAGTGTTTCCTATAATTAAATCAACGGGCTCGTCTTTGACCATCTGATGGAAGGCAAATAAGTCTTCTGATTCATAAACCTTGCTGTCAGTAAGTCCGGCCTCATCAAACATGGCTTGAACCTCTTTGGTAAATGCCTTACCAGGTGTTCCTGTCAGTACCAGGGTTGGAACCATACCTAAATCAATTACAAATTCAGTCATAGCAATCATCATATCCGGATCACCGAACATAGCCACTTTTTTACCGTGGTAGTGATGATGAACGTCAACCATGATATCTACCAGTTGGCCTCTTTCTGTTTCAAGCTCTTTGGGAATAAATCCACCATTGATTTCAAGCAGCTTCATGACAAATGCGTCAGTAGCTTTAATTCCAACAGGTTCCTTCATGACGAATGGCTGAACTTCACATTTCTTTTCCATCTCATATGCAGCAGCTTCAGATGAGAACTTGCCAAGGGCTACTGTAGCCATTGCGTTTCCTGACTTTCTAATTTCTTTGACAGTTGTTCCACCTTCAGGATACATTTCATATTGGCCGGTATTTGGTGTAGCCACAACGTCTGAAGTATCAGGATACATAGTAAATGGTACTTTCAAAAGGCCTGCAATGCGTTTGATTTCTGACATATCACTGGGTTCAATAAAGCCTGGGAAAATGTTGATCCCCTTTCTTTTCTTGTCTTCCTTATACTCTGCGATATGTGTAACCATTGCCTTACACATATTGGAAAATCCTGTAATATGTGAACCTTGGTAAGAAGGTGTGTTGGCATAAAGCACTGTTTTTCCTTCAGGAATCTTAGTAGATTTAACAATCTCACTGATGTCATCACCAATCGTTTCCGATAAACAGGTTGTATTGATTGCAACGACTTCAGGATTGTAAATATGGAAAATATTTTCAAGACCCTTTTTCAAGTTGGATTTACCACCAAATACACAGGCACCTTCTGTAAAGGAAGATGTAGATGCCATAATTGGATCCCTGTAGTGTCTGGTCAGGTGCATTCTATGGTAGGAACAACATCCTTGTGAACCATGACTGTGGGGTAAACATTTATTAATACCTAGAGCTGCATACATGGCACCAACCGGTTGACATGTTTTGGCAGGATTGATCTTCAGTCCTGATCTAGCTTCATAAGTTCCTTTAGTTTGATCTAACATACCTTTTCAACTCCTTCCACTTTGCCATTTAAGAGTGGCTCTTTGTTCCAAGGTGCTGTAATATAGCTCCAAGCAGGAGTTAAAATACCAGCAGCAACGTCTCTTGCGAAGTTTACAGCTCCCTTATAGCCTGCATAAGGACCTGAATAATCATAGGAGTGCATTTGCTTGGAATAAACACCCATTTTCTGGATGATATACTTATCTTTGACACCTGAACCGAAGAACTCCGGTTTCAAAATATTGATAATAGCCTCTGTCTCGTAATGGTTTAGGTCATCAATGATAAGAGTGCCGTCTTTCATTTCCTTGATCATACCGTCATATCTGGAAAGAGGAATTTCTTTTTTCAGCTCTTCTACCTTAGCTGCAGGTATACGAAGCTTGTAATGTTTCTCGTCTTTTTCCACTTTAATTTCTTCAATGTTACGGCTGTCCGCATCAATTTTAATATCAGGAATGACATCACGGCCTTCATAGTCATCTCTATGACCAAATTCATAACCGGCTACAATGGTCTCAATACCGATTTCACGAAGGAGTCCTTGATAGTGGTGGGCTCTTGAACCACCAACAAAAAGTACAGCAGTCTTGCCATCAAGCATTTCCTTGTAATCAGCCATCTCATCCTTAATGGATTCAAGCTCTTCCGTGATGACCTGCTCTGTTCTCAGTCTCAAGTCGTTGTCATCAAAATATTTTGCCATATCCCTAAGGGTCTTTGAGAAGGACTCAACACCGATAAAGTTTCCTTTAATCCAGTTAAGACCGTATTTTTCTTCAATCATCTCTGCCACATAGTTAATGGATCTATGACATTGAATAACGTTAAGATCTGCCTTGTGGGCATTGGCGATTTCATCAATTGAAGAGTTACCGGTCATAGTTGTTATAACGTTGTAACCGATTTTGTTGAGTACTCTTGAAATCTCCCACTCATCACCACCGATGTTATACTCACCAAGAAGGTTAATGGAAAATTCCTTGGCAGGTGCATCATTGGTTCCGATAACATCTGTCATTAACTTGTTATTGGCAATATGGTGACCGGCTGACTGGCTGACACCCTTATAACCTTCACAGGAGAAAGCCAGGATTTTCACATCATGTTCCTTGGACTTTTCCTTGGCAACGGCATGAATATCATCACCAATTAGACCAACAGGACAGGTTGCTGAAATGGAAATAGCCTTAGGATTAAAAAGAGCTACTGCTTCATCAATTGCCTGCTTTAATTTCTTTTCACCACCGAAAACGATGTCACTTTCCTGCATATCTGTTGTGAATGCATATTCCAGGAAATTCTGACCGCCTTCTCTAGCCTTACCTTTATTACGTCTGGTTCCCCATGCATAATAGGAGCAACCGACAGGTCCGTGAACGATATGTACCATATCGACGATAGGACCGATAACAACACCTTTACAACCTGCATAAGCACAACCACGGTTGGTAATAATACCGGGTACCGTACGTGAGTTAGCCATGATTTCCTGAGTCTCGCTGGAGTCTTTAATCAACATGTGACTCTTACGGTTTTTCATTACCTTGGCAGGGTAGGCTTCCAGAATCTTATCTACTAATACTTTACTGTCTGACATAGTCTCACCTCTTCCTATATTGCGCTTACACCGGTTTCACCGGTTCTAACCCGGACAACTTCACCTATGTCTGATACAAAGATTCTGCCGTCACCCATGTTACCTGTCTGATTGGTGTCAATAATGACTTTTGCCACTTTCTCTACCTGATCATCTTCCACTATCATTGTTAAGAATCGTTTTGCAATGAGTCTGTGGTTTTCTGAAATCGATTCAAGAATACTTGGCTCTGCCACCGGTTGGCCGTCAATCAGATCTTCAATTAATTCAAAGTCCACTTTTTTCTTACCCCGACCGTAGACCTTACGGCAGGTGATGGATGAAAATCCAGCTTTAGATAAAGCTTCCTTTGTTTCTCCGATCTTATTCATTCGAATGAATGCCATTACTTCTTTCATGAGACACCTCCTATAATCCGGTTAAACCAGTTGAGATTGTATAGGCCTTTTCAATGTCTGAAACGAAAATCTTACCATCACCGAATGATCCATCTTCACCAGTTTTTGCAGATTTGCTTACAATTGATATAACTTCTTCAACAGCATCATCTTCTACGACCATAAGTAACAACTCTTTTGGTATCTCATCATAGTGAACATTACCGACTTTAACACCACGCTGCTTACCACGTCCTACGACGTCAACCTTTGTTACTGCAGGATAACCGGCATCAGAAAGTTCAGAAAGTATAAAAGATGCCTTCTCAGGTCTGATTATTGAACGTATCATTTTCATATGTATCCACTCCTTTTCTAACCATAAGTTTTTAGATTTTTTTGTTTGTAATTTAACTATTAAACACCAAGTAAACCATGTTCCATAAGGATCTCTTCCAAACGGTCCTGAGTCATTGGTTTAGGAATTACCAACATTTCATTTTCATCAATGTTCTTAGCCAAAGTTCTGTATTCGTTGGCTTGACCAACTGTCGGGTCATGGTCGATAACTGTCTTTTTATTGATCTCAGCATGTTGTACTACATTGTCACGGGGAACAAAGTGAATCAGTTGTGTACCAAGTTCCTTAGCAAAAGCGGTCAACATTTCAAACTCATTGTCAACTTTTCTAGAGTTACAGATTATACCACCAAGTCTGGTTCCACCTGTTTCGGCAAACTTAAGAATACCTTTTGCGATGTTGTTGGCTGCATACATTGCCATCATTTCACCGGATGCAACGATGTAGATTTCTTCTGCTTTACCTTCACGGATTGGCATTGCGAAACCACCACAAACAACGTCACCAAGTACATCATAGAATACATAATCAAGATCATCGGTATAAGCACCTAACTGCTCCAGCATGTTAATGGAAGTGATGATACCACGACCTGCACATCCAACACCTGGTTCAGGACCACCGGATTCAACACAACGGATACCGCCATAACCTTCACGCATGATATCCTCAAGATCGATGTCTTCTCCTTCTTCACGAAGGGTATCAAGTACTGTCTGTTGAGCAAGACCGTTAAGGATCAATCTTGTTGAGTCTGCCTTTGGGTCGCAACCAACAATCATGATTTCCTTACCCATTTCTGCAAGTGCTGCTGTTAAGTTTTGTGTAGTTGTTGATTTACCAATTCCACCTTTTCCATAAATCGCTATCTGTCTCATTTGTAACCATCCTTTCTTTTCTCATAAACCTTGTTCAAATCTTTTCACGTAGATTGATTATTACCTTACTTTTCCAGTTACAATATTTGTCAGCTTTACAATGATCCACGACTACTCTTTCTTATCTTGACCAACACCACATGTCTTATTGGTAATCTCAGATAAACAAAAAAGAGCCTTAGAACATAACACACTCAATGTTATCTTCTAAGACTCCTTCGCCGCTTGCCCAATATGGTTTTACTGACCTGCTCTTTAAGTTGTGATTCACTTTAGCATAATTGCCTGACAATTACAAATGTTTTTTCAAATTGCAAGAATTCTTTCGTGAGATTATCCATTATTTTTAATACTTATTCATAACATTTTCACAAGTTATTGCATTTATTAGAATTTAATGATTATCCTTCCCATTTAGAATTGTGCAATATGTATAATCCTTCCTGTTTTTAATTGTCTGACCTGTTTATTTCTTGCAAAGTTCCTTATTGTCTGAAAATACCCTTGTGTTTTTTAAGAAAAAGGCAAAAAAAAGACCTTGAAGGAATTCTTCCTGCAAGATCTTTACATGATTTTGAATATAAAATACCCCTATCTAAGATGGATCCGCTTGTTCTTCAAACGCTTTTCAGCGATCTCTCCAATGATGGTATATAAGGTTGACAGTAAAGGTATTCCTACTAATATACCCAGGATTCCAAACAAAGAGTTACCTATTACAACTGCCACAATAATCCAAAAACCGGATAATCCAACTGAGTTACCAACAACTCTTGGATAGATAAGATTAGACTCAATCTGCTGTAGGACACTGACATAGAGGATAAACCACAAGGCAGAAATAGGATTTACCATAAGCAGAAGTAGAACTGATGGAACTGCGCCAATATAAGGACCAAAAAGGGGAATGATATTAGTAATACCAACGATTACACTAATCAGCAAGGGGTATTCAAACCTAAAGATCAACATACCAATATAACAAATTGTTCCAAGCACCAGGGCCTCAATGAGTTGTCCCCTAATAAAATGTTCAAAAGAATCATCCATGACCTTAAGGTATTTTGTGAAAGGTTTATTGAACTTTTCAGGTGTGAATGCGTAAAGGAGCTTCTTGAAGGTCATGCCAATACTTTCTTTACTTAATAAAATATAAATAGCCATAACAGTACTTAAAATAGCATTGAAGAAACCTGATACAAAACCGCTGACAACTCCTAAGGTAATAGCTGCAATGTTGGATACAAAGCCCAAGAATGTTGACAGGAAGTTTTCCCATATATCTTTTGCCTGGTCTACAATATTCTGGGGCACATCAAAGCGTTCAAACTGTTCTGTAGCAAAGATACTGACATCATCAAAAAGTTGGGGCAACTGATCCACCAACTGTTCCACACTGTTAATCAACTGGGGCAGTGCGAAGGAAAAGATAATGACAAAAAATACGATGCCAACGACGATGGTAATTAAAAAAGCCAAAACCCGCTTAAGCTTCGGTGACATATTAACCTTCTTAAAAACAACCCGTTCCACACTTTTCATTGGAATATTAACAACATAAGCAATAGCAAATCCAACCAGGATAGGTGAAAGGACATTCATCAACATATCCAAAAACTCCAGGGTCATGGTAAAATTATCTACAATGTGATAAATAATAATAGCTAGTGCTATCAGGCCAAGTATAGCCGCCAGTTTTTTTATTTCTTCTTTGGTAAACATCTTCTCTCCTTATATCACCTTCTAATATTGGTTAGTGTGCCAAAAGGAAGTTTCACACCCTAACCATTATTGACGTTCAAAACTATAGGTTTCCATATCCATATGATATACAAGATCACTACCTGTCTCGAAAACCACTTCCATAATTCCCTGGTCTATATAGTTAACAATCACATGGTCGCTGATAGATAGCTTCATAGGAAGCTTGGCGATTTCTGTAACTGTCATATCTTTTACATTCAAGGTGACTAGATTATCCAAGGTGAAGATATAAATAAGATCATCTACCCTTGTCCCATAAAAAGCCGGTTCATCGATTTCTTCCTCCATCCAGGACCGGTTTACATCCAGTACACCAAAATAGGATGCCTGAATTTCACTTCCACTGATGACCTGGGTCTCCATAAAAAGATACTTGTCCTCTTGATAAACCAGGTTATAAGAAATATTGTCATCACCGGAATACATACGTTTGATATCACCGGTAGATCGGTTAATCCTTCTGATTGGGGTTTGGAAACTGGGGACTTCCTCTGTATGGTCATCCTTATAAACCCTGTCCTCATAATAGGTATAGGTATCTGTCTCAAAAAGAACTTTTTCATTGTCACCAGGTGTATAGGCCCATTCTTTGGCGGAACCAAGTGGACCATCCAGAAGTTTATCGCCAACTACAAGCCACTTATTACCGGATCCATAGACCATATAAGAAAAGGATCTATTGTCTGTCCAGCCATCTTCTCCAACCGCTCCCCAATAGTAAGCGTCTTGGTCCGGTTGGACCTTATAGGTCATGGAAACATTAATAATTCTGTCATCCCGGCCTTCAATAGCACTCATTCCTGACATGCTTATTAAGTCATAATCTTTAATAGCAATATACCTATTGGAGTTGTACTTATATTGTCTTAAAAGGGCTTGACCTGAAAGTTCCAGGTATTCATCCGACGTTCCCTCTATGATCACTATATGATCACCAATGATCTCTGTCTCTTCAAATGTAATCTCCACCAGCTCATCCTGCTTATACTGGAGAACCGCATTTTTTGCAATCATCCCCGGTTTGGTATCCTTATGACCGGCTTTTGAGATTTCATAATCATTGCCATCTTTATCCACTGCAAACAGATTGATGGACGATTCATCAATAAAAATAAGATCTGTTGTGATCTCTGTGATTTCATTTTGTTTTTCGAAGGCTGCTTCTTCCTTCTCTCTTGTTGGGTTTGGTTCATATATGGTTGCACTGCAACCGGTTAAAACCAGTAGAATTACTAATACTAGAACGGTTTTCTTCATATCCTCGCCTTATCTCCTTAAATGGCTTTCTCCTGTCAACATCGAAAGCTTTATTTCTTTACTTATACCATTATACTGAACATCCAGCCCAATTGAAAGAAATAATGTCTTAAAACTTTATTACATCTATGTTTTTTCAGTAGCCTATGATATAATACATTTAATTAATAATTTTAATTAATTAAATGTATTTGGAGTATTACTATACTTTACGAGTCATTTCTAGTCTAGTCGTAAATCTGCGATTTACTGCCGGGCTTGCAACCTAGGAGGAAAAATAATGAATGCATTTCAAGTCGCCTATATTCCAATTGGCGTACCAACTTTTCACCAGGAAAGTGCCCTGGCAGCCTTTCATGAATCTATTGAGATCCTATCCGGCCTAACGTCTGACCTCAGGGCTCCAGATCGTCCACTTCTATCTCTTGATGACCTAAAATCCTTTCTGTCAGACATTAGGCCTGACCTGGTCATCCTGCAAAACACAACTTTTGCCAATTCCGCCTATGCCAACGAAGTCATGAAAGCCATTGACTGCACGGTCCTTCTATGGACCCTGAGAGAACCGGTTATTGACGGAACAAGACTTCGCCTTAACTCCCTTACAGGTGCTTATTCTGCGGGCAACCTTATGCATCATGTAGGCAAAGGTAATTTTGAGTATATATATGGAAGTCCTAAGGAAGAATCCGTCATAGGTGCTTTAAGAACCAATATTGAGGCTTCTAAACTTAAGCACACCCTTAAATCCATTACTATTGCCTCTATTGGCGGTACTCCACAAGGCTTTGGTTTTGGTCGAGGTCTTGATGCAGAAGTAACAAGGGTTTTTGGGGCTAATCTTGAAAGTATTGAGGCCAGAGAGCTGATGACGAAAGCCGCTTCCTATTCTGATGAAGATATCAAAGCATATTTGGCTGAGGCAAAAGAAAAAATGATTGGGCTGGAAAAGTTGCCAGAAGAAAATGTCATAGGCTTTGCCAGACTATATAGAGCCTACCGTGATTATATAGAAGGAAATAATATAAGAGCTATAGCTTCCAGATGCTGGCCTGACTTTTTTACTGAATACAAAACACCGGTCTGTGGTGTTTTAGGCATGTTAAATGACATGAATATAGCAGCTTCCTGCGAAGCTGATCTCTATGGTGCCCTATCCATGTTTATGGGTATGGAACTGACTGGAAGTCCTGTTTTCTTCGGTGATCCGGTATCCCTTAATGAAGAAGATTCTACTGTAACCTACTGGCACTGCGGTACAGCTGCCTGTTCCCTGGCCCATCCTTCCAGCGGACCTACTATGGGACTTCATCCCAACCGGCAAATTGGACCAACTATGGAATTTGGCTGTAAACCGGCTGAACATGTAACCATCTTTCGTATAGGAAGAAACCCTGACGCCAGTTTTAGATTTTTCATCGCCAAAGGGCAGGCCCTGGATGCCCCCCAACAGTTCTACGGAACCAGTATCGTGGTAAAAACAGACTCTCCTTCCGGTCAATTGGTGGCTCAAAGTGTTAAGGATGGATGGGAGCCTCATTTTGTTGTTATTTATGGTCATGTGGCTGATGAGCTTAAGGTTTTGGGGAATATGCTTGGATGTGAGGTTTTTAAGTACTAAATGGGATATTGAAAATTTAATTTTGGCAGTATATTGTTAGAGTTGAACTAGAGGCCTAGCCCCTCTGACCTTACGCACTTCGTGAAGCCAGTCAGAGGGGCTAGGCCTCTAGTTCTGCGTAACGATATTTGTAGCACATTTAGGTGAGTTTATCGAATGCACTTAAATGATAGCACTCCGTATCATTGAATTTTTTAATACAGAGAATACCTGTTAAATACAGAGATAATATCCCACAGCCCGGCCTCTTCCATTTTAAAACTAACTTGATCAGGTAGGATTTCATCCAGCAATAGTGTTCTCTTAAAATCAATCAGATTGATTTTTGAAATCCTATAACATTGAATATATTCCTGATTGAGGATCATCCCTGCATTCTCTGACACATATAAGATATCATCTACCATATATAATCCGTTGATGCTTTCAGGCGAATAGATATTTGCTATAACATTTTTTTCCTTCGTCCTTCGATCGACCAAATAGGACTGATTATACCCATTACTGCTATATGATGATATATATATATACTTGTCATTTATGCAATAATGAGCAGGTGCCTTATCCGATTCATAAACAACTGTCGCCGGATTATTATCCAATGCATTTTTCTCATAAATTTTCCAGGAACCGTTTGAATCATCTGAATAATACATCATGTTTCCGACAACGAATTCATACTGCCCATATGCAGTAAAATGTTCCCACAGTTCATATTCATAGATGGCATTACTGACATTGAAATAGTATCTGTTATCTCCGATTGTTACGTATGTATGACAATAAAAGACGACTTTACTTCCACCGGCCAGTGTCATCGCATCATTAGTTTCATATTCAATTCCTACTCGTTCCAGTAAATATCTGAAGGCTTGTTCTATCGATGCGTCATTACCTTGATGATAGAGCAGTGTATAATACATGGCATCTTTATACTCAAGGCCTTCTATATGACTCACAACTTCAGTATGAAAATACATGTATTGGTAAATAGCCTTCAGCTTTTCAAAGGTGGTCATTGAAGGATTTGTATATTCAGAAATAATTCGGTCTGCTTCGTAGACCAGTTGATCATGCCCTACATCCTTTAAATTCGATTTGACCTCATCATAATACACTTTCTTATTATTGAACCACCTAACATGACCCAATGTCCGATATGAATCAAATACAATAATTGGTACACTGTCCATGTTACCTTGATATCTCAACCTGATTTCCATGTCAAATTCTTTGACATCCTGGCCTACAACTTTTTGGTATACACCTCGAATACAGTACTGATCGTCTTTTACAAACCCTAGTGTCTTATCGGTAAAAAAACGTTCATCATCACTAAAAACGATCTGTCCGTCATCAAGGAATCTACTATAGATCCATTCAGAGGTGATATCATCTTCTTTTACCGCACCATCATAATCGGTCAGTCTTTTTCTGTCCGCATCTGTTAAGCTGCTAACTATATTTTCATCAGTCTCATAGGTTCTTGAATTTGTAATTTCAATCGTCTTTGTTACATTATTATATCTGATCTGACTTCCAAAAGCCTCAACGACAGCTCTGATAGGGAGATATATACGATTGTTTTTTATCACAGCTGCAGTGTCAGTAACAATCTTCCTTCCATTAAGAGTTATCATCTTCTGACCAACCGGTATTTCCAATACATCTTGAAGGTAACTGACGATCGCCGTGTTTCTTGCACTATCCCATTCTACGTTTGCTCCAAATGCTTCCATACAGACACGTATCGGCACTTGGGTACGGTTTGCATTATCAATAAAGGGTATACCGTATTCATCTGAAAAAAACACTTCAACTGTGTCAATCGTGATAGTAAGTTCATCATCCTGTTGTGCTTCTAGATTAACGTTTGTGTATGAACTGAACAAAACCGCAACCATTAGCAGTAAACATATTTTCTTTATTAGTTTCATTATATACTCTCCTCCGAATCCAACTGGTCATGTTATTAGGCGCTACTTCTTAATTACCGGAAAAGCAATGGTCTCAACCTGATCCAAGTAATCAAGTTTATAGAGAATGGTTTTACCTGCATATACATTTTGAGAAACTTTTGCCAACCAAGACAAATACTCAGTCGTATCACTTGCACTAGACGAGATTTTCGCTAACGGTATGGTAACAAAAGCTAATGTTCCGCCGGACAACACAGTTGCACCGATAGAACCGTAAGAAATATAGCCGCACCAGGTACTTTGACTGCTATACATGCTGTCAAGGGTTGCTATAAAGTCCTGATTAAGACGATGCTCCAAGGAAAAAGTCTGATATGTTTCAACAAGTCGAATCATATCCGGTAAGATCCTTTTGTTTTGTAATACCAAGGTAGGGCTTGGTGAGAGGTAGATATTATATATGTCACTCTCTATATCATACAATCCGCTATGTAGTGCCTTCTTCGCCAGCGAATCGTACAAGGCACTACCTAGTACATTTTGTTTGGATTGCATTTCGTTGATCAACTCATCGGCAGACATACTGATGCCTATCTTTAGAAGCATTTCTTTGAACAGATTCATCAAATAGGGATCTTTTGCTACCTTTGCATATAATTTCATTGAATTGACAGAAATGTTCGTACCCATTTTCTGATAAAAACTGTCATCAGTTCCCTTTTTCAATAATTGGGATGTAAACGCTGTGATCATCGTATTCTCAATCAAGCCTCCATAGTTGATACAATCCTTGTAGATATCGTCATTAATGCTGCTCAGGTTATAGAGCGCAAGATTCACATTTGTCAGCAATAATTCTTGATTATCACCGGAACTCTCAGCTTTGTTCACTAAATAAGTTATGTTCGTACAGGGATAACCAAATTCATCCTGAATACGTAAAATCTTATTTCGAATACTGGCTATTAGATCACTTTGTTTAGCGGTAACAACGATATTATCTATATTATCTATATTCTCTGTAGTCGCTGCTGCGATAATCGGTTCGATGACTGATCCTGTGTATCTATACTCCTTATTACTTGCATGCTTCCATTCACTGACGTTATTCAAGCATCCTAGTGTTATCGGACCTGTCAGTCCATCGGTTTCGATTTGTTGAGCGTATTGAAACAGAACGATCACTGCTTTTGTTCTGCTGCCATAGATCCCATCTGCAAACGATGCCGCATTGAGATTAATGTCGTCTATGGTTATTTGCTCATCAGCGATCCATTTCAGTAACTGCGTTTGAATTACCTTGACATTAGTTCCTTTATAATCTATGTCAATGACATCACTCGATGCAATGGAGGCATCTTTCAGCTTATCATAGGCATTATAAATCCGATCGACAAGAATTATTGCCTGTTCTTTTGTTGCTTCGGCAAGTGGCGAATATTGATTATTACCCATACCGTTAATCAGCTGATTATAACTGAAATATTCAATCGACTCCATTGCCCAGTCGGAGATACTCTTCAAATCCGAAAAAGTGACTTTTTTGCGGGTATTATTCAGATCAGGTTCCAACGCCTTAATGGTTCGATATAACATCGTTGACATTTGTTGTCTGTTGATAAGCATCTTTGGATAAAACTCGGACGATGTAATCCCAGTGACAATTCCTAGTTGGTAAGCTTTCAGTACGGCACTGTTTTGAGTGTCTTTGAAAGGATTTTGTGTCGTTATGGCCACTTTATCTCCCAAAGCCTCATATAACTTGATCATAACTTCACAGAATTCTTCACGTGAAATAAGGCTTTGATAATTGTTTTGCACAGCCTCAGTCAACAGTTGATGCTCCCTTGCAGATGCAACTCCTTCGGCTGCCCAGCTACTCGGTTCATATACTGTTGTTACGGTTTCGTTGAGAGCGACATCATCATTAACCACCTCTTCTGTTACATCTTCCTCTATATCATCTATCACCTCTTCAACTGGTTCATGATTTAACAATGACGCAGCATAATCTTTATCAAAAAATTCGTAGGGTGCATAGAACTGCAACCCACCAGTCCTGTTGATATCCGTTACTGAAATAGGTGTAATCTTCACAGTTTCTCCTGCCTGAACTGTTATGCTAATAGAATTGATATCTTTTTTTTCACTGATAATCTTAGCATCTTTTGAAATCTCATAGTTATACTTGCCATACATATACGCCTTCGCATATACTTTTTGAGAAGAATTTGAATTATTGGTGTAAGAGTCACTTTCATTGACCTTAATCAGCTTATTGATCGTAGCAGGATATCCACTTTCCTCGATTGTATACATTTGACTCGGTAGATAGAAGCTAAGGCCACCTTTTTTATTATTAAATGCGAGTTCCCTGATTGTAATCACTATTCTTTCATTTTTATTAAGAAGAATAGGGTCTAATAATTTATCAATACCGCATTCTATAGCTCCATCATCGGAATACACAGTATAATCAAACGCCCCATCAGTCCATGCCGAAAAATCAACACGGTAATTATAGTTACTTGTATTTATCACCGTATAGTTCTTACCCTCTAGTAGCAACTGTTCATCAAATGCTTCGACTTGACTTTTTTGAATCTTAACTGACCCTGAGGGGTAACCAACCTTCAGTCTCAAACTGTTTGCTTTCAACTCTTTTACCGTAAATATCCCTTTACTGCCCGGTTTCAGTTTAAACTGGGCATATTGCAACGCTCTATAGAAACTGGTACTGCCATCTGCATTGTATATCATCAGATTGTATTTACCTTCAGATAGGTTACTTACCGTTATGGTCTCTTCCACACTGCCATTATTCGTAATCTCAATGCTTTCATTTAGTCCAACAGTAATCTCCCCATCAGTTTCTGCACTATAGATGTTTGATATATTCAATGTTAAAAACAAAAATAGAGTTAATGTGGCTGTAAGATAATACATCATTGTTTTATCTATCGCTGGCTTTTTAGTTCTTCCAAAGACATTCTTAATTGTTTTTTTATTCATAATAACACTACAGAGATTTTTTTTCATTGTTCTTCTTATATGATGTTAAGCATCATATTCCTTTCATCCATTATTTTCTACTTTATTTTAAACATTAAAAAGCCGTTTACCCACACAGTGATATTCTAACAGCTTCATCCTCAATTCTTATATCATTTTTCTGTAAACGCCGTTTAGGCGTTTAACGTATTACCTAGATATTTAACCACTATTTAAATAAGCCTTCATCTACGATACCGATCTTACATTCTCCCATTGATAACTGAAATATTTCTAGTCAATCCCGCAGCATTTACAATTGAATACATTGCCATAATGACTACACACAAAAACATAATTTTTAATTATTCTTTTCATTTTCTCTCTCCTTAAAAAAAATTAGCATCCACTATATTGAGCTTTTCAAGATAGCTATAGATGCTAATAAATATATCATCCTAGAAATATATGAACAAACGATTGTGATAAAAGGTGATTTTTTGATGGTGAAAAGATCAAATTTTAAAAAGATATCTGAAGTTTTTGCCAATATCACATCTGTACATATCCCCCAAAAAAATCTGATTTTTTTTTAAATCGACAGAGGTTATTTTATCTTGATTCACAATAAATCCTTTATGACATTGTACAAAATTTTCACTTTTAGCTAATAATTCAATGCACTGAATCAAAGTCATGTAGCTGGATATGACCAATTTTTCAGTGTAAAAAAAACATTGATTCTTAACTTTTTCAATGAACAACAGTTCCTCTAATTTAATTTCATATCGTATTGAACCATTTTTAATATTGATTTTTTTTTTGTTATTTTCTTCAGATCGAAATCTCTTGCTAATATTTGTATTAGATACTTCAATCCGTTGAAACGCTGATTTCAATTCGGCTAAATCGATAGGTTTGACCAAGTAATCTATGGCTGCGATTTTAAATGCATCAAAAACAAAATCTTTATGACCCGTTACAAAGATGATATAAACCTGAGGAAATAAATCTCGAATTTTTTCAGCTAATCCAAAACCGTTTATTGAAGATTCAAGTTCGATGTCCAATAATAATATCCAATCTTGCTCAGCATCCACCAATTCCAGAACTTTGAAAGGATCAATAGTTACACAACACACATTGTATCTTTGTGGAAATTCATTAATGATGATCTCTACCATCTTTAGTAGACACTCTCCATATGCATGATTATCTTCACAAATAATGATGTTATACATCTGTTTTAGTTCCTTTCCATATTTTCAAGTAATCCACAAACATATTTTTCTAATTCCTTATATGAATTTGTTAGTGCCAAACCGTATATGACCGATTTGTGGTTATTTATCACATGTTTAATTTCTCTATTTGTCCTCAACGTCTCTCTTTGTTGTTGATACTCTTTTGAAAGAAGCTCTGTTAATTCTTTGTTCTCATATACATTCATGATCTTCCTATGAATCGATTTTGTAATAACAAAAAGTACAATAAAACAAAAACCGAAAAAAATCACATATTCGTAATGTAGTTGAAAATTAACATATTTAGTTGCCGTATCAATCCCAAATTTAAACATGACTATACCTGAAGCAAATATAAATACGTATACCAATAAATTGACAATATACATCTCTTTGCCGAAGTTAATCTTAGTCACCGCTTTTTTTGCCTTAAATATATACATACTAGTAAAAATCAAGAGATATAGAACAGAGTTAAACATTATTTGTATACTGAATGTGTCGTTTTTTTCAGGGTCGATACCTAGTAAATGCAACACATAATACGCAGCAAAAGTAAATATAAAATTATCAAATAACAGGATAAGTACAGGTTTAATTATTTGTTTGATTACAGGATAAATCATATAGAACATAAAAAAGTAATTCATGATAATACCCAAACTAATCATGACTATGTAGAATTCTGAAAGGTTCTTGATAAAAACCATACGATTCAATATTTCATAAATTGTACCGCAAAATACTACAAGGAATAAATTCTTTGTTAAGCTAATATGTATTTGATTTCTAAAATAGATATTAAAGGCTAGTATACATACAATAATATCCAAGTAATGTATCATTGTAGTCATTAATCCCCACTGATATATCATTGTTTATTTCCCCCATAATGAATTAATAATGTATGACTAAGTGCTGCATAAAAAAATTCTCATCAATTACTGTATTAAGTTCAATGTTTTTACTGTTATTGAGTATATTTCTAATTATATTCAAACCCAATCCTCTAAATCGACCTTTAGAGGATAATATATTTTTTTTGTCACTTTTCATTTTTTTTGGATCATAACTATTTTTTAGTATAAATTCAAATCCATTTTCATCCGAGTTTATTCTTAAGTGAATTTCACGTTGTATCGAACTATTAACTGCTTCAATAGCATTATCAAGTAAAATACCGATAATCTCAGCATATAAAACTGTATTGATTCCCTCCATTATAATACCTTGTTGGATACAAATTTCTAGTCTAATACCGCCTCCAACGCTTTCAAGCAATTTATTAAAAAGCAGATTTCGAATTCCACCATGCTCTACTTTTTCAATTTCTTCTATGATTTTTGCATTTGTCAGCATTAGTTCTTTGTCAATGTACATATCCGATTTTATTAATTCGTTAATTTTATCAAAGTTTTTCTCTCTTAACAAATTATCAAGTTCAAATAAAAATGACTTAAAATCATGATTGTAACTAGCTAAATCCTCATAAAGAGTTTTGTTAATATTACTTAATTGCTTTTTCAGCTGTAATTTTTTGAATTCAATAACACGTTTTAATAATAGACGATGCATAAAAAACAGCACAAATAAAAGCAACTCAAAAATAATGACATAAGTTACCAGATTTTTCATATTTATTTGTAAAATCCATTGTCGAATGTTCTCAAGCAAGACACTCATCATATACAGTTTATATTCCTTTGCAATTTAGTATTACCGCAATACAAAAATTATACAACTTATACGATATTTTGCAAGCAAATTTCCTTATTTTATGTTAGTGATTTTTTAGGATGTCAACAGCTCGCTATATTTCATTGTTACTGAGTTGCTCAAGTTGTTATCATTATATTTTGTAGGTTATGATGGCAGGTTTGCCTGCCATCCAATGTTAAATCAATCATTTTTCTAAGTTAGCAGTGTATCTTCTTTTTCTCTTATTATTCAGGTTAATGGAAAGGTTTCTAACTATTATAACAATCAAACCCTTGGTTTTTTTACACTTTACATCAATATCTTCATCCAAGTAATCAGCTACCTTAATAAATGCTGTCTGGACAATATCTTCTGCTTCTTGATAATCATTCAATATTTTCTTGGCTACATGAACAAGTTCTTTGTTATACAGCAGATATAGCAACCCCTGATCACTTCATTTTCAATTACGATTAAAAATGCCAGCATTATGCTCCCTCTTTCTGCTTATATCATACTTTCTTTATCTCATTTCACAATAATACAGCCACTGGTATCTGTAAGTCAATTTTTCTAATCATGCTCAAAACACACTCCCATGTATGGAGTATTGATTATAGACTTAACGATCTTCGCAAACTATTTCTACAAAGTAAAAAGAACAGCTAGGGTCGCTGTTCTTTAGGAGAAGGTATTTGTTCTTATGGGGTGTAGCAAAAATTTATATATATTGTATTGGGGGGGGGTTTTACAAGATTTATTATAGCACAGGATTTCAAAAACATGTGCCCAATGATTGTGACTGCTTTTCCCTCTTCATTGTTGATTTTTTCATGTTTTTTGGGCCATATGGGAGGTTTTTCTTTTTATAGCTTAAAATTGAGACTTTCATTGTGAGAGGTGTACAAAAAGTCAAAACCACCAGTGACATGAATGCCGGCCCAAGGACTGAAATACTGGGCTTTTAGGGGGCTTTTTAGGGTCATCCCCATATATTTATCATGAATATTTAACATCAAAAAGTCTAATTATTTTTATATATTTAGGAGACTCTCACAAGAGATATGACGAAAGTGTTAAGGCCTATCATTTATGCCATATAAAGTGATAAAAATACCCCTGCTGCTACAGCAGAACCGATAACTCCGGCTACATTTGGGCCCATAGCATGCATAAGGAGGAAGTTTGTAGGGTCTTCTTCCTGGCCAACTTTCTGCGCAACCCTGGCAGCCATGGGTACAGCTGACACGCCTGCCGCTCCAATGAGTGGGTTGATTTTACCTCCGGACAGTTTGTTCATCAGTTTACCAAGAAGTACACCGGCAGCTGTTCCCACTGCGAAGGCTACTAGACCTAACAATAGGATCTGAAGTGTGGATAACTTCAAAAATTCTGCTGCCTGGGTCGTTGCCCCAACAGTTAGACCTAAAAATATGGTGATAGTATACATAAGTGGTCCACTAGCTACATCTGCCAAGCGTTCTGTCACGCCTGAGACCTTAATGAGGTTTCCAAACATCAGCATACCGATTAAGGGTGCCGTCGATGGTAGAATCATAACGACTAAGAGGGTTACGATGATTGGAAACAATACTTTCTCTGTTTGGGAAACCGGACGCAGCTGCTGCATCTTGATCATCCTTTCCTCCTTGGTCGTAAGAAGGCGCATGATTGGCGGCTGGATAATTGGCACCAGAGACATGTAAGAATAGGCCGCGACTGCGATAGGTGCCAGAAGATGAGGTGCCAGTTTAATGGCTGTAAAAATAGCTGTAGGTCCGTCAGCACCTCCAATAATGGCTATTGAAGAAGATTCAGCCGGTGAAAAACCAAAACTCATAGCCCCAAAGAATGCAAGAAAAATTCCGAATTGGGCGGCTGCACCAAGGAGGAAGCTTTTAGGATTAGCTAAGAGCGGACCAAAATCAGTCATAACTCCAACGCCCATAAAAATGAGGGGTGGAAAAATACCCAACTCGTCTCCAAAGTATAGATAATGAAACAGACCTCCTGGAACTTCCTTGGCTACTTCAAAGTAATCAATCCCGCTTTGGGCCAGTTGGGAAGCATATCTAATCCCATTTTCAAGAAGACCATGTTCCAGTAAAAGGGTTTCACCCTGAATACTGATCTGAGTTGTTGCATGGTCCATAATTCCTGAAATTGGCAGGTTTACCAAGAACATACCAAAGGATATGGGTAGAAGGAGAAGGGGCTCAAATTCCTTCTTAATGGCCAAATACATAAGGGTCAGGGCAACCAGAATCATAATAATGTTGCCTAGACTTCCTGAAAAAATGTAATCAAAATCCAGACCTCTGTCTAAGTGAAGATAATGAATAATCCAATAGATACCTGAGGTTTCCAAGAAATTTGACAAGGCTTCTTGAAGTCTTTCTAACATGTCAAACCTCCTAGCTCAGCGCTACAATACAATCATTTGCCTCAACGGATTGGCCGGAAGCAACCATGATTTTTTCAACCCGGCCACCTTCATGGGCAACAATCTCATTTTCCATTTTCATAGCTTCAAGAACAGCTACTACCTGTCCCTTTTCAATCACCTGGCCTTCTGTAACAGGTATACTCAGTATCTTACCTTGCATTGGAGCAAGTACATCCTTATCACTCTTTTCTAATGGCTTTTTACTAGGGGATATATCTTCAGAAGGTGTTTTTATATGATGGCTTGGTACATAGGAAGATGTACCTGCCCCAATGACCTCTATTTCGACTTCATAGCTTGTTCCATCTACTGTAACTCGATATTTATTCATCACTCATCATCCTTAAAGGATGCTCCTTTCAAATATTAAGTCCTATAAAAATGTTCTCTTAGGACTATGACCTGCGTAATGACCTTATGCGTAATCGATCAGCGCTAATACCCAGTTCGTAACTTAAGGCAAGGCTAATAGCTGCTACTATCTTTTTCATATCCTCATTTTCTGAGGCCTGGTCCTGGTCCTTTTGATACTCAACCGGATCAATTTTGACACTGGGTCCTTTCGTGTGCTTCTCATGTTTACTTATATATTGAAAACTTCCAATGACCAGGGAAATCAAAATCAACACAATAAAAACAGTACCCATTCCGGCGATCAAGGCAGTTAAAGACTCGATAATCTGACTATTCATCTTAAACACTCCTCTCTATAGTTATGCCAACTTACCAACTTTTATGTTCTTCATCAGCCATCACTTACTAAAGGGGGATATTTCCATGTTTTTTCTCAGGTCTTGTCTCGTCTTTTAGGCCTGCCCCTTGGAGTGCGGCGCAAATATAAGACCTGGTCATGGATGGTTCAATGACGGCATCTACGTATCCTCTAGACGCAGCCACATATGGATTGGCAAAATTCTCCTGGTATTCTTTTATCTTATGTTGCCTGATTCCTTCAGGATTCAGAGAATTATTGATTTCATGTCTAAAAATAATATTGGCTGCACCTTGTGGTCCCATAACTGCTATTTCTGCAGAGGGCCAGGCAAAAACCATATCGGCTCCCAGGTGTTTGGAAGACATGGCTATATAGGCTCCACCATAGGCTTTTCTAATGATGACATTGATTTTTGGAACACTGGCTTCTGAATAGGCATAGAGCAGTTTTGCCCCGTGTCTGATAATACCTGCGTGTTCCTGGGCTACACCTGGAAAATAGCCTGGTACATCCGTCAATGTAATGATGGGTATTGAAAAACTGTCACAAAAACGAACGAACCGGGCTGCTTTATCAGATGCATTGACATCCAGTGAACCAGCCAGTACCTTAGGTTGATTGGCAACTATACCTACACTTGCTCCATTCATTTTGGCAAAGCCTACAATAATGTTTTTAGCATAGTCTTTGCTGACTTCCATAAAAGAATCCAGGTCAATGATTTCCTCAATGATTTCAAGCATGTCATAGGCTTTGTTGGATGTTTCCGGTAAAATAGTATTTAAAATTTCAGGATGTCGGTTAGGATCATCCATAGAGTCCATTTCTACAGGTTTCTGGTCAAAGGAACCTGGCAAATAGGTAATTAAGTGTCTTAGGGCTTCAAAGCAAGCAGCTTCATCTTCATATCTAAAATGATTAACACCAGATTTGGAAGAATGGGCAAAGGCACCACCCAGGTCTTCCTTAGTTACGATTTCACCGGTTACGGTCTTGATCACCTCAGGACCTGTAATAAACATTTGACTGGTTCCATCTACCATAAAGATAAAATCTGTAATAGCCGGTGAATAAACAGCTCCACCTGCACAGGGGCCTAAGATAACTGATATCTGAGGAATCCTACCTGATGCCAAGGTGTTTCGATAAAATATATCACCAAAACCTGCCAAGGCGTCAATACCTTCCTGAACTCTTGCACCACCTGAATCATTGATACCTATAATTGGAGCCTTGTTTTTAATTGCCATATCCATAACCTGACAAATCTTGGCTGCATGAACCTGGCCAAGAGACCCACCAAGTACGGTGAAGTCCTGAGAGTATACGTAAACCAGTATGCCCTCTATGGTTCCAAAACCGGTAACAACACCATCACCCGGTGCTTCTTTCTTAGCCATACCAAAATCTACACTTCGGTGTTTCATGAAGGCTCCAATTTCAACGAAAGAATCTTCATCCAGAAGAAGTTCAATCCGCTCTCTGGCAGTCAGTTTGCCTGACTCATGTTGCTTTTCCAACCGGGCCAAACCGCCTCCTAACTCCACTTGATTTCTTTTTTCATACATTTCCTGAATCTTTTGCTCCATCATGTTTTCACCTCAAACTTGCTCATTATAGATTTTCTCTTAACTGTCCTAAGAATTTTACTTACCACAGATATGGTCTGAAGAAATTTGTTAAGGTGGCCTCCTGGGAGGCCACACCATATTTGATATGTTGAAATTCCAGACTTTATCCTATCGAATTTCTGATAGCTTAACTGGTCTGTTCTCTGCCAGGGATTTCTTGGCTGCAAGACCGATAACAACTGCCTGAAGACCATCATGACCGGACACAGGAACCGGAGAATCATCAGCTACCGCTGTGAAGAACTGTTTCATCTCATCTACAAAAGACTGCATATATCTTTCTAGGAAGAAATAAAGGGGTTTATCTGATGCAACACTGTCCTGGGTACGAAGAACCGTATTGGTTTCTGTATCATTAGCCGCTTCTATTGAACCCTTGGAACCAAAGACTTCCACTCTTTGGTCATAGCCATAGGCTGCCTTTCTAGAGTTGTCAATAACAGCCATAGCGCCATTCTCGAACTTTAAGGTGACAATCGCTGTATCCACATCTCCTGCCTGACCGATTGCAGGATCAACCAGACTGTCTCCTATAGCATAGACCTCTACAACCTCAGATCCTGCCTGGTACCTTGCCATATCGAAGTCATGAATAGCCATGTCAAGGAAGATACCACCGGATACTTTGACATATTCTACTGGTGGTGGTTCCGGGTCTCTTGATGTAATCTTGATGATATGAGCATGACCAATGACACCATCTTTTGTCACTTGGTTGATTCTGGCAAAGTTATGATCAAAACGTCGGTTAAATCCTACCTGGAATTTCACACCAGCTTCCTTAACGGTTTCAAGAACCTTATCAATACGGTCAAGGTCATAATCGATTGGTTTTTCACAGAAAATATTTTTACCAGCTTTGGCTGCAGCGATAGATATTTCTGCATGAGTATCTGTTGATGAACAGACGAGGACTGCATCAATGGCATCATCGGCCAATATTTTGTGATAATCATCATAAACTTCCGTTATGCCAAGGCTCTCTGCCCACTCTTTTACTCCCTCAAGTCTCACATCTGAAACCGCCTTGACTCTGGCGTTTGGAATATGGTATGTAATACTCTGAGCATGTACACGGCCAATACGGCCAGCACCAATAATACCTACATTATAGATTTTCATTTTTTTCCTCCCAATATGGTATAGGTGTCAATGGTTTGACACATCAAATTATAAATCGGTTAAGTCATTAATGTATTTTCTTGCTTTTAAGGCATATTCAAAAGGATTGGCTATAGCTGGGTCTTGCTCTGCTTCAACAACCATCCAGCCTTCATAACCAGCTTGGTCCAAAATATCAAAAATAGGTTTAAAGTCGATAAGTCCATCACCAGGTACAGTAAAGGCACCGGCTTTAACACCTTCAAGAAAGCTTAACTTCTCCTCCTTGACCTTATTGACCACATCCATTCTGACATCTTTCAGATGTATATGAATGGTTCTAGCTATGTGTTTTCTAAGCACTTCAATGGCAGCTTCTTCATTGCCTTCTGAATAAACTAAATGACCTGAATCAAAAAGAAGATATACATTGTCATTGGTCATTTCCATAAACTTGTCGATTTCTTCAGGTGTCTGAACCCCTGTTCCCATGTGGTGATGGAAGCAGACCTTCATGTTTTTTTCCTCAGCCAGTTTGGCAAGATGATTCATCCCCGCACTTACCTTTAACCATTCTTCCTCCGTATAAACCGGTTTGTCATCAAAAACAGGTTTAGTGGTTCCCTGAATGGAATTCCCTTGCTCTGAACATCCAATAACTTTTGCTCCTAGGGCATGGAGGAAGTCTCTGTGCTCTATAAAGGCCTGGTAAGTAACTTCAGGATTTTCTGAGGTAAACAAGGTAGAAAACCACGCGTTGCAGATCCTCACACCTCTCATATCCAGCATTGGTTTTAGGACACTAGGATCCTTAGGATATTTGTTACCTACTTCACTACCAGTAAATCCTGCCAAAGCCATTTCACTGACACACTGCTCAAAAGTGTTTTCACTGCCTAGTTCAGGCAAATCATCATTGGTCCACGCAATGGGAGCAATACCCAAAAATACCTTTTCCTTATTAAGCATTTTGTTACCTGCACCGGCAGGTTCATTACCGGTGCTTATCCTTCCTTGTTGTTAGTATATTTGGTTAGGATGTTAAAAGGAAGTTTCACTGATCCTTTTGATACCTAACCTTAATTTAAATTAATATTTTCTTGCTTCACTAATTCTGGCCTCATGTTCTTTGGTGGAATTTTCGATTCTGGGATTTTTGGCAACTTCCGCATTACCCACACGCCACCAAGCCTCATAGCCTCCGGTCATGGTTTTAGGCAATACCTTAATATCAATCAAGGTTGAGACTTTAGCATCTTTTATGGCTTCAAGAGCATGGTAGAGGTCTTTTTCGCTTCTAACGGTATAGGTTTCACAACCATATGATTTCGCGTTCATGGCAAAATCCACTTTTATAAGAGATCCGTCCAACTTACCGGATTCCGGATTTCTGTAACGCATTTCCGTTCCAAAAGATCCCATGCCGTTTTCCATCTGCAGGTTGTTGATACAGCCAAACTCCATATTGTCAAAAAGGATGACGTTAATCTTGGCTCCTTCCTGTATGGAAGTGATAAGCTCAGAATGAAGCATCATATAGGATCCATCCCCTACCATAGAGTAAACTTCTGTGTCTGGTCTAGCCAGTTTAACACCTAAGGCAGCATTTACTTCATAACCCATACAGGAATAACCATATTCCATATGGTATGTGTTTGGTGATTTGGCTTGCCATACCCTCTGAAGGTCTCCCGGAAGAGAACCTGATGCCCCAACTATAATACCTTCAGGAGGAAGTACCTCATCCAAAATTCCCAAGACTCTTGTTTGAGTCAGGGAAGATCCCAGAACACTTTCATACTCATCAAGTATATGATCCAAATGCCCCGCTACTTCAGGCTGGAAGTCATTGTCTTTGACCACATGAAAGAGTCGGTCTAACTCCTGCTTCCACTGAACTTTAGCCTCTTCAATTTCACTTTTATATGAGGATTGATATCCTCGTTTTTTTAGCTCTTCTGCCAGAAGTTCAAGACCTTCTTTGGCATCGGCTACAATCTGAATACCATCTAGTTTGTAGGCATCAAATTCAGCAACATTGATGTTGATGTGATTAACATCCTCTTTTCTAAAAAGCCATTTACTGGCAGTAGTAAAATCGGTATACCTTGTACCTACACCAATAACCAGATCGGCATCCTGACCAATTATATTGGCACTTAGATTGCCTGTTGTTCCGATTCCACCCAGGTTAAGGTCATGGTCATAGGTAATGGTCGACTTTCCTGCCTGTGTTTCTCCAAAAGGAATATTAAAGGCCTCTGCAAATGCCTTGAAACTCTGCCCGGCTTCCGAATACTTAACTCCACCACCGAGAACCATCATAGGCTTTTTCTTTGTCATCATAAGGTCTGCAGCCATCTCAATGCGTCTTTGCATCGGCAATCTTCGTTCAATGATATGGACACGCTTATCAAAGAAATATTCAGGGTAATCATAGGCTTCACCTTCCACATCCTGTGGCAAGGCAATACAAACTGCTCCTGTATCCGCCGGGTCTGTCAATACCCTAAAAGCATTGATCATGGCAGGCATCAGCTGTTCCGGACGGTTAATTCTGTCCCAGTACTTGCAAACCGGCTTAAAGGCATCATTAGTCGTCGTTGCCAAGGAGTCAAAAAGCTCAATCTGCTGTAAAACCGGGTCTGGCTGTCTGCTTGCATAAGTGTCACCAGGTAAAAAAAGTACCGGAATCCTATTGGCTGTTGCCGTAGCTGCAGCGGTTACCATATTGGCTGCACCTGGCCCTACACTGGATGTGACTGCATATATTTTTTTTCGTAGGTTTTGCTTGGCAAACCCCATTGCTGCATGGGCCATCCCTTGTTCATTCCGTCCTTGATGGACTACCAGGTCACCCGGATCCTCTTCTAGAGCCTGGCCAAGACCAAGTACATTACCATGTCCAAATATGGTAAAGACACCTTGAACAAATTTTGATTCTATACCGTCAAATTCAACATATTGTTGATCTAGAAATTTAACCAGGGCCTGTGCCATTGTTAAGCGAATGGTTTTCATCGTCTCCTCCTGTTATTATCTTGAAAATTATTATTCATAGGGCCAGATTTTGGCATCTTCTTCCAAAAGCCAGGTGTGCTTTTCATCAAAAGTCCTGTCTTTAAGCCATCTTTTGGGTTGATGAGGTATCATCCAAATATAGTACATAGCATAACCAGGGGCACTGCATTGGGGATGAACCAGTCCTGATGTAATCAAAGATGTGGAACCATGTTCAATCTTCTTGGCCTCATCACCGATAAGAGAAATACCAAATCCATTATCCGGAAGGAAACGGTAATGGTATACTTCCGGCTGAACGTGGTGATGTGGTGGATATGATGACCATTTCCCAGGATGATTAATAACTTCACCAATAACCAAATTGGAATATGGGGCAATGGAGTCATCGATGATGGTCCTTACAGACCGTATCGATGTATTGCCAAGAACATCCTTGCCGAAGATGTCGGTAACTGTATCCTCCATACCATAGAGTTTAGGTGTAAAAGTTCCTTCATTTTCAACAGCCTGATACATGATTTCCGAGTCACCAAGGGCGCTGATAGTCACTTCAACCATTCTGGGCAAATGGAGGCATATAGGGTTTTCATCAAAGCAGGACCTTCTAATTACCTCTTCCAAATTCCCCTGCCATCGAAGTCTTATATGACCCTCAATGAGAAGAAGGGCTCTTTCCAAGTCTTCATTATTGGTATAGGATTCACCCTGACCCAACTTAATGAGGCCGATATCCATAAACATGTCTTCATGAAGTTTTTTCCTGTTGCAGATCTCGTTATAGCCATTTTTATAGCCATGTGTATTTTTTATAACCATGATTCTCCTTTCTACCATCCCAATCGCTTGTACTTGTCCATAACAACTTTTCTGGTGGCTGTCATAGCCGGTTGGTAGGCTTTCAGTCGGTCAAATTCACTTGGATTATCATTCAAAAAATTCTTTAAAGTCCTGCCAAAGACCATCCGAAGAGCTGTTCCGATATTCATCTTGCCAATGTGATAGGATCTGAGTTTTTCAAGATCTTCATCAGGTAATCCTGTGGATCCATGAATAACCAGGGGGACCTTGGTCGCTGCTTCAATCTCATCTAAAAGGTAGTACTGAAGTTTTGCACTTTGTGCAGTCATCCGGTGAAGGGTTCCGACTGCGACTGCAAGTGCATCTACCTTAGTCTTTTCAGCAAACTCTTTGGCCTGGCCAGGTTCCGTGTAGACCGGTACATAGTTAACACTTGGATCAGCATAACCTACAGCACCTATTTCCGCTTCCACTGAAATTCCTCTTTCGTGAGCGTAGTCCACAATTTCTGCTGTTCTTTGGATGTTTTCCTCAAAGGGAAGCTGCGACCCATCAAACATCACGGATGTATATCCTGCATCAATAGCCTCTTTACAAAGGTCAAAATCTTTACCATGGTCCAAATGAATAGCTACCGGTATATCTACTTCTTCAGCCAAGGCTCTGTATATCCCTGCTGAAATTTTTAGGGGCATGTGATGAACGGCGTCTTTATTGGACATGAGTATGGCAGGTGCTCCCAACTCCCTGGCCACATCGATAACCACTTTGGCATCTTCATATCCAAAGACGTTGAAACCGGGAACTATCCGATTTTCTTCTGCAGCTCGGATGGACATTTCTTTAATTCCTGCTAACATGATCTATCCTTTCGCTAATGAACCAAAAAGTTCTTCATCTGATGGTATAACCGGTTCAATTGGACTTGAAACCCAGGTTACATTAATAAAATGTTTCCATGTAATATTTTCTGAGGCTATGTTTCCCCCCCAGGTACCGCATCCAAGGGTAAGGGTAAAGGGCATACCATTGTCCCAGTTACCGGAATTTGCGTAGCATTGTGGCTGACGAACCATAACGCGGCTAACCTTGGCCCGTAGTCCCAGTTCAACGATTCTCTCTTCACGTGTAGTATGTATACCGCAGGAATGACCGGTTCCCTGATAGCCGGTAATTGCATTGACTTTATCAACAGCTGCCTGAAAATCTGGAACTTTATAAACAGTCATAACAACTGACATTTTTTCTCCTGAGAAAGGATACTGTGGGCCGACACCATCTTCTTCAACCATAAAGAAAGACCTGTCTTCTGAAATTGTCAAACCTGCCAGCTCAGCAATTTTTCCGGCTGGTTGGGCAACGATATCCCGACTTAAATGACCATCATGCCACATAGTATCTTGAAGTTTTACCTTCTCCTCGCTACTTACCCTATATCCACCTTCAGAAATCAAGAGTTTCATCAGCTCATCATAAACACTTTCAACGACAACTATGGAGTTCTCTGCTGAACAGGAAGTTGCATAATCGAAGGTCTTACTTAGCATAATCTTATGGGCTGCGTCCTTAAGATCAGCAGTTTCATCAACAATGACGACTGCGTTACCGGCACCGACACCATAGGCTGGAGTACCTGATGAATATGCTGCCTTAACCATACCTGATCCACCGGTAGCAACGACAAGGTCACATTGCTTCATCAGTTGGTTGGAGATTTCTACTGTAGGTTCTTCTATTGATATAAGCAGATCCTGTGGTAAATCATATTGTTTAAGAACATCTCGCATAATATCTACAATCTTTTTATTGGTAACCTTAGTTCTTGGATGTGGTGCAAAAATGATGGCATTTTTACCCTTAAGGGCATTCATGGCCTTGATGACCGGTGTAGCCTCTGGGTTGGTTGTTGGAACCAAGGCACCAATAACTCCCACTGGCTTGGCAATCTTGATTAAGCCTCTGGCCTCATCTCTTTCGATAACACCAACTGATTTTTGGCCTTTCATGTCCCTTAAGGCGCCACGGACTTTCTTGGAAAGTTTAGCCTTCTTCCCTGCTACATTTCCCAGCTGGGATTCTTCAACAGCAAAGGTAGATATGGCATCCACCACATCTTCCTGAACCATTGCCCAGGCTACAGCTGTAACAACCTGGTCTACCTCTTCCTGGCTAAGGTCACTGATAGCTTCCTGAGCCTTTCTTGCTTTTTCTATTAATTCTGCAATATATGTTTGAGCTTCCATTATTTTCCTCCTAGGTTGCATAGACGAGCAGTAAACTGAAAGTTTACGACCAGTCGGGTTGCATGGACGAGCAGTAAACTGAAAGTTTACGACCAGTCGGGTTGCATGGACGAGCAGTAAACTGAAAGTTTACGACCAGTCCCGGTTCTTAAACTCCTGCCTTATAGTTATCAATAAACTCGTTAATCTGCTGATATGTGGGCATGGCATCTGAACATGAGTGGCTGGATACGACAATTGCAGCACTGGCCGCACCGATACGCATGGACTGAGCTGGTGTCATATTATTCAGAAGACCATAGATGAAACCGCCTGCGTAAGAATCACCGGCACCAAAAGTTTTAACCGGTGTTACAGGGAAGACATCCCCTTTTACCTTTACACCTTCTTTTGTATAGGCAAAAGAGCCTTCTTTACCATGTTTGATGACAACGATTTTGGCGTGATGGTCAAACCAGCGCTTAGCTGTTACCTCATCATCAGAATTACCTGGGTCAGATATCATCTCCAGCATGTCGAACTCTTCTCTTGTTCCGATAATCACATCACATTTTTCAGCTGCCAGACTATAGTAAATAGCAGTTTCCTGAACGTTTTTCCAGGTGTAGGGTCTGTAATCGATATCAAAAAATACCAGGGTATCGTGTTTTCTTGCTATTTCAAGAGCTGCAAAGACGGCTTCTCTTGAAGGACTTGCACTAAGAGCTGTTCCTGATATCAAAATTGACTTTGCATTCTTTATATACTCTTCCTTTACATCTGAAACCTGGAGACGAAGGTCAACAGCATTTTCCCTGTACATAAGTATAGAACAGTCACTGGGTGACTTAATCTCTGTAAAAGCCAAACCGGTCATAGCTCCTGAGTAATCTGTTACAACTGATGATGTATCAATACCGCAGTCACTTAAATACTTATGGATAAAACGGCCGAACTGATCATCAGCTACCCTGCCAATAAATCCGGTTTTCACACCCAATCTTGAGGTGGCTACTGCAATATTGGCTGGTGATCCACCTAAATACTTGGTAAAGGTTAAGGTCTCCTCCATAGGTCGGTGAATTTCATTGGCGTTTAGATCAACAGCTAAACGACCAATTGGAATTATATCCAGTTGTCTGTCAGGTGCAAATGTTAAGTTGTTCATAGTAACTCCTTTCAAGCTTTTGAGTAAACGTTTACTCTAATGTCAAAAAATATATGTGCATTATATTGAGTAAACGTTTACTCAATGCGCATTTTTTTGTCCCCATGTGAAAGTTGCCTTCCACCAGGGACACCTAATGGATCAAGATCGGTCATAGTTAATGAGTTTTTTTACCGAATCCCTTATTTTAAGTTCAGTATCAAAAACTTTATCATGACCTACTTTATGCTGCTTGCCTTCTATTATATCTATGAGCATGTTGGCACTTTTATAGCCCATCTCATAAGTTGGCTGCTTAACAGTCGTTAGTTTTGGGCGTATAAGTCTGGCAATATTAATATCATCAAACCCGACCACTGAAATATCCTCAGGGATGGTTAGTCCCAAACTTTCGCAGGCATCATACATACCTACTGCCATAATATCATTACAGACAGCAACTGCAGTAAGACCTACATTCCTGGATAAAAGTAACTGACCTGCCCGACTTCCGCCCCTGGTTGTATACTCTCCGTAGACGACTAATTCTTCCCTAAAGGGAATCTGCAAATCCTGTAGGGCATCCTTATATCCCTTGAAGCGTTCGATACTGGAATAGGAATCATCCGGTCCGCCGATAAAGCCAATATTACGATGGCCCTGGGCGTAGAGATAATGGATGACACCTGCCATAGCTCCCCGATTATCAATATACAAGTTTCGTGATTGGGGTATGGCTACTTTTGAGTCAACAAAGACTACCGGAACTGAAGAGTTGCGAAGTCTGCTTAAGGTTTCCTCACTGATTTCCCTAAAATTGTTATATACGATTCCGGTTACATAATGCTCTTCCAAAAATTTTAGATAGGAAAGCTCCTTATGGGGGTCATTGCCACCATCACACAAAATCATATGGTAACCTTTTTCACTGGCGTAATCTTCAACACCTTTTGCCAGTACTGGATAAAAGGGATTGGTAATATCCGGTATAATAAGGCCGATGATCTTGGAAGTACCTGTAACCAGACCCCTCGCCATTGCACTTGGCTGATAATTATATTCTTCAACCAGCTGCCAGATCTTTTTACGGGTTTCTTCACTGACACCCTTACTCTTATTATTAACAACTCTAGATACTGTTGCAACCGACACACCGGCTATTCGCGCAATATCAGTAATCGTTACCTTCATCCAATCACCCAACTTTCATCATATTAAGTAGAATATAACAGTATTCACCATTGGTGTCAAATACTACAAACGGACTAGTTCACCTGACTCAAAAGCTTCTTTGCATTTATATGCAATCTGGGTTGTTTTGGTTCCGTCATAAACCGTTACTTCCGGTTTTCTATCCTTGAGGATACAATCAATAAACTCATTGATTTCCTCCACATAGGCTTGGTCAAAACGTTCTAAAAAGTCTTTGGAACACTCTTTTCTGACGCCGTGGCTATCCAGGATTTCAACCATATTCTTAGCCGGTACCGAAGCAATACGAAGGATTCCTTTTGTACCGATAATTTCGGTTTCTACATTATACCCATGAGGGGCTGTTCTACCTGCAAATATAAAAGCCATGGCTTCATTGTTAAAATGCATAAGGGCTGATACATTATCTCCATCTTTAAACTGGCCAAACTCAGGATGGGCATAGCAGCCACCAATGGCAAATATGGTTTTAGGCTCTGAACCAATAAACCATCTAGCCAGGTCAATGTCATGAACACCCATATCAATAAACTGGCCACCTGAATGTCCGGCATATGCGATTGCTCCTTCGATACAGGATTCAGGATCTTGTGAGTATCCTCTAAATAGTATGGGGCGGCCAATCTCACCACTGTCCACCATTTGTTTTGCATAGGCATATGAAGGATCATACCGTCTCATGAATCCCAGCATAAAGACCTGGTCAGGGTGAGCCTCAACGGCTTCTTCTGCAATTTTACACTCTTCCACCGTAGTGCCTAAGGGTTTTTCACTGAAAACATGTAATCCCTTATCCAGGGCCAAGGCAATTTGTTTGGTATGAAGATGGGAAGGACTTGTAATGACCACAGCGTCCAAGTCATCATTGTTTATCATGTCTTCAAAATCTGTATATCTATAGGGAACTTTCCACTCATCGCATACTTGGTTGAGCTTGTCCTCATTCATATCACAAAGGGCTGTTAGTTCTGCTCCTGGAATTCTAAAAGCAATATTTTTTGCATGGGCGTAGCCAAGTCTGCCTAAACCAATTGCTCCAATTTTTACTTTTTCCATTCTATATCCTCCAAAGGTCTACTTCTTGACCTTGTTTCTTCTCATGTCAATAACAACTGCACCGACAATAATAATACCTTTTATGATTTGCTGCCAGTATGCGGATACGCCAAGCAGGTTCAAACCATTATTCAATACACCCAGAATCAGGGCCCCTACAATAGCACCACCAATAGTACCAATACCACCTGAATGAGATGTTCCACCGATAGTTGTAGCAGCAATGGCATCCAACTCATAGGAAACACCCATACCAGGCTGTCCTGTATTAACTCTGGCTGAAAGCATCAAACCTGCCAAACCTGCCAAAAATCCTGCATAGGCATAGATCATAATCAAATTGCGGTCAACCTTGATACCTGATACTTTGGCTGCACTGATATTTCCACCGATGGCATAAATATTCTTGCCAAACCGTGTGTGATTCAACATAACCCATGTTATAAATGCCATAAAGGCATAAATAATAACTGGTACAGGAATCTTCCAAATATAACCCTGGCCAATCCACTGATAGGATTCTGTTAAGGTTGATACCGGACGGCCATCTGTATAAAGAAGGGCTAAACCTCTTGCTGATGTCATCATACCCAGAGTGGCAATAAAGGCAGGTATGCCGGTTTTTGCAATTAAAGATCCGTTAATAGTACCTGCCAGAGCACCAACAGCCAGGGCTGCAATAATTGGTACAATCAGTGGCAATTGTGGCAGATTAGGGAACATTTTTTGTGTCCAGTCTGCCTGCTGGCCTAAGCTGGCTGCTACAACAGCTGCCATTGCCAGTACTGAACCTGATGATAAGTCAATACCTTTTGAGATAATAACCAGGGTTACACCTAGGGAAATAACACCGATTACCGACACCTGTCTAACGACATTAAAAAGGTTTCTTGACGTCAAAAATACATCTGACATAAAACTTAATGCTATTACCAATAAAACAAGAATGAAGTAAATACCATACTTGCTGACTATTTTTTTTGCTCTTGCTGCGTCCATCATATTCTCCTTCTATCTACAACACTACATCGTGTTAGTCGCATACTTCATGGTGATTTCCTGAGTCGCTTCACTGCGGTCAAGAATACCTGTCATTTTACCTTCATGCATAACCATAATCCTGTCACACATACCAAGAACTTCCGGTAGTTCCGAAGATACCATAATGATGGTCTTTCCTTGACCAGCTAAATCGGATACCAATGAATGTATTTCTGCCTTCGCTCCAACGTCAATACCTCTTGTAGGTTCATCAAGTATAAGAATATCAGGATTTGTCAGCAGCCACCTGGCTACCAGTACTTTTTGCTGATTACCGCCACTTAAGTTGGCAATCAGTTGATCAAGGCTCGGGGTCTTAATACGGATTTTCTCTTTATAGCTGGTACAGTCTTCTTCGATCTGTTTGTGGTTCAAGAAGCCAAATCTATTTCTGTAAGACTTGGTATGAGCCATAATCGTATTATCCCTAACAGACAACATAGGGAAGACGCCTGTATGTCTTCTGTCTTCAGTAAGTAGGGCCATCTTATTGTCTATAGCATCTGACGGAGACTGAATATTGACTTCCACATTATCGATAAAGACCTTACCCTCCGTTTTTGTTCGAATACCGAAAAGTGTTTCTACGATTTCAGTTCTTCCGGCACCAACCAGACCTGCGATGCCAAAGATTTCTCCCTTTCTTACATTAAAAGAAACGTTATGAAAAGCTTTATAAGAACTTAAATTTTCCACTCTTAACTTGACATCCCCAATTTCGCAGTCCACTTTAGGGAACATTTGATCAAGTTCACGACCTACCATAAGGTTGATTAATCCCTCAGGCGTCATATTGTCAGCTTCATCAGTGGCTATAAACTGACCGTCACGGTAAACGGTGATATCATCTGATATTTCAAATATCTCATCCATTTTATGAGAGATATACACGATGGCTGTTCCATTGTCTCTTAAACGGTTAATAATCTTAAAGAGATGGGCTACTTCTTTATCTGTAAGAGCTGATGTAGGTTCATCCATAATAACGATCTCAGAATTGTAGGATACAGCTTTGGCAATTTCAACCATTTGCATTTTCGCAACGGTGAGGTTAACCATTTTTTCTTTTGGATCTACATCCAACTCAAGATCCGCCAATAGTTCCTTAGTCATCTGATACATTTTTTCATGGTCGACCAGTCTTAGAGGACCTTTAAGAGGTTCTCTTCCCAGCCAAATATTTTCCATAATGGTTCTGTGTAATATAGGACTTAACTCTTGATGAATCATAGATATTCCCATATTAAGCCCAACACTGGTTGATGTTATTTTAACTTCTTTTCCTCTATATATAATTCTTCCTGAAGTTGGTTCATGGATACCAATCAAGCATTTCATCAAGGTTGATTTCCCCGCACCATTTTCACCCATTAGAGAATGTACCCTACCCTTCTTTAAGCGAAATTCTACACTGTCAAGGGCTCTTACTCCAGGAAAGTCTTTCGTGATATCCAACATTTCTAAAATGTATTCACTCAAGTCAAATTCCTCCTTATATGCTGCACGAGTTACATATGAAGAGAAGGCTAAGCCTCCTCCTCATGGTTTGTTTACCTATTATTTAAAATCAGCAACATTATCTGGAGTTACAAGTACGAAAGGAATCCAGGTTTCCTGTGCTACGAATTCTCCACTGGCTGCAAGATATGCAACTTCAACACCACCGCCACCTTGGCCGGCTGCATCCTGGAATACTGTTGCTGCAAGGGACCCTGCCTCAAGAGCAGCAATACCATCTGGTGTAGCGTCTACACCCAGGACAAAAATATCTTCACGACCGGCATCCTTAAGGGCTTGAACGGCACCTAGAGCCATGTCATCATTATTACAAAGGATAGCATCCAAATCATCATATTTATTCAACCAGTCCTCTGCAACCATCATACCTTCATTACGTTGCCATTTACCGGTTTGCTCTTCAACGATTTCAATACCTGGGTAACCGGAAGCCACTTCCTTGTTACCTTCAGTTCTCTTGATAGCACCTTCATTGTCGAGTTTACCCATAAGAATTGCAACTTTACCTTCTTCACCCATGTTCTCAACTAAAAATTCCATCTGAAGTCTTCCGGCAACAATTTCCTCTGAACCAACATAATAGGTGTTTTCAGGAAGATCACCAGGATTACGGTTAACATAAACAAGTGGTACACCATCAGCCTGTGCAGCTGATGTTAAAGGACCGGCAGCTGATGTATCAACAGGTACAACGATAATGGCATCTTTTTGCTGAACCAGGAAATTTTCAACCTGGTCCATTTGCTTAGCCATATCTTCTTTGGCATCTACGAACTCGATTTCAATCTTATCACTGTTGGCTTCAGCATAGGCTTTCATACCATCTACCATATAAGTCAGAAAAGTATCATCAAAGTTTGCTATAGAAACACCGATTTTAACTTTTTCAATTTTCTCTTCACTTGAGGCGCCTGTAGAGCCTGACTCATCTGATCCTGTTTCCTCTTCACCACATCCTACTAATGAGAATGTCATAACCAGTACCAACAATAGTGCAAATAACTTTTTCATTTGTAAAACCCTCCAATTTCATTAATTAGTAGTTGAAGCAAAGTAAAATCATTTTCACCGAAGCTATCGAACACAGCTCCCTTGCAGTTGGTGAAAATGATTAAGTAAACGTTTACTCTGCTTATATTGCAATTATACTTACTGCCCATATAAAAGTCAATAATCGATTTTCTTTTTGTTTATTTTGAACACTTTCTCTTGTTATTTATTTGACAAAACCATATTTCATTTTGCATTTTAGTAGAGTAAACGTTTACTCTGTTTTATTATGCCGACTTTAAGACGTTAGAATAAAGGCTTTAGGCAGAGAAAAGGACTAGTAAAATTTTACTAGCCCTTTGTTAGATATTTAACGGTATAAAGTGGTCAATCCAGACTCTTTTATGCATTTTTTACAGATAAGTAGTCATGAACCAAGTCCTCAATATGATCAAAATCAAATTCTTTGCTGACACGTATGTCTTTTTTCAAACTTCCAACTGTAATTTCCAAGAGGCCCAAATCTTCCATTACTTCATCACTTAAGAGATTTATTTTTCCAATGAGGTTTAGGGGAATAAACAATTGCCTATACCCGTAGTCAGTTTCATTGGATTTCTTAACTTCTTTAACTCTGGTAAAGACCATAAGCTCATATCCATTGGTTAGGAAAAGGGAATCCTGCAAGACAGGTTTCTCAATAAGGTCCAAAAGTTTAGTCCAGGTATTGGAATTAAGGTGCTTCAGTTCCATAAAGGGTTGATATTGAAGGGGGGTAACCGCTTCTTTCTTCTTAAAATCATTGAGAAGGTTTCTATATAATGCTGTTTCAATCGTATCAATACTCTTGACTGCTTCAAGGTCCACCATCTTATCTTTATCTATAAACCCTTCCCGTATGAAATCCATCATTTCATCAATTAACTCATCGGAAACCGGATTATAAGGAACAGAAAATTCTCTCTGTCCTGCATAAATAAATATATGTCCGTTGAGGAGGTCATTGACTTTCTCCAAAATCTGGATGTCGCTATAATTAATACTTGCCACTGTAACAACTCCCTCATGTCTTTCCATAATGTCAATATAGTCTTCATGAAGAGCGAGGACGAAATCATACATCGGCATACCGGGTTTAAGTTTTCTACGTTCAACATTTACAGGAATTTTGAATGCTTTTGCAGCCTCAAGTATTCGGTCTTTCTCCCTGTCAAATTGTGGTGGCACTTCACCAGCTTCTTTAATTTCTATAATCCAAGGGCCAAATCGGTCATACTCCATTTTTAAACGATCCATCACATACCTCCTAGAATTTTCAGTAAAATAGGTTTGTACCTGCTCCATCATTTTAGTTAGTCCAATAGATGTTCGTTCGTAGTCCTTTACGTCAAAAGATTTGGTTAACCGCTTAAACCATTCCAGTCTTATGGCTATTAGTATATCTTTCAGGCGTCTACCTTCTTCAGTCAGTCTCAGTTCATACACCCTTCGATCACTGGCATTTAATCGTCGCTCTATAAGTCCACCGGCTTCCAGTCGGTTGACCAGGCTGGTAACCGTAGAGTTAGGGACAGACAAGTAGCTGGTCACATCCCGAATAGTCACCGTATCTCTGGTTACGAAAAGCAGGAGTAAGAGTTTTTCCCGATGACCCAGACTAAAATCCAGACCCTCTTGAAGCCTAACCTGTTCATATCGATTATAGTCTTCCTGCAGCCATCCGACTTTTTGAAGCATTTCCTGAATCAATTGATCTCTTGATGTTGTCATAAGGCACCTTCTTATTACCAAATACAGTATTAATTATTACGTTATGTTAAATATTACGATTATCGTAATATTAGTATACACCTTTGGAAGTTTTATGTCAAAAAAACAGACATTTCTCATGCCTGTTTTTGTAATGCTGCTTATTTAGTATTATTGATTTGGGCGCCTATAAGAAGTTTCACACTAACCAATATTCTAGATTTCAAGTCCTTCCAAGAACCGTTTCTTAATGGATTGTTTTTCACCACAGTATAAGAAACGCTGAAGTTGCTCAAGCGGTGTCAGCGATCCACTAACCGGGTGTTCCTCATGAACAATGAGAGCATCAAACATTGCTCCTTTTTCAAAGCTTCCAATAGATTTCTCCGGATGGACAGCCTCAAAGAAAGACCCGTTACCCTTGGTACACAGGTAAAAGACTTCTGATTCCATAATCATTCGGTCACCAAATAATGTATGGCGCATTTTGGCGTTCTCAATGGCAGAGACCATAACTTGGTTCATTGCCAAGGTATGTCCTGCACCAATATCTGATCCCAGACCTATAGAAAGTCCCAGGTCCAAATACTTGGTCAAAGGCATAATACCTGATGAAAGGTTGTTGTTGGAGGTCGGACAGTGGGCTATCCAAACCTGGTTTTCTTTACACAGCTTGATGTCCCTGTCTTCCAGATAAACCCCATGTGCCATGACGGTAGGCGTGTTACCCATAAGACCTGTCATATGGTAAACGTCGCTGTATGACGTCTTTTCCTCATTCAACCGGTCTTTAAAAAGGTCTTTTACCCAGTCCATCTCTCTTCTGGTCTCACATAAATGGGATTGTACCGGAACAGCTCTTTCTCCGGCTATCTGGCCCAGCCCATCCAATAAGTCATAGGAACAGGAGGGTGCAAATCTTGGTGTTACAATTGCTTCCTGCTTGGTATCCTGCTTTTCCGTTAAATAATCAATAAATCCTTTGGTTTTGTCCAGGGACTGATTGACCGTTTCCGTTAGGCCTATAGTGGTAAAACGATTCATATTGACCTTGCCTACCATGGCTGACAAGCCTTTTTTATCCAACTCTTCAACCAGTACCTGGTTGCTTTCATTATGAATTGTGCCAAAAATCACACTTCTTAGGCTTCCCCAGTCATAAAGGTCTTTGACAAAAGCCGGATAACATTTTTTAGCATAATTGACATCAGCAAAACGTTCTTCAATCTTGAAGGTATACTGATTTAACCAGTCAATAAGGGGGAGGTGAAGCCCTACCCCCATTTGAATGTACTGAGGTGCATGGAGATGGAGGTCAATAAAGGAAGGAATAATCAAGTGGTCTGTATAATCCATAACCAGAGCTTCCCCTTTATCAACCAGGTCAAGCAGGTCCTGGTCCAGTTGGCTGACAATTCGGTCACATAAGTTTCCATCTAGTACCAGGTATTCATTTTCATAAATTTCAAATTTATCTTTGGTAGGTGTATGTATAATACACCCTTTAAAAATTCTAATCATCGGGTCTCCTTACCTAATGATGCGGGTACCTGCATTGCCTTTTATGGCAGCTCCTAATTGTTTAGGGCTGGTAATGACCGCATCATGTCCGGTGCTTTCAACGAAGTTAATACATGCTTCTATCTTTGGCAGCATGGATCCTGCACCAAATTGATTGTCCATCATAAGGGTTTTGGCTCTGGCCACCGTCATGGTCTTGATGATTTCTTCGTGTGGCAGGCCAAAATTAGTGCAGACATAATCGACAGCAGTGGAAACGATGAAGATTTCCGCTCCCAGTCGTTTGGCAAGCATACTGGATGCATGGTCTTTATCAATGACAGCATTTACACCTTCCAGGTAACCCTCGGTATTACGAAGAACAGGAATACCACCGCCTCCTGCTGCAATAACCACATGATTGTTGTTTAGTAGGTTTTGTATGGCTTCAATCTCGATAATATCCTTAGGTTTAGGTGATGGAACGACCCTTCGATATCCCCGACCTGAATCCTCAACCATATCCCAATTAGGGTGCAGCTGACGAATCATGTCTATTTGGTCCTGACTATAAAAAGTTCCAACAGGTTTTGAGGGACGAAGAAAGGCCGGATCACCAGGATCCACCTCTACCTGGGTAACAAGGGTAACCGCCTGTCTGTTAAGTCCCTGGGCCTTCATTTCGTTTTGAAGGGCCTGCTGTATTTGATAACCAATAGCTCCCTGGGTATCTGCATCGATACTCACAAGAGGTACCGGGTGCATATGTTCTACTTCTTCTGCAATTTCAGACCGTCTAAGAATAAAACCAACTTGAGGACCATTGCCATGGGTTACGACAACCTTATAGTTCATCCTTACCAGCTCTACAATATGTTTGGCCGTTTGGCAGACAGCCTTGTACTGGTCTTCAACCTCAACATGTTCTTTGTCCAGTATTAAGGAGTTCCCACCAACAGCTACGACTACTGTTTGTCTATTTTCTTCCAATCAAATCACCTTCTTATTGAGCCAAGTGGCCTTATCTTCCACCCATAGTCAACTGCATAACAGCTTTGGAGGTGTGTAATCGGTTCTCTGCCTCATCATAAACAATTGAGTGTGGACCATCGATGACTGAATCTTCAACCTCATTACCACGGTCAGCAGGCAGTGCATGCATATACATAACGTTAGGACTTGCCAATTGCATCATTTCTTCAGTACACTTCCATCCCTTGTAGGATTCCAAAAGATCATCCACAACTTCATTACTTTGGTTATTAACCCAAGAACCCCAGTTTTTAGGAATAACCACATCAGCATCCTTGTAGGCCTCTTCCATATCATGGGTAATTCTAAAGCTTCCGCCATTATCCAGAGCATTCTGCTTAGCCTGTTCAATTGCCCAGTCAGGAAGATCATAACCTTCCGGATAAGCAAGTGTTACATCCATACCAAAGCGAGGGAATAATAGAGCCTGGGTAAGAGGTACACTTATAGGCTTCTTATGACTGGTAGCATAAGCCCAAATAATGGATACTTTAAGATTCTTCATGGTTTCAGTCTTTTCCTTAATGGTCATAAGGTCAGCAATTCCCTGCATAGGATGATAGAGGTCACACTGTAAGTTCATAATAGGTACTCTGGAGTGCTTGGCCATATCCCGAAGGTACTTGTTGCCCACTTCCCAGAAGCAGTTTCTACAGGCAATAGCATGACCATAGGATGACAGAATCACTGCTGTATCCTTGGCAACTTCACCATGGCTGACCTGCATCGTAGATGTATCAAGGAAATTAGCATGGCCACCCATTTGGGCAAAACCTGCTTCCATGGAGTTCCTTGTTCTGGTTGACTGCTCAAAAAACATTAGGAACATGGTCTGATATTCAAGATAGGGGGTTGGAATACCCATGGCGAATTTTTGTTTCAAATCAAAAGATACATCAAGAAGGGTCTCTATTTCTTCTTTTGACCATTCCTGTAAGGTTATAAAATGTTTACCTCGAAAATTTGTTTTCATTATTACCTCCTTAGTCGCATAAATGCGCTGTCATCTATTATATATTTTAACTTGATTGATTGTGGTAGTTCATAGGCACAACTGCATAAAGGGCTGCAGCCGCCATCAGTTCATCTTTCCAGGTTTTCTCATTAGGGGCGTGTGCTTCCTCCTCATGACCCGGTCCGAATCCAATACATGGAATACCATAACGGCCCATAATGGAAACTCCATTGGTTGAAAAGGTCCATTTATCCGTTAAGGGCTCTTTCCCAAACAAGCCTCTGTAACCATCCTGGAGCGTCTTGGTAGCTACATGGTCCTCTGGGATAACCCAGGTAGGAAAATAGCATTCTGTAGGATATATAAGACCTGTATATGCCTCTCTCTCATAGGAATAGAGGGATACCTTTGCTCCTGCCATTTTTACCGATTGAAGGTCCTCAATCTCTTTGATGGCTCCTTCCCAGGTCTCGCCATGGGTCAGTCTTCTGTCTATTGATATAGCGCAAGAGTCGGCCACAGCACATCTGGATGGTGATGTATGGAAGATTTCAGAAACAGTCAATGTTCCTTTGCCTAAAAAATCATCATGATGGAGTTGATGGTTTAGTTCCTGGAGTTCTAGAAGGATCGGCGCCATTTTGTAGATAGCGTTATCCCCTCTTTCAGGAGCAGAACCATGACAGGAAATACCGCTAGTCTCAACTCTGATTTCCATTCGTCCCCTTTGACCACGATAGATGTTGAGGGATGTTGGTTCAGTGATCACAACAAATTCCGGACGGATACCGTCTTTTTCCACAATATACTGCCAACAAAGACCATCACAGTCTTCCTCCATAACAGTTCCAGTCATATAGATGGTTGTATCTCCAAGAAGATCCAGCTCTTTCATGATCTTGGCTCCATAAACCATGGAAGCCATTCCACCTTCCTGGTCTGAAGCTCCCCGGCCCATAATAATGGATTCATCTTCCATTCCTTCATAAGGGTCAACATTCCAGTTGTCCATGTTTCCGACACCGACTGTATCGATATGGGCGTCGTAGGCAATCACCTTGGAACCGGAACCCATACGTCCAATAATGTTCCCCATAGGGTCTATGATGATTTCATCAAAGCCTACTTTTTCCATCTCTTCCTTAATCCGAAGAATGACGCTTTCCTCATCACAGCTTTCACTGGGAATTCGTATCATATCACGAAGAAATTGACTCATATCCTCCCTATACTTAAGGGCAAGCTGGTTGACTTTATCATAAGGTATCATTTATTTGCCCTCCCAATCTTCTGATCGCATGGCCTTAATGGATGCATCAATGTCCTTTATCAATTCGTATTCATGGTTCCAGAAGTCCATTGATTTCATGCTGTCCAGATATTCTTTGGAATATCCAAAAGGAATCCAGTCTTTTTCTTTTTGTTTAAAGAGCTGGTCTTTTCGATCAGGAGTTCTAAAGTCGTATATACGGTTGGTATCAGCATCCATAAACACGTCCTTAAACCAGCGTTTCAGAACAAAATCAGCGGTTTCCAAATACCGTCTGTCAAGATCTTCAAGGACTGAATCATAACGGTTAAAGCCATCTGTAGCAATAGTGACTACATTTTCATCTGGGCCTAGTTTCAGGTGTTTGGCCATTTTAATTGCACCAAGTATATTACAGATACCGGAAACTCCAAAAAGGGGAATCATAGACTTGGCAAGATCTGGATCCACGCCGGCATCGGCTAGTATATCTGTACCGTCATGGATAATCTTAAGACCTTTGACACAGTCGTCATCTTCAATAAGAACCACAAAATCAGTAGTTAGGACGTTGTGGATAAGGGTACACATCTTGTCACCAATACCTTCAATCCTGTGCTGGCCTCTCCCTCCATTGGCAAGGGTTGAACACTCATATGGCTCCAGGGCAGCAACTTTTGCCTCAGGAAAAACAGCCTTAATCTGGTCACCGGCGGCTATGGTTCCTGCTGATCCTGGTGCAGATGTAAAGCAGGCGATCCGTTCATTACCGATTCCCTTAACAGCCTCAACGGCAGAATTCCCTGTAACATAGCGGTGGAAACGGTAGTTAGGCAGCAGCTCAAACTGGGCTAAAGAATGGTTGTTGGGGTCTTTCATAAGCTCATAAGTACGTTCCAGGGTCAGGATTACATCTGATTCTGTTCCTGGCGTTAAGTCAAGCTTAGCCCCATAACGTTCAATCCGTTCATACCGTTCCTTACTCATATTGTCAGGCATGATAACAATTGCATCATAACCCATCAAATTACAGATATAGGATACACCGATTCCAAAATTACCTGTACTTGGTCCTAAAATCGTCTTCTGGCCAGGTAAAATATCACCGTGTACGCATCCTTCAATTAAGGTTGAATAAGCAGGTCCCACTTTATGGGAACCTGATGGAAAATATGTTCCCAACATGACCACAATGTTGGCATCAACGCCGGTCAATTCTTTGGGAAGTACAATTTTGTTTATGAATCCCTGGTCATTACGCCAGGTAATGTTGAAGAGATTATGTTTATCAAGCTCATCAGCTTTTGCCTTTATGGCCTTTTCTCTTGTTGCCTCATCCATTTTACTTGGATGGAGCATTTCCTCGTAGGTTGGCCCAAAAGGAATTTTACGATTGTCCATAATTACATCCTTTCTACAATTGTGTGCAAATTGTCTGGGGTTGCTTCAAGGGGTTGGGGTAAGGTTAAACCCTTCAAAGCTCCTTTTACATCTTTGAGTCCATTGCCGGTAACAATGACAACAGAGGTTTCAGATTGTCTTATTATCCCTTCTTTCACTGCTTTTATATAGCCTGCTACAGCAGCAGCTGCTGCAGGTTCACCGAAGACCCCTTCAGTAGCCCCAAGAATCTGGCTGGCCTCAAGGATTGCTTCGTCTTTAACACTTATATAGTGGCCCTTTGACTTTTTAACAGCCTCAAGGCCCTTGACCGGATTTCTGGGAATTCCAACGGCAATGGAATCTGCAAGTGTATTCTCATCAGCTTCTCTAAGAAGACCGTCCCCATGAAAAGCTTCCACAAAGGGTTGACAGCCACTTGCCTGGACCCCTAAAATCTTAGGCATTTTATCTATCCAGCCCAGTTCCATCAAGTCATGAAGACCCTTATAGACACCACCAATGGAACAGCCATCACCAACACTGATGGCAATCCAGTCAGGAGCCTGAAAGTCCAGGTCTTCCAAAATCTCATAAACAACGGTTTTCTTTCCCTCAATCAAAAAAGGATTAACGGCTGCATTCCGGTTGTAAAAACCATAAGTATCTATAGCCATTTTTGACATGTCATAGGCTTTTTTATAATCCCCTTTTACCTTGACCACATGGGCTCCAAAGGACAAAAGTTGAGCAAGTTTACCGTCAGGTACTCTTTCAGGTACAAAAATAAGGGTTTTTAGACCTGCCTTGGCTGCATTTCCGGCAAGGGAAGATGCTGCATTGCCTGTTGAAGAACAACATATAGTCTGGCCGCCTGCTTCCAGGCTTTTAACGACCGCTATCACAGAAGCCCTGTCCTTAAGAGAGCCGGTAGGATTAAAGCCATCATCTTTAATGTAAAGCCTACCTCCGCCTACTGCTTCAACAAATGCCTGACTTTCATAAAGAGGGGAATGCCCCACCCTTAGGAGATCCTTGTCAGGTTTTGCCTTAATTGGTAACAATGGGCCATATCTGAATATGGATAAGTCCTTATCTGATGCCAGGTCATCTTTGGTAAAGGCATTCCTAATCGAATCATAGTCGTAGTTAACATCCAGTATGCCCTTTTCACCACAGGAAGGGCAGGTCAGAAAGCCCTGGTCTTCCTGGTCCCTCCTGGAATAGGTTTTATGACATAAGGTACAGGTAAATCCGGTGTAATAACCTGACATCTATTCTTCCACCTCCACAAACTTAAAGGATGTTGCATCAAAAAGACCGATATCCGTTACCTTAAGTTCAGGAATAACCGGAAGGGCAAGGAAAGACAGGGTCATAACCGGGTCAATTCCATCAGGTACCCCCATTTTTCTTGCTGTTTCAAAGATACCAGTCAGTCTGTCCACAACTTCTTCCATAGGTGCATCTGTCATAAGACCGCCTACTTCAAGTTGTAAGGCCTCAATAACCTTGCCACCGGAAATAATACAGATACCACCGCTCATGTCTGTCAGTTCACCGACACAGGCTTTCATATCCTCATCATTGTCTCCGATTACAATCATATTGTGGGAGTCATGGGCTATGGTGATGCCAATGGCTCCATTTTTAAAGCCAAACCCTTCAACAAGGCCCATACCTATATTGCCGGTTTCCTTATGGCGTTCAATAACGGCCATTTTCAGAATATCTATCTTAGGGTTATACTTAAAATCGCCATCTTCCACATCGACCTTGCGTATGGCTTTTTTGGTAATAATGCTTTCATCTTCAAGTACAATGACTTTGACATATTCGCTTTTTAATTCCATCTTAAAGTCAATTTCCTTATCCTTTTTAAGATGGATAGTATCAAGAACCTTAGGGTCCACATGTTTATTCTGGTCAAAAAGTGGCTGCCCGTCGCTGGATACCTGGATACCTCTTTTAAAAACATCCTTTACATCAAATGTATTTAAGTCATTAAGAATTAAAATGTCACCTTCATAACCGGGGGCAATTGCTCCCTTGTGTTTCAGGTGGTAACAGGTTGCTATGTTAATGGTTGCCATCTGAACTGCCATAATAGGATCCAGCCCGTTTTCTATAGCAAGTTTTACATTAAAATCAATATGACCTTCATCCAGGATATCCGTTAAATGCTTGTCATCGGTACAGAAAAGAAGCCATCTGGAATTAAGAGGCGTTACACCTCTGGTCAGTTCTACAACATTTCGCGTTGCTGACCCTTCCCGTAAATGTATATACATGCCCTTGGAAACCTTTTCTTTCAGTTCCCTAAAATCTACACATTCGTGGTCTGTCTGGACACCGGATAAAATATAGGCATTCAGTTCTTTGCCGGTTACACCTGGAGCATGACCGTCAATCGGCTTATCCTTGAAACCCAGTAATTTTTCATGAACACTTTCCTGACCAAAGGAAACACCAGGATAATTCATCATCTCACCGAGACCTAGAACATTATCCTCATCCATAAGCTGAGACAGGTCTTCCCAATCGAGGACAGCACCTGAATTTTCAAAATCCGTACTTGGTACACAAGACGGCATCATGACATAGACATCAAGGGGGGTCATCTTGGAGGCTTCCAACATGTAGCTAATACCGTCAAGCCCACAGACATTGGCAATCTCATGGGGGTCGGCAATGACTGTAGTTGTTCCCTTTGGCAGAATAGCCCGGCCAAAGCCTGCCGGTGTCATCATGGAAGACTCAATATGGACATGGCCGTCAATAAGACCCGGAACAGCAAATTTACCGGAGTAATCAATTTCTTTTTCTCCTTCATACTGACCGATGCCCAGAATGATTCCCTGGCCTATAGCAATATCTCCTGTTACAATTTCACCGGTAAAAACATTCACTATATTTAAGTTCTTAAGAACCAAATCTGCTTTTTTTAGACCACGGGCCATTTTTACCAGCCTGCGGCGTTCTTTCATTATGTCCTTCATAGAAATCTCCTTACTAAAATCTCGGTGGCGTTATGGTTGATACGAATTCAAGGTCTACCTGGCCGATATTGGTTATTTTATGTGGTATCGAGGCAAAATAATAGATAGAGTCTCCCTGTTCAAGAATGGATACATCATCTCCGATGGTGATCTCCATTTTGCCAGCCATAATATAGATAACCTCTTCCCCCTTATGAGAAAGGGGTTCATCACAGGTGACTGCCCCTGGTTTTAACTTGGCATAAAACATTTCCATCTGTCTGTTCAAATCCGGTGATAAAAGCTCATATTCCAGATGTGATTTTGGAAATTTCAGCTTCTGTCTTTGACCCTTTCGGACAATATTGGAATTGGCCTTTTCATCAATAAAGAAATGGAAAACTGCCACGTCTAAAGATTCTGCAATCTTACGAAGGGAGGTAATGGAAGGCTCTGTCATATTCCTTTCAACTTGAGAAATAAAACCTGAGGTTAAGCCGGTCCGCTCCGACATCTCCTTAATGGACATGTTTAATTCCAAACGCTTCTCTCGAATCTTTGAACCTAAATCAGTCATGATGACCTCCTATAGTTTGAATAAATGACTTAAGAAGATTAACAGCGCACTCTTTCCTGTATTTTGCTGACGACCGTTGGTCATCGATGGGTTGAATCAAAAGGTTATAAGCCTGGATAACTTCTTCAACTGCCTTATCATGGATGGCTGAGATAACACTGGATTTTCCTGGCAGAGTCTGACCCATGTTTTTTCGGTTATTCAGAGCTTCCATCAGTTCTTTTTCCAAATTGCGGTTTCTGACAACTGTTTTATAGACAGCTCCAAAAGCCAGACGGATATCCCTGAGAGAGCCATCTGGATCCTTGGTATATGTAGCTCCGAAGGATATTTTGCTAATAGCATCCGATCGTCTTCCTCCCACCTTTTCGTAGTAAAAGTCAGTAACCGGTATATCCTTGAGAATTATTTCCTTAATGAGTTCATCAGACTTTCTTATATGCTTTCCAGGCCCGGTAATGAACTCGCAAATGGAAACTTCCCTGCTACCTTCCACACTTTCAAGGACAACAAGGGTGTCGTAAATATAAAGAATGGGCAGGGTATCACCAGCCGGCGAAGCATTGCCGATATTGCCGCCAATGGTTCCTACATGACGAATGGCAGGAGAAGCCATTTGACTGACTGCTTGCCTTAGCAGGGGAAAAACAAGTTGAGACTTCAGTATGGTCTCAAGACTTGTATTGGCACCAATATGAAGGCCTCTTTCATCTTCCTTGATATAAGACAGTTCATCAAGAGAAGCTATACTAAGAACATCCCCATCAAGCTTGGGAGACAGTCCTGACCAGTTTCTGTTTCTAACCATGACATCTGTACCACCGGCAAGAATCATCAGATCCTTATCAAAAAGTTCATCAAGAGCATGACTGTATGAATCAGGTATAATTACCATAGGTCATCCTCCCTTCGACTGACTGCCTGAATGGCATCAACAATCATATTATATCCGGTACAGCGACACAGATTTCCACTTAAGCCGTCTCTGATTTCCTCCTCACTTGGATGGGGATTTTTGTTAAGGAGGGATTCCGTGGCAATGATCATACCTGGGGTACAAAAACCGCACTGGACAGAACCAAAGGACTTAAAGCCTTCTTCAATGGCCTCATAGCGCTTGGTTCCCTGAAAGCCTTCAATGGTTACAATGGTCTGTCCTGCTACATTGGCTACTGGTAAAAGGCAGGAGTTTACAATGTCACCGTTTAGTAGAATGGCACAGGCTCCACATTCACCTTCTCCACAGCCCTCTTTAGGCCCTACCAGGTTATAGTCTTCTCTGAGAACATCCAAAAGTCTTCTGGTCAAATCACCAGTATATTCGATTTCTTTTTCATTTAAGGTAAAGTTAATTTTATTCATGTCCCATCACCTCCATAATTCGTTCCGGTGTCACCGGGATAGAATGAATCTTCTTGCCTATGGCATTTTCAATGGCAAGGGCTACTGCCGGAGCTCCTCCGATTAAGGTAAGCTCCCCTGCCCCTTTGGCTCCGTATGGACCAAGTGCAAAAGGATTATCTATTAGATGGTTTTCAATATGTACGGTATCCATGGCTGTTGGAATGATGTAGTCCGTTACATTCTTTTGCATGATCCGGCCTTTCTTGTTGACCATATTTTCCAGCATACCATAGCCGATTCCCTGAATCATGCCTCCATCGGCCTGGCCCATAATGATGCGTTCATCAATGGCTTTACCTATGTCATAGACAGCCCATGCTCCCGTCAATCTTACTTCATAGGTTACCTTGGAAACTTCCACTTCCACAACATGTACTCCCCATGAATAAGCAGGATAGGCATCACCACTTAGGGTTTCTTCATCCCATTTGACATAATCAGGCTGCTTATAATTGGTTTCAATCAGCTGGTCTTGGCCAGCTAACCAGGCTTCCTTAAGTTTTTCCGTCGCTTCAAGGAGGAGACCACCTACAATCATCATGGTCCTTGATGCTACTGTAGGACCTGAATCCGGTACAAAATCCGTATCCGGATTATCTAAGACAACCCGGTCGATGGGTATTTCCAAAGTATGGGCAACCAGTTTACGCATGGTGGTTTTAACCCCTTGCCCCATATCCACACTGGCTATCAGTATATGGACCAAGTCATCTTTATCTTTTCTAAGGTGAACTTTTGCCTTGATATGCTTCTGTTCTCCTGAACCTGTAAAGCCACATCCATGAAGGAACCAGGACATACCTATTCCCTTGTAGACCTCATCCTGTTTGAATCCTTTGATTTTGTCTCCTTCAGTAATTAAGTCTTTATAGTTTTCCGTTTTTTCTTTATAGGCGGAGATATCCATGGCTTTGGCAATCATGTCCGGCATGATAATCTTGTCTCTAAACAAACCACCGGTTGAGGTTGTATCTCCTTGTTTAGCCAAATACCTAAACCTAAATTCCAGTGGATCCATATCCAGGTCTTTGGCCATATGCTGCATAAACATTTCAATGGCAAATATCATCTGCGGTGCGCCAAAGCCCCTAAAGGCTCCTGTTGGAACCGTGTTGGTCCGGTAAACATCACCGGATACCTTCATATGGTCAATGGCATAAGCACCACTGGCTGCCAGCATTGCCCTTTGAAGAACAACTCCGGATAAGCCGATATAGGCACCGCCATCAATCCCCACATGGGCCTGAATCTGTTTAATAAGGCCGTCTTTGGTGGTATAGGCTTTAAAGGCAATGGTAGCCGGATGACGCTTGGTGGAAAACTCCATATCTTCTGTACGCTCATAGATGAGACTGATAGGTATCTTGAGTTTGTGAACAGCCACAGCCAGCTGACAGGCCATTAAGGATGGAAACTCCTCTTTTCCACCAAAGGCACCACCAGTTGTTGCTTGTTTTACACGGACCTTCTTACCTGCTTCCTGGTCTTCTGCTTCAAGACCCAAAATGGATAAGACTGCATTTTTTACATAGTAGGGACATTGGATGGAGCCAATCAAACAGACCTTAGAGTCCTGGTAGTAGCCCACCATTCCCTGGGGCTCAATGTAGACATGCTCCTGATAGCCTGTATGATAAGTCCCTTCTATTATCTTGGTATCCTTGTCATAGGTCACCTTTTGGTCACCTTTAGCTATGTCATAGTGAATGGCTGAATCTGTATAATCAAAGACCGGCTCTTCCTCATCATAAATGACCAAAATCTTGTCCATGATTTCCAGAATGACCTTCTTATCTTTACCGATGACTAAACAAATAGGTTCACCGTAATAATTGACTTTCGTCGTGGCAAAAACCGGCATATCATCAAAAATGATTTTAACGAAATTCTCACCGGGAATATCCTGACCGTCAACGATATAATAATCTTCCGGCAGTTTAGGATAGATAATCTTCTTAATAGTCCCTTTGACGATGGAAGCCCGGTAGGTCTTGGCGTGATAAAGTCCATCAAAACCAATATCGCTGATATAAGGTTCCTGGCCGGAGATTTTTGATATATTGTCCACCTTGTCAATGGACAGACTAATATTATTCATAGGATCACACACCTTCCGATAATGCATGGACAGGACATTTGGATATACATAACTCACATCCAAAACACTTGGATGGGTCAATATCAACCTGATCTTTCATTGTAATGGCAAAATAAGGGCAGATTCTTTCACATAAACCACAGGTGGTACAGGTTTTATGATCAACCTGGGGAGTATGTGGCTCAAAACGTATAGACCGGTCAAGGCTGGTGGCAATAACCTCCTCAACACTGTCAAATCCATATTTTTCCAAGGCCTTAGGCAGGTCTCCTATAATCTTTCCATATAGGTCTTTACCCTTTAACAAGGCTCCGCTTAACATTTGAACACCTGAAGCACCAGCCAAAAGAAATTCAACAACATCTTCTGCCGACTGAACTCCACCGACTCCAATTACGGTGAAATCAGGCATGGCTTCCTTGATCAAATACACAATAGCAAGGGCTAAGTTCTTAATAACCGGACCTGAGGTCCAGACAAAACCGTCATTGTTGCCATAAACTATTTTGCGACTGGCAGAATCAATATTAATCGTTGGACCTAAGGAGTTAATAGCTGCGATGCCGGTTGCTCCAGCATCCCGAACAGCCTGGGCAAAACCAATAGGGTCCGGAATATGGGGACTGATCTTCATATACACCGGTTTATTTGTATGTTTTCTAATGGTCTTCACGGTTTCTGCAATAACCGATAGATCTTTTCCCACATAATGGGTGGACACTTCAAAAGCATCTGCAAAAGGATTAAGTTTCGGAATCAGAAGTTCCATATCCTCTTTAGTGTAACCAAGGGATATAATTCTAGGGACATCAGTGGGAAGCTTTGGCAAAATATCAGACAGCCAAAACTCATAGGGATGTTCTGACCATAACTCCGAATTCATAATGTAACCTTTGCCACCATATATACAGGGCCTTGGTACCTTTGCAGGTTTGGAAGATACAGTCTTGGTAACGATAGCTCCGATACCTTGCTGGTAGAGATACTCCAGTTTTTCAAGGTCTCCCGATAAGGGTCCTGAAGCTGGCATCAACGGGTTTTTCAGATCTAATCCATCAAATTGTGTTCTAAGGTTCATGACTTACCCCTTCCTATCTAATAATCGGTCCCACAAGTCTAGACTTGTTTCATGGATCCATGTATTTTCATCAAAATAATCTTGTATTCTTCTATGATCATATTGGTAATTGGACACCAGGACCTTTCCCTTGCACCAAACAGATTCTGGCCTGTACTGATGAAAAAGTCCATAAAGGAGATGTCCTAATATATTATCTTCATTCACCGGTGTATAAGGTCTATAATCAACCAATTGAAGGTCACTGACATAGCCCTCTTCAATGGCTCCAATTTTTTCACCTAAAGCTTTAGTTACATAAGTATAACCGGATTTAATGGCATCTTGAATATCGCTAATTGAATAGGCTGTCGGACTTTCCAATCGGTGGTGCATGGAAAAGAGGGTGTTTCTATACTCTGAGGCTATATCACAGGTCATACCGTCATTACCGATTAGGACCGGTATGCCTCTAGACCTAAAGAGGCCTGCATTCGGTAATCCCACACTGTTATTCATATTTGAGGTTACATTCATTGCCACATAACATTGTCTTTCTTTAATTAAGTCTGCATCTTCCTCACTGATATGGATGCAGTGAACCAAAATCGAATCCTTATTAAGTAGTCCGAACTTATCCAGACGCTGGATGACTGAAGATCCATAATTCTTCCTGCAGGCTTCCTCATCTTCTGCAGACTCAGCTACATGTACATGTATAGGCTTGTCTCCAACCATATCTTTGATTTTTCTTAGGCTGTCATCACTTAAACTCATGGATGCATGTAGTCCAAAAAGAGAAAACCTGTCTCTGTCTGAATGCCTGTCTCTATAGTCACTGCAGTCATCATCAAAAGTCTTGGCTTCCAACAGGACCTCATCCATAGGGAACCTGTCACTGGCTTCAAAACAAAAACCGCCCCTAAGACCACCAATATCACAGACAGCATGGGACAAAGTTTGAAGACTTCCCCCAATGGTTCCACTGGCATGGTGATCAATAATACTGGTTACGCCGCTTTTCGCAAAATCTATAGCACAGGAGATACCTGAATATTTAACATTGTCTAGACTTAAGGCGCCGTCAATTTTCCACCATAGCTGGTCAAGTATATCCTGAAAGGATTCAGGTGCAAAAGGGAGAGCCAAGCCTCTGGCAAAGGCTGAGTAGATATGGGTATGACCTGCTACAAAGCCAGGTAAAAGGAGTTTTCCTCCACCATCTATCATCTGGTCACCGGACATATGAATCAAACCTTCTTCATAAGCAGGAAAATCTTCCATCTTGCCTGCTTTTATGATATGACTGTCAAAGTGAACAAAGCCATCAGCAATATAGGACTTAAAATCATAGACGGTCACATGGGTGATGACGAATTCTTTATTTTGCTTCCATGACATATTGACCACTTCCTCCCAAAAACTCACCTTTCTTCAGAACAAAGTTACCACCAATGATCGTCGACTCAACCTGTCCGTTAACCATCATCCCTTCATAAACAGTGTAATCACTTTCGCCTATAGGACCTTCAATGATTCGTTGCTGGCTGTTGTCATAGATCATCATATCTGCATCAGCCCCAATATTAATATGACCTTTTGCCGGATAAAGACCAAAGGCGATGGCCGGATTTATGGTCATAGGATCAATACACCTGTCACCAAAAAGACTGTACATAATATCAAAGGAATGTTCCACGCCACCAATTCCCATAGGGATATCCTTAAGATAAGTGTGATTTTTCATAGCAGTCGTATAGGAGCAATGGTCTGTCCCAATGGAATAAATATCTTTAAACTGCTCTTCAAGGAGGCTTCTCTCCTCTTCGGTCCGAAGTGGCGGTGCCATGGTGTACTTATAGCCTTCTTCCCCACTTAGTCGGTCTGCATTCAGCCTAAAATAGTGGGGACAGGATTCAACTAAGAAGGACCTGCCGATAATATCATCATATTTTTCCATCAGAGCCTTAAGGGTAAGGCCACTTGAAAGATGAACCATATATAGCCGTCCTTTAGTTTCCTTGACCATGTCAGCGATATGAAGAGCTTCTTCAGTTTCAGCCGCGCTTGGTCTGGATTTTAAAAGGTCCTGGGGACTATAATCGGGATTTAGATCGATCAAGTCATCTTTTTCTATATGAGCCATAACAAGGAAATCACCTAGACTTGAATATTCCAGCAGTTCCTTGATTTGAGGATCATAAGTCCTTCTGCCTGAATCTGAATAAGTTGTAAACAGCTTGATGGACCTTAGGTTATAAAACCGCAGTTTTGCAATAATAGCCTTAATATCCTTAGGGTCTTTTACCGTTAGATGGAAACCATAATTCACAGCTGAATTCTTAGCCAGCTTCATCCGTTTACCCAGGGCATTTTTAATTTCCTTAGAAGTGGATATAGGATCAAGGAAATCGATAAAAGTGGTTACCCCGCCTCTTGCACAGCACATGGATCCTGATTCAAAATCGTCTACGCTCCTGATCTTGGAACCTAGGGCAAAATGCACATGGGGGTCGATAAGGCCAGGAAGAACCAGCCTCTCGCTGGCATCATAAGTGTGTTTTGCCAGTAGAATATTCTCATCGATAGCTGCAATTTTATCTCCAAGAACGTAAACATTGGTTTTGGTAAACTCTCCATTTATATATACTTTTCCATTTATGATTGCCAAATCATACATACTCTCACCTCTACTCTTCTGGCACTTAAAAGTTATGTTCTGCTTCTTTCCCTTTCCTTAAGCCTGACAACCTGGGCCTGATCAAGACCATAGGTCTTTATCACCTGGTCAAGAAATTCACTTCTTGTTGATACATATAGGATTTGATCCTCTTGAAGCTCATTTAAAAGGGTCCTTAGAAGTTTGTCAAACCCCTTGCCTTCAAGTTCCAGCTTCCCTACTTCATCAAGATAGATGGGACTTATACCGGCTCTCACCATATCCACCATATTAGTCTCAATAAGCGACATAGCCTGGTCATAGAAAGCGTAGGGTCCCAGCCAGTGTCTAACCTCTTCATGAGGCTCTTTTGTAATTAGAGGACCGGTTGTTTTGTCAGACAGTCTTAAGTAGTCAAATCCACTGACATAGGTGTCTGTCATATTTTTTATAAAAACGTATCCATCACCACGGTAGTTTTCAAAACGTTTGATCAGTTCTGTCGTCTTCCCGTCATGAATACCTCCCGTTATAATTATTACCACTTGATCACCTCTCATTAACAGCAGTTTTGTTTATTCATCCCGCATATGCCTATGGCCTTTAATACCGTATTCAACAGTGAGCATTTCTGCTGCAATTGAAACAGCAATCTCCTGGGGGGAACCGCCTCCGGTTCTAAGTCCTATAGGGGAATAAAAATGGCTGAGATCTATATCCGGACCAAAGGTTTCATAAGTCAGCTTCATAAAATCTTTTAACTTCTCCTTAGAGCACAGCATCCCAATATATTTTGGCTTGATTCCCTTTTCCAGGACCTTATGCATGACGTTATAATCATACTTGTGGGAAGGAGTCATAATGATGACATAGGAGTCATCCATAAGCCCTTCAGCCTCAATAAAATCAGCGTAGTTCATCTGAACCTTCCGGTCAGCACCGGAGATAACATCAAAGACTTCCTGACGGTTTTCCACAAGGGTCACATGATAATCCATAGTTTTCAGTACTTTTAGGAGAGCCTGTCCACAATGACCGCCTCCAAAGATGGTCACATAGCCTTTTGCCCCGATGTATTCGAAAAAGAGTTCAACGACACCACCACACACCATGGGTAATGTAGTGGCATCTTCAACAACCTGACCTTCATTAAGAAGGTACTTCTTCTTCAAACTTTCACCGGATTTCAGCAAATCCTTACAAACTTCCCTGGCCTCATATTCCAAGGCTCCTCCACCGACAGTACCGTAGGCTTTACCGTCGGCTCCCACAATCATTTTCTTGCCTACGTCCACAGGGCTTTGTCCTGTTTTGGAAACGACAGTCACCATTATGAGGGGAATTTTATTGTTAATATATTCTAATGTCTTACTATAGAGATTCATGTCAAGGCTCCAGTCTTTAGAGATTTTTGGATTTGTTGAGGGCCATCAGCACTTTTTCGGGAGTAATAGGAAGGTTGTCTATCCTGACTCCAATGGCATTTTGTACTGCGTTGGCGATAGCTGCCGGTGGTGTATCAATTCCGATTTCACCAACGGACTTGGCACCATAAGGACCACTTTCTTCATAGGTATCCGCAAACTCAACTTGCAAATGTGTAATTTCTTTTCGGGTTGGAATCCGGTAATTCATAAAATTGTTGGTAATCTGGCGGCCTCTGTCATTAATAATAACCTCTTCATACATGGCCATACCAATTCCCTGAACCAATCCACCCTCAACCTGACCAAGGGCCAAATGAGGATTAAGTGGAGTACCACAGTCTACAACAGCTACATAGTCCACAACATCCACTTTGCCTGTCAGTGTGTCCACTTCCACTTCGGCAAAACCTGCCATAAAGGGTGGTGGTGACTTGGTTCCCACATAGGACCCGTCTGCAACCAACTGCTTCTGGTCCTCGTTATAGGTTAAACGGTTTCCAAGTTCAGCCAAAGTGATTTCCTGACTGCCGTCTTTGGTTCTAATAACCAAACCTTCATAAGAGATGTCATCTATATCCACACCAAAGGTATGGGCAGCTTCCCTAATTAGAAGTCCTTTCATCTTGTCCCCTGCATTTTTAACTGCGTTTCCTGAAACATAGGTAGTCGATGAGGCATAGGCTCCTGTATCAAAAGGAGTCAGGTCTGTATCTGATGAGTAAACAACGATCTTTTCAAGAGGAACCATCAGGGCCTCAGCAGCAATCTGAGATAAAACTGTATCTGATCCCTGGCCAATGTCGGTGGCTCCAATCAAAAGATTGAAAAATCCATCGTCATTAAACTTAAGAATGGCACTGGCCATATCAATATAAGGAATTCCAGAGCCCTGCATGGCAATGGCCATACCGACTCCCTTGATTTTCCGGCCTTCATTGACCCGTGGGTACTTGTCTTTCCACTTGATAAGCTCCATACCACGTTTTACACAGTAATCCAGCTTACAGCTTTCCATATACATGGCAGTACCTTCTGTACCTTCACCCATGATTTCAAAAATCGGAGAGGTTTGTCCCTGACCGATCATATTCTTTTGTCTAAAAGCTATGGGGTCATATCCCAACTTTTCACACAGCATATCCACACAGGACTCAAGGGCAAAATTCCCCTGGATGGCACCATAACCACGATAGGCTCCACCTGGCGTATGGTTGGTGTAAACAATATCTCCGGTAAATCTAACAGAATTCACCTTATTATAAAGCGGAAGAACCTTGGAACCTGCAACCATAAATACAGTCAAGGCGTGTTCGCCGTAGGCCCCGGTATCTGAAAGTATATTGACATCAAGGGCCTTCATGGTTCCGTCCTTCATGGCTCCGATTTTCACTCGAATCCGCATAGGATGTCTGGAAAAAGTCGATTCAAAAACTTCTTCTCTTGTATAGACAATTTTACAGGGTTTACCGGTTTTCAAGGTAATGGCTGCCAGGAGCATTTCACCGTGAACACACTGCTTGCCGCCAAATCCTCCACCGACCCTTGGTTTAATCACCCGAATTTTGCTCAAGGGATAATTAAGGGCCATGGAAACAATCCGTCTGGTATGCCAGGGTGTCTGGGTTGAGGAATGAATAATCAACCGCCCCTGGTAATCAATAAAAGCATTGGCCGTATGGGGCTCCATCATGGCATGAGCCTGGGCCTGGGTATAGAAAGTATGGTCTACAACCACATCACAGGATTCAAAATCCTTGTCTACATCGTTAACATGCATCTCATATGAGGCTGCAATATTCCTTTTTGGTTCAAAACCGATGGGGAACATTTCATGACACTCCTCTTCATCATGAATGACTGATGGGTTATCAATGGCTTTCTCAAAATCAAGTATAGGTTCAAGGACTTCATAGTCCACTTCAATCAAACTTAAGGCTTCCTGACAAAGGAGTGGGTTTATGGCAGCTACAGCCAGAACCTCATCGCCAACATGTCTAACAACATCATCCAGGACAAACTTATCATGTGGGGATGGCTCCGGATAACCCTGGCCTGCTCTTGTTACTGCAATTCGCTTAAAATCCTTATGAGTGACAATGCATTCAACACCAGGTATATCAAGAGCACCATTTAGGCGAATATCTTTAATCCTGGCAAAAGGATGTGGGCTTCTAAGAACCTTGATAATCAGGGCTCCCGGATCTGCATAGTCATCTGTAAAACCGGATTTACCGGTCATCATGCCTTTACCATCAACAGACGGATGGTCTTTTCCGATACATTGCATTACTCCACCTCCATATATTTTCTAAGGACAACCTGCTGTCCTTCATAACCGGAACACCGACACAGATTACCTACCATATAATTACGGATAGCGGCGTCATCAGGGCTTTCCAGTTTATTTTTCATTGCATAGGCCGTCAAAATAAAACCGGGACTGCAATAAGAGCATTGGTCGGATCCTTCCTGAACCAAAAGGTCAGCCAGGTGTTCTGCTTCTTCCTTAATTCCTTCAACCGTGGTAATCTTGTGGCCCACGGCTTTTGCTGTGAAGTAAGAGCAGGAAGCTGTTGGATTTCCATCCAAAAGGACAGTGCAGACACCACAGGACGTTGTCTCACAGCCACGTCTCACACTGAAAAAACGGAGTTTTCTGAGGGTTTCAACCAGATACTCGTCTGGATTAATCTTAATATCATAAGGTACTTCATTTACAGTTATGGTTACAATCATTTCAGTACCTCCTTAATACCATCACCTATAAGTGCAATGGCCAGTTGTCGTCGATATGCTTTGGAGCCTCTATGGTTGGTTCCGAAAGTAAAGGAATCCGCCACTTCTTCAGCCAGTTCATGAAGAGATTGATGATCTTTATGTGCCACTTTAACAGCTTCCAAAGACCTAGTAATCAGTTTTGCCCCACCTGGTCTGGCACCTAGAACAAATCTAAGATTATCTCCATCGACGGCTACAGCAAGGTTGAGAACAGCAAAATCAATACTGGTTTTTTTGAAGGTTTCAAAAGCTGCTGCCATACCTTTTTGTGGAAGTATGACTTCAACCAGAATATCTTTAGCCCGACCTTTACTGGCAAGGTAGTCTTCTAAGGACATGATACCCGCCTCATAAAAATTCAACTGAGCATCTAGCGCCAAGAGACAAGGTATCAAGTCAGAAAATCCATACTTGCCACAAACACTTCCTCCTATGGTTGCAATGTTCCTTACCTGGACTCCCATAATCAGGGATGCACTTTTGGAAACTATACCTCTGCCGTATCCGGCTACCAGGGGTGAAAACTCTAAATCATACAAACTTGTCATGGCACCAATATGTAATCCGTCATCATTTTCTTTGATGTATGACAAGCCTAGACCATCCAGATCTATCCCCACTTCTTTCTTTTGATTTCCAAGCTTGAGCCAGGCGCCGCCGGCAATAATGGCACCGTCTTTATCCTTATATAAGGCCATGGCTTCTTCAATGGTTTCCGGTTTCCTGTAATCCAATAATTTCACTATACCACTCCTTCCTTTCTTCTTTTCAACTTGTGATAATCTTCCTCATGGTCCATATCCCATAAGATACTTTCATCATGTACTGGAACCTCTGTCATCCTGCAGGTATCGCGAAAAGCCTTTAAATTGGAATCCAGATCTTGTTTTCTTAATCGGGTGACCGCTGATTCACTAAGCAGTACAGGATGTCCACGTTTCCCTTCAAAAACAGGTACAATAAATTCACCCTGGGCTTCAGCGAGGGCGTCTATGGTTGAAGCTTTTAATAGAGGATAATCTCCCGGACATATAAAACAAGAGTGACTGACTTCACGGATTCCACACATAACAGAAGAGAACATCCCCTTGTGGTAGTCCTTGTTGTAAAGTACAGACACTTTTTCATCGTCCTTAAGCATATCTTTAATTGTATGATAATAGTGGCCACCGATGACAAGGATCCTGTCACACCGGTGTCTAAAGACATCAATGGTCCACAAAAGAACCGGTTTCCCCTGAATTTCCAGTTCCATCTTATTACTGCCCATTCGGCTTGAATACCCGCCGGCCAGTATGATTACCTCAAACATACCAACACCTAACTTTCTGCCTTTAAGTTATAGGTTGTTTCTCTTCTGCCTGAGTATTCCAATATCACCAGGATGCAGGGCATCTTGGCTCCGTCGGATTATGTCGTCTATAGTTGTGCGCCCATGATGGTTGAAAGAATTGTATTACTCATCCTAATGTTATGAAAAAAAGTTACGATTATTGCTCTGCCCAAAAATAATTAATAAATTTAATCTCACTAAATTTATTTAGTATAATTATACCTTTTTCATGAACATGTCGCAATAGGACTTACAAAATCCTATGTTACTATTTTCAATATGACATTCCCATGATATAATAGTATGGTTTGAAATTAGATGCAACGTCACGGCAATGCCAAGAAAGGAAACACATGAATTCAACATTTAAACATGCTGCCCATATAGAAAAGCGCAGAACTTTTGCAATCATCTCTCACCCCGATGCCGGTAAAACAACTTTAACGGAAAAATTCCTCTTATATGGTGGTGCTATTCGTGAGGCCGGATCTGTAAAGTCCCGTCGTTCCAACAAGCATGCTGTCAGTGACTGGATGGAAATAGAAAAGAAACGTGGTATCAGTGTTACCTCCTCTGTTCTTCAGTTCAACTACGATGACTACTGTATCAATATTCTTGATACACCGGGTCACCAGGACTTCTCAGAGGACACCTACCGTACCCTTGTAGCAGCTGACAATGCCGTCATGGTTATTGACTGCGCCAAAGGTGTCGAGGCTCAAACCAAGAAACTCTTTAAGGTTTGCAAACTTCGTAATATACCTATATTTACCTTTATTAATAAATTAGACCGTCAAGGCCAGGATCCCTATGAGTTATTGGAGGACTTGGAAAATGCCCTGGGCATCCGCGGTTGTCCTATGAATTGGCCAATCGGTATGGGAAAAGACTTTAAGGGTGTCTACAACCGTGAAAAAGAAGTTATCCAGCTTTTTGGAGACACCAACCACGGACAGTCTAAAAATGAAGATATCATCATCAGCGTCCATGATGAAAAAGTTCCCAAGCTTCTTAGTCCTGAACTCTATGACCAGTTAATGGAAGATATTGAACTTCTTGATGAAGCCGGTGACCCATTTGACCTTGAAAAGATACTAAAAGGAGACTTGACTCCTGTATTTTTTGGCTCTGCCTTAACCAACTTTGGTGTTGAACCCTTCCTGGAGGACTTCCTAAAGATTTCAACCATACCAAAAGCAAGAAAATCCAACCTGGGACCGATTAACCCGGTAGACAATAACTTCAGCGGCTTTATCTTCAAGATCCAAGCCAATATGAATCCAAATCACCGAGACCGTATCGCCTTCCTTCGAATCTGCTCAGGTAAATTCGAAAAGGGTATGATGGTCAACCACGTACAAAAAGGCAAAAAAGTCAAGTTAGCCCAACCTACCCAATTTATGGCCCAGGACCGGTCTATCGTTGACGAGGCTTACTCAGGCGATATCATCGGTATCCACGATCCCGGTATCTACAATATTGGAGATACCCTATGTGAAAACGGTCAAGGTATTGAGTTTGCTGATATTCCTCAATTTGCTCCTGAGCACTTTATGAGAATTTCAACAGTTAACGCCATGAAGCGTAAACAGTTCCTTAAAGGCATTCAGCAGCTGGCAGAAGAAGGTTCAATACAAATCTTCAAACGTCCTTTTACCGGTTCAGAAGAAATCATCATCGGTGTTGTTGGGGCCCTTCAATTTGAGGTTCTTGAATATCGATTAAACAGCGAATATGGAGTTGAAATATCTAAGCAGGCTCTTCCTCACCGTTATATCCGCTGGATTGATCAAGACAACTTTGATGCCAAATCATTCAAAGGCACTATGGACTCCATGCTGGTATACAGCGAAAAGGAAGCTCCTGTTGTTCTCTTCCAATACGAGTGGTCAGTCAAGCAGACTCTGGAAAAGAATAAGGGATTGGAGCTTAGGGAGACTTCTTCAACATTTTAATTTTATGAATTTTTAGTTGTCTAAAACTGGTTTTGTAGACAATCGATATAGCTATAAGACAAAGGATACGGTGTGATATATGTCAGCGGGAGCGTCGAACCTAGACCCCTGCGGGACCACGCTACCAAAACATATGTTTCGGAAGCGTGGTCCCACAGGACTCAAGGATCGAAAACCCATCTTAACATACATCACACCGTATCCTTGCTTTTTGGTATTTTGTCTACAAGACCAGTTTTTTCGTAACTAGAAAGTCATAAATTAATTCGCCTTATTTAGTTTTGTTTAGTTTGACTCTTATTCATAAATAGTCTTGCCAGGCCTTCTGTTAGGAATAGGAAGACGAAGACCAGGCCGTATTCTATGATTGGGATCCATAGGACTTGGTGGACATCTGACGGACTTCTATGGCCGGTGAAGCCTCCAAAGACAATGATGACACCTAGAAGGTATATGGCTTGAATCGTGTATCTTAGCCATTTGGGCAAATCCAGTCCATAGACTTGGGTGACCACCAGCATAGTGGCAAAACCGAAAAGGAACATGGGCCACATATTATTTTGCTGGCCAATGGCAACAGTGGTTCCGTGAAAGAGGACCAGGACCTCCAGGGAGAACATGAAATACTTGTTCATATGGACCGGTGTATAAATCATGGACATTTGCAGGAACAAGAGGAACATATAGAAAAATCCTACCAGGTGTCCCTGGGTTGAAACTGTTGGATGATACCAGAAGGTATAAATCAAAGCCCAGGCCACAAAATAACCATGGTATTTCTTAATAAGATTAATTCCGGCTTTGAATAATTTTTCTTTGCCAAGAGTTTTTCCTTTCCCAAAGAAGAGACCTCTTCTGGGTGCCTCCATTGCCAGAATCAAAACCAGCATAACAATAACTGAACCTTGGGATGACATAACCGGTACATCCTGGGCTAGACCGTCATACCAAATATGGCTTTGTAGAATATGCAAGCCAATAAAGAAAATGTTGGTAATATATAAGGCTTTTCTCCTTACCGGCCTCTTAGACCGTTCACCAAACTGGGCCTGCCATATAAATAGCCACACAAGCAGTTGGTGGAGACTATAAAAAGACCAGGCTGTCAGCATCGGCCAAAACTCCCGCTTTGGCAACTTCCAATAATACCAGGATGCCCCCTGGTCAGGCAATAACTCAACAGAGTCAAACCGGTAACCAAGCAAACCGATCAATCCTACAAATCCAAGGGAAACTGCAATTCCAATCCAAAATACTTTCCAATGCTTTTTCATTGAACCCTCCATTTTCTTTTTTTATTCACAGTTACTCATTGATCATCACATATCTTTGCAACATTTATTCCCATAAGCCTATTATACCTTGAAACCCTCTTTTGTATAATATAATTCATGGATTTTTTACAAATATTACATCAAATCCCTACATATTCCATGTTATACTGTTAAGGAGGTGCAAAATATGACAAATATAGTAAATTTACTTAAAACTTTGTTTGTGACAGATGGTTCAGCCAACAAAGATTTCAAACGTTATACTTTGGAGAAGACAGCCAAACGTGGCATTGTCTTTGCCATTTCTATATTGCTTGTTGAAGTTCTTATGATTACCCTTACTTTTATGGTTCCCGGATATTTTACAGAGGATTTAGTTCATATCTATCGGATGCATTATTATATTTTATCAGGTCTTTCTCTTCTGGTTATTATCTTCTCCGCCTTATTTAAATCCGGGAAGATTCAATCACTGGGGATTTTGGAATACTTCCTTATGGCCATTGTCATCCTATGTCTTTCCTGGGGTGCCTCTGTTTCATTGCTGGATCAGATCAACTCATCCCAAATTGCGGTTTACCTGACATTTATGAACTTGCTGGCAGTAGGTGTTCTTCTGCCACCATCTAAAATGTTTACCATTTTAGTTACACTTGAAATTGTCTTCATTAGCCTGCTTCCACATTTTCAACAAAATCATGATCTTGTTTTCGGACTCGGTCTCAACTCATCCTTCTTTCTGCTTTTTGCCTTTATTATCTCTAGGCAGTTTTATGCAGAAGAATATTCCAATTTTATGAAGGACCTTTTGATTCAGGACCAAAATGAATCCTTAACCAAGCAGAACTCAAAGCTCATGTATCTCAACAGTATTGATCCCTTAACCTCTTTATACAACAGACAAAGTCTGGATAATATTCTGGAATCCCTTTGGGAACGAAGTGAATACCAGAATAAGACCTTAAATGTCTTTATGATGGATGTGGATAAATTCAAACCCTTTAATGACCAGCACGGTCATATAGCCGGTGACCATTGCCTGATTATGATCAGTCAGATACTCCAGGAATTTGCAAAATCCGAAAACGGTTATGCTTTTCGCTATGGTGGTGACGAATTCCTCTTTCTCTTGGTCTCCGATGACCAAAAGACTGTTAAGGGCCTGATCCAAAGAATTTGCGCCCAAGTGGAAGAAAAGCCTATACCTATTGGTTCAACAAATCTCCATGCCAAACTTAGCCTGGGACACGGCCAGGGAATCATTGATTCGACCACTAATCCATGGGATATTATCCATCAAGCTGACCAAAAACTTTACATCTACAAAACACAAAAATGACAATTGTCACAACTTACATGACAAAAGCTACTTTTCATATGACCTTTTATCTGCTATGATTAGATGGTAGAGGTATTAATTATTTAATATGGAGGACATGCTATGTCAGATCAAGAAAAAGTTGTTTTTACACAAGAGGATATCGCTCAGAACAAAACTATGGGAATTATCGCCTACTTCATCTTCTTTATTCCATTATTAGTTGAACCGGCTAAAAATTCACCATATGCAAAGTTCCATGCTAACCAAGGTTTATTAATCGTATTGGTTTACATTGCTTCATCAGTAGTTGCAATTATTCCAGTTCTTGGTTGGATCGCAAGCCCAATCCTATGGATTGCCGGTATTGTTTTATTCTTTATCGGTTTAATCGGTGCCATCAACGGTGAAGCAAAAGAGCTTCCAATCGTTGGACAGTACAAATTAATTAAATAATAGGCTAAGGAGAGCTTCTGATGAAGCTCTTTTTTCATGCACTTTTTTGGGCTGGTTTTTGATGCTTATCTTAGGATTATATGCTATGATATAAGGAATAAAACATCATGACGTAGGTTAAGAAGATTCTTCCTATGTCCTGCAACTTGGGAGGTAACCATGATCACCAGCATTAACGGACAAACAATTAACTATGACATCTGTGGAGATGGGCTCCCACTGATAATTCTTCATGGCTTTAGTCTGGATGCCATATCCATGCAACGGGCAATTGAAGATACATCTCTCCGACTTAAAGGCTTCAAAAGAATATATGTGGATCTGCCAGGTATGGGCCAGTCACCTAGACACGGCTTGACCAATGATACCGATACCATGTTGGATTTGATTTGCCGTTTTATTACCCGAATTATCGGCGATCATCCATTTATTATAATGGGATTTTCTTATGGTGGCTACTTAGCCCAGGGAATTGCCAAGAAGTTTAGAAATCAGATTTTAGGCGAGATTCTTATCTGTCCAGTCGTCTATTCCAACCCTCATAAGCGCCGGGTGGCACCTATTACCTCCCGCGAGATTGATGGCGAATTCCTCAACACTCTTAACGAAAGTAAAAGAGAAGAGTTAATGGAGACTATGGTTGTCATTAACAACCGGACCTATAACCGGGTTGAGTCTGATTTTTTTAGGGCAGAAGCCCTTTGTGACAAGGAATTTACACGTGCTCTTTTTCAGGAAGGTTATCACAGTTCTTTCATTGAAGAAGATAATATGATACATCAACATAAGACCCTAATTTTCCTGGGCTACCAGGATAATGTTGTAGGCTATCTGGATATGATTGACAACCTTCACAGGTATCCAAAAGCAACTGTCAATCTCTTGACCAATGCCAGCCACTCCTTCTTCCTGGAACAGCCTAAACAATTCGAGTATATTCTTAATTCCTGGCTAACCCAGTTTATGTCTTAGTTGGTGAATATTCTCAGTGACTAAGAGGGTCCAGATATCCATTTTCTAAAATTCAAGCAAGTATTAAACTAATCCATAAAATTCAAGGAGCTATAACACAAAAGAATTCAATCTTCTTAGTGTTCTAGCTCCTTTTTTATCATTTCATTAAGCGGCATGGGTTTATCAAAATAATAACCCTGACCTTTTTCACATTTAAGATCTAACAAGAGGTCTTTTTGCTCACTGTATTCAATACCTTCTGCAACAACCGTAAGATTAAGGTCCATACCTAACTGGGTTAGTAGTTTGACTATAGCCAGGTCTGTTGGGTTCTCATGGATAAAATCAATATAGGATTTATCAATCTTCAAAACATCAAAGGGTATTCTACTTAAATAACCCAAACTGGAATACTTAGTCCCAAAATCATCTAAGGACATCCTAAAGCCTGCGTGTTTAATGGCGTTTATATTCTTCCTGGAAGTCTCAAAGTCCTGAATAATGGAATATTCAGTAACCTCAAGGGTTATGTGTTCTGGCTCAACGCCATACTCCTCTGCCTTTGATATAAGGTATTTAAGGAACTTGGCTGACCTGAAAAAGACACTGGATACATTAAGTGAAAAGTGGACCTCCTTAAGGACTGGATTATCATGAATTAACTTAAAGAGATGGTCAATTACCCACCTGTCAATGGCTGAAATCTGCTGAGTTTTTTCAGCAGCCTGGATAACCTTACCAATATTGGAAAAAATTGTATCGTTGTGGAACCACCGTAAAAGAACTTCATAGGACGTAATCTTCTCCGTTGCAAGATCGACAATCGGCTGATAGTATAAAGTCAGTTTATCCTCTGCCATCGCCAACTTCAGCTCATGTTCAAGTCTGGTAAGATAGGTGATTTCTTCCAGAAGAAAATCACTGTAGATCACGTACTGCTCCTTGCCATTCTCTTTGGCTTTGTATATAGCTATGTCCAGGTTCTGGCTTAACCCGGTAAAATCCTTACAGTCCTTTGGAAAAGATGATACACCGACACTGACCGACCCATTAAAAGAAACCTGATCCATATGCCAGTGTTTACCAATACAGCCCTGTATGTTCTCAATCTGATCAAGGACCTGATTAAGGCCTTCTTCCATAGAGATAATCAAAAACTGATCGCCCCACCACCTAAAAACACCTTTGACATCCAAACCCTTAAGGGCCTCAGCAACCAAAGTTAAAAACCGATCACCATATTCATGTCCATGGACTTCATTTAAGTGTTTAAAGTTGTTGATATCCAGTAAATATACTGTAAAGGGAATATTTTTTTGGATTAAATATTTGGCCCTTTCTTCAAAGGCACTTCGGTTGTCTATACCTGTTAAGGTATCCTTATAAGCCATAAACAAGAGCTTTCGGTTATCATACCTGATCATGACATACAGCAAGCCACCGGTCAGCATGACGTATATAATCCCCTTATAGGTCTGTATACGCTGGTACATGTCCTGATCCTGGACCATGATCGATAAAATCTGATCCGAAAAATAGATCCACACAATACCAAAAATCAGATACCCCAAGACTGGTCTCCATGGAATGTTTTTTAACTTAAGGTTCTTCATAGCATTCCTCTTCCAATTACCCAATTATCTAAATACTTTCCTCTCTTAGTATACCTGTTTACTCCACTTATGTCTAATCTAAACCACTAAAAAATCCAACTTCAGCCCATACTTGCATATGCCCATTTAAAGCCTTTTTAGACCCCTGTTCTTGAGCTTCTTGCTTTCTTCATCATTAAACGGCTAACAACATGGCTTAGAACAGCAAGGGGAACAATCAGCTTTGAAACTCCATGAATTCGCTCCAAGATTAAATACATATTGGTAGAACCATATAGTCCGTTATTCAGTAGAAAACCAGTAATTACACTAAAGACATAATAGACGGCAATGACCTGTGTAGAGGCTTTAGCAACCTTCATAACCGGGCGTCCTTTATAGTTGAAATTACCCTTAATCATCTGAATAATGAGTTTTTTCTTTTTTGACGTAACAAAATACAAGAGCGGAACAATAAAGCTGGCAATACCTATAATAGGATGTATTTGATAAAAAAAGGCATGGGTTCCGCGTAACCATCCTACAATAAAGGTAGTCATGTATAAGGTAATAAATATGAAATGTATGACCATAAATTCGTTTTTAAATTGTATTTTCATTGTCTGTCTCCCTTTCATAACAAGTGCTTATCGATAGTATAAGTTGAATACCTTATTATACCTTGAATGAAAATGATTATCAAACAATAAAACAGGTAGTGATTAACTACCTGTTTATCTTTTCTTGGACTATATGAAAAATTAAAGAACCAGGTTACCGTCCTTAAAGACTTCAATTTCCTTACCGTCAGCAGTAATACCGATGATAGATAAATCTTCAGTCCCAACCATAAAATCAACATGGGTCATGGAGTCGTTAGCCCCTGCTTTTACAAGGTCTTCCTGGGATAATTCAGTACCACCGGTCATTGTCGTCGGATAAGCTCTACCAATGGCAAAGTGACAGGAGGCATTCTCATCAAAAAGTGTATTGAAGAAAAGGGTATTCATATTGGATATAGGTGAATCATAATCTACAAGAGCTACTTCACCAAGATATCTGGCACCCTCATCAAAATCAATCATTTCTTTTAGAACATCTTGACCTACTTCTGCGCCAAAATCTACAATTTTACCTGCTTCAAATTCAAACCAAAACTTGTCAATGACATTGCCCTGGTAAGACAGCGGAAGGGCTGAATAGAGGATTCCATTGGTCCCATTTCTGTCAGGCATAGTAAAGACTTCTTCCGTAGGCATATTGGCAAAAAACTTAACGCCGCCGGCTGAATAAGTAGAGCCTCCACACCATAAGTGATTATCAGCTAACTTAACCTCAAGATTCGTACCAAGGGAGTTCTTATAGATCAACTTATCGAAACGTAAATCATTGAGAACCTGCTTACGGCGTTCCAGGTTCTTATCATGTTCAACCCATGCACCAACAGGGTCTTTCGTATCCACTCGTACCGTTTTATAAATAGCATCCCATAAGGCTTCCAAGGCTTCTTCTTCACTAAGGTCAGGGAACATTTTTTTTGCCCAGGCTGGGGTTGGCATGGATGCAACACACCAAACCAGCTCGTCGTTCATCATCTTGTCATAGAAATTACGAAGGGCTTTCATTCTAACCTTTGAATAGGTACCAATCTTGTTGGGATCAATACCTGCCAGAAGGTCCGGGTCTTCAGCTGAAATGCTGATAAGACTGGCACCACTTTCTACTGCTTCATCAAAGAAAGCCTGTTCATATTTCGGAAGACGGGTAAAGACTTCATCTGCTGCTTTTTCAAACTGGAGACGCTTGACTTTCTCGTCTGTCCAAAGAACATTAACTTCAGATGCACCTTTGGCATAAGCAGCCTCAGTTAAAGCTCTTGCAAAATCTTTGGCATCTGTTGTTGAACGGATAGCCAGTGGTTCACCTTCTTGTATGTTGACACCAAACTGAATAATCAGTTCAGCATATTGTTGTAATCGATTCATGTTTTCCTCCAAAACTATTTAGCCATATAGGCTTCAATATCTTCTACAGATTTGATGATATGCTTTGACAAGACATCAAACCCTTCTTTTGTAACTAATACATCATCTTCAATACGGATACCCATGGATTCTTCCGCAATATAAAGACCGGGTTCAACGGTAATAACCATACCTTCTTTCAAGGTGATTTCTCTTCCACCAACGTCATGGGTATCCAGACCAAGTGAATGGCCTATAGAATGATAATAATACTTGGTTAAGTCCTTATCCTCAGTAATGAGACCAAGCTTTTTTAGCCCCTCAGTTAAAAGTTCTCTGGCCTTGGCATTAAGTTCTGCCATGGTCACACCTGGCTTGATCATGGAGATAATTGCCTCATTGGTTGATAGCACTGTATTATAGACGTCTCGTTGACGGTCAGTGAACTTACCGTTTACAGGATAAGTACGGCTGATATCGGCAGAATACTCATCAAACTGAGCTCCTAAGTCTAGGAGAACCAAATCTCCGTCTTTCATAACATCATCATTACCTACATAGTGAAGAACAACTGCATTTCCGCCTGAAGCCGCAATGGTTTCAAAAGCTTCACGGTCAGCGCCCATCTTGGCGATTTGATAGTCAAACTCTGCAACAGCCTCGTACTCTTTTTGACCGGGTTCAATCGTTGAAAGCACTCTTTTTAAGCCTGCCTCTGTCATATCAATGGCCTGCTGCATCTTCTTAATTTCCATTTCAGACTTAATCAATCGCTGCTTAGCCATGAGATGGGCTGAGTTCTTAATACGGATATAAGGGTATTTGGTCCCAATAATATCAGCATACTTCAAAGCCTCTGTAGGTGTCACATCCGGACCTTGGCGGAACATGTCCAGGTATACCTTTGAGACTTTGCCTTGGCCGATTTTGGTGTTTAACCAGGTATCAAAGTCCTCAACAAAAAGAACTTCATCCACACCGGATATTTCGAGAGCTTGATCTTTCTTAAGATAGATACCTACCCATTTTTCAATGTCGAAATTTGGCTTTTTGATAAATAAGGTAGCTTGTACCTTGTCCTCTGACTTTTCAATAGACAGGATAAATTCTTCTCGTTTGATGCCTGTCAAATATAGAAAATTCTTATTGGGTCTAAAGGGATATACACTGTCTGCTGTTGAGTTTGGTGATGTCCCGTTAAAAAACAATGCCAATGATCCATTCTTTAATTCTTTGGATAATTGCTTTCTGTTATGACTCACAAATGTTTTCATATGGCCTCCTTTTGTTAGATAATCAGCAATCAATTCATAGCTTACTAAGACTGCCATCTAATATATTAGTAAAAGTATAGCAGTTTGTTCCTCTTTATTCAAATCTTTTTTCTATATATATGGACGCATAAAGGGAAAAGTGTTATAATCATCCAGATTTATGCGTTAATACACTAAAGGAGCTCGCAGATGAACAAACCGACTTTCATATTAGGAATTAAACACGGTATCCCTATTGCCTTAGGTTATTTCGTCGTTTCATTTACCTTCGGGATGATGGCCACCCTTGGTGATATAAGCCCTTTTCATGCCATATTGATTTCCATGACATCCGTAACCAGTGCCGGACAGTTTGCAGGTACCAATATTATGATTGCAGGCGGGACTTATGTGGAACTCTTGGTTTCAATGTTCGTCATTAACTCCAGGTATGCCCTTATGTCCGCTTCCTTAAGTCAAAAGCTTACCCATCATATGGCAGGCTGGAAAAAGTCCATAATGGCCTTTCTCGTAACCGATGAAACCTTTACGGTAGCCTCTGTTGAAGTTACAGAAGTGACATTTTCATACTTCATGGGCTTGGCCTCTCTTCCCTACATTGGCTGGGCCTTTGGGACTGTAGTAGGCAGCTTTATGGATAACCTTATGTCAGTCTCCATGCAAAACGCTGCTTCCATTGCCCTCTACTGTATGTTCATCGCGCTCTTTATACCACCGGCAAAAAAAGAATCCAGCGTACGTACCGTCGTACTGCTTACAATCATCATATCATCACTACTTTATTACCTGCCAATATTCCATTTTATCACCACCGGTTATAAGATAATCCTGGCAGCCATATTAAGTTCCACCTATGGCGCTCTACGATATCCAGTCACCTCGGAGGTCAACCTATGAGTCCATTAGCAGCGATTCTTCTCATGGCTATAGTCACTTATCTCATAAGGTCTATACCTTTGATTTTCATAAAAGAGCATATTGATAATACCTTTATCCAGTCCTTCCTCCACTATATACCTTTCGGCATTTTAACAGCCATGACCATACCCTACATATTCTATGCTACCGGTCATCTTACCTCAGCATTGATTGGAACAGCTGTTGCCCTCCTACTTGGCTGGATGGAAAAAAGTTTGATTACAGTTTCCATAGTCTCTGTAGTAGTGGCCTATCTTGTTGAAATATTACTGTCTTTAACTTAAAGATGTTCATTATAACTTTTAATCATCAAATAAAAAAATGCTTTTCAAAAGAGCACCGAATCGGTGCTCTTTTTTGATAGATCCTGTCTAATATATACTTTTATGCTGGCTCAAAGGCAACTTGAAGTGCTTCATTAACCAGTTCTTCTTTTTCAACCTTAAAATGATTAACCTCAGCAAGTAATTGTTCTGCCATAATCGTCAGCTCGTTGGCCGCGCTGGCTATTTCTTCTGATACTGCAGTCTGCTCTTCATTGGCGGCAGTAACACTCTGAGTTTCAGCAGATGTTTTTGCTGCACTGGCAACTACAACATGTAGAGAATCATTCACCCGGTTAGCATCATTCTCAGTTTGACCGATAAGCTTGTCCATATTTTTTATCATGGAAGACACTTTGATAATCTGGTCATGGATATCACCGAGAGCTTTTTCTGACGAACGAACAGCCGTTAAGCCTGTCTCTACCTTTTCGCTTTCTTCTGTAATATATCCGCTGGTAACTTGTATCTCCTCCTGGAGTTCAGTAATTAAGGACTGAATACCCTGGGCTGATTCCTGTGATTGGGCTGCCAGCTTTCTGATTTCATCAGCAACAACGGCAAAACCTTTACCTTGTTCACCAGCTCTTGCTGCTTCTATTGCTGCATTTAAGGCCAGTAAGTTGGTTTGATTGGCTATTTGTGAAATCATTTCATTGATGCTGCCGATTTCATCAGACTGCTTTAAAAGCTTATCAATAATCGCTACAGTCTTAACGGATGTTTCCTTAATACTTTCCATTTGCATTCTTGCTTCTTCAACAATTTTAGTTCCACCATCAGCAACTTCTTCAACGATACCGGTTGATTCTGCCATTTCCAGTGCAGTTTTAGCGGAAACTTTAATTCCCTTTTGCATAACATCATATTGGTTAAATGCTGAATCAATCTCCTCTGTTTGGGAATTGATTTCATGGGCTATGGTTTCCATTCTGGCAGCAGTTTCCTCTGCTGAAGCCTGGTTTTCTTCTGACGATGCTGACAACTGTTGGGAATTGGATGCCAGACGGAGAGAGGATTGTTTAATCGTATCCACAACACCATGAATTTGTTCGATGGTTATGTTGATGGCCTCTCCCATTTGATCGATTTCATCACCACCGACAGTAATTTTTTCAACTCTAGTTGTTAAGTCACCTTGGGCAACATCTCTCATCACTTTATTAATACGCTTAACCCGTTGAACCAAACGGAAAGAGAAATACGAAACCAGTAATGCTCCAATGATAAAGAAGCCAATTCCCATCCATATCTGGAAGCCCATCAGCTCTTTTACCGGTGCCAGGTACTCTGCATCTACAGCGTTGATTGATACCGACCAGTCACCAATTGGCGCATATTTGTTTAGTTTTGCCACATCATTGAAGGTGTAGTTAATATAGCCTGATTCACCAGCCAACATTGTATCCAGTTCATTATTGATGGCCTCGATATTATAGGTTCGAATATCAGTACCCAGCATGGTGTCAGTGGGATGGGCGATAACAGTCCCATTCTTGTCAAGAAGATAGGCATAACCACCTTCTCCAATTTTAACTTCGTCCAAAATATCTCTAAAAATCTGGAAATCAATGGCTGCTGCGATGACACCTATAATGGCTCCATCTTTTTCAATCGGAACACTGATGACTTGTATGTCATTTCCAGTAAACTTCGATTCAATAAGATCTGACCAGTATATATTGCCCTTTAAACTTTCTACAAAATAATCTCTGGATGAGAGATCTGTTCCAACAGCGGCATAATCCATGTCATCGACAGTCACAAGACCATCAGCATCAATAATATAGACAGTTTCAATGGCGCCCTTTGATTCTTGGCCTACAGTTACCAACAAACTTACTGCTGCAACTGCATCCACTTGATAATCTTTGATTGAATCTGTTTTGGCCAGGAGTTTCAACTCCGATTCAATTGATTCCTGTTTATTGGTGATATTGTCCTGAATCTTTTCAATTTCAATATCCAATTGTGTGTGAATCTCTTTGGTAATAGCTTGTGAACTTTTTACCGCATTAACAACACCTGAAACAGACACGATGCCCAATATGATGATTGTATTAATCATCAAGAGCTTAAATAATATACTTCTCTTCATTATAGACTCCTCATTAATTTAATCTAACCCCTAGTTAGCTTTCACTAACAGAGTATAGCAAAATCTTTTATTTTCAAACAGTCCCTTTATTCATTGTTTACACATTATTCATAATTGTTCATAGACCGTTAAATAGTGATTATTAACAGCCAAATTTTATTATAAAAAAATATAAATTAAGGCAAAAAAAAAGCAGGTAAACACCTGCATCAACCCTTGTTACCCCTACCACTTGTCTTCCATAATCTCTTTTCTTTTTTTATGGTACTCTTCCTCTGAAATTAATTCATCCGATTTTAGCTTCTCTAATTTTCTCAACCGCTCATCAAAATCAACTTGATGGAGGTCAGTCACATTAATATTGACTTCTCCATTTTCTTCGTCAAACTTTTGTCGTTCTTCCCTTATATCCATAAGCCATCCAGCCAGAACACCAAACAAACCGACTGTTGAAAAAATATAATAGGGCAAGGGTGTAAACAAACCAAGAGCTACCAAGATTAATGAAACAATAATAGTGATTTGGGGGCCGGTAATTCTAGCTTTCATCAAGACACCTCCATTTATGGTACTTTATCCGATAAGAATCATTGATAAGCTTATCATATACCTTTAAGAGGATTTTTCAAGACCTCTTGTCCCATCTATACAGGTTTCTGTCTTAACAATACCATTAACCTGCCATTGCAGCTCAAGCCAGTCAAGAGCCGTCTTAAGATCTTGGTCACTCTTAAAAACTCTCCTCTTGATGAAACATATACCGCAGTCGCCACCTCCTGCTCCGGAAAGTTTTCCACTACTGATTCGAGGTATGTCACCAATATTTTGCCCCTTGATACTTAGCCTCCCCTCATATGGAATTCCGTTGGCTGCATCCACTAACATAACTAATTCTTGGGACAGGATACCTAGATCAGCTTTAGTATCCAGCTCAAGAAGGAGTAAGTGATTTCTGTAAATACCTTCCAGAATTCCATCTGCGTTTTGGTCCTTAAAGGCCCTTATTAAACCACTAATATTCTCCCTGTTTTTCTTCAGCCAAAGGCCATAGGATTTCGAACAATTATTGGTGAATTCTCTATATTTACTTAAAAAATCCTTGGTGGATGCCGAATAGCCTGTCCATCCGACAACCATTTCCATCTCTTCCGGCATGACCATCGGCTGAATATAACTTTCTTTTTTAAGAATCTGATTCTCTAACAGGATTTCCCTGCTTACATTCCTATAAGCAAAGAAACCTCCATATACCGCCCCAGCAACATCTCCTCCAGACCCACTTGCCTGAAGGTCACTGTGGCACCTGAGAGCCAACACAAACAATTCATCCTGGCTTATATCAAGCTCCGTCCATGCCAGTATCCCTTTAATGACTGCAACAATCAAGGCTGCACTGGAACCAAAGCCCAATTTTTTCCCAGTCTTTGGATCATGAAGCTGGCTTTCAACACGAAGGTTAAAGAGGTCAACTTCCTTCCCCCTCTTTCTCACATACTTCATGGCTGTTTCCATAGCCTTAAGTAGATGATCGAGTACTGACGGTGCCTTTTGGCTGGTAATCTTGTCCTTGTCACATTTCCAGCTAATCTTTAGCCCCAAAGCCTCAATATAGGGTCCAGTCTCCATATATTCCTTTAGGTTTTCATTCTTGGCCTGGCCTGGTCTATATTCACTTAAGGTAACTTCAATATACCTGTCAACTGCCATAACCAGAGCCCATTCACCGGGCTCAGTTACAGCATACTCTCCGGCAATCATGAGTTTACCGGGAGCTTTGGTTTTTATACATTTCATTCCATCACCCTACCTCTTCAAGTAAGTGTCTCCTTAAAAGAGTGTTGCCATCTTATCTACAAGCCATGAGGCTGAATAAAGGCTCATAAAGAGAACCCCATAACCAACACCCAGCTTCTTAAAGGTTCCCGCAACGACGCCAACCAGAAGTACACCAAAGACGTTCATGACTCCGGCATCCCTGTAAGCCAGGAAAAGAACCAAGGCAAAGAAAAGACCCAAAAAAGCTTCATGAGGTATTTTCTTAAAGACAAATCGGCAAATCTGTCTGGAGTATCGAACGGTAATGACATAGGTCAGGGCACATGCGATTAGGGCTCCGATTATGGTTGCACTCAACATGGTTGGTACACTTAATATATGGTGCATGTTGTTTTCCAATGTGAACACCGGTGGCGCATTAAACAAAGGATTAGCCGGCCCGATGGCCATTGGCGACAAAGGAATTCCAAGTGCAATCAGAGGAATCAAGGTCCCTGAAAAATAGGTTGCCTGGGCCAGGGCTTCCATAGTTGGAAGAGCAATAGATGCCTTCTCCACCGGATCTTTTTTCCTCCCTGAAACCAATTCTCCAAGAAAAATAGTCAGCCCAACAGGGCTTAATATAAAGAGTACTGACCCGACAAGGGAAGCGAGAGAAGAAAAGCCCAGCTCTTCTTTTGTCAGAATCTTTAAGGGATTGATAGAAGTAGTCTCCCCTTCAAATTTAAGATTCAATTTACGTTTTCCATAGGTAGGCTTTTGCCCCCTCAATTGGCTGTTTAAGAGCTCAAAGAAACTTAGTAATGCTGGCCCCAGTGTTATACCCAAGAAGAAAGATATAAAAACATTCTTCCCTTCATCTACCACACCTGTTGCCCAGTACAAATGTCTAAGCCCTTGAATCACTAAGGCCATAGGAATTATCGATGCAATAGCAATCAGCTTTTCCTTGCTCATTAAGGCCAGTAAAATAGCCCCAACAAAGAAGATCATGTTGCCATAGGCTTTAATCGGTTCTGCATAGGGAGCAATAAGGCCAGCAAGTAAAAAACTGACAGGTATGGATATAATGGTACCGACCAAGGCTCCGGCTGCTATTTTACGGATACTTCGATCAACCAGTCCATGTTTTTTAAGGACCATGGCATGCTCAACCATAGGCGTAGACATAACACCAGCCGGTATACCGGCAATGGAAATCGGGACTGCATCAATTAACTTGCTGGACACAATAGCCGCAATAAAGAAGCTTAAGACAACAGGTGCCGATACCCCTGCCAAAATCAAGATCAAAATAACCGGTGCAATGGTGGCTGTTTCATCAGCTCCAGGTGCTGCACCAATAATACTGTATATAATAGTTGCAGCCAGCGCTGCAATAATCATCTGAAATATCATGTAAATCTCCTCCTGGGTTCCATAGGCACTTCATTAGCCAGGCCTGAAACCAAACTTTATTTAATCGACATCCCTTTTGGGACTAATCCAAATACTGCTGATAATGAAGCCTGTCAATGCGCCAATTAAGCCCAGGAACAAACTTTGTCCAATCATTTCACCTATAGTCAAGGCAAAGGTAAAAGCTAAAAATGTGCACAAAAAAAGAGCTTTTGTCAGGTCACCTATTTTTACAAGGTCTTCCCAAATTTCTATATATTCATGATTTCCATCATTTTCTTTCTTCGTCATGATTTCATCCTTCCTCTCTAAAACAGCTAATTATTTAGGTACTCAATTCCAGGGCCCGGTTTACAGACAGTAATGCCGATGACACCTGATAAGGAACCAATTCTTCCTGCAACCAGATCTTGGTCCTTGGGCAGGCACAAGACCTTTACATTAGGACCTGCATCAATGGTAAAATATACCGATATTCCTTCATTTCTCATGGCCCATACCGCCTCCATAACTACCATAGTTGCTGGTGTAAAATACATAATAGGAGGCCTAGCCGCCATCATACTTCCATGCATTTTCATTGCATTTCTTTCTGCCACCTGACCTAAAAGCGGAAAATTTCTTTCCTCTATGGCTTTCTCCATGTCTTTCAAATCCTCTGGCAAACTCTCCAACCATCCCTGGTAAAAAGGTGATGTTATACGCGTTGTTTCCATTCCTTGTCTGGAGGAAAGGCTTTTTTTATCTTTTGACACCTGAACTGAAATAACCCGAAGATCCCACCAAAGCCTGTCTTTTAAGGGTTTGGCATATGAATCGCTGCCATCATCCAGGTGACCCCTCTTCCATTTTACAAAGCCCCCAAAGACAGATCTGGTGGCAGAGCCAGAACCCTGTCTTACCAGTATTGATAATTCTCTGTCCGACAAGGTTAGCCCACTGGCCTTTGAAGCGGCTGCTCCAAGCGCTGCATAGGCTGAAGCCGATGAAGCAAAACCGGCAGCCATGGGCACATGATTATCTGACTCAACAAAGGCATAAGTCTCAATCCCTGCAAGCATCCTAACTTTATCAAGGAAAGCAGATACCTTAATCAGGTCCTCAGAATTTGCCTGGCTTCCATTAATTTCCACCTGGTCCCTGGTAAGATCCTTGGAAAAAGTGACGGAAGTTATGGTGTAGAATTGAGCCAAGGTTAGAGAAAGACTGGAATTACATGGTAAAAATAGTTCCTTGTCTCTTTTGCCCCAATACTTGATCAAGGCAATATTTGTATGGGCTTTAACTCTTGCTCTTGCCATTGGATTCACCTACACTGACTTCCTGATGTTTGACTTTTCTAGCTCCACTCTTCTTTCCATCAGAAGAAAACCACCAGACATTTACCTGATATGCTTCGAAAAGTCTGTTACTAATACTCACTGCACTTGCCTCACTGTCAGCCAGGGACAAGATACAGCCTCCCATACCGCCTCCGGTCATTTTACTGCCTAAGGCTCCTGCTACATTAGCACCTTCTACAAGACGGTCAAGTTCAGGTGAGGAAACGCCTAAATCCCTAAGGCATTCATGATTACGATTCATTTTTTCGCCAAGTTCCATCAAATGACCACTTAATAAATCCTCTTTCATACCTCTCGTCAAATCTCCAATTTCCTGAATAACCTCTTGTAGAGAATTCTTTATTTCTATAGTTTCCCTAACATGAGAAACCGCTTTTTTCGTATGACCAATGATCCCTGAATCAGCAACGACAAAAAACAAGGGTGACTGAGGTTGGATTAAGACTGCCTCAGTTTTGCTTTTGAAATACAGGGGCTGTTCCATGACCTCTGTTTTCATATCTATGCCGCTCGCCCGTCCATGCCAGTGATTTTCTGATACTGTAACAAATCCAATTAAAGTCTCCAGGGAAAGTTTTTGTTCAAAAAATCCATAGAGAGCTCTCGTTAATGCAATTGCAACAGCAGCACTGGATCCTAGACCTCTAGCCATAGGTATATGAGATTCCACCCTAATACTAAAGCCAAGCACCTCACGACCTAAACTTGTCACAAGGGTTTGGAGTAAGACAACCAGACCATTTAAGGCACTGGGTACCTGGTCTAGTAATCCTTCATAGATATCCGATATAATCTCAACCGGTTGCCCCGGATCACAAGCTTTCACAGTCACAAAGACCCGCAAGGGAATGGGAAATACAAGGGCTGGCTGATCATAAATAACGGCATGTTCACCCGATAGAATCACTTTACCGGTTGAAGATGCCGTTATGGTTTTTGCCCTATATTGATTTTCCTTATTCATTTCTCCAAGCCTCCTAAGCACCGTGATATGTGAATCATAACACAGGCCGAAACTTTTGTAAATGATAATGAATATCATTTTTTAAGTTAAAAATATAACTATTTTTTACATTTTATAACAATCATATTATGCTAATATGCTAATTTATAATTTTCCCAAGGATTAAACCACCTGTAATACCAAAGAGAAAGCTGAGAAGGGTTCCATAAAGATAATACTCAGCAAAAGCCCTATCTTTAAGTTCCTCATATCTGGCTAGTGACTTGCCTGCAAGGATTAATCCCATGGCTCCAAACTGGCCGGCTGCAACAAATATGATGACCAGAATCCTTTCCAGTATACCGATTTTGATACCAATCTTCTTCTCCTGGTCGCTGAGGTGTCTTGACCTTAAACTGGTCCCAAGACCAATAATCGTCTCTTCCTTCTTAAGATCAACCTCGCTTTTTACAATATTCAAAGACTTTAGGAAATAGGACAGTATAAAGCCAGCCATATAGGAAAACAGAATTAAGATGATCAGAGCCATAATATACTTTGTATTAATCCATGGCAAAAGAATCCTTCCAGCGGGAAAGTCACTTTTATAAAAGCCAAAAGAAGGTAAATATTGGGATTCCCCATAAATATTGAACCAGGCCCCAACAAAATAAAGGATACAAAGATGGATAAACTGATCCAGTAAAAAATAGATTAACCTGTCTTCTTTGATTTTCTTTTGCAGGACCAGCTTCATATGATCTGTGGCTACATGAAGAATTGTGATGATGATGGACATCACGATAATCTCTAGGCCTGGCGAAAAAAAGAAATGAAGGATTTGCATCAGCCCCCATATAATCATCCCATGCCACAACAAGGGGTTATGTTTAGACCAAAACTTTCCCTCTTCTTTATAATACTGGTGTTTTCCCAAGGCAATGCTATCTGTCTGAAATACAAAATCACCTAGGAGGTGGCACAAAATCAAATAGATAAATACTTCCATATTACCCTCTCTTCCATAAGAGTCTTAAAGCTATTCACCGTTCCCGAACAGTCTTAAAACTCTTCACCTTCACCAAAGAGTCTTGTGACTCTTTCATTTATGCATATATGCTTTTACAAGCTCCTGAACTTCATTCTCAAAAAGCTGAAGTACTGACCAATGGCCCGCTGCCGCTCTTTTTGTGTATGCTGAAGAGGATATCTTGTTATATCCGTCCAGTTTCCTGAAGCTGCCAAACTTTTCCATGAGATAGATGGCCTCATAAGTTTTATCACTCCATCTGGAAAGAATGGTGTCATATAACATCAACTGATTATTCATTAAGTTATCAAACAGTTCATCCTCACTGGTAATCCGGGACTGAGGCCTTTTATGAAAGAGAGGATGATTGCTAAGGTCTTCCAAAGATTTCCTTGCAAAATGAAAGGCCTGGCCATTTAGCTTCCAGGGATCCCCAAGTTTCAGTCTTGACTCATCGTCAATAGCCCCTATACCTATACCGATCCGGACTTGAATGGGATAAAAAGCCTCTCTTACATACCGAATATTGGCAATCAGATTTTCATTAAAGGCCAAAAGGCCCTGAATCTCATCACCAACCAAAACCTTATAGCCAAGAATCAAGTCTTTATTTCTTAGAGGGTCCCGGTTAAGCTTTTCCATTCTGGCTTCCAGGTCTTCTGTCACCCTATTGATTTTTTTTGAAGAAATACAGTCCATAGTAAAAACGACATATTTCATCTTGCTCCTCCCTCTACTGGTTCCTTAAGATTTTCTCCATCTTCTTACCCTTGGCAAGTTCATCAATAAGTTTGTCCAAATACCTTATTTCCTTCATTATGGATGCTTCCATATCCTCAACTCTTATGCCGCAAATCAGACCTTTGATTAATTGTCTATTGGGATTGAGATCAGGTGCCTTGCCAAAAAATTCTTCAAAGCTTACTTCGTCTTCAATAATTTTCTCCAAGTCTTCTTTCGAATAACCGGTTAACCAACGGATAATCTCATCCACCTCTTCTTTTGTCCTATTCTTGCGTTCAGCTTTATTAATATACAAAGGGTAAACCTTTGCGAAACTCATTTTTAATATATCCATTCTAGGCATATAACCGCTCCTTTATTCTATGATTACCTGAGATTCAGATGTAACTCCAAATCCATCCATGTACAAGTTAAGATTCATTACTTTATTATATCCTTGGTCCCAGGCTTTGTCATCCTTAGATCTACTTAATCACAAATCATGATAGATAAAGTATCAAAAATGAACAAAACACCATATCCTCACAAAAAGCCTTGACACCCAACATATATCATGATAATCTAACAACCGAATTGAATAAACAGTACCTCATCTAAGATGAGGTGGAGGCGCAGTGTTTATGAGTCCTTACAGGGAGGCCGGAAGCTAATGATCTGTAACAAAAGGAAACACTGCCGAAGTGTTAAGGTCCATACTTAATGCTGGGTCTGTATCGAAGAGGTACAGGACTGTCAGTATGATTTCATACTGTTGAGCTATCTTATTTTTATGACGGAACGAAGGTTAACTATGCTTATTACAGCATCTGGCTTTGGTCAGGTGCTTTTCTTTAGTCAAAAAAGCTCATAAAAGTTTATTCGCACACTTAAACTTAAAGGAGAAGAATCTATGAACTGGCTTGCATTATTGCCACCACTCATTGCCATTGTTATGGCATTACTGACAAGAGAGGTATTACTCTCACTTATTGTTGCTGTTTTCGTCGGTGCAACAATCATCACTGGAAACCCTATCACCGGATTTACCCAACTGCTTAACAATTACCTGGTAGGATCCTTAACCGATTCCTGGAATGTATCCATCCTGATTTTCTGTCTTCTCATTGGAGGACTTATTGGTATCGTTGACAAGAACGGTGGAACCAAAGGACTTGCCGGACTGCTTGTCAAAAAAGCTGTCACGACAAAATCTGCCCTTTTAACAACCTGGCTTCTTGGTGTAGCCATCTTCTTTGATGATTATGCCAACTCCCTTATCGTCGGCAACTCCATGCGGGGTATTACAGACCGTCTTAAGATTTCCAGAGAAAAACTTGCCTATATTGTAGATTCAACAGCCGCCCCAATTTCTTCAATGGCCCTTATTTCAACCTGGGTAGGCATGGAACTTGGACTCATTCAGGAAGGACTGGAATCTATTGGTGTAGACATGGGCGCTTACGATGTATTCCTTCGCTCCATTCCTTATCGCTTTTACTCCATCTTGGCCTTGGTCTTTGTATTGATTATTATTTTTACCAACAGAGATTTTGGCCCAATGAGAAAAGCTGAGCTGGCAGCCAAAAAATCAAGTCTTGCCAAAAATGAAGAAGCCCTTGATCAGGCATCTGCCAATTGGTATAACGCACTTATTCCAATTCTGTCCGTTATCCTCTTAACCGTATTTGGTCTTTATCAAAACGGGGGCGGCTTTGAAGGTCTATCTATCCAGGAAGCCTTTTCAAACGCTGATGCCAGTGTAGTCCTTGTCTGGGCTTCCTTTGGCGGTATTGTCATCGCCTGGCTTATGTCTCTTATAACTAAAACCTTAAAGGTAACTGAAATCGCCGATGCCTTCGTTGAAGGTGTAAAATCCATGGTTGTTCCATCCATGATTCTTTCCCTGGCCTGGACCCTAGGTTCTATTAACGGCGAGTTAGGAACAGCAGAACTTATGGTCACCATGATCGGTAATCACTTACCTGCATTCCTGGTACCGGCTATCCTCTTCATCGTTCCGGCAATTGTTGCCTTCTCAACAGGAACTTCATGGGGAACCAATGCCATCGTTATGCCAATCGCAATTGAGCTTAGCTACTTAACCGGTGGCGTAGAACTCATTATCCCTGCAATTGGGGCAGTACTTACCGGAGCTGTTATGGGCGATCATTTATCGCCGGTTTCCGATACAACCATTATGTCATCTATGGCATCAGGATGTGACCACATCTCCCATGTCAAAACTCAAATCCCTTATGCCATGACCGTTGCTCTTGCCGCCCTATTCCTAGGCTTCATTCCTGCAGGACTTGGACTGAATCCATTTATTTCCCTTGGTTTAGCTATTCTAGCCCTAATCTTCTTTGTAAGATTTGTAGGAATAGAAAACGAACCAAGTAAAAAAGCTATTCTTGAAAAAGCCTAACAAGATTTCTAGGACTATATAACTACTTCTGGCCAATTCGGCCAGAAGTTTTTTTAGTTCAGACTCCCGGTACTTGATTAATTATTATAACTTTACATACGATTTTATATATACTGCAAAATCTTGCCCGTATCCATCCGGGTCAACTCATTAATCTTTAGCCCTTTTGCCACAAGGCTACTCATGAGTCTGCCACCAACGTAGTAACCGATTCCAGAGGGCTTGACTTGGTCATCCACCTGATTGTTGATAACAAAATACTCGTACCAGTCTTTGGTGGTCATGGGTTCATTAATTTTATCAAGAAGCAGGTCAGTCCACTCTTCTTCTCTGGCTTCTATCCTTGCAAAAGTTTCATCATGAATCATTAAGGATTTTTTGAAGCTCTCTATCTCAGGCATCTTATTAATGGTCTGACTTTTATGATCTGAGCGATTAGCCTCAAGTCCATTTTCAACCTGCAAGACTCCATGAATCACTCCCAAGCCTTCCAATACCAAAACATCTCCAAAAGTCAGATGTTCCATACCTTTTGATTTTCGATATTTTCTCACATGGGAAAGTCGGACCATATGATTCACTTCATGGGCAATGACATATGCCATATCTACCTGGTCATGAAGTAATAGTTCCAATCCAAAATACACAAAGGGTTTGTGCTTGCCACAGGAAGTCCCCAATACATGGCCAAATCCCAACATCAAATAAACCTCAAAATCTTGGGTATAATCCAGGGCAAAAGCAGCCCCGGCAACGGCTTCTTCAATTCTTTTAACCACTTCAGGTGATATGTGACTGATAAGGTCCCTGTAATAATCAGTATCTACTTGATTCAAAAACTGATGATAGACCAGTTTATCCTGGTGATAAAGGGTGTCGCACTGGTGCTGCAAGACCTTCTCATACTTATGCCAATACCAGTCATCCCATTCCCGTCTTCGATGGGCCAAAACATCCTTGGAAATAATCTTTGCAAAATCACCAACACCATTAATAACCTTCATGATCCCCTCTTCCTTTCTCCAATCCTTACATATCTCATTTCCTTACAATCCCGATATTGCTCGTTTCATTTTGAATACTTAGATACTTATATACTTATATAGCTCGTTCCTATTTATGGGACTCTCTCTACCCCAAGATACAAGTCCTAACACTATATAAAATTTTATCATAACCTATATATTAATACAATACTCCCGGCCCTTGCTTTTAAACTCAGCCATCCGTCCGGCATGATAGTCCGGGTGGTAATACCTGGTCTTATTCATAGCCTTACCTTCAATGAGAAAGGCCTGTTTGGGGCAGTACTGGACACATGCCATACACCGTTGGCAATTATGGTTGAAATCCGGACGACCATCCTGAAGGCTAATATTACTGACCGGACAGACCCTTTCACAAGTTCCACATCCTGTGCAGGCATCACTGACAGAAAATGTTGTGTCAAAGAACCGTGTATCTTTAACGACATCTTTAGGTGATATAATATTAGGAATCATATAGTTGATAAGACTGGCCCTATCCACTTTTACAAGACCCTTTTCTATATCTCCGGCAATCTCCTTAACCTTCTTAGTTCCTTCTTCCAGACGTTTCTTCTGGACTTCAGCTTTTTCCTTAATCATTTCATAGTACCAACCTGCCATATAATTGGAAGAAATAGCAATTGTTGTTCCATAGGACAACTTAGTCCCTTTACTGACCAGGATTTCATTTAAGACCTTTAAACCATATCCTGAAGATCTACCAGCTGTCATAACAGAAAAAACATAATCATTAGCCTGAAAATCCATACTTCCTACAAAATCTTTAACCAACTGAGGCATCTCCCCAAAATAACAGGGGAAAACAAAACCTATCCTTCTCCCACCTGATAAGGAATCCTTATCCTCTACAAAATCCGAGGCCATATGACCTGTCATAGATATGATCCTGCAATCATCCAAGGCCTTTTGAATACCCTCTGCTACCCATAAAGAAGTACCAGTACCACTAAACACATAAATACTTGTTTTCATTTTTGTCTCCTTTTCAAACGATTCGTTATTTTGTTTGATAAATATGTAAAAATAAACCGCAGAACAACTTCTACGGTAATCTTTGTCTTACCTTCTAATTCCGTCAAGAATTAGCCCCACACCAAAACGTATCTGACTTTTTACAAAGGCATAGGCCTGGTCTCGCTTGTCATCTTCAACATATAAGGGACAATAGGTATCCAACATGGACTGAGCCAAGGTCATCAAGAGCTCACCAAGTCTACCGTTATCACAGGATTTATAGATGCCTTTTTCGCATCCCTGGTCAAGCCTATCCTTTAGCCAGACTATATCTCTTTTAATGATATCCTCATAGACCACAAAGGTTTCCGATTTTGTCGCATGAAGCGATACAGGATCAAGAGTCAAAATCCTGGATGTCTTAGAGGCAAAATCAATTTCCTTTTCCAGGAAAACCAGAATTTCCTCATCAATGGAATCAGCTTCCCCTAGGGCAGCCCGGACCTCCAGCTCATGTTCTTGGCGTCTTAAATCCACAGTTGCCTTATATATACTCAACTTATCCTTGTAATGATAGTAGAGTGATGCTTTATTTAAACCAACCAGCTTACCAATATCTGACATGGATGTTTTTGCATATCCATATCGAAAAAAACATTGGTTGGCAGCTTCTAATATATCTTCTTTTTTAACGGCCATATGATCTCCTTTTCAAACAATATATCATAACGTTTGAAAGTTTGTCAACACTTCTCACTTCAACTCCTCCAAAACCAGGTCTCTCTTCCTATCCCCGGTAATCTGTCGGCGTCATACCCATATACTTCTTAAAGAGCTTGGAAAAATAATGGGCGTCACTAATACCAACCTTTTCAGAAATCTCATAGGTCTTGTCCTCTGTCGATTTCAGCAGCTTTCCGGCCTCTTCCATCCTTACCTCATTCAGATAGTCTACAAAGTTTTTACCCAGCTCCTTGGTAAACATTCGGCTAAGATAATAGGTAGACACATAGACCTCATCAGCCAACTCCTGTAGGGTGATCGAGTTGTGGTAATTGTTCTGAATATAGTCCATAGCCTTTCTTAGGGTTACATTAATGTTGGCCTTGTTATACTCCTTAATCTTCTCCGCCATTGAAAGGGCAGCTGATTCCAAAAGCTCATGAATCTGAATCATATTGGAAGAGTCTTCAATCATCTTATAAAGAGACCCCATATCAAAACTGATTTTCGAAGAAGAAGACTCCAAAGATTTCATGGAAAGTCGAATATGGTTAATATTGTAAGCTAAAGTCCAGTAATAATGTTTCACCTGGTCAGGCTTTAGATTATAGGCTGTAATACCATCCTTCAGTTGACTTAGAACCAAGCGGACCTGACCATCGTCCCCTAACTGAATGGCACTTGATAATTGCTTTTCATATTTCTCCAGCCCCTCCAGATCAAAACCCTTATAGAAACCTTTAATATCCCGGTAGAGAATAATGGAATTAGCCCCCATATAAAAAGAGTAGTTGAGACAGTTTTCGCATTCTTTGGCTCTTGCATAAAGTTCATCTGCCGAAAACCCGGGATCACTAAGGGACATAGTCACCGTAAAGTTAAAGCACCTCCTGATCAGCTGCTGAACATTTCCTGCAATTTGGGCTGCCTTATCCAGCTTTATTTCACTGCCACTTAAGTTCTGGATGATAAACACCACCACCTGGGCATTGAGGACAACTTTTTCCACCTTATAACTTTCTGAAAACATGTCCATTACCGTATTAAAAACCCCAAACTGATAGAGGTGTTTCTGGTCAATCTCATCGCCGGAAACCAAATCTTCATCAATCGAGACATACATAACCAGATATTCATCCAAGCTTAAGTCATATAGCTTCATCTGATAGTTCAGGTCCTCATAAGAGATTTTGTAGCCATGAATCAGGTCAAAAAGAAGCTTTTCCTTAAGAATAGGAATCGACTCATTATACTTGGACTTCATCTTCTCATGCTCTTTCTCCTCCTCCCGCTCCAGCTTCATTTCAAAAACAGCCCGGTTAAGGATTTCACTGATTTCCTCAATCTTGGAAGGTTTAAGAATATAATCATAGGCCCCCAGTTTAATAGCCTCCTGAAGGTAGGAAAAGTCCCGATAGCCTGTTAAAATGATAAACTTGGAACCAGGCAAAAGACCCTTAGCCTGCCTAATCATATCCAGCCCATTAATCTCCGGCATATTAATATCCACAAAAACAATATCCGGTTTCAAGGCTTCAATCTTTTCCAAACCCTCAACACCGTCTGAAGCTTCACCACAAACCTCACAGTCGTAGTTTTTCCAGTTGATGATATTAACAAGACCCTTTCTGATATAAGGCTCATCGTCGACGATTAACACTTTAAACATATAGGTTTCCTACCTTTCCAAGACTCTGTCTTTTATCATAAGAAGAGAATCTCTGCTCTGTTGCAATCTATACTAGTCCTTACAAGGAAGACTTATAATCACCTTGGTATAGGCCTCCTCCTTACTTTCCACCTGAACCCCATAGTCCTCTCCAAAGAAAAGCTTAAGCCGTCGGTTGACATTCATAAGTCCAATACCGAATTTATGGTCGACCTTTTGATCCAGATAAGAATCGTCTACCTCTTGAAGCTTGGCATTAAGGGCCTTGACACTAGCCTGGTCCATACCCTTTCCATTGTCAGTGATTTCAATCCATATAACCTCATCCTTTTGGTACATGGCCAAATGGATTTCACCGGTCCTTCGATTTTTGTCGATACCATGATAGATGGCATTTTCAAGTATAGGCTGGAGCATAAGCTTAGGTACTTTTATACGAAGAACCGACCGGTCCACATCCTTGGTAAAGACTAATCGATCGCCGTATCTGTTTTTCATAATCAGTATGTAGGCATCAACAAAATCAAGTTCCTCCCTGAGAAGAACCATTGGGCCTCCCTTGCCGATACCGGCCTCCATAAGAGATGAAAGGGCTGTGACCATGTCGCTGATTTCCGGTACTTCATTCAGTCTGGCCATCCAGTTGATAGACTCCAAGGTATTAAAAAGAAAGTGGGGATTGATCTGGGCCTGTAAGGTTTTAAGCTCAGCTTCTTTTCTCGTCAGCTGCTCCTTATAAACCTGGTTAACCAAAATATCAATTTCCTGACTCATATCATTAAAGCTTTCCCCAAGATACCCCAGTTCATCCTTCCGGTCAACGACAATGGCATCGTGGACCTTACTTTTCTTCATCCGTCTCATCCCGTCTGCCAGACGCTTAATCGGCTCAATAATATCAATGGCCATAAAAAGACTTAGGGCTGATAGAATCAACATGGTCATGGCTGATATAATAAGAAAATAATTTCTAAAATCATTCATATCCTCATTGAGCTTACTTAAGGATATTTCTGTCACAATTCTCCATGCCGGATAGATAACGTCCCGATAGCAGACCAGACGGTCTTCCACTTGGTCAATCCAATAAGTGGATACAGTTGTTTCATCCAGTTCATTAAGCTGACTGAGGATAATCTGGGTCGGTTGTCCTGTTCCTATGATAAAATCACCGGACTGGGTAACAATGGAGATCCTCTCCATAAACTCTGTTGACAGGTTGGCATAGACCTCTTCCAGATTGGACAGGTTTATCTGCATTACTAGGAGGCCCAGCTCCTCATATTCATCAATGTTGTAAATAGACCGAATGACATAAAGGGACTTTTCATCTTCCCCTTCTACCATCTTCCAGGTCATCTGGCCCTCCGACTCCAGGGCAAAACCATGGAGTTCCTCATAATCCAGATTTCTCTCAATATTGGCCCTTCCTGAAGAAGAATCATAGGTGTAGAAATTTCCCTTGTTGGAAATCAGGGTAATGGCCTGGATTTCGTCTCTGGACAGACATATTTTTCGAAGAATAGCATTAAGATTCACCAATTCCTCGGAAGTGATTTCACTGTCTGTATCATCTTTTTGCAGGATTTCATAAACATCCGGATCATAGAGAAGGTCTTCACTGGCTACCTTCACATTATCAGAAAAGTCATTAAACCTCAATTCAATCATCTTCAACATATCCACTGAATAGTCAATGGATTTATTTTGGATGATATCTGTTGAGGTTCGGTAAAGCATCATACCCATAAAAACCAAAGGTATGATGATCTGTATTGAAAACAGAAGCAAAAACTTCTGTTTGATTCCCAGTTTTTTATAGAAGGATGTCATGGCCTTTTGTCCTCCATTTCTTCTGCAACCAAGTCAGCAATCTGCTCACTTGTCAGGTCTCCACTATAGAGACCATGGAAGTTTCCTACAATAGTCTTCTCCCAGATTCCCCGGTCAATGAAGGAATCCGTTGGCCCAACAAAAACCTTGGCATTATGAAGAAGTTCATTGCCACGGTTGCCAATATAGGTCGGACTGTAGGCCTGGTCCGGAATGATGATATTGGAGATAAAACCTCCCGTTTCCTGGAAGACAACCGCCGATTCCACTGATGTTAACTGCTTAAGCAATTCGATGGAATATTCTCTGGTTTCAGGATCATCCCAGGCCTTCTGACTGATATGAAAAATCCCGTTTCCACAGCCATAGATAATATCACTGGCTCCGGCTTTTCCACCGGAAACTTGAGGAAAAGGAACAATATCCACACTTTCATCATCGGGGCTAACCCCTTGGTCTCCAATAAACCAGGACCCTTGAACAATCATAGCCGCTTCCTTGTTAATAAAAAGATCATTTCTGGCCTTGTCATCAATATAGAGGGCGTCATCAGGAAAAGCACCCATATCATAAAGGTCTTTCATCATATCCATGCCCCTGACAAAACAGGCTTTTAAGTCACCATTCTCATCAAAAGGATTCTCAACATCTTCTTTTCCACCAATCTTCATCACCAGGTTCTGGTAGAAAAAGCTACCCTCAGGTGTTTGATTATAGGCAATGGGAATGATACCCTGATCCCTAAAAACCCTAACTGCTGTAAGAAGTTCTTCATAGGTTTCAGGAACCTTGACATCATAAGCTTCAAAAAGATCTATATTGACAAAAAGTCCTTCATAGATAATCTCAAAGGGAAGACCATAGATTTTGTCATCATAGGTAACATAAGACCAGGTATTGTCATGAAAGAGGTCCCGCCACTCAGGGTTTTCTTCAAGAAGTCCAGTTAGGTCTGCAACCCTTCCCTGTTCAACCAGAAGATCAACATCAGACCCGGGCCACAAACCAAAGACATCAGGATCATTTCCTGTCGCAAAATCAGTCTTTAGGGTAAAAAGAAAGTCTTCACCGGCCATAGACTGGTCCACAAGGCTTATCCCCTCATGACTGTCCCGAAAGTTATCCAGGACAATTTCCAGAGACCTGGCCCTGGTATCATATCCTCCCCAGGAGGAAGTAAAAAGCAGAACCGGATTCTCCTTAAGATCACTAAGGGTCTGTATATCAGATGTACTTGTCTTTCCTGTTATGATGTACATAATAATAAAGAGAAAACATAAGAGGAGTATTACTGAAGGAACTACAAAACTTTTTTTCAAACCCATAAACACCTTTCATTAATTCTTATACCATTTTATCCTTTTACGCCACCAACTGCAACTCCGGCAATAATGTTTTTGGATAGAATGAAATAAACAATAACGACTGGAATGATAGCTATGGTGATCAATAAGTAAACCTGACCCATGTCAAACCGGAGATAATCAGCAGACCTAAGCTGGGCTATTAATATTGGCAAGGTCTTTTTATCTGTTGATTCAATAACCAATGCCGGTAAGAAAAAGTTGTTCCAAGCCGTAACAAAGGTAAAAATCGCCTGGACTGCCATAGCCGGTCTAACCATAGGCAGAACCACCTGGTTAAAGGTCCTAAACTCATTAGATCCATCTATCCTGGCTGCTTCAACAATAGATAAAGGCAGGACGCTTTCCATATACTGCTTCATAAAGAAAAAGACAGCCGGTGCTGCAATAGATGGCACAATCAAAGGAACATAAGTATCCATCAACTGAAACTTATCCATGAGATCCAAAAATCCTAAGGTCGAAACCTGAACCGGAACCATCATGATCATCAAAATAAAGGTAAAAATCCCCTGCTTGAACTTGAAATTATAGGCATGAATACCAAATGCCGTCAGGGCTGAAAAATAGATACACAATAAAGCTGTTAATGATGAGATTAATAAAGAGTTCATAATCCCTTTTACAATAGGCAGATTTTCATTATCCAGTATATTCTCAAAGTTATGGATAAAAGAGGACCCGGGTATCATGGAAAAACCTTTCTGGATTTCGGGATGTGCCCTGGTTGAGTTAATGATCAAAATCACAAAGGGAATAATACAGGCAAGGGTCAGGATAATCAGTACACTGTAAGCCAGGGTCCTCTGAATATTTAATTTGACAATCGAATCACTTTTCATTTTTTTCATGATTATCTAGCCTCCTTATTTCCCAGTAAAACTTTGAAGATTCCAAGACTCAGTACTGTCGTTACTAAAAAAAGAATAACGGATACCGCACCGGCCAAACCGAAGTTTCTGGAATACAGGTGTTTATTTAAATACATAATCAAGGTCATAGTTGACCGGTTAGGGCTTCCTGAACCTGAAGTCAAGACCTGTGGAACATCAAACATCTGGATGCCGCCAATAAGTGAAGTTACAATTACAAAGACCAGAATCGGCATAATAAGCGGCAAGGTTACCTTTGTAAAAATCTGCCAGGCATTGGCACCATCCACCTGGGCCGCCTCAAACATAGATGTATCAATCCCCATAATGGCTGCCATAAGAAGAATAGTCGTATTCCCGAACCACATCAAAAAGTTCATAAGAGCAACAAGTCCCCTGGTTGTTCCTGCCATAGACAGAAATCGAATAGGCTCTTCCACCCCAAAATAAACCAGTATATCATTGACAGGGCCATAATCTGAAAAGAGGGTAAAGAAAAGCATGGAAAATGCTGCTGCCATAATCAGGTTCGGCATATATATAATAGTCTTAAAAAAGCCCTGAGCTTTCAATTTTAAACGTAAATTAGTAAACCAGGATGCCAAAAGCAAGGAGACAATAATCTGTGGTACAAATCCCATCAGCCACATAATCGTTGTATTGCCAAGATACTTGGTGACATCACCATTGGTCAGGATTTCTTTATAATTTCCCAGCCCGACAAAATTCGGACCAATCTGGTCTAAACCTACACGGTAATTCTCAAAAAAACTGTAATAAAAAGTAGTCAGTAAAGGATAGAACTGAAACACTGCAAATACAATAATAAAGGGTGCTACGAATATATAACCCCATTTGTCATATGATATTGATTTTCTTTTACCCATCTTTAATCACCTCGTTTTAACATAGGTGGAGGATGCCAAGGGCATCCTCCATCTTATCATGAATAGGACAAACTATTTTTTAAGGTTAGGGTATTTTTCTATTACAGATGTATAGAAATTCTCTAAAGCCTCTTCCTTAGTTACAACGCCGTCAAAATAATCTTTGAAAGCTTCCTGGAACTCTTCATTCATTCCCTGGTCATACTTGGAAATATTGCTCATATCAATGTTTGGAGCTGCTGCTGCAAACAAGGCAATGTGGTTTTGACCACCTAAGAAAGCAGATTGGAAATCAGAAGTAGCCAATTCTTCCATAGCCGCCATATTGTTGGTGTAATCTTGAGTGTCCTCTGTAATCTTCTTCATGGTTGCTTGATCACAGGTTAACTGGTACATAACGTCTTTTACTAAAGATGGGTTGTCTGTACCTTTTGCTGCACAGATCCAGGTTCCACCCCAGTAGTATGACTCAGGACCTTCTGTTACAGCCCAGTCACCAAAGATTCCGTTACCAACTTCTAAAGCTCCACCTTCTGATTCAGGAGTCGCCAAGGAGTTGCCAAGAAGTGTAAAGTTGATTCCCCATGTTGAATAGAAGAAACCAAATACGTTACCTTCTGGACCTTGATCAGCTGCCCAACCATCAGACCAAAGAGAAGTCTTGTTGTTGTAGCCATTGTCTGTATATGATTTTGTCTGGTCAACCCATACCATCAGGCTGTCGTCAATACGAATCGTATCACCGTCTACCCATGAGCCTGACATGTTATTTGAGAAAGTACGGTAAGCATCATCGAAACCGGAAAGCATTTTATAGCCTTTTCCTGCTGCCTGTTCTGCTACATCGTTGAACTTATCCCAGTCGCTTAAATAGTTTTGTACTTGAGCAGGTTCATCAGTTCCAAGAACTTCTTTTGCAATTGAACGTCTGTAAGCAAAAAGTCCAGGAGTCGCTTGCCAAGTTACACCTTTAAGAAGTCCGTCAGAATCTGTTGCAATTTCTTTCGTGTATTGATATTGGTTGGCAATATCATCTTCAGTCAAACCAATATCACCCATAACATCCAAAGTATAATCGCTGTCTACATACTTAAGTGCGTAGTCTGCTTCGATTAAGAAAATATCGATGGGCTCACCTGAACCGTCTTGGCTTAAAAGGTCTGCATCCAACTTGTTCTGGTAAGCATTGTCAGCGTTTGGTGTAATCACCCATTCCACCTCAACATCAGCTGGTAATTTACCTGATGTTACAAAATAATCGTTGAATCTGCTTTGGAATTCCTCATTCCAGGCATAAATACGTAAAACTTTTCCTTCATCTGCTTTAGTCTCTTGACTTGAAGTCTCACCAGCATCACTTGTTTCTGATGCACCGGCGCTGGTGTCATCATCTGTGCCACAGGCAGCCAATGACAAGACCATAACAGATACCAATAATAATCCTAAAAACTTTTTGATAACATTTGAACTTAACATGTTACCCCTCCTTATGTATTTGCTTGATAAGAAGCCACCTAAGACTGACTTCTTCGCTACAAGACCCATTATAGGGATATAGGCCTTTCACATAAATAGAGGAACTTGCACTTTGGTTTACTATCTTGACCACTTGAAAATCGGATATGCAAGATTTTGCAACAAGATTTTCCAGTTGACCTTTATTGATCATAAACAAAAGCACTGAACCCTTTTTCACTAATAGGGTTCAGTGCTTAAGCAATTATTGATTTTCTATAGCTTTTGATTTAGAGGATGGAAGCACAAAACTTTTCTTCCAAGTTCTGATTCCTGCATCGCAGGCTTGGTTTTCCTGCATTCATCAGTGGCATATTGACATCTTGGTGCAAATTTACAATAGGATATAGCATATTCTTTGTCTTCTGCATCAGGCATAATCAGTTCTTCATCCCATTTCTCACCAACTCTTGGAATGGCATTCATAAGGAGTTCTGTATAGGGATGTGCCGGATGGTCCATAATATCTTTTGCCTCTCCATATTCTATCAAACATCCTCTGTATAAGGTCGCAATATAATCTGAAACATAATAGGCTGTTGACAAATCATGGGTTACATAAATAAATGAAACATTGTATTTTTCTTTCAACTCTTTAAAAAGGTTGACAATATTCATCTTCATGGATGCATCAATTGCGGCTACCGGCTCATCTGCGATAATAAGTTTTGGTTTTGTAATAAGGGCTCTTGCAATGGACACACGCTGTAACTCCCCACCGGAAAACTGGGTAGGATATTTCCCCTTAACAACTGAAAGAGACAGGCCAACGCTTTTTAAAGTATCATCAACAATTTTTTCAGCTTCTTTACGGTTCTTGGCAATTTTCAAACGAAGTGCTGTATTAAACAAGTAAGTATCCACTGTTTTACGCATGGAAAAGGATTCATAGGGATTTTGAAATATTGGCTGTACATCTCTTTTGAACTGAAATGAGTTTAATTCTTTATGGTCTTTGTAAGACTTACCTGAAAGGACAATATCACCTTGTTCTGCCTTATACATCCGTAGGATCATTTTACACAAGGTGGACTTTCCACAGCCTGATTCCCCAACAATGGATAGGATGACTGGTTTACCTGCTTCAATATCGATTTGAACATCATCTACTGCCACCAGTTTCTTTTTACTCAGCATAGAACCAATATGGAAAATTTTGCTGACATTATTTATTTCCAGTAATTTTTCAGACATCTGACTCCTCCTTAGAACTTAGCAAATGGCAGGCTGCAAAACGCTCTGGTTCTACTTCAACAAACTCAGGAACCAAGGTTTTACATTTATCCATTGCTTTTGGGCAGCGAGGAGCGAATCTACAACCATCTGGAGGGTTGGTCAGTGACGGAGGTCTACCGGGTATACCCTTTTTCTGGTTTTTATCACCTACTCTGGGAAGTGCCCCAACCAACATTTGGGTGTAAGGATGAACAGGCCGTTCAAAAATATCCTCAGTCTTGCCCAGTTCGATCATGCTTCCTGAATACATAATGCCCATACGGTCGGTAATCTGATAGTGGACTCCCATATCATGACTGACGATTACCATGGTATTCTTCAAATGTTTCTGTAAACGCATAAGCATCATAAGGATACCCCTTTGTACAACAACATCCAAAGCCGTAGTTGGCTCATCTGCCAAGATAACATTGGGTGACATAAAGGTCGCCAAGGCTATGATAGCCCTTTGCCGCATACCACCGGACAGTTGAAAGGGATATGAATTCAAGATATCGGGAGATAAGGAAAGCTCTTCTAAATAGTCTGCAACCCGCTTTAAGGTCTCCTCTTTGGTTTCATTTTTTTTATCTTCTTTGGGTATGGAGTCCAAAAATTGCTTTTTAAGCGGTACAATTGGATTCAGAACACTCTGGGCTGCCTGGGGTACATAAGAAATATTATTCCACCAGGATTTTCTGATTTCACCGGTTTCATAAGAAAATGCCTTTCCATTTTTCTCTCCACTCAGCACCAGCTTGCCTGAGTCAATGACCAATGGAAAATCAATAATATCATATAATGCTTTAAGTAAGGTGGTCTTGCCACAACCTGATTCTCCGGCAATTCCGAAGATTTCATTATTCTTGATTTCAAAAGACACATCGTTAATGACATGAATGGGTCCGTTGATGGTAGAATATGAAGTTGATAAATGGTCAACTTTGATCATGCTATCTCCCCCTCTTCTTTGATAAGTAATCATTATAGCCGGTAATCAGCAAAAAAAGGCCAATAAACATAATGGCTGTTGTAATAATCGGTGACCCAATCCAAAACCATTGCTGGGTAAAAATCGCATTACGGGCCCTGGCCCATTGAATCATATTTCCCAATGAAATCAAGTTACCTGGAGACAAGCCAAGTACCGCCAAACTAGATTCAGCTGCAATTGCGGCTAAGGTGGCATTCATAAAGTTGGAAAGTGACCAGGTAAATGCATAGGGCAGAATTTCAGTCACAACAACCTGAACAGTTCCCTCTCCTGAGAACCAGGCCGTATGGATAAAGTCCCGCTCTCTCATGGATAAAGCCATTGAACGTATTTGCCGGCTTGGCCAAGCCCAGGCAAACATAGCCAGTACCAGGGCCATAATAATAACCGTTGATGATCCTTTCATAAAGGAAGTCATAAGGATTAAAATCGGCAGTGAAGGTATGATGATAAAGGTGTCAGTAACGACCGTCAGAACACGGTCCAGCCAGCCTCCCGAAAAACCTGCCAGCAAACCTATAAAAACACCTGCAACGGTCCCTATGGTAGCCACGATCATACCTATTAAAAGGGAATTGTGAATAGCCTCAATTAATAGCCAAAGGATATCCTGTCCCATACTCGTTGTACCCAGCCAATTGGTTGGTGAAGGTTTTAATTTGCTGGGATAGGTATTAAATGCAAAGGGGTCTACATGGGGTATAAAATAAATGACAAACCCTATAAGAACAAATAGAGTCGTTAGAATTAATCCAATTTTCAAACTTAAATTAGCATTTTTCCAAAATCTTCTCACACAATCACCTCCCTTTTAATTGTATCGAATACGTGGATCTATAAATGGATAAATCAGGTCAACCAAAAATGTTGCCGTAGATATAGCCACAATAGAAATGGTAATACACCCAAGAATCATATTATAATCTGACATCAATATTGCCTTTTGTACCAACGAACCAACGCCTGGATAGCCGAATACGATCTCAGTCATAATCGAACCGCCAAAAACTCCACCAAGACTCATTGCCAAAGCAGTTACCTGTGTCAGAATTGAATTCCTAAATACATAACTTGCGCCGATTTTTCCTTCTGAAAGGCCTCTGTACCGGGCAAATAAGACAAAATCTTCTACAGAGGTTGTACCTGCCAGGGATTTCATGGAGATTATCCACCAACCTGTTCCAACCATCAACATAGATAAGGCCGGAAGAATAGATGCCTTAAGCAAAGATAGGAATAAGACCCCAAAGCTTCCTTGTGTATTAATCGTCGTCTGAATTGGAAACCAACCCAGAATAAATGCAAATATAATCTGCAAGCCTAAAGCCACAATAAAATAAGGTATTGGATAAATACAAATCGCTATCCCCTCAAGAATTTTGGATGATAATTTATCTTTTCTAAAACCTGCAAGCAATCCAATAATATTACCGATAATCCAGGCAATAACAGTCGTGGTTAAAGCCAGAAACAATGTGTAGGGCAGATACATGGCAATAATTTCCCCTACCGGTGTCGGATAAGACATTAATGATGGACCAAAATCAAAATGCAGTAATCCATTCCACAGGAAAGCCCCATATTGCTCAGCCAAGGAACCTTCTAAACCAAACTGCACCCGCAGTTGTGTCCGGAGCGCATCCATTTCTGCAGGATCCATAGAACCTGAACGTGACTGCATCTGACCAATCATATTTTCTACAGGATCTGAAGGAAACATTCTTGGAATAAAAAATATGAATGTAATTCCAATCCACATAGTCAATAAATAGGTGATAAACCTTACGCCAAAATATTTTTTAAAACTCAATAGATTCACTCCCTTTTTCTAGATACAAACTCATGTCTCTTGTACAATGGAACTGCTCGGTGATAAACACCAAGCAGCTCCATATACTTTCTTCTCTTGTTATTGAACTGGAGAAATTTCTGTTGTGATATATTTAAAGCAACTCCACCACCACCATGGTCCATTGTAAGGATTATCAGCACTTGGATAATTTGTCCAATAGGTGCTGTTTGTAGGAACGAACTTAACGCCAGAATGGAATCCAATAAATGGAAGCTCTTCAATAGCGATTTTAAAGAAGTCTAAACCTAACTCATATGATTTTGGATCATCTGGAGATAACTTAGCCAATTGGTGAATAATCTCTGTAGCTTCAGCATTATTCCAACGGCCTGATTGTCCAGCTCCTCTCTCTCCAATTGGAACGATAAGATCTGCATCCCAACCATTGATTTGTGAGTAAATATCTTTTGTAATGAAACCGGTTGGCCAGTATCCACCAATATCAAATTGTCCTGTTGCACCGTTAGTATCCCATGTTGCACTGGATTCACTGACAAGATTGACACTAAGTCCAAATTTTGTTAATTGGTCAAAAGCAGCTTGTGTTCCACGACCGGCTTGCGCTTCTGTATCTGCCAAGTAAGACATATTGAAGGAGAATGGTTGTCCTTCAAAGTACCAGCCGTCTGATTTTTTCTCAAGACCGGCTTTGATTAGAAGTTTCTCAGCAGCTTGTGGATCATATTTCCAGCTACCAACACCGAACATATCAATAAGGGCTTCATGGTCAGTCGGAATATCATAACCTTTGTCTCTGAGTATAGCTGCAATTCTTTCTGCATAACCTGAGTCAAAAGGCTTCACGCTTGTACCATCGCCTAGGTCAAGGGTAAATTCCTCAAGCCAAGGTAAAATTGGTTTTACATAAAGTTCTTGAGCAGCACTTGTGTTGGTAATAACTGGGAATGGTGATGAACGTCCAACACCATCAAAAATGTTTTGAGAAATCTCATCAAAGTTCATGGCAAGGGCAATACCCCAACGGAAGTCTTTGTTATCATAAGGTGCACCTTTACCCATTGAGAAAAGGAGACCTTTTGAACAAGGGTCATCACTTGTTGCATAAGGGAAATCACTGTACCATGCAGCAATGTTTGGATTTTGAGCTGTCATAACTTCCAGCATTTCAGGTGTAACTTCACAAAGTATATCTACCTCGCTGTTGATCAAACTCATTTGACGGCTTGTATCATCACCAAGATTTCTAAACCAAACGTATTTGGCAAGTGGTTGTTTTCCTGTTACAACACCAACAGTACTGGACTGCCAGTCTTCTCTACGCTCATATAAAATCCATTTTCCAAGCTCATCATAAGCTTTTACGGTATATGGACCTGCAACAACAGGGTCTGAATCTTTAAACTGTGTTACATCAGCCTGTTGTGAGTAGATATGTTCCGGAACAACTCTTAAATCATTCCCCCAAATAGTAACACCAAATCTTTGTGCCAATCTAGGGAAGGCTTCTTTTGTAACGAACTTAACTGTATAATCGTCAACTTTTTCTACACTTGAAAAAATTTGATTATAATATGTGTTTTGACTGATATTCGTATTTGTCATAATCATATTAAAAGTATAAACAACATCTTCTGCAGTTAGTTCTTCACCGTCTGACCATTTAATGCCTTGGCGGATTTTAACCGTGTGTTCAGTAAAATCGCTGTTTGAAACCGGCATGCCATCAGCCACTTCACCAAACTGTTCACCTTTTACTGTGTCAATTTCCCACATCATAGCCGACATCAATTGGTGAATACCAAATCCCATGGATGTTCCCTGCATGTAGGAGTTGAATTGACCGGGAGTGTCGGTTGGTGACTGACATTCGACAATCAATGTTTCATTTCTCGGTGTTCCGACTTCCGTCATCTCACCTGTTGGTGTGGCGTCTTCTCCTCCAACTGCTGCTACAGCACCTTCTCCTGCTGTCTCAGTAGTTGACGAATCGGTGGCATTTTCTTGCTTGTCTGTACATCCAGTCATCATGGAAATAAGCAAGCTAAGTATGACACCCTGTACCACAACTAAGCGCAATACCTTCTTCATTTTACTACCTCCCAAAAAAAAAGAATCTATGTTCTAGTTACCATCTTAGATTAGCATCTAAGGACTATCGCATAAATTCCAATATTTTAATAAAGGGGTAAATTTTTAAACCCGGTCTATTTAATTGTCGATGATTGCTATTCGCACCTTGTCTTGCATGGTATTGGCGATTTCTTCGATGGAAGGATCGTTTTCGCTAAGTAATTGATAGATGCCTTCCGATATAGCTGTAGAAATATCAAACCAGGAGTTAAGGGAGCTTTTGGCCATACCACTTTCTCTTTGTTTTTGAACAAAATCCTGGTTTAATGCGTATCCATCACTTTGAAAATTGTAGGGAACATCTAACTGAGAAGGTATAGTTTCTAATGTATTGGCGATTTGTTCAACAATTTTTTCCTGTGTAATAAAGTCAAGAAAGCTTGTAGAAGCATCATAATCTCCGGCAATTGACAGACCAATATTTTTACCATGAAACATATAATTTTCTTTTTTATCATATGGAACCGATGAAACACCTACTTCAAAATCAATATTACCTCCTTTGATGACCGATAAGGAGGACAGATTATTCACCATCATAGCGACTTCACCATTCATAAACTTATAGGTCAAATCAAGTTGGGTCCAATTCAAGCACTTGTTTGGCATCAGTTTGCTGGTCTTTAGCTCATTGATCAGTTCAAAAACTTTTAAACCTTCATCACTATTTATTTCTCGAATAGAAACTCCTGTTGAATATAGCATCTGTATAAAAAATGCTGTGATTTCTTCCGGTTGCTTGGCTCCAATACCGATACCATAAACCCCTACTCGACTGGCTTGATCTGCAGCAACTTTTAGTTGATCCCAGTTTCTAGGAACAGAAACTTGATTGTCGTCAAATAAATCCTTATTCCAGATTAAGACATAGGGATCATTGGTAAAGGGCACGCCGTAATACTTGCCATCACTTCTGGTATTGTTCCATTGACCTTGGGAATAATGGGCTAATTTACCAGTGCCCTCAACATAATCGCTTATATCCATCAGTACATCCAGATTAATGAGTGCCGGCATCATTGAATTGTCACAGATGATTATGTCAGCTAAAGATTTATCTTCCAAATCCACACATATTTTTTTTTGAAAATCATTCATTGAAATAAACTCAATTTCAACAAGGGGATTACTCTCAATCGCTGAATACTGACTGGCAAGCTCTTGAAGCATGAGACTATCACTTGTTGATTCATAGGGTGCCAGTATTTTCAAAACCTGCCTGGCGGGAAGAGATTCCGTCTCTTCCCATGTACTTATAGTATCCTTTGAAGAAGATCTCTCCATACTGCCCCAAAAAACATAAAAGACCAAAATAATAATAAAGCCTGCTTGTAAGAATTTCATTTAAATCACCTTCTTATATTCTGATGGAGAAACACCACAAACAGATTTGAAAACCTTATTGAAATACTTGGCATCATTGAACCCAACATGATCAGCAACTTCCTTTATTTGATACTTGCCTGAAAGGATCATTCGCTTGGCTACACTGATTCTAAAATCTCTAAGGAAAACGACAAAATTAATGTGTATGATCTGGTGAAACAACTTGCTCAAATACTCCGGTGTCACGCCTACCAGATTGGCAGCATCCGACAAGGTAATATTTTCGCTATAATGGTCTCTGATATAATTGATCACTTTTAAGACAGTCATATTATCCACATCCAGCATTTGTTTCGGAGCAGCAAGTAAGGTCCCTACAACTTTTTCATAATTCATAACCAGTTCAGCTTTGGTCTTGCTTTCAATAAGGTCATTAATCAAGTAATGATACAGGAGAATGGGCTCTGAATAATCATTATATTCCTTGGCAACACCATAAATACTGGAGGTAAACCTAGCTGTAAACTCCTTAATAAGTTCTGGTTTACCGTCGCTTTCAATGATCTTCCTTTTGAATTGATAACTTGTTTTCATAGCCATCTCATAATTTCCATTCATAATCTCCTTGCGAATCCGGTTTTCCAGAAAATCAGGATATTCAATTGGCGTAAATTCCACCTCTTCAACCATGGGTCTGTCCAAAACAACCTCACAGCCAAAAACAAAGGCGTAGGATAAAAGGGATTTCAGTTCTTTGATTGCAGATTCAAGATTTTCCAGACCCATTGTGGTCGTACAAGCGCATTGACACAAGCTGATTTCCTGTACTTCCGTCAAAATATGGGTAGCAAGCATCCGCTTTAACTGCTTGTTTTTCTCAGTATCTATAAGCATAACAAGAACTCCCAATGAAAAGGGTAAATGTATGACTTCAAATTTCATCACTGTCAGTGTCTCCAGCTTTTCCTTAAGGAAGTGAATGATCTCTCCCGCAGTTTCAAGGCTGAGACTGGCCGGCTTTATCAGGAACAAAGTTACCTCCATACGCTGGCTAACCAGTAATTGCTTCATGAGCTGTTCAATCATCTCACCTTTGTGACAAGTCTCCTCACAAGTCATAATACTCCAGATTAACTGGTCTGGGCTTGTTTTCTCAAACTTCTCTTTTAAGATCTTCTCTTCGACACCCTCTATGACACTTATAAAGGATTCAATGTCCAAGGGTTTCAGGGCATACTCAACTACCCCAAGATGTACTGCCTTTCTTGCATATTCGAAGGATGAATATCCTGTCAATAAAATGGCCGGGATCATAATCTTATCCATAGCCAACTGTTCCAACATCATCAGCCCATCCATTTCCGGCATCTGTATATCAGAAATGATTAAATCAGGATTTACCTCCTTCACCAGGTTAAGTCCCTCATGTCCATTTGATGCAAACCCACAGATTTCATGAGTCGTAAATTTTCTGATCATTTTAATTAAACCTTCTCTTGTTTTAGGTTCATCCTCTACAACAAGAATTCGCATAAATATCCCCCCTTTATATTAAAATTTTCAATATTCATATGGAATAATAATCCTGACCTCTGTCCCACCTTCGTTGGAGTCGATATGAAAAGACCCCTTAGTTCCATAATACAAATTCAGCCTCGTAATAACGTTTCGTACCCCGATACTTGTTTCTATTTGATCCTTTCGATAATCATAATTGTTAAAGAGCTTCACCAAGTCCTCCGGCATCCCCTTTCCATTATCCTTGACTTGGATTTGAATAAATCCTTCCTCATACTTATGGATATAAATACCAATTTCATCCTGTCCGCTTGTCCCTGGAAAACCATGAACAAAAGAGTTTTCAATCAAAGGCTGCAAGATCAACTTATGAATTCGCCCCTTCCTCAACTCTTCTTCCACATCAATGAAGTATTGAAAAGAATAGTTGAACCGCTCATGCTGCAGATAAATATATCGTTTTAAATACTCCAGTTCCTCTTGAATAGTGACAACACCATTGGACTTGTGAATACTGTAGCGTAATATATTTGCCAGATTCACCAGCATTTTGCTGATATGAAATTCTTCATGTTCGACGGCGACCCAGTTGATGGCATCCAGGGTGTTATATAAAAAATGAGGATTGATTTGCGCTTCCAAGGACTTGATTTCAGCATTCTTCCGCCTCACCAAGGCATCTTTCTCTTGGTCATTAGATGCTTTGATTCGAAGAATCATTGCATTAAAGTGATTGGAAATAATGGCAAATTCATCTCGTCCCTTGGTTGATATTTGAACATCATAATCCCCTTGGTCAGCTTTACCCATGGCAGAAATTATTTTCTTTACCGCCTTGTTTGTAGAGGATGCAAAGGCCATAGCCACATTAATACAGGCCCATCCCGACAAGAGACCAATGATAATCAATATCTCTGAAATATTGTGGACATCTGACAGGGCATAGTTTAGGTCCTGAATATTGACCAGCATAAATTTCCTACCAGTTATGGGGCTTACATTAACCGCCAATCGCTTTGAATTCATTAACTGATTTTGCTGAAAGAAATTTTGAACTGCATTTTCAAGTGTCTCCTGGTCTTGTTCACTATATATATTTTTTCCGATAAAGGCTTCTATGGGAAAGGAGATAATATCCCCTTGATCATTAATCAGAAAGGTCATATTTGAGCTTAAATCCATACCATCAGAAAAAACCTGTCGAAGAGCTCCCTCATCCACTGCAAAAACAACACTCCCCACTGGTCCATTCCTATAATTATTATAGTCTGTCAGTTGATGAGCAATATAAAAGAAACGCTTATCCCCATATACACCATCAGATGAAAAAATGATATTAGAGTAAACCGTCTCCTGTACCTCCAGCGATTCTTTGGACATGCCATAGGTTCTTAGCTGGTCCACATCAAAACAAAAACTTCTCTCACCAGAATGGGTTATGGCATCATAGAAAATACTGTCTCCATTAATCCCAACAATGGCAACTCCTAATAGCTCTGAATGTATATATACAAGATCTTCCAGTTTCACTTCGATATTATGTTTGGCAACTTCATAGCGCTTGGTGTCCCAGCGGTTGATGTATTTTAGATTATCCACATAGGACACATCTGTAAAGATCCCTTGTATGATACTGTCATAGTCCTCAAGAAAAACTTCTACACTTGTAGTAGCCTGCTGTAGGTTAGCCAGAATCAATTCCTTGGTTTGCCGTTCTATAGTATCTGCACTAATCTTATAGGAGATCACTTGGATCAAAAAAATAGGAATAACCGAGATCAGCAATAATACGATCATAATCTTTGTAAAGAGATTAAAGGATAAAAAAATATTTGCAATTTTTTTTAACATGATTCGACCATATCCCTTTGCTTGACTGGACTCTTATCGGCGTATAACATTGTCTTCACCTACCGTTCTGGCTACGTCTATACCATAGGTTGCCATAGCATCCTCTGGACTGGTTCCGGAGACAACAGATTCTACCATGGCACGAATATGGGCAGACACAGCAGAATAATCACTGTCTTTGGGCCTAAATTCAGCCACCTTTAGATAGGCTGTTGCGGTCTTTATATAGGGTACATTGGCATACCTGGGATCATCCACAATATCTGTCCGGGTACCGATACTTCCCATGGCAACCAGTGCATTTACATAGACTTCAGGTGTCATAAGATGCTCAATAAAGGCCATGGTCAAGTCCTTGTTATCCGATTTTGACGGAATAGACCAGGCCCACCCACCAGACATGGTAATATTGCCGGACCGGTCACCAAATTGGGTCGGCATAGCAGCAAACCCTAAGGTCTCGCTATATTCAGGCCATGGAGAAGCACCGGATTCCAGGTAATTCCCCGCTACCCAACTGCCATCTAAGGATATGGCCAACTTTCCTTGAGGCAAGTACTCTCTTGATGATATATTACTGGCCTGTCCACTAAGGACAATGGACAGAGGAGGTCCATAATCACTGGTATACAGTTCCTCCAAAAATGTCAGAGTATCTAGAATTCCTTGACTGGAAACAATCCATTTCCCTGTCTCTTCATCTTTAAGCTGTTCACCAGTACCGTAAAGGAGCATTTGATAGGTTTGCATAGAAGTCGCCTCACCGGTAGCAACGGCTGAGTTACACCAAAAGGGTATCACATCCGGATTAGATGTCTTAATGGTCTCACAGGCCCCTAGTATATCATTCCAGTTTACCGGCTCCCAGATTTCAGGCAGCCCTGCTTGTTTAAATAATTTTTTATTATACCAAAGCCCTCTTGTATCCGTATTGTAAGGAATACCGAAAACCTGCCCCCAGTCATCTGTAACTCCTTCTTTGACCGAATCAAAATAAGAACCGTCTGACCAGTCTTTGTAGTCTTTCAGATAGTCATCCAATGGCGTCAGCAAGCCTGCTTCCACATCAGCGGCAAGCTGAAAAGTATCTTCAGTAACCAAATCCGGCGCTGACTTTTCTGACTGAAGCAAAAGGGCAACTTGGGCAAAATAATCACCCTCACTGGCTCTGATTGGGGCAATATTCAGCTCGCATATATCCTTTTGATCAAAGGTTTCATAGCCGTACTCAAGCCAATTCCATAAGGTACTTTCCGTCCCTTGTCCGTCATCCCTAAAGGTTACCGTAATAACAGATTTTGCCTCCTGACTTTTCATTTGTATGTTTTCATTTGTAGTTATTTCAGGTGTTAGAGACTCTTCATCTCTTATAGAATCGGATTTTTCGCATCCGCTCAATAAAGAACTTGTCACAACTAAGCATATTGCAACTATTAGTAATCGAAAATTATGATGATAGATTCTTGCTTTCAAGTTTTTCTCCCCCCGTTGAATCAACTTGTTAAAATCCATGTTCAATCTACTTCTATGATATAATTTTTTCACTTCAGAACATTTTCATACTATCATTCAAAAAAAATCAAGTCAAGCCTATAAAAAAAAGTCTCCTCAAAACATGGTGCATGTTTTGAATGAGACGAATATTGTTCCTATAGGTCTGCCAAAATCAATTGATACCCTTATTGACAAAATCACCAAATTGCAGCTGAAATTGTTTGGGCGATAAATTTTTATGTTTCTTGAACTGGACGATGAAGTAACTGGTTGTTGTGAAACCACACTCTAAGGCAATTTCTGTCACATTCATTTTTCCCTTAATCAAAAGCTTTTCTGCCTCGCAAATCCGGACATAATTTAAATAGTTGGTAAAGGACTGTCCAAGTTCAGCCTTGAAAAATCTGGAAAAATAACTATAAGACATTTTACATTCTTTGGCCATCATCTCAGCAGAGATATCCTCCATATAGTTCTTCTCCACATAATCGAAAATAAACTGGAGGCGCTTGATGGTATTCTCATCCATACGACCACCAATGTTCAGATCCAGCCCCCGTTCATACCAGTTACGTAAAATCCACAAGAATAGGATACCGATATTGTTGCGAATGGCCAACTCATACCCATACCTTTTTTGTTCATACTCCATTAATGTTTTTTTCAAAAGCTCTGGAATTTGTGTGTTATCAAGTTCTTGCTTGGTAAATATCTTTTGATGGGTGGATTGATTTAAAGTAAAAGGAAACACATACTTGGCCTCAAAAACCGTATTGGATGTTGAATAGAGCATATTAGGGTCAAACTTGAGAACAATGTATTCAACCCCTTCATCAGACCTTGTATAGATGGAATGGATCTCTCTGGAATTGATAAGGCCCAAATCTCCAACCCCAAACTCATGTTTGTTACCAGAGATCACAATATGTGCACTTCCGCTAATGCAATATAAGAGCTCTATATAATCATGGCGATGGGCATCAACCATCTGTCTTTTTTCAGACGCCTTTTGCATGTGGCATTCAAACGGGTACCTGATACCCTCTCTTAAAATTGCTCGTTCCTCATAAAAGTTATCCATGACTCTTCCCCTTTAATGACAAATATTTAAAACTTTTTTAACAAATAAATTATATCATAAACATATTCTCAATGATATTCTAACACTATATTATTGTTCTGAGGAGGATATTTAAGATGACAGAAAGAATCGTTAAGATTGGTATTATTGGCTGTGGCGGTATTGCAAACGGAAAACATATGCCCTCTTTAGCGGCCCTTGCCAACGTGGAAATGGTAGCATTTTGTGACCTGGTCCCATCCAAGGCAGAAAAGGCAGCCAAAGATTTTGGAACCCCAAATGCTAAAGTTTATACTGATTACAAACAATTATTAACAGACGAAACCATTGAGGTTGTTCACGTCTGTACACCTAATAAATCCCATGCAGAAATCTCAATAGCTGCAATGAAAGCCGGCAAGCATGTCATGTGCGAAAAACCTATGGCAAAAACAGCTGCAGATGCCTTAGCCATGGTAAAAACATCTGAAGAAACCGGCCAAAAACTAACTATCGGCTACCAGCATCGTCACAAACCGGAATCCACCTTCCTTAAAAACAGCATCAACCGTGGTGATCTTGGTGACATCTACTATGCAAAAGCTCTTGCCGTAAGACGTCGTGGTACACCAAACTGGGGCGTTTTCCTCAACGAAGAAGAGCAAGGTGGTGGTCCATTAATCGATATCGGAACCCATTCCCTGGATCTGACTCTTTGGATGATGGACAACTACAAGCCTAAAATGGTTGTCGGAACCAAATACAAAAAATTAACAAACCCTGACTGTGGAAATCCATGGGGTCCATGGGACGTCAATGAACATACCCTTGAAGATTCAGCCTTTGGTTTTATCGTCATGGAAGACGGAGCAACCATTATGCTGGAATCCAGCTGGGCTCTCAACACCATCGAACCCATTCAAGAAGGCAGTATCGTCCTATGCGGCTCAGAAGCCGGCGCCCAAATCAAGAACGGTCTTACCATCAACAAAGACGATTTTGGCAAACTCATTGAAATCAAACCCGATTTAAGTGCTGGTGGCGTTGCCTTCTATGATGGTGTAGCAGAAACTCCTCCGATTTTAGAGGCAAAACGTTGGATTGATGCTGTCATCAATGATACAGAAGTAGTAGTTAAGCCACAGGAAGCCTATACGGTATCAAGAATTTTAGAAGCTATTTACGAGTCTGCCAAAACCGGCAAACCAGTATACTTTGATTAAGAATAAGATACATAATGGAGGTATTATGAAAGTAGCACTTATTAGTTCATGGCATGTTCATGCCAAGGATTATGCAAAGCAAATCCAGGAAATGCCAAATTGTGAAATTGTTGCAGTCTGGGATGAAAATAAAGAATCAGGCCTTAAGTGGGCATCCTCATTAGCTTGTCCCTTCATCGATGACTATGATGAGCTCCTTAAAGAACCATCTATTGATGGTGTGGTAATCAACTCACCAACTGTTATGCATACGGATTTGATCATTAAGGCTGCCAATGCCAAGAAGCATATCTTCACAGAAAAAGTATTGGCCATCCGCTACGCAGACTGCCCAGCCATTCAAGAAGCAGTAACATCCAATCAAGTTAACTTTACCATTTCCTATGTCCACAAATCTAGACCTGAAATGATTATGGCTAAAGAACTTGTTGACAGTGGATCACTTGGTCAGATTACCTATGCAAGAGTACGTAATGCCCATAACGGCAGTACAGGCAACTGGCTTCCTGAAACCTTCTATGACCTGGAAACCTGTGGAGGTGGTGCTATGATCGACCTCGGCGCCCACACTGGCTACTTACTGGAATGGTTACTTGGCCCAATCCAAGAGGTCACCGCTACCTTTACTCAAGTAACAGGAAAAGGAGTCGAAGACAATGCTGTAGCACTCCTCTCCTTTGACAAGGGAGCCATTGGTGTAGCTGAAACCAGTTTTGTAACAGTTTACACGCCTCTTACTTTAGAGGTCAGCGGAACCAAAGGTACTCTCCTCGTCCGAGATGGACTTACCTATGCTACAGAAGAAACAGAAGGCAAATGGATTAGGCCAAGCGAACTGCCTGAGTCAAAACCAAGCCCCTTGGCACAATGGGTCAATGCTTTTGAGACCAAGACATCCGTTAATCCTGACTTTGGAATCGATGCAGCTGTCGCCTTAACCCGCTTGATGGATGGTATGTATGCTTCTAATCAAAAAGGAATAAAGATTCAACTTTAAGTGATATCAAGCCATATATTTTACTCGAAGCCATGTTTTACTCCCTAAAACATGGCTTTGAGTTTTTCACTTTATCAGTATATTCTCTGCGTTCAAATTCACTAAACATGTTTATCTCACTTTGCTATTCCTCATAAGAGAACCAATCAAAATAAGCTTCCTTACCACCATAAGCCAGATCTTGACAACATACTCCTACAAAAGCTCCGGTAAAAGCATGATCTCTTAATTGGATGAACTCATCGGACAAGGTTGACGCATCATAGGTATCTCCAATTGGTCTAAATTCACCATTCCCAGTCCTATAGAAGAATTTCAGTCTTTCAAACTCCACCTTAACCTTCAACTCCAAGTCCATAGCTTCATCAAAGAAATGGTTGTCATCCTGGTTCATCGATGCACTTTCGTCTCCGTTTTGACTGGCAAGAACACCTAGGCAAAATTGTCCTCGGTCATCATCATAGGTCAGGCGAAGGTAATAATAATTAAGTGTATTGTAGTAACAGACCAAGCCTGCCATATGGAGAGAGGTCTCTGGTTTAAAAGACATCCTGGTCACTGCCTCATAGGTGAAGGATTGCTGTCTTCTTGCCACCAAACTTTGTGTGAAGGTAGATTCCAGAGATTCCCTGCCTCTTAGAGTCAGATAACCCGGTTTTTCTTCCAATGACAGGATATAATCCGATGCCGGTATACGAAGGGTATTCCAGTTGATGTTCATTTTTTTATCATTAAAGTCATCGTAAAAAGACTGTCTTGTACTCTTTTGATCACTACCCATATATCCAAGAGGTGCCTCCGTTAAAAACTCTGCGTAGTTTCCTCCTGACTTCAAATAAGGCCAGTCATCTTCTTTCCAAATCATTTTCTGAATAGCCGTTTCCCTTCCCAGCACACACCGGTTGGTTCCTGGAATAGGTCTTGATGCCAGATGGGCTATATACCACTCACCGTCAAGGGTTTCCACCATACTTCCATGACCGGCCTTTTGGGGATGCCCGTATAGGTCTTCCTTACATCCTGTAATAATAGGATTATGGGGATGAAGCTCGTATGGTCCATCGATATTTTTTGATCTTGCCAAGGATACCGCATGTTCATATGAAGTCCCTCCTTCAGCAGTCATCAGATAGTAGTATCCGTCTTTTTTATAAAGATGAGGTCCCTCAGTCAAGCCAATGGATGACCCTCTGAAAATATTCTTTATGGGACCTACCAGTTTTTTTTCATCAGGATCATATTCTTGTAGTAGAATTCCGGCAAAGGAATGTTTACCATGGAGGGTATCCCACTTCATATTAAGAAACCATTTCCGCCCATCATCATCATGAAAAAGAGATGGGTCGAAGCCCGACCGGTTAACATAAACAGGATCTGACCAGGGACCGTAGATACTTTCACTCGTTATTATATAGTTGGGAGAATCCTTCATTCTTCGGTGGTTTTTCACGTTAGAATACACTAAGTAAAACATCCCATTATCGTATGAGAGACATGGGGCCCATACCCCTGTTGAACCCGGCGTCCCTATCATGTCAAGTAGTCTCGTTTCGTCTAGCGGTCTTGCTATCAGTTCCCAATTAACCAGATCATGAGAATGATGGATCTGGACTCCTGGGAACCATTCAAAGGTTGACGTTGCAATATAATAGTCCTGACCTACCCGAAGGATGGAAGGGTCAGGATTGAAGCCTTTAAGGATTGGGTTCTGAATAACTTTCATGAGATCTCCTTATTTCATATTTGGTAAGCGAACTACATGCTTCCACCTTATATTCTAAAGGATTTTACAGATTATCCACAGTAGATATCTAGTATATTTTGTCCAGAATTTTTAGGTTCTTCATGAAATATATATCCTTATTTTATCCATTGGTTTTTTTGTAATTCTGAGGAGCAGGAGCCTTCACAACAATTAGCTCCAACACATCCTCACCTTGATTACCTACATTCATCTTAGTATTGTAAGGAATTTCAAGCAAAGTCCCCTTTTTATATTGATGAATGTCCTGATCATCCAATCCAATACTAAGACTACCCCGTATCACGTTCATATATACATTGGAATTGGAATAATGGACAGGAAGCCCCTCATCTTTTCCAAAGACCATATGTATATAGTTTATATTGTCGTCCATGATCAACTTCTCAACTACTTTTTTATCACCGGTACTATATCTATGAAATTTCTCTATCATTTATTCTTCCTCACTTTTCATGTATAATCTACTTATCAAATATTAAGGAGTTACCAATGTCGTCTAAAGACTTGTCCATTGATATCAAAAAAACCATACTCAGTTCACTACCTCCAAAACTTGTTGATGATTATTTGATTAACAACCGTATCCATATCCAGTCTTACAACAAGAATCAAATCATCCATCTGGAAGGAGAAGTCTGTCAGCAAATTGAAATCATCTTAGAGGGCCAAATCGTTATCGAACGCATCGGCATTGACGGCGATCTCATGACCATTAACCACTTCCACCAAGGTGATATTATCGGAGCCAACCTTATTTTTTCTTCTACAGACCACTATCCTATGACCATCAGCTCCAAAAAGCCTTCACAAGTTGTCATCATACCTAAAGATGTCCTTTTTAAACTCTGTAATTCCTATCCAACTTTTCTTATGGAATTCATTAAGGTTATTTCAGACCTGACCGTCCTATTAGGAACCAAGATGAAGAATAGGATTTCCCGTACTATCCGGCAAAGCATCATTACTTATCTAGGCAAACAATACTCCCTTCAAGACTCTCCTACAATTCGCTTAACCATGTCCAAAAAATCCATGTCTGAAATGTTTGGGGTCAGCAGGACTTCACTCTCCCGAGAACTGCAAAAGATGGCTGAAGAAGGTTTGATTACCTATGATGCAAAAACCATTAACATTCTAGACACATCAATCTTGGATTAAAGACTAAAACTTATTGAATACTTATGGCATGCCCTGGACATTTTTCAATAAGCCTTTCAAGTACTTCCTTATCACGCCTAGCTGTGGTCTCCCGCTCTCCTGACAGGTTTGGAGAACCAGGCTCTTCAATCAAGGGCTGCTCTTTAATCCTGGCCTTTCCACCACTCATTTCAAAAATATAGGGCATCTCTCTTTCACAGATAGAACAACCGATACAGTAGGCTTCCGTAATACTTATATAAGAAGGTTCACTTGTCTGAGCACTGCCAACGTGATGGCTGACCGAAGAAGTTTCCCTTATCCTAATTCCACTCTTTTCCATAATAAATCCCATACCAATAATAAAGACTACAGTTAGAAGCCACCTGACAACCATAAATTTAGGTCCCAGAAACTTGGCCTCGTTGGCAAGCATTGGTACCTTAATAACCGCCCAGGCACTAAGGATAATCACTACATTAGAGATACTGGCTCCTTTTTTATGTAAGGTTTTTGCAATGGGAAAGGCTGCATATATGGGTCCAGCTGAAAGACTTCCAAAAGCCAGTGCCAAAGCTGCTCCACCAAGACCTGACCGACTGCCAAGTCTTTTGATAATCCATTCTTTTGGAATCAAGACATCAATAGCTACAGTAAGCAAAAAGATAACCGGTAGAATCTGTGCCATCTCCAATAGGTAATAGGTCGAATTTGAAAAAGCTTCAAAAGCCATGTCTCTTCTTATAACGACAAGGACCAGATAAACGAGGGCTACTATAACAATCAGTTTATTCTTCCTTATGATTTCCTTCATCACAGAATCACCCCCATCATGAGAGCAATAAATAGGGCTCCACCAAAAGAAATAAGATTTCGGGTTAAGGCAAAACGGCTTCCAAACTCTTTTTTCTCCAGTGGAAAAGTAACGACACCCACCATAGTTAGTGTTGTAAGGAAAGCTACTCCTGGAACAATTGAGGCTCCGGCATCGACGAAAGACCCAACCAAGGGAAATGCAACAAAGGCTGGAATTAAGGTAAGACTTCCTACCAGGGCTGCGACTAAAGATGATAGTATGGTGTTCTCACTACCCAACACTTTCTCGATCGTCTCCGGTGGAATAAAGGTCAATATGAGACCGATCATAAAAATAATCCCTATAATGTCACCCAGCATATGGGACATCATCCCCTTGGACTTCTTCATAGCCTCCTGTGTTTTTTCTTTGTTCTTATAGAGGGACATGAAAAATAAAGATATCCCAATAAACCAAAATCCAATGGTAAATATATCCATTAGGTTCTCCTTTCATTTCTAAGGTTAATCCTATTGTATATACTTCCATTGGATAAATAAGTTACTTATGTAACACTTTTCAATTTTATTTTATTGTATGACTCTTCCGATATTCACTGGGACTAACCCCTGTTTCCTTCTTAAAAATCCGACAGAAATACCTATAGTCTGAATAACCAACATCAAGGGCAATAACCTGAATCTTGTCATTTGTCTCCCTCATCATGCTTATTGCATTTCGGATCCTCAGACTATTGAGATAGGCTGTATAATTCTCATCCATATTATCCTTAAACATCCTACAAAAGTGATTTTTACTGACACCTACTAGATTGGATATCTCATCCAGACTAATATTCTTGGCATAATTCTTCGCCATATATTCAAGGGCCTGCTGTATCTCAGGTCTTATATGACTTGGATTAAGTTCGGAACTTTCATCTTCATAAGTCTTCATAATTTCCAGTAACCACTGATGCATGACCTTTAAATTTGAAAAACTGTATAGTTTCTGCATATATTCCAATCGTCTGCCTATGATTTGTGTGAATTGGAGTGGAGCTCCTGCCATGCGAACAACGATTTCATCTACTAAACGATTATAATAGGTCCTAACCAATTCAGGCTTTACCTTAGTATCTGAAAAATAGTGATAAATCTTGTCCATCTCATCATAAGACTTAGAAAACTCATTGGAATAAATATAATCTACAACTTTTGACATATGGGTATCAAGGCTTTTCATGTCCATATCATCTCTTAGGTGTTCATGCTTTGTAGAGGACAGGACCAGAGCCTCTTCCTGGTAAAAGCCTGTATCCATCAGGTTAATCAGCCTGGGCATAAGACCAATCATTTCCTGATAGGTGAAACACACTTCTTTCACAGCAAGCCGATAGCCCTGTCCATATTTAGACCTGCAGAAATCATCAATTTTTCCTGCCGCCTTTAATGTTTTTTCCATGATGTAAAGGTAAGAATTCACTTCAAAAAGAAGAACAAATACCAAATAGTGCTTGTGTCTCACTTGAATAAGATCAACAAACTTATCTCTAGTTGATGTGCTCATCTCTTTTTGATGGATACCTTCCAGTCCGAAGCTGCTAGCAATATCATCAGCAATGGCCTCTCCTTCAGCCAGTAATTTATTCTGATAAGAGGAAAGTTCTATACCGACAAGTCCATAAGAGTACTTATCTAAATAGGGTTTAGCTAAGAGGTCTCCATGAAGGATCTCCTGGTTAAAATCCCCTTCTTCTCTAAGAATCTTACCATAGATTTCCGTTAGGTAAGCCCGAATACCAATTCTTGAAAGAGCAGCCTCCTCATTCCTGTTGGCCTTATCAATATCTTCTTGTCGAATCAATTCCTTGATTTGATTAAGCTGAGCCATAATGTTTTCTTTTTTTATGGAGTACTTGAGTATATAATCAACAGCTCCGTTTTTAAGCGCTTCTTTTACCAGTTCAAAATCATCATAATTGCTGATGACCAATATCTTAGGTCTTTTTGCCATATCCATTGTCTTTTTAATCAGGGTGATACCGTCCATTTTTGGCATAGATATATCAGTAATGACAATATCAACTTCTTCCCTTTTGAGGATTTCCATAGCCTGAAGGCCATTATTAGCCTGACCTACAAGCCTTAATCCCCACAGGTTCCAGTCAATGATATGAACCAAATCTTCTCTAATTAATCGATCATCATCTACAATTATGACGTTTAACATGGTTTCACCCCAGATTATTTATTCTTGATTCTTGCTGCTTCTTCATCAACCAATTTTGCTGCTTTTTCTGCAAACTCATCAGAAGTCAAGTCTCCAAGGAGCCATTCATCCATAGCATTGTTAATCTTCTGGTCTGCTTGCTCATAGAATTCGTTGTATGGAACACCAAGTACATGTGACATACCTTCAATAAAGCAGGCCTTGTCTTCCTCAGAGAATTTTTCTCCGATCAAGAGATCAATATTGTTTTCCATTGCCGCAATGTTGATAGGAAGTCCACCTACACCAGCTTGGGCAAGGGCTGAGAAAGCCTCCTCACTATAGAGAGCTTTAAGAGCAATCCAGGCTTCTGCTACATGGTCACTGTCTGCCGGAATAAAGAAGTTATCCACGAACATAGATGAATAAGCTTCAGCTTCTTTTGCAGGAACAGCTGCAATACCTACGTTAAAATCAGTTATATCATTTTGAATGGATGGTTGATACCAGGTACCTTCTACCGTCATAGCAATTCTTCCGGCCTTGAACATATCAAATGCTCCCATAATAGCTGTATCTGTCGGTCTTGGCATGGAATAATCTTCTCTTAACATGGAATCAAACCATGAATAGACTTCTTTGGATGCATCATCGCCTAAGGCACAGGTTCCGTCTTCATTAAAGACATTCTGGCCGCCGGCTGACTTGGTATACATACCTACAAATGCCATATATGGTCCTGCTGAGAAACCAAACTGCTTGTCAGCACCATCACCTACAGTCAAGGTCTTAGCCAAATCTCTGACTTCATCAAACGTTGTGGCATTATTCCAATCTCTAGAAGGATATTCCAATCCATTGGCATCAAATAGGTCTTTGTTAAAATAGTTAACCATATAGAACACGCCTGATGGAAGACCATAATATTTGCCGTCAACATAGTTGGAACCTTTAAAGGTTTCAGTAAAATATGCTTCTTCATTCAGATCATTCAGAACGTACTGAGTAATATCAGCTGCCTGTCCTTTTTTGACAACCAATGGCATAAAAGAGTTTGCGATTCTTGCAAGGTCAGGGGAATCTCCTGCTGCCATTTCAATGATAATCTTTTGGTAATACTCAGGCCAATCCGCTGCCGCAACTTTATTAATGACAATCTGTACATTACTACCGTCTTCAGCCAGCTTTTTGTTGGCTGCATCAACCATAGCTGTCCATCCATCAACATCCCATGTGGTATTCATAATAGAGAACTTGATTTCAACCGGTTCACTGGATTCAGGTGCTTTTTCTGATGTACCTGCGTCACTGCCTTTTTCACTGGACGTTTCTTTTGTTTCATTTGAATTACTTCCGGTTTCTTTTGTTTCACTTCCACAACCCATAAGGGAAAGAAGTAACACCAAAACCAACCCCACTGCTACTAGTTTTTTCATGTTTTTCATCATAACATCTCCTTGTTTAATTTTAACATATTTTGCCTTGTATAGATACAACACTAACCTTTTAGGCCTGACAGGGTTACACCTTCAACTATGTACTTCTGTGCTCCCAGATAAATGATTAGTATTGGCAATACCGCGAATACTGCTGCTGCCATTAATAGCCCCCAATCCACTGTGTAGATGGCCCTAAAGGAATTAATGACCAGCGGAACCGTATACTTGGATTCTGAGTTTAGGAATATCAGGGCTCCTGTAAAGTTATTCCAGTTTCCGATAATGGTAAAGAGTCCCAGGGTGATCAAGACCGGCTTGCATAAGGGTAAAATCACCTTCCTGAAAATCTGAAAATGGTTACCACCGTCAATCATAGCCGCCTCAATATAGGAGTCAGGTATCCCCATCATAAACTGCTTGATCATAAAGGTTCCATAGGCGTTAAAGAGTATAATTGGAACCATCAGCGGATAATGGGTGTCAATCCAGCCTATTTTGCTAAAAAGTATATACATAGGAATCAAACAGACCGTTCCGGGTATAAGCATGGTTCCGATGAAAAGTCCGAAGATCTTATCCCTTCCCGGAAAATCAATTTTGGCAAAGGCATAGGCAGCCAGTGATGATGTGAAAAGTGTTCCCAGCGTTACCAGAACTACGATTTTCACACTGTTACCAAAAGCCGTCAGCATGGATATATCACTGGAAAGTACTGTTGCATAATTCTCAAAGGTGATAGGCCATGGAATAATCTTTGGTGGCATCTTGAAAAGGTCACTCTTTAAACGTATCGACGTTGCAATCATCCAGTAAAAGGGAAAAAGTGACAAGAGGGCCAACATGGATAAGACCAGATGTTTCATAAGACCTTTCAGTCTTTTTAGAATATTATTGTCCATAATTCACCCACCTTTTAGAAAGCTTGAAGTTGATAAATGTTACGATACTCATAATGATAAAGAGTACAATACTGGCAACGGCTGCCTCACCCATAGCAAAGCTTTTAAAAGCCTTAAAGTATATATACATGGACAAGGTGTAAGTTGAATAAACCGGGCCCCCTCTTGTCAGAATAAAAGGCTCTTCGAAAATATTGAAAACTCCGATTAGCATAGTGATCAAAATAAAGAAGGTCGTCGAAGACAACATAGGCAGGGTTATATTCTTGAAAATCTGGAAGCGATTAGCGCCATCAATCTTAGCCGCCTCATAAAGACCTCTTGGAATTGCCTTAAGTCCTGCAAAGAAAATCATGTAATAGTAACCCATCATCCGCCACGAGTTCATAATCGTTACAGATATCTTGGAATACTTAGGATCCGAGAGCCAGGCAGGCCCCTCAATGCCTACATAAGAGAGAACCTGGTTGATAATCCCAAAGTCCGCCGCAAAAAGCCAATACCAGGTAAGGGCCATTGCCACTATAGTTGTAATATTCGGAAGGAAGAAAATACTCTTATAAATATTTACTCCCTTCATTGGCTTGGAGGTTACCAGGGCAAGGGCCAGAGAACCAGCCATGGTCAAAGGAACAATCATGACTACCAAAACCAAGGTATTGATAATGGTCTTGTGGAAGACTTCATCAGTCAGAACATATTTAAAGTTATCCAGTCCAATAAAGACCGGTGGGTTGATGAAGTCCCATTCTGTCATAGTTAGATAGAAAGACATACCAATTGGGAAAAGGGTAAAAATCAACAATCCAATAATCTGTGGTGCAATGAACAGGTAACCTGTTAATCGGTTCTTTTTAAAATAGGTCATGACTTACCTCCTTTCCAAAAAATCCTTGGCATATGCCTTAGCCTGATTAATAATTTCCATTACTTCCTCTCCAGCATTTTCTATCGTTCCGTCTACGATAGAAATAGTTGGTATAATACTCTCTCTGTAGGGTGAGCCTTGAATTGAATTGTAGCCAAGTTCATGAACCCCTGTACTTCCCCTGGATGGATCACCCAGACACAGATGGGCAAACTGTCTGCAATAAGTATTGAAAATAGGTTCGTAGGGTTCATCATGCCAGTGAAAAATACCGTCTGTATGTCCACACTGGACCACTGGCGTGATTGTAGTCATGGCATCATACCAGGCTTCACCGACAACCAGTATTCCAGGATTTTCATCCTTAATCCTTTCAATCAGGTCTCTGGTTCCTTCATAGCAGTCAAAATTCGCTTCATTGGACCACCAGGCAGAGATATCAAGAAAAACCGCATCCATCTTGTATTTTCGGTTTATCTTACTAATCTCATTGGTCAACTGTCTCTGCCATCCTGGAGCTCCGGGATTTACCATGGCATTGGATCCATGACGATAATGTCTTGAACCATCCCAGTCGACAGAAACACCATCAAGAACACAGCCATTAACATTGGTCACCAAGGAGGTATTCCCCCACTGTTCATAATTTTCCAAGCCCTTATTGACTACATTCATACCGAACATCAACATCGTTCTGACACCAAGGGCTCTCAGCTCATTCATCATGAACTGCATACCGTCATGACCACCCAAGGTTTCTTCTGGATTGTAGATACCATATTTCCAGTAAAACCTGCCATCCCAACCAGGGAGATAAACCAGGATACGCTTTGGATCTATTTCCTTGGCCAACCATTTTACCTGGTCAACAACACCTTGGTAATCACTAAATGTAAAACCAGTCCAGTGCTGCATGTGAATCATGGCAATCAAACTGATGTCATGCATCCAATCAGGAACATCTTTTCTATTTTCATAATCCTCAAATTTATAGTTTTCCTTAATGAAAAGATTTTGTTCAGACAGGATCTCCTCCAAGGAATCACTATAACCGATTTCCCACTTTGGAACCCGTATTTCCTGATTGACCAGGTGACCGCTTTCTTCAAAGATAAGCTCAACCTTTAGGCCTCCTTGACTGGGTATCAGGGCAAACCGTTTCTCACGAACCTTCTTATCCAGTGACCTGAAGTACATATATGATTCGTCTTCTAGTTTTAAAACCAATAAGGGAGTATAAAGACCTCTCCACCCACTTGGATAGGTATAGACTAAACCTTCCTCAGGTATTTCCTTAGCAGATGTTTCTCTTAGGTTGACAATCTGACCCTTGGGAAGATGATGAAGGGTTAATTTTACATCCCTAAGAACCTTATCCTGCTTGGCTAAAACCTCAATGAAAGTCTTGTCCTTCTCCTTTTGAAAACTTGCAACAACTTCCCCACTGCATTCCTGCTGCCCACCGGCAAATGTCAAACTATCTGATGTAACCGTCATTTTATTTATTCTGGAATCCACCGATATCAAAGGAGTTTTTAAGGTATATACATTTTCGAAGGAATAGACATCAATACTGCATGTCAAACCATTAAATTCAAAAACCGGACTATTAAAATCGTAGCTTAAATCCTGCATGTTCATTTCCTTTCCTCTTCTTATGTTAATCATTATAGTAGGATTACAATGTCTCACACAGCCACTAAAATTATCAAAATGTGTACAATATCACCAAGATATGTCTACATAAATCTTTTAAACAAAAAAATCCCAGCACCACCACTAGGGGTAATGCTAAGATTTCTAAGACTATCTATTGAATTTTCATTAGGGAACCAGTCAGGTCTTATCCTCTATAAGAGGTAATTTCAAGGTAATCGTCGTCCCTTCTCTTATAACGCTGTTGATAAAGAGACCATACTGATCTCCAAAGTTAAGCTTGATCCTATGGTTAATATTATTAAGGCCAATACTTGAAAAACGTTTCTTGGAACCAGGGTCTTGAAGGAGCTTGGAAATCTCCTCTTCACTAATCCCAACTCCATTGTCCTTGACCTCTATCAATAAGTCACCGTCTTGTTTAACAATAACCTTAATGACACAAACAGATTGGTCATCATAACCATGGACAATGGCATTCTCCACAATGGGTTGAAGGATAAACCTAGGGATAGGGCAGGTTTCCAGACCATCACCTAGGTTAATATTAAGAATGATATCCTGTTCATAACGGTAGTTCATAATATCTATATAGGCTTCAACATGGTGAACTTCCTCTTGAACCGTTGAAAATTCACTGTCATGGTTGGCACTCACCCTAAGGAGCTGAATAAAAGCTTCAGTCATACTAATAGCCTCATCACTTCTATCCATTCGAACCAGAGCTTTAATAGAGTTTAAAGTATTATATAGGAAGTGGGGATTAATCTGTGACTGAAGGGCCAGGATCTCCTGTTCCCGCTTCAGTCTCTGTTCCTTGGCCATATCATCAATGAGCTGTTCAATTCTGTAACACATGTCATTAAAGGAATGGGCCAACTGGCCAAACTCATCATCTCTGTCCATATCAACAATGTTTTCAGACATCTCTGACTTTAGACTTTTCATGGCTCCAACCAGGGTTTCAATAGGGCTGTAAATATCCTGATACATCCTTCTGGACATCAATAGTATATATGCAAAAAGACTTGCAAATATTGCCAGGATAACAATCGGAACAAATTGTATATCTCCAATAATATCCGTTACCGGAATACCGTAGGTCAGATACATAGACCTAACTGAAGATTCTCTTACAAAAAGCTTATATTGAATATTATCTATCGATTTTATCTCTTCTGAGGTCTGGCCTGCCTCCTCACTAAAAAGTGCTTGGTCAATAACCTGATCTTGCAAGCTTTCTCCCTCTTTGGATGAGAAAACCAAAACCTCTCCATTTCTGGAGATAAAGGCAAAATCCGACTCACCACTGACCAGATTCTCAGTCAGCCGCTTAAGACCATCCATTTTATAGCCAATAATGGTAACACCTACCACGTCTTCACTAAAGGGATCAAGACTAGCTTTAGCCAGGGCCAAGTAGGACTTACCATCAGAGGTATAGATTTCATCCCATACGGTCAAATACTTATTGTCCATGGCTTTTTGGGCGATATCCAGGTCAATCAAATGAGAAAAATTGGTCCCCATAACATACTCACCCTTATACATTGGGTAGCCTTTGTCGTTTACCGGAATCAACATCAGAAAACGTATAGAATCCTCATTATACCTAAAGATATCCTCAGTGCTCTCAGACAAGGTATCTACCAGATAATAGATTTCTCTTTGTGCCACTGTTTCCTCGGTCACATCTGTAAAATACCTGACGGTATCGATGTCCGCACTTATATTGGACAAAAGACTTTCCAGGTCATCAAACCACCTGTCAGCTTCCAGCATATTCTCATATATAAAATGAGACGTACGGTCAGAAAACCTCTCCAGAACACTGGAAGAGGTTATTGAGTAGGTCACTGCCCCCATGACAAGCAAGGGAAGTATGGATACAACCGCAAAATATTTGATTATTCTATATTTAAGACTGGATTTATTCATAGTCTACCTACTTATTGAACACATAATCTTTGATTTTTTTAATCTAGTAGAGGCATTTCTGTCATTCTCAGCTTGGCCCCACCATAGGGTACAAAATATACACTTTTTCTAGATCCTGGAATTCTATCACTTACAATAGGCGGTTCTCCTGCATTGTTCCCGGTCATATTCCAGTTGTTAATACTCTCAACCTGGACTTCAATCCTTACTGGAGCCTGATTGCTTTCAAAAGGCTGTAAAGGTATATCACCATAATCAACAGTATAAGGACTTGTTCTTATAATACCATACTGCCAGCGACTTCCCGGATAGACTTCATAATCATGAAACATGTTCCGTTCCTGAGCCACAACCCACTTTTCCTCAAGCGGAAGACTATAGACTACCGGCCCCAATGTTAAATAGCCACTGTTGTTAGGTCTTTTCTCTAGATTAACCTCCATTGGAAGTTTCAAGGATATCTCATTAACAAGGTCCCATTCTCTATCTATTGTAACATATCCGTGATTAAGGGATATATCTAACTTTTGCCCATTTACCATTAATTCTGGTTCCTTACACCAGGCAGGTATCCTTAGTTTTAGGGACAAAGTGTCTTTTTTATCAAGATTCATGAAAATCTTGATCATATCTCTAAAGGGATAGAAGGTTTCTACCTCCACCTTTACTGAATTATCCTTAATATAAGTCTCAAATTCACAAGGTATATAGGCTCCAACCATAAGACTGTCTTCAGATACAAACCATGAACCGGTAACCAGTTTAGGCCATCCCTGGTGCATATTGGCGGTACAACAGCCAAAGTTTGGCTCCAGTCCAAACATATTGGCATCTTCCCTGTTGGACCAGTTCCTTGTTGCCCGGTTGCAGATAATCTGATTAACTTGTTGATTGTACTGATGTGAAGTCCAGTCACAAGATATAGGTGCAGGCAATGCGTTGAAGGCTACTTTTTCCAAAATATCACCAAACATGCCGTCACCATAGATACTAATGAGCTGTTCCATGGTATACATATACTCCACCACTGCACAAAGTTCCACTCCCTGAGATGGTGAAGTTCCTGACAGCCATTCATCACCTGAAAACATACCGTGTGCCTGACCGTGATGGGTCATAATGCTGTCAATTCCTTTTCGGATAGCCTCATAATACACCCCTTTAGGTTGAGTATTCCCCTCCAACCTGTCAATAATTCCAGGTGTTTTTATACCCATCGCTACATTAACCACATGAGTCTCCCAATGAAACTCACTGACTTTTCTGGTATAGGGGAAGTCTGCCAAAAGGCCTGTCCAGTCAGTGGTCTGCTTAATGATTATATCCTTAAGATTTTCTAAATCCCTGCTTGGTCGTCGGTCTATCATCCAACCGATAATCATGAGTAATTCTGCCCCTCTGGTCATTGCCCATCCTTCAAGAGGACTGGCTTCTATATGCTTAAGAACATAATCCAAAAAGTTACTGATAAAGGGCTCCACTCGTGGATCACCAGTAACCTCTTCATACTGAACCAAGACCTTTAACATGATCATAAAATGCCACCAGTCCACCTTCTTGTTTACATCCGTATTAACCGTCACTATGGTATCCGGACCAAAACTGCCATCAGCCTTTTGACTTTTCAAGGTCCACTCAATCCATTTTTGTGCTTTACCTATAAGGACTTGGTCTTCTAGCAGATAGGCTAAAGGAAGTAAGCCATCCAGATAATAAGGACCTCTTTCCCAACTTTCACCATCTCCACCAATCCATCCGTTTCTTGGTCCAACATCTTCCCACTCCTCTTCCAGATGTCCGCTAAATCCATTAGCCTGAATCATTAACTGATCCTTTATCCAACCCTTAGGTCTAATATTTCCTAATTTAATATGTTCAAATCTACTCATTATTACTCCTAACCTTGATTCCTATTTCAACTTCTTCTGTACTTGCTGTAAAACTAATTTCTCTATAGTACCATCCTGTAGATACTCCCCAATACCCATCAAAAATATTAGGATTTTCCTCTGCCTTCACCAATTCAGTACATAGGGATATTCCATCATTAATATAAAACTCGACTTGGCTGTTCTCACCGGTAACAAAAGCTGATGCCTTATAGGTCTTACCGACTTCCAGGCCACTAATTTTTCTGTAGAGACGACCCTCCTGACCATCCTCAGTAATAAAAACACTGCCACGGTAGTCACCGGTTTTTGCCAAGGTCTTTACATATGAACCGCCATCATTGGGATTATACTCACCACCGGTTTCTGCAAGGATATAAACTCCTTGATCCTCTTCACCTGACCATCCCTCAAGACTTCCCCTCTCAAAATCAACATTGCTGGGATTGATGATGGACCTGCCAAGATTGTCCTCACCAGGTATCAGGTACTTGTCCTCTTCTACGATTCCACCAAGTGCCTTAATAAAAGTTTCAGTATTTTCTTGAAAATCAAGGGCAATATCTGTCCATTTTTGCTCCTCAGGATAGTCCTGATTAATATGTGGTGTAAAGGTAAAATCATTAATATATACCCCTTCACCTTCTGCATAAATCCTGTCCAAAATCACCTGGGGCAGGCCATCCATACCGACCATGATTCCCATGGCTCCCATAAGTCCTGCAGTATAACAATCGGAGTCCCCACCCATTACGGCACTGATCCGACTGGTTGTTTCAAAATCATTTTGCCCATAAAGGACAGCCAAATAGGCCAAACCAAAATTAAGGTCTGCCTTACATCCTAAGTCATCAATATCATAGTAGTCTCTGGTAACCTTGGCAAAGGCTCTGGCTGCCTGTCTCCATCCTGTATTCTCATCATCATTTAAAGGAGTTTCATCCGGGTAGAGTTCATATAGGTCCTCACAAATTTCTACTGTTTTCCCCAACCATGTTGACTCAGGAAGGAAGGCCTTTGCCGTATCCCTCATTAAGGTGACCATATCATCATAAACATATGCGTTGGCATAAAGGGCAGTCCTAAATTCTGCCAACAATAAGGACTCACCGTCTCCTGTAACAGACCCCATGACCCGCCCCAACTTGGAAGCGGATTGGGGCATACCGGGAAAATTCATACCCACTGTCTCATTTTCTATATAAGCCTCGGTACACCAGTTAAAAACATTACCTGATTCCCATTGACCGGTGTAAGGAGGTGCATATTTGGGATCGTCCGGATATTTTGCCATTAGATACATAGCCCGGTCTCCACCACCCCAGTCACTGACCTGATGTTTAAGCCAAGAGGACTTAATTCCTTGATAAACACCATCTAAGGCCTCTCCCTCAACAAATCCTTCTTCCAGCAACAAGGTAAAGGCCTCTTGATTCTCCTGAAAAACCAATTGATTAAAAATATCCATATAATAGTCATCATCGGATGCAACACGGCCTTCATCAAACAGACGATTGATTCCCACACTCCCCACTAGACCATCCATACCATTGTAGTGGTAGCCTCCGCCGTAAGGGCCATAGGTCAAATCTTCAAGTATAGACACAGGTGCCCCTATCCTTTGGTTGGCTGGATGAGGAACTTTTATGAACTCATACCCGGTCAAAACTCCTGCTACTTGTCCAATCATTCCCGCAAGTGTTTTATCATAGTAGGTATCCTTATCAAGTTCAAACCACTGGCCTTCACCAAGAATTCCCTGATTGACCAGTTCAATCTCAAGGTCATCAATAGAACCGGAGGCCAATATGATTTCATCTTCCAAACTTCCTCTATCCAGATAATGATTAACATCAGTATCCTTCTTGTCAGCATCTTCAACTGACCTTTCACTTCCTTCAGTCCCACTTCCACTGCCACCTTCAGCCGGTATAGACCTACCATCATCTGCCCCCTCTTGACGACATCCCCCTAATACGATTAGGGTCAGAACAAGTGAAACTATTACTATCATACTAAGCCAAAACTTTCTGCCTCTATTTCCCATATATTCCTCCTAGGTTGCATAGGCGAGCAGTAAATCGCTAGATTTACACCCTTCCACTACTTATATTTCAGGAAACTTCCTCCTTATATATCATAGGATAATAAAAAGCCCTGTCATCGAACAGGGCTCATATTACGAAAAGGTTGACTATATTGATAAAATAAAAACGCCATCAAGTATAATAAAAGTTTATACTTGATGGCTACTAACAATCTTTTACCGCTGTTTACTCACTAGGAATAAATAAACACACACATACATATTATCACCAAGAACCTCATAAGCCTCAGGTCTAAAACCACCTGCAACAAAGACTTCATTAAGTTCCTCAGGACTGAGCCGCATACCACCAGGAGGTCCTGAAGGTGAATCCTTCTTATGGAACTCAACAACAGCCACACGACCACCAGGTTTTAAGCAGTCTTTCAACTCGGTGATAAAGCCTTCCATATTGCCTATATGATGAAACACAGTAATGATAAAGGCTACATCAATGGAATCTGGATCCAATGGTAGTCTGTCAGCTTCAACCTTCTGAAGGACTATATTATCAAGGGCTTCTTCCTTTATCTTCTTTTGGATATGACTCAGCATATCCTGGCTCATATCCAGGGCATAAACTTTATTTCTGGTGCTTTTTGCCATGGATTTTGTAAAGATACCGGTTCCTGCGCCATAGTCACAGATGACATCCTGCTCCTTAACATGAGCCAGTTCCATAACTTTCTCTATGTTCACTTCATCTAGTCGATCTTGGTTTTCAAATCTTGATACATCTTTCATAAAGACCTCCATATTCTAAAACACAGATCTCAAAATCTCCCCACTGATCTCAGGTGTAATCTTGCCGGTTTCTGACAGCTTCATCATACCATGAGCAGTCAGTTGCTTAACAACATCCTCTATCTGGTCTTCCTTGACACCATAATCAGATAACTTAATATCCACACCTAGGGATTTGAAGAATTCTTCTGTCTTTACAATGGCCAGTTCTGCCTTTTCATCATCACTGCCCTCTTTAATGTCCCATACTCTTTCAGCATATTGAACCAATTTGGCTTTTTTATCTTCTTTGAGATAACGTAGAACTCCTGGATATACAATAGCCAGTGTACGACCATGGTCAATGCCAAATAAGCCGGTAAGCTCGTGGCCGATCATATGAGTCGCCCAGTCCTGTGGAACACCAACTGCAATAATACCGTTAAGAGCCATCGTTGCTGCCCACATGTGGTTGGCTCTGGCATCATAGTTTTCAGGCTCATCGATACAGGTTTCTCCTATTTCAATTAAGGTTTGCAGGATTCCTTCTGACCACCTGTCCTGAATTTTAGCATCTACCGGGAAGGTTATATACTGCTCAGTTGTATGGATAAAGGCATCGACGATCCCATTGGCTATTTGCTTGCTTGGTACAGTAAAGGTTATGCTTGGGTCTAAAAGTGAAAACTTAGGGTAATTGGGTGAGAACATAAAAGGATACTTGTCATGTCCGTCACTAATCACTGCTCCTGTATTCATTTCTGAACCTGTTGCAGCCAAAGTCAAAATAGTACCAAAAGGCATTGCCTCACTTAGAACTTCAGCTGGAATTGGTGCAAAACCATTTCTTAGAAGCCCCTTGTAGTCATCAGTATTGGCATTCATAGCCGCAGCGATGAACTTGGTTCCATCGATGACTGATCCACCACCAATAGCCAGGATAAAGTCAATAGATTCCTTCTTTCCAAGTTCAACTGCCTTCATCAGTGTTTCAAACTGTGGATTTGGCTCAATACCTCCAAACTCCACAAGCTCTCTTGAGGACAAGGCCTTTTTCGCTTTTTCAATAAGACCGTTTTTGACTGCACTTTGGCCTCCATAAGTAATCAAAACCTTGGCACCGCCTGGTACCAATCTATCCAGATCATCAAACCTGTCTTTACCAAATACAATATGGGTTGGGTTCATAAAATCAAAATTAAACATCCTAATCTCCTTTACTCTTTCACATTCCAAATATGTTTCTACCTATAGTCTACACCTTGGACCCAACTCCAAGTCAAGTAAAAGAAGAAAAGTTTAGTGATATACTATTTAGCCAAGGCCGTTTCATCCATAAAGCCAAAATACGCTCCACCCTTATAGCCTCTAGGTAATGGCTCTGGCTTTTGGAAATCAGATGTCATGGTATAATAAGCCCCTGTTTCGCTGGATATCCTGATTCCATGTAGGGCTTCAAGGGCATGATAGGCCATTTCCTTGGAGGCCCTGTTTTTCCTCTTGTTTCGGATGGCCCAGGCCATTTCTGCAACTCCAAGTCCTCTTGACTCGTCCTCAAAGGGGTGGGAAGACGACAGAACAAAAGCTTCATTATTACCTTTTAACATAACCTTAACTTGCCCGCCAAACTTATTTGGATCTGCCATTTGTATATGACCTAAACTTCCGTTAATAACCAAAGCCGGTTGCTCAGGAACAATAAAAATCGATGTTGCATCAAAGTTCAAAGTACCCACTGGTCCTGACCTAAATTTAAGAACCGCTGATGCCCTTGTTTCATTTTGAATGGTATAGGCTTGCCCCATCTTTTCAACTGCCTCGTACTCTCGGTCAGGATTCACCGTATCCATAATTCCTGTAAGACCTGAAACCGGTCCAAGTATAGCAAGTAATGCCGTAATATAATAAATACCAACATCAAAAGCAATTCCGCCACCTGGCTTAATGGTTATATCTGCATAGTTGGCTCCATAGGTAATGTCTCTGGTTAGGGCTCCATAAAAGGAGGTGACCTGACCGATCATACCGGAATCAACGGCATATTTTGCTGTCTGTATGGCAGAACCAAGAAAGGTATCAGGCGCAACCCCCAGATACAAACCTTTGTCATCAGCAATTTGGAGAAGTTCTTTTCCCTGGTCACTTGTTAAGGCCAAGACTTTTTCACTGTAGACATGCTTACCTGCCTCCAAAAGCTTTTTAGTCAAGCTGTAATGGGCTGGAGACGGTGTCAGATTCACAACCAATTCGATACTTGCATCACCAATGATGGCCTCAAGGGTCATAGGCTTAATGCCATATTTTTCAGCTGTTTGCATCATTTTTTCTTCATTCAGATCACAGCATGCTGTAACGTCAAGAATCTTAAACTTTGATATCATCGAAGATATATAGGCATCACTGATATTTCCACAGCCAAGGACTGCAATTTTCATTTTATTCATACTATACTCCTATTACTCGTAGACAACATAGGCAATCCGACGGCTGTCTGGCGCCCATGAATTAACATTGATGGTTCCCTGACCACCTTCAAAGGCTGCCAGTTGACGGTCATGATTTCCATCAGTATCCATGATACGAAGGGATACCGGCCGGTCAGCTGGGTGGTCCAGGGGATTGACATCACCTTTTTTATAAGCTATGTATACAACTTTTTGGTTATCCGGTGATACGTGTGGGAACCAGCAGTTGAGTTCCTGTCTGGTTACTTGTTCCTGGTCACTTCCATCCACCTTCATTTTCCAAACCTGCATTAACCCTGTTCTGGTGGAGTTAAACCATATAATCTCACCATTTGGACTGTATTCAGGACCGTCGTCAAGTCCCTCTGTATATGTGAGCCTGGTCTCCTTGGTCCCCTGGATGTCAATGGTATAAATATCATAAGCATTATCTCTGGCACCACAAAAAGACAATTCCAAACCATCGGGAGACCAGCCATGAAGATAGGAACCACCTTTCTCGGTAACCAGCCTCGGCTCCCCACCTTCAATAGGGATTATATATATTCTTGACTGAAAATCTCCTTCAGTCATATGACTGACAGCCAAAAATCGGTCATCAGGAGACAGAACATGATCATTATTACACAAGGTAGCAAAGCCGGTGTCCATTATGCTTTCCTCGCCGGTTTCCAAGTTATACTTATAGATGTGACCTTGGCTGTTGTATATAAGTGTCGTCCCATCCTTGGTCCAGTTTGGCGCTTCAATAACTCTGTCAAAAGACTTCACCACACTTCTTTGACCAGTAACCGTATCCATAATTTCAAGCTTACATTTCTGTTTTCTGTCATTCATATACTTCATAATATCTTGTCTCGTCACTTTTTTACCTTACCTTTCCCTATGCTATCGCTTACTTATCCTCTAAATGATTAATAATATAATCTTTTCCCTCAATTAGTTCCGCCATCATTCCACCTCTGGCATTGTCCTGATCAATAATAAGTGGAGCATCCAACAGTTCCATCTTATCCAGTAAGGGACCAACGACCAGACTGTCAACATCACCACCACCTATTGGTGTACAGATGAGTTTCTTTTCTTTCCAGGGCTCAAGATAGAGGTCTTTAAAATGTATGGATAATATTCTGTCCCTATATTTTTCCAGAATGGTTTTTACGTGACCACCACCAGCCTCCATCCACCCAAGGTCAGGTTGAAGATACAGGTCCAAAGCTTGGTCCAATATAGTTTCCAGTAGGCTTTTCCCCTTAATATCAACCATTTCCATATCCTGGTTATGATAGGCCAGTCTGATTCCATGTTTTTTTAGACTCCCAGCTGCCTTGTCCAGTATGGGTAGCCATTTTTTTGCTTCATCCTCACTGGATATATTCAATCCCACAACATACTGCTTGAATCCGTACTCTTTCCCAAAGGCTATCATCTGATCCAGATAGTCGTCCCAAAAGCCTTCATAGGCATTGGTAAAGAAAAGATGGCTGGACTCAACAATGAGACCTTTTTCTTTCATCTTTTCAATCTTTTTACCAGCTTCTTCAACTGGCCATATACAACCTGGTATTTTACCAAATATTTGAATGATTTTTTTTACCTCATCACTAACCTGGGGGCTTTCTTGGCCAAAGTACATCCCACACTCGAAGCCATCAAAGCCTCCTGATATGACAGCTTCAAGGGTTGCCTCGAAATTCTTCTCCAACTCGTCCCTAAGGGCAAAAGCTTGTACTGCTGTTTTATACATCATAACTCCCTTCCGTGTGTAAACGTTTACACATTATGTAAAATATTCATTTAGTCTCTATACTGAAACTAAAGCTTCTTAACTGTTTGACGGTCAACAAGATAGGGTTCAACCACAACTTCCTCAACTTCAAGCACCTTGTTTTCCATCCTTCTTTTTAGTAACCGTACGCCTTGGACTCCAATCTCCTCTTCTGGTAAAGCCATGGAAGAAATGGGTGGCGCCATCATAAGAGATAAGGTATCATCATATCCAATAATGGATATATCCTCAGGAATTCTAAGTTGCTTTTCATAGCAAAACTGAAGAATGCCGGCAGCTAAAACATCAGAAGTTGCAAAAAAAGCTGTTGGAAAATTTAAACCATCTTCACTGCACCTATTATATATGTCTTCAATCCCTGCTTTTCCCTGACCAACATTATATGTTTGACTATAACTTATATAGGTGTCCTGAATTGTAACTCCGGCCTCTTCCAAAGCACATTTATATCCTAAAAGACGCAACCTTTCAACTTCATGCTGGCTTTGTATTCCTATAAAACCGATTTTTCTATGACCTTGGTCAATCATATGTTTAACCGCCCCATAAGCGCCTTGACGGTCATCGACAAGAATCCTGTCAACGCCTTTCAGTTTTAAGCACCGTTCAACCATAACGATGGGAATTCCTGCTCCTGTCATTTTACTAACAAGTCCTGGATCTATAGATCCATTGGACGTAATAATGACACCATCCACCTGTTGTCCAATGAGCTGATCCACTTGATTCTTTTCTTCTCCTGATCCCCGATGAGAGGTCATGGTCAGAACATGGTATCCATTTTCAGACGCCTCTCGATTAATAGCTTCTGAAATTTTCTCATATAGCATATTTTGATTAAAAAGGGTCATGTGTCCAATCAATCTGGACTTGCTCTTTTTTAGCCCTGAAGCGATTCGGTTAGGAACAAATCCTGTTTCCTCAAGGATCTTCTCAATTTTTTCCCTGTTCTCAACAGATACATAACCGTTTTGATGGATAACTCTGGATACAGTAGCAATGGAAACACCTGCCATCTGAGCGATATCTTTCATTTTATAAGTAGCCACAATCCAGCCTCCTATCAGTGTGTTAACGTTTACATAAAGATAACATACGATCAAAAAAAAGTCAATACAGCCTGATTCAGCCAGACTGTATGACTTATTCATTGTAAGACTTATAATCCTATCATTCGACCTATTACAAACACATCCTCCTAATGTTGGACCTCTTGTCCTCCAAATACGAAGGCAGGACCATGCTTCTTGTGAAGGTTTATGAGGTCGTGATCGAAATTGATCCCGGTACGGCAGGCCTTATCAAAAATCATGGTATGCTCCTCTGCTCCAGTAGATGGTTCCCAAACCAATCCTTGGCCAGTATCTGGTTTTCCATCTTTGGCAAAGGACGCCCAGGCTCTGGACATCACTTTTTCCACATAGGCACCGGCCTCTTCTACATTGGCAATGGGTACCTTGTCCATATTATGAAAAACATATGGAATATCTGAACAGTGCCATGCAGACTTGCCTTCTTCAATCTCAAAGTCCAGGGCAAAAACATAAGAGTAAGTGGCAGATTTATCCACACCAGCTTTTTTAAGAATATAGTCTTTGGTTGCTCCTCGAACCATGGAATCAAACTCTAAGAGACTTAGGATTTCTTTGTCCGGATAGGCCTCTTTAAAAGCATCCATGACAGGACCGGCACCCTGACCAAATTTATCCTCTATGATTTCCACTTTATGGGTCTCATCCATTGTAACCCTTCCCTTGATAGCAGGACCAAAAGCAAACTCTGCCATTGTCGAGCCTACAATCAGGGGAATGGTTTTGGCATAGTCAGTAAAACCATGAATAACCGGATCACCCATGTAAAAATCGTTTTTAAGTGGGGTACATCCAATGTAGTGCCCTTCTTTTGCAAGACCAGGTGAAACCTTATTATAGGCTTGTGCCAGGTCCTGATATGGCAGGGTCTCAAGTTCTTCCACCTGATCCGGTTTTAGTCCAAGTTCCTCCATCATTGCTGTAACAATAGCTCTACCGTCATCTTCAATTTCTTTCATCAGGTCGCCAACTACACCGCTCTGAATAATCCCCTTGGAAAAAAGACCATAGGCTGCCGGCATTTGCATCATACAGGTGACTTTCATACCCCCGCCGGACTGCCCGAAGAGGGTTACATTGTCAGGGTCACCACCAAAGGCTGCTATGTTGGTATTAATCCATTTTAAGGCAGCGATAATATCGTCGTTACCAACATTGGCAGAATGAGCATATTTGTCTCCAAAAGGTGACAAGTCCAGATATCCCAGAATATTCAGCCTGTGATTTAAGGAAACTACAATAACATCTTCATGCTTGGCTAGATTTTCTCCGTGATAAGCCAGCTGCTCAATAGATGATCCCGCCCAAAAACCACCGCCATGCAGCCAAACCATAACAGCTTTTTTTGCTCCCGATTGAAGGCTTGGAGTCCAAATATTAAGATACTGACAATCCTCATCCATAGGCCAGTATTGATGGGGAACCATAACCTCTGCTGCAGGGTGTTCCTGCTGAAGGAGTGGGCAGACATATCCATATGACATAGCGTCCTTGATCCCTTCCCATGCTTCTACTTCTTCAGGCATTTGAAAACGCTTGGCGTCAGCATACTTAATACCCTGAAAAGTGTATATATCATTGTATAAAAATCCTCTTAGAAGTCCCTTATCGGTAGAAACCACCGTATCCTTGCTGTTACATAAAAACTTGTTCATCTTATGCCCTCCCTAATTCCTCTTTTAATTTAACTTCACCTGCCGGCTCAATTTTCTTAATCCATTTTCCACTTCTCAACCTAAAAATACACCAAACTGCCTTGATGATCTGATCGATTTTCAAAGCAATCAAAATCCAAAAAGCAGACAAATGCCAAACCAGTCCGGCAAAAATTCCTAAGGGTATGGAAACCACCCATAGAAAAAGGATGTCCGCAATCATTAAAAACCTGGTGTCACCACCACCTCTAAGAACTCCCTTAGTCAGTAAGGAATTTTGAGCCTGGAAGATAATAATAATACTAATGGCCACCATAAGCTGTCTTGCAATAATTCTAGTTTCCTCTGACAAGGAATAGAACCCAATCATTGGCTTGGAGATCAGTAGAATAATAAGAGCTGAAATACACCCGATAACAAGGCCTAGACCCCAAAAAGTATAGCCCTGAACCTGAACCTTTCTCCTGTTTCCCCGACCAAGGGTTGTTCCGGTTATAATAGCGCTGGCATTGGCCGTCCCCTGAATCATAACTGAACTAAGCTGCATAACTACGACTGTCACTGCATTGGCAGCAACAAAAGAGGCACCTATCCGTCCCATAATCATTGAAACCGCGCTGTTACCCAAGCCTAAAAGGGTATCACTGACAAGGACCGGTATACTGACCCTGAAATATTCTGCCACCATATCCTTGCAATCCATAAATAAATCGTTGATACGATATTTGACATCCTCATCAACATAAACGAAATACCCGAAGATCAAGACCATTTCAAAGACTCTGGAAATAACTGTACCAAGAGCAGCTCCTGCAATTTCCATTCTAGGAGCTCCAAACTTACCGAATATAAAGACGTAATTAAAAAATATATTCACAAAAAAGGCAAAAATCGATACTCTTAAGGGAATTTTCACCTTGCCGATACTTCTTAAAACAATGGTTGTTGTCAAAGAAAATCCCAATAGGAGATATCCTGGTGTAAACCACCGGAAGTATGACATCCCTGCCTCAATCATCTGGCTGTCATGGGTATAGAGCCTCATGACTCCTTCAGGGAAAAACAAGGTTGCAGCTGTAAAACTCATGGCAAATAAAAAGCATAACCTATACATTAAGGTAACGCTTTTCTTTAAGGATATAATATCTCTGGATCCCCAATATCTGGAAGTCATAACTGATGCTCCCATCCCAAGCCCCATACACATAATATGAAAAATAATAATAAACTGATTGGCCAGGGATGAAGCCGCCAACTGGATTTCCCCTGTTTGTCCCAACATAATCGTATCCATGGTATTGACTCCAATGGTAATCAAGGACTGGAGGGAAATGGGTATTGCCAGGTGAAAAACATTACTGTAGAACTCCTTATCTCCTAAATATTCTTTCAAGTCAACTTTCATATCTAGTCCTTTCTCATCAACAAATTCATACTATCATTCCACTGTTTCACCTAAATGTACATGTCTAAAGACAATAAATGACAGGAAAATGGCTGTCACAGGAAACAAAACAGCAAGTCCGTAAAAGACCTTGTAACCAAAAGCACCGATAACCACTCCACCCATGAGAGATCCAATAGAAAAACCTAGGTCTATGGAACTTAAAAAGGTAGAGGATGCTGCCCCCCTTCTGTCATAAGGAGCAAAAGACATAATGACCACATTCATGGTCGCCATGTTGGTGCCGAAACCTGTACCATACAAAACCGCTGCAAGGAAAAACAATACAGGCCCTTCTGCAATAAACAGCATAAACAGAGCCAAAGAAAATATACAAAGTCCCGGAATCAATAACCTTAAAGGATTTTTTACCCTGTCAATAACCTGTCCTACAGCCAGATTGGCAATAAACATGGTCACCGCCTGAATCGTATAGAAGAGTCCTACATTATCGATTCCAATCAGCCTTCCATAGGAAGGAAGAAATACAATCATTGCATTACCGGTCATAATGATCAGCTGGACCATACTTGGCATAAAGGCTTTCTTCTCATAAAATCGCCAAAAAATACTGCCTTCATAGTTCTTGTCACCTGCCCTAACCGGTGACTCTTCCTTAATCTCATAGGATATAGTAGAAACAATGATAATGGCCAGGCCAAATATTAAGACCGCTCCCATCCAAGACCAGGTATAATTGTCTCCAACAATTAATTCTATACCAATGACAGGACCTAAGGCCGCTGCCAAGACGGAGGTGATGCCAAAATAGGACATACCCCGCTTAAGCTTGGTCCTTGGAAGAACATCAGCAGCTATTGCCATTTGGGCAGTAGTCGCTCCTGATATTCCAAATCCCTGAAAAAAGCGAATGGCAATAATGGCAAAAGTTATGGGAATCATATTAATACCGACCATACCTAATATCATGACAAAGGCTCCAAGTATAAGAACCCTCTTCTTGCTCCATTTATCCGACAGGATTCCCCCAAAAGGTCGCATCAGCATAGCAGCAAGGGCTGACAGAGAAGTTGCTGTTCCCAGAACTGAAGGATCTTTGCCCAAATTGTCAAGGTAAAGAGGCAAGACAACCATAATAATCTGGTTGCCTGTCATTACCAAGACTGTAGTCATAAAAATTCGGATGAAATTTGAGTTGAATATTCTCTCTGACATAAGTCCTCCATAAGGGTTTTCTTTACCGGTCTATCTACATCTCTAACATATCATATATTACATTCAAAAGGTTTTACAGGGTTATCCCATTCATTATAGAGATTTACGCAATAATAAGGCGTCCTGGCAAAGCACAAACGAATGTCCTCTTTATACTTACACCGAATCAGTACTTGATTAGGTGGGATTAGTTCCGCTTTAACTGCCAACTCCTGGTTATTTGATCCAAAAGCTTGAAACCCCTTAATGTCCTGGCCTACAACCTTTAAGGTCCTGGCATTGGAGAAGGATACTAAAATTCCCTCCTCTACCCGGTCTAGAGATTGAAGCTCTGGTGGATCAGAACAAATCTCTTTACCATAAACATGTTCTTTGGCAAGTAAAGCAAGTCTTTGACCAATTTTTCTCTTGGACTTGGGATGAATATCCCACTGCATACCGGCATCGGAAGATGACGCCAGCCATACTTTATCCATGGATTTTGCTACAGCTTCCTGTTGCTTTCTGATTATTGGAAAATTATCTCCGTCAGCAAAGAGCCACCTTTCAAAAGGCGCCAGCTGGACAAGTAAAAAAGGAATCTCATCCTCCCATAAATCTCTCCAGCACTGAATAAGACCTCCCAGTACCTGGTCATAGACATCAGGCAATCTGGAATCCGATTCTCCCTGATACCATATAACTCCCCCTATACTATAGGGTGCTACTTTACTTAACATTGTATCATATAAACCGCCAGGCCGTTGTGAAGAATATGGACCAATCATTTTTGCAAAGCCTTCCATCAAGGCATCCATGGACTGAAGATTCATATACTCATCCTGTTCTTCTTTGGTAAGACCGGGAAAGACTAATTTGTCCCTTCCCTTTTTCACCGGGTCCTCATGATCATTTTCAGGATTGGATAGAAAGTCTTTTTTATACCTGTCCATATCCAGATTCTTGGTCATATCTTCATACCATTCAAGCCAAACCTTGCCACCATTATCTTCAAGATATGAAGGATGTATCCAGGAAGCAGCCAGGGTCCCATCCCAGTTACACCCAATAATTCCAATGGCTATATCCAGGTCCAAGGCTAAATCTTCTGCAAAATAATAGGCCAAAGCTGAAAAATAATCAAGGTCCTCTTGAGTGGTTGAACGCCAAAATCCTGCATAGGAGTAATCATAAAGGTCCTCTTCACCTTCAAAAGATATTTTGGGACAATCATAGTAATATATTTCCGGAAAGTCCTCAGACTGATAAACCCTTTCTTTTTCACTGTCATAGCGGAGGGGATAAGCCATATTGGATTGTCCCCCTGCCAGCCAGACTTCACCAATCTTAATTTGGTCAAAAAGGATTGTTTCCCCATCGCTTTCAATAGATAGACGGACACCTTTCTGTGCCCTTTTAGGCTCAAAATCCAGTGACCACTCACCATCCTCCCCTACACTCCTTGTCACTTTCTCCTTGCCTTCATCGGTCACAAGGCTTCCACTTATGACTTGGCCAGGGTTTCCCCAACCCCAAAGGCGAATCCTTTTATTCCGCTGTAAAACCATATTTGATCCAAAAATACTGGCAATCTTCATATCTATTCCTCGCTTACATGAATCTCCAAGTGCTTGTGTCCACCCGCGTCGATCTTCATCGATTTGGGTACTTGAGCTTGGATATTTAGGCCGGTAGTAGATCTCTTCCAGGATACCTTAACTAAGCCCTTAGGGGTCATTACTTGTCCCTGTGCCCAATCCAAGACTCCCGGTACAGGATTAATGGATATTTCCTCACAACCCGGCTTAACCGGTCTTACACCAAGAACCACTGAAGGCAGCTCATATAAAGCCAGTGCCCCCCAAGCATGACAGTCACTTCGGCTCATAACAGAATCCTCTTCACAGGTGGTTAGATTCTTAGCTACCATATCTCTCCAGATATCCCATAAATCATGGGTTTCCTCATACATCTGGCATTTTTCCAGGGCTCTGAAGAGATAGAACATCATAGCCACAGAACACTGGGCATACAAATCAGGATTATTCAGGGTCTCCTTAATGTATCTGGCCCCCTCCTCAAGGTTAATGGTTTCTGTCAAGACTCCGAAAACCTGAGTGTGCTGGCTGTAACCTTCAAAACCAGGACCATCCTGAAGCATGCCATCCTTACCTCTTGCATGGGTATTAATAGCTTCTTGAAGCATCTTAGCCTCACTTAAAAACTGTCGTGACATTTGGTCATAGCCAATAAAGTCCAGAAGCTTTGCACTATACTGAAGCCCCATAACATAAAGGAGGCTTTCCATTGTCAATGGACCCTCATGGGTTGCAAGAGGAACCCCTGCAGTCTCCCGCCACTGGTCAGTCCAGTCAATAAAGGACCAGTATTTGCTTCTAAAGAGTGGCCCACCTAATTTTTCCACCATACCTCGCTGGTCCAGTCTGCTTCTAAAGAAGTTCAGTATTCCCAGAATAGTCGGTAAATGCTTCATGACTAAAGGCTTGTCACCAAAATACATCATATGGTCATAAACCATACCAATGTAATAGATGGAAAACCCAGGAATGACATTGGATTCATAATTAGGGTAAGAACAGTTAATCATGCCGTCATGTTTGCCTGCCCTTCTAAAGTCATCCATACACTGTCTGGCCAGGCGGTCATCAGCCGCTGTTGCATAAGTATAAAGAATCTGACTTCTTGAGTCCATGGCATATTGAAGTTGCTCATAAAAAGGACAGTCTTCATAGGTTTCATGCATACAAAGTTTTAGGCTTCTCTCACTAATATCCCAAATCGCCTCCATACTTGCATCTGAAGTTTCAACCTGGGATTGAACGTCTAGGGGGTAGCCTGTTTCCTCGTAGGAAAAATCATATATGTCCAGTTCCTGGTCTTTTGTTATGATCTCAAGTTGTATATATCTGAATGTCCTGAACCAAAAGGGTTCATATATTTCAGGAGACTGACTGGATCCTTGTCCTGCGACCATATAGGTATCAGTGAAACCAAAAAGTTTCCCATTAACCGAATCAGTCCTGTCGCCTTTTCTCGGCATGGAAAATGGCCCCTCTTCCTCTGGCTCATAAGCATAGCATTCAGAGGTTAATATATTAATCTCAGCATCTTGACCCTTACCCATGAGAAGGGAAAGGTATCCGGTAGTCTCTGGACCGGCACTGATTTCAATAACACTTCTTGTATTAGGTCCAACTTTAATACTTTTTGACTCCTGAAGAAGTCCATTCCAAGCCTCATCGGATGGCTGAGACAAAACTACCTTCTCAACATGTTCAAACCTTTTTGGTCTTACAGGTATAAGGGGTATCTGTCTCCTCACCATATAATCTGGTCTAAGTATTGGTGGTAACTCGAAAGGCTCATACTTCCTGGCCTGACTCCATTTACTGTCATCATATTCCACATGGTGACATCCAACCAAGGCCCCAAGGCCTTGACTTTTTTCCAATATATAAAGTGGTGCAAATCTAGGATTTTCCGGTTCCATATGTACTTTTTCCTTAAAGTACTTCCAGGTATGGTCCCCTTCAAGCTCACCTGATAAATAAAGACCTGGAGAGTCCGTACGGTGAAATCCATGGTTGCCCTTGTTATGCTCGTTAGGAATTGCCAGAACCCTTATGAGAACCACATTGTCACCATCTTCATAATAGGGACCGAGATCCAGAACATCATAATAATGAATCTGATGATCACCTTTTTGTGGTCCTATATGGACAAGAGTCCCATTGACAAAAAGTTTGTACTTGGCATCTGCACTAACGTGCACAATTGCTTTTTGCCCCTTTTTTTTACTTCTGACAACCTTACGAAAGCTAACTATTTCATTGTCTTTTAATTTGCCGTCACTTTTATCTTTCCAAATCCAGCTCATCATATCCTCCAAGTCTAATTCTCAAAAAAATGTAAATCCTTCCAAACTTCCAACATTTCTTTATGGTTAAGGCTTTCCAGCCTTTCTTGTCTGTCAAAAATCTTCACCGGTGAGTCACAGCCCTTATACTGGGGCCAAGACTCTCCATCAGGGCTGTCCCCTTTAATAAAGTTAACCCAGGGCCTTTGGAACATCTCAATCATTTTTGTCTGAATATCTTCAGATTCCTGTCCAAAAAGCATCTTGCTGAAGGGATGTTCCGCCACACCAAAGACGCATGGCAGTTCAAAAGCATGGGAAGCCATCATTCCATTTTGACGTGAACTTGCTGAGATAAACTCATAGCGGTACATCCATACTGGGCCAACTTGACTCTGGTCTCCTGCAATCTTCACTGCCGGCACCTCAAAAGCATAATCTGTAGCAAAATGTACAAAGGGTGACCCATACTTATCTAGGAAATCCGGCTTGTCATAATATGCCTTAACTGACTTAAACCGGTCTTTGTAATCATTATCTTCAAACATGGTTTCAATCATATCCCATGAATTTGGAAAGACCGTATTCTCAGGTCTCACAAACATAGTTCCCTCATGGAGGTTGCTCCCTATGAGTAATCTGATACCCTCAGCCTTTCCCTCCTCAATAGCCTCCATAGGCCTCTGGGGTAAGAGATCATCAATAACGGGACAGGGAAGAAAGATACCGGGATTTTCATACTGAAACCTGCTGTTAACATAGTCAAGCCCCTTAATAAGGTCATAGGGATCTGCTGTCCGCAGTTGGTCCAGATCTTCTTCAGACCATCCCATTCCTTCTAGATATAAGTCTGTATTGATACGGGATAGAGACTTGGTCATAACACAATTGGGTAAGGCACTTTCTGAAATAACCTGGTTGAAACACCCCTTGACTTCAGGTACTGCCATAAGGGTAAGAACAGCAGAACCACCGGCACTTTCTCCACCAATGGTTATGGCGTTTGGATCACCACCAAAGGCCTCAATATTCTCCTTCACCCATTGAAGGGCAAGAACCATATCCGACAGACCGCAATTGCTTTCAAAATCCTCACAACCCTTATATGTGGTAAAGTCAAAGACACCAAATACATTCAAACGATATTGAAAATTCACATAAACAATACCATTCCTGGCAAATGCCTCCCCATGATAAAGGGGATCACTACCGCTTCCTGTCATATAGCCCCCACCATGTATCCAAACAAAAACCGGTAAGAGGTCACCTGTTGCCGGTTTAACAATATTCAGGCTTAAGCAGTCAAGACTTCCCTGATATTCATCCATATGAAACTGGGCGGCAATAGGACCATAGGTATGGGCAGGATAGATATTGTCCCACGCTTCCATTTCTCTAGCCCGTTTAAATCTCAACTCTTCAACAGGAGGTTTTGCGTATGGAATTCCCAAATACTTATGCAGGCCCTTATCTTCAATCCCTTCAACATACCCCTTTTTTGTCATCACTTTTAACGCCATGATGTCTCCTTTCTATCTTTCCTCAGTCCAAATTCATTATAATCCTATTGATTAATCTCGTAATCGGTCTCTGTAACTTTGAGGACTTAAGCCGGTTTTACTTTTGAAAAATCTGGCAAAATATCCTTGTGAATTAAAGCCAAGGTTTTTGGCGATATCCTTGATTTGCATTTCCTGGTCTTCAATCATCTTCTTGGCCTTAATAATCTTTAAATCATTGATATATTGTAAAATTGTGATGTTTTCACTTTTTTTGAATAAACGCAGAAGATATTCAGGGCTCAAACTGACAATATCAGCCAGTTTATCCAGGGAAGTATCCTGGTCCAAATGGCCTTGAATATATCTTTTCACCTGGTCAATAACATCATGACTGTGTTTTTGACCCCGGGCTTTTTTAATGTCAAAAATGAAATTCGTCATTTCCATCAAATATGAAAAAGCCTCATTCCAATTACTGTGTTGTGTAAGGTTATAAAGACTGAACACATTGATCCTAAAACATATTTCCTGTGAAAGTTCAAATTGATTAATATACTTAAGCAGTTTAACTGCAATGTCTGTATAGACCTGTACAGCAAAAAGATCATGCATGGATTCTGTATGTTCAAACAAATCCATGGTTTCTTGAATCAAACCAATAACATGGTCCTGGTCTGAATTCTCAAAATAATAATCCAGTAAATCCAGTCGGGAATGAATGGAGTTTTTCTTTTCCTGATTTGGGCATATTTCAGTCCCTAAATCCAGTTCTTCCTTGGTCATCCAAATGATCTCTTCGTAATCTCTGCGAAGAAGTTTAATTTTCACCCTGGGATAGTTCTTGATGATTTCATGAAGTTTAATTGGCTCAGGGCTAAGGGCTATAATAGTGGCCAGATCAAAATTCTTGTTGCAGGCTTTTTGAAAGAGACCGCTATTATGTTCCAACATGAGAAGATTTCTTTCAGTAGAGATTAGCTTCGTCGGTTGAAGGAGCAAAAGAAGATAATTACGGGAGATTTGTATCCATTCACCCTTCATAAAATCTAAATAATAGTTTTGAATGAGGATATGAAGTTCATCATTAAAGGAGATCTGTTCATCATAGGTATCACCTGGAATATGATCATACTTTATAAGAGCACAATACATGTTCTGGTTATAATTCAGATGAATATCCAATCGGTCAAAGGTCTGTTGCGTCAGGGTCTTTGTATTGACGAATCCATGAAAGAGGTCTCCAAGAAACCTTAATTTATCAGCCTCTTTTTGTCTCTCAACTAAATCTTTGGATCTTTCCACCATCTTCTCAACTAAAAAATCATTTTCAATATCTTCCAGGGTCTCCCTTACAATACGAAGGATTTTCTCATCTTCCTCTGCCTTAAGTATGTACCTGGCATGTTCATGAACCTTATAGACATAATCAAAATCTGAATATCCGGTCAGGAAAATGACTTTACAAAAAGGCCATCTTTCTAGAACGACCTCCATAAGTTCAATCCCTGTCATCTTGGGCATCTGTATATCTGTCAGAATTATATCCACCTTCTTTTCTTCCAGTATTTCTACTGCTTCAATGGCAGATGCTGCCAACAGAAGATTCAACTCAAGTGAATCTTCCATAGACAGCAGTTCATATAATCCATCCCGAATAATTTTTTCATCATCTACAATGAGTAAATTATACATCTCATCAACTTCCTTTTGTCATGAACTTGATTGGATTCTACTCCTTGACACTACCAAGGGTCATACCTGAAACAAAGTATTTTTGCAGTAGAGGATAAACAATCAATATAGGAATAATTGCAATAAAAATCTGTGCAGCCATTAAGGTCTGTTGTGATATCTGATCCATGACACCTGCATTGTTAAGGTCCATAGAAGTTGCCTGGGCCGCATTGATGACACCTCTTAAATAGGTTTGCAAAGGATACTTGTTGGGGTCACTGATAAAGACAAGACCGTCAAACCAGTTATTCCAGTGAAATACCATGGTAAAAAGACCTACAGTTGCAAGAGATGGTTTTGAAATAGGCAGATAAATCTGTGTCATAACCTGGAAATGGGTTGCACCATCAAGAAAACCTGACTCAGTCAGTGCATAAGGTAATCCTCTAAAGAAGTTCAGCATCAAAATGATATTAAAAACCTGAACAGCCATAGGAAGAACCAAAGCCCAGATTGTGTTGTAGATTCCTACCGTCTTGATAACCATAAACAAGGGAATCAATCCACCGTTAAAAACCATAGTTACAATAAACATCCATGTGTAAAACTTTCTGGCTTTAAAGCGTTCGTCAGGCTGGGATAAGGCATAGGCAGAAATCGCTGTAATGAACATGGAAATACCTGTACCGATAACTACCCTGACTAATGATATTCCAAATGCTCTGAAGAACTCTGGTTTTTCCAGTATATACTTATAGGATTCAAAAGTAAAACCTACCGGAAAAATGGTGACCCATCCAGCCTGTGCTGCTGAATTTGCACTAAAGGATAGTGCCAGAATATGGAGCATTGGAAATAATGAAATAAATGTGATAATCGATAAAATTATATAATTAAAAACTGTAAATACTTTTCTGGATTTTGATGGAGCTACTACCATAACACCCTCCTAAAACAATCTGTAATTAGCCAGTTTACCGGCCAAATAGAATGACGTTGATATAAAGATTAATGAGACAACCGATTTAAACAAGCCAACAGCAGTAGCTACACTGTATTGAAGGTTTCTCATACCGATTCGGTAAACGAAAGTATCAATAATATCAGCCTTCTCATAAACAACCTCTGAATACAGGTTAAATATCTGGTCAAAGCCTGCATTAAGAATATTTCCAAGACTAAGAACAGTGAGGAGAATAATAATCGGTTTCATACTTGGAAGTGTAATATGAAGAAGTTGTTTCCAGTCGCCCGCGCCATCAACTCTTGCTGCTTCATACTGACTTTGATCAATACTTGTAAGGGCAGCCAAGAAGATTACCAGATTGTATCCAACTTCTTTCCATACATTGGAGACTACTAGTACACCTCGTATGGTATCAAGGTTTCCGAGAAAATAAATCGGATCATATCCCATGGCTACAATCACTTTATTAACAAATCCAGTAGATGGTGACAGAAGGTCAATTAATATACCTCCAAGAATAACCCATGACAGGAAGAAAGGTATATAAACGATGGTTTGGGTTGCTTTTTTAAAGGCTATGTTTTTAACTTCATTTAACAATAATGCCAAAACCAATGGTACCGATATACCAGCAATAATTTTCATGACAGCAATAATAATCGTATTTGCTAAAACTCTTGGTGTGTCTGACATAGCTAGTACATATTCAAAATTATCAAATCCAATCCACTCAGATTTAAAGAACTGCATAAAACCACCGGACGGTACAAAGTCCTGAAATGCTATTACAATACCTAACATAGGAAAATACATGAAGGTAAGAAGCAATACGACGGCCGGTATCATCATAACGTGTAACGACCACTCTTTTTTAAACGTTTTAAACATGGGAACCCTCCTAGATACATAGCCAACCATAAAATCTAAATTTATGACCAGCCTTTATATAAAGAGTGAAGGCATGTGCACTTCACTCTTTATAATAAACTAACTATCTGTTATGCCATTCATTAACTTCAGCTGTGATATCTTCAAGACCAATTTTGTTGACTTCGGCAACGAAATCATCAAAAGCATCAATAGACTCAGAACCCATAATGATTTTAGTGAAGTACTCGATTTCCTTATCATTAATCAGTTGCATTTTTTGTTTCATGGTCTTAGTTGGTGCACCATAAAACTGATCCATCATAAAGAGATTATCATCATAGTAGTAATCCATAACACTAAAGGATCCGCCTGGTCCAAAGGTCTTAAATCCACCTGCACTGGCAAGGTCACCTTCATTCATGTATTTCTCAATACTGTTGATGTAGTTTAACTCTTCAGCATTAAGAGCTGATTTATCGCCTGAATCCAATGCTTCATTAACATGCCAGTAAGCTTCCAGATTCTTAAGGGCGTTATAAGTCTTGAACATCGTACCATGAAGGTCAAAGGATGACGCTCCTGTTGCATCAGTTAAATACTGAGCATATTCTTCTTCACCAATAAAGGAGAATTTCTCTACGAAGAAGTTAAGCATTTTAATGAGTGCTTCTGGATTTTCTGCATCTTTGCTAACAACATAGTAACCAAGAATATTCAAACGGATTTGAGGTTGTGCTGGCTTACCAGTAGCAGAAGGTATAGCTACAGCAACCCAGTTGGCATTATTATCATTATCCAATGAACTTTGAAGCGGCCACATAGCATTCCACATTGCTCCATATTGCATTCCGGCAGTACCGGCAGCAGGTAACTCAGCAACTTTAAAGGAATCTTTAACTGCAAAATCTTCTTCAATAAGTCCTGCTTCATACATTTTATTTAAGAAAGCAAGCGCTTCTTTCATTTCAGGTTGAATAGAACCATAAACGAGATTTCCACCATCTTCCAACCATGCTTTTGGATATGCTCCAAAACCGTTGAAAAGACCGACCATATCACCGGAAGCATTATCCAGGAATGTATTGTTCATTATAATACCGATGGTATCATCTTGGCCGTTTCCGTCAGGATCATTCTCTTTGAAAGCAGTCATCACATCAAAGAGTTCATCCATAGTCGTTGGCACTTCAAGTCCCAAATTGTCCAACCAATCCTGTCTTAACCAAAGGAAAGGTGATGTATCAATAGATGAGTCTCTACTAGGAATTGCAATCAGCTGGCCATCATAGGTTGCAGAATCAAGTGCAGCAGTTCCTTCCTGGTTCATCCATTCTTTTAAGTGATCAGAAGCATATTGATCATAGATACTTCCAATATCTTTATTAATCAGGTCACTTTTTGCAAGTAATGCAAGCTGTTCTTTATTAACCATCATAAAATCTGGCAATTCACCTGATGCGATAGCTATGTTTTTCTTTTGAACACTGTCATCATCAGACTGCATAGCAAACCATTCATACTGAAGGTCAATATTTAACTCTTCCAATAATTTTTCTGCCCAAATATTGGTTTTGATTCCATCTTCAGTAAAACCATTGGCAATTGGAGGTGCAATTTCAAAAAATGATGTTACTGTAATCGGTTCAACATACTTACCGAGAGGGTCTACATCAACTGCTTCTTCAGCATCACTGCCTGTTGAATCATTGTTGTCAGCTGTTTGAGATCCATTATTTGACTCATTTGATGCCGTGTCCTTAGTTTCTTCATCACTGGATCCACCACATCCGGATAAAACCAATACAAATACGAGTAAAAGTGCTAATAATTGCTTACTTTTCATTAAAGTTTTCACTATCTTTCCTCCTATAACTATCGTAACCTGTTTCGATGATCATCTGATTTCATTATATACAGATACCCTTGTATCCGAAATTGAACATTCTTGACATTTGTTGTCAATTATTGACACTTTGGTCAAAGTACTGGACTTGTAAAGAATTTTTTTGTTTATTTTGACAGGACATTTCTGTCTAAAACTTGTGTTTCAGAATTAACTTTAGTATTAACAACCAAAACAACCTTGACTCCACCTAGGCTGCTTCGTTCAATTTCAACACCCGACCCAATCCCATAGGCTAATTTCAATCGTTTATCAATATTGGTCAAGGCGTGGTTTTCTTTTGCATACGTTGAATCCTCCAATTGCCCCCGCATTTTTGCAATCAGTTGATCATCTGCATCTTCACCGTTATCCTCAATGGCAATCATCACAAATGGGTCCCTTTCCTCATAGGAAATCTTGATTTTCCCGTCTTCAAGTATATTGGCCATACCGTAAATATAGGCATTCTCAACAATAGGCTGGAGTATCAACTTTGGTACTAAAATTTCTTTAAAAGCCTGGGGAAGTTCTTCTTCCTCTACTGAAATTTTTTCGCTGAACCTTATTTGCTGAATATCGATATAGTTTTTCATATGTTCAATTTCAAGATCCAGACGAATATACATATGGGTCTCTTTATTGATAAAGCGATAGTACTTGGCTAAAGATGTCACAAATCGGGTTATAGGCTCATAAGCTTCGTTCTTGGCCATCCGGTTAATTATAAAGAAAGAGTTATATAAAAAATGTGGATTTATTTGTGATTGAAGTTGAGCCAATTCTGCATTTTGCAATAAGCACTCCTGGTCGTATAAATTGGCAATTAATTCCTCAATATGGGCAGTCGTTTCATTAAAGGCATTATATAAATAATTAAACTCATCATGTGGTTCATGATAAATCCTTACCTCAAAACTGCCTTCACGAATCTTTTCAAAGGCTGTCATCAGTTCTTGAACCGGTTTAACCAAAAGTCTCTGGGTAATAACCAGGGAGAAAACAAAAAGAGCGCTGATAATAATCATAATTACCGTCAAAAGTACGATGTAGCGGATAATGATTTCAAAAAGCAGTTGCTTATCAATGAAGGTAATCACCTTAATGGGATAACTAAAGCTTCCGGAAGACACATATTCATACCGTGACTGTATGGTTTGTTCCTCCCCTGACAAAAGGGCTTTTTGAAAACTCGGATTGGTCATTAGCTCATGAATGCTTTGACTTTCTCTGTTCACAACAAAACGGTCTTCATTCAGATCAAACCAAATAACTCCGCTGGACTCTTTTTCCAAACCCAGAACATTTAAGGATTCCACCAACTCTTGCTCGGACAGATATATATCAATGCTATAGTCCGGAACATAATCCTCACTTAAGGAATACATGAGTGGATAGGTAAAATTAAGGGTCACTTGATCCTCATAGTTAAAAATTCGGTCATATCCCTCATTATCAATGAAGGATTTCCAATTATACTGACTTTCCTTCATATAGCCATCCTTAGTTGAAATAGTCATCTGTTCACTGGGAAAAGTTATAGACAGGTCTTCTACCAAAGGATTAAGGGATTTTATGGATTCCAGTCTTTGAAGGAGTTCAAGAACCAGTACATTCTTCTCATAATTATCACTGTAAATCGAATAAGCCAGCTTGGTCACTTGAGAATTGGTAGTCAAGTCCTCCTGCTGCTTAAAGATGTTATCCAACTGCTGGTCCAGGGACTCGATAAATGCCCTGTTCTGAAGTTCACGGACTGTTATCAACTCATTGGAGGAATGACTGATGTTATTGACAAACAATACAATCAAAATAATATAGATTAAGACTATGGTTAAGGAATACAGGGTAAAGATTCGTCGAAAAACACTAAAACCACCTACACTCCAGTTTTCTTTTAATAACTTAAGACTCATACCTTCTCCTTTTTGTTACTTCTTCATGAGTAACGAATATGGTTTAAGCTGTCCCCTTATTTCCAGTCCTGATTTTAGCAATAGCCATAAGTACCCCCAGTACAATGGATAGATATGCTGCAAAAAGGATCCGGTAGGTTTCCGGTAGCAAAAATGTAATCGTATGGGCAGGTAACCAGAAGAATAGAATCATTTTTCCGACTACAACCTCAATAAATCCCGGCCAGTTAACCTTAGATACGGCTGTCATAATTGAGGCTTTCTCTCCTTCCGCCCGAAGGTCAATATAAGTATCTGAAACACGATGCGCCGCCATAAAGAGTGGACCAAAAGCCAGATTTGCCACCAGACTGTTATAAATAGCAAATAGAATTTTTCCGGTCAGACCTTGTCCTCCATAGATGAGTCCATGGTCAATCATAGCTGATATCCCCATTGGAAACAGTTTAAACATAAAGGTAATAATGACACCAATGATTCCCCAAACCACCATCTTTGCATAAAATCCTTTAACCTTTATCCATGAGCCATGGCTGATTCTGGATGCCAGCAACTCACCCATGGAAGCCAGAATGGCATATTTGACGAAACCCATCAAGAAGGGATGGCTGTCGTAAGCACTGACATAATATCCACCTGTCATTGGAGACAGGAGGAGGAAACTGATGACTAATAAGAAAACCACCCAAATCATATCTTTTACTTTATTCATTAGAATACCGCCTTTATCGCTTTATAATTTACTTGTAGAATAGATGATATTTCCATGCAGACCGTCTTTTCTGCTAACACCGTCCTTGCCTGTAGCCTTCGCTGCATAGGCTTCCATACCCATGAAGTTAAAGGCCAGCTTATCATCCTGTCTATTCATAATTTCCTCAGTCAGCTGATAACAGCCCTCGAGGATTTCCCTGGTCTGGATAAGGGGTCCATGAGAAAACCATGCCTGTTTATACTGACTGTCATATGTTTTTAAGTGCTTAAGACTCTCTCGATAAGTTGCTAGAGAGGTTGCCTCCTGTCCGAAAAGGAAGACCCTTTCATTACAGGCATCGCCATAGATCATAGCTTCCTCTTCTCTAATAAGGACTGTGCACATGCCTCCCGTATGACCGGGTGTATGAACAATCTCTAACCTTATACCTCCCAAATCAAAAACCTGACCATCTTCAAGATCTTTCACATGGTCCGGTGTCCTATCCTGAATATCTGCCAAATCCTTTGGAGACACCCTTTCTCCCCCTGCCATCTGTATATAACCTTTTTTGACCTCTGCCTTAGCATGTTCTTCCATTAAATCCAGATCTAAAGGATGAAGATAAACATCCTGAAACTGATATGCACATCCCACATGATCAACATGTCCATGAGTCAAGATGACTTTAAGGGGTAAATCCGTTATTTTACTTACGTATCCATAGAGGTCACCCAGACCGGATCCTGTGTCAATAAGAGCACCGGCTTCATCTCCAAGGACTAAAAACATATTTACATCTGCTATATCTGTAATGCCTATAACCCGGTCACTAAGTACTTGCTGTTTAAACATTTCCATTATGCCTTCTCCTTTTCATATAAGGTCACCTTACCCAAGATTCCGGTTGGAGACAAGGGTCTGTATGGTGACATGGATTTAATGTCATGACCTTTTGATTTCAAAAGTCTTTCCAGTTTTGTAGCTACCATAAAAGACAGTTTAATGCTGACACCTTCTCCTTCATGAACAAAATCAAAGTTAAAAGGAGGAGCGACTTGTATACCTAGACTCAGCCTGTCCACAAAGACTTCAACACTATCTGATAGGTCTTCAATGCTTATACGGTAGGCCTTATCCTTCTCAAGCTCTATCTGGGTTTCATATCTTATATAACCTGAAAAGTCTTTGTAGATATGCTGAATTCCTGTATACGGAGACTCAAGTATGGTCTCGCCAATTAAGTCAAGACCTTCCAGCCTGCCACCAGCCTTATGGTAGGCAAAGGCATCATATAATTTGACCTTCATGGTTTGAATCTCCTGGCATAATCGATACTTGCCTGGTCCCTTGCTCCCCCTTGGATTATTCACATACTCCTGGACATTTTCTGACCTGTCAACACATAAGATAGCAAGTTCCAAAGGATTCATCATGCACCGGACCCGTAAGCCTTGACCTGTTACTTCAAACTCAATATCCTCACTTTTGTTTTCCCAAGGTCTATATATAAATGGTTTGCCCTGGCCCCTAATATGGATCCACTGGTCAAAAGCTTGACCCGGGTCCTCATTATGGAAAAGGTAGTAGTGAGTCATCTCTGATTCTTCCTGACCTCTTTCTTCATAATGATAGGATATGAACTTAGAATCCTGATTTTCAAGGCTAATCTGACAGGAAATATTTTTTCGGATATCCTCAATAAGCCTGTCATAATCTGTATGTACAATATCCATTTCAACTTCCTTAGGATAAGTATCAATGACAAAAATAGGAAAATCACTTTGGCCTGCCATCTTTATGAAAGCTACAACTTCAGGAGCAAGGTAATCACAGGGAGATATAACCAAACCGCTATAACTTATTCCATTAATGATCAGATGATTACCATCCCAGTCCATATCATATGTATTGTCTCCATTAAAGACATCTGACGGTATGACATGAAAATCAACCTGGGCCTGACTTAGGCGCCTAGCCGCCTCAATATTGGACTGACCATTTCCCGCCCACTTACTCTCAGCATTGTACAACAAGGCAATGTCAGGATGGGAAACACCACCGTCAATCAGATGGCACACCCGGTTACTGTAGGCCATAAGCTGGCCAAAAGCCTCAAAGGAAGGATTATGTCCGTGACCATAAAAATGTGGTGGACAGTCCGGATCAGGAAAGGCTTTCGGTGAAAAAGCATGGGGTACGAAACGGTTAACACCTCTCACCATAAAATGATCCATCATGTATTTAAAGTCCTTCATGCCAAACTGCCATCCATAAGCGCCAAAGTTTTCACACATACACCGGCCCATTTTCTTAGGATCTATGGCTGCGTGTGAAGCACCCAGCTTTCCAAGCAGATAATGATAAAAACCAGCTTCATCCTGAGCTGCAGGCTGAAGATGCCTCATGGCGTCTTGTCCGCCAATCATCACCTGGCCACCAATGTTGTCAATCCCTGCCATATGCTGACCGGAAAGCCCCCTAAAGAAATGTCCCATACTTGGTCCCAGATCCGTATTCATATCACAATCTTCCAGCATATGACCAATATAGAGAACCTTATGGTCTTGGCACCACCTGCCTATCTGTTTGGAGAAGCAGGTTTCCACTAAGCGGGTAACCATATTCATATAAGCAGTTCTCATGTGAACCTGGTCTTCATACTTATGAGCCTCTGCCCATAGAAAAGGTAATGATGTCTTCCATTGTTCATTTCCAAAGGCCTGAGTTAGGGCATCTCCTGCCAGTGCTGACCAGGGAAGCACCTGACTGGGACTTCCAATTGGACCGGCAGGCATATAGCCAGGAACATTACCAACAGGCGGTTCATCACTAAAGAAACCTGCAATACGATTGCCAAAAAGTTTGCCATACCTTTTAAAATGGGGTTCATAAACAGCATCAATTAAGAGCCTACAGGATCTATCATCTAAAAAATTTATATAATCATTTCTACCTTTGGCATAACGTGTCAAATAGATGACAAAAATGCGCCAATAACCACTATCCAGGTCAAAGGTTACAATTCCCTCATCTACGTTTTCTGTCAGATCAATAATCTGTCCCAGTTTTTCATCTTCTTCAATTTTACAGGCAAGAATGGTAACCAGTTCATCATCATCATGATTACAAGGCTTTTCTTCCGGGGCCTGGGGTATCCAGGGTGGCAAAGGCTCCGCCATCATATATTCCTTCAGTATGAACTGTGCCTTTGATACCGGTCCACTGATTTCCAGGTTCCTATAGGTCATATACTGATGATGAAGCTCAGGTGGTGCATCCTTAAGGGCACCGTTGGCATAACCGGTAGGAAAATGCGAATCATCCAGGATCCAGACTTTCATATCCAGTTTCTCCGCTTCATCCAGGATAACATCCATATCCTCCCACCACTTGAGACCGCAAAAATCCGGATGTGGTCTGGATTCTACGCAGACTTCGTCGATATTCGACTTTTTTATGGCCTGCATATAATCACGTAAAACTGCTTCATCTTCCCCATGTTGCCAGAAAAAAGGCAATATATAATTGCCCTCTTTCCCTTCCAATACTTGATTTAACCTTCTCATAATTCCTCCATTATCCTTTGACAGCTCCCATAACAATTCCTTTGGCAAAGTACTTTTGGAAGAAGGGGTATATCACAATAATCGGAATAATAGCTACGACAGCAATGGCCATTCTTACGGTGGCACTTGGTAAGTCAACTGTTGAAGCCGCTCCTCCCATCTTACTTGCATTGTTGGCAAGGAATTGAATACTGTCATTCATTTTATTGAGTAGTAGTTGTATGGTAAACAACTTTTCATCTGTAATAAAGTAGAGACCATTGATCCAATCATTCCAGTAGGTAACACCGGTTAGTAGTCCTACCGTTGCAAGGATCGGCTTGGCAAGTGGCATGGCCAGCTTAAAAAGAATTTGGAAATGGTTGGCACCATCCAGTTCAGCCGCCTCTATTAATTCTTTGGGAATATTCTGTTCAAAATAGTTTTTGACCAGGATTACCGTAAATCCATTAAGAAGGAAGTTGGGTAATATAAGTCCAAAGAGAGTGTTTTTCACATGTAAAATATTATTATATACATAATAGGTAGGTACTATACCACCGTTAAAAAGCAAGGTAACCAGAATCAATATGAAGACCAGGCGAACACCCGGTACATCTTTTTGTATTAAACCATACCCAAGCATTCCCACCAGCACAATAGCCAGGCTCGTCCCAATAAGGGTGACTAAAATGGTGATTCCATATGCCCTGCCGATTTGATACCATTGGTCAAATATATAGTCGTAGGCTGCAAGACTAAAGGTTTGAGGTATGAATTTGTAGCCTTCTAAAGTGATTTCTTTTTCATCTGCCAAGGATGATCCTATGAGTAACCAAAAGGGGACGATTGTCCCTATACACATGAGGAACATGACCCCATGTGCAATCCATTCTGATATACGGTCTCCAGCTGTTTGTCTGCCCATGATTTCTTCCTCCTAGAACATTGCGTTTTCGCGACTGAGTTTACGGATAACAGCATTGGCAACTATGACCAAAATAAAGCCGACAATGGATTGATAGAAGCCTGCTGCCGCTGACATGCCCAAATTGTTTTGGGTCATCAATGCATTGTATACATAGGTGTCAATGGTCTGAGTCGCATTGTAGATCATACCTGAATTCTTAGGCACCTGATAAAAAAGCCCAAAATCAGAATAGAACATTCTACCCACATTCAATATAATTAGGGTAATAATTGTTGGTTTAAGAAATGGCAGAGTTACATTTTTGATTTGAGCCCATTTGTTGGCCCCATCAACTTTTGCCGCTTCATAATAGTCAGGTGCAATGCCGATAATGCAAGCATAATAAAGAATCATATTAAAACCGATATTCTTCCACTGGCTGACCAGAATAAGAATAAAAGGCCAATATTTGGATTCCTGGTAAAAGGCAATCCTGGTTTCTTCACCAAATAGAGGTAATATAAAGTTATTAATAAAACCTGTATCACCGCTTAAGAAAGCAAAGGCCAGGTAGGAAACAACAACCCATGACATAAGAAAGGGAAGTAGGATAACTGTCTGATAGACCTTTGTTGCCATTTTACTTCTGATTTCATTGAGAAGAATAGCGATAGTGATTCCAAATACAGTATTTAGGATGATAAAAACAAGATTATACAGAATTGTATTTCTTGTAATCAGCCATGCATTCCCTGATCCGAAGAGAAACTTGAAGTTGTCAAATCCACTCCAGGGACTGTTTAACAAACCCAGGCTGAAGTTTACCTTTTTAAAAGCTATAATAATACCAAACATAGGAAGATAGTTGTTAATGAAAAAATAGATGATAGCAGGAAGCATCATAGTATAAATCATCAGTATTTTCTTCCATTTGATTTTTTTCTTATTCATCTCAATAAATTCCTTTCGTGAAGCTGGTGACATGGGACCCCAGCTTGTTCTGAAATCCCACATCATCTTGTCTTCTTCAAATATCTAATGACTGATCCTGCTTATTTTCCTGCAAGCCAAGCATCAAACTGAGCTTGATTATCAGCAATAATCTCATTGATTCCGGCTGCTTCCAAAGCTTCCAGCATCTTGTTATAGGTACCTTCAACATCTGCAACTGCACCGACTTCAAGGGCAACTTGGTACTGTTGAAGTACGGAATTTACCGCAACGATTTGGTTAGTCATCTCTGATGAGTCATAGGCATATCCTTTAGCTTTTGTCTTGTTGCCAAGGGCAAGTTCTGTAAAGGCATCATTCTTTTCTCTTGTGGAAAGCTCAGACCAGAAATACTGACCTCTTCTGTCTCCCCAAGCACCTAGCGTGTTGTAGTAACCACTGGTTGTTGGGTCAAGGCCTTCTGCAAAAGTAATCGTTCCTGCATCTGTAACTTGGTAATGTTTGCCTTCAATACCCCATTGAATAAGGTTTTCAAGTTCATAACTTCCATATAAGTAATTAAGGAATCTCATGGAAGCCTCAGGGCTTTTTGCTGAAATTGGAATAGTCCAGTAAATACCTTCCGCTCCAGCCTGTGATGTTGCATAGGGTAGAGTTGTACGAAGTGGTTCCACGCCTCCAAAAGCTCCGAATCCCTGTGTATAATCTGCATAACGTTCAGTCGTGAAATAAGACATGGCAGAACCTGTAATTTCAGCTGTAGTTAACTCAATAAAAGTCGAATCGGTTGTAGCAGCATCGGTCATAATATAACCGGCTTCATACCACTCTCTCATTTGAACAAGGAAATCATAGTATTCCGGTTGGGCAAACATATTAACAATCTCTGTTGAATCTGTTGACATCAGGACTCCGGTGTTAACTCCTGAGCCTAGGTTGCCATAGATACCAAATCGGTTATATAAAGAACCGCCGGTTGAGATATCATTACCAACTGCTCCAAGTGGATAGGATTCAGGATGCTTGTCTTTAATACTGGCAAAAATACTGGTTAAGTCATCCCAAGTGTATATGTCCTTTGCTTCAATACCGGTTTCATCAAACCAGTCTTTTCTCATCATAATGTTACCTTGTAGACCATATGTAGGAGCCAAAGGACTTACTGCATATGTATTACCATCTCGCACCGCTCCATCAAACAATGGATATTCCTTGGCAAGTTCTGTAATATTGGAACCGTATTGATCAAGGAGATCATCCAGTGGTGTTAAGGCACCAGAGTTAATATAGTTGGCAGGATCTTGAAATACCATAAGCATAAGGTCGATACGGTCTCCACCGGCTATCCATGTGGAGTAATTAGTAAAAGTATCGCCGATTGCAATTGGCTTAAATTCAACTTCCACATTAATATCAGGAATGGTCATATCATTGACCAAATCTTGTACTTCCAGCAGTTCTGTAGGAGTTGTACCAAATGTTACATAGGTAATAATCAGTTTGTCTGGTTCATTTCCATTTTCACTACTTGCATTTTCTGAATTTGATCCCTGTGACCCATTGTTGTCACTATCGTCTGTTGAGCCGCATCCTGCAAAAAGTGCTACCGTCATTGCAAGGACTAACACTAACATCATTATTTTCTTAAACATGTAATTCCCTCCGATATAAATTCTTAAGTTTTGATTACACTAAAATTATAGCAAATTACCAACCTCCTGTATTTTCCAATCAAGGACAAAACTTTCCATTCTCCGCCCTAAACTTGTCATATTCCGAACTCAACTTGTCATATTCCGTTCCCATCTGCTTAAATATCAAAAAACCACCCTGAAAATCTTCTTTCAGAGTGGTTCCTCATAAAATCATATATATGATTTCTCACTTTATACTTTTTATTTATCTCTGCTGCATTTCTCTTGGTGATATACCATAAAACTTCTTAAACGCCTTGGAAAAATAGGAATAGTTGCCATAACCCGATTTTACTGACACGCTGGAAATGGATAAATCTGTTGTGGTCAAAAGCTCTTTGGCCAGGAACATACGCTGTTCGATAATATAGCCATTTAGGGTAATCCGGCATTCCTTTTTAAAAATTTTGGTTAGATAATCAGGGCTAAGATGGACTAAGGCAGCCAAATCATCAACAGAAAAAGACTGATCAATATGTTTACTGATATACTCTTTCACACTAGCAACTATGGTAGAATGACTTTCCTCAGGCTCCTGATCATGCATTTGATTGACATATAGCTTGCCGTATTCCTGATAATTTTTGTCCTTCTTCCGTTTATCCACTTCTCCCTTGGCACCAAGTAAGACTTCTTCCAGGTCATCTGTGGGTACCGGTTTAAGAATATAATCAAAGCAATGCAGCTTTAATGCCGACGAAGCAAAAGAAAATTCTCCGTGACAGGTCAAAAACACACAGACAATATTTTCATCATATGATTTTACCCATTCAACCAAGTCGATACCGCTTCCTGACGGCATCTCTATATCGCAGAGGAGAATATCCACCTTTTCCTGAAGGACAATATTGATAGCCTGGGTATAATTATTAGCTGTAAAAATACGATCGAAACTCATTCTATCCCAATCGACACTATCCAGGATCCCCTGAATAGCTATGACTTCATCATCAACCATTAACAAGTTCATGAATGTTTCCACCTTTCTTAGGTATCTCAATCCAAACCTGGGTACCTTCACCCTTTTTACTTGAGATATTAAGCACTGATTCATCTCCATAGTAATAATGGAGCCTGTTCCTGGAGTTCCAAATACCAATATGTTTATGCTTGAAGTCTTCTGACGGTGAGTCTGCAGTTAAATTTTCAAGCATAGTCTCCTCCATACCATTGCCTGTATCTACAACAGAGATAACCAGACGGTCATCTTTTTCCTTAATTATCACAATAATATCAATTTCACTTTCAAGATTCAAGCCATACTTAATGGCGTTCTCCACAAAATTCTGTATAAGCATGGTAGGTACCAAGGCATCTTCCAGAGTTTCATCAACATCAATAATATAGTTAAAAGAGTCAGGGAAACGCATTTTTTGGATAACCATATAATTGTTGATAAAGTCCATTTCTTCTTTGATGGATGAAAAATCCTTATGGTTATAAAGCATATATCGGAAATACTTGGACAGCCACATGGACAGTTCCTCTATACTTTCCAGTTTCTTGGATTTAGCCAAACTGTATATCATATTCAAACAATTAAGGAGCAGGTGTGGATTAACTTGAAGCTGGAGATTGGCGTTTTCCATCCTCAGCTGTTCTATATCTTTTTCATAGGCCTCAATCTTCAGGTTCTTAATCTGGTCAGCCATATGGTTAAAGGCTTCACTGATATGACTGAACTCTCTTGTCTCCTCTTCTTTTTCCAAGCGGAATTCCATATTATCCATTTCCAGTTCCCGCATGGCCGAATTAATCCGTTCCAGTGGACTAAGAACGTAGTGCTTGGTAGAAATCCATTGTACCGGGAAGAAAACCAGACTTAAAAGGCCTAGGAAAAACAGAAACCGCATGCCCATTGGTATAGAGGCATATAGAACTGAGTTTTCAATTCTCCGTCTAAGAAATATATTCGTCTCACTGGATTGAACAACCAAGTCATTCTTTCCTGATGAGGCAGGTTGGTCCATACTGATATGATTGATGACACTGTCATGATCTTGTGATTGATTCATAGGCCTCATATAATCTTCCATATCGATAATGTAGCCAAAGCTTGCCTTATTCACATCAATATAGAACATCAAATATCTAGGTGCCGCCTCATCATCTAAAAAAGAATAAGTATAACCATGTTCCAGATCTTCAATCTTCCTGCTGATCATATCCTTTAAGATCTGAATCTCCGTGTAAGTGTATTTGGCATTATCAAAAGTCAGATTAATATTGAACTCCGTAATAACAAAGCCCAAATCTACCGTATTATAATCCGAACGTACATCACGAAGCAAGACCCAAAGGTTATAGTTAATGAGACTTTCATCCTCCAGGTAATAAATATTGGAATAATAATCTCTCCCAATACGTTTTATCCGTTCTGTAACAGCAGACACATCATTATCAAACTGGTTCATGAAAAGCTGCATCTCACTGAAATTGGCCTTTAAAACCTGATCATTCATATTTTGAAACATGATAAAGGAGAAAACAATGACAAGTACAAGAACCGGTATCATGGTTGTTGATAAGACAGTCAAAAAGGTTGAGTTCAGGGTTTTCTTTTTTTTCACTGAATGGGACATAGTTTCTCCTTTCCATGGTCTTATCCGGAATATCCTTGTCCAATTACCCTGGGATATGACATCAAATAATAACAAATAACATAAAAGCTCTATGCTTCATAAGTATATATGACCCTGTCAGGAATCGTCAAGAAATAGAAATCGGGCTACCTGCTTAAATAACGGCAAGTACCCCGATCTACTGTTTATATTCTCTTAGTACATCTATTAGATAACAACTAGTCTACCCGTTTCAAATGAACCCGTATACTTTGAAAATCCCCTTCCAGCATGGGTAAGGGATAGCCCATAGCCATTAATTCATCGCCACCGTAGCATCTACCTTCCTGACTTTGATATAAGGCCTCTGGATTTAATCCCTTTAATGGCAGTTGAAGAAAAGATTCCTGGGGATAAGCCAATCGTTTGTAATAGAAAACAAGAACTTCTTTTTTATCCTCACTAATGAACATCCAGGAAGCACCATTTGACTCAAAGGGATTCATAAGACGGTAAAAATCTCCAAACTGTACAATATGTCGTATATCCTTATAGTCTGAAACGTCTTGTCCTATGGTCTCTATTTCATCCGCTGATAGTTTGGTCAAATCAAGTTCGTAGCCCATATTACCTGCCATAGCCACCTCTGTCCTTGTTTTTAAGGGTGTTTTTCTGTGAACCTGATGATTTGGTATATCCGAGACATGGGAACCCATGGATATAACCGGATAAACAATACTGGTTCCATACTGTATTTTCAAACGTTCCATTGCATCTGTATCATCACTGGTCCAGGTTTGTGGCATATAATATAACATACCCGGATCAAACCTTCCTCCACCGCCGGAACAGGATTCAAAAAGAATATGCGGAAAAATACCGACTAAGGTTTCCATGACTTCATAAAGACCAAGAATATAGCGATGGCTTGTCTCCTTCTTTCTACTGATAGGTAAACATTCACTAAAGGCTTCTGTCATGTGCCGATTCATATCCCATTTCACATAAGTAATGTGTCCTGATGCGAAGATGTCACTCATCATCTGAATGATATGGTCTCTTACTTCAGGTCTTGTATAGTCAAGAATCAATTGATTCCTGGATTCAGATCTGCGACGGTTTTCCACATGAAGGCACCAGTCAGGGTGTTGCCTGTATAAGTCACTGTCTACGGACACCATTTCAGGTTCAACCCATATACCGAACTCCATGTTGGATGCTTTAATCTCTTTAGCAAGTCCTTCCAGTCCTCCCGGAAGTTTTTCCCTATTGACGATCCAATCCCCAAGTGATGAATGATCACTGTCTCTATTTCCAAACCAACCATCATCAAGAACGAAAAGCTCTATACCTGCTTGACTGGACTTTTCTGCCAACTTCAGCAGCTTTTCCTCATTGAAGTCAAAATAAGTTGCCTCCCAGTTATTAATCAAAACCGGTCTTTCCTTGTAACGGTGTTGTCCTCTCATCAGTCGCTTACGATATAGGTCGTGATAGGTTCTTGACATACCGCCAATCCCATGGTCTGAAAAAACCAATACAGCTTCAGGCGATTGAAAATGTTGTCCCGGCTCCAAGGTCCATGAAAAGGTCATAGGATTAAGCCCCATATGAACTCTCGTATTCCTAAAGCTGTCTACCTCTACCTTGGCTGAAAAATTCCCTGAATAAACATAGGAAAATCCATAAACCTGACCATGGTCTTCAGAGGCATCACCTTTAAGGAGAGCAAAAAAAGGATTATGCTGATGGGAACTTGCCCCTCTTCTACTTTCAATATCAAAAACCCCTTGAGTAAGGTCCTGGACCACCATTTCCCGTTCTCTTCCCCATGCTCCGGGAAGGTGCAGCAGACGGTAATCCCTATCTCTAAAATCAATATTAAAACTATCGACTTGATGAAGGACAAGAGATTCTTTCATATAATTTTTGACCCTTACAGATCTGCTAATTACCGGATATGCCCTGTAAACAGTGTAATAAAGATCTATATAGAGCTCATACTCTGTATCCTTTAACTGGATAATGAGAGTTTCCGCCTCATCATCGTCCTCCACATAGGTTGCAGGAAGTCCTTCCAACCTTGGTTTTCCTCTTAAGATTTCATGACCCAGGTACCTAAAATCTGTAATATGTGATCCGTCAGGCATTTGTATATCAAGGGCTGGTGTCCTAAAATCCGTATGCCCATATGCAGGATATTCCTGAGGCATGGTATCTAAGGAAAAGGTCCTGTCTTCTTTATATGGATTAGGCGAAAAGGCTCTATCAACAAACCTCATTGGATATGAATGATGATAATCTCTGATTTCTTTTCCCCAGTAGAGGTGGCCAAGAAAGCCATCACGATAAATCTCCATTAGGTAGGATGTTCCTTTTGCCTTTAAATGAAATATTTTTTTGTCTTGATCATAATGTATTAATCTCATGTGTTCACCTTTTTCTAATGTTTTACCGATCCTTGAGTCACTCCATTAATAATCCAGCGTTGTGCAAAAACATAAACGACTATCATTGGTGAAAGGGCCATCAAATAGGATGCGAATGCCAGGTTATAGTCAACACCAAACTTGGACTTAAAGATGTATTGAACCAGTGGCAGGGTCATCAATTCAGGTTTCCCCAGTAATATAAGGGGTAACAAAAAATCATTCCATGCCCAAAGAGAAGTCAAAATTGCAATGGTGGCATTAATGGGTGCCATTAAGGGAAATATGACCTTCCAAAAAGTTGTCCAGGGACCGCAGCCATCAACAATGGCAGCTTCATCAAGTGATATTGGTATGGATTTTATGTAGCCAATATAGATAAAGAGGTTAAAGGATATACCATATACGATGTATAGGAAAATCAGCCCCATAGGATTATTCAGGTTAAATCTTGCAGACAGTTTTACAATTGGCAGCATTATGATAGGAAAAGGTATAAACATGGCACTTATAAAATAGTAATACAGGAACTTAAAGAATTTAGACTTGTTCATGTTCCTTGCAATTGCATAGGAAACCATGGAGTTGGTTAAAATTGTAAAAGTAACGGTAAGTACTGTAATGAGTGCACTGTTTTTAAAGGCATTGAAGAAATTGGTCACTTCAATGGCATTGGTAAAGTTTTCAAAGTGAATGGTTTTGGGAATCGCCCAAAGGGATTCTGCCATTTCTGTAGGATTCTTTACCGCTATGTTAAAGGTCATATAAAGGGGTACTAGAATCATCAGAGATGCAATACAGATAAAAACCGTCCCTGCTACATTGTATTTTTTTCTCATACTAGTTCATCTCCCTTTTTTGTAAAAACTTGATTTGCAGGATTGAAATTGTACCGATAAACAAGAGGTAGACAACAGCATTGGCTGATTGGTAGGCGAACTCGCCACCTGCAAGGCCTGTCTGGTATATAAGCACTGATATTGCTTTGGTTGCATTCCCCGGTCCACCACCGGTCATGGCCATAACATGGTCAAAGACCATTAAGAAATTTTTCATAGCCAGGACAATATTAATAGTGAAGAAGGGAGCTATAACAGGAAAAGTAATATGCCAAAAATTCTGCCACTTACTAGCACCATCAATGGCTGACGCTTCATAAAGCTCAGTAGGAACAGTCTGTAATCCAGATATATATAGAATGGTGTTAAAAGCGCTACTTTGCCAAACAGCAATAAAAACGATGCCAAGCCAGGCAAATTCTTTTGTACCAAGAATATTCTTCTCCAGAAAAGCTATTCCAAGGGCTGCACCCAAGTCTGGAATGACATTGGAAAATACAAAATTAAAGATGAATCCAACAATGAGGATGCTAAGTATATTAGGTAAGAAGAAAATAGCTCTGAAAAAATTTTTAAACCGAATACTGGAATTCAAAACAACAGCTAAAAACAGACTGATTATATTTACAAGGATCGTCGATACAATTGCGAATTTAAAGGTAAACAGGTAGGAGTCAACAATTCTGGGGTCTTTCAATAAGTAGTAGTAGTTTTTCAGTCCGATGAAATCAAATGAAGGATTTAATCCATTCCAATTGGTAAAGGAATAGAATACACCCTGAAGGGCGGGAAATGTGTGGAAGAAGAAAAACAACACAAAGGCCGGCACCGTCATTAAATAGATGACTTTACTGATTTTCTTTTTTTCTTGATAATTATTCATCTTGTACCTCATCTTTATTCCGGGCAGCTAAGCTGCCCGGACAAATCACTATTGTTGTCTTAATTGATAGGCTTCCCAAGCAAGGTCCATTTGCTCTAATGAAGCATCAATATCACCGGTTACAACGAATTCCTGTAATAAATTGGCCAGATCCATGGATGATGGTATATAGTGGTCAGGAAAATCGATAACATGGCCATTGGCAAAAGGTTCTTTTACACCTTCAAGCTCAGGAGCTTCCTGGTCAACACCTTTTACAGCTGAGAATAAACGCTGGCTGTCAATAAATCGCTTGGATACATCCTGCTGTAATAGGAAATCAATCCACATCATGGCTTCTTCCTGGTGTTCTGACTTATCTGAGATAGAGAACAAGAGGTCGACACCTGAAACTACCTTGGCCGGTTGTCCCACTGGGTATGGGAAGATTCCCAGCTCAATATCAGGATTGGCTTTTTTAATTTCATTGATAGCCCAGATACCTTGAAGCAACATGGCAGATTCACCATTGGCAAAAGCTGTATTACCATCTGCATAAGTTTTACCCATATTGTCATTATGACCATAGTCAACAATTTGAAGAAGCATTTCCATAGCCTGACGGTAACCCTCTGAATAAGAAGTTTCATTAGCATCCAATTGTTTAAAGAAGTCAATATCAGTCGTATTGGCAGCAAAAACATTAAAGGCCGGAAGGGTTGTCCATGCATCCTTAAAGGTAAAGTAGAAAGGTGTTACTCCAGCATTTTTGGCAGTTTCAGCAGCTCCGATAAATTCATCCCATGTCTTAGGAATCTCAATACCAAGATCAGCAAAAATAGTCTTGTTATAGATAACCGCATCCGCATTGGCTACATAAGGAATAGCATAAAGGTCATCCAACTTGGATACATCTTTAATGGTTTGAAGATATGCTTCATGAACCAAGTCAAGCTGTGGTGCATCGCTTAAGTTCTTGAAAACACCTGCTGCAGCCAATTCTGAGTATGTATTATCAGCTCCTACTGCTACGATATCCGGTATGTCTCCTGATGCCACTCTGGTCTTAATAACTGTTCCTGCCTCAGGTGGTGATGAAATTGTAATCTTGATATTTGGATTTTCTTCCATAAATTCATTAGCTAATTCTTCAAAAATCCCAATAGCTTCTGTCTTATATTCAAAGAATTCAATTTCTACAACTTCATTAGTATCTCCTGCATCGCTTTGACCATCATCGCCCTGATTGGTCACTTCACTTGTCTTATCTGTATCTGTATTGTCTGTATTGGTCCCACCTGAAGCACAGGCAGTTACCAAACTCAAAATCATAGTAATTACTAAAATAGTCTTTAACATTTTCATCATAATCCTATTTCCTCCTAGGGTTATTGTCTTTTTTACTAAAATAAGCTATAATAGTTGCACACGTATTTGCCAGCACAAGTGTCATGCTTTGTTGGCTATTTTTTTGTTTTTCTTTTTCTGTTTTTCTTATTGAGTTTGATTTTGTCCTCATGAAGTTTTTCTGTTCTAGCCTCTTTGATACATCCATATAACATTGACCTTCTTATACATTCTCCTTTCTTCTATCCCTCCTTGCGTAACTCTTCCGCTTAACCAACTTCGACGGAACAATTACTTTGATTGGAATTTCCCTGCCTTTCATTCTGTCAATGAGAACATTGACAGCCTGTTTACCGACTTCTTCTGTATAAATACGCACTGAGGATAAAGGTGGTTCAACAAAAGCTGCTGCCTCAATATCATCGTAGGAGATAATGGATATATCTTCCGGTACGCGAAGTCCTGATTCACGAATTGCATGTAGGACACCAATTGCCATAGGGTCACTGGCAACGATAAAAGCACTTGGAATCCTTCTTTTAATGAGCGCCTTTTTCATAAGCCTGTATCCATCTCTAGATGTCCAATCTCCAATATATATATCTTCTGCATTATAAGTGCCTCGGTTTCTCATGTGGTCCTCAAAAGCAGTTTTTCTTATATCATTAATGACTCTTGTACTCTTTGAAACTAAATCTTTTGCAACATCCTCACCACCGATGAAACCAATATGTTCATGATCTAATGTTTCAAGATGTTTAAGGTTCTTGATGGTCGCGTCATAGAGATCTGCATTGACAATATCAAATTTATCAGTCGGATAGGTATTATTCACAAGAACAACATTGCTAACAGATTTCCCCATTCTTGAAATAGATTCCGGTATAACGGCTCCAATAACAATGAGACCATCAAGTTCTTCAACTTCTTCTTTGGTCAGGTTATGATCCATACGAATCAAACGTTTAATGGACACATGATTGGAGGCTGCCTGATTTTCGATACCTGCCCTTATAGAAATCCAATATGGATCATCTGCTTCATCACTTTTTGATACTGTCGTTACGACACCTATCTGGTAATCGGTCCGTTTTCTTGTCTGATGCTTTCTTTTACGTAAGGGTCTGTAATTAAGTTTTTCAACAGCTTCATTTACTTTTTGAATCGTTTCCTCTGAAACATTGAATTCTTTGTCCTTATTAAGGATTCTTGAAACAGTTGATACTGAAACACTTGCTTCCTTTGCAACATCGGATATTGTTATCATACAGCTCCTTTCATTTACTAAAATAAGCATTTATATTACTAAGATAATTATACTCCGACCTGGTTTTTTTGCAATATATTGCACAAATAATCGCTCTTTTATCCATTATCGTTTAGAGTTATTGTATAATTTGTCTAATAAGTTTATCTAAAACCCTATCATTCCATTCTTATTTTAGTAAAATAAAAAGCCGGTTAAACCGGCTTTCTATGCTTTGCTTTTTTTAAGTTTTCATTCACTTCATTTTTAATCCATATGCAACTTATGATTGACCATGTAATAAACAAACATGGCAAAGACCACCACCCCTGCCATCATGGAGTATAAACCTCTAAACCCGACTGTAGGAATGATAATCCCGAGCAGGGTTGGCCCAAGACCTATCCCTAGTTCAGATACAGCCAGGAAAGTCGATGTCGCAAGTCCCATCCGGTGCTTTGGTGCAATCTTAATGGCAATAGCCTGCCCCATGGCAGCAAAGGTTCCAAATCCAAATCCCATTAAAACTCCAGACAACAGCAGGAAGAAACCATTTCTCGCCTGGCCTGCAAGAAAAAGTCCTGATGCGAAGAGGAGAAAAGATGGGTACATAACAACATTAGGACCTTTTGAGTCAAACAACTTACCAACGACAGGTCTGGACAGGATGATGGATATGGAGTAAACCATAAAGAAAAAGCTGCCTGCCCTAACTAATCCAATTTCATCAACATAGGTAGCTAAAAATCCTATAACACTGGAATAACCGAGAAATGTAATAAATCCCACCAAGGCTAAGGGAAGAACCTTCAGTTCAAAAAAGCTGCTTAGTTTCATAACCTTAAGAGAATCTTTCTCTTCCTGGGTCAAATGTGATTGTGGCACTTTAAAGATAAGTAAGGCAATGAAAATCAGCACAAGCAGCATTATTGACAGCTTTAAAATCATGTCAAAGCCTGAAATCTCATACAGATTAATACCTACCAAAGGACCAATGGCTGATGCCAATGTTATACTCATAGTAAAATAACCGACACCTTCACCACGTCTTTCATCCGGTATAATATAGGCAGTAATAGTAGCTGTCGAAGTCGTTGCCAAGCCCCAGCCAATACCATGAAGGGCTCGTACCAGAATTAGAGGAATGATACTGTCAACAAAATAATATAAAACCGTAGCCAGTGCAAATACAATCACACCGGTTACCAAAAGTCTTTTTCTTCCAACCAGCTCTATAATCCGTCCAGACAGAATTCTGGCAAAGAGACCGGCCACAATAAAAATCCCTGCAACCAGCCCTGCCTGACTGGGACTGGCCCCTAATGCATGCTTTGCATGAAGGGCCATAATGACCATGAGTTGATAATAAACCAGAAAAATAAAAAAGTTAATCATGGTGTTCATGATAAAGTCCTTGGTAAACAATCGTCCTTCTCTCATATGAACACCCAATACTAGAGCCGGGTATCCCAGCGGTCACAGAAAGGATCAACAGGACTCTTACCTGTAAATGGAGACCTACCCATTAACTTTTCCACTAGAGCGTCAACATTTTCCATAGTGTTGGAATAAGCATTGATATAGGTTTTAACCATCGGGACATCCAAGAGATGGTAAGGGTTTTCCATGGAAATAAAGATCGTTGGAACACCCGCTACATAGGATGGTGCATTTGCTCCAATAGGCTCCAGCCATTCAATTCGAACGGTAGACTTATTGGACTTTGTAGCCAAGGCGCAGAAGTAAACAATATAATCATAAGCATCTATAACTTCCTGATACTTTCTTACACGCATTTCCAAAGCCATAGAAGGCTCAAAAATCTCGATCTCATAACCTTCAGCTTCCAGCTTTTCTTTAAAATAGTTAAAGTTTCCACCGGTAAGCCCATGTATACCTGCATCATCTCCAATTTTATAGAGAAGTATTTTTTTACCCTGACCCTTAGGCAAAGGAAGGGTTCCATCAGATTTGACAAGAGTTATACTCTGATCTGCAACTTCTCTGGTCCAGGCTTGGTGCTCTTCACAGTTAATCTTATCCATCTCTCTGGATTCAGGCATTAGTCGACGTTCTTCTTTTTGAATATGTAGCCCTATAGCAGCTTTTGTCGCCAGTATTCTTGTCACTGCCTCATCAAGCCGTTCACCACTTATCCTGCCGTCCTTAACGCCATCCAGCATCAATTGAAAATCTTCTTCCAGATTTCTTGAATATAGAAAAACATCGCAGCCTGCTGAAATAATTTTAGGAACAGCTTCTGCCCTGGGCAACTTAGTCATCATACCTACCATGGTTGTTGCATCGGATACAATCATACCGTTAAAGCCTAACTGGCCCCTTAATAAGTCACCTAAAATCTCAGGTGCAAGGGTAGCAGGCATAATGTCCTCATCCTTGATACCGGGTCTTAGTTTTCTGGAATATGCCGGATGCATAATATGCCCTGGCATAATGGATAGGACTCCGGCATCAATACAGGTTTTATATACTTTTCCATAGGTCTTATCCCATTCCTCACAAGACATGGAGTTATAGGTGGCGACAACATGCTGGTCCCTTTCATCGGTACCATCACCGGGGAAATGTTTAACAGATGCCAATACACCTTGACCCTGCATGGCTTCTACATAGGCCTTACCCATGGCAGCAACCACTTCCGGATCTGACCCGTAAGTTCTTGTATTGGTAATCGGACTTCTAAAGTTGTAATCAATATCTACACAAGGAGAAAAGCCCCAATTAGCCCCAACGGTTTTCGCCTCTCTGGCACACACCAAGCCCTGTCTTCTTGCATTTTCCACCCGGTCTGTGGCAGCAATTTGCATATTACAGCCTATGGTGGTTCCCTCAGTAATAATGCCTGAACCACCTTTTTCCAGATTACCGGAGATTAGCATCGGAACTTTGCTCTTACCTTGATAATAGTTACTGACCGTCCAACAGCTTTCAGCCTTCATAGGACGGTAACCAGTTCCTCCCGGTTGAAAATCAATAACGAAATCCGCTTCTTCTTTCCACTTGTCTTCCTCTCTGTGAATAAGGGTAAACAGCTGCCCTACTTTTTCTTCACGGCTTAAAGACGCCAATGTTTCTTCAACCCACTTGACTCCCCTGTCATCAAGATAAAAAGGGTTACCTTTAAGATCTACCATACCTTCTCCTTCTCTTCATTCTAATGGTGGTTAACTTGACTTAGTTAACCAAATTTCAAGAACAACACTTCATATCTAATATTTTATCACAAGTTGTATCATCAATATATTTCTTAATTTACATGTTTATAATGCCTGAAACGTATAATAAACCAAGCTTTATAACAAGAAGTCTTATGAAAAACGACAAAAAGAAAACCAAGCTGATTCACTTGGTTTTCTTTCTCTCTTAAAATTATAGGCTAATTCTACTTAGGATCTTTTCTAATTTTCTTGACTCCAAGGATCAGACCACCTGCAAGAACAAGACCAATCAATACATATAGAAGACCCGGTAAAAGCGAAACATCTTCACTCTCTATGCTATCCTGACTGTCCATAGCATCCGTATCCTGGTTTTCAGCCAAATCGCTTGCTGGGTCTTGGCCGGTATTGTCGGATTCAGATGTATCAGAATCTTTTCCAGCTTCCATATTCCCTTCCTGACTTTCTTCTATATCAGTCACAGTGGTTTCATCATAGAGATTAAGACTACCTGGACCGGCCATCTGGTCACTACCTTTAAACTGCATATCTGAAAGTTCAAAAACCACTTCAATAACCTGGGGATTATCTATACCTTCAATATTGACGGTATAGGCACTTTGGTCCCATATGACTTCAGTAATTTGAGAACCGTCCCAGGCATTAAGAGGGTCATTGGTATCGAAAATCCCACTGTCCTTAAGGGCTGACTTAGGTACTTCCTGTATAACTGTCATTGGTTGGCCATCTATTGTAATGGATTTATAAAAGATATTACATGAGGTCAGAACCGTTCCTGATGCTACATCCTTAATATAAACTGCCCCTATGTTGTTAAGGCCTTTAACACCGGCTTCTTTAATATGCTGACTGGAATCAAAGGTAAGCTTATAGGTGCCGTCACCGTTGACCTGAACAGCCTGTCCTGTCTCATTACCAAAATAATTAGCATCTCCATCGTTAAAATAAACGTTAATAGCTATGGTAATATCTGATATGATTTCTTTTTCCTTCACATTCACCTGAACAGACTTTTCAAGACCTGAAGAAGCTTGAATGATGATCTCACAAGTTCCCGGTTTTATACCTACAACCTTACCAAAGGCGTTAACACTTGCTATGGACTCATCTAGAGACCTGTAGGTCAATCGGTCATTAGAGCCTTCTGTCCCATTGGTGGCAAAGAGAGATTTATAGTTGCCCTCTGTCAGGGTCATCGTAGAGTTGACCACAATCTTGTCACAAGGGATATCTGATTCAAGTCCTGTAACTGTAACCTGAATTTCGTTAGTTACACTTTTATCCAGATTATAAACCCTTACTGTCGTTTGTCCCAGCCCGGTTCCCTCAATCCATCCATTGGAAACATTAACCACATGACGGTCATCACTGGACCACAAGAGAATACTGTCACTGTCACTTGGTATCTTCTTAGCTTCAATCAGGAGTCTCTGGTCAAGGCTAATACTATAGGAATCAGCATCTAGTCCAATATCCTCCAGGTCCTTCAAATAGCCAATATTATCTTCAGTTGGCTTAATGACACTTTCCAGACTAAGATCATTCGCACCTGAATAGGTTCCACGAAGCATGGCATCAATAATTTCAGGATAAATCGCCTGACCACTGGCCCTGTCAATAAGGGCCATGGAGTAGTCCGGATCCATATCAAGATCATAGGACCCGTTGTCCCATGCTACAGGTACAATACCTGCCGCGGCGCAAAGACGGTTTACAGTCTCATAATAATAAGCCCTCTCCAAGGTGTTCCCCTTGTTCATGGTTCCGTATTCTCCAAGAATAACAGGAATACCTTTACCTGTATAAGCATCCATCAACTTTTGTACTTTATTGGCAAAATTTCCGGCCATTGTCTCGCTATACTCAGTAGCTCCCATCGACTGTGTCAATCCCATACCCATAGGATAATCATGTACCGAAACAAATATCCGGTTTTCCACAGAATCACCTGGGACCTCAAATCCATTTTTTGGATCTGTATTAACGTCAATATTGGTGTAGCGTCCTGGAACCGACAGCCAGCGGCGGTCATTATTGCCTCCACTTACACGAACCGTATCAACAAAAACCTGGTTCAATCGGTTAATCATCTCCATATCTTCCAAAATCGTTTGGCTGTGTCCCCAGACTTCATTCATGGACTCGAAAATAAGATGTTCATCATAATCCTTAAAATATGTCGCAATAGAATTCCAAACCCCTGAAAACTGACTTAAAACCTGCTCAGGATGATCAGATTCGACCAATAACCATCCCATCTGTTCTGCGCCGTCATGATGAATATTAATGATGACATACATGCCTTGACCCACTGCATAATCCACAACGTCCTGTACCCGGCTAATCCATTGTTCATCGATGGAGAAATCCTCATTGATCATAGTACCCCAGGTTACCGGAATACGAATCGTATTAAAGCCGTAATCGTGAACCGCATCCATGTATGCCTGGCTGGTTTTTACATTTTGCCATAAGGTTTCATTAGGTTCCAATCCTGTATGACCATCAAATGTATTACCAAGATTTATCCCCATCCCCATTTCAAGGACCATTTCATCTACTGTCAACTCCCTAAAGTCCTGACTCTGATTTTCAGCACCGTCAACCATCACACTTCCAATCATCAGACTAATCACCGTCAATACAACCATCAGTTTTTTAGAGATACTTATTTTTTCTGAACTTCTCATGATTTCATCCTTCCTACCATATCGAATTTCCTAACTCCGCTTATTTTTCAAACACAAATGCACACAATTCAAAAAGCTCATGTTTCTTAAACATGTCATTAAAGAAGCCTTCTCCTAAATCTTCCATGACTAAGTAAAGAGCATGTCTTCCGGTAACTGATTCAAGGATGCCTGAATAAAAGCCATCATCACTGCCGACCTCAAGACTTCCGATTTCCCTGCCTTCTATACTATCTACTAAGACCTTAACCTTGGATTCATAACCACGCCCTTTAACTTTCATATTAAAAATCATGGTCTTAGAGGAGAAGTCCTCACCAAAGTCAAAATACTTCCATCCAAGGACAGACCCATGATGAATATTGGTTATGGACCTGTCAAATATGTTTTTTTCAGCAACAAATGCATCACCTTTAATGACACAAGCTGTATCTGCTGTCACTATTTCATAAGGATTCAAAGACTCCTCAAAACCTAAGGAAGTCATTTCAACCTGCTTAATGGATCCATCTTCCTCAATATTGATTTTTTCGACACAGGCTCTTCGTGACATGACAGTTCCATTCGTCGTTCTATGATAAAATATATACCATTGCTCGCCAATCTGACAAATAGATCCATGGTTATTACCTCCAGGATAATCCTGTCCATTGTCGACAATAACACCTCTGTAGTCAAAAGGTCCCGTCGGACTCTTAGATGTGGCATAAACCAATTGGCTGCCGGTCTTTGGTGAGTATATGAAATAGTAAGTATCACCTATTTTTCTCATGGAGCATCCTTCAAAGAAATTAAAGGGTTCTTCTGTCGGAATAATATCCAATTGGTAGCTGCCGTCAATGACCTTGTACATATTGCCCCCATCCAGCTCGCACATGTAAGAACCAAGATATCCACAATAGACAAAGACTCTTCCATCATCATCAACAAGAACACCGGGATCGATAAAGGTTCCGTCATCATAATGGTCCTCAATATTGTATTCATATGTAGACAAAAACTCGAAGGGGCCTTCCGGTTTATCGCTGACAGCCACACACCCTTTTTCATTGACAATATAGGCATAGAGGTAATATTTATCCCCTTTTTTTACCACATCCGGTGCAAACAGTTCATGATTGGCATATGTTACATCTGACTGATGGTCTCTGTCATCTTTTGTGTGAAAAATATGGCCATGACAGGTCCAATTCGACAAGTCCTTAATTGGTGCTGACCACACTTTCAACTTAAAATCGCAAAAACTTTTAGATCTGGCATTATCATGGGAACCGTAAATATATACTCTGTCACCAAAGACTCTTGGCTCCCCATCGGGAATATACTCCCACTTTGGCAAAAACGGATTTGACATACTTTTCTCCTTCTAAAAAACGACTTATTTTTTCTTTATAAAGACAAGAAGTCCGAGACCTGCAAGGGCTAAGACACCTATTACAGGTATATATACAGGCAACTGGTCTTGACTCTCCCAAGCATCTGCTTCCTCTTGGCCAAGATCATTTTCTACCGTACCGTCACTAACCTCTGTTTCTACTTCGTCAACCACCTCTTCTGTTTCTAGAACAGCCTGGTCACCACCAGATCCTTCCTGATTACTTTCTTCAAGGACTTCCTCTGGCTCTTCAGGAGCCTTGTCATATCCAAACCCAGAAACGGTGAACTCGATCCACATATCTGTTCCCGCCGGAGGCACCATATTATTAACAGTATCCTTCATGTCACTGTCATATTGATTAATGAGCATCATCATAATATAATCTTTTTCATCATTTTTTTGAGCATAGTCTTTGGTGATTGTTCTACCACCAATATGGAGAGACACATCACTAATCGCTATGCTTCCATCCAAGGGTAAATTCGTAGAAAGAGCCACCATATTAAAATCGGTTGAACCTTCAAAATCCGCCTCTAAAAGCGAAACCTTATACAAGCCATCACCATCGATAAGAGTATCTTCTATGATTGTTGATGTGGCCGCATCTGTTTCGTTGTTATAGACCGTTTCAAATATGTCACTTCCATACCCGGTATTGGGATCATCGAAGGGATTTCTATAAACCCAGGATGATGTCTGCACCTGAAAAAATCCCATATATGCTCCAACACCTGAATAGGGATCACTGTCTCCTTGTCCCTCTTCTCCATAAACTCCAAGGGAAAAACTTAAACTCAACAAAAGTACCATAAAAAGAACACTTATTTTTTTCATAACATAAAACCTCCCATAACTTGTTGATTTATTAAGTGTTTGATATACTGATGAGTGTACAGCGAAGACTGAATTTCTTATATAGGATTCAAGACAAATTGTTGTACAAAAAAGACAGATGGAGTTAAGAATGATTTCATTTCAACTGAGTAATTTTATCGGAGGCAGCGATTATCCCCTCTTTATCCAATATGGCAAGCACGAGGGAAACCTCTATATGCATCATCATGATGACTATATGGAACTGGTCATCGTCATTGGGGGAACAGCCATGCACCGAGTTAATGACGAGACCTATTTTATAAAAAAAGGCGATGTATTTGTTATCAGCAGGGACACCATCCATGGTTTCGAAGATCCTGTTGATTTTGAGTTGTGTAATATTATGTTCAAGGAAGAATTACTGGACCGTTTTAGCAAGGGGACCAGACAGCTTATAGGTTTCCATGGCCTTTTTATGATCGAACCCTACTTCAATAGAAATGAAAGTTTCGAAAGCAGGCTTCATCTTGATATTTCCACCTTTTCTTCTATCAAGCAGAGTCTTGACAATATGCTGCTAGATTATCATGAACATATGGGCGGTTGGGAGGATCTAGTCCTTGGTGCCTTTGATCAACTCATCGTTCGACTGTCCAGACTATATACCAGCGACCACTATAATTATGACGGGGCTATTGTTTTAATAGCTAAAAGTATTGCCTATATGGAATCCCATTTCAAAGACCCCCTCACCCTGGAGTCCCTGGCAGGTATGTCCCACCTTTCTGTAAGGCACTTCAACCGCCTTTTCAAGGCTGCATATAAAACAACACCCAACAAATATCTGACCCATTTAAGGCTTCAATACGCCTGCGCCCTTCTTAAAAATTCAGACCAGTCTATAACTGAAATTTCCTATGAAGCAGGATTTAATAACGTTTCCTATTTCAATCGGGTCTTTAAAGATATTTACCATTTGACACCAAAAAAATATCGGCAGTCATCTTGACTGCCGATTTTATATATTTAACCTATTCGTCTACTTGGTCATTATGTTTAAGCTTTTTCTCAAATGGAACCATTTCATTCTCATATACATCAATCTTATAATCCAGACGATTGATGGTTGCTTGAACTGCTTCCAATTTCTCTCTCAATATTTCTCTTTGCTCAATTAAGAGTTCTTTACGTGCTTCAATGGTTGAGTCACCTTGTTGGAAGAGCCCAACGTACTCAATCAAAACCTCTATGGGGAGTCCGGCTCCACGCATACACTTAATAAATTCGATCCAACCGATATCTTTATCATCATAATCCCGTTGCCCTGATGGTGTACGGTTTACTGAGGGCAATAAACCAACCCTTTCATAATAACGGAGCGTATCTGCTGTAATATCAAATTTTTTGCTCACTTCTGATATTGTCATTCTATCATCTCCTATATACATTACATTTATCTATCTATACATTACACCTTGGAGTTAGGTCCAAGTCAAGTTTTTTATATACTTTTGGAGAAATAAATTCATATCTTATATTTTTTTATTTTTGTTTGAAATATTTTCACATTACTTCACAAGGGGAAGGATTAGTCTTGAGGGATAGCGATCACTGTGCCAAACTTTATTGCTGACAGACATATACTCATGAGCCTCTTCAAGATATATAGTTCCTCCCGTATTACTGTTTCTGTTAAATTTCGGAAAATTTGATGAAGATATTTCCAGTCTGATCCTATGTCCAGGTAGAAATACATTGGCCGTAGCCCCCATATCAATTTCAAAGGGATAGACCTGATCAGGGACCAAAGGTTGAGGATGTCGGTCTGAATCTCTGTATCGGCCACGAATGATACCGTCTGTTATGAGGATAGCACGACCGTCTGGGTAGACATCAACCAATTTCCCTGTAAAATCTGTATCCACAGCCTTGGAAGATCCATAAAGGATCAACTTGACCGGTCCGATAACTTCCATTGCATTCTCCAGAACCTCCGATGTATAAACCAGCACATCCTGTCTTTTCTCGACTTGAGTCTGGTCTCTAGGCCCAATAGCGTTCTCTCCCGGCAACAGCACCTGTCCTCCAAGAGTTGGTACAGGGTCAAAAGGATTATAGATAAAGGAATCTGTTTCTTCCTGGCCAGGTTCTTCCCTATCCAAAAAACCTCCTCCATAAAGACTGTTAGCATTGCCTTTGCTGTGCAGGTAAAAAGATTCCTCACAAGCTTGGGCCAATGGCCAGTCATCAAAACCTTTCCATTGGTTAATACCCATAACAAAAAGTTTGACCTTATGAGACATCAGCTCAACATCCAAGCCCTTCAAAAAATAGTCAAACCAGGCAAGTTTAATCTCCTTTAATCCCATCTTAAGCGCATTGGCCATAGAACCATAGTTCATTTCAGGAAAGACTCCTTCATAACTCATATGTGACCAAGGACCCATAATCAGATATTGCCTATCTCTTACTTCCTTGGGGCCATGCGCTTTCATCCCCATATAGTTGCGCAGTGTGGAAGATACAAATATGTCATACCAACCGCTGATATTCAAAACAGGTACATGTATCTGGGGATACCCTTTATAGGGAGACATTGGTTCCCAAAATGGACCATTTCCATCATGACGAAGCCAGTCTATATAGAAGCTGCCGTATTCCTCAATCATAGGATCACCTGCAAGAGGAAGTTTTTCAAGTATGTAATCCACTTCAGGCAGGGGACGTTCTTCTTTCACTCCCCCTTCTCTTTCAGCTCTCGCAACAGCATCCGGAATAATATTAGCCGCCATCCAGCGAAGATCATGGAGGATTTTTGCTCCTCCCTGATAGGTCATCCCTTCATAGGCATCGTCAAAGGTCACTTCTGGAATCATAGCCTTTAAGCATTTGGGATTAGAGCCGGCAGCCAGCCACTGGGTTCCGCCAAGATAGGATCCACCAATCGTTCCGATATTTCCATCACACCAATCTTGGTCTATAAGCCACTTCATCATGTCCGCACCATCTTCTGCTTCCGATAGATGTCCGATAAACTCACCTTGAGAATCATATCGGCCTCTAACATCCTGAGCCACCAGAATATAATCATTGGCTGTCCAGAAACGGGCTTCTTCTTCCAATCCTCTTTTAGAATATGGCGTTCTAGCCACAAGGACAGGTCCTTTGTCCATATTGTCAGGGAAATAAATATCAGTAGCAAGACCTGTTCCGTCTCTCATCCTTACCATTTCATTGTTTATGATCCTCATCGAAATCACCTAGGCAAGCCTTTCCCTGATATAGTCAAAGGTTTCAGCCAACAAAATCATATCCTCATCCTTGTTATAGCCATGTCCTGCACCTTGAATAACTTTTAACCTGGCATGGGGATATGTTTCAAGAGCTTTTTCAGAAAAACTAAGGGGAACAACCGGGTCCTGGTCTCCATGAACAATAAGCACTTCTTTCTCAAAGCTTTTAATGCGATCATAAATATCCAAATCCCAAATATCTTCATAGTATCTCTTGCCGATAGGGAATCCGAAAATTTCAGTACTGTCAGGCACCTCTCTTAAGTCCTTATAGGTTGCTTTACTGCTTGACGGAATAATAAAAGCCGGGAAATTCAGAATGAGACCTTTAATCGACTCTTGAACCTCAAGGCTAAACAAGGCTGATACGACACCTCCCTGACTGTTACCCATAAGAAAGATACTTTGTGGGTCTACGCCCTTCTCCTTCCTAACCACCTGGTAAACAGCTTTCAAATCTGCCACTTCTGTCATGACCGACATATCAAGGGATGATCCTTCACTTCTGCTCTTCCAGCCACCTCCGCAAAAATCAATTAAACACAATCCTAAGCCTGCATCATTAAAAACTTTGGCAAAATGCTCCTGAGAGCCACCATAAGCAGTAAAACCATGAGAAAAAATAACTATCGGCCAGGAATCCTGACTACCTTCCGGCAAATACAGTTCCGCATATACTTTTAAACCGTCTCTTACGACATCAAGTTTTTTCAATGTTACCTCCTATCATTCATCCAAGTCAAAGATTAGAGATTCAGGTACTTGAACCCTATAATGGTTTGGTTACTAATTCTAATAATATCATAAGAAAAAAGAGGCGTCTCAAATTAATGAGTTAGCCTCTTTTTTTCTATGAATTATTTTACCGAGAATCTTATTACGTTCCAAGATGCAGGAGTAAGTACAGTCTCAAACTCATCACCATCAAATGTATAATCATCTTTAAAACCGGGATACACTCTCTCCTCTGCCATTGAATTTACCACTACCATATTCTTACTTTCCATTACCTGATAATCTAGTACACGACTGTTTTGGAAGTCTCGTAAATGAATTTTCAAATCAACAGGTTCATGAATATTTCGATTAACAGCAAAAACAGTCATCTCTTCATTCTCCTGGTTATATACTGCCACCGCTTCTATATCACTAACATCCTCATGACCTGATGTGTCGTGTTTATCCGATTGAATCAATGGTATCATAACCTTTCCTCTTCCATAATTTGACACATGTAAGAAAGGATAGTAGGTGGTCTGTTTAAAGACACCTCCCGAAGGCTCTGTCATAATAGGTGCAATAACATTAACCAATTGAGCTAAACATGCAATTTTAATCCTGTCAGCATGTTTCAAAATCATAATCAGCATTAAGCCAACCATTAAGGCATCCTCAAAAGTATAGACATCTTCCAAGAGATGAGGACCAACTTGCCAGGGTGTTTTTTTCATAGCCTTATCATCCGATTCAATGGAATGGAACCAAACATTCCACTCATCAAAGCTTAGGTTAAGGGTCTTCTTACTCCGTTTTTTAGCTTTTATATAATCGCAGGTAGCTACAACCGTTTTGATAAAATTCTCCATATCCTGGGTTGAAGCCAAATAATCCTCTGTATCATGAGCTTGATTTCCATAGTACTGATGAATAGAAACGTAATCAACATAATCATAAGTATGGGATAGACTAGTAGCTTCCCATTCAGGAAAGGTTGGCATCTTCTCAAAGGAACTTCCACAGGAGACCAATTCAATACTGTCATCAACCAGCTTCATAGCCTTACCGGTTTCGGCTGCCAATCTACCGTACTCCTGGGCTGTCTTTCTGCCAATCTGCCACTCTCCGTCCATTTCATTGCCTAAGCACCAGGTTTTGATTCCATGGGGTTTCTCTACACCATGTTGTCTGCGCAAATCGCTGTAATAGGTTCCTTTTTCATGGTTACAATATTCAAGGAGATTACAGGCTTCTTGAATTCCACTTGTACCAAGATTAACAGCCATCATCATTTCAGCTCCGACAGCCTGCGTCCATTTAGCAAATTCATTCAAACCAAACTCGTTTGTCTCCAGACTTCTCCAAGCTAAATCCAGACGACTTTTCCTTTCAGGACCCACACCGTCTTCCCAATTATAATTGGATACAAAGTTTCCACCTGGATATCTAATAATTGGAATCTGTAAGGGTTTTACCAACTCAATCACATCCTGCCTAAAGCCATATTGGTCTGCACACAGATGCCCTGGTTCATATATTCCGGTATAAACTGCTCTACCAAGATGTTCAATAAAGGATCCGTAAAGTCTTGGATCAACATCAGCGAGTTCATACATCTTATCCACAACAATCTTTGCCTTTCTCATTACACACCTCTACTCTCCATGATTAAATCATCAGACATTTAAGTATTTTATCCAAACCAGCATTTCACCCTTGGCTCTGTTCCCCCAGTGTGAATATGGAACAGCTTTGCACTCAAGGGTTTCCATTTCAGGTTTACACCTGTGATATAAGGATTCTTCGTCCCTCTTCATTATTTTTTTTGCCTTAAAAGTTATAGTACCAATCCCACCCAGCAACTCGTCTTCAAAACTTTCTTCAAGTTCTACGTCTGTGTCAACATATATTCCTGTTAGGTTGTCTCCATTATCAACCTCTTCTAAGCAGTAGACCAGAGGCCCCTTTACCAAGGCAACTTTACCCTGGTCATCTCTTACCCTCGAGTTGGCATAGACAAAGTGCGCTTCTACATCCATTACGAAATCAATTTCCGACAGCCCCTCTGACAGGTCTATGTATACATAATGGTTCATACACTCAAGATCTTTCAAGTCTTGACCGTTTACAAGTATATCATATTTTTCCACATAGCCTGGAACTCGTATAGCTAGTCTATTACCTGATTTACTGGTCTTAGCCCTAATCTTAACCTTATTGTCATAAGGGAAATTGGTTTCCATATTAACTTCCACAGTTTCCTCCTCCAAAGAAAACTGACTTTCGTTGGATATAAACAAATTGATATATACAGTATCCTTGTCATTAAAGTATATATACTCTCCAAGAGATGCCAAAGTCCTGTTAATATTTGGCGGACAACAGGCTACACCAAACCATTCTTGACGTTCAGCCTTTACATGTTCCTTTGAAGTTCGATTCAGACAGTTTGGAGGCCACACTTCCAGTGGGTTTACATAAAAAAAGCTTTTTCCATCCATAGCAAGTCCAGCCAGTACAACATTATATAAGGCTTTCTCAACTGCGTCATAGTATGAAGCATCTTTTTTTATACTTGCCAATCGGCGGCCAAATAAGGCTAGACCAATAGATGCACAGGTCTCTGAGTAGTTATCATCATTTGGAAGATCATAATCTGTTGTAAACCTTTCCAGGAGTCCCGAACTGCCAATCCCCCCTGTGATGTACATGCGTTTATTGGTCATATTATCCCATAATATCTCACAGGCTTTCAGTAGGTCATCATCTTCGGTATAATAAGCCAGATCCGCCATAGCCGAGTACATATATGTTGCACGTACAGCATGTCCTTCTACGGTTAATTGGTTTTTAACAGGGAGATGGGATTGAGAATAAGCAGGATCATAATCTTTGAATTCAGGGAAAATTCGAAAGAAATTGCTTCCTTTTTCTTCTTCTAAAAAATAATTATCCCCCTGACCTCTTCTGTCAATAAATGTGTAGGCAAGTTCTAAGTATTTCTTCTGACCGGTTACCTCGTATAGTTTCACAAGGGCCAGTTCAATTTCCTGATGTCCCGGATATCCCTCTTGACCCTTGACAACGAAGACTTCATAGATCAGATCTGCAAACTTCATCATAATTCTAAGAAACTTATCCTTACCACTGACTAAATAATAGGCAACTGCTGCTTCTATCAGGTGTCCAGCCGTATAGAGTTCATGTCCTTCCTGAAGGTTGGTAAACCTTAATTCAGGTGCCTTTAAGGTATAATAGGTGTTAATATAACCGTCTTCCCATTGAGCCTTTTCAATCAGGTCAACCATCCTGTCAAAATCAGCCTCCAAAGCATCATTTGCCTCATACGCCAAAGAATAAGCGACAGCTTCCAACCATTTGGCTAAGTCAGTATCTTGAAAGACTGCGCCATAAAACTCGCCATCGCTTAATCCAGCTGCTATATGGAAATTTTCAATACAATGACTGGTTTCAACACCTTCCAGCCGGTCGTTAAGTATGTCCCACTGATAAGGAATTATTACATCAGTGACAAGTTGAATATACTTATTCCAAAAGAAGTCATCAATTTTAATATTCTTGAGTTTAGGTAAAGCTAATCTGTCCTCTGTGAATGATCCACCTTGGTGTATCACATACGATTCATTCATAAGTAGTCCTTTCTACAAATAAATCCTTTTACTTATATTTTTTCAAATATCATAAAAAGACTATTATTACAACAAGTAAAACGTTTTATTGATTACAATAGTATCATAAGATTTATTATCAAGTCAACCACTTTTTTATGAAAAACAATCTTTATATTGTCCTTTTCAGTTTTAAATTATCTATTCATAAATCCTTTTACTTTTCCTACAAAAAAACAGACAACCAAAAGTCATCTGTTTTAATCCTACTATATATATTTCTTGTATTTTTATTCACTTGCTCTTTTTTTGATTAGCGGATAACCAAATCACATGGAATTTTATATTCGATGTCATGAGGCTCCTTTTCAATCATAGAGATCAGCACCCTTGCAGCTTTCATCCCCATTTGATGAAGAGGTAAGTCCACACTGGTTAAGCCAGGTTTAACAACATCGGCAATTTCTCTGTTGTCAAAGCCTACCAACTCGATATCTGTCCCTATTGTCAGCCCCTTCTTATAGGCATAGTCATATACACCCATAGCCATTTCATCATTCATGGCAAAAATTGAAGTAACACCTTTTTCTATGAGGCTTCCAACAACGGCTTCACTGTCTTTGCGCTTCCAATCACCATAAGCCAGAAAATCAGGATTATATAGGACACCTTGATCAAAAAGCGCCTGCTGAAAACCTTTTAAACGTGCGCTTGTATGCATGGAATGTTGATCACCGGCAAGTACCCCAACCTTTGCCTCTTTTTTACTCAAAAGATATTTGGTGGCTTCATATGCACCGGTCTCATCGTCAAAAAGAATAGATGGTATCTTCTGGCTTTTTGTATATCCATATGCCACTACTACCGGAACATTATATTGTTCCTTTATCGCTTGAATTTCTCTACAGTGAGCACCAACATATATTATACCTTCCACATTTTTGGCATGCATAATTCTAAATTCTTCTTCAACACTGGTGTAGTAATCTTCAAAGTCATAGGTATAGAACTTATTTCCAAACTTCTTATATAACCTTAGGTTACCAAGTATAAACGTGTATCCCTCTTCATCAACCATTTCATTGATACCGTCAATAATTTCAGGACAGTTAAAAACAGTCAAGTCTTCAGCAATTACACCAACCATTTTTGTTGAACGCTGCTTAAGGTTCTTGGCCAGAAAGTTAGGTACATAATTCAATTCATCAGCAGCCTCAAATACTTTTTTCTTAGTTGCCTCGCTGGGGCTCCCCTTACCGTTCAAAATATTCGATACGGTAGCTATGGAGACATTACATTTTTTCGCAATATCTTTTATCGTAGCCATCTCATTCACCTTTCCTAATCACTCATCAAGTATATCCATAGTTGACGACGATTGCAAGTATTTGTCACGCTGAAGATAGATATCACTTATGATACGATGATTCCTATGATTAGCTTAATACTTTTAATATTGTACTAGCTTTTAATACCGGTCATTACTATACCTTCAACAAAGTGTTTCTGACCAAACATATAAATGACCATTCCTGGAACAAAGGACAAACAGGTCGCACACATAATCTTTGCCCAGTCCGCCTTCAATCCACTTCTAAACATGGATAAACCAATAGATATAGTGAATTTTTCCGGTGAGCTAATATAAATAGTCTGCTGTAGCAAATCATTCCAGATTGTTATAAAAATAAAGAGAGCAACTACTATCATAGCTGGTTTTATTGCCGGTATGATAATATTTACAAGAATCCTAACATGGCCTGCACCATCAATGGTAGCGGCTTCATCCAACTCCCTTGGTATGGTTCTGATAAACTGCTGGATCAAAAAGATATTAAAAGCTCCTCCACCAAAGAAAAAAGGAACAATCAAAGGAAGATAGGTTTTACCTAGTCCTAATATTCGTGTAAACATTAAATATTGGGGTATGAGAGTTACCATGTTAGGAAGAAGCATGGATCCAACACACATCATAAACAGGAACTTCTTCCCTTTAAAATGTAATCTTGCAAAGGCATAACCGCATAAAGTGGCAGTAACTGTCCCTCCAAAAACCGCCGGAACAATTATTTTCATTGAATTTAAGAAATAAAGTCCAAATTTAAAGGTTTCCAACGTTTCCAGATAATTGTTCCAAAGCCACTTTCCCGGAACAATCTTAGGAGGGTAAGAATAAAGTTCCTGATTCGTCATAAGACTGGAGCGAAAAATCCACCAGATTGGCAGAAGAACCAATGCCGCTACAATCACGACTATGGCAAAACACACAACATTGGCTATTGCCTCTTTTCTTTTTTTACCTGTGAAAACAGCTTGTGTCTTCAATGCGATTGTTGTCATCATTCTTCTCCACTTTCATAATATACAAATTGTTTACTTGTCTTAAAAAGAATACCTGTAAATATTGCAATAATAATAAAGAAAATAAATGCAACGGCGCAGGCATATCCAAGTCTATTACTCTTGAAGGCGTATCGATACATCAAATACGACATAAAGGTCGATGATGTACCAGGACCTCCATTGGTAAGTGCCAATGCCGGTGTGATTACCTGCATATTGATCACTAGACTCATCAATAAATTATAGAATATTATTGGAGAAATTCCCGGTAGAGTCACATGGATAAATCGCTTAAAACTATTTGCTCCATCAACTTTAGCAGCCTCATGATAAACCCTGGGAACATTTTGAAGACCAGCCAGAAATATAACAATCAGATTACCACTTAACCATACAGATATTAAGGCCAAGGATGGAATAACTGCACTTGAGTCAGTTAAAAACAATATATTATTTATCCCAAACAAGCCTACAATATAATTGAAGAGACCAAAGTTTGTTTCATAAAGCCAGGCCCATCCAATAAAAACCGCTGTAGCAGGCAAAATATAGGGAAGGTAGAACAAGGTTCTAAATAAACCTCTGGCAGGCATTTCTCTGTTTAATAACATAGCAATAGCCAAAGAATAGATAATACTCCCCATTACTGCCAGAATAGAAAACAAGACAGTCACCTTTATAGAATCCAGGAAATAGGGATCTGATGTAAATAAACGAACGTAGTTGTTCACACCATTAAAAGTTGGTGGTGCAAATCCTTTCCACTTGAAGAAACTAATGACAAAGGCTGCAAGAAGTGGTCCGTATGTAAGAAATGTAAGTCCCAAATATGCGGGGGTTAGGCATATATAGGCAACGCGCTGTTCTCTTTTACGCCTTTTTTCGAAATTGGTATTTTCTCTCTTTTTCATTCATATTACCTCAGTTCAAGATGTTGGGAGTGCAACCAGCACTCCCATCTATCTGCTCGTTACGTATTATTCACCTGCATGTGCACTGCGAAGGGCTTCAATATTACCAAGAATAGCTTCTTCTGCTGTTGCTTTACCTGTCCATACATCACCGAGAAGAGAGGTTAAAAGGTTATTGAAGTCAACCGTATTATTAGTATAATACCAAGATGTTGGTCTGGAATATTCCATGGCATAATCAACCAAAACATCCTTTGCTTCCTCAAACTCCGGATATGCAGGATTATCTAACCATTTATGAGTTAATGCATCATCGGTATAATAAGAATCCAATGTAGGCATCCAAATACCTGTTGCAATCAAGCCATCCCAGCTATTTTCCTCTCTTGCACTCCACTTAAGCCATTCCATAGCTTCTTCTGGATGCTCAGATTGTGAAAAGACAACATTTGGGCCACCGGTATTAATTGTAACTTTTTCTTTCATGAATGGCAATACACCAACGCCATAGTTTAAGCCGTCTTCTCTTGCACCTGATAAACAAACTCCAATATTCCAGGCACCATTAGTTGTCATAGCACAAGTACCGGATACCAAAGAACGTTGAACACCATCATCTGTCAGTCCTGCTGATAAAGGAGCTACATGATGAACTAAATAAAGGTCTGCAATGCGTTGAAGGGCTTCAATAGCTGCTGGGTCATCTATGATAACCTCACTACCGTCTTCATTGTAATAACCAGCTCCATTTGAAAGACACCATACTTCCAACTGCCAGGTTAGGTTTTCAATCATAGCACCATACTGAACGATATTATCCTTATCAAAATCAGGATCGTTTGGCGTATTGCCGTTGGCATCAAGTGTCAGTTTTTTAGCTGTTTCAACAAATTCATCCCAGGTCCATGCCTCATCTGACTTTGAAGGTGGGTATGCTACTCCAGCGGCATCAAACATATCCTTGTTATAGAACATCATCAAAGATTCAAAGGCTACCGAATAGGCCAAAGTATTCCCTTCATAGGTAAATGCAAGACAGTCTAATGGTTTCGCCTCATCAGCACCATACATACCGCTGATATCAGCCAGCATGCCCTGCTCTGCCCACTGGATAACACCAGCTTCACTCATAATTGCTGTATCAGGGAGATCACCTGCTGTTGCCATAGCATTGAGCTTCTCCATGTATGTTTCCCATGGAATTGGAATGCATGTTACCTGAATCCTGTCTTGTGATGCGTTAAATTCATCAGCTTGAATCTGTGCATTTTGAGCTTCCTCTTCTCCACCCCATAGAGCATGAGTAATCTGAATTCTATCTTCTGAACTTTCTGAATCTGTACCACCCTTGGTTTCCTCACTCTGTGATTCATTTGATGCGCCATTAGACGTATCATTACTGCTTGATCCTTCATCATCGGAGCACGCAGCCAACCCTACCAACATTACCAAACACATCAATACACTTAAAATTTTCTTTTTCATCCTACTACCCTTTCTTTTACTCATAGATGCGATAAATCGTTTTATCGCCCTTAAAATAAGCCTTTAAGAATTTTTGATACCTAATAAATAAAACGTTTTACTATGGTTAGTATACACAATTTATTTTTGCTTGTAAAGTTTTTTTTCAACTTTTTCACAAAAACCACAGACAAGATTCATTTCTAACTCCGCAAGACTTTCAATACAAGGGTTTGGTAAGCAGACAGTTTCATAAGGCCTCTAATCTTCTGTCCAGTATATAGGTTGATCATTGTTTTTTTAATGCTTATCTCACAAGGTTTCCGATCGTAATTCATTACAAAAATATAACTGTCATTTAATGAATTAATTTGATCAGTCAAATGCTCTCTAACAGCTATTTCACAGGATTGGGGAAGTTCTATCCACTTTCTGTAAGGAGTCATGACGTCTAATTTTTCCATTAATACAAGAAGTGTATGGTAAGTAAATCCACTTCCAAAGTAATAGGTATAACCCATTCCAAGCTTTTGCCTTGCAAGAAGCCCCATACCTGCATAGTCGCCGTCTTCTATGTGGGATAAAACCTCGCAGTCTCCTTCTGCAAGGAGATCTTCCACAAATATATTTGTCTCAATTCGTTGACCATCCCAACTACCATACATAGGTTTAGAATCCTTTGGAATAGCCGTATATTCAGGAATATCAACAGATATCAATTCTTTTATTTTCCCCGGCAACAAGTCCTTTACACATTGTCCGTTAATACTTTTATAGCCGCTTCTGGCGCCAAAAATCAAGACACCACCATTTTTTACATATTCTTTTAATAAGTCTATTCTTGAATCTGTCATGATGGCTGGATGGAGATAAAAAATCACCTTATACCTATTCAAGATTTCAAGTGATGTATTATCATCGACATAAACAATATCCATTGGAGTATGAGAGTATTGACTTGCCTGTCCCATAGCCTTCTCACTGGCTCTTCCTATGGATTGGTGCCAAACATCCCACTCCATATCCCACTGGTTGTCATAATCTTTCAAGAGACATACTTCAGCCTTGTAACGACTGCCTGCAACTTCCTTGATAGCCTGGAATTTCTTGGAAACATCCCTTACTTCCCTTAAACGTCGGTTTTCTCTTCCTGAATAATCCAGTATGCCATGCCAGTACATTTCTGTACCAAAGGTACAGGTTCTCCAACGAAAATAGCTGATAAAGTCTGCACCGTGGGCTAGAGATTGAATTGTCCATAAGGTAAGTTGTCCAGGCCTTGGTGTTGGTGCTTCCATACCTGTATTCCATCCATTAGCTCCAGACTGTTGCTCCATAATTCCAAAAATCGGAGAAATCGACCGAACTTCAGACAAATTCAGACTCCATTTCCTGTCTTTCAAATCGAGGGGCTCAACGTCGGCATTCTTTGTGCAATAAGCAAAATTAGGATAAGAATCATAGGTCATAAAATCAAGGCTTTCTTCCCTCATCTGATGATTATTTACGTAGGGAAAGATACCATTAGTAGTTATAAAATCAGCAGGCTTCTTGTAGACTTTAATGATCTCTGCTTGTAATATGGCATAATTACATGTGCTTTCAGATATAAATCGTATATAATCGAATACTCGGTGAGGATTCGTTCCTTGACTTACTGTATTTCCCGGTAGATCAACCTGCTTCCAGTCTGTGTAGGTTTGATTCCAAAAGATGGTTCCCCACTCCCGGTTAAGAACATCCAACTCCTTGTATTTGTTTTTGAGAAACTCCCTAAAAGCCACCCTGTCTGCATCCGAATAGTACTCATTGATTTGACAGTTCAGTTCATTATCAATTTGCCATCCAATAATACTATCTCTTTGTCCATAGTGTTTCACAATAGCCTCAACAATTTTTGCTGACATCTCCCTGTAAATTGGCGAATTGTAGTTATAATGCCTTCTGGCTCCATGCTCATAGGGGTGTCCCAGGATATCTGTATTAAGAACCTCCGGATACTGCTTGGTTAACCAGGCAGGAGGCGTAGCTGTCGGCGTACAAAATATAACCTTCATCTCTTTACGCTCTGCCTCATCCAGAAATCTGTCAAAAAAATCAAAATTGTAGTGACCTTCTTCAGCCTCAAATAAGTTCCAGGCAAACTCTCCTATTCTAACAATACTTATACCATTTTCCTTCATGCGAACTAAATCATTGGCCCAGTCATCTTCCTGCCAATGCTCAGGATAATAACAAGTACCAAGCTTGAACTCTTTTCCATTAAAAAACTCCTCCATATTTTCCTCCTAATACTCTTATTTTCATGTCAATTCAAAATATATTTCCAACTTTCTATTCAAAAAATAACTAAAGTTCATACGAGTATAAACCTATCAAATAAAACGTTTTATCTGCTTATAAAGTAAAAGCTTCCGAAAAAGTTACCCATTTCGGAAGCTTCTAACAGGCTAATTACATTTATTCTATACTTAAGCCTGATGCATTTCAAGATAAATTATAAAATTATTTATGTTTTTTAGCCAACCACTGCAAAAGAGTAACCTCTTGTCCCTCTTCCATAACAGGTTTACCGTCATAATCCAGCTTACAGTCATCATTGAGCATATGAATCCAGGAAGCATGTCCAAACATGTCGTAACGAAATCCCCGACTGTCTGTCACCGTATCAAAATAGGATAAATGCACATCCTCATGACCGGCTTCCAGTAAACGTTTATAGGTCGGAAGGACATATAAATCAGGTTCAACAATGGTGTCATTTTTTGCATGGGTAAACCAGATTGGGGTCTGCTTCAACAAGTCAAGGTCCTGATCTGTAATCTTTTCATTAAGAAGAACCTCACAAACCGGATAGGCTCCTGCAAAATAATCCGGGTAATCCAGGATCATCCGCATGGTCATAAAGCCACCGTTGGAACAGCCACCAATATAAATTCTGTCTCTGTCAATATCACTATGAAGGCAGACAAACTCTTCAATAAGGCTCATCAAGGCCTCACCATATATAGTTTGACCGGATAAGGACATTTCTCCTCCTCCGTCATCCAGCCAAAAAGTAGGGGTTTGGGGTGCTAATACATAGGTACCTCCAAAGTATGCCTGGAACTTAGGTGATGCCAAATTAACGACCTTATTTCCATAATAAGCCAGTTCAGGATTATGACCACCTTCACCACCACCGTGGAGCCATATAATAAGGGGTCTCTTACCTTGACCCATCTGTGGGGCAAAATAACCATATTTCAGGGGCATCTTCCCATCACCGGATTGACCATTTACCCAACCCTCTTTTTCAGGTACAAAACGGTCGATCCTCCGATTATAAACCAGTCCTGTAATTGGACCTTCCTCCCCTTGAATTTCCTTAATCTGGCAAATGGTATAATCATTAAAAACAAACTCATTGAATAAGCCATTCATGGCCAACTCAGAGCTTAAGGGATAAAAGGGTCTAGTTGGTAGTTGAAGAAGCACATATGCTCCTTCATCCACTTTGTCTCCTTTTTCATCTACTACATAAGCATTTTCAACCTCAACATAGCCGACAGAAGGGAATTTCTCTTTGGATTCCCAGCTGGTTTGAACCATGGCTATTTGGCCGGTAATCAGGTCCCGTCGCTCTACATAGACCGAAAAACTCTCAGGGCCTAGTTGTCCTTCTTTTACCTTTTCAGGCAGGGGTAGAATGACTTTGGAGGCATAGGGCCCAAAATCTGTAACTTCTACAATAACTCTATATGTGCTGTTCATGATTTCCTCTATCTCCTTACTTTTAATATAAGCCTTTTATAAGCAGTTAGAGACGGCCAGCCGCAATCACTGACTTCCAAAATAAAATGAAGACTTGCACCGTCAGCTGCATCTACAGGTACTACCAGGCTTTCTTCAATACAAATTTCTCTGTTTGGGTCTTTTTCTCTTGAATAGGCAGATGGTGAAAGGACTTCAAGACCTTGCTTGGTTTTCTCAAGTTCTGCATCACCCTGACTTTGATGACTAAATAAATCAATCATACTAAGCTCAGGCTTCTTGGCAAAGTCAACCTGGAGAGGATAGGTCCCCGCTTCCACATATTGCCACCATTTACCTTCAAGCAGATCTCCATCCGGATCTTTGGCAAATGCCTTTAGGACAACTTTCTGACCTGGCTTGACCTCCCTGTAGTCCTCACCGTCAAGAACAAGGACCGGTCGATGATTACCATCTTCATATTGACTGGCAACAGACCACTGCATTCTGGCTGCAAAATCTCTCTGAGCCGCTCCAAACCATCGAACAGAAGGATAGTCTTTTGACAGTTTCCCTTCCGGGTCACAATCCAGGCCACTTCGACCTCCCCATCCGCCGTAACTGGCTTCTACATGGCCATCAAGACCATTGTCCAGTAAATTCATATACATAGATGTATCGCCTTCAGAAATCCATGAGCCGGGCTCTTTGGTTGGCCCGCACCAAGGTATATAGCCCAGGTCAATTAAGGCTTCAAGGGTCATATGTCTAAAACCAAAATAATCTGCCCTGTCGTTTTTATGAAGCTGTCTACCATCACCCCAGACCATATAGAGGTCTCCCAAGGGGCCTTTGGATGATATCATTTCTCTAGTCCATGGAGAAGTCAGGTACTCTTGATCTTGTGGCAAGGCAACCTGTCTGGAAAAATATCCCCAGACACTTGTGGCCATTTCTCTAAACTCAATATTTGGCCAGTTAGGTCCTATATAAGAGGCATAGACACCATCCTGATCACCAAAGGACTGGATGACAACTTTACGGCCAATCTTATCATAGAGTTCTGACCAGGTCTGACTGTCTTTAAAGGTGTCAGCAATGACCTTTAAGGCCCTGGCAATAGTTGACATGCCTGCACCAGTCAGCAAGTACAGTTTTCCGGGTTCATCATCTAAAATCAGTCTATTTATAAGGTCTGCACCCTCGCTGTCACTGTCTATGTCACCTGGAAAGGAAATATTTCCATTACACACTTTTTCCCTCAGTTTATCAGGGTGGGGATAGCCTTCAGCATGAGTAGAGAGATTGTCATATACTTTTTCATAGGCATCTATGGCCCATTCAAAGATATTGACATCGTCATCCCATCTCCATCTGGCTATAGGTCCAAGGTTAAATCTCGAATGTTCTGATTCGCCGTGATAAAGACTGCCTTCACCGTCACCCTTCCAGTGAAACTGACTGGATGAATAGATCAGACCCTCTGTCTCGAATTCGTTGGCATATAGGAGATACCTGATAATCGTATTCTGATCATCCAGTTCCGGATCATGCATGAGGACTGTTCGAAGTTTTTGATCTCTAGGCATATTTGCTCCTCTTATAAAAGTCACTTACTATCATAATCAAATTAACAAATGGTCTACACAATAAGGTCAATACATACAAGGCCTTGAGCCGGAACGCTTAAGGATAGTTTATTACCTACTTCTAAAGTCTCCGGTTTGAGTTCAGAGGCTGTATGCAGACGTCCGACTAATTGTCTGGATGGATACTCTGGTGCACCCTCATCTAACCATAATTGCTTTGGATTGACATGTTGATCATCAATACGCTGTATAATCGCCTCTTTGACCTTACCCAGGTTTTCCAGAGGGATTTCAAAATGTTCTTCTTGGATAGGCTCATTTAGAATATTATGATTGTAGGCAATGATACGGTAGCCATCCTGAGTCTCAGTTGCAATCATTTCAAGGGTTGAATCCCTGTCGGATGATTCCACACCCAAACGGACACTTCCAAGGTCATGGAAAAGCTGGAATAGACGATATACAGGCTTAGCTACCCCTGCATATGTTTGGAGTCCAAAACCACCATGATAAGCGCCTGGTAATTGGCCACTCTCTTCAAAGATATCAGAGAAGGTCCAGAAAGAATAGCCTTCTACCAACCCGTCATTGTCTGCCAGAGTCTTGGCTACCATAGCTGCTGCATAAGACTCATCATGCTGGGCATCTCCTGTCATAGCTGATGTATTCCATTCTGTAAAGTATACAGGAAGGTCTCCTGCTTCATCTCTTACCTGTTTGGTCATCTTCTCAAGAACACCTCTGTGATAAACTCTCTGGTCTTCTTTAACTGTTTGGAAAAACTCGATAATATCCATACCTGATTCCCACAGGGGATCATCCGTTGGGTAATGATGGGTTGAAATAAAATCTAGTGGTACATTGTTGGCCTTACAAAAATCAACCGTATCCTTGACCCAGGAATTACAGGAAGTAGCAGGGCCGCCAACTTGAAGCTTTTCATCAATACTCTTTATGGTCCTAGCAGTTGATTCATAGAGTTTGAAGTATTCTTTTTGGTCTCCTGCGAAGAAGAAGAAAAGGTTAGGCTCATTCCAGACTTCAAAGAACCAGGTCCTTACTTCATCAATGCCATAACGGTCAATGAGATGGTCTGTCAACTTGCCAATTAATTCTTCCCAGGCTTTATAGTCTTCAGGTGGTGTAATGTTTCCCTTGTAATGGAAAACCGTACGGTCTCCGCTGGCAATAGCAGATGGCATAAAACCTAATTCAATAAAAGGTTTCATTCCATGGTCCAAGAGCCAGTCAAAAATATTATCCACGTTAACAAAATTATAGACAAGGCCTAAGGGATTGCCAACATGGTCTGTTTTTTGTATCAGAACACTCATCCTGTCATCCAGGATGCCATGGAACCTGACATACTCGAAACCAAGTTCGTCGTGGGCTCTTAAGAGTTGCTTTCTGTAGTCTTCACGCAAAGCGGTGTAGGCATTTGAAGAGCCTACACACATTTCCCAGTAGTGGGGAAAATCTTTTTTATCTTGTGGATTAATCGTAAATTGAATCATTAGCCTTTAACTCCTCCCAAGGTAATTCCTTTTACAAAGTTATTCTGAACAAATGGATAGACAACAATAATAGGCAGTAATCCCAGAACAGCCATGGCCATCCTTACTGATACTGAAGGTATAGCAGCAAGTCCAACATTGGCATCTGCAATGTTTTCAGAGTTTTGCGTCAGGAATTGAATATTTTGTATCATTCTGTTTAATAAGTTCTGTATGGAATATAAATCAGTTCTTCTTGTCAGATAAACATAACCGTTCATCCAGTCATTCCAGTAATAAATACCTGAAAAAAGTCCGATAGTGGCAACAATTGGTTTTGCCAGGGGTAAGGCTACATGATAGAAGGTCTTATATTCTGATGCCCCATCAATAATGGCTGCCTCAAGAATTTCATCAGGCACCCCTGTTACAAAATAGGATTTCATCAAAAGAACATTAAATCCATTCATCAGCAGCATAGGAACCAAAAGGGCCATAAATGTATTCTTAATGTTAAAAACATTGGTATAGTTCATATAGGTTGGCACCAAGCCACCGTTAAAAAGCATAGTAAAGAATACAAGGAAAGTTATGATATTTCTTCCTGGCAAATTCTTTTTGGAAAGAGCGTATGCCAAGGTTGTGGTAACGACCAATGATAAACCTGTACCGCAAATAGTCAGTACGAAAGATATGAAATAGGCTCTTGGTACAGCATTACCTGTTTTAAAAACATATTCATAAGCGTAGAGACTTAACTTCTCCGGTAAAAATGAATAGCCGTTTCGAATCAGGGTATCGTTATCAGTTATGGAAGAAATAAACAACAGAACGACAGGGATAATCGCACAAAGGGTCAAGATAATCATAACGATATGACCAATAGTCTGGAAAATTTTATCCTCTCTATATTTCATCATGACACCTCCTAGAATAATGCGCTGTCCGGATCGATTTTACGGACAATCAAGTTAGCAGAAAGAACAAGTACAAAACCTACGAATGATTGATACAAACCGGCTGCAGCCGACATGGTTACATCACCCAGCTCCAAAAGCCCCCTATATACATAGGTATCAATGGTGTTGGTTACTGAGTATAAGGCTCCTGAGTTTTGTGGGACCTGGTAGAAAAGACCAAAGTCAGAGTAGAATATTCTACCGATTGCAAGAAGGGTCAACATAATAATGGTCGGTTTTAACATAGGAATCGTAATCTTAGTAATCTGTTGCCATTTGTTGGCTCCGTCAATGGTTGCGGCTTCATAGTAAGCTCTGTCGAAACCTACAACTGTAGCTAAGTAGATAATACAGGAATAACCTACTGTCTTCCATGTGTTGACAAAGACCAGTATATAAGGCCAGTATTTTTTCTCTGTATACCAGGATATATTATCTATCCCCAGCGGTGCCAGGATTGAATTATTGATAAAGCCATTTTCTGTTGAAAGAAAGGCAAATACCAGGTATGACACAATAACTGCAGATATAAGAAACGGCAAGAGTATTGCTGACTGGTATACCTTCTTTAGCCGACCTGTTAGCTCTGCAAGTATAATAGCAACAGCTATGGCAGCTATAGTATTGACAACAATAAAGGTCAGGTTATATAAAATCGTGTTTCTGGTGATGACAAAGGCATCCTGGGTCTTAAACAAGTACTTAAAGTTGGAAAGCCCTGCCCAGTCAGAACCATAAATACCTTTTCTGACATTGAATTTCTTAAAGGCTAATACTAGTCCTGGTAATGGCATATAGTTGTTGATGAAGAGATAAGCAAGACCCGGGAAAGCCATTATATAAAGAGGAATGAACCGTTTTATCTTTTTCCACCAAGATCTGTTGGCTGGTGATTGATTCTTATTTTTCATAACTTGTCGACATACATCAAGGTTTAAATGGCTGCACTTGATGCTTTCTCCTTTCTAAAGCGGAGAAGTTACCTCCTTCTCCGCTATGGTTTTTCTATTAGTTCACGCCGTTTGCCGCAGCCCATTCATCAAGTGCGGCTTGTTTTGCTTCCATGTAAGTATCTAGTCCGGAGTCTTTCAACTTCTCAACCATTTCAGGAATAGCAGTTGCAGGATCAACAAATCCGTACATGATTTGGAATCCATACTCGTTATAAACGTTGGTAAGTGCTGTAAACTCAGTAGCTACATCACTGTTATCGAAGGCAAAACCAAGGGCTTTGGATTTCACAGACTCATCATTGAATTTTTCCATTCTTTCCCAGATATCAGCTGCATTGCCTTCCCAAACATGAGCGATAAATTGGTTAGGCATTAACCAGTTAACATTATTGTAGTATTCAGAGTTTGTTGCATCAATGCCGTCTGCAAAGGTAATGAATCCATCATCTTTAACCTGGTATTCAACACCTTCTTCACCCCAGCAAAGAAGATTGGACATGTATGCATCTGTGTAGAACAAGTCAAGGACCTGCATAGCTGCTACAGGATCTTCAGAACCTGAGTTAATTGACCAAGGCATTGAAGCTACAGCTGCAGAACGAAGGAAGTCTTCTCCTGCTTGGAAAATGATCATATCACGACCGCACAAGCCACTTTCCTGTGAACGGATACCTGGTTTTGTTGCCGTCGCATATGCTAAAGCAGTTCCGGCTTTTACCTGTGCAGTTGCTGCAGTGTCATCAGTTAAGGCATCTTTGGAAATGTAACCTGCCTGATTCCATTTGTACATAAGAGATGCAAAATCATTGAATAAATCACTTGACCAGAAGTCCTCAACAACCAAGCTGTTTTCTGGATCTAGAAGAACTCCAAAATTGTCACCGCCAATAGGGTCATATCTGTTGTGTTGCTGTAAAGTAGCTTCTTGTGGAGCAAATACATATTGATCTGGATAGGCTTGTGAAAGTTGGTCAAAGATTGATTCAATCGTTGCCATATCTGTATATATGATTTCTTCGCCGTCTTCATACATGGAGTTATAGTCAAACCCTATACCATCCAGGTATTCAGCACCGATAGCAAAACCACCTTGACCAATAGCCATGTCTCTTTGTTGTGGTAGTCCGTATAGAACACCACCAACTCTACATGCATCGATATAAGCCTGGTTCATTGTCTCAAGAATTCCGCTGCCGTAGTTTTGAATCAGATTATCTTCTTCAAGATCCAGGGTATATCCTTTATTGATAGAAGGTGTATAACCCATTACAATTGGTGAAAAAATATCTACATGTTCTCCGGAAGACAGCATTAATGTCATGGACTGTCCGTAAGAAGCGATATCCAGGATTTCAAGTTGAACCTTAACTCCCAACTTATCCATGGTATAGTCACTGATCTTATTTTCAATACGTTCAAGACCTACAGGCATTCCTGACCAGTTTAAGAAGGCCATAACAACAGTAGGTGCATCGCCGTCTGCCTTTCTGTCAGCAATAGCCTGCTCAGCTGGTGAGAGATTACTGGCTGAATCACCGCCATCTTCACTTGTACTCGTTGATGAATCATTTGATGAACTTGTATCATTTCCGGATTCCCCACATCCAGCAAGTCCAAGAACCATAATTAGGGTCAAAACAATTGCTAACCACTTTTTCATAAAACTAATCCTCCAATATTTTTTCCGGTTCATGAGAACCTTGAATTTAATTACAGGCCTATTATATAATGTTAGATGGGAGCTCTCTAAGTACAAAACTTAGGGAAAATTGCACTTTTCTTAGAATTTATATATTTTCACTGTAAATGTACTATAATATGCTTAGAAAGACAGCAAAACTTACAATACTATTGAGAAGGCGGTTTTTACTCATATGAATTTTAACTATAAACCAAAATTTACATATTCCTTTAGACGTGGAATTTTTCTTATATTTTCCGCCCTGATTTTAACCTTTATCCTGGTTCTGCTCTGGGTTTCCACCTCATTTACCTATACCCTTAGAAACAATACTTACGAACATGTACATGACACTCTTGAAGTGTATAACCAGCAGCTGACACATAATCTGGATAAGCTTCATATCTTTATGTATGATATGACCGAATACAGTTTGGATATGACTGAAGTCTTTAGGACTCCCGACCTGACCAACATATACAATAAGGTCATTCGAACTAAAATGCTTCTGGACTATAGTATACCATCCTTTACAGAAATTGATGGTATGTTTGTTTATGCTCCAGTTAATGATTCATTTATTCCTTCCTTTAAATATGATGACGGCAGGGTTGTTACTGAGTATTTAAAAGCTACCTTCCGGGAAACAGATTATGAAGGTAATATCCCCATGACCGCCTGGTATTCCAAGGAAATTGATGGCGCCTATTATCTCATCCGCATTATTGAAAGCAATGGGGCCTATATTGGTGCTTGGTCTGCCATTGACCGTATGACCTCAATATTTGAACCAATATCTGAGCTTGAAGGTAACATCATCTATATTGACCAATCCGGAAAACCGCTTTCCAAAGGAATCTACAGCCAGTATAACTTTTCTGTATCCGGTTCAAAGGACACCTATCAAATTATTGATACCGATTCAGGCGAAGCTCTCTTGGTCATGAATGAACTCTCCTACTGTGATTATTACCTGGGAGCCATTATTCCCCTTAAAAATATTGACAGTCAACTGAGCACCCTCTATCGCCTCTTTACCTTCCTTGCAATTCTTATGTTGGCGTTTACCATTATATTTCTCTTGTCTGTTACCAAGTTTCTTTCCAAGCCTATTCGACTTCTTGAAGGTGCGGCAAAAAGTATGCGAAAGGGTAATTTTGACCATAAGATACCGGAAGACACCTCCAATTGCCAGGAAATCATTGAGATTGACCAAGCCTTTAATCAGATGATTGATGAAATACAGCACCTTAGAATTGATATATATGAAGAAAACATTGCCAAAACTGATATTGAGCTTCAATATCTTAAAGCCCAAATTGCACCTCATTTTCTTATAAATGTCCTTTACTCCATATCAACTTTGGCCAAACAGCCCAGTAAGGACCATCGTATTCTGGACGATATGATTACCTCTTTATCTGATCATTTACGCTACACCTTATCAGGCAGCACCTTGGTTTCCTTATCCAAAGAGATGTCTTTTGTCTCCAACTATATTGAACTGACCCAGCTCCGTTTCCCAGGATGCCTGACCTTCCGACCAGATATAGAACCGGATACTTTAGATGGCTCCGTTTTCCCCCTTATCCTTCTTATGTTGACTGAGAACACCATTAAGTACAACATGGTTATGGGAGAAATGCTTGATATAGAGATTAAGGCATACCGAGTTCAAAAAGACCAAAAGACCTTCATTCATCTGACCCATATAGACAGCGGACAGGGCTTTCCCCAAGATACACTGGATGATTTGAACCACTTGACCCACATCTTTAACCAGACCAACCTATCCAACATGTCCAATGATCATTTGGGGATACCCAACGTTGCCAAGCGTCTGCGTATCGTATATGACCAGGAAGCCACCATATCCTTTTCCAATGAAGACGGAGCCGGTGCCCGTATTGATATTGAAATTCCATATATTCCCTTCATAACCAGCGGCGATCAAAAAGGAGACTAAAATGAATATACTTATCGTTGATGATGAATATTATATTGTTCAAGGTATTATGAACACCTGTAACTGGGCCAAACTTGGAATTCAGGAAATCTATTCCGCCTACAGCGTTGACCAGGCCATTAAGATTATCAGTGACAAGAAAGTGGATATTCTTCTTACCGATATTCAAATGCCAAAAAAAAGCGGATTAGACCTTATTTCCTGGGTCAATGATAATGGTTACAATCCTGTCAAACTACTCCTTACAGGTCATGAGAACTTTGACTATGCCAGAAAAGCCCTGCGTTTGGGATGTCTTCAATACATTGTTAAACCAGCAAAAACTGATGAACTTGAACTGGCTCTTAAGGAAGCCATAGGCGTTTTGCAAAAGGAACGGCTGAGAACCCAAGCCGTAAAACAGGCCAGCTCATGGAATACGAATGACCGTATTCGCTATGATCATATGTTCATTGAGCTCCTAAAATCCAAAGAGACTATGGATGACTCTTATATTAAAAATACACTTGACCGGTACGGACTTCCCAGTCATTGGGTCAATATGGAATTTCATACCCTTCATCTCAGTCTTTCCGGGTCTTCTTTGGAATCCAAAGATTTCATTAATCCCATAACGAAACAGTACTCAGTAGTTATACTTGACTTCTTCTACCAAATCAGGGAAAATGAGTTCCTTCTACTGATCCCCCTTGAAATGTCTTCTTTACTTGCTATGAGAGAATTCATGACCGATTTATTAGAAGACCAGGTTAAGACTTGTCCGGATTTTGGATTCACCGGTTTTATCAGCTCTCCCATTAACTTAAGTCAACTGGGTAACTTTTATGCGGAATCCAGTGATTACATAGAAAGAACATTCTCTGTCAGCAATTTACTTATCGATTTAAACAGAAACAAGGTCCACAATTTGATTCAGCCAGTCGATTTAAACCTGCTTCATACTGAAAAATGGTCCGACTATATACTTAACAACGCTTCCCACCGTATTTTAGAAGAAATTCAGGCCCTATATCTAAGGAAAACCAAGTTGTACGAAAAAAAAGATCTTGCCAGCATTTATCACAATATACTCCACAGTGTCTTATCCATACTGAAGAACAATGATATTGATACTTTGGATTTTATAAACGACTTACAGGAAAAAGACAAGATTGAAACCTCCACTTCCTCATTAAGACACTTACTGGAATGGTCAAGACTTGTCTTCGATCAGTTAAAATCACTGCTTTTTAACACTTCCGAATCACACCAGTTCTTAATTTCCGTGAAAGAGGTTATTAAGAAAAACCTGTCGTCTCCGGACTTAAACAGAAACTTAATCGCCAATCAGGTTCATATGAATCCGGACTATCTTTCTCATCTATTTAACAAACTGTCCGGCCAGCATTTAAGCGCCTACATCAACAACGAACGTATAAACCTTGCCAAAAACTTACTCCTAACAAGCCAGACTTCACTTCAAAGCATTGCTGATGAAACAGGCTTTTCCACCCAATCCTATTTTCATAAGCAGTTCAAAAAAGCAACGGGAATGACCCCCTATCAGTTTAGAAAATCCAACATATAGAAAACCACCTGGTATATGGCCATGCACATACCAGGTGGTTTCTTTTGTAGGGGTATATTTATATTTCTTAATCTTCCAAGGATAAAACTACAGTCACATTACCATTGCCAAGTATTTCTTTCAACTCTTGACCATTATAGCCTTCGATTTTACCTAGTCGGGTAAAATTCCATGAGTTTGGAGCATAGTAGATAACAAAGGCATTTCCCTGATACAAAATTAAGTCACCTGCCTCAGTGGTGATTTGAGTATCATTTCTAGGCAAAGTCCTTCCCAGACCACCGACTTTCTCCATGCTGCCATAATCAGCCATTTCTATAGTGACCGGACCTTCCTTTAACATCTCAACAAGAGCCTGGGCTGATGAGTTGTCAGCAAGGTTAGCTATTAATTTTGTTTCTCCAACTTGTAGGATCATACGTGATTCCTCCTGAATGTTTTCACTTGTTGTTTCCTCTAATTTTTCTTGTTCTATTTGACTTTCATCCACCGGTTCATCCACTGGTTCATCCACTGGATCTCCATTCCAACCATGAATCTTGATTAACATTTGGTTTGTATAGAGGTAGGCACTTAAGGGATAGCTTCGCAGATTGGATGTGTTGGATACAACCAGGTAATCAATAACTTGACCATCCTCATCTCTTACAACATCAGAAATAAGCAAGCTGTGTCTCCAGTCCTCATCATATCCAAGAACGACAACATCACCAATCTCACCTGAATCAAAAGGAGCATCTACTGTCGCCACCAGACCATGACCACTGTTGTCTCTGGCATAATCCACAAAGTAATCGACGCCTGTCCACGATGGTGTTCGACCACTTTCTGAGGAGCTTGTATTGACTTCCGTCCCATACCACTTCCACTTGGAACCTGATGTATCCATAGGAATACCGCCTGCCAAAAGACTTTGGGAAACAAAGTTCTGACAATTTCCTCCATAGGAATCATAGGCGAACCAAAGGTCATTTCTAACATTCACCCATTGATCAGCATAGTCAATGGCTGCCTGTCTTCTATATTCCTGGTCAAAATCAGGAGTAATCAGGTCACCCTCTGTTCTTGCATCCATGTTTCCTTTTGCTGTATTCAGCATATCATCGATAGTATCAGAAAATTCATCAACATGTGACAGATCATAAATATCTAATCCATTTTCCATAAAGAGTTCCCGGTAATAATCACCTAGGACATTCCAATAAAGGGTACCTCTTTGCATATGTTGTCTGATTTTCAGTCCATCTTCCGTATCTTCAAAAGAAAAATAATGAATCACATCGTATTCTTCCGAAACTGTATCCGGATGTTGTGCAAACACCTTAAAACTGTTAACCGTCAAGGAAAAAGTGTCTGAATCTGCCCACTCATTTTCATTTCTTCCAAAACGTCTGACGTTTTGAATTTCGTACCGGTTACTGACCAATCGCATATCCGTTGCCTGCATCCTTCGAACTTCAACCATATACCGCCAAACCTCCTGGTGGAGCCTGGCGAAAAGGTTGTCCTGACCCGAAACAAAAAGATTGGTCATATCCTGGACTTCCAGCTCCATCTGAGACCTGTAAAAGGCATCAAAATATCTAAGAACCAGCTGCTTTTCTTCTTCACCTAAGGGGAGATCCTCATCCATAAACTTACCTTCAATAAGGTTTTCAGTGACTGGAGGTATTGGATCAGCCTCTTCATCTATTGAGTTTTCTTCCTGACTCTCATTTACTGCCTGATCTCCACCGGATTCTTCTAAAACCTCTGTAGCTTCAGTTTCCAGTTGACCTTGATCCATAAGATTTCCGGAGCTTCCGTCAGGACTACAGGAAACGAGGATCATGATGGTGCAAATCAACAGTACAAATAGTGATGTTCTTTTCTTCATTCAACCATCCTTTTTAGCATACTTCAGGTTTATAACATCTTGTCTCAATCCGGGTATTCTCAGCTGCTACATCTGGATTATCATATATGATTTCACCAATGCTAACCGCTTTAATTTTTCCGGATATAGGATTTTTAATCGAATCAATATGACTGTCAATGGTAACATCTATAGTAGAATACTCGAAGGCCAAGTCGGTTCCAACCAACTTACAATCCTTCATTACTAGATTTTCAATATAGCAAAATCCCTGTTCGCTCTCAATGGTACAATTGATAAAAGTTATATTCTTAGAATTCCATCCAATATATTGACCTGAGATGAAAGAGTCATACACAATAACATTCTCACTGTTCCAAAAAGCATCTTTCGACATGATTTTTGCATTTCTGATAGTAACATCTTTAACACCGTCAAAGGCATATCCTCCAACAATGGTTAAACCATCAGCCTCAATCCCCCTGCTACCCATGGCAAAATAATCACCTTTAGCAGATACATCTTTCATGGTAATATTCTGGCAGTTCCAAAAGGTTTCACTGGCATCTGTCATACTTACATGATTCAAAGTAATGTTGGAGGATTTACGGAATGTTTTAGGGGCGTCAATGGTTGTATTGGAAATTTCAATCCGGTCTGTATACCATATCCCCGCTCTTGCAGTGTCATCAAGAACACTGTTGTCAAGGGTGATATCCTGGCAGTACCAGAAAGGATACTTCCATCTAAATACACTGTCATAAACACTTATCTTTTTACTTTCTTTGAGTGGTGATTCGCCGTCTTCAAACACAGAGTGATCAATGACTACATCTTTGCTTTGATATAAAGCACGCTCACCAGTAAAGCGTTGTTCTGAATATTTCTTCATTTTTTACCTTTCCTTACTTCTTGTTCTCTTCCAGGACTGCCCTCACTTCTTGAATCACAGTCATTGCATTTAAGGATCTGGGATATCCAATATAAGGTACACATTGGGAAAGAACTTTTGTTAAAAAGTCCAAATCATTGCCTACATTCAGGTTTCCGAAGATATGAGCCTTCAATTGTGGTTCACAGCCACCTTGGGCTGAAAGAAAACAGAAAGTTATCATTTCCCTTTGACCTAGGTCAAGGCCTTTTCTTGTGTAATAATCACCAAAACAGTTAGCCGCCAACCACCGGTTCATGTGTCCACCCTTCCAGTAGTCTTTCATCTGAGGTCCGAATATATCGACCTGGGCCTGAGCACCTGCCTCCAGACGGGTGTCACTATCCGTCGTTGATTGGTCCTCTAATGGCAACTCAATACCTTTAGAGGCCATCAGACTATTAGTGGCAAACAAGAAGGGATAGACCCTTCCCATACCCAGGTAGTCCACAGCTTGATATACAACTTCCTTTGCTTCAACAGGTGTAAGTACACGATCAAGGGCATCTACCAAGACCTCCTTGTATAAATCTACACTCTGAGATCCCAAGAGGGTTGCCAATATGGCTATATACCTTGTTTTTTCGTCTAGGACTTGTCCTTCCTCAGAAATAACTTCTTGAAGAAATGCCTCGTGACGGTCTATAAACGGCTTGTCAAATTGATAAAGTTCTTCTTTTTTCATCATGACTATCCTTCCAACTTGCTGTAAGATTCATCATCAACAGGTTCACACCATTCATTTTTAGTCTCAGTTCCGGGAACTTCGATACCGATATGGCTAAACCAGGAATCCGCCTTGGCACCATGCCAATGTTTTACTCCAGCAGGAATCTTAATGAATGATCCAGGTTCAAGACTAACAGGTTCTTTTCCTTCTTCCTGATACCAACCACTTCCTGCAGTACAGATCAAGAGTTGTCCACCACCATCACTTGCATGGTGAATATGCCAATTGTTTCGACATCCCGGCTCAAAAGTTACATTATAAACAAACAAAGGATCCTTGCCTGGTTCTGTCATAGGATTTAAAAATGAATCACCAATAAAATACTGGGCGAACATCTTATTCTCAAAACCTTTACCAAACACATTTACTTCATTAAATTCATTTTCATTTTTTATTCTCATCTTCATTCTCCTTATCAAAGTTATAATCAGTTAAAAAACATCTTATATACATTCTACTCCTTGGAGTTGACTCCAAGTCAAGAGTTTTTGCCACTTAATTTCATTTTTTCTTCTTAACAAAAGAAGAGACTAAAAAATTAGTCTCCGTAACATCAATTTTTATGAGTTCTCTTTAATGAAAGCTTCAATCTTATCAAAAGGAATAACATCCATGCGGTCATATAAATCAGTATGAACAGCACCCGGAATAATAAGTAATTCTTTATTATCTCCTTTTAATGCTTTAAAGGCATCTTGGCTAAAATATACTGAATGGGCTTTTTCGCCATGGATCATCAAAACGGCATTTCTGATTTCGCTGCTGTATTGAAGGATAGGCATATTTGCAAAGGAAAGTGCATATGTTGCATTCCAACCATTGTTTGAGTTGACTGAATTCTTATGGTAGCCACGCTCTGTCTTGTAGTAGTTCACATAGTCTTTTAAGAAAAATGGCGCTTCTTCAGGTACTGACTCAGGCAAACCACCTGCATTGGCGTAGCTGCCCTTCCTGTAATCTTCTGTTCTCACTGCATTAAGGTTTTTACGCATTTCATAGCGCTCGTCTTCAGACATGGAATCGAAATAACCATTAGCAGTTACACGGGTCATGTCGTACATGGTTGAAGTAACCGTTGCCTTAATTCTTGTATCAATAGCTGCTGCGTTAAGAGCCATTCCACCCCATCCACAGATACCGATAACACTGATTTTTTCAGGATCGACATTTTCCAGTGTTGATAAATAATCAACTGCTGCTGAAAAATCTTCTGTATTAATATCAGGTGATGATACATGGCGAGGTTGTCCACCACTTTCACCTGTGAAAGAAGGATCGAAGGCAATGGTTAAAAATCCTCTTTCTGCCATTGTTTGAGCATAAAGACCTGATGATTGTTCTTTGACTGCACCAAATGGTCCTGCTACAGCAATTGCTGCAAGTTTACCACTGGCATCCTTAGGTTCATATAGGTCTGCAGCAAGGGTTATACCATATCTGTTATAGAAAGTGATTTTTCTGTGGTTAACTTTATCACTAAGCTTAAATACTTTATCCCATTCACTGGTTAATTGAAGTTGTTCTTTGTTCATTTTTCTTTACCTCATAAATTCTTAATCTTAAAATTGTTTTGATTGTTCTGTTAAACTTATGTTATCACTTGGAGTTGACTCCAAGTCAAGGTTTTTTTTTAAAAAAATAAAAAAAGAAGACCTCACAAGTTGAAGTCTTCTTTTTTATGACTATTTATTTTTGAGGTATTAATGGTAATTTCATCTTCCATAAGGTAATCCTTACTTATGCCAGTTTTCTTGGCTCCTGACCTTTTGCAAATAAGAAGGCACTCACATCATCAAGATAATAGACTTCAAAAAACTCATCTTCCAGACTATAGAGAACTGTTAAGGATTTGTTTTCTTCCAGCATTTTTTCTTTAACTCCACCATTATTGTCAAATACCGGCTTGGCATTAAGACGTACAAATCCATCAGCCACTATAAAGGTCATGGCAATATCAGGATTGGAAGTCATCTGCTTATACATGGATTTTCTTTTGTCTGTATAAAAATATATCTTGCCGTCTTCTACAACAAAACCATTTTCACCTAAAACAGGTTTGCCGCCAATAGGTCGAACAGCAGGTTTATTATCTTCAGCAGTAGCCATATAGAAAACTTTAGCTTCTTCCATATAATCAATTAGACTTTTCATGTTTTTATTCCTTCCCGAAGATTAAAAATCTCCTGCAATGGTTTTAGCTCTTTTTACAGATTTCTCAATGATTCCATCAACATCAGCGCCAATCATATCAACACCTTCAATAGCAAGTGTTTCAAAATCAACAATACCAAGGAATCCAAAGAGAACTCTTAAATAGCGGTCTCCCATTTCAAATCCTGTAGCAGGACCTTCCATATAGTGGCCGCCTCTAGACACGATATGAACGGCTTTCTTATTCTGACATAAACCAACAGGTCCATGTTCTGTATACTTGAATGTAATACCTGTAATACAGATATAATCCAGGTAGGCCTTTAAGATTGCTGGTAGACCTAAGTTCCAGAAAGGTGCAGATACGACAAACTTATCCGCTTCCAAAAACTGGTAGGCATATTTAAGAATTGGATGGTTTTTGCTCTCTTCTGTTTTTGGACCAAAGACACTTGCAAGATCTTCACCGGATAAGAAATCAATTCCTTCTTCGTAAAGGTCTAATGTTATGATCTCATCCTCTGGGTTATTACGTTTGTATTCTTCAATAAATGCATTAGACACTTGAAAGGTTCTGGATGTTTCATCAGATTTAACATTTGCTTTAATATACAATACTTTACTCATTGTTTCTCCTTTTTCATACTTTGTCATAAACAAACCACTCTTTGACAAGTAACTGTTTATGATCAACCTTATCTTCTTAGGTTTTCAACTGGTTATTCTTATGTTATAATTATAACAATCAGTCACTTTTTTGCAAGTAGGTACTATAAAGTGACATAGTATCTAAAAAGATACTATTAGCTAAATATAGGCTTTCAGCCACATAAACATAAACAAGAAAACCTGTAGAAAGATAGGAGAAACGAATGAAAACACCCGATAGTGTCCACGAGTTTTGTCATATGAAAGACAAATGTCAAAAGTACGACAGATGCCCAATGGTTATGGTCCAGGACCTTTTGTCAGGCAAAAGAAAAATTCTTATTCTATGGTACCTGTCATACCAGACCCTCCGTTTCAACGAAATCAAAAAAAAACTGCCGGATGTGACACAAAAAATGCTCACCCAGCAGTTACGTAAACTCGAAGAAGACGGTCTGGTTCTTCGTACCGTGTATCCGGTTGTTCCGCCTAGAGTCGAATACTCCCTAACAGATATTGGTAAACGGATCATCCCCATACTGGAGCTCATGCATGAATATGGCAGTTCCTACATGGCCAAAGACCAGAATAGGACTAGTATATAGCGCTGTAAGCCACATCCGTTACAGCTTCACACCATTCATTTTTAGCCTGGTCACCTGGTATCTCCACAGCAATATGTGAAAACCAGCTGTCTTTTTTTGCACCGTGCCAATGCTTGACTCCAGCAGGTATGTAAACGACAGATCCAGGTTTTAATTCAAGAGCCGGCTTCCCTTCTTCCTGATACCAGCCCTGCCCAACCGTTACAATCAAAAGCTGACCGCCATTTTTCCTGGCCTGATGAATGTGCCAGTTGTTCCTGCAGCCCGGCTCAAAGTTCACATTTGCCAGGAACATAGGAACTTTGCCTGGCATAGTCAACATCTTCAAATAAGACTTACCTGAAAAATACTTCTTCAAGGGGAAGTTATACATCCCTGTCCCAAACATATTAGCCTTAGCAAAAGTTTTCTTATCGGAAAACACTTCCTGTCTTCCTAGAGGCATATAAGCCTTTTTGGAAGCTTTATCCTTAAGTCCGTCATAACTTGAAGCGTCTACCGGCTCCAGCCACTCTGTTGATGTATTTTCTCCCAAAACCTCTATAGAAATATGGCTGAACCAGGAATCTTTCTTAGCACCATGCCAATGTTTTATGCCAGGGCCAATATAGACAAGTGATCCTTCCTGAAGGCTTTGGGCTTTCTTGCCTTCCTCTTGATACCATCCTTCTCCTGCTGTACAGATGAGAATCTGTCCACCTCCACTAGATGCTTGATGTTTATGCCAGTTGTTCCTTGCTGACGGTTCAAAACTTATATTAGCGACAAAGACAGGTGTAGTTCCGGGAGTTACTAAGGGGTTAATATAGGATCTTCCGACAAAATAATCCTCAAACATAGTATTGGCGACTCCAATACCAAAACGGTTATCCTTTTCAAATGTTTCTCTACTTGTATATTTCATCTTATGTATTACCTTCCTGATGTTTTTAACTAATTCTTAAAGCTGCTGACAACCATTTTAACCATTGATTTCAGGTTGAGTTGACCACCATATACGGGCATCATGCTGGCATCACCATAATCGGTTATAGGTTCAATTGCCTTAAGAATCTTCATATCCTCTTCAGTAATATTAAAGTCTACATCCCCATTATTTACCATATGATTGAACTTTGAAGTCTTAGGAAGTGGTAAAAGTCCTAACTGAAGATCATATCTTACACAAAGCTGGGCAACGGTAACACCATATTTCTTGGCCATTTCCTGTACAGGCTTATTATTAAGAAGAACCCCATGGGCAACCGGTGAGTATCCTTCAACCAACATTCCTTTCTCCTGACTGTAGTCAATCAGATCAAAAGGTGTATTCCCTATATGTGCCAACACCTGGTTAACCATTGGCTTCACCTTGGCATGTTTCAATATATTATCAATGTCTTCTTTTTCAAAATTAGAAAGACCAATTGCCCTTACTTTTCCTGCTGTGTAAGCTTCTTCCAATGCTCTCCAAGCCATTGCATTGCCCTCAAAGTAGCGATCTTGGCCTCTAAATTTAGTCCATGGCTGTGGGCTGTGGATAATCATCATATCCAGATAATCTAATTTCATTTTCTGCAAGGAACCATCGATGGATTTGACTGCTTTCTTGTAGTCCTTGGCTTCTGCCGCTAATTTACTAGTGATGAAAAACTCTTCTCTTTTAATACCTGAAGCCCTAACGCCATCAGCAACACCGGCTTCATTTCTATAAGCTTGAGCTGTATCTATATGTCGGTACCCAGCTTTAGCTGCATCAACAACTACTTGACTAACATCCTTGTTATTAATAAACCAGGTTCCAAGCCCCAGTTTTGGAATCTCAATGCCATTGTTTAACTTATAATTTTCATTTAATATCATATTTTTCTCCTTGTTTACAATCTTCATTTCCTGTGATACAATTATTTTACGTTATGTAATTAATTTAAGTTTTTATTTACGTCTTGTAACTTATTTAAATATAGCATTTAAATTACGCCGCGTCAACTATTTTTTTTAGCTATGAGCCTCTTTTAAAGGCAATTTACACAAAGTAACTAGTCGTGTTATAATATAGTGCCAAAACCAGTACAAAGGAATGAACACAATGGGATTCAAAAGAGCAAGAACAGATCGACAAATACAAACCCGCCAACTGGAAATCATAGAAGCTGCAGCCAAACTATATGATGAAGGTGGCCATGAGGCAGTAACTTTCACAGCCATTTCTGAGTTGGCAAAGCTGACCCGCCCTGCTATCTATAAATACTACGCAACCAAAGAGGCAATCTTATTGTCTATCCTGGTCGGCGATGCAGAATTATGGGCCAAGGATTTGATTTCACAATTTAAGGTTAATCAAATGTATACCACCAAAGAGATATCCCTCATATGGTCACAGACGGCCGGTAGACACAGTCGAATGAACAGCTTATATTCAATTTTATATACCATTTTGGAAAGAAATGTTTCACTGGAAGTTATGATTCAGTTTAAAAAAGACTTGTTTGATGCCATACTTCCTCTTGGAAATATTTTGATGCAACTCTTTCCAAGGGCCACAATGGAAGCTATCCAGCATTTCATGGTTCAACATCATGCTATAAGTATGGGTTTATATTCCACCTGCCATCAAACCTCCTTACAAACCGAGGCAATGAAGACAATTAATCCTAATTATAAACCTCTGGATTTTATAAAAGAGTTTGATCTGGCTATTTACCCTCAGTTCCTAACATTAGAATAAAAAATGCAAAAGTGCTGTCCCAATATAATATTGAGACAGCACTTTTTTCATGACTATTAAGTAATTTATAAGGATTATTGTTCAAGATTTTTCATCATTGAATTCAATAATGCAACTTGCTTAAGTTCGTTAAACCCATCATTAAGTATTAAAGGAAGATAGGTCTCACCAAAGTCGGTCCAGGATTTAACTTCCTTGGTCACCAGGATGGGATAGAAGGCAACCATATTGTTTGAAGCTGCTTTGGAATCTCCAATAGCATCACCAAGCATGACGGTATTTTCCTTTTTGTATCCCATACTCAGAAGTCTGGCTATACATTCTGACTTGGTTCCATCTGCCTGGGAATAAAAATAGTTAACCAGGTCATAAAGACCTGAAGTCTTCCACTCCTCTTCAATAGCTTTAGGATTCGCTGAGGAAACCACAGCAATATCAGCTTCCTGGCTTATGACTTCCATTGTTTCCTTTACACCTTCAAAGGGCATAGCCAAAGGAAGAGTATCAATAAGTTCATTAACTCTTACCGACCACTGAAGAGCTTTTTCCATAATTGCCAAGCCGGACTTCTCATAAGTTTCTTCCAAAGCTGCCGGTGACAAGGCTTTTGTTGTTTTTGTCCACTCATCCAAAGCAAGAATTTGATCCATATGATCAAGGTCTGGATATGTTTTTAGAATAGCCACTAAGCCTTGAAATCTATTGATACCACGAGTCATTCTGTATAGATTAATTGCATTCCATTCTTTAAGGACTTGGTCGGCAAGGTCTTCACCGACTTGCCAAACTTCAACAAAAGCAGGTCCGAAAGCCTTTTCATGTTTGACAGTCATAGAATCAATGGCGCATCCATCGGAATCCACGCAAATCAAATATTTTTTCATATCTGCCATTAGCTTAAACCCTCGCTTCCCATCGGTTGCAGAAGTAATGGTCTTTCACAAGGCCCGTAAATTCTGACTTACCAAGGATTTTATCAATACAGGACCTGATATGGTCTCTGGAGCTGCCAAAAGCATTAATGTAAGTCTTCATCTGTGGTACATCAATGAGATGATTGGTCATGTTCAAAGAAATTCCTATAGTTGGTATTTCTGAAATATACCAGGGTACTTCTTTGGAATGGTGGGCAGACCACTTAACTCGAACAATATTTTCCTGGGCATATCCTTTAATATTGAAGACCACCATAACCAAATCATATTTTTCCTTGTAGGCATTAATTGGACCCTTGTCCATCATCTTAACCATATTCATAAAGGAAGGTCCGTTTTCAGCTTCCAAGTCATGAAAAGAAGGTGATAAGGTCACTTCAAAGCCAGCAGCTTCCAACTCTTCAATAAAAACAGATCTGGCAGGATCAGGCTGATACAGGGTACTTGTCGGAGCTGACTGTACATAATGAAGCCATACTCGTTTTTTCTCAGCAATGTTAACAGGAATGACCCTGTCTGAATTTTTTACAAGAGCAATACTTTTCTCTGCTGCTGCTTTTCTAAATTCTTGGTGTTCCTCAGTATTGACGCCGGTATGAATCAAGTTTGGATCTGGAATTTGAACACTTTCATCCATAAGATTAAGTTTTGCCTTTAAGGCCAGAATACGTGTTACGGCTTCATCTAAACGTTCCTTGGTCAAAAGTTTTTCTTCCAATCCCTTTTTAACAGAGTCAATATCCTCTTCAATGTCATTGGCAAACAGGATCATATCGCAACCTGCTGCAATAGCTGATGGTAAAGCTTTTGCCCTGGACTCCATGGCTGAAAATCCAATCATATGGGTTGCATCTGTTAGAATAAGTCCGTTAAAACCTAATTCTTCCCTAAGAAGATCTTGCAGGAGCTCTGGTGCCAATGTTGCCGGCATAATGTCTCGGTCCTTGATACCAGGACGAAGTTTTCTAGTCATAGCAGGAAGGGCGATATGGCCAACCATAATGGATTCCACACCTTCATTGATTAGTGACTGATAAACCTTACCATAGGTTTCTTTCCAGTCCTCTACTTCCAAATCATTGATGCCGAGTACAAGATGCTGGTCCAATTCTTCTACGCCGTCTCCAGGGAAATGTTTAGCACAGCATGCCATATTTGGATTAGCATCCCTTACACCTTTTATAAAGGCTTTTGTATGTTCAATAACCTGTTCCGGTTCATCTCCGAAACATCTTGTGTTAACAATTGTATTTCTCCAGTTATAGTAGATGTCTGCTATAGGATTGAAGAGCCAGTTGCAACCGATTGCAGTCGCTTCTCTGGCAGATACAAGTCCCATATGATAGGCTGTCAATGAATCATTACCGGCTGCTGACTGGGCTGCAGTCGCAACAAATGTACCTTCACCTGGCAGACATCCATCACCGCCGTTGTCACAATTGGCAGCAATCAAAAGAGGTATCTTGCTCAATTTTTGATAAGTCGTATTCTGTTCATAAACAGTTTCCTTATTACCACCCTGCCATCTAAGTCCACCTTGAGAATAGGTATCAAGGGTTTTCTTAATTTGGTCTTCATTAACACCAGGTTGAGTCTTTAATACGGTAAACAGTTGACCTATTTTTTCATCAAGAGTCATTGTTTCTATATGTTTTTCTACCCATTGAACCTGCTTATCACTCAGTTCAAAAGGTTTAGTTTTCAAATTAACCATCAGACGGTTCCTCCACGTTTTATATTTATACTGATGCTTTTATGGTTCTTTTTCTCTTCCATGTTCCGTACCATTCCTTAAGAACACTTCCATATGGTGTTGTTACCACATTGAAGATAAAGATGAATAATCCGGTTATAATAATGGAAACCGCTGAACCAAGTTCTGCTGAAAGAACAGCCTGCAATCCATAGGACATAAGACTTAGGGTTACAGCTCCTACCAAGGTTCCTATGGCTTCTCCACAGTACTTTCTAAGTGCTAAACCAATAAATACAGGCAGTATATTGGTAAAGAGGTCGCTAACTGTGGAAAGAGATGTAAAGGATGCTGATTTTATTGAAGATGATACCCATACCATTGCAGCAAAACCAAAGATGATGCCACTAAAGACATAGGACAAGATAACGTTTTTCTTTTCACTGATCCCAATATCAACAGCTGCACTCTGGTTATTGGCAAGCAGTTGAGACTGTTTGGAAGTTAAAGTGAATTTTTTATAAAAGATATATACCATTAAACCTAAAACCAAGGGAATGAATACACCTGGATACCTGGCAATCTTTTTCAATTCCATATTGGCGATTAGGTTTATACCACTTCCGTTAAATACCAAAGGAGTAATAGCTTCAAATATTAAGGCCATAGTAATCGTACTTATAGCCACCGGCAACCGCCCATATACATAGAGGACGGCAACCAGTACGCTAAGACTTGTTGTTAATACAAGGCAAAGCAAGGCAAAGACAATAATATTATTATCCATTGATTTGGCTAAATTTCCACCGATGATGGCCGACAGGAGCATAATCGCCCCTCCGGAGAAATCGAATCGGCCATTGTTAAACTGGAGGCCAATACCCAAAGCGCAGGTTGTAGAAATGGTTATATTAACCACTAAGGTCCGCCACATATTCCAGGTTCCATAATACATTTTTCCATTGGAATAAGTGAATATCATCATAATGACGAACATTAATACCGGTAGAAACAATGTCCCGACAATTCTTTTTCCAACACTCATTTTATTTTTCATTGTGTATGACCTCCTAGTTATGTTTCTTACTACTGATAAGCTTTTTCAGAGAATGCATCTGATTCCATGAATGCTTTTAATTCTGCATAAGTTGCATCAGGATTGTAGCGCTTCAAGAATGCTTTACCATCTTCAATAGATACTGAAACCTTGGACATATCAGCTGTTAATAAGGCTGAGTTTTCCTCGATTGTTTTCATGACTTCATCACTGGTAATTCTTACATAAACACCATCAAGAACTTCTGCGTCTGAAAAATCTTCATACATCGTTCCTTGGATAGCATTGTCGAGCATTGCAATTCCAAAGAATAATTCTTCATAGTTAGGTACGAAAAGACCTGCTACAATACCAGTTCCCACATCGTCAACCAAGGCCTGATCGCCTTCCATACCTGATGTAAGAAGTTTCATGTCGCCATTGGCAATTCCATTCCCCATTGCATTGGCCATTGTTGGATAAATAAATGCCTGGCCTGCACATAGTCCGATGATGGCATCTAAATCCTGATTAACAGGCTCGTTAAAGAATGTATCATCTAATGGTCTAAACATAACAACTGCAGCTTCTTCACCGACGATTTCGATTGGCTCTGATGCAGTTTCATTGTATGCTGCTATCTCTGCACGAATAGTTGCATCTGCTATAGCATATTGTGGGTAAGCGAAGGCAGGTACCATAATCGTTGCAATCTTTTTATATCCAGCGTCGATGACAGCTTGAGCATACATCTTACCAATATTCTCACCATTGGCATAACCGCCGGCTACTGTACCTAAGAAATTTGCATTACCACGAACTGAGGCACTAGTACCTTCTTCATTAAAGACAGATGCCATATCAGTTGCCAAACCAACTACATAAAGTTCTGGATATTCATCCATAATGGCTGAAACACCACCATCCTGCATCATAACAAGACCTTTAACGTCGTTAGTCATGGCATTTTTTACAGATGTCAAGTTACCGGCTGGATCGTTGGCTGGGTCTCCATAAATAATCTCATAAGTGTAACCCAACTCTTTTGTCCACATTTCCATATACTTAATACTAAAGTCATAAACAGGACCGGAGCTTGTGTTTACCATAAAGAGAATTTTTCCACCAACAGTTTCCACTGCTGTTTCACTTGTAACCTCTTCCTGACTGGATTCTTCATTTGCAGTTTCATTGGTACTTGTTGTGCTTTCTTCATCAGCAGCCTGTCCACATGCTGAAAGTGTCGCCAACAATAAAATCATTGCCATCAATAAACTCATGATTCTTTTTGATACATACTTCATAACATAAAACCTCCATCAACTTTTCTTTTTTCTAGAATATATAATAATTGGACTATCCAAATATTATTGGGGTAAGGGACCATGCTTCTTTCTGCTTGTGATAAGTACAACCACTAAGAAAACAAGGGCTTTGAATATAAATGTCATTCTGGTCGGCAGACCAATCATAGGCAGGCCAACGTCCAAAATCGAGAAAGTCAGTGATCCAACCACAACGGCTGAAATTCTGGACCTCATCCCTCCCGAAATGGGCATGCCACCCAGTATCAGAGCTATTAAAGCATTCATTTCAAAACCGACTCCTGTGGAGTCTGAGGCTGAACCTGTATAGCCCATTTGGAATAGAGCTGCATTAACAAAGCAAATGCCTGCTATCATATAAGAAATAACCCTGAACTTTAATTCACTGACACCACTCTGAATCGCCACTGTTTTATTGGCTCCCAGTACTTTTGCGTATTTACCGATGACGGTAAAATTGAAAAGAAATACCGTAACCACAATCTCAGCAATCAGAACACCAAGCATTACCATTGGTGATTTAAAGGGACTGTAATCCACTGTTCTGAGGCTAATGCTACGAACTCCCATTGATGAATACAAAAGGGTAATAATTCCTGTAAGCACCTGCATGACTACAACTGAAGGTATAATAGGAATAATCCTTAATAAAGGGCCTGAAGCACCATTAATCACTGCAATGACAAGGGCCAATACTATGGATAAGAGAATACCAAGGACCAGGCTGTCAGTTGAGTTGGCCACAAGGACCATGACTGTGGCATACAAGCCAATTTGACGGCCGATACTGATATCAAGGTTTCCAAGAGCATATATAAAAACAGCACCAATTGACATAAGAGCAGTCACAATAACATCAGACATTAAGGTTGACAGTTTGGCTTGTGACCAAATACTTTCACCATTCATAGGTGTCAATATAGTGAAGAGGATAATACAGAAGAGTAGGCCTGAGTATGAGGCAATCATGGCCCCATGTTTCAACCAAATATCCTTCAAAGTAGTTTTTTGATCTGTTTGCGTGTTTTCTAATCTAATATTTTCCATGATTTGCTGTCTCCTTATGGTTAAATCATATATTCGATAATGTCGGTTTGCACTAATTCTGGAGAACGGGCAAATTCTTTGGTTACTTCAAAATCTTTCATAATCATCAGTTTATCTGCCATACCAACAAGTTCAGATAATTCCTCAGATATCATGATAATCGCTTTTCCTTCAGCCTTCATTTTCTCAATCAAGGTATACATCCCTTGCTTGACACCAACATCAACACCTCTGGTTGGACAGTCCATAATAATGACGTCTGAATTTTTAGCTGTCCACTTGGCAAAAGATACCTTTTGTTTATTACCACCTGACAAAGTAGATACTAATTGCCTGCCTCCATGGCATTTAATCCTGAAAGCTTCTATCTCACGGTCTGCCAGGATATGCTCATCCTTTGGTATAACGACTCCCTTACGGGATATAGCAGGAAGTGAAGGAAGGACAATATTTTCCTCAATGGTAGCATCCAAAACCAAGGCTTCCAGGTCCCTGTTCTTGGAAATATAACCAATACCACTGTTAATGGCTTCAAGAGGATTCTTAATGGGCTTGCCATGATAACGAACCTGACCACCGTCCAGTTTCTCAATACCATAGGCAATACGTCCGATTTCATGCATACCGCATCCAGACAAACCACCGAAACCAAGGATTTCTCCCTTATGGAGTTTCAGGTTAAAGTTTTTAATATCCTTGAAGGAAATGTTATCAAGTTCTAAAACCACCTCATCACTATGACTGCTATCGTAATCTTCACGGTAGTACTTTTCACCAATATCACGACCAACCATCATGGTTTGAATCAAGCGGTGGGATGATGCCTTATCCATTTCTTCCCTGCAAAGCTCACCTACGATATCACCATCTCTTAGGACCGTCAGAACAGAACAGTGTTCCAGGATTTCTTCAATATCATGAGAGACGAATACGATGGTCTTATTCTCTTCCTCAGCCATTCTATGCATCAGTTTATAGAGAATATCCCTACCTTCCATAGACAAGGCTGTGGTTGTTTCATCAACGACCAAAATTTTAATATCATCTGACAAACATCTAACAATCTCAATGAGTTTTCTGTCTTCAAAGGTATACACGTCAATCATATCCCTTGCATGAATATGTTGAACCTCAAATCGATTCAGGAGCTGATCCGCCGCGTCGAACATTTTTTCCATATTGATAATGCCAAATTTAGTAAACTCTTTTTCACGACCTGCAAATATATTCTGGGCAACGGTAACACCTGGAATCGTATTCGCCTCCTGCAAAATCATGGCTATACCTTCTTTTTGGGCTTGTATCATATCTTTTGGCGCCCATGGTTTTCCATTATAAAACATATCGCCACTAGTCGCTGTCAGTCTACCGCTGGCAATAGACATGATAGTAGATTTTCCGGATCCGTTTTCACCGATCAGGCCTCGAATTTCACCTTTTTTTAAGTTAACATCTACATTTTTAAGAGCTATTGTCGGGCCAAACACCTTATTCATATGTTTGATTTCCAGAATTACATCACTCATGATTTCCTCCAATATATACCTGCTTGTGCTCAAGTATGGGCTTAATTTAGTTGAAGTATATCACTTTTATATGATTGCTAATAGAATTTTTATTTCCAATTTTAGTATTATTTTAATCTCAAAAATTAATTTTATACTTATTTATTATAGTATTGATTTTCTATATCAACATGTACTATAATAATTTTAATCAACAGAAGGGAGTATTTATGGATAACGCACTGATATACTTTATTCAAAAACTATTACTTGATATGTCTTCAATCAACTTTAACTATTTCAAAGCACCCTATGTAGATGTTTCCAGCATTGATGTGGGACTTCGAAAGGGATTGAAACATTCAGAAAAACTTTATGACTCATTTATCAAGCTAATGAGTTCTGTTGGAGATAATTGCTTCTACTTTTACTCTGATGGATTCTTGCTCAATTATATCCTTTTCCACCCTCACGAAAATGATGATGTTATTGTTGTAGGTCCTTATCTTAAATCCAATATTGATGAGGAATACTTCAACTATATTATTGAAAAGCATCATCTTAATCACAATGAATTGGAAAGTATCAGAGGCCTTCTCTATCAATTTCCTATTTACGATGATTCGATTAAGCTTACGTCCATATTGGTAAACATTGTCAGCTACATTCGCCCAGGAGTCTCCTTCACAACATCAGATCTCAACAAAACCTATGAAGAAGACCTTCTCTACACTCCTATTGACCAATATATGTTAAACGCTCAGGCGACAGTCAACCGATATAATCTTGAAGAACCACTCCTTCAAGCAATATCAAGGGGTGATACAAGTGAAGCCCTATCCATAACCCGACATTTTCTAAGCATGTTATATAAACCAAGAATCGATGATGCTACTATAGACAAAAAAGCGTCTCTTTACAGTACCAACACCTTGTTGCGTATAGGTGCAGGCCGTAGTGATGTTCATCCGGTTTTTCTCCATGAGTTGTCCAGTAAGTTTGTTAAACTTATTAATACCAACAATAATATCCATCTCCTAAACGATATACATGAGAACATGGTTAAGGAATACTGCCTCTTGGTCAAGAACAAGTCCCGAAGCGGTTATTCAAAAACAGTAAGTGACGCACTGGACTATATAGACATTAACTTAAGCCAACAGCTATCCTTATCAGTCCTTGCCGACTACCTTCATATCAGCCCCCCTTACCTTTCAAAGACCTTTAAGAAAGAAATGGATATGACCATAACTGCTTATATTACCCAGCTTCGAATCCATACCTCATTAAAACTTCTCAACACTACCAATATGCAGGTCCAGGAAATCGCCTCCTATGTTGGTATACACGATTACAATTACTACACCAAAACCTTTAAAAAGATTATTGGATTAACTCCAAGAGCCTACAGAAATCAGGTTAAGCAAGATACTTAAAAACACATAAAAACAAGTCAACCTGATTATTGGTTGACTTGTTTTTATGTGTTTTTTATTTAAGTAAATGGGATTTTACTTGCTCGTTTATCCTTATTAATTGATTAGGAGTTCATATACATTACCTTGGGTCAAAGCTAGTCATCTAAGCCGGTATATTCGAAATACTCATAGTCAGCATAAAATTTATGATGTCTCATATCAATGGTTTCCATACCAATAAAAGCACCTGTAAATCCCATGGGACTTGCATATTCATCTGAAAGAATTGTAGCATCATAGGTACCAGGAAAATCAATAAACTCTTCATCCAAAGCATACTTAAAATACACTTCCTTATCATTAACAATTACCTGCATCTTAATATAGCCTTTATAGTCGATTTCTTGCTCCTCTAGACTGAACTTTCCATTATCAATGCAAATAAGACCAAGGGTGAATTTTTGCCTGTCCTCATCAAATGAAACTCTCAAAAAGTATTGATTCATTTCATTATAGCGATAGGAAAGTCCTGCCATGTGGTGAAAACTTTCTGGTTGGCATCGAAACGCTGTCTCAGCCTTAAAATGGAAGTCTTCTTGCCTTGTCGCCACTAGTGCCTGTGTAAATCGGGAGACCAAAGATTCTCTACCGTAGAGTCTCAAAAAGCCCACACGATCGGTAATATTGGCAAAAGTTTCCATAGGAACCCTTAGTGACTGAAAATCATCTAAAAACTTCCAGTTTTCAAAGGTCCATTTTCGTTTAACCATCCGTTCTTTTTCTGAATCTCCCGGTATATCAACATAAGTCTGTGGCGTGTTACAAGGTCCTCCTTCACTAACAATATAAGGCCAATCCTCAATCCAGGTTATTTTCTGCAAGGAAGTTTCTCTACATAATACACATCTGTCTGTCCCCTTGACAGGCCGTCCGCAAAGATGAGCCAAATACCAATCGCCCTCTGCATTGGCACACATACTTGCATGTCCAGCTTTCTTAATATACACATCCTTTTTATAACTTGTAATCAAAGGATTTTTGGGGTGATTCTCATAAGGCCCCAAAACGTGTCTGCTTCTGGCAATTGACTCTGCATGCTCATATGATGTACCACCTTCAGCACACATGAGATAGTAGTAGCCGTCTTTTTTAAATATATGGGGACCTTCCGTAACACCAATCTCTGTCCCCTTATAAATTTTATGAATATCGCCAACCAACCGGCCCTTTTCTTCATCAAATTCCTGGGCGACAATGCCGTAAAAACAGTCAACTCCCTTATTTCGATAATTCCAGTCCAGGTTTATATACCATTTCCTGCCATCATCATCGTGGAAAAGTGAAGCATCGAAGCCACTTGAATTCATATAGATCGGCTCACTCCAAGGTCCATTTATATCCTCTGCAATGGTCAAATAATTATGGCAATCTTTAAATGGAGAAATCAGATCATTCCATCCCTTGACATCTGTATAAATCAAGTAGAATTTCCCGTCATGATGGGTCAAACAAGGTGCCCATATACCTCCTGATGACGGATTACCTTTCATATCAAGTAGACTTATTCTGTCTAAAGGTCTTGAAGCCAGCTTCCAGTTGACCAAATCTTCTGATTTGTGAATTTGTACTCCCGGGAACCATTCAAAAGTACTGGTTGCAATGTAGTAGGTTCCATTGGCATAGCAAATTGCTGGATCTGGGTTAAATCCTTTTAATATTGGGTTCTTAATTCTAGTAGTCATTCTTCACCTCTTATAAATCTTTATCCTTTTACACTACCAATGGCAACACCTTTAATAATATATTTTGATAGGGCAAAATACGTAACGAGTAATGGCAGTACAGAAAGGGACAGACCCAAATATACGCCACCATATTCTGTTGAATATATGTCAGTCAGTAATAGTCTCACCAACATGGGCAAGGTAAACTTAGATTCACTGGTTAGCAAAACCAGAGGAGTCATATAATTATTCCACGATGTAACTACGGAGAATATACCCATAGTTGCAATAGCAGGCTTCATAATAGGTAGTGCAATTTTGTGAAAAGTAAATAATTCTTTCGATCCATCGATTCTAGCAGCCTCAACCAACTCATTGGGAAATGACGCAACCAAATACTGTCTCAGAAAAAAGACTGTTGCGGGTGATGCAATTGCAGGTAATATCAAGGGTAAAAATGAATCCACTAACTCAATTTTCAACATAAAACGGTAGAAACCGACTAGTCCAAGTTGGGGAGGAATCATCATTATAATCATAATAAAAACAAAAAAGATATTTCGCCCCTTAAATTTATAGATTACAATTCCATAAGCTGTTAAGGCAGAAAAATATAAGGTTAAGGCCGTCGAAGAAAAAGCAATTACAGAGGAATTGGCAAATCCCTTAAAAATACTAAATCCTCTCCCCGTCAAAACCTGCCAGTTATAAACCAGGTACTTGCCTGGGAACAGTGACACACTTGACTGAATTGCATAGGTTGACCTTGTTGCATTGGCAAACATGATCCAAAAAGGTAGAATACTCAGTGCAACCAGGAAGAACAAAAAAGCATATATGATGATTTTTTTAATCTTTAATAAACTTGAATCTGTCATTTTTATCTCCTTTTAGAACTTTTGTATTCATCTTGTCGCATAGTCTTAAAGATAACAATACTGATGATTGCTACGAAAATAAATAAGAATATAGAGGCAGCTGAAGCCATATAATAGTTGTATCCGCCTGTAAAAGCCTGTCTATAGATATAGGTAGCCATGGTTTCAACAGATCGGTCAGGTCCTCCATTTGCCACCAGCAAAAATGGTATATCAAACATATTCATACCACCAATCAGTGAGGTGATTAACTGATATAAAAGGATGGGTTTGATTAGTGGGACGGTAATTTTCCAGAACATTTGTATTGAATTGGCTCCATCAACTCTGGCAGCTTCATAAAGGGATGGTGAAATACCTAAAATGCCGGCAATCAATATGATCATAGAATGTCCATACCACTGCCAGAACTGAATAAAGGAAACTGTTCCTCTAGTAATCCATACATCTCTGAAAAAGTTGACCGGTTCATCGACAAGTCCTAAATTCATAAGAATTGTATTAACTGGACCCTTTGGGAAGCCAAAAAGAGCTGCAAAAAGCACGGCAACAGTAGCCGCTGTAATAATATTTGGCAAGTAAACCATGACTTTAAAAAAGCCAACATGCTTTAGTCTAAGTTTAATATCTGTAAACCAGGCTGCCAGTGATAAGGATATGACTAATTGAGGAAAGAAGTTTAGCAGCCAGATAATCCATGTATTTTTAAATGCCTGACGAAAGATCTGATTGGCAAATAACTTGCTGAAATTCTCAAAACCTACATACTCATAATCAACGGCCCATCCTGCTAAATCAGTGAATGCTAATCGTAAAGTATTAAAAGTCGGATATAAACCAAATATGCAGTAAAACAATACAAAAGGGAATATAAAGAAATATCCATACTTTGAATAATTTACGGTGCCCCGCTTCTTCTTACCGCCACTGTTTAAACTAGTTATCATAGAATTCTCCTTTATATGCATTAGCGTGATTCACAAAAAGAATCACGCTAATGAACACTTTGCTGATTATGTGCACTACTTAGTCGATGTTAACGTTAGGGAAAGCATTTTGGACACTAAGTTTAAAATCATTGATTGCTGTCTCAAGATCTTTTTCTCCTAAAGAATAAGCTGTTAATTGCTCACCCAATAAAGTATTAATGTCTTGATCATAACCTTGAAGCGCTGAAGCATCAATGGATGGAGCCATTTGTGCGAAAGCCTCATAATGATTTTGTCCAGCCAGGAAGTCTTCTGAGAAATCATCTTTGATTTCGTCAATAATACTTGGATTTGAGATAAAGTCTCCAGTATCCTTAGCCCATGCTTTAAGGAATTCCGGTTCTACTGTAAGGTAATTGATAATGTCTGAAGCTTCATCAACCATTTCAGAACCTTCACGTACAGTCAAGAATGTTCCACCCCAGAAGTAGGCTTGTGGACCTTGAATCATTCCCCAGTCTCCCCAAGTCGTGTTGCCTTCTGCATCTTCACAGTTGGTTTTCAATACATAGTGAAGTCCCCAGGTAGGTAAGAAATATCCCATAACTGAATTATCCTTCATACCTGCAAACCAAGCTTCACCCCATTGAGCACCTTGATGAGTTAAATTTTCTTCTTCCATAATTTTAGCAGTTTCAAAGAGTTCATAAATTGCATCATCAATGACTAATTGATCATCGACAATCCATGATTGTTGTCTTGCTGCAAAGAATACATTAGTTAAATCACCAGTACCTGCCAACATCTTGGATTCCCCATTGGAATCTGCTGCAACTTTTCTAGCCGCATCAAGGAACTTATCCCAGTCAGCCAACATATTCTGAACGTCTTCAGGTTCTGATACACCTAGATATTTCTCAGCTATAGATCTTCTATAGAAAAAGGCACCTGGTGTAGCCTGCCATGAAGAACCTTTGTTGTTTGCTACTTGAAGAACATATGGGAATGTTCCGCTTGTATCAACACCTGTTTCTGACATTTCCATAGCAAATGGACTTTCAACATATTTTCTAACGAAGGCCGCCTCCATTGCAAACATATCCGGTGCATTCTTTCCTGATGCCAAGACAGGATCAAGCTTGGTTGGATAATCTTCTGTAGGTATGATGACAACCTCTACTTTATAGTCGAGATCTGGATGTGCTGGTAAATAATACTCTTCAATCATCTTCTTAACTTCATCGGTAAAGGACCATACTACCAAAGTTCTGTCTGCATTTGCATCACCGATAACGGCTGTTTCAGTCTCTGATTCAGTTTCCCCTGCATCTACGTCCTCTGAATTGTCCGAACTGGAAGCTTCTGTGCTTCCTGAGCTTGGATCCTCACTAGGTGCATCCCCACATCCACTCAATGAAAATATTAGTGTTACCATTAATAATAGTGCCATCAGTTTTTTCATATCTTCTCTCCTTAAATATACATGTAATATTATAGTCATAGGACTACTACCCCGTCCGTAACCGGTTACGAAACTCTTGCAAAAAAGATGGCCTTAATAACCATTGGCATTCCGTAACCGGTTACGACCATGTAGCCATTTTACTATAATACTCAAAAAAAACAAGCCTTTTTATGCAACTTTTTAAAAAGACTTGTAAAAGTTCTATTTTGATGATTCTCTTTCGATTAATTTCACAGGAATTTCAATTCGTTTAACAGGTTCATTGTCATTTTCAATATGCTTAATTAATTCTTGTACAGCATTCTTGCCCATACGGTAAAAATCCTGATTGATAGTTGTTAAGCTTGGTCTAACCAGTTCTCCCAGCTCAATACCATCAAAACCGACTACAGCAATATCTTCTGGTACCTTATAACCAAGATCCAAGATAGCCTCCATGCCGCCTATGGCGGCATAATCATCAGGAAATATGATAGCACTTGGAACCGACTCTGCGGTAATTAGAAACTTCTTTGTCAGGTTATACATTTCACTTCGTGAGTAGTAGACCGCTTCTCTAACTTCGAAGCTCCCGCCATCATTAAAGGTTCGGCATGCGTCCTTGAAAGCTTTGATTCTAGCGTGGGTAACCACACTGTTATCGCCATGAAAATATAAGATATCATGGTGTCCCTGACCCTTTAAGTAATAGACGATCTTTCTCATCCCGTCAACATTATCCGATACAATCGAGCTGCAGTTATCAAAGGGGTGATCGATTGTGACAACAGGTATATCACCCTCAACAAGCTCCTTCACCATTGGCTGGAAGAAATCAATACAGACGAGAATCACTCCATCACAATTTCTGTATTTCGCGTGATTCAAAAAAGTCGAAGCATATCCCCCAATATTTTCACCAATAAAGGTAATATCATACCCATTGTTCTCCGCCTCTGCCCGAATGCTTTCCAGTACATGAGAAAACATATAGTGGGTCAAACCGTTATGCTGATTATCAACTGATAAAACTCCAATATTCCAGGTCTTACTCGTTGTTAACGCTTTAGCTTGTGAGTTAGGAAAGTAATTCATTTCCTTGGCTACTTTCTGTATCCGTTCTCTGGTTTTTTCGCTTATGTCTTTCTTATTATTCAGCGCCCTTGACACTGTCGCCGGTGCATAACCCATTTTTTTTGCAATATCATATATGGTAACCGATTTATGTTCCATCCCTACACCTTCTTTTCAAAATTCTATACTTAGTGTAGCATTATTATGCTTTTTTATCCATAGCAATGAATAATAACTTAACCCAATAATCACAGTGTCCAAATAGTTCTATCAAAAGTCTCAAAATTATTAGAAAAATCAATGCACAGCTATTATACTTGTGTTAATACGATACAAAGGAGAAATATATGCAAGTACTCAACCCAATCCTCCAGGGATTTTACCCAGATCCAAGCGTCTGCCATGCTAATGGAAAATACTATATGGTCACCTCTTCCTTCCAGTACTTCCCAGGTGTCCCCTTATTTGAAAGTGACGACCTGATTAACTGGACCCAGATTGGCCACTGCCTAACCAAGCCAAATCAAATAGCTCTGAATAAAATCAACTCATCCGGAGGTGTTTTTGCTCCAACTATTCGTTTCAATGAAGGTATCTTTTACATGACGACAACCAACGATACGACTCATCAGAATTTCTATGTTTGGACTGAAGATATATATAGCCAGTGGTCTGATCCTATCTTCGTTGACCAGGGTGGTATTGATCCTTCTTTCTATTTTGAAGATGGCCACGCCTATTTTATGAGCAACGGTATGGATGATCAGGGTATTCCCGGAATCGTCCAGTGCGAAATTGATATAAAAACCGGAGAAAAGCTATCTCCAAGCAAGACCATCTGGCAGGGAACCGGCGGTAGATTCCTGGAAAGCCCCCACCTTTATAAAATCGAGGATTCTTACTACTTGATGGCAGCAGAAGGTGGTACAGAGTATGGCCATATGATTACCTATGCAAGAGGAAAAGATCCATTTGGTCCTTTTACTGCCTATGATAAAAACCCTGTGGTTACCAACAGGAATCTTGGCGGTTATATTATACAGGGTATTGGCCACGGAGATCTGATTCAAGGACCTGATGGCGCTTATTATATTATCCACTTAGGCTTTCGCCAAACAGGTATGTGGTCCACCTTCCACCATCTTGGAAGGGAGGTTTTCATCGTACCGGTATTCTTCGATGAAGATGGATGGTTTTATGCTGCTGATGAGGGCACAACGAGATTTGAAGTTGAGATTCCTCACTTACATAAGGGACAGAAAAAGATTACTGAAGAAAGCTTCCTTACAACAGATTGGAATCTGGATTGGGCCTTCCTTAGAATCCCTGTCAAAGACAACTACTATCTTGGACAGGACAGCTTAATCTTAAAAGGTACCTCGATTGATCTCGACCAGGCTGATACCCCTACCTTTATCGGCCTAAGGCAAAAAGATTTCAATCTGGATTTATCCTGTGATGTAATTATTGACAGGGGCGAAGGTGGCATCACTTTTTATATGGATGAACATCACCACTATGATCTGGCTGTAAGAGCATGCGGCAATGGATTTGAAGCCATTCTTCGACTCTGTATCGGCAATGTCAAACATATACAGGGGGTTCACTATCTGGGTCATACATCCAATGTTACCTTAAAGACCACATCAGACAGTCAGACATACACCTTTTCCGTCCAAACTCCTAAAGGCACCTTCACTCTTGGTCAAGGTTTAACTAGATACCTTTCATCAGAAGTTGCAGGTGGATTTACAGGGGTTGTCATCGGCTGTTACGCCACATCACCAGAGGCTGTGAACGAAGCTGTTTTTTCCAACTTTACCAACTCATACGCTTATGAAATAAAGGCATAATTTACCAAGACCTTGCATTTATAAAAAAAAAGAGATTTACGCTAGCAAATGAATTTTGCTAACGTAAATCTCTTTTTTATATACATAGTCTCATTGATAAAATACAAGCAGTCATTACTTAAAACGTTCGGAAGATTTAATGGATTATACCATGACCAAGGGCCTTGGCCGTAGCTTCTGATCGGGAAGCCACATCCATTTTCTGATAGATATTGGTTAAGTGGGCCTTGACTGTTCTTTCAGATATTTCCAATTCAAGGGCGATACTTTTATTGGTATCTCCTCTGGCCACACAGGACAATATATAGATTTCTCTTTCTGTCAATTGAAAGTCCTCTGTAGGCTTGGCTGACTGTGGCAGGGATCCAGCCAACAGCTTTTCAGTCACGTCTGCTGTTAGTAGCATTTCATCATGAAGGGCTGCATCTATAGTTCGTAGCAAGGTTTCTCTAGAGGTATCCTTCATAAGATAGGATTTTGCTCCCAGACTTATTGCTTTCTTGATTTTTTCATCATCATCCATGGTTGTCAGAACGACAACCGGAACCCTTTCTTTTTCTTCCTTATATGTGGCAAGAAAAGTCAAACCATCCATTACCGGCATTTTCAAATCCAGGAGAATCAGGTCCACATCATGACTTTTCAAAGACTTCAAAGCTTCCTGACCATTTTCAGCCTGACAAACAACTTCATAGGTCTCGGTTGTTTCCAAGAGCATCTTAAGTCCGGTTCTAACAATCTCATGATCATCAACCAATAATATCTTTATCAATGCTCACACCTCCATCCTTAAGCTCCAACTCAATGTCTATAAAAGTTCCTTTTCTTTTTCCCGAATGGATTTTCATCCTGCCACCAATGCTTTTGACCCTTTCTTCCATTCCCAGCAAACCAAAATGACCCTTGTATGCCCATGGGGCCTTTGTCTGGAATCCGATTCCATCGTCTTTAATCCTTAGCCTGAGGACACCATCACTTTTACCTAAAAATATAATCACTTCTCCTGCCTTGGCATGACGATAGATATTAGTAAGACTTTCACGTAAAACGAAGGACAACTGATTAACGATGGTCGAATCAAGAATGATGGATTCTTCCATTGATACTTCAACTCTTCCCTTAAAATAATCCATAAATCGATCAATTTCTATCTTCAGACTAGGCCTTAAATCCTGATCAGGTCTGGTATGATCCCGTAAATCCTTAAGCACCATCCGGGCTTCTGAAAGGGTTTTTCGTGCGTGACTGGTGGAACTTATGACCAATTCCTTACTCTTATCAACCTGGTCTTTGTCCAAGTATACCTGTAGGGTCTCCATCTGAAGAACCAAGGCAGAAAGCCCCTGTGACAAGGTGTCATGAAGGTCTCTGGCTATCCGTTCTCTTTCAGCCTCCAAGGTCATCGCCTCTAATTTCCTATTAGCTGTTTCCAGTTCTCTTGCCATCTTTTGAGACTTCATACTAAGGGCTACCTGATTGGTATATAGACTGTTAAAAATCCATACAGCAAAGGTAACCAAACCCAATACCGGCAGATACTGTCGTATCGCTTGAACCCCCTCCAGATATAGTATCAAACCTGTAAATATGCCATAGTACAAAAAAGCAGTCAGCAAAACATATCCTTTATCCTTAAAGGACCTTAAACTATCATAGACCAATACAGGTAACAAGCCAATGTAGACGGGTTCAAAGCCGACTTCCATAATAACGGCAGTATCAAAAACAATGAGACCCTGAATGACAAAATATATCCAGACCCGATGACGGAAAATTCTTTCCTTATGAACATAGAAGATCAAAAAGAAAATCATGACAATAGTAAATCCACTTTTTGCCTCAATGGTCAAATCTACATCACCTTGTATCCACATAGCGACAAGGTAGACAAAGCCAATCATCATCATGATTGGCCATTTGTTATTGTCCATCCAGTCACTGCTTATATTTTTAAGTTTTTGACTGAGGTCTTTCATCTTCAAACCTTTCATCACTGCCATCCTTCCAGGAGTTGAACTCTTTATCTCTACATGATATCATACTCCTTTTCTTTATCATAGGCAAAGCTTATCGATACAATTGACTTAATGTTTGTCTGGGTCCAGAACTTTACTAATTAATTTTGAGGCCAGCTTTGGGCTTAACTTATATACAGTTTTCATCATTTTACAATCGGTTCCGATATAATTCATGGTCTTATTCTTTTCAATGGTTTTTATGATATGTCCTGCAGCCACCTCCGGTGTCATCATCATTTTTTCAGCCAACTTATTTCCGTCTTCTTTGTGCTTGCTTTCTTCACCACCGATATGGGAATTCTTTTTAATATCAGTAGCAATCGCACCTGGAATTACGACAGATACATTGACACCGGTACCTTTCATTTCCGTAGCCAAAGCTTCGGTGAGAAGCTTGACGCCTGCCTTGGAAACACCGTACATGCTTTGCCCTGGTACAGGAAAGAAACCACCCATACTGGATACATTCAAAATATGGGCTTCAGGTCTTTTCTCTAGCTCAGGAAGAAAAGCCTGAACCATATTCATGGTTCCATAAAAATTCACATCCATAACACGGGTAATCATATCGTCTGTCATATCTTTAAATAAGATAAAAGGTTGAATAATTCCTGCATTATTTACGATTCCATCTACTTTGCCATGTCTTTTGAGGACCTCCTCAACCAGGGCCATGACCTCCTGCCTATTGGTAATGTCCACCTGATGTAATGACAGATTTTTATTGTTACCTGACAGTGAGTGGGTCTCTTCAAGCCCCTTCATATTTATATCAACAGCAGCAACAGCACTGCCTTTCTTTAAAAGTTGTAGAGTTATCTCCCTACCCATACCATTACCACCACCGGTTACGACTAATACTTTTCCATTTACATTCATTTCATATTCCTCCTAGTTTGATAATCAAGCTGTATATCGATAGATTTACGCCTAGACTAATTTTATTTACTGAAGCTTCCAATACCGGAAGCTACACACCCACCATCAACCAATATATCCGTACCTGTCAGGTAGCCGACTTTTTTATCTGTCAAAAAAGCAAAAAGATGGGCAATTTCTTCTACTTGGCCAAGCCGTTTCATAGCACTGGCCTCAATATATTCATCTAAAGAGTCTTTTTCAGCATGACCCATTGGTGTTTCAAAGGATCCCGGTGATACAGATAAAACTCGAATATTCTTCACACCAAACTTGGCTGCATCTGTCTTCGCATACCAAATTACAAAAGCCTTGGATATACCATAAGCAACCTGAGACCTAAGCTTCTTAGGAAAGAAATTCACCCTTCTCATCATCCTATCCATAAAACGCTGGTGGTCTAATCGGCTAAGTTCAAATGCCCTCTTAGGAATTAAAAAATTTGGGACAAAGTAGCCGGACATTGATGCAACATCAATAATGCAACCACCTTCAGACATGTAGTTAAAAAAGACTTCGTTAATATGAATAGTTCCAAGTGCATTCACCTCCATTAATTTTCTTCCGTCACCCATGGTTGGTGACATTCCTGCTGCATGTATAACAACTTCAATTTCTCCGATTTCTTTTGCTCGCTTAGCCAAATGAAAGACTGACTCTCGATTGGATACGTCACAGGCCACACCCTGAGCTTCGATTCCAAGAGCTTTCAATTCCTTAATTGCATTTTCAAGCTTTTCTACAGTTCGACCAGAAATAATCACATAATAATCTTTACCCATAACCTTGGCTGTTGCCAGGCCCATACCACTGCCGCCACCAGTTATAACACATACTTTTTTCATAACACAACCTCTTTCTTCTTAATCTATTTTTTCTTTGGCTTTTCTTCATTGATTTCTTGTCTTTATTGTATATGCTTTTGGAATGGTCTGCTATTGTACCAAGGGGCAAATAGAATGTACCTTTGGGCAGGTAGGGTCTTCCCCATGTACTTGACTTATATCTAGTTCCTGAAATACTCAAAATTATTGCATAAGAAAAAGACCTATCATATCAGACAGGTCTTCATAGTATTCAAGGGACTACTTTATTGTATATGAGGGGCTTACCAACATTTGACAAAAAGTCTTTATTCATTGCTGGCTATAAGGTTGCTGACAGTCACGAATTGGTAGCCTTGTCCTTGAAGATCAGCTACAATTTTCCTAATGGAAGCAATGACCTCTTCATTGGAATCTCTCATCCCATGAAAAAGGATAATCGACCCGGGACTGGCTTGATCTATAACCAATTGGTAATATGTTTCAGCATTTGCCTGAAATCCTAAGTCTGTTTCTGGTTCTATATCCCAGGTCACTGTTGTCATATCTTTTTGGTTCAGATAATAGGGCAGGATGATCAGTTTCTTGCAATAGGGAGGTCTAAAGGTAATATTGCCTTCATAACCGATATTGCGAATTGCTTGGTTGGTTTTTTCTATTTCATCTTCAACTGTTGACAGGCTGGTCAGCACCATTCTCTCATGACTGTAGGAATGGTTACCAATCTCATGACCAGCCTCTACCAAGGCCTTTCCAAATTCCTGATTGGATTGGATTTCTGAACCAATCAGATAAAAAGTTGCCGGTATGTCCAGTTGGTCAAGAACTTCAATCAAGTCCTGGGTATTGTCACCCGGACCATCATCAAAAGTTAAAGCAATCATCTTTTTTTCAGTCTCAACACGAGAGACAATCTCGCCGAATAATTGGTGGGTCCTGGACTTCGACAGGCCATAAGCTCCTAACACCACAAGGCATAAACTAATAACAACCAGTATAACTACATATTTTTTCATGAGTCACCTCTTCTATAAGATATTTACTCTATACTATCTATTATATCTCACTGACCCATTTATTTCTTTACATATCCTTTACGGAATACAAACAAGTACATTTAATAATGCATATTTACAGTGGACATAGTATATAACTTAACACATATTATTGATACTTCTCAAAAAAAATGCCTTGACTATTGCCATCAATTATCAGACACGTTATAATGTAGTTATCGTTACTACATCTTAAAGTATTTAATATCAAGGAGACTATATGGATCTAAGAGTCGTTCGTAAAGATTTTACGATAAAAGAAGAAATCGCCAATTCAGTCACCCATGGAATAGGTATGGTCCTCGGCATAACCGCACTTGTTCTACTATCAATAAAAAGTTCATATATGAATAATTCAGTCTATACCCTTAGTGTAGTCACTTATGGTATCACACTGATTATTCTCTATATGAACTCTACTTTTTACCATGGCTTCCCACCAAGCAAGGTCAAGGACATATTCGAAAAACTGGACCATTCCTCTGTCTATCTATTGATTGCTGGAACCTATACCCCTTATTGCCTGGTTGCCATCGGTGGTTCCAAGGGCCTTACTATTTTTCTCATCCAGTGGGTCCTGGCCCTTACAGGTATTACCCTAAAGTCCATCTGGATTGAACGCTTTGTACTTCTACACGTCCTCATATATCTAGGTATGGGATGGACCATCATATTTTTTGGTGGAACTATTATGGAAAGTCTGGATACCCTGGGCTTTGTATTTTTATTAATTGGTGGTATATCCTATTCTGTCGGTGTTCTCTTCTATGTATTTGACTGGTTTAAATACCACCATCTTGTATGGCATATATTTGTTGTTATTGCCAGTGTGTTTCATTTTTTCTCCATTTATTTGTTCCTTGAATAATCGTCCTTCACCATGATTCACTGTCCATTAAAGGTCTTTGGCCCTCATCCAATGAAGGGATAGTTTGATGGACCCTAAAAGCATGGTCGTCATTATTACAATCAGGCCTAGATAGAAGCTCAAGGCTCCAAATCTATCTTGGCCTATCCTAAACACTTCCATCATCATAGCAAAAACTCCTCTTCGATCTAATACCAGATACTTTTTCAAGTATCTTTCACTGAGAATTGTTACAATTGCATATGATAAAAAGACACTTCCTGAGATGAGCATGGTTCCTATCCTAAAACCGTAACGAAATAGAAAAGGGTAAGATATGCTCATTATAATTGTCATGGGCAAAAGAGCAAATATTAGTCCCTTTACCGACAGCAAAGTCCAAAAATCATCCATAGCCAGTTCATACCAAATACCCAACATCCCCATCATAACAATGGTTCCACCTATTATTGAGAAACAGATGAGATATGTTGACAGATATTTACCTAAGACCATCTCTGCCCTTGTTATTGGTAGGGCTGCCATTTGTCCGATAAGGTCAGCATCTCCCAGGAAGAGAACCATAACTGCTATAGGTGGCAGGAAAACCAGGAGGAATCCTACTATTCCATCAATGGAGCCAAAGCGAATATTCAGATAGGTATATAACAGTGTCACTATAACCTCTAGCATCCAAAAGGTTCTGTAGGCTCGAAGGTCTCTTATAACAATCCTTTTCATTATTCACCACCTAAGTCCCTTCCCGAAAACATCCATAGGGACATTAACACGGATATTGCAAGAATCCCTAATGTCCCAATACTTATTGAGGCAAGAAGCTGTTTTCGTCCAACTACGGAAACACGGTTGGTCAGCCACTGACGGATAGCCGGGAAAACTTCTCTTTGTGAGTATCCGTAATTGGCCACCAAGGTTTTCTCTGTAATGATCAGACCTACAATCAATACAAGAAGTATACCAATCAGAATCCCTCCCAGGACATAGCTCCCCTTCTCCTTACTAAACTTAAAATAAAAAGGGAAAGCCAGGCTATTCAATAGAATTATTGGCAGCATCAGCATGAAGAGACTTTTCCAGTTGAAAAGCCCATGTAAAACCACATCCTCTGATATCACAAAATAATCAAGACTGTATCCATAAAGAAGTCCACATCCAAGGATAAGACCTGACATCAAGAGCCCACCCACATATTTACTCAGTACATAGGGTCCTCTTTTTAATGGCAGTGTATTACACAAGACCATATATTTCTGGTCCATAAGGAGTAAGGTCATAGGTAGTACTGTCGGATACATCATTAAGGCCAGTAAGGTTATGTTTGCATTGTTATCAATTAAAAGACCAAAGGTCATCAATAAGAGGCAAAAGAACATTTGGGATATCATCACATACCAATATACCTGCAGATCCTTATATATCAATTGGAACACGGTCATCACCGCCTTTTTCATAGTAATACATAATCTCTTCCAATGTTGGGTACTCTTCTTCATCCCATTGGCGACTCAAGTTGTGATCAAAGGGAATCAAAGCCTCGTAATAATAGGATGTTACTTTTGAACCAATCACAATCTTTCTTACTTCCTCGGGAACTTTGTCCTCTCCGCCCTTAACAAGCAGGTACTTGGACTGAAGTCTGTTCTTTTCTTCTGAAAAGACAATTTTGCCCTTCTTAATATAGGTCACATAATCAGCAATCTTTTCCACGTCCGCCGTAATATGGGAAGAGAAAAGGATGGTAATTTCCTCATCCTCAATAACTTCCTGGAGTATATCCAGAAACTCCAAACGGAATATAGGATCCAGGCCTGATGTCGGTTCATCCAGTATCAAGAGTCTGGCATGATGGGACAAGGCAATTGCCAAAGCAAACTTAAGCCTCATCCCCCGGGACATCTCCTTGAATTTATAGGTGTCTTTCAAGTCAAAACGTTCCATATATCCTTTAAAGATGCCCTCATCCCACTGACTATAGAAAGGGGAAATAATTTTAATTATCTTCTTTAACCTAAAATTATAATATTGGGGTTCATCAAAAACATAGCCTATCTTATCTCTCATGGCTTTTCCATCTTTCAAGGGATGAAAACCAAAAACACTGATTTCACCACCATCGGCTATGTAAAGTCCCATAAGTAGTTTAATCAGTGTTGTCTTTCCGGCACCATTGGCTCCTATAAGCCCCATGATGTATCCTTTCGGTAATTGAAGGTCGATATGATCCAGTTTAAATTGTGAAAATACTTTTGTGAGATGACTCACTTCAATGGCGTTCATGATTCATCCTCCTCCCATAAAAGAGATACGGTTCTATCAAAATCTTCTCGAGTAACACCTAATTGCTGCATTTCCTTAACAATACGTTCTAAACGTGTTTCAACCATCTGCATTTTCTTTTCTCGAAGTCGGTCAAGACTCTGTCCTGCTACATATGAACCTTTCCCGGCAATGGTATAAATGTAGCCTTCTTTTTCCAGGTCATCGTAAGCTCGATTAACAGTAATGACACTAACTCCCAAATCTCTGGCGAGTTTTCGAATGGATGGCAACATAAGCTCTGGTTCAAGTGTCCCATCTAAAATCTGACTTTGCATCTGCTGCCGGATTTGCTCATATATTGGTTTTTTGGATGTATTGGATAACACAATTTTCATAGCAAACCACTCCCTTTCACATGATCAGTCTCAGTAGAAACTGTTCATACTGTCTATACTGTTTATATCGTCTATAAACAGTATAGACTCCTTGGAGTGGCTTGTCAAATATAGAGAAGATACTACAGTTTGTTTAAGAATTATACATGAAAATGATCGACAATATCCTTGCCATGAAAATCCGGTGACACTTGCCCAACCTACTTCTAATTGGTCAAATGATTTTAATCACGGAGTCCATATAGTCCAATATTTCCGAGGGTTTTAAAACTTTCTTTGGGAATTCTTCTTTGAGTTTGTCGGTCTACTTCAATCAAACCAAATTTTTGATCGTATCCTTTTTGCCATTCAAAATTATCAAGGAGGGACCAGTGAAGATATCCAATAACAGGTATCCCTTCATCAAGACATTCATATAGGCCCTCCAAGGCTTCTTGAATAAAAGCAACTCTTTCCTCATCATTCTTCGTTGATATACCATTTTCAGTAACAAGCAAGTCTTTCTTCCATACTTTCGAAACATAACGTAGAACTCCTGCTAATGATCGTGGATAATACTCATTCCCCATTCCAGTCATTGGTGTATTGCTGTCCGGTTGAATCTGTCCATTTTTATCAAATACTTTCCTTGTGTAGTTCTGGATTCCAATAAAATCATCCTCTTCCATATAAGGCAGGTAATGTAGAAAATCTTCCTGCCACAACTCCTCTACAAATGACTCCCCACCTTCCAAGGCCTGGTAGTCATAAAGGGACATGGTCAATCCAACTTTTATGGTTTTATCCAGGGCACGAATAGCTTGCCTCGCTGCAAGATGGCATTTTAGAATAATTTCATCACCCTTCTGTGTTCTTGGCATGAGAAAATGCTGAATTTCTTTAACAGGTATTCCAAAAGCCTCTTCCAGTTTTATATCAGAAATACTTTTTTCTCTTTGATTTTGGATATTGAGTCCTACTTGAACATCCGGGTTATCTTTTTTTAAGGCTGCCATCTTTGCCATATATTTTTTCATAATTCTTGCAATCTGAACTCCCATATTAGCCTCATTGATGGTACATACTAATGGAGTAAGACTGCCAAGTCTTGATATAACAAATGATACGTAACGTCGAAAATAATCAATAGTCTCTTCCTTCTCCCAACCGCCTTTTTCTATCAGCCACTTTGGTGAAGAAAAATGATGTAAAGTTACAACCGGCGTAACACCTACCTTGTGACAAAATTCAAGAACTTTTCTATAATGTTCAAGCTCAGCGTGGTCAAAGTCACCTTCCTTAGGCTCGATTCTAGCCCATTCAATGGTGAAACGATATGCATTCAAACCAGTCTCTTTAAGGAGTTTAATATCCTCCTCATAACGATTATAATGATCACAGGCATCTAATGATGGCTCAACAAAGGATGAACCTTCTAAATTTTCCATTGTCCAATAATCACTATGGGTATTGTTCCCTTCAACTTGATGAGCTGCAGTAGCAGCACCTAACAAAAAATCCGAACTAAATGTCTTCATAATTTCCTCCAATGATAAATGTTCTAACTAGAGTAATTATCTCAAAAGCCCATTATTTTTTTATCAAAATTTTTGTTTAGATATCATTATTTTTGTGTTATATTGTAAAGATAAGGTGACCCAGTTAGAAAGAAGATGATATGTCCATGAATCTAGTACACATATTAAACGCCATCCAAATGTCATCAGGTATACATATACGCCTGCATACACAAGAAGGTATCCAACATTTTGGAAACCAGCTCCCAGTAGCCAACCCCATTGATGAAATGATTCCCAGCGCACTGGATTCCGGATATTCACCAACTTTTTCACGTTCTCCTGAGTTGGTTTATGGCTCAGTCGTTCGAATTGATGGACAAGAAGACTTTATTTCCATTGGACCTGTTTTTCTCTCCGAGAACTCATATGCACGTACAACAAAAATATTGACCAGCATGAAGGAGAATAAGGATAAAACCAATATTTTTTATCATTGGCTTCAAACAAATCCTATTTATGATCTACCCAGACTCATGGGTCTGATTTCACTCATACATTTAACGGTCAATGGTTATACAGAGACTCCTCACCAAATCCGTTGGCCAATTACAGCTTCTCATGACTATTCCAATCTACCATCACCTAAATATATTGAAGATATCGATATCAGCTACGAAGCGCGCTTGCTTCTTAACGTAGAACATGGAAACATCAATGAGGTTCGTATTCAAGTGGAAAGCCTGAACTATGATTATGCGCCTATGCTCTACCTCAATAAGAGCCTTCACCAATACAGAATCGAGTTCATCAAGACCGCAACTCTTGTATCAAGGGCTGCAATCAAGGGTGGTATCAGCTACCCTATAGCTATGGCCTTGTGTGACGACTATATCGGACGGGTCAATAGTATATCAACAGCAGAGGAAGTTCTGGAGTATATTAAGCAGATGATACTTGATTTCACTTTAAGGACCTCAAAAAGTCGACAACTCACAACAGACTCAATTGTTGTTAAACGCATAGATAAATTAATACAGGGCCGTATCTATGAAAGGTTAAGTACTTCTTCTATAGCAAAGGAACTGAACTTAAATGCCTCATATATCAGCAAACACTTCAAAGAAGAAACTGGCTTAACCATAACCAACTATATACAAACGGCTAAAATTGAAGAAGCAAAAAAACTTCTACTTCTCCACCAAAGTTCTATAACGGAAATATATACACAGTTGCATTTTTCAAGCCAAAGTTATTTTCAGCAGGTTTTTAAGAAGCTGACTGGTATGACACCCATAGAGTTTCAGAAACAGTCCTGATTTTATATAGAATTACAGTTACAGAACTTCTATATAAAAGGTAATTTTGATTCTTTACATTCAGTCAAAGCCTTTGCCACATGGCAGCTTATTTATTTATCAAAAATGCCTTTTGTCGTCAAGGTATTTACCGGGCAAATACTACACCAAGTTCTTGGTTTATAGACAATGCCTAGTACTGAACCAATGATTAGGGATGTAAACATCATTGAATATAATCGATACCCTAAATGAATCAATGGAGCTGGCATATAAAGTTCCAATATCTGTGGTAACTCAATGGGCAATGCGAACAATATTAAGAACCTGATTTGTTCAATAGGATTTATTCTCCCAATTGAAACCATGATTGTTGACATAGTTACAAAAAATAAATTGACAGCAAAATAAATAAGAACAGCTTTTTTTAAACCCATCTTGGCAAACCATCGTGGTGGATTCAGACCGATATTAATTTTGGATATTATCTTATTGAAGTATCCAGATCTCGGACATATTTTTTTGCACCACACTTTATTTCTGTATCTAAAGTAAAGAACAAAGGGAAGAACAAAACAAAGGATACCAATAATAGAAAATGATATATGAATCATTCCTATCAGAAAGAATAACAGTGTTATCCAGAAGAGTTGATTTTGAATATTTTTCATGATTTCTCCTAAAGTCAGAAAACCCCTTTACAGGGGTTTTAACTAGTTTTTCTTGAGTTTTCTTGTGCTGATGCCAAAGGGTAAATATAATGGACAGAAGTTTATTAGGCCAGTAAGTATAAAAACTAATCCAAGTAAAGAAATATATCTGATCCCTCCATCAAGTATAAAAAACAAGGACAATACGGCCAAACCTGCTACAATTCTTATTAGACGGTCTAATCGACCAACATTTTTTTTCATATCCTGTACCTCCTGTTTTTATAATAAAGAAAACCCAGTTAAAAGTTAAGTGACTTAGTCACATAACTATAAGTTGATGATTTCTATTCTACCTCTATTTAATTTAACTTTCCCCTCTTTTTCCCATTTCTTCAGTTGTCTGGAAATAACCTCTCTTGCAGACCCAAGGTGACCTGCAAGCTCTTCGTGGGTTGTATATATAAGAGGATGGCCCTGATCAAGCAGCCATTCCTGCAGTCTATTCTCTATAGTATCCAGTACAATCCCTTCAACTTTGGCTGTTATCTGTATCAATCTAGTAGATATTAGATTAAACACATAATTCCTTAAGCTTTCTTCTTCGTTGAAGATACGGAGGAACTCATCTTGAGGTACCAGTAGGCAAGTAATATCCGTTGAAGCTTTTGCAAATGCCATGTAATTGTTGTCTGACAAAACACAACTTAAATTCAGAACACATGATTCTCCAGCTTTGATTGTGTACAACCGAAACTGCTTGCCGTTAACACTTAACTTGTAAACTTCGATTTCACCACTCAGCAGAAAGAGGACGTTCTGGCATTGGTCATTCTCGTTGAGAATTTCAAAATCTCTTTCCAGGCTAATCTGGTTTTGAAACCATCTTTTATTAGCTTCAGATATCCTATCATAAAATTCTAACTTCATAAAACCTCCATAACTAGTGATTTTAATTACTTCATACAAGGGTATAAGATTATTATAGCACATCGAAGGAGGCCAGATAGCCAAGACCTTCACGTCCTTCTGGATTCATGAATTAAAATCATCCGATCTGCCACCGTGTCCGTCCTTCAGCCGGCCACTGCGCAGGCTGCGCCCTATATAAAACCAACTAAAAAGGCACCCTTACAAGCTAGCTTGACAGATGACTTCTTTATCTACATTCCAGAACTGCCACCGTGTCCGTCCTTCGGCCGTCCACTGCGCGGGCTGCGCCCTATATAGATATAACAAAAAAGCCATCCTTACAAGCTAGCTTGACAGATGACTTCTTTATTATATCTATGCAGTTCTTAATTCTTCGCGGCTAGTCCCACTCAACAAGGTTGTAATTTTCACTTGGTGAAAATTACTCCCACTCTATGGTCGCTGGTGGCTTACTCGTAATATCATAGCAGATTCGATTAACATGATCCACTTCATTAACAATACGGTTAGATACTTTAGCAAGTATCTCATGTGGAATCCTAGACCAGTCCGCTGTCATGAAGTCTGACGTATCAACACTTCTTAGGGCAACAGTATAGTCGTAAGTTCTTTCATCACCCATAACACCTACGGACTTAAGGTTGGTTAATACGGCAAAGTATTGGCCAAGACCGTCTGCGATACCGGCTTTCTTTACTTCCTCACGGAAGATATAGTCTGCATCACGAAGGATGTCTAATTTGTCTTTAGTAATGTCACCGATAACACGGATAGCAAGACCTGGACCTGGGAAAGGTTGTCTTGACACGAGGAATTCCGGGATTCCCACTGCACGGCCTACATTACGAACCTCATCTTTGAAAAGGTCACGAAGTGGCTCGATGATTTCTTTGAAATCTACGTGGTCAGGAAGTCCTCCAACATTGTGGTGAGACTTGATGACTGCTGCGTTTTTTGTACCGGATTCGATAACATCTGGGTAGATGGTTCCTTGTACAAGGAAGTCTACTGTACCGATTTTCTTAGCTTCTGCTTCGAAGACACGGATGAACTCTTCACCAATGATCTTACGCTTACGCTCAGGATCATCAACTCCTGCAAGCTTGCCAAGGAATTGGTCTTCACAGTTAACACGGATGATGTTCATATCGAATTCTTCACCGAAGACTCTTTCTACATCATCACCTTCGTTTTTACGAAGAAGACCGTGGTCAACAAAGATACAGGTCAGTTGCTTACCAACTGCTTTATGGATAAGTACCGCCGCTACGGAGGAGTCTACTCCACCGGAAAGGGCAAGAAGTACTTTTTTATCACCGATTTTTTCTTTTAATTTTGTGATTTGCTCTTGGGCAAAATCTGTCATAACCCAGTCTTGACGACATCCACAGATATCTACAAGGAAGTTGACTAACATTTTCTGGCCCTCTGGCGTATGATTTACTTCTGGGTGGAACTGAACAGCGTAAAGTTTCTTGTCTTCGTTTGCCATAGCAGCTACCGGACAGGAATCTGTTGAAGCTGTGATGGTGAATCCTTCTGGAGGATTGGAAACATAGTAGGTATGGCTCATCCATGCCACTGTGTCTTTTTCAACGTTTTTAAAGAGAGCATGATCTGTTTCTACCGTCATGTCTGTTTTACCGTATTCACGCTGTGGTGCTTTGGCTACGTCACCGCCTAGGGTGTATCCCATTAGCTGTGAACCGTAACAGATTCCAAGAATCGGAATTCCTAGTTCGAAGATTTTCGGGTCAACCTTTGGTGCATCCTCTTCGTAGACAACGCTTGGTCCACCTGTAAAAATAATACCCTTTGGATTTTTAGCTACAATCTCATCAAGTGGTGTGTCAAAATGCATAACTTCTGCATAAACGTTGGCTTCACGGACACGTCTGGCAATCAACTGATTGTACTGTCCACCAAAGTCTAAAACAACGACTAATTCATGATTCATTGGATCCTCCTAAATAGTAAATCATTATTATCTTACACTAAAACAATTTATATCATCCATACATAGTAATGCCTTTGTTACTAAAAGTCAAACAGATTTTAGAATTTTGGCTAATATGTTTGGATATGGTCTTTTTAGAACAAGGTATTTATCAAAAATATTAAGTATGGTATGGAAATAATAATCAAAAGGGTTGATATAAAGACAGCTTCTGAAGCTTCCAGAACATGTCCGTCATATTCCTGGGACAGGATAACCGTATTGGCTGCTATTGGCATACCTACGATGATTACAGCTACGGCTGCAATATCCGAATTCACACCAAAAGCACTGATAACAAATGCAAAAAGTGTAGGCAGCAGGAATAGCTTAATAAAAGAATAGATGAAAATAATGTGGTTCTTAAGCACCTGTTTAAACCTCATACCAACCAATGATCCTCCAACGACAATTAAGGACAAGGGCGTAGTGATGCCTCCCAGTTTACCAAGTGTGCTCATAATAACTTCCGGTAGCTGGATACCTCCTATAAACAGGATAAGACCTACAATTGTACTGACAATACCTGGATTGAGAAACTTCTTATAATCAATAGTTCCCTGTTTCTTTGTATCCATGGTAATCAGGTATACCCCTAAGGTAAAGGCCAAAAGATTAAAAGGAATATTAAAGATAGCTGCATAAAAAACTGCATCTGTCCCCAGAACCGCTACAATAACCGGAAAACCTACAAAACCTACATTCCCAAAAATCGCCATAAAGGTATAGACACCAAGGTATTTCTTTTCCACCTTAAGGACCCGGGGAAGGACATATCCCATTCCTACCAGGAAGCCATAGAGGACGAATGACATAATGACAACAGTCAGAATGTTATCTGTATCAACAGATGTGGTTCCAGCCATTGAAGAAATAACCAGGGATGGCATGGTTACGAAGAAGATGAAGTTGGAAAAATGCTTAAGAGCTTCCTTTTTTACAACGCCGCCTCTAACCAATCCATAACCTAGAAACATATATATAAAAAGTTCGATCAGTGCCATGATTACTTTAATATCCATTTTAAGTCCTTTCCTATGTAAACTTAATTTCAAGGCCTATTGTACTTCAATATACCTAAAAATACAAGGAAAAGGCCTGATTACTCAGGCCTTTTGGCATATTATCTACATCTTCCCTGGAAAGAGAATGAATACTTGTAATTTCTGTTAGTCAGGATTCTATATCCTGTATGGGTTGGTGCTCCCCAGGAATCGTCACCACCTATACCCATTTGGTAGCCGTTAACACGAAGACAGGTCTTGTCAGGGTCTGGCATCAGGTGTGGATGAGAGTAGGTCATAACCTCCTGTGGTCTAAAGCCTTGTGCATTGGCTTCCACCCCTTCTTTTGACATAATGATAAGACTTAAGTCACCACTGGCCTTGGTCATCTCAAGGAACTTAAGGTCAGTCTTGTTACCGCATTCCTGTGGACGAATATAACTGAACCACTGGTCTTTGACCAGGCCTTCATATAAACCAATAGGTGTTGACTTCTTGCGGTCTGCATAGGAAGCATGGGGGCCTCTTCCGTACCATGACAGACGGTCAAAGGACTTATCCAGAATAAACTCATAACCGTAAGCCGGAAGATCTGGAAGATCATCTGTTAAAATCAAGTCCATGGTTACTTGAACCTTACCGTAGTAATCAATAACATAGGAAGCTTCAACATAGGCAGAAGAAGAAGGATCAATCATATGTATGGTTGTAAGCTCCACCTTACTGATTTCATTTTCATCAATAGATCTATAACTCAGATCACTTAGTTTAAGGCTTGCGCCCTTATCCTTCCATATGCCGGATCTCTCTCCAAGACCGTTACCCAGATCATTGTCGGTAATGGCCCTAAAGAAGTTGGGTTTTAGGTCTTCCAAGAGGAATTCCTGCCCCTTTACCTGGTAGCTTGTGATAAAGCCACTTGCCTTGTCCATTTCTACAATAAAAGTTTCACCGGTAACCTTAATCCTGTCATCCTGGTCTTCCACAATAATATAAGGATAATCACTGGTAATCGCTGGTATAGAAGTCAATTCCTCAAAACCAGCCTCCTTGAGAGTAATCGGACCAGGTAAGTGGATTTGGGAAAATCCACTTTCAAAACCGGCTGGAGCAAAAAGACTTTCTTCTTTATATAGGTAGGAAATGGTCAAGTATGTATCACCCTTACCGCCATTCAAGTCCATAATCTCTTGTGGAAGAACATAGTCAAGGTCTGAATCAGGACCTAGGACTATATCCAGTTTTCCTTGTCCCACTAATTTGCCCTCTGTCTCAATGCGGTAAACCACGTCAAGGTCTGAAGTATCTTTAAAGAGATGATAATTAACAAAAGTAACCAGTCCCTGGTTTAAGTCCTTAGGTAAGCATTCAATAGGCTGATAGCACTTCTTCACTTCCTTTAACTTTGGTGTTTCAGTACGGTCCGCTAATATTAAACCATTACCACAGAAGAAATTATCATTAGGCGAGTCCCCAAAGTCGCCTCCGTAGGCTAAGAACCTCACTCCGTCTTCTTCCTTCCATAAAGCCTGATCTATCCAGTCCCAGATAAAACCACCTTGTAGGACATCGTACTTATGGAAAAGATCTGTATATTCAAAAAGATTTCCACAGGATTCTCCCATAGCATGAGAATATTCACAGAGGAGAATAGGTTTCTTTGGATTATATCTTGCATATCCTTCCAGAGCATCCGGCTTGGTGTACATATGACTCTCAATATCGGTAGCTTCTTCAAAAGCCCTGTCATGGAAAGTACCTTCATAATGTACAACTCTTGATGAATCAAGGGACTTAATGTGGTCTTTCATAGCTACGAAATTTGACCCGCCATAGGCTTCATTACCCAATGACCAGATAACAATACTTGGGTGGTTATAGTCTCTAAGAACCATGGAGTTACATCGGTCAATAACATTGGCTGTCCACTCAGGTTTGGATCCTGGAACCGCAGCTTCCTGAACCTCCTGGACATGTTCATAATCCCAGGAACCATGGGTTTCTAAGTTGGTTTCATCGATAACATATAAACCGTACTCATCGCATAAATCATAAAAATATGGATGGTTAGGATAATGAGAGGTTCTGACAGCATTGATGTTGTTTTGTTTCATGACTTTCACATCAGCTTCCATATCCTCGTAGGTAATGGCTCTACCGGTTTCAGCATTAAACTCATGTCGGTTGGTTCCCAGGAAAAGAACCTTCTTTCCGTTAACATACATGAGGTTGCCTTTTATTTCAAAAGTCCTGAATCCGACTTTTTCGCTTTTATATTCAAGGACCTTACCTTGACCGTCTACTAGCTCAAATAATAAAGTATAGAGATAAGGTTTTTCTGCTGACCAGGCTTGTATCTGGCCTGGGTCCACTGCCAGCTCAAAGGCAAGACTTTCTTGCTCCAGAGATGCCTTGTCTAGAACAGTTTTCTCCACCATCAAAGAATCACCATCAAAAAGACTGACTTTCAGACTAACCGCTTGCCCCTTGTAATCATCATATCTGGTAACTTGGCCACTGATCTCAAGGCTTCCCTTAGTCAAAGTCTCATCCAGCCCTGTATGGACCTGATAGAAGTCTAAGGTAATATCCTTGGTTGTATATAGAAATACATCCCTAAAGATACCACTCATACGCCAAAAGTCCTGGTCTTCCAGCCAGCTGGCATCACACCATCTAAAGACTTCCACAGCCAGTTTATTGCCTTCCTTCTTAAGATAAGGTGTCAGGTCAAAGTCAGTGTTGGTAAAAGAATCTTCGCTGTATCCGATACAGTCTCCATTAATATAGAGATAAAAAGCTGACTCTACACCTTGAAAGGAGATATAAACAGGTTGTCCGTCAAAATCTTCAGGCAGATCAAAAGTCGTCACATAGGCTCCAACCGGATTATACTCTATAGGAGCTACGCCTTCTGCTACTTCCTCGTTGCCTACCCATGGGTAGATCCGATTGGTATATTGAGGGTAATCATATCCCTGTAGCTGCCAGTGACCTGGAACCTTAATATCATCCCAAGTGGTGTTATCATAATCCATAGCCCAAAAGTCTGCAATACGGTCTGCCGGTCTGTCAACCAGCTTAAACTTCCAGGTCCCATTAAGAAGGTGCATGTTGCTTGATGAATATGGCTTCCTCCTTAGGGCTGTCTCTTTATTTTTATATGATATGGAAAAATTCTTAGCTGGTAAACGGTTGATTTCAAAAACTTCTGGCATGTTGAGCCAAGGTTGTTTTTGACCCTGATCTTGCTTCAAAACAAATTTTTCTTTCATAGCAGGTCTCCTTAAATAATATCTAATACTATTTTATATCAAGGCTGGTGGGATGACAATCCAAACATATGAAAGGAATATAAATATATGAAACTATTTTGTTGACTCTTTACTATAAATTTATTACTATAATAAGCAGAGAAGTCCAGCACAAGAAAGGATATACTATGGGATCTTTCTTTGGAACCATAACTGATAAACACAGAATTCTACCAATATATGCAACAACCATTGGTATTTTTTTTGAGGAAGCCATTACCCGGCGGGAAGAAGGATATATGGACCACCAATGGATTCAAACCATTGGTGGTGCCGGTCGTGTTACCATAAAGGGTAGAACTTTTGATATGAACCCGGGCCAAGGCCTCCTTATCCCTAAACACATACCACATGACTACTACAATATAACCGATCAGTGGACCACCCATTGGATTTCATTTGATGGACCAGGTATTGAAAATCTGCTGGAGGAACTGACCCTTAATTCTCTACAGCTTTTAAACCTTCCCAGAGGCAATACCCTGGCTCAACAGATAGAAGCCATGTATGCCTTAGCCAATGATAATTATAACCTTCATGCCCTGTCTATCTCCACCAGGTTATATTCCCTTATTGAATCCATCTACACCATTACCAGCCAGGACCAAACAAAAAAGAGCAGCCAAAAAATGGCTACTCTTCAATCTGCTTTAGATTATATGAATCAATATTATATGCTGGATATTTCCATCGATGAGATTGCCAATGCTTCCGGGATTTCCCCCCAATACCTCTGCAGGCTCTTTAAGGACCAGGTCAATCTGCGTCCTTTTGAATACCTGAAACGTATTCGTATCGGCAAGGCCAAAAGCCTCCTAATCTCCTCTTCCCAACTGGCCAATAAAGACATCGCCGAGATGGTTGGCTTTCATAATCCTTCTTACTTTGGTGTTATCTTCAAACAGTTGGAGGGCATGACACCCAGTGAATTCGTTAAACTCCATCGTGGATAGTTTTACCACTGAATATATGTTTTTTCACCGGAATCCACACTAACCAGATCCACTCCATAAATCTTTTTCAACCTTTTTAGGGTTAAAACATCCCTCGGTTGTCCGGATATGACATGATGATCATGAATCAGGTGTATATGGTCACAATAGTTAAGACCAACGTTCATATCATGAAGGACGGTAATGATCAGCTTATTCTTCTTGTCAGATATTTCCTGTAGCAGATGAATAATCTCCTGCTGATAATGAATGTCCAGATGACTGATGGGCTCGTCTAAAATAATGATAGGTGTATCCTGGACCAGGGCTCTGGCTATCATAACTCTCTGAAGTTCACCACCGCTGAGCTCTGTAATATAATGGTCTTCCATTCCCGATAATCCGGTGGCACAGATGGCTTCACCAATAATCTTTCGCTCATCGCTGTTGATATGATCAAACTGGCCATGATAGGGATGTCTCCCCATCTCCAAAAGCTGGGAAACAGTAAAAGCATACTCAGGTACAAACTGTTGTGGTACATAAGCCACAAGTCTTGCCAGTTCCATTCTGGAATAATGATTGATATCCTTATCACGGATAAAAACCTGTCCGTTATCAACTTTCAGGATTTTCCCGATGATTTTCAACAAGGTTGATTTTCCGGCTCCGTTAGGGCCCAGAATACCATAGACTCCTTTTTCCTCAAAATCCAACTGAATCCGGTCCAGAACCATGGTTTCATCATATGTAAAGGTGAGATTATCAATTCTAATCATAGTTTACCTTCTTTGCCTGTTCTTAAGGAGCATCCATACAAAAATCGGGACACCGATGAGCGAGGTAATAATTCCAACAGAGATTTCCTTATTTTCCAGTATACTTCTGGCTATGGTATCGGCAAGGATCAGGAAGATTCCACCAATCAAGGCCGAATGCAGCATAAGCTTCCTGTGAATCGGACCTGTTATTAATCTTACTACATGGGGAACAATCAATCCAACAAAGCCGACAATACCACATGAGGCTACAATAACAGCTGTCATCAGCGACGTTGCTATAAGCAGCCGGCGTTTGGCTTTTGCCACATCAATCCCCAGGCTTTTAGCCTGTTCATCACCAAGGAGCATAATGTCCATGTTCTTGTGCATAGGGTATGTGTAGATGATTACCACCATAACCACCAGGCCAACGATCAAAATCTTGTCATAGGATGCGGTCTTAAAAGACCCCATGGTCCAGAAATAGATATCATCAATCTTGTCATGATTAAACATCATAAACAAGGAGATAATTGACGAAATAAAATAATTCAGTGCCAGACCTGCCAGTAAGAGTACGGTCATGGTCTGACCCTTTCTTGTATTGCTCAGTACAAAGATTACATTCAGCACCAATATGGCTCCGGCAAAGGCCAATATGGATGTATAGGAAAAGCCCAAGAACCAAAAGGTTACCGGAAATATGGAGGCAATCGTAGCACCAAGGGCCGCTCCTGAAGAAACACCCAGCAGATAAGGCTCTGCCATAGGGTTTCTGAAGACCCCTTGGTAAACGACGCCTGAATAGGCCAGTCCGATTCCTGCAAAAAGACTGAGTAAAATTCTTGGAAGCCTTAGGTTAAGTATGATCGTTGCATGGCTTTTGGTTATCAGTTCAGGATTGACCAGGTTCTTAAGTCCTGGAATCTTGGACATGATAATGGCAAAAAATTCCTGCAAGGATATATGTACATTACCTACACTGGCAACTAAAAGAATAACGAACAAGAGGATAACCAGGATGGCTGTCATATTGATTCGTATATTTTTTTGCCCCATAAAGACCTCCCGTCTAATCTTCTATCCAATGACTACTGTGCGTGGAAAAGTATTGCCTCAAGTACATACATAGCTTCTACAACACGAGGACCTTGACGGAAGAAGATATTTTCATCTACTTCATAAAGGTGTCCTTCTGTTACTGCACGAAGATCTTTATATCCTTCAAGAGTTTCAATGGTCGCTTTCATGTCATAACGGTTGGAGCAGAGCATCACGTCTGGATCATCTTCTACCAGCTGCTCTACTGTGTACATCCAGTATGTACCTTCTTCGGCTACATTTCTAGCACCAACAGTTTGGATGATATCATGCATAAAAGTATCACCGGTTGCTGTAGACGTATATTCGCCGGCTGAAACTACGAAGTACATGGATACTTCATCTCTGTCTGCTTGTTTTGCAGTCAGATCATCAATTGCATCCTGGATTCTTCCGTTGATTGCATTGGCCTGGTCAACTCGGTTAAGGGCATCACCAATTAATTGAATCTGATCCATAGTACCGACCAGTTTATCATCATAGTCTACAGTAAACACGGTTAAACCGCTGTCTACAAGGGTTTTATATTGGTCTTCTGAAACCATTGAGCTTAAGAAAACAAGGTCAGGTTCTTTTTCAATAATAGCTTCAAGGTTCAATTCAAACAAAGTTCCAAGATCTGGAACTTCAGCAGCTTCTGCTGGATAATCACAATAGGTTGAACGGCCGATCAGCTTGTCACCAATACCCATAGCAAAGATGGTCTCAGTAATCTCTGGTGCAAAAGACACCAAGTTTTGTGGTTCTTCTTCGATGGTCACTTCATTACCAAACTTATCAGTGAAAGTGAATGGGTACTCAGTCAAAAATTCGTTTTCTTTCACCACTGGTTGAGCTACTGTTTCTTCTGCTGTTTCTTCTGCTGTTTCTTCACTTGTCTCTTCTGCAACTGTGCCACTTGTTTCATCATTTTCGTAGTTGTCAGAAACAACATCCTCTTGTCCACAACCTACTGTCACCATAGCAACAAGTAATAGTAATAACCATAAACTTCTTAATCTTTTCATTCTAATTCCTCCCGGGACATGCCCATAAACCTTTTATTAACTGAATCTACTCTGTCGTCTGTGGCTTATACCTAACACATTCCTTTAAGGTTAGCATCAAGATAGGTTGACTATTTTGACGCATAATAAAGCCGTACTCGAAAGTACGGCTAATAAACATTTTTATGATTAGGCCGATCTTTCCCACCGAAAGCTCTTGACATACAATACATGGCAGATCTCCTGACTTACACATCAAACCTACTCTTCACCTTCTCAAAGCTCATGCTTCAATGGTATACGAATTTCGTAGTGCATACAGTAGCGGGGGCTGCACCAGATTTACACTGGTTTCCCTTTTAATCTTTCGTAGAAAGAACCACATACCAGATTCAATTGTTCTATCACAATATACACCAGTTAGGATAACTAGTCAATAGCTATGGCCACTTAAGATCCATTTCTTACTTCATTCTTGCTAAGGACTAGAAAAATATATCCTGTACATACAATTAAGAGGATTCCGGACAGGGCAAAAACCGTATGAACATTCACATATTCTACAATCCTACCACCAATCCAAACAGCAATCAGACCTATGATTCCACCAAAAGCTGCGTTCACACCAAGGGATATGGTTCTGATCTTCTGGTCTGTATACATGAACTGGAGGTTAAAGAGGGAAATAGCTGCTCCGGCCCAGGCAATCCCACCCATAATATTCAATATTGGAACCAGCACAAAGGCATTGCCTGAAGATACCAAGGACCATGAAAAGTGGGTCACACCAAGGACCAAGAGAGACATACCTGCAGACTGCATCCAAGATTTATGGTCAGCCACTTTACCCCAAAAACCGGTAAAAACCACACGGACAATAGTCCCTATAACCGTCATGGTCATCATATAGGTATAGGAAAGTTTCAGTTCTTCAACCATATAAACCGCAATAAAAGGGCCGCCAATAAAGAGGGCAAAGTTCCACAAGCCATTAAACTTAATCAATTTAGAAAAAACAGGATCCTTAACCGGCTGTAACAGTCGTTCCTTAAAAGGCTTGCTGGCCTTTTCCTCCTTAACTTCCACATCTTCAATATGATGCAAGGCAAAAAGGTTGAGAACGCCCATGGTAACCAAAACAAGCCCTACAACCAGAAATCCTCTGAATTCATCGCCGGATGCCTTGTTAATATCCAAAACCTTGCCAAGTCCAATAGTACACATAGCAATAACAGTCAAGGATATCCGGTCTCTCATGGCCAGGTACTTGCCCCGTATCCGCATAGGCACCAGGTCAATCAGCCAGGATCCTATATAGGGCGCTATAAAGGCATTTAATATAAAGGCAAAGGCAAAGCACACTACAAAAGAACCTAAAATCAATGGTTTTGCCGCCCCAAGCTTCATAAAAAGGAAGGGTACAAAATAAACGCTGGACAGGAATATTCTAAGAAAGGTGGCCCACCTAATAGCCAGTTCTTTCCTGGATTGGCCTTCCTTTCGTATAAGACTTGAAAACAACTGAAAGAGTCCTGCAGCAGCTGGAACAACACCCAGTATACCATTCAGGGATTCACTGCCTCCCAGGAAGCTGATAAATCCTGCCAGGAAAGCACCTGTAGTCAAGGAGAACTGTCCAATTCCTGTGATACCTTCCAGGACAAAAAACCAACGGCTGGTACTCAACTGATCTGTATTATCGAAGGTAAAACCTTCTTTTAGTCGATATAATAATCGTTTATGTTTGAAATGAAGTATTTTTTCCATTTATAACCACCTTAATTCCATTTGCAATCAAACCTGCATTTGCTATACTAAGAACATACTATATTAGTGTCAATATAACCCATGACAAATACATATAAAATGGTATATTTGGTAATTCACTTGTCATATTTGGTCAACCGGAGGAAGAAGCATGAACGTACAACAATTATTACACTGCAAATACAAAGGGAAATCATCGTCTTTCCATAGACATCTTACTGATGATCCTGCAGAAGGCATCCTTGCTTCAGGTTTCATTAAGAAAAAACCGGGAAACCCTGACCGGATCGACTTAGTGACTGATTCCTATCACGGAATTTTGATTTTATCCGGTACTGCCATCTATAAGGACAGCAAGCACAACATCAAGTTGAGAGCCGGAGATTTTTTCCAGCGTTTTCCGGGTAGGGCCCATACATCCATTATCACCTCTGAAAATTACAGTGAGATCTATATTGTTATGGGCAAGGGTCTTTATGAACAATTAGCCAAAATCAATGTACTGGATTCCAGGCATCCGGTTCTTCACCCGGGTATTGACTTTGAGTCTATCCAAAACCTCATCCATATACAAGACCAGCTATCTTTTACTGACCGAAGCGAGTTGCCTCTTTTGGTCCCTCAATTTATTCAGTATTTAACCCGGATTACCTACCTGTCCCGTAATGACCAATGGACAACTTCTGAAAAAGAAACTCTGGCCATAGCTGTTCAGTTTATCCAGGATCATTTAACAGAGCGGATTACTGGTGAGGATGTTGCTTCTTATGTAAATCTTGGTTATGAGAAGTTCCGTAAGCTCTTTGCCAGACAATACCATATTTCACCTGGTAACTATATCATCCACAAACGGATTAACTATTCCCAACAGCTGCTTTCAGACGGCAACCATACCATCAAAGAAGTGGCTTTTGAACTGGGTTATCTGGATGCTGCCTCTTTTTCCAAACAATTCAAAAAAATCACCGGGCGTTCACCCAGTGATTTTCAGCGTCTATTTCTAGAATAATCATTTACGATTTACAAATACATGAAAGGACTCCGGAAGGACTTTTATGTCCAGAGGATACTTAGGGCCGATTTCTCCATCAACATCTGAGGGAATCGGCTTTTCTTCCAGGCACTCGACAAGAACATGATCGGTTTTAAAATATAGGATATCCTTGTCTTCCAAATGTTCTCCCAGCATGATTTTAGTAAAGACTCTAGGGACATCATTAATAGGACAGGACCTGATCCCTACAAAATCCAACATGCCATCTTTCATGGAAGCATACTCACCGATACGGTTAAAGCCCCCGGCACTGGATCCGTTTAAAACCAAGAATAAGAAAAGATCTTCTTCATAGACTTTCTCTCCCGATGTAATCCGAAACTTCAGACTTCTAAACTTAGGAAGTTCTGCCACACCTTTAATATAATAAGCCATCTTACCAAAGGCACTTTTAAGCTCCGGTTCTATCTGATGGGAAATATTAATGAGTAGTCCCCCACTGCACACATTGACAAAATACTGGCCATTTACCACACCCAGATCCAAAAGTCTGGTCTGACCCTTGGCAAGGACATCAATTGCATCCTGAAGATTTTCAGGAATTCCTAAATGTTTGGCAAAATCATTGGCTGTTCCTGCTGGGATAACACCAACCGGTATATCCAGGTCATTTCGTCTCATACTGTTAACCACATGGTTAAAGGACCCATCTCCACCGGCAACAATGATCCCTTGGCAATCCGAAAAATCCCGTCCGTCAAAGAAGGTGGAGAAATCTTCATTACTCATGGTCCTATGAACCCTAAGTTCATAACCTGCCTTCTGAAAGACTTCAATCATATAGTCCAACCTGGTCTTAAAGGTCCTCTGACCAGACATAGGATTGTATATCAACTGTATATATTTCATCCGTTTACCTCTAACCTTTCAAATCTGTGAATGGTTACCGCTAAACCCCTTTATTCTCCAGTCGTATCTTCTGTAGCTTCTGTAGTTTCTGTTGCTTCTGTTGTATCTAATGCATCTTCTGCATTGTCTGGGTTATCTGCTTCATCAGATGTTTGAGTTTCTGAGTTCTCCATATTTTCAGAACCCTCACTGGTTTCAGCTGATTCATCAATTTCACTGACAGCTCCGCTTTCAACAGCTACAGGGACATAGATCATTCCATTTTCTTTCAAGTCCTTTAGGGCCTCATCAATGGTATGATAGTCACCTTGGATGAATCCCATGACAACTTCTTCATAATAGGCATCTACCTTTGTTCTGATTTCATATGGCACCATGCCCATTTCATCACCTTCCTCAATAATTCGATCCGGATTAAAGTGGAGTACCTGGGCAATATTTCCAAACATTCTATGGTAGTCCTGACCACCTAAAAATTCATTACCTGGTGCAAATTCCTGCTCTGCCTGAACACTGGAAAGAGAGCTAATCATATCAGATCCTTCCATCCAAGAGGTTACATGTTCTTCATCAAAAATCATATAATCCAGGAAGTTTTGAGCCAATTCCGTGTGCCCACTGTCTTTATAGATTCCCATATAAGAAGACCCCATATAGGTTGGATGAATCAACTCAGCTAGAGCCCAATCACCCATTGTCTCATTATAAATATTCACACCTGCCTGATCTTCGCTCACAAGAGCCTGGTCGGATTCTCCAACAAGCATAAGAACATGTCGAAGTGCCCATGAAGGTAAAACATAAGCAAAAACCTTAACTTCTTCATCTTCTGTTATAACACTTCCATGCATGGACTCCAGCCAGCCATTAGACCACTCCGGCATATAGCCGATATATTCCTCAAACTGAAAGGTCTTGATCATTTCCAGGAAAGGTCTGACCTGGTCATTAAGAACCAATCCACCGTTTTCATCTAAAGACCAACCGTCATGATTAGGGATAAAATATCTAAGACTGTAAATATCTGAAAACAACTTATAACCAATCTTATTCAGGGCCTCACCAGTTTCCAATAGTTTTTGCGTACCTGCAAACTGGCCGGCAATAAACTGTGGATCATCAGACCCAAAAGCCTCTACAGCTGCACTTCTTCTATAATAGATAGCCATGGGCGTTCCTTGATAAGAGAGTCCCACTAGCTGATCTGCTTCATTAAAGCCACCTTCATATACATATGGCATCAATACTTGATCTGCTTTCTTTTCTGATGCGAGATCAGTAAGATCCATCCAAAAATCAGACATGGTTTCAAGATGAAGAGTCTCTTCATCTACAATTAAAAGATCTGGCACTGCCTGTCCGCTTTTGATGATACCGGTCAGCATAGGTGCCATTCCCTGCATCTCCACAATTTCCACTGTCACGTCAGCATTATATGCTTCTTCAAAGGATTGAATTTCCGTCAAAATATCATCTGTATAGGACCATATTAAAAGTTCCTCCGGTTCCGGGATAATGACTTCAGCTTCCTCGCTTACTTCCTCAATGACTTCAGGAAGCGAATCCTTTTCTTCTATATCTTTACTACATCCTGTCAGCCCCAAAATACTCAGAGACAGAATTAAACTTATGATGATGCCTTTCATGATGTAACCTCCAATGTCTATGTAGGTCTATTCTAACATAGAGACTTCAAGCTTTCCATGATTATCACAAAAAAAGAGACCCAAAGTTTACTTTGAGTCCCTTAACTAAGGATAATCTTTAGGATTATTCAATATCAATGGTTCTGCCTTCAGGCTCTGAAGTCACTTTGGGCAGATTAATGGTCAAAAGACCGTCTTCAAATTTAGCCTTAATATCCTCTGCATGGATATCTTTTAAATAAAGCGAGCGCTTCACTGCTGTTGATTTTCTTTCCTTATGAATATATCTGCCTTTGGAATCATCTATCTCTTCCTTGCGAAGAGCACTAATACTGAGATGATCGTCGTTAACTTCAACATTAATCTCCTCTTTCTTGAATCCAGGAAGCTCTGCTTCTACAACATATTCATTGTCCTGATCCTTGACGTCGATTTTAAATGTGTCATTTCTTAAGAAACGATTACTTGGAAAACTGTCATTAAAAAAGTCATCCATTAGGTTAAACAGGTCCAGATAATCATCTCCATTACGTTTTGCAACTTCGTTGCGATTGAAAGGTGTTAGTCCAAACATATAGATTCCTCCTTTAATATTCAATTGTTTTGTTAGCACTCTAACTTGTCGAGTGCTAATTGCAATATTATATTATCACAAGCCTCCACTTCTGTCAAGAACTTACATTTTTTACCGCTTTTTTGCATAATAAACCCAAATACCGGGAGTCTGCCTAAAAAGCAAGAAGTCGGGAGTCTTATCAGACTCCCGACTTCTTGCTTTAAATCTTATACCAGTCTTTCAAAGACTCATACAATTTCACGTATCGTGGATACTTATCGTTATAGAATTCAACTTGGTCTGCTTGTGGCTGAACCTTATTGGTTACCTGAATCATTTTGTCACAGCCTTCTTTTACCGATGTAAAATGACCGGCAGATACTGCTGCAAGGATTGCTGCTCCAAGAGCACCGCCTTGATTGGTGTTGATTTCTTCTATCTCTGCATTAAACATATCTGCCAATATCTGTTTCCACAAAGGACTTTTGGCACCGCCACCGATAACCCGAACTTCATTAATTGGTACATTTAAGTCTCTAAGAATTTCCAGGGAATCTCTAAGACCAAAAGAAACACCTTCAAGAACTGCTTTGGTCATATGACCTCTTGTCGTTGTCATGGACATACCAACAAAGGCTCCCTTGGCATCTGGATCTGCATAAGGCGTTCTCTCTCCCATTAAATATGGAAGGAAAACCAATTTCTGGTCAGGTTCCTCTATATCCTCTGCCTCCTTAAGAAGGTCTTCAAAACTCATCCCTTTTTGCATGTCTTCTACCCACCATTTTAGACAATTGGCAGCTGAGAGCATAACACCCATGGAATGGAATCCACCATTTGCGTGACAAAAAGCGTGGAGACGGTTATCCGCATCCAGTGCATACTCATCATGGGCTGCAAAAACAACTCCAGAAGTTCCTAGTGTAACCGATACAACACCAGGCGTAACAGTTCCTGTACCAACTGCTCCTGCTGCCTGGTCACCTGCTCCAGCTGCAACAAGGATTTCCCCTGTAAGACCCAACTGATCTTTAACAGCATCAGAAACCACACCGGTCACTTCATAGGACTCATGAAGTTTTGGAAGCATAGCCTCTCTTATACCTAAGTAGTCAAGAACTTCTTTGGACCAGGTTCTATTCTTAACATCTAATAAGAGCATCCCTGATGCATCTGATACATCTGTCGCATAATTGCCGGTTAAGCAAAAATTTATATAATCTTTAGGCAACATAATATGCTTAATCTTGGCAAATATTTCAGGCAGATTTTTCTTAACCCACAAAATTTTTGGCGCTGTAAAACCGGTCAGGGCCTTATTGCCAGTATACTCACTTAGTTTCTCCTGGCCAAAATACTTGGTAATATCATCACATTCTTCTTCTGTTCTTTGGTCGCACCAAAGAATGGCAGGAGTCAGAACCTCATTGGCCTCATCAAGAACAACCAGTCCATGCATTTGGCCCGAAAAAGAAATGGACCTGATACCATCTTTTGGTATATTAAACTTATCTACTAATTCTATAATAGCAGCCTTTGTTCCGGTCCACCAATCCACCGGATCCTGTTGCGCCCACTTGTCCTGGGGGAAATATACCGGATACTCCCGGGTCACGTCCCCAACAATTTGGTTGTCTGAGTTAAAAGCCAAAACTTTAACTGAGGATGTCCCTAAATCTATTCCTAAAAAATACATGCTTACCTTCTTTCCTATTCATACAAAGAAAACTGCATCCACTAATCAGGTATGCAGTTTTCCTTTTATAATACACTTTTTCTATAATGAAATACATCTTGCAGGGGTAAAAGGGCCGCCCCTATGAGGGAGCCTCTGTCACCCAAGTCTGAAAATACGATTTTTGTACCTTCATACTCCATATAGGCGCTTTTTAACTTGGTCTTCTGATTGACAAAATCCAGGAGCTCGTTCTTATACTTACCAAGTTCACCACCTATAATGACATAGTCCGGATTAAGGCCAAGGACAATATTCTCAATGCCTATAAACAAGTGATCCAAATACTTATCAATCGCCACTTTAACTTTGGGATCGTTCAGGTTTGACCGAATAAAAATATTATCAAGAGATGACACTCTCACCCCTGTAGACTCTTTATAGTATTTAAAGAGGGCCCGTTTGGAGGCAAAAAGCTCCCAGCAGCCTGTCCGTCCGCAGTTACATCTAATATCTTCATTGGATACTCTCATATGGCCAAACTCGCCGGCCTTTTTATGAGTTGACTTGTATATATGGTTATCAATAATAATGCCTGTACCTACACCTTCTGTAATGGATACATACACCACATTGTTCATCGTAGATTCTGTACTTTCAAGACTTTCAGCGTAAGCTGCCACATTTGCTTCATTCTCAATATAAACTTTGATGCCCAGATGATTCTGAAACTTACTGAAATTGTAATCTTTCACTCCAATGTTTGGAGCATTGTCCAGTATGAGCTGTTCTTCTTCAACCAAACCCGGCAAAGAAATACCAACACCTAGAACAATATCCTTCTTGATGTGGTAGTCACTCAGTAGGGATTCAATTTTCTCACCAATCATATCCAGTACATGGTCAAAAGAAAACTCTTTCCTATATATAAAGCTGAGACTGTGAACAGGCTCTGAATTAAGATTAATCAGAATAATGGATATCCTGTCCGGTGAAATATTGACACCAATCGAGTATCTGGCCTTTTCATTGAAACCTAAAATAACCGGCTTTCGACCACCTGTTGATTCTGCCACACCGATCTCAAGAACATAACCTTCCTCCATCAGCATATTGATGTTGGTCGTTACCGTCGGTATGCTTAAGCCTAAGGCTTTTGCAATATCATGTTTGGTAACCTGGCCTTCTTTTTTTATCATGTTAATGACATTAACCCGGTTTATTTCTTTGATCTGTTCCTGACTTAAGGTTCCAATTTTTGCCATTATTTCACTCCTAGTCCTCTATACTGAATATGCAACCCCTTAGCTTATGTCGCATAAATTTCCTCGTAAAATATGATTACATATCCAGTATATTATATCAAGCAGGCAGATAATTCTCAAGCCTATACCCTTTATTACTCAGCTGTATAGATATATCTGTTAACGATATCTTCAAGCATTTCCTGACGTCCTGAAGTGTTTTTGATTTGGTCATTGTTAAGGGCATATTCTGCCAACTCTTCAAAGGAAGTCGCACCGTCAACAATCTTCTTACCGATACCATCATTATAGGATGCATAGCGGTCAGCAACAAAGTTCTCAAGAACACCGTCACTCATTAATTTATCGGCAACAAGAAGTCCTTTAGCAAATGTATCCATACCAACAATATATGCGATAAAAAGGTCATCTGGTTGGAATGAACCACGACGTACTTTTGAGTCGAAGTTAAGTCCACCTGGAGCAATACCGCCATTCTTAAGCACTTCATACATACAAAGTGTTGCATCATAGATATTGGTTGGGAACTGGTCTGTATCCCATCCAAGAAGCATATCACCTTGGTTTGCATCAATGGAACCCAGTACGCCATTAATTCTTGACATCATTAATTCATGTTGGAAAGTATGTCCTGCAAGCGTAGCATGGTTGGCTTCAATATTCATCTTGATATCATCAATCAAGTCGTATTTACGCAAGAAGCCAAGTACAGTCATGGTATCAAAGTCATATTGGTGTTTTGTAGGCTCTTTTGGTTTTGGCTCAATAAGGAATTGTCCTTCAAAACCAATTTTTCTGGCATAGTCTTTAGCCATATGTAAAAATCTTGCGAAGTTATCATTTTCAAGTCCTACGTCTGTATTAAGTAAAGTCTCATAGCCTTCACGACCACCCCAGAATACATAGTTCTGACCGCCAAGACGGTGAGTGATTTCAATAGCCTTCTTAACCTGAGCAGCTGCAAAAGCAAAAACATCAGCGTTTGGAGCAGTAGCGGCACCGTGAACAAATCTAGGATTTGAGAATCCGTTAGTGGTACCCCAGAGACACTTGATTCCTGTCTCTTTCATTTTGGCTTCGATTCTATCTACAACCTTGTCCAGGTTATCCAATTTCTCCTGTAAAGATTTACCTTCTGGTGCAATATCCAGATCATGGAAACAGAAATATTCAATACCAAGTTTAGTCATAAATTCGAAGGCAGCATCCACACGTGCATTAGATAATTCCATGCCTTCAAGGCCGTTATATGGTCTTTCCATGGTTGCATCACCAAATGGATCAGTTCCGCCGCCTGTCATGGTATGCCAGTAACTCATGGCAAAACGAAGGTGGTCCTTCATCTTCTTACCAGCCACTACACGCTCAGGATCATAGTATTTAAATGCCAATGGATTTGTTGAACCGGCACCCTCAAAAGGGATATTGCCTATACCTTGAAAATATTCACTCATCATTAGTCCTCCTATAGACTTATACATAAATTATGATAACACCCTGCCAATCCGACTTCCGGCTGGCTTGTTAAGGTCATTATAAACCATGATTTTTACTTTTTCAACCCTTTTTAATAAGTATTTTTAAAATCATTTTAAAAACTTTTCAAAAAAAGACCTAAGGACTATTTTCCTCAGGCCATTCCTACTATCGATTTACTTGAAAGATAGGCATCTGGGGATTATCATTGGACAACTCCAGCAGATGAACAAAATACTTGATATATTCCCTGACTACTCCTTCTTTACCGGCAGATTTTTCATTTTTCTTAAGTTCCAAAAGTGCCAGTTTACTCAAGTGATTAGGATTTACCTGACATTTCGTAAGACCAGCTATTTGCTCACCAATTTCAATAAAAGTATCATCAGAAGTACGAGACAGCGGAATTATAGTCAGATTGCGAAAATCCTGCAAGCGTCCCACATCATCAAAACCACTGATAATCCTTTGTGCAAGGGCTTCATAGGAATAATAGCCTTTTTCTTTATCCGTCACAATCTCAGGAGTCTGGGCACCTACAAAAACGGTCTGGTGCCACTTGTTCTCACCAATTTCATCCAGTAAATGGCGCATGGAAGTATAAGCTTTAAGCCGTATATCAACCCTTTCATTGAGAATATACTCCAACTCGTCCACAAGGACCACTAAACCATTGTAGCCGAGTAGATGGACCAACTTGGAAAATCCTCTAAGTATATCAAAGGCATTATGCCTGTCAATGTTACCTTTAATGTTGAGTTTTTTCTTCTGTTCGTAGGGAAGATTGTAGTCTCCCTTGATCCAGCCTGCAGCAATGGAAGATAATTCCAAGTCATTATTAATAAGGGACCTAATATAGACCAAAAGGACCTGGGCAAAAGACGAATGATATTTTTGAAGTTCTGAGATAACATGATAGATTTTCTTTGTGGCTTCTGCCTGAGACTGGGCCTTTTTAGTTTCCTTAAGCCACTCCTTAAAAAGGTCTTCAAACTCACAGACCGGTTGGTCCGCCTGGACCTTGAGACTGGACATGATATCCCGATAGATGATTTCCGGTTTAGAAAAATTATTATGACTGCCAAGGGAAATCCGGCTGACCAAAAAGCCTTCCTTCAAGGCATGTTTCTCAAAAACAGAAAGGATCATGGTCTTACCGCTGCCATATGGCCCTTCTACCAATTTGAAACTGGATACCCCTCGTTCTTTGGCTAAGTCCAAGGTGTGAAGAAGACTATCCATCTCACGGTCACGGCCTTTAAGGTAATGGGTTTCAATAGCTCCCGGCACTACCCCATTGGTAAAGGCATTAAAATATAAACTTTTGGTATTTGCACTTAAATGCCCCATGTCCCTATCCTCTACTCATGATTTACCACATCAATTATTTTTCAATAAATTCTCTTGGTCCAAAAAATCCAAGACATTTTCTGATTTCCTTTATACCGGCTTTTCCGCCGGTCAACTCATTGATCTCATCCTTAAAGGATTCAGCCTCTTCAGCCTTAACCGCAAATAAATAAGCTACATCATTAGAAAAGACAGTATCCAGAATCGCCAGTTCCTTACTTGCTGCAAAATAATCGATTTTCCCGCCAAAGCTGTAATCCACAACAATTTCATAGATAAAAGCCTCTTCTTTGACATGTATCCTGCTCTCATGAACACAATCGATAATACCCTGGGAATAGGCACTTGAAAGACCACCGGTTCCAAGTTTGGTTCCTCCAAAGTAACGAACCACAACGCCACCACACTGAATCAGGTCATGACCTTTTAGGACATTTAACATGGGGACTCCTGCTGTACCGCTGGGTTCACCATCATCCTGATACCGTTCCAGAAGAACCTGGTCCATAATACGATAGGTATAACAGTAGTGACTGGCTCCAGGGTAGAGTTTCTTAATCTGATTCAATTCCTCATCAAAGGCCTCAACAGAATCACAGGGAAAAAGAAAAGAATGAAACTTGGATTTTTTGACAATATTCATGGTTTCTACGGTTTCGATTACAGTCCTATAAGTCTTCATCAACATATCCCTGTCGCTGATTGTATAGTTCTTCTATTTTGCAATGTTTAAGTCCCTTGTCAATGTCCTTTCGGTTAATAACAAAAGGAAATTCATCGATCGATGCACCATTGGCAATGGAACCAATCAACTTCATAATTTTTTCGAAGCTGTACTGTCGATGGACACCAATTGTCACACCACCTAAAATCATACTCTTGACAATTGGGTAAATCTCATTCTTGTGGTCCGTTTTAATCCGGCAGATCTTATTCTTGGAGATTCCGAAGATTTCATCATTGCCATGTAAAAAGACATACTTAATATGTCTGCTTCTGGCAAATTTACGAATTTCCTCATAGGATTCTACCGTGTCCGGATAATTGAGGCCAAGAATTTCCAGATCCTTAACCGTTAGAACAACCGCATAAATATAATTATCAATACAGCTGGATAAAATTGGCCCTTCTGCTCCAAGAACAATCTTCTTCCTGTCCTTGCTCATCCGATGAATTTCTTCCAAAAGCTGGGGAAGATAATGGTCGCTGCCTGATATGGCAACGATATCTGTATCTTCCAGGTGGTTGTTGATCTTGTGCTTGATATTATTGAAATCCTTAAGGGATATATCTTCATTATGACTGGAAATGGTGGTTATCCGGTCTTTTTCATGAATCAGCATAAGGGTCTTGGTCTCATGGTCAACATGCAAAAAGTCCGTCTTAATCCGGTTCTTATCCAGGAAGTTCTTAATAAACCTTCCTCCTATACCTCCGGACACACCAATAACATAGGGTTCACCCTGCATAACTTTAACCACATAGGCTGAGTATATACCACAGTCCCCAACGCTAAGCTCATCAGATTCTGATTTATTGACCTGGCCAAGACTGAGCTGGTCTATATTTATTTGTCTTACAACACTTGGATTAAGTGCAATCGTTAGTATCAATGCTTTCTCCTCTATACTTAAATATTCTTTATTTAGTATAGCTTAATTTAACATCACTGTAAATATGACTAATAGGTTTTCACAGAGTCTTTGTAGATAATTTTGCCACTTAAAGAAATTTTACCTGAACGATATTCAGGATTATCAATCTTTCTGAGAATAAGATCGACTCCTGCCTTAGCCATGGCTACAATGTCAATCTCGACAGTCGTTATCTCAGGTCTTGACACACTTGAGTAAATTGAATTATCAAACCCGGTAATTGAAATATCTTGAGGAATCTTATAGCCTCGGTCTTGGAGTTCCCGAATCACACGGTTGGCAATCTGGTCACAGTTGACGACGAATGCATCAGGTAGAACCTTAGGATATATGATATCTGTATGGATTCCCTCTTGATTCCGATCACTTAATACATAATCCATATCAAGTTCAATTCCATGTTCCAAAAGAGATTTGTAATAGCCTAGATACCTATCCTGGATACTGCTGGTTGCATAAATATCACCGATAAATCCAATTTTCTTGTGACCGGTTTTAATCAGATAATTGGTCATAAGATAAGAACCTGTGTAATTGTCGCTAATGATGGAGTCCATTTCCAAATACTCATCATAAAAGTCAAGAAACACGATTGGCATATGTGTTGCCAAGAGTTTTTCTACATACTCATGGTTAACCTGTCCAAGTATGATAAAACCATCCACCTTATCTTCTTGGTATAATCTTGGCAGTATACCTGCGTTTTCTTCATCCGGACTTAAAATATACAGGATTGGGGCATATTTGGCACCGTTAAGTTCCCTGGCAATCACCTGATAAAAGTCCATATAGAAAGCAGCATTTTCATTTTCCCTATGAAACTTACCTGTATTGGTGAATTGTTCAGGTATAAGAACTCCAATATTAAAGGTCTTCTGTTCTTTTAGGGATTTCGCAATCGTGTTCAACCGATACCCCAAATCACTTGCTGCCTTTATAATTTTCTCTTTTAATTCATCACTGACACCCTCTTTATTGTTAAGGGCTTTCGAAACCGTTACTTTACTGATTCCAAAATGATCAGCTATATCCTGCATGGTAACCTTTTGTTTCATTGAACACCTCCACTTCCCTACGATTACTACAAACATGCGAATTCAACTCATATAAGAGTATACGCCTCCGGGAAAAGCCTGATAACAGTTTACCACAAAAAGCCAAGTTTTGTTATCCTGCGACAAGACTTGGCTTAAATATGGTGATATACTATTTATTTTTTAAGAGTTCTAAATTCCTCTGGATTAGATTAAGTCTTTGCTTTGAACAGTCCAGGGCTCTGCCGGGATCTTGGGGAGTATTAAAGGTATAATCCACCAAAGCATCTAAAGTTAATGTGGCTAGGTGTATTCTTGTATCGCTGGAGGCATAATAAATATAAACCAAATCATCTTTTAAGACTGCGCCGTTACAGAAAATAACATTGGACACATCTCCAACTCTCTCACTGCCATAAGGCGCTATAAAATGTCCACCGGGCTTGGCAATGACCTTGGTTATATCATCCAAATCTGTTGCAAAGGTATAAAGGACATACCTTAGACCGGCTGCGGTATTTCTAACTCCATGGGCTATATGAATCCAACCTCTATTAGTCTTTATTGGTACGGGACCTTGACCATTTTTCAATTCATATACTGTATGGTAAGCCTTTGGATCAATAACCAACTCATCACTGATTTCAGGGTTTTCCATACTATCAGCTAATGCGAATCCAATACCTCCTCCAGAACCGGTTGTAATAAAACCATCCTGTGGTCTTGTATAGAAGGCATATTTCCCTTTTATAAACTCTGGGTGCAAAACAACATTTCTCTGCTGAGCGGATCCAGTTATTAGGTTTGGAAGTCTTTCCCATTTTTTCATATCTTTAGTTCTGACAATCCCAGCTTTTGCAACCGCCATTGATGTATCACCGGCTGGAGCCTTGGGATCTTTACTTTCAGAGCAGTAGACTCCATATATCCAACCATCTTCATGCCTGGTCAGACGCATATCGTACATATTTGTTTCTTCCTCGTCAATATCCTCCCAGATCATCAGATCATCAACAAAGGTAAAGCCGTCGATACCATTAGCACTTTTTGCCAAAGCAAAAATCGATTTACGATCAACACCTTCCATTCGAACGACTAAATAGAAGGCTCCTTCAAAATAAATTGCTCCTGGGTTTAAGGTAGCATTCACTCCCAATCTTTCCATAAACAAAGGATTAGTAGTCTCATCTAAGTCATAGCGCCAATGAAGGGGTACATGAGCTCTGGTTATGACCGGATTAACATATCTGTCATAAATTCCGTTTTCATAAGTCTTATCAACCGCATTTTCTTGATTCAATAAGTGGTCTTGCTTTTCTTTCAATTCATAATATTTTGGATGTATCATAAAATCCTCCTTTATGTTACTTTACCGATAACCTAACAAAAGTATAATCCCTTTATAGGTGATTGTCAATTGACAATTCACTAATATTGTTATACACTGAACTTAACGTTTTAGTAAAGAAAGGAGAATGTTTTATGCTTAGATACAGTTTTGTTATTAACCCGGAGGAACTTCATAACGCATAACTGACATAATGCCTTTCTTTTGATGTTCATATGACTGGATATAACACCAAGAATGCTTATGGTGTTTTTTTGTTGTCTTTTTTTCGAAGGAAAGGCGCAGAAAGGAATTCATGTCACAATCATTTTTAGAACACACTTTAATTGACACCTTTTTTATAGACCAGATTCCGGAATCTGAGGATTTAACCATCGGGCGGGTTGTTATTGATTATGGCCACGATTTTATTTTGGAAACTTCTGAAGGAAGATTCAAGTCCCATATATCAGGAAAGCTACGCCACGAAAGTTCCCTATATCCTGTACTTGGTGATTACTGCCTTGTTCAACGGGCAGACCAGGAGTCCTATGTCATAGAAAAGGTTCTAAGCCGAAAATCGACTTTTTCAAGAAAGATTGCCGGCACACAAACAAGCGAACAAATTGCTGCTGCAAATTTTGATTACGTATTTCTCGTTTCATCCCTTAACAAGGACCTAAACCTTCGCAAGATGGAACGCTACGTTACAACGGCCTGGGATACAGGCGCAATACCTGTTATTGTTCTAACCAAGGCTGACCTGGCGGATGATCCCGAGGACCTGGCCTATCAGGTTGAATCAATTGCTCCAGGTATCGAAGTTCATTGTATTTCTTCATTATACGATATGAACCTGGATGCCCTGGTACCTTACCTGGAGCCCGGCAAAACCATTGCCCTATTTGGCTCTTCAGGTGTAGGCAAGTCAACCCTCATTAACACCCTATATGGCCAAGAGGTTATGCACGTCAACACCATCCGTGAAGACGATGCCAGAGGCCGCCATACGACTACCCACCGCCAGATGATCACCCTGCCAAACGGAACCCATATTATGGATACTCCCGGTATGCGCGAACTTGGTCTTTGGGATGATGGTTCAGGTCTCAGCCAGTCCTTTAAGGATATTGAGGACCTTGGCCTCTTGTGTAAATTCAGAAACTGTACCCACGGCAATGAGCCAGGTTGCGCTATTCACGCCGCCCTGGAGGATGGCAGTCTTGACGAAAAACGCTACAAATCCTACGTCAAGTTAAAGAAAGAAGCTGCCTACAACATGCGTAAAGCAGCAAAAAAAGAGAGACTAGCCAACCGCAAACCTCACTAACTTATACTAATCATCATACATAACATCAAAAAGGGTTGCCCAGGCAACCCTTTCACTATTTCTTGGTCTTTACATCAGATTTCATATACTTGTAGTCTTCTATGGCTATGGGACCTCGAATAATGCGTTTGGAAATCCTTAGATTACCATTCTCTTCCGGACGAACACGCCAGTCAATGAGCATCATCTTACCATCCACGATTTCAAGACCGTTGATTCCTCTGGGGTGGATACAGCAACCACTGTTGAAATAAGGTATTTCATTGGACTTGGACAGCTTAGGCCGGTGGGTGTGACCACACATAATACCGACACCTTTTTCATTGATCCACTTGGAAAAGTTCACTTCAATCTTGTGACGCTTAATCCGGTTTTTGGCCGGACTGGCAGGATTTTTAAATCCAAAGGCATGAAGAAAACGCCAAAAAAACCTTAATGACAACATGGAAAACACCCACAATCGGTCGTTAAACAAGTCTCCTTGATGGCCATGAACCAAAAGAATTTCCTGTCCGGTTTTCTTATATTTAAGAATCAGGCTTTCTGGTGCAACCAGACCTGGAAAAAGAGCTGACTCCTTATCAACAAATTCGTCATGAATATGATAAAGATTATGTTTGACCCAGAGCCGGTTACTTAAATATACATTATGATTACCATATATGGTCAGAAATCGCTTTTTGTCGAAAAACTTTTTCAGCAACATATAGACATCACTATGAGCACTCATGATGATTTTAAACTTAGGGTGTTCCCACAGTTCATCACCATCTCCAAGTTCAATATAGGTATAGCCTTTCTCATAGTAATCCATAAGGGCATGATAGTATATATTCTGGTTATGGGCAAATTCATCACTCATGGAGTTGTCACCACGGTGTACATCTGAGAAAAATATATATTTGGACTCATCATCAATCTCGATGACCCGGGCTTTATCATAACATTGGTCTAATCTATAATTGGTTTTCATTATCCACTTCCTTTACCTGGGTATCTCTATATAAAGGTCAGGACGGCAGTGTGCCTTGATCTTATAGGATATGAATATTGCTATCCAACAGGCCCTATACAAGACCTATTGGATATAGTTGAAAAAATAAATTCTTAATACTAGTCTCGTGCATGAAGGAGTTTGTCTTTCAATTGATTTTCCATTGAAATCAATTCTTCTTCTGCCAGCTTACGTTTCTCACGTCCCTCTTTTTGGATACTGATTGTTTCATCAATGGTATCCAAGAGATCTTGATTAACCTTCTTAAGTGTATCGATTTCAACAATACCTTTTTCAGATTCTTTAGCAACTTCAATAGTGTTCTGTTTCAGAAGCTCTGAATTCTGACGAAGGAGGTCGTTGGTCGCTTTAGTAACCTCTTTCTGCTGGGCAAGTGCCTTGTTTTGTCTAAAAAGTGAAATAGCTATAACCACTTGATTTTTCCAAAGTGGAATTGTATTCATGATAGATGACTGAATCTTCTCGACAAGAATCTGGTCGGAGTTCTGAATCAAGCGAATCTGTGGTCCTGTCTGAAGAGAAATCATCTTACTCAGTTTCAAGTCATGCACCTTTTTCTCAAAACGGTTAAGAAGTTGCTGGTAATCGTTGACCTTTTGAGCTTCAACAGGATCATTGCTGGCCCTTGCCTCTTCAACCATCTTAGGCAAAATCTTGGTTTCAATCTCATTAATTTTTTCTTCACCTGCAACGATGAAAAGTTCCAGTTCATTATGGTATTCAAGGTTCTTATCATATAAAGTATCTAAAATTGTTATATCTTTCAGAAGCTGCATCTTAGACTTATCCAGTTCCTGAACGGTCTTGTCTATATGGCTGCTAAGTTTCTCGTATTTGGCAACAAATTTCATAGCGTTACGCTTCATACCGCCAAAGATTCCAAGGACTCCATTTTTCTTTCCGAGGTCATCTACATCCAATTCCTTAACATTAACCATAAGATCACTAAGGATTTCACCAACGTAGCCAGTATCCTTTCCTTTTACCTTATTAAGAATACTGTCAGAAAACTGAGAAATATTGGTCTGTGCCTGATTACCAAACTGAAGCACCCCTTGTGAATCGGTAATATCAATAGCATTAACGATTTCACGAACTCTCTGCTGTTCATCCGGACTCAAGTCTGCCAACTTAGTTTCACTAACCTCACCGGTGATATTTACCTCAACCATTTGATGACTAGTCTTCGCCTCAACAAGCTCAAGATCCAGCGCCTGGTCCACCATGTCTACATCTACTGTTTTTGTTTTGTTCTGTTCGCTCATTTTTCTCCTCCTGGATTATATAGACCAACCTTACAAGAATGATAGCCAGCCTTGTTTCCTAAGCAAGTAGTATAACTTTTCTACTTACATAATTTATACTTTTTATCTTAAATCTAATATTATTCTACCATATATTTTTAGTCTCTTGTCCACAAAACTTTCTGAATAAGACATAAAATTTCCAGCTTATGGCTTATCTATAATCATATTATACTACAAAAGCATGGCTTTCAATTAAGAGACCATTAAAATTTACTTATATTATACATTTAATGCACAAGACATAAACAAAACATTGAACCACAAAAAAAAAGACCACCAAGGTCCAACATTCCCCTCTGCAGTCTCCAATCCAATTATTGTGTTTGCATTTCCAAAGCGCACCCCACTTCACCTTTCAGAACAGCCCACTTCATCACTTATCAACCTTCATCAACACCACACACATCAAGCCGAAGGCATAGATGTGTTGTTTCTGTCATTATATGGCGACAGGTAGGTGGGTAGTATATCCTGTCACCTGGGCTTTCGGGTCACGAACGCATAAGCATATCCCCAACAAGTAAACTCCAAGCGTTTGGGGGACGCCTGCCCGGGAGATAGGACATACTATCCGCCTACCGCCCCCAAATACATCACCCAAAAATCAACCTCGAATATGCCCCCCCATACGCACAATATCCCCAATCATATCCACCGATCCCCGGTAAATCTGATAGCAGTTACTGATCATGGTTTCATCTTCTGCAATAAGACCTGCCAGTACAAGGGCCAGGCCTGCCCGGATATCATTGGCATAAACCGGAGTCCCCTTTAACGGAGTTGGACCTTTGATAATAGAGAGCCCATGGGTGGATACATTGATATCAGCACCCATATGATTCAATTCATGACAGAGGGCAAATCTGTCTTTCCATACCTGGTCTACGACAACGGACTGGCCTTCCGACTGGGTCAAAAGAACGGTCATCGGCTGTTGTAGGTCAGAAGGGAATGCCGGATACATATCAGCAAAAATGACTGTAGATGTCAATTTTTCCGGAGGGTAAGCCGTTATGGAATCCCCTTCAATATCAAAGGTCAGTCCAATTTCTTCCAGTTTCTGAATTACAACTTCAAGGTGTTTGGGAATAACGTTATCAATTTTTATTGGGCCCTTGGAAAATCCTGCATAGATCATATATAGACCGGCCATCAACCGGTCAGGAATTACCGTATGTGAGGCCTGGTGAAGGGACTCAACACCATCTATAGTAATCACATTGGTACCGGCACCTTTTATCCTGGCACCCATTTTTGAAAGAAGTTGAACCAGGTCTACCACTTCAGGGTCCAGTGCACAATTATAAAGGGTTGTTCTACCCTCAGCAAGAACTGCTGCCAGAATCAGGTTAATGGTAGCTCCACAGGATTTTCTGTTAAACATAAAGGAGTTTCCCTTTAGACGGCCATCAGCGATGACTTCATAGTGATCTTCATATTCATAAACTTCTGCACCTAAGGTTCTGAGACCTTTGAGATGCATATCAATGGGCCGCTTACCGATTTTATCTCCGCCGGGATAGCCTAGTTTCACTCGCCCGAAACGGTTGATTAAGGCACCAGCAAAATAGTAAGATGGACGTATCATGCCTGATAATTCAAGAGATATTTCACCGCTGGATATACCTTTTGTGCAGATAAAGAGCTTCTCATCATTCCACCTGGTTGTCGAACCAAGTTCAGTGAGTATATGTTCAGTTACTTTTATATCTTCAATCTTAGGAATTTGACGTAAGACGATTTCATCTTCAGTAAGACAGGTAGCAATTAGAAGTGCCAAGGCGCTGTTCTTTGATCCCTGGACAGATAATTCGCCACCATCAATTACAGTTCCCCTGACAATCAGTTGATCCGATTTAGTCATAATAAGTCCCCCTTCTTAGTCTTTATTCCATTCTAACATTTACAGACCAAAGTCTCAATAGACCAATTATGAATAAAAAATGACAATTCCAAAGAATCACAACTTCCGCCAACCCCCAATTTCGTATATATTGGATTCACTCCTAACTTAACTCTCACATCTAATCAATCACCCGTCAAACCCCAGTCTTTTAAAACCACCCGCCTGCTTCACTAACTCCTAATCTTTTGTCGCACCTTTTATATATTTATATTTAAGCAGAAATAGCGAGCAACTCCCTCTTCCCGGCTTCACGAAGTGCGCAAGGGAAGAGGGGGTTGCTCGCTATTTCAACTGCTAAAAGTAAAAATATAAAAGGCCGCCCACCAACAAGAGTCAGTGAACAGCCTTTCTTTAATGGTATAATAATGCCTTACAATTACGCTTCGTAATTCATGTTTGCCATTCTTACGTAAGTAGCGTATCTTTCTTTAGCGTCCGATTCTGCTTTTTCGAACAGTTCACTAGCGATTTCTGGGAACTGGTTCATAAGAGTTGTATAACGGATTTCGCCTTTAAGGAAGTCTTGGAAGTCCATAGTTGGCTCTTTAGAGTCAAGTACGAATGGATTCTTACCTTGGTCTGCAAGACGTGGGTCAAATCTCCATAAGTGCCAGTAACCAGCATCGACTGCTTCTGCCATTCTGTTTTGGCTTCTTCCCATACCTTCTTTAATACCATGGTTAATACATGGAGCGTATACGATCAGGATTGATGGACCTGGGTAACTTTCCGCTTCTTGAAGAGCTTTCATGAATTGGTTTTTGTTTGATCCCATAGCACATTGAGCTACGTATACATATCCGTAAGTAGTAGCGATCATACCAAGGTCTTTCTTCTTAACTTTCTTACCTGAAGCAGCGAATTTAGCAACTGCAGCAGTAGGAGTAGCTTTTGAAGATTGTCCACCAGTGTTTGAGTAAACCTCTGTATCGAATACAAGTACGTTTACATCTTCACCTGATGCAAGAACGTGGTCAAGTCCGCCGTAACCGATGTCATAAGCCCATCCGTCACCACCAACGATCCATACGGATTTCTTGATAAGGTAATCTTTATTATCTTCAACTTCTTTAAGAAGTGCATCAGCATCAGCATTTCCAAGTGAAGTACCGAATAAGCTTTCTACAGCTTTAGATGCAACTTTAGAAGCATCAGCGTTGTCTTTATCAGCAATCCAAGTGTTAAGTACAGCCTTAACTTCTTCACTTACGTCAGTAGCTAAGATACCTTCCATTTGAACTTGGATTTGGTCTCTGATCTGAGATACACCCATAGCCATACCGTAACCGTACTCAGCGTTGTCTTCGAACAATGAGTTCGCCCAAGCTGGACCTTTACCTTCAGCATTAGTCGTGTAAACAGATACAGGAGCTGAACCACCCCAGATTGAAGAACAACCTGTTGCGTTAGCGATGATCATTCTGTCACCGTAAAGTTGAGTAATATCCTTAAGGTAAGGAGTCTCACCACAACCTGCACATGCACCGGAGAATTCCATAAGTGGTTGTGCAAATTGAGAACCTTTAACAGTTGAAGTGCTCATCAATGTATCTTTGTAAGTTACTTTCTCTGCTACATAATCCCAGTTCTCAACTTCAACATCTTGAGTTTCGATTGGTTTCATAACAAGAGCTTTTGTCTTAGCAGGACAGATGTCTGCACAGTTTCCACAACCTTGACAGTCAAGGATGTCCACTTGCATAACGTACTCAAGTCCGTCAAGACCTTTTCCTTTAGCAGGAATAGTTACAAGACCTTCTGGTGCAGCAGCCTTCTCATCAGCGTCTAACATGAATGGACGGATTGATGCGTGAGGACATACGAATGAACATTGGTTACATTGGATACAGTTGTCTTCGATCCACTCAGGAACGTAAACTGCAACACCACGTTTTTCGTATGCTGAAAGACCTTGTGGGAATTGACCGTCTTCGTTGCCAGCGAAAGCTGATACTGGAAGTTCATCACCTTTTTGTGCATTTACTGGGAATACAATTTTTTCAACGAATTCTGGAACATCAGTTCTAACTTCGATTGAATCAGCAGCAGTTGCCCAATCAGCAGGGATGTCGATTTTAACAAGAGCATCTTGACCAGCGTCAATAGCAGCGTAGTTAAGTTCTACGATCTTATCACCTTTTTTGCCGTATGCTTTTTTAGCATACTCTTTCATGTATTCAACAGCTTGATCAGCAGGAATTACGTCTGCCAATTTGAAGAATGCTGATTGCATGATTGTGTTGATTCTGTTACCAAGACCAATTTTCTCAGCAAGATCAACAGCGTCAACTGTATAAAGTTGAACTTCTTTTTCAACGATCTCTCTCTTAAGTTCGCCTGGAAGTTTGTCGTTAAGTTCTTCAGCAGACCATTGAGTGTTAAGTACGAATGTACCGCCTTTAACAAGACCTTTAAGAAGATCATATTTGTCTACATAAGATTGGTTGTGACAAGCTACAAAGTCAACTTCGTCAAGAAGGTAAGTTGAAAGAATTTTCTCTTTACCAAAACGAAGGTGAGATACTGTAATACCACCTGACTTCTTAGAGTCATAGCTGAAGTAGCCTTGAGCGTAAAGGTCAGTCTTGTCACCGATGATTTTAATTGAGTTCTTGTTGGCACCTACAGTACCGTCTGAACCAAGACCCCAGAATTTACATCTTCTTGTACCTTCTTTTTCAGTAACGATTCTTTCTTCAACTGGAAGTGAAAGATTAGTTACGTCATCGACGATACCAAGAGTGAATCCGTTCATTGGCTCAGCAGCATCAAGATTCTTGTAAACTGCAAGAACCATAGATGGAGTACAGTCTTTTGAACCAAGACCATAACGACCGCCAACGATAAGTGGTTGCTTTTCAGCGCCGTAGAAGATTGAACGAACGTCTAAGTATAGAGGCTCACCAAGTGCTCCTGGCTCTTTAGTTCTGTCAAGTACAGCAATCTTTTCAACAGTTTCAGGAAGTTCAGCAAGGAAGTGCTTAACTGAGAAAGGTCTGTATAATCTAACTTTAAGAAGACCAACTTTTTCGCCTTTTGCTGTTAAGTAGTTAACTGTTTCTTCGATTGTGTCTGTAACTGAACCCATAGCAATGATAACTTTAGTTGCGTCTGGTGCACCTACGTAGTTGAATAACTTGTATTCTCTACCGGTAACTTCAGAAATTTTAGCCATGTAATCTTCAACAACAGCAGGAACAGCATCAAAGAACTTGTTAGCTGATTCTTTTGCTTGGAAGAAGATGTCTGGGTTTTGAGCAGTACCACGAGTAACTGGGTGCTCTGGATTAAGAGACTTCTTACGGAATGCTTTAACAGCGTCCATATCTACTAAGTCTTCGAATACTTTGTAATCCATAACTTCGATTTTTGAAACTTCGTGAGAAGTTCTGAAACCATCGAAGAAGTGTACAAATGGAATAGAAGATTTGATAGCCGCAAGGTGAGCAACACCACCAAGGTCCATAGCTTCTTGAACACTACCTGAAGCAAGCATAGCAAAACCAGTTTGTCTTGCAGCCATAACGTCAGAGTGGTCACCGAAGATTGAAAGCGCGTGAGCAGCTACTGCACGAGCACTAACATGGAATACTGCAGGTAATAATTCACCAGCAATCTTGTACATGTTAGGAATCATAAGAAGTAAACCTTGAGAAGCTGTGTAAGTAGTAGTAAGAGCACCACCTTGAAGTGCACCGTGAACCGCACCTGACGCTCCACCTTCAGATTGTAACTCAGTAACTTTTACTTCTTGTCCAAAAATGTTTTTCTTACCGTTTGCAGCCCAAACATCTACGTTCTCCGCCATCGGAGAAGATGGAGTGATTGGGTAGATAGCAGCAACATCAGTAAATGCGTATGAAACGTATGCAGCGGCTTGGTTACCGTCCATCGTTTGCATAACTTTGTTGTAAGCCATTATTATACCTCCTTGAAATTGGAAAAAAATATAGTAGCAATTACCTTTAATTCAAAGGTGAATACTAGTAATTGACATATATAAACCTTCCTACACAGCCTCGTTTCAACTGCAAACCATATAAGAAGTTGTTTATCATATTAAATAATTGGTCAGGTCAAGGCTAAAAGCTTTGAATCCTGTAACATGTGGTTTACCATATATGAGACTACTCTATTATTAGAGAAAAATCTTCAGTAGTAAATACCCCAATACTCCTGCTATCGTAGGTGTAAGTACCCATCCGACAAAAATCCGTCTAAGCATGGAGAAATTTATGGTCCTGTAATCCTTAACGATTCCTATACCAATAATTGCTCCTACAACAGCCTGGCTGCTGGACACAGGAATACCTATAAGGGCATAAATATACACGGTGAGAGCCGAAGCAATGACAACAATGAAACCGGATACATCAGATAAAGGAACGATTCCCTTTCCAACTGTCATCATAACAGGTTTGGAATAAGTAATGACACCCAATGCTATAACCAGGCCCCCTAGTAGAGTGGCCATGCTTACACTCAGGTATTCCGGGTCTATCAAATATATACCGAATACATTGGCAACATTATTGGCTCCCAGACTATAAGCTGCAAATATGCCAGCCAATATATAGCCCCACTTGATGAATCTCTGAAAATAGTTAAAGGTGGTTAGTTTTTCTTCAAACCACTTGGAAATAACAAAATATATGATAAGTGCAAATATCATTCCACCGACAGGTGTCAGAAACCATGCACTAAAAAACTTAAAGGATACTGACCAGTCAACCATACCTACCAAAAAACCATGTCCCATAATAGCACCAATAACAGCTTGGCTGGTGGATACAGGCAGTTTTAAAACTGTCATGCCAAAGACACAGACCCCAGCAGCCAACATCACAACAAATGCAGCGGTAAGAGACTGAACTCCATTGATTGTTGAGAATTCACTAATCTTGTTGATTCCTCTGTCTCCGTTAATAAAAGCTCCCAGGCATACAAAAACAGAAGTTAGGATAACAGCCAGTCGATAAGAAATAACTTTCGTATAGACGGCAGTACCAAATATATTGGCTGAATCATTGGCTCCAAGTCCCCAACCGAGAAATCCTCCGGAAAACAGTAACAAATATCTCATTAGATATTCCTTGAGGATAGAATAATCTCAACTTGATCTGACAAATCTTCTATAAGATCTGACATAGAGCTGATGGTTTTGATGAGGGATTTATATTGAAGTTTTTCAGCTAAATCCAAGTCCATTTGGAAGAGATTTCTTATGAGTTCTTCCTCAATCAAGTCTACTTTGGATTCAAATTCTTCAATCTCAACCAGCTGCCTGATCATCTGGTTTTGATCATAAGTAGTCATTAACTTGGATAAAATATCAAAAAAGCTATTCAGTTGTTCTAAGGTAATGGCATTCATTTGACACAGGGGCTCATGCAATTCAAGGGGAATCTGAATTCTTTCATAGGCAATCATCTTAAAGACATCTTCTGTTGTATCAGCAACCTTATCAACGCCTTCAACAAGTCTCATAGTCGATTTGCGACTATCAACAAGAAAACCGCCTCTTAGTAACTCAACAATAACATCATGCCGAATTAAATCTGCCTGATGTTCTCTCTGCTTAAGCTCTTCTGTCAAATTATTCAGTTGGTCCACCCTGTTGTTTATCTGCAAATTAACAATGTCTTCAAAAGAATCCATGTAGATTTGGTAACAGGATTTAACGGCATCAATGTGGTCATTTAACAAATCAATAATCGTATTGGTTTTCTTAAAAAACATACTTCCACCACCTAAGTCTTTTCTATTATATCATTGATGTTTATTGTATACAAGATGCATTGTACAATATTTTTGAAATTTTAGCATAAGCTATAATGGCTTAAACCCTTGCCACAAGCGGCATTGATACTGACTCTCAATTAAGATGACTGGCATAGTCTCCAAGCTTTACAGGATCCAATATCTTAAAGGTCGACTGATAGTAATCAATGATACCTTCCTCTTTCATTCTGGATAACTCTCTAGACATACTTGGTCTGGACACATGCAAAAATTCAGCCAGTTCATTCCTGTTATAGGGGATCTCAAACATATCCTTTCCTGTTCTGGCCTTTTGTTCCAAAATAAATTTAGACAGCTTACCTCGCATACTCTTGATAGAGAGGTAGTTCAATTTACGGTTAAGTCCTAAAGCCTTGTTAGAAATAATCTCCAACATATTAAGCATCAATTGTTTGTGGCCTACACATAGTCTTTGGCAGTGATTAAGAATGGCATCAGGCGTCATCCACATGATGACACAGTCTTCCTTTGCAATCACTGTTGCCGGCCACTTATCAAGGGCCGAAAAGGCAATCATTTCACCAAAGAGTTCTCCCTGGCCAATATGACTCATAATAATCCGTTCGCCAGATTCATTGGTTTTAGTAATACTGGCCAGTCCTTTGAGTACGATACCTATTCCATAATAATCATGACCTTCCAGGGTAATATATTCACCCTGGTGAAAATGTTTAATTGAAGGCGTAAAGCAAGCTAATATATGCTCCAGCTCTTCAATATCTATTCCCTTAAACAAAGGAACCTTACTGATTGTTTCTATGTATTGTTTCATAAATCGTCCTAACTAGCTATTAATCAAAATCCACTTCAACCATAGTCGCCTGATTATAAGCATCAGAGCTACCAAAGGAAACCGCATAATCTTCTATCGTAATCGTAGCACGGCCGGTAGTCCCTATATCACCAAACTGGTCAGCAACCTGATCATAATCATTGATAACGAACCAGGTTGAATTAACCTCTTCCGTAATTCTTGGTAAGAGAACACTGGACGCTTCATCCGGAACAAAACGAACGACTCTGCCAAAGGACAAATCAGAATTCTCATGATAAAAATTACCAGTAAGCTCAACCTGACCATTAAAGATGATCTTAGTCACATCAGACACCTGGGCAATCTCACGAATAACCAAACCGACAATCTGATCGCCAACCCTTGCACTGTCTTCGTCAAATGGATTATCAATATATCTAGGTGTCGCTTCAGTTTCAATTCCAAGAATAGTAGCCTCATCAGCCGTTACATGTATGGTTATATTTGTTTTTGCACAGAACCATCCGGCCACATAACCTTTGGTTCCTTCTTTAGTCTGAATCTTATACCAAATTCTTTTTTGGGAATCCAGCTTTTCTTCAAGGACCTGATAGGTCTCATTATCCGCCACCTGACCCAGTTTTTCACTGTCTACATCAGCATCAAGCCGAACATTAAGAACTCTGGAGTCGATAATAATATAGGAAGCTGTTACATCTCTCGGTTCAAATTCCTCAACAACGGTTTGAATAACCGGTTCTTCCTCTTCTTTCACTTCCGGTTCTACCGTTTCAAGAGTACATCCGGATATTAAACTTACGCCTAGTATAATAGCAATCCACTTCTTCATGTTCTACCTCCATCATTGTTTTGTGGCCAGCCAAGCCACCAATCTATATATGCGTTAAACCATTCATCACCATTAATATATCACATCAAAAGCATAATCACTAAAAATGTCATAAAATCATAATAAATTCCTAATGACTAAGAAAAAATCTTCTTATTGAACATCTTCCCTGTTTCAGTCACTGCAATACCACCTGTTCCTGTTTCCCTGTGACAGCTGGGCATAAGGTCGCCGACTTTTTTCATGGCTTCTACGACTTCATCAAAAGGTATATAGGAATCCATACCCGCCCGAACCAAATCAATAGCAATAAGAGCATTGGCAATACCTATAGCATTTCTCTTTTGACAGGGAACCTCAACCAACCCAGCCACGGGATCACAAACCAATCCCATTAGGTTCTTGAGAGCAATGGCCCCACCATGAAAAATTCGTTCCACTTCAACATCCAGCATATAAAGACCGGCAACAGCCGCCATAGCCGCTCCAGATCCCACCTCTGCCTGGCAACCGCCTTTGGCTCCGGATAAAGATGCATTCTTGGCTATCAACATGCCTACAATACCAGCCACCACTAGACCTTCTATCAGTTTGGAATCAGGAAGGTCGAAGGTCTCCTGTAAAGACATAAAGACTCCAGGAATAATCCCTGAAGCTCCGGCTGTAGGTGCTGCAATAATTTTGCCCATAGTTATATTAACTTCCATAACTGCTAGACCATAGGCCACAGCCTTAAGCATCTGATCTCCACTGGCAGTCTTGTGAGCCGATTCCGCAAACCCAAGTACACCAGCCGCTTTTCTTTCAATAATCTTTCCTTGGCCGCCTTTGGTTTGATCGAGACCGTCACGGATGCTTTCCTTCATAATCTCCAGATATTCACCCATACGGCTAATAATTTCTTCTTTAGTCGTTTCATTAATGGACATTTCATATTGGAGACCATATTCATATAAGCTGAGGTGCTTGTCTTCCAAATACTGACGCATGGATACCGAGTCTTTAAAATACATTAGTGGCCTCCCTTGGGGATATAAGTCAATTTGTGTATACCGTCCACACCTCGAAGATGGTCCAGTGATGAGGGTGAAATCTGCTGATCAGTTTCAAGAACCATAATGGCATGTTGGCCTTTTGACTCTCGGTAAACCTTCATAAATGCAATGTTAATATGTTCTCTGGACAGGGCCTCTGACTGCTTGACAATCATCCCCGGTCTATCCTCATGAATGGTAATCAAGGTGTCATACTCACCATCTATTTCAACTTCAATATTATCAATCTTCGTTATGACGGCATTTCCGCCGCCAACAGAGGCTCCTTCAACCACACCAATCTCACCATTTTCTCCTGTCATGGTTATTCGAACAGTATTGGGATGGGCATTACCAAGGGCAACCTTTTTAAAGGTATAGTCGATTCTACCTTGAGCAATTTCATAGGCGTCTCTAAGTCTGGTATCATTATGACGGATACCCAATATTCCCGCTAAGAGAGCCTTGTCTGAGCCGTGGCCTTTATAAGTTTTAGCAAAGGATCCGTGAAGCTCAAACAAAACAGATTTAATAGGCAAGCCAAAAATTCTGCCTGCCATGTAAGAGATTTTTGCTGCTCCTGCCGTATGGGAGGAAGACGGACCAATCATATCCGGTCCTACAATGTCAAACAAACTGTAATTTTTCATATTATGCTCCGTTTATAGACTAGCCTTTCCTTAATCTTCTAATGGAATCAACTGTCTTTCTTTTGATATATGAGGATAAAATCAGAACCTGGTATTCAGTCATTGAAACAAAAGAGACGGCCACATCATAATGCATGTCAACCTGTTCAATTCGAACAATACTGGCAACTGTGTCGATTTGCTTGTCATAAAGTCTGATAGAAAGTCCGATTTTTGTACCTTTGGTCAGCTGATACCTGCACCTAAATTTCATGCCATATGCCCCAACATCAATAGGCTCCACTAAAATTGGACGCAAGACTGCCTCACCTCTGTAGTTGGAAATACTGGTAATGGTCACCTCTATCTGGTCACCTTCATCAACGGTAGCCCTGGTATACTTTCGAATCTCATCATCAATCATGCTGTCACCCCTATGATATTAAAAATGCCTACTTTAACATTATACAATAAAAGCAGGCAAAAACAAACGTCTTAAGGGCTTATTTTAACTGATCCTTACAATCAAACATGGAGACCGTTGTCAAACGGATGGCAAGGAAAATATTCAGGTATTTGGTAATGAAGATAGCTATCATAATGGCTATCTGATACTTTATTGCTTCAATCGGAATTGTCCCACCAAGAATCTGTCCGGTCATCATTCCCGGCAAGGATACTAAGCCAATGGTTGCCATAGAAGCAATGGTTGGATTAATAGAAACCAGAACCGCTTCCTTATAATATGGAAGTAAAGCCTGGGTCCTTGTTGCTCCCAAGGCTAAATCATAATTATAGACTTCTTTGTTCTTGTTCAGCCCGTTATAAAATGTTGTCAAACCAACAATATTACCGCTCAGACCATTACCCAGAATCATACCTCCGATGGTGATAATATATTTGGCCTCAAAAAGCTCATCAACACGAACGACAACACCATTAAAAAACAAGAGCATGAGGATGTTGGGAACAAGCAGGGAAATCATAATCGGCAAGCCTACCTTTTTAAGTTCCAAAGATGTGGCATTCACAATGGATACAGATGCTACGAACATCATAATCAGGATATAGGCAATATTCAGAAAGATATTATTAAGATCAAATATATACTGAAGGTAGACACCAACCAAAGTCAACTGGATAACCATTCGAAGGATCGAAATAATAACCTTCTTCTCGTTTCGTATGCCAATCCTTCTGTTAAGCAGGAAAATCGGAAAAACCAGAAGTATAAGAAAGAAAAGATTTAGTACTGAAATCGGCTGAGCATTCATTACCACACCACCTTTCTGAAGATCCCTGTATCTTCCCAGACTTGGTCGTGGCTAATGGATATAACTGTTTCCTTACAGTTGGCAAAATACTCTGCAACCTTCTTCTTAAGGTCTCCATCAAGAGCTGATGTCACTTCATCCAGAAGGTATACCGGCTTGTTGAGCATGATGGCGATAATAATACCCAGTCTCTGCCGCTCCCCACCGGATAAAATACTGGTATCCCGATCAATAAGGCTTTTATCAAATTCAAAAAGCTCCATTAATTCTTGATCCAAGCCATAAGGTTCACATAATCTAAAATCATTATTTTTATAGGAAGCTAAGGTTTCAACAAACTCTCTTACACTGCCCCCTCTAACTGTAACATCCTGGTTAACATAGGCATACAAGGTCCTAAAATCACCAAAGTCACCATCTTTAAGAATTTTATCGATTATTTTTACATGACCGGAGTCAAAATTCCGAAAACCCAATAGTATTTTAATCAAACTGGACTTTCCGGCTCCCGACTTACCGCTAATCAAAATTTTTTCACCTTTATCAATACTTAAATTAAATCCCTGAAACAAAACCTTGCCTTCATAGGTCAGGTTTATATCCTTTATTTCTATAAACGACATACACATTCCTCTCATGAACTCTTCATAGTCATATATGTTTTTCTATGTTATACTATTCTATGTTTTATGGTGCTCAAACATATTATAGCTTACAAATAGATGATTAAACAAGCTCTTGTTGACCAGCGACCTAACCCCTAAAATCCTAAAAAAAATGGAGATACTATGGCGACCTCAATGAATCAAAAAAGAGAGATGATCCTAAAAGGATCTATCTTCACAACAATTATACAATTAGCAGCACCACTGATGTTGGGTAATCTGGCCCAAACTCTTTATAATCTAGCAGATGCCTACTGGGTAAGCAACAAGGTTGGCTATGAAGCCTTTGCAGCCATTGGCTATGTATGGCCTATTACCTTTATCTTTTTATCCTTTAGCATCGGTCTTTCGGTTGCTGCCACTTCACTTATATCACAAAGTGTAGGTGATGACAACTATGACAATGCCAATCGTTTTGCCGGGCAGTTTTTCATTATTTCCATTTTCTTTGGCTTGATTATGGGAGTTGCCGGTTCCCTTATTACCCCCTGGGTCATCAAGCTTATGGGTGCAAGGGGAATTCTTTATGATTACTCAGTCCAGTATCTGCAGATCGCCTTTTTTGAGATGCCCCTGCTTTTCCTATATCATGTTTACAAATCCATGAGAGACAGCCAGGGAGATACCCTGTCACCAACCATCCTTCTCTTTATCAGTGTTGGTCTCAATGTCGTCCTTGACCCTATTTTCATTGTAACCTTAGGACTTGGTGTAAGAGGTGCGGCCCTTGCTACTGTCTTGTCGCGTTTTGTGATTTCCGGATATGTCCTAAGAAAAATGTTTTCGCAAGAATCCAAGGTCCATATTTCCAGTGAGTACATTAAACCTGACAAAACTGTCATTAAGAACCTTCTTAAGATTGCCCTGCCTTCAACTGCCGGTCAGACCATTTCCGCTCTAGGCTTTTCAGTTATGAACTCCGCTATTGTATCCTACGGTGAGGAAACCATAGCTGCCTTTAGTCTAGGAAACCGGATTACCAACCTCTTTATGATGCCGGCTTTTGGTATCGGAGGTGCTATTTCCGCCTTCGTAGGCCAAAATATTGGAGCCAAACAGTATGACAGAGCCAAACAGTCTGTATTTATAGCCATATCTTTTTCCTTTGGCATCCTTATTCTCGGTTCCATCATTACTTACTTTATAAAAGTACCTATGATCAATATCTTTATAAAGGATTCACCAGAGGTACTTGAACTTAGCAAGAACTATATGAATATTTTATGTTTTGTCTTTCCACTGATGGCAATTATTCAAGGCTTCTTTGGAGTCTTCTCCGGCTCAGGCCATACCAAATATACGCTTTATCTGTCCTTGAGTAGACTTTGGCTCCTTCGGATACCAATGATTTTCATCTTTGGTCATTTTACCACCCTTGGCAGCGATGGTATTTGGTACGCCATGCTCATCAGTAACATTATCGTATCCATTATCGGAACCCTTATTATCCTTCAAGGTAAATGGCTCAAATCCACCATTCAAATATAGGCCTAAGCCTTGGCACTTGTCGGCTGTCATTAAGATCTATTGCCTTGTCACCTGCAAGCTATAGCGAAAGGCCCATTCCATATCTTCATAGGAAATATCAAAATCATGGCTTTGTAACTTTCTTTTGTTACCGGTCATGATTTTTGCATATTCAAGAAGGTCTTCTTCATCTATTGTAAAAGGTCCAACAATATCCAAAATCAATCGTCTAAAGGCTTGAACATCCTCAAGACCAAGAAGGTCCAAAACCTTTTGTCCCTTTAATTTCCTGGGAGACCGGTCCGTATGGAGCTTCAACATGGAAGCCAGGAAGAGTCCTGTTGCCTTACCATGCTTTTCTCCATGATTATAGGTCAGATGATAGCCCATACCATGGGGTATTCCTGTTCCCGAATGACTAATCACCATGCCTGCCAGAGTTGAAGCATGTATAAGGTTCTCGTGCATCCCCTTAGAAAAGTCACCTGCCAAAAGGTCTGGTAAGGCATCCCTGAAAAATCCAAGACCTGCAAGGGCCAACTGATCAGAATACAGATTGGCATTTTTTACTAAATAGCCTTCAACCAAATGACTCAGAGCATCAATAGCCGTTGACCTTGTTATAGCCTCAGGCATGGTCATAAAATATCTTACATCCAATAAGGCAAGCATTGGAAAAACTCTAGCCTTACAGGTCACTTTGTTGCCTATTCCATGATCTGTAATGATTGAATAAGGAGTTGTTTCACTGCCTGTTCCACTGGTTGTGGGTATGGCAATTACAGGCAAGGACTTAAAGCTTTTGTTTTCAAACAGCACGCGGCCATCCTCCAGCTTTTCTGCCAACATAACACTAATCATCTTGGAAGCATCCAGGGGAGATCCACCGCCAATACCTATAACAAACTCAATCCCTGAATCTTTAAAAAGACCATAGGCCTCTTCTAGAATTTCAACTGTCGGATTCTCCATAATCCGGTCAAAAACCTCATAGTCAATACCACACCTATGAAAGACTTCAGTCAAGTCCTTAAGGGCACCACTCTTTTTGGCTGAGCTTTTTCCTGTAACGATAAGAGCCTTTTGACCAAGGGCTGTAAATTGTTCTTGATAAGTATCTAAACAGCCCTCTTCGAAAATGACCTTTGTCGGCATATAGAAAAAATCCATTTTACCCTCTTTTCTCCAACTCAAACCTTTCCTGCTTCAACTCTTTTACCAAAGCCTCAAAGGTCCACTTGTTACTGGTTGGTGTAACCATGGCAATTAAAGGTCTACCGGTTAGCTTGGCTCTAGCTGCTGTCACAAACTGTTGTATTTCAAACTGACTGGTTGCATTGAAGAGGATAACCTGGTCTTTATCTTTGGCAAAATCAACCCCATCATTATCTTTTTCATTGGTAATGATCGTCTTGATGACCATTTTCATTCGGCTTTCATCCACATAAAGGCATTCATCGATGCCAACTTCCTTACAGGTCATAGACAGGAGTTCAGCTTCCAAAGCTGAAAACCCAGCTATTAAAACCATATTACGACCTTCCGGTCTTGCTCTGTCTGAAAAATCCATTTTTTGAAAACTCATGTGCTCGCTCCTTCTTTATCATTCTTTCTTGTCTCTTATATATCAGACTTCACTGTGAAAGGATAAAACCTTTTGTAAGAAGCCTTTTAGTTCCATAGTTTCAGGTTGGTCGAACATAGACGATGGTCCATCTTCAACAATCATGCCATCCTCAAGATAGAGTATATAGTCTGCAATTTCTTTTGCAAAGCCAATCTCATGGGTAACTAAGATAACATTTTTATCCTGTTCAATCAACTTTTTGATAGCTAAGAGAACATCAAAGGTTAATACCGGGTCCAGACTGGATGTAGGTTCATCCAACAAAATAATATCCGGCTTAATGGCCAGGGCCCTTACTATAGAAACCCTCTGGGACTGGCCTCCGCTGATTTGGTGGGGGTACTTGTCCTTATGTTCAATAAGTCCAAACTGGTCTAGCAGGTGCTCTACTTCAGCCTTGGCCTCTTCTCTGTTTCGATGGTGAACCTTTTCAAGAACCAAGAGTATATTCTCCAGAATCGTTAAATGGTTAAACAGGTTATGGTCTTGAAAAACAAAGCCTACCGTCTTTCTATAATTGGTTAGATCACCTTGTCCCAGTGAAAAGCCATTGACCTCTATAGACCCTGCTTCAAAACTTTCAAGTCCTGCAATTAACCTTAGGAGTGTAGATTTTCCACTACCGCTTGGTCCGATAAGAGCAAGAACACCTATATCCTTTAGCTCTATGGATATTTGATCCAGTATCTTCTTATTGTAATATTTATCTAAATTGCTTATCTTTAAATCCATAAGGCCTCCTATTTAACCACTCTGACATGCAATCGATTTTCAAACCGTCTAACGGCTACAATCAAGGGAACAGTAATTAACCAATAACCGACTGCCAGTATGGCATAGCCTTCAATATAGGCAAAAGAAATGGCCTGAACAACACTGACTTCATTTAGAAATTCGCTTAAGGCCATAAAAGACAAAAGGGCCGATCCCTTAATGGTTAGAGCAAACTGTCCTGCAAGAGGCGGCAAAATACTTTTTAGGACCTGGGGAAAAATAATATAGCGGTAGGTCTGGTACTTGGTGAATCCAAACATTTTGGCAGTCTGCCACTGATTAATATGGATGGACTCAACTGCCCCATTATAAATATCAGCTACATAAGCCCCAATATATAGACCAAGGGTCATAACACCAATAAACATTTTTGAGTTAATGCCAAATGCATTACCGATAAAGTAATAGGCAATTATGGCAAGAACAATAAGTGGGGTACCAAAAATAATAGTCTTGTGGATTTCAGCTATATAATGAAGGAACTTTAATTTTACTGACTGCTGCATAAAATATAGAACCAAGCCTACAAAAAGTGATAAAAGTACACTAAGAAGAGAAACCAGAATAGTTCTCAACCAACCCTGGAAGATTACATTCCGATAATCCACATAGACATCAAATTCCAGCCTCCCTACTTCTGAAGTTACTACAAACCAGAAAAAGAGTATATAAAAAAGCCCTGCCAGTCCAACATGCAATCCTTGTTTTTTCACTCGTCTATTTCCTTTCATCAACTATTTCCAACATGAACCATTCCTGTTATAGAAGTATTTTCAATTAATAGAAAAGGGCTGATTGACAGCCCTTTAAAGTTTATTCCATGGTTTAGAAGAAGAATTCAAGTCCCTTGTCTTCGAACTCTTTGATCTTATCTTCTAAATATTCTTTACGTATCTTATCGTAGGTTCCGTCCGTCTTAGCTGTATTAATGAATTCATCCAGTTTGGCCTTAAATTCCGGGTCATTTTTACGAAGGGCAATTCCCCATCCTTTGGTGTTAGGAAGTGGAGTAAGTAAAGCCTTAGTCGTATCCGGGTAATTTTCATGATGGGCAATAATGGACAATGGATCATAGATAAAGACATCCGCTTTACCTTGTGCTACTTCAAGTACAGCTGAAGCCTCTTCCTCAACATTAACAATCTTAGCCTTTGGAGCATTGGCTGCTGCCCAAAGAGCACCGATAGTACCAGTCTTGGATGCAATAATGACATCCTCATTATTAAGGTCTTCAGGACCGTTAACTGGAGAATCAATATAGGCCAGCATCATCAACTGTGATGTAGTATAAGGAATAGAAAAGTCAACCTTCTCTTCCCTTGCCTCTGTAATCGTCATAGACGAGATAATAATATCAATTTTACCGGTTTCAAGAGCCGGAATCAAGCTTGGATATGGGGTATCAATGATTTCAATTTCCTTACCCAGATATTCTCCAAGTGCCTCTGCCAACATAACTGAGGCACCGGCTGGATTACCGTCTGTATCCTTTGTTTCAAAAGGTGGATACTGCAATTCCATACCAACCTTAATTACATCTTTATCTAAAACACTTTCGCTTCCTTTTTCATTACCATAGGCATCTTCGCTGGTCTCATCATTGGCGCAAGCCCCTAAAACCATACTCAGTACCACTAATAACAATAGTAACTTCTTCATAACTTTCCTCCTTCAGACATTCCTGTCATCAATCAGTTTGTGTAATAACTACATAATTAGCTTTCTACCATTGTCTCTATGTTTACTAATTATACTATATTGAAACTGATAGTCAATAAATAATAATCATTTTCCGATAATACTAAACCACATTTTCATCATTAACCGGTTTTAAGACCCAGGTTTCTTTCCTACTTTCGTTCCATTAACACAAAGTTAACAGGACTCTTCAAAGATTTTAAGGAAATCTTAAGAAACTGTGAACAGGATTAGGCTATAATGTTAACAGAAAGAAAACATGATGTTAGAAACGAGGTGACTTATGAAAATAGGAATTTTTACAGATTGTTATTATCCTCAAGTCAACGGTGTGGTAACTTCAGTACTGATGCTAGAGGAAGAGTTAATCAAATTAGGACACGATGTAACGATTGTTACGGTCAAGGTACCGAAACATATAGATGATAAAGATAATGTGATGCGGGTCAACTCTATTCCCTTTACCAGATGGAAGGAATTCAGAGTAGGTGTCCCTTTTTTCTCCGAAACATATAGGAATATCAAGAACATGAATTTTGACTTGATCCATACCCACACAGAATTTTCCATGGGTCTTCTTGGCAAGTATATGGCCAAGTCCCTGGACATTCCGATCCTGCATACTTATCACACCATGTACGAGGATTATACCCATTACGTTCTTAAATACGGAAGATCCATTGTCAAGAAACTCATTAAGGGAACCAGCAAATTATACGTCAAAAAATATGACGGTATTATTGCTCCAACGGATAAAACCAGATTGGCCCTTCGCAGTTACGGTGTCAGCAACGATATCTATGTAGTCCCTACAGGCATCGATCTTCGTCATTTTGCCAAGTATGAAGCTATGAACCCTATGGTCCAGGAAATCAGAGACCAATATCATATAGGACCGGATGATAAGATCATCCTATCCTTAGGCCGCCTAAGCGAAGAAAAAAGCGTTCAGACTATCATTAGTCAAATGCCTGATCTGCTAGACCATGAACCCCATGCCAAGTTACTGATCGTTGGTGACGGGCCTTATAGGAGTAAGCTTGAAAAGTTGGCCAAAGGCCTTAATCTAGACGAACACATCATCTTCACAGGACAGGTTCCCTTTGATGATGTCTCTTACTATTACAGTCTTGCCCATGTATTTGTCAGTGCTTCAAAAACAGAAACCCAGGGACTGACTATAATGGAAGCCATGGCAACCGGTCTACCGGTTGTTGTTTATGACGACCTTAATGTTAAGGACATTGTGATGAACAATGTTTCCGGAAGACTTTTTACAAGTAGTCAAGAACTGACAGAAAGCCTTGCTGATTGCTTTGCAAACGAACACAAGACCAGGAGATTATCCAAGAAAGCGACAGAAATCGTTAACGAGCTTTCTAAGGAATCCTATGCAAGAAATGCGGAACACGTTTACTACCAGCTCATTAACAACAGCCATGCATTTGAGAAACTAAATGCATAAAATTTTACCACCATTGCAGAAAGGAGCGTTCATCAAAGGATGAATCACAACTTAGATGAAAGTACTCTTATATTCAGAAGGAATGAAATTCATTGCCCAATCCGGAGTTGGCCGTGCCATTAAACACCAGATGAAGGCACTGGAACTTAACAATATCGAATATACAACCGATCCCAGTGATGATTTTGATGTCATCCACATTAACACAACCGGTCCAAGAAGCATTTATCTGGCAAAAAAGGCCAAGAAGATGGGCAAAAAAGTGATTATGCATGCCCACTCGACTGAAGAAGACTTCAAGGATTCCTTCTTCTTTGCCAACACCATAGCACCACTATTTAAAAAGGAAATCGTTTATGCCTATAGCCAGGCAGATGAGCTGGTTACCCCTACTCCCTACGCCAAAGGTTTAATTGATTCCTATGATATTGGTCTCAAGTGTACCCCTGTTTCCAATGGTATTGACCTAAATAAATTCCAATACAGCCCCAAGGAGGCAGAAGCCTTTAGACAAACTTATGGTTTTACCAAGACTGATAAAATCGTTCTATCGGTTGGGCTCCAAATCAAGCGAAAAGGTATTTTGGATTTCATAGAACTTGCTAAAACCATGCCTGATTATCAGTTTGTCTGGTGCGGATATACCAGTCCCTGGTTAATGACCAGCGACGTCAAGAAAACCCTTAACCAATGTCCGGACAATGTCCATATGCTCGGTTATGTCACCAACATGATAGGTGCTTATTCAGCCTGTGACCTATTCCTTATGGCAACCAAAGAAGAAACTGAAGGTATTGTCGTCTTGGAAGCCCTATCCATGAAGCGACCTGTTGTTATCCGTGACATACCCGTCTATAATGAGTGGTTGGAAGATGGTCTTCACTGCCACAAGGCGCAGAATTTAGGCGAGTTCAAAACATGTATTGAAGGAATTATGACCAATCAGCTTCACGACACCACAGAAGCAGGTTATCTTGTAGCCAGAGACCGGTGTCTATCCATCATCGGTCAACAATTGGAAGAAATCTACTCCAGATAGACCTTCCCTGAAAGCAGGTATTATTATGAAAGAACATATCAACAAAAAAAATATCATCCTGCTGATTTTAGTCACTGTAATCGTTTTATATATTACCACTGGTGGCGAACTTCAGAGTATTATGCATATATTGAGTCATGTCAATGTTTTCTGGTTGAGTATAGCCCTATCCATGATTGTCCTTTACTGGTTTTTCTCCGCATGTACCCTCTACATTATGCTAAGGGCTTATAATGATCAGATTCGATTAAGGGAAGTCTTTAAACTGACACTTTCTACACAGTTTTTTAATGGCATTACTCCCTTTGCTTCTGGAGGCCAGCCATTTCAAATATATGTCCTCAATAAGCATTCCAATATGAAACTGTCGTCGATTACGTCAGCCTCACTCCATAACTTTATTGTCTATCAGACAGTTTTAGTATCACTGGGAACAGCTGCAATCCTGGCCAAGTATTTTTTTAGTATCTTTCCTGAAAACCCAGCCAGTATGACTTTTGTTGCAGGCATCGGTTTTGGTCTTAACTTATTTGTCATCGCAGCCATGATTATTATTGCGGTATCACCTAAGTTAACCTCAACAATCTTAGCCTTTATCTATCAGCTTATTGGTATATCACCCTTAAAGAAACGTTTGCCTTCAATAAAAGCCAAGACCGATCATACGGTGGAGCACTTTCACAAGGACATCCTGGTCCTCATGTCAGACAAGGACATGTACTTTAAAGTCTTATCCTTAAATGTGGTCAAAATGGTCTGCTATTACGCCGTTGCTTATTTCATCTGCCTGGCTGCCGGCTTTAATGCCATCAACGTTTGGCAGGCAATTATTGCAAGCGCCTATATAATGATGGTTACTTCCGTCGTTCCACTTCCAGGTGCTTCCGGCGGAGCTGAAATGGGCTTTCTCATCTTCTTTGGGTCCTTTGTTATTGGGGCCCAGGCTACAGCCATTATGTTGCTTTGGCGTTTTATCACTTACTATGTCGGCTTATTTGTAGGTATGCTCACCTACTTTATCGGATATCATAAAAGACCTGCAGATATTTAATCTGCAGGTCTTCTTTCTTCCAGCCATCTCTTAACCGGTATTCCCAGTTTTTTCATCTTACCATCTGCTATTTCCAAAGTATCCTGGCAGACCTCCTGAAGCATGTAGTAGTCATGGGAAACAACAAATAAGGTTCCCTCAAAAACTTCCAAGGCCTTTTCCAGTGTCTCTCTGGTATGAATATCCAAATGATTGGTTGGCTCATCCAAGATGAGGACATCCGAGTTATCAAGGATAATCTTGGCCAGTTTAACCCTGGTTCTTTCTCCCATACTAAGGGTCTTAATTTTTTTGTGAACCATTTCCTTACCAAGACCTAAGTTGTTTAACTGTATCCTGGCTATGGTCAATTGAGACTTATGATTAAATCCAAGACTCTCCAGCACAGTCAGGTCTTCATCAAGATCGATTACTTCCTGACTTAAATAACCTACTTTTAAGGATGGATTCATGTAAATCCGTCCCTGCCGTGGCTCTAATTGGTTTTGAAGGAGTTTAATAAAGGTTGTCTTACCCGAACCGTTAGGTCCAACAATTCCTATACGTTCACCTCGTTGAACCACCATATTTTCACAGGTAAAAAGCTCTTTGCCCTCAAAGCCCATTGCAAGATCCTCTGTAGAGCAGATTCTATTGATCCGGGTATGATTACCACCAAAGGTAAATTTGATTTCCAGCTGATCTTCCGGACGTTCTACACCTTCAAGGTCAATCTTCTCCAAACGTTTAATCCTGGATTTGACCATACGGTCTTTCTTCTCAGCCCTTTTTCTGAACTTTTCCTTGGCTCCCATCTTGACACCGTCTTTACCCAGTTTTTTGGTAGACTCCCGGTGACCCTTTTCTGCCCAACCTTTCAGGTTTCTAATAGATGATTGGATATCATCTTTCATGGCTTCCTGTTTCTCATAGGCATTAAGATGAGACTGATAGCGGTGGTCTTTTTCCATTCGATAATCACTATAATTACCTTTAAAGAATGTACCTTTTCCATTTTCAAGCTCATAGATTCCACTACAGATCAAATCCATAAAATACCGGTCATGAGAAATCACAATAACCGTTCCATAATAGTCATCAATCAAGTGCTGAAGCCATTTAATCCCCTTGAGGTCCAGATGGTTGGTGGGTTCATCCAGAATCAGTATATTGGAGTATTCCTGAAATGCTTTAAGGACAGCCTTCTTCGTTCTCTCTCCACCACTTAAGGTTTCTTCACCAGAGGTATAATGGACTTGAGGCATGACAGCCACAACATCGTCCATACCAATATCTATCCGGCCCTTTTTGGGTTCCAGCTGACCGGAAATAATATTGACCAGGCTTGTCTTACCCGAACCATTGTTACCCACAATTCCTATACGGGAACCATGTCCAATTTCCAGATTTAAATCTTCAAATATTAGCCGATCATCAAACTCTATGGCTAATTGCTCTATTTTTATCATACAATCACTCCTGTCTATAGGTTCCGGAGCCCACGAATAATTCTCAAAGAAGGAGAAATCGACTCTTGTATAACAATTTTCAGTTAGCAGGAAGGAGGTTTGCCCCTCAAGAAAGCCCTTATAGAACAATCCTGTTAAAAACAAAAGAAGACCAACAGACGGTCTTCTCCTTCAAGCTGGTCTTAACAGTTTCCTGCCACAACCACTTTATACTTAACTGTGTATTTATGTATACTAAAGAAAGAGAATCTTACATCTCAACCAGAACCACAATATATCCCCTATAGGGTTTTGTTTGTCATAGTTAAAATGTAATAATCATCATCTCATCCTTTCATCTTATATTTAGCACGAAGAACCCAAATGTCCAGTCTACAACATGTAAAACCTTCCAAATCATACTTCCTGCAAATGCATCATATCATCATTGGTCTCGTTCGTCAATAGCACTTGCCGGGTCTTCAACCGGCACTTGAGAAGGGTAGGTAGGATGCTGTCTTCTTTCGGCAACGCTACGATAAGCAGGACGAATGATTTTGCCCCTGTTTACCAATTCTTCCAGTCTGTGGGCACACCATCCGGTCACTCTCGCAATGGCAAAAAGAGGTGTATACAGCTCTTCCGGAATTCCCAACATCCTGTAAACAAAGCCTGAATAAAAATCAACATTGGCACTGACGCCTTTAAACATCTTACGCTTTTCTTCAATTGCAAGAGGGGCCAATTCTTCCACCTTGGCGTAGAGCTCAAACTCTTCAGACAAGCCTTTTTCTCTAGCAAGTTCCTCAACATAACCTTTAAAAATAAGAGCTCTTGGATCTGATACCGAATAAACAGCATGACCAATACCATAAATGAGTCCTCTCTGGTCAAAGGCTTTCTTATCAAGAAGGTCTTGAAGATAAGACATTATTGCCTCTTCATCTTTCCAGTCTGCAATCTCTTTTTTCATATCTTCAAACATAGCTGACACCTTAATATTGGCACCACCATGTCTAGGCCCTTTCAAGGATCCTATAGCAGCTGAAATTGCCGAATAGGTGTCTGTACCTGAAGACGTCACAACATGGGTAGTAAAACTGGAGTTGTTACCACCACCATGTTCTGCATGAAGCACCAAAGATAGATCTAAAAGTTCCTCTTCAAGAGGTGTATACTTATTGTTTGGCCTTAACATATGTAAAATATTACCTGCCGTTCCAAGTTCCGGTTTTGGAGAATGGATAATTAAAGAGCTTTCACCATGGTAATACTTATAGGCTTGATAGCCATAAACAGCCAGCAGGGGGAAAACACTGATGAGTCGTAATGACTGTTCCAAAACATTAGCGGTAGAAATATCATCTGGATTATCATCATAGGAATACAAGGCCAGGACACTTCTGGCCAACACATTCATCATGTCTTTACTGGGCAGCCCCATAATCATATCCCTTACAAAACCCTCCGGTAATTGTCTGTATTCACCAAGAGTTTCTTTAAAAAGATTCAATTCCTCAGTATCCGGCATTTCTCCCATTAAGAGTAAATAAACAACTTCTTCATATCCTGCGCGCCCAGCCTCAAGAAAACTGTCGACGATATCATTAATCTCTATTCCCCGGTATATTAACCGTCCTGGTTGGGGAATGGTTTCACCATCATCAACAATATATGAGTGGATTTCTCCTATCCTTGTTAATCCTGCCAGAACACCTTTCCCAGAAATATCTCTTAGCCCACGTTTTACTTCATATCGTTTATATAGTTCCGGGTCTATGATGTCTGCTCTTTCTACCATCTGTGACCACTTACTGATACGTTCCTCATAAGTTTTCATGTTTCACCTCTTCTTTGTTTACGCCTCGCCCAAATAGGGCTGTTAAAAGTTCATTTCTTTTTTGCAATCCAAGCAATCAAGACCTAAATGATAGATCATATCTTTCCGCTCGACAACAATATCCACCTTATTCATCAAGTCCTTGTCTTCTTTCAACAGGTGCAAAAGTTCATTAGTCCCATTCATTGCTGTCGGATGCCCAACTGCCTTCAGCATAGAAAAATCACCTGCAGTATCTCCATAAGCATAAGACTTGGAAAGATCAATATCATACTGGTCTACTAATGCATTCAGTGCAATCTGCTTGTTGGCAGCATCCCACATAGGCGATACATTACCTGTATAATAGTCATTTTCTGTCTCATAAACGGATCCGATGTAATCTGTCACATTGTACTTAAGGGACATTTCCCGAACCAATTCAATAGGAGAACCTGATATGGTAAATACTTTATGGCCCTGTTTCTGATGCCAAAAAATCCGGTCTCTGGTAAATTGGTATACCTTGTCACCTTTTTGCTCAATAACCTTTTTTGCAATGAACTCTATCTGGGTACGATGGAGCCCCTTAATGGTATCAATATAGATCTCTGCTATTTTCAAGAGATAGTCGTCATAGTTGCCGACTCTTTTCTCCCACCTGGAATACTTGTCCTTTACATCGCTGTACCAGACTTCTTTACTAATAATTTCTGACTTTATCAGTTTCTTGAAAATAGCAGTTATCATACCCTCTCTATATAAAGTTCCATCTATATCAAAAAACGCACCTACGTGTCTCATATTCTACCTCCACACATAAAACATCGGACTTTCTCACGTTAAAACGAGAAATTCCCTACTTAATAGGTTACCACAAATGTTAGCCTTTGCCAACTTAACTTTTATTATAGAAAAAGACTGTGCCCGTATAAAATACTGACACAGCTTTTCCCTTATTATAACACTAATGAACTTTTTTGTAATTAGATTTTATGACTTAACCCTCAATTGTCCTGGATGCAACCAGATTCACTCCGGTGTTCAAGATATTTTCGATAATGATGTCACCAACATAAATCGGCGTATCCAGACAGATCTTATTGATTTCGTCCATCACTTCAAACATCATGCCCTTAGGCACCCCGCCTTTGGTAACTACCGGCATCCTTCTGTGGATATCATGATTGACCTTTACCGTAGAGGTAATCACCCTGGTCGGATTGGTCACTTCCTTAAGGCCATACGCCAAACCTCTTTTACACTGGTTACCGGTAACACCCATCTGGCCATCGTCATCAGTAACTTTTAGTCGACACCCTCTAGGACACACAATACAGATAACATCCCAGTTTTTCATCTTAGACCGCCTCCTTTACTACAACTTCTACACTGATGGATCCTATGGAATCTTCAATGAGGCTTTTAGGAATTTTTAGATGTTCCATTTCTGCCGGAGCCAGATGTGGTTTCTTGAATCTTTTAATCTCTTTTCCGTTAAATTTAACAACGAGATCTGCTTCCTTGTATACATCAGTAGTTCGGAGAAATATCTCTGCAAAATCTCCTTCGACTTGATCCATATGAAGGACTTGAGGGACGATATATGACACTCCGGTTCCATTGGTCGTGTCGATGCCCTTACCCTGGGAATGTTGTCCTTGCAAGTATCTGACAACACCTCTACCAGCCCGTCTGCTTTCTGCTGAAACGAAGTCAACCAGGTCATGAACATGTAATACATTTCCACAGGCAAAAACACCTGGAATGGATGTTTCCATCTTTTCATTGACAATAGGTCCACCTGTTCTTCTATGGAGGTCGATACCGGCATTTTCAGACAACTCATTATCCGGAATAAGACCAACAGATAATAGGAGGGCATCGACTTCATAATCTGTTTCTGTTCCCTTTATAGGTTTTCTGTTCTCATCAACTTCCATAAGGGTAATACCTTCAATTCTGTCTTTCCCTCTTACTTCTGCTACTGTATGGCTTAAATACAAGGGTATATCAAAATCATGAAGACACTGAACGATGTTTCTGGTCAAACCACCTGAATAAGGAAGGATTTCTGCAACGCCTAATACTTGGGCTCCTTCAAGGGTCATCCGTCTTGCCATAATCAGGCCAATGTCACCAGATCCAAGTATAAAGACTTTTTTTCCAACCAAATACCCTTTCATGTTGAGATAATACTGGGCAGTTCCTGCAGTGATGACACCAGCCGGTCTGGTTCCCGGAAGACTAATAGCTCCTGAAGTTCTCTCTCTGCACCCCATAGCAAGAACGACAGTTTTAGCCTTTAATATCATATATCCATCTTCCTTGTTAATGGCATGAATCTCTTTATCCTCAGTAATATTAAGGACCATGGTATTTACCTTATAGGGTATCTTCAGGTCTTTAACTTGGTCAATAAACCGTTGGGCATACTCAGGACCGGTTAACTCTTCCTTAAACTCATGAAGACCAAATCCATTGTGGATACACTGCTGCAGGATGCCACCCAGCTGGATATCTCTCTCAAGAATCAGTATATCTTCAACACCTTCTTTATAGATTTCAACGGCTGCTGCAAGGCCTGCAGGTCCACCACCAATTATAATTGCATCATACTCTTTCATGGTTACGCCTCCCTGCTTTTTAATGCTTCAAGCTCTTCCTGACTGATTTTAGTTTCCTCAATAAGAATATTGGACCCTAGACTGTCATAGTCTATTTCCATTGGATCCTTACCTAATTCTCTAGCTAATATTTCTAAAACCAAAGGTTCACAAAAGCCTCCCTGACATCTACCCATACCAGGTCTTACACGCTTCTTAACTCCCTTAATGGTTGTAGCTCCTGCATTTCTTCTAATACAGTCAACAATTTCACCTTCAGTAACCGTTTCACACCGGCAAATTATCTGACCATATTTAGGATCTTTTTCAATAAGGGCTTTTTTCTCTTCTAAACTCAGTTTTGCAAAAGTAGTATAACCATAACGTCTTGGATTAAAATTCTCTTTTTCCTTCAGTTCTATTCTGTTACTGAGTATATGGACAACTTCTTTTGCTATAGCCGGAGCACTGGCAAGACCAGGAGATTCTATACCAGCAACATCAATAAAGCCGTCAACATCAGCTGCTTCTTCTATAATAAAATCATGGAGGTCACTGGAAGGTCGTAGACCTGCAAAAGACCTAATCACTTTATGGTATGGAATATTCTTAACTGTCGAATCTGCATGTTCTTTAACATAAGAAAGACCTGACATGGTTGTTTGTATTCCGTTCTTATCATCGATTACTTCAGAAGTTGGACCTATTAATAGATTTCCATGGGTTGTTGGTGTTACCAGTACTCCTTTCCCTTTTTCTGAAGGGCATGGAAAAATAACATGACTGACGTGGTCACCGACGGTCTTATCGAGGACAAAATACTGGCCCCTTCTTGGGGTGATTTCAAAGCTTTTCTTAGCAATCATATTGTGAATGCGGTCAGCGAATACTCCGGCACAGTTAATGACTGCCTTTGCTTGAAATATTTCTTTATTGGTCTTCACATGGAAGGTAGAACCTTCCTTTGCTATATCTACAACTTCATGATTTAACTTTAGCTGAACCCCATTATCCATGGCGTTTTCCATTAAAGCTATAGCCAGCTCCCATGGGTACACAATAGCTGCTGATTCAGCATAAAGAGCAGCTTTGGTCTGGTCGGAAAGATTCGGTTCTCTTTCCAGGGCCTCTTCCCTGCTTAAAATCTTAACAGGAACCTGATTAATGGCTGAACGTTTTTCAAGTTCATACAAGGTCTTTACCTGTTCATCATCAACAGCAACAGTCAATGATCCTGTTCGTTTATAGGAACAATCCAGTTCCCTGCACACCTCTTCATACATGGCATTGCCAAGAACGTTAAATTTCGCCTTATTTGTCCCCGGATCAGGATCATATCCTGAATGGACAATAGCGCTGTTGGCCATAGTCGTCTCATTGGATACATCATTGTTTTTTTCAAGAACCAGTACATCAAGTTTATACTTGGCCAGCTCTCTTGCTACGAAAGAACCACTAATTCCTGTACCTATTACGATAACATCAAACATGTTAACCTCCATCAATTCATCATTTTGCCACCACTGCTACAAAGAAAATTACTTTTTACAAATACCTTTTAAACACAAAAAGAGAAAACACCAATCAGCCTAATGGTTTAGGCAAATTGGTGTTTTCTCTAAGCTCTTACATCAATTTTCATTACATGCGGTATTCACTTGTCTATATTTTAACTTAAAACCACAGGTTTGTCAATTTCATGTTTTGGGACTTATTTCAGTCTTTTATATTTATTCTTTTGCCCACATGGCTTATAATAGATACTACCAAAAGGAGGACTGGCTTATGTTTAAACTCTATAGAAATTATCCTGTCAAATCAATTTTACAAGGTATATCCTCTTCTACATCTGATGCTGAAAGGTTTATGTTCGAGAACATCCTTTTAGCCCAGACTTTGGGGCTCATGATATTTCTTGCCTCTTTACTTAGTGTGCCCTTGGGTATTATGTGGAACATCACAACTTCCAATATCATTACCGAACTTATTGTTATGATTATATCCAGTGGTTCCTTATATTTTACCGCCCAGACAAAATTAGGAGAGCGACTCAAGCGACATATCATGAGTGCATTTATTTTCCTTGCAATCCTAACTACCTATATAACTTTTCATGAACAATTGCAAATCCTGATTTGGATGATTCTGATTATTCTCCTCTTAAATACAGCCCTCAGTCACTCCCTAATTACTATTTACTACCTAGGTGCTGTTGCAATTATCGTTATAACTACTACGGTTGTATATAATCCCACGACCAACGTCACTCTCGATGAAACCTTCTATATCGCCTTTGTAGCAATCTTCTTATTTATCATCGCCATTATTATCGTTATCAACCTAACTTACCGATATATCATTTCACAAATGACAGAACGGTTCATAGACATTTCTCTCCAAAAAGATGAGATAACAGCACTTTACGAAGAAGTTACCGCAACCGAAGAAGAGCTTAGAGAGCAAAATGAAACAATCACTGACCTCTACGATCAATTGCAAGCCAACGAAGAAGAGCTTAGAGACCAATATGAACAGCTGGAAATCTCCAATGAATCCCTGATCTTGCATCAGGAACGTTTAAATTTCCTTGCCTATAAAGACACTTTAACCGGTCTTCCCAACCGTAAAATGATTCTTGAGCAATTAGATATTCTAGCCAATATTCAAGGTGATGACCATGATCAGTTTGCCCTTGTATTTATTGATTTGGATAATTTCAAAAACGTCAATGACACCATGGGCCACTCTGTAGGAGATGAACTTTTAGTTCAAATATCCGAACGAATGACCAAAATGATTCATAAAATCGACTTATTAGGTAGACTTGGCGGGGATGAATTTGCCCTTTTAATTCGCCGAAATATTTCTGAAGAAAGTCTGATGGCCTACCTGCAAAGGATTCACGACAGCCTACAAGAACCTTTTAAGCTGGCTAACTATCAGGTCAATAGCGGCGCAAGCTTCGGTGTTGCCATATGGCCACTTGATGGAAAAAGCTCAGAAGACCTTCTAACCGCAGCTGATACAGCCATGTACAAGGCAAAAGAATCCGGTAAAAATGAAATTCAGTTCTTTAGAGAATCCATGAAGCAGGCAATCCTGGAAAGAATTGAAATGGAATATGCCCTGATCAAAGCCATGGAAAATAAAGAATTCTACCTTGAATATCAACCTCTTATCGACACGGCGACAAAGAAGACCGCTGGTTTTGAAGCCTTACTCCGTTGGCAGTCACCAGCTTATGGGCGGGTTCCTCCACTTAAGTTCATTCCTCTAGCCGAGGATCTAGGTCTTATTTATGATCTAGGACTTAGGGTTATTAGGGAAGTATGCAAGAAAATCATCGAATTGGCTGATTGCTGTGAAAGCGAGAAGTTCATAGCCATAAACGTTTCCCCCCTACAATTTAAAAATCCCGATTTCCTAAAAGATGTGCAAAAAATTCTTCAAGAAACCGGGGTAAATCCATCTTATATTGAGTTTGAAATAACTGAATCCGTCTTTATTGATAATATTAAGGAAACTGTATATCTGCTTGAATCCATCAAGCATCTCGGAATTCACATTGCTATTGACGATTTTGGTACAGGCTATTCATCCTTGAACTACATACTTGATTTACCTATTGATACCTTGAAAATTGACAAATCTTTTTCTGATAAAATTACTTCAACCAATCCTAAGATTAATGTAATCAGTGGTATTATCAGTCTGGCTCACAGTCTCGGCATGAAAGTTGTTTCTGAAGGTATCGAAAACGAATACCAAGTCAACTACCTGGAAAACAACAATTGTGACATTATACAAGGTTATTACTTCAGCAAACCCTTATCTGAAGCCGATATGAAAAAATTCCTCAAATGATTATAGGTCCCATAATATTTCATCGCTGGCAGTAACAGCGACCAAGCCTTTATCCATACACCTCCTGATCATTTCAGGAGACTGAATCAAGCCACCACCGATTAGGGGGATATCCACTTTCTCCCTAATCATATCTGCCACTTCTGAAGAGAATCCGGGAAGAATTTCCATATAGTCTGGCTGACATTTTCCGGCAATCTCAAGAGATCTTCTTAGCGACTGGCTATCCAGAACAAATACACGAAGGATTGCCGTAACTTTCTTTTTCTTTGCCACTTCAATAACCGCAGGATGGGTTGAGATGAGACCGTCCACTTTATATCCATCAATCAGAAACTCTGCTCCATATTCATTGGATGCAATTCCCTTAATGAGATCAACATGAACCAGACATTTCTTATCATGTTCTCTTAATAGTTTACATACCCTGTGTAACTGAATAAGTGGAAAGTTCATAAGGACACAATACTCCAAGTCTCTCCCTAGGAATTTTTCTAATGATTTGTAATCCGATATAGCCGGCAAAACCTGCTGATTAAAAGCAATACGACCCATAATATTCTCCCATGTAAAATATTCTTTTCCATACTCAAGATAACACTAAAGCCAATTCAGGTCAACAAGGGAAATATTACACATCAAAGGCCATTTGACCAGCTAAGTTAATAATATTCCAAGGCTTGTTAAAGTGTGGCTGGAAGAAGAAATCAACAAATGCAATTTCATCTACTGTCATATTGTTTTGAATACACACAGATAAGGTATTGATAGTCTGCGTCAAATCGGCTTTACTGACAATTTGTGCCCCAAGCAGACGTCTGGATTCTTCTTCAAAAACGACTTTCAACTTAACTTCTTCATAGGTCGGCATAAATTCGGGTCTGTAATTGTCGACTGCTGTAACAGTTTTAACTTTGATCCCTTCAGCTTTAGCCGCTTCTTCTGTCAAGCCTGTTGAAGAGATATTGAGATCATAGATCTTTATACCACTGGTTCCTTGAGTACCCATGTAAGGAACTTTTTTCTCAACAAGGTTCTTAGCAACCAAGGTGCCCATTCTAACAGCATTTGTAGCCAAAGGAATGTATCCTGGCTTATCTGTCGGATTGTAGTGGATAGCACAGGAATCCCCGGCAGCAAAGACATCTTTCACACTGGTTTCCATAAATTTATCAACGACGATAGCTCCATTTGCCATGGTTTCAAGTTGGTCTTGAACCAAGATCGTATTAGGTTTGAACCCGACACACATGATTACAAGGTCGGTTTCATACTCACCCTTATCAGTAATAACCCTGGTCACTTTGCCGTCCTTACCTTCAAACTTTTGAACCGTTTGACCAAGAGCCAGCTCAATACCTTCTTCTTCAAAGGCAGCTTCTGCAAGGTCAGTATATTCAGGATCAAGATATTTACTAAGAATACGGTCAAAGGCATCTACCAAAACAACTTCCTTCCCATTTTCCTTAAAGGCTTCAACCAACTCAACGCCAATGTAACCGGCACCGACAACAACAACTTTTTTAGCATCCTTAGCCTTTTCTATAATAATATTGGAATGGTCAAAGTTTTTAGATAACAATACGTTATCAAGATCTCCACCTTCAATATTAGGTATAATCGGCCATGAACCTGTAGTTAAAATCAACTTATCAAAGCTGTCTTCTACAACCTCTCCTGTTAAAAGATTCTCAACCATAAGGCTCTTATCTTTCAAGTTGACATTCTTAACATTATGCTCCATTTTCATCTTAACACCAAGGTCTGAAAGTGCCTTTGGTGAGGAATAAAAAAGTCCGTCTGCATCCTTGACAACGCCACCGACATAGAGGGCAATCCCGCATGACAGGAAGGATACGTTATTATTTCTTTCATAAACTGTAATTTCAGCATCCTTATACATTTTAGCAATATTTACGATAGCAGCAGTACCTGCATGAGTACATCCAATAACAACAACTTTCATTTTAACATCTCCTTTAATGGCTTTATGATTAAATAATTTGATTATTATTCCTTCACTTCGTTAAATAATCAACAAATAGCAATTTGATATTTCCTTAACAATTACAAATTCATTATATCCCAATTAAGAATAATTATCAAGTGATTTTCACTATTATTTAAGACATACAACGTAAAAACGTCATATGTCCTAATGATATTTCTTCTCAATATGATATTTTGTTCACAATCACGAATATAACTGGTACTCTATCACAAAAAATCTGAACTTTACGTGCCACACACTTTAGGTTGGCAAATCAACTATAATCGATTAAACCGATACCCTACGCCCCAGACGGTTTCAATAATTTTTGGATGGGTATAATCCTTTTCGATTTTCTTACGGATTTTTTGGACATATACAGGAACTGTTCCGATATCTCCATATTCATCTTCACCCCATACTCTTTCAAAAATAGTTTGCTTGGAATGAACGATATCAGGGTTCTTCATAAAGAACAGAAGAATATCAAACTCAGTAGTTGTCATGGTAATCTCTTGACCATTAACCAGAACCCTTCTGGATTCTTCATTGATAATTACACCGTTAAATTCTATTTCACCTTGCTGCTTATTCACATTAAGGAGTCTGTCATATCTAAGAAGCTGATTTTTAACCCTGGCTACCAGTTCATTAGGGTTAAAGGGCTTGGTCATATAGTCATCAGCACCAAGTTCAATACCCTTGATCTTGTCCATATCATCACTTCTTGCGGAAACCACAATAAATGGAATATTAAGCTTATCCCGAATCATCATAAGAATATCATAGCCATTAACACTTGGAAGCATGATATCAATGATAATCAGCTGATAGGCTTCCGTCATCGCTTCTTTAAGCCCCTTATGACCGTCATTGGCTACAAAGACTTCGAAACCATTCATTTCAAGGAAATCTTTCTCAAGTTCAGCTATTTGTTTATCATCTTCGATAATTAGAATTTTATCCATTATGTACTTCCTCCTCTTGTTTTTTCAATGTAAAGGTAATCGTCGTCCCTTTTCCTACAACTGATGTAGCACCGATTGTTCCTCCATGGGCTTCTACCAATTGTTTGGCAATGGCAAGTCCAAGACCACTGCCTCCGATATCCTTATTTCTTGAAGAATCTGCTCGATAAAAAACATCAAAAATCTGCTTTAACTCATTTTTAGATATACCTTTACCATTGTCTGTAATGGCCACTTTTACACCATCTTCAATTTCATCTGCTTCAATAATAATAGTCGGCTGGTCTGGGTCCCCATACTTTACTGCATTGGATAAGATATTGGACATAATACGATAAACCATTTTACCATCAAGAGGCAAATGCATCCTGTCCGAAACATCCATCTTAAAGGACACATTAACTCCGCTCTCTTCCAACTCCAGTTGTTTTTCTATAATAACATCTGATAAAAAGTCCTTAATGGGCATATCAACAAACTCATACTTCATCTGATTAATATCAAGCTTAGAAAAAAGGAACAGGTCATCAATCAATTTATTGGTATACTGGGCATTGGACCCGATAATACTTAGGTAAGTATTTCTTTTTTCCTCTGAGCTGGCAACACCGGACTGAATAGCATCCACATAGCCTACAATTGATGTTATAGGCGTTTTCAAGTCATGACTGATACCTGCAATCAATTCCTTTCTATTACGTTCATATTTCTCATTTTTAGCATTTGCTTCCTTTAATTCGCAGGACATCTTGTTAAAGGAGGTAATCAGATCACCCACCAGATTCCCTGGTTCTTCTTCCACCTGATAGCCATAATGGCCTTTACTGATCTCATCAACAGCAACCCTTAACTTCTCAATAGGCTTCATAACACGATTACGCATCTGGATGGAAAAGGCAAGGGTACTTAGTTCCTTCAATATCATAATCGTAGACATGACAACCAGAACAAATGCAGAAAACTTTAATTCAAATAACCTGGTTAAAAATATCAATATAACAAAAGTAACGCCAATAAAGATAGCAGGAACCCAGCGTAAATATCTCTGGAGGCGCTCAAATTCTTTCATGGCCGCATTTATTTCATCTTGACTTGGAGGCGTATTGAACATACCGCTAACACGTATGGTATGTACCACATTATTCTTTGGTTTTTGGTCTTCCATCGTCTACAACCTTTCCATAGAACTCACATAACCCAACAATTCAGGTTCTATTATACTATCTTATAGCAATAAAATATACTGGTCATGAAGATTTATTTAAAATTTCATAAAAATACACCTAGCATAGACTAGGTGTATAAAGACATAAGTTTCAAATATTGAATCGGCTAACAAGTTCTGCAAGTTTTTCTGTTGCTGCAGTTACCTCTTGGGCTACATCATCCAACTCGTTGATTGTTGATTTTTGGGTTAACATACTGGCATTGATTTCCTCTGCAGCTGCCGCATTCTCTTCTGTGACTGCCGAAATAGATTGAATCGCCTGTAGGGTACCTTCTTTAGTAGTATTAATACCGTCAAATGAGTGTTGAACATCTACCATCTTGGATCCAGATTCCTCAGTCAATGCCAAACTTTCCTTGAAGGCGTCCATAACCCTATTCATCTTGTCAAAAGCCAAATTAATGGATACATTGGAAGAGTCCATATTCCCTTTTGATGAGTCTACACTGCTTTTAACCATTTGAATAATGTTATTGATCTCAGCAGTTGAACTGGAAGTTTGTTCTGCCAGATTCCTGATCTCAGTTGCTACAACCGCAAAACCTTTACCTGCCTCACCAGCTCTGGCAGCCTCTATGGATGCGTTAAGAGCCAATAAATTGGTTTGTCCTGCTATACCATCAATGGTAACGACAATATCATTAATCTTCTGTGAATGCTCATGGAGCTCTTCAATATCACTTGCCAGCTGCTTAATATTATCCAGGGTAGTTTTAAACTCCTTAACCAGATTTTCTACAGACTGGTTACCGTCTAATTGGCTCTGGTTAATCGACTTGGAAAGCTCAAGGACATCTTCTACCAATTGATTGGAGTTGGTAATCAACTCGTTAAGTTTTTCAAGAGAATAAACACTGTTTTGGGCATCCTCTGCCTGTTCTCCAGCACCTCTTGAAAACTCATCGACTGCATTAACAACAGCATCGGAGTTTTCCTTGGTGACTGAAGAAATATCTGCTAAATTCAGCACGTATTTATTCAGTTCTCCAGTAAAGGACTGGATTTCCTGAATAACTTCTCTAAAGGCCAGTCCAAGACTATGGAGAGATTGACCCATATGACCAATTTCATCTTTGCGTTTAGACAGCTTAATCATATCCTGGGATTCCTGGATATTCAACTGAGCCATCTTCTTCAGTTCATTATCCATTTTAATAATTGGTTTGGTAATGGTAATACTATAAAAAACAGCAGCTACCGCACCTAAGACTAAAGCTACTAGCGAGATTACTCCCAGTCCTATATATGAGCCGGTCAATATGTCACTATTTTTTTCTCTTTGCTCACCAACCACCAATTCGATATCGGATACATAATTACCGGTTCCGATAATCCATCCATAAGGTTCATATAACTGGGAGTATCCAATTTTTAGAGACGCCTCTTCCTCATCTGGTTTAGGGAACCAATACTCCGTATATCCTCCACCATCAAGTGCGGCCTGAATAAGATCCCTAACGATATACTTACCGTTTACATCTTGAAGACCCATACGGTTAGTCCCTTCAACATCTTCTCTTCCAAGGAGAACAACATTATTTCCCTCTTTATCGTCTGCCCAGAAATACCCACCATTTTCATATTTAGCTGACCGGATAATATTGGCAGAAACTTCTCTGGCGTTTTCTTCTGTGATCAAGCCTTCTTCAACACTTTTTTGAACGCCATCCAACTGAGTAATGACAATTTGGACTTCTTCTTTAATTTTCTGGTTATAACTATCCAACAAAGCGCTTTCCAACTCATCAACGTTGTCACTGGATACACCACTCAACAATAAGATAGAAGCTAATACCAGAACACCGATTGCCATAATCAATAATCCATTGGTAAATAATATCTGTTTCGTTCTAAAATTCATACGCCACACCTTTCTTCCTAAAAACTCTCTGATAGTGCCTTCACTTCATCGATAACCTTTTGTTCTACCGATGCTGCTGGATGATAAATAGAGTCATAACGAAAAACAGAAACCCCTCTGTAAGTCACAAGAGCTCTCGCCCTTTCCAGCATCCTTGCCAAAATCTTTTCATCTGTAATCCATTCATCACTTCCTGAACCGGCCCATTTGTCCTCTAGTCCAATTTTGTAGGCAGAAAGACCAATCAGAAGATCTATATCTGTACCTGCAAGGGCCCCTTCCCATTGGGCTAGAACCGTTTCATAAGGAGAATGCTGATTATCAAAGCCATAATAAACTTGCGGCAAAAGATAATCCACTGCTTGTCTATATATAATCTCGTTTATATCTAAAAAAACATTGTTATAATTATTGTTAAAGCTGCCTTGGGGACTAATACCAAATGCAACTTGGGATTTAGTCTCTTTTATAAGCTTATAAGTTTCCACAATAAGTTGAGTAACCTGATTTCTTCGAAAATCACCTTGGCTAATCCAACCATTACTTTCTATATAGGCTTCATATTGGTCAGCATCCAAGGTCATGTCCTGATTAGGATAAAAATAATCATCATACTGAATGCCATCAATATCGTAGCTAAGCAACTCTTCAACACCAGCCAAAATATGATCTCTTACATCACTGCTGGCCGGATTCAAGGTCCATAAATCTCCTACCTTAAAGACGTTAGCAGAATCATTAAGAAGAGCTTGTAACTTGTCATAGGACTCAACCGGATGATAAACTGCATTGGTCCTAATCCGGTAAGGGTTAATCCAGGCTTCCAATCGAAGGTCATACTCATGGGCCAGTTCCACTGCCACTGAAAGAGGATCATAACCTGGACCCTGGGCATAATTATCATTGATCAGATAGGACCATGAATAGATTTCTGATGGATAAATAGCGTCACTGTTACTCCTGACTTGAAAATATATGGTATTAAAACCATCTGACTTACCATTGGAGAATATTTCCGCAAGATCATTTCTATATTCATGTTCATTGGCATTATTTAGAATTGGACCCAGTTCAAGATAAGACAGCCAAAGCCCCTTTCTTTCATCGAAGTCCTTGACATGACTGACTATCTCTTCCTCTATACTTTGCTTGAGTACGAGTTCTTTATAACTTGAATACTTATCCTCACCAAAAACTTCTCTTTGATATAAGTCCTCAAAAACGGTTACAGATGATTTCTTATAATTATTGGCCAGGGTTAGATAAGAAATTCGCACCATAAGACCTCTAGAAAGACTTGAATCCGAAACCTGACTTAAGCTTTCATAATCACTACTTTCCAGCTTATAGGTTTGGTTCCAAAAGTCTAAAGCCTTATCCCATGTAAATTCTCCTGCCCCATCATCATACCCCAACATTCGCAACATCATGGTCATATACTGGGCACCGGTTAAGTCCCCATCAGACCCATAGGACCTTGAAGACATACCATTGGTTAATCCATTGGAATAGAGATAGGCTACATGTGGATCTGCCCAAGTCGGCACATCTTCAAAAGGATGGCTGATTGAGCCTAAACTGTAATCTCCTTTAGCCTTGTCTTCCTGTCCCAAAAAACGTACCAACATGACAGCTCCTTGGGCTCTCGTGGCAACAGTATCCAATTGATAACCTTTTTCGGTTCCTTGAAAGAGACCAAGATCCTTAAGGAGGTCAGCCTCATCCGTATAACTTTCAGCAACCAAGCCTAAAACCGGACTATCTATAAACTGTATAAATAAAGCGCTAATTATTAAGGCTAGACATAACTTTTTCATCATATTACCAAACTTTCCCAAGATGCATGAACTTTTTAGAGTCTTTATAACGTTATGATATTTTTCTTATTTCTCATAACAATCGGACATAAAATTATAAAATGATACTCTATCTCTATTATACTATACTTCATTTAAATAATGTAGATGTATACCCAAGTAATTTATTAACATTTTTTGAACGATATTATATCCTTCACAAGGTTATGATTAGGTTTTTGATTATGATTAGATAATTGGTTATGATTAGGTTATTGGTTATGATTAGTCTACCAGACAATTTCTACCTCGGAACACAGCCCCTTCCTTATGCAAAGTAAAAAGCACCAGAACAAAAAGTTCCAGTGCTTTCAAGATATCCTTAAAGACAAAAAGTCTTATTTACTTGTCAAATAGCCTTCTGCCTTAAGAAGTTCCGCAATGAGGACTGCACCACCTGCTGCTCCTCTTAAGGTATTATGGGATAAACACACAAACTTGTAATCGTGTTGGGCATCTTCACGAAGTCTACCAATAGTAACTCCCATACCTCTTTCATAATCACGGTCCAAGTTGGTCTGCGGACGGTTGTCCTCTTCCATATACTTCATAAACTGGCTTGGTGCCAAGGGAAGTTCAAGTTCTTGAGGGCGTCCTGAGTATGCATTCCATTTGGCAATCATCTCTTCTTTGGTTGGTTTCTTGTCAAAATTAATGTATACCGCCGCCATGTGACCATCAAGGACAGGTACACGAATACATTGAGCAGACAAAAGGGGTTCCTCTGCATTAACGATTTTATCGTTTTCAATGGTTCCCCAAATCTTTAAGGGTTCCTTTTCTGACTTTTCTTCTTCGCCACCGATGAAGGGAATAATGTTATCTACCATTTCAGGCCATGTATCGAAGGTTTTACCTGCTCCAGAAATTGCCTGATAGGTACAAATAGAAATATTCTTGGGACCAAATTCCTTCAAAGCATGAATTACTGGCACATAACTTTGGATAGAACAGTTTGGCTTAACTGCGATAAAGCCTCTCTTGGTTCCAAGTCTTTGTCTTTGTTTTTCGATAATGGAAATATGGTCAGGATTCACTTCAGGAATCACCATAGGAACATCTTCTGTCCATCGATGAGCGGAGTTATTACTGATGACTGGCACTTCTGCCTTGGCATAAGTCTCTTCCAGTTTCTTAATAGCTTCCTTATCCATATCTACAGCACAGAATACAAAGTCAACCTGACTGGCGACTTGCTCCACCTGGCCTGCATCGACAACAACCATATCCCCAACAAACTCTGGAATATCCATAGATTGGGCCCATCTTGATCCAACAGCTTCCTTATATGGCTTACCAGCTGAACGTCCACTCGCTGCAAGTAAAACAATTTCAAACCAGGCATGATCGTGTAATAATGTTATAAATCGCTGACCAACCATACCGGTTGCACCGATAATACCAACTCGTAATTTTCGACTCATATTAACCTCTTTCTTCCAGGTATGTCTTTTCTACAGAGACATTTGTTTTTTTATTGTGGATATTCTATCATGTTATCTTTTATCCGTCAATATAAAATGGAGGGAAAAATAACTTTTCCCTCCATAAATGCATATCATATTGGATAATGCTAAATTTTCGACTACTGATTACTTATTTTTTCTCTTTAATGGCCACATTGAGTTCAATCGTCATACCATCAAACTCAATTGGAATACCAATCATCTTACTGTCACCGACATTTAGTCTCAAGTTTTTACTGTCAAACATAGTAGGAGGTGTAATATCCAAAAGTATATCCATTTCAGAAAAATAAGTCATAGCATTTCCCATCATCATGTTCATCAACTCGCCTAAGGCACTTTTAGCCATATCATTTAATGAATCAACGGGCATCCCCATCATCATCTTTGATGCAAGCTGACAGGCAACACCTGCTTCCATAGCCAATATAACCTGACCATGTAACTGACCGGTAATTCCCATCATAACGATAAAAATCTCGTCTTTATAGGATGTCTGGGTCAGATAAGGTTTTCCAACTTTTGTTTCAACCATACATGTCTGACCAAGGACAAAGGTTGATGCCTTAATTATGGGATTCAAATATTCTACGTTCATATGTACACCTCAATGTTCTGATCTAGTTCCTCGTCCATTGACTCTATTATCACATATTTTGACAGAATATTCAATAATCGTTTGATTTCCTTATATCTCTACGTTTTTTCCGACAACAAAAGGATAGTTTTCTTCTCCTTTAAGTTCTTTACCACTGTTGATAACAACTTCTTTGTCCAGAATAACATTGGTTAGTTTGGCATTTTCATGAATCTTGGTTTCCTGCATAATTATACTGTCTTTAATCACCGCTCCCTTGGCGACTTTAACACCTCTAAAGAGAACACTGTTAATGACTGTACCTTCAATGATACATCCATCAGCTACAATAGAATTCTTAACTTCCGCTTCATCATTGTACTTAGCTGGCGTTTCATCTTTGACCTTTGTGAAGACCCTGCCATTGTCAAGGAAAAGTTCTTTTCTGACTTCTGGGTTAAGAAGCTCCATGTTGGTTCGATAGAACATAGGAATTGAACTCAAGGATCTCCAGTAACCATCAAATACACAAGCTTTAATATTTAGTTTCTCAAGATTTCTAATGAGTATATCTCGAACAAAATCATAAAGTCCTTTTGAGGCACTGTCTTCCAAAAGTTCCATTAGCAAAGTTCTTCTTATACAGTAGATGCCCATAGACGCCATAACGCCTTTTGGATTCAATGGCTTTTCCTGCATCTCTACAATTCGATTGTTATCATCCAATTGGACAATACCGAAATGTTTCAATTCTTCCGGATCCAAGTCACTCATATCCCTGCAGCACACTGTAATATCTGAACCAGTCGCTTCATGTTCTTCAAAAATACGGTCAAAATTGGTCTTGTAGATACAGTTGCCTGTAGCTATAATGACATACTCTTCTTTACTTCTTTTAAGGAAGGAAAGGTTATGATACATACCATCAGCGCTGCCTTTATACCATCCGCTTCCTTCACCAGACAAATAAGGTGGAAATAGGAAAAGTCCATCTGTCCTTCTGTCCAAATCCCATTCCTTACCGGATCCTAAATGGTCCATTAGGGAACGATAGGAGTATTGAGTTACAATACCAACCTTATTAATTCCTGAGTTGATCATATTTGAAAGGACAAAATCAATAGCCCTGTACCTTCCACCATAAGGTATGGCTGATACACTCCGCTTATTGGATAATTCCTTAAGTTTGTCGTTATTACCACCGGTTATAATAATACCTAATGCTCTATTCATTACTGTACCCCCTTCTTATAGACTGTTGCTCCGGATACGATATGGAGTCCTTCGTAGTCTGTTGCCTCTACTTCTTTATTAACGACTACATTCTTTCCAAGAACGCAAGACTTGGGTACAAGGGCTTTTTCACCAATCACAGAAATGCCGCTGTAATAAAGCTTAGGCATATCTTCATTAACGATGTCATCACCAAAGCCAATATGGGCTTCCTCTTCTACAACAACACCTTCACTTAGGATAGACTTTTTAATATGGGCATTCTTATGAATATATGATCCTGCCATAATGATAGAGTCTTCAACCATAGCACCTTCTTCAATATAGACGCCAGGGAATATCACTGAGTTTCTCACATCGCCATATACCATACATCCTTCAGCAATAATTGACCGTTTGGCACTGCCAGTCTGTCCAATATGATTGGCCGGCATAACCGGGTTCACTGTATATATCTTCCATGAACGGCCAAACAAGTCGAACTCCGGCACCCTTTCGATCAAGTCCATATTGGATTCCCAATAAGCCTGGATGGTTCCTACATCCTTCCAGTAGCCTTCGAAGTTATAAGCATAAAGGCTTTTTCCGTCATTAAGCATGGTTGGTATAATATTCTTGCCAAAGTCATAATCAGAATCTTCTTTTTCATTATCTGCAATCAAATATTCTCTTAAAACGCTCCATGTAAAGATGTAAACACCCATGGAAGCAAGATTGCTTTTTGGCTCTGGTGGTTTTTCTTCAAATTCATAGACTTTACCATCAGTTTCAGTATTCATAATACCAAAACGGAAGGCTTCTTCTATAGGTACTTCAAAAACTGAAATCGTAGCATCAGCTTTATTCTTTTTATGAGCTGCCAGCATCTTGGAGTAATCCATCTTATAGATGTGATCTCCTGAAAGAATAATGACATACTCAGGATTCTGCTTATCGATATAGTGAATATTCTGATATACCGCATTGGCAGTTCCTTTAAACCATTCTTTGTTGTCTGTCTTCTGATAAGGGGATAAGATGGTGACGCCACCGTTCACTCTGTCAAGATCCCACGGTTTACCGATACCGATATGCGAATTTAACTCAAGAGGTTCATATTGAGTAAAGACACCAACGGTATCAATGCCTGAATTGATACAGTTACTTAGGGGAAAGTCAATAATTCTGTACTTGCCACCGTAAGGTACTGCCGGTTTCGCTGTTCCAGTTGTTAAAACGCCAAGTCTGCTGCCTTGACCACCTGCTAATAATAAGCCAACAATTTCCTTTGATACCATACTATTCATCTCCCTGCTTAGTTTGAACATTCCTTTTAAAAGCTTACATTAGAATCATTCTATTTAATACTTTCGACTTAACCGGTAAAATTCCTTTGTAAAAAAGAAAAATCCTACAATTTTCCCATAGGATTATGCAGGATTTTGTTACCTTTTCATAAATTCAATATTTTTTCAACAGATGCAAGCAAAAATTAGTTGGATTTAATCCATCTTCAGGTCTTGCTTGGCGTAAACAACCTTCAGATCATGGATAAAACTATCAATTTCCTCCACCTTAGTATCAAATGAAGTTACCAGTCTGATAATGCCCTTACTTTCATCCATGACATAAAAATGCTGTTGTTCAGCAAGCTGCTTGACCATATCTACAGGGAGTTTAGCAAATATTATATTGGCATCAACTGATGCAATAAATTCAACATCGTCGAATTTCCTCAACTCCTCATAAAGGTAAGCGCACATATCATTGGCCTGTTTTGCCATTCTATAGGATAAGTCATTTTCAAGATAAGCCAGAAACTGGCTACTGACATAACGCATTTTCGATGCAAGCTGCATGCCTTGCTTACGAAGGAATTTGAGCCGCTGATGGATAGCCTCATCGAAAGTAATAATCAGTTCACCATACATCAAACCATTTTTAGTTCCGCCAAAGGAAATAATATCAATCCCTGTACCCAGAAGCATTTCTTTGTAGGTCACACCTAAGGAGACACAGGCATTAGCCAGTCTGGCTCCATCCATATGAACTAAAAGACCGTTCTTATGAGCAAAATCAGCGATTGTTTTTAACTCGTTAATGGTATAAACAGATCCAAATTCCGTCACCTGACTAATTGTAATGACCTTCGGCTGATTATGATGGAAATTACCTTTAACCTTCAAATGATCATGAAGCAGGTCAACATTTAACTTGCCATCTTCATGAGGCACTGTTACAATTTTTGCTCCCGTAAAACGTTCAAACGCTCCACACTCATCTACATTAATATGGGCCTCATCGACAGTCAAAACACTGTGATAAGACGAAAGTGCTCCACCAATACCAAGCACATTGGCTCCTGTCCCATTAAGTACAACAGTGACCAGCGCTGTAGGTCCAATCACTTCTCTAATTCTTTCTTCAAGTTTCAAGGTATAGGGATCCGCTCCATATGGATAGGTATGACCATCATTGGCTGCTACCAAACTTTCCATCACCTTGGGATGTACACTTGATGTATTATCGCTTAAAAATCCTTTCATGCCCTGTCTCCTCGTAAAATAATTTTGTAAGGATATCTGAGTAGCCTTACTTCTACTCTTACTTCTTAGCCCTGACAATCAGCCCATATGAGGTTTCGCTTTCATAGACTTCCCCATTAAAGTTTCCAAAAAGTTCTAGATCCACGAAACCAACTTTTTCTATTAGTTTTACCAGTTCAGTTGACCGTATGGGATATAGACGCACTTTTTGAATAAAGGACTCATTGAAGTCACTTTTATGAATATCCAGCTTGCTTTTAAAGATGATACCATCATTTTCAGGTTCATAGTAACGGTAAAAAGTTACTCCTTCATTCTCATTACAAATAGTAGGCAAGGACCTGATATCCTTATCTAGAACACGGTCGTAATTCATTATCTGCAAGACCAAGACTCCCCCTTTATCCAACAATTGATATATTTGTACAAGAAGATTTTCAATTTCTTCCTGGCCATTAAGGTGAACCAAAGAGTTACCTATGCAGTATACAAAATCTATGTCACGATGGTTTTGCTGTCCCACCATCATCATATCCATCGCCTTAAAGGTTATATGATCGGATTTCTTTTTACTATTGGCCTGATCAATCATATATGTGTCCAAATCATATCCAAAGACTTCCTTGGCCCAATCAACCAGGGCAAGTGAATAGGATCCACTGCCACATGCTAAATCGATAACCTTCCCCCCCTTATCTTTCAAAGCCAAGGAATCCTGAAGAAAACTTAAGGTTTCCTTTTTAAGAGGGAATATCTGATCATAATATGAAGATATATTTTCATAAAATTCCATAGGGAAGGTCTCCTATCTTCTACGTCGACGCTTTTTCTTTTGAGCCTGTAACTGAACGAATAAGATTGCCAACACAATAAGTACAAGGTCAGCAATTAAAACATAATCATAGGCGTAATAGGCCAGATTGTCTTTAAGGAAATACTCGATGAAAAGTCCAACCAAGGACCAAAGTCCTCCCAGGCCAATCCATATATCTTTAAAACCAAGTATAGAAACCAGCAAGAGGAAACCAATGAGTCCCAACCCATAGACAGCCCATAATCGATCATCAGAACATACTTCCATCTGAATCAGCTGACTAAAAATCTGCTGGACAAAAACTACCAAGCCGAAACTGTAAAACAAACTAAAGGGAATGACAATAGAACGCACTTCACTGTCACTCAAGCTTGAGCGATTTGAAATCGTCGTTCGTGTTAGGTACAAACCTATAAAAAGAAAGCCAAAGGCAATCAATGCCAGGACTTGGTTTACAAAACTACCTACAATTACCCACACAATAAAACTGATACCAATCCATACAGAAAATAGATTCACCCTTCGAACGACCCTGTCATTGTTATCCGGACGTCTCATATTAAAGGACATCTGGTATAGATTAAATTGCCCTAGAAGTATTAGAATCAAAATCCAAATCCAGTAATTCCACCAGGCTGGCAGCAGAATATGCTGGTTGAGATAAAGTATATCCTGTATTGAATGACCTGTTACATCAAAAACTTGAAACACAAGCGTTGCAACGATCATTAAAATGTATGTAAGTCCAGATAATCGACTAAGCAGTTTTTTATTATGTCCCCGATTCTTCATGCCTTAAATATTTACCCTTCTATTTTTTACCTTTCAATCTTTTTACCAACCGGTGCCATATAGACCACGAATTCATTGTCGCCGTCAATTTTCAAAAGATGATCCATAGCCTTTTGGTCATATGCTCCGATAGCGCAGGTTCCATAATCAATACTTTCACAAGCCAAATAAAGGTTTTGACAAATATGACCAGCATCAAGAAGCATGGTCTTGTGGGCGGATATATGATATCTCCATTCCCCTCTATAGGGCACACAGGCCCATATAAAAGTGGCTGCACCCTTGGCAATAAATCCTTGACCAAAAGTAGCATCAGCAATTTTTTCATCTAAATGTTCGTCCATAAAAAGAAATTCCAACTGATGTGTCAGAGGATGGTACCGATAAACGCCTTCACCAAGCCCTTCGACCATATGTATATAGAGGTAGGTTACAAAGGCATGTCTTGCACCTCCCGAAGGAACTGTTCTAAAGGTGTATCGGTTGTTTTTACCGATCCTTTTCACTCCTTGAGTTATATATAATAAGTATGACAATTGAGCTAAAGTCATATATTCTTCCTGATACTTTCTCACACTTTTTCGATCAACCATTAAGCGGTATGCATTTTTATCGTTTAGGTCTATTTGATCAGGATCAGGCAAGTCTACCATTACCCCACCCTCCATAGGCTTGGTTAGGTCCGGTTGAGGCAGTTTCTTCTCTTGATCAGACTCAATTCCTTCCCATGCATCAAAGTTTGATTTCATGAAATTTCTCAGTTGTTTAATCTCAGTCATTTGCTCTCCTATCTTCGTTCAACAATTCAATAAATGCATCCAATATGGTGGGATCATAGTGGCTACCTCTGTACTTTATAAGTTCTTCAACAGCCTGATCCTTGGTCATGGCCTTTCTATAGGAACGGTCTGAGGTCATGGCATCATAGGAATCGACAACTGCAATTATTCTCGATTCAACCCTAATCTCATTACCCTTTAATCCATTTGGATAACCGGTACCATCCATTCTCTCATGGTGTTGCTCAATGATTTCACCAATGGCCATATAGGAAATCTCATCGGCAAAGGACTTCCCAATACCAGGATGTTTCTTAATATATTCAAACTCCTCACTGGTCAGCCTTGCCGGCTTTAGAAGAATCTCATCCGGAACATCTATTTTCCCCAAATCATGAAAAAGGGATGCATAAGTTAATTCCATCATATTGATACCATCAAGGTTCAACTTCCTGGCCAAATCAATGGTCAATTGCATAACTCTCTCACTATGCTTCTCAGTAAAGACATCTTTCTTTTCAATAATTGACAGTTTTGCTGTTAATTTCTTAATGGAATCACTAAGCATAATGAAAAGACTGTCATTAATAATATATAACAATCTGACCTCTTCCAAAACCGTAAAATATACGGGCTGGTTCAACTTATTCACATAAAAAATATCTCCACTTTTTAGTTGAGTATTATCTATATCACATAAGATTTTCCCTGACATGATAAAGAAGAACTCAATTAAGTCCTCATTGTTGCCTGGAAAAACACAAAATTCCCTTCCTGCTTTCACGACTTGTTCCATAACTTCGAAATCACCAGCCTTGGCCAGTAATGATAAAGTTCCGGATTCCTGCGTGACCCTCTCTAGATACGCCCCAGCCTTTCTAAAATATAAGCCTTCCATATCACACCTCTTTCCAGTGATTTTATTATATCAAAAGATTTTCTTTAAGTCGACTAAGTTGCAAACAAAAAAGTACACATTATTCATGTGCACTTTTCTACATTGTATTCTTTACCTATCTAGGTTCCGATAATAAAAAGAGGATCTATAAGAACTTCTCTTCCATCAATAATAACAGTCTGAAGCTCACAGCCAACTTCCACTCCTAGGGACGCTGCTTTTTCCTTTGCCTTATCTGCTATACGAGACGTTTTCGTCTGTAACCGGTCAATAAGACGTTCAATTTTCATGTCCTTCTTTTCCTCGGTGATCAGACCATTCTCATAATCCATCAGAATAAGTTCTGCCTTCTCGTATGCCTCCTCGATGGAGGCATCGATTTTTTCATTGGCCCTGTCAATGATGTTCTGGGCTTTTACTTCATTCACTGCATAATCCGCTTCAAGAGCAGGAGTGCCGGTTGTACCGGCAGATACAGCCACTGTAAAGCCATATGCCACCGCTATAATCGTCATCAAAAATACAAACTTCTTCATACAATCTCCTTTCTGGGTCTTGTTTATAATCAACGGTCTAATTGATCAGAGACTATCACCTGGAGTCTATAAGTTAAAATCCAATCCAAAACTTCAAATCATAGAAGGTGCTGTCATAAGTCCCAACAAACAAAAAAGTCTCTTCATCCAATGACAAAGAGACACCCATATCGTGTTAATGGTAACCCAGCCGTCATAGCTTACGCCTTAGACCTGCGGCTTTGCGTCTCTACCTTTCGGTAAATTTGCCTTTTTCATATAAACATATGAAATTGTACTTTAATTATATAGGAATACATTCACAAGAACAATAGTGCTTTACACCTAGTAGGTCCCATATTCACAACCTGCCAATTGTCCGGCAAACTCTCCTACAAGGTCATATTTACCACCTTTTTTGTCATACAAACGCACGCGGCCCCACGCTGTACCGCCATTGTAGAGTCGTTGATGATTGACCTGGCCCATTGGATTTTCATATGACATGAGAAGTAAATCTTCCTTGGCGACCTGAAAATGGAGGGCTATTCTGGAATGGTTGTTCTGACACTTAATCAGCCAATGCAGGTGTTCGCCGTCATCCTTGATTTCAAAGGACTGTTTGTTGTTTTTCCAGACCTTGGAGAAATTATATTCATAGACCTTCCCTTCATGTATAAAAGTTCCAAGAATCCTACCTTCCATAGGCTTACCGAAAACCACCGGTTGTCCGCCTCCAAATACAAATCCAGTAGAAGGAAGAATTTCATCCTCATCCTTATAGGTCAACTTATTACAGTTCAACCAAATCCAGGGGTTGGTATAATCCCTGCCCCAGTTCTTGTCTTGGTAACCGAAGCTAGACCCTTTTGTCACCAGATAACGGCTGCCATCAAGGACAACATAGCCGTCATACTCTGCCTTAAGCCCTTCCACATGCCAGTACATATCAAAAGCATTCTTATCTCGCATAAAATCGGAGGATCCATATCCCACATCAAAAGACATTTCCTTATAAACCATAAGACTCCAGTTCATACTGCCCCAGTCAGACATATACTCAGGGTGAGCCTTGGCCTCTTCTTCTGACAAAGCGACACTTCCTGCTAAAAAGACATCCTCAAGGATATTATCACCAATCTGAACCCTAAAAGGTTCGTGACGATAAGAGAAGTCTCCAATCGGATACATATTATGAATCTGTTTCTTTCCTGCTTCCCATGTACCGGCCATGACCATAGCATAAGAAGGCAAATGATCGCCTTGACCCTGTCCGAAAATGGGCTGTTCGCTGCCTAAGCCTGGGTTAATAATATAATATTCGATAAAGAAACTTCTGGCCTGGCCTGTTTCCTCATGATAACCTGTAAAGGAGTGCCACCACCAGTCATATCCATTATCTTTCAATCCCTCATTTTCCAACATGTACCTATTCTTTTTATTCATGCCAATACCATCCTTTTATCTGACCTCAACCATATACTATGATTATACTGAAAGCCAGGCTTAACTTCAATGAGTTATTCATAACCATTAAGACAATTAAAAAGAGGTAGACCTTGGTCTACCTCTAATGATTAACTAGTGATTAAACTCTGAAAAGTAAATCAGAGTAGCTTGGGAATGGCCAGAACTCTTCAGCTGTAAGAGTTTCCATTTCATCACAAGGCTTTCTAAGCGCTTGCATAGCTTCAAATACAACAAACTTGAATTGTCTTGCTTGTTCCTCAATATCTTCAATCGCTTGAGTTTCAGCAATTTTAGCTTCAAGATCAGCACACTTATCAGTAGCTTCTGCAAGAAGAACTGAAAGTTTTTCAACAAGAGCAGTTTGTGGAGCTACGTTAGCAGATGGAACCGCTGACTTAATGGAGTTAATGGAATCAGCAATTGATGCCATGAATTCCATAACTGCTGGGAATATCTCTTTCTTAGCCATATCAACACTTGTAAGAGCTTCAATGTTAAGAACTTTTGCATACTCTTCAAACATAATTTCTTGACGGGCTTCAACTTCACCTTCGGTGAATACACCGTGCTTTTCAAATACTGCAACGTATTCAGGTCTGTTGAATACTTCAATAGCTTCTGCAGTTGTTTTGATGTTTGGAAGACCACGGCTTTCAGCTTCAGCTACCCAATCATCAGAATATCCATCACCATTAAAGATGATTCTATGATGTTCTTTAACCAATCTTTCAAGAATTTTACTAAGTGTTCCTTTGAAATCTTCAGCACCTTCAAGCTCATCTGCAATCGATGACAGCACTTCAGCTAATACTGAGTTAAGAACAATTGAAGGACCTGAAATAGATTGAGCTGAACCAGGCATTCTAAATTCGAAACGGTTACCAGTGAAGGCAAAAGGTGAAGTTCTGTTTCTGTCTGTAACGTCTTTTGGAAGTTCAGGAAGTGTTGTAACACCTAACTTCATCGTTCCAGCTTCTTTAGAACCAGTTAGTGCACCGGCTTTGATTTGCTCAATGATATCGTTTAACTGCTCACCAAGGAAAATTGAGATAATCGCTGGAGGAGCTTCGTTGGCACCAAGTCTGTGATCATTACCTGCATTAGCTGCTGAAAGTCTAAGAAGTGGAGCATATTTATCAACTGCTGTAATAATAGCAACAAGGAAAGTCAAGAATTGTGCATTCTCATGTGGTGTAGAACCTGGAGCTAAAAGGTTAGCTGATTCAGTTGATAATGACCAGTTGTTATGCTTACCTGAACCATTAACACCAGCAAATGGTTTTTCATGTAAAAGACAAGCAAGGTCATGACGGATAGCTACCTTTGTTAAAGTATCCATTACCAATTGGTTATGGTCAGTAGCGATGTTGGCTGTAGCGAAGATTGGAGCCATCTCGTGTTGAGCTGGAGCAACTTCGTTGTGCTTAGTTTTTGAAGTGATTCCTAATTTCCAAAGTTCTTCATCCAATTCTTTCATGAATGCAGAAATTCTTTCTTTGATAGAACCAAAATAGTGGTCATCAAGTTCCTGACCTTTTGGAGGCATAGCACCAAATAAAGTTCTACCGGTGAAAATCAAGTCTTTACGTGCTTGATACATATGTTTATCAACAATGAAGTACTCTTGCTCGGGGCCTAATGTTGCAGTAACTTTTTCAGTAGTGGTGTCACCAAAAAGTCTAAGAATTCTAACTGCCTGCTTGCTAACTGCTTCCATTGAACGAAGAAGTGGAGTCTTCTTATCTAGAGCTTCTCCTGAGTATGAAATAAATGCAGTAGGAATACAAAGTGTATCATCTTTAAGGAATGCTGCACTTGTTGCGTCCCATGCAGTATATCCTCTAGCTTCAAATGTAGCTCTAAGACCACCATTAGGGAATGAAGATGCATCTGGCTCACCTTGGATGAGCTGCTTGCCTGAGAATTCCATAATAACTGTTCCGTCGCCTGTTGGCTCAATGAATGAGTCATGTTTCTCTGCAGTTTTACCTGTCATTGGTTGGAACCAGTGTGTGTAGTGAGTTGCGCCTTTTTCGATCGCCCAATCTTTCATAGCGTTCGCTACAACATCAGCAACTTCAAGTGTCAGTGGTTCACCTTTTTCAGTAATTCTTTTAAGCGCTTTGTAAGTGTCCTTAGGTAAACGCTCTTTCATGGTTACGTCATTAAATACGTTAGCACCGAAAATATCTGTTACATTCATGATATTCCTCCTTAAAAATCCTTATAAAATCTACTATGCCTTTAGGTAAAAGTTTCGATGTACTCAAGCTCCTATGGTTCTATGTCAAGGAAATTATGATACAAAAAAAGCGTACTCAAGTATGCCTTGAGAACGCCATTGTTCCAAAACTTAAATCCTATTATTTAGGGAGCAATAGCGCCCTCTCGTTGTAAAAAATAATATCATAAGCCACTCGGAAATGCAAGATTAAATTTTTATAATTTATTATTCGCAATATTCTGATAATAGCCGCTTATCAATCAAATTCATCTTCAATATCACCAAAAATTTGTTCGATTAAATCCTCAATCGTCACGATACCGATATATTTATCTTCATCCAGCACAATGGCCATATGTTTTCTTGATTTTTGCATCTTTTTAAACAATTCATTCACCGCCATGTTTTTCTGACAGGTGAAAGGTTGATGCATTAATTCACCAATATTTACCGGTGTAAAATCACTAGTACTTAACTTTTTTAGCAAATCCTTAATGAGGAGTATCCCAACCGGATTTCCACTAGTCGGGTCCATAACCGGTATTCTTGTCAACCGTTTATCAATAAGGGCCTGGATTCCTTCTTTATTATGGGTCTTGTTTACAATAGTGAAGACCCTGTCTTTATGAATCATGACCTCTTCAATGGTCTTATCGTTAAACTCAAATAAGTTGTTGATCCTAACCTCTTCTTCTTTTTCAATAATCCCCCTCTGACGCCCCAAGCTGACCAGCATCCGAATCCTTTCCTCAGACACATCCTCGGTTTCATCCTTTTCCTTTATTCCTAAAAGTGTCATTAAAGCTTTTACGGTAAAGGTCAGAAGAAGTACAAAGGGATAAGTAATCAGTGAAATCGCTTTAATGGGTTTGACTACACCATAGGCCACCTGATTGGCCTTGCCTAAGGCAATCTGCTTAGGCAGGAGTTCACCAAAAACAAGAATAAAATAAGACAAAAGCAAGGTAATAAAGACAAGGGCCAACTGATCACCATAAGGAATTCCTATTCTTGTAAGAAGTCCAGCCATATCATCACTCATGCCGGTTGCAGCAGATGCAGATGAAAGAAAACCTGCCAGTGTTATGCCTACCTGAATAGTGGCAAGAAAACCATTTGGCTCATCGATAACCTCCAAAAGCAGACCTGCTTTCTTATTCCCTTTATTCTTTTCTATTTCAACAGTCATACGGTCAACAGATACCAAAGCCATTTCTGCGGCTGCAAAAAAGGCATTTAAACCTGTTAAACCTAAGATTAATATTAGCTGAACAATCATACTACTCCTTCTCCAGGGAAGAATTATTTAAACATACGAATAATCGTCTGAGCAATTTTGACTTTTGGCAAGCCCTTGTCCATACTTTGCTTCTGAATCCTTCTATGGGCTTCATGTTCGGTAAGATTCATGTTTTCCATAAGGACACGTTTTGCTTCATCGATAATCTTCTGGTTATCTTCCTGCTTAGACATTTTACCAACTTTTTGCTCCAGTTGCAAAATGCTTTTCGAAGTCTTATATAAAAGATTAATATTATTCAGCAGAATCTCTTTGCCAACAGGCTTGGATATGGAACAGAAAAGTGGTTCCTGATTCAGGTTCACATAATAAGACAACTCTGAACCTCTTACCAAAGCGATAACAGGACAGACCTTCTCCGCAATAATGATTTCGGCTATTTCAGAACCCATCATGCCCTTCATACGGTCATCCACAATAACAAGATCCGGATACATGGTATGTACTTTTCTCAGCATATCATAACCATCAACGGTATCACTCAAGACATGCATACCGTTTTCTGTTAAAAAACGTGCCAATTGCTTTGAAATTTTTTCATTACTTGAGCCTATGACAACTCTTATACTCACTGTATCACCTACTTGTCCCCTTGAACCTGCGACCGAAGTCACACGAATCTGTTGTTTAATATCTGGAGATGTATTTGTTCACTTCCCACTGATGTACTGTCTTCATATAATTCTGCCATTCATTGATCTTTGCCAAACGGTAGTTCTTATATACAGCTCCCAAAGATTCCTTGATGGTCTCATTTTTATCCAACTCAACTAGGGCATCCTTTAGATTAATAGGTAAAGTGTGATCAAAATCAAATGGATCCAGTGGTTTTCTAAGTTCCTCATCAGTGAGGGCAGGTCCACTTTCAGTCTTATTCTTTATACCGTCAAGCCCAGCCTTGATCATAGCAGCAATACCCAAATATGGATTACAGGATGAGTCAGGGCTCCTAAATTCAATATAAGCTTCATCATTGCTTGCTGATGGTATACGAACCAAAGGACAGGCATTAAGATCTGACCAGCCGATACGGTTGGGAGCTTCAAATCCCGAAACCAAACGCTTGTAAGAATTAACCGTTGGATTGGTGATTGCAGTAATGGCTTTTGAATGAGCAAGTAGACCGCCCATAAAATTGTAGGCAGTTTGAGACAGCTTGTTTTCGTCATCACCATTATAAAACACATTTTTACCCTCTAAGTCATAAAGACTGATATGGGTATGCATACCTGAACCGCTGACATCATCTAAAGGTTTTGGCATAAAAGTAGCGTGGAGTCCGTGATTTTGAGCCACGACTTTTACCACCAACTTAAAGGTAACTATATTATCAGCCATAGTTAAGGCTTCATCTGGCTTAAAATCGATTTCATGTTGACCTGGTGCAACTTCATGATGGGAGGCCGCAATTTCATAGCCCATATCCTGGAGGGTAAGGACGATATCACGTCTTACATTCTCACCCAGGTCAATAGGTCCAAGGTCAAAATAACCTGCCTTGTCATGAGTCACAGTTGTTGGTTCTCCGTTTTCATCTGTGTGGAAAAGGAAGAATTCAAACTCCGGTGCCAATTTCACCTTGTATCCCATAGCCTCTGCTTCTTTCAAAACATTTTTAAGTACAGCCCTGGGATCCCCTTTAAAGGGTTCGTTATCCTTATTGTAAATATCACAAATAAGACGTGCCACCTTACCTTGATGTGGACGCCATGGAAAAATCTCAAAGGTAGACAGGTCCGGTTTAAGGAACATATCTGATTCATTTTTACGAATCAAACCTTCAATGGATGAACCGTCAAACATAATCTCACCGGCCAAAGCCTTATTCAATTGTTCAACAGTTATGGCTACATTTTTCAGCGTACCGAAAATATCAACAAACTGAAGACGTATAAACTTCACATCTTCATCAAAAACGATTCTCCGGATATCGCTGGCTTCATATACTTTTTTGCCCATAGATAGAAACCTCCGCTATTCTTTTAAATAAAAACAGGCGTAACATGGCGAGTCCGACTCACCATGAAACGCCTTTGTTTCAATATACGATATTATATATAAATATTCAATATATTTCAAGCATACTCTCATGACTTGATCCTAAAGAGAATCCACACGAAATGTCTTACTTAGAATATAAATTCCACATCTGAAAGGCGTTCATAGATCTCATGCATCACATTGCCTTCTTCATAGTCATTGGCTGCAAGGAAGGTTACTGAGAACCTGACAAATGCACCTGCATCATCCCATGGCACTGTAGAAATCAATTTTTCCTTGATCAGGTACTGGGAGAAGTCTTCTGCGCTCTTGAACTTAGGACCACCTTTTACGCCTTTTGGAATGGCTACATATAAATAGAAGGAACCCTTTGGTTTTGTTACTTTAAATCCTACAGATTCCAAGACACCAACCAGCATATCATGTCTTCTGGAATACTTAGCCGAAGTAGCTTCAGTAATCTCTGGATGCTCTAGTGCATAAATACAGGCCTTTTGAATGGCCTTGAACTGACCGGAATCATTATTATCCTTAACAGAAGCAAAAGCAGCAACTACTTTCTGATTACCTGCAACAAAAGCCATTCTCCAGCCGGTCATATTAAAGGCTTTTGACAAGGAATGGATTTCAACGCCTACCTGCTTGGCTCCCGGTACACTCAAGAAACTAAGTGGCTTTACACCGTCAAAAGTTAAGGCTGCATAAGCTGCATCATGAACAACAATCAGGTTGTTTTCTTTAGCAAACTTAATGGCTTTCTTGAAGAAGGCCTTAGTAGCAGTCGCTCCAGTTGGATTGTTCGGATAGTTCAAGTACAATAACTTGGCTTTCTTAACAACATCTTTAGGAATTGCGTCCAAGTCAGGTAAAAACTTGTTTTCTTCAAGAAGAGGCATGTTATAGACCTCGCCACCTAACCATTTGGTCATGGTTCCCATAATTGGATAACCCGGAACGGTCATGAGGGTTACATCACCTGGGTTGATGAAAGCCTGGGCCATCATAGCAAGAGCAGGCTTGCTTCCGATAGAGTGATTGATTTCATCTTCAGGATTGATTTTCTTAACACCATAAACATCTTCAAGGTACTTGGCTGCTGCCACCTTAAATTCTGCAATACCGTTATCCGCATAATCACGGTTTTCCCACTTATAGCTTTCTGAACATAAAGTTTCGATAACACCGGTATCTGCCATAGCATCCGGTTCGCCAACACCCATATCGATAATAGTCATATCAGGATGTGCCGCCATTGCTGCGCGTTTGGCTCTCTTGATTTTCTCGAATTTGTAGATTACATTACTCTTCCCGAATTTATCGCCTCCGATACGCTCAGCAAATAAATTCTGAATATAACTTTCTGCCATTGTTTCCTCCTTATAGATCAACTTATAGAATCATTCATTATATATTATGATTGTTTGGCTAAAAAGATGGCTTTAATTATTGAAGCCATACTCCTTTAAAAACAACCGTAGCCGGACCGGTCATAAATACGTGGTTTGTTTCCTCATCCCAACGAACGTGAAGGTCACCACCCAGAAGGTGAATAGTCGCCTCTCTGCCTGTCACTCCATTAAGGGCACATGCAACCAAGGTTGCACAAGCTCCGGTACCGCAGGCCATGGTTTCTCCAGAGCCTCTTTCCCATACTCTCATATCAATTTCTTCCTTATTAATAACGTGAGCAAATTCAACATTAATTTTCTTAGGGAAAAGTGGATGAACCTCAATGACCTTTCCATATTTTTCTACTTTAAAATCTGCAGTATTCTCAACAAAGGTAATGGCATGTGGGTTCCCCATGCTGACGCAGGTAAAATCAAAAGTTTTGTCGACAGCCTGAATATTAAGTTTAAGCACTGGTTCTTCTTCTGCAACTACAGGGATTAATTCAGGTTTTAGAATCGGCTCACCCATATCCACCGTTACCATCTGTACTACATCACCTTCTACCATCATATCAAGAACTTTAATACCTGCCAATGTTTCAATTGTCAGAACTTTTTTATCAGTCAGGTGCTTATCATAGACATATTTACCAACGCATCGAATGGCGTTACCGCACATTTCAGCTTCAGATCCGTCTGCATTAAACATACGCATTCTAAAGTCAGCAATTTTGGAAGGAAGGATGAGGACAATACCATCACCGCCAATACCTGTATGTCTATCACTCATGGCAACAGCTAATACCTCTGGATTTTTCACATCTTCTGAAAACCCATTAATATAGATATAGTCATTACCGATTCCATGCATTTTAGTAAAATTCATTATTCCACCTCTTAAACTTTCATGATAGTAGTGGTTCTATTTAATAACACTACAGAGTATACCTTAATTCAAGACAGAAATCAAGTCTCATAGATGACCTTGATACCCTAATTTGAACTAAATAGCCTATTACGCCACTAGTATACCAAATAAACCCAAACAGAAACAGTACAAACTTCTTAAAATTTCCCTTTAGGCCTTGAAACTTCTTTCTTTGCCACACATTTTTTGTTATAATGGTGTGGACTTAAAAAGGAGGATTCATCATGAATTTTGGAAAATTCGCCAGAAGGAAGAAGCTTGAACGTATTGACTCTACGTCCACAAAGGTTGCACACTTTGTAAGCTCGACCTTTTTAAAGGTTCTTGTTTTTGCCATTGTACTGGTTGGAGTCATGGGCGTTGCCGCCGGATTTGGTACACTGAATGCATTTATCGATGCATCACCAAGTATCGACCATCTCTTGGAGGAAATTGTTCCTGAAGGCTATACAACCTTCATATATGATTTAAATGGAAACAAGATTGAAGAACTGCATGGGGCAGACGCCAACCGTGTATATGTTGAGTATGATCAGATCCCTGATTATCTTGGTTATGCCTATGTTGCCATTGAAGATGAGCGTTTCTTTGAACACAACGGAGTCGACCTGGAAGGTTTTATCCGTGCCATCTTTGTCAACATTCAGAGCATGTCCTTTTCAGAGGGTGCCAGCACCATTACCCAACAGATCATCAAAAACAACGTTTTGACAACAGATGTTACCATCGAAAGAAAACTTCAGGAAATGTATTTGGCCATTCAATTGGAAAAATACCAATCCAAAGAAGATATTCTGGAACTCTATATGAACACAGCTGCCAGCGGCCGCGGTACCAACGGTGTTCAGACAGCATCCCGATTATATTTTAATAAAGATGTCTGGGATATTAACCTGGCAGAAGCTGCTGTTCTTGCTTCTATCACCAACAAACCCGGTAAATTCGACCCGGTAACAAACCCTGAAAACAACAGGGAAAGAGCCCTTCGTATCCTAAGCAAACTTCTGGAACAGGGTTATATAACAGAAGATGAGTATGAAGAAGCTAAGGCCATTGATGTTTACAGTCAAATCCAGATCAATCACCAGACCGTAGAAAAATCTTCAGATTATTCCTATTTTGTTGATGAGACTATCTCTGAGGTTGTTGAAGACTTAGTCATCCAAAAAGGTTTAACCGAAGGTCAGGCCTTTAACCTTATCTACCGTGGAGGACTTAGTATCTATATCACTCAGGATTTGGATATTCAGGCTTCTATGGATGAGATTTTCACCAATGAAGAGAATTTCCCACCGGTTAACGAAGATTTTGCTATGAAGGTTAAATACAGCTTAAGCTATCCAAACGGAGATATTATGGAGAACTTCTATCATGAGGAACTCTTTGATACCCAGGAACTTGCTGATGCCTTTATTGCTGAGAAAAAAGCCGAACTAGGGATTACCGATGATATGATCGACCAAGGTATTGCCTTCGAAAATTCCGTTTTCATCCCTCAACCCCAGGCAGCTATGGTCATTATGGATTATCATAACGGCTATGTTAAGGCTATGGCTGGAGGTCGTGGTGAAAAATCCGGAAACCAGGTTCTTAACAGAGCTTATGAAGCCCTTCGTCAACCAGGTTCTACCTTTAAGATCTTGGCAGCCTATCTTCCAGCCATCGATGCCAGAGGCTATACCCTGGCAACAGGTATTGATGATGTACCTCTTGAAATCGTCCAGCCTTCCGGCAACTTCAGTCCTGGAAACTGGTATAAGGGTTACCGTGGTTTATCCACTGTCAGGGAAGGTATTGTTTGGTCAATGAACATACTGGCCGTTAAAACCGTTTTCGATATCGGACCGGAACTTTCCTATGACTATTTGATGGATCTCGGTTTTACAACCGTTTACGATGAGATTAAAATCGGAGCCAATAAATTTACAGATATTACCCTTTCATTACCACTTGGTGGTTTGACCAAAGGGGTATCTCCAATAGAACTGACAGCAGCTTATGGTGCTATCGCCAACAAGGGTGTTTATACAGAACCTATTCTGTATACAAGGGTTCTTGACCATGATGGCAATATTCTTCTTAATAAGGAACCTGTTACCAGGGCAGTTATGAAAGAAACGACAGCCTATCTCTTAACTGATGCTATGGTTGAAACTGTTGTAGCCGGTACCGGTACAGCGACCAAGTTTAAAGAAGTTGACATGGCCCAAGCCGGTAAAACCGGTACGACCAACTCAACCAAGGACCTTTGGTTTGCCGGTTACACCCCCTACTATGTTGCAGCAGTATGGATGGGTTATGATGAGCCACAGGAAATGGCTTATGTAAAGAACTATCATAAATGGATTTGGCGAGATGCTATGGAAGCTGCCCATGTCGACCTTCCTTATAAAGACTTTGAAAGACCTGAGGGAATCACATCGGCTACCATATGTACGGAATCAGGACTACTGGCTACAGAAGCATGTACTCATGATCCACGAGGTGAATCTGCAACACGTACTGAGCTTTTTGCAGTCGGCACAGTTCCAACTGAATCCTGTAACGTTCATGAGGAAGTACTTATCTGTAAGGACAGTGGCTTGTTTGTCAACGAATACTGTCCAGATGAATCTCATGAGACAGTGGTTATGCTCAGAAGACCAGAACCCATTATCGTTGCTGAAGGCGATGAAGGAATTCTCGACACCATTGCTGATTATCAGTATACGATTCCTTTCTCAATGATTGGTGAATACTGTAACGTTCATGGCCCTGATACCGTTCAGCCTCAGCAGCCTCAAGTTGACGAATTTGGTAATCCAATTGTAGTTCCAGAAGGAGAAACCACTCCAAGCGATTCAAATACACTACCTTCAGAAGGTGGTAATCAGGATAATGGTTCTACCGGTAGTGAGACAGGAAACACCGGAGGTTCTGAATCTAACTCTGACGGCAACTAAGATAAATCGAATGATCACCATACGTAAAGAAACCCCATGTATAGACATTTGTCTCTACATGGGGTTATTTTGTGTCTTATATGCTTCCTGTATTCATCTAAACCAAATCTAGCGATTCAAGGATTTTCTTCCAATACCGGCCATCTTCAGGGATCTTACGATCACTAAGGCCAAGCCTCCACCGATTAAGGCAGTCACAAATTGATTGAAGCCAAAGGCTGCTATGATAGGTGCAGGCACCTTGGATAAGAACAAGGGCAACAAATGGTTTACTGCCGTTAGAAGGAAGAGAAACTTAAATAAAGCGGCAAGACCAAGACCAATATATTCTCCGTATTTAAACGCCTTGCTTGTATAATAGAAGACGACAACCAGCAAAGCATTCCCTATCATAATAATGGGTACTAAGGGAAGAAGTTTCATAATGCCCAACAGGAAGGCAGCCAGGGGCGTTATGAGACCGACACATATGGCGGCTATTGGTCCTACCACAATCGTTGTGATAAACAAGACCATATTGACCAGAGGTCCAACTGCAGGTTGGGCAAAAGATGCAAACCCGATTTGAAAAACCAGGGCTAGAGCAATCATAATACCTGTTTGTACTAACTTTTTAACGTTCATTTTCATTTCCTCTCTTTACTCTTGATGTCATTGTATAAACCATGTATTTATACAGTCTATACTTATTCATAAAGCACTTCTTATTTCTTTTCATAAAAAGCACATTCATTACCAGACGATTCCCGTACAACCTGACAGGGCATCTTTAATGACTTAAAGCCAAAATACTTACACCCCTTTGGCGCCTTGGTATCCCATGTCACAAAGTAATATTTACAGCCGACACATGTCTTAACTCTATTTTCCATATATATCACCTTCCATTTAAATCCATTCTTATTATATCAAACTTTTTGCCAAGTTAAAGCTTTTTTCATAGACACTAACCTTGAAAATGTACTATAATATAGGTCGAAAGGCTAGGTGATACCATGAACCGTCGACTCATTTCCAATATTACAATTTTAGCGACCTATCTACTTATTGTTGGAATAAGTCTTTTTTTTGCGTATTCCTCGTCCAACTTTTCTTTTCTGGATGACACCAATTCCTTTTTAATTCAACCAAGCGACTTTAGCCCAGATCTTGATTCATCTCCTACTGTAGAAGGTGAAAGGAACTACCTTTACGAAACACAAATTCCCAAGTCATCCTTCGATGCAATTGGTGATGAAGAAGATCTTTTTGAACTCTTTATCTATAAGCTGGCTGATAATGGATTTCGACTTAGTTTTAATGGTCATGTTCTTGGCCAACGGGGCGACCTAAAAAATGGAAACTCCAATCTTTGGAACGGTTATACCAAAATCACAATTCCAAGTGAATTGGTTGTAGAAGATAATACCTTAAGTCTTGAAACATATGCGGTTTACCGAACCGGTCTTTCTGCCTTCCCAATGTATATGACCAATGAAAGTATTAGCAATAAAATGAATAACGTCTTAACCTTTTTTGGGTCAAGAGGGATTACTTTTGCTTTGGGATTCCTTATTTTTTCCATATTAGTGGTCATACTCCTATACCTTAGCTCTTATGAAAGGAGAAACATCTTTTTACTGACAGCTTTTAGCAGCTTTTTTATAGCCATCTATTGCTATGATTATCTGACCATCGATTATTTACCCATTAATTATTTACTATATAAGAAAATGACCATGGGCGGTCTGTATTTTGGTATTGCCTTTTATACCTATGCCTTATCTGAATATTACAAACTGCCACGTTTAAAATGGTTATCCCATCTTCAACTGGCATTTTATGTGCTCATTGCCCTCTTGTCATCAACTATGCAAGTTTTTAAACCTTTATACACATATGGTTATATTCTTGCCCTCTGTCATGTTGTGACCTGGATTGGACTCGCCCTTTATCATGTCAGAAAAAGAAGAACCCTGGTATTTCTCAGCGGCTTCTCCATACTCTTTACGTACGCAGGTCTTGTTATTTATATTGATATGATTGGTGGGCATTCTAAGCTCAACTCACCAATCGTCTATATCTCCCTTCTTGGGATTATGCCCCTCCTCATGACTTATGAGGCTTTTCAAGAACAGGAAATGGCTATTACCGAAGAGAAAAAGCAGCGAAACCAGGCACTCATCGATTCGGTAACTGATCCTATGACCGGAGTCTGGAACCAGCGTTATCTGCTGGCCAAAAACAGTCAGGACCTGATTGGATCTGTCATCTGTATCATAGATTTAGATGACTTTAAGTCCATTAATGATACCCATGGTCATATGACCGGAGACATTGCCATTCATGAACTCTGCCGCTTTATTAATGAATATACACGGCCAGGTGATGATGTTATCAGGTACGGCGGGGATGAATTTATTATTATCATGTATAATACCAGCCTAAATGAAGGCATTGAAGTCTGTCGCAAAATACTCCATAAGTCTCAGACAACCTGGATACAGGTTCAGGAAACCAAAATTCGAATATCCCTATCCATAGGTCTATATGATGTCTTGGAAGACAGACCCCTTAAAGAGCTTATTGACCGGGCAGACTTTCAGCTCTACCGGGCCAAGGCAAACGGTAAAAATCAGATTTCCTATTAATAGTTTTTATATTTTATGGTCTTATATCCCTTGGATTGTATTTTTATGCAACATGTATTATAATGTAGTGAATGTAAACACTGAAAAGGAGTCGATTTATGTTAACGAAAAAATTGACAGAGCTTTTACAAAAAGCTTTTGAAGAAGCCGGTTATGACCCTAAATATGGAGAAGTTGTTGTATCAGGTCGACCTGATTTATGCCAATTTCAATGTAATGGAGCTATGCCAGCTGCTAAAGAATACAAGAAAGCCCCCTTCATGATAAGTGATGACGTGGTAGCAAAACTGCTTTCTTTTGAAGAAACCAAAGATTATATTGAGACTGCTGAAACCATTAGACCTGGTTTTATTAATATGACATTAACCGATGCATGTTTAGTTCGCAACGCCATAGAACTGGGTGACCATGACCGTCTTGGTGTTGAAGCAATCGATAACCCTTCTACTATTGTTATTGATTACGGCGGGCCAAATATTGCCAAGCCCCTTCATGTCGGTCACTTAAGAACAGCCATTATCGGTGAATCCATCAAACGCCTCATGAAGTTCTTAGGCTACAAGGTGATTGGTGATATCCATCTTGGTGACTGGGGTCTTCAAATGGGTATGATTATATCTGAAATCAAGAGAACACAACCTGACCTTCCTTATTTCGATTCCTCATTTATGGGTGAATATCCAAAGGAAGCCCCTTTTACTTTGGGAGACCTTGAAGAAATATACCCAAGAGTCAGCGCTAAGTCCAAAGAAGATGAACAAGTCTACAATGAGGCCAAAGAAGCAACTTATGAACTTCAACAGGGAAACAGGGGCTATATGGCTTTATGGAAACATATTGTCAATGTATCCTTAGTTGATGTTAAAAAGAACTATGACCGTCTCAACGTTGATTTTGATTTATGGTACGGGGAATCTACATCCCACGACTATATTGAACCAGCTGTCGAGGTTCTTAAACAGAAGGGCTCTCTTAGAGAAAGCGACGGCGCCATGGTTGTTGATGTTGCCCGTCCTGAAGACAAAAAAGAAATTCCACCAATGATTATATACAAGTCTGATGGATCTGTTATCTATGGCACAACTGATTTGGCAACCATTTACCAAAGGGTTAAAGACTTTGATCCAAGCCATATTCTATATGTTGTGGATTCCCGTCAGGCAACCCACTTCACCCAGGTATTCAGATGTGCTGAAGACAATGGGATCATCAGCGACAAAGTATCTCTGGAACACATTGGCTTTGGTACCATGAACGGCAAAGACGGCAAGCCTTTCAAAACCCGTGCAGGTGGTATTTTAAGACTTTCCGACCTTATTGACATGGTTGAAGGCAATGCCAAAGACAAGATTATCGCCAATGCCAAAGAACGTGGCGCTAATCCTGATGAAGAGGAAATCAATGAAGCATCCAAGATTATTGGACTTGCAACACTCAAGTATGCCGACCTGTCCAATTACCGTATGAAAGATTATGTTTTTGACCTGGATAAGTTTTCTTCTTTTGAAGGTAAAACAGGTCCATACATCCTCTACTCAACAGTTCGTATCAAGAACATTATTAGAAAATTAGAGGAGTCAGGCTTCTCCAAAGGCCAGCTTCTAGAGCCAAAGAGTCAGATTGAAAGAGATATTCTTTTGAAACTGGACGGTTTTGAAAGCGTTCTTCAAATGGCAGCCAGAGACAGGGCTCCCAATGTGATTTGTGAATATGTTTATGATCTTGCAACACTGATGTCTACCTTCTATCACAAACATCACATCATTAACGAAGAAGACCAAGGACAAAAAGCCTCCTGGTATACCCTCTTGACTTATGTTCTGGCAACTTTGGAGTTAGGTCTTGATATTCTAGGCATTATCGTCCCAGAAAAAATGTAGTCGCTCTACGTCTCGCAGGTAATAACAATAATTACATACATAATAGAAAATCCATACTTGCTATGGATTTTCTATTGATATAAATGCTTTAGCATTGTACAACGTTAACATCCGAATATTATAAAGATTAACAAAGAGAAAGGTGAAGAAAATGGTTAAAACTTACTCCCAAGGCGGATATCTTATTGATAATCAACTCTATCTATCCGATGGAATGTCATTGGAAGCAATTAATTCCAATCCGGATATGCCCGATATTTCTGAAAATGAACTGTCTAAAGATCTTGCAAAAAAAGGTACAATGGCTTACTCCATCTTAAGCGCCCACAATACCAGTGGAAACATGGAGCAATTGGAAATCAAATTTGATGCTATGGCCTCTCATGACATTACCTATGTTGGTATTATTCAAACCGCCCGTGCCTCTGGACTTACTACATTTCCACTGCCTTATGTGCTGACCAACTGTCACAACTCCCTTTGTGCTGTTGGTGGTACCATTAATGAAGACGACCACGTTTTCGGATTAAGTGCTGCAAAAAAATACGGTGGACTATATGTTCCTGCCCATCAGGCAGTTATTCACTCCTATATGCGTGAAGCTTTTGCCGGTGTTGGAAAAATGATTCTAGGTTCAGACAGTCATACCCGTTATGGCGCCCTAGGTACCATGGCCATCGGCGAAGGTGGCCCTGAACTGGTTAAGCAGCTTCTTAACAAAACTTATGATATTTCCTATCCTAATGTTGTTGGTATCTATTTAGAAGGAAAACCAGGTCTAGGAGTTGGACCTCAAGACGTTGCCCTTGCAATGATCGGTAAAGTTTTTGAAAGCGGCTTTGTCAAAAATGCCGTTCTTGAATTCTTCGGCCCAGGTATTGAAGGTTTAAGTATTGATTACCGTTTTGGTATCGATGTTATGACGACTGAGACGACCTGTCTTTCTTCTATCTGGACCACTGATGAGAAAGTTAAAGAATATCTGGCACTTCACGGACGCCTGGATGAGTTCAGCCTCCTTAAGCCTGAACCTGTAGCCTACTATGACAAGATAGTGACCATAGACTTGTCTGCAGTCAAACCAATGATTGCCCTTCCTTTCCATCCTAGTAATACTTACACCATTGAAGAGCTTAACGAAAATCCATTGGAGATTCTTGCAAGCGTTGAAGCCAATGCCAAGAAAACCTTTGGTGAAAACATCGATTTTCATATTACAGATAAAGTTGTTGATGGTAAGATCATGGTTGACCAGGGTATTATTGCCGGATGTTCCGGTGGTACATATGAAAATATCAATATCAGTGCCAAAATGATTGAGGGTTCCTCCTGCGGCAACGAAGACTTTGTTTTCTCCGTTTACCCAGGCAGCCAGCCTATCTTCCAGGCCCTGACCAAAGACGGCTCCATTGCATCCTTGATGGAAGCCGGTGCCAACATTAAAACCGCCTTCTGTGGCCCTTGTTTCGGTGCCGGTGATACCCCAAGCAACAACGCTTTCTCTATTCGCCATACAACACGTAACTTCCCTAACAGAGAAGGTTCCAAACCTGGAGAAGGTCAGATTTCATCAGTAGCCCTGATGGATGCCCGTTCGATTACTGCTACAGCTATCAACAAAGGGGTACTGACTCCTGCCAACGAAATATTAAAAGAGGAAGTCTCAGCGACTGCATACTCTTATAATCCTAAGATCTACGAAAACCGGGTCTATAATGGTTACAAGAATCCAAAAGAAGACCAAGACCTTAAATATGGTCCCAACATCAAAGACTGGCCGACCATGATTCCCATGACTGAAAATTTATTAGTCAAGGTTACTTCAGCTATCTGGGATGATGTAACAACTACTGATGAGCTGATACCATCAGGTGAAACCTCATCATACCGTTCCAACCCACTTCGTCTGGCAGAATTTGCCCTAAGCCGTAAGGATCCTGATTATGTGCCACGCTCCAAAGATATCCAACTCATGGAGAAGGAGCGTTTAAGCCTCCTATCAGGCGATTTACAGGAAGCCAGTCAAGACCTAAAGGAATTGCTCAACCTAACCGGACAATCCTTGGAAACAGCCTTAAAAACAACTTCCATAGGTTCTATCATCTATGCCAACAAACCTGGTGACGGTTCAGCAAGAGAACAGGCAGCTTCCGTACAAAAAGTACTGGGCGGCTGGGGAAATATTGCCATTGACTATGCAACCAAAAGATATCGCTCCAATTTGGTTAACTGGGGTCTACTGCCATTTACAACTGATGAAACCAGTCTGGACATCCAAATCGGGGATTACCTATACATTGAAGGTGTTCTCAGTCTCATGAAGACTAAAGAGGAAACAATTACAGCTCTTCTTATTCGTGATGGCAACACCAGAGAGATTAAGCTTTCCCTTCCTAATCTAACCATTAAGGAAAGAGATGTTTTAAAAGCCGGATGCTTGATGAACTTCTACAAAGAGACGCTTTAGAATACAACTTGCGAGAATATGGGCAGTGCATGAACTTTGGTTTGTGCACTGTTTTTTTAGGTTAGGGGTAGCCGAGAGGCCGGGCGGGAAGGGTAATGGTCTCTAAGCGCTTCGCTAACCCGTTCCCATCACCCTTCCCGCCCGGCCTCTCGGCTGCGTAACTAAAAAAGGGATATAAACAGAAGATATGCATTGACGATATAATGAGTTGTATTCCTCATCTCGGTCCTTTGGACCGTTGATGAGTCGGTCTGGTGATGGGACGATTAGTTGGGAAAGTTGATGGATCGATGCTAAGGAAAAGTTGATACATTGTTTTTTGACACTTTAGATGTAGTTTTTATTTCCTTTTTATTCGGTTTTATTTTTTTTGCTATCTATATTTATATTTTCATTACGTAATACATTGATATAAAAAATTAACCATGCATATGCTTTCACTTGTCTATTTCTGAAAGCTATACAGCAGTCCAGTGGGGGCCTGTGACCTGGTGGTAAGGGTGATGGGAACGGGTTAGCGAAGCGCTTAGAGACCATTACCCTTACCACCAGGTCACAGGCCCCCACTGGACAACTGCATTTCTATCACAAAAAGACCAAGTACTATCATCAAGTACTTGGTCTTAATATTATTTATATCTATTAAATTCCACTAATAAGATCTATACATATGCATCATCGCAAAAACTACAATACAATCCAAAAGAAAAATCTACTCCTCAAATCCATTGAGGGCACTCATAATGGCTCGAATGGAAGCTGAGTCGATGTTCGTGTCTCTTCCGATACCGTAATGGGTAATGCCGTGTTGGTTTTTCAATTGGATGTAGGCAGCGGCTTCTGCATTTTGGCCGTCTGACAAAGCATGCTCATCGTAGGTAATGAACTCATAGGAGTTTTCAAGCATTGGCTCTATGGCATTGAAGAAGGCTGATACAGGACCGTTTCCATGACCTTCTACATCCTTGTTGATTCGGTTGATGGTTACATTGGCTTTAACGACCATCGAGTCTTCTTCCTTGTTGTTAAAGGAATAAGAGAAGGAGTTTATGGAATTTGGATCGCCGATATTTACAAATCTGCCTTCAAAGATTTTGTAGATTTCCTCGTTTGTTAACTCACGACCGAGCTTGTCTGTCTCTTTTTGTACATAGTAGCTTATCTCAGGCTGCATAGCTTTTGGAGTCTTGTAGCCGTACTCTGTTTCAAGTATATAGGCCACTCCACCTTTACCGGATTGTGAGTTAATACGAATAATTGGTTCGTAAAGCCGTCCAATATCTGCAGGATCCAGTGGAAGATAAGGAACATCCCACACTTTTTCTTCTCTGTCATTATAGGTTTTAAGCCCTTTGTTGATAGCATCCTGATGGGAACCACTAAAGGCAGTATATACAAGCTTACCGGCATATGGATGACGGTCATGAACGCTCATGCCTGTACATTCCTGGTAAACCTTAATTAACTTATTAACATCCTCAACATAAAGGGTCGGATCAATACCGTCAATATAAAGGTTCATTGCAACTGTTAAGATATCAAGGTTACCTGTTCTCTCACCATTACCGAACAAGGTACCTTCGACACGGTCTGCCCCTGCCATCATGGCAAGTTCTGTAGCAGCAATTCCTGTTCCTCGGTCATTATGGGTATGAAGGCTGACAATGACAGCCTCTCTATTGGTAAGATTATCGCAGAACCACTCTACCTGGTCTGCGAAGACATTTGGCGAAGTCATCTCGACCGTTGCAGGCAAGTTAATGATGGCTGGTTTATCCTTGGTTGGCTGCCATTCATTAAGAACCGCCTCACAAACCTCCAAAGCATAATCCATTTCTGTTCCTGTAAAGCTCTCTGGTGAATACTGGAAGGTAAAATCCGTATCCGGATACATATCACCATATTTCTTTACTAATCGTGCGCCGTTTATGGCAATGTCCTTTATTTCTTCTTTTGACTTCTTAAAAACCATCTCTCTTTGGGCAGTTGACGTTGAATTGTAAACATGAACAACGGCTTCCTTAATACCCTCAAGGGCTTGGTAGGTCTTCTGAATCAAATGTTCTCTGGCTTGGACAAGAACCTGAACCTTGACACCATCAGGTATTCTGTTTTCTTCAATTAACCGCCTTAAAAAATTAAACTCTGTTTCTGATGCAGAAGGGAAACCAATCTCAATTTCCTTAAAACCAATCTCTACCAGTAAATCAAAAAACTTCAACTTGGCATCAATACCCATAGGATTTGGTAATGCCTGGTTACCGTCTCTAAGGTCTACACTGCAAAAATAAGGTGCTTTTGCAATTTCCTTGTCAGGCCAAGTTCTGTCTGCATACTTAAATGCTGGATATTTCTTGTACTTGTAGATATTTTTGTTCGTTTTCATTTCCATTCCTCCAAATCATAATCCAATCGTGGTCTAAACTCCTATCCAGAGAATCACCCAAACCACTTTACCCATATTACCCGTGGATAAATCCACAGCGGCTTCTTAAGAGTCTTGTTAACGTGAAAGCCTTTATTTTACAGAGGTTTTCTGAAAAATAAAAAAACTCCTCATCTCAAAACTTGAGACGAAAAGTTATATTCCGCGTTACCACTCATATTCATTCTAGTGAATGCACTCTATAAGATACCAACATATCTTCTTGATATAACGGTCAATCCCGGCAATGCCTACTCAACTTTCAACACGCAACTCCTAGGCTAGTTCACTAAATATCTACTGTTGCTTCCCACCTGCCAACAACTCTCTGAAAATATCCACTTAGCTACTGCTCCTATTCACAGTCTTTCCAACAATCATTTGATTAAGCTGTATATTACACTAAAGCGTTACCGATGTCAAGTAACTTTTTCAATTCCTTACCTAAACATTACATTAATCGGTTAACATAAGGGTAGACAAACCATTGTCAGACTTCCTAGTAACATACATTCCCTAAATCATAAAAATAATGATGATGATCAGGGATGGCAACATATTGGTTACCTTAATTTCCTTAAGCTCCAAGATATTAAGACCCAAAGCAATAAGAAGCAGGCCCCCTACAGCACTAAGTTCTGTAATCATCACATCTGTCATATAACCTTGAAGACTGTCTGCAAGGAGTGTCAATCCTCCTTGGTAAAGAAAGAGAGGCACAACACTTAGCATCACCCCAAAGCCTAATGTAGAAGCAAGGGCTAAGGCTGCAAAACCATCCATCAAGGATTTTGTCAGTAGAAGCTCATAAGTCCCCTGAACACCTTCCTCTATTGCACCCAGTATGGTCATGGACCCCATGCAAAAAAGAAGAAATGCGGTTATGAGGCCATTTGAAAAATTATCACTGTTGCTTCCAATTTTTTTCTTCAATTTCTCACTGAGTTTATTCAGCTTCTCATCAAGGTTGAGGGCTTCTCCAATTAACGATCCCAGAATAATGGAAAAGACCATAAATAGCGGCTTGTTACCTTCCAGAGCCATAGAAAAGCCTAGTACAAGTGTGAAAATGCCTATTCCGTTAAATGCAATTTTAACAAAGCGTTCCGGCACCTTGGAGTGGAACAGCATGCCTACTGTTGACCCTCCAAGTACGGTACCTACATTAATGATTGTTCCTATCATAGTTTCTCCCCGATACCATGAACCATTTTTCTGGTTTCATCAAAAGACAGACATGGGTCTGTAATGGATTGTCCATATGTGCCATTACCTATTTCCTGACGTCCGCCAACGATGTAAGACTCTATCATTAAGCCTTTTACATGTTTCTTGATGATGGGATCATAGTTCATATTTCTAATGATTTCATGAGCAATTCGTGGCTGTTCCATATATTTCTTGTTGGAATTGGAATGGTTGGTATCAATAATAATCGATGGGTATTCCAAATCCCTTTCATTGTATTTCTCAATCAAGTGCAACAAATCCTCGTAGTGATAGTTTGGAAATGATCTTCCATATTGGTCGACGAAACCTCTCATAATAGCATGGGTTAAAGGATTTCCCTGAGTTTCAGTCTCATAGCCCCTAAAAATAAAATTATGTTCAATCTGAGCCGCACGAATAGCATTCAGCATAACTGAAATATCGCCACCTGTGGGGTTTTTCATACCTACAGGTATCTCAAGACCCGAAGATGTCAGTCTGTGCTGTTGGTTTTCTACACTTCTGGCACCAATAGCAACGTAAGATAGAATATCATCCAGGTAAGCATAGTTTTCAGGATACAGCATTTCATCAGCTGATGTAAATCCAGTCTGCTCTGCAACATTAATATGCAGGCTTCTAATTGCCTTGATACCGGCTACCAGGTCAGCCTTCTTCTCCGGGTCCGGTTGATGAACCATACCTTTATACCCTTCGCCGGTAGTTCTTGGCTTATTGGTATAGATTCTTGGAATCATTAGAATTTTGTCTTTAACTTCTTCCTGAAGACCTGCCAAGCGGTTCATATAATCGAGAACAGCTGTTTCATTATCAGCTGAACAAGGTCCTATAATCAAAATAAATTTGTCGCTTTCACCGGTAAAAACCCTGCGGATTTCAGCATCTCTTTCTTTTTTTAAAGCTTTCACCTGTGGTGATACAGGAATCATTTCAGCGATTTCTTCCGGTCCTGGTAATACTTTCAAGTAATTTAAACTCATGATTCTTCCTCCTAAATCTGACTACTACTTTAATGCAGAAAAAGATTTTTGTCAATACTTTATCACTTTAAAGTGTGAATTTATCCTTAATTTGAAAAAAGCCCTGATGGGCTTTCTTCACTTCTTATATCTTCTTTTATTTATGTCATCCGACAACATATGAAACTATCTTGGTCCTATGCTATATCAAAAGGTATTCGGATTTTCATCTTAGTTCCCTGACCATACACACTGGATACATCAATGGTTCCATTATATAGCTCAACAATATGCTTTACAATAGAAAGTCCGAGTCCTGTACCTCCCAGTTTTCTGGACCGACCCTTATCAACCCGGTAAAACCGCTCAAAAAGCCGTTCAAGGTGTTCTTGCTCAATACCAATTCCTGTATCCATAACATTGAGTTGGAGGTAATTACCATCTCTGGATGTTTTGCATTCAACAGTTACAGACCCGGCTTCTGTATATTTGATGGAATTATCTACCAGATTAATCAGAAGCTGCTTCATCCTGTCAAAATTACAGTTAAGTTCCGGTAGATCCGGTTGAACCATGGTGATAAGTTCAATACCCTTGTTTTCTGCCTTGATATGGAGAATTTCTTCCACTTCTCCAACAATGTCTCCTACCTTATAATACCCAGTCTTCTTATCCAGTCTCATACTTTCAATTTCAGATAAGGATAGTATGTCTTCGATTAGTGCAGTCAACCGTTCTGTTTCAATATCGATAATTTCCAGAAAACGGGTTCTTGTTGCTTCATCATCCACTTCACCCTTCTTAAGCAGGTCTACAAAGCCCTTAATGGAGGTTAGGGGTGTTTTTAGCTCATGGGTTACATTGGATACGAAGTCTCTTCGTATGTTCTCCAATTTACGTAATGTGGTCACATTCTCCAAGGACAGCAAAACTCCATAACGCTTGGTTTTATCCTTTTTATCCCTGATAGGTGTCGCTGACAGTTTCAACAATACCTCTTCACCATTGACTTTAAGCTTGGTTTCTTCCGAAACAAACTCGTTTTCATCAATAGACTTTTCAATAACACTAAACAGCACTGTATTTCTGGTCACTTCATAAAAGACCTTGCCTTCTACATTTCCTTCCAGACCAAGAAGTTCAACAAAAGGTTCGTTACACAGTATGATATGATAATTTTCATCTATAGCGGCAATACCGGCATCCATACTTGTAAGAATGGATTCAAGTTCTGCATTCTTGGTTTCAATTTCCCAGATGTTTTTACGCATGGTAAAGGTCATAGTATTAAAGGCCTCAGCCATAGCTCCAATCTGATCCTGATTATCAATATAAACCTTATTGTCATAATCACCGCTGGCGATGAGTTTAGCAGTTTTAGTCAATTCATTAATAGGAGACATAAAACGATTGGACATGAGATAGGCAATAATGAAAGACAAGAAAAATCCTATAGCAATACCAATAAAAACAGAATTGGCAACCTGCCAAATCAACTCGTTAATCGATTCAACCGGCAGGGCCACACGTATAGCCCCTTCAAAGCCCGATTCACTGAGGGGTACTGCATTATAAAACATATACATACTCAAGGTAGAAGAGTATCTGATACTGGTAGCAGGAGTTCCTCGAAGGGCTGACCTAAATTCTTCCCTATTCTTATGGTTTTCCATTTGACTAGGCTTAGATACTGAATCCGCCATAACAAGACCATGTTTATTGATAATAGTAATCCTTAAACCGGTCTCGGTTCCATATCGGTTGGCAAATTCCTGAAAATCAAAATCTTCTTTTGTATATTCGTATTCAAAGATTCTCGTCAGTAGACTGATCTGGGTATCTGATTCAACTTCAACCTGATCATAGAAATGGTTATAAACACTGGTCCATGAAAAAACAACGGTAACTAAAACGGTTACCGCTATAACGAGTATATATGTACCTAGTAATTTTCTTTGCATATCAATCCTCTACTTAAATTTATATCCCACACCTCGTATGGTTTTGATGTACTTAGGATTCTTATCATCCTTTTCGATTTTCTTCCGCAGGTTGCGAATGTGGACATCCACCGTTCTTGTCTCTCCATAATACTCGTAACCCCAAATCTTTTCAAGGAGGTATTCCCTATCAAAAACTCTGCCTCGGTTTTTTGCCATTAAGTAAAGCAGCTCAAACTCTTTGAGGGGAAGCTCCATCTGATGTCCATCAACAATAATTTCATGGGTTGAACGGTTGATGACAATATCTGACACATTGATAATATCATGATTGGCGTCAGCTACTTCCTGCTCTGCCTCAAGCTTCTTCTGAGACCTTCGAATAACAGCTTTGATTCTGGCTACCAGTTCATGGCTGCCAAAGGGTTTCCCGATATAATCATCTGCCCCCATTTCAAGACCAAGTACTGTATCAATTTCCTCGCTTTTTGCAGTAAGCATAATAACAGGAATATCGATAAAGGCCTTAGTTGCTCTTATTTTACGTAGAACCTCAAGACCGTCTATACCCGGAAGCATCAAATCCAAAAGAATCATATCAACTGGACTGTTTTCTAAAATCCTAAGACCTTCTTCACCGGATATAGCCTGGAGAACCTGAAAACCATTTTTTTCAAGGGTGTATTTGAGCAGTTCTAGTATGTGCTCTTCATCGTCAATTGTTAAGATTGTTAAAGTCGCCATGGAATAACCTCCACTAGGAATTATTGGATCTCACCGGTTACATAATAGATAATCCACTCAGCAATATTAACTGCGTGATCAGCCATTCTTTCAAGGTATTTTGCAATAAACTGGTAATAAGAAGCAGCCTTGGCCTCTGTTGAATCTTTCTCAACGGTTGCCACCAATTTCTCAATAACATCATAGAAATATTCATCAATAACAGCGTCATTCTTAACGATTTCCATCGCCAAAGACATGTCCTTACGAATATAGGCATCAATGGTTTCGCCAATCATGTTTTTGACAGCATCGGCCATCTTAGGAATAAATTCCAAAGGTATCTTAGAGTCAATCTTGGCAAGTTTGATGACATAGCCACTGATATCCTCACAGTGATCAGCAATCCGCTCAAGGTCTGTAACAATCTTCATGATTGATACAATATCCCTTAAATCCGTTGCAATCGGCTGTTGTCTTGCAATGATAATTAGAACTTCACGTTCTATTTTTCTTTCCATTTCATCTATAAGGTCATCTTTTTGGATGACATGGGAAGCCAACTGAACATTTTTTGTATTAAGGGCTTCAATCATCTCTTCAATCGACTCCTCAATAAAGGCACCCATTTTTATAATGTCTTTATGAAGACGGTTTAATTCTTTTTCAAATTCATAACGTACTGGCATATTATCCTCCAACTATTATACTGTACTTACTTACTACTAGCATATACCAACATATTCAGAATGTCTATATCAACCAAATCTACCGGTAATATAATCTTCTGTCTTCTTATGCTTAGGATCTCTGAATATTTTTTCGGTTTCATCAAACTCAAGGAGCTCACCAAGAAGGAAAAAAGCAGTTTTATCAGAAATTCTGGCCGCCTGCTGCATGTTATGAGTTACCATAACAATGGTATATTTTTCCTTAAGTTCAGTAGCCAAGTCCTCGATTTTAAGGGTTGAAATCGGATCCAGGGCACTGGTAGGCTCATCCATCAATAAGACTTCAGGTTCTACTGCCAAGGCTCTTGCAATACAAAGTCTTTGCTGTTGTCCACCTGAAAAAGACAGAGCGTTCTGCTTTAACTTGTCCTTAGTCTCATCCCAAACAGCGGCTTGACGAAGGGATCTTTCCACAATCTCATTAAGAACAGACTTCTTTCTTATACCGTTGAGTCTTGGGCCATAGGCAATATTGTCATAAACACTCATTGGGAAGGGATTTGGTTTTTGGAAGACCATACCCACTCTTGATCTGAGGGTAATAACGTCCATTTTATCGTAGACATCCTGACCATCAAGGTATATTTTGCCGTCGACTTTGGTTCCTTCAATTAAATCATTCATTCGGTTAAGGGTTCTTAGGAATGTAGATTTACCACAACCTGAAGGACCGATAAAGGCTGTGATTTCATTGCTTTTTATATCCATGTCAATGTTCTTTAATGCGTGAAAATCATCATAAAAGAAATCCAAGTCTTTTATCTGAAATTTCGGAGTGTGATTACTCATATTTACACCTCTTGTATTCATCTTTATTCAATCATCTATATCCAATTAATATCTTCTCTGAAACTTGTTCCGAATAACAATAGCCGCAGAGTTCAGTATGAAGAGCACGATCAAAAGCACTACAATTGTTGCTGCCGCAAGATTGGCATACTCTTTAGTAAGTACCGTATCCAAGGTCCAATAATAGATCTGAATCGGAAGGGCTGTAAAGTCGTCCAGGAAGCTTTCCGGTGATTTTAGAATCAGGGTTGGAATCCCCAAGACAACAAGTGGTGCCGTTTCACCAATTGCTCTTGACAAAGCAAGAATGGAACCTGTCATAATCCCCGGAATTGCCGAAGGAAGAACAATCTTCCTTACCGTCGTCCATTTGGTCGCTCCCAATCCATAGGATGCTTCCCGTAAATAGTTAGGAACCGCTTTAATGGCCTCCTGACTTGATACAACAACGTTTGGAAGTACTAGTAGCGATAAAGTCAGACCGCCAGCAAGAATACTTGATCCAAGACCAAACATTCTACCAAACACTGTAAGTCCCAAAAGTCCAAAAATAACAGAAGGTACACCTGCAAGATTGGATATATTAATACTGATTAGTGAATGTAGTGGACCCTTTTTAGCATATTCTTCAAGAAAGATTGCAGTAGCTACACCAATAACCAGGGTAACCGGTGCTACAACCACCATCAGCATGGCCGATCCTAATATAACACTTTTAATACCTGCTTTTTCAGCCCTAATGGACAAACGGCCTGTTAAGAATTCCCAGTCCAGCCATCCAATACTGGATGTAATGATGTTATAGAGCAAGAGTCCAAGAACAAAGATAATGAAGATAATCGTTAAGGAGAAGATAACTTGGGCCATATTGTTGACTAGTTTACGTCTTGCCAATCTTTCCTGGGCCTTATTCAAATCAATATATTTCTTATTACTGTGTAGTATTTCATTTCTTTTTTGATGAAGAGTATTTACATTAGCATCCATATTAATACTCCCTTCTATATTTCTTAGTGATATACTTAGCCAAAAGGTTGGTGATCAAAGTAAAGATAAACAAGATTAGCCCAACTGCATATAAGCTATAGTAACCAATAGTACCACTGCCAGCATCACCACTGGTAAATTCAACGATATAGGCCGTCATGGTCTGCATAGGTTCTGTGATGTTGAAGGTAAAATTCTTAGCACTGCCTGAAGCAATCGTAACGATCATGGTTTCACCGATAGCCCTTGAGATGGCCAGTACGAATGCCGCAACAATACCAGAGATAGCAGCAGGAACAATAACTTTGGAAGCAACTTCCAACTTAGTTGATCCCAGTCCATAGGCACCTTTTCTAATCGAATCCGGCACCGAACTCATAGCATCTTCAGATAAGGATGTAACAATTGGTATAATCATAATTCCCATAACGATACCTGGTGACAAAGCATTTTTAGCACCAAGGTCAGGAATAACTTTCATCAGTAGTGGTGTAACTGTATTGTAAGCAAAAAAACCGTAGACGATTGTGGGGATACCTGCTAAAACTTCGATAATTGGCTTAATAATTCTTCTCTTATTTGGTGACATAAATTCACTTAAGAACATGGCTGATGTTAATCCCAAGGGAGCTGCAACCAACATAGCAATAACCGATGTTACAACTGTACCCATTATAAGAGGCAGGAAACCGAAACTTGGTTCCTTCTTCAATGGCGCCAACTCGGTACTGAACACTTCTGTTAAAGGAACCTCTGCAAAAAAGTGAGAGGCGTCAACCACAAGGGTCAGAACGATACCAATTGAAGTCAATATTGAAATTGAAGCAATCAAAAAGAGGCTAATCGGAACGATATTCTCAAATTTTGATAACTTTCTCATTTTCATTTCATATCTTGTATCAGACATATGTACACTCCATTTCAATGTGTTACTAGTTTAGTGTGTTATCCACATACTAAACGCAGTATAAGACAAGAAACCTAAGGCTCCTTGTCTTATGACTATATATCATTTTAAGCACTTACTACTTAAGGGCGTCCAACTGAGCTTGGTATTCTTCATACATAGCATCTGGAAGTGGAGCAAATCCATTGTCGCCAGCTAATCTCTTAGCACCTTCAAAAGATACTACGTATTTAGCAAAGTCAAGTACTTGTGGCTTCTCAAGAGCGTAGTTCACGTTAAGGTAAGTGAATACTGGACGAGTGAAACCTGCGTAGTCAAGATCAGTACCAATAGTCTCAAGACTTGGTTCAACAGGACCGTTACCAAAGTCTACTTTAACTGCTTGAAGCTTATCTGTATTTGTTACATAGTAACCGAAACCGAAGTAAGCTATAGCGTTAACATCACTTGATACCAGGTCAACAAGTGTTGAATATTCTTGTTGAAGACTAGCTGATGCAACCATGTCTTGCTCATCAAGAATCTTCTCATAGAAGAATTCGTAAGTACCGTGATTTTCGTTAGGACCATAGAACTTGATTTCTTCTGCCGGCCACTCTGGACGAATGTCAGCCCAGGTAGTTACGTTACCTGACGCCAAGTACATGTTAACGATTTCTTCTTGAGTCATTTCAGTAGCCCAATCATTATCTTTATTGATAACCATAGTTAAGCCGTCATAAGCAAGAATGAATTCAAGTACATCAGTTCCAAGTTCCATACCTTGTTCTTGAAGTTGTTCAACTTCAGAATCTTTAATCTTTCTTGAAGCATCAGAGAAATCAGTTTCACCTGGAATGAATTTCTTGAATCCTGCAGATGAACCGGCTCTACCAACTTGAACTGATACGTCAGGTTGTTCATTAACCATGTATTCTTCAGCAATGTTAGCCATCAATGGGTAAACAGTTCCAGAACCATCTACGATTACTGCGCCTTCAAGTTCTGTTGTTGCTGTATTTGTATCTTCTTTTGTTGTTTCACCACCACCTGTTGACTCTTCTTCTGAAGTTCCACATGCAACAAGTCCGAATGACAATGCAGCTACTAGAATTAATGCTAATAATTTTTTCATTGTATCCTCCCATGAAAATAAATAAGTTAGGTTTTCTATCCGTTCCCTCTGTTATGAACGGTACATGTATAAGATACCATGGTGGAGTAAATACAATATTTTTTGAATGTAATGCTTATGTAAAGTTTTATAAATATATACTCAAATTATAGATTTATACACAAAAAAAGGCTTTATCACCTTCCATAATGAAGATCATAAAGCCTTTTATATTTACTATGAATTATTCAGCCATTTCCAAAGCAACTTCCATCATCTTGGTAAATGCATTCTGGCGTTCCTCACTGGTTGTCAACTCACCACTTACCAAAGAGTCTGATACAGTCAAAAGACATGCCGCATTCTTACCTAATACTTTTGCATTTGAGAACAAGGCAAAAGATTCCATTTCAACCGCTGTACAGCCATGCTCATCTCTAATCGTCTCAAAATCACCATGAGTTTCACGATAAAATACATCTGATGAATGAATTCTTGTTTCTGTTACTGGAATGTTCAATTCTTTAGCCGCACCTAAAATCTTATCATTCAGTCCTTGGCTGGCTTCAATGACTGGACTGTCATAGCCGGACTGAACTTTTGCATAGGTTGATTCTGACCATGCGTCCTTAACCAAAAGAACGTCATAGAGATTCAATTCTTTGGAGTAAGCACCACAGGATCCGATACGGATGATATTCTCTACATCATAAAACTTGAACAACTCATATGAGTAAATACCTACACTTGGCATACCCATACCTGAACCGAATACTGAAATTTTTCTTCCTTTATATGTACCGGTATAACCGAACATATTTCTTACATTGTTAATCTTTACAGGATTCTCTAGAAAGTTCTCAGCAATAAACTTGGCTCTTAATGGATCACCTGGCATAAGAACAGTTTTTGCTACTTCATCTTTGGATTTCATCTCAATATGAGGTGTTGGAATTAAATTGGACATAACATTCTCCTCTAACTTTGCATAATCTATATTTCGTTACCAATTAAACTTATTATAAACTTTGTAGGGGTAAAGGGCAAGATGGCATTGGGGTCGAAGGTTATGACAAGGGGACATTTTCGGAGTATGTATTATACGACAGTCAGTGTAGACGAAGGATCCTTGTTGATGGGCGGGTGACCCCCAAACTCCTCAGGGACTTAATTACCAGGCTGATACAGGCTTAATATAAGAAGAGATTCGCAAGCCTGGAAATTAAATCCCAGAGAACTTCGTGTCTCAAAGCCCACCAACAAGGACCTTCGTCCACACTTCTGTATGAAATACATGGGGAAAACGTCCCCTAGTCCACGTCTTTTTTAGTGGGCTGTGCTTCGCAGGCGGAGTTTGGGGTTGGGGCTTGAGTAAGCAGGGAAGATTAGGTGGTTTTATTTCTCAACTGCATTTTCCTTATTACTGTCCCAACTAGTGGCCGAGAAAGATGGGATTTATGACTCTAAAAGCAGAAAATACAGGCATATGGTTCGAAGTGGGTTTCAGTTCCGGATGGCTTCTGGAACTAATATGCTGAAGCTATGCTTTAGTATATTAGTCCCGGAAGCCATTGGGATCTGTCCTCCCGCAAGGACCATATGCCTGTATTTTCATGTCTTATAGAATTTCATGTCATAAATCCCATCTTTTGACTCCCCTATATAGGATTAGTCAATCAGCGAAAAATTACTTGCAAAAGAATAACAAAAAATCATTACTTAATCACATTACAAGCTGTTTGTATAGGCCCCCAAGGCGGTGCAAAAGGAGGGGCATACCCGAAGTCTATCCAGCCAAGTTCTTCAGTAGTAAGTCCAGCATGGATGGCCACAGCCAATGTATTTATTCTAAGCGCAGTTCCCTCTCCTCCAACCATCTGTCCTCCTAAAAGTTTATGGGTGTCTTTTTCTACCACTAACTTGACCGTAACTTTCTGGGAACCCGGATAATAATGGGGTTTGTTTGAGCTCTCAATAACTTTGGACTGATAAGCCAGACCCATATCCTTTGCTTCTCTTTCAGAAAGTCCTGTTTTGGCCCCTTCCTGGTCAAAAACCTTAATCATCGACGACCCTAGTGCACCAAGAAAACCAACCTCTTCTCCAGCAAGGACAGAACCTAAGAGTTTCCCTTGTTTATTGGCGTTGGTAGCCAGAGGTATATACTCACTATTGGAATCTTTAAGGAAATGATAAACAGATGCACAGTCTCCGGCTGCATAGATGTCTGCATGACTGGATTCCATCTTTTGGTTTACCTTTATTGCACCGTTTCCAAGTTTTTCTACTCTACCATCCTTAAAGAATCCTGTATTGGGTCTGATTCCAATTGAGACCACAACCAAATCCGCATCATATGAGCCTTTGTTTGTCACAACACCTTCAACTGCTGACTGGCCTAATAGTTTTTCGACAGCTTCATCCGTGTGAACAGAAACGCCTTTACTCCTTAACTCACTTTCCAATATATCAGCCATTTCCTTATCAAGATGTGGTAAAATCTGGTCCTTAAATTCTATTAGTCTCACTTCTTTTCCCATAAGAGCCATTGCTTCTGCCACTTCTATACCAATAAAGCCAGCTCCAACAATCAACACCTTCTGGAAATCTGCTTTTCCTGCCGCTTTTTTTAAGGCCTGTCCCTCTTCCAGCGTTGAGAGAGCAAAGACATTTTCCAAGTCGATTCCCTCCCATGAAGGTAAAATTGGAGAGGCTCCTGATGCAACGACTAACTTATCATATGTGTCTCTAGTTAAATAGCCGGTTTGCAAGTCCTTGACAACGATTGTTTTCTCCTCAGGATCCACTTCCAAAACCTCATGCTGATCAAATACCTGAATACCTGACTTTTCAAACTGGGCTTTAGTCCGGATAACCAGCGACTCCAATTCTTTTATTTCATCACTGACATAATAGGGTAAACCGCAGGCTCCATAAGATAAATAAGTCCCTCTTTCATAAACAATGATTTCCGTATCTGGTTTACTCCTTTTCAGCTTACTGGCTGCACTCATACCAGCTGCAACTCCTCCAATAACAACAACTTTCATCTATAGACTCCTTTCCTATTGACGGTTTATCTTCTAATATCATAATATACGAATGTATTCTTTTTGTAAATGGCATATGTTTCTTAACTTTCTTGAAAAGGTATATCTATAAACATAAAAAAAGCAGTATGGCTTCTGAGCTCATACTGCTGTAATCATTTCTTATATAATAAAATTCCAATTAACTATTGAACGGAATAGTTAGGTGCTTCTTTGGTGATTTGGATATCATGGGGATGACTTTCCTTAAGACCAGCTGCTGAAATCTTAACGAATTTACCATTTTCACGTAAATCTGTAATTGTCGCCGCTCCAGCATAACCCATACCGGAACGAAGGCCGCCTATCATTTGGAAGATCGTATCTTCTAGCATACCCTTGTATGGTACACGTCCTTCTACACCTTCAGGAACAAGCTTTTTAGCATCGTCCTGGAAATAACGGTCTTTGGAACCCTTTTCCATAGCTCCGATCGATCCCATACCTCTGTAAACTTTGTATTTTCTTCCTTGGTAAAGTTCTGTAGCACCTGGTGACTCTTCACAACCAGCCAGCATAGATCCCATCATGCAGATATAACCACCTGCGACAATGGCCTTTACAACATCACCAGAGTATTTAATACCACCATCAGCAATAATTGGTACACCATACTCCTTAGCTGCTTCAGCACAATCCATAACAGCAGAGATTTGAGGAACACCTACACCTGCAACAACACGGGTTGTACAGATAGAACCAGGACCAATACCGACTTTAACACAGTCTGCACCGGCTTCAATAAGAGCTCTTGTTGCATCGCCTGTAGCAACGTTACCGGCAACAACCTGAAGATCCGGATATGCTTCCTTAACCCTGCGAACAGCTTGGATAACACCTTCTGAGTGGCCATGTGCTGTGTCGAGAACGATAGCATCTACTTGTGATGCGTATAGGGCTTCAACACGATCAAGCATATCGCCGGTAATACCTACTGCTGCAGCAACACGAAGTCTTCCTTGCTCATCTTTAGCAGCATGAGGATAAAGGATAGCTTTTTCTATATCTTTAATTGTAATCAAACCAACTAGGTTAAAGTTTTTATCGACTAATGGTAATTTTTCAATACGATGTTTGGCCAATATTTCTTTGGCTTCGTCAAGAGTAGTTCCTACAGAACCGGTAATGAGATTTTCGCTGGTCATTACCTCTGAAATCTTTTTATTAAAATCTGTTTCAAAACGAAGATCACGGTTGGTAAGAATACCAACTAGCTTTTTGCTGCCTTTTTCGACAACCGGAACACCAGAAATTCTGAATTTCGCCATCAATTCATTGGCTTCATATACAAAATGATCAGGACTCAAATAAAAGGGATCCGTAATAACGCCATTTTCTGAACGTTTAACCTTATCAACTTCTTCTGCCTGCTCAGTAATGGACATATTCTTGTGAATAACACCCATACCACCTTGTCTCGCCATAGCAATAGCCATACGTGACTCAGTAACGGTATCCATACCGGCACTCATAAATGGAATATTCAGCTTTATTTTCTTGGTTAGATTAGTAGAAATGTCAACTTCCTTCGGAAGAACTTTAGAATGGGCAGGTATCAATAGAACATCATCAAAAGTAATGCCTTCTTGAACAATCTTACTCATGGAAATCCTCGCTTTCGGTTCTTAGACTCAAATGTTTCGATTTATATTAGATGGAGTTTAACATGGTTGGTTTCTTTTGTCAATACGAATATGGGCTTGGTTAGCTTTATGGGCTTCTTTGATATATCTATTGTTGATAGGAACGACATGATGTATGGTGGCCGGGCTCATTGGAGGTAACACTGCATTCAACGCGCCGCTAACCATTCCGTGTCACCTCCAATGAGCCCGGCCACCATACATCATGTCTGTCTCAATAATAGGTATATTATAGAAGGATAAAGCAAGCCAGCCCAAAGGCCTCTAAAAGCCTCGATTCGGGATTAGCTAGGGTTGTTCAAGTCAAATCATAAAAGACTAACCCCCTATTTATAGGCTGCTACTAACACATTAAGATGGTCGAGGCAGTTTACAAGCGTTTTCCTCTATATTGTGTCGTGAGCAGGAATAAAACCAGTGACTCGTTGGATGTAGGTGATGCGGAATGGTTAGCGGCGCGTTGAATGCAGCATTACCTACATCCAGCGCAGTCAGGTTTTATTTCGTCCCACAACAAAATAAAAGGAAGCTTCCATCCTGTAAACAGGATAAAAGGCTTCCATATTTTATGCACTGCGATAGCTATCGATATCAATTTCATCGGTAATCATTAAGGACAGGTTTTTGGACAAGTCCACTTCTTCCAATATTCGTGAGATATTTCCCGAGTCAACAACCCTGATGATTGGCCTGGTTGGAAGGTTCTCATTAAGACCTCCTACAATACCGATACGGCCATCAGACAGTTGGACACCGGATCCAATCGGATAGGGTGATACACTGGATCTAAAGACTCTAATCATCTCAGGATCAAACCAGGTATAGGCTCTGGATACAATCAGCTCTATAATCTCATAATGACGAAGTCTGTCTTCTTCCTTACGGTTATATACCAGATTATCATACTCATTGGCTATAGCAACAATCCTGGAAAACTCATGGATATTATCATTTTTCTTGGATAAGGGAAAACCTGTTCCATCATAGTGTTCATGATGGGTCAGCGCCACATTGGCTGCTAAAAGGGATGAACCTGGAATCTCTTTAATGGATTCATATCCCAGTATAACGTGGTCTTTGTAGACCTGGTAATCTTTTTCAATATAATCATCCCGATATTGACAAGGATCTATGTCTTCTATCTTGGTTTTTCCAATATCATGAAGCAAAGCACCCATAGCCAAGTGTTTCAGCTGGGTGTCGTTATAACCTTTTTTCTTGGCAATAAGCAAGGACAGTACACATACGTTTACAGAGTGCATATGAAGATACTCATCTTTATTTCGCATCTCCTGAACACTCAACATAACCCTTGGACTTGAGATGACTTCAGCAATAATATTCTCAACCTGATTGGCAATCTGGTCGTTGACATTAAAGTGACCTTTCTTAAGCTGTTCCAAGGATTCTGCCAGCACTTTCTTGGATTCCTGTTTGGTTTCCTCAGTAATTAAATCCTCATATTCAATACCCTCTGAAATCTCATCAGTAATGTATATATAAGGAAGTTTCAAGTACTGTATCTTCGTAATATAGTTTTGGGTAAGTTTAGTCCCACCGGTAAGTAGTACAGTTCCGTTATTGGAATATATGGGCTTGGCTAAACTCATGCCTATTTTAAGTCGTGATACGTTGACTCTTCTCATAAATTATCCCTGCTTCACTTAATCTAATTATTTAATCTTTCTCGGAATGTACATCTTCATAGCTTTAAGAAGCTGTTCATTAGGATCAATCAGCAGTTTAATACGCTTACCTTCATGCTCATAAACAGCTGCATATGTTGAATCCGTAACTAGACCAGCACTGAAATCTTTGGTTTCATTGATGTTACCGATTTCGCTTGCTGAGTTAGGATTATTAACCTGAATCATCACAACAAAAGTACGGATATCTACAGTAAAAGCATGTTTTCTGGCACTTTTACTGAATATCTTATCTATGTCAAGATCACCATTGGTAAAAGCATATTCATATTCAACATTGAAGCGTTTCATCACGATAAAGATTCCCCAGACAACTGCCGCTGCAACAAAAAGGGTTATAGCAGGTAAAATCAAGGATACTGCCAAAATTATAAGAAGACCTAACAGGATAACACCAGCGCGTTTCAGGTTATCTGTCATCGTGTTCTTCTTTGCAACCAGCTGCTCATTAAATACGTCATTATAATTCATCAGTTTCCTCCTAAGGTTTATCTTTCTATATTATAACTAATTTATCTTCTATAAACAAGGAAAAAAGCTTCTGCACAGTCAAATAACCATGCAAAAGCTTTTAGACTTATTTCATTTAATTAATTACATCATACCCATGCCTGGTCCACCCATTGGAGGCATTGCAGGCTCGTCTTTTTTAATTTCAGCAACTACTGATTCAGTTGTCAGTAAGGTAGACGCTACTGAATTGGCATTTTGAAGGGCTGAACGGGTAACTTTGGCAGGGTCTATAATACCCTCTTCAATCATATCGACATATTTCTCAGTTAAGGCATTGAATCCAACACCATTAACAGATTCAAGAACCTTGTTAACGATGACGGATCCTTCAAGACCTGCGTTAACAACGATTTGACGAAGTGGAGCCTCAAGGGCCTTGCGGATAAGTTTAGCACCGGTTCTTTCATCACCGTCCAAAGTTTCAATCAATTCGTCAACCAATTTAGTGGCATGAACATATGCAGTACCACCACCAGCAATAATACCTTCTTCAACAGCCGCTCTTGTAGCTGCAAGAGCATCTTCCATACGAAGTTTTTTCTCTTGCATTTCAGTTTCAGTAGCAGCACCAACTTTGATAACTGCAACACCACCGGCAAGTTTAGCGAGTCTTTCAGTTAATTTTTCTTTATCAAATTCGCTGGTAGTCTCTTCGATTTGAACCTTGATTTGTGAAATTCTAGCATCAAGATTCTCTTTAAGACCTGCACCATCAACGATAATTGTATTTTCTTTTTGAACTTTTACGGTTTTAGCCTGTCCAAGTTGGTCCATGGTTACTTCCTTAAGATCAAGACCAAGTTCTTCACTGATTACCTGACCGCCAGTAAGGATGGCAATATCTTCAAGCATGGCTTTTCTTCTGTCACCAAATCCAGGAGCCTTAACAGCAACAACATTAAAGGTTCCTCTTAACTTATTCACAACAAGAGTTGCTAAAGCTTCACCTTCGACATCTTCAGCAATGATCAGCAACTTGGCTCCTGACTGAACAATTTGCTCAAGAACAGGTAAGATTTCCTGGATGTTGGAGATTTTCTTGTCTGTAATCAGGATGTATGGATTATCAAGTACTGCTTCCATCTTATCCATGTCAGTTGACATATATGGTGACAGATAACCTCTGTCAAATTGCATACCTTCAACCACTTCAAGTTCAGTACTCATCGTTTTGGATTCTTCAATAGTGATTACACCATCTTTGGAAGCTTTCTCCATTGCTTCAGCAATAAGAGCACCAACTTCATCATCACCTGCAGAAATAGCAGCTACTTCAGCAATTTGGTCTTTACCTTGAAGGGCCTGACTCATTGAGCGGATAGCTTCAACTGTTGTATCGGTGGCTTTTTTCATACCTTTTCTAAGGATGATTGGATTAGCACCTGCTGCAACGTTCTTCATACCTTCTTTAATCATTGCCTGGGCAAGAACAGTCGCTGTTGTTGTACCATCTCCTGCTACATCATTGGTCTTCGTCGCAACTTCTTTCACTAATTGAGCACCCATGTTTTCGAATGCATCTTCCAATTCTATTTCTTTAGCAATAGTAACACCGTCATTTGTAATAAGGGGTGCACCAAATTGCTTATCTAAAACCACATTACGACCTTTTGGTCCAAGGGTTACTTTTACTGTATTTGCTAATTGATCCACACCTTTTTCAAGGGCTGATCTTGCTTCTGCTCCAAATAATATTTCCTTAGCCATAATAACCTCCTATATTCTTCTCTTTTACTCACAAACTATACAATTAGTCTTCAACAACAGCCAAAATATCATTTTGCTTAACAATGATATATTCCTGGCCTTCAACTTTGACATCTGTACCTGCATATTTGGAATAGATGACTTTGTCGTCCACTTTCACTTGCATGGAAATTTCTTTACCGTCAACGACACCACCTGGTCCCACTGCAACAACAACAGCTTCTTGTGGCTTTTCTTTAGCTCCTCCAGGAAGTACTATTCCTGATTTGGTAGTTTCAACTGCTTCCATTTGTTTAAGGACAACTCTGTCTCCTAATGGTACTAATTTCATAATATACCTCCTTTAACGTGTTGTTAGCACTCTTTTAGTTTGAGTGCTAATCCATATATATAATAAGACAATTTCTCTTAAAATGCAATAGGGATTTTTAACTTTAATTATTTTAAAGAACTTCTGCCGTATTCAAATAAATACTGCTGTGCTATGCCTGCATTTTGGCCAAAAAAAGCAAGTCCAAAATCTTCAATATGTTTATCCAACAGTTTTTTTACATTAGGGTTTTTCAGGCCCTTCCTTATTTTCTTGTCATATAGCTCAATCATAATTCTTCTCATCCAAACATCAACAGGAAATACATCATACTTGTTATAACCAAATAAGATGATACAGGAAGCAACTTTACGCCCAACGCCTTTAATATCCAGCAAACCCTCCATTAGCTCCTTGGTTGAAAGTTCCCTGAATTCATGGCCTTTCTCATAAAAGACTTTGACTGCATCTACCAGATAAGGTGCTCGGTATCCAAATTTCATTGTTCGAAAATCCTCTTCACTCAGATGCAATAGCTGATCTGGTCTTGGAAAAGCATAAATCTTATGCCCCATCCACTCACCTAATTGATTGCCATAGGCCTCCGAAAGTCCATTAACCAATTTTCTGATTTGAACCATAGATTTTGACTGAGATATAATAAAGGTAATCAACATTTCAAAAGGATCCTGATGCATAATACGAATACCTTCAAAAGATTTCACGGCCTGACTCAGTCGTTTCTCTTTCTTTACAACCTCCTCATTCAAAAGGACATAATCCATATGAAGATTCAGATAGTCCTGCCAAATTCCCATATCCTCTTCATGACAGTGAAATCGATATCCATCTTCTACTTGATCAACCAGGACATAGACTTGACCATATATGAGGATGAATCTGCCCTTGTCTACATGGATATAACGAAAAACCTGACCTGTATCTAAAAGCTTTTCTATATTCAGTTGCTTAGATTCAATACTTAATTCAAACATGTACCCGCCTTGCCTTTTTATGATATAATGATGTAAAAATCAAAGTAAAAGGAGCAAACCTTGGCTAAAGAAGAAATATATACTATACCTTTGTGGGATGCAATCCGTTCTGATGATGAATGTCCCTTCTGTTTTATACATAACAAACTGGAACAAGACCTGATTGATTTCTGCTTAAGTGATGCCTATATGGAGAGCGATTTCAGACAGGTGACCAACAAGATTGGATTCTGTAAAAACCATTATACCAAACTTTATAACTCTACCAATAAGTTGGGTCTTAACTTAGTTAACCAAAGTCATATTATGGAAATGATGGAAGTCTTTGACAAGGCCACCAAATCATTCTCTTCAGGTAAATCCGGTCTTTTTAGTAAAAAACAGGATAAAGACTCTCCTCTTGACAAACTGCTTCACACCATAACTGATGAGTGCTACATCTGTAATCGGGTTGATACTACCATGGAACGCTACTTCGAAACCTTTTTCTATCTATATAAGAAGGAAAAGGAATTTAGAGATCATCTCCTGGAAACAAAAGGGTTTTGTATGCCTCACTATCTTCAATTGATTAAGATTGGACAATCCTATGCTCACCCTAAGTTATTTAAAGAGTTCTTAGATGATACCTTACCACTTTTTAAAGACAATATGAATCGTCTCCTGGATGACATGCAGTGGTTTGTCAACAAATATGATTACCGTTACCAGGACGAACCTTGGAAAAACGCTAAAGATGCTCCAAAACGTTCCATCCAAATGATCAACGGAACGAAATTGGAGCAATAATCACTCTTCTTCTTTTTCAGTTAATAGTTCACGAAGTACATCAATCTTTTCATTAAGCCGTTTCGAATTGGTCTTGCCAACGACACGGCTTAACCATTTTCTGGCCTCAGACAGATTACCCTGTCTTCTATGCAGTTCAGCTATAAGATATTCCAAAGTATTCTGGTCCAGTCCTACAATTGGATAAGGTTCGTTGTTAAAGGCAATTAAGAAACCCTCAAGAGCATATCCGGAGAAAATTTTCTCCTGATCCTGCAAGTCCTTGATTTTGGAAAACTCTTTCGAACGTTCACCCTTCAGTTGTTCCCAGTATCCTCTATATAACCAAGAGATTTTCAGGCAGAGAAAAGCTCTCATACCATCCAGATCACCACCTTCAATAGAGTTGAACAAGGCAAGCTTATACCGCTCGATTCCATCTTCATAGGAATAGACCCGGTCATATTGCTTACTCTTATAGGAACTAGATATCTTATGTTTAATCTGGTTAATCTTATAATCAGAAACAGTCTTAAAATACTTGTTTAGGTGAGCATATCCACATGATGAACAAACAACAACATCATAAACTACAGGATCAAAGCCTGAATAGATCGGACGTAAATCAGCTTCTGAATCCGAAAACCGGATTCGACCTGCTCGTACACTGGAAGTCATAAAGGTAGTTCCGCAAACAGGACAAGGAACTTTCCGCTGGTAAACGACTTCCTTAGCTAAGTTGGGATTAATTTTTCGTGCAGTAGGTTCAGCAGCGCTTTTATTAAAAATACTTGTTTTCTCGCTTTTGATACCCATGGATTCTAATTCTTTAAATAAATCATCCATACAATCACTTCCTTCTGGCTACATTGACGTCCTGTACAATCATTCCCTTTGTCTTTAGGGCTAGTGTACTTCTTCATTGTACCATAGGACAATTATACTATCAATTATCCACTTTATTGAATTCAACTATATTCTGGGGCTGACTCTTGCCAACCGTTCCAATAATGGAATAAACCTTGGTCAAAGGATTATACTTATATTCCTTCACCAGATGATACTCTTTAATCTCGCCAGAGCTTTTGACGTGTATTCTAGGTCCAGTACATTTATAAATATCATCGTCAATAGTAATTGAGTGATCGTCGAAATAGGAAATATCTACATCCTTGTCAATGACTGCCAAGACTCTTTTTTCCAGCTCAAAAAGATCTATCTCCGGTTTTTCTGAAAACTCAAGGACAAAGCCTCTTCGAACATCATTGTATTCCTTAATATTATCAAAGCCAAAATCGTCTTTTAGAATTTTACCTGTTATATCCTCAGCTGAATGGGCCATGCGTCTGTATAAAACAGAGTCAAACACTTTTTTGGATATGTCTACCGGACTTGGTCCAAAAATACTGGGTCTTGCCACAAAAACCTCTTCCCCAATACCAATAAGCAGGTCAGCATTGACCCCCAACACAGGAAATAGAAGATCAAAATGTTCTACAATAACCCTTTTGTCGTTTCTTAAGGCTTTCAGAACAGCTTCAGCCAAGAGATGCGTTTGCGTAAAACCACTTTCGAATCTAACATCCAAATGATAAGTATGTCTGGAAAAAAATGACTCATCTGCATCATCTAGTATGGGAAGCGGGCGAACATTAACCCCATCGTCATCATTGGTTAATTCAAGTCCTGGAAACATCCCCTTAATCAGAACAGACTTACCGGCTCCGGCATCGCCGACAAATCCAATAAGACCATCCATAGGAGACAGATATCTTTGGGCAATCTGATTACCAAGGGTCAGTATCCTTCTTTTTCCTCTGGGGGCAAAATATACAGAATAAATAAGAGATTCATGTATTTCTGAAAACATGCAATCTTACCTTCTTTCTACAAAAGCAGCCCGGTACTGAATGTATAAGTACCAGGCAGTTTCTATTGATTTCACAAATCATTTACTAAGACAAACTTTTATGTCTAATTACATATTAACATCAAAGGACAAACTCAACAAGGGAGCATGCTGTTGTGCACCATAGACATCAGTCTCACCAATATCCCCGGAAGCCATAGGTCTTTCTATCGTCGCTTTTATGGCCTTTGCAGGTCTAAAATGGGTAATGCCGATAACCTGACTTTCACTGATTCCATAAAGATCAGCAATAAGCCCTTTGTTGATTAGGTCCTGTTCACAAAAACTCTCGAACATGGACCACTCCTTAAAAATGATGTCAAAGGTCAACTCATAGGGTCCAGCATTTTTACTGCGGATAACTTCACATACATCTATCAAAGAAACTTTCATATCATCACCTGCCTAACCTTTCATACCTAATGGGAAAGAGGGCCGTAGCATCGTCGATTTCCATCACATGATACATGGTGAACTGATAGACCTCTCCTGCCTTAAAATCAGAGGGTGAATATGGAAAGGCAAGGTTTCCTGCTGTGGCAATCCGGCCCTCATAGCCATAATGGAGCATGGTAGACCGGGCAAAAGAGCATACTGTATTAGCATCCTCCTGGGTCTTTGCTACCGCCTCAATGACAATGCCGATTTCATGACCACCAATAAAGAGATGGGGCTCTAGACCACCCATGACACCATTCTTTCCATATACATTAATGTTCAAGTGATACTGGTCCAATTGACCCTTAAAATTATCTTCAACCCGTTCTTTAACAGCCTCAATAATGTTGTCGATTTCCTTAATCATAATCGGATCTCTGGTACCTGCAATCGATACCGTTCGATAACCTACTTTTCTAGCACCTTCCAACTTGACTGTATAGATATCTGAAGGAACAAATTCGGTACCTGATACCCTAACTTTACGGTCTGTCACCTGATTAAACTCAGTTTTTCTTAAGTCGAGAGTTCCTCCCGGTCCAGGCAGGATGTATGGATTGGTCTTTTCATAGAGGGTATGGGCGGCAACTGACAAAGTTGTACATTTTCGAATTGGGCTCAAAGGCTCAATTTCAAAATAATCATTTCCCAAATAACCAATCATACAATCGGAACCGCTGCCAGGGGTTGCAGCAATAGCAGCGCACTCCAGAATTTTGCCTAGATGAAAAGCAAGTCCCATATTCATGTCTTTCTTGGCTGCAAGAGCTGCAAAAGAGGTTGGGTCATAGGCACGACCGGCTAGAATCACCTGGGCACCTTCATTTAGGGCTTCAACAATTGGCTCAACTCCCATTTGAGCAACAATATTGGTGGTTTCATCTATGATTTCCTGAGTGAGTTGTTTGGCTGGCTTCAGAGGTGAAATCTGACCACCCAATAATTTTTCACGAACGATTTCTTTGGATATATCTGCATCAATCATAGCCAATTTAAAAGACAACTTATCTTCCCCGGCGATTTCTCTAACAATATCACTACACCAGTCCAAATGGCTTTTTGCCCCTGATCCACCAGAAGTACCGACAATAACAGGAATATTTGCTTTTAGGGCAGCTCCAATCATAATCCTTAGGTCTCTTTTGACAGCCTTCCTGTCAGTAAAAGACTTACCGGATCCCAGATAATAGGGTCCTGGATCTGTAGACCCTCCATCAACGGCAATAACATCAGGATGTTTTGCCATACCGGCTTCAAAAGATTCCATCGGAAAACCGTAACCCAATATAGCTGTTGGTGATAAAATGGTTATCATAATAGCCTCCTAACAATTAACTGTTGCCTTGCACAACATGTCCTTTAACACTTTGATCCGGTTCATCTCGTTATAAACAATCATATAACCTTCATCAACACCCATTCCGGGTTTTGCAAGCATCTGGTCCGGTTGGGTTGCCATAGCCACATGGACACAGGCTCTTGCTGAACCGTCAGTCTCATTGCAGGTTCCTCCCTGATAGGCACCTATTCCATGTTCCTTACAGTAAAGTACCGCTTCGATGGTATTGTGAATGCTGCCAAGGTCTGGTGTTTTAATCTGTACCATGTGACCAGCCTTGTTGTCAGCAAACAATTTAACATCCTCAAATGTGTTACACCATTCATCAGCGACAATCTCTACTTCAATCCCCTTTTGGTCAATCATCGCGGTTATTGCCTTAAGGGCTTCAATCTGACCCTGACGGTTCTCCACGTCAATTGGACCCTCTATCCGAAGAAGAAGGGGGCTGGCTGCATCAGCAAGTTCAGCCATATAATCGACCATTTTTTCATAGTCGTCATCGAAAATTGTGGCAATTGTTCCATAAACGTCCAAATGCAGAACCGGTTGATAGGCTTCACTGTCTCTCAGTTCCATAACCCGGTCTCTTAACCAGGTAATGTAGTCCTTAAGCTTCTCACCTTCATAGCCTAATTTTTCAGGAACGTTATTAATGAGACCATGGGGCAGAACATCTGCTCCTTTAATGATCATTTTGTCTACATTGGTATATCTGGCATCACCGGATTGCATAAAAATCGGAACATCCTTATTGCATCCATCCAGCTGATACTCGATTTCAATAACCCTGGCCATAATGGTGTGTTTTGCCTTGGCAACTGCATCCAAAATCGCCTGGGACAAACCATATCGAATAGCAGTATGGTATGGCTTGCCAGTTTCAGGATTTATCATGGTATCAATTTCCTGAGCCATTCTCCGAAAGGAGTTCAGCTCCCTGCCGATAAGCTTTGGGGCAATATGTTTATTGATGACTTCCATATATTCATCAGCCAAAAAGAGAGGATCTCTCCCACCTGCACCAGAGTATTGGACAGCTGCACAATCCCCTGTTGCAATCTGGCCATCTTCCAGAAGAATCATGATAGAAATGGCTTCACCAGGTTGTCTGATATGTGAAAAACCTTCTGTAACCGCCTCTCCCTTGTATGATTCACCATCTTTAACCGCATGACTTTTGATGGCCCTCTGGTCATCAAAGAAAAATCCTGTCCTGCTTTTTGAACATGCTATATCTTTTATTTTCATGATTCCCTCCATTATCTTGGTCTACCTACCAAACGGCCTTTACCGATGGCATAAATATCATCGATAACCATTTGGAAGCTGACTTTTCTACGCTCGTATTTTGCCCGTTCTTCAATCTTCATCCGGTTATAGTCTTTAAGTTCCTGTGAAAATGGTAGGGCACCCATTTCAAGAATGCGGACAGCACCTTCATTATCTCTTGCTGGAAGCACTTTCCCCTTATTAAACTTACTTGGCGCAAATGGTATATCCAGGACACCACTGGCAAAAGCTGCAATGGTTCCTTTTGCTATATCACCATTGCCAAGTTCAAAGACCTTGTCTACGATAGCCCTTGTTTCCATTTTTATAGAGTTAATCTCATCTAGAAGTTCTTTAGTCAGTGGCATTACCTGGTCTCTTAACATCGTCACCAATTGCTTGGTTGTTAGAAGACCACTGGCATTGGCTTCTTTAGTTGGAATTCCCATGGCCTCATGTGGTGTTTTTACAATAACTTTAGTTGCTCCGGCAAGGGCTGCCGCAGCTGCTCCCCATGAAATAACTCCGAAAGCTTTGCTCTCATCTTGTGGAAAGCCTCCCATCCACTGGTGAAGAACAGTGGTTACCATAATGTCATCATAACCATTGGCTTTCAAGTATTCGTCGGTTAATTGCTCCAATGATCTTATGGCAGCGACATCCTGTCTTAAGTTACCACATTGGCCATAACCAACCGTAATATTTTTTACACCCTGCTCTGCGGCTAGAAGAGACTCAATAACAGCAACTGCATTGGATATACAGGGTGGAACCAGGGTTCCGGTCAGAGGACCAAAAGGTTCCCTGTTAATGGACACACCGTGTTCTTCATAAATACCGATTAAGCGGTCACAATACTGCCAATCATAAATGGTCTTTTCAAGGGAGTGTTTCTTGGCATATGGAATATTATAGGATATGCCTCCACCTTCATAGGAGGTAAATCCACCGGCTACTGAGATTTCAGTTAAAAGTCTTGCATCCGGTGTACCATGCCTAACCTGAACAGGAGCACCAACTGCTTCTGTTACCGTACGGCAGGCTTTGACACCATGATTGACTGCAGGGAATCCGTTGAGCAGGGACCTGCCTTCCAGACGGCTTTCCTCGATACCTGTTTCAGCTTCTTTGTAACGGTTGTGTCTTGTATAGGAATCAATAGTAGTCGGCAACAGATCTGCTTCACCATGTTCGACCAGGTAATTCAGTAACTCTATATGTTTATCAATAAGAGCAACTCCGGCTCTAGGCTGAATTAAGGTGTTCCCCTTTTCTTTTGCATCAATCAGTTTTCTTGAAAACTGTTTATCTTTAGGAATATTCAGTTGATAGCGTACAGCTTCATCAAAATCCACTTCTTGACCGGTTGGCCATTGTTTTAATATGGTCTCTCTAATTTTATAAAATTCATCATCAGATAAGCGTTTATTTAAAAGCTCCATATTCTACTCCTTCATTATCTCTTAATGGTTTTAAATTCTTGTTCATGATGTCAAAAGCGACCTCAGGATCTGTTTCAGACAACAATCCAATGGCAGACATAATATATGCTGCATCAAGCAAAAAGCTTTTTGCCTTTGGTTTTAAAATCATTGGCTGATTTTCCTCATAGGTTGAGTATGCCAAAATTTTCCTGGGATGATCCGCATGAATCAGCGGGCCACCAGTACCTATAATAATATTTACATCCCTAAGGTCTTTGCCGAATTGCTCATAGGTCATACCAAAGGGAGTATAATGCTCTTTAAGGATACCGGCGTGTCTGGCAACACTTTCACTGACAACAATTTCTGCCAGCACCTGGTCAAAAGCTTTCAGCCTTTCTCTACTTAATTCATGTATATCATCCAACATTTCTTCTGCTACCAAACCGGGATTGTCAATGAGCCGGTCTATAATTTCTCTGGTCTCTTGGGCCGTCAAATCCAAGGCTTTACTCATGTAGGCAAGCCCTCTTGTCTCAACTGCAGAGACCAGGGAGTACCTGGCACCCAGATCACCTTCAACGCTTCTTTTTACAAAGGGTTCTTCAATACCCTTATGTACGACATTGGCTGATTTTGGAAGGCCCTCACAGACAGAATGTATATCTGTTGTTGCACCACCAATATCAACCACCAAAAGGTCTCCAAGCCCCTCCATCTGGTCTGTCCCAAGACTTAGAAGTTCAGCTGCTTTCATCACCGCCAAGGGGGTTGGCATGAGTACATTGTCAATGACCTTCTCGGCTTCCTTGATTCCCTTTGCCAGGATAATCTTATCTAAAAAAACTTTCTGAATAGCTGCTCTAGCAGGTTCAATATTCAGGTCAGATAAGGTAGGCATGACATTTTCACTGGCCATCACCTCAAAGCCAGCAGATTCCAATATACTAAGTGCTTCTTTTTTCACACTTTTATTTCCTGCAAAAATAATTGGTGGTTTCCATGCTGATTGTCCCAGCATCCTGGCATTGTGTAGAAGAATTTTCTTATTTCCACCATCAGTGCCACCGGTTAAAAGAATTATATCCGGTTGTATCCCTCCAATCACATCCAAATCTTCCTCCGTCAACTCCATGGAAAAGACTTTCATGACCTTGGCACCTGCACTTAAGGCTGCTTCTTTGGCAGCTTTAGCAGTCAAGTCAGGAACAATACCGACAGCAACCATTTTCAAGCCGCCGGCAGCACTGGAACAGGCCAGTTTTTTGGTCCAGAGTCTGGGACCGATTTTTTCTTCCAGCAAAGCGATTGCCTTGTTTAATCCAATTAATATGCCTTCGTTAATGGTCGTAAAGGATTTGGCAGTTCCAAGTATACATCTCTCATCTAAGTCAACACCGGTTACCTTGGTAAAAGTTGAACCGAAATCAATGAGCATGCATGCATTCATCACTCTACTCCCATATCTTCTTTTAGGTCAGCTATACCCTGCATGGGATCTGTTCCCGGCGGGTAAACACGATTAAAGCCCATATCGAGAAACTTTTTCTTGGTCTCTTCGAATGGGGCTTTTCCTACAACGAGATTGCCTCCTGCATATAAGAGAATATCTTCAATCCCGGCTTCTATACATTTTTCACGTAATCCACGGCAGTCCAGTTCACCATGTCCATATAAGGATGATACGATGATTGCATCTGCGTTGGTTTCGATTGCGGCTCCGATGAATTCATCCTGGTCAACCATTACACCTAGGTTAACAACTGAAAATCCAGCTTCCTCAAAGGCAAAGGCTAGAATTTTATTGCCAACTGCATGAACATCCGCTCCTATGACACCAATCACAATCGTTTTATTATCCATGATTTCCTCCAGCTTTTATCGTCGATACAGTAGTATTTTATATCAACTTGACTATGCCATCATATTACTCTCATGGTTACTGAGAGTCAACGAATAGACCCATAAAAACCAAGAAAAAAAGACTAATCCAACAACCGGACTAGTCCACTTTTTTGCTTTATCATGCTAAATTATCGAATAACCATAAAATGACGGATTTTCTCTTCTAAATAAAGGAAATTTCCCCGTTCAATTAAGTAGTGAAATTCTATATAGGGTTTGTTGTTTAACTTCATCATAAGGAAGCGTCTATAGGCTGTATCAAAGAAAGTCAAGGGCGGCAGGATGACAAGTTCCTTATTCTTAATAAAACCAGCTATCTCATCCCTATTATCCTCATCGATCTTCATGGCTATATCCTCATGAAGGACCATATCTGCCAATTGAAGTTCACGCTCAATAACTCCAAGAAAGTTTTTCGAATCATATAGGATACCTACTTTTTGTTGCTTACCAATTCTACCTATCTCAATGAGGGTTTTCTTACTGGGACTCATGGCTACGCGGATTAGCTTATCTTCAATGTCCGGAATCGTCCTTAGTACATCCTCGTAATGCCTGTAAGTCGTGATAATAATATCCTTATTTAAGATTTCGCTTATCAAGTCCCTGTCTTTAATATGATCCAGAAGATACATGGATATGGACAGATCTCTAATCGTACCGATTTGACAGTGAATAGCATGAAGCGCTTCCCTGTTACAGTCGATAATACCTATTTGAATCATATCATAGTTCTTTTCTCTCTCCATCAAAACGATTTCAGAAAATATCCGGATTTCAGAAAGAGAAAAGCCAAGCTCCAACAAGGCATTAATATTGTTTTGAATCATATGGACAGCCTTGTCCTTACGGCTAAGACTAAGGAACTCTTTTTCCCTGGAAACGAAACACCCTTTACCTTTCACCAGGGTTACCACTTCCATATTAGCCAGTTCATGATAGGCTTTGGTTATAGTTCCTCTGGAGGTTTCAAGCGATATTGCCAACTCCCTCTCTCCAGGGAGTTTTTCTCCACTGACAAGCTGGCCATTTCTTATACCTTCAATAACCGCTTCGACAATCTGTTTGTATATGGGTATATCTTCTTTTTTACTGACCTGAATTTCCAAACCGCTAGACCTTTTCCTTCTTTTATCATATGATAAACTAGTCATAAGAAAAACTGTGAATGAACTATCTATTATTCATATGATGATTATAACACACAGACTTAAGGATGGTAACCATTATGCATTTAAGTAATTCAGAGGCCAGAGCTTTTCTTATCCAACACCATGGGCTTGGACAAAAATCACCCTCAACCAAGGCCGCAATAATGAAGCTCTTCGACAAACTTCACTGCATCCAATATGATCCACTCAATGTGGTAGGCAGAAACCCGGATTTAGTTATACAGGCTAGAATTGAAAATTATGATCCGAAAATATTCCACCAACTCATTTACCATGACCGGCAGCTAATTGATGGATGGGACAAAATGATGGCCATCTACCCAATTGGTGACTGGCCGTATTTTGATGTCATCCGCAGGTGCCATGGCCGTGGAACCAAAAGCACTTTAGCCTATAGAAATTCATTAGATGCCCTGGATCTGACAGAGGGCCTTCTTGACCTAATAGAAAAAGGTGGCCCCCTTCAAAGCTCCAAGCTTCCCTCAAAGTCCACCAACAAAGGGTCTTGGGGTCATAGAAAACTGACCAGCGCCGGTCTTGATTACCTCTATGCAGTTGGAAAAATTTGTGTATCTGATAAAATAAACACTCAAAAAATATATGATTTAACGGATAGGGTAGTTCCAAAATCGGTTTTGGACCATCCTCCTGTATTTCCTGATACAGAAAAGGGACTTAGGGATTTTATAAAATGGTATATCTTCCGACGTATTGATACCATGGGCCTTCTATGGAATAAAAATGGAGGAGCCTGGCTTGGGTATTATATCGAAAAAAAGAAAGACCGGCTTCCCTATATTGAGGAACTCATAAAAGAAGAAAAAATCACCCCCATATATATTGGTGATATCAAAGAGCCCTTTTATATCACCAGAGATAATCTGAAGGACTTAAAGTCTTCTCTGACGTCAAAAAAAAGACCTGATAAGTCAGGGTCTCCAAACATACGTTTTCTCGGTCCCTTAGATAATTTTATGTGGGACAGAGGGCTAATTGAAGCAGTATTCAATTTCAAATACAGGTGGGAGGTCTACACACCAGTAGACAAGAGAGAATTCGGCTACTATGTTCTGCCGATTCTTTATGGAGATTCACTGGTTGGAAGAATTGAATTTGATTATTATCGCCAGGGCCAGGACTTATCCATAAAAAACACCTGGTATGAAAAAAATTTCACACCAGATGAGAACTTTACAAAAGCATTCCAAGAGGAACTTATGCACTTTGAAAATTACTTGAAGAAGATTTAAAGGATCTCATAGAGATCTTTTAGGTCTTTTATTTCATAGGTCGGTTTTATATCTACAAGACCTGTTTCTTCTCCAGGATTATACCAACAGGTATCAATACCAAAATTCTGGCCACCTTTAATATCGGAACTTAAGGAATCACCAATCATAAGTATTTCATTTTTGTCATAGTTTCCTACTTTATTCAGGGTAAACTCATAAATTTCTCTATGGGGTTTTGGTACACCTACTTCATCAGATATCACAATATCATGAACATAGTCTTTAATTGGGGATGCTTCCATACGACTGTCCTGTACAGATTTAATCCCATTGGTTAGTATAACTACTTTATACTTGTTGTATAAATACTTACACAAATCGACGGCTCCATCAAGAACATATCCACACTGGGATAAGTTATCCAGGTAAATTTTACCGAATTCTATGGGATCAAGGTCAAGTCCATATTTATGAAAAAGCCGCCTATATCTTTCACTGGCAATCTTTTTCTTATCGAACTCACCTTTTTCGTAAGCATGCCACAGTTCCATATTAATGGTTCTATAGTCATTGATTACCTGATTAAAGTCTAGGTTTAGTCCTTTTTCTTCAAGGCCCTTTCTGATTGAATCTTCTTCCGCTTTATCGAAATCCAGTACAGTTCTGTCTGCATCCAGCAATATAAGTTTATACATGGCACTCTCCTTTATATTTATCTGCCTATTGTATCATATATTCCTTGATTAGGGACAGTACCAGACCTGAATTACTGTCATTGACACTTATCCAGATAGGTCGTAAACTTCCAATTTCACCTATGAGCAGCCGTAAACCTGGTTTGTGAAATTTATTCCAGGATTTTTTCTGTCTGTTATGGACAGCATAAAGTTTTACGTCCGACCATTCAATAAAATCGACTCCGACAATCAGACCTCTTTCTCCGATTTTCACGCCGCATACGTAATTATAGACCGTAATCCAGGTCATATCAATCATATAGATACCAAAACCATGAATCAATGCCAGATTAAGGTCCCCATTAATGAGCTCAGCAATAATAAGCCCAATTAAAGTTCCACTTAAAAGAGCTACAATCCATTTGCTAATTACAAAGAAATCCTTGGGCCAATATGAGGTAAAGCCCCTGGGACTTGTCATGTAGCATATGGTGTCATGCTGATATCCTTTATTCAGTTCATAATAGTATACTTTTTTGAATAATAAAATGGAACGATAGACAAAAAAAGCAATTAACATTACCGCAATAGCTTGATTAAAATTCGACATATTATGGCTCCCATCCTTTTTATAGTACTATAGTACTACATTAGGGCATAAGTTTCAAGACTTTATGGGTAATTAGGACTATATTTCATAAAAATATGAAATTATTTGGTCATTTCTGCCTAATTCTTTAAAGCCCAGGGACTGATAAAGTCTCTGGGAACCAATATTTTTCAGATAAACTTCGGGAACCTTGAAATAGGTCATACCAAGTTCAATCCCTCTTCCAATGATTCTTAAAAGGACTTTTTTACCAATTCCAAGGCCTCTATAGCCTTGGCAAATGACGATTGGTAGATTATGTTCCATAAGTGTCACATCTCCAATAGCTTTCCATTGCTCATCTCTCTGATTATTCTGACTGCCCTCAGATAAAATTTCTATAAAGTAAAGTTCACCATTGGTAGATAGGTAGTGATACATGTCTTCAATATCTTTCATGCCATATACTTTATCCTGACTACCAATAGACATTTCCATTATGTAGGTCTCTTCATACCAGGGAAGCGCCAGTTTAAAGTCACATCTTTCAGGCTTTCTCAGTCTTAAGCGTCCATCAATGTGAAGAAGGTCTGGCTGTGTTCTATGATCAAACTCCATAAAAGTGATCCTTTCAAGCAGGTGTCAATAAAGTTCTTGTATTCTTGTACTTATTCCTAATAAGTTCTTTACCATATATTGACAGCTTATTATAAGACCTGTCAATCTTTTCTCCCACCCAAACTGCCCCTTCCTCAATATTGAGATGCATACCTTGATATGCTAAATACATAAGGGAGGGAACATTTTCAATATGAGCGATGGCATCAGCATCAGCCAGACATAAGGCTTCAATACTCTCAGGCTTAATATTCTGACTACCTCTATGACTGTAAATACAGGCTTCCACTAATTCTGTCTTTTCCACGGGGTATCCCAAGGCACCTAGTATTCGTCTGGCATGGCTTCCACTATGGATATGATGGTCTTCATAGAGACTATAATCAATGATTCCTGCATAATCATGAAGAAGGGCAGCCAGCTGCACGACTTCAACATCTGCCCCTAATTCAATCGCCATGACTTTAGCATATTCCACAACTGAAATAATATGATGGGACCACACACCATATCCAAAAACATTATTTCTTGACTTACAGGCACTCTCTACAATATCTGCTACTTGACTTATTATATTCATAAGGTCACTTCCTTCACCCAAATCCAAACTTGATTAAGAATTTCTCTTATTATTATACCAGAACATATGTTCTATTTCAAGAAATTTGATCTGCATTCCGTTTAGTGTAAGATTAAATCCTTGATCGGCAATCTGTGATGACCTATGACCGAATATGAAAACTGAAACAGAAAACTGGATTGTCCCGGAAGAAAAATCCGGATTAGATTACACTTCCCACTCTTCTCGAAGCAAACCAAAAACCTTCTCATCTTTCCAAACCCGGTCTTTATATCTGGACTTTCTAAGAAGCCCTTCCATGGTCATACCGCATTTGGTCAAAGATGATTCACAGGCCTTATCATCCTCATGGCATTTGGCTCTCACCTTATGAACATTCAGGTTATGAAAAAGGTATTCAATCATACTCTGACACATTTCTGTGGCATAATCATGACCAAGGTATTCAATGTCAAGAAAATGATTAAAGGTCACAATACCTCCAAAGGCATTGACTTGAAGAAGCTTGTAGTCCATCAATCCAATAGCCTTGTCAGAACCTTTTAACAAGGCAAGGAAAACTGAACCTTCATTATCATCTTCCTGTTTGGATAAGATGTCATAAAATTTCCTTTTTCCTTCTTTCTCAGTATTGAGCGTATCCAAAGATGCATACTTCATCATTTGCTGATTGCTCCTGATCCTAAAAAAGAAGTCATAATCTCTTTCATCCATTAAGCGATAAGACAACCGCTCTGAATCCCCCATTTCAATAAATATCTGTAAACTGCTTTCCATCTCTCATTCCGCCTTCCGCTTTTATTATCTGTCCGCCCTATAGGACTCAGTCATTAACTTGACTAAAACAGTCTCATCTATATCTGCCAACTTATTAATATATAAACAGGACTTGCCGGTCTTATGTTTACCAAGTTTTTCAAGCAATGCTTCATAAGAATCAAATCCATCCATAATATACAGGGTAAGACTTTGCTTTCTTGGTGCAAATCCAATCCTAAACCAGCCATGGTGGCTGCCGTCTGCTGTCGTATAGGAATCATCTCCAAAACCGATAATAGAAGCACCCCACATAACCGGCTCCTGGCCGGACACTTCTTGCATCATCTCTAGGATCTTTAAACTGTCTTGCCGCTTCTTATCCGGTTGAATAGCATTTAAATAAGCCATAACGTCTCCGTCATTAGCTTTAGTTTTGATTTCACCCATGATTTACCCTCCTTTTCATTTATTTTAACACATTCCTCAAAAAGACGTCGACTTTCTTCTGTCCATACTTGACTGACTATGTTAAAATACTTTTTAGAACCATTATTGTTGATATATATATAGGAAGTCTTTTTGAACTTAAGAGGGGTACCCATGAAAAATATAAAAATGATTGTACTGGATGTAGACGGTACATTAACCAATAGTGAAATAGCATATATGGAGGACGGTCAAGATTGGAAGGAAATAAAAATCTTCCACGGCAAGGATGGTCTGGCGATGAAAACAGCCCTTCATCACGGTCTCGAACTGGCTATTATTACAGGTAGAGAGTCCATTATTACCCAGAAACGTGCTGATGAACTTGGCATCAAGTACTGCTATCAAAATATCCATGACAAGGTTCCTGTTCTTAAGGAAATCTGTGAATTAACAGCCATCAGACCTGAAGACACAGCCTATATTGGAGATGATATCAATGATTATGGGGTTATGCAGATGGCTGGGTTTTCAGCCTGTCCGGTAGATGCTGCCCAGGATATACTGCCTATCGTCGATTATGTTGCAAGTAAAGAAGGTGGCAAGGGTGCCGTCCGCGAAGTCATCGAAATGATTATGAAAGAACAGGACCTATGGCCTGTTAAGAGTGAATAAAACAGTGAAATATATTATGAACCGCAAGAAACTTATGTCTGCTATTCTAGTCATAGCAGCCCCCGCCATACTGGAAATGGCCCTCAACACCATGTTAATGGTTGCTGATACCTTGATGATCGGTCGTATGATTGGTCAGGAAGCCTTGTCCGCTGTTGGTATTGTTAATTCCATCTTCTTCCTCCTAATCTTTGTTTTCTCTTCATTTAATACGGGAGCTATCGCTATGATATCCCGTTCCTACGGGGAAGGAAATATGGAAAGGGCTGAAGTTCTGGCAGGCAATAATTTATCCTTAAATCTTATCATTGGTGCAGTCATTACTTTGGTCGCCTTTTTACTTAAGGATGTTCTTTTCCTCCCATATGATATTACAGCAACCGTTCTTACGACAGCCAAGAACTACTATAATATTATTGTTATTGGTATGATTTTTCAGTTTGGCAGTTTTGCCTTTGCCTCTATCTCAAGAGGTGTTGAAGATACCAAGACTCCTATGTATATTACCGGCTTTGCCAACATCTTCAACATTGTCTTTAACTACCTCTTAATTAAAGGTGTTTGGATTTTCCCTGAAATGGGTATTGAAGGTGCTGCTCTGGCAACGACACTGGCAAGGGCTTCAGCCTTTTTCATCTACCTTTACATCTTTTGGACAGGCAAACACCGTATCCGATTTTCACTTAAGAACTTGAGACTAGTTAAGGAACTGACCAGTAAATTATGGTCCATTTCCCTACCAGGAGCTGTTGAACAACTACTTATGCAAGGTTCATTCTTCCTCTTGGGTATTGTGATTACCATATTGGATACATCTTCTGAAGCTATGTTCAGAATTCTCATTACCATTGAGTCTACAAGCTTTATGCCTGCCGTAGGTATTTCTATCGCCACCGCCACCTTGGTAGGTAAGGCACTGGGAGAAAAAGATATCGAAAAAGCTTCTGATACCGGTTACCTGGCAACCATAATGGGATCCATGTGGGGTATTATTGCAGGATTATTGTTCTTCTTGTTCCCTGAAGTATTGATTTCTTTGTTCACCGATGAAGGATCTATTATTGAAGCCAGCCGCCAGGTCTTTTATTTAATGGCCTTTAACCAGCTCTTTCTGACCTCTTATATCGTTATGTCTGGAGCGCTTAGAGGAGCCGGTGATACGAGGGCCGTCATGGTCATTACCTCACTAAGGCTATGGACAGTATTCGTCCCTTTATCCTATGTCTTTATCCGTTTCACAGGTTTCGGCGTCTCCAGTGTATGGATTGCAGAAATTTCCTCATTTATCCTATATCTGGCCATACTGATTACCAGATTCCGGGGCAAAAAATGGGCATCTATCGAATTAACATAAACCAATTATTCTTGCTTTTTGAAAGGAGCAGCACATGTCAAAAGAAATTAAACTCACAGAATACTCACACGGTGCAGGTTGCGGCTGTAAAATTGCCCCTGCCATCCTCGATACTATATTGGAAACATCCATTGAAGCCGTTAACGATCCAAGACTTCTAGTTGGTAACTCAAGTAAGGATGACGCTGCAGCTTATGACCTTGGCAACGGAACCAGCGTCCTATCTACAACCGATTTCTTTATGCCGATCGTTGACGACCCCTTTACTTTCGGTAAAATTGCAGCCACCAATGCCCTTAGTGATATTTACGCCATGGGTGGAAAGCCTCTTATGGCTATTGCCATTCTTGGATGGCCACTGGACAAATTGGATCCAGAAGTTGCCAAAACCGTTGTCGATGGTGGACGTGCTGTCTGTTTAGAGGCTGGTATTCCTCTTGCCGGAGGTCACTCTATTGATTCACCTGAACCGATTTTTGGTCTTGCAGTAACTGGTCTGGTAGATAATGATAAGTTGAAACAGAACATAGGCGGAGAGGTTGATTGTGACATCTACCTAACCAAGCCACTGGGAATTGGAATTCTGACAACTGCTCAAAAACGTAAGAAAATTGAAGATGACCATATCCAGGTCGCTATTGATGCTATGTGTACCCTTAACAAAATCGGTGGCGAGATTTCCAAGTTTGAAGGAGTAAAAGCAGTCACTGACGTTACAGGCTTCGGACTTATGGGCCACCTTGGTGAGATTTGTGACGGCAGTGGTATATCAGCTACCATTCACTACGACAAGGTACCTTTCCTTCCAAACACCAAACACTACTACGAACTGGGTTGTATTCCAGGTGGCACAAGAAACAACTTTAAAAGCTACGGTCACACCTTAGGCGAGATGACTAAGGAACAGGAAATCCTTCTCTGTGACGCTCAAACTTCCGGTGGTTTATTATGTGTTGTCAAAAAAGACGCTTCACAAGCTTTTAAGGAATTCACAAAAGGTCTTGGCCTTGATCTGGAGCCAATCGGCTTCACCCATGAACAAAAAGATAAACTTATTTATGTAGATTAGAATTGGCGGTAAAAATGGAACTTACTACAACAAATGATTTCAAAAAAATTGTATTGAACCAAACACCACTTATCGATGTCAGGGCTCCTATCGAATATGAGAAGGGTACTTTTCCAGGCGCTGTCAATATTCCACTAATGGATGATGAGCAGAGACACCTGATTGGTATTCGCTATAAGGAAGCCGGCAATGAAAAGGCTGTTGAACTCGGTCACGAACTGGTAAGCGGTACGGATAAAGAATCAAAGATTGCAGCCTGGACCTCCTTCATCGAGGACCATCCGGAAACCATTATCTTCTGTTTTCGCGGTGGTCAACGTTCAAGGATTTCTCAGGAGTGGATTCAGGAAGCACTTGGCAGAGAGGTTCAGCGTATTGAAGGTGGCTACAAGGCTTTTCGTCACTATCTCCTGGACGAACTCAATCCTAAGCATCAGAACTTCCAACCCATTCGTTTAGGAGGACATACTGGAAGCGGTAAAACCATCCTCCTTGGCAAGTTGGATTTTTCTGTCGATTTGGAAGGAATTGCCAATCACCGCGGTTCTTCCTTTGGTAATCAGATTACACCACAGCCTTCCCAGATAAACTTTGAAAACCAATTGGCTTACAAACTGATTCAACTTCAGGACCAAGGTTACACCCATCTGGTTTTTGAGGACGAAGGTAAAAATATTGGAAGATGTTTTGTTCCTAAGGATTTTTCTCTCTACTATAGACAGTCTCCCCTTGTTGTTATCAAAGTTCCCGTTGAGGAACGAGCGAGAATCATTCTTCAGGAGTATGTTATCGACTCACAAAAGGCTCATAGAGATTATTACGGTGACCATGACGGCTTGAATCTTTGGCTGGACTACATAATCGGGTCCATCAACAAAGCCAAAAGACGTTTAGGTGGTGACAGACATGTTAACATGCTGCACATGGTCAAGGAAGCATTCACCAAGCAAATAGCAGATCAAAATCCTGACCATCATCTTCCATGGATTCATGATTTCCTTGTTAACTACTACGATCCTATGTACGAATATCAGCTTTCAAATAATCAGGAACATGTTGTTTTCCAAGGATCTACTGATGAGGTTTATGATTACTTAACCAGCCTTTCCCGGAAACAATAAGCAAAAAACATCATGTTTTAAGATCATATATAAAGATTCAAGGCAAAATACATCAAGTATTTTGCCTTTTTCTTTTGTATACTTATATTAAGTTAAAGAAATCATATAAAGATTATAGAAGATATAAGCCCCCTAAACCTAAATGACTTAGACAGGGATTCGAAAGGAGAACAATATGAAATACAAATTAAGTGAAGGATCAACCATTTATCTTGCAGGTGTAGCTAACTACAATACTTCCAATAAAAAAACAAAGGAAAGAGGACCAAAGGTAAAAACCATCGAGTTTGATTTCGCCAACGACCTGGACATTGACACCGATGCCCTCAAGGAAGAATTAAAGAAAATCAAAATCATCGCTAAAGATGAAGCCAAGAAGGCTGTAGAGAATATCAAAGTTTATGCTAAACAGTATAAGACCAGTGTCAAACCTGAAGAAACTGAGGAAACTGAAGATAAACCAACAAATGAAGCTGAATCAGGAGATAGCATTGAAAATGAATACACTGGTGATCATACCCACACTGAATCTCAAGAAGAAGCCCAGGAAGAGACAAACGGCAGACAAAACTCAGCAGATGACATTGACGACAAGAAGACTACCTATAATGAACCTGACTTTATGGACGGTTTCACAGAAGCTATGAAAAACTTTGGTAGCCACATGGAACATTTTGGGAAGAATCTTGAAAAGAATCTGACCAAAAATATGGGAACCTGGGCTAAAAGCTTTGAAAAAGGAATGGACCACTTCGAAAAGAATATGGAAAAATTCGGAGAGGAAATGGAACGTTTCGGAGAAGAAATGGGCAAAAAAGGTGAAATCTGGGGAGAAAACCTGGAAGAAAACCTAAAAAACATCAGCAAGAACTTTGAAAAACACTGGTCCCAGGACAACAGCCAAGATGCCTATGAATCCTGGGAACTGGAAGCCCTCTTTAATGAACTTTATAAAAATTCCGACATCATCCAGGAACTGGATCCTACTCCTGACCGTTTCTTTAAAGTCGAAAATTATGAACTTGGAACTAAGCTAAATGATCAGATGACCTTTGTTGGTTGTCAGGTGAAATCCATTGATGCTCTTCCCAACCAATTTGTTTCCCAATCCTTAAAGGCAGACAAATGGCTGATTGTGAAACTGTCAAAAGAAGAATATAATAAAGACTGGATGTCAAAACTTGCAGAACTTGATGAAGTGAAAGACTACACCATGGAAAGCTACTTCATCGTACGTCAGTTCAAGAAGCAGGAAGTTCAAGACAGCAAAAAAATCAAGTTATATATCCCACTTAAAGAAAAGTAAGGACGGTTAAGCCATGACCAACACCACTCTAGTACAGCGAGCAATTGAATATATCGAAAATCACCTAAAAGAATCGCTTAATATCAGTGATGTGGCTGAACATATTGGCTTCTCCAAGTACCACTTTACACGTATATTCAAGGACCAAACCGGTTACAAACCTTCGGCCTATGTAAAAGGCCGAAAGGTTACTGAAGCCATTCACTACTATTTAAAAGAAGAGTGCAGAATTATTGATGCGGCTTTTGAATATGGCTTCAATTCACCTGAAGTCTTTACCAGGGCCTGTCTCTCTGCCTTTTCCATGTCACCCTCCCAGATTAAGAAATCTGTCAGCGATAATACTTTTAAAGGTGTAGAGGCCATTACTCCGACGTCATTAGCCGTCTATCATCAAATGAGCGACTTCCAAGCGGAAGAAACTGAACTGCCGGGTATTTTGCTAAAAGGATACACTTATACATCAACAGAATTTCTACCTTCACTGGATACTCACCTGCCAGGACTTGAAACTCTTATTGGAGATAAAGAACTGATTTATCATCTTCACTGGTCAACTGAGGAAGGGGATAAGTATTACCATTTGATTGGTGTCCCTATTGATCTGTCCGGTATGACTGATGAAGATTTCAATCGATATATTTATAAACGTGTACCAGCCAAACATTATTTACTATTCCCTCTGACTCAGGAAGGAAAGGAGAGAGAAACTATGAACAAACATATATATGATAACTATTTACCAAGTAAGGGCCAATCCCGCAAACGGACTTATGCCGTTGAAGCAGTCAGGTTGATTGGAGATACCTGTCATCCAACTTCTCTGCTCTATGTCCCTTATCAATCGGGAAACCCCAGTAGAAAATCTATTTGACCCGACTCATAAATCATCGAACAAAATCACCTTTATCCCTTCGTCTTCCCTTTTCGCTAATGCCAAGACGAAGGGTTTTCCTTGTCTTCACTTATGTCTTCATTTATGTCTTTCCTTTCACATTGCCTATATGCCCCAAAGAAAAAATATGTTAAGATATAGTTTAGAATAGTGTCTTTTGGAGGACAATGTGAGCGAATCAAATCAAAAAACTATCGAGATACTTAAAAACAGAATACATCAACTTGAAAAAGAGCTACAAGAAAGCAAAAGGGCCAAAAGAGCTGTTGAAGCAGCTGGTTTTGATATATGGGAAAACAATTTTGTCACTGGTGAAACCTTCGGTTCCAACTATCAGTTATTTACCAATTTAGGCTACCAGGACGATGAGATTCCTGGATCACTAGATGATATCATTTCTTTTGTTCATCCTGACGATCTTCCCCATGTAATGGAAAGCGTCAATGACCATTTTGAGGGTAAAACAGAAATTTACGAAGCTGAGTTTAGACTTAGGGCCAAAGATGGGTCCTGGATTTGGACTGGTAACACCGGTAGGGTCGTTGAAAAAGACGAAAAAGGTGGCGTCACTTCTTTTATGGGCCTTTCCTTTAACGTCGATGAGAAACGTTACTTGGAAGAATCCATGAAACGACTGGCTTACACCGATTCTCTCACCAAATTGGGTAACAGGAGGATTTTATTTGAATCCGGCGAACATGAGGTGGAACGGGCACACCGCTACAATCACCCCCTATCCCTCCTCCTCTTTGATATTGATAAGTTTAAGGCCATCAATGACACCCATGGTCATTTAGTCGGAGACGATGTTCTCCTCAAAATATCAGAATATCTATTTAAGGCAATCCGTCAGGTCGACTTAAAAGTCAGATACGGTGGTGATGAATTTATCATCCTCCTCATTGAGACCAATCTACAGGAAGCCTTCCAAACCGCTGAACGGCTGCGACATGCCGTTGAAAACATGGACTTCGCTCTTAAGGAACAGGTGACTATCAGTGGTGGTGTTGTAGAATTAGAAAAGAACGAAAAGCTGGAATCCTTAATCCAACGCTGCGATGAGGCTTTATATACAGCTAAAAATACGGGTCGTAACCGTATATATATGATCAAATCTAGAAACGAGGCATAATATGAAAAAAGCAATATTTGGAATTCTGGGGACTTTACTTTTTCTCTCTTTAGTCCTTGCAGTATTCCTAATTAATGATGATGACGACATAAGTACAGGGGAACCCGAAGAAGAAACGAAAATCGTCATTAATGAACCTGGGTCCATCGATAAGTCGGATACCAGTTTTGAAACAAACACAGACAATAACTTAGAGGATTCAGATTTGGACCAAGACAAGACTGAGGAAATGGTAATTCCGGTACCTGATGGTAAAACCCTGGTTACAGTGGAAACTCCTCAAATTCAACAGGAAGTCATTGCACTAGATGAAACCACCTATCACGAAAACATTACTGACCTTAATCAGACCAGTCCAAAGTTAGCTTTTGCAGACATAAGCAAGGACCAGTCCTTAATTAATAATTTAAACGGATCTCTTAACTACCTTTATGATTACAGTCTCAATTACACCAAGGACCAAATAGGTATTGTAACTGATCCTGCCTCCCTATATGTATTGTGTAATAAGTTGAATCGTCTGCCGGCTGATTATGTACCTGTAAACCTGGTTATCCCAGATATTCGTTCAACAAGAGCTGATGATGTGGATAAACGCTATGTCCGTGAGGAAATGGCTAAGGCTTTGGAAGGTCTTTTTGCAGCAGCTGAGGAAGAGGGTCTATACCTCTTCGCGGCATCAGGATATCGTTCCTATGCGACTCAAGAAAGTGTTTATAATTCCCATGTCGCTTCCAAAGGCTTAGAAGCTGCAGACAAGGTGAGTGCAAGACCCGGTCACAGCGAGCATCAAACAGGCCTGGCTATGGACGTGACCATCGAATCCCTTGGCTACAAGTTGGAAGAATCTTTGGGGCTTTTACCGGAAGGTATCTTTCTTGCTCAACATGCCCATGAATACGGCCTTATTATTCGATACCCTGAGGATAAGGTCGATATTACCGGTTATAACTATGAACCCTGGCATCTTCGCTATGTTGGCCTTGAACTGGCAACTTTCCTTTATGACAATCAATTGACACTTGAGGAATTTGATTTTATGGTTCAAAGCCAAGCCTATCTTTATATACCTGAATAAATATAATTCTATCATCGACTTTTAAAATCCCTTATCTTAAGGGATTTTTTTTACTTGACATAAAAGTCTCAAAGAGTTAAAATACTCATATTCCCATATGTGCATACGAGTATTTGTAGGAGGTAATGATGACCCAAATTTTTAAATTATTGTCCGATGAATCACGGTTAAGAATTGCATATCTTCTGTCCAAGGAAGAGTTATGTGTTTGTGAGCTGGTTGGAATCACCGGTTTACCCCAGCCCAAAATTTCAAAAATTCTATCAAAATTCCGGGATTTAGGCTTAGTTACCGATGAACGCAAGGATAAATTTATGTTTTACCGCTTAAACCAGGAATCCCATATGCTTATAGAGATCCTGTCTTATATGGAGTCTCACCTTACCACCTATCCCCTGCTTGTAGAAGACAGGGAACGTCTCCTCCATAAGGAAGACCACATCGATAAATGTACACTTAAATCTTTACGACAGGCAAACTAGAAGGAGAAACTATGATTACTGGATTTTTTAAGTTTATTAATGATCAATTCCTAAAAATGAACTGGTTGAGCCAATTGATTGAACAATTAGTCACTAAGGTATTTGGTCTGGATATGGATACCCGAATTGGAGCCAGCCTTCATTTCTTTATATACGATGTCATTAAGATATTTATTCTCCTCATGATTTTGATATTCACAATCTCTTATATACAAAGTTTTTTCCCACCTGAGCGAACCAAGAAAATTCTTGGCAAACACAAGGGATTTACAGCTAACTTGTTTGGTGCACTCCTTGGGACAATTACTCCCTTTTGCTCCTGTTCCTCAATTCCTCTCTTCATTGGTTTTACTAATGCAGGACTTCCTATCGGTGTTACCTTCAGCTTCCTCATATCTTCACCACTGGTAGATTTGGCATCGGTCATTATGCTGGCTAGTATTTTCAACTGGAAGATTGCCCTTTCCTATGTCCTTGTCGGATTAATATTGGCTGTCATAGGAGGTTCTCTGATTTCCTATCTTAAGCTTGAGAAGTATGTCGAGTCCTTTGTTTACAACAATATGGCAGCTTCTGTAGAAGTTCAGGATCAGACGATGAAAGACCGAATAAATTTTGCCAAAGAACAAGTCCTTTTTATTATAAAGAAGGTTTGGCCTTATATTCTTGGTGGTGTCGCTATCGGCGCAGCCATCCACAACTGGATTCCCCAATCCATTATTGAAAGCCTGCTAGGTCAGGGCAAATGGTATTCAGTGCCACTGGCGACCGGTGTCGGAATCCCAATGTATGCAGATATCTTTGGTACCCTGCCTATTGCTGAAGCCCTCATCACCAAAGGGGTAGGCCTTGGTACTATATTAAGCTTTATGATGGCTGTCACAGCTTTATCCTTACCTTCTCTCATTCTTCTAAAGAATGTTGTCAAGACACGGTTATTGGTTATTTTCACAGCTATAGTAACAACCGGAATCCTCATTATCGGATTCGGATTTAATACAATCACCTACTTGTTTATCTAATGCAGGTTTGTTTCACAAATCAAAGCATTAGATGAATAGTAACATTTAATAAAGATTATTTTGAAAGGAGTGTGTGACCCACCTGTCACACAAGAGTATGATGGTTATTAAAATTTTAGGTTCAGGATGTGCAAACTGCAAGAGACTTTACAAAAACGCTGAAAAAGCCGTACAAGATTTAGGCCTTGAGGCAAGTATAGAAAAAGTTGAAGATTATAAGGACATTATGGCTTACGGAGTTATGTCAACTCCTGCCCTTGTTGTTGATGAGGAAGTCAAGATCTTCGGTCGAGTTCCATCTCCTGATGAGATCAGTCTTCACTTAAAGTAAATTAAATCTCTCTACATAAAAGCCCTATAGGAGCTAATAGCTCTTATAGGGCTTTTTCATAACTTTATTGCAGTAATCTAATTATGCTGCCTTTTTTACCACTGGTTTACCAAGTGGAAGTATTTCTCTACCGTGTTGTGTATTGATAATAATAGCTCCTGATCCGTAGAAACTCATAAGGGAAATGAGTAACTCTGAATAGGCCGCCATTCCATGGAAAAATTCCTTAGCAATACCAAAGGTTGAAAAAGATAATCCGATAAACAGAAAATCGATTAAGACAAAGATAATAAATAAAACTTTATTAGTCGTCATTGAACCGATTGTCATATATAAGGTGAAAATCAAGTATCCAACAAAAGCTACACCCAGTTGCTTGGCATCTACTTTACTTGCTAAAGCCTCACCAAAAACACCGTTACTAATCATCCAACTCATGGCTACACCAAACCAGAAGAAGGCATATCCACCAAAGGCAGTAGCTCCAAATGTATTATTCTTCTTTGCATCATTAATACTTGCATAAAGCTGGGCGCTTGCTCCCAAGAAAATCGCCCAAGGAATAACAAAGGATACATCTGATGTAATTCCTAATTTTTGACTTGAAGCAACCAAAGTTACAATAGCCAACCCGAACAACCCAAGTGGGGTAGGATCAGCAACAACAATTTTTCTTTCTTCCATAATAGACCCTTTCGCATATCTCATTCTCACATGGCTTAAAAAAGCACATCGTATGAAGTATACAGGAATTTAAAGCCTATGGCAAGGAAATTTTTCTTAACATCTGGCTTGTTTTCTTTTACGGCCCTGGTAGCCCTTTTTCCAAACATTGGCAATATAATCCGATGCATTAGGGACATGACAGGCAGTTTTCCCCATGGAAACCTGGACATTGCCAATAGCCTCTGCAACTGCTCTTGCTTCATCAGCCATAGGGAGGACAAAACTTCCCACACCAATAACAAAAGAATTCATGGTATATCTGACCCTATTCTTCTGATCATGTATGGTCAACTGACAGCGTTTTAGCAGAGATCCTAAGAGGTCTAGATCCAAGTCTTCATCCGGGTGAACACTCATATAAGAGGTTATCGTAGACCAGCCTGCGCTTTCTATTAGTTCATTGTCTTGATCAATCCATTCCAAAGCCAGCTCAAGTCCAAAGTCAGTCTCTGCTGCAAGCCAGGCAACCGTAAATTCCGACAGCAAATAGGTGTCCGATAAGTCTAGCCAATGGTTAAGGTCTTCTTTTGTTATCTTCTTTTCATCAGCAATAAGGCCGGCCAGATACATGGCGTCATAGTTTTTGGTATTGTAAAGCTCAAGGGCTAAGTCATGGTTTTTACCGACTTTCTTAACAATGGTCTTTAAGTCGCCAATCTTAACACCAAAGACATCCAGTTGTGTGTCACGGTTTCGATAGATATCCCCTGTCTTTTCATTGCCCATTGCTTTTAACTCATCCAGAACTTCATGGACTGTCATAGATATATATTTTTTCGTAGCCATAATTCACCTTCTTAACTTCTTACTTGGTCGGTCCATTGACGGATTCATTAGTCACCTTTTTATATTCAACCCGGTAATACTTACCGTCTTCAATTTCTTCGATATAGTTCCTGGGATCCTCATCAATAGCCAGATAATAGGATAATCTCAGGACCATCTGACCCTGTTTGACATGATCATTATATACGGTGCCTACCAGCTCGCCTCTTTCCAGGGCAGCCACAGCAATATCAATGGCATCGACGCCAACGATGGGTATATAATCCTCTTTTTCAAACTCCAACTCTTTCATGGCATCTATGGCCCCAATGGCCATCATATCATTATTGGATATAATAAACTCTACTTCGTCACGAAAGATATCCAGATAATTCAGCATTTTTTCTTTGGCTTCCTGTCTTTGCCAGTTGGCTGTATCTGCCACCAAAAGCTCCGTCTCAATACCACTGGTCTCAATCGCTTTTACCGAAGTTTCTGTTCTAAGGATAGCGTCTTGATGGCCGGGTTGGCCTTCCAGCATTATATACTGCAAAACCTCGTCTCCATTCTTGTCAATAGCCGGATTCTTGTTCCAGGTATTAACTACAATTTCACCTTGAATCCTGCCGGCATCCTCACCCTTTGAACCAACATAATAGGTTTTGTCCCATCTGGCCATATCTACCTGGACCGGTTCCCTGTTAAAAAAGACAATCGGCGTATCGGCAGCTTTTGCCATTTCAATAACTTTAGCCGCCTGGGACCTGTCAACCAGATTGACAGCAAGGGCGTCATAGCCATCTTCGATACTTTCCTCTATCTGACTCAACTGTAAGTCTGACTGATTCCTGCCATCAATAAAATCAACTACCAGTTGCCTGTTGCTAATGGCTCCCAGTAGTTCTTTCTCTTTGACAATTTCCTCCATTACATAAGAAACAAACTCATCATCAAATCGATAGATCAGTACTGCAATACGAAGGAAATCCTCTTCAGTATTTAGTTCATTTGTAGATGTACCTGATTGACATCCTGTAAATAAAAGGACCAGAAGAACAACCAGACTAATAAGACTCCACTTATTTCTCATGATAGCTCCTTAAAATCCCGGCTAACCAGCAGAATTCTTCGATGCATGGCCAGCCGGGTTGTTGCTTTTATTATACAATAATTATGGCATTTAATAAATTATTTCTTCTTACTGTGTTTACGGGAGTCAATGGCAACCGCAAAGATAATGATGAGACCTTTGATAATGAACTGAAGGTAAGGGCTAACACCGATAAAGGCAAGACCATAGGCGATAACCTGGAATATCAAGACCCCTGTTACGATACCTGAGATTGAACCAATACCACCGTTGAAGGACAAACCACCAACGATACAGGCTGAGATTGCATCCAATTCATATCCATTACCAAGGTTGTTGGTTGCTGAGCCGATACGGGCAGCTTCCAAGGAACCACCAAGACCGTAGAGAAGACCTGCAAGGGTGTAGATAAGAATTGTATACTTGGTTACATTAACACCGGATACAAGTGCAGCTTCTTTATTACCACCAATAGCAAAAATATTCTTTCCAAACTTAGTCTTGTTCCATATTACCCACATGACAATGGTAATGATGATTGCATAGAAGATTAGATAAGGCACCTCGAAACCAAAGATATCAAAGGACCCCTGGGCAAAATTCAAATACCGCTTATCCAATCCACCAATAGGCTGTGCTCCATAAGGAGGTCTGTCGTAGTAAAGGGATGTTACACCGTAAACGATGATCATCATACCCAAAGTAGCGATAAAGGGGTCAACATTTAACTTGGCAACAACAATACCATTTAAGGTAGAGAAAAGTGCAGCTACAAGCATGACAATCAGAATTGGAATTAATAATGGCAGAACATCCAGTTCAGGGTACATTCTGTAGTCATAATCAGCAGCCTGAAGCAATGAAGCACTAATAACAGCTGCCAAACCAACCTGGCGACCTAAGGAAAGGTCAGTACCCTTGGCAACAATGATACCACCAACACCAAGAGCCATGATAACACGGGTTGAAGCCTGGGCTAAAATATTGGTAAAGTTGTTCAATGAAATAAATCTTGGTTCAATGATAATAATAACGAGAATCAAAACAGCCAGAACCAGATAAATCGCATTATTCATCATCCAATCCAGGGTTTTCTTCCTATCAAATCCTTTTTTTATACTATTTCCATCCATATCCATGCTCCTTATAAGTATTTGGCAGCTAACTTCAGGATTTCTTCCTGAGTCGTTTCTTTTGTGTTTACAATTCCTGCTACACGACCATTACTCATAACCAAGATACGGTCGGTAATTCCTAGTAGTTCCGGCATTTCAGAAGATACCATAATGACACCTTTTTCTTTTTCAGCCAGTTCTATCATCAGTTCATATATATCGTATTTAGCACCAACATCAATACCACGGGTCGGTTCATCCATTAAGAGAATTTCCGGCTCAGTCAGCATCCATCTACCGATAATAACCTTCTGTTGATTACCACCGGAAAGGGTTGCAATTGATGTCTTTTGTGATGGAGTCTTAACAGACATGGAGTCGATAACCCATTTGGTATCCTCCGTCATGGACTTGTCATCCAAGAAAAGACCCTTCACATATTTATCAATATTGGCGATGATGGAGTTAAAGAGAATACTGGAAACACCGAAAATACCGGTTTCCCTTCTCTCTTCCGTAATCAGGGCAAAGCCATTTTTTATAGCCTGCTGGGGCGACTTGTTGAAGATTTTTTTACCGTGAAGGTAGATTTCTCCGGATTCCATATGTCTAGCACCGAAGATGGTCTCCACCAGTTCTGTTCTTCTAGAACCAACCAAGCCAGCTACACCAAGGATTTCTCCCTTTCTCAGTTGAAAGGATGCATCGACAACCGAAGGTTGGACCAAGGCATGAATGTTCTTACATTCCATAATGACTTCACCTGGCTCATTTTCCTTAGGTGGAAAACGGTGGGTCAAGTCACGACCAACCATTAGGTTGATAATTTCATCAGTCGTTACCTCATGGGAGTTTAAGGTTGCGATATACTTGCCGTCACGCATGATAGTAACCTCATCTGAGATTACTTTAATCTCTTCCATTTTATGTGAAATGTAGATGATACCGGCTCCCTTGTCTTTCAGGTTATTGATAATTTTGAAAAGGTGGCTAACTTCTTTTTCAGTTAAAGAAGATGTAGGTTCATCCAGTACGATTACTTTCGAATTATAAGAAACCGCTTTTGCAATTTCAACCATTTGAGCTTCTGATACTGAAAGGGTTCTAACCTTTCTTTTTGGGTCTAGATTAATATCCAGACTTTGGAAAATTTCTAGGGTATCCTGATACATCTTGTCTTCATCAACAAAGATTCCCTTGGTAGGAAAACGACCTAACCATATATTATCCATGATTCTAGTATCTTTTACTTGATTCAGTTCCTGATGCACCATGGAAACACCATGATCAAGTGCTTGTTTCGCATTGTTAACTTTAAACTTCTTTCCTTCAAAGAAAATATCGCCTTCATCTTCGTCAAAGATACCAAACAAACACTTCATTAAGGTGGATTTGCCGGCTCCATTTTCTCCCATTAAAGCGTGAACAGTTCCCTCTCTTAATGAAAGTTGAGCTGCATCAAGGGCTTTAACTCCAGGAAAGGTCTTATGCATATTTTTCATTTCCAATATGAACTTTTTATTACGCAGTTCCAACGCTTTATCCACTGTAGATTGCATATCTGACATATTTGCCTCCTGTTTTGCCCATTCCTTTGTGGCCTTGAGCCATACTTAGTCAACATCATAGGATATGCCGAAGACAGTACTGCCTTCGGCATCATCTATATTACTAGGCTTAATTTTATTCGTAAGCTGCTTTACCGAATTCGATATTATCGATAGTTACTGCTACGTAAGGAACACGAACAGCTTTGCCGTCGAATTTCCAGCTGGTTCCTTCAAGAGGATCTTTGCCTTCTGCAACATTCTTAGCCAAATCAAAAGTAGCTTGACCTTGGTTTACAGCGTCATTAAGAACTGTACCAACCATGGAACCTTCTTCGATTTTTGAAAGAGCGTCTGGGATAGCATCAACACCAACTACTGGCATGAATTTATCGCCTGTGAAGTATCCGTTACCTTGAAGTGACGCAATAGCACCAAGTGCCATACCATCGTTGTTAGCTACAACAAATTCAATACCGTCGCCATATTTGGATAACCATGCATCCATAAGGTCTTTAGCTTTTGCTGAGTCCCACATAGCTGTTTGAAGTTCTAATTCTTCAACTTGAACACCTTTTTCTACAGCAGTTTTGATTGCCCATTCAGTACGGGCTTCTGCGTCTGGATGTCCAGGTTCGCCTTTAAGAAGGACGTATTGCATTACGCCGTCACCATTTAAGTCCCACTCAGGATGTGCCATCCATGAATCTGCAATGATTTCACCTTGGATTACACCGGCTTCTGCTGAAGCAGTACCGACGTACCAGCAGTTTTCGTAGGAATCAAGATCGGCTTGAGATGGCTCTTTGTTAAAGAATACAACTGGAACGTCTTCTTTCTTAGCCTTCTCAATAATTGTGCTTGCTGCTTGTGGGTCAACCAGGTTGATTGCCAAGGCATCAGCACCTTTTTGAATCATAACGTCAACTTGCTCATTTTGTTTCGCTTGGTCGTTTTGTGAATCGTTAACGTCCAAATTGTCAACTTTGTCTGAGTTGCTTTCAATCGCTCTTCTTACAAAGCTCATGAAGTTGTCATCGTACTTGTAAATGGTAACCCCAATGTAAGTTTTCCCGTCATCTCCGCCGGAACATCCAGCAAAAAGACCAAGAGCCATTACCAATACTAATAATAGTGATAAAGTTTTTTTCATGTGTACCCTCCTAATAAATACATTTCTGTTACAAAAGCTAGTATATAGCAAAAGGCACAAAAAAGACGTAGAAAAACTACGATGAATTATCGAATTCCTACACTGCTTGTAACAATTCTGTCATAATTGACCGTAGTTTTGTGATAATGACCACTATTGACTTGTAAAAACAATCATCTTGCTTAGCTCATATGATTGTTTATTTTATTGGAAAAATAATCTTCTGTATATCTTCGTCGTACATATTATCTTTTGATATGACATAGGCAGATATGAGTTTATGAGAGAAAGCCCCCTTATCTTTTAGCTTACTGACAGAGTTTTCCACCGCCAGATAACCAATAGCGAAGAAGTTCTCCACTACGGCCTGGTCCACAAATCCTTCCTCAAGGAGATACAAATCATCTTCGTAAATATTACTGCCACAGGTATAGATATCTTTTCCTGTTTTTTCCATAGTCTTTCCGACTCCAATAGTTGAAACATCATCCAGGGCAACGATTCCATTGATTTCCTCTTCTTTAAGATAATCTTCCAGAACCCGTTCGACAGACAGGGGATCATTGGGCGTATATAGGATATCCACTATATCTATCGTTGTTTTTTCTTCAATATAGGTGCTTAAACTGGTCAGTTTTAAAAGGACAGCCTCTTCATCATTGCGGGTAGCCATAATAATGATCTTGCCTGACGAACCAATACTCTTTTCCAGAGACTGACCAAGGAGTTTTCCAACTTCTATATAATTGGTAGAAAGAGAAGAATATACCCCCGTCGCTTCCTGGCCTGAGGCTATACTCATAACAGGCACTCCCTGAGCTGCAAGGGTTGACATGGTCTCCTGCATCTCTGAGAAGATAATTGGTGCGATGATGACTGCATTGTTGGTCATGGATCCTGCACTTTCCACAAGACTTTTTTGAGCCACAAAGTCCCTTTCATAATCCGGTGCAAGAATACTTAACTCCGTCCCATATTCATTGGCCGCCGCCTGGGCTCCAGCAGAGATCATTTCCCATTTGGATCCATATTTCGACTTAACGATGAGGGTAACACTGGACTCATCGTTACTACTAGGCAGATCAACATTAAAAAGCATGGCAGATAAAATAAAAATAAGAACAATGACCACTATAAACTTCCAGTTATTTCTATTCATCTTGATCACCTTCAATTCTAGGAAGGACGATTCTTACCTTAGTCCCAATCTCAATTTCACTTTCAATTTCAAGACCATACTTAGGCCCGTAACTGAGCTTGATTCGCTCATCAACATTTCTAACACCAACTCCTGAACCACCTTTTGACGGTTGTACTTCTTCACCTGAATGCAGTAGAGACCTGCAGGTTTCCCGGTCCATGCCCAACCCATTGTCGCTAACGGTATAAATCAACAAATCACCAACTGCTTCGACATTTATATTGATTTGACCTTCATCAACCATATACTCGATACCATGATAAATGGCATTCTCAATAATTGGCTGCAGGATCAGTTTCAGGGAAATCAAGTGTTTGACGGCTTCATCTGCCTCAATATGAAACTGGAATTTTTCCTTATACCTTCTCTTTTGTATGAGAAGATAGTTTCTGGCATGCTCCAGTTCCTCATATACATGGATTTTCTTTCTGCCTTTACTGATGGATATCCGAAAGAGTCTTGCAAGAGCTGTTACCATTTCCACAACTTCATTATTTTGACCGCTTTCAGCCATCCACATAATGGAATCCAGGGTATTATATAAAAAATGGGGATTTATCTGAGCTTGAAGGGCATTTAGTTCACTTTGCCTCTTGGCTTCATGTTCCTCTTTATTTTTACGCATCAGCTCTTTGATCTTAATCACCATGGCATTATAGGAATCAGCCAGTTCCACAACCTCTTTTTCACCATATTCCAGATTGATCAAGGCATCAAAGTCCCCTTTTTGTACCTTACGCATTTTACTTTCCAATTCACGGATAGGGCTGGTAATCATACCTGAAATGAACCAGGAAATCAGAATAATTGCCAGGATAATGACCGGTACCAAAACCATAATCTCACTTAGGATTCTGGAGTTATTTCTTGCTATGGAATCAATATGGGTGACACCGACCAGTTTCCATTCAACAAAGTTCATAGACTTGGTTATAGAAAGCAATTCTTCACCCTGATTGGATTTGGTAACATTGGACACCCCAATGGCTCCAGGTGTTATTTCTTCTTTAAGGCCTCCATATATTAAGGCTTGTTGTGGGTGATAGATAATTGTGTTGTCTGCATCCGTAATAAAAACATACCCACTTCCTCCAAGGTTAAGAGAGTTACAGAGTTCATCCAGTTTTTTAATGGACATATCGATTTTTAAAATCCCATTTTGCCTGACTCCTGACTTTTCTATCTGAACCCGTTTAATAACAGATATGGTAAATCGATGGTCCATGTAGTACATTTCCTGTACAGCCGGCTCTGTAAAATGATAGAGTTTATCCCCTTCCAGCATAGTTTCAAACCAGGGCTCATCACTGATACTATAATCGTATCGTATCTTTTCCTGGGGGATCCCATACTCCAGATTACCCTCCTGGTCAAAAAATGTAATGGAGACAACATCGTTTTTAGATGAATAATAGCCACTGACATCACTTTTAAAAGCTGGTGTTATGGCATTCCCGTGATAGTCCAAAAAGTTCTCAACATCCTCGTTGGTATTGATTCCATTGCTCAAATACTCATCAATATTAAATCTTAGCTGGTCCATAATCTGAGAAGTAAAGACCTGGGAATTGTTAATCAGCTCTTGGGAATAACGGGCGTACAAAGAATAAGCCATGTATGACATAGGTATAATGGCCAAAAGAATGGAGGTAATAGCGATAATAAATTGCAGGTTGTTAAATCTTGATTTCAGCTTCATAGAATCACCTAATTGATTTCTTGTACTGAGAAGGCGACATGCCAAGCTCTTTCTTGAAACAGTATGCAAAATAATTAGAAGATGAAAAACCAACTTCCACTGCTACTTCAAAATTCTTCAAATCAGTGGTAGACAGAAGCTCTTTGGCTTTTTCCAACCTAATATCCAGGACATATTTAAGAAAAGAAGTTCCAGTTTCTTTTTTAAATACAGTCGAAAAATAATTGGGGCTATAGTGAAGGGCTCCACTAACCCCTTCAACGGTCAATTCAAAATCCATATAGTTATGTTTTACGTAGTCTTTTGCATCACTGACAAGGCTCTTAGTCGTATCTTGTCTTGAATTGGATAGATTATAAATAACAGCCAAACCATAGGCTTCGATGGTGGTTTTAATTAGTGGTACATTCTCAAACTCAGCAAAAACAGCCTGAAGGCTTATTTGGCCATCTTCCAGCATCTCATATGCTCCGGTCTCCTTTGCAACCCGCAGGTGGAGGGTAACAATTTCCATGATAAAGACCTGCATTTCACTGGTCGTCCTTTGGGCACCGATGGCAGATTCAAAGAGCTTATTCAAGTAGTCGCTGTACTCCTGACTAGTACCAGTCTTTAGCAAACGTCTAATAGCTGTTTCTTCCAGTTCACTGAAAACAAGGCCTCTCTTATGATTAGGCTCCATGTCCTTTATATATATAACCTGGTTTTTACCCATACTGATTTTATAGTCCTGGGCGTTCATCGCTGACTCATAGGAGGAACGAAGATCGGTTTTGTCATCTGTCACAAAACCGATTCCTATGGTTACGGTGAACTCCTGGAAACGATTAATGGCCTGTCTAAGCTTTTCCAGTTTGGAGGAAATCTCATTAAGGAAATCAGTTTCACTTTTAACATCAGCTCCGCTTATAATAACCACATAATCATTATATAGAAAATAAGCTCCCAGATGATATCTCGCCGATATCTCTTCAACCATATCCAGCAGGGCGATCTTCCTCAACTCTATTTCAGAGGACCGTTTTACTATTTTATCTGCATAAAAATCATCGATCTGAACAACAGAAACCAGAAAATGCTGACCTGGTAGATCGACCTTGTAGTAAACCAGCCATTTTTCAATAGTTTCACTGGTATACTCTCCATGGATCAAACCTTCCAGAAACTTCTGTTTCATCAAGGGAAAAGACTGGTCATAATGTTCTTTCAGCCGTTCAAGACTAGTCCTTTCTTCAATTTCCTCATCGATAATAGTCTTGGTCTCCCTTAAGATATCAACCAGCTCGTTCATGGATACAGGCTTTAGAATATACTTAAGTATATGAAGATCAATACTTTTTTTGGCGTATTCAAATTCATCAAATCCGGTGAGAACTATAATCTTGGTGTATGGGAAGTCATGTAAAATCTTTTCGGACAGTTCCAAACCATCCATAAAAGGCATCTTAATGTCTGTAATGACAACATCAGGCTTGTGTTGAAGGAACATATCATATCCTTCACTGCCGTTTTCAGCCTCACATACTAATTCAAAACCAAATTCTCCGAAATCAATTGAGTTAATGACCCGTTTTCTTACGGTATCCTCATCATCAACCATCATCAGTTTATACATTTCATTACCCCTTCAATACACGTGTTAGTCTTTTGAATCAAATCCTTTCAATCATCATATCATATTTTTCTCAATCTACAAATGAATTCAAGTGACTTTCCCAGGCAAAAAAAATACACACCCTTTACAGGATGTGTTAACAATCTTCAAGTCTATTCATGATGTCATTATATAAGTCTACGTCCATCATAATCATGTCTACTCTGTTGTTGACCAGTACGCCTACATTTCCTTTTTCATGCACAATCTCTTTAACGTCTTTGAAGCGCCTTCTTAAGTCCTCGCTGTTGATTAACACGTCAGTCGGTACTGTCTGAAAATTTCTCATACCCTGCTCCCACTTGTTGCACCAGACATATTCAAGTCCATCCAAATCCTTCTCAGTTCCTCGTCCAGTTCTTCTTCAGTCAACATTTCTACGAATTGATCCTTAGTGTGATCCAATATAGTATAGTAGTAATTTCCTTCATAGTAGATGTCTACATTCAATTCATCATATGCGTATTCTACACGCTCTCGCATGTTCCTAAATCTTGGCACAACCATACTCTCCTTTTATTTTCCCTATTAATGATATGATACCATAAATCGATTTATAAAACAAATATTATTAAAATATTTAAGATGAATTATTTTTATATTTTTTCACGCAATATATATCGACTTATTAATAATATTCTTTAGCTCTTTTTTTATCTAATTTTAATATCTTTATTTCCCTTATTTATATAATACTAAATAAATCATTTTATATCAAGTTTTATTTATATGTTTTTAATATTATTTTTATTTATCTTTTTATTAATCTTAATTACTGTATTATATTCCATATTTTAATTGATATTTATCTAACTATTTTAATTTATGTTTATATACATCTTTTTTATGCTTTTATTTATTATATTTTATCTTGCTTTATAAACACTATTAATAATCGTCTTTAAGATAATTTTATATTATTTTCATAATATATTATAATAAAAAGAGACTTTTTATCATCTTCTATTCAGTCCTTTATAAGACTATGTCATCTTCAATACTTGATTCTTGTGAATCAACTATGAAAGTGATAAAATAGAATTATGTAAAGAATCGAGGAATTTCAAAATGAAATTTGAGAATAACAACAAGCATTTCACCAAATCAGAGATCGATGCCATTACAAAAGCTATAGAAACAGCAAGAGACGTATCATTTCTTGAAACCCTGATGGATATCATTCCAAGTCCTATCTTCTATAAGGATTACAAGGGTATTTACCGTTTTTGCAATCAGGCATTTTGCGATTATATTGGACTTCCCAAGGCTTTAATCATTGATCATACGGTCTATGATGTTGCCCCTATTAATCTCGCCCACATATATCATCAACGTGATATGGATCTTCTTCAGAGTCAGGAGATTCAAGTCTATGAATCCAAGGTCAAATATCACGATGGTTCTCTCCATGATGTTATCTTTCACAAAACAGTCCATATGGACGATCAAATGAACTCTATCGGTTTAGTTGGTGTTATGGTCGATATTACCAAACAAAAAGACACTGAACGGTTAATCCAGCGTCAGAATGTAATTAAAGATGTGCTCATTCACATCAGCCATGTTATCAATCAAAAATCAGACCAAATCAATTTTTACCACCTGCTTCTAGATCAGCTGGTCCTTAACTTTAGACATGTTGATTATGGTTACGTTTACCGTATCCACGATGAGCGTGTTGAATTTCTTGCCAATTTCGGTCATGATCAGGATAATCTTCCTAATTATTCCCTGCCTTTGGAAGATTGGTATATTAACGAACACGCCAAAGGAATTTTCAGAGACCCTGACGTTATTGAGCGCTTGGATGAATATTTTACAGACCAGCCACCCAGCGAAATGAAAACCATCGATGGACGAAAGGTTCAATCCTGTATATACATTCCTATAGAATTGAAAGAAGATAAGTTGATTCTCCTGGTTCTTGAAAGTGCATCTGTTGCAGCCTTTTCTCCCATTGATATCAATATTGCCCAGTATATTCAGCTGCAACTTCCAATTATATACAGAATATATGCCCTCAATAAAGAAACCCTTCAGTTATCCAGATATGATTCACTGACAGGGCTTATGAACAGAGGTTATTTTAATACAATTTTTGAGGACAGGCTTCGATTTGCAGCCAGAGATGACAGTAAACTGTCGCTTATTATGTTTGACCTTGATGGCTTAAAGGTCATTAATGACAACTTCGGACATGCCTGTGGTGATGCATATCTTAAACATTTTGCCGACTTCATTAAGAATCAGTTTCGCTCGACAGATACTTTTGCCCGTATCGGCGGCGATGAGTTCCTTGGAATTTTTACAACCACTGAACCCTATACTCTCCGCAAAAAGCTGACCTTACTTCAAACCCTCTATACTCAATTGGTGATTGAAGAAGATGACTTTTCTTTTTCAGGAAGATTCTCCTATGGAATCGCTACCTTTCCTGATGATGCGGATACCGTCGACGGTCTCATGACTATTGCTGATATTAAGATGTACAGCGACAAGAAGCATTATAAGAGTAATACATGATTACTTGACGGTCAGTGGATAGCCACTGACCATCATTATAACCTGGTCAGCTTGTCTGGCCAATTTTTGATTAACCCTTCCCAATATGTCTGTGAAAACTCTTCCCAGTCTATATTCTGAAACCAATCCCATACCTACTTCATTGGTAACAAGATAGACTTCCTTTTCTTCTGAAGCCTTAATCATCTGATCAACATCTTCTACAATCTTCTCTTCCAAGGCCCTAATTTCCTCTGTTGAAGCATGGTCAATATCCGGACAGTAATCAAAAATCAAATTGGTCACCATAGTTCCCATACATTCGATCATAACAACTTTTTCACCGGCCTCTTCAATGGCCTGACCAAGGTTTTGATGCCCCTCATAAGTACGGTACCTATTCCCTCGACGTTCTTGGTGAAGTCTTACCCTTTCTTTCATTTCATCGTCGGTAATAAGACCTGTTGCTATATAGAGAATTTCTACTTCTTCTTTAAGCCGGTTTTCAACATAGGAAGATTTTCCACTTCTCATGCCACCGGTCACCAATACGATCATAATATTCCTCTTCTTTCATATATTATGTCCATAATAACATATCTCTCTGTTTTTTTCCTTAGACTTATGCTATACTTCATTACGTTAAGGGGCAAATCGATCCAAAACGGAGGTTTATATGTCAAACTATTTCAAACTGCAAAACGGCTCAGACGTACGTGGAGTTGCACTAGACGGCGTTCCAGGCGAAAAAGTCAATTTAACCAAACTTGAAACTTACTATATGGCTGTTTCTTTTGCCAAGTGGCTAAGCAAAAAAACAGGAAAAGATACAAAAGACTTGACCATTTCAATCGGCTGCGATTCACGTTTAAGTGGCGACCATTTAAAACTAGGTATTTTCAGTGGTTTAAGAGGACTTGAGGTTAAGGTTTTGGATTGTGGCATTACATCCACACCTAGTGTTTTTATGTCATCTGTTTTCGAATCCAGCAATGCTGATGCAGGTATCATGATTACTGCCAGCCACTTACCTTTCAACAAAAATGGTATGAAATTTTTCACAAAAGAAGGCGGACTCAACAAAAAAGACATTCGACAACTACTTGAGGCTGTTGATGAAACACTTCCATATATAGAAAATACTGAGGGAGTAACAGCTTTTGACCTTGTATCCACCTACTCCAATCACATTGTTGATATTATCAAATCATCAACCGGTATGGATCAACCTCTTCAAGGAATGAAAATCATCGTTGATGCCGGTAACGGAGCCGGAGGCTTCTTTGCTGATAAAGTTCTGAAAGTCCTGGGAGCCGATACTAAAGGCAGCCAGTTTCTAGATCCAGATGGAACTTTCCCTAACCATATCCCAAATCCGGAAGATAAGGATGCCATCGAATCTATCATATCTGCCACTTTAGCCTCCAAGGCTGATCTTGGTATTATCTTCGATACTGACGTTGACAGAGCTGCTGTCATCGATGCTGATGGTAAAGCTATTAACAGGAACACCTTAATTGCCCTGATGAGTGCTATTACACTTGAAGAAAACCCTGGCGCCACGATTGTTACCGACTCAGTCACCTCTGATGGCTTGGCTGATTTCATTCAAGGCCTGGGCGGCAAACATCACCGATTTAAACGAGGCTACAAAAATGTTATCGATGAGTCTATCCGCTTAAACGAAAGCGGCATTTTATCCACTTTAGCCATTGAGACTTCTGGACATGGTGCTTTCAAAGAAAATCACTTCCTCGATGATGGCGCTTATATTGTCACCAAGATCTTAATCAAACTGGCTAAACTTAGAGCAGAAAAGAAAGAAATTTCTGACCTTATTGCAAGTCTTGAAGAGCCAAAAGATGAAATTGGTATCCGTGTTAAAATAAATTTAGACGATTTTGCTGACTATGGCAAAAAAGTATTAGGAGATTTTGAGACCCTTGTAGCAAATGACGACCGTTTTACTATCGTCCACCCCAACCACGAGGGTATCCGGGTCAACTATGATATGGAGTCAGGCAAGGGTTGGATACTGGTTCGTATGTCCTTACATGATCCGGTTATTCCAATCAATATGGAATCCGATACTGTAAAGGGCTGCGAGGATGCAAAAGCATTTATCGAGGCATTTATTGCTTCTTATGAACATCTAAGCTAAAGACCTATCCATTAATAGTTGGGATCTTTATTAGCATTCCAGAAACCAACATACTGAATACTTAAACTGAATACAGTTCCAAGAAAAAAGCAGCCCGGATTCTTAATTCCAGGCTGCTTCTTTTAAGCTTCTATATAGAATCATAAGTTTATCCATCATTGCCCCAGGCCCGGTTTTCTTCAATCATAAAATCAATAAAGGTTTGAGTCGCAATGGATAAGGGTTCGCCTGATTTGTAGAGCAAACCAATGGTTCTCTTAGGCATCATAGGCTCAATCTTCCATTCATATAAGGTCCCATCTCTTAACTCATCTTCAACGAAATTGCCTATAACAGCTGATACTCCTAATCCAATCTTGGCAAACTCAATAAGAAATTCCATACTGGATATTTCAATATCAACCTGAACATTGACCTGGTGGTCCAAGAAGTGTTCGTCAAAGGATGCTCTGGTTGCATTTTTCTTTTCCAATAAAAGCAAAGGATGATTTTCCAGCTCTTTAATATCCATGACCTCTTTCGGGGGTTTACCTTTGGCTACAAAGGTATCTTGTATCTGCATTAGGCTATTGTATTCAAACTGATTCTTTCCGCCAATATCACTAATAATTGCACAGTCAATCTTACCTGAATCCAAAAGTTCCAGAGTCTCAGGACTTGTCCTGTTCACAATTTCAATTTTAAGATTTGGATACCGTTCGTGAAAAACTTTCAAATATGGTATAAAATAATACTTACATAGAATATTCGAAATTCCAATCCGAATAGACCCATACTCATTGTTTTTCAACTGCTTGATTCTCTTTTCACCTTGTTCCAGCTGTTCAAAAGCTTCCTTAACATAATCATAAAGGATTTCACCTTCCCTTGTTAAGGTAACTCCTTTTGGATTCCTGATGAACAAGGTAACATCAAGTTCATTTTCCAGAATCTTAATAGACTTGGTAACTGCCGGTTGAGATACAAAAAGCGCTCTGGCAGCTCTTGAAATCGAACCACTTTCTGCTACCTGATAAAAGACCTTATATTGCTCCGTAGTCACAGCTTTCCTCCTATAACTTATAATTATACAAATTATGAAAAATCGTTATTTTATTTATACCTAATCAAAGTATACAATAATACTAATATAACCACAAGTTATTTTTAACCCTACAATGAATAAAGAAAGGATATGACTATGGCTGGAAAAACTCTTTATGAAAAAATATGGGACAAGCATCTTGTCGACCAGGAAGAAGGCAAACCGGGCATCCTTTATATTGACCTACATTTGCTACACGAAGTAACCTCACCACAAGCTTTTGAAGGACTGAGAATGGCAGGGAGAAAGGTTAGACGACCTGAATTATCTTTTGCTACTATGGACCATAACGTACCGACTAAAGGCCGTTACAACATTACAGACCCTATCTCCAAGAAACAGATCGAAACCTTAGAGGAAAACTGTAATGAATTTGATGTCACCCTTTATGGATTAGATTCTCCTGAACAGGGTATTGTCCATGTTATTGGACCGGAACTTGGTCTTACCCTTCCAGGCAAAACCATTGTATGTGGTGACAGCCATACAGCAACACACGGAGCCTTTGGAGCTCTGGCTTTCGGTATAGGAACCAGTGAAGTTGAACACGTCCTTGCCACCCAGTGTCTCCAACAGAAGAAATCCAAAACCATGAATGTGAAATGTGTGGGGGCCCTTAAACCTGGAGTAACTGCCAAAGACGTTATTCTTGGTATAATCAGCGAAAACGGAACAGATTTTGGAACCGGTTATGTTGTTGAGTTTACAGGCCAAGCCATTTCTGACATGTCCATGGAAGAAAGAATGACTATTTGTAATATGACTATAGAAGCCGGAGCCAGGGCCGGTCTCATGGAACCGGATGAGACAACTTTTGACTACTTAAGGGGAAGAAAACATGCACCTCAGGGTCAGGACTTTGAAGCCTCTGTTCTTGAATGGAAAAAACTTGCCAGCGATCCGGACGCCTCCTATGATACAACCATTATCTTTGATATTGATCAATTGAATCCACAGGTAACCTGGGGAACTTCCCCCTCAATGGGCGCCTCTATTGGTGACGTGGTACCTTCTCCTGAGGATTTTCATACTCCAGATGAGCAAAACGCCTGTAAAAAAGCCCTTGATTATATGGGTCTAAGGCCGGGAACCAAAATGACGGATATTCAAATTGACTATGCTTTTATCGGCTCTTGCACAAATGGTCGTATTGAAGACCTTCGTGCAGCAGCTGCTGTTGCCAAAGGGCGAAAAGTCAGCGATCACGTTACCGCTCTTGTCGTTCCTGGCTCTCAACGTGTTAAAGAAAAAGCTGAGGCTGAAGGCCTTGATAAGATTTTCACTGATGCAGGTTTTGAGTGGCGTGAATCCGGTTGCTCCATGTGCCTGGCCATGAATCCGGACTACTTACAGCCGGGTCAACGATGTGCATCTACATCCAACCGTAATTTTGAGGGCAGACAGGGTCGTGGTGGAAGAACCCACTTAGTTTCACCAGCTATGGCAGCTGCCGCCGCTATTGCCGGACACTTTGTTGATATAAGAGATTTAGCTTAATCTCTTATTCCCATAGACGACTGTAAGGAGGTCATTATGAAAGCTTTTAAAACTGTTAAGGGTCTTGTCCTTCCAATGGACCGCACCAACATTGATACAGATGCCATCATCCCCAAACAATTTTTAAAACGTATCGAACGAAGTGGATTTGGTCAATTCGTTTTTTATGAATTCAGATATGATGAACAAGATCAACTGATAGAGGACTCTGTCTTTAACCAAGCCAGGTATGCAGACAGTCAGATCCTAATTGCCCGTGCCAACTTCGGTTGCGGTTCCTCTCGTGAACATGCCCCCTGGGCTTTGGAAGATTATGGCTTCAAGGTGATTATTGCTCCATCTTACGCAGACATCTTCTATAACAACTGTTTCAACAACGGTATTCTTCCGATTAAGCTGTCCAATGACGTTATGGACACCCTATTTGCCAATACCTACGCTGAAGAAGGTTACTCACTGGAAGTCAACTTAGAAGATCAAACCATCAAAGACAGCAAGGGACTTACAATAAACTTTGACCTTGATCCCTTCCACAAACATAAGCTCCTCAATGGTTTAGACGATATTGGGCTTACCTTGTTGAAAGAGGATAAGATTTCGGCATACGAAAAAGGGGTTTAGTGATTTGAGCCTTGGTGGTTATATCGGTGGGTCCTTTTTGGGGTGTGCTGATAGTTGAATAAGACATATGAAAAGTGATCTATATATCCTTTGGGAGTGCTCGCCACAGAAAGAAATGGGTCCAGGAACCTAAGATTTAATCTCAGGATCCTGGACCCATTTCTTCCAGTGACTCAAGTTCCCATGACGGATACACAGACCACTTTTCATCTCATCCCAAACACCCCAAAAACTCTCAATGAAAAACCAAGCGCTCAAGGCACTGCCTTGTTGAGCTGGTTTGAGACGGAAGAATCACATTTGCACTTCGAGTTCCTGTATACTCGAAGCTTGCTGACGAGTATCTCTCTCAAGGAGGCGTCGATTGAGATATAGAATGGCGGTGTGGGTCTATGGGTACTTGGCCTAGGACTTTGAATCACTGATTACACAGTAATCTGGGATTCACGGCCTAGACCGGGTACCTATAGACCTGCATCGGCATGACTCTATCTCACTTCTAATTCATATGATCAAAATAAAACTTAACACCCGCCTCATAACCATCACTGAAGTTTTCAAACGCCTTGGCATTTAGGTATCCTTTAATGCCTTCGGCATATTCCCGGGCTGCTTTTTTCATAGCTTCATAATCCGTAATTTCCAGAGTGAAACTGCATACAGACCAAACCGAGCTTTCTATACCTACAAATTGACCGAAATAGTATTTTGCCTTTTCTTCGATCTTTTCAACAATTGACCTGCTTGACATGGCACCATGCTCAAAGGAGTCCAATAAACTAATGGTTTCATAAGTATAGGGGTCAATTTCTATCCAAGCCCATCTTTCCTGTCCAAGGATAAGGCTTGGTTTTGACTGAATGAAGATATGTTTTCTTGTATCTATGATATGTTCAACCATTTTATCAGTCATGCCAAGTTTACTTAAATAGCTTTCATCGTACAGGTCATCACCAGGTCCAATATGAATAATCTCTCCACTGGAATCCATCGCTTCCCATATCTCCTTAACACTATATCCCTTATCGATGACTTGACCTTCAAGTATAGATGCATGAAGGCCTGCCATAATTCTATAGGACTTAACTGCCTCTTCATGTTCATCCATAAAATCCGAATCTCCAATGATTGACGTTACCGGTTTTAATAAATCAAGACTTAGTGCGTATCGATCTGAAATCCTTTGAGTTACAATAAAGCAGGATTCACGATTCACATGGGCACGAATCAAACCATAGGCATCACACAATTCTTTTTCATATGAAGACTGTAAGATAATAAAACTGTTTATGGATTTACGTCCCATCCATCTAAGGGCAGACAGTGTATCAACAGGCAGGCTGGTATCATATACTTGATCAGCAGTCTCAACCAATACTTCATACGCCTCCTCAGTTAAATTTGGCAGATTAGCACCTAGGGTAATAAACACATCTTCGACTTCCATTCCGTCTTCAAAAATCTCCTCATGAACCGCTTCATTATCAGGCAATCTTAAAATCACTTTCATACCTATAATCTTGTATTCATTTTTATCGATACCTTCTTCACTTGTAATGAGTCCATCAGCTGTATAAAGTATTGGCGAATAACCTTCTGGGGTAATGGTAACACCGATATCTATAGCATCCCTGCTGAGAAGATCTTTACTTAGATACTCAGTCATCACATTTTTCCACTCCGGTTCATTGCTGACACTTCCTCCACCTAAGGCTGAAGCAGCATCACCTACCTGGCCTCCAAGGTTTTTTCCACTAGGTTCAAGCAAATACTCTACATTCAAGGTTACCGTCTTTGATATATGCTCAATTTCATCAAAAACATATACCCCTTTACCAGTTAGATTCTCAAGAGAAGTCATAAAGGGTAAGGCTAAGGTTTTCTCAATCTGATTTTCTCTGTAGGAAAGAACACCAATAATATCAGCATTAGCCTCCTGGCTGTCAACAAAATCATCAATATAAGCAAGGCCCTTATCATTTAATTTGAAAAGTTTTGCTTCCGGCTCATACCCAAGCCTGGTCATGACAGTAAGAGCCAGATGATTGATATCATTAACTGTCCCCCATCCCTGGGCTAGAACTGCAGCTGGGTTATGTTCATAAAGGAAAGGCTCACCACTTCCATATCTGTTGTTTTCTACAATAGTTAATGTCTCGATAAGTTCAATTAACTCATTAACGGATTCAATTTCATCCAGCTTCTGTATGCCATAAACAGATGTCATGGGTACCGGTACATTTATACGGTCCTCAACCCCTTCATCTAAATCTGTATTAAGCAAGGATTTAGCAAAAGATTCTTGAGGATGCTCCATTCTATAGGTCGTTATGGCACTGGATATGGCCTGAGTTAGATTTTCCTGATATGTATTATTAAGATCTAATTCCTGCTTTTCAACCAAAAGCCCCGTATCAAAATCTCCCTTTGTCGGATAGACTTTCAGACCATGGTAAAATGAGCTCTGAAGACTGTAAATGCCTTGATTGTTACCTAACTTAAAAATAAGGAATCCACGCCTTTTCATACCATCATAAATAATGGATGTATCGTCCAAACCCAGAATAGCCTTTCCTGTCATATCATCGGCTTCAATCAGGTGTTCATTTTCAAAGTCTGCTGATGAGGCAAATGAACTTAATCCGCCACTATGGAGGGCCATTTCCATTTTTTTCTCATAGGAAACACCTTCTGCCTCCAAAGTCTCAATATCAAAGCCTTCTTCTACCAATTTCAATTGTCCAAGAATTCCTCTGGATGCATATCCGTCCTTAATATCTTCTATGGTGATATCTGCAATGACATAGTTGCTGTTTCTTCCCTGTATATCCCCCTCAAACTCGATTAATCGGTTAATGGTGACATTGGCATAGTCATGACTGCCATGGCCCTCATTTCCACTTCCATTATAAGAGCTGCCTTCAGAAGCTTTAATATATACATCATCATCCTTGAGGTCAATAAAAATTCTACTAAGGTCATTCTCAAGAGCTTCTGGTATTTGGAAAGCAAATTTCACATCGTTAAGGGCTCCCGGAGACACCAGTTGCTGACCTGTCATACCCATAGGCAGGAGTTCTGTCACCTCGCTTAAAGGGGTAAGAAATTCTCCCTGGTTAGTAGGAAATGATAACATAAGACGTTCACTGGTATCAATATCCATATTAGCCTGGACTTTGGATTGGAATTGACCTTCAATAATTCTAAATACGGTGTCTTCTCCAGCCGCAGCCATATCAAATACTTCTTCCTGATTGGAATATCCGGTTACCTTTAAGGTAAAGGTGTCCGATAAGTTTCCACTGGCTGTCATCGGTAATGTATCAAGCTCCATATCTCTAGGTTTCATTTCACCGACTAATGCTAATTGAATATGGCCATAATTCGTATCATAGTAATTTAAGGACACCTGATCCATTGCCTGATCAGGCACTAAAAATACCATAGCACCTCTTAAGGTTTCATCTGGATTTAAACGGATATCACTGTTACCGGGTACTACTATTGGCATTGAGGTAATCCATGTTGCCTGGGATAAGGGATAAACACCACTATTATTATAAGAAAGGGCCATGTGAGAAAAAACATTGGGGATCTCATAGGGTATCTTGGCCTTTTTGACTACACCTTCAGTCTGATTTGAATTAATCCAGGAAGATGGATGACCGCTTCCATCTGGATATACTACAACTTCCTGTTCTGGAAGAATATTAGAAAGCTCAGTAATTACTCCCAAAAATCTCTGACCTCTTGGCGCTTCAAGACCACATAATTCAGACATAAAAACCAATTCTTTAACACCCATTGACATGGCATCATTAGATGCCTTTTCATCCATTTCAATCCGCTTTAGAATATTAATGCCATCATTTGGCAAGTCATCCCCAGATATAAATTTTGCAGATATGGGGTCATACTGTCTGAGTTCACCACCATCAACATATGTTACGGCATCTGATAATTCGTATTTACCTCCAACCGGGAGTGGTGACAATGAGGCTAATCCCGATGCAGCGTAAGGGACTATCAACCCCATATCATCCTTCTTCTCAACCTGAATAGATATGGTTGTCTTGGCTTCTTCTTTCTGACTGTAGATTCTATCCATCAGAAGTTTTACCTCTTCTGAGATCTTTTCCATATCTTCACCCAGGACGTAGGAGCCCCCAGATAGTTCAGCTGCATGTACAAAATCATCTGGATCAAGGTCTTCTCCAAGTCCCAGCCACAGAACATTCATTTTATCAAGACCTATGTCTCTAAGTATCTCATCCAGCTTTTCTTCTTGGTCACTATCAACCCCCAGTGCTGCATCCGTTAAATAAATCATGACTTTTTTACTGCTTGGAAAAGCTTTTAATGTTTCATATCCTGCAGATACTGAGCCTAAGATTTCTGTTCCGCCTCCAGTTGTCAATTCACCTAAACTAGAATATATCTTATGTTTATCTGATGTCATCATTTGCTCAATCTTGACATCTTCTGAGAAAGTCATCAGTTGTATCTGGGTATTCTCCGGTAAAGTCTCAACAAAATCATGAAAAAGTTTTTTTACCTTATCAATTCGATATCCACAGGATTCGTCAAAGGATGAGTTCATAGATCCACTGACATCCACTACGATATTTACTACAGGTACATCACTGGGCGCTGCTTCCTGGGGTCTTATATAAGAGGCTGTATAAGTCGAATTCAGTTTATCATTAATCGCCTTAAAAACCTCTTCAAGAGCCTGAGTATCATCAGCGGGAAAATACTGGCCATAACCTGCAAGAGCCAGCTCATAAAGAGTTGTTCCATCGTGTCCCTCGCCAAAACCGATGGTCATCACTTGTATTCCTTTGGCACTAACCAGTGACAGGCATTCTTCCTTCGTCGTTTTACTTCCCGATCCCGGCACACTATGGTTCTCATCTTCACCATCAGTAAAGGCAACCAAGGTTGCTCTTTCCCTGCCTTCCAGCAAATCAAGGCCTAACGCAATACTGTCATAGAGAGCGGTAGAACCGCCCACCTTAATCACTTCCAGATTGTCTGAAGCTTCCTCAACACTGGTGCCTTCCAACAATTTAGGTGCATCATCAAAGTCTATCAACTCAATATATGTATCCTCAGGAAGTTGATTGATAAAGTCTCTGGCAGCATCTAGAGTAGCAGACAGCTGCCCTTTCATTGAACCGGAGGAGTCCAGAAGAAGAACAACACTGGGAGGTGTCATAACCGGACTGATGTTCGTAATAACAACATCCTTTCCACCTTCTTTTATAAAAGTATTATCCAGGGTAGGCAAGACATCTTGGCTTATTCTATCGACTAATGTAAAGTCAAATGAGACTCTGTCTCCATTATCAACCACTTTATCAATAGTCATACCGCTTTGGCCATCAAAGGCTTCCATATGATTGGCTATAGCGTTTTCTGTACTTAAAGGCACCTCTATGATGGTTAATTGCCCTGCACTGACTGGAATCAAGGTTGTTGTAAGCGAATTAACTGTTGCAGAATCCAGAGGCCTAATATGAGCCTTCCATAATCCAGCAGGTACTGTTATAAGGTAATCCCCTTCTGCAGTTTTATCAGCATAGGCACTGTCAATCTCAAAGGAGGGATGATCCAAATATAAATCATCGTTTCCAACAGGCTCTAAGGTTACACTTCCGGCAAATTTCGATCCGATTTGGATTCCTCCAAGATTTTTATCACTTGAAATCTTATCCATGGGACCTAGATCCTCTACAAGTAGGGTAATTTCCTCCGGATAATCCTCATCATCCCAGGAAATCTCCCAATAGGATACACCACCATCCAAGGGTAAAGCGTCAACCCTATATGTAGAATCAATCTCGCTATCAAAATTTCTTGAATAAACAATACGGCGTTTATATGGTCCTTCTTGGCTATTCTGTTTAACTTCAACATCAAAGTCATGTTTGTCCAAAGATAGGCTGCCACTTAGAAAATGTTGTTCATCATTATAAAGTGTAAACCGGTAAAAATCCTGATCCATTTGCCCTGGGTTTAGGACCAGTGTCTGTCCAACTTCTAGAGAGACTTCCTTAACCAAATGGATGATATACTCAGACCGGTCAGCCTCTAATTCTCCACGATACTTTTGTTTTCCATCAAAAACAGTAAATATATATCCATCTTCGGTCAGACCATCAAAGCTTCCACCTATGGCAATGATATGACGCCGTAAATCTCTTGGAAACTTCAGGTTATCTTCCTCACTAAAATTTTCATTAAAAGGAATATAAAGTCTCCAGTAATCTCCGAACACCCGTCTTTCTCTTTCGTAGAATTTATCATCCATAAATACAAAATTAAACTCATCATCTTCATAGAAATCTATACTGGAATAGGCCTCTTCAAAGCCCATTGGATTAAAAAAGGGCTCATCTACAGACCATTGACCATCTAACTTTGAATTAAAATTCCAAACACTTGGATCTTCTACATTCTCTTCAAATTGCTGACTGTCTCCAATGACCTGGTCATCCAGCTTTTTCTCCTGGGAGACATCTCCCTTTTCCTTTTCTTCTGATTTGTCAACTTGGTCGGTGGCTGATACCTGATTACTAACAGGCTCTTCATCTTTCTTACAGGAAACAGTTACCATACTAAGCAGTACAAGTATCATCATCATCTTGTAACCAATGCTTTTCATTCGATTACCCCCAATAATATCCTTATCTAATTTTTTTCTAAAAGTTGTTTTCCCAAACAATCTTAGATTACACTAAAATCCTAACACACTTCTATTTATGGAACTAGGAATAGTGACCAAAGAAAAAAAGAGACAACAATTGTCATCTCTCAGTGACAATTGTCATCTCTCTATTATTGGCGTCCATTGATATATAGAATGGCGGTGTGGGTCTATGGGTACTTGGCCTAGGACTTTGAATCAGAGATTACATAGTAATCTGGGATTCACAGCCTAGACCGGGTACCTATGGACCTGCACCGCCATGACTGTATCTCAAATCAAGTCTCTAAAAAGCAGAGTCATCAATAGCTTCCAGCTTCTCATCAAAAATTCCCATAACACTCTTAAGTGTTCCCTCTTCAAAAGGAGACTTAAGATCCGCAAGTTCAAGCAGGCTTAAGAATGACTTGGAACCACCGGCTTTACAGAGGTTCATATAATCTTGCCATGCTTTATCATGGTTTTCTAAATCCTTCACATAGAATTGGTAGGCACATACTTGAGCCAAGGTGTAATCAATATAATAGAAAGGTGTCTCAAAAATATGAGATTGTTTCTGCCAGAATCCACCTGCCTCAAGATAGTCATTACCTTCATAATTCTTATATGGAAGATAAAGTTTTTCCAGCTCTCTCCACTTTGCTCTACGTTCTTTGGGTGAGTCTTCAGGATTCTCATAAACGTAATGCTGGAAGTGATCCACTAAAACACCGTATGGGATAAAAAGGATTCCATCTGACATATGGTAAAACTCAAATTTGGCTGTGTCGGGGCCAAAAAATTCCTTCATCCATGGGTATGTCAAAAACTCCATAGACATAGAGTGGATTTCAGCAGTTTCATAAGTTGGGTCACAAAGCTCCGGTACCTTTATCCACTTGGATTGGTAGGCTTGGAAGGCATGGCCCATTTCATGAGTTAAGACGGTAATATCACCTTCTGTTCCATTAAAGTTACTAAAGACGAAGGGAGTCTCGTATTCCGGCAGATACATACAGTAGCCACCACCACTTTTACCCTGTCTGGCAACCAAATCCATATACTCATAGTCCATCATCATTTCAAAGAATTCCTTAGTCTCCGGAGACAGTTCACTGTACATCTTATGACCCTTATCTACAATCCAATCCGGGTCTCCCTGGGGTTCAGGATTACCACTAAGAAACATAAAGTCAAGATCATAGTAGTTTAGTTTATCATAGCCCAGTCTTTTTAGTTGTCGTTGTCTTAATTTCAAAGTAATCGGTACAATCTCATCAATGACTTGTTTCCGATAGCCTGCCACCATATCTGCATCGTAATCCAGACGGTCCATTCTTAAGTAACCAAGTTCAACAAAGTTTTTAAAGCCTAGTTTCTTGGCAATTTCACTTCTGATCTTGACCATTTCATCATAAATACGGTCTAAGGTTTCCTGCTTTTCAGACATAAATCCATATATCAGCTCATTGGCTTCTTTTCTGGTCTCTCTGTCTTCCGAAACAGCAAAAGGCCGCATTTGAGACAGATTGCGTACTTGTCCTTTGTAGTCGATAGCACAGGAGGAAATAACTTTGGTGTACTCACTGCAAAGTTTGTTTTCTTTTTTTAGGTCTTCCTTCACTTCATCAGAATAAGTCTTAAGTGCAAACTCAGCCTTGGTAAAAAACAAGTCCCCTATGGAAGCCTTAAGTTCCTCTATGAAGGGAGATGCCATGATTACCTTGTACATTTTCGTTGTTAGTCCCTGAACTTCAGGCATCATTTCATCAACGATATCCATTTGGGCCACATAATATTCATCTTTGGTATTTAAGGTATATCTTGCATAACAGAGATCCATCATGGAACCAACATAGTTCCTCTTCTTGTTTAGGTCTTTAAAAATTTCCAGTTGACTTTCTACATCCTTAGCAGCTTCAAAAGCCTGAAGCATGTCATCAACTTCCTTTGTCAGCACCTCAAGGTCAATGGGTTCATATACCAGTTCTGTAAACTTCTTCATTATCATTCTCCTTACCCTTTATTGACATCAGTCTACTTACTAGTATATCCCGAAATCCCCAGATATACCAGTTAGAGTATGATTAAAAATATAATTACTTGATAATCATCTAACATGATTGGAGTAATTACTGGCTCGAATTCAAGTTTATTCAAGCAAGCGACTCATAAACATGTGATTTTTCATTTATTTTTGTTCATTTATAACAACAAAAATTAGATTTACAGCCATTCGTTTGGTAGAAACATGGATTTTCGGGGACGGTACTTGAATTTATTTTCAAGGTGTATTATACTGTCACCATAAAGGAAAGGTGATCAAATGGCAAGGCAAGCAAGAGACAAAAGTAATTTTGGAACCTATCATATTATTCAAAAAGGTGGTAAGACCAGAAAACTTTTTGAATCAGATATGGACAGGGAAAAGTTCGTTGAAATCGTCCAAAAAGCTAAAAAGAAAAATGGCTTTATCCTCCATGGTTTTTGTCTTTTAGATGACAATGGCTACGATTTGATTATTGAAACCCTTGGAACAGATATTTCCAATATTATGAAGAGTATTAACATCTCCTACTCCATCTACGCTAAATGTGACGGCAAACTTTTCAGTGACCGCTACAAAAGCTACCAGTTGGATGGGCCAGTTGAACTTTACGAAACCAAGCGTCTTATTAGGACCCAAAAGGAAAATCTTAATCCAAGTTCATGCTACAACAAGTGTTTTGAAGTGATTGATACAAAAGAATATACGGATGACTACTTCACGGATTGCGACCATTGTATCACCTGTTTGGATGGCGCAAAAGAAAAACTGTCAGATATTGCCCAGATCAAAGGTCTGTCCCTTAGTGAAATGATTAAGGATAAGGATAACCGCAACGAATTAATCAAGGCATTTAGGAAGCATTCAACCCTTTCCATGAAAAATTTAGGCACACTTTTCGGCGGAATATCCGAATCGTCTGTCAGCAAAATCATAAAATCATAATCGAACATTCAAGTGGACGCCATACATGAGTTATGTCGACAGAAATTGACTGAATTTCAGCAATTTCTTAGTTGATAAGCAAGCACCCCTAGGTGCTTAAAATAATCATTTTCATTCAAGTACCGTCCCCCACATATTATAAGGAGGCATCATCATGGGATTCGAATTTTCATTCAGCTTAGAAAAGGAACCGCTTCAACCTAATCCTGAAACATTATACGACTTTCTAATCATTGGCGGAGGTCCTGCAGGTCTTAATGCCGCATTGTACGCTAAGAGAAAAGGGCTGGAAGTAGCCATATTGACTAGACAAATTGGTGGCCAGGTCATTAATACATCTTCTGTTGACAACTACCTGGGAACAAAATTTGCAACCGGTGAAGAACTGGTCAACGACTTTAAAGGACATGTAGGCGAACTGGAAGTTCCAATCGCTGAATACGTCGATGTAGAAAGAATCATACCAGGCAGTGACAAAGATTATCACCAGGTTGTTCTAACAGACGGTAGAACTTTCACAAGCCGTACCCTGCTTTTAGCTACAGGAACCAACCATCGTCATTTAGGTGTTGAAGGAGAGGAAAGATTAGCCGGTCGCGGAGTTGCCTATTGTGCAATATGTGACGCTCCATTGTATAAAAATAAAAAAGTAATTATTGCCGGCGGCGGTAACTCTGCTGTGGAAGCTGCCTTAGATCTTGCCAAAGTTGCCGATCATGTTACTTTGGTTCATAGAAGTCAGTTCCGAGCTGATAAAATCCTGGTTGATGAACTCTATGAAAACGATAAAATTGATATTCATCTACAAACCCAGATCTTATCCATTGAAGGTGAGGATTTTATGTCTCACATTAAAGCCCTTCAGAAAGAATCCGGCCAGGAAATCGAAATCTATGCTGACGGTATTTTCGTAGAAATTGGCAATATCCCTAACAGTCAGCTCTTTGAGGACCTTATTGACCTTAACGAAAACAATGAAATCATTGTTGATCAAAGAGGAGCAACCAACATCCCTGGTATCTATGCTGCCGGCGATGTAACCGATGTGGTATACAAACAAATCATTATTGCAACCAGTGATGGAGCCAAAGCTGCCCTATCCGCCAACGATTATATTAATGTGCAAAAAGCAAAAGAAAGGACTATGACTTATGAAAATGTTAAATAATGAAATCAGCCAACAATTAAAAGAGGTATTTGAGCAATTAAAGGACAATGTAACCATTGCCTTGTTTACAGATGGTGGCGACTGCCAAACCTGTAAGGAAACTGAAAGTTATATGAATGAGCTGGTTGAATTAAGCGATAAACTTTCTCTTACTTTGTATAATACCAATACTGATGGTGATCTCGCCAAGGAATATGGTGTTGAAATGGTTCCAAGTATTGTACTCCTTAATGCTCAAGGTAAGTTTGAAGGTGTGAAATTCAACGGTATTCCAGCCGGTCATGAAATCAACTCCTTCATCCCAGCCTTAATCGAAGTTTCGGGAGCACAGAGCCAATTACCAGAGGACATCACTACAGCTGTTGCTGCCGTTGACAAACCTGTTAATATCAAAGTATTTGTTACCCTCTCCTGCCCACACTGTGCTGGCGCAGTACAAAAAGCCCACAAATTAGCCCTAATGAATCCTAACATTGATGCAGAAATGATCGAAGCACAAACCTTCCCAGAAATTTCCAATAAATTCAATGTTTCCGGTGTTCCTAAGATTGTCATCAACGATGAATTTGAATTAGTAGGCAATCAGCCAATTCAGGCCTTCCTAGAGGGGATTAAGGCAGTTTCTTAAGACTTGTAATTCATCTAGTTGACAGGTCCAGGTATGGAATTCCTAGTACCCGGGCGGTGGATCCCAAAGGGGTTCAGTGTGTCTGATATCAGACACACTGAACCCCTTCGTGAGCCAAAGCCCAGATACCAGGACACCATACCCAGACCTTGCGACTGATAAATGGGAGGTTAAGAAACTGACTTGAATCGAGTTTTTATAAGAATTGGGACGTGCTTGATGACTCGAAGTGAAGGAAACTATGTTTTTGAAGTTCCTTGAGTACTGTCATTTAAAAACATCTCATTGAGTATTGTCATTAAAAACCACCTCATTGAGTGCGCTAGAAACAAGGCAATAAATGTCCCCATTCACAAGGCGTTTCGATTACTGTATAAAGCTTCTCTTCATTTATTAGTTATAAACCTATTAAGACCTTACACTTAATCCTGAGTAGATTCTCAGGATTTTTGTTTATCTGTTAAGCAGAAGGCTATATGTATGCCCTCTGACCGGCTTCACGAAGTGCGCAAGGGAAGGGGGTATACATATAGCCTTCAACTCTAACATAACAACATAAAAAAAGCTGAGCACAACTTAAAATCAAGTGCTCAGCTCTTAACATTATTATACTATTCAAATTTACACAAGGCAGACCTTTATACAGTACTCAGATCCCACTCCTCATGAATCTTAGGTACATCACTCAAAAGTCTTTTGGTGTATTCTGCTTTAGGGTTTAGGATGACGTCGTCAGCTGTTCCCCTCTCTACGATGTTTCCATGCTCCATAATATAAACAGAGTCGGAAATATAGTAGGCAAGACCGATATCATGGGTGATGAAGATAATGGTCATACCTATTTCATCACGTAGGTTCATCAGCATATCTAGGATTGTTGCTCTTGAACAGGCATCAATCATCGATGTTGGCTCATCAGCCAGGAGAATCTTCGGCTTTAAGAGGAAGATTCTGGCAATCATCAGACGCTGCATCTGTCCACCAGAAAGTTCAAAGGGATACTTATTGGTTAATTCTTCAAACTTTAGGTTTACAAAAGAGCAGGCTTCAGTCATCATCTCTATCTTTTTAGCCTTTGGCAGTCTTTTTCCTCCCCGCATATGAATACAGTCAAGAAGAACTGTATCAATCTTATTGAAGACATTAAAGGATGAAAAAGGATCCTGGAATATAGCCTGGATGTTCTTCCAGTATTCCTTTTTCCTTTTGTGACTGCGAATATCTCTCAGCTGACCCTGGTAAAAGATTTCACCGTCAGTAGGATGCAAAAGGCCTAACAGCATTTTGGCCAAGGTTGTCTTTCCACTTCCGGATTCTCCAACAATGGAAACCAGTTCTCCTTCGTGGAAGTCGAAATCAATAGCATTTACTGCCACTGTTTTTGTTTCACCAAAACCGAATACCTTGGTTACACCTTTACCACTTAGACAAAGAGACCTGTCTTCTTCAGGAGCCTTTACCTGGGTTTCCATTATAGGAGTTTCCTTTATTTCAGTTTCTGTTACTTGATCAGTATTTTTTTCATTTACATTTTCAGGATTGTTCATTTTCATACACCTCCCTCAAATAGTCCAAATCAAAGATGCATCTGTAGGCTCTACCATTACCAATCTCACGCATGGCTATCGTTGTATACTTACATTCCGGTCTAGCATATTTACACCTTGCTGCAAATCGGCATCCTTTTGGTGGATTCTTAAGATTTGGTGGTGTTCCCGGGATTGCTGCCATTTATGGTCACGGGTCCCTGTCTCAGGTACGATAATGGATCCCATCAAGCCTCTTGAATAAGGATGAATTGGGTCAAATACCATATCTTTTGAAGAACCCCGTTCTACAATTTCGCCTGCATACATAACCATGATATCATCGGTTACGTTATAAAGAAGTGGTAACTCATGGGTGATAAAGATCATCGATTTGATATAGCCTTTATCCATGAGATTTCTCAGCATTTTAATAACCATTTTCTGGCTGGTAACGTCAAGAGCACTGGAAGGCTCATCGGCAATCAAAACTGTAGGTGACAGTATGGTTGATATTGCTATAACAGTTCTCTGTTTCATACCACCTGAAAGCTCAACTGCATATTGATTAAGCACCTTAGATGGAAGACCCAACTCTTCAAAACGGTCTTTTGCCATATCATAAATTTCTTTTTTTGACATATCAGGATAATGAACGTGAATAACATCTTCAATAAAACGTATAATTTTTATTGTAGGGTTCAGGGCATTCATTGCCGCCTGTGGTATGTAAGCCACTTCACGGCCAAGAATATTCTTTCGAATATTATCCGGTTTCATATGGGTAATATTAATACCATCGATGATAATGTCACCTGCCGTATAGTGAAGAGGTGGAAAATAATAACCCATAAGGCTTAAGGCCAAGGTTGATTTACCACAACCTGATTCACCGGCAATCCCTAATGATCTTCCATCTTCAATCTTAAGGGAAACACCATCAACAGCATAGACATCTTCTCTGAATCTGGTAATATATTTGGTTTTCAAGTTCCTTACGTCGAGTGTCACTTTTCCCATAACAGCCTCCTAGTCTCTTAATGTCGGATTGAATACCTGGTCCAAACCTGTGTTCATCAGGTTCAAGGAGAAGGAAATCAATGCAATAGTCAAAATAACAGGGAAATATGCCCACCATGAACCGTTAAGATGTGCTGAGTACAGCATTGACCAGTTCATCATCAGTCCCAATGTCGGCACTTCTGTTGTTTTAGGTCCAAGTCCAAGTAAGGACAGTTGTGCTTCTGCAAGGATGGCTGAAGAAATCTGAAGGATTAAGGCCATCACTACATAAGATGCAATATAAGGTAAAATATCAGTCGTAATTATTCGAATCAGGCTGTGCCCTGACAACTTACTTAAGTTAACATGGTCTCTATTCCTAAGGGAGATAACCTGGGAACGAACAGAACGTGTCGTCCATACCCAAGAAGTGAAGCCGATTACAACCGCTACAGTAACCGCCCCTCTTTGGGCCTGGCCAATGGAATAGGAAATCAGGATCAAGAGAACAAAGCCAGGTATAACCGTAAATATATTAGTGATAAACATGATAACATCGTCAATGATTCCACCAAGATATCCTGCAAGAAGCCCTAATGACAGACCAATGAAGGTTGCAATAACGCCTGCTACCAAACCAATCTGCAGGGATGTTTTAACTGCTGAGACAAGTTCCTTGAGGACATCACGTCCAAAGTTATCTGTACCCAGTGGTAAGCGGATTACATTTGGTACATCTTTGACATTTACATAGTCTCTGTTGTCAATTGTTCCTGTTTCTTCTAAGTTGCCGTCATCATCAGTTTTTGCAACTATTTTATCTTCTGCTGCAATTACTTTAAGTAGGGCCTTATCCAAACGTTCATAATAATTTCTTTTTGCTTTTGTCATTCCCTTCGGACGGATTGTTGGGTCGTAATTATTCATCCAAAGGTCAAGCAGTGCTTGAGTATCTGTAATATCCAAGCCCTCAGTTGATATTTCAGCCGCATCAAACCATACGATCATCTCAACCCTATCTTCATCAGATAGGCTTGCGTAGAGTCTATTGTCCGCTGCGCCTTCGATCTTAAAGGTTTCCGATTCTGTATCCATAGCATCATAAACATTTACATAGGTTCCAGGTTCAAAAAAGTTTCCAAGACCAATTTGTAAAAGTGGATTTCCCGGATTAAACAAAGGATATACAATAACAAAAATGAGGAGCGATGCAAAAATTGTGAATCCTGCGACGAATTTACCTGAATGAAATATTTGACGTAATTGATTTTTCATCTTTCCTCCTCCTATGAATCAAACTGAGCTGCTTTAACACGAGGATCAATAAATCCATAAACAAGGTCCAAAATAAAGGTTGAAACTAAAACCATTAGAGTAATAATCAAGGTTGTTGCTGACAGCAATGGATAGTCGGATGCTTTAATAGCTGCAAGCATGGTTGTACCAAGTCCTGGATAAGAGAATATAATTTCAGCTACAAGAGCACCACCTACCATTGTACCAATGGCAAGTGCCAAACCGGTAATCTGAGGCAGCATAGCGTTTCTAAAAACGTAACCAACTATTTTCCTGTCATTGATTCCCAGGAATCTACTATATTTAACATAATCTGCATTAAGTTCGTAAATTGACATGGAGCGCATTCCTATGGCCTGTCCACCTACAGCTACTGCTACGATAGACCAGAAAGGAAGTTGATAATGGACGATAACAGATTTAACGAACTCCCAGGAAAAATTAGGAATCATATCAAATCCATAGCCCCCTGATGTTGGTGCCAACTCCAATTTAATGGCGAAAAGGGTCAAAAGTATAACAGCCATACCGAAAGCCGGTATGTTACTTAGAAATAAACTTAGGGGCATAATCACCTTATCGAAACCTTTTCGGATATAAGCTGCTAAAGCTCCCAAGAGGTTACCAATAATCCAACCAACGATGATTGCCGGTAATTGGAGTCCTATTGTCCACCAGATTGCATTAGCAAGAATATCAGATACTTCTCTAGGGTATTGACTAAAAGATTTACCAAAATCTCCAGTCATAGCATTTTTAAAATAAGTGATGAACTGAATATACATTGGATCATTTACGCCAAATTGCTCGGCATAATTTTCATATAGTTCTTTAACTGTATCAGCATCTGAAATACCTTGGGCAACCTTGGCAGTGATAACAGCAACCGGGTCACCAGGCATAAGCCTTGGAAGGATAAAATTCAAAAGGACTGCAACAATAAAAGTAGCTATAAACCATAAAATTTTCTTGGTAAAATATTTGCGATAACCTTTCATTCAAACCTCCTAATATAACATAGCCGTGCTCCGGAAACCCGTAGCACGGCTGTGAATAGCTAATCGATTAGTTCAATAATTCGATTTCGTATAATCCTGCCATACCATATCCACTGACTAAGTTCATTGGAGGAATTTCTTTACCATCTGTAGCTTCTGGATAACCTGTCCAAATTGATTCATTAACAGCATGGAATTTGTCAGGTCTATACATAAGTGAGAATGATGGTACTTCTGTTAAGTAGATTTCTACAGCTTCTGTATAAAGTGCTTCAAGAGCAGCTGGATCAGTTTCTGTAGGTATCATTTGAATAAGTTCATCAGCTCTTTCGTTGGCAAAATGTCCCCAGTTACCGGACCAGTTACCATCGATTCCGTTGTATTCAGAACTCATCAATTGACGTACACGTCCCCAAGGTTGAGTTGGAGCAGCTGAATCAGTCCACATCATAAAGATGTCATATTGGTCTTGAGATGCTGCAGTTACAACTGTTTGGTATACAGACCACTCTGGGAAGTTAGTTGTAATATCAATACCAATGTTATCGCCGGCTGCTGCTACGATTTCCATAGCTGCCATCCAGTCAGTCCATCCATTTGGACAGGAAGCATTGAAAGCAAGGTTAACACCATCAAGTTCACGGATGCCGTCGCCATCGTTATCTACGATACCAGCTTCGTCAAGAAGTGCATTAGCACCAGCGATGTCATTTCCAGCCCATTGAAGGTCTGCTACATCATCATGGTTATACGCAGCTTGCTCACCTGGTGTTGGGTTCATTAATGAACGGGGAACATCACTAAAGGATGGTGATTGATTAGTCATTGCGTTTGCAATAATTGCATCATAATCAACTGCCATAGCAATAGCTTTACGAATTGCTACGTTGTTTAGAGCAGGAATATCTAAGTTATACCATGCAGTTGGCATATTTACACAGATACCATAAGGCTCTTCAGACATATAAGTTGAAATTGGAAGTCCATCTTCCAACCACAAATCTTGAATATCAGGAATAAATTGTTGGTCAACATCGATTTCACCGGCTTTGAAAGCAACTTCTGTTGCAGCATTGTCTGCATAAAGTGCATGAGCCAAATATTTAGGAGCTGCTAATTTGCCCCACATAGAAGCATCTTGTCCCCAGTAATCATCATTTCTAACAAGAACAACTTTTTGATCATCTGCATAAAGTGGGCCATAAGGTCCTGAGAATACGATGTCTTCGCCTGGATCATTTTTAATATCTTCAGCTACGCCGCCGTTACGGTCAACAACTGTATTGATCCATGCTTCTTGAAGTACATAGGTTTGGCCTAAATAAGCTTTAACAACCAATGGATTTTTAGGAGTTCCAGATTCATCCACAGCTGATTTTACTGTTACAGTCATATCATCTGTAGCTGTTACAGATTCGATATAAGGTTTTAAGGAGTTACCTTGTGAGTTAGCAATTTCCAATGAAGTATTCCATGTTGCTGCAACGTCTTTAGCTGTTACAGAAGTTCCGTCACTCCATTTTGCTGTTGGGTTAATCTTTACAACTACTTCAGTAAGATCTGCATTCCACATTGGCTCGCCATCTGCAAGAAGTGGAACCATTTCGCCGTTCAACATGTTGTACATATAAAGAGTTTCAAACATAGTAACACGAGATCCACCAGCTGATTGTTCCATAGCCATACCATTGTTCATGTTATCGCCAAGTGGGTTCCAACCGTTGATAGCACCCCATTGAATACCACCAAAGTAAAGAGTTTGATCTCTTGGGAGCGTTCCCCCATTAGCTAAATCAACAGTCTCTTCTGTCATATCTTCTTCCATATCAGCGTCTGTTGATTCTTCTTTTTCTTCACTTGTAGTTTCTTCTTTACTGGTATCATTACTTTCTGTACTTGTATCTTTCTCTTCAGTTGTAGTCTCTTCTCCTGAGCCACATGCTGTAAGAACTAATGATAGTACCAATAATAGAGTCATTAAAAGTTTCATTGTTTTTGTTCCCATTTACTTAACCCTCCTTAAAATAATTGATTGGTAACATTTCGGTGAACCAACCATTGCACCATGTCCTATGCTAGGTTGAACCTGGTGCAACAGAAAATATTCACCAGAAAGTTTATCACAATTTACATTTTATCAATCATTTTATCCTTTTTCCATATTTGCCCTTGACGAAACTATATATAATTCTGCCAATTTGGTATCGCTCTCATTTTTATATTAGTGCATTTTTCTATATTTTATATTATATTACGAATTTTAATTATTTTCCTGTTTATTTCATATAAAAATTTGCCAACAGGAATTTTTTTGGTATAATTTATGTATGGATAATAAATATATTGAAGAAACTAAGAAGTTAAGCAACTGTAATTTGAATACGGTCATCGATAACTTTCAGATCACTGTTCATAATTTTCAGATTGAGAATTTTGAAAAAATCACTGGTTATGAAACCCATCGTCATACCTGTTATGAGCTACACTATATCGCTTCAGGTACAGGCTATGTTGTGGTCGAGGGAGAAATTATGGAATTGGAGCCAGGAGACTTATACATTATTGCTCCTCTAACCTCCCATAAACAGGTTATCTACGAAAAAGGCATGATTGAATATGCCTTGCGTTTTGATGTCAAGAAATTATGTACTCATGGAATAGATTCAGCTCTTGATAATGAAACCGGTCAGATTATTGAGCTGATAAGAATGTCATCCAATAGGGTTTTTAAGGATGCCAGCGACGTTAAGCTCCTCTTTGAGAAAGCCTTCCAGGAAGCCCATCTTAAGGCACCAGGCTATTTTATCAACATTCGACAATGTATTACTGAGATGATTATTTTCTGTTCAAGATTATCCTACAAACCTAATAAGGACACTCAGTACGAGTTGCCATCAAGGTCTACCGAACTACGCCAACTTCAGCGAATCAATGAATACATTAATGAAAATCTTCATTTACATATATCCAATTCTGACCTGGCCGGCTGTGTCCATATTAGTGAAAGGCAACTCCACCGATTAATCAAGACCACCCTTGGTCAGTCTCCCCACCATTATGTGAACCAAAAACGGATAATCCAGGCCAAGGAACTTCTGGACAAAAAAATATATTCACTCAAAAAAATAAGTGAAATGACCGGATTTTCCAGTGAATTCCACTTAAGTTCCACCTTCAAGAAGTATGAAGGCATATCTCCTACTCAGTATCTAGAAATATCTGAGGATAAGATGATTCAGATTTTTGATGTGCCGGATTATTAAATCTTTAAGTATATCCGTTTACATGATCCCTTGAAAATCATAGGAAGTATAGAAATACTGTAAGAGATGAGAATCAACCAAAGTATGCTCAAAGTCATGGGATTTATCAATTCTCCAATAGGGATCCATGGCAAACTCTCTAAAGATTTCACCAACGGCTTTCATTGGTTTAATCCCAATAAAGTAATCATGGGTACAACACAGGAGATCAAAAAGGTCTTCTGTCATCTGTCCTTTACCAATAGAAATGCCACCTAGAAAATCTTCCACCATGACTTTCTTACCAGCTGATATGCCAAAGAGGCTTTTGGTCATTTCTCTTTTTCGTGTGTGAAAACGATACTCCAATCCATGTTCCGAAATGTAAGCCAATACTTTATCACGATTAGCTTCTTCTGTAAGGTCGTGAAAGGTTGGGGCTTTTTTATTTTCAGACATACCAAGACTTGTATCCACAAAATATATAATGTCTTCTTTTTCATTGAGTAATTTGATGAGTTCATATCTAACTTTCTTCATTTCTTTTACTTTACCATACTCAACAAAATACATATTTTCTTTCTTCTTATGCTTAATTTTTAATTTCTTATCCATCTTACCACCAATTCTAGAAACGAACCCTTTCATCTTTTCCTCATTTATGCCTCTTCACACTGTCAAACTACTACTTATGATACAGGGTCACCCTGTCTCTTTCAAGGCCTTATTTACAGATTTTGTTTCAGCCAGAGATAAATACAGTACTGACCCAAGAATAATGACCCCACCGATAAAAACATTGATACTGACTTTTTCACCCAGGAGAAAATATGCCAGGGCAATAGAATAAAGAGGCTCCATCATGGTTATGATGGCTGCCATGTAGGCTGACACACCCTTTAGACCGGTGATAAACAATGTATGGCCTATCCCGGTAAAAACAGTCCCAAGTAGGATTAGCAATCCAATATCCATCCCTGTCAATTGTGGCTTCACTATAAAAAGAGCAGGTAAAAGGAGGAGGGTTGCAGAAGCCTGTTCATAGAAAGCAACAACCTTTCCGGAATATCCTCTAACCAAGTCTTCATTATATATAGTGAAAAGTGCATAAACCCCTCCGGAAAAGACACCAATTAAAGCACCAACCATAACCTGGCTTAAGAGATCATGTAAAGGGACAATAAATCCTATACCAATAAGTGTAATAATTCCAAATAATATTTCTCTTCCAGATATTCGTGTACGATGAGTCAATGGTTTTAAAAGGCTGACAAAGACCGGAAAAGTTGAGAACGTCAACAAACCTACAGCTACATTTGAAAATTGAATGGATGCAAAAAAAGATGTCCAGTGAATGGCAAGAAGTCCACCCATGATTAGCAGCTTAAGATAATCTTTTTTAACTTTAAGTCGGAAACTTTCCTTAGACACCAACATCCAAACACCAATAAATATACTCGAAAAAAAGACTCGTCCAAGAACAATAATAAAAGGATTCAGGGAAAGGAATTTACCGAACAACCCTGTTAACCCGAAGAGGAATACTGCAATATGGACTTCCAGATAGCTTTTGTTTTTATTTTTCATTAAATATGTGGTCTCCTAAACTCGTTTAAATATGTATATAATGACTGTCAGATGAAGAATGAGTCCTAAGCTAATGAAAATCCTAAACTTCCATTTTCTTATTTTATGACGAAAGCCTAACATCCCCAAGCCTCCGCCAAATGGACCTAAGAGACCAAGACCGACAAGGGTTTTTTCAGGAATTCTGTACCTGTTTCTAACGGCTTTTAGCTTATCTATACCATAAACAAGGAACACAAGAGCATTGATGAGTGCATAGACCATCCAAAGATTCTCATTCATGATTACTCTCACCTTTATCCTTACCAAAGATAAAACCAAGGACCTTTTGTGTCAGAGATTCTTTCTCTTTACTATAGTGATTTTTCACCTGCTTCATAAACGGTGTTAAATGATTAATCAAATAGGCCCGTTTACCAACATGATTCAAGTGATCCAAAGACTCCTTGTATGAGTCAATAAAAAGTTCCCTGAGCAGCCTACCACTTGACATACTTCCAGACTTTAATATATTCAGATTCTTTCCAGCAGAATGTTTCATAGCATCCAAGGCCATGGCACCAGATAATTTCTTCATGGAAATATCTTCATCACTGCTTGCCTTCTCCATTCTGGAATATACTTTCTCCATATCCTTATATAGCTGGTAGGTCGCCTCATTATTATGTTGAAAGGCTTCTTTCATCTCATTTTTAAAGGCAATAAGTTCATCCTTTGAAATTGGAGGCGTGTCAATAGCTCGAACCCCTTTGTCTCCAATAACTCTTATTCCATCCAACAAGGCGAATGCGCTGTCATAATTTCTATCCGGTCGAATCAGCCCCTCTTTCTTGAGGTCTTCTGTCAAACGTTTAAGATAGGCTCCTGAACCCCCTGTGAAATCACTAAGGATTGCCAGCATCCATACCGGTGAGAACTGAATACTCAGAAGTCCAATACCTTCAATCATGGAACCGGCTGTCTTTCTGACTAAATACTTGTCAACCAGTTCTATATCTTTATGGTCCATTTCAATTTCTGCAACTTTCTCAATGAGAAACTGCTGAAGCATACCAAAGGTAACCCTATAGGTAGCCGTTTCTTTAAGTGCTTTTGGCAAGGCCAAATCTGTCAAAATCGATGTTACGCCGGTGACACCGGATACTGTTGACCTGACAAAACGCTCCGGTAAGCTTAATATATAGTAAATGAGTCTCTTTTTATTCATTTCATTATTTACCTCCGTAAAAAACATTTTATAATACTTGTTTCAATATTACAACAAGGGTGGGCAAATTCTATTATAATAAGCGGGTTACATGGTGAACTATCACCTGACAAAAAAAAGTTTTCTAAACAATAAAAACAGCAACCTCCGTAGTCAAACTACTTTGGTTACTGCTTCATTTCTAGATGATTAATTTTCTACATTTAATAATTTGGGGTTATTATCTAGTTTTAGTCATCCAGGCTATTAACAAAATCAACCAACTTCAACAGCCCTTCTTCTTCATCCTCACCTTCAGTGATGATATCTACTTGATTACCCTTTCCGATGGCCAGGGAAAGGACGCCAAGAATGCTTTTTGCATTAACTTTTTTTCCTTCTTTCTCAAGATAAACATCACACTTCATACCTGTTGCCAATTTAGTGAATTCTGATGCTGGCCTGGCGTGCAGTCCTGTAGAGTTGGTTACATCGACGGTTTGTCTTGCCATGGTAAATCCTCCCGTTATAACGATTAATATAATACTTATCTCTAGTTAGAGACTTGCTTATGAAAGTTGATCTAAAAATCTGTCCACCAATTCAAGAATCTCTTCCTGGTTGGCTTTAGTCAGCGCTTCTTTGGCAAGGGCTTTTGCCTCGCCGGCATCAATTTTAGCTGCCGTATATCTGGCACGAAGTATACCTGAGGCACTCATGGAATATTCATCAAGACCTAGCCCTATAAGAAGGGGAAGCGCCTTAATTTCTCCTGCCATCTCGCCACACATTCCTACCCATTTGCCTTCTTTATGGGCATTTTCAATAACCATTCCAATAAGTCTAAGCAAGGATGGATTAAAAGGCTGATATAAGTAGGAGACCTTTTCATTCATACGGTCTGCTGCAAAGGTATACTGTATCAAATCGTTGGTTCCTATAGAGAAGAAGTCAACTTCTTTAGCCAGAATGTCTGATGCAATAGCAGCTGCAGGTATTTCAATCATGATTCCTACCTTGATGGAGTCACTGACCCCAATACCTTCAGCCACCAAGTCTTTCCTTGCCTCTTCCAAAAAGCTTTTGGCAGTCCGAAGCTCATCCACCGTTGCAATCATAGGGAACATAATATGAAGGTCCCCATAAACACTTGCTCGAAGGAGGGCCCTAAGCTGCGTTCTAAAGACATCTGGCATATTGAGACAAAGTCTTAAGGCTCTGTTGCCAAGGAATGGATTCAGTTCATGTTCCATCTCCAAATAGCTAAGCTCTTTATCGCCGCCAATATCCAAAGTTCTTACCACAACCGGCTTACCCTTCATACCTTCAAGGACTGCCTTGTAGGCTGCAAATTGCTCCTCTTCATTAGGGTAATCAGATTTACCCATATATAAGAATTCTGTTCTATAAAGACCAATACACTCGCCGCCATGGTCGATAACACCGGTCAAGTCTTCCGGATTACCGATATTGGCACCAATCTCAATGTGTTTACCATCTTTTGTGAGACTGTTTTTGTCCTTGTACTGGGCCCATAAGGCTTTCATTTCTTCATAAGCCTTGATTTTTTCCTGGTATTCACTGACCTCCCGGTCTGATGGATTAATGACAACCTCACCGGTAGATCCGTTAATAATAATCCGGTCACCATCTTTCAAGGTTTCAAAACCTTTTTTTGTTCCTACGACAGCCGGAATCTCCAAAGTTCTGGCCATAATAGCCGAATGGCTGGTCCGGCCACCAATATCAGTTACAAAGCCTTTAACCAGTTTTTTATCTAACTGAGCTGTATCAGATGGCGTCAAATCCTTGGCTACAACAATAACTTCTTCGTTTATTTCTGCCAGGGAAGACATGGTAAGCCCCTGGATATGAACCAATATACGTTTAGTTACATCCTTAATATCTGCCGCTCTTTCTCTAAAATACTCATTGTCCATGGATTCAAACATAGCAATAAAGGTATCTGCAACTTCTTTAAGGGCAAAATCTGCATTCACATGTTCTTCAAGAATCTTGGCTTCAACAGCTCCTGAAAGTTCCGGATCATTGACAATTTCTATATGGGCGCCAAAAATAGCTGCTGTTTCCTCACCGGCAGATTTTAAGGTTTTCTCCTGAATAGCCGATAACTCCACCTCGCTTTTTAGAAGGGCTCCTTGAAATTTTGCCACTTCCTCATCGGTGTCCTCTACAGCTTTTTTTTCGATTACCAAATGTACCTGGTTGTACTTGTAAACCTTCCCAATTCGTATGCCATCACTGGCACCTATACCTTTTAACATCATACGCTCCTTCCTATACACCTTTTCTAGCCATTTTCATCACTGTCTGAAGGGTTTCTTCATCGGAAACGATGGTATTAACCAATCCACCTTTAAGGGCAGCATAAATCGCTTTTGCCTTCTCCCTGCCGGAAGCAATAGCAAAAATACGCTTGGTTCGAATGGTCTCGGTCTCAATACCGACGACACATTCATTGGCATGAATATCTAAGAACTCACCTTGACGGTCAAAGAAATGGGCCAGTAGGAAGCCGACACCACCACCTGAAATAATCTGATCCTTCATATCTGTCTCCACATAGGAATCCCATAAGGTCTGCATTGACTCACTGTCAATAGCTCCTATACCGGAGAGAATCAAGTCACATTCGTTAATCTTCCTTAAGGTGTTCTTAATAAGAGGCGTCTCCATAATAGCCTTTCTTGCACCTTCATCATTAATATAGATGGGTGAAGGTAAGGGATAAAGACGTCCGTTTAACTTACTGGATATGGTCCGTCCAATGCTGAGCATGTCATTTTGATTCATATCATAAGAGATAGCTCCAAATAATTCGACGATCTGCATATTGTGATATTCATGTTCCTTTAAATAAGAAGCTGCCATCCTGACATGTTTTCCCCATGAAATGCCAAGGGTCATATCATCACGTAAATACATGGCCAGCTCTTTTGCTGCTGCTTTTCCTACTTCTCTTAAGGTTTCTGCTTCATCAGTCAGTGTTTTTGATACGATGACATTGGGAACGTTGAATTGCCTTCTTACTTCACCTTGAAGTCTTTCTATCTCATCATTCTGATAATTGATCGTGATATCCACAATCTGTAGTTCTCTGGCTTTTTTTAGCAATCTTGAGACCTTAGGTCTGGATAAATATAATTCTTTTGCTATTTGGCTCTGGGTTTTCCCCTCCAAATAATAAAGCACTGATGCATCAATAATCAGTTGCTGTTCTTCCTTATCAACCATAAGATCACCTCTTCTCCTCTGCCATCTGGTTAATTTTGTCCATAATAGGCATTAGCCCCATGTTTACGAAGATAATGCTTGTCCAAAATATAGTTGCTGACCGGTTGTATTCCAGGATTAAGTACCTCTGTCCTAAAGGCCATTTTTGCTACTTCTTCCATAACTTTTGCATTATGAACTGCATCTGTGGCCGACTTTCCCCAACTAAACGGACCATGATTACATATAATCATTCCGGGAATATGACTCGGGTCTTTTTGCTTTTCTTTTAATGTCTCAATCATTACCAAGCCTGTATTAAGTTCGTAGTCCACTGCCACTTCTTCCTGGGTAAGCGTTCTTGTACACAGGATTGGTCCGTAAAAATAATCGGAGTGAGTTGTTCCATAAACCGGAATTTCTCTACCTGCCTGGGCCCAAGACGTCGCCCACTCTGAATGGGTATGCACTACACTTCCTATGTTATCATATTCCCTATATAACGCCAAGTGTGTTGGTGTATCTGATGAAGGTTTATATTTACCTTCTATTATATTTCCGTCTAAATCAAGAACCACCATATCTTCTAGGGTCATGAGATCATAATCGACTCCACTTGGTTTTATAACTACAAGCCCTGATTCCCTGTCAATAGCTGATACATTCCCCCAGGTATAGATTACCAGGTTTTGTTTGACCAATTCCAGGTTGGCTTTAAAAACCTCTTCTTTTATTGCTTGTACTCGCTCACTGATCAAATCTGCCACCTGCCTTACTAAAGAGCCATGCTTTTGCCTCTTCAATCTCATGAATAGATTCTTCAATTGTTTGATATTTGGAATTATCCGCCCACATTTCTATAAGAAAGGGTCCCTGAAATTTAAGTTCATCCATTTTCGAGAACAACTTAACAAAATCAACGGTTCCCTGACCAAAGGGAACGCACTTAAAGACACCAGGCTTGGTATCCTTTAAATGAATCCCAACAATATGATCAATACCAAGAGCGATTTCATCCTCTGGCTTATCTGTCCATTGACTGAGATTACCAAAATCCGGATAGATTTTTAGCCAGGGTGACTTAATGGCTTCAATGAATCTTAAACATCTGGATATGGTACCCATAAATTCAGTGTCCATAATTTCGATAGACAGCATAACACCTGCGCTGGAGGCCTTTCTGACTGCATACTTGAGGCCTTCTAAAAATCTTTCCACAGTTTCGTCATCACTGTCTTCATAATAAACATCATAGCCTGCCAACTGAATATTTCTTACACCCAGATCTTTGGCCAGAATAATTGCCTTATCCATTAACTCATATGCCATCTTCCTTTTAGTCGGATCCTTAGACCCAAAAGGGTATTTTCGATGGCCGCTTAAGCAGATTGAATTAATGTAGAAGGAATTTTCATCCAAAAGTCTTCGTATATACTTTCTTTTACTGTCACTCCAATCCAGGCGATATAGGCGTTCATCGGACTCATCCACTGACATCTCAATGAAGTCAAATCCAGCTGATTTGGCAATCTGAATTTTCGTCGCCCAATCGTAACGGTTAGGAATGGCTTTTTCATATATCCCAATAGGATTATCCTTTAATGTATACATATTAACTCCAATAATAAGCTTTCCAACTTATGCTAATGCCTGTTCTACTTTTGTTCTGATTTCATCTTCTGACAAGAGGTTAAGGAGACCTACTACTTTTGCATTGCCGGCGCCTGCAAACTCTTTTTCAAAAACCTGGGATACAAGAACCAGGTCAAAGTTTCTGGCATCAGATTTTGCCTGGCCAACACTGGCATGATGCACTTCACATTCAATGCCCATATCCTTTAATACTTTCTCAATTTTCATTTTGATAATCAAACTGGAACCCATTCCATTTCCACATGCAGCTAATACTTTTAACATTGTATTCCTCCAATACATTTTATTTTGTCAGTTAACCTGACTATTTGAAATTAGAAAGCTTACAGCATAAGAGTCAATATGCTATAAGCTTATTATACTACTTATATGGCCTTTAAGGGACCAATTACCTCTAGAGTAATGATTTAAAAGGAAGGTCCGGTTCCATGGCAAATGCATCATGGAAGCCTCTGTCGTACATAAACTCCAGATCATCCTTATTCTCCGGCCAGGTGAACTTACCTCCAACTTGCCAGATGTATGGTTTAAACTTGTATTTCAAACGGTCCTTCTTACGATTCCACATAACCATAATATCCTGTGGATCTGCCATAAAATTAGTCCAAATATCATGATGAATTGGAATGACAACCTGGGTATTAAGGCATTCAGCCATACGTAGAATTCCTTCTGCAGTTAGCTTATCTGTCATACCTCTAGGATTTTCTCCAAAAGATCCGAGAGCAACATCAATCTCATAGTCGTTACCATGCTTGGCAAACCAGTTGGAATAATGGCTGTCACCACTGTGGTAAAGATTACCACCCGGTGTCTTAAAGAGATAATTAAGGGCTAGATCATCCATTTCCTGTGGCATCTTGCCTTTTAAGGTTTGACCTGCCGGTGCTGTTACCAGCTCTGTTCTGTCAAAAGATTCCAAAGCCACAATTTCAATATCTTTAATGGTTACACTTTGACCAGGAACCATTGTTACTAAGCGCTCTTCCGGAACTCCCCACTGTCTCCACAGATTGGTACAGGCTTTAGGTCCGATAAACTTGACCGATGCATCTGTATTTTGGCAAACAGCTGCAGCTACATGTTCATCAATATGGTCTCCATGATCATGAGTAGCTAAAACAGCATCTATTTCCTTAATCATAAATGGATCAATGACTACTGGAACATTTCGAAGGTTGGGTTGAAGTTCCTTACAACCAATCATTCTCTGATGTTGATGCTGGTCCTTCATTAGGCCATTGCCATGGCCCCTTTTACCGGATTTCACCCAAAGGTCAACACAAAGATTTGTACCTCCTTCAGATTTTAACCAAATACCGGTACAGCCCAGCCACCACATGGAGAAAGTACCAGGTTCTACTTTCGTACTTTCAATTTCTTCATTCAGCCAATTTCCCCATTCAGGAAATGTACTTAGAATCCAGGATTCTCTTGTGATTTCATTTATTTTACTCATTTTGTTTTCCTTCCTTTAACAGCATGTATATCTACGAAATAAATCTAATTTCCATTCAACAGCTCTAAGACTTCATCTTTGGTCTTTGCTCCAAAAAGGGCATCGTGTTTATCCTGATCAGATAGTATCATGACAATTTCCTGAAGCATTTCCAAGTGGGTTTCCGGATCCACACAGGAGAGGGCAATGAACATTCTTGCATCCGCACTTCCATCTTCAGCAAAAGATACCGGTTCATTCAGAAGCATAAATGAATAACCAATTTTTAGAGATCCGGTTTCCGGCCTCGCATGAGGCAATGCAATATTCGGTGCTATGACGATGTAAGGCCCATGCTCTTTAACAGACTCAATCATACCATCAATATAGGATTGTTGAATCTCGCCACCTTTTAGGAGTGGATCAGCTGACAGTCGAACAGCTTCTTCCCAAGTATCTACTTTATCAAAAAACTGGATGTAATCTTCGGTTAACACAAAATCTTTAATCATCTTTTTCCTCACTATCTTTGAGACATGTCATTAACTCTTAAATTAATGGTAATACGAGTGTGAACACTTGTCAATAAATTCTACTATTTTGAACATTTGTTCAGTTTTTGCTCATATGTTCAACCCGTCTTGCTTCGCAATCCGGTTCGCGACATTCGTCCTATGAGAGTGTAAACACTCTCGCAGTCCTCTCGCGTTTCACCCGTCTTGCTTCGCAATCCGGTTCGCGACATTCGTCCTATGAGAGTGTAAACACTCTCGCAGTCCTCTCGCGTTTCACCCGTCTTGCTTCGCAATCCGGTTCGCGACATTCGTCCTATGAGAGTGCAAGCACTCTCGCAGTCCTCATTTATCGCGAAAAAAGCTGCCCTATTAAAGGCAGCTTTCAGTTTTAATCTTTATTGATCGCGCATGGTTGTGAAATAGGTTTCCTTATGTCTTCTATATTGAAGCTGTGGAATTATCAACATTGCCGGAATCAATAGGATAGGTACAAGGTATCCTGCTACGCTTGATAGAAGGACGCTGCCTGCCCAAAGTGTTGCCCAGTCAAACATACCCATCCAACCGATGATTTGTTCAGGTCCACGAAGAACTGAAAGAACAAGGGCTGAACCAAATACTTGAATCAAGCCGGCAACAAAAGGAATAATCGCGGCGGCACGTCTTCCACCTGCTTTATTGGCAAATACGGCTAATGTACCGTTGTCAAAGAACAAGCAGATAAATCCTGCGATAATCAATACTGGTGAGTTGAGGGCAATAAGTACAAATATTGCTATTAATTGACCAAAGAAACCAAAGATAAATCCATAAGATGGTGCTTGAGGTGAGAAACCAAAGGTAACAGCACAGTCAACAGCAGGTACAGAACCATTGAGAAGCTTGTCGGAAATACCTTGGAAAGATGCAGTAAGTTCTGCAACGAACATTCTTACACCTGTCAACAATATCGTAATGTAAACAGCAAAGTATGCACATGTTTCCCATACATAGGTAGCAAAGAAATACTTGGAGGTTGAGTACTCAAATGTATCTGGACCAAGGATTACCATGATTGTACCTACAAAGACTGTCATGATCAAAGCATTGGCTACAACGTTGTCATTAAGAATAGATAGGAATCCCGGAGTGTTAACATGATTAACATCATGTTCCTTGTTTCCGATTTTACCTGCCAGTTTCCAGGCTACCCAGGCACCAAACATCTGTTGGTGACCAATTGTAAAGCCGGCTCCGTCTGTTACTTCCTGAGTTGCCTCGATAATCAGGTTTGACATAACTGACCAGTATGTACCCATGAGAAGCCCGATAACACCAATCATAAATGGTGTAACCTTGTTACCAGTACCATCGATAACATAGTACATAGCCCAAAGAAGAACTGCTGACTGTTGATACATAATGTGACCTGTAATAAACAAGGTACGGATCTTAGTCACTTTTCTGAACATAACCAAAACAATATTGAAAGCAAAAGCAATCAGCATGACATAACCGACAAAGGTTAAAGATCCGATTGAGTCTAAATATTCAGTTGCTGAAGTTTGTCCGAAATATGGATCAATTACAAAGGCTTCTATACCGTAACGGGCTGACAGACTTTCAATAATCGGTTTAAATGTACTTACCAGACCACCGGTACCTACCTGAAGAATCTTGAAACCAACAAAGGTTTTGATAAATCCTGCTAAAGCGTCATACCACTTTTTCCCAAGTAATAGGTAACCTATAAAAACTACTGTACCAAGCAGCAAAGGTGCTTGACTTAAAAATTTGTTGATAAAACCTAAAAACAGTTCTAACATAAAATACCCCTTTCAACACGTTAATATTTTCTAAGACGTCTTGTTGATAATTGCATTATAGCAACGCACAGAACATATGTCTACAGAATTGAGTTTTTTGAACAATTGTTCAGAGTTTTCTTGTGCAACTTGTATTTTTATATGAAATTTTGGGTGGTTTTTTGTGGGTTTTTCATATTTTTGTGGGTTTTGGGCTTTGGATGGGGTTTGGGGTGGTTTGATTTTTTGTTTTGATTTGGCTCAGTTTTCATTTAGGGGCATTTTCGTTTAATGGGGACGGCAGGCGGAAATTAAAGTCCCATGCCCAGGCTGTGTCCCCCTCCGCAAGCTCCGGGACCCAAAAGCCCAGACATAGGGCCTTAATCACCACCTGCCTGTCGCCATGATAGAAGATGGCTAAATACAAAAGGGGATAAAAGGAAAACACACATATCTAATCGCACAAAATACCACCAAGTCCACAACCATAATTAATGATAGGTTTTGCACAAAACACCCTCAGACGCCTTTAAAAGTCGCCATGGAGGGGAAGTCTAAATGAGTTGTGAGAAGGTATGAAAAGACAATCAAAAGATGAAATCAACAATAAAAGCACTCCGAGTTTCCAATACCCTACACAAAGCTACACCCTCCCCCACCAACAGGGCGCCAGCGAAGCGTCGCGCTTTCCCGCCCCATTTTTATGCGCAGGATGGGGTGCTAGGGTCCTGGTTTCTAGGCTTTGCATCACGGCCATGACGGCGAAAGGTGTCTTCCAATAACCAACTATGGCTGGGAGGCACTCGCCTGGAAACTAGGAGCCCTAGCATCCCTATCCGTCTGCACAAAAAGAAAGTGACCGGGAAACCCGATCACTTCAAAGACTCTTCATATTTTTCACTCAAATATTCAAACCGCTCCATCTTATCCAAAAGTTCCAATTCCACGGTTTCATTTTCTTCATTAAGTTCCTGGAGACGGGTGTAATCTGACAGGTTATTCTGAATATCCTTCTGGATTTGATCCAGTTTGGTTTCCAGGGCTTCAATTTCAGATTCAATCGTCTCGAACTCACGACTCTCATTGTAGGTTAGTTTAGGTGCTTTTTCTTTTCGGACTCTGTCTTGTTTGACTTTTACCTTGTCATTTGAGGATGAAACGGTGGTTTCCAGGGTTCTACCAGCCTGGTCAGATTGAAATTCCTCTAGATAGTCGGAATAAGATCCCATATACTCATGAATATGTCCGGCATCTTCCAGGGCAAAAATCCTGTGACAGGTCCGGTCAAGGAAGTAGCGGTCATGGGATACCGTAACAACGATGCCCTGAAAATTGTCTAAATACCTTTCTAAAACTTTTAAGGTATCAATATCCAGGTCGTTGGTAGGCTCATCCAAAAGCAAAAGGTTTGGTTCATTAATAAGAACCTTCATAAGGAAAAGCCTTCGCTTTTCACCACCGGACAACTTGTGAATAAAAGTATACTGGAGTTCGGAATCAAAAAGGAAGTTTTCCATTAACTTCGAAGCAGAGACGTATTTTCCGTCAGGTGTATGGAAGTTTTCTGCTGTTTCCTTAATGTAATCAATGGCTTTCATTCTTTCATCCATCAATTCGGATTCCTGGGAAAAATAACCGATCCGAACAGTTGAGCCAATTTCTACCCGACCGCTGTCTGGTTGAAGTCGTTCAGAGATAATATTCAGCAAGGTAGTTTTACCTTTCCCGTTGTCCCCTATAATACCAATCCGGTCATCTCTAAGGAATGTGTATGTAAAATCATCCAAGACCTTGAGGTCGCCAAATGATTTACTGACATTGTATAACTCAATGGTTTTATTACCAAGCCTTGCTGATGCTGTTTCCAGTTCTACTTCACCTTCAAAAGTCATACCCCTGTTGGCCTTGATTTCCTCAAAACGCTGTATTCTGGCTTTCTGTTTGGTTGATCTTGCTCTTGCCCCTCTTCGAATCCAAGCCAGTTCCCGTCGAAACATATTTTCATTGCGTCGGTCCTGGCGTTCTTCCATCTCAAGTCTTTCCAGTTTTTTCTCGATATAGGTTGAATAGTTACCTTCATATTCATAAACACTGCCAAGAGATATCTCAAGGGTTTTGGTTACGACACGATCCAGGAAATACCGATCATGGGTAATCATAAGAAGGGCACCTTTTCTCCTTTTCAGATAAGTCTCCAACCAATTAATGGTATCATTATCCATATGGTTGGTTGGCTCGTCAAGAATCAAAAGATCACAGGGTGACAGTAGAGCCGCTGCTAGTGCAATTCTTTTCTTCTGTCCACCAGACAGGCCCTTTATTCTCCTGTCATAATCATGAATTCCAAGAGTAGTCAGCATGGTTTTTGCCTGACTTTCAAGATCCCATATAGGCTGGTCCTTGGAAGCCTCTGATGCATAAGCCAGTACTTGGTCCAATATGGAGTGGTCCTCATCAAAATCATGGCTTTGCTTAAGGGATTCAATACGTATATTCTTCATGGTAGACACTGATCCCTCGTCAGGCTCTACACTTTGGTCTATTATCTTTAATAAAGTCGATTTGCCGGTACCGTTAATACCCAGTATACCGTACTTGTCATCATCATTAATGGTTAGGTTCACATCCTTAAAAAGGGTTTTAACACCATAGGATTTTGAAATATGTTCTAAGGTAACTACGTTCATAATAACTCCACTTCTGATGCTTACTTCTTGATGCCTACAATAATATCCCGGTTTATGGCTTGGGATACTCTATGATGAAACTTAAGGAGGTCCGGTTGACTTAGAACCTCAAAACCAGCTTCCTGTAAAAGCTCTGCTAATTCTTCTCTTGTATTGGTATAGGTATTCCAAGCCAAGGCAATGGTACCATTTTTCTTTAACAGGTCATACCAGGATTTAAAGGACATTGCCAACCACTTTTGAAGATCTCTTGTGGCATCTGTATCCGCTTTTCCTTTATGTTGAACACCATAAGGTAAATCGCCACAGATCATATGCATGGAATTCTTCTTAAAGACCTGATTCACGACTCGTGTATCACCTCTAAAGACCTTATAGTTAGGTTGCTTCATTTTTTTATAGGCATCCTTGTCATTAGAGGCTTTTGCCTCATACATCTCACCTATTTGCTTACTTCCAACCATGGCTTTGGAACGTTTACCTTCATGTTTAAATCGACCTTCTTTTAAATATCTTAAAAAGAAAGAAAACATATCTTCCACATGATTCTTATTAATATCAGCTCCATAGACTTCATAACCCTGAATAAGGCCTTCAAAGAGTCCGGTACCTTTTCCACAGACCGGGTCAAGCATAAGGATCTTATCCACATTGTAGTAGGCGGAATTATAGAGGGCTGCATTCATGAGCAGACGTGTAAATGCTTCATTAGTTTTTCCGTTGTACTTAAGTCGAACACTTAGGTCTTCAGGAAAGTAATCCGGCAAAGGTATATCCATAGGCACAAAAACCTGGTCCTTAATTTCAAAGACCACATAAAAAAAGGAAAGTCTTGTAAGATGCTTATAAGTCCCCTTGTGAAGTTCCTCACCTTCAACCATAAGGAAGACACCTCTTCCAATATGCTTGGTTGAGATGTCTGTCACTTGTACATGTAATTGTTGCAATATCATACGAAGCTCAGCTTCTGCCATCCGCTGCATTTCTTCAAAATAAGGCAAGTTGGCATTAGGCTTCAATAAAAATCCATATTTCATATTATTTACCACCAAATAGTTTCCCTAATCGTTCCTTAAGGCTTGGTTTCTTTTGTTTAGCCATTAATTTTTTGGCTTCCTGGCGGTAGTCAATGTCTTTTTTGGCTGGTTTCATTACTGGAGCTTTGGTCTCAACGCTGCCAGTGCTTGGTTTATGGTCCACACTATGATGCTTTGGTTTACGGTGATCATGTTGTGGAACTTGGTTCTTAACAGTATGTTTAGGTTTGTTGCTGCCTTGACCCTGTTTATTCGTATTTCGTTGATCATCTGAGCGCTTGTTGCTATGACTTTTGTGATCACTGTGTTTATGGTCACTTCGCTTCTGATTTGACCGGTTTCTATTATTAGACCCTGAATGGCTTTTACTGCTGTTTCTGTCTCCATGTTTACCACGGCCTGATGACTGCTTCTCCATATCCCCGTGATAATCGATAAGATCACCGGTTTCAATCCGTTCTTTACGCTTACCGACCCATTCACTGTCAGCAGCTTCCTGAGCATCATTTACCATGTCATCTGTAGGCAGTTCAAGTTGTTCAATGAGAACACCTACATGCTCTTCTATAGCGTAGAAATCCCAAATATCATCAACGGTAACAATCGTAATGGCTTTACCTTCATTGCCGACACGTCCTGTTCGACCAATTCTATGGATATAGGAATCTTTATCCAAAGGCACATCGTAGTTAATGACCAACTCCAGCTCGTCAATATGTAAGCCTCTTGCCGCAACATCCGTCGCAACAATAATCTGATGCTTACCTGTTTTGAACTTGTCCATGGTACGCATTCTACGGTTTTGGGTATTGCCGCCATGAAGGGCTCCAACATCATATCCCTTTTTGGCAAAAAACTTAACGATTCGGTCAACTTCTGTTCTCGTATTACAGAATATAATACAGGATTCCGGTTCTTCCAGTTTCATAATTCTGCCCAACTGAGTTCGCTTTTCATCTTTTTCCACCCGGTAATAAACCTGTTTAATGGTATCAACAGTTTTAATATCCGAACCAAGTTCCAAGGTGATTGGATCTTTCATATAAGATTGGCAAATCCTCTGAATTTCAGGAGGCATGGTTGCTGAGAAAAGCATGGTTACTCTTTCCCTGGGCAATGACTTGATGATTTTAACAACCTGGTCAAAAAATCCCATATCCAGCATTCTGTCAGCCTCATCAAGAACCAAATACTTAATATCTTTTGTTGAGAAGTTCTTACTTGAAATATGGTCAAAGACCCGGCCAGGAGTTCCTGTTATGATGTGAACCCCTTGTTTCAGTCCCTTAATTTCTGTACTGATATTGTGTTGGCCATAAACAGCCATAGTCTTAACATCCATATACTTGGACATTTTTGATATTTCTTTATCCACCTGAACAGCCAGCTCTCTCGTTGGTGTTAGGATAAGCCCCTGAACTTTTGATGATTCCATGTTAACATTTTGGATTAATGGTATGCCGAATGCACCTGTTTTTCCGCTGCCAGTCTTTGACATGACAATTAGATCCTTATTATCCAAAACATAAGGAATGGATTCCTTTTGTACTTTTGTTGGCTCTACAAAGCCCATCTCTTCGATTGATTTTACTATGTTGTCAACGACCCCAAGTTCTTTGAATTTGTTTTCCATATGTCCTTCTTTCCACTCTTTATCTATACTCTCCAGATTGCCTGAACAATCCACCAAACATAAACCTCGATAATTTAAGTTAAACTTTACATTCCAACTTAATCAACCTATATTATAACATAAGTGGAAATAATAAAAAACACTAAATACCATTGCCCAAAATGGGCAAAACATGTACCATATGATTAGTAAATACATATTGAAATCTGCAGAACAATATAGGCTATCGATTAGCCAATGGAGGACATAATGAATATAGCAATACTGGACGCCAACACATTGGGACCGGATATTAATCTGGACCAGCTTCAGGATTTAGGTCATCTTTCCATTTATGGATTTACACCTCCTGAAAAGGTCAAAGAAAGAATTAAGGATGCCCATGTCATCATCTGCAATAAAAGCGCCATGAACGAAGCCACCCTATGCGAAGCCTCACAATTAAAGCTTATCTGTTTAACAGCTACAGGCAGTGATAATGTAGACAAGTCATATACCAAGTCTAAAAAAATCATCGTTTCCAATGTAGTTGGTTACTCAACAGACAGTGTTGCCCAACATACTTTTGCCATGCTCTTCTACCTATATGAACAGATGGCTTATTACGATAAGTATGTTAAGTCTGGCTCCTATGTCGGTGATGATACCTTCTCACATTTTTCCAACACCTTCCATGACCTGGCAGGCAAGACCTGGGGAATCATTGGACTGGGTGCCATAGGCAAAAAGGTTGCCCATATTGCTCAGGCCTTTGGATCCAAGGTTATTTACTACTCTACATCAGGAAAAAATATCAATAAGGACTTTGAGCAGGTTACCCTGGACCAGCTTCTTGAGGCTTCTGATATTATCTCCATACACGCTCCCCTAACCGGTGCTACGGACCATCTAATCACCTTAGGCTCCCTCAAAAAGATGAAGCCAACAAGCATACTTCTTAATCTAGGACGGGGCCGAATCGTATGCGAAGATGATTTGGCCAAGGCTCTTGATTTAGGTCTTATTGCTGGTGCCGGCATAGATGTGCTGGAAAAGGAGCCCATGATAGAAAACCATCCTTTCCTAAGCTTAAATAACCCTGAAAAACTCTTAGTAACCCCCCACGTTGCATGGGCATCAATAGAAGCCAGAAACCGGGTTATCCATGAGGTCAGAAAAAACATTGAATCCTTCCTTGAAGGCACTCCCAGGAATTCACTGTGATAATTTACTAAAGGTTAGGCTTATGCTATAATGACAGAAGTTTAAGAAATCCAATAAATCGGAGGATACCATGAACCCAAACGAACATAAAAAACTAGAGATTACTGTTGACGGTGTCACCTATACCAGACAGCCCCTTAAAACCTGTCTCATCGAAAAAGATCATCAGATTGCAGATGTCATCCACCAATACACCAAAGACTATACACAGGCAGGAGATATTATTTTTGTATCTGAAAAGGCAGTTGCTATAACCCAGGAACGTGCCCTGCCTTTAAAGTCTATTAAACCAAGAAAATTGGCTTACTTTCTCTCAGACCACGTAACAAAAACCCCTGCCGGAATCGGCCTGGGTATGCCGGAAACTATGGAAATGGCACTTAGAGAATGTGGCGTTGTAAGAATTTTATTTGCTGCAGCCCTTGGTGCAGTAGGAAAAATATTTAAAATCAAAGGTATATTCTATATTATAGCCGGTAGGAAAGCGGCATCCATTGATGGTCCAACGGCCAATACAATTCCTCCCTATAATCAATATGTTGTACTTGGCCCTAAGGATCCTGACAGGGTTGCCAAAGAAATTGCTGACAAAACAGGAACCATGGTCGCTATTGTAGATATTAACGATTTAGGTGGTGTCATCCTTGGTATTTCCCACAAATCCATGGACCGTTCCAAAATTGCAGCCATATTAAAGGATAATCCTTTAGGACAATCCAGAGAACAGACACCTGTAGGTATTATCCGGGTTAAGGCCTAAGGGGAATTTCATATGTTATTAAGTCTTGGCCTCATCCTAACACTAGCTCTTATCCTAGGTGGTCTACTAAAAAAACTTAATATTCCTTCTCTACTTGGTATGATTCTAACCGGTGTTATCCTGGGTCCCTATGTTCTGGATTGGATTGACACAGATATACTTGCAATATCTGCAGACCTTCGAAAGATTGCCTTAATCGTTATCCTTATACGAGCTGGTTTGTCCCTTGATATAGAAGATCTTAAAAGGGTTGGGCGGCCGGCAATACTCATGTGCTTCATTCCTGCCACCCTCGAAATAGGTATCATTACCTGGCTGGCTCCAAGATTGCTTGGTATCAGCCTCCTGGAAGGAGCCATACTTGGTACAGTCATAGCAGCTGTTTCACCAGCTGTTGTTGTTCCTAGAATGATACATCTGATCGACCGTGGAATTGGCAAGAAAAACTCAATTCCCCAACTGATCATGGCAGGTGCTTCTGTAGACGATATTTACGTTATTGTTCTTTTTGCATCTTTTATGAATATGTATGGTGGTGAAAGCTTTCACTTCCAAGACCTGATAAAAGTACCTGTCTCAATTATTACAGGTATACTTTTAGGTATAGGACTGGGATACGCCTTGGTTGTCCTCTTCAAACGCTTACATGTTAGAGACACAGTTAAGGTTATGATACTCTTCTCCCTGGCATTTTTTCTTATTGCCCTTGAAGGTTTCCTTGAAGATTACATCCCACTGTCAGGACTTCTTGCCATTATGGCAATGGGGGCTTCTATCTTAAGTTTTTACCAGCCTTTGGCTCTTCGCCTAAAGAATAAGTTTGGAAAAATCTGGGTAGGTGCCGAAATCATTCTTTTCGTTCTGGTTGGGGCAGCTGTTGATATTTCTTATATTTCACAGGCAGGTTTTTATTCCATACTGATTCTACTGGCCGGACTGATTTTACGAATTATAGGTGTATTGATTTCATTAATCAGGACACCTCTTAACTGGAAAGAAAAAATCTTTTGCTCCATCTCCTACTTGCCAAAAGCAACGGTACAGGCGGCAATTGGTTCGATTCCACTGGCTGAGGGTGTTGCAGCCGGTAACACCATACTTGTCATGGCCGTACTTGCTATACTTATAACAGCACCTATCGGCGCTGTTGGTATTGATAAAGGATATAAAAAACTGCTGGATTAAGGTCCAGCAGTTTTCTTGTTTTTAATATATTCCATAAATTCAGAGTCTTCATTGATCATGTGCTCGATGACCAACTCCTGCAGCACATAAGCCACACTTTTTGAACTGATATCCTTAATATTTCTAATTCCGTCAATTAAGCGTTTGGCATTATCAAGAAGTTCCTCATGGGCTATTTTGTGATTGTCAATATAGGGGAATTCTTCTTCCATCATGACTTTTTCTTCGCTATTAAAATGCTCTTCTGTTAGATCAATTAATAGCTTCACCTGATCTAGCATCTGTGTATAATCGCCTTCCTCTTGATAGATCCTTCTTAGTTGGTTGACTAAAGCCTCATGCTCCTCGTCAACAGATTTAATTCCAGAGATATAATTCTCATCAAAATGAATCGATTTCAGTTTTTCTTCAATATCATAGACTGCATCACAATACTCAACTCTATTTCGTCCATTGTTCTTGGCATCAAACATAGCGTTATCAGCCTTCTTGAACCAGGATGAATAAGATTCTCCGGGGAGCCTTTCCGCTAGTCCAAAAGATGCCGTTATCCGAAAGGCCTGGTCAAAAGTCATATTTTCTACAGCATTTCTTAGTTTTTCAGCCACTATCCTTGCAATATCCATATCGGATTCAGTCAAGATAACTGCAAACTCTTCTCCACCCCATCTGGCAACCATATCCGAATGCCTAATGTTGTCTTTCAGGGTTTTTGCCAGCTTGACCAGAACCTTATCTCCAACATCGTGCCCATAGGAATCATTGACATTTTTAAACAAATCGATATCCACCAAGATTAAGGCCAATTTACCGCCATACCGGTTAGACCGCTTCATCTCATTAAATATAACCGAATTAAAATATCGTCTATTGGCAATACCGGTCAACTCATCTGTTTGGGCCAGCTTTTTGGTCTTATCGAGGACTTTATTGACTTCCTTCTCGTGGTTTTCCATTTGCCGCAGGTAAACACCATTTAGGAGCAAACTCAAAGTAGAAATCAAAAGTACGTTGATGACCATGACTCCAATAGATACAAACAGCTCAATACCTAATAGATAAAAAGCCCCTTCTTCAGGTTTTTCCACCACATAATAAACCAGTCTAACAAGAAAAATCAGACCCAATAAAACAAAGGTTAAAATGGCAATTCCACCACGGCAGTAATTCATTCTTATCTTTTCCCTAATGAATTTATAAAGGGTAAAACCACTATACAAAATCATAGCACAGGACACCAGGACAACCCGTGGAATAAGACGATCATCCAAAAGAGTAAAATAGAATATGCCAGCAGTCGACAGTGATGCAATGATAAAATTACTTCTGTTTGGAATATGAATTTTAGAAACCATGCCAATAACATAGATATAAATCGGTATGGTGAAGACAAAGAGAGCATTGGACAGGCCAACGCTGACAAATTTAGGCAACGTTTCATAACCGATAATAAAAATCATACCGATTTGCTGGGTGAACAATCCAATTATCCACCAAAATATGCCCTTGAAATACTTTTTATTCTGGAACCATACAAAAGTTGCTACACCCAGTATGCCAAAATTTATAATAATAAAGATTAAATATACTGTCCTAACATCCATTGTCTACCTCACAGGTGTCCCTCTCTTACTCATATTTTACCCTTAATTAATATTTAATACAAGTCAGACACGACCCTTACCAGAATCATTGAGTACCAAAAGCTCCTTAGGAAATGGCTCAAAAATTGTCTGCATCATTAGATAATCCTGATTAAAACGTACCACCCATGATTTCAGCAAATTTAGAGGGACAAGGTATGGCATTTGTTCTGTTTGGTAGGCCTCCAAAGTATCCAGAAAATATACTTTTTCATCCTTGGTCAATTCTTCTTTAAAATAGCCAAAAATATGAAGGAGCATATTGATGTTGGTCTTTCTTCTAAGGGGTCTTGATAAGCAGTGGTTTAAAGCTTCTTGATAAAGGCTTAAAACCTTATCAAGAGACTTCCCTTCATGATTGGCAACAATTTTACCTAATTTTTTTTGTCCTGTTTGATTATAGGACATGAGGAGATATTTGTTCCTGCTCTGAAAATCAATTAGGGCCTTCATGGTTCCTATGGCTTTAACCCCGTCAAAATCAGCCAGGGTATAAATTCTGGTCAGAAAGTGTTCCCTTATGTTAAAGTTTGAAAGCCTACCTTCATCTTCCATAGGTATACCCAATGTTACAACCTGTCGTCCAAAATATCCTGTTGTCTTATCCCCGGTTGCCGGGACTCTTCCTAGGCCTGGATAGGTCTTGACATCCTTAATACCACAGGAGGGCGAACGGGACTTAAGAATTGCTCCATGTAAATCAAGGCCTTCCAGGTCTTTGATATAGTTTTTAGCAAATTCAGTCATCTGGTCTGTGTAATCGGTTCCCTTATAGGATGCAACCAAACGAGTTCCATCCTTGCTTCTGATGACCCTAACCGCTTCTCTTGGAACAGACATGCCTATGGACACTTCAGGACATACTGTCACCATATCCACATAATCCTTCAGTTTTTTGATAAAATCATTTCCGATCATGCTTCCATCATACCTACATGCATCAAATTCCAAACACTTACTGACAAATATTCTGGGTCTTGCAAATCTCTCTTCCATGTCCTTCACCCTATTCCTTCAAAATATAAGATAAAGCTACAGCACCTTCTCCTGCTCCGACAGCTACTATAGAGGAGGTCTCTTCAATATACTCCGGAGCCTTTCCGATTATTTTTGTGAATGTATCACTAAAAGTCTTAGCCTCTTCATAATTATTGATGTGAACGATGTTATAAGACTCAATCCGCTGATCACCTGCTAGTTTCTCTATATGCTTAACCAATTTCCTAAGACTTCCCTTTGTTGAAAAAGCCACTGTAAATAGTCCACCTTTCCCCTCCTCATCAAGTGTAACTATGGGTTTCAGTCCAATTCTCTTTCCGATTTTGCCGGCTCTGGTACTCAGTCTTCCCGACTTAACCATATTGTCCAACTGAAGAACTCTAACAAGAATCTTACTTCGTGGAACAGCTTGTCTCAAACTGGCTACAATTTCTTCGAAGGCATAACCACTTCGAATCATAGCGGCACCCTTATAAACCAGGAGACCCTGAGCACCTGAGTTCTGCTTGGTATCAATAACTTCCACCTTAAAAGATTCGGATCTCATCTTATCACAGGCCTTAACCAGTGCACTGTAGGTTCCGCTAAGTTCCTTTGATACGGAAAGGATAATTGCTGATTGATAGTAGGACTTCAAATAGTTCAGTAAATTCTCAATATTCTTCTGGTCTGGCAAAGAAGAAGTCGGCAGTTTGTGGGAGTCTCTGGATATGGCTAAAATCTGTTTTGGCTTTATGGTCAACCGATCAATAAAAGTATTGTCTTCAAAAAGAATACTTAAATTAATGATATGGATCTGGTCACTTTCGATAACTTCCTTTGGTATATCTGCTATGGAATCCGTGACTAAGGCAATATCATATTTACGGTTGGTAACAATATCCTTCTGTTTTATCATATCATCTACTTTTGGGTATAGAATTTTACCCTGACTATATAGTTTTTCAAAAACTTTATCCGGCTGGTCTGTATGAATATGAATTCTCGCCCGTTTTTTTCCTTTGGCGACAATCATGGAATCACCCATAGGCTTTAGGGTTTGCCGAATGAACTTTTCATCCAGGCCATCTCCCTCAATCATACATTCTGTACAGTATCGGTAAGTAAGGTCTTCCTCATGATGGTGTGGAATCTCCTCTGCCGTTAATTGAAGATCCATTTCATCTATAGCCTCAACAGATACTTCACCGGTAGAAAAGTATTCAATGATACCGTGTATAAAAAGTGTAAAGCCTTTGGCTCCAGCATCAACAACTTTAGCCTGTTTAAGCTCATTCAGTTGAAATTGGGTCTTTGTCAATGCATCGTTCAACCGTTCTTTTGCCTTCTGAATCATGGTGTGTGCATTGGACTCATCAATCTGTTCCTCGCTAAGAGCATGTCCCCATTCACGCATAACTGTAATCATGGTTCCTTCTACTGGATTCTCAATAGACTCATAAGCATAATCCACAGCTTTCCTTGATGCTTTTGCATAATCATTAATGGAAATACTGGAAGCATGGTCGCTTTCAAGACTTAGTCCATTTATATACTGGGCAAAAATAATTCCTGAATTCCCTCTGGCTCCTTTAAGAGCTGCCTCAGATAAGGATTCCAAGGTTTCTTTGACTGTTTCTTTATATTCTGCTTCATCAATAATGGTTTTCATCATGGATGAAAGGTTATTACCGGTGTCTCCGTCCTGGACCGGAAAAACATTAATCCTGTTCAGGTCATTTCGGTTCTTAATGATCTTATGCGCTCCGTTTAAAAAAGCATGATAAATGTGCTCACCATTTAAAGAGTTTAAAACATATCCCATATAAACCTCCAAATTATTTAGTATCTTGACCACTTAATAATAGCACAAAAAGAATTATCATTCAATAATAATTCTCTTTTGATAACCACTAAGTGTGATACTTGAGCAAGAACATCCAGAAAGATTCACTTGCCGCCTCTAATCGCTCATAGATTCATTATACCAAAAAAATAAACAAATGAAGGGGAAATCTTCATTTGTTTATTAATATATACCAGTCATTGCTGGAAATTATAATTACTTCAACCGTCGTCTTAAAGCCTCCAAATACAAGGCCCCAAGATCTGATCTGGCACTTTTCTTATGGGTAATGACACCGATATGCATTTCCTCATCTACCATCAAAGGTCTGGCAATGATATGGGGTCCGTTCAGTTTTTCATCAATAACCCCTGAACTGACGGTGTAGCCATTAAGGCCAATAAGGAGATTAAAAAGAGTTGCCCTGTCCCTAACCTTAATATTTTTCTTCCTGTCCAAGGTAGAAATAATTTCCTCCGAAAAATAAAAGGAGTTATACTCACCCTGCTCAAAGGAAAGATATGGGTAGTCCATCAGGTCACCTAACTCAATTTTGTCCTGACCAGCCAATGGGTGTCCATCACTGATAAAAACATGGGGTTTTGCCACATAAAGCTCTTCAAAATCAAGGTGGTTGATTTTCAACAGCTTTTTAATCACCGTCTCATTCTGGTTGGAAAGATAAAGAACACCAATCTCACTTTTCAAATGGCTGACATCCTGAATGATTTCATTGGTCTGAGTCTCCCTAATGGTAAAATCATAATTATCCTCACCATAGGCTTCTATCAATTCCACAAAAGCATTCACTGCAAAAGAATAATGCTGGGTAGATACAGAAAATCGCCTTGTAGACATGCCTTTTGTCTTATAACGGTCAAGCAAAAGATCTGCCTGATTAAGAACCTGTCTAGCGTAACCTAGAAATTCATCTCCTTCATGAGAAACCACGATTCCTTTGTTGGTTCGGTTAAATATCCGAATATGCAGTTCTTCCTCCAATGATTTTATAGCATTGGTTAAACTGGGCTGAGATATAAAGAGGGACTTTGCCGCCTCATTCATACTACCCTTTTCTGCGACTGTAACCACATATCGCAACTGGGAAATGGTCATGGACTCACGCTCCTAATTAGTAGTGTTTGTCTGCGTAAAGGACCCATCCGCCTTCTTTAACAAGGGTCTTGTCAAACCCTCCTACTTCAAAAGGAATACTTTCAGATAAACCTTCTGATTCAACCACAATCAGATCCTTGTCCATATCAATAGCAATAGAGGTAGGCTTACCACTATAGGTTTCAAAAAGGTGGTTAATCGTATCTTTGGAAAGTTCAATTGCAAACATACCACAATTATACATGTTCTGTCTAAAAATTCTAGCAAAATTTTCTGCGATGACCACATAGATGCCGTTTACTTCAAGAGCCCATGGTGCATGTTCTCTAGATGATCCACATCCAAAATTCTCTCTGGTAACCACAACAGCTTTTCCCTCAATATCATTGACGTTGTCAAATCCTTCCAGGGTCAAATCCTCCAGCAAGTATGGTTTTAAGGCTTCTTTCGTAATCTCTGTCAGGTATTTTGCTGGAATAATTTCATCAGTATTGATATCGCTTCTATCTAAAAATAAAACCTGTCCGCTAAATGTTTTCATCAGGTCCTCCTATCCTTTATAGAGTGGTGAATTAGTAATCGTTCCGGCAATTGCGCTTGCTGCAGCACTGGCAGGGCTCATTAAGTGGACCATGCCACCTTTACCCATACGACCATTAAAGTTTCTGTTTGTTGTCGATGCACAAACCTCACCCTCTGCCAAAACGCCGTTACTCATTCCAAGACAGGCACCACAGGTTGGATTGGTTACACAGAAACCGGCTTCCTGGAAGATTTCGATAATACCTTCTTTAAGAGCCTGTGAATAGATGGCTGGGGTAGCTGGACTTACAATACCTCGAACATCACTGTGAATAGTCTGATCTTTAAGTACTTTAGCCGCTTCTCTAAGGTCTTCGATACGGCCGTTGGTACAAGATCCTATATAAATCTGGTCTACTTTTTCACCGGTCATCTCAGCAACTGATTTGACTTGATCAGGCTTGTAACCAAAAGTAACCATAGGTTCAAGCTCAGATACATCATAAGTATATACTTTCTCATATTCTGCATCTTCATCTGACTTCCACTTGGAATAGGCTTCAAGAGCTGCTTCTTTTGAGTCAAATTCATCCTTAATATAATCCCAAAGGTATTCAACAGTAGTCATATCCGGATAGCAGACACCACTGGTTCCACCTGCTTCAATAGCCATATTGCACAGGGTCATTCTGGCTTCCATGCTCATAGCGTCTACAACAGGACCTGTAAACTCAATGACCATATTGGTTGCACCATTAACTGTTAGTTCCTTAATGACAAAAAGAATGACATCCTTGGCATATACACCCGGTTTCAAACTTCCATTCAGTTCAATCTTAATGGTTTTAGGGAAATGGAAGGCACATACTCCTTTAAGAATACCTACTTCAAGGTCTGTAGTACCCACGCCGGCCGCAAAAGCACCAAAAGCACCATGGGTACAGGTATGTGAATCTCCCATGATAATTGTATACCCAGGTCTAACAAATCCTTTTTCAGGAAATATAGCATGACAGACTCCATTCTTTCCGATATCAAAAAAGTCTTTAATGTCATGACGTCTTGCCCAGTCTCTAATAATCTTTCCCTGCTCAGCGGTCTTTGAATCCTTGGCAGGTGTTACATGATCAATAACAGCCTTAATCTTACTTGGGTCAAAAACCCGGTCCAATCCTCTGGCCATCAAATCAGTTATAGCAATCGGTGTTGTAATCTCATGACAAAAGACTCTGTCCAGCTTTAGTACATGTGTGTCTGGAAAAGGCATTTCCACACGGTGTGCATCAAATATTTTCTCTGCTAATGTTTGTCCCATTTTCTACTCCTTATTCTTCCTATAACCTGAATTTATGCATTTTAGTTTTTTCAGGAACTTTATGACTATTTTTGTTCTATTATAAAGGTTTTTCACCATAAACAAAAGGGGTAAAAGCCAGATTTTAACAGTTTTTTGTTGTTTTTTTGACAAAAAAGCATCAGCCATAAGTATTAGTTATGGCTGATATTATCATTAGGTATGGATTTCCAATTTTCAGTAAACCTACAAGGATTTATAATGCTAACTCTTAATCGATTCGATTTAGAAGACACACGGTTTCAACATGGGAAGAATGACAGAACATATCACAACCGCAGACCTTGTCCAAAGCATAACCTTTAGCTTCGAGTATCTTAATATCTCTTGCCAGGGTTGAAGGATCACAGGAAACATAAACAAGTCTCCTGGGACTCATATCCACTATAGTAGAAAGGAGACTTTCATCACACCCCTTCCTGGGTGGATCCACAACAACAACATCAGCTGTAATTCCCTCTTCCTCATATAGTCTTGGCATAACTTCTTCAGACTTACCCGTATAAAAAGAAGCATTTTCGATACCGTTGAGTTGAGCATTTTCTCTAGCGTCATCAATAGCTGCTCCGATAATTTCAACACCATAGACATGGGCTGCTTTTTTGGCAAGAAACAAGGATATGGTTCCTATACCGCAATATAGGTCAAAGACTTTTTCCTTGCCCGTCAGACCAGCATATTCCAAAGCCTTATGGTAGAGTTTAAGAGTCTGGTCCGGATTGACCTGGTAAAAGGATAAGGGTGATATTCTGTATGAGATATCATCAATGGAATCCTCAAGGTATGCGGGTCCATCAATATGAATCATTCTAGGCCCAAGGATGACATTAGTCTTGTCTCTATTTACATTCAAACTAAAAGATTCAACCAGGTCAAGACCCATGAGTCTCTCTTTTAAGACTTCCACCTCAGGCAGCTGCTGGCCATTAATGACCAGGATCACATGAAAGATATTCTTTTCATTACTTTTCCTGATAACGATGTGACGGACCAGCCCCTTGTGCTTGACTTCATCATAGGCCTTAATACCTTTTTCCACCATAAACTCACGAATAAGTCCTACAATATTTTCATTATAAGTATCTTGTATATAACACCTGGGGGTTTCAACTATCCGGTGAGACCCTTTGCCATAGAAACCAATTTGTATTTTACCCATGTTATCTCTTACGGGATACTGAACCTTGTTTCTATAATGATAAGGATTGTCAGCTCCCATAATGGGTTCCATAATCCGATCCAACCTGTCTGGATCTACCCCACCGATGCGGCATAAGGTATCTCTAATGGTCTTGTCCTTGGCTTTTAACTGTGCCTGGTAGGACATATGCTGCAAGCTACAACCTCCACAGGGTCCAGCAACAGGACATAAAGCTTCAGTCCGGTCGGGTGAAGGCTCCAGTATGCTTGCTATAATTCCATAGCCATAGGACTTTTTGGTTTTAACGACCTTAACCATCAGCTGATCGCCGGGAACGCCTTCACGTACAAAAAGAGTATAGCCGTCTACACGGCCTATACCCTCTCCATTAGAGCCAATAGACTCAATATACAATTCCACCATATCGTTTTTATTTAGGGGACATGATTTTTTCATAAATGATTAAAACCTGGTCTTTCTAATATTTGATTCAAAGAGACGCTGGTATCCAGCCCAATCGTCTGATTCTTCCGTTTGACTGAGAATCGTCGTAAATGTCATGATTTTAGCATCAATATTGTCTGCATAGTGTAAAAGAACGGCTTCAAGTATTGCCGGTTTTTTGGGAGAACCATATTCAAGTTCCCCATGATGAGCCAGGACGCAGTGCTTAATCATATTTAGAAGGGGCTTTGGAAAGCCCGGAATCCTAGCTGCTTTTTCATTGATCCATTCAACAGCTATGATGATATGACCCAGAAGCTGACCTTCATCAGTATAATCAACAATAGGCAGTTCACTAAGTTCTTCTGTCTTGCCTATATCATGAAGAAAAGCACCTGCGAAAAGAACATCCCTATTTACCTGTGGGTAGGAATCAGCCAAGAAATCGCAAATTCTAAGAATACCCAAGGTATGTTCCAAAAGACCTCCAAAGAAATTATGATGTACAGATTTCGCCGCTCCGTGCTCCTTAAACCTTTTGGCAAGATCTCTATCCGTAACAAAAAACTCTTTCAGGAGTTGATTGACATACTTGTTCTCAACCTTATTAATATATCCGACAAATTCCTTGAACATTTCATCGATATCATATTTGGAAGCTGGCACATAGTCCTTAGGATCATACTCACCCTCTTCGCTTCTACGGATGCGTCTTACATTCAGCTGAAGTCCACCTTGAAAAGTTACAACCGACCCGTCAACTTTAATATAATCACCTTGCTCAAAGTGACCGATTCCGTCATTTAGGTCCCAGATTTTACCCTCTATAGTTCCTGATTTATCCTGTAAACGAATCGAATAATAGGTCTTTCCTGCCCTGGTTTTCAAAACTTGTTTGGATGAACACAGATAATGGTCCATAACTACATCATTTTCTTTAATTGATTCAATAAATCGCATTTTGTCTCCATTCTATTTATAAGATTATATCTTATATATCCTTGAAAATCGCCTTCAACTGGTACATTTGCTGACGGATTGCTTCTTTATCAGCGTCCTTAATCGTACCATACTCAAGTGTTATCATATCAAGACATTGACCATTCGTCAATTTCGGATGCTTGGCAAGGTATTTTGCCACCTCATAATCTCGGGTACCCATCACATCATGAACATCTATAAAGCCTTTAATCTCATCATAACCACTACCTGAAAAATGTATTTCCCTGACCCGTTCCAAAGGCATTCTATCTAGATACTCGTAAATATCTATCCCCAGCTGATAGGCGGATACAAAAGCATGGGAAGTATCCAAAAGCAGGTTAAGGCCACTTGAGACAAGAAGGTCCTGATAAAACTCAGGTTCAACGGTTTCCTTTACTGTGGTCTCATAGGTGTAGGCATGGGTATGATCCATATTTTCAATAAGCAGTTCACAGGGGATTGCTCTGGCAAACTCCCCAAAAACCTCGGTCATATGCTGTATTATCTGAGCCTTAAGATTCCCTTTAGAACCATCTGCAATTTGCTCAAGGTCCTTTTCAAAGGCTACTGCGTGCATACCAAGAAAAGGAGTCTTAAATCTCTCCAGACGACTACTCATATAAGAAAAATCGACCTGGGAAAGGTCTGACATCCCCCCCCTTTCATACCAGCCAAAACCGTGAAGAAGTAACGGCTTATAGGTAAAGGCTTTTTCTACCAAAGGTCGGGTTGAACCGAAATCTCCAATTTTTATGTAGTCGCATAAGGATGGTTCTTCGTCCAATAATGTAAGTAACTCATAGGAAACATTACATCCATATTTCATAGGCATCACTTCCTATCCAAAAAAAGGCCATCCAGATTTAGGATAGCCATTTTATGATTTTCGTCTTAAATTTTTCAACTATACTTTGGTTATCTTCCTTGATCATCTCAGTATAAAACGATTGTTTCACAACTTTATTACGGGTATTATCTACTTTATAATCGTCATAGATTGAATTTGTGTCCATGTCGTCACACTCCGTTCTATATTATGATTTTATTATAAACGGAAGTTTTTAACAGGTTGTGAACATGTTTTTAATATTCGACTAACGTACTATTAAGATTTTCTGACATAGTTCCTGAGAACTAGTTTTTAGCCTTTAAATCATTGGACGCTGGTGTTTTCATTTTGCAGCCACCGTTTAGAACAGCACCATCATCAATAACGATGGAACCACACTCTACATCACCGTTGATAACACCTGTCTTGGTTATATGAATCTGTTCGATGGCTGTAACATTACCTTCAATCAATCCTGCCACAAGAATAAATGAGGCTTTGACATTTCCGGATACTTTTCCACCTTGGCCAATAACCAGGCTGGCATCAACAGCTGCATCCCCTTGCAAAACACCATTAATCTGAACAGATGATTTAGATTTTAGGCTCCCCATTTCAATAACAGAGTCTTTACCAATTACAGTTGCTGGTCGTTCATAATTAGGTTTCTTATTGGCCTTCATTGATTTTCTCCTCATATATATAGTCTAATGGATCCGTAACTTCACCATCTAATATCACTTCATAATGCAGATGTGGCCCTGTACTTCTACCTGAATTTCCTGACTTGGAAATCACATCTCCACGCTTGACCTCATCACCAACACTTACATAAAGTTTTGAGTTGTGGGCATATCTGGTCATCAAGCCATAACCATGATCAATAATTACAGTATATCCATATCCTGACAAGTACTTGGCCTCGATAACGACGCCGCCTCCTGTAGCCATAACAGGTACATAATTGGCTTTTAAGTCTATACCCTTATGAAATTCTTTGGAGTATCCGCCAAAGGGATTTCTTCTATAGCCAAAGGGACTGGTTACCTTGGCATCCTCGACAGGAAATATAGACGGATAGGCTTCAACATAAGGAATCATATCTTCCAATGCTTCAGATGTTTCCATTAAACTCTCTTCAACACTATCAATCTCTTTAATAGCAAAGTTCAAATATTGGTTTAATTCCTGTATTTCCTGAACATAGTTAACAGTTTCAGATGTCAGTTTTGGATCAACAATATTGGCAGATAATATTGAAGTTGCCACATTGGCTGAGGAAGTCGATAGTCCAGGCATCCTCATATTGGGATCCACCATAAGTCTGGCTGCAAAAATCTCATCCGGTATGTCTGCTGTTTCAACCTCAAGGCCTGTGTCAGCATTTTCTTCTGAATCTTCTGCAATCGTATCTTCATCACTTTCATCTAAGGAAAGATTGGTATCAATCTCATCTTTGAATTCTGTAACTGTATTGGTATATTCTTCAAGTTGCTCAATTCTACTGAGTAAAGTTTCTGTGGCACTTTGTGACGCAAGAAGCTCGCTGAATCGTTGTTCCGCAACATATTCAAGCTCTTCATTCAATGATACAATTTCTCTTTCTCTGGCTTCTTTATCGATAATTGCTGTTTGGGTTTCTAATCTACCTTCTACGATTTGTGATTCCAGACGAACCACATATTCATACAAAGAAAAAGATCCCAATACGAAAGATACAGATAAGATTAAAACCGGAAACCTTATCCATTTTGGAATACGTATAGATACAGGGTCTTTAGTCGCATCTGTGATGATCATAAATGTCATCCGGTGGCGGCCTCTGACCTTGTGCTCATGCTTTGAACTGAAAATCCCCATTTTCATGTTATGTCCCTACCTTTTATTTAGTATAAGCGATTACTAAACAGGCTACTCATTATTTTTACGACGCCTAAAATTAATTATAGCATAACAAGGCAAAACATGACAAGGTTGGCAAATGTTTTTTTTAGTTCTTTAGACCTAGTCAAAATATGCAAATAAGCTTTCATTCTTTTACCATTTCATGTAAAATAGTATAATAAGGGACTTTAGGAGAAGAGACATGTCAGAAATCAAGAAAGACTTAGCCAAAAATTTACACTTGGTTAATATCAACGACACCATGAGAAAGCAGTTAAGCTATTATCTTGATGACCAATTTTATAGATATCTTAGCCATGTATCCGAACAACCGAAATCTATGACTCAGGGAGTTTTAGAAGCCCAGAAATTTGAGTTCCTGGCTCTAGGAGCCAACAAGGAATTTATAGGCTACGTCCTGGGCTATTTTCCTGTATCCGGTCACCACTTGTGGATTCAACAACTTGCCATTAATAAGGATTATACCCGGCAAGGTCTTGGAACCTGGTTGTATCGGCGTATCGTTGATCATATAAAAACCACCGGTCAAGTAGACCAGGCATATCTGACTTGTCACACAGGCAATACCCTTGGCCTGTCTTTTTGGAAATCTCTTGGCTTCGTCACCATCGGCGATGTTAAAGAGTCCCATGTCTTAATGAAAGCCAGCATAAGGAGTTAAACATGTATACCAAATCCTTTGAGACACTAGAATTCTACAAAGTAAAAGAACAGATTGGGGCTTCAGCAATTAGTCCCATGGCCAAAGAAGCCATTATGGAACTTGTTCCTTTTGAAGATTTGGTCTCTGTGGAGTCTGCTCTAAGAGAAACAAGTGAAGGTGTAAAATTAATTACAAAATTTGGACTGCCACCACTTCGTGGTATTAAAGATATTGATAATATTTGCAAACGTCTTGATATTGGAGGCGCACTTAACATTGCTGAACTCTTATTCGTTTCAGATATTCTTAGGGCTACCAAGCAGGTAAAGTCTTACTATAACAGCGGCAGCGAGTTTATTGATCCTATGACGATACACAAGTATTTTCTTGGTCTCAATCCACTCCATAGTCTATATACCGAGATAACCCGTTGTATTGTCAGCGAAGAAGAAATTGCCGACAATGCATCCAGTGAATTATCCAGAATCCGACGTGAAATCAAGAGCATCGGCTCCAGAATTAAAGGTCAGTTAAATAAGATTATCCAATCAGCCAGCCAATCTGGATATTTACAGGATAATACCTATACTATCCGTAACGACAGATACTGCGTTCCTCTTAAAACCGAATACCGAAACATGTTAAAAGGTATCGTTCACGACCAGTCTTCAACCGGCTCCACTCTATTTGTGGAACCCAATGCTATTGTTGAGATGAACAACACCTTATCAGGACTGGCTGTATCAGAGAAGAAGGAAGTGGACAAGATACTCCTGGAACTCAGTAACATGACAGGTGCTTATACAGAGGAACTACGGACCAACCAAGATTTATTGACTCAGCTGGACTTTATCATGGCCAAGTCTAATTATTCCATGAACATGAGATGTTCCTGCCCCACTTTCAATCTGAATTACGAAATCTATCTTGAAAAGGCAAGACATCCTCTTCTTGACCAGGAGACCGTTGTTCCTACAACCATCTATCTGGGCAAAGACTTTACGACTTTAGTCGTAACCGGTCCAAACACCGGTGGTAAAACCGTCACATTAAAAACCCTTGGTCTACTGTCTATTATGGGTCAGGCCGGACTACATATACCTGCCTTTGACGGTGCTAAACTAACCCTCTTGGACAATATATTTGCAGATATCGGAGATGAGCAAAGCATTGAGCAATCCCTCTCTACCTTCTCATCACATATGACCAATATTACTCATATACTGGAACATGTCAGTGACAGATCCCTGGTTCTTTTTGACGAGCTTGGTGCAGGTACCGACCCTGTTGAAGGGGCCGCTCTTGCCATGGCAATTCTTGACAGCTTAAGAGAGGCCAGAATCCTTACTGCAGCTACTACACACTATAGTGAGTTAAAAGTTTATGCCCTTTCAACAAAAGGTGTTGAAAACGCATCTTGTGAATTCGATGTGAATACCCTACGGCCAACTTATAAACTCCTTATTGGTATTCCAGGTAAATCAAACGCCTTTGCCATATCCAAGAGACTTGGCTTAAGCGACTATATCATCGATGAAGCCAAAGAGCTTTTAAGCGGCAGGGAAATCCGTTTTGAAGACCTTATTACCGATCTTGAAACCAGCAAAAAGTCTGCTGTCCTTGAAAAAGAAAAAGCAGAACGTTTCAGGTTGGAAGCAGAAGAGTTAAAGAAGGAAGTTGATGCTCAAAAACAACGCCTTGAACGTCAGAAGCAACGCCTCCTTGAAGAAGCCCGTTTAGATGCGTCTAGAGTCCTGGATGAAGCCAAAGCTGAGGCTGATCATATAATTTCGGAGATGAACAAACTGGTTCAAAGTGGTGCAGGCATCAACATGGCCGACTTAGAAAGACACCGGTCCAATCTTCGGGAAAAAATAAAAGGCAACGAAACCAAGAAAAAAGAACAGGTCCGCAAGAAGAAAAACTTTAATGTAGACCAGTTAAAACCTGGAGATAATGTTTTTGTAACCACCCTTAATCAGAAGGGAACTATTTTGGATGTCAATCCTTCCAAGAAGGAAGCCACTGTTCAAATGGGAATCATGAAATCCAAAGTATCCTTTGACGCTCTGGATGTAGTCATGGAAGATGACAGCTCATATAAAACCAAAACTTCCAAACATCCTAGTGGTAAAAAATTCACCCAAGCCAAAGGCAACCGCAACAAGGGGACGACTTCCGTTCAGCGAACAGGTGGTACCCGTCATGAAATTGACATTCGAGGATCATTGGTTGATGAAGCCATCGAAGTTGTCGATAAATATTTAGATGATGCTTACTTGTCTCACCTGCCTCAAGTATATATTATTCACGGTAAAGGAACAGGGGCTCTTAGACAAGGTATTCATAATTTTCTTCGCCGGTCACCTCACGTTAAGGATTTCAGGTTAGGTGAATACGGTGAAGGCGACAGCGGTGTCACTGTTGTCGAATTTAAAGATTAGGGAAGAGGAGAAAAGTTATGGAAACAAAAATTAAAATTTTAATCGTAGATGATGATGAGAATATCAGCGAGCTCATTTCACTCTATCTGGAAAAAGAAAATTACTCTACTAGGATTGTAGACAATGGCAATGATGTTCTTGAAGCTGTCAAAAGCTTTAACCCTAACTTAGTCCTTTTGGACCTAATGCTTCCGGGTAAAGATGGATATGATGTCTGTAAGGAAATCCGCCAAACCTCTACAGTACCAATTATTATGCTTACTGCCAAGGGTGAAACCTTCGACAAAATTCTTGGTCTTGAATTAGGTGCTGACGATTATATGGTCAAACCTTTTGATACCAAAGAGTTGACAGCTAGAGTCAAGGCTGTCCTTCGACGCTACACACCAAAAGAAAATAAGGGTAAGCAGATCAATCTGCCAAACCTGACTATTAACTTAAGTAATTACAGCGTTACCCACGACGAAGCCAAGATAGAAATGCCGCCCAAGGAACTTGAGCTGCTCTATTACCTTGCCTCCAATCCTAATCAGGTTTTCACAAGAGAACAGCTTTTGGACCGAATCTGGGGTTATGAATATATTGGAGATACAAGAACTGTAGATGTTCATGTCAAAAGGATTCGTGAAAAAATCAATGAGAATGATTTTTGGGGCCTTAAAACGGTTTGGGGTATCGGATATAAATTTGAAGTCAAATAAACCAACTGGGGTGGACTATGTTTAAGACATTTTCCGGCAAATTTTTTGCCATATATGCATTAACAATCTTTGTCATCTTCCTTTTGCTTTTCGGGGTCTTCACCCAGGTCTTAACAGACCACTTTGTCTCCAGCAAGTTTAGGACGATGATTAAGGAAACCAATAGTATAGAAGAAAAGTATATCGACACCTATAAGTTGGGTACTTTTGATGAGTCGACTTTCGAGTATGAAACCGGAAACGTAGCTCATCATACAGGTACCAGAATTATCATTACCGATTTGGCTGACAGGGTAACCTATGACTCCGTGACGACTCACGAAAGTCTTCTTGGCGAAACCCTAAGTCATCCAATCCTGGATGATCCCCTCATTGAAACCTACACCTCTATCGGAGATTTTAAGCCTTATGATGAAGAAAGTGTTATCAGTGTTGTGGAACCGATTGAATATGAAGGTATGATGCAAGCCAAACTGATTATGTACAGTCCTTATCCTTCCATTAGACAGGATATCACCTATGTATATAATCTGACCTTGATTTGCCTGCTCATTATTATTTTAGTTACCTTTGTATCCACATGGGTTTTTTCAAGGTCTATTTCACAGACTTTCCGTTCCTTTAACTATACGGCAACTGAAATTGCCAGCGGAAATTTCTCAGCGAGGATTGAACCTAATTCCTTTAGCAACGAAACCATACTGCTTGCCAAGAACATGAACTATATGGCTGAAGAACTTGAAAAACTGGAAGACTTGCGTAAAGACTTTATCGCCAATATCAGTCACGATTTCAGGTCTCCCTTAACTTCCATAAAAGGTTATGTCCAGGCAATTATGGATGGGACCATTCCTCCTGAACGTCAGGAAAAATATCTTAATGTCGTTCTCAATGAATCAGACAGGCTGACCAAGCTCACCAATGATATACTCCTGCTGACAAAGATGGAAAACGAAGTCTTGAAACCTGAAAAAGAAATATTTGATCTTCATGAGACCATTCGTAATATTTTGCTTCAATTTGAACAGAAAATTATTGAAAAAGGCATCAATCTGACTCTGCTTATTGAAAAACAGGACATATTTGTAAATGCAGACTATAACCAGATTAATCGGGTTATAACCAATCTACTGGATAATGCTATTAAGTTCTGTTCCGATGGAGATGAGATTATCGTTGAGACCTCCTTAGTCGATGACAAAGTGAAAATCAAGATTGAAGATACCGGACCAGGTATCAGCGAAGAAGATGTCAAACATATATGGACCCGTTTCCATAAGGCGGACAGGTCTAGAGGAAAAGACAAGAAAGGTGTTGGTCTTGGTCTTTCTATTGTACGAGAAATAATAAAAGCACATGATGAATCCATTGAGGTTTACAGTCAATTAGGAAAAGGTACTACCTTCGTCTTTACATTGACGCCGGAAGCACCTCCTGGTGAATAACTATATTTCAGGCAGCTCGCCCTACCACTTGTAGCGGTGCAGCTGCCCTTCATTTTCCAATCCATCAAAGTCTACCTGCCTAAGAGCCTCGTACAAGACAATAGCTGCAGCATTGGATAGGTTTAAAGACCTGGTTCCAGCCATCATAGGAATTCTAATGGAGTCCTCCTTATGTTGAAGCAAGAGCTCCTCAGGTATGCCTGCACTTTCCTTGCCAAACATAATAAAAGAATCCTTTTCATAGGTTACCTGGTCGTACCTTTGTTTGGCCTTGGTTGTCCCCATAAAAACTCTCGGATTATGATTCTTTTCCATAAAGTCCTCAAAACTATCATAAACATGTAAGTCCAGGAGCTTCCAATAATCAAGTCCTGCACGTCTAACACTTTTCTCATCGAGGCTAAAGCCCATAGGTTTAATAATATGAAGAGACGAACCGGTTGTCACACAGGTTCGCCCAATATTCCCGGTATTATATGGAATTTCTGGTTCTAGTAAAACTATATTCATTATGCGTCTTTTATGGCTATGTTGATCTCGAATGACTTGTCTTCATACTCAAGCGGTACACAAATCGTCTTGGAATCACTAACTGAAAAGCTTAAGTTGGTTCCTTGAGTCAATGTTGGTGGTGTAATATCCAGAGCAATATTCTTAGTAGAGAAAATAGTTGCTGCATTTCCGAGAATCATATTACAGAGCTCACCTACGGCACTTTTTGCCATATCGTTAAGTTCTGGAACCGGCATTCCCATCATCATATGTGATGCAATATCACATGCAGTTCCTTCTTCCATCGTCAGAATAACCTGACCTTTTAACACCCCAGTAATACCTACAATAACAGCAAGAAGATCACCTTCATAGGAAGCTTGCTTCAAGTAAGGTTTTCCCATTGATGATTCTATTTGACAAAAGTCCTTTAATACGGTTTGTGCTGCACTGATAAACGGATTAATATATTCAACATTAATTTGAGCCATTTTTCATCCTCCTTATAAAATTGTCTAACAATATTTTAACATTCTTAGACTTCCTAAACAAGCAATTGTGACTGAATACGATAAATGTTAACATTCTATTCAAAAGGATATTGGGCATATGATATTTTTTTCCTACAAAATACCTAAAACCCCTTGCTAAGTACCTAATAATCAAGTATACTTGACAATTAGTGAAAAGTACTATATTATAATATGTACTATTAAGTAATATTAATTCTTTTATAGGAAGAGGTGTCAGATGGAAAAATTAGCTGAGATTTTAAAATCCAAAAAGTTAAAAGTCACTCCACAACGGTTAGCCATCTATAAAGTGCTTTTTGATACTACATCTCATCCCACAGCCGAAGATATATATACTGCTCTTCGCCAAACCCATCCAACCATGAGTTTAGCAACAGTGTATAAGACATTAGATGCTTTGAAAAAGGCCGAGTTAGCGACAGAATTAAACGTAGGCGACGACAGTTCAAGATATGATGCAACAGTTAAATCCCATCCACATATGATTTGCTTTAACTGCGGCAAGGTAATGGATTTGCACACAAGTTCCTTAGACGGATTTAAGGACCAGATCCAACAGGAAACTGATTTTGATATTGTCAGTGAGAAGGTGTATTTCTACGGCACTTGCAAAGAATGCAAGGCTAAGAACTAAAACCAAAACCAAAAACGAGTAATAAAAATGAGCCCACAGGCTCATTTTTATTGTATTTATATAAGACTTTTTATTAAATCATCTAGGGACTTCAAGAAACGTGCATCATCTTCTGAAGTTCTTTTTTTATGGTTTGGCCCCTTATGACGGGCCCCACCCTTTTTCCCCTGCATCCGGACTTTTCTGGACAGATGCCTTTCAAACATAAGCATATCCACATTCTCCTGATTGACAGGGTTTCCATTATGCTTCAAGACATAACCACCTTTGGCTAGAGCCAAGCTGGCAACTCCGTAGTCACCTGAAACAACAATATCTCCTGCTTCCATATGATTAATCAACTTCAAATCTACTGAATCAGCACCTTGGTCAACTACAACAACCTGACCATATGAAGGCTGAATCCTATGGCTTAAATTAACAAAGAAAATCAAGGGAAGGTCATACTTCTGTCCAAGACTCATTATTTGATCCTTTACCGGACAGGCATCGGCATCGACAAGTATCTTCACTACTTATTCTTCCTGTTTTCAAGAAATCTTCCAATTCTCTCAACGGCAATCTTTAACTCATCAATTCCATAGGCATAAGAACACCTGATAAAGCCTTCACCCGAATCTCCAAATGCGGTCCCAGGAACAACAGCGACCTTTTCAGCCATTAATAGTTCTGTAGCAAACTCCTCAGAAGTCAGTCCGGTGCTTTGGATGGATGGGAAGATGTAGAAAGCACCTTTGGGTTCAAAGCAGGTAAGCCCCATTTTATTGAAGGAATCAACCATAAAACGTCTTCTCTGATTATAGGCTGCCTTCATTTCCTCAATATCCTTGTCCCCGTTCTTAGCCGCCTCAAGGGCAGCATATTGACTGGTCGTCGGAGAACACATAATAGCATACTGGTGAATTTTTTTCATGACATCCATAATATATTCAGGCGCCAAAACATAACCCACACGCCATCCTGTCATGGCATACGCCTTGGAGAAACCACTAACGACAATTGTCCGTTCCCTCATTCCAGGCAGTTCTGCAATACTTGTATGAACACCTTCATAGGTAAGCTCAGCGTAAATTTCATCACTGATGACCAACAAGTCATGTTCAATAGCCACATCTGCTATAGGCTGCAGGTCTTCCTTACTCATAAAAGCCCCGGTTGGATTACTTGGAAAAGAGATAAGGATAGCCTTGGTTTTTGGTGTTAAGTAAGCTTCCACTTCTTCCCTGGTTAATCTAAAGTCGTTTTTTGCCTGTAAAGGAATTGGAACTGGCGTAGCACCAGTAAAAGCAACACATGGCTTATAGCAGACAAAAGAAGGTTCAGGTACCAGAACTTCATCTCCCGGATTACAGATTGCACGAAGGGTAACATCAATCCCCTCACTTCCGCCTACCGTTACAATGGATTCAGTCAAATAATCATAATCAAGACCAAATCGTCTTTTTTGGTATTTGCAGATTTCATCTCTTAACTCGAAAAGTCCGGCATTGGAAGTATAGAAAGTCTTACCTTTTTCCAAAGAATAAATACCCTCTTCCCGTATATGCCAAGGTGTATCAAAATCCGGTTCACCAACACCAAGTGAAATAGCATCTTCCATAGTTGTTACTATGTCAAAAAACTTTCGAATACCTGATGGAGGTATACTGCTGGCAACTCGATTTAACTCTCTATTCATCATGGTGTAATCGCCATCCTTTCATCCTTTTGTTCTTTCTCAAGTATAATTCCGTAATCTTTATATTTCTTAAGAACAAAATGGGTCGCTGTAGACAATACCGCTTCAAGGGGGGCCAATTTTTGACCGACAAACAAGGCAACTTCTTTCATTGTAGCGCCTTCAATAATAACTGTCAGGTCAAATCCACCAGACATTAAATAAACAGCACGTACTTCATCAAAAAGATAGATACGTTTGGCAATCTTATCAAAACCTTCACCACGTTGGGGCGTTACTTTCACCTCAATAAGTGCTGTTACCTTTTCTGTGCTGGTTTTATCCCAGTTTATCAATGTATGATAGCCACAGATGATCCGTTCTTTTTCCATAGCTGTCAATTCATCGGCGATGGCGGCTTCGGAGGCTCCCAACATGGCGGCTAGGTCTGTAACCGTTCTTTGGGCGTTGTTTTCAATTGCTTTTAATATTGTTTCTTTCATTGTATTACCTCCGTTTTTTTGCCTTCTAGGCTAATTTATTTAATCCGTTCAAGACCTTTATAAAGTTCATCTGACTTTGCAGGTGCTATGGAACGCATTATATCATTGAATTTAACTTGTTTATGGTTACCTGATGTCGTTTGGCCGATGACAGTTCCATGTATCCCCTCAGCTTCAAGAGCTTCAATCATTGCCTGGCTTTCATCAGTAATGATTAGGAGAGAACCGCTGCCGATAAGCATATATGGGTTTAAATCAAAATATTCACAGACTTCTATGGTCGCCTGCTTTACCGGTATTAATTCCTGGTCTACAAAAAGGCCCAATCCTGCTTTTTCTCCAATTTCCCAAAGAGCACCAAAAATGCCCCCTTCAGTTACATCATGCATGCCGTAAACATTAAATTTCATAGCGATCTGACTGTCTTTGACAACAGAAAGATAATCACCGAATGTCTTACCTTCTTCAACAAGTTCCTTACGATAGTAGCTAAGCAGTTGTTCTTGACCTTCATGAGCCAATATGGATGTGCCCTCAATTCCTGCCCACTTAGTCATAACAATGTCCATACCCGGCTTAATGCCATCTTTGGTCTGTACCCTGTCCCTGGAAATCTTGCCAACACCAGTAACACTGACAATTGCCTGGTTTACAGCTGAAGTCACTTCTGAATGGCCTCCGATAATCTGCACATCATATTCTTTAGCCAAAGCATTAATTTCTTTCATTAAAGCTTTCAAGTCACCTTCAGAATAACCGTCAGGAAGAAGCAAGGTCAACATCAAACCAATGGGCGTAGCACCACTGGCTGCCAAATCATTCATGGTAATGTGAAAGGCCAACTGACCAAGATTATCGCTGGCTCCAGTTATGGGGTCTGTTGACAGGACAATGCACTCATCCTCACCTACTTGAAGGACTGCACAGTCTTCTCCCACACCAGGACCGATGATCACTTCATCCCGTTTTACCTGGAGTTGCTTAAATATTGAACGCTTTAAAATTGTTTCTGAAACCTTGCCTATTTTCATGTTAACTCCTTAGCCCGCTTACTTTATCTTGCTAAAGTTTGCATTATTATACCATCATTATTATATAAATACAACCAATAACTATACTTCTATCTCTTATTGTAAAATACTTGTATCCTCAAGTTTTACCAGTAATGTATCCCACACAATAAGGGACATCTCACCCCTGGTTATAATCTTACCAGGATCAACAGTTGAATCCTGTGGAATAACCCCAAGTTCTTTGCCCATATTAATGTAATTATAGGGCCAATCACCTGTGACCTGATCCTTAAAGCCCAAGGTACCTACCATGATTGCCACAACCTCTGCATAGGTAATGGAATTGGCCGGTTTAAAAGCCCCTTCCGGATATCCCTGAATAATTCCTAGCTTATAAGCATTTTGAATATAATTAGCTGCCCAAAAATCACCGGCAACATCCGTGAAAGCCTTACCCGGCAAATCAATAACTTCTGTTTCATAACCCCGGATACGAACCATAATTGTTGCCACTTCGCTGCGTGTTATTGTATTCTCAAGTTTTAATGTGCCATCTGGATAACCTTTTAGGACGCCTAACTGTTTAAGTCTTGTCCCTGCAAAATACTCGTCATCACTTGTTGCTGTTATACTGGCAGAAAAGACTGCAAGGATAAGAAGAACCAGCCATATATATTTAATTTTTTTCATCATAAACCCCTTCCTTTCGTGTCATAGATATTTTACCATAAAACACAAAAGCAAGGGGCATTTGTTGCAAGTTGTTATAAAGATGTAATGGTTGTTTACCTTTTACGAAACTTTGATGATAGCACCTTCATAAGGTCCAATTTTCATTGCTCCTGGACCGCTTAGGACCTGACCATTTGAAAGTTCCCTAACCAGGCTTTTATCCGCCTCCGATAGGTCTACAATCTTGTCTCCATTATTTATGGCTACAATAATCCTTTGGTCCATATATGATTTAAGATAGAGGATTAATCCTTTAGTATCATCACAGAAAAGAAGGCTGAAAGTCCCCTTGTGAAGGGCCTCCTCTTTCTTGAACAATCCTATGAGTTCTTTGTAGTAGTGAAGAAGATCTAAGTTCTGCTTTTCTTTATCCCAAACCATACCCATACGACATCCTGGATCATCGCCTCCCGTCATACCAACTTCATCACCATAGTAGATAACCGGACTTCCTGTCATGGTCATTTGAATCATGACAGCCAATTTCAGACGCCTTTCATCTGCATTACACAGGGTAAGAAATCTAGCCGTATCATGGCTGCCTATAAGATTCCAAAGTCCCGGCTGAACAATTCGGTTGTAAATACATCGACTGTATTGGATATCCCTTCCAAAAATAGAAGCTTTCGTTTTCTTGAGGCCTATAAAATCCAGAACCGGATTTCTGAACTTGTAGTTCATGACTGAATCATACTGATCTCCCTGAAGCCATGTCGATGCATCATACCAGATTTCTCCAATAAGACCAACCTGATCACTAATAGATTTTACGTGTTTTCTAAAAGCTCTCCAAAAATCATAGCTCACTTCATCAGAAGCATCCAGACGCCAACCGTCAATACCGAATGTTTCCGTCCAATACCTGGTTAGTTTAAAAATATAGTCCCTAACCTCCTGGGATTTCATATTTAGCTTTGGCATTCCGCCGTAGTATCCAAAGGTCTCATAATTAGGCTTCATGGGCTTTCCATTTTTATCCCTGCCAAATTTAACGGGAAAGGAATGGATGGTAAACCAGTCGGCATATCTGGACTCAGCACCCTTATGAACCACGTCCTGAAAGGCAAAAAAATCATACCCGCAATGGTTGAAGACACCGTCAATAACCAGATACATACCTAGATTGTGAATCTCATCCACTAAAGCCTTAAACTCTTCTTTCGTTCCAAAAGATGGATCTATTTCAAAATAGTCTGTCGTATCGTACTTATGATTACTTGGTGACAGAAATATGGGATTCAGGTAAATAACAGTCACTCCCAGCTCTTTAATATAAGCCAGCTTTTCCCTAATGCCAGCAATAGAACCACCAAGTCTGGAATCCCACCTGACCTGAGAGTCCCAGTCTTGGTATTCATGGTTGTTAAGCCTCTCCTTACCCCTATAGAACCGCTCCGGAAATATTTGATAGATAAGAGCATGATTCATCCAGTCTGGAATTACAAATCCATCTTCTTCTTTAGATTGCTGGGCAATAACATACATTTTTTCAGGATCCTCAATAAAGGCATCCATGAATCCATAATCGCCTAGGAATCCGATTTTGCCTTCTTTATCTTTCACTTGAAAAAAATACCGAAGGGCAATAACTCGAATGTCCAATTCAACTTCGTAGTAATCATGCTGACCATAGGTGCCAACCTTATCCATTATCATACTTTCTACATCACTTAGTCCATATCCATGAAGATACTTGTCTGTATAGTAAATAAGGACCTGTGAAAGGTCATCCTTGGCAGTCTTTAGTTTAAAAATCAACTTTCCCTGGTCTAGGGCATATGCATAATCCATGTCCATTCTATGATAAAATCCAGCCTTATTCATACTTTTTTACCTAGCCTTCCTGGTTTAAGGGTCTAGATGAATTTCCAATAACGATTTTATGGTCCATAACTACCTTAACCCTTTTTGTTTTTTTGGTTTCTATCTTTTCGATGAGTGTCTGGGCAGCCAACTGTCCCAATTTATATTGATTCACCTTTACCGTCGTTAATTTAGGTATAAAAAACTCACTGTACTCAATACCATCATAGCTAACCACGCTTAAATCTTCCGGCACCCGAATCCCCAGTTCTTTACTGGCCTTTATTGCACCAATGGCCATCTTGTCATTCGCTGCAAAAATGGCAGTCGGCATATCCTTGCCTTTTTCATTCAGTTTGTCTTTCATCCTGATTAGGGCCTGATAACCGCTGCTAAAAGAAAAGTTTCCCAGTTCAACCAAGTCTTCATCGACTTCTATACCCCTGTTTTTTAGAGAGGAAACATAGGCTCCATATCGTTTATTATTGACTTGGTCATAGGATAATCCATTAATATATCCAATCCTCTCATGGCCCCCATCCAATAGGTAAGCCATTAATTCCTTGGTAGGTGTTTCGCTGTCCTGTACAACACAAGAGATATCTATACCTTCGATATCACTGTCGGTGATAACCATAGGTATTTTCTTTTCAAGTTTTTTCAGGAGTTCATAGTGAGGATTGCTGACATGAGTAGGGAAATAAATTATACCATCCACTCTTTTTTCAATGAGAAGGTTAAAATTAAACAAATCCTCTTCAATGGAATTGGTGTCCTTATAATTGGACGTAATCATAAGACTGTAGCCTTCTTCCTTACAAACCTTATGTATTGCATCAACCCGGTTGCTGTAATAATCATTGATACCAGGCATCACGATACCGATAACAAAGGACTTGGAATTAGCAAGACTTTTGGCCAACTGATTAGGAACAAATTCAGTCTGTTCAACAACTGCCATCACCTTGTTTCTTGCATTTTCACTTACTCCAGGTTTGTTGTTGAGAACTCTGGATACAGTCGCAATAGAGACTCCTGACATTTTTGCTATATCATATATATTCATAGCTTCCTCCTATCTCTCTTTTTAGTATGGTATAGGGACTGGGGCTTGTCAAGAGGTTTTTGTAAGGGCTTACAATAGGGGGGGTCAAAGTTCGGTTGCTGGGGTTATCGCCATCTTTGTGAAAATCTGTGGGTTCATCCTTTGGGAGGGTCAAACACAGAAACCCTTGGGACCAACAACCTACAATTTATTTGCAGGCTGTTAATCCCAAGGGTTCCAGTGATTGAAAGACCCATGACGGACGAACCCACAGGTTTTCACATATGTTGTTGATAGCAACCGAACTTTTCGGTTCCCCATTGTACGCTCCGGTTGGGAGAAACGCACTTCTTGGGGGGAGCCAGTTGTTGGGGGGCGTCTCGTTTTGCGGGGCAAAACATTGACTTGGTACTTTGAATATTAAATAATGTGTTGGTAATGTTTGTTCTGTTTATGCCTTATTCTTGTCTACATACTTTGACATCTGTCTGCTTACTTCGATATTTTCACTCTCTTACACGAAGGACAGGACCATGAAGTAGTGGCAGAGGGAGCCGGCTAGGACGAAGAGATGGAAGACTTCGTGGAAACCTAGGGCTTTGAAGGTGAAGATTTTGGATTTGGTGGCGTAGATGATACCGCCTATGGTGTAGACGATGCCTCCGGCCAGCATCCAGGTGAAGCTGGTTGGGGTCATGGCTCCGAATAATGGGTATATGGCGAATATGGCCACCCATCCCATAAGGATGTATTGGGCAGTATATAACCAGCGCGGCGCGTTTAGCCAGACTATTTTCAGGAAAATTCCTCCTATGGCAATGCACCATATTGCAACCAGCATACCGATACCTAATGGATTCCCTTTTGTTGCTTCAAGAGGAATCAGGCAAACAGGGGTATAGGTTCCTGCAATCAGAACAAAGATCATCATATGATCGATTCGTTTAAGCAGCTTGTCGACTTTGCCTGGTCGGTCAACGATATGATAGACCGTCGATGCTGTATATAAGAGAACCAGACTGGTTCCAAAAATACCAAAGGCCAGGATATACAAGAGATTATCCATAATAAAGGCCCTTTGAACCAGGGTTACAACTGCTACCAAGGATAGGAGCGCACCAATAAAATGAGTTAATGCAGAAATAGGATCTTTAATTTTCACTACCATAGTTACCACCTCATATAGATTCTTTAATCTTTTTATGTAGTATTAATAACTACATCTAACAGTATCACTATACCACTAACCATGGCTCACTTCAAGTCTCTTATAAAATTTTAATAAGTTTACTGCCCATTGGGATGATATATTGTGATTATCTAAATGATCTCTGCATCAAAAAAAGACTGCCAAAAGGCAGTCTTCTAGGGGATATACCCCAGGTTTTCCTAGAGATAAGGTGCAATTAATCCGGCTGACATAGCAATAATCAATGTTAGCGCAATAACAATAGCAACTTTCCGTACTAATTTTCTGTTGTTAAACATTTTATCACTCCATTCAAAGTAATTATAGTATAATATACTTACGGACGCAATATCTTTATTAAAAACACAAGGAGGCACAGGATATGGCATTTCCCTCATTTTTTATTATCTTCATTATCCTTGTCGTTCTTTTTCAATATCATCTGCGAAAGAACATGCGAATTGAAGAACAGGCCAAGGAGAAGTTTTGGCAAAAAGAAAAAGAGTCACTGATTGTACGTAAAAAGAATTTTTCTCAGGAAGATTACATAAAGATTCCCGATGACAACCTGCCTTTAGATAAAGTGCCGGATTTTAGTCAAAGCGATCTCATGTATTATAAACAGCTCATCCATCAGTTACATCAGCTGGAACCTTTGGACAAGATGAATTTTTCTCATTTAAGCAATACAGATATTCGTCTTCAGTTCGGAACTGCCAACCAAACCATCATTCAGAACAATGAAACCAATTATAACAATTATCTCCAGGTTCTTGGCAAACTGGCCAAACTCTACCTAGACAATAACGACAGGGATATGGCTCAGGGAATACTGGAAAGGTGTATCGCCATGAAAAGCGATTACCGTGACCACTTTATGGGTCTTGCCAGTCTTTATGCTGATACCGGTAGAAGACAGGCACTTGAAGACCTTATACAAAAGGCCGAATCCCTTGAGTCCCCATTAAAAAAGGGACTTACCCAATCATTAAAGTCCCTCTAATCTTATCCCCTGCCTTTGGTAAAGAGAATATTGTCAATATAACGGCTGGCCTCGCTTTTGGTCAGCTTTTCTATATCCAGATCTTCAAACATCATATGTTTGTTGATAAGACTTAGAAGAAATGATTTCTGTTTAGGAGTTATCGGAGAGCTTTTCTTAGGTTTCCACCGCAGGGGTCTTTCTGTAAACAGGAGATCCTCCCCTTCTTTTCGATAGTCCTTATAGAAAAACTCATAGACCTCAAAGGTTGCCTGGGCATCATGATAGGCTCTGTGGGCCAACTCCCGATTAATATCAAAATAGTCAATTAATGATGTCAGACTTTTTGACCGAAGATCAGGCAAATAATAATTGGCCATTTGCAAGGTATCCATTCCACCTCTTTCAAATTCATAGCCAAGACGGTTGGCATTCATTTTCAAAAAGGAAAAGTCAAAAAGTATATTTTGCCCCAATAAGGGTAGATCCTCATTGAACTCCAAAAACTTTGGTAAGACCACATCGATGGTGGGTTGGTCGTCCAGCATAGCATTGGTTAGCCCTGTAATTCTCGTTATCTCAGGTGTAACCTGGGTTTGTGGATTGATCAACATTGAAAAGGTGTCAACTTTTTGCCCATCAATGATTTTAAGACCACCTATTTCAGTAATACAATTATTCTCGGGACTGATCCCGGTTGTTTCTATATCCACTACAATAAAATTTCTAGTCATCTATTACCCTTTCCATAATGGAAACCGCTTCATCAAACTCATATTCCCTTACTGCGCTTAAAAATTTGTCTCTACATTTGGGACATACTTTTTCAATAGCAGAAAAATCCAGCTGTTCCATGGCATTTTTTACACTTTCGTAATTATAGGTTTGAAGCATATTGATCATATAGCGAACGGTCTCTTTCCCATGCCCTGATACATAAGAACTTTCATTATTGACAGGAATAAAAATGTCCCTTTCACTATCAAGGTCCTTAGACGACTCTGCTGACTCTAAATCCTGATCATCTGCATAGAGAATTTTATCCAGTTCCTCTAAAACCTCACTTAAATTCTCGGAAAAACCACGCCATTCATTGGTAAGGATTGCCGTTGTATCTTTCTTTCCTGCTTCCTGACCGTCTAAATCCCGAATGGCATATTCCAGACTTTTGGCAATTTCATGAAACTCTCCGGCACCTAGATTCCCACCAAGACCTTTCATCGTGTGAGCTAATCGTCTTGCATCTTCCAGTTCCCCATCTAAGAGTAAATACTTAAGGTCCTTATCAACCCTTGAATATTTTTCCAGAAAACCGGAAACCAGTTTTTTGTAAAGTCTTGACGAACCACCAAGTTGGTCCATAGCCTTTGCTATATTTATCTCAGTCACACCAATCACCTTCCTATACTGGCTCAAGCTCTAAGTCCTTATACATGGTTCTTACTAATCATATTTTATATCAAGTCAATAAACCATTTCAAGAAAAGTTTTCGAATGAATAGAATGCTCAAACAGAAAACGTATAAAAAGATGACTTCATCCACTAAAATCCCTCCAACGGCAACACCTAAGGCATGAGCAGCTGCTGGTGGATGCTCCATATCAAAGATAACCATAAAAAACATGGCTAGGCCTACTGCCAGCGCAGCAAATACTCCCGCCGGTACTGCTGTCAGTTGGTTGATCATCACATGACAGAATATACCTACTAGGGTACCAATAAAATAGCCACCTAGAATATATTTGGATTTGGATGATTCTTTATGGGGAATAGTAAAGACAATAAAAGTTGTAGCACCGATTGATGCCACAAAAGTTGTCTCAGTAAATAAATTCATGTAAATTAAAACCACAGCCAGGGTGGCTGTGGCAATTAAACTTTGGATTATGTACTTGAACATTTGACCCTTTAATCCTCGATCAAACAATCGCATATAATCACCACATTTCGATTTATCTTATCTTACTATGTATATCACTTGTTTGAAGTCATAAACTCAAGTACAGATTTTTCCTGATTCTCAATGTGTTTTAAGGCAAGTACAGAAGCTTCCTGTCCTCTCCGTTCTTTGATGGCCTGAACGATTTCATCATGTTCTTTTACGAGATCCGAATAATCTTTCATCTTATAGATGTATTCAACCCGGTAACGGTAGATTTGCTCTCTAAGATTATTAATAATATTAATCAGTTTGTCATTATCCGATGCATGAAAGATAACATCATGAAATTCAACATCTTTTTCAATAAGTCTTGCAACATTTTTTTGATCAGCAGCTGATTTAAACTCTTCATTAACAGCGTTTAATTCGTCCAAATCATGTTCAGACATTTTCTTGCAAGCCAGTTTCACAGCCAAGGCCTCAAGAGTCGCTCTGACTTCCAGAACATCGCTGATATCCTTGCCGGTAATACTTGCAACTTCTGCACCTTTTCTGGGAATCATGACAACTAGGCCTTCTAACTCCAGCTTTCTGATAGCTTCACGTATCGGCGTTCTACTGACACCTAATCTTTCTGCCAATTGCTTCTCCATCAGACGTTCGCCAGGTGCAAAATCACCTTTTAGAATGGCTTCTCTTAAGGTGTTGAACACCACATCCCGAAGTGGCAGATACTCATTTAAATTCACTTTAAGTTTCTGGTCCATTTTACCCCTTCTTTCGATTATATATTGTTGACAAATATACGAATTGCATATTTTTATCTTTCTTGATTGTCTTATGTGCCTTTTCTGCACTTTTCTTATCTTTAAACAGGCCGTAAACAGTCGGTCCGCTTCCGCTCATTAAAACGCCATCCGCCCCTAATTCACTGATTCTTTTCTTTATATCATTGATTTCAGGGTGAATCTTTGGAGTAACTGTCTCCAGAACATTAACCAAACCATGACAAATCTTATCTCTGTCTCCCTTGTTAATGGCTTCGATAACCTGGGCAGTTTGTGGATGTAAGTCAACGTCTTCCAAAGAAAAATTCTGGTATACACTTGCTGTAGACATACTGAAATTAGGTTTAACAATCAGAACATGAAAGGATGGAAAATCTTCCAAATAAGTAATCTCTTCACCAAGGCCTGTTGCCAGGGCTGTTCCCTGAACCATACAGTAAGGAATGTCCGAACCGTACATGGAACCGATCTTCATCATCTCATCAAGGCTAAGTTTTAAGTCAAAAAGTTTATTCATACCAAGTATGGTCTGGGCAGCATCAGAAGAACCGCCTGCCATTCCTGCCGCTACCGGTATCATTTTGTGGAGATCTACAAAAACACCACCTGAAAGATGATAGGTTTCTTTCATATATGCAATAATCTTATAAACCAGATTCCTTTCATCTACAGGTAAATACTTTAAGTTGGTTTTAATCAGAATCTTATCATTCTTAATCTTTCTAAGAATTAATCGGTCATAAAGATTAACGGTTTGCATAATCATTTCCACATCGTGATACCCGTTATCTCTCCTACCAAGAATATCCAAGGTAATATTTATCTTGGCTCTGGCTTTCAGTTTAATTTCCTTCATGTTAAACTCCAATGCACTTTGTATACTTTATATTATATACAAAAGTAATTTAAAACGCAATCGTTAACATGCATCAGGAATATATCCTTTAAACTGGGCCTGATAGAGCTTTGCATACAGACCTTCTTTTGCCAGTAAAGACTCATGTCCACCTTGCTCAATAATGCCTTCTTCAGAAATAACCACTATTTCATCTGCATTTTTAATGGTTGACAGTCTATGGGCAATAACTATGGTCGTTCTGCCTTTTGATAAGACTTCAAGAGCTTTTTGAATCAAAACTTCTGTTTCATTATCAAGAGCCGACGTTGCCTCATCCAATATCAGAATCTTGGGATTCTTCAGGAAGACCCTGGCAATGGATATTCTCTGCTTCTGGCCACCGGACAGCCTTATTCCTCTTTCTCCGATATAAGTGTCATAGCCGTTTTCCAAGGACATGATAAAATCATGGATTCTGGCGTTTTTAGCTGCTTGAATCATGGATTCCTCATCAGCATCAATCCGTCCATATAAAATATTCTCCCTAATAGTTCCTGCAAAAAGAAATACATCCTGGGATACTAAACCGATGTTTTCTCTAAGACTGGTCATCTTAACCTTCCTGATATCAAAACCGTCAATGGTAATGGAACCACCTTGAACATCGTAAAATCGAGGAATCAAATGACATAAGGTGGTCTTGCCTCCACCTGACGGTCCGACCAGGGCCATTGTCTTTCCTTCATCAATATTCAGGTCAATTCCCTTAAGTACTGACTCTTCATGATTGTATGAAAAGTCTACATTCTTAAAGGCTATTTGACCCTTCACTTCTGTTAAATCAAGGGCATGTTTGTCATCCTTGATTTCAGGCTCTACATCCATAATTTCCACAAACCGTTCAAAGCCGGTCATACCTGATTCAAACTGCTGGACAAACTGGGTCAGCTTCCGAATAGGCACCAGGAAGGCGTTAACGTATAAGGTAAAGGCAATAAGATCTGCATAGTCCATTTGTCCAAGATAGATAAGGTATCCACCCACTCCAATAACAACTACATTCAGAATATTCGTTAAAAAGCCCATCACCGACATAAAGACAGCCATGTTTCGATAGGCCTCGTCCTTGGAGCCTCTAAATTTTCTATTACCCTTGTCAAATTTTTCGATTTCATAACTTTCATTGGCAAATGCCTTGGATACACGAATGCCTGACAAGGAACTTTCAAGATCTGCATTTACACCGGCTATTTTTTTCTTAACTTCACGGAAACTCCTGGACATCTTGGTCCTACGGTTGATCGCCGCATAGATAAGCAGGGGGATAAAAACATATACACTTAGTGCCAGCCGCCACTCAATAAAAAGCATGGCAAAAAAGGAGCCAATCAACATAACCAAAGAAATAAATAAATCTTCAGGTCCATGATGGGCCAGCTCTGTCATTTCATTTAAATCGTTAATCATGCGGGACATTAACTTCCCGGTTCTGTTTTCATCGTAAAATTTAAAAGACAGTTTTTGCAGATGGGCAAAAAGCTCTTTTCTCATATCATATTCCATTCGCACACCTAGAATATGCCCATAGAAATCCACAATAAACTGAACCCCTGTCCGGACACCATATAGTACAACTAAACCTCCAATAATCAAAATAAAGGTTCTAAGCCCACCATTCGTGTCTCCCAAATTGGGTATAAAGTCTTTCAAAATACTTCTTGTAAACATAGGGAATACCAAGTCAATAACCGCCACTGTTGTTGCACAGATCATATCCAAGACAAACAAAGACAGATGTGGCTTATAATAACCGGCAAACCGCTTAATTAAAGGTTTTCTCATTATTTCCCTCCTCGGATGCATAGTCGAGCAGTAAATCGCTAGATTTACGACCAGACCAGGTTGCATGGTCGAGCAGTAACCGAAGGTTACGACCAGACCGTTTTTTTTGACGCGTATCTAACATTATATCATATCAAGAAAGTAGTCTCACAAATTAAGACTGGATTTTTTTTCACTATAAAAAGCACCTTTATAGGTGCTTCGTATAATAATGCTTTCGCTCGTTATTGTTTACCTGTGTCCCCGATTCCTCTTAGTCTCCACTAAGAGATAACTCTACCGTATGTGTCAATACATCGGTATAGCTATAGGAAACCACTCTTTCGTTACTATGACTCTTATTATTTAGGCTAACCACAAAAATACTTGGATAGGTGGACTGAATGACACCTTCCTTGATGACTATCTTCTTGCGGCCCTTGTTAGCTCTAATCCGAACTTTACTGCCTACATAACGGTCAATTTCTTTCTTTACTTGAAAAATATCGCCTCTTCCAATCATCTGCTCACCTCGTATAAATTGTATCAACAGTATACCATACTAAAGTGGTCAAGTCAATTTAACTCACTATAATAACAAACAGACCACCCAGGTGTCAACAGGTTTTGTAAAATTTATGTAATAAAAAAAGCCCTATTTTTCAAGGGCTTATAAAACATTGTAAAAAATTCGTAATATTTTCAATAGTACAAAATACCTATGTGAAACAAATAAGATAATTCCTTATTATTGACAGAATATTCTAATCTATTCCTCAATGATGTTTTGAACCAGGTCCATAACATCTGCTTCCAAAGAAGAAAGCTTGGTCTTGGTATCATGTGCAGACAGACCCTTAACACCAAAGTAGAACTTAACCTTAGGTTCCGTTCCTGAAGGTCTAACACAGAACCATGAGCCGTCTTCAAGGTCATAATAGAGAACATTAGATGTTGGAAGACCGGTATCACTCATCTGACCCGAATCCAAATCTGTAACCTGACAAGACTTGTAATCCTTGGTTGTAGATACTTTCACACCAGCTAACTGTCTTGGCGGATTGGCCCTTAAGCTTGTCAGGATATGGCCGATTTTCTCAACACCTTCTTTTCCTTTTAGGGTAATACTTTGAAGGGATTCCATAAAATAACCATATTTCTCATATAAGGAGAGCAAACCTTCATATAAGGTCATTCCCTGAGACTTGTAATAGGCAGCCAATTCAGCAACGCCCATAACTGCAACAACGGCGTCTTTATCTCTTGCATGGGTTCCGATCAGAGCACCGTAACTTTCCTCATAACCGAAGAGGAACTCATGGGAGCCGGTTGCTTTAAACTCCTTAATCTTCTCACCGATATATTTAAAGCCAGTTAAGGTTTCAAACAAGGTAACATCAAAAGCCTTGGCAATTGGTCTTGCCATATAGGTAGATACAATAGTTCCTACTACGGCTCCATTGTCTGGAAGCTGACCCAGGTCTTTCTTTCTTCTAAGAATGTATTCCATGAGAAGCATACCGATATTATTACCTGTAAGCGCCTTATATTCACCCTCTTTTGTCTTGGCGAGTACACCAAGTCGGTCTGCATCAGGGTCAGTGGCCATAATAACATCAGCATCTTTTTCTTTTCCAAGAGCAAGGGCTAATTCAAAAGCCTTAATATCTTCAGGGTTGGGGTAGGAAACAGTAGGAAAGTCTCCATCAGGAAGTTCCTGTTCTTTTACGACATGAACATCCTTAAAACCAATTTCACTCAAAATCCGCCTAACCGGAAGATTACCTGTTCCATGAAGAGGCGTATAGACAATGGTAAAATCCTCAGCTTCTTTTTTAATAACCTCGGGATCAATAATCAGTTTCTTTAGCTCTGCGATGTACTGATCATCCATGTCTGAATCAATGACATGGTAGAGAGATGCAGCTTCAGCCTCTTGTCTTGACATAGATTTGATCAAATTGTAATCCGTAATGGAATTTACTTCCTCAATAATCTCCACATCCTTAGGAGACGTAATCTGGGCACCATCTTCCCAATAAACCTTATAGCCATTGTATTCCGGCGGGTTATGGCTGGCGGTAATAACGATACCACTGATGCATCCCAATTGACGCAAGGCAAAAGACAACATTGGTGTTGGTCTTAAGCTGTCAAAAACATATGCATTAATCTTATTAGCTGCCAAAACTCTGGCTGCCTCATCGGCAAATTCCGGAGAGAAACGTCTTGAATCATGGGCAATGGCCACACCGCGTTTCATGGCCTCTTCCCCTTCTTTCATAATATAATTGGCAAGTCCTTGGGTTGCCTTACGAATGGTATAGATATTGATACGGTTGGTTCCTGCACCAATAACACCACGAAGACCTCCGGTTCCAAATTCCAGTTCTCTGTAGAAACGGTCTTCAATCTCTTTACTATCTTCTTTAATGGTTCTAAGTTCCTCTTTTGTACTCTCATCAAAAATTGGGTTACTTAGCCATTCCTGGTACTTTGAAAGGTAATCCATAGTTCCTCCTTGAGTTAATCGTCATATGTATCATCTCCAGGCGTTTCACCCTCTCCTGTGCCACTGTCTTCTCCATCAACCGGCTCTTCCGGCTCAGTCTCTGGTTCTTCAGTTGCTAAGGCCTGAAGCTCTGTAACGGTATAATAAATATCTTCTCCAATATCTTCAACAAAGATGGATTGACTCCAGGATTGGAAGCCATCTTTTCGAATCGTCAACACATGACCACCAGCGACTATAGGTACACTAATGGGATCACTGCCTGAGAAATAGCCTTTCAATACGCCATCTAAGTAGAACTCAGCACCATCAGGTCCTGTCATATGTAATTGCAGGGGTTCAACATCCATATCAATCACTTGCTTAATATAAAGCTGGTCAATAACAACAATTCCTTCCCAGTCCATAAAGCCATCTTTTTTTACCTTGATATTATATTGACCAAAATCCATTTCAAGTGGTTCATCAGTGATTTCAGTTTCCACATCATTAATGAAAAGTCTTGCATCTTCTTGAACGATTTCAAAATCCACCTGGGCCATTTGAGGTTGAAGATCTGATAGGTCAATAACATAATCCTGATCTTCCTCAATGTTAATGGATGCTGAATATGGTGCCATATCCTCTTTTGTTATAATTACTTGATGAACACCAACAGGAACCGCAACCCTCATATCCTTAATAATGGTATGAGAAGTTCTATTTCCGATTTCCAATCGGCCATCCAAATAAGCACTGTAGTTTTCCAAAACGATATAACCATGTCCGTTTTCAACGATAATAGACCAAACCTTGCCCTTATAAGCACGTACAACAATATCATCCGCTACCGATAAGTCAGAAAGAACCAATCCTTCTGCCCCGTTTAAGGCTACAATCTCGTCCGTATAATCATAGATATCTGCACCTATTTGGATGGTTTTTAATGTTTCATCAATAGTAAGGGTCGACAGGTTCTTGATTTCCTGTATTTGTGGTGATAGTTTCACTTCTTCCGGAATATAAGTGTCTTTATCATATTTGACACTGACGATGTGACCAACCATAATCTTTTCCTGAACAATCGGTGTACCATATTCATCTTCAAAACGGGTTGCCCCATTAATGGTTAAGGTCACGGTGGTTTCATTTTCAATATCATAAAGAGTCATAAGTCCGTCTCCCTGGGCCTTTACCAGACCAAGCATACGTACATACTCAATAACTCTTTCTTCTTCAACAACTTCCTCTTCCTCATTTTCTTCTTCCTGTTCAACCGTGGCTGCAGGAACCTGTCCTGATCCACTGTCTTCTTTGTTGAAGAAACTTAGGAGGATAAATACACAAACAATAATCAGAATGCCCATGACACCGGCAATAATCATTTTGGGTATTAAATCTTTTTCAATCTTCATCTCTAATCTCCATTTAATAATTTGACGGTACGACTTACAATCTCTCTCATATAGTCCGTCATCTTAAAGTCTACTTGATGCTTAATAGTATAGTTATTTTTCTTGATAGATTCAAGTTGTTTCAAATAATGTTCGGTATTTGTAATATCTTGATACTGGGCTAAATCCTCCAGGGACATGCCTTGTCGGTACTTGACCAGTAAGTCACTGTAGGCAACGGTTAGATAAGCTTCCAACTGTACCATATCCAGCGGTGCAGCTTCCACGGCTTTCCTACCATAAAAAACGGCTTCATTAAAATCTCCATTATTATAATGGTAATCCCTTAAAAAAGCAAATCCCCGGGTATAATAGGGGTTGTTTTCTATTGCTTTAGTGGCAATATCTGCCATTTCAGGTGATAAGGGCTGGTCTTTTAGGAGGGAAGATATGTTTTTAGTATAATAGGGATACAAGGCATAGCTTTCCATGTTCTTTCCCTCATATTGCAGGTAGGTTACTAAAAAGAAAAAACCATAAAGACCTGCACTCACGAGAAGAATAAGTCTTCTTATCGTTATACTCAATCGAAGTCTACTTCTATTGTCACCTCTTTTTTTTACTTTTATTATATTTCGGCTATTATGTCCTTCTAGGCCAATTAACCAGGTAAACATTTGTATCCCTATCCATATATATAGAATCAGCCATGCATAAAATTGGAAGTCAAAATCAATCATCGCATGTAGTGTCATAAGATAAAAAGCAATCATCCACCAAAAGCCTTCTCTTTCACCTTCATCCAAGGTCCATCTATTCCTCTTTCTTAAATATTTTAAGATGAGGAAGACGGGCGCCACAAGCAGGGTCAGAAAACCCAATCCACCTATAAGTCCATAATCTAAAGTCATTTGCAAAAGACTGTTATGTATAAAGCGAACATGATAGGAAGCTCCGGTTTGGTAATAGGATTGAATTTGGTAGTAGCCACCATAACCGTAGCCTATGATATTTTTTCCTATCATCTTTATTCCGTCTTCAAAGTATAGAAGCCTTGACAGCCATTCACTCTGGTTTTGACTTATTGCCGTTACCCTTCCAGAATCAATCTGGTCACCCAGTGTAATGAGGAGAGTCTGACCGATTCCAAGTCCAAAGCCTATTGCAGTTAGGAGATAGGCTTTTTTCTTATCAAAAACAATCATCCAGACCAGCAGCATCAGACCAAGAATTAGGGTCCCACGACTCTGGGTCAAAAGAATATTTCCAGCCATGAAAACCGTTAAGAGCCACTTTATTCTTTTATCAATTTTTGTCTGGGAAAGAATAAGAATACAGACAAGCAGATAGGATCCATATGTATTGGCATATTGAAAGAAGCCGCCAATCCTACCGTTTTGAACAAAATGATTGCCTATATCCGGTAGATAAGTTAAAAGGGAAATGGCCAAGAAGGTAACAATTGACATGATTGCTCCACCAAATGCAAATACTTTGACCTGAAGTTCATGACCTATCTCCCCGAAAGACAAAAGATTTAGACCAAAAAACACAAGACCAAACATTCGAAGAAGTCCAATAAAATGAGTACCGGGATCAATAGCTGTAAAGGATGCCACGATTCCACCTAATGGAATCAACAGCATCATAATAAATAGAATTTTCATACTCACATCACTGCCTTTAAGCATTCCACTAAAACTTATGCCTTTATTCTCTCTTACAAGGAAGACAAGCACCTGTATGATTAAAAAGGCAAAAACTTCATAGTGGAAGTATCCTCCCTGGAAAAAAGGCAGCAAAAATAAGGACACCAGCCATATATACCGTGTCCCTATTGATATTGATTTTATTTCTTCCATTGTCTCGCTTTATCCATTAACAGATCTTTATGATTCATATCAGGATCCTCCAGAACCACGTTTAACAAGTGGTTGAGTATTTCGCCGATAGCCCTGCCCTTGTGCCCCAGTTCTATCATGTCCCGCCCTGAAACAGCTAGATCTCCAAGGTCAAGGCACTGATTAGCTTCCATTATCTCATGGTAGCCTGCCTCAACTTCCTCAAGATGAGCCAGACTGGCCTGTCGCTTATTAAGAGCCTGAGCCATGACATCAGCACGTCTAACCTTTAAATAATCCATAAAATAGTCATTTCCAATAGTATGAACGGCCTTTCTTATGGATTTAGGAGTCGCTGGAAACCGGTGATCATGATAACGTATGAGGCGACAAATTCTGTCCATTGACTTATTGTCGAATTTTAAGCGTTTCAATATATCTTTAGCCAACTTTTCACTTACATGAGGATGTTTTTTGAAATGGTCGATACCTTCCTCATCGGTTGTCTTTGTCAAGCCTTTGCCCAGGTCATGAAGCAACATGGTCCAACGTAAAACCCGATCTGCTTCTATAGCCTCAAGAGACCTATAGGTATGTTCATCCACTGGAAATTCATGATAAGGATGGTTCTGCCCAAGTCCAATAATCCTATCCAGTTCAGGCATTATGCAAGTAGATAAACCGGTTTCAACGATCTCCTTAATTCTATATGGATTGGGTGAAACAAGTGTTTTGGTTAATTCAACCTGTATCCGTTCAGCACTGACATGACCAATCAAATCCTTTAGCAAAATAATAGCATCATAGGTCTCTTTCTCAATCTCAAAACCTAATTTTGCACTGAAACGGATGGCCCTAAGCATGCGTAAGGCATCTTCCTCAAATCGGTCCACAGGATTACCCACACAGGTAATAATCCTGTCCTCCAAATGCCTCATTCCATCATACATATCAATGATCCCTTGGTCAGGATTATAGGCCATTGCATTGATGGTGAAGTCTCTACGCAGAAGATCCTCTTTAAGGGATCTGGTGAAGACAACTTTATCAGGACGGCGGTGGTCTTCGTAGTCTCCGTCTATCCTATAAGTCGTAACCTCGTACCCCTCGCTCCCAATCATGACCGTCACCGTACCATGATCAAGTCCAGTATCGATGGTTCTGTCAAAAAGATTTTTCACTTTTCCTGGCAAGGCAGATGTGGTGATATCCCAATCATTTGGTTTCATACCAAGAAGGAGGTCACGGACGCAACCTCCAACAATGTAAGCTTCTTCTCCAGCTTCATGTATAGTGTCAAGAATTATCTCGACGTTTTTAGGAATCTGAAAGTGTTTCATCGATAAATCCTTTTACAAAAATTACTTTTTGCTTCTTAGCTTGTAAAGTGTAGTCACCTAATGCCTTTGGAATAATGAAAGTCTGTCCCTCTTCAAGGGCAATTTCATGACCATCGCAGGATAAGAGACCCTGACCTTCTACTGTCATATAGATTTCAAAACCGTCTCCTGAAGATCCCTTATATGTAGCTTCAACAGATAATTGCTGAAGAACAAAATACTTGTTGCGTACATATTCAGTCAATGTATAACCATCAAAGGTCTCACACTTGCCTTTAACCAGGTCCTTGGAATGCTTTTGGTCAAAATCAATAACATCTAGTGACTTTTCAACATGTAATTCTCTTGGCTTGCCGTCTAGACCAAGTCTACCCCAATCATATACCCTATATGTGGTATCAGAGTTTTGCTGGATCTCTGCAAGTAAAATCCCATCTCCAATGGCATGAATCAATCCAGCAGGAATATTTAAGACATCTCCTGCCTTTACTTCCACTTCATTAAGAACCTCTTCCAAGGCATTTGCTTCCAGTTTTTCTTTAAAAACTTCCTTAGTCACACCATCTTTTAGACCGGCGACCAATTTGGCACCGGGATCTGCCTGAAGTATATACCAGGCTTCACTTTTACCAAGCTCTCCATTTTCATTAAAGGCTGCATAGTCATCCTCAGGATGGACCTGGACAGACAACTTACTTTTTGCATCAATAAATTTAATTAATAAGGGAAACTTATCCCCTTGCTTAAACGGTATACCAATAATGTCTTGGCCCTTTTCAAGAAGGGCTTGTTCAAGGGTCAATCCCTTTAAGTCACCATTCAAAATCTTGGATTGGCCATTATGATGACAGGCAATTTCCCAACTTTCTCCTGTATGTTCATTAGGGATATTCTTGCCAAAAACATCTTTCAGCTTCTTGCCACCCCAAACACGTTCCTTAAAATCCGGTTCAAATAATAATGGATACATAGACTCTCCTTCGTTTTCTCTTGTCCTAATGGTAAAGAAGACACCACTCTTTGTCAATGGAAATTATTGTATTAAACTCGGAAACATTTGTCATCAAGTATTAAACATGGTCCTTTCATTATTGAAGGCCATGGTAATAAGCTTCAAGAGTACTAGAATGACAACTATGGAAACTCCGGTAGTCACACCATATTCAGCCAAGGACAGGTCAAAAGTAAAAAGCTCTTTAATGGCAAATACATTCCCCATTACCGGAATCGCAAATTTAAACATTTCAACTTCACCGGAAGTAAAAATAGTGGCAAAGGCGCTAATCATAACCAGCATATAAATCGGAGAAATATAAGTTCCTGCCTCTTTGACGCTTTTAGCAATAACTGAGATCAAACAAATCAGTCCTACAAAAATTCCAACCTGGACTATAATCAGGCTTAGAAGCATGAGATAATCACCAATTCCGAATCCAAATGAATCAAAGGATACATTGGCTCCTGCTGCCAAAAATTCAGATGCGTTTGGCAGTGATGCAATAATGGCTCCAAAAGTACAGGTAGCACTAATGACAGCAACCAAACCTAAACTTAGAACTTTACCTAAAGCGATAGTTTCTCTGTCTACCGGTGTCAGCAAGAGGGTCGCCATGGTTCCTCTTTCTTTTTCACCAGCAATAACGTCAATACCGATACCCATGGCACCAGCGAAAAGCATAATATTTAAGAGCATTGGGAGCATGAAACTCATACCTAAGCCGGCTTCTTTTCCCTCCTCGGCAATGGTGTTATCCTCATTACCAACATTAATGGTAAAGGCTGTCAAAAACTGGGCATCACCAAACCGCTCAGACAAAAGGTAGTTTTGGTAAACGGTTCCGATCATGTATTCAACCCGGTTAATAGCATTTTGAGAGTACTCTTCACCAGGGTTATAGAAAGTATCCACATTAGGTGGAGATGTGGTTTCGTAGGCAAGTACGGCATCATCAAAACCCTCAGGGAAAATAAGAATGGCATCCTTATCACCGCTTTTCACTGCCTGACCATAATCGGTATTCTTAATATCCTGAATTTGAGTCTGGGTCATGGATATAAATTCCATGCTGATATCTTGATCAATTTGCTTTGAAAACGCTTTAAAGGTGTCTGAAGAGTTAACCACCACAACCTGGGACATGTGGTCTTCCAAATCCTGTGACATATTGCCAATCATATTGCCCATTAAAGAATAAAGGACATAAATAGAAATTGCCGGCAAAAGAAATGCTGAAAAAACCAATCGACGGTCAGTAAATACGCGCTTAAGTTCTTTTTTTACAACTACCCATAACATATTAATTTACCTCCTCACTGGCACGGTAGAGACTGAAAAAAGCATCTTCCAAGTCCTTGCCACCAGTTTGCTCGATAATGTCACTAACACTTCCGTCAGCAACTTTTTTTCCTTGAATGATAATGGCCACCCTGTCACAGAGTTTTTCAGCCACCGTCATAATGTGAGTTGAAACAATGACAAGTTTTCCCTGTTTCTTCAACTCGACCAAATACTCGGTAACCGCCCTGGCAGTAATGATATCCAGACCATTGGTAGGCTCATCAAAAATAACAATCTCCGGATCATGGACAAGACTGACTGCTATGGCCAGTTTTTGTGTCATACCAGTCGATAGTTCACTGATTTTTTTATCTTCATAGGAAGTAATCCCAAAATAGTTAAAAAGTTGGGTTTTCCTTTCTTTGATTACTTCTTCAGACAAGCCATGAAGGCGACCGAAAAAACCTATGGTATAAGCAGGTGTAAAATGGCTGTCCAACTTCAATTCATTGGTCAAAAAACCTATCCTTCTTCTCACTTCCTTAGGATCTTTTGTCACATCATAACCCTGGACTTCAATAGAACCTTCTGTTGGCTTGAGCAAGGTTGCAATTGATCTAAGGGTTGTTGTTTTTCCTGCTCCGTTTGGACCCAGCAAACCAAAAATTTCACCTTCCTCGGCTTCAAAGCTGATACCGTCACAGGCCTTTTTCTTATTGGTTTTCGTTTTTTGCTCTGTCATCTGTTTCTTTGACAGTTTATATACTTTTGAAAATTCATTAACTTTTATCATGGTCTCTCCTTTCATTCCTGAGTATTGGCCTTGGTGAATCCAAAATCCTACTTTTGTCATCTTTACCATGGCCTTTACATTGAATAGGTTACCACTACCGGGACTTAAATTCAATCAGAATGTAATAAAGACAGCCATCTGAAGTCTAAACTGTCAGATGGCTGTCTCTTGTATCACTATTCATGATTCATATGTATATTGAGTTTATTGTACAATAACCCAGGCTGGTCCAACTAGTCTGCCAACTTTCTGGCTACATATATACCGGAGGCCGCTGCTTGGGATAAGGAGTGGGTTACTCCTGAACAATCTCCAAGGACATAGAGACCTTTAACCCTGGTCTCCAGATTCTCATCGACTTCAACATTGGAATTGTAGAACTTAACTTCTACTCCATATAGAAGGGTATCTTCATTAGCAGTACCAGGTGCTATTTTATCCAGTGCATAGATCATCTCAATAATGTCATCCAACTGACGCTTTGGAATAACAAGACTTAAGTCACCAGGCGTTGCATCCAGTGTAGGATTGGTAAAGCACTTTTTCATTCTTCTGTCACTGGATCTTCTCCCTTTAACCAGGTCGCCAAAACGCTGCATAAGAACACCGCCACCTAGCATATTAGAAAGTCTTGCTATAGATTCACCATACTCATTGGATTTCTTAAAAGGCTCCGTAAAACGGTTGGATACCAGGAGTGCGAAGTTTGTATTATCTGTATGAAGCTTTGGATCAGCATAGGAATGACCATTTACTGTAACAATATCACCATAGTTCTCTGTTACCACCTCTCCGTATGGGTTCATACAGAAGGTTCTTACCATATCATTATACTTTTCCGTCTTATAAACGATTTTACTTTCATAGACTTCATCGGTAATATGCTTAAATACCAAGGCTGGAAGCTCAACACGTACACCAATATCCACACGGTTTGAAAATGTAGGGATATCGAACTTTTCGCAAAGGGCTCCAATCCACTTGGAACCGGTTCTACCAGTAGCAACAATGAGTTTTTCACATTCGAATTCTTCTTTGGCCGTTTTAACTTTAAAGGTTTCACCGACTTTTTCAAGGTCAGTCACCTCCGTGTTGAAGCGAATTTCCATTTTATCCTTTATAAAATCATACATATTACCGGCAATAACCATGTTTCTGTCTGTTCCCAGATGACGCACTTTGGCATCAAGAAGGTGAAGGTCATGTTTAAGGGCCTGACGCTTAAGATCCCCGGTACCTGTTGAATAGAGTTTTGCTTCTCCTCCACCCATTTCCAGATTAATCTTATCCACTTCCCACATTAAATCAAGGGCCTCATCATAGCCAATATATTGATAAAGGTCACCACCGAAATTGTTGGTAATATTATATTTTCCATCAGAAAAACCACCAGCTCCATAAAAACCTTCCATAATTGAGCAGGTCTTACACTTGCAGTCTTTTACACCTTTTGTTTTCTTAGGACATGATCGTTTATCGAGAGGCAATCCCTTTTCAATCATCAAAACCTTTTTATCCGGATTGGTTTTCACCAGTTCATAGGCACAAAACACACCTGCTGCACCAGCACCAACAATTATTATATCAAACATATGATAGCTCCTTCCATAACCACAAACACGTTATAACCACAAAACTATTTAATTATACAGGAAGGTCCTTGGAATAGCAATACATATTTTTAAAAATAATTCCGAGTTTTTTAGTAGGGTATATTGACAAATCAGTCATGAGCCTTTATTATATATGTACGTAGAAATTGATTATGATTTAACAAAAGCGACTTGATATCAAGTCTGATGATTGACACAGTAATAGATAAGGAGTTATTCGAAATGGAAGAAAAAATCTTACAAGCTTTAGAACAAGTTAGACCAGCCCTTCAAAGAGACGGCGGCGACGTTGAGTTTATCGGCGTTGATGAATTCGGTATTGTATCCCTTAAACTTTTAGGTGCATGTGGCGGATGTCCAATGTCAACAATGACACTTAAGAACTTTATTCAAACTATTTTAGTTGAGCAGGTTCCAGGTGTTACTGAAGTTGTTCAGGCCTTCTAATTAGCTTTACTTACAATAATTAAACCCTTTCAATGGCCTAGGCTTATTGAAAGGGTTTTTTATGATTGTTTTTATTGGTCTAATGACTCAAGAACCTCAATAACTTCAGCAAGGTTGTTGACAAGCTTATAGACCCTCTTTTTTGTTGTCTCGTCAGGTTCAAGTATGTCAGGCACCATCAACGGGATCATACCGGCTCTAGCCGCCGCCTCAATACCTGCCTGGGAATCTTCAATCACCATGGTTTTCTCTGCATGACAGGCCAGATGGCTTGCAGCTTTTTGAAATATTTCAGGATCGGGTTTGGACCTGGTCACCTGGTCTCCGCAGATAATAAAATCAAAAGCATCTATAACACCAGCCCGTTTCAGTAGGTCATGGGCACGATTACGGTTTGTGGATGTTGCAACAGCCTTCTTAATGGTCTTTGTCTCCAGATAGTCCAAAAGATCAGACAAGCCGCTTTTTACAGGAACACCTTTTTCCTTAATAATCTCCTCCGAAATAATAATTCTTCGTTTATATATGGCATCAATAGGATATTGGTCACCAAAGTGATCCATAAATATTTTTCTTGTGTCCTGAAGGTTAATACCTATAGTTATATTAAACAGCCCTTCTGTAAGGTCATAGCCAAATTCATTGGACGCCCTCATCCATGACTCTTTTGAAATTTGTTCTGTATCAAACATGGTTCCATCCATGTCAAAAATAATTAGTTCTGGATACGTCATGATTTTCTCCTCGATTATAGATATTCAAGAATACAGTCCCAGGTCAGTTCCAGTATTCCTGTCATATTAATTCTCTCCTTAGACACAAAAGTCACTACAGCATCTTTTTCAGGCATAACAACTACATACTGGCCAAACATACCGTCTAATCGATAAGTACCTGGTAATCTATTCATCCATATTTGATAGCCATACCCCTGATGGTGATCGGCAGTTGCAAAATATGGGTCATAGTCACTGGTGTCAGCATGAGGTCTTGTTGCCTCATCAATATAGTCAGCCGGGATTAGTTTATTCCCCTTCCACATCCCCTTGTTTAGAAGGAGCTGGCCAAATTTTGACAGGTCATTCGCTGTTAAATATAGTCCACTGCATCCAAATGTAATCCCATGAATGTCTTCCTCCCATTTGGGATCTTGAATACCCAGCGGTTCAAACAATCTAGGCATTAGATAATCTCTTAGACTCACACCACTAACCATGCTAATAATCCTGGATAGGATATAGGTAGCTCCGTTATTATAGGTAAAACGTCTTCCAGGTTCATATACCAATTCTTGATTAAAGAAAAGTCCTTTAATGTCATCAAAAGGACCATTGTTTCTGATAACCTCATCCATAGGACACTGATGGTGACCAGTTGTCATAGTCAGGAGATGTTTTATGGTCATCTTGGCAAACCCCATATCCTTGTCCTTGCATTCATCAGGAAAATACTCTGCCAGCCTATCCTCAAGCCTTAAAAGCCCTTCATCCCGGGCTATTCCTATGGCCATAGAAACAAAAGTCTTACTAACCGACCAAAGAAGAACCGGAAGCTGTCCAGCAAAATCATGTTGACCAATCACCTTATCCCTTTGCCTTACGATTACTTGTAAAACATCTAAATGCCTCTTCTGTATTTCTTCAACCAGAAGATTTACTATTTCCACATCCTCACCCCCATACGTGATATCTTAAATAAAAAACCACAACCAGCTCCTGTATATTCCTATTCAGTAGACAGTTGCGGCTTTCAACATCTTGAATTCCTACTATATAAAATTTATTTTGCCAGTTCCTTACGCAAATATCTCACCAGAAAGACCAGCGCTCCAGCAAGCAAGACAAGGCCTGCAGGCATGGCCAAGGCAAAAATTTCATTAATCTTAAATTCAACATCAACCCAACCTTTAACAAAACCAAGATTCATTTTCGTCATATAAGCCAGAATAAAGGAAATAATACTAAAGGATCCGGCAAAATATAAGGTATTCTTGATGAAACCCTCTTGGTCTAATTTCAAGATACTATAAAAAATCAATCCAAAAAAGACAAGGATCAACAAAAGTCTTATAGGAAGGGGTAAAACGGCAAAGCTTAAATCAATTCCAAAGGTATTGAAAATGGTCATGAGCTGGTCACTAAATTCTATAGAAGCACCCATAAAAGTAAAGAGTATGTAGACCGTTACAGTCGGTGCCACCAATAGGATTGCAGCAAAGCCTATCATGAAGCCCACGCCTAACTTAATAAAAACGGCAGTCATTCCTATAACCGTCAAGCCAAAGCCTATGACCAGGAGCCATCTGACCACAAATCTGGTACGGCCAATGCCCGGATTGAAGTTCTTGTTATAGTTCATTGCGATAAAAAACTGAACGCACAACAAAACAAGAATCATCATAAAAAAATTAATCACATGCCCGAAATGTATGGTAAGGCCCAGTAGTTTACCTTTGGCAATCAGAGAAAAAACAAAAAGAATGACTCCAAAGACACTTGAGGAAACCAGGTATTCCATCATATCATCCAAGCCAAAATGATCTGACTTATTATTGGACCTGTCAGCAATCCAAAAGGCAAACATGGGCAGCAGGATAAAAATCAAGAGTCCAATATGCATGGAACCTCCGTTTTCCAAAAGTCCTCCAGAGTTAAAAACGGATAGGTTTAAGATAGAGGCTACTACCAGTAAAAGCGAACTAAAGCTGGGCTCTGGGTTCTCACTTAAAGAACCGTTGACAAAACGGTTGATTTCATCCATAAAGCCATAATTAAGGATCAACCCAACTATAAATGCAAGTCCAAAACATATCAAAAAAGCCGTTAATCCGATTTGTATACCTTTTAGAATATTCCCTCTTACTCCCTGTTCTTCCATTATGATGACTTCTCCAATTTCAGAATTTCTCTAATATCTCCAGATTCAATGGTGTATTTACATTTAACCGGTTTCGCGTCTTCGTTAACGATATTTGTTTTAATCATGATTGAGTCAATTCCGATGCGGTTTGCTCCTTCGATATCAGTTGAGTAATCATTACCGATCATGACAGTTTTCTTCTTATCCAGCTTGTTCTCTTGAATAACTTCTTTAAAAGCATCTTTGCTAGGCTTTTTAACGCCCATATCTGAGCTTATATAGATTTCATCAAAGTAATCATATAAGCCTAAACCAACAAGTTCATTATTGGTAAAACAAGCCTGAGCATTGCTTAGCAGATAAATCTTTTTACCATCATCCTTTAATTTCTTTAGGACCTTGGTCACATAAGGATAAACTTCCAATTTCTCAAGACTTAAAAGTCTAAAAGTTCTGGCAGCTTCTCTTACTGCTTTTTTCTTAAGTTTGACACCTTTTTTCTTAAATAGCTGGAAGAAAACATTTTCTAAATCAATTTCATCTTCATCAGCATTGGAGGATACTTCCATCAGCTTTTTACTGTATTTATCAAACTTGCTTCTTAGTTCTGATGCATCATACATAGCGCCGTAAAAACTATAGAACAAGGCCATCTTATCCCAAAGTTCGTCCTTTTCTTCGTCTGTATGTATATCAACTAAGGTTCCATAAAGGTCAAAAATATAATTATCGTACATAGCTCCACCTTTCTTATCTTCAATAGACAAATCACAATTAGTATGACATATATGAAAAGTTTATGCAATATCCATGTTAAATATAAAACCTTACAAAGGCCTTAATAATTTATAACTTTTGACTTAGACTTTATCTTCCCATTATCATTTATACAAAAAGGAAAGTCTGACAAAGGTAATTATGTCCAACTTTCCTAGCCTATAAATGGGCAACAAAAAAGAGAAACCAGAAAGCTTCTCCTTTTTGTTGGCTATAATGAGAGGGGATTCTAATATATAATTTTTACAAGTTCTATATTAGCCCCCTCCTGTGTATATAACATGTTCTACATATGTCTTTTTCGTGTCCTTTGAATTTACTATAAATTAAGTTGTTCCAAAGCTTTGGAAAAGTGGTTCATCCAAGGTAATTCAACTTCTCTCCAATTCGCAATCGGAATTTCCTTGTCATTATTGAAAGCTTCCTTTACAGCATTAAAATGACCTAACCGTTCCTCATAAGAAGATATAAAGGATGGGTCCAGAAATTGCTGGGGCTCAAGAGATATTCGATGGCAAAGATCATAGGTTACATGGGTAACACCTCTAAGGGCTATGGTGTAATCCATAAATTTATCAACATTAAAATGCCTGTAAACAATTTTTAAACGTTGTTGGTCTTTTTTGACATCAGCCAGAGTGCCTGTAATCCAGTCAATATTGTTAAAGAGCTTAGGCAGGGTCGCCATGATACCTGCAATTTTAAGGGTATCTTTTTGTTCTAGGGCTTTTCTGATGGACTCAGAGGATTCATAGAGCTCTTTTGAAATGAAATATATACGTTTATTCACCATCCGGCGATAACCGATTAAAGAAAAGAGAAAATTGACCAGGAATGCAATCAAGACTCCTGTCCCAAGGGCAATGAGTCTTAGTTTTAAGGTCTCCAGACTCGATGCATTACCTAGGGCATTCACCTGTACATACTGGGTCATATAAATAGCTGTAAAGACGGCTACCACCATAAGTTCACGCCAGTTTATAACCATGCAGACATATAAGGTTGCTGTAATGGCAATGGCAGTAGTCAATACACCGTAACCACCAAGTATAACAACGACAATTGCTGTTACTACAGCACCAATCAGGGTTGCTTCAATCTGAGATATACCACTGCGTATACCCGCCATATTTACCGGTTCCAGGGTCAGCATCATACCAAACAAGAGGGAAATCATATCTTTACTGACGTAGTCATTAACTGAACCAATATAGGCACCAATCAAAACTGCAATAAAGGTTTTAAAAAGATACTCTCTCGTATCAAACAGCTTGGCATTTTCACTAAGTACAATTCTTCTTTTAACTTTTTCAAACATTCTATCGACTACTTTCTTTCGGAAATTAGAAATCTTCCGTAAAACTGATGGCTTCCCAAACATCACGGTTAAGTGATACATCCACCTGCTTCTTCCACTCTTCATACAAACGGTTAAAAGCTTCTTGCTTTAAGGCCATCAGTGCATTGTCGTGTACTTTCTGTTCGTAGTTTTCGAAATTGGATTCAAAGTTCCTGATTTCCTCGTTGCTAGGTTCCTCAATAGAAACTACTTTAAAAAGATGATATCCTAGTTCAGTTTCAACAATGTCACTGATTTCACCGATTTGAAGATTGGTTAAGGCAGACTCGAATTCCTCCGGCAACAAAGCCATTGAAAATTCATATGCACCCTTACTCTCCTGTTCATTCGGGAATGTTTCCTCCGAGTACATACCTCTTAACTTGGCGAAATCTTCACCGTCAAGAGCTCTTACCCGGATATTTTGGACCTGTTCTAATTTACTGGCTTTTTCATCTTCTGTCAACGTAACATACTCACCACTTTGGTTCTTCTCTCTGGTGACAAGTAATATGTGATCTACCTTTAATTCTGTCAATAAAAGTGTCGTATCAACATCCTTGAGTCTGGCGTACTCCTCATTCTCAAGCATTTTATTCTCAATGATTTCATCATTTTCAGGAAAGAACTCACTGGTTGTCTGTGTGAGAACCTTACCTGCAATAGCAAATTCTTCAAAAACTCTTCGAACATCTTGAAAACTTATATCGTATGCATCTATAAAAGAAGCCTCAACCTGGTCAAAAAATGCTGTTGCTTCCTGGTCGACGACAACCTCTTCCTCCCCAGTAAGCTCTATACTAAGCTCCTGACTTTTCTTTTTCAGGACTTTAATTCGCACTACATTTTCAATAACTGCATCTTTGGCTACCTGTACAGCACTTTTGCCTCCACTGAAATCCTCAAACTCCCATACATTTTCTCCACCGATTTCAATGAATTCCTTGCCTACCTGATAAACATAAATCATCAGTTCAGAACGGTCTATATAATTGTCATCTACCCGTAGGACAAATTCAGGTATGGTCTCGTCACTAACCACTTCTTGTCTAGAAGGTTCATTTTGACCACACCCGAAAAAGCTGCTAACTAGTAGCAGCGATATTATCAAAAGGATAAACTTATGGAATTTTTGTCTACTTAAGATCCCCAAGTTCATGTCAAGCTCCGTTCTGATACTCCTCCTTCATTCCCTCTTCCCTTATTATATTATCAACCTATTCAATCTTCAATTCTTTTATATCCTGTAACAAAGATTTAATAAAAGCCAGTTGATCGACTTTGTCTTTCTTATTGAGAACAAGTGTAAAATATGGTCGCTCGTTAATAGTAAAGCGTCGTCTTTTACTATCTATCTTAATCATTTCCGGTATTCTCACCGGGTCTATTGGCGCATCTTTTCTCATATCAAAGACGATAGATCCACCTTTTTCTTCAATCGCTGTAACCCCTAATTCTCCTGCCAAGGCTTTGATATAGGCTATATCAACCAGGTTGACAACAGATTTTGGTGCCTCGCCGTAGCGGTCCATAAGCTCATCTATCATGTCTTCTTTATCTTGCTGTGAACCAATAGATGCAATCTTCTTGTAAGAAGAGATTTTTTGGACTTCATCACTGATATACCTGTCCGGAATAAAAGCATCTACTGACAGGTCAATATTGGTTTCTGTCATTTCTGCAACGTTGATACCCTTATTGGTATTAACAGCAGTTTCCAGCATCTTACAATACAACTCATAACCGACGGCATCCATATGTCCGTGCTGGCTTTTCCCAAGTATGTTACCTGCACCTCTGATTTCCAGGTCCCGCATGGCAATCCTAAATCCCGAGCCAAACTCTGTAAACTCTTTAATAGCCTTTAGCCGCTTTTCAGCAATCTCCTTAAGGACCTTATCCCTTTTGTAGGTTAAGTAAGCGTAAGCCAGCCTGGAAGACCTTCCCACACGACCTCTCAGCTGATAAAGCTGGGAAAGACCCATATGATCGGCATTTTGTATGATGATGGTATTAACGTTTGATATGTCAAGACCGGTTTCTATAATAGTCGTTGCAACCAGAACATCAATTTCACCATTAATAAAGTCAACCATTATATCTTCCAGTTCCCGTTCACTCATTTGCCCATGGGCATAGGCAACCCTGGCATCCGGGACCATACCACTGATTTTAAGAGCTACTTCATCAATGTCTTTCACCCTGTTGTAGACATAATAAACCTGGCCTTCTCTTGACAGTTCTCTATAAATGGCATCCTTTATCAACTCATCATTATGCTCAAGGACATAGGTTTGGATTGGCTGCCTTTCCTCCGGCGGCTCCTCCAAAATACTCATGTCCCTAATCCCAATCATACTCATATGAAGGGTTCTTGGTATAGGTGTAGCCGTCAAGGTCAAAACATCAATATTTTCTTTCATCTGCTTAATTTTTTCCTTGTGGGCAACACCAAAACGCTGTTCTTCATCGACAATAAGGAGTCCTAAATCCTTGAACTTAACATCATTGGATATTAACCGGTGGGTACCGATAACGATATCAACTAGACCTTTCTTCAAATCATCAAGGGTTTGTTTTTGTTCTTTTTTTGAACGGAACCGGCTCATCATATCAACCCTGACCGGAAAGTCCTTCATTCTCTGTACAAAGTTATTATAGTGCTGCTGGGCGAGGATAGTTGTCGGAACCAGATAAACCACCTGCTTGTTATCCTGAACCGCCTTAAAAGCAGCCCTGATAGCAACTTCAGTCTTGCCGTAACCTACATCACCGCACACCAGGCGGTCCATAACCTTGGTTGACTCCATATCCTTTTTAGTATCTTTTATGGCATTCAACTGGTCATCCGTCTCGTCATAGGGGAACATCTCTTCAAACTCATTCTGCCATTCAGAGTCTTTGGCATATACGTGGCCTCTGGTCTGTTCGCGTTTCGCATAGAGTTCAATAAGCTCCGTGGCCAGTTCCTCAACGGCACCTTTAACTTTGGCCTTGGTTTTCTTCCACTCCTGAGTACCCAGTTTGTTGAGCTTAGGCGCTTTCCCTTCTGCCCCAATGTACTTTTGGATGGAGCTCAACTGGTTGGTTGATATAAAAAGACTTCCGTTGTCACGATAATCTATTTTAATGAAATCCTTGCTGATATTATCGATCTCAATCGTTTCGACACCACGAAAAACACCAACACCGTGGTGTTCATGTACGATATAATCACCGACTTTCAGCTCGGTGAAGTGATCAATTTTCTTTCCGCCATCAAAACGTTTTTTCTTTGTTTTCTTTTTCTTGGTCCCGACCATATCCGTTTCTGCCATAATAACATAGCGGATATCCCTATATTCAAAGCCTTTATGGATATTTCCATAGGCGATTCCAATTGACCCCTTCTTAGGCTCTTCTTCAAAAGAGGTCATCAGATAACAATTGACTTCATGCTCTTCCAGCAGGTCTCGAAGACGTTTTGCCCTGGTTGTGGAAGCCGTCAGAAGAACAATCTGATAGTCGTGACTGATATAATAGTTCATATCTTTAACCATAAGCTCAAAATTATGGTGGTAGACGTTGATACTTTTTACATTGAATTGGAGATTCTCCTCATAGGGGAGAACCTTCTTGGCAGAATATAAGGCACTAAGCATAAGGGTCTGGTAGGTTCCAATTTCATCCAGAATGTGGCTGAACCGTCTGGCCATTTCTGTTTGTCCCGGTAGGAGAAAGCCCTTTTCCAATCTGGACTGCATAGAATCGGTATACTCGTGTTGCATACCCTTAATCCGGTCTTTGACATGAACGGGTTCTACCAAAACCATCTTCAAGTCATCAAAATAGTCAAAAATATTGACAGTCTGGTCATAGTAATAATAGATATTGGACTCAATCCCATTGAAGTTTCCAAAACTTTCAACCTTATCGACAAGCTCGTCTTTCGTCCTGGTCAGTTCCCGGGCAGCATCTAATTGATCTGAATCCTTTAACTTTTTGTATAACTTATCATAATCTTTTTTAATATTCCCAAGGGCCCTTTTAATCCGTTCTTCGTCAACTACTATTTCTCTGGCAGGCAGGACCTGAATCTCTTCAACCATCTTGATAGACCGTTGTGTTTCCCTGTTGACCAAACGAATGGAATCAATCTCATCACCCCACAATTCAATACGGATAATGTGGTCCAGATTAACACCAAAAATATCCACCAATCCGCCACGGATGGCAAACTGTCCTGGACTCTCGACCAGATCTACCCTTTCATACCCCATATATACCAATTTTTTTGTAAAGGCCTTGAGAACCAGCTCATGACCAGCTTTAAGGTCCAAAAAATGTTCTTCCATGACCTGTCTTGGAATCAAGGGGTCTACAAGGGCTTCCACACACATGACCAAGGTCACTTTTTCACCTTTCAATATCTTGTCAAAGACTTCCATCCGTTCTCTGGTGATGTCATTGGAGTGGACATCGGCACTATAAAAAATCAAGTCCTTGGCAGGGTAAAACAAGACATTGTCTCCCTGGAAAAACTTCAGATCATGAACGATTTCTTTTGCCATTCTCTCTGTAGGCGTGACAATAACCTTGTTTTCTTCCTTAAGAAGACCATAAATAATATGACTGACCATGGAATCAGTGATACCTGCAATGTTTATGTTGGTTTTTTTATATTGGAAATGTTTCTTTGCCAGATGAAAGACTTCCAGATTCTCAAGTGGTTTTACTAGACCGTTCATAATCTTACCTCAGTATTATTTTTAGGCGCACGAATTTCGCAAAAATCAATGATTTTGCTCTCTCTGCCTTTATTATTATCAGTATACCATATAATTGGGAAATAAAGAATAGATGTTCGTACTGCTTTCTGTTTCAGGACCTTCATACTTCCTGTTTCTCTTGGCTCACACTTCCTGTCCGCTTCGCTCCACAGTCAGTCGTTCTGTGCCCCATTACTCTGCACATGAGTGCAAGCTGCGCTTGCTTACGACGCTCACACTTCCTGTTTCACTGCGTTCAACAGTCTCGCATACGGACACTTCGTGTCCTTTTGACAACAAACCGGCGCAGTCCGCTTCGCTACCTGTCACGGTTGTCGTCAAATGAATAGTTAAAGCCGGGATTATAGCAATACAAGCATTCCTATAATCCCGGCTTTAACTATTCGCTCGACTTATAACTTCACGAAAAAATAACGCCTCCCCAGACGTTATTTATCTCTCCACTCGTACTCTAGCTCTCATCCTTTTGTACACGAGTCTAACTTATTAATTATTACCTCATCGGTTATCTTTATGAGACTATTTTACTTTGGCAATTGATATAAGTCAATGGTCCTGGTTTGTTTCGTGACCTGGGTCATGCGACCTAATGACTTGGGTCATGGGGGCAGCCTATTTCCCAGGAAATTTTAATAAGAATTCTTACTATTTAAAGATAAAAAAAGCGCTCTTCAGTACATGAGGGACATACCGAAGAGCTTGGGGCCAAATATATAAGAATCTAGATAACTAGAATTCTTTAACTTTGTTATAGTCTGCGCTCTCTTTTTCCATTGAGAAAGCGTAGCCTTTTTTTGCCATATAGGCGTCGTAAGTAGTATCAACTACAATCCATCTTTCTTCATTCTCAAGATAGATCTCATTCCATGCATGGTATACATCAGATGTCTTAGCATAACCTTTTGTCATTTTAACCGGTACACCTTGACTTCTTAGCATAGAAGCAAGTAATGATGAGTAGTCGTAGCAGATGCCAGTTCCCAGTTCGAGGGTTGCATCGTTGTCTGGCACGTAGGAATAATCCAGACCGTCAATTTTATCATAGTCGTAATCAATATTATGGATAACAAAGTCGTAAATCACTTCGATAATCTCGTCTTGACTTAATGTAACTTTCTCTCTCAAGTCTTCACGTACTTTGCTTTGTTTTTCTTCTAACGCTGCAGCAACCAATTCGTCTGCCAATACAATCGATTCATCTTCTTCATTCCAGTTGACCTCTAAAATTGATTGAAGGTAAACATTGTTCTCGTTTTCAAGTTCCACAAGAGCTGATTTTGAAGTGATCTTCTTGTATTTTGTACCTGTTGTATTCTCATACAAAGTCACTCGATATATGCCATCACCAAGTTGTAATGGATAATTAACGTAACCTTGATTGTTAAATACATTGTAAATATATTTTTGATCGTCTAGTTGAACGACAAGTTTCATTTTCTTTTCAAGTCTGTTATTGTAAAATACTTGTACAATACCAAGTTCTGCTTTGTCAAAATTTATCTCGTAACCATATTCTGGTAAATTAACGTTAACTTCTAATCCTGTTTCTTCTACAGTTGTAGTAGTTACCGCATTAGTCGTATTGGCTGTTGATAAAATCATTATGAAAGATAATAATAAAAAAACAACTTTCCTCATATCAATGCTCCTTTCGGTAACTGGCTACCATCCTTTTGGGGAAGGCCCTATAGTTTTGCGTCCCAGCCTTTCGACTGGTTTGCCGTTTCGTTTCACATATCCGGACTGTTGTTTCACCTGTTTTTTGTAAATAAAAAACTTTCCTCTTCGGAAACTGGCTGCCATCCTAATGGGAAGGCCCTATAGCTTTGCGTCCCAGCCTTTCGACTGGTTTGCCATTATCGGTGAAAAGCACCATTCACGAATATTCAATTTCTTTATGTTGCAAGTATAGCAAATATAATTATGAACAACAAGGGGTATTTTGTTAACATTCTATGAATTCGACAACTATGTTCAGCTGACCCTTTTAAGATCAGCTGAATCATCCTATTACCAGACCAGACTCCTACTGTTGGTCCTTATCAATTGCATGGACAATCAGTCTGTGGGTTGGATTATATACCGGATCACAGGTAATCAAAGTCAAGACCTTATACTTAGATGAGCTTTTTAGGACACTGACATCATCTGGTTCAACAATCTTTGTTTCGTAGACAACATAGGTAATGGTTTTGCCACCAGTTTCAACAACAATCTCGTCGCCAACTGCCATTTCATCCAAGCGGTTAAAATAAACACCAAAACTATGACTTCTATGTCCTGCAACCACAGCATTACCAATTTCTCCAATAGCAGTGGTATTCTCCATATGTCCAATAGCAAATCGCAGGGTATCCAGGTCTGCACCTTCAGCAATAGGTGCTCGAAGGTCAATTTTAGGGATATTAATGATACCAATTGCCGTCGGCTGTTCTGTTAAGGTCATGGAGTATCCCGAATCTCCCGTTTCTCCGACTTCAATCTGATTACCGTCAAAAGAAATATCGCCATTTTCTTCCAAAGCCTGATCTAAGGCTTCCTGACCTTCTATAGTATTAGTCTCAGCAAACACATCATCCAGACCTCTTATGGCTTCTTCTGCTCCTGTCGGATTCTCTGCTTCCAAATAAAAGGCTTCCATCATGGCCTTTTGCCTTTGATCAGCAATATATTTACCTATAAAAGGAAAAGCGACAATGGCTAATCCTAATATGATTAAAAGTGTTCCTAAATGTTTTTTCATCAGAACCTGCTTCCTGTCATTATGACCACAACATATTAATTACTTCTTATTATAGTTATTCATGGCATAATCCAATCCATGTTTCAGATATGCTTCTATTCCATTAGCGCTATGCTCAATGGATTCTTCCAAGGTATCCAGCTCATCTTTTCTAAAATGACCCAGAACAAAAACCTCAGACTTGATACCTCTTGGCTGGGGACCTACACCGACCTTGTAACGAAGAAATTCATCATGGCCTAAATGGTTAATAATATTCTTAATCCCATTATGGCCACCGGCAGAACCCTTCTTCCGAATTCGAAGTGCACCCAGGTCCATACTGAGATCATCGTAAATAACCACTAAATCTTCATGGGACAGTTTATAAAAATCAAGGATCTCCCTGACACATTCACCACTTAAGTTCATATAGGTAAGGGGCATGGCCAAAATAACCTTCTGGCCTTCTATAAATCCCTGACCTATGAGTCCCTTAAATTTCCTGGTGTTCATATCTATATGATGACGATGGGCTAAAAGCTCTACGACCTCAAAACCAATGTTATGTCTGGTTTTGGCATACTTTAACCCTTTGTTTCCCAAGCCTACGATTACTTTCATGATACTTCCTTCCATATTTCTTCTATAGTAACATACAATTATGATAAACTGATGTCTAATTTCTTAACAAACCTTTTAATTATCGTCTATATCATATAGTATATTCGCTTTTGGTTCAACTTTTTATTTCCGGTTTATGGCTAAATGAAGATGTGTTTGGTTTGACAGGCGAAAGCTGGATGATATTTGTTGGCGGACCGGGTCTCCCAAACCGGAAAGGGACCCATTTACCAGAAGCCAAGTGAATAGCAATACTTAATCCCACCAACTTCTGGAAAACAGGTCCCATTCCGATTCGTGACACCAAGGCCCACTGTCACAAACATCACCCAGCTTTCTTGCCATCCAATGCACAGCTGCTTTTTGTATAAAGGGATATAGGTGAGTCGAACCAAGGCGCTGCGCTGTTGGTTCTGATGGGAAATGTGCATAAGTTAGAAATGGAAGTTAGTAGATTGGATTGAAGATTTCTCCTTGAGAAATCTTTAATCCAATCTGCGCCACTTCCCACAAGGTAACTAAAAACCACCAAGTTTCTGGGATTCATTGTCTGTTTATAGACGACCCTCAAAGACAGCTTGCCAAGGCAAGCTTGTTTTTAACTTGGAATCGATTGTCCTAAGGAAACCGGTGACTGGTCTTTCAATGGGTTTTGAATCACGGGTAGGTTTAGGACCGGCTTTCCGGATTTCTCAGCCTATCGTCTTCCAACAAACCTCTCAATCTGGTAAGGGGGTCCTGAACCTATCTGGGATTCACCCTCCCGTGGAAGGCCAGTCACCGGTTTCCGTATGTCAAACCATATCAGCCCACAAAAAAACATCCTCAGCCTCCGCCAAGAATGTCTTTTCAACTTATTCTATAAAACAATTAATCCACATAAATATTCTGATCACGATTAGGTCCAACTCCAACCATCGTAACCTTAGCCTTACAAAGCTCCTCAACACGCTTCACATAGTTCTTTGCGTTTTCTGGAAGATCCTTGTATTCTTTGATATGGTCGATTGGTCCCCATCCTGGTAATTCTTCGTAAACCGGTTTACATTTTGCCAGCTCTTCAAGACTTGCTGGGAAATGTTTAGTGATTTCACCGTTCTTTTCGTAAGCTACACAGATTTTTATAGTCTCAATATCACTGAGAACATCTATTTTGTTAAGGGCAATACTTGTTAAGCCACTTGTACGAACAGCAAACTCACCGATAACCGCATCAAACCATCCACAACGTCTAGGACGACCAGTCGTTGTTCCAAACTCATGTCCCACTTCACGGATTTGTTCTCCAACTGCATCGAAAAGTTCTGTTGGGAATGGGCCTTTACCGACACGGGTTACATATCCCTTCATAACACCGATACATTCATCAATGGCTGTTGGTCCAATACCTGAGCCAACACAAACACCTCCGGTTACAGGATGTGATGAGGTAACATATGGATAAGTACCAAGGTCAATGTCAAGAAGAGTTCCTTGAGCACCTTCAAAAAGAACTTCCTTACCCGCTTCGACAGCTTCAAAAGCAAGTACTGTTGTATCTGTCACAAATTGCTTCAAACGTTCAGCATAGCCTCTGTATTCTGCTATGATTTCTTCCGGATCCAGTTGAATGTCCTGTTCGTAGACAAATTTAATCATCTTATTCTTAACGACTACATTTTCACGGACCTTCTTGGCGAAGACCTCTTCGTTCATTAAATCGCAGAAACGAATCCCTGATCTTTCAGCTTTATCCATATAACATGGACCGATTCCTTTTTTGGTAGTACCGATATCATCAGCACCTCTTGCTTCTTCTTTTATTCCATCCAGTACTTTGTGGTAAGGCATAACCACATGAGCACGCTCTGATATTCTTAAATTATCTACTGAAATACCTTTTGCTACAAGATCATCGATTTCCTTCAATATACCTGCTGGATCTATAACTACACCGTTACCAACGATACAGCTTGTTCCCGGGTATAGGATACCAGATGGTATAAGATGAAACTTATATACCTCATCATTAACCGTCACCGTATGTCCTGCATTGTTTCCACCCTGTGAACGGATAACCACTTCCGCATCTTCAGATAGAATATCTATGATTTTCGCTTTTCCTTCGTCTCCCCATTGGGCTCCAATAATCACTTTCGTCGCCATAAAAGCTCCTTTCAACTTTCCGAATATTGACAGGTATCTTATGTCTTGTTATAATATGCAAAATCAAGTGTGTGCGCACTTTACCATACTAATTCAGTAAAGCCCTCCGACCTTGCAAAACGTCGCTTAAAAAGTCCTTTACTATAGTAGCAAAAGCCACAAGATTTAGCAAGCTTTTTTCCGAACTTTTTTTGATTTTTATTTATGAACGTTCGGTTGAGTTGTGTGACAAAACTTTTAACATTTCATTAATTTTTCGACAAAGCCTTATTTTATGGGCTTTTTGACCGAAAATTAATATGTAGATTTACTTTACATCCACTACTAGAATGAGTATACTATAAGTAGAGGGACACCTCTATTTTGCATTTGCATTGAAAGGAAGTGATCGTTAATGAAAATTGAGAAGATCAACAACAATCAAATCAAATGTGTTCTGAATAAGAGCGACTTAACATCCCGTCAGATCAAGGTAAGCGAATTGGCCTATGGTACAGATAAGGCTCAAGAACTATTTAAAGACATGATGAGTCAGGCTAGTGACGAGTTTGGCTTTGAGGCTAATGACATGCCTTTAATGATTGAAGCTGTTCCGCTTTCAGCAGACAGCATTATGCTTATCATTACAAAAGTTGACAATCCTGATGACATCGAAGATAAATTCACTAATCTTCCAGTACCGAGTTCCAGAACCTTCAAGAAGAAAGAAAAAATTGAAGATGAGGAAGCTCACGAGCAGTTGCCGGTAGCTGAACCAAGTGATGTAAGGGAAGAATTAATAGACGTATTTTATGTATATACTTTTAACAACATGGATGACATTTCAAGAGCTTCGTCTCAAATAAATGACTTTACTTTTTCCAAGAGTATGTTGTTCAAAGATACTTCAAACGGTACATATTTCTTAACAATTGTAGCAGATAATATTCCAAGATGGGCTAATCGCATTATCCGCGGAACATTGTCTGAATACGGTGATACTGTACACTATCGCCACAGTGCCCTTAGTTATTTCCAAGAACACTTTGATACAATCGTTAAAGACAACGCTGTAAGTATTATGAGTCAACTATAAGAAAGAAGATGAATAATCGTGAGATTTAACGAACTAAGGAATGATTTAGAAATCTACCTCATTCAATAAAAAACCTGACCGCCAATATTGGGATCAGGTTTTTTTATGTGTTGAATTATTTTGTTTCAAGAAATGTATTGATTTTATTAAGCAGTGGATCGATTTCCATACCGTGTACAAAACATGCCTCTTCCAAGGTTTCACCCTGTGATGAAGGACAGCCTACACAGTGCATACCACTTTCCATTAATATTGGAATAATATCGGTATCTACCATGATAATATCCGCAATAATCATATCGCCTGTAATTTTAGCCAATTGAATCTTCCTTTCTAAACCCAACTTCTTCGGGTCCTATAAATTCACTAAAGAGTTACCGTCATTATAATATAGTTGAAGGCAAGATTCAAGCCTTTTGAAAGGCCCTGCCACTGTATAGGTATGACTTTCAGGTCAATACAACAAGGAAATCCTGAATCCATGGTCCGGAAGGTTCTCGAAGGATACATCTCCTCCAAGATTTTCAACCCTGTGCTTCATACCTGAAAGGCCATTACCCATAACAATCTGATCACAGCCCCTTCCGTTGTCTGTAACGGAAACCTTTCTTTTACGACTTCCCAAATCCATATTTACATGAATACGACTGGCTTTCCCATGTTTAATAGAGTTGGTGATAGACTCCTGGACGAAACGTTTTATAGCCATGTACTCTTCCTCACTAAGAAGCCCATTGTAGGTAGTCATTTCCAGCTTAAATTCAACCCCAGCTACAGACACTACCCGTCCCAACTTATTAATCTCAGTCTTTAAGCCAATAATATCATACTCCATATTCAACTCTTCTTTAATGGACCGTTTAAGGTCACTATATCCTTTATGAGATATCTCGTAAGCTTCTTCAAGTTTTGCTACAGACAATTCCAGGTCCTGATCCATGTACTCCATCTTTGCTATTTCCAGAAGTTTAATGGCAATGGTCATGGAATGACCAAGAACATCATGAAGCTCTCTTGCAACAAAGTTACGGGAGGCGATACGGCTCATACGCTCATGTATTTTTATCTTGTCTTGTAAGTCCTCATTAACCGCCTCAAGTTCTTCAACCTGGTTCTCAATATCATGTTTCAATCTCATATATGAGGTGACATCATAGACCGTAATAAGGTAACCATATAACCTTCCCCTTGAATCATAGAGACATCTCTTCTGATAATGAAAATGTCCTTGCCCCTCTTGAACCATATAGTCCTTTTGGTCCTGGTCTTCAAAAAAGTAATCCTTGCCCATCCACTCCTCAATATAGGAGTCAGCTCTTTCATTGGCATCAATCAATTGATGGTTCTTATCTAGAAGAATGACGCCTGCATTCATATGTCTGACCATTTCATCTTCAAAAACAGGCATCATATCAAGAAATTCCTTCTTTTGTATACTGTAACCAAAGGCTCCTAAGGACAGGGAGAAAGCCAGGGGTGTAATATCAAAAGACCTCCAGTGAAGCAAACGCATCAAATCATGGTAGTATCCTGACAAGTAATATATATTAGCGACCAGGGGCAAAAGAATGGCAAAGGAAACAACAAAATACTTCCTGTCTTTCCGATAATCTTTTCGAAACTTTATACCAATCCGAATAATCCCATATACAATCAAACTATACATAATGGCTACATGGAGATAAAACAGCGACCCGAATTCGTCTGCATCAAAAGTAAACTCCGAATAGAAGAGATGATGATACTCATTGGAAGCTATAATTCCAAACTGGATTGCTGCAACAAGACCAACTAACCAAGACAACCATTTAGGCGGATTTTTTCCACTCGAATAGATGAAGGAAAATCTAAGGAAGACAATTTCCAGAATACATATACCCAGGTATTGTAATACAACAAAAAACCATCTCAATTCAAATGTAGGTGAAACGGTTTTCATAATCTTGGCCACAATCCATATAAAAAAAGCCAACTCAACAGCAAGAAAACTGTATAAGAGTTTACTTTTATTGGCCTTGGTATAAATATAAACACTAAAGCCAATTAAGATAACCAAGGATAATATATGTACAGTGGATATGGTAAAGATACTGACCATCTTCGTGTGTGTCATAGGAACCCCTCTACAGCAGATTGTTCTCCAGTGCAAAAATTGCTATTTGCAGCCGGTCTCTCAAGTCAAGTTTATCAAGAAGTCTGGTAATCTTGTTACGAATAGTACCTTCGGCAAAATTCATGATCTGGGCGATTTCCTTGTTGTTTTTACCCTGTGCAACCAACTTAATGATTTCTTTTTCAGTATTGGTAATAGTTACCGGTTCTTTTTCTTCGCTAATACTATAAAGGTTGTTATACTCTCTGGCAAAGGACTTAACCATAAGCTGATGTACATTTTCGTGGACTACATTAAGTCCCCTAACGACACATTTAACCGACATAACCAGCTCCTCGGGGCCCATGTCCTTAACGACATAACCATTGGCACCACCAATAAAACTTTCCATAATATTCTCAATATTCTCAAAGGTTGTCAGCATTAAGACCTTGATCTCCGGATAGAGTTCACTTATTTCTTTAACCGTTTCAATGCCGTCCTTTTCCGGCATGACAATATCAAGAAGAACGACGTCAATATCCATTTCCTCCAGGAGTTTCATGACTTCAAACCCATTGGATGCAACTGCTTCAACACTTATTTCTTCATCTTTATCCAATATATATTGGAGTGAATTTCTAAGTAAAACCTGATCATCTGCTAATAATACACGAATCATGGCTACTCCTTTCCCTCATAAGTTTCACGATACTCTACTACTGTTTCTCTAATTTTTGCCAAGGATCTTCTAGCCATAAGTATGGCTGTTTCTATTTGACCAAGTATGTGTTCCCCCTCTTCACTGAGAGCTTTGTTTTTGGTATTCAATAGGAAGGCCGTGAGTTCAGCCAAATGATGCCCCAATTGGTTTTGAACATCCTGCATTAACCGGTGGCGTTCTTTTTCACCGGTTAATGTCTTGACTGTACTTGCATATAAAAGAAGTTCTTTTTCCTTGGCCTTCAGCTCTTCTTTACTTCCTTTCAACTCAACTATCATGAGCTCCAGATCAGTACAGTCAGTGGTTACTACAATATACCCCAAGACCTGTCCGTCTTTTTCTATAGGTTTCAAACAAACGAGAAGACTCATTAACATCCCATCAATTTTCCCATTAACTTGAATCGTATATTCACCCATCCTGACCACTTGCTTGTCCTGAATCTTGAAGAGGTCTTCCAGGTGCCTTAAGTCTACTTTTTGGTCCCTGACAATATAATCCGAAAATTTAGTTTGGTTAACAAAGAGTATATCCCGGTCAGGGCTGATCATAATCATAGTATCCAGCAAATCTTCAATAGCCGAATGATACCCCAGTGGAATCTTTTCTCCTGGCATAAACTTCAGAAAGACAAAAAGATAAAGGAAGGGTTGAACCAGAGCACTGTATTGAATTGAAACTCCATTCATATGACCAAGACTGACTAGTCCTAATACCATGACCATATATGTATAGCCAATCAAGATTAGTAGATCTGCCTTTGTCTGGAAATTTTTTCTATTGCCTTCCGTGAGCCTTGGCAAATAATTAGCAACAATTCCAATATATAGGCTACCAATAACTAAGACGTACCAAGGTGAAATCTGGTGATAAAAAAAGGAAAATCCCTTTCCTTCGACACCGACTACAATGGATATGATACTACCAATTACCATGAGGGCAGATTTTTGCCAAAAATTAAGACTATAAAGACCAACAATGAAAAATAGAAATATCCCGCAATAGGATATGCCTGTCAGAACAAGAGCCTCATGAAGTCCATAAGTAACTTCTTTGATGAAGGATATTAAAAAATAGAAGAGCAGGCCGAAAAGGCCCAGGACATATTTAAGGGCACTTACCTTATCCCTTGATTTAATCCAAATATAGGTTAATGTATATACGGTCACTCCACTGGCAACCGTCAGATATGCAATTTCATAAAACTGTCTAAAGGTGTAATATCTACCGTTTCCCATCCTGTGCCCTTCCTTTTTATCTATTGTATCCTGATATAAAGATGACCTCAAGAGCAGTTAGTCATCGATTTCATGCAAAACTCACCGATAATAAGTGACATTTGTCACGATTAAGACCTAGGTCCTGATTTAGCTTTTGCTTCTTAGTATTTTTTACTAATATCCATATGATAGGTATATAGATCTGACCGATAGATGGATTCTTCATAAAGCAGTTTTCTTCCATTCTGGTCATAAGAGGCACCTGTTACTTTTAAGAGAGCTGTTACTTTTTTGAGTTCCATGATTTTCATATGAACGGGATTGGCCATAATGGCTTCAACCTGATAGGTAACCCGTGACACATTGATACCGTACTCCGCCTCTAAGAGGTGGTAAAGGGACTGATCCATATCAAAGGCAGAAAGTCCCGGTAAGTAATCTTTAGGAATATATAAAACCTCCAGCGCCATAGGAATTGAGTTTCCTAAACGCAGGCGCTTCAGCTTGTAAAAAGCTGTTGAACCCGGTAAATCAAGAGCCTGAGCTATAGATGGAATCGACGTAACCGTTGAGAACTCAATAACCCTTGTTTTTGCCTCAAATCCCAGAGCTTCAACCGTCTCTGTAAAGCTTTTGACATTGTTTTGCTGAATTGCCGGTGCCTGTACAAAGGTGCCGCTGCCCCTTTCCCTATAGACAATGCCTTGCTCCAAGAGGTAGGTCACCGCTTGTCTTGCTGTCATTCTGCTGACCTCATATGATTCAGCCAATTCACGCTCTGATGGCAGCTTCTCCCGAATCTTGTATTCACCACTGTTGATTTTATCCTGAATATCCTTAGCCAATTTAAGATAAATGTATTCTTTCATACTATTAACTCCATTTTTTCTATTCTTGATACCCTTGATATTATACTATATAATTCAAATGAAATGTTTAACGAAAGGAGATTCATCCCTTGAAATCATCCACTTCCTATAAAGACTTCCTGGACCAAGTACCTTGGTTTCATAAAACAATGTCCCGAGATGCCATTGGCGACCTCCTAAAGAGAATGGGCAACTTCCACCAAAAACTCTCTGTCATCCATATAGCCGGTACAAACGGAAAAGGGTCAGTGACTAAGACCCTTAGCTCTATATACCAGCATTGCGGTTATACAACTGCCACCTTTACCTCCCCTTATATACTGGACTATAGGGAATGTATTACGATAAATGAGAAAACCATATCCCTGGACTTAATGAACAGATCCAGCCAGGCAGTAGAAGAAATCTACCAATTGATGCTTGGGGAAGGCAGCCCGCTTCCTACCCATTATGAATGCATTACTGTCATAGCCCTCTACGCCATGTACTTAAGCAACATAGACCTTTGTATCATTGAGGCACTTATGGGTGGTCGGGATGATGCAACCAATGTATTTGACAACCCTCTGGCCACAGTTATCACCTCTATCTCCTTAGACCATACTGAACATCTTGGAAATACCATTAGGGACATCACCAGCCACAAGGCAGGCATCATGAAAAGTGGAGTTCCCTGCTTTTATGGAAAACTTCCTCAAGATGCAATAGATGTTATTAGCCAGGAAAGTCATCGAATTGGATCCTTCCTAATTAAATGCCTTAAGTATATTCCCGAAAACTATTCCGAAGAACAATTGAAAGATTTCGACCAGGCCAATAAACTTAAAGGCCAACATCAAAAAGACAATCTTTCCCTTTCCTTGTCAGTCCTTGCCTACCTCAAGAAAAAATATCCTGTCAGTCAAGAAGGAATTATTAAAGGATTAAGGTCCCTTATCCACCCTGCAAGGTTGGAATCAATAAATCATGATACAGGTTTATGGCTATTAGATGGCGGTCATAACGCAGAAGGAGTTCAAGCACTGGTAAACCACCTGACAACCACCTATGCCAGATCGACGATCACTCTTGTCCTTGGTATGCTTGAAGATAAGCCCTATAAGGATGCTATTCTAAAACTGGCTCCTTTATGCAGGCAAGTAATTCTGGTCCCTCCTCAATCCCCCAGGGCCTTTGCTCCAGAAAAGGTATATAAGAGTCTGGAGCCATCTATACAAGAAAAAGCCCATCCTGTTTCAAGTATTATCGAAGCTTTCAATCTGGCTATTCAATCGCCGGCCGACCTGTATGTCACCTGTGGTTCCTTCTATACTGCTATACCCATGAGGCATTATTTAGTTAATTCGATGGACTAGACAAAGTTCTTCCTGTATGAATCACCATATATGGGAGAGAATTTTTGTGAAACATTTAATGGAATTTAAATATTATGACCCTCCTAAATATGATATAATGGAAACCGCAATATTCTATGAAAAGAGGAAACAATACGTGAAATTATTTGATTTAGATGGCCCATTTCAACGATATGGAAGTATGGCCTTCGACATTATAGCCGTCAACACCATGTGGTTTTTACTCACATTTTTCAGTTTTGGTATACTGAACGGACCGGCAACAACTGCAGCCTACGGATCACTGTATGCATCGATTATTTCCGGTGAAGGCTACATGTTTAAGCAGTTCTTTAAAGTATTTCGCAAACGCTTTTTCAGTGCTTTAATCTTTGGTATATTCTCATTAATTCTGATTTTAATCAGTCTTTTTAATATTTATATGATTTTCACTGAAACCTTTGGAACAATCTGGCTTTTACCTGTTTACATGTTTATTTTTATTGAGGTCGGTTTTATCTCCACCTTTACCTACCCACTTCTCGCTCATACCCAAGGTAAACTGATGGAAGTCATTAAGACAGCTTTTTTCCTGGCTAACAAGCACTTGCCAACTGCAGTCCTTGCATCATTGATTAATGCAGGACTTTTATACCTGGTTCTAAACGTTATTCTTGGAGCAGTCAGTATGTTTATCTACGTCTTCTTCGTAGGTGGTATCGTCTTCTCATTGAACTCCTACTTAATCAGTAAACGTGTTCTTAAACAATACGATTTTTTTGAAGGAACCTTGTAAGAAACAGAGCTTTGGCTATTTTTTTCCAAAACAAATGGTTCATATAACCGATTGGAAACCAAAAACAAACCACCTGTCATGACTATATGACAAGTGGTTTTCTTATATCCATTATTAACATTTAAAGCCGGCGTCTTCTGTCCTTCACAATAATTTGCTTGTAGGACAAATGGCAGCTTATAGTCTGGCAGCGTTCATCAACTTAGGTACTACCTGCTTCTTCCTTGAGAAAACTCCGGTTAAGAACATGGATGTATCCTGGGGTTTAAGACCAAAGGCTTCTTCCACAATCCATCTGGAATCACCTACTGGTATAATTTCTGTACCACCAACCACTGCATCCGTCACTAAGAGGACAAAGAGGTTAAAGGAGTCTTTTTCACAGATGGCTTTCATCTCTGCCATGATACCTTCAAAGACCTTAAAGAATCCGTCAAAGTCTCCTGTGTTAATCTGTGCAATGGTAACCTTATATTTACCGAACATAAACTTCTTCCGGTCGTTGTTAAGTATCTGATTGGGGGTTTGTTCTCCCAAATCAGAACCTGAGGTAATCATCTTCATCCCATACATCCGAATGTCCACACCTACAATATCTGCCAGTTTATTGGCCGTAGCCACATCCAGGTCAGTACAGGTTGGTGAGTTAAAGAGAAGGGTATCTGAAATAATGGCACTCATCATGAGCCCAGCTATGTGATGGGGAATTTCAATACCCTGCTCCTCATACATTCTGGCCACAATCGTGGATGTGCACCCTACCGGCTCAACCCGAAAGTATAAAGGTGCAATAGTCATAACATCAGCTACCCGGTGGTGGTCAATAATCTCCAGAATTTCAATATCTTCAATCCCTTCAATAGACTGTCCTCTTTCATTATGGTCAACCAAAATAGCCTTTTTCTTATTAATATCAACAAGGTCAGATCTAGATAGAAGTCCCTTTATCTTACCGTTTTCATTAACTACCGGAAAGCGTCGGTACTTGGAGGTCATCATATTTTCTTTCACATCATCAATGGTCTCATAGGTAACAAAATACTCCAGGCCATCTTTTTTAACCATGGAAGTAATAGGAGTGGATTTGGAGATACCCTTAACCACTTCCAGATTACTCATTGGTGAATAATATATACTGCCCTGACTGTCCTTATTCGACTTAAAATACGCCTTACAGTCTTCTTTTAATGTACTTACTCTTTCAGGATCTTTCATACAACCGATAATAATGGCACCGGCACGTTCAACATAATCTTTCCATTCCTTGTGATTACAGATGACAATATCATCACGGCTTACCATGTCCATATCATCAACGAGATCCGCAGCCAAATAGACCATACCCTCAACATGACCATTATGGTCTTTGCCGTCATAGGCATCCACGATTTTCTTTAGGGACAGTTCTTTGACTACGTGTCCAAAGGGTGTCTTGGTTTCCTTGAGGATGGATTTATTCTCGTTTCCAAGTAATCTTGGAACGATGTCAGAAATAGATACAACCCCAATTAAACGCTCATCATGGTCAACAACAGGTACAATCCTACCTGTCTGTCCTAACAAAACTTCCAATACTTCCCTGATGGAATCCTCTTCCTTGACAAAAGCCCCGTTTCTAAGATTAATATCCATGACCTGAGGTTTAAGACTGGCTATTACCTTCGGTTGTTTCAAGTCAAAGTAATCCAATACATATTCTGTTTCTTTGTTTACTTCTTTAAGTGCCACCGGTACATATTCGTGGTCCTGATCCAATTGATTTTTAAAGTAGGCATAAGCGATTGCCGAACATATTGAGTCTGTATCCGGGTTTTGGTGTCCGAACACGTATACTTTTTCTTTCATTTTTTCCCCATTTTAGTTATATTTTATTTGATTTCTGAATTCTATTATATCAAGTTTACAAGAAAAAGCAAAATTTTTATATAATGTGCACAAGAAAAGAGACCTTATAAAAAAGGTCTCCTTTTCAACATCATAATATTCATTAACTCGCCAACAGAACCTTAATCTTATCCAGGAGCATGGAAACAGCAACCTTATTATGTCCTCCTTCTGGAATAATAATGTCTGCGTTTCGCTTACTGGGTTCTACAAACTCTTCATGCATCAGCTTAACCGTGTTGAGGTATTGATTAATAACAGAATCCAGGCTTCTGCCTCTTTCCTTAACGTCACGAACAATTCTTCTGATAATTCGCACGTCAGCATCTGTATCAACAAAAACCTTAATATCCAACTGTTCCAACAATTCACGGTTTTCAAAGATAAGAATTCCTTCTACAATAATAACTTTCTTAGGACTTACCCTTACTGTTTCACTGGCCCTTGTATGCTCGACAAAGTCATAGGTTGGTCGTTCTATAACCATGCCTTCCTTGAGGCGCTTGATATCATCAATCATCATACCAGTATCAAAGGCATTTGGATGGTCATAGTTCAGTTTTTTACGTTCTTCCAAGGGCATATCATCATTAGCCTTGTAATAGTAGTCGTGGCAAAGAGTTACCACTTCGTCGCCAAGGACCGATTTCAATTTGTTTACTAACGTTGTTTTTCCTGAGCCGGTTCCTCCGGCAATACCGATAATAATAGGATTCATCTTAGTCCTCCGCTACTTACTCATTTTTTTGAAATATTTACAGTACTGGGTTATATTACATTCCTCGCACTTTGGCTTTCTTGCCAGGCATACATATCTACCTTGAAATATAAAGGTGTGATGGGCCTGTGTCCATTGGTCCTTGGGAATTTTTTTCATCAACTGTTCTTCTGTCAGTTTAACGTCTTTAGCATTGACGATTCCAATTCGATTGCTTACCCTAAAGACATGGGTATCAACGGCTATCGCCGGAACTCCAAAGGCATTACTGACAACCACATTAGCCGTCTTTTGTCCAACACCCTTCAGTGTTACAAGGTCTTTTACAGTGCCTGGAACCTTGCCATTAAAGTCAGATATTATAGCTTGAGACAAGGCAATAATATTCTTGGCCTTGCTTTTATAAAGTCCAATCTGTCGTATACAGGCTTCCACATCCCCAAGGCCTGCTGAAGCCAGGTCGTATACACTGGGATATTTATCAAAGAGATGGGGTGTTACTTTATTTACTGAAACATCCGTTGTTTGAGCAGATAAAACTGTCGCTACCAGTAACTGAAACTCATCTTTATGGTTGAGTTCGCATTCTGCTCCTGGATGGGCTTGGTATAAGAGATCAAGAACTTCCTGCACAATCTTTTTCGTCATACTAACACCCTTCTTCCTGCCTCTTTATCCTAACAACAATCATCTGGCCACTATTGTCAATAAAGTCCCGTCTTTCATAATTGATCAGAAGGTAATCTCCTTCAAAACTATCATGACTGGTCTTAAGAATTGGTACCGCTTCACTTAAACCATCCTCTTTAACCTGGTCCATATGATACATCCTGGATAACTGTTTACTGGTATACTTGCCGGCTTCTTCCTGCCAAAATCCCTTTTCAGCTACTGTATCAAGGAGGTACCTCTGTAAAGGTGCCTCAATAAAATCATAATCCATCCAATCCAGTTTTTTTCGTGGCTTTTCATTTAGACAATAATCCAGCATTAAGTGGTCCTTATCTCCTGTCATATCATACATGAACTGAAACAAGTCCAGTTTATTATGTTGTTGGTGATGGTAACCTTTATCCATCCAGGCTTTTGCCAGGTATTCATAGGCGCCAAAAGCTGAATCATAACCAGCTACAAATCTGTCTACAGTCCTTCTAAACTGTCCACTATTATAGAATATTTCAACCATTTCTTCAACCATATTCAATAATTTTAGTTCTTCAAAAGAAATACTTTTTGTAGCCAAAACTTCATATGGTGGATATTCCCTATACAAAATACCATAATCATGCGTCAGGTCCATCATACCAGCACCCTTAAGAACCTTCAAGAACCCCAGTTGGAGTTGATGTGGTGCCAGGCTGTAGACATAGTCAAAAGACTTTCGAAACTGATCATAGGTTTCATCAGGCAATCCAGCTATAAGATCAAGATGCATATGGGTATTGCCTAAATGATGTACCTCCATAACCGCTTTGGTAATTAAGGGTAGAACATTTTTTCTCTGGATGAGTTCCAAGGTAGAATCATTAATGGTTTGAACACCAATTTCCAGTTGAAAAAGGCCTTGTCTAGCTCTAGACAAGCATTCTATAAAGCCTTCCTTAAGAAGCTCAGGAGCCACTTCAAAGTGGAAGTTTGTCACCCCATTATCGTGTTCCATGATATATTCCATAATGGACAGGGCGTGGCTCTGTTTGGCATTAAAGGTTCTATCCACAAACTTAACCTGTCTCACTTGATGGTCCAGGAAAAACTGAAGTTCATCATAAACCAGTTTAAGAGGTCTAAAACGAACACCCTTTTCTATGGATGATAAACAGTACTGGCAATGAAAAGGACAACCACGACTGGTTTCATAATAGAGAATTCGGTTATCAAGGTCCTCTAAATCAGAATCGTAGGGAAAGGGAATATCTTCCATAGGAAGGCCTATTGCAGGCGGCAGGGTCTTAATAGCTTGTCCATGGCGGTAGGAATAGCCAAAACCTTTCCCTTCCATATAATCCTGATTCAATAATTCATCCAGAATATGTTTGAAGCTGGCTTCACCTTCACCTTGAACAATAATATCTACACTGGAGTTATCCCTTAACTCTTCTTTTGCAGTATAAGAAACCTCCGGTCCTCCATAGATGATTATAAGCCCAGGAAGAATCTTCTTGACCTCTCTACTAAGCTTTCTAACATATTCAATGTTCCACAAGTAGCAGGAAAAGGCAAGGACTCCCGGCTTAAAGGCAATAATTTCACTTAAGATATAGTCGATTTGCTGATTGATGGAAAACTCCATCAAGGAAATCGGACTCGTCCCTTGATCTAGACCCAACTCTCTGTCAACATATTTTTTTATGTAACGAATAGCTAGATTTGAATGTATGAACTTGGCATTTATGGCTATCAGTAATGTTTTTTTCATTCTTATTTCTTTCTATGAATCCTTAGTATATGACGGTTTATTATAAGCTTAATCAGCTGTTTTGTAAAGTGAGTCAACCAGTATAAGACCTTGGTCTTCAATGGCATAGGCCTTTAGTGACAGACCTTTTTCATCAATGCTGATTCGTGTAAAAACCGGATAATCTTTATCGTATACAACCTGCTTCCAAAATCTTTCATCACCCAAATCACTATAGAATTTCGATCCGGAGGAGGAACCTGTCACCACATAAGTCACACCATCATCCACTGAAACGATTTCCTCATCCATTATAGTCGTCCTTGAGTATATATGGTCATGGCCGCTAATGACCAGATCAATTTCTAAATCTTCGAAAACCTGGGATAGATTTCTTATATAGGCTTCATTATAAGAAACCGGGTAGACGCTTCGATGCATAAGGACAATCCGAAATCCGTCCTGGTCTTTCATTATTTCTTTCAACCATTCAGCCTGCTGGCTAAAGAGACTGGGTTTTTCAGTATCCCAGACGCCAATCCGCCCACCTGGAAGATCTATATAAAAGCTCCTGTCTTTGAGTGCCTCCAGGCCATTATCTGGATATTCAAAACTGGACTTATATAGGTTAGACCCATTGATGACATCATGATTTCCGATGGCTGTTAAAACCGGACGTTCATATAGCCGACTATCTAAAGCCTCATGGAAATAATCCCATTGCCAAAGGTCATCCCCCTTATCCACAATATCTCCGGCAATCACTGTCATGTCCCATTCCGGAAACTGATTAAGTCCTATATCAAAGTTATGTCTAAAGGCCTCATAATGCTCCAGTTTATAACCCTGGGGATCCCCAAATACCATAAGATCCACCTGATCACCTGGTGTCTGGTAAGTCAGCAACTTACTGTATAATTCACCATCATAAAAGATAAAACCATAATCAGAGTCCGGATTAAGACCAGGCACTTGAATATCATGGACGTATAGATCAAGAAGAGGTGTATCTTCATAATGAAAAAAGGGCTCAACCTCTGTTACCAGTGTCTGAAGCAGGTTCCCATACTCATCAAAAATATAGAGTGACAAACTTTGACTAATGCCTTTTACTTTTAAGTTAAAGCTTAGGTCAGAACCCAATTCTTGTCCCGGATTCATAACCAACTGGCCCAGGTCAAGCGTGCCAAAAGCTTTATCTTCTTTCATGGTTTCCAATAGACTTATTGGGTGGTCTACTGAGTCTTGTCCTGCTGCTTGATCATCAAAATAATTTTCCTGACTTACCAGGTCTTCACTAAAACCTGACTCTGTCTTTATTTCCCCTTCAAGATCATTAGCAGAGTCTATCCCTTCATGTTCCTGGTTCACAGTCTCACTGTTTTCCTGGTCACCTGCATGATGACCGCTTTCGATTAAGTTTTCTCTATTAAGTATAAGGTCGCTTTCACTGACTTGATTTATACACCCAGCCAAGACCATAACCACTAGTGTAACCAGCGTATATCTTATGCATCTGATCATTCGAAACATTCCCTTCTATTTGCCTGCCCAGGACTCAGATACTGCCACTTCCGCCACCACAGGGACTTTTTGCAAATATTTTCCACCAGCCTCTTCCATTACTGACTTTAGGAGACCGGCCGTTTCCTTCCCTATATTTTCATTACACTCCAAGACAATCTCATCGTGAACAACAGCTACTATATTTATGGACCTGCCCTTAATCTTTTCATAGAGAAGACCGAGGGCATTTTTAAGAATATCCGCAGCCGTTCCCTGAATAGGTGTATTATACCTGGCTGATAGACCGGACTGATCACTGTAATTATGTTTCCGTCCTGCCAGAGTCCTGGATGTAATCGGAAGGGTTTTACGAATATGACTTTGCCACTGATCCACTCCACGGTAGGCCTGAAAGTACCTTTTTCTAAAAAGCTCCGCTTCTTCCATGGTCATATGGGTTCCATAAGTATCAGCGGCATATCCCTTAAGACCAGCAGCTCCCATTCCAAAAACCAAGCCAAAATTAACGGCCTTTGCCGCCTGTCTTTCTTCTTTGGATATGAGCTGAATATCTTTTTGAAGGACTAAAGAGGCTGTTAAACGGTGAAGATCCTCACCATTCCTATAGGCATCAATCATTCTTTGGTCCTGGGCATATTCAGCGATGACCCTAAGCTCAATCTGGGAATAATCTGCAATAACCAGGGTTCTTCCTTTAGGTGCATCAAAACATTCCCGAAAGTCTTTGCCTCTTGGTATCTGTTGAATGTTGGGATTTGTACAGGACATTCTTCCGCTATAGGCTCCATTTTGACCATAATGGGGATGGAGCCTTTGGGTATAAGGGTGTACCTGACCGGGGATTGTAAGTAAAAAGGTAGATAACTCTTTTTCAACATGTCTATACTTCATGAGAAGCGAAACAAAAGGGTGATCCAAATAATGGGAAAGGGCATATTTAGATGTATTGTCCACATGAATCCCTTGGCCAGCAAGGATTTCCATCACCTGTTTATTGGAATTCGGATTAAAAGGACTTTCACTTTTCTCTTCAAAGAGACCTACCTGGACTGTAGGATAGCCAATGTATGGATAGAGTTGATTTAGAAGTTCTGCTTTTTCCTTTTCTTTGGCAAGTGTCAAGGCTTTCCATTTTTCAAGATTAACATGAATACCGTAAAACTCCATATGAGCGATAGCGTATACGCAGGCAAACTCCAACCTTGCCACCTCTATCAATTGATTAGCCTTTAGTTCCTGAACCAAAACTCCCCTCAGTTTGAGCAAGACGGCTGCATCTTTTGCACCGTAGAGAATCTGGTCCTCACTTAAGCCAGCAGAGAAATCACTCTTTTGCTGGTCCTTTGACAGTTCTATCCCAAGATAGTGGTTGGTCAAATCTGCCAGACCAACTCGCTTTGGTCCACCACTGGTCCTCAACAAAAGTCCTGCCAACATCGTATCAAATAGTTGACCATTTATGACCAAACCGTTTGCCAGGAGGAAGTTAATATCAAACTTGGCATTCTGAAATATTTTTACATGAAAAGAATCCAAGTAATCCTGAATTCGACTCAAGCCTAAAGGCAGGACTTCAAAACAGTCAATAACATAAGTTGCCTGGCCTGAAACCGCTATCTGTATAAGTCTGAGTCGATCCAATCTTGGATCTAGCCCTGTAGTTTCTGTATCGATACCACAAATTCGTTTATCTTCTGGAGTAATTTCCAGTTGATCTAATTGTTGTATTGTGTTAATAAAAATATATTCTGTCATTGGTCTTATATTCTTTAATCAACCCTGATTAAGCTCTGATTCAACCCTGTTCCTACCTGCCTCTTTGGCCTTGTAGAGATAGGAATCCGCTTCATTGATTAATGCATCACTTTCCAGGTATTTTTCCCTGTTACCTGTTGCCACACCAACACTTATGGTCATCCGTCCCAAAGGAGCATCAATATGCTCCATGTTGGCGTCAAAGACTGCTTGTCTAATCTTATCTCCAATAATTACTGCCTTATCCAAAGGCACCTGGTTTAAGAGGAGGATAAATTCTTCACCACCATACCTGGCCAGTATGTCTTCTTTACGGATCTGGCTGTGAATAATATCAACAATGTCTTTTAATACGTCATCACCCTTCAGATGTCCATATGTATCATTGTAGTTCTTAAAGAAATCTATATCCATGATTAAAAGACTTATGGAATCATCAATCAAAGAAGCCCGCCACATTTTTTCATAGGAAAGATTAAAGTAGCGTCGGTTGTATATGCCAGTCAAAAAGTCTTTTTCATTATCCATTCTTAACTTTTCATTATTTGTATCAAGGGTTCTTTTCATACGTACAATAATAAGGAGCAGACTCATAATCACAACAAGAAGGACCAGGTTAAATCCCAATGCTCCATTATCAATAACACTAAAGTTACTAATCGGGTTTTCATCCTTAACAGCTACTACCAAAAACCATTGAACATCAATAATTTTTTGAATAATTCCTTGGACATTCTGATTATTAAACTCATACTGAATACGTATCAGCTCATCAGTTCCCTTGGCCTGTTTAAAAGACCGACTCAAGTCATTGTCTTCCAGATTTATATATTGACCGATAAAACTTTCATCTAAAGTATGGGCTACAATAGCTCCATCGGAGTCAATCAGATAGGAGTAAACCTTATCACCCTCTAAAATATCACGTAAAAAATTGTGGATATCCGTCAAAAAAACATCTGCTGCAATAACCCCTGCAAATTCATTTTCCAGATAAAGGGGCGAGCTAATGGTAACCAGCTGATTTCCTGTTTCTCTATCGATATAGATTTTGGAAATAATCGTATCCTCAGCTGCCAGTGCTTCCTTATACCAGGTTCTGGTTCTTGGATCATAATCCTCAGGAGGTATCCACTGACCACCGGTGACGAATCCGCCATTAGCCAAGCCAATATAGACTTGTGATACATCTGGGTCTTCATTGTTGATATTCAGAAAAGGATTCTCTGTATGATAAGCAACAACTTCCTCACAGGAAAAGTTGTCCACAATATCTTTTGAAGTTTCAAGCATACCGGTCTTAGTATTGACCCAGGAAGCAAACCTGGTCGTAACCTGACTAAGGTCATTGGTTAACCTGTTATATTGGTTTTCATTCGCTTCGTTATGAAGTTCAGTAACATTGAAAACAATAAAAGTTAATAAAGCTGTCACCAATAAAAGGATTATTCCATAAAATCTTATTTTCATATTCATCACCTAATAACATTATATAACATATGGGGCACTATAACTAGTACATTAGTTATATAGTCTAGGCACCAACTAGTCTTGCTCACAGGCATTTACAAGATCAGATACATAAGACCAGTATCTAGAGCTGACCCCAGAATGGTCACTGGCAAAAACCACCACCAGGCTTACATCAGGAATAACAAAAATAAACTGGCCTCCATGCCCTTGGGCAAAAAATGAAGGATAAGCCTTTTGGCCAAAACTTCTGACCCACCATTGGTATCCGTAATCTGCACTTCCTGATGACCGCTTAAACTGAAGTTTGGTCGCCTCCTCAATCCATCCTTCAGAAACAATTCTTTGTCCTTCCCAGACCCCTTTATTAATATATAATTGGCCGATCTTAGCCATATCATAAAGGTTCATAGAAAAGCCGTTTCCTCCATCTGAAATCCCCTGTGGATCCTTAGACAGCTCAACACTATCCATTCCCAAGGGATCAAACAGAAATCTCCTGCCATAAGAAAGAAGGTCTTCACCAGTCTCTTTCTCCATAATCGCAGTTAATAAGTGAGTATTTCCTGTTGAATATATAAATCTTGTACCAGGTTCAGCAATAAGAGGCCTTCGAAGAATATCATGAATCCAATCGGCAGCTTTTCTCCATTCATACCAGTAAACCTCATCACTGGCATCTACGCCGGCTGTATGGGTCAAAAGATGCCATAACCGTATATCCTTCCAGCCTTCAAGACTGTCAATTTGGGGATAATACTCTGATAATAAGACATCAGTATCCTTAATGTATTCTTGATCTACAGCAATTCCAAAAAGTGTCGCCGTTACACTTTTCGATGCAGAACTCATAGGGAAAACACTTGTCCTATCATAGCCTGTATCATAATATTCATCGACGATATAACCGTCCTTAATAACAAGTGCACCCAGTACATCCATATCATATAGGCTTTGGTGCAGGTTATCGACGATTTCAGACCTTAAATTATGGTTATCGGGTTCATCATAGGGCCATTCCCAACTTCCACTATCATCTTGGTCCTCTAAGTCAGATTCCTCTTGATTGGCGAGATTATCATCCTTTTGACCAACATCGCTATCTTCATGATTGAAATTATGGTCCTCTGGATCCAAGCTTTTTAAGTCATCTTCCTGGTTTATAGAATCATCCTCGTCCATGTTTATGTCATCCCCTGTACGATTTATATCATTCTCTGAAGTCCCTGAATCAATCTCTGAACTATCCTCATCAGAATCTGTGTAATCAGTATCTGTTTTTTCTTCATAACTGTTACAGGCTACCATCAAACTTAAACAAATGATAAGTAGACGTATACTTACTTTCTTAATCATACCCTCTCTCTTACTCCTCATCATTTTTTTATATATGAAACCTACGGATAATCTCCGTCTTCACCGACTTATCACCAAAAACCAGGGTAAAGAGGACAATGACAACAGATATACCACTGGCAATAAAGGACATCAAAGGATGGTCTACCAGCCCAAACACAAGCAGGAGCATTGGAATGAGTCCCAGGAATCCCATAGCCAGTATTTGCAGAACAAATCTTTTCCAGTCCAGCTTACTGATAATCAATAAAACGAATACACTGATATTGGCCGCAATACTTATTTGGGGTACTACATAATTGATGGACCAGCCCCTGTAGCCAATAACATAATCGATACAAACCACAATAACTGCTGCTGATATACACTGGACCATTATTTTTGAGGCCAGTTGAAAGCTGTTAATAATGGCATGCCTTACAATAGTCCATGAATAAAGAACAATAGCTATGGAAATAACTGACCACAAAATCCCACTATAAAAAACATAGTTTACCACAATAGAAATCAGGGTAATTATAATGGATAGGAATACCATGATCTTATTTAAAAGATGAAACCCATCACTTGTAAAGGCAAGGTCCGGGTATCCGTTGGCAATGAGAGCAGAATGTTCACCCTCAACTTCGATTAAAACTGACTTGCACAATGGACAGGTATGGGTATCATCCATAATCTCTACATGACATTTTTTACAGGTTCTCATAATAAACACCATTACTTTCTATTCTTACACCAAGCCCATCTTTGGCAAGTTTTCTAAAGAAGACTTTTTGAACACCTGTATCGATAAGCTGGGAGGTAAAAGAAACAACCAAAAGGTCTCTATACCCGGCCACCCCCAACTTAATTATATTGGATTTACTTGGGTTAAGAAGTAGCTCAAGGTGTTCAATCTGGTCTTGGTATTTTTCCGGCATGTTTACCTTCCCTAGATTACTCAAGGTAGTCGTATAGGCCTTCATGGACCTATGGTAAATAATTTTGACAATTCCATATTTCACAAATCTTGGTGCAATTCGAACAAATACATTCTTAGACTTTCTAACATCTTCCGAGATTTTTTTTATAAAAGCTTCTTTCTTAATCTGACTCTTAAACTGAGCCTTCACCAGTTCACCAATTTCCTCAAAGGTATATTCCTCATCTTTTGCCTCCAGGTGAATGGAAATATAAGAATAAAAGTTCATGGATGTTGTCGATTCAAAAAAAGGTCTAAGATTGACTGGTACAGCAATACGTATAGGCTTGTGACTGCAGGTTTCCAAATGCTCACTTCGATAGATAGCCCAAAGATATACAGTGGCCAAATAGGAAGTGATGGTATGTTCCTGGGATTTAACAAAGGCAAGTATTTCCTTCACATTGATAAAACCCTGAATGAGTCCCATCCTATACATTTCCAGCTTTTTACCTTTAATCTCATGAGCCAGTATGTTTTTCTGTTTGACTACTTTTCGCTTTTTATAGTTCCTCTTATAAGAGTCCTCAATATCTCCCAAGGTTTCAATGACTTCCCCATCCAATTTAACAGACTCTCCATTAACCAACCTTAAATAGTTGGCTGTAATAGCCTTAAGAAAATCAAGAGCTCCGGTTCCATCGGTAAGGACATGAAAGACTTCAAGGGTTATTCTTTTTTGGTAGTAGAAAACCTTGAAAAGGTAGTGATGGTTTTTATGAAGATCTATAAAAGAGCATGGACGAAAAGCCTCCTCTTCCACCTCAAAGATTGGATGCTGATTTTTCTCAAAATAATACCAAAAAGCACCTTTCCTGATTCTTGATTGAAAATGGGGAAACCATGGCAAGGCTTGTTCTAAAGCCTCCTGTAGATAAACTGGATCAATATTGTTCTTAAGCATCATAGACACCCGAAATACATTGGAGTGATTGGAATTGGATATGAGGGGAAAAATATGGGCTGTATTGTCCAATCGCCTCCAGGTGCCATGATGACGTCCTCTGTTCTTAGCTTTTGTCAAGGAATCACCTGCCTTTCCCCTAACAAAAATAATCGTTTTTTTAATGGCTTCATTGCTCTCTTCAATAGGCATAACCACCCAGTCATGGGGCATCTCATCAAAGGCCTGACCGGTAATCTTGGTACCTTTTAGATTCTCCAGCTCCGAAAATCTTTTACAATCCGGATAAAAGAGCTCATGACTGCCGTAAAACACATATATGTCTCCCAGTTGATTGAGGTCTCCATATATTGGGGATACCAGTGGATTTTGTGTCGTCAACTCACCGGCGTAAATGCGTCCAATCTCAATTAAGGCCTGTCTGGAAAGTATATAATCCTTATCTTCATAGTCATCAATTTCAGGATTGGCCAGGTCAAGGTCCAGCCACGGCGAATAAAGTATTGTCTTGTATGGCATTGGAAGTCGGTTATGACCTTCATTCTTGTCATCTCGAATCATCATGAGTAAAGCCAGGGCAAGGCCTCCACCTGCTGAGTCTCCAATAAGAACTAAAGGCTTGTCTGTTGCACCTGCAATCTTTTTATAAAGCTCAAAGCACAGATCTATTGTCTCCTTGGCCGCATGCTTGGGAGCCAAGGGATAATCCACCATAGTAACCTGACCCCTGAGTCCATTTGCAAATGTTTCAATCAAATGATAATGATGGAGCTTAATCCCCTTGGCATAGGCTCCTCCGTGTAAATACAAAACCTGGTAATCAATAGGCAAGTTGGGATTATGGACAGACACCACCTTAAAGCCATGGAAACTGTACTCTTCAGTCTCCATACCTTTTAACATAAACTTTGGTCTCACAAAATCATGATTTTCATCACAGTGGATGTATTCTGCCTTTTGCTTAATGTCCAACTTAGCCATAGCTTTTAGTATGATTTTTGTCTTTTTACTCTGTATGGTTCTCACCTCGATTATGAATGTCTGTCTCTTATTATATTATATCACAGAAAAGATGACACTTTTATTTGCCAACAGGAATTCGTATGCTTATGTAAGAAATTCATTATCCCAAGTGCTTGACCGGCCTCTCAAACAGCAGTAAACTTAAAGAGTAAACTACATTTGCTCGATAGCAACTATATGAGTTGCAGTAGGAGGTTCAATTGAAAAAACTATTATTATGCCTACTTCTGATTGCCCTGCTTGCTACTTCTTTTACATCGACACTTTATGCTGCTGGTGGAAAGGTTCATGGCGAACTAGGCACCGGCTATGTACATCAGGAAGACCCTGTAGGACCTGGCGACCAACCTGACTGGCAAGATTAAAGGTTCTTTGCTATTCTTTTGATTACTAATACATAGACTTATATTTTCATAAAAAATAAGATGGTTCACCGACTTGCATAGCCGGCGGACCATCTTTTATATTTCAAAATATTATAATTTATTACAATGTACCGGGAGTCTGCTTTCTGGCTTCTTCCAGTATCCCCATGACTATAATTGAGTGTTCCATCTTTTCCTCAAAAGCGCCAAAATCTTTATTCTTAATATACTCAGCGAACATTTTAAACTCTTCAGTCATCCGGTGGTTGAAGATCTCTTCTTTGGATTCAGGAGTTCCCTGAACCGGTTCCAGTCTATAGGTGGTCAGCGTATTAGCCGGAGAATCTACTAAGATCGTCCCTTTATCGCCCTGAATTGATATATTGGCCTTGGAACCGGTTGAGCAATCTTTGGCTCCGGTACAAATACAGATAAATCCCGGGTACTTAAGGACCAAAACACCAGACGTATCGATTCCTTTTTCTACATTGGGATAATATGCCTGAGATAGGGGTCTTCCAAAAAGACCTACTGCAAAATGGACATTATAAGAATTGATGTCCATTAGGGCTCCGCCATACATGTCCGGATCAAAGGCAGGTAGTATAATGCCTTCCTTGAATTTATCGTACCGTCTTGAATACTGGGAATAATTACATTCGACGATTTTCGTGGAACCAATTTTTTCCTGGGAAAGCAAGTCCTTAATATCAAGAAAATACTTTTGATACAAGGTAGTTATTGCCTCAAAAATCAATACTTCCTGTTTTCTTGCCTCATCTCTTAAGGCTCTTGCCTGGTCGGCTGTGGGAACCAAAGGTTTCTCACAAATGACGTGTTTACCAGCCTTTAGCGCCTTCATGCTGTACTCAAAATGCAACTGATTGGGAAGAGCCACATAAACTGTATCGATATCTGCCTCTTCCATCATTTTATTAACATCACTATAAACATCTATACCCAAAGGTTCATATACAGGTCTATGCTTTTCCAGGGACTCCGGTCGTACAGAGATAGCGGCAACGCTTACGAGACCTTCCAGCTCTTCCATTGCCTCAAAAAAATCCTTGATGATTGTACCTGCTCCAATTATTCCTAGTTTCATAATGCCTCCTATAATATGTCATCTTAAGTATTATATCACTTAAGTTTCATAATCAAAAGTTGCTTGTCTTGCTTTTTGTTTCATTTCAATATAGTATAAAAATATATAAAAATAAGGAATTTACTAACTAATAATACATGCATACATATATGGGGAGAGCCAATGAGAATCAAAGAATCCTTACGAACATTATTTTATAAAAGTCAACCACCTCAGCAAAATTCTCTTATTACTATTTGGGGAGAAACCCTGGATTCCATATCACTACTTTCTGAGTATCCACGTCCTACATTAGTCCGTGATAATTACACCATACTTAACGGTTATTGGGATTACGCAATTACCAAATCTTCACAATTCCCAGAATCCTACACTGGCAAAATCTTAGTCCCCTTTTCTCCTGAAAGCCAGTTATCAGGTCTAGAGACAAGCCTTCAACCTGATGAGTTTCTATGGTATCATCTCGAACTTTCATTGGAAACTATACCAATTAAAAAACGATGTATCCTTCATTTTCAAGCTGTGGATTATGCCTGTCAGCTTTATATGAATAAGAAACTCGTCGGCCAACACACAGGAGGATATCTGCCATTCTCACTGGATGTTACCGACTTTATTCAGCCTGGAAACAACACAGTCATACTGCAGGTCCAAGATGCCACGAACCAGTCTGGGCAGGCCCGTGGGAAACAATCCCTAAACCCTAAGGGCATTTATTACACCGGACAAAGTGGCATTTGGCAGACAGTTTGGTATGAATGGGTACCTGACATATATGTAGATTCCTACCAGGTGGAAACAGAGCTGGACGGATCCGTTCATTTTCAGCTTTCAACAAATAAGCCAATAGATCAATTAGAAATCACCCTTTCACTTAATGGTCAAATTATCACCTCAAGTTCATATAATCACAATGCTTTTTCATTAACCATTCCAGAAGAGAAACTTCACTTGTGGGATACTGAAAATCCAACCCTATATACATTTACAGCTAAAGCCGGTAAAGATCAATTCTCAGGATATTTTGCCTTTAGGACTATAGAAATCAAAACTGATCCAGCATCCAATAAAAAGAAAATCTATCTTAATGGTAAAAAGATTTTCATTAACGGTGTTCTGGACCAGGGTTATTGGCCTGATGGGTTAATGACTGCTCCATCAGATGATGCCCTCATATATGATATAAAAAAAGCCAAAGAACTTGGCTTCAACATGTTGCGTAAACATATAAAGATTGAATCCCACCGTTTTTACTATCATTGTGACCGATTGGGAATGCTGGTGTGTCAGGATATGGTTAACGGGGGCAAAGACCAGAACCCATTTTTTATCGCTTACCTACCAACAGCTCTTCCCTTTGTCCAAGGCTTAATATCGGACAAAAAACACCGGTCATGGTTCGGCCAGGACAATAAAAAAGATCGTGATCAGTGGCTTGAAGAGATGGATGCTACTGTTGGTCACCTTAAGAATCATCCTTCTATCATTATGTGGTGCCCCTTCAATGAAGGCTGGGGACAGTTTGATTCTGAGGCGGTTTACCAACGTATAAAGCAATTAGATGCTACCAGACTTATCGACCATGCCAGTGGGTGGTATGATCAAAAATGTGGAGACTTCGTCAGCATACACAATTATTTCAGAAAACTGTCCATGGTGAAAGACTCCAGATGTTATATGATCTCAGAGTTTGGTGGTTATGCCTGCCATATTAAAGGGCATTCTTTTGCTAATAATGCTTATGGCTATAAAGTTTTTGCCAATAAGGAGGAACTTAACAAAGCATACCTGGATCTCTACAAGAATGAAGTAACTCCTTTAATCTCCAAAGGACTGGCAGGAGTTGTTTACACTCAGTTGTCTGATGTTGAATCAGAGGTCAATGGCCTCATGACATATGATCGAAAGGTATGTAAAATTGAGAACCAGGGGCTGCTTCATAAAAATATTTGAAGCCCTAAATGACACAAACATAGGATGACTGTACTCAGTTTCTTTCTATTTGTACTCAAATTGTACTCAAATAAAAAAGTTCCGACAACCTTTAAAATTAAGGTTTCGGAACTTTTTTTGAGAGCGCGAGACGGGATTCGAACCCGCGACCCTCGCCTTGGCAAGGCGATGCTCTACCACTGAGCCACTCACGCATATTTGTTTATATACTTCATTTGAATGATTTGTTCATTCACTAGTCAAAAGTCGACTAGTGCCCAGAGGCGGAATCGAACCACCGACACGAGGATTTTCAGTCCTCTGCTCTACCGACTGAGCTATCTGGGCCTATGCAATTGATATCTTATCTCCTGCACCGGATTTAGATTATAGCATACTATTATGGCCTATGCAAGATTTTTTTGCAATTTTTTTAACAAGAAATTTCATCTTCTTTTTACTCCTTCTGGTATAATAAATACATGACATTTCCTGGCACATATTATCATGAATTTATATCAGGATGGAACTATACTAGGTTTAGGAGTTGATGCTATGAACTGGTTACAAGAAATGGTCAAATCTATTGACTATATTGAAGATCATCTAACAGAACCCCTTGAGGTTGGCAAGATTGCCGAAGCAGCCAATGCTTCACCCTTTTACTATCAGCGGATGTTTTCAGTACTGACAAATATGAGCGTTCAAACTTATATCCGCAACCGAAGAATGACCTTGGCAGCTATGGAACTACAAACCACCGATACTAAAGTCATTGACCTGGCTTTTAAGTACCAGTACGATTCATCAGAAGCCTTTTCCAGAGCTTTTAAGAGCGTACATGGTGTAAGTCCTTCCAAGGCAAAAAAAGACCATGTACCGGTGAAAGCCTTCCTAAAATTAGCAATTCAAGTGAGTTTGAAAGGAGATGTACCTATGGATTACAGATTAGAAAAAAAAGAAGGTTTTTCCTTCTATGGCATGACAAGAAACTTTTCAACAGTGGATGGGGCAAACTTTAAAGAGATACCACTTTGGTGGCAGGAAACCATGACTGACGGTTCTTTCAATAAGATGATTTCCCATGCACCTAAAGACGAATGTTTAGGTGTTTGTATGCCTATGGACCCAGAAAAAGACACCGACTTTGACTATGTGATTGGAGCCTTTTCCGATGATAAGATTGAAGGATTTGACAACTACCAGGTTCCTGCTGCTGAATGGGCTGTCTTTGAACTTCGCGGCCCGATGCATGATACCATCCAGCCTGCCTGGAAGCGGATCTTTTCGGAATGGTTTCCTCAGACCGGTTACGAACATGCAGATCTTCCTGAGCTGGAAGTCTATATGGAAGGTGATTTAAACGCAGCAGATTATTATATGGAAATCTGGATTCCCATTAAGCGATAACAATATAAGAGCCTATGGATTTAATTACATATTAAGTCCATAGGCTCTTATTCTTATGTTTCTTTTTGGGCAAAAAGGTAAAGTTTTGAAAACAAATCTTCCAGGATTAATCTCGAGTCAATGGATTTGTATACCCTGATGGGACGGTTGCCTCCATTAAAATGATAGCCCATCTTTTCATCGATATATGGGGCCTCAATCAGGTCATACTCAAAACGGTGTTCATAGAGGATTAGACCAATAGTGGGATTATCTCCCAGAACCCAGGTTTCACCTGTTCTAAACAAACTCTTTCTGGCAGCTTCTTCCATGCTGTGGTCCAATAACTGCCTAAAAAGGTATTTGCCTATTTTTCCTTGTGGATACACCTTATGTTCCAGCTCCGCCAAGGATACAGGCATCATTTCATAGACATTTTTAGGTACCTGCCAGACTTCAATCGGGGATGAAAAAATGACATTCGCTGCATGTATATCATTTCCAAGATTAAACTCTGGACCTCCATCTGGATACTTATTGCCGCCAATCCATATAACCTTCAGTCGGTCTGCAATGGAAGGCTCCATCAGATAGGCACTGGCTATATCAGTAAGGGGGCCCATAAAGGTTACAAAAAGAGGTCTCGAATCATCTTTTAAGGCTTCACTGATAATCAATCTGGCCCCCTCTGAGTCTCTAGGTGTCACTTCATCAGCAAGTGCTTTTTCAGCCCCTCGATAGATCAGGCCCTGGGAGGGAATATTCATCTTGTCAAAAATTAGTTCTAATTCCTGATAGCTTGCCTCCATGCTTGAATCATATCTGCCCTGGCCAAAATGTGCGGCAATAAAACCTATATTATCGCATTTAGGGCTAAGTATTGTCTGGACGATAGCAAATTGGTCATCAGCCTCATTCTTGGCATCTGTATCTGTAATCACTCTTACTTTTTTCTCTTCAGGCATCTTAAAAAGATACTGGTTATAGTTGAGCATAATAGCCTCCTTTTTAGCTTTCCTTCAATATAAATACTGTTTTGTAAGTTCCTGACCCTGTATGGGCTTCATAGCCCTTATCAGTCTTTATGTAATCCAGACCACCGCTGGATACAATCTCTCCTGCCTGATCCAGATATATACTGGTATGTGTATTGTGGGGAATAATTAGGGTCAGTTCTACTGTCTTCCCTTGGACCCGCCACTGTGATTCCAGTTGACCATAGACCGTATCTAAGGAAGCCTTTACATAATCCAGGTTCCCTCCAATCATAGGCTTTATGATTGAATGTTTATAGCCCGATTCCAGGTCATCTATTTCCAGCCCTCCTGCAACCCGGTATAACCACTCGCCAATAGCCCCATACGCATAATGATTAAAAGAATTCATCCCCGGATTCCACATGGTCCCATCCGGTTTAATACCATCCCAATGCTCCCATATGGTTGTGGCACCCATCTTAACCTGATAAAGCCATGATGGAAAATCATCTTTAAGAAGAAGGTCATAAGCCTCTTTAATATGGCCATTTTGGCTTAAGGCATGGCAAATATATGGCGTTCCCACAAACCCTGTCACCAAGTGCCCATTTTCCTTCTTAATTAATTCAACCAGATTTTTGGCCGTCTTATCTATATAAGCATCAGGAGTCAGCCCGAAATAAAGGGCTATAACATGGGCAGTCTGGGTCCTGACATTCATACTTCCGTCTGCATCAAAGAAGAGTTCCTGGAATCGTGTTTTAACTTTGTGATGGACTTGCTCATATCTTTTTTTGTCCTCATCCTGACCAAGTATATCCGCAATTTTAGAGAAAAGTCCTGTCGAATAGGCAAAATACCCTGTACAGGTCAAGTCATTAGGCGTTGCCCCAAAATAAGAGCCTTCCTCAGCATCAAGGGCAACCCAGTCTCCAAATTGAACCTTATAGTTCCATACATAATCATTTGAATGGTTTTCCATAAAGCTTACCCATTTTTTCATTGATTCATACTGGTCTATTAGAATCTGCTTATCGCCCATACTCTGATAGAGCACCCAGGGTATGATTATGGCTGCATCTGCCCAGCCTGCTGCTGAATGGGTCCCTTCCTCCAGTAGCCAATTCCCTTGAACATGTCCGTCAAGAATATCAGGAACAACATGAGGTACCCCCCCTTCCTCGGTTTGGTCTACGGAAAGGTCTCTAAGCCATTTGGTGAAAAAAGTATGTGTATTATATAGGTAAGACGCTGTACGGGAAAATATTTGGGCATCACCGGTCCATCCCAAACGCTCATCCCTTTGAGGACAGTCTGTCGGTACATCCACGAAATTGCTTTTTAAGCCCCAGACAATATTGCTTTGCAGCTGATTAATATAAGGATTGGAACATTCAAAAGTTCCAGTGGCTGCCATATCTGAATGGACGGTACAAGCGACAAAATTCTCAGATTCAATCGCTCCCGGATAAGATTCTACCAGCGCATAGCGGAAGCCCTGAAATGTAAAGTTGGGTTGGTATGTTTCCATCTGAACTCCTTTACAGGTGTAGATCAGTTCTTGCTTTGCCCTTCTCAAATTATCAAAATAAGCATTTCCCTCCTGGTCAAGAACTTCAAAACACCGGATATGGACACGGTCTCCTTTCTTCCCTAGAACTTTAAATTTCACCCATCCAGACATATTCTGTCCAAAATCTATAACCGTCTCACCTTTAGGTGTTCGTAAAATCTCTTTTGGCTTCGTTTCCTGGATCACTCTGACTAAGGATCCATGTTGAGGTTCCAATATATTCTTATCATAATCAAGAAGATCAACCGGCTTCCAGTCTTTTACATCACAGTTGTTTTCAGACCAGTTGTCAATCTCTTTCCCGGCATCATAGATTTCTCCGTCGTAAATCTCAGAGAAAACAACGGGACTGTCAATAGATAACCATTCCTTATCAGTGACCAGGATTTCCTGACTTCCATCTTGGTAGCGGATAAGAATTTGTCCTATAAACCCTGTTATAGCCCCATAATTGTTTCTGGACTTGACCAGGCCCATTAAGCCTTTGTACCATCCAGCTCCCACATGGGCACCAAGGGTATTCTCACCTTTCTTTAGAAGATGACTGATGTCGGTGGTCTGATACTGCATTCGTCTCTTGTATGAGGTCCAGCCAGGTGCCAGCTCCATATCACTGGCTCTCTGTCCGTTTACATACAGGTGATATAAACCTAAAGCACTTGTAAATGCATAGGCCTCCTTAACTTCCTTGTCCAAAGTGAAGGTCCTTCTAAGATATGTCCCCTTGGAGATATCAGCATCTTGAATGCTTTCTCCCGTAATACAAGCACATTTCCATTGGTCAGGACTTATAAGGCCTGTAAGAAAGTTGTTTTGATCAGACCAAGGACTAATGGCTCCACCTATGACTTTTATCCTAACCCGGACATAATATCGCCTTCCAGTTTCCAGTTCAAATCCTTTAAGTTGAATCCGGGCTGACTCTTGGCTTTTAACCCATCCTGAATCCCAGGAAACATCCATAAAAGAAAGGTCTTTGGCCACTTGGACCTGATAAGCTTCTTGAACAATATTCTTACCATCACTGGCAATAACCCAAGATAATTGGGGCATCCTGACTATACCTTGGGGATCTTCCAAATAATTAATCAACATTTTGTTAATGTACATAAATTCACCTCAATTTCATTTTTTATGATCATGTTTATACAAACCCTATCTCTTCCATTGACGCTTATTTTCCCAAGTGATATCATAAACCTACAGATTCTTATCAGTGACCTGATATTTATCAGAAACAGGCTAAAAGTTGGACTGGGAGGCTACCATGAAACAATTTTCTATACTCAAAAGTTTCTACAACAGAAAACTGATTTATAGTATCCTAATCCTGGGAATTGTATCCTTGGTGATGGCCATTACTATCAGTATCTTCATTGTTGAAAACGAGCGCCAAGATTACCTTCGTGGATATGATATAACCCTTAACAGTCTCCAAAGAACCATCTATTACAAGCAAAAAAACTTCGCCAACGCTCTTAGCCCTCTCTTTGACAGTGCGATTGCTTATGATGACGTCTTAGAACTCCTGCGCACCTCCGATACAGACACTATGGATAATGAGATCAAGGCCAATATTACACATATTATGTTGGAAATCATTGACCGTGATGTCAACTGTGTTGGCATTATTTTATACAGCAATCTAACCGACCAGGTCTTTCAATTTGACGACAGTCATAAAAGCATACAGCCTATGTCCCTTGACAGCGCATTTCCCCAATTAACCCCATATGAAATGAACGCTCTAGGTCATAAGACCATCACAGGTATCAGTGATGAATTCACCAAACCAGCCTCTAGTATTTATGGCATAGCAGGTACACTTGGTGACTTAGGTGGCAGTGGTGCATCTAAAGCACTCGGTTATGTTCTTATTCTCTATGACACTTCCGAACTGACTGAAGCTATCAATGATTTTCATCTGGACAATCAGAGCCTTTTTACCATTATTTCATCCAATGACGAAGTTTTATTCAATTCCCTAAATGATTATGACAATACCCAAGATATATACATTCCCAATATTCCAAGAGTATCATCTGATGTTATTCATCTTCCGGCTGTCAAAACGGTTTTTCATGATGAAGTCATGTACACATCAAGTATTTATAATGTCAGATATAAGTATACGGTCAATTATCAGGTTCCCTATTCCAACTCCTATTCCGGATTCACCAGATTGCTGATTATCTCCTTGGCCATCATCACCTGTATCATATCAATTGCACTTTATGTTTCCACCTTTAAAAGTACCCGAAAAAAAGTTCATGACATTCAAACAGCTATGTCAAAAATAGGGGACGCCAATCTCACTTACCGGATTCCGACCAACAATTCTGAAGATGAGTTTGCCGAAATTATTTCCGGTTTCAACCAGATGTGTGACAGTCTCCAATACAATGTTGAAAAAAACTACCTGCAGGAACTCCAGAAGAAGAAAGCAGAGTTATATGCTTTGCAAACAAGCATTAACCCCCACTTTCTCTATAACACACTGGAACTTATCCGTCTCCAAACCCTCAACGGACAGAAAAATGATGCCTCCCAGATGATCCTTCTTTTGTCCAGTCTTTACCGAAACCAGATTAATCAGAAGATGTTTGTATCCCTGGCAGAAGAACTGGACCAATGTGAGAATCTCATCTACCTTTACCAGTACAGATACGAGAACTTTGATTATGTTCTGGATGTTCCTTATCATCTTCTGGACTATATACTGCCTAAAAACTCACTACAATCTTTGATTGAAAACTATTTTGTTCATGGTATCGATAAAAAACGGTCAGATAACTTCTTTGAACTAACTGCCTCTTTCTATGATTATGAAGGAGACCAGCTCATTAAGTTGTCATTTGTAGATAACGGAAAATCAATAACAAAAGAAAATCTTCATCTACTCAAAGAACAGCTGAAGACTTCTATTTTGAATAATGAAAAACCTAATGGTTTCGCTTTGACAAATGTACACAACAGGTTGCAGCTGATTTTTGATGAGCCTTGTGGTCTATATCCATCCATTGCTGAAAATGGAGGGTTTAGAATTGACCTGATTATCAAGCCAATTCTTGACTATGAAGACAAGAGTATCTGATAGCCGTTCCTGGTAAGTCTCAGCTTATCTCCAACACTTTCTCCGCTCAGTCCATCTACCAGGTTTGTTTGTGTGCATACCAGTTCTATTTCTCTGGCCGAAAAATTAAAAACATAATACAGGTCTCTACCACCAAAGCTCCGGTGAACTACTTCAACCTCCATATCCTGTGATATTTCCAGGGGATTAAATCGGTTGACACCGGCTTTTTGGCTCATATCCTCTAAGAGGCTTTTCATGGCCTCGTGACCAAGACCGGTTCCCATATAGTATGCCCATCCCTTTCCATAAGGGTTCATTGTAATAACCTTTTCTCCCTTTTTATAATCACTTGTATAGTGTCCAAGTCCATGTGCCGGGCCTTTGAGGATTTCACTCCAATACATATCCTGTGTCAGAGCATTGGCGGCTTTATTAAGTTCAATTTCCACTTCATTGTGGTTCGAGTCAAAAACAGGTTCCACTTCCCATACACTCATACCGAACACTTCAGTTAATCCACTTGGAAGGGAATCGGTATATCCAACATTATCCGAATTTTTGACTGATGTCAGGAAGCTGGCAATCAAATGACCACCTGATGACACATAGGCTTCTATTCTTTCCTTCATCCTTTGACTCATAAGGAATCCAGCAGGTATGACAACCATTTTATAGGCAGACCAATCCGATTCAAAACCAAGAACATCTGAGCAAATACCCAGATCCAAAAAGTCTCTGTGGAGGTCTTTGGCAAAGGAGAGATAGTTAAACTTGGGATCATTAACCGGTTTGATTCTTAAGGCCCAATGACTGTCATAATCTACTAGGATGGCAACTTCCCTGTCAAAATCAGCTTTCTCAAACACCTGAAGCTGATTAAGAACTTCAGCAGTTCTTTTCATTTCTTCATATCGCCTTCTTGGTACACCGTCCATATCAACAATAGCATAGTTTAATTGCTCAGCTCCAAATGGGAAGGTCCTGAACTGGAAATGAAGCATCATGGATGCCCCATGAGCCAGGGCCTGTACCGTCGCCTGCTCAAGAGCTCCCGGATTGGGTTGCTTTCTACCGGAACCGCTCAGTCGATGGCCACCTCCTGACATAAACTCCATAACCCAAAAAGGCTTATCCTTAACGCCTCTGGCAAAGGCGTAGGGAAAGCTGTCTACCCTTGAATCCCTAAGATCGGGATAAAAGTCGAAACCATAACAATCCAATTCTTTTGTGCTCTTATAATAATCGATACTGTTGGTTGCCAAACCCGTTGCATTGGTTGTGACCGGTTTGTTTGTATAGGCTTTCAGCTGTCTGAGTTGAATGTTCTGATAATCAATTTGACTTTGACTGCTAAATCGTTCAAATTCTAGACGCACTGTGGGATTTTCATAAAAAGCCCTGATCTGATTAACCCCTCCTACCTCAATAGTATTAACGGGAGGATTAATTTGATGAAAGCCTGTGTAATTCTGGGACCAGAACACACCACCGCTTCTTTCATTGAAGGTATCAATATCCTCATATTTATCTTTTAAATAATCTCTAAACTTCCTAGAGCATACCGGACATGAGCAGCGTCCCGTTCCTTCCTGGGCCGGTTCATTATCAATCTGAAACCCTAAAACATAAGGATTTTCTCCATAATGCTGTCCTATAACTTTTGCAATGTTCTTTGAATACTCTCTGTATACGGGACTGTTGTAACAGTAGTGACGTCTTCCACCGAAAGGCCTGGTAATCCTGCGGTTATCCACATAGAGTATCTCCGGATGTTTCTCAACCAGCCATGCAGGCGGAGTAGCAGTAGGGGTACAAATCAGGGTTTTAATCCCTGCCTTGCCCAGTCGTTCAACAACTTCATCCAGCCAGTCAAAGACATAGACTCCCTCTTGTGGTTCAAATACACACCATGCAAATTCACCCATTCTTACGGTATTAATACCTGAATCAATAAGCAGTTTCAGATCCTCTTCAAGTTCTTCTCTTTTCTTGTGTTCCGGATAATAAGATACTCCATAATCCATCCTGATTACTCCTTTCCTGTAAACACAATTTCATCTTGCCTTGGCTTGGGAAGAGCAGTGTTCATTGTCAAGGCAATGCTAATCACCGGTTGAACCTTTAAGTCCCTGGTATAGAGACTTTCTGGCAGTAGAATCTTGATAGATTTACCTTCCATGGATACTTCCAACTCTTGCCCACCTATAACTTGAGCTGATAGAACTTTTAAGTCATCCGGAAGATCCACTACTTTGACCTCCTCCAGATTCAGAGAAATCTTCTCAAATTCCTGGATATCCATAATATGCAGGTATATCTTATTGTCCTTATACGTGGACCCAAAGACTCCATCCAAGGGCTCAAATGGGCCTCCTCTTGTTCCATAAATACTGTCACCGTATTTACCTAACCACTCACCAATCTGTCTCATTCTGCCGGAGACTTCCTTAGACAGTTTTCCGTTACGGTCCGGCCCTACATTGAGAAGAAAGTTACCACCACGACTTACGACATTAATCAACATATGAATAAGCCAGTCGAAGTCCGACACCGGATCATTTTCCATCCATCCCCAGGAACGGCCGCTGCACACACACATATTCTTTTCCCAGGGGACCGGTAAAATCCCTCCCTCAATTTCATGAGATCCTTCATCACAGTAGAAATCACCAGCGTAACCAGATCTAGGATTAATCAAAGTTTTTGGATTGTATTTCCTTACCATTTTATTCAACTTAATAGGTTCCCAGAACCAGGCACTGCTGGTATCGCTGCCTTTATGGGCAAGCCAGCCTCCATCGTACCACATGATATCCACCGGACCATAATCACGGCACAGTTCCTCTACCTGGTCATAACACTGCTTTTTCATCAGTGCTGCATTTTCAGGCAAGCCTTTTGGATCAAAATATCCAGGAAAACGCCAATCCATAGGCGAATAATATAGCCCGACCCCAAGGTCAGCTTTTCTGGCTGCATCCACGTACTCACGAACAAAATCTCTCTTTGAACCTGTTTTAAACGAGGTAAAATCTTCGTAGCTTCCAGGACTGTCCCATAAAGCAAAGCCATCATGGTGTTTTGTAACCATGACCATATATTTAGCTCCAAAATCCTTAGCTAAAGTTACCAATTCTTCCATATCAAAATTTTCAGGAATAAATTCCTGAGCCAGACCTTCATATGTTTCCTTGGGAATCTGGTCATTAAAATAGGTCCATTCTCCCTGACCTAATATTGAATAGAGTCCCCAATGAAAAAAGAATCCGATTTTTCCATCTCTAAACCAATCCAGATCCCTGGGATCAAGTGTAAGGGATTCATCCCTCATACCACCAAGACTCTTAAGATTTATACTGGATTTTAACATGGACCTCAGTTCTGCTCCAGTCATTTCCCTTAATTCTTGCTTGTCTTCACTACCAGCCATTATTCAACCTCCTCATAAAGCCAATCCAGGGTATCTGGACCCTCACCTGCCAAATCAGCATTTCTTGTCATGATTGTTGAATCTTTTTTGATGATTCCGGCAATCATGTATCCTCCCGTACCAAAATAAAGTTTATGTCTGCCTTTTTCATAATCAAGGGCATGGATATTAACCGGTGGACATCCTTCGGCTTTAATGGCATTTGCATAAACACAGGCTAATCCACCTCTGTCATCGGCATGGGTGTTGGTTTCCAGATCAGGGACCTTAAGCCATTCAACACCTCCACCTCCCATGTATCCAAGAAGAATTTTTGCATCCTCCATAAGTTCAATTTCTATCTCAGCACCTTCGGAAATCGCTTTCCCCAGTCCTACCCGTATACCTTTTAAGCCATTTATTTCTTCGGCAACATTTTGTATCTTCCAATCGCAGTCGGTAAAAATTTCTTCTTTCTTTCCGATAACATAGGCCTGAGCATCTTGTGTCAATACCCTGTACTGAGCCTCCATAAGAGGTTCGAATTCGATAACTTCTACCTGATCATTAGGAAACTGATTATGCTGCAGTTTAGACAAGTTCTTTTTAAAGGCCTCAAGTTCCTTTCGATAAAGAGGCTCACAGGCATTCCAGTGTCCAAAAGCATCTCCATCTGTGAACGGTATCTTTCTCTGTCTTGTCTGCATACTGCAGGCATATAAATACGTTGTATCAGTCAAATCCTTTAAGTCCTTGTAATAGTTATAACTTTTTTCCATAGGTTCAAGGGCATCTTCAAGGAGCGACAGATCACCTCGCAAATCATCATCCATGGTATACTTATATTCCAGTATTTTTAAAGCAGCCTTCACCTTATTGGTATATGAATAAGACATAAGGTAGATGGCTTTAACATCTGTATATATTCTCTGGATTTCCTCAGATACCTTAGACCCCTGCTTGAGTTCTTCCACGAGTTCCTCCATAATCCTTAAGGCTTCATCTGCAAGAAACTCAACATCTACAACCATATCCAAAGGTGTTTCTCCTATATGTATATCATCTCTAAGCTCATTGACAACATAATCATCCGGTTGTTCACCCTTGGTTGCTACAGAGTACCACAACTCCTTATTAGGTCTGTATTTAACCACGTTTGTCAGCTGGCTCATGGTCATACCCAGGCTCATGGTCTGTCGGTTTCCCTCTGTGATACCTATACGACCTAAGATTTTTGGAGCACATTGACCGATGGATTCCATTGCATATAAAAGTTTTTTTCCTTGGTTTGAGGTTAGACCATAAGCTTGTGCCATAACCTCACGCCAGAAGAGTTTTTCATCCCTTTCATTACGCCATGGATTCCAGGCATACCTATACCAGGCCTTAAACCATATCCAGTCTCTATCCAACTGTTTAATTCGCGGTTGGCATTTATCAGGAGCATATGGCCAGTCCCAGTAAAAAAGTGGATATAGGTGGAGAGCATTCCCTCCCAATCTGGCAGATGATGCCTGGACGCACTTCTGAATGAATAAAGGAGCATTAAACTGAAAGGGCTCCAAATCAGCCAGTATATGTATATTCATTATATGAGTTGTTCCAAGATCACTAAGCTTACGATGCTGGTCCAGCCATTTGCCTCTGGGGAAGTAGGTTGTCAGGCCTTCTCCATTATATTTCCACATCGTATAAAGATTGTCATACAAAGGTATTGCCTCGGTCATAGCTGCTACGGGATCACAGTCATGTCCCCTTAGAATAATGGGTGGTTCTTCTGCCAATTCAGCTGCCTTTATCCCTTCTTTGACTGCTGGAATAATCGTATCAATGAACCAACGGGTCTTGTTCTGATTTCCCCTTAAGGCTTCACCCAACCCAATCATCAAACCAATATGAGGGAAGGACCTCATAAACTCTACAATTGACTTATAGGTATAATCAGCGACAAGGGGATGAATAGAACTTTGCAAAAGCTCTAAGCCGTGATGCTGGGCAAAAGGTAATGGAATATGGATGTTATAGAAGTTCAGCACTACCCAAATCCCTCTTTTCTCACATTCAGATGTCAACCAATGGAATACTTCTCTATTCTTCTCAAATGTTGCTTCATCTACTTCCAGGGCCTCCGGATAGTCTTGGAGTTTGATAAAGGATGAAAAAGGATGGCCTGTCCAGATATACAAGATATTGGCCCGCTCCTCCAAAAGATGATCAATCAGTTCCAGCCACATAACTTTGTCATAGAACCAGGGAAATCTTCCTTCAGTCACAGGGTATTCATAAGTTTTCCTTGGTGGCTCAATTTTTGTCTTCTGAAGTCCGACCGCTGGCCCTCTCAACTTAAAAACCGGTTGGTCTGAAAAAGCCATTTCTCTTGGCACCCTTCTGTCTTCTCTAATCCGGTCGATCAATTCAAGGCACCCATATAAGACCCCCGTTTCATCCCCACCGGCAATCAAGGTCAAACGCGAAGGACAAGTCACCAGATAAAAGCCTTCCTGGCCTGGTTTCCCATTATGATAAATAAGAATCTCCTGGGCTTCCAGCCAGGAAATAAATCCATCATCCTCTAATCCCAAATATATTTTTTCGCCCTCAATTCTTCTGTAATCTTCATATGAACTGGGAAGGTCTCTTAAACTGACCTCATATCCTTCCTCTTCAAGGGCTTGTATTATTCTTTCTGTTCCAAAGTCAATTCGTTTACTTTCAACCTGTCCTGTAAAAATTGTAATATTCATTTCCTTCTCCCTTGCATAGAATGCCATTATCGTTGCTATCATTATAGCTTCTGGACCTCCCTCCAAACATTGAAGAAATTCAAAATAATTGTAATAATTATGGATTAGTGCCTAACTGGTCAAAAAAAAACGGAAACATAGCTTATCATATTTTATAATCTATGGTACTCTATATCTATCAAGATGAAGGAGAGACCCATGTATAAGGTAGTTATTGTAGATGATGAAGCAACAATTGTAGACGGCCTAAAATCAGCAATCAGCTGGGATGGTTACAATTTTCAGATTGTTTTGGCGACAACGAGCCCTTTAAAGGCTCTGGAATATATACAGGAACATGAAGTTCAACTTTTGATTACAGATGTATCCATGCCAGAGTTGGATGGTTTGGAATTAATTAAAAAGTGTAAGGCCAGCTATTCCCTTCTTTCAGTCTTAGTATTAAGCGCTTATGACGACTTTGCATATGTCAGAACAGCTCTTAGATACGGTGCGGAAAACTACCTTCTAAAACCACTGGATCCCGATGAACTGGCAGAATCCATCAGTCAAATTGCCAATAATATCCAGCAACGGGAAGAATTATCCCTCAGTCACAGTCTCAATCTGCTTACTTTCAGAAGTACCTTTACTGAAAACTGGGTTAAAAACACCCTAAATCGTACTGACTTAAAGCGACGTGCTGCCTTTCTTGGCATCAACCTCAACCTGACCAATTTTACGGTTCTAATCTTCACATCAAGTGATAAAGGAGCCAAAACCATGTCTCTTTTCTTTGAAATACTCCTTTCAAGTCTTTTAGGCAAAGGTGTCGGTAACTTTTATTTCGAAAATCCCAAAAAAGCAGTTTGCGTTTTATCAGAAATAAAAACAGATGAACCTCTTGAAAGTTTCATCTGTCACTTATTGGATATGGCTAGATACCAAGGTTTATCAATTTTCTGTTCCTGTGGTCCAAGGGTTGATACCGCCTCTTTAGTTCATAAAAGCTATGCTCATGCTGCCAGTCTTCTCTTTATGCAGTATACCAAAAAAGAATCTATTTTTGCAAAAGAACCAGAACTCAATCCCCTGCTTTTAAGTAAGATTTGCCGTTCCTATAAAAATCTGAACTTGGAGGATTACATGGATGGACTTTCCAGTCACCTGACTCCACATACCCCCCAAACAGTTCTCTACTCAAGCCTTCTGGAAATTATGAAATGGTCCTTTCAAGAACTTAATGATCAAAATGTCAACACCTTGGAAGACTATCCGGAATTAATGGACTGCATGCAGTCTTTTCCTGATTCTGAGGATGGATATATATTAATTATGGATTTCATTAGACAGGTTTTGAAGATTATATTTGACTTACTGTCAAGCCCTGTGGAAACCACCTATCCTATAGTGGACGCAGTTATTGAATCCATCAACAGCTTCTCTGACAAGAATATAAGTCTAAAAACCCTGGCCTTGAAAATGAATGTTTCCGCTTCTTATCTGGGCAACCTTTTTCACCAGCAAACCGGATACTACTTTAATGACTATTTAACCCAGGCCAGACTCAAATACGCTACCGACCTACTGATCAACACCGATATGATTATAAAGGATATCGTAGACCAAGTTGGATTCTCTAGCCAAACCTATTTCAACCGCATCTTTAAAAGGCATTTTGATTTATCTCCTCTTGCTTACCGAAGAATGAAGCATACCTCTTAAAACTTATTCATAAAGTTCAGCGATGGAAAGAGCCTCTTTCCATGTTTTTTTGTAGTAAGCTTCAATGTCGCTAAAACCTAGATTACCGGCCTCTGTAACCATATCTTCCCAATATTGGTCAAATTCCTCTTCACTGGAAGCATATATCATCTTCCAGGACAACCGCTTAACAACCTCTCCAATCTGTATGACATTGACCTGCATATCATCAGAAATTCCGGGCATCATATTTACAGCCTGGGTTGTTTTCGCTACCATATTCTCATCATGTAGATAATCCGTTATATTTTTTCCATCATAGAATTCTTGCAGTTCCAGACTTAGAAGAGAAGGGTTCCTGTTCAGATAAGACGGCCAGTACCGATAGCCCAGAGAATAGCCATCCTCCATAAGGGTTTGGGCCTGAATGCCCAATGCGTTAAACCGGTAGGCTCCGTCTTGAAAGGATCCACCACCGACTTCTTCTGGCATGAGAGCTTCTGATGGATTATCGATAATTTCCAGTCCTTCTGCTGTCAGAACAGGTTCACCATCTGGTGTCATCTCCCAAACAACCTCTCCAGGACCATTAATGAGATAGGCTATGTTTTCCGGGTCATAAAGCCAATTCAAAAGCTCACAGGTTCTTTCAATATCTTTTGCATTTTTACTTATGCCAAAGTACCAGTTCCTTCCTGTTAACTGGTCAGCCGGTAAATAAAACTTCATATCATCGGCGACAACAGGTACATATCCATCGGGTCCATTTTCATTGTTAACATGACCGGAGGCAGGTAAATTATAGGCTCCTGTCATCCAAGAGTAATGAGAGAAAAGTATCCTACCTGCGGATATCTTGGCATTTACATTTTCATAAGTTTGGGTCATTGAATCCGGGTCAAGAAGTCCCCGTTGATTTGCCTCATAATAAAACTTCAGAGCCCTTCTATAGAAGGAATCCGCTTCAAAAATCGAATTGATCTCTTTTGTCAGAACATTGGTTTCCATTAGATTTGAGACATATTCCGTATCAATCCCGTAAAAGAAGGATAAGGCTGCCACCTGTTTCAAGGTTTCTTCATCCCATTCTGAGAACAAGGAAAATCCATAGACTTTTTCACCCGTTTCAGTCGTTGGTTTTTCATTTTGCATGATCTCGACCAAATCCAACAAATCTTCAAGAGTAGCCATTTCAGGCATACCTACTTTTTTGTACAAGTCCCACTGAACCATAGGCATCCAGTTAAAAAAACCTCTGGATGCCGGCCCGATAGATACTGGCATCATATATAAGTGGCCACTATCATTACTGATATAGGTTTCAGTATAGGAAATAGCATGTTGATAGAAATCGTTTTCAAAAATATTGGGCAAAAGGTCCTTGTAGTCGTCCAATGGAAGAAGGACACCGGCGTCCATGGCCAATTGTGCCTGGTCGGTTCCTTTAAAACCAATTAGGTCAGGCAAATCACCGGAAGACAAATATTGTTTGAGCTTTTGGCTTCCACCGTCACCGATGGCTAAAAACTCAACCTTTATATGGGTATCTTCGTATAGTTTGTTTGCCGCCCAACCTCGCCATAGACCTGATTCACTTGAGGCAGACTGCTGGACAAAAGCAGTTAATGTTATATCTTCAGCATCATACATGAGAGATTCTTCTCTACTTAGTGGATTTCCACATCCTGTCATAACAGAAAAAATCATCATAACAATGATCATAAGGTTTACTTTCAAAAAACTTTGTTTTCTCATATCTACCTCCACCAAATAGCTCCTTCTCAAACATTTCAAGGCCTATATTCTCCTTCAATTATTGTATCAGATTAAGACCTGTTTTTATAGAAAATCTGTGTTATATATAGTAAATCTGTGTTTTCTATACTATTTTAATGTATTACCAATTTACCTGCTTCCTGACAAAAGAAATCCTCTTCCAAAGTAAGTGTTTCATTTGCATGTAAACATATTTTCTTAATGGTCTTCATATATTTGACCTTAATCTCAATATCTTCTTTTGCTGTCAGGTTACATTCTTTTAAGCGTCCGTCATTCCAATGGATATCAGCAAATATGCCACCCCTGAGAACCAGTCCCTGTATATGACCACTGACCCATTCCTTAGGTAAGGCAGGTAGAATTTCAATATAGGGACCATGAGACTGGACAAGACCTTCAATTACGGCTTCAGCAAAGCCAAAGTTTCCGTCAATTTGGAAGGGTGGATGGATATCCAGTAAGTTGTCAAGTATAGACTTTTGCTTCATTTCAAAAAGGTTTTTATTCAGATCTTCACCTCTTTTTAGTCTTGACATAAAGCAGGATAACCAAGCTTTACTCCAACCGGTATGGCCACCTTTGTGGGCTAATCGGGAATCAATGGTTTTAGAGGCTGCCTCAAATAGATCCTCTGACTCCTCAAGAATTTCATATCCAGGGTGAAGGCCATACATATGGGATATATGTCTGTGTCCAGGTTCCAATTCTTCGACTTCCTTATACCACTCCAGTATCCTTCCATCTTTGCCAATCTGAACTTCAGGCAATTGATTAACCATAACCCTAAGACGATTCTCTTCTTCCTCTGCTAGGCTGTCTACCAGTTTTTTGCCTTCAAGGTATTCATTGACCAATTGCCTAACCAGCATTGAGTCCATCGTCGGCGCCATACAAAGAGCCCCTTTTTCGCCTTTATCTGAACGGTAGGAGTTTTCAGGAGACAAGGAAGGTCCACTAAGCAGGAGTCCATCATCGGTTTCATATAAATAATCCTCAAAGAAAAGTATGGCTTCTCTCATGATTGGAAGCGCTACATCAGCCAAAAAGATCCGATCTCCTGTAAAACGGTAATGTTCATAAAGATGAAGGGATAACCAAGCGGCACCTGATGGCCAAAAGGGAGATGTGTCAAAAATCCCTTCTATATCTGTCGTAGCCCATAAATTCGTATTATGGTGGGCACAGAATCCTCTGCAGCCATATATTTCTTTTGCTGTTTCCCTTCCATTTGCTAGCATACGCTTAATCTGTTCAAACAGTGGCAAGTGACATTCAGGAAGATTTACTTTCTCTACAAACCAATAATTCATCTCCGTATTAATATTAATCGTATATTGGCTCATCCAAGGCGGTATATAAGACCCATTCCACAAGCCTTGAAGATTGGATGGCATCAAACAATTGTATGAGGATGAAATCATCAGATACCTGGCAAAATCAACGAGGATTACTGTTGTTGCATCATGCCAGTCTCTTTTACCCTCACGTATACCTGCCATAATCTCATTCATGGGCAGTGATGGGGATTTACTGTTGTTAATATTTAGACTAAACCGATGATACAGATCACCATAAGTTTCAAGATGGGATTTTAAAAGCCTCTCATAACCAGCCTCAACAGCCCTGTCCAAGCCTTTATTTACTTTGTCCAAAAGATCATCCGGGCAGTGGTCTGTCTCTGTACCCATATGGTAGCCAAGACCTTTACTCACAGCTTCATAACGCTTTTCATAATCCGTAGAGCAGGTAAGATAGATGACTACTTCTTTAGCATTTCTAGTATAGACAAAATCTCCCAGCACCCAAACCGGGGCCACTTCCCCTTCTATGACGCTTTTAGCAGTCATTCTGACACCGGTTAAATATCTGACTCCACCTGCACCACACTCTCCCCAGTTACCGACAGTCACAGATCCGATTTTCCCCGTGTATTCTTCAAAGGGTTTTCTATTCATGTTAACCCCTAAGGTTATACCTTCACTATCCTCGGTCCATAGTCGAATAACCAGAACATTGTAGTCAGCACTGACAAAATGGTCTCTTCCGTGCTTTACTCCATCCAAGGTATATGTAACTGTGGCCATTGCCTTATCAAGACTTAGGCTTCTTACATAATTTTCAACGTTTCCATTATGACTTTTAAAGCTTAACTTAAGATCTCCTGCAGGCTGATATGGATTATTGTATTTAGGCGTTGATGTCATAGACATCTTGGCAAGAAATGCTGCCTCTTCAATGTCACCATTCAACAGAAGATGTCTTATTTTGTCAATATGACTTTTAGCGTCTGGGTTCTTCCGGTTTCTCATAGGACCATACCAAAGGGTTTCTTCGTTAATGAAAATACTCTCGTCCCCTACCTTACCGGTGATCATAGCTCCTAAGCGTCCATTGCCGATAGGAAGTCCCTCATCCCATGTCTTTCCTGCCTTATCCAATCTTATGCTGTCAGTCATTTATACTCCTCTTCTCCTTGTCATTCATTTCTAAATGCCATGTTTCCTTCTAAATTTTATGATCTGATGCCAGTCATCTCTACTCAAATAATGAGTTCCTGAACGAAGATGATAACCTATCTTTCCATCATGATAGGACTTGTTGGGTATCGGTTCAGAATCACCCATGATCAGGCCGTCATCTCCTAAGGCTCTATATGCTGTCGATGCGGCACAGGCAGCTAGAAACTCCGACCTTGGATCTGCCCAATCATCCCTCTCAGCACTACCGATATAGAGATATCTTGGTGCAACAGCCCCTAATAAAAAGTGCTGATCCCAAACAAGTTCCTCCGCTTCTGAATAACGTTTGAAAAAATTACCGGAAAACCAAGCCCTGGAACCTTTACCTTTAAGATTTTCTATACCTTCACCGGTTTTCCCCCGATAAAGAGCAGCTCCGCCTCCTCCTGATCCGGTTGCTGCAACCATTGAAAATCTTGTATCATTGGCTCCACACCAGAGAGCCGTCTTTCCCAACCTTGAATGTCCCAAAATACAAACACTTTGCATATCTATATATGACTGATTTTCCAGCCAGTCCATAACTCGGCTGGCCCCCCAAGACCACATGGCGATTTTCCCCCATGACTGATAGGGGTTTCTGGTATAAAAACGTCCGGCACCACAGGTAAGGTCATCACCGTTATCCGGTACAACATCCTGATAATAGAGATTTATCAGGGCATAACCTTCATCAATAATTTCCTCACCGATGCCGTCACCGGGTATGTTGGTAAAGGAAAGATAGAAGAATGCAGGAGGATATGGATTACGATAAGGTATAATCACTCTTACAGGAAAAGTAAAACTCGAATAGGTCGAGACAACCTTAATATCTACCTCCATGCTTTTGGCTTTTCCACCATAATAATTCTTATCTTCCCTCTGAAGACAACCGCTTACTGTAAGTTCAAAATCGGGATAAGTTCCATAGCACTCTCCGGCTAGAAGACTTAGGATTTCTTTCCTTCTGGCATCCCATGGGATGAATCCGGACTTGTCAGGGTCAATCATGTCAGGTAGATTTCTTTGTTTTAATGCCTCATCAATCTTCTTGACCATATTTCCTCCTAATCCAAGCTTTCGCTAGCCAAAATTTCCAGAATCAGTTTATCCAACTGGGGATTGACTCCCAACTTGTTTTTCCACATAAGTGAGAGAATAAATAACCTGCCCTTGCCTATCTTGATGCTTCTAACAAAAGGCAATTGTTTTTTTGCTCCTTTGCTGCCGTCAAAAGACGATTTGCCATATGAAAACAAGAGAGTATGCCCTTGACCATTATCCTCAATGGCAAGTTTACCTATATGATCAATGTAACCTTTATTCTTGTCGTATAGCATGGTCAGGTTAGGTATGCTATACTTCCTGTTCCTGTCAGCAAAAAATACAGGCTGGCATTTCTTTGTAGCAATACTAACCTCACCTACACTAATCTCTATTTCATCTGCTACCAGCAGCAAGCCTCTTCCGCCTCCCCTAACATGGGTTTCCAAGCTGCTCAATCCCATACTGGATAGATCACTGGATATCATTGCCTGACTATTGGATACCTTCCTCAAATCAAGATTCCCAGCCATAAGCTCAGCGTCCTGTCCCAAAATTTTAACACTTAGGTCGTAGTTGGGATTTCGATGCACTTCAATGTTGATTGATTCTCTGTTGACAACATGTCCCTCTTCATTGATGATAGCTCCAGTCAACCGCCAACTTCCACTTTGGTCTCGGTCAAAAGTCACAGGAATTTTACCGGAACAAACTGCACCAGCGGGTCTGGCTAAAGCTTTCATCTCATAGCTTGCACTTACCTTTCCATCACTGATGGCAGACAGCTCAGCCTTGACGGTCAAAGGATACTCCTGACCCAAGTCATTAAGTATCCAGGCTTCTACATCAATTGTCTCGCCTGCATAAACATGGGACCTGCCTGTATACAAGTTGATTCTAAGAGGCTCAAGAGCCTCCTTGTATGCAAAATATGCCTTCTTGGGCTTTCTGTCACAAGCTACCAGTGTTTTCATCCAACCTGATGGCCATGCGTCGATTAAAAGATGAATAGCTGTATGATTAATCAAATCAGCTCTGCGTCGAAAAGAATCGGTCATAAGTTTCGTTGCATTTGCCTGATGGTTTTGACTTGCCTCTACCCAGTCAGTTATGTTTGTCTGTTCAGGATACCAGTCACCATGTACCGAATGAGTCTGAGCCCGAACAATCTTGTCAGGATACCAGTTTCCATTCTCATCAGTTTCCAGCCATTCTTTTGGATACCTTTCCCTCATAATGTGTTCATGATCAAGACCTTCAGCCCCGTATTCACCGCACCCGGTCATCCAACCTGCTTTAATGGGTGGCAGATAACCTTTCATCAGACGGCCAATGGGTTGACCATGATTGGTATACCACATGGTATAGGTGTGGAAATCAGGCATACCTGACTTGGTTGGACCGTCATAATCGCCTTCTACATTTTTAATCACCCGATCAGGGTTTTGGACATAAACAGCTTGTCTGGCTGCTTCAAAAAAAGCTTCAAGCTCATCACGCATCAAGTGGCGATGCCCCTTTACATTATAACGTTTGGAAAACTTGCTGTTAGGATCTTCTGTTCTTCTGATACACATTGGTTCGTTAATAAAGGTAACCATCACTGTGGATACATGCTTCCTGACAAGATTTTCCATCTCCTCAGTTTGCCGAATAGCTTCACTGAACTGATTCCTTCTTAAAAATCCAAAAAGAGGCAAGTCACTCTGGTGCATCATCCCCAACATATCAAAATACTCATAGATTTCTTCTTGAACAGGTCTTTGGGTCATTCGGTAATAATTCATATTGCAATACTTGGCAATCAATATATCATCGACCAACTGGTCAAAGTCACCATTCATGACACATTGCTGAAGGTGGCCCATTTCATTGGCTCCACGAAGAATTACCGGTCGGTTGTTCAAGTAGAGTTTTCCTTTGGGGAAAGAGCTTTCATCACTGATGAATTTCTTAAAACCAAAGGTTTCCAGTCGGGAGCTAACCTGCCGACCATCCTTATTTACTTGAGTTACAGCTCCATATAAATAGGGGCTTTCACTTTCCCAAAGCTTATAGTCCTTAACAGGAATCCAATACCGGTATTCATTTTTTCCAATCCCAATATAGGGTATTTCCTTTACAGTACTGCCTATATCTTGTCCAGAGAGATTCTTGGGTTTTAGGTTGACCAAAATCTCATAATCTCGCTTAATATCTTTCCCATAATTCATGATACCAACTCTGATTTCAACACCATCTTGATCGATATCAGACCTAACGAAAATATTATCAATATGAATCTCAGGTCTTTTCTCAAGTGTAACTTTACCAAAAACTCCTGCTCCTGCAGGACAGTGATGCCAACCATCAACGGGATCATCCCAGCCAGGACCAGTTGCCCCATATATTTTATCGCCATCAAGAACAGGTCCGACACCCAGTATGGATATATCATTTCTGCACTCAATAATCAGCTCATTACTTTCATCCAAATAATCCGTTACATCAAATTCAAAAGGTGCAAAAAAACCTTCATGACGGCCAACAAAGTTACCGTTTAAATATATCAAAGCAATATAATCAACACATTGAAAACGCAGGATCATTCTTTCAGTTTGTGTCACCTTCTGCGTACAATCAAAACGGTGTCTGTAATATGCCCTCCATTTCCCCTTTTCTTCACCGGGTCCCCTATAATCTGGTATGATAACCTTTTCCCATATTGCTTCTTTTCTATTTCTATCAGTAAATCGCTCCCCATCATCCAGGTATCGAAACTCAAAGTCTGATATTTCTTTAATCTCTACATTGGACTTAAAATCCTTAAGTCTATTTTCCATAAAGGGTTGATATTTTTTTCGCATTTCCATTATGGCCAAGTCATAATCCATGCATTTCTCATCAAAGGACTTTTCTGGCTGAAATAAACTCTCTTCCATTTCCTTCTTACCCTTAGAATCAAGTACTTCAAAATAATCCACATCCAAATCAAGGGGTTCAATTTCTTTATCCGTTGCTTCAGCTGGATGCTTCATCATTGCTATTTCCCTAAACAAATCATGTTCTGCCATGATTACCTCCATTACTATCCGTTAATCCTTTTATCCTGATTACATATCTTTATAAAAATAGGGAAACAGGCTATCCTGTTTCCCTATGAGCAAAGCATAATGATTCTATTTATTTGCCAAAGCTTCTGCAAATTCAGCTTGGATAGCTTTATATTCTGATGAATCTACAATTGAAGCAACAAATTCATTCCAGTCAGCTTCAGTAATCTGACCCATTTCATATAAGGTACAATATGTGTTAACATCGCTTGTAAGTACACTCCACTGGTTGTTGTATGTTTCTGAAATAAGGTTTGTGCTCATATGTTGAAGTCCTGATTCATCAAGATAATCTACGATAGCAGCCTTAATCTCAGTTGCTCTTTCAATATTTTCATCAGAGGCACGCTTAGCACCAGCTCTCATAAACTTACCAACAATCTGGTCTGCATCAGTTTTAAGGAAAATCTGGTTCCAAGCTCCAACATAACCTTCTCGACGCTTTTCACCCATAACTTCATCGGATGTATCAAAAGTTCCATCTTCAAGAAGTTTATAGTGAACACCTTCAACACCATTGGACATAAGAACGTTATAACCTGGATATTCTTCTTCTGTACCGTTGAAAGCTTTAAGAATAGCTGCAAGTTCATCATCAGTAACTGAAGAACTGATAGTAATACATGAATCAATATCGTAAGCGTTATTGGATACGGTCATACCTTTTGGTCCTTCAACAGGAAGCAAACACCATGCCTCATAAGTATCAGGAGTTCCTGAATCAAAAATCTTGTTGCTGGTTAAATCAGCTGATTGGTTCCAGTTATACCATGCTGTCAAGTAGGCTACTGAATTACCGGCTTTCCATTTTGATGTATCTGAGTTTCCTAGTGAAAACTCTGGGTCTAACACACCCTCTTCATACAGGTCTTTCATCCAGTTAAGGAAGTCAAGATAACCGTCTGCAAACTGCATATAAGTGAAGTTACCGTTAGCATCAAGGCCCCAATCCATTTGACCTGTAAATGCTACTGCAAATCCCTTAACTCTTTCCTGCATAAAATCTTCACCATAGAAATCCAATGCATAGATTTTCTGACCTTCACCTTCACTTGCATCCTTTGAAAGACCGATCATCCAATCTTTTAATTCCTCCATAGTGGTAGGCTCTTCTTCATATCCGTATTTTTTCATTAAATCTTTACGTACTGTAATACCTGACTGAACTGCAATTTCACCCTTGCTTCTTGGAAGAATATAGATACCACCTTTGTAGCTAGCCTGTTCCCACATGCTTTCATCCCAGTTCTTCATAACAGCATTGGTTTCTGCAAGACCGTTTCCACCGTCAAATAGATATGGTGTCAAGTCAAGAAACTCACCGGCATCAATAGCCTGTGTAAATATTGGATAATAGAAACTGGAATTGGTCTTATAGACTTGCATCACGTCAGGTTGACTTCCAGTAGATACGAGAGTATTGGATTTTTGTTGATAATCGCTGTAGTTCACCCACTCGATATCCAGATTTACATCATACATATCTTCCCAGTAAATTTCCATGTCGCTGTTCTGCATTGGACCATAGCCCCAGTCGACACCCATAACACTAATTGTTTCTCTTCCCTTTTCTTCTGTCGCTTCTGCTTCTTCTGTCTTTTCACTAGTGTCTTCGGTTGTTGCTGCTGTTTCATTTCCGGTAGACGTATCTTCATTACTTTGGTCTGACCCGCTTCCGGTATCAGTCTTTGCACACGCAACTGATAATACCAGAACTAACACCAACAATACTGCCATCGACTTCTTTGATGATTTGAATAACATAAAACTCCTCCTTAAATATAACATTTATTCCTCTTAATATAGCCCTGTCACAGGACAGCCGGCCTATTTGCGAGGATATCTCACCACTTAACCCTTTACAGCACCAATCATAACGCCCTTGGCAAAATACTTCTGTAAGAAAGGATAAACACAGACAACAGGTACCACCACTACTACTACCGCAGCCATTCGCATCACTTCCTGAGGTACTTTGTTGGCTAATTCCAGTTGTAGGTCTACAACATCTGAAATATTGGACGATAGAACGACCTTTTGCAAATATACCTGGAGAGGCATCTTACTGGTTGACGTCAAAAACATGATTGCACTAAAATATGTATTCCAATAGGATACTAAAGCAAATAGTGAGAAAGTTGCTATAACTGCTTTAGATAAAGGTAGTACAATCGACAGGAATATTTTAAACTGGCCAGCACCGTCAATTTTTGCCGCTTCTTCCAATTCTCTCGGAATGCTGTGGAAAAAGGACTTCATAACCATTACCGTCCACGCTCCACAGGATGCAGGCAGAATTGATGCAAACCAGGAATTAATTAAACCCAGATTACTCATGTTGATATAAACCGGAACCAGACCAGCTCCAAAAAGCATGGTCACCATGACCAACTTATTGATAATTTTTCGACCAGGAATCTCCTTGGACAGCATATAGCCAAGGCCTGCATTGATCATGACATTCATAGGTGTTCCTACAAATGTTATGAAGGAACTGGCTCTTAAAGCATTAAGAAAACCCTGGCCACTCAGAATAAGTTTGTAAGACTCCAACGACCATTTTTCAGGCCATAGAAAGAATTTTCCTGCTTCATAGACCGATGAATCAGTAAATGACACAACCAAAATATAAACAAAGGGAAGTATCATGGTTCCGACCAAGAGGAGCAGGAGAAAATTTAAAACTGACTGACCAATAAGCAAATTCGCCTTCATTCCTAATTTTTTTCTGTCCTTGCTTACTAATTCTTCCTTATACGTTTCTGAATTCATTATTTCTCCTCTCCTATAAAACCCCTTCAAATCCTTTTCTATTAACAATCCAGTTGGTAAAGATAACCAAGGATGTATTGACTACAGATTTAAACATACCAATCGCTGTCGTGTAGGAATACTGGGTGCTTCCTGACGCAATGGAATTGTTATATATAAAAATTTCAAATACTTCCAGTTTTTGTTTGACTAAGGCGTTATTCATAAGGAATACCTGTTCAAAATCAACTGAAATGATTGTACCCATCTTAAGTATCAACATAACCGCTACCGTTGGCATAATGCTTGGTATGGTGATCTTCACAATCTGTTGAAACTTGTTGGCACCGTCGATTCTTGCTGCTTCAAAAAGCATAGGGTCAATTCCAGCAATGGCAGCCAGGTAAACGATAGACCCCCATCCGATACCTTTCCATACATTTTGTGTTACTAAAATGGGATAAATCCAGGTTTTACTGAACATGTATGCCGTCGCTTCTTTTCCTGCATCAACTGCAATTTTATTTAGTAATCCTTGTTCGGTCGAAAGAAGGAAAAAAGTTAAACTGACAATAATTGTCCAGGAAAGAAAGTGGGGCAGATAAACAGCAGTCTGGACAAATTTCCTATAGGTCATGTTCCTGACTTCATTCAACATTAAGGCCAAGATTATAGGTGCTGGAAATGTTAATAATGACAAACCACTTATGACAAGCGTGTTTCTCAGCATCAGATAGAACTTTGGATCACTAACTAATGTCTGGAAGTGTTTAAGTCCCACCCATTCACTTCCCAATATCCCCAAATGAGGATTGAAATCTTGGAAAGCCATGAGTAAACCTCTCATTGGTAAATAATTAAATAAAATCAGTATGATCATCCCCGGTAGGCCGAGTAAATATATGTATCGATATTCATGTATACGCTTCATCAGCTTATTTGTATTCGGACTTATATTTTCTGCTCTTGCACTCATTTTTTCCACCCTTCATTTATTTCCTGATTTATGATTGACTTAATTATATACAAGGTAGAAGGGTCATCATATTGAACTTATTAAAACTTTTTGCACAAATTAACAAAAACAGCTTCAACAAACAGGAAAATTTGTTGAAGCTGCTGGGTCTTTATTACTATTTAACTACTTATTTACCAAGAGCATGAATTAGGTCATATGCTCTAGTCTGATCCTCAGGATCTTCCAGGTAAGTGGCCACAATCAATTTCAAACCTGGTCGATAGATTCTTTTTACTTTTTCAACCAAGGTTTCAACATCTCCAACCACCCTTACATGCAAAACTGTTCCTGTTCCCTGGAAGGCACTTCCCATCCCCTCTCCATCCATGGCATTGGGGTCTGTTTCTCTTGTAAAGGCTCCATCTGCGAACAAGAGCTTGGAATTAGCCTTTATAGCCTGAATTTTGCCGGTCCAGTCACCACAGGAATGAAAGGCAAGGCCACCAAAAGCCTGACTGATTTCATGGTTTACAGGTGCTGCAAACTCCACGTACTGTTCATTAGATATCATAAGGATATTATCATCACTCATGCCAAGTCCCTTAAAGCTTCTTGAACTGGCAAACCCATGCCCCGGCAAGGCAAGACAAGATCCTATCAAGGTCTTTTGCCTTTGAAGATACTCACTTGTAAGACCAGCAATTTTGTTCATCAGGTCTTTAACTTGTTCAGGACGGTCATACAGGTCCATAAAAAATCCACTGATATCTACAATGGAGGAGGCTGCATTTAACGGCGACTGGATATCAGAAAATGATATAGGTAATTTCCCTGAAGTGGCGTTCAGAAAATAATCAATCATCTCCAAATTATACCTACCTATCTCAGTCTCTTCAATAGGTAGACAAGGATAGTTTAAGGCCTGGGTAACGGTTTTGAACTGAGCCTCTGTAGCAGGTGCCTGATTTTCATTCCATTGATACTTGGCTCCAAAACCAGCATCGACTAGTCCAATCCCATACCAAGGCTCCAAAAAATTGGGTATGTCTGCTTTGTAATCCATGCTGGCATTTAGGGCACCAAGCTGGAGTTCCAAGGACTTTTTCATATCTCTTGAAGCTTCAGCAAAAACCTCTGGAACCCTAAACCGACGATAGATAAGAATCCCTTCATCCCCCTCCATGAACTTCCTGCAATCTTCCAGCTTGCCAGCTTCATAATCAGCATATTTAGCATAATCAAAGTCTCTGGGACTCATTGGCTCTACATAAGTCCCCTGACTGTCACGAAGCTTGTAATTAAATATCTTCTTGTCCACGTTTAACCTTCACCACCTAACCTACTATCAATATCCATAAATACTGGCTCCACCATCAATTGGAAAATCCTGACCGCTTATATAGGTCCCACCTTTTGACAAGAGAAAAAGCACCATATGTCCGATGCTCTCAGTTTCGCCATATTTTCCCAAGGGTATTTTTCCCAGTATACGCTGGTCACGTTCTTGATCGACCACCTTTTGATTCATATTTGTCTTAAACCAGCCAGGTGATATGGCATTCACCAAAATATTATCATGAGCCCACTCTACAGCCAAACCTCTGGTAATCCCCAAAACCGATGACTTGGTGGAGCAATAGGGAACGACTTGGCTAAAACCCATATAAGAAGCCATAGAAGCAATATTGATAATTCGACCAATATGTTTGGATTCTTTTAAATATGGGTATGCATACTGGGATGCAAAGAAAATAGCATCAACATTAATATCGTGAATCTGATTCCACCATTTTTCGTCCACTTCCTCAGCCTTCATACGTTTGGTAATACCTGCATTGTTTATAAGAAAATCCAGTCCTTCCCTCTTTCCTATATCATCAATAGCTGCTTTCATCGCTTTATGGTCACTGACATCAATGCCAATATTGATAATATTCTCATATCCTTCATGTACCATCTGACTCCTGGAAAAGTCATATACTTTGGCACCAGCCTCAGCCAATACTTGTGAAATGGCTCGCCCAATGCCTTTTGACGCTCCAGTAACGATTCCCACATGACCTTCAAGAGAAAAAATCCCTTCAAGGGTATGGGCAGTTCTTTCTTTCATTATCCCATCCACCTTTCATTCCTATTCTTTAAATTCCACCTACATTAAGATAAAACCGTCAAATACTCAGATTTAAATTCAAAGCCCCATCCCGCTTCCATTCTTGGCTTTGCGTAACCATCCACAATTTTCATAGGATTATCAATTATATCATCGATCCAGTCAAAAGACTCGACACCGTAACCATTGGAAATAGTACAAATCAGCGGTACGTCATAATCTTTATAATAATGGGGAAGGACAGGTATATGATAGGCATCAGCTAAAGCAGCAGAAGCAAGCCACTTATCAACCCCACCAATTCTCACGATATCAGGCTGCCATAAGTCTAACCCTCTTTCTTTTATGAGTAATTTTAAGGGCAGGATTGAATACTCTCTTTCACCCATAGCCAAAGATATATCCGTTTTTTCACGTAGCCTTCGATAGGCATCAATATCTCTGTGATCAAGAGGCTCTTCAAACCAGTGAATATTGAATTCCTTACTCTGTCCGGCCAGCTTTAAGGCATCTTGAAGGTTCATTCCCTGATTGGCGTCCATCATGATCTTCATATGATCACCCAGTGCCTCCCTTACCTTTCTCAATCTTTGTATATCCCGTCCTTCTTCCTTTGCACCAACTTTTATCTTTACAGCTTGAAAGCCTCTTTTCTTATAATCAAGGACTTCTTGGATAAGCTCTTCATCGGAATAGGAAAGCCATCCTCCACTTCCATAAACATTAACCTTGTCGCATGAGCTCCCCAAGAGTTGCCAAATCGGCCTATCAAGCGTTTTCCCCCAAGAGTCCCACATAGCAATATTGATAATAGCCAGAGCACTTCTTTGTATGCCTTCATGGCCAAAATATTCATGTTCTGCCTCAATATCCTTCTGTAATTTTACGGTTTCATAGCAATGGTATCCAACCACCTTATCCCTCAAATCCTCAAGAGCTCCTTTAATCGCCTGGGGTGAATAGTGAAAGGAAAGAAGATATCCCTGTCCTTTTATTCCACTCTCCAAAGTCACTTCTGCGATGACAAAAGAAATCTCACTCAGTTGATGGGTTGCATCTGCAATAGGTTTTGACAATTTCGAAATGGCCTTATAAAACTGTAGATCTTTGATCCTGGTTTCCAACATTTTATCTCTCCTTTTGGATGTTCAAGTATCGTCTATTCAAATCCTAACCCATGGTTTTTTCAAATAAAATACAGTTAAGCAACCAAAATCTATCTAATACGAACATATGACATATACAAAAAAAGGAACTGGACTCCAATTATTCTGAGTCCAATTCCTTTATAAAGCTTAAAACCAGGTCATCATCAACATCCACCTTGTCAAAATATGCTAAGACCCGATTCCCATATTTAATGCCATCACCGACAGGTATGTAACCTCTTTTCACATAGATGCGCTGGGCACTTCCATAATCTTTTAAAAGCCCTACTGACAACCCTATCTGCGAACTACTCTCAAAGCCAATCCTTTCTATCTCATCCATTAAGGCATTACCAATGCCTTTTCTTCTAAACTTAATCAATACATTGAAGTCTTTAATCTCCGGTATATCAGCCTCAGAAAAACAAGGATCATCCGACTCCCAAAGGAGGGTAATATAACCTGCAAATTCACCTTCATATTCTGCAATCAAAATAACTCTTTTACCCTCTAATGACTCCTTATAATAATCATTGTATTGGTCTTGTGGTTTATTCCACCCCTGATCCTTAAAAGCTTTAGCTATGATTATACTATCTTCTAAAAGTAACTCTCTGATTCTAATCTTGTCCATTACTCACCCTCAACTTTACTTATCAATTCATTCCAATCCCACTTGAGCATCTTCTTCAAAAAAACCTGGGCGGTAAACTCTTCTTTTATTTTGTTAATGTCAATCCATTGAAACCCACTATGTTCATTGGAAATCTTGATATCTCCACTGGTCAGCTTACATAGATAAAAGACCCCAACGATTTGCCAGGACTCATTTGGAAGATGATTCCATGTATCAATAAGTTCAATGATTTCAACCTGGCTAGACAGTTCTTCCTGAACTTCTCTTATCAACCCTTCTTCAGGTTCTTCACCAAATTCAATCCTGCCACCTGGTAGGTCCCAAAGCCGCATGCCATCAGGACGGTCAACATATAAAGCTAATAATCTACCATCTTTAATAATAATTGCCTTCGTTGCAAATTGAATTAACTTGTCCATAATGCCCTCTCTTTCAGTCAGCTTTTATGATATTCTTTTATCCTACTTCAGATGTTCAAAACGGTTTATATAAAGAAGATATACCTGTTCTCCTTTAATTACAACTTATATGGATCGTCATCTACAATATATGCTAACAATTCATCTTTATGTTCACTTTTGTATAACCACTCACGTATTTCTCTTAGGTGTTTGTAACCTTCATTTCCAAACACCTGCGTATAATGCTTTTCGAAATTCGCTTTAGTCATTTCATCCCTTAACGCCTTTTGCCAGGGTTGAGTAAAAATCTTGTTCAAAGATTTATGTAAATTATTCTGCTGCAGAATACTCCATTCGTTTTTATCCAACCATATCCCATGACAATGACCACAGTGATCTATATTAAAAGGAATATCATTGGCCACTTGATATTTTATCAGAAAACTGCCACAATCTGGGCAAAATGCCACTTTTTTGGATTCATAAGTCATGTCATATTCCACACCGACATGATCAAACTCACTGTCTTCCTCATTCTTCATAGTGTACTCAACATAATCATTTGCTCTAATCCAATGACCTTCACATGATGAGCAATGATATGCTTTTAATCCCTGATCAATTTCAATACACTTAAGTGTTTCTGTTTTACATTTAACACAATTCATCTTATTTCCCTCCATTATTCATATTTATCTTTTAAAAACACAGCCATCAATATAAAATAATCCACCTATTAGTTACCAGATTTTTCTTACATCCTCTTCTCCATGGAAATAATCCACCTGATCCTTGGTTTCAAAAAGCTGGCATTCAGGCAAAATATTTACTTTACCGGAATCAGGATATTCACAGACATCCATCCCCAGGTCTGTACGAATGTCCAAATATTTACAGGCAGAATCCGAATCATTTTTCAACTGATGGGCTCCTTTTGCCCCTATTTCAAAATAAATCACATCACCTGTCCTCACCTTCTCAATACCGTCGGGAGTTCTAAGAAGTGCCTCCCCTTCAAGGATAACAAACATTTCTTCAGCGTGTCTGTGAAAATGATAAGGATAGGAGTATTTTCCAGGTTCAAGTATACGAATATTAAACTTTAGGTTTTTCATATCAACCATTTCTTTAATATTAGGTATAGATGACCAAGTATAGGCTTCCACCCGGCTATTATTGGATTCATAATTTACTGTTTTATCATTGATAATCTTTGCCATCACATCACCTGTTTTCTTTCATACTCCTAAAGTTCTTCATCTTTAACCAATTCAAAACAAACGCTTCCGATACCCTCATCACCTGATACTTCAAAGGTATAAATACCGTCTTCTTCTATGGTAAGAAAGAATTCCATATCTTCAATATCATCTCCTTGATAAATCGTATCGCTAGGTCCTGATACTAAGACATCAATTTTACCAGATTTGTGATCAGCCGTCACTTTAATAGTGTCACCCTCTTTTAAGGTCATATGATGTTCTTCCTTGCGGTTTAACATATCAAAGTCCAGATCAAAAAGCTCGTCGTTACTTGCCCTGCTTCCGCTAAATTCTGTGACAGAATACATAAACAAGCATCCGGTCATCATCGTTAGCATCAACATCATAGTTATCAATACACTTACTCTTTTCATTAAATATTCTCCTGTTTTTCTATATATTTTTTCTTCATTTCAATGTTTCTATCTCTATATACATAATAAAAAACTACACTCAATCCAATTACCACTCCCCAAGAACCTACTGAATAATCCAAGAGAGCATGAATCAATATGGGTACAAAAATGGATTCACTCTTTTCCATAAGGTAGATGAAGAAGTATCCCATCAGTATTCCACCACCTATATGGCTTAACATATTAAACAAAATATGTGCATAAGATAGATGATTCATAATCCCTGGTAAAACAGCATGAGTAATTCCAAAAAGAATGCCAGAAATTAGGATGGCTAGTATTCGATTATAGGATCTCATTCTTGTATATACATAGCCACGGTAAATCACTTCCTCACTAAAAGCTATAATTACCAAGTAGAAGAAAGCTATGTATGTGCCTCCTATTGAGAAGTCACCATGTAAACAGAAAAATATGATATAGACTATAGATAGTAAGACTACCATAGGGCTATTATTAGTACTTAAACCAATATCCTTCAGTTTACGTTTAAACTTCCAGATAATAATAAGAGGTATAAGAGACATGACTAGCACATCACTTCTTAACTTAAATAGCAGATTATCAACTGTCACATCGCTTTTTGAAATAATCCAGCCATGGTCAAGCTGAAATCTACAAATAGTCCAGAAGTATATCAAAAAAATCACTCCGACTGTAAACGCTGCCCAAAACTGTAACCTGTACTTTTTATCCACCTCAAAATGCATATCCTCAACCTCTCGCTCATTCCTTGAAATCTTTTGACCATGCCTACAAATAGCTACACCAAAAAAACCACGCTAATGTTTAGCCCAGTAGAATTAACATGATTCATATGAAATAGTCTATTGAATAAGAGATTCTCCCTCTCATCTATTCATGATTGTCTTATTTCATATCTGCTTCTTTATCATAGAATATATGGTCCCCATATGCTAGTGATTTCGTCTAAAACCAACCCATCCTTGCTTATTCTGTCATGATTGATTATCAAAAGTAACGTATGAAAAATCAGACCAAGTTGTCTGATCTATAAGTTCTTCAATACACTCATAGTTCGTTTCTTACCGGCAGCTGATAAGGACTCCAACCTGGATTCAAGTATGTCTCTAAAGCTTTCTTTATCTTTCTCCTGAATCACTTCAACAATAGACTCCGCCCTCTTTGGAAAATCTACATTTCGGCATGTTTTCTGGAGCATCATCAAGGTATCACGAAGCTGGTCATAGTAACCATTTCCTGCCAGGTTGATAATGGTATAGACGCCCCATACGTTGGTAATAACTGTTCCGGTTTCAATTTTTTCAAGTATCAGGTCTTTGAAGCGATAGACGTATTCACTGTCAACTTTGGCGACAGATGATAGACCAATCATGCCTCCCCATACCATACGGTTATTTTTTGACGTTAAGAAAGCGATAAAGTCTTCTTTATAAGGAACAATGAGCTCAGGTTTAATATAACCAATCTCATATAGGACCTTAAGGCAGTCACTGGCAATGGATTTGTTTTTATCCTTTAAATATGAAGCAATCTCCTGGATTCCTTCAATATCCTCTCTTTCAGCCAGGTCTCTAGCCAGGTCTTGATTAGGTACTTCATCCTTGCGTCCTAAATGATAGGATATTCTTTCTATTACACTCATAAAACTCTCCTTATCCTAAAGATGTTTTCCTAGATTGTGTCATAGCAATATGCTTCTATGACAATTCATTCCTTATTATACATCATACTTTATATAATAGTCGAATTACCAAGAACAAAAGCATCGTTTAACGATGCTGGTTTCGCTTCGCGAATTGTTCCAGCTGTTCGACAGAAATTGGCTCGTTTAAAGCAATATCTTAGTCAATAAAAAAACTGCATCAGCTAAGCTGATACAGTTTATCGTGGAGGGAGAAGGATTCGAACCTTCGAAGCTATCGCAACAGAGTTACAGTCTGCCCCCTTTGGCCACTCGGGAATCCCTCCGTAAGACAAATAATATATTAACATAAATTAACTATTTGTCAATACTGTAGTCAAATCTTTTTATTTGGATGTACATATGAGATAAGTCCAGATTTCCATTTCGGAGAATAATCTGTTTTTTAAAAAATCTCATCTCATCAAGGGTGATTTCGCGAAGCAGTACAAGCAGGTCATTTTTTGTAAGACCAAGAATATCAATAAGGTCCATACAAAGGTACTTTCCATCATCAACCTGATCGACTAATTTATAGAGTCTTAGTTTTTCAAAAGCTAATTTGTCTTCTGTCATTCTACTATAATTAAGTAAGGGTTCTGAATTGTAACCTTTATGCCAAACATCATACTGGTAGGCAATTTCACTTTCTTTTCTGTGAAGGAGATTCCTATGTTCTGATTCAAGCACAATAATAAAATCAAACCCTTCTGCGCCTAACTTGATATAATCTTCCCGCATTTTCCGGATACCGATACCATAGTCCAGGTTACGTCTAATATTGAACCATTCATTTTCTATGTCTTCGCTAATGCCAACATATCTTTTATTATTTTGTTTGTTGACAATCATATAGACCGCACTATTTCCCATAAAGATCCTCTATTCCTTTTTTAACTGACTCTATTATACACGAATCTTATGAGAAATAGTACATAGTGCCTAATAAATTCACAAAATGTTAATCATTAAAAATATTATCCAGCACAATTTCTTCAGGTGAGCTGACAACCACATCAGCTTCCTGGAGAATTTGAGAATCACCTATGCCGATGGCAAGCATTCCGGCTCTTTTTATGGCCGTCACACCGGCTTTTGCATCTTCAAGACCGACACATTGTGAAGGCTCTAACCCTAAGCCTTCACATGCCTTTAAGAAAATATCCGGCTCTGGTTTTCCTGGAACTGATGATGGATCTACAATATAATCCACCTGATCTCTTATACCTAAAAGGTCAATTAAATTCCCAGCACTTTTTGAAGCGCTGGCAATACCTATTTTAATCCCTAGGACCTTAAGTTCATTGAACAAATCAGCAACTCCCGGCAGTAAATTGTCCGGTGTGAAACGGCTGATCATTTCCACATAATGTTTATTTTTGGATGTAGCCAAAGCCAGCTTTTCAGCTTCTGTATAATCCTCATCTTTTCGACCATGCTTAAGAATCACATCAAGTGATGCCATTCTCGAAATCCCCTTTAGCTGCTCATTTACCTCTCGGTCGATGTAGATATCAATTTTGCTGGCTAGAAGCTTCCAGGCCATATAATGATACTCGCTGGTGTCTGTGATAACACCATCCATATCAAAAATAAAGCCCTTAATCCTGTCATTCATAGTCTACCTCCAAGTGCCCTTTAAGTATGTATGGTTGATCATAAATGTATACTTTTACTTCAACCTCACCCCTAACCAGAATCTTCTGACCTAATTCAATATGAATCAGATGTCCACCGTGATTGACAGAAAAGGATACCCCTTCCAAATCCTCAGGTAAATGGGGGTTCAAATGCAGCCCGTCAGACTTAATTCTTAGCCCGGCAAACCCGTATACAACAGCCATATAAGCACCTCCGGCATTTGCAATGTGGAGACCGTCTTTAGTATTATGATGTAAATTATCAAGATCCAGCCTTAGGGTCTTGTTAAAAAACTCATAAGCTTTATGACTTCTCTTAATTCTGGATGCTGCCATTGAGTAAACACATGGCGATAGTGAAGAGTCATGCGTCGTCAATGGCTCATAAAAATCGTAGCAGCGTTCAAAAACATCCAGGGTGGCATCATCGATTAGCAGCATTGCAAGTAAAGTATCTGCCTGTTTTAAGACTTTATGGCGATAGATAGTCAAAGGATGATAATGTAACAATAAGGGGTAATTCTCTTTTGGTGTACCTGCAAAATCCCAGGTAGGCTTGTTTTTGAAAGAATCATCCTGCATAAAGACGCCTATTTTTTCATCGTATTCAAAATACATAGCCCCTGCAGCAATTTCCATCTGTGACAGTTCATCCAAAGACCCATTGATCTTATCCATTAAGACCATATAGGCATCTTCATCATAATCCCTTAAATCTTTTGCCAACTTCACTGTCCAGGTCATATGATATTTAGCCATAGCATTGGTATAGTAGTTATTGTTGACAATAGCCGTATACTCATCAGGGCCGGTCACACAGTGAATCATAAAATCGCCGTCATCATTGAAGTGGCCCATATCCAACCATATTCTGGCTGTCTCATAAAGAACTTCCAGACCAAATTCTTTGAGAAAATCCATGTCCCTATGTAACAGGTAATATTGTATATAGGAAAAGGCTACATCACTGTTAATGTGATATTGGGCAGATCCTGCCGGAAAATAAGCGGAACACTCAGTTCCTTTTATAGTTCTCCAGGGTACCTTTGCTCCTATCTTATGGCCCATTTCCTTGGCACGTTCTCTGGCATATGGAAGGGTTTCATAGCGAAACTTCATTAAGTTCTTTGCAACAGCCGGATTGGTCAGTGTAAAGAAAGGTAACATGTAGACTTCTGTATCCCAAAAATAGTGGCCTTCGTATCCTTCCCCACTTAATCCTTTGGCACATATGTTGGAGTGGGGATCTTTTCCTGCTGAGGACAAGAGTTGGTAAACGGAATAATTCAAGGCTTCCTCAGTAGATGGATTTCCCTTGACTCTAATTTTTGAGTATTTCCAAAATTCATCTAAATATTTTTTTTGACCAAGGGCATGGTCTTCAAAATCAAGTTCCAGAGCCCTTTCTAGTTTATCCATTCCCTCCATACAAGGGTCCTGATGACGTATGGAGTCCGTAAAAACAACGTATTTAGTTATTTTTTCCTTGCTTCCAGGTATTAGTGTTTTTCTGAAACTCCACTGGATTCGATTCAGAGATTCCTCCACTTGACCTGGTTCACTGTGTCCGATAATACTGGTAACTCTGTGATTGGACCTTTTCGTCTTGCTGCTTATGGATCCACTTTTTTCGTTGGCCTTGACTTCTGTAACAGTAAGTAGTTTGGCATGACCTGAAGCAACCCTGGGATCATTTGGATTGGTATAGTTTTCTACATCACCATTAATTCCTGATAGAATACCCAATGGGCCTTCATAATTCACCGATTCAACAGTCACTTGGAATAGTGCTAATTCCAGCGTTACAAAGGAAGTCATTCTTTTATAGGTTAGGATAACCTCTTTTCCCTTTGGTGACCGCCAATGAACTTTTCTAGTATAAAGGCCTTGGTTAATATCCAAATCTCGTCTCATTTCAAGGACTTGGCCAGTGAACAGATTCACTTCCTCATCACCAATGATTACTCTAATATCTTGGCAATCTGTCACGTTCACCATTTTTTGAGCTGTCTTGGGAAAACCATATGCCGACTCACCATAAGTTACATCTGTCGTTTCATAAAAACCGTTAATATAGGTTCCACGAATAGAGTCATACCCATCATCATAGCCTTCTTCAAAATTTCCGCGTATGCCAATATATCCATTTCCGGTAAAATATAAAGTTTCATCAACGAGCAGTTGTTCGTTACTCCATTTCATACCTTGTACTCCTGTCCAAGACAATAATATATTGATATTTATGATATTATTGTCATTTTTTTAATCGAATTTTCTTGTTTTTAGGCAGAGAAAAAGAGGCCTATGGTAGAGCCTCTTTATGAACTATTTAATAGAGCCAGCCACCATACCCTTGATAATATGCTTTTGAGCAAACAAGAATAATATAACAATTGGTACTGCCGCCATCAGTACTGCTGTCATCATTAGGTTCCACTGAATTCTGAAGGCTCCTGCGAAGAACGCAATAGCAAGAGGTAATGTTTGAACATCATTTCCAATTCCAAGTATAAGTAGTGGAAGGAGGAAGTCGTTCCAAATCCAGATAACATTAAGGATGATAACTGTAACAAAAATTGGTTTCAATATAGGCATAATAACATTGGTGTAAACTTGTGGTGTTGTACATCCATCGATTGTTGCCGCTTCTTCAAGGGCTACTGGAATAGATTTAATGAATCCATGAAACATAAACACAGCAAGAGGCGCACCAAAACCGATATAGGTAAAAATCATTCCACCATGGGTATACAGAATTGGAATTCCAATAATACCCTGTAAGTTATTCAGGAACTTAACAAGGGGGAACATAACCACTTGAAAAGGAATGATCAAACCACTTAAGAAAAGTAAAAAAATGAAAGTGGATGACTTGGTCTTTGTTCTAACCAGCTTCCATGCTGCCATAGAAGAAAATACGGATATGGCTGCAAGTGATCCTAAGGTAATGATCAAGGATGATAGTAAAGAAGATGGGTATCTAATAATATCATTGTTCCAGATCTCTTTTACATTGACAAAGAGTGAACCCCAGTCAGAAGGCAAAGATGCAGGAGCGTTGGTAATCATTAGGTTATCTTTAGCTGAGTTAAACAAAACGATAAGGAATGGGAACATAACAAAGACAAACATAATAGCTGTTAAAATTTCGAATATAATCAATTGGGTTTTCTTCTTCATTACATTTCCACCTCTTTCTTCTTGTTATAGTAAACCTGAGCAATGGAAATTACAGAAAGGACGAAGAAAAACACAACTGCTCTTGCCTGTCCTTCAGCCATCTTATTAAACTTGAAAGCAATATTATAAATATGTACCGCTAAAAGCTCAGTTGAGTTAACGGTAATGAGTTTTTCAAAGCCTGATGACTGCATGACCATCTTCGATAAGGATGGACCACCATTGGTCAAGGCTCTAATAATATCAAACTGTTTAAAGGATGATACCAAGGTCATAAAAGTAGTAATGGTAAATGCCTGTGCAATCAATGGCATAGTAATGGATTTCAGTTTCTGGAATGGACCAGCACCATCGATATCACTCGCTTCAAGTAGCTCTTGTGGAATATTGAGGATAGCAGCTACGTAAATCATCATAATGTATCCGGCATATTGCCAGGTAAAGGCAACAACTACTGCAAACAAAGCAATGTTAGCATCTGCCAGGAACAATGTATCTGCCAGCCAATCCCATCCGATTCCTTCGCCTACAGCAGGAAGGATGCTTTTGAAAATAAACTGCCAAATGTATCCTAAAATCAATCCACCAATCAGGTTGGGTACAAAGAAACCTGCCCGGTAGAAATTTCTCAATTTCAAATCTCTAGTAACTAAGAATGCCAGTGCCAACGCCACTGCATTAATAGTAATTACGCTTAAGAATGTAAATAAAAATGTCCGAATAAATGAATATCTGAATGCATAATCAGAAAACATCTTCTGATAGTTTTTGATTCCAACCCATTGAGGTGTTCCGCCTACTGCTGACCAGTCTGTAAAAGAATAATACAACCCCATAAAGAAAGGAATGACAACAACGATGATGAACGAAATTAATGCAGGTATAACGAAGACCCAGAACCATAATTTATCTCTTTTCGTTCTCATACCTAACCTCCTTTAATGTTTCACATTTAGCTTTAGTAAAGGAAAGGTGTGAGATGTCTCCCACACCTTTCCAATTAATCCATAGAATTTCTTTGTTTAATACTGATTACATGTTAGGAATATCTGCAATAGCGGCTGCAACTGCATTGATGAATTGCTCTTTAGTAATATCACCTTTTGCAAACGCTTCGTAGATTGGTCCTAAGATATCCATACCAAATCCGGCTGGAAGGTCATTTTGTAACCAAGTGTAAGCTTTACCTTTAGCAACCCAGTTAGATACGTCTGATGATAATGGGCCAGCTGGTGAAAGTGTAACATTTGTGAATGCTGGAACCATAGAAGCTTGGTTAACCATGTAATCATGACCTTGCTCGTTGGTTGCCATATAGTTTAAGAAATCTCTAACTGCATCAAGATTTTCGCTGTTTTTGTTCATTACGTAGAATGAAGGAGCACCGATAAAGATTGAATCCAAAGTTCCACCTACTGAAGCATGTGGAGCATAAGCCATGTCAAAGTCGATTCCACGGTCAACTAACCATGGGTCAATCCAGTTACCTTGGTGGATGAAAGCTGCTTTTTCAGTACCGAAAAGACCAACTTGTGCATCATAGTCACCTTGGATTAAAACTTCAGGATCAGCATATTGGAATAATAATTCAACCCAGTCAGCATACTCAGCTAAACGTTCCATGTTTGGCTCGCCTGCAAGAACTTTGTCAAGTTCTGTAGTATCGCCATAAGGAAGACCTGCTGAAAGGAAACCGTTAAAGTTATGTAGACCAGTTACCCAAGTCATACCAGTTGTTGTACCGGCTGCCATAGAAACAACTGCATCAAGACCAAGTTCGTCTTTCATGGAGTCGATTTTAGCAAAAGCTTCTGCATAGGCATCTTGAGAAGTAAGTCCGGCAGGATCAATACCAGCAGCTTCAAGAATTGCTACATTATAACCCATACCCCAAGCTTCAACAGCTACTGGGAAACCGTATACATTGCCATCAACAACAAATTCAAGATCAGTAAGGTCAATCCACTCGTCACCGTCAAATGGTGTGATTTGCTCTTTGTAAACTTCATAACCGCCCATACCTTCGATAACGAAGATGTCAGGTTGTTCGTCAGTTTGGAATGCAGCGATAAGACTGTCTGCATAAGAAGTACCACCACCAGCTGATTTAACTTCAACTTTTACGCCAGTCGCAGCTTCATACTTTTCAGCAAATGCAGTCATTGGCTCAGTAATCTCAACTTTGTTTTGGAACACTGTGATTGTTACAGGCTCTGACATATCTTCTTTGTCATCATCTGCAGTTTCAGTTGTAGCTTCTTCCTTGTCATCATCTTTTGTTTCTTCTGCTGTACTTGTGTCTGTGTTAGTATCAGTAGTAGTTTCCTCTTCCTGTCCACATGCTGCGAACAAACCGACTACTAAAACTAAAGTTAGAAGTAAAGATAATAATTTTTTCATTGTGTTTCCTCCCTAAATAGTATATCATTGTTTTCAATTACACCCCATGAAAAGCCTTTCATGGTTGATGAAAAAAATACATTCATCAGATATTAAAACCCCGTAATTGAATGCCACAAACACATTATAGGATTAAAGTTCTTTCCTTTCTTATACATTTCTGTTATAATTAACACAAATCCGGCATTAGTTAAAATATATAGTTTTTCCACCTAAAAAGGAGTGATTATAGTGAACAATTCACTGATTAAAGAAAAACTGAAAAATTTTAATATACAATATACTCATCCATCCTATTCTTTAGAACAACAATTACTACAACAGATAAAATTATGTCATTTTGACGGTGCAATGGATGTTGTTAAGAGCATTCGTAGTATAGAACGTCCAAATCTATCCAAAGACCCGGTACGTTCCCTTAAGAATGGCCTTATTGCGTCCTGTACATTATTCACAAGAGCCGCCATTGAATCGGGAGTAGATTACGAAGACGCCTTTGCCCTCTCAGACGTCTTTATTAAGCATATGGACCAACTGTCCTCCAAGGAAGAACTCATGGATTTTGAAGTAACCATGATCAAAGACTTCATTGACCTCATTGATCGGGACCGGGTATCAGAATATCAGTATCCCATCTCAAAAATTGTCAAATACATCTACGCCAATGGTGCAAAAAAATTATCTGTAGCGGCACTGGCGGACATGTATCATATGAGCCCCGACTACCTGTCCAAAATGTTTCACCAGGAAGTCGGTGTCACCCTAACCCATTTTATACAACAGCAAAGGGTTGAAATAGCTAAGAATTTCATTGAGTTTTCAGATATGTCCATTACAGACATCTCCAATATACTGGAATTTTGTAACCCTGCCTACTTCACCAAGATTTTCAAAAAACATACGGGGCAGAGTCCCAAGACTTATAGGAATCTTGTTAAGAACGGGGCACTGGAGAGTCAGTGATTTATGTTTTGGAATCTATAAAGCCCCCCTATTAGATAATCTGTTATTTCGTCTTCTTTATTGATCAGTCAAAAACAGAAGCATGGTTTGGACCTGTTATCGCCATCATGGGATTACTTGGGGTACATGCCGGGCGGGAGAGTCGAACCCAGAAGATGAATGGGGCTATACTACTAAATCAGCGATTCAGCAGTATAGCCCCATTCATCTCCAGGCCTCGAAGACCCATCCCCACATGGACCCCAAGCAATCCTATCCGGAATAAGTCCAAACCATGCTTCTGTTTTTTCTGTTAGAAAAAAGGCGGAACAATTAATCATATAGGGGCATCTCCAACAAGTCTCTCTCAAACACAAATCCCAGGAACGCCTTTAAGAACTTCAAATGATGATTTATTGCGTCACAACAAAACAGTGGCTCTGCCACGCCTTTTGTAGTGTCTTAAAGGAAGTATGATAGCGATTCTTTTGATACCGAAAAAGTTGGGGTGGTTGGTTTCCTTGTCGTAATGCTGATAAGCAAGGATTGGTTGTAGTGTATATGAGGATGGGTCTTCGATCCTGAAGGAAGCAGGGATCATCTTTCTGAAGCTGGCTTTAGTTAGATGGTCCCTGCTTCCTTTAGGTTCGACCCTCCCGCCTGGTATATACTACGACCAATCCTTCGTCTTTCACAGCATACCCACGACAAGAAAACCAACCACCCCAACTTTTGACCCAATAAAAACGAATCCCCATATCACGATTTCCTTAATCCAAAACAAAAAAAAGCTGTGCAGAGCCAAGCTCATACACAGCAATATATCAATCATCTTTTTTCTTTTTACGTGACAGACTCAGTCCACCAAATCCACTAATAACAGCAATATAAAATCCAAAGTCGTACCACCATCCTGTGTTATAAGGTTCGTAGATCCGAATACCGTCTTTAAACAAGCTAACAATTAAGGATATGGGGGCTATCCAGCCATGCCATATTCCGCTGATAAAGTTTGCATAATGTTCATCTACATAGGATCCGTCTCCAGGCATACAACCGGATAGCATCATCACTGCCACAATTAGGAGGAGTCCTAATACTAATGTTTTTTTCTTCATCCCTTACCTCTTCTTTCCTTAGTCATCTCCTCTACAGGAACTATAAGGATATTTTACAGGAAAGAACTTTAAAAATAAAGGCATTTGAAAATCTCTAATCAAGCTTTAATCAAACCTTGAATTGTTTAACATAATCCTGAAGTTCTCTTGCCAGTTCGTTAAGGACTTCTGAGGCTGAAGATACTTCTTCCATGGAAGAAAGCATCTCTTCACTGGAAGCCGCTGTTTCTTCGGTACTTGCAGCATTTTGCTGGGCTATAGCAGCCAAAGATTCAACAACCTTGATAACTTCAATACGATTTTCTTCCATACGGGCTCCAATATCGGCTATTAACTCAATTTCCTCAGTTGAATGATGGATAGCACCTGATATAGAGGCATATTTTTCTTTGGTGGAATCAACACTTGTAGCCTGTTCGTTCATAATCAGCTGAACACGATCACTGGTTTCCATAGCAGCAGTAGCATTGGCAACCAACTCTTTTAGCATCTCATCAATCTGCTTGGTTGACCGTGTTGAGTCTTCAGCAAGTTTTCGAATTTCATCAGCAACAACAGCAAAACCTTTTCCAGCCTCACCGGCTCTAGCCGCTTCAATAGCTGCATTAAGGGCAAGTAGATTGGTCTGTTCTGCAATGGAAGAAATGAACTTACTAGCCTGGCCAATCTTTGTTGCACTTTCATTTGTATGCTGAATGACTTCAAAGATTTCTGTCATAGCTTTCTTGCTTTCATCCGTTTTTTCGGTTAATTCTTCAATGGTCGAAATACCTTCCTGAGCAAGTACTTCGATGTGAGTAGACTGATCATAAACTTCTTTTGCACTGACGGTATTCTGGTCAATAATTTTTGCCAGTTCACCCATTTTTCCTGAAGCATCACTGGTATCCATAGCCTGTTTTGTTGCACCTTCAGCTATTTCACTGACGGTTCTGGCCACTTCCTCAGTAGTTTTAGTCGCTTCACTGGCGTTATAGGATAACTGGTCGGCAGTTGACCCAACCATACCTGCTGATTCATTAATATGTATAATCAATTGACGTAAGCTTTCCTGCATCTTGGAAAAAGACCTGGTCAATACACCAATTTCATCTCTGGAATTCGTTGATTTGCATTGTACAGTTAGGTCTCCGTTTGCCAAATGCTCAGATACATCTACCAGGTCTTTAAGCGGTCTTGTAATATTTCGAACGATAAAGAATGTAAATATAGTTGAGAGAATTGCAACAACAGCAACAGCTGCAATAGTAAAGATCATTAATCCACGCAGATAATTGGCAATTTCATTGGATGAATCTTCGGTTGCAACCAAGGCATCATTAAGAATAATGGTTCCTCCGTTTACAATTTCTTCTGTAGCAATATTGAGCGTCATAACCAAGTCGTGTAATTGACCTTCATAGGTTACATATTCTTCAATCAAAGCTTTATATTCTCTAACTTCAATAATTGAAGTTTTCAAAAGATTTGTCGTCCTTACATCCAATGTGAATTCCCTGAGAACTTCAACAATGTTTTCAATTTCTTCAACACCCTGCAACTCTTGACTTAGACGTTCTACATCAGCACTAAGTAAACTTTCGAAGACACCTGTTCGAAGGAATGTAATCATTTTTGCCAGTTCATTAGCACTTTGTGCCTGACTTAACCGATCAAGAAACTGGTCTTCATCCATAACTGTTTGCTCAGTAGTTGCCTCCAATTTATCAAGAACATTATCATAATAATCAGCAGATATTGCCTGTAGACTGTCACCTTTTTCAAGTGCAAGACTATAGGTCTCATCTAATTGAAGGGTTAGCTCTTCAACGCTGTTAAGTATGCCTTCCAATTCACCAATCTTGGTCTCACTGGCATTGAATGCTTTAATAGCCGCTTCATTGGTCGAATACTCTTCTATTGCAGTCAATTGAGCCAGTAAAGCCTTGATTTCCACCAGGTTCTCATTTGCCATATCCAACTCTACCGGCATACCAGTTGCGGTATAGTTATTGACATGATCAGAAAACTGAAGAATATGTACTTCAAGTTCTGATAAAGTACTTACCTGCGGAACATATACTTCTGACAGATCATTGGTGTTCTTGGAAGATGTCTGAACTGCACTGACTAGCAGCAATCCAATAAGGACAATCCCAATTATCCCTATGGCAGACGAAAATCGAATTTTTATTCCGATTTTTAGTTTGCTTAAAATTTTGTTCATGTGGCCTCCTCTAATGCCCATTCTTTCACATTCATCTAATATATTTTTTGTTTATGCCCATTACCATCTATTATATCAGCAGTGTATAGACATTTGGTTTACATAATATGAACAAAATATGAACTCGAACTTTTTTTTACTTTTCCTTAGAAACATTCGGATAATATGTTATCACCTTTTTAAAATCTTCCGGTCAAGTCAAGAAAGTCTGACCGCCGGCCTTGAGAATACCCTATCAGAAAAGGCTACTACACTAACAAGATTAGTGTAGTAGCCTCTATCATCTAAAACGAAATATTCAATGGTTTATGCTTGTTCACCTGGAAGAAAAACTTTTGTCTTTTCCAAATGCCAAATTTCATTGGCGTACTCTTCAATAGTACGGTCTGAAGAGAATTTACCTGCATTGGAAGTATTAAGCATAGCTTTTCTAGCCCAATCTCCCTGGTTTCTATAAGCAAGGTCTACTTTCTTCTGAGCTTCACAGTAAGCATCAAAATCCTTAAGAATGAAGTACTGGTCAGCAGGTTCTCCACCACCATTAAGAAGTGAATCATAGATTTCTCTAAAGAGATCTGGGTCTTCCGGAGCATAGTATCCATTAATCAGTTGAGTAACTACACGTCTAACCGCTTGGTTATTGTTGTAGATATCCCATGGATCATATTCTCTGGTATGTTGAAGATTAATAACTTCCTCAGCTGTTAAACCGAAGATGAAACAATTTTCTTCACCAACTTCTTCAGCAATCTCAATATTAGCACCGTCGAGGGTACCTATAGTCAAGGCACCGTTAAGCATAAACTTCATATTACCTGTACCGGAAGCCTCTTTGGAAGCTGTTGATATCTGTTCAGATACATCAGCAGCAGCAAATATTTCTTCTGCAATGGATACACGGTAGTTTTCGATAAATACAACTTTGATCTTACCATTAATGTTAGGGTCATTGTTAATAACATTTCCTACATTGTTGATAAGCTTAATAATCTTCTTGGCTCTATGGTAGCCAGGAGCTGCCTTGGCACCAAAAATGAATGTTCTTGGAAGAATATCCAAATCAGGGTTATCACGAAGCTCATTATATAAGTGCATCACATATAGGATTAGCATCAACTGACGCTTATACTCATGAAGCCTCTTAACCTGAACATCGAAAATTGATCGAGGATCAACATCAACATTATTGTGCTTTTTAATGTACTCAGCCAAACGAACCTTATTCTGGTATTTAATCTGCATAAAGTCCTTACGTTCTTTTTCATCATCAGCATATACTTCCAATGCCTTGATAGCAGAAAGGTTTGTGGTCCATTCAGGGCCAATCTTCTTAGATACCCATTCTGCAAGCAGTGGGTTACCATGAAGCAAGAAACGTCTTTGAGTAATACCATTGGTCTTATTATTAAACTTCTTAGGATACATTTCATAGAAGTCTTTCAGTTCTTCATTCTTAAGAATCTCGGTATGAAGTCTGGCAACACCATTTACTGAGTAGGAGCCAACAATACATAACCAAGCCATCTTAATCTGACCATCTGACACAATTGCCATACGACGAATTCTGTCATTGTCGTAACCGAACTTATCAATAATCTCTGCACAAAATCTTCTGTTGATTTCCTCAACGATTTGATAGATTCTGGGAAGCAGTCTTGAGAAAAGCTCAATCGGCCATTTTTCAAGGGCTTCTGACATAATTGTATGGTTAGTGTAAGCACAGGTTTTCTGAGCAATCCCCCATGCCTCGCCCCAATGAAGACCGTATTCGTCCATTAACACACGCATGAGTTCTGGAATAGTCAATGATGGGTGAGTATCATTAATATGGAAAGCTACTTTGTTAGGCAGATCCTTAATATTATCATGGTTCTGCATAAACTTACGAACAACTTGCTGAATAGTTGCAGAAATAAAGAAATACTGCTGCTTCAAACGAAGTTCTTTACCTTGATAGTGGTTATCATTAGGATAAAGGACCTCTACTATTGTCTTGGCAAGGTTCTGCTGTTCAACAGCCTTGTGATAATCTCCACGGTCAAAAAGCTCAAGATCAAAGCTTTGAATAGCTTCTGCATCCCAAAGTCTTAAGGTATTGACCGTAGAGTTGCCGTATCCGACAACAGGTACATCATATGGAATAGCTCGAACAGACTGGTAATTCTCATGAACATATTTCTCCCGTCCATCTTCAGTCTTGGCAACACGTACATTACCACCAAACTTAATTTCCACACCATATTCTGGCCTTCTGATTTCAAAAGGATTACCATTCTTCAACCACTCGTCTGGTTTCTCGACTTGATATCCATCAATAATTTTTTGTTCAAAAATTCCATACCGGTAACGGATACCACAGCCGTAAGCTGGGTACTCTAAAGTTGCCAGTGAATCTAAGAAACAGGCAGCCAAACGTCCAAGGCCACCATTACCAAGACCTGCATCAGGTTCCTGGTCTTCAATTACATTCAGGTCAAATCCAAGTTCTTCAAGAACCTCCTTGATGACTTGATTTACCTGTAGGTTAATCATATTATTTCCTAGGGCTCTACCCATTAGGAATTCCATGGAAAGATAATAAACAGTCTTTGAGTCTTTTTCTTCGTAGGTCTTATGAGTTTCTATCCATTGGTCAACGATTATGTCGCGAACAGCGTAAGCCACTGCATGAAATACCTGATCATCCGATACCTGATCAATAGTTTTTCTGAATTGGGTTTTGATATTCTCAAATACCGCTTCTTTTAATTTCTCTTTGGTCACGTTTAATCGATTCATGTCGTCCTCCATTTCACATTAATATCGATTAGTAAAATCATAACTTTAATCCCCTTCTACAGGTTAACTGTAGTGAAAATCGCATTGTAAGCGTTTCCAATTGTATAGCTCTATAAAGTTTCACAGATTTTACCAAAAGTATATCACATCATTTGGTAGTATTGCAAGTTTTTATTAGTTTGTATATTGAATTGTATTACTACAAACATCTTGTCACAGGAATCTTCCAGCAAAAAAAGATCCTGAAATCTCATCTATCAAATGATCCTCCAATGCATTCCATCCTATTCTAAACCAGTTTCACTCTTCATTATAATACATATCTTAGGAAATTGGTTAATTTCAGACATTGTTTTAATGAAAAAAGACGAAATGAGACCATAAGACTATATGCAATACCTAAAAAAAAATGATAAGCAACAGCCTTTAAAACTGTCGCTTATCATCTCTATCCTTCAAAAGTATTAATCATTCAGCAAATTATTGAGCAGGGAAGCTCCACCACTTCTAGATTCGCCTTTGTTACCGCCAGCTGCATGGAACATTCTGTTAGCCAACCTGCTAAAAGGCAGTGATTGCATCCATATGGTTCCAGGACCTGTTAAGGTAGCCAGGAACAAGCCTTCTCCACCAAAAAGTCCTGATTTAATATCAGATGCCAATTGAATGGAATAATTTACATCTGAAGTCAAGGCTACTAAACAACCGGTATCAAGCCTGAAAGTTTCGCCTGGTTGAAGTTCCTTGCGAACTACTGTACCGCCGGCATGTAAAAAGACCTTTCCGTCACCTTCCAGCTTCTGCATAATAAAGCCTTCACCACCAAAAAAACCGGCTCCCAGTTTTTTCTGGAACTCTATCCCAACAGATACGCCTTTTGCTGCACATAGAAATGCGTCCTTTTGGCAAATCAATTTCTGATTCACATCCATTAAATCAACTGGAATAATGTTTCCCGGATAAGGTGACGCAAAAGCTACGTGGGCTTTTCCACTTCCTACATTTGAGAAAACAGTCATAAACAAACCTTCACCGGTTAAGACTCTTTTACCGGCAGACATTAACTTGCCCATAAGACCTTTTCCTTCTGAGGCATCACTGCCATCACCAAAAATAGTTTCCATCTTGATCTTGTCATCCATATACATCATGCCGCCGGCCTCAGCCAAAACACTTTCATTTGGATCCAGTTCAATCTCTACAAACTGCATTTCTGTACCGACAACTTTGTAATCTACATCATGTGCCATAATTCTCTCTCCTCTTTATATGCTTCATTAGTTACCTTTCCATTATATCAAAGCTTATATAGAATACAATTCATGTAGAAAATATTAATGACAATCTAATGTATTTCAGTGACAATCAGCACTTCCTCAAAGCAATTATGCAAAGTCAATGGCCAGTACACCTTGATCAAACTTGGCCCCGACGATTTCTTTTCCCATAAGGGCATCCGGCAGAACAAAACATCTTTTTTCATTTCTAAAACCGATGTGAATTTCACCACCTGCCTGTTCCAGCTCCATCTGGTCTTTGTCTCCAAAGGGTAATTCGACTTCCAGACGTTGCCCCTTGTCTCCTCCAACCAGTCGAAAGACCTGTTTACAAAACATAACTTCAGCCGGGTCCCTGTCACCGAAAAATTCACTGACCTCTTCCAGCTTGCCTATACCTCTTAGCTCGCTATCCTGTAGATTAATTGTTAAAAGAGGAAGATCCTTAAAAGCAAGTTCCAGTTCCTTTATTCCTTCCTCCTGAAGATTGACCCACTTACTGAAATAGCCTTCCAAGGCTTCATTAGGGTATACCTTGTTAACGATGACAGCATCCACGTTGTAATCGTACAATTGTAACCATGTAAAAGACCGCTTGGTCTCCTTAACAACAATTTTTTCCGGAGTTGAAACGATACGCATTGACGTAACGTCCCTGTTGGTCATAAGACTTTGTAGTCTTTCCAACTTGTGCATAAGCCTTTCCAAATCGTCAAAAACATTATCTTCCGGCATAGGAATTTTCATGGTTTTTTCAATAATCGGACCTGCCCGTTTGACCATTTTCCGCTTAACCGGCAGCATTTTATCGATCATAAGTCCAAACATCTCAGGGAATTTCAGAAGTGACAAAGTTTCACCGGTTGGAGCACAATCTACAATCAAGACATCTACCCCACCATGATCAACAACATCCAATATTTTAAAGAGGGCAAAAAGTTCTTCAAGGCCTGGAAAAATCATTAGTTCTTCCGCCTCAAGACCACCTTCGACTTTTAGGGTCATCATTTCTTTCATATAGGCTTTGAGATTTCCCCAAGCCGTTTCAGCTTCATGAACCACATCAATTTCCATTGCCTGTAAATTATCCATTATCTTTCTAGGTTTATATCCAAGTTCTGTGTCCAGGGAATCTGACAGACTGTGGGCCTGATCTGTGGACATAATCATTACCTTCTTACCTGCCTTAGCTAACCTCACTGCTGTCATAGAGGCGATGGAGGTTTTGCCGACACCACCTTTTCCTGTATATAGTATTATTCTCATCTAATCACCTTCTTATCCAATATGGACCTTTCTTACACCTGAATCTTCTTGAGAATGATCCCTCTTATTGGCTTCTTTAAGACCATCTCCCTGATTAGTGCCCTCATCTTGATTCCCTTCAGACTCCTTGGTATCCAGGATGGTTTCGGCAATACTTAGGGCTGTCTCCATTACAAGTTCTGTCACTTCCTTATTAATGACTTTTAGATGTTTCTGCATATTTGCAGGAAAGAGTCCGATTAAGGCTTCATGTTCCATTTTCTTAGCTCTCATAAATTTCTCCAATGAAAGCATAGTTGATTGTTTCATTTTCATCTTCCTTTCACCTTATAACTCCAACAAGACCAACTAATTTTCTAAAAAGGCCAAGGTCAACTCGTCCTCTTCAAAAGAAGCCGAGGCGATTTGGTAGTTTCTTAGGGTATTTGGTTTGGGTATATTACGTTTAAAGTTTCCAAGTTTAATAATCACATCAACCTGAGATTCATGGATATCAAGTTTTTCCTTATCCAGACCCGGTATATATAGTTTGAGGCCATAACCTTTTTCGTCTTTGTAGTAACGTTCCCTCTTTCCCTCTTTCATAGGTTGGAAAATCTTATGTTTATCAAGGACCCCATGGACGATTCGGTCAAGGCCATCAAGGCCATTGATATCCGTATCAAACCAGGGAATCCGATAAATGGGAATATGAGCAAAAACAGCTTCCAGCTCATGAACATATTCCTCCTGTATCTTCAGCCATTTATCAAAAAATGGATTATCCATATCCTTAGGTAAAATCCGGTTAATAAACACACCATCGACAGCAAAATCATAGAGACTTAGATACATATAGGACCGTTTCGTTTCCTCTACTACCATCTTTTCAGGTATGGTCACCAGCCTTATGGTTGTTGACTCCCTGTCTTTTAAGAGCTGCTGCAATTCCATCAGTTGAACAAAAACCTTTTCGATATCAGTCATGGCTTTTTGATTTGGTAAATCTATTTTATAGACAGCCTTGGCAACCGGCTTCATAATCCTCATAGCTACTTTTCCGATTGGAAAAAACTTTTCTATATACCATGCCATTAATTCTGGGAACTTGAGAAGGGCCAAGGTTTCACCAGTTGGTGCACAGTCAACTATGATTCGTTCATAATCTTCTCTCTTGTATATGTCCATAATCTTAAGCAGGCTTACCAACTCGTCCATACCGGGAAACATATTCATATTATCTAGGTCACCCGTTGGAAAGCCCGAAGAACCAATCATATCTTTCATGGCCTGCTTCATATTGGCAAACTCATGGTCCATCATATAAGAGGGATCAATTTCCAATCCATATAAATTATCCACTATCTTTACAGCCTGTCTTCCCAGTTCCAACTGAAAAATATCACCAAGATTATGGGCCATATCTGTAGATACTATTAAAGTTTTCTTACCTTCAAGAGCAGATGCTCTGGCATGGGCTGCAGCTACACTGGTTTTACCAACGCCACCTTTACCTGTAAATATCATAATTCTTTTCATCTTTTACCTCACTTTTGCTTCCAAGATTCATATAGACTTCCATTTATTTCAAGATTCATATGGATTTTTATTTATTTCACTATGCGAATAGTTCGAACTTCGAAGTATTTGTCATAAAGTTAACTGCCAAATGGCAGTCCTTTATCATTAACTTAGTTAATCTGGATTTTGCGGATTTGCTTCTGCGTTTCAGGCTCTTCTTGTCCTGTGTTCTGTAATAGGTCTACAACCTTTGACATCAATTTATTCAATAGTTGCATCTCTTCCAGGCTTAAATCCTTAAGAATCTTCTGCCCGTATTTCAGATATTCTTTCATAATCAAATCGATCTGAGCCAGCCCTTGATCGGTCATATCAATGGTAACAACACGTTTGTCCTCCTGACTCCTAACACGTTTCACCATCCCCTTCTTCTCCATACGGCTCACAATACCAGTCGCAGTATTAAGGGGTACGTTAAGGTAATCAGCGATGGAAGACATATTGACTTCATCATTGCGATATAACCACATGAGTACAAACATTTCATTCTTGGTACAGTTCAAAAGAATATTCTCCCAGAGCTCTTCAGAAAACAAAATCTTGAACTGGTCCATCATATCAAATACGGTTTCTTCAAGGTTATTTAGGTTAAATTGCAATTTACTTCCTCCTTCGAATTAATTTAATTCTAGCACCGAAGTATTTTTTTGTCAATTGTTTTTTGGTGTTGGATTTATTGGGTTGATATCCAGGGGCTCCCTTTATGTGTGACTGCACTCAACGCTTCCCTAACCGTTCCGTCACACATAAAGGGAGCCCCTGGATATCTGCCTAATTAATACGACATAAAACATTTGACGTTAACGCCTGGGTTGGGTTGGGGGGTATTTATGTGTAAAGGGCTGAATATCATTGTATGTGAGGGAGGATGAGTTTCACTGAGACGTATAAAAAAATAAATAAAAAAGGAGCTTAGATTCATCCTCAAGTGATGAATCTATTGCTCCTTTTATTGTTTGAATACATTTCATAAATGTAATTTTGGCTTTTGCGTTAGCCTAAGGCTTTGTTAACCTATGCTTTTTTTACTACGAAGTCTACGGATTCGCCGTTGACGTTCCAGTTTTTGGTGTAGCCTTCGAAGAGTTCCGCTTTTGTTTCAGCAATTAGAGTTTCTTCCTCAATGGTTCCTTGGTTAGCCTTGATCAGGTCAGCGATTTTGCCGTTGTTTCCATAACCGAATACAATATGGTCAGTCACTTCAAAATCAGCTTCCTTACGCATGGTTTGGATCTTGGAGATAATCTCCCGAACAAAACCTTCTTCAATTAATGCATCTGTAAGGTTAGTATCAAGAACTATTGTCATATCGCCATCAGCCACAGATGCAAAACCTTCCATCTTGGCATTGTCAATTAAGAGATCTTCTTCTGTCAAGGTAACTTCATAACCGTCAAAATCAAAGGCTAAGTGTCCTTGGTCCCTAAGTTCAGCCATAGCATGGTTTCCATCAACTTCACTTAGGGCAGTACGGATCTGATTAAGGTACTTACCGTATTTTGGCCCTACTGTTCTAAGCTGAGGCTTAAAGGAATATGTTGTAAATCCGCTGACATCATCAGTGATTTCAACATCTTTTATATTAAGCTCCTCACGAACGATTTCTGCAAAACCTTCACTAAGTGATCCATTGTACTTAATGTACATCTTTGGAAGTGGTTGTCTATTCTTAATATTGGCACCGTTTCTTGCTGCACGTCCGGATACAACTGCTTTAAGAACAATATCCATCTGTTCTTCCAGTTTAGCATCAATAAGAGCTTCATCAGCCACTGGGAAGTCACATAAGTGAACACTTTCAAGGGCATCCTTATTGAAGTTTACAACCAGGTTCCTATAAATATCTTCAGCCATAAATGGCACAAATGGTGCACATAGTTTGGACAAAGTTTCAAGTGTTGTGTACAAAGTCATATAGGCATTGATCTTGTCCTGATTCATGTCTTTTTGCCAGTAGCGCTCACGACTTCTTCTTACATACCAGTTGGAAAGGTCATCAACAAACTCGCTGATTGCTCTTGTTGATTCGGTAATTCTATAATTGCCTAAGTTGTCATCAACAAACTTAACCAGGGTATTCAACTTACTGAGGAGCCACTTATCCATTAAGGAAAGTTTGTCTGCTTCCAGTTTATACTGGGTCGGGTCAAATTGGTCAATATTGGCATAAAGAACGTAGAATGCATATGTATTCCAAAGGGTACCCATAAATTTCCGCTGGCCTTCAACAACAGCATCACCATGGAACTTGTTGGGCAACCAAGGGGCAGAGTTGTTGTAGAAATACCAACGAATAGCATCTGCACCATATGTGTTTAATGCATCAAATGGATCCACCGCGTTTCCTTTGGATTTTGACATTTTCTGTCCGTTTTCATCCTGTACCAAACCAAGAACAATAACATTCTTGTAAGGCGGCTCATCAAAGAGCAAGGTTGAAATTGCCAGAAGTGAGTAGAACCAGCCTCTGGTTTGGTCAACTGCTTCTGAGATAAAGTTTGCAGGGAAGTTATCTTCAAAGATTTCCTTGTTTTCAAAAGGATAATGCCATTGAGCAAAGGGCATTGCACCTGAATCATACCAACAGTCAATAACCGGTAATACCCTGGTCATCTTGTCATTTCCACACTTTTCACAAGTGATATGAACATCATCAACAAAAGGACGGTGAAGTTCAATATCCTCAGGACAGTCTTTGGACATAGATTTCAGTTCTTCAATAGATCCGATAGCATGTTTATGGCCACATTCACATTCCCAGATCGGAAGTGGTGTTCCCCAGTATCTGTCTCTGGAAATACCCCAATCCACAACATTTTCCAACCAGTCGCCAAAACGTTTTTCGCCGATAGACTTTGGAAGCCAGTTGATTTTGTTGTTGTTGGCAATCATATTTTCTTTAACCTTGGTCACTTCAATGAACCAAGTGTCTTTAGCATAATAGATCAGTGGTGTGTCACATCTCCAGCAATGTGGATATGAATGCTCATAATCAAGAGCTTTAAAAAGTTTACCACTTTCACGTAAGTATTCGATGATATCAGGGTCAGCAGCCTTAACATCTCTTCCTGCCCATGGCGTAACTTCAGGTGTAAACTTACCCTGATCATTAACATACTGAACAAAAGGGAGTCCGTATTTACGGCCAACTTTATTATCGTCTTCACCAAAGGCCGGCGCAATATGTACGATACCGGTACCGTCAGATAAGGTAACATAGGAATCACAGGTTACGAAGAATCCTTTTTCATCGCGTTTTGCAAAATCAAAAAGTGGTTCATAGCGCTTGTATTCCAAGTCCTGTCCTGTAAAAGTATCTATAACCTTGTAGGTTTTCTCACCGTCTTCGCCAGCACCGAATACACTGTCACATAAGGCATGGGCCAAAATATATTCATTACCTTCAGCTTCAACACGAACATATTCTTCCACTGGATTGACGCATAGACCCACATTACTTGGAAGGGTCCAGGGAGTAGTTGTCCATGCAAGGAAATAGCCCTTTTCTTCATCTTCAATCTTAAACTTGGCCATAACCGATGTTTCTTCTACATCCTTATAGCCTTGTGCAACTTCATGGGAAGAAAGGGATGTACCGCAACGTGGGCAATAGGGGATAATCTTATGTCCCTGGTATAATAAGCCTTTGTCCCAAATTTGTTTCAATGACCACCAAACTGATTCAATATACTCGTTGTGGTAGGTTACATATGGATTGTCCATATCAGCCCAGAAACCAACAGTTCCACTGAAATCTTCCCACATGCTTTTATATTTCCAAACAGATGTCTTGCATTTGTCAACAAATGGTTCGATACCATAAGCTTCAATCTGTTCTTTGCCGTCAATGCCTTCTGCTTTTTCTACTTCAATCTCAACGGGAAGACCATGGGTATCCCAACCAGCTTTACGAAGGACCTTGTTTCCTTTCATTGTTTGGTACCTAGGAATCAAGTCTTTAATAACACGGGTAAGTACATGACCAATATGTGGCTTACCATTTGCTGTTGGCGGTCCATCATAGAACGTATATGTTGGCCCATCACTTCTTAATTCGATACTTTTCTCGAAAATCTTGTTTTCGTTCCAAAACTCTAAAACTTTTTTTTCACGTTCAACAAAGTTGAGTTTCGTCGATACTTTTTCGTACACTTTCATTCCTCCTAGGTCCCTTTTTCCCTGTTTAACAGGGATTATTCATGATCCCATAATTGCTAAAGGATTATAATCATCTTCTAGTCAGCTTTCAATTAAAGCTTCACAATCAATTCATAATTATACTTCTTAAGTCCTTATTTGTAAAGGTTTTTAAGCCTTAGCCAATAATAATTCCTACTATATTATGGAATCCATCTTCATCTTCAAAACTTTATTCTTCTTCCGAGGGTTTTACCCCCTTATTCATATGTATCCGTCTAACCATTAATCCGGATACAATTGTTGATAAACCTGCAATCAGTATGAAAGACATCTGAAGTCCCCATAAGTCACCTACCAAACCTACAATTGGAAAAATAATGATCATAAAGAGACTAAAGACCATACTTTCCATAGACAGAATGGTTGCCCGCCGCTCGCTGGGAATCAGTTTGTTGATATAATCACTCATAACAACAAATTCAATGACCTCAAAAATACTGAGGAGGACAATCCCAATTTCTGCCAGCGCCCCTGTAGCCATTAACCATAAACTGGAAGAACCAGCCATCAATAAGACCGTCAAAGTTATCTTAAACCCAAACCTTTTTTCAATCCTATGGGCTGCCGTGGCCATAATAGCTGCTAAAACGGAACCAATAGCTAACACCAAACCAATTCTAAATTCACTCTTACCGCCTTCTTTCAGAAAGTTCTGGATATAGAAGAAGGTTGTTGTTGCAAAAACACCGTATGACTCAGCCATGATAATAAGAAAACCTAAATCTTTGGAATTCTTGACAATAGATATGGAGTCTTTTAACTGGTGCTTGAAGGTAGTCAAATGATTATCCTTTTTCTCCACCTTTCCTACATTAGGCTCTACAAAGGAAAAGGAATGAATCAAGGTCACGATACCTACTACAAAAGCCAACTTATACACAGACTGATAGTTGGTCGTAGCAAGATATCCACCGATTGGCAGTGCCATGGCGTTGGCTATCTGGAAAAGGGCTTCTCCCCTTCCCTTAACCTTCATGTATGTTTTATCACTACCAATTTCCTTCATGGAATCATAAATAAGGGCATCACCTGCACCTGATTCCAGATTATAGCTTAAGGCACTAAAGACGAAACTAATGGCAAACCCTAAAGGTCCACCGGCATAAATCATCAATAGGGTAGCAATTACAGCCATAAACCGTCCCATAATCCTGGACATTTTACGCCCTAATAGGTCTGCTACAACTCCCGTTGGTACTTCCATGGTAAATGAAGTAAGGTGAAAAATCGCCTCCATAATCCCAATTTCAAAAAGACTTAAGCCTCTGTAAGCCAGATAAAGCATCCATACCCCACTGGTCACATTAAAATTGGACATAAAGGTGTAAATATAGTTTTTATAGATATTGTTTCCTAATCGTTTCAACCAAGCTTGGTTTTCTGTATTTGAAATGTTTGAATTCATGTTTTCCTCCCAGGTTTCATAGGCGAGCAGTAAACCGCTGGTTTACGACCAGCCTTAGGTAGTTTTCTTATTATTATCAACTGAACCATCTAAAGACCTTTATAGCAAAGATGGCTTTCATAAGCAATAAAAAAGGCAGACAAGAAAACTTGTCTGCCGCATCTGCTCTCAGGAGAAAATTTAGCATCAAGTCTCTTTGTCAATAATACTAATAATAGACGCACTTATCCCGTTAATGCCCAAAATGTTTACTATTCCGGCAGTTGAAAGTGGTAAACGTTCTATTGTAAAATGACGTAAAACTTGATCTTTCATACCTAAATTCCTTTCAAATATTAGGAACAGTATAACAAATCCTTCTATAAGATGCAAGCCTCCTCCTTTTTTTCTATTGCTAGACCCACTTTCTTCCTATAGAATAAAGATAAGATTGCGCTACCTGGCTGGTCGTAAATCTTGCGATTTACTGCTCGCCCATGCAACCTGGCTGGTCGTAAATCTTGCGATTTACTGCTCGCCTATGCTACCTAGGAGGAAAAAATGCCGAATTTAGATTTAACTTTACTTACCGACTTTTATGAATTAACCATGATGCAGGGTTATTTTCACCATAAAGACAATGATGCAACAGTCGTCTTTGATATGTTCTACCGTTCAAACCCAAGTGGAAGTTCTTTTTCAGTTGCTGCTGGTTTGGAACAATTTGTTGATTACCTCAATAACCTGGCTTTTAGTGATGATGATATTGAGTATTTAAGAAAGCAGACGATTTTTGAAGAGGACTTTATTACCTACTTAAAGGACTTTAAGTTTACGGGAGACATATACGCAGTGGCTGAAGGAACTGTGGTTTTCCCCTATGAGCCAATTGTCAAGATTATTGCTCCTATCTGTCAGGCTCAGTTGATAGAAACAGCTCTACTGAATATAATCAATCACCAAAGTCTTATAGCTACGAAAGCTGCCAGAGTCAAATGGGCTGCTGGTGATGATACGGTCTTGGAGTTTGGTCTCAGACGTGCACAGGGTCCTGATGCAGGAATCTATGGAGCAAGAGCCGCTATTATCGGCGGTTGCGGAGCCACCTCCAATGTGCTTGCCGGAAAAATGTTTGATCTTCCTGTCAAGGGAACCCACGCCCACAGTTGGGTTATGAGTTTCCCCTCTGAGCTGGAAGCCTTTAGGGCCTACGCTGAGCTCTATCCCCATAACTGTCTCCTTTTAGTTGATACCTACGATACCATTAAATCCGGCGTTCCCAATGCAATCAAAGTCTTTAAAGAATTGTATGAAGCCGGATACAAGCCTCAAACCATTGGTATTCGTCTAGACAGTGGTGACTTGTCCTACCTGTCAAAAGAAGCACGGAAGCTATTGGATGCTGCCGGTTTCGAAAATGCCATTATTTCTGCTTCCAGTGACCTTGATGAGTATCTCATTAGAGATTTGAAACTCCAAGGGTCCAAGATTTCTTTATGGGGTGTTGGAACCAACTTAATTACTTCCAAGGACTGCCCTGCTTTTGGTGGTGTTTACAAATTGGCAGCCCTCTATGATGGCGAAAAATATATTCCAAAGATTAAGTTGTCTGATAATCAGGTTAAAGTTACAAACCCAGGCAATAAACGTTTACTGCGGATATACAGCAAACGCACTGGTAAGATTAAGGCCGATTTAATTGTTTTAGACCATGAAACCTATAGTGAAAACGAAGATTTAATCTTATTCGATCCAATAGCACCATGGAAAAAAACTGAACTTAAAGCCAACACTTATACAATCCGTGAAATGCTTGAACCAATTTTTATAGAAGGGAAACAGGTTTATCAACTGCCGACAACAATGGAAATCAAAGCCCACTGTAATCATGAACTGACAACACTATGGGATGAATCCAGACGTCTCATTAATCCACAGCCGGTTTTTGTTGATTTATCCAAACCCCTCTATGACTTGAAGCAAAAAATGATGATGGAAAGCTAGGCCTCTTTTGTCAAAAGATGTAATGACTTCATTTACAAGTAGAAATTTCTGTATATTTCTAACAAATCATTGTGCCTATAGGCTTTATCATGTATAATGAAACATATTAAATGTTAATTGTAGGACAATTTATTATACAACCTTAATAAGACAGGTCTTTTCGTAATAAATTATAATGTTCTATGATAATACTGTAATGGTAAGTTTCTTACCAAGCATCAGGAGGGATTAAATATGGGAAAACCAGTGAATGCAATGGATACCAGTCATCGCAAAAGCGGTATCTTGGTTCATCCAACATCTTTTCCAGGGCCTTACGGGATTGGGGACCTGGGAGAAAGTGCATACCGATTCATTGACTTCTTAGTAGAATCAGATCAACAACTATGGCAGGTATTGCCAATTGGACCAACGGGTTATGGAGATTCACCTTATCAGGCTTTTTCATCTTTTGCAGGTCAGCCATTGATTATCAGTCCAGACAAACTGGTAGATATGGGACTTTTAAGTCAAGATGAACTTGACCTTAGAGAGTGGGATCCTCAGGTCATTGACTACGGTCCAGCTATCATTTACAAATTTTCTTTGTACCAAAAAGCTTTTCTTCATTTCGAGAACAGCGAAGATGAAGACCTAAAGAAAGCATACAAGAAATTCTGTACAACTCAAAAAGAATGGCTGTCCGATTACGCCTTGTTCATGGCTGTTAAGGATTTTCATGAAGGAGTTGTTTGGACCGAGTGGGATAAGGACATCGCTTTCCCAACCAAAGAAAGTAAGAAAAAATGGACAAGCAAGCTTAAAAATGAAGTAAAATACTATAAGTTCCTTCAGTTCTTGTTCTACACGCAATGGTTTGAACTGAAAGATTATGCCAATGCCAAAGGTGTTTCAATTATTGGTGATACACCAATATTTGTAGCTTTTGATTCATCAGATGTATGGGCCAACAAGGAACTCTTCTTCTTGGATTCCAAAGGATATCCAACTGAAGTAGCTGGTGTTCCGCCAGATTACTTTAGTGAAACCGGTCAATTATGGGGTAACCCTCTTTACGACTGGAAAAAACATAAGGAAACCAACTACGACTGGTGGACAAAACGAGTGGCCTACAACCTTAAATTTGTAGATATATTGCGTATTGACCATTTCCGTGGCTTCGAGGCTTTTTGGGCAGTTCCTTTCGGAGCTGAAACAGCCATCAATGGCGAATGGAAAAAAGGTCCAGGTCACGATTTATTCAATGGCCTTGAAGCCAACCTAGGCAAGGATCTTCCAATTATTGCTGAAGACTTAGGTGTGATTACACCTGAAGTTGAAGCCTTAAGAGATGATTTTCATTTACCAGGTATGAAGATTCTTCAGTTCGCTTTTGATGATGTAGAAGAAAACGGCTTTTTGCCACATAACTATACACCACACTCCATATGCTATACCGGTACTCATGATAATGATACAACCCTTGGTTGGTACTTAAAGGCAATTCCAGAAAGCCAGGACAAGGTTCGCCGTTATATGAATACTGACGTATGGGACTTTATCAGAACCTGCTTTGGCTCTGTTTCTGAAATGGCAGTTGTTCCTCTTCAGGACGTCTTTTCCTATGACTCCTGGGCAAGGATGAATACGCCAGGTATTGCAGCAGGTAACTGGCAATGGAGATATGAAGGTCATATGTTAAACGACCATTACTCCGGCAAGCTTAAATACGTGACCCAGCTCTATGGACGCGGTCGTGTTGCAAAGAAGGAAACTGCAGAATAAATAAGTTTTCAATAAAACTTAATCATACTCATAGAGGCATGTCACTAGATTAGTTCGTGACATGCCTCTTTAATTGCTCCACCAAAATTTTATACACTTCTAAAAATCAGCTCTTCTACAGGTTCATAAACAAGCTGACCACCAATATTTTTACTCTCCATAAGGGCTATACCTTTAATGGGTATAGGATAGGGCTTAACCATGAACTCATTCCTTAAGTCCTTCATAAGCACCTGCCTTCCTAAAGTAATATGAGGGGTGTATTTTCTCTTCTCTACTTGAAATGCCTGTTCAAGAAGGTATCGAACCAAGTCTTTTTGAAGCTTTTTTAACTTGTCATGTTTTCGTATACCCAGCCACAAAATTTCCCTGTCTCTTTTTGGAAAAGAACCAATATGGTCAACGATTAGAGGGTCAAATCCAACTCCTTGATCTAAGTCATTGTATAGGTCTTCCAATATTTCACACAAGCTGTCAACCTCCCAGGCCGACACTTGCCCCATAAACATAAGCGTCATGTGAAAATTGTCCTCTCTTGTAAACCTTCCTTTTATGGATCCATTAGCTACAAGGTCCCTATATTCAGTTATTCTTTTTTTATCTTTCTCCCAAAAGGTTAATGCAAAAAATACCCGCATGTACCTCCTCCTTCATTGAAATTCTATTTCATACCACCCGTCATCTACTGAAACTTGAACTAAAGTCCTCTCCTCCAGTCTTGCGGTTAGGTGTTCTATAGTATTGATATATTGCTGACTATCCTGATCTATAGCCATTATGATTCGTTGGCCACCCTGCCAAAGACAGGTTGTTGGCAAGATACCCAGACCTTTCAAGGACCAGGCACCCGAATCAGTCTCCTTAAAATTAATGCTAAAAAGCATACCTTGAGTCTCATTTTCTCTCCCTAGGTCTTGAGTGTCTGTCGATGATAAAAAATCACCTAAGGAATAGGCAATAATTTTAGGGTCTTCAAGAATTTCTCCTTTTAAGCTCCAAACCACTTCTATAGGTTGAATACGATGAGGATGACTTCCGATAATAATGTCAGCTCCCAGATCTATCAGCTCATAGGCCAAATCTTCTTGCTCCTCATCTGGTATAACTTGGAATTCTCTGCCAAAATGTAGAAACACCATAACATAATCTGCTTTTGAGTCTTCTGCTCTTTCTACTTCACCATACAGAACTTCCAAGGCTTCTTGATCATAAAAGTCAATGGAATTGATATGATTCTTGTATGGGTTTGAATCATAATTGTTTAATCCATATGTGTAATTGATTACAGCTATACTTAATCCCTTGATATCAAGCATATGCACAGAAGACTCTTTATCCTGACTCTTAAACTCCCTAGTATGGTCATCGTCATAAGTTCCTGTATGACTCAATCCGGCTGTATCTAGCACTTCCAGAGTTCGTGAAGCACCTTTAAGACCATAATCCAAGGAGTGGTTGTTAGCTGTTGTAAGAAAGTCTATACCAGATGCAGCAAGAGCCTCTGCCCCTGAATCCGGCGTAGAGAATCTTGGATATCCACTATAAGGCGGGCCTGAAAAAGTCGTTTCCAAGTTGGCAAACACATAGTCAGACACTAGAAGCTGATCCCTGATAGCAGAAAAGCTGGAGTAAAAATCATAGGAACCTCTTCTTGAATCATATCCTGCTTCCAATTGCAGATCATGAAACATAATATCTCCAGCCATCCTTATATTGACAAGGTTTGCAGGACTACTCTGCTTATAATCAGAAACAGTCATATTGGCACTTTCCTCAAGAGTTTCAGACTTCTCCTCATCTACTTTGTAATCTTTACAGGCTGTGAAACCTGCAAGAATCAGTATAAGAACCAGGCTCATTATTCCTCTCATCCTCATCCTACAACCCTCTAATCCTTAAGTATTTTTTTAAGTTCAACTTTTCTGGAATACTTAATCAGAACTATCCCCCCAAGGGCCAATAGACCACTGATTATAATTAACCATATATTCTCCATTATCGGTAAAGGCCTGTCCATAAGCTGGCGTAAGGTCTTATTTTCAACAAATATCAGGATGGCCATCAAAGCCAGGGGAATGGACAAAGGCAAGACTACAATAAGTCTTTTTAATCCTGACCATTGTTCTTTGGAGGCTTTTTGAAGCATCAATAACAGCCATGGCAAAAAAACAAAAGCAATAATGAAATAGGTGGCCACGATGCCCACATCCAGGGTCTCTATACCAATAGAATCAAAAGTACCATTTCCATCACGAAAGACCTTGTAGGCTTTGATCATAAGTAGATACAGGAAAAATGATGTTGTACTTAATCCAATCAGATAAAGGGGGGTCAACCGACCACCAGAAGCCTCAATAAAATTATTGATATATCCTGAAGGATCTGAGCCAACAACATCTTCCAGTCCCCTGCCATCCTCATGTGCATGGAGGAGTATTTCAAGAATCAAATCCATGGTATCACGCTTATCTCCCCTTTTCATAGACGAACTTCCTATTGCCTCACCTGCATTTACAAAAAAGTCCCTATAATCTTTCGATAAACTTTTAGCCTTTTCCTCTGTCCTTTTTACAGACCTATAATTCGCATATACGGCTACCAAAGCAAGAACTACCATAATTGACAAAACAAGACTTAGTCCTGTTTGAAGGCTTTCACTGAACCATATAAAAAGAACAACCTGGACAAGCAGTACCAAAGCCAATCCTCCACTAAAATATAATTTCATTCGACCACTATTCATGGATAACACCACCTTTCAATATTGTATTAACCGTTGCTGATATGTCTTCCCATAAGTCCCTAAAGGAGGCAAGTTCCTCCATACCTTTGGAAGAAACGTTAAAATATTTACGTCTAGGGCCAAGCTCAGACTTACGTGATTCACTGGTAACTAAACCTTTCTTCTCCAGCCTTATAAGAACCGGGTATATAGTCCCTTCGTTTAAATCCTTAAAACCATATGTATTCAAAGCTTCGGTAATGACGTATCCATAGGTTTCTTCCTCCGAAATAATCTGCAGGATACATCCTTCTAAAAGTCCCTTTAGCAATTGGGCTTTATCCACTTTCAACACCTCCACTACTCTATATTGTATAGTACTATATTTTCAGTCTACTCTCACTACTCTATATTGTCAAGTAGTTTGGTGCAAATTCCCTATGGCCGTTGCATTGGCTGTGAAAGCTTGCTATAATGGAAACACTGCACTGACAGATCATTTTCCGTTCACTTATGGGAAGTTAGTCTGTCTTGCAGAATTTTTATGAGTAGGTGACCTATGCAGCGTCTTAAATTTTTTATTTTTATTCCTATACACTATTTATATGGCATCCCCTATCTGGGACTCGTTTATTTAATCGGACTTTTCAACCATCCCCTTCGGGTCAAAATGGCATACGGATATAACCGATTAACTGCATGGTGGCTTTTTTTGGCTGCCGGAGCAAAGTTTGATGTAGAAGGCATCGATAACCTTTATCAGGATACCAATGTTCTCTATGTGAGCAATCATCGGTCTATGCTGGATATTCCTCTAGTCATGAAATATGTCAAAGAACCTATGATTTTTATCGGTAAGGACAGCATTAAAAAATGGCCTTTTATCGGCTGGTGGCTGGCTGCTATGGACGGACTCTTTCTCAATAGAACCAGTCCAAAGGAAGGCCTGAAAACAATCCTACATGCCATAGACCGGATCAAACAAGGCGAGTCCTGTATTATATATCCTGAAGGTACCAGAAGCAGAACCAAGGAAATGCTTCCTTTTAAACCAGGTTCTTTTAAGCTGGCAACCAAACCCAACATCCCTATTGTTCCTATGGCTGTCCTTGGAACCGCCGATGTTTTTGAGAACAACAAAGTCAACCTTAAATCGGAAACCGTCTACTTAAAAGTCGGCAAGCCAATTATCCTTGACCAACTGGATCCGGAGGACAAGAAAAACATTTCCAAGTATGTTCAGAACATTATTCAGGAGATGTATGAAGAACTACTAGCCAAACAGGCCAAGGACAAAATATAAATTCGTCACTTTTTTGGCATTTATTAATTGCCCATGACCTTAAATAATGGTAGAATGGTATAAGCTGAGAGCAAATGTCTCCTGAACGGGACATGATTCCTAGTGAATCCTTCCAGCAGCTCAAGAAAATTTAGGAGGTACTACCATGACGTGGTGGCAAATATTAATTATTGTATTAGTCGTACTTGCAGTAGTTTTCGGAATACTCTATTTTGTAGGCCGTAATCTTCAAGGCAAAGTCGACTCACAACAAGGACTCATTGAAAATTCAAAACAAACAGTATCTATACTGATTATTGATAAGAAAAAGATGCGTGTTAAAGAGTCAAACCTTCCTGCAATGGTTCAGGATCAGATCCCCTGGTATCTGAAGTGGCGTAAGATGCCCTTGGTTAAAGCTAAAATCGGCCCACAGATTACAACGCTAATGGCTGATGATCGTATTTTCGATGAACTACCTGTCAAAAGACAAGTTAAAGTTGAACTAGCAGGTATATATATTGTCGGTATCAAATCCAAACCAAAAGCAAAAAAAGCTCAACAAGAAGAAGTTAAGAAATCATGGCTTAATAAGGCCAAAGAAAAAGTTACTTCTATTGGTAAAAAATAAGCATATGAACAAGGACCAATATGTTGGATAGTCAACATATTGGTCCTTTTATATTCTATAAAACCTGGTGTTACATACACCCACACCTAACTATAATTTCATTGCCAGGCCCAAAGAACGGGACCCATCTAAAACTTTATTACCAGTCTCAGGTCCTAGGCTCCTTCAATACGGTCTCTTCTGATATAGCCTATATACCCCAGCCCTATCAAGAGGCAGCTGATTATGCTTATAAGAGTAAAACTTCCAGCTTCAAAGGCTTCAACCGGCATCCTTGTAATATGTCTAAGTACTGTCACATCGTACAGAATTTGTGGCAGTTCTACAATATTTCCAAAATAATTAATGGCAAAACTATATCCAAGGTATACATATACCATTTTTCTAAGTCCAGGTTTCCATCCTATAATGAATGAAGATAAACCTATAAAGAAAAGTACAGCCGGTAGATAATTATATCCAGCTTTTATAAAGTCCATAAGTTCCATCGTAGACTTACCATCCATAACAGCAAGCCCTGTTGCTCCAAGACCATAGGCTGCCATAAAGATACCAAGGACACCACTTCCAAAAGCTATCAACAAGGATGTAACAAAGAGTTTCGTCCTGGTAATCTGGGATGCATAAAGTTGGCTAAAAAACTGTCTTTCCTCATCCGCAAAAAGTTTATTGATAATTGCAATGGGCAAAATACAAACCAACCCCATCATAACCATCATGATAATACTGGTAAAGGAAGCTTCAATAGAAATACCGGTCATAACAAACATAGCCTGTATTAATTGATTGCTTTCCATAAAAGTCTGCATATCACCATAGATAGACCCATATGCTGCCCCCAGAATAAGGAAGGCAATTTGCCAGCTGATGATAAGACCTCTATTTAAGCGAAGAAAGAGTCCCGGCAGTGATAAAAGAGACTTCCTCGCATAAGGCCTACCCTCTCTCGACGGCAGATATCCAGCCCCCATATCCCTTCCGCCTTCCAACCAAAAGGCGATTAAGGACAAAAGACAAACGAATATAAGGATATATAGGATAGGGTAAAATCTGTTTTCTGTAAAAGGATAGGTCATATAGGTCCATCCCATAGGGTTTATCATGGATATGTCTGGATTCGAGACATCTGTTGCCCCCCTAAGAATATATAGAAGGCCAATGATTCCAAGTGTAGAACCTGTTGCTCCGCCTGAGGATGGAAATATCTGAGCCATAACCAAGGCGATAATTCCTCCGATCATACCAGCCCCTCCGACACTGAGACCAAAGAGCCAGGACCCAAGACCAGTTACAGTATCCGCTTGGAAGCTAATCATCATAGCTCCTGTGACAATAACCAAGGCTAGGTTAATGGTCAGAACCTCCATCATTACAGCTAAAGAGTTAGCCTGCCTGCCGACTTGAAAAGACCGAATCAGCTCCAAAAGCCCCTGGTCTTCTTCCTTTCTGGTATGGGACACCACATGAAGTCCGGTAATAATCATTGCGAACAGTCCACAAAAAAGAAGCATTTCATGGGCATACATGGCACCTAGTGTATAGGAACCTGCCTCCTTTATTGGCGTCGGCCCAACCATGGAAATCATCGCAGGATTTTTCAAAGTCTCAAACATACCAACCAGGCCTTGACCCTTGGCCATCTCCTGAAAAGCCGGAACATATCCACCTGAGAATCCTCCAAGGACAAGAACCCATATTAAAATTTTCTTCCAGTCACGCCTTAAGTAATGAAAATACAAGACATGCCATCTTGCCATTTTTTCTTTCATCATTCCCTCCTCCTTACGCCTCGTAGTGTCGCATAAACAAGTCTTCCAGAGTTGGAGGAACCACTTGAAACTGTCTTACTTTTAGCTTGGTGGCGGCTTCCAATATTTCATTCATATGATCTGTATCTGCTGAAAATTTACCCTTGCCATCCTGTAGGATAAAATCATAGACACCTTTGACTGCCTTCATCTGGTTAACATCTCCATCTGTAACCATGGTAACAGAAGATCTGGTCAAGTGTCTGAGCTCGTCTAAGGTTCCTGTTTCAACAACCTTCCCCTGTCTGATTATAACCACTTTATCCGCCAGCCTTTCCACTTCACTGAGGATATGGGAAGATAAAAGCACCGCCTTGCCTGCTGCCTTTAACTTATCAACCTCTTCTTGAAAAACCGCTTCCATTAAAGGATCCAGTCCTGATGTTGGCTCATCGAAAATATAGAGATCAGACTCAACACTTAAGGCTGCGATAAGGCCGACTTTTTGTTTGTTACCTTTTGAATAGGTCTTGGCTTTCTTCTTTGGATTGAGTTCAAACCGCTCAATCAAGTAATCTCTTTTTTCCTTATTGCCATTACCATGAAGTTTCATGAAAAGGTCAATGATCTCTCCACCGGAAAAAGACCCCCACAAGGCCACATCTCCAGGAACATAGGATATCCGTTTATGGATTTCCAGACTATCCTTCCATACATCTTTTCCGAATATTGTAGCAGTCCCCCCATTTCGATGAATGATGCCTAAGAGGATTCGAATGGTTGTTGATTTCCCGGCACCATTTGGACCAATAAAGCCAACTACCTGTCCTGCTTCAACTGTAAATCCCACATCACTTAAGGCTGTGAATTTACCGAATTTTTTCTGCAAACCTTGAACTTCAATCATTTTCGCCATAACTACTCCTTCTCTACTAAAAATGTAAGTACATATTTCTATTAAGCTTTTATATTATGAACTTCAATTATTCATATAGTTCATAACTTCTTTAATTTTCTGAACTTTTAAACTATAGTTTCTTATACAATTCATTTTATTCCAATATTTCTGAAATGTCAATTTTATCCATTGATTTTATTTACTTTTTCTCTCTTGCCAATTCATTTTTATTTATATATAATATAAAACAAATAGATAATGAACTATTTTTATATATGAAGTTCATTTTGTTTGGAAAGAAGGTATAAAATGAACGGATATGAACGACGAACACTGGAAAAGAAAAAACAAGTGGTAACGGCCACTTACCATTTGATTAATAGCGATAAAGGTGTGGCTGGCATCACCATGGCTGATATAGCCACCCAGGCAGGCGTCAGTAAAACCTCTCTTTTTAAATACTTTGGGTCTAAAGAGGACTTAATCAGCCAAGTCTTTATGGATTTTCTTGAAAACATGGGACAGGATGCCGAAGAGATTGTAGGTGCCAACCTGTCTTTCGAAGATACATTGATGGCAATCAGCAACAATGAAATCAAACACCTTAAAAACGTAAATAAGCAATTCTATCTGGACTTAATGGATTATGCAACCCAACAAAAAGACTCAGAACTCTCACGTCGTATGGAGGACTATACCAAGCAATCCTTCAATATGATTATGGATATCTTTCATAGAGGCCGCAAAGAAGGAAAGGTGGATTTAAAATATTCTGATCAGTTTCTCCTCCTCTTTTTCCAGGCCATGGTAGAAGGCGTCTCCTCTCCACATATATATGAGAAAATCTTACCCTATACCTCTGAATGGATGGAAATTATTATTAAGGGTGTCGCTCCAAAAAATATTTAAGCAAGACAAAAAGCTGGTATCTATCTTAACTCAAAGATAGGTACCAGCTTTAAAAATTTTATATGATATTTTCTAGTAATTCTGTAAAGATTATAATCTATGCATCACCCTTAATCGTAGATCCAACAAAATCTCTAAAAAGAGGATGTACACGGTTTGGACGTGACTTAAATTCTGGATGGAACTGAACACCAACAAACCAAGGATGATCTTCAACCTCTACCATTTCAACCAAACGTTCATCAGGTGAAACCCCAGTAATCTTAAGTCCTGCATTGACTAAATCTTCTCTATACTCATTATTATACTCATAACGATGTCTGTGACGTTCGTAAATCAGTATATCCTTGTATGCATCTATAGCATTGGAGTTGTGAGCCACTTTACATGGGTAAGCACCAAGTCTCATAGTACCACCAAGCTCATCAATATCTTTTTGCTCAGGCATAAGGTCAATGACTGGATATGGAGTATCCGGATCCAACTCCGATGAGTGAGCTCCCTTAAGGTTGAGAACATTTCTTGCGTATTCTATGACTGCACACTGCATACCAAGGCAAATACCGAAGAAAGGAATCTTCTGCTCCCTGGCATACTGAACAGCCAAAATCTTACCTTCAATACCACGATCTCCAAATCCACCTGGGACCAGGATACCGTCAACATCACCCAACTCCGCTTTAAGGTTCTTTTCATCAAGAAATTCTGAGTTAACCCATTTAATATCAACATTGGTTCCATGATGTACACCGGCGTGTTTCAAGGACTCAACAATTGAAATATAAGCGTCATGTAATTCAACATATTTACCAACCAGGGCAATCTTGGACGTTTTGTTGTCCAAGTGTTTTTCTCTGTCTACAAGAGCCAGCCATTCACTGTGGTCCGGTTCCGGACAATCAATATTAAGTTTGCGGCAAGCCACTTCAGCCAAACCTTCTTTTTCAAGCATCAAAGGTACTTCATATAAAGTCTCAGCATCCATATTTTGGATAACACAATCTTGATCAACGTTACAGAAAAGTGCCATCTTGTCTTTCATTTCTTTCGTCAATTCCTGTTCAGTACGACAAACAAGAATATCAGGCTGAATACCCAGAGAACGAAGTTCTTTTACAGAGTGCTGGGTAGGTTTTGTCTTCATTTCCTGAGACTTCTTCAAGTAAGGAATAAGGGTAACGTGAATATAGAGTACATTTTCACGGCCTACTTCAGCAGCGACCTGACGAATCGCCTCGATAAAAGGTAATGACTCAATATCACCTACAGTACCACCAATTTCAGTAAAAACAATATCAGACTGATTGGATTTACCCACTCGGTAGACTCTCTCTTTGATTGTATTTGTTATATGTGGAATAACCTGTACAGTTGCGCCAAGGTATTCACCTTTACGCTCTTTATTAAGAACTGACCAATAGATTTTACCTGTCGTAATATTGGAATATTGTGTCAGGTTTTCATCGATAAATCGTTCATAGTGACCAAGGTCAAGGTCTGTTTCAGCACCGTCTTCAGTAACGAAAACTTCACCGTGCTGGTATGGTGACATGGTACCTGGGTCAATGTTAATGTAAGGGTCAAACTTCTGAATCGTCACTTTGTAACCACGGTTCTTAAGTAATCGACCTAAGGACGCCGCGGTAATTCCTTTACCTAATCCGGAAACAACACCACCAGTTACAAAAATATACTTCGTTTGCATATTACACCTCGCATAATCTCTATGAAACAATTCTTTGGAATCATTTATTTCTAAACTTATTTGTTTACAACTTAATCTATTTTATGCGTATCAGTCCTATAAGTCAAGGTTTTTTTTAGTAACATACCTAATTTGTGTATCTTCAACAAGGATCTTCTTAATTTTCACTTTCCTTTGTCATATCTTCAAGAATCCAGTCTATAGCAGCCTGCATTTGGATATCGTTGGATAGTGTAGCTTTTCTGTATTCTTCATTAAGCTTTGCCTGGGTCGTAAAATCACAGACGCCATATGGATATAGACCACTTGCTGCCTGGAAAGCTTTTACAGCATTAAAAGTTTCACTGGTGTAGGATTCATCCGGCTGACCACTGAAGAAACCTAGAAACTTTAGCATACCTTCAACATTAATAATCTGCTCATCTGTATCAAAATTATAGAACCTGTCTTCTGAAAAAACATATTCTGCATTATCAACAATAAGGTCAGGTTCAACACCAATCCCATTAATCTTATTAAGGTCAGGTGAGAAAAACTCTTGTGTTGTTAGTTTTGCCAAATATTCATCTCCAATTCTGTATATATTCTGAGCAACACCTTTTCCATAGGTCTGCTCACCAACAAGAATTCCATCACCGTTTTCTTTTACTGCAGCCGCAAAAATCTCTGAAGCCGATGCTGAATTTTCGTTAACCAGGACCACAACTTGGAAGGGAACCTCAGTCAGTTCCGATACATATCTAGTTCCTGTATTGTTCTTATTAAGAAGGGTAACGATATCCCCTTCAGGAACAAGCTGCTTCAACATATTGACGCAAGTATCCAGATACCCACCACGGTTGTCTCTTAGATCAACAAGAAAATATCTGGCCCCTAGTTCTTTAGCCTTTTCAACTTCAAGTATAAAATCCTCATCAGTTTGACTCATAAAACTGGTAACAGACACTCCATAGATAGTGGCCAACTGGCTTTCATCCAAGCCGTATTGGTCATCGCTTAAATCAAGTTCAATTACTGAAGGGACGCTGACTGTTCTTCTTTCAAGCTCAAAAGTTAAATAACTTGTAACCCTTTGGAACTCAATCGTCACATAGGTTCCTTCTTCACCAACAATTTTATCAACTAAAAGGTTTAAGTCTTTTCCTTCCGTATCTTCGCCGTTGACCTTGGTAATCACATCATTGACCATGACGCCGGCATCAAAGGCAGCTCCGCCTTCAAAAACCTCAGTAACAACAGGTCTGTCATTAATGATTTCCAGGCGCACACCAATACCGACATATTCGCTGGACAAGGAATTAAGAAAGGTCGATGCTTCAACGTCATTATAAAAGACAGAATAGTCATCCAATATAGAAGTCATACCACTTAGGGCCGCTTCAAAGAGATCATCCTCTGTTACCTCTCCACCTGAATAAGCTTCCAGGATTAAATCCTTTAAAGCTTCCAACTCATCTAAATATTCCTCAGTTTCCTTAGCCTCTACTTTAATCATAGGAGTCAGAACCAGGGTCATTATAAGTACAAAAAGGGTTACCTGCTTAAAAATGTTTTTTTTCATTGATGTCTTCCTTTCTTGAATAGGCTTAACGATTGCTGATTACATTACTTTTAGTAATTAGGCTATGTTTTACATTAAGCCCTTACCAATTGCTTATTAGTAATGTTGCGCAATATCTTCTCTTAAATAATCAATTAAACGATTGATAATAGTAGCTGCTTCCGCTTTTGATATCCAGGCCTTGGGATTAAGATAGTTCTTATCTGTTCCTTTAATTATACCTAATCTATACCCAGCTACAATTTCTTTTTTTGCCCAACTAGAAATCTTAGCATCATCTACAAAAGGAGTAGTAGGACTATTTGTTATTCCCAATCTCTCCAAACCAATAATTCTAATGTATATGACAAACGCCTCTTCTCTGGTTATTGGTAAATCCACATCAAAATTTGCACCTGTACCTTTAACTAGTTTTGCATTATAAGCAGCCATAATATAAGGGTATAATGGATGCTCCAAGTCTACATCCCCAAAGACTTGAAGTGCTGTTGGTAAAGGATTTTCATATTTTGATATATCTAAATCCATAGCCAGACAAAGAGCTTTCACGTACTCTCCACGCGACATAGCTTCGTAATTCAGATTCTCGTGTGGTACTTCTGTCAAAATACGCATACTATATAGTTTTCTAATATCATCTGCATACCAAGCCGCACCAAGAAAGTCTAGTCCCTCAGGTATCGGGAGCTTTTCTATTTGATTAGCAGTAGTTAGCAACATACTATTATTCATCTGTGAATCCGTCAACTCAGGATGATAAGAAAGTATTTCATAATCCATAGTAGCTTCTCTTTCCATTCTCTGATTATAGGTACCACCAAAACTTATGGGAAAAGGCTCATTTTCATCATAATAAATAGTCTTTTTCGCCTCTAATTTAGGATTCAACTGAATATTCATATTCATATCTAGAGGTTCAGATTGAAGTGACATAGTAAGAATTTGTCTTTCCACTCTGGACCACGGTTGTTTGTATCCATATATATTACCTTCTACCATCATTTCAATTTCATTTCCATCTGAATCATTAAACGTTGCACTGTATGAAAGGATCGTACTATAATAACTAACCCCTGCCGTAATGTCCTCAACTGTAGCCTTGGAAAAAATGGCTGTATCTTCGTCCAAGGAATAGGAGCCGGCATCAGTCGTAATGTTTTCTACCCAATCAGTCATGGTAGAGTCCTTGACAATCTGACGCTTAAACTCTCCTTCAATAATATAATAGGCAGTTTCAAGAGTTAATGATCTGGCCAAACGTACACCTTTGGCTTCATTCTCAGCCGCAACAATGAATCTTTCCTTATAGATGCCTGAAGTTTCTGTCAGGATATCATCATCTTCCACATCCACAGTAATAGTTCCTGTCACTTCCACAGGTTCACCGCTGATAAAGACCATTTCCTTGTAAGCATATACTGGAGTTGTATTATCAGTTAGATCGACGTACTTTTCAATGGTCTTGGGAAGATAATCCCCTTCTGATATACCACCAAAAAAGCCGATTTCACCTTCTGAGGCTGTTAGGGTCATTGGATTGACCAGGATAAGCAAGCCAGTCATAGCTCCGGCAATCCACCTTTTCATATGATGTTTTCTTTTATGATACTTCTTCTCTACTGACACACTATAACCTCCGGTTCCTGTCTTATGGGTATAACTCGCTGATTTTTTTCTTGTGATTGAAACTCCACCTATTATTACAAATCTTGTACTTAGGTCCTAATTTTCTACAAAGAGGATATATCCTGAAAATTCTCTTGTATCCTCAAGCTTAAATGCTTCTGCTAAATCGATATCCGTCATGATCCTAAGCTTATCACCTACTTGAAGTTGGTCTAAATCAATGACTTCGTTATTCTTAATAATCACCGACTCGTTGAAAATCTCCGCCTGGGAAAATGAATTAGGTCGACTTAACTCATTCCAGGATTTGGAGGTCTGATCATAGACGATGGTATCTTTAAGGGATATTTTGCTGTCAGTCACATCCACCTCTGTGACTTCTCCGATAACACCATCTTTCACATAAGGGCCAAGAAGTATATGGGTGGCATTGACTCCATCAGCAATAATGGTATATACTTCATCAACCTTGGAGGCGTCTGAGTATCCGATAAAGTCATCAATACCCAGGACATCTTCCGTATCTTTGATGATGGTCTTATAATCAATCTGGAAGGTTCTCTCTATTGGTGAATAAATCCAATCCATACCGGATAATGACGCATGGGATTGAACAGTGAAATCTTCATATTCATTAATTTGAGCAATCCGTCCTCGCATAACAGATATGGCATCATTATTGGGTTCAGGTTTTACGGTTATAACCGCCGCCTGATCTCCCCCATTAAGAACAACTTGGGTATAATCAGGGGCAATAATGTTTGAAGCTGAAACAAAACGTCCGTTTTTAACCACAATAGTACCATCGTCAATACCAATTGTGTCATCGTAGTACTGGGTTTCCAATTGATTGAATCCATTGGTCAAGGTCACATTACTATAGGGTAAAACACTGTCTCTGCCGCTTCTAAAGGTCACCTTGGTTACCTTCTCGGTTCCGAAATAATTTTCACATGCTGCGTAAACATCCATGTCCTGAGACCTTAAATATTTATCTGCGTAGGATAGGGTAATCCTTTCATCCTCGAAATAATACTCCACCTGATCTCCTGAAATATCCAGAGTTCTGGTGGACTGATAATTTTTCCAACCGGTCTGAATCAATTCATAAGAATTATTAAGGGCAATGGTTTCCTGGCTGGTATTAATAGTACCAAGGATACCCTTATAAATATTGCCGGCTACATTTCCATTAGGATCAATGTTGATTTCCTTAATGACTTCATTAACAGATCCAGGCCCAATAACAACCTGATTAACCAGGATTCTGACAATATCCCCTGAAGCCACATCCCCAAGTCCAAGAGACTGACTGCCTTTAATAACGGCAACCGAATCATCAGCGTCATAGGAATATATGGAATTGTCATCCATCTCAATGGTGTAGGTAAACCCATCGTCTCCACGGTCAAGAGCAGTCAGGATTTCTCCGTACTTGACCGTATAATTGGTTTTAGCACTAATAGCCAGGATATTGCCCGTATCAGCCGGATCCAGCTTTAGGTGTACGATGTCACCGGCTTCAATATCATCAACATGTGCATCATCTTCATCAAAGCCATAATAGGGGAAGAGCTGGTCCAGATAACCGACCTGGTCCTCATTGTCATAGTAGTCTTCTTTTTCCACCTCTACAGTGGATTCATTGTATCGCTTAATCTGCTCATTACCGTCCCAATCGGATATTCGGATGTAATTAAAATCCCGGTTATGTTCAATGACAATACCGCTGATTTCATCTGTAGTCACCAATTCACCACCAAAGTCAATCTGGATAACCAATTGATTCTTCACTGTTAAAGATACCTGATTGGTGATAGGCGCTTTGGTGAAAGGAACGTATTTTTCATCAATAACAATAAGGTCTGCATTCAGGTCATATAGGGTATCTGCCAAAGTGTAGGTTAGATTATTACCATATGAATTGACCACAGTAATCATACCGTCTTCAATGTCATATAGGGGCTCAAGGGCACCTTTAACGGTATACTTATAAGGACTGGTCACCACCTCAACATAGACAACCTCATCGTTTTGTTCATCAACAACATAATGTATCGTGTCACCCTCCTGTAGGTTAATAAGAGACTGAATGTCATTGTTCCGATAGACGACTGCATCACGAACCTCTTCATTGTCCAAGAGGTCTTTTTCTCTTTCTTGAACTAAAAGATCCACCGACCCTTGAGCATTTCTTACATAAACCTGATGCCTGATCAGGTTACCATTACCATCGCCGTCCACATCCACTTCCACATGTCCGACATAACCGGATTTTTCAGCAAGATTCATGGTATCGTAGAGAATGGTATCCATATTTTTCATAATCTGCATCATTTCCGCCCGGAGTAAATTGTCTTTTGGATTAAAGGATGTCCCGTCGCCAATCATAATCTCCTTGTCCACAACTGCTTCTATATAAGGAATCAGCAAGGGATCCATTTGGTCAAAATCATCGAAGGTAAACACGTTCTGCTGGCGGTATAAAGGCTCAATCAAGGCAGGATTCTGATTATTAATTGCCTGGACAAGCCATTTGGAAACTTCTTCCCTTGATACAGGTGCGCTGCGGATAAAATTAAATTCCGGGTCCAATACTGTCTGGTCTGCCACAAGGGCATCAGCCAGGTTTGCGGCTGTGATCAAGCCAATCTGGGCAGCCAGGGACAGGTAGCCTTTAGACCATAGATTAATGGTATTCTCACCTTCAACCTGGTTCAAATTTTCAGCAGCAAGCTTAGCCTCTTCTTCAAGTCCTATTGCCCGCATAATGAAGGCAATGGCCTCTTCCTTACTCATCTGGGCAGTCGGTCGAAACTGTCTTACCCCACCGATAATATACCCTTTAGTAATATCAAGGGCTCCCATTCTGGAAATCGCTTCTTTTCCCCAATAGGAATCAGCCACATCACTAAAATCAAGATTGGTCTGCATGACAGTGGCTGAACTTCTTCCAACATAGGTGTTGTCTATATCTGCTGAGACAATACCCCTATCCTCTTCAATAGCCCCATATGAAAGGGTATTTATCATCAAAGAAAAAACCAGAACAAACGCCAGGCATCTAAGACCTGCCCTAAACAAGACTGGGTTTCCTGAAGCATTCTTCTTTCTGGTATTTTTTATATCAATCAATGCATTTATGTTTTTAATTCTTGTGAATTTCATAGCAGCCTCCCAGGTCATTAACCTATACCATTATATCATAATATTTCGGCAAAAATGCCATAAATCCAAAGGCTTTATTATTACATTCTCTTTACAAATATGGGTGGTTTTTTAGAGAAAACAGTGTATAATGAGTGTGTTAAGAGGAAAAGGAGACTAATTATGGGCTATATCAGTCATTTACGTCAATATGTGGGACATCAACCTCTGATTATGGTTGGCGCTGGTGTTCTTTTACAGGATAAGGAAAATCGATTTATGTTACAGCTTCGGGCAGACAATCATCTATGGGGACTGCCTGGCGGTGCCTTGGAACTTGAGGAAACATTGGAAGACGCAGCCAGAAGAGAATTGTTTGAAGAGACGGGTTTACAGGCCCACGAACTGACCCTGCTTCATGTCTTTTCCGGTCCCAAGATGTACAATAAGTATCCTAACGGTGACGTCGTTTACAACGTAGCCAACGTCTACCTTTGCAGAAACTACAGCGGTGAATTGAATCTTGATCCCCAGGAAACGGAAAAAGTAAGCTTTTTTCATATGGAGGATTTCCCTACTGATGATGCAATTAACCCGCCTGACCGTATGGTTCTTGACTGGCTAAAGAAAAATTTGAGGTAAAATATGGAAGACAACGTAAGAATTGAAGTTATCGGCATCCAGTCAGATATGATGGATGATGAAAAAATAGAATTGCATACAACTGGAAAATGGTTCTCAAAAAACGGCAAGGAACATATCATATATACCAATCACGACCTTGTTGAATCAGGAGAAACCCGTACCAGGGTCACCATTGCAGCAGACAATGTATCCATTATCAGAAGTGGTGCTGTCAACACCCACTTGGTTTTTGAGATGGGACAAAGTCATATCATCCCTTACGAGACTCCATTTGGCATGTTGGAGATGGTATCCCATACCAAGTCCATTGAATACACAAGCAAGGAAAACCGTCTGGAGTTAAAGGTTCTCTATAACCTGGATATAAATAATTCTGACATGGGCGAATCCACCTTTCACATCATTGCCACCCGCCTTACAGGAGCAACATCATGACATCTATGACAGACAGAAACCGAAAGGCTCTTAACAGCCTTTTTTTCTTCTCCTATTTTGGTTTAGGAGCAGTACTCCCCCTTTTGTCTGTCTACCTTGAATCTATTGGTTTTACAGGTGTCCAAATCGGTTCAGTATTTTCTACACGGTCCCTATTGGCGGTTTTAGTGCCTCCTCTTTGGGGTATTATCAGCGACCGAACGGGTAAACACAAGGGTATGCTTGCCATCACCTTTTCTGCAACCCTGATTATGGCTCTAGTCCTTCCTTTTGCAAGGACTTTCATACTATTTATTCTGGCTTATGGATTCCTTAATATTTTTATGACTGCCTCAACACCACTTGCTGACAGCATTGCCCTGTCAACCAACGTCCCCTTTGGCCAGGTAAGAAAATGGGGCGCTTACGGTTTTGCTATCGCAGCCCTCATTGCCGGTTACCTTTCCCGAATCATCAGTTTAGAATTTATTTTTGCCGTACTTGCTTTTTCATGTATTGCAGCTTTGGGGGCAACATACAGGATTAAGGTTTCCATCAAAAACTCCAGCCATGATATGATGAAAGACCTGCCAAAACTTCTGAAAGACAAGGCCTTTATGGTCTTTCTCCTCTATTGCTTTTTAGTGGGTAATACCCTTATCAGTCACAACACCTTTTACGGCCTCTACTTCGACTCCATTGGAGGGAATCTGGCTTGGATCGGCTTATCCTTTTTCCTTTTTGCCATGAGCGAAGCACCTTTTATGGGACTTACCAATCGTTTTCTACCTCGCTTTGGCATTTACAGGATATTGATTTTCTCAACCTTGGTTGGTATGTTCCGATGGTATTTTTATTTTTGGAATGATAGTCCTATCCTGGTGCTCATTCTCTTCCCCTTGCAGGGACTCTTTTTCGGAACCTTTTTAACGGCAACGGCTGAATATGTAAAAACAACCGTCGCTCCAAGTATACGGTCGACGGCTGTATCAATCTATGCTGCAATTTTTATCGGTATTGGCGGTATCTACTCCAATTTTATTGGCGGTTATATTTATGATTACGTGAACGTAGAGTCAGTTTATGCCTTCTTCGGCATCTCCTGTAGTCTTGGCCTTTTGATTCTCTTGCTTTTGCGTAAAATCAAACCTTTAGAATCCAGTCATATACCACCGTCCACCAAATAAGCTTAATCTTCCATAGGGTATTTGAGACCTATAGCGGACCTAAGGGTGTCAATAATCCTAATATATTCTAGAGACTCTTCTACAGGCAATACTTCACTTGAAGTCTTGCCTTTTTTGATAGCCTCATTCATATAATTCACTTCATAAACATACCCATGGGCAGGCGTACTTGAGGAATAATCCAACCGGTCTCCCTGGGTATAGAGGTAGGCTTTCTTAGCCATAAAAAAGTCCGGTATCTCAATATGACCCTTCTCACCGTATATGTTCAAGCCCTTGGGACCATCAAGACTAATGGCACAGGTTAGGGAGGCTGTTAAGCCATTTTCGTACTGAAGGGTAATGGTATCCTGACCATCTACACCGGTAGATGTTTTTTTGGCTGCAATGGAAGACGAAATCAGAGGACCTGCTTCTGCCAGCTGACTGATTCGGTGAGCCATACCAACTACATATATTCCCACATCCAATAAGGCCCCACCTGCCAAGGAAGGATCGAAAAGTCTACCTTGCTCTTGGTCAATCCGAAAAGAAAAATCACCTTCTATGAGCCGGACGTTACCAATCTCACCGCATTTTATCCATTTTTCAACTTCCATGACAGCTGGTAAATAGGCCGTCCAGAAAGCTTCCATTAGGAATTTCCCTTGGGCCTTAGCAACTTTAAGCATAGCTTCCACATCTTGACTGTTAATCCCCATAGGTTTTTCACACAGGACATGTTTCCCTGCTTCAAGGGCCTGAATAACAAGTTCTTTGTGGGTATTGTGTGGAGTTGCAATATAAACGCAGTCTATTCCCGGATCATCCAGAAAGTCTCTTAAGTTGTCAGAATATCCACCAATATGGTGTTTTTTCGCAAAAGCCTGTCCTTTTTCTGCAGATGTTCCTACAAGAGAAACCAGCTTGCCCTCTTCGACAAACTTAAAGTCTTTAGCCATTGCCCCTGCAATGTTACCGGTTCCAATTATGCCCCAATTTAACACGATTGCCTCCTTGCTTCCCCCAGACAACCCATCTATTCACTACTCTATACTATACTGAATCATATATCCATAAATGCTTAGAGTGTCAAATGATTCTCAGTGAAACTTCCATTTGACGCCCTAACCATAAAAGCATCCAAGGATTGACGGATGCTTTTATGGATACAGTCTATTATACCACTGTCAGCTTCTTAAAACATCCAACTATTGTAGGATTTCTTCCATCAAGACATTGATTTCCAATGCACTGACGTCTTCTGTCTCACTGAACTCACTAACCAATTCTTCTGCACTTAATACATAGGTTAGGGATGGGTCCAAGTCTTCAAATCGAAGTAAGATGACCTGTTTACTAAAATATGTTACGCCAATTGGCTGAAGACTTCTTGTCGTTTCTCCATCTATTTCCTTAAGTACATAATTGGTATTCAGCACATTGGGGACATCAACCGCCAGCTCTTTTGTCGCTGATATTTTAATAATGTCACCGCCAATATAGGAGGCCTCATCCAACATAAGTTCTTGATAGAGTGCCGCTGCCGCCAAGAAATTTGTTTCAGCATCTTCCTTAAGAGCCTGTCCTCCTGCCACTTTCATATCAGAGTCTATGGTCAGAATATATTCATGACCGTTGGTGAAAACCAGGTCATTGTTGAACTCCAAGACCAAGGTTGGTTTCACGGCGAATCTATCATAATGAATTTCTGAAGGCTTGGTCACGTAAAAGCCGGTCGTATGATCCTTAATAGCATATAAATTGGTATTAAGAACAACTGTTGTATCCAGATACTGGTCCACTTGAACTTCCAACCGGTCTGGATGGGTAAGGCTGACCGAAAGAATGGTTAGTTCAGGAAGTTCAGCCAAGGTCGCCACAAAGCTGGTCACTTCTTCGATAATGGATTCCGACCTGTCTGTGTTATAGGCCTGGTTAATCATCAAGGAATAAGTTCCACCTACAGCAATACGCAGATCTGTGGTCAACCGAACAGCTTTTCCTGCATATTCCCCACTCATGATTACCTCTGCACTTTGTATTTCCAGACTGACATCAGATGCATTTTTAAGGTCATAGGAAAACTTTTGTTCTGCTATAACGCTTCTTACATTCTGGTTAAATCGAAGGACAATATGCTGGTCGTCTTCCATGACCACTTCTTTTAGCATAAAGTCTTCTGCTTCCACTTCAAGAGATGAAAATCTGGCACTGTCGCCATATCCATCATAAACACCTGCCCCATAAGAACTTTTAGCCTGACCTGACACCTTCACTTCAAAAGTATCAGCAAAATTAATATCAAAAGCCAAGAGCTCCACATGAAGAAGATATGGATTGGAGGCATCAACACTTAAGGCAAACATAGCATCACTGCCAGTGATAAAAGGCGCACCTGCACGCTCTAAATCAATATCCTCAGGACTGATTTGATCAATATCAACAGGCTGGGTAAAATAAATATCCAATTGGTCAGCCTTAACCAAGTCTGCATTTACAATGCGATAATAGGCAGATCCAAAAGAATCACTTCTGTAACCAAAGAATTCAAAACTGTAATCTTCCATTACGTTTCCCTGACTGTCTTCAAGACCTGTAAGGGTCATGACGTATTCCCGGTCAGCAACCTGACCATCTACTGTCAGGGTAAAACTTCTGGTAATGTCCATTTCAAGTATATCTGACACTTCAATAAGGGTATCTGAATATTTTTCCTTAATCACAATCTGGTCCTTGGTAAGGTTTACAGGAGCCTCACTGAAAAGAAGCTTAAACTTTCCACTGGCAGTCATAGTCAGTTCATCCACTTCCATTAAGACACTGTCTGTAATATAACCATGGAAGACAGCCTCTTCTCTCGTTAACAAACCTTGGTTGATAAGAAGATCAACCATTTTATTATTTCCATCTTTCATAGGCTGGCTGATAATATGATCCAAAAGTTCAACAACCTGTCCTCTTGTATAATCGCCTGCACTGCCGGTCATCGCTGCATATTTATCATCCATAACCAGACCTTTTTCATAGGCGAAGGCAAAGGTTCCGTTCCAAGTAAAATCCACACCGTACTCATAGCCCATGGCTCCAAGAACCATTTTGATAAAGGCCTGTTCATTCAAGGTATCATTAGGTCTAAAAGTTCCGTCACTATACCCATTGATGATGCCTTCCTGTACACAATAACCAACGTAGGCTGAATACCAGTCATTACCGAATACATCGGAAAAATTCATAGCTACATAATCAATCTTGTTGTTGCTGACTTCCTCGTCCATCCCTAATAGTCTAACGATAAAGGTTGCACCTTGAGCTCTGGTCAACTGGCCATCCAGATCAAAACTTGTGCCGTCACCTCTCAGAATATCAATCTGATTCAGTCGCCCTGCAGCCTCTTCAACTTCACTCAGTGTATAGGCAGTCACCACTGCTGCTTCTTCTGCCATAGAGGTTACATTGGCACTCATTAAAAGCGCTAATCCCATTGCAATTATTTTTCTCTTCATCTTAACCCTGGTACAGAAAGTTTTTTAGCAAACACCTTGTCCAAACCCGCTTTCTGTACACTCCTTCCTTTCGTCTCATATGTATGTCAATAACCACTTGGATAATCCTTAAGTGGCTTTTTTTCATCCTTACTATTATAACAAAAACCCTTAGGTCTATACAAACCTCTTTCGTTTATTTTAATGATTTCGACGATTATTTAGACCATTCTAAACCATGTCAATAACATCTTCAAGGTCCTTTCCTTCAATGTTATAGTTTTCAAGAATGAATTTTTTCGTTTCTTCAAAGGTAGTAAATCGAAGGCTTTCCAGACCTACCTGCTTAGCCCCTTCTACATTCTGGATACCATCATCAATAAAAAGACACTGACTGGGCTCTTCTCCTATCTTATCAAGAACCGCCTCATAGATTTCAGGCTCAGGCTTAAGCATTTTCATTTGGCAGGAATAAAAAAGATAGTCGAAATCTTCCAGCCACTGAAATTCTTCTTTTACATACTTAAGAACACCTTCGTTGATATTGGACAAAAGAGCCAGGGTTACATTGTCCTTGCAAAGGCTGTGAATCCATTCAAGGGTGTCTTCATTAATCTGGGTCCAGCTTTTAGTGTCGGCCAAATTCAATGCTTCAACCTGGTCATCACTTAAATCAAGGTCCAATCCCTCAGTCACTTTTTCCCAATACTCCCTAACGTCCATCAATCCCTTATCGTAACTGCCTCTATGCTTAAAATACCCTGTAATCCACCTGGCCTTATCTACTCCTAAAAGGCTTGCCATATCCTCAACATAACGCTGGTCCTGTGGCTTTCCTATAACGCCTCCAAAGTCAAATATGATACATTTTATTTTTTTCATCAAACCCTCCTTCATCTATATATGGTTTTCAGTTAAACCTCTAATAATCAAGCACTTTAATTAACTACTTCTATCATAACCTATTCTGACCTATGTAGCTATACCCTCTTGTAAAGTCTTTATGCCTTGACCTGGCCATATTATGATATAATCTTCTACATAGGATTATGATTAGCACAAGGAAGGACATATTATGGAATTTTCATACATCAGAAAAGCAAACTATCACGAAACTGACCAGATGGGCATTATTCACCATTCCAACTATATCAAATGGTTGGAGGAGGCTAGAGTAGCCTGGATGGAACATATCGGACTTCCCTATAAGACAATGGAAGAAGAGGGTGTTTACAGCCCTGTTCTTGGTATTTCCTGTGACTATAAGGCCATGGTCAGGTTTAACGACCAGGTAGACATACGAGTCTCCATTATAGACTATACCGGTATTAAACTCCTTATCGGCTATAAGATTTACAGTCTTGACGGAAAGATCTGCCACGCCACGGGAGAATCCAAACACTGCTTTGTTGACAAGGATTATAAACTGCTCCGGGTCCCCAAAACCAAACCACATATTGACCTCAGTCTTAGAAAGACTATGGAGGCGGACTAGGTTTAAAACCAACTGATCTCTAGAGACTAGATGTAAGCATCTTTTCTTATATAGATCAGTTTTTTAGTTTTTCATGCACAATCGCTTTCAAAAATCTGGCATTTACTTTTTCACTTTAGGTCAATAGAAAAAAATCTGGCATTTACTTTTTCGCTTTACGGGGTCTTTCAAGACTTGAACCGAACATACATTCGTGTTATAATGATATCGAACACATGTTCGTGTTTAAGGAGATGTATGCCATGAACCAAGAAAGAACCATATTGCATCTGGATGTGAACTCAGCCTACCTTAGCTGGACAGCCGCTTACCGTCTTCAACAGGGGGAAACTCTGGACATTCGTACTATCCCTTGTGTTATCGGTGGTGATGAGCTTTCCCGTCACGGAATTGTCCTGGCCAAGTCCATTCCTGCCAAGAAATACGGCATCAAAACCGGCAACCCACTTCGCACGGCTATGGAACAGTGTCCAGGCCTTAAGGTATTCCCCCCAGACTACCACCTTTACTCAAGGGCTAGTAAGGCCATGGTTGGTATTTTACGGGAATACTCCCCTAAGATCCAGCAATTTAGTGTTGACGAATGTTTTATGGACTATACCCATATGGATAATCTTTTTGGCGACCCTGTCGAAGCCGCCAATGCTATCCGCAACCGCATACGTGAAGAATTGGGCTTTACCATTAACGTCGGAATTTCCACCAACAAACTTCTGGCTAAAATGGCTTCCGACTTTCAAAAACCAGACCGGGTCCACACCCTCTGGCCCCATGAAATCAAAGAAAAGATGTGGCCCCTTCCTGTAGGTGATTTATTTATGGTCGGCCGTCAAACCAACAAGAAGCTTCAAGGGTTAGGTGTCCGTACCATTGGTGATTTAGCCAAAACCCCTTTGGATATTCTAACCACCCACTTTAAAAGTTTTGGTATTATGATTCATCAGTTTGCCAATGGTATTGATGCTGCCACAGTTAAAAGTTCCAACTTTGAAGTGGTCAAAGGCATGGGTAACTCCACAACAGTCCGCTTTGATGTCACCAGGAAAGAGGAGGCTTATTTGGTTCTTCTATCCTTATGCGAAAGCGTTGGTATGCGCCTTCGCCATGGTCAGTATTGCTGTGGCCTCGTTGCCGTTTCTATTGTCACCAACGAATTTGGCTATATGTCCCATCAGCGAAAACTATCTGTGGCTACAGACTCAACCTCCTATATCCACGGCATCACCAAGGAACTTTTTGATGAATTATGGGATTATAAAACCCCTATACGCAAACTGGGAGTCCGTGTAACTGACCTTCAGGACAACACATATTTTCAACAGTCCCTTCTGGTTAATTATGATTTTGAGAAACAAAAAAAAATAGATACTTTCGTTGACCAACTTAGGACCCGGTATGGGAAAGGTTCCATCCAGAGGGCTTCCTTTATTCATTCTGGCCTTAGTCCGGTTACCGGCGGTATTGGGGAAGAAGGTTACCCCGTCATGACAAGTATATTGTAGGTGATAAAGATGAAAACACTGGCAAAACCTATAGAAATGATTAGTTGGACAGAAGAAAGCGGCCGCATTCATCCTCTTAGGTTCAAGATTGAGAACCCGGATGGCGCCCGCCATGTCATTAAAATTACCCAAATATATACCAGCGAGCTGGATCAGATCGCTGGTAACAAGGTTTATAAATTCACTTGTGAAATCAAGATGAACGGTTACAACAAAATCTGCGAACTCCGCTACGATGTAGACTCCTGTCGTTGGAACCTGTTCAAACTCTAATTTAACTTGGCAACAGATAAAAAGCTGTAACCTTATGGGGCCACTCTCATAGGGTTACAGCTTCAATAATTTCAATTCATCTCATGAACCAAACCAGGTATGGCACTTCGGTTAAACTATAAAGCTTTTACGCCTTCCTCACCTGTTCTAACCTTAATTACATTCTCAACCGGGTAAACAAAAATCTTTCCGTCACCAATTTCACCGGTGTAAAGAATTTTCTTCGCTGCTTCTACGACCTTTTCAACAGGTACTTCACAAACAACAATTTCAAATTTTACTTTAGGTAAAAGATTAATCTCATACGGCACACCACGATACATGTGTGTACGGCCTTTTTGGATACCGCAACCAAGAACATGACTGACTGTCATTCCGGTAATTCCGATTTCATTCATGCCGTTTTTAAGATCTTCCAATTGCTCTGGTCTTGTAATAATGTCAATTTTAGTCATTTTATCCATTGTACTTCCTCCGTCATTCATATTGCAAATCCTAAACTTTATACTATACCACTAGTATAATCAGTCCTTAAGGAAAGTGCAATATTATAATTCCATATAGGCTGAAATTCCATGCTCAATGGTATCGAGTCCATTAACTTCCATGTGCTCGTTAACACGAAGTCCCATAACCTTCTTAACAATAGTAAAGGTAATAAAGGCAAGACCGACTGCAACCACACCAACAATAAGCACACCTACTACCTGGCTAACCAACTGTCCAATACCTCCACCGTAGAACAAACCGTTATCGGTTGAGAAAAAGCCAATCATCAAGGTACCAAAGACACCACAAACGCCGTGGACACTGATGGCACCAACCGGGTCATCGATCTTAAGCTTTTGGTCAATGAATTCAACTGAGAAAATCATTAAGATACCACTGATGAGACCAACAATAATCGCACCGAAAAATCCTATTTCATTAGCACCTGCTGTAATTCCAACAAGACCAGCAAGGGCACCGTTTAAGGTAAGACCTGCGTCTGGTTTACCATAGCGGATTTCTGAGAAAAAGAGTGAAGATACCGTTGCTGCTGAACCACTAAGTAAGGTGGTAATAGCCGCATGAATCGTTACCGGTGATGTAATATCCAAAGTGGAACCCGGGTTGAATCCGAACCAACCGAACCACAGTATAAGCACACCAAGAGCACCCAGTGGTATATTATGTCCTGGAATCGCGTAAGCCTTATCCTTACGGTATTTACCTTTTCTGGCACCAACCATTTTAGCGCCAACAAAAGCACAGAAACCACCAACAGCATGGACGGCAGCCCCCCCTGCAAAATCTTTAAAACCAATTTTTGAAGCTAAGAAACCGCCACCCCAAATCCAGTGACCAATCAGCGGATAGATGATGACGGTTGCTACGACGACAAAAACCACATAAGACATAAACTTGGTTCTTTCGGCCATAGCACCGGAAACGATGGTCGCGCAAGTCGCTGCAAAGATTGCCTGGAAAAAGAAGAAGGCGTCAAAAGAAATACCTGCAGTTTCTGATGGTGCATTCAACAAGGCAAAATTGCTGAATCCAATAATCCCTGCCACATCATCGCCATACATCAATGCATATCCAACAACGAAATAGCAAAGCACACCAATTGAAACGGTAACGAAGTTCTTCATAATAATATTAACCGCGTTTTTAGACTGAGTGAAGCCTACTTCTACCATTGCAAAACCTGCGTGCATCAAAAATACAAGTACACTAGCCAGGAACACCCACATCGTGTTCAAAATGAAATTGTCCATGTTAAAACCTCCAAAATTATAATAGTAATATCCTTGTTAAGAATGCCCATATTTAAGAGTAAAATTTCATGTTTTTTATGTTTATCGCCCACATTTTTACATAAAAAAAGCAAAAAAGCCCATAAACGTTACGCCTAACGTCTATAGACCTCTTTGTCTAATTGCACATGAATAGATATACATTCATAAAATTCACCCTTGAATTTGTTACCATTATATATAAATCAATCTGTCTTGTCAATACAATTTTGCAACTTTGTTTTCAAATCCTGCATTTTTGCTCTTTTACGTTAAAACATCACTTTGCAAAATTCCATCTTTGTTTGAATTTCAATTCCCTTAATAGTATAATGAAGTTAATAATAGGATGTTATGAGAAGTAGGGGCTGGACACAGGAGATAATTATGGCATTTAAGGAATACTACACCTTTTACAATCAGCTCACCGGCATGGACCAGTCACCGGTCATGCTGATGAATGCATTTGGTCATTTCATCTGCAGCCATTTTCAGGAAATCACCTCAGGTTACATAGGATTTCTGGAATATGGCTCCTATCGTGTGGGCAAAATCGACTGCCATATGGATATTCCTTCAGATGATTCCCTTTCCATCCTTAACTACAGTATGAAGCAGATGACCTATGATGTATCAAAGGATATGTACAGTCTTAGTGAAATAGAGCTGCTTACTGAAAATTATTCCGCAGCCTTTCCATACATAAACCCTCTTAAACTAAATGTTTTTATCGAAAGCCAGGAGGTTACATCTCCAGTCATTGTATTGCGGCTCTTTATGGGGGATTTTCTGATTGGGGACTTGATCTTCCTGACAGAACTAAGAACCCTCTCAGAAACAATGACTGAAACCCTGTCATTTTTCAGACACAATCTACAGGCTCTTCTGGTTCCTTTATTAACTTCAGAAACTAAAAATCAAATACAGGCATTTCTGGATATGACGGATTCACTCCTAAATTCCAGACATTACCAAACCACGGATACTGGAAGTTTCATGGCCAGGTTACTGGATATTATCTTTGAATCGACAAAGGAACCGGATTACGGTAGTGCCTTACTATACGAAGAAGGTTACTGGACTTACATCCACACGATTGGACATGATCTTGACCAGCTATCCAGTATTAAGATTCCGGACAGTGTTTTCTCTCCGGATATGGCATCTTCTAAAAACCATGTAGAAGTCTCCCCCCGTATCTTTATCACCAACAATATCCTTTCCAGAGATAATACAGATTCTGACCCTTACAGACATCACATATTTCGGGTCATCGAAAAGGGCAGTAAGCCCATTGCCCAGACTATCCAGCTTCATATTTACCTGGAAGGTCAGTTAAAAGGCGTTTTAGCTCTTGATATTGGCACTTCAAGCGATAAAGTCTTCACCAAAACAACCATCGATGTCCTCAAGCGTATTCGTCTGCTTGGCCAGGTTTTGTTTACCTACTCCAATATGGTCAGCCGTTCAGAAAGTTTCGAAAAACTGACGACCTTGATTTCCAAGCTGCTTATTGTTGAAGGAACTCAAATGGATTTTCTTAAGGATTTCCTCAAACTTCTTGTTGAAAATCTTTATGAGGTTAAATATGCCACTGCCTATTTAAGGGATTCCAAAGGCATACATTTTCTTGAGGCCATTGGTCATGACCTAAAAGGGCTTCAATCCCTGCAACTCAAACCGGAATATTTTGTTAGCGACGACATAATAAAGTCGCATAATATTTTGGAAGAAAAATCCATCCAATCCAACCCTAATCTTTCAGCAACTCTTTTGTCTGATTTGTTTTCCTATGCAAAAGCGTCTATGCCTGATGATATTTACTTGTCCTATACAAAGGTTAGCCAACCTATTAAAGATGGTCTGGTGGCCCAAATGCACCTTGAAAAAGACATGTATATGTATATCACCTGCGATATACCGGGCGGCAGCCCCCTATCCTTTTCAGATGACACTATCCACCTTTTTAGTATGCTGATAAATCTAGGTTTTTCCTTTATCTCCAACCAGTATTTTATTGATAAATATAAGAACTTAAATCTTGAATTGGAAAATATTATCCAGCAAAGAACGGAAGCCCTTAGAAAGAGCAATGAAAAACTGCGTGACCTGGTTGAACGAGACAGTCTAACAGGCCTTTTCAATCACAACGCCATTATCAGCCGTCTTACTGCCGCTCTCCAAAAAGAGGTCGATGTTTCCATCTTCCTTTTTGATATTGATTTCTTCAAAAAGGTGAATGATGAATTCGGCCACCAAACCGGTGACATGGTTCTTCATAAAATCAGTGAATTTTTACTAGAAGATCTTAAGGTTACCGCAGGAAGATATGGCGGTGAGGAATTTATGTTAGTCATGCAGGATACAGACCTTCCTGAAGCCATTACCTATGCACAGCATATCCTCAATCGCATTGAAGCCTACCCCTTCATTAAAAACAGGGTGATTACCATTAGCGGTGGTGTCGTCACCGGCAAAAACACAAGTGGAGCAAAAATGATCAAAACTGCAGACACCCTCCTATATGAAGCCAAAAATGCCGGACGCAACCAAATCAAATACAACTATTGCATTTAACCAATGTTTTACCTTATTATTTTTGTTATCGTTTTTTGTTAATGTATCTCATGATTACTGAAAGCCATTTACTACCCAAATCGACACCACTAATAAACCAAAGCAGAAATCGCTAAAATATATATCTTATAATTAAGCAGAAACATAAAGCAAGCCCCCTATACCCGGCTTCACGAAGTGCGTAAGGGTATAGGGGGCTTGCTTTATGTTTCAACTCTAATATAACTTATTTAATTCTTAGCGACTTCAACATTAACCTTACGGCCTTTGATTCGCTTATCTTTAAGATTCTTCAAAACCTTTTTCACTTGCCCATCTTCTACATCAACAAATGAAAACTTGTCATACATATCAATAGCTCCGATACTGCGTCCATTAACTCCACATTCATTGGTGATAGCTCCAAGCATGTCCTTTACGGTAGCATTGTGGGCTTTACCAACACTGATGAAGAGTCTGGTCTGACCATTTCCACGACGGCTCTTTGCCCTGTCATGAACATTGGATGAGTCATCATCTTTACGGCGACGGTCTCTACGGTCATCAGAACCGCTTCTTTCGTCTCTTGATCCACGGCTGTCTCTTGATCCACGACTGTCTCTCGAACCACGTCCGTCTCTGCTTCCACGGTTATCACCTCTGTCAGAACGGCTTCTAGACTGACCAAAGCTGTGATCATTCAAGTCTGTATCTTCTACTAATTCATGAAGAGTCAGTGCATCCTTTAGAAGAGAAGCCGCCAATAGCTCTACACTGTAGCCTTTAGCTTCAATCTTATGGATAATAGGTTCATAATGATCCAAAACATCCTGATCCATTGATTCCATCAAAGTATCAATAAAACGTTCCATTTTATTGTTGTTAACTTCGTGAACAGAAGGAACCGGAATCTTTTCGATTTTCTTCTTGATATAGTGCTCAATATTATGAAGACGGATACGGTCTCTGTAAGATGCAATAGTAATTGACTCACCTGCTTTACCAGCACGTCCGCTACGTCCGATTCGGTGAACATAGTAGTCTTCTTTTTCAGGAATGTCATAGTTAATAACCAAATCCACGTTCTGGATATCCAGTCCCCTTGCAGCTACATCCGTTGCTACCAGAACATTAATGACACCACCATTAAATTTGTGAAGAACCGCTAATCGAAGTTCCTGTTTCAAGTCTCCATGAATCTTGTCTGACCAGTAATTCTTACCTTGGAGTGCATCAGTAATCTCGTCCACCATTCTCTTGGTGTTACAGAAGACGATACATCTCTCTGGAGCCTTGGCATCCAATAATCTAAACAAAGCCTCGTTTTTATACTTAGCTTTAACAGCACAATATTGCTGAACCACCGTAGAGGTAGTAAGACCTTTGGATTGAATCTTTATATTTTGTGGATCTCTTAAATACTTGCGGGCTAGTTCAATAATCGCTTTAGGCATAGTGGCTGAAAACATGATACGCTGGGATTCTTCAGCCATCGCTCCCATAACCAACTCAATATCTTCTCTAAAGCCCATTTTTAGCATCTCATCTGCTTCATCAAGAATGATGGTATGCATATCATCAAAACGGATAGTTCTGCGGTTCATGTGGTCAATCAAACGTCCTGGTGTACCAACGATGACATTAGCACCCTTCTTCAATGACGTAATCTGCTTGTAGATTGGCTCACCACCATATACAGCTACTGTTTTGATACCTGACATATACTTGGAGATTTTTCTGAATTCTCCCGCTACCTGAACACATAGTTCTCTGGTTGGACAAAGGATTAATATCTGTGGTTGACGTACATTTACATCAATCTTGTCCAGTACCGGAATTGTAAAAGCTGCGGTTTTACCAGTACCAGTCTGAGACTGTCCGATAACATCCACACCCTGGCCTATAAGAGCAATACTTTTTTCCTGAATCTCAGTCGGCTGCTCAAAGCCCATGTCGTCAATAGCTTTTAATATATCCGGATTTTCAATAATTTCGTTAAATTTCATTCAATACTTCCTATTCTAATCATTTCCGTGCAATCAGGTCATTATATCACAAGGAGCATGTCACTACAAGTAATTTTTTTTATTTACAAAAAACCCGCTAAAGGATACTCCTTCAGCGGGCTAATTCTACAAATTCTTATAAAATCCAATCAAGTACCGGGAGTCTGCCTCTCGGGAGTCTGTCTCTCGGGAGTCTGATCCTAGTATATAATATATCCACCTGTTTGAGCTGGAATGCTCATGGTCATTACAGGTGCTGTAAGTACGGTTACAAAGCTTCCTTCAGTTACATCTTTTTGGAAGACAGTAAAAGAGCTGTTCGTGTGGATAATCGTTAAATCCATCATATCTTCACTGACTTCTTTTGATGAAATTGTAATTTTAGCTGCGCCGGTTTCATCATATTCTACGGATTGAACATAACCAGAAAAAGTTCCCATCATATCTGAATTAAAAACAATGTTATTGCTATCAACCGTAAAGCTTTCACCTAATGTGTGATAGAAAAATTCAAGGGGAACCATAGTACGGCCATCAATAATGAAAGGAGCTCCACTTAAGGCTACAGGTGCCATTCTGTTTTTAAAATAAGCATTTTCACCGATTTTAATACTTGTAAATCTTGCGCCCTGCATGATATCTACAGAATTTGTTTCCGGATTCCAAGTCACTTCAAAACCAAGTGCTTCCAAGGTATATCTAAGGGGTAAGTACAATACACCGTCTTTAACAACAGGTGCCTGATCAAAAACAATCTCTTCCTCACCAACAAAAACTTTACAACCATCAAAGCTCATGTTTCTGTCTCCTGATACAATTGTTACCTTACCATTGTCCATAATGACATTGGTCACTTCAATCTCGACCGGATCTTCATTTGTCAGATTAATACTGGTTACTTCGATTTTTACATTTCCCTCGTCTTCTGCAAGTACAGCCATTTGGCTTGTAAAAAGTAGGGTTACTGTCATTAAAAGTGCAATTATTTTTTTCATATTTTCCTCCATTTGAATATTGTTCATTTAACAATCTATTCTTTAGACGGACAAAAAAAAGAAATGTTCCCACATTTCTTAAATTTCTTTTTCTTTTTTAAAAACCAGGTGTTTTCCAGTGGATTTCTCTTCATCAAAAGCATATCCCAGGCTATTAAAGGTCTTCATTTCTTCCGGATCACTGATCCTGTTTCTGATCATAAAATCAGCCATTAAACCTCTTCCCTGTTTGGAATGAAAAGGTACTGACTTATATTGGCCCTTTTGCCAAACTAAAAACTCTAGGGTAATCATTTCTCTATTAATCTGTTTGGAAAACTCTTTGGATGCCAGATCAACAACAAGGTCTTCACCTGCAAACCACTTCTCATAGGTGGGCTTCCACCTTTGATAGAGACTTGTTTCAAATAGGGCCATGGTCATGTCCAGTCGGTAAGACTGAACCCACTGTGTAGCCGGTATAGGCCCATAAAGGGCTGACAGGACCATGACGTGGTCATGTATATACTCAATAGAGGCTTCACTATAATTTTCCACATGAAGCTCCTTAAATACTGTCCCTGTATAGGACAAGGCGGCTGGTCCAGCCTGAACCGGCTCCTGATAGAAGTTTTGGTAGTCCTCTAAAACCTTATCCAAAAGGTTTCCCTTAAGTTTCATTTTTTCAGCGATTATATCAGGTGCTGTTTTTTGAATCTGTTTTACCAGGTCATCCGTTATGGTCTTCTGCTCAGATAAAAAACTTTCCGATTTCTTATCCAAATTCAACTCTTTTACTGCATTTTCCCAGACAGAAGATCTTATATCTTCCGGTCTTCTAATTGTTTGAGTTTTACTTGGTGATAGTATTATTTTCATAGTAATTTTTTGAGTTCCTCATTGGTCGTACTTAAGAATTCACTGATTCTATTTAGGTCATCATCCACATATCGACATACATTGCCATGGAGTTTGTTATAAGTTTCCTTATTAAACGCCACCCTTTCCTTATAAGCCGTCTTGCCGGAGGACGTTAAGCGAAAGATTACTTCCTTAGCATTGTCCTTCTTTCTGGTTTTAATAATTAGCTTCTTTTCAAGGAGCTTTTTTATAAAACGGGTTGTCCCGCTTTTGGAAATCCCTAAAGCTTTTGACAACTGGGTTAGGTTAATATCACCATGATTACCAATAATGACCAAAGTGTCAATTTCCGAATTATATAGAAGAAATTCAGTCCCGTATTTTCTAGGTTGCTTTTCCAATTCGTTGAATAGGTTAATTGATTCAATAAACTTACTTATGATACTGCTATATTTATCCATCGCATTCTCTCTCTACTATAAACCAATTGAATCAGATATTTTTCTCATGCCCATAATACATTCCTCAACAACTTCCTGTATGGTCTTATCTAACATTTGACATCCCTTGAGTATCAAGTCACGGTCAACACCACCAGCAAAGCTTTTGGTCTTCCACTTTTTCATCACAGATTTTACCGAAAGGTCAGATACACTGCGGCTTGGTCTCATAAGAGCCGTTGCCGTAATTAATCCAGAAAGTTCATCAATCGTATACAGGACTTTTTCAAGATCGGATTCAGGTTTCACCTGAGTACAAATTTCATATCCGTGACTTTGCATAGCACGAACAGCCTCATCATCAAAACCTGCCTCTCTAAGAATCTCCTGGCCTTTTATGCAGTGCTGATCAGGATACTTCTCATAATCAATATCGTGAATCAGACCTATCATGCCCCATTCATCAGGATTACCTTGGTAAAGATCTGCAAAATGTCGCATGATTCCTTCAACCGTTAAGCCATGTTTACGGAGACTTTCTGTCTCATTGTACTCATAAAATAATTCCAAGACTTTGTCTCTTTCAATTAACTGCATCCAATCACCCTCCATCATCTCTCCATTTGTTAAACTCTAAGTTTCTACTAGCTTATCACTAAATGAAATCACATTCAAGAACAAAAGTCTCGTTTAACGAGACTGGTTTCGCTTCGCGAATTGTTCTCCTTGTTCGACGGAAATTAGCTTGTTTAAAGCAATTTCCTAGTTAAGAACAAAAGTCTCGTTTAACGAGACTGGTTCCGCATCGCGGATTGTTCTCCTTGTTCGACGGAAATCGGCTTGTTTAAAGCAATTTCTTAGTCAATAAGAAAGTAAAACACAAAAACTGCCTCACATGATTAAAATCAGCGAAGCAGTTCCTACATCTTTTATATAAACTTATGCCTTATAATCCTAATCAGATTGACTTAAGCATTCACACGGTTTAAGTATGGAGCCACTGCCTCCATAATACGTTCTTTGACTTCAGGTCTTAATTGACCATTTTCATCTGGCTCCGAGTCATTAAGATCAATGCGTACCTTTGGTGACAAATCATATTCGTCAAACCATTCCTCATAATGACGTCTTAAATCTTCCATATAATCTCTAGGAATAAGGTCTGCTTCAGTCGATCTTGCTCTTCTGGCTATTCTTTCCATAGCAGTATCAATATCTACGTCAATATATACTAAGACTTCCGGTGGGTTAATATGTTGGAGCATATTATGCAGCAAGTCTCTGTAGATAACAAATTCATCGGTTTCCATTTGGCCTCGATGGTGTATAGTTCTTGCGAATATCTCATCTCCATAAATAGACCTGTCAATAATCGCTTCCTCACCATTAGCTTCTATGGCCTTTATATCTCTAAATCGGTCATTGAGGAACATCACTTGAATAATGGCACTCCATCTGGACTGATCAGCATAAAATCTATCCAACATACGCTGTGCCAAAGAGTCTTTATCCTCTTCTTTCAGTTCTTCATAAAGGTCTATTTCCAGCTCTTCACTTAAAAAATGTGCAACTGTGCTTTTACCTGCCCCGATTATACCATCAACTACTATTGCCATATTGTTGTTTTCTCCTTCACCGATGTACTTGAATCTTGATGTGCTTAAGTAACAAGTCATCATAAACTCCTAACTATAACGTTCTACAGTCCAACCCACATACATACTACATATTGTACCGCGGATAATAAGATAACACAATATATCCATGAAAACAAGGTTTTTGGCCCAATTAAGTATGGAAAATTATCAATCCTTTCATATTTTATAATTTGGTGGAAATTCCCGGTAAAATCACTTTAATACGTTAAGGTAAACCCTAAATGTTGACCTCTGATTTTTTACCGACTCCACTTCAATGTTTCCCTTATAATGGTCAACTATTTTTTTTACAATAGTAAGACCTAACCCTAAACCACCTGTTTCTTTAGACCTGGATTCATCAGTTCGATAGAAGCGTTCAAAAATTCCCTGGAAATGTTCTTCTTCAATACCGATTCCCTGGTCTTCGACTTCCAAAAGAAGTTGGTTCTTGGCTTTTGCAATCCTAATATGAACAGTGGATTTTTCATAACAATACTTGATGGAATTAGAAAGCAAATTACTGAGAATCTGCTTAAGTTTCAAGGGATCCATCTTAACCATCACTTCATTTTGACACACAAGGTCAATAGCTACTTCTTTTTTCATGGCCAAAGGTAAAAAGACGTCAGCAAAATCCCGAATCTTTTCACCGGCTTCAAATTCAATATCTGAAAATGCAAGGTTGTCTTCTTCAATCATAGCAATGTCCCTTAATTGATCAACCATGTCATTCATCCTTAAAACTTCATCTAAACACCGGTTTAAATTTTCTTGGCTGGGCTCCCACAGCCCATCAATCATGGCTTCCATAATATTCCTGACATTATTGAGCGGGGTTCTTATTTCATGGGCCATATCTGAACTCATTTGTTTTCTTAGTCCGTCCTCTTCTTCCAAGGTCTGCGCCAATTGATTAACTGCATCTCTAAGAACAATCATTTCTCTGGTAGTTGATTGGATATCCACCCTTTTCTTAAGGTTACCGGTTCCCATACTGGTTGTAGTCTCAACCACTTTCTTGATTGGCTTTGAAATACTTCTAGCCACAAAAAACATAAGCACAACGGCCACAACAAAAACCGCAAGCATCATCCACCGGTATAAGCCCATGAACTCATCAACAAAAACGGCATCTTCCGGAAATATATTATTAACTAAATAATATTTAACAACAAGCTTGCCCACCATGACATCCTGTCCATCAATGGTGGTCACAAGGTCTCTTTCCACCGTTTCAAAAACACCCTCCCCTGTGAATCTGGGATTCTTTTCGTGAAATTGCTCCAAACGATCATTTAATGAATCGGATTTCTCATCCGGTAAATGTTTTATTGATGTATAAAGCTCCATACCATCATTATCAAAAATTTGAAAACTGAATAGGTCTTCACCAAGAGACTTCACCAGTGATCGGCCACCATCTTTGTCTAAATATTGGCCTTCAAGAAGAAAATTAAGGGTTGCATCTTCAAGTTCATCTATTTTTTCATTGACTTGTTCGGCAAAATAAGACTCTACATTACGACTGATCAACAGCCTTCCACCCAGCATAACCAAAAGCATTATTGCAACAATCAAACCCATACTCAGCAAAAGTTTTGCATATAAGGAGATACCTTTTTTACTCATGATTGACCTCCAATGAACTGGTAGCCCAAGCCATAAACCGTTTTAATCAATTCAGGTTTTTTAGGGTTTACCTCGATTTTCGAACGTAGGTTTTTAACATGAGTATCAATAGTCCTGTCGTATCCGTCAAACTGCATACCAAAGGCCTGTTCAATCAATTGCTCCCTGGTCAAAACAGATCCTTGGTGGTTAACGAAGACCTTTAATATTTCCAATTCTTTAACCGTCAGATCCAGAATCTTTCCATTCTCAGTTATCAGGAAACGTTCAAAATCAACCTGCAACCGCCCATGATCAAGCTCCAATATTTCTTTTTCATCCTTGTAGGTCCTTCGGATTAATGCCTCAACGCGGACCAAAAGTTCACGCATACTAAAGGGCTTCTTAATATAATCATCAGCACCATCTCTTATGGCACCAACCACATCATTCTCATGAACTTTCGCCGTTAGCATAATAATCGGAAGGTCACTGACTGCTCTTACTGATGCAAGGACCTGAAGCCCATTGACTTTTGGCATCATAACGTCTAGAACCATCAGATGTACTTTTTCCCTATCCAATATATTTAAGGCCTCTTCACCGTTGGCTGCTTCCAAAACCTTGTAACCGGCATTCTCAAAATAAGCTCTTCCAATATCACGCACATTTTTTTCATCATCTACAATTAAAATGGTCTTATTCATCCCTAGCTCCTTCTGAAACCGAGTCGTTTACTTGCATTATATCATACTTATAACACACTAATGTGTAGTAAATATGAAGCTCAGCTTCCCTCTAATCATATCCGCACAAATGTTTCATTTGTGATATAATAATGAAGAGAGGGCTGAAAGGAGTATTTATTATGACTAAAATCTCTCTTAAAAGTACAATTCTTTCATTAATAGAATCTATAGATCTATTTAATTATCTTCTCAAAAATCATCACCGTCGAACTGCTATAATAGCCAGTAATCTCGCAAAATCTATCGATTTACCCCCTACAGAATATCGAAATCTTATCTTCGCTGCATCTTTGCATGATATAGGTGCTCTTACGGTTGAAGAAAGAGACCGACTCATTGAACTGGACGTCCAAAATCCAAGGCAGCACGAAATCATTGGCGCTGCTATGCTTGGGTCTTTTTCTCCATTTAAGGGGGTAGCTGCTATCATCAATCATCACCATATTCGCTACGATGAACGCGATACACGTTTTGCTTACGAAAACATACCAAAGGCTTGTTACCTCCTTCATTTGGCAGACCGGATTGATATTCTAATAGATCCGGGTAAACCGGTCCTATCCCAGGTACCGGTCATTACTGAAGCCATTAATGAATACAAGGATTCTCTTTTTGCTCCTTGGGCTGTTGAGGCCTTTAATCAAGTCTCCAAAGAAGAAAACTTTTGGTTTGATATAGACTATAAATCCCTAGACTATCTATTTAACGAACTGGATTTCATGAATGACGATGATTTCTTCCAACTTGAAGACCTTGAAGACTTGTCATTAATGTTCGCCAGAATCGTTGATTATAGATCAAGTTTTACAGCTGCCCATTCTGTAGGCGTAGGCGCTGTTGCCTATGAGCTATCTAAGCTACTTAATCTTGATGAGAATTTGGCTTATCAATTAAAAATTGCCGGTTATCTTCATGATATAGGCAAAATTGCAATTCCAACTGAAATCATCGAAAAAAAAGGTCCCCTAACCGAGGAGGAGTATACAAAAATAAAACTCCATTCCTACTATACCTTCCTCATCCTCAGTCGTATTAGCGGCTTGGAACAGATAAGCAAATGGGCCTCCAGACATCATGAGAAACACGACGGTTCGGGTTATCCGTACCACATCACCTCAGAAAAATTCTCTATTGAAGTGGAGATTGTGGCATATTCCGATATTTTCACATCACTATGCGAAACAAGACCCTACAGAGATGACTTAGATAAAAATCATATACTGGACATTATGAGAGCCTTTTCTACAAGCAAGCTCAGTTCTAACGTATACGAAATTATAGAAAGCAACTTCGATATGCTGGATCAGGTAAGAAAAGTAGCCCAGAGCCATACTCTCCTTGCCTATCGTAATGAAATCCTTGCCTCCTAGTCAAGGCTTCCTATGACTCCACTTACAGGCTTAGTTTATTTACTTTGATTATCAAAACAATTGAAGTCCAAAATAATCAATGATATAATAATATTATTCAATCCTTATTTCATAGGGTATTTTATTATATTGAGGTGTGATTATGAGCAAAATAGGAATCATTACATGCAGTACAAGCGGTCTGGATTATTTAGACGATTGTGAAGACATCTACAAGGCTAGAACGACAATAATAATGGATGGAAAAGAATACTTAGATGGAAAAGAACTCCATCCCAGAGAATTTTATGACCAATTAGACGATCTCAAAGATATACCAAGTACAGCCCAACCTTCAACCGGTCAACTCTTAGACATTTATGAGGACATGAAAAAACAGGGCTATACTGATGCAATCTATATTTCAATCTCTTCTCACTTAAGCGGAACCTACCAAGGTGTTTGCCTGTCTCAAACCTATGAGGATGACTTAACCATTCATCCTTTTGATTCAAAATCAGCCTCCTTCATCTCAGGATTCATGGCCATTGAAGCGCGAAGAATGGCAAGGGAAGGAAAAACCGTTCAGGAAATATTAAGCTACCTGGAAGATTTACGAGACCATGACAGAATCTTCTTCATGGTGGATGACCTGAAATACCTTGTCAAAAACGGTCGCCTTAGTAACGCGTCAGCCTTCCTCGCTTCTATGCTGCAGATTAAACCCTTGTTAGAAGTTAATGACGAGGGACAGATTGTGGCCTCTGAGAAAATCAGAACCAGCAAAAAAGCCATGAACAGGGTTATTGAATCCTTCCTGGAAGAAACGGATAATGGAACCAGCCAACGTTTCACCTTTTTATTCAACACCGAAGCACCTGATAAAACCGCCTATTTCAAAAAGAAATTGACAGAATCAGGAATGGATGTCTCTTCAATTATCGATGCACCAATATCACCTGCTATTGGTTGCCATATTGGTAAAGGGGTAATCGGCATTGGCTACATAAAATAAATTGGGCCTTGACAAATCTCTATCTAATAATTATTATTAACTAGTAATTATTACTTGAACCTTACAATATATTGACAGGCTATAAAGGAGAGATTATGTCATTAATTAATACTAAAATACAGGACTTTAAAGTACAAGCATATCATGATGGTGAATTCAAGGAGATTAGCAATAAAGATTTAGAAGGTAAATGGTCCGTCTTTTTCTTCTATCCAGCAGACTTTACTTTTGTTTGCCCAACAGAATTAGGCGATTTGGCAGATACCTATCCTGAGTTCAAAGAAATCAATACAGAAATCTATTCTGTATCAACTGATACTCATTTCGTTCACAAAGCTTGGGCCGATGCATCTGAAACAATCCGTAAAGTAGAGTTTCCAATGCTTGCAGACCCAACTGCTTTATTGTCAAAGGCTTTTGATGTCTATATTGAAGAAGACGGTTTAGCCCTTCGCGGTACTTTCATCGTTAACCCTCAAGGCGTCATCAAAGCCTATGAAGTTCATGATCTTGGCATAGGCCGTGATGCTGATGAACTTCTTAGAAAAGTACATGCTGCTCAATTTGTTGAAGAGCATGGTGATCAAGTTTGTCCAGCTAAATGGAAGCCTGGCAAAAAAACACTGACTCCAGGAATGGATTTAGTCGGTCAACTTTAATAAGACAAATAGAATTAATGCATATAAAGCCCCAATGGGAAGATTCACTTCCTATTGGGGCAGTTTTTTGTTTATAAGGTTTTGTGACCAACCTCTTCATTAAAGGGTCCATTAGTTATCCATCTGCCGCATGAAAGCATTGAGGAGGCTAATAGCCCCTACAATGGATTCTCTTTCAAAGGCAGTATAAGGACCAAGAAGTTCCTCTACATATACATCAAATGCTTTCAACCACTCAAGGGCGTAAAGTTTTCCTTTCTCACTTATGGACAAGAGGATGCTGCGTCTATCCATTCTATCCTCAACCTTCATAGCTAATCCCTCTTTTTCCAAACGTCTGGCAACTGTAGTCAGGGATCCTTTTTCCAGGTTAAGCCATCCACTCAGGTCTTTTAATGAGGTTGGTCCATGAAGCAAAAGATAAACTAATGCCATCTGATCTGTAGGAAACATATCGCTATTATAGTCCTTAAAGAATTTCTTAAATAATATTCGATAGTAATTGTCTTTAAACTCAATCATATCCTGTAAAACTGAATCTTTCATGGTCCCCTCCAGAATTCTCGTTAAAATCTCACTTGTATTTTAACATAAGTAAGCTGACTTTCCTATTCACTAAAAAAGGAGCCTTATGCCAGTCATTTAATATACCAGCATAAGAACTCCTTGATTTTATTGATTATTCAGCAGCAGACATTATGTCTCTATATGCCCAGTGCTGAGCATCTACATCGTTGAATTTACTGGAATCAGTATCTTCAACAACTGCACCGATCAATTGGTTAATCATAACTACAGCTTCCGCTCTTGTTAATTTTTGGTCTGGCAGGAATTCTGTCTCACCTTCTGAAATCTCGATTCCATAGGAATAAATAAGCTCAACAGCATCTTTACTCCAGTGGTTTTCAATATCTGTATAAAGTGTCGCAACTATTTCAATATCCATCTCAGCCATACCAATAATCCTTGAAAGGATTGTTGCCATTTCTGCTCTGGTGATATTATCATTTGGCTTAAAGAGGCCCATATAGCCTTTAATTAAGCCGGCTTTTTCCATAGTTGCGATATGTTTCAAGGCCCAGAATGAAGTCGTGACATCGTTAAATGCAGATTCACTGGACTCATCCAAAACAACAACTCTATTAATGATTGCTGAAATCTCAGCTCTAGTAATAGCACCATCTGGAGCAAATGAACCGTCTGTATAACCATTGATATACTTGGACGTTCTAAACAATGGAGATGCCAGAGCAATCTCTTCATCAGCAAGGTCTTCAAGAACTTCTTCTTCACTTGCTGCTGGAGTAACAGGTGTTGGAACATAGGTTGATCCTGATCCGCTAGGGGTACTTGGCTTATTGGTTACAGTAAATTCAAGTTCATCTGTAACACCGTCAGCAGTTACTGTGACAGTATAAGTTCCAGCTGTACTAGCTTTTACGCTTCTGTCGCTAATCGTAACTTGATTACTGTCAGATTCAATACTAGCTGTATCATCATTTGAAACCATACTTCCGTCTTCATACTCAACGGTATAATTAAGTATAAAGGATTCATTGGTATAAACACTTACCGGCTCTTCGTTAAGAATAGTAACTGCTTGAGCTTGAGGTTCAACAACATCCACAAGAAGGGTGTCTTCAACACCATCCACTGTTACAGTGATTAGTGCCTGACCAATAGCCTCAGCTTTAACTTTCAAGCCATCAATAGCTATAACACTTGAATCTGATACAATCAAAGCATTATCTGGATTAGTCACAAGGCTTCCATCCATTAACATTACTTCAAAGTCAAGATCAAACTCATCGCCAACAAATAATTCCTGTGGCTCAGTATTTATTGTTACTGACTCAGCTAAGCTTCCTGGATCTACTTCACCTGGTACAGCTCGATGAACAACAATGGTTTCTGTAGTTAATTTACCTGTTACATCTGTTGCATCTAGGACAAAAGTGTTATATCCATAATCAAGACTGAAATCATAGTCAAAATCAAAGACAACTGGTTCTAACAAATCTTCATAGGCTACAAAATCCACACTTGAAACAAAATATGCATCCTTGTTAACCTTAACTGTCATATCAGGGAAGTTGTCTTCAAAAACAGCTTGGATGTTATAAGTATCTACATCCTCACCAACATAAACAATACTAGACGCTTCACCATTGTAGATGTCATCATTAAGTGCTGTAATCACAGGACTTAATGAATCGATGTAGAAATAACGTCTAAAGGAAATGTCATTTCCAACAAAATCACTTGCATCTACTTGTATGAATTTCTTACCATCACTATCATAGGAAGCATGATAGGTAAATTCATAATTTTCATCCAGTATCATCTGCTCTCCATCAAGGAAGACGATAGGATCAAGTTCTTCTTCAACGTAACCATGAACATCAAACTCTCTCGTTTCAACAATTGAGAAAGGACTAAGGTCTAAACGTACTTCTGGTATACTGTTGTCATTAATGACTTCATAATCTCCAGCCTCACCTACATTGCCTGCATAGTCGAACACGGCAACACTAACGACATAGACTGAATCATTTAAAGTAGTTGGGTCAAACTCAGGTTCAGTAGTAACACCCAATACCTGACCAGTTAATAGATCAAACCAGTAAAATTCATCAATACCTACACCAATATCAGATGCTACTACCTGAAGTAAGCCATTTTCATCAATAGAGAGTTCTTCAACAATTGGAGCTACCGTATCAACATATACCGGCATTACAAGTTCCTGTCTGTCTCCATTTGCTAAAGCTCCGTCAATAATATAATAATACTGACCGTCCTTGGCATCACCATCCCAAATAAAGTCAGGAAGGATATAGGAGGAATTACCTGTTCCATAATAATAATAGTTCTTTCTAAGTTCAGGATAAGCACCTAGATACTGTAAATAACCCTCTTCGTTTTCAATCCTAAAGGTTACATCAGATAAGTTTCTAAGTACAGAGAATCTTGGCAAGGCATTATCCTTATATCCATCTCCATCTGGTGATATCGCTACTGCATCGCCTACAAGATCGCCATCTTTTATTCCAAGATAGTCAAAGTATATTGAGCTTTCATCCATTTCAGCTATAGAAATCATATATGTTTCATAATAGAACGGATATAAACTTGGATTGTCATATGCTTCATAGTAGGAAACATCAAATGCACGTGGCGCAGACCAATCACCAAAGTAGCTGATAAAAGGTACAGATAGTGGTAATGCATTAAAATATTCATCAGAAATTCCAGCATATGCAGCATAAGCTTCATCATATTGATCATAGAGGTCTAAAAGTTCTGTTACCTTTTGATCATAGACATCATTTGCGGCCTGAATTTCACCAGTTTTAGCTTCAATTTCCGCCCTCTTAGCTTCAATTTCAAGCTTCTTGGCTTCATATGCATCTAGGATTGCCTGATCATCATCAGTTATGGCGGCTTCTAATTCAAGGAGCTCAGCTTGTGCTGTTTCCAACATAGCTTCTGCATCTGCAACTCTTTGACGATGTCTCAAATAAACTTCTTCATAAAGTTCAAAATCTTCCATGACCGCCTTAAATTGCTCCAGTTCTGCCTCTAGCTCAGCCTTTTGAACTTCTAACTTAGCAATTTGAGCTTCATAACATGCAATCATCTTTTGAACCTTAGGTTTATCCGCCTTATCTGAAGCTTTTAGACGGTCTACTTCACCTTGGTAATAGTCAATACTGTCTTGAGTGTCTTTAATAAGATCTTCATACTCAGCGATGACATGTTCCAGGTATTCACTTGCAAGAGTAACTTCCAATAAGTCACCAACAAGTAGGGCAAAGAGATAGGATTCTCTTTCGTAAATCTCTGTTAAGGTCTGAATTTCGATTTCTTTCAGTTCAATGGCATCTTGTTTAGCCCAAACAGCTTCAACATCATCCATCATTGCTGCCAACTCAGCTTCAAGACCTGCAAGTTCCTCTTCCAGGCTGGCTTTTTCACCTTCAAGTCCTTCAATAACCAATGATACACCTTCAAGTTCAGATTCTGCTGCAAGAATCAAATCTTCAACTGCTAATACATCACCATATGCTAGGGCAAGAGCTTGACCTAAAATCTCATCATCTGTGTAAAGGTTGATGAAGCCTTCAAGGAAAAATCCGTTATAGAAGTTTCCTAGCATCCAATCAATCTCACTTGGATCAACAAGCATAAGGACTCTTAAGATTACTGTTTCACCACCAGGTACATCAACAAAGTCAACAACTTCTTCAAATGAACCACCGTTTGAAACACTAAAGCTTGATTCATGAAGGATTGGAGCAGGCACTTGATAGTTGTAGCCGCCAATACCAATCATAGCCTGAAGGTTTGATTCAGGAATGAATCTGGCATAATCCTCACCATAGTTTTTGAGTTCTAAGTCAAAAGTAAGAACATTGGTGGAAATTTCCTGTAAATTGACTTTTGCCACACCGGTTGTTGCATCAGTAACGACAACCTCTGTGTCCATTGCATAAGCCAAATTCATGGAACCAGCACCTTGTTGTCTAGGGGATGCATATGTAAATCCATATTTATCATCCATAACTGGAACAGCTGTATTCATCATAATATTTTTTGCCAATTCAACAATTTCACTACTGTCCAGATTAACATCTGCAAAGATAGGATCTTTCTTAATCCTTTCTATGACAAGGGCAGCGCCACCGGAAACATGTGGAGCAGCCATTGATGTTCCGCTCATAAATCCATAAGTGTCATTATTAAATGTTGAGTATATATTTCCACCTGGAGCAGCAATTTCAGGTTTAAATGAAAGATCAGGTGTTGTCCCCCAAGAAGAAAAATCGGACATTAATCCTGCCACAGGATCTACATATTTACCATTCTCACCATATGCTACATTCAAAAGTAGAGATTCACTAGATTCAAGTAAGGCTTCAAGGGCCAAACCATCATCCAATGTAATTTTCATAAAAGGTATAGACCATCCACCTTGATCTTTATAGAAGGTAGATAAACCATGGTCATAAACGATAATACCAATAGCACCTTGAGCTGCTGCAGTTTCAGTCTTATCAAAGAAGGAATATGCTCCGCGGCTCACGAGGACAACTTTACCGGTTACATCAAGACCTTCATAGTCTGCTTCGTCACCCAGTTTAGTGCCACCGATTGCAACTATTTCATAAGTCATGGATGGATCCCACATATCTTTACCGTATCCATAAACATCATCAGCCATACCCTCAATTATAGCTGTTGTTTCATATAAATAAGTTTTATTATTCACTGATGCAACTTGAAGAGACTCACTGGTAATACCAGGTGCTCCAACAACACCTACATCCGGATTTTCAGCGTATGGCATATCATATCCAGCTCCGAATGATGCGGAGTTTCCAGCAGAAATACTCATCAGTATACCATTGTCAACTGCGTTGGTAACTGCCATTTGCTCTGGGTCACTTTCATCAACAAATGCAGCTGTTGAACCTAAAGATAAGTTCATGACATCTGCTCCTAGAATAATGGCATCATCGATAGCTGCAATAATTATATCACCAAATGTTGATGGAAACTGAGGATCATTACCGAATACTTTTAAGGCAAGTACTTGGGCATTAGGTGCAACACCTTTAATACCACCATTATCCTCATCACCATTTGCCGCAACAGTTCCTGCAACGTGCATACCATGCATGGAGGCTTCAATACCTAAATCAAGGATTTCATTGTTATGATCCATATAGTTGTATCCATATGGGACCTTTTCGGAATAAAAGGCTCCAAGAAGCCCTTCTTCTTCAATAGCGGTAGCCACTTCATCAGAGGTAAGTTCTCCAACAACACCTTCATCCAATACAAAGTCCTTATGTGTATAATCAATACCGGTATCAATAATGGCAACAATCATGCCTTCACCAGTGTATCCATATTCCTCATTTACAAACTTATGTTGTGTATATTCTGTTGATTCTACCATTTGTGGTTCAGGTCTAAAATATTCATTGGCTATATTAACAGACTTCACACCAGGCATTGCAGCAATTCCCTCAACATCACCATAAGTAGTGGTTGCAGAAAATCCATTGAATACATTAGTGAACTGCTCATGAATTTCTAAACGTGACACACTTAAGTCCATTTCATCAATTAGCTGACTCTGTGCCTCAGTCATGGCTTTCGTTGTCGATTCTACAAAAGACTGACTCAGATCTTTAACCTGAACACCTTTCTTTGTAGCATAGTCGATAATTGGAGCCTCTTCCAGCTCAACGATAACACGAACAGTTTCTGTCGGATCTTTATCTACTCCAACAAGTTCCTCACTAATAGCTGCAACTTGTTTCTTCTGCTTGTTAGCAGTAATCTTATAATCTTTAGCCGAAGTCTGAGCCATAGCGTTTACCGGCATGACAATGGTAAAGATTAAAACTGCAACCATTAAAGTTCTTAATACACGTCTCATATGTATCCTCCTATTTATTATATTATGTAAGTTGAAAAAAAGGGTACACAAAGCCAGCCTTGTCATCCTTTGACAAAACCAGGAGCGACCTTGCTCTTTTGTTACTTGTAGGTGAGAACACTTTAGAAAAACACTCTCTCTGCAAATAGACTTTGCATCCTCTACAACTCATCCTACTACAGTATATCACACTTATTCAGAACTTCAATTCAATCTATTCATATTTTGTTAACAAATGACTTTCGTCATTCCCCAAGTGACCAAAGTCATTTATATCTATTCATTTTTCCGTATTAATACTCTTTTTCCAAATATTTTACTCATATTTTATATTTTATTACGCAAAACAGAAATTATTTCGTTTGCCTTATGTATACAAAAAAGCTTGCCCTTTAAGAAGGACAAGCTTTTCTTCATATTTTGTTCACAATTGTATGTCTAGGTGATGAACCATACCGGCGCTACCATCCTCATTCAAATAAATACCTGATTCCCTTACTTGACCATTTTGTTGAAAGTCACTGGCAAGCAGGTCAAAATGAGAGGCTACTGATCCCAAATAGATGGCACCAATCCCTTTTTCGCCTAAGGCAAGCAACTGATCATTACCCTTGTCATCTTTCATAAAAATACGAAGACCTTCAAAAATCTGGTCATTTTCATCAATCCAGCCGTTGCCATCTTCATCGTAAACAGCTAAATCCCTAAATCCAGACCCGGTCTGGGTACCAAAGAGTTCAGAACCGTCATTGATAATTCCGTCGCCATTTTTATCAAAAGCCAGAAAACCGCTGCCTTTTGTAAGAAAGCTGATTTGATCCATGGTTCCGTCATGGTCAAGATCAAAATCATATTTCTTATCACTTAACTTAGGCATTTTGCCATCAAAGTTAAGGACCAAAGGATCTACCATAGGTCCACTGATTGACGTTGTCGTGCTTTCGTACTTAATATGCCGCATTTCCTTCATATTAAGATTAAACTGGATTTCACGACCATCTTCAGTAGTTACTGAACCCTTGGCTTCAAAAGCAAAGGATGATTCTTTTTCAAATGAGACACTTTCGCGCTCCACCCTAATTGGTGGCTGCAAAATTCTATTAACATGCCCATCATAATGATTTCCGTCTACCTGTATTTTTTTTGGTACAATAAATTTCACTTCTTTACCGGTTAATTCACTTAAGATAAGTTCCAACAAACGAATTTTCTGGTAATCCTCATCAGAAAGTTCTAATTCAAAAGACTGTACCTTATCTGCTTTTTCGGCTGCTTTTGCCTGGTCCTTTAACTGTTTCAGCTGTTCTCTAAACTGATTTTTAATGGATTGTTGTTCTTTGTCATCTTCAGCGGCTGGCTGAATATTCATAACCGACCGCTTAATACTTAATTTTTCGGTGTCCTTTGAGTTGGCATACATGTTGACGTTCCAATTACTGATCTTCATCTTATCGCCTCCAAAAACGGACATAGCAAAAGCAGGCTATAAGTATATATCGGATACTTTGACCTGCTTCTATAATTTGTTACTATTTCACTTTTTCATAAAATATTTTACGGCAGTCACTAAAAAATAGGTTAGGATAGCCACCAAAATAATGGTTGCTCCTGAAGGAATTAAGAGATAATAAGATACTGTCAGTCCTACCATGGTAAACACAAGTCCCAGAATAATGGAGTAAACCATAATCAATTTTAACTGGTAGGTAAACTGTCTGGCCACTGCCGGTGGAATCGTCAACATAGCCAAAGAAAGAATAACACCTACAACCTTAATGAGAACAACAATGGAAAGTGCCATCATGGAATACAGGAAGATTTCCATCAAACGGGTCTTGATTCCAATAATATCAGCATACTCTTCATCGAAAAGATAAATCTTCCAATAGTTGAAAAATCCCAATACCATAAATCCAATGATTATGGTCAAAAAAAACATGATGTTCAGATAAATATCATTAACAGTTAAAATATCTCCAAATAAATAGGAAGTCATGTCCGGTGGATAGCCTGGAGTCAAGGCGATAAAAAGAATACCGATTGCCATACCTGCTGACCAAAACATGGAAATAATGGTATCTGTATGGGTGCCTACACTACGTTTCAGTTTACCAACTCCCAAAGATGCAGACAGGGCAAAAATCAGACCTCCGAAAATAGGCTCAATCCCAAAAAAGTAACCTGCCCCTATACCGCCAAAAGAAGCATGGGCAATACCACCACTCATACTCACTAATTTCTTTTCTACAATTATGGTACCAATCAAGCCTCCGATTACACTGGCGAGAAGACCTGCCAGAAAGGCGTTTTGCATATAGTTATAAGTCAATATGGCTTGTATCATGGTCTTCCCCTTCCTTTAATAGGTCTTTTTGTATAGCCTCACCTTGTATAAACCACTCAATCGGACAGGTCTCACCTTCGATTTTCTCTCCGACCATAGACTGATGAATATGGGCTTTTTTATTGATGTAAACGCACCGGTCTAGATAACCCATAAGCACGCTAGTGTCATGGGTAACCATCATAATGGTCATATCTTTATTGAGCTCTCCCAGCATGTTGTAAACATCCATTTTGGCTGATTCATCAACACCTGCAGTCGGTTCATCCAAAACCAAAATCGTCGGATGATTCATGAGGGCTCTTGCAATAAGAACCCTTTGCATTTGCCCTCCTGACAAGGCACCAATTTGACGGTGTTTTAAGGCTTCAATCCCTAAACGCTCCATAACTCTTGTAGCATGGGCCTTCTCATGATTGTCAAACCTCTTGAAAAATTTAATTTTCTTAGGTAAATGTCCAGTCAAGATCACTTCTTCAACAGTAATTGGAAACTGCCTGTCAAAAGTTGTTATTTGGGGAACATAGCCAATTACCTGGTTGTCTTTAACCAATATTCTGCCTTTAATCGGTTTAAGAAGACCAAGAATCGCCTTAACCATCGTCGTCTTACCACCACCATTGGGACCGATAATACCTAAAAATTCCTTTTCTTTAACTTTTAAGTCTACGCCAGCCAAGGCAACTGTTTGGTCATAATTCACATGTAAATCTTCAATTTGAATAACATAGTTTTCAATTGATGCCAATTTTACTCACCTGTTTCTCCCTTAAGGGCTTTTGTCATTTTTTTAAGATTATCCAAATAGTCTTCAGATAATACATCCAACTCGACAACGCTGCCATTTATTTCTTCAGATATGGTAGCTGCTTGACTTGAATCAAATTCTGATTGATAAAATACCGTATGTATATCATGTTGGACAGCATATTCGATAACCTCTTGCAAATGGTCTGAAGTAGCATTTTTACCGTCTTCTTCAATGGCTACCATTTCAAGACCGTAATCATCAGCAAAGTAACCTAATGAAGGGTGCATGATAATAAATTCAAGGGATTCATTACCTAAGATGTCCTTAATCTCCTGGTCAAGACCCATCAATTCATTGATGAAGACATCTGCATTTTGCTTATATTCATCTGCATGTTCTGGGTCAAGTTCTACAAGAACATCCACCATCTCATATACCATTACCACTACACGTTTGGGTGACAACCAAATATGTGGGTCTCTTCCGGTGTGGTCATGGTCCTCGTGGTCTTCATCCTCATGATCTTCATCCTCATGATCTTCATCCTCATGGTCATGCTCATCTTCAAAATATCTTGCCTCATAAACATCCTCTACAAGATCTGCCAGATGAACTATGTCAACATCACTATAATTAGCTTCTACCAGTGGAAGGATATTTCCTTCTTCAGTAGGTACACCAATTGCAAAATAAACACTGGCCTTTTCGAGGGCTGTCATTTCCCTGGGTGATGGTTGATAGTTGGTCGGACTTGCTCCTGGAGGAATCAATGTAACCACATCCATATTATCTCCCACAATCGCTTCTACAAACGCTTTTTGGGGTGCTACAGATACGGCTACACTTATTTTATCAGATGGGGTTTCACGACTGCATCCTGATAGGACTCCACTCATAACAATCCCTATTAATAATACCATACTTGACTTTAAAAAAATATTTTTCATCTATTCTACCTCAACTTAATGGACCATATATGCTTATTGCAAATCATTTGCATTTATTATATAATAAGATGCATAAGCCGTCAACCTAAAGAGTAGATATTCTCATTTAGCAGGACATTGTAAGGAATCTAAGATTGGAGATGGATATGGAACTAAAGGATTTAGTTGAACAATTAAAAAATAAGAAGTGCCGGATTACAGATCAACGTATGCTCTTCCTAGAAACCCTCATTAACAACCAATCCAGCCTTATGACGGTTGAAGAAATAACTGAACTTTGCCAAAAGACCAACAAGGCTGTGAATACGACTACCATATATCGCAACATTGAACTTTTAGAATCTATGGACCTCCTTTATGCCCTAAACGTAGACCGACATACCGTAGCCTATAAATTGCTTTGTCACGACCACCACCATCATCATATTATCTGTTCCAATTGCGGAGAGATGCTGCCTATAGACTATTGTCCATTAACTCCTGAACTCGTATCTTTGCTAAAAGAAAAAGGCTATGACCTAAAAAGCCACAGCCTTGATTTATATGGTATCTGTTCTAAATGCCAGCAAATTCAAGAACATTAAATTTCTATCACACCAAAGACACAGATATTCTTATATATAGACACAGAAAAGGAGAACTTCAATCATAAGTTCTCCTTAATTAGCCCCATTTTGTCCCTTATCTTATTGGACAAACACCTCCAACACAATCTGAGTTCGCTGTGTTGTTAAGTACATTCAAATCATTGTCGAGTTCTGATCCAACCCTTGGAGTTCCACTTATCTCCTTAACGTGGTGTCTTGTTCCTTCGTCAGTAAATACATACGGATAAGAAATAAATTCAATTTTCATGTGTAATCTCCTTTTCACCCAATCTAGTAGTTCAACGTCTGTTGAATAAGTTAATCGAAGTCGGTTTAAAGACAATGTAGCGTGAGCATCCTGTTCTGCATGGGTCAGTCTATTAATCCATCTATGATTCATCCTCATTGACTTAACCATTATCTATATCGGAATTGCTATTTCTATTCATAACCTCAAAACCAAAAATTCTTTTATAATTTTACTATATGTAGTAAGTTTTTTCAATAGGCCATACTACATATTGTGCAATTTTGGACACATTCAACAAAGGCTTGTCATTACATTATGACAGATTTTTATTCATCAAAAAGAGTGTCTTCGACACTCTCGCCTGTGGCGAGAAATTCTCCTTAGCGCATCATGTTGGTTTTTAAACATGATGCTACATTCAGCGTAATATCTTACAAATCAAAAAAGCAGTACTTTCCACAACTTATGGAAAATACTGCTCAACTCATAATTATTTTAAATAATCCAATGGATTAACCAAGGTACCGTCGATACTGATTTCAAAATGAACATGAGGCCCAGTAGAGTTGCCGGAGTTACCAAGTTCAGCAATTGGCTGGCCTTGTCCTACTTCCTGGCCTTCTGAAACCAATAGATCACTACAATGGGCATATCTTGTTACCCTTCCGTCTTGATGATCGATTTCAACCATATATCCGTAGCCGCCACTCCATCCAGAAACGGTAACGATACCTCCATCAGCAGCATAGATGGTCACTCCATAATCTGCAGCAAAATCCACACCTCGATGGAAGGAACCCCAACGACTGCCAAAAGGCGACGTAATAATATAGCTTTTTAATGGATATATAAAATTCCCAACAGGCCCTACTTCCGGTAAGGCTTTAGTTCCAACAAGAACCAAGGCGTTCTTAGGTTCAGACACTACTTTTTCCTCGAGAATGATTCGACCGATTTCCTCACCATTCATGGTTTGGACAATGGCTCTCACTTCTTTGGTACCGTCGTAACCAGGATCTGCTTCTTTTTCAACGGTCTTGTAAATTGTATCATCTTCTTGATAATCAATACCTTTTTCGATGCTGTCATAATAGGTAATTTCTTCTTCAATAACAACAGATAACTTAGGTTGAAGAACTTCAACGGTTACAAGATCACCAACTTTGAGACCTTTGGCTTTTTCTTCAAGTCCTTCGTTAATTGCATAGAGTTCTTCAAGACTCATATCATATTCCAAGGCAATCGTATAAGGTGAATCACCGGACTGAACTTCATATGTTGCCGGTTGTTGGTTGCTTCTATTGAGAATCTCTGCTCCTTCGACGGCGGTAACCAGATTGGCATCTTTGTCAACAAGTGGTCTTATGGTAACATCTTCATAAAAATGAAGACTGGCTTCTTCACCATCAAGAATCTCTGGAGTGACGATTTCAGGAAGGTCAGCTCCTGCCGGACTTTCTGATGTGGCTCCGCTCGTTGAAAGGGAATAATCATTGATGATCCCTTTTAAGGAGTATTTCTTAGTTGCTGTCGATTCAACACGAAAGCCTTCATCAGTTAGCTGAACTTTGGCCTGGGTTTCGTAACCATCACCCAGGGCTTCCTCTTGAACAATCTTAAGAGCCAATTCCAATGCTTCTTTAGACTCAAAAGTCATGGTAATTTCTTCATCAGAACTACCGGAAACACATAAATTGTAATATACCGGCTCAGTGGTAGCCTGGTCAGCGTAAAACGTTTCCAGACTTAAACCATATGCATCAATTGCAGTATTCTTAAGAGGATGAGCAGTAACAGTATCACTTTTTTCAGGCTCAGGCTCATTAAGAGCCACCTGAGTTGATTCATTTCCGATACCGATTGAAAATATACCCACACCTGTAAGGACCACAAGGAGAGCTACGACAAAATATCTTATCTGCGGGAATTTTCGAATCCAATTTATAATATGGTTTTTCATGTTTCCTCCACTATATGCCTTCTAGCATCTTTACTTCTTTTCTCATTAGTCTAGATTATAGCAAAAAGATAGACATTTCTCAACAATGTCAGGAGATTGTTCATATTTGTTTACAACATTTAAGAAATTCTTATATTTTTATATTGTTTTTTCTCTTTTATACACCATTTATATGATCTCTCTAGTCATAAAAATGACACTTGTTCATATTTTATTATTCCTCATCCTTAAGTAAAAACCTGAAAATTGCCTCTGCAACCCCATGATCATCATTGGATAAGGTTATCACATCTGCTGCAGCTTTGGCTTCATCTCTTGCATTTTCCATGGCGATACCAAGACCGGCCTCTTCCAACATATGGACATCATTGCCTGAATCCCCTATGGCCACTACTTGGTCAAGTCCCAGACCTAAGCGACTGGCAATTGCTTCCATCCCTACAGCCTTGTTGCTGTGTTTGTGAAAAAGCTCCGCTATAAAAGGAAGGGGGCGAACAATGTTATAGGATTCTCTAATATTTTCCGGCAGTCTCCACAACTCGTTCAATAGGTTTTCATGAAAAGGCCCCTTATCTCTTACTGAATAATCCTCTAAAGTCATCCTGGGAAAATAATCAATAATCTCCTGCCTGTTAACCGGACTTTCATTAATGATATTCATTTTATAAATCAAAAGTTCCTTGTTGACCCTGGAAAAATCCACGTGAATTAGGGGCGACTGGTTGGCTATACTGTCATACCTTGAAAAAAGACTTTCATGTTGAAGGACCAATCCTTCATGGGTATATCCGCACAGGTCAAGTCCAAGGTTCTCACATGATTCATACAGCTCCACCACATCCATAGGGTCTATATGTTCCTCGTAAATAACCCTACCACTGGCATTATGGGTCACCACAGCGCCGCTGCAGGAAACACTGAAACAATCTGGACCAAGTAAATCCAACTCTTTAATATATGAAAGCAACCCATTAAAATGCCTTCCGGAAGCAAGTACTACATGAATACCTGCTTGTCTGGCACGATGGATTGCTTCTTTATTTTTAAGACTGATGGTCTGGTCTTCACTTAAGAGTGTACCATCCATGTCCAAGACTAACATTTTATATTTCATTTTAAGCTCCTCATAAATCGTCATAATTTCTGATGCATAAGCTGACGACTCAAGCTTATGCATCCTTATTATACAACAGAGAGATAAAATGTATAGATATATTTCTTAAGAGGCCTTATGGAGGACTTTCATACTTCCAAGAACCTGTTTGTCATCAACATAAATAACATAGCCGTATGGTTCCAGGTCCAGTGAAGGGCCTTCAATACAAATAGATGCATTGGTTCTGTTCATGATCACTGTCATATTTCCACGTTGATAAGCCAATATGTTCTGGTCATAATCCAGCCAAGTGATTACTGATAGTTTTGTAGCCTGGTTAGTTTTTCTGAAATCGATAAGGTCCTTCATTTTATCAAGCAAGTCTTGGTTCCACTGGTCTTCCTTCCATATCATACACCTTCGGTGAAGTTCCATTCCCATACCCTGCTGACCTGTCATACCAATTTCATCACCATAATAGATAGAAGGACATCCGGGATGGGTAAACAGGAAAAGATAGGCTTGCAGGAGCTTACGGTGATCATTTCCACATTCGTGGATGAACCGGCTGGTGTCATGACTGTCTAATATATTGTAGGAGTTTTCAATAGCATTTTTTTGATAGTGTACCAAAAGATGGTTGGTCTGATGGATAAATGCTTCCTTATCCATATTCTCCTTGGCAAAATAGCGTAGGCAGGCATCCGTCAAGGGATAATGCATAACCGCATCGTATTGATCTCCTTGAATCCAAGGTGTTGCATCGTGCCAGACTTCACCAACAATATAGAGGTCCGGTTTTAGGGCTTTCAATTCACGTCTAAAGGCCTTCCAAAAATCATGGGTTACTTCATTGGCTACATCCAGCCTCCAACCATCGATATTAAAGTTTTCTATCCAGTATTTTCCCACTTCAACAAAATATTCCAAGGCTTCCCTGCACTCAAGGTTCACCCTGGGCATTTCACCAATCGTGGAAAAGGTTTCATAGTTACCGTATTTTATAGGCAGTTTATTAATGTTGAACCAATTAAAATACCGGGACTCTTGCCCTTTTTCAAGTACGTCCTGAAAAAAGGGATGGTTGATACCGACGTGATTAAAAACGGCATCCAGCATAATCTTTATACCACGGCTGTGGGCTTCCTCGACCAACTGGGAGAAAAGTTCATTGGTTCCGAACATAGGGTCAATTTTTTTATAATCCGTCGTTTGATATTTATGGTTGGTGTCGCCCTTAAATAAGGGGCAAAAATGTATTCCGGTAATCCCCAGGTCTTCCAGATAATCTAGTTTTTCAATAATCCCGGCAATATCACCACCAAAATAATTGTAATTATCCGGTTCATTCCCCCAGTTTTCTGTTTGTTCAGGGTCATTGGACTTATCACCGTTTCTGAACCTATCCGGAAAAATCTGATACCAAATCGTATCTTTCACCCAATCGGGAACCATCAAAGTATCAATGCCATTCAAATAGGGAAAACAATAAAAGTTAGAAATATCAGAAAGGGCACCCTGATTCATCCCATCTCCAAGATCAACAATTCTTCGTTCACCTAAAAGTATATGGTCATCATACCCTATAAGTTCAAAGGCATAACGTGATCTTTTAGAACCGCCTTTTATTTCAACAAAGAAATAATCATGGTAGTCTGTCTCCACTTCTTTTTGCATGACCAAAGTCCTGCTTTTCCAACCGCTGGCACTGGCTGCTTCCAGATTTCCACCGGCTCCACCGGCTTCCCACATAAAAGGATCGCCAATAATACATTTTGCTTCCTTAACCTCACCTTTTAGGGCTCGAAATCTTAAATGCAGGGTGTCTTTATTATAACCATAAGATAAATTGCTTTTGGGTTGATGGTACAGGCCACCTCTTGTAATCATATTAAACCTCCAAATCGCTTACGAAACTTCTCTCGTCTTCTTCATATTCGTTACAAGGTCTATCATAAGCCTTTCTATCACATTTTATTGTAGAATATAATCTTCTATTGTATAATATAATCAAATTGAGACAATTATCAAATTTCACACAAATAAAAACACCACTATTTTCCTTAAAAAATCAATATCCAACGAGGTACCGGGAGTATGGGTTTTAAACATCGCTTGAAAAATATTGACGAAGAAGCCTTTTTATTTTATTTTCAACACCAAAATATTAGGGCTCTAGATAATCTTATTGATCTATGGCAGGACCAGGACCGCAGGGATGAAGTCCCTCTAGACCATATGAAATTGAATTTTATTCTGATTCTCACCCTCCTTAGCAGACTTATAGTCAAAGACGGCTATTCCTCTGAAACTATTTTTGCCAAGACTGAGTTTATGATTGATTTAGTTTGGGATTATGACGATCTCCAAGCCTTCCAGACTTTTGAGAAAAAAATTATTCATGAATACTTTCAGCTTTTTATTATTCAACACCGAAAGACAGATGACCTCAACGTCAACCACATCATGAATTACCTCTATATTAATCTTCATAAAAAAGTCAGCCTGGATGAATTATCCCAGGTACTTGGCACATCCAAAAGTCACCTGGTCAAGGTTTTTAAGAAAACCATGGATTCAACCATTATGCAGTACCATATGATGCTAAAAATGGAACGTGCAGACTTCTTCTTAACCAGTACTAAAATGTCCTATTCAGACATAGCGCTTTCCCTGGGTTTTCATGACCAGAGTCATTTTACCCGAACATTTAAAAGGCTCCGGGGGATAACCCCGAAGCAATTTCGTGGAAAGCATAATATTTAGTTTTATATTTGATAGAGTCTGCATTCATAAGGTTTAAGGAAATCCGACTGTTTCTTATAGTTTCCCATTATCAGGTTAAGTTTATTTCCCTTGGCATAGCGGTGGGTTCTAGACAGATTCATTTCTATGAAAAAAGTTTCCTCACCTCTTCTGTAATAGGCAAAATAATCTTTTTCATTGATATCAATAAAGTCAACATCACCATAAATCAAGGTAGGATATTTTTTTCGCAAATGGATAAGTCTTCTAAAAAAATGATAGACTGAATCTGGATCATGAATTTCATCATAGGCATTAATCGACGATTGAATCATAGGTGCATCAATCCAGGGTTTGACATCACTAAAGCCACCATATGGATCCCTGTTCCAGGGCATGACCAGTCTGGCATGATCTCTGGTTCCAGGTGTCAGTTTCTCCAAAATCTCTTCATCATCAAGCCCCTTATCCTTCCACTCATCATAGAGGTTAATGGACTCTACATCCCTAAAGTCATCAATGGAAGAAAATATGCCATTGGTCAAACCCAGTTCCTGGCCTTGATAGATAAATGGCGTCCCCCTTAGAGTCATTTGAATCATGGCAAGAAGCTTGGACAGAGGCCCTCTATATGTCCCGTCAGGATCAATCTTTGAAAGCATTCGGGGATTATCGTGATTGTCGTAAAACAAGGACTGCCAACAGCCTTTAAGAAACCTGGTTTGCCATTTATACAGTATCTGCTTAAGATAATTAAGGTCATAAACATAAGTTTCCACCCGGCTTTTGCCTGGCATTTCCAAATGTTCGAAAGTAAAGATCATATCCAGTTCATGTCTGGATTCATGGGTTAGAAGCTCTGCCATATGCAGACCTACTCCTGGAGCTTCACCGATGGTTACGGTATCATACCTTGAAAAAGTCTCCCTGTTCATCTCTCGAAGATAGTCATGAAGCCTTGGCCCCCAAAAATAGTGTTCTATTCCAGTTTGGCCTATAATGTTCCCAACGAAGGAAGAACCTTCCGGTAATCCCTGTCTTTTGGAAATAAAGTTGATAACATCCAGTCGAAAGCCATCAATCCCCTTATTAAGCCAAAATCGAATCATTTCATATATTTCCCGCCTCATCGGCTCATATTCCCAATTTAAATCCATCTGTTTTTTACTGAAGAGATGGAGACCATAAGATTTGGTATCGTCATAATAATTCCATGCATTCCCTGAAAAAAAAGAAGTCCAGTTATTAGGAATTTTCTCACCGTCCCTCCATATATAATAATCACGGAAAGGGGAGTCCTTGCTTTTTTGAGCCTCAAGAAACCATGGATGTTCATCGGAAGTATGATTAATGACCAAATCCATAATAAGTCTGATTCCCTTTTCATGAGCCAACTTCAAGAGTAAATCAAAATCTTCCATGGTGCCAAATTCTTCCATAATCCGGTAGTAATCCCTGATATCATATCCATTATCATCGTTAGGAGAATCATAAATCGGGCAAAGCCAAATCAGATTAACCCCTAGATCATGAAGATAATCCAGCTTCATGATAATACCACCTATGTCACCAATTCCATCTGAGTTACTGTCTTTAAAAGATCTCGGATAGATCTGATAAGCAACAGCTTCCTTCCACCAAAACTTCTTTTCAAAAGCACTTTGGGGGGCAACAAAGTCGGCTTCTTCATGGTTTAATATATCACAAAGAGTCAGCAAAAAAGGCTCATCAAGTGCGCCTTTGGATAAATTCATCAGCATACGAAGACTTATGGATCCGATGACGATATTGTTTATGGTTATTTCAGGTAATTGAAGTTGTTCAAGAATGGTCTTTAGAAGATCATTGCCAATAGGATTATTAAGGACTTCATCCAGTCTACTATCAAGATTATACATAGCACCCTCCGGATCAATCGGCAAATTAACTGTTAATCTAATTATACCCCACCTATCCGAAGGGAGCAAGACTCCTAGAGTGCCTGGTAAATTGCAGCCTGGTTAATCTGTCTATTGGCAGCCATAATCATATCCCCTTGAGAAGTATGAATAATTCTTGCATTAGCTGCGCCAACGCCTGTGTCAATTAAATGACTGATGATTTGGCCCCTTTTCTTATCAACTTGAACCAGATACAGGTCCATGTCTTCTTTTCTGGCACCAATGACAAAACTTGGAACCCCCTTGAAGGTATCCGCGTAGATGGCATGATAAAAATCCAAATCTTTTGGATAAGTATAAACACTGACATAGTTACCATCCACTTTTTTATATACATTGAACTGATTCCCATGGAAAGGTGATAAAACAGCAAGTTCAGGCTCTCCATCCTCATCCAGGTCTATGACCGCAATATCACTTACAGGAAAGTCCAGGATTTCTTCAATCACCCACTGACCTCCATTTTCGAGGGGGGGTGTTACAGCTATTACACCTTCTTCACTGGCAACAAAAACACTCTCCCTGCCTTTCCAGATCCCCTTATTAAAACCATGATTTTTGTACATAGTCTCCTTAAGAATTTCTAATTCAAGTTCACCCTGGCCTATGTCAGCTAAATCAGATGGCAAGACCGCATAATAGAGTTTTCCAGGCTTTGACCAATCTTCCTTGTCCGTTTTTCCACCATGAAGAGATGCAGCTATAATAAAACGACGGTCACCGGCTCTTACAACATCAAAGCGATGCAGATAAGGAATAGATAGAAGCCTGGTCTCCTTATAGCCATCCCTGTCTTTTTGATATAAATAGATGCCACTGGTTTCAGAATCTACCATAGAGTGGAAACCTTTAGACACTAAAAAACTGTCTTCCTGATCAGAAAGTGTGACAATGGACATGGTTCCACCAAATCCATCTTCATTAGACCATAAAACCTTTTTCTCCAAAAATTGATCTCCTGAAAATATCTGACAGGACCCCGGACCCTCCCCAGCAAATATGAGTTGAGTATCTCCATCAACTTTTAATGCATTCACTGAGTAACACTTAAAAATTTCATCAATTACTGTTTTTCGAAAATTCATTTTACCTCCTAGGTCGCATAGGCGAGCAGTAAATCCTACTCACTTCTCATCTTAGCTTTTACCTTATTTTATCGAATTTTTGAAACTTTGTACATAAAACTCGCAATATTGAACGTTTGTTCATCTTTTGATGAATCCATAGGCGAAAATTTCTATGATTATCCAATTTTCCCTAATTTTCAATAGTCTCCTCCAGTGTCTATAAACTCAAATAGGCATTGACAAAAAATTCCACAAGGCCTATACTTACATTAGTTTGAGGGAGTAACTTTCCTAAACATTAGGAACCAAAGTCGTCAATACGGATTATAACTCCCGGCTTTGGTGGCGAAAGCTTTGTGAGACTCTGCGATTGTTACTGATTATTCAGTGGCTTTTGTAGTGTTTTTTTATTGTCTCGTTTAAGAAAGGAAACATATGGAAGAATTAATTTATGAACTGTTAACCGACTTGAATACCCTTGTATTATTTGTCATTATTGCTGGATTTTTATGGACCTTGGGTAAGGGTGCTGATATTCTTGTAGACGAAGCTGTCAGCTTATCCATCCACTGGGGTATCCCCAAGATGGTCATTGGTGCTACAATTGTATCTCTTGGTACAACTTTACCTGAAGCTACTATTTCAGTTCTTGCTGCTGTTAAGGGAAATCCTGATTTGGCTCTTGGAAACGCCATTGGTTCAATTATTGCAGATACTGGTTTGATCATTGGACTGGCCGCTATGATTGGACATTTACCTGTTGACAAACGGGTAATTAATCGACAGGGTTTTGTGCAAATAGCTGCTGGTGTATTGCTGGCTATTGTCTGCCTACCCTTTTTCAGTTCAGCACCAGGCGGTAATATTCCACAAGTTGTTGGCTTCATTTTCCTTATATTATTAGCTGTTTACATCTACTTCTCCATGAAGTGGTCCAAGAACTCCGGTGTTGACGAAGGTGCCTTGTTGGAAGAAGAGAAATCTCCTGTTTTCAAACAAGTCTTCAAACTCCTACTCGGCATCACCCTAGTCATCCTGTCATCAAGAATTTTAATTCCGGCTGTAGAAATCTCAGCCATCCGAATTGGTATTCCACAAGGTGTTATTGCCGCAACCCTGGTAGCCTTTGGAACCTCCTTACCAGAACTGGTAACAGCAGTGACAGCGGTAAGAAAAGGCCATGGCGAACTGGCAATCGGTAACATCATTGGAGCAGATATCCTTAATGTTCTATTCGTTGTTGGAAGTGCAGCTGCAGTAACTTCAGGAGGACTTCACGTTCCAACCTCCTTCTTCAAACTGCAGATACCAACCATGTTAATCGTTCTTGTTCTTTTCCGCTTCTTCTCCACTGGAAAAAGTCGTGAGATTAACAAAAAAGAAGGTATTCTTCTCTTCGCCTTCTACATGATCTACCTCGTCCTAAACTTTACCTGGATATCCTAAATCAATTATTAAATCTAAAGCAAAAAGACCAGTCTTCTAACTAGGAGTTAGAAACTGGTCTTTATTTATGTATTGATTAATTCCACTGAAATTTAGTGCATTTACGAATCACTTGCATCATCACTTAGATTCTCCACCTGCATTTGTCCGTTTATCTATCTCTGTCCATCTTAAAAATGCTTGCTCCGTTCAATATCGCGGTAAGCCAGCATATAGTTTACCCCAGAAACGATAATACCGCCACCGATGAAATTTCCAATTGCTACGATAAATAAGGCATAAAAAATCTCACCTAAACTCATAGAACCACCACCAAAATAAGCGACGAATAAATAATACATATTGGCAACGACGTGTTCTGTTCCGCTTAGAACAAAAACCGTAATAGCCAACCAAACGACAACGACTTTGGCAATTTCTTCCCGACAGCTGTAAGCCAGACAGACACCGGTCGAGACGATAATGTTGCACAAAATACTGGAGAAAAACATTTGGCTCGTGGTCATATGAACCTTATGATTGGCTTTTGAAATAATTACATCCAAGGTGGCCTGGTTAAAAACACCGGCACCCTGGGTCAATAAGGCAGCAAAAACAGCCCCGATAAGGTTGGCCAGTAAAATCAGTACCAATATTGAAAATATTTTGTTGAGTTTGGTTCGTTTGTCATAGACTGCAATCATAACCATAGTATCAGAAGTAAATAGCTCTGCCTGCATCAACAGGATAGCAATAATACCTACTGGGAAGACAAGGGCACCAAAAAAAGCTCCCAATCCCGGATCCATCTGACTGGTTGCCACCTTAAAATAACCAATGGCACCGATTGAAATATATAAACCGGCCAGAATACCCTGTATTAAGAGGATAATCAACCTTTTGTTAGCCTTGTGTTTACTGTGGTATAAAATATACTCTGTCAGGGCCTTCGGGCCTGAATAGACTTTTTCCATAAGTTCTCCTTGTTAAATATATATGTATGCTTTATTTCTGATAGGCCAGTTTAGCGCAAAGACTAAGGAGGCTTTGATCAATAGCATAATAATAGCAAGGTCTTTGGGACTTGTCAATGTACATTGTATACAGTATTACAAGTATTTACCCATAACTTTCATTAGTTCACTTAAGTGAACCGGTTTCACTAAATAGTCCTCAAAATAATTCTCTAAGAGTTTCTTTTTTGAAATATTATTCGCATTGGCCGAGTAACAGATAAGAGGTACATTTGCATAACCATCAAGCTTCCTAATCATATCCGACCCTTCTACACCATCAATACCCGGCAGAACAAGGTCAATGATAATAAGATCATACTTGGTTTGTTCACAATAGGTCATACCTTCATAGATACTGGCCACACAGTCAACCTGACCACACCTTTCCTTAAGAAGTTCAAACATCAGCAGTCGATTCAGGGATTCATCATCAATGACCAACACTTTTGCCATAGGGAAGGATTCCACTGCTTCAATCTTTTTAGTCACTACAGGCTCTTCGTGCAAATCTGTTTCTTTGCCACACAATTTCACCTTGAAACAAGAGCCAACTCCTACTTGACTTTCTACGGAAATTGTCCCTTTCATCAAGTCCAGAAGCTTCTTACAGATAGCCAATCCCAGACCAGTTCCTCCATATTCCCTGCTGATCATATCGGACTGCTGCTTAAAGGAAAGGAATATATCCTCTTGACTCTCCTCAGGAATGCCAATACCTGTATCGATAATATCAAACATAAGGTTAAAGGAATCCTTACATCTGACTTCATCAAGATTTACTAGGACCTTCACATAGCCGGATTCGGTAAACTTAACAGCATTTCCAATTAGGTTTAAGAGTATCTGCTTCAGCCGAAAGACATCCAGTTCCACCTCAGACGGTACTTTGGGATCAATCTCAATAATCAAGTCCAGGTGTTTCTGGGCAACATCCATAGCAAAATATTCTTTGATTTCGTACATAAGATGCCGGATGTTGACCACTTCTTCTTTCAGTTCCATCATACCAGCCTCAATCTTCGACAGATCAAGGATATCAGAAATAAGTGTAAGCAAGCTCTGACCAGCTTTTCTTATGGATTTAACATATCTAATATACTCCGGCTTTGCCAGTTTCATTTCAAGAAGCTCCGAAAAACCAATGACAGCATTTAGTGGTGTCCTGATTTCATGACTCATATTGGCAATAAACTCACTTTTGAGGTTATTGGCCTTTTGAGCAGTTTTTCTTGCCTTATCTGCCTCAACAATGGCCATTTCTGCTGAAATCTTGGATTCCATGAGGTACTCTTCTGTTTTTCTTTGCATGGTAATATTGTGACCCGTTACTAAAATATACTCAGCTACCTGACGCAAGGTCACCTGATAAAGTTCATAATCACCTTTTACATTTCGGATTCTAAGTTCTATATTATAATTTTTACTTGCTGAATTCAGAATAATCGGACGCATCTTATCAATCTTAAACTGGTCACTTTCATGAACATAGGACATGTAATGACTTCCCATAACGTCTTCAACTGTCCAGCCCAGCTGGCTTTCACAAGCCTTGTTGACATTGACAACTGTTCCCTCCATATCAATAACCATAATGATATCCGGAGATGTTTCAAAGATCATCTGCATTATTTCCAAAGCATTGGATGCTTTGACCTTGTGATCTTCCATTTGTTGATATATTTCCGATTCAATATTTAAGGTATCTGTAATATCGATAAAAGTCCCGATAATTCCAATGATATCTCCATTGTCATCACTTACCGGAGCTTTATGGGTCAAAAGCCATCTTAGCTCACCATTTCGTTCATATTCTTCAATAATCTCTTCAGGAACACCGGTTTTCATGATTCTCCGATCATCTCTCCTGTATTTTTCGGCCAAACGATCAGAAAAGAAATCAAAATCAGTTTTTCCGACGACCTCATCTACTGTTAGACTCAAATCGTTGGCATAAGATGTATTTGAGGCAACATATCTTCCTTCAGGAGATTTGATAAAAACCTTATAGGGTATTTTATCCATAGCAATAGAGAAAAGAATGGTCTGATCTTTTAGCCGCTTCTCCATAATCTTTGTTTCACTAATGTTCTCAACAACGGCAAAAAAATTATTGAGCTCATCCCTGTCATCATAGACTCCAGTGACGTTGATCTTGGCCCAAACCACCTGGCCTGAAGTATGATAGTAGCGTTTTTCCAATATAAAGGATTTAAGATGACCTTCAGCAATCCGCCTAATCAAATCTCTTTCCTTGTCCAAGTCTTCCGGATGGGTTATTTCCGAAATCGGAAGCATCCTTATATCTCCCCTAAGGCCCAACATCTTCTTATAGAATTCGTTGGCACGCAAAATATGGCCTTTAAAATCACAAAAGACCATGCCGACTGCAGCCTGTTCAAAAACTAATTCAAAGGAAGATTCCAGATTATTAGTGCCGATATCCAACATGTTAGATTCCCCATACTTCTCTTTACACATAAATTCTAAGTTGACAAACTCTCACTCGAGAATGATTGATACCATTATATCATAAAAACATATTTTGTCCTTGCAAATTGTTTAACCTAATATTATAATCGACTTATGATAACTCTTATAGAAAGTGGTGATTTTATTGATAGAACGTATGACAACGACCAGAAATCTTAAAGAACTGAATACGGATTTAGTTCGGGAAGTCCTGCGGAAACAACATTCAACAACTAAAAACCAGCTGGCTCTTGAAACGGGTCTAAGCGTAGCTACCTGCGGAAATATTTTAAGGGAACTGGTTGAAACAGGAGAGGTTATTGAATCAACAATGGCTCCCTCAACCGGTGGCAGACCTGCCAAAATTTTTGATTATAATGGGGATTACGCCTATATACTGACCATTTATGGAGACAAGGAGTACGGGGTTTCAGCTATCCATTACAGGATATCCAATCTACTTGGTCATCCTATAGAAGAAAAGAACCTAGCTATAGAAACCATTAACCTGGATAGGATATTTTTGATTATGGATGACCTCTTTAAGCGATATCCAAAAATATCCTCCCTTGGATTTGGTATTCCTGGAGTTGTTTCCAAGGGCTACATTTCTCACTGTGATCTGCCCCACCTGAAGAATACTCCTTTACAGTCCCTTCTTGAAGAGAGATACAAAGTTAAAGTGATCATTGAAAACGATGTGAATGCAACGGCTATTGGTTTTCACGCATCAAAAGGTCTACCTGATGATGAAAGTTTGGTTTATGCCTACTATCCAACTGATGATTATCTTGGTTCAGGAATTATCATTAAGGGAAAATTACACCGGGGTATGTCCAACTATGCTGGTGAACTAGGCTTCCTTCCTTTTGAAGAAATAAAACCCTCCCTGGAAAACCAGACTTCTCAAATTGAGAAATTTGAAATGTCAGTTGCCAAGACCTTAATGACCTATATATGCGTCGTTAATCCCTCTACCATCATTTTATCAGGAAAGGCCTTTAATCAAGAGGTTATGAAGAATATTAAAGACACACTTTCCACCATGTGCGCCGTGGAACATATTCCGGGTATTTATCACGAGAAGGAAATGAATACCTCTTACTATCAGGGCCTCTTCATACTTTCCCTCCATCAGCTTTTCTGTAACTTGACTGTTACCAGCAAATATATTTAATAGGAAGGAGACGGCAATAAGCCGTAAAACTTATGACTCTACTACTACTCATTATCATCTATTTAGCATTTATCTCATTAGGTCTACCCGACTCTTTATTAGGAGTTTCATGGCCTGCCATAAGAAGTGACTGGGGTCTTCCCCTGGATGCAGCCGGAATCATTTCCATCGTTACTATTGGATTCACCGTTCTTTCCAGCCTTTTAAACGGTAAGATCACTTCAAGAATAAGCACTGGAAAACTAACTTTTATCTCCTGTCTTATGACTGGGTCAGCCTTACTGGCCATATCCTTTTCCCCTTCCTTTATCGTTATGATTCTCCTGTCCATCCCCTTAGGATTTGGTGCTGGAAGTGTTGATGCAGGACTTAACAACTATGTTGCCAGTCATTTCAAGTCCCATCACATGAACTGGTTGCACTCCTTCTGGGGTGTTGGCGCTACACTGGGACCTGTTATTATGGGAGCATATCTATTAAAGTCAACCTGGCGTGACGGCTATCAAACCATTGCTGTTTTCCAATTGATTTTAGCCGCAGTACTATTGATTTCACTTCCTCTATGGCGTATGCATAAGGGAACCGTTGCCAAGGAACATGATCCTGAGAATATGAAGGCAGATCCCGATGTTCTTAGAAAAAAAGGCCTTATATTCTCCATTGCAACCTTCCTCTTTTATGTTGCTGCAGAAATGTCAGTCGGTTTATGGGGGGCCTCTTACCTGGTTCAAATCCGTGGACTGGACATCAGTGAGGCAGCAAGATGGATAGCCCTATATTTTGGCGGCATCACTCTTGGTCGTATGATTGCAGGCTTTATTTCCTTCAAACTTAACAATCGCCAGATGATTCGACTGGGTCTTCTTATATCGCTAACAGGGGCAATCATGATTTTACTTCCCTTGCCAAAGCCACTTCTTATGGCAGCCTTTGTGATGGTAGGACTCGGTTTTGCCCCGATTTTTCCTGCTATGATTCACGAGACTCCTGTCAGATTCGGGCGGAATAATTCAGGAACTATTATCGGTTTTCAGATGGCAGCCTCTTACAGCGGTTCAGCAATAATTCCTCCCTTATTTGGAGTTTTTGGAAGGGCCTTTGGTATGGAAATATTCCCTCCCTACCTTCTCTTAATGATTGTGGCTGTTCTTGTAGCCTCAGAATTAGTAACACAAAAAACAAGGACTACGACTTAAATGTCGTAGTCCACATCTACACGGTCACAAACCACTTGTTTAACATAAGCTCCTGCCTCAACATGGTCCGGATGAATCAGGTATGCTTCCAAAGCCTCTTTTGAATCCAGTTCTGAATAAAGGACAATATCTCTACCACTTGGTCCCTTCTTATAATGAACGCCTATTTCCAGGTGTTTAAGTCCAGGAACAGACTTTGGCAGGACCTCTAAACGTCTTTTAAGCTCTGCAATGGTTTCTTCTTTATCCAGTTCAGGTTTTATATTCCACATAACAAGGTGTTTTACCATTTGATCTCCTTTATCAAATCCTCTTTGTCACCCAATCAGTAGGGGTGATGACAATCGAGAATCATTCATTCAAAGTTTTCAGTTAGTGGTATTATATCAAACCCTCTACTTATTGACTACATTAACAGGATTATTCTCCATAAATTTCTCCACATTATCAACAGCCGTATTTAAAAGTCTTCCTCTTGATTCCTTGGGCGCCCAGGCGATATGAGGAGTAATCATGCAGTTCTTGGCCTGAAGGAGAGGATTGTCTTCAGTAGCCGGTTCAATGGATAGTACGTCCAATCCTGCACCAGCTACTTTTCCAGAGTTAAGTGCCTCAGCCAGATCTTCCTCAACAATCAATGGCCCTCTAGAAGTATTTATGATCATGACACCATCTTTCATTTTCTCAATATTTGTTTTATTGATAATGCCTTTTGTAGATTCAAGCAAAGGGCAATGAAGACTAATCACATCAGCCTGGCTCAGCATTTGATCCAGGTCAACATATTTAAACGCCTCATCTTCCAGATCTTTAATTGGAAATGCATCAACAGCTAAAACCTTCATACCAAAGGCTTTAGCAATATTAGCCGTCGCCTGGCCAATTCTACCCATTCCAATGATACCCATAACCTTACCTGCCAACTCAATTAACGGATAATGCCAAAAGCAAAAATCTTGACTTCTGGCCCATTCACCATCCATCACAGCATGGCTGTGTTCTGAAACATGATGGCAGATTTCAAGGAGATGAGCAAATACAAATTGGGCAACAGCTGTCGTCCCATAGGTTGGAACGTTAGTCACAATTACTCCAAGAGTTTTAGCTGCATCTACATCTACTACATTGTAGCCTGTAGCCAGAACACCAATGTATTTCAGATTAGGCAGTTGACTCAATGTCACCCTATCCAGAGGTGTTTTATTGGTTAATATTATTTCAGCGTCACCAACACGTTCTATGATTAAATCTTTTGGTGTTCGTTCATATAAGGTCACTGAACCTAGAGCTTTTAGTCTGTCCCATGTTAAATCTCCAGGATTCAATGTATATCCATCCAGTATTACAATTTTCATCTTTTCCTCCATCTTGTCCATGCTACTTTATTGACTAGTACGACTAACAAGAGCCTATACTCAACTTTAAAAACCTCATCAAGCGGTCTATACTGTCAGTCATCATCTTCTCTTTCTCCAAAACCATATCCTCAAAAGACATCAATCGGTCAACTACCGGAAACACTGCATCAATACCGTAACTGTAGACGGCATCATAACCGTAACCACAGCCTCCTACGAAGGCTATTACCGGCTTATTTTGGCTCCTGGCTGCAACTCCTACCGGAACCTTTCCATAAAGAGACTGACCATCTAATTGACCTTCTCCTGTAATGATTAAATCGACATCCTTAACCAGTTGATCATAATCAACCAGGTCAAGCATGGCTTCAATACCTTTTTTGAGTTTTGCACCGCAAAAAGCCACCAGACCTCCACCAAGTCCTCCTGCTGCACCAGAACCGGGAATATCATTTAAGGATATATGGAATTCTTTCTCGATTAGATGGTGGTAATGACGCATTCCCGCTTCAAGAGCCTGTAGTTCCCAGTCTTTACCACCTTTTTGTGGTCCATATGTAAAGGTTGCACCTTCAGGTCCACAAAGTGGATTGGAAACATCACAAATAACTTGGATATCCGTTGACTTCAACCTTGGATCAAGCCCGGATAAATCTATCTCATGGATTTTCCCAAGATCGATACCACCTATGCCAACCTCAGAACCTTTATGATCCAGGAATTTTGCTCCAAGAGCCATCGCCATACCCATACCGCCATCATTAGTAGCACTTCCTCCTATGCCGATGAGGATTTTCTTAACCCCTTGATCCAAAGCATGTTTTATGAGCTCACCGGTTCCATAAGTCGATGTATAAAGCGGATTTCGTGCCGATTTATCCACCAATGTAATGCCTGATGTCGATGCCATTTCAATAAATCCGGTCTCTCCACTCATACCGAATCCATTATGAACCGGCTGTCCCAAAGGTCCTTGAGTAACAGCTTTTAGATAGATACCCTTTACTGAAGCCAAGATTGCCTCAACAGTACCTTCTCCACCATCAGCTATTGGAATACCTACAATCTCTGCATCTGGAAAATACTGACTAAATCCCTTTCGCAAATATTCGATTATTTCTTTGGAACTAAAAGTTCCCTTAAAAGAATCAGGGGCAATAATAACTTTCATCATATACCTTTCTATCCAACAACCATTAACCGACGTTGGACCTTAGTCTTTCATAAAAAACACCAGGCCAGTAGTACTTTCTTTTTATGCCTGCTGCCAATTGTTTTTCCATTCTAATAGTGTTGCATCTGTAATATCGATAATTCGACTCCTGTCTTTTGATTCAAGAATCTGTATAATTTCCTTGTGGTTGTTAATACTTCGTTCAACACCATGATCCTGTTGGATACTCTTTTTCACATACTCAGGAATAAACTCTAAAATTGAATGACCAATTCTTTGTATCAATGGATTACAGGTTGTCTCCAGAAGAAATTTGTGAAAGGTAATATCCTGATGAATATAAAAGTCCATATTTCCCCTATCCGGGTTTTCCAAATATTTACTTTCTGCCATATCTATCATCATTTTCAGAGTTTGTATTTGGTCCTCACTGATCTTATCAATAGCACAAAAGAGGACCATAGAATCAAACATCATCCTCAGTTCATAGAGATCCTTATTTGACTTCGGTTCCAAAATCAAAGAAAAAATAAGGGGGTCAAAAAACGTCGGTGATACTGTCGTTGCAACAAAAGTTCCTTTTCCTCTCCTTACTTCCAAAACCCCAACAGCCCTAAGAATTTTAACCGCTTCCCTTATGGAGTTTCTACTTACTCCAAGTTGGTTAGACAGTTCCGTTTCCGTAGGGATTTTACTTCCGGGTGGAAAAAGTCGATCAATAATCAGTGAGGAAATCTGCTTGACCACGTTCGAGACGACTGACTCACTGCCTATTTTGTCAAACAATAGTTCTTCCATGTCTTCACCTTCTTATCTTACTGGTAATTTATTGGGCTCTTTTCAAGGTTGCCTTAACTTGACTGATGATTGTTATGGATATAAAGACAAAGAAGATCAAGGCAATTGGACGTGTAACAAAAGGTAAAAAGCTACCGTTACTTGTAATTAAAGTTCTTCTAAAGGTAACATCAATCATATTACCAAGGATGAGGCCAAGAACAATGGGTGCTGGTGAATAAGCCATCTTTGACAGAAAATACCCCAACACTCCGAAGATAAAGACCATAATAAGATCAAACTTGGAAAGATTAATAGCGTAAGCTCCGATAACAGATAAAGCAGCTACTACAGGCATTAAATATACCGTTGGGATCTTGAGTATTTTGGCCATTGGTTTTGCAAGAATCATCCCAACAATCCATAAGGCTATAATACCCAGGAGGATCAAGGCTGCTATTTGACTGATAAATCCAGGAGACTCAATATTAATCATTGGACCCGGACGAATACCATGCAAGGTAAGGGCTCCAAGAAGAACTGCTGCTGGAGGTGACCCTGGAACTCCCAAAGTAAGAAGGGGTATGGTTGCTCCACCAATGGCAGCATTATTACCAACCTCAGGGGCAATAGCACCTTCATATAATCCAGTTCCATACTTATCTTTATCTTTACTGGTACGTTTGGCAGTATCATAAGCCACCCATGCAGCGACATCCTCACCTACACCAGGAAGAGCACCTAGTCCCAGACCAATAAGGGCTGATTGGATAATAACCCTCAGTTTTGAAAAAACTGTCGTAAAGACATTCACCTTTTCATCGTTGGTGTCTTTTGCCTCTGTAACTTCCAGGTTTTCTTTTTTGGAAAAGGCTTTTATAACCTCTGGAATTGCGTAAAACCCAATCATAGCGGGAATAACTGCAATACCACTGAACAAGTTGAAGTTGCCATAGGTAAATCTTGGAATGGACTCAAGATCGTCTAGTCGGACAAATGCCAGTAGTATACCTATTAGTCCGGCAATCCAACCTTTAATGGATAAATCATCAGCAGCGACTGAACCACAGATTAAAACTCCAAAAAAGGCCAACATAAAGTATTCAGGTGAAGTGAATTTGAGGGCTATTTTCGTCAGTGGTGGTGCTAAGAGAGCAAGGGCCAAAACACCGATTACGGTTCCGATAATAGAAGCCAAACGGGTGACTTTTATAGCAGTTTCAGCTTTTCCCTGTAATGCCAGTTGATGTCCGTCAAGTGCGGTTGCAGCCGCAGATGCGGTACCGGGAATATTAAGAAGAATTGCTGAAATACTACCTCCATATATACCTCCAACATACACACCCATCAGTATAGTAAAAGTATATTCCAGAGGTACATTATAGGTAAGGCCGGTTAAGAGGGCAATTCCCATAGTAGCTGTTAGACCGGGAAGTGCTCCGATTATTACTCCAAGTGCTGTAGCTCCCAACATAAGCAAAAGAATATTTATGTCAGTAAAGAGTACAGCGAAAGACTGTATAAATGTAATTAAATTGTCCATAAATCTCCTTTCTTATGGTAATGGAATCATAGCCAATGTGCCAAATCCATAGGTTAATGCAATAGTTGACAGAACCGCTACTATAGTCATCACAATAAAGCCTTTTAGAGTTCTCTTTCCAAAAATCAGCATAAAGGAATATAGGTAGATGAAAGTAGCAGCCCAATATACTAATAGGGGCAGTAGGATAAAGATATAGACAGCCAAAAGGCCAATGACAATAAAAGCCACTTGGAACTCTCTTGATTTTGCAAGATTTTTTATTTTATCCACTTTAAAGAAATCAAGTCTAGCTCCGTCTTTTCTGGCTTTGGAAAATAGCAGAAATGCACATAATGCCAACATTACACTGATAATCATTGGAAATAATCCGGCAGATACAAACCAGTCTTTGCCTTTTCCAAGGGTATTCTTCATTAACATGACAGCATTGACAAAGACAAATACTGCAAATACGAAGATAATGATACTTGTGACCAGATCTGCTCGTCGGAGATGTTGCTTTTCCATTTGTTTCCTCCTTTGCTGAAAGCAGGGCTGAAAATATCCAGCCCCACTTTCTCATTATAGTTGCAATTATGGTCTTGGAATATCAAATTCTTCTGGTGAGAACTCAGTAAGACCCATATCCTGGAGAATCCAGCTCATGGTACTTTGAGCTTTTGCACAGAAGGCTCTGGCTTCTTCACCAGTCATGTTGTAAATGACTGCATACTGGTCTTCTGCAAAGGCTGCAATGTCATCTGATGCCATTGCCTGGTCAAAGGCTTCTTGTAACTTGGTCACAATTGCCTTGTCGGTATCAGCAGGAACCATGAATCCGATAAACTGATTAAGTGGCAGGTATTTTTCAAGGGCTGGGATAGACTTAACCACTGCCGGAATTGTACCATAACCTGGGAAATCATAATCATTGGGTTGGATGGCTACCAATGGAATCAGGTCACCTGATTTAATAAAGTCTGCAACTTCACCTGCTGAAGCAGTAACTGCTGCAGTCTCTCCTGATACACAAGCTGTAATAGCTGGTCTTGATCCATCATAGGTTACGTTGCCCAGTGGAACATCCCCATAGCTGGCAAAAAGATTAGCCAGAATAAACCATAGACCACCAGCTGTCGATGCAATTTTATAACCTTCTGGATCAGCGTTTGCTGCATCAATCAATTCCTCAATAGTTCCAACACCTGCATCTTTATTGACACAGAGAAGACCAGGTGAACCACCACCAATAAAATATTCAAAGTCTTTTGTTGTTTGTTCCATACCTGTCATAACAGGAACAAGAAGCGGCGTTTCAGATGTTCCAAGTAGTGTATAACCATCATGTGGCGCATCCCAGACATAAGCCTGGCCAGTTCCACCTGGGCCACCACCAGTCATATTGTTGACAAGAATCTTAACTCCTAAAGGTTCTTCCATGGCTGCTGAAAGAGCACGGTTCCAGGAGTCAGTTCCGCCACCTGCACCAAAAGGTACAATATTATTAATAGAACGGTCCGGATAAGCGATCTCCTCACTGGTTTCTTCTTTGTCTTCAGTCATTTCCTTGTCATCTGTTTGTGCGGTACTGCTGGATTTTGATTCTGTTTCTTTTGCTTCTTCCTTACACCCTGCAAATAATGCAGTTACCATAACAACTACAAGCATTAAAGATAATAACTTTTTCAACTTCATACCTCCTAAGTATAACCCACCTATTTGTTCATTAACTCATTTATTGCATCAAAACCGCTGGTACCAATTTTAAAAAGTGGCACACCCGGATCATCATGTTTTACCTGACTCATAGAGATTTGCGCAAACGTGATAACATCCACCTCTTTCGCCAATTCGTAGAGGGCCTCACGAACGAGCTGGTCATGTTTCTCACGATCTCCTGAACATAGTATATCAAATGCTCCGTCAACGACTTTAATTACCGGTTCAATAACTTTGCCCTGTCTTGCCGCTTCTTCATTAATCAAACGAAGTGTAGCAATAGGACTTGTTGGCAAGGTCGCCAATATTCCGATTTTCGACCCCTTATCAACACACATTTTCGCAACTGGCTCATCAATATTAATCATTGGAATATTTAAAAATTTTCTTGCATAGGCTGCTGCTTCATTAACGGATGTACAGGTAACCATAACCCCATCAGCTCCATTGGATTCTGCAGCAAGTGCATAATGCATGATTCTTTTTGCAGTGCTTTCAGTCAGATGACCAGCTTCCAAGGTTTGAGGAAGTAAGCTGTCATCTGCAATATTGTAGATTTCCACATCTCCATTTGCCTCTAAAAAAGGTTTGGCAAAGGGATTATATATCATGTCCATAAATTGATTAATTGTATGTATTAGGTATAGCTTTTTCATCTTAATTTTCCTTCCCCATAAGTTCATGAGCCATTTTGACAATGTAGTCTGCATCCATTTCATACTTGTGAAGAAGATCATGGTAAGGTCCCGATTCTGCAAATCGGTCTTTCAGACCAACTTTTCTAAGAATTCCTCTTCCTTCTTCTGCCACAACATCTGCAACTGCAGATCCCAGACCATTTAATACATTATGATCCTCCACTGTAATCAACTTTCCAGTTTTTTCAAGTGTTGCAACAACCAATTCCCGGTCTAAAGGTTTAATTGTATGCATGTCTATGAGTTCAACATCAATACCTTCTTCAACAAGTCTATCCTTAGCCTTAAGGGCCTCATGCAAAAGATCACCATTGGCAATTATTGATATATCCTTCCCCTGTCTTAAGACCTTACCCTTACCTATTATAAACTCTTCGTCTTCACTATAAAAGTTTGGCATAGGATCTCGTGTAAATCGTATATAGGTAGGGCCATCATAATCCATTAAGGCTCTCATTAAAGCTTTCGTTGAATTATAGTCAGCTCCCATCATTACAGCCATATTAGGCACCGTCCGATAGATCCCCATATCTTCTATAGCCTGATGGGTAACACCATCATTGGCTGGTGTCAATCCACCATGACTGCAACAAACTTTTACGTTTAAATTAGGATAACAGGCAGAGGTTCTGACCTGTTCAAGTATTCTCATACTTCCAAAAACAGCATAGGTACTGACAATTCCTTTATAACCCAGAGTAGCAAGTCCTGCAGCTACTCCTGCAGCGTTTTGCTCAGCGATTCCAACGTTTATATGCCGCTCAGGATACTTCCCGGCAAAATCCATGGTCTTCATGGACTTGGCAATATCACAGTCGATAACATAAAAATCATCTCTTTCCTCTGCCATTTCAACCAATACATCGCCATAAGCCTGTCTGGTCGGTTGAGGATCACTGCCTCTTGTTGTCATGACAGGCTTATTCATTAGTTCTTGAGTCAACCTATTCACCTCCATTCACTTCAGCAAGCGCTTTGTCAAATTCCTCTTTATTAGGGGCAACTCCATGCCACATAGGTACATGTTCCATAAAAGAGACACCTTTACCTTTTACCGTATTAGCAACAATACAGACAGGTCGTTTCATACGTCTAAACCCTTTGACCTGATCAAATGTCATGAGTAAATCTTTCATATCATGTCCATCACAGGTGACAACCTCCCACCCGAAGCTGGCCCATTTGGCAGGAATATCTCCCATTGGCATAATCTCTGATGTAAAAGAGTCATTTTGGATACCGTTATAATCGACAATAACAATCAAGTTATCCAATTCGTATTTGGCAGCTGTTTCAGCAGCTTCCCAAACCTGTCCTTCATTGATTTCTCCATCACCTAAGGCCACGAAAACTCTTGAATCCATTCCTGCTCTCTTAAGACCAATTGCCATTCCAACGCCTACAGACAGTCCCTGTCCTAAAGATCCTGTCGTCATATCTACTCCTGGCACCTTGTTCATGTCCGGGTGACCTTGAAGAATTGAACCAAATTTCCTTAGGGTATGGATTTGGTCATAATCGAAATATCCTTTTCTTGCAAGGATGGAATAAAGGACCGGACAAGAATGACCCTTTGACAGAATAAATCGGTCTCTGTCCTCCTTCGTTGGTTCATCTGAATCAATATTCATTTCATCATAATATAAAAGGGTCACATAATCGGCTGCAGATAAAGACCCACCGGGATGACCGGACCCTGCTTCATGAATCATGGTTAGTATTGTTGTTCTAAGTTCTCTTGCCTTGGCCTCAAGATACTGAACTTTATTGTCCATATGGCATCACACTGCATGTCGATTCCACTAAGGAACTCCATGCTTCTCCTTTCTAAATGTTCATCGTTTGACCCTTGTTAGACTCTCCCCATCTACTTCATTGTATGTTTGACGTACTACGTAGGATGTACTATGTATTATATCCCCCTTACCAACCTTTGTCAACATAATTTACAAAAGAAATATTTTTTCTATCCATTTATTGTGCGTTTTTTATATATATTCCAATATTTTTACATCTAGGCCAAAACAAAAGCGTCAAATCTAGTAGACTTCTACTTGATTTGACGCTTCATGAATTAATCATATTATGATGAAATTATATTACTTCCATTCCTCTTTCCACTCTTCCAAAGTTTTTTCTACCAACTGACTAAGGCTGGTCTTGTCCTTTGTCCTGAGGTGATGAATAATCTCTTTATGGTTGTTAATGCTTCGTAAAATTCCTTTCTCCTGGGATATGGATTTTTTAATATATTCTGGAAAAAGACTTATAATAACTTCCCCAATCTGCTTAATCAAGGCATTTTCGGTCAAATCCATCAGCAGTTTATGAAACCTGACATCCATGCCAACGAAATAATCGATATCCTTATCTCCGGAGGCATAATGCCCTTCTACTTCTTCCATAAGATTATCGATTTGATCGAACTTGTCAGGGTCCATCTTATCCATTAGATTAAACAAAACCATGGTATCAAACATAACCCGAAGTTCATAGAGATCTTTGTTGGACTTTGGCTCAATAATCAAGCTAAACAACAAGGGATTAAAAAAAGATGGTTTTACCTTTTCAACAACAAAAGTCCCCTGTCCCCTTTTCACTTCCAATACACCCAGGGCGGTAAGCATCTTAACCGCCTCTCTCACTGAGTTTCTACCGACACCAAGTTGGTCGATAAGCTCAACTTCAGTAGGTAACTTATCTCCAGGCTTTAAATCTCCGTCCATAATTGATTTTTTTATTTTGTTGACAACAGTAGAAACTACTGATTCATTTTCAATTCTCTCAAACATATACTCCTCCAATTAGCTCTATAAAAGACCGTCCCACATAGGTTGTCATATGTGGGACCTAATTGTATTATATATGAAATTTATCATGAATACCAGATTATTCTTTCATTATTCAGACTTCCAACACACCAGTAACCCTAAAAGATTCGATAATTCAAGGTTTTCTTGTCAATGATGATATAAAACTCAACTTCTGACACCTGGTCATAAGTAGCCAGCACATCAACATAAAGCCTGTCACCATCATCCATCATGGTCTCTGTAAGAAATTCAATGTGACAGGTGTCATAGTCTGGAATGACAACCAGTTTATTATAAAGTCTTTCAAACTGGTCATAGGAGTCCAAACCGGTTGTCTCTTTTATACTCTGGCTGTTTTCACTGTAATAAGCATCGGTCTTAACGTCCAAATTAAGGAAGGTGGTAAAATCAACCATATAGACTTCTTCCAATTTACCTAGAAAGTCATTATACTCACTTTCAGACATAAGAGTTAATAGGAAGTCACTATTCTCATAAGTAAATCCATTAGTTTCTAAGGTTTCAACTTCCATTTCACCGGTTTCCAGATTGGCTGCAATCACTTCATCATCCATAAGGGTAACAGTTTCACCACTGTAGTCCATACTGCTGACGAAGAAGACAATGCCGAAAATCATGACCGCCATTACTCCTAACACAATCACTAAACTTGTTTTATTCATTCCTCTACCTCTACCTTTACTCTTGGCTTATTTTTGATTTACTTCTATACTGACTTGTTTCTGATAATTAACACCCTCATAAGCATACAAAACGGTTATGACAGCCTGACCTTCTTTCAGCGCTTCTAATTGGTTCCCATTAGTCTTTACTATGGCAGATTCCCCTGATAAGAGACTTATTTCCTGCTCAAGCAAGACCTTGTTCCCCATAGAATCCAAGGTGTAAACTCGAAGGAAGACCTTATCACCTACATGAATCTCCTGTGGCTTTTCAATATGAATCTGACTCTCATATAATAAAATTGTATGAGTATAAGTATATCCGGAATCCAATAAGACTTTCAATATAAGCTCTTTATGGCTTATGTCTCCTAAGTCCTCCAAGTCAATATCCTCGTCGATTTCCACTAGAGATGTTCTACCAATAGGCAACCAGGGTTTTTCATAAACCTTTATGACCTGGTCATCAAAAACGATAGAAATTCCATCAATCATAGCTCCATCCATACTCTTGGCAATACCGCTTATATGGACGCTTTCCATGGATTGATAGAGGGGAATTTCATCTCGAACATCTTCAAGTACAATTCTGTTTTTCACATCAATTAGCACCTGTCCCATGGACACGCCTATAGAACCATACTCCTTGGTCTCAACAAAGATCTTGACCAGATATCTACCACTGACCATAAAAATTTCTTGATCTGTAGAAATCTGGAGTTCTGTCAAATCAACAACTTTCTGATTATATGATTTCTCCAGAATGACCTGACTCTCATCATCTTGCCCAATAACATAGGTTATCTTCTTAATAAGATCCTCCCCTTGGGCCTCAAGCTGCCCCTCAAAGGATATGTTACTTAGTGTTCCCACAAAGAATTGATGATCCTGATCTTTAAGTTGAAGTATTGGCTTTGTATTAGCCTTTATTCCGGTAACCAGGTTAACGGACTTTACATTGCTGTAACCACATTCAGATAAGCCGGTTAGGCTTTCCTGATAGACCCCACCATTTCTATAAAAGCGTTCAATGGTCCATATCCTGGTCTGATCAAATTCAACATACCCACTTCTGTAAGTGATAATACCACCCAGACCATTGTCAAAAATCAAAGCTTGTGTGGAAAGGTCTGTTGTTACAGTATAAATAATTGTTTGATTATCATCTATCTTTTCTTTATACTTGATTTCAAGAATTTCAGGTTTAGGGCCTTCGGATTCAGGAACAAGTCCGGTCATCACTTGACCATATATGGTTGATCCATCAAGTAATTTTACATATGCTCGATAATATATTTTGTCCCCATCACCTAATGACCTTAAAGGATATGTAAAAGTTCCGTCTCCCTGAATGTAAGAAACCTCACAGGATTCACTCATGAGCTGATTGTTGCCGTACTCAAAGCCAAAGGATTTAATGCGTTCCTTGTTTATATAAGTGATACGTCCATTCATTCTTAAGGCTTGGCCATTTCCAGTTGTAGCAACTCTAGTTTTTGCAATAACGTCTTTAGACTCTAATACATAGACGATCAAATAGTCCACAAGACTGTCTTCCATATTATCAGCTAGCCCTTTTAAACCTACTATATACGTTCCAGCTTGGCCAAAAACCTCTCCAGGTATAGTCCATGGGCCATCAACCGTAATAGATTGATGATATATTCCAACGCCATCAAGGAGAATACTTACATTCATTGTATCAGGGATATTCTCTTCAGGCAAAAGCCATGCCAGGTCAAGACTTGAACCTGTCAGTATGGTTTCAAAACCATGATCACTGATGAGTGTCGGCTTGCCAGCCCTGTTCAGTTTGGCAAATACTCTTATATCTGTTGTAAAATCTGCAATAACCACTTGCCCCATAATCGCTTCAAGGGTCATTCTAACATTGGTAGGATCTTCAACGAAAAGGTCTCCCTCCACTAATCGAAGAGGGTCTTCATTTGTAAGGCTATAAATATCCTCACCACTAATAACATCAGTAAGCGTCACCTTGTAACTGACATTTTCTAAGTTTAAGGGTTCAAAGCCGATTTCCAACTGATTCGATTGATCCAAATGCACATCTGACCCATCTGGATAAACACCGGATAATTTTTTACTAAGACTCGTTGTTTCTTGTCCCTGTCCTATTAAATCGTCTTCAGAGTCATAGGCTTCAAGTTGAATATTATACCTTCCGCCCCAAAGGTTTTCTGCTTCCAAGGTATAGGATAGTTGATCAGTTTCTATATTAATTATTTCTTCATCCCTATTCAGATATTCTATACTTATGATATAACGGACTGCCTTTTCCAGTTCGGTCCATTTCACCGTCCATTGGTCATCAGCTTGTATTTCAGTGATTGTTCCCGCTACAGGGTTTGTTATGACAATTTCTGAAAGTGCCTTAGCTGTGACAATGAGAGCGGCATCTGAATAGGAACTTGTACCTGCATCATTACCAGATCTGATCGAGTATCTATATTCCGTATTACTGTCAAGACCTGTAACAGTTAAGTATGACCTGGTTACGCGGAAAACCTGCCCATCAATGTTTATTTCATAATAAGAGGCAAACTCAACATCATTCCAAATAAGTACAATGGCGTCCTCTCTGGCCGTGGCACTTATGCCACTTGGTGTCTCCGGTTTTGTCAGACTGGTCCTAAAACTTAACACTTCAGAATAAGGACCGGAACCTGCGCTGTTAAGTCCGCGAACCTTAATTTCATAATCTGCATTATAGGCTAATCCTCTTAGGGTTAGTTCAGACACATCACTTTTTATGACCTTGTCTTCAAAATATATCTCATAAGAAGTGGCCCCCTCCAAATCATCCCAGCTGATTAAGACTTGAGCTTCAGTCGTTGTAGCCTTTAACCCGGAGACTTTACCCGGTCTTCCAACCAAGGTACGTATACTATCCAAATCGCTGAAAAGGCCAACTCCTGTATCACTGATTCCCCGAATCATATAGTCGTAATTGGTATCCGGTTCCAGTCCAGTAAAAGTATAGGTAAGAAGCCTGGTTGTAATCAACTTACCATTAATATTGATCTCATAAGAACTTGCTCCCTGGACCTGATCCCAGGCCAGTTTAATGGTTGATGACGTTGAACTGGCAGTCACATTTACCGGTACCGGAAGTGACAGGACAACTGCTTCATCAGTAATCACCGTTTCCTCACCTGAGTAACTACCGTAACCTTTGTCATTGAAGCCTCTTACTTTTATTGTATAAGCCCGATCAGGGTCCAAATTCTTAAAGGTCATTGATGTATTGTAAGTATCAAAAGTATCTCCATTGAATACGACTTGATAGGAGTCAGCATTTGATACTTTAAACCACGAAATAGATATGGTCGTATCTGTTGAACTGAAGTCTTTTATATCCGGCTGATAAGGCAAAACAGAATCTGTACGTATTCTCTTAATCTCGGAATAGTCACTTTTACCTGCTTGGTTGACCGAACGCACAGCATAATCATAGGTTGTTTCCGGAGTCAAATTGTCTGCTGAAAACTCGGTTCCTGACACCGTATATGTTCTTCCATTAAAAAGTACTTCATATCCTGTTGCACGCTCAACACTTGTCCAATTAATATCAACACTTCTGGAGGAAGACGAAGCCTGAACACCGTCTGGTGTCAGGGGCAGAATCTGAAGGGTTCTTAGCGACTTTTCACTGGTGTAGTCACTAGATCCACGACCATTGTTGGCTCTCATTTTATATGTGTGGAGACTATAGGGTTGTAGATTTTCAACAACCCAAAGTGTACTGCTTGTTTCATAGCTTACACCGTCAAATATAATGGTATAGGACTTGGCATATTCAACACTGTCCCAGCTAAGGGTAATCTCATATTCAGTGGCATTACCTTGAAGACCTGTTGGAATCCCAGGCATATATTGAAGGGTTGAAATCTCATATATTGAAGAATACTCTCCATTTCCGGTTGCATTCTTTCCTCTTACTTTTATCTTGTAGAGGGTATTTGCGATCAGGGAGTCAAAAGTGATACTTGTATTTTCTGTATTATGAACAGTCCCATCAATATTCACATCATAGGACTGTGCATTTTCAACTGGCGTCCAGGAGACTTTCATACTTGTTTCAGTAACCGTTGATGAAATCCCAGCGGGAGGCTCTGGTAATGGAACCTTGGTCCGAACTGTTTTTAGTTCTGAGTATTCACTGTTGCCAAAAGTGTTGACGGCACGAACCCTGTAGGTATAATCACGGTCAGGTTCAAGGTCATTTATGGTATAAGATGTTGCCTGGGTTGACAATGCCCTACCATCGAAATTTATATCGTAAGAATCTGCATCTGAAACTCCTGTCCAGGATAGGGTTACGGAAGTAACGCTTGCGACTGCAGTAACAGACTCAGGTGTATTTGGAGGTGGCGTTAATGTCGTAATACTCATCCATGTTGAATAATCAGATGAGGTGTATAATCCATTTGCCCTAAGGCGGACTTCATATTCAGTCGATGGATCGAGACCTGAAAATGTGTAAGATGTAGATGCTGTTGTTCTTTGGGTAATGTTAGTCCCATCCCTAAGCTCAAGACTATAATCTTCTGCTCCCTCTGATGAAAACCAGGATATGGATACACTGTTTATCTGACTTGAGGTCTGAAGATTGCCAGGTACATCTGGTGGTGGTGGAGCTAAAGTCGTAAAGGAGGCCGAAGCTCCATCACTAGTTCCGGTATCATTGACACTGTAAACCTGAACGGAGTATTCTGTTACAGGATCAAGACCTGAAACATCCAACTGATTACCCGAAATATTATTAAAGGTCTGGCCACCGACAGTAACTCTATAGGCATCTGCATAGGCTCCACCTGTCCATGAAATTTTTGCTGATGATTGTCCGATATCACTTATGGTAAGGTTTGATGGAGCTTCAGGCAGAGGGGTGGCTGTCGTAAAGGATAAACTGACCCCAGTGCTTTCGCCTCTAGCATTGAGACTATATACCGTAACGTTATAGTTGGAAGCTGGATCCAATCCGGTAATAGTATATGAGCTGGTACTTGATGTATAAGATTCTCCTCCAATGGATATCCGATAAGATGTAGCTCCTGAACCGCTTTGCCAGCTTAATGCAGCCTGGTTGGTTTGAATACTGGTTGTCTTTAAGTCAGATACTGGACCAGGTAATGGAATCAAGGTTGTAAAACTTCCACTTGAGGCCGGTCCCTCCCCTTGACTGTTGACAGCCTTAACGCTGTAGGAATAGTCTGTCTGGCTGGTCAAGCCACTGGCTGTATAGGAGGTTCCTGTTATTCCTGAATAAACATTACTTTCTATCGTAACCGTATAAGAATCTGCATATGGGACACTTGACCAAGATATAACTGCAGAAGATTCTGTTATGCCGCTAACTCCACCTAAACTAGGAACGCCAGGTAAAGGTGTAAGGGTCGTAAAATTTCCTGTTAAGGCTGATGAAATACCTTCATCATTGACGGCTCTTATTGAAACCTGATAAGTCGTTGAAGGACTTAAGCCACTGGCAGAAAAGGATGTTCCGGTAGGGCTGCCACTAGCAACGGAGCTGCCACCTGAACTTATATTAACTTCATAATAATCTGCATAGGCTGAACCCGTCCACGAAATCTGAGCTGTCGTCTCTGTAACCTGCCCTGCTGTATAACCGGTAGGTGTACCAGGAGCTGGTATTAAGGTGGTAAAAGACGCACTGGTAGCTGTGCTGGTCCCTGAAGCATTTTTAGCTGCAACTGAAACTGTATATCCAGTATCCGGATTTAAATTTGATAAGATAATTTGAGTCCCGGTTACCTCTTCTACACCTTGAGGTCCGGTAAAAACATAAGAAGTTGCATAAGTCACAGAAGACCAGGATATGGTTGCTCCGGTTTGACTGACCTCTGATGCTGAAACCGTTCCTGGAGGGGAGGGTTCCGGCAAATCAGTCGTAAAGGTAGCCGTACCGGCACTGCCTACAACATCATTTGTTTGGGCCTTAACAGATACAGTATAGGTTTCATTGGGAGATAGGCCTGTAATGCTTGTAGAGGTAGCGGCTGTTGTCTCACTATACGAAATAGATGCTATGGTGACCAGGTAATCACTGGCTCCTTCTACACTGGACCAGTCTACATCCACACTGGATTCACTGGTAACTGTAGCCGATACACTTGGGGTTCCAAGTCTTGTTGAAAAAGAAACACTGTCACTACCACCGATAAGCTCATCACGAAGAGAAGTTACCGTCACGTGGTAACTTGTACCTGGTGTTAAAGAGCTAATTGTATACTGAGTATTGGAAGTTGTGGTATCTAGACCAGCGCCTTGGATACGATATGCATTGGCATATGCACCTGGTGACCAGGATATGACTGCTGATGTGGATGTAATCTGAGAAGCCGAAAGACCTGATGGCGACTCGGGATTAGGATAGTCATCTGTTGTGCCGGAGCCTGTCCCTGACGCTACAACAGACCCGCCATATGAAGCTGTCACGTTAATCGAATATGTGGTATCTGCTTCTAAACCTGTAAATGTTGCAGAGTTGGCACCTGTAGTTTTTGTTCCCCCATTATTGTTAAGTGTAACTGCATAAGAATCTGCCTGCACTTCTTCTTCACCTTCCAGGTAAGTATAATGATTCCAGGAAACAGTCAGTTGATCATACCAGGAAGAAGTGCCAGAAATACCCGTTACAGTCCCCTCTGCAACAATTGTATTCATCTGTAATTGAAAATTTGATATACAAAGACTGACCACTAATAATAGTGATAACAATTTTTTCATAATAATACCTCATTCTATCTCATATTAAACCTCGCCTATCTATTAATTATACAGGAGGTCCCTAATTTTATCCATGTAATAAGCAGTAAGGAGTATAGGTAATCCTTACTGCAAAAAGACGTAAAAAAACAGGAGTCTTAGATTATTTTATAAGACTCCTGTACTAGGTTTTTCAATTACTTACTGACTATATTTTAGGGTAGTTAAACCGAGAACCGGCTCATAGCTTCAATGAGCTCCTTGGCGACCTTGTTAAGTTCATTGGTAACTTCATTGACTTTTCTGAAGCCTTCTGCCTGTTGTTGGGTTGTAGCTGATACTTCTTCAACAGCGGCTGAGGACTCTTCTGAAATACTTGCAATTTCAACGATTTCGTGATTGATAACCTCAAACTGATTGGTTAGTTCTTCAGTAGATTGCTTAACATTAACAGATTTTTGATAGGACTCATTAACTGACTCAATAATCCTCTCAAAAGCGTCACGGGTCAAGTCTAGGGCTTTTTCCTGCTCACTGACAGCATCACTGGCTACATCCATAGAGGCTATGGATTCACTGACAGCAACATTGACATTGGCAATGATTTGTGTAATCTTGGATGTAGAATTAACGGTTTCCTCAGCCAGCTTTCTGATCTCATCGGCAACAACTGAGAAACCTTTTCCAGCTTCACCAGCCCTGGCTGCCTCTATTGATGCATTAAGGGCAAGCAAGGTGGTTTGTGAGGAGATTCCTTCTATAACATTGACAATAGAGGATATCTCATTGGATATCTCTGACAAGGCAGTTATTGATTTCACCGTTTTGTCTGTAGCTTTTTTATTCTCATCCATTTTTACTTTTTGGACTTCAATCGTATCTTTACCCTGGACAACAACATCTTTTGTTTTTTCAGTTATTCGGCCACTTTCAGCAATCTCTTCGTTTATTCTAACAATGAAATCCATTACGTTTTCCGATTTTTGACGAATATTGTCTGATGATTCAGCTTGTTTGCTGACTCCACTGGCGATTTCCTCTATGGTCATAGAAATCTGCTCAGTTCCGATACTTAGTCCGTGCATGGAACCATCGACGATCTCTGTTTGCTCATAAACATCTGTTGCCACACCTTTTGCACCTAGAACAATGTCGTGAATTCCTTTAACACTTTCATTAAATGAATTCGCCAGCTGTCCCAATTCATCTTTACCGTGAACCTTAAGATTGGATATGGTTAGGTTACCTTCTGACAGTTCCTTGGCTGCTTTTGACACCCTTACAATATGTTGAGCTATTCTACCACCGATAATATAGGATGCAATAATAACCACAACCAGGAATACAGCACTGATAATCAGTTGATAATAGACAATGCTGTTCGTAAGATCCTGCATCTTTAAAGAAAAGTTCTCCAGGCTTGTTGCCTTGGAATTAGTCATTTCATAAGTTGCTATGATCCAGTCAAACTCATTAAAGGAAACTGCATAGAGCAAGGCCTCCTCAGGCTGTCCCCCTTGACTTGCCGAAAATTCAGCAGGAACCTCTAAATAAAAACCTAATGAAGACCCTGAAGAAACACCATCCATAATTTCCTTAAATATCTGTTGACCGTCTGATGACTGATAGCTGGTCACATCAGTACCTACAAGGTCTGGATTTTGTCTGTAATTTAGGAGGGTTCCATCTTTACCCAAAAGAATGAAACTGGCATTTCCAGCATATACCGTTTGATGCATTTCCCTAATTGCATTTTCCTTGGCTTCTTCCAAGGTCACCTCGCCTCTTTGTTCCCTAAAAAAATTATTCTTGAGAATTGCTGTACCAATCTCCGCCTGGTATCTAAGGGCAGATTCGTGTTTTGCCTCAATAGCCTCCTCATGTAATTCATAAGCTGATGTTTTCAGTTGCGACAATGACAAGAGACTTGATACAGAAATAATGATAGACAGCAAAAAAGCCACCCCTGCCAACAATAAAGTGATTTTGGTCCTGAATTTTTTCATATAGTCCTCCTAGTTTGCATAGTGAGCAGTAAATCCTTTGATTACGACCTGCTATGCAACAACCCCAATTTGTTTAATTATACCATATTACTTTTATGTTTTTACCATTTCTTGTGAATGATGTATGAACAATTCGTAAATTCCATCATTTTTCATAACTTACCAAAAGGATTATATAAAAAGAGTACAAAAAAAGCAGAAACTCTATCGTGATAAAGTTCTGCTCCAATGCTTATATCATAATATTACATTAATGGTTACAGCTGCATCCACTTCCATTATTACTGGACACACTATAGGGACAGCCAACACATTTGGCTCCCTTTTTCTTTTCTTTGACAATTTTGACAATTGCCAGTGCAAGAATGGTTGCAATCACCAGAATGACAATAAAATTTCCCATATTATGCTCCTATGTTGTTAGCCCTGGCTAACTTTAAATCCAAAATAAAATTTATGTAGAAGTTAACTGACGTTAACTAAGGTCCCATAAAAAAAGCTAGACAAGAATCGCTTGAGCAAGCTCTGTATCAATGCTGTATCTAGCATCTTTGACAGCAATAACATAATTGTCTGCAAGATGAGAAATAACGGTAATATATTCACCAGCATAACAACCTAACGAAAAAAGAAAATTCTTCATCTCATGATCACTGGTTACAACATCAATAATCTTGTATTCTTTATTTAATTCACCTGTTGCCAATGTGCCCTCTTTAACAGAAGACTGGCTATCCACAGACGGGCGTTTCTTACCAAAACCAAATATTCTTTTTGCAAAAGACTGATTAATTGATTGATCCATCTTGTTCCTCCAATCTATTCACAGCTTATATCATTATCACGTAAATACCTGCAAATAGCGTCCAACATGGTGTCTGTTAATACGTGTTCCATTTTACATGCATTCGTAGCAGCTTCTGCTTCACTCAAATTCAAAGAATGGGCAAGATAACGGCTAATAAGTTTATGTTTGGAATAAATATTCTCTGAAAGCTTTCTTCCTTCATGAGTTAAGGTTATGGTACCGTAATTTTCTTTAAGGATTAATCCCTTATCTTTGAGATAGTTCATGGCCTTGGTCACACTGGGTTTGGAAACACCTAGTCTATTGGCAATATCCACGCTATGGGCGTGTCCATGGTTCTTCTCAAGTACATATACAGTTTCAAGGTACATCTCCATCGATTCAGTACTAGACATAATAACCTCATTTCGAGAGTTAGCTCTGGTTAACAATTACATAATACTCCCATACAAGCAGATTGTCAAGAAATTAATTATCTTTTTTCACTCTTCTATGGTCTCTTATAAAATACTATTTAATAAGGGATATCAAAGGATTTATGACCCTTAATACCCCTTATTTACTCTATATACTTGCGTACTTTTCCTTTAGCTCTTTATATGAGGCTTTTCTGATTGCATCCTTGACATATGGAATCATAGCAGGGCTCATAGAAAGCTCATCAACACCAAGACCTAAAAGAATAAGGCCTGTCTTCACACTACCGGCCATTTCACCACAAACACCAACTTTAACATTCATAGCATGACAGGATTTAACCACATGTTTAATCATTCTAAGTATACTGATATTTTCTGAGTCATAAAGATAAGCGACTTCAGGATTCATACGGTCAACCGCCAATGTGTACTGACATAAGTCATTGGTACCTATACTGACAAAATCAATAAGGCCTTCAAACATATCCAGGGCAAAGACTACTGATGGAATCTCAACCATGATACCCACAGGTATTTGATCATTAAAGGCTTTGCCTTCTTCTCTAAGCTCAGCTTTGGCAAGGTCTAAAACCTTTCTGGCTTCAATCAACTCACTGACCGCTCCAACCATTGGGAACATGACCTTAACCGGAAACTCAGCACTGACTCTAAGAATTGCCTTCAGCTGGGTCAGAAATATATCCTGATTCTTCAAACAGAAACGAAGGGCTCGAAGACCTAGGAAAGGATTTTCCTCATGATCAAATTTATAATATGGAAGGACCTTATCACCACCAATATCAAGAGTCCGAATAATAACTTCTTCATTTACTGTACTGGCTATATCATAATAGATTTTGTACTGTTCCTCTTCTGTTGGCCAATCCTTGCTTTCCATATAAATCAATTCAGTTCTAAGAAGACCGACACCAAATCCACCATTGTCAAGGGTTGCATGAGCATCTTCCAAAGCTCCAACATTGCCGAAGATCTCTATTTCATGACCGTCTTCAGTAAGACCAGGCAAATCTTTAAGTTTTGCAAGTGACGCTTTGTAAACTTCAATTTCTTTTACCTTTTCCATATAGGTATCATAAGTTTCTTGGTCTGGCTCAACGATCATGGCCATGGCTTTTGTATCAAGAACTACGACTTGGCCCTGCTTTGGCATGAGTTCCTTAAAACCGACAATCGTTGGTATGCCCTTTGCCTTGGCTACAATAGCAGTATGACTGGTCACGCTGCCTTCCTGAAGAACGACACCTTTGACAAAAGAAGTAAAATGAACGGTGTCAGAAGGTGTCAGGTCATTGGCAAAAAGAACCACATCCTCTGAAATACTGGCCAAACCGGATTCTTCAATACCCAAGCCGACTTTGATCCAACCGGTTAATACATCCTCAATATCAACTGCCCTTTCACGAATATATGGGTCATCAATACCTTTAAACAATTGCAAAAACTGCTGCATGGTTTCATAGATGCTTTTCACGCCATTCATATGATCATTTTTAATATGACCAATAATAGTCGCTTCCAATTCAGGGTCATTTAATATTTCCAGGTGAGCGTCAAAAATCTTGCTCTCTTCTTCACCAACAGTTTCTAGAATCATATCCTTTTTATGTTTCAGATTCTCACCGTGTTTGTTTTTCCACTCTTCTATACTAGACAGTTCATCATCGATATCTCCATCTGTAAGACTGTATTCTGGAATAGAAATCTCTTTTTCTTCGACTAACCACGTTTTTCCTATTGATATACCATCAAAAACTGCTACACCGGTCATTTGCTACACCCTTTCTTCTACGCCTATGGCATCTTTTCCTTAACTTATGTTGAACAAATGTTCAATCCTTATTAACCGAATCATAACACTTCAATCACTTTCGTTCAATACCAATCAAATAATTTCAGCGAAGACTATATATAACTGGTTTACACCTTGTTTACATTTGCCACACAAGCAATCACTCCATTCACAAACAATCATGATTGGATATAAAATATGCTTGAATACAAGTGGGGAAAATTCAAATAAAATAAAGAAGTTCTCATACAGTATCCTATCTGCACAAGAACTTCATATTCGCTCACATTATCGATTTTTACTTGAACTCATTAATAACCTGATCAATCATATCTGCTGTCATAGCACCAGGAAAATAGGCCAAGACACTTCCATCACGATCAATAAAGAAAGTTGTTGGGAAGGCTTGAATGGGGTAGTCTCTCATAAGCGCACCTTCAACATCAATAACCATATCCATGGTTAGGTCTCTTTCATCATACCAGTCATAAACTTCGTCAATGCTGACATTTTCCTGGGTATAGACATCCACAAGCAAAAAGGCTACATCATCAGGGTATTCCTTAGAGGCGATTTCAAACTCGGGCATTTCCTGGTCACAGTACTTACACCAGGTAGTAAAGAAGTTTAGGAAGACGATTTTACCTCGATAGTCTTCCAAAGTCACTTCATTTCCATCACGGTCAGTCAGGGAAAACTCAGGTGCCATGATTTTTTCTCTTTCTTCTTCTTCAGCTTGGTCACTTGACGTTTCTTCACTTGTCTCCTGGCTGTCTTCCTCAGAGCTAACCTCTTCATCAGGAGTCTCTAGAGCTGCTTCATTGGCCGGTGTACTCTCATTCTCTATTGTACTTGTACCTGCATCTTCATTAGTGTCTTCATTGCCTGATGCCTCTTCAAAGGTTTCCACTTCATAGAGGTCATCCTGACCACACGCTGATACAGATACTACCATAATCATCAAAAGTAAAAATATTTTTTTCATATTACCACCCTATATTGTATATTTTGTATATTACGTTTTCTTTACATAATAACAATTATCAAAACGATTATACCATAAGTAAGGCCACAAAAACAACGCTATTTTATAATATTCAAAAAATGTAATATAGTTGACATAATTTTGCCCTTTTTCTTGCTTTTTCCCCATTCTTTCATTTACAATCTATCTATAAACCTTTAAATGGAAAGGAAATAAACCTATGAAACAAGTTATTTATCAATCAATAAAAGTAGCCTTTGGTGTTGCAGCGGCCTCAATCATGGCTTCTCTCATAGGCCTTAACTATTATACAACGGCTGGAATTATTACCTTATTAAGCATTCTGTCCACCAGAAAACAAACCTATGTCACCGGTCTCAAAAGAATCTTAAGTGCGGGAATCGCCATCCTAGTCGCCTCTGGTCTATTTACGGTCTGGGGTCATGAAACTTATGTTCTTGGTTTGTTCTTACTGATTTTCATTCCCCTTAGCACCTATCTCAAAAATACAGAAGGTATTTCCATCTCTACTGTCCTTGTCACACATATATACACCTTAAAGGTTATCAGTATACCTGTTATTACCAATGAAATGCTCCTTCTCATAACCGGTATTCTCATAGCCTGGCTCATGAACCTCCATATGCCAAATATAGAGGACCATATCAAGGAAAAGCAACTGGAAGTTGAAGGTCTAATGAAAGAGGCCCTAACCAATCTTCACCATCTCCTTCTTAACCAACCGACTTCCTCCAATACAGCCAGCCTACTGACCAACCTTAAAGAAAGCCTAATGACAGGTAAATCCTTAGCCATTGATTACAACAACAACTTCCTTCTTCGGGATGAGCAGTATTATATTGAATACTTTCAAATGAGAAAGGAACAGTACCTCCTGCTCAAGCAGATTACCAGTCATTTTGAAACCGTCTTCTTTAACGTCTCCCAGGCTTCTGAACTTAGCGATCTGACTGCCTTGGTTAGAGATAATCTATCTGAATGCAACGATGGAACCATTAAACTTAATGCTGCTAACGCTCTCCTTGCCAAATACAAGGAATCTCCCCTGCCAACCAGCCGTGAAGAATTTGAGCATCGTGCTCTTCTTTACCAATACCTGACAGATATTAAACGTTTTATACAAATAAAAGCAGATTTTATAGGCCAATACGGCACCATAAAATACTGCTCAAGTAAAGGTAAATAAACTCTATCTTGCTTAGGACATCATTGAGATGATACGGTCAAACATTCTATCGCTGAGTATCCGTCTCATAAAAACTGCAGGCTTTGCCGCAAATCCAATCAGGTATCTGGTCTTTGGTTTTCTGGCTGTAGCCCCTTTGACGATAGCTTCTGCAATAATCTTTGAATCTGACAGGCGATTACTGGAGTACATGGAATGAAGACCTTTAGCAGCAGAATATGCCTGCTTCTCATAGGCAGTTCCCTTAGACGCCTGCTTAAGATTGGCAGCTGCTATAATCCCCCAGTCTGTTTTTATTCCACCTGGTTCAACCAGGACCACATCGATTCCAAAGTTCTTTAATTCCAACCGCATACAGTCGCTTAGGGCTTCAACTGCAAATTTGGTAGCATGATACCATCCGCCAAAAGGGGTATACATTTTCCCTCCCATGGAGGATATATTGATAATTCTTCCAAATCTCTCTTTTCTCATATAGGGTAAAACCAATTGGCTCATCCTAGCCAAACCGAAGACATTCACTTCAATCTGTCTTCTTGCCTCTTCCATGGGTACAGTTTCAATGGCCCCATAAGAACCATATCCTGCATTATTCACCAATATATCGATTCTACCTGACTCTTTAACAATGGTTTTTACACACTCAACCATAGATTCCTCGATGGTTACGTCGAGTGGCAGAATATGGACACCTGCTTTTTTGAGATCTTCCATTTTGTCCAGACGACGGGCTGCACCATAGACTTTCATTCCTGTTTTTTTCAAGGCAATAGCTGCATCATAACCAATTCCACTGGAGGCACCTGTGACTAAAGCTACTTTTTGACTCATATTTTTTCTCCTTATTTACTAAGCAATTCATATATAACAAAAGGTACAATAAGATTGTCGAATGTTTATAATCTCATTATACCTTTATTTATCGCCAAAAAAAGGATAAGTTACGCCAAAATATATGCAATTTAGCCATGGTTTTCACTTCCTCCTCTATCCGATCCTACACTAACTCAATATTCTTGTTTCGTTTCACGTACTGAATATGTTAGAATAACTTATAAGATACAAGTAGATAGATATAAGGAGAAGTTATTTATGGAAGTACACCAATCCGCTAGATTAGTAAAGTCAGAAGACCTTAACCACCATGGTACTTTATTCGCCGGACGAATGGCTGAATGGTTTGTTGAAGGCAGCTTTGTAGCAGCTGCTTTAGCCGTCGGTAATCCCGATCAAATCGTATGTCTAAAAGTCCACGGTATGAGATTCAATATACCTGCTCAAAAAGGAGATGTTCTCAAAATAACATCTAGAGTCGTCGATTTAGGCAAAACAAGTTTAACTGTTTATAACCGAACCCTTTCAACCAATACAGGAAAGACTCTTGTTGAAGGTTTTGTTACTTTTGTCAATGTTGATGAAACAGGAAAAAAAGCTCCTCATGGTCTGACAATGGATGAAATGACCGATGAAGATAAAGAATTACAAAAAGAAGCAAGACGCATCATTCAATTAAGCAGATAACTAATAAACAATGACAGGAGTAAAACATGAAAGCAATTATTGATTTTGATTCCTACGATTCACAATTGAATCCAATTATTTATACCTTTAATCCCTGGCTTATAGGTGCCTCTGTTATTGGTGCCTCCGTCTATACTTTCATCGCTGACAGCATGACCAATATAGATGGTTCTACCAACTACGAGTTTATGGCAACCCTCTTCTTTCGGGCAATGTTAACCTGGGCGGCTATCTATATGCTTAAAAAAATGTGGCTGAACAACATCATCAAGCGGGCCTATGATACCCAGGGTATTACTGATAATTATTATTTTCTACCCTGCTTTTACAATACCGGAATATATAACACTAATTTTGGCAATATTTTCATCGATGGCAGAAAACTTTACTTTCAGTCCAACAGAGTAAGTAAAGATCCCGTCCTCTTCAAATGCCAATTTGAAAACATCGAGATATCAACCACTTATGAGGCCAACAATATATTATGCCGTATTTTCTGGGGAGATCCAAAAGTACTTATCGTTCGCGATACAGCCACTAATAAAATTGCAAAATTTCTGGCACCTGATCCTGAAGCTTGTAAAACAGCTCTAGAGGATTTAATCCATCAACTGGATGAAGAAGATACAAGTCAGTAAGATAATATCAGAAGCCCTGATTGCAAGGATCAGGGCCTCTTTTTATTTGGGATAAGTTTATCCCAATACTTCATCATTCAATTTTTATGCCATAAACATATGGATATCATCTTCAACAGTCCCGATTCCACCAATACCAAATGTTTCAACCAATACATTAGCCACATTAGGTGAAAGGAAGGCAGGAAGACTTGGACCCAGGTGGATATTCTTCACTCCAAGGTGAAGAAGTGCCAAGAGGACGATAACAGCCTTTTGCTCATACCAGGCGATGTTATAGGCAATTGGAAGTTCATTGATATCATTTAGCTCAAAGACTTCTTTTAGCTTTAAGGCAATAACAGCTAAAGAGTAGGAGTCATTACACTGACCAGCATCCAGTACTCTTGGAATACCACCAATATCACCTAGAGGCAACTTATTATAACGATATTTGGCACATCCGGCTGTTAGAATAACCGTATCATTAGGTAATTCTTTAGCAAATTCAGTATAATAATCTCTGCCTTTCATACGTCCATCACAACCTGCCATAACAAAGAACTTCTTAATAGCACCAGTCTTAACGGCATCAACCACCTTATCTGCCAGGGCAAAAACTTGAGCATGGGCAAAACCACCTACGATTTCTCCACTTTCAATTTCTGTTGGAGCTGGTAAAGTCTTTGCCATTGCAATGATTTCAGAGAAATCTTTTACACCGTTTTCATCAGCTACAATGTGCTTGGATCCAGGAAATCCTGCTGATCCTGAAGTGAAGATTCTTGCTATAGTTGCCTCATCTTTAGGAGGAACAATACAGTTTGTTGTGAAAAGAATGGGTCCGTTAAAAGTAGCAAACTCTTCTTTTTGCTTCCACCATGCGTTACCATAGTTTCCAACTAAGTTATCATATTCTTTGAACTTTGGATAGTAGTTGGCAGGCAGCATTTCACTGTGGGTATAAATATCAACTCCTGTTCCCTTTGTTTGCTCAAGAAGCTGTTCCAAATCATTAAGATCATGACCTGATATAAGGATAGCAGGATTATTTCTTACACCAATATTAACAGAAGTAAGCTCTGGGTTACCGAATTTCTCTGTGTTAGCTGCATCTAGAAGAGCCATAGCCTTAACGCCGTACTCACCAGTTTTTAAGGTAAGGGCTACCAGGTCATCTGCTGTTAGGTTATCATTCAGTGTTGCCGCCATAGCTTCATAAACAAAGGCATAAAGATCATTATCTACTTTACCGCCTACATAGGCATGATGAGTATAAGCAGCATAGCCCTTGACTCCATAGGTAATTAATTCTCTTAAGGATCTCACGTCCTCGTTCTCAGTTGCAAGTATACCAATTGTTGTAGCTTTTGCTTCCATAGCTGCATCGCTTGTTACTTGGAAGGTAGCTGCATCAGAAAGTTCAACATCAATATTTTCTGCCAACTGGTCTCTAACTTCCAGGTTTTTACGAATTTGTGCTTTTATAGCCTCCGGATCAAAATTGGCATTGGTAATGGTTTTAAACAAGGAGTCTAAGACCATTTCATTCACCAAACCAAGACTTGCCACATCCAGTTTTCCTTTTACAACGATTTCTGAGATACCTTTAACTGTATAAACCAAAAGGTCCTGCAGGTTGGCGACTTCAGGTGTCTTTCCACAAACTCCCTGTATTGAACAACCTTCGCCTTTGGCAGCCTCTTGACATTGATAACAAAACATACTCATTATTCTTTCCTCCATAACTTGATTTCGTGATCCACTGGACATCTACAAAACCTCTGTAATTCTTATACTGATTGTTTATGTCCTTGTGTTTTAACTTGAATATAGATTATCATAAATCCCAAGGAAGTTATGTAGCTATAGCTACAAGTGTCAAAACACAAAAAAAGCAGCCATATCCTGAGATACCACTGCTAATCCGTCTATATTATTCTTGATCTTCCAAAGCTTCTTCAAACTCTTCCCGCTTTAACTCGTACCACTCTTGCATAACTTCAGGATTCTTCATTAATTCCTTCATCTTATCCATGGCTTCCAAATGGGCTTTGTCACCCTTAATATACATTTCAGTACCATGTTGGCGGCTGATTTCTGCCATTTCCTCAAAGGTTTCAGCATGAAATTCCTGATCACATGCCCCACCCAACTGACGACAGGTCATTGTTTTCATCCAATCACTTTCTTTCTGTAAAATCTAAGCTATTCAGTATACATATATATTATATCAAAGAGAAATAACCAAGGCAATCTTACAGATGCTGCAGATTGCGATGGGCTTTGGTCTAGGACTAAAATCTGTGCTATAATATAGCAATTGACCATTAGAATCGGAGGAATACATGAACATTAAAGGATTGATTTTTGATATGGACGGAGTCCTAATTGAAACTGAAAAATATCACTACCAGGCCTGGAAAACAACTTTTGAAGCAAAAGGCATTCATCTCAGTCCATTGGACTACAGCAAATACTGCCAAGCCCAGGGACGCAGAAATGCCATTGTCAACATACTAAAGACTCCCTCAGAAGAAGATATAAACGTCTTATCTGATATAAAAGCCAAAGCCTATAAAAAAGTAATAGATTCAGAGGAAATCGATTTGTATCCCGATGCTGCCAAACTCCTTAACTTCTTAGAAGAGAGACAACATTTACACCTGACCATCGGTTCTTCATCCGTCGTTGCTGATTATGTAATTAAGAAAACTTATATCGCCTGGCAGTTTGGCCAAATCTTTACCGGTAATATGGTTGAAAGAAATAAGCCATATCCAGACCTTTTCAACCTGGCTGCAGAGGAGATGGGTATCAAGAAAGAAGCCTTAGCAGTTATTGAAGATTCTATAGCAGGTGCTATTGCCGCCTGTCTTGCAGGCATCATAGTCTTTGCCTTGAATAGAGACAATTCCTTGGTGGGACTGGATTTAGACCATATTCAACATAATATAGACGACCTTGGCCTTAAACTCACTGACCAGGAAATATCAAACCTTTCAAGTGCTTCTATCATTCCCATTGATGATTTAACTCAAATAATAGCGTACTTATAAACTGCCATAGTAATTCGCTACATATATTTAATCAAAAACATTAAAATAATTGATTTCAAAATTGCCTTTCAATAAAAAGAGCAGGAAATCCGATTCCTGCAAGCGAATCAAACTTCCTGCCCTACAAAATAAAGTTATTTCTGTCTTAAACGAATCATATGCTCATATACGGTTGGCCGACCGATTGCCCTGCCTGCAAAAGCTCCGTGGCAGTCTGACCCTCCAGTGATAAGTAGATCATATTGATTGCAATAATCAACATAATACTGGCTGTTCTTCGGATCAGCCAGATACTGGGTATAACACTCAATTCCACCAAGTCCTAGACTTCTTAAATAATCCAAATCCTGAATATCATAGAGATCACCATCTGCATAAGCCGGGGGATGGGCCAGAACGGGAACATAACCCATATCCCTAACCTTAGAGATATAATCTTCAATAGATACAAAGTCTTTTTCGACCTTAAAGCCTTTCACTTTGCTGAAATATTCTTTTAGGTTATCAGCCAACCCCAGGTCTTTTAAATACATATAGGCTTTCCAGCCCCCTTGATATGGGTCGTATTCAAAGGCATGATAGCCTTCTAAACTGACCTCAGGGTATCGTTGGCCTAAATATTCCATCAGACGCTGATTGCTGTTTTCTCTGTAATCATTATTTTTTTGAAGAAGCTTCAGAAGTCGTTCATCTGATGGATCAATATAATAGGTAAGTATATGGACTTCTCTCCCTTTATATAATACAGATGCTTCAACTCCTGGTATATATTCAAGGTCCTGACGGTCTTTGACCAAGTCCATCATTCTGGGTACACAATCAACAACATCATGATCGCATACTGCAAAAATCTTTAACTGGTGGTCATCAACCTGCTGAAGAATCTCTTCTGGGGACCACTCACCATCGGACGCATAAGAATGTAAATGCAAATCAACTTTTTTCATTCCAACCTCTTTTACTGCTGAATTTATTTTAATAAATCATCAAAATCATAGACGAGATCGTCTAATTTTTTGTTTAAAAACTTTTTACTTTCCATAACTGCCTTATTATATATTTCTATGCCTAGATCCTCCAGAAAAAAGTCTAAAATTTCTGAAGCTGCAATAATACCGATTTCCTCATCTTTCTCATTGTAATAGAAATCTTGGATTTTCTTGATGTAGACATCTCTTTCTTGTGTTTCCATAGAAATTTTCATATAAAGCCTCCGTCCCTTAACTTTGTTACAGGTATAGCTAACTCCTGCTGAAGCGCAAGCACTGACTCCTTTAACCAGGAAAATTTTAAGTTAAAAAAGGTGCTACACCTTGTGCAACACCTTTATGATAAACGGTCTCTATTAAATTTGCAAGTTTCTTGTCTTAATCACAAAGACTCATCCATTTCTATTTCCCAAGAATGTCTCTGACACCTTCAATAAAGTCTTTCATTTCCTGGTCCGTCCCTATGGATATTCTTAAATACTCACTGATTCTAGGTTTGTTAAAATACCTAACCAATAGCCCCTTGTCTTTTAACTCACGGAAAAGTTCCTCAGCTTTGACTGAAACCGGGGAAGCAAAAATAAAATTAGCAGCTGATGGAATGACGTCAAACCCAAGATCACTTAATTCCTGACTAACCCAGTCTCTTGTCGCCATGATTTTATGCCTGGTTTCCTCAAAATAAGCCTCGTCCTTCATAGCAGCTGTTCCTGCTGCCAGAGCCAACCGGTCAATAGTATAGGAATTAATAGAGTTCTTAACCCTGTTCAAACCATCGATTAAATCAGGATGTCCAATGGCAAAACCAATTCGCATCCCAGCAAGAGATCTGGATTTTGACATAGTTTGAACCACTAAAAGGTTGTCATAGTCTTCTATCAGCGAAAGAGCAGATTGACCTCCAAAGTCGATATAGGCCTCGTCAACAATAACCACCTGGTCTTTATTCCATTCTAGGATCTGCTTAATGGCCTCCAAAGTTAAGAGTTTACCGGTTGGAGCATTGGGATTGGCAATGATTACTCCCTTGTTATCCCTCTTGTAATCTTCAATATTGACCTCAAAGCTATCGGTTAATGGAATGGGATCATAATCTACTTGAAACAAGTTGGAGTAAACTGGATAGAAAGAATAGGTAATATCCGGGTATAAAATCCTATCACCTTCATTAAAATAGGCAAGGAAGGCAAAGGCCAACACTTCATCCGACCCGTTACCTACAAAAACCTGGTTCTTGTCTATATGGTAGAAATCAGCAATAGACTCAATGAGGTCCTTACAGACCGGATCAGGATATAACCTTAGGTCACCTGAAATCTGATTTTTCAAAGCTTCCAGCACCATAGGTGATGGTGGATATGGATTCTCATTCGTATTCAATTTTATATATTTTTTGTCTCTAGGTTGTTCTCCCGGCACATAGGGTTCAACTGTCTTAACAACCTGACTCCAGTATTTACTCACAATATCGTTCCTTTCTCAAGTCCATAATGAGGACCATAAAACCATCTTTTATAATACATGGTATTATAGCACAGTACTTTAGCATGGTAAACAACTAAATTGTCATTTCTTCTTCTCTTCCAGCCATTGATCCAGAACATCTAAGATTTCAGGCAAGTTTTTTCTGGCAAAACCTAAACGGAAGTAATTTCCCTGATAGTCAAAATGATGGGCTCCAAGCAACATAATCCCTTTTTCATCAATCAGTTGTTGACACAGGCTATCTACGCCTTCATCACCCAAGTATTTGCCAAAGCCAATGGGTCCGGCTATGGGTGGTTGCCAAGAGAAAAGCTTCTTATGTTTTTCCAGGAAACCTTCTATAGTACGAAGATTATTTTCAATGATACCTAAATTTCTCTTAATAATCAGGTCTTTTGCCCTTAAGGCTATGATGGCCAGTATTTCACTGGGGCCAGAACCGCATATGGTCGTGTAATCCTTGTAAACCTGGAACTTCTTCATCACTTCCCTGTCTCTGGTGGCTAGCCAGCCAACTCTAAGACCAGGTAGGGCAAATGTCTTGGACATACCGGATAAGGATATCCCCTTGACATATAAATCAGCTATAGCCGGCAGCCTGTATCCTTCTTCATACTCTAACAGACGGTACATTTCATCAGAAAAGACATAGGCTCCAACTTCTTTTGCCATGGATACGATTGCCTCAATTTCATCTTTGCTTAAGGTCGCTCCCGTAGGATTATGAGGAAAATTAATGACAATCAACTTAGTTTTATCCTGAATCAGCTTCTTTAGCTCTCTGATATCGAAAGACCACCTCTCTCCAGCTTCAGGTTTCCAATAGGATATTTGGCAGCCTATCGTTCCTGCAATCTCGTATAAGGACTGATAAGCTGGATAGGACACAATGACATGATCACCGGCTTCTAGTAAGGTTCGCATAGCGATATATATGCCTTCTTCTGGAACCGTCACCAGGATTTCCTCTTCACCTACAGTCTCATACAAGCCGGCAATTTCCTGGCGCAGCATGGGATGACCTTTCGAATCTGTGTAGGACAGTTTGAGATCCTTCCACATAGCTTGCATTTTTTCATCTGCCATACCTAAAACTTCCTCTGTGGTTAAAGCCTCACAGTCTGAACAAGACATGAGAAAAGGGGCAGAAAATTCATGTAAGGCAAAATACCGCTCCAATTTAAAAGGTTTTATATCCATTTGACTCTCCTTTATTAATCCATTTTATAAATCCAGTCCTATGTTTACCGGACTTTTGATTTTAGTTTATCACAAAATCTCAAAAGCTCCTAGGCTCACCATAGCTACCTATGCTATAATGTGGCTAAACCAAGGACCTCAATCCATCAATCGGTCCTAACCTATTTATATGATATTTCCTTTAAGAACGAAAGGTAAACCATGAAATTATATTTAGCCCCTATTCGGGGTATGACCATCTCCTTCTATAGAAATTTATATAACACCTATTTCGGAGGCTTTGATGCATATTACGCCCCCTTTATCGCAACGACAAACCCAGGCAAAAAAAGTCCCAAACTTTTTAAAGACCTGATGCCGGAAGTCAATGATCCTGGAGTAAAAGTCATCCCCCAGCTCCTTGGCAACAATAGCCAGGATTTTCTATCTTATGCAAGGGATATTAGGGACCTGGGCTACAAAGAAATCAACTGGAATATAGGCTGTCCCTATCCTATGGTTACCAAGAAGAAAAAAGGTTCCGGAATCCTACCTCATCCTGACTTGGTCAAGGCTTTTCTAGATGATGTCTGCTCAGACGGCTCTTTTGATCTCAGTATCAAAATGCGCTTAGGCCTTAATGATCCGTCAGAGGGCTTGGCTTTAATGGAAATACTCAACGATTATCCCCTTCATTCCATTATTCTTCACGGACGAATTGGTCTGCAAAAATACACAGGTCATGTGGATCAAAAAGGTTTTCGCGACATAAAAGATATCTGCAAACATCCACTGATCTATAACGGTGACATTGAGACCCTAAATGATTTCAAACATATACAATGCCTTTATCCGGATATAGACACCTTTATGATTGGCCGGGGAGCCCTTATGAATCCTTTCCTGGCAAGGGAAATCATGGGAGAAACTTTTTCTGTCAGCCAACGTTTTTCTCTTCTTAAAAGCTTTCATCAAGATGTATTGAATCACTATGACCATGTCCTATCCGGCGATAAACATAAACTTGACCATATGAAAGAATTCTGGTTCTACTTATCCAGGAATTTTTCAAGCAGGGATAAGTTTCTTAAGCAATTAAAAAAATGCCCCACTATGGAGGCATATAAAAGCTTAATTGAAGACATCTTTAATCTTGAAGGTCAATAATGATTTTCCCACAAACCTGACGGGAAATGTATCGTTCAAAGGCTCCTTCCAGCTTGTCGAGGTTATAGGTCTTATCAATCAAAGTAGATAACTGACCTTTTTCCATATAGGCAGCCAGCGTTTCCAGGTCCCTTTTATTGGATTTTGCCAGGTAATTGGTATAGGTCTTTCCATCTTTCCTGGACATAAGTTTTCCAAAAATCATGACTTTGAATAAATGCTTCATGCTGCCACCATTACAGATATAAAGGCCCTTTTCAGATAAAATGGGATCATAGTCTTTTGCAGGACGGTAGGCGGCACAATCAAAAATCAGATCATAGGTTTGTCCCAATCCTGTAACATCTTCTTTTGAATAGTTGATAACTTTGTCCGGGCCAAGGGTCATCACCCTGTCCACCTTGTCCTCTCTACAAATTGCCGTTACATGGGCTCCCATAGCCTTTGCAATCTGAACTGCAAAAGATCCAACTCCACCGGAGGCTCCATTAACCAGAACCCTCTGACCAGGTGTCAGTTTTCCTATATCTCTAAGACCTTGTAAGGCAGTTACGCCTGCCAAAGGGATTCCTGCAGCATTATCTAGGGTAAAATCTTTAGGCAGGCCAACAACAGTTTCTTCCTTAACCGCGACATATTGGCCATAGGCTCCCATACCTAACATAGACAAGTCACCAAAGACCCGGTCACCTTTTACAAAAGACTTGACAGCTTTCCCAACTTCAACAACCTCTCCGGCAATATCCATTCCAATAATTGGATTTTTAGGTTTTAAGAATCCTGTTGTTGCCCGAATTAAGAAGGGTTTTCCGGTGAGGGTTGCATGGTCCGCATAGTTAATGGAAGAATATCCAACCTTAACCAGGATTTCATCCTCTTTTATCTCAGGTATTTCAATATCTTTTATTTCAATAACATCTTTTAATCCATAGGCTGATACACAGGCAGCCTTCATTGTCTTTATCATGTTCTTTTCCTCTTATTCATGTACAAAAAATTTAATAGTTTCACTGATAACATCGATAACAGATACGACCAGAAGGAACATAAAGAGTGCTCTAAATCCAATGAATCCTGTAGATCCCATATAAAGTTCTGGGTCAAAGGTCATGACGTAAAAGAGGGCAATAGCGCCACAGCTAAGTATAATATTCATTACTCGAAAACTTTTAGTCTTAGCCATTCTGATCAAGGTGTAGATAGATACGAATATAGTCAGAACCCAAATCGTATTAAGGACAGGTAGGTAGGTTCTAAAGACTTCCATATTGATCGTGTGAATAGACTTTAATCCACTGTCACGAAGAACTTGGGTAGGCGCATTCATAATCTCTGGGAATAGGTTAAAAAGAACCATGAAGACCACTGCAAAAACGATGCCAACAGCTGTTCCAATAGCCGATACAGCTTCTTTATCTGATGGTAACTCTTCCAGATGTTTAGGATCCCACTCATCAGTCATTGTTTTTTCCTGCATATTTTTAGAGATAAAGGCAAAAATCAGGGTAATCATTCCCATAGAAGCTAGGGATGCATTAATACCATTGTTTAGGATACCCAACAATCCAAAAGGAATACTTCCAAGTTCCTGAACGTCTGAAAACAACTGGACTACAAAGATAATCGTAAAGGCACCAAGCATAGCAAAAAATACGATCTTTACAATCAACCAGTATAGGTCTGTGAGGGCCGGATGAACGACAAAACGGCTTTTTCCGTATTCCTTGGCCACTTCAGAAGGAGGACCAAAAGATTTAAGCACCTGACTGATTTCATCCTCATTGGCTTCTGGTCCGTAAGTTCCCTCAATAGTATCTAAAAGTGTCGATCTAAGCTCCGCAATGACTTCTTCTTTTCCTTTATTGGGTAATTGTCTACCTATTGCATATAAATATTTCTCAACTAGTTTCATTCTTCCATCTCCTTTAACATGATCTCAATGGATGCATTCATCCGATTCCATTCTTCCAATATAATATCCAATGCTGCTTTTCCTTCATCACTGATAATGTAATACTTTCTGGGCCTTGATTCACTGGTGTCCCACAAACTGGACAAAAGTCCCTGCTTCTCCAACCGCCTCAAAAGGGGGTACAAGGTATTCTGTTCAATCTGTATGCCTGCATCCTGCATCTTACTGATTAAAGAATACCCATACTCCTTATCCTGAAGATTCAAAAGAACCGTCATCACCAAGGTACCTCTCTTCAACTCCTGCAATATATTATTCACTGTATTATTATCTGCCATGTCTACCTCCTTATCCAAGAGTGTAACTCACTATACCGCTTCGTCACACCTTACCTTGTGATATCATTATAGTGTGTATCACACAGTATTGTCAATAAAATTATATCCTTTCACACACAAGTCCACACTCCAAACCAGGTCTAAGCCCTTATTTTATAAGGCTTTATTGCATTTCAAACCTAATTTTTTTCAAATTACCCATCCTACAATATATTCCATTTTATTACAATAAACTATCAAGTACCAGGAGTCTGCTTTTCAGTAATCTATCAAGTATCGGGAGTCTGCTTTTCAGTCCTACTTTCTGTCTTCAATGCGCAAGGTGTAGGCACAGGGTCCTGCTGGTTAGGCTTTGATTCACGAATGCGTCAAACGCTCTCCAATAATTCAATCTCCATCGCATTTGGGTATCACTCGCCTGACCAGTAGGAGCCCTGTGCCTGCACCTGTCCCTATTCAGACAAAAAAAAGGACCCCTGCAAAAGCAAGAGCCCAAAAATCTTTTAAATCACTGCATCTTATAATTCTCATTAAAACTAATAGTAATACTTTCCCTATTCATCTTTAGCTGAGTAATAGCTACACCAGCCATCTTAAGCATCCGCTTGGAGGCAATGACACTGTCTGTATCAGCATACTTGTCTTCCAGGAAAATAACCTCTTTGATGCCTGATTGAATAATGGCTTTAGCACATTCATGACAGGGAAAGAGGGCTACATAAAGCCTGCAGCCTTGCAGGGATGTTCCTGAGTTTAGTATGGCGTTCAGTTCAGCATGGCAGACATAAGGGTATTTGGTGTCTAAGAAATCACCTTCCCTGTCCCAGGGTAGATCTGCGTCATCACAGCCTGCCGGGAATCCATTGTAGCCGACACCTACTATCCTATTATTTTCATTGACGATACAGGCTCCAACTTTTGTACTGGGGTCCTTGCTCCTATAAGCTGATAAGATAGCTATACCCATAAAATATTCATCCCATGATATCCAGTCCTTCATCATATGCCGCCTTTCTAGACATTCATCCAATCTTTATTCATCCAGTCTATATTCATACGTTTGTCATATTCCTTAGTCAAGTCACTTAGAGTGATTTTCATTATTTTACGTGAAAAAAATTAAATAGTCAAGAAACCAGCCTCTCTATACCCTAAGTAAACAAACACCTCTTACGAAACATTAGAAAATCATTAATTTTATTTAACTCAAGTAAAAGTTGTTGACAAAATATTAAACTCAAGTTAATATTTAATTATCGATAAACATTCTCATTAACACTCTTACTCTAAACACGAGGTATAACATGCTTACATTTGAAATCAGTAAACGAGAAGAGAAAAAAGCCAAGCAGAAGCTTCATATACTGTCGGTCTTTCTAAAAGAAATGGAAAGCAACCGATTGACAGATCTACATATTGATCAAGTTTGCCAGATAATAGGGATCTCCAAAGTCACCTTTTTTAATTACTTCAACAGCAAGGAAGAAATCGCCCTATATTTTATTCAACTCTGGCAATATGAAATGAACTATGAAATAAAAGAAAGGGATTTAAAGGGTAGAGATATTATCATCTATCTATTCACGAAAGTTTCCAGCCATCCCAGTGCCTCCTCCATTATGAATGCCTTAATGACTCATTTCCTGAAGATCAAAACATTCATCCCAATGGAAGTGAGTGACTACGAATTCTATCTCTATAATGAAAAAGCCTATACCAGGGGTTATCGTGGCATACAGCTTTATGATATGGTAGGACAGGCAATAGGCCAAATGGGACTAGACCAGGAAGCCGGCAATCACGTGATGACTCATATCATGAGCGGATTTTACGGTATACCCTTTATACAAAATCTTGGTTTCGGTCATTCCATGGAAAACATGTATCTTGAATATCTAAATAAAATACTGCCTGAGGAGGTATCATATGAATAAGCATTCCATAAAGTTTTTTTCTATTGTTCTTATCATCACATGGTTATTGTGGTTACCGACAGTCATTCATTCACAATGGACTGAGGTGCCCTCTTTTCTTTTACTCTTTGGTATGTTTGCCAGTTTCACTCCGTCGATTACCGGTTTAATCATGCTAAAGAAAGAAAAAGGGTCAGACTTTAAATCCTACTTTAAAACAAAGTTTAACTTTAAATTCAATAAAATTTGGTTGCTGATCTTACTTATCTTCCCCCTCCAAGGTGGATTAACTCTTTTTATGACAAGGCTGGCAGATCCTGATTTTGTAGTTCAAAATCCTATTCCATTAGCCATGTTTCCACTTGTCTTCCTGCAGATTCTCTTCATCGGTGGAGCTCTTGGGGAAGAATTTGGCTGGAGAGGTTTTGTCTACGACAAACTGGAAGCCAAACATGGAATCTTCCTAGGAACTCTTATATTAGGTCTCATCTGGAGCCTTTGGCATCTTCCCCTCTTTTTCATGACAGGAACGGTTCAAAGCAACTTACCCATATGGCAGTTTATGATTCAAAATACAGTTCTTGCCTACTTCTACACCTGGATTTACCGTAAGACCGATGGCAACATCCTTCTTATGATCTTACTCCATGCAGTCATGAATACATCAGCTGCCATGTTTCCATACTGGCAGTCCAACACCGGCCGCTATATTGGACTTGCCCTTATGCTGATCATGTTGGCTGTCATAGGTCTTGTTGACAGGAAGGCCTTTAAGACTGCATAAGAAATAATTTGCAAAAAAAGAGTTGCTATGTAAGTAATTGTAATTACAACATAGCAACTCTATGACTAATAACTATTTATCATAAGGGTAAACAAATGATCTCATTCATCGGATTACAGATATTTATCGAGAGTCCTTCTGACTCCATCAATACCTGCCATCATTTCGTAAAAATAAGCTTCTATCTTATCGCCAAGACCGATAACATAAAGATCTGAACCAAAAATGGATACATTACCAATAATTTCTTTCACTGTCTCTGGTTTGTCACCTAACTGTACATCCCCAAGAATACCAAGAAGGGTATCTTTTAAAGGATCGGGACTCAGTTCAAAAGTTTGACCTTTGTCATTGATTCCAACTAAATATCTTAGCCAGGCCGCAATTGCCAGTGGTATGCCAATAAGACTGGAAGGATCCAGGGACTCATCCTTGATATAAGATTTTATAGTCTCACCAAAACGGATGCCTACTTTTTGAGATGTATCCGTAGCAATACGCTGTGGTGTGTCCGGGATAAATGGATTGGTAAAACGTTCTTCAACAACTTCATCTATAAATGCTTTAGGATCGATTATTTTTGGATCAACAACTACCGGAAGACCTTCAGTATAACCGATTCTCTTAATCAGTTTTACAAGGGTTTCATCCTTCATCTGATCTGCTATAAGATGGTAATCCAAGAGGCAGCCAGTTACAGCCAGAGCCGTATGTAAAGGATTAAGGCATGTGGTTACTTTCATAGTCTCGGTCTGGTTGACCGTATCTCTTGAAGTGAAGATCACACCGGCTTTGTCAAGGGCAGGACGTCCATTGGTAAACTTATCTTCTACGATCAAATACTGTGGAATCTCCGCATTAACAAATGGGGCCATATAGGAACGTCTTTCGGTTATGATAACATCCATATCCTCAAGTCCGTCAGCTTCCAAAACGTCTTTAACGGTATCTGAAGGTCTTGGCGTGATTTTGTCAATCATAGAAAGTGGGAATGTTACTAATGATTCATCGGTAATATAGTCAACAAAACCTGCTTCTACAAAGTCTCTTTCTGCCCACTCTTTGGCAATGGTAATAACCGCCTCTTTCAGCTTATCTCCATTATGAGAGCAGTTATCCATGCTAACAAAGGTCACAGGATACTTACCGGCAAGGTAACGTTTATAGGCAAAAGCAGTAATCATACTCATGGTATGGCTTGGCTTCCCAGGTCCATTTTCAAGGTCACCAAGAACAAAGCTAAAAAACTCACCATTAGGATCTTTAAGGGCATAGCCTTTTTCTGTGATAGTAAAACTTACCATCTGAAGACTTGGATTCTCAAAGATTGAAGTCAAGCGTTCGATATCCTGGCTTCTTGTAAAATCCGCAGCTAAAGATTCTGATACACTGGCAATAACTTTTTTGCTGAACTTGCCATCGGAACTCATATTAACTAAAATGGAAAGGTTATCAAAAGCTCTATATACTCTGTCTGTTACTTCATGATCAAAGGATTCAACAGCGATAATTCCTGTATCTGCAAGGCCTTGATCCAAAAGGTCCTGGTATGCATTGGCGATAAAGGCTCTAAAGATATTTCCTCCGCCAAAATGAATCCAGCTAGGTTGACTTGCTGTTTTAGCTGCAACTCCATCTAGATCAAAGGTCGGAAGACTAATACCCATTTCATCCCATGCTTCTTTTTGAAGGAGATTTTTCTTATTCAGTTTCATCCTATCTACCTTCTTTCCTTTTGTCGAGAGAATCCCAAACACCTAACATATACATAACTCCTAGAGCTCTGTCATAGAGACCATATCCAGGTCTACAATGTTTTTCCTCACCCCACAGGTGACGGCCATGGTCCGGTCTGATATAACCTTTGAAATCATTATCATGATAGGCTTTTAAAACTTCGTAAACATCTACATCGCCATCTTTACCCCGGTGGGAAACTTCGATAAAATCGCCGTTTTCAAAACGTTTTACATTACGGATGTGGGCAAAGTGGATGCGGTCTACAAATTCTCTGATAATCGCAGGCAAATCATTTTCCGGATTGGGTCCTAAGGAACCTGTACATAAAGTTAATCCGTTATATGGACTGTCAACTAAGTCAAGAAAACGTCTAATATGGTCGCGGCTTCTGATGATTCTTGGAAGTCCAAAGATTGGCCATGGTGGATCATCCGGATGGATAGCCATTTTCACATCGTATTTCTCACAGGTTGGTATGATTCTCTCCAGGAAGTATTGTAAATTTTCAAACAAAGTGTCTTCAGTCATTCCCTGATATTCTGCAAAAAGGTCATCCAGCCTTGCCAATCTTTCAGGTTCCCAACCAGGCATGGTAAAGTCACCAGCACCGTCAATAATTCTTTGGGCCATAATTTTGGGGTCTTGGTCAATAGCATTCTTTTCATAAAAAAGTGCATTGGAACCGTCTGGTTGTTCCTTGTAGAGTTCTGTTCTTGTCCAGTCAAAGACAGGCATAAAGTTATAACAGATAACCTTAACACCTACTTTTGACAATTTCTCAATCGTATCAATATATCTGTCTATGTATAAGTCTCTGGATGGTTTTCCAAGCTTAATGTCATCATGAACATTTACACTTTCAACGACTGCCGGGCTCATACCTTTGTCAGTAATTTGCTTTGCTACTTCTTCAATTCGTTCCATTTCCCAGACTTCACCGGCCACTTTATCATGAAGAGACCAAACGGCTCCCATAACGCCGGGAATCTGACGGATGTGATCCAAGGTAATAGAGTCGTTTCCTTCTCCATACCAACGCCATGTCATATTCATATCCATTCTCCTTGTAAATTCTTCACTGCATTATATTAATTGTTATAACATCCTGATTCCATCATTTAATAGAATTCACGGATGAAAAGTTACTTGGTAAAATAATTATTGGCATTGTTAAAAGATATATCTTCAACAACTTTTCCCAGAAAGTCAAGATCTCTTGGGTATTCTCCACCTTCGACCCATTCACCCAGCAGCTGGCATAGGATTCTTCTGAAATAATCATGTCTGGTAAAAGACAGGAAGCTTCTTGAATCAGTCAGCATACCGACAAAAGTACTTAAGACACCAAGATTAGCCAGGTCTGTCAATTGTCTACGCATCCCGTCTTTATGATCATTAAACCACCAGCCTGAACCTAGTTGGAACTTACCTCTCATTTTTTCCTGGTAGTTGCCAATCATGGTTCCGAGCACATAATTATCTTTGGGGTTAAGGGCATACAGAATGGTCTTGGGTAAACCTGACTTTTCCTGAATATCATCCAGAAGACTTGACAGGCTCTCTGCTATTTGATGATCATTAACAGAGTCGAAACCAGAGTCTTTACCAATACGCTTGAACATTTTGGAATTGTTGTTCCTCATCGTTCCCATGTGGACTTGCATGACCCACTTCTTATCTGCATAGATTGCCGCCAATTCTTTGATGAGATAGGTCTTGTATCCATCAACTTCATGAGCTTCCAAACTTTCACCACCGAGGGCCTTGGTCATAATCACATTCACTTGGTCTTCTGAAGCGGGAACATAAGGTATATAGTCCATACCGTGGTCGGCGCTTAAACAACCAGCCTGATCAAAGAAGTCCGCTCTTTCCTTAAGAGCTTTTACCAGTCCTTTGATATCTGTGATTGGATAACCAACCAAGTCACTTAGCTTCTTCATCCAAGGGATATAGTCAGCCTTATCAATGTTAATACCCATATCCGGTCTATAGGTTGGAACAACCCTTACATCAATATCTTGGTCCTCTTGAATCAGATAATGGTATTTCAGGTCATCTGTTGGATCATCTGTTGTTCCAATTAAGGCTACATTTGATGCCTTAATCATTTGACGAACGGTTAAACCTTCTTTTGTCAATTTGTCATTACAGACTGCCAAACACTGGTCTGCTGTTTTTAAAGATAAAGGCTGGTCATAAGAAAAGTAATGACTAAGTTCCAAATGGGTCCAATGATAGAGAGGATTCCCAATACAGTTTTGTACCGTTTCAGCATAGGCCTTGAACTTGTCATCCATAGCCCCATTTCCTGTAATAAGTTCCTCGTCAATTCCATAGGATCTCATAGCCCGCCACTTATAATGATCATGACCTAACCAGGCTTCTGAAATATGATTGTATTTAAGATCCTCATAAATTTCCTTTGCGGGAAGATGGGAATGATAATCGAAGATTGGCATCTTCTTCCCATGATTCTCATAAAGGTACTTGGCAGTTTCTGTCGTTAAAAGAAACTGACTGTCCATAAAAGTCGCCACTGGATTCACCTCTTGTAACCTTTCTCCATTAAACCGTAATTGCGTTTTGCACACGTTTGCAAAAACTTTATATTGTTATTATACACAGGTTTGCAAACGTGTGCAAGTCTTTGTTTTAAAAAACGTCAAATTTCTTTTACTGACTCATTTTTTACCAGAATATTCTCATATTCTACAGATTTTTGTTCAAGATGCTTGCCATTCATTTCATCAATTAGGATACTGGCAGCTTCCTGGCAGATTTCTTTAATGGGTCTGTGTATGGTAGCAAGAGCCGGAGTCGTAAAATGATGAACGCTGTTGCCGTCAAAGCCAATAATGGAATAGTCATCAGGTAGATGAATCCCTCTATCTGAACAGGCTTTCATAGCTCCCACAGCCATATCATCATTGAAGGCAAAAAGGGCTGTTCCAAGTTTCTTATCTTCAATCAAGCGGAGCATAGCCTGATAGCCTCCCTGGTATGTGTAATCACCTACATCCCGACCAACTATTTCAATCTTGCCTTGGTCCCTAGCACCGTATACGCCTTTGAGCCGTTGAACATTGGAGTGAAAATCAAGGCAGCCTTCAATAATATTGATTTTCCTATGACCTGAATCATAGATATAATTCATAGCCTGTCTTGCCCCACGTTCATCATCAGCATATAAACTAATGACATCCATATCCTTAATGTGGCGGTTCACAACGACGACAGGAAGATGAGAGTCGATGGCGTTCTTTATAAAGAGATCATCCTCTTCTTTTTGACTAAAAACAATAATACCTTCGAAATTTTGACGGTTTACCGGTTGAAAGGTTTCATGGTAGGCATCTATAGACTTTAATACCACGTTATACTCTGACCCCATAATGGAGTTAAGCATCTTGATGACTTCAAAGACAATAGCCGGTGAAGTACCAACGGTAATAGAAGACAGAAAAACACCTACGTTAAAGGATTTATTCAGCTTAAGACTTCTGGCACTTTCATTGGGGACATAACCCAACTGTTCTGCCATTTCCTTGACTTCCTTCTTCGTATTGGCATTAACAAGAGGTGAATCGTTTAAGGCTCTTGATACGGTAGAATGGGAAATTCCAAGTTTAGCAGCGATATCTTTGATTGTGCTCATATTAAGCTCCTTCTAAAACATTTTCATACCCATCATAACTGAAAAAAGAATATATGTCTAGAACAAAAGCGTCGTTTAACGACGCTGGTTTCGCTTCGCGAATTGTTCCAGCTGTCGACAGAAATTGACTCGTTCAGAGCAATTTCTTAGTCTATAAATAAGTCCAGCCCATCGCTTTAACAGCTATGGGCTGGACACTAATCACTCCAATACAAACCCTGTCATTGAGGTTGCTCCAAGATCATAACCTTTACTGACGACTCTTACCTTGTCTTCAGGATCAGAAGCTCCCAGGATCACAAGTAAGGGGTAGAAATGGTCTGGTGTCGGTACACTGAGACCTGCAGCCTGACCAAAGGATTCATAATCAATCACCTTATCATGGTTCCCCTCCACTACTGCCTGCTCAATATAGTCATCAAAATCGACGGCCCATGGATAACCTGTTTTCATATTGAAATCAATATGCCTAAGATTATGAACGACATTTCCACTTCCCAATATCATGTAGCCTTCATTTCTCAGTTCTTTCAGTTTTACACCTAACTCGTAATGCTCTCTAGGACTTTTATTCCTGTCGATACTGATCTGAAGCAGTGGTATATCAGCCTCAGGGTACATATGGACTAAAATAGACCAGGCGCCATGATCCAAGCCCCAAGAATTATCGATAGTTACGGATTCTCCCAACTTGTCTTTGATTTTACCAACAAGTTCCATTTCAGTCTTCACTGGATACTTAAGGTCGTATAGCTCTTTGGGAAAACCATACATATCATCAACTTTGACTGGTTCGATTTGATCCCAGATTCTAGTTCCCTGAGTATACCAATGACCGGAAACCATAAGGATTCCCTTTGGTCTATACTCCTTACCTAAAACGTTCCACTCTCTGGTATATCTATTGTCTTCTATTGCATTCATAGGACTTCCGTGGCCTAAAAAGATTGCTGGTGCTTTCATATCATCACTCCTTATATATCAATGGGTTTTCTATAATATTAAATATCTTAAATTTAAGATATTTAATATTGTATCCTATTTTTACCCATTTGTCAATTCCATAGATGGGCTATAAGAGAATAAACCAAACCTCCCACTAGAGAAAATCCTATAGCACTCATGAGATAGATAAAAAAGACTTTTTTTCTTACCAACTGATAGACAGCACTCATGGCTGGGACTGTTGTTGTAGCACCTCCAATTAGGAAAGCCAAGCCAGCCCCTTCCGAAAACCCTTTTTCAATCAACCCGCCTACAAGACCTAAGGCAGAAAGGTTGGTTGTATACAAGGGAATACTGATCGCCGTAGCTTTTAAGATACCAAGAAATCCCTGACCACCTAATATATTTGTAATGAAATCACCAGGTATATAAAATATGATGATTGCCTCTAAAATATAAGCTATAAGTAAGAATCTTCCAATCAATAAAAGGGCATCTATAGAGTCCTTAATCAATGGCTTTAGCCGATTAAGGTGAGTCCTAACTTTCTTTTCTGGCCCCTTTATCTCACAACAGCTAAGAGCTTGCTCCCGGCAAGCCTCTCCTTGACAAGAGCTTTCATTGAAATTTTTTTCAGATCCATGCTTAAGACTTTGTTTCAAATAGTCTTGACCATTGACTTTACCCAGCAGAATATAAACCATGTATCCTCCACCAAAACTCATGAAGAAAGTGGTTACAATTCGACCAATGGCAAGTGGATAGCCCAGACTTGCGGCACTTAGGAAGAAGATTTCAGGATCCATAGAAGGTGAAGCCAGCCAAAAAGCCATAATTGGAGCCAAAGGAACACCTGCAAGGAGCATAGAGGAAATAACAGGAATAACGGAACAGGAGCAAAAAGGCGCTACTGCTCCAATTAAGGTTGCTGCCAATATGGAAATATGGATGTTTTTCATTAGCCATCCATTCACCTTATCAGTAACTTTAACCCTCCTAATTGCGAGAGCGAGGGGCACAGTCAAGATCAATAGGGGCCATACCTCTAAAAAGTTTTGAATGACAAATTTTATTATTCTAATTAATTCATTGATAAACATAAGGTCCTCCATTCTATTAATCGTATATTTACGATTAAATCTTTAAAAATAAGCGGTCAGCTAAATCATCTGACCGATGAGTTGATGATATCGTTTCATACGTTCCTGATTGATACAGTAGTTGGTAGCTGTTCCTTCAATATTCCCAATAATGACTCCAGCCTTTTTAAGGACACTTAAATGCTGGCTAATGGTTGACTGAGCCAAGGGAAGGTGGTCTACCAACTGTCCCGTCATACAGACTCCAGACATCTTCAAAAAATTATAGATCTCGATTCTGGCTTCATTCCCCAGAGCCTTTGAGACTGACACTAGGATGTCTCTATCCTCTTCTGTGAACTCATCAATACAACAAGGGATAAATGATTCTATACTATTTAATTTCTTAGTCATTTTACCTCCTACGTTTAATCGTATAATTACGATTAACTGTTTTTAGTTTATCATCTCCTTCAAACCTTGTCAACACAATTTCTTCAATTATCCACATCATCATAAATTTAAAAACGCTGTTTATCATGTCAACCAAAGAACAAAAGCGTCGTTTAACGACGCTGGTTTCGCTTCGCGAATTGTTCCAGCTGTTCGACAGAAATTGGCTGCGTTTTCAGCAATTTATTAGTTAGGTTAGGGTGGCAAAAGGAAGTTTCACTGAAATCCATACAATATATGGTATCCGGTTGTTACGTCCAAACACCATATATTGTATGGATTTAGTTCAACTAAACCTTTTGACACCCTAACGTTAGTTAAAAAAAAGGCGCCAGGACAGTAGTTACTTAATACTGTCCTGACGCCTCATATATACTTTAACTGACTTTACTTCTTCTGTAGATACTCATCAATAGCTTTAGCAGCTGTGTGACCATCTGCTACACCATGGATAATATCCGGACCATGAACGATATCCCCACCGGCAAAGAGCCATTCGATACCCTCAACATGTCCATTGTCTTCAGTCTTTACCTTACCACGGTTGACTTCAATTTTTTCCATGATCTCATCAGTAAAATATGGATGCTCGTTCATCTGACCGATACATACATATACCTGACTTCCTGGAATGACTTTAAGGTCATCTTCATCAAATACCGGAGCAAATCGTCCCTCTTCGTTAAAGACAGACATACATTTCTTGATCTTAAGACCTGTAATAACAGCTGAGTCTGATTCCGGATCGTCCACTTCAATAGCAACAGGACCATTTCCAAAATGATAGTTAAGACCTTCTTCTTCACCTTCTTCAATCTCTTCAATATCCGCAGGTAAAATATCTCTGGTTTCAAGGGATACCATATTTACATTGGACTTTCCATACTTGTCTTCCTGGAGACGAAGAAGAGTACGTCCAACGTCAAAGGCAACATTACCACCACCGATAACAACTATATCTTCGGCGATTTCAGGCATTTTGCTAATTCCCCGCTGGTAATTACGGGTTGCTGCAAGAAGTTCCATAGCGTATCCTACATCCTTATGCTCAATATTAGGTATTGGCAGGGATCTGGATTTCGGGAATCCTGTTGAAAGGAAAACTGCATCATGGGATTCCTTAATAGCTTCCAAGGAGATGTCCACACCAACAGTCGTGTTTACATGGAACTTAACACCAATATTAGCCAGGAGATTAACATCCTTGTCCAGTCTTTCTTCAGGGAGACGGTAGATTGGTGCACCGTAACGAACAACACCACCTACTTTATCTTTAGCCTCATATAGGTCAACATCATATCCTAAGGTTCTTAGATAATAAGAACAGGACATACCTGCTGCACCACCACCGATAACAGCGACTTTGCCTTCACCGGACTTGCTGACAGGCTCCATAATGACCTTCTCATATAGGTCAGCAGGTGAATTATCGACTATATAACGTTTGAGCCAGCGAATGGCAATAGGCTCACCGCGCTGTCCGATAGAACATACGGTTTCACACTTATGGGTACAGATTGAACCACAAACACCTGGAAGGGGGTTGGTCTTGTAAAGAAGTTCAAGCGCCTCTTCCATATCATTATGATATACAGCTTCAATATATTGTGGAATATGCATGTTGGCTGGACAGGTCTTAGTGCAGACCTCACAACCGACGCAACGGCTGGCTTCAATCTTAGCCTGCTCCAAGGAGTAGCCTTTAAGGATTTCAATAAAGGAATCCTTACGCTCCACACCCTCCATTGCCATTTCCACACGTTCAAGATCCAGAAGGTCAGATTCATCTGTTTTTTGATAACCGAATCCGGTCCCCTCTTGATTAATGGATGTTTCAGTGGGCATGAGGTAGTAGTCTTCCGGGTTACCTGAATTATGCAGGTACTCTTTGGTCATATTCAATGAACCTGTTGTACAAATATCAACACAAAGGGCGCAGAAACAGCAACGTCCGTAATCAATTGTTGGTCTTTCAGGATGTGAACCTTCTTTGTCGGCAACTTCTTCCCTTTTAACCATATTGATGGCTTCTGTTGGACATACTTCTGCACAGGTTCCGCAACCGATACACATTTCCCAATCATTGACATGAAATCCTCTGGCATTCTCAGGAGCCACTCTGGGGTGCTTGAAGATATCGTCCATAGGAATGGTTACGGGCTTTTTAATGGCATGTTTCCAAGCTTTTATTGGTGCGAAAAAATTCTTTTTCTTATATATACCTTTAGTATGCTTATCCATAACTTCCTCCTATCTATCAATCTCGGGTGAACAGATTCCCATGGTATCAAACCATAAAGGTGCATCGTCAATTCTGGTTCCCGGCATATATTTTTCAATACCCAATAATCCTTGTGGATAAGAGGCACCACGTACAGCAACACGATAGGGATTGGTTCCACCATCGGATACCATATAGTAGCCAAATTCTCCACGGGATGATTCAACGGCTGAGTAGGTTTGACCTTCTTTCACCGTCCACTTCAGGGCACTACCTCTTGAAATACGTACGTTTGGTTTACCTTCAGGCATCCCGTCAAGGACCTGACGGATAATTCGGATACTCTGGTAAACTTCCAATAATTTCAGTTTCATTCTTGTATAAGCATCTGAATACTCAGCAACTGGAACATCAAACTCAACCTGGTCATATCTTGCATAGGGGTTTACCTTACGTACATCATAGGCTTTACCTACAGCTGACCGCATACCGATTCCTGTAACACCTAGGTCCCAAACCACTTCCTCAGGCAGGAGGATTTGATCCTTCATTCTGGCCTGCATCGTTGGATTGTTAAAAATTAAGTCTTCATATTCAGGAAGTCTTGCTTCCAATTCATCAATGGTCTTGCGAATCAAGGCATCAATTCCCGGTGGCAAGTCCTTACGAACACCTCCAGGTACGATATACATGTGATAAACCCTGTGACCGGTAATGGCTTCAAAGATGTCAAGGAACCTATCTCTGTCAGCTTGTGCCCAGTACATGGCTGTATAAAGACCGGTAGGACCGCCGACACCACCTAAACTCATCATATGAATGGAAATTCTTGCCATTTCAAGAATCAGCATCCGGATATAGTGAGCTTTTTCAGGTACGTCAATTTCACTTAAGGTCTCAGCGCCTTGGGCAAAACACATTTCATTAATATCAGGCTCAACAACACAAACCCTTGGAATGAGACCGATGTTATTCATCCAGGTCCTGTTTTCCATGGATTTTTCAAAACCACGGTGAAGCATTCCGGGAACCAATCTTGATTTGTTGATCATATCGCCTTCCACATACATGTGAACCGATGCATTACCATGCATACCGGGATGCTGTGGTCCTAAAAACAATTTAATCTCTTTCAAAAGGTTCACCTCCCTGCTTACCAAAAGATTTTCTGTATTCACGTTTGATGTATTTTCTGTCAGAGTATTCTCTGGAAATAAAGTCTTTTCTAAGCGGAGGAATGTCATCCCAACGCTCTAGGAAAAGCTGCTTAAGGGCATCCGGGTTTCCTTCAAATACAATACCAAAGAACTCATGAACCTCACGCTCATAATACTTGGCACCATTATAAATACTGGTAACAGTATTAAAGAGAGGTGGATTGCCATCTTTGTCCATTCTATCCAATTTGGTCTGAAGTACAAGACGATCACCTTTTGACCAGTCAAAAACATTAAAGATTAACTGGAACTTTCCTTCTTTCAGCCAGTCGATACAGGTAAGGGCTGACAGCTGTTTGTAACCACTGGTTTTAAGGTAAGTAAGGGCACCATGAATATCAGCATTCGGAAGTTCTATATGAACCTCATGGTTTTGCACATAAGTTACGCTTTCCACAGAGAAACGGTCCTTAAGCTGACCAATTGTAGCCTGTAGACTTTCTTTATTCGTGGAATTCATCATGGACCATCACCTCCCCAAGAGCATCTTTTTGATTTTGCTTATACCACTCATAACGAGCGTGGTAGTCTTTCCAACCGGTTGCCTTTCCTGATTCAATCAGATCTATAAGATCCTGGAAGCCATTCATAACCGCTTCAGGCTTAGGCATACAACCGGCAATATAAAGGTCAATGGGTACATATTGATCCAACTGGTTAATAACCGCATGGGAATCATGGTAGATCCCACCGTTTAAGGTACATGGTCCAAAACCAACAACATACTTAGGTTCACTCATTTGCTCATAAGTATAGATCAGACGTCTAAGGGTTTTAAGACTTAAGTATCCTGTGATCAGAAGAATATCCGCTTGTCTGGGTGTTGCCATAGGTCCCATTCCAAGACGCTCCATATCATAACGGCTGGTCATTGCCTGAGGTAACTCAATAGCGCAGCAACCGGTACAGTACATGAGCATCCAAAGGGAATTGGCCCGGAAGTAGTTAGCCATTTTATCCCAGCGTTTTTGTTTTTCTTTTGGTGTCATCTTCTCATTAGGGATTTCCGACACTCTCATCTGGTGAAAAACACCTTCATTGATATCGTCACTGTACATACCTGACGGTGCATCAATGATACGTTTACATTTATCTTTTTCAGCCATTTTCTACACCCCCCAACCGAAGATAACCAGCATGGCTGCTTGGGCCAATGCTAAGACAATAGGTACTTTGTAATAGAATGCTACAACCTGGTCAATTTTGAAACGGCCAAGTACATTGGAAATGTAGGAAGCCAGTGTATAAACCAAGAAGTACTTAATTAAGAATTCAAAAATATTTGCTCCACCACCAAGGAAAAGATTCACGAATAAGGAAATCTCGATGAAGGAAGATACTTCATGAAGGATCATAAGCATACCCAACTGCTTGCCACCGTATTCGACCATAGGTCCCGATGCCAACTCAGCAGGAGCTATAAAGGTATCGAAAGGTTTTTTACCCAGCATACCCATAAGGCTTATAAAACCTACGATAGTTCCTATAGGCATAACAAAGAGGTTCCAACCTGATGCCTGTTGTATATCTACCAATTGGCTGATAGAGCTTGTGTCCCTAACATGGATGAGGGCAAGAATAACAACCATAAAAGGCACTTCATAGCCAACCATTTGAGTCAGGGCTCTCATAACACCAATACTGGCCAGTGGATTACCGGAACCTACAGCACTCATGGCCATGCCCAGCATACCAACAGCAAAAAGGTAGACAAAGATGAAAAAGTTGTCAAAGCCTTCAAAGGCAACGATACCGGCAACAGGCATAAACATAGCCGTTGCAAGGATTCCACCCAGGGCCATCATAACGCCAAAGTCGAATACCCAACCATGGGTAACACTTCGTTTACTTAATAACTTGAACTGGTCTCTAAAGTTTTGATACCAAACGGGACCATAACGTTTTTGCATTCTGGCAACAGTCTTTCTGGTGACTCCACTGACAGTTGTCTGAAGAACCCAACCACTGAATGCCATCATCAGTGCGACTAGAAAATTCATTACTGTAATTGTCATATGTTTTCACCCCACATTACTAAGATCAAGGTCACCAGTATAAAGAAGACACCCCAGCTTGCCCATTTACTGAAGAAGACAGATTTAATGAACTTACCAAAGTCTTTAATCCGTTCAACCAGCATATCGTAAAACTTAACAATATCCGGATGCTTGGCATACATTCTCTCAAGCGGTGCGTAGTAAGCATAGCCTGCATGGTAAAGTTCAGGAGTATAAAGGAATTCACCGGCTGTAAACGTATCCATCAAACCGACTTTTCTGGACTTAGGTGCCAGGAGGAAAATAAACAAGGCAATAAAGAATCCTAAAGCGAAGATGGCAGTAATCAAGGGTGCGTTTAAGGCTCCATTGGTTCCTTCAATAACAAGGGCGTCTGTTTGAACTGTTTTGGTGAATCCAAGAGCTGATTCAATCTTGGCTGTGTAATTCACCAGGCTGTGTGGAAGAACACCAAAGAAGATAGTAATTCCAGATAGGATATACATAGGAATCTGCATACCAATTGGAGCTTCTTTTACCTCTTCATGCTGAGGCTTCAACTGACCCAGGAATATAACGGACAGCGGTCTAAATACGTAAAGGAAGGAACCAACTGAACCGAAGAACATAGTTGTTGCAAGGAAGAACATTCCCTGATCCGCCAGTGCCTGGAATAATAACCATTTTGAGATAAAACCGGTCATAGGAGGAATACCTGCCATAGAAATTATGGACATGAGGTATACCGTGTAAGTGACAGGCATTCTATGAATGATGCCACCCAGCTCACTCATCTTGGTCGTTCCTGTTCGGTAAGCTACTGCACCAATAGTCAAGAAAGCTGTGGCTGATGCAATGGCATGGGCAAAGATGTGAATCAGAGCACCACTAAGGGCCATTTCATCATAAAGTAAAATACCAATTAAAATGTAACCACCATTGGCAACCGATGAATAGGCCAATAATTTCTTGGCATCATCCTGTTTGATGGCCATCAAAGTACCTACAACAATAGAGATTGCTCCAAGAACCATAAAGAGATAAATCATGACCGGAACACCGAAAATCTGTACCTGGTCAGCAGTTACCTGATGGATAGGAAGTAAGGTTGTAATTAAAATCGTAATAAAAGCGCCAAGTTTGACCAGTCCACCGGAAAGGATTGGTGAAAATGTATCCGGTGCATTACCGTGTGCCATTGGAAGCCAAATATGGAAAGGGAAAATCCCCAGTTTAACAAATCCTGCCAAGAGCATAAGGATAAAAGATGCAACAGCAATTCCCGGTTTATCAACAGCCTTAGCCAAGACCTCTGAAATTTCAAAGGAACCGAAGTTGGCATAAAGCATGAAGATAGCATATAGGAAGGTAAAGGATCCAAAAGTACTCATGGCGTAATAAACAACAGAAGCATTTCTGGATTTACCCATTGGGATAATAAACATGGATGACCATACTGTAAGCTCCCAGAAGAGGAAGAGAACAATAAAGTGGTTAGACATAAAAACACCAATGGTTCCGGCTAAGGATAAAAGAAAAAGCATATTATAAACAGCCGGATGAAGAACTTTTTCCATCCAATAAGGATTGAAGAAAGCAACCATAGCATAAACAATCAGCATGATCACACTGAAAAACCATCCCAGTGGTGACATGGTGAAGTGGATAATTCCAATGTTTCCACCAGCTTGAAGGGAGTCCCCTTCAATAAGGAAAAGTATTAAGGTTCCCAATGAACCTACAAGGGTTACATAAGCTCCCACCTTCTTATGGAAGCCTGTAATATAGTAAGCTGCAAATCCAAGGACGATTAAAGCAAGTATAATTGTCAGTAAATTCATTATTTTAATCCTCCTTCCAATTCAACATATTCAACACTTACGTTATGCTCAAGTGCTTTTCCAGCTTCATCAGCGCGATCAATAGCCAAATCCGGCGAAAGGCCAAGAACGACCAAAGACAAGCTGATAATAAGAAGAGCAATACAAACGATTTGATCAATTTCATAATTCAGTGGCGTCATGGCTGCTTTTGAAGACTTGGAGCCTTCAGCACCTGGATTCCACAAACGTACCAGCATCCTGATAATATAGGCACCCTCTACCAACGAAACGGCCAGGATGACAGCAGGCAAGATGTAATCACCTTGCTGGAACATACCATAGAGAACATTCATCTTAACGAAGAAGCCGAAGAAAAGTGGTAAGCTGGCTAAGGATAAGGCAGCTACTGTAAAAGCAACACCATTTAAAGGATTCTTAATGAATATCCCCGTAAGGGCATCAATGTGGTCATGGTTATCCACAGTATTATTGAGGATATGTTCAAAGGCTGTGTGTTCACTCTCTTTATGACTGTTAGCCATGGTACCGGCTAGCGTATAGAGAACAAACTTAGCAAGGACATTTGCCAAAACAACCAGTACAGCTACGCTACCGTATCCGTTGAGGAAAAGTACAACAGCCAGTCCTGATTGACCAATACTGGAATACAGGAAGATTTCCCTTAACTTCATAGAAGCAAAAGCAGCAAACTCACCTGCGATAATCGTAACAACTGCTATAAGGCTTAGAAGGATGCGTACCTGGGAGCTAAGGACGAATACATCTGTAAAAAGACGTCCAAAGGCCATTAGGAAGACACCTGAGTAAATAGAACCAATCATTGGACCTACCAGCGAATCACTATTACCTAGAATTCCCTTGACCCATGAGTTAAAGGGTAGAAGCTTGGTTTCTACAGCTAAACCTGCAAAGACAAGGATAATCGGAATGTAGGTAGCCGGTCCACCAGAACTTACCATAAGTCCGCTAAGCTTGGCCATATTCAATGTTCCATATTGGGTATAAAGTAAAATAACTCCAAAAAGATAGAGGGAGGATCCTACAATACCAATAATCATATAGTGGAATACATGAATCAGTTTCTTATTGGTCGCTGTAATAATATAAGCAGCAATAGCACTGATTTCAAAGAATACAAAGAGGTTAAACATATCACCGGTTAACAGTACTCCGTTAAGGCCTGCAAGCGCAACCATAAGTACACTGGCAGTCTTTTCCACTTTGATCAGGTTTAAATAAATAAGCAATGCAAAAAGTAAATTCAATACAACCAGACCAAAAAAGCTAAAGTCATCAACGACTAAGGCAATACCGTAGGGTGCACTGTGATTACCGATAAAATAAGTTCCTTTATCAATCAGAAAAACCAAGACTCCGTTGATAATGGTAACGACCATTAACAAGGGCTTTCTGTATTTTGCTGACATGACAGATAAAAAGGCAAAAAGCAAAGGCAATGCTATGAGTAAAACCGGTCTAATCATGATTTTGCCTCCATTTCATTAATTTCAAAAGTACCATATTGTTGGTAGAGTTTACGTGCAACCGCCAACATAATCGCTGTTGTTCCCACGCCGATAACGATAGCAGTCAGTACCAAGGCTTGTGGCAATGGATCTGCGAAGTTAACCGCATTCATGTTGGAACCTGTAAGTATAGGTGCAATGGTATTTTCACCATATGCAACAGAAATAATAAATAAATTCAGTCCGACTTCCATAACATTAACGGCAACGATCATTTTGATGAGATGACGGTTTGTCATAATGCCATAAAGTCCAATTAAGAATAATGCGACTCCTGCGATATGCATCCACTACACCTCCTCTTTCATAAAATAGTCAAATATTCCTGTAAGCTCACTGCCGACCTTAAGGCCAATTAAGATATAAACGATTGGAATCAAACCACCGCTGAGAAGATTTCCAAGCTGACCAATTTCCAGGACGTTCTCCAGGAAGTAGGAACCTGCGAGAATTCCAACAATACCTATAAGGACATAAATAGAACCCATAGAACCTTCAAGAACTTTAAAGCCTTTCATGTTGGCCCTGAAGTCTTTGCTTGACATATAGAGAAGCAACATGGCTCCGGCAATGAGGGCACCACCTGGGAAACCACCACCTGGAGTCAAATGGCCATGTACAAACATAAATACACCAATTAAAACGATAATTGGGAAAAGGACCTTGGATCCAACCAATAGAAAAAAGGAATCTTTGTGCTTAAATTCAATAAGACCGCTTAGACCGCCAAGGATAAAAGCAACACCAAGACTGGATACAAATAGAACAGTTACTTCGCCCAAGGTATCAAAGGACCGGTAATCAACAACTACCCCTGTAACCATGTTGGATACTATGGGTTCCTGGCTATAATATGCACCATCCACATCTTGAAGGTCCATTTTGTTAAAATCCATAGAACCATCAAACATATTTAAAAACAAAAATCCAAAAAGGATAAGAACGAGAAGACCTGATAATACTTTTTTCATATGTTCTCACTTCCTTTCCCAGATTCTGCTACCAGTTCTTTTTCTGTAAGAACAGTTTGACCATGAATATCTAAATCATCAAGAGAAGGCTCTTTTGTAGCTGAAGACTTTTTCACTCCTAATATGGTGAAAACGAATAGGAAGGTTACAAGTCCTGAACCTATAACAGCCTCAGTAACTGCTACATCCGGTGCGTTCATCAAGACAAACCCTACAACAGCAAGCAGGCTGAGTAATGACATATAGATGACGGCATTGATGACTTTTTTGGAAGAAACAGCCAAGATTCCCACAAGAATCATGATTCCACCAAGGATGTATTGAAGGACTAACTGTATACTCATTTTGCCACCCCTCTTTCACCGTTTTTATATGCTGTACGAGCCAACTGTGAACTTCCAATGGGGTTAGTTAAGGCGATAAGAACAATGATAACCAAAGCTTTTGGCAAAGAGCTTACATCGTAAATACCTACACCCAGTAATATGGAGAAGGTTCCAAGTGTTGTCGCTTTGGTTCCTGCCTGAATTCGGTTAAATGCATCCGGCATACGAATAAGACCAAGGCCTGCCAAAATATAGAAAAGGCTACCCAAGATCATAAAAATTAAACCAATGATTTCATTCATGACTTTTACCCTCCATATATTTTGCTAAAACAACAGTTTCCATAAATGCCAAAACACCATAAACAATGGCTATATCCAAGTAAAGGTTGTTTTCCAGTACTACAGATAAAATAGCTATAAGTCCAACAATCATGATGTTCATCGTATCAACACTAACGATACGGTCCATGACTGTAGGGCCTTTAATCAAACGAATAAAACTTAAACATAATCCCACACCAACAAGGGATAATACAGTAATCATCATTTTGCAATCCCTCCTAATGTTTTCTCAAAATCTTTACTGATTTCTTTGAAGTAATCATCCTGGGTACTTCCCTTTACATCAACCCAATGAATTAGAAGTTCATCTTCCTCAACGTCAACACTTAAGGTACCTGGTGTTAAGGTTATGGAGTTTGCTAAAATCAGTTTGGACACATCTGAGTCCAAGCCTGTTTTGATCCTTACAAATCCAGGGTTAATGGGTAGTTTTGGGTTAAGCACTATTTTTGCCAGACTTACATTGGCAACAATGAGCTTCCACAAGAATAAGGGTAGATACAAGACAATAAACTTGATTACAGATAGAATGATGCCTATTGAGTAATCGTAAACGCTTAAATTCTTAATGACCAAGCTTACGACCAAGGCTATGACGGCCCCTGCAATCAGTTCCTCCAGTGAGACACCTGCCATCGCTATCCACAAGACGTAGAGAACGACGAATGTTGAAAGCACTCGTTTCATCCATTCCTTCCTTCCTCTTTACAACTTTGTTGTAACCTGTCAGACCTATTGATGAGTAAATTGGAAAAGTTTGTTAATTTTTTGACTTTCCTGTGCAATTGAAAAAGATTTTCGTTAAAATTGTCACAATAAAGTCAATCATAATATTTGAATAATACAATCTAGTAAGTATTTTAAAAAAGAATTCTTTGAAATCCCATTTTAAAAGAAATTCTTTTTTCTCACCAAGCCTTTATATCGATACATTCGAATAATATGATTGTTACCTTATTTTCATTGTAAATAATAGACAATGTTTTGTCAAGTCCCCAATTAAGTTTGTTGAATATGCTAATTAAAAACTTCAACCTTGTTTATGATAAACAAGTCCCTTCACTAAAAACGCCCGTTTCTCATCAAATTGCCAGAAGTAGTAATCTTCCTCCCTTTTAGCCATATATTCTTCCAGGTTAAGCAGGCCATAAGACCCTAATCCCAAACCGTATTGAGTTTCATAATCTTCAATCCGTTTCTTCACTTCCTGGGTTATGGAATCCGTTTGCATAATATCCTGACCACTAATAGCTGGCTCCCCAACTTCTCTCCTATATTGGCCAAAGAGTTCATCCTCCGGATGAATCTCTACAATGTCTGACAAGACGAAAAGGTAGCCCTCAGGCTTAATCACTTTCACCAGAGAATAATTAAAGCGGTCAATAACACCAATCATATGTTGTAAAAGAACATCTTGAATATCCCCAAACCTTTTGATATGGCTTAACTTGGAGACAAGTTCTACGAACAAGATCTGTGTATAGATGGGAAGGAGAATCACAAGGTCCTGGTCTTCTTGTATATAAGCCCTATAGTCCATGTTTTCAATCTTCTTCATAAGACCTTTATAGAATTGACCTATTGAAGCATGGTAGGCCATGAGCCCTCCATCTTCCTTGTCCAGTTTTTCCAGTCTTTTAGCCAATCCGCTGATTAAGTCTGAACAATCTCCCAAATAATCAAAAGCTGCCAGTCTAACTTCATCAGGCTCAATTCCAACAAAATGAATGGCCCTTTCCATGGCTTTTCGATCAATATCTGTCAGGGTCATGACCACATCCTGATTCATGATTTTGAAGTAATCCATATCACATCCATTTCCAACACCAAAAAAACACAAGGATTCAACATTCTCCCTCTTAATCAAGTCAAGGACTTTGTCAGTCACTTTTTTTCGATAGCTTTCATAGGTTGAATAGGATTTATAAAAATCAACAGATAAGTTCAGAGCTTCATAGATATTATAGTGCATGGTTTCCCCCTATAGACGGTCTAAAATCATGGTGTAAGAACCGGCTTTCAAACACCTTATATAATCGATTATATCGGATAGGAATCCGAATGTAAACCAACCATAGCAGACCAGGTTTGATACTTAATCTGGTTTAGGACTTGACCTAAGCCACACCTCAATCACAAGTCTTAATTACTAGGTCACTGGGTATCCGTAAATATCCACCAGCTCATTCCCGGATGAATCTATACTTCTTAACCTTAAATGGTTCAGCTCCCCATTCATATCTAGATAAACATAGACCTGCCATACTTGTTCCATAAAGGACTTTTCACACAGGAAAGACCGATATATCTTCAATCCAATACCCTCTTCAACTACGTAGTTACCCAGGTCAACAGGACTACTTATATCCTCAAACCATTGACTGACATCCAGAGGTAAAGACACTTGCTCCGTAAGTAATACATTGTCCTTGATTCTTATCTTATCCGGCTCCAGAAACCCCTCCAAGGAAAAGTTCACAGCCTGAAATTCAGACATGCCTAGATTCAACTTAAACTCGAGCTTATTTCCCTGTCCAGGTTCAAGTCTCCCTGTCAAAAAAACTTCTCTTCCTTCAAAGATTTCCTGGTCCAGATTGAATATGCTCTCTAATAAGACCATATGTACTTTTCCTTTAATGTCATATACATGACCTTCCATTACCATAGTCAGATCATTGTGATTGTAGTTTTCAAAGCCAGCTGCATGCATGACATGATATCCGATTCCCAACTCATAGAAAAAAACAAGCATGCCAATGACCAAAAGCCCAAACCACCACTTTCTATTCACCAAAATCCCTCTCATAACCATTGTATCACTCCTATTCCCACCGCCAAAAAGGGAATAAAGGCTACCCTGGTCCTAAGGTTTTTCTTGGCAACACCCTTAAAGGAATAACTTCTTAACATCATTAAGCCTCCAAATACCATAGCCCCAATAAGCCCAATCATGACAAGGCCCAGCATCTTCTCATAACCAACTAAAGGACTGACCATCATAAGAAATATTAAGTCCCCCTTACCAATCTGCTTACCAATCACACGTCCACATATACCAAATAAACCCATGGCCAAGATGTCATATCCCACCAGGTCCAAAAGAGAAAATTCACAAGCTTCACCCATACATTGGCTGATAAAGATAAATATCTTTACATAATGAAGGAGTATGGGCGGTATTAAAATCAAGAAATCCTTAACACCTATTTGCATATATTTCAAATCTACTATACTTAGCATCAACAAACATCCATAAAAATATAAAGTCATGGCATCACCTCTCTTTTTATTCTAGTCAGGGAACTTCAACTAGCAATATGGCTTTCTTACCATGATTTTTCAAAAACTATGTGCATGACCCAATTATCAAGAACTTTAAACCAGAGATTTCAAAAAAAATTTCCTAACTTCTTTCATTCCAGGTATGTTTTCATTTTGAAATGACTATGGCATAATTAATATATTGAAACTCATGACAGGTATGACGAAAAGGTTGAGATTATGAATATTCTTATAGCTGGTGGGACCGGATTAATTGGTCGCCACCTTACGGAACAACTCATTGACAACAAACATCAAATCACCATAATCACAAGACAGGACAAGTCTGCCCAAAGCCCTCCCTCCTATAAGGAACTAACCTATATCCAGTGGATTCAAGAAGATATTGACAGGGTTATGGAATCTACTGATATCATCATCAACCTATGTGGTGCATCGATTTTTTCAAAACGATGGACAGCCTCCTTTAAAGCTCTTCTCTATTCCAGTAGACTAAAGCCACTAGACCAACTAATAGTAGCCATAAATAAAAATCCTCATAAAAAAAGGCTCTTTATCCAGGCTTCAGCTTCCGGCTATTATGGTTCCTATAAATTCCAAAAAAAAGACCAGCCATTCTTGGAATCCAATCCACCCGGTTCTGATTTTCTGGCCCAATTAGCAAATACATGGGAATCTTCCCTTAAGTCCATAGATACAACCCATACTAAAATCATCAAACTCCGGTTAGGCATCGTACTGGCCAAAGACGGTGGTGCTTTTCCTAAGCTTTCCTTGCCCTTTAAACTTTTTGCAGGAGGCACTTTCGGATTCGGTAACCAGCCCTTTTCCTGGATCCACATCGACGATGTCTGCCAAGTAATTCTCCACCTCATAAAAGACCCCAAACCAGGTACCTACAACCTGTCTGCCCCCGATATCGTAACCAACAAGGAGTTGGCACAACATTTAGGCCACCACCTCAACCGCCCATCCTTCATACCCATCCCATCACCAATCCTAACCCTCCTTCTAGGACAAAGATCCATCCTCCTCCTAAAAGGCCAATACCAATCCCCAACCAAACTCATCCAAACCGGCTACACCTTCAAATACCCAAGCCTAACCAAAGCCCTAAAAGACCTAACCACCAAATAATCAAGCAGGTCCTGGATAGAATTAGGGCCATCTTTCCGAATCCAAAGATTTGGTAAGATGGCACTGATTTTAGGTAGGAGATGTACTCCCAAAGCATGATAGTCCTGCTTTTTCACGTCTTATATAAACTTAAATGCCCATGATCGGCAAACTTTCGACCCCTACTTAAAATACCCCTCCGTAATCTTATACCTAAACCGCCAGAACTTCCATCCCTGATAGGCAAGTACCAAAGGAACGAAAAAGGCTGCTACCCAGGTCATGATTGTTAAGGTCAGCTGACTGGCCATTCCATCATAGACAGTGATACCTGGCGCCATATAAGGGAAGATACCAACATAACCTGTGATTAGGAACATAGCAATAATTAAGCTATTGGTCACCAAGGCCCACACATAGGACTTTTTAAATACAAGAATTAGATTGACAATACCAATTAACATGGTCAAAACAGGAAGGACCCAAAGAATGGGTAAATCCTTGAAGTTCGTCGCAAAAAGATTGGTGTCCCAATTAAAGCCCATCATCATAATTGGTAAAATCAAAGCACTGATAACAGCTGTTGGAAGGGCCTGCTTTTTAACCCTGTCAATGACCGGTCCCTTCGCTTTTACATTAGCCCACAGAATACCATTGGTTCTGTAAGTAGCAATCATCAGTAAACCACCAAGTATACCCATCATAGACAAAAGTCCGAAGAAGTCATTGGTCGATTCAGTCAAGGTATTAGCCTTCAAAAAGAGGTTGGTGAAACGAACACCTAAAAGGAGGGCAACTCCATAGGAGGATACAACCCAGGCCCAAGACATAACTTTTTGCCAGGTCTTATTATCGTCCTTGTAAACCAATTCCATAGCTACACCACGGGTGATAAACATAACCAATAGAAGATATAAGGCAATATATAGATTGGAGAACATATCAGCATAAACCAGAGGAAAGGCTGCAAAGGTTGCACCACCGGCAGTGATGAACCAGACTTCCGTTCCATCCCAATATGGACCCACTGTATACTGAAGAACTCTTCCTTCTGTTTCATTTTTTTGAGATTTAAAAATCATTCCTACACCACTGGTAAAACTTTCCTGAACCAGGAAACCAATCCAGAGTATTGCAAGAAGAAGATACCATACCACACCTAAAGCATTATGCATATCTCTTACCCCCTATTCTTGAATGGGTCATCCAATGGACCTTTTTTCACAAACTTAGTCAACATGTAAAACTCAACAAAGAAGAGCAAGCCATAGAAGATAACCAATGTGGCTATAGAAAATGCTACCTGGGCAGCAGGAACATTTTTTGAAACGGCATCTTTTGTCAACATTAATCCATTAACAATCCAGGGTTGCCGCCCAACTTCTGCAACCACCCAACCCAGGGTAATTGCTATCCAAGGCGTTGGAACCAGCCAAAGGAAAGCCCTGTTAATCCATTTATTCTCAACATATTTCTTCTTCCAAAGTAAGAATAGTCCAAGGAGTCCAAGAAGGACAAACATCATACCTAGACCAACCATGATCCTAAAGGAAATATGGGTCATAGGCAAAACATTCGTAAAGTCATCATACATTTCATCGGTCCAGTCAGCGGTCGCTTCTTCAATACCAATAATCTGGCCTGTAGGACTGTTGGTGTACATAATACTGCCTACAAAAGGAATTGGAAGAGCATTAAAGCTTTCTTCCTGAGACTTGCCAGGGATCTGAATAAGATACATAGGAACAGTATCTTCTGTTTCCCATACCATTTCAAAAGCTGCTGCCTTAGCCGGTTGAACATCTGCAACAAACTGTCCATAGAAATGTCCAATCATAGGTTGAGAGAAGGAAGAAATCAAGAGCACGACTATACCCACCTTAACAGCCCGGGTGTAAAACTCAACATGCTGCTTTTTCAAAAGGTGATAACCACTTACCGCCAGTACAAAGAAAGAACCTAATAAATATGCTGATGTCATAGTATGGATCAACATGTATAAGGCATATGGGTTAAGGGCAAGTTCCAGAAAATTATCCAAGAGGACTTTGGAACCATCAGCTGATAGGGAATAGCCTACTGGATTTTGCATAAAGCCATTGGCTGTAATAATCCAGATAGCAGAAATATGGGTTCCGATAAAAATCATGATGGCAGTAAGAGCCCTGAATTTTGCCGAAATCTTATGACGGTAAAAAATCCATATACCAGCAAAGGTAGATTCCAGGAAAAAGGCCATCAAAGCTTCAAAAGCCAATGGTGAACCAAAAATATCTCCCATAAACTTGGAGTATTCAGCCCAGTTGGTTCCAAACTGTATCTCCATGGTAATCCCCGTTACAATACCTACGATGAAAGTGATGGCAAATAGATTACCCCAGAAATTTGCCTGTTTTTTGTAGTTTTCATCACCGGTTCTTAAATGCATGATTTCGAAGATTACCGTAAATAATATTAGACCAATAGAAAGTGGAACTAACAGAAAGTGAAAGCCGACTGTAAATGCAAATTGAATCCGGCTTAGTGTTACGGCTAATTCATTCATATTTTTCTCCTCGCTTTACATATTTTGTCCCAAGACATGTTGGCAGCCTTGTACAAACTGCATATTTACGACTTGTTTTTAACTGTCGCACTAGTAACATTATACTGTAAAAAATCGCTATAATCAATATTTTCTGATAATTAATATTATATAAAACTTATTTATATACTATCCGTCAAATGCCAGATTATACTTAAGCATCCAAAGCCAGCTTAACTTATATTTTCCAATAAAAAAAGAGCTTTGATATGAATCAAGCCCTTTCATGTAAACCCACTATTTATTTCTTAGGTAACTCAACACTTCCACATGTGCAACCTGTTGGAGAGGTACATGACCCACCAGTGGTCTTGCAGATACCCTTTTCTTCTTTGCGTTTATCGTTATAGTAACTGATGACTACATAGGCAATAATGATTGCCATGAAAAACAATATAACCGGTAACATATTCTCATCTCCATTCCATACGATTTTCTTCTATTTACAGTATATCAAACTGATAATTATTTTCAAGTAAAACTAATTACTAAGTAAACATTTCCAATAATTTTCCTGCCAAAAACCCTATGGCCAAGGCTAGATGGTAACGAATACCAACTCTACCAATGAGTCCCATCATCCTACCCTTATTGGCTAACGTTTTATCTATATCCCGAAAACCAACAACCTCTCTGTAAGGAAACAACAAGAGGATAAAAAAGAGACTAAACATTGGCCAGTAGCCAAACATAACAAAGGCAGCTCCAAGGGCAATCAAGGAATTACAGGCAATGACCCACAACCACTGGGCCCTGTCTATGCCCATAATAAGGGGCAGGGTCTTTCGTCCGGCAAGGGCATCCTCTCTGTGATCGCTGATATTGTTGGTAAGTAGGATGGTTCCTATATAAATAGCAGTCGGAAGAGCTACAAGAAAAGTATCCAGACCAATAAGGCCTGCCTGAATATAAATTGTTGTGGTCATGATCCCAAAACCCATGGTTGTACCGGCAGTCACTTCACCAAAGGGAGTATGGGAAATAGGTCTTTTTCCGGCTGAATATGATATCATGATTAAAGTGCCCACTATACCCACTAAAAAAATCAAAGGATGATATCGTATGGAAAAATAAAGGGCGATGACTATATCGACAAGTAGAAATCCATAGATGATCCTCTTAACTTCCTTTGGACTTACCTCTCCTGAAGCCAAGGCCTTCTCATGGGCTTTAGTCTCATCATCTGCCCCTCTTTTATAGTCATAATAATCATTGACCATATTAGCACAACTTTGAAGGAGAATAATCCCAATCAAAAGCAAGATCAAATCCAATATGTTTAATGAGTCATATCGATAAAAGGCATACAAACTGCCAATAATGACAGGGGTTACACCAGCAACCAGGGTCTTAACATCCATAAGTTTAAGTATTTTGCTCACGTCTATACCTCTCTTAGTTGCTTTTCATCTCCATCATAAAGTCAAGGAGTTGGAAAAGACTCTGCTTATAAGGCGATTCCTCAAGTTGATCAATCATAGCCTTGGCCTTTTCATATACCTCCTGAATGTGAGTCTGATTGATGAACCGCTTGGCATTAGGGTCCTCATCAATCATATCATCAACCATCTGATAGGTTAGTCCAATATGCATACCAATGTCCCGCATGAGGGCAATTTCTTCTTCACTTCCACCACCATATCTGGCACCAAGCTCACAGGCTACCGCCATAAACTCAGCTGTTTTCCCCTGAATAACTTTCATATAGGCATCAAGACTGTCAATACCATTGGCCTGATCCAGTTCAGCCATACACATGTTGAGGGCCAGCTCTGTTATAGGCAGGCAATAGGGTTTTTCGTAATGGATAGTCGCTTCTCTAAAAGCATAGGAAAACAAGGTATCACCGGCAAGTACAGCTATCTTGTTTCCAAAAATCTGGTTGACGGTCTTAACCCCTCTCCGTTCCAGGTCTTCATCCACAACATCATCATGAACCAGACTGGCACTGTGAAGAAGTTCCAGAATAAGTCCCAGGCGGTAAAGTTTGTAGTCATAGGCATCCTCATCACCTTTGATGGCCCCAGTAGCCAGTAAGAGGAGAGAAGGTCTTAAATACTTGCCTCTGACTTTAAAAAAAGCTTGGTAATTAGCTTTTACCTTAGGGTTATTGGTCTGGTTGACAAAGTTATCCAATAACTCTTCAAAAACCTTTAATTCTTCCTCTATCGGTGTCAATATTGCTTCTATTGTCATAATAAACTTCCTTACATGTTTTTGTCGTTTTATTTGTCTCTATCATATCATAAAACAAGGCATTCATGCATCCCATAAAGAGAAATGATAGCGAATGCGCTGCCAATATTGGCAGCGCATATATATTTGATGATCAATGATTTTCATTAAGCAGACTCTTCATTTCCTTGCTTAAAAAAACTCAGTTTCTCTAGAACTTATCACAATAAATCCGCTCTGAAGGCATACCGTTTTTTTCTAGTACTGCAAAGCATGCATCAATCATACCTGGCGAACCACATAGGTAAGCTTCGTCTTCTTCAAGACCCTTACAGTATTTGTCAACCACCTGGGTGATCAAACCCACATCTCCCGTCCAGTTATCTTCAGGCAAAGGTTCAGACAGAGCTGGGTAATACTGGAAGTTAGGAAACTCCTCAGACAGCTTTTTAAACTCTTCCGTATAATAGAGGTCCTTTTTCGTTCTGGCACCAAAGAAGTATTTAACATTCCTAGTCATGCCATGGTCTCTTAAATAATAGAGGATGGAACGAATAGGTGCCTTCCCGGATCCACCGGCGATACAGACAATATCCCTGTCAGAGTGTTCATCCAGGAAGAAATGTCCAAAGGGTCCAAGAATCCTAATCTTGTCACCGACTTCAAGGGCTTTGTGAACAAAGGTCGTGGCAGTACCACCGGGAACCTGGCGGATAATCAACTCCAAAAAGCCTGTATCCTTTGGATTGGAGGCAATGGAATAGGCCCTTTGAATTTCCATACCCGGAACTTCCAACTGGGCGTACTGACCAGGTTTGAAATCAATGGTATCCGGTTCAATCAATTTAAACTTAACTTGTCGAATATCATGTGTCAGCTGAGCAATCTCAACAACTTCCGTCTTATACTCCTGAACCGTCAACAACTCTTCAGGTACTACAATTTTAATATCTTCTTTTACTTTACACTGACAGGCAAGGCGGACGTTTTTGGCCCTTTCTTCCCTGTTCATAAAAGACTCTTCAGTGGCCAGAATTTCTCCACCACCGGATTCAACAACAACCTTACAGTGACCGCAGGTAGCTTTACCACCACAGGCTGAAGGAATAAATATCTTTTGTTTTGACAAGGCATTAAGTAGTGTCTCGTCACCTTTGACAGGTATAATTTTGGTGTCGTTAATGATAATTTTATTTTCTGAGCTGCCTCCCAGGAGGGTTCCTGCAAGAGCCAAAACAACAGCAACGATTATCAATACAGCAACCAGTATAATAGCAATTGTCATATTATTACCTCTTTCCTAATCGTTGATTAAAAGTTTACCATACCGCCGAATCCCATAAATGCAAGGGATATAAGTCCGGCGATAACCATTACGATACCAGCACCGTCTAATCCACTAGGTATCTTGCCGGTTAGGGCAAGTTTTTCTCTAATGGCAGCAATCAGGGTTATGGCAAGTGCCCAGCCCAGACCGGAACCGAAAGAGAAGACCACTGTTTCAACAAAACCGAAAGTACGGTTAACCATAAAGAGTGAAACAGCAAGAACTGCACAGTTAACAGTGATCAGTGGAAGAAAAATTCCAAATGCATTATATAGGGCAGGTACAAACTTGTCCAAAAGCATTTCCAAAAGTTGAACTGTAGCAGCAATTGTTATAATGAAGACCAATAAGCTGATGGTCTCAGCTCCGTTATTTTTAAGGAAACGGTATATAGGCCAGTTAATAGTTCCTGTTATGGTAATAACAGCTACAACAGAGACGCCCATACCCTTTGCCGTTTTAAGGTTTTTACTAATGGCAATCAGGGGACACATACCCAGTATATAGGTCAAGGCAATATTATGTGTCAGAACTGAGGCCAAAAATACTGTAATCGCTCTTTCCATACTATGCACCCTCCTGATCCAGTTTTGCTATGGTTCTCATAATCCACATGTACAGGGCCATGACAAAGAATGCACCTGGTGCCATTGCCATAACAGTCCAGTTTACCCATCCGTCTCCCACAACCTGGAATCCAAGAAGAGTTCCAAATGCCAGGATTTCACGAACGATGGAAAGGACAATCAGGGTAAAGGAATAACCCAATCCATTGGCCAAGGCATCAAGAATGGAAAAATGCACCGGATTCTTCACTGCAAAAGCCTCGGAACGTCCCATAACAATACAGTTGGTGATAATAAGGCCAGTATAGGCTCCCAACTGCTGGCTCAGATCAAAGAAATAAGCCTGTAAAACCAGTTGGAAGGCAATAACAAATGTGGAAATAAGGACCATATAAGTTACCATCCGAACCCGGCTGGGTATAAATTTCCGAATCAGGGATGTAGATGCTGAAGATGCCATGAGAACCAGTGTTACACCGACGCCCATACCAATAGCATTCTCCACCCTGTTGGTTACAGCCAGAGCTGAACATATCCCAAGAGCCATGGCATATATAGGATTGTCCCTAAAAATTCCTTTAGAAAAAAGCTGGTACCACTTGGTGTACCGCATACGAATCAATTTCATTGTCCGACAGCCTCCTTACTTTCCTGGTAGCTTTCATTTAACATCAGTTCGAAAGCATTACTGGTCATGGTAGCTCCTGTTATAGCATCCACTTCCGTATCCGAGGTCATATCTGCATTATTAGAAATAATAATTTCAGGATCGAATTTTTTGCCCTTGTATTTATTCAGGTAAGGTTGCTCAGACACTACACCTCCAAGACCAGGGGTCTCTTCATGATAAATAATCTGAATGCCCTTGATGGTGACAAAATCCGGTTCCAAGGTAATGAATCCCCGAATCGGTCCCCAAAGGCCTTTACCCTCAAACTCAAAACCAATATTTCCGTCTTCTGAGTAGAAAAAGGTTTTTCCACCTTCTTCTTTTTGAGTAATATTCTTGTTATAAACTTCCAAAACATCACTTTCACTAAAAGGAATCTCAAAGGCGTTAAGGATGGTACTTTTCAGAGCATACTCCTGATTATCTGAAATCCTGGCTTCAGTAAAACTTTTGGTTCCCACAAGAATACCGGCTGCAATCGAGCCAAGAATAATGACAAACAAAATCATGGTCAGTTGATTTTTCACTACATCCACCCCCTACTGTGACATGGACTTGAATTTAGCATCAAGCACATAAGAATCAATCAGTGGACCAAAGGCATTCATTAGGATAATACTAAACATAACACCTTCTGTGTATCCGGAAAAACTTCGAATCAGGACTGTTAGCAGTCCAAGTCCAATACCATATACTATTTTTCCTGTATCCGTATATGGTGATGACACAGGGTCAGTCGCCATAAAGAAAGCACCATAGAGTAAACCTCCAGCAAGTACCTGATATACAGGAGCAGTAATGGTTTCAGGCATAATCATATGTCCGATAGCAGACAGGACTAAAACTGTTGACAAATAAGTAACCGGAATCCTCCATGAAGAAATTTTTGATAGGATCAAAAGTACACCGGCAATAATGATTCCCAGTCTAAAGGTTTCACCCATAGAACCAGGTACAGCTCCGGTCAATAGTTCCCAAATACTAAAGGGCAAGGCTTCTCCATTCTTAAGGAATACCAAGGGAGTTGCGGTTGTAATTGCATCTGGAATCGTTGAAAAATCCATTGTAAAAAAGTTACCCTTGGTAATTAAAGGATCCGCCCAATTGGAAGCCATATAAAATGGGAAGGCGATGGTAATAAACAATCGGCCTACAAGAGCAGGATTGAAGATATTACGTCCTGTTCCACCAAAGACTTCTTTACCAAAGAAAACACCAAATACGATACCAACGGCCAACATCCAAAGAGGAATAGTCGGTGGCAGGGTTAATGGATAAATCATACAGGTAACAAAAATACCTTCGTGAATCTCGTCTTTTTTGACAATAGCAAAAATCCACTCCGTCGTAATACCAAATACATAGGATAAAAAGATCATCCAAAAGGCCTTGATACCATAAAAGTATATGGCAGCTCCTGCAGACGGCAACAATGCAAATACGGCGATAATCATATACCGCTTAATATCAATGGAATCTCGGATATGAGGTCCTCCACTGGTAACTTCCGGTGACCCTTTCAGGAAAAAGTCGATGGCTTCCCATGCCGGCTTGACGATTCGATTCTCTGTGAACTTACTCATCCTTAGCCACCTCCTTAGCTTTAAGTATCATCTCTACATTTTCAAGCAAATATTTAGTATGTGAAATCTCGTTCTTCTCCAGCAGTTCCTTACCACGCTTAATATCGCTGGAAACCTCAATCTTAGATGGACAGACATAATCACAAAGACCACATTCAATACAGTCAAAAATCCGATACTCTGCCAAACGCTCATTAATAATCCCCTTATCCACATGTTTGTGAAGAAGATGGGGAATCAGGCCAACAGGACAGACTCGTTGACAATAGGTACAGGAGACACAGGCTCTTCTTTCACCATGAAGATTGGTGTCTGCCCTTTTAACCGCATTAGGAAGAAGTTTAGCCAGGAAGGAGTTACTGAAGGAATCGGCATCCTTGCCCGCTCTTAAGAAGAACATAGACTGTCTTCTTCTATCTTCAGGAATGGCAACCAGAACCTCTGTCCTATAAGAGACTTTAAAGTCATCATCAACATCAGCCCCTGTTAAGAGACTGTTCTCTACTATCCTGACCTCATCATCTGACAGATATTCCTTTTTAATGTCTCCAATAGAGGTACCTACAGGTAGATGCAGAATCAGGTTTTCTTTCCATACGGAACCAGCTAAAGCCACATAAACCATATCTGCCGGTTTATTTTGGACTATAACTTTCTCAACTTGAAGGACATCATTAATTTTTAAGAATAAGGCACCAATATGGGCTGGCGCATATCCTACGGGATATTTTTTATCTAGTACAGTCGGAATCATCAGTTCCTTAAGATTTGCCGGATACTTGGCAGTAATGGCGGTAAATTCCACCCAGGCAATATTATCTGCCTGTCCTTCCAAAACCTTAATCAAATCCTCCTGATCTTCATCAAAAACAATAGTCACTGTAGCACTGGTGTAGACATCATGTATAGACTTTAGTCCATCGTAGAAGCGTCTTACATTCTCATCTGACAATACCCCTTTGCCAGGAAGATTATATGGTTCAACTTCAACAGTTCTAACAATAATATTTGTAATTTTATCCGGGCTTACAAACCCATCTGTCGCTACCAACGCACTTTCCGGCCCCTCAAACCCGGCCAGTCCCAAAGATTCAAGTACGTTTGCCGCTGTCATACTCTCAGCCGGTTCAATAAGTTGGCCACTTACTGGTGTCTCCGGCTTGAAGGTTTTGACAACTTCACTTGGACGGCCTTCAAAGCCCGAAAACTTATATCCGTCACTGAAAGTTTTGTGATTCACCTTCATATCATTGTCCTCCATCTTTTATTTTACCCCAGGTGCTTTCACCTTTACACCAAGAAAAAGCATCCAATTAGAACAGAAAATTGTTAAATTTTTGATTATCCTGTCCGTTCACAAAACATCCAACCATTCGTTATTGTTAACTAAAACTATTTGTTAGATGCTAATGATTATCACATCATTTAGGTAAATTATAGCAGAAAAAAAAAGCAATATCAACGTATCATTGTAGATAATTGACATTGCCTTTTACATTATTTTCTAAAATTACTCTTCAACAAGGATTTCCTTCTTGGATTCATACAGTCCGATCCCCACAAATCCCAGTGTTGCCACCAGTCCGGTAAGGCCAACAACCTCCCATAGGAATTGCTGTCCAAAAGTATCCAGAAGAAAACCTGATATCCAAGGACTAGATATATACCCAAAACTGGTAATCAAACTGATAATCGCCAGAAACCTGGACCGGTAGTTAATAGGAGTATGACGCATAAGATATACGTTCTGATTGGTGACTGCCTGAATTTCTCCAAGAGTCCATATCAAGGTTGAAAAATAGAAGAGCATCCGATTGTCTACCAGGGCAAGCATGCCTAAGCCTAAGGCATAGAACATGGCCGCCATAGCAATGTTGTATATGGGCCTAACCTTTCCTGTGAAGTAATGCATGACTGCAGTAAAAACCAGAACGACCACAGCATTGAACATCATAATCCAACCATAAAAACCAGTTCCTATCTCCTCACCTAGACTTTCATTAATGAGCAAGGGCAGGGCAAAGCCGGTTTCTGCATACATCATGGATGTTAGAACTGCAAATAGAACGAAGATAATAAGAACCGGACGTTTCAAAAAGGCCATCAATAAATTGCCATGTTCCATAGCCTCAGTATCTTCTTGGTCTACCTTGACCATTTCCTCATGGGTCAAACGCCTTTCCTTAACAAAAAGCCCGACCATAATAACGGCAATAAAGGTTGTTACAGCATCTCCAAGAAAAAACCACACTAAGAAGTTATTAAGAAGAAAAGCACCGACAACCGGCCCAATGGCTACACCTATGTTAATTCCAAGATATAAAAGAGAGTAGGCTCTTTTCCTGTCCTCTCGGTCAACGATATCCGTAACCATGGCAGTAGATACCGGCCGTACAACTGCCGAGAAAAACGACGATGCTATAAGGAGTTCCGGTATGTAGCGATACTGGCCAACATATGCCAGATATGCACAGGGAATAAAAAGAAGGGCCGCTGCCCCTTGAGATATGAGATAAACCATTTTTCTGGAGTACCTGTCTCCAATATGACCACCAAAAAAAGAGCCCAGCATGCCTGCAGCCCCTGCATACATAACATACTCACCGATCTGAATGGCACTCATTCCCATATATATACTTAGAAAGAGTGTCAGAAACGCATGCACAAACCCGCCAAAGCGGTTGATAATTCTTGCAACAAAAAGAACATATATACTGGAGGGAAGACCTGCATAATTACGAATCATTCCACTTAACGTCAATTTTTCCTGTTTTTCCATCTTTGCCCTAACCTTTAAGTCATCCAGCGCCTAGCGCCATTCATCTATATAATCCTATAAAATTCCTAATTGGTCCTTAATAAGAGGAAGTCTCTTCCAATAACCCTCATAGAAATCATCATCAAGTTTATCATCAAGGCCATAAAAGCCATCGATGAAAGTTTTCATCAACCCATCCACTTGATCATCATCATAAACAAATTTCAGTCTGAATTCCATAGCCTTTTGAACCTGGTGCCAAGAGATGATAAAGTCTTTATGGTCTCGGTATCTTTCAAAGCCAAGCCACCGTTTCACTTTTATTTTGCCAAGACTGGGTTTTACGCAGGCATCAACCTGTAAAAAGTAGTCATAATCATCCTTTTGATAAACCCTGCCAAGGGGGAAAAGCCTGCAGATATCCGGTCGCATTTCATGAACCTGACAACGTCCCTCTTGACTTAGAAATGAGCATGCCTTTTCAGGTCCTGCCATCTTTAAAAACGGCAGCATAAGTTTCCCCTCTTTTCTAAGACTGATATGCCTTTCAAGTAAGGTGGTAAAACTCTGTCCAGTGGCCTTCTTTAACCGGTCCACATCCATAGGATTTAACTCAACCAAGTCACCAACGTCATGACAACAGGCACTGCAACCGTCACAGCCTCTTGCATCAGCTTTAACCATACTATTCATATCGTATAATTTACCATCGGATATATCCTCTAAGGACCCTTGTCTTCTCATAACTACCAACCTTTCTAATGCACTAGTATAACATATTCAAGTGACCCAGGCTATGGTTTAAACCCTGATAATCCGGGCCAAATCTATACAAAATTCTTACATTATGTACAGGCAGTCCTCATTGACCGATATAGAAAGGTTCATAACATTAACAATCGAGAACAAAAGCGTCGTTTAACGACGTGGTTTCGCTTCGCGAATTGTTCCAGCTGTTCGACAGAAATTGGCTGCGTTTTCAGCAATCTCTTAGTGAATAAAAAAAAGAAGCAATGTCAGGCACTGGACATTGCTTCCGTCATTCAATATTCATTTAACACTAGGCATCTTTTACAAGCTTTTGCCGACGTATTCTCGTACGAAACATGAGCACCTCACCTGCAATTAAAACCGCCAAAGAAACAAATACAGTAATAATCACCGATGTATACTGACCATTAAAAGTTTCCGGAGATAAATGTTTAAGAGCAATTCCTCCATAAGCCCATATTAAGACTAGTCCATAAAAATAGGAAGAGTAAAACAAAATGCCTGCAAAGCCGATTCCAGCACCAACAATCAAAATCAAATCCATCCAAAAAACTTCACTAAGACCCAACCTTTCCCAGCCTATATATACCAGATAGGTGACAATATTGGCAATTGTTGCAACTGTAATCCATCCAAAATAGACATTGAAAGGAACTCTTGACATCAATTTCTCACCAAAGGACATATCTTTCTTTCTTAGGGACCAATTAATTCCGATTAAACACACCAGAATGATCAGCATTAGGATTAAGGTAAATCCAATAAAGTCGTAATGCCAGGCCAAGATCCAAAGAGAATTGGCAATTGACGAAATAATAAAGAGCAAATCTATCCGGTTCCAAAAATTCAGCTGTTTCTCATTCATGGTTTTTACCCGTAAAAGCCTCTGAATAATATATACCAAGAGCAAAAAATATATAAGTCCCCAAATTGCAAAAGTTATTGCGGCTGGAGCAAAAAGATTGGCATAGAAGTCAGAAACTTCACCGGTACCTATACCGTTAATAGGGACTATATTGGCTAGAGCGTTTAGCAAAATCATCACCAGGTATGTAATCAGTGCTAATAAGGGAATCACAAATTTATTTTTTGAAGTCGTCATCATAACACCTCCATGTTAATTTTATTCTTGGAGAACCTGCACAAAGGTCTACTCCATCATTTCACTATAATTTTAACACAAAATGAGTTATTTTTCAATATCCCTTCATTTTACCCACCGCACTCAACCACATAACAACATATAACTTCCTAGTCCACTCTTAATTTTTGACTTTCCACAACAAATCTAAAAGCTATTTCTTCCAATGTCTGTCCATCTACTTGGGCCTGCCATGCTGAATGGCCTTGGCCTTTGAGAGTTATCAACTCATAGTCCAAACCATTGGTTTCATATATGTCGACTAAACGACTTGCATTATTGTAATTAACTACCTTGTCCTCATCACCGTGTACAATAAGTATAGGTGGTGAATCAGGACCAAAAACCTCTTTGCCATAAACGACTTGTATGGAGTTTGCAAATCCTGGACCACCCCAAAAATCCAAAATGGTATGCACCCTGGAAGGATAGTCTGGATAGGTAGTTTCAAGGGTCCAATCAAGATCGTTGGAGATCTCAGCCAGATAATCCACTTCCTCAGTCCCTCCAAGAGCAATTGATAGGTAGGCCCCTGCTGAACCACCTCCAAGACTTATATATTCGGTATCGATTCCATATTCATCGCTATGGGCATATAACCATCTTACAGCAGCTTTCGTGTCTCTGGCTGCCGGATAAATAGCTCTTGCTGTATCCAGCCCTTCAAATAGAGGATTACTTGATACCGTCTCTTCCCATTGATCTGGAATCATACCACAATCATCATTTAACCGATAGTTTATAGAAACTGCAAGCCATCCTCTGGACGCAAAATATTGACACATACTGACGATAGGACCATGTTCCTTACTGCCAGTAATCAGTCCTCCACCATGAACCATTATAATGGCCGGCTTAAGACCATTAAAGTTCACAGGTTCATAGAGATCCAGGGTTAAATGCTTCTCATGATATTCCTGATCTTCCCATGAGTCACTGACCAAGCCTTTGCCATAGACAATATCTTTAATTTCTTTCACTTCGTAGAAAGCTTGATTTTTAAGCCCTTTTATTTGTCCAATCATTTCTTCCTCTCCCGCCACTTTATCATTTAACTCACTATTTTTATCTTCTGATTTATTCTCACTATTCATCTGCTCATCTAAATGGTTCTCATCACTATATCTATCTCCATTCAAGGCTTTTACACACCCAGTTAAAATCAGGAGAAACATGGCGATTATGGCCAAATATGCATTTATATACTTCATTGAGTTTTCTCCCTAATTTTTACTGGCACTTTTGATTCTTTCTCTTTGATAAAGAGCTAGTTCCCTTATTAAATCCAAAGGCATGGGTTTATCTAACGGAATCTGAATGGCCCCTTTACTGGTCTTATAGGAGGTCAGTCTATCAGCAAAGGCCTCTATAGCCTGAGGTCCTGGATAAATTCCAATATGCTTTTTATAGCCGGCAAAATGAATGATATTCTTCTTGTCCCAAAAAGTGGGCATCCTATAAGACATCCGCTCTTCAGTTCCAGGTAGGGCCTGCCTCAAGCTTTCCTTGATTTGATTCAAGAGACCTTGAATATCCTCATTTTGCTCATCAATATAATCATCAATACAGGTTCTCTTATCCATATTTTTCCACCTTACCTTTCCATACACTTGATACGCATCATCACATCATTATAAAAACTTGAAGGTCTACACCTATACTTTGACCTTAATGAGATAGGCAAGAATTTGATATAGTCTTTATGGACTATAGGAAATCCTCCTTAAAAAAAGATACAATATAAATGATAACCATTATCATGAACAGTCGTAAATCTGACGATTTACTGCTCGACTATGCATCCTAGTCTGGTCGTAAATCTGACGATTTACTGCTCGACTATGCATCCTAGTCTGGTCGTAAATCTGGCGATTTACTGCTCGACTATGCATCCTAGGAGGGATAATATGTCATTTACTTTAAGTTTGGGTTCCAAAGCTATCGATTTCCAACTACCTTCTACTGACGGAAAAACATATGGCTTACATGATTTCACTGAGTTCAAGGGACTTGTTGTCTTTTTCACCTGTAATCACTGTCCATATGTCATCGGTTCAGATGAGGTAACCAGACAAACAGTTAATACTTACAAGCCAAAAGGTATTGGATTTGTTGCCATTAATTCCAACAGTAAAAACACCTATGAGGAAGATTCTTTTGAACATATGGTTGAACGCATGGAAAAGTATGACTTTCCATGGGTGTACCTAAGGGATGAATCACAGGACGTAGCCAGGGCCTATGGAGCCCTTAGAACCCCTCACTTTTTTGTCTTTGATCAGGACAGAAAGCTGATCTACACCGGACGGGCTATTGATAATCCAAGAGAATCAGACAAGGCCACCATCAATGACCTGGAAAAAGCCATAGATGAATTCCTAGCAGGAAAAGAGCTTTCCAATCCCCTAACCAATCCTATAGGATGTAACGTTAAGTGGGATGGTAAGGATGCTCACTGGATGCCGGTTGATGCTTGCGATCTAGTATGATTTACTTGATATAGTCTATTGTGATAAGTGTGATTTCTGTTATGGTTGATGAACTTGATATATCCCTGGTATCGTAATCTAGGGACAGGGCTATGCCTTGACCTAGGTCGAACCAGTTGGGGATTATTTGACCTTCTTCGTTGATCAAATTTGTATAAGACTTTTGAAAGATGCCTATAGCTTCCATGTAACTTCCACCTACTGTTATATCATCTAGAACTGATATGTCTTCATTTCTTGTAAGCATACCTATGACCACCCAATCTTCAGGGTGAATGAGAACTAAGTAATCATCTGCAATGATGGTCCAGTATTCATCCTCTACTTCTAATATCATTTGATGGTTATAGTCCTTCATTAAATTGTATATACTGTCACCTATTCGGATTCCTTCTATTTCAACTTTTGTAAAAACATTTGATACTTTTGATTCAATCATCTGACCTAGCGCTTCCCCAGGTATAAAACCATACCTTTTATCAGGATCAATAGCATATAAAGATTCTACATACAACCACTCTTCATCCTCTTCATTGATAAATGTTCCAAGAATAAAACCTATACTGTCTTCTATAGGTGATGACTTAGCATCTTCATAAGGCATTGCATAAAGTTCTTCCGGCAACTGATAAAGAGCCATGTCTTTGTAATCACCAGCATCCGGCAACTTTAACTTATAATCCCGTGCCAGCTTTTCAAGTCTCTTCATATCACTTTCATTTCTGGCAAGGTTAACTTCAAGATTTTCAATTTCCTGGTCCAAGGCTTCCCTAGATTGAATGTTTTGGTCTAATTCATCCTTAAGTTCCTTAAAATCTTCCATCTTTTCTTCTAATTCTACTTGCAATTGACTAGTAGATGCCTGAAGTTTCTCATTCTCAGCTACTAGCTTATCATTTGATTGGGTCTCTTTTTTGTAAGCATTTGACCACAAAATGTTTATTACCACAAGACTTACAATAACCAGAGATAAAATTATTATGTGTTTTCCCTTCATTTATACTCCTTTACTTTGATAGACGAACATTAACAAATCTTTTGACACCACATACCAATAAAAGAATCAACTCTGCGTTTACCTGCTTAGTAAAGAACTGAATCATCTGCATAGCGCCTAGTAGCCGGTTTATTCACTTACGATGAAAGCCTAATTATTTGCCAATAACTTTTCTATATACACTCTAATCTCCACTGGTAAGTCCTGACTTAAATTCCGCTTAAGCAAGTCAAGATTCCCAATCCCGTGAGTATGAAGATAGCTTTCAATCATCTCTACTTTTTCCTGTCGGCCCTTCATCAACTTATAGGCTATGAGCCAGTCTTCTAAACTGGTATAAGGTATAGAAATGCCTTGTCTTATTTCACGCTTAACAATTGCCTTATTATCTAAAATAAATTCATAGACACCGTCTACATGTTTAATTCTAAATCCGGACATGATATCAAGGCTAAGCCCCTTGTATGAAAATACATGAAAATGCCTGGTCGTATATTCATTTTTAATAGGTATAGTTTTTCGCTCTCCAATGGAATCAAGGATCTCCAGGGTTTTATCAATATCCTTTTCACTAACAAGAATATCTAAATCATGAACATCCTCAAGAATTCCATAGGATTTTAATAGATAGGATCCACCAATCCCCCATAAAATATGATTCTCATTTAAAACCTGTGCCAAATCCACAACAATGTCATCCACAAAAACACCTCTTCAATTCCAATCTATAAACATAACATTAAAGGAAGTAAGCAGAACTGCCAGAACTATCCCTCATCAATGATCACTCCTCTTTTCATCATAACACAACAGATACGAAAAACAAGCTCTCAGCATGCAACCCTGAAAAACTAAAATGCTCATGATGGGAAGATATAAAAAAAGAGCTTGTCAGTTCAAGCTCTTTTCTATATTTTTCAATGACTAATCGTCATTCCATCAATGACTTTTTTGACACTCTTGGCGCTTTTACAGCTCAAAATCTTTTGACTTATTTTCCTGCACGCTTCAATCTTCAAAGAACAAATCTGTTCCTTAACCCCTAAAACTTCAGAAGGATTGACAGAAAACTTATCTAGACCCATACCTAGATAGACAGGGATAAGGTCTGGATTGGCAGCACTGTTACCGCACATACTGACCGGGATACCGGCTTTGTGGCCATTATCAATAGTCATTTGTATAAGTCTGAGAACCGCCGGCTGAGTATCGCTATAAAGATAGGCAACTTTTTGATTCATCCGATCTGCTGCCATTGTATAGGCGATAAGGTCATTGGTTCCGATAGAGAAAAAATCCACTTCCTTAGCCAAAATATCACTCATCATTGCTGCTGATGGTACTTCAATCATGATGCCGATTTTCAAGTTATCATCAAAAGGGATTTGATTTCCCTTCAATTCTTCCTTACAGTTTTCAATAATAGACTTTGTCTGACACCACTCTTCATAGGTTCCAATCATTGGAATCATAATCCGTATTTTGCCAAAATGGCTGGCTCTAAGAAGGGCCCTGATCTGAGTTTTAAATATACCTGTATTTCCCAGGCAATATCGAATGGCACGAAATCCGAGAAAGGGATTATCCTCATGAGGGATATTTAGATAATCTATATGCTTATCCCCTCCTACGTCCAGCGTTCGAACGATGACTTCTTTTCCTGTCAGCATTTCTGCTACTTCTTTGTAGATTTGAAATTGGATTTCTTCATCAGGAGGACTAATCCTATCCATATAGAGGAACTCACTCCGGTATAAACCGATGCCGTCTGCCCCAACTTCCATTACTTTCTCGGCGATTTGAGGTGCAACAATGTTTGCAGTGACCTTAACACGGTGTCCGTCCAGGGTCTCTGCCTGGCATTCTTTATATTGGGTCAATTTATCTTTGATTGACTGATGATGTTCAATCTTTTTACGGTAGGCATCTAGAGTTGCCAATGATGGCTCAATAATAATATCTCCTTTAAACCCATCAACAATTACCAATTCTCCTTGATTTAAGAGTTTGCTTATATCCGGCACACTTAGGGCCGGAATGTCCATGGACCTGGCAATGATGGCCGTATGGCTGGATGGTCCGCCGTTTTCTGTAATAAAAGCTGCAACCTGAGACATATTCAACTTGACCGTATCAGCAGGTGTAAGGTCCTTGGCAACTATGACACGACCAAAATCTTCACCAACCAGGCCTTGTTGAGATTTAATCTTGTCCTTGACCACTGGATTTTCTTTGCTAGTAATGGCTTCAATGACATACCAGCCTAAATCCATCATATCTGCAGCCCGTTCTCTAAAGTAGGCATTATCCATCGCCTTAAAATGTTCAGCCAGTTTACCTGCACCAGTGTATAGCGCATATTCACACCGGTAAGAGAATTCTTTGATCAAAGCGGCCACTTGGTCTTTAAAGGCAGGATCTTCCAGGAGCATAAGATGGGTTTCCATAATGGTCTTTTGCTCTGGAGACATCCTGTCTTCATCAGCCAGATTCTCCTTTAGGTCATCCAGGGCTTTATCCAATCCCTTGTCCAAAATCTCAAGTTCAAGGCTGATATTTTGGGTCAATTCAAGAACCGGCGCCTCTTTTTCCTTCAAAATAAAAGCATTGCCAATAGCAATGCCTTTAGATAAACACATGTTTTTCATCCTGTCACCTAGTCTTCCAAGGTGTTTAGGAATGCTGCCAACTCTTTTTCAGCTTTTGCGGCATCACTTCCATCCGCTTTAATGGAAATTCTGTCCCCATACTCAATACCGGCAGACATAACCATAAGTACACTTTTGGCATCGTAAGATTTATTTTCTTTTATAAGTGATATTGCTGAGCTGTATTTCTTGACTTCAGTACAAAACTGAGCTGCTGGTCTTGCGTGTAAACCGACTTTATTATGAATTGTAACTTCTACCATTTGAATTTCTCCTATATCAATATTCCTTCTTGATCCTATGTTTCTTAGACTCCTGTAATCTCCAGCACCTCTGCTTTAGCTTCCTGATTACCAAAAACAATGTCCAATTTCTTGACCTTGTCCATATTGGTGATAACAAGAGGAGTGATGATTTCTTTCTCCATGGATTTCACATACTCGAAATCGACGGTAGCAAGGTGAGTTCCTGCTTCCACCTGCTGGCCTTCCTCCACATGTATAGTGAAGCCTTGTCCTTTCAGTTCAACAGTACCAATGCCAATATGTAGAATAATCTCAAGACCGGATAACGAGCGGATCAGAAAGGCATGCTTAGTTGTAAAAACCTTTATGATTTCACCTGCAGTAGGACTGTATACTTCATTATCACTAGGGATAACTGCAAAACCGTCACCCATCATTTTACTTGCAAACACTTCATCGGGGACATCTTTCATATCAATGATCTGACCCTTAACAGGATTCACCCATTTTTCTTTTTTCTTAAAAAAATTAAACATATGACACTTCCTTTGTAATCTTGATCTGTGTGGTTTGTTGATTAGCTATAGCTTTATATTTTTTTATATACGACAAGAATGAATATCTTCATTCCTGTCGTATATGTGAGAGCGAACTCTCACATATACTTAGGTTAGGGGGGGTATATGTTAAATTAAAGCTTTCATTTCTTCAGCAATAATTTCAGCTTTAGTACCGATGACGATTTGTACATTGGTCTTATTTGGTTTTATAAGGCCAGATGCACCTAACTTCTTAACAGCTTCATCTGTTACGATAGAGTTATCTTTAAGGGTTAAACGAAGACGGGTAATACATGCGTCGACGTCAACAATATTATCTCGGCCACCGATTAGTTTAATATATTCGCTAGCCACCTTGGATACACCAAGTTCATCCATTAATGCATCGTTTCCTGTTTCACTGTCAAGACGTCCTGGTGTTGGTAAATTGAATTTCTCAATTGCCCATCTGAAAAGAACGAAGTAAATGGCACCAAATACAAGTCCGATTGGAATAAGTAAAATAGGGTTGGTTGCCAAGTTGTAGTTTACGATATAGTCAATGGCTCCGGCTGAAAAACCAAATCCGTGCTTAATTCCCATAACATGTGTAAGGGCAAGTGCAACACCTGTAAGAACAGCATGGAAGAAGTAAAGTACTGGTGCAAGGAACATAAACATAAATTCAAGAGGTTCTGTAATACCTGTTAAGAAAGAAGTAAATGCAACTGAGAATAACATACCACCGATAGCGGCTCTGTTTTCTCTTTTGGCTGCAAAATAAATAGCAAGGGCTACTGCTGGAAGACCAAACATCATGATTGGGAAGAAACCAGTCATAAATTGTCCTGCAGTTGGGTCGCCGGCAAAGAAACGGCTAAGGTCACCTGTGGCACCATCAAATTCACCGAAGGTAAACCAGGTAATGGAGTTAATAACGTGGTGAAGACCAACAGGAATAAGTAAACGGTTAAGGAATCCGAAAGCGAATACGCCGGCTGCTCCTGCACCGATCATCCAGTTACCAACACTGTCAATGCCACCTTGGAAGGCTGGCCAAATATAACCAAATAATGCTCCTACTGCAATCATAACAAAGGATGTGATAATTGGAACTGAACGTTTACCACCGAAAAATCCAAGGAAATCAGGCAGTTTTAAATTATGGAATTTATTGTAGAGGACACCGGCCAATATACCGGCTATCATACCGGCAAGAACACCCATGTTATTGTCAGGATTAATGGTTGTGGCAATACCTACCATAACTTCATATCCAACAAAACCTGCAAGTGCTGCGGCACCTTGATTGTTTTTAGCTAATCCGAATGCAACGCCTATAGCAAAGATAATTGGTAAGTTGGCAAAAATCGCGTCGCCTGCTGCTGTCATTAATGATATATCCCAAAGTACACCAAAACGGAGTAATAAAGCTGCTGCCGGAAGTACGGCAACTGGTGTCATCATAGCTTTTCCGACTTTTTGAATTTGTGAAAATGATCCTTTCATTAGACCCTCCTGTAATACAAAATATTAACTAACGGTTATGTAGATGGCTTTTTCTAATCAGCCGATCTAGATGTAGCGTAAGGTAAAAGGTTTCGGTTTCTGACAACTGAAGATGCTTCTCTTTGCTGATGTAGGCGATTGTCTTTAAGGCTACTTTGTGAGCCCGTTTACATTTAACAACCGTTTCATCATATAGGGGATGTTTTTCTAGGATTTCTCCTTCTTCAATGCGTTGAAGAAAACCTCTCAGATGCAGGAGCAACCGATTGTGCAGTCTAGGGTATTCTTTCAGGTTTAGCCCCAATTCGCTTTCCACAAGACTGATGATTCCTTTGATGATTCTTGTATTCCTTAATGTATCTGATACACCTTTATGTTGCTTGGCAGCATTTAAATGTAAGGCGATGAATCCAACTTCATCTTCTGAGATATCAATGGACAATTCTTCCATGATTCTGCTTCTGGCAAATTCACCAATGGCATATTCTTCAGGATAAAGCTGCTTGATTTCAAAGGCAAAAGGATTATCAATGGAAATATTCTTCTTTAACTTCTCAATGGCAAAGCTGATATGGTCAACGATAACAATAAAACTCATATCACTAAGATTCCCAAGGCTAAGCTCTGCCTTATATAGGATTTCCGTACAGAGTCCGACGATTTGTCCGTTAACGGCTTCCAGCATCTGAAGATATGACTGTTTCAAATCCTTATCACCGGTTACGAAAGCTTTTTCAATGGCTGAATCTTGAATATCTGCCAAATCATCTTTCTTTCTGCCGAATCCAAGTCCCCGTCCCATGAGTACCCATTCCTTTTGCTTGGCAACTTCTGAAACCAATATTACATTGTTGTTCATCACTCTAATAATTCTATACTGCTTCTGCATATTAAGACCTCTTTACGCGCGCTGGTTTAATATTTTCTACATTCATAGCAAGTGGTTCTTCACTAAGATTATGGCCATAACCTTTGTTGGTTTATAGATTAGATTTCCATCTTGATTTCTAAAATATAAAAAAGGCATGAACTCCTAAAGACTGTAGTCGATAAGTTAAGTTCATGCCTGATCGTATCAGTAACACACTTTGCTAATATGAATGCTGTAACCATATTGTATGTCAACTTACACAATATGTCAATGGTCTTTTCATATTTTTTTAGCATTTTGATATAAGTAACAAAATTTCATTGTGCTTTTTGTATAATTTGATCGGCAATTTTTTACTAAGTTAATAATCTTAACTAACTCTCCAAAGAAGAACTTGTGCATTTTCAATCGAAGATCAATTGTCCGAACTGTCTTGGTTGGTGAAAGTCTGGAGCCGGAGTTTCCACCGGATTCCATGTGGCATATTGATCATCAAGATCGCCTCCGCACCGGTAAAAATTGGCCCACCACTGATTGTTATCCACCTTTCCATAAAAGCCTTCAATAAATGACAAGGGTATGATGATATCCATATCCCATCCTCTATCATCTGGAGACACCTCTTTGACCACGCCTTTGACAAGAGATGTTATGACTTCAACCTGATTGATTTCCTCATGGCTGGCCCGTCGTTTCCCCTCTTCATTCCTAACCGCAAGATAAATGGTACCAATGGCATTAATTTCCAAGTTAATATAGTGGTCATTTTCAATGGCTTCCGGCCGAAAGAAAAATTCAAAGCAAGAGTCCAGGTAGACACTTCCGTTGTTTTCCACAACATGGGCCGATGAATGAAGATCACTGGCAGATACCTTAAGATGAAGTCTATCCTTAACCAAGGCAAGCTTGACTGATGTATCCTGTTTCATGCCTTTTTCATACCAGGGATAATTATCAATGGTAAGAGGACTTATTTGCTCCCAGTCAGGAGTATGATCGAAAGAAGAGATTTTATAGGTCTCCACTGATGATACCTCTCTTTTTAAGCTCTGCAACAACGCAGGTTGCCGCTTCTTTTTCCAGAATAATGGTTGCATCATTGTGTAACTGGAGGACAGAAGCAGGTACATTAGGCGTTACAGGGCCAAAAAGCATTTCACACAGGACATCGGCTTTTGCCGGTCCATTAGCAATAAGAACCAACTTCTTGGCATGCATAATATTACGAATCCCCATAGAAATCGCTTTTTTAGGCACATCATCGACAGAATCAAAAAATCTGGAATTGGCTTCAATAGTCTCTTGATCAAGCTCAACCAAATGAGTCCCCGCCTCAAACTTAACATCCGGCTCATTAAATCCAATGTGACCATTGGTTCCGATACCAAGAACCTGAATATCGATGTTATCCTTTTCTTCAATCATGCGGTCATAGTCTCTACAAACAGCATCAATATCTTCTGCAATACCACTTGGAATATGAATGGCCTCTTCATTCATGTTGACATGACTGAATAAATGCTTATTCATATAATAGGCATAGGATTGGTCATTTTCAGGTGACAGCTGGTAATATTCATCCAGGTTAAAGGAGGTGATATCTGAAAAATCGATATCATTATTCTTATATAGGGTAACTAATTCCTTATACATGCCTTCAGGTGTTGAACCTGTTGCAAGTCCCAGAACACTGTCCGTCTTAAGGTTCATCTGTCCTGCAACCATATTAGCCGCTTTTTTGCTCATGCTTTCATAATCTTCTGTTACAAAAATAGTAATGCTGTTGTACTTAATCTTCATAGATGGTACTTCCTTTCACAATGGTGGTTTTTATATTGAATGCTGCATCCATCAAAACGATGTTAGCAAGTTTTCCTTTTTCAAGACTGCCCATATCCTGATCACATCCAAGGTATTTGGCTTGATTCATGGTTACCAGTCCAACCGTCTCATAAAGTTCCTTTTCAAGACCTTGGGTAAAATTCTTTAGTCCCTGATTAAGTTTCAGTATGGATCCGGCAATAGTTCCGCTTTCCAAGCGGCACTGACCGTTTTTTACGCTGACGGATTGACCGCCAAGTTCATACATGCCTTCAGTCAGTCCTCCTGCCTGCATACAGTCTGTAATCAAAAGAATCTTTTCAAGGCCTTTTGCCTTTTCGACCAGTTGATAGAGGACAGGGTTCAGGTGGAAGTTATCGGCAATCACTTCTGTATAACAGTCACAGGTAAGGGCTGCTCCGACGACGCCTGGCTCTCTATGGTGAAGACCTGTCATAGCATTAAAGAGATGGGTGGCACTTTTAGCCCCTTTTTCATAAGCTTCTTTAGCCTGGTTAAAATCAGCACCGGTATGGCCCAATGAAAAATTGATTGTATGACTGTATTTTTCGATCATTTGAAGGGCACCTTCTACCTCAGGTGCTATGGTGACAACCTTAATTGTGTCAATGAAACGGTCTAGGATGGCCTCATCAGGCAGGGCTATATACTTTTCCGATTGGGCTCCCTTGTATTTAACGTTGATAAAGGGTCCTTCCATATGGGCTCCAAGAATCATGGCGCCATCCCAGTCTTCAAGGGTTTTTGCCTCTTCTATAGCCTCGAGAGCTTTTAGAATAGATTTTTTTGGCATGGTCATAGTCGTTGGTAAAAAAGCAGTCACTCCATTTTTCCCAATACCTTTTGCAATCCTTGAAATGGCCTCAATCTCACCATCCATCGTATCTACTCCATCGTATCCATGAATATGGACATCAATGAAACCAGGTAAGACATAGGCACCTTTACCATCAATTTCTTCTACAATTTGTGACCCTGTATTCTTGATTTTTCTATACTCTTCTTCTGCTACAATCCGGTCAATTGTTTCATCAAACAAGATGACATGGTCTTCTAGGAATCCCTTATCATGGTATATTTTTCCGTTAACAATACTTTTCATTTCTCCAGTTTTCCTTTCTAAAATTGCAATTAGTAAACTTTATTAACTTTATTGTGTGATTGAAATGCTTAGCCTTAACTAAGCATTATTCATACCATCTGGCTGATGACTCGTTCCACACCAATAACGACTGCTCCCCGCAAGGACATCTTATCCAAATTTGTTTGATAAACAATGGTATCAAAAGGTGTCATTTTTTTGATTAGATCATTCAAATCATCAATCATGGTGGATTTTAGGTTGAAAAGTCTTCCAACAACCACAACGGTTCCTATATCCAATATGGATGCTATGTTGGTAATGGTAATGGACAAATCCCGAAGGACATCCTCATATATCTTCAGGGCTCCAGGCTCCCCTCCCTCGACTGCCTCTATAAGATCTTCATACTTCATGGTCACATCACTAATGGACCTGTACTTTCCCGCCAGTGCATGCAGGCTGACCCTTTCCTCCAAGGTCTTGTAAGAACCGTCACTGTCAGGTATGGGAAGAACAAATCCAACTTCACCTGCCGCGTTCCGGTCCCCTTCATATAGGTGGTTGTCTATGATGATACCAACACCGACACCAATGTCGGCACTTAAGAGGTATAGGTTGTCCCTGTCACCAAAGGCACCATATTTCTTTTCGGCCAGCACTGCCAGGTTGACGTCATTCTTAATGCTAAGGGGCAGCGCCAGGTCTTCACGAATATATGGAACCAGGTCTTTAAGGACTGTCTCCTTGTATTTCAGATTCGTCAGGTATAATTCATCATTGTGACCGACGACTCCGGAGTAGGATATGATGGCATACATCATCTTAGACCACTTATCCCGGTGTCCATCTAGAAAGGACTTCAGCTCTACAAGAACATCCGCCTGCTTGATGTCACCGTCTGCCATATATTCCTCCAAAGAAATACTACAGGTATCAATCCACTCCTCCTTAAGATTTGCTATCACCGCCCGAAACTTGTTCTTGGACAAATCCAGAGCCAGTACATAACCATAGTCGGCGTTCATATCCAATAAAGTACCCTTTTTACCAACCATATTATCATCTTTACCGATTTCAATGACTTTCTTTTCAACCAGTAGATCTTCTACATTTTTTGAGATCGTCGGTTTAGAGGAGTTCATTTTCTTAGCCAAATCTGCCCTTGTCATTGGCCCCTCTGCCAATAAAAGTTTTAAGATCAGCTCCTGATTTTTGAGTTTTACATTGCTTTGTGTTGACCCTTGATATTTCATACACTCTCCATTAGTAAACTTTATTAACTTTATAATAACAAAGGAGAGACTGCCTGTCAAGGTCAATCTCTAACAAACCTTCTCTATGAAATTAATTTCCCAATCATTTGCCAATCACGATCAGTCATCTCTTCCTCTATTATGATTTCATCAAGAAAAATTTTCAAAATCCATCTGGCCAGCTTAGGACGGGCTTCCTCTTCAATATCTGTTACCATCAATAAGGTTTCAATAATCCTTGACAACTCTGTCATCAGTTTACTAGTCTTCTCGCCATCCAGTTTATCACCCATAGTAATAATTTCACTGCCCAGCCCATTCCGACTCTTTATATCCCTTTGCAGAACACTGTAAAATTCCTTAAGACCCTCCATTGGATTTTGACTTTGAGGTAAAATTTCACGGCTTCCAATAATGGTTCTTTCCCAACTATGATCAAAGACATCTCCAAGGAGTGCACTTCGATTAGAATAGTAGTTATAGATGGTACCTGCACCTACACCCATTTCCTTGGCTAATCGTCTCATAGAACATTTTTCCACACCTTCATCTCTGATAATGATTTCAGCCTGTTCAATGATTGATGCCTTTGTTAACACTTTTGTACGCATATGAACTCCTAACTGTTTTCAAGTACCAGGTCCTCTTCCAAACGTTTGCCTGTCATATAAGGAATAAAGAACATGCCCGATAAAATCAATGTTAACACGTCTGCCACCAGTTGTGAAGCCAGGACTCCCCGAATTCCAAACATGCCCGGTAAAATCATGAGCGCAGGAATAAAGAATATCCCCTGTCTGGATACAGATAAAATAAGGGATTCTTTTCCTTTGCCAAGAGCTTGATAAAAGACACCAATAATATTGGTCAGTCCCATAAATACGATGGATGTAGCATAATACTTCATACCTTGTAATCCATAGTCTAAAACTGCAGCTTCCGGTCTAAAGACTCCTAATATAGGTTTTGCAAAGACTACAAGGACAAGACAGGAAACAAGGGCCACACCGGCTGAAAACTTTAAAGCAAAGGAAACGGATTCCATAACTCTCTTTTTATTTTTTGATCCATAGTTATAACCGATAACCGGTTGGAAACCCTGACCAATTCCAAAAATTCCATAGATTGGTATCATGGTTACACGAAAGAGTATTCCAGTAGCAGCCAGAAGGTTACTGCCTCCAAAGTCCATGGCTACTTGATTCATAAAGCCAAGGGAAAGGCTAACCAGTACCTGTCTTAAGAAAGTGGGAATACCCACTTTGAATATTTCTTTATAAAGCGCCCATTCAGGTTTAAAATATTTTCTCTCTATTCGAACCACAGAATGATGGCTGACATATCTGCTGAATAAGATAACAAAGGAAACAATCTGAGATAATGTGGTTGCAATGGCTGCCCCCTGTATCCCCCATCCGAAGACAAAAATAAAAATTGGGTCCAATATCATATTAAGAATTGCACCTGATGCCATACCAATCATGGATAATTTGGCTGACCCTTCTGCCCGGAGCAGGTTGTTCAGGGTCATATTTCCCATAGTAAATACAGATCCCAGCAGAATATAAAATCCATATTCCTTAGTCATTGACATCATTTCAGATGAGGCCCCAAAAAAACTAAAGAGAGACTCCATACCTATAATCGCAAGAACCGTGAAAAGGACACCTACAATAATAACGGTATAAAAGGCAACTGTGCCAACTTTATTGGCCTCATCCTTCTTATTCATTCCCATCAGTCGAGATACAAAGGATCCTCCTCCCATACCAAAGGATAAACCAAAGGCAGAAACCAACATCATAATTGGAAAAACCACCTGGGTTGCACCTGTAGCTTGTGTTCCCAACCATGCCACAAACATGGTATCCACAAAATTATATATTCCCATGACCATTAATCCGATAATGGCCGGAATTGACATATGAACTATTGCTTTTGAGATTTTCTCATCTCTTAGTAAATGTATTCGTTTATCGTCCATCTATTGACCTGCTTTCTTTTCACTTTGACATCAGGTCACTTACACATTAAAATGAGACCCGCTCATTTATTATAAATGAACGTATCTCATTTTGTCAATGTATTTATGAACAATGTTTTTTTACAAACTGATTTGAATCATTAAACGTTGGTCGGACAGGCCAATGGCTTCGATTTTACCATTATGTTCCTCAATGGTTGATTTGACTACTGCAAGACCAATACCAAATCCGCCGGTTTCACTGTTTCTTGATGCATCGCCTCGGTAAAAACGTTCAAAGAGCTCATTGTGTTTACCTTCTTCAATGAAATCCGTTGTATTGGTAACGGCGAAATGGATTTTTTTACCCTTCTTATGAAGATCAATTTGAATATGACCTTTAGTGCTGGAATACTTAAGTGCATTATTCATTAATACCGAAACCACCTTTTCCAGAGCATCATAATTGCCATTGATCTTTACACCGTCATCAACCTGAACGTCAATGGATTTTTTCTCAGCCAATATAGCAGGCTCAAAGCCCATGACAACATCATTAACCAATTCAGAAAAATCAAATTCCTCTTTCGGCAAGGTTATATCAACTTCATCCATTCTGGCTAGATTAACCATTTCATCAGTAAGATACTTGAGTCTTTCCACCTGTTTCATGACGTTGTCCGTCCACTCAGAAGAGTTACCTTCCATGTCAATGATCTGCATGTTGGTTGCAATGACTGTTAAGGGAGTTTTTAACTCATGACTGGCATCTGTAATGAATTGTCTTTGCTTGTTTAACGAAGCTTCAATAGGCTTCATAACCGGACGAAGGAAGATGAGAACCAGAATCCAAAAAAGGAAAACCGCACCCAGATATACCCCAATACTAATCATCAATAGATTCATCTCTGTTGAGTGTTCAAAGGAATAGTCAAGAAAAATATATCGGACTGTATCACCCTCTTCAATTTTCAAGAACCGGTATTCATCAGCAAAACCTGAATTAACATTTTGGCTGGCTGCTTCTTCGACTAAGCTAAGTTCCGTTTCATCGTTTAAAAAGTCCCTGGCACTTCCATTGGAAAAGATTATATTCATGTCTGAATCGGTGATACAGGTAAAGGATCTTTTAAATTCTTTGTCCAAAGGTCTTTTATCAATACGAAAAGCATCCAGTGGCGGTTGATCATCTTTGTTATCTGTATTGAAATGAAAATCATCTTCCTGACTGTCCGCCAACTGTTCCAGCGCATGGTCGGCATTACGAATGTTGCTGCTGCGACTGACTCCATTTACAGTAACCAAAATCAATAAAAGGACCAGACTGATGACAGACACTGCCACCAGGGTGAACCTTCTCTTTAGTCGTTTAATCATGATCAATCACCAACTTATAACCAATATTTCTCTTGGCAACAATTGACACATTGCCCTTTATTTTCCTAAGTTTCTTTCTAAGATTTGAGATATTGACCCAGACGACTGACATATCTGCATCATGGTCAAACCCCCATATTTTTTCAAAGAGTCGGTCAGCTGAAATAAACTGGTCTTTGTTGGACATAAACATCTCCATCATCTGGAACTCCTTGTTTCCAAGGAAGAGTTTATCACCATCTGTATAGATCTCACTGTTTTTTACATCAAGACTGACATTACCGACTTCAATAATATTGTCTGGCTTGCCTTCACTTTTACGTCTAGTCATGGTTCTCACTCTTGCAAGAAGTTCATCTATAGCAAAAGGCTTGGTTAAATAATCATCAGCTCCGGAATCGAGACCTTCTACCCTGTCTCTAATTTCAGATTTGGCTGTGAGCATGAGTATGGGTATATCAATACCCTTGTTTCGTAGCTCAACCAAGGCATCCAAGCCATTTTTAATAGGCATCATAATGTCAAAGATGGCGGCATCATAATTACCTGCTTCTATATAGTCAACTGCGTCCTGTCCATTATAGACAGCATCTACTGAATAATTGTTTTTCTTAAGTACTACTGTTAGGGCTCTGGATAAATCCTTTTCATCTTCTGCTAATAAGAGTCTCATATGCTGCCTCCTTTCCTTTTCTACATTATAACTGATATTTTCGGGCTTGTTAATGCGTTTAATAAGATTATAGATCGCCATCTTCAGTTGGCATCATCATACAGTTAATTTCAAGGTTCCCATTCCTAACCCTTAACTGATCAATGAATTCCTTTTCTTCATATATATCATTCAATTCCAAATGGTAAGTTAATCTAAAGAGACTTCCAAGGTTAATGGTTTTTACGTTCATCAACTGGTACTCTTTAGTAAAATCATGCATGACATCATTAAAAATGTCTGTATAATCAAGGTCCTCTGGAATCGTAATTCGAAGAACCCTATGTCCATCTTCCTTTTTAGCCAATCCAAAGTCTACTTTTTCAAGGAACATGACTGCGGCAATAATAAGTCCGGTAAAAATGACTCCATATAAGAGATAACCCATACCACAGATTAAACCAATGGCCATGGAAATAAAGACCGATGCAATTTCACGGCCGGTACCAGGCGCTGACCTAAACCGAACCAATGAGAAAGATCCTGCTACAGCAATACCTGCTCCAATAGATCCGTTAACCATCATGATGACAACGGCAACAACTGCAGGTAGTACTGCCAAAGTTACTGCAAAAGACTGGCTGGTTCTGTTTTTTAACTGAATTAAATATGAGAATACACTACCGAGTACAAGAGCTGCTATAACACATATAATGAAACCTCCAATGCTCAGTGATGTGGTGGTTGTTTGATTAAGTTCTTCTAAAATTGATAACATGTTTTTTCCTCCAAATTCCAGACTATGAAGCAGTTCTGGCTAAATAAGCTACACCGTATTTTGAAAAAGATGATTTATAAATCCGATTGTCTGACAGGGCTTTCACCAACCATAAGGGCATTGAATTTGCACATTTGATTTCCAGTAAGTATTCATCATCTGTCAGTATTTTATTTCCATAGGATTCTGATGTTAAGGACACATCTGAATCTCTCCAAAGTATGTTATTGTCAAAGGTGATTCTAAGTTCATTGTCTTCTGCTCCACAAAAGGCTTCTCTATCATAGGAGATGTACATGGCTGGACCGATACCGGTGTATTTGTCCAGAAAATAATCGATTTCACTTTCTATCTGTCCATTTCTTGCTGCATCACCACTGATATAATTTTCAGCTTCACTAAGATTCATGGTCACCCGTCTTTTGTAAACAACACCATCATACTTCTTCTTTAGTTCAACAAATATCTTGGAAGACTGATTAGCTACACCATAAGACCTAAGTCTCATTTTTTCCTTGTAAACCGGTTTTTCAATACTGCGGCGTATTAACCGGTTATCCGGTGTATCAAAATATATATTACAGATAGAATACCGTGGAATAGGATCATCAATGATCCTATTCCCTATCATAGCCATAAGGCCATCTTTTTGTTCTTTACTAATCCGGTATTTCAACTCTCTTCGTTTAAAGATCATATTACTTTTCATGGGCTTTTCCTCGCTCTATGACTGATTCATCCATCGCTTAATTAGTGACCACGGCCACTGCGTCCGCCTTGACCACCTGGCATGGAGTGTGCATCAATTTCTGTCACTTTTTCACCATTAACTGTAACTGTTCCACCTGTAAAATCAACAGTACCATCTGCATCGAAGGAGGAAGTTGGTGCTGTAACATTAATGACTCCACCATTGATATACATGTTGCCATTTGAGTCAAAAGCATCCGTATCACCGGATCCAACCTCAACATCAATGGTTCCTCCATTAACTTCAATGGCTACTTCATAAGAACCGCTGGCAGTTGCATTGATTCCGTCATCTGCAGCATAGATATCGATGTCACCGCCATTAATCTGGATATAGTTTCCTTCTATACCTTCTAGACTCATTTCGATGTTAATGACTCCACCATCAATTTGTACAATACCTGCTCCGTCAATACCATCTTCTGACGCTTTAATATAAAGGGATCCTCCGTAGATATAGATATATCCTTTTGACAGGTCTTCATCGTTTTCACTGTGTAGTCCATCTTTATTAGTAGCTATGGTGATATCGCCATCGTAAATTCTAATGGAATCATTGGCTTCCAAGGCATCGAGCTGTGCACCTACTGCCAAAGTTCCACCTGTAACTTTCAAATCATCTTTAGAAGTGATCCCGTTACCATATTGGGATACTATTGTTAAAGAGCCTAAACCATTTAGTACCAGGTCCGATCTTGAAAAAATTACTGCATCAAGGTTGGTGTCGCCATCAGCTTCAAATTGTCCTGTTACCGTCATCGCATTTTCACTGCCTTCAGCTGTTGTAATGAATATTTTATCACCGGAAAGGACGTATATGGCAGGTGCACTTTCGTTTGTAATAGTCACACCATCAAGTAGTAACTGAACTTTTTCTTCATCGGTTACAGCAATTTTAATGGTTGCATCTTGGGCCTCTCCACTGATGATATAAGTACCTTCTGACGTAATGTTGTAAACCTCACCATCTTCTACAACAATTGTCTGTGCATCCTCAGTATCCGCTGTTTGCTCCAGGTCTCTTTCTGTGAAGATGTTTTCAAGATCAAGGGCACTGTCCTCACTGGCAACGATTGCCGATATGACTTCTACTGAGGATGTGTTTCCGTTAATGACATCAGATTCATCGATGACCGTTGAAGTGGATGAGCTGGAACTTGATGTGGTTGTTGATGAATTTCCAAGAATGGCTGCCTCTTCATCCATGACTGAATCTACTGTGTTTGGTGAACAGGCTGTTACAGTAATCATAAGTGCTGCTATAATTCCTAAAATCCTTTTTCTCATTTTTCCTTTTACTCTATTTTTCATTGTCTTCATTTCCTTTCCGTAATTTCATCTCTTGCTACTCTATTTTCATTCATTGATTTTCTCCTTCATGTGTTTTATGATTTTTCATGATTAACTGCCTTGCAAGCGTCGTTTTTCTTATCTTTGAGTACATAATAATGGGTGAACCTTAAGCTAACTTAAAGTTCACCCAAAAAATATAATTAATTAACAAATTCTTTTTCATGGTCTAATAATGCAGCTTTCTTCTGGATACCACCGGCATATCCCGTCAGGTCTCCCCCAGAACCTAAAACCCTGTGACAGGGAATTAATATGGAGATTGGATTGTGGCCAACCGCCCCTCCTACAGCCTGGGCAGACATGGTTTCTTTTCCCATTTTTGCAGCCAGGGCCTTACTTATATGGCCATAAGTCACGGTCTGACCACAGGGAATCTTAAGGAGTTCCTTCCATACCAATTGTCTAAACTCCGTTCCTTTCGGTTTTAGAGGCAGGTCAAATTCACTTCTTAAGCCATCTTCGTATTCCTTTAATTGACCAACCAAGTCTTTAGCTGTTTCTATGACTTCTTCCCTAATGGCTCCCTTTTCCATATCAGGCTCAATAGAATCTTCTCGAAGATCCGGATCAATTTTTATCCATAGGGCATTAGGTTCGATATCTGGAAAATACTTCTGTCCTTCAAACCATAAACCTGCTACTTGACCTAAATCTGTCAGACCTACAACAATTGGTCCCCATTTAATTTCATGCTTAAAATATATCATCAGCTCTACTCCAATCCAGTTGTTCAAGCCATACTCCTATTGTAATATAGGATCTCCAAGGCTTGTATTTTTCTGACCATTCCAAAGCTTTTCTTTCATACAACTTATCAAATTTATATTTTGATAGTATAGGCTGTAACTTAGTCAAGCTCTGGCCTTCGTCATCTTTTAATCGGTCCACAAGTCCGTGTTTAATCCCTAAGTCTGTTACCGGAAATGCATCTCTATAGGAAGCACCTCTCATTAAAAGATATTCCGCTGACCATGGACCAATACCCTTAATGCTTAAGAGATTTTTTATTAGCTCTTCTGGGTGTTTGTACTTATTAAAATCAAGGCGACCACATCGTATAGCCTGGGCCATTTCATAAATGGTTAAACTTCTTGCTGCAATAACCCCAAGTTCGCCTAAGGTATCTCTAACGTTTTCCAATTCCAGTATCATCTCTTCACTTGGGAAAACGCGGGATACTTCTTTCCATGGAGTCACAATGGGCTGACCTAAATTCATGGCAAGCCGTCCTGCCAGAGTCCTTGCTGCCTGTACGGTAATCTGCTGCCCAAGAATGGTTCTTACAGCCATTTCAAAAAGATCGAAAGCGCCAGGTAATCGCAAGCCATTTTGAATAATTTCGGGGAAATCCTTAGGATTACACCTAGTATCAAAAACCTTGATAATCAGTGCCTTGACTTCATCAATCACCTCATATAAGCCTCTACTTAATCGAACCTCCAGTACATTTTTATCTATATTCCCCCTAATCTCAAGCCAACCTGTAAAGACCTTATTCAAATCATTAATGCGAAGACCTCTCCTATAAGTAAGGCCTACGAGACTTTCTACACCCGGGATTGCCCGCGCACCTAAAAAGGAAAAAATACTCTTAAAATCATAGGGTGGAATTACAACCAAATCAAAGCTAATAACCGTATTTTCATCAAGTGAAATGTCATTCATAGTCACTCTCGAATCCTTTCCGTGAAAGACTTTCAATATCTATTGATTATAGCACAATCGTTTTCATAGGAATAGAACCTCAGTCTAGCCAATAAATGTAAACATGGGGTGAATTCAGATGATAATTCCTGTTCTAGATTACCCATATGTGTTAAACTAGACATAACCAATCTTATTCAAAAGTGGTGATCGATTATGAAGAAATTTAGATTCCTTAAATCTACTAAAAATATTATTCTTCTCAGCATTGCAATCATTGCCTTTGTTATCTTTTCTTTAATTGCCAATCTTATCGCCTCAAGACAATACACTGATGGCAAAAGAATGAACGAGGACCTGCTTACCAATATTGCTGAAAAAGAAGCAAGAAAACTGGAAAAAGATATCGAGCTGATGACTCAGGAGGCTAGGGTTCTATCTTCTATTATTGAAAACAGTCCCAAGCTGGAGCCTGAGATTTACGATGCCTTCATCTATGAAAACATTAAAGACAAGTCCTTGATTTTTGGTATGGGCTATTGGTTTGAACCCTATTATTATGATCCTGAACTCAAATATTATGGACCCTATATCTATAAGGAAAACGACGGGACTATAGTGAAGACGATGGCATACAGTAATGAGGACTATGACTACTTAAACTGGGATTGGTATACTTCCAATATAAAGAGCACAGATGAATTGACCTTTACAGAACCTTATTATGATGAATATCTCGATACAATGTTTTTGTCTGCCGTCACAAAAATCAATCGGTCGTCCAAAACTGTAGGTGTAGTCTCTATTGATATGACATTAAGAGAAATCAGTGATTATTTGGATATGATAGATGCAATTAATCATACCAACTCATATATTATCACAAGGGAAGGCTACTTAATGGGTAGTGATCAAGAAGCCAATGGCTTGACCCATTACTCTATATATGATTCCGAAGATCATTATATGATCAAAGTCCATGAACAGGCCTTTGCAAATCATTCACCAGGTGTCCTCGTGGAGGGAGAGCGCTTTTACGGCTGGGCACCGGTTGGTGATACAGGTATGCGCTTAGTCATGCTTCATTCAACCAGTCTTATTATGAAGGATATTGACCAAAGTATCCTGATTACCGTTGTTTTCTTTATTGCTGCTATCGTCCTTTTAATCCTCTTGACCAATTATATTCTAACCAAGCAGATCGAAGATCCCTTAAGGCAGGTACTGATCAATCAACTTAAACTGCCCGACCAAAAGTCCAGGATTTCTGAATTAGCTTCTTTAACATCCGAAAAAGAAATCATAGATGTCCAGGAAATGATTCGCATGCTAAACCGTCTCATGACCGAAAGGCTTGAATACACAGCTGAAGTGGAAAAGGGCTACGTTGTAACAGTTAGGACCTTATCCAACGCTATTGAGGCCAAGGACAAGTATACCAGAGGTCACTGTGATAATGTCACCCATTACTCTTTGGAAACTGCAAAACGTTTAGGCGTACCTGAATCAGACCTGAAAACACTTGAATACGCAGCCCTCTTACATGATGTAGGTAAAATTGGTATCCCTTCAAATATTTTGAATAAGCCTAGCCGCCTTACAGATGAAGAATATGAGTTAATCAAAGACCATCCAACTATAGGTTATGAAATTCTGAAAGACATTGATTTTCTGGGGCGCAGTGCGGAAATTGTCTATCAGCATCATGAACGGGTTGATGGTAAAGGCTATCCAAGAGGCCTAGTTAAAAACCAACTGGATATCTTGACTCGAATCATTACAGTTTCTGATGCCTATGATGCCATGACCAGTGCCAGAGCCTACCGTCTCAATCCTCTGTCACAGGAAGAGGCTATTCGGATACTAAGAGAAGATTCAGGAACTCAGTTTGACACGGATGTAGTCGAAGCATTCATACAGATCCTATCTGAGGATAAGGGCACATCAATAGATAAAATATAAGAGCCGGTATTCATAACAGTACCAGCTCTTACTTTTTTTGACTTATAAGTCAATGGTCATCTCTAACTCAGGCTATACTTCAGCCATTTGCGTTTGATGAATCTTATCCTTAACCTTTTGAACCAGTTTCTTCACACTACTTTCTATTGCAACTAAGTCCGACTCATCCGGTGCCCCTTTAAACTCAACACTTGGCAGAAAATCCCAGTTCATTTGATATGTTTCATTGATAGCAGCAAGCTCTTTTTCAGCTCCACCTGACCATCCATAAGATCCAAGTCTAAAAGCCACCCGGTTAGTCATAGTTTTCTTACCAAGTTCCTCAAGAGCAGCCGCCATAGTTGGGAACATCTTATTCTCGTAGGTTGGCATACCTAGAATCACGCCTGTAGATTCCCATACTGCACCTAAAATAAATCCCCAGGAAGTATCCATTACATTAATTACCTCATAATCAATACCTGACTCTTCCAAGGTTTTAATAGCCTGCTTAACACCACGTTCTGTCATTCCATACATGGATCCCCAAAGAAGTGTGATCTTCTCTTTGGCAACACCACTATGGTAGCCGGCATAACGCTGATAATCCATAACAATCCGCATTGGGTCCTGACGCCAAACCAAACCGTGTCCAGGAGCGATGATTTTTATATCCAATCCGGAGGCCTTTTCCAGAGCCTTTAGGGTCGCCTGTGAAAAATTGGCAACAATATTGGCATAATATCTGGATGCTTCTTTTTCATAAAAAGCAAGTTTTGTTTCATCACATCCATCGTCATAACCTTGACCTTCAATCGTTCCATAAGATCCAAAGGCATCGCAGGAAAACAAAGTCCCTGATAACTGATCAAAGGTGAATATGGTATCCGGCCAGTGAACATTAGGTGCAGATATAAACTCCAGCACCCGTCCATTTCCAAGATCAAGAGTTTCACCATGTTTGACCACTTTAACATTTTCAACATGACCGTAAAAGGCTTCCAGCATCTTGCTGGCTGCCACTGAGCAAAGAATGGTTACATCTTCTTTCAGCTGCCTGATATCCTCAATCCAGCCTGAGTGATCCGGCTCCATATGGTTAATAATGATGTAGTCAATGGTTTCAATACTGACATCCATATCCTTAAGCATGGCAAAAAAAGTTTCAGGTACTCCGTCCCATCCACATACACCATCAATAATGGCTGTTTTCTCACCTTTAACTATATAGGAGTTAAGGGCAACACCATCCGGTATTTCCCATAATCCTTCGAACAGCATATCATTGATATTGGCTGTTAATTTATAAATTCCGTCTGTTGTATTTGTAATGCTCATAAAAAACCTTCCTCTCTGTCTGCATATTTCATTAACCTTATTATACTGCAGTTTGAGGTTCTTGTAACTATCAAGCTCCTATGCATCGACTGCATCCACCAAATATTTATTGCTCATTTCTACAAAGTGGTTAAAAATATGATTTAAATCCTTACCGAATTCCGTCAACTCATATCCTTCTCTGCCCTCACCCATTCTTTTTTCAACCACTCCTCTGGTTTGAAGAACTGCAAGTTTTCTATTGAGTTCTGTATTGCTGACGTAATCAATACTTTCCGCTATATCTGTATATCGTTCATTTCCCATAGCTATTGCCTGGATAATCTCAGGAATCCATTTTAATCGAAATATATCATGAATCAAATGAAAACCTTCACTCATTCTACTACTCATGTCTGCCTCCTTAACTACAACTGTGACCAATAAAGACCACCTGGGTCTACAAATGCCTTAAACCCAAGGATCCCCTTGGGTTTATAAGGACACTTCTTATATTATGCTGCCATACTTCTTAAAAACCAAAGGTTCTTATCAATAAAGGACAGATGATCCTCAAACATAGCAACTGCCTCATAGTCTCCATCCTGGTCTGCACTGGACCGAATGGCGTCAGCACTTTCTTTCAAGACATTCAAGTCTTTTCCCAGAATATCGACAACGTCTTTAGGACTGTACTTACTTTCAAAGCTTTCTGAAATACGTGACGCCTCTAAGTATTCTTTCATAGAACCAAAGGGTTTGACTCCCTGTATTTTCAAAAGTTCTGCTACATCATCATACTTGACAAAGAAATCATTGTAAAGTGTTTCAGTAAAATTATGGATTGCCATAAATTCCATCCCCACCACGTTCCAGTGTAAAGTATGTAGCTTAATATTCATAACAGCCAGGCTTGATAAATATCCGTTTAATAGTTCATGTTTGCTCATAAATTTTCCTCCATTATCGTCAATAAAAGGTTCAATACCTCTTCAGTTTTCTTTATCATGAACCCATTATAACGAAAACATATAGAAACAAAAAGAGACAAATTTGTTTGTAGAAATAAAAAGAGCCGATACATATTCCCCTAAAGGATATGTATCCGGCTCTTTCATAAAATGGTATTTCAAGCCATTCATATTAAGGTTGACAGCTATTTATAATCGCTGTTACTCATCTGCTCCAATAACTGGAACATCAGCAGAAGCTTCTTCACCAGCAGGACTTTCATCCTCGTCTTCTGAAACTTCAACTGGTGCAGTTACCTGAACAATGACAATTTCACGATCAGTCAGAATATGATAGTTTTCATCACCAGCAATTGCCAGGTCTTTAACCGCAATTGAATCCCCTATCTTCATGTCGGCCAAATCAACCTCAACATGTTCCAGAAGGTATTTAGGTAGACACTCAATCTCAATCTCACTAATCATCTCATTAACAATACCGCCAACTTCTACGGAATCTTTGTTAGTCAATTTCAAATGTACATGAAGTTTAACTGACTCACCTGCTGTTAGAGCCTGAAAATCAACGTGCTCCAGTTTATTTTTAAGAGGCGTCACTGTATAATTCTTAAACATAACAGAATAGGTTTCACCATCAACCGTAAGGTCCAATTGAGAACCTATACCATGAGACTTAATGAACTTATCTGCTTCAGCTGCATCCAATTGGATAGAAATACTATTGTCTAAATTCTTTCCGTAAATAACTGCAGGAATAATCCCTCTGCTTCTCAATTGCTTTCCCTTTAAAGCTCCATCTCTCTTCTTAACTTCTAATCCTGACATAATACTCCTTTCATTGTGGTCAACCAAGGCATTGTTGCCTTTTGACGAACTATTAAGATATATAGTTTTAATATGTATTATATCACTATGAAAAATAAAGTCAATTTTTCGCCGATTCCAGCTCATGTATTTTTATTGTTAAAAAACGAATAAATTCTTCAACAATCTTCTTGTTATTTTTCTTTTCGGCCACAATCGTCCGCCAATACTCCCCATTTCCGACAGTCGCCAAATAATACAAGCCTTGATCAAATGATTTCCATGTAAGGCTTGGAAAAAAGAGTGCACCTCTTGCTTGAGGCAGTAACTGTCTCATAAGACTGGGATTATCAGTTTCAAACACATAATTCAGACGTATCCGCCATGGGTTTAACCAGGTATCTATCATATCTCTTAAACCAATCCCCTTGGCTAAACCTACAAATGGAAAACTCTCCAGCACCGATAAATCCAAAGTTTCACAAGGTTCTTCCACTAAATCTTTTGGAATAAGAAGTTTAATTTCTTCTTCCAATATAACCTGTACACCCTCATGGTGCTTTTCTTCAATACCAGATCCAGCCTTTCCCGGCAAAGAATATAATCTGATATCATAATCTCCCTTATCCCCCTGTTGCATAAGGATAAACTCGATATTAGGATATTGCCTGCCAAATTCAAAAATCAAATCCGGTAGCAGGGCAGACGCGGTTTCAATTTTTAATTTTATTTCACTGGTCTTATCTTTTGTATTTTCAAACTCATGATAGAGGTCATCTACATCATTAAGAATTTTTTGACACCTTTTATAAGCCAGACTTCCATTTTCATTCAAAACAATTTTTTTCCCTTTACGGTCAAAGAGCTGGACACCCAAATCTTCCTCCAGCCTGCCGATACTTCTGCTTACTGCTGACTGTACTATATTTAACTCCCTGGCTGCCTGACTGATATTGTTTAGTTCAGCTGCCTTCATAAAATACTTTAATTGTAATAACTCCATCTTCTTCTCCCATATATTACATTGACGTAATAAGTATATGTCTATTATATATTTGACCCCTATCCCAATGCAACCTATAATCAAATTAAGAAATCATCGAAAGGAGCGCACCTTATTCAAGGGTGCACAATTATCTATGTCTCAACTATTTGAAGCTTTTATGATCATATGCTTTGGCATTTCATGGCCACTTTCTATCCTTAAATCTGTCAGGTCCCGAACAGCAAAAGGAAAGAGTCTTTTGTTTATGTTATTTATCTTGGCCGGCTATGGTTTTGGAATCATGAGTAAATTCATCGGCAACAACATTACCTATGTTCTTCCACTCTATATCTTGAATTTTGTCATGGTGGGAACTGATATAGTTCTGTATTTTATCAATAGTAAAAGAGATGCTCTTCTGTTAGAAGAAGCATAGAATGGAGCTAAGATGGATTTAAAAAAATTCTTTGAAGAGCAGGGAAAAATTCAGAAAAGTATTACGGTTGAACGTTACCGTCAATTAAACCTCCATGCCATAAAAGGTCAGATCCTTTTTGCCGGCTCCTCTCTGGCAGAACAGTTTCCGGTTAATGAAATGCTCATGTCCAGAGAAATGGATGTGAAAGTTTATAACCGGGGTTTAAGCGGTGCTGTTACGAAAGAGTTTGCCGACAACCTGGACACCTTGGTTCTGGACCTAAAGCCAAGACAGATATTCCTCAATATTGGATCCAATGATATCGGAACTATCGGTTATGATGAAGATGTATTTTTTGCAGAGTATAAGGAGGTTATCAATCGTATTAAATCAGCACTTCCTGAAAGCAAAATCCTTGTGATGGCCTTCTATCCGGTTAACCCTAATAAGGAATCTCATGTTGATGAAGAAGGCAGACGGATGATGTTCACCACCAGAACCAATGCCAATATTAAGGCTGCAAATGCCAGACTTCAAACTATTTGCGGAGAACTTTCTTTAACATATGTAGATATGAACGAAGCCCTTCTGGATGCCCAGGGGCAACTTAAGGAGAGCTTAACAATCGAAGGGATTCACATGTGGCCCTCAGCCTATGAAGCTGTTCTAGACGCTATGATTCCACACTTTATGTAAGTTAGCAAACTGACTGTAGATTGTCGCTTATACCAAAATTATCAAAAATTGGTCAATAACTTAAGATTCATGAAAATCAAGCACCTGATCAAAAGCCAGTTGACCGCCAAAAATATCCAAAGCACTTCCAACGGTGAAATCAATTCTACCATGACCTTGGTCTTTAATCCGATTAAGGTCATGTAGACTTGTTATACCGCCTGCATAAGTACAGGGTATCTTAACCCACCCACTTAAAAGTTCCAGTAATTCCTTATCTATGCCACTTTGTAGGCCTTCCACGTCTACAGCATGAACTAAAAATTCGTCGCAGTAGCTCTCCAGAAATCTAATGTTTTTTTCATTAATAGCAAAATCAGTAAACTTCTGCCACCTATTGGTGACTACATAATAGGTATCACCCCTTTTTCGGCAAGATAGATCCAAGACCAGATGATCTTTTCCAACAGTCTCAACCATCTCTTCCAAATGATCCAGATAAAGTTTCCCATCATTAAATATATAAGAAGTCACAATGACGTGGCTGGCTCCTGCCTCAATATAGGCTTTTGCATTATGGGCTTTCACGCCGCCTCCAACCTGCATTCCTCCGGGATAAGATTTTAAGGCTTTATCGATCTGTTCATCATTTCCACTGCCAAGAGCTATAATATGGCCGCCTCTTAATCCATACTTCTTATATAAATTGGCATAATAATCAGCATCATGTCCGGAAACAAAATTCTCTCTAGCACCTTGACTGGTCAAAGTTCCTCCAACTATCTGTTTTACTCTGCCTTCATGAAGATCAATACAGGGTCTGAATTTCATACAAGTCTCCTTATCAAATAAATCATGGCTATCTCTCTACTAATAATCTTCCTGCCATTATACCACATCTCGTACATCCAGGTAAGTTGAAAAGTTTGCAATTAATGGCATATGACATATATTTCGTGAAAGCTTCCATAAGACACCCTATAGGGTAGATTCAATTTGTATAATTTGTATATTGTAATATTCAAATATAGTTGTTATAATGCATAGAGAAAAACATGACAACCTGAAAGGAACTTATTATGGACATTTCAACACTGATTTTATATGCCATTGCGGTGATCTTACTTCTTGTGTCATTTGCAAAAGATAGAACCAAAACAAAAAAAGCCGTCAAAAAAGGATGGATGGCTTTCATTAAAATTCTACCTGTTCTTGTACCTCTTTTTTTAATTGTAGGAATTCTTCTAAGTATCATTACACCAGACCTTATTCGTCAGGTCTTAGGTGAAGAGTCTGGAATCCTAGGTGTACTTATTGGTATGCTGGTCGGTTCTGTTGCCTTTATGCCACCATTTGTTACTTTTCCACTGGGTGCTGAACTCCTGGAAAATGGAGCAGGTTATCCTCAAGTAGCCGCCTTTGTTACAACCTTAATGGCTGTAGGTTTTGTTTACTGGACAGCTGAAACCAAGTTCTTCGGTTCAAAGGCAGTCGTTCTTAGAAACGGTTTGGCTTTTGTAGCATCAGGAGTCGTCGCTTTAGTTGTATGGGGGGTTATGTAATGAATCAAAAACAAATATTATTATCCATGTTCAAAAGTAAAATGTTCTACATATCATTAGGTATGCTTGCAATACTTTTTGGTCTGGATGTCTTTGGTATAAAAGTAGGTGCTTCTGCCATAGGTGTGACAACTCTTGGAGTCAGTGCTCTGGAGTCTGCCTGGTTTCAATTTATTTCAATGCTAAAAATCGTACCACCCATCTTCTTGTTGATTGGTCTTTTGGATATCTGGGTGCCTAGAGAGACAATGATTAAACTCATGGGCGAAAAATCAGGTATAATTGGTATTCTAATTGCTTTCTTTATTGGAACCATGTCAGCAGGGCCTCTTATTGCAGCCTTTCCTGTCGCTCAGATCATGCTAAAAAAAGGAGCCCGGTACGCTAATGTCCTCTTCTTCTTAACGATTTGGGCCTCAGCTAAACTACCTATTTTATTTTTCCAGGCTACCACCTTGGGTATTAATTATACCCTAATTACCAACCTTACCCTGATTACGGTTTATCTGATCGGAACCTTTGCTATTGAAAAATTCCTTAGTCATGAAGAGAAGAAGGCAATTTATACTCTAGCTATGGAAAGCTAACAGGTTTATTAGGATCTAATCTCCTTAATAATATAGTCATTTTTTACAGCACCTTATACCCATCGGTTGAGGTGCTCTTTTTTTCTTCTTAGTCAGGATAACTACGACTCAATGTCCCTAAGGATGTATCCTATACCTCGAATTGTATCAATCCTTAGCATACATCCTGCCTCCAGTATTTTTTTTCTTATTCTTTTCAAGGTATCATCCGTTACACGGGTCCTTACATCTCCAATAAAGCCCCATACATCTTTTAGAAGCTCTTCTTTTGTAACGACTGAGTCCTTGTACTCCATCAAATACATAAGCATTTGATACTCAGTCTTTGATAATGATAATTCACCAAACTCCATCAAATCCCTGCACTGGATATCACCTTTTTCCATGGCTTGAATTCGGTCAGCCAATTCTTCTATAGGTAATTCAGTTTCCACAACTATTGAATTGGATTGCTTCATGGTCTTTCGTATTTCATCACTCATCCATTGTTCATCTGCTATAATAATTTTTTTCATACTAAACTCCTGTCCGCCTATAAGCCTATGCATAGGTTCATTATAGGAAACAAACCTTAAATGAACCTTAAGCTTTAATCTCCTTCATTCCACTAAACCAATATGAGACCTATGACTCAGTAAGTTTAGTCCATGACTTAAGGTTGGCTTAAGGTTAGCCTGTTATACTGGAATCATAAGATAGGAGAACCACTACTTTTATTCGAGATAAAAAAGAAAGGAGGCAACTATGAACATTTCCCCGCTTTCAGGTAGTTATTATAATTACTACCAAAGTACTTACAATCAGACAAGCAAGGATTCTGAAATCAGTGAAATGCCTGAAATGCCGCCACCGCCACCTCCTCCAATGAATGACAAGGTTGAGGGAACCGATGGAACTGAGGCTCAGTCATCTGACCCTGGAGAATTAATGAATTTTTTTAAGACCCAGAGCGACTACATGCGCTATATACTTTCCGGGACAGAAGAATCAGATTTAGAAACCAGTGGAATTACCGGCTCACAGGCAATCAGAAGTCAAATTGATTCTTTAGTTGAAACAGATATCTCCAGCCTTTCTGATGAAGAAGTAACAGATACCCTAACTGCACTCCAGAGTGCAATGGCTGAAGCTCCATATCTTCCAGCTGTGGCATCCAGTTTAGTTGAGACAGATATTTCCAGCCTAACGATTGATGAACAGGAAGATTTTCTAACTGATTTACAGGATGAGGCCAACACCTTGCAGGCAGCTAGAGGGCCAAGAGCCGGCGGCCCACCTCCAGGACCACCACCATCAGGTGGACCAGGAGCAGTCAGTGAAACTGAAGAGGACGAAGAAACTCAAGCAACATCCATGGAGAAACTCTTGGAAGAGCTTCTGGCTAAACTGGAAGAAAATGATGATACGGAGTCAGATTTCTATACCAGTCTTCAATCAAGCCTGGAATCTTACCTGGAACAATTGTAGTAAAGACTTAGTTAATAAAAAAGACTGTTCACATTCTTCTATGAATGATGTACAGTCTTTTTTCTATCATTGAATCTAATACGCAAATCTTTTTTCTATCATTAAATCAGATAAGCAAATCTTTTTTCTTGAGGTGAATTCTCAAAGCTAATGTAAGTATAAGCCCCGTCAATCCAAAACCGGCGGCAATTAAAAAAGTTTCCAAATATGATGATGACCCACCATTGATGATTGGTCCGATTAAAGCAGCAATACCATATGCTTGGAAAATTATGCCATAATTAGCTCCTAAATGTTCCACACCAAAAAGCTCTGACGTCATGGCAGGAAATACGGATAAGAAACCACCAAAGCTAAACGTTATACCGATTAAAGTAGCAAAATAAATAAAGGCATTTAATGGTACGAGGGCTTTGACCAGTAAAGAAACAATGGTAATAATGAAAATAGTAATTAAGACATTGACTCTTCCAAGACGGTCAGAGACTGATCCCCATATCAACCGGCCACCTGCATTAAACAAGGCAATGATTCCCACTGCACCGGCAGCTGTTGCAGAACTTAATCCTGCCAGCTCTGTTCCAATATCTTTGGCTAGGCCAATCACTAAAAGACCAGGCATAGATGCCAGCAGATACATGGGCCATATATAATAGAACCTGGCTGTTTTCACCATTTCCAAGGAAGTCATATGCCCCTTTGTGTCTTTAGTTGGATCTTCATCATTCTCATCCGGTAATACCAAAAGTAAACTACCAGCTAAGACAAGAACCATAAATATGAGACCTAAATAAATAAAAGTTTGATTAACACCTACAGTCTTTAAGAGGTATTCAATAACAGTCTTAAAGACAAGACTCCCTGATCCAAAGGCTCCAACAGCTATACCTGTTATAAAGCCCTTGTGATGGGGAAACCATTTTACACAAGTTGACAAAGGACTGACATAGGCAAAACCGATACCGATACCAGCGATCAGACCATAGGTGATATAGATCATCCACAACTGGCTTGCAAAGGCTGACAGAATCATACCGGTTCCATAGAAAAGGGCTCCAATGATGGTAATCTTCCTCGGCCCTATTCGGTCATATAACCTTCCACTAAACATGGTTGTAAAAGCAAAAACGAAGATGGCTATGGAGTAAGCCATAACGATTGCATTTTTATCCCATCCATACTTATCTGCCAGAGGTTGATTATATAAAGACCAGGAATAAATTGCCCCTAGACACACCTGAACAAGGATTGCCCCAAGGACGACGAATATACGACGATTCTTATGCATAAATTCTCCTAACATAGTCTATACGATTGCCAAATTTTCTCTATTATAGCGAGACTTGGGAGAAATTACAAGGGTTTGGGGACATTTATTTTGATTATCAAAGCATTTTTATTCTTTTATAATTTCATTTGCTAAAATCGGATCACCATTTAAGGCCTCAAAAAGCTTTCTCTTTAGAGACTTTTTAACGCCTATTAACTCGACAGCCATCTTGTCAATAGCGATTGTAGAGAGAACCGACTGAATATAGCCTTCAATCAGACTGTCTAGGGATATCCCCAGTTGATTAAAATCCTTAGTATCCATAAGCTTCAGCCGTCTGGTTTCACTGTCCCAGCCTGAGGTCGTCTTAACAGACAGGTTGGTTCCAAGCATCTCCCAGGAGTCTGCTCCGTCAGCCAGTTGATCGGTTAATGGCATCTCTGCACGTCTGGCATACATAGCCATAGGTTTAAAACCATCTCCGGTTGAAGCAATCATAAATCTTAGGTCTGCAACAAAAATTTCCTGCTTGCGGTTGGGAATCATGCCTACATGATAGTATTTACCATCTGCTGAGGATGTAGACCAGTGATAATTTCCGATAAGACTCTGTACAATATAGTCGTCGTAGTCCCGATCTTCCTGCTTAAATGCTTCCAGTTCTTCTTTGGAGGTAATGGTATAAACACCCTGCCCTGCATTGGAGTAAGGGTTCTTAATAACCGCATGTCCCCCAAACCGGTCTACCCACAAAGGTATTTCATTAAATTTTACATCATTAATGGTTTCCGGTTTCCTAATGACAAGGTTATCTTCTTTCAACTCAGCATTAAAAAGCTCATAGGCTTTTGAAGCCAATCGTTTGTTTCTTCCACCAGCCAGGCAGGCTATGATTGGATTATAGATCAGGGTCTTGGACTTAACCGGAATACGGTTCCAAGGCTTTTGCGTGACATAACGATAGGCTGCTTTAACATCATGCCAATTCCCCTCTTGGTCTTTTACCTGCATGACTTCATCTTGGAATCGAACCGATGGGTTTTCATCACCTAGATAGTAGGTTACTAGATAGACGTCTTCATCAACCAACTGGGCCAGGGCCTGGGCATAACCTGAGGCCTCCATTTCGTTTTTATCGTAAACGACGGCATAGACACCATGAATAGTCCTTTTAGACCTAACAAAAGGTAAAAAGGATTGTTCCATGAGACGTTTATAGCCGCCTAGCTCCTCGTGATCATTGAGAAGAGGCATGGACTTTTGGCCAGACGGTGAAGAATTGGTTTCAATGACAACCATCCGTTTAACCCCTTTTTCCGTTGTGACATGAAAAAGATCTGTACCGGACCACTGCATGTGCTTGGGTTTATATCTTAACCACTTCATTAAGTTTTCTTTTTCCACCATAGGATTTAGATGACAAAAACGCTCTGCTATCCGTTCCTGGGACATATTCATAAAAAACTTTACGATTTGGTGGATTTGTGAATTGTAGACCTTATTGTAGTAAAATTCTTCACTGTTGTAATGATCTTTCTCAACCTTAATGGCCGGTTTTCCAAATTCAATGATCATTTATTTTCCTCTCTACCCTTCATCTTGCAAGATTAAGGGTTGTCATATATTCAAAAATCACCTGGGGGATATTAACATCTGAGCAGGATTCCAATCCTTTGAACATAGGGGACGAATTCACTTCACAAATCTTAAAGGAGTCCTGGTCAAAAAGCAGGTCTACTCCGGCAATATCAAGACCAAGGGCTTTCGTTGCCTCAAGAGCAATCCACTCGATAGCAGGTGTCAACGGATATGATACAACAGATCCACCAGCAGAATAATTAGCCCTAAAGTCATTTTCCTTGGCCTTTCTCTCCATACAGCCGACAACCCGTCCACCGACAACAAAAACACGGAGGTCCCTACCCCTGCTGTCTTCCACCATCTCCTGAATAATAACATTGAGATTGGAATTGGCAAGCTCAATAACTCTGGAAAAGTCTTCAAACTGTTTCCTGTTTTCCATCAGAAAGACACCTTTGCCCAATGATCCTGAAAGTGTCTTAACGACCAAAGGATAGGCATACTTTCTGGATACAAAATCAATGTCCACCGGGAACTTCATTAACATGGTTTTAGGTACTGGCAATTTCTTGTGAGCCAGAATCTGCTGTGAAAAAAGCTTATCCTTTACGGTTTCAATTCCCAGGCTTGAATTGATAGTTGGAATATTCAAGCGTTCAAATTGGCGAATCAATGCCAGGGCAAAATATGAGGTTCCAGAACCTAATCTTGGGATTACAAAATCCGGTCTTTCCAAAGGTTGTCCATCTACAAAAATGGACCCTTCATCTTCTTTTCCGACAAAAAGTTCAAACTGGTCCGGACTTAGAACTTTCAGTTCAATGCCGAGATTTTGAGCCTCCTCCAGGAAACGTTTGGTTTCGTAGTGAATATCCAGTAATTCACTTTCTTTAACTTTATATAATAATATACCTTTCATGGCACCTCTTAGAACTGATCGTAATCGTAGTCATCGTAATCCAGGCTTGGGTCGTAACTGATTTTCTTTCCACTCTTCTTCTTAAGTGGCTGGGAATGGATCTTGGTCTTCTCATAGGTACGTTTTCCCTTGGACCTTGATTGTCTTCTTTTTTCTTTCATCAGCATCATGTCATCGAAATCCACATTTTTTTCATTTTCCATATTCTTCTGCATGTTCAATACCATAACTAGCGCTTAAGTACGCCATATCCTCCATATACAGGTTTAATATCATTAATTGTTATAACAACATTATCTTGAAATGACTTAATCGTTTTCACAACAATGTCGTAGTTCTTACGTTTAATGTTCATGAGCAGTACCTGACGGTCAAAATTCATACCTTTGCCGTTCATAACGGTAACTGCAAAGCCTTTATTTCTTAGTTCTTGAGCCAAATCCTCACCATGTTCTTCCATGACAATGGCCTCTACCCTTATGTTCCCTATTCCCAGTTTTTGCTCCAGTATGGATCCTGCATAGTTTCCAAGGGCAAAGCCTCCAGCATAGACAACCACTTTGATAGGGTCATCACTGACATCCTTAAGAACTGTTGACACCAGTACAACCCACATGACTACCTCAATAAATCCAAGACAGGCACCAAGCAGTCTTTCACCTCGGGTAATAAGAACAATCCGAGTCGTACCAATGGTTACTTCAATCATCTTCGCCAGCATAATAGCGATATACAATAAAAAATTCACTTCTTCTCCTTTGACCTGACTGTCAGGCCTCATATTTTATCCTGTTACTTCGTAAGAACACCGGGATTTTCGCTTAAATCCCTTAAATTATGTATCAAAAAAGCATCACCTCTATTATGGTGAACTCAAACCCAATGACACCTGTCATTAAATATAAGCGCTAACAATTAGCTTCATAGTGGTAATGCTCCTAAACTATTATCATATTGTACGCGTTTTTCGATAGAATCAACTCCTTCTTTTGTCAGCTATTAGTTAATTTCGGCTTAATTATACCCCTACCAGAGAAATAGTCAAGCACTATTTTGTAAATCTTTTAAAACCATTTTTTAAACTTAAAAAATCCCAACATGGTCAGGGCCGTCACCCCACATCCAACCATAAAATAAACAAATCCATTGGGGTTATCCAGAAGCGGCACCCACTGAAAATTCATACCAAAAATACCTGCCACAAAGGATAGAGGTATAAAAATTGCTGAGAATATGGTCAAGGTTGTCATGGTCTGATTCATGTTATTGGAATTGGTCAGCATATAGTTTTCATAGAGACCGTCAATAGCTTCCCGCTCCATGGCAATTTCACTGACAACCATTCGGATATGGTGGAGAAGGGATTCAAAATAATGGTCTAACTCCTCAAACTGGGGCAGACCGGCCAGGTCCTGACCCATTTTTTCCAGGGTGGCAATATTCATCCGAATAAGCATTATCTGTTTTCTAAGTTCATGAAGGTCCTTATAATTCAGATCTTCGTTTTCGAACATGACAAACTCCATCTGGGTAATCTCTTCCCTAATGAATTCTGTCACCTGGATGTAGTGATCAATAAGAGCATCCAAAATGCAAAAATACGTGTAGGCTGAGTCTTCCTTTCTAATTCGTCCCTTGTCACCGGCAATCCTGTCTCTAATTGAATCAAAAACATCACCCGCCTTCTCTTGAAAGGTCATCACAATATCATCTTTATAGACAAGGCAGATATTTTCTCTCACTATATTGTTGTCTTTGATATAAAACATTTGCAGGTCATTAAACAGGAGGTCTTCCTCATGTTGAAAGAAACAGTGCTTGGATACAGACAGAATCTGCTCCAGAATAACTGAATCAATGCTGTACTTTTGGCCAAGGGCCTTAATTTCATCCACCTGGTTAATCCCTGTAATGTTCAACCATTCAACATAGGGACCATCTATGCCTTGGTCAACTTTCCCACCGATTAAGCTTTTTGTCGTGTCATAGGTCTTGCGGCTGCTTGAAGCTTCATTAAAGCGGATAGCTTCAATACTAAATCGTTCTTTATGGTTTCCTTTATAAGTTAAGGTACCTGGAATCATATTGACGATCCGCTCTACCTGTTGTGTTAAATATCCGTTGGTCATTTCTTTTTTACTCATTGGTCACCCCTGCTTCCTTTCTTTACCTAACATACCATATATAGGAAGCCTATGACAAGATAGAAAGTATAGTTTATAATGGACATACGAATTATACTAACGAATGGGGTATCCAATGAAAGACTTAACGATATATTTTACATCTGACATCCACGGCTGCGTCTTCCCGACAGACTATACCGATAACCAGGTCCACAACATGGGCCTCCTTGCTATTGGAAGCATGATTACCAAAGATCCCAACACCCTCATTATTGACGGAGGTGATACGATTCAAGGTTCTCCCTTCTCCTCCTATGTAGCAGAAAACGCCATAAGTCCCAATCCAATTGCAGGAATCATGAATCATATAGGCTATGATTATATCACCTTGGGCAATCATGACTTTAACTACGGCTATGAGACGCTGACTGCCTATTTGAAGGACTTAAACGCCGCTCCCCTATGTGGCAATGTCACCATCAAAAAGTCCAGCCAAAAAGACCTTATCCACTCCACAGCCCTTCACAAAACAGCTAATGGCTTAAAAGTTGGCATTATTGGTCTGACAACGGATTTTATCAATGTGTGGGAACAAAAGGCCAACCTTAAACACTTTCATATCTCTGATACATTTGCAGCAGCTAAAAAGCTCATCGGTCAAATCCAGGAAGACGCTGACATACTCGTCGGTATCTATCATGGCGGTTTCGAGAAAGACCTGGAAAGTGGCCAAAGGGTGTCCTTTACCTCTGAAAACATTGCCTGCAAGCTGTGCGAATCTTTTCCCTTTGACCTTATCTTGACAGGCCACCAGCATTTACCAATTTGCAATCAGACAATCGCCGGCACCCATATCGTTCAAACGCCTATGAATGGGACCCGCTTAGCCAAAATCTGTATCTCCTATGATGAAGAAATCAGCCAGACTCATATCGAGAGTCAACTTCTGGTTCCTGATGGTCTTAAGCTTCCCTCCTACAGCCAAGATTATGATTTTCTTCAAAGGAAAGTTCAGGACTGGCTGGACGTCTTTATCGGCCATCTGGATACTGATCTAGTCCCCCAGGATCATTTGTCTATGGCCCTAACCGGCAGCCCTATTACCAACTTTTTAAATCAGGTCCAGTTGGAAGCCAGTGGAGCTGACATATCCTGTACTTCCCTCGCCAACAAGATTATGGGCCTTCCAAAGGAAGTCACCCTTAGACATATTGTCTCCACCTATATCTATCCCAACACCTTGGTCGTCAAGGAAGTAACCGGAAAGAACATTAAAGAGGCTTTGGAACGCAGTGCCCAGTATTTTCATTTGGAAGAAGATCTGGTTACGGTTTCAGACAGATTTATGAAACCCAAAGTGGCACATTACAACTACGACTACTATTCAGGTATCGATTATAGGATTAATCTGTACAAGCCTGTAGGCAGCCGTGTAGAATCCATCTTGTTTAAGGGAAAACCCATAAAAGATTCCCACACCTACAGTCTGGCTATGAATAATTACAGGTCATCCGGTACCGGAGGCTACGATTTTTATAAAGACTGTCCAGTGATTAAGGATATTCAGATGACTACTACAGATATGGTTACTGCCTATATCCGAAAACACAAGTTGGTAACAGTAGACCCTCATAAGTACTTCACTGTTATTTCAAAATAGTTTAACCGTCAATTAGGGCGATAGATTCCTATCATTTATATAATTTCACTTAAAGGTTTGTATGGCAAAAGGCGACCGCATAAAGCAGTCGCCTTAAGTTATCTATAAACACTTGCTAGGTGAATAGAGAAAGCATATTTATCAGATATATTTATATTATTTGAGTTTATATAAGTTAGTCGGACGGCCTCTTTTGCCATATTTGGAGATGACCTCAACCTGGTCCGAATCAATAAGGTGCTGGATGTATCGGTGTACCGTCTGGTATGCTAGTTCAACTGCTACAGAAATATCCTTGATGGTCACTTCTTTTTCCTTACTCCTTAGGTAGGTCACAATCTTATCCATTGTTCCTTCACCAATACCTTTTTCTGTAAAGGCATTCTGGACCTCATCCTTCTCCTTTTGCTGGATTTCATTCACCTTCATATTGATATTGACTCTGGCTATCAAATCCACTGCTTTTACCGGTTTAATAGAAAAATCCGTTGCACCGGCCTCCATAAACTTTTCCAGTATTTCCTGACGCTCATCAACGGTTAAGACCAGGATGGCAACCGTATCATCAGACTGACGAATTTTCTTAACTGTAGTTAGACCGTCATACTCCGGCATATGATAATCGACAATAATTAAATTTGGTTGGTAGTTTTCGTGAATTTTAATGCCTTTAAGGCCGTCTCCGGCAGTTTCTACCTCATATCCGGCAAACTCACAAATTTCCTTGATGGTATATACGATATCCGGTTCATCATCGATAACCAGTATTTTCTTCTTAAGACTCATGGATTTCCTCCTCTTCCATACCTTCCTTGTAGACCGGCAGAACCAGGCTTACTTTTGTACCACTGCCGACTGATGAGTCGATTCTAATGGTTCCCTTATTATTTTCCATAACCTGTTTAACAAAGGCCAGGCCAAAACCAGTTGTGTTTTTTGTAGAGTATCCTGATTCCCATATTCTTTCCATGATTTCTTCCGAAATCCCTACACCGTTGTCCTCAATTCTGATATAAAGCCAGTCATCATCTGCCTTCACTTCTACCCTTACCACCTTAATGGTAGCGTTTGTCGGAGCAGTAAAAGCATTCTCAAGTATATTAATCAGGGCTCTTGACACCCTTACTTTATTAACATAAACAGATGGAAGCTGGTCTTGCAGGTGAAAGGTTATATGAATGGATTCATCCTCCACAGGAATCTGCATTCTTACATGGTCAATAATCTGACCTGCCTCTATGACCTGCTTATTGGACTCATAAAGAAAGCCGGTTATCATTTCACTCATTTTAGTAACAGCATCATCTATTCGCTCCGTATACTCCAAGACTTTCTTTTCATCTTGAGACAGGGAAATCAATGAATTGAGTCCACGAATGGTGACCAGGGGTGTTTTCAAGTCATGGGTAATGGCATGTATCTCTTCATAGGCTCTTGTCTGTACAGCTTTACGCCGCATGGAATCCAAGGTCATCTCATTTTCATAATTGGTTTTGGCCATAGCAATATTTCGGTCGTAGGTGATAAAAACCCTGGTGGTCATCACTGAACTTAAAAAGAGGGTGATAAAAAACACAAGACCTATAAAATCAAGAACTGACACACTGTCAAGGTACTCTGCAGCCACTTTCATACTGGCTGGTATATCGGTTAGTCCAAAACCATATCCGGCGACTGCCGGCATCGTATTAAGAAAAAAGAAACCAAAGAGCAGCTGACCCGATGTAATCAGATTCCTCCAAAAACTGAACCTGGTATGGATCAGGTAATATAGCATATAAAAGGTAAAAAAACCTGCCACAAGGCTGGATACGACTTCTCCATCATAGGGTGTGTACTGATTGATGATAATCAGGGATAGGATATAGAAAACCATATGAATAAAAAGAAATACCCAGGTCACCTTGAGAATATTGGGCAACAAAGTCTTTACAACTATTAGTAGACCATTAATAACAAAGAGACATTGTACAGTACCCAGAAAAGCCCATATAAAGGCTGTCAATATAAGATGTCCTGAGTCTCCTGAAACAATAGCTGTCCGAATATCAACAATCATATCTACCCAAAGATTCGGGAAAAATCCAGGCCCAAAAACCCCCAAGAGCCAAAGTATGATGCCAACAAATAATTTTCTTTTCTTCATCATACCACCTACCTAAACGCTGAAACAATGGGCTCTGAGAGTTCATCCAGATTTCCGACCACGGTTAACTGACTGTCACCAATCCAAGCGTCCACTGATTCCCGGTCAAGAGATTCATTGACCATTATGACATAATCAGAATATTTTGCCGCCAGCTCAAGTAGTCTTTGATTTTCATTATCAAAGAGCTGGCTCCCTCTAAGGTATAAGGAAATTACGGACAGACCTTTTTCCTCTGCTTTTTCCAAAAGGTCTTCAACCCTAAGGAACTCATCCTCAAAGGTCAGCTCATTGAAACCCATTCCAACCTGGGAATAACCAACAACCAAGATCATGGCTTCCATGTCCTTTAACTGACTGTTGGAAGCCAATGGGATGAAATAATTATCCAGTTTCAACCGGTTGGCAATATCTTTGACTACATAGGAGTCTGTTGACTGGCCTGCTGAAGTTATGAGGACAGGTTCTGATGCAATGGGACGCGGTAGGGCTCTAACCCCTAATGTTCCATCTCCGCTTTCGTCAACGACCATCCTGGTGAAGATGACAACAGCCAGAAGAACCAGAATAAATGCTGCCTGTTTCTTAGGAAATGACATATCTCTATTCATGATTGTCCCTCTCTGCTTCACTGTCATCCAGGTCCTTTAAATCCATTTCATTAATATCCAGTTTACCGGATATATTTGGCATAAAGCCCTGAACCTGATTACTAACACCAATAGCTGTCATGGTATGGGCCAGAGGAAGAGCGGCCATATCTTCAAAAAGGGTCTGCTGAATATCACTGTAGATAAAGGACCTGAATTCCTCATCTGCCACCCGTCGACCTTTTCTTAGGGCCTCATCCACTTCATCATTGGAGTAAAAAGAATAGTTTAGAACTGTCCCCTCTTCAACATTTGAAGAATAGAACATGGTAAAGAGGAAATTATCGGGATCCACATAATCACCCTGCCAACCGGCGAGAGCCATTGGATGTTGCCCCTCCCTCAAAGCATCAATATATTCATTCCACTCGATAACCCGAATGGTTACATCAATATCAATAAGTTTAAGTCTATCTTTAATAAAATAAGCTGTCTCAACAGGATTGGGCAAATATTTTCTCGGTTGATCCATGACCCATAACTCAGTGGAAAAACCATTCCGGTAGCCAGCTTCTTCAAGAAATTTCTTAGCCTTCCCGATAGATGGATGGACTGTTTTAAAAATCTCACTATAACCAATCATGGTGGGAGGTAAAAAGGAATATGCCGGTCTAGACAGGGTATTATAGGATTCAATGACCATGGAATCCCTATCGATAATTTGACCGACGGCCTGGCGTACCTTCAGTTGGTCAAAGGGTGGCTGGTTATGATTCATGACTAAATAGGATATATTAAGAAAGGGCAGATACTCAACCCTTACATTGGGTGTTTCCTCAATCAGCTTTGTGTCTTCCTCATCAATACGGTTAATAATGTGCAATTGACCATTTTTCAGCATAGACACATAATCTGCATCCTGATCAACTGACGTGAACCTGACTCTGCCTATGTTACCAAGGCTTCCCCAGTAATCATTGTTTCGCTTAAGAAGGACATCTCCATTTTCATCAAGTGTATCCAACATATAGGGTCCTGTTCCCACTGGATGACTGCCAAGGGTTTCATTGTACTGGACAATAGCCTTGGGACTGGCTATGGCAAAAGAGGGCAATGATAAAACACTGAGTATTGGTGTATAGGATTCATAGAGAACCAATTCAACGGTATCCTTAGCCAGGGCGGTAATGGATTTAACAATACCTGGATCTCCACCGAAACTTTGATTCCAATAAGTAAAGTGTCCGGTATGATAAGGACTGTCCTTATCCATCCAACGGTTAAAATTAAAAACAACGGCATCTGCGTTGAATTCAGAACCGTCATGGAAATAAATATCTTTTCGCAGCTTAAAAACAAAGGTCAATCCATCCTCACTGACTTTCCAGCTTTCAGCCAGTCCAGGCAGAAGATCAATACCATTTACATCGGTCTTAATCAAGGTCTCATAAATATTGGATGTAATCTCAAATGATTCGATATCTGTGGCAATCGCCGGATCCAGACTAAGGGGACTATTGGATTGACCGATAATCAGGGGTCCTTTGGAAGGTAAGTTGACTTTATGGTTCTGTGATAAAAGAACATAGGAAGCAAGAGCCGCAATCAAGACCAAAACAATGGTTGCAACCCATACTATTTTACGGTTAAGTACTGTTTTCATGGGAATCACCTCTCTAATCATCCCTACATTCTATCATGACCTTCTCCCTGTTATCAAGAAGAAGGTCACTTTGGCTAGCACCAATTCTTAAACTCTTGATCTGTGGCAAGCACAATGTGTTCATTGCCTAGATCATGATAAGTACCCAGATCATAATCAACCTTTGATTTGTCGTAAAACTCACGCTTTCGTATCCTCTCCAATTTTGGATTTGGATGTGGTACAGCAGAAAGCAGTGATTTAGTATAGGGGTGAACGGGTCTCTCATAGATATCTTCAGAAGTACCCATTTCAACAATTCTTCCTTGGTGCATAACAGCGATACGGTCACTGATGTATTTAACCATAGACAAGTCGTGGGCAATGAAAATATAGGTCAAATCCCTCTGCTTCTGAAGTTTCTTCAAAAGGTTGACAACCTGGGCCTGTATGGATACATCCAGGGCAGAAATACATTCATCTGCAACCACAAAAGATGGATTCATTATAAGGGCTCTGGCTATACCGATACGCTGTCTCTGTCCGCCACTGAATTCATGGGGATAACGGTGGGCATGTTCCCTGGATAGACCGACAGTCTCCAGCATATCATAAACCATAGCCTCACGTTCTTCCTTGGTCTTGTACAAGCCGTGTATATCCAGCCCTTGGGCAATAAGGTTCATAACGGTTTTTCTGGGATTTAAGGATGCCATAGGATCTTGAAAGATCATTTGCATTTTGGTACGGAGCATCCTTTCTTTTTCTTTACTAAGTCTCCCGGTTATTTCCTGGTTTTCAAAGACCATCTTACCGTCAGTTGGATCATAAAGTCTTATAATTGAACGGCCGGTCGTTGACTTACCGGAACCACTTTCACCAACGATACCAAAGGTTTCTCCACGATATACCTTAAAGGAAATATTATCAACCGCCTTGACGGTAAACTTCCGGCTGGTCTTAAAATGTTGTTTAAGATTACTGACTTCCAAGATGACTTCCCGCTTATCCATAAAGGGTCACCTCCTTTAGCATTTGATGAATTCGTTCTTTAAGAACCTCCGGCATCTCAACCTGGGGAGCATTTTTATGTAAGAGCCAGGTTGACGCATAATGGGTATCGCTCACTTTAAACATAGGTGGTGCCTCTTCAAAATCTATTTTCAGAGCAAACTCACTTCGAAGGGCAAAGGCATCTCCCTTAGGTGGATACATAAGGTTTGGCGGAGCACCTGGAATAGAATACAGGTCAACTCCTGAACTGGACATGTCCGGAACGGATGCCAAGAGTCCCCAGGTATATGGATGAACCGGCTCATAGAAGACCTCATCAGCGGTACCTACCTCCACAATTCGTCCAGCATACATAACAGCTACCCTATCTGCAACGTTGGCAACAACACCGAGATCATGGGTAATAAATATGATGGCCAGATTGATTTTTTGCTGGAGTTCTTTGATCAATTCAATAATTTGAGCCTGGATGGTAACATCCAAGGCTGTCGTCGGTTCATCAGCTATAAGAACCTTGGGATTACAGGCTAATGCAATAGCAATAACCACCCGTTGACGCATACCGCCACTGAGTTGGTGGGGATACTGCCTGTACCTTTGGTTAGGATTTGGAATGCCTACCAGGTCAAGGAGTTCAATGGCTCTTGCCTTGGCTTCTTTCTTACTGACATCATTATGTTCAATAACCGCTTCTCTAATCTGGTAACCGACGGTCATAGTCGGATTCAGAGAGGTCATGGGGTCCTGAAAAATCATAGCGATTTCTTTTCCCCTTAGGGCAGTCGTTTCTTTTGTGTTCATGGTCAAAATGTCCCTGCCCATGTATTTGGCAGTCCCTTTTTCAACAACACCGTTTTTAGCCAGTATTCCCATCAGAGCCTTGGTAGTTACGGACTTTCCGGAACCACTTTCTCCAACGATAGCCAGGGTCTCCCCCTCATGAAGGTCAAAATCCACTCCACGGATGGCACGAACCAAACCGCTGTGTGTCGTAAAACTTATATGTAAATCGCGTACTTCAATTAATTTCATCATCTGTCCCTCCCCTAATTCTGCTTCATCTTAGGATCAAAGGCATCCCTTAATCCATCAGCTACCAAGTTAAAGGACATCATGAGAAGGGCCAAAACAATAACTGGACCCAATATAATATGAGGGTAAACCAAAATTGATTTATAACCATCATTAATCAGAACACCAAGACTGGCTAATGGGGGCTGCAATCCCAATCCGATAAAAGCCAGGAATGATTCATAAAAGATGGCATTTGGAATGGAAAACATACTCATAATGATTACCTGTCCAAAGATGTTTGGAAGTAGGTCATTAAGAATCAGTGAACCTGTCGATGCTCCCATGGTTTTTGAGGCCAGAATAAAATCCAGTTCTTTCATCTTAAGAACCTGAGACCTTACAACACGGCTCATACCAATCCAGCCTGTAATCACCAGGGCAAGGGATATGGATAGGATTCCCGGATTCAGGATAATAACAAAGAGGGTAACAATAACCAGTCTGGGAATACCACTGAGTATTTCGATAAAACGCTGCATGGCGCTGTCTAAGGTACCTCCTACATAACCGGATACCAAACCATACCCCATACCGATAATCATATCGATAATAACAGCCAGCATAGCAATATAAATAGATACCCTTGTTCCTACCCAGGTTCTGGTCCACAGGTCACGACCAAGATTATCCGTACCAAACCAGTAGTAGACATCATCCAAGTCTCTTTTTTCATAGACATTGACACCGTTAACCTCACCATCTAAAATCCCAAGTTTTTCAATACCCGGAACCCTTGGTGGCAGGTTAATGTGTTCATCAACTTTGCTCTTATAGGTGTGACTGTTCATATATGGACCCACAAAGGCCATAAAAGCAATAATCAAAATAAAGAAGGCACCGACAACAGCACCTCTATTGGCCTGGAAACGAAGACGGACATCCTTCCAGAAACTGATGCCTTCATAGACCACATCTTTCTGAAAATCCTCACTGGTAAATACCCGTTCAAAATTAGCCGGATCTATACTTAAGGAAGGCTTCTTTAGGTTTTCTTCTTTTTTGTAATCATTTGATAAAGACTGATCCATTAGTTACCTCCTTTTGCAACACGAATTCTTGGGTCAATAATACCGTAGAGAATATCAATGGCCAATTGCATAACGATATAAAAAGCACTGTAGAAAAAAGCAACGGCAATAATGACATTAAGGTCATTAACACTGATGGCCGTAACCAGAAGGTCACCGATACCCGGAATACCAAAAACCCTCTCAATTACCAAGGAACCTGTCATCAAACTAACCGTTAAGGGTCCTAAAACTGTAATTACAGGTATTAAGGCATTACGTAAAGAGTGTCTAAAAATAACCTTCCTTGCATTAAGTCCCTTGGCTTCAGCCAATAGAATGTAATCGGAACCAAGGACTTCAATGAGCTCCGTTCTCATAAAACGGGCTACCGTTGCAATGACAAACATGGACAAGGCTATCGTTGGCAATATACTTGATTTGATCGGAGCATACAAGTCAAATGTTAATGGAAAAAAGGCAATTCCTGTCGCTTTAGTCAGTTTATAACCAAGAAAATAGACCAAACCAAGGGCAAAAACATAAGAGGGTACCGAAATACCGATAACGGAAAAAAATGTTGTTGCCGTATCCCAAATGGAATTTTTCTTGAGGGCAGCCACGGAAGCCAAAACAATACCGATAAAGGCTCCAAAAACAATGGCCTGAACACCCAGACGCATGGACATTGGCAGTCTTTGCCTGATCATGTCGCTAACCTGGGCATTTTTTTCAATTGTATAGGAAACACCAAAATCACCTTTGGTCGTTATATTCTTAAGAAATAGTGCGTACTGTGTCGTAATCGGTTCATTTAATCCATATTTTTCATATAATAATTCTTTTTGGCTGTCTGACAGTTTTTCATCGTTAAAAGGTGAACCGGGTAAAAACTGCAGGAGTAAAAAAAGAATGGTCATAATGACAAAAAGCGTCACTACAGCTATGACCAACCGCTGTCCAATATATTTAATCATCTCATCACCTACTCATTACTTAAAGATAAACTTCTATTCTAGGAAGAGGACCACCTCTTTTATTTAGTAGAAGAAAGATAAGCCGTAGATTACTCTACGGCTTATTGTTCAATTTCAGATTGACTCTGATCTATTCGTTGATATCTACATTCTTGTAAACGAATGTAATACCAATGGCATGGTCTTCTAAACCAACCACTTTAGGGTTGATCAGGTATGCGTAACCAGCCTGATACAGTGGAGCAATCGCTGCGTCTGTTGCAAGAAGAAGATCTTCTGCCTCTTTCATAGCTTCCCAACGGGCTTCAGCATCACCGGCTAACGTCGTTGCACTTGCGATCGTTAACTCATCATACTTTTCGCTTGCATAGTTAGGGAAGTTGTTGGCGCCACCAGTTAAGAAGAGGTCAAGGTAAGTCAATGGGTCCGCGTAGTCGGGTCCCCAACGGGTAAGACCTACTTGATATTCACCGTTTCTCATAAGCTCAAGACGGTTTTTCTTAGGTTGTGACTTCAGGCTTACAGTTAAACCAGGAAGGTTGGTTTCAAGTTCTGCCTGTATGAATTCAGCCATTTTCTTCACTGTTTCAGAATCATCAAATAAGATTTCGATACTCACTTCATCCATACCAAGTTCAGCTTTTGCCTCTTCCCAGTACTTAGCAGCTTTTTCAGCATCAAATTTTCCATAATCATTTTTAGAGGTTTCTCTAAAATCTTTTCCGTCAGGACCAGTTGCAAGGCCAGTAGGAATAATAAAGTCTGCTACTGTAGAACCATCATTTAAGATATTGTTAACAATACCTTCTTTATTTACAGCGAACTGAATCGCTTGACGGGCTTTTAAGTTGGAGAATACTGCATCATCAAGGTTTGGTGCAATATACCATACATAGGATGCGTTAATGTTTGTATAAGCTTCTGAGTCCTTGTAATTATCTACAAGCTCGGAAGTTAACTTAACCATATCAAGTTCGCCTGAATCGAATTTGATTGCAGCTGTTTGACTGTCCTTGATAACTCTAAACTCAAGAGCATCCAATTTTACAGCATCAGCATCATAGTAGTCTGCATTCTTTTCAAGTTTGAATCCGTATCCCTTATTCCACTCAACCATCTTGTAAGGACCACAAGCAAGTAAGTCGTCTGGAGTCTGGCCGTAAGCTTCACCTTTTTCAGTAACGAATGCTTCATTAAGTGGGAAGAAAGTTGTAAATGCAGTCAATGATAAGAAGTAAGGCACCGGTCTTTCAAGTTCGACAACTAAAGTCTTATCATCTGTTGCTGTTACACCAAGTTCTGTAGTTGCCATTTCACCAGCCATAATAGCTGCTGCATTTTTAAGACCGGCAACATCACCGATAAAGCTGTAATCACTTGCCATTTCCGGATCAACAAGACGTCTCCAGCTAAATACAAAGTCATTGGCTGTTACGGCATCACCGTTGGACCACTTTACACCATCACGAAGAGTAAAGGTATAAGTCATTCCATCTTCAGACATAGTATGTGATTCTGCAAGTGCTGGATATACACTACCGTCAGCAGCAGTCATATACAAACCTTCAATAGTTGCTCCAATTGTTTCAAAGGATAATCCGTCAGTTGCAATATGTTGGTCCATAGCTGGAAGCGCAACATCTGTACCTACACGAAGTACTTTTGGATCTTTTGTTTCGTTTGTTTCTGTTGTACTGGCACCTGTGCTGTCCTCTTTATCTGAGCTACAGCCAACAATGCCCATTGCTAAAGTTAAAATCAATAATAACGCTACAATCTTTTTCATTATATCCCTCCGTTTTATAGCATCTATTAGTTTCAGTGTATATTTATAAATGTAAACACTGAATAGTTACCACTACTATTAATATTTATGCCTAAGTTAATAAAAGGTATGGTAACATATCACTTTATCTCAGTAAATAGACAAAGCACAGAGAAATAAAAGAAAAAAGCAAGACCAGGGCCTAACTTCCTTGATCTTGCTTCATATTCGGCTTGATTTATTTATACAGTGTGAGTCCCTTCTTCCATCATCACTCATGAACAATCCGATCCATCTCCTCCTTCAATCGATTGAGAACATCCTCAATATCACTGTCCCTGTCAACAATCATCTCCCTCAAGCGATTCACCCATAAGGTTGTGGTCTCAAAAAAATGTGGCTGAGGTGTAAAGAGGATGGAAGCATCTCCAATACTTGCTTCAAAGGCCTCAATATAGCCTTTATTGAGAGCAAGTTTTTCTCTGTAAGCACTGTCCTCCCATATACTCGCTCTGGGTATGTCTCCGTTGTCATATCGGGTTGCTGACTGGTAGAGCTGGTCATAACCTGTGAAATATTGAATAAATAACCAGGAAGCAAGTTTTTCCTCACTTCGGCTGTTCATGGCCAGGGTCCAAGTCCAGATATTTGAATATCTCTTGTCATAGCCTTCCGGCAAAGGCAAGGGAACCCAGGCAATATTTCCTGATTCCGGATATTGCTTGTTATTATTAACATAAAGACTGATAGTATCAGCATCCAGCAACATGGCTGATTTGCCATAACCAAATTCATCAGCGCAGATATACCACGGCGTATCCTGCCAGGCTTCATTTGAACCGGTTCGTATTAACTCAGCCCACTTTTCATTCATTGTCAGGGATTCCGAGCTATTCAAGTCCGAAGCCAACATACCCTTTTCTTCAACAAAATCCTTACCTCCAAAAATTCGATAATAGGACATATAGGCCGGATGAACAGTAGCCCAATTATCTGCACCACGTATGGATATGCCGTAAGTCCCCGGACCGTCAAACTGGTATAGATCTCCTGCCAAATCTATCATTTCCTCAAAAGTCTCAGGTACCTTAAGTCCTCTTTCTTCAAAAATCCTTTGATTATAAGCAAGATTATACAGTTCAAAACCAATGGGAATAGCCAGTAAGGCATTAGGATCCTTATCCGACATAAGAACTTCAATGAGTTCAGGAAAGAAGTCCTGGAAATCATAGTCGCCACCAGTTATTGATTCATTTTCAATATATGGCATCAGGTTTTCAATGTAGCCAAGCTCATCATAATTCCATAACTGATAAGCTCCGGTCATAAAAACATCCATGTCGTTGTCTTCATTGCTGAGGGCATTGGTCACCTTATCAAAGAAGAAATTTTCCTCAGTAAGGGAAAACTCCACCTTAATTCCTGTTAAAGCCTCAAATTCAGCTAACTCAGCAACAATAGCATCTGCATAATGGTGGTTGTTCAGCATGACTTTTATCTTGGATCCTTCTGCCATTTTCCAGTTGAAGGATTGGTTCAAAATACCAGATTCCAAATCTGAATCATCCAAATGATTTGGTTTATCACTTTGAGAATCACTTACAGATTCACTTACCCGAAACTCCTCTTCTCTTATTTGATCACACCCTGAAACTATGATGAGTAAAACTATCATGGCCACTGTCCAAAACTTATTTTTCATGCCTATCAACTCCTGATATAAATTTCTGCATCGCTGAACTCATCATCCCGGTTTTAAAATCAGAGTTTTATAATATACAGCCAGCTTACAAAACCATTTTTTTCAACCATTCACATTTAAACATAAGACTTTCCACATCAAACTGGTCAATATCCCTCTTTAGACTCTCCCCATATTTAAACACATTAATGATTGCATGTTCCTGGCCAAAGCCCATCATTGCATTGGCAATCGCCATTTGGGTTTCAGACGTCCGAATTCGATCCAGGTCTTCAAGAAGAGGTCGCAACTTGTCTCTTAATCCCTCATGTTCAAAGATTCCTTCATCTTCCATCTTATCTGCGTCCCTCTCATCAATTTCTTTGTATGGAATAAACCTTTTCAACATTTTTACTGTATCCAAATATAGAATTGGCTTTTTAAGAAAACCTGAGAAACCAAGAGAAATCAATTCCGCCTCAGATACAATCAAAGATGAAGCCGTACAGGCTATGATTGGGATATCAGAAAAATAAGTGTCTTTCCTCAGACGTGTCAGCACTTCGAATCCATCAAGTCCCGGCATACGGATATCCAGCATAATAAGATCAGGTACAATATCATTGGCTACATCAATTGCCTGATAACCATCAACAGCAACGTAAACCTCATGACCCATCTGTTTCAGCTGCTCGGAAAGGACCTCTCTATTATCAGCCACATCATCCACCACTAGAATTTTTTGTGGTTGAAAGACAATGTTTTCAGACTTTACAAAGACCGTATTTTCGGTAACATCATCATAAGTGATACTAACACTGGGTAAAAGAATCCTGAAAACACTCCCTCTTCCGACCTGACTCCTCACTTCAATATGACCGCCCATTAATTCAATTAACTTCGTGGAGATACTGAGACCCAGACCGGTTCCTCCATAATAATGATCTGTATAATCCTGTTCCTGGTTGAAAGCTCCAAATATTCGCTTAAGATTATCATTTTCAATACCAATTCCAGTGTCCCTAACTTCTATAGCCAGGCTGCACACATCACTTTCTACATATTCTGAAAGCAAGTGAACACTGATTTCACCTTCATTAGTAAATTTGAATGCATTTCCCAACAGATTAATCATGACTTGGGTTAGCCGAAGCTCATCAAGAAGGACTCTTTCGGGAACTTCTTCATCGACATCAATATTAAACCTTAACTGCTTAACCAAGGCTTTCTGATGAAACATATATCGCATTTCTTCCATAATAACCCGAAGGTCAACTACTTCATACTGGAGGGACATTTTTCCTGCCTCCAGTTTGGATAGATCCAAAATATCATTAATAAGTCTTAGCAGGGTTCTGGATGAACCTAGTATGGATTGAATGTAGCCTTCCAGCTCAAGATTATCCAGTTTTCTGGAAAGAATTTCGCTAAAACCAATGATAGCATTCATTGGGGTCCTGATTTCATGACTCATGTTTGCTAAAAATTTGGACTTTGCCTTGTTGGCAATTTCTGCTTTTTCCTTTGCCCTAATCAATTCCTGTTGATTATTATAGATATAAACTTTCTTCCATACGAAGCTCATCATCAGGGTCAGTTGATGGGCATCCTGATCGGTGTATGCATCATCTTTATTGGCAACACCTACAACTGCAACAATTTCATCATCTGAAAAAACAGGTACACTCATAAATCTTTTTAGAACTACATGCCCATCCGGGGTACCTTTTGAAAGGGAATGGCTATGGCTGTAATCATTAACGATTAATCGTTTTCGCTGTCTTACGACTTCTCCCCACATACCTGTATCTTCCAACTTATAGGTCGTCTGTTTTTCCATGACCATACAAAGGTCCATAACCCCTTTCGACCAGGTGTTTAGCTCAAAAAGTTCTTCCTCTTCGTCATAAAAGTATATATAACCTATTGCACTGTCCGTCAAAAACAAGGCCTGGTCCAAGGCATAATCCAAATAATTCTGTACATTATCAATATCATATTCGGAGATACGAATCAAAGCCTCAAGACGAAGTTTACTTAAACGTTCTATTTCAGCCAGGGCACGTTTCTTTTGCTCTTCATTACGGGATTTTACTGCTTCACTCATGGTCTCACCCTTCCTTCTATGAGCATTTTACTGATGAAGTCCTATAGCTTCCTGCTCTTCCTGAGAATCAGCATGTTGATAAGCTATTCTCCAAAACCTATCCTGGACTTCAATAAAAACATCCACCATATCCGGTGCAAAATGCCGTCTTCTCTCACTTAAAATGATTTCAACTGCTTCGTCATGGGAAACTGCGTCCTTGTATACTCGCTTAGACGTCAATGCATCATATACATCAACAATTGCCATCATCTGAGCTGATATGGGAATATCATCACCATGAAGGCCTTTTGGATAACCTTGGCCATTCCACCTTTCATGATGACAGTATGCAATATTACATGCATTTTTCAAAAAACAATTCTCACCAATCATGTCAATGGTCGTTTTTAATGTTTCATAACCAAACAAGGTATGCATCTTCATGGTTTCGAATTCTTCTTTGGTTAATCTCCCAGGCTTGAGCAATATGGCATCAGAAATACCAACTTTCCCAATATCATGGAGGACTGCTGATTTGGAAAGCAGCTCAGCCTCCTCCTCTGTAAATGTATCCTTATACTTTTTATGCTTAAGCAGGGCTTCAACCAAAACATTCATATATTCCATGGTTCTTATAATATGGGAACCTGTTTCATTATCCCTGCGTTCCATAAGATTAGCCAAGCTAACTATAATCGCTTCCTGTGTTCTTTCCAGTTCAACCGTTCTTCTCTGAACTTCCCTTTCAAGAATCTCATTATCCTTTCTCAACAAATCACTATTTGCCTTCATTTTCAAATGGGTCTTTACCCGGGCCAAAACTTCATAGTCCTTTAAGGGTTTGGTTATATAATCAACTCCACCAACTTCAAAAGCTCTTCTGATTCCTTCTGACTCATCAAGGGCTGTAACAAAAATAATCGGAATGTCGGTTAAATCCATCTCCTCACGAATAACCCGAGCCGTATCGTATCCACTCATATGGGGCATCATTACATCCATTAAAATCAGATCATAGTCTCCATGTAAGACATGATTGATAGCTTCCTGTCCTGAAAGGGCATATTCAATACTGACCCCCAGTTGACGCAGAATATTAGCCATCACTTTAATGTTTTGTGGTTTATCGTCTACTATAAGAATTTTTTGCATTTTCATACCTCCCCAGATATGTCCTTCATACATATATGTCCGCAAATATAAGAAAAAGGCCAATAATAGAACAGAGTCCTATCACCAGCCTTGTTATAATTATCTCACATACATGAATAAGTATCAATATTTATATAATTCTCCTATTCAAAAACTCATGTCTATTGCATTAATTGCTAACAATATGTATAATATGGTAAAAGACATAAATCGTTATCAATCATCAGTAATTAAAGAGGAATGGATATTATGACAACATCTAAGAAAAGCGATAATGTACAGAAAATCTACAAAGATATTAAAAAACAAATTCTAAACGGTCAACTGGACCATGACGAACGACTTATTGAAGTCAGTATAGCTAAAGCCTATGACGCCAGCCGACTACATGCCAAGGAAGCCTTTCGCCTTTTAGAAAGCGAACGCCTGGTCAAGCATATACCTAACAAAGGCTTCATTGTTCGTGGAGTTACCAATGATATGATTAACGAAATCGTTGAAATTCGTCAGGCCCTGGAAAAAGTCATCTTCAAGGAAGTCATTCAGACAGCCTCTGACGATGAACTGGAATACCTGACCCGTCTTGCCAAACGCTTTGAAGTCTTTGTTCAAAATAATATGTTTGATGATGCCAGACATGAACTGGAAGAACTCTACTCCAAAGTCTATGATATGTCCAATTACAAACGGATCATCAAAATCCTCAACCAATACTCCGACTATATCGATTTCGTCAGAAACCTGACCATCAAAACCGAGGAAGACCTTAAAGGCGGTGTTGAAAACTTCAATAGCCTGGTTAAAGCCTTAAAAGAGAGGGATATTGTGGAGTTGGAACATCAATTGGAGCTTCGGCATTCCCATCTTAAGCTATAGAAATTGAATTTCATATCCTAATAAATATAAGCTGTTGCTCTAATTCTTGTGGGTTGCAGCTTTTTTGTTGTCATTCTAGTTGAGTTGAAATAAGGAGCCAGGTCCTCTTCTCTTGCGCACTTCGTGAAGCCGTTCAGAGGACCTGGCTCCTTATTTCTGCTTAATAGAATGAAGTAAAAGCTTTCAATATTACAAGACTTTAGACAATACATTTTCTTTTTCGTTATATATGAATATAATCTACAGAAGATGGGAATTATAATTTATTGTTCTAACTGCTTGTGGGTTGCAGTTATTTTGTGTCATTCTAGTTGAGTTGAAATATGGAGCCAGGCCCTCTTCTCTTGCGCACTTCGTGAAGCCGTTCAGAGGACCTGGCTCCTTATTTCTGCTTAACTGAAAGAAGATAAAAACCTTCAAAATCGCAAGACTTTAGACAATACATTTTCTTTTTTCGTTATATATGAATATAATCTGCAGAAGATGGGAATTATAATTTATTGTTCTAACTTCTTGTGGGTTGCAGTTATTTTGTGTCATCCTAGTTGAGTTGAAATATGGAGTCAAGCCCTCTTCTCTTGCGCACTTCGTGAAGCCGTTCAGAGGACCTGGCTCCATATTTCTGCTTAATAGAATGAAGATAAAAGCCTTCAAAATCATAAGACTTAGGACAATACATTTTCTTTTTCGTTATATATGAATATAATCTACAGAAGATGGGAATTATAATCTGTTGTTCTAACTGCTTGTGGGTTGCAGTTATTTTGTGTCATTCTAGTTGAGTTGAAATATGGAGACGGGAGTTGCATTCTATTGCAACGTCTTGAATTGCTAGATTTTTGAATTTTTGAGACTTTGCAATTAAAGATCTTTGCTCAGATATTGATGTTTAATTCGATTTTTGTCTGTATTTCATACGCAAGGTCTGGGTGTGATGTCCTGGTGGTTGGGCTTTGGTTCACGAATGCATCCTTTCCTTACCCTTTTTCATAAAGTAGGATGCATTTGTGATCCACCGCCCGACCACTAGGAGCATCATTCCCGGGCCTGTCCCCTATGAAACACAGAAAATTGAGTAGAAATATAGAAATCAAATCTACGAAGACGGATGTGCAATTCTATATCACCTTTAGAGATATAATATTTGTAATCATAAGATCTTTGAGCAGATATCGATATTTGACTTGATCCTTCTTGTCTGTATTTCATACGCAAGGTCTGGGTGTGATGTCCTGGTGGTTGGGCTTTGGTTCACGAATGCATCCTTTCCTTCCCTTTTTTTATAAAGTAGGATGCATTTGGGATCCACCGCCCGACCGCTAGGAGCATCATACCCTGACCTGTCCCCTATGAAACACAGAAAATTGAGTAGAAATATAGAAATCAAATCTACGAAGACGGATGTGCAATTCTATATCACCTTTAGAGATATAATATTTGTAATCATAAGATCTTTGAGCAGATATCGATATTTGACTTGATCCTTCTTGTCTGTATTTCATACGCAAGGTCTGGGTGTGATGTCCTGGTGGTTGGGCTTTGGTTCACGAATGCATCCTTTCCTTCCCTTTTTTTATAAAGTAGGATGCATTTGGGATCCACCGCCCGACCGCTAGGAGCATCATACCCTGACCTGTCCCCTATGAAACACAGAAAAAGAACCCATTTAAAGGCTTATCAGCTCACAAAGGGTTCTTAAAAGTTCATATATTATTGTCTATTTATCTTCAAAGTGGGCCAACAGCACCGACATCTTAATAGAATTCAACTTAGCCTCTGAAGTATCCGCTCTTGAAGTCATAACTACTGGAACTGCTGCTCCAACGACAACTCCTGAATAGGTCATATCTGCAAAATACATCATGGACTTAAAGAATACATTGGCAACACCTAAGTCATTGAGTACCAGGATATCTGCTTTGCCTGCTACTGGACCCTCAATGCCTTTTATCCTGGCGGCTTCTTCTGACACTGCATTGTCAAGGCCAAAAGGTCCATCAGCGATAAAGTCTTTGCTGGTTGCATATTTTTCCGCTATAGCTTTGGCATCCAGTGTGGATTGAAGTTTGGGATTGACTTTTTCAATGGGTGCAACAAAGGCTACTTTTGGCATCGGATTGCCAAGAGCATGGGCTACGCTGACCGCATTTTTCATAATGACTTCTTTATCTTCCATTGAAGGTTCAATATTAATGGCTGGGTCCGTCAGAAGAAGCATTCTGTCATATCCTTTTACCTGGCATATGGAAACATAAGACAGTAAGTCACTCTTTCTGAGTCCTGTTTCCTTATTGAGTATGGCCTTTAAGAATACCGATGTATCCAGAAGCCCTTTCATCACAACATGGGCCCTACCATCTCTTACCAGCTTTACTGCCAGCCTTGCCGCCTCCTTGGTATCCCCTGCCTCTACGATTTCGAATCCGGAAAGGTCCAGATCATGGTCTCTTCCTATAGCCAGAATGGATTCCTTATTACCAACCAAAATTGCCTCAATAAGTCCAAGTTCCTTAGCCTGACAAACCGCTTCCAGAACATGGAGCTCATCTGCAGCGGCTACTGCCATGACCTTTGTTTCATGAATTTCTTCCTTTATAATCCGTTCAATTTCCTTATATGATCTAATCATAGCAAACTCCTATATCTTATTGTTCTTTCTTACTTATTCAATGCATGCCATTGACCCTTATCGGTATGTTTTGACTTGTTCTAATCCGTCCAGTACATGAGCCACTCCTTCTTGCAAAGCCCTAAGCTCATCTTCACCGGCCATAACAAAGAGGGGTGCAATAAAGGATACGCTCTCTTCAACAGCACCAACAATCTCAGCTGAATGGGCAAGGCCTCCGGTAATCACAATTCGGTCCACTTTTCCTTTGAGAACGCCGGCTAGTCCGGCAATTTCCTTGGAAAGATTATAGGTAAATGCATTGACAACCTGTCTGTAGGCCGGATCTGTTTTGGCTTTTTCCATAATCAATTTAACATCAGTTGTTCCGGTGTGGGCGTAGAAACCACCCTTTCCTACCAGCATCTTATCAATTTCTTCTTTACTATACTTACCCGAAAAACAGAGGTTAACCAGTTGCTTTGAAGGTAGGCTTCCTGCTCGCTCCGGTGAAAAAGGACCTTCCTCAAGGGCGTTGTTCACATCAATAACTCTTCCCTTTTCATGGGCTCCCACTGAAATCCCTCCACCTAAGTGGGCAACAATAAAGTTTCCATCTTCGTATTTGATCCCCATATCTTCGGCAGCTTTTTTAGCAACGGCTTTTTGATTAAGGGCATGAAAGGCGCTAATACGGTTGATGAGGGGAAGGCCTGTATATCTGGCTTCATCAATCAACTCATCGACGACAACCGGGTTGACAATAAAAGCAGGTTTGCCGTAGACCTGACCTAACTTATCAGCGATAATGGCTCCCAGATTGCTGGCATGGTCTCCATAAGTCGATTGACTTAAATCTTCCAACATAGGAGGGTTTACCTGATAGGTTCCACCATCTAAAGGTTTTAGCAAGCCACCACGACCAACAAAGGCATCTACGTGGTCAAGGCTGATATCAGCTTCTTCAAGGAGTTTCATAATAAAATTATAACGATAATCCAACTGATCAGCTGCTTTCTTAAATTTTCTCACTTCTTCCACATGATGTGCAAGGCTTTTTTCAAAAACCACTTGTCCTGAATCAAACAATGCCACTTTTGTTGATGTTGAACCAGGGTTTATGGCGAAAATAACGTGTCCCATAGTGAAACCTCCTATAAGTTTTAAGTAAATATTGCTTACATCTTTACAAATTGCTAACAATATACTATCATACTAACATAGATATGTATTGTATTCAACAAAATTGCATCATGGATTAGGAGTTAATTTGGATTAACTTCCGGTTGGTGCATCTTAGGAGGAAAAGATGGATATTCAATTCACCAAACGAAAAAGTCTTAAGAAAAAACCAGACCCCAACCATTTAGGTTTTGGCACTGAATTTACAGACTATATGTTCATCATGAACTATGAAGAAGGTAAAGACTGGTTCAATCCTAGAATCGTTCCTTACGAGAACATTTCACTGGATCCTTCAGCGATGGTTTTTCATTATGCTCAAGCAGACTTTGAAGGTATGAAGGCCTACAAAACTCCAAGTGGAGATATAAATCTCTTTAGACCTGAAGAAAACATGAAACGATTAAATCGATCTAATGAGAGACTTTGCATTCCAAAATTCGATGAAGACTTACTACTGACTGCTATTGAAGAACTGGTGACCCTTGAGAAGGATTGGATACCCGAGGCACCTAATACAGCCCTATATATTCGACCCTTTATCATAGCGACTGACCCTTACTTAGGCGTTCGCCCCTCCAACACCTATCTGCTCATGGTTATCCTCTCCCCTGTTGGTGCCTATTATAAAGAAGGTATCAATCCAGTTTCCATATATGTCGAAACCGAATATGTTAGAGCGGTTCGAGGAGGAGTCGGTTATGCAAAAGCTGCTGGAAATTATGCTGCCAGCATAAAAGCTCAAATGGGTGCCAAGGCAAAAGGCTTTGCTCAGGTTCTCTGGCTGGATGCTGTAGAGCGTAAGTACGTAGAAGAAGTCGGCACCATGAATATCTTCTTTAATATTGACGGTACTATTGTGACACCGGAACTTTCAGGGAGCATCCTTCCCGGAATCACTCGGGATTCAGTCATTACTTTCCTCAAAGATTCAGGATATATGGTAGAAGAACGCAAAATATCCATAGATGAAGTCTATGAAGCCGCCCACAAAGGTATCTTAAAAGAAGTATTTGGCACAGGTACTGCAGCTGTTATCTCTCCAGTTGGCAAATTATCCTATCAAGGAGAGGTCATAGAGATTAACAAGAATGAAATCGGTGAAACCTGCCACTTGATTTACGACACCATTACAGGTATTCAAAACGGCAGCGTAAAAGATACCTACGGATGGACAAGAACAATCAAAGCGGACCAGTATTCACTGGTTTAGGGATAAAGGTTTACAAGGTTATTGAGAAGAAAGGTGATCTTATGGAAAAAGTAATATTCGACACTGACAAGTGCAAGGGTTGCGGTTTATGTGCTTCTGCCTGTCCAAAACAAATCATTGAATTTGATGATTCCATCAATGCAAAAGGTTATCATCCTGCAATGGTCAAAAAACAGAATGTATGTATTTCATGTGGTAACTGCGCCATGATGTGTCCAGACCTTATCATTACTGTCAGAAAGGAGATTGTAGCATGAAAAAACTAATGAAAGGCAATGAAGCTATTTCAGAAGCTGCCATTCAAGCCGGCTGCAAATTCTTCTTTGGCTACCCTATAACACCTCAAAACGAAATTCCAGCTTATATGTCAAAGCATTTACCGGAACACGGTGGTACCTATCTTCAGGCTGAATCTGAAGTCTCGGCTATTAATATGGTTTATGGTGCTGCAGGTTCTGGAGCTAGAGTTATGACCTCCTCTTCAAGTCCCGGTATCAGTCTAAAACAAGAAGGTATTTCCTATATAGCCGGAGCCCAGTTACCCTGTGTCATCGTAAATATCCAGCGAAGCGGCCCTGGTCTTGGCGGTATTCTTCCTGCTCAGTCTGATTACTTCCAGGCAACTAAGGGTGGCGGACACGGTGATTATCATCTGGTGGTTTATGCACCATCAACCGTTCAAGAAGCTGTGTCACTAACGATGGAAGCCTTCGATGTTGCAGACCAGTACAGAACGCCTGTTATGATTCTGGGTGATGGTATATTAGGTCAAATGATGGAACCAGTAGAATTTAATCCACCGGTACCAAGAGAACTTCCTGAAAAAGACTGGGCTACAACCGGTAATGACGGGTCAAGAGAAAACAACGTAATCAACTCTTTATATATTGAGGCAGATCCCCTCTATAAACGAACATTGGACCTCTACGCTAAATATGATGAAATCGCAGCCAATGAAACCCGTTACGAACTTTATAAAACCGCCAATGCCGAACTTATTGTAGCTGCATTTGGTTCAACTGCAAGAATCGTAAAAAGCGTCATCGATTCACTTTCTGAAGAAGGCATTCGAGTTGGAATGATTCGCCCAATCACCCTTTGGCCATTCCCTTATGATGTTTTCAATCAATTCGCTTCCGGCGACCATGTAAAAAGCTTCTTAACCGTTGAAATGAACATGGGTCAAATGATTGAAGATGTAAAACTTGGTGTCAACGGTCAAAAGCCTGTTGAATTCTTTGGCCGATGTGGTGGCCTGGTTCCGACTTTTGACGAAATCAAAGAGGAAATCATGAAGATGGTTCAGGAGGTAAAAGTATGAAAACGACTCCGACAACAGGAAATGAAATGAATTATAGAACAGTATTTGAAAAAACCAAGGCCTTACAGGATAATGAGTTCCATTACTGCCCTGGTTGTACCCATGGTGTCATCCACCGTCTCGTTGCTGAATGTCTGGATGAACTGGACGTCCTTCCGAAAACTATTGGTGTAGCTCCAGTTGGTTGTTCTGTTTTTGCCTATGATTACTTTAACTGTGATATGCATGAAGCAGCTCATGGACGTGCCCCTGCTGTAGCAACTGGTATTAAACGGGTTCATCCTGATAACATCGTTTTTACCTACCAAGGTGATGGCGACCTGGCTTCTATCGGTACTGCAGAAATTATTCATGCAGCTGCCCGTGGTGAAAATATTACCGTTGTCTATGTTAACAATGCTATTTTCGGTATGACAGGCGGCCAAATGGCACCTACCACTCTTTTGGGACAGGTAACTACAACAACCCCTAACGGAAGAGATCCCCTACTGAATGGATATCCGGTCAACATGGCTGAAATGATTGGTCAGCTTATAGGTACAACTTATGTAGAACGGGTTTCCGTTTCCAACGTTAAGAACATCCGTAGGGCAAAAAAAGCTATCAAAAGAGCATTTGAAAACCAAATCAATAAAAAAGGCTTCTCAATGGTTGAAGTATTGTCAACCTGCCCAACCAACTGGGGAATGTCACCTGTTGATGCTCTAAAATGGGTTGATTCAGAAATGACAAAAGTATTTCCACTTGGTGTATTTAAGGAGGATGAATAATGGAAAAGATGATTCTCGCCGGATTCGGCGGTCAGGGTATTATGAGCTTAGGCCAGATTATTGCCTATGCAGGGATGATTGAAGATAAAAATGTAACTTGGTTACCATCATACGGTCCAGAAATGCGTGGTGGAACTGCCAACTGTAATGTTATCGTATCCGATCACCCCATAGCCTCACCACTGGTCAACCATGCAACAACTGTGGTTGTAATGAATAAACCTTCCTTGGAAAAATTTGAAAGTCATGTGGCACCAGGTGGAAAACTCTACATTAATTCTTCCTTGATTGATGTTAAAGTGACTCGTGACGATATTGAGGTCTATTATATCCCTGCCAGTGATTTGGCAGCAAAAATCGGCAACGTCCGTGTTGCCAATATGATTATTCTTGGTGCTTTCCTCAAGAACACCAACCTTTTAAGCCATGACTCCATTCATGAGGCTCTACTCAAGGTCCTTGGTGCCGGTAAAGAGCACTTAGTTGATATTAACGAAAGCGCCTTAATGAAGGGCGAATCCTTAATGGCCAGTTAAGGCAGGTCTCGTGCACAAGCACAAGCACAAGCACAAGCACAAGCACAAGCACAAGCACAAGCACAAGCACAATTATATTTTATAGTAACTTGAAAAGGGCTGTTCCACTAAATCAGCAAAGATTTGGTGGGCAGCCCTTTTTTATCCTATTTGAACTTCATTCTTGATTTCCTGAAGAACCCGACTCAGTTCATCCTTGGTTCTGCATAGGGTGATATTCCTACCAACATGTTTACTTTCATACATTAATTTATCGGATAAGCTAACCATGATATCCCAATCTTTGATACCAACATCTTTGGAAATGCCACCTATAGACAGTTCAACCTCATGTCTATTTCCTTTTGAGTCAGTGATTGGCCTCTTAAAGGCATTTTGAATATCATCAACCATTTCAGAACACAGTATCGACTTTTCATTTTTAAGCAAGTCCTTTCGCCTTTTTTCCAACTGCTTCTGACAAATAATAGCAAGAAACTCGTCACCACCATACCGATAAAGGGATCCCGGCGGAAGAACTTCCTCTAATCTACCTGCGACAGCAATCAAGACCTCATCCCCTATATCATGACCAAACAAATCGTTAATATGCTTAAAGGCATTAATATCCATAAAAAGCATATGGAATTTTTCCGCTTTCTCAGAAATGGTAAACTCATAGAAACTGTGTCTGTTCTTCAAGTTGGTCAATTGGTCATATTTTGCCTGATGCTCATGTTTCTTTATAACTGAGGTAAGGAAAAGACCAAAGATAGTGACGGTTGTTGCAAAGATTAACATAATAATATCGATGGACTTGGTCAGAAAAATAATGCGGTCATTGGTCTCTTGATAAGCATCAGTAATCTCATGAAAATGGTCTTTGATCTCCATGGCATGTCCAGTAATAAAGGCCAGGGCCTCTTCATCCATGGGATTTTCAAGCAGGGCCTCTACACTGTACAAATACTGCGTAACCAAAGGTTCAATATTTTGTAGATGCCCTCTAATATCATCAAAAGGATTGGCTTTCATCATAGCACTGGCATCACCACCTATGAGACCATAATAATACCTTTCATAAATATGACTTTCCTCATCAAGAATATCAGCTACTCTGCCTGCATTTTCTTCATCACCCTTAAGTTTAGCCAAATAAAACTGTTGGGAATAATTGGATAAAAGCATGGTCCGCATCCTTTGGGATCCGGATATATTAATAGCCGCACTTAAATACTCCGTATCTGAACTTTTGTATATGGAAAAAATCAACCCAATGATAAAAGGGGTCAGTGATAAAATCAATATCCATTTGTTTTTTGTTGCCACCGATTTAAATTTCATTATACCCACCTTAATACTCACCCTGAAACTTACTTAATACTCAACACACTAAAAATTGTATCAAAAAAAACACACAAACCGCCTAAGAATATCCTCTCAGGAATTTGTATGTTTTAGCCTACAACAATTATACCACTAATTTCTCATCAATGCACAGGATTTTTGGCATGGGCTAATACTAACTATATGATGAACTCGAAGCAATTATATCCACCTTCTATATAGGCACAGCAAGTACCATTATGCAACTTGATGATAGACTTGACGATAGCAAGACCAAGTCCGTTACCTTTATTTTCTGTATTGACCTGATAAAAACTGTTCCATATATCCTCCAAGTCTTTTTCAGGTATAAGAGGTCCTGTATTTGCAACCTTAAATCGCACCTTGTCCTGGTCCCTATTTAGGCTAATCTTTATGGTTCCTCCATCATTGACATATTTAAAACTGTTGCTCAGTAAATTAATAAGAACCTGATGTATTCTTAATCGATCGCCATTTACCACCAAGTCCTGATTTTGATCATAGTCGATATGAATCTCTTTATGGCCCAGGGTCATTTCCAGACGTTCAAGGGTGTCAGATATGAGTTGATTTATTTCAAAGGGCTCTTTTTCAATAGTAAAGGCCCCGGACTCATAACCGGACAGATCTAAAAGGTCTCTAACCAATCGCTCCATTCGGTTGGCTTCATCCATAATGATGTCATAATATTCTTCCTTTTGACGCTCATTCTTAGGGATTTGCTGAATCAAACCATCTGTATAGCCAATAATCATAGACAGAGGATTCTTGAGTTCATGGGAAACGTCAGATACAAACTGGCGCCTCATTTTCTCAAGACTTTTTTCTTTGGAAAGCTCCTTCTCCAACTGCTCGTTACTGATATTCAAATTATCAATTGAGGTTGATAACTGGTCTGCCATATCATTGATACTGGCCATTAAGCTTTGAATTTCATCACCACCCTTGATCTCCAGCTTTTCTGAGAAATCCTGATTGGCCATCTTTCCTGTAATCTCTTTCATCTTCATAATAGGATTTGTAATGAACCTGGTCAAAACATAAATCAGAAGTATGCCAACAATGTAGATAACTACTGAAACCGTATTAATAAATCTAAAAAAGAGTGTAGAGGCCTCTTCTGAAAGTCCCATTCTTTTCTGCATGATCAAGAGCTCACCTCTTGGCAAGAGTGATCCAAATACCATTAAACCGCCGTTATCATCTTCATGCACCTCAAAATAGATCTCCTGACCGGTTTGAAGGTAATCATATACTGTTTTGACTGTATCCGTCAGAGGTACTTGGTCCTGGCTAGCCTGGGCTGGAGGCAGGGTTTGATTTTGGTCTGCCTGGGTCTGGGTTTGATTTTGATCCCCTTGTCTTGCCGGAGGAAGGTTGGCTCCTTGGCCGACGACTTGATTCATAAGTTTCAGGTCACTGGTATAAATATGGACAGTCGCTCCTGTATTTTGCTTGAGCTCAACCACCAATTCAGCACCATTGCCGTTCATAAGGCTTCCTGTAAACGTCCTCATACTCATAGTCATGGTTTGCTTGTTCATACTCATATAATATTGGTCAAAGAATAATCTGGTCGTCAAAAGGAGCATTCCTAATAAAATCAGGAATGCTACAGAAAACATAAGCATTAATCGGAGTCGAACACTATTTACTCGTAATTTCTTCAAATCGATACCCTATTCCTCTGACAGTTTTAATCATTTCTCCTGCTAGCTGGAGCTTTTGCCGTAAAGTTTTGACATGTGTATCCACAGTCCTTTGGTCACCTTCATAATCATATCCCCAAATCCTCTCCAATAGTACCAAGCGGTCCATGCTGAGCCCCTTGTTATCAACCAGAAAGTTAAGTACTTCGTACTCTTTTACCGTTAAATCACAGGGCGTCTCATCTACCAGTACTAAACGTTTTTTTCTATCTATACTTAGGTTGCCAAAAATCAGCATTTCTTCTTTTTGGTTCTTTCTTAGTATGGCATTAATCCTAGCCATTAAGACCTTATAATTAAAGGGTTTTGAAATATAGTCATCCGCCCCAAGGTCCAGCCCCTTGATTTCATTAAAATTATCTCCAAGGGCTGTGAGAAAGATGACTGGAACCTGGATTTTTCCGGCAAGCTCTTCCATAACCTCAAAGCCATCCATACCTGGCATCCGGATATCAAGAAGAATCAAATCCAGGTCCAGGGTTTCAAGAGCCAGGTCAATCCCTTCCTCACCACCAGGTGCAGTCAGTACTTCATTACCTTCATTTTCAAGATAGTCTTTAAGAATCCGTCTTAGATTCTTTTCATCGTCTATGACTAGAATTTTTGCCATATTACACTCCTAATTGTCTTCCTTTAGTCTTCGATTACCCGAACTGCCCTAACAAAATTATATACGACCCGAACATCACCTTGTGGTCCGTATCCTGCTTCAGGATAGTCTGATTCATCACCGGTTTTAGGATCACTTCGCTGGGCTCCTGCTCCATGAACGTCCATTACCTGGCCAAACATGGACCCTAATGCCCTACCAAAGGAAATATAAACCGCCTGCATACCACCATTATTTTCTGCATGGGTTGTAGATGTCCAGTAGTAACCATAGTCTTCCTGGCCCAATAAATTACTAATAAAGGTCGAATCAAAGATAGGATCGATAGCTGGAGAATCCGTGGTATCAGGACTTCTTGTATAGTCTACAATACTTTGAAGCTCTTTTGCATCAGGAACTTTCCAGTCATCATAGCCTGCATAATCAAGATTCTCAGCCCATTCAAGACCTTCCTGCCAATTCAGGGTGCCATCTTCAAGGAGGTAGCCGCTGTCATATTTCATCCACATGAGGCCTGTAGCCAGGTCTGATATCGTTCCGTCGCCGTTGTCTACAAGGAGATTGTCACCATAGGCTTCATTACCCCGTACCATCATCACATAGAAAAGCTTACTGGTTGGATAGCCCTTAATCCTTCCATCAGCGAAATTAACACCAAACTTCGTTTCATTTCCATCCATAGTTGTTGACCCATATAGGGTAGAAGTTGCATACTGACTGTCTATAGCTCTTTCACCGGTCTCATCCCCCCAGTGAAATTCAAAAAACTCTGTATCTATATAGGGGATATCCACTGTATTACCCGAGAAATCTATAAGAGAATAGAGCTCCTTGATGGTGGGAAGACGCCAATCGTCATAACCTCCATAGGTGAAGGACTCTGCATAAGCTACTGCCTCAGCATAGGTCATCTTGTCACCTACATTCTGAGTCCACATAAGACCTGTATTCAAGTCAGAAACTGTACCGTCTCCATTATCAACAAAATCCATGGCATTGGTTGTATAGTTGCTGTCCTGGCCAAAGAAAGGATCTCCTGCCTTTGGCTTCTGAAGCTTCTGATAGTTGTCATAGGATTGGCTTTGGCCGGTATCATTGATGGTATATGACCCTTCTAGCCCCTGGATGGATTCATTCAAAGTCTGATCCTGGATGGGTTCATTCATAGTCTGATTACCATCCATCTGGAGACCAGGTCCTACTCCAAGGGGACCCCTGCCTTCACCAACCGGTCCCCTTCCATCCTGTCTGCCTTCTCTACCAAGCCCTAAAGGATCATCTTCAGGAAATGGCGGTCTAGCCCCTTCAGGAGGTCTTTCATAGTCACCAGCCTCTGCTTCAGCAAGATTGACAATGCCACTTTCTAAGCAGGCTGCTCCAATAATAACAATCATTAGAACAGCTACCATTGTCATCACCCGTCTACTTCGTTTCCATATATGCTTTTTCATTATATCACAACTCCTTCCTAATGGACTAAATCAAAAGCCTCTTCACCCATGACTCGATTTTTTCCTTCCCTTTTTGCCTTCAAAAGGCCACGATCCACCTTTTGAATCATCTCATGAAAACTGTCATATTCTTTTTTTCCACAGATACAGTAACCGGAGCTGACTGTTACCTGGAAGACTTCATCCCCTTGACCTAATTTTATATGACTGATACTGTCCATCACACGGTCAAGAATCTTTCTGGCTTCCTTGCTGTTAGCGCCTGGCATAAGGATAAAAAACTCATCTCCTCCGTATCTTCCAACCATATCTGACTGTCTGACATTGTCCTTTAGCAGTTGACCAATTTCTTCCAAGACACGGTCACCTTCCAGGTGACCAAACCGGTCGTTAATGGTTTTAAAATCATCCAGATCTATCATGGCCAGGGCAAGAGAACCGCCATTTTCCATGGCCAAGACAAATTCATCTTCAATAGCTTCTATAATCCTGCTTCTTGAAAAAACACCGGTTAATTCATCATGATTACATTGATGCAGTAATTTCTTATTCTCATGTGTCAGCTGCTCATTAACCTCTTCAAGTAAAGCCTGATTCTGGTCTGCCTCTTCCCACTGGGCATTTAGGTGGATCAAAAAATCATTGACCTTACCAATCATCCACTGATATCGATTGACAAGTTCCTTGTAAGCTTCCTTATAATCACCTTGGTCCTTCATCTGTGTCGAAAGTTCAAAGCATATAGATTCAATATGTTCATTTGCCACGATTGTTTTCATTTGATTGATATTCACGGTTCTTTCCTCCTCGATACATTACCTATTCCACTATTTCCTCTTCTGATACCTACTTTAATCCCCTTATGTGAAGTTTTTGTGAAATCATGTCTCATATGTATAATTTTCATAGTAAAGAATACAATTTTTACTATAGAAATCTTCATCAGCTTTATATATACTCTTAACTAATGATACTTATTCTAGATGTAAACCTATAAAAGGAGATCAAATGAACTATTTTGTAATGGATATATGGAAAGACTATGACTATACTTCTGGTAAGAAAAACTTCAGGCCCAGTCTCAAGGTCTACCTTCGGGATGGACAAAAGTCCAGAGGCTTTGTTCTGGTTTTTCCAGGTGGCGGTTACACCTTTAATTCAGACAGGGAAGCTGAACCTATTGCCCTAGCTTATGTTAATGCAGGATACAACGCTGCCTATCTCAATTATTCTGTAGCACCGGACCAGCACCCTATGCCTTTACAGGACGGCTTAAGGGCCTTATCCATCATTGTAGAGAATAAAGAAGCTTGGAAAATAGACATGGAAAAGATTTATGTTATAGGTTTTTCTGCCGGTGGTCATTTAGCTGCATCTGTTTCCAACTTTCTTCATAAGAAAGAATACTACCGTGATGGTATTAACCTGGGTGGCCTTCATCTAGCAGGATCCATTTTGTCTTATCCGGTTATCTCTTCCAATCCAGCTATCGCTCATCAGGGTTCTTTTGACAGCTTAGTAGGAAAGTCTGCCCCAAAAAAACTTTTGGATCTGGTCTCCATGGAAAAACAGGTTCACGAAGCTACACCAAAAACATTTATCTGGCATACTGTAGAAGACGGTTCTGTCCCTGTAGAAAACACACTGGAATATGTAAAAGCACTGACCGAAAAAGGTGTATCTTACGAATGCCACATTTATCCATATGGAGGTCATGGTCTTTCCCTGGCAACCGAAGAAACCGCTATGGATGAGGGTGGTTTAAATCCACATGCAGCTGATTGGATGACTCAAAGCATAAAGTGGATGAAATTAGAAAAAAAATAAGATATTAATGAATTTATATGTTATAATTTAGATAGGATTTGAATGAGAGTGGAGCATCCGATGGTGAGAACTGTTAGATGTGCCACTTTCTTGCGTTTAAATAACTTTTCGCCTTAAATGAAGATAGGAGGAATTCTATGTTAAAGAATCTAAAAGTTACGGTAAAATTGTGGATCATGGTTCTACCGGCTATCATTACCTTACTGGTACTTCTACTTGTATCCATCTTCACCATTCTATCCACCAATACGGAATCACGGACTGTCCTATATGATGAGTTATTCGTTTCAACGACTCTTATCTTAAATGCGGACCGGGATTTTTACCAGGCAAGCCTGGCTGAAAAAGACCTTCTAGCTCTTGGTAATGAAGGCGATGAGGCATTTATGGAGAGTTTAAGAACCGATTATGAGGATAATGCCAGCAAGACCTATGACAGAGTCACTCAGGCCTTTGACAACCTTAAGGGCAATACCTATCTTTACACCTCTTTTAAGCATAGTGCTACCGGTTCGACGATGAAAGAAATTGAAGCTGATTTTCTGTCTGACTACCAGACCTGGTATGACAGCTTCGATTCAAAAACTCTGGAGGTAGATATGGATACTCATATGACTTACTTTGGAGATACTAGGGAATATATGAATATACTCACCGAAATGCTGGAGGATTATGCGGACCAAAACTCTGAAAGCCGTAATCAAGAGATCAGGCAACTGGTTACTCTCTTTAGTATTTTTGTCGTCATCATCATTTTGGTCATTGCCTATTTTGCCATCTCCATTGTAACAAATCTCAAGAAAAACATAAAAGTTCTTAACAGTGAAATGCTGCTTTTATCCGATAAACAGTTGAATATTCAAACAGATGCCAAGTTATCCCAGGCAAAAGATGAATTTGGCTCCCTAAACCGGTCTTTTGAGTCTGTACTCCATTCCCTAAGGGATATTGTACAAAAGCTCAATGAAGGTGTTGATACCTTAAGCACTTCATCCAAGGCCCTGAATCATGATGTTACCGATGTTACTGATAACATGAGTGAAATCAGCTCGACGGTGGCTCAAATAGCTACAGGAGCAACCCAGCAGGCGACAGATACAGAAGCCGTTGCCAATGATATGACAAGCCTTGGTCAGGTTATTCTTCAGAACAATGAAAGTGCTGAATCCTTGTTTGAGTCCAGCAAGCAGATTCAGACCATCAGCCAGGAAGGACTCCAGGTCGTTAATGAACTTTCAGACATCACAGCTAAGAACCAAACAGCTTTTGAAGATATTTTTGCCGTCATTCGGTCCACCAATGAATCTGCATCAAGAATTGGAGAAGCCAGCCAACTTATTGCTGATATTGCTGATCAAACCAACTTACTGGCCCTTAACGCTGCAATCGAGGCTGCCAGAGCGGGCGAAGCCGGTAAAGGCTTTGCCGTCGTTGCTGACGAAATCAGAAAACTCGCTGAGCAGTCAACAGCCTCTACCAATGCTATTGACACCATGTTGGAGGACTTGAAACTTAAAATCTCCAAGGCCAACAATCAAAGTGAAGAGGTTCAAAAGGCTGTTGTCGAACAGTTTGACAGTGTCACTGATACCAAAGAAAAATATATGATTATTGTCGATACCATTAAGTCCATCGATGATAAAATCAAAGTTCTTGAATCAGTCAGTGCATCTATGGACAATAAACGATCCAGCATGATGGCTATGGTTGAATCCTTATCTTCGATAGCTGAAGAGAATGCAGCGTCAACAGAAGAAACGTCCGCTGTTGTTCAACAGGTCTCTCAGACTATGGAAAATATGACTCAAGTGTCTAATGAGGTCAGTAGGCTTTCCGATGATATTCAAGCCATCATCAAAGACTTTAAGTTATCATAGTTCCCTTCATTTCTCTATAAAAAGAGGCATAGGATCCAATTGGACCCTATGCCTCTTAAGTTTTTGTTTATCTTGATTTATCCTGAATCTCTTCGTAATTGACGACAACATTTTTTGACCTCTTTTTGGCTTCATACATGGCTAAGTCCACACCTCCAAAAAAGCGTCTTCGATCCTTGCCCTGCCACTCAGATACTCCAAAGCTGGCCGTCACCTGATGTCCAATCTCAAAATCATAGTTTTCAATAATCTTTCGCAGCTTCTCTGCCAAAACTACACCATGTTCACCACTGGTGTTGGGGCAGATTAAAAGAAATTCTTCACCACCCCATCGACCTGCTATGTCTGTCCCTCTAATATGGGTTTGTAAAATATGTGCGAACTCTTTGAGAACCTTATCTCCGGTTAAATGGCCATACTTGTCATTGACAAGCTTAAAGTCATCGATATCAGTTAGAATGATGGACAGAGGCTGATCTTCCCGATCAGCTCTTTGTATTTCTTCATTTAAAATATCATCAAGTTTTTTTCGATTATAAAGGTTGGTTAAAGCATCTGTTGTCGCCTGCTTTTTATATTTTTTAGTTAAGCGTTCCTGAATCTTCTTCTCTGTCTCTTCTTTAATCAGGGCATGTGTTCTTGAGGACAGTTGATGATTCATCTCAAGAAATCGTGTATTTAAGTCATTAATCTCTTGAATATCGCTTTCTTTATCAAGTTCAAAATCCTTAAATCCTTGCCCCATCAGGGAAATTGCCTTGCTCAGCTTTTCAATAGGAACTGAAATGGTTTTTGAAACATCTTTTGCCTTAACATTAAGCCAGAAACTATAGATCAATAGTAAAATGACCATAACAGAAACCTGATAAATCAGCATTTGCCTTATAATATTGCTGACCTCCATAATATCTTGGGTCGCTAACTCTTCATCAATAATCGCGTACAGTTCCCAATGGGTTGATGCCAAATTATTTTTTACAATGTGAAAGCTCTTATGGTCAATAGAAAAAGTATAATCATCAACAGCTTCATTCTTCATCTGGACAAAGGGTTTCTCACCATTAACCGTCATATGATCAAGAGCATAGTCTTCCGGCTTATATATAGTTTCATTAATCGTATCCGTATAGACATGTTCTGTAAGCTCAGTTAATTGAAACAAGTCCTCAACATCCCTATTCATGGCTATAATATCTCCCTCACTATCTGTAACCAGGATACCCTTAACCGCTGGCAAATCCAGGTCCATAAAGTGATTGATCAGTAAGTCAATGGTTATATCTGCTCCGGTAACTCCCTCCAAAAACTCATCATTGTATATGGGGACTATGCAAGATACCATCCAGCCATAGCCCGCCGGATCAAGGTAAGCCTTGGTCCAAACCGGACCTTTATCTGGATTATGGGCCTTATCTGCCAAATTATAAAAATTGTAGTCCGTCATGTCAAGTGTTGGTCCAAACTGATTGGGACCATCCTCCATATAAGGGAAAATACGATTCATGTTATCGTAGGTGTTAATGTAAATCTGAGCTATGAGAGGATTTTCATTAACAGCACTCTTATATCGCTCATCAAATGACTCTGTGTAATAGGCTTTTTTTAGTTCAGCATCACCAATTGGGGTGTCTGAGGAATAATAGAGGGAAGAGCCTCCATTATCGTACAACTTATACCATGCTCCATTAGCATGATAGCCAAAAAGATCGGTTTCTGGAAGATCTTGGGCCTCCAAGGTCCTAAAAAAACGGCTTTCTTCCGCCTGAAAAATACTCATGGTCCTTTCAACCTCTTCGATTTGAGCCTCCATGATTTCGGCTTCCTTAACAATATTATCCTGAATATTATCAATGGACCTATCCAAAAGGATTCTGGCAATCATCCCTTCAGCAAGGGATGCTGATCCAATATAAATCAACATGGAGAGAAGCCCCATAAAAATTATGGCCATCAAAGAATAGACTAAGAGACTATTGTAAATATGCTTTTGTAATTTAATCCGTTTCTTCATACAGGTCCCTCCTTAGATAAACTCTGGTACCTTGCATTGCTACTGACCTACAAACGGTTTTCAGGATCCAGATAATCCTTATCTTTATCTTTACGTCTTGGTATAAAATTCTCGATAGACTTACCGGATTTATATCTGGCATAGAAATATCCAAATATGGAAAATACTAAAGCTCCAATCAGGTTAACGAACATATCTTTCATGGTGTCGATTAGCCCAATATCCAGATATCCACCCAACCCTGTCGACTTTCCATTGATGATAACTTCCTGAACATCTGTGATAGCTTTATCCGCCCCAAATATCTCAGGATCCAATAATCTGGAATGTATCGACTGAATAACCGTATCCCTTTGATGGTCCATGCCAAAAAACATATCCATTCCAAACTCCATAAATTCCCATATAACACCGATGGTCATGGAAAAACTGAAAGCTACTATACATAGGTACAAGGGAGACAGGTTGATCTTCTGCTTGTCACTGTCATTCAAAATCCACACCAGGGAAAATCCGATGGCTGCTGCCAAAAATCCATTTAATGTATGGAGCATTGTATCCCAGTGGGGTATCTTTGTGTAAAAAGAGTTTATAGTACCTAGTATCTCTGCAGCATATATAAAACAGAAGATAATGATTTCAAGAGTTGGCGGTATCTCAATTCGAAATTGAACTTGAATGATACTGGGAACAAATAAAAGTAAAAGGGTTAAAACATATAAGTATAGACTTTCATATTGTCCGGTAAAAATCTGCAGTACTAAAATAACAATAATTGATGCCCTTAATATTGAAAAGACAATAAATGAACTTCGATGTTCCTTGATTTCCATTTGTATGGCTTCAATATAGTTTCTTCCTTTTCCCATCTTGCCTACCTTAATCCTCATTTATTATCTAGTACTTTCTAATCATTCTAGTACTTTATCTCTATTATAGACCAATTTCTTTCTAATTCCAATTAAGAGTCAATTAGAATGTTTTAAATGATAATAATTGTCATTTGCTAATATTAATGTTATAATTGTATTGGAGTTATTAATCGTCGCGACAACCTAGCTGGGAGGTAACATGAATATACAATATAAAGTTTTATCTGCGTTTGGTTTTGACGAAACTGTGGATAAGTTAAAAGTAGCTTTATCCAAAGAACAATTTGGGGTTTTATGGGAGTTGAACTTTAAGGATAAATTAGAGGAAAAAGGCTTAACCTTTGAAACAAATTTCAAGGTTATGGAAGCCTGTAACCCCAAAAAAGCCCAAGAGGTTTTAACTAAAAATTTAGAAGCAGGATATTTTCTCCCCTGTAAAGTCCTTGTTTACGAAAAAGATGATCAGGTCTATATGGGTATGCTCTCACCGACCAAGCTCATAGAGACTATGGGTGATGAAAGCCTCTATCCTGTCGCACTTGCCGTCGAAGAGTCCCTGAAAAAGGCCATGTCCAATTTGGAATAAGTACATATAATTAAATACAATAAAATAAATTGAAAAAGATTGGGTTATCCCCAATCTTTTATTTTCCCAAAAATTTGAAAGCCTTATTAATGGCATCACGGGATCCAACTAAGAACACTTGATATTTTTCCTCAATGACAGTAGAACCTCTTGGAACGATAAATGAATCTTTTTCCATATCAAAGAGACCCGCAATAACAATATCTTTGGGAAAGCTTTTCTGGTTAACCAGATCCATGATTTTCATTCCGGCGGCTTTGGCCCCCTCTTCTAGTCTTATGATACAAACCTCAGCTTTTCCATCGCTTAGGGATGCCACTCTTCTAATAGCTGGATTTTCTATATCCAAAACAAATTTGCTGACCATCATTTCAACTGAATGACCAATATTGGTAGCACCGGCTAACTCATAGGCCTCTCTGTACTCCGGTTCCCGCATCCGTACAAAAATCTCTTTGACGCCATGATTCTTACTTAATAAGGCAAAAAGCAGATTGTTGGAGTCTTCACCCATCACACCTATTGCAACATGACATTTTTCAATGCCTGCGTCCCGAAGGGTTGCAATTTTTGTAGCATCACCTTGAATAGCTACTGCTCCATATTTAGAGGCAATTTTTTCACAGTTCTCATAGACCGGATCAATAACCACAACATCGTGGTTCTTAGATAAGACCTTGGTAATTCCACGTCCAACAATTCCTCCACCTGCAATTAAAATAAACATAAACCCTCCTTATGATTTCCATGCTCTCTTAGATAAGAGTATATATATGGGTAACAGTTCCAGACGTCCTGCCAACATACCAACAATAAAAGTTGCTTTGACTACCCACGAAAGTGAAGCCATCTTGGCAACACCAAAGTAAAAGGGACCTATATTACCCACAGCAGAAGCCATACCTGAAAAGGCTTCAAAAGGACCTAAATCGGAAAACAAAGCTGTAATCCCTGATCCCAAAACTATTAATAGGAGCCAACCGGCGATAATCGACGTGACACGAAGAACCTCATCATGGCTAATGGGCGTTTGGTCAACGGTAACCGGTAAAACCGCCCCTGGCGGAAGAGACAGCTTAGTCACTTCCCGTTTAAGCAGTTTTCCCATGACAATAAGTCGAAGCACTTTAACACCTCCGGAAGTTGAACCAACACAACCACCAATAATCATTAAAAGAATAAACAGCTGCTTTGTAATAACCGGAAAAAATGCTGATCCAATATCTTCTGTTCCAAATCCGGTGGTGGTCATAACCGACACAATCTGAAAGACAGTTTTTCGAATGGTCTCCTCAAGCTCATGAAGATTCATCCCCTTTGACATGGCGATACCAACCAAAGTCAGTCCTGAAAAAACGCTAATAATTGACAGAAACCATTTTGCCTCTTTATCATGAAATATAGCCAAAGGGTCCTCCCTCAGCATTTTGTAATGAACCAGGAAATTAATGCCGCCGAGAATCATAAAGAATACAAGGGTATACTCGATCATTTTATAATGCTTATACCCTGCCATTTGATAGTAGGCAATGGAAGTATCATGATTGGAAAATCCACCGGTCGACAGGGTCGTCAAACTATGAATCAAGGCCTCAAAAAAATCCAAACCCAAGATCCATAAAAAGATAATCTCTAAAAGTGTAAAGAGTCCATAAATCATCCAGAAATACTTAATGGTCCGATAGACATTGGGAACAGGTCGTGATGAAGATATCTTGTGACCTTCTGCACTAAATAGGTTCCACAAATCTCCTTCTGCGTTGGCTGTAATAAAAAGAAAAAAGGTCAAAATACCAAGACCGCCTAGCCACTGGATAAGACTTCGCCAAAATAAAATGGCATGAGACATCTTGTCCAGTCCTTGAAAAACCGTAATTCCTGTCGTAGTAAAACCGGACACCGCTTCAAAATAAGCATCAATAAAGGATTTATTAAGGCCTATCTTAAAGGGTATGGAGCCAATTAAGGACAAGAGTATCCACAGTAAAGTACATAGGATCATAGACGTTGTCAAATCCAGTTTTGCCTGATGATTTTTAGTCATCCACCTAAAAAATATGCCCACCACCAAAGATATACCGGCCGATATAAGAAAAGTCTCATAAACATGGGCATCTTCTTTATAGATAAAAGCAATAATAAGGGGCAGTAAAAGCAGAACAGCCATAACCAGCAACAAGGAACTTGATAGTCTTACCAGCGTTTTTAACCTCACCATAGATCTCCTTTCCTCAAAGCCTATTCTACATCAATTATATCATTCCTTGGACATTTCCCCAACTCATAAACCTGGATTTAAGAGATTCTTTTCACCTTGCTCTTGTTCTGAAAGATTTCCTTCATAAGCCTTGAAAAAGCCTGTAAAAGTAGTACACTTAATATATAAATATCAATCAAAAACTGGTCCATGTGTCCTGGGAAGCGAGGTAATGATGGCTCTCATTCGTCTTACGTTAAACAATCAACCTATCCAAGTATCTGAAGGACTGACTATTTTGGATGTTGCAAGGGATAATGGTATCCATATACCTACCTTATGCCATCAGAATCACTTGTCCTTAAGAGATGGGGGTGCATGCCGCATGTGCCTGGTTGAGGTCAAAGGCAGCAAAAACTTGGTTACTTCCTGTAATACCCTGGTTAAGGATGGCATGGTTATTGAAACAGATAATGCCAGAGTCATTGAAGGACGGAAAGTAGTTCTTGAACTTCTTATGTCTGACCATCCCCTTGATTGTCTCACCTGCAGCGCGGCAGGAAACTGTAAGCTCCAGGATTACTGTTTCCTATATGATATCAAAACCTCACCTTTTCCAGATGGTTTAAAAACAACCACACCCATTGATTCTTCAAATCGGTTTTATGATTTTGATCCGGCCAAGTGTATTAAATGTGGAAAATGTGTCCGTATCTGTGACGAGCTGCAACAATCCCATGCTATTGGAAAACACAAAAGAGGATTTGCTACTGAAGTCACCAGTCCTTTTGAATTAGGTCTTGACCATTCCCAATGCGTCTACTGTGGCAACTGCGTCTCTTATTGTCCTACAGGTGCCCTTAGCCCCAAGAAAAAGACCAAGTTCAGATATTGGGAAAGTAAAAAGGTTCCAACCACTTGTGGTTATTGTGGTGTTGGGTGCCAGATGAACCTGCTTGTAAAAGATAATCAAGTAGTTGAAGTAGAGCCTATCGATGGAAAAGCCAATCAGGGGCTTCTTTGTGTTAAAGGCAAATTCGCCTATAAATTCATTAACCATCCTGACCGTCTGACCAGTCCTCTCATTCGTAAGGAGGGACGACTGGTTGAGGCTTCCTGGGATGAAGCTTTATCGCTCATGGTGGATAAGGCCAAGGCCTTAAAGACCTCCTATGGTTCCAGTGTCTTTGCAGGTTTATCCTCAGCCAGATGTACCAATGAAGAAAATTATCTCTTCCAAAAAATGATTCGACTTGCTTTTGGCTCCAACAGCGTAGACCACTGTGCCAGACTTTGCCATTCCTCAACAGTCGCCGGACTTGCCTCTACCCTTGGCAGCGGAGCCATGACCAATTCCAACGCAGAAGTTCTAGGTTCGGATGTCATACTGGTAACAGGATCCAATACAACAGAAACCCATCCTGTGATAGGTTCTTTTATCAAACAGACTAAAGCAGGTGGTTCAAAACTGATTGTTATCGATCCACGTCGAATCGAACTGGCCGAGTATGCTGATGTATTCCTTCAGATTAAGCCAGGTACTAATGTGGCCATTATTAATGCCATGATGCATATCATTCTCGACGAAAATCTCCATGATCAGGACTTTATCAGAAATCGTACGGAAAACTTCGATTATATGTCCCAGATTATTAGGCAATGCTCCCCGGACTCAGCAGCAGAAATCTGCGGAGTAGACCTTGAAGATATTAAAAAAGCTGCCAGAATTTATGCCGGTGGTAATCGGTCAGCCATCTATTACGCCATGGGTGTCACCCAACACTCCACTGGAACCCAAGGTGTTAAAGAGCTGTCTGCCTTAGCCCTCCTATGTGGAAATCTTGGTAGGGAGTCAACAGGGGTTAATCCTCTAAGGGGACAGAACAATGTCCAGGGAGCCTGCGATTTGGGAGCACTTCCCAACGTATTTCCCGGTTATCAAAAAGTCAGTGATCCTCATGTTATTCATAAGTTCATCAAGTTTTGGGATGGCGACCTGTCAGACGAAATTGGTTTGACAGTTACTGAGATCATTCATGGCGGCGGCACCGGGGACATTAAGTTTTTATATGTTATGGGAGAAAATCCCATGTTGTCCGAACCTGACCTGAATCATGTTGTAGAATCCATGAAGGCAACCGAGTTTCTTGTCGTTCAGGATATTTTCCTAACAGACACCGCCAAACTGGCTGACGTCGTTCTTCCTGCTGCCTGTTTTGCTGAAAAAGACGGCAGTTTCACCAATACTGAACGCCGTATCCAACGGGTACGAAAAGCTGTAGAACCACCTGGGTTGGCTCTGGCAGACTGGGAAATACTCATGGAATTCATGAATCGTATGGGTATTCCAACCACCTATAGTCATCCATCTGAGATTATGGACGAAATTGCTTCTGTGACACCCATATATGGTGGCATAAGATACAGCCGTCTTGACCAGGATGGTCTCCAGTGGCCATGCCCTGATATCAATCATCCGGGAACCAAATTCCTTTATGAAGATATGTTTAAAAGGGGAAAAGGGCTTTTTGATGTGGCACCATATAATCATCCTGCTGAGCTCATCAGTGATGACTACCCCTTAATTCTGACAACGGGTAGAAACCTCTATCACTGGCACACCAGAACCATGACTAAAAGGGTTGAAGCCATTGACGCCTTATATCCCTCATCCTATGTTGAAGTCCATCCAGTGACTGCTCTAGCCATAGGTGTTAAAGACGGTGAACCTGTCAAAGTCACTTCTAGAAGAGGCCAGGTTGTTACGACTGTCAAGGTAACAGAATCCGCTCAGGAAGGTGTTGTTTTTATGCCTTTTCATTATGATGATGCCCCTGCCAACATGTTAACCAACGTAGTTCTTGACCCAATTGCCAAAATACCCGAACTAAAAGTTGCCGCTGTTCGCATGGAAGCCTGCCCGATAAGGAGAGAAAGCTAATGGTTACTTTTAAAACTGCTGTCATTCTGGCTGGTGGAAAAAGCAGTCGTATGGGATTTGACAAACAGGAACTTACCATCAAAAGTATGCCCATGGTTTGCTATATTGCAAAACAGCTGGAAAAGATCTTTGACGACATTATCATCATCACCAACAGACCCGAGCTTTACAGTCCCTCTAAATATAAGATCTTTTCGGACACTTATAAGGAGAAAGGACCTATGGCAGGTATCCACCGTGGTCTTACCCTTGCCTCATCCTCTTATGTATATATTACTGCAGGAGATATGCCAATCATAGATCCGGTCTATATACAAGCTATGAAAAAACGGCTTTTAGATGCAAAAAAAACTGACCTGCCACCGGTTAAGGCTTGCGTCAGCATAGTCCAAGGTTACATGGAACCCTTTAATGCTTTTTACCATAAAAGCCTATCAAGTGATATGGAAATGTCCATCCAAAAAGACCACTTAAAGATTAGTCGTTTCATCAGGGAAAGGTCCTATATTTCCTTTTCTGAAGAAGAAATTTCTTCTTTTCCCCGGGGATTAGCCATGTTCACTAATTTAAATACACCGATGAAAGTAGATGCCTTTCAAGATAGGGTTAATCATATTTAATTGCAGGTAAAGGAGATAATATGGAAGTCAAAAAGAAGGTCCCAATCATAAAATACACCACTAGTGATGAGAAGGAAACAATAGATGAGATAAGCATAGAGTATCCCCTTCTACTGTCCATAAACAAGATAAATCTTGCCACCCTTATGTGCACACCAGACTCAATGAAAGCTCTTTGTGTCGGATTTATTTATTCGGAAGGTATCATAGGCTCCTACCAGGATATTCATCACATTGATTTTGATGAAAAGAAAAGACAAGTGAATATAGAACTTAAGACAAAAGATACATATATCTTTTCTGGACAAAGAATCCTGGGCCAGCGGACGGTTACATCAGGTTGTGGAAAAAACAGGACCATTTCTTACCCTCTTCCGGATCCCAGCCATAAAAAAACAGGTCCTATGCCTTACAATAAGGCGACTCTATTAGCTTTAATGCATGACTTTAATTCCACCTCCACCTTATTTAAAGACACTGGAGGTGTACATACCTGCGGTCTGGCAGATTCATCGACTATTCTCATAGTAGAAGATGATATCGGCCGTCACAATGCTCTTGATAAGATTATCGGTTGGTCCTTAATGAATCAAATAACCATGTCAGACAAGCTTCTTCTGACAACAGGCAGAATATCTTCCGATATCATCAGTAAGATGATACGGGCATCTATTCCCCTTATTGTTTCAAGGTCAGCTCCCACATCCCATGCCCTTGAGCTGGCAAAAAAATACAAGATACAAATCATCGGTTTTGCCAGAGGTCAAAGGATGAACATATACTAATCGGCTTCATCGTCATCCACCATCAACAACTTCCATGGTTTGTTCTTATCTACATCCATTAACGATCAGCTCCCTTCTCAGATAAGAAAATTTCGAATACAGTCCCTGAATCAGGATTACTTGAACATGCAATAGTCCCGCTAAACTGCTGGGTTATAATGGAATAAACCATGGAAAGACCTAATCCGGTTCCACCTTTAGCCCTTTTGGTTGTAAAGAAGGGGTCAAAGATTTTTTGAAGTACGTCGTCCTCCATCCCCTTTCCATCATCTGAATATGTAAGCTGGAGTCCCCCTTCAACAGCTTCAATGTCTATTTTAATCTTTCCTTTATCCCTTTCCTCAAACCCATGACTTAGCGAGTTCATAACTAGATTGGTGATCACTTGGGAAAAGGCTCCCGGATATCCATCAATAGATATAGTATCATCACAGGCTACCTCCATAGTAACTTGAGACTTTTTAAGTGTTGGACTTAGGCTGATAATAATTTCATCAAGGTATTGGCCTACCTTAAAAACCCTTCGGGGTTCACTGGATTGATCCACCGATAATTTTTTGAAACTCTGAATCAACTTACCTGCTCTACCTAAGTTTTTGTCAATAATATGGGCAGCTTCTTTCATTTCATCAAAATAAGAACCTACATTTTCAACATTTATCTTCTTGTTTTCCAGACCTCGATTGACTTCTTCAATAACATCTATCATATGTGTTGCAGCTGTAATCCCCACCCCAATAGGTGTGTTAACTTCATGGGCAACGCCTGCAACCAGGCCACCAAGTGCTGCCATTTTTTCAGACTCAATCAGGAAGTTCTGCATCTTAGTTATTTTTTCATTCTTTTTGACCAACTCATCATTCATTAGGGCCATTTCCTGATTGAGTTTTCTAAGTTCTTCATTGGCTTTTGACAATTCTTCATTAGCACTTAACAACTCCTGGGTCCTTTCCTTGACCTGAAGTTCAAGGTTTTGGTTAAGTTCTTTAAGCTCTTTTTCCATTTCTTTACGTTTAGCAATATTAATACCTATACCTACAAAACAGTCTTGCCCATTAACAACAAGAGGACAGGCTGTAAAATAGTAACTGACCTTGGATCCATCCTTTATTCTTAAGTTGGCCTCGGCATCACCAAATCCATTGACTGCAGTTGCCTCCAAACCTTTGATGACATTTTGCTGACTCTCTGTATCTTCTGGATACCAATCCATCAGCTGGAAATGATCCAGCTCTTCATCTGAATAACCGGTTAATGTTTCATGCTGCTTATTCCAGAAGATAAGCTCCCCTTTGGAATTATACAAATAAAGTAATCCAGGTACAGAATCAATAAGTGCCCGTTGAAAAACCTGAAGCTCCTTCAACTCAATTTCAGACCTTTTTCTCTCTGTAATATCCATAGTAGCTCCAAGGATACCAACAATCTTCCCATATTCTGAATAGGTAGGAATAATATAATTTTCCAAATACAGGTCTCCCAATTGATGCTCTGTATGAACACTCTTTCCTGTAAAGGCCTCCTCAATGGCATGAATAATCTTAGGCACACTAGCGTACATTTCCTTGGCATTTCTACCGACAACCTCACCTGGTTTCAGGCCAAGTTTTTGCAGACCCCTACCTTCAGAAAGGGTGAAATTCCAATCTGTGTCAATTCCATAATAGATCATAGGCATTTCAGTCATTAACTTAAAAAGAAGATCATTGTTTGGCTCATTTCCTGGGTTCATAAATTACCTCCATGAATTGTTATAAAACTAGCATAAAGTCTACACCAAAAAAATCATTATACTTAAAAAATGACAGGGCTATCCAAAATGTAATTATATGCGAATCTCTTCTCATGGTGAAAAACTTTCTGATGAAAACAGAAAATCCTTTGAGCTGAATGCTCAAGTAAAAAGTATACTTTATTATATCATTTTTCAGGGAATAAAGCACTAGTTGGCATTGCAATTGAATGTGAAAGCATATACCAACCAGTACCATGATTGTTTTCTTCTGATCTTGTAATCCTAAAGAAAATATTAATAACAACTTACATCATACCAATAATCTCTTCCAACTCCTCTGACAGTTCTCTAGCCTCTTCAAAGTTCTTATCTTTAAGAGCCAAGGCAATCTTCGTTTCGACAGCTTTTTTCTTTTCTTCCGAAACTAAATAATCCTTGTCAAAATAATTGGCGTAAATCATCCGCTTAAATTTTTTCATTTTGGTTCTGCGAACTGTTTTATCCTCAATGATCAAGACCCCATCCATACAGTTGACAATAGAATAGTAATCATGGCTGATCATGAGCACTGCACCCTTATAATTAGAAATAGCCTCTTCTAGAGCCATCTGGGAATAGGTATCCAGATGACTGGTCGGCTCGTCCAGGAGCAGGAGATTACCATGGGTTACCGATAGTTTGGCGATTTGGAGGATATTCTTTTCACCACCGGATAGGGAGGCAATTTTCTGGTGGAGAACCTCGCCCTTGAAGCCGTATTCTGCCAAGAAGTCCTCGGCCTGGCTATAGGTGTCAAAACCTAAATCCATAAAGGTATCCAATATGGTCACGTCTTCCTGAAGGACTTCATTTTGAACCTGTGACAGATATGCGATTCTGGCATCCTCGCTCAGTTTAATGGCTGGGTGGTCACCTTTGACGATATCACGTATCAGGGTAGTTTTTCCTGTTCCATTGCCACCGATTAAGGCGATTTTTTCATGAGCACCAATGGTAAAACTAACATTCTCGAGGAGTGGTTGGTCAAAAGCCACACTGTAATCTTCAACACTTAATAGAATTACGTCACTTTCTTCCTCTGCCATCGACAAGTCAATCTCTGGTCGCTTAATCTCCACATAAGGAGCCTGGACCTGATTTTTAATCAGACGTTCCTGGATTTTGACTCTTGCCTTTAGAGATTTACCTCTCGCTTTCTCTGTATCCACACTGGAAATATCTCTTAAGCGGTCAATAATAGCCTCATTCCGTTTGATTTCCTCTTCATCGGCAATAGCCAACTCTTGTTGGTCAATTTTTTCCTGAAGGAGGCTAAAATTATACTCAACGAATTTACCATCAAATTCTCTAATCTCTTCATTTTCAAGATGCAGTATCTTATTGAAGCAGTGGTCAAGAAGATACCGGTTATGGGTAATAATCAAGAGGGTTCCTTTATGGTGATTCAAGAGTTTTCTAAGAGCATTTAAGTTCTCAAAGTCAAGAAAGACATCCGGTTCATCCATAATGACCAACTCAGGACTTGTCAGCATCTCCTTGATAATCTGAACCAATTTGAACTCTCCGCCACTTAACTTGGTAACGTTAAGGTCCTTATACTGAAAAAGGCCTGACAGATTAAGCTGTTGATTAATCATGGCTTCATATCCATCACCACCAATAGCTTCATATCGATCGAAAGCCTCTTGGTAAGCTTCCATCAAGGATTCCAAATCCTCTGCACTTTCCATATCAAGACATATACTTTCAATTTCTTTTTGCATGCTGATAAAGTCCTGGGCTATATAGTCAAAAACTGACAGGTTGTCCCTCTCACCCACATGGGAAAACTGGCTGACACAGCCGATTTTTCGACTGATATTGACTTCCAGTTTTCCCTTAAACATCACATCATCTGGGTCCAAAATAATATCCACCAAGGTGGATTTACCTGAACCACTGGCTCCTATAAAGGCACAGTGCTGTCCATGCTCAATAGTAAATGAAACATTATTATATAAGTCCTTATTCGGAAATGAATAGGATAACTTTTCAACTTTTATCATAGCAATGATTCCTCCAATTTTTCTCAACGAAACTCACCTAATTATAGCATATCCCTTGCTCAAATCATAGATTCCCCTATGGTTATAGGCAAGACAATGCTATAATGAGAGTTAATAAAATGATTCCCAAGGTTTAGAAATGAGGCACATATGGAAAACCAAGAAAAAAAGCACAAAAGAAGAGTCCGCTATAAAGGGACTCATCCAAAGAAGTTTAGTGAAAAATACAAGGAACTCCAACCGGAAAAATACAAAGACACCATTGAACACATTATCGGAAAAGGCTCTACACCGGCCGGTATGCATCTTTCCATTATGGTTGATGAAATATTAGAGTTTTTAGACATAAAACCAGGCCAAAAAGGTTTGGATGCAACCTTGGGCTACGGCGGCCATACATCGGCTATGCTAGAGAAACTCTGTGGCCAGGGTCATATAGTAGGACTTGATGTTGATCCTATCGAATCAGAAAAGACACGAAAGCGATTAGCTGATAAAGGATATGATGATGACCTTCTTACGGTAAAGCTCATTAATTTTGCCAATATAGACCAAGTCGCAGCTGAGTATGGTCCTTTCGATTTTCTTCTTGCCGATCTTGGTGTTTCTTCTATGCAGATTGATGATCCCAAGCGCGGATTTTCCTATAAGGTTGAAGGACCACTAGACCTTCGCCTTAATCCAACCAAGGGAATATCAGCTGCTGAAAGATTAAGACTGCTTAGCAAGGAAGAAATGGAAGGTATGTTTATTGAAAATGCAGACGAACCCTATGCTTCTGAAATTGCAGCAGGTATATATTCACGAATCAAGGGTGGAGTAACAATTAAAACCACCACTGATTTACAACAAATCATTGAGAAAACCTTAAGTTTTCTACCAGCAAAAGAAAGAAAAGACGCCGTCAAAAAATCCTGCCAACGGTGTTTCCAGGCACTTCGTATTGATGTAAACAAAGAATATGAAGTCCTATATGATTTTCTTGAAAAACTGCCTGGCGTTCTTAATCCCGGAGGCCGGGTTGCTATACTTTCCTTTCACTCAGGCGAAGACCGCCTAGTCAAGAAATCCTTTAAGAATTTCTACCTGGACGGTCAATATTCGGATATCTCCAAAGATATTATACGGCCTTCAAAGGAAGAATGTGCAAGAAACGGCCGGGCACGTTCAACCAAAATGCGATGGGCTATTAAGGCATAATTAATGGTCTTTTAATAAAAACATTTGTTTCACTTTTATGACTGAAGCTTATCCAAAATCAAGGAATAGGCACCATATATGCCTGCATCATCACTTAAATGGGACATCCTGAAAACTACATCATTCATCATACCAACCATTGCATGCCTTCTAGTTTCAGCCAGTATCTTAGGCAAAAGTTCCTGACCCAGTGATTCCATGACACCGCCACCAAAAATAATAAGATCCGGATGGAAAATGTTGATGAGGTTGGCAGTAGCAAGTCCCAAATATCTGACTGCATCATCCAGGACTTCAAGAGCAAGTGGGTCATCTTTTAAGTATGCCTTCTTAATACTGGAGCTTTTGATAATGGCACCATCTTTTTCAAGATATTTTTCAAGGACGGAATCCCGCCCTTTCCTGATTCCTGCCTGGACCGCCTTTTGGATGCCGGTTTTTGAAGCGTAAGCTTCCAGACAGCCATGGGATCCACACCCACAAAGAGCTCCACCAGGACTCAGGACCATGTGTCCAATTTCACCTGCACCACCTTGACCGGTATATAATTTCTTGTCCAGAATCAGTGCTCCTCCTATACCGGTTCCTACAAAGATTCCCAGTATATTATTGGCGTCTTTTACATCAGAAGCTTTCCACTCACCGTACATGGCAACATTAACATCGTTGCCTAAGACAAAAGGCAGATTATACTTTTTTTGAATTTTTTTGCCCAGATCAAAATCCTTAAAAGGAATATTGGGACTAAAAAGAATTTTACTGTCATTTTGTATAATCCCAGGTGAACCTGCACCTATACCGATAACCATGCTGTCAGGAACTTCCAACAAGTGGTCAATAACTCCATAAATCTGATCCAAAACCTTGTCAAGACCTTGGTCTGCATAGGTTTTGGCCTTGATCTTATCTAAAACCTGTCCCTTTTCATCATAAAGTGCTCCAAGAATTTTAGTTCCTCCAATATCAAGACCAATATAAGTTTTCATAGGTTCTCCTTCCCTTTAGATGATTCAGTGGTGGTTGTGTCCTATTTCAGATGCTTGTCAAAAAACATGGCAATTTCATCCATAAGTACCTTCTGACTGAAGTGTTTATCAGCATGGTCAGCTCCCTCAACACTAATGAGATCAACAGCAAGGCCTTTTGCCTCAAGGGCTTCGTACATCAGCTCACTCTGCTTATGAGGTACGACTTGGTCATGGGTTCCATGTATGAGTAAAAACGGTGGTGTTTTGTCGTCTATGTAGGTAATTGGGCTGGCAGCTTTTGCCTTGTCTGGATTTACTTTAGTAATACTGTTAATTAATCTGGACTCTGGTAGGAGACCTAAATATATATCTTCATCGGAGGTTGGCATTTGTTCAAAGTCACTTGGTATATACCAGGGACAAACGGCCTGTACTGCGCTGGAGTAGTCCAGATATTCTCCAACATCAAGACTTTCAACTTGACCGGTTGTACCAATCATTCCGGCCAAATGTCCGCCGGCTGATTCACCCATAACTCCAATATGGTCCGGGTCAATCTGATAACGCTGGCTATGGGCCCTAAGGTAACGGATGGCCTTTTTAATATCTTCAACCTGACCAGGAAAAACAGCATAGTTGCTGTCTCTATATTCAACACTGGCTACTACATATCCTTTTCTTGCAAGATCAACCAGATTGGGTATCCAGGCATGGACATCCATTTGGAGCCAGGCTCCGCCGCATATCCAAACAATGCAAGGCCAAGGCTTATCCTGTCCCTCATGAGGATAGATAACATCCATCTTCAAGTCCTTGGTAGTATGTCCAAACCAGTGGCCCACCTGGCCATAGGTTACGTCTGCATCCAGCCAAAGTCCAGGTCTGTCTATGGCTACATTGATTGTTTTCTTCATCCTTTACCTCCTGTATAAACTGACAACACACTCCACATGATTAGTCCAGGGAAACATATCTACCGGCTGAATTTCCCCAATCTTATAGCCTTCTTTCTCCAGCCACTTCAAATCCCTTTCAAGGGATTCAGGGCCACAAGATACATAGACGACTTTCTTAGGCTTGGATTTACCGATAGCCTTAATGAAATCTCGGGAAGAACCGGATCTTGGCGGATCCATAATAACCACATCAAGCTTTTGGCCCTCTGAAGCCATACCAACCATAAATTCTCCTGCATCCCCTGTATAGAAACGGATATTATTGATTTTATTACCTTTGGCATTTCCAATTGCATCACGGACAGCATCTTTGTTGAGTTCTACACCGATGACTTCTTTTGCCTTGGAGGCTGCAATAAGACCAATGGTTCCGACACCACAATAGGCATCCAATACGGTTTCCCTGCCACTCAAATCTGCCATCTCCATGACCTTATCATACAAAACCTGGGTCTGAATCGGATTAATCTGGTAGAAAGACTGAGGGGAAATTCTAAACTTTAGTCCTCCCAGTTCATCTTTAATAAATCCTGGACCATAAAGGGTAATATCCCTTTGACCAAGAACCATAGATGTGTCTTTATCATTAATATTCATAACCAAGGTGGTGATCTCTGGATGTTTCTTCTTAAGGACCTTTATAAAATTGTTCTTGCCTGCAAACATAATCGAGGTCGTGACCATAACTACCATGATTTCATCTGTCTTTTGTCCGACCCGAATGAGGATATGTCTTAACCACCCAAAACCTGAATGCTCATTATATGATGTCATCTTAAAGGACTTCATTAGGGACCTGATCGTCTCGACAATGGCATCGGCTCTTTCATCCTGGATTAAGCAGGTTTCGATTTTGACCAGGTCTCTGGAGTTGCTTTTATACATACCTGCAAAATACTGGTCTTTACCCTCTCTACCTAGAGTAGCTACCGATTTATTACGGTAGTGGAAGGGATCTTTCATACCAATGATTGGCTTAACTTGACCAAAGTCTTTCATCAGGTCTTTAATGGCCTTTTGTTTAAGCTCCAAAGACTTTTTATAGGAAACATCCAGTAGTTGACAACCGCCACAGTCTTTAAAGTAAGGACAGGGTACCTTGAGGCCATTTTCTTTATCATGAGGTATATCCATTGGTTTGTATCCCAAGTAGGCTTCTTTACGCTCATTTCTAACGGCATCGTTATCTTCCCTTGAATTTCTTTTCTGACCGGAATTCTCATGTTGATCAGACCTTCTGCCAGGCTTCTGATTCCGACTACTTGACTCTGTATTCCTTGATCCTCTATTATTATTTCTTTTTTGCGCCATCTTTACTCCTTATTAGTTAGGATAATTTTTCGATGAAGACTACTTTTAGGTAATCTCCTTCCGGGAAATCCGGTGATATATGGAAGTCTTCAGGTAATGAAAAAGTCTCTCTAACCCTATAGTCTTCACTGAGTTCTTTAAAGGCAATGTCGATAAAGGTCTTGAATTTCTTCATATCGAAATTACTGTAATTGGTTGATGCTACAATGACTCCACCCTTTGATGTAATCTGGATTACATCTTTTAGGAGGTCGACATAATCTTTCGCCACGCTAAAGGTCCTCTTCTTTGACCGGGCAAAACTGGGTGGATCCAGGATAACTAGGTCAAAACACAAGGCTTTTCGAACAGCATATTTAAAATAGTTAAAAACATCTTCTACAATAATGTCCTGACTTTCCGGGTCAATGCCATTGATCTGAAAATGTTCTTCAGTCTTAGGCCTGCTTCTATTTGCCAGATCTACACTAGTCGTTTTTATAGCTCCACCAAGGGCGGCAAACACCGAAAAGGCACCGGTATAAGAAAAAGTATTTAAGACACTCCTTCCCTGTGCATAGACCTCCCGAATAGTTTTTCTAACTTCTCTTTGATCCAAAAAAACGCCCACCATAGGTCCATCGTCCAGATAGATGGCAAACTTGACCTTGTTTTCGAGAACAATAAGAGGTTCAGGAGCTTTTTGGCCTTGAACAAAATCATTGGCATCCACATACTTTCCGTCTTTATTGAAACGTTTTTTTTCGTAGATACCTTTTGGTTCCAGGTCTTCTTCCAGGCATGCAACAATCATGTCTTTCCAAATGTAGACTCCCTTGTTGTACCAGGTAATCAGATAGAAACCGTCAAAATAATCAATGGTAAAGCCTCCAAATCCATCTCCTTCACCATTAAAGACTCGAAAGGCGGTTGTCTCCTGACTTATATAAAAGGAACTTCTCCGTTTTACCGCCGCTCCTATTATGGCTCTAAAAAATGATTCATTCAAAACACAGTTTTTATTCTTGGATATGACCCATCCAAAACCCTTGTTTTGTTTGCCGTAGTACCCTTTACCCATATATTGGTCATTTTCTGAGTATAGATCCAAAAGGGATCCTTCAGTCTTGATTTTACCGGGCTCCTTTAAGGCTTCTCTATAAATCAGTGGATTATTTTGTTTGTATGTTTTAAGATATTTATTTTTTATAGTAATAGGGAAAGTTTCCTGCTTTGACAAATTATGCCTCCTAATTCGTGAAATCAAGTTCTGGTTGACCGTTTATGTTGATACATTTTCTTATCTGCCTGGATATAGAGATCATCAGCTGACATCGCGTCCAGGTACTTCTGATATCCATAACTAAAGGTCAATCCATTGATGACCGGATCACTTTGCTTACTAAGATAATCTGTAACAGCTTCTATCATTTTATCCGTTTTGTCAAGTTTTTCCGTAATAACAACGACAAATTCATCCCCACCTAATCTGGCTATAAATCCATCTTGATTAAATCCATGCTTTAGGGCTTTAGAAAAAGCGATAAGGGCCCGGTCCCCTTTACTGTGTCCATAGTTGTCATTAATTGACTTCAGGTAGTTCAAATCGACAATCATAATACCGAAAGGAAGCCCTCTCCCAATTAATTCCTCTAACTTCAAGTCGTAGGACCGACGATTATAAAGCTTGGTTAAGTGATCCTCCTCTACAGGGATGGTTTCTAGAAAAATATAGAAAACGACCAGAACTATGGATAGAGAAGTCCAAACAAAGTGAAGTCTTACATTTACCAAGTTCATGACAATGCCAAAAATGGGTAAAGTATAACTTAGGATTAGGGCTACAGCATTGACCCTGCTTACTTTTTTTAGATTTTTCATGACAAAAAACAGCATATAGAGATACATACCAAAGAAGAGAATACTGTGACCTATGTTATATTTTTCTTCTATGTAGTTGTTACCAAGGGGTTCAACACTGAAATAGACCGGATAAAATATATTGATGGTCAGTATAATTAAGGTTAAGACACTTATATACTGATAAAAATATCTTTTTCTAATACGGTCCGGATCTTGAAAGACCTTATAATCCATATAGGACAGCAAAAGTCCTGCTACAACAGGTCCTATCAAGTAAAGGAAATAATTACTTATATATTCCAGGAGATAACCTCCAAAAGACTCCCAACCATCAAAAATCCAGGTTAGGGGTTCCATGATGATACCAATCAATGTTGCTAAAATTGACCACCTGATCAACATTTTGCTGAAGGTCTTGATTTTGGACATTCTCATATACATGGCTAGAACCATGAGCAAAATGATACTGAATATGTTAATCTGGAATTGCTGGGCATAATACATAGTTACCACCTACTCTTATATTTGTAATTTCTTAACAAACCTTCACCGCTCAACCATATAAACCACCCGGTTACGTCCGGTTTCTTTTGCCTGATATAAAGCTTCATCACAGGCAATCATCATTTGATCAAAAGTTTCATAAACTTCTGAAAACTGTACTGCTCCAATAGAGACCGTTATACCAAAGGTCTTACCATCAGCCTCAAACCTCATAGTTTCAATACTTTTACGCAGCTTTTCTCCTATCTCCAGAGCAGTTTCTCTATTGGTCTTTCGAATAATAATGCCAAACTCCTCACCACCATGTCTTCCGAACACATCACCTGACCGTATGGTCTTTCGAACCTTATCTGCAAAGTCAACTAAAACCTGATCACCAACACTGTGGCCATAGGTGTCATTGATTTTCTTAAAGTGATCTATATCCATAATAATGAGAGTAAAAGAATATCCATATTTGGAAGCCAAATCGAACTCCAGCTCTGCCTGGGTGAAAAACTTCCTCCTATTGGCGGATTTGGTTAGGCTATCGGTGTTGGCAAGGTATTCCAGTTCACTGCTTTTCCTGGCCAGACTTAAAGCATGAATATAGAAGAGAAAAGAAGCAATTGAAATCGTTGAAATAAATGATAAGCCTGATATAATGTCAACAGCCTTCTCGCTCATAGCATATAAACCTATATTAATCCGAAAATAGCTGGAGGTAAAATATAGAATAACACTTAAGGCAGACACTCCAATTCCTGTCCATTTTTCAATAGGATTGAGCATATCAAACATGGCGAAAGCACCAATAGGAACCAAAAAGTAAAAAAGACCATAGTTGGTTTCCAAGGGGAACCAGAGAAATACAGCCAAGGTCAGCTGAATAAGAAAAGATATGATGATGGTAAAACGAACAATAAGGTATTCCTCTCTGCTTACCAGGGGTAATAGGCCAAGATGAACTAGTATATAAATGATATGGACAAGAATTGCAGGCAAGAATCTTGCCCACAATAAATAAATGCCCAGAAAGCCTCCTGCAAATATAACAACAATTGCGATTAATATATATAAAAGTTTTTGTGAATAATTACACTTCTTAAAAGGATTATTCATGTCCTCTCCTATCAGTAGAATTCAATATCACTTGGAGGTACAAATAAGTCATCATCGATGTTAAGGTTAAACTCGACTTCTGTGACTTCTTGAATGGAGTGCATAAAAGAACCAAACTGGATTTCATACTTCAGAATATGCATGAATTCCTGGTCAATCCAAACCTGGTAGGTGAATTCCTGGCCTTCTTCCTGTTCCATAGCCGGAATCATTTCGATAAAGATAGCATCCCTGCCGGCTACTTTGTCACGACTGGCTTTCATTTCCAATTCCATATCAAAACCCATTTCATTTTCGAGAAACTCTAGCAGTGACTTACCTTCATAGGCAGCCATTAATTCATTTTCATTCATTTCCCCAGTATCATCCACATAAGTATAACCGGTAGAGTCGCCTAACATATAGTTATACTGAGTCCTTTCATCACCAACGTATATGGTTATATCCGTTCCTTCAGGATAAACTGTCTCTGTCCTCGAATTGGAACCTTCTATATAGGTAGTCTCGGTGCTCACAGTTTCTGTCACTTCATCTTCCCACGTGGATATGCTGGTGATGGTTGCCACACTATAACTGGACTCTGGAATCTTGATTTTTACGGATGCAAGCAGTGCCTTATCCAGTAGTGAAAGATCCAATCCACTTGAGTCTTCATCATCTTCCGGCTCATCGTCCTTGTTATTTTGACTTGCTTCTTGGTTATCTATGTCTTCCTCGGACAATTCCCCTTCGTCGTCCTTGGTATCATTTTCTTCTTCCTCTACTTTTTTATCATCTGAACTGGCGCTTGTTTCGCTCGTTGATTTTTGGTCATTTTCTTTATCTTTAGGTTTACAGGCTGCAAAGGTTAAGACAATCACAAGTAAAACAACAGTTAATCGGAACAATGTTTTCATCAGTTTACCTCCCTTGCTTTTGTTTACCTTCTAATTATACTCCAAAGAGAATCGACTTCCTATGAATTTATCAAAAATAATGCAAAATATATGGTTTGCCCTTGATTTTTAGGAACTTAATGTTATAATTATAAAGAGCTATGTGAAATCGCAAGATATTGCTAGCTATTTATTTAGCCAATCATGGGACTCAAATAGTCAACCGGGACTCCAGGGTGACCACTCGCCTGTATTTTCTCTTCTTTATCAGGCTAAATATTGCTAAGAATTTAGATTTCTGATTACTTTTATAGTCCATCAGTCGCAATTTTACAGATAAGCATGTTAGGCGATTGATGTTATGCTATAATGTACGGGTATATGGTAACCAAGAGACCATATACTCACCCTATGGGTTAATTACTGTATCATAGTGATGCAGTTAACAATAGTCTCTTTTGAGACCAAATATAATTTTAGGAGGAAACACAATGACTAAAGTAGCAATTAATGGGTTTGGCCGTATTGGTCGTCTTGCTTTCAGACAAATGTTCGTAGCTGAAGGATATGAGGTAGTAGCGATCAACGACTTAACAGATGCAGCAACACTTGCACACTTACTTAAGTACGATACAGCTCAAGGTAGATTCGGTAAAGAAGTAACTAACACAGAAAATTCAATTATCGTAGAAGGTAAAGAAATCACTATCTATGCAGAGAGAGATCCTAAAAACCTTCCATGGGGAGAATTAGACGTAGACGTAGTACTTGAATGTACTGGTTTCTTCACTTCTTTAGAAGCTGCATCAGCTCACGTTGAAGCAGGTGCTAAGAAAGTTGTTATTTCTGCTCCAGCTAAAGGCGATCTTAAGACTGTTGTTTTCGGTACTAACGAAGATATCCTTGATGGTTCAGAGACAGTTATCTCTGCTGCATCATGTACAACTAACTGTCTTGCTCCAATGGCAGACGCCCTTAATAAATTAGCTCCAATCGAGTCAGGTTTCATGACTACTATCCATGCTTACACTAACGACCAAAACACTCTTGACGGTCCTCACAGCAAAGACCTTAGAAGAGCAAGAGCTGCTGCTGCAAACATCGTACCTAACACTACTGGTGCTGCTGCTGCTATCGGTTTGGTAATTCCTGAACTTAAAGGTAAATTAGACGGTTCAGCTCAACGTGTTCCTGTTCCAACAGGTTCATTAACAGAGCTTACTGCAGTATGTGAAGGCGATGTGACTGCTGATGACGTAAACGCTGCTATGAAAGCTGCTGCTAACGATTCTTTCGGATACAATGTTGATCCTATCGTATCTTCAGATATCGTAGGTATCCGTTATGGTTCATTATTTGATGCAACTCTTACTAAAACTGCTCCACTTGGAAATGGTAAAACATTAGTAAAAGTTACTTCATGGTATGATAACGAAAACTCATATACTAGCCAAATGGTTAGAACTATCAAGTACTTCAACGAATTATAATTCGTAGATATTGATATAATAATTAAGGATGGTCGTCTTCTTGGAAGATAACCATCCTTTTTTCATGTTTTCTATTTTATTCAATACACATACTTAACAATTGCAATCACTTTCTGAAAGAGTAACCTGGCCCCTATTACACCTCTTGGATTCATACAATCGGTCATCGGTCAACTTAATCATATGGTCTGGTGAATGAAAATCCATTTCCTTGCCGGAAACAAGACCTCCGCTGACTGAAAGACAAATCTCTTCTTGGTCATATACAAACCTATGGTCCTTAACCAATTCAGCAATCTCTTTTGTCGTAGATACGGCTTGCTCAAAAGTCAGATCCGTAAAACAAATCATAAATTCATCTCCACCGGTTCTGGCAAAGACTGCATCTGCATTTAATCTGGATTTGATGACTGTACACAAGTCCTTTATGACATAATCTCCAGCCATATGTCCATAGGTATCATTCACAATTTTGAAATCATCAATATCAAAGTGATAAAGAATCAGTGACGACTGGGTATCCTCATGGAAGTAGTTCGTCAAAAACTTCCTCATATATCTTTTGTTGTATATTCCTGTCAGAAAATCAAGATTATTCTCTTCTTTAATTCTCTGGTTTTCCCTCATCAAATGATAGGCTTCATCGTCTTTTTCCTTGATATAGAGTTCAAGTTCAGACTTAATGCGCATCAGACGGCGGTTATCCTCCGTAGCTTTTTCAAGAAGGGATACATAGGTGGCATACATTGAGGAGCTTTTCTCATAATAACCATACTTATGCAATAGCTGGGCAAAATGCTTAAATATTTCTTTTTCATCATACTCAGCCTTGTTTTCCTCAATTAATTGAATGGAGGCTTCATACCAGGAAACTGCCTCATCGTATTTTCCTACCATGTCATAGTACCTGCTTAGCAAACTATAGCAGGAAATTTTGTTGTGCACGACAAAATCAATATTTGCATCCTCTAAACTCTTTGTTAGGATAGATTCTACCTGATCCAGCTTTCCCTCTTCCATCAAAATTTCAGCCTTGATCAGATGAATCAGAAGACTGAATTTTGAAAGCTTTGGTTCACTAAGGGTCAATTCCTCTATTTCTCTTAAAAGGTTCTTGGCATCCTCTAAACGGTTCAGTTTAAAATTAGTAATAACATAGTTAATCTTGGAAGAATAGTACATTTCGCTATAGGGTTCCTGATGATCTAATTGATAATACTCATCAAACTCACTAAGAGCTGTTTCAAAATCGTCCAGCAAATAGGAAATCATGGTGGAAAAATCATAGTAGTCGTCGACAGACATGAAATCCACGGATTTTTTTAGAAGTCTCTTTATAGGCTCAGAAAGATAGATCAGCCTTTCCATCTGGCTGACATGCATCAAATCATAGGCATATTGAACAATCATTTTGATGATCTCTTCATAGTTTGAAAGATCATCAAAACGAAGTAATTCCAATATTAAATCAATGATACCTGTATCATTATTTTCTTGTATCAAGGTCTTAATTTTCTCTACAGAAAAAGAACTAATATTATTCATTATGCAACTCCTCTACATCATCTAGCTATATTATAATATTAGTCCATTAGAACTACAACATATTTTTATTATAGGACTAATTTCCCATAAAATATCATAAGTATCTGATTATTTTCCAATAAATTCCTTTATTTACGCCTTCCCTTACCAAAGTCTACCCTAATTACGTTAGTCATTTCATCCACCGAATCCTCTGCTTGGACAATTACAGTCATCTTCTCTGAAGGACCGGAGCCATTCATATCAACTTTGTCAAAATCCTTAAGTATGCTCTCAAAAGGCCGTGGAACATCCGTATGGTCAAAGACATACAGTTGCTTCTTAGCTCTGGATATGCCCACATAGAAGAGTCGTCTGTCTTCTTCTGTTTGTTCCAAGTCATAATTCTTATACCAGTCATGGGAATGGAAATAATAGACATTGTCAAATTCCAATCCCTTGGCAGAATGAATGGTGGTAAGGATTACTTTAGGGTTAAGCCCTTTCTTAAGGTCCACAACCGGATCCAGAATAAGATTGATAATAAAGTTTTCTAAGGAGGCATAGGTGGCCATGAGATCCTTAATCATCTTAAAATCGTCTTTAATATCACTTTTGGTATAGTAATCCGATTCAATCAAGTCATAAATTGACATGTAGAAGTCTATAACAGCTGAAAGTAAATCATCTTTATTTCTTTCGGTGGTGAGCAAGTCTCTAACCTGGTCAACAAAGGCTTTCTTTTCATCATTAAGCCTGTCTGTATCCTTGAGTTCATACTTCATCAGTCTCTTAGCTGTCTTAGGACCAATACCCGGGTAGATGGTTAAGATACGGTTATAGGAAACCACATCCCTCCTATTGAGATAAACCATCAAAAAAGCCAATACATCCTTGATATGCTTCCGCTCAAGCAGCCGGACACCACCATAGACAGCGTAGTCCATATTATCATTAATCATAGCTTTCTCGAAAACGGTACGGTGCTTATTATATCGATATATCAAGGCATGACTTTCTTCAGGTTTTTCCTTGATCTTGTTCATGACAAAATCCTTATGACTTTCCAAAGAGTTTCCGGATATGACCTCTACCAGTCCCTCTTCATCCTTACCTGAAACCAAAGCCTTCTGATAACCCAGATTGGAGGCTGCTACCGTTTGATTGACCTTTTCGACAATCGCACTGACAGACCTGTAATTTTGTGTCAATTTTATCATTTTGGCATCATGAAAATCATGATAAAAATTCAGGATAATCTTGTGATCTGCACCACGAAAAGAGTAAATTCCTTGAAAGTCATCACCAATGGCCATAACATTGGGTATCTTGAGCTTTTTAATAAAGTCCAATTGCATTTTGTTGGTATCCTGATACTCATCAATCATAAGATATTTATAGTCAAGAACTTGACGATTTTCCTCATCCTCCAGATAGGAAGAAATCTTCAGGATCATATCATCATAGTTAGCTAACATATGATCAACCTTATATCGTTCATAAACTTTTCTATATTCATCAATGGCTTCTGCATCATCCATCAAATTTCTAAGGTCAAACTTCTCAATATACTCCTGGGGCGTCATACCTGTATTGGCACAATAAGAGACAACCTTTTGCATCCTGCCTGCCCGAATAGGCTGGCTAAAGCCTCTGTAATCGGTCATCACCAAACTATGGACCTGACGGTCATCATCCGCATCAAGAAGACGGAACTTGGATATAGGTGATCTTGTTCCGTTCATCTGGGATATATGATTGGCAAAACCATGAAAGGTTCCCACAAACCCCAGCTCAGTATTGGGCATGAGTTGATTAATCCTATATTTAAGTTCATTGCCAGCTTTTCTGGTAAAGGTTATCACCACTACCTTGCTCAGGTCAGTCCCGGTCTTGATCATATGAAGGATACGATAAGAAAGGGTATGGGTTTTTCCTGTACCTGGGCCTGCAATGACAAGATAATTACCTTCTTTACGGGTAGCTGCAATCTTCTGACCATGATTTAGTTTTTCCAGATACCATTTGTTGGTATAAGTCTCTTCCAGCTCTGTAATTTCTCTTGCAGACAAAGCTTCTATAGATTCTTGAATTGTATCTTTAGATCTCATAAATTTTCCTCTTGGCTACACTTAGAACATTTGTTCTTATTATATCATAGATAGCCATCTCATTAAAGATAATAAAAAAGTTGCTCTTGGCAAGCAACTTTCCATTTTTATTTCCCATTATTTCTTTTTCTTTCTGCCTTGTCCCTGTACATCTTCCTATCAATATCCGTCAGCAGGACATTATAATCCCACTCTGTTGGCAAGCTAACCATTCGAAGGCCAATGCTGAGGCCAATCTCAAGATCTTCTCTTTTCTGATTCAGTTCATCCATCCGTTTTTCGATACGCGCCTTTACCATTTCAGTGACTTCAACATCACTGGACTCGACAATAACCGTAAATTCATCTCCACCAACGCGACATGCCATATCCTCAGGATTGATACTGGTCACCAGTATATCAGCCACTTCTTGAAGAACGATATCTCCTTCTTGATGACCTTTGGTATCATTTATTTTCTTAAAGTCGTTAAGGTCAATCATCATAATGCCAAAGGCATCTTTATTCTTAAGCTTAAACTTCAATCGATTCTCAAATTGCCGTCTGGTGGGAAGATTGGTTAACTCGTCTTTGTGAAGTTCAGCCAGCTCAACCAATATAAATGTTATGACAAGGGCCAAACTATACATAGCCCAGTTTACCGGAACATCAGTGACAAAAAACTGAATCAGAGATCCAAGAACCGGCAACATAATAAAGAGCAGCAAGGTATAGGTTAATCGCCCAAAAATCATCTCTTTATTTCTAAAGAGGTAAATAAGAACGATGATAATCAGTACATAAACAATCACCGGTGGCAATATGGATCCAGTTCCCCATATGATGGCCTTGTCCTGAATGTCAAAAATCAAGCCCGGCACAAATCCATTCACTAGGGTCAGCAAAGCAATAAGCATAGGCACAAGCATATAAAAAGGCAGTCGCCGTTTTATTCCCTGCAGATCACCGTAAACTTTATAGTCAAAATATGAAATCCAGGCAATGGTCTGCAATGATGAGCTTGCGACTGACAAGGACAATACCACAAATGCTGCTGGATGCCCCAAGACAACCAAGGCCCAGGCTAAAGCTTCTGTAAGGAGGGTAAAGGACAGACATAGAATGATAACCTGAAATATATGTCCGGATATGTTGTTTTTACTGCCTCTTCCGATATAAACAAACATAACTGATAGGAGGCATAGCATGAATATATGTAAATCTATGATGGAAGCTATCAAAGTCTTAATCCTTTCAAATCAACGTTCATATAGCACCTATAGATTTTACCACAGGTAACTAATAAAACATAGGGTTATAAGACTTTTTGAACATTATTCTCTGTCTCCGTAGAGAATTCGGTCTAGAACTCCTATGGCTGACTGACGTCCGGATTTCAGCTGGTCAATGAAGTCTTTTTCTTCAATGATTTCACTTAAATTCTTAAAAATTGACCGGGCATACTTAATATCCTCTTCTCTCAAAAGAACAAAAATAATCACCTCAACCCACTCACTTTCCCACTTAATGGGATTTTTAAGAAGGGTAACTGATAAACAGGACTTCTTAACCTTGGCAGGATCCCCATGGGGTATGACAAGTCCTCTTCCAATTTCTGTCGAATAGATTTTTTCTCTCTCCAAGACCGATTCCAAATATCCGGGATGTATGTAATTTCTTTCATAGAGACTGATACACAGCTCCTCTATGACCTGATTCCTTCCGGAAAAAACCTTACTTCTAACAAATAGTTCTTTTTCAATATTCTTAATGGCCTTATAGGAGTGGATCCGCATATGTTTTTCAATGGCATTCTCCACTTTCTTAACATCATCTCTTCCAAAAAGTGGATTAATAAGGTAAATAGGCTGTTGGGTTTCCAGTCGAACCGGAACCGTTGTTAAAATCAAATCCGCCTCCCTCAAAAGATCAGACTCAATACTGACAGAAGAAGTAATACCAATAATATCCAGTTCCTTAAAAGTTCTTCTCAGCCTGGCAGACAGAAGCTGAGAGGTGCCAATGCCGGAATGGCAGATAACCAGGGTTTTTATCTTACCTCGCACCCTTTCTAGAGCTGCTCCAATATGAAGGGCTATATAGCCGATTTCAGATTCCGGAACACTTCTGTCCAGGTATTTCTGAAGAATCTTGCCGGCAATCCAGGCAACACCAAATATATCCGGATATTGGTCTTTAATATTTTCCAAAATTGGATTTCTAAGGGTTAGTCCATATTTTAGTCGGTTAATAGTTGGCCGCAAATGAAGGACCAAACCTTTAAAAAGGACCTGATCTTCTTCCAGATGAACTTCCAGTATATCTGACGCTGTTGCAATCATCCTGCCAGCAATCTCTGAGGCAAGGGATACTTCTCCTCCTTTAGCCAGGTCTCCGGAATCATTTCCCATCTCAATAGAATCAGATCCCATTTTACTTCCTAAAATATGAAGGGTAATATATCCAATTTCCTGGTCAGGGATATGAAGCTCATAATCATGACCAATAACTGTTGCCAGCTCACAAGCCAGCTGAAACTCTTTACTTTGTCTAAGCCCTAGAAGGGTTTGTTCATCAAGAAGAATATCCTTTCCAGCCCTTATTCTTCTAATGGCTATAGCTATATGAATTAAAAGACTGGAGTATGCTTCCTGGGAAAGTTGATAGCCAAGTTTACCTTCGAGCATTTCAATGGCTCTTTCCAGATGACTATAGTCCAAATTTATTAATTCTACCAATTGGCTTTGCAAATAGGGTTCGATACGGCTTTGTGTATTCAGGTCTGGTCCTAATGATAAAGAATCCCTCTTTTTTTCAAGAATCATATTGGCTATGGCGATTCGATATTGTTGCTCATCCCCTTGCAGCCTAAGAACATGGTTGTGGTCTTTGACAAGCTTGAGTTTATATTCCTTAAGAATGTCAACAAGGCCATTCATATCCTTATAGACAGTTGAAACAGTCACAAACATTTCCTCTGCAAGTTTAGCTACTGTTACCCCATCTTCATTCATGACAATTCGTCTGATGATATACTTTTGCCTTTCCCTGCCAGATTTAATAGAGCTGCCATTTCCCACCTTCTTTAGTTTATTCGCCAAAATATCCTTATTCTTATCAGGTCCTTTAATTTCAATACCCACCCCTGATTTTCTGACAAGGTTCAAACCTTCACGACCACAGGAATCCTCAATTTTTTTGAGGTCGTTACGGATGGTTTTAACCGATACAGACATTTCTTTAGAGATTTCCTCTGCAGATACAGGTTGCCCTGCCTGAAGCAAAAATAAAATTATTTGATTTAATCGTTCCATTATCCCACCCACATTTCAATTCATGTCAAGCCATTAACACTACTAATCCCATTATAACTTTTGTCTTGAATAAAGAAAAGGCTACTTAAGCATGCCTTCATATTAAAAACAAAGGACTCCCTGCATAAGCCAAGGAGTCCCTGATATAAATGATGGAAATACTATCCAAAGTATGCCTGTAAAGCTTGGGCTGCATGGGTTTCGTCAGCCCCGTTAATCTTAACCTGTATTTCGTCATTTTTACAGGCTCCAAGTGTCAGGATTCCTAAAATCCCTTTAGGATCTATGACTGCGTCATTTTTTGAAATCCGAATATCCGAAGTGAAGCCTTTACAGATTTTGACAAGCTCTGTCGCCGGTCTTGCATGTAATCCTTCATCAAATTTGATCATTACTGTAAAATCAACCATTTAATCTCCTAAACTTTCTAGATGAGCCATTACCTTATCCATCAAGGGAGATGTATTCTTGATGAGATCCCCTATTTTGACATGAACATTAGGGATTGATACAAAACGTTCTTTCCCCTTTATAGCTATATCCTTAGACATAATGACCACATCCGCATTTTGCACATCTTCTTTTGTTATTTCATTTTCAATTCCAATGGACCCCTGAGTTTCAACCTTTACCTCATAGCCACGTTTCTTGCATTCTTTTTCAAGGGATTCAGCTGCCAGATAAGTATGAGCTATACCTGTAGGACATGCTGTTACGCCTAATACCTTCATCTAATATCCTCTCCGACTTTAGTTAAAATCAATATCCAGATTTGCAGTGGTTTTCGTTTCTTCTTCTTTACCAGCCCCATCTTCAACCTGCTCTTTTTTCAGAGCATTAACCATGATGGCAGATACACTCACGCCTACAACCACAGCAATCAAGAACATAATCCGGTTGTCAACAACAGGGAGCACAATTGGTCCACCATGGGGAGCATGATCTCCAACCTTACCGATTGCTGCCACAGCTGCACCAATAGCTGAGCCTGTCATAATTGAAGGAATAACCCGTATTGGGTCTGCTGCTGCAAAAGGAATGGCTCCTTCTGTAATTCCAATCAATCCCATAGCAAGGGCTCCTTTACCGGCCTCTTTCTCAGCTGGACTGTACTTCTTAGGACTAAGCAATGTGGCTGTACCCATAGCCAGTGGTGGAATACAGATGGCCACTGCAACAGGGCCCATAACTGTGAAGACACCTTCTGATATCATGGCTGCACCAAACATAAAAGCAACCTTATTAACCGGACCACCCATATCGAAGGCAATCATTGCACCCATAATAATTGCCAAGAGAACTGCATTCCCACTTCCCATTGCCTTCAGGCCATTTGTCATAGCTTCCATCAAATTACTGATTGGAGCACCAATGATGTACATACATACACCAACAACAATTGATGATAATAATGGTATAACAAAAATAGGCATAATCGCTTTTAACTGTTTAGGGACTTTCCACGACTTAATCCATCTTGCAGTATAACCGGCAATAAATCCGGCAAGGATACCACCAAGGAAACCTGCTCCGATTTCTGTAGCCAAGGCTCCACCCACAAGACCTGGTGCAAGACCTGGTCTGTCTGCAATACCATAGGCAATAAACCCAGCCAAAACCGGTACCATAAGGCCAAATGCTGCAACCCCAACGTTTAGCATTTTTACCAGATATGGATTTGTTACATTTGCTCCTGTTCCTGCTTCCACTCCACTTAAGGCAATGGCAAGAGCAATCAGGACCCCACCGATAACAACTATAGGTATCATATAGGATACACCAGTCATTAGGTACTCTCGTATTTTACCAATTTGCTTCTTCATAAAACCCTCCATACTTCTAACTTATGATTTGGTTACTCATTAATAGACGAAAAAGTCTTCTCCAACATTCCTAAGATTTCTTCACTACTGTCCCCTACTTTTAAGAACTGAAGAAACTCATCATCTAATAGTTTACGTGATAGTTTTGCCAAAATCTTTAAATGTCGATTCCCTGCATCTTTCTCAGGAATGGCTAAAAGAAAAACCAGTTTAACTTTCTCTCCATCCTCATTCCAAACTATTCCTGACTCGGACCTTCCAAAAACAATGGTAGGACTCTTGACTGCATGGCTTTTGCCATGGGGGATTCCAACGTCCAAACCGATTGCCGTCGAAGTCATAGCTTCCCGTTCCATAACTGCATTCACATAGGTTGCTTTGTCAGTTATCCGCCTGCCTTTAACCAGGAGTTCACTGAGATGATTGATGACTGCTTCCTTTTGATCTATCTGCATTCCAAGATCAATAAACTCCTTCGTTATGATTGCTTCCATCTATCCACCTCCTTTTTTGTCTGCCTTCTGTCTACTGTCTACTGTCTAAGCTTAACACAATTTATTTTGTTCCATTTAGAAAAGAGTTACCACAATGATGTGGTAACCCTTATAAAGTCAGATTTGATTTGTCAATATTGTCTTCTTGCTATTAATCCACCCTTTGTTCTTTCTTGCTGGAACCCTAAACCTGCTAACTAAACACCCTTTAACTGTCCATATTTTAGTAGGCTTTTCAAGGACTCACGAAGTATATCTTCATTGGTTGAAATTGGTTTCCAACCAAGAATATTCCTTGCCTTCTGATTACTTACATGACGGTTCATCCTCAGTAGGAGAACACCTTCTTTGGCATGCTTATTAAATAAAGAACCCAAGTGGAGGACCCAATTAGGAACTTTTTTCCTAGATACATTTTGGGCAGCAAGGGAATTCTCTTTTCTTAAAAACTCTGCAATCTCAGGCATAGAAATTTGTCCGTCTGCAGAAGCAATAAATCGCTGGCCCTTTGCACCCGGATTCGTCATTGCCCGAATATGTATGTCAGCCACATCTCTAACATCTACGAGATTTAAGGGAATATTGGGAACGGCTTTCATTGAACCATCCAACAAATGTTGTATGAGACCGAAGCTACCTGTGAAATGGTTGCTTAAAGAAGGGCCAAGTATTGCCACCGGATTAATTGTCACAAGCTCCATACTCCCACCTTTTTCTTCCATAAACTTCCAAGCTGCCTTTTCCGCCAGTAGTTTCGACTTTTCATAAACTGATAATCCTGGCTCATCCGGATTGGTCCAGTTATTCTCAGTTGTCGTTGAAAGAGGATCTTTGTTACTAAAACCTACCGCTCCAAAATTCGAAGTCATGACTACACGTTTTACTCCGGCTTCTTTAGCCCCACTTAGGATACGTCCGATACCTTCAAGGGCAGGTCTAATAGCTTCCTCTTCATTACTGGGAATGTCCATGAAAACCGGTGATGCAACACTGAGAACATAATCACATCCCTTCATAGCCTCCTTCCAGTTATGGTCCTTTGATAAATCTGCTTCGGCAAATTCAAGATTGTCTATGTTTTTGACACCATTATTCTGAAGTAAATCTATCACCTTATCTTGACTCTTTAAAGACCTGACTGTTGTGATTACCTTGTAACCTTGTTCCAATAGCTGAAGTAATATATGACTGCTCAGAAATCCTGTTCCACCTGTTACTAATACTTTTTTTGACATTTATTTTTCCTCCGATTTTGCAAAACTTGTCAATAATTCATTTATGATTTATAATCATTCTAAAACCTAGAGTTATATCTAGGTCAAGCTTTTTTATCAAATTTTTGTTTTTTAAAATCCATAGGTCAAATGCCAATCTAAAACACTTAAGTTTTTTCGAAAAGTGAAGATCAATATAAGGAGAAAATACGATGACATACACGATTAAAGATGTGTCAGAAATGACAGGACTTTCCATCTATACCCTTCGTTTTTATGATAAGGAAGGCCTACTTCCCTTTGTATCCAGAACGAAATCAGGTATTCGGGCATTTACAGAATCGGACATCAGTCAGATAAAAACAATCTGTTGCCTTAAAAATACAGGTATGCAACTGAAGGATATCCGTCTCTATATTGAATATACAATGGAAGGCTCAGGAACTATCATCCCACGAAAGCAATTATTGACAGACCATCGTCAGGTAATTGTCGATCAAATCAATCAGCTTACAGAAAACCTAAAATTGGTTGATGCTAAACTAGATGTATATAATTCACCATATGCAAAAGACATCATCAATGAGCAGATAAGAAATGTTAATGAGGAAAAAAAGGAAAACTGTTTGCTTAGTGCCTATCGTGAAGTCAAATAGCTTTCTAGTCTTATAAAATTATGTTAAGAACTTGTCCCGGTGAAAGCATTAGAACAAGCGGTATAGTTTAGCTATAACCATTCATGACCTGGATTTTTCTATTGGCGTATACTATTATTAATGTATAAGAAATTGCTTGAGTAGAAAGTAGGTAATCCAATGACAATAAAGCGAAGAAATCATTCCGGTCAACCTGGTTTTACAGATGAATATAATCAGATATGGGCATTTATGCACTCCCTTGGTCTTAACGACAAACATCCATTGAACCTGAGTTGGGTTCGCTGGGAATGGTGCAGAAGCCTTTCTTTTTTCGACAGGGAACATGAAAATCTCACAGGTATTTGGGAAGAAGATGGAGAAATCGTCGGCGTGGCCTGTTATGAAACACAACCTGGTGATGGATTTATCAGCATAAAAGAGGGTTATGATTATTTATTAGAGGACATGTTCATCTATGCAACAGAGCATTTTAAGAAGGATAACAAAGTCAAAATTGCTATACCTGATAACTCAAGACCTCTTCAGGAAGTTGCCATCAAACATGGCTTTATTCCTACCAACGATAGAGAAACTGATTCCATACTGGATGTCAGCCTCACTAACCTGGATTATTCTTTACCAGAAGGTTTCCATATTGTTAGTCTGGACCATACCTATGATCTTGAGCAATATGCAAGTGTCATGTGGCATGGTTTCGGTCATGGTGATGAAGGTCCGGTGCCCCTGGAAGAAGAAGACTTAAAACAAAGAGCCTACAGTCTGGCTGGTCCACATAACGACCTCCACCTAAAAATCGCTGTTACCAATCCGGAAGGAGACTTTGTTTCCTATGCAGGTTTTTGGTACGATAGGCGAGATGATTATTGCACACTGGAACCCTGTGCTACCCATCCTGACTATCGAAGAAAGGGTTTAGGCAAAGCTGCCATATATGAAGGCATTAAGCGCTGTGCTCTAAGAGGTGCCAAAAGATGTATGGTCGGATCCAATCAAGATTTCTATTTCAAAATTGGATTTGCCCCTTACCATATGCGTACCTATTGGATGAAAAAATAAAACAAAGGGAGCTCTCCATAGCGGGAACTCCCTTTTTAAATTTCTATGTTGGTGTTACGTCATCTACAAACTTAAAACTCACACATTAATGTATTAATGATTCGACTAAATCCGTAGACCTCCTCGGTCTCAAATACCCTTTCCAGACTCTCAACATTAGCCACTAAATGCTCAACATCCTTAGAATAAGTGAAACTGATTTCAACCAAATCCTCTTTGCTCAACGCTCCCTTGTCTAACCATCTCGTGACAGCCAATTCTTTGATCATAATTATGGACATCATAGCCAGCTTAATCTTGGATGACATATCAAAATCATGGAATGACTTCATGAAGTATCGATAGATGAAATATACCAGTATATTTTTGTATATACTGTATTGCTCTTTATACTTCTGATTAAAAGCTTGGTGTTGGTCCAGATAAAGGCATCTATCTTCTTCACTTTTCCAGTAGGATTCCAACACGTTCTTTATACCTAGAGGATCAGGCTTCATATGTTCTATATCTCTGTAAGTTTCAAAGTAACTTTTTACATCTTCATATTTCATACTATCATTTGTCTTCTTCATAGAAAACCTGCTAATTTCTTCCATCAGAAAAGACTTGTCGCTATACTTAGCTCTGATTTGATTCATTACCTCAAACTCTGAGAAATCCAGTTTATCCTGGAGCTCAGCCACAAAATCAGCTATAAGGGCAGTGCGAATCCCGAAAGTTATGTCTTCCATTTCCAAAATTCGGATTATGGTATCTCTGCACTCCAAAAAGATTTCCAGAACATCTTCATCCTCTTCCTCAAGTTGCTGACCAATCTCATGGTCCTCACTTAAATCATATTCAGTTTGATTTTTATTGTCTAGTATTATTCTTGCAGCTTCAGGACAGGAAAGGGAGATCCCTATTTCTTTTAAATTTCCGAACTCTTCCATATATCTTGGGTATTGCTTACAGGTATAGGACAGGTAGTCTTCACCCTTTTCTTTGTATATATCACATAAATTTTCATCGTTCAAAAAAGGACACCTGTCACCATCCAAAACAAAAATATGATCTCCATCTTGATCTAAAATCATCCGACCTCTTAATCTATCTCCAAAGGTACCTTCCATCTGACAATAGCTATCATAGGTTTGGTTATCAATGACAATCTCCCATCCAGCACAACAGGTATCCTCACAGGCTTCTGCAATACATGTAAATTCTTTATAGTAACTTGGGACTCGTATTATCATTCATTTATCACACTCACTTATCTAGATTTTACATCCTAAACAATCCAACTTATCACACTTAATTGTTTTCACCTATTGTATATCCAGTATGCCATTTCAAGACGCCTCGATCATTATACTGTGAGCTGTAGTTTAGGAATACTTGAACCTCACCAGTATCATCAATATAAAAAAACAGGATTTGGATATTACTTCCTTCAAGGGTCAAGTCATTTCCTTGTATCTCCTCCTGATCGAAGAAGGAGAGCTTGGATGTCAGGTCTTCATAGTCTCTTTCCTCAATAACCAAACCGGTTATACCAGCATTGTAGGCAATTTTATCATATGAATAAATATAAGCAAAACTAACACCATCAAGGAAATCAGCAGCAGGTGTCTTTTCACCGGTTTTTAGATTATGATAATACCCTCCGTCAGGAAACTCAAGAGCAGCATAATAGGAAGTACCACTTAAGTTCACGATTCTGTCTCCATCAGAAGCGTATAGGACAACATCCATATCATCACTATCCATATTATAATATGCATAACCATCGCTCCACTCATATCCTGGAATATGGGCTATAATATTGTTGCCTTCCACAAATTTCGGATAAGTTAAATACGCATATTGACTAAACTTATCATTATCTCTGGGTAAACGCTCTTGTAGCAAAAGTGTCGAATCACTTGATCTGTCATATAAAAACAAACCTTCTTCAGTTGCATAGGCTATAAAGTTATAATCCGGTGATATATCATATCCAAAAAATCCCTGTTCCAATTCATCACCTGAGTATATAGGGTCAACCATAAGACTGGTGATACTTTCAGGGACTTCAATTTCTCTTTCAAGTTCCATATCAAAGTTAAATAACTTTATATTCTTTTTATCTGTAAACTTTATAAGGCGACCATATTCATGATCATTCACAACAGAAAAACTATAATATTCATTGTCACGGTCCAAGTCAAATAGATGTGTGACGGTTTCATCAGACTTATTAAAAGCAACAAGTTGATGACCTCCACTATAGCCATATCTATAGGACTCTAATATAATCTGGTCATCATCCTCTCCAAGATAATACAATTCCCCTTGGAAATAATTGTTCTCATCCACATACATACTAAAAACATCGGTTCTCTCATAATCACCTGTGATGATTACAGGATTGGTAACATTTACATCATTAAATGCTTTTGCAAAATAGTACTCCCCACTTTGGTCTTCACGAGGTCTTAAGTTTACCTGGAAGGACTCATCTAAAACGTTAGAATCATATTGATACCTGTTAATTTCAAAATATATACTACCATCTTCGAGCATTTCGACATTTTCAAATTTCAATCCCCAACCGTTGCTGGCATCAAACTCTTGAATCTTGTCAGCTCCTGTTGAATTAATATATACAGCATCTTTTTCTGCATCGTATACCCTAACATCTATTTCATTAACATCTATCTCATCCATATTAAAGTATCTTCTTATTATCGGATTAATTTTTTCCATGGAAATATATTTATAATGATCACTGGTATTTTCAAACTCACTAAGTCCATGTTTGTTAATATACATCCTGCCGGCATACTCTGCCAAAGCTTCAAGGTCAAGACTCATCGATGAATTAAAGTTTTCATCATCTATATCAAAATTCCCGTTGTTGAGAATCGATGCGACACCTACACCTAAATACTCGTTCCACAAATAGTTCAGCACTTCCCTATCTGTAATCGGTCCAGGTGTCACCCCATATAAAGGATGGTCTTCATCACTTGGCATATAGGGTAAAAGTATTGTGTTATCATCTTGATTTTTATCATGATCTTGATTTTCATTGTCTTCTTGGCTTTGGCTGTCCTCTTGGGCTTGGGTGTCATCCCAGGTTTGGCTTTGATTCACATCAGGCTCCATCCCTAAAACTTCATCAACTTCATTACTATTCTCTACCTGAGAATCTGTATCTGTTTCAATACTAGGTTCTTTACCTCCACAAGCACTCAAGGCAAATACTAATATAAGTAGGTAAATATTTTTTGCTTTTTTTATCCCTTTTAAAAATTTAACTGGTTTCCTCATCTTTACTCTCCATCTTCATTCAAATAGTAGAATTCAATCTCTTGCCAAATAATAATCCCTCCATATACTATTGATGGAGGGATTTATCATATCTATACCTTATAATAAGCCAATCAAAAGTTCAAGTTTTTCCTTTGTTTTTATTTTCGCAATTCATCTGATTCACCGAAAACACATAAAAGATCACAAACCCTCTGATATCAAGGATTTAAGCGACATAGTTTTACCACGGTCTCCACATGTGTGGAGTGCTGATGACTACCTACTAAATATCTATAGTTTATTACGCATCTCAATCGCTTTCTTCCAATAGAAAAAGCCTTCAGGTGTAATTTTCTTTATCGTCTTAAAATATTTGGAGAATCCCTCCAGCTCAATGGTCACCTTGCTCAAGTCCATGGATTCCTCAAACCTTTCCAAAGAGCTGTCCTTCACTCTCAATAGCATTGAACAATACGCTGCTTTTGAAGCGCATAAAAGTGCCTCCTCAATAATGAAGTTTCTTGAAAAGATATGGCTCCTCACACGCCTAACTCCAAGCTCAAGATCCTTAAACTTTTCTTTATTCACTGCACCCCTCATCGCTATAGTAAAAGAAGTATCAAAAATATCATCTAAGACATCATTAATAGTCATGCCATCTATCTCTCTGTAGTTCAACTCGTTCTCAGCAATTTGGACAAACGTATCTTTCACGTGACCCAGGTTAGATATTTTATCAAATAGAATACTGACATCAAATAGTTGCTTCATGATTTCCAGTTCTTTATCAACACCATATGGGATACCTGTCGTATTCGGTGCATATGCTGTTAATTTATCTCCTAGGATACAGTCAATCGTTGGCATGATTACATTCACTGTCTCGCCATCTGAAAGTAAAAACGAACATTCTATTGGCGCTGTTACAGTCTCAACATATGGATTTTCTTCATACAATATATCCAGGAGAATGTACTTTTCAGTGTCATCCAGTAATGATGTGAAATAGAACTTAAAATGCTCCTTAGGAACCCCTTTTGCATTCTTACGCTTGTTTTTCTCATACTTAGTGAAGATGAAATTATCTGCAATTATGCCATCAATAATATATTCCAAATCTTTCTCATTTTCGAGAATAATATCAATATCTATAGAAAACCGATGAATCTCATCCAGTAACAAAATCAAAGATGTGCCACCTTTAAAGATTAGGTTAACACCACCTAACACAAGTTTTTCCAGTAAATACAATGCACAAATCACTTTTTCAATCAGTTCACTATTGCCTCATGTAAATATCTTGCAATCCTATCTTTGATACCTCGATTTCTTGCGTATCTATAGAGTGTTGTCAAATTGATTTCATACTCATCAAATGCTCTCATGAAAATGTTCTTCATTTCATCACCTTGAAATGATACAAGTAGCACTTTATCATAAAACAAATCAACCAGAATTTTTTCTAACTTTGGAACTTTCACATTGCCAATCTTTTGTACAGGAGCTTCTTTTAATAATGGTCTAACAATTATTGCATTACTACTCAATATATAATTCTCAACTTCTGCTTCACTTGGATTCATGTATACTCTTTCACTATCCTCATTTATAAGGTTGAACACAGAACCGACGCCTTCTTTATCCACTTCAAATATCATAAAAGAATTATGAAGCTGATGTCTCATATAATCATTGAGCCATGATGTATCCCAGACACAGATATCGATATATGGGAATCTGTTTTCGATTTGATCAAACAGTATTGAAGTGCTTTTGGAAATTTTGGGCTGAAACTTCTTCTTGTGTTCCAATACATAGACACCCCTTTTAACACTATGTAACAAGCCTTTTTTTCTTAACTCATGCACACGCCACCTAAATGTACTCTCTAGCAAATCTTCGCCATTATCTTTGTAGAATTCAAATAGTTCTTTTGATGCAAATGGTTTTTCATACCCAAATCTTTTTATAATATCTTCTGACGTTGTTATTTGTTTTTTCATAGCACCTCCACACTCCAACAAAGCGGAATTTTCTATGTTTTTTCCGGTTTATTGGTTATGGTTTATTATAGCATTTCGTCAAATCAGTAGCAACTATTTCAATTACTACTTCCATATTTCACAACATCTTCTTCTCCTATCAATCCTCTTAAATCAGCATTTAATGCTTCATTATTGATTCTTACAGCAGAATCTGAATCGCGATTAGTACCAAGAAGATTCATTCCTCCATACCATACGGTCGATTGATCTATTACAGCAAACTTAAAGTGGTTGCCTGGCAGCATGAGAACATCGAAGCCATGATTATATAAGCCAGTTGCCAATCTCACCATTGCACCCCTAAGACTTTCACCATACTCTTCAATGGGTTTGATAACCAATGTAACACGTATACCCCTGTTATATAGTTCAAGTAATGTATTTTCTATAGCACTAATTTTCTTACGCTGCAAAAAGGGACTTGATATCATTATATGTTTCTTTGCACTCAACAAGTCGTTTCTAAATAATTCCAAATAATCCTGATCGCCATATATACCTTCACTGATAGCAAGTTCAGACATACTATTTGCAACCTTGTATCCAACACTTCTATAGGCAGTCAATCTCTTCTGATACATTTTATCGAGTAAACTGATGTGTATGTCAACATAATCATAAATCAGGACCTCTTCTTTGCCTTTATACTCCCTATGAAGTCTACCAGCATACTGAGCCACTTTTCCTTTCCAGGCAACGGGCATAGCCATAAAAAGCGTATCTAATCTAGGTAAATCAAAACCTTCGCCGACAAGTTTACCTGTGGCAATCAATACAACCGATTCGTCATCTTTTAGTTCATGTATATCTGCCAGCGCTTTCTTACGATCTTTTGCACTTAAATTACCAGACAATTCAATCACTTTAAGATGTGTATCTTTCATCAGATTAACTAACTCGTCAATATGACTGGTTCGCTCCGTCAGTATTATTGGTGACCGACCTCTCTCTACAGCAGATACTACATCGTGAACAATCTGTCTGTTTCTCGCCTTATCTTCACAAATGTGACTGTATACATCACTAATATGCCAATCGTCACCATTGACGAAAATAGGCTGCCTGCATGAAGTGAATTTTGGTATTACATAGTGTCCGAAGCTTCTTTTTGCCGCTTCTGCTTTTGCATCAACCTTATACCTGATGGGTCCGCAAAACATGAATATGATAGGATGATGTCCATCTTTTCTAATTGGTGTTGCGGACAGGCCATAAATGTATCTCGCTTTAGTTCCGGATAAAATCTTGCTGAATGTTGATGATGTCACATGATGACACTCGTCCACAATCACCATTCCATAATTGTCAATAATATCTTTGACATTTTTCTCCTTGTCAAACATGGACTGCATGAGTGCTACATCAATTTTACCTGTCACCTGATTCTTACCTCCACCGATTTGTCCAATCAGAGGTATAACTTTCCTGCGCCCCCTACCTTTCTGTTCCGGCTGAGGTACTTCATATTTTATGTCCAAGAATTGGTCCAGCCTTTCTTTCCATTGAAGCGCTAACTCCTTAGTGTGTACCAAAACAAGTGTTGAGCATTTCTTTTCTGCAATTAATCTTGCTCCAAGAACTGTTTTACCAAAACCTGTTGCTGCAGATAGTACGCCCATATCATATGATGAAATCTCATGAAATGCTTTTTGCTGATCTGGTCGCAGGCCTCCTTTGAATTCTATATCAATTACTTCACCACGCAATCTTTCATCCCTCAATAAATAATCGATTTCAAGGGATTCCAACACATCAACTATAATCTCCAAGATCCCTCTAGGCAAAATAATTTCATCATGGTTTTCTTCATAAACAACTGTCATTCTTGGAGTATTGAACGTTGACATTCTCATTGCTTGCTTTGAAAAGAACTCAGGGTTTGAATAGGATGCCAAACTTCTCAAATAGAATACAGCTTTTGAAGATAAACCAGATTTTCTGATATGTATTCTTTCGCCAACCCGTAATGACAATCCAACTGGGAAATCGTTCTTTGCTAATCCTTTATCATTATCAGTATTAGCATATTCTGTATCGCGATTTGCTGTCAGAGCAATAACACTATCCATTTGCTCTCTATGGATCTTTTGAATACTTGCTAACAGTTTCCACTGATCTTCATAAGGTTGGAAGTCATTATTCACAAATAGAGTGCATCCTTTACTTCGTAATGCCTTTTGGAGTGGCAATGCTATCAGGTTACCAAATCCATCCTTAACAAGATAATCCTGACTCGGAAACAACCTGTCGTATGTATCAAACCCAATATTCAAATTCTTCTGCATTGCTTTCGTTATAAAAGACATACCGAATTTTCTGGCAAACCCAGCTTTCATTGGCATTGTGAAGAAAAACCATAGATGACATCCATTACCTGATCTGGAAATCTCGGGATAAACTGGAACCTTTATCTCACATGCACATTCGAGCAAGCTTTTTACATCATCTTTCCATTTATCACCATCTAAATCTATCACAAGAAACCTGCAATATTCATCCTTATCAATCGCATATGCACCAAGTACCACTTCTCCAGTTAAATGTTTACGGACAGATGATATATCAAAAGTCACAAAATCACTGTTTCGACATTTCCTGCAAGATATCCTGGGTTTATCACAAATACCCCTTTTCCACTCATTCCTACAATAAGGTGAGTAACCCGTCTTACCGGATTTACTTTCCCACCTAACAGCACACACATCTGTTCTTCCAGAAAACAGATCTACAAACAGCGCTAATTTATCTTGTTCAGTACTTGTGTGATCAATTTTGGATACAGCACCTTCACTACTCTGTATCACTTCTGTGTCTTGCTCACCAACTAATATTTTTGCCAGTGACATCGGATTAATATATTTTAACAGTTCTGTTTTCAAAATCTGGTTCTCAGCATGTACATCCTTATACATTTGCTCCATTTCTAAATACAGTTCATGAAGATGATTGTAATCCATATCACTCTTACCTTTCTGACAATTCTCTACAAGAACATTATAGTCAACTACACCAAGAAATACAAAAAGGGCAAAAAAGTTCTGAGAATAATCATCTCAGAACTTGATTTTGATATCTATGAATATTTATAATGAATAGTTGAGCACCAGGCAGCACTCCACATGTGTGGAGGCAAAGTCTCAGATACTTTTTTGCATATCATTTACTTAAACTGCATTATATAGTAAGGTAATATGCAGTTTATATCAGTTTCTAACAACATAAGCCGTGCTTCTACCACCACCGACTTTTATTATATATCCTTCTTTCAACAATTCCGCTAATGCTTTTTCTATTGTTGTTATACTTATATCCGGACACAACTTAGCTATATCTGATTTGCTGATTTTCCCTACTTTAGTATCAAATACATGCTTCACTCTTTCAGACTTGGTAAGACCTTGATTTCTAAGTGTTTCCACTCTTAATGAAAATTCTCTATATGCTGCCAATAAAACACCAAGATAGTATTTAACAAATGGTCTATAATCATTTGCATTTTCATGCCACCCTATTGAACTTATTCTCAAAGTTTCATAATAACTATCTTTTGTTTTTTCAATCATCATCTCAACACTTATATATTTCCCTACAATATAAGTGTTTTGATACATTAGTAACAATGTTAACAATCGGCTCATTCTCCCATTACCATCTTTAAAGGGATGAATACATAAGAAATCCAGTATAAATACAGGTATAAGAATTAGTGGATCTACACTCTTGTTCTTTAACGATTCCACTAAATGATCACATACGACTTCCATAGTATCCTTCGTTAAATAGGCCGGTATCGGAACAAAACGTATGCTTTTTTCACCTAGTTCATTTTCTTCCTCTATGATGTTATCTGAATTTTTGTAATTGCCTCCAACTGATCCGGAATTATACATATATAAATCTCTGTGCAGCTGCAATACCATATTAGATCGTGGAACTATGTAGTCATAATTTTCATGAATTGTATTCAACACTTCTCTGTAACCAGCAATTTCCTCTTCATTTCGATTTTTAGGTTCTGCCTTTTCTGAAACTAAGTCACCCAATCTTTTTTCAGAAGTATATATACCCTCAATTCTATTAGATGCTCCAGTACTTTGAATTTTCGCAACTTTAACCATAGCTTCTAGAACATCTGGATAGGATTCCATATATAATTCTTGTTTTCCACGAAATTCATGTAATTCAGTCAATAAAGCAACGATTTCTTTATCAAATAATTCCTGATCAATATCCTTGTAGTCGAACTTTCTCATTCTACACCTCCCTTCATTATTCTGCATAAATTATACCACTAAATATGCAGATTATCAATTCGGTATGCAGATTAAAAGAGCAGAATAAAATATCTGCTCTCTAGACATGAAATTGTATTTAATTATTCTTTATACTGAATGTTTTAGTATCACAACCGTCTCAACATGTGTTGAGACGATTCAGAGGATACAATATCACTAGGGTCGTTGCTACGATGAGGAGACAATGAAGTTGATTTCTTTCTTCCATCTTTTCGATGCTTTTCTCCATTAATGCTGTTATTAAGCCCTGCTTTATAAATGAACTTGATGCTATATGGATCAGCATTGCCATCTTCGTCAACGCTGCCAATTATTATTTTTTCAATTAGGCTCTCAAAGATTTTTCTGTCAAACTTCTCTAGTTTAACTTCGCCACTTAGAGTCTTTTTCAAACTTTTTAGCCGACTCTTTGTTTCCTTCTCATGTTCAAGCTGTAATTGTAAATCTTCGATATTATCCTTTATTTCTGCTTGTTCTTTACCGAGTTTAAAAATTGAATCATCAAACAGTTCTTTATCAATCTCCTCTTCAAGAAGCAAGTCTAGCAGCTTTCGTCGTTTATATTCTTTCTTTTCCCATTTTTTTTGAAGGCTCTTAATCTTCCTCATGATATCATCATGTCCTATTGAGCTTTCAATTCTTCTAACAAAGCTGTCGGCTAATTCTCTGTCTTTACCGCATATCATCGCATAAGACTCAAGAAATGCCAACTCGATAGCTTCCTCAGGTATTCCCTTACTATGAGGACAGGCTTTCTTGCCTGATTTAGCGTTAACGGTACACTGCCAAACAAATTTTCCATACTGACTATTACCGTGCCATTTACGTCTGGTATATCGTCCTCCACAGAAGCCGCACTCAATCATACTGCTAAACGCATATTTTCTACTGTACTTCTCTCTAGTACCATCCCAATCTTTCGGCTTCCTGCTGAAACTTCTTTTATTCAGAATTTCCTGGGCTTTTTCAAAAGTCTCTCTATCAATGATTGGCTCGTGATGATCTTTGATGTAGTATTTATCTTCTTCACCCAAATTAGCTAATCTTCTTTTACTAATTGGGTCGACAGTAAACGTCTTACCGAGTACAATATCACCTATATACTTCTCATTCTTGATAATACCCAACACAGAACTGTTGGTCCATCGATTCCCTCTGATAGTCCATACTTCTTTCTCATTTAGTTCCCTGCCTATTAATGTAGCTCCAATGCCGGAACAATATCTTTCAAAAATCAATTTAACTACTTCGGCCTGTTCTGGATTCACTGTAAGACTTTTAGTTTCTGAATCGTAGTCGTAACCTAAACATCCTTGAAATCCTACAAGTTCTCCCCGTCTCATTTTCATTTTAAGGCCACGCTTAACATTCTCAGAAGTATTTTCAACTTCTTGTTGAGCAACAGCACTTAATACTGTGAGAAGCAATTCACCGTCCATAGTCAAGGTGTTTATATTTTCTTCTTCGAAGTAGACTGCAATATTTTTATCCTTTAAGCGTCTTACATACTTCAAAGTTTCATAAGTATTTCTGGCGAATCTTGCAATTGATTTGGTGATAATCATATCGATTTCGCCATTCATACTGTCGTTTATCAATCGCTGAAAGTCATGTCTTTTCTTAACCTGCGTCCCAGTTATTGCCTCATCCGCATAAATGTCTACTAGGTGCCATTCCTCATTTTCATTGATCAAATCTGTATAATGCTTCTTTTGTGAAGCGTAACTTTTCAGCTGATCCTCACCGTCTGTGCTTACTCTACAATATGCGGCTACACGCTTGCGCCTTATCTTCCTTCCTTTAACACTACCAGAAGGTTTCGTAGCCTTAATTTCTCTTATTTCCATATAACCTCCTTTTGTATCTTTTGAGTAGTGTCTATATCGATTATACTATAAGGCAATGTATATATCAAACAAATAATAATTCATTTCAAAGGCGTGGTAAACACTACTGCCATTCGCCTTTGACACCATAATCTTCTTCTATTTTTCTCTTCACTATAAGCATCTCCTCTTTAGTAAGCAATTTGCGTTCATAGACGTAATTGAGCATTACCAATTCCCGACTGTAGTCTAGTAGCTTCTTATTTATCTTTACTTCCTTTTCTTCATTCACATTCACATCCCCTTCTGTTTATATCAGAAAATTCATCACCAAATTTATCATCAAATCCTTCTCTTTCGGATTAGACTCAGCAATCATAATTACCAGCGCAACCAACGTGTTTGCCTCAATAACCTTCTTTCCATCCACAAAAAGCCGATGGTTCTTATTAAGAAACTCCAGAAACAGTGCCGTTGCCACCCTTTTGTTACCATCGTACAGTCCATGATCTTTTACCAAAAAATATAAAAGATGGGTTGCTTTCTCCTCAATCGTCGGATAAAGATCAACACCATCAAAAGTCTGATATATCGTATTTAGTGCACCTTCAAAAACGCCATCACGCTCTCTACCAAATAGATCACTTTTTACATTTTGCTGCATACGGTCAATAATATTTCGGCATTCCTCATATTGTAGTCTGTAAATCATTTCATTACCTTGAGTTGGTTTCTTTATTACCTGATGATCATAATCATCAAGTAGCTCAAGGGCATTGGTATATGCTTCAACTACATCCAGGACTTGCTCAGCATCCAGGTATTCTCTTGATCTTCTCATTATGCTGACTGTTGTCTTTAGTTGGTCAAGCCTTCTTTCATTTAAGGCATACCCCTTTATAAGATATTCTTGAAGTACCTTAGTAGCCCATTTTCTAAAAGCAATACCCTCTTTTGACTTTACCCGGTATCCAACAGAAATTATCACATCCAGATTAAAGAACTCCACTTGATAGATTTTGCCATCTGCGGCAGTTGTTGCATTTTTTGCAACAACTGATTCACGCTGCAATTCACCTTCTTTAAACACATTCCGTACATGCCTTGAAATTACAGATTTATCTCTGCCAAACAAACTTGCCATTTGATCAAGGTTCAGCCATACACTATTATCTGTCATTTCGACTTCTAAGCTAATCTCCTCATCCACAGAACGATAAATGAGAAGTTCTTGTTTATCACTCATTGTAAGCCTCTCTTTCCTTAATGATCCATGACCATACAGATAGCAGCCGGAAACTGCCTCACAGGTTTTCACCTCTACCCACTACAGTAGTTGCTCTCATTGCGTGCGGTGGGTTGGCTACCACTCTGGCTATGACAAAGCAAATGTATCATTATACTGATAATGTATCTTGGCCCACAGGATTCCACCTCTGTTGTCAAAGATTTACATGCTCCGGCTCTCCCCCGTCATCGCATTACTTCTATAGCTCACATTATCAAACGTTTCTGTATGATCTATTCAGTTTTCAAAGAACAATGGATTGTCTATACATCCATCAAAAGTCACGACTGAGTCATCAACTTTGATGAGTGCATAGCACTCATTTATTCGCTGATATAATCTAGATCTTAATCTTGAAATCAAGCACAGCCTTTATCAGATTATTTTCCAACTGACAACGGACCGATTCATCCATGACCCTGCACTCATTACCAAATTCATCGAATAGAATTTTTGTAGCCAATTCCCTCAAATACGGGTTATAGTGATCGATTATTTTTCTCATACAGCCAGTATCGCCGCTCATCGCTTTTTCTATGACTTCAAACTCCAACGGTTTTATGTGACTGTTCATCACTTTCGAAAAATCAATATTCTCTATCATTTCTTTTCCTCCATAAACTTCTTTAATTTCGCTAATATCTTATTCTTCCGTTTATTTACTGCTCTTTCACCAATATTTAAATCTGTTGATACTTCTTTGGGTTTATACCCAATGTAGAATAGCAGCAGGATTAATTCTCTTTCAGTTGAGTCAAGCTTCTTGAGTGCTTCAAGTAATAACTCATTGCTTATAGCTATTTCATACCCTTCTACTATAAAATCCGGAACAGCCAGTCCGGTTGTCTTTGTATCTACATTTATGTTGATGACGTCAGATACAAGGACTTCCTTTTCTTTGATACGTCTTTTGTGATCTTCAATATTGAGCAATTCATTCTTGCTGCATTTCTTTATATAGCTATCGAACATCATACCGACACATACCTGCTTCTCGGGAGTCAGATCCAATGAACTCACCTCCCCCCTTGCAGATTCAGCTCTCGGCCTGTCCACAGAGACATTCAATTATCATCCCTCTACTAATAGAACAAACGTAACACTGTGTTTCGGAACTGGTTTGCAAAGAAAGTTTCATTAATTCATATGAAATATCTAAAAATAAAAGAAGCGTGTCAGTACATACCGACACGCTTCTCAATATCTTTTATTCAACTATGATATAGTTTTCACTTGTTCAAGGATTACCATTACTATTTACAAATCTTTATTCCACAAAATGATCTTCATTCCACTCCACCTATTTCTTTCAAATATCGATGTACACGTTCCCGTTCCACATCGGATTTCACCTTTAACCTGAGCGTTGCTTCACCACTATCAAATTCAAAATTCTCAATCGGAAAGCGATTCAATAGTTCATCACTTAGCGCAAAGATTTTATAGGAACACTCTTCCATCGGTCCAGCATATTTTTTCCCAAATTCATCCGGTATCTCTCTACGTTTGAAACACCTGGATTTAATTTCTATCTCCGCCATCCTGGATAAATATATTTCTTCAAAAGACTTTTCGCTTATGTTTCTAACCAGCACTTTCCATATATCATCAGCAAGCCTGAGTTCATAGGGTTCTACTCGATAACTCAAGAATTCCCCATCTGTATAATACTTAAATTCTATAATTCTTTTTTCTATAGTCGCTCTTTTCACTTGATGAAACTTCTCCTGAAGATCCAGAGAAACGTTATCCGTATTAACCCATAAAGTAGCAGCTTCATTAAAATATTGCTTCATAAGCTTCAAGGCATACTCGAGTTGTGCATTTGGTAATTTCTTTATTTCATCTAAAGCGATTATCAAGGCGGCTTCTTCAGATGCTGTCAACTTTGATCTATTTAATGCATATTTTTCATCAAGAACAACACCACCATTAACACCTTGCTGTTTTGTAATCGGAATACCAGCTTCTGCTAATGTATCAACATCACGGTATATTGTCTTGACCGAAACATCAAAATGATCTGCCAGCTCTTCAGCTGTTTGTTGTCTATTATTTAGGAGAAGATAAATCATCTCAAGAATTCTATTTGTTCTCATGTATATACCCCTTTGAAATGGTCATTGTTTTATATAAGAACATTTTAATACAAGACATACGACATGTCCACTTTCAGCAAATCAAAATCAGGATAGCGCACGAAAACAGGACACAATTTTTGTCTTGTTTGTTTTTCAGATTAATACTATAATATTCATATCAAACGATTAAAGGAGGCACATACTATGAGAGCAGTTGGAAACATCCTTCTCCTACCTCTAAAGGCGATACTTCTAGCCGGTTTTATTTTCTCTTTAGCAGGATTTATACTAACCACAGTATTCGATCATTTATCAAATGTCATCTTAGGCTCATTTATATCAATATGTATAATACTGATTATTGCCTCGTTGGCACTGCACGGTACCGGCATCACTGAAAACCCAGCAAGCATTATGATTATCGTTGCATTTGTACTTTCAATAATAAGCATGCTTATCCCTTTTATTTTCCAGGGATTGATGTCCTTCTTTAAGAACGGACTATCTTTCTGGTTTTAAATGCCGAAGGCATTAAACGATTAGAAGTACTAATTCTATTTTAGCAAGCACAGGAAGTGTAGCCACACTTCCGAAAATCCCCACTTTTCACTGGTGACGGAAAACTGAAAATCGCTTGTTGGGGAGTCTCTCCCCAAACCCCTATGAAGAACGAAAGGACCGGCACAGTTATGGCAAATAGATCAAGACCCTACAACATTCATGTCATGGTTACAGAAGAAGAGAAAAAACTAATCGAAGAAAAAAAGATAATTGCAGGATTCAACAATACCGGAGCTTACATGAGAAAAATTGCAATCGATGGACGTATATTCAAACTCGATCCTACCCCACTACAGAATATTTCCTCACAAATGACCGGTGTAGCAACCAACATTAACCAGATAGCTAAACGGGTAAACTCAAAAGATAGTATTTACGAAGAAGATATTCAGGAACTCAAGGAGATGGCAAACGAAATATGGCAATCACTAAAATCCATCCTATTAAAACTACCTTAAATCTCAGTATTGATTACATCTGTGATCCAAGTAAAACTGATGAAGAAATCTTAATATCTACAAATGGCTGTGGCTATAAAACCGCCGCAATTGAATTTCAAAAAACAAAAGAATCAACGAACAGCACCTGTAAAAATCTGGCTAGGCATTTGATTCAATCGTTCATGCCAGGTGAACTATCTCCGGAAACTGCGCACCAAATTGGCAAAGACCTTTGCGAGAAACATCTGCAAGGCAGACATGAATTTGTACTTACTACTCACGTTGATAAAGGCCATATCCATAACCACATCATCTTCAATAACGTCAGCTTCATCGATGGTAAATCCTATATCTCTAACAAGAAAAGCTATCATAACATCCGAAATATCAGTGACAGCCTATGCAAAAACAACGGGCTTTCTATTGCGACAGAATCGGATGCTAGTCGATTTAAAAACAAACAAAGCGGTACGTCCTACAAGGAATATCAGGAAAGAAAAAAAGGAAATAGCTATAAGGCAAAACTGCAATATACAATCGACGCCGCCATAAGAAAAGCAAAAGACTGGGAAGATTTTCTCAGAATTCTACAAGAAAAAGGATATGAAGTTAAGTATGGGAAACACATTTCCTTCCGTGTTGCCGGTCAGGAACGGTTTACTCGTTCAAAAACTATTGGTGATGACTATTCAGAGGGACGGATTAAAGAGCGGATTGAATTATCCGTCAGCAACGAACATATCAGGAGACCAATCACTAGACATTCAGCGAGCAAAGTTGTTGATATCTCTTCCAACAAACTTGCTCAAGATTCTGTTGGATTTGCACGATGGCTTAAACTCCAAAACCTAAAATCCATATCAAAATCCTGGTCTTCTATTACAGCTTCAACAGATATACATTCATTCTACAAGCATATCGGTAATGCACATGATGAACTTATGCATTTACAATCAACTATAAAAGATACAGAGGCAGAGATCGAGTCAACACAGATACTGATTCAAAATATTCACAACTACACTCTTTATAAAGAAACCAACTCAAAATATGAGACAGCTTCAGATAAGGATTCTTTCTTTCGGTCTCATGAAAAAGAACTCATCTTATACGATGCGGCAAAGCAGTCACTGAATGATAGCATTACTAAGGATCTTCTCTTGTCAGTACCAGATCTGGCTATCCATGTTAAGGCACTAAATGCAAAGCTCCAAAAGCATCAAACAGCGCTGATCACCATAAAACAGAAAATCAAGATTGCCAACCAATTACGTGATGATCTTAATAAATACCTGCGTTCAGATAATAGCCTTCAATATCACATATCAAAATAATCGCACAACAGGATTTCTAGCAAAAATAATATAACCCTTTCAAGCTCTTTGAGTGAAGTGTAAACAGCAAATAAAAGTATCATGTACACTAAGATTCACGCTTTATCCAGCTATTTATGAGGCATATTTTCAACCTCAAAAACGACAATAAATTATTTTGCAATGACAATAATTTCTTCATTATATTCACAAAATCCTTATGGCAATTCTACGGATAACTTGTATGGACGAACGACACTGTATCAATCTGATTTATTAACTTAATTACGTCAGCTGACCTTAATTCCTTCTTTAGTTTCAATATTACATTTAGACCGATTTGACTGTTTTTTACTTTTGGAGGTGTTGAATCAAGAAAAACAATGCTTACACCTTGAAACGAATCAATTTTTTGAGATACTTCACTGATAGCTTTAACATCAAAAAGTTCAATATATAAATCTGCGTAATGAATTCTTTTTCTTATCCCGTCATCAACATACTTTAATACTTTTAGTAGAAGTAAAACAGTTACTCCAGCTGCAATCGCTCCGGATGTATATCCGATACCAATGGCAAGTCCGATGCATGCCGTAGTCCACAGTCCTGCTGCCGTAGTTAGCCCATTCACCTTATTATTGGTCGATGTGACAATCGTCCCTACTCCCAGAAAGCCAATTCCACTGATAACCTGAGCTCCAAGTCTTGCTACATCTCCAACTTGATATTGATGAAATATGAACTGTCCTGTCAACATGACCAATGTAGCCCCAACACAAACCATTGAATAAGTCTTAAATCCTGCAGATCGCTTTTTCACTTGTCTGTCAATCCCGATGACTCCACCGATTACCATCGCTAAAGCCAACCTTTCAACGGTATATAAAATAGTAACATCCATAAAAACCACCACCTTATAGGAACTTATTGTTTCTTTATTAGATTATCCAACGTCTCTTCAATTCTCTTTTTCTCGCCATACGGAAGAAAGGCATATTGTAAAGCCAGTTTATTGGTCTTTATTATCAGCGCCTCATCAATGGATTCTTCATGAGCCTTAAGTAATTCCCACTCCCTGGTAAGTGTCGTATTTGATACGGTTCTGTTATCTGTATTGATTGTCGCTGATAAACCCACATTTTGAAAATCAATAAATGGATAACGCTCAATCCCATTGATTGCTTTTGTTTGCAGATTACTTGTCGGGCACATTTCGAGGCAAACATCCTGGCTAAGTAAAAACCCGGTAATGTCTTCATGGCCGGCAATTGCAAGCCCATGTCCAATTCTTTTCGCCCCCATTTGCACTGATCTTCTAACATTTTCAGGATTACCGGTTTCACCTGCATGTATAGTGAAAGGAATATCCCACTTAACAGCCAAGTCAAAAAGATCTGCATGCAGCTCAGGTGGGTACGCAGCCTCATTACCTGCCAAGTCTAGCCCACAAACACCGTAATCCCGAAAGCTCCTTGCTTCATTCACAACATTTATGTTTTTCTCGTAATCCTCACCACGTAACATAGATAATATTGCTCTGCTTTTAACCCCAAAGTCTTTTTCTCCCGCTTCTAGCCCTTTCACTACAGCTTGAATAACTTCACTTATTTCAAGCCCTTTCTTCAAGTGAAGCAAGGGTGCAAAACGAACTTCCGTATAGATAACATTCTCTTTTTTTGACTGAGAAATGACATTATATGCCGCCTTTTCCAGAGATAACATGGTCTGAAGGTACGGTTCTCCTTTTTTGAAACAACTCAGATAATCCATTAAACTGTTACATGGATTAGGTGCTGTTATCAAAGAAATCAGCTGGGATTCTGAAACAGTCTTCTCTTCATTGTTGGTTAACAGCGTATGGGCATCAACTGATCCATCCAAATGACAGTGCAATTCAATTTTGGGTATTTCACTTATCTTCATAACGTTAGCCTTCTTTCAATTGCTGGCAGATTTTTCTTTTTTATTTTGTTGACCGTTCATTTTATTTACGGCTTTCTATATCATTATAGAGATATTCTCCAGTAAGGTATGCAAGCTTCATCGCCGGCAGCACCAGCTCATGGGGCATCCCCGGCAAATAGTGTTGTATCTCCAAATCCAATAGACCATCAAATCCAATTACAGCCAGTCCTTTGGCAACCTTTTCCCAATTGACCTTTCCTGTATATGGCAAAACATGAATATTATCCGGACCGGTTTCATCTGAGATGTGTGTTGCAACAATCCGATTACCCAGTAAAGTGATGGCATCGTAATTGTCAATATCTTCAACGCTGGCATGCTCTACATCCCAACAGATCTTAACATTATCTCTTCCTACATCATCAATTAGGGATTTGACTTCTATCGGATTCTTACAATATCGATTGATCCCTTCTTTTGTCTTTCCCCACATATTTTCAATTGCTATGCCTATTCCAATCCTTTCTGCGAAAACTGAATAGAACTTGAAAAAATCCACATTCTTCTTATGGGTGTCAGGATCATACTTCCCGTTTTTAATTCCTGTAGATGGGTGAACGACAATCCAATCAGCACCAAGTAGTTTTGCTGCTTCAATACTTCTTTCGAACAAAGACTTTTGTATAGTGTCTGACTCGGTAATGTTGCAGAAATCAAATATAGTCGCATGCGCCTGGCTAAACACTATCTCCTTATCGTTGGCAAATTCTTTATATCTCCTGATTTCTTCCTTCCAGTTGTCTCTTTGCAAAGCATCTGACACTAAACCTAATTCTACAAATCCGAAATCCATTATATTAAAACCAGCCTCTGCCGATAATTCTATACACTTCTCAAGTTGTACTAAAGGCTCGCTATTTCTCTCAAAATAAATATTGGTTGATGTTGCAATCTTCATACTTTCCTCCTATAGAGCAAATTTTTTAATGGCCTCTATAACACCCTCTATATACATTTTACTACAAGTGTAATCAGCAATCATTTTTACTGGTTCCTTTGCATTTCCTACAGCTACACCAACTCCAGCTTCCCGAAGCATTTCTATGTCATTAACGTCATCGCCAATAGCCAAGACGTCATCGATATCAACACCAACCAATTCACACAAATCAAGTAAACCGGTTTCCTTCGTCACTCCCTTGGCAACAATTTCACAGCCTCTATTATCATAAAGAGCTATTGAATAGTTCTCTCTTTGATTCTGTATGGAGGACACAAGCTGATTAAAATCAACCGGATCATCACCAGCGATGATATTCACTTTATAGACATTCTTATCAGCAAGTTCATCCGCAGTAATGATTGGTATGTCTCTACCTCTTTTTTTACGCGTTTCAGTCCATTTTGTTTCACCTAAAGCATACTCTACATCATCAGCCAGAGCTAATACAGTTAGCTTATTATTAACTGCTTCTTTAATAATATGCAGGATACCCTTTACTGAAAAGTGTGTACCATTTATCAGATCACCATTATTCTCATCCACAATCATTGCACCATTACATCCAACGACAGGTGCTGTTAAGGGTACCTGCTCAGCAATACTTTTTATTGCATATGGTGGTCTGCCTGAAATGAAGGTGAATCTTATTCCTTTTTCTTTCAGTTGGTTCAAAACACTTATTGCTTCCATATCGATGATTTTATTCTCAGTGATAAAAGTACTGTCAAGATCAGATACAACAAGCTTTATATCTCTTTTACACATTTAATCCACTTCCTTTAGTATGCTAAAAAACAGTGCACCACACCTGCTGCATTCAACAGGTGCGTTGCTCTGAAAAAAGGGGGTCACAGAAGTCAAATCCTAGTTTGCGTCGTGATACTCATCTAACGCGTCATTGATTTGTGTTACCATCTGATTAACGGCTTCATCTACACTTAAATCGCCCTGGCAGAATTCTAACATAGTATCTGTAATGATACTATTGTTGGCACCGTAAGTTAAGTCCAAAGGTTCTTGAGCATATAAGCTTGTATCTTTAAGCTGATCTAGTGCCACCTTATACTGAGGATGCTCTTCATAGTATTTAACCATCTCGGCAAGGTTCTCAGTTTCAACATTTACTGGTAAGTATCCTGAAGCAGTAGCAAATGTATATTGGTTCTCAGGACTTACAAGATATTCCATGAAGTCATATGCTGCTTCCAATCTTCTTTCGTCTCCTCTATCAAAGAGATTCAAACAACTGCCACCAACACCAGCACCACTAGTATCACCTGAGTTTACTTTAGGTAAGTATGCAGTCATGTATTGGTCAGCCATTAATGCGTCCATAGCTCCAAGTTTTGAAGATGACATAATTGTCATAGCATGTAATCCCTGAGCAAATTCTTCTTTAATATTATCTTCTATATATTTATAACCACCTGTAGCAAGAAGACCATCAATTTTTTCTAAGAATGCTTTCATTGTACCATCTTCGCCAGCAATGATTTTAGTCATTGGTGCTGTACGTCCACCTTCATTGTTTCCAAAGAAGCTGTCTTCGCTTTGGCTTACAACAAACTCAACCATTTGATAACGCTTAACTTGCATATTAAGTCCATATCTGGTGACATCATTACCGTCTACAATCTTGAGAGCATCTACATATTCAATAAGTTCATCCATTGTTTCCGGTGCCCTGTCAAATCCTGCCTCTTTAAGCATATTAACATTATAATAGAGTAATGGAATTGAATTACCAAATGGAATACCATCCATTTTGCCTTCATACGTTACAGCTCTAACCAAGGCTGGGTAAAATGTATCTTTTGAAATTTCTGATGAAGGATTATTAATAAAATCATCAAGACTAACTGTCCACCCCATTTCCATAACTGATGGAATTGTTGAAGTAAGACCAACGTTAATATCAGGAGCGTTATCATAATCTTTTGTTTGATATGCTAATACTACTTTACCAGTTCCTTCATACCCTTGGAATACTGACGTAATATGAATATTTTGATCTTTACCTCGTCCGTTGTTATAATCATTAACTATTGATTCAAATGCCTCTCCAGTAGGTCCGGAAAAACTATGCCAAACAACAACGTCTGCTGGTTCCATATTTACAGGTACTTCTTCTACAGTTTCTGTAGTCTTTTCTGCTGGTGTCTTTGTTGTAGCATCTGCAGTCTCTTTATTACTGCTGCTTCCACATCCTGCTAAACTCAATACCATTACCAAAGCGAGAATAGCAGCTACAAGGTTTCTAAATTTCTTCATTGAATAATTTCCTCCTTTAATTGTATGTTTTAATTATATATAATAACCTTTCGGGTATTATCCTTTTACCGCTCCTGCCATAAATCCGCCAACAATACGTCTTTGGAAAATTAGGAATATTAAAATCGATGGCACTAATATGACTGCTGATGCAGCCATAACCGCTCCAGGTCCGTAACTGCTTCCTTCCGAAATATTTAACATGGTTACCGCAACTTGGGCAGTTCTCATCTCATCAATATTTGTTATCATCAGTGGCCACAAATAGGTATTCCATGTTCCAACAAAAGATGTTATAAATACAGTTATAAGGGTTGCTGAATTACTAGGCATTAATATTGAAACAAAAAATCTAAAATTTCCACATCCATCTACAAGAGAAGCTTCACGTATAGTATTTGAAAACGATAAAAAACTTTGTCTTATTATAAATACGTTAATACCTGATATAAAAAATACAACCATCATTCCCATGTATGTATTTACTAATCCCATTCCGGCAACCGTAAAGTAGTTTTGTACCAACAGTACTTCTGACGGAATAATCATTGTACCAACAACTAGTGCAAACAATAGCCTTTTACCTCTATATTCAAAGAAAGCAAACGAAAAAGCTGCCAAACTTGCTACTGCAATCCTAACTATACTTGACACAAAAGCCATAACTAACGAGTTGAACATAAATCGGAATATTAAGGTCTGTTGAAAAACAATTTTATAGTTTTCAATATATCCAAATACATTTGGAAGAAATTTCAACTCAGTTGTCATTATTTCTTCCTGTGTCATAAATGATATTGAAATAGCATATAATAATGGTGCAATGATCAATAGGCCCAATGCAAGTGCAAATGCTTGATAAAGTAACTTCTGAAATTTAGTACCTTGTATTTCTTCAAAATTTCTCAATCGTAATTCACCTTCCTTTTCTCAAGTGCAAGACTTAATGCCATCATCACGGCAGATAATACAAAACCTACAGTTGTCGCTGCAAATGCCGCGTTAAAATTGGAATCAATGATACCTTTTCCATAAACATATGAAATAATAGTCTCAGTAGTTCCATTTGGGCCACCGCTGTTGAATATTGGGTACGTTAGTATGACTGTAAATGCAGCAGTCGTCATTGCATATGCAATATCTTTCATTAAAAGGAATAGTAATGTTGGTGATACCATTGGGATAATTATGCTTCTTAACATTCTGATTCCTGTCGCGCCATCTATTCTTGCACTTTCTAAAACATCACCACTTATTCGTCTTAATCCTGAAAGCATAAATATAAAGTTATATCCAATATTTGCCCAGATTTGAATTATTATTATCGTAAGGAGTGAAGTTCTAGGGTCCGTCAACCATGTGACTTTTAACCCAAACAGTTTATTTATAATTCCCATTGAAGGGTTAAATGCCATTTGAAATACCATCGCTACAACAGATACTGAAATCGCCATAGTCATTGCATATAAGGCTTCATAGATCGAAGATGATTTTGATCTTTTTCTTGCTAATAACGCTAACGCAAATCCTATTGCAATGCTAACCGGCACCGTCGTTGCAACGAAAATAATAGTGTTTCCAATCGCTTGTAGAAATTTTTCATCAGTAAGTATTTTTATATAGTTTGCTGCTCCAACAAATTCTTTTATTTCTCTGAATTTATTCAGCTTATAAGTACTTAATACTATATTTTTCAAAAAGGGGTAATAAGTAAATAATACAAATAAAATCATCGCTGGAATCAGGTATATATATGGTTCAATTACTCGATATCCCCGTTTTAGAAATCCATTCTTAGTTGCTCGTGACTCCTGACTCATTGTTACCTCCTGTTCTACTTGTATTTAGCAAGTTTAGTAAATAAATCTCCCATTAATTTGTCTCTGTTAATTCCATAGACATACCTTATAAAGAGTCGTCTTTTATCTTCAGCATACAAATGGTCCAATTCCATTACCGGACTATGTTCAAGTCTGTCTATCATGAAATCTTCATCCAATAGCCAAGCGACTGCAACAACATCGGATATCGGTCTGCTCCATGTTACTTCTTCGTTGCAAATCGATGACTCACGAGCCGTCTTTTCGACTATGTAATCGCAAAAGGCGTTTTTACCTTTTAGCCAATAGTCAAGCTCCGGTCCTGTAGTAGAAAAATAATTCAAAACACCTTTTCCGGGAAGTAATGTCATCGGCACTCCACTACCCAGTAAAACTCTGGCTGCTCTTACATCCTGACCGGCGTTAAACGATCTGTTGTCATGCCAGTCATAACCCATTCCCCCTAACCAAACAATATAAACCTTTTCTTTGATTTCAGGATCAATTAAAAGTGCTGAGGCCAAATTTGTTGCAGCTGCAATACCCACAATATATAAGGGATCTTCTTTGGTGTACTTATGAGCCATTTCAATAATGAAACGTGCCGCATCAGAATCTATAGGTACTTGTTCGTCTAATAGGAAGGCATCTGAACCTTTATATATGTGTTCACAGTATTCTTCTCTACCGAGAAGCTTTAATACTTTAAATGCTTCGTCATAACTTTTTTCCATACCATCTTTCGGACTGTTAGAATGATGATTGTAAAACGGCGCTGCGCATATCGCTTTCAAATTAATCTTATTTTCAGATTGTAATAAATACGCAAGCGCAAACTGATCATCTACTTCATTGAACATATCCGTGTCTAGTATTACATCTACTTTTTTATTCGGTTTTTTCAATCTCCCAATTGATTTTACGTAGTCCTCAATTGAATTAGGATTATCATCTGTAAAAATATAAGGCTTCGGACTTTCCAATTTATTGATACCTCCTGAATTAAATCTGTTTAATCACAATTTACATTCTATATAATGCGATTTATATTGGTTTTTAACAACTTTATGTTTTGATTTTACAACTATATTTTAATTTTGTCAATATTTATATTGCTTTTATACAACTTTTTTTCAGTTTCTTCCTTATCCCTTGTAAATTGTTGTGTTTTTGCAAGTTTTTTCCCAATTGACATTGGTTATTTCCAATGTTACAATCTATATAATAGAACAAGCGAGGTGAGAAGTATTAGCAAATTACAAGAACGACGAAATAAAATCATCGAAATTCTGTCTGAAACACCAATATGCTCAACGCAACAATTAGCCGATGCAACAAATGTATCAACAGAAACCATGCGCAAGGATTTGGAAGCACTACAATCAAAAGGTTCTATTATCAAAGTGCATGGAGGTGTCGCAAAATCCAATACCAACGGTCAGGAAATACCTTTTGACTTGCGAGTTTCAAGCCACCTAGATGCTAAGCACAAGATAGCATTAAAAGCAGTAGATTTAATTAGCCCAAACGAAACAGTGCTTATAGAAAGCGGAACTACTAATCTTGAATTAGCTAAACAGCTAATTACTAAACCCAAGCTGCTTGAAACATTAATAATCATAACAAATTCATTTCCCATTGCCTCCTTATTTGACGGTGGTAGAAAATGCAAAAAAATGTTTTTCTTAGGAGGTTGGGTAAATATCAACCAATACTCCGCATTAGGATCCAAAACAGCGGAAATGATAAAAGATTTTCATGTCAGCAAGGCTTTCTTAAGTGCCGCTGCAATAAGCCGTCATAATATATTGACTGCATACTATGATTATGATGCGGCTTTCCAGCAAAATGCCTTAGAAGCTGCACAAGAAGTTATTTTACTGGTTGACAGCAGTAAATTTGGTGAAACAGCAGTATTTAACGTTGGAAATTTATCAGAATTCGATTATTTAATTACTGAATACCCTTTGTCTGATGATGAATCCAATTACATGAAAGCTAATAATATCAATTACATTTATGCAGGATAGTCAAAAACAACAACGGCGTTGCCTTATGATCAACACCCTTGTTGTTTTTTGTCCATCTATGATGATTTGGTTATAAACCTAAAACATAATCATCTGAATCTTTAATTTTCTCAAATCCAACTTTCAAAAGATATTTCTCATGTGTTGAATTATGAACTTTTGAATACAGTCGTGTATATCCCTTGTCTATAAAGAATTCTTTATTGTTATCAAACAGAAATTTACCCATTTTGAAATCTCTATACTCATTCACTGCATAATCCAATACTATATCCAAAGATCCACTGTCACGTTTTCTCGCAATAAACAATCCTGCTGTCACAGCATTCCTCAAAATATATATTCCGACATCATCCTTTGTAAACCTAAAATCAAATCCATTAAACATGTCTTTTATATCATCTTTATAGAAATCAATAAAATGATTAAAATAATTTGAAGTAGACGTAAATTCCAGTATATGGAAAAATTCTTTAGAAGTATATATTTTTAGTAGAAAATATATATCAATAATTACAATACCACCATTCAAAATTGCCACTGGTATGCTTCCTAAGAGAAATCCGTAAACTGTAAAAAGCAATGAACCCACTAAATTAATCCATCTCAATCTTATTATTGAGCTATTTAGAAGCGAGATTAATATTACCAAAGATGATAAATACCCAAACCATTCCAAAAAATCCATAATGACACCTCCATTGACAGTTCTTTTTTGCCCATCCTTCTCTGGAAGCCACTTTTTAAATTGACTCCCAGAGAAGTTGAGCACTTTATAAATGCATACTCTTTATTTATATCAGATCAAATCATTTAAAACTTGATCATAATCAACATTTACCAAAACTTCAAAATTATCAGCAACTATTCCTCCAATACTCACGAAGTTTTTTAACTCTTTTAATTGTTTTTGACTTGTAAACGACTTTGAATATATCAATACAGGAACGTATTCACGGGTATGATCAGTCCCTTTAAAAGTTGGGTCATTTCCATGATCGGCTGTGATTATCAATAAATCATCATTCTTTAAACCCTGAAGCAATTCTCCTAATTGCAGATCAAATGCCTCCAAACATCTTCCATAACCTAACGGATCTCTTCTATGTCCATATTTCGCATCAAAATCTACAAGATTCAGAAATGCCAACCCATGAAAATCAACATTCAGAATGTTCATCAAGTGATACATCCCATCTTCATTTGATTTGCTGCTGATTGACTTTGTTAATCCTTCTCCGCCATATATATCTTTTATTTTCCCAATACCAATTACATCTAATCCAAGATCTTCCATTTCATTTAATATTGTTTTGCTATCAGGCTTCAATGAATAATCATGTCTATTTGGAGTCCTTGAAAACAGTCCTGCTCTTTCTCCGATAAATGGTCTGGCAATCACACGTCCCACTTTCCATTCAGGCCGTAGTGTAATTTCCCTAACTATATTACAGATATCCCATAATTCTTCGGGTTTAATCACTTCCTCGTGAGCTGCAATCTGAAGGACTGAATCCGCAGATGTATAAATTATTAAGTCGCCTGTTTTCATATGATGTTCGCCGTATTCTTCAATGATACCAGTTCCACTTGCAGATTTATTGCCTACGACTTTTCTGCATGTCCTTTTTTCTATTTCATTAATCAATTCTACAGGAAAGCCTTTTTCCGTGAATGTAATAAAGGGTTGTTCCGTGATAATGCCCATCATTTCCCAATGTCCCGTTAAGGTATCCTTACCTTTACTTACTTCTCTTGCTTTTGAATAATAGGCCAATGGTTGCTCCACATTCTTTATACCTTTAATTTCAATAATATTTCCTAAGCCAAGTTTCTCTAGATTAGGTATTTTCAATTCGCCGACAGCTTCGGCAATATGTCTTAACGTATTTGCTCCAATATCATCAAACTCATATGCATCTGGGAGTTCTCCTATTCCAAGAGAATCAAGCACAATTATAAATGTTCTTTTAAAACCCATCATGTAATAACAACCTCCTTTATTTTATTCTGCAAGTTCTAATGCTACTTTCATCATATTCGTAAAAGAAGTTTTTCTATCTTCACTTGATATAGCCTCTCCAGTAATAAACGAATCTGAAACAGTTAATATACAGGCAGCATTTTTCCCTAATACTCTAGCATTTGAAAACAACGCGAAAGATTCCATCTCTACAGCAAGGCATCCATAAGTCTCCCTAATATCCTTATATTCACCATCTTTTTGCCTATAAAACACATCCGACGAATGTACTCTCCCTTTTATAAGATCAATGTCTAACTTATCAGCATTTTTTAATATTTTTTCGTTTAGCACAACAGAAGCTGGCATTATATTATTCTCATATCCGCTTTGCACCTTGGCATATGTCGATTCTGACCAGGCATCCTCAACCAGCAATATGTCATGTATCTTTATTGTCTCAGTATAAGAACCGCAAGATCCGATTCTTATGATATTTTCAACTCCATAAAACTTATATAACTCAAATGAATAGATTCCAATGCTTGGCATTCCCATTCCTGATGCCATAACAGATATTTTTTTACCATTATATTTACCTGTGTATCCGTTCATACCTCTTACTGAGTTAAACTGATTTACATCTTCCAGGAATGTCTCTGAAATATACTTTGCGCGCAAAGGATCACCCGGCATAAGAATCGTCTTTGCTATATTGTCATTATTTATTGCTTCAATATGTGGGGTTGGGATACTCATTTCTTCCTCCTTAATCACTCATAATGCAAACTAGTATATGACTATGCTGCACGAATATGCGGCATAGTCATAATGATCTTATTTTGTAATTATGGTTTTACATTTTCTCTAATTTCGTTGATTTCTTCTGTGGACATGCCGTAAGCAGTACTTACTTCAATGTTACCAGCACTTAACTCTGCTTCAACACTTTCAATTTCTGCCTTTATTTCATCACTTAGTTGTTCGAAGTATTGATTTTTAGCCAATCCCACACCATTTTCTGCAACACCCAGTTGATCAACGATGCCATATTCTAACGTTCCTTCAATATGTTTTACAACTGCTCCATATATCGCTTCATCGATTTTCTTGACTGCTGAAGTCACAATATGTTCTGACTTCTCAGGATCAGTGTCTTCAAAAAGAAGAGCCTGGTCTGAATCGACTCCGATTGCATAGGCATTCCTTTCTTTTGCCGCATCAAGTAGACCTAAACCAGTTCCACCTGCTACGTTAAAACTGATATCAACTGAATTGTTGTATTGTAAAATCGAAAGTTCTTTTCCTTTTGCAGGGTCTGCGAAGTCTCCGGCGTATGAAATCATGACCTTGATATTTTCATCTTCATATTTGGCCCCTTCTATATATCCCACTAGGAAATCATTAATTCCAGGTATATCCATTCCACCCAGGAAACCGATTACTGAATCACTGTTTGCCAACTCCATATCGGAATTAGTTACTAACGCTGCACAGGCACCTGCCAAGAAAGACAACTCATTAGCCTTATATTGTATGCCATATACGTTAGAGTTCTCCAGTGTATCTGTACTATCAAAATTGATGAACTTTTGCTCTGGATAATCCGGAGCAAATGTATTTAGCATTTCAGTCATTGCATTACCGGTAACAATAATATCCCAATTACCTTCAAGTGCATCCAGTAAGTTAGGTTCCCACTTAGTATAGTCTGTTCCCATTTCAACAACTTTTGTTTCAACATTCAAATTTTCATTCATCAACTCAATACCATGATTAGCTGAATCAAAAAAAGATTTGTCACCTAATGATCCAGGAATCAGCAGAATAACTCGAAGTGGTTCTTCAGTCATCGATTCTGAATCTTCCATTTTTGAATCTGATGAATCCCCATCATTTGATGTTGTATCCTTGTCCTCACTTTTTGTACTTGTCTCTGTTGTCGTTGCATCTTCATTCTGGTTGGAAGCACACCCCGAAAACATAAGCGTTACCATAGCTGTTAATAAGAATAATGTTGCGATTTTTTTCATAACTTTCTCCTTTCATTATTGAAACGAACCTATTGGTTCATTAGTTACTTTTTGAATTGGTTAATCCAAAGATTTTATTGCATCAGTAAGCACAGAAATGAATTCAGTCCTGTCTACATCAAGCAGCACCTTTGCATTCTTCTTTTCTTTAGAATTAACACGAAAGTCTGCTTTTGACATTCCTCTTGCCTCATCTGTTGTATAAATGTCCACATGGAGTGATTCACTTTTAAAAATCTCAGGTTTTATCAGCCACATTACTGCACACGCATCATGAATCGAGGCTCCTGTATATCCATTCACTTTCCCATATCTTGTATAGAATTCGAGAAGTTCATAGACAAACTTTGAAATCTTACCACAACTGTTAAATGCTTCAATATCTTCCTCCAAGAGATATGACCTGTCCGTCACATCTAATCCACTCATCGTTATTGGTATACCTGATTCAAAAACAATTTTTGCAGCTTCAGGATCAATATAAAAATTGAATTCAGCTTCAGAAGTAATGTTCCCTTTGCTCAGCCCCCCTCCCATAAGTGATATTTCTTCAATCTTTCCAACAAGTCCAGGAAAGGACTTGATGACGAGAGCAATGTTTGTAAGGGGGCCGATTGCTACTAAAGTAATTTTTTCTTCAGTGCTGCGAAGAATCGAGGCTATATATTCTACCGCAAATTCCTTCTCCACTTTTTTCTCAGGATCCGGAAGTTCCGGTCCGTCCATACCACTTGATCCATGTGCTTCAGGTGCTGGTTTCAGCTTTCTTATCAAGGGTCCTTCAGCTCCTTTTATGACCTTTACATCTTCTCCAAGTAGTTCCACTACTTTTAGTGCATTATTTGTTACTTTATCAATTGTCTGGTTTCCACCAACTGTTGTGATACCTTCAATTGAAAGCATATCTTTGTATGCTGCCGCCAAGCATATGGCAACTGCATCATCATGCCCCGGATCACAATCAATAATTATCTTTTTCACTCTATCCCCTCTTCCTGATTCTATTCGTAGTAATTATGGCATATGTACACAAGCCTACAACTGTAACAACGTTAGGAATAATTGACACTAATTCAGAAGGCATATTATAACCCTGTAATGAATTTGCCAGAGCTTCAGCAAATCCAAAGACGATCGTTGTCAAAGTCGTTCCAATAGTGCTTCCTCTACCCATTGCTTCCGCTGCAAGTGCTATCCATCCTCTTCCGGCAGACATATCTCTTGAAAACCAAGACACATATCCCATTGACAGGAATGCGCCACCCATGCCAGCAAACAAACCACTTAACGAAAGAGCTAAGAATTGGATTCTCTTGGCATTAATACCAACTGATTCAGCAGCATGATAATTTTCACCTACCGCTCTTATTTTCATTCCTAAAGTCGTCCTGTTCAGCATCAGATATACAGCAATAACTGAAATGATCGCCAAGTAGGTAATAAGATTATGTCCTGATAATACGTCTCCGATAAATGGTATTTTATTTATGATTGGTAGTGTTATATTAGGCACGACTCTACTTGGTAGAGATGCGGATGTTCCTTTTTCCCCTGTAAGGATGTAAAGAACAAACACGGAACCTCCACTTGCAAACATGTTAATGGCAACACCGCCTAAGATAATGTGGGATTTCAGTTTCAGTACAAAGTATGACAAAGTCATGGCTATTACAATTCCTACTCCGATTGCAAAAACAAAACCCCAGAAAGCACTTTGTGTGAAGCTACTTGCAATGACACCGGTAATAGCCGACATGAGCATAATACCTTCCAGACCAATATTTACGATACCTGCTCTGTCAGAGATAACCGCACCCAAGGCTGCCAGTAAAATCGGCGTAGTTACCCGAATTACAGAAAACAGAAAGTCGCTATTAAAGATTAATTTAACAATCATATCCATATTAAGCCGCCTCCTTCATTAGCATTTTTGTCTTCCAATATGAAAGGAATCTCGTCGCAGATATCAACAGAATAATTATCGCTTGGATAACCGCTACCATCTCTGATGGAACGTCTGCCAACCTGGCCATCAAGTCTGCACCTATTCTTATATATGCCAGAAATAAAGCCGCAATCAACGATTTCAACGGATGGTTCTTTCCAAGTAATGCAACTAATGCGCCATCAAATCCGAGACCTGGTAATGCAGCCCATCTGAATCTGTCATACATACCAACAACCTCGACTGCTCCACCCATTCCAGCTATGAACCCGGCTATCAGATGTGCTGTAATGACCACGGCCGCCGGTTTGAAGCCAATATAACTCGCAAACTTACTGTTCATCCCTTCCATTCTTAATGCAAATCCGGATTTCGTCCTAAACATATAAAAATATATAATTACCGCTACTACCAAAAGTATGATTAATCCATAGTGAATTCTCGTCTGCGCAATCATCTTGCCCAGCAGGTTCCCTTGAGCGAACTTATAGGATGCCACTTCTGCCAAAACAGGATCTCTATAATAATTATTCAATATATAGAAACCTATTCCGTATAAGATGCTGTTCATCATGAGCGATATTACCAGTTCGTTCGCGTTCCATTTTGCTTTTAAAACACCCGTAAATCCATTGGCAAGAGCTCCTGCTATCGCTGCTGCGAATATTGCCAGAGACACCTTAACGATAACTCCCGAATCCACACTTAATGCAACGATGGTTGCGATTAGACCACTGAAATAAAATATTCCTTCAGCTCCCAAATTGAACAGTTTTGCTTTAAAGAGTACTGCTGTTGCAATTCCAGCAAATCCTAGAGGAATAGCTAACTCTATTACATTTCCAATATATCTTTTTGACTGTAATGGCCCTAAAAGAAAGATCCGAAAGGTTTCTAACGGCTGCTTACTTACCATGAAAATAACTATAAAGGCAATAGCAAGTGATATGATTACTGCAATAACTGTTCTTAGCATTTCAAATAATGTATTATTCTTCATCACTCAGCCTCCTTAACTGACTTTCATCATGTTTCTTTAAACCTAACATACACAGTCCAAGTTCCTCTTCAGTCACTTCTTTACTGTCTTCAAAATAAGCTACAATTTCACCTTCATACATGACAGCAATACTGTCACTAAGTTCCAACACCTCATTCAGGTCAGCAGATATCAAGAGTATGGCAGAGTCTTTGTCTCTCAGTTCCAATAATTGACTGTGGATGAATTCAATCGCACCCACGTCGACACCTCTTGTTGGTTGAGCTGCAACAAGTACTCGCGGCTCAACCGAACACTCCCTCGCAACAACAACTTTCTGAATATTACCTCCTGACAACATTCCAATCTGTTGTTTGCCGTTTTGACATTTTACCAGGTAGTGTTTGATTAAATCTGCACTTCTTCTCTTTATTTCTTTAATATTCAAAATCATGCCTTTACCGACTTCGCCTGCGGCAACTTTATTGGCTAGAATATTGTCATCGATAGAAGCTTCACCAGCAACACCTCTTGACATCCTGTCTTCCGGAATATATGACAGTTTCTTTTTGCGTGTTTCAAGAATCCCCATATTGCTTATATCTTCATCATAGAGTTTAATTGACCCACTTTGTATTCTCCTGTTCCTCGTAATCAAATCGACCAATTCACTTTGGCCGTTTCCCTCAACTCCCGCAATACCAAGTATTTCACCTTCTCTGATATTGAAAGAAATATTATCGAGAACTTTTTTATCATCAATAGTATGTGAGAGCCCTCTCACTTTAAATGCAACCTTTTCCGGCATCTTAGACGTCTTATCATATTTGAGTACAACATCCCGTCCTACCATGAGTTTGGATATTTCCTGTTCTGATACATCCTTTGTATCATAGACACCTTGACAGACTCCTCTTCTGATGACAGTGACCCGGTCGCTGATTTCCTTCACTTCTTTTAATTTGTGTGATATGAAAATGATGGTATGCCCTTCATTTCTAAGTTGTTTCAATTGTACAAATAACTCTTCCGTTTCTTGCGGAGTCAACACTGCTGTCGGTTCATCAAGAATTAAGACTTTCGCTCCCCTATACAGTGCTTTCAATATCTCAACTTTTTGTTTCTTTCCAACCGATAAATCTTCAACCTTGATTGATGGTTCAACATGCAGATTATATTTCAGTGCCAATTCTTTTGTAATGACCTCTGCACGGCTCTTATCAATGAAGATTCCTCTTTTAGGTTCTAAACCAAGCAATAGATTTTGTGCCACTGTAAAAGAAGGGACAAGCATAAAATGCTGGTGGACCATACCTATTCCCATTTTAATGGCTTCTTCTGGATCGATAATTTTTGCTTCCACACCTCTAACCAGAATTTTTCCAGTCGTAGGCTGTTCCATACCAAAAAGCATTTTCATCAACGTGGATTTTCCAGCACCATTTTCCCCAACGATGGCATGAATCTCACCTTCGAACAGTTTAAAGCTGATATCCTTATTGGCAACAAATCCATTATCGTATACTTTAGTAATATTTCTTACTTCTAAAATGCATTCACTCATTTTTTCACCTTCCCCGTGTTGTCAGCTTGGGTTGAGCTCCAAACCGTGTAACACTATCTGCTGCATATTCATTGGCCAATCTGATGGCCTCATTCAATAGAACGCCTTTGCATATATATGCTGCCAAAGCCCCATTAAAAGCATCTCCTGCACCAGTTGTATCTACAGGAGTTACTTTTTTTGACGGCACACAGCACACCTTGTCTCCATCATGATATATCACTCCGTCTTCACCGCACGTAACAAGCAGTTTGTTTGGATATTTTGAAACAACCGTATCAATACTGTCAGTGCCAAAAATGAAAGTAAATTCTTTTTGATTAGGCGTCAAGTAGTCAACATCCTCAATCATTTTATCAGTCAGTTTAACCGCAGGAGCAGGATTCAACATAACAGGTACATGATTTGATTTACACAAATTGATAACGTACTCGACTATTTCAAATGGTATTTCCAATTGTAAAACAACCAGCTTTGATTCAGTTATTATTTTGAGTTTGCTGTCAATCATCTGCTTTGATATGGAGTGATTTGCCCCTGGAACTACAATTATGCTATTGTCCCCATCAGCAAGAGTAATCATCGCAACTCCCGTCGCTGTTTGTGGAACTTGTTCCACATGAGGTAAAAATAAACCACCATTCTCATAATAATCAATTAAAAATCGACCATTCGGATCATCACCAATGCATCCTATCATTGAAACATCTGCTCCTACATACATTGCGTTGACCGCTTGGTTGATACCTTTACCACCTGGCAAAGTAGTAAATGCCTCTCCCATCACTGTTTCTCCCTTTTCAGGTCTTCGTCTGCAATTAACTGCAAGATCGACATTTAGGCTTCCGATTACCACTACATCACACACTTAAATACCTCCATTATTACTCATTTGTACATTTTTTAGTCGTTCCTCTAAATATAAGTTCTACGTCATAATTATCATTCTTTCGGCGAGACTTCTTTTTTTCAATTTTATCTATTAATATTTCAACTGCATCTTCACCGATATCCGTTATCTTTTGACTCACCGTCGTTAATGGCGGACAAGTCTTTCTGCTGTAATATATATCATCAAATCCGACTATTTCAATGTCTCCCGGTACATTCAACCCCGAAACAAAACACTCATTAAGAACGGAAATCGCCAAGTCGTCACTCCATACAAAAATAAATTTATATTTTTTCAATACGGCGCCGATGCCTTCAACATCTTCTCCATACATTCCTTCAATACAATCTACTGTCATTCCTTTAGCTACCAGTGTGTCCCTAAATCCTGTAAATCGGTCTCTTGCACTTTCCAGGCTATCAGGTCCCTTAATGTGAAGTACGCTTGCAATATTGTTTTTTATTACATAGTCTGCAACAAGGCAACCACCACGGTAATTATCAGAACTAATATTTTTCAGGTTACCAGGAATTTCTTTTCCCACGGAAATGATAGGAACATCTACATTATCGTATGCTTCACTATGCTTTACATCTACTGCAATTATCCCATCAACTCTATAGCGCTGGAACATTTCAATTGTTTTAGCTTCATTCCCCGCAAGGTATTCTGTGTTGCTAAGTACCATACTATATCCATTTTCTCTAGCTTTGTTTTCTATACCAATTGATAGCTCTGTATAGAAGGGGTTTACGATACTTGGGATAATAACACCAATCATTTTAGAACTTTTCGTGAAAACAGCGCGAGCGAGTGCGTTTGGTTTGTAATTCAATTCCTTTATAGCTTGTTCTATTTTTTTCCCTACTTCTTCACTCACATACCCATCGTTGTTTATGCATCTGGATACAGTCGCTATACCTACTCCAGCTTTTTTTGCAACATCTCGAATATTTGCCAATGCATGCACCTCCTCAAATGTGGAACTTGTTCCACATGTGTATATTATCAACTTATTCAATGTTTGTCAAGCAAATTTTGTTTGTTTTCACATGATATTTATAAAAACGATTGGCATAAATATGCTTATAGCATTAGCTGGCATGGATACAGAAGATATACTTCTTCCAAAAGACTCCGAAGATGATCATCTTCGATGACTGTATATTTCGGACTGACACGACCGCTATACCGGTCAACAAGACCATTACTGATTTTCTTACTTTGGCTTCTACATTTAGTACTTGATTCCAATCGATTTATCAAGGATGCTTCGCATTGCTATGCAGTAAATCCTTGACAAACCGCTTGAAATCAAGTGTTTCATAATCAAGCCAAAGTAAGGAAAGGTATACTATATCTAGTGGCCTTGAGTGCTGCAAAGGCGGTCGAAAATCACCGTAAGGATTGTCGTATTTCTCCGTAAGATCAGTCGTCAGAGGCCGAAATATACAATGACATTTAAAAACATAATCATTTTGTCTACCCCTCATGACGGTTGCTTTCCGGCAACTTTCTTCATGCTATTTCTATTTGTATGTCTATATTTTATCACAAAGACAAAATATCACATACATAACCGTAAAATGTTTCATGATTTCTTAATAATTTCTGAAAGCATAAAGTCCCAGCATATATAAGATCCGAAAGTAAAATAGAACCCAACGGGTCCTATTTGGGGGAGTATAAATAATTAATAAGGGTTGTCATACACGCAAGAAAGCGTTAGATATATGACTGAATTCATGCTATCGCATTAACTTATTAAAGTCAATTCACTGTTTACCCAAAAAACGTTTTACTCATAAAGTGCCTTCATCAACTCCTCATGGGTATAACCAAATCGATAATCTTCATCAAAGCCATTTGAGGCGTAAATATCAGTAGCATCCCAAACGCTTAATGATTCATCTTCACCGTTTATATTTCGATAACCAACAACCACTATGTTATCATCTGTAATACTTTTATACATCTCCGCACCACACGCCAAGCATATCCACGATCCGATCTTGGATCTTCTTGCTGAGTTTTTCCACCGCATTCAATGCATTTCATCGCAATACCTCCTTGCATTTAACTTATGTAAGTTATTGGCTCTCTCCAGTACTTCTCTGTATTATGAAACAGAGAAGCGATTAGTCTACATCATACTATTTAACTTTCCTTAAAACTGGACGACTGTTATACTGATCAATAATTGATGGTGTCACTTTGCGGATAATATCTTCAACAAATGCATCCGGACCACCGTTATTGCCAACAATTTTTAAGAATGCGGCAGTACCGTAGAGTTGTTTTTCACCATCATAACAAGTGAAACTGCATTTCTTTCTATCATTGTTCATTTTGGGTCTCCTTTCTTCATTGCTTGCTATGGTCTAAGTATACACTTCCATGCAGGTAATGACATTGAAGGAGTTTTTTATTTTTTCTCTTTCTGTCCGAACATTAGATCAGAGATCCTATTCAGATAATGCATATTGATCGCAAAAATAAATTTGATTGATTCATCATAGCAATATAGCAAATGAACTTTCTGAAGCAATTTGAATAATTTAACCTGCAGTACATTCTTTTCATTATAGCTTGCCAGACCACCACATTCTCTAAAATATCCTCTGTTGATTTTTTCTCGAATAAATAAACTCTCTGAATCTAATTCAAAAGATGCTACGTCACCTGTCTCATTATATTGAGCTAGATACTTACGCATTATACTTTTTGCCTGCCGCGTGTATTTTGATTTACTTAAAAAAATCTCACGAAAATAGACCTTCATGTCTAGAATATTATCGTCATGTGCAGCTCTACTAAGATATTCCCCGAAAACCCTTATTATTTCCCGAGCCTCTGTTAATTTTCTGTCAAAATCGTATTCTGGTCTGCCTTCGGTAATAACATCTTGGATCATCTTTTCATCAACAACACTGTCCTTATCAACCTTGTAGCAGGACCTAACCTCTGAAAAGAAATCCGAATCAGTCAATTCTTCTTTAGCTAGCTTGTTAAGGATTTTCACATACTCGCCAAAGTAATTCCTCTCCTTCAAATACAACATGAATATAATAATTGCTTCATCAATATTGACTCCTGCGCCATTCCCTTCACTGATTACAAAGCTAATTTCTTGGTCCAAATCGTCAATCACCTGCTCAAGCTCTATGATAAAATCTTTTTTCATAGTCTCATCGACCCCATCGTTACTTACAATCCAATAAATCACTGTCTGTAAAATTATGTTCTCCGAGAAGTTAAGATATCTACCTATATCATATAGATTAGCCGGCTCACTCAATAAATACACAAATAATTCCTGATTAAGATTAATTAGCTCTTGATAATCTCCAGGACGTTTCCTGATGATATCCCTGCTTAGTAATACGCACGATTTAAATAGACCTGAGTTTCTCATATCATCCACATAATCGTCTAATGCCTCATAAACATTGATCCATTTATCACTTTCCGAATTAATATTGACCTTATCCATCTGAGATACTATCTCTCGACCATATAGGTCTTTTAGCCTTAATATATACCTTAGAAATTTTGAGATCTCATCACCATTAAATCTCTCTATAGGAAAATCGCCTAATACATGTCCACTTCCTGACGAACACTTCTTAAACAGGTCTTTGACCTGTCTATATGAACTTGCTTTCCTGTCTTCATATTGATGTTCTTCTTTTCCTTTGACTAGAATTTCATTGTCTATGAAACTACTAATATCAAAATCACTTATTCTCATCTATTTCCCCAGCTCATTGAAACGTCTTGTTATAGTTGACCTACTGTAACCGTTTAATATTACAACTTCACTTTTGTAATTTCACACTTTTTCCATAACCTGTAATACTCCTCCAACTCCTCGTTGATCCCAATTTTCTTTCGTCCTTTGTATTACCTTGTTGCCTGGCAATAGCAATACCTTCGTCCTGGCGTTCTTTAAGTTGCTCTAACTCAACTTCAGATACTGCTGCAATTACAGTAAGCATCATTTTCCCCGAAGGTGTGGAAGTATCCAGATTTTCCTTCAGCGATACTACTTCTGCTCTCTTTTCTCTGAAGAACGAAATAAGATTTAAAAGATCTTAGGCACTTCTCGCAAGACAACTAAATGAGTCTATATAAATGACATCACCCTTACAAGCATGCTTCTTCAATGCTTCCAATTCTGGTCTGTCAGTTGTCCTTCCGCTGATTTTCTCAATAAACCATCCATCCGGATCAATTTCTACTCGCTCCTCGATGTTACCTATTTGCCGGTCTGGATTTTGATCAAGCGCCGACACTCTTACATATGCTAGATTGACCATATTCACCTCAACTATTCATTTGGGTGGGTTTCATGAATTATTTGATTCTTTAATCAAAACATAAGCCTATTGAATCAATTTAGCATTCATCCCAAACATGGTCAAATAGGTATACCCTAGTGAGCTATATGTTATACTTGCAAAAACAAATCATCACCAGCTTCTAGATCCCATTCTATTCTTCAATATATATACCACCTATTGTCTCTAAAAAAATACTCCTAAAAGGGATATCCAATGAAGCACATACAAGTTCTGACCAAACTGTTGGAACTAAGTTTGCACCTCTTATACACCACACTTTATAATGTACATCACAATACTCACCAATGGACACTCCTGTAGATATCTCAGCATCTTGATATTTTGCTTCAAAAACATCTCTACTATACTGATTCATTGACAAGTCAATATGTTCAAATTCTCCTCGACTTGGGAAAAAAGTACCATGTAAGTAATTCGTAATTATCACATCTTCATTATCAGAAAAAATCTCGGGATTCCATAATTGTTCAACATTTACATGATAAAATTCTTCACCATCACCATTCATTCCAGATTTTACATATAAAAGAATTTTATGCAATGTCTCCGGATCAAAATGAACAATGGTCTCTTTACCACTTTTCATTAATTCAGTTACATCATCAAAATCAAGCGTTATTCCACGCCATTTCTGAGCATCCATGGTATCTGTACTGACCTTTTCAGAATACTTTACAGCCAAATTTTCGTCACATCTCATGAATATTTGTACAGAAGAGTTAATGTCTTTAATAATCTCAATTGCCTTAGGAACATCTGCTATAGGACTCCCGATTGAGGTATCAAAAAAAATATTATATAAATAGAATTTATCATTCAACTTGAACCCCTGTCGTTCAAATATAGCATTGGATATGTCAGTCAATTTATACCTATCAGTAGCTAAGGTAAAATTCTCATAATCCATAATCTCTTGTAAGTCATAAATCCTGTGAACATTATTTTCAATGAGCCTAAAAATGAACAGATAATACAATCTTTCCATATCAACTTCAAAGTTATCGATAAAACTTATTTTACCATCTATAGCCAAAGCTGCTTTCGACATGTGTTCTGTTTCATTCTTACCTAATGAAGTAATAATCTTACCGCATGCAGCAAGATACATCCGATTTCCTCCCTCAGGGTTTTGCCGATTCTCAGGATCAATACCAAGGCAATACTTTAATATTTCCTCTATATCAATATCTGCGTTATCAATCATTCTGAAAAACTTGCTTTTTATTTCTATCATTGGTAACGGTATTTTATTACCAGGTCTGAAGAATATGTCTGCTGACACAGGATAATACTTCAGAAACACATTCGGATAATTGAATTTAAATACACCACCGTGTGGCGCTTTCTTCATCGAACGAAAATAGTAGTTAATCCGCCAAAATTCTGGCATAGATATTATTCTTGCAATTAGCGCACTTAATTTTTCCGAAACATACATGGTTTACCTCTCTAATAAATCTAAATTATAACCTACCAAACAGACCAATCCGGTTTAATCATAGCAGCCACAGGAATAACCCCTATAAACACCTTATATGCCAATGCCAATGACAATGACAATGACAATGACAATGACAATATCAATGTTTATTCGCTCTTCATACCAGTTTCAAATGAACTAATAAATTTGCTCAAACTTTTCTTAGCAACTTTCATAGCTTTTACAGATTCCTCTGCCTTCTTTATTTTGGCCTTAGTCTCTTTCCGTTCTTCACCTTTTGAGTCATCAAGATTATGCTTGAGATCCACAATTCCCTTTTCAATTTCTTTGATATTCTCAGTATACATTTCATATACACTGTTCGAGTAATCAATATCATGCTCATCGTTAAGAAATATCTCTCTTATAGCAACCAAAAGCTTTGCCGACTGTCTAATTGTACTTTTCTTCCCACGTAAGCTAGCTGCACCAACGGCCCCACTAGCACCGGCTCCGACACCTATACCTAATATTGCTCCACCGCCAACAATGGTAGCAGTTCCTCCTAACATCCCTGCGCCACCTACGGCAACAGCACCACCACCTAGGTAGGCAAGGCAAGCGTTTGACAAAGCAATGCCGCTGAGACCAGCAAAGTTAGATCCAACCAAGGCAACAGCAATCGTCGGTGCAAAAATTCCGGCTGTCGCAACAACTGCCAAAGCTACTATAGCCGTAATGCTAATCGAGGTAATTGCAGTTTTTAAGACTTCGTTGAGTTCGCGAATAACCTTATCATAACATTTCCGAAGCCTCTTTACGTAACCTTCTGAGCAATATGTATCTGATATAAAGGAGCCAATAAATTTATCACCGACGCTCTTCTTGTATCCGTTGAGAGGATTTTGAAGACTGTTATATTTCTTACTTGGAACCTCGTTCCCTTTTTTATTCTTTTCGAGTGACAAGGGGTAATACGGTTCAAACAGTATTGATTCCAAGACTACAAGTCTCAACCAGGTATTCGTAGATTGATTATTCTCAATAATACGAATCAGATCTTCTTCAGAATACCAATGAAGCTCAGCATCCTCGACTTGTAAAAAGCTTGGAAATCCTGTTGTCATGTATTCCTTCCACTCATTTAGCCATTCTGTCTTTAATTCTTTTATACCATCGCTATTAACAGGAACTTTGGTAGCCTGAATATCATTTAATGTCTTATAAAACTCGATGTTATATAATATTTCAGTTTGCTCAACTGTTAATCCCAGCTTGTCCCCATTCATATCTTCACCAATCCTTTTGTAAACGCGATTATCCGAAGTACGGAAACTATTACCTTTTATTCCTTCGTACATCTGTTTTATATCTTGCACTTTTCTATATTTAAGACACCACGAAGCATCCTCACCAATCGCAATAGCAAATCGACCTACACCGATATAATTAACTGAAAGCCAATATTTCTCTGTAATAATAGCTTCTCCAACATCAACAGTGGTGAAAACTCCCGTAGCTATTGTAAGCATCCTTGCTATGGATGGATTCCCCATCGGTTTAATATCATCCCAGCTTATTGTGTTCATATTATCAAGTGAAATAATGTCTAGTTTTTTTAACTCCATCCCCAGGCGACGTATTGTATAGAAGCATCTTACAATACACTCGTTTGCCAAGACCGGAATCGCTTGACGCCCAAGTTCTAGACCCGCTCCAAGTTCACCCCTTAAATCAAACTTAATTACCGTATCGTTAATAATCTTCCCATCTTCATCACGTTTAGCAAACAATGTTCCATTAAATAGTTTTGATAAAAAGACAGATAATGTCTTATCTCCAACCTTCAAATCTCTGAATATAGGCAGTGTTGATAACTCTTTTGCTAAAGAAAGCACCGGACCTGGAATTCCTGTTCCACCACCTTTGCCAGCAGTACTGCTTGAACCTGCCATATCGCTGACTAAATGAAAGAGCCAGGTTATCGTTCCATTAACTATTTTTGTCTGCACATCTTGCCCTATAAAAACACGACTGGCAGCAGTTACTTCGACTACCTTGAAGCATCCACCAGTATCTGTTCCAAATGATTTATATGTAAACTGAGTAAGCAGCGAAAAAATGAGACCTACTATTGTCGGATGATGAGCAAAATCTCTTAAATGATGCTGTTTCCCTCCGCCAAAATCAGGTGTATTACCATCACTTGGTATAGGGAACTTCCCTTCCAGAAATTCTACTGCTTTTGCAAGATCTTCTCCCTTGTATCCTTTGAGATTTGCGATTTTCACAACGAGCTTTTCAATCTTATCATTTGATATGTCTCTACCTCTTTCCAAGCTGAATTCACCAACCCAGATTATATCCAACATACCGCAAACGACTCCACTTGCTATCGCTAATAAATTATCCAAATAATCTGCATTACTAGCAAGCATATCCAGCTGAGTATCTAAGTCGTAAATAATACCATCAAGATCATACTTTGGATCATAATTCGTTTCAAAATTTATTTCTATATCATCAAGTTTATGCATGTAAACTCTCCTTGTTCTATATCTAGGAAATATACTAAGATATGCTTCTATAAAGCATTATTCCGATACAACAACGTTCAAATTTGCTTGCGTTGTTTTCTTAATATACTGTGCCGTACTGCCCAGTAATTTTAGTATTTCCGGATTGACTTTTTCAGCACTTAAACCTGGCTGAATAATAGTAACTTTCAATTCAATCTTACATCTTCTTGAATGATTCTTGATATCCGTTAATTCGCCTATAGTTCCTTTTAGGAACCTTGTTGAACTTGTTTTTCTCCAAAGGCTCTCCCTGTGTGTCAATCTCTTGTATAAAGCCATAAATCCTTGATGTTTCCATCTAATTGATCTTTGTGCCTGGCCACACACTTCATAAAAATCCTTCACTCTAGCTCCTGGGCTTTCTGATGCCGAAAACTTACAATGAACCAGTTCCATTTGTATTGCATCATCAGTTAGTTTAAGAGCTACCAAATCAGCTGCCTCACCTGAACCATCATCATTTATAATAACATCGTAATCATCTCTAATTCGCTCAAACGATCTATATTGAACTGTATTCTTAATTCTCCCCTTACCCATAGATTCGCTCTTAATATCAATCCCTGACCAATCTTCAACAATGAGGTCTTCTTTAGGATATTGCCCAATAGCATCAGGTACCTTAATCAAGAAATGATTATATGAGAAGGAGCCATCTATGTAATTAACATAGACAGGATCTGTATTCATATATTCCACAAAATCAACTTTATCTTTCTTACCAATCAGAATGCCTAAACTCGTCCCTTCAATCAGTGTGTACTCAAAATATGGTGAAGTTTCCATTATGTCAAACTTGTAAATCGACTTATAGTCACCAGCGCTGATACTAATCTTCAATGGTCCTTCTTCTGGATGCTCATCCAAGGCTAAATCAACCATATAAAACGGAACTTCATTTTCACCAAAACATATTTTAACTCTGTCTTCATAATTGTTCTGTATAAATTCACCCCATTGAACGGAAATGGGATAAGATTCATGTCTATGTACGATTTTTTCTGGTCTTAGAAAATCTCTTGTGATATTGTCTTGATCAATACCTCCAGCAGTGACCTTTTCCCAAGCGTAATCAACCCAATTCTTCCAGTCTAAGATGCTATCACAAGACTGGGGCGACCATATCTTTCCCTTCTTCTCTGAACATCCCCATATTACTTTTTCGCCATCCTCATATCCAATTGTAGCAATGTTGCTCAGATTTAATTCTGCCTGAGATATTCTATCCAAACCTTCTGTTACATTCGACCCAAAAAACTGTGTAAAACTTATTGCGCCCCGTTGTGATGCTCCTAAATTTCTAACAAGCGGAAATTCGATTTTATTAAAAATCCCGAATATACCATCTCCAGAGTATACCGAAGTCTCTACTCCACATATTGATCTGGCTAGCTTAACAACACCAAAAAGTTTGTAGTCATTAGTAAAAATACTTAGCTGATTATTGGCTTCATTCCAGTAGGCTATAAGTAATTTATAGTTGATATCACGTAAATCTTTAAAATTGCCCCACTTAACCTTAGTTGAGCTAATCCCAAGAATCGCCATTATATTTTCATCATCAGATATTGAATGCCAATAATGATCAAATTTCGGTATACACTCAATATACTTCTCTGGCATCCACGACTCACATTTCGTTTCAAAAAGCATTGCCGAAAGAGATGGTTTTATATTCCATAATGATATTACAGAATGCAAATCACCTTTTGCTTTTAGCGAGTCAATTATTTTCTGTAAATCGATTTCTTTCCCAATCCGGTCTTCTGATAACCTTCTCAGAACGATATCCCATTCTGCATCTTGTGAATATAACTGCTTTAGGTTACTTTCGATTCCCGGGTCTGCAATATTCACAATTGCTGTAGCATCATCAATCTTAGAACTGCTACTCGTCCTAGTGAATCGTCCAATAAACTGCAAAGTTATTGCCAAGCTTTTATGATGATCATGTATTGCAGCAATCTTAAGATTTGGTAGGTCATACCCTTCACCAAGCATATCAACACACACAACTATTTTTGATTCAAATGAATGTAACATATCTAGATTTCGCTGAGTTTTTTGAGCACCTAAATCTGAATGAATAAATATCGGCCTATATTCAGGTGCAATTTTCTTATAAATTGAATGCACAATCTCTGCTCTTTCCTTCGACTCTACTCTAGCCAAAACCAAATGTTCTTTTCCACCATCAATATCTTCTCTTAGTTTAGAAACCGCCGCTTTAGCTATCGACTCATCAGCTTGATTCTCATAATACTCTTCTACAGGGCACATGTTTATTTTTTTAAAGTATCCTGCAGCTTGAGCCTCACCAATTGTGTAATTAAAAATTATTTCCCCACCTAATGATTTACCGTCAGTTCTAAATGGTGTTGCAGTAAACTGAAGGACATGTTTATCAGAAAAGTAATCTCTTATCTTAGACCATGTATTTGCTGATATGTGATGAGCTTCATCAACAAATAAATCTGTGCATTCTCCGCATAAATAGTCTAAAATCTCAGGATCAAGATTGTTGAGTATTGACGGTATTGCAATTATTACATTGGATTTATCAACAATTTTTTTTATATCTGTCATCGTATGAATACCTGTTGTAATTCTTGCAACACATGGCAGATTTGTATCAACATTAATACAACCCAGTTCACTCAAATAACCTAGATCACAGAACTTATTGAATATCTGCTTTCTCAAAATTTTAGAAGGTACCATAACAAGTACTTTTCTACATTTCTGGTATATCAGTGTTGCCAGCATCGTCTCTGTTTTACCTGTACCGGTTGGCAGAACTATTGTTGCTGGTTTATTTTCATCTCGTGTTGAAAAATGAGCAGAAATGGCGTGAATGGCACCCAGCTGTGGTTTTCTTAATCCCATAACCTTTTTCTCGTCATCCTCAGCAATAAAGCTAAACTGTCTTGACCAACTGTCAGCAATTTCTTCAGATGATAAATTATGATCCACTGTAGGATAATCAATCCACTTTAGTTTAGTTTTCTCATCAATATCTTCAATGTCTGTTGATGGCGGAAGCTGCAAACAATACATGCCTTCAGTGGATAATAAACGAGTTCTCGGCTTCTTAATGTAAAAGGAATTATAAGGTTGGTCTAACTCAGTTTCTGCTTTATAAAAACAGGATAAATGACTATCCGAAATCTCCACTTCAACAACTCTAGACTTCATTCCCAAACGTAGTATTGGGTTACCGCTTATTTTCTCAGAATCAATAACAATCTCTGGGATTCTCATTATTTTTTTTATCATATTCTTTACACCTCCGACTTATATGATTGTCAAACCATAATCGTATTTTTAATAAACTCATCCTTTTAAATATCCAATACTTTTCCATCATGTTATAATTATTAAAAGAAGGTGATTCTATGACCGATAAACTCACACCAGAGCAACGAAGCTATAATATGTCAAAAATTTCTGCTAAAGATACAACACCAGAGATAATGGTGCGTCATGCTCTTCATCATCTAGGTTACCGTTACCGAATAAATGATAAACGTTTCCCTGGCAAACCAGATATATATCTTCCTAAGTACAAAACAGCAATATTTATTAATGGTTGCTTTTGGCATGGTCATAAAGGCTGCAAATACTTTAAAATCCCTAAAACACGAGCACAATTCTGGAGAAATAAAATCAATCAGACAATTCAACGTGATCAACGAAACATAGACCAACTTAGTAAAATAAATATTAAGGTAATCACTGTATGGGAATGTGAAATAATGAAAGATCTCAATACCGTAATAAAGAATATCGTAGCCCAATTAGGCTAATAAGCTAAACCAGTATTATTATTAATCCCCCTCACAGAAGATACATAACAATCACATTAACTCATCATCTATACTCATATTTATAAATATCGTTCAACTCTCCCTTTAAAAAAATGCCTGAATCATTCAGGCATTTTCATTACAATCCAACTACGTTGTCTTCACATTTTTTATCATCAAGTTCACTTACTTTTGCCGTTATTAATTTTGCTATGTCTGAGATAAGTGGAACAACAACAGAGTTCCCAAATTGCTTATACGCCTGTGTATTTGATACTACAATTTTATAGTCTTCCGGATACCCTTGCAGTCGTGCACACTCTCTTGGTGTAAGTCTACGTGGATTTTTCTTTTCTTGAGGAATCAAAACTTCAGAACCATCTTTATAATATCTTGCACTAAGAGTACGTGAAACTCCCATCAAATCTGTCAATCCATAACCAAAGCCATTTCCTCTGGCTCTATGCTTTTCCGCATGTCTTTGCAGATACTTCCATAGTTTATCCGACAAAGTATACTTTTCTTCAACCTCATTTTCTAATATCTCGTGGAATTTCATCTTATTCTCTCGTTCCACGTCGAATGCAAAATCAATACCGGCACCATATCTCTTTCGATCAAAACCTACAATAAAAATACGTTCCCGATGTTGTGGTACATAGCCTTGACCATCAATCACTTCATCAAATACTTCATAATCAAGTTCTTCGAGTGCCTCTTTAATAGTTTTGTATGTATTGCCTTTATCGTGAGACTTAAGGTTCTTCACATTTTCTAATAAAAAAGTTTTTGGACGCTTCTCATTTAATATTCTAACAATGTCAAAAAACAATGTACCTTGTGTTTTATCCAGAAAACCATGGGCTCTTCCCAAACTATTTTTTTTAGAAATACCTGCAAGCGAAAACGGTTGACACGGGAAACCTGCTACCAATATATCATGATCAGGTATTTCTGTTTCGTCAATTTGTGTTATATCACCATTTGGTCTCTCGCCAAAATTGGCCAAATAAGTCTCTTGGCTATATTTGTCCCACTCAGAAGAAAAGACACACTTTCCTCCTGCTCTATCAAATGCCAATCTCATACCACCAATACCAGCAAATAGATCAATAAACGTAAATTTATTCTGAGATGACCCCTTCTTTTTCTCTGCGTAACTTGTTAATACAGATTCCATCACGAAATCCTGCATTTTAATGTTATTCTCACTTAAGTAGCTATGTAATTCAGAATATGTACTCTCATCCATACGGATGTGCATTTGCCTTTTTTTCATTTTTCCCTCCGGGATATTTTGTATACCTAATTATACCCTATGCGCCCCCGTCAGGCAAGAACATATATTCTGATCTTCTCATCAATATTCCTCACTAGTCCTCACTTATAAGAGTTCTATTGAACATAGCTTCAATTTCCTCAACTGTATATTCCGGTCTTGTGCTGTGTATCATGCAGTGACAGTTCGGACAAAGTGGTATAAGGTCATTTACAGGGTCAACTATATAATTATCTCCCATCTCAGACACAGGTGTACGATGGTGTACATGTATAAAACCTTTACCCGCTTCACCATATACTGCCTCAAAATCGAATCCACATATCTTACACTTGGTTCCATGTACTTTAAGACAATACAATCGGTTTTTCTTACTTCGCTCATATCTGGTAGATATCAAGCTGTACTGATCACCTTCCGACTCAAAACTATTATCTTCAATATACTGAACTTCTACAAGCGCAAGAATCAAACCCATGAAATCTTGTACAATATCAATAATATCTTCAGGATGCGAAAGAATGCTAAAATACTGATCACTTCCAGCCAGCTTAGTAACTTTCATGTGCAACTGATTCCACTGGGTCCCATATTGTTGTAGATTTAAAAAATCAATTTCCGTTTCATTAATACTAACTGTTAAGGATATTCCAGCTTTAACGATTGATTTTGCGATGTTCTCAAACAGCTTTTTCTTAGTATCTGACGCTTCGCCCATTTCATGAACAAGGTTTGCACTATACTTTTCAGGAAAAAACTCCACAATAACACGTATACGGTTTCTGATACTTAACCGCAAGTAAAATAGCTCAAGTTCGCTATCCCTTGGTCTTATCTCATATACTGGATCAACATCTGACCCACAACTAATAACATCGAAATGTAATAAAAAAGTTTCACCCAATACCTTCGTTATCAGATTCTCAAAAATCATACATCATCACCTTTATCTATTCTTCTGAGAAGTCTGCATCAGGCAAATCACTAATCAACTTCTTCAGAATACGCGATACCATTATACGCATTTCTTCATAATGTTCCCGGGTCTCTGCGTTGTATGTTGATAATTCCGCTTCAGCCAAAGACCAAAGCAATGCATCCATTCCTGTTACCATGACTGAATTCTCAATTATGGGATAATAAACCTTTTCATAATAATCATGCTCACGATTTATTAGAACTGCGTGCTGGGCATCTACAATCCCAGGTTCCCACAACACACCATTCTGAAGATTATCCATGGGGACAACTCTGCGTTCCCCATTATTTTCAGAAGACTTAATAACAATTTTTCCGGTAAATTCACCATTCTTGTTGCTTATCTTTACTTCTCCTGAATCTTGGTCAACAACTTCAACTTTAGAGTTTTCAAGCCCGGCTGCTTTACCTTCAATATTCTTATTTGAGGCTTCATGTGCTGACTTTGTGCCTGCATTTTTTATATCAACTTTTTTACCTTTTCTGTATCGCTCATCTGCTTCTCTTCTTGGCCCTCTTAGAAAACTGTCTTTTATGAAGTTGAAGATCTGATCATTCAGCAATATTCTTGACTTTTTAATATCCACTTGGAAAGCATCATCCAACATATGATCAAATGACAATTCCACACGCAACAAAGTTCCATGTGGTTCCTTTGCAAACATCTTCATCCAATCACCATGATGAATCAGGCGGTCTTCTCTATAAATATAAAAACCTTGCATATCATTAGAGACCCTTGCTCGCTTCTCTTCTTCTTTGGACGAATACTCATTCTTTCTAGGAATAATATATGCTCTTATGTTAAAATATGCCTTTCTTTCATCAGGCATTACAACTTCGATTTTATCTTCAGCTAACAAATCAGAATTCTTCTCTCCTTTACAGAAAGGATCCCAAGGTATTACTGCTTCATCATTTAACACTATTTCAATTTTAGGAGTACTATCATTTTGCGAGTCTAGAAACCGCTGAAACACTAAAGAAATATGGAACCTCAAATCTTCAATATATTTCTTCAACGCATTACGAGCATCGCCATTTCTAGTATACTGCTTAATAAGCCTGTCAACCTTTTCCCAAATAACAAGCGTTCCACTACTACCATTTGCATAACTTAAAAGAAGTTCCTCTTCATGATCCTCAATATCCGGAGTTAATAGCTTCCATTTATTCAATTTCGCAATTTCATCTAGGTCCCATCTCACTTTATTGAGGTGTTCACCGTCTAACGTAGACACCAGTGATAAGGATCTACAAAAAGCAGTAGATGCAGTCTTTAATCCCAAACCAAACTTACCTAAACTACTTGGATCTTGCCTTACATTTGACCCATACTTCATAGCATTAAGAAGTCCTTCAAAATCCATGCCACAACCATTATCTGTAATATAGACAGTAATTTCGTTCATTGGATCCAGCTCGACTCTTATATCAATCTTATCTGCACCGGCAGCTATTGAATTATCTATAATGTCTGCTATTGCAGTGTTGAAATCGTATCCCGTATCCCTCAACCCCTGCATAACTCTGTCTGGATCCGGATTAAGTATTATTTCATTCGTGTCAATATTCACTGTAGACATATTTCTCCTCCTCTATATATTTACAACTGTCCATCCTGAACCAATTTCTATAGAAATAGTTCCATCTTCCAGTTTTTTATATCCATTTTCCATTCTGTCATAGTTGACAGAATAAGACATATCTTCATGTGTGAAGATTAGTGAATCACCGGACTTCAAATTATTTTCCCTGAAGAACTTTGTCATACTTGTCAATCTATATTCATTTCTTGTTCCTCCAAATAGCTTATTGTTGTAATATATGAAATTAAAACTCCATGATTTACCATTCGGATCCTCAAACGATAAAGATACTCTTGGGTTCTTCACACTACTATCTAACTCTGGAAAGAATGAAAGAAGCTCACCCTTCCTTGGAATTAGAATACCTGCCTGATGTGCACCTGTCTCGCCAGTATCATTTGGACTAAGTACCTTAATTATCTTTTTCACAACGATGTTCCTCCTTGAAAGGGTGATAATTGTAATGCCTCAATGATTTCATCTTTATTCTTAGATGTTCCATCATTTCCTCTTATTAGTTCATCGAATATATCTCTTTTATGCTCGGTCTTTTTATAGATATACTCACCTATTGAGCCAGAATAGAAAAGTTTATAAACAAAAACGGTCTTCTCCTGGCCTCTTCGGAATGCTCTTGCTGTTGATTGATCCTCTAATGCAGGATTCCACTCCAAATTATAATGAACCACATGGTTTGCAGCTGTAATGTTCAACCCAGTACCTGCTGCCCTTGGATTTAATACCAATACAGCAGATCCATCTATTTTAGAATATTCATCAATTATTTGCTGACGCTCAGAAACTGGTGTAGCTCCATTAATCGATGAAACGCTGATACCATATCTACTAGCAAAGTCCTCTTCAATAATCGTAAACATCTTATTGAATGATGTAAATATGATTACCTTTTCGTTAAGCTCAATTATTTCTTCCACGATCTGGCATAATCTCTGATATTTTACTGAATAATCAAATGGATTCCCTTGCAGATCACTATGATTGATAAATGGATGTGTTGTTGTCATTCGTAATCCCTGAATTACATCAATCGGGAACGACCCTGCGCGAACTTTAGAAATAGAACTTTCTCTCTCTTCCTCATACATAGCTACTTCCTGCTCTGACATCAAAAGAGGAACAGGAATTTCAATCTTGGCCGGTAAGTCTTTTGCAACATCTTCTACGCGTCTTCTAATGATTATCGGACTTATCAAACCTTCAAGCATCTTAGCCGCGTCCAGATCATCACAAAAAGTACTTTCGAATTGTTCCAACTCTCCCAAATAACCTGGATAGACAAAATCAACTATTGACCAAACATCTGTCATATGATTTTCAAATGGTGTTCCTGTTACTGCAATCCCAACATTATATCTCAATGATTTTACAAATGTACCTCGTTTTGAATGCGGGTTCTTAATATTCTGTGCTTCATCCAAGACTACTACATCCCACTCAACCATGTTTAGTATAGAATAATCAGAAACGACAGTCGAATATGCTGTTATTACCACATCATATTTCAACCAGTTTTTATAAAATCCAGTCCGTCCCGGACCATAATGAGTATATGTAGTTAGACTTGGGGCAAATTTCTCAATCTCACGCTTCCAATTCTCCAACAATGAAACCGGAGCAACAACCAAAAAAATCGCTGTGCTATTAGCTGCTAGATTAGATAATAAACTGATAATCTGTAGAGTCTTACCAAGCCCCATCTCATCTCCAAGAATGCAACCACATTCCTCACTTTGCATAAATGACAACCAGTTTAGCCCCTCCTGTTGATATGGATATAACGTTGCATTAACAGTGTACTCTTGATTTTGAATCGTCGCATATCTGTTCGTATCGAGCATTTTTTCAAACTTATCCTCAACAGATATACCACTGCCTTCAAGAAGCTTTTTCAACTCCATGTACTTTTTTAGAGTAATGGGTTTGCAAACGTCTATTCCTTTTTCATTAAAAATATCTGAAATTTGCTGATGATTATTAGTCAGGTAGTACCACTTCTCATCCACGAATATGTGATCAATCATCTTACCCAAATAAAGAGGGACATCATAATACTCATTCCGTATATTGACAACAGGTCGGATAACTAGCTTTTCATCCTGCTCTCTAAAGTCTATGATAATAGATATACTCTTTCCAAATCTATTAATAGTGATTAATTCAGTTGGAACTTCACAGTTTTGATATCTCTCTTTTCTTAGTTGATTGATTCCACTGGTAAAACTACTATATATTTCTTTTGCTGATGGCACATAGACCTCTTCTCCTGCTATGATCCTTAAAATACCACCATCGTAAACCCATTTACAATCCAAACCACTTCACCAAATCCTTTTCAATAATTCATCAGCTTTTACAAATCCTAACCAACACGTACATCCCGTTCAAGTGCGTACTCACTACTATACTCATTCAAACCAAATACATTGCAGAACATGTCATAATACTCCGTATCTCTCTTAGCAATAATAAACGAGACATCACCTGTTTGCTTATAACCAACAACAACAAGATCACCTGGCTCAGCTTGATTCACAATTTCTTCTCCCTCAGAACTGTAATACAACCGATATTCAGTCCTTCCTGGTGTGTTCACTCTTGCATCATACCATGTCACAGTACCAATACTACTTGCACTGTTTCCAAAAAAATCATACAACACAAACTCCGTTTGACAAGTAGTTCTACTATCTCCAAACAATCGCCGCAGAGAAGAAACACCGTTCAACTCATGCTGACTACTTCCCAGCCTTACAATTTCAACCTGGCTAAGGTGTTTTGCTGCCGCTGTTAAAAATGAATATCTCATGTTCCCTCCTTACATTACGGTTTTACTTCTCTTATTCCAGGGCGAGAGACATGTGCTCCCAGTTGATTTTGTACCTCAATAACCATTTCTTTTCTTAACCGAAAAACCGGTTTATCATCTGAAGAATCCGATAGGACTTCTGATGTAAAAAACCTTTTATCCAGCATTATTACTACACTCTCATCGTTATAATCTAAGACTGGAGAAATATAATAATATCCTGCACCCACATTTGTGAAGTGGGTTAGAAACAATCCATATGGTATCATTACTCCTGGCTGTATTCTGTTCCTCTTCCATTTATGCTGACTATAATCACAACTTGGCGATAACTCAAGAACCACTAAGTTCATTTGATCATTTATTTCTTCTGGATACTCATGTGGTTCTAATATCTCTTTCATTAGATTTATATCCTCTCTAATGTGTACTGTACCAGGTAATTTTCCAGAATCGCAATGTTCCATAGTTAATAGGCTACTATTTATCTTACCCAATCTATTAACATAATCAAATACAAGCCCTATACCCACTTCTTTCTTTGTACCATCATCCATTTTGTTGAGTTCCTTTAGCAACTTGCTTATGTTCTTATATCCGGGTAGCGCATCTTCACCATATCTATATATAAAATTATACTCACCAGGTTTTTCAGCTTTGGGTTCTCTGGTAAGTTTATAAACAACATTATCAACCTCTGCTGAAACCAAGATGGAATCCCTTATCTCCCAGTCACCTATTTCTTCTGTGATCTCTGAGAGTGACCTTTTAACTCTGTCATTCAACAAATCACTCAGAACATCTAAAACTGCATGATTCACTAAACTATTATTAATTTCTCCGTCTAATATAAGTCTTTGGTAACCAACTTCTGCCTCTGCCATATAAAATAATAGAGTACTCAGTTCATCGATCCAAGCCTGAGTGTTTTCGGTATCTATTGGCATTCCAGATAATAGACTCACTTCTGCAGATCTAACTACATTACTAAACTTCATCATCAAATTCATCTGGTCGAAGTCTTTTAAACACTTTTCTATATTGAAATTTATATTCTCTATGAAATTCGGCTTAACTCTATAAGGTTGCTCTGAATCATCATCCACTCGTTCGAAAAAAAACGCTTTTTCCATACTTCTAACTCCAATTGGATTTATCTTTGCATCTGATTCAATTTTTTCAATCAACGCCTTATCATATGCAGATTCTTTTGTACTCCAAATCAGCAATATGAAAGGTCCGTTGTTTTCAGAGACTAATGCCGTTAATATACTCATTACCCTCCCAACATCAGCATCTACATTGACAGAACTTCCTTCCAATTGCAAATCCATGAACAATATCCGTATATCCGAAATAGGTTCATCAGGTAAGCTATCGATATCACCGCTGTAGTATTTCACAGAAATATTTTCTTTTGATAAAGCCGTAATAAGAGGTAACGCTTCGTCAATTTTATCATCAACTATTACAATTGTACCATTCTTCGGTATCATAGCTTATCCTCCTTGAAGGCCAACGCAATAACTGCACCTGACCTAAACTCTTCAGGTAATTCAATATCATCATCTTCTGGGAAAAGAAGTTTTCCACCAACTCCTTTCATCACTTCACTTGCCAAATACAAACCAAGTCCCATTCCACCATCTTTATCAGAGATGAATGCTTTTTCAGCTTGTGCAGTTGGAATAGTAAATCCCTTCCCATTGTCAGCAATAATCAGCGAAAGGTAACCTGAATATGAGTCATCTATAGCAAAATACAACTTTCTCTTTGTTATTTTAGAAAAAATCATCCAATATATAGAATTGTCAACAAGGTTCATGAGCGAGCTAATAACCAAGCTCTCCGCACACCGTACAGTTTCTTTCCCGCTATATTTAGTACAATCATTAACTACCTCAATATCATGTGTTTTCAGTCTATAGCTTACATTAAACAAAGCTTTTCTCAAAATCGAAGAAATTGCAACATTTTTCACACTTGAATTTCTAAGAACATTAGCGTAACCACTTGTAACTTTTGTAAGATCAGTAACGAGAAGATTCACATGTGTGGAACCTCCTTCACTGGCTATAGCTTTACTTAGCTCATTGATAATCTTTTCAATTTCATGCAAAGCAATACTAAGACTCATACCTGATGAGGAGCTCTTTATAAACACATCAGTAATATGTTCGTAGTCATTCTCAATCTGATCCAGTCTCGTCATAAAATCTTTCTTTAGTTTTGAGTCAATAATATTCTCTTCTACAATGACTTTCAGCTCAGCAATCCCTGAAACAACCGGTTCAGACTTACTTGTTGGACTATAGTATTTTCTCAACTGTTCTTGATCAATACGTCTTTCCCTTTCAATCTTATCAACCGCAGTTCTTACAGCAAATCGAAAAGCATCATATGCACTGTTTTCAATGAATCCTTCACGATTTGTCTTCTCAATCAGTCCTTCACTATAATCTCTGTTAATATGCACCGCACCAACAACTATTCGACTACTTAACGTTTTACTTGGATTATTTATTCGATCAGCATCCATATTCAACCAATCGTTACCACTTTCTCCATATTCATAAACCATTAGGTTGTCTCGATATACCTTGATGCCTCCATTATTTTTCAGATAATCTTTTAGTCCCTTTTTATCATCTATCCCTAAGGTCATAATCTTCGAATCAAGATTGAAAATCATTAATTCAATATAAACCGGACCAATATTATGTTCGTGTAAATCTATATTAACAGCCTTTTTATTCTTTCCTTTGCCGATTACCTTAGTAATTGGCATTATTGGGCTTTTACTAGCGCGCTTATCGACCTTCCCAAGAATACTCCATGGCCTAAACTCATACTTGTACTGCATCTCACTGCCATTGATCTTCACCTTACCAAAATATAATGCACTTTTTCGAACATCATCGATGGAGAATAGGTTGTCTGTCCAATTCTTACCAGGAACTTTAAAATCAACTCTAAACGAATTGTCAGAATTAAATGGAGAACTAAGTGCATTCAATGACCTATAAGCTTCACGAACCATCCCCCTGCTCCACTTAGACTTTAAACCTTCTATAATAATCTTTGTTCCAGTATTTTCCCCACAAAATTCCTCAGATTCTCGTATAGATACATCAATAGGTACATCATCAAGATACTCATAATCATCGAACGTGGTCCAGTCAATCTTTACAACCACTTCTTCATGATTATCCATCTTTGAGATCATCTCAATTTTTGTACCAAGTTTATGGACTCCAAATCTTCCTATTCCCTTTTCACCAATAGGAAGTCTTCCTTTACGACTCCGAGTCTTTGTTTCTATATACTTATCAAACTTTTTACGTTTGTAGTCTGTACCTATTTTCAGCCATGCATTCTCAACTATCTCTTTTGACATACCATCGCCATCGTCTTCTATGACAATACGATCAATTGAACTACCTTCACCTTCAAGTGCAACAGAAACAGTGTCTGCATCTGCATCATACGAATTCTTGACAAGTTCAAGCAATGCTATTCTTTCATTTTTTATTAACTGATCACCAAGTTGACTCATCATCCTGGCTGTCGTTTTAAACCGAAATTCGCTCATTAGCTCCCCTCCTTATCTATCGAAAACTAACTAAGATATTTATTCGAGTACTATTCTTTAGGTATCACATACTTTGTAAGATTCATTCCTTTACTTATTTCAGCAGTATAGGATTTATTCAGATTCAATTTTCTGATGATTGAACCTACCTTTTATCAATCACTCTATATTTCATTTGCATACATAATACCGAACAAGTGTATCATGGCGACCTGCTCACCTCTTGCAGCACTTTCATACATCTCGTTAAGTATTTAAGCCAATCTCAACTCCGTTATATCTACACCTCTATGTTATATTTCTTATTACATACCAAAGTGCAGCTCTCGGTGGCAATTAGGGCAAACACCAATAGCATTTTCTACTGTGTCCTCTCCACCTTTGGACAAAGGCACTTTATGATGACATTCCAGATACGGGGTACCATCACTCGCTCTAAGAAATGGTGCTGGTTGCATACACTTTTCGCAATTTCCATTAGCTCTTTCAAGCACTTCTGCAACTACATCAGGATTTCTATCGTATACTATTGTAGTCACAAGTTTCTCAGACGCTTTTGAACTGCTTTTCTTAAGTCTTGACTTACGCTTTATAGAATCAACTTTTCTGCTGTCAAATATCTTTTGTGCCAAATCCTTATTATACTGCTCTAGTGTGCCAAGTTCTGATTTTCCTGCTTTGTGCCTCCTGAGCATGCTGATAATAAGAGAAAAATCTTGTATATCTTCTTCCATACTTGTAATAGCATCCTCAATACTCATGTCCTTAAAAATACCTTTGAATGAGCCGACAATCCCAAGATAATGAAGAATCCCCATTGACTGGTAACCAACTTTTTGCTTTCCTTCAAGGCCAATCACTTCTGATTCCAGATTACGATGAGAAATCTCTCCAAAAAGATAACGATAGACTATTTCATCCTTGATTTCACTACTCCAAAAATTAAATTCTCTACTTCTGCTACTTCTTTTCAGTTTTGGAATTTCCAAATGCCCTCACCTCACATACCGTCACAAAATGTTACTCGTAATCATATTCGCTATCATCATCCGTTATCCGTTTTTTGGGGCCACGCTTCATTTGCTTAGGCTTCATTGCATCACTTGGTATAAACCATGCATTTCCATGTTTAAAAGCACCTTTTATCCTGCCTTCTGAGCACAATACTTGTACTCTTCTTGACGATAAATCCCAACGTACTGCAGCTTCTTTAATTGTCATAAAATCCATGGATTCCTCCTATAAACTCCCTACCGAAAATTATATTCTTTGTTGCGAATAAAATCAAACACATTTTTATAGCATACGCACAATAAAATCCCCAAAAGCACTACCTACAGTACTTTTGGGGATTTTATCTTTTTTATAAATATTTACTCTACCGAATAACAATCCACTTTAGTATGTATATCTATACGATCATTCTCCGAGATTATTTTCTCACGATTCTTCTTCAATTGACCTAATAATGATGGCCTAGAAACCTGTTCGCTGCTTTTCTCACGTTCATCCAAATCCCCCTGTGTCACAACAGTTGAATCCCGACTGTCACTGTCAAACCTGTCAATCACCCCATCTATATCGGTATCCTTATCAATCGTCAACTTCTCTACTCTTTCAATATCAGCCTCATCAACAGAAACCAAAGATTCAAAGTCCAAGTCCTGAAGATAATAGTCATTCAATTCCTTCAGTGTACCAAACTGATCTTGGTGTACCAGAACTTCATCAATAAATGTATTAACAGAACAGTTCACCAAATCCACCCTTGCCTGAATCTCATGTACCTCATCTGGCGTGGTTGTATAGGCGACGTCAATGGCACTTAAATCCTGATCCTCAAGAGATTCCGGCTTCTTGTCATACTCACTAGCGATGAACTCCATGATATAGTCCTTCGCTCTATCCAGTTCTGATACCGCCTGTACCGGTTCTTGAGACTCTGTCATGTTTAGCAAGTGATCAAGTTCCGAAATTCTTTTTGTCATTTCACTTAACTCTTTTCCTTTGTCAAAAGGCTTCTGAACTTCAATCTTTGCACTTTTAAGCTGCTGATTAACACCTTCCAGTTTTGCTTTAGTTTCATCAAGTTTTGTCTCCATTCCATCAAGTGTGTTGTCTATTCTTGTTATGTTACCAAACACATCACTTCCAAGAACAACTCGATGGGATACATTACCTTTGAGTTGCAAGTTAAATTGATTGAAGAAGCTGTCATAGCTTAGTTGCATGGGAAAACCGCGATAGTCCCCAATCACACCATCATCACCTTTCATGACACCCCTACAGGCACTTAACAAGGCTTTTCCAGCTTCTTCTTTCTGTAATCCTGAATAGGTGTTGCCATTAACCGTCATGCCATTAAAAGACCGCTCAGCGCTTTCTCCTAACTTGGTATTTGCCTTAACTATTTGAATATCCTTATCATAGCCAGCCACAGCATTCTCCAGGCGTTTTATTTCACTGGGAAAATACTTTAGGATCTTATCTTCAAGAGCATATTTATTGCTCAGATAGTTTGCCTGCATCATTTTCAGCTTGCTGACTTGTACATCCAGATCCATCTTCTCCTTAATCATTGGGTTTCCGGTCGCCAATGCTTTGATTTCTGCGTAAGACAAGGTGCTTTCGTCTACGTCCTCTGCACTTCTTACCGGTGATTTACTGGTCATGATTTGGCTGATGAACCGTTGTTTATTCTCAACAAGCTGCCAGAGGTATGAATCAAAAGTATTTTCCGTAACATACCTAAAGATCTTAACTTTTGCATTCTCATTCCCCTGCCGAATCAGCCTTCCGGCTCGCTGCTCCAGATCCGCTGGTTTCCATGGGCAGTCTAAATCATGTGTGGCAATCAACTTATCCTGTACATTAGTTCCAGCGCCCATTTTCATGGTTGAACCAATCAACACCCGAATATCGCCACTTCGAACTCTAGCAAACAACTCATCCTTCTGTCTTTCGTTCTTGGCATCATGGATAAAGGCAATCTCTTTGTCAGGAACACCTTTATCGATTAGCTGCGTTTTTAGATCGTCATATACACTAAAATCACCGTTTCCTTTTGGTGTCGACAGGTCACAAAACACCAGCTGCGTTGATTTTTCTTCTGCCGTTGTATCCCAGACTTTAAAGACATTATCAGCACACTTAGCTACCTTCCCATCACCGTCTCTTGGAAGCAGTGGGTTCATCAGTCTTTGATCCAGAGCCAGTTTACGTCCATCATTCGTTATTTTCAACATATTGTCCTCGGATGAATCAACTAATTTGGCACGGACCATATCAGCTCTTTGCGATAAACTTTCAACCATCTCCGTCTGATAATCACTAGGGCTGATAACAACAGTTTCAAACTCTGCTTCCGGCACCGGTAGCTTGAGCATATCAGCCGTCTTAATGTCTGAAACATCCTTAAACATATTCATCAGCTCAGGTAGATTATAAAACTTAGAAAATCTTGTCTTTGGCCTGTAACCTGTTCCTTCAGGGCTTAATTCAATGGTTGTTGTCGTTTCACCAAATGTACTGGCCCAGGCGTCGAAATGCTCCAGATTTTGTTGCTTCAACATGCCATATTGTAGATAACGCTGCATGGTGTAGAGTTCGGTCATGCTGTTTGAAATAGGCGTTCCGGTTGCAAAGACCACACCCTTACCATCAGTGATCTCATCCATATACCGGCACTTCATAAACATATCTGAAGATTTCTTTGCTTCACTTTGACCAATACCGGCGACATTCCTCATCTTCGTATGAAGAAAAAGGTTCTTAAAACCGTGTGCTTCATCAACGATCAGCTTATCGACACCAAGCTCCTCAAAAGTCACGACATCGTCTTTACGGCTCTGATCATTCAGTTTCTGAAGACGAACTGACAGTGATTTCTTAGTCTTCTCTAGCTGCTTGATAGAGAATCGCTCTCCACTGCTTGCTTTAAGATCAGCAATACCTTGCGTGATAGCCTCAATCTGACGCTCAAATTCAAACTGTTGCCTTTCGACACTCATGGGAATCCGTTCAAACTGACTATGTCCAATGACAACGGCATCATAATCACCGGTTGCAATCCTGCCACAGAACTTTTTGCGGTTCTTTGGTTCAAAATCCTTCTTGGTAGCTACCAGAATATTTGCAGAAGGATACAGTTTTAGGAACTCGCTGCCTATCTGTTCTGTTAAGTGATTTGGGACCACAAACATGCTTTTCTGGCATAGTCCCAGACGTTTACTCTCCATGGCACTGGCAATCATCTCAAAGCTCTTTCCAGCACCAACAGCATGGGCCAGCAATGTATTTCCGCCATATAATGTTCTGGCAATGGCATTCTTCTGATGTTCTCTTAACTGTATGGATGGGTTCATCCCTTCGAAAGCAATATGTTTACCATCGAATTCCCTTGGTCTGATTGAATTGAATTTCTCATTGTAAACTTTAACAAGCCGGTTCCTGCGGCCTGGTTCCTCCCATATCCATGTCTTGAATGCCTCTTTCAAGGCATCTTGCTTCTGACCGGCCAGCATGGTTTCATGCTTATTGAGAACAGATTTAACATTACCGTCATCACCTTGAACACGGTCATATACCCTCGTGTCTCTTAGATTGAGGGCATCTTCAATGATCTTATAGGCATTGACCCTATCCGTACCAAAAGTCATATTAGCTTTGATATTATTCTTATCAATGGACTTGCCTGATATATTCCAATCGGCTGTGAACGCAGAAAAATGTACTTTGATATCCCATTTAGCATAACCCGGGGTATCCAGTATTTCAAAGATAAACTTTTCAACATCTTTTGGCGGCAGCCAGGTTGCTCCAAGTCTTACATCTATATCTGTTGCTTCAAGATCTTTTGGTACAACTTCCTTCAAAGCCCTGACATTATACTCATACACATCTGGATTATGAGCAGCCGCCAACTCTGCATCCTGCAGCTTCTCACGCACATTGCCTGACAGATACTCATCTGCGTTAATGTATTTGTCAACGCTTTCACTGGCTTCACTTCTTGGATTCTTAAAGATAATACCACGAAGATCCGATGCAATATCCTCCTCAGACATATCCGTAAGTTCAGACATATAAGCCACATCCACCTTGGCCTTTTCAGCTATGGATATAGCGAGAGCTTCGACAGCTGTGTCTACGTGTGTCGGCACCTCTCTTTTCTTAATGGTCCTCTTGAAAAACATATCTGTCTTACTTACGGCATCATGCTCAACGTCTATATTCTCAAGCGAGCAAATCAAGGCATAGGAAGCATCTTCTCCAAACAGTCTGGAGTTTTTTCTGTCATTGATATAACCGAATTTTTCAACGAATCGATCATAGGCCTCATTCAGTGATTTCTGACCTTCTATTATCTCCTGATCTGAATATTCTTCCATCTGGATTCTGACAAGTTCTCTGGTAGCATCCCTTATCCCAATCAGTCCCTTGAGCCTTGGAATATCATTGTCTTTAATATCCGGTCTGACCATAACAGAATTTTCACGAAAGAAGAGTTCATCGTCTACGACCGTATAACTGAAATTCCTTACATTTGGGTCTGCCGGAATGACATCATCCTGAACCTCTACATAAGATTCAATGTCAACGTCATCAATAAAACCATTAATATTGGCAACTGCCTCTGACAGCTGTTCTGACAATACAGCGTCAGGAATCGGCTTACAGGTACTTGCCATACCAAACCTTGTGGATTCCATTTCCATGGTTCCCATAATCATTTCAGGATGATCAATGAAATACTGATTCATGATGATACCTTTGTCATCTGTTCCAAGATGAACCCAATCCGGTTCCACTTCTAGAGGGCGTTCACGCTTTTTCAGAAAAAGGATATCGGATGTCACTTCCGTTCCTGCATTCGCTTTAAAAGCATTGTCAGGGAGCCTGATTGCCGAAAGCAGTTCTGCTCTTTTAGCCAAGTACTTTCTGACATTTGAACTCTTCTTATCCATTGTTCCTTTAGAAGTGATGAAAGCAACGATGCCACCGGGCCTCACTTTGTCGAGCGCTTTAGCAAAGAAGTAGTCGTGTATCAGAAAGTTCTCTTTCTCATACCGCCTGTCAAAAACCCTGTAATCGCCAAAGGGTACATTCCCTATAGCTACATCAATGAAGTTGTCAGGAATAGATGTATTCTCAAACCCATCAGTCTCAATCGATGCATTCTGATATAACTGTGCTACAATACGCCCAGTCAAATGATCCAGCTCAACGCCATAAAATTTACTGCCTTTAAGGGCCTCTGGAATCATGCCCATAAAATTCCCGGATCCACAACTTGGTTCCAAGATGTTCCCCTCTTTAAAGCCAAGCATTTGAAGTCCATCATATATAGCCTCAATGATAACTGGAGATGTATAATATGCGTTAAGGGTGGATTCTCTCGCACTTTTATACTCCTCATCTGTCAGAAGCCTTTTTATCTTCCCATGGCTGATCATCGCCCAGGTTGAAATTGGTTCTTCTTCAAACACATTGGCCAAGCCTCCCCATCCAACATATTTGGACAGTATTTCCTGTTCTTCCTTAGTCGCCAGACGGTCTTCCTTTTCGATGTTTTTCAGCATTCTAATGGCTTCAAAGTTATAATTGAACTTGTCGTTTAATGTACCAGCACCCAAGTCATAATCAGTAATATGATAATCTAACTTAGTCAGCTCTACTATATCAGGTTCAGCATCTTGCTTTTCCATATCAGCAATTAGAAGATCAAACTCACCCAAGTCTCTATCCGGTTCAAAATGTGCTTTAAGCTTCTTAATCGCATTCAGAACATTGGGGTTATCCTTTGTGCTTCTCACATAATCCAGTGCAAACAACTCAAGCCTGTCACGGTCTACCAGTGCTACCTCAAGAGGAAATTCATCTCCATCGTAAATATGGATACCTATCTGCTTGCCGCCATTTCTCCTAAGAGGTGGCACCGACTCATAATAGTCTATTGCTTCTTCAAAGCTCAAACCATCATGGTATTCGCCAAGATTATGGAATTCCCCTACTTCCGCAAAATAGTAGCTGATTTCAGGATGAACTTTGTCACTCTCACTAAAAGAAAAGACAGTAGAGTCATTCTCCACTGCCTTCTCGATATAGTCTATTTGTTCTTGTTCTGTGGTAAACAGGTTAAGTTGTTCTTTTTCTAGCCGTAAACGATCTCGCTGTAGATCTGTTCCTCGATGGTTGCCTTGATGTTGTTCATCATTCCCACCCATTTCATCGGATCGTCTTTCTTCATCGCTTCTGTCACTTCCCATGCTTCCTGAAGTTTCGGTGTCTGTATTTCCAACAATCTCACTGCTTGATTCTCCACTTCCTGAAGGTGCTTCTGAAAGGTCCCGTCGATGATCATCGCTGAATAAAATGCCGGTTTGTTCTCTTCCAGATACCGTTTCCTGGCTCTGCCATATATCCCTACTGGTCTCTGGTCCTCTGCTTCTGTCATCGACAGATTCGGTATCAACATCTCGCCCTGCAGATGATAAGTCCCTCCGTTCTTCTCGAAGTCGGTCTCCTTGACTATTGGACTCAACATCCCTTCCACTTCCTCGTACTGTATTCCTGCCAGTGTCATTGTTTTCATTAACGATTCCTCCTCCGCCAATACTGGACTGTATTTTTGTCTTGTTTTTTACATCTTCATTATACAGCTCTGCGTCTTGTTTTATCAAGTCTTTCTGGACATTATTTTGTCTTGTTTTTGCATTACTCATTTCTTTACTAAGATCAGCAAGAAATTCGCTGGTAATACTTGATACCAAAGTAGACAGTAACGAGGTCAGCATCGAAGAATTCAAATTGGTGATATCCACAAAATCTTCTGCGTCAAAATACTCTAGCGGATCCAGTTCCATCCTTTCCATCATCTGAAAAGCAACTGAATTCTCAAGGAGCCTTCGAGCCATAACACTAATATTAAGCTCATCCAACTCTTCTATGTGGGTAGCTTCAGAGAACTGAATCATATCGCTGGTCAATTCACTATGCTCATATTCACATAATTTCTTGGCAAGCTCATGAACACGTATTTGAATATTCCTGTTACTGTCTTCAATCTGCAGATCCTCACGTCTTTCAAGGTTTTTAAGGGCTTCATTGTCCTGCACCTGATCGAAACGCCACAGCTCTACATCCTTTACCGTATACTTTGTGGGATGCGTATCTGAAATGTCAAATACATGCTTAATCTTGGCAGATCCATTATCCGCCACATCTAGCAGTGGAATGCCCTTTGCTCCCTTATTCACCCACCGATGAAACTTCTTATTCCATAATTCCATGCTGCCACAGGCTTTTGCTCCCGGCCGGCTCGCATGAATCAGAATCTGATCGTTAAAATGATACTTGTTGGTATAGGCACTGCTTCTTAGAAAGTTCATCCAGTTACTGCCGTTCTTCCTTATATCTCGTTCATTGTCTTGAAGCAGCGCCAGTACATCATAGGTTTTCGCCATGAAATCCTCCTTTTCTGCCATGAAAAAACTTCTGGCCAACTTGTCCAGAAGTTATATCATGCCTGTCTTTTATCTTTCATCCAGTTCGTTACTCTTTTGCTTCTTCTGATCCGGCTTAGTGTTCTCCACATTAGAACGATTGGTTTTTAATGCCGAAAGCACTGAAGTCCTTGATTTTCTCGCTTCTTCCCGCTGAAGTGCAAACTCAGGCACTTCTTTGAATCCAAAACTGTCAACAAAGTGAGCAGTTGTTTCTCCGTCCTTAACCAGAACAACAACATCACTGACCGAAAGGGAATGTCCAGTGAAATCATCTGGTCTGTCTATATTAAATTTTGTATAAATATCTTCCAGACCCATGCCATCCTTTAACTGCCCGGAGTACTTAAAATCATAGTTGGAATACTCAACTTTTTGTCCCCTTGCTTCAAGTTTTTCCATATTCTCAAACCCGTAGTCTCTAAATACCGTACCAGGTTTGACCTGATATATATCAAACATATCTTCTTTTTGATTCATCATTCTTTCACATCCTTTATCTTCTGGCCAACTTGTCCAGAAGTTGGCTTAATCACTATTAAATTCAAGTTTGTAGTTTACCCATGTTCCGGTATCATCCAGAACTACCGTTGCATCATAGTGTTTATCTTTTTTGCTGGAGTACAGCTTGGTCACCTTCACTTTACCATTTAAGAGCAATGCCTTAACCATGGCCTTGGTCAATGTCTTCTTCTTGCTTAAGAAAAACTTATCTTCTTTCCACATACTGAATTGGCACTCTTGATTAGAACAGTAATAATTCTTTTTACCTTCATAGATATCAGCTCCGCATCTTGGACAGTTTCCTACAGACTCTTTTGTGACTGTAAAATTTGCCTGTTTTTCTGCACCGGCATGATTGGAGACAAGTTCAATAACCTCCTGTTCAATCTCCTTCAGGAATTCTTCTGAAGACCGTTTGCCATCCGATATCTCTGTCAGTTTGTTCTCCCAAATAGCCGTCAGTTTTGCTGACTTTAGTTTTTCAGGAATGAGACTAACCAACTCAATACCTTTTTCAGTGGCAATGAGGTTCTTTTTCTTCCTCTCAACATAGTTGATGGCTATCAGTTTCTCTATTATGGCTGCCCGTGTTGCCGGCGTTCCCAGTCCTTGTTTTTCAGTTTCCAGTGACTCATCCAGTTCCTCGACACCAGCTCTTTCCATGGCTGAGAGGAGGGTATCTTCCGTATACCTTTTAGGCGGTGAAGTGGTGCCTTCGACATTACTAATCTTAATGATGTTAAAGGTATCTCCTTCTTTAAGTTTCAACAGCCTGTTATTTGCTTTCTGTTCTTCTTCTAATTTCAGGCCCATGCTTTGTTTAAATTCTGCTTCAACTTTTTTAAAACCTGGTTCGACAATGATCTTAGTGTTGGCTTTAAATTCAGTATCACCAACCATTGCCAAAACACTGACCTGCTCATATTGATAATCCAAACTCACAGCAGCTTCCAACTTTGATTGAATTAACCTCAGAACATTCATTTCATTTTTTGGTATATCTCGCTTTTCATTTTTCAAAGATAAACTGGTAGGAATGATTGCATGATGATCTGTCACCTTATCATTATTTACGATTCTCTTGATATTATAAGAATTTGTACCATTTTCATTTGGCAATAAGCATCTTACAGATTTTGCCATATCCTCCGTAATATACTGACTGTCTGTCCTCGGATAAGTGACCAACTTCTTCTCGTATAGACTTTGGGTATAATCCAGTGACTGTTTCGCTGTATAGTCGAATAGTCTGTTGGCTTCTCTTTGAAGGGTTGTAAGGTCGTATAGTGCTGGCGGTCCTTTTCTCTTAAGCTCTTTCACCAGTTCTTTTATTTCAACAGACTTTCCTTCACATAAGGCAGCAAGTTTCTGTGCTTCATCAAGGTTGTCAATCCGTTCACTTTTTACTTCAAAGTCGCCAAGATTCAGTTCGACATGGTGATACTTTTCTTTTATGAATGTGCGGATTTTTTCATCACGTTCAACAATCATTGCCAACGTTGGTGTCTGCACTCGTCCCACACTAAGCTTCGTCTTATAAGAAGTGGTGTAAAGCCTTGTTGCATTAAGGCCTACAAGCCAGTCAGCTTTACTTCTTGCAAGCGCTGACTGATACAGATCCTCAAAGGCTTCACCTTCTCGCAGATCATCAAAACCAGCCTTAATGGCACTGTCTTCCATTGAGCTTATCCACAATCTTTGAAAAGGCTTTTGGCAGCCACTTTGATTATAGACATGTTTAAATATCAGTTCTCCTTCACGTCCGGCATCGGTTGCTTCAATAATCGTAGTCACATCATTTCGCTTCATCAGCTGCTCTAGTACTTGATATTGCTTCTTTGTACCTTCCTTAACAGAGAACAACCATTGATCCGGTAGAATCGGTAAGTCAACCTTGTCCCATTTAGCATATCTTGCATCGTAGTCCTCAGGTTTTGACAGACTTACAAGATGACCAATACACCAACTAACAATGTAATCGTTCCCGGTAATATAACCTTGCTTTTTATCAGTAGCACCTATGACTTTTGCAATGGTCCGTGCAACACTTGGCTTCTCAGCTATCACCAACTTCATCGTTCACCATCCTTAATATCTGCAGCCACTTGAGACTTCTGGCCAACTTGTCCGGAAGTTGTCTTTGACCTCTCTGCCAGCTTATTGATAACACTTTGGACTTCAGGTGTCTGTTCTCTGTAATACTCTGGATATCTAAGCTTGATGGCCTGATGGAACTCCTCACCAAACCTGCAGGCATAAAGTTCCGAAGGTGTTGTAAGCTTTTCTTCGCCTTCTTCAACAAACCTGTTCCACAGATTATATGCCATTCGTGTCACACGATAACTTGTTCCGGTCTGAAATGCCAAGTGCATATTATCAGGGCGAATACAGCCTGATTTAAAATCAAAAAGATCATTGATGTGATCCCTAGTATCTTCACAGGCTCCCATACAATAGAAAAACGCTCTGTGATATACCTGAACGATTCTGAATCTGTTTAGCATTTCATTGTAAAATTGCTCATGTTCTTTGGAATTAAACTTGATTCTCTCCATACACGGTCTCCTATTCGTAATCTTCATTAATCAGTTCATCGTCATCAATATAATCTGCTTCATCCACTTCATCTTCAAAGGCAGCTGTTTTCTTGGGCTTGTAAATCTTGAAATACCATCCTGCAATACCGCTGACAGCAGCCACACCAGCAATCATGATGAGTGAGTAGTCAGCAGGTTCCTCAGAACTTTCAGTACCTATGCTCTCACTGATATCTGATTCAGATTCTTTTTCATCCGCAGGTTCATCTTGCGGCAACTCAACCTCATCTTCGATTATGCCAATCTCCACATCAGCTTGAGCCTCTATTAGATTCAACAAATCCTGTTCACTGACCTCAGTCAACATCATGACGTTATCCGAGTCTTTTCCATGGTCAATAATGATATGAAACACCTTTCCTGACTTCGTCTCAAAGGTAATGAACTGCCGTAGTTCAAGAGGGTCTTTCTCTTCAAAATCTTCATCCGTTGGCAAGGTCATATCATATGGTTCACCGTCAATATTGATATTCTCAGTAACCGTTCCTCCAGCTGTGCTTTGTTCCTTTGCCATCATGTTTACAGCATCTTCATTTCCACCTTCAACCAGATAGTTGTTTCTATCCTCGCCATCAATGTAATATGCCTTACTGGTAAAGTTTGATTCAACAGGCCGATCAACAGAATCGATTATTTCGTCACTGTTATTGACTTCAGTACCTTCATTGATAACTACTCCACTCGATCCTTCTTCAGTTGCAAGAACAACATTGCCACTAGATAACAACATGCAAATCAAAAATGCGACTACAACCGAAACCTGCTTATTCAATCTCTGCATCATTTCCAGTCCCCATTCCTATATTTAGGCCATCATCCCCTTTACCCATATAATCATCAACTGCACTTCTCACAATCATCTTGTATTCTTCAAGTGAGATTTCCGTTTCCTTGAAATTCTTGTGAAGCTCCTCTTTTTCATAAGCAACTCGCTTCTCTTCCGTATCTTTAATCTTCTGCTGTAAGGCCTCCATTTGTGCTTTCAGTTTCGCTTCTTCCTTCATTGTTTTTTCCAGTCTCTTTTCCATACGTCCTCTCTTTCTCTAAAGCGGATCATCCGCTATTTCATCTGATAAATAAAAATATGGGTTGAGTCGCACACCATCGGCATCCTTCACTTCAAAGTGCAAATGACTGCCGGTTGAATTCCCCGAGGAACCCATCTCAGCAACCTTCTGACCAAGTACGACATTCGCACCGATAGAAACATCGATTCTGTCACAGTGAGCATAGAATACCGACTGTCCATTTTCATTGGTTAATTCAAGGTAGTTACCATAACCACTGCTATAGCCAACATCACTGACAGTACCATCAATGACAGCTACCAGCTCTGTTCCGACAGGACGGGCAATATCAATGCCGGTATGAAACTCAACATGGCCATCAAAGGGATCCAGGCGATATCCATACATACTGGTGACAGCGTTTTTCCAGTCCTGCCTCAAAGGACTTGGCAAACTTGGAAAATTTCCTTTGGTCTCCATAAATACATCGTATTGTTCCTTTTCATCACTGCTCAACCTAGATACCAAAATAGTGGATAAATCGCTGGTGGTTAAACTTACTGTCAAAATATCCCAATCATAGGTATCTTCATAGGTTTCAGTAGTCCATTCACCAGTATCCGAATCTCTATAGTATCTTGTAACCGTTCTGGTCCTAGTCTGCGTTGTACTCCTAAGCGAGTAATCATACTGCTCATCAAAGATACGACTGAGCTCACCGTTTACCTGACTTGAAGTAAACTCACCATATTTCGCTGTGAGATAGGCCATCAGCTCGTATGGGTCATGACCAATTGTCCCGATATAATATCGATATTCATCATATCCGGAGTAATCTGATTCCACGTTATCTATGGCATGTTTAAGATCAGCTTCCAAACGGTTGTAAACATTCTCCGTTGCAGTAATTTCTTGATCACTGGATTGATATGAAGTGGACAGAATGACACTCACACCATTGGAAATCATTCCGGTAAAGGCACCGACTGTATTGACAAGCATGATCATGGCAAGAATAATACCAATGATATAGGCACCCACCTTTTTAGCGATTGCACCAATAGCTTGTTTCACTTTACCGGCAATGCCTTTTACAACAGTTTTTGCCTTGTTGGCATACTTGCTGCGAACATTCATACCATAAGAACGCTTCAGTTTTTTCTTTTGATACTGCTTACTCATCGTGACAGTCTTTTGCCGTGATCTGCTGTTATTAGCCGCTCGCTCAAAGTTCAAGCTACGACTTCGAGCAGCACTACTCCCATCTGATCTTCTAGCGGTGACTTTCTGGTTCCTGCTGCTTAATCCATGGTGGAACTTTCGAGAAGTCCCCTTCAAAGCTGAAACGGATGCCTCTCTTCCTGCATCTGCCGCCTGCAGTGCAGCATTCTGATCAGAGTCCTCAATGCGTTCATATTGATATTTCCTTCTAAGAACCTCCCTTCCTGCTGCCGCCATCGTGATGACGGTACCACCAGAATCGGATGTCAGTTTCCCTGTACCTTTCTTTTCTTCAAAGTTCAGCTTGGACTTCTTTTTTGTCTTACCTACCGACTGATTCTTCTCTTCTGTCTTCTTCCTTGGATTTTTTTCTTTCCCAGTAGAACCCTTGTTGTTCTTTCCTTTTGTTATCCTCCTTGGGTTATCCTTATGTTGCTTTTTAGATTCTGGAACTTTTAAAGTATCCTTCTGCTGGCCAATACTCTGTATATCAGGATTCAGATCCTCGGCATCATGAACATCTGCTAATCCGTCATTGTCTGAATCCGTATGGTAATAGTCATATGCAAACTTCCGGCCAACTTGTCCAGAAGTCTTGCTTGTCATTTTCTCTGAACTCAATGGGTCAACTCCTCCGGTTTAGTTGTCATGATCCTGTATAGCATGGTATCCTTTGGAAACTTATCCAAAAACGGAATGATGACATTACCAAAGAACAGTAATCCTTCACCTTCGTTGGAGTTAGTCACATAGGACAACTGATGGTTGGATATATTCAGCTGCTTTGCAAGAACCTTACGGTCTTCTGCATTCTGATTCAGCATGTAGATAAAATCCGAATTACCCACGATATTACTAACCTCACGGCTAGCCAGGAAATCCTGGACATTTTGTGTAATGCCAGTAGGAATTCCTCCCCATTTCCTGAATCGCTTCCAAATCTCCACGGAATATTTTGATGTGGCTTCGTCTTTTAAGAGAAGGTGAAACTCATCGATATAATATCTGGTTGCTATGCCACTTTCTCTATTACGTGCCACCTTGTTCCATACAGTTTCCTGGACAATCAACATTCCCAACATCTTCAGGGTGCTGCCCAGCTCCTTGATATCAAAGCAAATAATCCGGTTGTCCATATCCACATTTGTATGATGATTAAAGACATTCATAGAACCATGAACATAGATTTCCAGCCTGATTGCAATACCGGCCGCCTTCTCATTATTCTGTTCCAGCAGGATTGTATAAAAGTCTTCCAGTATCGGCATATTCTCTTTTACAGGATTCTCCATAAACCGCTCATACATGACCCTTACACATCTGTCTATGATGGATACTTCTTCACCGTCAAGACCGTACCTGCCACCGACAACCTGCTCACAAAGTGAGATAATAAAATCCGATTTGTCACGGATAGGATCATACTCACCACTGTTCAGATTGATATCAAATGGATTGATATGGTCCTCACTGTTTGGTGACAGCTTAATAACCTGACCACCAAGTTTTTTAACCAATGGGTAGTACTCAGCCTCCGGGTCTGAAATAACGATGTCATCCTCAGTTATCAAAAATGCATTGGTAATCTCTCGTTTTGCACTGAAAGATTTCCCACTTCCCGGTGTACCTAAGATCAAACCATTAGGATTCTTCAACTTCTTCCGGTCAACCATGATCATATTATTGGAGACAGCATTCAGTCCGTAATACAAACTCTGACCCTCGGTGAAAAGCTCCATCGTTGTAAAAGGAACAAATATGGCAGTACTTGAAGTTGTCAGTGCTCGATTGATCTCTAGAAAATTTTCTCCTAATGGTAAACTTGCCAGAAAGCCATTCTCCTGCTGATAATCCAGTCGCTTTATTGCACAGTTGTATTTCTGGGCAACACCATTGACCTGAAAAATGACATTTTCCAGATTCTGCATATTCTCTGCAGTATTGTATATTGCCACGGTCACTAGGAAGAGTCGCTCGTTCCTGCTTTGAAGTTCTTCAAGAAGATTCTTAGCCTCTGTATTGAAGGTATTGAGATCCGATGGAATGATATCCATATCATAACCACTGCGGACCGCTTTCTTCTGTTCCTCAATTTTCATCTTATCCAAATCCGTAATCTTTCTTTTGATCATTTTAATTGCCTGAGACTGATCAATGGATTTGATATGAAAGTTAATGGTGATGTTATTGTTCAATTCAAGAAAATCTGCAAGCATCCTGTCTGACAGCTCCGGGGCAAGAATCTGAAGATAACTGACTGCACCGGTTGTCTGTCCTACTTTCAGCTGTCTTGGGTTACTGAAGTTAAAAGACGATGGTGCAATAATATCTTTTGTACTCATACCGCCTTTTTTCACCAGATCCCAATGGAATTTAATCCCTTTTCCAGTATCCTGATGACACATACTATGAAGCAACTCAATGCGCTCTTTGCCAGATAGTGAGAAAGCTTTCACTCCCATAACCTTAAAATTATTTAGGACATCCACTTCAATTCGCTCAAGCCTTTGCTTGGCTTTTCTGTAGCTTTCTGCTTCAATGCTAAAAGTTATATACTTGGTCTTTATCTGACCATTATTTCCCTTTGCCAGCTGATTTTTGAGCATTTTCGAGTATTCTTCTCTGATATCATCGAAGCTGTCGTCCTGGTCCTCAATCCTTATTGTCTCTAAAAAAGTGTTGGCACTGGCTTTCATGTTAATGAATGAAAGCTGAATGGAAATTGATGAGTCAAAGTAATTCAGAAAATCGCAATAGCTGTCAAATATCTGTGACTTGTCCTCATTCTGCGCAAGCAGATAGTTGATATCATAGAACCTGATCGTCTTTGAGAATTTCTTTTGATTGACCTGACAGATACCATCCGGAAATATTGCTTTGTAAGCCAGCGTTGCCTGTGCCGTATCCGGAAACTTTTTCTTATGATGCTTAGAGTGTTTCTGCTGCGTATTCCGGTGCTTTGATTGATCCTTTGCCGGATTTTTTCCTTTCGGCTTTCTGGGTGTCTTTTTTTCTTGCTTGTCTTTCCCTTGCTTCTTTTGCTTTTGCCCGTACAATAGCTGCTTCCTCCCTTCCTATGTCATCCAAATACTCATAAAAGTTTTCTGTCTTGTATAACCTCACTTTAGGGTGTAAGAACCGTTGCTTAATGACATACCCGACATATTTTTCAAAGACAATACCATCCTTCTCAAATACTGCTGCGAAGAAGAATGGCGCAATACAGGCAATCATCAGGTATACCGCCAGATCATTGCCTACTGCGGATCTTGAATACCAGTAGACCGGCAATCCAATCACTGCACCAATTGAAAAACTGACAATCTGCCTAAGTGTCAGGTTCATCGCTACTTTTGTTTTTATTTTACTAAGGTCCTTTGGGACCGATACAAACGCCATAATAATCCCTCCCGACTAAACTAATGTGCATTCATAACTGATTTTGCCAAGCTGCTTGTCTTGATAAGTGCAAAACACAAAATCACTGTATAAGACATAATGGACAACACACTGAGATGTATGTTGCTTGAAACTGTTATCGAATTAATCAGAACAGCATAGATGCCGACAGCCACCATGATGAAAAATCCCTGCAGCCCGAGGGCGGCAAGGCCTCTAAGATAATTATTCCCGACCTGGCTCCATTCTCTGTTTGCCATTGTTGCCAGCGGTATTGCCGCCACCGATGATGAAAGATAGATTTCTATCATCCTGCCGTATAATATGACTGTGATGACAATGGTTATAGCTGTCATTGTCAGCTTAACCACGCCTGTTTCCAGTGCAATGCCTGCCAGCTCTGCTACGGACTTTGTATCAAGGTCATTCACCATCGAAGCAACTGATGATGAGATATCAATACTTGCATTGGTGTTAATAGCACTCGCTGAAGCACTAACCATATGCTGAGCAACGTCGAATATGGCCATGACAATATCAAAGGTATTGGTTACAAAATAAATGGCGATGACAGCCTTCATGATCCATTTGTAGAACATCCATGAATCCACTTCATGCATATTGTTCTTTTCCATGATCATGGAAATCAGCTCATAACATAAGATTGCCGTCATCACCATACCGGCTATTGGAACAACAACAGTATCTGACAGGTATCTGATCATACTGAAGATACTGCTGTTCCACGTCTGTGGTGTTGTTCCAACTTCACCGGCAATGGTACCCACCTTGTCATTGATATCCGTCAGTAATCCGGTGAGATTCTGTTCGATTATTCCAATAAGCAGAGTCTGAAAATATTCCTCTATCTTATCGAAAATTGAAAACATGGATCCTCCTTTAGAATAAGCTTGATAGCAGTGGAACCAGCTGTGTTCCAATCAAAGCCACACCGCCACCAGCCATCAATTGCTTGATTCCTTGTGATTTTGCTCCCGGATTATCATTACCGTAACCCTCTAACAGGTTGATAACGCCCCATACTGCCAGTCCTGCGCCTAATGCCACTACCAATGTTTGTAATGTTCCCACTGCTGATTGAAAAAATGTCATTTCTTTGTTCCTCCTTGGAATAAATGAATTGTATATAGAAAGACGCCCGTTGATGTTAGTCAAAGAGCGCCTCAGCTACCGTTAATATTTAGTTGTACTACGTCAATTGCCTGATTCTTTCTTAGCCTGAGTTTTGTACTGAGGCTTTTTTCCATATCATAATTGTTTCGTTTATCGTAATCTCCGAGACACTTATAATGCTGGTGCTTCACGATGTCGAATTTATCTGATAGAAATGGCCTCACACCTCTCAGCTGCAAGATGCACTTATCTGAGTCCATAACGGATAGTTCATCCATGGTCATAAGCTCTTTACCAAGCTTCTGGTAATTGATACCATAACTTCTTTCTCTGCCTCTGTTCTCAGAGTTATTGTAAAGATCTATGGTTTCTTTTCCCAAGCTCTCAGAAATATCCTTCAGGGTTGTTTTTTCCTTCCCCCCCAGAAACAGCGATGTATCACAGTTACCGATAATTGTATCTGCATGATCCCGGTAAATGGCCTTTAACTGGCTTTGTGTCTGCAGGATAATGCTCGCAGACATCTCTCTGGATCGAATGGTTGCTATCAGTTTCTCAAACTTAGGAATCTGACCGATATTGGCAAACTCATCAAGAAGAAATCTCACATGAACCGGTAATCTTCCTCCATAGACATCGTCTGCCTTGTCTGTAAGCAGATTAAACAACTGAGTGTACATCATCGCCACAACGAAGTTAAAGGTGTCATCTGTATCAGAAATGATGACAAACAGTGCCGTTAGCTCGTCACCCACGGTATCAAGTTCCAGTTCATCGTATTCCATGAGTTCCCGAAGCTCTTTGATATCGAAGGGAGCCAACCTTGCGCCACAACTTATCAGTATGGACTTAGCTGTCTTTCCTGCAGCAAGCTTATACTTCTGGTACTGCCGTACTGCGAAGTGCCCAGGATCCTCACGTTCAAGGGCTTCAAAGAGTAAATCAACTGGATTCTTGAAATTCTCGTCATCTTCTCTGGCTTCACTTGCGTTGATCATTTCCAGCAATGTTGTGAAGTTTTGTTCCTCCATCGGAGCTTTATAGTAGATATACCCGATTAGAGCCGTGTAGTACAGCCTTTCAGCCTTCACCCAAAAATCTTCACCGGCTTTCTCTCCTTCGCCTTTTGTATTGGCAATGATGGCACTGACCAGCTTTAAAATGTCCTTTTCTGACCGGATATAGGCGAAGGGATTGTAATGCATAGATTTTGAAAAGTTGATTGTATTAAGAACTTTGATTCTATATGGTTCATATTCAATCTGATTGCTTTTAGTGCTTTTAGTGCCTTTAACTCTACCTCTTTCCAGCAACTTTCCACACTCCACAATGACGGTACCTTTTGGATCAGTGACAACATAAGATGAATGCATCTGCATGAGATTTGGTTTAACAAAGAATCGAGTCTTTCCTGATCCTGAACCTCCAACAACAAGTACATTCTTGTTTCTCGCATACTTGGGATTCTTCGGCATGCTCTCCATCATCAACCTTTCCGTTTTTGTAAGGATGATGTTTCGATCAAAGTCCTGATCCATATATGGTTTAATGTCCTTTGTATTTCCCCATCTTGCTGATCCGTATTCGATGCCATGCCGGTATTTCTTTGATTTTTTGCCTTTCAGGTAGACGATCAGATAAACACCAACGGCTCCGATGATCCCACTCATTAGGTCAATTCTATTAAAGCTGATCATTGGTGTTTTGAAAAGATTACTCATTTCCGACAAAAGATTCATCACCTTAGTTATGAGTTTGGCTCCTTCAACGTATCTGTAAGTCTCAGAAACTTGATTAAAAACATAAGCTATCAAAAGGTAGGGGATACTTTTAATAATTCCTTTTCTTACGTCATCAGTCATAGGCTTTGCTCCTGTTCTTTGAGTTTCACCCTGTCTTTGTTCAGCTTGCCGGCCTTCTCCATCATCTTCTTCAGGAGAGCTCTCACAGACGGCCGATCTTCTTTGACTTTATCGAGGCTGTCTTTCAGATATTCCCTAAAAGCAAAATCAATAACATCCAGATCACGGCCTTTGAAAAATACGAAGTATGTCGGTGGAGAAGACTTATCATCCTTTTTAAGTGCATATTCAAGGTTGTATTTCTTTGCTGTCTTCTCAAAATCTTTGATGTTTTTCTCCGTAATCTCAATATTTTTCAAGCCATCATGTTTCTTTGACAGTTTTTCTAAGGTTGTCTTTCCACCAACAGCTCGCGACTTTTTCACTTTTGGATTTCTATATCTTTTTTCTTTTCTTTGCCGAAGATAGGCTGCCAACAGATTCCTAAGTACTCTTGTGGTCATTTTTACTGTGTTGACCTGCAGCGCTATTGTCTTTTCATTCACTTGCTCCTGCAAGATATCCCTCCTCCCTACATTCTGCCGCTGTGCATATCATGATTAACTTTTGACCGGTAATACTGCGATATGGTTGTCGGTGCATTGAATATGGTCGTAATCAGATAAGCTCTGATGTTTCTCACATTGGATGGATTCTCTTCCAGACAATCCATGATATATTCCAGGTGCATCGAATCAATCTGCAGGAAGCGTTCTTTTACAACACTTACCGGCTGAAGATTTCCGTTTACTTTTACGTTGGCACTGTCTTGCATAGCACAAATATCTGCCATAATTCCTACAATACTTTCAACATCATCCTTTCGTCCGATTTTATACTGAATGACGTAGTCATAAGCAATATTCTTCTTGATCACTTTTTCATAGTGATCTCTGATTTCTATCACATCATATCCATCATCTTCTTGATCCGACTGATGGATATGATTGGATTCAGTATCACTAAAGTCAGTATTATTATATTCAGTATCATTAGGTGAAAATTTTTTACACTCTTGAGTGAAAGATTCTTTCCCTCTTGACTGTAAATTCTTTTCAGTCTGGACCGAAAGATTTTTACACTCCGGACTGAAAGAATCTTTCACTCCTGTGTTTACAAGGGTTACCGCGGTTAAATAAATGCGATTCGCCCTGTTCAACCCCATTCGTTCTTCTTCCATCAAGCCAGAATCAATTAACTGCTTCAATGATTTTCGAAGAGTCGGTTGTGAGCAACCCAACATATCAGCCATATCCTCTCTTGTATAAACCAGATAAACTTCGTTTCTCTCATTCACCCAATTATTCTGTAGACTCAGCTCGTGCCTGTCTTTCAGCAGTGAATACAGAACCTTGGCATCATTCGATAAGCCTTTTTTCAAATCACCTTCAAAGAGAAATTTAGGCATCTGATAGAAACGCCCTTTGGCAATATCACTTACCGTATACCTGGAAAAGGTACGCCCACTCATACCTTCAGCCCTCTATTTTCGAAGTACTGTTCCAAGGCCGATTCTATGATGCTTTCGACCTCTGCAGCATTAGATGAATTCTGAAAGTATTTCTTGTAAGTTTTAGCCGACAACTTAACGTTTTGAAAGGCTTTAGGCTTGATCTTCTCTTTTTCATTTTTAAGAAGAAACTTACTTATGGTCTGCTCATCTAATGGCTTGCCAGCATTGAGTTTTTTAAGTTTTTCAGCATTCTTTAACGTGAGCTTGATGCCCATTTCTTCGCATTCCTGATATAGAAAACGTTGCATTTCTTTCGAAAGGTAAGACAGATTGACACCGGTTAAAAAAGCCTTCGATTCGTTGTCTACAAACATTTTCCATTCATCGATAAGATGAGTTAACCGAATTAAACGGGACACTTTTCTATCTGAAAAACCATATTCCTTAGCCAGTCTGCCACGACTGTCAATTGTCTTACTATCTTCATATGAGATATCACCATTCTCCATTATACCCAGCTCTTTGACGATATCAGACCGTCTACCCTGACTGGTTATTTTGTCATATCTGAGCTTTAGAACCGCACCTTTTTCACTATCATGAAGATCGTTGAAGGAACGCTGCATAAGATTGGTTTCAATCACATAAATATAAGCATCCTCATCAGACAGATCCTCTTTAATCACAGCTGGTATCGTTGATTTACCTGCAAGTTTGCTGGCGTTCATTCTGTTATGACCGGAGAGCATTTCCAGTCTGCCACCAGGCTTTTTTCTTACAATCACAGGATTCAAAACCCCATTTGCAGCAATGCTTTCAACCATATCGTCCAGACGTTGACCTTCATAAAGGTAAAATGGATGATCTTTGAATTCATCCACTTGATCTATTTCCACATCAACGACTTGAATACCTATCGGCTCATCAGCCATGTAGTCTATCGCGTCAAAAATTTGACGCCTTGGGCTATCTTTCTTCATTGGCAACCATCTCCTTTGCAAAATCTTGATAAGCGATACTTGCACTGGAAGTTGGGCAATACTGTGCAACGCTCTGTCCGTAGTAAATGGCTTCGCCTACTTTAACCGTCATTGGTATCCGAGTCTCATAGATATGTACTACTCCGTTGTAGGCTTCATTCACCTGTTCAGATAAAATCTTTGACAAATTCGTTCTAGCGTCACACATAGTCAGCAAAATCCCTTTGATTTTAAGCTTAGAGTTAATTCGTTTCTGGATCTTTCTTGCCGTCTTCAAAAAGTCCTGTAAGCCCATCATGGCCAACAGTTGTGGGTTCACCGTAATGATGACACTGTCTGCTGCACTTAGGGCATTTACTGTCAGGGAACCAAGTGATGGTGATGTATCAATAATGATGTAATCATAGTCAACTTTCAGACTATCAAGGATCTCAGCAAGTAACCTTTCAGCACCCATTTCTAGTCTTAGATTAGCATCTACAACGGACAGGAAAATACTGGAAGGAATGATGTCTATGCCATCATCAGAAATAATATATTCAGATTTATCCGGTAAATCTTCATCCTCCATCCTCGCCATCATCAGATGAGCAATATTTGTTCCAATTTCATTCGGTTTTTCAATACCAAAGCACGTTGTCAGATTGGCTTGACTGTCGAAATCGATCATCAGTACTTTCTTCCCTAGATTCTTCAGTGAATACCCAAGGTTGAGGGTTGTCGTCGTTTTTCCAACGCCCCCTTTTTGATTTGCTATTGTTATTATCTCAGCCATATTCTTCCTCCTTCATTCCATAAAAATAGAGATGCTAGTGTGTAAATAGCATCTCTAAATAAAGTCATTTATTCATTTTCATCTATAATTTCTTTTGTATCCCCCAAGTCTAGGTATACACCGGCTGACACTGTAATCTTGTCAATTCGACGTTTTTCCCTCGAGTGATCAGGGTTGATATCAAAGGTCCAAAGCTTGACAAACACCGTAAATTCAACGATTTCAACGTATACTCTTTTGTAGTCCCACGATAGTCTCAACATGGGGCGTATGCGGAAACATATCCACCAGCCTCACCCGCTCCACCTCATAACCATGTTCCTTAAAAACAGTCAGATCTCTGGCCAAACTGGTAGGCTTACAGCTGACATAAACCATTCGGTCAACACCGTAATCAATGATTTTAGGAAGGGCCTTAGGATGAATACCGTCTCTTGGAGGATCTAAGATGATCATATCCGGTTTGTCGGTCAGGTCATCCAAGACCTGTAGGACATCACCGGCGATGAATTCACAGTTTTCAAGACCGTTAAGTCTAGCATTTTTCCAGGCAGCCTCAACAGCTTCCTCTACTATTTCAACTCCTACGGCCTTTTTAGCTACAGGACTGACCAACTGGGTGATGGTTCCTGTACCGGAATATAGGTCAAATACTGTCATATCCTTGGTATCACCGACGAAGTCTCTTACAACTTCATATAGTTCTTCGGCACCCTTGGAGTTTGTTTGGAAGAAACTAAAAGGTGATACTTTAAATTCAAGTCCAAGAAGAGATTCATGGTAAAAGTCGCGTTCATATAAACAGATGACTTCATCAGGCTTAACCGCATCGGCTACTGTATCATTGAGGGTATGCATAATGGATACCAGCTCAAGAGAACAAATTTCTTCTACAAAAAGAGCCTTAATTCCTTCTGTCCATTGGCTTAGGTCAAAATCCAATTGGGAGGAGGTAACTAAGTTAACCATAATCTCATTGGTATTTTCTCCCCGGCGAAGGATAAGATATCGCAGATAGCCTTCATGGCTTCTTTTGTGATAATAAGTTATCCCCAGTTGACGGAAGTAATTAACTGTGTAATCCACAATTTTATTGAAATCTGGGTGGACAATCGCACACTGGCTGGCATCGGTAATGTCATAGGTAGACCCTCTTTTATGCATACCCAGCATAAGAGGGCCGTCTTTTTCCGAGTCACCAAAGGAGTATTCCATTTTATTTCTGTATCCAAAAACATTAGGGCTGTGGGTTATGCCTTCATAGCGATCACCTAAAGGACCGATGACCTCTTCAAGCATCTGAGTCACTTGTCCCTCTTTAATTTTCAGCTGGTCTTCGTAAGGCAATGATTGATAGAGACATCCACCACACTGGCCGAAAACCGGGCATTTTGCTTCTATTTCAAGAGGTGATTTTTCCAAGACTTCAAAAAGTCTACCCAGGTATTTCCCTGAACGTTTCTTGGTTACGACACCTCTTACTTTTTGTCCGGGTATCAGATTTTTAATGATGACCTTTTCATCACCAACTAAGACGGTAGCCTTATTGGGAAAAGATACATCCGTAACGATTCCTTCAAATAATTCCTTTTTTTTCATATGTACTCCTTGTCTGTGATACCCTAAACCTAACAGAAGATCGAATCCTTGAACCTATATAAGGTTGAGGTTTTTCTGGGGTCACATCCACGCCACCGGGCGCATCTGATTAATAGTCGCACATCATTATACTCTAGCCCCCTGTAAAATGCAAATCCCTTAGGCTCCTGCCACAAATTCATCTCGCATAGGATTGAAGACATCGATGAGCATACCGGCTTCCATTGCTTCAACACCATGGTCTACATTAGAGGGAATATAAACACTGTCACCCTTTGCTACTAGTTTTTTTTCGTCTCCAACCATAAATTCAAAAGATCCGGCTGCTACATAGGTAATTTGAAGATGTGGATGGGAATGGACATAGCCTTTGGCTCCTTTTTCAAAAGTGACTTCCACCATCATCATATCTTTATCATAGGCTAAGATTTTTCTTTTCACACCTGGCTCGCAGGCTTCAAAGGCAACGTCTTTATTTAATACAAACATATTTTTCTCCAATCTTTGGTTCAAAGGCATAAGCCTGGTTACATAAGTAATCAGGCTTAATTCTTCGATGGGGTTAAGGGAATTAAACTTACCATCATTATATCATTTGGTTTGCTTAGGTGTATATTGTAACGACTCTGTTTTAGTTCATTAACAGGTTCGGAACAAACATAACAATTTCTGGTATAAAGGTTATAAGGAGAAGGACAACAACCATGACTGCATAGAAAGGCAGTAGGGATTTGGTCATCTTCTCTATGGAAACCTTACCAATGGCACAGCCGACAAAGAGGGCTCCACCTACAGGAGGTGTACATAAACCGATAGCCAGGTTAAGGATTAGGACTACGCCAAACTGAATGGGATCCATACCAAGGCTGGTTACAACTGGAAGTAAAATCGGTGTTAGAATCAAAATCAGCGGAGCCATATCCATGATACAGCCCAGAAGGAGTATCAATAGATTGATAAGGAGGAGCAGCAAAATTTTGTTATCTGTAATTCCCAGTAAAACTTTTGTTGCAAGAGCCGGCACCTGTAAAAGGGCAAGCATATGGCCAAAGGCTTTTGCCGTTGCAATGAGACTCAAAACAAGGGCCAGAGTTTTTAATGAATTGTAGAGGATACCCTTCATAGCTTTTATAGGAATCTCCCTGTAAACAAAAAAGGTTATAATAAAGGCATAGACGGTTGCTACTGCTGCTGATTCGGTTGCTGTAAATACGCCGGACAGAACTCCTCCGATAATGATGACAGCTGTTAGTAGTCCGAAAAATGCGTTAAGAATAATCTTAATGGAATCCTTAAAACTAAACTTGTCTCCCTTTGGATAGCCACGCTTAACCGCTATAAAATAGGATACAATCATTAGTGCAATACCAAGGATAACCCCTGGAATAAAGCCACCTAGAAAGAGTTTTCCAACAGAAAGACCACCAGCTGCCAAAGAATAAATAATCATGTTATGACTGGGTGGAATGATGACCCCCTGACACGAGCTGGTTACAGTTACTGCTACCGAATAATCATCATCATAGCCGTTATCTTTCATCATAGGAATCAACATGGCACCTATAGATGAAGTATCAGCAACTGCTGATCCGGATATACCGCCAAAAAACATAGAAGCAAGGATATTAACCTGGGCAAGACCTCCCCTTACCCTACCAATAATAACATTGGACATCTGGATGAGGCGTCTGGAGATACCTCCGGCTCCCATAATCTCACCTGCTAAGATAAAGAAGGGAATCGCCATTAAGGAAGGTGATTCGATACCTTTAACCATTTTTTGAACCACAACCATAAGGGGTACGTTGTAATAGATAGCTGTTAAAACGGAGGAAATACCAAGGGCAAAACTAACAGGTACCTTGATGACTAAGAGTATTAAAAATGATATGAGCAAAATGGCTATTGCTATACTTGTGCTTGGCATTATGCTTCACCTCCTTCTTTTTCTTCAATCTTATCAATACCCAAGAGATCCATAATGGTATCATAGGTAATCAGGACACCGGCAATGGGTATTGCCATGTATAGATAACCGGTAGGCAGTTTCGTCGCCGGCATGGTGGATGACATGGTGAAAGATGCCAATTTATATCCGTAAACCACCATAACGATACCAAATCCTGCCACCAGTAAATCAACAACTTTTCTAATGACAGCCTGTACTTTTTCAGGCATAAGGGAATAAAACAACTCAATGCTGATATGTAGCCTCTTTTTAACACCGATGGCCATACTGATAAAGCCGAACCATACCATGAGAATGAGGGGAACTTCTTCAGACCATCTGATGCTAAAATCAAGTACATAACGGCAAAAAACCTGTACACTAACGATGGCGACCATAGCCAGCATCATTATTTTAGCAATCCAAACAAGGCCCTGATGTATGTAGTAAAAACCTTTATTAATCACCTTCATATGGACTCCTTAACGATCAGGTCTCATAACCTGTATCTTTTTTCGTTGGATGAGCCGAACGTTTATGTCCGGCTCATTGGATAAAACTTATTGGATTGTTCTTATCTTATTTCATATCTTGGATAGCCTGGATAATATCTTCGTAACCTTCAGCATGCTTGGCCCATACAGGTGCCATTTGCTCTGCAAATCTAGCTTTTTCTTCAGCTGAAAGTTCAGTGATGGTATTACCGGCTTCTCGGATTTTTTTCTCTGATTCTTTTTCCTTAGCTAACCATTTCTCAATTTGGTAAGCTTGAGATTCTTTGGCTGCTTCCTTAATAAGGGCCATGTCTTCTGCTGATACTTTATCCATGGCAATCTTAGATGCAATCAGTATTTCTGGAACTCTTAAATGCTCGTCAAGAGTGTAGTACTGGGCAACCTCGTAGTGTGATGACGTATCATAACTTGGCCAGTTGTTTTCTGCACCGTCAATAACGTTGGTTTGGATGGAGGAGTAAACTTCTCCATAAGCCATTGGTGTTGGAGATGCTCCAAGAGCTTCAACCATATCAACCATAAGTTCTGACTGCATAACTCTAAATTTCAGACCATCAAGATCTTCCAGTTTTTCGATAGGTTTTACGGAGTTATAGAAGGATCTTGCACCACCGTCATACCAGCAAAGACCAATGAAGTTTGATGATTCTAGTCCGTTTAAGAACTGGTCACCAATCTCTGAATCAAGAACTTTCCACATGTGCTCTGCACTTGCATACATATATGGAAGGGCTACAACTGCAAGCTCTGGTGAAAATTCAGTCATAGGTCCAACAGATACTCTGGTAAAGTCAATTGCACCGAACTGAACCTGCTCAATAACGTCTTTTTCTTCACCCAATTGCTTGGAATGATATACTTCAATCTTAATACGTCCTTCAGTTTTTTCTTCTACTAATCTAGCAAACTCAATATCACCTAAGGTTGTTGGATAGTCACCTGGGTGTGTTTCTGCCAAACGGAATACAATTGGTTCGACGGCAGATTCTGTCTTGGATTCTGTTTTCTCTTCAGTCTTTTCTTCACTTGCTGTGCTTTCGCTGGTGGTTTCCTTTGTTGATTCACTGGCTGAACCGGCTTCTTCCTTGGCACATCCAATCATCATTGCTGTAATCATTGTTAAAACCAACATAAGACTTAAAACTTTTTTCATTGCGTAATGCCCCCTGTTTTCACTTGGATTATAGCTCTTATCCTAAGAGCGGTAACTGTGGTTAGCTTCCGGAAGCTCTTAACCATGGGCTTATTATAGCCGCCTCAAAATCAAAAATCTCTATAACATCTTGTCATTAACAAGAGAATTGTGGCAAGTTTATGGCAGATTCCAAGTTTTTCCAATGAAAAAGAAGACAATCTTGTCATATAAGGACAATTTTGTCTTCCATGGTTATACTTCTGTAAAAAAAAGTATTACTTATGAGGATTATTTACTTCTTATACGTTTGATCAAATCTCCATAAAGAGTCTCGTATTTTTCATAAAGCACTTGTACGGCCGCTTTAAAAGCTTCCCTGTCTTCTAGGACAGTCACCGTAACACCTCTTTGCTCAACCGTAATCCTTGCTTCCTCGTTCATACGGTCCCAGAGAATTCGTTGATAGTCGGTGGTTTCCTTTGCCACAGCCTCAATAATTTCCAAGTCCTCCTGGGAAAGCTTTTCCAGGGCAATTGAGGAACCAATAAGAACTTCAGGCACCCGGACATGCTCATCAATAGTAAAATAAGGTGCCACTTTATAGTGTTCAGCCGTTAGGTAACTGGGAAAATTATTCTCTGCCCCATCAATGACTCTGGTTTGTATAGATGAAAAAACCTGACCATAGGGAAGTTGAATACTTTCAAAGCCTATGGCGCTGCTCATCTCAACCATCAGGTCACTTTCCATAATTCGAAACTTAAGGCCTTTCAAATCTTCCATGGACTCAATCGGTCGCACAGAGTTGTAGAATGATCTTGCCCCTGCATCAAACCAGGTAAATCCGATAAACCCGTCTTCCTTTAGGGACTCCAGTACTTCATCACCAATATCACTGTCAAGAACCCTCCACATATGGTCCTGGTCTTCATAAAGGTAAGGCAGCTGAATCACGCTTAACTCCGGTGAGTAGTTGGAAAGCGGTGCCGCAGAAACTCTGGCAAAATCAATGGCTCCAAACTGGACTTGATCTATGATAGACGTTTCCTCTCCCAGTTCTTTGTCATAGTGAACAATAATCTCAATCCTGCCTTCTGTTCTCTCCTTGACCCTCTTTGCAAATTCAAGATCTGCCTGGGTTGTGGGATGGCTAAGAGGATGAGATTCAGCTAATCTGAAGGTGTACTGATATGTATTTTTAAGTCCATCATCCTTTTGTCCACAACCTGAGACAAGTATGATGAGACTTATACACACAAAAACCAAGTATCTATTTCTCATCTTTGTCCTCCAAATGCAGCTGGATATTTCGGTAATGGGTTGGTGTTACCTTCTCTATCTTCTTAAAAACTCTGGCAAAATAATTCGGATCCTGATAGCCTACTTCTGAAGAGATTTCCTTCATGGACATCTCAGGATTTTTAAGGAGTCTTTTTGCCACATTTATGCGAATGAAAGAAATGTAGTCTGAAAAGTTCATATCCACATGCTTCTTAAAGACCTTACTCAGATAAAAGGTAGACAGACCACACATATCCGATAACTGGTCCAAGGTAATATTCTCATTGTAATGACTGTTGATATAGGTAATCAGTTTATTCATAAGGGCTGTGGTCTTATCTGTTTCAGTTTCTTTTAACTGGTCAATCGACTGTTCAACCAAATCCACTAAAAGCTGTCTAATCTGAGCCCGGTTCTCCAAAGTCATAATCTCTCCAAAAACCAGCTGGGAGCTTTTTGGATAAATGATTCCGATATCCTTTAAACTGTTGATAATAAGAATTACCTGTTCATAGACCTGAATTCGGACACGTTCTATAGTCTCTTCTCCTAAATTCAAACTTTGAATATAGGTGTCAATCCAATAGGCAATTACACTGTCATCCTTGGTTTGGATCCCCTTTATAAGGGCATTTAACCGTTCTTTATATACGGTGGAGTCACCACTGATCTGCTTGTTGGATCCTGCCCTTGCCTTGGAAAAAGACTTCCATAGCTTGGTCGGGTCCTTAAAAACATCCCCAAAGCAAAAGTCTGAATAGGTGGCATAATTCTCACTGAAGAAATCACCGGTTTTCTCTATAGCCTTCCGAATGATTTGCTGGTTTTGCATAAGGGCCACATCATCCTTGTTAAAAACCAGAAGATAGAGAAAATTCTGACTGATAGACGTAAATATGGGACTTGATAAAGTAACCAGTCCCCCTTCCACATGCTGGAGAAACCTTTTTTTCATCATTTGATTCCTGATTTCAGAACTGGACTCCTCCTCATCAAAATACAAATGAATGGCAATGCCCATACCATAGTGGTCATTCAAGCCGTAAAACTCCATATAGTCCTCAGCCTGCCCCTTAGCCAGGTTCCCACTAATGATTGCAGAAACAAACTCCTGCTCCAAGTATTCCGTCACCTTTTCAAGTTTGGATTCCATTTCTTCCTGCTGCTTCATAAGATTTCTCTGGTTGTTAATTGCCTCAACCGTTCTCATCATAACATCGACAAAGCGTTCGTTGGAGGCAGGCTTTATCAAAAAATCATCGACCCCAAGTTTTATGGCTTCATGGGCGTACTCAAACTGATCGTAGGCAGTCAGGAATACAATTTTGCAGTCGGGTAGAATTTTCTTAATGATCTTGGATGATTCAATACCGTTGAGGCCAGGCATTTGGATGTCCATAATAATGATATCCGGCTTAATGAGGGCAGCCTGAGATACGGCCTCCTGACCATTTGGGGCTTCATGAATCTCGAAATGGTCCATATTAAATTTAGATAGGATGAATTTAATAGCATCTCTTTCAATGGCTTCATCATCCACTAACAGTAATTTATATTGATTCATCGTCTATCACCTCACTATAAAATCTAAATTTAACCATGGTTCCCATATCTTTTTTGCTCATCATATCAAAAGAGGAGTCTTCACCATAAGTCAGTTTAAATCGATGGTAAACGTTACCCACACCAATGCTTTTGTGACCGGTTACTTCATAGGTTTTGACTTGGTCCAACCTGGCTTGATCCATACCAACCCCGGTATCTGTTATATAAACTTTTGTCTCAAGAAACCTGTTCCTAAGCCTTGACCGCACTTTTATCCTGACTTTACCACCTTCAACTTTAGGTTCAATCCCGTGTATAATGGCATTTTCCACCACTGGTTGAAAGATAAAAATAGGGATCATAACCTCTTGGCTGTCATCATCAATATCCACAACAAACTCAAGGCGTTCCTTAAAACGGACCTGTTGTAAATGAATGTATTCTTGAATGATGTGTATCTCTTCTTTAATAGGGATACTGTCATTGTCCTGTTTGAGTTTATATCGAAAGAGGCTGGATAAAGACTGGATAAGACCAACAGTATTGTCGGCATTTTCAAACATAGCTGTTCTGGATATGGTATTTAAGGTATTAAAAAGAAAATGGGGATTGATCTGGGATTGGAGGGCATGAAAACGGGCCTCCCTCACCAGTTGCTCCATTCGAACAACTTCCATTTCCTCTTCATGTAATTTTTTTTCAATGATAACCGTTTGTTCCAGATCGGATACATATTTACGGATAGAAGCGCTCATGGTGTTAAAGGATTTACCAAGAACACCAACCTCGTCACCGGACTCGTACTCCTTAAGTTCAATGTCCAGTTGACCTCCGGATATTTTCATGGATGCATCTGCCAGATGTTTAATGGGGCGAACTAAATAATTAGCGAAAAGACCTCCAATAAAGAGGGCAAAAAGAAAGGCAGCACCAATAAGGATAAAGGATACCCGTCTCATAAGACCGGCTTCTTCTGCTAAATCATTGTAAAGGGTTGTTCCTTCATCAAGACTGATGGTCAAAAGGTCCTGTATATAACTCAGGGTATAGTCCCTAATATCTTCACCGGAATAATAGTTGGTAAAATAGGTCTCCACATAGTCTTCACGCTCTGCAATAGCCTGGTCCCATTCGTCAAAATAAACCTGACTGGAGTTCTCAATAGCAGTTAAAAGAAAATAGATATCCCTGGATTCATAATGGTCAAAGAGGCTATCGATAAGTTCACCCATTTCAATCTTCGTTGCAAGATATGCCTCCTTGTCTTCTTCCTGCATATCTCTGAGATATCTTCCGATGGCACTTCCATTTTCCTCAGCAACATTCTTCAGATGGGTGATGGTATAATAACCGGTCATGGTCTGGTTAAACTGGTCAACAATCAAGTAATTATTATTGTTGAGATAGAGGTTAAAAATACTTAAAAGGCTTAAAACAACAAAGAAATAAGACCATATTTTTATACGGATGGATAGGTCCCGCCAAAACGCTTTTACTTTCTTCATAGCCTTTTCCTTTCAAGTAGATTTTGATTTGATTATACGACAGGCCTAAAAAAAAGTAAAATAAAACCCTGATCCATAAACATATTAGTCATGGATCAGGGTCTAAATCCTGTCTAGATTCTACTCTTAATCTCTATAAAAGTTCTGGTATCAAAAGACTTATGGATGCCTTCCATAATCTCCAGAACATGGTAGGTCAACTTACCATTGGCTTCAAAGATGATAAGGTCTTTATCCTCCATTCCATTATCTTGACTATTCTTCTCCTCTTTATCCAAGAGGACCTGAGCCATCTGGTTTATACCAAGTCCACGGCTGTTATCACTGTAGCCAAAGGCCAGTGGTATCTCCTTGAATCCATCATAACCTTCCGTTTTCAGTCTCACAGGACCTCCAAAGGTGTTAGGATCCGGTACGGATAAGGTTCCTTTAGTTCCGTAGATTTCAATTCTTGGAACCTCAGAAGCCCATACGTCAAAACTGGTGGTGATCTGACCACAGGCTCCATTTTCAAAGTTCAGGAGAGCTGTCAAATGGGTTGGAACATCCACATCTATAAGGGTTCCATTCAAAGGCTGACTGGTAATCAGACGTTTGTCAAAGCTCTTCTTGGTCATACCTGCAAGCTCTGCAACAGGGCCCATAAGATAGACTAGAGCAGTTAAGTAATAGGGACCCATATCAAACATAGGTCCTCCACCTGCCTTGTAATAAAATTCAGGTGCCGGATGCCAGCTTTCATGTCCATGACACAGCATAAAGGCGTTGGCACCAATAATATCACCGATCCATCCATCTTCTATCAGCTTTTTACAGGTTTTGATGCCGGCTCCGAGAAAGGTGTCCGGTGCGCCTCCAATAAGAAGACCTTTTTTCTCAGCCAGATCAATTAAAAACTTGCCATCTTCACTATTTAAGGACAAAGGCTTCTCCACATAAACATGCTTACCGGCAAGAAGCGCCATCTCACATACCTTTCTATGGGATCCTGGTGTTGTAATATTCAAGATAATATCCACTTCAGGATGCTGAAGCAGTTCTTCAGTCGTATATACTATGCTTTCGTACTTATCTGCCTGGACTTTTGCCTTGGCCTCATCCAGGTCAGCAAGACCAATTAATTTCAACTGTGGAAATTTGGTCTTGATATTTGTAAAATAGATATCACTGATATTTCCGCATCCAATGACTCCAATTCCTACTTGTTTCATTAATTCTTCTCCTTTATCCACTCATTAATACATAGGACGGTCGCTTTTAAAAGAATCGACAGTCAAGCCTTTAGCCATGGCAATTTCCTTACCTTCTTTTACCCAGTCTATCCCTCTTTGTAGAAGGTCTGTCACTTCAGGAATATCCAGTATGTCCGCATGGTGACCCAGGGCTGTGTAATAAACCCTGCCATGGCCCCATCGCTTGGTCCATACAAGAGGCATATCTACCTTGCCATTTGTTGAATGGTACCAGTCTACCTCTGGAAAAGTTGTTGTTGCCAATACCTCAACTGCAGGGTCCACATGTAAATAATAGTGTTCACTGCAGACAGTGAAATCACGGATACCCTCTGTTAAGGGACTTGAAGTCTGCTTAATGTTGACCTGATAATGAATGCCATCACCGCCGGGATGACTGACCCAGTTACCACCAGTCATAAATTGCCACAGGACATTGTCTCTAAAGGCATCACACATACCACCGTGACAGCCAATGAGTCCCATACCTCCAGCTACAGCTTCCGACACATGCTCACTTTGGTCCCTGGTCATAGTCCCCATGGTCCAAATAGGAACAAAAAGATGAAACCCCTTAACAAACTCCAGGTCATCCAGAACATCCAGTCTGTCATAAACCTCCACTTCTAATCCCTTGTCTTTAAGTAGTTGCTCAAACTTGGCTGCAACCTGAACCGGTTCATGACCATCCCATCCGCCATGAATAATCAACGCTTTACTCATATCACTTTCTCCTCCAATTTCTAATTCTCATATATCTATCATACCGAATTTTCCAGCTACCATCCTGTCATTACTTGCTAATAGATTCTCAAAAATTGCTGGATAATCTAATTTTATTCTCATGAGATTTTAAACTTTCCATGATACATTAGAATTAGACCAAATGACGAACCAATTGGAGGTTGATCATGAAAAAGAAATTTGATTTCAAATTATGCGTATACACATTATTTTTATTGTTCTTTCCGGCTATGACTATTGAGCTTTTTTCCGGGTCCACACCACCGTTTAATTACTTTAGGCCCTTGGTCCTTTTTTTCTTCACTATCGCCTATGGTCTACCCTTTATACTTATTAGAGAAGTGAAAATCAGATGGAACCTGACATGGCAATATATCTTTCTCTTTCCTATTGTCGGTATCTTCATCGAAGGAATTTTTATGCAGTCATTTTTCAATATTGCCCATGAAGATTTAGGTATACTGGCAGATTTTGGTCTTCTCTATGACGTCCAGTGGCCATGGACCATTTATCTGACAATCATGCACGGTATATTCAGCGTCACTTATCCCCTTTTTGTTACGGATATACTCTTTCCCAACTACAGAAAAAAAAGGCTTCTGACACCTGCAACCACCATTGTCAGCCTGGTACTTATCCTCCTACTTACGGCTTTTCAATTGTTGATGATTGTCATTGGCGATAGCCCTATGTATACCAATTATGATATTCATTTCATCGGAACTTTTGTCTGCCTTGGCATTATAGGTCTTCTTATATTACTTGCCTATATAACAAGAAATATCAACCTAAAAAAAGACCTCTTTCACAATCGTAAGCGTGATCACTTGTATGCTTTTGTCTATCTTGTTTTGCTCCTTCTGGCTACCTACTTCTTCGCAGAAATCCACGTCATCTTCGTTTTAATAGGTCAGATTGTCCTAATATTAGTTCTGGTACTTTTCGCTTTCAAATATATTTATACCAGCAAACGGGAAGTAGAAGACCTGGTGCCTCTATATAACGGAGCCACACTTTATTTCAGTCTACTGGCTATCATGCAGGAAATCGGCTGGGTAGAAAATATAGATCCAGTCGCAGGTATGGGTATAGTCGGAATATGCTTCCTGGTCCTTATGGTCCTGATTAACGGACTTGTTTATTTCCGTAAAAAAGCTCAAAAGAAAGAAAGGCCCTGAACTAAATCAGCGCCTTTCTTTCTGGATTGTATGTTGAAGTTTGTTACTTACCTTTAGTTGTTTCCTTTTCCACTTCCCTGACCCGAATCTGAACCAGGACCGCCTTGACCATTATCAGCGGGATTATCTCCTGGATTCTTACCATTGGAATCCTTATCCTCCTGATCTCCATTGGTATCCTTATCCTCCTGGTCTTCTTGGCGATTCCTTTCGCCGTCATAGTCATTATCTTCTTCCGACAAACGGTCTCTATCTTTGACGGCCTCGTTCCACTCATCCTTATAGGTCATCCACATATCTTGTGCTTCTTCCTTCATTTCCTTATATGAGGCATTACCTTGCATTAGCTTAGTCCTTGTCTCCCACACAAAAGCTTCTACTTCTTTATGATTGTGCTGGATTAAGGCCAGCTTATCTAAAAAGCTTTCCAAAGACTCTTCATCATAAACTCCAGAATCTTCTTCATCCTTATCTTCAACTTCATCGGCTTGCTTAGTATCACTGTCATCTTCCTGGTCTTTATCAAGTCCATTCTTATTACCCTGACCATTAGATGACTTGTCTTTACCTTCATTTTCAAGGACATCCTCTAAGTCAATAGATGTATCATCTGGATTATCGGTATTTTTATCGAGTCCATATCCATTACCTTGTGCCTGATCCGGCAAAGCGTCATTACCATTGCTTTGTCCCTGACCCTTCACATCGACACTGATTGTGGATCCGTTTTCATCTGCTTCTATCTCAACTTCTACATGTTGACCATCTTCTGATTTATATTTGTAGATAATCTTATTCTTTTTCTCAAAGATACGCAAGTTGTCTTCATTGGTAAAAAAGGCATCTACTGTATCAATGTCTGTTAGGTCTGTTTCATCACTGATAGCGATTAGACCGAGTGGTTTTTCTTCAATAATGGCTTGATCCAGTTCATCCTTATCAGCCCTTACTATGGCGATATTAACACTTTGAAGGGTTTTAGCCTCATTAACACGCATGGTAATCTTAGCTTCTATTTCTTCAGCTTGAATCTCATTATCACGTAAAGGAACAGTTGTTATCATGACATAGTCATCGTTAAGGATGTCAACAAATCCGTCTGCAACCGCTTCTCCTACAAGAAGTTCAATAGCTTCATCAACACTTAAACCTTCAATATCAAGATCCAATAGTTCCTGACCATCCTGATTCATCGCTTCAACTGACAAAATTTCATTCTGTTTGTTGAGCCTTAGTTCAACACTTGGATTAATATCCAAAGTAACGACTGCATAAACCATGAATTGATTCATATAGATACTTGCTGCAAAAATCAAGATAGCGAAACAAGCAGCTACTATACCTGACATAGCCTTCCAGTTCACAGACCACTGGCTCTGGTCAAATCTGTCTTCATCCAGAAAAATAATCTCATCACCGACTGACAGTCCGGCCTTCTTATTCAGTTTTATAAATTCACCATCAGAAAATCCGATAGCATAGGAGTCTTTGATCTCCATTATTTGAGCTTTTTTCATCTTTCAGGACCTCCACCAGCGAATTGGCTTTGAATTAAATCCAACTCTTCCAACATAATTATGATGATTGCGATTATATACTTCTTGAATCTTTTGATTCGCTTTTGTGGCTGGTTGTATTTTAGGGCTATTTCTTTAATAGGCAAGTGCTTTTTATCATAGAGTTTTTGAACTATATAAGCATCTTCCGATAAGTTAATGGCCAGTTGCTGAACTTCCAGGCGTACCTCTTCGTGCTTAGGCGACTCTTCCGATAATTCGGCAAAATCGATATCAAAGCCCTTTAAGGCTTGGGTCAGAATCCCAACTTCATCGACCAGGTCTTGATTAATATTTGCAGGTTTTTGAAGAATCACTTCATCATCAGAAACAAGATGGGAATCACGTTTCATCTCCCTGCGCATATAATCAATTACCCTGTTTCTAATGAGAATGGATGCAAAATAAAGGAATCCGCCTTTACCCTCTTCAAACCGGTCTATAGCCTCATTGAAAGCCTCCAGACCAATCACAAACTCATCATCTCTTTCTGAAGAAATATATCTGCCGGTTGTTTTAGAAACATGTTTCAGAACAAACCCCTGATACTCAGACAAAACATTATTTCGTTCAATCGGATCATCTTTTTCTATGATATGAACAATCCGTTCTTCCAGTTTCTCCATGATGTACTCCCTATTTACTATATACTACGAACATAGACCAAATTTTTAGGGTCCCCAAATGCAAAATATTGTTTTCTGTATATTTTACATAAAATTGAGCTCTCCACGAGTTTAGTTAACAAAAAAGCGGGCATGCGCCCGCTTGATCTTTGTCCTAATTAGATTTCCTCATCTTCATCTCCAGCTACGCTGTCAATTAATTCATCAATTTCTTCTTCAAACTCAATATCGACGTCTTCATCATCATAGTCGTCAAAATCATCATAGTCATCATCAAAATCAATATCTTCGAAGTCATCATCAAAATCATCAAATTCGTCAAAATCATCACCGGCAAAGAACAGTTTGTATACGATGACACCTGCTGCCGCCAATGCTAAAACAATAACAATGATGATAATCCATGTATTCTTCTTGCTTTCTTCTTCAATTTCCTGTTTTTTGTTTAAGCCATGAATCAAGTCATTCACTTGCTTCAAGCTGACCAAATCCTGACCCAGTAATTGCTTCTTTAATAAATTCATGATCATGTACTCACATCCCTTCTTGCAATCTTTACGATATGTTTTATTATATCATATACTTTTATAAAAAATACAGCTTTAAGAAAAATATATCATAAGGATATTCATTGTTCATAGGCTCCAACAGGTGTATAATAGTAATGAGGTGATGTTTATGAATAACAGTTTTGAAATCATCGATGGAATTTTATACATTGACAAAACCTTATTTCAGGAATCACAACATGTTGAGAACGGGATATCTTTATTAACAGGCAGTTTCACAACTGAGATTTTTTCTAGAAAGCCTGCCCTATCGACAGGTCCCAAAAGTATTACCGTCAATTATCATAATATTGACTCCATTCACATTGAGAGGAATCCTGAGAATTTCATCGAGAAACTTCGCAGTGAATATCCCAATCAGGTACGTGGGCACCTTCTGATCGCTCAGAGGGATACTCCTATTAGGGATATCACTATTAGTGACTATTGAGACAGATCGCTTCATAACGATATTATATGAGTAAAGGTGCAAACTTAACGTTTGCACCTTTTTATCTTGATTCTATATTTTCTTTAATCCGGCAAAAGAAGCAATGAGCTTTTTCACTCCATGACTGGGGAAATTCACAGTTACCTGAAAATCTGCGCCACCAGCCTCAATGGCCCTAACCTGGCCAATACCATACTTAGGGTGTTTAACCAAGTCACCTTCATCATAATCCAAAGTCTTACCGGATGGACTGGGGATACTACTGGCAGCGACAGGTTTAGTTACCGTATAGGGCTTGGCATTAAAAAAGTCGTTGCGCTTTTTGGAGTAGGAAGCCCCAATATTTTCCTGGGTCTTGGTAAAGCTGATTCCTCCGTCGGACTTAATAAGATCAGAAGGAATCTCACTTAAGAATCGACTGGTCTGGTTGTACTGGGTATTTCCATGAAGCATCCGCTGTCTGGCAGATGTAATGAAAAGTTCTTCTTTGGCTCTGGTAATACCTACATAGCAAAGTCGTCTTTCCTCTTCAATATCCTCTTCCATGCCTGAATTCAAACTCATGTAGGAGGGAAAGAGACCGTCCTCCATACCTGCCATGAAAACAACCGGAAACTCCAGTCCCTTGGCACTGTGGAGGGTCATCAGAATAACCTTGTTATCATCTTCACTGACTTCATCAATGCCACCAATTAGGGCAACATCTTCCAGGAAACCGGCAAGGCTTGCCTCGTCTTTAGCCTGGTCTACGTAATCTTTTAGTTTGGATGTTAATTCCTTGATGTTGTCAATACGGTCATTGGCTTCTGGAGTATTCTCCAGTTCAAGAGCCTTAATGTACTCTGTCTTGGTTAATACCTGATTCATAAGTTCAATCAGATTTCCACCGGCTGCTATTTTTTTGAATTCGTCTATCATAAGTGCGAACTCTTCCACATTTCGTTTACCACGGTTGATATTAGGAATCTCTGTCACGTCAAAGACAGCGTCCTGAAAACTCATACCATATAAATCAGCATACTCCTGAATGCGTTCTATCGTTGTGTTACCGATGCCCCGTTTAGGAACATTAATAATCCTTTTGACTGCAATGGCATCCGTACCGTTTTCAATAATTTTCAAATATGCCAGAACATCCTTAATTTCTTTACGCTGATAGAAGCTGACTCCACCAACCAGGCGATAGGGAATCCCTTCACGAAAGAGTTTTTCCTCCAGAACACGGGACTGGGCATTCGTTCGATATAAGATGGCAAAATCACAATAGTCTCTGCCTTCTTTAAGACCATCATTAATAGTTCCTGTAATAAAGCCCGCCTCTTCTTTTTCACTATTATTAACGATATGTTGAATAAGCTCACCATCATCATTATCTGTCCACAGTTTCTTAACCTTACGTTTGCGGTTATTTCGAATAACCTCGTTGGCAGCCGCCAATATATTCTTGGTTGACCGGTAATTCTGCTCCAAACGAATGACTTTTGCATCAGGATACACTGATTCAAAATCTAGAATATTGCGAATATCTGCCCCACGGAATCGATAGATAGACTGGTCATCATCACCGACAACACACAGGTTCCTGTGCCTTGCTGCCAAAAGACTGATCAGTCTGAACTGGACCCCATTGGTATCCTGATATTCATCCACCATTATGTATTCAAATAGATTCTGATAATAGTCAAGGGTCTTGGCGCTGCGCTCAAAAAGCTCTACCGTTCGAACCAAAAGGTCATCAAAATCCAAGGCGTTATTATCACGTAACCGTTTTTCGTATTCCAAGTAAATTTTTGAAATGGTTTCTTTACGAAGATCTCCCTGGGCCTCTTTCTGATAACGTTTTGAACTGATCATCTTGTTTTTCTGAGAACTGATTTCAGATAGAACAGCAGATTGCTTGTAATACTTGGGATCGATGTTGTAGGCCTTCATAATTTCACGGATCACCCGTTTGGCATCATCCGTATCATATATGGTGAAAGACCTGTCATAGCCAATCTCATTTATAAAACGGCGAAGAATCTTAACACAGGAGGAGTGAAAGGTAGATACCCACACCTCACTGCCGCCATTACCGATTAATTTATCCACACGTTCACGCATTTCCTTGGCAGCCTTGTTAGTGAAGGTAATTGCCATAATTTTCCAAGGAAAAACATGCTTTTCTTCAATAAGATATGCAACCCGGTGGGTCAAAACACGGGTTTTACCGGAACCGGCACCTGCCAAAAGAAGCAAGGGGCCTTTTGTATGTGTAACCGCTTCATATTGAGGCGGGTTCAGAGTAGAATACTTATCCATCATTCTATCCTTTCCTTCAAATACTCTAGTACAGATGTGAATCCTAAGCTGTACTGGTTTACATCCCACTATCATAACATAATGCGAACAAATATTCTACAATCTCTATGGATTAATTGGCAAGTGTTTACATATAGTATCAATTACTATATAATATAGTAAGATGTCATTAAAATAGATATAAAAACCAACTGCAAGGTATGCAGTAAGGAGGGGCACATGTCAACACAACATTTTGATGATTATATCAACGACTTGCTCGAAGAAATTAAGAACTTCGAAAGGGTTCGATCGTCAGATATTCCCAATATAGATTTATACATGGATCAGGTGACTACCTTTATGGACGATCATCTTGGTCTTTTTAAGCGTAATGACGGAGACAAAGTTCTAACCAAAACCATGATTAACAACTATTCCAAGTATGACCTCTTACCACCAACGGTTAAGAAAAAATACACCAATGACCATATCGTCATGATGTTGTTTATCTACTACCTGAAACCAATCCTCTCCATCACTGATATCAAGGAGCTTCTATATCCCATTAGGGAAATGTTTGCCAATGGTTCTCATCCTCCCCATATCAAGGATTTAAAGGAATTTCATGACCGGGTTGTCGAGTCTGAATATAATAATTACAACATCTTTGAAGAGCGGATGCAGACGACTATGAATATAGCCAAGGATATGTTTTCCGATGTCAACGATGTACACCAACAGGAACTCTTGTCGATTTTTGCAACCGCCTACCTTTTCACCATTCAGGCTTCTGCCCAAAAGCATATGATTACATCCATGATAGACGGCTACCTGACTAAAAAGTTTGAGTCAGATGGAAGCAAGAAAGCAAACAAGGACAAAGGACCCAAGGAAAAGCCCTCTAAGGATAAAGACCCAAAAGATAAGAGTGCTAAAGAAAAAACCTCTAAACAGTAAAGGCAATTTGCTCATTGATTTTTAACAATATCAAGCGCTGTACGTCAGCGCTTTTTTTTATTGTTCACACAGAGTTCACCACTATATGATAAACTTGTTATATAATATAATTAATAGTATTTATTATCTATATACGTTCTCAATCGCCAGTCGATGTCAAAGGAGGCGTTTCTATGATCAAAAACATTAAACTTCGCAATAAGATTATCGGACTTGCTATTAGTGTTATCGCTGCATTTATTCTACTCATTATCATCTATATTATACCTACAATCAATCAAGTCATCACCGACCGAACCAAATCACACCTCTATGATACTGTTGCTATTCCTATGTCTGTCGTCACCAGTTTATATGACCAGGTAGAGGAAGGCCTCCTTAGTGAAGAAGAAGCCAAAATCCTAGCCATGGATCAAATAAAGACCATGCGATACGATGACGGCGTTGGCTATTTTTGGATTAATGATGATCAGGGACCTATCCCTAACATGATTATGCATACCACTTCTCCTCAGTTGGACGGTCAGTTACTGGATAATCCCAACTATAATGTGGCTTATGGTACCGACCAAAATCTCTTCGGTGCTTTCGTTGAAGTCACTCAAAACGATGCTGATGGGGATGGTAAACTCAATGGTTATGTAGACTATCTCTGGCCAAAACCTAGTGAAGACGGATTAACCAGCGACCAGCCTAAACTCTCCTATGTCGAAAAATTTGAGCCCTGGGGATGGATTGTCGGAACAGGTATATACATTGACGACCTGGCAGCCATTCAAAAGGATATTTTTTCCAAAGTCCTTATCACCACCTTGGTCGTTATTTTCTTTTCTTTTGTACTCGTTGCCTTAATCACCATACCACTAAATCGAACCCTGAGAGCCATTATTGCTGAAACCAAACACTATGAATCTTTTGATTTTAGAAAAAGTATTGATGTTCATCAAAGCGATGAGCTGGGAGCAATATCAGCAGCCTTTAATCAGGTTAGAGACGGTATCAGTCATATTATTGCCAAGATCACCTCTTCTTCTGACTTAATCAACACCTCTTTCCACGCCATCAGTGACGACCTGGAAGGACTCACCCGTCTGACATCAGCTTCTGAGGAAAGCACTGAAAGCATCAGCGCTATCATGGAAGAAACAACCAAGAGGGCTATACAGGTTTCTTCCACTGTAGAAGAAGCAAGAGACGCAATTGAAAGCATCTCCAAAAGAGCTACCAACGGAACCCTAATGGCCAGCGATATCAGTAACCGGGCGGAAACCATGAGGTCTGATGCTACCCAGTCGGAAAAAGAAGCCAGTCTAATCTATAACGAGGTCAAACAGAGACTTGAATCAGCTATTGAAGAATCCAAGGAAGTCGAGAAAATTGAAACCCTCTTAACTTCTATACTGGACATCACTGACCAAACCAACCTTTTGGCCTTAAACGCCTCCATCGAAGCAGCCCGGGCCGGCGAAGCAGGAAAAGGATTTGGTGTTGTTGCTACCGAGATCAAAAACCTGGCCGAATCCTCCAGCAGCATGGTAGAAAACATCCGTGCTGTAACCAACAATGTTTCGATCATTGTTAATAAATTGGTTGAAGACTCCAGCCGAATCCTTAATTTCATTGATAATGAGGTTTTAACCGATTACAAAAAGCTTATTGAAATCAGCAAACAGTATAATGCTGATTCATCTGCTTTTAATGAAATCATGCTAGACCTTAGTGCAACCACAGAGGAACTCTTTTCATCCATGGACACCATCTACGACACTGTCCAGGATGTAGCTGATGCTACCAACCAGGGTGCTGAAGGCATAAGTAAAATCTTAGAAGGAACCAAAGCTGTCAACGAAGATACCAAGAGCTTCATGGCCATAGCCAAAGAGAACATCGCTGTTGCCAAGGAGCTTGATGAGATGATTAAAACCTTTAAAGTAGATAATTAGACGTATCCAACAAAATAAGGACTTGCCTTTTGGGCCAGTCCTTATTTTTATTGTTAATTGTCTTACTATTGCTTTTGTTGTTTTGTTGCTTTTGAACTATTCTTCTGAAATCCATCCTCTTAGTCGAAGTGGTTGTGCAATTTTATGAATTGCAATCATATAAGCCGCCCGACGCATATCCACATCTTTATCACGCATCATATGGATAATATTCTCAAAGGCTTCAACCATTTTGATTTCCTGTTTTTCCTGAACTTCTTTAAAGCTCCAGTAGTAGTGGTAAAGGTTTTGAACCCATTCCAGGTAGGAAACAGTTACACCACCAGCGTTGGCTAAAATATCAGGAACAATGAATACACCTTTCTTCAGAAGGATCTTTTCAGCTTCAGGAGTTGTTGGTCCGTTGGCGCCTTCTACAAGGATCTTTGTATCAATATCATTGACATTTTTAGACGTAATAGCATTTTCAAGTGCACATGGTGCCAGAAGGTCACATTTGATTTTGAAAAGGTCATCTCTGTTTAATTCTTCTGAATTCACTTCTTCATAGCCCTTTAGGGATCCATGTTCAGCAACATAATCCATAGCTCTTGGAATATTCAAACCTTCACTGTTATGGATACAGCAGGAATAGTCGGAAATAGCCAAAACCTTGCTGCCCATATCACTTAAATACTTGGCTGTATAGGAACCAACGTTACCAAAGCCTTGAACAACTGATGTTACCATGTCCATTTCCATTCCCAGTTCCCTAACAGCTTCTCTAGACATGAGAGCAACACCATATCCAGTTGCCTCTTTACGGCCAAGACACCCACCAAAATCAACCGGTTTGCCTGTAAATACGGCATGTAATGTCTGTCCTACACCACGAAGCTGTGAATACTCGTCAACCATCCAGGCGATGATTTGACCATTGGTATTAACATCAGGTGCTGGAATATCTTTATGAGGTCCAATAATAGGAGTAATCGCTTTTGCATAACCTCTTGAAAGACGCTCCAACTCACCCTTGCTTAATTTATGTGGATCGACAATAACGCCACCTTTTGCTCCACCATATGGGAGTCCTACAACCAGACACTTAAAAGTCATCCATGTTGCCAATGCCTTTACTTCATCTTTTGTTACCTTGGGATGAAAACGGATACCACCTTTGGTTGGGCCAGGTGCATCATTATGCTGAACCCTGTAACCGGTAAAAACCTTGGTATGTCCATTATCCATGGTAACTGGAATAGTCACTTCAAGTGTACGCATGGGTTCACTTAAAAAATAGTATAACTCGTCTGTTTCGTTTAGTTCATCAACTGCTTTTCGAATCTGCCTTTGTGCGATTTCAAAAGGGTTTAACGTTTTTTCTGCCATTATCCTTCTCCTTAAATCTACAATTTTTCAGCCTTGGCTGAAACAGGTTGACACCAATACCTGTACCCCATTTCTTATACCTCTATTTTATCACTTCGCTTAATAATAATAAATATATCTATACAACTTATGATTATAATAAAGGAATTTCGATTGTGGATTTATTTTATTCATGATAAACTAGTTATGTAATTCAAATACTTAACTTTATTAATGGAGGCAATATGGACAATATTGACGTAAATATTCTTGCTCTCTTGGAAGAAAACGGAAGAATGCCTGTAAAAGAAATAAGTCACCGGATAAACTTAACCTCCCCTGCCGTTTCCGAACGGATCAAGCGTATGGAAAAACAGGGAATCATCAAAGGTTACCAGGCCAATATCAGTCACAGTCACTTAGGTATCATGCTAAGAGCCATTGTCAACATCACCATGAAGGTGGATAACTATAAGGGTTTTTATGTCCTGGCTGAAGAAGATCCTGCCATTGTAGAGTGCTATCATGTTACCGGGTCCTATACCATGGCCATCATCGTTGCAGTCAGAGAAGTCGGCGAACTGGAAAAGCTTCTTAACAAAATTGCCAAATATGGAGAAACCAATACACAGATTATTCTTTCCAGTCCCTTTGAACGAAAGGGTTACGTGAATCACTAAGTGTCATAGTCATCATTAATTGAAAAACTAAGAACAAAAGTCTCGTTTAACGAGACTGGTTCCGCATCGCGGATTGTTCTCGTTGTTCGACGGAAATTGGCTTGTTCAAAGCAATTTCTATGTATATAAAAAAGCTGGTAAAATAGAATAGATTTCTATCTCATCAGCTTTTTATCTTTCACCATATATGACCTATAGATGGGACTTAATGGAATCTGCAATAGCTTCCAGTTCATCATCAGTAAACTTCTTGGTTTCCCAGGCAAAATTAAGACCATCATCTTCAAACCTTGGAATCAGATGTATATGAAAATGCATGACCGTCTGTCCGGCTATACCACCATTGTTCTGAAGAAGATTAAGACCGTCACATTTGGTAACATTCTTCAAAGCCTTAGCTACAATTGTTGCCAAACCGAACATCTTTCCTGCAGTCTCAACATCCAGGTCATAAATATCATCATAATGTTCCTTGGGTAAAATCAAGGTATGACCTCTTGAACCTGGAAATTTATCTAGTATAACCTTAAATTCTGAGTTTTCAAATATGGTTGCAGATTCCAATGCTCCACTGGCAATACTGCAAAATAAGCATCCTTGTTTCATCTCTCTAGTACCCCCTTAAATCTAATCAGGCTTGTATTTATTATATCACTATCTCCTTAATTATCCTCTTTTGTTACACAACTGTAACAAAGAAACTTCCTTTTGACGCCCTGACCAACTATGATTTAAAGTCAAAATAATCATTAAATTTATAAATCACAGTAAAATCACCTTTAGCCTTCACTTCTCCCGTCATAAAAGCTCTCTGCATGGTCAGCTTTCCAGAAAGGATACGTTTCACGACATTTAAGCTTGATGAGATGGTTACATCCACATCTGCCATTTGTCCATAATAGGCTCTTATATGTTGATTCTTGAGTTCGATAACCGTGTTCTCTTTCATCTGGTCATCGAGGCTTAGCTGAATTCTTACATCCAGATCATCCTTATTCTTATATGCTCCTTTTAAAATACCTGGTATGGACTGGTCCGACCCTTGAACTTTCTGGCTCAAGCGCTTTTTAAAAAAGGATGAAATCTCCTTAATATCCTCATGCTGTTTTTCGACAAAGGTATCATAATCCTCAATCATGGCTGAACTGACTTTTGCCGGTTTCTTACTATAAGTTGGACTTGGTACAGTCGCCTTGTCTTCCTCCATTACCGGTGTTGTTATGGCAATTTTTTCAACACCCTTTGACCGAGGCAGCAGACCTTTTTCCTGCTTGAGAATCCGGTAATAAGACTCCGCTTTCTTATCGATACCATATAACCAGTCAAAGTTTGTCTCAAGAGCTGAAGCCTGGTTAACAGCAGCCAAAAGGGATATACCATCTCGTCCCCCTAGAATTTCCCAGGATTTACGAATATACTCATAGGCTTCCCCTTCAAAACCATGTCTGGTAAAGACAACACCCATTAAGGGTTTTCCACCAAAGTAGCTTTCGTCTCCCATAAAGAAACACTGATCCAAAAATTCCTGAAGTCTGGCACCAATACCGAACCATTCAACATTGGTTGAAATAATTACACCACTGGATTGATGGATATAGGTCAAGGCTTTTTCCATGGAAACACTGCCTTTATAACAGTCGATACGGTGGATACCAAGTCCAAGCTCTGACAGAACACTGGAAATCCGCTCAAGAGCTACCAGGACCGGATCATCAACAAAACCCTCACCACCATATACGATGGTTACATAGGTCTTGTCTGATGTCTTGCCTTCCGTGACTTTTACTTTTCTAAATACCCGCTTTCGGCCCTCTTCCACTTCATTGGTTTGAACCATGGAATCACCAGAGCTTTCTCTATCTTCTAACCTTTGGTGACTATTGCTTTGTCGATCTTCTTCTACCATCTGGCTGTTAACTTGTACTTGAGACTTAACTCCTGATCTGTTGAGGGGCTCTAACCCCTTTTTTCCCTGATTAGATTCAGAAAGGAGTACTCCCGTATTCTGAATCTGGGCTCCTGTTAAAATATCCATGACACGACTTTGGTCCTTGGTTAGAAAACGGTCTATACTAGATTTAATTTTAGCATTGCTAAGCAGATGCAGGGGATAAAGCTTATAGCTTTTTCCAAGTATACCTGTAACAAAAAGCATATCTTCATCGGTGTCAATCTTAACCGTCTTGTCACCTGTCATCCATCTCAAGGCTTCATTCCCCAAAGTAATAATGAGTTTTGGATTAATCAATGAAATCTCTTTTTCCAGATATGGCAAAAAGAATTCCAGTTCTTCTTCTTCAGGAGACCTGGATACAATCCGTCCCTTATCATTAATGCGGTAAGGCCGGTATTTCATTAAATAAGTCATATATACGTCATCAATAGACAAGCCCAGGGGTTCCAATACCTTAAGGAGCTTGTCTCGGTCGTCTTCTAAAATATTCTGTGCATATTCCTCTTCCTTGGCACTGGGCATATAGCCAACAACCATGACATCAGCATCATAGTTTCCTTCTCCAAGGAGAAAGTGGAATATATCATTGGTTCTGGATGTAACTTCAGCCGAACAGGCTTTATACATGGACTGAATCTTATCCTTCTTCATGGTGGTCCCCTCCAAGTTGTCTTTTTCCGAATGCGATTATGGGAACTGTCGCTACCAAACCGCCGATAAAGCCACCAACATGTGCAAAGGCATCAACATTAGGGCTAACTACACTATACACAATACCTGATATAAAAATCAACCATATAATGTAAGAATTTAATCCCTCAAGATTTTGTCCGGATGCTTTAGACAAAAGAAGTATAGCTCCAAGAAGGCCATATATACCACCACTGGCACCTGCAGCTATGACGTTGGTCCCCAAATACCAGGAACCAAAAAGACTGGCTACACCTCCAATCAAGCCTGAAAAAATAAAGATACCAATATACTGAAAGGTATTAATATGCTTCTCAAGCCTGGAACCAAAAATATAGAGGCTAAAGGAATTAAAGGCCAAATGGCCAAAACCTATGTGTAGAAAAATCGATGTAAACAGACGCCAGTATGACCCTGTTGCACGAATAAGGTCTCCATTAAGGGCACCAAAACGAAGAAGGGTCTCACCATCTTTGGACCCTCCGTTATATTCAAGTAATAACCATAAAAATACATTAAGAAGAATCAAACCCAGACTGACATAAGAATGGTCATGGGTTCTGGAAAGCTCATAAAATTCCTGTAATCCTGTTGTCACCAGTTCGCGAACCGGTTTTTCCAGTCCAAGAACAGACTTCAGCTGTTTTCCAGGAATGACCAACTCTCTTTTGCCACTGTCAATAATCCAGTGAACATCAATAAAGTCTGTATCAATCTCCGGAGCCACATTGACCTGTTCCACCAATAGTTCCGGATGATCTACGATCAAGATATTCAAAAGAATGACCTTGTCGGATTTAACTCCTGAAAATTGAGCCTTGGTTGTATTGCGGTAATGTTCATACATCTCATGATTGTATGCCCGTTCATCATTAAGCGCAATAAGATTAATCAGATATAAGCTGTGTTTCTGAAATGTTGCATACATCGACACGCTATTTGTATCTGTTGGAATGGTTTGAAAATGCCTGGCCTTAAAATAGCTGGACAGCATTTCAAAAATATATAGATTGTCTTTTGACATTAAAATTCCTCCAAACATTGTCCCTACTATTAATTGTAGAGGAGTGAGAATATATGTCAATAGGCAATAATCTCCTGCATCTTCATAACCCCTGCAGGCTTAACATCCATATAGGATGTAAACCCCAAGCCGCTGTAGCAGCTTCCTTGATAAATCACTGCAATGGACAGGTCATTCAGCACCATACTTCCACCATCTTCATAAACCGGTAGAGATAGACTTACTTGTTGAGAGTTTCTACCTTGCCATAGAAGTTGATTAACAACCGCCTCCATCTGTCCTGTCAGACAAACCTGATACTTGTTTCGCTCAGCCTGACTTAAGCTCTCATCACCTAAGTCACTCAGATCAAAGTATCTTGGACCACCGACATCCGCATCGTAGTAGGGAATCTCAGGTGTAAAAGAGTCCTTATCCGGCAAGTATCCCCTCAGACTTTTATATCCAACAAAAAGTATGACCGGAAAGTCTTTTCTGGAATAATTGAAGTCCCGATAATCAAGACTTGAGAAGAAGACCTCAACGACTTGATCATAGGGTATATCAATCCTATAAACCTGATCTCCATGATAGGAAGCCTGGCTATATGTTTTCATGGCAAAAGCAGCATCAAAGAGAGCTTCTTCCAGTTGAAGTTCCAGATAATCTTTTGTTACATCTTCATAATAGGCTTTCTCAGCCTCTACCGATCCCAGAAAAATAAAAGGTAACAGAACCATTAAACCAATCAAGCCGAATTTAACTATTTCCATAGCGAACAATTCCTCCACTTTTGAAATAGATGCCAGGGCCTCCTGGAAGGCCAAACAGATGATTCATGGCCTGACTTTTGGTTATAGAAGAGGACCTGACTTCAACAAAAAGAAAATCACCCATTTTAAGGGGATAATCAATTCCTGTATCTATAAGTTCATAAATATCCTCCTCGTAACTCCCATCATAATAAGCCTTCAGATTACCGGATTCATCAGCGGCAAACCGCTTAGACAGATGCTCAAAGGAAACCTCATACTCTAAGCCGGTAGCTGATAAGGAAGCCTCCAGCTCCTTCACCATGACCTCACTGATGTAGCCCAACTCCCTTGCCTGTTCACTAAAGAGCATAACCCTTGTCCTGACTACCTGGTCGATAATCTTATCCTGTCTGGCAAAATTCATCTTGAGAGGTACAACAAACAATAGGATGACACATATAATAATTCCTCCAATCTTCCATAAGCTATCGACAAACAATGGAGACCACCTCCTCTTCCTGCCAAATCATATATACCCCGTCATCTTCAATTAGGCTTAGGATATGGGGATATTCTTCAGAAACCCCATCTAAATTGTATTGAATATAGGTTTCTTCTTCATAGAAGTCCATAAACCACTTGATATCAGCACCTCTATAGATAAGGGCGCATTCCATAAGTGCCTGTGATCGGATGTCTTTTCCTGACATCTTGTTCCAGTCTCCCGAAGGCCCCGCATCTAGACTTAACCATGGGTTTTCAAGGTCATCATCGACCATTGATGAGAGAAACTTAGTCATGGTTCTTTCCATCTCAAAGAAGCTGCTTATGGCTATCATAAGGAGTAAAACCCCAAGACTCATATACCATAGTTTTCTGCCATTCTCTAACATAAGGCTCCCTACCCCTTACAGGTCTTTATTGTTGAACAGCATATATACCCTTAACCACATCATTGCCGTCATAGATGAGTTGGGCCATAAACTCAGCATGTGGATTAATGTAGTAAGACGATGTTTCATCATTAAGATTTTGGATATCCGTATCATTGGCTGTTCTGGACTTAGCAGTTAAGGTAGAGGTCAGGACATTGGAAGATACGGTTCCTGTACTAACATACTGATTTGAGGATGGGTAGCTTGTGTTAACCACAATGATAAATTCTCCACTGGACCCTTTATACTCTTTAATAGTATTAATGAGCATTGAGCCTGATACAAGGTCATTATCGAAAGCCTGAAACTTGGATAAGGCCAATTGTTCGGCTACTGTATCCAGTTGTTCCCCTCCTACCTCTGCTACCGTACGTCCTTGGTTAAACAGGAAAAGTCCTGTACTAACAACCGCAACGAACATCATAATTCCTACTCCCAACCATAGTGCCTTTTGAATATTTTGATCCATTTTCTCTCTCCTCCATTATTATATTATTTGTTCAAAGAACTGTTTCAGTTCTCTTGTTGCACTGAAAATCATAGGAAGAATCATATAAAAGACAATCATGCCATATACCGGTGCAAAACCAATGGTCTGTCCCAGTACGATCTTCCTCTCAACCCTTTTATCATTATCCCATTTCCTCTTTTGAAAAAAGTGACTTTTCTCACTTGCCAACTCATCGAAGGCCTCTGTCAGGGATATATCCTCGGTAGCTAATATCAACTGCTCAATTAGACGTTTCATGTCCTCATTATCAACAGATGCCTTTAGCTTTTCCAGGGCCTCCCTTTCTCCTGATGCCATATTTAGCACACACTCCTGAATATTCTGACTGTAATGGAAGGCATACAGCTCCATCCATTCCAGAATTTCCTCTACATTCATCCGGCCATTATACATCAGCATTAAAACAATATTTTGAAAGCCAGATACCTCATCTTCAATATCCAACCGCTTCATTTTATTGTCAAAATATGCGTTGATCTCAGGTATAAAATAAGAAAAGCAACCACACAAAAGGGCTCCAAAAATATGCCACCATTTCAATTCGTATCCATGATACAGATTTATTTTTTCTAATATCCTCTCTCCCCGTTCCTGATCCTCAACATCCAGTTTCTCTAGATAGATGACAATGTCTGTCAAGTCTGTGTTCTTTGGACTGGATTTAACAAACTTATAATCCTGACTCGATTCCTCAATCCTTCTTTGGATTTCTATTTCTGAATAGGACCCTCCCAAAAAAGAATCCTCGTAATATATTTTGCTTTCCAGATTGTGTCTTCCTTGAAACTGGATGCCAAAGACCACCATAAGAAAACCAAGAAATCCTAATAAACCAAGAATCCATTTTGTCTTGAGCTTTTCTTCCAAGGCAATGGGAACCCCCTTGACAAACCAGGTAAATCTCCCCTCATATCTCTTAATCTTATCCAGATTCTGAATCTTGTTTAAGAGAACCATGGATAAGACAATGACCAGCAAGGTTACAAGTTCTGCATACTGACCCATAGGACTCTTATAAAACTTTCCCAAGGCTGCAAAATTATAGATGGCCCATTCTTTAATAGGGCTCATCAAAAACAAAGGCACCAGTACAATAAAACCCATGGATTTAAGTGCATATTCCAATCGCTGCCTCTTATCTACCTCCAATTGAATGTTTCGGCTTAAAAAACTAAGGTTCATTAGAAAGACACTGGATCCATCAACATATGTGTCTCCATATTCCATGGTCAAGGCAGAAAAATTCATCAACATCTTTAAAAAAGAATTGGGGGCCTCTTCTAAATATTTTTCCATGGCCTCTTCCTGATGACTGGCCATAAGAACCTCATAAAGCCTTTCACCTTGAACCGCCATCTCCCGTGACTGTCTAGATAATTTACTGGTAGCTTCATAAATAGCATCGTCTACAACGTGATACTCATAATACATATGTCTTACATCCGAAATAAAAACTAGCAACTGCCTAAGGAGTCTGGTATGGGCCCTGGATACAAAGTAATCCAAGTAGGAATCTGAGATATACCAAATCAAAAAAGAAAAAACCATGGTATAGACAAGATTGCCGGTTACCTCGTAAAAAAAGGCTATCAAAACACTCATTCCCATCATCATACCACTGATAATAGTCACTGATTTCCTAATCAGGTAAGCCTGATCATTTTCGCCTATCATACGGAAAGACCGTTCCAGATTAATGAGCAAGGTGGAAATAATGGGTACTTTCATAAGCACTTGATAAGTTCTGTCATAACCGGACCAATAAAGGCCACCCCTGATCCTGGCTTCCTGCCTTTTATCTCTCAAGTCGTGGGGAATCTGCTTTTTCATCCGGTAATTAAGAATCAACAAGCTTATGACCAGTATCAGTCCTATACTAAAGCTAACTAAACTGATATAAATAAGCATATTCACTCCCCCAAACTCTTTCTAAGAATAGAATAAACTCCCTTCGATCGCTTTCGGTCATGAACTCCAACATACTGTCAACTTTGTCTCTGGTAATGGGTTGGTCTGGTACATAACCCATGTCTGTGTGCCTAAGAATCACACGTTCCTGATAGGTTTTTTGTTTGGTCCGCTTCTCAAAATACTGAACCATGGTATCCATAAAAGCTTCCAGTTTATCTCCATCTGTATTTTGATAGGTTTTAGAAAATTCAGTTTCTGAAACAATTGGTACGATCTCAGTAATTCTTTCAATATATCTTTTTCCGTCATAATCTTTTTTCAGATGAATATCAAAATCCAATACTTTGACAACCTGTTCCTCTGCAATTCTCTCATCTCTAAAAACATTACACTTAAGCAAACTGTTTCGGAGGGACAGGATAAGGTCGGAAACTGTCTTGCCATGATGGGTAAAGAGGGTAAATAGGGATGCAACCTGTGCCATTTGTAACATAAGAACTGAAATTTCATCTGTAGCTATCTCACCGAGAATATTAACAGTACCATCTGTTTTCTTTTGAAGGTCCAGGCCTTCCTGACCAGATACCCCGTCTGTTTCCTTAAAAGTTAAAATATTTCTCTTAGGATATAGCTTTCGCAAATTCAGCTCAAAAGCCATCTCTTGAACTCTTAGGGTTAAGGTAGGGTATATATGCCTAATCATAGCCATTAGCAAGGTCGTTTTTCCTGATCCCTGGGCCCCGGTTACAGCTGTAATTCTTGCCCCCTTCATTAAATATGTCAGCAGGCCAATGGCAATGGGACCCTGATCATCCTGAATCAGTTCATCCAGCTCAATCTTCTTGATGTGAAATTTTCTGACAAAAAATGCCCATGACTCGGAAAATGGGGGCCGGACAACGACGACTCTCGATCCGTCTTTCATTTCATTGACCTTGTAACCGACATCTTCTGACAGCTGGCCGGCTTTATTATAACGGTATATACCCTGACACACTCTTCGAAGCTCTTTTTCACTGCCAAAACTCAAAAACTCCAGGTGAATAGACTTACCCTTGTAAAAGATCCATACACTCTCAAAATTCTTTGGATAGTGCTTAAAGTGCTTAACAGCATCAGACCTATCCATCATCTCCACATCTGATATCCCTGAAACACCACCGGATACTCCGTCAATGTCCATGTCTCTTATTTTGTCGACAACACCGTAGCCCTTATAGTTTTCATAGATCCGTTGACCAATGATAAGAATCTTGTCTTCATAGCTCAGCGGTGGGCTATATCTATAATAAGCCTCCTCAACATCTTCCTTGGTCACATGATAAATCGGAAGTTCTTCACCTTCAGATGGTTTCAACCTGTCCCATCCTTCGTCTTCAATCAGTCGGGAAAGGCCTTGGCTTCCAAATTCTTTTTCATAACTATATAAAAGAATATCAAACTTATCTTTTACCGTTAAAAAACCGGGTCTGGAAAAATACATAACATAATCCGTTTCATCTGGTCCAACATAATGTTCTTTTAATAAATCACTGATCAGGTGGATGATGTAGGATTTGTCTTCCAGACTACCACTGGAGCAGCCCTTTAAAGCCTTCTTTAGCTTGACACGTTTGTTCAGTTCTCTTTTATAGAGTTCACTGCTTTCAGCGTACCCTGTAAAATGTTTATTGGTCATCTGAAACATTTTATCTTTTATTTCTTCAGTTAGAAACGTCAACTCAAATTGCTCGTGGCGCTTATGGATTTCCTCCATGAAGCCCTTATTGATCTGATACCTCATGGTTAGGAATACGAAGCCAATGCAACCGGTGACCATAAGGATTATCAAAATATCATTCATGCCATCAAACATACTCAACCTCCTGACACCAGGCTAGTACCTTATCAGCAACCTGATGCATATCTTTAAAATAAGGACGAACCCGATGATTATCCTGACTGATTTCTCTTAGTGTATAATCAAGTAGATTGGACCTGTTACAGGCATCCTTAACACCTACATCATATGAGATGGAGAGTGGTGTCTTTATTTTGAAGGACTTTACCAGTTGCTTCAGCTTCAGAGTAGACCTTTCATCAAAGGGGTGGACGGCTAATTGTATATGTAGGTTCATCCCTCTTAATCTATCCTTTTCCTCTGATAGAACCTTCATAAGCTCTGACAGTTCATAGCGGTTCTGTCCGGCCACGATTAGAAGTACGTCGGCCTCTTCAAGGATTTTATAGAAAAGTGGATGACCCATAGGTAGATTCAAATCTGTAACTGTCACATCATAGAAGTCTTCCGCCTTGTTAAGAAGATAGAGAAAATTATTCTGATGGTTGGGTCCGTCCTCATATAGATTTTCTGAATATAGAAAATCCAGGTTGGATCTGGATAAAAGAGAGAAACAGTAATCTTTGATAAAAGGAGCTTCCAGACGACCATTTTCAATAAGTCGAAAAAGACCTTCCGATCCTGAATCACCTAATTGACTGTACCTGGACCTTTCCGCCTGACTTAAGAGATATGACTCCATTGATAGGTCTTTCATCATAGGATGGGCCAGCAGTGTTTTATAGCTTCCCTTAACAGCTATCAAAGTGGCCAGGACACTGGCAAAGCTTGTAACACCATTACCTGGTCTGTTAGACCAAAGAACGATCTGCATATCCTTCACCTCTTCCCACTTGCTTTTTCTTCTTCTCTGTATTTTCCTCATACAGACTGAGTACAGCTCTCAAGGCCTTTTTGTAACTTCTTGACATGGATTTGGGATCGATTTTATGATCGTAATTGTTTTCGATCCTATTCACTGTATCGATTTCCTTAAACTCAACCGGTAGTAGAACTGGCGGCTGACTTATATCCAAACCTTTCAAAGCAATATCCTTAATATATTTGCTGCGGATTTTGGAGTCAGGAAAATAATCGGTAACTACTATAGTTACACCGGAAAGATCTTTGCCCTGCCATTCATATACTTGTTCCACTTCTCTTGACAGCCACTTTAGTGAGGCTGCTTCCGTATTACAGATTAGAATCGTCCCTTTTGTTTTGATCTGTATTTTTTCTTTTTTTCTAAATAGTGATGTCTTGATAGGATCATCTTTCATTTTTTCCAGACATTTGGCGAAATACTCGTTCCCCGGGTCTTTACAATATCTTATCTCCATCCTAACCTCCTAAAAGTCAAAATCCGGCTGGTCCGTAGCCTCTTTATCCTGGTCGGATTCACCAGTTTGATCTGTTTCATTTCTTGACGTCACTTCTTGGTCTAAGCCAGTCACATCTTCATGCTCGGTCTCCTTCAATGACTCCTTATTTTCTTCTTTTCCATCACTGGATGTCATTAAAAGATTGGTATCGTTGGCTCCGGGATCCTGGTTCAAACTTTCAGGCTGCCCCCCTTGATTTTCTGTCTGACTCTCTCCAAGGTCTTTGGACTCTTCATCAATCTTTGTATAATTGTAGGGACTTGAGTTTTGCTCGAACATGAAACTAAGACTGTCATCTAATGTCTGTCGTTTATCCAATCTCTGGCTCCACTTGTCAAGTGAATGGTTCATGGCCAGCACATTGGGATTAAGAGGATATAACTCATCCTCACTGATAGCCTCTTCACTTTCACCCATGGATTTGGTCATCATGAGTTTAGCTCCTGAATATCTGGCACAGTCTTCCAAGGCGCTTGAATAGGCTAGAATTTCGTATGGTGTCAACTCCAGGAAGACAACTTGAAGATCTTGATTCAAGTGTAGAACTTCTTTACTTTTTAGCAAGGTATAATTATGACCGGTAGGAAAATGGATACGAAGGTTCACCCGATCTCCAATTTGAATTATTTCAGGAATTCTTCCAATTTCAATTTCAAGAATTTCTCCAGACAAGTCTTCTTGGCCAGCTAGATAAACCATATTTTGTGTTAAGATTGTTTTTGAACTTAGGCTAATGGCTGTAGTTTTTCCAACAATATCACTTATGTCTTCAAAATAATTGTCCGGTAATAGTTGGTTATCCACATTAAGGGCCATTAACATCTCCCTGGTAACAAGGGTTTCTTTTTCGACATTCTCAATCAAGGTATAAACCTTTGTCTTCGTCACCGGTTCCGTCTTTTGCTGGGTAATTTTTAATTGACTGTCCTTTAAGAGGAAATTTACTGCGGCGGGATTCCCTCTGATTACTGTTACATAAACAAGAATCAAGATGATCATTGCAATGAAAAATCCTATACTTCCTGCCATAATGAGATTCTTATGGCGTTGTCTGATTATTGACATACTCTCCTCCTATAACCCCAATATACGAACAACTTCTTTATCTAATTCCTTGGACCAGTGAAAAGGATCCTTATAATAAAACATATGATTGGCCTTTTCTTTGTATTTGCTTTGAAACCACCGGGCTTCATCACGGTTCCCCATATTCAAAATATAATTCACCCTCTTGGTTAATCCATTATTGATAAAAGGGTCAAACTCATGAATTCTCCATTCACTGCCATACCCAATCAATAGTTGTATATCCATATCCCACAGGATTGGATAGTTTCTTGAAGTCCCTCTCCCAAAATCTACAATGATGACACTGTAATCCTGATTCTTGAGAGATGTCAGGGTCTCTTTATAGGCTTTATAAAAGGTCATACGCTTTATAACAAAGGTTGGTTGACCCAAAATTTTCCCTTGGCCTTCATAAGCTTCTTCAATTTTAGAGAATGCATGTGATTCATTATGTTCAACAATAGCAGTCTTATGTTTATGTTTATTAAAATAAGTCCCTAAGATAAGTGATAGATGAGTCGTGCCGGTTCCTGAAGCGGTTCCCATGACCCCAATTGTCAGAGTTTTATGTTTTTGATGAAGGGAAGCCCTAAGATGCTTCTCTGGGTATGTTTTCTTTTTTCCAAACATATGGCCACTCCTTTCTCCTTAAGTATGGTGCAAAAAACTTCTGTTTCTGCAGACTCAGAAAAAGGTTGGTAAGGAATATGATACATCTGGACCTGATCATACTCCTGGCTAATCTGTTTATAAGTATTCTCAGTGCAGGCACTGATTAAATAGGTAAAAGACCTGTCTTCTGTTAAGAGATGTTCTTCCAGCACTTCCAGTTTCCATGGTGACAACTGAATAGAAGTCAAGTAAATACTCTTATCTCCAAAGTCATATGTCATATCCTCATGCCCCTTGTCGACAAGAAGGCAATCATACACCGTAAAATCAACAACTTTATGCCGTCCGTGGTTCTTATAGGTTGGATAAGAAAGTATAGGGATATGCTCATAAATCATAATCTGACCTTCAAAACTGGTATTCATCTGATATTCCAGGAATGAAAGATTACCACTGAGATCAACAAGCAATGGTTTAATCCCCATCTCTATGCAAGCCTTAGCCATCATCAAAGAGTTATAAGAAGCACCTCCACCGGAATGAAGATGTTCCATGACAAGAATAGAGCCCCTGTAATTGTGAAAGATTTCATCTCGTGCTGTCGTGTTGGAGTCATGGCAGGATGAAAGATCATCCATTAAGCTGTTGACATCCTGGTGACGGTTAACCATATTGACTGAACAGGCTTTAGATACAAGGTCTACCAGGCTTTTTGATATGTCTTTTCGCCAGTTTTCCAGCTCATGGATTCGATAGGGTGGCTTTCCCATATCCTCCCCAGTTAAGAGGAAGTACATGACTGCTCCAATCCCAAAGACATCTGTCCTGACATCTGACTGTCCGAACCCATATTGCTCAGGAGACGCAAAACCTCTGGTTCCTAGATACTCTGTATCTCGCCCCTTCCTCTGGTCATAAAAGCGGGATATACCAAAATCTATGAGACTAATATTCTCTAGATGATCAATAATAATATTTCCCGGTTTTAAGTCTCTAAATATAAGGGGATGCTCAGGATACTCATGGAGATACTTCAACATCTCGCATAATTTCAAACCAATATCAACGACAAGGCCTTCCGACAAGCCAATGGTTTGATAGCGGTCCAAATAATCATAAAAGTACTCCTGAAGTGTAACTCCCGGCATATACTCTCTAATGATGACCAGTTTTCCATCCTCCTCCACCACATCAGCAAGCAAAGGAATCCCCTTAAAACGAAGGTTTTTTAAAACTTCAACCTCCCTGTAGGTATCATCCGACACTATATTCAATTTTTTGATAATCCAATAGGAACTTAGCTGAATGTGTTCAGCTAAAAGAACCAAGACCTCCGGTGATTCTTTCAACACCTGTAAGACCTTGTATTTACCAAGATATAGCTCTCCCATTATTCAATTCTCTCATCCTTTTACCTGTATATCAGGTTTATTTGTCTATATTATCCAGGTTGGATCTCATTCCTCATCACACGTACCAACCATAAAATAATTATATATGAAACCCTGAGCAATGACAAGACATTTGTAAGGCCTTCTGCCTAATTGACTCTATCTTGCTTATCATTTATTTATCCTTATGAAAAGAATATATTCATTATATCAAAAAGAACATAAAAAAGAGTCCACAATCTGTGGACTCTGAATTTTTCTTTTATTTCTCTGTATCAAGCTTGATCAGTTTCTCAAAAAGCTTACTTACTGATTCATTACCATGAATAGCTGTAATGGCATTGGCAAAGACATCACATACAGAAAGTTGCTTGATTTTCTCGATACGCTTATGGTCATCAAGAATAATGGTGTCAAGAACAACCAACTCTTCAATTGCTGACTTTTCAATACGCTCAATTGCCGGTCCTGAAAGAACAGGGTGGGTACAGCAGGCAAATACACGCTTAGCACCTTTTTCACCCATAGCATTGGCTGCATTACAGATAGTACCTGCGGTATCGATCATATCATCAACCATAATGATATTCTTGCCTGCCACTTCACCAATAACACTCATAACTTCTGAGATGTTGGCATCTGGACGGCGCTTATCGATAATAGCCAATGGTACATCTAATTTTTCAGCAAAAGTACGGCTTCGCTTAACGCTGCCTACGTCAGGAGAAACGACGCAGAAATCGCCTTCTACTTCTTTAATCTTCTTCTTATAGTAATCGATGAGTATAGGATTTCCCAGCATATGATCTAGTGGAATATCAAAGAAACCTTGGATTTGTGATGAATGAAGGTCCATAGTCAAGACTCTGTCAACTCCTGATGCCTTAAGAAGGTCTGCCACCAACCTTGCACTGATTGGGTCTCTGGCTCTCGCTTTTCTATCTTGTCTTGCATATCCATAATAAGGGATAACAGCTGTTATACGTCCTGCTGAAGCACGCTTAAGAGCATCAACTGCAATCAGCAGCTCCATAAGGTGATCATTAACAGGATTTGAAGTGGACTGGATGACGTAACAGTCATATCCACGAACTAATTCGTTGATTTTTACGAAGCTTTCACCGTCGCTGAACTGTCCTGCTTGAATGTCTGAGAGCTCTACGTCAAGAGCTTGAGCGATTTTTTGTGCAAGGGGTAAGTTAGAGTTACAAGAAAAGATTTTGATTCCATCTTTTGGCTTATATGTACTGGCCATGTTTTCCTCCTAGGCGCCACTTAGTGGCTGGTTTTCCGTGGTTTATCGATACTGTGTCACTAGTTACCGCTATGAATTTCTTTTTTTAACCCACTCGAGAATATTTGTCTGTCTAGCTCTGGCTATAGCCAAAGCATCCTCTGGTACAGTTTTTGTTATGGTAGAACCTGCTGCAGTATAAGCATTTTTTTCTACTTTGACCGGAGAAACCAAATTCGTATTACAGCCAATAAAAGCATGATCGCCAATGGTTGAACGGTGCTTGTTTTTGCCGTCATAATTGACAACGACAGTACCGCATCCAAAGTTGACATGTTGACCAACATCTGCATCACCCACATAAGTTAGGTGAGAAATCTTGGTATAATCACCAATGACGGCATTCTTGATCTCTACAAAATCGCCAACCTTAATATGGTTGCCAATTATTGAATTTGGCCTTACATATGCAAACGGGCCAACTGTGGTCTCATCGCCAATTCTTGAATCCAGAACCGTCGATTGATCAATTGTGGTCATTGAGCCGATTAGGCTGTTGATAATCTTGGCATTGGGACCAATGGTCGATCCTTTGCCAATTGTGGTTTTGCCTTCAATGATAGTTCCTGGCAAAATAGTAACATCTCTGTCAATCTCCACATCTTTACCAATATATACTTGGTTGGCATCCAGCATGGTGACCCCAGCTTCCATATGATTATAGTTGATGCGACGACGCATAATACTTGTTGCTTCATAAAGCTGAACCTTGGAGTTAACCCCCAAAATCTCTTCATAATCAGAAATCTTCATAGCTTCAACAAGTTCTCCGTCTTCCATAATAGAAGTCAAGGTATCTGGTAGATAATACTCACCCTGGGCATTGTCATTGGTTAGGTCTTCCAGTGACGCCTTAAGGGTCTTGGCATTGTAGATATACATACCTGAATTAATCTCTTTGACAAGACGTTCTTCTTTGGATGCATCTTTATGCTCTACGCTTTTAACAAACTGTCCTTTGTTATTTCGAATGATACGTCCATAACCGTCTGAATCTTCAACTATGGTTGATAATACGGTCACACCATGATGATTCATCTCATGATAGGTGCGAAGTTTGGATAAACTTGCCCCAGTAATAAGTGGTGTGTCACCAAACAAGACAAAAACTTCACCTTCTTCACCAATAAAATCAGCTGCCTGCATAACCGCATGACCGGTTCCCAACTGCTGATCCTGAGTGACAAAAGTTACTGGATGTGTCACAGACTTCATCACGTCTTCCTTTTGATGGCCTACAACGACACAGACTTCTGTTGCCCCTGCTTCCATTGCAGATTCGATGACGTAATCCAACATGGTTTTATCCATGATTTTATGTATGACTTTTGCTTTGTCTGATTTCATTCGGGTGCCTGCTCCGGCAGCAAGAATCACCGCTTTTATAATGGACATTGTATACACTCTCCTTTTCCATCGTACATTGTACATGATGTTACTCATTATAGCAAGTACAAATTTAGACTTTGTACCTGAATTTTCTATTTGACTCCACTACTATAATACCCCATTCAGCCTGTTTCATAAAGACCCAATTATGCAGTCCGTTCCGCTTCGCTCCACTACCTGTCTTCGACGAAGTTCTCCACAGTCCGTTCCGCTTCGCTCCACTACCTGTCTTCGACGAAGTTCTCCACAGTCCGTTCCGCTCTGCTCCACTACCTGTCGCGAACGTCGTCGAATGGATAGACAGGCACAAGTCCATGGCTATGCAAGCATCCCCATGAACATATACCTGTCTATCCATTCTCCTCATGTTTTCGCGAAAAAAAAGACTTCTGCATTTTTTTGCAAAAGTCCTTGGTTTTTTATTCTTCATCTAGCAAATATTCATCGTTTTGTTCTGCCAATGAAACTGTCTCGTATTTATTCAAAATAGCAGTCTGCAGTTTCTCTCTGGTTTCGGAATTGATGGGATGGGCGATGTCTCTGAATTCTCCATCAAGCGCCTTACGACTTGGCATGGCAATAAATAATCCTTTTTCACCTTCAATAACTTTGATATCATGTACTACAAATTCATTATCAAAGGTAATAGAAACAACTGCTTTCATTTTGCCCTCTTTCGCAACTTTACGAACTCTTACATCAGTAATTTCCATTTAAGTACCCCTTTCTGTAACATGATGTGAGTGGAACTCCACTTCTCCTCAAACAATAATATACATAATATTATAAACTAGACATCATTGATTTTCAACTTTTTTAAGTATTTTCAGTAATTGTCGAACATTTCATTTTTTACTGATTAATTGTTTTTTATTAGAAAAACACAAGATATCGGCTTTTCTGTAAAAAGTGGCCTATATCTTGTGTTTAGGGCATTTAAAAGATTATTTGCTTCTTTAGAAATATATTTGTTCTTGGTTAACAATTACTCTTGGTTCCTCAGATTCGGAGATAAAAACCGAATTGTCACCGATGGTTGAACGGCTGTCCACAATACAGTTTTCGATGACACAATTATCACCAATATAAGTACCGTCAAGGATAATTGAATTACGTATCACCGTATTTTTTCCCACAAACACTTTTCTAAAAAGAAGGGAATTGGATATGGTACCGTTTACGATACACCCACTGGAGCACAAGGTATTGGATACATTGGAACCCTGGTTGAATTTTGCAGGTGGTTCATCCTCTACCTTAGACAGGATACTGGGGAATTCTTTAAAGAACTTGTCCCTTAGAGGCTTTTGGAGAAATTCCATATTGGCCTTGTAATACGTTGAAAGAGCAGCAATGGAACGCCAATAGCCATCATGCATATAGGCCATGAACTTCTTCTGCTTACGGTACCTAATAATAATGTCATTTACAAGATCATAACGTTCTTCTTTTGCGGAGTCTTCTATCATTTCGATTAAGAGACGTCTGCGAATAATATAGGTTCCTGTTGATACCAGGTTATCCTGGGGATCAATAGGCTTCTCTTCAAATTCAGTGATTCGGTTGTTGTCATCAAGGGTGACATGACCAAAACGTTCAAGGTCGGGATCATCAATCCGCTTACAGACAATGGTAATGTCTGCTCTGGTCTCTATGTGATACTTAAGAATGTCATTGTAATCCTGCTTAATAATACCGTCTCCCTGTGAGATAACTACATAGGGTTCATGGGAATCCTTCAGATAGGATATATTCTGATATATTGCATCAGCTGTTCCCCTGTACCACAAGGAGTTGTCATGGGTAATAAAGGGGGTAAAGACTAAAAGCCCACCATGTTTACGGCCAAAATCCCACCATTTGGAAGAAGACAGATGTTCCACCAAAGACCTGGAATTATACTGGGTAACAACAGCAACTTTTCCAATACCGGAGTTGGACATATTGGATAAGGAAAAGTCAATGGAACGATAGGAACCTGCTATAGGCATGGCAGCCAAAGCACGATTATAAGTCAGCTCATGAAGACGTTCATTTTTCCCACCGGCTAGAATAATACCTATTGCTCTCATCCTTCCACCTCCTCATTCAGCATATTTTTACCGCTTTCCAGCTTCATATCCGGAAAATCCTGGACACACATTTGGCCATTCAAGGCACAGTTCTTACCGATCTTAATATTATCTGGTACAATGGTCCGGTCACCGACGACTGATATGCCAGAATAGTAAATTTTAGGAAACTCTTCATTTATGGTGTTGGGACCTTCGCCAATGGTTACATTTTCTCCCACAAGGGCTTCCTCAGCAATAACTCCTCTTGTAATCGTAGCATTTTTCTTAATAACAGCTTTATTCATAATGATGGAGTCATATACCTTGGCACCCTCTTCGATGGTTACATTGGAACCAATAACTGAATTGTGAACTTCGCCGTATATTTCTGCACCTTCACCCAGGATACACTTATTAACAACAGCTTCACTGGCAATATACTGAGGCGGCTGGATAGAACTTTTGGTAAAGATCTTCCAGTAGGCTTCATATAAGTTGAAATCAGGAACCAGACTGATGAGTTCCATATTGGTCTGCCAATAGGATTCCAAGGTTCCGACATCACGCCAAAAACCTTCAAACTCATAAGCAACTGTATGATAGCCACATTCCAGACAGAAAGGAATAACATGTTTGCCAAAGTCTGAGTTCATATGATTTTTTTCAGCCTTGATCAAGGCATCCTTAAGAACCTTCCATTTAAAAATATAAATCCCCATAGATGCAAGGTCGTTCTTTGGTAGATCCGGTTTCTCCTGGAATTCAATGATTTTCCCGGTATCATCCGTATTCATGATACCAAAACGATGGGCCTCATCCATAGGCACCTTCATAACTGCAATACTGACATCGGCATTTTGTTCCTTGTGATGGTTCAGCATCATTTCATAATCCATTTTGTATATGTGGTCACCGGATAATATTAGGACATATTCAGGATCATAGTAATCGACAAAGGGAATATTTTGGTATATGGCGTTGGCTGTCCCTGAATACCAGGCCTCATTTTCACGACTGACATATGGGGGCAAAACAGTAACTCCACCAAAATTCTTATCCAGATCCCATGGAATACCTATACCTATATGTCGATTGAGTTTAAGGGGTTCATACTGGGTCAATACCCCTACGGTATCAATACCGGAATTAATACAGTTGCTCAGTGCAAAATCAATTATCTTGTATTTACCACCGAAGGATACTGCCGGTTTTGCATTGCCGTTGGTAAGTATACCCAAGCGGCTGCCCTGCCCTCCGGCAAGTAGCATAGCAATTATTTCTTTTCTACTCATGTTTCCTCCCTTCGTTCATCATCAAAGTTACACTTATCATAGCATAAAACTTGTATATCAGATGATAAAACTATTATTATTTACAAAAAAAAGACAAAGCATTAAAAACCCCGTCCCATTGTAAAATCTAGCTTCACGCATCTTAAATGTAGTACAAAAAAACCTACACATCTTGTACAATTATCACTACAGCCCAATCTCATAACTCATTATAACTTATACTTTCTTCCCTATCAACTCTTATATCATAAACTTTTAGCAAGACTTCCTTTTGACCCGAAAAACTTTACTTGTCCTGGCCAGGTTGAATTCTGATGGACATATTCTCATCATCTACGCCGTCATACTCAACCAAGGTATAATAGTCTTTTACAAGTTTCTCCTTAGGTTCCTTTGTTGCCAACACGACAGCCACACCAACTACCTCTGCATCAAACTCACCAACTAAATCAATAATTCCTTTTGCTGTGCCACCAGCTTTCATAAAATCATCAACAAGAAGAAGTTTGGAACCTCTTTTGATGGATCTTAGGGGTAGGGCCATGGTCTTTATGGTCCTGGAAGATCCAGTTACATAATTCATCTGCATGGTTGTACCTTCAGACAACCTGGCTGACTTACGAATAACAGCCACAGGAACATTCATCTCATGAGCAATACTCATGGCAAGAGGAATCCCTTTAGTCTCTATGGTGACGACATAATCAATGGTTTTATCCATAAATCTGGTGACAATACACCTTGCCATACGCTTGAGCATACCGGTGTCAAAGAAAAGGTCATTCATATAGACAAAGCCACCCGGAATCACTCTGGAATAGTCATTGAGCTGCTGGCATATATCTTCTTTTACCTGTTGGATCTGATCCTCATTATAAATAGGAGCAAAATACACACCACCGGCTGCACCGGACACAGATACGATCTCACCTTGACCCATAAGTTTAAAACCTTCTTCAATGGAAGTGATATCTTCACTTAAGGTTGATTTGGCACAGTCAAACAGTTCACTGAAATGATGTAAAGTATGCAATTTATAGGGATGATCCACCAGAATCTTCGTAATAAGACTTAAGCGTTGGCTTTTAGACAACTTTTTCATAGAGACTCCTTCAAAGCTTTTCTATATTATACTATAAAGCCCTGGAAATTGCGAATATTAATCTTTATTTTTTACAAAACGTTCGGTTTTGCATTTTTTAAGCTGGATATACTTTGCAAAGTCAATGTCTGTCCTGTATAATAATTTTGATATGGTTATGACTGTATTATATAGAAGAAAAACATTCCGTAGAAACATAATATAAGGAGGTAAGGCAGAACTTGAAGCGGCTTCTGCCATAAATATATGAAGGTAAGTGTTCTTGATCAATATTCACAGGTATTTTTTATCGGTATCGGCGGTATTTCCATGAGTGGCCTGGCTGAGGTTCTTAATCAAAACGGAAAAGAGGTTTCTGGTTCCGATCAAAATATGACCTCAATAACCAGACATCTTGAAACCCTTGGTATCAAGGTCTACGAAGGCCATAATAAAGACCATATTGGAGATCATATTGACTTAGTTGTCTATACTGCTGCCGTTAAAGAAGATAATGTGGAATACCAGGAAGCCATTCGACGGGGTATTGACATGATGGACAGGGCAAGCCTCCTTGGCCACATTATGGATAGCTATGGTATCAGTATCGGCGTAGCGGGAACCCACGGAAAAACAACAACAACTTCTATGCTTTCTCATATTATGCTTGAAGGTCACTTGGACCCAACCATTAGTGTAGGCGGCATCTTAAAAGGTATTGGCGGGAATTTTCGCATTGGTAAATCGGATTACTTTATTACCGAAGCCTGCGAGTATACCAACTCCTACCATAAATTCTTCCCTAATATATCCATTATCCTTAATATTGAAGAAGACCATATGGATTTCTTTAAGGATATTGAGGAAATCGAGGATTCTTTCGCTACTTATATACACAATACCAAAGCCGGCGGAAGCGTCATTATCAATGATTCGATCCAGCATATTGACCTTTTAACCAAAAATCTGGATGTTCATGTTATTAAGGTAGGCAAGAACCCTGAGTCATATTACTCTTACAGGAACGAGACTTTTGACGAGAGCGGATTTGCATCTTTCGACCTAGTAACAAATGGAGAATTTACTAGACGCTTTCAACTCAAAGTCACCGGTTATCATAATATAGAAAACGCTCTGGCAACTATAGCTGCCGGCCGTATTATGGGCGTCTCCTTTGATGATATTCAAAAAGGCCTGTTAGCCTTTGGTGGAGCCGATCGAAGGTTTGAATACAAGGGTTCTTTTAATGGTGCCAGTGTCATTGATGATTATGCCCACCACCCTACCGAAATCATGAAAACCTTGGAGGCAGCTTCTAAAATCGATCACCGTCATTTGTGGGTCGTCTTCCAGCCCCATACATATTCAAGGACTAAAGCCTTATATGATGATTTCGTAGTCGCCCTAAGCGTCTGCGACCATTTAATCATTACAGATATCTATGCAGCTAGGGAAAAAGACCCCGGAGATATCCACTCTGCTATGCTTGTGGAATCTTTAGGAAATTCAGTTAAAGAAATTGTATATATTGACGATTTTGAAAAAATCGTTGACTTCCTGTCTCAAAAATTAATGCCCAAGGACATGTTGATAACTATGGGTGCCGGAACCGTTACAAATATAGGCCCTATGCTCTTAAAGAAATAGTTATTAACATTATCCACAAAGTTACGCACATATTTTTTATCTATAGGAGGCACAATATAGTTTACATAACTTATGTGTCTCCTTTTTATTTTTAAAACTTGAAAACTGATTTTTTGGGAAAAACTTTAGATTTCCATATGTCAAGGGTTACTTTTTGACCTTTTATCCACATTGTCCACACTTGTCCACACTTATTCACACAATCTAAGGATATTCATAACATATGACTCTCATGTTTCTTAAAGGTAACATTACCATGGATTTTTTCACCTTAAACTGAACCTTTATCTATGCTATAATTATCAACAAGCCCCACAAATGATATGAAGGTCAGGAGAACATCCTAGATATAAGATTCAACATATCCTTTGCAACAGAGAGGCTATCCATATTTTTTGTAGAAGAAGGTAAGAGTATGAGCAACAAGGTCATTTTACGTCCACACAACTTCATTCCCTATACATTAGTTCCCAATTTTTTTATTGACCGCTATATGCAAAAAGCCAATGGTGAGTTCATTAAGGTATATTTGGTTTTGCTTCGATATATGTCTATCGGCAGACTAGACTTTGATTTGGGGCATATTGCTGATCATCTGATGATGACCGAATCGGATATTGTTAGGGCTCTTAAATATTTCCAGCAAGATGGACTCATGACGCTTACCTATAATAATAATCAACTAACGGAAATTCACTTCACCCATATGGATCCGGTGAGCCCAGAACCTAATAATCGTTCTATGGGCGCAGACTACCGTCAGTCCACTGGAAGTGATTATCCTCCCGGTTATCATGACGACAGCTATACGTCGAATATTCCAACATCAAGGATGGGGGAAGCCGGCGGTCACTATAACAGAAACCAGGGATTCTTCCAAACACCAAACTACGAATCTCCCACATCTGAATATAACAGCGGCATCCATACTAAGGACCTTCCTTCCATGGGACACAGTGATTTAGGTTTAGAGACCAACGATTTTGTTACCAAATCCAATTCCAAAGCTGACAGCAGCCATTTGAAGGTTATTTCCAGCAAGCCGGATTACACCAACAAGGAAATTGCAGGATTTGCTGAACGGGATGATTTCAACCAGCTCCTCTATATCACCCAGAAATATTTAGGCAAGACCCTATCAGCTTCAGAAGTTAAAACCATTATCAGTTTCAACGATTGGTTAGGACTACCCATAGATGTTGTTGAACTCCTTATTGAGTACTGCGTCGATAACGATCACCGCAACATGCGCTACATTGAGAAAGTTGCCATCGACTGGGCAGATAACGGTATCAATACCATTGAAAAAGCCAAGGTTCGAACGGAAACCTATCAGAAATCTTATTTTGTTATTTTAAAAGCCTATGGAATTACGGATAGAAGTCCAACACCCAATCAAATCCAACTCATGGACAAATGGCTAAATGAGTATCAGTTGGATATTGAACTTATTGTTGAGGCATGTCAGCGAACCATTAGTCAGATTAACAAGGCTGAGATGCGCTACACGGATTCTATTTTAAACACTTGGCATAGAGAGAATGTAAGATCCCTGGAGGATATTCAAAAACTGGATTTAAACCGTCCAGCCAAGAACTACAGCAATAACCAACCAGTTAAGAAAAACAACAGTTTCAACGGCTATAATCAACGGTCCTACGACTATGATGAACTTGAGAAAAAGGCTCTTGAGATGAGACTGAGAGACTCAGGTAAGAGGTATTCTTCATGAGTATGAATTCAAGCGATTTCAATAAAATCTTGAAATCTTATGATATTAAGCAAGCAAGAAACAAACAAATCCAAAAGGACAGACAGCGGAAGCTTTTTGATGCAATCCCAGCCCTTTTAGATATACATCAGAACATCAGCAAAGTTTCCATGGCATCTATTACCAGTGCCATGGATCATCCTGATAAGCAGGAACAGATTAAGGCGGAACTGAAAAAGGATCTTGCTGCCTTAACCATGCAAAAAAAATCACTCCTGATTGAAAACGGTTATAAAGAAGACTATCTGGATCCTGTCTATGACTGTAAGGATTGCGAGGATACCGGCTATATCGGCAATGACAAGTGTCACTGTCTTAAACAGGCAATTATAGATTACTCCTATGAGCAGTCCAACCTGAAGGCAGTTCTTGATAGAGAAAACTTCTCTACCTTTTCTTTTGACTTTTATTCAAAGGATAAACATCCCCGGTTAGGCATATCCCCTTACGACAATATGCGGTCCGTTCATCAGATATGTCTGGATTTTGTTGATAATTTTCATAAGGAATTTAGCAATCTGATTCTATACGGGCATTCAGGACTTGGTAAAACTTTTTTATGTAATGCCATTGCCAAAGAGATTCTAGACAGCGGATATACGGTTATCTACTTATCAGCATTCCAACTCTTTCGCTTATTTGAAAACTACCGTTTCCATAAAGACGAAGAGATTGTTACCAATGATGATATCGAGAATATTTTCCACTGTGACCTTTTGATCATCGATGACCTGGGCACTGAATTCAATAATTCACTGACCAAAGCAGAGCTCTTTAATTGCCTCAACACCCGGTTACTTAATGAGAAATCTACGGTTATCTCAACTAATTTGTCGCCTAATGAATGGGGCGACAATTACTCAGAACGTATTACCAGCCGGATATTCGGCTATTATACCCAACTTATGTTCATCGGTTCCGATATTCGGATGGACAGATATAATTAATTTTGATATATAGTGAGAAGGTTATATATAAATAAAGGAGCTATTACCCAACCCTACGAGGTCGGTGTAATGCTCCATTTTTTGCTTATTTCGCCCGGCTAAGAATTTCTTCTACCAAGGCGGTCAGTGGATTATAACTTACTTCACGGTAGTCACTGACCTTTCTCGACCTACTCATAATCTTTTTAATGGATTGATAAATCTTCTCCCTGTGTCCCAAAGCATCGATGAAGAAACCAACGTTGGTCTCTTTTAATAAGACCATAGCATTCCTGTTTAAATTGGCCGAACCAAAAGTTACATAGTTTTCATCAATGACTAATAATTTTCCGTGGATCATATCTCTACAGAAGTAAACAAACAGCTGCCCCTTACAGGCTTTCATTAAAGACTTAATATACTTACGGTTCAGGTCATTTTGCAAATTAGCCTTTTCAGGTATATAGAGATGAATTTCTACACCTTCCTCGGCTTTTTTTTCAAGAATTTCATTGAGTTTCTTATCCCCTATATAGGCCATGACAATATCCAACCGGTACGTTCCTTGACTTATTCGGTTCATAAGACTGTCTCGAATATTAAATCTTTTCAAACCCTGATCCTCGGAATTACAAATAAAGTCAATGTCACCATGACCCATTTCTTCTTCAGGTTGACCTGTGTCGAGACTGGAAATATGACGCAAGATAGTTCCACCCTGGGCAAGACTTTTTTTAAAGTTGTCCACGATTCCTTTTCCTTTAAAACTAATCAGGTAATCATGATAGGGCCTGCCAAGCAAGTCTTCCTTCCATTCCTTATACTCGAAATTCATACCACTGATAATCAATAATTCATCATCAATAATCAAATATTTCGAGTGATCCTTAATCATATCTAAATGCTTAACCACAAGGTTTTTATGGCTAAGGAGGGCTTTTGCCACCGGTGACATTTGTCTTTTGACCATACCCCTAGGTTTACCTTTCATGGGGTAGCCCAAGTGAAGCAGAAAGGCCATAAACCTAATTTTAAAAGGCAGGGTTTCATAAAAAAAGGATTGACGGTTCTCCTCAGAAAACTCGAAGCCTCCACCAACCTGGTCTTTAACAATCTCAACTTTGACCCCACGGTCAGCCGCCTCTAATACAGCCTTACCAATCCATTGACCAAGAGGATCATCCCTCCAAATAAACATCTGAATAAATATACTGGATTTGGCCTTTTCAATAGCATCTACTACATAGGCAAAACCATCTTGTCCATTGTCAAAAAAGTCTGACTCTATCCTCATCACCATTCCCCTTTATCACTCTAGTAAAATCTATTAAGCAGTCTAATGCTTGTATTTTAGCCCCATCTTGGATATGGCGTATCTCCCAAAGGATCCATATCATCCCAATCACTTGACTCGTCTTCAAACATATCATTGTTTTCATAACCACCTGTTTTTACTTGTCTGTCTTCAGCACTTTCAATTTCCGAACCTGCCTCACCGTCTTGTCCGGCTGCAATCTTCTTATCTGCCAAGTAGTTGATGTATGCGGTCTTTACAGCCCTACCCAACTTTTTGCAATAATCAAGGAGTTCTACCTCATCCAAAAAAGGTGCTCCCTTCCAGTCACAGACAGAGGTCCCTCTATACTCTCTCGGTGCCCCCTCATAGCGGGGAATAATATGAAAATGAATATGGGCAACACCGTCCCCAAACTGAAAAACATAGACATGATCGATAAGGTGCAAGTCTTTCAGTACTTCAGGTAAAATCTTTTGAAAGCTGCCAATTGCCTCTGCCTCTTCAAAAGTCATTTCATCCAGCTCTCCCACATGACGGTTTAATTCAAGAAAAACATAACCTTGATAAACCTTTTCTCCCTCTTCCGGAAACATATGATATATGGATAGAATTTTATTTCGAAAAATAAAATATTTGCTTCCTTCATGTTGACCCTCATGTTTGCTGCATATTAAACAAGACATACTTTTATCCTTTCAATTCCTTGCAATTAGTACATTCAATTTATATTATCAATTCTTTTCTGGCAAGTCCTCCGACAAAAACCTGTCTGAAGGAATATTCACGTCTGCAAATCTTAAATCCAGCTTTCTCAATATCCAGATGGGTATGGCGGTCCAAATGACAGTTATCAGCGAACTTCTCCCAATAGGGTGACAGGCGTCTAAATATGTTCTGTAAAAAAGGCTCACTTGGCATAACATGTTCAATGAATACCAGCTGTCCTCCCGGCTTTAAAACCCTATACACTTCAGCTAGGCCTTTAAGGGGCTCTTCTACCGAACAAAAAACCAGGGTAAAAATGACTGTATCAAAGGTACTATCTTCAAAGGGCAGGTCCATGGCAGATCCCTCTACCAATTCAAAGGGACACCCACGTTCTGTAATCTTTTTTAGGACTTGAGGTTTTATTGTCAGGTCCATGCCTACATAGCTTGACATGGATTCACAAGGCAATATATTGATATTAACCCCTGTTCCCGTACCTATTTCCAACACCCTGCCTTTTACATGTTTAAGCAGCTTTCGTCGCATGGCATTTAGTCTTAACTTCTCAAAGGGATACATAAACGCATCATATATTCCAGTAGGAAAATTCATAGAGACCTCCAATAAACTTCTGTAGCTTCCCTTTATAAAGGGCCATTAACTCAATTGAACTTCAGTAGCTTTCATTATTTACTATCATACCAAATATTTATATATTCGTATAGAACAAAAGCGTCGTTTAACGATGCTGGTTTCGCATTGCGAATTGTTCCAGCTGTTCGACAGAAATTGGCTCGTTTAGAGCAATTTCTTAGTTAAGAACAAAAGCGTCGTTTAACGACGCTGGTTTCGCTTCGCGAATTGTTCCAGCTGTTCGACAGAAATTGGCTCGTTTAGAGCAATTTCTTAGTTAGCAAAAAACGCTAGGTCAAGGTTAGACCCAGCGCTTATATTATCCTGTTATTTCAGGTCAAACCGATCAGCATTCATAACCTTATTCCAAGCACCAATAAAATCATGAACAAATTTAGCCTTGGCATCATCTGAACCATAAACCTCAGCCTGGGCTCTTAAAATGGAATTTGAACCGAAGACAAGGTCTACCCTTGTTCCCATCCATTTTCGCTTACCACTGGCTCTATCTACACCTTCATAAACACCTGGATTCTGTTCCAAAGGCCTCCAGAGGGTTCCCATATCAAGAATATGGACAAAGAAGTCATTGGACAGAACCTCTGGATTATCGGTAAAGACACCAAAAGGTGACTGACCATAGTTGGCATTAAGGACTCGAAGACCACCAACTAAAACAGTCATTTCAGGGATAGTCAAGGTTAAAAGCTGAGCCTTATCAATGAGAAGCGCCTCAGCACAGGATGCCATAGATTCAGGATGGTAGTTCCTAAAACCGTCTGCTTTTGGCTCCAAGACACTAAATCCCAAACTGTCCGTCTGGTCCTGTCTTGCATCATTTCTACCAGGTACAAATGGAACTTCCACATCGACACCTGCTGCTTTAGCCGCCTGCTCAACACCGGCACAACCACCAAGAACAATCAAGTCGGCCATGGAGATTTTTTTATCACCGGGCTGGGAGGCATTAAAGGCCTGTCTTACGCCTTCTAGAATGTCCAGAACCCTTTCTAATTCCTCAGGTTCATTAACTGTCCAGTTCTTTTGTGGTTCCAGCATAATCCTGGCACCATTGGCTCCTCCTCGGTTATCAGAACCTCTAAATGTAGAAGCAGCTGCCCATGCTGTTTTCACCAAATCACTTATGGAAAGACCTGATGACAGAAGAGTCTGTTTAAGTTTCTTCACATCTTGGCCATCAACCAGTTCATAGTCTACAGGCGGAATAGGATCCTGCCATATCAAGTCTTCCTCAGGAACTTCCGGGCCCAAATATCTGGACTTTGGTCCCATATCACGGTGGGTCAACTTAAACCAGGCTCTGGCAAAAGCATCGGCAAATTCTTCCGGATTCTCCCTATACCTAAGAGAAATTGGCTTATAGACAGGGTCCATCCGCAGTGACATATCTGCAGTTGTCATAATAGGCGGCTGCTTTCCACTGCCTTGTGCTGTTGGAATATTATGAGCTTCAGGGTCTTGGGGCACCCACTGCCATGCGCCTGCTGGGCTTTTGACCAGGTTCCAGTCATAACCGAACAGGGTTTCAAAATACCCCATATCCCATTTGGTTGGAGTAGAGTTCCAAGGACCTTCAATACCACTGGAAATGGTATCATCGCCTTTTCCACTTCCCATGCTGTTTGACCAGCCAAGACCCATCTCATGGATATCAGCTGCTTCCGGTTCCGGGCCAACATGGGCTGGATCACCGGCTCCATGACACTTACCAAAAGTATGGCCGCCAGCAACAAGGGCAACCGTTTCTTCATCATTCATGGCCATCCTGGCAAATGTCTCTCTGACATCACGGCCTGAAGCAACTGCATCCGGAACTCCGTTAGGTCCTTCCGGATTAACATAGATCAGTCCCATCTGAACAGCTGCCAAAGGATTATCAAGATCCCTTTCGCCGCTGTAGCGCTTATCACCCAGCCACTCTGTTTCCTGACCCCAATATATATCTTCCTCAGGTTCCCAAATATCTTCACGTCCTCCTGCAAAGCCAAAGGTTTTAAATCCCATAGACTCCAGAGCACAGTTGCCGGTCAGAATCATTAAGTCCGCCCAGGATATTTGTTTACCATATTTTTTCTTAATCGGCCATAAAAGCCGTCTTGCTTTATCTAAATTCACATTGTCCGGCCAAGAGTTGAGGGGGGCAAACCTCTGGGTACCTGTTCCTGCACCACCTCTTCCGTCCTGAACCCTGTAAGTTCCTGCACTGTGCCAGGCCATACGGATAAACAGGCCACCATAATGACCATAATCGGCCGGCCACCACTCCTTAGAATCAGTCATAAGTGCATATAGGTCCTTCTTAAGCTGGTCATAATCAAGAGACTTAAATGCTTTTGCATAATTAAAGTCTTCATCCATAGGGTTAACTTTTGAAGTATTCTGTTCAAGTATCTTTAAGTTAAGCTGGTTGGGCCACCAATCCTTATTGGTTGTTCCACCCATTTTACCACCGGCACTTGCTCCGGTAACAGGGCATTTTCCACCACTCATATTACTCTCCTTTCAATAGAAAATCAGGTTTGTTCATTAAAATTAAAGCTATAAACACAAAAAGCAGAGGAATTATGCCAATCCACTCTGCTTTCTTTATTATATCATAACCATTTTCACTTAGATAATATTCTTTCTTATTCAAGCCCTTTCAAGACTAAATACCTATACTACCATTTCAACTTGATATGAGAGGTTTATATGGGACTTATTCCACCTTGGCTCCAAAGGAAGCAGCCAACTGTATACACAAGGCCACATCCAAAACAGCATCACGCAAATCCAGTTCTGCCATATTTACACCCGAAAAATCAGCCCCTCTTAGGTCACTGTCCTTGAGCTTAATTCCTGACAACTGACAGCCGGTGAACTTGGCTCTGGACAGGATCGTTTTCCGAAAATCACTTCCGGTTAAATCGCTCATACTAAAATTAATATCACTGAGGTCCTGGCCTTTTAAACTTATGAATTTAAGATTGGTATAAGACCAATCACCGCCTTTTAAGGTAACTCCCAACATATTGGTCTCGGCAAAGATGGAACCTGTCATTTTACAGTCTACAAACTCACAGCCAAAAAGGTCAGCAAACCTAAAATTAGTATTCAGAAAACCGCAATACTTAAAGCTGCCCATGTTCAGTTTTGCCCCTTGAAAGTTACAGTCCACAAAGTGACACCCTTTAAGCAGGGCTTCTTCCAAATTTACGTTTTTAAATCCACAACCAATAAACCTGGATTTTTCTATTTCAAGAAAACGAAAGTCTCCATCTGTAAAATCTTCGTACTCATATAATGCATTGCTGCTTATGTCCCTATTTTGACTCATATAGTCACCAGTCCTTATCTATCTGTGATTAATCATGCTTACTTATTATACACAAAAATATTATTTTAGCATATAGGCTTGGTTGATAACCTCACTATTATAGAGGAATAGGACATCCTGATCTGCAAACTCCATATACTGACCCAGGATAGACGAGTGAATATATCTGGTATCCACAAGGGTGATTTTTGCATATTTGTCCACCATGAGAGGGATGAGGGATGAGCCAAAAGAATCCCTAAAAACAATCAGTTCTTTGGGAGAATGTGCTTTAGGATTTTCTATAACCACCAAGGGACTTGCTCCACCCAGAAAAACCTCATATGCATCTTTTCCCACAAGAAACTCATATTCATAAACAGAGGACTCCCTGTCTTCAAACCGATAATTTTCAACCTTTAAAGCATCTATCGTATCATTGGTTAAAAAGGACAGGGTTTCCTCTTTTACGTATAGGCCTGATTGACCTGCATAAACACCTTTAAAAGCATCAAAATCCTTTTGGATGAAGGTATCACCAGTCGCCTGCCAGTCACTATTCATATAGTCATATATCCTATTGACTACCGGTAAAAGCTTATCCTGTTTCCAATGGGTATCCGTCTTAAAATAGTCCTCCAGGCGTAGCAAATCCATCATAGGAATATAGGTCATTGATTCCAAGGAATCCAGAGTCTTCTCCATAACCTCATAGTTTAAAGTTTGTCTGTCTGTGAAGTAATTTTTATCAGGAACCATAGAGACATAGATACTGGCATCCTTACCAAATCTAGCTGTCATATCCCTAATATAATCTGAAAAATAGGTTAAACTATTTGGGTCAAAGGCTTGTGTTTTCTTGATCAAATGCCCATTATAGACATAAATCCCATTGACATCTTTTTTCCCAAATACATATAATTCACTCATGGATTTCATTCCTCTGAAAAAATCCCGAAAAGCAAACTGATCCAGCCCATAGGATTCAAAATCTTCCATGAATTCACCACTCATTATGCTTTCCAGTGACAATTCCGGAAAAGCCTGAAGGGTTCGTCTCTCACTATAGGATACTATTTCATCAGCCATAAGAACCTGAAGCATAAAACCTGCCAATAAGACAATAATAAATATTTTTCCAATCAATTTATTCATCGTTAAAACCTAAAATACAAAAAGGGATTAAAGGAATCATCCACTAAGTATCCTGTTATGACCAAAAATATAGTTACAAGAGAAAAGGAGGCAAGAAGCTTACCCTGACCTGGATTCATGATCTTCGCCCATTTACCTATTAGAATTTTAGGGATCGGTGTCGCCCCAATAAGAGCAACTATTAAAGTTATACTATAGGAAGATAATTGATAAAGGCTTGTTGCATTAATGAATCCAAGATTGTCGCCACCAAACATACCCGAAAAATAGACTTTCATCCCAGCTAAATTCTCATTATTAAACATAACAAAACTGACGAGAACCACAAGCAAAACATAAAGATGGGCTATAAATTTGGGTAGTCTGGTAAGCCACTGACTAAGTATAAGCTTCTCTATAATGATAAAGAAACCAAGGAAAGCTCCCCAAAGAACAAAATTCCATGAGGCCCCATGCCATAAGCCTGTCAACAACCATACTATGGCAATATTCTTGACCTGTCTAACCATACCCCTTCGATTACCTCCAAGAGGAATATATACATAATCTCTAAACCACTGACCCAGGCTCATATGCCATCTTGTCCAAAATTCAGATATGCTTTTTGAAATATAAGGATAATTGAAATTTTCCTGGAAATGAAAACCAAACATCCGGCCTAACCCAATGGCCATATCACTGTATCCTGAGAAATCATAGTAAATCTGCAGGGCAAAAGCCAAGGCCCCTAACCAATACAAGAGGACGGAGGGTTGATTGGCAGTTTTTGCCACCACAGCCAATTGCCCTAGGGAGTTGGCTATAAAGACTTTCTTAGCAAGTCCAAGGATAAATCGTATGACTCCACTACCAAACAGGTCCATGGAATGTGCTCTTGTCTCTATCTCTTTTGCAATGGTCTTATATCTGACGATGGGCCCAGCAATAAGCTGGGGGAAAAGGGCTACATATGCAGCCAGATCAAGTGGATTTTTCTGGACTTTGGCTTGTCCCCGATAGACATCTATCGTATAAGACATCGTTTGAAAGGTAAAAAAACTAATGCCAATAGGAAGACTCGATCCAAGGGGGGTTATTTCTCTACCTGACACCCCATTAAAAATATCAATCATAAAATCAGCGTATTTAAAGAAGAGAAGCATGGACAGGTTCATGACAATGGAGGAAATCAGCGCCGCCTTCGCCTTCCCTGAAGAGGGATATCTTCCGATAACTCTAGCATGAACATAATCAATAAGGGTTGAAATAAGCAGTAAGACCACATATTTAGGTTCACCGGCAGCATAGAAAATATAGCTGCCGGCAAGTAAAGTTATGTTCTTATATCTATCTGGTGTTATATAGTAGGCCAATAAAACTATTGGCAAAAAATAGTATAAAAAGGTAATACTGGAAAAAACCATCTTACTGCATCACTTGTAACAAGGCTTCATGAATCGCTTGTGATTCGTGATCCATAATAAGAATAATCATCTGACCAATACTGTCAACAATGATATTCTCAGGTTCGACGCCAACACAAATCCATTTTCTACCGTCAACATTAGCTTTTACAGCCTCTTTGATGCCTTCTATATCTGCATCTTCTGCTACGGTGAAAAGGACAAAAGAATGGGCTTGGGCACTCATCATTGGTTCAGATGCCACTCCTTCAACAAAGTCAAAAGTATCCGTTCCAAGCATATAGACTTGATTTTCTTTCGTTAAGGGTTGATTCATAAACATAGGAAATTCAAGACCAGTCGCCGCATAAGTCTTTTCGATGATTGCTTCAAGACTTAAAGTTTGATCATCATCGCTATCCCTTTCTTCTTCAAGGTCTGCATCCTGCTCAACTTCAGTTTCTTCTTCAAGGTCAGTTTCTTCTTCAACTTCTACATTTTCTTCAAGGTCAGTTTCTTCCTCAACATCTGTTTCTTCTTCTGTATCTACTGCATCATCAGTATCCACGTCTTCCACACTGCTTCCATCCTCATATACGTCTTCAGAGCTTGGATTGCCACAAGCAGCTAGGGACAGGGTTAATAAAAGCATCATCATTAGGGTAATTATTTTTTTCATTGTGTACTCCTTTAAGTTCATTGAATTAATTTGTCTATGCTAAGACGAATGCTTGTGGAGAAATGTTCCCATAAATAGAAAAATATTTTTGACTTCATCATTTATTAATTTATACTAGAATATATTAGAAGAATATATTTAAAGAACATCTTAAGGAGGAGAATATATGAAGTTTGAAGGTATACGTTTATTGGTTGAGGATTTTGATAAGGCATTTAATTTTTATCACAATACTCTAGGTTTTGATATTGTTTGGGGTAAGCCTGGTGATGCTTATGCATCTTTTGAGGTCAGCCCAAATACAAGCCTGTCGATTTTTAAGGCTGGGCTAATGGACGAATCCATTGACCAATCACCGGTAGGCTTGCGCAGAGCCAAAGATAATAGTGTCCTTATCTTCTCAGTACTTGACCTGGATCCTATCTATAAAGATTTACAAGAAAAAAAGGTTCCTATACTTAAGGAACCTACTCCAAGACCTGGCTGGGGATGTATAACCCTGCATATACGAGACACCGAAGGTAATCTCATCGAATTTAACGCGCCACTGGAAAAGACAAGCTGGGACAAAGACCTCATTGAAGATGCCAAAAACTACGAAAAATAAAGTTCAATAGCATCTTTGGCCGGTAAGGGTTTGGAGAAGTAGTAGCCTTGGTATTCCTCAGGTCTGAAAGGACTTAAGATAGCAACCTGGTTCTTTTCTTCAACCCCTTCAACAACAACTCCAAAATTCATCTGATGGGCTAATTGTATCATCGCTATAACAATCTTCATTTGCTTTCTATCTGACAGGTTCATCACAAAACTTCTGTCCAGTTTAATTTTATCAACAGGCAGTTTGCTGATATATGAAAGGGATGAATATCCCGTACCAAAATCATCAAGGGCAATCGTGTAACCATCCGACTGCAATTGATGAAGTATCTTACTGGTCATATCAAAATCTTCCAGCAGACCCGTCTCCGTTAATTCAAATTCAAAGGCTGTATGGGACAAGCCATACCTATCTACAATTTCATTAATCTGATCGACTAAATCCATACGTTTAAAGTTTACAGATGATAAATTCACGGCTATATGGAGACCTGCTTGATCCAGCTTGTATTCCTGAATGAGCCTTGCAGCCTTTTCGATTACCAAAAAGGTAATCTCATCGATCTGTCCTGTTTTTTCAGACAGACTGATAAACTGGTCTGGATAAATCATGGTTCCATCAGGCTTTATCCAACGAATTAGGGCTTCAAAACCAACAATCTTTAATATACTGGTATCATATTTCGGCTGAAGAAAAATATCAAATTCGCCATTTTCAATAGCCTGGTCAATTGCCGCGATTTTTCTTTGACGATTGTGTTCCTTTTCCAACATATCCTGACGAAAATATTCCATCTTTTTGTTCTGCTCATCTAATATAGACAAAGCTGCTATCCTTGCATATTTCATCAGTTCATCACCGGATTCCGCATTGCTTGGGTAGGAGGAAACACCGATTTTCAAATTGAGATATACCGTATAAAACTCGGTTTTAAAAGCCGTGGAAAAGAGTTCAGTCAATGTGTCAAGATCTCTCTCAATCGCTTTGGTTGTTGCATGACTAAGTATAAAAAAATGTCCGCTTCTATCCACACAGTAGGAATAGGCGTTAGCTTGAAAAATAGACTGAATACGATAGGCTATGGTTTTAATGAGGGGATCAATCAATCCACCGTCCATATATTGGATAACATTATCAATATTCGTTATAAATACATGAATAACATGAAAGTCGCTATGCTCTTCCAAATTCTTTAAATCTCTGATGCTATCGAGAAAAGATTTTGGATTATAAAAACCTGTATTGGAATCAAAGGTAATCAGTTGCTGGATCTGATCCCTATTTTGTTCAAGCTCTTCATATTGATACTCCAGGGTTTCCTGACTGGCCATCAACTCTTCTGCATGAGCTTCCAACTCCATATGGGTTTCCTGGAGCTCCATTTTTGCCTTTAATAGGGCCTTTGTATATTTTTCTCGACTTCTCAAAATATACAGTAGAAGAAGGAGAAGAATCATGGTCATTATCAAGGTTATTAAGATCGTCAAAAGAGCATTTCGGCTAATGGTTATATCATTCGCCGGTTGATTGATAATCACCGCATCTTTTGGCAAAAGGGTTTCATCAATCTTATACTTGATTAGACCTCTATAATTATAGACAATTTTTTCCAAAGGCACTTCCCGAATTTCAAAGTCACTTATTGATTCGCCGAGAAGAACCGCCTTTATTGTTGATGTGATATAGGAACCATGGGCTCTGGGATCGACCACATAGCCACCCAGAACATTACCATCAATGGCAACGGAAACCCCAACAAAGGTAGGGACCTTAGCTTGGGATTCAATAAGGGAGGCATACTCATTATGGTTCATGACATCAAAAGAACCTGCCACATAAATTGCCCCAGTTTCTTTGTTTATCCTTGAAATTTGTGTCAACTGATTATCGAGATTGTCAGACAGTATAGGTTGGATGGTGATTGGTCCACCAGAAGCTTCATTGGTTTCATCAAGCTCTTGGTATATTTTGTTGGCGGTTCCGGAGTCGCTTCCTACCACGTATAAAGTTTCAAGGTTTGGCAAGATCTTGTCCAAAGAATCATAAAAAGCAACTAAATCCGTGTTTTGCATAAGACCTGTATATAAGGACCCATCAAGATCACTTACATCAACATTATTGACTCCCACAAAAAAAACTGGTACCTCAGCAAAGTAATCATCATGAATATCTTGTATAAAGGAAAAAGCTGCATTATCTGAAACAATAATTGCATCAATAGGCTTTCCCTTGTAATCATTGAGTATCCGGTCTTTTTTGGCTTGTATTTCTTCAGGACTTAAGCGGTATGCATCCAAATGCTCAGTAAATACATTCCAACCTTCGAGAACACTTTCCTCGACAATAGCATCATGAAGAGACCTTGTCCATAAAAAGTCCTGATGATAAGAATGGATTATCAGAATATTCTTCTTTTCATTTTCCAACCCTAAGTCTTCCCCAAAAGCCGCTGTTGTAAACAGCAGACAAATAAGAAGAATACCCGCTAGTAATCGTTTCAAATGACCACCACCAAATAAGTTATTTTCTACTTATTAGATTTCCCCAAAAACACATTTGATTAAGCCTTATATGGTATATCATACCATATCGCTCCATATTTATAAAAGAGAAAAGCAGTCTCAAATCTTAATAAGTATAAAAATTTATTTTCTTTTCAAGATCAAAACGAACGACCATCTCTTCTCCCATAAATATTCGTAAATTATTCATGTAGTTCAATTTTGCATTGGTATCATTGTAATAAAAATTAAAGGTAATTGGCGGCAACTTGCCTCTGGAATTATAGTGCCAATTAATCCAATCTTTAATCTCCTGGAAAAAATAATGATCCGATTCGCCAAAAGCCATTCCAAAGAAATAAATATTCAGATCATCCTCATAATTTTTAATAATGGATACGTTGTATTGATGATTAATACTTTGAGAAATCTTAAAGATGCTGTAAAACTTCTCGATGTGGATTTTATTGGAATAGGGAATCCCCAGTATGATCTCATTAGTCAAGGATCCATGAACATGATGGGCCTTATAGATATCATAAATATTCAAAGTTGACGTATAATTAAAGGTGTAAACATAGTCAGAAGACCTGATAATATCTATATATTTGGCATGAGATTTCTTCACATTCATCAGTTGGCTTTCCACACGCTCAACCAGATATTCTTTCAAGAGACCTACCATTTGATGGTAATCAGCATAAACTGTATCAATCAGTTGATTAAACCATTTAATATTGTCTTTCTCAACAAGAATTGATGTATGACTGCTGTCAGCAAAAAAGGGATACTTCATGGAATGAATAACATCATATAAAACCATGGTCTGATGGGAACTGACCACACTTTGATTGGCTATTTGATAAAACTTTCCATACTCTGTCAAAACCAGATTGGCACACATCAAATCAATAAATTCCAAAAAGGCCAAGAGATCCTGTTCGAAATCATACCATCCTCTGTTATTCTCCAGCCTTAAGTAGTACTGATAGAGGACATTATCCTTTATGTCCTTCTCAATACAATAATCCAGATAGTCAGAATACTTGGTTTTTAGGTTATGGCTTAAGTCAAAACCATTTCCAATAATCGATATATTTTTCATTGGATGCCTCCGATAGTGGTTTTATTTTGATTATACCACAGAGAGTCTTCTGATTTGCAAAGTTATACACCCTATATTCAAGAAATTGTACAGATTCCAAGAATCTGTACAATACATAAGTTATCTTCATTTAAGGTTATTTAATATTGATATGGATACTTGGATAAACATCGGTTGAATAATCGTCAATTGAAAGGAAGTAACCGTCCACATACATTTCTGTATGCCATCTGACCTTATCGACTACTTGTGAAAAAGCGCTTGCATCATTTGATACTAGCATCCTGTTAACCACTTCACCAACGATAAAATCAGCTATCTGATCAGCATTTTGATTATCCGACACAAGGTTTTTAAATATGGCCTTCAATGCCTTCTTCATCGTTGCATCTGGATACATATTTACAATCACAGAGAATTTTTCGTCAGTAGCATAATTAGCCGACATGGCATCATTAATGATAAATCCATCTTCAATCTCCACCGGTTGAATATATGTCAAATAATCATCAACAAAATAATTGCCCGAATAGACATTCCATAATTTTAAGCCTGTATCGCAAATATTAACAGCTCCATAATTCTCCATTTTATCCTCTTCAAAAATCATGTTACTTACGATATTTAACCCGGTAAGACCATCAATGAAGCTGGAACTTGTAAATAGATTGGATACACCATGTTTCAATATTTTATTATCATGCAAGTTGGAATCATAGAATTGATATTCATTACCTATGACATATGCAAGGCTTCCTCTTATCCCCTCTGCTATTTCAATATTTTCATAAGTCCTTATATTAAATATATTTTCATCGAACTTAGAGTTGTCTCCATCATCTGGTACTTGCTCCTCTATGACATCTTTAGTATCTGAATTTTCTTCCTCATCAGAGATATCAATGCCAATAGACTGAATAGTTGACAAATCAATTGCACCCTGATCAACAAGATATTTTCCAAGCAAGATCCCATCTTTCTTCTGAACACTTAAAATCTCATAAGAAATCTTCGCAACATTATCTCTTTTAAATTGACTTGATAAAAACTGATTTGACTCCTCATCACTTATTATTTCTTTTTCCAGACTAAAATCTATAGCTTCTGACCAAGAGAATTCACCTTTGGAATCATCATATCCTAAGGCTCTTAGCATCAAGTGTTAAATAAGATTTAGCATCCATATTGCCGGTACCAAACTGGTTTGAGCTGATACCTTTTGTATATCCCTTCTCATAAGCCCAGCCCACATAACCATTTGCCCAAGACGGCACATCAGTAAACGGATGTTGATAGGATCCATTTTGTGCCTCATTCTCAGATCCCAATAACCGTATAAACATGATTAAACCTTCAAGACGGGTCGGTTGACGATCAAGTTCAAATCCATCTCCACCCCCTTTAAACACACCAACCTCTTTCAACTTCTCTGCATATTCATCATTTTCTGATGCTGCAACACTGAAACTAAACACACTTAATACAAGTACAACCAAAATAAAAACCCTTATTTTTTTCATTATTTCCTCCTAAATAAAAAACCTCTATCATTAAGATAAAGGCACAAGTTTGCAACCTGGCAATCATATTCCTAAGAACTTAGACCCAAGGCTTTGCGTCCCAATCTTTTAATTGGTTTGCTAATATAAATCATTTATATGATACTATAGTCCTATATTTTTGTAAATAACAATATCAAAAATGTAAAATAATTCAATATATGTGTAAATAAAATAAAAGCAGGCCGAATGACCCGCTTTTTATATTATCTAAGGCATGTTGAGATTTAAAAATAAATTATAATTACCATATGGTAATAGTGGATCTATAGGAACCTCTCTACTCAACCGTAACACTCTTAGCCAAGTTACGTGGCTTATCTACATCGTGACCAAGACCACAGGCGATAAAGTAAGCAAATAGCTGTTGAGGTATGTTGATAAGCAGGGTCGTTAACATCCAATGTGTTTTAGGTACCAAGATTACATCGTCTGCAATCTTTTCCACTATCTCATTACCTTCCAGGGCAATAGCGATGACTTCAGCACCACGGGACTTAACCTCTTTGATGTTGCTGATGGTTTTTTCCATTAGGCTTTCTTGACCAAGAAGTCCCATAAGTACGGATCCTTCTTCAATTAGTGCGATAGGACCGTGCTTCAATTCTCCTGCAGGATATGACTCTGCGTGAAGGTAGGCAACTTCCTTAATCTTAAGAGCACCTTCCAATGAAGCAGCATGGTCTAGACCACGGCCGATGTAGAAAATGTTCTTCATGTCCAAATGCTTGTAGGCAAGCATCTTAATGTCTTCTTCCTGGGTAAGGATCATTTCAATTTGATCCGGAAGTTTCATAATGGCATCTCTTAGGGTTATAAACTCTTGATCTGAGATTTTACCAAGTAGACGTCCCATTCTAATAGAGATCAAGTACATTGCAATAAGCATAGCTGAGTAAGCTTTGGTTGATGCAACGGCAATTTCAGGTCCTGCACAGAGATAGAAAACATCATCTGCTTCTCTGGCCATGGTTGAGCCAACCACGTTAACCGCTGCAATAACATAGGCACCGGATTTTTTGGCCATACGAAGAGCAGCCAGTGTATCAGCTGTTTCACCGGACTGGGATACGACAATCATCAAAGTATTTTCATCAATGATTGGGTCCTTGTATCTGAACTCGGAGGCAACTTCCATAACCGCTGGGATACGGCAAACCTTTTGAAGTATCTCTTTACCTACTTCAGCTGCATAGGCTGCAGTACCACAGGCTACCAGGTAGACTCTTGATACTCTTGCAAGTAAGTCTTTATCAATTTTTAAGGTATCCAGTTTGATTTCCATGGAATCCTGGCTTAGTCTGGATTTAAGAACGTCACGCATCACACGTGGCTGTTCGTGGATTTCTTTTAGCATGAAATGATTGTATCCGGCTTTTTCAGCTGCATCCATATCCCAGGTTACTTTGAAGACTTCCTTCTTCAGTTCCTTCTTGTCCATATCATAGATTTTAACGGACTCCTTACGAAGGATGGCTACTTCGTCATCTTCAAGGAAATATACATTTCTTGTGTGTTTGAGAAGGGCTGGAATATCTGATGCGATGAAGTTTTCTCCTTCACCTATACCAATAACCAAGGGACTCTCTTTTCTCACAGCAATAATCTCTTCCGGATTTTGCATGGAAATAACACCAAGAGCATAGGATCCAACAATCCGGCTGGCAGCTTTTAGGACTGCATCAAGGAAAGTGGCTTCTGACTTCGTATACTCAGTAATTAAATGAACAACGGTTTCAGTATCTGTTTCAGATACAAAGTGATAGCCTTTTTCAATCAGTTCTTCACGAAGGGCTATATAATTTTCGATAATACCGTTGTGAACAATAGCAATATCCACATCCTCATTAATATGGGGATGAGCATTGGCATAGGAAGGCTCACCATGGGTCGCCCATCTTGTATGACCAATTCCTACAGTTCCTTCAATGGTTTGACCAAGTAGAACTTCTTCAAGATCTTTAAGACGTCCTTTGGTTTTAGCTGTATCAATTTTATCTTTATAAACAGCAACCCCTGCTGAATCGTAACCTCTGTATTCCAGGGTTTTCAATCCTTCAACAAGAATAGGTGTTGCCTCTCTACTTCCGATGTAACCTACTATTCCACACATATGGTTCTCCTTTATCTAGGCCAGTCTTTCTTCAATAATTCCAGCCAAACGGTTGGCTTCTCTGGCAAGTTCTGCTTTATTTTTTCCTTCAATCATGACACGTACCAATGGTTCTGTTCCCGAAGGACGTATAAGCACACGGCCGTTGCCTGCAAATTTCTCTTCTAATTTGGCAATCTCTGAAGAAATCACCTGGTCCTGCATATATTCATGCTTTTTAGCTGTAGATACTTTGGCATTTACGAGAACTTGCGGCAATACATTCATAATACCTGCAAGTTCTGACAGCTTCTTGCCTGTCGCCTTCATGACTTCGAGAACATGTAAGGAAGTCAGGAGTCCGTCTCCGGTTGTATTTTCGTCAAGGAAAATAATATGGCCGGACTGTTCGCCACCAATGTTGTAGCCGTTTTCAAGCATGTTTTCAAGAACGTAGCGGTCACCTACTTTTGTCTGGACAATATTGATACCCTGTTCTTTACCCATAATGGTAAATCCAAGGTTACTCATCACTGTTCCGACTAAGGTGTCTTTTGCCAAGGTTCCCTGATCTTTCATATAGTTACCGCAAATCGCCATAATCTGGTCACCGTCCACAAATTGTCCGTGTTCGTCAACAGCAAGACAACGGTCAGCATCACCATCATAGGCAAAACCAAGATCTGCTCCAACCTGGATAACATAGGCCTTTAAGTCATCCATGTGAGTGGATCCACATTGTTTATTAATATTGGTACCGTCTGGTTCATTATGGATAATCACAACTTCAGCCCCCAGTTGACGCAGGGTTTCAGGAGCAGATACATAGGACGCTCCATTGGCGCAGTCAATAACGACCTTCAGGCCGTCAAAACGGTAGTTAATCTGTTTTTTAGCAAATCTGATATAATCATAGATACTTTCATTTCTGTAATTGACCCGGCCTATACCAGTTCCAACAGGCAGCTCAATAGATTTACAGTCTTCTTCAATTAAGGCTTCAATTTCATCTTCCAATTCATCGGATAACTTGTAACCTTTATTGTTAAAGAACTTGATTCCATTATATTCCACCGGATTATGAGAGGCAGAGATGACAACACCTGCATCCGCTTCATATTCTCTTGTGAGATAGGCAACTGCCGGAGTCGGTACAACACCAATACTGATTGCATCTGCTCCTACTGAACAGATACCGGCAATAAGGGCAGCAGTCAGCATTTCTCCACTTAAACGGGTATCCCGGCCAATTAATATGGTTGGTTTGTGGGCATTTTCTTTTGTCAATACATAGGCTCCAGCCTGCCCAAGCTTGTATGCCAAGTCTACTGTCAGTTCACTGTTCGCTATGCCTCTTACTCCATCAGTTCCAAAAAGTTTCCCCATCATAAACTCCTTTAATCTCTTTTTTGACCCTCTGTAAATATGGGATTTGCATCGGGTCTCCTATAGGTATTTTGTATCATATGGTACTTGTTTATTATAGCACCACAATTATTTTGTTCAATAAATTCCAAGAAAAAAACGAGCCAAAATCCCATGTGGTATATACCAATTTACATATTGGTATATTTTCGACTCGTTCTTATTTATACTGCAGACCCTTTCAAAGGCCTGAATCATATTCACTTATTCTGCTTAACCATTATTAGTTTCTTCTTCAGTCGTTTCCTCACCATCGACTGGTGTTTCACCATCTTCGGTTTCTTCAACCGGCTCGGCTATGAGCTCAATGGTAATGTTAGGCCGGTCAGAAAGAATATCAACACCAACAGGTTCATAATACTGAAGGGGTACTGTATGAATACCTTCTTCCAGTCCTCTTAAAGAGATAAAGGGACCAACCCGTTCGATATCAAGACCTTCCAGTCTTGCCGGTATACCTGAGTATACAATACTGTAGGTTTCTTCACCAATGTAACCAAACTGTAGTCCATCAGGAATGTATTTCACATTGATGGTCTCGTGGGTTACAGGAATTTCCAGTCGTTCAATCGGTTCAATATCCACATAAGCATTTAGGGTTTCCACATCATCATGGATGGTAACACCAGTAGGCAGAATCGTATCAACATCAATTTCCAGAATTGTATCTTCAGTTAAAGGTCGCAGGTTCAACCCACTTACTGTAATCGTATCCAATGAGCGGACACTGGCCTCCGGACCTTTGACGCTTAAGGTGTTCTGACTGAGGCTGACATTAATCAGCTCATAACCATCCCCAACAGAATCTCCGGTCTCAAGCCTTAAATTCACAATTTTGGTCTTCTGTATGGGCACCTTAATCTGTACCTGATTTGTTGATGGTGTCAATCCGCTTATCAGGTTGTTGGACTCATCAAAGAACTGTGGTTTACCAAAAAGAGTAACATCTCTGGTAACGCCGTCAATAGTGACAGGCACAAGGACACTCTTAATTAATCCAACTTTGGATTCCGGTCCCTCTACCTCTATATTATTAGGGATGACGCTTGGCTCAAGATAGACATAGCCTTCTTCCGGTTCGCCTTCCATATAGGGTTGAACCGCCTTTTGAACCGTAACAATATTTTCCAGTTCAACCATCATCATATTAGGTTCTTTTTCCAAAATACTGACGCTGTCGGGAACTTCAATAACAATATCCACCGCATCAGTGATAGACTTTTTCTCAAGATCGGCATAGGCGTATATATCATTCATAGACATGGAATCAACGACTGAACGTTTACCGCGGACCCTAACCGTTACAGTTTCACCTTCTCTGTATTCGATAGCTTTCTTCTCTGATTCAATGGCATCAATATTTAATTTTTCAACAGGAACATCGATGAAAGTTCTGGATATCTGCGGATCTTCATAATTGACAACCATGAGCCAAGTAAGAAAAGCCAGAAAGATTGAAAGAACCTTCCACCAAAAATTATTCGTTATTCTCTTTATCAACTTTAGGTCTTCCTCTCCACAATTTAAAGCGTTTTGGCTCATCCGCAGATGTTGCATATATGTGTAACAGTTTATTCTTCAAATATTCGGATTCAACGCCTCTTACCAGGTTTCCGCCAATAGCTACAGATACCTTACCGTTTTCCTCAGATACAATTATGACTACGGCATCAGAAACCTCGGATATACCTACACCGGCCCGGTGTCTGGTACCAAGTTCTTTACTTAAGGTCATATTGTCTGACAAGGGTAAGTAACAGGTAGCAGCTGTTATCCGGTTGTTTCTGATAATGGCTGCCCCATCGTGAAGGGGTGTATTATGTTCAAAGATGTTAACCAGCAACTGAGTGGTGACATAAGCACCAATGGTAATACCGGTACTCTCGTATTCACTGAGACTCTCATGTTGCTCTATGACAATAAGGGCTCCGGTTTTTACCTTGGCCATTTCATAGACTGCGTCAACAATTTCATTGATTACGGATTCGCTGCCTTCAAATTTCTCTCGGTCATCTTCTGTAAAAATGTTATTGAGGAAATTACGGCGTCCCAAGGATTCCAAGGCCCGTCTAAGTTCCGGCTGAAAAACAACAATAACTGCAATAATACCTACATTCAAGGCATTACTGAAGATAAAGAGTATGGTATTCAGTTCAAAAACGGTGGCAACAACACTAATTACGACCAAGACAATAATACCCTTAAAGAGCACCCATGCTCTCGTCCGTCTGCTCCACATGAGCAGTTGGTAGATGACAAAGGCGATCAAAGCGATCTCGATAATGTCCCGTATATGAATGGTTGGAAGATTCAGGCTTAATTCATTAAACCAATCCAGAATATTCTGTGTTGACGTCATAATGACACCTCTTGGGCTAGTATAGATTCTTTAACCTGACTCGTTCAGGTTTAACATTATTATAACAAATTCGGTAGCCATAAACTACCGAATCCGCAAGAAATTGTTATTTTGATTGATTTTGTTGTACGGACGCTTTAATCTTAGGAATTGTTCGTACATAATATACATATTCGTCATCTTCAAACTGTAGTTTTTCTGAACGCTTATAGTCCAGACTGAACTTGGCAAACTGCATAGCAGACACAATAATTCCTGCCAATAGTCCACCGAGGAGAACGCCTCCTACAGAAAGGCTGGCTTTAAGAATCGGATTACCAACAATAGCAATCATCACCATGGCAATGACACCGATTCCGATGGTAATATAGTGGATATAATCGATTTCGAATTTGCGGATGAAATACATGACAATGACAACACCACAAAAAACACCAACAGATAAAATCATGTTACGGTCTGCCATCATAGCCTTAGCCAAATACTTATACATTTCAATCAGTATATCAGGGCTTTCAAACAAGGTTGCATTTGGCACATGAAGTTCTAAAAGTCCAGGTAAATAGGCTGCAAAATAATAGACACCGACTCCAACTCCAAGGGGAATAATTGAACTCACTCCTAAAAATAGTCCTGCAAAAACCGGAAGGACATACGGAATATTCCAGGAGAAGAACAAGGGTACCAATAAAATCAACATAGCATACTTAGGTTGAATTCTACCAAAGAGAAGATAAATAACCAACATGGTCAAAAGAACAATAATGGTTGCCTCAATGGATACACTAAAAAGCTGAAGGGTTACCACCGCCATCAGTAGTAGCACAAACCACGAGGATGGCAAAAAGGCGGCAAGAGCAGCCATAGCCAGATTAATGCTTAAACTGGCAAATAAAGGTGAATAGGCAAAAAACTTATTCAACTTTGTCACAATAATCAATGATATAATAAATTTTCCAATAGGATTAATGATGCGGTCAAACTTCTTATATAGTCCTATTATAATTGCACGTATAACTAGAATACGTTCCAATATCTGTTCCATTTCATGTCCTCCAAATTAACTTTTACTTGACATCTGACCAAGTTCTTTCATGTCTTTCTTATAATCCATGATCCGTTTTTCAGCTTCATCATATTCTTTGCGGTACATTCTGCCGCTTAAGAACGAGTATACAGCCATAATGAGAATCCACAAGGTTAAGTATTCAATACCATCACCAACAAAATCGTAGTCAGTGAACTGCGCCAGATTCTCTATGAACTTGGAACCGAAATCTGCAGCAAATACAATAAATACTGCAATAGAAGCCAGAACACATGTAACAAAACTGTTATAGGAAATATGATCCGATTTGGACCGTCTCATAATCCGAAAATCTTTTTTTCCTTGATTTTCTTCATAGGAAGCGAGTTTTGTCATCAATCTGATTCTCTCTTCGTTAGCCATAGGGTTCACCCCGTTTCTAAAATAATCCCTTTTACATTTTTGACACGTCCATTGGCATAGGTCACACCAGAACAAGTGCCATATAAAAAGGGTATGCGCTTAGGCTAAACCTGCCTTTGCATCATACCCATTATATCACAAACCCTGACTTTAACAAGGGTTAACCAATTACAATTTTATGACAAAACCACGTCAAAACTCATATCAGCAACACCGGCTATGGTCTGGAATATGGAACAGTATTTAGTGGATAGGTCTGCTGATTTAGTCACCGCTTTTTCCTTGCCGGCATCAACACCTTTGATTCCAAAAGACACATTCACCCACTTGAGGGTCGTAGGGACTTCCTCCCTCTTCTCTCCGGTTATACTAAGGGTACAGCCTTCAAAATCGATTTTCTTCTTATCCAGAATTTCTAGAAATGTTGAATAAAGGCAGGAGGCAAGGGCTGCAAAAAGCAGATCATAGGGCAGCGCCTCTCCCTCTTCCATTCCAATCTTAATATCAACATTTGGCATCTTGGCCACACCTTTAAATTCATTGGTAAATTCTACATCTAAATGTCTAACAGCCATAATAGCTCCTTTCTTCTTATGCTCTTTCCTTCCATTTACATAGCTTGCCTTCAATACTGTCAATCAAGAGAAAAAGCAAAAAACCAATAAAACTTATGGTTACAATTCCTTTATACATGGATAGGTAATCAATCCTTGACCATGCATCCAGTATATAGTAGCCCATACCATACTTAGTACCGTATGCTTCAGAGAAGAACAAAACAGATAAGGCTGTACCTGTTGAAAGCCTCACACTGGTCAGTATCTCCGGTACAATCGCTGGCAGGGTTACATAAGCATGAATTTCCATTTTTCCTGCATTCATGCTTTTAAGTATATCATAATTTTCCTTATCAATGTTCAGGACAGCGTCTCTCACCGTCAAACTAATCTGGAATACCACAATTAGAAATATCAACAAAATCTTAGATACATCTCCAAGGCCAAACAGAATCATAAGTACTGGTAAAAACACCGTTTTGGGAATGGGATAGGTCAGGTAAACCATAACCCCTAAATACTTGTTCCAGGATTGGGATTGAGCCATAGTAAGACCAACCACAACCCCCACTATAACAGCCGATAAAATTCCCATGATTACCCTGTAAAGACTAAGACCTACATGCTGCAAAAGATCTAAAGATCTTATATCAAGAAAATCCCTATATACCGTGACCGGTGATGGCAGGGTCTTCATTTGAAGGAGTAGAGACAATAGAAACCAGATCAAATGCAGAAGTATGACACCGACCAAAAATTCCTTCATCCGCTTTTTTTCAGGAATAGGATTATACATGTCCTGCCACCTCATCCAAGAGCGACTTAATGTCACTGTGTCTTTCCGTTTTAATGCCAAACTGTTGGTTGTCGATAACCTTAATAATATTGCCGGGTACATTAGATAGAACCAAAATCCTTTGTCCCAAAAACAAGGCTTCGTCAATATCATGAGTAACAAAAAGGGTTGTGGTCTTGTATTTGGACCACATCTTAAGAAAGATATCCCTGGCCTCTTCCCGTCGGATGGCATCCAAGGATGAAAATGGCTCATCCATTAACATAAGATCCGGTTTCATAAGCAAGGCTCTGGCTATAGCAACCCTCTGCCTCTGACCACCGCTTAACTGGTTTGGATATGACCCCTCATAGCCTTCAAGCCCCAATTCCGTCATCATCTTATTCAGCCTCTTATCAAAAAATTCATCGGTTGGATCTTTTCCCACAGAGGGGTCTTTCCCAATCTTAAAAGGCAGCCTACAGTTTTCACGAACGGTCATCCAGGGAAGAAGTCCATAGTGCTGGGGAATGTAGCCCACCTTGTAGCCATGACTGTCATTAAGTGAAACCTGCCCCAGGTAATTCTTATTAACTCCGGCAAGGACGTTAAGCAAGGTTGTTTTGCCACAACCGGAGGGGCCGATAACACCGACAATCTCGCCTTGCCCTATCTGAAAATTTAAGGGCCCCAGAACCTTAACTTCTTTTTTATCCTTTTTGTAACCAACTTCAAGATCATGAATTTTTAGCATCTAGTCAACCTCTTTTATCATATCAGAAGGCGTAATTTCCTTCTGGTTAATTCCTTTTTCCTCTATCCATTCAATAACTTTCTCAATATCACTTTGGTCTGGAAGACCTGATTTTCTATAGTCGTGAAGGACAATCTTACCCTTCATTTCCTCTGGAAATCCGATGGTACTTATAATCAAGTCCTCATATTCAGAAATTTCAGTTTCCTGAATATACTCAACACCCTTGTCATAGGCTTCCAGAAGGGCTTTAATCTCGGCATCTTTAGCCTCCAAAACCTCTCCTCTAAAAGCAAGAACTGTTGATGAGTCACCATACTGACTGTCCTTACCAATCACCACACCGCCATTTCCTATAGCAAGAGCTGCAAATGGCTCCGGAAGAAGAACTAGATCCACCTGACCTGAAGCCAACATTTCTACACGGGCAGGTATTGCCGGAACCGGAACTTTCTCTACCAGGTCTCTATCAATGGATGCTGAATCAAGCATACGGTCCAGGGAATATTCAATGACTGTATTCTCTGAGATGGCTACGCTTTTACCCCCAAGTTCATCAATAGACGAAATTCCTGACTGGTCAGAGGCAATAAGTATAAAATCACAATCCGTATAGGATACAATTTTCATATCAAAGCCCGCATTTTGATAGAGGCAGATCCCCATCTGATCACCGATAATACCGTCTAGTTCCTTAGCCTGAAGAGCTGCATCCCTATCCTTTGGATTTCTGAAAACCTCAAATTGAACGTCAAGACCCATCTCATCAAAGTAACCCATTTCTTTGGCTACAATTAGGGGCATTGTATCTTCTGAGGGCATAAGCCCTAAGGTTATGGTATCATCTAGAACTTCTTTCTTGCCACATCCTCCCAATACAATGAGAAGACCTAGAACGACTGTCAATAATATTGCTTTTTTCATGTTTATACCTTCCTACTAACATATTGAATGTCTTATTTGTCTTTTACTCTGACTATTATTATATAGTATTTAATAAGGGTTTCAACAATTACCTTTTAGGTAAAAGAGATTTATTCTCATTATTATCATATGCTATGTGACCTCTTCAGGTCAATAGCCTATTACAAGTCTCCTGATCATTTAAAAAAGACAAGAGACCGGCTCAAAATTTCATTTGAACCGGCCCCTTGATGAAGTAAGATTACCTTTATGATTAAGCTGATTTTATAACGACTTCAACACGGTCAATCTGACCATTCCTTGAAAATATATGATCGCTGATTTCTTGTGACAGGCCACTAGTCAGATCACCTTCCGTCACTTGGCCTTCTTTATCGTAAACAGCGACATGGTTTTCACTGCCTAACCGATAGATAAAAGGTACTGTACAATAGGTAAATCCAAATTCACCAGTCTCAAGCTTTATGGTCCGCTCAACATTGCCATCAAAAAGTTTCCAGTTTTTTTCCTCTGTCAAAAACTCCTCTCTTTCCAAGAGATATGGCTTCAATTGAATCCTTCCCCCTTCAACGCAAATACCTAACTCACCAAACCTGGATATAATATCTTCTTTAACCTGTCCAGTCATACCCGGTTGTTGAACACCTGCAAATCCGGGTGTGTGTGAATAGGCATCTGTTGGGAAAGCACCATAGAGATCAGGACTTTTCTCTGCTCCAATACCCGCCTTAATGTCAGTGTAGATGGCAGCTAATTCTACGGCTAGCGGATTGCCTGTTTCAAATGCTTCTATTGCATTTTCTTCAACAGCTAACAATAATTTGGAAACCATATGCCAGTATATGCAGCCAAGGCCTTCATACTTATAGAAGGTTCCTGACCGTCCGGTAAACTCATGATGATTGAATATATCCGAGAAAATTTCTTCAGCTTCAAGTACATTCTCGGTATCGTATTCCCCAAGGGCAAGCAGACTTGCCTTTAAATCATCACCATTTCTGAACTTACCATCAAAACGGTAATGTCCATGAATATCTTTTTGAATGATTGATGAAGTAGCTTTTTCAAGTTCACTTCTTAAGACTTTTGAACCAAATACCCTTTCTTCAGGTATGATATTCTTATCCAAGAACTCAGGTAAGGCCTTATTTGGATAAAGCATGTATGAATTCTGGTTCTGTCTGTATATCCGGCTGTTTTTTAAGGCTTTCAATAAACTTACTGCCTCATCAGTCCTAAGAGCCTTAGAAGAAAGAAGGGCAACCTGTCCTTCCAACATCTCATAAAGGTGGGATACACGACTCTCTCTTTCTTTAAACTTAATTAAATTATAGGAATGGTATAGGCCATCCTCTCTCTTATTCTTAACAATAGCATCTTTCATGTGTTGGGTCGTATCTTGAATAAAATCTACAATTGCCTGACTTTCAAGACGTTTCTTCTGACCTGAAAACCCATTATAGACAGAGTTTCGGTAGACTTCACCAGCCTGACCAAGTTTGGTGACCATCTTGAAGCGATCTGAATCATTGACTTTTGCACCAAGTAAATAACGGCCATCTACAAACATACTTTTAATACTTTGGAAGAAATCAAAGACTTCCTCTGAAAGCATGATCGTTTCCAAAGACGATTTTTTCATAAAATCATCCATAAACACAAGAAAACGGTGAAGGTAATAAAGGGTCACCATAGATAAACCGTAACCCACCAAGGCATTGTTGGCATCATTCCACTCAGGTCTCTGGGTATTCATCCAGATACCACCTTCCGGAACATAATTAGACAGTTTTGTCAGTAAGGTTACTAAAAGTTTCTCCATTAGATTCACCCTATGAATGCCCTCACCTGCAAAAAGCAATTTTCCATCAGCACCATAGGTTTTTACTCTCTCTTCAATCATGGCTGCTTGGTCATCATCAAAGCTGATTGAATTTCTAGGGTCCTTAATCAAATCTTCAATCCCAGCTATACGATAAGGTACATTTCCGTATACAAAGACTTCTTGAGTCATCAATTGATCAAGCTTACTCCCATTGTACTTTTTGGATAACTCCAGCAATTTAAGAAGGTAGATCAGTTGATGATCCCCCCAATAACCGATATTTGACCAAGGTTCATCAGGATCTAAAACCTCCCAGTCAATACCATCTTTGGTTATACGGTATGGATTGTAACCGTCAGCTGTTGAAGCGTTAACAAATTTTCCAATTATTCCTTCAATATATGCCGGATAGGAAAGGGATAATGCTTCCCAGTTTTGGAAAATATCCCGCCAGTTGCCTTCAAACTGCAGTTTTCTACTTCCGTCTTCCTTGGTGATATCAATATTGAATTTATTCCATGGACGGCTTGGGTCTCCATGACGTCTGCTATAGGTTATGGGAAGGTATTCCATCATGATGCGTATAAGAACTGGATGATTGGTCTCTTTTGCTCTTTTCAGTAATGCCTCATAGTTCATCATCTGAGGCAGTTCATCGAAAAAGTCCTTCATTTCCAAATAGAGAGGTTGATTCCAGGACTTGGCAAATTCAACCAAGTCAGTCCGGTCAATGTCATAGCCATCTGCATAGAGTCCCCCTCTCATAATGTTAAAGAGGGTATTGGAAAAATGTCTATCCATAGCCCTGTCATTACCTGAACATTGTAAACCATCGGATTCAAAGACATGCTTTCTTAAGGCCTGGTCTCCCTTTTTGATATCACTTAACAGCCTGTCCATGATCCTTTCATAAGGAGCCTTCTCATCATCTTCCAAAGACTTTGATAATTGGTCGATCAAGGCTTCAATCTGAACACCACTTTGGTTAAGTTCAGCCACAATAAACCAATTTTTATCAGAACCTGCTTCCAGTTTAATACTGTCTGAGATATAATAAGCACCTCTCTTGCCCTTTATATCTTTTTCTGCTACAAGTTCCCCTGTCTTTAGGAAGTTTGAAACCTGGTCTTCACATAATAGGCGGTTGGCTTGTTCAAGCCCATAAGACCATACACTGGTGGCTTTAAGGGACTCCGATGGTTCAGCCTTATCGGTTAAAGTAGAAGAAAGTGTATAAATACCTAGACCTGTCTTAGCTTCCAATTCACAACGTTTATAACCGTCAAGAAGAGTTGATTTTGTTGTCTGAAGCAAGGTAGTAACGCCGTAAGGCAGAATGTTGCGGATACCATCAAGAACTTTAATGGTCACTTGGTCTCCTGAATTATTGATAAGCCCTGACTCACGGACAAAACCAAAGGCATCTGAGTATTTCCAGCAGTATTTGAAAGTTATTTGCAGATCATGGTTGATGGCTTCAAAGATGATTTTATTACCTAATACGCTTTTATAGAGATTCTCACTGACATCGTAAACCCCTTCCTGAGATTTTGAAAAAGGACTCCATAAAATCTGTCTGTCACTTTTTTCAAGTATCAAGTGGGTTTCAGGTCCTGTCGTGTTATAGGAGTCGTGGATCTTGTCATCTGTTTCATAAGGGAAAAGAGCAGACTCTGCATTTTTCCTTCCACAGGTGAGGCCTCCGGTACTTGATATATACATCCACTGATCCCCATGACTGACAATAGTCATCAAAAAAGGTTTCATGGTTTTAAAATTCTCAATAAAATAAAAGTCCTCCCCTTGGATGGATACCTTCTTCATTGCCACAGGTTTATTTAGTCCCTGTATCCTATTATTTCCTACATAAATTTCTTGGTTCATGATCATTCTCCTTACTAACAATTGATTATTACATTTAGAAAAACCGACAGGTATGAGCCCGTCGGTTTTATTTTGTCTAACCTTTTATTGCACCTGCTCCTATACTTTCAATTAAGTATTTGGATGCAAAAATAAACACGATAACAATAGGCACAATAGATACTGCAAAGCCCAGATATATTGCACCCTGATTCTGATGCCAAATCTTAAGGGCCTTCAGGGATGAGATAACCACCGGCAGGGTTTCCTTTTCCTTGCTGGAAATAATCACCCTTGGCATGAGGAAGTTATTCCATGAACCGATAAAGGTGAAAATAGCCATGGTTGCAACACCGGGTGACATGAGTGGCAATGCAATATTATGGAAAATCCGGAGTTCTCCAGCCCCATCGATTCTTGCCGATTCCACGATTTCCTTATTTAGTGATGCTGAAATGTACTGCCTTAAGAAGAAGACGGTACCAATGGAAGCAATGGATGGAATAATCAGGGCTGCATGGGTGTCCATCAGACCTAACTGGGTAATCCACTTAACAAATCCCAGGAAAGCCAACTGGTTTGGCACCATCATAAAAATTACGATAAGTCCAAAAAGGAAATGGTTGCCTTTGAACTTATACATATAAAAACCATAAGCAGTCAGAGCTGAAAAATAGGAAGACAGGACCGTTATCAAAACAGCTATCTTTGTCGAATTCAGCAAACCACCAATAATATCAACATTATCTGTAAGGATCTTGTAGTTGGCTGCCAGATTGGATCCGGGAATCATGGTCAGGCCTTGGGTAGAAATGGCCATACCGTCCCTGGTTGCGTTAATAAGTACAATCCAAAATGGTACAACTGAAACAACAACAAGAAAGGCCAAAACAATATATCCAATGGTATAGACAAGGAGATCTTTAGGTTTAGGTGTGGATTTAAAAGTAATATTTTCATTATTCATTGACGACACCTTCCTTTCCTTTTGCCATGTTTCTTGCTGCTTCTTTCTTTTGCTTTCGTACTGCCATACCCTCCATGATTGAACGGCGGTTGGTAAAATAGGTAAATACAGCTGTCGCTCCAAGTATTACAAAGAAAAGTGCAAAAGACATAGCCGCTGCGTAACCATAGTTTTTATAAACAAAGGCCATATTGTAAATATAGACAATCATAGTATTTAGGCTACCTTCAGGAAAGCCTTTTCCATCTGTAATCAGGAAAGGAATCTCAAACAGCTGAAGACCACCGATAAGACCTGTAATAGCTACATACATAAGAATAGGTTTAATCGACGGAATCGTAATATTTCTTAGGATTGCAAATCGTCCGGCACCATCAATGGAGGCTGCTTCATAAATAGACTTATTGACCGCCATAACAGAAGCCATGAAAAGAATAAAGGAGTTACCAAACCACATCCAGGTTTGTATGGCCGAAACACTTAACTGAGCCAAAACCGGCTTGGCAATCCAGCCGATGGAAGCATCAATCCAGCCGACACTGAAGAGCACTTGGTTTACCACTCCGTAATCTCTGTCTAAAAGCTTTACAAAAATAAGAGATACAGTTGTTGCTGCAATTAAGTTAGGCAGATAAAAAATAATTCTGAAAAAGCCCAAACCCTTAAAGCTGTATTTAAGGTCTGAAAAGAGCATAACCAGCATAAAGGCAATAACAACCTGAAGAACGAAGTTAACTCCCCATATTTTTATAGTGTTGACAAAAGCATCCACAACATTTGGATCTGAGAAGAGCAACTTATAATTATCCAGTCCAACAAAAACTTTTGGACCATAACCCTTATATCTGGTTAAGGATATATAGGCTGTGTAACAAATGGGATACACTGCAAAGACTGCAAATACCAAAAAAAATGGACTTACAAAGAAATACCCATACTTTTTGTATCTATTTTCCACGATTTTCTCCTTTAACTACTTTATTAACTAAGGAAAGCTCCCTCATTATCATCATCCGGGGTTCTTTTATGCCAATAAGGCAACTTTCCTAAGATACCATGTTCCATAATCATGGTTTGGCCGTCAGACACACTGTCTGACGACCGAAACCAGATTGTATACTATTTAGTTGGAAGTCCTTCTACATATATTTCTGGGTATGTTACAGAAATATCTTGATAGAATTTTTCAAGTACATCTGAAACTGAGTTATATCCGTCAGCACCTGTTTTGTAGTTGGTAATGTGAATACCAAGCATATCGTTAAGACCTCTGTCATAGATGGTTACATTAGACAGGTCAATTTTGGAAGCTTCTTTACTAAAGACTTCAAGGTGGTTCATACCGCCAAGTGATTGTCTTCCTTCATAGCCTTCAATAGCTGGAGCCATAACTGAAGCGATTGAATACATATCACCATCAGCAATTTGACGCTCTACCAAACGGTCTTTGTCAAGGAGCATGGATTTGAAGAATCCGAAAGCCATATCTTTATTTTCTGATGCTGCGTTGATAGCTACATAAGTACCACCCCAGAAGTAGGAGTTAGGACCACTGGCCATACCCCAATTACCTTTGAAATCAGCTGCTTCATAAGCATCTTTTGTTGCCTGATCAGCATCATCAGCTGGTTTTGCCAAAGTATTTCCATCAGCATCAACTTTTTCCATGTTAGGCTCAATAATGTATTTAAGGCCCCATGTTGGCATAGAGTATGCCATAACTTGCCATGTATTACCTTCAGCATCAACAAGGTCTGCGTCCATCGCATCGAACCAAGGACCTGACCACTCACCTGCATTTGCAGTCAGAGAATCATTAATGGTGTCACCATACATTTCTTTTACCATTTCAATATAAGGAATTTGTTCTGTGATTTTCGCTGGATTTAATTTACCGTCTTCATCAATCCATTTAACCGGATTATCTGTACCTGCAGCGAAGTGACGAACTGCCTGGTCATCTGGGAAAAGTCTCCATGAAGCATCATAAGCTTTAACTTCTTTTTGAGCTTGAGTCAGATTGGCAATTGTATCAAACTTATTAGCATTTACCCAATCAGTAATTGCTTGGTTTGTTCCGCCTACTGGGAAACCTGCTTCAGAACCCCAAACTGCTTCAGCCATATCCGTTTTGAAGAAAATAGCACCAGGAGTTACTTGCCATGAAAGAGCAGACAACTTACCGTTTGCTGGATCGACAGCTGATTGCCAGATGTAGGCTTCGAAGTCAGCTTTTTCAGCTTCGAAATCAACGTCTGGATCTTCAATCATCATGGTTTCAACATCTGCTAAGTATCCTGCTTCAAGGAATTGCTTAATGTGGTCAAGTTCTCCTGTTAAAATATCAGGACCTTGGCCAGACTCAAGAGCAGGCATGATCTTATCCATATAACCGTCTTGGATAGATACTGCAACAAACTCAACTTCAGCGCCGGCAAATTCTTTACCTTCAGCTGTGTAGTTTGCTTTAAAGTGATCAACGTCCCCCGCTGTGTTCAACTCATCAGTAAATGACCAGATAACAAGTTTTCTGTCTGAAGCATCAACTGAAGCATTATCAGAAGCACCTTCTGAACTGGTATCTGCGTCTTCAGTACTGCACGCTGCCAATGACAGCATCATTGCGACTACAAGAATCATAGACAATAATTTTTTCATTTGAATCCTCTTTTCTTATACCTTCGTATTAGTTTCAATAGTGAACATTGATGGACTTCTTTATCTTCTCCCATCACTTGTTTGTTCACTTTTACTATACATATGATAAACGAAACCGTTTTCGAAACCCATAGACGAATTTTACTCAATTCTAGAATAATTTTACTTCATTGAGCAAAACTACAAATATGACTCCCATTTTCAATATTTTTTTACACAAAAATACCTTGTCATCCACATTATAGATTTTTATCTATAAGATTTTGACAAGGTATTTAACGATACAATTCAATTATTTATTAAAATATCCGAGAAGAAATCAGAAATTATTATCACTTGACCCTGGATAGAAAAGCATTTTCACTCATACAGTAATCACTCAAGACCTGGGTCTTCATTAATGACCTGCATTTTCTTAGCAAATTCCTCAGCACCAATCATACCGGCAAACATCTCTTGAATAAGTTCAAGGTGCCACTTAACATCTTCTCCTGAGAGGTAAGTGTCCCAAGCCACAAGATAACCATCTGACTCTTCAGCCAGTTCAAGGATTTGTTCTACCAAGGGATCAATTTCAGCATCTTCAATGTCAATATCCCATGGGGAAAGGCCTGCTCCATTAAGAAAACTTTCCTTAGCCATATATTCCGAAATAAAGGCTACAAAATCTGCTGCTACCTCTTTGTGCTCACTGGACTTACTGACCATAAACCCATCAATGGCTCCTCCTAAGAGTTGATTATTGTATTTTCCACCTGGTATACCTGGGAAATTCTTGGCCACTACTTTATCAACCACATCTGAATATCTTTCATTCTGTATTTCCGCCGACATCCAGGACCCCTGAAAAATCATCGGCACTTGGCCTGACAGGAAGGTAACCTTTGCCTCTTCCCCGGTATAAGCCATGGCATTATCATCAAAAGCCCCCAATTCTATCAGGTCCACAACAATCTGGGCACCATTAATAAATGACTGACTGTCAAAGGAAGCTTCTTTATTAAGGGCCAGGGTGACTGTATCTATTCCTGTTGTTCTCATGGTTGCAATATTCTGGTAAAACATGGCTGTCCAGGTTTCTTTCACACCAAGGGCCATAGGTACAATCCCCTGTTTTCGAAAGGCTGTAACAGCTTCATAGAGGTCATCTATGGTCTCAGGTATTTTAACTCCTGCCTGGGCAAACATCTCCTCATTACAATAGAGTACACCCATATAGGAAACAAAGGGTAATCCATACAGACCTCCGTCAAAGGTAAAATTACCGGCCAAGGGTTTTTGAAGTTTTTCCATGGTTTCTTCACTTAGGTAACCTGAGATTTCTTCCACAAGACCAGCCTCAACAAAAGGTTTGGCAAAGCCTGCTCCCCAGGAAAAAAACACATCTGGAGCTTCATTGGCGGAAAGGGCAGTCTTGATTTTTGTTTTGTAGGCTTCATTATGGGTAGAGTCCTGACGAATCTCTACACCTGGATGGTCCGCTTCATATGCTTTAACCGCCTTATCAAAACCAATGGCATTACCATCGTTTTCTCCAACCCAGAGATGCCAAACATCCAAAACTATTTTTTCATCTGCCGGATCAATACCCTCTTCCTGCCGGGTTTGCTGATTGCCTCCCATGCATGATGCCACCAGGAAAGCCAAAAGCATAAGGCTTAGTATGATCAAAATTCTTGTGTTCTTAACTTTTTCATTTTTACCTGTCACAGAGGTTCACCTTGCCTTTTTATTCACTCAATCTTATTTGATGGATTTCTTATAATCAGAAACTGACATATCCTTATACTTCTTAAAGCACAAAGAAAAGTAGTTGGGATCCTCGATTCCCACTGCATTGGCCACTTCATATACCTTCATATTGGTCCCCTGAAGAAGGTCCACCGCCTTTTCCATCCGCAAATTAAAGAGTCTCTCCTTAAAAGAAATGCCCATTCGCTGCTTGTAAGTTCTGGACAGATAAGAGGCATTCAAAAAGAAATGTTCTGCAGTACCTTTTAGGGTCAACTTGGAGTCCGCCATATGCTTCATAATATACTGATCAACCTGGTCAATAACATCCTCTGAATTTCCAATAGGACTTTCTTCGTCTGTGGAGTGATCCGTCTCTTTAATCTTTGAGGTTATTTCAATAATTTCTTCCTCAAGACTATACCGCTCTTCCTCCAGGTTCCTGATTCGCTCTTTGGCATCAATTTCTTTTTTTTGCTCCGTATTGATTTTATCAATAGCCTTCTTTAAGACCGTTTCAACTTCCTCTTTATCAATAGGCTTAAGGATGAAGCCTTCGACACCGACCTCAATACCCTTTACAGCATAATCAAATTCATTATAACCTGTTAGAACAATAACCTTAATATCAGGGTTTGTATCCTTGATTCTCCTTGCCATTTCCATACCATCAATAAAGGGCATATTAATGTCCGTGATAATCATATCCACATGATGTTCTTCAATATAATCAAGAACTATGGATGCACTTGGGGCTTTTAGGACAACCTGGCACCCTAGAGCCTCCCAGTCTATTTTATTATAAAGTAATTCTCTTATAAGATATTCATCGTCAACGATGACAACATGTTTATAGGTCATAAATAGGCTCCTTGTGTCAGAGTAGATAACTCAATGTGTATACGTGTTCCTTCTTCAGAATTATCAATAAAAATCTTGCTATCCTTATCAAAAAACTTAATCCGCCGAATAGTTGCAGGCAAACCGATACTGGATAAATCTTCATTCAAATCATTAGCCTCTTCAAAGACCCTCTGGATATCTTGGTCTTTCATACCTACTCCCGTATCCCTCACTTCAATAACCAGTTTACTATCTTCTTTCCAGGCAGCCAGGGCAATCACACCACCTGTTCCCATAGGTCTAAGGCCATGATATAAGCTGTTTTCGACCAGAGGCTGAAGCATCAGCTTGGGAACTTTAATCCCCATTGCTTCCTCTTCAATATGATATTCCACCTCAAAAAGACCCTTGTGCCTAATATTTTGAATCAGCAAATAGTTTTTAATAATATTGAGTTCAGTTTCCAGAGTCACTATGGATCTTCCGTCACTCAAACTGGACCTATAGAACTTGGAAAGAGCTGTAAGGGCCTCTTCAGCATCTTCGTTATGCCCCAACATAACCAACGAATTGATAGAGTCTAGTGTATTATACATAAAGTGAGGCTTAATCTGCTCCATAATAACCCGAAGTTCAGCATCCTTAATTTCCTCTTGCTCCTTGATTTTCTCTGCAATCAGCCGCTGAATTTCTATGATCATAAAATTATAGCCTTCCTTAAGTTTACCAATTTCATCATGATAGACTTGGCCCTTCACCAGTTCAAAGGTTCCGTCTTTAACACCTTTCATGGATTCAGTTAGCTCTGTGATTGGGTTGGTCATATAGTTGGAAAACCATATGGAACCTATAATAATCAAAATCCCGTTCATGGCAATAATAATCATAATAATGAAATTGAAATCACCAAATAGAGCCTGCCGATCCCTGCCTGCCCTAACTTCAACAATACTTAGGCTTAAGTCCTCATTAAGCATAGCTGTTACACCAACAGTTTGTCTGTTAATGGTCACATCCTGTAAAAAAAGATGCTCGTCATCCAAACGTTCAAAGGCACTGCCAATGGTATCTAGCTCATCTTCATTAAGATTCTTGTTTTCATCATTCCACAAAATAATTTCTGTATCGTATACAGATTCCCTAAAGGCTATGGCCCTGTAATTACCTTCTTCAACATTAAATACATCCATAATCGTTGATGCTTCAACGTTGATCATCATAAGACCAACCGGTTGATGGTCAACATTATTGTTAATGATTCTAAGAAAACTTAAATAGTTGTTTTCGTCATCATCAATAAGGCCGTCGCCATTGAAGTTTAAAATATATCCACCTCGTGCATCAACTAGGTCTTGGTACCAATCCATATCCATAATATCTTCCAACTGAAGATTTTTGAAGACTTCCTTATCACGGTAGTATTTTTTGCCCTGAAAATCAAAAACATAAATCGAGGAGATTTTTTCATCAAACATCATAGAGGCTGCCAGTTCCTGATCCACCTGCCTTAGCTGATAAAGCTGATCCTGATTAGGATCTAGGGCCGTCTGAATACTTGGACTGGAAATAATCTCTTTAGAATAGGTATTTATATCCTCGATAAGGAGCTCAAGTCCTCTGTTGTGGCCCTGAATTTCACTAACCGAAAGGTCATAGACGGTTTCATCGATATAGCGGTTGGACATTTGATAATAAAAAACGGCATTAACAATAACCGTCAAAAAGGCCAATACAAGATAAAAGAGAATAATCTTGTCCCTGAGTTTTCTTGATTTTATGAAATGTCCAATTCTATCTTCTCTATTCATAAGATAACACCTGCGGTCCTCACTAAAATATACATCCTATTGTAACAAATCTAAGTTCAGATGTGTAGGAGAATCTTCAATGCTCAATTAGACAAGACTCTTTTTATGGGCCTTCATTTTCTTCATGGCCCATTCATAATGACTGGAAGTTACTGACACAAGATAGGAACCGACAGTTGATGTACCTGCCCAGTCAAAGACATTTTTGGTAAAGAGTTCATCATTTGATAAGGAAGTTATTATCTGAGTAACAAGGTCATGACTTTCTTCCAATAATCCTTTAGCTTCTTCAAGACCGGTATTCTGATGTTTATGAAAAAACTCTAGGTTCATGTCTCCATAGGTCTTCCAATTGTAGGGCTCCGGTAAAAAATTTACCCTTGTTCCCTTCATATTAGTATTAATCCACTTTATAGCTAATTGATGCCACTCGTATAAGTGAATCAAAACATCTCGTAAATTCTTGTCCCGGGACCAATGCGCTTCCTTCTTCTTACTGTCTTTGGAAAAATCATAGGGTCTTTCCAACTCATCTTCTGTAATATTTCCAATCATATCTTTTAGTTGCTTGTACTTCAAGTCAGCAGCTTCCAGTAAATCCTTTTTTGATTGAGGTCTTGCCATAGTTAATCTCCCTTTCTATTCATACGTGTCATAACATATATATATTATAACAAGGATAACCTGACACCCCATGTCATATTAATTTTTTTTAGAACAAATACCTGTCTACGCAAAAAAGAGATAGGCTTTCGCCTACCTCTTTATTTTCTAATTTTTAGTTCTTAACGTTTACTCAGCCTTCGGCTTCATTGTAGGGAACAATAAAACGTCTCTAATTGAATAGGAGTCAGTAAGCAGCATAACCAAACGGTCAATACCGATACCAAGACCACCTGTAGGCGGCATACCATATTCAAGAGCTGTCAAGAAGTCCTCGTCAATGGAGTTGGCTTCTTCATCACCGGCTGCCTTAAGTTCTTCCTGATACTCAAAACGGCTTCTTTGATCAATCGGATCATTAAGCTCAGAGAAAGCATTGGCAAACTCACGACGGGTAATAAAGAGTTCGAAACGCTCAGTATAGGCTGGATCTTCTGGCTTACGCTTAGCCAGTGGAGAAATCTCAACCGGGTGATCCATAATGAAGGTAGGTTGTACCAAGTGTTCTTCAGCAAAAGCTTCGAAGAAGGCATTGATAATTTCACCTTTTTTGAAGTGTTTTTCCACTTCGACATGCTTTTCTTTTGCAAGGGCATGGGCTTCTTCATCAGTTTTTATTTCATTGAAATCAATGTCTGCATATTTCTTAATGGCATCAACCATAGTCAGCTTTTCAAAAGGCTTACCAAGGTCAATTTCGATACCATCGTAATTCACTTTGGTTGTTCCTAGAACTTTTTCAGCCACTGTACGGATAAGACTTTCAGTGATTTCCATCATACCGTAGTAGTCAGTATAAGCCTGATAGAGCTCAAGCAGGGTAAACTCTGGATTGTGACGAATGGATAGACCTTCGTTTCTAAATACACGACCCATTTCATAAACACGCTCAAATCCACCAACGATAAGACGCTTAAGTGGAAGTTCCAATGAAATACGCAGGTGCATTGGAAGATCCAGGGCATTATGGTGGGTATCAAATGGTCTTGCTGCAGCACCACCTGGTATAGAAAGAAGAACAGGAGTTTCAACTTCAAGGAATTCTCTTCCGTCAAGGAAAGAACGGATTTCACGGATAATCTGTGAACGCTTGAAGAAGGCGTCCTTAACTTCAGGATTTACAATCAGGTCAAGATAACGCTGACGGTATCTTGTGTCGGTGTCTTTTAGTCCATGATACTTTTCAGGCAGGATTTGCAAGGACTTGGATAAAAGCACAACTTCTTTTGCCTTAACTGAAATTTCACCTTTTTGGGTTTTAAATACAAGACCCTTAATACCGACGATATCACCAAGGTCATAGTGTTTAAAATCATCATAAGCTTCATCGCCAACCTGGTCCTTACGAACATAGACTTGGATTTGACCGTCACGGTCAGACAGGTGACAGAAAGAAGCCTTACCCATATCACGTTTAGTCATGATACGACCTGCAATAGCTACTTCCTCACCTTCTAGGGTTTCGAACCCATCGATGATGGCCTGGCTTCTGTGTGTGGTATCAAATTTGGTGATATGGAAAGGATCCTTGCCTTTTTCCTGAAGATCACCTAACTTATCTCTACGGATTTGTAACAGTTCATTTAATTCTTGACCACTTAAAACTTCAGTTTCTGCTTGATTATTTGTGTTTTCAGCCACTTTAAACTCCTTTGTTTATGCCTGTGCCCCTTTATGAGCAATTTTCTAGTTCAAAAGAAATCCACTTCAATCACTTGAAATGGACTCTTAAGCGCAATCTTTATTTTATCGATGAATTTCCAAGACTTTGAATTTAACAACTGAACCGTTTGGTGTTGTTGCTTCAACGACATCACCTTGTTTGTGACCAATCAACTTGGCACCAACTGGTGATTCATCGGATAATTTTCCATGTAATGGATCTGCTTCTGTTGATCCTACAATCATATAGTCCACTTCTTCTTCAAATTCCATATCATATAGAAGAACCTTACATCCGATGCTGATCACACTAAGATCGACTTCGTCTTCATCAATGACTTCTGCATTTTTAAGAATCTTCTCAAGTTCAGCGATACGTGCCTCGATTTCACCTTGTTCATCTTTTGCCGCATCATATTCTGCATTCTCGGATAGGTCACCTTGAGCTCTTGCTTCTTTAATCTGTTCCGCAATCTCTTTACGCTTAACAACTTTTAAGTGTTGCAGCTCTTCTTCCATGGCCTTCAATCCACGGTAAGTCAAAACTCTTTTCTTGTCTGGCATCAGTTACACCTCGTCTTTCAAAATATTATATTGAATGATCTCTCTAAACCATTCTTTGCTGTGTAAAAAACTTATCCAGGCACGTTTCATACCCAAAAGTTCAAACCCGAACTCCCCAAAACAAACGTACTAAAAGTTTTAAAACTAGCAAAAATAAGCTTATCCCATGTAAGCTCTTCATTTATGCCTCGCCATATTTTCAATGTATTATATCGTACTCTACTAGCAATGTCAACAAACAAGCTATGGATATTCTGTAAACTTTCTGCCAAATCTTACGAATTTGCAATTATTTTCCGATTTCAGCCCCTAACAAGTCTAATTTACAGTTAGTCCAAGAAGACAGAGGTAAAAAAATCGCCCCTTAGTCCTCTCGAAATGCCGAAATCAAAGAAATCAAATCCTCCAGTGTCTCAACAGCATTTATATCATTTCTAAGTTTTGTTGCATTTTTTAGCCCTCTGGTATACCAGGATACATGTTTACGCATTTCCCGCATAGCTATGTATTCGCCTTTATGGTCAACCAGCATATGTCCATGGCGGTTTACCATATCAATGATTTCATCAGGGGTGGGAGCCTGGTAAGGTTTATCTTCAATAGCACAGACCAACTCCTTAAAAAGCCAGGGATTCCCCATTGCCGCTCTTCCGACCATGGCGCCATCACATCCTGTTTCCTTAAGCATGGCTTTGAGAGACGCTCCACCTGTTACATCGCCGTTACCGATGATTGGAATGGATACAGCTTCTTTGGCCTGTCGTATAATATCCCAGTTGGCTTTCCCTGAATAATACTGTTCTCTGGTTCGGCCATGAATAGCTACATGAGCTGCCCCGGATTCCTGTGCAATCTTCGCAATCTCAGGTGCATTGAGATGTTCGGAGTCAAAACCGGCACGAATCTTAATGGTAACCGGCTTATCCGTCACCTTGGCCATGGACTCAACGATTTGTCCAATCAAAAGAGGTTCTTTCATCAGGGCAGATCCTTCACCGTTATTGACGACTTTCGGAACCGGACATCCCATATTCACATCAAAGGAAGCTATCCCTTCATGATCAATAACCTTCACCATCTCAGCCATAAGTTCCGGTTCCCTGCCAAAGAGCTGGACACCGACATTATACTCAGCATCTCCTATCTCCATAAGAGTTTGGGTTTTTTTGTTCTTATAATAAATGGCTTTTGCACTGACCATTTCCGTATAAGTGACGTCACATCCCTGTTCTTGGCACAATTGTCGATAGACCATGTCTGTCACACCGGCCATAGGACCAAGATAGAGTCCATATTGAATTGGTTTTATATATTTGCTCATACTGACTACCTCAAATCATGACTAAACATTTTTCTCATAAATATATTTTAGGCCCTTAAGGGTCAAGTCCGGATCATAGGTAATATAATCAATGGACTCAACGATGGTTCGTCCAAGACCACCGGTTGCCACAACTTTTAAAGGCTTTCCATAAGCCTCTGTCATCTTCCTGATGATATAATCCACCTGCCCGATATAACCGTAAACAAGGCCTGCCTGCATGGAATGGACCGTATTCTTGGCCAGGATACTTTCTGGTTTCTTAATCTCAATTTCAGGTAGTTTAGCCGCTTCTTTCCACAAGGCATCTGCACTGATTCGTACTCCCGGTACCGTTACCGCTGCTTCAAAAACGCCTTTTCCTGTAACCAGGTCAATAGTTGTAGCTGTGCCAAAATCAACCACAATGAGGTCTCCATCATATTCATATCTAGCTCCAACAGCATCAACAATACGGTCAGCACCAACCTCAGCCGGATTGTCTGTATGTATGGATATACCGGTTTTTATCCCTGGCCCTACAATCATAGGTTCCTTGTCAAAATATTTTCGAATTCCATTACTAAAGGAATACATAATATCTGGAACAACACTGGATATAATCACCGCTTTCACCGCTTTAGGATCGATTCCTTTTTCTTTGAGCAGGGTTACCATAAAGAGACCATATTCGTCGGAGGTTTTCTCCGTCTTGGTCCGCATACGAAAACGTCCCGTCACTTCATCGCCTTTAAAAACCCCTAAAGTAATATTAGTATTTCCAATATCAATAACCAGTAACATAAAAGACTTTCCTCCTATCATATACCCAGTCGAAAAAAGAGCCCATAGGCTCTTTTTTATATTAATAAGTTGAGTTCAACTTATATTTCTCCTAATAACGACCTCTTGCCATACGTTCAATAACAATGGCGACAGGTACACATACAATAATTGCAACAATAACTTCAATAACCACATTAATGGAAAGAACACTGATGAAGAAAGCAATAGCTCCTGTTTCATTGGCAAAGTGAACCAACCAAAGCATACCAAGTACCAATACGGTATTGGTTAGTGTTCCAGTAAGGGCACCCACTGTTGCGGCCAAGCCACCCTGTAGCAAGTCTTTGTTCTTTAGCTTAATCAAAGCCCCACGTACTAGGGTATAGGCATAGTAGGAAGTAACACCAATAAATACTCTTGGCAGTACTGATACTAAAGGATTAACAAACAATTTATCAGCAGGATTCACACTGGTAATTGCCCGAAACATAGATGCAAGTCCCATTCCAAGTCCTACGATAAAACCGCTGATTGGTCCTGCAATCATACCTGCAATAATTACCGGTAAATGCATAATCGTAATAGAAATTGGTGGAACCTGTATAAATCCAATGGGTGTTAAGGTTAAAATCAGTGTCATAGCCAACATTAGGCCTGTAACCGTCATTGTTCTGGTACTTTTACTTACATTCATATCTGTCATCATAGACCTCCGTTCCCGTTCCTTTCGGATACAAGACAAATTCAATTATAGAATCAAACCTCAGCCCAAGAAACTCTTGTTGAGAGTTTCACTAAAGGTACTATCCAGTCGGTATAGTCCAAGCCTTAGCTAATCCTGTTACACTGCCATTATAGCACTTTTTCTATAAATTGCAAGGTTCTAGAAAAACTCCTCATAAAAGCGCTCCAAGGAGCCAAAAAGTTCTCTTCTCTCCCTTTGATATTCTTTGATTTTCAGATGAGACCCAATATGATCATAATAGGCATCCAACTCATTAGCTGTTGCTTCTATATATAACTGACCATCTGTATCAAAACCTACTGCAATAATACCACCAACTTCTTCTGTATGCATGACCAAAAGAATCTGTAATTCCTTTTGGACCAATTCTGGAATCATATCAAAATCTTCATTGAAGTAGTAGAGTTTCTCATAGGAATTGGATACAGCCAAAATAACTCCATCCGAATAGGTTTGATTATCCAGTCCTTTAAATATATTGTCCATAAGCTTCCTTTCTATTATACATAACCGTAGATGCCTCGCACTGAGACTTCTCCGGACATGACTTCCTTAACGCTTCCATCATCACACCTGACCATAAGATCACCTAGATCAGAAATACCGACACCAAAACCATTATAGGTCCCTTTTGATTCGATTACAGTTACACCGGTGCCGATGTTGACACACAAAGCTTCATAATCTTTTCGAATAAAGCTTAAGGATTTACTGGCTTCAAACTCAGGGACCAGCTTGGTAAAAGCCTTTACCCAACCAAGTATTAGGTCATGTTTATTGATCTTCATACCTGGTTTTTCCATGGCTAAAGAGGTGGCCTTATCTTGAAGTTCATGATCAAATTCCCTTTGACCAACATTAATCCCTACACCGATGACCACATAATGAAGACTTCGAATCTCACTGGACATTTCTGTCAGTATACCACAGATTTTCTTTCCATCGACAACGATATCATTAGGCCATTTGATTTTTGCATCCAAGCCGTAATCATCTCTTAGGGTTCTACAGACTGCAAAGCCTGCCAAAAGAGTCAGCATAGCGGCCGATGAGGGCGGAATCCCAGGTCTAATCAGGAGGGAAGTATAGGCTCCCTGACCTTTTATAGATTCCCAGGACCTTCCACGTCTACCCCTTCCAAGGGTCTGTTCATCAGCGACAAAAACACCGGTTTCACCAGGTCCAAAAGTGGAATCAGCCAGTCTTTTGGCTTCCAAATTCGTAGAATCAATCGATTCATACCATTTAACATGGTCATAGCCTAAGGCCTTCAAGTCATGGACTAAGAGGCTCGAAGCCAAGTCACTTGGATTTTCGACAAGAAGGTATCCCCGGTTGTTCACCGAATCAATTTGAAAGCCTTCTTCTTTCAGTTTTTTGATAGCTTTCCAAATACTGGTTCTTGAAACACCGAAGGCCTCACTCAGCTGTTCGCCGGAAAGGTAATCTTCGGCTTCAAGAAGTTTATCCAATACTTTATCTCTAACGCTTTGTCCCATGATTACCGTCCTGTCGGATGCTGTTTAAAGGTTTCATCAATAGATAATTTAATCGCTGCTGCCAAATCATCATAATAATTTGGATCAGTCAGGTACTGGCGGTCATGATCATTAGTCAGATAACCCATTTCCAAAATAATAGCCGGCATGTCCGTTGCATTCAGGACATGAAGGTTATCCCTTTGTTTTGACAGGTAATCAGCAATCTCTACATTGGCTGAGAAGACTTCCTGGAAAATAGCCGCCATCTCGAAGGAATTAAGTCCTGGTGTATTCGGTCCAGGTAAATACAAGGTTTCCACACCGTTAAACTTACTGGTGAATGAGTTAATATGAATACTTAAGAAGAAATCAGCTTCCACTTCATTGGCCAGGTCTGTACGCTCGTAGAGAGACGGCCTTGTATCTTCCAGTCTCGTGTAATAGACTTTCATATCCGGATCCTGGTCCAAAAGCTTCTTAAGCTCAAGGGTAACACCCAGGGTTGTATATTTTTCAAAATTCTGGCCAACAACGGCTCCCGGATCATCTCCACCATGACCGGCATCTACAACAATTACCTTCTCATGGAGTTCATGTGGCTTGTAGGCCTTGATGACCAAGCCTTGAGAGGTTTCCTCTATTCTAAACTCATGAATTGTCTTGGCTTTAATGGTCAGCTTGGTATTACCGCTGGCATCCAGCTTAACATTAATATTGTCGATAATATTGTCATTGATGTTGACGACACCACTACCAAAATGCTCACGTTGGTCTCCTGGAATAGTGATGATATATTCTCTGTCCAAATAATTGTCTTCATAAGTAATATGATCAATGGAAATCGTATCATTGTCCTCCGGATCGATAATAATCGTTGGGTTATCCTCTGTATTATCATAAACGATATTCTCATAACCCGGTTCCAGAATCTGGATCCGTGTCACGCCATCACTTAAATCAATGACCTGATAATCCGGTTGTCCATCGGTTTCGATAACAATTCTTGTTACGGTTGGCTCAAACTGGGCAGTCCTGATAGCTGTAACATATTGACCTTGGGCTACACTCGCCTGGTATCCAAGGAGGGTTTTTGTGTTAGGCATATCAAAAACAATTCTTGTAGGATTACTCAGACGAAAAGCCTCAACTACGGTAGCATTAACACCTGTAATATCAATATAGTCTCCATTAGTATTTTGCTTAAGGGCAACTTTGTAAATGGAGTTGTTCACAGCCGTGACCGTAAGGGTATCCCTGTCATCATCTAAGTCCAGATTGAACTTATAGCCTGATGTCTTTAAATCAAACACAATTTTTGCGTAAGGGACGCCATCATCGGTATCGTGTTCTCCCATCCTAATGGCTGTTACCAAAGGATTGTTGGTATAGTCAATCGTTGTATCGTCAAGGTCCAAAGCACCTTCCAATACTTCTATAATGAATTTGCCGTTCCATACATGGGTATCCACATCTGATATAGGACCGTCAGTATGAATCTTAAAGCCAATCTCACCGTTGGCATCAAAATAATCGATATCATCAACAAAGGCAATCGGATAAGACTTAGCTTCAATATCTATCTCAGAATAGGAAGCTTCGATTTCTTCACTGATATTACCGGAAGCCGTGAACTCAACCGGTGCATTTAAAAGAGCTGTTGGCAGGTCTCGATTAGCCTTACTGCCCTCCAGTTTATCCAGCTGTTCACCGGAAACAACGGTTGGATCTTCCTTAGTATCATCTTCATTGTTTATCGCTTCCTGGTCTTCATCCTTTTCCATGGTCTTACCGGTATGGATACCTGCTGTATATGTATCACTGTCCCAACTTACGTCAAAGCCAAGATTTTCAGAAACAAAACGAAGGGGAATCATGGTTTTGGGATACTGTTTGGACATATCCTGTACCAAGGTGGCAGGAGCAGATAATTCTACCGGCACATTATTGACATAAGCCGTATTGGAATCGATCGTCAGAACGATAAACTTATCCTCATAGGCAATAAAGACCTGCCTGGTATTGCCATTCCAGTTGACGGTAGCATTAATACTGGCACTTTCAAAAACTTCCCTGACAGGAACCATGGTTCGTGAATTGATCAGAACTGCAGGCATATCACCGGTCTGAAGTTCTTTGCCGTCAATTTCAACGGTAACCAAACGGTTGTTATAATTATAAGTAGCCCCATTGTATTTTAGGACCAGTTCATCTGTATATTCTCCTGCGAGAGAGGTGTAATTTCCCACACCAAAACCAAGGGTTATGCATAACCCTGTCGCTAATATTCTTTTATATAAAGGAAGGATTTTCTTCATAAATGTCATGTATGTCTCCTTAAGCTAACCATCATTATCCTGTATTTTATCAAGTAGTGTGCCCTACTTTGTCTATATCTTTTTCGGTTCCATTATACAATATATTTAGTCAAAATAAGACATTGTAATAAAAGTGTAAAAATAAATGCTTACACTTTTATAATTAACTCTGAAATTTTACGGGATGTTGAAAATTTCAAGGCATCAAGGGGCTTATCTTTCTTCCTTTGATGAGGTCATAGCCCTTGATTTCAAGCTGGTCATGGGCATGCTTTTTACAAAAAAGATAGAGGCCACTCCTACAAAAATACCGGTTGCTATTGCCGAGACCATAATTAATGGAGCATAGGACAGGGCAATGGTCACCCTACCTGATACAAGAGCCAATACACCCAACTGGCCAAGATTATGGAGCAAGGCTCCAAGAATGCTGATACCGATTGGACTTACCGATTTACTGAACCAGTGATGAAGAATTGCCATACCTGCAAAACTCAAAAGGCCGCCTGCCATACTGTAAAAGAAACTCATCATGCTTCCAACCAATAGGGAGGTCATGACCACCCGAATCACCACCAGGGCAAAAACATTCTTTTTATTAAAAAAGTAGAGGGCTGACAGGGTAATAATATTTGCCAGTCCCAACTTCATCCCCGGCACATTCCAAGGCAAGGGAATAAATCGTTCAAAATATCCAAGAACGATGGCCATAGATATCAGAAGTCCCAAGAGGACCAGGCGCTGGGTTCTACTGCGAAATTGCATCGATATCGCCTCCCTCTCCACCGATTATTTCAATGGTAAACCGGTTTGGCAGACAAACAATGGCCTCACCGCTTTTATGTCTGTGGCCACTTTCAATACAGGATCTGGTAAGACAGTCGGCATCTTCAATATAAACCTCACTGTCTTCAATGACCAATAGATTATAGCCAAACTCACTTAAATATTCTTTTCTTATGTCTTCATGAAGAGAAAACTCGTCAACAATCTCTCCATCAATACGAACCTCAACGACAAGGTCACCTTCACTGGTTGAACCGATTTGATTGATCATCAAGATGACAGCCGCCACTAGAACGATTGCCAAGGTGATCATCAAATCTCCTTTTTTCAGCTTAATAGTCATCACTCTTTCATTCTTCTATACAGACCAAGAATCATCTGTAGGAATCAGATGATTCTTGAATGGGTATAAATTTCTATTCTAAAAATCCTAATACTCTTTCATAAACCTGGTCTTTACAGGTATCATTAAGGATCTCATGTCTGGCTTGATCATACAAGGTTATCTCCGTATCATAACCTAAACTTTCATACTTACTCCGAACCTTTTCGACACCTTTACCCATCTCGCCCACAGGGTCCATTGCTCCTGCAATAAAAAGAAGGGGGATTTTAGGCGTCTTCACTATATTATCATCCTTGATCACATAGCGCAAACCCTTGGCAATTTCTTCATAAAACTTAGGTGTATAAGGATAACCACACAAAGGATGGTCTTCATACCATTTATTCAATTCATGGTCATTGGTTAACCAGTCAACTGTCGTCTTAGTCGGCTCAAACTTCTTATTATAGGCACCTACTGAGAGATTATCAAGAAATGGACTGGGTTTGTGACCGGCCAGTCCTCCAAGAACCTTGGCCAACATAATACCAACCATGGACAAGGGTCCGTTTGTATCAGCCGTTCCACAAATAACCGCCCTGGAAACCTTGTCTCCAAAATCAATCAAGAAATTACGAAGGAGAAATGACCCCATGGAATGACCGAACATAACCAAACTGTCAGCAGATTCTCTTGACAGAATCTCTTCTTGCACCTTTTGTATGTCTCCAACCATATCCTGCCAGGTATCCTTGGTATAGTGCCCAACTTTTTGGCTGCCGGATAAACTAAAACCATGTTTTCTGTGATCATGGACATAGACTCTGTATCCCTTGTTTACCAGGACTTCAGCAAAAGCTTCATACCTGTCTCCGAATTCAGCCATACCATGAAGAATTTGAAGGACCTTTGTCTCTTTTCTTCCCGCTTCATCTTGTCCGACGCCTTGATCTTCCTTATAACACCGTACAAAAAGTTTCTGTCCACCTAGACCTTCAACAAAAAAAGTTTCCTTTGTCATAAAACACCCCTAACCGACCTTATCATCAAAAACCAAGACGAATATAGTCAATATATTTTATTGTTCTGTACCTGACATAAGTATCAAAATTCTTGTTCTGCAAAAGACCTATATCCTTCTGGGCTATAAAACCGCCGGCCATTTCATCATGGCCCCCACCGGCTCCACTCTTGTCCATAATATAATTCACCAGGTCATTGGCTTTAATCTTCCTGTCACCGCTTCGAATCGACAGTTTAATACCGTCATCCCGCTTGGCATAAGACACAATAGTGTCCACATTCTCAATCGTGAAGACCATATCGCTGATAGTCCCCTGAAGGGAATCATTACAGTCACCAACATCGACAAAGCAGGTTGAGCCGTAGATTTCGATATTCTGAAGGGCTCTGGTATAGGCTTCCAAGTCTGCCAATCCAATTTCATTCATCCTCAGATGTTTAATCTGGGAAAGGTCACTCATCTTATACAACCAGTAGAACATCTCCAAATCCATTAGATTCGATGATCGAACCAGATTGTCCGTATCCGTCATAATGGCATAGAGAAGGGCTGTAGCAATGCTTGGCGCCGGTTGCACGCCAGCCTCATGAAAATAGGAGGCAATAATGGTTGAACAGGCTCCAAAATCCGGACGTATATCCATGAATTTGTAGTGTTCATTGCCTAAAAAACGATGATGGTCCACAACCCCTACATTTACAGGATTGAGGTTGGTAACGTTGGAATGACTAAGTTGGGTATCAATGAGAATAATGAATTCATCACCATCCAGAACATGTTCATGGTCCATTAAGAGCATGTCGATACCAAAAATATCCAGCATAGTCTTGGAATTGGCTTTCTCAATCGATTCCACATAAACAATTTCAGCACTGACTCCCTGGCTCCCCAGAAAAGACTTTAAGCCAAAAGCGCTGGCAATAGCATCCGGATCCGGAATATTATGTGGCTGAATGTAAATCCTGTCATAACCTTCGATAGCCTTTAGCATACCTTCGTAGACTTTTGTCATAGTACACTCCTATTCTAACCAAAAGACTCGTTTATAATTCTATCTATTATTCGTAATTTTATAATATTTTAATACTAATTACCGCTATCTGCTGGAAGATCCTCTTCCAGCAAACTGATATCATAGTCCTGGGTAAAGGCTTTAAGACAGGTGTTGGCTCCAAGGACCACTTCCGTCCTTTCCCAGTCTTGCCCATCATAGGACATGTAACCTTCGCCATCGGCAATATTTACGGTATTCAACCACTCGATATCGTCCCGCCAAAATTCGGCAGCAACCGGATACTGACTACCTGGAGTTGTAATTCGCACAATGACTGCAAAACGTCCCTCCACTGTTATAGGCACTTCAAAATCGATGGTATAATATCCACCAAATTCAACATAACCACGGTCGATTAACTTCATATCTTTAAAATCAGCAGTATCCTCAAAGGAGTCCACCACATAAACTTCATAGTTCGTACGGTCATCTGTGGCATAAAAGCTGACAGCATCCAAGAGTTCTCTTTGGTCAGTTTCATAAACATTGGAAAAATATGCCGTTTCATCACCATAACCAATCTGGCCAATAAAGCCCAGCCAGTCTGTCTGATAGATGTGGTCATAATTATCCACTTCATCAACCCTTGTAAAGACGATATTGTTGGTTCCAACATGGGCATCATCATAAGAAATATAGAAATAGCCTTCCTCACCAAAAGACTCTCCATAAGAGTTTCTAACGATAAAAGCACCATCAGCTATACTTTCCGTCCTGAAATTCTCCTTGGGATAAGCATCATCCCAACCAACGATAACAACATCATGATTGTAACCTTTGTTGCCAAAATAGTAGTAGGAGGAATTTCCTTCGTTATAAAATTTACCCTGAGGGTTCAAGGTTGCAGCATCAAGGTATATAGAAGTCTGTACAGGTCCGTATGTCAATAAGGCAACTTTAATCCCCAGCAGGTCATTATCAGGTATAAACTGCACTTCCTGGACATGTTTCATGACCTTGGCATTCGGATTGTTGATTCCATCATTAAAAGGATCATCTACTTCAAGAACAGGTCCCGACCATCTTGTCAAATAGGAAAGGGATATGGCTGCATTACCGCCATCGGCCTGGTCAAGGTTAAAACCATGACCCAGACTTAGATGATCTTCTGAAAAGTCCCACACTTCATCGGGTAAAAGCTGGGATTCCATTGCACCGTAGGAGGCAAAAGCCCAACAGGCACCAGTATCAAACTGGTCTTTTATTGGTGATAAACGGTTTGTATTTCTTAAATCAAAATACTTAGGTATTCTGGTGAATATATTCGCTTCTGCCTCATATTGGATAACCACTTTGAAGTTTTTGTTATCCCACTTGACCTCAGCTCCAAAAGCTTCCAGAACAATACGAATAGGAAGATAAGTTCTTGAATCAATAATTCTGGAAGTTGTATCGTTGAGGATTCTCTCACCATTCCTGAGAATATACTGCTCACCAATAGGTACATCAATCCGAATATCATCAAGCTCAGCTGTAGCCACAAATCTCTCCTGATCCCAGCTGACATCAGCCCCAAAGGTTTCCATGGTCAAACGGAAAGGCACCTGGGTCCTGTCATTTTCATCAATAAAAGGAAAGCCGTATTCCTCATTATAAACAATGGTCTGGCCGTTGAGCTCAATAGCTACTGTCTCCCGGGCATCAAGGGGTATCTGATTTACCATGAGCAGGATCACCGCTATAAATACAGCTGCTTTTCTTGTGTGTTTTTTTTGAAATTGCTTAATTGTTAGTTTCTCTCTTTTCATTACTTAATTCTCCCTTACTGCGTCGGGGAGGCCTTGGTCCAAGATATGTATATATATAGGACTTTAACATGCCATTATAAAGCTTTCGGTTTTTGGTCGCTTTTTTGCCGTAATACCTTTCAAACTCCTCAAAAGATGTTACCACAACAAAAGACCAGTCTTCTAACTTACTAAAAACTTTCCCCATATCCTTGTATATCTCTTTAACTGACTCTGCATCTTCCAAACGTTCTCCATAAGGTGGGTTAGTCACGACCACCCCGTAGTGCTTCCTGGAGCTTAGTTCACTGACAGGTCTGTCTTGAAAATGTATATATTCATCGACGTAGGCATTGGCAGCACAGTCTCTGGCTACATTAACCGCCTTATAATCAATGTCAAAAGCCTGGATGCTTAATTCAACATCATGCCGAATAGCATCATTGGCCTCATCAACAGCTTCCATCCATAATTTTCTTGGAATCAGATTATCCCAGTTTTCCGCGTCAAATTCCCTGTTCATACCCGGCGCAATATTAAGGCCGATCATAGCAGCTTCTATGGGAATGGTTCCCGTTCCACAAAAGGGATCCACCAGGGTCCGGTCCGGATTCCATGGTGACAAAAGGACCATAGCTGCACCAAGGGTCTCTCTGATAGGTGCTTTACCAAGCATTTTTCTATATCCCCGTTTATGCAGACCATCTCCTGAAGTATCCAGAGACACATAAACAATATCTTTATGAATAAAAATCCTGATGGGATAAGGAGCACCTGTTTCCTTAACCAGGGATATTTTGTGTCCTTCTTTCATTCGCTCTACAGCAGCCTTTTTAACTATTGACTGAATGTCTGTTGGGCTAAAGAGTTTAGACTTAATGGAGGTGGCTTTTTTTACCCAAAACTTGCCATCAGCAGGTATATACTCTTCCCATGGGATTTTCTTGATTCCCTGGAAAAGCTGTTCAAAACTAGTCGCCTTAAATTCACCGACATCAAGGGTAACACGCTCTCCAACACGGAGCCACAAATTGGTCCTGCAGATAGCCATGGCATCACCTTCGAAAGTCACCCGACCATCGGTAACATGAGTTATATTATAACCAAGATCTGAGATTTCACGCTTTACCAAAGCTTCAAGTCCAAACATACAAGGGACCGTTATATTAAAAGTATTCATTAATTCTCCATTCATTACTACAAAATAGTCAAAATATCCGCATCATAGATTCAACTCTTATTATACGTCATAAGGAGGACTTTCTCAACGAAAAGACAGATTCTTAAAAATGGTTTAATATTTGTAACAATGCTTGTAACTTTTGTAAAACAAAGATACAATAGATAGGTCAAAGAAAGAGATAAGGAGGCTCCCCATGAGCATTACCCGTTTTTTTAAAAGTGTTAAAGATTCACTGACTAATCCTGCCTATGTAGCTTCAAGAGTTCAGGAGCGTTCTGGAAAAGCCATTGCTTATATTATTATACTGATCTGTATTGTATCCGCCCTAACCGGCCTGGTCAAAGGACTTTACTTCAATTCTTATATCGATCAGGTTCTTGAACAGGTCGGGGACTCCAGTTTCCCTGATTTTGAACTGTCAGATGGTCATTTTTATATCGATACTACAGAGCCTATTATCATTAGCAATGAAGATATGATTTTTATCATCGATACATCAGGAAACAAGAATATTAATGATATTATGACTCATAAGGTAGGTTATCTCCTCAATGAAACCACCTTTATTATGAACAACAACGGTGAGACCAATTATATGTCGCTGGAATTATTCTCTCTCTATACAGTGAACAAATCAGAACTGGTTGAAAGCTTAAGCCTCATGTCTTCCATCGGTGTCTTCATCTATATGATTGGTAATATGATTGTAGCTGCCCTAGGAAACTTCTTCAGATCTTTAATACTCTTAATGCTTTCTTTCCTTATGGTTCGTATGCTGCAGATTAAAGGTTTAAAAGCGTCCAGAATATACAGCCTGGTCCTTCATTCCATTACCATCGGTGTCATTCTATATGAATTCGGCTCAGTCCTGCCATATGTCATTGATGCACCTATTGTTTCTCAATTGTTTTACCTGACCGGAACCTTTGTCTTTTTCTACTTTCCTTCTACAACAGTTATGTCCAGGGCCTTCAGGTATATGAAACTCCACGAGGAGGTTCATCGATTGACGACTATCATCCAAGATCAGAAGGCTAAGAAACACCGCCAGCAGCAAAACCTTAACCGTTATCGCCGCTTGGATGACCAAAACCAGGAAATCAAAAAGCCGTCAGACACCCAGGCCAAGGGTGATTCTGACGACACAGATGAATCTGATGATTAAAGGTCCATTTCCAAATATACACTGCCATCCATTTGTTTGATACATATACGATGGTCTTCATAAAACCCATAAGTCTTTGGTTCATTATTCTTAGGAAGGGTAATGGATCCAGGATTGAAATGGGTTTTTGTTTGGACTTTTTTAAGCATAGGTATATGGGTATGGCCCTGAACGTAAACACCGTCACGACTGACAAGGTCAGGCAAATCATTATCAAAAAGGTGCCCATGGGAAACAAAAAATCTCAGGTCCTCTACAACCAGCTCTTGATAGTCCGCCATCATCGGAAAATCAAGAACCATTTGATCCACTTCTGAGTCACAGTTGCCACGTACGGCTAGAATCTTATCCTTAAGAGGGTTTAGAAGTTCTATGACCCCTTTAGGGTCATATCCCTCTGGAAGGGGATTTCTAGGTCCGTGATAGAGTATATCTCCGCTGATTACCAGGTAATCAGGTTCTTCTTCCTTATATCTGTCAAGAGCTGTCTTAAGAGCCGGTACAGATCCATGAATATCTGATATAAACATTAATTTCATCATACATCTCCTTTATTAACACCAATCATATCAATTATCAGTTTCATGATTAAAAACTTCATCTGCTTACTGATCGTTACTTCATAAAACGAGTTGCCTCATAAAACGAAAAGGCTGCTGCAACTTGTGCAACAGCCAATGATTATTGTAATTATACAGGAACAACATCCGGACTGATTTTTACATCACCGTCAGTATCGTCACCTGGTTCGTAATCAGGAAAGAGTTTTCTAAACTCTTCACCAGTGATTTTTTCTTTTTCAATAAGTAAATCGGCAGTCTTATGGAGGACATCAATATGTTTCTCAAGAATTTCTTTAGCGTTTTCAAAAGCATCACTTACAATTCTCTTAATCTCGCCATCTATAATTCCTGCAATATTCTCTCCATAATTTCTTGTATGCCCCCAATCACGGCCGATAAAGACTTCATCGTTATCTCCACCATATTGGATAGGTCCAAGAACATCACTCATACCGTATCGTACCACCATGTTTCTTGCAATGGCTGTGGCTCTTTCGATATCATTGGATGCACCCGTTGTAATATCGTCCAGAATCAATTGCTCAGCTGCACGTCCACCAAGAAGGGAAACGATTTCCTGAAGCATCTTGGTCTTGGTCATATACATTTCATCTTCACTTGGAAGTGGCATGGTATATCCGCCTGCAAAGCCTGTTGGAATGATGGAAATAGAATGTACATCATCAATCTCTGGTAACTCATGGAAGGCAATTGCATGACCGGCTTCATGGTAAGCTGTAATTTTCTTTTCTTTTTCGCTGATAACCCGGCTCTTCTTCTCAGTACCGATACCGACTTTGATAAAGGCACGTCTGAAGTGATCTTGAAGAATCATCTTCTCGTTATCTCTAGCAGCATAGATTGCAGCCTCATTAACCAGGTTTTCAAGATCTGCACCGGTAAATCCAGGTGTCGTTCTTGCAACTTCCATTAAATCAATTTCATCTGATAATGGCTTACCTTTTACGTGAACTTTAAGAATCTCTTCTCTACCTCTCACGTCAGGTCTGCCTACCATAACTTTTCTGTCAAAACGTCCCGGTCTAAGCAAGGCCGGATCCAGAATATCTACACGGTTGGTAGCTGCGACAACGATAACGCCTTCGTTAACACCAAAACCGTCCATTTCAACAAGTAACTGGTTAAGGGTCTGCTCACGTTCATCATGACCGCCGCCAAGACCTGCACCTCTTTTACGTCCTACTGCATCAATCTCATCGATGAAGACGATACATGGGGCATTTTTCTTGGCTTGATCAAAAAGATCACGAACCCTGGATGCACCAACACCGACAAACATCTCAACAAAGTCTGAACCTGAAATACTAAAGAAAGGCACGCCTGCTTCACCGGATACAGCTTTGGCAAGCAAGGTTTTACCGGTACCAGGAGGTCCCACCAAAACAACTCCCTTAGGAATTCTTGCACCTAACTCAACAAATTTCTTTGGACTCTTAAGGAACTCAACAACTTCCTCAAGTTCTTCTTTTTCTTCTTTTAATCCTGCTACATTGGCAAAAGTAACTTTCGTATCTCCGTCAGCTACCATTTTGGCTCGGCTTTTACCGAATGACATAACACGGCTTCCGCCTCCACCACCTTGTGACTGGTTCATGATGAAAATCAACAGGAATACTACCGCCACCAAAATAATAATGGATGGCAGGATACTCATAAAGATATTAGGCTGTGGAATATCTGTTTCATAAACCGCAATCTCATTATCAAGAGCATATTGTGTTAATTCACCAGTATCTGATATTGGAAACTCTACTTTGGTATCACTTTTGTGAACAGTTGCAATACCAGTTGGAACTTCAGCATTCTTAGCTATTTCTATCCGGTCAACAAGTCCTCTTTCTACATCTTGCTTAAGCTCCAACTGTCCATAACCTTGTACAGTTGTCTGACTTCCAGGATTGGATAAAAACAATGCAAATAACAATATGAGAACCAGAAGGGCATAAAAGCTAAATCCTCGCATATACTTTTTCATATGCATCCTCCTTTCTACTATCAGTCATGACTACTCAAGACCTTTCATAATGCCTATATAAGGCAGATTTCTATAATTTTGCTGATAATCAAGACCATATCCAAGAACAAACTCGTCAGGAATCGTAAAACCAACATACTTGACATCCACGTCTACAACACGTCTGTCAGGCTTATCAAGAAGCGTAACAATCTTGATTGAACTTGGGTTTCTGTCTTCCAGAACCTTGACTAAATAACTGAGTGTTCTTCCAGAATCAATAATATCCTCAACGATCAGTACATCTTTTCCTTCAATTGGCTCATCCAAATCCTTAACGATTTTAACAATTCCGCTTGAAGACGTTTCATTCCCATATGAAGATACCGCCATAAAGTCCATAGACATCAGTGGTTTAATCTCTTTGGCCAGGTCCGTCATAAACATAACCCCACCTTTCAATACACAAATCATAGAAATTTCTTTATCTGCATAATCTTTAGAGATTTCGGCTCCTAGTTCCTGAATACGTTTCGTGAGCTCTTCTTCTGAGATCAACACGTCAATTTTTGCCATTTTTGTCCTCCTTGGTTAGTTTAACTTCCAAAACATTCTGGGTGGTGTCTGTAATCCTATATCCTTCACCGGACCGATATCCAACGACCCAAAGCACATCCTCTTCACAAGCCAATAACGGCACTGTATTTCGTACACTTGCCGGAATCTTCTCATCGATGAAGTATTTTTTCAATAGTTTGGAATCACCATTTTCATGAATCGTGATTCTGTCACCGGGAATTCTTGTTCGAAAAACTAAATTAGCTTTTATTTTATCATAATCAAACCATTTAGTGTATACATCCTTATCTTTTTTAAAAGAATCTTTATAGTTTGTTAATCCTTTGTACTCACTCTTAGGAAGTATACGTATACTATAGGTCATATTAGCATTTTGAATATAACCTTTAATCGGAAAACTGTCAAGGAAAACAGGCCTTGCCTTGTTATTTTTTTCCTCTCTGTTTTTTCTCTCTAAAACCATTGTACCATATTCTTTTTTGGCACGTATACCCTCAGTTAGCGTTACTTCTTTTCCTGACTGACGGTCCATCAGCTCAAGCAGACTTTCAATGTGTATATATTCGATATTCTTAAGATCACCTTTCAACTTGTCCAAGGCAATCCGAAGAAGTCTTTTTTGATAGGCTATATGAAGTTCTGACAGTTTTTTCAGGTCAAGGGTAACCCTAGGTCCATTCTTATCTTCATGGACCTTTATAAGCTGATCAGCCAACTTCTGAGCTTCCTCACCTAATACCTCTTCCTCCTCTGTAAAAATACGCCCGCTTCTCGTCAACACCTCTACAATATTGGGGTTATATTCTTTTAGCTGAGGTAAAAGCTCATGACGGATTTTATTTCTCATAAACTTGGTATCGAAATTGGTCATGTCTTCCCTGTATCCGGTTTCTTTCACTCCAACATAATCAGCCAGCTCATCTTTAGTCACTGACAGCAAGGGCCTTATGATAGATTCATTTTTGGCCTGCATACCGGTAAGTCCCAAAAGCCCACTACCTCTTATCAGTCGATAGAGTATCGTTTCAGCCTGATCATCCATGTGATGGGCAACGGCTATCTTCTGGCCATGAATCTCCCTCAAATATGACTTTAAGGCCTTATACCGCAGGGTTCTGGCTCCATCTTCTACAGACACCTTGTGGTGGCCTGCATAGGCCATTACATCCACATGAATAGTTTTAAGGTCATATCCAAATTCCTTGGTCAGATTTTGGCAAAAGATGATATCTTCATCGGCATCATCCCTAAGATGGTGGTGGACATATACAGGATAGAGCTTCAGTTCATGTATTTCTTTTATTTCATCAAGAACCAAGAAAAGACCAACACTATCAAGACCACCTGACAGGCCTATTACAACCCTATCACCTGGTTGAAGGAGATTTTCTTGACTTATGAATTGTTGAACTTTATCTATCAGCTTCATGTTTGATCTCCTAATACATACTAAAGGAGATTCAACACAGTGGTTAAATCTCCTTTAGTCATCCTCTTGGATAAAAATAATTTCTCCATCGTTGATTAAGTTAAATTCTTCTCTGGCTTTTTTCTTGATGTACTCTTCCGTATCAATCTGAAGCTTTTCGCTTTCCAGCTCAACATTTCTTTCGACAGCCTGGTCCAGTTCTTCTTGAAGTCTTACCAGCTCCTGTTCTTTCTGCAGGCTTTTGTTATAAGCTGAAGAAACTTGAAAAAATACAACTCCAGTCATGAGAAGCAAAACAAAACCGAGAAAGTAAATGGATTTATGTCTTCTTCTTTTCATCTCACACCGCCATATCCCTATGTGCTCATCCTGATATAATTATGTATCAGTAAATATATCGGACACCCTGTAAGAATAGTATAGCATTTTTTTGTTTTTTTCTAAAGATATTTGAACATATCTTTTGCCTCATCTTTTTTAGTTGAATCCTTGATCGCTTCAACCTCGACCTTAACCTTGTTGTTGCCAAAGGATATCTCAATAATATCGCCGACTGCAACTTTAACTGAAGCCTTTGCTACTTTACCGTTAACCATAACACGGCCTGCATCACAGGCATCATTGGCAACTGTTCTTCGCTTGATTAAACGTGATACTTTTAGGAATTTATCTAAACGCATAATTGTTCCTTTCTTGGCTTAATTGTATGGGGACTTCACTGATATATTTTCGGTGGGCCCGTCAAGCTTACGGCTACTACGTAGCCTTTTGAGGATAATCACTACTGGTTGTTCCGCTTCGCTGCTCAAACAGTCGCGATTATCCTCAAATAACTGGATAAGCATTAACACCCTGGTGTGCAAGCACCCCATTGCGCATTGACATCTCAATAGGTCTACACATGAGCGCAAACTTCGTTGGCTCTGCGACGTTCACAACTGATTGTTACATTCAGCTACGCCTCATTCCACAACCAGTCGCGAACGTCGCCAAGAGAAAAAGCAGGCCGCCGGAAACGAGGTGCAAGCACTTCGTTTCCGGCGGCCTGCTTTTTCTCTTGGCTCATGTTTTCACGTAAAAAGCCTGCGCTATGCAGCACAGGCTTCAATTTAACTTATTTGATTATGCTAACAATTACTTGTTAACAGTATCTTTTAAAGCTTTACCAGCTTTAAATCTTGGAGCTTTAGACGCTGGAATCTTCATTTCTTTACCAGTTTGAGGATTTCTACCAGTTCTTGCTGCTCTTTCACTAACTTCAAATGTACCGAATCCAACTAATTGGATTTTGCCACCTGCTGCTAATTCATCTGATACTACATCGATAAATGCTTTTAAAGCTTTCTCCGCATCCTTTTTTGATAATTCTGTTTTTGCTGCCATAGCGCTCACTAATTCTGATTTGTTCATGTGTCGCTCCTCCTCGAAAGATTTTTAGTCTGAGATTATTAAGCATCCCGCTGCTTAATTCTATCCCAATATTCGTCCATTTGCATTAGGGTTAAACCGTCTAACTTACGGCCTTCAGCGGCTGCAAGCTCTTCGATACCCTCAAATCTATTTATAAACTTTTCTGTTGCTTTTGTCAAGGCATTTTCTGGATTTATTTTAAAAAACCGAGATATATTCACAATTTGAAAGAGCAAATCTCCAATTTCTTCGGTAAAATGCTCCAAATCCCCTGATTTCATAGCCTCTGATGCTTCCTCCACCTCTTCTTGAAGCTTGTTCATCAACTGAAATTCATTTTCAAAATCAAAACCTACCTTAGCCGCTTTTTTTCCCACTTTTTCTGCTCTCATTAGGGCCGGCATTGCTTTTGGTACACTACGTAAATCATCGGTAATTGTTTCATGCTGTTTTTCGTCTTTCTTAATTGCATCCCATTGTTTAAGTACCTGTTCTGAGTCATCTGCTTGTGTAGTATCAAAAACATGAGGATGCCTGCGAATCATCTTTTCGGTAATGCTTTTGAGGACGTCATCTATGGTAAACCGATTGTCTTCTTCAGCTATTCTGGCATGAAAGACCACATGAAAAAGCAAGTCTCCCAACTCTTCCAGCATATTAGGATCATCCTTGTTTTCAATGGCTTCCATGAGTTCATAGGTTTCTTCCAAGGTGTCCTTCTGTATGGATTCATGGGTCTGTTCCCTGTCCCAGGGACACCCATTTTCACTTCGAAGTATTTTCATTATTTCAACCAAATGCTGAAAATCATAATTATTAGATTCCATCTTTTACCTGCCTTCCAAATTAGAACAAAAGGCTGAAAGCAAGCTTTCAACCTTAATTATTTATAATCCTATTCTTTGCTATACAGCTGCCTTGGATGAGTCAAATTTATACCCGGTTCGAATAACCGTTTGAATAAGTCCGGATTCCTCACCTAACTTCTTACGAATCTTTTTAATATGCGTATCCACAACACGGTCATCACCATAATAATCATATCCCCAGATGGTATTTAGTATCTGCTCTCTGGTGAGTACACGTCCATCGTTTTCTGCAAGGTATACTAATAGGTCATATTCCTTAGGTGCAAAATCTATACTCCTTTGGCCAACTTTGACTGTGTAAGCCATTTTATCTATAACCATCTTAGACTTAATAATCATATGACCATCTTCATTGCCTTCTTCAACTTTGATACGTTTAAGAAGACGCATACTTTTGGCAAGCAGCACCTTAAAATTAACGGGCTTGGTCACGTATTCATCTACGCCCAGTTCGTAGCCAAGGAGTTGATCATCATCTTCATCTCTAGAGGTTAACATGATAATTAAGACATTGGATTTTTCCCTTATTCGACGGCATACTGACCAGCCGTCCATAACAGGCATCATGACATCAAGGACAACCAAGTCATAGTCATTTTCTTCAAAAAGTGACAGACCTTCCTTACCGTCAGAAGCCTCATCCACCTCGAAGCCTTCATCTTCATAAACGCCTGAGATGATACTACGCATTATTTCTTCATCATCAATAACTAATACACGTTTAGCCATTAAGCCCCCTCCTAATCTTTCGTTCACCATTCCGAAAGACTTCCGTTTGCCTACAAACTTGCATAACGCATAGACATTATAAGCCTTTAATTCATTATAAAACAAAAATGAGCCAATTTCAACTTGGCCCATTATTATTCGTTAAAAAGATATCTAATATTATCTGATATCTCAGACATATTAAATAATAATATTACACAACCTTAAACATAGACTTATCGATAGCGTCTGATTTGCGGACAATATCAGCACCCAGCATCGCTAGCTTTTCCTCAATAAATTCATATCCCCGGTCAATATAATCAACATGATTCACAATTGTTTCACCATCAGCTACTAAACCAGCCAATACCAAAGCTGCTCCTGCCCGAAGATCTGTCGAGGTTACCTGGGCACCTGAAAGACTTTCAACGCCAGTAGAAATCGCGGCATTTCCTTCTACAGTTATATTGACTCCCATCCGTTTCAACTCATCAATATAAGAAAAACGGTTCTCGAAAATACTTTCTGTAATAACACCTGTACCTTTTGCCAAAGACATCAGGGTTGTCATCTGGGGCTGCATATCCGTTGGAAATCCTGGATAGGGCAAGGTCTTCACATTAACTGCTTTAAGGGGATGTTCAGCTCTGACACGAAGGGTGTCCTGATCTTCTGTAATAACGACACCCATCTCCTGCAATTTAGCTGAAATAGCTTCCATATGCTTAGGAATAAGGTTACCGACAACTACATCACCACCGGTAATGGCAGCTGCAATCATATAAGTACCTGCTTCGATTTGGTCCGGAATTATGGTATAGGTCGACCCCTGAATACAATCAACACCATGAATTTTTATCAAATCTGTACCGGCACCTTTTATATCTGCTCCCATAGAATTCAGATAGTTGGCTACATCAACAATATGGGGCTCTTTGGCTGGATTTTCAATAACCGTTATTCCATCTGCCATAACTGCTGCCATCATGATATTGATTGTAGCTCCGACACTGACTACGTCCAGATAAATATTAGTACCGACCAGTTCTTGTGCATTAACCTTAACCATGCCGTGTTCAAGTTCAACTTTTGCTCCAAGAGCTTCAAAGCCTTTAATATGTTGGTCAATAGGTCTGGAACCAATATTGCAACCACCTGGCATAGCAACTTCAGCCTTCTTAAATCTGCCAAGTAAAGAACCCAGCAGATAATAAGATGCACGTATTTTACTGATGGATTCATAATCCACCACGAACTTATCGACTTTTCTAGTATCTATACGAATAGTATGACGATCCAGATGAGTTATCTCAACTCCCAGATCCCGGATAGCCTCTATCATAACATTGACGTCATTTACACATGGTACATTCTCTATCGTACTGACGCCATCTGCCAGTAAAGCTGCAGCAATAATCCCCAAAGCCGCATTTTTCGCCCCACTGACGTCTACTCTTCCACGAAGGCAATTGCCTCCATTAATAATCAATTGATCCATTTATACACCTCTAAACAATGTTTAGTCTTATTCAAGTCCAATAAGAGCTTACCAAAAGAAAACATAGGTTATCTTTTGCCAAAGCACACAAGTCATTGTGATTATAACATATCCATAACATATAATCAATCGTAGTCCCAATCATACTACAACTTATAGACTATTTTCATATCATGACATTAGAACCTAGGGTTTGATGATAGCATTTGTATATGCATTCACATAATAAGTATCGCCGTTTTCAAACACGATACGATAGTGAGGTTCTACTTCATAGGTAAGTTTTTTATTATCAACATCAGGTATGTAGTAGCCCAGATGGATGTCATTGATCTTTCTCCCAAGAGGTTCACCTGTCTCACTACTGTTTTCCTCACCCTTAATAAAATACATAAGATTGTACATAGCCGTGTCAAAAGCATGGATCTTCTGCTCGTTGTTTTCAAGTTCAACTGGAGTAAACCTCACAGCTAAAGCTTCTTCAACTCCATCTCTGGTTATATACAATTTGATATAGGTTTGAAAAATACTTGTATTATTACCTAGTTTCTCATTCATCTCAACCCGTAATCCGACTACTTCACCATCCACGTCCTTCTGAGGCATGTTAAGTGTCACTTCCATATCTACATCTTCTCCAAAGATATCTGCTGCAAACTGACCTGCAACCTTTTCTATGGCGTCGTCGGTAAAATTTTCTGGTATATAATGCCTTCCTTCGCTTTTATAGTAAACATATCCTTCTTGTTCACCATAATAAAAGGTTAAGGACTCATCGCCTGCACTTAGAACTTCTCCAAGACCGTTTGAGTTGGCTTTTATATCGTACTTGCTACCCAATATATTGGCAACAATAGCTTCTCTATCCTTTTCAGGTGCGTTTACAACCAACATACTCATTGGTGTATAAGTCGGCATATACTTGTATAATAATATCCCATTGGATTCGAGAACTGTCTGTAATTGGGAATATCTACTCTCAGACAGCATATAGCGTTCAGTTGCATACTGACGATGATAAAAAAACAAGAACACATTAATGACTAAAAAGATGACGATGAATACATTTAAGACTTTATTCCAATTCATAGTCCACAACACCTCTCTCATCAGAAACCTGGACCAACCATTTCAAATATGCACCATTTTCAAAATCATCACTGTAGTAAGCAATATAAGCATCCTGGATTTTATGTTCTCCAATTTCAGGCACAATTCTATCCAATAATCTTTGGTAAAGGACCTCAAAAGGATCCCCCTGAATAAGAACTTCTTCAGTCTTCCATAAAAGACGCTTATAAGATATAACCGTGTTACCGGTTACCGATATTTCCATAGGATGGCTAATCCCAATATCACTCTCAAGATTGTCAAAATGAATGGGAACTCCACGATAACCATAATCAAAGTAAAAGGTTACTTCATCTTCTGTTTGGTCATAATCCACCAGCTCATACTCAATCTGATTAAGAACCGTATCTTTATCTGTGAATTTCAGGGCTGCTTTATATGCATTCCCAAGATCAGTCACCTTGTTTTCAAGCTTATCAATAAATGAGTATGATAATAAACCCTTTTTGTTATAGGATACGACAACTTCCAAGTCACCATATTTTGCCTCATCATTGGTAACTGTCGACCATGCTATCTCAGGATTCAAAAAGAAGTAGTCCACATAAGTTTCAAGGCTTTCCATATCTCTTTCAGCACCTTGGTAAAAATACTTTTCGCCATAGATATTCTGCATAAGATCAAAATATTGTCCGCCTGCAGGCAGCAAAACATCGTTTTCAAATCGATTGAAGTCTCTTTGTTTGGTAGAAATATATCTGATTTCATCCTGGCTATGGACTTGATCCATAAGGGTAAGAGCCATATCATTAAGCTGTTTGATATTACCTACTGGTATCTGACAGGAAAAACGTTTTTTTAACGAAATATCTGCAAAAATAAGAGTCATATAATCATCAGCAAATTCGCCTGGATAGATATAAACACGTTCAAAACTCATACTTTCCTTAAACCAGGTCGAGCCAATCTTCATATCTTCTTGCACCACCATCGAATCAATAGGAAATGGCATCTCTAAAAGAATGTGGCCTTTGGACCACAAATCCTCTACCGCTACAAATGCCGAACTAACCATACCACTCTCAAGAGCCTGTTTGACGATTTCAAACATTGAATCAGGCGTCACATTATTGGGATTATCCAAGTTCTCAAAGAAATAGGATCCTTCATTCGTTTGATAATAGGTTGCCACTTTACTTGGATAATACAGGTCATAAGATTGATTGGATCCGGAAGACCCAAAAGTAGTCTCTGTATCCATAATACTTAAAAAAAAGTTACGGTCTGATGGGTAATCAAACCATAACATCGCTATTTGATATATACTTGTCAGAACTAAAATGGACAACACAATGGTTTTTCCAATTGATCTACTCATATGAACTCCTGTTAAAAATCAAAATCAACTATACCTGGTACAAAATTCTCTATGGAAATATCTTCATCTTCTTCATCAAAGAAATCAATTTGTACATTCTCAAGTAATACCCGCTTCACTTCCTGTTCACGACATACTTTAAACAAACGATATCCGGATTTTTCAGTTTCAGGATTGTAGGTCGCAATCAAAACATAATTAACACCAATATAGTCAAGTTCTATGGTTTCGCTATAGATTTCAGAAGCTCCAACTGCAGTTAATTCTTCTTGGGTAACAACAATATTATTCAAGGCCATAGGACCCTCTAAATTATCTTCATCAAAATGGAAGACAACAATCCCGACAGCCGTACCAGCTGGAGCCTGTCCCTCCAAATATTTAATATTGGAAAATGTAGTAATACGCTCTTTATTAAAACCAGTCGTAAGAACCAGATCACCAAACTTCTTCAGTTCGGCTCTTCTAAAGGCCTGACCTTCACTCAATCCTAAAACCGGCAAGGAGAAGTTCACTGTATTCGCTTCAACCATTTCAATAAGATGGGTTTTAGTATAGCCAAAATAATCAAACACTAAATGCGTTTCCGGTTCTAGAACTTCCAAATCAGGACTTTCAGTTTCGTAAGCATAATCATCCTTATCTTCTTCAAGACCATCGATATCATAAACCGAAGCAATCTCCGGATATTGTCGTAGACTAGCAGATGATTCAAGGCTAAAGTCTTCAGCAGCAAAAAGCCCAAAACTAAAGAGAGCTGATAAGACAAGACATAATGAAATTGTCATATAAAACTTGCGACTCTTAGACATAGCCAATCCTCCTAGGTTACATTAATATACTATATTATACAAAGCAAGTATTACAAACGTGTTACAAAGATTTAACGTTTAGATTTCTTCGTAACTTTCTTCCCCTAAAAAGTCATCTTCATAAGTATATTTCGGGAAATAAAGGGTAAAAACAGTCCCTTCGTTAACAACAGATTTAACCTTAATCTGGCCACTGTGAAGTTCCATAATTTCTTTTGCTATGGCAAGACCTAAACCTGTCCCGCCCATTGCTCTTGATCTGGCCTTATCCACCCTATAGAAACGGTTAAAAATGTGTTCCAAATCCTCTTCAGGTATTCCCATACCGGTATCACTTACTTCAATCAAATGATATCTGGAATCAGAGGAGATTTTCACATTGATCTCAGCATGATCCCCACTGTATTTAACTGCATTGGATAAAATATTCTTAACAACCTGTTCAATTCGATTGCCGTCACCAATAACAATAAACTCATCCGATTCAGCTTCAACACTTAAGGTCTGGTCCTTCTTGTTAGCGTGAATCCTGTAATTATCAGCACTTTTTGTCACCAATTTCAAAAGATCGATTACTTCCTCCTCAAGTACCGTCTTATGGTTGTCAATCCTTGACAGCTCAAGAAGGTCTTTGACAAGGGCCGTCATCCGGTCACTCTCACTGTTGATAACGCCTAAGAAGGAAGACATGGTCTCCGGATCATCAACAGCCCCATCAAGCAAAGTTTCAGCATAAGACTTAATGGTTGTCAGCGGAGTCCTGAGCTCATGACTGACATTAGCAACAAATTCCTTTTGCATATTCTCAAGTTTCTTATGTTCTGTTATATCCTGGATAACACAGATAAGGCCAAGAATCGTTCCATCCTTATCCATGTATTTTGCAAAATCCACACCATAAAACTGTTCATTTAAGTTAACTGACAATTTCTGGGTTTCATATTCCACTTCCTGGAGAATGGTTTGATAATCTTCTTCGATCTTATGCTTAAAAACGTCTCTAAAAGACAGGACATTACCCAGCTTTAACATACGAATAGCTGCAGGATTTTTGTGCATAAGAATTCCGAAGTTGTCAAACACCAAAATACCGTCGGTCATATGAGTAATCACTGTTTCCATCTTATTCTTCTCACTGGCAATTTCAGCCAAAGTCTCATTAAGAGAAAAAGCCATAGAGTTAAAGTTGGAGGTCAGGTCACCAATTTCATCATTGGATAAAACTTCAATGGGATTATCCAGCTCTCCCTTGGCCATTTCCCGCGCTTTCATAGTCAAGAGGTAAATAGGCTTAGTCAGAAAATTACTGAATAAAAAGGCCAATATAACCGACAAAACAATAGCTAGAAGAACGGCTAATATAATAACCATAACCATAGCCTGAATCTTCTCCTGTACAATGGTTGTGGAAGCTACCATATAGATGACATATTGGAGTTCATCGTCTTTATAAACCCCTCTTGCCAGGTCCATATCCGCCGAGTCATCCATTTCACCATATTCATTAGTCCGACTTCCTGAGAGAACTTTAAGAACCCGAGGTGTATAGACGGTTTGGCCGTCTGCTGATTGGTTTTGGGACCGGATGATTTCACCTTTAAGATTCAGAAGATAGAGGCTTTTTCCTTTCAAACTGTACTCGTTTTGAGTCAGGATAGCCCGAAGGTCATTTTCAATTTCAGTCACCGGCTGCTCCACATTGACCGAACCGACAATCTTATTAGCAATATCAATCATATCTTCTTCGATTAAGTTTTTTTCGTAGTTTCTGGTCTGAAAGACAATCAAAGTACCACTGGCCATCATAACTAAAACGACTAGTAGTACAAAGATAGTAACCATCCTCCAGCGGATGCTTCGTTTCATATTGTAATCCTCAAATTATCCTTTAAAGTAATAACCAATCCCACGCTTAGTCAATATAAGGTTGGGTTTACTGGGTGTATCCTCTACCTTTTCCCTAAGCCTTCTCACCGTCACGTCAACAGTCCTGACATCACCATAGTACTCATAGCCCCAGACCTGCTCAAGGAGTTGTTCTCTGGAAAAAATCTGTTGTTTCTGACTGGCAAGAAACTTAAGGAGTTCATACTCCCTTATGGTCAGGTCAATCGTCTGACCGTTTTTGGATACTTCGTACTTATTCATATCAATAACAAAATTGTCAAACCGAAGCATCTGAGACTGGTCGCCGCTAGGCTTGTCCATAGCCTGTCTTCTCAGATTAGCTTTAACCCTTGCCACCAGTTCTCTAACACCAAAGGGTTTCGTAATATAATCATCAGCACCAAATTCCAGACCAAGTACCTTATCCACTTCTTCGGCTCTTGCTGTTAACATAATAATAGGAATATTGGATGTTTCCCGTACCTTTTTACAAACGGTAAAGCCATCCATTTTGGGCATCATAATATCGAGGAGCATTAAGTCCGGACCAGCTGATACAAAAGTTTGATATCCCGCCTCTCCATCGTGAGCCGTCAGTACATCAAAGCCTTCTCTTTCCAAATTGAATTTTAGTATGTCAACAATTGCCTTTTCATCATCAACAACGAGTATTTTTCCATTCATCCTATATCCCTCCTATTGTTCTATCATATCATAAAACAAGAAATCTCATGCGTTTTAATTTCATTCAAGCTAGCAAAGAGGCTTCGCCTCGTTTTGCGTCAAAGAAACTTTCCTATAGTAGTAGCAAAAAAAGCCAGATACCTGGCTTTCTTGCAATTCCCTACAAATTTTCCCTTTTTATTTGATACTGCTTGTCCTACTCTATATACTGATTACTGCCTTTTGACAGTTTATATACTGATTATAAGTCCTTTACTACTATATCATATTATATGGATTTAGTCCAAATAATTTAATGGATTGGCAGCTACACCATCAAATCGTATTTCGAAGTGAACGTGTGGTCCTGTAGACCTGCCTGTAGAACCGACCTTGGCGATTTCCTGGCCTTTTGAAACGGCTTCACCAACTTTTACGGAAACTTTACTACAGTGAGCGTATCTGGTCAAAACACCGTTTCCATGATCGATTTCAACGGTATAACCATAAGTGGATGACTTCCAACCTGCAAAAACAATAGTACCACCATCTGCAGCAACAATTGGATTTCCAGAAGCAAGAGCCAGGTCAACGCCGTGGTGGAAAGATCCCCATCTGTAACCATAAGGGCTTGTGATTACATATCCTGAAACAGGATAGATATAAGAACCGGTTGCACCTTTTACAGGGAATGGTTTCGAACCTTTGGATATAACCTTATTGGATGGCTCCTTGATTCTTTCCTTGCCTGTAATCTCACGGTCAATCTCTTCACCATTTAACTTAGTCACAATAGCAGTCACTTCCATAACTCCATCACTACCATTATCGATAACTGTCGAACTACCTACATAGGTATCTGGATCATCCACGTAAACGGTTTGTCTGTAAATCGGTTCGTTGTAGACGATTTCAACTTTAGTTTCAACTTTCAGTTCAGGTTCCGGAACCATGATGACAACTTCATCCCCAACCTGCATATACTTTTCATTATCCTTCAATTCAGGATTCATCTTGTAAAGGTCATCCAGGGACATGTCATTCTGGTTGGCTATCAACCAAGGGCTGTCACCACTTTCAACTGTATAGATCTTTTCTTCTTCATTTTCTTTGGTAATAAGTTCAACTGCAGTAGCAACATCAACAATGTCAGAAGGTTCTACAAAAGCTTCAACAATGGCAATATCTTCTGCAAACTCGATTTCCATTAAAGTTCCAGGTTCAATATCTTTCTCCTCTTCAACTTGATCTTCCTCGGTTTCAGTTGCCTTACTAGCGGCAGGAGGTAGGGTTCCATCTTCTGAAACAATTTCCTCAGGCTCATCATTGGATGATGTCGACAAAGTAGGTTGGACACTGTTAGGATCAATCATAAGAAGCTTAGGTGTCTTTATCATTGATGAATGTTCATTTTGATCGAAATTCACTTCGAAATAAGCATTCGTATTAACAATTTTCTCTTGTGCGGTACAAAGAACCTCTTTAATGTCTTCCTCACTGCCAAGAGTGATGGTGAAATCATCACCAATACGCATTACAAAAGCTTTGGTACGAATAGTACCGGCTGCCAGTTTAAATTCATTTTTGAGACTTTCTACAATTGTTGATGAATCGAGAGTCAGTTCACCATTGTGAACTGGAATAAGAGCTGGTTCCACAGACACTTCAGGATCATATCCAATCTCTGCTACCAGACTATCATAAGCCTTCTGAACCAAGTCACCAATAGATGACTCGTCTGCAATTAAACCAACCTCAGCTCCGTTAATAATCACTTTGTATCCGATGATTGGTTTCACTTCTTCTATAACAACCCTATTATCAAGTTCACTTTCAATAGGGAGACTTTCTGCAACTTCAGGACTTGGTATAAATCTTACCAAAGTAGCGATGCTGACTGCAGCACCAACTGATAAAAGAACCTCTTTCTTGTACTTCATAAAGATGTTCTCACGAAATTTAGGGACTCCGTACATGTTTTCCTCCGAATGATGTAATATAATGATTCCGGTGCCATATAGCCCTGCACACCAAAAGCATTTTTAGTAGAATGAGAGTTAGTTTTGTAACATGTTTGTAATATTACTACACATATAGTAACATACTTCCATATAAGTGTAAAGAAACCATGAACTTTTTGGACGTATTTTCTGATTTTGTTCGCCTTTTTGTTCGTTTTCTGTAAGGTCTTTAGAGGAATGCACACCATTTTTGAGCACAAATGAAGAATTAGACCTAACTAAAAGGGCCAGACAATCGTCTGGCCCCTAATTATTAATTCCTATCGCTTTTATTAACCTCCTAACGGCACTTGAGTCAAAATCATCATCCTGTATAACAGGTTCGCGAGAGATGACCGTCGTCAAGCATCAAATTCCATCCTAAAAGCGTGGAAGAGTCACTTCAATTCCTCTCTTCGGTAACTGGCTGCCAACTATGTAAGTAAGGCCCTAAAGTTTTGCGTCCTGCCTTTTCAAGCAGTTTGCCTTTTCGGATGTATTCTTATTATAATGGATGATTTCAAACACCCTATGAAGAAATTGTGAATAAATCTAAAACCTTATTCATTAAAAGTGAACTTTTCCAATTGCTGCATCAACTTCAAAGCAATTGCTTCCACCTCTTCAACCTGGTCATTGATTTCGGATGATTGAAGTTCAATCTTTTCAGTTCTAGACGCTATATCGGCTGATGCCTCTGCTGATTCTCCCGCAGCTACAGCAAGATTCTTAATTGAATCATTAATGAGTTCCACATTACCCTGGAGTTTTTTAGCAGCTTGTGAAAACTCATTACTGACATCACCAAAACTATTGGCATCTTCCCGATACTGCAGTCCTGTTGTTTCCAGCTTTCCATAATCTGCAATTACTTTTTCATCAATAAATTTTAAGATCTCACCAGAACCTGTATTGAGTTTTGCAACGGATTCAACAACAATATCCGTCACTTGCTGTATTCGATTAGCAGCCTCATTGGAGCTGATAGCCAGTTTCCGTATCTCCTCAGCTACAACAGCAAAACCTTTACCGGCATCACCTGCTCTAGCCGCTTCTATAGCCGCATTTAGAGCCAGCAGATTGGTTTGATCAGCAATGTTCATAATAGAATCCAGGAGTTCTCTGATCTATTCGACCGCCTTCGACTCGTCAATAGCTGCCTGAAGCTCTTTTTCTGTTCCCTTGTAGATGCTTACAACTTTCTCTCTAGAATCAATTGCTTCATCGCTTAGGGTCTTGGCCCTCTCAATGGAGCCTGTTGATTTTTCATAACTCTCTCTCGACTGATCATACACGCCATTAATCACAGTCACAAGCTCTTCTGTATTAGAAAGTATTTCCTCTGTTGTTGCCGCACTCTCCTGAGTTCCGGCTGAAATCTCCTCAGTAGTCGCAGACACATCCTGAATTTCACGGCTAACGATATCCAATTTTTTCTTGGAAACGTCTACTTTATCCATAAGTATCTTACTGTCATTATTCAACAGCTTCAAAAGATTACCTAAGGATTCTCTGACGTGAATCAAACCTCTGACAAGGACACCTATTTCATCCTTACGCTTTTTGTACTTACTTTCTTTTTGAAGCTGATAGGTGAAATCACCATCAGCCAGATAGTAAAAGCCTCAGCCATATCCTTAATTGGTTTTGAAAAATAAGAACTTATTAAACTTGCAAAAACAAGGGTTACAAGTATTGACAAAACAGATACGATCAAGAGTGAGATGCCACTCGCTCTTTCAAAGTCAGTAATAATATCAAACCATTTATAAATACCTACCATACCAATAAGCTGCTCGCCTGTTGGATCAAATAGGGGAACCAGCTCAAAAACATCATTGTCTTTGGTTTGGTATCTGTAATTGGACTCACCATTCACAAAACTTACATATGCCTCACCAGCATGTTCAAGCAGGCTTTCAGGAAGACTGGCTTCATCAGCATTTGTTTTGGATAGCTCTTCTCCTTCAAAAAGCAGGATATTACTTCCTGTAAGTCTAGCCATCTCACCTACAAAATCACCGTCAATTCCAACCTGCATGGTACCGATAACCTGACTCTCCGATTCAATGGGCCAAAAGGCTCTTACAGCAAGTCCACTGGAACCAAATTCCAAGCCACTGGCTGCACCACCGTCAAGGGCCTTTGCAATTGGTGCTTTTCCACTTTTATCTTCACCATACTTTTCAGGATTGTGGCCTCTAAAAAAGACAAAACCATCTTGATCTCCAAATTCAAAAACCGAAACTCCATTATTTTCACTAAGCTCTTTAAAAATCGGCTCAACATCATAAGCCAAGGACTCCCTATCTCCAATCTTCAAGTGTTGGATAAAAAATGGGTTCTTAGCATATTTTCCAGCCAGCAAATCACCTTCATCAGACAAGGTTTTGATATACTCCTGAACAGTGGATATCTGCTGTTCAATTTCATTTTCTGTTATGAGGCCTAAACTTCGGGATGCATTAAGATATAGAATAAGGGCAACAGTTGAAAAAACAAGAATGGCAATAAGAGAAAATGCCAGTATCAGCTGCCGCCTGATACCAAAGCGAATTTGATGATTATTCATAAGGACTCCTTTCCTTGTAGTCATGAACATCATTCATAGATATTTATAAGCAAGCCCTCTAAATAGCCTAGACATAAACATATGTACATTATATCAAAATAAAATAAAATATAAAAGAACAGAAAAAAACAGCTGTCAATATTACAGCTGTCTTTAGGTAAGCTTCCCCAAGCTCTTCATTAGTTATTTGCATGAGATTATTCAATCCACATATGTTTATTATCTATAAAAACTTCTTACGTTTTAAAATCACACCGGCACCTGCCATAAGTGTTCCAAAACTATAGAACAGATTAGCAGCTACGCCACCAGTATCAGGTAAAGCTTCCCCAAGCTCTTCTGGAGTTTCTTCGTCAAGAATTTCCTCATTTACTAAATCTACATCGTTACTATTTTCATTATCTACCTTCTGATCTTCAGATCCCTCAATCGAAGCATCAGAGTTAACATCTTGATTTTCCTTCGTTTCATCAACAGGATTTTCTTCTGGTGTTCCTTCGTCTTCACCAAGATCATCATTAATGGATTCAAAAACTGCTGTTAAGCTCACATTGGAATAAACAACCAGTTCACTACCATTTAGCATATCAACATCTCCAGAAAATCCAACGAACTCATACCCGTCATCAGCAATAGCAGTTACGCTTAAGATTGATGAACCCGGATATTGTCTTGTCCCTGTGAAAGGTGCTATACTACCACCATCAGTTGAACTTAAACCGACTGTATACATCTTCACTTCTGTTGGTATTTTTTCCCAGCTAGCAGTAGCTATAACACTTTGATTTACATTTTCCAAGTTAATTTCAACATCATATGTCCAACCAAGGAACAAATAGCCATCTCGCGTTGGAACAGGTGCTAAAGAAGCCGAATTACCGGCGTAAACATACACGATACTACTATCTTCCAAGGTACCACCATTAGGATCATAAGTTATGGAATAAAGGGTTGATGAAGCTTTAGTTTGGGCTTGAACCCAATCCCCGTCATGTTTGTAATACAAATTCAGTGTTTCACTACTGTTGATTCCAGTAGCATTAGTAAGAAAATTATATTGATCTGTAAAACGATGGTCAAAATCATGATTATAGCTAAAGCTATTAATAATAGGTACGATCTCACTGCTTCCAGCTATTTGGTAACCAAGCTCAAGTGGATACAACAAATCTGAACCGTCTTTATGGAACACACGATATCTTCTTGAAGTCTCAGGTGTAGGATTTTCATCCTGCATAAAAGTAAGTACCAAATCAGGTTTTTCAACAAACACTGGCGCTGGTCCAAAGGTATAATCACCTTCTGGTGTGGTTACATATCTTGGATTTGGCCTATATTTTCCATCTCCTATGTCCAACCCATTATTAATATTATATTTCCATGAATAGAAGTAGTAACCTGAATTTGCAAGTGCATTTAAGTATACCTGAGTTCCAGCCACAGCATCAAATGTTGCCGTTCCTGAAGACAAGGTACCAACCTCAGTCCCATTTATACTGTCTAGAGTTGCTTTAATTTGGCCCACCAACGGATTCTCAACAAAGCTTCCACCTACGGATTCATAAATAGTAGGTTTTATCTTATACTCGTAAGTTGGTTGGACAACGGTAATTGAAAATGAATTTGATGCAATTAGAGCTCCCATCCAACCACTGAAATTGCCATAATCAAAAACACCATAATAATAAGTATATGTACCCGGTGTATCTGGGAGCGTTAATTCAGTTGTAAGTTCAAATGACTGACCACTACCAATTTGAATATTATCTACACTACCAGGTATAGATCCTGGACTTGCTGTATCCACATTGCTTAGAATCACATCATCTTTATATACAATCATAAGCAAATCTTTAAGAGAATCTTGACCATCCAAGCCATCTCCCTGACCACTTATAAAGCTAGCACTGGTAGTTACTGTTACACTACCTCCTGGAAGAACTGACGTTGCGGAAAGTTCATGACTTAACGCCGCTCCCAACCTACCTTCTTCAACAATCTGTCCTTCTCCATTTATTGTATTGTGTGAATAATTAAAGTTTTCCCCTTCTCCAACATGGTCATATGTCGGCAGACCATATGGGTCATTTACTGCAAAACTTGTGTTTGCAAACAGTAGGCAAAAAATTATTGCCATTGAAAATAATGCTTGACTTCTTTTCATTCTCTCTACCTCTTCTTCTCAATTCATTAAATTTTAACTTATGTCCCACCATAAATTAATAGTTATGACCCTTAATTATTGCAGCAAGGGATATACGATGACTCTCTTCATTCTATTCCACGCATTTTATGTCTAAATCCATCCATTTAAACACAAAAAAAGCTGCAAATGAATTGCAACCGAACGATCGTAGTATATATGCTTATACCTTAGATTTCTGGCTTTGCGTCCTTGTCTTTCAACAAGTTTGCCGAGGTTATAGATACATAGTACCATAGGCCCATTTCTAAGTCAATAGTCCCATACAAAAAAGTCTTATAGAACATCAATAACTTCCTCAACATTCTAATAAGACTTTTGACAATGCAATATTTTGTAATTTTCTTCTATCTTCTTCTGTTGTTCATCCTATTTACAATCACAATTGCTTCTTCCTTGGTTAATTGACTTTTTGGTGACATTAAATTATTTCCAATACCATTAACCAAACCATACCCATTAACCAGAGAATATACAGACTCTATAGCCCAGTCAGAAATACTGGAATGATCACTAAAATGCAGCTCACGGTCAACACGTCCCAACTCAATAGAAGTTTCCTCTATTAGTCTACCAACCATAGTACACATTTCTTCCCTAGTAAGGTACCCATTAGGATTGAATATATTATTCCCGACACCTTTAACTAAATTCATTTCATAAGCCCAATCAACATAACTATTGGATACATCTGAAAAATAACTCAAAGTACTATCACTTTTCAAATCTCCTGTTGCACGCTCATAAAATCGCATGATCAATTCAACAAATTCTTCACGTGTAATGTTGTCTGTGAAATTATCCACAGATTTTTCAGTTAAAAACCCAGCTCTATTAGCTTCCAATATTTCATTAACAGCCCAAAGAGATGGATTATTGGCGTAAATAATACTGGTATCAAATACAGTGTTACTAGCATTTGAAGAAACAATAAGATTGCCATCCCTATCAAAAATCAATATTTCCTCACTCGAATCACTAATGGTCACAGGTATGATTTTTGATATACTTGGATCCTTGTAATTGATTACTAAATCAAATTTTCCGGAAATATAACCAGTAGCCTTTGTCCCTGACACAGAAGCTACTCTAAGAATACTTCCCAAACGATTTGTCAAATACGACTCTAATCCATTAAGTTTATAATAGTCACCATCACTGTGATCTGCCAGGACTTCATATTCAAGTTTACGCTTGGTTAATAGTTGCAAGCTCCTAAAATAGTCTTCTGAATCAATACTGCCTTGCTTTGTATAAAGGGAGGCCAACTCACTTTCTATATATAATATTTCATTATCAACGAACTCTTTATTGACCATGACATTCTGCATTTCCAAAGTGAATGTTTTATCTAAGACTTCGTTTAAATTATATGCAGATATATTCACGGGTTCGAAAATAACTGTTGGTACATATGTTATATTCACACCAATTTCAGCTCTAGATTCTGCAACAATATTACTGACATTAGAACCTACTATGACAGCAATTGCATCCCGTTTACTACCATCTTGAGATGTTGCTGTTATTGTGACTGTACCAACATTTAAGCCTTTTATTTTATTTCCATTAACAGCCACTATAGAATTATCGCTTGATGAATAAGTTACTTTTTGATTCAAAGGCTCTTCATCAAAAAGACTTTGGAAATCACACTTAAGCTCAAACTCTTGACCCAAATATATTTTATTAATACCATTTACTTTTTCAAACTTGTCTTCCTCAAGGTCTATAGATTTGACCATACTTTGTGACACAAAAGCAATACTATGTAAATGGGTACTGCCATCATAGAGCTTAACTTCAACTCCACCTTCCTGTAAAAATTCTATTTTATAATTTCCATTTTCATTTATCACTTTTGCCGAAGTTGAAGGAAACACATTAACTCTAAGGGAAGATCTATTAGCATTTACAGGAAGTACACTTAACCCAAGATCAATCCTTTGCCCTACCTTGACAATATAATCTGCAGCAGACAGCGTTCCTTGTTCAATTTTAATCGTAGGATCTTCAATAGGTTTTGTACTAAGTGCTACTGAAACAATGGCATAGGCCTTTTTATTCCCATCAAAGGTCTCACAATAGATTTGAGTTTTACCAGTTCCCTTAGCATAGACAGTTCCATCTGAACCAACAGTGGCGACACTCGTGTTTTCAGAAATCCATTTCACCCTCTGATCAAGAACTTTTGAAAGACCTTCTTTTGGATAAAAAGCTACAGATACTTTTTCTGACTTTTTTTGATCATTTAAGTTAATTTCCACTTTATCCAGCACTATATGATCAACCATGGAACTAACGATTACGTTCACCCGGTCAGCTTTACCGCCATCTATACTCTCAGCTGTGAGTACTGCACTCCCCTCACTTACACCTTTGATGCTTTTGTCATAATTTATAGACATTATACTTGAATCACTTGTCGACAGTAGAGACTCTTTCAGATAAACCTCAGTAAAACCAGTCTTAGGAATATAATTTATAGGTATACTTTTTGTCTCACCAACATACAGATGAATACTTCTATCATTAATAGATATTGACTCCAAAGTACTAATAACACTAACCTTTATACTTGACGTTTTGTTGTTCTCCGTCGACTTGACATTAATATATGCTATACCTTCCTTAAGACCTTTAGCATTACCTTGACCATCAACCGAAACTATTGATGTATTGGTTGACTGAACACTAACACCAGTATTTAAATTAACATCAAGATCATCAACAGGTATTATCGTCCAATTAATCTTCTCTGACTGTCCAACATACAAATCAATTGAGCTAGATTCGAACTCTATGGCCTTTACTGTGCTTTTTACAATTATATCTAACGTAACTTGTAGGATGACGTTTCCATCATCTTTATAACCTGTAATTTCACACGTTCCCGGTTTTCGAGTCACCAAGATATTACCGGACATATATGCAACCTCAGAATCCGTTGTATGCCATATAAGACGATTATAATCCGATATACTTCCACCATTAATTACTTTTGAATCAACGGTAAGTGATTCACCAACAAATAATTCAATCGTTTTTGTTTCCTCAGAAAGCGCTATATTTATTGAAAGCAAAGAAACTGTTAAGCTTATTAGAAATCCAATTATATACTTTTTCATATTATCCACCTCTACAAATTATTAATCTTATTATATCATGTTCAAAAGTAATATCAACGCTTTAGTAGTTTCTTCACATAAATCACATATAGAAGCCAAAAAATCCCGAGTGATTTCTCACTCGGGATTTCTTTATATTAGATAATTATTAACTCAATATAAAATCGAGATATTAATCACCAAATTATTTTGATACATAAGATACTTTAACACTTGTATCTGCAGCACCGATACCAGCTTCATCAAGGATACCTGCTGAAATACTCATTTCAACAACATCACCTGCTGCTGCTGCACCGTCAGTTGTTACCAACCAAGTCTTAGCATCAGTATCACCGTTATCAGATACACTAACAACAGTTTCAGCGTCTGAAGCAAATTCAAATGGTCCAACACCACCAGTAGTTACACCAGTTACGTCTTCACTAAATGTCAACTTAACAGTTGTAGCTGAAACAGCAACAGCGCTAACAAGTTTAGGAGCAGCGTTTGCTGTACTTACAGCAGCAAATGATTTTTCATTATCAGCTGCAGCCATAGCTGTACCAAATACGTTAACAACTTTAGCTTCGTTAAGAACGATTGAATATAAGCTACCAGCAGTTAAATTAGTTGGGAAGAAGATACGGATTCTATTTCCGTCATCACCTTCTGTTCTAACTAATGCTTCAGCATTAACAACAGGAGTACCTGATGCATCTTCAAGAACGATATCTGCACCAATAGCTAATGTAGATGTAACTTCTTGATCAAACACAACATCAACAGTATTTACATCAACTGCAACTACCGCAGAAATTTTAGGAGCTGTAGGAGTTCCTGTAATACCAGCAAAAGTCTTCACGTTAGCACTTGAAGCAGTATCAAGAGCAACTAAATTCAACTCATCTTTAACATGAGTAGCAGCAACAGTAATTTCATAGATAGTTCCAGCTACAAAAGCTGTATCCCAGTATACTGTTAACTCAGTTTTATCAGTAGATAATACTTCGTTATCAATTGCAGCACCTGCATAACCAGCAGTGATTACAACATCACCAGGTACAAATCCAGTTACTGTTACAGGCTCACTGAATTTGATTTTCATAGTTTGTGAATCAGTCAATACTACAGAAGATACTTTTGGAGCAGCATTAGCATTACCAGTACCTGCAAACAATGCAGTGTTATCAGTAGCACCGATTGTATTACCTGCAGCATCATCTACAGTTGCAACTGTAACTTTATAGACAACACCAGCTGTCATAGTTTCAGTAGCAGCCTGAAGTACTACAGTTTTCTTATCTGAAGAAACACTAACTGCTTCGAAAGTACCACCAGCAAGAACAACAGCAGATGTTTCAGTACCACTGTTTACTGTAATAGTGAAGTCACCAACAGCAACAGTTGTGTCATCAAGAGCTTCGTTGAATGTTACAGAAATTGTATTGTTATTTATAGCAACAGCTGAAGAAACCTTAGGAGCAGTAGCATCAGCAGCACCCATACCACCAAAAGTAGCAGTATCGTTATCTTCATCAAGTACATTACCAGCTACGTCAGTTACACCAGTAACATCAAGAGTATAAACTTTTGACGCTTGAGTAGCAGTAGTAACATCCCAAACTGTACCATCAGTAGTAACAGTTGATTTAGAAACTGATGTTCCATAACCTAACTCGCTACCGAAGTAGTAGTTGTAAGCTTTAGTTGCACTAGTTGAATCCAACGCTTCACTGAATGTAACAGCTACAGTAGTACCTGTTAAAGCAACAGCACTAACAACTTGTGGTTTAGTTGAATCTGCAGCCATACCACCGAATTGGTATTCGTCATTATCAGCATTAATCACGTTACCAGCTACGTCAGTTACGTTAGTAACAATAACTTTGTAGATAGTACCTTGAGTTTGTGCTGAAGTTGTTAATTTAACAACTTTTTTATCAGTTTGTCTTTCAGCTTTAACAACTGTAAGACCTGCGATTGCATAGTTTGCAATATCTTCTGCTGTAGCTTCATCAACGTTTTCGTTGAATGTTACTTGTACAGAAGTACTTGAAAGACCAACAGCTGAGCTAAGTTGTGGCTTAGTTGTATCTGGAGCCAAACCGCCGAATTGGTATTCGTCGTTATCAGCGTTAAGTACGTTACCAGCTACGTCAGTTACATTAGTAACAACAACTTTGTAGATAGTACCTTGAGTTTGTGCTGAAGTTGTAAGAACTACAACTTTTTTGTCAGTTTGTCTTTCAGCTTTAAGAACACTTAAACCATCGATAGCATAGTTTGCAATATTTTCTGCTGTAGCTTCATCAACGCTCTCATTGAAAGTTAATGTAACTTCAGTGTTAGTAGTTGCAACAGCTGAGCTAAGTTGTGGTTTAGTTTCATCAGCAGCAAGACCACCGAATTGGTACTCATCGTTATCAGCATTGATTACGTTACCTACTAAGTCAGTCACAGTAGTAACAACAACTTTGTAGATAGTACCTTGAGTTTGTGCTGAAGTTGTAAGGATAACAACAGTCTTAACAGCGTTGCCATCAGCATCAACATCATATTCAGCTTTCAATACGCTTAAACCATCAATTGAGTAGTTAGCGATTGAAAGAGCGTTTTCGTCAACTTTTTCATCAAAAGTCAATTTAACTTCTGTGTTTGTAGTAGCTACAGCTGAGCTTAATTTTGGTGCAGTAGCATCATCAGCAACACCTACGAATTTAACTTCAACACCGTCGAAAGTTAAAGTGTAAAGAGTATTAGCTGTAAGAGCAGCAGTAGTCAATCTTACTGTTGTACCACCATCACGAAGTGAAGTAGATGAAACAGCGATTTCAGTTGTACCAGTCTTAATCATGAAACCAGCAGCAGCAGGAGCGTTTTTAACTGCTTCTTCAAGAGTTACATCAACAACAGTGTTGTCAAGTGCAACTGCATCAGTTACAACAGCTTTAACAGCTTCAACAAGGCCAGCAGCTACAGCAGCATCTTCAAGAGTTGGGTCAGCAGCTACAAGATCTTCGATGATTGTAGTAGTTTTACCAACAGTTTTAACTGAAAGACCAGCATAGATAACAGCTACAACGTCGTCTCTAAGAGTACCAGTTGGAATAGTCATACCAGCTTCAGCAGCATAAGTTTCAGTGTCAGCCCATACAGCAGCTTTGTCATAACCAGCTGCAGCAAGGAACCAAGTTACCATTCTCTTACCACTGATTACGGAAGTACCGAATTCAGTTTCGCTAACACCATTAGTGATGCCTGCTGTTACAGCATAAGCAACATAAGGTACAGCGTAGTCAGGAACGTCAGTAAATGTAACTGTAGCAGCCTCATCTACTTCCCATCCTAAAGCACGTCCGATAAGTACTAATGCTTGAGCAGCGTCAGTAGCTTTATCTAAATCAGGAACGAACTCAGTTGTTGAAGTTCCTTTGAATAAGCCAAGTTGGTTAAGAACTACGGCTTCTGCGTCGTTAGCAGTAGCTGCGAATGCTGTAGTCATAGTACTAAGTACCATCATCATAGCAAGAGCTAATGCTAAAACTTTTTTAAAGTTTTTCATTTGTGTTTCTCCTCCTTATGGATATCTTTTTAGGGGCTTTGCCCCATTACACAAAATAAATTATAGCACCCACCTATTTGAGCGTCAACTAAAGTCACCGAGTTGTAACATTACTGTAATTTAACCAACACACTAACTTCAAAATCTGCTTAGTATAGGCATTTGCGCTTTGTTATTATATGAAAAAAACAACTGTGTTACAAGTATTATTTCCACCTGTAACACAGTTGTAATTATTACTAGTTATTTATAGTCTTTTTGTCATACTCCTGTAATGTTAGAAATACTATGTATAGTTTCACATTACTTAGCCAATCTCCATTCCCAAAGAAACCAAGAACCGCTTAAACCCTTCAAGGCCTGCTTCATCCATTTTGTAAACGCCGGCACACTCCAGGACATCAGAGAATTTCTTGCCTACTTCTTTTTGAATGACCAGGTGGGTTTCCATCTCAGGTAACTGGTCACCGTATTTGTCTGCCATTTCCATGATCCAAGGTTTATGCTGGTCCATGGATTCAGGCAGGTCACCTATAGCCAGTTGGCCTTCAAGAACTTTTTCGATATCAGAAAGTTCTGTTTTAAGTCTTGCCGGTAATACAGCAAGTCCCATAACCTCTATAAGTCCGATGTTTTCTTTTTTAATATGATGAAGGTGGGCATGGGGATGAAAAATACCATCTGGATGCTCATCGCTTTGTCTGTTGTTACGAAGAACTAAATCTAATTCAAAAAGACCATCCTTGTTCCGTCTGCTAATAGGTGTAATGGTATTATGAGGCACTTCGCCTGTAAAGGCATGGATACCAAGACTTTCATCAGAGTATCCTCTCCAAGCCGTCAAAATCTCATCAGCCAACTCTACTATAGAAGCTTTGTTATCGGATGACAGTCTAATGACTGACAAAGGCCATTTTACCAAACCAACATTAACATCTGGGTACTTGTCTGCTTTGGCTGATACGATAACCGGGGCAACTTCCATAGGGAACTGGTGATGTCCTCCCTGGAAATGGTCATGACTTAAAATCGAACCGCCAACAATAGGAAGGTCTGCATTGGAGCCCAAGAAATAGTGGGGAATCTCCTCTGCAAAATCCAGAAGTCGGACAAAAGTCTTCTTGGATATTTTCATAGGTTCATGCTTGCCCTTAAGTATAATGGAATGTTCGTTAAAATAAACGTAGGGTGAATACTGGAAGAACCAGTCTTCTCCGTCCAGGGTAAGAGGCAAGACCCTATGATTGGCTCTACCTGGATGGTTAAGTCTTCCTTCATAACCCACATTTTCAAGGCAGAGTAGACATTTTGGATAGGATGCCTGAGGCAGTAATCTTGCCTTGGCAATTTCCTTGGGGTCTTTTTCAGGCTTGGACAGATTAATGGTAATCTCCAGATTGCCGTAGTCTGTTTCTGCCTGCCAGTACATATTTTTACTGATCCTGTCCATGCGTATGTAATTGGAATCCTTACTTAGCTTATAAAAATAATCAGTAGCCGCCTCAGGTCCTTTACTTGCCTTGATATCCGAGTAGGTTCTGAAGAGTTCAGACTGTCTTGGCATCAGACACCCCATAATTTTGGCATCGAAAAGGTCGCGCTCAGTTGTATTGTTCTCAATAAACCCTTTATCGCAGGCATAATCCAGTATTTTCTCCAGTACAGGCAAGGGACTTGTATAGTCGATATCTGGGTCTACTTCCCCTTCAAAAGGTTCTTTTAACTCCAGCAAAGACATGAGCTGGTTACGAACAAGGGGGGTATCCAGTTGATCCATCATTTTATTCTTGATTCCAAAAAGCATGAGTTGCTCGATCAGTAGTTCAATCATTTCTTATCCTTCCACATATCCTTCAGGGTTGTTTGACTGCCAGTGCCATGAGTCACGACACATATCTTCCACATTGTATTTCGCACTCCATCCAAGAAGCTTGGCGGCTTTTGAAGCATCTGCAAAACAGATGTCCACATCTCCGGGTCTTCTTGGTGAAATATTATAAGGAACCTTGGCTCCTGTTGCCTTTTCAAAATTTTCTACCATTTGAAGGACGCTGACACCATTACCGGTTCCCAGGTTAATAGCTTCCACAACATTTTTATCTGCAATATAATCGAGGGCCTTAAGATGTCCGATAGCAAGGTCAACCACATGGATGTAGTCTCGCACACCGGTACCGTCTACCGTATCATAATCGTTACCAAAAACGGACAGCTCAGCCCTTTTGCCTACAGCCACCTGGGTGATGTAAGGCATAAGGTTGTTAGGAATGCCCTTAGGGTCTTCTCCAATTCGACCGCTTTGGTGGGCTCCGATTGGGTTAAAATATCTGAGAAGGGCTATGGACCATTCCTTATCAGATACATATACATCACGAAGAATCTGCTCGATCATAAGCTTGGTTGATCCGTATGGATTAGTCGTTGATAGGGGCAGGTCTTCTGTAAGCGGGGATATGTTGTTAAGACCATAAACCGTCGCTGATGATGAGAAGACGATTTTCTTAACTCCAGCTGCCTTCATAGCTTCCAGAAGGACCAAAGTCCCGGAAATATTGTTGATATAATATTCCACCGGCTTGCTTACTGATTCTCCAACCGCCTTAAGTCCTGCAAAATGAATGACCGATTCAATGGTATTTTCTTCAAAAATGGTATCTAGGGCCTCTCTATCCAAAATATCTGCCTCATAAAAGCTAAGACGTCCTTCTTCAAGATCTCCCTCAACGATTTCTGCTATACGGTCAAGAACCATATATTTACTGTTGGACAGATTATCGACGATAACCACATCTTTTCCATCATTTAAAAGTTCAACAACTGTGTGTGAACCGATATAACCGGTTCCTCCTGTAACTAATACTGCCATATTACTCTCCTTTCACCTCATGAGAACCGGCACCTACACCTGCAACATAAAATTCAGGCTTAAGTCCTGTTCTTGTCTCGTAGTTCTTACCTACGTTTTCTATAAATGTCTCTACAGCCTCTTCTTTAACCAAGGCTACTGTACAGCCACCGAATCCTGCACCTGTCATCCTGGCACCGATACAACCTTCGATCTTCCAGGCTTCCTCCACCATAGTATCCAGTTCCACACCTGTTACTTCATATAAATCTCTTAATGAAGTGTGGGAATCGTTAAGGAGTTTTCCTACAGTAACTAAATCTCCGTCTTTTAAGGCCTTCATACAGGCTTTAACTCTCTCATTCTCATTCACTGCATGACGGGCACGGTTTCTGGCCACTTCCTGGTCAATAAGTTCTGCGTTGGCTTCAAAGGCTTCATTGTCAAGATCACATAAATAGTTAATGTCCAGTTTTGTCTGAAGCTTGGCAAGGGCATAATCACATTCACCCCGACGCTCATTGTACTTGGAGTCTGCAAGGCCCCGGCGCTTCTTGGTGTTACCGATGACAATCTTCACACCGTCCAGTTTAAAAGGTGCATATTCATAGTCAAGTGTATCACAATTCAAAAGAATTGCGTGGTCTTTTTTACCCATTCCAACAGCAAACTGATCCATGATTCCACAGTTAACACCAACAAACTGATTTTCTGCTTTTTGGCTGAGTTTAACGATTTCAACCATATCCACATCCTTACCGGCTAAGGCGTTGATGATGGTCCCTGTTAAAACTTCAAGTGATGCTGAAGAAGATAAGCCGGAACCGTTTGGAATGTTTCCATAATAGAGGACTTCAAAACCAGGAACCTTACCATAGGCCTCTTCATACATTTTGATGACACCCTTTGGATAGTTGGTCCAGTCATCCTCTTCCCTGTAGACGTTATCCTCCAAGTCCACTTCCACTTCCAGATCAAAATTCAAGGTGGCAAACTTAACGGTGCGGTCATCTCTCACCCGAACGGCTGCATAAGTACCAAAATCAAGGGCACAAGGGAATACCAATCCGCCATTATAATCAATATGCTCACCAATAATATTTACACGACCAGGTGTGAAAAATAATCTTACATCACTTGCCTTGGCACCGGTTTTTTCCATAAATTTAGTTTTCACATTCTGTAGAACGTCTTTTTGCATTGTCTTCTCCTTTTTATAAACTTCATCACAGTTTCTTCTATATAAATAGCATGTAACTTTTTAAGTTCCTCTAACAATTAAATTTGTTGCAACACTCAGCTTTGTCCAGTGGTCTTTAAAGTCCGGATCCCCGATTAGATTGACCATACGTTTGGCAGCCAGTGTTCCCAGCTCATTCATATGATGGTCAACCGTTGTCAAAGGTGGGTAGGACAGTTGGGAAACCAAGGAATTGTCAAAGCCTATAATCTGAATATCCGCCGGAACATTCAAACCAAATTCCCTTGCTCCGTTAAGGGCACCTACTGCCATAAAATCGTTACCGCACACAAGACCGTCAATAGGATGCTGGCTCTTTTCAAGATGATCCATGAGGATAGCTTTGGCCTGTTTGGCTGCATCCAAAGAGTTGCCGGCTTGAATCCGCAGAAGGTTGGCTTCATCAAAGTCCAATCCTGAATCCTGGCAAAAAGTCCTGTAAACATTCTCCTTAATATCATAGGAGTAGGATTTTCTTCCAAGTAAAAGCCCTATTCTCTTTCTACCTTGGTCTTTCAGATGCCTAAGGGCAGTCAAAGTTCCGGTAACATCATCATTCAAAACAAAGTTGCACATGATCCCTTCATTGAAACCATTTATGAGAACCAAGGGAATCCGCTTACTGATTCCTTCATAAAAGCCGGACTTAATATTCTTGGTTCTTGGGTCAATGACGATGATTCCGTCAACACTTCGATTGACAAGAGAATCAATCATAGCCTTTTCCTTATCAGGATTACCTTCAGTCGAACATAAAAAACTTCTATAGTCCTTATCGTCAACAAAAGTATCAATACCCTTGATAACCTCAGAAAAGAAAAGGTTTTCTATCGAAGGCGTAATAATGCCAATAGTTTGGGTCTTATCCTGGATCAATGACCTGGCCAAAAGGTTAGGTCTAAACCCCAGTTCTTCAATGGCTGTGTTGACCTTTTTCTTGGTCCGTTCACTCACCGGATAGTTGTCGTTAATCACTCTACTTACGGTGGTTATGGACACTCCGGCTAGTTTAGCCACATCGCTGATGGTGGATCTTTTACCTACTTCCATCCTTTTCCTCCTTTCAATGAACAAAAGCGTCCTTTAACGACGCTGGTTTCGCATCGCGAATTGTTCCGACTGTCGACAGAAATTGATTGCGTTTTCAACAATTTCTTCGTAATGAATAATTATAGAAAAGGTTTTCTATATCTATTATAATTCCATGACTCCAAAGGGTCAATATGGAAAAAAACTTTCTATTCTTTTTGACCGTGATTTGTTAAACTTGCAGGTTTATGTTATAATCCATATGATTTTTAGGAAGTTCCGATTAAAATGTATAATAACTAGAGGCTCACCAGTTTAGCCAAAAGCGGAACGAAAGGAATAGTATGAAAAAAATAGTATTGACTGGCGGTGGTACAGCCGGCCACGTCACACCACACTTTGCACTCCTTGAATATTTTGACAAACACGATATAAAATACGAATACATCGGTTCAAAAGACGGTATCGAAAAAGACCTGGTTAAGGACAAGGGAATCCCTTACCACTCCATTTCCAGCGGAAAACTGCGCCGGTATTTTGACTGGAAGAACTTTACTGATCCCTTCAGGATTATGGCCGGTTTCTTCCAATCCATTAAACACCTTAAAACAATTAAGCCTGACCTTATCTTTTCCAAAGGTGGCTTCGTTTCCGTTCCTGTGGTTATGGCAGGTTGGCTCTTAAAGATTCCGGTTATCATCCATGAATCCGACATGACTCCTGGACTGGCCAATAAACTGTCCCAACCCTTTGCCAAGAAATTTCTTCTAACCTTTGAAGAGACCCTAAAACATACGCCTCCAGGTAAGGGTATCTATACAGGATCTCCGGTTAGGGAATCCCTGTCTGAAGGAGACCGTGACCGTGGTTTTGACTTTACCAAGTTATCAGCTGACAAACCTGTCATTATGATGATGGGCGGCAGCATCGGTTCAGTAAAGATTAATAAGGCACTAAGGGAAAGTTTACCGAATCTTCTGACCAGCTTCCAGATTATCCACCTGTGCGGCAAGGGAAACATTGATCATTCCCTGGATAATCTAGAAGGTTATCGGCAATACGAGTTTGTCGGCGGGGAACTTAAAGACCTTTTTGCCATCACCGATATTATGCTTTCACGAGCAGGTTCCAACTCCATTAACGAGTTCCTCTACCTGGGAATTCCAAGCCTCTTGATTCCTTTATCAAAAGCTGCCAGTCGAGGAGATCAAATCCTTAATGCAGAAGCTTTTGCGGCAAAAGGATTTAGTCGGGTTTTGTATGAGGAAGACTTGGATAGTTCGTCATTAATTGAGGGCTTGCGAGGGATTTATGGTGATAAAGATCAATTGATAAAAGCGATTCATGGGTCCACTGCAGTTTCTGGCAGTCGGAATATCTTTGAAGTTATTAGGGAGACTATTTAGTCTCTCTTTTGTTTTAGAAAAGGGACAGGTCAGGGTATGGTGCTCCTAGTGGTCGGGCGAGTGATACCCAAATGGGTCTAAACCTATTATAATTTCAATGTATAGACCCATTCGTGAATCAAAGCCCAACCGCCAGGACACCATACCCAGACCTTGTGTTTCTAGGACAGAAGAGAAAGATAAACAGTCTTCTAATTCGCTTATGAGGGTGAGCATCGTTTTACTCGCTCTCGGTAGTCTCTCCGATAGCTCAATTACACGCTAATTAAAAGCGTTACCGAATTTGGGCTTATCCCCCACACCGGAAGCGGATAATATCCATGGGTATCTATAGCTTGTTCTCTATGGCGACAGGCTGGTAGGTTGCATGTCCTGGCTTATGGGCTTTGAGTCACGAATGTGCCACAACCTTGAACTCTCTATTACTTGTGGCACATTTGGGAGGCACCGCCCATGAGCTAGGAGCTTGCATCCTCGCCAGCCGTCCCCACTAGAATAACATCCCTATCGATACCCCATGGAACAATAAGATGATTTATTTCGTCAAAAGTAAAAAGGATAAAAGGAGGTTATTATGAAAAAAGAAACGATTCTCTACATCATTATCGCTGCACTATTGCTACTCTTATTGATTACCTATGATAACTTGAGACAGTTAAAGAATGAAGACAGCGAGCCTGTCATGAACGACCAGGGTTTTCCTACCGAACTGTATGTGGCTAAACTTGAGATTACAGATAAGGATCGGATAACCATTGAATGCAGGTCCCGGTCCAATGGAGATATTGATTATATCGTTTATGTGACTGACCAAACTACCTATAACTTTGATATTGGGGACCTTTCCAAGGGGGCAAAGGTTGTCGTCTATGCAGATGCGGTTATGGAATCATACCCTAATCAAATGTATGCCAACTCAATTAAGCTGCTTAACTGATCATATGATGTGAGCAACCGGGTCATGACTATGATAGGCCATAAAAACGAAAGAGTTGTCACGTTAACAAGCTTTTTGTTAACGTAACAACTCTCTACAACTTTAATATTATTACCGTCAGCTATTTGATAATACTAAATCGCTCTCCGCTTACCCTGTAATATATCTTGTTTATCTAATAGACAACTTCCATATTATAACACTACACAGGCAAAATGTGAACGGTTTTTTAACAAAATGTTAACTTTTCTCATTTCTTGCTTGAACAAAATTAATCGGCTTTCCTTCACTGACGAATTTACTCTCATATTCCGTCATAATATTTCCTTCAACATAAGGGGATTCATGGAGATTTCTTGTCATCTTTATCATCTCAAAAGGCGACGCTTCAATCTCTTCCAAACTAAAATCAAAGAGACCATTGTTGTCAGTCTTAAATTGAACCAAACCATCATTAACCAGTATGTGTCGATATTTTTCTAAAAATCCTCGATGGGTCAAGCGTCTTTTTGCCCACCTGTCCTTTGGCCAGGGATCCGAGAAATTCAGGTAAACTCTGGTAATTTCATCCGCTTCAAAAATATCCAGTATATCATCCGCGTTAAATCGCAGCAAAATCAGGTTAGGCAACTTGTCATCAAGGGCCTCAACCTTTTCAACGGCCCGCATAAGAACTGCGGAAAATTTCTCGATGCCTATAAAATTAATATCCGGGTATCTTTTGGCATTTTCAATAATGAAATCTCCCTTACCCATACCGATTTCAATATAGATAGGATGATCATTTCCAAAGACCTGGGCCCACTGGCCTTTCTTTTTATGGGGTTTCTGTTCAACAAGGTGGTGGTTATCAACCCACTCCTTGGCACCTTTTACATTTCTTAATCGCATGATAACTCCTTAATTTTAAACTTTTTATGAGTTCAATGATTCCATCATCATCTATTCACAGTCCTAAAGACTGGCAAAAATATTTCTATTATGATAATTTTAAAAGTAAAAATTTCACTTCTATAAGGTCAAGCAGACACTTGACCGCATTAATGCGGTTAAAATGAAACTCACACCTGCTTTTCTTGCAATTTAGTCCACTAAAGTGTACAATAGCATTAGTAACTTAAGACCATAAACCATATGTAAATCAAGAGGTGAGACAATGAAAGACGAATATACGCTCATTCTGACCAACACCAGAGATAAGCGAGAAGCTGACCTGATGATCGAAACATTATTCGAAAAAAGACTCTGTGCCTGTGTTCAAACCAATAATGTCTACAGTCATTATTTTTGGAAAGGCAAAATCATGCATGATAATGAAATACGCCTTCTTATCAAGACTAAAAAGTCTCTTTTCAAACAATGTGATGAGTTGATTCGAAGCATTCATTCCTATGACATTCCGGAAATCGTAGAAATTCCAATTACGGACGGTTCACAGGATTTCCTTAACTGGGTTGACTACGCAACACGTCCAGAAAACAGCTGATAACACTCATGGTCTTCCAGCAAAAGGATTAATCCACAGGGAGGTCATGAGCTAAGCTTAAGTACATTTACACCTTGGCCCACCATTTGAATTTCTCGGTCCTGGCAGGTAAAAAGAAGCACCTGACCCTGGCGTTTTCCGAAAAGCTTTAGAGCTGCTTGTAACCTTGTGTTATCAAAATGAGCAAAGGTCTCATCCAACACAAGAGGCAGCTTGTTTTTGTGTCCTACATGATCTGCCAAAGCATCCCTTAAGGCTATATAAAAAAGATCCATGGTCCCTCTGCTTAGCTTCGTTGCATCAATCGTTCTTCCTGAATCAGGATCTATGAGCCGCATGACCATATCCGGGTTGATTTTGATATCCTTGTATTTGTCGTCGGTAACTGCAGTAACCATCTCCGTCACTTTTTGATTAAGCATAGGGGCAAAATTATGTCTTAACTCATCGGTTATGTCATCAATAGTTCCTGCAACTCTTTCAAGGACCTTCTTCCTATGAGCCATTTCCTCCAGGTTTTTGCTTTCAGCTTCTATATCTTCTTCTATCTCCGCTATTGGGCGATGTCCCCTTGACAAAGCTTCAACCTCAGAATTATAGGCGGTAATCCTTTTATCAATCTCATGAAGCTTTTGGTTTATTTCTCTTTCATTACGAATCAGACCTTCTTCGTCTTCACTTAAAGGCCTTGTTTCATAGAGGTTCATCTTTATGTCCATCTCAGCTTTAAGACTTTCAAAATCTTTTCCATTTAAAATTTCACTTAGACGAATATGAAGACTTTTCAGGTCTCTTTTTAGCTGAATCAAACCTTGAACTTTGACCTTGATTTCTTTCAGGGTATCCAGGTCTTCTGTCTGGTAATAGGCGGTGACTGCCATGGATTTCAGCCGCAGTGCTTCCAGCTTTTCCCTACATGAAAGGACTGCCTTCTCAGTAAATACCAGTTTATCGGTCAACTTTTTCAACTGTTCCTGACGGTTGGCAAAAACTTTTTCGTCACTGGCAAAATCCATGTTTTCTCTTAACCAACGGTCTTTTAGGGATACCAGCTCAGGGTAATTCCCAACATGATACATGTCTCTAATCCGCTCAGTCTCCTTAAGTCCATGATCCCGTTTTCTCTCGCTGGCAATGACATTCAGCTTTAGGGCATGAATGTCCCCACTGGCCTCCTGAAGCCTATCGTTGTTAATACTGCGAAGAGTCCGTCTGGAAATAATCAGATAAACGCCGACACAAAGACCGAGAAAGCCAAGACCAGAAAGTCCAAGGAAAAAGACCGACAACATAGTCAGAAAAAAGCCACAAATCATGATAAAGCCACCCAGGCCAGCCAATATATTACCTGATCGCAACTGTCTATCAATGGTTTTTTCTTTTTCTTTTAAAGAATTAAACTGGTTTGTCAGTGGTTCTATTTTGTTATTAGCTTCTCTGGCTTCCACATCACCCTCATGAATATCCTGTTCAAGTTTTTCGTAGACATAAATATGTTTATTCAGGGTATCCAGCTCTTCGTTAGATCTTCCACCAACAGGCCTGATGAGTAAATCCTTTAACTGACCAATCTCATTCTCTAAGGATTTTTGCTCCTGAATAAGCTCATTAAGCTGGACTTTTAAGAACTCTGACTGCTTCAAGGCATCTATTGCACTTTCCATTTCTTCAGGGCTGAATTCTTCAGTAACTCCCAGGTCTTCAACTTCCTTTTGAACCCTTTTCTGGTCCCCTACAATAAGCGCTCCTTTTTGAAAAAGCTCATATTCCTGAAGAAAAGATTTCCTTTTTATGAGGTCTGATAAGTCTTCAAGCTCCTTCTCAATAAGTGGTTTCTCAACTAGCAGTTCCTTTACCTTATCCTTGATTTCCATCATCTGGTCATTAATGGCTCTTGCATCACTGAGTTCCTGGTCCAGTTTTTCAAGTCTTTGCTTCTTCTTATAAAAATTGGAGGTTTTTCTTCGCATAGAACCGATTTGGTCCAATTGCCTGGTTATCTTGTCCTGAACCTTATGTACAGATACATCCAGGTTTCTGGATGATGCAGCATTAACCAGGGATTCCTTAAGCTCCTTGTCCATATCCTCATCGGTTTCATGGCCTAACTGACTCACTGCCAAAGTATTGACAAAGGTCGTATACGAAACACCTAAATGTCTTGTGGCGATGTCCGGTAACCGAAAAACCGGATGGAGAGGATATGTATCTGTTAGATCAAGTCCTGACGCAACATCTACAATTTTTAATGACTCATTTTTTGTATCAAAATCCCGTTCGATACGGTATTCCTTCTTGTCCGTTTCATCATAGAAAACAAGGCTGCCAAGATAACCTCCTCCAGCCCATGGTTTATATTTTTCATGTATATCCAGAAGACGTCTGTTCTTCACATATGGTTTATAAAATCCATAGAACATCCCAATAATAAAATGAAAAATCGTTGATTTCCCGGCTTCATTGACGCCGAATACAATATTCATACCATCATCCAAATGAATGGTCTTGTTATTAAATTTACCAAAATTTGTTAAATGCAAGCTTCTGATAATCATGTCTCCACCTCTATCCCATTGCCTCAAGAAGCAATGATATGCCGGTACTTAATGCCTCCTGGTTGACCGAATCTTCCAGTCCCTTATCCTCCATAGCACGTATAAAATATCCGATCAAATCATCGTCATGTTCTTTTTTTAATTCTTCCAGGTCGTATCCCGGAACCGATTTATCCTTCATTTCGATATAAGCCACCTGACCATCAAGAAGCTTCCGGATTTCTTCAAGAAAATCCTGATCCAAATCACCCATATGAATATTCTTCTCACCGGTAAATATCAGCCTCACCATTCTAGATGTGGGTTCACCACTTTCTGAAACCATAGACTTAATCCTATCCTTCAAGGCCATCCTGGACTCAAGTTCCGATAGGTCAAGGGTGACCACTTCCATGGGGTAAACCATGGATTCAACAAAATCAAGGGTCAATTTACCATGTTCATCAATACACCCATCAATAAATCCATGCGGATAGGCTTCAGAAAAGTCAAGAGGCTCCAGAGACCCTGAATAAGCGACCTTGTCGCCAAGACGGTCCATTTTATGGATGTGACCAAGAGCCACATAGTCTACATCCAGCCGATTTAAATACTCCGAATCCAGAGGCATATAGACATTATCGTTATAGCAGTCACCATGGAGCATAAGAATTTTTCGCTGGTAACCACCCCTTTTGATGGCTGACTCTAATTTATCCTTGTCCAGTTTCATAGGCCCCTTAGAATCCCAAGATACACTAATAACCGAAACCTCAAGGCCTTCTATATCCAAAGTTGCATAGTCACTTGGGAAAATAAAGACATTTTCAGCCCATTCGACCTTGCTATAGATATTATTTTCTTGTGATAGGGGGTCATGATTCCCCATCATCATCATGACATGGGTCCCCGGAATTTTTTTGAAGAGATAATTCAGGTCAAAAAGATCCTTTAACTCAACATAATCACTTTCAAGAAAGTCACCTGCAATCAAAAGCAGTTCAATCTCCTTGTCCTTGATATGGTTCACCAGTCTTCTGAAATTTTCCATAATGGCATCTCTTTTGGCTTTGCCAAAGCTCTTAGCAAAAGATGCACTCTTAAAACTCATACCGATATGCACGTCAGCAATATGAACAAACCGCATGGTTCCCCTCCATTTCCTATAATCGCAGGAAAGGATACATGTAATCATGTATCCTTGTGACCCTAATATATTTCAAAATTAATTTCCTGATTCATGTAAATTCTTAATTGTCTAATTGCTACTGTTCTATAATGTCACCGAAATTAATACCGATAAGACGGCCGGTCTTAATCAAACTATGGTCCTCAGGTACAGTCTTGGAGAGTCCTGCCACTTCAGATAATGGTGTAGCAACAACCTTATCATTGCGAATGGATACCGTCATGCCATACTGCTCATTGTTAATCAGTTTGGCTGCATAGGCACCAAGTCTGGTTGCAATCACCCTGTCATAAGGTGATGGTGAACCACCTCTTTGCTGGTGACCCGGAATAGTAACCCTGGTTTCCAGTCCGTGTTGATTAAGGAAATTAGCCAGTCGATATGAAACCGCCGGGAAAGGCATTTTCTCACGATATTCCTTATATTCTTTTTTGCTCATAGCTGCTTCTTCTTTGGATTTTGCACCTTCGGCAATTACGATGATAGAGAAGTTCTTGCCACCGGAGTGACGTCTCCTAAGAGCCTCAAGGACCACTTCATCATCATAGGGAATCTCTGGAATTAAAACCACATCGGCCCCTCCGGCCACACCGGAATAAAGGGTTAGCCATCCGGCCTTATTACCCATAATCTCAATAACCATAACCCGGTCATGGGAATCCGCTGTCGTGTGAATCCTGTCAATCACTTCAGTTGCAATATCTACAGCTGTATGGAAACCAAATGTCACATCAGTACCATATATATCATTATCGATGGTCTTTGGAAGACCGATCACGTTAAGTCCTTCTTCACGAAGTAAATTGGCATTTTTATGGGTACCGGCACCACCTAAACAAACGACACAATCCAACTTGTGTCGGTGATAGGTCTCTACCATATTCTTTACCTTATCAACGCCATCTTCTTCTATTTTGCGCATTCTCTTAAAAGGAGTCCGGTGGGTCCCCAGTATGGTTCCACCCCTTGTCAAAATGCCCGAAAAATCCTTGGGAGACATGTCGATCACCCGATCGTCAATCAAACCTTGGAAACCATCTAAAATCCCAATAATTTCACAATCCATCATACCATAGGCCGCTTTTGCAACCCCTCGAATAGTCGCATTTAAGCCAGGACAATCTCCACCACTTGTCAAAATTCCTATACGTTTTGCCATTGTTCCTCCTATTCTATCCCCTTGGATATCTGTCTATGCTCTGTCTTCACTCGTTACCCAATATTATAGCATAGGCATATAGGTCCTACAACTCACATCTTAATGGTTTTCTAATCCTGACTTAAGGCCAGCATAATTTCCAGGCGTTATACTCTTTTTATCAGTTAGAACAAAAGAGTCGTTTAACGACGGTGGTTTCGCTTCGCGAATTGTTCCAGCTTTTCGACAGAAATTGGCTCTTTTAGAGCAATTTCTTAGTTTAGAACAAAAGCTCGTCATAAATCGAGTTCGATCACACATAGAATAAAGGAGATTACATATGGAAGTATTATTATTTATTGGAATTATTGGCCTTATATTAGGAGGAGTCTTTAAAGCAAGTGTCGGCATCATGAAATTACTTTTAGGATTTGTTGGTGTAGTCGTAGCAATTATGATTATCCCAGTGGCTTTTGCACTGCTTGTTCCCTTAGCCCTTATTGGACTGGCTGTTGGATTTCTAAGAATCATCTTTTAATGATTATATTACTAATCTGTACTTGGATTTTACTAAAATTCAAAAAACAGGAAATACATCCCCCCTTTTATTAAGGATGAAACGCCTTCGGCTTTTCATCCTTTTTTTCCGTTAAACTATCAATATTTTATGGGATTTACTTTTTATAGGCCATTCAGCCAAGAAATATAAAAATAACCCTTGTATTTTCCCAAAAACCCTGTAAAATATTATGTAGTGTTATTGAGACAAATATACTATATGTTGCGTAAACATGATGTCATGCAACAGAAAAGGGGAAAACAATTGTTATCTAAAGACATTTTTAAGGATTATGTCGTTGATAAGACGACTCCAATACCGCTCTACTTCCAGTTTAAGAACATACTTCTTGATATGATGAAAGAAGGAAAACTTCAACCGGGAGACATGATTCCAACAGAATTTGATCTTTGTGATATTTTTGGTATCAGCCGTACAACCGTACGCCAGGCTCTGACTGAACTGGTAAACGAGAACAAATTCTACCGCGTCAAAGGCCGGGGAACCTTTGTTGCACAAGACAAGATTAATCAAGACTTTATTAAACGTATCGAAAGTTTTAAGGCCGAAATGGAACGTAAAGGTTACAAACCAAGCTCCAAGGTTCTTGAATTCGAAGTTGTAGAAGCTCCTGTAGAGGTTGCTGTCGCTCTTAATCTTCCGGTACACACAGATGTTATTTGCTTAAAGAGACTACGATCAGCAGATGAAGAACCTATTGTTATTACAACAACCTACCTTCCTTATTCATCCTGTAAAAATGTTCTGGATCATGATATGAATTCCCATTCACTCTATAAGATACTTTCCAAGAACATCAACACGAAGATTAACAAGGTTGTTCGTAATATTGAAGCTGCCATTCCGACAAAAGAAGATTGTGAACTACTACAGATCACTAAAACGACAGCTATTCAGGTCTTCCACTATATAGGCTATAATAAATTCGAATCACCGGTTGAGTATACGATTTCCAGATACCGTGGTGACAAAAACGTATTCACTATTGAGCAGTATTTAGATTAATCATTCAGGCTCTTAACTATAACTTTATAATAATAAGACATAAAAGCAGAAATGGATTCCCACAGAGGAAATGATTTCTGCTTTTTTATTGAATCACTAAAACACTTCTATCTTTTTAGTCTATTTTCATACTATCCCTTTGTTTGAATCTTGTAAGATTTATTACATTCCTCATATGCTATAATCTACTTGTAATACCATTGATGAAGAAATCGTATAAATAATGATTCAGTAACCACAAATGAGAAAGATGAGGGAGCACATGAACAGAGAACCTAAATGGTTGACCTGGGCCAAGGAAATGCAGTCTATTGCACAAGCCGGACTTACCTATTCCAAAGACGATTATGACTTGGAGCGGTTTGAGCAGCTCAGAGACTTGGCCGCTCAGGTTATGACGGAGTACACACAAATTGACACTACTGAAATTAAGGACCTTTTCTGCAATGAAACAGGCTATCAAACACCTAAAGTTGACGTTAGAGGTGTTGTCTTTAAGGATCATAAGATTCTTTTGGTCAAGGAAGCCATCGATGGTAAATGGTCTCTTCCAGGAGGTTGGGCCGAGGTAAACTTAAGCCCTTCTGAAAACGTCATTAAAGAAGTAAAAGAAGAATCCGGTTTGGACGTCACTGCTAATCGCATCATCGCTGTCCAAGACAGGAAGTACCATAATCAACCTCCTCATGCCTACAGTATTTACAAGATTTTCATTTTGTGCGACCTTGTTGGCGGTTCCTTTACTGTCAATAACGAAACCCTGGAAGCCCGTTTTTTTGGTCTGGATGAATTACCGGACTTATCCAGCGGAAGGGTTAACCGTGAGCAAATTACAATGTGTTTTGATGCTGTAGCCAATCAAAACCTTCCTGTGGATTTCGACTGAGGTGTTTTATGAAAGTTTTTAACTCAAATATGACTTCCTACCAACATTTCAGTGACATTAATTCATTAACGTATCGCTTATCGGTCTTAAAGGGTATCAGTCTGAGACGTCTGACATGGCTTAAAAACCAAGGTAAATATGCCAAGACTTTTCGGCACAAACCACTAGACCACACCCTTTATCAACACAAGTCATTGATTCGAAGAAAACTTGGACAGGTTGATATGCGCTTACAGGAAAACAAGGCTACCAATCTAACTTTAGCAGCACCTAGGATCACTCATATACTAATTAAGCCTGGTGAGACCTTTTCCTTTTGGAAGTTAGTTGGAAAATGTTCTAAATCAAAAGGCTATAAGGAAGGACTGGTAATCAAATCCGGACAAGTTGATCAAGGTGTTGGAGGCGGTATGTGTCAGATGACCAACCTCATTCATTGGATGATTCTCCATAGTCCGCTAACAATCACTGAACATCACCACCATAACAATATTGATATGTTTCCTGATTACGGTCGTCATCTTCCTTTTGGTTCCGGTACATCCATTATGTACAACTATTTAGACTATCAGTTTAGAAATGATACCGATATAACTTTCCAATTGATTATTTTTACAGATGATATCTACCTAAACGGCAAACTCTTAGCTGACAAACCGTTAGCACATAGTTATCATATAGTTGAAGAAGACAGCCATTTTCAAGAAGTTCAATTAGATGATATGGAGTCAATATATTATCGGTGTAATAAAATATATAGAAAAGTTATTGATAAAAACAATGGTGTAGAAATAAAAAGGACCCTGGTCCGTCAAAATCACGCCAAAGTCCTCTATGATGCATCCTTTATTCCTAAGGATCAGATATATACTAAAATTTAACGGGTCACATATGCCTTCACTAATTCAATAGAATTTTTGAGGGCTTTTTCATGGGTACGTTCCATGGTATGTGATGCATGAATTCCAGGTCCCACCAGGGCCGCCTTAATATTGTGTCCTCCGCGAAGAGCTGCTGAAGCATCGCTGCCATAGTGGGGGTAGACATCAAGGGCATAGGACAGGTCAAGTTTTTTGGCCAGATCAATAAGGTCACCAACCATATTATAATCATAGGGTCCTGAAGAGTCCTTAACACAGATGGATACATCTTTTTCAGTACAGGTTAAATCATCACCGATGGCACCCATATCAATGGCCAAAATTTCATCGACACCTTCCGGTATATAGGATGAACCATGCCCTACTTCTTCATAGGTGGAAAACATGACTTTTAAAGGTTTCCTAAGTTCTATCTTGTCATCTTTCAGAGTTTTCAGGAGGGTCATAATAACCGCTACCCCTGCCTTATCATCCAGATGTCTGGATTTAATGAAGCCGGACTCTGTCATAACCAGTCTGGGATCAAAGGAAATATAATCACCAACCTGGATGCCTAAGGCTTTTACCTCTTCATCTGAAGTCACTTCTTCGTCAAGACGGATTTCCATAACTTCTTCTTTACGTTCCTGGCTTCTGGCGTCATCATAGACATGAACAGAAGGAGCTGTATTTAAAATCGTCCCACTGTAGGACTTACCTCCTCTTGTATGTACCTGGCAGTATTCACCTTCAATTGAATGCATGGTAAATCCACCTACTGAGGTAAATCGCAGACTTCCCTCACCTTTTATGCTTCTAACCATGGCTCCCAGGGTGTCAACATGAGCTGTCAGTAATAGGGCAGGCCCATCCTCCTTACCTGGTATTTCAATCAGACCGTTGCCCTTTAGGGTTAAGGTCATGTCATATCCTATTTTTTTTACTTCCTGGCCAAGAACCTGGATTATCTTATGGCAGTAGCCACTTGGACTTGGTGTATTGACTAGGGTTGTCAGTATTTCTTTGGTATAATTCATGAGTGTCTCCTATCTATGTCATTATATTTTCTTATTCACATTCATAATTTTACCTGTACAGCCTTACCCCTGAGGCACTTCTGTAGCATCAGTCAAAGGTTCCCTATTGGGATTGGGGTGTAGGAGAATCAGAGGATCCAGGTCATCAAATCGCTCTTCTGCCACTTCTCTGGTATAAACATCAGCCAAATATACACCTCTGTAAATCGTATAAATATATTCTTCCCAGGAGGAGAGAACGATAGAAATATATTGGACGCCGTCATAGGAAATAAAGATTAAGGACTCATCACTATCCATATAACCTTTTTCCTTTAGACCACTGACCACTTCATTTCTTGTCTTTTGGTTCAGTTTAAGGATCTGATTGTCTTCATTCATTCTGGTAACCAGGTTCATATTAAAGTCCGGGTCCAAACGGTTTAACTCAAGGGCATTTTCAAAACCTTCCTGAGTCACCTCAAAAGTCCCATCAACCCTTTTAGCCGCAACCAGGGTAAAGGTCTGGTAATCACTGGCCTTTGATACGATAGCATATGCCTCGTCGCTGTCATTTTTAAGATATCTAAAGAAGACTTCTTCACCAAAATACATAGCCATTGCAGCATAAATCTCATTGTATATGTTGACTTCCTGGACTTCTGAACCAAGCTCTGGAACAGGTTTTAGGTACTTATTCTTATAGGCCTCTTCGGTAATCACACCATATGAAACCTGATTCATGGCAATATAGGGCCCCTCTTCTGACGCATAAACAATCTGCATTTTCCCGTCAACAAAGGACATGGACAGTTTTGATAGGATCCTGGCCGGAATATCAAGTTCATAGCGTTCAACCAGCTTATCAATGGTGATGGATTCCATGGTCTTAAAATCAAAAGGATAGGATTGGGCAAGAATCAGATTGCCTTCTTCTGAAAGTTGCTTCAAGGCTTCCAGTAAATATTCACCATAACCGACAACAGACTCACCAATCAGGACGCCTCTAGCTTCAATTACCTTGGACTTTTTCACCTTACTTTCAAGGATTGGATAGGCGGAGTAAATATCCATAAGGGTATCGGGAGCTGCAAGAACCAGCATTGGTTCAATAAGTTCAGCATCACCTAAAAAGTCTTCAAACAACTTGGCGCTGTATTCATCTGGATTTTCATCAAAGTCCATAAGAAAGGTCAGGGCTTCTTTTTCCCCTTCTTGACCATTACTATAGATTTTGGCGAAGTCCTCATTTAAGTCCTTTTGAATCCGAATGACCAAATCATCTAGCTTAGGCAGGTTCAGTTGCATATCAAAAAGAATTTCATCGCCTTTACGAAGAGCCTCCTTATAGGTGAAAAGTTCATTGGGATTATAGGATTCAAGACTAATGGAGCCACTTGGTTCCAAATCCATTAACTCTTCATAAAAAAGGTCAACAAAAAACTCAGGTAATTCCAAATGCTTATTACCTAAACTTAAGGGAATCAGTTTGACCTTTAGAAGATCACCTTCGATATTAAATTCGGTTCGATAGTATATGGGAACAAAAAAGTCGCCAACCAGATAATTGATTTTGGCATTCTTTTGGATTAGATCCAGATTTCCACTGACAATCTGCCAGTTAGAATTAGAGGTTTCATTAATGAGGTCAACAGTTAACTCATCTTCAATAATACTTAAGGGAATGCTTCCCTCATAAAGGTCATCCTGCTTTCTCTCAAGCAGGTCTAAACCATATCGACTGACATATGAAGTAAGAGCATTTTTCTCTATTGGCTCCACTTCAAAAAGACTTAATTGTAAATACCCTAAAAAGCCGCCAATAATAGCAGCTGCAATGAGCAATATAATTAAAATAAACAGTAACACTCTCTTTTTTGTCATACGACCCTCCACAAGCATGGTCTTTATATCTACTTGAAGTCATTCTAACATATATTTGGTTAACTGTCTTTTAAAAATAGATTACAATTCTCATTGCAGCTTTACTTTATCTTGATAGAGATATCTTGTCCATGTCAAAAATCATGGACACGTGTTGGCATTCATCCTCAAGGGCATTTTGGCAGTATTCTTTCAGTTTCTTTTGGTCCTGATTACCATAATGCATGGTGACGGGCCCTTTGATACAGCCGCCTTCACAAGCCATTCCTTCTATGAAGGCTTTTTTTATACGACCGAATTTGACCATGGTTAAAACCTTCTTACACTCTTCAATACCATTGCAGATATAAGTCTCATAAGTTTGGTCAGGAGCCTTTTCCTTCATGACCGATTCAACAGCCTTGGTCACTCCACCACTGGCTGCAAAACCCCTTGCATAAACAGAAGCATTGTTTAAGGGAGATTCTTCAAGACTTTCCAAATCTAGACCATATCCGTCCAACATACCGGTTAATTCCTCAAAGGTCAGAACATAATCCACTTCATTTTCAAGACCAAACAATTTTTCTTCCCCTTTTTTGGCAATACAGGGGCCTACGAAGGCAAGTTTGGCCTCCGGATCAATAGACCGGATAGCTCTGGCAGTTGCCACCATTGGGGACACTGTTTCAGACATAAGACCGGCTAAATCCGGAAATTCTTTTTGAACATAGGATACAAAACCTGGGCAGCAGGAGGAAGTCATAACCTTTTGGCCTCCATCACTGCTTAAGAGCTGGGCAAACTCCTCTCCTTCATGTAGGGCAACAAAGTCTGCACCAAGAGCGACTTCAACCACATCGGAAAAGCCCATTTTTTTCATACCTGTAACGACCTGACCAAGATTGACATAATCAAATTGGGTGGCTATGGCCGGTGCAATCATGGCGTATATCTTCGCATCCTCTTTCCTTAGGGTATCAATCACAGGAAGAATCTGAGATTTGTCCTGAATGGCACCAAATGGACAGTAGTAGACACAAGACCCGCAGCGAATACATTTTCCTTCATCAATAACCGCCTTATGGTCCTGATCAACAGATATGGCATCTACCGGACAGGCTTTGATACATGGTCTAAGTACATCGGAAATAGCATTATATGGGCAAGCCTTGTGACATTTCCCGCATTCAATACATTTTTCATTGTCAATCAGAGCCTTGTTCCCTATAAAGGAGATGGCACCGACAGGACAAGACAACTGGCACCTGTGGGCAAGACAGCCTCTACAGTTTTCAGAAACAACATAACGGTTGACCGTACATTGGTCACAGGCAGCCGGTAAAACCTCTACTAAATTGGCATTATCCTTATCTCCGCCAAGACTCATGGCTATCCGTTCAGAGGTTACCGCCCGTTCATGATAGACACAGCACCTGTGTGATGACTTTGGCCCTTCAAAAAGCTCTATAGGAATTGTATGGATATGGTTAGGCAGGGTACCTGCAAAAGCATACTCGCTCACCTTTTTATAGACTTGGTTTTTTATGTTTTGGACTTGGTTCTCAAATTTTCTCATGACTCACCTCAGATACATATCTAATAATGACCTTACGGCCGATTTTCATTAACTCCTCTTCCAACTCTTTGACAACATTCATTTTAATACTCAGTTCAGCAGGAAATCCCGGATTCTGATGGGCAGAGTTCATTGCCTTTCCCAGCCAAAACTCAATATGGGTTCCGCCGGATACCAGCACGTTGAAAAGCTGTGATGCTCCATCCTTACCAAGATCCTCTACAGATACCTGTCTAAGCCGATAGCCCCGGATGAGTTGAATGGTTTTCTTTAGGGTTAAAACCCCTTCTGTCACAAGGTCAATACCCTGGATTTTTGCAGTTGGAGGAAGTTCCATGTCTTCATAGTCTAGAGTGGTTTCAATTTCTCTATTAAGCTCTCTGGCGACAATATTGGCCGCCGTTCCACCACAGACGACTTTCCGGCCATGCTGATTCATGAACTTATCAACCAGGACCTTGTCATATTCCGGATCTAAAGGCGGCCCAGTAAAAAGCAGAACATGAATGGGTTTTCTAACTCTCATAGCAACAATCGTCGTATCATCACCAGGTTCATGCTCATAAAGCTCATCACAAGCCTCCAAAAGCCGCCTGCTGAGAAATAGGGCATTCATGTCCCATTTTCTTTCGATATATCGCTGGACATGTTTCCATTCCCAGCCAAAATTCAAGGTTTTTCCCACACCGGCATGGATAGCTCCATCACTGACAGCATAGATGATATCGTCTTCCTGAAGCTTTATCTTGGTCATAAGTATCCGCTTACCCTTAATCTCCATCTCTTCTTTTTCCGGTTCAAACACCTTACCTTTTCTTAGAAAAAAGTAAGGCGGGTTTTCAGATTCAAAGATTTTACAGTTCAGGTCTTTATCAATTTCGATAATGGTCAAAGTCGAATAAGCGATTTTTCGTACCTTACATACAGGCAGGGTATGGGCAAGGGTATCGATCACCTCTTCCAGATGAGCCCCTTTTTTCAGCATGGTGATGGCTATCTTAGATGTCAGGGTCGCCAAAATATTGGCCTTAACACCGGACCCCAGACCATCAGCCAGAACAATAATTGACCGCTCTTCTGACCGAAAAACTTCAACTTTGTCACCACAGAGTTCTTCACCTGTCTTGTTAAGACTGTCATATCCAATTTCTATATAATTGACGGCTTCTTTCATGAAACACCCTTATCCCTTAAGACCAGGTCATTAAGACTTTTCAAACTCATTTTGGTTTCAGCTGTTGTCTCACCAAGAAGGCTGGCAATTTCCTGGGCTACCCGCATTTGCTTATCAATAACTTCTTGGGTCTTTAAGAGGGTTTCTTCCTTCACCTGTTCAAATTCTTTTTTCTGCTTCACATCCATAGTAATATCAGTCAAAAATCCAATCAGGGTCTGACTTTCATCGATATAGATGATGTTGGCATAAAAATGTTTATCATACTCTTCTACAAATATTTTTCTATTAATGACACTTTCCTTTAAAGATAGGACTTCATCAAAAATTGTATGATCAATAAACAGCTTGATTGGCATTTCTTCCACCGGTAGATTGTCCCGGTTAAATATTTTGCCAAAGGTAGGATTGATTTCTTTTACCAAGAGATCCTTATCCATAACGACTACTGCATTGGGACTGTGCTCAATCATGATACTCTGCATACTTTCAGCCTTGGACTGCAGATAAGGAAGACAGGTCTCAATATCTGAAAAGCCATAAAAAACGGCTTTTGCCTTTTCATAACAGGTCTGATAGCCACAGGCTCCGCAATTAAGTTCATCCTCTTTGGTAAACTTGCCCATCTGGTTCATAATATTATGGACGATAGAGATATTCGGCTCACGAAGGAGGGCCTGCTTATCCTGAAACCGCTTGGTCAAATTCGTTGTCGACATGGTTTTCATCATCTTTGATGGTTTAGTCTTCTTAGTTTTAATATATTCTTCAACAAGGAGCTTACGTCCAAATGTCCCGATACCATTGGCAGGCATATCCGGTCCACCTAGACAAGATCCTTTACAGATATTGATTTCTATACAGCAGTTTTTCAGCGATCCGCTGCGAACTTCACGAAGGACCTCTTTACATTCTTCAGCACCATCGACATGAAGAAACCTAAATCTTGGATTGGTCTTTTCCAGATTGATACCCAGAGGAAAAGCCCTACCCAGCTGACTGGATTCTTTTGCCAGGTTTTCCGGCTCACAATCATGAATGTTAAAAGGGCTGTCCTTCATCATCTGGTCCAGTTCTGCAAAGGTCAACACTGCATCAATGGCACCTTCTGCCTCCTCTGCTTCAGCCATTTTGGAAAGACAGGGCCCTATAAAAACAGTTTTGGTTGATGGTCCGAACCTGGCTTTAATACTTTTACCGTGGGCAACCATTGGGGATACCACAGGAATTAGGGAAGGAATCATAAAGGCATAATGCTGTTCAATTAGATAATAGGCTGATGGACAACAGGAGGTTATGACCACATCCTGGTCTGTGTTCTTAAGGTATTCCTTATATTCTTCAACGACCATATCCGCACCAAGAGCCGTTTCCTCTACGGCTGTAAAGCCCATGATCTTCAGCATAGCAATGACTTTACCAGGCTCCTTTAAGCCAAAAGCACCTACATAAGAAGGCGCTATGGATGCAACAACCTTATAGTCACTTTTAATCATCTCATAAACCTTGTCTTTGGCACTGGTTATAGAGAGGGCATCCCTAGGACAGACTTGTTGACACTTACCGCATTTAATGCAAAGGTTATCCACAATATGTCGCTGATTCTTGTTGAAACTTATGGCTTTAGTTGGACACATCCTTAAGCACTTATAACAGGAATCGCATTTTTCACTATCAAAATGAATAAATTTCATCATAATTCTTAACCTCGAATGTGTTCATTAAAAAAGTTTTCGATTTCCTCCACCTGAACTTTGTGGACCTTGTCACCATTCAACCTAACACTGACACCTTCACCACACTGACCGATGCAAAAAGCAGATTTGAGTTCCACCTGTGTAGTCATTCCGTTTTCCTGAAGCAAACGCTTCATTTCCTGAATCACTTGATAAGATCCTTTTAGATGGCAGGCACTGCCGATACATATTTCTATCATTCTTTTCCTCCTAGGATGCATAGGCGAGCAGTAAACCGCAGGTTTACGACCAGCCAGGTTGCATAGGCGAGCAGTAAATCTTTAGATTTACGACCAGCCAGGGTACTAGCCCTATAGCTTTGGTCCATCATTTTCACCAATAATTTTTTCAATCATTTGGATATATTGTGAATATTTTATCATTATATGGCCTGACTACTTTTTTCTGTTGACCTATTCACTCTAGTGATATATCCTATTTATAGGAATATAATACTCAAATTCCTTAATTAAAACTAATTCATTTTTGAAGAAATCTAATTTTTTCTCTTGTGATTGTTATTTTTTTAACGTTTTGATAATAATTATCAGATTGGAGTCCTATGCTATCTTCATTTGAAAAATCACCTGATATAAAATATACCTTCCACACCGATTTTGTTAACGTTTTATCATATCATCTGGCACCTGGTTACAAATACCTTTACACCTCGTCCTCTTCTGTCCGAATCAATATCATCACCAAGGGCTACCAGGTTGTTACTCATAATGGAAAAACCTTCACTCATCACAAGAACCAAACCTATATCATCCCCCCCTATGCCAGAGGTTATATCGAAACCTTTACCCATACTGAATCTATTCTTATCGAACTATCCAACCAATTGATTCAGCATGTCATTGAAAAATCACATTACTCCCACAAAAAAAGTAACCAACCAACGGTTCAGTTACTTAATGATCTTTCATCAGATATTGAATATGAACTTTTTTGTTTAGCCAGGGCTACTGCCAGCCCTCCTGGAGATGATCATTTCCTAATAGACCTCCATGCCCAGAAGCTGGTTTATGACCTCTTACAACACATTGAGACCAGGTCCTTAATCTACCTTCAGTCCTGTTCACCAATTAATAAATCCATCGCCTATATTAAGAACCACCTCAACCAGCCCCAGCTGATTAAAGAGTGTGCAGAAAAATTGGATATGACAGCCAGCAACTTCAGTCACCATTTCAAAGCACACACTGGACTTAGCCCTGTTAAATACATCCGTCAAGAGAAAATGGAACAGGCCAGAGAACTCTTACTGACAAACTCTGTGACAGACACGGCCTTCGAACTGGGTTACGAAACACCTTCATACTTTATTTCTGTTTTTAAGAAAACTTATGGTCATACCCCTAAACAATACCAGTCTAAATTCAAGTAGGCTATAGTGATGCAGCAGCCGGACTCCGGACCATACCTTGATGGTCCATATAGGACTCATAATCAGAAATACAAAGAGGTTTACTATAGTAATATCCTTGGGCGATAATCCCTTTTCTAATATTGATTTTATTAATCTGCTCTTCAACTTCAACGCCTTCAACAACAATTGGTACCCCTTTGATACTGGACAGCTCCAGCATCAACTTGTAGATTTCGTAGGACTCCGGCTTAACATGAATATAGTCGATGAAGGTCTTATCAATCTTGATCAGATTAATATTTAACTGTTCCACATAAGCCAGGGATGAATATCCGGTTCCAAAGTCATCAAGGGCTACCTTCATACCCAGATTATTAATGGCATGAATCAAGGCATTGGCTCTCTCCAAATCCTCTAAACCTACATCTTCTGTTACCTCAATGACAATCCAGGTCGGATCAACTCCGGTCTTTTTAATAATATCCGTAAGTTTGTATATCAACTCATCGTCTTCAAAGGTAGTACCTGTTACATTGACAGACACCTTGAATGGTTGGTAGATATCCTGCCATTCCTTTAAGAGGTAACATACTTTCTCGAATACATAGTAGTCCAGCATCCGCATCAAACCATGCTTTTCAACTATTTCTAAAAACATAGCCGGCCCAAGGAGTCCTTTTTGAGGATGATTCCATCTGACAAGGGCCTCTCCACCAATGGCTTTATTATTTGCCAAGTCAACTTGAGGCTGTATAAAAACATCAAACTCCTTATGGTCGATTCCTGCTTTGACTTCCTTAACTAATTGCTGCTCTCTCAGGTAGCCATCATAAATATCCATGGTAAATTCCATATCATGTCCCTGACCTAAGAACTTGCGTTGGTATTTCATGGTGTGTTCCAAAAAGCTAAGCAACTCGTGATAATTATGTCCATACTTTGGATGAGATATTCTAGATACACTGACTGAAAACTCATATAATTCTTCTTTGGAATTCTCAAATTCCTTGGTCATATTCATGATGTGCTTACTCATAAACATACAATCCTGTTCACCAGCTGAAGGGGCAACCAATAAAAATCCATCCCCATCCATTCTGGCAAAAAGCATATTCTTTTCAACGACCGATAATAACAACTTACTATATTCGATTAAGAGACTATCGCCGTATTGATAACCAAAACGTTCATTGATTTCCTTAAATCTGTCGATGTTGATCATCAACATATAAAAAGCTTCCCTATCACGAATCTTTTCATCCACATGCTGACAGGCACCATACTTATTCGGCAAGTGGGTCAGCTGATCATGAGAAAAAAGATAATTCATCTGCTTTTTATCCCTATGGTTAAGGAAATACATAATACCAAAAGTCAAGGATCCTGCAAAAAACAAAACAACCAATATGCCGCCAATCCATAGAAGATGATTTTTCTGACTGGCTGCGATTTCTCTTGTGGAATTTGAAATATAGGATTCTATAGGAAAAAACAACTTGATTTTACCAAGTATTGATTCCAGAGCCTGATCATCTTGAACATTTTGAAAATTAAGCTGATACTCAAGGTCCGTCTCTCCGATAATGAACCTGTCAACATCAGAGGTCAGTTCAACATATGGCATGGCAACTTCAGGAAGTAAATAGGCATCAATTTTCCCATCTGTAAGTGCCTGATTCAAGGAATCCACATCCTCGAAAAATAGAGATTTACCAGTCAAATTATTAGCCAGTCCAAGTTTCCCTTCACTCAGGAGCATACCGATCCGGTAAGTCCCCAGTTGGCTTTTAGAAACCATGGGCCACATCATTTCCTGTCCGACAACCACATACTTAGAATCAATAAAAGTAAATGGATCACTGGTAAAATCAGAACGTTTCAAGATCAAGAGTTGGATATTTCGCTTGGCCAAATTATCCACCAGGCGTTCTTCATTGCCAATGACATACTCCACCTCAACACCTGTCACTTGGCTAAACTCGTTAAACAAGCCAATAACAGGTCCATAGAGCTGGTCATCCTGCCTAATGACATAGGGTGGATTTTCTTCCAAGCCTACAGTCAATGTTTCCTTGTCTGCCAGCCAGTTTTTTTCCTCACTAGTCAAATAAGACATGAAGTCATATTTAAACTTGCCATCAAGATATTCCGTCAATACATGGTCTAAGGTACTATTGGATTTCATCCGCCCTATACCTGCATTAAGAATATTTGTCAGTTCAAAATCGTCAGTATAGGCGTACATTACACTGTCTACAGGTGCCAGTCGTTCAGTCTCAAAAAAGACCTGGTCTCCAAAGTGAATTCCATAAGCTAATTGACCGGTAATGAATCCATCTATTTGTCCAGTTTCCTGGTCACGAATCAAATCTTCCAGCTTATCGTACTTGATATAACTGTATGTTTTATCACTCCGAATCCATCCATATACTGATTCCAAAACACCAATTCTTTCCATGGCATCCACATCCTTATCACCATAGATGGAAAAAGAATGATGCATCAATGGATCCGACTGAAAAGACATTTGATCCAAGAGCTTATCTGTGGTAAAAACAAGGTCTGGACTTTTACCCCCTTGGGAATCAAGAGCTATAAACTCGATATTCAATAGTAAACCTATAGAGTTGATAACCTGATTCATGTATTCAGGGACTAAGCCTTCTGTACGGTAGTATATAGCCTCACGTGACTCTAGCCATGATACTTGATCATGGCTTAGAAAGTCATCAGTTCTTCCTACTGATTTTGCCCCAATTAAAATTGTAATGATAATGATAAAGCTTAATGTAACCCCAATTATTTCTTTCATGCTGTTACTTCCTTGTAATTAATGCATAGATATCAGCTTGTATTCTAGTTGTCATCTGTATTATTCTTCTGGGTTTTCTCGTCCTTGTCTTGGGTCTTATTATTCTCTGACGGATTATTGTCCTGCCCAGGGTTACTTGTATCATCTGATTTTTCACTCTGAGCTTCACTTGCCTTGTCTGCCGCCGCTTCTTTAGCTTCATCTGCCTTGGCTGTTCCTGCTTCTTGGGCTTCATCTGCCTTGGCTGTTCCTGCTTCTTGGGCTTCATCTGCCTTGTCCGCTGCGGTTTCCTTGGCTTCACTCGCCTTGTCCGCTCCTGCTTCCTTGGCCTCACTTGCCTTGGCTGCTGCCTCTTCCTTGGCTTCATCTGCCTTGACTGCTGCCTCTTCCTGGGCTTCATCTGCCTTGGCTGCTGCCTCTTCCTGGGCTTCATCTGCCTTGTCCGTTCCTGCTTCCTTGGCTTCGCCAGTCTTGTCATCTGCTCTTTCTTGCACTTGGCCTGCTTTTTCTTCGCCAGTTTCCTGATTTTCACCGGAAACTTCTAAGATAAAGTCAAGTGTCTTATTATTTTTTTTACTGGTTGATTCTTCTTTATCTGCTAGTTCTTTATCTTCTTTTTCGTGAACTTCCACTTCTTCTAGTGGCAAGGCTTGAGCTCTTTCTTTGCTTTCATCATTTTCTTCCTTGATAACTGCTTGTGCCTGTGACTGGACCATACTTCGAGTCACCATGTGATACCCAGTGGAACCGGCATTTTCAAGTTCAGTTGTTAATGTAGGTACACTAACCTCACCAACCTCATCCAAATCCAATGCCAGTTCCTCCGCTATCATCTCTCTCCCGACAGAGACTTTTCCTTTTTTTACATTTAGCTCTGTCTCCTCATATCTTTCAATAGCAACGACGCTATAAATATGCCTGTATTTATTTTTGAGTCTATCCACTTCATCTTCCATGGCTGCCTTGATATCATTATTCCCATGTACACCAAATAAAATCATTCCCTGGTCAGGCAAATAGCCTTCTTGGCCTGCATTAAGGACAATCAGATCCACAACCTCATCTAAAGATAGGTCTACCATGTTTCTCGAAACGATAGTTTCTGCATCTTTATTCATTTTTATTACTTTGAGTACATTTAAATCATGGTCAAGCCACAGTTCTATACTTGGATTTATATCCACAGATACTACAGCGCTGACATTCTCGTTAACACCGCGAACGCCATAGACAGCAAAAGAAGCCATCATAACCACTATAAGACTGGCCAACAACAGGAGTCTCTTTGTTTTCCTGCCATTGATACCCATATATACGTCTTTCCATCTATATTCAAGCCTTTCACCGACTTGAACTCCAGAGCGACTTTTGATTTTTTCGATTTTCATAGAATCATTCATCACTAATAAATGGTCTGATTCCACCTTCGTTACGATTCCGATATTCATGATTCCCTCCATTTAGCCCTGGAAAAAATACTGTAACCTTTCGTTCCCCAACGAAGTATTTTCCCAATATAAAGACCATTATAAATAGCATATGTTATCTTGAAATGTATAATTTATGAACAAATTGTATAAATTGGAGAAAATTTTAGAAAATTGGTTTGGATTTTGGGTTTTTTCTTGGAATTTGGGTTTTGGATGATATGGATTTTGGAGTGGATGTGCTGATTGGAAGTAGCGGGTTATATCTTTTGGTTTATGTGGCGATATTGCTGTGGGTCATATGTATATACAATTTTATCTAAGTCATATGTTTCGATAGGGACGGCATGCAGGCTGCAAGCTCCTATCTCATGGGCGGTGCCTCCCAAATGTGCCACACCTTATAGAGAGTTCAAGGTTGTGGCACATTCGTGACTCAAAGCCCATGAGCCAGGACATGCAACCCACATGCCTGTCGTTATGGATATTTGATAGAAGAATATAGGGTAATAGCTTATGACTTTGTAAACTCGTCATGATCAATACAAGATAAAGCTTACTTATAATCAGACATCCACTTCCTAGGTCTTTATCATACAAGACCAACTTCTAAGAAGTGACCGAAAATCTATACCGAAGGTATTTCTAAAATTTTTCACCTAGGACTTCATTGTTTTGACGGATGTATTGAGTATGGGGGATGATTTAGAACTGTAGTATCTAGAATCCGAATTTTCGACCCATATCCGCCAGACCGGGATGTAGAGGCGTAAATTTAGGTGGGATTTTTAGATTTTGGTATCTTGTCATCAGGATTATCAATAACATGCTATCGATTAGAATTATCTGACTTTTAGAATAATCATTATAAATGAATAAGTATCATTAAGATATCTTGATGCTGCTAATGGCCTCTTCTTCTGTCTTTCAATGCACAGGGTCTAGGTATGGTGTCCTGGTGGCTGGGCTTTGGCTCACGAATGGGAGGCTACATCTACAGTTACAAGCAAGTTGCCTCCCATTTGGGATCCACCGCCCGGTCACTAGGAGCACCATACCTGGGCCTGTCCCACTGAACAAACAAAAAAAGAGCCCCAAACCAGCATTGCAACCAGCTTAAAGGCCCTAAATATATTTCATATCTTTAATATGTTACATATCGATAACTTTCATTGAAATATATCCTAAATACTTAGATCCACAAAAACTCCCATCTAAATATGACAGTTATTAACCGTTCTTGGGAAGGAAATGACGTCACGAATATTACTCATACCGGTCATGTACATGATCATACGCTCGAAGCCGAGACCGAATCCTGCGTGACGGCATCCACCGTATTTACGAAGGTCAAGGTACCACCAGTAATCTTCAGGATCGAGCCCCATTTCTTCCATACGGGCAAGCATCAGGTTGTAGTCATCCTCACGTTGAGATCCACCGATGATTTCACCAACACCAGGAACTAATAAATCCATGGCTGCTACGGTTTTTTCATCATCGTTTAACTTCATATAGAAAGCTTTGATGTCTTTTGGATAATCTGTAACGAATACCGGCTTCTTATAAATTTCTTCAGTCAAGTAGCGCTCATGTTCTGTCTGAAGATCACTTCCCCATTTAACTGGGAAATCGAAGTTTTCGTTATTTTTTTCAAGAATTTCAATAGCTTTGGTATAAGTGATACGTTCAAAGCTGTTGGAAACAACATTGTCCAAACGCTCTAATAAGCCTTTGTCAACGAATTGGTTAAAGAAAGCCATTTCTTCAGGCGCATGCTCTCTAACGTAAGTGATAATGTATTTAATCATTTCTTCTGCAACCTCCATATCATCAATAAGGTCTGCAAAAGCCATTTCAGGCTCGATCATCCAGAACTCTGCTGCATGTCTTGGTGTATTGGAGTTTTCCGCTCTAAAGGTTGGACCAAATGTATATACATTTCTAAAGGCCATAGCATAGGTTTCAACGTTTAACTGGCCACTAACCGTCAGTGATGTTTCCTGTCCGAAGAAGTCCTCTTTATAGTCGATGTCACCTTCCTCAGTTTTTGGAAGATTGTTGGCATCTAAAGTTGTTACCTTAAACATTTCACCGGCACCTTCTGCATCACTGGCAGTGATGATGGGTGTATGAACATATACAAATCCTTTTTCTGCAAAGAAATTATGGATTGCGTGAGCTGTCAGTGAACGAACACGAAATACAGCTGCAAAAGTATTGGTTCTTGGGCGAAGATGTTCAATCGTTCTTAAGAACTCAAAACCGTGTCTTTTCTTTTGAAGTGGATAGTCAGGAGCAGATTCTCCTTCTACACTAACTTCAGTTGCCTGTAATTCAAAGGGTTGTTTTGCACCTGGTGTTTCTACTAGAAGTCCTTTTGCAATAATTGCAGAACCGACGTTTAATTTTGACAGCTCCTTGTATCCTTCAAGGTCAGCGTTCAGTACGATTTGTAATGTTTTGAAATGGGTTCCGTCATTAATGACCATAAAACCGAAATTGCTGGATGCTCGGATGCTGCGTATCCATCCGGCTACTGTGATTTCCTTATCCGCATAAGGCTTCACATCAGCAAATAAGTCTTTGACTAATACTGTGTTCATGATTGTACCTTCCTTCATATGCATGGCTCTTGCCACATTTTACATGTATTATAACATAAGACATGACTAACTTGTTATCCTACCTTTCCATGGATGAAGATTTTACAGTTTATCTATGGAAAGTACGTAAAATATGCTATAATGTTTTATTATATTAGATAGCCTTAAAACATTCAAGGTTATTAGACAGATTAAAGTAAAACTATAAGGAGTATAAGATGGATCCACGAATTGAAAAACTGGCAAGCAACCTGGTAAATTATTCAACTAAAGTAAAAAAAGGGGACAAGGTATTATTAAACTGTATCGGTGATGAACCAAAGCCTCTTATCCGTCAACTGGTAAAAGAAGTCTACAAGGCTGAAGGCATTCCCTTTGTTAAAATGACTGATCCAAGAATTCACCGTGAACTTCTTCTTGGAGCTTCCGAAGAACAGCTGAAGGCATTAGCTTCCTGGGATTCTATGGAAATGGAAGCCATGGACTGTTTCATCAGTGTTCGAGGTATGAATAATATTACGGAAACTGCTGATGTCCCATCAGATAAAATGGCTTTATATATGAGCCTTTACAACAAACCAGTGCATTCTGAAATCCGTGTTAATACAACCAGATGGGTAGTCCTTCGTTACCCAACATCTGCTTATGCTCAACTTAACAATACAAGTACTGAAGCCTTTGAAGATTTTTACTTTGATGTATGTAATCTTGATTATTCTAAAATGGATAAGGCTATGGAACCCCTCAAACAGCTCATGGACAAAACAGACAAAGTCCGTATCGTTGGCCCGGGAACCGACCTGACTTTCTCCATTAAAGGTCTTCCAGGAATCAAGTGTGCCGGGGAGTTAAATATACCTGACGGTGAAGTTTACTCTGCACCGGTTAAGGATTCTATCAACGGAACCCTTTCCTACAATGCACCTGCTGAATACCAGGGCTTCACTTATGAGAACATTAAATTCACCTTTAAAGACGGTAAGATTATCGAGGCAAGAGCCAACAACACCGAAAAAATAAACGCTGTTCTTGATACCGATGAAGGTGCAAGATACGTTGGCGAATTTGCAATAGGCGTCAATCCATACATCCTTCACCCAATGAAAGAAACCCTTTTCGATGAAAAAATCATGGGCTCTTTCCACTTCACACCTGGTAACGCTTATGAGGATTGTGACAACACCAACCGTTCAGCGATTCACTGGGATCTAGTTTGTATCCAGACCGAAGAGTATGGTGGTGGACAGATTTATTTTGATGATGTACTTATTAGAGACAATGGACTCTTTGTCCTTGAGGAACTCAAGTGTCTGAATCCTGAGAATTTGAAATAAGCCAGAATATTTAGTTTATGTATCGAAAAACACCCTTTCATCCGCAGATGAAGGGGTGTTTTTGACTACTCTATGACTATTAAATTTATTAACTCGATACTAGATACAAAGATCTAGATGAACAGATTATGATTGGATTCATCAGCAGCTCCAAGATAGGAAGCAACTCCACCAAAGTCGACACCATCAATTAACTCTTCTTCCTTGATACCCATAATGTCCATAGACATGGTACAGGCAACGAATTTGATGCCTGAGTCCAGGGCTGACTGGATAAGTTCGTCAAGGGTATTAACGTTCTTTTGTCCCATTTCCCGGTGCATCATCATGGTTCCAGCACCAGCCATATTCATCTTGCTCAGTTTAAGGTTTTTGCTGCCTCTTGGCATCATCTTACCGAACATGGCTTCTGACCAGGATTTTTTGACCGATACTTTTTCGTGTTTTCTAAGGATGTTAAGCCCCCAAAAAGTAAAGAATAAGGTAACGTCTTTACCCATGGCTTTTGCCCCGTTGGCAATGATCATCGTTGCAAGGGCTTTGTCCAGGTCACCGGAGAAAACAACCATAGTTGAAGAATCCTTGGTTTGCAGGGAGTTGGTTGGTGCCTTGATACCGCCTTTTTGCAGGTAGGCAACATAATTGCCATTTTCTTTTTCAGACTTAATGAAGCCGTTACCTGTTTTCTTGGCCCAGGCTTTTACGTCAACTGGGAATCCTGGGTCTGTTGCAAGAACCTTTAGGATATCACCATCTGCCAAAGAAGTCATTTTTGTATTGGTTTTCATGATTGGACCTGGGCATTGCAAGCCACAGGCATCCAATTCTATAGCATCCTGTAATTTGGAAGTTTTAACAACAACCTTGTCTGTATGGATTGGCGTTCCGTCTTTATCTCTTTCAAATCCTTCTGTATCACTCACCAGGCAGTTAGGATTTACAAAATCTTTATCATAATATTTGTAGAGGTTATAACCACCAATCATGTTAATGGCTTCAAAACCGGATTGACGAAGCAAACGGGTTGCTATATAGCCACGGACACCAACTGCACAGTATACGATGTAGGTTTTTGACTTATCCAGTTCATCCATACGGTCACGAAGATCGTCAACAGGGATGTGGATTGAGCCATCAATAGCACCGAGTTCTACTTCGATTTTTTCACGAACATCCAGAAGAACCTGATTGTCCGATAGGTTGGTGATTTCTCTCCATAAGATGGCCGGTTGCTCACCTGTTAAGATATTCTCAGCTGCAAATCCAGCCATGTTGACCGGGTCTTTTGCTGATGAGTAAGGAGGTGCATAGGCAAGTTCAAGTCTTTGAAGGTCATAGATGGTGGCTCCGAAACGCATAACAGATGCGATGACATCAATACGTTTTTCAACACCGTCAAGACCTACATTTTGAGCTCCAAGAACCTTTCCATCCTTATCAAAAATAACTTTAAGGGTCATGGGGAAAGCACCTGGGTAGTAGCCTGCATGAGACTTTGGCTGAACTACAGTTAAGAAGTAGTCTTTGCCGTAGACTTTACCATTTCTCTCCAGTTGTTTTTCATTGAGGCCGGTAGTTGCCACTGTAAAGTCAAAAATCTTGGCAACACTGGTTCCCTGGCTTCCTTCATAGATGGAATCCTTACCAACAATGTTGTTGGCGACGATTCTACCCTGCTTGTTGGCAGGACCCGCCAGCGGGATCATGGTTTTATCACCGGTTACATAGTCATTGACTTCAATAACATCACCAAGGGCATAGATGGAATCGTCGGAGGTTTTCAGGTGATCGTCCACAACGATACCACCACGTTTGTTCAGTTCAAGTCCTGCAGCCTTGGCAAGTTCTCCATTTGGAGAAATACCGATGCTTAGGATAACCATATCTGATGGCAGCTCAGTTCCGTCTTGTAAGGAAACAGTTGTTACACCCTTCTTATATTCAAAAGATTTTACACCGTTTTTGAGATATAGATGTACACCTTGTGTTGACAGGTGGTTGTGTACCAATTGGGCCATTTCATAATCAAGAGGAGCCATGACCTGGTCAGCCATTTCCACAAGATTGACTTCAACACCAAGATCGTGAAGGTTCTCTACCATTTCGATACCGATAAATCCACCGCCGATTACTGTGGCCTTTTTGATATCATGCTTGGTTACGTAATTCTTGATTCTATCTGTATCAGGAATGTTCCATAAGGAGAAAATATTGGAAGCATCAATACCCGGAATTGGTGGTTTAATAGGTGTAGATCCTGGTGAAAGGACTAAAATATCGTAGGATTCTTCGTATTTAATATCTTTTTTCTTGTCAAAAACTGTTATTTTTTTATCATTTTTATCGATATCAATAACTTCATTGTTGGTGCGAATATCAATGTTAAAACGTGCACTCATTGCTTCTGGGGTTTGAACCAATAAGGCATCTCTTTCCTTGATCGTTCCACCGATGTAATAGGGAAGACCACAGTTGGCAAAGGAAATATACTCTCCTCTTTCAAACATGATGATTTCAATATTTTCATCAAGACGTCTTAGTCTGGCCGCTGTTGAGGCTCCACCTGCAACACCACCGACGATTAGTACTTTTTTACTCATGACTTACCTCGCTAAATTTTTGTCAATCCCATCCATAGCTTGACCTTGTTTTTGGGTTTGTGATTGGTTTGAATCGTTATCTTTATATATTATGTTTATATAATTTATATCGTTTGTATATTCTAATATACTGATATATTTTTGTCAAGGTTTTTTCAAATAAATTTACATAAGCTTTCCGAATCCATAAAATACTTATAAAGCATCCTAAGATATTAAATATAATTAGGATCAAAAGGAAATTTCACTAAAAGCCATTCAACTATCTTAAATTGAATGGCTTCTGTAAAATCCTTAATATGTAATTATTTATGTTATATCCTCTTGATAAGGACTTTAGACAACCTGTCTCTGACCTTCTTCCTTGATTTTCTTAAAGTAATCATAGGCTTCATTGATTTTGGCAATCTTCTCATTTGCGAATTTCATATAGTCGTCAGGCATACCTTGAGAGGCCATTTTATCCGGGTGATACTCTTTGGCCAGTTTACGGTAGGCTTTCTTGATGGTTGCCAGATCATCCTCCTTGTTGACTCCAAGAATTTTGGCATACTCATCTGCCATGGCTCCTTGGCTGTAAGCATTTTGTCCTCTTGAACCGTAGCCACTGCTACCGTAACCGTATGCTCCGGCTCCACCATAAGTCCGGTTTCCATAACCACTCTGATTCCAGGCTCCCGAAAAACCAGACCTTGCCATTCCTGATGTAAAAAATTGTTTGATACTGATGAACTCATATTCACTAAGGCCCAACTCTATGATGATCTGCTTTAGGAATCTTTCCTCACTCACTCCCATTGTGCCATCTTTCATGGCTACAGTCACCATCAAATAGGAAAGCGAAAGTATGAAGTTTCGGTTACTGTAATAGGTTTTGATTATACTGACAAATTCACCATATTCATCAGGGTGATTCTTACCGTAGTCAAAGGCTTCCTGATAAGTAGCAAGTTCCTGGCTGCTGATCCTGAAGTTGGCTGTTATATATCGTCGTATAAGATCAACTTCTCCTTGGCTGACATGACCATCTGCCTTGGCCACAACAGCACTTAAGGCCATAATCGATGCAATAACCGGATTCTTTTCCTTAAAACCTGGTTGGTCCTTGAGATAAGACCGGAATTTAGGGGTTTTTACCGGTAGGAAGAAAACGAAAAAGATCATCCAGGGCAGGAAAAAAGTAATTCCTCCCCAAAATAGTCCGCTTCTTCCTTTGGTCCAGGCGGTCACACCTGCTGTTAAAGCGATTATACCAACAAATAAAAAAGATATGATATCCATTCCAAAAGTAAATAAGTTTCCAAGTATCTCCATGTCTTCACACTTTCTGTTTATCCAACTAATCTTACTGTCCAAATCTTTGTTTTGATATTTACAGTATAAGGACGAAAAATCAAGGAAGTTTGAAGACTTTATAAAAATTCAATTAAAATACACGGCTTCCCAACCTTGGAAAAAAGTTTCTCTAGATTTGTAAATTACTTGTGGGCATTGGCATGGATGATATCTCTTAGGTAGGCAGCCACTCCTTCTTTTTCATCATCATAGTAGGCCTTAAACCTGTCATCAGCCACATACATATCACCAAGACCCTTGTGACCTTCCACTGAATATGCCGGCCAATAACACATAATCCACTCTCTGTGCAGTTCATAGATTTCTTTGGCAAGAGGACCTGTGACTTCTTTTTTGTCAAAGGCTTCCATCAATTTTTCCTTAATGATAATCCCCAACTTTTCAGCGTGTTTATGACCTGCCTCAGACATTTTTCTCACTTTATCATTGGATGCGTTTACCAGGTCATCTCCATATTTTTCACGGACTTCCTTGCCGTATTTTGCTTCATTTTCTTCGATTAAGGCTTCCTTGAAACCTTCAAATTTTTCTTTATCTGACATCTCATTACCTCCATTTAATGCCTCAATAGATTGTTCTATATTATTTAGTAACTGATCGATCTGATGGCGTTTATCCAGGAGTCGCTGACGATGAACTTCAAGGGCCCTGGCTGGATCGAAGGCTTTGTCATCCAGTATTGCCCCAATTTCCTCCAAGGGAATTTCCATTGTCTTGTAAAAAAGAATTTGCTGAAGTCTGTCTACCTCCCCCCTCTCATATAAACGATATCCGGATTCGTTGATACGATAGGGCTTTAAGAGGCCAATTTCGTCATAGTACCTTAAGGCTCTGGGACTGACACCCGACACTTTAGCCAATTGACTGACTGTATATTCCATTTTGTCTCCTTTCCTGTCTGCCATACCTATATGATAGACCTTTCCGTAACGTGAATGTCAAGACTTTTTTACAGACTTTTTATGTTGTATAAAATATGCTAAAATTGTAATAGGTTAATTAACATGAATTTTAGGGAAATGGGATTACGTAAAGGAGAATACAATGAATAAAAAATGGTGGCACGACAGTGTCGTATATCAAATCTACCCCAGATCATTTAATGATTCCAATGGTGATGGTATTGGCGATCTACAGGGAATCATCATGAAACTGGATTATCTTAAGGAACTTGGGATTGATGTCATATGGCTGTCTCCAGTTTATAAATCTCCAATGGATGACAACGGTTATGATATCGCCGATTACAAGGACATTGCTCCTGAATTCGGTACCATGGAGGATATGGACCAGCTCTTGGCAGAGGCCAACAATCGGGGCATTAAAATCGTTATGGACCTTGTGGTCAATCACACCTCCGATGAGCATGACTGGTTTATCCAGGCCAAATCTTCAAAAGATAATCCATATAGGGATTTTTATATTTGGAGGGATCCCAATAGTGAGGGAAATCCTCCAAGTGATATTGACTCGATTTTTGGTGGATCTGCCTGGGAATATGACGAAGCCAGTGGCCAGTATTACTTCCACCTCTTTAGCAAAAAACAACCGGATCTGAACTGGGAAAACCCAAAAGTAAGAGGTGCTGTTCATGATATGATGAACTGGTGGCTGGATAAGGGTATCGGCGGCTTCCGTATGGATGTCATTGACCTTATCGGTAAGGAAATTGATAAGGGTATCACCGGTAACGGCCCCCTTCTCCATAAGTATCTTAAAGATATGAATCACGCATCCTTCGGTTCAAGAGACGTCCTGACCGTTGGTGAAACTTGGGGAGCCACACCTGAAATTGCCAAGCTCTACTCCAACCCCGCCAATGAGGAACTGTCGATGGTCTTCCAGTTTGAACATATCGCACTCTTCTGGGATGAATCCATGGGTAAATGGAAGCCTAAGGCCTTTGAGATGGCTAAACTCAAAGAAGTCATGAACAAATGGCAAACCTCCTTGGGAAATGAAGGCTGGAATTCACTTTTCTGGAATAACCATGACCTGCCAAGAGTCGTTTCCAAGTATGGTAACGATGGAGAAAACAGGGTAAAATCAGCCAAGATGCTGGCCACCCTCCTCCACCTGCAAAAAGGGACACCTTATATTTACCAGGGTGAAGAAATTGGTATGACCAATGTACATTACGATTCCATTGATGATTATAATGATATCGAAACACTAAATTTTTATAGAGAATACATCAGTAAGGGAGTCAGCCATGAAACCATGATGGAAGGCATTTATAAAAACAGCCGTGATAATGCAAGGACACCTATGCAATGGTCCAATATGGTAAATGGAGGCTTTTCCAATGGTAAGCCATGGTTAAAAGTCAACCCCAATTATGCCACCATCAATGTTGCAGATGCTTTAGGTGATCCAGAGTCCATTTTCTATCATTATCAGAAACTGATTCAATTGAGAAAAGAAAAACCGGTCATTGTCTATGGTGATTTTCAAATGCTTGAACCCGACCACGACCGGATATTTGCCTTCCTCAGATCAGATGATGATGAAACCTTATTGGTTATCAATAATTTTTCAGACTTTCCTTCCACCCTTGATAGGGATTTTGGCTTTAAGGAATATGACCTCCTATTAAGCAACTATGACAAGACTCCTGATACAGAAAAGGGACTAAAAGATTATCTCTTAGCCCCTTATGAGTCTCTCGTATATCAAGTTAAATAAATTCAGCTTTCTTCAATCTGTTCTTGCCTTCATCCTTAGCTTGGTAGAGGGCAAGATCAGCTGCTTTTAGGAGATCATCTACATCACCGGAGTCATAATCTCTTAATGAAGCCATACCGATTGAACAGGACAACCTGGATTCTATAGGTATCTTGACTTGCTTACCAATGGCTTGACCAATAACACGTTCAAAATAATGGAAGTCCTTAATCCTGTGGTAGATCTGGTGAGCTACTTCATGGACCTCTTCCTCACTTCTGTTTTCCAAGAGAACAACAAATTCATCTCCGCCAAAACGGGCAACAAAATCATTGGCCCCAGTAAACTCCTTCAGAAATTCTGCAAAATAAACCAAAACCCTGTCTCCCATTTGATGACCAAAGGTATCGTTATAGTACTTAAAATTATCAAGATCAATAAAGAGGATAATCAGGTTTCCAAGTTCCCCGGACTTGATACGGTCTTTATTCTCCTGAAGTTTATCTTCCAGTGCCTTTCGATTGTAGAGGTTGGTCAGGAGGTCTGTTTTGGAAAGGTGATCCAACTTGATATTCATGGCTTTAATAGCCCTGTTATTCTCAATACGTTCGATACTTTCACCCACTTGGCGACCAACTAAGGTAAAAATGCTCAAGTCATCCTGGTTCAGTTTTTCGTAAGCATCTGTAGTCATAAAAATAAATTCTGCTTTTCGCTTACCATGAACATAAATAGGCAAGTACATGATTGACGAATAGCCGTAAACCTTCTTAAGGGTCCTGAAATTCATGTTACCGCCTTTTAATATAGATGGCTTGGACTTATCACTGACATAATGGAGGATCCGTTCTGCATAAACCTCATTGATAATTAACTTGGTGCTTTCAATATTCAGGGTTTGATATCCCTTGTTTTTCAGTACCCGGCAAAAACTTTTCTCAACCTTGGTATTTCCATGAATGAGCTGCTGAAGTCTAATAAAGAGCTGATTTACCTGGTCTTCATTGACCAGCATGTTTTGGACCACATTAAGAAAAGAAATTTCGTTCAGTCTATTTCTAAGCTTCAAAAGATTTTGATCAATTTTGGCTGCATAAAGATACCTGTTATAATCAATATCAATGTCTCTTAAAGGTTCAGAAGGTTCATCAAAACGGATAATGTGTTTTTGGGTCATAATCTGAGCGACCTTATCAAGGGTTATCATAGAATCCGTATCCAGTTCTTTTTGAATGATTTTTCCTAAACGTTTATAGTAATTACTGCCTCCAACCTTGTAATAAAGCATCTTTTCTATAAAATAGAACTTCCTAAAATGTAGTAGTGAGGCATCACTTTCCGGTATAAACTGTTCAGCCTTTACCAAGAGCTCTTCCTTATCCTCTTCCACATGACTCATGAAAAACTCCATCATTTCGCTGATAAAATACTCTTCATCCTTGTCTTCAATAGGCTTTAACTTCCATATGCCAACCTTATTGTAAATATCTCTGGCCTTACTCATGCGACCGGTTTTAACAAGGGCGATAATATAAACATCATAAATCATTTTTCTGGAATGATATTTAATATCTTGAAGCTTAGCTACCTTCATTAGATCCATCAGCTTACTGATATAATTACAAACCAAAGAGTATTTTCCATAGAAGAATGCATTAAGGGCCATATTGTAAAGGGTCATACAGACCTCATGATAATCTCCGCTGTCACCTGAGGCAATCAGGGATTTTAAATACTCATCATGGGCTTTAGGGTAGGATTCAATGAGGAAATAATAATAGCCCAAACTGTTATAAATATAGGACAGTCTCTTTTTATCTCCAATCCTTTCTTTAATGAGCTTGGATTTTTGCAGATATTCAAAGGAGAGATGAATCTGACCTAACTGGTAATAGATAATACCCTGATTGTGGTAGGCAACACCCAATTGATGATCGTTGCCGGTTTGAGATGCCAGTTGAATGCCAAGGGCAAAACGGCTTTCCTTAACAGCATCGAAATTATGGTGCAGCTCCCTTGGATTAGTATAAATCATAGCCAGAAAATTATTGTAACCCCGCTTTATAGTACCTTCAATTAAGGTTTCCAGTTGTTCTTCTGTAGTTGTTGACTCAATATAAAGACTTTCCTTGTCAATGACAAAGTTCATCAGCATAGCCTTATATGCCAAATCCTCATAGCCCATATCCTCAGCCATTTCAAAGGCATCATTGGCATGTTTTCTTGCAATGGCAAACTGACCGTTAATGGAATAATCGTAACCCAGATTAATCTTACAAAGACACATATCATATTGATGGTCAATACTCTCAGCCAGGCTATAGGCCATATTGTCATAGAAAAGGGCCCCTTCCTTGTCCCGGTTGAGAAAATGGGCTTTACCAAGAAGTTTTAACAAATCAATAAAGTGGCCTTCTTCTCCCTTATTCAACTGATTGTTGTAAGTCACATAAAGTTGCTTACCGTATTGGATACAATCTGATATAGCCAGAAACTGGAAACAGACCTCCATTATACGATAAATGTCTGCTTTGTTTTGGATGGGCCGTCTATAATAGGGGCTCTCATCTACAAACTCTACGTCGATTCGCACCATCAGGTCCAATCGATCAATGGCATCCACAAAGTCTTGGTGGCTGTCCCTGTTTTCTTCATATTCCAAATAATCAGCATCCAGGACTCCAATGAGAAGAATCGGCATGGACATGCACTCTTCTAAAAGATATTTGGTCATATTAAGGGTGGATTCAGGAGCATATTGAAGTTCACCAAGGTAAATGACTAGATCTTCAAAGCCGGCGATATAGTTAAGCAGCTTGCCGATATCCACCAGGAATAACTTTTTTTCATAATAAACTTCATCACGAAGAACCTCTTCCTGTCTGGAAAAGTCCTCATCATAAATGAAATTAAGGTATAGGTTTTGATGTAATGCATATAGATTCAAAGACTCAATAATTGCCTTGGTCTCCTGTCTGGGCAGACCGGAAAAATAGTCCTTGATGACTTTTAGATATGGATAAAAAGGAAAGAGGTAGTCTTCCTCAGTAAAGATATGACCCAAATAATAAATATTGTCAAAAGAGTCAAAATAAAGCCTGATGGCTTCATGATCTAAGGATGGTGCATCGAAAATAACACTTCGAAGCTTTTCATCAAAGCTGGTATCAAAAAGTTCCTGTATAAAATTCAGTATTGCCGCATATTTATCTTCACTAATAAGCATGTATTCACCCCACAAAATACAACCCGTCTTATTTCAGTAAGCCGGTCACTTTTAAACCATTATAAGTGACCGGCAAATCATCTAAGTTTTAACCTTCAAATGGATATACTTTTGGTACTGCCTTCTCCAAATATCCCAGGTAAAGGGTATCATATCCAATGACAATTTCCTCATCTGTCGGAATAACCAATACTTTTGTATTATTCTTTTGAGAAGCAGCGATTTGAATTTCTTCTTTTCTAATTTTATTGGCGGCCTCATCCAGCTCAAATCCAATATTACCAAGGAAGCTTAGAATCTTTTTACGTACGTAACCTTCATTTTCTCCAAGACCTGCAGTAAAAATAATCCCATCACATGATGGAAGGGTGGCCCAGTAGGCACCAATATATTTAGCTATACGGTATGCATAAATAGATACAACCAATTCAGCCTCAACATCTCCTTCTTCAGCCTTACTCCGGATGACCTGCATCATATTGGTATTGGCAAGAGCTTTAAGACCGGATTCTTTATTCAGGCTATGCATGACCTTCTTAAAGGCTTCTTCATGATCAATATCATTCTTGACCATAAGACTGTCACAAACATGGCTGATAACCGCCGGGTCAACATCGCCGGATCTTGTTCCCATGATAACACCCTCAAGTGGTGTGAATCCCATGGATGTATCAACAGACTTACCTCCCTGGATTTTGGAAAGACTGCAGCCATTGCCAAGATGGGCAGTGATGCCATTGAAATCTTCATTGGATTTACCAAGGAACCTAGCCCCTCTTTTTGCCACATATAGGTGGGAGGTACCGTGGAAACCATACGTACGAACACCAAACTCCTTATACCATTCTTCAGGAATGGCATAACGGAAAGCGTATTCAGGAAGAGTCCCGTGGAAAGCAGTATCAAAAACCGCTACATGATTCACATTTGGCAGCAAGTCCATGGCGACTTTTATTCCCAAAAGGTTTGGAGGATTGTGGAGAGGTGCTATAGGTATCAGGTCTTCAATGGTAGCAAGAACGTCATCATCAATTTTTACAGATGTATTGTACTTGGTTCCACCATGCACCACACGGTGTCCCACACCTTTAATGTCCTCTTTATGGATTCCCTTCTTGTCAAACTGATCAAAAACAGCCAAAAGACCGTCATGATGGTTGGGTAGAGGTGTATCAATAACTTCCTTGACTCCACCAACTTCCATTTTGATTCGACTGGAGTCGGTGTTACCAATTTCCTCTACAACTCCGGCAATATCATGTTCCAGCTTGTTTCCATCCAGTAAATTGAACAGGGTGAATTTGAGTGATGAAGAACCACAATTAAGGGCAAGAATATATTTTCCCATTATAACCTCCAAAATCATTTATATATAGTAAATAGCTAACCTAAATCATCTTGTATAATCATAACATAAGGACCCAGCCTCTACAACATGAAGGCCAAGTCCTTATGGTTATTTTTTAGGTCTGATATATTCAGTAATTGGAAGTCCGGTTGAATAGTCCAGCTGACCGGTCTCGTCTGTTTCCGTATATCTTTGTCTGGTCATGTTGGTATAGGACCAGGTAGCCGGTCTTGCATCCTTTCGCCAAGGCCTTCTTTCCCAATAATATCCTCGGTAGGGATCTCTGGTTTCATTCATCCAGTTGAGGATTTTATCATGGAGCATATCCCTAATTGCCTGATAATCCGGATTCGTCAAAAGATTCTTCATCTCACCGGGATCTTCAAAAGTGTCGTACAACTCATCTGTCGTCATAAGATTAACCGACAATTTATAGCGTCCATCGGTACAGGCACGTATAGGTTGGTATCCACCAAAGCCGTCATGGTCGATTTCATACCTGTGAAATTCCATAAAAACAGCATCATTAACCCTTGCCTCCCTATCTTCAAAAAGTGGTCCCAGAGACTGACCTTCTAAAAGCCTTGCCTTAGGTTTTTCAAAAATATCCAGAATGGTAGGCACTATATCCACGTGACTGACAGGCATATGGGACACCCTTCCAGGTTCAATAAGGCCAGGCCATTTTATCATCAGAGGTACATTGGTAATTTCCTCATACATAGCCGGTCCCTTATCCCCTAATCCATGTCCTCCAAGAGATGCTCCATGGTCTGATGTATAGATAATGCATGGGTTGTCACCAGAGGCTTCAATAACTTTTAATACCCGCCCGATTTCCTTATCCACATAAGCGTTACATCCCATTAAGGCCATGGTATCCGGATCTGTCTTTCCATCATCTTCCGCCCATAGCTGAACATGTTCAGGATGACCGGATAAATCTACACCAACATTACCATAAGACGTATGTTTTCGGTTCCTAAACTGGTCAAAGTACTCCTCAGGAGCCAGGGATGGACCGTGGGGTTCATCATAGGACAGGACTAAAAAATAGTCTTCATCCCTATGTTTTTCTATAAAATCAACAGCCTTGTCTGAACATTGATGGGCGAAGGTAAATTCAGGTAATACACCTTTATCAAAAACGGTTTCAAAGTGTCTGGACCTAAAGCGGTCTTCCTCAGACATAAGGTCTAAATAGTTTCTCATATCAAACCAGTAAGCAGGATCCCAACCATCAGGACATATACCGTCTCCAAAATAGTCGCCACCATCTAAGTGGTATTTACCGATATAGACCGAATGAATTCCCTCTTTCATGAGTCGTTGTCCAATGGTTTTTGTCTTCTGGTTGAGGGTCATGGAATTGGCAATACTTCCATTGGTATGAGGATAAGTTCCAGTAAAAAGTGCTGACCGTGCCGGACCGCAGACCGGTTGGGCGCAGTAGGCCCTGTCAAAACGTAAGCCGTCTCTGGCAATAGAGTCCAGAAAGGGAGTGTTCATATCCAGGTTCTTATTGTAGCAGGTCAGCATATCCTTTCTCTGAGTATCTGTCATGATTAATATCACTTGCTTTTTTGACATCGGAAACCTCCAAAAGTGTATTTATACAATATATCATACTCTTCTTTATAGACTATTACAGTATATTTTCACGACTTCATAGTGTATAATTACGATATGAATGGAGGTAATAAAGTGAAATTCCTGGATTATCAAAAGCTTAACCCCTGTATCCGGTCAGCCGGTCGGGAACATATGCATGAACCGGATCAAGGCAAACGAAGAATTTACGACTATGAATTTCTTTATGTACATCAGGGTTCCATCAGGGTCAACTACACCGACGAATCCATAGAAGCCTTTGAAGGACAAATTCTAATCATTCCCCCAAACAGGACCCACCGCCTGGACCACAGCCATTCGAGGGAAGTCTATTGGGTCCATTTTGACTTCTTTTATCATGATGATCAGGCGGATTTAGCCAGGTATATAAATTCCCATAAGGATAAGGCTCTAGGCGATGGGTCCTTTGAAGAAAAAAAAGCCCGTCAGCCGATTAGCTTTCCGGGGGGTTATGGCCTACCTTCTTTATATACAAGTGAAGACAGTGAAAAAACCAGACAGATTTTTGTTAACATAGTTAATCTTTTCAAGGATAAACCACAGGGCTGGCAAATTGAATCCAAGATTAACCTTTTGGTCATACTTGGCGAAACCCTTGAGAACTTAATTGCTCTCCCACCCATAGACCAGGTTTCTCCAACCCATGCCATTATCCAGTATATGAAAGACAATGCTTACCGAAAGCTAACCCTTGGTGAGCTTGGAACCACCTTTCATTATCATCCTGATACCATAAATCGGATGATTCGTAAAGATAGGGATAAGACCTATAGCCAGGTCTTAAAGGAAATCAGGATTGACAAGGTCATACAACTACTTGAATCCACTGCCTTATCACTGGATGAGATTAGCCTTCACTGTGGCTTTAGCGACCGTTCCCATATGATTAAGACTCTGAAGACCTCAACCGGTCTTAGACCCAGTGATTATCGCAAGGATCAAGGTCCCTGGACACCTTAACCATATAAAGACAGGATAAGGTATAAGATGATTACATAATGTGTATAAAGTCCTTTTACTAAAAGTGTCAGAATGCTATACTTATAATGAGGTTTTTTATTAAAACGGACACTACTCTGACATGCTTATCTAGAGTACAATTGCTCCATATTAAATGCATGGAGTGACTCTTTAGGAAGTATATCAGCTAACAATCCAATACATTTACGAAGGAGTGATAGGATGAGTTACAAAGAATTATATGACTTATGGCTAAACACTGTGGACGAACAAACCAAGGCAGAACTTGAATCCATTAAAGACGACCAGGCAGAAATCGAAGACAGATTTTACAAATCTCTTGAATTTGGCACAGCAGGTCTTAGAGGCAAGCTGGGTGCCGGTACTAACAGAATGAACCGCTACAATATTGGAATGGTAACACAAGGGATTGCCAACTTTATTGCATCTAAAGGCCAGGATTATATGGACCGTGGCCTGGCTATTGCCTATGACTGCAGACATTTCTCACCTGAATTCGGTACTTATGTAGCTGAAATTATGGCTGCCAACGGCATTAAATCTTATCTTTTTGAAAGCCTTAGACCAACTCCGGAGCTTTCCTATGCCATTAGACAGTTAAATACAGCTTCAGGTATTAACATAACAGCCAGCCACAACCCTAAGGACTACAACGGCTACAAGGTATACTGGGAAGATGGCGCCCAGGTTCTTGATGATATCGCAGACGCCATGACTCTTGAAATCAACAAGGTTGACATGTTCAAAGACGTCAAGAGAATGCCTCTGGATGAAGCCATCGCCAAAGGTTTGGTCACTATGTTAGGCGAGGAAATGGACAAGAAATATTTGGAAATGGTAAAAACCCTAAGCATTTACGACGGGGATGACATTGACAAGTCAGCTACCATCGTCTATACACCTCTCAACGGTGCCGGCAGCATTCCTGTCCAGCGTATTCTTCGAGAAAGAGGATTTACAGGTATTCATGTTGTTCCTGAACAGGAAAAGCCGGATCCTGATTTTACCACTGTCGGCTATCCGAATCCTGAAGACACCAAAGCCTTTAAATATGCTGAGGCTCTTGGAAAAGAAGTAGGTGCGGAACTTCTCCTGGCTACTGATCCTGATTGTGATCGTCTGGCCATAGAAGTAATGGACAAAAATGGTGAATATGTCGCATTTAACGGTAATCAAACCGGTGCTATACTAATAAAATATATTATTGAGGGTATGGCTGATACTGGCAGTCTTCCTGAAAAACCGGCCATTGTAAAATCAATCGTAACCGGTGATTTAGGTAAAGTTATCGGCGAAGATTTTGGTGCAACCACCTATGAATCCCTTACTGGATTTAAGAATATTTGCGGACGTATTCCTGAACTTGCAGCCAATGGTTATAACTATATTTTTGGTTATGAAGAAAGTATCGGTTACACAACCGGTACCCAGGTTCGGGATAAAGACGCTGTAAGTTCAACTATGCTCCTTTGTGAAGCAGCTGCCTATTACAAAAAACAGGGTAAGACCCTTCTTGATATCCGTAGCGAACTCTTCGAAAAATACGGCTACTATAAAGAGAAGCAAATCTCTCTTGTTTTGGAAGGTATTGAAGGCCAGAAACGAATCAGCCGTATGATGGAAGTCTACCGTAAGGACTACGTTACAGCTTTCGGCGACAAAGAAGTTTCTGAAGCCATTGATTATCTTGGCGGTTACAAGGATATTCCAAGCTCCAATGTACTGAAGTACAAACTCAACGACGGTTCTTGGTTCGCTCTTCGCCCCTCCGGTACAGAGCCAAAGATCAAGCTTTATATTTATACCAAGGCACCGACAGAGTCTGAAGCTGATGACAATATAAAGCTTATCGAAAAAACTGTTCTTGATAAGTTGGATACCATTGAATAATGATTCGGGCATTTACAGGTAAGTACCTCCTCTTTGAAGATGAGGCTTCCAAACGTCACGATCATTTGATTATCATTGAAATACTCCATCGAAAGATGGATACGATACAAGTGATTATCATGAATGAGACGCATTTATTATTGGCGACCACCATTAAATCCATAACCGAAATTTCAGGCTATCATCGCTACCAGCCAAAGACTGAAAACCTCTCCCCTTTTGGGGTAGGTGGTCTGTCCAAGGTTCCGACAGACTCTAAGAAGGGGATGTTGGAAGGTATTGCTGAAAAGGCAAGATTTGACTATACAAATCTTGCCAAGAATTTCGGCCACGGTTTATTGGAAACAGACAATGACTACATATTATTACTTGACGATTAAGGATCAGGGAGGATTTCATCATGCCACAAATTGATATGCAACTGGATCAGTTACACACATATACAGGTTCTTCACCACTGCCCGAGGATTTTGACGTATTTTGGGACAAGGCTCTTGAAGAATTAGCTCAAGTTCCTCCAAATGTGACCATAGAAGAAGCAGACTTTCAGGTGCCTTTTGCCAAGTGTTATCACCTGTATTTCACAGGAACCAAAGGCGCCAGAATACATGCCAAACTGGTTAAGCCAATGGGACTTCTTGATGGCAGTATCAAAGACAAAGTTCCCGGAGTCGTAAAATTTCATGGTTACACCATGAATGCCGGGGACTGGAGCGGACTCCTTAACTATGCCGCCAGCGGTATGATTGTAGCTGCCATGGACTGTCGTGGTCAAGGTGGTTTGTCTGAAGATGTAGGTGGTGTACAAGGCGGTACCCTCTACGGTTTTATTGTTAAGGGCGTCCAATCAGGTCCTAATGAACTTTATTACAAACATGTATTTTTGGATACAGCAAGACTAGCCGGTATTATTCTGGATATGGAAGAAGTTGATGCATCGAGAGTTTATGCCTGCGGTGGAAGCCAGGGTGGAGCTCTTACCATAGCATGTGGAGCTTTAGAGCCTCGGGTATCCAAATTGGCACCTGTCTATCCTTTCCTCAGCGATTACAGACGCATTTGGGATATGGATTGGGACGATAAAGCCTATATAGGTATCCGTGATTATTTCCGCAGATTCGACCCAACTCACGATAAAGTAGATGAATTTTTCCATACTCTTGCTTATGTAGATATCCAGAACCTTGCCAAAAGAATCAAGGGTAAGGTGGTCATGTACACCGGTCTTATGGATGATGTATGTCCACCATCTACTCAATTCGCAGCTTTTAATAAGATTACCAGTCCTAAAGACCTTGTTATCTACCCTGATTTTAGTCATGAACACCTTCCTGGCCAAAGCGATAAGGAGCTCAAGTTTTTCCTGGATTAATTAAGGAGTTCTTATGTTAAGAGAATTGACAGAATACAGTGTACAATTGAATACTACGTTCACGGTATTGATGATTTCAGGAACAATACTGTCTACACTGATTCTGTTTTCCATTCTCTACTTTATTTACGTAGAGCCAACCAAGTTGGTTCTCTATTCTTTATCATTATTTACTTTCTCAGTCTTAACCTTGATACTGAATAGTATTTTGGTCCTTCATTTCCAGTCAACCATAACCTTGAAGCAGCCAAGGCTCCTTCTCTTTTTTAACAATATTAACGGACTTTTTCTTATATACAGCATGTATTTGGTCATTACTTTTTTCTTTAAAAACGAACTGAGAATTGCTAAGAAATTCCTTCTATTTCTGATACCTGTCATGTCACTTCTAGGCCTTCATTTTGACAACGATTGGCTTTTTTCTTTTCTCTATATGATTGTCGCCATTAATATATCCATCTTCTACTACACAAGAGAAATTCGGGATCATGCCAGTAAACAGGCCCCTCTGATTATGCTGGGACTTGTATCACCGGTTTTTTACTATGTCATCCATTACTTCCTGAAACTGGAATTTGAAACCAAGGCAAGACTGGATGGCTATATGTTACAGATTCTTACGGTTACCTTCTTGTTCTATTTCATGTTTCGCTACAAACACATTATTAAAGATAAAAACCGACTTTACCGGATTTTGACCATAGATTCCTTAACCGGCGCCTTTTCCAAAAGCCTGCTTATGGAAAAATTTGCTGCCACTGAATCAGGAATTATTTTTTTCATTGATATCAATCATTTTAAATGGTTGAATGATACTTATGGACATAGTGCCGGTGATCACCTCCTGGCAACTTTTTCCAATGAAGTCTTCAAAATTCTTCCTGAAAATATTCTTATGGCAAGATATGGCGGCGATGAATTTGTTCTACTGGCTACCGATTTATCCATTGAAGAATCCCAGTTTTTTGCTATTAATCTCATTAACTTATTCAAGGAAAGTTTGAAGAAGACCGTTGACCAAACAGATGATGTGGGTATCAGCATCGGTATATCCACCTACACCGATTATGAAAGCCATCAAGGTTTGATTAAAGCTGACCAGGCCATGTACAGGGGTAAGAAATCCGGAAACAATAAAATTATTGTCAATCTCAATAAGGAGGTGGCTCCCATTGACTAATATAAGCTATGAGATAAACATAAGCTCTTTAGGAGTCCTCCCCACATTTTTCATGACTGTATTTGTCTTGTTTTCCCTTACTATCTATTCGCTTCTTTTTGACAGAAATAAGATTGTCATCTATTCCATGATGATCGAATTTAATATGATGGTGTATTTGGTCCTGTATTTTCTTACCATTAATGCAAGCAGAATACAGTTTCTATTATTTTTTGCCAAAAGTCTTTATATTACCTTTGGTTTACTCTCTGTTGTCAGCATTTATGCTATTTCCTATATTTCCAACGAACCTTATTTGAAAACCAAGGTTTTTGTCATTATCTCCACATCGATTCTAGTTCTTCTAACCGCATTTACAGATGGATTAATCTTAACTGGTCAGGTTCTGGAAGGTGCTTATCATGTCCCCGAAAAAGGTCCCCTCTTTATTCTATATGTGATATACGACGGTGTTCTAGCCTTTATCCTTATTCGACGTTTTCTCCGATTAAGAATATCAGATCGTAAACGCTTTGACGAAGTTTGGCCGGTCCATGTGGGTATTATTTTCTTTATTGCCCAAACCGATGTCATGGTTCTTCTTCTGGTTATCACTCCCGGCAAGGCTCCCAATATGTGGATTAACAGCTTTTTCTTTACCTTAATGATCATCATCTACTTATTCAAGGAAGTGGCCAAAAATCTTCAGCACCGGGAAAATATGTATATGAATTACATCTATGATGAGCTGTCCGGAGTTCATTCCAGATCCTATATTATCGAGCTTTTAGATTCCTCCAGGCACATAAGAGGACATAAGAGTATATATGCAGCTATGATTGATATTGATGGATTTAAAGATATTAACGATTCTTTTGGTCATCTTGAAGGAGACCATCTTATCCAAAGCTTTGGCTATCTTCTGAACACGCTAAACCCTGAACATATCCATGCCGGACGTCTTGGAGGCGATGAATTTATCTTATACTGCGAATCCTTAAATGAAGATGACTTAATCGAGAGCCTTAACCAGCTTCTAAATGACTATCAAAAACTGGTCAGGCAGATTTCCAGACGCTTTAAGGGTCTGTCTGTTGAAACAGGTCTAAGTATAGGCATCTATAAACCCCTGCCTTCTGATTCCTCCAAGGAAATTCTTTCCAAGGTAGACCAAGCTATGTATTCTGCAAAAAAAGAAGGAAAGAACACCTTCCGTTTATACAGTTAGTGTTCTTCATTTTCCATATGATGGTAATAGGCTTCCAAGTCTCCTCCCTCGAGAGGTTTAGAATAAATATAGCCTTGTATCATATCGCACTTTAAAGTTTTTAACACATCCAATTGGTCTTTTTCTTCAATCCCCTCAGCCACAACTTCCAGCTTTAATTTGTGGGCCAAATCAATAATGGCCTCTGTCATAATCAGGGACTCAGAGGAAGTTATGATGGTATCCAGTACACCCTTGTCAATCTTGAGGATACTGAGGGGTAACTCGTTCAAACTGTTAAAAGAAGAATAACCGGTACCAAAATCGTCCAGAGATATTTTGATGCCGTAATCCCTCAACTGTCCCAGCTTATGAAGGGTACTTTCACTGTCAATGGTTATCATGGATTCCGTCACTTCAAACTCCAGATACTTCGTTTCAATATCATAGTTTCTTATGATGTCCATGGTTCGCACAACAAAATCATTATCCAGAATCTGTCGCTTGGATATATTCACAGCGGCTGAGATCATGATGCCTTTTCCATGCCATTCCTTTAACTGTCTGCAGGTCATATGAAGAACCAGATCTCCCAGTTCAGAAATAAGACCGCTCTTCTCGGCATAGGTTATAAAGTAATTAGGGAACAAGAGCCCTTTTTGTGGGTGTTGCCACCGCACTAAAGCCTCTACAGATTCCACTTTATTGGTCTTACAGGAAATCTTTGGCTGATAATGGACGACAAATTCATCGGTTTTTAAGGCTTTCTCAAAATCTTTTTCAAAAGTATTATACTGTATCAACCTGTCATACATGGTTTCATTGTAGATGACAAAGGAGTTGCGCCCATGTTTTTTGGCTTCATAGATGGCAATATCTGCAATTCGATAAAAGTCAGATACATTTTGGATTTTATGATTAAAGGCTGCCACTCCCATGGATAGGGTCAAATAAAAACTATGATAGCCAATCGTATAATTTTTCCCAAACCTGGCAAGAACCTTTCTAAGAAAATGACCGATTTCCTCATCATTCATTGGTTTACGGACCAAAAAAACAAACTCATCGACGTTGGTATGATAAAGTTTAACCATAGGTTCTTCAAATAATTCCAGTATTTCAGAGACTTTTCTAACCAGTACATTTCCTTCTGAATAACCAATCAACTCGTTGATGGATCTGAAGTTGTCCACATCGACATAAACAAGCTTTAAATCTTCATTATGTTCACCCTGAATGAGACGTTCCAGGTCATTAGTTAAGGAAATTCTATTCTGCAGACTGGTAATACCGTTGGTATAGGCCAATCGGTTCTTTTCTTCAATCAGCCGAATCAGATTGTCATTGCTGTCATTAATAGCTTGGGACATGAGACCAATCTCATCCTTAGTTAAAATCTTAATTCTTTTATTTAAGTTGCCTTTCTTAATTTCTTCCAGCACATGGATAATGTGGTCAAAGATATTTCTATATTTTCTACCATAATAAAAGACGGGAACCAAGATAATGACAAGAGAAAATAATATGGTAGCAACAATACCGCTTATACCCTGTCTAACCTGGCTGTCCAACCACTCTTTAGGTACTGAGTAAGCAATAAGCCAGCCATTATCAAGGGCTACAGAATACTCATAGAATTCTTCACCGGATACTTTAATCAAGGCTTCTCCTTCAAAGCTGACATAATTTTCAATGATTTTATAATCCGCTAACTCTTGCCCTTCACCTATCTCAGGATGATAGATAACTTCGTCATATTGGTTAAGAAGCCAATACATATCTCCTTCCATTTGACCTTGACTAAGGAAGAAATTCTTCACATTATTAATATCAAAATACATACCGGTAATCCCAATAAAGCGTCCATCTGCATAAATTGGAGCGACATAGGAGGAGATAAAGGCTCCATATCTATTCCTGTAAGGATCAATCCAGTTGCTTTCCCTGCTTTCCTTAGGTCCGTAAAACCAGGACATATTATCGTTCTCATCATACCTTCTAAGGGGAACTTCTGTTTCCCGAAAGGCCTGGCTTGATGACTGCTTGGTAATCCAAACATCATGAACATCACCATCAATATAGGGATCAAAATAAATATAGATACTACCACTGATAGCATGTTCATCCAAGACATATTCAGTAAACATCCGCTCATAGTAGGATTCCTCTCCATTCATATCAGGAACCCCACCCTGGGCCAATTTAAATCGTGTAGAAGCGGACATGGAAATAGAGTTGACCGTTCCTTCAATCAACTTTAAATCTTTCTCAATTTCCGATTTTACATAGACTAAGCGGTAGTAATTTTCTTTGTGAACCTTCTGACTGTATTGATCAAGAAAAATCTCACCATTAAGAAAGTTGGAGATCACACTAACCAGTAAAACAGCCATGATGATAAAAATCATTACCTTATTAATGATTGACAGTCGTCTCATAAGTGTTACCTCTTTTTAAAAACTAACTAACCATTCCGCTTACGTAAACGATAGATCATACGAAGCATCTCATCCTTTTTCTCCAGAAGTTGATACATTTCGTTATAAACAAGACCATCATGTCGGTCACCTTTTTCAATAAAATACATGGATAAACCACCTAGCCCAACATGAGTTCCAACCGAAACCCCCATCTGCATTAAGTAGATAGGCCCTTGGAAACCGACCTCTTCCTCAAGCATGGTTTTCAGTGTTTCCCCATAGATCATATCCGATGTATAACCGATGATAATGAAATCAGTCAGGTCTTTGTCCACCCGAATTTTAAACTCATCGATATAGTGCCGCAGTACTTTTTTTCGTCCTCTGACTTTGGCAACAATTGCCCCTTTGCCATCTCTCATGGACATGACCGGTTTTACCTTTAGCATTTTTCCAATCATGGCACTGACATTGGTCAGCCTTCCACTCTTAATCAGGTTATCCAAATCATCAACAACCAAAAAGTGTTTGATATTGGTCTTATAGGTCTCATTAAAATCTACAATTTCCTCAAAAGTAGCTCCCTGTTCAATCAGGATAGCTGATCTTAAGAGAAGATAACCTGATCCATGACTCATGGATTTGGAATCAACGATGTGAATCCTACCGTCAAAATCCGGATTTTCCTCCAAAAAATCTTCCTTGGCCAGTACTGCCGACTGATAAGACCCGCTGGTGCCGCTGGACATATTGATACAGATAAAGTCCTTGTAACCATCCTCGATCCCCTTTTTGAAAATATCAATATACTCTGCCGGACTGGGCATCGCCGTAGTTGGCAAATCCTCTAGGAGGGCCAGTTTTCTGTAGAACTCATCCGGTTGTATGTCAATACGGTCCTTATAAGTCTTTCCCTCAAAGGTAATGGATAGGGGCGCCATGGAAATGTTATACTTGCTCAATATCTCATCCGATAAATCACACGTTGAATCTGCTAATAATTTTATCATCTTAACCTCCGGTTACTCTTGATCCATCCAATCACTGACTTCATGAAAAAAATAAGTTACGCCTTCATGCCACTTGTCGTCTTCTGCGTACTTTCTGTTAATCCACGCTATAGGGTCCACCTCTTCAGGACGGCCCTCACTTAGCTTTACTACTGTACCGGCTGCTATTTTACAGGCATTTTCAAAATCAGTATTATAATCCAACCAGGATTCATATACATTAAAAGGATTATTAACCATAAGGTCCGCATCTGCATGATTTTTGGGAACAAATCCCTGCTCCTGCCCTGTTATGGCTATCAATAATAAAGGATTTACATTATAGGTTGATGCGACTTGAACCAAGGTTTCCACAATTTCAATCCTTGCAAGGCTGGAGTTCTTATTTTCCAAATAACTGACCAGTTGTTGGTTGTCAATCTCTCTATATTGTAAATCCTTATGTAAATGACTCGTTAAATCATCATCTGAGCTTCCTAATAAGTCTCCCTCAGGTTCAAAAGGAAAGACGGATGCGTCTTCAGCCACCGGAAGCCCTGCCGGTATGTTCATATCCTCAATATACAGACTAATGGAGGCCTCTCTTGCCAATATTGCTTCCTGTCGCTCAAGCTCATTGGCTGCAGCTCTTTGTGTAATCTGAATGGCTCCAACAATCAAGACGATAATCACCATGACTAAAATCAAAACTACAGGAACGATGAGTAAAAGGCGTATGTTCTTTGGAAGCTTATCTGTTTGGTCTTCGATTACCGGTGGTGGATTCAATTCGTAACCACCGAGTCGTGTGGCGGTCAAATCTTTGTGCTCCACTTTTACTTCTTCCCAGTTCACATCGCCATTTCCTGAAAGCTTATTGACTACTGAAACACCTTCCAGGGGTCCGTCTTCTAAAGTCTTTTTATCTTGAGTCTTGACTTCAATAGGATTGTCCAGTCTCCTGGAACCACTTTCATCTTGAGTTAGAAAAAGAGCATCCATACTGTCAAAGACATCATCATCATTTTCACTGTCACCCTGATCCTGATCCCGATTGTAATTTTCTTCAGGTTCAGAGGCTTTTAATTGTTTTGCTAATGCTTGTGCCTGAGCCTCCGGGCTATTGACATCAGGTTTAGGGATACTTCCATCACTTATCTTATCACTAAATCCATACTCATCCTCTTCAGGAATTGCTTCCCGAAGGGCTTTTTCAATCGCTTCTGCAGTCAGTTCTACAATATCACCTTCCACATTCATAAAACGACCATCAGTAATATGATCCTCCAGAACATTAGGCAAATCCTCAATATATTCCGGTCCGTCAATCTCCTTACGGTTTCTATTTATCTCTACAATCTGGTCGTCAATCAAAAGAGAATCCTCAAGTAAATCAACCATGGATGAAATCGCCTGATCCAATATTGCTTTCGCCATAGCCTTTGTTTCCACTACCGATACTTGATCTTGCTGATTCTCATTGACCCAGTCTGTTAAACGCTCAAAAAAAAGATCTTCCTCGGCCTCGTCTTCCAGCTCAAAAGTTGAGCAAACCTCAAACACATCGTATCCACTGATTTCAAAAATATCCTTGGCGATGGCGGACTTAAGCACTTCAGATCTTATCTGTATTCTATGTTTTTCTTCAAAACGGGACACACTTTCATCAACAATCTGATGAACTGTATTGGCAAAGATATTTGCACGCCTGGCAGGTGTTGCATCAGGATATTTTTTCTCAATATACCGCTTAATATCCATTACCTGTTCACGGTGCAGTATGGACTTTTCTCTTAAGTTCTTCAGCACATTTTCCACGTCAATCGTCTCCCATTCGAATTCCATTTTTATTTTACCATAAAGTCAAATTATCAACTATATTAAATTTACATTAAAAAAATAAAAAGCTCTAGTTTTAGGTATTTGGCGGTGCTAATATATAATCAATAGGACCTGAATATCAAGGAGGATCACACCACATGAAAATTGATTGGAATCGCCGCTATACCACCATCAGCATATACGCTGTACTGGTTTTTCTTGCCTGCTATATCATATATAAATTCACCAACAATTGGGATCTAACCAAGGACAACCTCATGGGCATTACCAAGATGCTCTCACCTTTTATTTATGCGTTACTTATTGCATATTTTTTAAACCCTACCATGAAAAAAATTGAAACCACCATACTGGCTCCCATCAAAAAAATTAAGTTCAGACGTCCCCTTGCCATCCTTCTGGTCTATGTTCTTTTACTTGGTACGGTTATCCTGCTTTTATCCTTTGTATTACCCCAACTCATTTCCAATCTTAAGGAAATAGGCGGCTTAAGCAATACTTACGTTCCGGTGGTTCAGGAATTCTTATCCAGAGATGACATCGAAATATTCAACTCCGGCTACTATCTGGATTTCACTATTATCAATAATTATTTTAATGATAACATTGTACAAACCTTCTCATCTGTTTCCAATCTGGTTGCTGGTTTGGCTCCATTGCTACTCAATATATTGACCAACCTGACTTCAGGAATTTTGAACCTGATCCTTGGTTTTATTATTGCTATTTACCTTTTAATGGCCAAAGAGCAGGCTATGCTTTCATCCAGAAAACTTGTTTTTGCTCTGTTCAATCCCAAACGGGCCATTTATCTGATTAACTTATCCAAAGAAAGCAATCAGATATTTATTAGTTTTATTATTGGCAAAATGATTGACTCCCTCATTATCGGAATCCTTACTTTTATCATTCTGATCATTTTCCAATACCCTTACGCTTTGCTCATTAGTGTCATCGTAGGTATCACCAACATGATTCCCTATTTCGGCCCTTTCATTGGTGGTCTTATCGGATTTGCCCTCCTACTCTTTGTAACTCCTGTTCAGGCACTCTGGTTCCTGCTCATTATCGTATTTATCCAACAGTTTGACGGCAATATCCTGGGTCCCAAGATCTTGGGAGATTCTACCGGCTTATCACCATTTTGGGTTATTTTTGCCATTATCCTTTTTGGTTCAATCTTTGGATTTGCCGGTATGTTTTTCGGTGTTCCTATTCTAGCGGTTATTAAGAATATTATCTCCAGACAGATTGATATCATGTACAAAAAACGAACAACATCCCTCTAGACTTTAAGAATAAGTCTAATCTTCCTATAAACATATTAACTTCCCCGAATTGTCCGACAATTTATGGGGAAGTTTTTTAATGTTATAAAATAGTCAATACCCAGACAGAATTAACGAAAACAGCCTCAAACAGGGCGAAATTCCACGAAATTGTGGATAAGTCTGTTTATTGTGTGGATTACTCGTTTAGTTTTTGAACATATTCGCTATTTATTCTAAAATAATCATACCCTGTGAGCCAATGGATTCCCAGCCTTCCTTGAATTCACTTAATGGCTTTTTATCAATAATCTCTTTTGACGGATCGCTGTAATATATGTAGTTTTCATCAAATCCCATCACAACAACACTGTGTTCCTGATAGGTAACTTCCATAAATCCACTGGGTGTCTTCCATACTTCAATAGCATAATCCGGCACTTTCCTGTATCGGTTTGGAATAATAACCAGAACCGGAATCTCCTTGGAAACCAATGTCAGCATTTGATCGAAGGACATACCGCTTAAATCAAAGACCCCTTTAGTCACTGAATCCCCATGGATATACTCTTTAGCCAGTTTATATACCGGCTCAATATATACACCTAAGCCTGGTTGACTGGTATCATCCATACTGCCGGCAAATGCAGTATGCATATCAGTAAAATGAATCACACCGTCGATTTCCGCATACTGGTCCACCTGTTGATCAAGTTCGGAAGCCAATTGGATTTTATCCGGAGCGGTTTCCATATAATGATGAAGCATAATCGACAAGCTGGTCACTTCGCAGCCTCTTGGCAGTTCAGGTCTTTGTGGTATCACCATTATATCTTCCAAATATTCCCTTTGGCTCTTCCATCCGGAATCATACATAAGGGTTCTCATATTTTCTCCATTCAGAGCTTCTACATATTCAATGGTCACCTGTCTTGCATCATGACTGGATATCAGCGCTGAAGCCAAACTTTCAGCGTAATAGACACGTCCATCTGACCTAACTTCATAAACATCCAGAGGGGCATAGGACATGACCAGTTTGGTAGGATTTCCAGAGAAGATCGGATTTGACAAGTAAATAATGTCTTTATCAGGAAAAGTATTTTCAGGTACATCAATAGTGAATTTATCATTCACCTGGTCCGTCACTTGAGTTTCAATGATAGGATTAGTAATTTCAATGGTTTCTTCAACATCAAAATAAACATTATAAGACTTGAGTCGCCCACTTTCTTCCATTTTCAGAACATCAACGAAAAACTTGCCTTGGAGATTTACATCGTTACCACTACTTGCATTTTCATAAACCTGACCGTAAAAATATGGACTTCCTACCTCCATCTTATCCATTATCTGGCCCTTATAATCATATAAGTCTAGTCGATGATAAGGATATTCTATGGTTTGGTCCAAATACTCAAAAGTATCTTCAAGATCATAAACACCTACAATGACCTGACCGTTTCCAAGCCCAAGAAGCCTTTTGTTCTCTCCACTTCGATATAAATTGTAACTTTCCAATCCCTGACCCTGAAGATTCACAATGAATACAGAAGCATTCAGCTTGTCATCACTTCCCTGCCATGCAATCATACCTTCACTGCTATAAAAATTGCCCTTTAGAAAATAGCCTTCGTGTACAAAATCTCCCTCCACAAAGGAAAGACTGTATAATGACTGATTATTCCAAAAATACAACTTATGGGCCTCCTGGCTATAGTAGGTCATATTACTTAAATCTGAAAATAACTCCTGGGTAGGCATGCCTTTTTCCATGAAGCCTTTTCTTGCTATCTGGCCATCATAATAACTATAAAAACCCATGCCAATTCTTTGATCGACTTCTTGATTATCCTGACCTTCAATCATATTCTGATAGCCATAGATGATAAAATTCACTTGACCACTGTCTGTAACTTCAAGTACTTCAATTTTATGATCTGAATACTCATCATAGACATAGTCCGAATCAAATTTCTCCATATGAACAATCTTATGTAAATAGGATTCCTTTTTATCAAAAATAACCATTTCATAATCATTGTAATAGACATCAAAATTCTCAGACGATGCCTGTCTATACTCATAATTTCCAGCGAAGCCATCAATCTCAAGGCTTGACTCAGATTCAAGCACTTGTTTTCCCAAGACCCAACCAAGGTCTTTGTCAAAATAAAAACGTTGTTTATCCGTTTGAAAACTGAAAACTTCTTCAACTTTGTCCAGGTTTTTCATCCTATAGAGCTTAGTCATTGAATAGTATTCAAAGCCATTTTCCAATCTCTTGGCACCTGTTAACCTAACCTTATAGGTAGTTTCCTGATCCGAAGTATCAGTAATCCATATAAGTGGACTGTCAACAATAGATATGTCTTCCTCCTTGAGTGACTCAGTCATAAGTTCCAGCAGGTTATCAATCCCCATATCCCTGGACAGCAAAAGACTTTTCTTAAATCCGGTATAATAGTAGGCTTTATCACCTTGATATGTCATTAGTAATTCCAACTCATACGCTTCATCCTTGGTATAATCACCCTCAAGTTCCACATCAAAAACATATTTAGTATCTTCTAGCCAAGTGAAATTGACAACAAGCCCTGTTTCAATTGCCTCTCTATCTGGGCCGTATACCGTATAGGTGATTTTCTCAGGTAGAAAAGTATCATAAGAAAAGCTAAGTCTGTTGCCTTTAAATGGCAGGTACTTATCTTCAAAATCCTTTTCATGTTTTGTTTTTGCAGCATACATGGGGTGGTAATCCAGGTCTTGACCATGCATCCATAAGGCACCAAAAAACGTATTGCCTACTGAAATCCCCATACTATTCTCTTCGACTGTAGGATCTTCACCTTTTTCCCTGCTGCAGCCACTTATCAGCACCACAAGAAGAAGAGCCGTCACCATATATCTGATAAAAACTCCTCTTGTTCCAAAGCTAGTATGATATTTTGGGTCATTCTTGTGACTTTGCATAACTAATTCTTTTACCATAATCTGCTCCAATGGTTGTCTTTCATCCAGTTTATATATACACACAGCAAGAGACTGTTTCAGCACTTGATAAACTCAGACTATATGACATATATCGGCAGATAAGCAAAAAAATTAAAGGTATACTTGGTTAGGGTGTTAAAAGATTTAGTGAAACTTCCTTTTGACACCCTAACCCTAATTAATAATAGGTTTGACCTGCCCGTTGGTCCGTTGAGTAGAACATTATATCCCCTGCTTTTAGGTTGATTCCCTTTTGAATCAAGTCATAACCTTCATGATCCCAACCGAGACTATAGGTATATTTTCCATTCTGATTCTCAAAAAACGCTCTGAGACGATTAGCCTCCTCATAGGACAAACTATTTTTATCTAATAACAGCTTAAGGTCATCACTAAGACTTAGTTGATCAAATACGACAACATTAAAATTCACGATAATATATCCATCATGGAGGAAGGGTTCATTCTCCAGGTTTAAGCTCCTATATAGACTCAAATCGGTTCCCATTGGAACAGCGTAGGTCATATTGGGTAGGAAGAACTGACCGGACCATAACTGAACGGATGCTTCTTTATCCTCAAGTGGAATAGTGGGATCTTTTTCTTCCTCAGGTCCAATCAAGGTCCTCATTGTCTCGTCCAAAACAAGGGGATGATCATAAGGCTTTATCTGACCAAACTCACTAACATAAAGATCTACCGGTATACGACCAGACATATCCGGATGCCCGGAAACATCGGGAACATAGTCAAATCTTGTCTCGATATAAATATAGTCATCCCTATCACCCAGTTGTCCATTGGTAATTAATTGAAAATCGATACCGTAGCCTAACATAACCCCACTTAGGGACTCATCCTCTTCCCCATGGGTCTTTCCCGGCATTAAAGGCAGGAGATTTTCTTCATCCAGACTTCCACTGACTTCAGAAATGGCTTTTACACCAGATCCATCAATATCAAACCCCACATAAAGGGGTGTCTCCTTAAACTTATTCAGCCAAAAATCATCTCCACAGTCAGTCACCATCAAGGAATGGATCTTCCCATCTATATGGAAGGGTATAGCTTCAACGGCTTTATAGACATTAGGATCAAGGTTGGCATTATATTCATAGGCTTCATGGTCTACAGAAGGAATATTATTGGCCAGGCTTCTAAAAAGAATATAGCCATCCCCTTCCTCCACCCATGAGGGTACAAAAAAAGTATTTTCCAAACTTGTAAAATTCCCCCAAGTATTCTTAGGCAAAAATAACCCTTCATAATCCTCACCTATATAAACATCAAAGGGGAAGCGCACCTGCTTTTCCAGGGTGTATTTTCCATAATCATTGTCACCGTAACCCGGGATCATCAAATGCCTGCCCTGGAAATCAAAATCCAAATGGAAACTTTCTTCCAATACCAATTGAAAAACGTCCTCATCAGGATCAATAAGTTGAGTTTCCCTAGAGATTTCATTAAGCTCCGGATTGCAAACTACCGGCGTATGGACCATAACATCATTAATGGAATCAATGGAAAGACTGTGGGTTAAGGCTGCACCACCCTTTAAGCTGTAGGCCAAATCATAGGTTATAGAGCCTCTTGATGGTTTTAAACCATTGGTAACACCATGATCAATAACCATCTTTTCCATATAAAGATCACCACTTGGATTCAATGGCGCCTGCGGAATCGAGGCAGGTTCACTTCCATCTGCCTCCACCCAGCTATCGTCAAGAACTAGATGTCCATCAAAAACCAGGGAATCATTCCTCACCAAAACCTGATCAACAGCGTTTTCTGCCTGACTTCTTAAACTTTCATTAGGGACTGATGGATAGGTCAAATTCCCCTCAACTTTTCCAAGATCTTCCGTCGAAACCCTAATGGAAACACTCTCACTTGATCTTGGAGGCTGAAGGTGACTGGTCATATCCGTTTGATGGTCCACCTCAATTTCAGGTCCACCAACAGAACTCGACAAGGTCACCTGACCACCTGAAATAGCCTCATTATGAATAACCGCCCCAGACAAAGAATAGATATTCAACTCATCAATTTCATAATAGGAATAGGGACGGTTCACACTATAGGTTTTTGCCACTGACTCAATCCTGGATTCCCAGTCTCCAAGAGTTTCTCCAGGATCATCAAAGTCACCGTCACCATTCAGATCATTTAGGATGGCGGCCTCATTCCACCGCCACAAACGGTAATCTTTATTAACGGTCACCTCATAGATAAAAGTTCCTGCAACCTTTAAATAAGCATCGGAATATATATATTCACTGGCAGATACATTAACATATAACTCTTCACCTGTTGGAATACCCTGGGTTACATCGAAAATTTCTTCCCCTCTTTCGTCAGAGGCAATCCGTGTTGCTGATAAAGGCTCCATTTCAGACATTACAAGTTCATAGGTGATTTCTGACGCCATCACCGGCACCACCTCATCTTTAGCCCTAAGGTTAACTGTGATATACCAGTCTTCTGGAGTCCCATCAGAATCGGAGTCCCATTTATGAAGATATTTGATAACGCCGTCCCCAGTAGAGGAGACAGGTATGATAACAATAGCATTGTCCAACCATGGGCCAGGATCAGAGGTTTCATCGAAACGCTCCCCGTATTCCTGTTCCAGAAAATAGAAAATTTCATTTTCGTAGAATTTTTGGTCTTCTGGAGTGGAGATGAATTGGTAAATCTGTGTTTTGTTGTCTCTATTAACTTGCCAATCATAAGTATTAATAACCACTGTACCGCTGTGGTCATCTGGGTATCTTGGATTATTTACCAGATAACCATCTGGGTTTTTCCCTATGTACCGGTATTCATTTAGTGCAGTATTATAATGATTAAATGAGCCATCAGCAGTCTTTATCTTTGCTAAGTTTGAAGGAAATTCCCCGGGAATATCCATAACTAAAATATCATATTGATTCCAGATATCGATGTCAAAAGCTTCTATTGGTGCTAACCAATCAGATTTCATCTCCATTATTTCATTGAAAGCTATCTGCATTGAATCTGGTATTCCCTCTGCTGATACTAGTATTATTTCACATTGATTTACTAAAAGTACGGATAATAAAAATAGGACAATTATTTTCGTGTACATACAGCACTCCTATCGGTAAATAACAACGTCTTTATAAGGCATAATTTGTGTAATATCTTCTTCATATTCAGATATGAAACTTGTATCACGATACCATATATTAAAGTTTATAGCTATTGCTTGTTCATATTTTGTTCCTTCAAAAGTAACTACCTCATGAAGACGAACCAAATACCTTTCATTATCCAAATAAAAGAATGCTTCATCATGCTCAAGATATGTGTATTTATCCATTTTCTTCCTGACATACTCCATAACAATATCTATTTGATCTTGCGGTAGTCTTCTTTGAAGCAAACGTTCAAAGTCTTCTAAATGCCCCTCCTTGGGTCCATTTTCATCATATTCAAAGGCTCCATCTGCATAATCGAGACTTTGCTTGGATGTTAAACCATGTTCAACTTGATATTCTGTCGGTCCATAGCTCATATCACTCTCAATCAGGCCCCAATCCTCCTGAGCGCTAGCATAATCACTGGCTGTAACAGGATTGACCCAATTAGAGCCTCCTAAAAGGTGGGACTCAAGGTCACCATGAACCTGGCCATAGAGACTTTCATAGTCAAAGGCAATTCGCTCAGAAGGTTGAATTAAGCGGATAAGAACGGCACTGGCTTCTGCACGGGTTAGGACACCTTGTGGTTTGAAAGTATGGTCTGGATAGCCGGTGATAATGCCCAGCTTATATGTTTTTTGGATGTAGGTTTCGTATGCTTGGGTAAAATCTGAAGCGTCAAGAACGACGTCATTGACTTGATTAAGGTCTGAGAAAGCAATTGTACCTTCCAGGTAATCAAGTGCTCTGACGATAATCATAGACATTTCTTCACGGTTGATGGTTGACCGGTAATCTGAAAAGTCTCCTTGTTTTAGAAAGCCAAGGGATATGGCTTGATCGATATAGTTTTGGGCCCAGTATTCACTGGCATTGCCAGGTTCAAAACCAGCTGCACGAACAACCATGGTAATAAACTGGTCTTTGGACAATTGACTGGACGGGCGAAAAGATCCATCGGGATACCCCTTAATAATGGCACGGGAATCACCAACCAGCTGATTGACATTGTCATAGAACCAGTGGTCACTTTGGACATCTGTAAATTCAGTTGTAGCATAGACTGGGACAATAAAAACGAACACAAATAAAAGACTTATTACTTTCCTCTTCATTCCTTCTCCTCTCAAGCCTCATACCTTATCTATTATGTGGTGGCATGCGCTTATACAGCCTTTGGTGAACTTAGATCTATCTACCATGTGCTGTATTGATAGTATAGTGACAAGACATTTGTCTTTAGATATATCTAGCATAAACAATAGATTTGACCTACTCAATAGGAATAAAGAACCATTGTCACCATAGGAAGAATATTTTAAGACGGCTCTACTTATGGAATATTTTGGCTTTGGCGTGTATACTAAGAGAAAAAAGGATCGGTCGATGAAAGGCTTGCGATTGCTTTTTAGACTTGGAGGATAAATATGAGCGAATTACAATACTTAGGAAGTTTTACCTTAGCCGCACTTATACTGGTGGGCATCTATAAAATAAATTTTTTTGAACCGATACTTATAAAAACTGATACATGGTTTTATATTAGCCGAATTAGAGAAAACCTTGAACTTACCCAGCGAAGGATAGCCAAAAACCTTTTATTCAATGCCAGATTCACAAGAGGTTTTTATTTTTATATGGTGATTAACTTTTTGCTAAACGTCTTGATTTCAGGTCAGTTTACCCGACTGATTAACGTCTTGCTGGTTGCTCTTCTGTTCCCCTTTATTTATCGAATCGTTATGGGTATGCAAATGCACATCAATGAGATTTAGCCCACAGGCTGTTCCACTGCGTTACACACCCTCCTCACCACTTTCACCACAGGCTGTTCCACTGCGTTACACACCCTGTCGCGAACGTCGCCACAAGGAAATGTACATACATCGCCCGATGTGCAAGCACCTCGGTCAATGTATGTACATTTCCTTGTGGCTCATGTTTTCGCGCAAAAGAAAGCTGTATTCCATATCAGAATACAGCTATTGGGGCTATTATGATCTTCAATAGCTATTGAAGTCATATATATATAAAACAAGAGGGAATTTACTATTCTGCTGGTTCTTCAGCTGGAACTGGTTCCAGTACACTGATTGTCAGTGGAAGATAAACTGTTTCATCATTTCGCTTAAAGGTAATCATTAAATCATGATCTCCTAGAGCAAGTCCTTCGAAGAAGGATGGTTCAAAGCCTAATGTTGTACCGTCAACGGTATAATCAACGTCAGCTTCCAATACACCTGGGAATAAGATGATGGTTATGAGGTCGAAACCATAGAGTTCCATTTCAGTTTCCAAGACAAGTCCTTCTGTTTCACCTTCAGTAAAGCTTAAGGCATCAGGAGTTAAGACAGGTTCAAGGAAAAGATATTCCAAAGTGATATGATAAACTAAGGTCACTTCTTCATCGCCATTGGCAAAGACCAACTCAATAGCTGTTTCCGGTTGATCGATTCCTTCAAGGAAAGGTCCTGTAAAGATAACAACAAAGTCACCGGATACGGTATAGTCTACAGCAGCTTCAAGGCCTGTGATTTCTTTTAGGGTGTAATCATTTAAGGTTACATCGATTGGCAATACCAGAGGAAGGTCCTCTTCAGTTTCAAAATAAGCATCTTCTGTTTCAATAACAGGAAGAACATCTGGTTCTTCTTCTACAGTTAGGCTATACTGTAGAGATTTTCCGTCACCGTCTCTATCAAAGATAAAGAGGACAGTATACTCACCAACAGCCAAATCTTTGAGATAGGTTCCAAGAAGCACTACCTGGTCACCATCTTCGTTGACTGTATACTCAGTATCTTCAGTAAGAAGTCCAGTGTTATCGAATATCTGAATCAATTCAAATCCATAAAGAGTCAAATCGATAGTTAAGTCATCTTCTGCTCCAACAAGAATAGTTTCTTCTTCAGGAGTCAAAGCTGGCTCTTCTTCCAAGAAGTTCATGGTTAAGTCAAAATCAACACTGACATCTTCTGCTTCTTTTTTAAACATGAATTCAAGTTCAGTATCGACAACCTCAACAGCTGCCAAGTAGGCTGGAGTTAAAGTCACAACATCTCCATCTACTGTAAAATCAGTATCTAAAACTAATCCGTCAATACCCACAAATGTAAATGTATTAAGAGTTAGTTCAACATCGATTCCATCTGGATAGTCAGCTAGGTCTGCAACGACGACTTCTTCAGGATCGATTTCTGGATATTCATCTATGTCAATCCGTCCGGTATCATCATCATATCCAACTTTTAATCCAAGAACTTCAGAGATAAAACGAAGGGGTACGAAAGTTCTGTTGTTAATAAGACCAGGTCCTATATCAATGGCTACTTCCATCATATCCCAAACAGCTTGATCTTCAATAAGAAGTAATTCTTCGTAGGTATATTCTTCAGTTACATAAACTTTTGAAGTTGACAGGTCAAAAACGATGATTTTTGATGACTCATCATCAATAATAAAGGCTTTTGGTTCAACCCATTCAACGGTGCATCCAAGAGCTTCAGTGACCGCTCTTACAGGGATTAAGGTTCTTCCACCTTTAAGAACAGGTGCAACGTCGAATTTAACATTTTGATTTCTGACATGGATACGATTACCATCCATATATTGGTAATCTTCCAGTTTTTTCATCTGTCCAAATGGCAGATTGTCATTGCCTCTCCAACCATTGTCTTTTTCCATAAAAACATTGGATGAGCCACTAAATGCCAGTGCGTTGGTTGGCATAAGCAGGGTAAACATCATGGACATTATAATAAATAATGCTAACTTTCTTTTCATGTAGTCCTCTCCTTTGGTAAATCATTATTTTAGGTATACACTATATAATACGATGAAGGTTTTTATTTTGGGGCCTTATAGAAAAATTATTTACTCAGCATTGTCAAAATAATAATTAACCCCGGCTTCAAAGCCTTGAGTAAAACCAACAATGTTTTGCTTCCAGGCTCCCTTTCCATCGAAAGAATACTTAATGGGGCCGAAGCTCTGACTAAGACTTGGTTTTCCACCAACGCCCATTGAGAAAATACCCTTCTTAATGCCAAAAGAGTCTTTCATACCTAAGGCAAACTTTTTGGCCTCCTCCAAAATTTTCTTGTAGTCATCTTCCTCCAATGATATAGCTGAAACGGACCATATGGATACGGTGATACCGACAAAGCCTCCAACCATATACTGACCGGAGTTTTTCACCGTATCAATAATAACGTTACTGACCATGGCTCCTTTTTCACCGGTATCGATGACACCGATCGTTTCATAAGTCTCAGGGTCAATTTCAAACCAGGCCCAACGGCTGGTTCCGTCGATGACTGCCGGTTGATTAGGCATAAGGATAATCTTGTTCAGGTCCAGCATATATTCCACTATGTGTTCAGGTAAACCGGCCTCAATCATGGCATCGGTGTCTTCGTCGGCAAGGTATGGTTCCATAACAATCATCTCAGTTCCGTCAGGAGTCCTGTCCATAATTTCAAAGGCTCCATAACCGCCGTCTCCCAGAATCTCCATTTCAAGATTGGTCATATAGAGACCTGAGAGAATATTAAAACCATGAATGGCCTCTTCCTCACCATTATGGATGTGGTTAAAACAATCCACTAAGTCAATAGAGGCTTCAAAATCATGTTTTTTGCCCTTGTCATCGGTAACAGGAGCTTTCATGGAAACAACCATCATCCGTTTATCTTCCGTACGTCCTACAATGAGGTCCATGGATTCTGCCAGTTCTTTTTCATAAGCGGACTGACCTTCAATGAACTGACTGATTATGTTTCTTCCATACCACCTAAGGGCAGCCATATCCGAAGCATCATCACTGGAATCATGAAGGTCTTCTTTCTTGTCATTAAGAGCACTGATGGCCTCTTGTGACAAATCCGGCAGGTTCATACCAAGGGTCATAAAAAGATGTTCAATACCCCGGTCATTATATAAGGCCGTTCTGTGTTTATAGACCTTTCCACCAATGTTGGCTTCGATGACGACGCCCTTTACATCGTAATCATTCAGATTGACGGTCTTGTCCAACCAATCAATGCCATTCATTCTAAGAAGGTAGGTTCTTAAGGCATTATTTTCAACTGCAAAACCTAGGTCAAGGGCATCCAGACTCATTTCACTTTCAGGAATGTAGCGATAGCCTATCTCTTCCAGATATATAGGTATTTGGCCTTCTGTATCACCGGCCAAGGCGCCGGACATCATATCCATCTGGGCCATACGGTCTGGATTGAGAGGCTGAACTTCCAAGTAAACGGTTATGGTTCCTTCATAGGCTTTGTTGGCAAAGCCCTGGTCACGGCTGTAATAGCAGTATCCCGTCAGATCAGTCAATTCTTCTACAAAAGGCATGACCCATATATGCTCTTGACCCTTATCATAAAAACTGACTGCCGGCAAAACTTCTCTGGTTACTTCCACTCCAGAAAGCCGGGTTAGAAGGTCCCTTCCGGCATCATCAATTTCCACCTTGGTTTCCTTGGCTTTGAGACCTAATCCTCCAAGAAGGGTGAGAGCTACATTGGCATAGTCATTTTCTGTGGCAAAACCTTGAGTAATGGTGGCTTCTGCACTGTAGGAGTAGATAAACAATTCTTCATAGGGCTGGCTGGGGATATAAGTCAGTGATTTCAGTATGTCTTTTACATCTTGGATAGTCTTTACATCCTGGATGACCTGGTCTCCATATAGGCTGATCATAGGCACAGGTACCTGATCTCCTTCCTGCAAAGACTCAACCACAAGCTTTTGCTCCTGCGTCTGGCTGGTATAGGTAGTTTTTTCATAACGTTCAATTTTTTCATATACGGCTTCCAACATAGCTTCATAGAAATTCTCATCCACATCCATTGGGGTATTCATGTAGGTAAAGGTATCCTCGATCTCCTTGTTTATTGGACTTAGTTTCAAGTCACTAAAGACAGATGATTCCAAGGTCCATTCAATCTCATCATTGTAGGCTTCCGGTTGAAAAACAAGGTATCCTCTTCTTTGGGTTCCGTCATACACAATACTATCATCATCCAGGCCAAAGATAAGGTCCTGGGATTGCCATGCCATATATCCGCCGTAATAGTCGTCAGTGTCCGGCACCTTACCAATAAAATAGAATAATTCCGGTATTCCCTGGGTAGAAAAACCATCTTTTTCATCAGCAATGGTAAGGTCAACAACCAGCATACCTCCTCCAATATTACTGGTATAATCGCCGGTTTTAATGACATCATGAATGCGGAGGGTAAAACCTTCCCCCTTAGTTTCATAAAGTATGTCATCAGTCATCTTAATGGTAGAACCCTGGCTAACAGGTATGACCACATCGTCACCAAAGAGATCAAAATGCAGGCTGGTTGCTGAAGCCAGCAATACCTTGGGCATTTCAAAGAGCCAAACCACTTTATTATTACTACCAGGTGCCAGCTGACGTTTTTGATAGTAACCAAAGGGTACAAGGGAGGTAGCTTCATGGATATCTAACCATAAATCACCATCTGTCGTCGGTACCTGCAAATGGATCCTTTCCGTTGGCTCCAGTTCCAAAAGGGCATTAACATTAGAAGTCAACAGCCCTTCCACTTCCTTAAAAGAAGTTTCCTCATTTGGACTGTCGGCATATGTATCTTCAATATCGTGAACTTCCCCAATGTTAATTGAGAAAGTGTCGTTCAGTTCAATTCCAACCCCATCAGGCATCGTCGTAACGTCATTTTCCACAAGATCCATTTCACCAATAATTGGTACATGGGTGCCCCCGTTGGCTGTATCAAAAAGATGGAGGGATAAATTCTCTATCGGTTCATCAGGAACCAGAAATACCAGCATACCTTCCCTGGATTCATTAGCAGGAAGGAAGATTTCAACCTGGCCCGGATCAGCGATTGGCTGGCCGGCTAACCAGGTAGCATCCGAAGCCGGATACTGGCTGCCCTCGTTAACAGAAACAAAGAGATGACTTCTAAAGTCCGGTATCAGGTAATCGGGAACCAACATTTGAACCTGTCCGCTGCCACCGCCTGCTACATAAGCCGAAGGATGATTGGAACCGTCCGGATAGACCATGACTTCCTGTTCTTCCAGTACATTGGTCATCTTAAGGTCCAAACTTAGAAAACGGTAGCCTGAAGGGGCTTCAACTCCGTATAGCTTGGACATATAGACCACATCCCCTACATAGATGTCACTGGCAAGGCCTGACCTTGACTTATCAGCCACAACACGGCCGGTAATGATAGTTTCTTTTTCAGATCCTGAAAATCCCAGCAGCTTCTGAGCGATTTCAGGGTCATATTGGGTGATGTCACCAACATAGGATTCCCTGATTAGCTCTATGGGCTCACTGCCTTTTCTGAACAGTTCGGACAGTTGGACGATAGCAGTATCACCATATTCTTCTCTGGCTCCCAACTCGTTTTCTTTTGCAACTTCTATACTTATTTGTGACAGGTCATTGGCCGGTCTGGCATTAACCTCACTAAGAACTTTTTCAAAGGCCTGGGTCAAAACATCCACATCAGAGGTAACGACATAATCACTTTCAGACAGTCTTGCAGCCTCTTCAAAGGCTTCAGCGACTTCATCCAGTCCAAGCCCTACCCAAAGAACTTCAATACCGTCTTTATTAAGATTTTCAACTGCTTCCATGAAGAGTTCATCATCAGGTTCCATGGCCTCATCCGTAATAAAAATCATGACTTTTTTGGAGGAAGGTACTTCCTTAAGACTAAGCCATCCACCTAAAACTGCTCCAGGTACTTCTGTTGAACCTCCTGATTCCATGGCACTGATCCCCTGAAGCAACTTTCTTTTGTCTGTGGTCAAACTCTGAATGACATAAGGCCTATCCACAAAACCGATGAGCTGAACCAAGGTTTCATCCGGTAAATCCATAATAAAAGGAGAGAGCAGATTTTTAACATTATTCATTCTCTGGCCGTTGCCCTCATCAATCTCATCCATGGATCCACTGGTATCCACCATGAAGGTAACGACGGGAACATCTCCATATCCACTGACTGTAGGCCGCTCATAAGTTGCCCTGTAGGTTGATCCCAGCCGTTCCTGAATGGAGGCAAAGACCTGATTAAGGGCTGTCGAATCCTGGGCATCAAAATACAGACCCTGAGAGGCTTTTGCAAAATCATTAAGGGTCTTTCCGTCATGGCCCTGATCAAAACCGATGGCATAAACAGGAACACCTGATTCTTGAAGCAAGGTCACAGTTTCTTCTTTCGTGATGGTCTCTTGACCATCCAGATCATTCTCTCCATCAGTAAAGAGAACAATTGTTGACCGCTCATTTCGATCAAGTGCTCCTACCCCCTCCTTGAGGGCATCATAAAGGGCCGTCGACCCGCCAACGGACAGGCTGTCAATGTTACTAACAGCATTATCTACAGATGTTCCTGAGAAGACCTTCACTTCCGAATCAAAATCCACCAAGATGACTTGACTATCTGACTGTAGACCTTCAAGAAAGGTTTTTGCAGCAGCCTTGACATTGTTTAACTGCCCCTTCATAGACCCTGAAGAATCCAGTAAAAGAACAATCTTTGGCGGCTCATCCACATGTTCTATATTGGTCACAACTACATCGTGTCCACTTTCAAAAACAGAGGTATTATCAAGAGATGGTGGCACCTGGCTTGTTTTATCATCAAGCATAGTAAATTCAAAGGTAACCTGACCGGCATCCTGATCTTCTGTAATCTTGCCGATTTCTATTCCTCTGGAGTTATATTCTGTATTCTGATTAGACATAGAGGCTGCCATTGGGTATGGAACCACCACTTCAGTAATAGTTCCTGAACTTACCGGCACACCAATAGTTGCATATTCTGATATAACTGCCGATTCTGACAGGGAAAGATGAACATCCCAATAACCGGAGGGAACAAAAATCATAAAGTCTCCGTCCGGTGTTCTATCCACACGGCCTCCGCCACTGTCATATTCTGGGTGATAGACATAAGTTGAAGCCTCGTTGGTCGGGGTAACGCTGACATCAGAAACATAGGCTGCACTAACCTTGATTGCCCCTAAGTCCTCCCCCATCTGAGGCGTCTCAACTTCCAGACTTTCTTCCAAGGTGATCTCAATAGTTTCCGGTCCATCACTATCATCCCAATAGACTTCATAAATATTGAAACCTGGGGTTAAGGGCATGGAACCGATAATATAGTCACTGCCCACTTCTTCATCGATATAACCGCCGATTTGGGATTCATAGGAATAATCACCGTAGATGCTTCTTGAAAATACTTTAATTGAGGCATAACCTTCATCACCCTTGATCATTAACCGTTGGTATAGGTCCCCCGATTGATAAGAGGCAAAATAAAAAGGATTTTCTTCATTATAGGTATCAATAATCAGGGTTTGACCGCCTTTTAGTTCACGTTCTTTAACCAGTTCGATAAGAATGTTTTCATAATCGGCTGATATCTTGCCCCACCACCGGTCTTTATTTTTATCAAGGACCATAAAAACAGTCTGGTCTTGTTCTATACCCTGGACCTTACCACCTATGGCTTCAATGTATGTTTTGACATCAGAAAGAAACTGAAGATTTTCATTTTCAGATAGATTTTCTTTAAAAGGTACATATAATTCATAGTAGCTGCCATAAACGTACCGCTCGATTAAGTTTTTATCAATGGACATATAAGACAAGTCGATGTAAGAATTTTCTTCATAATAAACATCTGAATAGGCTTCCTGAGAACCCATAGGATTAAAGTAAGGCTCAGGCATATCCCAATCACCACCCGGTTCAGCTGAAAAAGTCCAAACTGCCTGCCTGGTTAAAGATGTTAGTTGAAAGCCTTTAGCAGATGCTTCGGTTTCCGAATCAACCACAGATTCGGTATCTGTTTTTTCTTCAGCCTGGCTATCAAGATTCTGGCTCTGGTCCTCTGTTATAGAGGTTGATTCCTCAACAATTTCAGGCGATTCTTTCTTCTTACACGAGGAAACAATGACAATTAATACAAGCATAAGAACTAGGAACCGATTCACATATTTACCCATCCTTCATACCTCCAATATAATAATACCCATGACCACTCTCTTCTCATATTATATCACATAGATAGGTCTTTTATATGTTTATGCCACTTTGACTGAGCAGATAAAGAAGTGAAAAATATAAAATAAGAGAAAACTCTTGATGACCACCATAAAAGAGTGAATTATATGTTAAAATATAGGTAAGAGCTGACCATGTTAGGAGTTGCCTATGATACATGATGATGCATTATCAGGAATTATTGATTCATGGAAAGATGATCAATTCAAAAAACTGAAAAACAGTCAAGCAGAGATGAAACACAAGATCTTACATGAATTTGCAAAAGTCTCCAAGGAAGAGCTTTTGACCAAATCCATTGATGAAGTATATCAGCTGGTTCTCTATGACAAAGAAGAAAAACCTCTTTATGCCTATACTTCCTACCCGGATTTTGAAGACCATATTCATACCTATCTCAAGACCCACCTTCCTTCCTTTTATGATGAAATCAGTCAGATCGATGAAGATGGTTTTAAACTGATGACCTATATGGAATTCATCTTGAATAATTACGACGAAAAGCATATCTACTGGTGCTCCTATCCTAAAATCAGTTATGATATTATTGAAGAAGCTGACACTTATTTTTTCACCCTTATCCGCTTCAATAAAGCCAGATACGAATATACCCTATACTTTAACAAGGCACCTCATCCATTTATTAAATCCCTCCACTTAATCTGGTCCGCCCAATATAAAGAAAAAACCTATGATAACGCCTTTCGCAAGGCTGCATCCAATATGAATGACCTGACCGGCAACATATGGGATTCGGTCAATATTCTTTCTTCTCTAAAATATGAAGGCAGCAACAACAAGGGAAGTATTCTCTTTATTGCTGACCATACTCCCCACCTGGTTTTAACCTTGGAAACTCCGGTTCCCCTGTCAGAATACAGAAGAATTCGGAAGCTTCTTCAAATGAGTCAAAAAGGCCACTATCTCCTGGTTAACAAGGATAATATAGCCATCGGTTTCGGAACCATTATCAGCGTTGATCCTATTTACTGGATTGAATTTCTGGACCACCTTAAGTGGCGACTATATTACGGGCAAAATGAGCTCCTATCCTGTACCAACCTACTGCCCCTTATGCCTAATACCGGATCTGATATAGCCAAGTTAAAGGGCCACCTATCCCTAACCTTTAAGGATATGGACTATGATGAAACCCGAATTCTTTCCATTATCCAGGCCGCCAAAAAGCAGAGCAAGGGAACCATGATCGTTATTACGGAAAAGGCTGAAACCGAGTCATTAAGACTGGGGACAACCTCCATTAAAATTGAGCCGGTCAAACTGTCCAAGGCTCAAACCAACTTGATAACCTCTATTGACGGAGCACTGATCCTATCGCCGGATGGTTACTGCCACGCCATCGGAACTATTCTGGATGGCTATTCCACAGACAATGGTGATTCCTCCCGTGGAGCCAGGTACAATTCAGCTCTACGATACTTAAATTCTCAGATGGATACCAAGTGTCTCATTGTTGTCGTTTCCGAGGATAGATATGTGGATATACTTTCAACCGGACGAGTGAATTAAATGACTTCATATAAAAGGTCCCATATCATTAGATAGGGACCTTTTATATGTTGAAATTCTCTTGTTAGTGGCGTATAGATCCACCGGCTACAGCCCGGCCTCCAATATCCTGGCATTCTATATTATCACCAGCTGTTGCATCTCCTCCAATATCGTTACAGTGGATGCTGTCTCCGGCGCTGACATTGCCATGTACATCATTACAGTTGAGGTGATCACCAGCGTTGGCATCTTTATAAACATCATTACAGTTCATGGAATCACCGGCTGTTGCATTGCCATAAACGTCATTGCAGTTGACACTAAAATCACTGATTAGGTCATGGACATCTCCCTCTACCTCAACCACAAGTTTTAACTCATGGGGTTTGGTGTTTTTTACCAGTTTGTGTCCTTGATACAGAACAGCCCTGAGTTTACCATCATTTTCCCATGGCAGACTTTGTCCCCTGTCTAGACCATCATCATTCTTTTCTTCTACATCTCTATATCCTTGGTCTGAATCATCAACGGATTCAAACTCAGTACTTGACTTACCGTCAGAGTCATAACCAACCTCATACACATGAAGAGTTTCTACCGGTGGTTCAATCATTTCCTGGGCGGCTTCTTCCTGCAACTTATCTTCAATTTCTTTTGATGGCTCTCTAAAGAACTCATCTATGGTAATTCCAAAAATATCTGCCAATTGAGGCAACATGGTTATATCAGGAAAAGAGGTAGCATTCTCCCATTTACTAACTGCCTGAAAAGAGATTCCAAGTTTTTCAGCCAGCTGATCCTGAGTCCAGCCTTTTTCTTTTCGCAAATGATTTATTGTATGTCCTAAATAATTATTATCCATTAAATTTTCTCCTTTACACTTGAATGGGGGCCCCCTTGGTTGATGAAATAAGCATAGCAAAGGACCCATCGCTTGCCTATAACTTGTTCGTTGAATTTATTATACATCAAAAATTCAACCAATGGTTGAATAGACGCAAAAAAAACTGCAAGTCATCCACTTACCGGCTTTCTTGATAGCTCTGGGATCACTAGCAGCACATATTTTTTACTCACCAAAATAATGATTATTTCTTACAATTTCATCATAAGTTCCATTGGCCTTGATTGCTTCAAGGCCTTTGTTGAACACTTCAATAAACCACTTAGCTTGGATATTATCTATATCAACCATAATTGAGTAGTTATCACCTCTTTCCAAAAAAGGTACTTCAATATATGCAAAATTATCTACCTCATCAGGGTAATATTTTTCGATAAGATAATGGCTAACATATTTATCAGCCGGAAGCATATCTACCCGACCGGATATCAACTTCTCATAAACTTCTCTTTCCTCGGCACTCATGTCCAGTGTATATCCAGCCCCTTCAAAGATGGGAACATAAAAGTAGTCAAAAAGACCTCCCACATTATAGTCTCTAAAACTTTCGATCACAGCTCCATCCAAATCACTTAAATCCAGGTTAGGTTTATAATAAAAGAGGACAAAACTTTCGGTAGGGTCAATGAATAAAGGTTCTGTAAAATAGAATTGATTTATTCGGTCATCTGATTTAGACCAGGGAAAGGTCCCGAAGGCCTCTCCATCCTGAACCATCTTAACGCATCTTGCCCATGGATAGTATTCAATTCTGTAGTCCAGTCCAAGTTCACTCATGATCGCATCTACAAGTTCATAGTGTAAGCCACCCCCTTCTATAGAGTCCGAAACATAAGGAGGGTATTCTCCAGTGACAATAAGTAGTCTCTCTGAATCCGGTTGTTGATTGGCCGAAAAAGCCTTATCACTGACAACTATTTCCTGTAAATCCTTATCCAAAAGTGGATTCTCCTTGTTTAAATATCTTATACCAAGTATTGATCCAATGACTAAGATGGCAATTACCAATACACCAATAAAACTATAGAATTGGAGATTATTTTTCAATTGAACCAGCCTCACTTTCCTTCTGGCAGACACGAATCAAGGCATCAACAACTAAGCTGTCAAATTGAGTATCTCTTCCTTTTCTCATTTGTTCCATAGCCTGGTCATAGGATAATGGTTCTTTTCTGTAAGGTCTGGCAGAGGTCATAGCATCATAAGCATCAGCTACGCAAAGGACCAGGGCTGTTTCCTTGATTGCATCTTTGGTAAGCCCATAAGGGTAGCCTAAACCATCCAGCCTTTCATGATGCTGGAGAACAATCTCTGCACTGTCTTTTAAGAAAGGAATATCCTTAATGATTTCATAGCCAATGGTCGGGTGTTTCTTGATCATTTCAAACTCAGCATCTGTTAATCGGGATTCTTTATTAAGGACAGAATATGGTACACCTATTTTACCTATATCATGAAGGACAGACGCATATTCAAGACTTTCTTTATCTGCATCACTTAGATTCATTTCATCTGCAATCAAAAGAGCAAACCGTCTAACCCTATCACAATGGCCTCTGGTATAAGAATCATTGGCTTCGATTGAGTTGGCAAGGGCCAAAACAGTAATCTTATAGGATGAGTTAATTTCAGCAACCATATTCCTTAACTGGTCGTTCATAGAAAGCTGTTCATCATAAAGAGACTCAATCATTACATTCTTTTCCTGGATCATGGTATTCTTTTCTTGAAGCTGGTCAACCTTATCCAGAATTTCTTTCCGGTTCTCCATCAGCTGTTCTTGCATAGAATGAAGAGCTACCGCCAGGGCGCCGACTTCGTCATTGGATTTTACTTGTATATCATTTTCAAGCCTGCCTGATGCTATAGAATGAGCAGCCTCCTCAAGGGTTCTCAATGGGCTTGTAATATTGTCTGTCAGATATAAAATAACGATAATAATAAATAGAATAGTTAGAACAGTAAACAGATAGTTTCTGGTCATATTATCAAGAGCAGCCTGTTCAAGAAGATAGGAAGAGACACCAATCTCTATCTTACCAATAACGTGGTCCAGATAAACCACATCATTCTGACCATATTTCAAATAACCCTCATATGCCATCAGGTTTGGCTTTTGAAAACCAAAAATCACGGTACCATGTTCATCTTTAAGTTCAACAGAAGCCACATATTCGGACGTCATAACAGACTGTAGTATTTCCTCTACAGTATCTTTATCATAATCCCATAAGGAGTGCGCCAAGGACGTTGACACAAAAGCTAATGAATTTTCAAGATATTGGTCAGCCACTTTTCTGGCATCATTACGGTCATTAATAATAATAATCGTATTCATGAGCAGGGTTAAAATGATGATCGTCACAGAGACGCCGATAACCATCTTCCCTTTTATGGTTTGATGAAATTTAAGCATAGGTCACCTACTTGGAAGTTTATTTATATAGGAAAGTATTCCTTATTTTTAATAAAAAAAATGAGAGCCTTGGCTCTCCTCTCATCTGAGTTAATTATATCATAGTTCTATTGGTTTGGGTAAATTTTTGTTGATGTACAGGAGTTCTTGTGATTTAGGCTATACATCATTGCCCGCTAGAAAATTGAGTAGCTTAGTTAGATTATTAAGTCAACTCCCATCAATCCATTTACTTTAAAGCTTATTTCAAGTACAATATAAGTATAAAAGTAAACGAGGTGAATTTATGAACTACCGTGATATTCTAGAAGATCTCTTTAAAAAAAATAATGGTTTGCTGCTTACCCAAGACATTGTAAAGGGAGGCATCTCAAAGCAATTATTAGGCAAATATGTAAAAATGGGATATTTAGAGCGTGTAGCTCACGGTGTCTACTTATCAAAAGATGCTCTATTGGATGACATGTATGTTATTCAAGCACGTAGTAAAAAATCAGTTTTTTCTCATGAATCCGCCTTGTTCTTACATGATTTAACAGACAGAGATCCACTTTCTTATACCATAACTCTTCCTTCCGGTTATAATGCATCACAATATAAACAAGATGGCATCAAGGTTTATTATGTTAAAAGCAATTTACTTGATTTGGGTATTGAAGAAGGAAAAACCATCTTTGGGCGAACCATTCGGGTATATAACAAGGAGCGAACCGTCTGCGATATAATTAGGAATAGAAGTAATATGGATTCATCTGTTCTAAACGAAAGTATTAAACGCTACTTAAAGACAGATAATATAAATATTTCCCTCTTAATGAAATACGCCAAACTATTCAATATTGATAAAATTCTCAGATATTACCTGGAGGTATTATTATGAGAACACTGAGGCAAATTAAAGATATATTAAACAACGTATCTAAGGAAAAGAATACAAATAGTCAAATCCTACTCAGATTTTATATGATGGAACGTTTATTGGAAAGAATTGCTGTCTCCAAATATAAAAACAATTTCATATTAAAGGGTGGAATGCTCGTGAGTGCAATGGTTGGCCTAGAAGCAAGATCAACAATTGATATGGATACAACCATTAAAAATCAATCTTTAAGTTCCGATTCCTTAACAGATATATTCGAGGAGATTTTAACATTGGACATTGATGATGGGCTCATATTAAACCTTAATAAGATTTCTGAAATCCGAGATGAAGATGATTATCCTGGTTTTCGATTATCGATTAATGCGAGGCTAGAATCAGCTTCAATTCCCTTAAAAGTAGATATTACAACTGGAGATGTAATAACGCCTCACGAAATAGTTCATCAATATAATTTACTTTTAGAAAATAGGACAATTGAAATTTTATCATATAATATCGAAACTATACTCGCTGAAAAACTTGAAACCATCTTATCCCGAAGCATCGTTAATACACGAATGAGAGATTTTTACGATATTTATATTCTGACCCTCCTAAGAGGATCAAGTATTGATGTTTTAACTCTAGTCAATGCTCTTAAAGCCACAACAAAAGCTCGTGGTTCAGAACATCTATTGGAGCAAAGCGAAAAATTGCTTAAAGAAATTTCAGCCGATAGGGCAATGGAAAATCACTGGAATAGATACCAAGGTAAATATAGTTATGCTTCAAATATATCTTGGATGGAGATTTGTAAATCAACAATGACCTTATGGAATATGATATTTTAACTGCATAGAGTATTTGGTCCTTTTTGTGGTTCTTAAAGTTTTTAGAATCATTTTAGAATCAACTCAAACGGTACATCAATTTTAAAAAATCCTAAAGTCTAATATTAAGAATCACTTAGCTCCTATACTATACTTATATGGAAATGTCCATAAAGTAGTATTTTTATGTTAATATTGTTGAAAAAGTATATATACAATCGCTATACAATACACTACAAACGTACTGCAGACCCAAAATACGTTAGCTTTAAGTCTCTGGCTCTCACTCAAACTTGAAGTATTGGTTTTCGAAAAATATACACGATTATCAAGAATACCTTTTAGTGAGAGGAACATAATACTTCCCACAAAAAAAGGTAACGATATTTGTCTGTTAATTGGGGAGCTTGGTATCAAACTAGCAATCACTCCAATTACATGTATTACAAGCAACACATGTATAGCTACTCTAATTTTTCTACTCTCTCTTATAGCCTCTAAATTCACCATTTATCATCTCCTGTTCATTAATATCATTCATTGCATTTATCGTGCCATAAACTGAAATTAAACCTAAAACAGCTTCTTCTTCGTTTTCAACTTGGTTTGTCTTGAGGTGCTAAGCATCGTTACTATTCATTATTCTTCTCTCAGCCCATATTCGCCAATCTTCACTTTTAAAGTTCCCACTTGCAGTCAATCGTAACTATCTACTCAATAAAGAATTCTTCGTTTAATTTGGTGTTTTCTTGTTGAACTGACCTGTTACTTCCGACTCCATTAGATGATAAAGAACCAGACTACTCAATCCGCTCCAATGTATCTTCTTAATGGTGATAGTTACCTAATGTACATTGCTTCATGATCAATTAATAATTAATATGAGCTAAAGTTCATTACAATAAAATTTCTATCCATAGTATAATGTATGCTATTATTGATATCGTCAAAAAGATTATGTTGTAAATCTTATGTGCGTTATCAGAAACATCAGTTGTATTACCTCTTGACAAATAAATTTTATTATCAAATAGTCCTTTAATACTGAATAATACAATCAGCCCCACAATTAATACTAAATAATGATCAATAGACATAATATTTCTTTCTATCAGTCCTACCACAGCAAAAACACCATGAATGATTAAAATAATATTTATAAGCCATTTAAAATTTTTATTATCTTTGAAACTCATCAATTTCATTTTTCTACTCCGATTATTTAGACTCCACTTTTAGTCACTTTCTTGATAATTCAATCTCGTGTTATATTTCTACTCGTTTTGATATTCTATCGGTTGATACCATCTCATTGTAGTCCGCCTTCACTGTAGTACATTTTAAAGTTTTCTATCGACTGATCAGTATTCTCGGACACATCATTCGTAATTACTTTACCTGTTTTGCTAAACACAGTAACTAAGCCATGTTCATTTAAAACAGCGCTTTGACTAAAAGTTTCCAGAGAATTCCCTTCAAAAAATCATTTTGAAATACTATTTTATCATTCTATATACATCGGCTCTCTACATTCACCTACTACACAGTCTAACATTTCTTCTACAGTATCTCCATCTTTACATAAAAATCCATCTGTAAATCTATAAAATTTGCCGCTTCCTGTCATGAGAATGATTAGATTTCCTCTATTTGCAATTCCAATTGGATATACATTATCCTTTACATCATATTCACTTAAAACATCTTTAAAATAATCATCATCAAAATTTTTGCCTATTGCTGAAATAGGATTAAATTCAATCACCTCATCAATTTTTACTACCTGCGTCTTTTTCTCGAATTTTATCTCAAGCATTCCAAATTGCTGTAAAAAATCTCTTATCTTTTGAGGTATATCAAAATTTTTTTCCTTATAAAATTCCTCTATACTTCCAATATTTATATTCCTATCATGTGACCAACCTGATTCCTCTAGTCTATAAATAGTGATATTTTCCATGTACAATACCTCCCTATTATTAATGAGGCATACTATGAATAAACATTTTTACAACTTTTATGCCTTCATCTATTTTATTATTTCAACAGCTTTCTCATTATCCAATAATTTCAGTTTTGAGTTTATCTATTGTTCTGTTTCACTTTCACCGAAAATCATAACCAAGGTGCCAAAATATCTTCTGGCAAACTCTGCATTTCTCTAGTTTTTTATTCAACATTGAGACAGCATTACTCCAAATTGTATCAACGTTTTTCATGATTAGGAATGCACGAGTTCTTGTACAGTACTTTTTCTGACTCTCCTCCCCATACAACTCCTTGAGTATACGCTCTATTTACATATGCATATGATAAGATTCCCTTGTCGTCATATTTCCTTATTCTATGTTGCCGTCTATTATTGTAAATCATATCAATATATTCACACAAGCTTATTTCCGAATCTATTTTTATTTTCAAACCAAATGATTTAAATTCTCTTGTTTTAGGTTCCATAAGATTAAATTAGACCCACAGTAAGAATTACGTGCATGAAATATCTGCAAACACAAGAAAAGAGAGCATCTTGGGCATGCTCTCTTTTCAATCAGTATTATAGAGGATGAATATGGATCTATCGAAATCTGATAAAAGCTATTCAAGAGGGGTAACTTAACTGTTTCTAAATCTTTTGGGGTATTATATTTAGTTACTAATTAAGTATGTATATACTATAACAAGCAAATATAAAAATTCTATAAAAACCCTTTGAAAATGCTATTAAAGAATTATGACAACTTTCTGACATTTAATATGTTGTCAGACTATAGTCTCATTAGTTAAGAGCAAAAGAGCCATTCGAAGGCCTCAGGGAACCGTCTCGCCCAGGCCTCTTCATTATGGACGCCGCCTTCATCAACGACACATTTTATATTCTCTTCTTTAACGCCAACTGCTAGTAGATTTTCATAGACTTCCATTGTACCTTTAACGTAGATGTCACTGAAGTTTTTGATGGTGTCGTTGCTGCTTTCATTGGTTCCAATATCTAAATACCATTTCATAGGAATATCCGGACCGTGTTCTTTGATCATTTGAAGCAGTTCTTTTTCAGCAAACCAGACCGCAGTTGAAAAAGCTCCGATTTTGGAGAAAACATCTTCATAGGCAAGGCCTAGGTATAAAGATATGAGGCCTCCCATACTGGAACCTGCCACTCCTGTATTTTCCCGGTCAGGCTTGGTTCTGTATTTATGGTCAATCATCGGCTTTAAGATTTCAACAATAAACTTGCCATACTCTTTTCCGTAACCACCAACATCTCTGGTTATCCTGTTGGCTAGAAGATTATTCTTAAGGTCTGAATTGATCCAAGGTGAATATTCATCAAGGCGACCGACTACATTTTCTTCATTATCGCTGGATGGATTATCAATACCGACAACAATGACACCCTTTGTTTTTCCATGAACCATGGCCTTTTCCACTGCTGAATGTACATCCCAGATAACGCCTAAATAGGATGTTGAGGGTTCAAAAAGATTTTGACCATCATGCATATATAGAACAGGATAGTCTAGATTCGAGTCAGAATAGCCGCTTGGCAGGTAAACCCAAATTCTCCGTTCTTTCTTGGTATAGGGAATGATGACATTGAAAGTTTCGATTTTACACATGTGACAACCTCCTTAGTCCATGAGTTCATCATAGATAACAATACAGTTTCTTCCACTTTTTTTGGCTTGATATAGGGCCTCATCAGCCATATTTATGATCATATCTTCTGTCGATTCTTTGTCTGGTAAAAGGCTGACAACACCGATACTGGATGTTGTTCCTACCTGCTCGATTTTAAGCTGGCTATCGGTCTTATATTCTACCTTACACCCTTCTACTGTCCTACGAATCTTCTGTGCAACGAGAAGGGCTCCATTAACTTTTGTATCATAGAGGATTACTGCGAATTCGTCCCCACCATACCTAGCCAGAATATCCGTACTTCTCGGTAAATTGGTTTGGATAGATTCTGAGATTTTAATCAGTAAGCGGTCTCCTGTTACGTGACCGTATTTGTCATTAATATCTTTAAAGAGATCAATGTCAATCATCAAAAGCGAGATATAGGTCGATGAATTCCTTTTGGCTAAATCAATCATTTCCTGAAGATGCTGGGAAAAATATCTTCTGTTATAGGCCTTTGTCAAGCCATCTGTCGACGACAAATCTTTCAGTGTAGCATTGGCGGTCTCCAGTTTCTGGTTGACTACGGCAAGTTCCTTGTTCTTTTTACCTACAACTACACTTTCCCTTAGTTTAATAAGTAAGAAAATGAAAAGTCCGAATAAAAAGACATACATGACAAAAGCGTTCATGGTTAAGTACCAGGGTGGCAAAATACTGACAGTAACACTGGCAATTTCGCTTCTCACATCCTTGGTTGATTTTGAATAAACTTTAAATACATAGTCACCAGCCGGAAGTTTGGTAAAACTCACCCTTCGGTTATTACCATTGTTAACAAAATCCTCATTATAGCCTTCCAGCATATAGTAGTAATCATTTTCATGGGTTCCATCAAAGTCCAAAGCCATAAAGGAGAAGACAATGAAATTCTGATCATAGGATAAGATAATACTTTGGTCATTCAGGATATTAATCTGTCCAAAATCTGTATCGATAGTATCCTCTATACCTGTAATATATATCTTAGGGACATAGCTTTCACTGAGGGAATAATCATAAGGAATGGCGTTAACACCATGACTTCCTCCAAAGTACATATAGTCCTCTCCGGCAAAGGACCCTTCACTAAACTCATAGCCACCCAGCCCATCAACATACCCGATCTTACGTATGGTATCATCCTCTGGATTGATAATACTGATTCCATCTTGGGTTGCAGCCCATACTTCTCCATTAGGGTTAGGTAGTATAGCTGTGACTGTGTTGTTGCTTAAGCCATTGGTTTCTGTATAAACCTTAAAACCATCTGTATCTTCATCATATCTGGCGATTCCTCCACCATCAAACCCCAACCAAATATCCCCATTCTTTCCTTCTGAGATAGCCAAGATTTGATTGGCCGGAAGCGAATCCTCTTGGGTCAGGTCCTTGAAATAGTGGTGAAAATCTTCTTGACCTTCTTCCCTCATATTTAGGCCGTTGTTAGTTGCTATCCATGCCCGTCCCCTTGAATCAATCAGGATATCATAAATCTGATTATCGGTAATAGGGTGTAGGTTAATATCATTGGTAAAGTTGAGGAGCCGTCTTGTTTCTGTGTTAAAAATATAGAGGCCGTTTTCCCTGGTTCCTATCCAGATTTCATGTTCAGATGCTATTTCGATGTCATAAATATATTTATTCTGAAGTATATTCCAAGGTTGAAACTTCTCATCCATCAGGCTATAGTTTCCTATCCCTAAGTCGGTTCCAAGAAGAATCTTATCTTCGAATTCTTTGACCACTCGGACATTATTACTAGGTATACCATTGTCACCGCTTTCGTTGGAAATCCAGTAGAAACCGCCGTCTCTTGACTCGACATGTAAGCCTTGATTGGCAACAGAAATCCAAAACCGGTCTTTGCTGTCCTTAAATATATCGATGACCTTCCCCTTACTTAGGCTTCTGTCATTATCTGCCTCATAAGTATAGAGCAGGTAATTGTCCGTTCTAGGATTAACATAATTGAGGCCACCACCATTGGTGCCAATCCATAAAATACCCGACTGGTCCTGAAAGAGGGAATAGGCTACCGGATGTGACAGGCGACTGTCATCTCCTTCTCCCGAATAATGGTACATGGCGTCATGGTCATAGGCATAAAGACCACCACCCCATGTGGCCAGCCATATAGTCTTGTCCCTGGTTTGATAGGTCGTGTAGATATGATCTTCGCCTGGTAGGATGATTTCCTGCTCACCGGTTATAAGGTCATGCATAATCAAACCCTGGTACCATGTACCAAAACCTACTATATTATCTCCATATTCACCCATGGACATAATGACTGCATTTTCCGATAATATGTCCGACTGAATCATCCTATCTTCATCTTCATCATAGATGAAAAGGCCTTTTGCTGAGCCAATATAAAAAGTCCCGTCCTCACTGATATACATGGAACGGATTACTCTGCCGTCCATTGGATAATAATCCAAGGTCCCGTCATTACCCTTAATTCGATAGGTGCCTTTTAAGGTTCCAAACCATATGTCATCTTCTCTTTTTATGATGGTAACTATAACTTGATTGGCCAAACCATGAGACTCAATAGTATAGTTTTCAAAGCTTTCAGAAGCTATATCAAATCGGCTGATACCACCATAAGTCCCCAACCACAGAGCGTGTTCTGCTTCATCATAGAACATAGATTGTATAAGGTTGTTGGGAAGCCAGTCACTACGCAGGGGATCGTACCTGTATTTATAGAAGTTTTCTCCATCATAACGGTGGAGCCCGCCTTGGGTACCAATCCATAAGAAGCCATATTTGTCCTGGGTCACAGCCGAAACAGAAAGGCTGGCCAAACCATCCTCCCTATTAATCTGCTCAAAAAGCAGGTTCTGGTCTTTTTTTATAATACTCAGATTTTCAATATCAGTCTCGCTGCCTGACTTATCATTCCCTTCATTTTCTCCATCAGAAAAAGACCCAACATAGTCTTCTTGGGCAAATTCTTGTTCTTCTCCGTTAGTAACATTCAGGAACGCCAGCTGTAGAATCATCGAGACAATAAAAATGTACTTCAAATGTTTCATATTTCTCCTCCAAGCCTCTCTTCCATTATACCACAAAAGCCGGTGATACAAGACCACCGACTTTCCTATAATATTTAATGAATTTTTATATAATAAAATCAAGTACCGGGAGTCTGCTCTGGAGTTAGTTCCTGGATTTTCCTGACGATATCCCAGGCACCGTTAGTTGTATTGGAGAGGACAACATACTGAAGGTCCCTGTCTAAGTAGTATCCGGACTGAAACGAAACACCGGCATCGCAGCCTTCCATCATAACCAGGTTAGGCTTTAGCCAAAAACCCTTGCCATAAGCCTCTCCTTTTTCAGGTTCACCTAGGGGACTAAGTGGCTGTATCATAGACTTGGCACCTGACTTGGAGATCAGTTGACCGTCCATAAAAGCATCCCAAAATGCAAAAACATCTTGGCCGGTGGTAAAGGCTCCACCATCTCCACCTCCAACGATAGGAAGATTAAAGATATTGGTTCGATAACCGCCATCATAATCAATATAGCCATATGCCGTGTTGGCTGGGAGTTGATTCATTGGATAGAACCCACTGCCTGTCATACCTGCTGCCTTAAAGACTTCTTCTTCAAGGTATTGACTGTATTTTTTTTCTGAGACCTTGGCGATGATTCCTGCCAACATAACATACCCAGAATTGTTATAAACGAATACACTACCAGGTTCCGCCTTCATAGGTTTTTGAGGGAATATGTCATAGTAATCTTTAGGTTCAAACATAAGACTCCAAGACTTTTCGACAGTAAAGTTGTCAAAATCCTCAACTTCTTCCTCGTCAAAATAATCCGGCAGTCCTGACCTGTGGCATAGGAGCTGGTCAATGGTCACATTCTTATCATAAGTAGGATAATCATAATCAATATAGTCAAGGGCTTTTGAGTCCAATCCCAGCTTACCTGATTCAATTAACTTCATCATACCGGTAGCCGTAAAAGACTTGGTTCCTGAGGCAATACCGAACTTGGTATCCAGTCTTATCGGTCTTTCATTAGCTCTGTCTGCATATCCTGTGGCACTTTCAAAGACGATCTCACCCTTGCTCCTAATCATGACCACGCCTGAAAATTTTTTTTCTTCAATCAAATCTTTTAACTCTGTTCTTACAATACTCTCCATAACTTTCTCCATATCAAAATCACTATTGTTGACAGTTACAAGATCGATAGAAGGAAATTGATAGGCTAGCATGGTCATGGTTTTTAGCTCAAGGGTTTTCCTGTGAGCAAAAAATCCATATACACCCTCAAGCCCATGATTCCCCCTTGCTTTTGAGAAAGGCATATCATCTATATACTCAATAACCAGGTCAATCCAATCCTTCCACTTGCTGTGATCATCAGAAACCCGCTCCAAAGCCACCCGGTCTATAGTATCCCTCATATTATCCTGGGTCAGATAAATCAACTTGGGATTAAGGGGTAAAAGAGTTTCCATAAGTTCAAGAAGGTATTTGATAATCTCCTCATCCGGCAGATCATACTGGCCCATAAGTTCAACAATATGATTTTGAAAGTATATGCACTCCATAATATAGAGGGTATCTTCTTCAGCACTTTTAGCAAATACCCTCCACCGCTCCAAATGGACCTTTTTAAAGGTTTCAAGACTAACCTTCCCCTGAAAAACTTCCTTTTCCTGACAAATATCCATGACTTGGTTTTGACCTGGATAAAAGCCCAGTTTGGTATAGGCGACAATAACCCTGCCCTCTTCAAAGAGGCTGTTTGTCCGGATGATATCTTCATGTTCCTTGTTATCTCTTATGAGCTGGTCATATTCTTCCAAAGAAAAAAGGGCACACCAAGCCAGGTCGATAGGGTGTAATTCACCTTCGTTAAAAAGCCTGACCTTATGTCCTTTTTCTTCATAATATTTTTTTAAGTTCCCGGATACCGTCGTCTTGCCGGAACCCGGGATTCCTTCAATCAATAGGATTCTATTTTTCATTCGTCTACTTGTTCTTGGTGGAGTGTTTAGCTACCGCTCTTCCTTTACCATGGCTGCTTGAGTTCTTAAAGTTTCCGTTCATTGTACCGTTTTTCATTGTGTTAAATGCATGGGTTTGTTTTCTCTTACTCATAAGATCACCTTCTTTCCTTAAACTTTTATATTATGGTCTTTAACCTGCGACCGTTCATCCAGTCTTCGAAAAACCGAAAAGGTATAGGGTTCAAAATACTTGGTCCAAAATCTGTAAGCCTCCGGATTAATAGTTTCACAGTCAACACCACATCTGGTCTTACCATGATCTTTCATATCTTTTAAGGCTGAAACCAAAAGTCTGGAAAAGATTCCCTGACCTCGGTAATCCGGCTCAAGAAAAGCCCCACAGATATTACTGATAGATGGATGATAGGTGGCAAAACACTCTTCTCCATCATGGACGTATTTAATATGTCCGATTATCCGGTCACCGTCTTTGGCCACCATGTAATTAGCTTCCGACTCTTTTACATCTTTAAGAAATTTCTCATACTCCAAGTCCCTAAGTGGAAAAAACACCGGAGATTGGCGTAAATGATCGACCAAGAGATTGGTCAATTCAAAAAGTCTTGGGTAGTCCTTTTCAACTGCTGGTTGAATTGTGATTCCTTGAGCTCCATCTCCATGGATATATCGTCCAAGAACGTCCTCAATTCTAGTCATGGCATCCATACACCTGGCACCAAAGCCATTGATATAGAACCACTCTTTGACTTCCTCATCGTGAACATAATGAGCGACTGCTATGGAGAAAATACCTTTTGTTGCCCAGTATTTTGCCCCTTCTCTAAAGAGTTCTCCGTAAATATCAAGACGCCGTTCCTTAATAGCCCCATGTCCTTCCACAGGAATGAACATGCCGGTATCCCTGCCAAAAAATCCTTCAATAGGTCCAAAGCCGATCATATAGCCAAGGACCTTTCCATTTTCCATAGCAACAAGGCCGGTTTCCTTTTCCAGCATATCAGTCAATGACTTTCTGATTCGGCCACTGAAATCACTGTCAGACAAACTTGGGACAAACCTACATTCTTCCCTGTATTGTTCCATTGCCAAAGTCAAGGCTTCTTCTATGTGGCTTTCGTTCATTAGAAAAAAATCCATTGAACCTCCTATAATATCTATCTTACTGATAAAATCCTAGTCTCATGTTTCCAAACTTTAATGTAATGACCTCCAGGTGCCAAAAGCACCAGGAGGTCTCACACAAATGACCAGGGTTTGGGGGTAATTATGAAAGGTTACCTCCCAATCTGGTGCAAGTTATTTGTGTGTTAATCACTGGCACCACCTCCTTTCATGTCTTGCTTGTCTTAAGTAAGTAACTTAAGTGTAACTTTCTACTTTATATCAACTGACTTGACCAAAAGGATCAATCCAGCAAAGCAGTGTATATACGGGAGCTCTCACCCCAGGGATGATAGCCCATACCCACATAAGAGAAACCATACTTTTCATAATATCCTACATGGTCCGTGCACAAGTGTATTTCAGAAAAACCGGCCTCTTTGGCATCGGCCTTGGCTTTATCCATTAATAGGTTGCCATAGCCATGTCCCCGATGACTTTCTTCTATATATAAGGCACAGATCCATGGGTATAAATCCATCCTGCTGATAAAATCATTGGTAATTAGTCCTGCACAGCCGATAATGACCTGGTCCTCTTCCAGAAGATACCATTGTGGCAAAGGATTTTTTGCACCAATACATTTTGTCAGACAGTCTTCATAAACCATCATAGATCCATCATTGGCCCACTTTTCCTGAAAATATGTTATCATCTTCTCCCTATACTCAGGTTTTTCCCGAAGGGATATGACTTGTAATTGTTTGTCCATCTTACTCTCCTCAATCATAAATTTTCTCTTCTTTATCTAGATATTATCTACCCGAACAATGAGACATGATGTATGCATACCGGAGGCCAGAAGGGTTTTTCTTGACCCGTGATTGTAATACCAACAACCGGCATGAACATGGTAGCCTTTTTCCAGGCAAATATTGATTAGGGACTTAATTGTCTCAGTACCATATCCTTTTTGCCTCTGATCCTCTTTAACAATCATACCAATCGATGCTGTATCCTGATGGAGAGCATGGGTAGTCATGTTACCAAGGCTGACAAGGGTATCATTCTCATATCCAAGATAGAGGTCTCCATGATTAATCTTTTTTTCATAATCCTCAAAGAAGTCTCCAAATGCCGGTTCCATCAATGGCAAATCCTTTAGTTGGGCTTGTCGAAAAGCAATGGTCGTCACCTGTTTTGGTCCCTTGTAGGAGAAGTTGTAAGCCTGTTTGACCAAGGGTAAGTTTCTCCTAATGATCTGGTTCATCATCTTGGTATCTGATGTAACGGTAAAGATTCCTTGGATATGATCCACCAAGAGAGCCTCATCAAAAATCTTTTGATAATCAGGTCTTCTTGAATCAATTACGTATAGAGAGGAAAGTTTACCTTCTTTCGTCACCGTCATAGAACCGATCCATTGGGTTCCATCCATAATCTTGTAAAATTTGCCGCCTAAGACATTTTCCTCAAAAAAATCATCACAGCCACCTGCAAGTTCCTTAAAATATAAGGTCAGATGGTCTTTAACCTCTTTGAGATTTGATGGTATAAAATTCATTCAGTTACTCCTTTATATGTTTACTTTGTCAAGTGTTTAAGGACTATGATACAAAGGTCTCCAAATCCTCATCCATGGTCTTGAACTGGGCCATGTAGAGATCATAGTAGTGACCCTTTCTTGCAATCAGCTCATCATGGGAACCGGCTTCAGTAATTCCCTGTTTATCGACGACCAAAATTCGGTCAGCCTTTTGTATTGTTGACAGCCTGTGGGCAATAACAAATGACGTTCTGCCCTCCAGTAGGGATTCGATTCCTTTTTGAACCAAACGTTCCGTCCTTGTATCAATTGAGGAAGTAGCCTCATCAAGAATCAAAATTCTTGGTTTTGAAATCATAGTTCTGGCAAAGGCAATGAGTTGCTTTTGTCCTACAGACAGTTTGGAAGCACCTTCATTGATTTTGGTGTCGTAGCTGTCAGCAAATCCGGTAATGAACTCATGGGCATGGACGGCTTTTGCCGCTGCAATCACTTCATCGTCCGTTGCATCCAGTTTACCGTACCTGATGTTATCCTTAATGGTTCCGGAGAAGAGGAAGGTATCCTGGGTCATGATTCCCATCTGGCTTCTTAAGCTTTCAATGGAAACACTTTTATTGTTGATATCATCAATCATGATGACACCTTCCTGAATATCATAAAATCTTGAAATCAGGTTTACGAGAGTTGTCTTACCTGCTCCCGTCGGTCCTACAAGGGCAATGGTTTCCCCTTCCTTAATATGAAGGGATAAGTCTTTAAGAACATCCACCTTGCCGTCATAAGAGAAGGAAACGTTATGGAAACGCACATCACCTTTAATTGGAGGCATGATCCTGGCTTCACTTTCATCGGTAATATCCGGTTCAATATCCAAAATCTCAAAAATCCGCTCTGCACCGGTAATGTTGGCAATCAACTGGTTATAGAAGTTGGCCAGATTCATAATCGGTCTCCAGAACATCGAGATGTAGGAGATAAAGGCAACCAGAAGACCAACGGTAATAGTACCTGTACCAAGAAGCCTTACTCCAAGGTAAAATACCAACACAGTTCCAATCCCCCAGGACAGCTCTACCATAGGGAAAAACAGGTTGTTAAGCCGAATGGCATGCATAAAGGTCTTCTTGAGTTCTGACAAAAGGTCTGCAAACGTTTTAGAAGTAATAGGTTCCGCTGTAAAACTCTGAACAACCCTAATACCTGAAAAATCCTCGTGGGTAAAAGCGTTCATGTTGGAGTTTTTCTTCCTGAATGTCTGCCAGCGTTTATGAGCCCTGACTTCAACGAAGATCATTCCGCCAATAAGAAATGGCAGCATGGCAAGGGCTGCAAAGGCCAACTTGAAGTTAAGAACCATCATAATTATTAAAACCACTACAACCGTAGCAAAATCAGGAATCAGATTGATGACTGCCTGGGTCAAAATATTTTTCAGTGAGTTAACATCACCGATGACTCTGGCAAGTATTTTTCCAACTGGACGGTTATCAAAGAAGTTGAAGCTCAACTTTTGAATATGTTCATAGAGCTCCTGTCTTATTTCCATCAAAACCTTATTGGAAACCCGTCCCATAATCCGTATCCGGTAACGGATACAGACTGCTGCAATAATATTGATAGCAACAGCGATGGCGGCCATCAGGTAAAGGCCTGACCTGTCACTGTTTTCAACGTATGTGTCTATAGCTGCCATCATCAGTATAGGATTGATGGTACTCACTCCTACAATGACGCCCATCAGGGCTAAGACCATGACAACTTCTTTTTTGTACTTAAGCATGTAGGCAAATAATCGTTTAACCGTTACAATCTTAAGTACCTGTTTAGTCTGTTCATCCTCTTTAAAATTATTAATCGGCATGTTAATCCTTTCTATGCGCCACTGGCGAAACCTTCATACTGTTCAAGATAGGTCTCATAGTAGCGGCCTTTTTTCTTGATCAGCTGTCTGTGGCTTCCCCGTTCAACAATCTCTCCTTTATCCAGAATGATAATCTCATCTGCATTTTTTACTGCTGAAATTCGGTGGCCTATAATGATCTTCGTCATCTTGTCGAGTTTATCAATTTCACTTTGTATTCTGTATTCGGTTTCCATATCAAGAGCTGATGTGGAATCGTCAAAAATCAGTATGTTGGCTTTTTTGGCCATAGCTCTGGCTATGGAAATTCTCTGTTTTTGACCTCCTGAAAGTCCGATACCCTTTTCACCAATTACGGTTTGATAGGAGTCGTCCATAGCATCGATAAAGGTATGGGCCTGAGCGGCTTTGGACTTTTCTATCATCATGTCGTGGTCTGTATCTTCCTTGACGCCAAAGAGAATATTCTCTTCAATGGTATCGCTAAAGAGGAAAACGTCCTGCATAACGACAGCAATGTGGCTTCGAAGGTTGTGAAGGTCGTAGTCAGCCAGTTCATGGCCGTCCAACTTAATGGTCCCATCAGTATGATCGTAGAACCTGGTCAAAACATTGATCAGAGAGCTTTTACCGGATCCGGTTGCCCCCATGATTGCCAAAGTTTTATTTGGCTCTACGGTAAAACTGATATCCTTAAGGACCTCAGTCTCGTTCAAGGTCAGGGACACATGGTCGAATTCAATCTTTCCATCCAGACTGTCTTTGACAAGACCGTCTTCCTTATTCTTAATCTCTGTATCATAGGCAAAAACCGTATCGATTTTTCTGGCTGAAGCAAAGGCCTCTGCCATAACATTGGTAATCCAACCGATATAGCGAATGGGCCAAATAACCATATAGGTATATCCCATAAACTTAATCAGGGTACCGATAGACATAGATTCTCCAATGACAAAGATTCCGCCAAGGGTTACGACGATAACCGGCAAAATATTGGAAATAAATTCGATTCCCGGGTAAAACTGACTCCAGATTCTGGCCTGGGTATAGTTTAACTTGTAGTAGCCTTCATTTTTGGCTAAAAACTTTTTGATTTCATGGCGCTCCCTGGCAAAAGCCTTAACCAGGCGGACACCTGCTATATTTTCCTGGGCAGTTGTGTTTAGGATAGCATTCTGTTCACTGATCTCCTCGTAGGTTTTGCCGATCTTTTTTTCAAGATTAATGGCAATCCAACCAAGTACCGGAAGGGTAGACAAGGTAATGAGTGACAGGAGTGGACTGATTCTGATCATGAGGTAGGCGGCAACCACCAGGTTGACAAACATTTCAACGACCAGCATGATACCAAAAGCAGTACCTTCCCAGACTCTTTCTGCGTCCTCTTTGATTCTTGCCATAAGCTCCCCAGTGTTCTTGGACTCAAAAAAGTTATAAGACAAGGACTGAATGTGGTCGAAGAGATTCTGTCTGACTTCAGACTGAATATGAACCCCAATAGAGTCAAAGATATACTCTTTTGCATAACCAAAAATTGCACGGCCGAGGGATATGCCAAGAAGCATAAGGGCCAGGCTTCCAAATATGTTGATGTTGCCGTCTCTGATGACATCATCAACGATTCTTCCTGTAACAACAGGATTTAGCATGTCCAAGGCGATGGCCAGGAACATGGTTGTAAAACCGATGGCATAGAGCCACCAGTATTTTTTCATATAACTTAATATTCGTTTCATATAACTTTCCCGCTTTCCAGTTGTAAGTTCTTTCGTGTCTCTTCTTTATTTTCTTTAGCCGACAGTCTCCACATACCAATGGTTCCAACCAAGGCAACACCACCGGTAACGATCCATGCCATCCGATAATCAGCCACTGTCAAAATCCACCCAAAAACTATGGGGCTTAAGGAGTAGCCGACACTGAGTATGGTCATGGCCACAGATGACATCCGGCCTCTATGGGATTCCGGTGTATGGTTCATTAAATAGGGCAAAAAGCTGATAGCTTCCATAATCTCTCCCGTTGTAAAAAGAAATACACCGACGAAGAAGGCCCACTTAAGAGTAATGAATCCAAACATGCCAAAGCCTATGGTAAAAAACAATCCTGCAAGAACCACCTTATTGATGGTTTTGACTTTGCGAAGAAGCCCGGTAATAAGGGCTGTCAGGGCTACAACCTGAACAGCATTGACGAATCCAAGATCACCGTAAAGGGCAAATCCTTCCACATCACCAAAAAGGTCTGCTACATGGAGTGGCAACATAAAAGACCAGTTGGCATAGACAAACCTGTAGAGGAAAAGGAGCAAAATATACTCCACCAGTATTGGCCGTCTAAAGAGTACCTGGAAGATTGTTCCGGTTTCAGCAGCTTCCTTTTTGCCTTGACCAGCCTTTTCCGGGTCTTCTTGATTTTCAACCTCTGCTTTTCCTGGTTCTTTAATAAATGCTGCAACCAGGGACAAAGCCACCATGGCTGTTCCCACATCAATGGCAAACATTAGCTTGAGGTGGTTGGCCAGGAGCCTGCCTCCCATAATGATGGCCACGGCAAATCCCAGGTTAAAGCCAAGGTACATAAGGGAATAGGCACCTTCCCTTTCATCCTTGTCAGCCAGGTCTGCTACAATGGCATCATGCGCCGGTCCGGCAATTCCAAAAAGAACAGCTGCCAGCATAAGGGAATAGACCATAGACATGCCTACTTGTGCAAAATAACAATAGACATAGGTCATCATGCCAAGGAATTCAAAGCCCAGGATAATCTTCTTTCTTCCAAAATGGTCAGCCAGTTTTCCACCGATTAGACCGGAAGGGATAAAAAGAAATCCGGTAATGGACACATAAAGTCCTGTTTCAAGTTCACTTAATCCTATTTTTTCACTTAATATGAGGGTCATGAAAGGGAATATCAATGCCCCAAGAGCATTGACAAATCTGGAAATTGCCAGAATATATATCCCTTTCTGAAGCCCTTTGTATGGTTTTAATAGTTGGTTTATATCAGTCATTGTGTTTCCTCATCCTTTAGAGTCAGTAGTATTTTATCGTCTTGGAACTCTAAGGTTATCCATAGTGTCCATGGTATTGACGAAGTAGTTGTAGGTGTCGTTGGTTCCTATATGGTAACCAACTTGATCACGACGTCTTCTTAGTGTAAATCCACTATTTTTTCTATGGTTTTTATTTAATTTCATCCTTATACCTCTTTATCTTTCATCACTTAAGATTCAATTTTCTTGTAAATATCATATCGACTCACAACTTCAAAGCCTATGGCCTTGTAGAAGTCCTGGTCAGACCCAACATAAATTTTCTCGGCACCTAGTGCCATGCATCGTTTGATACCTTCATAAACCGCAGCCTTGGCCAGCCCTCTTTTCCTGAAATCCTTATGGGTTCCAAGAGGTTCCAGTACAGCTAGTTTATTAGCAGGATCAAACCAAAAGTTTGCAAAACATACAGCATGATCTTCATCGTTCAGAATAATAATATCCAGAAAAGCATTGTAGAAGGGCTGGATCTCCATGGTCTTAAAACCAATGGCCGCTCTTTTTTCAAGGACCCTGCTTGGATCTTCATAGCCAAAGGCCATTCGGTGAAGGACCGCTTTTTCTTTACCGGACACTTTATTGCCTGAGATGAATCTGTATCCTTTTGGCAGTTCATAGGTAAGGTCAGTATCTTCAGTCACTGTCATTTCCGCCGTAGGTTCCTGCCAGTCAATTTTCTTGTATCCTCTTAGGAGAGCCTCTTCAACAAATCCCGGAATTAACGGATTCAATCGAAGTGCTAGCCTGCGGATTATGCTTCCGCTTTCAGGATTTTCTTCCTCCACCATGAGTTTGTCTTCTGCAAAATCAAACATTCTTTTGATGGTCTCTTCATGATACTGATCTCTTATCAGTTGAAAAAATCCTTCTCCCTGGTTTTCACCTTCTGAGTTAATCACACCGATCATATGACCTTTCTCTTCGAGGATCATGACCCGGTCGTTCCATTCATCAACCGTAAGACCATGCATGCATCTGGATAAGCTTCTGGAAAAATTCCACCTGTCAATCATCCAGGAGTAACCAACACCCTTAAGTGCGTAAGCCTCCTGCAAAAATGTCTGTATAGATTCATCATCCTCATAGTCAAAAGGTCTGTAGATGATGTCATTTTCTTGGTTTAATGGTATTTGGCTCTCTGCTTGTGATTCTTTCAATCGTAATTTCGTCATTCTCTTACCCTCTATCTTTCAAAAATCTATATTCGAATTGTATTATTTTCTAATGACGGTCTGCTTGGCATCCCTATGGTCCTACGCTTGCATTCTCCTCATGCCCACGCAAAAAGCCATGGATCTTATATCCATGGCTTCGTCTTGTTTGTTGGGAAATTGCCTGTATGTCGCCTATCTAAGAACTCAGGTATCCTGATTCATGATAATAAGACGATAAGACCTGTCTCCAAACACTTAAGAAAAACTAAAAAAGCCATGGGTCGATACCCATGGCTCAATCTAATCGGTTTGTGGCTGTAATTGGGGCGCGGCGTAGCAAAGCTATGCAATATCCAAACTACAGATTAAAACTCCATCATTTGAGGTAGGGCATCATGGTTAGTATCAGTGCCAAAATCAAAAGCTCTGGCTTTACTGATGGTTGCTGCATCGAGAATAAATACTTTTCTTAAGTTAATCATGTTCCTACCTCCTTTTCTTAAAATTTACGATTCAATTATTTGTCAAATCAAGTACATTTGCTTAATTTGTTTTCGCATCTGCATACAGAATAGCACTATAAATTTTTTGTGTCAACAAAAATTGTGAAAAATTTTTATTTTTTATGTTTTTGATAATATCCTACAGTTTTTTGCTTCTATAAGATGCAGGAAAAAATTCATCTAATTTTTTTTTGATTTTCTATTGGATATATTATTTTTTCTATGCATGGCAGATTAGTTTTCTAAATGTCCCATGTATGTAAGTTCTTGGGATTGATTTTTAACTTTTGATATGTCCCCACCGATATTTTGATAAGACACTTGAATCTGTTCAATAGTTCCTGCGATGGAAGTAATGGAGTCAAAATTCCCATATGCCCTGGTTTTCAAGCCCTTCATCTGGTCCCTGATCGCCTGGCTGGTTTGATTGAGGGCTTGATTATGAGATCTTATTTTGCCTGCCTCTTCTTGTAGAATTTTTTGCTTTTCAATAAACAGATCAAAGCTTTTTACTGTACGTTCAATCATTTCCAAGGCATAGACAACCATATCATAGGTATCGTGAATGGCCAGATTAGCATCATCACTACTGACCATTACCTTTTGAAGCACATCACTGATATTAAGGGCCGATTGGTTAGACTGTTCTGCCAATTTTTTCACCTCACCGGCTACTACCATAAATCCTCTGCCATACTCCCCTGCTCTGGCAGCCTCGATGGACGCATTTAGGGATAAGAGATTGGTCTCATCAGAAATATAGGTAATTAGATTGATGCTCTGATCAATATCTCCTGCACTTTCCCGCAAAAGATTAATCGAACTTTTGGTTTTATCCGTATAGGATTCGATTTTCTTGATTTCACCCACCGATTGAAGCAATTCATTTTTTGCCTGATTGGAAGACGCACTAAGGAGCTCGATTTCATCAGCTATAGCTCCGGCTCTAATCCCGCTTGTTTTTATTGCTTCATCGATTTTGTCAAACCCTGTAGAAGCATCATCAACACCGGAAACCAAACCTTCAGTATCTCCAGCAATCTGTTGTATCATGTGGCTTATATTTTTTACTGCCTCTTGAAGCTCTGACATTTCACAGTCAAGATGACTGACAGCATCATTAAGTTCATGGGACATACCATCTGTCTGTTTGAAAACCTTTTCCTGACGGTGAATATAGGCTTCATTGGTTTCCAACATATGAACAGCCCTTTTAGCTATGCTGATAAACAAAAAAGCAAGAACAGACAGCTGTAAAAGATACATAACAAAATGGAGGGGAATCCACTGGACCTGAGCCTCAATAATCTGATTTCCGGCCGATGCAAACCATTCTCCAATAAGGAAACCGGGGATGGTTACAGCAATGGAAAGGATAATCAGTTTTTTATCATAATAACTCAGAGCGACCCCAAAAGGTACTAGAAAAAGAAGGGTAACATTGGCAAACGCAACACTATAGGACACCGTTGCAAAAAGGCAGAAAAAGACAACCAAACCAACTTTTGTCCATTGTAAGGGCAATATTTTTTTATGATATAGGGGAGCAATGACAAGGGGAAACAAACCAACACCGATAACCAGGATCAGCTGGCTGGTGGATAATAGAAATAGGCCAAAAAGATTCAGTACAACAGTTAACAATAAAAGGATCTGCATGAGTCGTGTAAACTTAATGATGTTCAAAGTCACTTCAATTTCGTTTTGATTTCTCAAGTCTGTCTTGTGCAAAATAAAAGCCTCCCAATATAAATTTTACTAAATTATAGCAAAATTTTACTAGAGGCTTTTATATATTATTATATTTTTTTATATATTATAACTATGATGTTGGGGACAAAAGGTTTGCCTCCACATCTAACGACATATTACTTCTTCTTCAAATCTCCCAGAAGGTCAGCAAAAGGATTATTAAAGGATTCCTCTTTGGCTTCTGACTTTTTCATATAGCGTTGGACTTCCCGTTTGGACATCTGCTTATTGGAGGATTCCTTACGCTTGTTAAAGCTTTCCAGTTTTTCCTTATAGCCACATTTGCAGACAAAAGTCTTTTTATCATCCTGACCAACCATGTCCATTTTCTTGTGACACTGGGGACATCTGGCATTGGTCACTTTAGATAAGTTTTTTCGATATCCACATTCTCTATTTGGACATACCAGCCGCATGCCATGTTTGTTTTTTTGAACCAGCAATTTTTGACCACAATCAGGACAGGATTCACTGGATACATTTTCATGTTTGAAGGTCTGGTCTGACTTCTTTATTTCAGAGACAATTTCCTTGGTAAAAGCAACCATCTCTTTCATGAAGTCTTCTTCCCTATATTGATTCTTTGCTATCTTTTCCAGATCAGCTTCCCACTTGGAAGTCAGGTCTGAAGTCTTTATTTTATCAGGAACCAGGTCCAATAACTGTTTGCCTGTTTTGGTTATTCTAAGCAGGTTGTTAGTCATATCTACATATTGGTTATTGATGATTTTTTCTATAATGTCCGAACGGGTAGCCACTGTACCAAGACCTGCCTTTTCCATCTCATGAAGCAAGTCACCTTCAGACAAAAGACTTGGAGGACTAGTTGAACCGACATCAATTTTTGCACCTAGGAACTGTATGGATTCTCCGGATTTATAGTCCTTCAATTGACTGTTAGAATCCTCCGATATTCCTGCTGGCTTTCTTACCTTACCTACAAATTTTTCACTTCCAAGTCCAACTTCCAGCTTGATTTCTTTTTCTTCTCTAGGAGGCAGAAGGGTATCAATGAAGCGTCTGGCAACCATATTGTATATCTTTTGTTCCTTGGCTGAAAAAGCCGTATAATCAGGCTGCATTTCCGTGGGGATAATGGCATGATGGTCACCGACTTTAGCATTGTTGACATAGTTCTTGTTGCCTTTTATTTCGTGTTTCATCAAGTAAGATATTTCTTCCTTTTCACCGATGCTTCTACAAGCCCTAACCCTGTCCTTTAAGGTCTCAACAATATCATCGGTCAGAAATTTAGAGTCAGTACGTGGGTAAGTCAAGACCTTGTGGTGCTCGTAAAGCCCCTGGATAATATTCAAGGTCTCTTTGGCGGAAAATCCATGGATCTTATTCGCTTCACGCTGGAGCTCTGTCAGGTCATAAAGACCCTTGGAGTATATTTTCTTCACCTGCTGGCTGTATCCGGTTACCTTGATACTCCCCGTTTCCTTGCTGGCTTTAACCTGCTTTAGGACTTCCTCAACTTTATCATGATTGAACTTATCACCCTGCCAGCGCAGTTTAAAATCTCCAACCTGTAGAATCAGTTCATAGTACTTTCTAGGTTTAAAGGTTTGAATATCCTTCTCCCGCTTAGCAACAAGACCTATGGTTGGTGTTTGGACCCTTCCCATGGATAGACTTGCATTATACTTACAGGTCAGGGCTCTTGTTCCGTTAATACCGACAATCCAGTCAGCCTTGGCTCTGGCTCTGGCCGCATAATAAAGTCCATTATACTTACTTCCATCAACCAGCTTGGCAAATCCCTGGCGAATCCCCTTATCGGTTACTGATGAAATCCACAGTCTTTTTATAGGCTTCTTACAGTGGGCAAAATCCAGAATCCAACGAGCAACCAATTCACCTTCGCGGCCCGCATCTGTAGCAATGATCACTTGACTGACATCCTGTCTTTCCAAGAGTTTTTTTACTAAAAAATACTGTTTGGATGTAGGTTTTAAAATCTCCAGCTTAAATTGATTTGGCAACATAGGAAGGGGTTCCATTTCCCAATTAGCCCACTCTTTCTTATACTTCTCAGGAGCAGCTAAGGAAACCAAGTGGCCCATAGCCCAGGTTACGATGTAATCTTTATTTTCAAAGTATCCCTGGCTTTTCTTGACGCAGCCAAGGACTCTTCCTATATCTCTTCCTACAGATGGTTTTTCCGCTAAAACTAATGCTTTGCTCATAATACACCTCTTTTAATTGATGGCTTCATTTTACGATTTATTACTATTTTATGCAAGTCTGACTGACTAATCATATGATAATCTTATTATATCAAAGAAAAAAGTAGCCACTTCACAGTAGCTACCTAATTACACTAGATTTCATGGTATATCATCATATAAATTTGATTATTCATACTTATTAACGAATTCATTATACAAAAAGTATAGCTCTAACCTAGCTCTCTCAAGTGATATATTAGCAATTTGTTCTTCTCTTATTGCACTATTTAAAGCAGCTTGTGTTTCTAAGCCTAATTCAAATCTTTTCATCATAATACTTAATTGACTAGATACGTTTTCTAGTTCTAACTCTTTAATTTTCACACTTTGTTCACTGCTAATTAGATTATTAAACTCACTTCGTATCTTGAATTCAAGATTACTTTTCGCTTCTGCTAATTCGAGTATCGCCAATTCTTTATTTCTTAGCGCATCAACGTAATCATTACTTGATTTTATGGTACCAGCATTGTCCAAAGCTTCGATATAAGCTTCTTTCATCTCAAGATTTTGTACCTTTTTAACTACATCACCATGATCAACTAAAGATTCTTCAACTACTTTAGCAATATCAATATCTACCTTTTCAACACGAGGTATCTCTTCATAGACTACATCGATAACTTTTGTTAATTCCCAGCGTAAGTTTTTATTAAGTTCATACATTATCAAACTCAAATTGTTTTCAAGGGACTGAATATGATACATTTGGTTTTCAACCTGCAACTCTGCACTTCTTATTTCTTTAAGCGTATTTAGTCCAAGTTTATTCTTCTCTTTAGCTTCATCAAGCGATGTTTGTTTATCTGTTAAAATGAGTTTATGTAATTCAATTTCATCAAGACCAAGAATATAGTCAAAAAATAATTCTTCGCTATTCAATTTAACTTCTTTACTTTTTTGTTCTCTGTTCCATATTGAATAATCCAAGTCCATCTGAGCTTTAATAACATTATATCGTTGACTTAGCAGACTTTCTAATGTTGAGCCCCCTGAAAATCTGTCTCTTTGAGCCTCATCATACTTGTCTTGATATTGGAGAATCTCATAATCAAGCTTTTTTATCTCATATGTATTCTCAGCCATTTCAAGTGTTATCATATCCAACATTAATTTATCCGTTGCTTCTTCTCCCATTGTTGGAGTAATTAACATGGATAGTATAAGCATAACAAATACAGTCTTTTTTAATATATTTTTCATAATCTACTCCTTATATGGTATTTCAAGACCCGAACCTATATATAGCGTTTCAAGTGAGTCATAATATTGTCTACCACTTTCACTCAGATTATTTGCAGCTTGATAGACACCTAAACTAACTTCATTTATAGTATCATATGTTATAAAACCTAATTCATAGTTTACAGTTACTTCTTCTAGTGTATTATTCATAGTTTCGAAATCTTGCCTTGCAACCATATAAGAATTTCTTGCTTCTATTACTTTGAAGTAATCATTTCTTATTTCAATTTCTTTTTCGATTTTTATTAACTCATAATCATTTCTATATGATTGTAATAAGCTTAATTCTTGCTGATATTTCTCAGTACTACTTGGAAAATAGTACTCTACTAATTTAAAGGCTTCTTCCTGATTATTGAGTTTTTCCTTTGCTGAAATAATATCACTATCATTTTTTATTACAGATTCAACATATACATCTATATCCATTAATTGGATAATTAATACCTTCGAACCTTTTGTCTCGAAATTTTGATCTATTTCTGCACCTCTCATCTGATTTACATTCATTTTAAGATTATCAATATTTCTTTCAAAATTTTCCAGAGTAAATTTTGCAATTAAATAATCATTTTCTAGGGCTTCTAATTCAACATTTGAAACAAAACCATTATTTCTAAGTGTATCTCCATCATAGTAAGCTTTTTCTAACAAATTATAATTCTTTTCCAGAATATTAAGTGTTTCAGACATCATTAGCAATGTATCATAAAGCATAGACGAACCTGTAGAAATACCCTTCTTGGCTGATTCAATACCTGCGTATAATGATTTTATACCTGCATCTAAATTTTTAGAGGCAATCTTAGTAGGATATACAAAATAATTAAATTCTGCCAAATCACTAACTGGCTCATCCCCAAATCCAAGCATTTTGTATCCATAGTTAAGCTCTCTATACTTTATGTAATCAGAGATAGCCATTATTGTACTTATTTCTCCATTTGTTGTAAGAATTAATGTAGTATTACTTAGTTCAGTCAATTCATCGGCTGATAATGCTGGCCCCATACCCAAAGAATTCAGGTAACTTTTATATGATAATTCAAGATATCTTCTATGTGTATAGATGTCTTTCTCAAGGTTATATTGATTGAGAAGCTTATTATACTCATCAACATTCTCAAACATATTTTGCAATTGTTCATTCTGTATTGCCAATTGTGATTTCTGTTCCTGTAAATCATCTAATTGACGTTCCAAACTTAGAACAGTAGTATTATCGGTTAAAACTTCATCTATAAAGGCTTCCTTGGTTAGGACCGGTATTTCTTCTTCGGCTCTTAGGACCTGGGTCCCCATAAAGCCACCAAAGGCCATGACCGGTACCAATAATGCAGGCAGCCACTGTTTCCTCCATCTGGAGGCTGATTTTCTCATGTGGTTTGCTCCCTTCCTAGTTCTTCTATTGTCATCTTACACCAATCACATGGCCATTTCAACGAATCTGCCTAAATTGTCATATGAAGGGTATAAGATGTCTCTAGAAAACTGTAACTTTACGTCTTCAGATTATAGGTCGTCAGATTTTGCTTCTATAGTCTCCTGATCAGTGCCATGTCTTTTTGCCTTTGATTTCTGACTCATATTGTCAAAAATCGTATAGACTACCGGGATAAATACCAGGGTTAATAATGATGACAAGATGAGACCGAAGATAACTACTGTACCCATGGAAGCCTGAATTTCTGCACCTTCGCCAATACCAAGTGATAAAGGTACAAGGGCAAGAATAGTTGTCAGGGATGTCATAAGGATAGGTCGAAGTCTAATTGGTCCTGCGTTTAGGATAGCTGTCTCACGGTCTTCATTATAATCCTGACGTCTAGTTTGAATATAGTCAATAAGAACGATGGCGTTATTAACAACGATACCGGATAGCATAATGAAACCGATAATGGATGTAATGTTCAAAGTCCTGTTGGTCATAAAGAGACCAAGAAGTCCTCCAGAGTACGCAAGTGGCGCACTCATCATAATAATGAAAGGTAGAAGCAAGGACTCAAATTGAGACGCAATGATCATATAAACCAGTAAAACTGCAAGTATCAATGCCAATCCAAGGTCTGAAAAGGCTTCTATCATTTCCTGGTTCTGACCGCTAAATTCAATGGTATATCCTCGTGGAATATCCAACTCATCTACTTTTTCTTCAATATCGGCTACAACTGCAGCCAGGTCACGGCCGCTGACATCTGAAGATACGGTTACATATCTGGATTGGTCAATACGGTTGATGGTAATTGCACCGGTTTCAGTTGTAATATCTGCAACCAGTTCTAGAGGAACCAGGGCTCCTGTTGGCGCCTGGATCATAAGCTGTTTGAGGTTTTCAACACTTTCCTCGTATCTGGAGTCACCTTGGATAACAACATCCAGTTCTACACCATCCAATTTGTATCTGGTAGCTGTTCGACCGTCAAGCATGGCTTTTACGGCACTAGATATTTGTGCAGTGGTTAGGCCATATCTTGAAGCGTCATTACGGCGAAGACGGATTTCGTATTGTGGTATGGGATCATCAAGTGACGTGGTAACGTTTTTGGCACCATCAACATCTTTGGCCGCTTCTGCAATCATATCAGAAACTTCTTTAAGGGTGTCCATGTCATCACCTTTGATTTCGATGGAAATCGGTGATCCACCGCCCATCATCATACCCATGGACGAGGTTGCCGTTACCTGGCTGATGACTCCAGGAATACCTTGGATTCTGTCTTCTATTTCAAGTACAGTCTCTTCTATAGGTCCACGTTGATCCATTGGAATGAGAACACCATTGATTGTACCGGAGTTTGCCCCTGAGGATAAGAACATATTACCTGCTGTTGTCGTTGATACATAGTCAATCTCTTCAATATCAATGATTCGCTCAACGATGGTTTCAAGAGCTGCACTGGTATCTTCCATTTTTGCACTAGGCTCCAGTTCAACACTGATTGAGAATGTACCTTCATCAGACGCTGGCATAAATTCCATACCGATTAACATCGTTGATAGAAGACTGATGATAAAAATAAATACCGCAGCAACAACAACTGTTTTTCTATGGTGAAGTGACCAATGTAAAAGCTTTCTGTAGCCACTTTCGATAGATGTAAAAAACTGGTCAAATTTATCCAAAACCCATCCTACAAGTCTAAACTTGTTTTCATGATGCTTGCCTTGAAACTCATCGACAACAAGGAGTTGAGATGACATCATAGGCACCAGGGTCAGAGACACTACAAGAGATGACAATAAGGAGAAGGTTACCGTCAGTGAAAATTCTCTAAACATGATGGATGTAATACCTTCTACAAACACCATAGGAAGGAAAACAGCAACTGTTGTAAGTGTTGAAGCTGTAACAGCCATAGCCACTTCCTGGGCACCTTTGACTGCTGCTTTTCTCTTATCCATACCTTCCTGAACAAAACGGTAGATATTCTCCAGTACAACAACCGAGTTGTCAACCAGCATACCAATACCAAGCGATAAACCACCAAGGGTCATCATGTTTAAGGTAATGTCGGAAAAGTATATAAGGACCATAGTTGCGATAATGGAAATCGGAATAGATAAACCGATAATAAGGGTCGACCTAAAGCTTCTTAAGAAAAGAAGGAGTATAAGGACTGCAAGCAAACCACCGATAATACCATTTTGTCCAACCTGGCCAATAGCCTGGTTAATGAAGTCAGATTGGTCAACAATAACCTTGATTTCGTATGGACTTGATCCTGACAGTTCTTCCACAACTTTGTTGATTTCATTAGCAACTGCAACGGTATTGACACCGGATTGTTTCTGGATCGAGATAGTTACCGCTTCCTCGCCGTTGACCGTTGAAATTGAGTTCTGGTCTCTGTTGGCAACTGAAACCTCTGCAATATCGGAAAGCTTGATGATACCACCGGTTGCCATGGTAATTGGAGTCTGTTCAATATCTTCCAGACTTTCAAACTCACCAACCGTACGGATCAAGAGGCCTGTATCACCTTTACTGACTGAACCGGCAGGCAGGTTAATATTTTCTGATGCAAGGATTCCAGCAAGGGTATCAATGCTCAGTCCATAACCGTTAAGTTTTTCAGTATCTACCTGGATGGAGATATAGTTGTCATATCCACCGCCAATATCAACAGATGCTACACCTTCAATTCGCTCCAGGGCAGACTTCATTTCTTCATCTGCGTAACGTTGAAGGGTAGAAACGTCTGAACCGGACAGGGATAACTGTACAATGGCTTCTGCATTAATATCAATCTGCATAACCATTGGATCTGTGGCATCTGCCGGTAGGAAACCGGATACCATATCCACACTTTCACGCATTTCAAGGGCTGCAAAATCCATATCGGTTCCGAATTCGAACATAACGACGATAATGGATTGTCCTTCTGTTGTAATGGACTGAATAGAATCCAGGTTTGCAACAGTTCCTACAGCTTCCTCAAGGGGTCGTGTAATCAGGTTCTCTATTTCTTCCGGTGCTACGTTTGCATATGATGTAGAAACAATAGCAACAGGAACTTCAATATTTGGATATAAGTCGATGGGAATCCTTGTAAAGGATACAAGGCCGAAGAGAACAACGATCAGCACCAGCATAACCGTTGTAACAGGTCTTTTTACGGATAAGCCAGAAAGGTTCATTACATATCACCCCTTACAAGAGCTATAGGAGTTTCAGCATCTATCAAGCCGACACCATCAGTAATGACCACATCTCCTTCACTGATACCTTCAAGTATCTGGGTATTGTAACCATCTTCAAGTCCAACGACAACTTCTTTCATGACAGCCATGTCAGCTCCGTCGTAGACAAAAACAACGGTTTTGCCGTCACGGACAACAACTGCTTCAGTTGGAACGATAATGCCACCAGTTATGGCATCTTCAACCATATGTACAGTTGCGAACATACCAGGTTTGATTTCAAGTTCACTATTATCAACTAAGACTGTTATAGGATACAGCATGGTTCTGGCATCTGCTGAAAGGCTTATAGTATCTACTTGTCCTTCATAGAATTTTTCAGTTGCTGAGATATAAACTTCTACCTTTTGGCCTTCTTCAAGGGAGCCTACTTGGTTGGCTGTAACATTGGCTGCAACCTTAATCACCTGAAGTTCATCAATCATCATAGCCACGCTTGTGTTAGCAGCCATGGTGTCTTCTATTAAATTTTGTTGGGTAATATAACCGGAAACAGGCGCTGTTACCCTTAAGTCTTCCATAGCATCACTGGCTGACTTAATACCTTCATCAGCTTGTTTCACTCCAACTCCAGCCTGGGTATAGGCTGCACTTGCCTGCTCTGCTCCAAGCCTTGCCTGAGCAAGTCCCTGCTCTGCCTGTTGTAATTGTTTTTCGTATATAGCAAGGGTTTCAGGATTAGCTTGAAGTCGCATCTGTTCAATTTCCATTTCAGAAACAATACCTTCTGCATAAAGTTCTTCATATTTTGCCAAATTAGCAGCAGAGAAGTTATATGAGCTTAAATTCATTTCGTAAGAGGATTTAGACATTTCATAAGCCAGTTGAGCGGAGGCAATGGCTGCGTTGGCATTTTTCACACCGACGCCAGCTTGAGCCAAGGCCGCATCAGCCTGTTCTTTTCCAAGCTCCGCCTGAGTTACCTGAGCTTCCAGACTTTCTCCATCAATGACAAACAGGACATCTCCTTCATTCACAAAATCGCCTACCGACACTTCGATACTTGCTACCTTTCCAGGTATAGCCGGCAGTACGGGTACTGTTTTGTTGGAATACGTATTACCTATCAATTCATAGTAGGTTGTGATATCTCCCTTAAGAGCCGCTTCACCACCAACTGTAATCACCTGTAGTTCTTCACTTACAGTTTCTTCATTCAACTTGTCCATTATTCTCGGAACCGTCAGTGCTGCGATCACCGCAATCACTACTAAAATGCCGATAAACTTCTTCATGGTCAATCCTCCTAAATTCTATCTTATTATCCCTAATATCAAGCAAATATCTGATGACAGCCCTTACCTGCAACTCCATATATTGGATAATACTGCGAATAAATGACTTATCATCAGGTGCGTCCTCCAAAAGGACCATAAAACCTTCTACAAAAGCTGTTGCAGCTGCCTTTCGATAAAGTCCATCATCTATATATGGCTGGTTTTTCTCAAATTCCTTGGCCATAAATTCTCCGGATTTTTCATAAACAAAATCAACAAACTTCTGCTTGGCACCTTCATACTTGCTGCCTTGGTTTCTCACAAGCATTAAAAACAACGCATCCCTGTCAAACATTCTAGCTTCAATAATACTTGACACCAATTCGATTTCTTCCAATAAGTTCACGTCCATAAATGGCCTAGGCATTTCCTTTGGCTGCTTTTGCATACCTTCTTGAAAAAAATCGACGGCTGGCTGTACACAATAATCAAAAAGCGCTTCCTTATTAGGGAAGTAACGATACAGATTTCCAACTGATAATTCAGCATTAGATGCAATCTGACGCATGGATGCTTTATCGTAACCTACTTGTTTAAAACACATGACGGCGGCATCTTTAATGTTCCTTCGAACGTCTTCTTTCAGAACTTGCACAATAATAAACCTCCGTTCATTTTTGTTTATTGTATCATCATCGCCATGTCAATTCAATTAAAATTCTTTTAACAAATATCAAATCTTCTTTAGATTTTCTTTAGAATTGTTTAGAATTTCTTTTTCTTGGAATTTTTCTTCTTATAGCAGCATAGGGTATTATATTGAAAGTTATATGTTATAATAAAATCAATAACATATAGTTGAAAATCAGAACAATATGTAAGAAGCAAGTCTCTTATAGATTCATGAAAGGAGGGACTCATATGTCAGCTATTGCTTTTCAGGAAATAGATCAACGTAATGCTTATGCTTTAAGTAAATACAGCCAAGTCAAAGATGGTGACTGCTACATTCTGGATTATATTCTGGAAACCATCGACCAAGCCTCTGAGGCCCTTTATTATCACGGCTTGTCAGACGCTTATATCAGCTTGGCCTTATATAATATGGTCCATAATCCTCAAGATAATCCTGTCATCTATTTAGACAAGTCAGCCCATCTCATTCAAAACCATCAATTGAACAAAACTGCCCTCTTATCCCTTTATCGGGCTTATGTCGTTTATTATGTGGATGTTCAGGCGGATATGAAAAATGCTCTGGTCTACTCCAACCGGGTTTCTGAACTGGCTGAAGAAATGAATGATAATGATCTAATAATGAGAAACAAGTCCAACATGGCAGTCATCAATCTGCATCTGGGTAATCTAGATGCCGCAGAAGAACTTTTGGATACCTGTATTGCTTATCACGAGTCCATCAACAATCCCAGTCTCCTTATGTACGAATACAATAATATAGCCGAACTCTATCTCATGCAGGACAGGACAGAAGACTCCATGAACCTCTACCTGAAGGCCTACGAGCTGGCTGTCATCAATAACAATCCCGGTATCCGTCAAGATGTAGCCTGTGGCCTTTCCGCCCTCTACAGGAAATCCGGAGATTTCCAGGCATCAAGACAATTAGTCGACGAGAATATTGATTTCGTCATGGCCAGCCAAAACGACCGCTATATTGTAGAGCTCTATATAGAAAAATCCCGGCTTCTTCTTGATATGAAATCCTATGACGAAGCCAAGGCCTTATTGGAATCTATGGAAGAACGGATTATAAAGCTCCAAAACGATGCTACCTTAATTCATTATTATGAGATTAAGGTTCTTGTTCATGAGGCTTTAGAAGAATATAAAGAAGCCTTTCTTTCCAAAAAAAAGGAAGATGAAATTAAAGCCCGAATGGATTTGGATGCATCTAGAAAAGTGGAACATGACCGGATAAGAAAAGAATACAAACGTACCATTGAACGTCTGGAGACGATTGCAGAAATCGGCCGTTATGTGGCCTCACTGGAAGACATTGATGAACTTCTTTCCGAAGTTAAAGGACTCCTGTCCACCCTTATGAACATAGATAATATTGGCATCGGTGAAACTTCCGACGGTCAATTAATATTCACCCATTATTTTGCTGGTGATACAAAAACCGAACCAGTGACCCTTAGCCTGAAAAATCCTACCAGCCTAGCTACCTGGTGCATCAATAATGATACAGAAATCAATATTGGGAATCTAGGTAAAGAATCCAGACTTTATGTAAAAAACGTTATGCGGGTCTCCGTTAAGGAAACCAACCCCAACAACAAAGTTATGTCCGTCATGTATACCCCTCTTCGTGTTCGTAATGAAATTATTGGGGTCTTCACTATACAAAGTTTCGAAGAAAACGTTTATCATTCAGAAGAATTTGAGATATTCAAGATTATATCAACCTATGTATCCATTGCCTTCAAAAACATCCTTCAAGCCCGGGATTTGGAGGCCTTAACTATCCTTGACAGCCTGACTAAAATCAATAACCGTAAAGGTTTCATCGATGGTTACAACTATTTTAGACACACCTATCCCGATGCTACTCTAGCCCTGCTGATGATGGATTTAGATTACTTTAAAACCATCAATGACACCTACGGTCATTTCACAGGTGACCAGGTCTTAATTGAAATCGGAAAAATACTAAAGTCCAAAGAATCTGACAGAATTATTCCAGGGAGACTGGGTGGCGAGGAATTTGGCTTAATTATTTGCATGACCAACCTCAGTGAAGCCCATACCATCGCTCGGGAAATCCTCATATCCATAAGCGAAGTCTCAGTAGATTATGAAGGTCAGGCAATCCAGGTAACCACCTCTATCGGACTGGCTGTGACCAATAATCTTGGCAAGAGGGCTTATAGGGACTTATATAAAAGAGCCGACCAGGCTTTATATGATGCTAAAGCACATGGTCGGAACTGTATTGTTGAATACTCCGAAAAATCTAAAGATCAAAATTAGTCATAGAACTTTTCCATGACTGAGAGTCATGATAACTATCCATGGCTGACTGTCATGATGACGATCCATGGCTGACAGTCATGAAAAAAGCATGTTAGCTTCTAAGATATCTACATATATCAGTCACGACTTCACGGATACGGTATAACTCACTTTCCTTTGAAGTCCTTCTCCAATAGGTCTCATAAGTCATAAACCACTCTTCTATGGAAATTGCCAGAGCCCCTTTATCTACGGGCTCTTTTTTAATGACTTTTACAAACTCCAATTGCCAAATCATACCCTTTACCATATGAATCATTTCTGCCAATTCATAGGAGGTCTTAACTTTGACCTTTGTCAGATAGGAAGATAGACTGGACTTTATCTCAGTCAGAACCTCCATATCAGCCTCAACATCCTGAAGTCTATACTCCGTGAAATGACCAAGAGAAGACCCGTACCTGACCATGTCATGAAAATGTTCATAAAACCACTTCATCAGATATTCATACCTAAAGTTGGTCATTCCACCAGCCTTAAAGATTTCTTTTACAAGGCAGCCACTGGTCTCTCCATAGTGGAGTTTAGATATGAGATTACCGTAAGTTTCCATATCCAACCCATAGTCTTTGGACCACATCATATGGGCTGCCATATACAAGGTAGGAATGGAAGCTGACCAAACATTAATATGACCAAAATCGCCCCAGTCTGTATGAATCATTCCTTTAGCACCGTACTTTCTTGCATACCGGCTGTGGTCCATAAGATTTTTGTAGGCTACATCATACTCATTCATAAAGCGGTTCCAGCCAAGACCAGCTGAACACAGGTAAAAATCTTGGCGTTTGTCTGCTATATGCTTAATCTCTTCCTCTGGAACCTGGGCTTCATACTGCCAATAGAGACAGAGTCCCTCCTTGGAGATTAGGTCGATCTCCTCTGGATGGTGGACGATAACATCTCCCCAGAACATGGCCTTTTTACCAAGGGACTCAACCTTGCCGATAACCTTGTTGAGGAAATCAATATACATCTTGGTCACACCAATATCCTCAGCCATGGGGGCACTTTTACCCTTGCCCAGGTCATAGGTTTCATCGCCGCAAATGTTGATATATGGGCTTCTAGTCAGGGGAGCTATTTCCTCAATCATGGCTTCCACCAAAGCAAAACTGTCTGGATTTGTCACATCAATCGTGTGATACAGCTGGCGTTTCATCCAAGAATATGGTTCATTGTCAAAGTTGTCATATTCACAAAGTTCACCATAGGACTGACTTTTTAAGACTTCAAAAAGATGACCAAAAGTTGCTATACAGGGAATAAGCTCTATATATCGGTCATGACAGTAGTCATCCAGGTCTGTCAACTCTTCAGGACTAATGGAATCCTTACCCATGGCTATTTCCGACATGAAGGAGAACTTAAAAGTATGCTCAAAATATAACTGAATCTCATTAATTTTAAGGCTGGCGGCCAAATCAATGATTTCCTTGATTTTCTCAATTTTTAAGACCCTGCCCCTTGTTAAATCCAAAAACAAACCACGTTTATGAAGGACTGGCCTATCTTTAATCATCAGACAGGGTAATTTCAGACCATACTGGCTAATTACTTGCCTTAAGGTCTGGATACCGTAGAAAAGACCAACCTCTTCCTCTGCAGTAATGTCTATTCCATTTTCATGGATAAGGACTTCATACATATATTCATAGGCGGTCTCCTGGTGGAGTTTGATACCTTGAAACTTATCTGAATAATCCAGAGACAGGTGGATACTTGTCATTTCTTCTATAGATGACTGAAGTAATCGGACCAAAGGCTCGTGACTTCTGATGTGACCAGGATCAGGTGTGATTCTATGTTCTGTTCCAAGACAAAAAAATCCTTGTGAAAGCTCCAGGATTTCAGGAGCCGGCATTAAAATCGGTTTCATTTGTTTCCCTTTCTACTTACTGCATCCATTGCCAAATAATAGGCCCCATAAGCCGGTGGAAGGTCCGGAATAAGACCATAGGCCTTAGGTGCCGTTTTTCTAACTTGGCCCAGATATGCATGATGTAAAACAGGATGCTTCTGTTTAAATAGACTTCCAATCATGACACAGGGCACTTCCATATCTTCCATCCCAAGTCTCTTAATCAAACCTCCTGCATACTGTCCCATGGTTATACCCATATCCTGAAGGAGTTCAACTGCCACATGGTCACCCTTTAGGGCTTCTTCAAAAACCATGGGTGGAATAACATGAGCCACCTGAGGTTCAGGCCATTCCTCCTCCCTTAAGGCATCGGCCACCTGGGCCATGTTGGACAGACCAAAACACTTGGGTATCTCAACTTCTAAGCTGGATTTATCATAAGTACCTTCTTCAGAACGAAAGGCAAAATGAATGGCCTTCTCAACCAGTTCATGTCCGCCTCCACGGTTACCGAAAATATAGCCCAGATTCCTAAGGGCAATAGTCTGTCCTTCTTTATTTCGACCAGTTGTTGCTCCACCGGTACCGCAAATCGATACGACCCCGAAATTCTCTTCACTGACGGATCTGAGACCAATCCAGGAATCATGCATAACCTTATGGGGAACCTGGCCCATGATTGAGTGGACCAAGGGATCAAGTACCTGAAAGTCCTGAGGCTCATCGTATCCCGACAGACCAAATACCCCATAGGCTAGATCATCAATGCTTATGGAGAGAGCTGTCAGACAGTCACCGACAGCCTTCATCATGGATGCCCTGCACTGGTCTTGTCCACAGGTCTGATAATTGCCTGGCCCTCCAAATCCTTGGGCTAAAATTTCGCCCTTTTCATTACCAATGATAGCATGGACTTTGGTGCCACCTCCATCAAGACCTAATAAATATTGACTCATTTTCTTTCCCCTCTCCTAAAGAAATTGTGGTAAAAAATCCTTGTGGGCCTCTATCAATTCATCTATACAGGCTTTGGCATCTGTAACTGAATGAACCAAAGGATTAGCCATGGCTGCCTTAAGAGCAAGATCCCTGTCTCCTGACAAGGCTGCTTCTATAGTCAATCGTTCATACAACTTGACCTGAATCATAAGTCCTTCCAAAAGGTCAGGAATCTGTCCGCCTGGCAATGGAAGAGGACCATGGTCAGTAATCAAGCAGTTGGTTTCAATGGACGCATCTGCCGGAAGACTAGGTACCGTATTCCCGTTTAGGACATTAATAACCTGAACATCTTTTCTATTATTATAGATGGAATCAATAAGGTCAATAGCTGCTTCTGAATATCTGGCTCCACCTCTTTCCTCCAGTTCCTTTGGTTTTTCATTAAGGTTCGGATTCTTGTATTTTTCAAAAAGGTCTGCTTCTACTTTCATCACCTGTTCCGCCCTGGTTCCACCGCCTGAAAATGCTTCTTTTTCCTCTTCCAGCATTTCTTTTTCAAAGAAAAAATACTGAAGGTAGGGTGATGGAATAATCTTTGAAATTTGTGCAAAACGGTCAGCTTGGTCAATTTTTTCAATATTTTTAACCAGCCCCTCTTCCTTCTCAACAGAAAGAACCTGGTCCGTCACATCCTGACCTTTGTAAACAACTTTATCAATGCCGCTCAAATGGTTTAGACCAATAAAATGACAGTCAATTTCTGACACCTGTGTATCCAGCTTTTCTGCCACGTCATAAAACATATTAATAGGCACATTGCAAAGACCTATAGACCTGATAGAAGAAAAACGGTTGGCCGCTTCTGTAACAATTCCTGACGGATTGGTAAAGTTAATAAGCCAAGCCTGAGGACATAAGTCTTCCATATCCTTACAGATATCAAGAATGACCGGAACCGTCCGCAGGGCCTTAAACATACCGCCAAGTCCGGTGGTTTCCTGACCGATCATACCATAGGATAAGGGGATTTTTTCATCTTTTGCTCTGGCAGCAAGGCCACCTACACGAAACTGGGTTAGGACAAAATCAGCACCATTAAGGGCTGCCCTTCGGTCCAGGGTAAAGGATACCTTAGTCTTAATCTCTGCCTTAGCGAACATTCTTTTGACAAGGTCCGTATTGATGGCTACTTTTTCTTTACCCGCCTCTACATCTACAAATACAAGTTCCCTAACCGGCAGAGATTCTCTTCTAAGAATCAGACCTTCCACAAGTTCCGGCGTATAGGATGATCCGCCGCCAATAACGACTATTTTCAGAGGATTAGTGGCTGAGTTTGTTAAGTTATGAGGTATTTTCATTTGATTAACTGCGTCACAGATTTTGACGCTTTCTCCTTCTACAAATTGCTTTCCTGATTCAATCAGGTATATTTATAGGCCACACCATAAAACCACACAAAGCCCTTCCCACATCTCCATTTCAATGAGATGTGGGAAAAGCCAGAGCTTCTATATTTAGTATAACCTTATGTGCAAAAACTTCAAATATTAATATGTCCAGTTTTCTATTCTTTGGTCAATCAATTCATTGAACTCTGCTTCCAGTTTTGCCACATCGATGCTTTCAAGTTCAGCAAGGAAGTCATCATAAACAGCATCAAAGTCAGCCGGATCAGCTAGAATCGCTTCTGGAATTCTTCTGGCAACAATTTCATCATAGCGGGCCATTATAACTGCTCCATCCGTATCAGATGGGATGTTGATTTGCCATAGTACACCAAAAGGTGATTTTTCAAAATTGGATTCATCCGGATATAAATCTCTCCACATTTCAACACCGTAGGCATCAAGAGTGGCTTTTTCATCGGGATGATAGCCGTCAATAATGGATTGTTTGTGGATTGGTGAGTAGTACATACCCTCTGGATCTGTGGCACCTTGACCGTATCCAGGCCATGGCCATGAGTAGATGCCTACCCCTTCTTCTTTAGAGAAGTTAGGATCATTGGTCCAGGCTTCAAACACATCCGGCAAGAATTCCCTTACTCCATCGACTTCTCGGTAGTGAAGGCCTTCAAGTCCCCATCTGGCTAAGATTTGTGCCTCGTCAGTACACATCCAGTCAAGAAAACGGATAGCAGCAACTGGATCTTCACAGGAAGTTGAGATACCTACACCATATCCACCACCGTAACCGGTTGGTCTAAACTCTGCATACTTGGTTCCCTCTTCAAGAACCAAAGGGAACATTCCGTAAGTTCGCTCAGGCATACCGGAAGCTACAAGAGACTGTTCAGCCTCTTCATATTCCCAAAGAGAATCAGCTAGAGCAAGTACACGGCCTTCTGATATTTTTGCCTGGTATTGGTCGTACTTTTGGATAAAGGACTCTGGGTCCAGGAGGCCTTTGGCATTCATACCGTTTAACCATCTGAAATATTCTCTTTCCTCTGGTCTTCTCAGGTGTAAAATAGCCTGACCATCTTCATAGTACCATTCGCCGTCATTAGCTCCTCCAGTAGACAGAACTGCCGGATTGGTCGTAGAAATCTTAATTCGCCAATCATCTGCAAGAAGGGATAATCCTAGAGTTTTTTGTCCATTGATCTCAGGATATTTTTCCATATAGGTTTCAACAGCAGCTTCTAGATCAGCTAGTGTTTCCATTTTTGGGTATCCCAATTCTTTAAGAACGGCATGCTGTAATTGGAAGGCTGACTCCGGTCTGAAAAGAACTTCATCTACCGTGGGTAAACCAAGTGTGTAGATGGAGTCGTCGTCACCGCTGTAACGAAGACGTCCAAGATCATCACCATAAAGCTTCTTGATGTTTGGACCATACTCGTCAATCAGTTCATTAAGTCTTAAGTATCCGCCAGCATCTACGATAATGTTGGAATATTCCAGGGCATAAATAAAGTCAGGATATTCACCGGAAGCTGCCATAAAGGATAACTTCTCTGAAGGATCACCAACGGCAAATTCCTTGTCAATAGTCACACCGGTAATCTTCTTGATTTCCTGGGATACAGGACTTTCATAGTTGTCATCGTTTTGTCCTGCAGTCGTATCTGCACTCCAATAAGTAAATGTCACATCGCCTACCAGGCTTCCTGCTCCACTTGTTTCACTAGCTGTAGCTCCGTCATCACTTGCTTTTGTTGAACCGGAAGAATTTTCAGCTTGGTCTGAACTTCCACATCCCGCAAAAAGCCCTATAACCATAACCAAAATCAGCCAACATGTAACCCCTTGTTTCAATACCTTTTTCATAACTTTCCTCCTAGGTCGCATAGGCGAGCAGTAAATCTTTAGATTTACGACCAGCCAGGTTGCATAGACGAGCAGTAAATCTCTGATTTACGACCAGCCAGGTTGCATAGACGAGCAGTAAATCTCTGATTTACGACCAGTCTAAGTTGCATAGGCGAGCAGTAAATCTCTAATTTACGACCAGTCTATATTTTATATAGACAAATCACAGGTCATCCTACCTGCAATCAGTCCATGTTTATCATCATGCATAAATGCATGTTATGAACGTAACAGGTCAATCCTTTACAGCACCAAGTGTCATCCCTGACACAAAATATTTTTGAACAAAGGGATAGACAATCAATATTGGCAGGGTCGCCACTATAGTAATAGCCATCCTGATAGACTGAGGTGTCACCACCTTGGTCGTCGCCTGATTAGCCTTGGCCCTTATCATATTCCCAGACGCCTGGGTATTGGAATTATTCAATACCTTCATCAACTCATACTGTAAGGTCGTTAAATGATCACTGGATGAGTTGAATAAATAAGTATCGAACCAGGTATTCCAATGTTGAACGGCGTAATATAGGCCGATGGTTGCTATAACCGGTTTACATAGGGGCAATACGATTCGAAAAAATATCTGCAGGTCATTGGCCCCGTCAATAAGTGCTGCTTCCTGTAATGTCCAGGGAATACCGTCAATAAAAGACCTGGCGATATAAATGTAATAAACCCCAATAATACCCGGTACAATATAAACTGCGAAAGTATTGAGAAGCCCCAGATTCCTGATCAGCAAAAAGCCTGGTATCATACCACCACTGACGTACATAGTAAAGGCAAACATGGCGGCGATAAACCGTCTGCCTGTAAAATCCTTGCGGCTAAGTACATAGGCTACCATCATCGTTGCAATAATTCCGGTTCCGGCCCCCAGAAGGGTTCTTAGGGTGGAATTCAAAAAAGCCCGAAAAAGGATAGGTTCCTCAAAGACCTGCTTGTAATTGGCAAGGGTGAACTTTCTTGGCCACAGATATATATCGCCTTTAATGGTATCCATTGATTCATTAAAGCTAACAGCTAAAACATTTAGAAAGGGATAGAGGGTAATGATGAGGATGAGTATCATCAATGCAGCGATACACATATCCACCATTCGATCTATCGGTTTTCTTTTGATTCTTCCTTTCATGACTCTCCCCCTATATAACTGCATTCCCAGTCAGTTTTTTTGCAACCTTGTTGGCGCTGACCAAAAGAATAACACTGACCACAGACTTAAATATACCGATAGCTGTTCCAAAAGAATAACGTCCCAACCGAATACCATACTCCAAAATATAAAGGTCAAGAACTCTGGCATAGTCCTGAACCAGGGAGTTACCAAGTAGGTACTGCTTCTCGAAACCAAGGCTGATCAACCAACCGATATTAAGAATTAAAATAACTACAATGGTATTCATCATTCCCGGCAAGGTGATGTGTATAATCTTTCTCCATCTTCCGGCACCGTCTACTTCTGCCGCCTCATACAGGGTTGGATTAATACCTGTAATGGCAGCCAGGAAAATAATGGAGTTCCAGCCCAGCTCCTTCCATATTTCCGCACTGGTTGAAATGGACCAGAAATACTCCGGTATGGCCAGATAGGAAATCGGCTCTTTAATCAAACCCAGGTAAATCAAGAGGTCATTCACGATTCCTTCACCGCTCAGCATGGTTGAAAACAAACCTGCAACGATAACCCATGATACAAAGTGGGGCAGGTAGGAAACCGTCTGAACTACCTTCTTAAAACGGATCTGTCTCACTTCATTGAGCAAGATGGCAAATATAATTGGTAAGGGAAATCCTATGACCAGCTGCATAAAACTCATAGCCAGTGTATTTCTCATGACCTTATAAAACATAGGATCATTAAAAAGTGCTATAAAATGTTTCAGCCCTACATAGGGATAATCCCAAAAATGCATCCCCGGCCTCGGCTTGTAATCCTGAAAGGCCATGGTCCATCCCCAAAGAGGGACATAGTGAAAAATAATCAACCAAATGACAAAAGGTGCAATCATAAGGATTAGATAGCGTTGACGATATACATTTTCCTTGATTTTCTTCCAGGTCCCTGGCTTACTTTCTGTTGAAAGATCTTTTACAATATTATCCATGAACAAACCCCTAACTAGCTTTTCTGATTTTTCGATGGCCTTCTTTACTTGCGTCTCTCAGCCACTCGCCTGCCACAAGAATAGTATAAAAAAAAGAGCGTCCTATCGACACCCTACTTTTTTTAGGTAAAAATCCTACTTTTTAGTGTTTTTAATTCTCATCGTCATGAACAGATTTTTTCAAGTTCCTGTACTCTTTGGGGGACATACCCTCATATTTTCGAAACTTTAGGGTAAAATAATCAGATGACTTGTAGCCGATTTTCTCCGCTATTTCATATATTTTAAGTTCAGAATCCTCCAAGAGTCGTTTTCCCTCCAAAATCCTGACCCTGTCCAGATAAACATTGAAGGACTGACCTTCCTTTTCCTTAAACTGCTTACCCAGATAGGCTGGATTATAGCCAAGCTCACAGGCTATGTCCTCCAGTTTCAAGTCTTTGCCAAACTCCTGATCAATCATCCATTTCATCCGCCTTACCGGATTTTTTATAGCTTCCACTTCCTGCCTATCGGCAATCTCAAGAAGTTTCAACTTAACGAAACCATGCAGTTTTTGAAGATTTTTCTGACCAACCAGGTTTTCAAAATCCTGATAGGACATCTCCTCTTCCTTACCAAGACCCTGAATCAATTTAACATAGAGATGCATGTAATTGGCAATAATGGTATCTTCATCAAAGCCACTTGATTCCTGGCTAGTCAAATAGGATTCCATAAGATCATTCATTTTCTCAAGATCCTTAAACTGACTGGCGTGAATCATGAGCTTAACAAAGGCTTCCAGGTTAAAGTCTTCTGTAACCTGAGTCATATCCTTTTTCACATAGAGAGATAAAACAGGCTTATCTTCATACATAAAAAGATTGGCTTTAATGTCCTGGGCATCCTTATAGGATTGGTGAACAAGGCCTGGATCCTTATATACGCCTCCACAGATCACCCTGAGCTTGGCAGCGGCTTCTTTTTCAACTTCTCTAATGATATTTTCCAATTGAAGGGTAACCCGTCCATAGACTTTATCCTTCAAGAGAAATATCATATCCTGGCCAATCATAAAACCAAAGGCCTCCGGCTTCAAGCCATGATAAAGACGGTCGAAAACAAGATCCATATCTGCCTCTCTGGAAATCTCGTTGGCCATAAGGACCTGATAATTCTGCCAGGGCATCTGGATCTCGTACACATCATTCCACTGCTCACCGGTCACATAACCTTGGGTCACCATATCCTTTAAAATTTTTTCCCGCCTTGCGTAGCGTATCATGAGCTGTTTCTCTATCATAGCCTTCTCTTCATGCAACTTATCAATCAAGAGCTTGGCATCAATAGGCTTAAGGATATACTGACTAATATTGAGGGACATAGCTTTTTTTGCATACTCAAATTCACTGTGACCGCTTAAAATGATAAACCTGGTGTTAATGTGACGATGGTAAACTTTTTCAATTAAAGTCAGACCATCCATTAAAGGCATCTTAATATCAACAATGACCAGATGGGGTCTAAGCTCATCTATCTTCTCATAGGCCTCTAATCCATTAGCGGCTTCACCGATGATTTCATAACCCAGACCCTTCCAGTCAACCAAGGTCTTTAGGCCGTCACGTATTAATTTTTCATCATCAACCAAAAGTACTTTATATGCTTTCATCATCTGTCTCCAAAGGCAAAATAATCGTTACGGTGGTTCCGTTGCCATATTCACTTTCTATATCCAGACCATAGGTCATCCCGTATTTAAGGTGTATCCGCTCATTAACATTTTTAAGGCCAATATGCTTTTTGGTCCTGTGATTGCTCTCAACATTTTCCTGAAGCTGAATCAGGTCCTCTTCACACATACCTATTCCATTATCTTCTACTGTTAAGATCATGGACGACCCCTTACTTAGGGCTTTAATATGAATATATCCATGAGAGCTGACCCCTTCCATACCATGAACAACTGCATTTTCAACAATTGGTTGAAGCAAAAGAGGCAGTATTTTCTTCTCATTAAGACCTTCCTCCACCTCAACATCAAAAGTAAAACGGTCACTAAACCTAAACTTCTGAATTTCCATATAGAAAGCAATAAAGCCAAGTTCTTCTTCAAGGCTTATCATCTCATCCGTCATTTCCAAGCCTCTTCGCATCAGCTTTCCAAGAAGGGCTACAATATCAGCAAGATCATCCTTCCCATCTAAATGGGCCTTCATCCGAATAGATTCCAGCACATTAAACATGAAATGGGGGTTGATCTGATTAGCCAGCATTTCAAACCGGGTCTGCTCACCGGCAAGAATCAGGGACTTTTCTTTTTCATGCATGGCTTCATTTTCCAACATCAAAAGACTTAGGGAAGAAACCATATGATCCAAATTCATTGAAAGCTGACCAATCTCATCGTCACCTTCCAAGTGTTCCAGGGACTCGAACTCACCTTTTGCCACCTTATTCATGTTACCTTCAAGAACCTTTAACCGTCTAGTCAGTAAACCGGAGAATATAAAAATAAAGGAAGTAGCCAGTATTAAACTTAGGATAATAATGGTGAAACCCAGGCTTGATGCCGCATTGGCGTTGGCAAGTATCTCTTCCAGGGGCATATTAGCCACTACATAGAGGGGTCCTCCCAAACGGCTGGATTCAATGGTTCTTAGAATAAACTGATAGTCTTTCCCCTCATATTGACTTAAAAAAAACTGTCCTTGACCAAGTACATCCATACCATAAACCACATCTTGGACTTGACCGATTTCTGATGACACGCCTGATGCCACAACACGGCCATTTTGATCCAAAATCTTGTAAGGCCCGTCGGCTAGAGCAATCATTTCGTTAAAGGGTTTTAAGGGTATGAGGGACATAATAACATCCTTTCCCTCTTTTGCTATAGACCGGGACATGACCATGTAGGATTTTTTGGTGATCCTGTCATAATGGTAGCCAACATATGAGACACCACCAAGTTCAAGAGCTTCCCTATACCAGTCTTCTTCTTTTTCCTCTGTCTTAAGTTTCATGAAATCCATATTATCCAGCATGGTATCATTATCAATATAAAGTCGGATATCATCTACTTCCCTATATATTTCTTCATATTCAGCCATCTTGGTATAATCAATATAGTCCAGAAAAATATCCAGATTGGAATCATAGGATTTACGAATCACATGATAGAGCTGACTGTCCGCTATAATGGATGAATGGATAGTATCATTAAACTCAATAACCCTTTCTATTTCACGGACCATACGATCAAGTTGAGTCTCTGTATCCGTAACCGATTGTTGAAGAGCCATAGACTTCATCTGGGTCGTCAAAAAAATCCCAACAAAAATCAAAGGAATAAAGGCTACCAGTGTAAAGGCAATCATGAGCTTGGATTTGAGTTTAAGATTATGATATGCTTTCAAAACCTCTTTCATCGAGTCCTCCTAAGATAGGGCTTTCACTGAATCCCTTATGTAAAGTTTTGTATTAATGATAACCTCTTTGTTGGGCAGTAAGGGGTCCTTGATCTGGTTTAGAAGCAGGTCTGCCGCTTTTCGCCCAATAAGCTCAGTATTTTGCCCAATGGTCGTAAGCCCCGGCGTCATATATTTTAGGATATCCAGGTTATCATAACCCGTTACGGATATATCTCCAGGACACGACAATCCGGCCTCTTCAATGGCCTTAATGGCACCAAGAGCCATCATATCTCCAGAAACAGCCACCGCAGTCGGCATGTCTTCAAGTTCCAGCAGCTCTTTCATCGCCTCATAACCACTTTCATAGGAATAGAGATGTCCCATGACGATATAGTCTTTTCTTATCTCTAGCTGGTGATTCTTATGAGCAGCTTCATAACCTTTCAAACGTTCAATCCCGGCATACTCATCCATGTTTGAGCAGATATGGCCAATAGACTTATGACCCATACTTATCAGATATTCAACAATCTCCTTCATACCCTCATAATCATTGGAATTTACCGCATTGGTTCTTCCTGATGAAGTTTCGATAGAAACCTTGGGCAGTTCACTGACCAAAAGTTCCTTAATCTCATCAGACTCAAACTCAGCATTGGGAACAAAAACGCCATCCACTCCCCTTTGCCTGCAGTGGTCCAAATAGGAATTCACATTGGTCTGATGAATCTGTTTGGATATAAAAAGAAGATCATAACCTTCTTTTTCAATGGCTTCCTTAAAATACTCAATAACCGCACCAAAAAAAGGATGTCGAATCCCATAGCCCAATTCCTCATCAAAGATGACTCCAATGGTATAGGACCTGTTCATGGCCAGGCTCCTTGCATGGGCATTAGGCATATAACCCATCCTCTTGGCTGTTTCCAAAATGTGCTTCTTGGCTTCTTCACTTACATCCTTGTAGCCATTAAAAGCCTTGGATACTGTTGTAATGGAGTACCCCGTCTCTCTGGCTATATCTTTAATTTTCACTTTTAACATAGCAACCTCTTCTTATATCATATCCTCAAAAAATCATTAACGAAAATATTTTCGAATTTCATCTTCTATACTCAAATCATTATCCATTATTATATCATATTTCTTATCATAGTCAGCAGTCAATCACCTTAATTAAACATTTTAGCCATAGAAATCTTAAAAACTAAAGTTTCGAAAACTTTCAACCCCCTAGTTCAAAAACGTTTTCGGTGCTACAATAATAAGTAGGAACTTAATTCTGTATTGTATAAAGCGAGGGTATTAACATGTCAAAAAGCAAATGGATCTTTACCGATGACAAGGGGTCTTTTAAATGGGATAACCCTTCAGCCATCAATGAACTCTACTTCCCCTTATGTAACGAAAAGGGACTGATGTCAGCTGTCACCCCTGTTCTTCACGGTGACATCAAAAAATCACAGGACCACTTTCTAACCCTTCCTGTCTCTGTAGAAGACTTACACAATTCAAAAGCAGCCAGAAATTTTTGGTTTTACAAGGAAGGTTACGGACCGGTTTCAGCAACCGGCAATTCAGCCAAAGCCCATCTGGACCGGTTTTCAGATGTCAATCAAGCAAGAACTATTGAGGCAGGTCTTTTATGGCACAAGGCAACTTTTAAGGATTCAGACGCTGCTCTGACCATGAGCCTTCTAAGCTTTATTCCAACGGAAGACGACTTGGAGCTAATGGTGGTTACGGTTACCAATGACTCACCCTCGGAAGTAACCCTAACTCCAACTTCAGCCATTCCCATCTTCGGACGAAGTGCTGAGAACATACGCGACCACCGTCATGTCACCTCTCTGGTTAACCGCCCCCTCCTTGTAAAAGAAGGAATAACCATGCAACCGGTCATCAAGTTCGATGAAACCGGCCATAAGTATAACCATACCAAGTATTTTGTTTTCGGTGCAGACGAAACCGGTCAACCACCTCTTGGTACTATTGGTGCTATGGATAATTTTGTAGGTGAAAAAGGGGACCTGGAATGGCCGGAAGCCATCGTCAAAAACCTTTCACCTTCTTTATTTGCCGACAGAAAACTGGATGGCAAGGAATGCATCGGCGGCTTAAGATTTGAGCCATTTTCCCTAAATCCTAATCAATCTAAATCCTTTATTATTATGATAGGAATTTCTGACGATACCAGTAACTTGTCTCTTATCTATGACAAGTACAACAAGATAGACAAGATTAATGAAGCCCTGACAGCCAACAAAGCCTTCTGGATTGACCAGGCCGAGAAAGTCTCTATCCGGTCCGGATTAAGTGGTTTTGAATCCTGGTTCAAATGGGTCGAAGTACAACCGGCCTTTAGAAAAATATTTGGATGTTCCTTCCTTCCCCACCATGATTATGGTAAGGGTGGTCGTGGATGGAGAGACCTCTGGCAAGACCTCCTTTCCTTAATCCTCCTTCGCCCCGATGAAGCTAAAAACCTCCTCATGAATAACTTTGGCGGTATCCGCCTGGATGGATCCAATGCCACCATTATCGGCACTGAGCCTGGAGAGTTCATCGCAGACCGTAACAGTATTTCAAGAGTGTGGATGGATCATGGTTCCTGGCCCTACTTAACTACCCGGCTTTATATCGATCAAAGCGGCGACCTTGATATTCTTCTTGAAACCCAGACTTATTTCAGAGACAAGCAGCTGCGTCGTGCAAAAGTCAAAGACGAAAACTGGTCTCCTGACAAGTCCTACACAGAAGAATCCTATGAGGGCACCGTCCTTGAACATATTTTGGTTCAGCACCTGGCTTCCTTCTTCAATGTTGGCGAGCACAATCGTATCCTCCTGGAAGGCGCAGATTGGAATGACACCCTGGATATGGCTAGAGACAGAGGTGAAAGCGTAGCCTTCACTGCCCTTTATGGCAGTAATCTACTGGGTATTGCTGAGCTTTTAAAAGCCATGAAGGAAAAGGGAACCAGTGAGATTAGTCTCTTTGAAGACCTTATCCTCTTATTGGATGCTTCCAATCCAGAAGCCAATTACGACGACTATAGATACAAGCAAAAGCGGTTACAGGCATATTTTGATAAAGTGCAGCCTAGCTTTAAAGACAAAAAAGTCACCATAAATATTGACCGCCTCATTAAGGATCTTGAAACTAAAGGTCATTGGATCATTGAGGAAATCCGTCAAAAAGAATTTGTAGAAGTTAATGAATCCATAGGATTTTTTAATGGCTACTATAACAATGACGGTCAGCCTGTTGACGGTATCTTTGGTCAAGATGTCCATATGTACCTGACCGGCCAGGTCTTTACCGCTATGTATGGACTAGCTACCGACGAACAGGTTGAGGCGTCCTATAAGGCTTGTCAGACCTATCTCAAAGATAAAACTACCGGCGGATACAAACTCAACACGCCATTAGGACCAAACCAACTAAACTTTGGCCGTGGCTTTTCCTTTGCCTATGGAGACAAGGAAAACGGAGCCACCTTCAGCCATATGGTAGTGATGTATATGAATGCCCTTTACCGCCGTAACTTCGTTAAGGAAGGCTATGAAGTTTTCAGGTCCCTTTATGACCTGGCCATGGACACAGATAAAAGCAAGATATACCCCGGAATTCCGGAATATTTCAACCTGGAAGGCAAAGGCCTCTACCACTATCTGACAGGTTCTGCCTCCTGGCTCTTCCTTACAGTTCTCACAGAAATGTATGGTATTCAGGGACGCCTGGGAGACCTGACTATAAAGCCTCGCCTGGTTAAAGACCAGTTTGAAGATGGTCAAACTTCTGTTTCAACCACCTTTGCAGGACGAAGTTTTATCATCAGATACCAGTTGGGAAATCCTGATGCCCAACCTTCTTTGGTTCCTAAGTCCATTCAAGTAGATGGTCAGAAGATGGATGATGGTCTTGTCGGTGGATGTGTTGTGCTTGACCGTGAGTTTGTTTTGGAGTTGGCGAAAGACCAGATTCATGAAGTGGTGGTAATCCTTTAGCAATACAGTCATGCTGGTGCAGGCCCATGGAACTCTGGCTAAACAGTCATGCTGGTGCGGGCCCATAGTACCTCCTTCCAGTCCGTGCTTCCCAGATCACTTATTGTTGGGATTAAGGTTACGACCTAGCAGGTGTTGATGACCCAACAATAACTGACCCGTGATTCAAAGTCCTAGAAGGAGATACCATAGGCCCACACCTGCATTCTGTTTCGCCATGGGAAGGCTGGATTATGACGGTTAGTAACGCATTGTTTATGTTGTTGAAACAGGGCTACTAAAACCTAAACGAATGCTTAGGTCATTGGAGATTGTCGTTATAAACTACAAGCTAATCAAAACCTCGACGTCCTGATTTCAATACCGAGAAGTTTGGCTGCATCAATATAAAATGCCGAAGTTTCCACAGGTTCGTAATGGGAACTCTAAGCCCTGGAGGGGTTGGGTTTATCGAACTGAGATTTATCTTAGTTTGATAGTCCCAACCCCTTCTGGGTTTTGCACTCCCAAAGGACCTGTGGAAATCTTCGGCATATGTCTTATAGTGATTTCACTGCAGCCAAACTTCGACCCATTGAAATCAATAGTTTCCTATGTATTGATATACTTCTTCTACCTGACAAATAGGAAATTCTTTTTCAAGGCCAGTCGCCATATCCTTGACATTTACTTTACCAGCTTTTAATTCATCCTCTCCAACAACTGTTACATATGGGATTCTTAACTTATTGGCCCTATTCAGGATTTTCTTGATTCGTTTTCCTGAGTAGTCTACATCCACTTTCGCACCTAAAGCTCTTAGTTTTTCACTGAAATCTGCAACTAAAGATTCTGTGCCTGACATGGGAATAAGCAGATATTCGATAATTGTCTTTTTCTCCCATTCTCTAATATCCCTCATCACTTCCATGATTACATCAATACCAAAAGTCATTCCCACTGCCGGATACAGATCTTCACTTCCCAGCAGTTTGCCTATAATCTTGTCATAGCGACCGCCAGCACCAATACTGGATGTAATTTCGGAACTTTCATCACTAATGAACACCTCCCAAATGGTTCCTGTATAAACGTCCAAGCCTCTGGCTAATGAAGGTGTAAATACGTATCTAATCTTTTCCCCATCAAGAGTGCTGGTTAACTCCATAAGTTTTTTAAATTCTTTCAATTCATCTTGATTTATAATCTTTTGTATTTCCTTACTTTGTCCGTCAACCAATAAATCCAGTAGAGCTTCAGCGCCAGCTGTATCAAGGCCTTTCTCTATGAGTTCATCAACGACCTCTTGTCTTGTCAGCTTCTCAAGTTTATCAATAGTCAGAATTATATTGCCCATTTGATCTTCTGCTACTGTGAACTCCTTCAACAAGTTAGTCAGGAATCTTCGATCATTATACTTGATGGTAATATCAATGTTTAATTCCCTAGCAACAATTTTAATCATCCTAAAAAATTCGAATTCAGCAAAAATTGACGAAACACCAACCACATCAACATCTGCCTGTATGAATTCTCTTTTCCTTCCTCTTTTAATAGGGCCATTCCTGTATACTTTGCCAATCTCATATTTCTTAAAAGGGAAGCTTAAGTCAGCCTTATATAAACCAATAAACTTGGCAAAAGGAACGGTCAGATCATATCTCAGACCGAGAGCTCTGTCTCCCTGGTCTGTCAGTGTATATACTTCCTTCATAATTTCTGCTCCACCTGCATATTTTGATGCCAAGACATCCTCCATGGATAAAATAGGTGTTTCAATTGGATTAAATCCGTAGCTTTCAAAGGTTTTCCTCAAAAGGTCAATAAGTTTGTTTCTTTCGATCTGCTCATCAGGTAAATAATCATAGGTTCCTTTAACATTTCTCATCCATTCCTGTCTTTCTGTTTTCATTTCTTACCTCCATCGATTCTAAATTTAAGTAAATAAAAAACGCCATCCATTCGGACGACGTTTGCCTATCATCACGAATGCAAATGCAAATAGCACTTGCATCCGATTAGGGTTACAAGCGCATTATGTGATGATGATGCAATTGTGAAAAGATATTTTGATTAAACATAATTTCACTTCCTTTTAGTAAATTGTGTTGATTATAGCATTAAAGATTGGTTTTGGCAAATTAGTCTTGTTAGTCCAACCAGTCATGCTAATGCAGGCCCATGGTACTCTAGCTAAACAGTCATGCTAATGCAGGCCTATAGTACCTCCTTCCAGTCCGTGCTTCCCAGATCAGTCATTGTTGGGATTAAGGTTTTCACCTAGCAAGAGTTCATGACCCAACAATAACTGACCAGTGATTCAAAGTCCTAGAAGGAGATACCATAGGCCCACACCTGCATTCTGTTTCGCCTGGGAAGGCTGGATTATGACGGTTAGTAACGCATTATTTGCTTTGTTGAAACAGGGCTACTAATACATAATAGAACGCTTAGATTAATAGAGCCTGTAGTTACTAACTACAAGCTAATCAAAGCCTCGACGTCTTGATTTCAATACCGGGATGTTTGGCTGCATCAATATAAAATGCCGAAGTTTCCATAGGTTCGTAATGAGAACTCTAAGCCCAGAAGGACCTGTGGAAATCTTCGGCATATGTCTTATATGAATTCCATTGCAGCCAAACTTCGACTATCTGAAATTAATCAATCACTTTTTCATTTTCTAACCATATACTTCTCCATCATATTCATTGCACTTTCATCATCACTTAGAAGTTCTAACAGCCTAGATGATGGACCATTAGGTATATTCTTTCCCGCTTCCCATTCTTCCACTGTTCTTTTACTGACCCCCAAAAGATGGGAAAATGACAATTGACTAAGACCTAACTTGGCTCTCAATAGTTTGACATCAGTCGCCTTAAAAACGCTTGTTTTCTTAAAATCAATATGACTTCTACGACCTTTTAACTTTTCTCCATCCAAGAAATCAATAGCTTCCTGCATACTTCTTATAAGACTACTTGCATTACCGTTTTCCATCTTCCAGCCTCTTTCTAATTTCATCAGCTAACTGCCTAATTAGTTTTAATTCTTGATTATTAAGTTTACTAAGATCACTCTTTGAATAAACATCCAACAAAACTGAAGTCTCATACAAAACTATATCCAAGTGAATTATTCTGACCCCACCGCGTTTTCCTCTTTTATTTATTGGGAAACGTACTTTACGTATACCACCAGAATGAGGTATGACATCATATCTAAGCTCTCCCTTTATTAGTAAATGCTGAAGTCTCAAAAGCTCCTCATCAGTGAGCCCTAAAGCATACCAATGTTTTGTAAAAGTTCGTGTTTCAATAAAATTATATTCACTCATATTTTATCACATTCAATGTGATTACTCAACTCCTCTCCTATAGGTTTTTAAATGGTAACCTATGTGTGAGGAGGGTTCTAGGAGACGATATTCCTATATACAGAAAAGGGGTGGGGTTGGTGAAGCAGTCATGTAGGTGCGGGCCCATGGTACCTCCTTCCAGCCCGTGCTTCCCAGATCACTTATTGTTGGGATTAAGGTTACGACCTAACAAGGGTGCTTGACCCAACAATAACTGACCAGTGATTCAAAGCCCTAGAAGGAAATACCATAGGCCCACACCTGCATTCTGTTTCGCCAAGGGAAGGCTGGATTATGACGGTTAGTAGAACATTGATTGAGTTGTTGGAACAGGGCTACTAAAACATAAAAGAACGCTTTGATTAATAGAGCCTGTAGTTACTAACTACAAGCTAATCAAATCCTTGACGTCCTGATTTCAATACCGAGATGTTTGGCTGCATCAATATAAAATGCCTAAGTTTCCATAGGTTCGTAATGGGAACTCTAAGCTCTGGAAGGTTTGGGACCATCGAACTGAGATTCATCTTAGTTTGATGGTCCCGAATCTTTCTGAGCTTTGCACTCCCAAAGGACCTGTGGAAATCTTCGGCATATGTCTTATATTTATTCCATTGCAGCTAAACTTCGACTATCCGAAATAATTAGCTAATACATAAAAGAACGCTTAGATTAATAAAGCCTGTAGTCATAAACTACAAGCTAATCAAAGCCTCAAAGCCCTGATTTCAATACCGAGAAGTTTGGCTGCATCAATATAAAATGCCGAAGTTTCCATAGATTCGAAATGGGAACTCTAAGCCCTGGAGGGGTTGGGATTATCGAACTGAGATTTATCTTCGTTTGATAGTCCCTACCTCTTCTGGGCTTTGCACTCCCAAAGAGCCTATGGAAATCTTCGGCATTCGTCTTATAATGATTTCATTGCAGCCAAACTTCGACTATCTGAAATAATTAGCTAATACATAAAAGAACGCTTAGATTAATAGAGCCTGTAGTCATAAACTACAAGCTAATCAAAGCCTCGACGTCCTGATTTCAATACCGAGAAGTTTGGCTGCATCAATATAAAATGCCGAAGTTTCCATAGGTTCGTAATGGGAACTCTAAGCCCTGAAAGGTTTGGGATTATCGAACTGAGATTTATCTTAGTTTGATAGTCCCAACCTCTTCTGGGTTTTGCACTCCCAAAGGACCTGTGGAAATCTTCGGCATATGTCTTATATTTATTTCACTGCAGCCAAACTTCGACCCATTGAACTCAAAAGTTCATCCTTTCTGAGCTTTGCACTCCCAAAGGACCTATGGAAATCTTCGGCATATGTCTTATAATGATTTCATTGCAGCCAAATTTAGACTATTAAAATCAATAAGTAAGTCCAAAACCATATCCATACTGCACATCCAATTCCTCATACCCTTCCATCATCACAGAAAAGTATGCATCTTCAGAACGTTTTGGCCAGGTAACAGGCAGGGTTCCTGTAAAGTCCTTGTCACCGAAAAGGACATCGGTAACACCGGCACCTTCAGTACCTGGTAACCAGGTCATAACAAGTGCATTCCAGTCATCTTTAAGGTCATCAATCATCATTGGGCGACCTGCTATGATAAGAGTGACTACCGGTTTACCGGATGCCGCAGCTTCAGCCACGCTGTCCATGTTTCCTTCAAGGGCCGTTGGACCGGTCAGTGAAAGGTCTGCAGAATCACCCATCATTTCTGTATAAGGTTTTTCACCGATTGCCAAAACAACCACATCAGCCTGGTCAGGAGAGTCTACCAATTGACCTCCGGCACCTTCAAGAACAGCTTGGAAGGCGTCCTTAAGACTGGTTCCATTATTAAGGTCAGGATCCATGGATCCCTGCCATTCCCTGGTCCATCCTCCGCTTTGTACGCCTACATTATCAGAGGCAGGACCGGTTAGATATATTTTCATGGATTTTTCCAAGGGGAGTAGTCCGTCGTTTTCAAGAAGTACCAGAGACTCAGTTACGGCTTGTCTTGCAATCGCCTTGTTGCCCTCTGTTCCTACCTCACCGGCAATGCCTTGGTTATCTCCGTCAAAAAGTCCGGCTTCAAACTTAAAGACAAGATTTCTTTTTACTGCTTCGTTCAGACGTTCCTCAGTAATATTGCCTTTCTCAACGTTGGAAACAATGGCTGCGTGAACATCCTTCCAGTTAAAAGGCTGCATGAGCAGATCAACTCCGGCGTTAATGGAAAGAGCAACCTGCGCTTCCAGGTTTGAAGCAATCGTGTGAATCGCTTCCCAATCTGAGACTACCAGACCTTCAAAACCAAGTTCTTCTCTAAGAAGTCCTGTAAGAATACTTTCATCACCATGGACCTTTACTCCACCGATAGAGTTAAAAGAAGCCATAATGGCTTTTGTATCAGCTGCAATGGCAGCTTCATAGGCTTTCAAGTTAATGCGAAGGAGCTCTTCCATTGATACGGTTACGTCACCTCTGTCTATCAGGTTGGAGCCCTCACCGGTACCAAAAGTGGTTTGACCGTCACCAATAAAGTGTTTGGTTGTCGCCATGACACCGGCACTCTGTAAGCCTGTAATATAGGATGGTGCAAGGTTTGCTACACGGTCTATATTTTCTGAATAACTTTCATAGCTTCGTCCCCATCTGATATCTTGAACTGATGACACGGCAGGAGCAAAATTCCAAAGAACGCCACAGGCTAAAGTCTCCTCCCCTGTTGCACGTCCAATATCTTCCATAAGCTCTGGATTGTTGGCGGCTCCCAGACCGATGTTATGAGGGAATACTGTTATATCTTCTACATTAGAGTTTCCATGAACAGCATCAATACCATAAATAATCGGTATACCTGACGATGAGTTCATAGATACCTTGTTGAAGCGGTTAACCATGGTGGTCCAGCCTTCCGGATTGTTACTTCCAGGAACACTTCCACCACCACTAAGAATAGACCCGATATTGTATTCAGACACTTCATAGAGTTGAATACCAGCCCGTTCAGCCTGAATCAGTTGCCCCGCCTTTTCTTCAAGGGTCATCGTTGCAATAAAGGCATCAATGTCATCAAGGGATTGAATCGTTATTCTAATCGCCTCTTCCTCAGTCGGTTCTTCTACTCCATCATCCGAAGAGTCATCTGCCTCACTTGTATCAGCTTCTTGATCACTTTCAACTCCTGTCTGACTCTCAGTACTTTCTTGAGTCACGGAGTCTTGTTCTGTTCCACTTTCCTGTTCATTTGCTGTTTTATTGTCGTCGTTTCCCTGGCAACCGGATAATACCATGATCATAACCAGGATTAATGCTAATATTTTTTTCATGCCGTCTCCTTTTATATTGTCAGATGGCAGAGTCCCAATTAACTCTGCCACCTGTTTCTGATCGCTGCTTTACCCCAAAGTAACGATAAGCTGATTCACTTTTCCACTTCGAATATCTTCAGCATAGGAACCGGTCACTTTTGACGCAACATGTTCCCTTCCATCTGGATAAACTAATTGATACGAAACCGGTTGAACCCCATCTTTTCCATAGGTGTTCAATCCTTTTTCATTGATATAAGTCACCATTAAATGACCTAGGACAGAGGCAGAAACCTGACCCTTCTGATCAAAGAAATCACTTGGTAAAATTGGATGCAGTCCAAATACCAACTCCTGACCTTCAAGTGTAAAGAGTCTGTCACCGGTCATCATTTTTAACCACATCGTCGTCATTTCTGACGTCGTTCCTGTAAGTCTTGAAACAAATCCTCTACCATGATTGGCCGGATTAGGATTTCTGGAAGAGGCAATAAAGGAGGAGTTCTCCAAGGTTGATCTTCCATAGACTTTTGGATCCATAAACGGCGGTAAGGCGGTCTTTACCGCATCAAAAAACTCGTCATAAAGGCCTGATTTAATCATACCCAAAAGATACTTATATTCCATGTGCATGAAAACGGATTCCCGCTCCAGCCAACCTGGAACAAATGCTCTGGCACGACCTATTTCCATGGTTTCTTCCTCAAGGGATTCAGAAGTCACATACATTTTAAGTGCCTCATCATACATACCGGAAACCTTGATTTTGTCGTACATATCCTTTGCTGCATCCTTGTCCTTCAACTGCTTCATGTATCTGGCAGGTGCTTCCAGGTATTTTGGCAAAGGGCGGTAGGTCCATTCGGTCACCTGAACATTTTGCATACCGTTAACCGGGTGGAACTTACCTTCAAGAAGTTTATATTCTTTTGCTTCATGAACAAAGTAACTTGGCAAAATCCCATCGCCGACACCAATTGCCTTGTCTATAGCATTTTCCAATCGGTCATGTATGGCAAGCAATGAATCTTTCACCTTCTTAGATTCAAAAATCAAGTCCTGGCCTGAAACAAAATCATACAATGCTTCATCAAAAGCTTCCTTCAGATCCTGTGCTTTTTCAAAAAGTCTTAAGTCTGTTAAAGCACCTTGATTAAAAGCATTCAAGAGATCCATATAATCTTTAAAAAGATGACCTAATTCCTGCGGAAGACGAATGGTCTCCCTTCTATCTACCATTTCAAGAAGAAGTTTTACAATTCGGTTCAGTTCAACCACTTCACTGGTCCCTGAACCAAAGAGTCCAGGAAGACCATTCATAGCATCGTTCCAACCAGGCTTGTCAGTATTCATCATGATGCCGACTCCGGATGGATCCATATTAACCATTTTATTAACCACGAGGGTCAAGAGTTTTTCAAAGAGATTGCTTTTCACTCTCTGGCCATCCGAATCTTTTAGCCAGTTAGTTGCACCTTTTTTAATACCAAGTTTATTGATTCTAGTCCCATCTTCCATGACTGCGTCGTATTGTCTGACTCTTCCATCTGGAGTTAGGACATATTTGTCTTGACGCTTTAGTACAACGGCTTCTGACTGGAAGTATCTCAATGGAACATCAAACATAAGACTTTCAAAACGGTCTGGGAAAATATTTCTATAGTTATCAATTAAATCCATGTTATAGGTCCAGTGGTCTACCCAGTAGCCATGGCCATAAACCGCCTTGATTTCCTGGACGGAAACCTTCATCACCGCTTTAAGGAAGTCTTCTCTTGCAATGGTTAAAGCAACCTTGTGGTCATCCATAGTCGTTAAAAGACGACCTGGTGTGAAATCACCCATTAACACTTCTTTAACCAAGTCTTTTTCATTAAGAACATAATCAAGAAGTCTAGGAATATCCTGTTCATCAATGTTCAGGTAAGATCCCTGTACACTTAATGGGTTCTGACCATCATACTGGATAAATTCCATAAACTGGCGGATAGAAAAGTCACCGGATTCCGAACAAAATATACATCATTTCTTCGGTTCTGGTTAACATCCCTGAAGTTTCCAATCCCCTGGGAATAATAAGCCGGCTCAACAACAAAATAATTATATTCCCGCTCCATATCACCATGTATCCTTGAGTATACGTGATAGACAATTGGACCTTCTTTTCCCTCAAATACTAAAGGATAACCACCACGTAGGAAATTGTCCAGGTAGGATTGCTTCACGTAGGCATCAAACATTGGATAGGCTGTTTTGCCATCAACGTCCATGGTTAAGCTATCGACCAAATCTTTGGCTTTTTCTTCCTGGTCAGCAAAAAAATCTGCCTTGAAGACTTTGGCTGTTTCGTTAAGTGTATCGATATGGTTCATCTTACCAATAACCGTATACATGGTCATCTGGTCTTCAATTGTTCCTTCAAAAGCAGTAAAGGCACAAGGAACCTTATTGGCGCTGATTTGCTTTACTTCCAATAAATCTTTGAGACTTTCCTTTTCGAAAACATCTGCCTTGGTGCAGGCTGTATTGGCTCCAAAGATCACATCAGGATCGTAGATAACAGGCAATGGCTGGTCCTGTTCTCCTACAAAAGATCCATAGAAATGTCCTGCCTCAACGACACCAACTTCCGCTGAATCTTCACTGGTTGACCGGTTTCTATAGAAAGGCAGATTTTCTTCAGCATTAAACACATCAAACCAGGCAGTAGCTAGATTGGACATATTTTTAATGGACTCATTGTTGGTTCCATAGGGCCATAAGGTGTTAAGTCCATCTAAAACTTCCAATTGAACAGGCTGACCATCAAGACTTGAAAGGGTCACTTTTCTGACTAGGCCAGGGAAATTTTCTCCTGTTATGGTAAAATAAGAAACTTCTGCCCGGAGGTTTAAGCTTGTATTTTCTTCTACAAAACCAAGACCATTGGCATCAATGCGCATAAGGCGTTTTGGTTGGTCATTGAGGGTTGAAAATAATTCTGTGACTAATCCATCTTTTTTTACAAAGGTTCTAAAACCGGCGGTCTCCGTTCTCTGATAGGCCCGGTTTGCAGGTACAAAATCAAGGATTGCACCATCTTTGTTCTCTATACCGAATCCTGCGATTCCTTGACCTCGATTGGTATAGAAAACCCACATAGGGATACCGTCAGTACCGGCAATACCAGGTAGAAAGCTGGCAAAAGGCTTCTGTTTGTCATAATTTTCAATGACAAAGGTTTCCCCTTCTAAGTAGTATTCTTTATTCATGTTCTGTCTCCTTACTGATAAACCTCAAACTCTGTGGCCTGGTAAACTCTCACATAGTCAACAACCATTTCCTGGGGGAAAATGGACTCATCAACACCATTGGCACCACCCCAGTTACCGCCGACTGCAATGTTAAGCAGTAAGTGGAATCGCTGGTCAAAAGGCCATTCTTCTTCACTTGGGCAATTAATCATATTGGATGGTTTATAGACAAAATATAGAGAGTCATCAATATATATCTTTATTTTATCAGGCAGCCATTCAAGGGTATAGGTGTAAAAAGCCTCAGAAGCATCATCTCTCACAACACTTTTACCGACCTGGGTTCCTTTAATATGATTATAGGCATTGGTATGAATAGTACCGTGAATATGACCCATGTCATAACCTACATGTTCCATAATATCAATTTCCCCGGATCTTGGCCATCCACCATACTTCCAATCTGTAGGCAGCATCCAGATTGCAGGCCAGGTGCCTCTTCCTGACGGAAGTTTGGCTCTGACTTCAACCTTTCCATATAACCAATCACCCTTGTTTTTCGTAATCATTCTGGCTGATGTATAGTCTAGTTTATTATATGTTTCTTTTTTTGCAGTAATGGTTAAAAATCCGTCTTCCACATAGGCATTGTCGGTATCTGTATAGTATTGAAGTTCATTGTTCCCCCAACCACTTCCACCAACATCATAGTTCCATTTTGTATCATCAGGAAGTCCTTCATAATCAAACTCATCTGACCATACCAGTTCATAGGTCAGATTTTCTTCATCGTATTCAAAGCCTACAGCTTTACAGTCTTCATGAGATTCTTCCTGGTCTGACTCAGATTCCTCCTGGTCTGCGGTACTTGTGTCAGCTTCTTCAACTTTTGCCTCAGTATCGGTCTCACTATTAACCTCTGAATTCTCTTGACCTTCTAGGGACTCTTGGCTAGTGCCGTCTTGAGTATCCGCTGATTCGCTGCTTGTATCATTCGTGTCGTTTTCATAAGTATCACCGCCTGTAGAGGAACAGGCGGTCATACTTACTATTAGGATCAGGATGAGAAACACTCGTGTCAATCGTATGTTTGGGATAATGTTTGACTTATAGAAATCTTTCATATTACTCACCTGTAATTCCTGTATTTTCAATACCTTCAATAAATTGTTTCTGGGCTACAAAATAGAGAACCAGAAGGGGCAGCATGGATATGAAGGTGGCAGCCATTTTATAGGCCTCATTGATTCTTGCCTCACCGCTTTGTCCCGGTATGTTAGATCCCATGGTAGCAAAAACACTGTCAAAGGCACCAAGTTTCATACTCATAAGCTCGATTCCGCTTCGGACAAAGGTACCTGCTACATAGGTTTCATTCCAGGTCCACACAAAGGAGAAGAGGAAGACAATCGTAATGGCTGTAAAGGACATTTTTAAGATGATATGATAGAAAACCTGAAGGGTTGAAGCGCCGTCGATCATGGCTGCCTCATCCAGGGAATATGGAATCATCTTAAAGAAGTTATAAAAAATCAAGATAGCAATGGCTGAATTAATCCCTTGACCGGTTAAGGTCATCATCAGTTGAGGATAAACCGTTCCAATCATCTGCATGCCTGAAGATTCCTGGAAGCCTACGAACATCATTATTCTTGGAATGATGACAATAGGAATTGGAATAACAAAAGACATCAAGATGAAGACAAACCATAAATTCTTAAACTTGAAATCGAACCTGGCCAGGGCAAACCCTGTAAGGGCAGTAACTACGGTTTGTCCCAAGGCTAAAATTGTAACGAACCATAAGGTTTGAAAAAAGGAGGTCCTAAGGTTCATGACAAAAGAAGCCACTTTCAGGTTACTTAAGGTGAAGGTTGTGGGAATCCACAAAACCTCCGGATTAATAATATCATCCTTGCCCATAAAGGACATGGAAATCATTTTTAAGAGTGGATAAAGGAAGACATAAGAGATGGATATCAGAATCAAGTAAACAATAATCTTGTAAACCAGTCCATCGGTCATGTTGGTTCCAAAAACCTTATCACGGACATTACGGAAGTTTTTCCAAATAGTTCCCATCTTATGAACTCCTTTCTCTTTCTTTAAATAATGCAAAGGCGATACCTACAAAAATCAAGACTACTATGGCATAGACCCAGGCAAAAGCTGCTGCCAGTCCCAGGCCGCCGGTGGTATTGTAGATCGTATCCCTGATCATCTGATAAACAGGATTCAGGTTGTACATCCCCAACTGGACAATGGTGAAAACCGTTGAAACCAGGACTATGGACTTAATCAGGGGAATAGTTATCTTCCACAGGGACTGCCATGGTGTTGCTCCGTCAAGCATTGCTGCTTCATAGAGACTTGGGTTAATCTTCTGTAAGCCGTTAATTATTAGAATAATAGGTATTCCTGTAAACCAGAGAACCATGGAGAAGTTATCGAAAATATATTGGATAACTTCAGCCAGGTACCTGTTGTAGTTTCTGATGATGTTATAGATTAAGGAACCTCTTACTGTTCCCATGGTCGCATTACCTGAATCCATTAGCTGCTGCATAACCGAGCCTGACATAATGATGACAGGCAGGAAATAAATCAGCCTGAATCCGGACCTGAACTTGATTTTTTGGTTAAGCATCAAGGCTAAGATAAAAGCGATGACAATAATAACCGGAACATAGACCAACTCGTAGCCGATGAAACCAACCATAGCCGGAACAAACTCCGTATTCCGTAGGAAGGCTGACAGGTAGTTGTCAAAATTGTTCCACACCGTTTCCCATCCTCTAACCGTTAGATTAACTTCATGAAAACTTAAGTAAATCGTGTAGAAGAAGGGACCGGCTGTAAATGTAAGAAACCCGATAATCCAAGGTAACATGAAGGTATATCCTAAGATATTATCCCGGATTTTTTTGCCTTTTGTACTTGCCATGTTAACCTCCTATCGAATGACCAATGCTGAAAGCGGCTCTACTTGAGCCCCTTCTACATTAACCACAGTTTCCGTGTAATTGATGATAATGGATACCCCATTGTCATAGGTGTTCAGGATGACTCCGTTTTCCACCACTTGTCTACCTGTCCAGTTGGCACCGGTTACTGCAGATAAGGCTTCATTAACGGTTTCATATACTTCTCTAATGAGGGCATCATATTGTTCAAATTCCGTTGAGTACATATCCAGTGAGTTGGTTGTTGACAGTAGATATGAGGCTTCTTTTGTCAAAACAAAACTTGGATAAATATTGTAATCAATCATACGCAGCATATCCTTGGTTCCTGAGAAGGAGAAGTTGGAGTATGGTCCGTAGACTTCCATGGTATTGTTGAGTACCAGTTGAAGGAAAGGTACGGTGTCCGTCTCAATAAGGAACTGGGTCGGATAAACAGGTGCTTGCAGGAACCTGTCTGTTTGACTCCATAAGTACTGGTTTGGCTGGTTTAGGTTGAGCTTCATGTCCTGGCCAATTTCATCAAGAGCGTTTCTGTACATATCAGCAACCTCAGCCGTATTCATCTTGTCATCATCCTCTTCACTAAGAAGAATATTGGACATGCCATAAATAGTATGACTGGTGATATTAAGTTTCTTGAGGTCTTCAAGTTGCTTGTTCAACCATTCCACACTTCGGATTGGTCTGGCAAAGTTAAACTCGTCAAAAGGAACGTCACCCCACACATACCTGTTAAGATACCAGTTATTAATGTGTTTGGCTGCATTTCCTAAAGATCTGACCTGGTCCTCATGAATATTCACATAGTCCGTGACAAAGGAAATATCAACATCTGAGTGGTCTTCAAAAAGATCCTTAAAGTCACCCTTTGATCCAACACTGCGGTCAAAATCCGCCTTCCATAATTTGGAGGAAGTCGCTCCACCCTCCTGCCAGCCAATAAGACCTGCATTAATATTCATTTCCGTATACTGGTCTAAAATCTGGCCAACGTCTTCAGCTGTCGTCGTCACTACATTTTCATAACCTAAAACACTTTTCTTTAGGTCAGACATCATAAAGTCAAGTCGCATAGGAACCTGAGCACTGGTCGAATCCAGCTCACTTAGGATTCCTTTTTCTATGAGGTAGTCCCTATAGGTCAAGGCCATACCTACATAATCGGCGGAATGACTGTCTTCACTGCCTCCGGCCAGAAAATCATACCTGAAGCTGACATCATAGAGTTCCGGATCATCTTCCAGGGTAAAATATCCATCACCTCTTTTGTTAAAGATCTGATAAAAGAGTTTGTTGTATTCAAACCTTGGATAAGCGAAGGTATACAGGGTTGTATTTTCTTCGGGTGTTACAATGATCTGCATGTTTTCATCACCCTCAGTAGCATAACCCACAAAGGCTGCCTGGTTATCACCGTGGGCAATGCCGTAAACCGGCAATAGAGGCTCCTTAAATGGTTTAAAGGAATCAATAACCACTGAGTTGTTGTAGGTGTCTTTTGCCAGGTTCTTACCATAAACATTAGCTTCATAAGTTTTCAGTGAAACCATATAGTCGTTAAAGCGAATAAGGGCACCTGATCCATCCGGTACCAGGACATAACCCGGTATCTCCGGCTTATTAATCTGGTCACCATGTTTTCCTGTCTCCTTGTCATAAAGCTGATACATACCGCCGGAAGCGCCAAGGAAAGGATTCAACATGACAGCCGCCAGGTTGCCAAGATCAGCTCCACCAAACTCCTGACCCAGGATATCAATCTGATAGCCGCCTTCTGTGAATATCAAGTGGACTTTTAATGTAATATCCTGCTCTTCATAAGCAACATCAAGGACAAAATGATTATCCTCTCCGGCCACTTTCATTAAGGTTGAGCTGGCTTCATCTGAAGCTGACGCCAAGCGCTTAATGTTATTGGAATCGTCATAATACTCCACAGTAACCAAGGAATTGGCTATAGCTGTGAAAGTTTCATTCATTTTGACTTCAAGAGGCTCAAATCCCAAGGGCTCATCTTTTCTAAGTGCCGCTTTTACTGCCTTGCTTGATGCAATATCAAGACCGGATTTCCAGGTATAGCCGTTTCTTTTGTCAAAAATAGTCAGAACATCCCGGTCATCTTTAAAGGAATAGATGTAGGTATCATTCTCATAAATAACCTCATCCACATCAGGACGGATGGAGATATATTCCAGTTCCTTAGGTGGTTTTTTGGTATCTAAATTGGTTGGGGTATAGGCAGATGCCACCACGACAGTAAGAAGTACTACCAGGGTCAGGCCTGCAACCCATCTGCTAACTCGTGACATTTCTAACCACCTCCCTAATTAATGCTTCGAAGAAGTCATAAAGCTGTTCGCCCATGATCATAACAATAAGTATCATAATGGCTATAATCAGCATAAACGCTACTGAAAAAATAATACTCTTAATGGCTTCCCTTGTTGTATACTGGTGAATTTCCTGCAATCCCAAGACCAAAAGAATCAATGACCATAGTGGTCCTACAAACTCAATCAACTTAATGAGGAATTCTTCATTATAGGAAAGGAAGTAGGATAAAAAGGTTACGGACACAATCATAAAGATCAAGGGCCCTGCTGCATGAATGGTCAACTTATAGATTTGACCGAAGGTTCCGTCACCATCCTGAATGGAGCTGACCAAGTAGTTGGTGGCTACGAAAAGGAAAAGGATAACATTGAAACCAATAATAAGGGCCATAAAATCAATATCTTCAATAGGTACTGGTGTGTATAGGAAGTCCCTTCCAAAAGTAGAGTGAATATACACGGCAAAAAAGATGACATACCATATAGTCGTACTTAAGTAACTTCCCTTTTTCTCAATCTTCAAATCGTAAAAGGCGTCTATTGGGTGTTTAATATAGTCAAACATAAACAGGAGATCATCCAATAACTTATGCTTGCGTATATTTTTCTTAAACCGGCGGATTCCATCAAAGATGCCAAGCTTACGGTCCACCCACTTAAGGATTTGCCAGCCAATCAGCAAAAATATAAATCCTGTTATAATAAGAGCCAACCGCTCCTGAAGCCATACATTCCGTACTTCCCAATAGGCTTGAGAAAAGAAGTACTTGTCATCAGCAATTTCCAGGTGCTTCATAGCCTCTTCATAACGTTGGGTATAAAGATACACTTTACCGATACCTTCATGGCCTAATCTTAGCATCTGGTTTTTGGATAATACATCCAGCCACAAGTCTTCTGCCTTGTCATATTCACCAAGTTTAAAGGCGTTCAGGGCCTCATAAATAGTTGTTGCATAGTCTGTGGGTCTAAAAGACTGAATATAGGAAGTCGATGAATCAGCTGCCCAAATCTTTCCGTCTTTATCAACAGCTATGGAACCAAGGTCTGTAAACAAACCGGATATATCCTCTTCGCCATAAAAACCACCAAAGGAATGGATAAATTCACCTTCAGGTGAATAGATGAATATCTCACCCTGCAGACTGGCTACATAGATAATGCCATCCGGGTCCACATACAGATCAATAAAATCCTCACTTCCGAAAACATCATCAAATACATTGGATCCGGCAGTATTGTGTTTGGCTAAAACCTTGGTAGCCTCACTCCCCATAGTCGTCGAGTAAACAATATTTTCCTCATCGACAAAGACATTGGTCATAGTTAGGGGAACACGGCTTCCCAGGTTGTCCAGCTGGTCTTCAGTGAAGAAGAAATCCTGGAGTTCCTGGACTAAATCAAGGGTTACCTTATTGGATGCAAAATATCCAAGGAACTGGCCACCGGATGAAATGTGGATAACACCGTTCAGAACACCTTCACCAATAATGAACATATTCTTTTTGGAGTCAACGGCTATCCTTGCCGGGTTATAGGGTGTCTGGCCAAAGGCAATGTCTGTCGGCCGCTCAAAAGCTTCAATAAAGTTACCCTCATGGTCAAAGCGAAAAATAGCTTCCGCCTTGGCATCGGCAACATATAAATTTCCATCGTCGGTTACATAGACACCCTTAGGCGACTTGAAACCTTCATAGTCTATAACAGTATCCAGTTCGTTACGGTTAATGGAGTACCTAACGATTCTAGAGTTACCTGTATCTGCGATATATAAGTCATTATTCTTGTCCACAAACAAATCTTCAGGCTCACTGAGGTCAAGCTCCAGCAGAGTCAGTTCAGGAAGATAGGCATCCTGAGTCTTGGTCCATTTACCCTTGGCATTCCTTGTCCAGGTATAAGACGTTGCTGGTGAGGCGTAGGAAACAGCCGACAAAAGAAAGGTTGTGATGATCATGACGACCAACAATCTTGCTAATTTTCTCATCATATCCTCCTACTTAATTCCTGAGTGACTCATGGTGTTCATAACCCGTGACTGCATAAAGATAAAAATTACCAGGTTTGGTAAAAACATGATCATACCTGCCGCCGCTGCCATACCGGCGCCGGCGATGGAACCTTCCTGTGCCCTATCCGTAAATACACTTAGATAAAAGGCCAGTGTCTTGATGGATTCATCCGTTACAAAAAGATTGGATGTTTCCACATTGTTCCAGACAATCTGGAAAGTCAAGAGTCCAACAGTAGCAAGGGCAGGTCCGATAATAGGCATAATGATTCGTCGTATAATGACAAAATCATTGGCCCCATCAATCTGGGCTGACTCAATCAAGGCATCAGGCACCTGGTCAATAAACTGTTTAACCAGGAACAACCCTACAGGCATGGCCAAAAGCGGCAAAATATGAACTGCAAAATTATTAACAAGACCTAACTTCTCAATAATCAGGTATCTTGGAATGGTCACTGCTATAGGTACAAACATCAGGGCAATCTGGTTAAGATTCAAAAGATGATGTTTAATCTTAAATTTCTTTTTGGATAAGGCATATCCGGCCATGGTTACGATGAACATATTGGCAACAACCGTTACCAGGGAAACCACCACCGAGTTAAAGAAGTACCGGCTCATGGGAACACCTGTCGTCGAAGCCGCTCTCCACAACATGGTGAAGTTGTCCAAAGTAGGCTTTTGAACCAAAAATCTTGGCGGGAACATAAAAAGCTCGTCCAAGGGTTTAAAGGCATGGCTGATAATATAGACAACCGGTAAAATCATAAACAGGGCAATAGGTAAAAGAATCACATAAAACTTAAGCTGAGACCGGTGAAACTGGGTCGGGTTAATTTTACTTCCCTGAAACTTACTCATGATCTCACCTCCTCTTTTTCACCAAAGAGGCCATAAGCCAACTTGGAAAATCCCCAAACCATTAAGAGCAGGACAACAGAAACCGCTGCTGCATAGCCCATCTCATACCGTTGAAAACCATAGTCTTCAATGTGGTTAATCAGAAGCTGGGCTGAATACTGGGGCGTTGGATTGGAACCCGACAGGGCCACTCCAACATAACCAGAATTAAAGGCACCAACAATAGCCATAACCGCTCCAAAAAGCATTTGAGGCTTCATAGACGGAATAGTTATATAGATAACCTCTTGGAACCTGTTCTTGATTCCGTCTATATAGGCTGCTTCATAAAGTTCCTGGGGAACGTTGAGAACACCGGCAATCATAGCCAGGAAACCAATCCCCATGGACGACCATAAAGCGATAAATATAACAATATTCATCAAATATGCCGGTTCAATTAAGAACTGAATAGGCTTGTCAATCATATCCCAACGCAGGAGTAAGGCATTGATGTAGCCGGCCTCACTACCTGAAAACAGGGTTCTCCACACCACAGTAATAAAGACCGGACCAACCATGGAAGGTGTATAGAGAATCAAGGAGATAATAGTCCTTGGTATACGTTGAATCTGAGCCAGCATCCAGGCCAATATGAAGGATAAAACATATCCTCCAGGACCAACGATAATGGCATACTTAACTGTATTTGGAAGGACGTATTTAAGAAAAATCTCATCCTGAGTCAGCAGCATAACATAGTTGAAAACACCGGTGAACTCAGGGAACTCAATAACATTAAAGTAGGTCACTGACAAAAGAAAAGCCAGGGTAACCGGTATCAATATGAAAAAGAGAAACAAGGCCCCATAAGGGAGAAGAAGCCAAAAAGTAGAAAGATCACTGACCTGACTTTTGCTTAAGAATGACTTTTTGCCTTCCCCATGCTCTTTTTGCATTGTATTGGCATTTACTTTATTCATTGGCTTCTCCTTTCTCTTCTATTTGTTCAATGATCCATTCAATATCCCGAACCGGATAAGGTACTAAAACGTTACCTTCCTCATCCAGATATCCAAACTCAATCATCTTTCTTCGAATCTCCCGGTTAATGGTAATAACCTGTTTGTCAATGGCTATCCTTGTTGGTACATGGTCAAAGACCGATGTATTCCAAATATCGGATACTCCTCTTTCCAACATGTACTGTCCAGGAGTTCTTGGAACGTCCCGTAACCATTTGATCTGCTCCAGGATAACAACCTTGTCCTGAATATCAATAGGAGAATTTTCAACTGCTGCTAGGTTACCGGATAACCATAGGTACTCTGGACCGTATATAGACTGAAGGGTATAGGAATAAGTTGTCTGAACTTCTTCTGAGGTCCACCACTTAAGGAATTCCCAGGCCTCATCCGCCTTATCAGAATCCTTCATAATAACGGATCCACGACCGTTGGCAATAATCCAGCGGTTAAGATTACCTTCTGAATCAATCATTCCTGGATAAGGGGCAAGTTCCCATTGACCAACCAGCTCAGGTGCAGCATTCTTGATCTGCATATAGGTTGTAAAGTCGGCTATACCAATAGGTTCTGTTCCGTATCTAAAGGCATTGTAGAACAAAGGCTCCTGTTCAGGCAGTGAATACATGGTAAATAGCTTGCTTAAGTATTCAAGCCCTTCCACAGCTTCTGTCTCATCAATAGTTGACCGCAGGCCGTCTTCTGAGTATAGGCTTCCTCCCTTTTGATAAATAAAAGGACTGGTTTGGTAGAACCATTTAAGGGATGTTCCTCCGGCAATTGGATGATAGAAGTTCATGCCATAACGTTGCAGCTCAGGCAAGAGTTCAGTTACCTCATCCCAGGTATTCGGTACTTCAAATCCAAGGGATTGGAAGATATCTTTTCGATAAACTGTTGTAAAAAATTCCAAGGTTTCAGGAAGCGCATAAACATTATCTTCAAGAACATAGGGAACAAAGGCACCTGGAGTAAAGCGGTCAGCAACTGTCCAAAAATCATCAAAGGATGACAGGTCGTAAGCAGCTCCACGAATAGCCAGGTCAAAAGGCATGTATGATAAGAGTCCCATTGCCACATCAGGCGCTTCACCTGCTGCAGATGCAAGAACCAATTTGTTGGCATCAGGCATTACGGAAATCTTTACTTCAATACCGGTTTCAGCTGTAAACTCTGAATCAACCAGCTTCTGCAGGGTATCCACATGTGTAATTGGTCGGTTGACCCATACATTCAGCATTTTTTCATCATTTCTTACGACATACTTGTCTGATGTAAAAGAAGAGACGAATTTTTCTATACTTGCTGCCGATGAGGCAAGTATACCTGCATTGGCTTTTTTATCAAGATCACCTTGGAAGAAGGTAAACTCACTAAGACTTAATGGTTGAGCCTTCATGGTTTCCATAGTATCACCAAGCATTTGGTTTACTGAACCGGATCCTGAATACAGGTCTTCAAAATACAGAGGCAGCTCATCAGGGTCTTCCAGCATAAGGTCTAATTTTGCCAAAGCTTTTTGCAAATAGGAAAGGGTTGATGATGCCACACCGTTAGGTGCATACTGGCCACTTTCCTCAATAATGTCTTTAATCAAAGTGTCATAAGCCAGAAGATAAGATTCAGTCTCAGGAATATAATCTGTTAGTTTCCAGGTTCTGTTCTTGTCTACTTCTTTTCCTGTGATTTTACGGATATCAAGGGCAAACTGATTGATATGGTCAATAATCAGTTGAATACGCCTGAGATCATAGGAAATAGGCTCATAATCCGCCGTAAATGTAATGGTATGACTTCCCTGAGTCAGGTAGAACTCATAGGCCTTTCCTTCCTCGTCCTGCAGGATTTCATAATTCAGCTTGTCACCATTTACATCCTTAAAAGGATAGGCCTTTACTTCTTCAAAAGGAATATCTCCATCAATGCGAAGGGTCCTAAAGACATGGTAGTCATCTTTATGAGGCATGTAGTGGACGCCTAACTTATACCAACCGCTTTCTTCGACCGTCATTTCATAAGTAATGTTTTTACCAGGATCATCCCAGGAGAGACCGGATATCACATTAAGCTTTTTATCAACCGGGTCAAAAGGTGTAACCGAAGGATCTTCCAAAGACATGAGTCTTACATAGGAAGAGTTCTTCATAATGTAGTCTGTAGCGTTGACTGTAAACTTTTCCGTTCCATAATCCGCATCTAAAACATCAGCATTTCCACCAGCTGCCTTTTTATACTCATCATAGCTTAATAAGGCCCTAGGTGCTTTTGCTGTTACTCCAATCATTTTAAAAGGACTGGATGATTGATTGGTTAAGGTTAAGACCCTGTTTCCTGCTTCAAGATAAAAAAGCAAGGGGTCTGCACTGATGTATGTATTATTGTAAAGAGGAACATTTAAGACTCCACCAACAACAACCTGCTGAGGAAGAGCCTCATCCCCATAAGAGTCTAAATCAAAAGTCTTGGATTTATCCTGCCAAAGCAAGGGTAAATCAATAAAATTCGCTTCATAAAAAGGCAGTTGACCATCAATGGTTAAGGCAACTGTTCCATTGTTCATAACTGTATCCTTCATTTCATACTGAAGGTATAACTCATAATAGCCGTCTTTTTCAACATCAAAACTGAACTGTGACTGATCTTCATAGTTCAAGTAGGCCTCTGAATCGGCCTGGGCCAAAAGGGCCTCAATATTCTCTTGTCCTGTTTTCATTTCATGGGTTTTAAGATATTCGAAATAAGTGAACCTGGCTTGGTCCAAAGATGAATTAAGCAAGTCAAAAGCAGCCTGGGCATCCTCACTGGAAATGCCATCTTCCTGATCATAGAAAGCAACCTTTCCATCCAACAAATAATTGCCTGCCACAAACCCCAAAACACCTATCAAAACAATCCCTAAAACCATCAGCAATTTTTTCATGTTGTCTCCCAATAGTTAATATAAGCCACGACTACTAAGCCGCGGCTTATATTCTTATTATCTTTACAAATGGTTACTTCTGATAGAATTCTGCTAAACCGTCAAGAACTGCTTGGTGAGACTCTGCAAAACGTTCGTCAGCCAAATCATCCCATTCAGCAAGTCTAGCTTTTACGTTGTCAGCCCAGTTGGCTTCAGTACGAAGGGCACCGGCCACATCAACATTCCACATGTTTTCAAACTCATAAAGGTTAGCTCTTCTAGCACCTTCAAAGTCATGGTACCATGGGTAAAGTTTATCACTTACATCCCAGAACTGTCCAGCGTTCCAAAGTTCAAGTACATAGTGGAAACCAGGCATTAAATCAGCATCTGCATATCTTTGGTGGATAGGAGCTGAGTACCATACTTCCATTTGCTTATCAAACTCTTCACCGGTAACAAATGGGAAGGAGTCATTAAGACAAGTTTTCAGGTTTTCGCCATCAAGGAATTCTTGGTCAGCTCTTGCCTGCCAAGCTCTTGTGTCGCCAGTCCAGAAAGCTGCGAAAGTATAAGCAAGTTTAGTCTTGGCAAATTCTTCGTCACTCATAGCTGGGTCGCCATCGTCCATAGCGTAGTTATAAACTGCGAATGGGTCAATAACCAAACCAACTGTTTCTGGTTGGAATTCAGTAGCAGGTCTTGGGTAGATATCCCAATCTGCTGCTTTTGCTCTACCCCAGTGTGCTTCATCTGGATGAGCCGCATCACCCATCATCCATGGATCGCCTGCAAGTGTAAGAAGCTTGTTTTCAATGAAGAATTTAAAGCTCCATGACCAGTTGGCTTCCATAACTTCTGGAGGAATGTTGCCTAATTCGTTTTGTGGATATACTGCATAATCTGACCACATAGGAATGTAATCGATTAGTGATGAAATTTCATCTGAATCCAATTGAACATAGTCACCTTCTGAACCTGCTGAAAGTGATGCATTCAAGGAAGTCGAACCTGTATTAAGGAAGCTGAATGGAGTATCCATAGCTCCGTAGAAGTTTTCCATATCTGCTTGAGATACGAAATCTGTATAGTCATCGATTGTCCAGTCTGGATCTGGAACATCCAAGTTGTTGTCTTCAGCCAATGACTTGTTCACAAAAACACCCCATGGTAACAAGTATTGTGGAAGAGCCGCTTGGAAGTCACCATATGACATAGCTGTCATAATAGCTTCGTTGAATGTTTGATAAAGTGGATCATCACTGAAGATGGAAAGGTCAGCAATTAAACCTTTTGAAATCATACCAGGAATATCTGTTTCAGCAAATACGTCTGGGTAATGACCGTGTTCAGCTTTGAAGTTTTCTTTGTGTTGTGCCCATGAACCGTTTTCATCGTCTGGACCGTCTGCTTTAGCGAATACGTTAATCTTTACGTTTGGATAAACTTCGTTAAAAGCTTTTGCCACTGCGTATGCAGCTGCTTGGTTTTGTCCGCCAAGTTCTTCTGGAAGAAGGTCTTTATGTCCGATATCTTCCATGTATGTTCCGTCTCCGGACCATAACATAACTGTCAGTTCGCCTTCAACATTGGCGTCAAGGGCGTCATAAGCTGGTGCTTCTTCTACTGCTTCTTCAGTAGTACCACCTGTTTCTTCACTAGCTCCTGTTTCTTCGTTCTTGTCTTCAGAGCCTTGTTCAACTTGAGCATCCCCGCCGTCGTTGTTCGTTTCCCCATCGCTGCCGCTGCATCCAGCAAACAAACTTACTGTTAGCGCTAACATGAGAAGCAATGATAATACCTTGTTTTTCATTAGATATCCTCCTTAAGAATATAAATAAGTTTTTGCCATATTCTTTGAATATGAACTAATTATAACATAGAGCGAAATCGATTTCAATTATCCGAAACCGGGTTTCGCAATGTTTCGTAAATAATATTCATTGTCACTTACTAATACAGGCATCAGTTTCTGAATCTATCAGCCAACCACCTCATAAAAACGGATATACTTAAGCTCCAGCTCTGCCGGAAGGCAGTTTTTATCCAGCTCTCCACCCCAAAATCCACCCAGGGCAAGATTAATCATTAGATAATAAGGCTGATTAAAGGGCCAAGCCCCTTCATCACTTTCTCTGCCTTCCATACCCTTTTCAAACTTTGCCATCGATTGACCATCAACAAAGAACTCCACAGAATCTTCCAGCCAGACCATTGAATAGTCATGAAAACTTTCAGTAACTCCTTCAATATGGTGTACTGATGTATACTGGTTCCTCAATCTATGATTGTAAGTCTTGGAATGAAGGCTAAAATGCAGCTGATCTTCGTTCCTTCCAATATGCTCTAAAATGTCTATTTCTCCGCATTCAGGCCAATGAACACCCTGCCTCATGGCATCAGACAACATCCAAACCGCCGGCCAGGTTCCCTTTCCCTTTGGGAGCTTTGCAGAAAAGTCTAATTTTCCATATAGGAAACTTTTCTTACCGTAGGTTGTCAGCTTGGCAGACGTATAGAGATTATCTTGATTCCTTTCTTTTTGTCCACGAATATGAAGGATACCATCTTTTACAAAAGCATTGGCTTCGTGATTCGTATACGCCTGGAGTTCATTATTTCCAAAACCATGATTACCCACTTCATAATCCCATATAGCAGGATCAGGTTTACCTTCATAATCAAATTCATCGGACCATACTAATTTAAATTCCATTCCTTTGCCCCTTTATACTTTCCTGTTTACGAAACTCTGAAATATTACTTTCATATTTATCCTATTCCTTCAAAATAGGATTAGATTTCGCTAAATTTACGAAATCGATTTCAGCATTTGCTAAACTAAATCACTTTGGTTGTTATCGATACGTCTCACGGATGACCTTTGAACAATCTCAGTTGCAATTCTCGTTACTTCCTTATGACTCATGTCCTGATTCATCTGCTCATAGAGGACATTGGCCAGTGTCGATCCAATCAGTTCCTTATTCTGACTGACCGTCGTCAACTCAGGGGTAACATACTTGGCAAACTCTACATCATCAAAACCAATAACGGAAATATTGCCAGGAACTTTCAATCCCTTTGACCGGATGGCTTTCATTGCAGCAACTGCCATAACATCAGCATCAACGAACATAGCTGTTGGTCTTGACGCTTCATCAAAGCGGCTTAAAAGATAACCAGTCGCCTTATAGGCTGCATCATAGGAAAAGGCCCCAGTCTCAATGACATAGGATTCATGAGGTTCAAGTCCAACCTGTCTTAACCCGTCAAAAAAACCTTCCCGTCTTTCCATTGCCGCCAAAACATCTAGAGGTCCTGAAATATGTGCAATCTTACGATGTCCCATATCATACAGGTATTTGACTGCATCTTTGGCTGCCTGATAGTTGTCTGAGGCAACCTGGGCTGTTTTTGTATATTTAATATCTGTGGTTACGCAGGGTATATGGCTGGCCAAAAGTCTGTTAACGGTAACATCGTCTGCCAATGCAGTAATAATAAAAACACCATCAACATTTCTATACTTGGCATGTTCCAAATAGCCAATCTCCCGGTTACCTAAATTCTTGGAAATAAAAACAGTATCATAACCCAAGGTACCAATCCGACGCCTAAAGGCTTCCAGGATGCTTGAGAAAAACTGATGCTCCAAGCCAATCCCAACATCTTCCGAAAAAATAACTCCTACTAGGTAAGACTTGTTGGTCTTAAGACTTCTAGCTGTCAGGTTGGGTACATAGCCTAATTCATCAGCCACCTTAAGGACCTTGTCTTTGGTCTTTTGGCTGACTTCATGGTAGTCGTTAAAGACTTTTGACACAGTAGCTGCAGAAACCTCAGCTTTTTTGGCGATATCATAAATGGTTATCACGAGGTCCTCCTAACTGCGTAAGTCTTTTACAGACTCACCGGCTTTAAACTCTGTGTCAATCAACAGTTCCTGTTTCGGTGCATCCGGGTTATTCATCCGATAGTAAAGAATTCGTCCCAGTTCCATACCGATCTTATAAACCGGCTGAAAAACCGTTGTAATATGAGGAGTCGACAGCTGATCAAACATAAATCCATCAAAGCCCACTACTGACAACTGGTCCGGAACACTGATATCATTCTCCTTGCAATAGTCAATTAAGGCATAGGCCAAAACATCCGATTCACACACATAGGCCGTAACACCTTTCCTGCCAACAATCTGATCACCGATATCCTTAACACCTTCAATTGAGTGATCCACAAAAAAGAAATTCTTATTATCAAGGACAAGGAAGTTATCTTCCATAGCCTCCTTAAAACCTCGAAAACGTTCTTTGGTAAAGGCTTCATTCTGATCAATACCGATAAATCCAATATTGGTGTGGCCATAATCGATAAGATGTTTGGTAACACCATAGGTTCCTCTAATATTGTCAATATCCACCCAGTCGATTGGAAGTTCTGACTTACCAAAGAGGACAAAAGGCTTCTTTTCCGCCTTTAAAAGTTTCCTGTCCTCCCCTTCTTCAAGTCCCATATATATGGCACCGTCATGCTGGTAGTCTCTTTTCCTGTATTGATTAATCATAATGGACAGGCCATACTCACTAAGAAAATGGGCCGCCCCAGTAAAGAGCTGTGTAAAATAATAATCACCAGGTGACATATTGGTTACGATCTGTACGACACCTGTCTTATTGGAAGCAAGGGATTTAGCCGCTTGATTGGGTACATAATTCAACTCTTTTGCAATCTCAAGAATTTTTTCCCGTACCTCATCTTTAACAAGCCTGGGATTATTAAAGGTCCTTGATACCGTCATCATGGAAACCCCAGCCTTGTTGGCAATGTCTTTTATTGTAGCCATCTTTTCCCTCGCTTCTCACTTGCACTTGAGCAAGTGGACAAAATTTGAACCGACATCCAGATGATTGAGAGACAAAAACGTCTTCATGAGTCATCAGGATCTTCGTATTCCTATTTTAAAATATACGTGACGATGGAGTGACTGTCAAGTTGGATGTTCAGATATCCACCTTGAATTTTTACACTGATTTCCCTATCTTCACTGCCTTCATTCATCATGATAACCACTTTTTCCCCATTAGGATTTTTAAAGGCTATCATGTGTACACCTTCAATAGAACAGTCGGAGAAAAGTCTTACCGCACCCTTTTCCACATACTTACTGAAGTGACCGATATAATAATAGGAGCTGTTGTAATGAAGCTCATTAGTTGTCGTATCCGCAATAATTGGGGCATCACAAAGGTTGTTAACATGGTTGGGGCCACCGGTTTCATCCAGTACGATGTTCCAGTCAAGGTAACCTTCACACCAGTTGTTCATGTCCCCCATCATGTTTCTTCCGTATCGCTCGCCTGTATCCCAAGATCCAAGATGAACACCGCCTTCCTGGCAACCTTCAGTAAAGAGAATATGTTTGTCTGGGAAAAGGTCGTGTACAGTCCCAACATTCTCAAAGGCCTCAGACATATACCAGTGAATACCGGTTCCCCATACATATTTGTTTGCTTCAGGATCATCAAGAATCGGCTTGACCCGTCGAACCATAACATCACGGTTGTGATCCCAAACCAATAAACACTTATCCTGGTATCCCGCCTTGTGAAGGGTAGGTCCCAAGTGGTTTTTAACAAAGTCCCTTTCTTCTTCAGCAGTATAGATACAGGAATCCCAAGTTTGGGTAGCTTCAGGTTCATTCTGAACAGTCAGACCCCAAATAGGTATCCCCTCCGCTTCATAAGCTTCAATAAATTTCACATAATATCTGGCCCAGGCATCGAAATACTCAGGTAAGAGATATCCACCTTGATTCATCATCTTATTGGACTTCATCCAAGCTGGAGGAGACCATGGTGATGCAAGAATTTCCAGCGGCTCACCTCTTTTTTCAAAAGCTTCCTTAACCAGTGGTAAAATCAACTCTCTGTCATGTTCAATTGAAAAAGTATCTAATTCAACATCTCCGTCCTCAACATAGGTATAGTTGCCAAGGGCAAAATCACAAGAGTGAATGTGAACACGTCCAATGGAATAATTCAATCCCTCTTCCCTGTCATAATAAGCATGAATAGCCTCTTCACGTTTATCAGCACTCATCCGAGACAAGGTATAGGCAGCCGCTTCCGTAAAAGCTCCACCAAAACCACGAATAGACTGATACTCTCTAGTGGCGTCCACTTCAGCATAACCACCAAAAGCTCTCTCAGTCTCAATTACAGGTCCATCATATCTAGTCAGTCTGTCATCTGTATCTTTTTTCGTCAAAATCTTCGTAATCATATAATCCTCCGTACAACTCATAATCCAACATAAGCCATTTTTATGTTAGCGCTAACATAATATTACAATCCCACTCAAACAATGTCAAGATAATTCTAAAAATAAATCAAATAAGCCAACGCGCAGCGAGGCTTCATTTCGCTAACTACCGACTTGCAAAACAAAGAAAACCCTGGCATGCCCTTCGCCATGGGAACTCGGGTCACTGGCTCATTTGGGTCCGTATTCGGTCCCGAATGAGTCTGTGCACACGTACTCCCACAGAAGGGTATGCCAGGGTTTTCGCTAGCTTTTACAACTCGATACTACAGTTTCTTCAAAAGCTCCTCACGAAGCTCCTCAAAACCAGGCTTTCCAAGAAGAGCGAACATATTCTTCTTATAGGCCTCAACGCCTGGTTGATTAAATGGATTTACTCCAAGTAAGTAACCGGAGATACCACATGCTTTTTCAAAGAAGTAGATCAATTTACCAAAGGCAAATTCATTCAAAGCTTCCATATCGATGACAAGGTTAGGAACGTTTCCGTCAACGTGAGCTAAAAGTGTACCTTGGAATGCTTTTTCGTTAACGAAGTTAAAACCTTTACCTGCAAGGTAGTTAAGACCGTCAAGATTAACGTCAGCTTCTTCAATAATAACGTCTTCAGCTGGGTTCTTTACTGTAATAACAGTTTCAAAAATATTTCTTCTACCTTCTTGAATATATTGTCCCATGGAGTGAAGGTCAGTTGAGTTATGAACTGCCGCAGGGAAAATACCCTTGTTGTCTTTACCTTCTGACTCACCGTATAATTGTTTCCACCACTCAGCGACGAAGAACATTGCTGGTTCGTAGTCTACAAGAATCTCAGTTGACTTGCCCTTATTGTAAAGAGCGTTACGAACAGCTGCATACTTGTAGCAGATATTTTCTTCAACATTTGGATTCGCATATTCTTCTCTAGCTGCTGCTGCACCTTCCATCATTTTATCGATGTCGATACCTGCTGCTGCAATTGGAAGAAGGCCAACCGGTGTAAGGACAGAGAAACGTCCACCAACATCATCAGGAATTACAAAAGTATCGTAGCCTTCAGAATCAGCCAATTCACGAAGAGCTCCACGTGCCTTGTCAGTTGTAGCAAAGATTCTCTCTTTTGCTTCATCCTTACCGTATTTTTCTTCAACTAATTTCTTAAGTACTCTAAAAGCGATACCCGGTTCAGTTGTAGTACCTGACTTAGAGATAACGTTAAGACAAACATCCTTGCCTTCAAGGAACTTAACCAATTGGCTTAGGTATGTACCACTGATGGTATGACCTGCGAAAAGAACCTGTGGACCTTTTCTTTCAAATTTATCCTGCAAATTGTAAAAAGAGTTGCTAAGGGCTTCAATAGCAGCTTTTGCACCCAAGTAGGAACCACCAATACCGATAACGACAAGAACATCCGCTTTTTCCTGAATTTTCTTTGCTGCCGCTTTTACTCTGTCAAACTCATCTTTGTCATAATTAACTGGAAGGTCTACCCATCCTAAGTAGTCGTTTCCAAGTCCGGTTCCATCGTGTAATGTTTTATGCGCCGCTTCAACAAGTGGTGCAAGACCTGCAACCTCATGTTCTAAGATGCCACTATTTGAATAATCAAAACTTAAACTCATTACAATCCTCCTTTGTTTAATAAGTTCTATCTTGTAATACATATTTATACTACGTCTTTTACTCCACTACTATTATAAAGGAAAATCCGATAAACGCAAATGAAAAAAGTCCATTTGGGAACATCTATCTAAAAATCATAAAAAAAGCTTTTCTATTTTTCTTTTCATGTTACTATCTACCATAATTTTCCACTGAATCTACTACTCTATTTTACCAAGAAAAAAATGACAAGCTTCATTTCCAAATTTGCTATAAAAAAAGTCCAGGCTAAAATCCAGCCCGGACCATCAACTATAACCTAATCTAGCAGGCTACTATTTCTTTAATATTGAACTCTTTACCAGATAACACGGTAAACTCCTTACAACCACACATTGGACAGGTATTCTTTTGGGCAGGTAAATTATAAACAGCATTACACGCCCTACAAGATCCATTTCCCGGCAAAACCTCAATGACCAGTTCAGCCGCCTCTAAGATTGTACCTTCAACAGCCATTGGATAACAGGCTTCAACATACCTGGGAATCATCGAGGACAGCTCCCCTATTTCAAGTACCAGAGTTTGTATTTCTTCCAAATGATTTTCTTTGGCCACTTCTTCTATACGTTCAACGATCTGAAGAACTATTCCTAACTCATGCATAGTCCACCTATTTCTTTATAAGATGTTTAATATTTTTTACAGCAATCTTACCTTGACGCTTAACCGCATGTTTGATAACCGGTATTTTCATTTCAGAAAAATCTACTCCGGCACTGTCATAGCGGCGCTCCAGATGGATGGCATCAAACTTACACTTGGTCGTGCACACACCGCAACCAACACATTGGAATTCATCTACAATCGTTGCTCCACAGCCTAGACAACGTTCAGTTTCTTCTTTCATCTGAGCCTCAGTGAAGGTTTCTCTAAGGTCAGTAAAGGTTTCTTTGGACCTCTGCCCATCTACGTGAATAGGACGCTGTCTTGGAATTGAGTCATAACCATCCAGATTCAAACTGGTCTTATCAAAAGAATGGTATTCTCTCCTTCGGTTTAAGTCCAGGTTATAGTCATTCACATAACGGTGGATGGAAATAGCTCCTTGCTTACCAAGAGCTATTGCATCGATAGCAAACTTAGGTCCTGTAACGGCGTCACCGCCTGCAAAAACATCTTCTTGACCGGTTTGGAAGGTAATTGGATTCACTTTAAGTGTCTTGTTAGGATTCAGTTCCATCATTGAACCCTCAAGAAGATTACCCCAGTCCATGCTTTGACCGACAGAAAGTATAACCTTATCTGCTTTAACCAACTTGGTTTGCGATTCATCAAAAACCGGCGCAAACCTTCCATTATCATCAAATACGGATAGACATTTCTTAAACTCAACACCAATCAATTTACCGTCTTCAATGATGATAGCCTTTGGCCCCCATCCGTTATCTATTCCAATATCTTCGGCTAAAGCCTCTTCAATCTCTTCTTCAAGAGCAGGCATTTCCTCTCGACTTTCCAGACAGAACATGGTTGTTTCCTGCGACCCGATTCTCACAGCCGTTCTAGCAACGTCAATAGCCACATTACCACCACCGATTACAAGGGTCTTTCCTGAGAAAGCAAGGTCTTCTTCCAGATTCACCCTTCTAAGGAAGTCAACACCTGTTTCAACATCTTTGTGATCTTCACCATCAAGTCCAAGACCTCTTCCGGCTTGGGCTCCTACCGCTATATAAAAGGCTTTATACTCATCATTACGAAGCTCATCAAGACTTATATCCTTACCAACTTCAATTCCGGTAGTAAATTCTACACCAAGTTCTCTTAAGACCTCAATCTCCGAATGAATGATATCCTTACCCAGTCGGAAGGATGGAATACCAAGGGTCAGCATACCACCAAGAACCTTTTGCTTTTCAAAAACAGTCACCTGATAACCATCTTTTGCCAGGTAATAGGCACAGGAAAGACCAGCCGGTCCAGCTCCTATAACTGCCACTTTTATACCCTTATCAGGACTTTTTACAGGAACAAAACGGTGGTCAGCCTGAAGATCCTGGTCTGCTATAAATTTCTTGATTTCATCAATGGCCAGTGGCTCATCAATATCGCCTCTAGTACACTCAGATTCACATTTTCTAGGACAAATCCGGCCGCAAACAGCAGGGAAAGGATTTTCCAGCTTGATAAGCTCAAGGGCTTCCTTGTACCTGCCTTGAGAAGCAAGTTTAATATATCCCTGAATCCCAATATGTGCCGGACATTCTGACTTACAGGGACTGGTCCCTGTTTCTTCAACAAAGGTTCTTGTTCTGTAATCCATGTTCCATTTATCAGGCCCCCATTTGGTATCTCGAGGCGTATCCTCTATCTTTTTAACATAGGATTTTGTATCACCACATAATTTCTCACCTAAAGTAAGTGCATTAACCTGACAGTTTTCAACACACTCACCACAGGCAACACATTTATCCTTATCTACAACCGCTGTATAATTGGACCTTGAAAAATCAGGATTTCTATACATGGTTGCATTTCTTAAACCAAAACAGGAACAACCGCAACAGTTACAGATAGCCAGTGCATTACCTGGACCTGAAAGATTTGGAATTGAGTGAATCATTCCTTCCCTCTCTGCCTGCTCACAGATACTAATAGCTTCTTCTCTCGTAATCTCGCGGCCACGTCCTGTTTTGATGTAGAATTCTGCTGCTGGCCCCAATTGAATACACATATCCTTAATGCTATGGCCACAGCCTTCACCGATGACCTGCATAGAGGTTCTACATGCACAGTCTGCAGCTGAAAAGACGTCGTGTTTATTAAGAAGATAGGTAATTTCCTCATAGGAAGCCTTTTTCACTTCACCTTCAATAGCGGTCTCAATCGGTATTACCCGCATAACCCCCATACCTACTGGTAGATTGCCGGCAAGTACCGGTCCCAGCTTTCTGGTATATTCTTCAAAACATTCAGCGATTACAGGATATTTGGCCACATTTTCCTTATTGGCAACCATATATTCCATAACACCGGGAACATAGAGTTCAAGAAAATACATCTTTTGTCCATCTTCATCCTCGTACTTAACTGAACCGTCAATCGCCATTTTGTTAAGGATTTCTTCCACTTCCTCAGGTGATTTACCGCATTTTCTGGAAACTTCTTCCACACTTTTAGGTTTCCTGATTTCAAGATGAAGAGCAACTCCAGCCATTTCGTCTGTTGTTACCGGCTCCAAAATTCTGTATTCAGGATCTGTGGGCTTAACCTTAATAACACCACCGGTTAGACCTGCATTAATCTTGTTGGCCAAGGCCAATACATTCTTTTTTACCATGATTATTCTTCCCCCATACTTTATTTATTCTTCCATTCTATGACTTGCTCTTTTAGCCAGTCGGTCCATTCATCAATTCCTTGTCCGGTCCTTGCTGAAATAGGTATGACTTTTACATTAGGATTCAACTTCACGGCCTCTTGTCTAACAGCTTCAAGATCAAAGTCAAAATAAGGCAGCATATCAATTTTATTGATGAGAACCACATCCGCTATAGAAAACATAAGAGGGTATTTCAAGGGTTTGTCATCGCCTTCAGGGACACTTAAGATCATGGCATTTTTGGATGAACCTGTATCAAACTCAGCAGGACAAACCAGGTTTCCTACATTTTCAAGAACTACTAAATCAAGGCCCTCTCTATCTAGTGCATCAAGTCCTTGTCTGGTCATATCTGCATCCAGATGACACATACCTCCCGTATGAAGTTGAATAACCTTAACTCCTGTCTTAGAAATGGTCTTGGCGTCCACATCAGAATCAATATCGGCTTCCATAACTCCTATTTTCAGTTCATCTTTAAGGCTTTCCAGGCTTTTAACCAAGGTGGTTGTCTTCCCTGAACCTGGTGATGACATGAGATTGAGCAAAAAAGTTTGGTCCTCTTTCAGTTCAGATCTAAGGAGGTCTGCTCTTTGATTGTTGTCTTCAAAAACACTTTCTTTGATTTCAATTACTTTGTACATGATAATCCTCTCTCTTGTTAACCTTTATTCAGCCAAAGCTGTTACTTCTCTATACTGTGGTAAATCGGTATAAAGTTCCCCACGGTATGGATTGCGTTTTGTTTTTCTCACCTTGGCAAACATATAGATGATAACTGCTACATTGGCTGCCAGAGCCAAACCGCTCACGACAAACATAATGGTTGGATTGTAGGTCGATTCCACCATAAATATCCCCTGATCCTGAAAGGCCGGAAAAGTTTGCGCAAACATGCACCAGATAGCAAGGGTTTGCGCCCTGTGTTGAAGCCAGGCGCCTTTTCCCACAGTAAATGAACATAGAGTTGGTGCTAATAATAAGGCAAAACCGGCATACCAGGAATGTCCGGGCAGACAGTTATAAGTATAGGCGAAGTTCCAGATATCATAGGCAATAATCCAGAACCAAAGCATATCCGGCCATAGCATATCCATGGATGTATCCTTTGCTGTCTTTTTACGGATAACAATACCCATCCATCCTGTAATAGCGATAATATTAAGAATACCTGCCAGTCCATTCATAAAATTCCATGAACCGCCCAAAACGTACATGGCTTCATCGGATAATATGCCCCCTCCGGCATAGTTCAATCCGACTTCAAAATCCCTTACAACAGCTTCCAAAATATTAATACTCAGTATAAGTGGCGGGAAATAAAGGGCCCACTTCTTATCTGCAAGTCGCCAAGTTTTTCCCGTTTTTTTAGATGTAAATCTGGCGTGTCGGATTGCCCAAAACCCGATACATCCAGCCGTTGATGAATAGACTTTGGCCAAGTGAAACCAGTCTCTATAAGTCTCGTCTTTTAAGGCTGTAAACCATATGAAGGTCAGCAGTATCGGTAAGATGACAAAACTAAAAAAACCAATCCACTTAAAGCGCCTAGCCACTTCATTGAATCCAAAAAGCAAGACCAAAATAAGAATCCAAACTCCCCATCCGCTTACCAGGCTTGCTCCTTCTGCATAATTAAATGTAAACATATTCTTCCTCCAAATTCTGATTAGGATTTAATCCCATACAATTATTGTATCTTTTTGTTAAACTTGTAACAATAGACAAAAAAAAGAAAGTGTCGACTTTGTCGCACTTTTCTTTATCTTATTTATTTACTTGATTTCATATATCAGTCTAAAGCCAAAGGTGCCGTTCACGATCAGCAAAAGCTTCTATGGAAGGAACGATGGAGCCGTCCAACATAACCTGTAATTTTTTTAGAAGAACCCCCGGTTCTTCCTTCATTCCATCGCCTACCCAGTCCATCATTAGACCGTTAAAGACATAGCGGTAAAAATTAATAATGAATTTACAGTCTGCTTCGTTAAGTTCAATATTCTTGATGACAAGACATTCATCCATGACATTTTTCATTAAATGACTGGATACTTCAGTAAAAAAATCACTGACTTCCATACGGTAGGAGGACTGATAAACATTGAGCATCATAGACGCATTTGCCTTCAAATAATTCATGGTAGCAAGAAAGCCACCATGCCAGGTTTCCAATGTCCTATTTTCATCAATTTCCTTAAAGAGCTCTCTTGAAAAAATGCCTTTAAAGATATCGAGTAGTCCTGGGAAATGATTATAAAAGGTCTGTCTATTGATACCACAGAGGTCACAAACTTCGGTAACCCGTATCTTGTCTATGGATTTATGGTCAATCAGTTGTCTGAATACTTTTTCAATATCTTCTTTTGCACTGTGTCTCATAAGCCGTCTCCACTGTTTTTTATCATTATAACATAAAAACCAGGATTTCCTGGATAAAGTGTTCACTTTATAAGAGAAATCCTGGTACACTTACAAATCTTGCTGATTACAACTAATTACTATATAATTATGGCAAGAACAAAAAGACGAATTAAGGTTTGTGGGAGGACTTATGGATTTAATATTGGCTGCAGTAGCTCCGGCTATACTATTACTGATTATTTTCTACAAGGTGGACCGTTATAATAAAGAACCACTTAAACTCTTGCTCTTTCTATACTTCATGGGTATGGTTAGTGTTATCCCGGTTCTCATTGTAGAAACCATCTTAAGCGCCCTTAATATCTTTAGATTTTTTGATACTGACCTGATGAACTTATATGATGCTATGGTTGTGGCAGGCTTTACAGAAGAACTCTTTAAGTTTGGTTTTGTCCTTCTATTCGCCTTTAGACGTAAGGAATTTGATGAATACCTAGACGGTATTATCTATTGCGTTTTTGTCAGCTTAGGCTTTGCCACAATAGAGAATATTTTCTATGTTATTGAGGGTTCTTATTCAGTAGCGATTATGAGAGCTGTACTATCTGTTCCCGCCCATATGCTTTTTGGTGTTACCATGGGTTACTACCTATCTTTTTCCAAGTTCAGTTTGGCTCAAGTCAACAAGACTAAGTATATGCTTCTAGCCCTCATCGTTCCTATATTCATTCATGGTTTTTATGATTACATTCTCATGTCCAGATACCAGTTTCTCATCATCCTTCTGGTTCCATTTATGATCTGGATGTGGATCTTCAATATAAAGAAATTGAAAATTTATTATAATGACTCCAAATTTCATCATATGGTAGACAATAAAGATTTATAAAGACTATAGAAGAAGATTCTCCTCAACCTGATAACAAAGGTCATCCTGATTCTTCAATTCTTCTAACTTCATAGGCTTATAAAAATAGTAGCCCTGAATCCTATCAATACCATATGATTTAAGAAGTTCAAATTCCTCTTCTATCTCAACTCCTTCAGCTACTGTTTTCAGATTAAGATCCTTAGCTAAGTGGGTCATCATCTGGACCATTTGTTGTTTTTTTGTGCTTAAATGAATGTCAGTAATAAAAGACCGGTCAATCTTTAGAACATCAATAGGCAGTCTCTCCATATAATTTAGAGAAGAATATCCCACCCCAAAATCATCCAGGTATATAGAAAAGCCTTCTTTTCTAAGGGTTTCCAGGTGCTTGGCTGCAACCTCAAAGCGTTCAATCAAACCTGTTTCTGTCACCTCAAATCCAATGGACTCATGGGGTACTCCATAGTCATCGACTATGGATGTCAGCCAATGTGCCAAGTCGGCCTTTCTCAGTTCACTACCTGAGATATTGACGGAAACAAAGCACCACTTCCCAACGTTTTTATCTTTAATAAATGTACATACTTGAATTAAAATCTCACGTGTCAATCCTGAGATAAGATTTGCTTTTTCAGCAAGAGGAATAAACTCTGACGGTGATACAAAACCAAATTCAGCACACTGCCATCTGGCAAGGGCCTCAAAGGCAACAACACGACCACTTGATGCATTAACTATCGGTTGAAAAACAGCCATCACTTCTTTCTTATCAATAGCTTTCTCAAGGGCCTGAGTCATTTTAACTCTTCTACTAATCTGCTCATGAAGCTTTTCATCAAATACATAGTAACAAAAATCCTGATTCTGTTTTGCTTTATTAAGGGCAGTGTCAACTTGCTGAAGCATCACATCAGGGCTTAATGACAGGTCAATCTCCAAAAGAATCCCTACATTAATTCTGATTGCTATTGCCGACTCCTCAACTGTCATTTCCATATTCAGGGCTTGTAGGGACTCCAAAAATGCTTCTAACTCTATGTCGCTACCTATGACAAAGGCAAATAGGTCTCCACCGATTCTGGCAACTTCCTTAATCTGACCGGAGATATCTTGTATCCTCTTAGTCATTTGTTGAATAATAACATCACCAATATGGTAACCATAGACACTGTTAATATCCTTAAATCGTTCAATATCTATATAGACTATATGATTGTCAGACTCTCTTCTCTCAATCATGGAATCAATATAGCGGTTAAAACCGTTCCTATTATGAACCCCTGTCAAATCATCAAAAAACGCCAGTTTTTTATTAAGATCATTAAGCTTGGTCACTTCTTCGTACTGCTCAAAAAGCTCTTCCTGAGTCGCATAATACTCCTCATTAAGGGCATGAAGCTCCATATTTTTTTCATTGAGTTCCTTATAGTCATCACTGATGTTTTTTTGGTAATTATTGAAGAGTCTTATTAACCGAACCATCACTACAAACATAACAATGATGATTGTAGCCAGAGTAACATAGTTATGGGCGGTGATGACCACTTCAAGTGCAGGATTTATAAGAAAATATGCTAAAACAATAACACCATGAACAGCAAAAAACAGTGTCACTTTCAATTGGTTCATAGTTGAAAAGACCAACATAACCAAAGCGGGATAAACGATGATTGACGCAAGAATCCTCTGAACAGGACTAAAGATGATGGCGGTAATATAGAAAATCAGAGCTAAGCTGAATACAATCCAGTCAAACCGTCGAATATTCTTAACTTTTTTGATTGAGTAACTCATAATACTATAGACAATTACCATAATAAGAGTAGACAAAAAAGTCATAAGCAACTTGTTCTGTAAAGACGGATTTGGGCGTAATAAACTTACAAATATTGCAGATATGATAGAAGTGCCAAAAAACAAAAAATAGGATTGCTCCAATATCTTTCTTCTCTCTTCCTGCAACTCCTGAAATTTATCATTGATTTTCGAAGCATTCAGCTTATCCATCTTCCACCTCACACATAATATTCTTTAATTCTTTTATATGCTTTTTCTTTCCACTCAAGATGACTGGTTTTATCCTTCTCCACAAGCAGGTCTTTCACTTGTTTCATAAGGCTGTCATATTTAACACTTAGGACTTGATTGTCCATCTCTTCATCACCGAAGAACAAATAATTTCTGGATCTGATTAAGGATGAATATTTATCCCAGTACTCCACGACTCTTAATATTTTAGAGAAGGTATCAAGGCTTGCAAGAGGGGCACTTAAATCGTCATAGACATCAAAAAGAGACGACCTAAAGACTTCACAAAAGTATTGATTTTCAAGGGTTTTCTCACTGGAAAGCGCCTCTTCAAACTCCTTAATTTTGGCCTTAAGAAAATCAAGAACAAAGGCATGGCCCTTTCTTTCATCGACATAAGCATGTTTAATCTTATAGATACGAAGAGCTTCTTCTTTTTCTGTCCTAAAGAGCTTCAAAGCATGCTTTAGGCCCAGCACCTTTTCTATATCAATCAAATGCTGGACAAATGCTCTGGTCTCGAAGCGTTCTACCATATGCATAGCCATATTATCCTTGTTGTCTGAGTGAATCTGCTGTAAGAGATCAAAAGGATAGGTGTAACCAAAATCATAAAAAGTAATATGGTCATGCTCATCAAACATCAAGTTGGCAGGACACAAATCCCACTCGAAATAGCCAACCTGTTCTAATTCAAAAAGGCCTTCAAAAAGACTTCTGAACCGCATGCGGTTATAAGTCATGGGAGTCTCTCCGTCAATCCAGTTGGAAAGAACCAAACCCTGATTCTTGTCTGCATAATAAGTTTCCACCAATTCAGGAAGCTCATGACCTTCCTGTCTGAATTTTTCAATATCCTGTCTTACCAGAAGTTCATTAATAAAAGCCGTCTCACCATCTAGATTATGGACCAGAGAAGTCTCCCGTTCTACTTTTAGAGCATAAGCTTTTCCATCTCCAACTAGCTTATAAACATAGGCTGAAAGACCATTTTCAATAGCCTTTTCAACATAATCCTTACTTTCATCTAACTGGACCAATTCATCCAAAGTAAAAGGATAGTTCTTGCCGTTAGCCACAATAAGATTAGCCTTGGATTTCATCAAGGCAAGACGAATCTCATGTCTTTCATTTTTAGTACTTGTACTCATGATTATGTTCTCCTAACCTGTCACCTTATTTAACCCTGTTACATCCCTTGTTACTTTGTTAAAACACCGACCCTTTAGGGTTTAGTATGTTAATTTATATGAACTTTACTTGCTTTCGATTCTTGAAATTGCTTCCTTAAGATGATTAACCGATGCCATAAACAGATCATTTTCATGAATCTCCAGACGGTATTCACCAATTTCAACAACACCACCACGTCCCAGAATTACTGGAACTCCACAGAAAACATCATGGACACCGTACTCGCCCTCCAGTAAAGTAGATACAGTAATCATTCGATTCTCATCATGAAGGATAGAGCGAACGATAGCAGTAGTAGCACTGGCAATACCAAATTGTGTCGAACCTTTTCGCTTAAGGACCTCATGTCCAGCTTTGGCAGTTCTCTCCACCAATTGGTCTAAGTCAACATCCTGGAACCTATCCGGATTATCTTCCATAACATCAGCAAAATCCTTACCGGCAACACGTATATGTGACCATGGTACCATCATGGAATCGCCGTGTTCTCCCATAGCAAATGCATGAACACTTCTTGGATCAATCCGCATAATCTGTCCGATAATCTGCTTAAGTCTTGCTGTTTCAAGGGCTGTACCTGTTCCGATAACCTGCTGTTTGGGAAGACCTGACCGTTTCCAAACATGATAGGATATCACATCAACCGGATTGGATACAACTATAAAATGACCATCAAATCCAGATTCCATAACCTGATCCACTATAGAATCCATGATGACAATGTTCTTATCCAAAAGCTCCATACGGGACTTTACTCCAGCCATAGAAGCTGATGCCGTAACAATAACAATATCCGCATCTTTACAGGTATCATAGCCTTCGGCTGAAACACGGACGTTTCTACCCATATACTCAATACTGTGCTGCAGGTCCAGGACTTCACCCAAGGCTTTTTCTCTATTAACATCAACAAGAACAACCTCTGCACAGATGCCCTGTTCAATCAGCGAGAAGCCAATAGCACTACCTACCATACCGGCTCCGACAATAACGACTTTTGTATTGGAAATTTTCATATTGATTACCTATTCTTTCTATTTATTAATTCCTATTATTATAGCATAAAAAGACACTTTGTGGCTATTGACCTACCATTGACGAACGCTAGGTGAAGCCTTATAATAAGAAGACAGTTAAGACACTTGATATAGAGACATTACAGAAATTTTTAGAAACCTATAGGTGATTCTATGATAGATAAAAAAGCCATTGAATTCCATGTTAGAGGAATTCTTGAAGCCCTTGGTGAAAATCCAGACAGAGAGGGCCTTGTGGATACTCCTAAACGAGTGGCCAACATGTACGAAGAAGTCTTTGCAGGTATAGCTTTAAGCAATAATGAGATTGTAGATAAACTTAACAAGACTTTTGATGAGGACCTGGACTTTGTTGCAGAAAGCAAGGACATGGTCGTTATGAAAGATATTGAACTTTTCAGTTATTGCGAGCATCATATTGCTCTTATGTATAACATGAAGGCTACTGTAGCCTATATACCTAAAGACAGGGTTATCGGTCTTTCCAAAATTGCACGTATTGTGGATATGGTCTCCAAGAGACTTCAACTTCAAGAACGGATTGGAACAGATGTTGCTGACATCATGCAGAAGATTACCGGTTCAGATGACGTTGCCGTTATCATCAAGGGAGAACATTCCTGTATGACAACACGGGGAATCAAGAAGCCCAACACTTCCACAATTACAACTACTTTCAAGGGTCGCTTCATGACTGATGAAAGCCTCTACCTGAAACTCATGTCCATTTACCAAAGTTAGGTGAAGCCATGTTTTTAATGATTGACAACTACGATTCATTCGTATATAACTTAGTCCACTATTTGGAAGAATTAGACGAACACATTGAAGTCTATCGTAATGACGCTATTACGATAGACTTTATTAAAGTGCTAAAGCCAAAGGGGATTATCATTTCTCCCGGCCCAAAGGACCCTACTCAAACAGGAATCTGTGAAGATATAATTAGAGAGTTTGCCGATTCCATCCCCATACTGGGAGTCTGTCTAGGCCACCAAGCCATTGCCCACGTCTATGGTGCCAAAGTACTTAAAGGCAAAAGGCCCATGCACGGCAAAATATCCACCATCCACCACCAGGGTGACGGAGTTTTCAAGGGACTGCCCAAGGCATACCAGGTCACCCGCTACCACTCACTTGTTGTGGATGAAGGATCTCTACCTGATGAATTTTATGTAACCGCCAGAACTGACGATCATGCTATTATGGGTATCAAGCATAAGACCCTTCTTCTTGAAGGAGTTCAGTTCCACCCTGAAGCAGTCCTCACCGAATACGGTCATGAACTGCTGCAAAACTTCACTTCCTGGTGTCATCGTATTCACCCTGACAATAAAGCTTAATGAGAGGAGCCAATCATGAATCATAAATTCAATCTATATTACCTACACATGGATTGCCCTCTTGATGGTATGTCTATCTATAAGGCATTAGCTCTTGGAAAAGACTGTATTTTTCTGGATTCCTCCAAGAAGGACTCACACTACTCCAAATATTCCATTATTGGAGCCAATCCTTATTTGAGCATACAATATAAAAGTGGACAAGTTCTTGAAAAAAGACCTGGCTCCACAAAACAAGTGGAAGTTCATGATTTCTTTGACTATCTCCATGATCTTTTAAAAGAAAATACACTGGATAATCCAACTGATTTACCTATGATTGCCGGAGCTCTTGGCTACCTGTCCTATGACCTTTGCGAGGAAATTGAGGAGCTGCCACATAGTGCCAAACCTCTTTATGATATCCCCGATGGGTATTTTGTCTGCTATGACAACTACATCATCTTAGATCACGTCAAAGATCAGGTAACTGTATCCGGTCTTGGAATACTTGAAGACAGTAAGAAAAGCGTAACTGCTATACTTGATAAAATCTCATGTGTTGGAGATGCAAAATCAACTTCATCAACCAGTCCAATAGCTAATTCAACATCACCAATCAGTCAGGACGCGATACCAGAGGACATGATAAGTGAGGGTGACAAGAGGATTCCTATGGTCTCACCTTTTACCAAGTCATCCTATATGGAAGCCGTTGAAATCATGCGCAACTATATCGAAGATGGCCATATATATATCGCAAATATGACCCATACTTTTTCCGGCCAATACTCCAAAGACCCGACATTGACCTATGAAAACCTTCGTCGGATCAACCCGGCCCCTTTCTCTGCCTACATGCCTTTGGAAGGTTTCCAGATCCTTTCCTCATCACCGGAGCGTTTTGTTGATATCCGTCAGGGACTTGTGAAAACAAGGCCCATTAAGGGGACAGTTCCAAGAGGATCAAGCCCTGAGGAAGACCTTACTCTTAGAAAACAATTGGAGGCCAGCGAAAAGGACAAGTCTGAACTGCTCATGATAGTTGACTTGGAACGCAATGACCTCAGTAAGGTCTGCACACCAGGTTCTGTCAAGGTAACAGAACTTTTCAAGACAGAACAATACGCCACCGTTTACCACCTGGTGTCCACTATTGAAGGCCGGCTTAAAGAAAACTACTCTGCTGTCCACTGCATCAAGGCTGCTTTTCCCGGTGGATCAATCACCGGTGCTCCCAAGATCAGGGCCATGGAAATCATCGATGAACTGGAGGCCAACAAACGTCATCTTTATACCGGATCTATTGGGTATTTTGGATTTGACGGAAATGCAGACTTTAATATTGTCATCAGAACCATGGTCTTAAAAGACGACCAGGTCCATATTGGTGTTGGAGGTGGCATAACCTGGGAATCAGACCCGGCTTCTGAATACCAGGAAACCTTGGATAAGGCAAAAGCTCTTTTTGCTACATTGAATTTAGATTCTTAGAGTGTTAAGATAAGGATAATATTACAAATCGTTTATAGGAATGCCTATACTTGGGAGAGAAAGAAATGACAGACCACCTACGATATGCCACAATTGAAGATATTACTTTTGCTGGTAGCGCTAATGAAGGAACCCTGAAACTTGGCGACGGCATTGCCTATGGTTTGGGGTTTTTTGACACCATGATGGTTACTCATGAGCCCATTCTTCTGGATTGGCATTTGGAACGGCTCAACGAAAGCCTTGAAACTTTTGATCTTCCAATCCGGATCAACAAGGATTTAATCAACCAAGTCATTAGTAAATATAAAGTTCAAAACCAAGTCCTGAAGATTCAGGTAGATCAGGATAATGTTATCCTATATACAAGACACAATTCTTATGGCAAGGATTATTATGACAAGGGTCTTAACCTATCCATCAGCCCGGTCCTTCGGTCATCCAAGTCCCCACTTGTCCGCCATAAATCTGTTAATTATGGGGACTTGATCCTATCTCTTAGAGAGGCCAAAACCAAAGGCTATGATGACTGTATCTTTTTTAATGACCAAGGCTATGTCTGTGAGACATCTGTTGCCAATATTTTCATTATAAAAAACGACAGACTCTTCACACCAGCCATAAAATCCGGACTTCTTCCTGGCATCCTAAGACGGTTCATACTGGAAAACTACCCGGTTACTCAAACTCGAATGTCCATTGATGATCTAGCCTTTGCAGACGGAGTCTTCATCACCAATTCGGTAGCTGGTCCTGTCAAGGTTGCCCAAATTGATTTTGATAAACATATAATTGGGACCTCCCGCTTGATTCAAATGGAAGATTTTATTGCAGATCAGGGTATCTATGAAGAACACCCCATGTTCAGTAAAATATCTTCTGACTACCGAAAAAGATTTTTCGGGGACCAATAAACACGATTAGTAGAGGTAGACAGACTCATGACAGATATGACCCATATGGAACGTATCAACAACATTCTAGACCATAAGGATTATCAATCCTACTTGGAGAAAATAGCCTTCCATGAAAAAAACAGGATTTTCTGTGGCCATAACATGGTTCATTTTATGGATGTTGCAAGAATCGGATATATAATGATTTTGGAAGATGGTGCTAAGATTTCCAAAGAGTTTATTTATGCAGCCGCCCTTCTTCATGATATCGGCCGTTTCCTTCAATACGAGACCGGCCAGCCCCATGAACTTGCCAGTGGAGACCTGGCACCAGGCATCCTGGCTGATTGCGGCTACTCTACCCATGAGTCTAAGGAAATCGTACAGGCAATTATCGACCACCGAAACAAATCCATTAAAGATCAAAGGACCCTAAGCGCTTATCTATACAGAGCTGACAAGGCATCAAGAGCCTGCCATTCCTGTCCGGCAGAAGAAGAATGTAACTGGGACAGGTCAAAGAAGAATATGACAATACACTATTAATGCAACCCGGGCTGGTCGTAAATCTCCGATTTACTGCTCGCCCATGCAACCTGAGAGGAAAAGTACAAATGAAGATAGGTAACAAGATATTTGATTTTGAAAACGAAGCATATATTATGGGTATTTTGAATGTAACCCCAGACTCCTTTTCGGATGGCGGTAAGTTCAACACTGTTGAAACTGCCGTCAAACAAGCCGGAAAGATGATACTGGAAGGTGCTCATATTATTGATATAGGTGGAGAATCCACAAGACCAGGTCATGCAGAAGTTGATGCTCAAACAGAAATCAACCGTGTTGTTCCGGTTATCCAGGCTCTTGTTGCCACTTATGATACACCAATTTCTATTGATACATCAAAGGCTCAAGTAGCCAGAGCTGCAATTGAAGCCGGCGCCAATCTGATTAACGATGTATGGGGCTTTAAAAAAGATCCTGCTATTGCCTCGGTAGCAGCCGAGTATGGTATACCCTGTTGCTTAATGCATAATAGGACTGAGGCAAACTACCATAATCTGATTCCGGAAATACTTGAAGACCTTAAGGAAAGCATCAATATTGCTCTGAAGGCAGGCCTTGATAAAGAAAATATCATGATTGATCCGGGCATTGGATTTGCCAAAACTGTCAGTGAAAATCTTGTGGTCATGCATCATCTGGAAGACTTTCTTAGCCTTGACTATCCGGTGCTTTTAGGAACCTCCAGAAAATCCATGATTGGTAAAACCTTAAACCTTACGGCAACCGAAAGAGTTGAAGGAACTCTTGCCACAACAGTCTTTGGATATATGAAAGGCTGTCGCATCTTTAGGGTACATGATGTTAAGGAAAACCTACGAGCCCTTCGAATGACTGAGGCTATGGTCAATCTTCCAAATATTAACAAGTAGTTTAACATCTTCCCTATAAGAACTCATCCTAGTAAAATAACGAATCGAGGTTAATATGGACCAATTAATCATTAAAGACCTGGAGCTTTTTGGATATCACGGTGTCAATCCGGAAGAAAAAGCCATGGGCCAAAAATTTATTGTTGAAGCCAAAATCACGCTGGATCTTACTGAGGCAGGCGAATCGGACTCACTGGAATCTGCCATTAACTACGCCAAATTGTGTCATGAACTCCAGGATGTTTTTACCTCAACCAAACACGATTTAATCGAAAGGGCAGCCACTGTTCTTTGTGAATATATTCTTACCCACTATCCTCAGGTTGCTGAAGTTGACCTTACCCTTAAGAAACCCTGGGCTCCCATTCATTTACCCATTGATTATCCGGCAATACGACTAATCCGAAAATGGCACACAGCCTACATCGCTGTCGGAGCCAATATGGGTGACAAGAAGGAAAACATTGAGGCAGCTATGGCAAGTATCGACAATTCATGGCACACTTCCATTACCATGAAATCAAGTCTTATTGAAACGGATCCCGTCGGCTATGAAGACCAGGATACTTTTGTTAACGGCGTTTTTGAAATAAAAACGCTACTGACTCCAGTCAAGCTTATCCGATGGCTCTTATCCATCGAAAAAGACTTAAAAAGAGAACGGCTTATCCGTTGGGGTCCAAGAACGATTGACCTGGACGTTATCTACTACGATGACACCATCACCAGCCTGGAAGAGATTGTCATTCCTCATCCTAGAATGCATGAACGTGGATTTGTTCTTAAGCCCCTTAATGAAATTGCACCATATAAAATGCACCCAATCCTTGGCAAGCGGACTTTTCAGTTGCTTGCAGAACTGGATGCAGAATCTTAAATAATATTCCTAGTTTAATAGCCTTCTTCTACAGCTTTTGTGGCATCTTCAATGTCGATCCCGTCATTGATGGTGCCTTTTAATTTCCAAACTACGATTAAGGAAATCATTCCATATACAAAAATCATTGCTTCAAGGACCCATACACTATTGGTATAATTACCGGCAATGACCACCGATGCATCAACAAACATATGGGCAAAAAACACGATCAGGATATATAACCATTTCTTTCCTTTAACAATTCCAACGGTTACTAATAAACTTAAAGCAACATGAAGAAAAATAGTCATAACCCGCTCAAAACCGGCGGCAAAAAACTGGTCACTTGGTGTCTGCACGAGTATATCCTTTAAGACTTGCTGTTGCTCCATTGGAACTATCGCCGTCATAGGATTGGCATTACCTGCATTAAGCATGAGTGAATATCCACCATAGATGAGATGATTCAAGCCAACCAGAAGAATAGCTTCAATACCACCATGACCCAGGCCATGAATTATACCGCTTCTATAGGACAAACGTTTTTGAAGCAGATAATTCAAGGTAATGAACCGGCCGAAGGTTTCAAAAAGGGCCGCAGTTCCACCAAGAAATAGTGCAATACCTACCGGATAAAGAAAACCTTCCTTACCTGCCAGATTTACATACCATTCCATCTTAGGCAAGGCCAGTTGCAGAATAGGTATCCGAACGACCATCTGGGTCAAATAAAAGGATAAAGCTCCGGCAATAAATATCCCAATATATCTTACCGGCTTCACACGAAAATATAAATACCCACCAATGGGTATCCCAATACATAAGATACCGTTTAGAAACATAAACAGTATGGACCAACCACTGACCATAATCTTCCTCCTTATATTAGAACTCTTTCCAGACTGGTCCTCCAAGAGCTCCAAACTTCACCCATAATTCTTTAAAATGACCGTCTTTTTCATAGGAAATCTTATAAACAGTCTGGCCTTTTCCAACCCATTTAAAGGGTCCTATTGAAATAAAGCCCCACTGCCTGCTTGAGTCATAGTCAGACACCCCAAGTTCCATCATTTTCTCTTCAATCTTCCGATTGTATCTTGCATAGAAAAACATGTTTATGACCACCACTAATGCGATAATTAAAATAAGTCCAACATATTGCATCCAATCACCTCTTTCTATGAACATCTTACTATATTATCAGCAGATTACAAGACAGTTTGACTCAACCATACATTTCAGGGTCTATATTTGATAATCTTCGATGACTAACCCAACTTAGGGTCCAACCTAGCCTAATTTAGTCATAAGAGTCTTATAGAAAGTCATACACCGTTCCAGGTTTTTAAAGGATATCTTTTCATTGGTTCCATGAATGGTATCCAGCTGGTCCTGGCTTAACTTTACTGGGGCAAACCGATAGATATGATCACAGACCTTCTCATATTTGTAAGCATCTGTCGCTGCCATAACTACATATGGTGCAACCAGAACATGTCCAAATACTTCAGGAACTGTTTCCTTAATAAGCCTGAAACCTTCTGAGTCTGTAGATGAAATTTTTGAGGGCTCTTTACTTTCAATTATATCAATTTGAACCGGATGTTTACCGGCAGTCTTTTTTATGTGACTGATGACATAGGCAACTGAGTCACCAAGTCCGATTCTTGAGTTAAAGGTAACGGAAGCCGTTTTAGGCAACACATTTGGTGCCGGACTTCCCTCAGACATAGTGGCTGATAAGGTCGTTCTAAGCATGGCATTGCCTGAGTTGGACTTGGAAAAAACCATCATAAACAAGGGTTTGAAAATCCATAAATTAGCTAGGATGATTCTGTTAACCAGCCCCATCTTTGGTCCAATCGTCATTAGAAAATCTTCCACCGGTTTCAGAAGTTTCATAGGCATAGGATTGTTCTCAAGATCTGCCACCAATTGACTGATCCGTCCCAGGGCCGTATGTCTAGGTGGCATGGAGGAATGGCCTTCCTCTCCTCCCATAGTCACTTTCAGGTCCAGAGAACCTTTTTCACCAATTCCTATAAGACCTACCGCCTGGTCCATACCCGGTACAGAATCTAGAGAGACTATACCGCCTTCATCCATTATAAAACCAATACGAATATCCTGGTCTTCCAAGTATTTGGCTATCTGATAGGCTCCGTCATTGCTTTGGATTTCTTCATCATGACCGTAGGCTAAATAAATATCATTCTTAGGCCTAAAGCCTTCCTCCAATAATCGTTCGACAGCTTCCATGGAACAAATCAGGGTGTTCTTGGTATCCAGTGACCCTCTTCCCCAAACGTAACCGTCTTTAATAGTTCCGGAAAAAGGATCTTCCTCCCAGTCACTCATATTCTTTTCAGATACAGGCACCACATCCTGATGGGCCATAAAGAGACTTGGAAGTCCGGTCCTCTCACTTCCCTCCCATTTATAAAGGAGGCTGTATTCATTAATGACCTTCTTATCAAGTTCTTTGTGAATCAAAGGAAAGTCCTGTTCCAATACTTGATGAAAGTCAAGAAACTTTTCATAATCAATGTCACTTTTGTTAACATAGCTAACAGTTTTTATCTGAATGGCGTCTTGAAGCTTTCTGGCAAGACCCTCTATGTTCTCGGCTTCTTCAACAACTGACTCAACCTGAGGATTTTCGCCTGTAAACCTAAGGGTTCTGACTAGGATAAGAACCAAAGCCATTAGAAGGAGAGCCAGTAAAACATATCCTATCATAATTGCTTACCTCCCTTTTCATCAAAGAAGCCCTTTTTATAAAGGAGTCTTGCTGACAGAACTGACAGGAGTCCCATGACAGGAATCAAGGCCCCATCTACATTTGTAGGTATTGGTAAGGTAAGGAATATGAGGACAATCAATGTAATGGGCACAATGGCAAGCTTCCATTTTTTGATAATCCAATAACCTGCAAGTCCTCCAAAAAGAGCAGGCAGTATCTGGGCAAAAGCCGGTTGCAGGCTTTCAGCTTCCAGTATAGGCTGCAGAGGAACCATGAGAATCATGCCCAAGAAGACGATAAGAGTCGTTACAATCGAGGACACTGCTACAGCAATAGTTGCAATAACCTCTCCTTCATCACTTTGAGCCTTGACTCCGGCATTTTCCATAGCCGTCAAGGCGCAGGGTATCTTAAGGTTGGTCAGGTTTCCAGTGACAAAAACCAGGTATGAAGCTGATGAACCCAACATTGGCGTATAGGTCAGAAATTCAGCAACGGCGATTGGAATGTAAACCATACAGACTGTTCCTATTCCAATCAGGAGATTTTTTACCGGAGGGAAAATATCAAACCACAAACTGATAACTGTTGGTGGAAGGAAAAGGAGAGCCAGAGCTAGACCAGTCGTTATACGGCCAATTCGGTGTATTTTATCTTCGTATGTCATCATTCTCCTCCTATCCCAGTCCAATGTTTGTATAGACCACAGCCAATGCCATACCACCAATCATCGATACTGACAGAGCAAAATCCGTAATCCACTGAAGCTTTAACCGGTTACCTAGATAATTAAGCAAGACCATAATCAACCCTGCAGAAATCATAACATAAAGGGAAAGACCTCCGGCTGCAATTGGCCTGCCCAAAAAGACGGACAGCATACCGAAAAACAAAGCATTGATCATTAGCTCTGCCCATATGGAATCTTTCCTTTTTACATTTTTCATACTTTGCTGATACTTCTTTAGAAAGGTGAGACACAAGATAAGCCCCCAGATAATACCGATAGTCATAACCCACATGGAGTTGACAAAAACTTCGCCTGTATAACCGGGATCACCAAGATTTTCAATCCCCATAGCACTGGCTCCAATACCTGCCGCTATCAGCTCATAACTCTGTGAGCCAATAACTGAGAGTCGCATCCAGGAAAAAGGAATCCCTAAAACCGGAGCAATGGCAATCAGGGCAATAACGATGGGTATAGAAGGAACAATAGCAAACACTGCACTGGAACGGATGGTTTCCTTAAGGACTTCAGCTTTAATACCAAGTTTCTTTCCCCGTTTAAGGGCCATTCGAAGAAAAAAGACTGACTGGCCCATGACAAACACAATGACCAATCCAGCCATGACAAACAGAACGCTGCTGTTGGCAACATTTAGGTAGTTCATTACAGCCTCCTCTACTTGTGTACAGTAAAACCTTAACTGTACGTACACATAATCCATTTTGTTTTCACATATTTATTTTTGTTGCATTTGAGATTTAAGCCTTTAACCAATTATAGCATAAAATGAGCCGCTTCATAATTATTTCATGTAGCGACTCATCTCTCATAATTGATACTATAATTTTAAGTTTACTGATTCATCTGATTAACCTGATCCAAAATCTGCTCAGCGTTATTCACAACTGTCTCGATATCCTCTACCATCTTTTGAATACTGGCGGATACTTCCTCTGTAGTGGCTGAATACTCTTCAGCAACGCTGGCAACATCGTCAAAGTAATTATAGGTATCATCCTTCATCTGACGGATTTCCTCAGTAAAACTGGTTGCCTCTTTTAAGCTGGCTTCGGTACTCACCAGATAGGACAAGGTTTTACCGATATTCTCAGAGGTCTTCTTCACAATACCGGTTGTTTCATCGGTTTGGTCATTCAGTGAATGCATGGTCGTCTGAACTTCACCAATGTAATTATCGATGCCTTCAATAATATGATTAATACTCTTGGCACTTCCTGAGGTTTCTTCTGCCAGTTTTCGGATTTCTTCAGCAACAACTGCAAAGCCTTTTCCTGCCTCACCTGCCCTTGCTGACTCAATGGAAGCATTAAGGGCAAGTAGATTAGTCTGACCTGCAATAGAATCAATTTTCTTAATTGCATCGATGATTTCCTTAAACTCTTCCAACATTTTCTCGATAACCTGGACAATTTTTCCATTGAGTTTTTCTGAATTTCCAATGGTCTTTTCAAGTGCCTTCAGGGTTTCCGTATTCTCACTGTTAAGGGCTTCATTTTCCTTGGCCCCATCTGACAGTTCTTTAATCGTGCCTGCAAGTATGTCGATTTGCTCACCTAGATGATTCAGGGACTTGATGGCACTTTCAAGACTTATTGTCTGATTGGTCGCTCCTTTGGCAATTTCTTCACTAGCCAGGCCAATCTGACCGGCATTATCATTAAGAGACTGGGCACCACTGTTAAGGTCAACGAATTTATTTTGAACAACTTCAATAGAATTTAGTAACAATTTATTGGTTTCTTCCTGCTCTGATAGAAGGTCATGAACAGATTCCATGCTTTCTCCAAGTTCACTAAAGATCTTCATAATGGAGTGGCGGAGGAAGAAGGTAACAACAGTTATATTGAAGACAACAACGCCAGCTGTAACCTTATTGGCTGTATAAAGGGAATCAACTGAAAGAATACCTTCTGTCAGTCCTCTGATAGCAGTACCTCCTGACAATACGGTAAGGAAAAAAGCCACATAAATTAAGGCAACATAGATAATTGCCGGTATTGTCCTATGTAGTAGAACAAGAGGAAGAAAAGCCAGCATCAAAAAGGCAAAAAGGAGGGCATTGGTTGAATAGGATGGCAACATGACGATTAAGACACCAACCAAATAAATAAAAGACAAGGTCGTTATCTTATTATCTACACTCCCCTTAAATCGATTGATAAAAGCAACAAAAACGGCAACCACAACAGCAACCACAGCGATAATTACAATTTTCAGGTCAAATGCCCATTCATTTCTTGGTTTCAGGAAAATGGTGATTGGTGCATAGACGGCTACGAATACAAACATAAATAAAGCTGCTCGTTTAAAGGAAATGAGTACATTATGCTTTATATCTTCTAAAGACTTGTTCATCCAGATACCTCCCAGAGGTCAGACTCAAATAATAGATATTTTTATTATACTCTAAAATTCTACAAGAAGACAAGAAGTTCCAAATATTAAGAGCATATAAAAACTGGTGTACCAGCCATAAGGCTCATACACCAGTTGAAAGCTTCTATTAAAGTTTCTTGCTAAATAACTAAACCAGCAAGTTTAAGTTATATATAGGACGGCCGATTACTCAGCTGCTTCTTCCGTTGGATCTGCCAATTCAACAGCTCCCCAAACATCACTGATCACTTCAGTTTCATAAAGAAGGGCAACAACTTCGTACATTTCTTCGAATTGCTCAAGTCTTAATTGGTACTCAGCATCATCTTTAATGCTGACAAGTAAGTCGTTACCAGCTTGAACTTCTTCGTCTGTTGCTGCAATACGCTCTTCAAGTTTGATAATATGGAAACCATATTGAGTCTCAATGACATCGCTGATTTCACCAACTTCAAGGTTGTATGCTCCATTTTCGAACTCAGTTACCATTTGACCACGTCCGAAAGTATATTCTCCACCTGTTTCAACAGAACCAGGATCTTCAGTATTGTTAGTCGCAAGTTCTGCAAAATCTTCACCATCAAGAGCTCTTTGTCTTAAGTCTTCGATTTTTGCAAGAGCTGCATCATACTCTTCTTCCCCAAGTGGTTGACCACTGTCATCTAATGTAGAAATAAGGATGTGACGGGCTCTAACCTGCTCATAATAGTTCTCAACACCATACTCCAACATATTGACATATTGAGTATTGGTCATTAAGATTTCATCTAATTGCTCATCTGTAAAGGTCAAGTCTTTGGTCATATCTTCAAATACAACTTCTGACAAACCTTGATCAAGAATCAATTGATCAACGATTTCTTGAGTAAATCCGTATTTTGCCTTTGCTTCATCAGAAAATGATGCAAAAATCTGAGCTGATTGATCCAATAACTCGGTCTTTTTCTCTTCTGTTAAAGTTAAACCTTCTTTTTCAGCCTCTTGTCTTAAAATCTCTGAACGAAGAACCAGGTCCTGAATATCATTCTTTACGAATTCATCAACTTTCATTGTCTCTGTAGCATCCATATCCCATACGGTTGGTCCATAAATACTTTCATAATAGCTCTTAATCTGGTAAACCAAAACATTTACTGAACTAAGCATAACATCAGTATCATTTACTCTAAAAACAACCTTATCTTCAAAATCACTTTCGATAACCGTTTGTTCTTCTCCGTCTTCACTTACTTCACTTCCAGTCTCACCGGTTGTTTCCTCTGTATCCGTATCCTCACTATTTCCACAACCTGCCATCATACCCATTGCGAGTACCATAACAAGCAGCAATGCCAAAAACTTCTTCATTTCTTTCTCCTTACCTTACTGGAAGTCCAATCTCACAAATACATCTAGCCTCATTATCAAAACCACCCGTCTTCATGGAAATCTTCCCAAAAATTAAGTTTCATCACGTTTCCATGATGAAACTACGCTTACTACAGTTTATAACAATATCATGTCAAAATCAATGAAAAAATATGAATAGATTATGAACAAAAGTCTCGTTTTACGAGACTGGTTCCGCAGAATGCGGATTGTTCTCATTGTCCGAAGGAAATTGGCTCCTTCAGAGCAATTTTCAAGTATGAACAAAGAAGTCGTTTAACGACTTCGGTTCCGCAGAATGCGGATTGCTCCCTCTTTACTTCACCGAATGGTATGAAGCCATAACACGGGAAAGGAGAAGGGCACATTCTTCCCTGGTTGCCTTCCGATCAGGACTATAGGGATAGAAAAAATCATCAGTTGGCTTGACCACGCCTTGATTCACAGCTTCAATAAAATAGGAGTTGGACCAATGGTCCTCAAGGCCATATGGGTAAGAATAGGTCTCTCCATAGGTATCAAAAGCCCTGGAAATAATGGTTAGGACTTCTCCAACCGTTATGGTTCCCTCAGGATCAAATCTACCTGCCCCTTTACCATTAACAATTTCTTTGGTTGCCAGGGTATAGATGTAGCCTTTGGCCCAGTGACTGTCCATCACATCATTAAAGACAATTGGGGATTCCAATTCATCGGTCATGTCCCCTGAGACGTAGAGCATCTTGGAAAATTCAGCCCTGGTTACATTTCCCTGGGGCCTAAAGCTTCCGTCAGGATAACCACTGATAATCCCCATATGATATAAGTGCTCAATGGAGTTTGCTTTCTCCGGGTCTGAAGGCAAGTCAGGAAAAATACTGTCTGATCCATTGCTCACATTCTCTCTAAGCAGGATAATACACGGACTTTCCATCTTACTGTCTTCAACCGTTCGACTGTTAAAGCCTTCCATCAGGTCATTGCCTTGATTATACCGAATAACCAGAGCACCTGAATCATTAACAGACCAGGAGGTCATCATAATTGGCGTCTTATTGGAGGCATTGTTCCATTTTAGTGTAACCTTGGCACTATGGTCTGACAGCCAGGTGACCTGGTAGATAACACGATCGCTGGCACCACTTGCTGTCGTTCTCGGTCCTAAAACCAATATGGATAAAATAATGATCAGCACAAAGGCCAATGTTCTTTTTATGAATCTCATCCCCTACTCCTTACATATCCTCTGCTTTAGCCCATAAGGCAAAGAGCTCAGCATAGGTCAGATTGTCCTGTGGACGCAGCTGTCCAAGATCAGATACCAAACCAAAAGTAGCAGCTTTTGCAATCATGGTTTTGTAGTCGGCGGTAATCGCTCCATTGGCATTTACTTGATTCAATAGATTTATATCAGCCACCAAGGTCAGGTTGTCTCTGATTTCCATTGCTTTCATCATCATGGCAATGGCCTCTTCCCGCTTAATTGTCGAAGCTCCACTTGTCGTATCTGTTTTTAGCCCAGCATAATACATGGCATTTAGAAGACTGGATCCAACAGGGGCGTCGACGTCAATTTCTTTTTGTTTAGTGACTATTTGATAAATCACATTTAAAACTTCATTTTCACTGACCGGACTGTCAGGATTGTAACCATTCAATCCACTTACGGTATAAAGATCATCTATACGACCCTTATAAGACTCCGACCAGTGACTTGGTACAGTGGATACAATCTCATCACTGCCTTCCATGAGGAAAACACCATAGGAACCAACATTTCTGGTTGAAATCATATAAGCACCTTCTGTACGGTTATAGGAACCGGATAACTTGTCCCAACTGGATGCGGCATTGGTAGAATAAACTACCGGATTTTTGCCATAAACGCTATACCTGCTGGACGTATTAAGACCTATTTCCATTGGGGTATCAGAAAATCTCAAGGTTTTGTTGACCTTGGAGGATTTCACCCTAACCTCTAAATCCTGAGGAACACTAACCGATGTCAAAGCACCATCAGGCATTCTAGACTGGTCATAGAAATTATCCACATCAGATATGGTGATTTGAAGGGTTGGTGCAACGCCGTACTGGTCTTTTTGCCTGGATACCTCTTTCATCAAAGCATCATGAGGAAGATTCATCAAGATATGGCCTGCATCAATCTGCAACTCCACTTGATAGGAATCAAAAGCCTCCATGATGGAGTATGGAATTTCTACAACCCTTGTTGTGATTGGCTTATTATCAAAATTAGCTATATCAATCTCATATTCATATAAATTCCGCTTAATCAAGTCACTGATTAAACGCTGGTCTACGTTATTGTCACTGTAGCCGTTTTCATCTACACCATTATCTCTAAATCGATAGGTTAAGGTATAGGTATCACCATCATAGATGATTTCAAAATTTTCACTGGGCAGGATTTCAAGAGCAGGATCCTGGGTCGAATCATACTCATTCTCTGATGCCACTGTAAGAACCCGAATCGTTGGTGAATAATAGCTGGACTCTTTAATAATAATCTGGTCTGCTTCCTCACCGACAATAGTTACCCTTGTCTTCATTCTGAAATAATAGTACCTGTTGCTGATCAATTCATTAATTTTGACCAAATTCTTATCTAAAATCTCAACATTGTCAGGGACTACTGAATCATTATCCCCACTGACGATATACTGAGGTCCAATAAACTTTTCATTATTAGCGGCTTCCAAAATATAGGAATAGTAAACTTTAACTTCCAGATCTTCATTAAGGTCTGGTGTATCATTAATGTCCAGTAACCAGGAAATAGCTATAGAATCCGTAGTTACCGCCGCATCATAGTCATACAGAAGCATCTCCGCATCTGATGGAATACCAACTCCAAGGGGTGGATCAGGTACCGGAACATCCAGTGTTAGGCCAAAGACCGGGTTGGACCAAAGTGACTTATTTAAGGTTACCGGTTGTACGGACCTAATAAAGAAGTAATAGCCACTATCTGGAAAGAGGTCCTTAATGGTCGTCTCATAGTACTCACCATTTTGTGGATAATCCGGGTCATTGGAATTTTCTGGCAAGACAATTTCATGAACCTTTGCTGTAGCCACATCATCCGTTGTATTATAGAGAATCTCATATTCAAAATCAGTATTGTACTGCCAGGATAGGCTAATAGTACGGTCTGTCCTGTCCGTAACATACATAGACGGTACCGTTGGATCAGGATTCACAACAACATCAACAGGTTCAGTTGCCACTATAATCGGTGTTGGATAGTGGGCATTAAGTTCTACTGTATCATAAAGAACACGGTAGGGATAAACGATAAAAAGATAGGATGTATTAGGTAAAAGTCCTGACTCTTCAAACAGTAACTCCTCTATATCGTCTTCATTGACCACTGCCTCAATCTTTCTCCAATTCAAGGGATTGGTTCCTTCCTTATCCGCTTTGACCAATTCGTCAAAATACTCAAGGAAAGAGAAATCCGGATCCACCGTCTGTCTTGTCTTAATGATTGCTTCAACGTCCTTATAATTAATTCTCAGGAATTTATAGAATATATTGGAGACGCCAAAGGGATCTGAACCCAGGTCAATTTCTCTGTACTCCAGGTTAATCGGTGATCCAAGATCTGACAGATAGTCAATCAGTCTGGTAACCTCATCATCACTTTCATAAACGGCAAAATACTCTGCGCCTTCTACTTCCTCATCAGAAACTGTACCGTCATCTTCAACCCAGACCTCGTTAACCCATTTACCAAGTGGGTCTCCTGGAAGAGCTGCCGGATCTATAACTTCCCACCAGGATTCCTTCCATCCAATGGTAATACTTTCAGATGTTGACCGGTCTTCCAAAACCCTTAGTGGTGGCTTGGTAATTAGTGGTGGTACATAAGTAGCACCATCATCCGTATAGTAGATAGTCGTAATAGTAGGTTCTGACGTAATTTCCTGGTCACCGACTTTTTTCTTGGCAATAATTTTTATATAGTATATTTGGTTAGGACGAATGGTTTCAAGGTCACCAGACGCCTCGTTATAGTAGCCATCCAGTTTCATATGGAAACCGACTATGGATCCTGCTTCATCCTTAATCAAGGCAGTGTTATCCAAGGAGCTGAAACGCTGATCTGTCAAATATCTTGTTGCATAAGACAGGGAATCATAGGAGTTGGTTACTGTAATATCATAATAGGTGTTAAGATCTGTAATATACCGGTTATAGGTATCTGAGTTTTGATCAATATCTATCCGTCTAAAAGCAGACCATGCCAGGTTAATGGCATCATCATCAAGGTCTAAGTGATAGGTAATATTTTGATCTAAGAGGTCATCGAGATTGCCGGTATAGGTGGAACCGGGAACCAAATACTTGTCTGCCAAGAGGTCCCTAACCTGCTCAATAGTATAGTTTTCCCTAAGTTCATCCAATATATCCTGGGAAATAAACTCCGGAATAACCGGTTTTGTTGGAACCACTTCAACCAGGGAAGGTGAATAAGTCAAATAGTTGGAAATCGGTTCAATGGTGGGTTTGGATTCATCATCAACGGCTTTATAGGTCAGTTCCAACTGAAAGCCGGTTTCCACCGTTGGCTTATTGACTGTGTAATAGCCTACAGCCCCTGCCTGACCATTGAGTATGGCCAGATTCCGTCCCTGGCCATCAATGTACCTGACCAGTCTTGATTCTACCAATTCATACTCGCTGTTGTTGGATCCAACCTTAAAGCTGGCTGGAATTTCCCATTGGAGTCGTAATTGATCACCGACTTCAGCATAGTCCAAGCGGATATTGGTAGATACGTTATTAATAACCGGATAGTTTCTGTTTCTTGTAACAGGAAAACCGGTATAGTATTCAACCAAAGGTTCTACCATAACAGAATAAACCTGACCTGGATAGATATTTTGGGTAATGGTATAGGACAACTTGTTTCTTTTACTGATGGGGTCATAGAAAGAGGTTACTTCATCACTGTCCAAAGTGATCCCTGAAATCTCACCTTCCTTATTATCTTCCAGATTACTTTTTGTCTGGCCCGAAAAATCCCCAAGGGCATAGACAATACGGTATTGAAACTCCGGAATACCAAGATTATCCCATATTACAGTTACCGAATCCTCATCACTTTCAAAGGTAACCTGCAAATCAGTAATGGCATAGGCCTTATCAGGAATACCACTGACAGGTGCCAAATCAAGGACTCCATCAGATTCATGGTAGTGGTAAGGATTTACTTTGATTTCATAAAGAGAACCTGTATCCAGATTGGTAAATTCATGAACATCAGCTCTTTTGTTGTTAAATTCGTCTGAACCTGAGTTAATATCAACAGTTTTATCTTCACCGGTTGTAATATTGTTAATATCAATTTCATAAAAGTCAGGGTCATGAATATCTGCCGGGTCATTGGCTGGAGCCCATTCATCAGGATCATCCCATGACACAGTCATCGTTGGACTAATCATAGCTTCACCGGTTACAATATTTTCACCGATAATATAGTACACGTTATCAACATCAACAGAATCAACAGGAATTTGAATATTGGCAAAAGAAGGCACTGCAAACAAACTGATTGTCATGACTAATGTTAAAACCTCAGCTGTTATTTGTTTTATTCTATCTTTGCCTGCCTTACCTTTAGTTTTTCTCCATTTTTCCATCGTCATTCTCCTTGCTTTTTATTCTATCCTGTCGATACTCATAAATTTCTTATGTGTGTACTTAATGATCATATGTTTACTGATGTACGATTGGTATCAATAACCTTTACTGCACATTTTCAATATTGCTGATAATCTCCATAAAGGCTTCTATGGTTACTTGTTTTGTTGGTTGAATGAAACCGTTATTCAGTTGGATAATGGATAAGGATACACCTTTTAGAAGGGTATTCCTGTACTGACTGTTAACTGATGCAATATCTTCAATAGCATTGTAATCCATAATCACCACTGCATTTAAGTTGATCTGATTCTTATCTGTATATACCTGAACATACAGGTAATTAACGGTTTGGTTATTGGCAATACCGAAATCACTGAGATAAGGAACCTGGATACCCTGATCAGTCAAGTAATCCTCGTCGTCATTATCTTCATTAGCCCCTGTCAGTCTGGCCAGGGTCTGAATCATCTGCATGTTGGTAATGAGATCATCAGGATTTTTCAACTCATAGGTCGTAAAAATCTCATTGAGCCGGTACTTATTAATCAAGGTTATCTCTTCTTCACTATAAAGGGCAGCCAAATCATTACCATCGATAAGACTTACACCAATATAAGAACCCAGTTCTTTGGCAAAAATCTGATACCTACCATCATAATACTGGGCAGATGCATTTTCCCAACCCGCTTTGGTTTTCTTATAAATCGTTAAACTGGTATTATCATCAAAGGGGGCCAAACCAATGGTCATGGCCTTATCCAGACTTTCAACAGGATATGATGTATCATCCAGGTAGGAAGTAAACATAGAGTTTCCACGAAGGGCAAAATCAGCTGCCACATCTTCCAGTACCATTTCCACAATTCCTGTCAAAATTACATCATTGATTCCCTGTTCAAGTTCTGCATCCAGCAGATCAACAAGCTGGTCTTTTCCACGGTTGATGGCTAAATCCAGCTCGTTTTCCACATAGAGGTCAATATTATCCTCAATATCTGTGGAGCCAACAACATCCATAGTAACGTTGACCAATTGGCTGCCTGGGTCAAATCCATTAATAGTACCCATATAATCACCGGTCATCACCTGAATACGAATATAGTAGTCTTCCAAGGTCGCATTATAGTCATTGATAAGATCAACGACCGTGTTAATCTCATCTGTAATAACTCTACCAAGAGCATAGGCAGGAATACCGATTTGCTGGGCATAAGGTTCCAGCACATAAGTGATATTCAAATCATTGGCATTTTCAATCATCTCTGATGGAATATAGTAAACCAGGGACTCCACTTCAAAACTTGCCAACTCATATTCATCATTTTTAGCCAACTGCAAAAGACCATCAACATAATCCAAACGATATTTAAGCTTCATAGAATCATCGGTTTCACCAAGAACAAAATAAGGTTTTTGTTTCATGGCTTCCGCTTTTTTCAGGTAATATTCAATATACTGGGTGTATTTTCGCTCTTTATCATAATCATCCTGATCAAATTCTGTCCGGGTCATAACACTATCGGAAAATGGTGAAACCGGATAGGTCTCCGTTCCGTCAGGAAGAACTTCCACATCCTTGGTCCTGTCCTGGATCCGAACCTTAATGGAATACTGCTTACCGGATTTTAACCCGGAAATTCGGTAGTAGACTCTCGTATAACCAACAGGTCCGTCGTCTTGGCCTAAAAACTGAGAATAATAAGTGTCATCATCCGACCTTGGCGATGTAATCCTGGTAGATTGGACATAATCCAAATCATCAGGACCTTTAACAAATACTTCCATGATAAAGTCTTGGTCAATAATGGCTGAATCCGGAATCGGAGCATCAAACTGGATAACTGTCTCATATTTGTTATCTACTGCATAATCAGTGTCATAATCCACACTTAGATTAATCGGTCCTTTTACCGGTGCTGTAGTGATGGTACCCAACAACCAGGAAGACATCCTAAGGGGAAGACCGCCCTTCACATTTATGGTTCTTACATAGTAATAGTAAACCCTGTTTGGAGCATTATCATCATCAATCATTCGAACACCACTGTCTGAAGCTGTTAATAGGTCAAAATCCTGAACAACCCAAGTGGCAGTTTCCGAATCGTATTTTTTCAGAACGACATCTGCTCCTTCATAGAAGATTCTCCAGGCCTCCATGACCCGATCTTCCAACTCTTCCGATTCAAGAATATCAATCAGGTCTACATCTTTATTGTCCAAGGAATCTGGAAGTCTCAGATTTTCAATGGCAAAAACTTCAAAACCAAACTCATCTTCTTCCAGAGTTATGGCTTCAGGTATTACCCATTCTAGAGAAGTACTTAATTGACTGTCATCAAGGAACTCAATAACAAGGCCTTCCGGAGCCAGCGGGATAATATCATCCTCACCAGGTTCAGGAGGAACTACAGGAGTCGTCACACTGATCAATGTTGAAGGATCTCCCCGCCTGGTCTCTGTGTCACCAGTAATGACATGTTCAATATCAACATTGACTACAATACGGATATAATAATTGGCATTCAGGTCCAGTCCTTCAATAACATGGGAAAGGTCCTGGGCTGAATCTGCCGCCTTATCAATGTCAAAATAAATAACGTTTCCATTACCATCTACATCCTCATCTCTAAGATAAACAAGAGTCGCAGAATCAATAACCACATCTCCGCCTGCATCAGGTACAACCTCTGTGTAATCATCATTGGTATCTTTTAGGTTAAGCAAAGAGTCTTTATCTTCTGAAAGATATACACTATAAGTAATGCCAGTCGCCTGTTTATCCACAGGGAAGAGCATGTTATTCTCATAAGTTGAAATATCAATAGCAGGCCAGTCCAGAATTATCCCCATTGGGTCCGTCTCAATCAAAGAGTAGAAAGGCTCGTAGGTAATACCTTCAACAATAGGTATCTCATAGCGTAACATACTTAGGGACAAAGAAGCCGGTATGGAATAATTGGATACACCAAGTACACCGTCTTTTTCAGTAATGGCACGAATCCTTACATAGTTAACTCCAGGGAATTCAAAATCCGTCTCATAGGAAGTCGGATGGCTGACAGGTGTTCTCTCAGTTACTGTATACGTATCAGCGTCTTCATCATAGACAGTATCAATCCGTCTGGTCCAAAGATCATCTTCATAGACGACAATCTTCTCCATTCGAAGCAGTTCATCGATATCATTATATCCTGCTACATAGTTTGTCGATGTGGATGGTGAATCCACTTGGGTAAGTCCCGGATATTCTTCCAGTTTATAAAGTCCGTCACCACCATCCAAGTAGAGACGGTAGACCCTAAAAACCTCAAATGGATTATCTTCATTGAGATCCGGTATATCATTGACTAGAACCTCGTAATATACATAGTCATTATCCAAACCGTCCTCGTTGACAAAAATATCATCAAGGTCAGAAACTGCACGGTTTTCAATGGCATCCCAAACCAGGTCAAACTGAATTTTAGTCGGATTGGAATCCAACTCATCTTCCGGTGGAACAACATAGAGGTTTTCAATACCAACGATTGATGGGGTTGTCGGTGGCACATTCAAGTCATCGATGGCCCTATAGTTAAGAACCTGTGACGTCAGTTCCGTATTGGAAAAATTAACGATAATCTGATAGGCATCCTGATAGGAATCCGCCCTAAAAGGTACCGGTATATTGATGGTGGAATTATCATCACCATCAGACTGATAGTGTTTCAGCCACAGATCATTGACCGGATCAAGTTCTGCAGCAATGATCTTGGAATAAAGAACTACATATTCAATCTCATCCTGTGATCCTGTCTGGTAAGGTACAATCTCAAGGAAGGCTTCCTGCTGGTCTGATCGCTTCAATTGATATTCAAGATAAGTATAGGCAAAATTAGATTCAGGAGTAAACGTCGCAAACTCATAGGTTGGCATTGGATTCTCAAACTGAAAACCGATGCTGGTATTATAAATCCTACTGGATTCAATATCGTCCCACTGAATAATAGTCTCTGGAACAGCCAAGTCAGACTTGTCCTGAACGATAATGACTTCATATTCAAAAGTTACCGGATCATAGACATAGTTCACTTGATTGGCAGGTACTGTCTGGTCTCCGTTTTCAGAAGGAATCTCATAAATTCTAGTATCTGCTCCATTTTGAAGGAGCATGTTAAAGTCCAGATAACTGGATGATCCAATATCAGACACTTCAAAGACAGCCCTTATATCGCTAAGGTCTGTCAAGTTATAGTCATATGACCAGGTAGCTGGATCCAGCTCCTGAGGTTGTTTAAAGTTGTATTTGAGGCCAGGTCTGTTACCAGGCTTATCATTATTGGCGTTGGGATGGGTTACCGGTGAAACCTGGATATTGGTACCTGGATTATCCGGATCTTCAATCAAATATGTAGGGCTAACCACAAAATCCTCAAGACCTCTAAGAACCTTAATGGTTTGACTGTCTGTATCAGGATTAGTGAAGGTAACCGGCATAATATAACCGTTTTCATATTTATCAAAGAGTACGTACAGGGTATTGTCCTGGAAGTCCCACTTGGCGATAAATTTCTTGTTGTCCATCTGAAAAGCCACACCAGGATATCTGGCACTTGCTGACCGTTCAATAGAAAATTCCAAGGCCTCACTGACAGCATCTACTTCCTTACCTGCTACAAACTGCCAGGCAGGAACCTGCTGATCATAATCAATTTCCAAATAGGATAAGTCAATCAAGTCCTGGGTTCTCTCAATAGGTGTACCCGGATTTAAGGGATTATATTCCTGAACCTTATAGGATATATTCAAACGTTCAAAATTATTAACAAAGGTAGCTGTCGACTTCCGTCCGTCTTCCAAATAATATTCCAAAACATAAGTACCGGCATCCTCAAGATCCATTTCAAAAAACACATCATCGGCTCCGGCCTTGTTATTGATAATATTCAAGTTGATATCCATGACATCATTTTTACGCCAGTCAATGATCTGACCGGCACCACGGTTGATTACCGTTGATACATGAAAAACAGACACTACAAAAGACATGACTACGAGCCATGCTAGCGTCTTTTTCAATCCTTCCACCGCTTGTCTATACCTTGCCTTATTTCTCAATCCCATAGGACACCTCTTTATATGTGAATTCTGCTTATTCTCTAAAAATGGGCGAACTTTGCCTAGTCACATAAAATATCGGCTGATGGGGATGGTTTCTTGAGGGGTTTATGTTACAAGTTTGTTACTTTTGGGAAGCGGGGTCATGCCGGTGCAGGACCTTGGCGCTCCTGGTCTAGTCCGTGACTCCCAGATGCCACCTTGTAAGGCGTGGGAGTTACTATAATTGAGGTGATGACAGGCCTTACAAGCCGGCACCAGTGATTCAAAGTCCTAGGCCAAGAGACCAAGGACCCACACCGGCATTCGGCTTCTCAAAAGCGGCTGGATTAGTGGGGGAATCGCTATGTAGGTCGAGGTTTTGGAATCGGCACTGGGCTAGATTCTGGGTTGGGGGGTAAGGGTTGGGATTGGGGCATCGGCGCTGCGCTGGATTTGGTTTTGGGTATATCTGCGCTTTGCTGGATATAATTGGAATTTTGGTGCTGGGTTGGTTTTGTAACTTGATAATCTTCAAGGTATTGATTGACACAGAGAATCATTTAATCGATGCGGTTGCCTGATTTGTCGTAGGTGAATACTGTTTCATAATCTAGGTGGACGATGAGTTGGTTTTCTTTTAGTTCCAGTTTTTGGATGCCGTAGAGGTCATCACTTGAGACTTGCCAGAGGATTTGACCGTCTTGAATGGCTGTTAGGTTGGGTTGAAATTGGCCGGACAGGTAGATAGTTCCATTTTCATCGATTAGGGGTGGCTGGTCTGTTGCTGATGCTCCTACGTTTTCTGCTTGCCAGAGGGTCTCTCCAGTGTCAAAATCTATGGCATAGAGGGTTTGGTTGACGACTATATAGATCACCCTATCTTTGATAGTCGGATATGAATGAGTTGACAAGGTTCCGACTGGGATATGATTCCATACTTTGTGCCAGGTAATAAAGTCCATAGAGTTATATTTTTCCATATTGATGATAATACCGTCTTCCAGATAAAGATTGCCTTGGGTATATAATTGGATTCCATAGGTTTCAACTAAAGAATCAGAAATTTGAAGTTCATTATTTGTTATAATCTCTTCAATACTTGACTGGACAAATCTACCATCTATCTGATACTCAAAAAGGCTATTATAAGACCACCTTGGGTTAAAGAGATTTACTTCACCTTGATCAACAAAGTACTTTTCTCCTGTAAATACATTATAGAGATATAAGTTAGTCCACTGGTTTCCCGCCAGATAGGCATCTCTTGTATTAACATCCAGGAACATCGGATAGTCACTGGTAAGCAACCAGCCGCTAGTCATATCCAAGTCATAATCCTCGCTCGGACCAAGTTCAAAGGGATAGATATTCACCTCTCCTGTCCGAACATCAAGAGTGATATAGTTTTTTATAATATACGTCTCTTGGGAAGTTAACCAAATAATGTCAGAATCCTCTTGGAAATCAAGCAAACTGATACCTTCTTCACTGGATACTTCAAAATCACCTTTCACAAACTCTCTAATCAAGTTTCCTTGACTATCAAGCAAAATAAGATTATTTCCTGTTTCAATTACAATACTACCATCAAGAGGATTGATTCTAAAATCTAAGTTCTTATCACTCACCTGGTAAAATAGCCTACTGGATCCAGAGGTATCAATCTGCCTCAATTGAAGAATAGACTTATTCTCTTCTTCCCCACGATAAATCGCATAGATATATTCTTCAAAAGTATCCTGAAAATGATAGTGTCTGGAATATGGAGCCAAGGCAAGGCCATTTTCATCATCATCTGTTTCACCAGTCTCACCACCATCTATTCCCAACGAATCCAATTCAGCCACAAGCCCTTTCTTTTCATCCTCAAGGGCCAACACCTTAGCCTCTAAGCTATCAATCACTTCCAGGTACTCCGTTCTCTCCTCTGTCCATTCTTCCTGTTGGCTTCCACTGCATCCAACTAGAATCATCAAACTCATTAAACCAAGTAAAAAAGTCCTCATTTTCATCCCTCCAAAAAATCATCCACAATATAAGTCAATTGGCAATACGGCAGCATATAGTACATGCTTAATCAAAATAATTTTCAATGTATTCAAAAGAATAATAGGTTAGTTCATCAACTCTTCTTCTACTCTTTTATGCGTCAATCTAGATATTTCCTTTTTAACTTCCATCTCTATACCTCATTTTTCTCTTATAAAAAACATAGCAAATACGCGAAGCGAAAACAAGCAATTCAAGTAAAGGAAGCTTTTCATTTCCAAATATTAAGAATTTTGTCATAATTAAAGAGGCAGATTTCTCTGCCTCAACTTATGATTGCATATTTATTTACATTTAACCATACTCTTATGACTCTTCACAAACAAGGGGTATCCACTGCTTGACTAAATACTCCTCATATCCGTCTCTAGGTTCAACGTAGGATAAAACATCAAACTTAAACAGCCCACATTGGCAAGTAGCGATTGAGACCTCCTCATCATAATCATACTTGGTCGTCGAAACCTTTCCGGTATGCGTTACCGAAAAACTTGCTTTATATGTATCCATCAATAGAATCCCCTTTATATGGCCTGGTATAACCCCCTCCATATCAAAGTATAGGCTAATCTCTTCCAACAACTTCTCACACCATTCTATAGGGAGACAATTCAGGTTTTGCCTAAGGATATTCACCCTATAACTTTTAATATAGGGCTTATCCTTGACTTGCCTATGATGACTTGATTTTATTCTGAGACTTGCTGTCTTCATCTTTAGAAACTCCACCTTTCATCTTCCAGGTGCCAGACCCTGATGGGATTCTCATATTCAAATACTTGCCGGACACTTTCAATCGTTTTGTCCACATTTTCTTTTGGATCCAGTTTGTTAAGAATTAGATAATCCGTTCCAAGGCATTGGAGTTTATAGATGGGCGGCATGAGCTTGGAAAAAACATCAAATCTGGACATATCAATCACCGTAATTACCTTGACTTGGTCAATGGGTCGTTTGATATAGGTCATCACATTGGTCAAAACCTGGTGTGGTTCAGCAACACCTGTTAATTCCACCAAAATTTCATCTGGCTTTATTTCATCATAAAGTGAATGTATAGCTTCGATGAGATTTCCTGTTACTGTACAACAGACACAGCCACCGGAGATTCTCCAAACTTTAATATCATTGTTCTCAAGGATTAGTGCATCAACTTCTGTCGTTCCATGGTCATTTTCAATCACTGACAACAGATAATCGCCTCCAGTATTCGAAGTTATATTTTGGATGTATTGATTAAGTATGGTCGTTTTACCACTTCCTAAAAAGCCACCCAGGATTGTTAACTTCATATCATTCTCAGGCCTGGGTGCAGTTCAAAAAGGTCTGCATGTTCTCTACTTTGGCGTTGAGAGGAACTTCACAACCAGATCCAATGATGAGTCCACCTTCCATACCAAGCTCAATGAGCTTGTCACAATATGTTGCTACTTCTTCACTGGTTCCAAAAGCTAATAGATTGGCAGGTACATCGCCTCTAATGCAAAGGTGTCCCTTAAGTATTTTTTTGGCTTCAAAAATATCTGTGTCACCATCCAGCTCAACGATGCAGCTCTTAGGTGGAAACTCCTTAAAATAAGGCAACATAGGCAGCCAGTTTCCATCACAGTGAAGAACTGAAACCATACCTTTTTCAAAGAATGTTTCTACCATTTCTTTCAGATAGGGAAGAACGAATTCTTCGAACATGGCTGGAGAAATAAAGGTAGCTGAAGAGCGCATTGCAAAAATTGCCACACGATCGCCGGGTTTTGCCGTTCTTAATACAGTTTTGATAATATCCGGAGTCGCTCTTTTACATGCTGCCTTGACTTGATCCGGACAGTCAAACAAGTCATAAAAGAAGCTTTCCATTCTTCGGCTCATTGAAAAGGTATCAAAGGCCGGCGCTGTTGCCGCTTGATAAGCTGTAGGTACTCCCCTTTTTTCCCAATACTTCTTGTTCTTACCCATTCTTTTTCCACACTGAATGAACTTCATGATAACTTTAAAGTTAGTCATGAAATTCTGCTTAATTGGTGGATTTTGAATAGAAGCCACAAAAGGCAGTTGCCAGGCATCCATGCCTTTATCAATGATTGTCTGATAATCATCTCTGGTCATTAGTTCTTCCTCAAGAAATTGAAAAAGTTCATCATCCGGAAGATCCTTGCCCGGGATTTTAACCTTTAGCTGCTCCACAAAAGTTACATCAGACGGATTCATAGGAAATACAAGGTCCGGATCACGTCCCAGGATATCAAACGTTTCTGTCATAGCTTCTATCCAGTTGTCGTTACTTTCGAAAATGTGACTTTGAGTCTTGCCTGCTGGCACAGCTGCATATGTAGCCATCATTGGATAGACCGGTATGTCTGCCTTACTTGCTACCGGTCCAAGATTAATAGCATTATTCAGCATTTCAAATTTGTTCATAAAAAAACCTCCTCCATAAGATATTTCAATCATAACTTAGGAAAAGAGGTTTGTGAAATTGCTTTTAGTTCTTACATCATAACCAAAAGTTTGTTATAAAATAATCATTATATTGTTTGGATTTTATCTAAATAGTAATCGATGAATAATCTTGCTGAAGGTTTCAATTTCTCTTCCCGCCACACCAGGACAATCTTTGTTTCATCCAGTTGAATCGCATCAATGACATGAACAAGGGGGTTGTTGACGATAGCATTCATTGTATTAACAATCCCAATTCCAAGACCAGCTTCCACCCACAACATAACAGTTTCCAGGGAAGGCGCATATTTTACATTGGGTATGAAACCATTTTCATGACAATCCTTAAAAACCAGCTCTGATCCTTCCTTACAATCACTGGGGTCAATGAGGATAAAGGTTTCTTCTGTTAAATCCGACCAATCTTTGATCGTCTTTTTCCGAATCGGATGGTCTTTTGAAACCACCATAATGGCACGACTGATATCAATCACTTCACAGGATAGACCAGGATGATCAACAATATCCATTTCCAGGCTAACAGCGATATCGATTTCCCCATCAAATAATTGCTTACGAATATTCTTAAAGGAATCCCGAAGGAGTCTCACCGAAATATTGGAGTATTCCTGAACGAAACCGGCAAAAATATTCTTAAAGGTTTCTCCAACCATCTGGCCTTCCAGCATCGCCATCCTAACTTCCCCAATCATACCCTCATTAACAATACTGGCTTCATGTATGATATCATTGTAATGTTCCTGAAGTAATGGAAGCTCCTTGAGAAGAACTTTTCCGGCAGGTGTCAGAGAGACACTTTTTTTCTTAATCAAGAAAAGGACCATGTTCAATTCTTTTTCCAGTGAATGAATCTGCTTGCTAAGAGCAGGTTGAGTGATATGAAGCTCCTTTGCAGCAACAGTGAAATTCAAATGCCTTGCTGCAGCAAGAAAATACTGAATTTGTGTCGTGTTCATCAGAAACATCCCCCTTTTCATTTCCAAAGCTTTCACCTACTCTATTTATCATAAGTAAGATTTCCTATACCGTCAACTATAAAATCCATTTGACACTTCCCTTACGTCATCGGATATACTAATAATCGAAGAAGATTAGAAAGGACCATTTCCTATGTTGATCAATGAACTCGCCAAAAAATACAAGATTTCCATAAGAAGTCTCCGCTATTACGAAGAAATCGGTTTACTGACTTCCACCCGGAACTCATCCAATATCCGGGTCTATGATGACGTCCAAATCGAGAATCTAAAGCTCATTCTACTCCTTAAAATCTTTAATTTTAGCCTGTCTTCCATTAAGGAAATCCTGACTTCCAAGGACAAAACCCTCCTGGGGCAAAAGCTTCAACAAGAGCTAAGCGACCTGACTCAAAACATCGATGAACTTAACTACAAAAGACACCTTATCAAGTCTCTTCTCCATGCTTTTGGTGAAGAAGAGATCTCAACGGCTGCTATACAGCGCTTTATTGAAGAGCAGGTCTTCTTTAAGGCAGAAGAAGAAAGGACAATTGCCATGTTAGAAAAATCAGATACCGTCATACTGGAAATCGGAACCGACCTTATACCCATTGCAAGTCCAGACAACCAAGAACCCCTTCTAAGGGCCATCAAAGAAACCAGACAAGACCTGGAAAGCCTCTACAAAGAAGACCTGAAACTGGTAAGAGTTCGAGACAACGAAGATCTAAGTCCACTTACCTATCAAATAATATATAAAGGCAGCATTGTATCAAAGTCTACCGTCACAAGCCAAGACCACATGAGCCAGGTAGAAACTATTATGGAGACCCTAAAGCCCTACCTCCTCCTCTCAAAGTAATTTATCTCAATAAAAAAACAGGCAGCCAAACTTGAACTGCCTGAAAAATCTAGCCTTTTACTGCACCTGCAACAATCCCCTTAAAGATATACTTTGAAAAGAACAAGTATAATAGGAATGTTGGAATCATAACTATAATGCATCCAGCACTTAACTGAACCACTGAACCTGTTCTGGCATCAGCAAAACTCATTAGGGAGGTAGTCAGGGTACGTAGTTTTAAGGATGGCATATAGAGATAGGGTACGTACATATCATTCATGATATCTACGGTCTTAAGAATAGCCAGGGTAGCCATAGCCGGAATGATATTCGGCAGAATAATCCGAAAATAAATGCCGAACAAACTACATCCATCCATTCTTGCGCTCTCGTCCAAGGCCCTTGGAATCGCATTTATAAACTGCATATAAATATAGATTTGAAGTAAATCCGTACCTGCATAGATAACAATAGGCGCCCAAATGGTATTATAGAGCCCTAGTTTATTGATGATGCCAAATCTGGCAATTTCAGTGACAAAACCCGGTACGATCATTCCTATGAGAAATATAAAAAGTAATAACTTCTTGAATCTAAAATCAAATCTAGACAAAACATAGGCAACCATGGAGGCCAGAAAAGTGTTGATTAAGATTGTCACAAAGACTAGGGTCAAAGAATTTTTGAGACCCAGCAGCAGTTTTCCTTCTTCAAAGACAATTTTATAATTATCCAGCATGAGTTTCAGTGGCGGAGCTAAAGGAAAACTAGACCCGAACTCTATAGCTGTCTTAAAAGATGAGAAGATCGTAACCAGCAATGGGAATATAACAATCAGACATATGGTGATAAAAAGTCCGTAAATGATTACCTTCTTCATGAGCTTGGAGACGAATCCATAGCGTTTTATGGAGGTCGATTCTATTTGAACGTGATCCATTATTCTTCACCTCCTACCAGTTTTTTCTGAATCTGACTGATGATGATAATCATCAGCATGAGGACAATGGCCATGGCCGATGCCATACCAAACCGGTTAAAAGAAAAAGCGGTTTCTATGGTATGGAGGGTAAAGGTTGAACTTGCATGTCCGGGTCCACCGTTGGTCATAACAAAAGGAATATCAAAAACCTGGAGGGCTCCTCTTACATTGAGAAAAAGGACAATATCAACAACCAAGGTAATACTTGGTAAAATAATCTTCATATACTGTTGAAAAATATTGGCTCCATCAATTCTTGCTGCCTCAATGATATCTCCAGGTACCGACTGAATGGCAGCCAAAAAGAGAATAACATGCATACCTGAGAATCTCCATAAGGAAACAGAAGCCAGTGTATAGTTGACAATAGACTTATCACTTAGCCAACGGATAGGCTCTACTCCAACCAATCCTAAAAGGGCGTTAAGAGCCCCACCTTCGGGACTAAGAAGCATGGCAAACATGTAGGAGACAGCAACACCATTTATGATATAGGGAAGAAACACAATACCTTTAAATAATTTGCTTCCTCTAATTTTCATATCCAATAAAAATGCAACAAATATTTCCAGGGGAATAACCAATAAATGCATAAAAAAATAGATACCATTGTTTTTCAAACTGGTCCATACATCTTCGGAGTCTGTAAAAATCTCAATATAATTATCCAGTCCAATAAAATCTATATCCTTTGAAATCCCGTTCCAATCTGTAAAACTTAACTGGATCAAACGTAACATGGGATATATAACGAATACTCCTAAAAGTATAAGAGGAATGAATAAAAAGGTTATAATCAGCAGTCGTTTCTGCAAATGTATATTCATAGTGTTCCTTTCTAAATACACCCGGAATTTTCTCCGGGTGCATCCTGTTCTATCTATTAATTGTTTTTCGCTTTTTTCCAATCCTTGTTAAGATCCGCCATTAATTCTTCAAAGTCTTCACCTGCCAGCATTTCCTGACCAAGACGTTTGACATCAAAGCCTATAGAATTGGCAATATCATTAAAGTCAGCGTTACCACCATCATAGAGAACATATTCTAATTCCTGACGGTCAAAGGCTTCATTGAGAAGAGGTACATCAACGGTTACACCTTCAACAGTTGCACCTAAACCTTTTGTTCCCAGATAGGTTGCATAGTAATCACTGGAAAAATACCAGTCAATAAAGGCTTTTGCCTCATCAACATGTTGACCGTCTTTTGGTGTGGACATAAAACCATCAGCCATAACCGTTGCCCTAAAGGGATCGTTTACAGATGTTCTTGTTGGAAGGAAGAAGAGTCCAAGGTCATCCACGTCTCCTCCATTTTCAGTATAGTCACTGATATACCATTGGCCTGCAGCCATCATAGCTGCTTCCTTAGCAACAAAGAGGCCTTTTGCTTGGTCAAAGCCAAGTCCCAGTGGATCTTCACCAAAAACATCTGCATCATATAACTTTTGAATTTTAACATAGGAATCATAGAAGGCCTGTCCAGGACTAAAAGGTTCATCAATAGTAGCCATTACGTTCCAGTAATCACCAAGGCCGGCTTCCAAACAAGGCATGAACTCGTTAAAGGGATAATCCGGCCAGGCGTCTTTTCCACCTAAAGCGATTGGAATATAGTCTGAATTCGACTTAATCGTTTCAGCTACACCAATAAAATCATCCCAAGTTGTTGGAATTTCGAGACCCAACTCTTCAAAAATACTTTTACGGTAGAAGACAAACTCATAAAAGGCAGTTTCGGGAATACCAACAACGTTACCTTCTACTGCATAGTCCTTGGCAAAAAGGTTTGTTCCATTAGCCTTAGTATCGTTAAGAGAAGCAAGTGCATCTTCGAAGTCACTGAGCATATAAGGTTTCAACAGCATTAGGTCAGGCAGCTCATTAGCTGAATATCTGATTTTCAAAGTCTCTTCCAGCTGGCCTGAATCTTTTGCCTTTTCTATTTCTATGGTTACATGTGGAGCAATCTCCTGATATACTTCATTGATATTAACTCTGTCTGTAAAATATTCAAACATGAGATTGTCGTGAATCAGCATCGTCAGTGTCACATCTTCTTTTGTGTCGGTAACAGTATCTTCTTTTTGACCGCTTCCGGTTTCCTTCGTTGCATCCGAAGCATTTCCTGTCTGCACCGACTCACCAGACTCATCTTTTTGACCGCATCCTACCACCAAACCTAAGACCAATATGGTTACCATTACAAGTGATAATATTTTTTTCATCATATCCTCCTAATAAAACCCAAACAATATGTATAATAACTATCCCTGCAGGAGATGATTCAATCATAGCGATTTGACCGGCCCATTTCCATGATATTAATTATTCAATATTGATGTTTTTTATTTTTATACTGATTAGGACTGATTCCCATGATTTTCTTGAAGACCCGGCTGAAATGTTCGGTATTGTCATAACCAACCTTGTCAGCAATCTGATAAACCTTTAAATTAGAGCCCTTCAGCAACTCAGATGCCTTCTTGATGCGAATTCTTGTCAGATACTGGATAAAAGACTCACCTGTTTCCTTAACAAAAAGGCTGGAAAAGTAAGACTCACTCAGCTCGACTATTTCAGCCATAAAGGCTAGATTCAAGTTATCCATATAGTGGTCTTCCATATATTTTTTTGCCTGACGTATATAATAACCAGTATCGTCTCTTTGATTATCAATCATATAGGTCATCATATTCTGAATCAGGTTTCTGAACCATGCATGAAGTTCGTCCTTTGTCTCATACTGCTGCATGACCTGGAGAAAATCAGTATTATGATCAAAGGCGTTCATTAAGTCATTTTCCATATTTCTAAATTCAGTGATAATGGATATTAAAAGCTCCATATAGTAGCCAAAAAGATCCTTAAGACTGGACTCCTTGTATGTGGCGATTTCATTCAAGAGAAGGGTCAGTTCATTATCCGTTTTTAGAATATCCAGTTCTTTAATCGATTGATTTAGCTTCTCCATATGGCCCATAATGGAATGAGACTCAACCCGTTTAATAAAACCAGCATCTTCCGGATAAATAATCCTCCTCTTACCGTAGATATAACGAAGTTCAGCAAGTCTCTCAGCATGTTCATAAGCAGAGCCAAGATTATCAAAACTAAGGCCTTCATCCCAAAGGCCGATGGTTACGGTTATATCCATATAAGTTTCCAGGGCCCTTTGAATCCCCTTTAAGACCCCATTAACCTCACATCTGTTTTCTTTTTGTGAACCCAGCTTCTTTTCAAGAACAACACAATATACGTTTGCTGACCTGACCAGTACATAATGAAAATGACTTTTAGGCAGTCGGCCTGTAATCGTGTTTACCATATGTTGTATAAAGTCAAAAATTTCTTCATCGTCATATCTATTGACAACCTTATTGAAGTCATCAACCAGAACAACAAAGCAATTCCAGTTTGCCGACAGTTCTTCTTGGCTCAAATGCATCCTGACATAAGCTTCATCCAGATTATATCTGTTGTCGATACAGGCTTCAATTACCAGTTCTTTTGGGGTTTCCAGATTAGGAGTCAGGGTATTATCCTGACTGTGCGAATCATGTTCCAGATTGTTATCACTTAGAAGTTTCCTTACCATAATAGCAAGTGATTCAGGATCCATATCTGCTTTCAAAATATAGTCAGATACGCCCAAAACAAAGGCTCTCCTAACATAATCATAATCATTATAGGCACTGAGTACGATAAGCTTTGTATTCGGGCTCTTATCATTTATCCATTCAATAAGGGCAAGACCATCCATGACAGGCATATTGATGTCTGTAATGACTAAATCGACAGATTCCTTATCCATCATTTCTTTAGCCTCCAGACCATTGGAACAGAGGGCTCTTATTTCACAGTTTAACCCCTGCCAGTCAATAAGGGACTTTAATGCCAGCTGAACAATATGTTCGTCATCAACAATAAGTACTTTAAACAAGATCTTCCCCCCTTTCTCGAATGATAGGCAAACTTAGTTTTACTAATGTATAATGATTAAGTTCTGAATGTATATCCAGAGAATATTCTTTACCATAGGTGATCTCAATGCGTCGTTTTACATTGCTGATCCCGATATGGTTACGGTCAGTTGATGGTCTGGTCATCAGGTCCGGTATGCTTTCATCTGCTATACCGTGACCGTTATCCTTAACCTCAACACAAAAACTTTCTTGTCCCTGAGCTTTCATCGTAATACTTATGCGGCCATCGACCTTATCTTTTAGGCCATGGATGACTGCATTTTCAATTAAGGGTTGAAGGATCATCTGCATAATATAGGTATCCATTAAGTCCTCATCAACTGAAATTTCTACATCAATAAAATTTCCATACCGAACCTTCATAATATCAATATAGGCCATCACATAATCCAATTCATCCTCAATTGAGATTAGGGTTCCCTTATTTTTGAAATTCAACTCAATGACCTTCATAAAAGACTCCAGCATCTTTCGAATATTATTTGCCTTGGACATCATGGCCATTATCTTTATGGAGTTTAGTGTATTATAAATAAAATGAGGATTAATCTGCGCCTGAAGGGCCTTTTTCTCTTCTTCCAATCGCTCTTCTTCTTTGATGTCTCTTTCCTTCATCAAGGTCTTAATCTGCGCCATCATCTGATTAAAAGTTATACTTAAGTGACTGATTTCCTTGGGGCCTGCAACCCCTGCCGATACATCTAAGTTCCCTTCTTTGACAGCTTCCATTGTGGTCATCAGATGATTAATAGGTTTCAAAGATGACCAATAAAGTGTGAGTACATAAGCCAGAAGAGATGTAACCAGGACGAAATAGACAACATAAAAGATGGACAGAACCTCATTTATATTGGATGTAATTACATGACGGCTCTCTACGTAAACTATTTTCCAATCAGTTTTTTCACTCGTCACAAAGGACATATAATAGGCATCGGATATGGTATTATTGATGGATTTTTCTTGGTTAAGAATATGATCATAACTTTTGAACTGAAGCTCATAAACTTCTTGATTACCTTTTGATTGGGCAAGAACCTCCGATTCCGGGTTAAGGACAAAATAATGACTGGATTCATTATCGTGGAGAGTTAAGGCTTTTAAGGTTGGGGATAAGATCTCAACGTAAACCATCTCAATAGAATCATTTATAGTTAAAGGCTTGGGGGAAACCGCTGCAGACAATACATCAAGCAAATCACCCTCAATAGCAATACTTGGGCCATAGTTTAGGATTCCTACCTTACCTTGATTTTCTACTAAGTCACCATACCAATTACGGTTTCTGAATTCACCGACATCATCAGCCAAATCCGAACGATAATAATAGTTCGACCCATCTTTAAAGACCACAATCAGACTATTAACATCCGAACTGTAGGAAAACATGTAATTCAATCGCTTATCAATAGACTGGGAAAGATCAAACTTATTATACTTGTTATCTTCCAGAGACCAATTCTCAAGATCTGTCATTAATTCCTTGTCATTTATCAATACTGAAGTAGCCAAAGACAAACGTTTAATATCATCTTCCAAACCAATGACAATCTGATTTAAAGAAAGCTCCACCTGTCCCGAATAATGGCTGGACAATGAAGCCCTATACTGATTGTTAAGGACCACATTCACCCCAATAACCGGCACAACAATCAAGACTAAAAATCCCACAAAAAATATCCATTTCAAACTCACTCGTCTCATAAAACCACTCCTTACCCCTATTATAACAACATTTATCCCACTCGTCCCCACATCCACCTAATTCTCTAATGATATTCCTAACGATTTCATGATAAATCTTAAGACCCAAGTCACAAACCAGCCCCACCGCCACACCTAAATCGCCGCTCGCAGAGCCAGCCCCCAAACAAGAATCTCCCCACCAAGAACCACCCCACCAACTAATCAATCCTCTACTACCCGATTTTCGTCACGAAAAGTTTGGCTGCGTAATAACAAATGGGAAGTTTCCATGCATCCGTAATGGGAACTCAAGTCACTGGAAGCTTCGTGATTTTCATACTGAGGTTTACCTTAGTTTGAAAGTCTCGAAGCTTTCTGTGTCTTGCACTCCCAAAGGATGTATGGAAACTTCCCATTCGTCCCCAATAAAAATCAGGCAGCCAAACTTCGACCGCCCGAAAATCGTCTAATTATGATCCACCCAATTCTGAACATCCAAACGGGTAACTGCCCTTGCATGGGAAGCCTCTGCCTTGGCAATGGTTTCCTCATCAAATTCGTTTAAATGTCTGGATTCAAGAATCTTAAGTGCTCTTTCTTTTGCACGTTCAGCACGTTCAATGTCAATGGCTTCTGGCCACTCAGCAGCGTCCGGAAGGAGGATAACCTGGTCTTCCTTAATTTCTGCAAAGCCGCCGTGGATGACGCCACGCATTTCTTTTCCGTCTTTGACGATCACAATAGCACCTGTTGAAAGGGCAATTGTTGTAGGTGTATGGTCATAAAGGATACCCATGTCACCTTCTGTCGTTACGATGGAAATACGCTCAACCTGCTTGTTATAAAACTCGCCGTCAGGTGTTATGATTGTAAACTTAAAAGTTTCTGCCATAAGATCACCTTCTAAACTCTGGTTAAGACGTCGCTGATATTACCTGCCATAAGGAATGCTGACTCTGGTACGTCGTCATGCTTACCTTGAAGGATTTCTCTAAAGCCTTGGATAGTCTCACTAAGTGGTACATACTTACCGCTAAGACCTGTAAAGTTCTCTGCAACGAAGAATGGCTGACTTAGGAAACGTTGGATTTTACGGGCTCTGGCAACCAAGACCTTGTCTTCGTCTGAAAGCTCATCCATACCAAGGATAGCGATGATATCCTGAAGTTCCTTATACCTTTGTAAAACTTCCTGTACGCCACGGGCAACGCTGTAGTGATCTTCACCAACGATGTGTGGGTCAAGGATTCTTGATGATGAATCAAGTGGGTCAACGGCTGGGTAGATACCTTGCTCAACGATTGCTCTTGAAAGAACTGTTGTTGCATCCAAGTGGGCAAAAGTTGTAGCAGGAGCCGGGTCAGTCAAGTCATCGGCCGGTACATAAACCGCTTGAACTGATGTGATGGAACCTTTCTTGGTTGAGGTAATACGCTCTTGAAGAAGACCCATTTCTGTCGCAAGTGTTGGTTGGTAACCAACGGCTGAAGGAATACGTCCAAGAAGGGCGGAAACCTCAGAACCTGCTTGAGTAAAACGGAAGATGTTGTCGATGAAAAGAAGTACGTCCTTTCCACCTTCATCTCTGAAGTACTCAGCCATGGTAAGTCCTGTAAGACCAACTCGCATTCTGGCTCCTGGTGGCTCGTTCATCTGTCCGAACACCATAGTCGTCTTTGCGATAACGCCTGATTCAGTCATTTCCCAGAAAAGGTCATTACCCTCTCTTGTACGCTCACCAACACCGGTGAACACTGAGAAACCACCATGCTCAGTTGCAATATTACGAATTAACTCTTGAATCAGTACAGTCTTACCAACACCGGCACCACCGAATAGACCGATTTTACCACCTTTTTGATAAGGGCAGAGAAGGTCAACGACCTTAATACCTGTTTCAAGGATTTCTGTTTCTGTTGCTTGCTCTTCAAATTTTGGAGCCTGGCGATGTATTGGCCAGCGGTCACATTCAGGGGCTGGCTTGTTGTCAATGGGTGCTCCTGTTACGTTGAACATACGACCCAATGTCGCTTCACCAACCGGTGCTGAAATAGGACCACCGGTGTTAACCGCTTCCATTCCACGTACCAAACCTTCAGTAGGTCCCATGGAAATACATCTAACCGTGTCATCACCAAGATGCTGTGCTACCTCTACAATAAGTTCTTCGCCGTTCTGGCGCTTGATGCTTACTGCGTTGTAAAGCTCTGGTAATGCGTTATTATCAAATTTAATATCTAATACGGCACCAATAATTTGAGTGATTTTTCCGTTCTTTTGCATCTTTCTCACTCCTTTTTAGTACTTGAATTTGTAGCCCATCCTATGATTTCCTTCTAGGAAAAACAGGACCAGTCTTTTACTGAAGGGCTTCCGCACCGCCAACAATCTCAGTGATTTCCTGGGTGATTGCCGCCTGTCTGGCACGGTTGTATTGCAGTGACAATTTATCGATCATGTCTGTTGCATTGTTGGTAGCTGCATCCATTGCAGTCATACGGGCACCGTGCTCGGAAGCTACGGATTCTTTTAATGCACCATAGATAATACTACTTAAATACTTTGGCAAAATATGTGCCAGTACTTCTTCCGGTGAAGGTTCAAAGGTCATCACTGAATGGGATGAGTTCTCGTCGTCAAATTCACCTCTGTGTACCGGGATTACCTTCATTACTTGTGGTTCCTGAACCAGAGTTGACTGGAAGTGGGTATAGGCCACATAGACATTGTCCACTTCATTATTCAGGTAAAGCTCAAGGATTTCGTTACCGATTTCCAGGGCATGTCTGTAATTAGGGTCATCCAAAACTTCATGATGAGTCGAGATAATATTCGCATCACGTTTTTTCAAGTATTCTGCACCTTTTTTCCCAACAGCAATTATCTTAGCCTCTGCATCCACACTGTGATGTAAGACCATTTTACCAATGTTATTGTTATAACCGCCGGCTAGACCTCTGTTGGATGTAATGACCACATAAAGGTTTTTGTTGCCGTCTCTTTCTTCCAGGAAGGGATGGCTGACGCCAACGGCCTGGGAAAGAATGGATGAAATGGTTTGGTGAATGGTTTCGAAATATGGTCTGGTTGATTCAGCCTGGGTTTTTGCTTTTTGCAACTTAGCTGTAGCAACCAGTTTCATGGCTTTGGTAATCTGCTGAGTACTGGTAATACTGACTCTACGGCGTTTTATTTCTCGTAGTGAAGCCATATTATCATTCCTCTTCTAAGATTCTCTTGAACTCATCACGGAATTCTTCACAGACTTTGGCAAGCTTGGCATCCAGTTCATCTGTTAAACCGCTTGGCGCAGTTACTTCATCACGAAGTTCAGCATATCTGGAATCTACGAATTCGATAAATTTCTTTTCGTAAAGCTTCACATGTTCTACTTCAAATTCCATTAGATATTTTCTTGTTACCGCATACAATACAAGAATCTGGTCTGCAACTGAAAGTGGTGCATATTGTGGCTGTTTAAGAACCTCCATAATACGCTCACCTTGGGCAAGACGATCCTGTGTATCTTTATCAAGGTCTGAACCAAACTGTGCAAAAGAAGCAAGCTCACGATATTGGGCAAGCTCCACACGGATAGGTCCGGCAACTTTTTTCATTGTTTTGATTTGAGCAGCACCACCAACACGGGATACAGAAAGTCCGGCGTTAATCGCTGGTCTCATACCTGCATTGAAAAGCTCTGTCTCAAGGAAAATCTGACCGTCTGTAATGGAGATAACATTTGTTGGGATATAAGCTGAAATATCACCGGCTTGAGTTTCGATAATAGGAAGAGCAGTCAGAGAACCTCCGCCTAATTCGTCGTTCAATCTAGCTGCACGCTCAAGAAGTCTTGAGTGAAGGTAGAAAACGTCTCCAGGATATGCTTCACGACCTGGTGGTCTACGAAGAAGTAGTGACATGGCACGGTAAGCTACCGCATGCTTGGACAGGTCATCATAGATAACCAGTACGTCTTTTCCTTCTTCCATCCATTCCTCACCGATTGCACAACCTGCAAATGGAGCAAGGAACTGAAGTGGAGCAAGTTCAGAAGCTGTTGCCGCAACGATAGTTGTATAATCCATTGCTCCGTTGGCTTCCAAAGTTTGAACAATACCTGCAACCGTTGAAGCCTTTTGGCCGATAGCAACGTAAACACACAATACGTCAGTATCTTTTTGGTTAAGGATTGTATCGATAGCGATTGCTGTTTTACCGGTCTGTCTGTCACCGATAATAAGCTCTCTCTGGCCACGGCCGATAGGAATCATGGAGTCAATAGACTTGATACCTGTCTGAAGTGGTGTATCAACAGATTTTCTTGAAAGTACACCGGAAGCGACTCTCTCTGTTGGTCTGTATTTGTCTGTATTAATAGGGCCTTTACCATCTATCGGCTGTCCGATAGAGTTAACAACACGGCCAATCAGTGCATCACCAACAGGTACTTCTGTTACACGGCCTGTGGCTTTTACGATGTCACCTTCTGATATATCTTTATCATCACCCATAAGTACGGCACCTACATTATCCTCTTCAAGGTTAAGTACCATACCATATACATCACCAGGGAACTCAAGAAGTTCACCTGCCATTGCATTTTCCAATCCATGGATACGGGCGATTCCATCAGCAACTTGAATAACTGTACCGACATCAGCTACTTCAAGTTCAGTTTTATATCGTTTGATCTGTTCTTTTATAACTGAACTGATTTCTTCTGGTCTTAAATTCATACCGAAGTTTTACCGCCTTTCTCTAAACTTTTGCTTCATATACATCGAGAGACATTCTGTGCAGGTTCCTGCGAATGGAGTTGTCCACAATACGGTCATTGATCCGAATGATTAATCCACCGATAATAGATTTATCCACTGTCGTCTCCAATGTGATCATCTTGCCTGTTTGAGATTGAAGTTTTGTCCTAATCCCGTCTTCATCCTCTGGTGAAAGTTCAACAGCACTGGTTACATAGGCTGTAACGAAACCATTGTGTTCTTCCATTTTTTCCAGAGTATACTCCAGAATACCAAGAATATACTCTTGACGGTTCTTCTCAACTGCAAGAATCATAAATCCGACTAAATCGTCACTGGCTTTTCCTTCAAGAATGGTTTTTACCATACTCAGCTTATCCTCTTTGGACAGCTTGGGGTGATTGAGCATTTCAAGAAACTCACCTTCATCTTTTAAGGCTTGAAGGAGGGAACGAATCTCTTCTTCTCTTCCTGCTAAATCTCCTGATTCTTTAGCCAACTCGTATAGGGCCTGTCCGTAACGTTTCGCAATTAATTCAACCATGTGTCATCACCCATTTCATTAATTGTTTCAGTCACGAGAACTTTCTGTTGTTCTTCAGATAAAGAGACTTCTACAAACTTTCCTGCCATAATGGTGGCAACCTCGATAATTTCCTTGCGGATATCATCTTTCAGCTGTTCTCTTTCTCTTTCTACCTCTAAGTGAGCACGAGCCATGATCTTACTAGCTTCTTCATGGGCCTCTTTGACAATTTCATCTTCACGTGCAACGGCTCTGGTATGAGCATGAGCCAGAATTTTATCAGCTTCAGCTTTAATGTTTTTCAGTTTCTCATCATATTCAGCTTTAAGCCCTTCAGCAGCTTTATTGTCTGCTTCAATTTTATCTAATGTTGATTCGATCTTGTCTTTACGGTCAGCAAGGATTTTTCTAACTGGATTGAAGAGTAATTTTCCTAAGAAATAGAACAGCAACAAAACAGCAAGCATCTGGAATCCAACCTGAATCAGGGTCTGTAAATCGAATCCTAGAATACGGGTCTTTGATGCAAGATCAGCTTCCAACAAGCCGACGCTTTGAACCAATGATCCAATTCCACTTAATAAATTCGTCAAGTTATTTGCCTCCTTTCACTTATTTTAGTGCCACAAAAGCTACTTTGACTCCTAGTTGTTTTCGTAGTAGCTGATAAGTGGGTTTGCAAATAACAAGATGATTGCAATAATCAAACCGTAGATACCAGTTGTCTCGGCAACAGCTGCACCAAGAAGCATTGTACGAACTACGTCTGATTGAGCACCAGGTTGACGTCCAACAGCTTCAGCACCTTTACCAGCTGCAAAACCTTGTCCGATACCAGGTCCAATACCCGCGATCATCGCGAGTCCTGCTCCAATTGCTGAACATGCTAATATTAACGCTCTTCCATCGATCATTTTTGTTTCCTCCTAAGTTAACATTTCTCTAATAATCTTAAGCAAATACATTTACAAATAACAACAACAAGGCAATAATCAAAGCATAAATACCTGTTGTCTGTGCAACAGCCTGACCAAGTAGCATCGTTCTTACAACTGAACTCTGTAGCTTAGGTCTTTTTCCTGCTGCTTCTGCCGCCTTACCGGCTGCATAACCTTGACCGATACCAGGCCCGATGCCTGCGATCATGGCAAGTCCTGCTCCAACAGCACATGCTGCAAGAATGAGGGCTGCTCCCTGTGTAGAAGAAACACCGAAATTTTCACTGAGTCTGTCTACGAGAGGGTTTGCAAAAAGCATAATGATGGCAATAACCAAGGAGAAAATCCCTGATGTCTCAGCAACTGCAGCACCGATTAACATGGTCAGTGTCGCAGGCCTTTGCCCGTGTTCAGGATTGTTACCAACTGCCTCTGCAGCTTTACCGGCTGCAAAGCCCTGGCCGATTCCAGGTCCGATTCCGGCGATCATGGCAAATCCTGCTCCTATGGCTGAGAACCCTAAAATAATTGCTTTAGGATCGGAATCTTCCAACCAGCCAAATAGAAACTTCAATATATCCATTACTGTGTTTCACCTCGCTTTTCATCTAAAACTATCCATCCAAGTTACTTATTTCTTTTGCACCAACAATTTACCGGGGTAAATTGTCCATCAACAGTTTAACCATCCATCGCTGATGATACAAAAGTCATACTCAGCATAACGAAGATAAAAGCCTGTAAGACACCTGCAAATAAATCAAAATAAGCATGGAGCGCACTAGGTATACCCAGCATCAAATACCAAGGTAAGTTATAGTAGAGTCCCATGATGATAGTCCCACCAAGAATATTACCGAACAAACGGAAAGACAGTGAGATTGGATTTGCAAGTTCTCCGATGACATTTAGAGGTGTTAAAGGCCACATTGGTTCGGTCAGTCCCTTACCCCAGCCTTTAAGACCCTGTGCATAAATTCCAAAACCTTGTGTCATAAAGAAGGTTATGAGAGCTAATGCAAAGGTCGTTGCGATATCAGCTGTCGGTGGTCGCATAAAATCAAACCACGTACCGTCTGACACTCCATAAAATCGTGTACCGGGTCCGATAAACAATCCGGAAAGGTTCGAGCAGATCAAAAACAGGAACATACCTGCATAGAAAGTCGAAAAACGTTTTCCGTGTTTACCCATTGTCGAATTGACAAAGCTGTCCAGAGCTTCTACAAGAAACTCAATGACGTTTTGAACACCAGATGGCACTCTTTTAGGGTCGCGAATGGATCGATTGATCAGCAGAGCAATAAGTATCAATACACCGCAGATAATCCATGTATTGATCATTGTCTCTGTAATCCAGATTTCAAGGCCGCCAATCTTAAAGACTTTGGCTACATGAATACCTATATCCACTTTCAATCAACTCCTTTTCATGCATACTAGCTTGTGTCTGATAGGGGGTTCCATATCAGACCATGTATATGTTAAACACCAGTGTCTACCAAAAATCCGACTTCTCGTCTTCATCCTCTTCCTCCCATTCAAGAAATTCTACCGTTCCGTCTTTAGGAACCGGTGGCTCTAGAATGCCTTGAATGTAGGCAGCAGGCTTCAGCACTAAAAGTCCGATAACCAGTCCGACTATATCTATAGCTGGTGTAATAACACCGATAAACAACACCACAAATGTGATGGTATATCTGAGAAAATAATGGGCTCTGACAAAGTTGGTTGCCCCATGGGCTCCTTTAACAACCGCCCGTCTAAAGGTATTTTCCATAAGGAAAATCTTAAGTACCGTAATCCCACCGCCAAGGCCAAGACCAATGACATAGGCCGTTTTATTGGTATAAATAAAAAGACCCAAAATCAAAGCGACCAAGAGTATGATCACTGAATTTCTTATCAGTAGGTAGATCATAGATCTTTGCTCACTCATCGTTTCGAATCCTTCTTCCCGTCGTCTATATTTTTCATTACTATTCGATAAAGATTATAAAAGGCCATATATATACCCGCCAAAATGCAAATGATGAGAAGAATACCCCTAGTATGAAACAGGTTATCCAACCAGCTTCCCACAAATACCATACCGAAAATCGGTATTGCCATGACGAACCCGATTTGTGAAACTAAAGCCAAATACTTGAATACCCTATAGTCCATTCTTCTACCGTTACACCTTTCCAAACCTCAACTTACATTATACATATAAGAGCCTTTCATGTCCATGTTTATTCACATTATCTGCTAATATGCAACACAGACGACCTTGAACGGCAATCATCTTCGTCATTTTATTCACAAATCAAGGATGGTGGCTCTTCTCGTTTTATTCGCACTTCCTGCTTGGCAGTCAGTCGTATACCTTGTCAAAGGCCCAGGCTAAGCCTGGGCCTTTCATAGCACTTGTATGTTTTTTTCTACTCTTCCTTATAATCTCCATATCTACCAAGAGTTACATGAATATCCACAAAGGATTCTTCCCTTAAGACTTCCAGTAGGATCTCATCTCCGGGTTTAAGATCGGTAAGTGCATCATAGAGCATTTGAGCATCGGTTACTTTTTTGCCATCAAGGGCTACAATAATATCTCCGGCTTCAAGGTCTGCCTGGTCTGCCGGTCCATTCTCAACAAGGTCCTGAATATAGACACCAAAGGGCATATTATTATTGGTTGCCGAACCCATCATAATTCCCAAATAGGCCCTTTCATCTTCCATAACATAGGCAATGTTCTCGCCGTTACCAATGTTCTCAATCCGCTCAATAATCGGAAGGGCAATATGAACCGGAATGGCAAAACCCATTCCTTCTACGCTGGAGTCCACCAACTTGGCTGTATTGATCCCAATAACCTGACCATTTTTATTAAAGAGTCCACCACCGCTGTTACCAGGATTAATAGCAGCATCTGTCTGAATAACATGAAGGGTTGTATCATCGATGGTCAGTTCTCTGTCAACCGCTGAAATAACGCCGGCAGTAATGGTTTGACTGAATTCCTTACCCATGGGATTACCAATGGCTACTGCCAACTCACCGGACATAAGACTTTCCGAATCACCAAAGACTGCCGGAGTCAATTGATCGACACCATTACTTTCCAGTTCATCGTTGGATACCTTTACAAGAGCAAGGTCATTTCTAGAGTCAAAACCAAGAACTTCACCGACCAGGGTCACTCCTGAATCCAGCATGACGGAAACAGATTTTGCATCTTCAATAACGTGGTTGTTGGTGATAATCAAAACCCCATCATCAGTGATTTTATAGATAACGCCTGACCCTGTTCCTTCACTTTCGTATACCTGATTGGAAAAGAAACCTGGAAGGACTTGGTCAACCACACTGATGACGGTTACAATTGAAGGACCTGCAGCCTGGGCAATAGCTGTCACAGGATTAACATAATCGCCATCCACCTCACTGGTCAGAACAACCGGCTGTATAGACTCAGTGGTATTTGCCAGGGCAAGAGCTTCTGTTTCAGGTTGGCCAAGGCCATTTACCAGACTTGCGGTTCCATATCCTGCTCCAAAACCGGAACCTAAAATAATAGAGCCTGCAAGGAAGAAGGAAAAAAACTTAGGTAATCTTCTGGACTTGATCTTCTTATTCCTGGTCACTGGATCACTTATATGTTCAGTCGATTCATCCTTAAATCCATTGTCTTCTACATCGATAATCTTGTTTTCATTGTTAAACTCATCATACATATTCAAAACTCCTTTCAAACTTGATTTATGTTTGGTTGGGAAGTCATTCACTTTTACCCTAACCATACTTGTGTATCTCTATATATTGTTATACACCAAGTTTGTGGCAATTTTGGTCCATTATGATGGCACTTTTTTGTCAAAAATGTAAATTTTGAAGGTGGCTTATTCTTTCCAGAACCAGTAGGGAGGATGTTCACCATCGTAATGGCTGTTTGGTCCATGATCAATGACTTCATAAGTATCCGGATAGTCATAAAGCTCAGTTTGACCAGCCTGACTGTCAAGGATCATATAAGAGGTCACTTGGCCAAAGATTTCCGTACCAACTCCCTCTTCCAGAGAATATAAGTCAATACCGACCAGATTACCATCACTATCTGCAATATATTCATAGATGTCCGTCATACCACTGACTGACCCTAATCCTGCATCTGCAAACTTATAGTAATAGAGGCCATCCTCTTCTTTGAAGCCCACCAACCGCGTAGTCAGAAAATTAAAGACCTTATTCTCACTGATGGAAGATCCGTACATTTCAACCACTTCTTTTTCAGGACAAACTGTTACAAATCTTTCTCCAGTTTGATAAGAGATTAAGGTGACTTCCTGACCAAACATATCTGTGGTTTGGACAGATATCAGACTATGGTCAATAGACTCTTCAAAGCTTTTAGCATAAAGGTCAAAAGTTTGGTCTCCATCAACCTGAATGGTAAGTTTAAAAGGCTCATCACTGGTATAGGCTCCAACAGCTCCAACGAATGGTTCCATTAGTTCACTATTGGTGAAACCAAATATAAAAAGAGTCATATCAGTGTAGTCAATACCACTTTCAGGATAAAAATCATAAGAATCATGATTCCCCTCACTTATGGATATTAAGCTTTCCTCATATTCTACCAACCCTCTATCATCAAATTTTAGCCGTCTAATTGCCAACCCTGTTTCAAGAGAAATAAAGGATTGCTTCAAGTCTTCGTCCAGGAGGGTTTCCAAATACACCACCCACTGGCCATCATACTTGGTAATAAAACAATCTCTAACTACCTCACCCGAATCAAGAATTAAGGGATTCATACCTATATAGGGCATGCCCGGCAAATCCTTTGTTGCAATGGAGGTCCCAGTCATGTTGGATCCATAAGTCGAATCTTCAGGAAGTATATACTCTGTAACCTGATAATATACACCTTCCATGTCACGGTAATAGCCTCTTTCCTCCATATAATCATCTTCAATTCTAACACTTCCCAGGTCTTTGCCAAGAAGAGCTATTGAGGTTGCATCATGGCTAATGGTGACACTGTATTCATCAAAAAAATCAAACCAGGTATACTTGTCTTTTTTTAGTTCAATATCGAGATTGCCAAACCCTTTATGACTGAGACTGTCATGAAGTTCCTGACCTGTCAGACCTCTTTCATAAGTGATGACATCGTAAGGTCCTGGCACGTGCCCGGATTCAGGAAAATAAAGGACAGGCAAACTTAAACCCTTATAAGCCGCCTCACGAAGGCCAGCTTCATCGTAGCCTTCCTGAGAATAGACAGGAATAAGACTGACCAGCATATCTTCCACATGATGATCAAAATCATCTGTAATTTCGCTGCTCATTTTATAGGTTCTAAGGGCCAGTAAAAGGGCTTGTTCCCTGGTCAAGTATTGATCCGGTTCCAACTTGCTGCCGGTACCATTAAAAATACCTAGACTATTCATAATCCTCACAGATTCCTCTGCCCAGGAAGATAAGCGACTTCTGTCTTCATAGGTTTTACCATATTCGTAAGTGGACTCATCCAGTAGGTGTAAACCTGAGGCATGAATGGTCCTCACCAGCATGACACATACCTGCTCTCTGGTTATGGGAGCTTCCGGAGCAAAAATACCTTCTCCCATACCATTAACTATGCCCAGACTATATGCCGCTGCAGCATAGGAAGAGTCTGTATCACTAAAGGGTGATTCGACAAGTTCATAAAAGCCTGAACCCATAACATAATAGACCTCCATAACCACCTGACTAAATTCAGCCCTTGTAATCACCTTTCCAAAATCATCAAAAAAATAATCAGGTATAAATCCATATTCCATAGCTTCCTCAAGCTCTGCCTGAGCCCAGGACGACCCTCCTGGATATTGGACCATCCCTGAGATTTCCAACTGATTAACACTGATTGTTCCACTAATAAATGCACATAAGATTATCATCTTGATAAACGAATGACCAAGCATTTTCATATCTCTCCACCTTTCTTGATTAATTATACTTATAAGTATAATCACCCTTAAGGCAGGGAGTAAGTACGCTTGGTCACCACTTCTATGACATTTGTCATCATTATGTAATTGTTAGCATGCAGATTTTACAAAGGATACTACTTTTTCATATAGATAGGGCTGTATGTCTCCATAAGTCAGATGAGCAGGCATTTCATAGCCAAAAGACAACTCTTCAATCTCATACTCAAGGTGGCCCAGGCTATGAACCTCTCCATAATACAGCCTGCCAAAGGTCGGCCCCTGGCCTCGGTCAACAGAGTAATCACAGATAGGATAGAGGCGAAAATCAATGGCTCCTGTCTCTTCATTAAGTTCTCGTTTCGCAGCCTCCATGGGCAGCTCACCATCTTCAATATGACCGCCGACGATTTCCCAGCTGGTCCGGTCCTTATGTCTGACAAAAATCCACTTGTCACCATACTTGGCCTGAATGACCACGTACTTAAGAGGTCTGTCACTAATCTCTTGTATCTCATGAAAATCAACTTTTAACATCTTCTCATCCTGTCTTCTAATAGCTATATTAAGTCACATATATTAATACAGTTCATCATCGATTCAATTATTTCCCAATAGCTTCAAAGGTCTTATTTAGTCCATCATAAATCGCCTGGGCCATAATCTCCTGTTGATTTTCATCCAGCAGTAGAGCCCTGTCACCTGAAAATGAAATGTAACCCATTTCCAGTAGAACTGCAGGCATCTTAGTATATTTTAGAACATAAAGATCATCCCGCTCTGACAATCGTTTGCTGATAAAGGCCGTATTGTCAACATAGGTATTATGCATCAATTCAGCAAAAGCCAGGTTGGAATATCCATTATTAGTTGACCGGTTCATGTATAGGGTTTCAGCCCCGGTTCGGGTTGCCCAATAAGAGTTAACATGGAGACTAAGGAAAAGATCGGACTGGGAGTCATTAGCCAGGTCTGCCCTGTCTTTCAGCTCAACATGGGAATCATCTGTTCGAACGTAGTAGGTCTTGATATGAGGGTCTTGGTCCAGGAGTTCCTTAAGCTTAAGGGCTACATCAAGGACAATATTCTTCTCGTAGTATCCCGCTGCACTTGCTCCCGGCTTGTAGCCGCCATGGCCCGGATCAAGAGTCAAAATACGGTCATAGACATCCTGGGGATCCTTGACTTCAAAGACTAAGTCACTGCCATACATAGATGCTTCTACCCCTTGTATCTTATTGGTCTTAATGGTCATCAGGGTATCACCATTACTGTCCAGTTTAAAGGATACATCATCTATACCTTCAGAGTTGACTTCAATTTTCTGACTGCCAATCCTGCTTAGATGATTACCGGGAATCGTTACCTCAAAAATTCGGTCCTTATAAAGGTCAAGACCTGTAAGCACGCTCATATCGGCAATATATTCACCTACACCTTCAAGGGCAAAAGCTGAGCTTTGGCCGGTTGTATAGGAAAAACCGGCTGGCAGACTCCCCGTCAACTGAATCCTGGTTGTGTTGTTTCCTGGATACTCTATTTTGTACTGCGCAGCTTCTTTAAGATTTAAGGTCACGTTGGCTGTGGTAGTATCCTTTTGAGATAAACTAAGACCTTCTATAAACTCGCCATTAACTCCTGTAAAGGATTTGGTAATCATGGTATTGACCCTGTCTATGTCAAAGGACAAGGTCTTGGCATCATTTCTGTAAGCAAGGACTTGGTCAGTTTCTACCCCACGAAGATCTACATAATCACCGGTAGAATTCTGTCCAATGGTTACCGCATCAATCTGGTGCATGACTGCATCAATAAATATTTTTTCCCGGTTTTCATTCATCCTTATGTTAAAAATATTTCCGGTGTCATTAAGAACAAAACGAATGACACAATTCCTGTTGCCGGTCTCTCGACCTGTGTATTCCACAATTTCAAGGGAATCCAAAAATGGATGGTCATCATATTCAAACTCTGTCGTATTCATATCTAGGGTTGCCTTGAGAACATAGAGTTCCATAACATTGCCTTCAAGAGAGGTTATAATACCTGATATAGGTCCATCAGCGGACACTTCAAAAGTAACCTTCTCAGGACTGGCCTCATCATAATGGAAGAGAAGATTATATATTTCAACTGAATCACTTGTCGTTGATTCAATATCTGTCACAATAGTATTCTGGGTTCTTGGAATGGTCTCAACTTCAGATCCGATATAGGCCAAAGGATTAGACCTGAGGCTGGTTGCCAGTGATTGACCACTGGAATTTTGATCAACCCATTGTCCACTTGGCATAAATTCCAGGCTGTCTTTAACAATCAGATCATGACCGCTCACAAGGGTCGTCGGATTATTTCCTTGTTCTGTCTCTGTTTCATTACCGGTTTCTTCTTCCTCAGCCGGTACAAACCCCTCACTATAAAGTTTAACTGCAAAATTCGCCTCATCCCACTGAACATCATAGCCCATTTGCTCCGCTACAAAACGAAGGGGCAGCATGGTCTTGGAGCTTTGCTTGTTGGCATCCCGAATCAGTTTAGCCGGAACATCCAATTCGTTTTTCACTCCGTTGACATAGGCTGTGGTTGAATTAATCTGCAAAACAATAAACTGGTCCAAATAAGACACATAGACTTCCTGGGTTGCACCGTTCCAGTTGACCTGGGCACCGATAGCCTCATGTTCAAAAACTTCCCTAACCGGAACCAGGGTTCTACCGTCTATAATTACTGCAGGCATATCCCCAGTCTCAACCATAAGATCATCAATATAGATATCAACAATTCTGGACTTATACTGATGAAAACCACCATCATAAGACAGAACCAGGTCACTGTCATAATCACCGGCAACTACAGGTATAGAATTTATAATTAATATGGCAACAAGGGCCATGGTAAAGGCTATTTTTCTCATTTATTTCTCCTAAGGGCAAAGCCGTCTATTGTGTTTCTTCATTATAGCACAGGATAATGAGAAATTGTCTCAGTCAGAAAAAATGTAATAATCCTGTTAAAATAAGTTCATAAACTCACAAGCTGTTGAGACTTTTAAGACTTACTTAGCAATATTGGAAATGTAGTCAGGGATAATTTATGATATCCTAGAATCAATCTTAAGAGAATACATATGATTAAATACTAGGAGAAGTCATGTTAAAGAAACTACAGGATACGATTGATACCATAGAAGCTAACCTTCACCAGAAACTTGATATTCAATCATTGGCAAACCACGCCGGATATTCATACTACAATTATCAACATCTATTCAAAGACTATGTTGGTATGCCTATAGCAACTTATATCACAAGAAGAAGACTTGAAAAAGCCCTCTATCAAATTCAAGAAGGCTCACCGATGACTGTGGCAGCCCTGGATTATGGATTTGATACCTATGCCGGCTTTTACAAAGCCTTTGTGAAGCAATATGGCTGTTCTCCTAAAAAGTACCTGGCGCTATACCATGTAGGTCCTACAACACAACTTGATTTAATCAAGGAGTCCAAAAAAATGCTATCTAAAAATGAAATCACTCATTTATTAAAGAACTGGAACCTGGAAATAAATTCAAAAAACGTAAGTAACTTACTGGAAAACAACCAGTATGTTATAAACGAAGCCTATGATCTTAATGGGAAATATATTCTAAAAGCAGGAAAAAATATTCCATGGATGAAGACACATGTAAAAGTCACAAAAGCATTAAGGGAATCAGGTTACGAATGTCCTTACCCAATACCAACTATAGAGGGACAAGACTACCTGATTGGGAATCATATGTATTATATGGTTCTTCATAAGGTAAATGGAACTTTTATGAGCAAGGACCAACGGCTAAAGGGGCATGGCAGTACTATTGGTTCATCCTATGGCAATGCTCTGGGAAAGCTCCATCAAGTCCTTAAAGCAGTAGAGGATGAGCTTGACATGATTGATTCCAATATTGTCGAGATACTAGAAAATTGGGCTATACCTGTCACCAGAAAAAACATGGCCCAATGGAATATGCCACTGGCAGATTCCTTTTATGACAATCTAGTCGATTTAGGTTTTCCACTACTTTCCTCTATACCCAAACAGCTTATCCACAGAGACCCTAATCCGGGTAATATCATCTTCAATAAAGATCAGGTTGAAGGTTTCATTGATTTCGAGATATCTGAATCCAATATTCGAATCTTTGACATTTGCTACTGTGCTACTGGAAATCTGATTGACCTTTTCGAAGAAGAAGGCGGCTTTGACCAATGGCTTAAGATATACTCCTCCATTGTGATGGCCTATAACGACATCAATCCCTTAACTGACAATGAGTGGCAAGCTCTTCCATACACCATTTTCGCCATTCAACTCATCTTCATTGCATACCTGGAAGATAAACCAAATCTTGCAGGTATGCTCCGCCAAAATCGCGAAATGCTACACTTACTGGTCAAGAATAAAGATTCTCTATGCCTATCTAACCCTCTAGGGGTTTAATCATGACTATAATTCTTGACAGACCGAAATCCAGTGTGATTTGGTGACATTTTAGTAAATATCGATACGGGGTGAGGCATGCTAAGATGGGGCTTTAGCTCCCTGGAATCTGTAGGATCTGGTTTCTAGATTTATCTAGTTACCAGGTCCTTCAGTTTTCTGGGAGGTAGGGCCCACGTGCATGTCTCACCCCGTATCGTACAAACTTTGCAAAAAATTCTTGTCACCTAATCACACTGGATTTCTCGCCTATTTCTATGTATCAGGCCAGGAATAAGCCTTCCAATACTTTCATGAATCCTGCTAAATCCAAAGATGTGTTGGTTACTGTTCCCTGTTTATTGATTCTGGTTACATAGTTGCCTTTACCGGTGTGAATGATGAACTGAGGGCTGAAACTTTTAGCATCGTTGTTGACCAACCGTACCAGTTGCAAACTGGAGCAGGTTATCCAGTAGTTAAAACACTCATCAGCGAAGGCTGCCATTTTGTCTGTAAAAACAACAATATCCTGACCGTTCTGAGTCTTTTCCGCCTTAACTAATGGCGAGGTAAGAAACTTGTTAATCTTCTCATCCGTCATATCAATCTTGTACTTATTGAAAAGTTCAGTGAAGAAAACGAAGTTTGGTAAGATCCACCTGGAGTCCCTACCTTTCAAGCTTTTATCGAAATGTTCCATCACTTCCTTAAGGGTCATGCGAAAACTGGTCATCTGCTGATATTCCATCATGGTTCTAAACTGGATTCTTTTATAAATATCCAGTAAGTGGACGGTCAAAAGGTAGGCTTCCAAATCCATTGTCTCATTCAACCATTGACTAGGCTGTTCCTTAATATAGGCACCATAAGCATAGGCAAAAGTGGGAGCCAAAGCTTCCAGGCTCTCCATTTTTGTCAATGAATAGGTGTCATTTTTCTTTTCAACGACAATGGCTTCTTCACTGCCTTCCTTCATAAAAACCATCAGATGCTCGATCCGGGTTTTGTTGCCGCCATGGATAAGATCTACCATCTTATCAGACTGTCCGATAAACTCAGCCCAAGATTTTAACTCCGCATTGTTCTTATGAACGTCCGGTAATTCATGTCCTACTGCTTCTTTTATTTCTGCTACAAATTGGAACATACCATTAAGGGATGTCCCTCTGAAAATTGCTCCAAAGTCTTTTTTACTTAAGCTTACTGCCAATTTATTCTCTACCATCCTTTAACCTCCATCTGTATAGGATACTCATGATCTACATTATCGATTACTTATTGAATGTATTATGGGTCGGTGTACTTTCTGTTGGATTGAAGGTCAAAAGCCCCTCTTTTCCAGCTGCATCATCAATCATGCCGTTTTTAGCACCTGCATTGAAAGTATCTGAAAACTCATCTTTAATACTGTCCCATTTATTGCCATAAGTTTGCTTATAGTTCTCGATGGTATCCCAAGACAATAAGTCCCTATGTTCAACATTGGAAGTTTTTATTGATTGAAGTTTCTTAACCGCCATATCCTTCACGTTTTGTGGCAAAGGAGAACCATCAAAGTTGGTTACATCAAATAAATCCACATCGCCTGCCACTTGTTTAAATACAGTTTGTCCGGTCTCAGGATCTTTAACTGCCAAACTAATAATTCCATCATCACTGACCTTTAGAACTCCATCAGCCTTCATGGCATCAATAGCCTCACTATAATTGTCAAACTCCTTAGACCGCTTGGTAAAGCGTTCCATAACCTTGTCATAAAGATCTTTTGGAACATCATCAGGACTTGGTTCTATTGGTTTGAAGTGACCAACCAAGCCTTTCTTATCTGCAGGCGCACCAAGATATACATCCAGATCGTTAATGGTTTTATTCTTGATTAATTCAGGTTTTGGTATAGCATCTCCTGCATCCAGCCATTCTTTGGAATACTTGTTACCTGGTCTGACATGAATCTGAACACCCATGTCATCAGCCACCTGCTGGACAGCCTTTTGGGAATTTTCCGTCATCCAGGTTGAATCACCGGCTCCGTGTTGATTATAGTTTTCACCGGCTCCAAACTCTGGCTGCTCACCGTCGTTGACACCTTTTTTACCACCTGTTTCTGCCCCTTCACGGGCTCCGGCTTCCGTACCTTCTTTGGCTCCTGTTTCTGCTGTTTCCTTGGCACCTGCTTCTGCCGTTTCCTTGGCTCCTGTTTCTGCTGTTTCTTTGGCTCCTGTTTCTACAGCTTCTTTTGTTCCGGTTTCCGCTGTCTCCTTGGCACCTGTTTCTACAGCTTCTTTGGTTCCTGCTTCCGCTGTTTCCCTGGCTCCTGTTTCTACGGCCTCTTTGGTTCCGGTTTCTGCTGTTTCCTTGGCACCTGTTTCTACAGCTTCTTTGGTTCCTGCTTCGGCCGTCTCCTTAGCTCCTGTTTCAACTGCTTCTTTGGTTCCCGCTTCCGCTGTCTCCTTGGCCCCTGTTTCTACAGCTTCTTTGGTTCCCGCTTCCGCTGTTTCTCTGGCTCCTGTTTCTACAGCTTCTTTGGTTCCTGCTTCGGCCGTCTCCTTAGCTCCTGTTTCAACTGCCTCTTTGGTTCCTGCTTCCGCTGTTTCCCTGGCTCCTGTTTCTACAGCTTCTTTGGTTCCCGCTTCCGCTGTTTCCCTGGCTCCTGTTTCTACAGCCTCTTTGGTTCCGGTTTCTATACCCTCACGAGCACCTGCCTCAATAGTTTCACGGGTTCCAGCCTCAGCACCTTCACGAATAGTCGTTTTGGCCCCTTGTTCAATACCTTCCTTGGTTCCGGCTTCAATACCTTCGCGGATGGTTGTTTTGGCTCCCTGTTCAATACCTTCCTTGGTTCCGGCTTCAATACCTTCACGGATGGTTGTTTTGACGCCTTGCTCGATTCCTTCTTCGATACCCTCACGAACAGTCGTCTTAACACCTGCTTCTAGGCCTTCTTTGACAACGGTCTTGACTCCTTGTTCACCGGCTTCAGTAACAATATTTCCGAGACCACCGGTAGCTATCAATTGACCTGCATCCAGTACAAAGAATCCTGTAGCTAAGAGTCGCATGCCAAGAGGAGACTTTGGATCTATCATATTCTTAATATTGTCGGTTGGTAAGATTTTCTTAATGGTTTCATATACTTTTCTAGGGTCTTTTCCTGCCTCCAGCATATCATCAAGCAATTTTTCAGCCTTAATAGACAGTTCCCCTGCCAGGGTTCCCCCTTCTTCTATCATCTCAATGCCGTTCTCTATTTTCTGCTCTACATAGCCTTCTGGATCATTGTAAAAGTCCTCAGCTTCCTGTTTAATGGCTTCTACTCCATTTTCAGCCATTTCCAGAGCACCTTCACCTACTTTTTTGATATTTTCGACAGTAACATTTTCTTTTACCCATTCACAACCCTTTTTACCGATTTCAACAGTAGAATCAATGAGTTGACCGACTTCTTCAACAGACCCCTTAATGGTTCCTTTAATGATTTCACCACCGGTTACGGCATCAACCACAAGATCCTTAACACCGATAACCGTTTCTTTACCAACATAAATAACATCTTCTCCAACAGCCTTGGTAAATCCCCAAGTCCATTTAACGGCACTGCCTAAGGAGCTGACAGCTGAAGAAAGCAAGCCACCGGCAACTGCCATCATACCTGGTTTGGCTCCGGACTTAATAACTTCACGAGAACCAGAAGATTTCATGTAATCTCCAACAGTTCCTCCGCCTTCCTGCCAACCACCATCATCAGCGTATACACGACCGGTAATGCGTAGAACAACAAGATTAATAAGAACCAGTGCAATAATGTTTGCTGCAGCCTTGCCTCCAATTTTTCCTAAGGCCAATAAGACACCCAAGCCTACAAAAAGAACCAAGAGCACTGAAGAGTATAGGGTTTTTTGAGGTATTGGAATAATAAAGAGGATGATTGACGCTGCAAATAAACTAAAGCCTACAAGACCTACGTAGTATGGTTTTAGTTCTGGCAAAGGTTTCTTTCGATTTTTCACCCGATGGAAGTCATTCCAACAGGCTAGGGAGAGCTGAGATACCAGCCCTTTGTCCTTGGAAGCCAACTCAAAGAAAAAGGTTAGCATCAAGGTTATATAGAGCATTTCATTTTTGGTTAGAATTCCGATAACCATCATACCGCCGATAGTAATCAGGATGATGGGACCAACTTTTTTTCCAGATTCATGAAAACAATTAATGGTCCAGGGTACAGTATCTGCCATATCCAGGAAAAACATCTTGAAACCCTTTGATGAAATTTGTGAAATAATCATGGTTATCACATAGGTCACAACAAAACAGATGGTTGAAAAGGCACCCTGATTCCCTTGTAAATTGGACATGTCACCCCAAAATGAACCGATTGAAAATCCTGCTCCACCCCAGCCTTCATTCTTAACAGCTATGGTATAGAAGTTAAATGCCATAACTACTAGAAAAGATATGACGCTTCTTAGTAAGATGGACTTCCACATTTTGGGAAGACTTTTGAACAAGCCCTTGAATAAACTCATAATCAAACCAATAATCGATAGCGGTTTCTGGGGCTTTTGTACAGTTTTGACCTGACCGGCCGGTTTAGTACTTTTTGTGTTAGCTGCCATATTAGTCTCCTTCCCTAATCCTTTAACTTTAAGTTACTTTCAAGCCACTCCTTATCAATCTTTGTCACACCACGTCTGGTAGCCATCCAAAGATTTCCGTAGTTATCATAAGTCATCTCTTTTACTTCATTATCACTGAGGCCTTGTTCAACAGTCATATAGGCAAAGTTGTCATTATCCAACATAATAGCAATACCGTCTGTTTCTGAACTAAACCATAAGTGATTTTTGTTATCTTCAAAGATAAACCGGATTTTCCCTCCAATCATTCCATTATCCAAGGTTCTTGTTTCAATAGGTTCCCATTCATTCTCAATTTTTGAAAAAAGTGTAGCTCCACCTTCTGTAAAGCTTCCACCACCAACCCATATACCTCTGTCCGTCTGAGTAATCGTTGTAATGGCATGATGGGTCAATCCATCTTCCACCCTTAGATAAGAAAAGGCCTTGTTAACCGGATCCATGATGGTCACTCCACCGCTTCTTGCCATATAAGAACCCATCCAGACCAAGCCTTCCGTGTCTTCATATATGACTTTTATAACTGGTTCAATCAGTCCAGTATCTTCTGTAAGAACTTGAATTTCACCGTCCCTGATGATAGAAACACCATAAAAACCTCCTACGTAAACGCCACCTCTACCTACAAAGATATCATTTACCCTTTGGCCAGCGAGTCCATCCTCCTGGGTATATTGACCTTGAACCCCATCAGGGGTCCACAGGCTTACTCCGTACTCGTGGCCGATCCAGAGGACACCGTCTTTTACAGCCAAAGACCTAACCAAGGTAAAGGGCTCATCATTATTCAGTACCTCATCAACAAGGCCAGTGACCGGGTCGATAGTAAAGACGCCATCATTTCCTCCGACAATAATTTTATGGTCATAATTGACGATTCCTGAAAACTCCAAGTCTGGCATATAAATATCAAAAACCGATTGACCTATTTCCTGGTCTCTAATCTCATTCATTTCGCTGGAGACGATGACATATATTCCTATAGCCATAAAAATGATAAGCAGGACTGATAGTATTCTTCTTCCAATCAAGGTCTCACCGCCTTAAAGCCTTCATCTGTCACTGATATAATCTGACCACCCAATTGCCCAATTTCATCTTGGTCATGGCTGACATATACAAGTGTAGTCTTGTTTTTACTGCAATAAGATTTAATAAAATCAACAATTTCCAGTTTATGCTTTTTATCAACATAAGCCAGAGGTTCATCCATCAGGAGATAATCCCACTTATGAACCAGCATACGGCCTAGGGCTACCCGCTTCTTCTCTCCTCCGGATAGTTTTGTGGGATATTTGTCTTTGAGATGATCAATATGCAGGGCCTTCATCACCTCAAGAATCATTTCTTTTTCATCCTTGGTACCAAAGGCAATGTTCTTTTCAACAGTCATGTGATCCCATAAGGCAGGGGCCTGAAAAACCATACCTATACCTCTTTTGAAGGGATGCTTTTGGAAGTCACCATTTCCAATAATCTGTTCTTCCAAGAGAATCTCTCCTGAATCCATGGGCTCAAGACCGGCTATAATCCTTAACAACGTTGTTTTACCTGTTCCAGAAGGACCGGATATCACATATGTCTTTCCCTTCTCAAACACAAAGGAAAAGTCATCTATAGGAAAATCATCATGATAGTGTCTGGTAATTTTTTTTAGCTCAATCATCTTTTCCCTCCTTTATCAGCCAGTTTCCTTTCAATCCACGATTTATGACAGACTTTAATAAAATCAGTATTAACAAAATACTTAGTAGAACCCATAAACTCATACCACCGATTTTTTCAGAGGCACCATAATGTAGATATCCATAGATTTTAACGGTTATCGTTGAAAATCCAGGTGGCATAATCATGACAGAAGTTCCCAATTCTCCCAATCCAAAAAGTGAAACAGCTCCGATAGCCATTAAGAAAAAAGGCAGCATAATGGGAATAATAATTTTTCTGTAAATCTGAAATAAACTTGAAGATTTCAAATATCCGACGGCAAAATAAAGGTCCGGCAGATAGTTAATAGCCAGTAAAATCACGATAATTCCTATAGGCATAAAACGAATCATGACTGCTAATATCAACATGAGGGGGCTTGTATAAAACCACCTTAGATAACTTTGATTCATGATCTGTATAAGGGCTGCCCCAATTAAAGATGGTGACAGGGCCAAAGGTGTTAGTACCAGCCACAACATACCCGGTTTTGCCTTTAAGTAGAGAGCCGTCATCCACATAATAGGTAGGCCTATGATACCTGCAGTCAAACATATGCCTAGGGTAAATAGAATTTCTCCTGCACTGGTATCAAGAACTGAAATCCATTCACCAAAATTGACCTTAACCAGAAGAATACTCATAGGTATCATCATAATCACCAGGACAAGTATACTTATCAACCAGTAGATGTATTTATATTTAGCGTATTCAATCATCGATAAGTGAAGTTTTTGGTCAGAAGCCTCATAGAGATAATTACTTATCAATATTTTCGAAGCAGGTATTAAGCTAATCATGCACAAAACCAACAAGGGTAGACTTGTAACAAATGCTTCTGCCGCTGACAGGGATATGCTGTACTTGGCGAAAATATCCATACTGTAGGTATTCACAGAGAAACTTGCCGGTATGGAATAATCATTAATGGTCAGTATAAAGACCATAAGGCCTGTCATGGTCAGAACCGGCCGTGATGCCGGCAACCAGATTTTCCAAAAGACCATACTCGGTCTTGCCAAAAACATGCCAGCTTCTATCGGTTGAGCTGGAAGACGTTTCAAGCCAAAATACAGGATAAATATACTCAGCGGGAGCATATGCACGGTCTGTACCAATCCACTGATTCCCCATCCTGTTTGTTTCAACCAAGAACCACCAAAGGTCATAACCACTTCCATCCAGGTCAGGGCGAAAACTGCTGACGGAACGGGTATGAGAAAAAGGAGAATCATCATAAACTTACGACTGAATCTTTCACTTATTTCCAATAAAATCAGACTTGTAAGACTTCCAATCACAACGCAAACAAAAGCAACTCCAAAGGCATAGAAAAAAGTCTTAAACATAAGGACCATGGATCGCTGAGAAAAGAGATTTCTTATCATATCAAGCTTAAGAGATCCAATTCCTGACGCTATAAAAAGGAAAACCGGGAGCAAAGCAACAAGGCCAAAGGGTATCAGAAGTTTCTGACCCTTTAGCCAATTCAAGACCCTATTCTCCATCATCTTATAAAGATATTCTGGAGCTCGGTTTTAGTAGCTTCAATAGTAGCATAAACATCAATCAGAGATACATCCATAGTCTTCATACTTGCCAAGTCGAAGTATGGCATATCAGCTCCAACATCCCGTGTTGCCACCTGTGTCCACTCTATTTCAATCATGTATTTTTCAATTTCTTCACTAAAGAGAAAATCTAGAAAGGCTTTGGCAGCCTCTTGATTACTACAGTCCTTGATCATTGCTGCTGAATTTGGTATCAGCATGGTGCCTAATCCTTCTTGATCAGGGAAAATAATCTTAACCGGCTTACCATCCTTAATAGCTCCAATTGCATCATCCGTATCGGTCATACCAAAATCCAACGTACCATCTGCAACCAGATCCCGAACCACGCCATTACCATCAAGGACTCTTATACCACGGTCATAGAGGTCTTGATAGAAGGCAATGGCATCGTCATGACCCAAAGCATCAAAAAGAGCCGCTCCATGGGTGGCTGTTGTGCCAAAGATCGGATAGGCAAATCCAATACGCTCAGGGTTGTATTTTTCATCAAGAAAGTCAGCGAATGTTGAAGGGTAGTCTTCCTCTACCATAGTTTCTGTATTAACAAGAATACATCTTGCCCGACCACCGAAAGCGGTCCAATAGCCTTCACTATCCTTGTATTTATCGGGTATACTTTCACTGGATGGAGACAGATAGGGTTGAAGCAGGCCTTTATCCTTTAATAAAATAGTTTGGGAAAATTCACCATTCCAAAAAACATCAGCTACCGGATTTTCTTTTTCCTCGATTAACCGGTTGACCATCCCTGTCGTCTTGCTGGCTTCTGTGTCATAGACAGCTTTAACCTTAATGCCTGTTTCTTCCTCAAAAGCGGCAAAAACCTGCTCCGAATAGTTCCTGTCCACCGATGTATAAACCGTTACAGACTCTTCCTTACTACACCCTGTAATTAATCCAATACTCCCAACAATAACCAACACTAAAAACAGTTTTTTCATATTGTCCCCCAATGCGAGTGAATTATTATGGTTTCATCTACATTTTACCACTTTAATCAGTTAAAAACATCTCAAAATTTGCAATTTTACATTTGATTCATAAGAATCAGTATATGACTAAGCACTTGATCTCAGTAAAAGATCTAATGATGGGATTCAATAAAGTCTGTAATAACTTCAACAGCTTCTTCCTGCTGGGCCTGGCGGCTGATCTTAGCCTGACCATCGCCTTCCTGGTTGCCGTAATTACCAAACTGTGCATGGTTTCCATCGACGATTTCATGGACGATATCAGCCTCTTCAACTTTGTCAAGATCAAGCATGATATCATAGGTTCCATATATAGCCAGAGTTTCAATATCTGCCTCATTTACAGGATATGCACCCAGAAGAATCAATCCTTCAAACTTACTTTCATTACCTTCCATATAGGTAGATGCCATGGCACCTCCAAGGGAGTGCCCCATCATATACCACTCATCAATACCATCAACCTGTTCAAGAACCTTATCAGCACCTTTAATATTAAAAACTGCCAGGTTAAAAGGCATCTCAACTAGAACACAAGTATAACCTTCCTCTGCCAATTGAAGCAAAAGAGGCATATAGGCGATTGCTTCAACTTTGCCACCTGGATAGAATAAAATTCCCTCACCACTATCATTTTCATCAAGGGGGTGAACCAAATAGAAACCATCTTCCTCTTCGATGTTCAATCCGCTTGCTTCAATCAATTCATCAACCTCTTGACTGGCCCTGTAATAATCCAAGGTGTATACATAGAAGGCGACAATTAGGGCGACAACTATGGCTAACAAAATCCCACCTGCAATTAAAAGTCTTTTTTTCATCTTTTGCTTTTTATTTCTTTTCATTTTATTCCTCACTTATTCATGATCAGCGCTGACTTCCAGCGGCTTATTTTTCTTATCTTTAATTTTCATTTTCAAAATTCCAGGATACTCATGGGCAGGCAATCTTATCATAAAATAAAGGGCCAGTCCAAATACAAGCGTACCGATGATCAGGTTTCCACTTTCATGTAACCACAAGCCCAGAAAATACTCATAGGTCACCAGACCGTTATTCACCATATGCATAAAAATTACTAGGTAAAGAGATTTGGTCTTATAGTAGACCAGTCCTAGCAGCAAGCCTGTCAAACCAGCTTGTATAGCCTGTCCAGGCTCTATATGCATAAGTCCGAAAAATAGAGCCGAAAGACAGATAGCTGTTGCAGGAGAGTGTTTTTTCAAGAGGCCTTCCAGCAAAAAACCCCGATAAAACATTTCCTCATATATAGGAGCAAATATCACTGTAGACAGTAACATAGTTGGTCCACCAACGAAATCATCCATAGACAGGTCAAAAAGAACTGGCAATGGAATCATATCAATAAGGGGTGATATAGCAAGTCGCCGAAATACATAATAGCCATAGGCCAAAAGTACAACCCATACAAAATCAAAAAAATTCAATTCACCCTTATGAAAATGATATTTTTTGTAGCCTATCACTCCCCGAAGTTTGAGCATTAACCACAAACCAATAAGATTACTGGATAGTTGGACTAGGAAGCCCCCATGAACTGATTCTATCCCAGTCCCCCATTCAAGGATATCCAATAGAATGTATCCCGGAAAACTTAATCCTATGGTCAATACAAAGAAAATCAAAGCATCAGCAAGTCCATATTCAAGTTTAAATTCTGTCTCTTTCACCCTAGCTGTCTCCTTTGTCCTGTCTGTACTCATGGGGTGTCATGCCAAATTCTGCCTTAAACTGTTTATAAAAATAGGAGGCGTTGGCATAGTTAATAGCTTCCATAATATCCTGAATAGACATATCCGTTGTGGATAGAAGCCGCTCTGCTTCCCTAAGTTTTCTTACCTTTACCAATTCCTTCAAGGTTCTGCCTGTCAGCTTTTTGATCTGCTTGCCCAGGTAATCAAAATGGTAATTGAAATGTTTGGCCATTTCTTTTAGGGTTAAGGTTTTATAGTTTTGGTCAATATAATAAACAATATCGACAACGATAGCTGAATCTACTTTTGAACGGCTGGTTTCACTGAGGTAATCCTGATAGTTGCGGATAATCTCATTGAAAAGCAGAAGCATGTTCCCCATAATGGCTGTATCCATACCGTTTTTACCCTCAAAATATTCTTCCAGGATAGCCAGAACCAAATTCATGATTTTCTGATCGCCACCGGTTTTTAAGTGGAGAAACTGTTCCTTGTCTTCCTGATTGTATATAGCATTAACGATAAATCCTGTAATAATGTTACCATAGGCAATATGCTGCATAAAAAAAGAATCAAAAAATTCACGGCGTATAAGAATGTTAACGGCAATGTCATCAAGTTCTGCCGGTTCAATCCGGTGTTTGACATTCATGTCCATCAAGAGAATTTCTCCTTTTGACAAGACCACCTCTTGGCCCATAATCTGATGTCTGATAGATCCATCGTAGACATACATCAACTCTATATAGTCATGATTATGGTCATCAAAGGCAATAAAACGGTCATGTTTGTGGATGGATATATGGTCTGTATCTTCCATTAGCTTACTGCCGCTTATTTTCCATTGACTGGATGGGCTTTCTCCTGAAAAACGGAGTTTGACATCCCTCCTTGGAAGGTCTAAGAGCTCTTCCTCAAATGTATTCAATTGTCTCAGTCGTTTGTCTAATTCATCCCGAGTCATTTCTATTCTCCTGCAAAATAATATACTCCGGAAATTCCCAGAGTATATCCATCTATTCATATTCTATTATATAGGTTTAGGTTTGGAATACAAGTAGCCCTGAATAATAAAACAGTCTAATGACCGAAGGAGTTCACTTTGGTTTTCTTCTTCAACACCCTCTGCAACCACCTCAATATCGGCAACTTCCGCAATATCAATGATGGCTTCGACTATGGATCTGGTTATTCGGTCATTTAATATTTTATCAACGAAAGTCTTGTCAATCTTCACTACATCAATGGGCAGTTCTGAAAAATATTGAAGGGATGAATAACCTGTTCCAAAATCATCAACAGCTATTCTTATATTATCTTTTCGAAGTTGATTAATGACCTGATGAACCTGTTCCAAATTCTCAATAACCATAGATTCAGTTATTTCCAACTCAACAATGCCATTAGGAATATCGTAGGCAACCATGAGGAGTTTCATCCGGTTGAGAAACTCCTCCGATGCCAAGAACTCCGCTGATACATTAATGGAAACAATTAAGTTGTCATAATAGGTTTCTGTAATTTTCTTATACTGGGAGAAAACCTTCTCCACAATAATCCAGCCAAAATCAATACTGTAGCCGGAACTTTCCACAATAGGTATAAAAACACCTGGTGAGATAAATCTATCCTCTATAATCAGTCTGGCCAAGGCTTCCAGCCCTACAACCTTCCCAGTCCTTGAATCCACTTTTTCCTGATAATAGACTTGGAAGAGTTTTTCATCCACTGCCTGTTTAATCAGCTTCATATTCTCAACATTTTCTATAACATCATTATCATTTTCGTCGTAGTACATGAAGTCAGTAGAGACCGACTTCTTGAGAACAGACATAAACTGGTCTACCATGTCAGTCAAAGAGTCATAGTCTTTGACTAAGCTGATATCAGGGATGCAGACACAATTGTTAGTCAGGGTAATCGGCGAATCAATAGCAGCATTAGCCATGGCTGACTGTATCTGAAGCATATCCCGGACGCTGTCTTTAGACATAACCCTGTCATAAAGAAAAGCAAATGTATTATTACCCAAATGAGCGTTAAAGAGTTCGTAGCCAGGCTTGCCATTAAAGTATTTACCTAGACTTCTTAATATACTGTCCCCTTTGTCAGTACCTAAAAAGGAGTTAATATGATGGAACTCCTTGATATCCACAATCAAAATGGAAAATCTGCTTTTGTTTTCCAAGTGTTTGGTAATTTCTCTTTTATAGGAATACCGGTTAGGCATTTGGGTTAGTTGATCGTAATAGGCCACCCGTTCGATTTCATCATTTTTACCTTTCATTTCCTCAACCAGATCTGTAAGTTCATTCATGTTAAGAATCATCACTTTTCTAGTGGAGTAAAAGACGATAAAAATCGCTACCGTAACCATTATATAACCAATAATATGGGAAAGGAGGAGGTCCGGTGAATCTACCGTTGACTTCATGCTGTCTTCCATTGCCCTGCCATTTAAAATCTGCAAATACACAACGACTTCGATAAGTAAACCGGAAATAAAAATAAAAAGACCGGCTCTGTGATTCCAGAAAGCTATGGATAAAACCGTAGCAACTATTATAAGATAAATACCATTGCCGTATATAGCAGAACGGTATATAATCTCGATACCAATGGGAACTAAGAGAACAATAATCCATTTCATCTGACCGGTGACCCGGAGTTTTTTCTTAAAAAGGATTAAAAGGAGGAAAAAGAAAGACAAAATAAGGTTAACAATGAGATATGGATCCTGCCATCTACCTTCAACAACAAGAACAGCTGACATAAAAAAGGCAATAGAAAACCCAGCCAGCATAAATATGTTGGCGTAAGGAATCATATAATTATCCAGTTGTTCCCGAATAATCTTGGTACCTTCTTTATGTCTCTCTATTACATTTCTTACTTGATTGTCCAAATCTCCACCTCTCTCCCAGAACCTTTCCTTGGATGATGAGCCTGTGGCAGCACTAAATGTAAATCTCTAATCTTCTATATACTAATTTTAGCCTTATTGGTCTCTTTTTACAAGATTTACTTGTCCACTTTTGCCTCATGCCCATCTTGTTGGTGGACTAAATTAGACAGGCGTTTGCTTAATTGCTCAATATCCTCAATGGACTTAGTAAATGCCTGCATATTTACATTTTGGTTTTCCAAAGTTGCTAATATTTCCTCTGATGAAGCAGACTGCTCCTCGGAAATACTGGCGATAGAAGATATTCGCTCATCCACCACTTTGAAAGAATCATTGATCTGATCAATCATCTGGATTTCATCGGTCAAGGCAAGATTACTGTGTTCAAAAGCGGTTTTTAGATCTGCATACTGGGAGGTAATGTCCTTAATAATGCCATTTCCTTCATTAACAGCTTCATCGCCTCTTCCAACAGTAGCGACTGCTTCCTGGGTTTTACCATTAATAGTGGTGACAATATTATTTATATCATTAACAGCATCTGCACTCTCTTCTGCCAACTTTCTAATTTCCTCAGCAACAACTGCAAAACCCTTACCGGCTTCTCCCGCCCTGGCACTTTCAATAGATGCATTTAAAGCAAGTAGATTGGTCTGAGAAGATATGGATGTAATAACTTCCAGAAATCTCCGGATATCCGTCATGGAATTTTCAAGGTCCTTAACGGTAACAATAGCCGCTTCAATCGCACCATCAATAGTCGACATCTGGTCTTCCATCTGATTGATTCGTTTTTCACCAAGAGTAACCTTTTCCATCATTTGGGTATTGGACGTCGTCAGATTTTCAGATATATCGTGGGCTCTTTGCATATCTCTTGAAATCAAGCTAACCCGGTCATTAATATCAGCTACACTTTCAGCCTGCTGCTGAACACCGATAGTAATCTCATCCATTGCTATGGTCACCTGACCGGCAGATTCCTGAGTCATCCTTGCATTTTCACCCATTGTATGGACGTTGCCATCCAGATGGTCAGTAGATGCTTCAATTTCATTGAAGGTATGTTCAAGAGAACTAAGGACAGCAGAGATTTCTTGTTCTTTATCAATAGAAGCCTGCACCAATTCTTTTCCCCATTGATTAAGGAAGAAGAGGAGAACAATAACACCGTTCAGCATAAGCAAAGATCCGATAAAGGCATTGGTTGTTCCTGCTTCCGTCACCAATGCTTCTGCCCTAAATGAATAGATTGCAATAAAAGATATATTCAGGTAGATGGCATGAATAATCAAGAGCCATTTTTCAAAGTAAAGGGCTATCATAGCTATGGGAACAAAAAGAATATAATGTTTGTCTATACTGAAGCCTTCCAGGACAAAGAGAATAAAAATTGTCAATGAAGGAATAAAGCCAAAGAGTATAGCTTTTGCATTATCCGGGATCCTAAGAAAATAAACCAGAGTAATCAATACTAAAATGGGTGAACTGTAAATCAATAATCGGGTTAATCCATCAATTCCACCGCCACTGAGTAACGTTTTCAACAAATTAAATGCAATAATAACATAGGTCGCAATCAGATTTACTTTATGAACTCTTTTCTTGTTATAACCTTGTCCCATAATCATTCTCCTTTTTCATTCAGCGTATTGACCCTTACACCCTCATCGCAATAATGACTATCATAAGATAATCTATTTCTTATATTTTACCATAAAATTTTGTAAGGGACTATCATTAATGGCATATTCAAAAAATAAGAAAAAATAGTTACTTTTAGGAAACAGAATCAATGAATACAGAAAAAGGAGCCGGGGTTAGGCTCCTTTTTCTGTATTAGGGGGTTATTTAAGGTAGAAAACTTCTTTAAGTGGTTTTATCGGCTCGTCGTCAGCAAAATCAAAGGAACCAACGACCATTTTTGAGGTAATGGAGTTCCACCGCTGACAGGCTTCGCTTTGATCGATATAGGCAAAGGCCTTTTCGACATCGTCACATTGAAAACAGTAGAAAAACCGGTTACCGTCCTGGAAAATAGAATAATTGTAGATTCCGGCTTTAGTATGTTCTTCCATGATTTCATCCCATGGCTCAAGGTGCATCTTAACGTATTCTTCCAGAAACTCTTCCTTTACCTGCCAGGTCCATGCGAATTTATTACTAGTGTCCATCCTTATCTCCTTCATTCCATTATCTATTTAAGTCTGGTTAGTCTTAACCTCTTTTTACTAATACTTCAGCTTCGTAATCCTTAACTTCTTTTAACCAATCTGTTCCAACAGCAACACCTGATTCCAGACAGTAGTAATCCCAAACTGCTTGCCAAGGGAAGGTCTTAAGCTCTTCCAGCAAAGCAAGTCTTGTTGTGAAATCGAAAGACTCTTCTGCATCCACCAAGGTCGTATGTGGCTCAAGTAAGGCGATCATCAGGGCTTTCATCATATTACGTGTACCGATAACCCAGGCAGCAATACGATTGATGCTGGCATCAAAGAAATCAAGACCAATGTGTACTTTTTCAGTCAAGTCACCACGAACAATTTCCTGCGCAATGGCTTGCAGTTCATCATCAAGAACAACAACATGATCAGAATCCCATCTTACAGGGCGGCTGACATGAAGTAACATCTCATCAACGAATAAGGATAAAGCTGAAATCTTATTGGAAATCACTTCTGTCGGGTGGAAGTGTCCTGCATCCAGGCAGTATAATAAATCATTGGCAATAGCATAGCCCATATAGAATTCATGGGAACCAACGACATAGGATTCTGAACCGATACCAAAAACTTTGGACTCAACGGCATCCAGATGATATTTCTTGTCGATTTTCTCAGCAATACATGCATCAAGAGCGTCTTTCAAGCGCTTTCTTGGTCCTAAACGGTCAGCAGGAATATCCTTGAAACCATCTGGGATCCAGATATTCATAACTGAAGGTGTTCCAAGTTCCTTACCAAAATATTCACTGACCTTACGGCTGCGCTTCACATGTTCAATCCAGAATTCTCTTACTTCTGCATCTGGATGACTGAGGGTTAAACCGGAGTCAGCCTTTTCATGGGAGAATAATGTTGGATTAAAGTCCAAACCGATTTCCATCTTCTTAGCCCACTCTACCCAGTTCTTAAAATGTTTTGGCTCAATTTTGTCACGGTCAACAAATTCACCCTCAGTCTCGAGATAAAGGGCATGAAGATTAAGTCGCTTGGCTCCTGGTATGAGTGAAAAAGCTTTTTCAAGATCACCTCGAAGTTCCTCAGGACTTGTGGCTTTACCTGGGTAATTACCTGTTGCTTGAATACCACCTGTTAATTGACCATCTGGGTTTTCAAATCCGCTAACATCATCACCTTGCCAGCAGTGCACAGAAACAGCAATTTTCTTAAGCTGATCCATCACCTTGTCTGTATCAATTCCAATTTCACTATAGGCATCTTTTGCCAATTCATAAGCTTTCGTAATTCTTTCTTGTTTCGTCATCATCGTACCTCCAATTTTCTTTTCTAAGCTTCAATTAAAATTTCTTAAATATCTCGTAATGTTCTTTTACTTGGTCATTATTGATAGGTTCATAAGATTCAATTTCCATACTGTCAAGAACGATTTGTCTTGCACCTTTCAAACCTTCAACCTCACCTGATGCCACCATTTGCATCAGAAGATTTCCGATAGCTGTTGCTTCTACTGGACCTGCCTTAACCAGGCAACCAGTATAATCTGCACAAAGTTGGTTAAGCATCTTGTTCTGACAGCCACCACCAATAATATGAATTCTTGTAATAGGCTGGTCTGTTATATCTCTTATTTCTTCTAAAGTTTTGCCATAAAGACAGGCTAAACTTTCAAAAATACATCTGGCAATCTGTCCCGGTGTTTCAGGTCTTTCCTGACCGGTTTCACTGCAGAAATCCTTAATAGCATCAATCATATTGTCAGGATTAATGAAACGGCTGTCGGAAGGATCAATCAAAGGTCCATAAGCCGGGGCCTCCTGAGCCAGTTCAACAAATTCAGCAAAAGAATATTGTCCATCATATAATCTGGATACTTCCTGAATCAACCATAATCCAATGATGTTTTTAAGAACCCTATAGGTTCCAAAGACACCGCCTTCATTGGTGAAGTTATATTTTGCAGCCACATCATCACACAGAGGCTGTTTACTTTCAATCCCCATAAGGCTCCAGGTTCCCGAAGAAATATAGACATAATCTTCATCAAGGGCCGGAACAGCAACAACAGCTGATCCTGTATCATGGGTTGCCGGTGCCACGACTTTTATCTTTCCTGCTCCGGTTTCCTTTGCCAAGTCTTCCCTTAAGTCTCCAAGGACACTTCCTGCTTCAACGGGTTTTGAAAAGAGCTTCTTTGGTGCACCAACAAAATCCAAAAGCTCCTGGTCCCAATCCCTGTCAAAAACATTCAAGAGCTGACTTGTTGAGGCATTGGTATATTCATTACTAATGACACCGGACAACTGATAGTGAAGGTAATCCGGGATCAAGAGGAGGGAAAAAGCCTTATCAAAATCACTGGCTTTAGCCTTCACATGTTCATAGAGCTGAAAAATCGTATTAAACTGCATGAACTGGATACCGGTCTTGGCATATATTGCCTCTTTTTCCAGTTGTTCAAAAACCTTATCCATACTTGCATCGGTACGGTGATCTCTGTAAGCGTAAACAGGTGCTACTTTCTCACCTTTTTCGTCAATAAGTACATAATCCACACCCCAGGTATCCACACCTATGGATGCCAGTTCCATGTCAGAATCAGCTACCTTGGTCAAGCCTTTCATAATCTCATTAAACAAGCCATCTACATCCCAGGTAAAGGAATCTTCTACCAGTGACATAGCATTCTTAAACCGGTGCATCTCTTTCATTTGAAGCTTTCCTGCCTCGATCCAGCCTAGAATCACACGACCGCTGGATGCACCTATATCTACTGCAATATATCCACGCATAATAAATCGCCTCCTTAATAACAAGTATAAAGGAGGCGATACATTTATTCATTGACGTAAACCGACATGGTCACTGTCAAAAAAAGAGGTATTTATTTTTTAATCGTAAAGTAATGGAAGAATATCATCAGAGTCAATAGTCTCAGCATCGTAGTAGTGGAAGCCAGTATCGATGAACTCTTCAAGTTCTTCGCCGTTGATCGCTTTAATAGCAGCTTCTACAGCCTTGTAACCAATACCGATTGGATCCTGGGTAATAGCTCCTGCCTGAACGCCTGAGCGGATGGCTTCCATTTGTTGTGTACCGGCATCATAACCGATAGCAATAACTTCGCCTTCTCTCTCAAGTTCTTTAAGGGCATTAAGTACACCGATGATAGAACCTTCGTTGGCCCCGAAGAAACCTTTTAGATCTGGGTGGGCTGAAAGGATTGCTTTGGCAATCTCAGTTGATTTCAACTGGTCACCTTCACCGTATTGGATATCTACGATTTCGATGTTTGGATATTTATCTTCGATGCGGTCGACAAAGCCGTCACGTCTGTCTATACCGGTCATGGATGTTTGGTCATGGACGATAATACCAACTTTTCCTTCTTCTCCGATTAACTCAGCCATTTTATCAGCTGCAAGCATAGATGCTGCATAGTTGTCAGTCGCTGCAGTAGAAACAATAAGGTCACTGTCTACACCTGAGTCAAAACCGATAACAGGAATACCTGCTTCTGTTGCTCTTTCTACAAGAGGAATAACCGCTTTAGAGTCAAGGGCTGCCAAACAGATCGCTGATGGATTTTTGCTAAGAGCAGCTTCCAGCATTTCAATCTGCTTGTCGACCATAGCTTCAGTTTCAGGTCCTTCAAAGGTTACAGAAACTCCGTAATCGATACCTGCCTGCATAGCACCTTTTTTAACAGCTTGCCAGAATTGGTGTTGGAAACCTTTTGAAATAACAGGAATATAGATTTCCACTTCTTCGACGGTTTCTTCTGTTTCTTTTGTTTCACTTGTAGCTGTTTCTTTTGTTTCCGCCCCACTGGATGCTTTTTCTTCTTCTTTACATCCTGCAAACAAGGATACAGATAAGGCCAATACCAAAATCATAGTTAATAGTTTTTTCATAATACAAAATCCTCCTTTTATGCATTGCTTTGTTTGAACAGGTCATTCGTTCACCCTATTTTGACCTGTTTATTTATCATAAGCAGCAAAACCCCTTGCTGTTATGGTCATAAGATTAGACGCTGGCTTGTTTTCTTCTTCTGTAGATATCTGCGTATACAGCACCGATAACAATGAGACCGGTTAAAACTGTCTGCCATTCCTGTGGAACGGACATGATTCTTAGCCCATTCAGTAAGGTAGACATAAGGAAGGCTCCGATGACAGTACCGGAAATCGTTCCCTTACCGCCGCTTAATGAAGTACCACCAATAACAACAGCCGCGATAGCATCCAGTTCATAGCCTTGTCCCAAGGCCGGCTGAGCCGAGTTCAGCCTTGCTGCCATAAGAATACCTGCAAGTCCGACAAAGACGCCAGTCAAGGTATGAATAGCAATTAGCCACTTGTCCGTGTTGATGCCGGATAACCGGGTTGCCTGCTCATTACTTCCAATTGAAAAGTTATAACGGCCAAGAAGTGTCTTATTGAGTATAAAGTGAGCCAAAATTGCTGCTCCAAAAAAGATAATAACGGCACTTGGAATACTGAAAAAAGTTCCAGTAGAGATCTTGGTGAAACTTTTTGTATCAATAAAATATATAGGCTTGGCGCCGGAGACCACCAGGGACAATCCCTTGGTAATCATCATCATACCCAGTGTTGCGATAAAGGCCGGAAGCTTAAGCTTTGCCACACAAAAACCGTTAACAAATCCGATAAAGGCACCTGTAGCCAGACCGACCACAACTCCGACTGCAACAGGAAGTCCCATGTTGGTTACAGCCACACCGGTCATCACCGAGGCAAAAGTCATTCCGGTACCAACAGACAGGTCAATACCGCCAGTAATAATTACAAAGGTGACACCAACTGCCAAAACGCCGTTGACTGCTGTCGCCAGCAAAATACTAATCACATTATTTTTGGTTGCAAAAACCGGTGAGGCAAAGGCGAAGAAAAGGAACATAATAATCAATACACCTAAGGCCAGGAGCTTTTGCGCAGCCCCTGATTTTAAGAAGCTTTTTTTCTCTTTCATTACAATATCTGCCATGTCTATCCTCCAAAAATTAATAACTTATTACGCGATACGATTGGTTGCACATTTCATAATTGATTCCTGACTCGCTTCACTACGGGACAACTCACCAGTAACTTTTCCTTCACACATAACCAAAACCCTATGGCTCATACGAAGAACTTCAGGAAGCTCAGAGGAAATCATAATAATGGATTTTCCCTGATCGGCCAGTTCATTCAGCAACTTATAGATTTCACTTTTTGCACCAACATCAATTCCCCTAGTCGGTTCATCAAAAATAAGAATATCGCAGTTTCTCGTCAACCATTTGCCGATAACAACTTTCTGTTGATTACCACCGGACAAGTTTTTCACTAATTGTTTTGATCCCGGTGTTTTTATATCAAGAGCATCAATATGCTTCTGGGCATTCTTTTCAATATCATTGGTCTTCAAGGTTCCTGCTGAAGAAATAAACCGGCTCATATCAGCCATGGCTATATTGCTTTCAATGTCAAGGCCCAGAACCAAGCCATAGCGTTTACGGTCTTCTGACAGGTATCCGATACCGGAGGCAACAGCTTCTTTGGGTGATTTTATTTTGGCCTCTTTACCGTTTAGAAAAATCTGACCACTTTCCAGCTTATCAGCACCAAAAATACATCTGGCCACTTCTGTCCGTCCGGCTCCCATTAATCCGGCCAGTCCTAAAATCTCGCCTTTTCGAAGCTTAAAGCTGACATCTCTAACTTTGGATCCACGATTGAGGTGCTTGGCTTCCAAGACAACTTGGCCATGAGACAGCTCTTTATCTAGATGGGCTTCTTCAAAAATCTCCCGGCCAACCATCATATGAATAATTTCATCAATGGTAATGTGTTCCATGTCCCGCCTGCCGATGAACTCGCCATCACGCATAACGGTTACTGAGTCGCAGATAGCCTTAAGTTCTTCCATACGATGGGAAATATAGACAATACCCACACCTTTGGCCTTAAGTTCCCGAATAATTCTAAAAAGCTCATTTATTTCAGAATCAGTCAGGGCAGCGGTGGGTTCATCCATAATCAGAAGTTCTGAATCATAGGATAAGGCTTTGGCAATTTCAACCATCTGCTGTTGAGCAACTGTCAGGTGATCAACTACTGTCGTAGGATCAATGCTAATGTTCATTGAATCCAAAAGTTTCTTTGTTTCCCTATTCATGGTCTTGTCGTCACAAACCAGACCACCGATTTTTCTTGGTTCCTTACCAATAAAAATATTCTCTGCCACCGTTAGATCAGGCATTAAGTTCAATTCTTGATGAATCATCTGAATACCCAGGTCCTGAGCCTCCCTGGTATTCTTAATATCCACTTCCTGTCCCTTATAAAAGACTTTTCCTCCGTCTTTCTTATGAACACCGGTTAGTACTTTCATCAAGGTGGACTTTCCTGCTCCATTTTCACCAATTAAGGCATGTACTTCCCCAGCATCCACCAAAAATTGGCAATTCTTAAGGGCATGCACTCCCGGAAACCGCTTTTCGATTCCCTCCATTCTTACAAGATAATTGTCCATCTTTTCACCTCCAAGGTCCCATTGACAGGCTATGTCCCAAGCCCGTTTGGTCATCTTCTGGTGATAATTATACGTGGCTGGTTCTTAAAAAAACTTGGAAATCCAATACAAAAAGTTGAAAATTTTGCGACACCATCTCTACAGATTTACTTTTTTATCTTCTTCAACTCAACTTACTTGACATGTATCAAGAAATATGATATTTTATCTTTAAATCAATTGTCTTAAATTTAAGATATTAGTCGAAAGGAATAGATTATGAGTTCATTCAAAAACCTAGTTACAAGCAGACGTACTGCCAACAAATTTTTACCAGGCTACACCATTACACGAGATGACATAACAGAAATTGTTGAAGATGTCAGCCAGGCTCCCTCTTGTTTCAACCTTCAACACACGAGATACTATGCAGGAATTAGCGACCAGGCAATTGATGCCATGCATAAAGCCAGTGGCCAATATAAAGTTTCGACTGCTTCAGGCGTTATAATCGTTACTGGTGATAAACTTGCCTATCAAAAAGCAGAGTCCATCTATGAAGGTTCCAAATTCCTAAAAATCATTGATGACGAAGAATATGATTATATCATCAAAGCTATTAAGGAATTTCACGAATCAAAGGACTCTCAGTTTCTAACGGATGAAGCGATTCGAAACGCATCACTTTCAGCCATGCTTTTTATGTTGTCTGCCAAAGATAAGGGTTGGGATACAAGCCCAATGATTTTCTTTGATGACCAAAAAGTCAGAGACTATTTCAATATTCCTGATAACGAAGAAATTGTTCTCATGATTGGAATAGGAAAAATTGATGATTCCTCCACAAGAATTCGCGGTTATCGCAAACCAGCATATGAAATCCTCAGTTTTTCCTAAGTTAAGACCTATATTTCGATAATCCTGTCCGCCCTGGCCAGCGTCGATGGACGGTGGGCAATCATAATGGTTGTCCGCCCTTTCATTACTTGTTCAATGGCTTCAGATACCAGTTTTTCTGATTCATTATCAAGGGCTGATGTGGCCTCATCCAGTATTAGTATCGGAGGGTTTTTGAGAATAGCCCTTGCAATAGCTATTCTCTGTTTCTCACCACCGGAAAGCCTGGATCCCCTTTCTCCCGTCATGGTATCATAGCCTTTTTCCTGCCTGATAATGAAGTCATGAATGTTGGCAGCCTTTGCAGCCTCAATAACTTCCTCCATGCTTGCATTAGGTTTACCATATCTGATATTGTCTCCAATACTGACCTCATAGAGATAGGGATCCTGGGGGACATAACCGATCATGTCACGAATCTTATTCAGACTTTTACCTGTATAGGCCATACCTCCAATGGTCATTTTTCCCTTGTCAGCAGGATAGAGCCCCAGTAAAAGTTTGGCAATAGTGCTTTTCCCTTTTCCGGACTCACCTTTAATAGCCACAGTCTTACCTTCTTCAATATCCAGAGTAAAATTTTCCAGGATTGAAACATCCTTATTGTAGGCAAAGTCTACTTCTTCCATTCGGATAAACCCGGTCTCCTGAGACTGCATGATATGGTCATAACCTTCCGGTTCTTCCGGCATATCCAAAAACTCAAAAACCCGGCTTGCATTGGTCAGACAAGAAGCCAAAGAAGGTACATAAAGTCCAATTTGAAGAAAATGCCAGTTCATATTCCCATAAATAACAAAAATAGCCGCCAATCGATCAACCGTGGTAATTCCTTGGCTTACAAAATATAAACCAATAACAATAAAAACAAGGGAAGATGTGAGATCAAACAATCTGTTTAAGGATTCAAGGATAGAAGCCAAGAAAGTCATCTTAACCTGCTTGTCTTTATAGGTCTGGTTTCGGGATTTATAATCCTTAATCATGGAAGGTCCCAGTCCAAAAATTTTAATCTGGTCAACACCGGAAAGAATATCTGTCAGTTTCCTTGAAAGGTCTGAGTGAGCCAGGGACATCTGTCTGGATACCTTTTTCATAGGCTTTACAAACAAACTATTGGCAGTAAAAGATAAGACACTAATGACAAGAAGACAGGAAGTTACCTGCCAGGACAAGGCAAACATAGGGACCAGGTAAAAGCCAACCATAAGGCTGGGCATGAGAATTCGGCGAAATCTGGAACCATAGACATCCTCTGTCCGAATTTCATCATAAATAATTCTGGACATGAAATCACCGCTGTGGGTATTTTCATAATAGGAATAGGGCAAGCGTATAACCTTTCCAAGAACTTCTTTCTGCAGGTTGGCACACCCTTCTTTTGCCTTTAGAGTATAGAGGATAAAGCCAATCTGATACAGAAGAATCATGGCTAGACCAGCGAAAACCCGTTCCAGTACCTTAGGCCACAGGCCCTGATCAGATCCTGCCTTAGCCATTTGAATAATATCCTTTAGCATGAAAGCAGTAATGGTATGAAAGGATGACAGGGCAAATCCCATTAATACAATGGCAAAAAGGTATAGATAAAATTTACCTTTCATCATCTTCAAGAGACGGAGGAGATGGTTGGTTTTTGAAGTTTTTGCCTGGCTGGCTGATTTATTATTTTGCATTTCTATCTCCTTCTTCACCGGCTTTTTTATATAGATCATAATAAGGTCCTCTTTTTTTCATTAAGTCAAGATGAGATCCTTCTTCAATAATGGCACCCTTGTCAAAGACCAATATCCTGTCTGCATCTTCAATCGTTGAAAGGCGATGGGCAATAGTGACTACGGTCCTGTCCTTACCAATTCTTGAAATCGCGTCCTTAATCAGGTCTTCAGTTTCCACGTCAACAGCTGATGTAGGTTCATCGAGAAGTAGAATAGGTGCGTCTTTAAGGAAAGCCCGTGCAATGGCTATTCGCTGGCGTTGACCTCCTGACAGTTTACCGCCTCTTTCTCCTACTTCCGTATCATAGCCTTTAGGAAGGCTCATAATAAAGTCATGGATATTGGCTTTTATGCAGGCCTCCTCCACCTCTTGACGATTGGCACCCAATCTCCCCAATGCTACATTGTCTTCGATGGTTCCAGGAAATAAAAAACTGCTTTGAGAAACCAGGGCAAACTGTTTCCTTAAGTCTTCGATGGTCCACTCTTCAAAAGATTTTCCAAAAAGTTGATAAGACCCTTGTGTATGATGATAAAAACCACATAAAATCTTGAAGACAGTCGATTTACCACTTCCGGATTCACCCACCAAGGCGATATGGTCTCCCTTCTTTATGTCCAAATCCATGTTGGCAATGAATGGATAATCGTCTGTATAGGAGAATTCGATCTGGTCCCATTTGATGGCTGATGGGGATTGTGTAATCGAGGAATTCTCAAAAGGATTAGATGATTTATGAGGTTTATGAGATTTAGACGCTGAGGTGGATTCTCTTACCTCGAACATGATTCCTTCCAACCTCATGAAGGACACCCACTGCTCTCTAAATCCTATTAAAAGTCTCGGCATCTCACCTAAGGGCTTGACCATACGGTCTAGAAGGATGACAAAAGCCAGGAGGGTTCCCAGGGTTAGTTTTCCACCAAGGACCTGGTAAAAGGCAAAGAGGTAGCAGATAATCAGGGGAATCCACTTGGTCAGATTCCCAATAACACTGGTAAAGGAATTGACAAAGGTCCTGGTATATTCATTTTCCAAAATAGCATCCACAACACCATCAATTCGCTCCTTCATTATCCCATCCAGATTATAGGTTCTAGACACCACAATGCCATTGTAAGCGTCCAAAGCCGTATTTTCCAGCTGATCATAGAGGTCTCTACGGTTTCCGCTAAGTTCTCCCATCTTAGATGCAATTAGATGAGCCAAGGTCAAAAGTAAGGGATAAGCAATCAGTGTTACCAATAATAAGGCCTTATCCATTTGAAAAATGTGAAGAGCAACCGTCACAACAACGACACTGTTCATCAAGATTTCCGGTATGATTTCCGAAAATAAGACTTCCATCTGGAAGACATCCCCGGCCAGTTTATTCATAATCGAACCGGATCCGGTCCGGTCAAAATAGGCATATTCCAGATGAACCAAATGTTCTGTAATCATATTCTTAACCTGAGTCCCTGCACCTATAGAAAATCTTCCCTGAACATATTTCATGCAAAAAGCCCCAATAGCTCCACTAAAAGCCAAGCCAAGAAAGGGCAAGAGGTCTGATTTAAGTTGAATCTGACCACCTGAAAATATGGCATCAGTTAAGTCAGCCACCATCGTAGACCCTACTACCAGGATTCTTGCCAGTAAAAAGGCTAATAACATATATAAGATTAAAAGATACCAGAGCTCCAGTACCGGTTTCATTAATTGTTTTTTTATCTTAATCGCTTTCATGCTTTCCTCGTTCTTTATCTTAATCATCAGTTCTTCATCAATTGTCTTCGTAATAATGATAAGCCTAAAAATCATAATTTTATCCCAAAATTTAGAGCAAATTCTTACTTTTTTAAGATTTTATGTTATATTAGATATATATCGTGCATTATTTTGAATGCAATCCATAGTTAAAAGGAGGACATCACATGCCAATCCCATTAAAGCCTGGCCATATCTTCAAAATTGAACATAAAATAAAAGGTGGCAGCTATAGTATGGATTCCACTGATGTATATAGGGATTTTTATGGTGTAAGTCTCTTTATGAGAGGGGACCGTTTTCTCCTGACACCTGGAAATACCTATCATATTCACTCCGGTAATGCTGTTTTCATCCACAAGAATATGTACCACAGGGGTATGAATGCCAATTCAGATACCTACGAATCCTACTCTATAAAATTTAAGGAATCTGTCGTCGCTCCTCTTAAGAAAGCCATTGGTGCCCAGGCTTTTGATGAACTTTTTAATCAGGTTGTGGTCAGAATTTCCGGGGAAGGCAGGCTCCATATTGAAACCTTATTTGAGAAGATATTTGCAGAATGGGAACTTTATGACGGACAGCCAAATCCCCAATCCGAACTTCTCCTAACCGGGTATATCAATGAATTTTTTATTAGTGTCCTTAGAACAAGAGTTTATGAATTTGACGGTGAGCTCGGACTTACCACCACCTATCCTCCCCTTATTGATGCCCTTAAATATATGGAGAAACATTTTGCATCCAGTCCAAGTCTGTCTGAAACAGCCAGGGAAGTCGGTTTATCCCCTTCCCATCTGTCTAAAATGTTTTCGTCCAAACTCAATACCACCTACTCACGTTTTCTCAACGAAGAAAAAATAAACCATGCCCAGAAGCTCCTTGTTGGGAGTCATCTGTCCATGGTTGAAGTTGCTGAACAATCCGGTTTTTCCAGCAGTCATTATTTTTGTGATGTCTTCAAAAAAACAATCGGAACTTCACCTCTGAAGTTCCGACAGTCTATGTCAACATTATCTAATTCTTAATTAAAATTTATCTATCCTCACGGAAGTAAGGCAGTCCCAGGTGTCCTGGTGGCTGGTTTTCACGTTCACGCTTAATGGAGTAGAAAATCAGTACCAAAATGGTTACGATATATGGCAGCATCTTAAAGAGTTCCTGTGAAGAACGGGTAAGACCATCCATGTAGAAATAGAGCCAGAAGAGGATACCGAAAAGGTAGGATCCCCAAATCGCATGTCTTGGCTTCCACCTGGCGAAAATAACCAAGGCAACGGCCAGCCAGCCAAGCTTTTCTATACCACCGTCATTGGCCCAGGTCCCCTTAATATAGTCCATAACATAATAGAGACCACCAAGACCGATAATAGCTGATCCAATACCTGTCGACAGGTATTTATATAGGATAACGTTAATACCGGCTGCATCAGCAGTTGAAGGATCCTCACCTACAGCACGGAGCATAAGACCTTTGCGGGTTTTATTAAGGAACCAGGCCATAATAAAAGCGATGACAATAGCCAAATAGACCATAAATCCAAAGGCTGATAAGCCGTCCACATTCTTAAGGAATGGCAGGGTCGCTCTAAAGGCACCACTGGTTGATGCAACAGAAATCTGACCAACACCACCTGCCATTTTGTTCATCTGACCACCGAAAAAGTTGGCTGCACCGGCACCAAAAATAGTCAAGGTCAAACCGGTTACATTTTGGTTAGCCCGAAGGGTAATAGTCAAAACACTGTATATAAGCCCTCCAAAAACAGAAGCTGCAACGGAGCAGATCAGGGCAATTAATAATCCTAATAAAGGTATGGGAGTTTCTACGGCATTTTCATAACCGAAGGCTCCAGCAAGGCCTGCAATACCACCTAAATACATAATTCCCGGAACACCAAGGTTAAGGTTACCTGATTTTTCAGTCAGGATTTCACCTAATGCACCAAAAAGAATAACGGTACCAAATACGAGGGCTGCCTGTAACAAAGCAATAATCTGTGCCATATTAGTTCACTTCCTTTCTGCGGAATATGAGGCGGTACTTAATGAAAAACTCACTTCCCAGGATGAAGAAAAGGATAATACCGGTGATCATATGTGATACATAATCATTCAGGTTATATTGGGAAGCAATCTGAGTTGCACCTTTTTCAAGGAAAACAAGCAGTGCTGCAATAAGAACCATGACATAAGTGTTAAACTTAGCCAGCCAGGCAACAATAATGGCTGTAAAGCCACGTCCACCTGCCGTTGAAGTTGAAATAGTATGAGATGCACCAGCAACAGCTACAAAACCGGCCATACCACAGATAGCACCTGAGATCAGCATGGTTCTGATAACCGTCAGCTTAACATTGATACCGATATATTTTGCTGTATTTTCAGATTCACCGACAACTGCTATCTCATAGCCTTGCTTGGAATACTTTAAATAAGCATACATGAGGAAAATCAGCAGGGTTACAATCATGACATTGAGCATGTATTTTTGCCCCAGTAATTCCGGAAACCAACCTGCTTGATTGGCCTGGTTAATGATACCTACTGTATTAGATCCAAATGGATTTTCCCACAGGGCTACGAAATAAGCGGTAAACTGAATGGCCACATAGTTCATCATAAGAGTAAAGAGGGTTTCATTGGTATTGAATTTCGCCTTAAAAACCGCAGGAATTCCACCCCAGATGGCACCCATAACCATAGATCCCAAAAAGGCCATAACAAGTATAAGACCGGATGGCAAGGACTTACCGAAGTATATCATCATACCTGCTGTAGCAAGACCACCTACAAGAATCTGTCCTTCGGCACCAATGTTCCAAAAACGCATCTTGAAAGCCGGAGCCAAACCAATACCGATAATCAGAAGCATAGCCATATCACGTAGGCCAACCCAGATTCGTCTTTCAGAACCGAAGTTTCCTTCAAACATAGCTGCATAAACTTTAATAGGGTTTAACTGAACGATGGCGTAGATAACAATGGCACTAACCAAAAGGGCGAGAACCAAACCTACAGCCCGGATTCCATAAGACTGTAATTTAGTCATGGACTCACGTTTTGATATACGCACTAAAGGCGCTTTATGAGACTGTTTCATTTTCTTTCTCCTCTTTAAGCTTAATCATCATCATACCAACTTCATTCTTATCAGCGCCAGGACCTGGAACGATGCCACTGACCTTGCCTTCACAAAGAACAAGTATACGGTCACTGATTTCTAGAAGTACATCAAGGTCTTCACCTACATAAATAACGGCTACGCCTTCCTCTTTTTGCTTGTTAATTAAGTCATAAATCGTATAGGAAGAATTAATATCCAGTCCCCTTACTGCATAGGCAGTCATAAGAACTGTAGGCGTTGATGAAATCTCACGGCCTACAAGAATTTTCTGTACATTACCACCGGACAGTTTTCGAACAGGTGTGCTCAGTCCCGGTGTGTTGACTTCCAGGTCCTTAACTACCTGTTTAGCCAATTGTTTAGGAGCTTTTCTATTGGTAAAAATAGATCTACCCTGTCTAAAAGAACGAAGCATCATGTTGTTGGTTAAGTCCATGTTGCCAACAAGACCCATACCTAAACGGTCTTCCGGAACAAAGGACAACATAACACCAAGGTCTTCAATCTTACGTGGGTCCATACCAACTAAGTTGGTATCGCTTTCAGTCTCAGGGTCCTTATATATTACACTGCCTGACTCAAAATGCTGAAGACCTGCAATGGCTTCAAGAAGCTCTTTTTGACCGGATCCGGAAATCCCTGCAATACCAAGAACCTCTCCAGAGTTGGCTGTAAAAGATACGTCGGACAGCTTCGTAATACCGTCTTTATCAACAACGGTTAAGTTTTCTATAACTAATCTGGGTTTAGGATCGACAGGTTCAGGTCTGTCAATATTAAGGGTCACTGAACGGCCAACCATCATGTTGGTCATCTCAGCTGCATTGGTGTCTTTAGTGGCTTTTCCACCTACATATTTTCCACGTCTAAGAACTTCCACACGGTCTGAAATCTCTTCCACTTCATTCAGCTTATGGGTAATGATTATAATCGCTTTACCATCATTTTTCATATTGCGAAGGACGTTAAAGAGTTTGGCAGTTTCCTGTGGAGTAAGAACCGCAGTTGGTTCATCAAGGATAAGTATATCTGCTCCTCTATAGAGAACTTTCACAATCTCAACGGTTTGTTTTTCGGATACAGATAAATCATAGATTTTAGCTTTAGGATCTACCTGGAAACCATATTGGTCACAGATAGCAGTGATCTTGGCGCTGACTTCCTTAAGATTCAGCTTGCCTTTACCTTCCATACCAAGAATAACATTTTCAGCAACAGTTAAAACGTCAACCAGCTTAAAGTGTTGATGAATCATACCAATACCCAGGTCAAATGCATCTCTGGGACTTCTGATAGTTACTTCTTCGTCGTGGATGGTAATGGTTCCGGAATCAGGAAAATAGATTCCTGACATGATGTTCATCAGTGTTGTCTTACCACTTCCGTTTTCACCTAGAAGAGCTAAGATTTCGCCTTTATTTATATCTAAACTCACCTTGTCATTTGCGACAACGGAGCCAAATGTCTTCGTTATGTCCTTCAAAGAGGCTGCTGTGTGTGTGCTTTGCATATTTTCCTCCTAAAAACAACAGAAAGCCACCTTTAAAAGGTGGCAATCTGAGTTAAACACTTATTATTGTGCGTTTAATTCTGTAATACCATCTATACGTAATCCGAAGTAAGGAGCACTACGTAATGTTGATTCAACGAAGATACCGTCAACGATAGCTTCACCACTGTCACCAACCCAGTCACCATCAGTATCGATAGCCATGTAAGTTGTTACAGTTTCACCGCCAACTGTGAAGTTAGCTGTATCGAATACGTTAAGAGAACCGTCTTTAAGAGCTGCTTCAACTTCAGCAACTTTTTCAGCAGTTCCTGCTGCACAGGATTCACCAAGAGCAGAAATCATAACAGCACCATCTTTGTAACCGCTTGCCCAGTCAGTCATGATTGCTTCACCGTTCTTAATTGCATTAAATGCGTAAGTGTAGTATACACCCCAGTCATTTTGTGCACTTGTAAGAGCAGCAGTTGGAGCTACTGAAAGCATATCGATGTTATAACCAACGATATAAGCAGTTGTTCCACCTTCTATCAAGGCTTCACAAGCTGATGGAGCACCAGTTGAGTCTGCATGCTGGCTAAGGATAATAGCACCGTTAGATACTAATGCGTTAGCAGCTTCAGCTTCAGCTGTTGGATCATACCATGAGTTAGTATAAGTAACGTCCATAACAACGTTTTCAACAATTGATTGAACTCCAAGGAAGAAGCCAGTATAGCCGGAAACAACCTCAGCATAAGGGAATGCACCAACATAACCAAGTTTAATGTTGCCGTCAGCATCCATGTTTGTATCAGCCACTTTACCATCAGCTACTAATTCAGCCAACTTCATACCAGCTACAACACCGGATACATAACGTGATTCAAAAGTGTAGTTAAATGCATTCTTGAAATTATCAAGACCTGAAAGAGCCGCTTGATCACCAGTCATAGAAACGAATGTAACTTCTGGGTTTTCACTGGCTGCTTGTTGCATATATGATTGGTGTCCATAAGAATCTGAGAAAATAACAGTACAGCCTTGTTCTACAAGGTCAGTAGCTGTGTCATAGCAGTTCTCATCTTCAGAAACATTGTATTTCCAGATGATTTGGTTATCTGTAAAACCTACTGCTTTTGCAGCTCTTTGAATACCGTCGATGTGTGCAAAGTCATAACCTGTGTTCTCGTCGTGTACAAGGATAACACCGATTTTTGCATCGCTTGAAGCTTCTTCTGTAGCTTCCTCTGTTGTTTCTTCTGTTGCAGTTTCACCAGCAGTGTCTTCTTTTTCTTCCTGGCTGCAAGCTGCGAGTACGAATACCATTGACATTACCATGAGTAATAACGCTAATAATTTTTTCATGTTTTCCTCCATCTTTTGACTGATACATGGTTGCCGCTCTAGGGCCTCACCCCGGCGACGTTTTCCGCCCTTTTAACATGTGCTATGTTTATGCCACTGCTATAAGCCGTTCCCAACTAATCTTTCAGCCTTAAAATCTCTCCTTATAACCTAAGTTGAGCTTCAAACGCAAAAAAACCCTGCCTTTGGCAGAGTTCATTGATTAATTCCAATGGTTACAATAATCCTATTATTCCCATCCGACTTATATCATTAGTATGAACTCGTAGCCTGTAACTATTTACGGTAGTTTGTAGAAACGTCCAGCCCATATTGCTGGATTTATACGAGTAGCTTTTGTTAGTTTATTATATGGAAGCAATTATGTCAAGATATAATGGAAATAATGGTAGTTTTTACCCTGACAAGGCCACTTTAAAGGTCAGGACAAGGCATATTTCACTGCTGCCTGACAATGGATAGCCGTCGTATCAAAAACCTGGCAGGATACATGATCTTCTTTTATAAGAAGGGGGATTTCTGTGCATCCCAGAACAACACCATCTGCACCGGCTTCAATCCCCTTATTGATAATTCGAATATAATCTTTTCGGCTTTCATCTCTGACCTGTCCTAAAATCAACTCCTCATAAATCACCTGATGGATGATATCCATATCCTCTTCACTCGGAATAATCAGTTCGATTCCCTTTTCCTCGATTTTCTCACGGTAAAAGTCGCCGGTCATGGTATATCTCGTCCCCAAAAGAAGAACTTTTTTCACGCCTCTTGCCAAGATTTCCTGGGCTGTCGCTTCAGCTATATGAATAAGAGGTAAACCTGTTTCTTTTACGATGTCAGGGGCCATTTTATGCATGGTATTGGTACAGATGACTATACACTGGGCTCCGGCCTTCTTCAGGTTCTGAGCTTCCTTCACCATCATATCCGTCAAAACATCCCACTTTCCCTGATGCTGAAGGTCTTCCACTATCTGGAAATCAAAGGAATACATCAGGCAGTTTGCTGAGTGGGAACCACCTAAGGCTTCCTTAACCCCTTCATTAATCAGCCTATAATATTCCAGGGATGACTCCCAACTCATACCGCCGATCATGCCGATTCGTTTCATAACTACCTCCATCTCTATGGCTTTATTCATCAAACTTTGTCCCGCAGAATCTGCAAAATTTAGCACCGGGTTTAATTTCCTTACCACAGGAACACAATAATTTAGGGCTTTCCTTCAACTTAATTTTTTGCCCACAAAACTTACAAAATCTTGCATCAAGGGTCAAGGCCTTTCCACACTGGGTGCAGAATCTATTTACTGATTGGGACTCCTGTATTATTGGTATTTCATCAGAAATTTCAACGATTACCTGGTCTTCAATGACTGGAATCGTAACTTCCTCCGCAAGATCAACCACTTCCATGTCCCTTTCATTATTATGACTGAAACTTTGAGTGGCATTTTTTATCAGATTCATCCATTGACTGATTTCACTTTCCCGCTTGGTAAAACGCTGATTACTGAATTCTATTAACTCTTCAATTTCCTGAATTCTATCCTTCATATGACCTCCCTAATAATTAAGTATGGGACCGTCTATTATGGTCTCCTTCTTAGTTCCGCTTTCATGAAGCATATATGCAAAGACAGGAATCCCTTCAACAATACCGTTAAGCTCAGGTAGCGTATAAAAAACAGAAAGTCCTGCTTGAAGACCGGCTCCTCCGATATCTACAAGGTCCCCAAACTTTGATAAATAGAGTCCATAAGGCGCCAAAACTCCACTATATATGGCAACCCATGAAAGGAATCTTGCCCCCCATGAAACACAAAGGGATAGATTGCTAATCATATTATCAATATGCTGGTAAGACCTATTGGCCTCATCAGAAGCCTTAATCATACCGAAGGCTGCTTTATAATCCTTGATCAAGTGGATCAGTCTATCAGATTCAGAGTTAGCCATTTTAAAGGCGTCCACATTCAGATTTAGCCAGTAATCCTCCCCTGGTTTACTTCGAATAAAAGACTTACCTAAGTCAATAATGAGTTCATTATAGTTTTGGCGGTGACTACGGTCTTCCTCTAACCACCTTTTAACCATCTTTTCCTGTGTCGACTTATCGGGTGTAATCCCCCTATCCAAGTCTTCAACAAGAGACATACCGCTAAATACATTGGCCTCTGAAATGGACAGGCTAGGCTCAATTCCCTCTCGACGATTTAGATTGAAGGATTTATAGGCATTAAGATAGGATTCTCTCACAACAGATTCAATCATCGAGTGATTTCTAATTTCTTCTGAAAGATATTCAGGGATCTTTCTAAGATAGGCCATCATTTCATTATAGAAATCTTCAATCCCATCCAGTATCCCTTCGACAAAAGCATCAAATTTCTCCTTGTCATAAACAAAATCAGCAAGGTCCGGGACCAGCATGCCTGGATTGGCATATTCGTTATTCATTATTTTTCTCCTGAGATTTACCAGAACCTGGGATTTGTCCTCAGAGTTCCCAATGGCTGAATACAATTCCATGTCCTGGCCAAAAACATATTTTGCAGCCTCTTCTTTAAGCTCAGGTATGGTGATGGCGGCAACACCAATCTCTTCCTGAAGTTTTTTTAAAGCAAGATGCATTTGGCCTTCATTAAGATTCATACAGTCATCGGTCATACTTTTTAGTTTTTCCATCTTGCTGATGGCCTTTTTACTCTCTTCTATCCGTTTAAGTGTCTCCCCATAGAGCTTCTTATTATTGATGATATCATCAATACCATATTCCAACTGGAGTAACTCGGTTTTGGCCTGATTGATTTGTTTACCAAAATCAGCAGATGATGCTTTTAGCCTCTTAACGTTCTTATAATGCCAGGTCGTCTTGATCTGAGCTTCAATAGTATCTGAATTAAGAAGTGACCCTTGTTTCCCCTTCATCTGGCTCCCCAAGGAAAAAAGCTCAACTAAAAGACCAACAATGTTGTTGATAATCTGTTCAGCTGCTTTTGCCCGCAGGTCAAAACATGCATCTAACTCCTTCTTAAAAATAAGCCCTTTTGCGAAAAAGGCTTCTGTAACGGCCAACTTTTCAAAGAAGTTTTCACCCAGTTCTCTCCAAGTATCTCTTTTTATTTTACCAAGAAAGAGCATCATATCTCTGGCATAGGAATTAAAATCAGACAGAAGTTTAGTCGAAAGTTGACCAACACTTTCATGAATGGATTCCATCATGTCCCTAATGTTTTCATCCAATTCCAACTCAACCGTCACATGAACTTCCTTACCTTTGACAGCATTACCTTTTGGAGGGAAAATAATCTTATCCTCTTTGAGCTCCCCCTTAATAAGTTCATCATTAACCGTCAGACTGCCTTCCATATCATATATTGGAATATGGCCTAAATCCTGACTATTGACATTTCCTTTTAAGGGACTTAATATTCCTTTCACTGAAACGATTAGATTTGCTCCTTCCATCCGCTCTGAAAGGTCACCACCAGCATCAGATGCAAGGTCATATAAGTCGATATCAATAGGCTTCCATCCTTCTTTATAAACCTTAACTGATGCAGTATAAGCCTCTTCTTCAACGAGGAGATCAACATAATCCAAGGTCGTTAATCCATCATTGTTTCGGATGATAAAAAAATCCACATATCTTTGTTCATCCAGGCTAAACATCCCTGTGTCATAATGGGATTTTCTGAAGAAGGGGTTGGCATTATGGACCAAATAAGTCACATGGGTACCCTTCCAGTTCATGTTTTCCTGGGTCGACTTAACTTGAAGATTAATATGATCTCCTTTTAGGGTAATATTTTCTCGATGAAGTTCTTTTTCTCCACGGTAGATCCTAAACTCCACATCTAGGGGATTGGTTTCACACAATATAGGAACAAGAATTTTTTCAGGCTCTACATCTTTAAAATTCTGAGGCCTGTAAAAGCTAATGTGTAAGGCCTCCACTAAACTTCCATCACCAACTATGTATCGCCAGGGATTAAGCCTAAGGCTTGTACGATCCTCTTTTTTTATAGGTTCAACGTGAACAAAAGCACTTTTATTGTCAACACCTTCAATTCGGTCAAAAGGTATGGCCGGCTTATGGTCAGGACCGGTAGCAATCTCATAGGTCAGGGTTTCCAAGTCTATTTTTTCACATTTGGCAGTCAACTCTATTGCCTGGCCCAGCTTAGTTTCCAAGATCACCTGTCCATCCCCTGGCTCCGTCACCATCCTATTAGGGGGAATCTCCACCAATAGACTAATGCTTCCTGCCGTTTTCCTGGCCATGGCTTCTACAACATTGAAAGGTACTCCAGGCATGAAGGTCGACACAGGATACAAGGTTACCTTTAACTCAAATGCCATCTGGCTGGTTAAAAGGTCAACCATTCTTTTTCGTTCCATTGGCGAATTCGGCTCTTTCAGTACAACCATAAACTCTGCCATTTTGCCCTGATCAAGCAGCTTCTTGTCTTTTACTTCAATTAATCCGCTGGAAATCCCTCCAACGCCTGACTTGACATCCGGTGAATCATCCACTTGAAAATCAGGCATTAAGGGCATAAAGGTCTCATTTTTCTCACCACCTATGGTAAGACCGGCTTGTACCTTAACCGGTTCATAAGTCATTGATTTTTCATTAAATAACATGGTATATGTCTTCATCAAATCCTCCTACTCACCTTAATACCTTCATCGAAACACCATCCGCCAGGTCGCTTTCATATCGACTGTAACATTTGCTGTCAAGGTCTGCCCTGATACATAGGCATTTATGGTAACCATCTCACTTTTGTCTTCAGATATTGATTCCATCTGATTCAGGGTCATATTCAGAACACTGGCACCATTTAGTGGGGTTACAGATAGTTTTGTATCGGGCGTAAGGATCACCTGGCTGCTTACACCTTGAGCCAATTTCCAGTTACCTGCCCCATCGACCTCCAAAATTCGAACGCCAAGCTTATATGGGCTTCCTTCACTGACCACGATACGGTCTTCCGACAAATCAATGATATAGCCAACCTTTTTTTCATCTTCAGCCTTGTCTTTTTCTTTTTTAACCTTTGGATTCTCAGGGGATTTCCCACCAGCTTTCTTGGTTTTCTTAGCATTTTTTGCCATAGCCACAGCTACAGCACCTATTGCTGCACCTCCACCTACAACGACTTCCCAAGGTAGGTCAGACTCTTCCTCCGGACTAGTAATCGGTACTTGGATACTAGGATTTTGACTTTGGCTGGATTCCAATTCCCCTTCTATCCAACCAGAGCTATAAGCGGCCTTCCCGTAATAAACCGGCGCCTCAGATGAACTTGAAGGTCCTGGATTATCAATATAATCTAAGTTTTCAAAGTAAAAAAAACCATCACGATCATACTCCAGGACCATGAAAGAATACATATCTGTGTATACGATCGGCTCGTTTTTTAATAGGGTCGACTGGGATTGTCCAGTTTTATGGGCAATAATTAAGACTTGATTACTGTAAAACCTATATTTTGGACTGTTCTCCAAAGCACTGACATGAACCTTTTGTGGGCTTGTATAGTTATAAGTCATATCCCACCACCCATACTCGTCAGACCCCTGTTCTCCTTTTGGCAAGTCTGAAAAAGCTTGGTTAATGTCATCATCACTTGGCCAATCCAACCAATCGTTTCCAATATGCATTTTCATGATAAAGTCTGCTGCATCCTGCTCTTCTTCCGATGTACTGCTATCCTGTGCATATGTCCATCTTCCATTGACCAGTAACATACAGATGATTATAGCAGTAAATAGAGTTCTCTTTTTCATATTTCAACTCCCTATACCTTTACATAAATTTATTTCCGCAATTCTCACAAAAAATGCCATCAGTGGGTAACTTGGAACCACAATGGATACAAAATTTTGGTCTGGATACACTGGCAGGATCCTGGTGTGTTACCTGTTTGACAGTGGGCATAGACTCAATAGAATCTTGTGTAAGAGGATTTTGATATGCTACTTCAATCCTGGTTTCCTCTAGTATATAATCTTCAATAAATCGCTTTCCCCTTCTTTCCTCTTCGACCATTTGGGGCAGCGGTAATAGGGGATTCTCCCATTCATCATCATCAGACCAGCATAACCAAACAGCTGCATTAGGATCAGGATCGGCTATAGGTGGATGTTCTCTTCTTTTTGTCTCAATAAAACTCCAGACATCCTGGATGTTTTCCGGCCTGGGGCGAATGACAATCACATCATTTTGGTTACCTTTTATGATAATATCTCCATTTACATCTGATGTAACCATGGTTACCTTGTGCCATAAAATCGCTTTTCGATCCATTGGAGCCATACGGTAATCAGCATTTTTAACCTTCATATAGCCTACTTTAAAGCCACTTACAGCTGTTAAGGCATCTCCTTTGGGCATTCTTGCCTCTCGCTTTACATAAACACCAGTATCGTCCAAGAAATACTCTGAAATAATCTGTGGTTTCTTTCCCTCTTGCCCGGTTTCAATAAGCCAATTCATCATATCCTTCATCCTTTCACTCACACCATTTATAATATTCACTGACTAATGGTCTGTATCCATGCTCTTTTAACATACTATAAGGCATCTTCCTATAATTGCCCTTATTTGTTTTTCCACTGGCCAAATATCGAATAGTCTCTTGAAAATATTGGTCAATTTCATAGAGTCCTTCTGACTCTGTTAATATGCCGAAATACCATTTAGACCAGGTAAAGTCTGTTTCCTGAGAATCATAGCCGTAAAACTTTTTATTAAACTTTCGAATCATGACCATAAGGCCAACTTCATAGCCGAGACCCTTTTTGACCTGCCACCGGTATATGGACCGACTTGCCCTTCGAATTTTTTGTTTGATTTTTTTCTTTGTCACATGGGATAACTCAACAGTATCTGCCTCTATATGCAAGCCCAGAAAATCGAAACCACGCCCTTTAGGATATATAGAGGTCTTTTCTTCATTTATCTGAAGGCCATATTCACTTATCCTGGTCCTTATGTCATCAATTTCCTTGTCTACCCTTGCTTCCGCACAGAAGAATAGCATATCATCAGAATAACGAATATAACCATGAAACCGACTGGCCATCAGGCTATCAAAAGGCCGTAGATATAGATTGGAAAGGAATGGTGCCAGGGGCATTCCGGCCATTACTCCTTTATGATGCACCTCAACCAGCTGACCGTCAACAATGACCTTAGAACTAGTTAGAAGGTTTTTTAGACGTTCTGCAATCAATTCATATCCTTCAAGGGCTTGTTCTAGCCAGACTAAGCCCTGTCTGACAGGAATCGAATTAAAGTAGTCTTGAATATCCACCTTTATTGCTGCAAAAGCGTGGGGTTCAAGTCTTACCAAAGACCTGATTCCATCACGGATTGACTTTCCACGTTGAAAGGAATAGCAGTGTTCATCCATAGGGACAACTCCTTGAAGAACATAATTCAAGTACCTCAAGACAAGCTTGTCATCTGGAGGGAAAATATAGATAGAACGGTGTTTTGATGACCCCAGTTTATTGATTTGTTTTAAAATTGGAACAGCAAAAGAAAACTCGTCCGACAGAAAATTGCAGACCAGCCTGCTTAGATAAGTAGGATCTAAACACTCATCAGGAGCCTTAAGATCCTTACGTTCATTATAATAATGACAAAATCCTTGAAGATTCCTGTCATCACAAAGAATACTTTGGGAATAGTCTCTCATCCTATTTGACCTCTAGTGTAGGATTTACACTTAAAATCACATGTAATTATATATCATCCACTTGGCAGACGCGATTTGAATCGCTTTTAAGCGATACGAGACAGGTACGCCAGTCGTCCAACCTTCACAGAACTTTTTGACTGTCGCTGCTTCTCATCGAAGGCATGCAGGCATAGTCTTCCAAGTGGATTGATATTACAATATTTTATCATATTCTCTTATGCAGGAAAAGATAGGATTCATAAGTTTACGGTGTGATAAGAACTTCTTCCTCTTCATTGACACCAATTGAATAGGTCGTTCCGGAGTTTCCTTCAAACTTGAAGTTAATCCCCTTGGTCTGTCCTCCTGGCGCTGATCCCACAAGAACATCCTGACTTTCTACCAGAAGACCGTCAACATAAAAATCTAGAATCATACTGCCTTCAAAGCTTCCTGTATTCAGGACCTTAACCCTTGCAATAACCGTATTACCGTTAGTGAAGACATTTACATCTTCGATAGATAGTGTCGCTTCTTTTTCCACAACAGTAACCACTAGCTCTGAAAAGTTTCCAACCTGTACCCTGTAATCACCTGGTTCATAAAAAAGGTCATAAGGAAAGGCTACCTTCTTCTTGGTGAGAGGTTCAATCCGCATATAGGTCTTATAGATTTCCTCACCATCTATATAGAAAGAAAGGTTCTCACCAACCATAACACTGCTTGTATTCTCTACTTCAACCAGGGCTTCAAAGTCATCATTGGCCTGGATATGGGTTTCAATGTCAGCCCGGGTCACCTGTAAGGCTTGATAATTATAGTCCGGAATCAGTTGAAGGTCTGGATACACACCATAGTCTATATCAAAATCACCTTGATCATATTGGGCCTTATAGTCTTCGACAGGCATGATTTCCATAGCTGCTCCACCACCTTCAGGTAAGGCCATATGAAAAATATCCGAAGCATTTACCTTAGTCCTATAGACCAGAACCTCATTAGGATTTTGGTCCATGGAAGTTCCTTCATCATCTGCATAGACAATGGCCACATAGTCTTTTTCTTCATCTAAAAAAGATAGATCTAGGGACAGCTCTCTGGCCTCTTCATCAGTAATAGCACCAATATACCATGTATCACCGCCCTTTCCTTTTCTGGCGATGGCCACATAGTCACCTATTTCAGCATCCACTACGACTGTGTCATCCCAGTCTACAGGTACATGACGGAGAAAGTCAAACTCCTCATAGGGCTGGCCATCTTGGTCCAAATAGTTGGCGGGAAGGTCTGTAATCATCTGTAAAGGGCTGTACAAAACAACATAGAGGGCCAGTTGATTAGCCCTGGTTGTATGGATCCGGTTATTGGACCCACCAATCTGAACATCAAAAATCCCCGGTGTATAGTCTATTGGTCCACCTAAAATTCTGGTAAAAGGCAGAATCGTCGTATGTTCAGGCGGATTACCGTCACTCCATGCATTGTATTCCATCCCCTGAACCCCTTCTCTGGCCAGCCAGTTAGGGTAGGTTCTGGATAATCCCGTTGGCTTAATAGGCTCATGGGTATTAATCATAATCTCATATTCCGAGGCCAGTCTAACGGCTTCGTTATAGTGGTTGACCATATACTGGCCATGATGATGGACACCTTCCGGCTCCTGCATACCACTGTCTGATACATAGCCGCTTTTGATGGCATGAATGCCTAACCGCTCATAATCACTATAGGCATCAGTCATCTGATTCTCATAATTCAGAATACCTCCCGAGGTTTCATTATGCATGATATAGGACACACCTGCATCCTGACCATAGGCCACAACCTCACTTAGGTCAAAATCATCATACTCGCCGTCCTCTGTAAAAATAAACTTATCGTAATTATCCATCCAGTTGCCATTCCATCCCTGGTTCCAACCTTCAATCAATAGACCGATGGTGTCAATGTCAGGATCAGAGGTTAAGTAGTCCTCGATAAAATCTATATAGTATTTTGCATTTTCTGTGGTCGCTCCATGATTGCCGTTATGCTGACCCCAGTCTGAGTCATTGATATGCATTTCCCACCAAATTCCCATGTATTTCATAGGCTGAATCCAGGATGTATCTTCCAGGGCCAGTGGTTCATTCAGGTTAAGAATCAACGACGATTCAACTAAATCTCCTGCCTTTTCCCCTACCTGAATAGTCCGCCAGGGAGTCTTCATTCCCGGGGAGGTCTTGACCTTGGATTTATCCGGCCATGGAGCCAGATTAGCTTCAAAAGTATAGTCATCTGTTCGTTTCAGGGCCATTCCTGCATAATCTATTAAGGCTGCCTCATGAATGCTGATATGGATCCCCTCCTCCGTTTTCATGGTAAAAGGTGTCGATGCAGTTCGAACCTCAGATAGGGGTGTTTCATCGTATAGATATTCATAGGAATCCCAGTCATTACGAATCCACCAGGCGGTATGGTCATCTGTAAAAGCGAACTCTGTTAATTCATCCATGATTTCAAAGTCTCCCATGCCCTCCTGCTCAGGAATCATGTATCGGAAACCTATGCCATCATCATAAATACGAAATTCCAGGTCCAGGAAACGTCCCTCTTCCTTGTCTTCCTTAAGATGAACTAAAAGCTGGTTATAATGATTATTTATAAGAGACCTCTGACCCCATACAGGCTCCCAATCTTCATTAATGGTCTGTTTTTCTATAGACTCGATGACAAATCCCTGAGCCATTGGGGACATATTTCTGAATTCAAAACCTAACTTTGATGAATTAATGAGAGGCTCACCCTTGTAGTCCAGTCCATAGGTGAGTTCTTGTCTGGAGTCAACCGTCACCTTTAACTGACCATCCGGTGATGTTTCAGTGACATATCCTTCACTAATAGCCGTATCCGAAGAAGAATCTCCAGCATTTTGACTGCTTTCCAGCTCCTCACCGGCCTGAGAGTTAGTATCGTCCCTGTCACAGGACGTAAAAAGAAACAGCAAAATTCCTATTACTATAATTCCATATAATTTTATTTTTCCAATCATAAAAACCCTAACCTGACTTACCAGGCCTACCTTTCCTATTAATCCCATATAATGATGTTTGGATCAAAAGCTACCTTTTGACCCTAACATCATATATTAAGTATAGGTCAAGGACTATGACTTATCAAGTTGTACAATATTTTATACAACAACTTTTAATTGACTTAGTCAACTTTTTAATATATAATTGACTCAGTCAACAATATATGATTTATATGAAGGAGTAAGTTTTTTGAAAATTCGTAAAAAAAAGATAATAACCAAAATTTTGTTAGGAAGTATAATCGGCCTAATTATCATCCTAGTCAGCCTATTTATTTACATGATAAACTATACCAATCCCCAAAACCAAGTGCTTGAAGAATACGGGATTATTGAAAAGCAGACACAAGTCGGTGATATCACCTTCAACTATGCTGAAGGTCCTGACAATGGTCCTCCTCTGGTTCTGCTTCACGCACAACTTTTAGACTGGTTTACCTACAATCAGGTTCTCCCGGAACTTTCGCAGCATTTTCATGTTTACGCTATTGATTATATAGGCCATGGGAAAACAAGGTATCCTGAAAACTATGTAATGAATGCACATAACATCGGTGGAGATATAGCCTCTTTTATTGACCAGGTTATCGGCCAGCCGGTCTTTATTACCGGCAACTCATCAGGCGGACTACTGACCACATGGATTGCTGCTAATCGACCCGACTTGGTTAGCGCCATAGTCCTGGAAGATCCACCCCTCTTTTCAGCTGAATACCCTGAGATTCAAAAGACCATAGCTTATAAGTCTTTTACGACAAGCTATCAGGCGCAATCCGAAAACTACTCCGGTGAATTTTTAGATTACTGGATTGATAATTCCAGTCAGTTTTTCAAGACCTATACCGGTCCGTTTTCTCAGCAAATCATCGATTTTACAGTAACCTCCTATAAGCATTTCAATCCTGATGCCCCTGTAGATCTCCCCTTTATACCTGTTTCTGTAAAAGAGATGCTTCGTGGCCTTAATTACTATGATCCCAGTTTTGGAACGGCCTTCTATCTGGGAACATGGAACGAGGATTTCAATCACCAAGAAGCCCTATCAAAGATTGAATGTCCTGTTCTTTTACTACACGCCAATTACGCATTTACTGAAGATGGAATCCTAAACGGAGCCATGTCTCAGGATATGGCTGACAAGGCAATTTCACACTTAGATCAGGGGCAGTACCTTCACATTGATGCGGGTCATGTAATCAATCTGGAAGAACCTGAACTATTTGCTGGTATACTCTACGATTTTTTTATAAAAAATAGGATTGATGATTAGAAGGAGGAAAGAGATTATGAGCTATAAAAACACTTCAAATATCCAAACCCATATAGAAAAAGGTCAGATGCTAAAGGCATTCGGAGTCATGAACCGTCTTTTTGTCTCCTATATGTCTGACCAGATTAAGGCAATGAACATTACTTTTTCCGACAGTGTTTTCCTGATGAATATAGGTCTAGACGGTGGTATTTCCCAAGATGAGATAGCAAAGAGTCTGGCTATAGACAAAGCTGCTGTAACCAGATCCATGAAACGTATGGAGAAACTTGAACTTATACGCATCATACGTTCCGACAAAGACAAAAGGGTGAAACATGTATACCTAACTCAACAAGGACAGGAACTCTTTATACAGCTTAATACAATCAATATAAATATCGTCGATGGTATCTTGGCCCATATGGATGATGATGAAAAGAGTCGGTTTTGTAGAAAAATTATTGAAACCAGTCAACATGCTAAGGAGTTTTATCAAAGTCATGCATAAGTAAGAGAAAAGCTTCCCTATAATATTAGGAAAGCTTTCTTCGTTTACAAACATTTATAACAAATCCTGCACTAATCAACAAAGTACCTAGACCAAAAAGATAAATCTTATCACTTATTCCCCCCTGAAGCATGGAAAACAAATAAAACTTTCCTAAGTACTTGCTGCCTGAACCAAAATTTATAAGATAGTATACAAAACCAACCAAATAGCCAATAATGGTTGAGCCGCTTACGCCTGAAGTAAAAACACAAATACCTCCTAAAACCCAAGCACTTGTAAATCCTCCATACATGTATTTTGCAAAAGAAAACTCACACTGATTAATCTTGAAAATTATGAGGTTTAGAAAAAGAAGAACCAAGAGTATAATTATCGCCAGCAACAAGCGTAAAGTCAATATGTATTGAAAAGATTGTTTTTTGGAAAGTATAAGGTTTCTTATTGGTTGATCTTCTTCCGGATAAAATAGTGGCCCCAATATCAACATACCATTAAAAACTAGATATAATTCCAAAATTCTAGCCGTCTGGTACATGTCTAAATACTGGACACTAAAGATGATTGGCATAATCCTAATCAAAACCAGGGAAAGTACTAGATAGGGCAAATAAAAATATCGAAGACTATACCTAATCAGTGCATAAAGATTAGCCATTTATAGTCAACCTTCCTTGTCTTCGTTGATCATATAGCCAAACCGTTATCAAGAGGATTAGGATGCTGATACTGCTATAGCCCATCCTGTTTAGAACCAACTCAGAAAATTTTTCTCTGTATATTTGACTGGAACCCAGACTGTTAAACCTTGGTATAAGTTGAAAACCAAAAACACCGACAATACTTGCTGTAGAACCTGAGAAAATGGAGATTATCCAAATACCCACCTGGACAAAAATGGCGAATCCATTGTTGAAGATAATTGTAATCATATAACTTAGGGACGTTACAGCCATAATCGTGGGAAGTAGCCAACCGAAAATAATCCTGATAAATGCCAGTCCATCACCTTGTACACCTGCAGCCTCTGCGCTGTACATCCCCTGGCTCAATGGTATAAGGCTAATACATACTAAAGGCAAGACCATCATGACTATAAGGGACAAATATCTGGCTGTAACAAACCGAAAAGAAGAAATTGCTCTACTGGATAAGAGCTGGTGAAGCCCATGTTTTTTGTCTGATAAGAGGCTTGCCACAACAACAAATACCGGTATGATACCAAGTATAATCCCCATGTAATCTGCAAAGAGTCTGGCAAGGGCCCTTGTAACCTTGTCTTCCTTAACAATGGTTTTATATTCATTAACCGCCTCTTCATAAGTCATTTCCCGCATGGAGTATCGATTAATCATTTCCTCAGAATACATGGATCCGCTTCCTATTATTTGGCTAACCTCTGACATCTTCATAAGAAAAGTATTGTAATCAAGATCATTTTCTGAGACTTCCTCGATAATTGACCCAATAAACTCTTGGTCTTCCTCATTTAAGGTGACTTCCTTATAAAAACCTAATGGATAAGTACCATAAGAGTTGATACTATATTCCCTATTTAGAGACTCTAGTGTAGCATTAATTATTTCAGCATTGTCTGAAGTTTTTATATGACCATAGTAATCCGAATCCGGAATAGGTTTGTTTACAGTCACTTCCCCCATCTGAAGGAAAAAGAAGATGACAAGTAGTATAAGATACACATAATAAACCGGACTTTTTAAAAGCCTGCGACATTCATTAAGAATTAATGTTGCCATCATCTTCTCCCCCTCTCTGCTTATTCAGTAAATAGAGATATGCATCCTCTACATTTGGATGACATACTTCCGCTTTCTCGTATGTATTTGACTTTTCCAGATCTATGAATCTTACAAGAGCAGAATCTCCCATTGCCTTGATATTGGTAACTGAATACTTCCTTTTAATATCATCTAGTTCAAGTAAAGAAACCATGATTTCAAAGATATGTCCTTCTGCCATTTCTAAAAGTTTAATTACATCCCCATCATAAATAACTTGCCCTTTATCAAGGATGCCAATATGTCGACATGTAGCTTCAATATCTCCAACAATATGGGTAGACAAAATGACGATTCGGTTTTTGGCCACTTCCGAAAAAAGATTTCTAAGCCTAACTCTCTCTTCAGGATCGAGTCCTGCTGTTGGCTCATCTACAATTAAAATCCTAGGATCGTTTAAAAGAGCCTGAGCAATTCCTAAACGTCGTTTCATTCCACCCGATAAGGCCTTGACCTTGGTTTTGAGATTGTTTTCAAGATTCACTTTAGTTAGGAGGTCCAGAATTCTTTCCCTTCTTGTCACTTTATTTAAGCCTGAAAGTGTTCCCAGATAATCCATCGCATCATAAACACTCATATTGGGATACACTGAAAAATCTTGTGGCAGGTATCCGACCATGTCCCTTACCTGTTTTCTTTTGTCAATACTTACTCCAGACATGACTATACTGCCTTCAGATGGCTGCAGTAACGTTGTCATTATTTTCATTAATGTGGTTTTTCCAGCACCATTTTGACCCAGAAGGCCAAACATTCCTTCTTCAATAGTTAGATTAACTGATTTTAGAGCTTGAACTTTGCCATAGTGCTTACTAAGGTTTTCAATTTCTATAGCTTGCAAGAGCCTTACCTGCTTTCTTCTTTTTTTATGACATTCATATCTGTTCATGTGTATATATCAAATCCAAATATGAACCTCCCGATTTAGTACAAGTATAAATACTAAATCTCTACACCATATCTACATGTCATTAAATTTTAAAGCTGGCGCAAACAATAGCACCTCCATGGATGGAATTTTCAAGGCTTAAATTCCCTTTATGTTTCATGCATAATATTTTTGCTACTGTAAGTCCTATTCCAAAGTGACTGTCTTCACCTTTTCTTGAACTATAGTAAGCTCTACTTGCCTGGTATAGATCCTCCTGATTAAATCCCGGACCATCATCTTTTACATATATCTTTAGGTAATCATCCTCCAGTTTCACATGAGTCCATATAATCTTTCTGGCAAAAGAAGACCCATTGGAGAGAAGATTTTCCACGACTTCCATAATGATGTCTTCATCATAGGTCAGCTCCTTGCCCATAAGATTGTCATCTATTTCCAATTCAAAATCTATTCCTGGAAAAGTATGTTGAAATCCCTTAATTAAGACAACCATACTCTCATTTAGCACCCCTATAGTTTGCATCTTAGGTTTAGCTGTTAATTCATCTAAACTTTGTATAGAGTTCATTGTTGTAGAAAATTCCCTTAACCGATTGATTTGACTCTTCATAAGCCTAATATTTTCCATCACTTTCTCTTGGCTCAATCGTCCCTCAGGGACATACATCTCCATCATTTCCAAGTAACCTTCCATAACAGTCAAAGGAGTTCTAAGGTCATGGGCAAAGGCACCATTAATATCCTTCTGCTGATTATGAGCCTCCCAAAGTTCTTTTTCATTATCTATAAGAGCAAGTCTTAGATCATCAACCAGGCCACATATATGAGCCATTTCATCACCACTTTCATACCGACATGAATAGCTAAGGTTATGGTTTTTAATTTTGGCTGTTACCAGAGTCATAAGACGGAGAGGTTCTTGTATTTTATCCTTATAAAATCGACTGGCCACTATATAGATGACGACACTGCTGTATAGGAAAACACTAATCCCACGATAGATGACAACCAGCATAAGTCGCCAATAATCAGATCTTGGTAAATCCATTTCTTTTATCCCATCAATGTCAAGCAATGTAATCCTAGGGTGATACATATATAGATTTTTTCTGATTATCAAATCTTCCCAGTTATTACAAAAAATAACCGTTATCCCATATAAGAAGGCAACGATTACTACACCTATCAAGATATAAGCATATAAACTTTTTTTAAGAGATCCTGCACTCATTTTTTTAATAAAGCTTTTCATTACTTTAACCTCTCAAATTTATTAATGGTAGGAGAAGCGATAACCTACGCCCCATACCGTTTCAATCAACACCTTATCCGACAGTTCACTAATCTTCTTACGAATTCTTCGTACATGTTCCACTATAATTGTTGAATCTCCAAATTTATCAATTCCCCATAAATATTCATAAATCTGGTCTTTGGATAAAATCTGACCCGGATTTTTCGATAAGTAGCTGAGAATATCAAACTCCGTTTTTGTCAGCTCCACTTCATGCTCCATAAAGAAAAATTTTCTTGCATCATAGGCAATATGAAAGCCACCAAAAACAACCATTTCCCCCCTATCACTGACCCTTTGATCTCTCCTGATATGAGCCATAATTCTTGCACTTAACTCCTTTAGACTAAAGGGCTTCACAATATAATCATCACCTCCGGCTACCAAACCTTCAATCCTGTCACCTTCTTTGGCATTAGCTGTCAGAAAAACAATTGGACAAGACACTTGATTCCGTATGAGTCTGCATAAGTCAAGACCGTTCATGCCCGGCATGTTTATATCTAAAAGTATCAAGTCCGGCTTGTAAGCAATTTGACTCAGGGCTTCCTTGGCATTAAGGGATGTTAAGGTTTTATAACCTTCCAGTTCAAGAAAATCTTTTAACATCTTAAGGACATCTAAATCATCATCAACGATTAATATCTGGTCCATACAATTCTCCTCCCAAAATCATGTATTATTAAAGAACCTATATAGTATATAAGATTTATCTATACTTTATCTACATAATTCATTTAAATTAATTCACCCTATGATTCATAAATGCATACAACACCTAATTTAAGAAGAAAAAGAAAGCAGGGAGTTCATCATAAACTCCCTGCCTCTTTATTAATCTCAATGGTTTAAAGACATTCTTAACTATGCATCTCTGGACTTACACCTCAATCCATAAATAGCAATGAAAGCAAACAAAACACTTAAAGCCCAAAACAAGCCTGAAATCATTATGTGGTTTGATTGTTCAATGGTTATAAAATGCATATTCTGGTCTATACTTAATAAAAAAGTGCGATAGTATATATAAGATATAATAATCGATACTAAATATCCAATCGCCGCAAGTAAACTGATATACTGTTTGCGTAATTGTGTGAGTATGAAGCCAATGCACATAACCATAACCATCCAAAATCCCAGATTAAGCAGATTTATCGAATCCTGGCTCATCTCAAGCACCTCCTACTACGTCTTCAAAACTTGTGATAGCAGCCTCAATATGGCGCATCATCAAGGTAGCGGCTAATTCACTGTCACGATCCACTAAAGCTTGATAAATCGATTGATGATAAGAATTTCCAACGCTATGACCAATTCGTTCACTGAGCATCATTTGTTGTTCTTTAAGAAGACTCATTAAAATTTGCTGAACTCGAATAACAATATTATTCTTGGTTCCTTCGGCAATTAAATTGTGAAATTCATAATCAAGTTCTCCATAGTTATGTATATCATCGGTATGGTTCATATTCTGTATTATTGTCTCAAGTCTTTTCATATCTTCTTCAGACCTGTTCTCAATAAAAAGGCATACGTTACCATACTCAAAGTATTTGCGAAATTCCAATATTGACTGAATATCTTCATCACCCATTTCCATAACATGATTGAAATTTTCAAGTTTCTCCATATTATCAGGGTGGTTAATATAAGTTCCAGAACCTTTTTTCTTGATAATAAGTCCCAGGGCTTCCAGTTTTTCAAACGCCTGACGAACAGACAACCGACTTACGTGCATCTCTTCTGAAAGTTCATTTTCTGACTGTACTCTATCATCAGGATTCAGTTCTGAGGATTTTATCTTATCGAGGATATATTGATAAACCATTTCACTCGAAGTTTTTTCCATTTATTACTCCCATCCATATCAGGAATCAAGAGTTTCAGCAAGATTACTTATAGCAGCTTCTATGTGTCTCAACATAAGCAAACCGGATAGTTCTTCATCTTTTTCTTTTATTGCCTGAAGTAAGCGTTCATGATATTCTATTCCCACATTTGGGCCAATCTCATGATGTAAGATTTCCTGATGTTTCAGCAAGAGATCCATAAGGATTTCATTGATTTTTATAACAATTGGATTTTTTGTACCTTCTGCAATAATACTGTGAAATCTAAAGTCAGCCGTATAGAAATCATTTGGATTTCCCACAGAGTCTTTCATAACCTCATATTGTTCAACCAACTGCTCATACAGATCTTGAGAATAGTTTTGAATAAACATTCGGATATTACCATATTCAAAGTATTTACGAAATTCTAACACTGAAAAAATATCCTTGCCTTCAAGCAAGAGTATAGGCATTAAACTGTTAAGATAGGTTTTAGCCTCAACATGATTAACATATGTACCGGATCCTCTTTTCTTAACCAGTAGACCAAGGGCTACTAATTTCTCCAGTGCTTGCCTAACAGCGACACGACTGACATCCAGTTCTTGACACAGTTCATTTTCAGAAGCTGTTTTCATGCCTTGCTTCCATTCAGAACTCTTGATTTTATCTATGACATAATTGTAGACTTTTTCACTTGGTTGCACATTTGTATCCATTTTCTCTCCTAACTGCCTCTAGCCCATTGCTATCTTTAATAAAACCATCTTATCATATCTTAAGGGCCTATAAAAGCTTAAAAGGGCTTTAAAGCTGCACCAGATTGAATCTGATGCAGCAAGGAAACATTTTCCACAAACTTCTAGTATGCGCCTGCGGAATAGGTGAGCTCATATGAGTGACTGTATATTTCGAAAATATTGCCGAAAGGATCTTCACAATAAACCATACGATAAGGCTTTTCGCCTTTATAGTAATATCTAACCGGCATTCTCTGTTTACCACCATGAGCTTTTACTTTCTCAAGAAGGCCTTCAAGATCAGGATCTTGAATACAGAAATGGAAAAGCCCACTTTCCCAGTATTTAAAATTATTGTCCGGTTTACATGCATCTTTAAATTCAAAAAGTTCTACACCAATTTTATCGCCTGTTGACATATGAGCGATTTTAAATCTTTCCCATCCCTCGCCAAAGACATCATCACACATGATACCGATATCACTGTCATCGGATACAATTTCTGTTGGTTCCATAATAATATACCAGCCAAACACTTCATGGTAAAACTTAACGGCTTCTTCAAGATTAGGCACTGAAAGCCCAATATGAGAAAATGTTCTTGGATAATTCATAGTCTTCCTCCTTATGAATCAAATCTTATATGTATTATTTTTGTCTCTTTTTAAATATATATTGAATCTCATCTCTCCACATATCAATAGCAACTGCCAAAATAATGATGATGCCAATGATGATGTTTTGAAGAGACGTTGGTACCGCATGTAAATTTAAGGCATTCTGAACGACAACTATGGTCAACGCACCTAAGAGCGTTGATACAACATTACCATGACCACCTGCAAGACTCGTTCCACCGACAACTGTTGCTGCAATAGCTGACATCTCCATACCCGCACCGTAGTTGGCAGAACCGGAGTTCAGTCTTGCGGTCATGAGTACTGCTGAAACCGAAGCCATAGCTCCCGCAATAACAAAGGTAATTAAGCGTACCCTGTTAACATTAATTCCGCTAAGCTTTGAAGCGTTAATATTTCCTCCAACAGCATAGATCTCTCTACCAAGCTTTGTATATTTCATAAATACAAATGCTCCAGTAAAGAACACTAAGACATAAATCAGTGTTACCGGTATGCCAAAAATACTGCCATAAAAAAGGGCTTCCAATTGTGGCGAAACAGAAAAAACCGGTGATCCGTTATTGAACATAAACGCAAGCCCTCTATATATACTCATTGTTGCCAAAGTAGCAATAAAGGCTGGAATTCTCAAATAGGTGGCAAGGAGCCCGTTAACACTTCCCAAAACACCTCCGGATAGGATAATCATGACCAAGGCCAGCCATACAGGTAAACCTAGGAACTTAATACTAATGGATAGGATCATGGTTAGCAAAGCTATCATAGAGCCCGGTGACAAATCAATGCCTCCAGTCAATATGACCAGCGTAGAACCAATCGCCATAAGGGCAACCGTTGATACCTGTAAGAAGATATTCTTCAAATTGACCGGATCTAAAAATCTATCTGTGGTCAGGGCAACGATTATACTAACCAGAATCAGGGCCGCCAAAGGAGCGACAATCGTTGATTCCAGTCTGAATTTAAGTTTTATACCCTGATTTAATTTCATTCTTTCTTCCATTCTATACCTCACTAATACCTTGTCAAGCCAACTTCTGAGCTTCCATAATCGCAACACTGTCAAGTTCTGATGCTGAAGCCACGGCCACAATATTTCCAAATTTGACGATGCCGATCCGATCGCTCATGGGAAGCAATTCTTCAAAATCGGAGCTGATTAAAAGCACAGATTTCCCCATACCTGTCAGTTCATTAATTAATCGATATATTTCCGCTTTTGCTGATACATCAATTCCCTGAGTGGGTTCATCCAATATGAAGAGATCAGCATCTGAAAATAACCACCTTGAAATGACAACTTTTTGCTGATTCCCACCTGATAGAAACTTTACTGATTTCTTCATAGCACTTTCATGAATCTGAAACTTTTTAACATATTCGAAAGAAACATTTCTTTCTTCCACAAGCTTCAAAAACCATCGCTTCATAATTTTTCTAATCCCAGCAATAGTCATATTAGCCGGCGAGGCGAAGTTCATGAATAAACCATCAACTTTTCTGTTCTCAGTTACAAAGGCAATTTTATTTCTGATAGCATCTATGGGATGTCTAAGAACCACAGGTTGTCCGCTAATCTCAATACTTCCCTCAGTTATCTTATCAAGACCGAAGAGCGCTCTGGCAATCTCGGTTCTGCCGGAACCCATCATACCACCTAGACCAAATACTTCACCCTTTTTTATGTCAAAAGTAACATTATCTACTCCGTTCAGAGTTGAAATTCCTTTAACCTTTATTAGCACTTCTTCAGTTGCATTATATGTTTTAGGATAATGCTGTTCTATACTTTCTCCGACCATAGCATCCACAATATTCTTTATCTTGATCTCGTCATGGTCAAATTCTGCAACTGGTCTTCCATCTTTCATAACTGTAACACTATCCACAAGTTCAACTACTTCATCTAGTCGATGAGAGATGTATATAATTCCAATACCCCTTTGGGTTAACTTTCGAATAAACTCATGTAACTGTTTAATTTCCTGAGCACCAAGAGCAGCTGTTGGCTCATCCATAATAAGAAGTTTTGCATCCGCAGACAGGGCCTTGGCAATTTCAACCAGTTGTTGTTCAGCTACTGAAAGGTTTCTGACAAGGGCTTGTGGATCTATGGACAGCTCCAATTGATGAAGGATTGCCTGTGCATTTTCAACCATTATATTCCAATTGACTAGTTTCGATTTTTGATTTACCGGCAAGCGACCAAGATAAATGTTTTCTGCAACAGTTAATGTTGGTACCAGTGAAAACTCCTGATATATTGTAGCTACGCCATATTTCCTTGAAACTATAGGATTCTTGATTCTTACTTTTTCACCATGATATATGATGTCACCTTCATCAGGTTCATGAACACCTGCCAAACATTTTATCAAAGTGGACTTACCACAACCGTTTTGACCCATAAGACCATGAATTTTTGATGGATAGATGGTCAAGGACATATCATCCAGCGCTTTTATACCTGGAAAGTATTTATTTATTTTCTTAAGCTCCCATAAAGGTTGAGTCATTTCTACCATTTCTATTCTCCAATCTTCTTAGGGGGGAGGCGGTACAGGGACTAGCCTGTACCGCCTGTCATACTAATAATCCTTTGATGGCTTAGGGTAAAGCTTATCCGGATCACTCAAGTACTCAACTGCATTATCTTGATCAACAATTGTCGTTGGCGTTTCTACATAACCACCTTCAAATTCGCCAGCTAAACTGTTTAATACGACTTGAAGGGCAATTTTTCCCATTTCAAAAGGTGTTGTATTTACTGTTGCATCCACAGTTCCTGCAGCAATTTCTTCCAGACAGGCTGTATCACCGTCATTACCAAACAACTTAACGTCATCTCTTCCCAGTGAACTGACAGCTTTGGATGCACCCATGATTTCATAGTCATTGGCTGCAAAAATCATTTCGATCTCGGGATGTGCCTGCAGCATATCCATGGCAGCTGTATTACCGCCTTCTACGTTCCACTTACCATCTAAGCTTGCTGCTACAGTTACATTTGGCAGCTCTCCTACTACATCAAGGAAACCTCCAACACGTTCTGTTGAGTGCCATCCTGGTTGACCTTCAATAATTCCAATACTGACTTCATTATCCCCAATCATTTCAGCAACATACTCGCCCATCTTCTGGGTTCCTTTTCTTTGGTTATAACCTACAACTGCATGAACAGGTGTTGGAAACTCGAGGATATCAGAGTTGACAATAACAACAACTATTCCAGCTTCAACGGCTTGCTTAACCAATGGTGCTGCAGCAGCCTCATCATGTGTTGAGAGGACAATAGCATCTACCTGTTGACTGATGACATCCTGGATCATACCCATCTGACCATTTATGTCAGCGCCACTTTGTGGAGCCAACATAAAGGTTTCAACTCCAAGTTCCTCAGCAAAACTTTTTAATCCTTCACCAATAGCCATATAGTAATTAAACTCTGTGGCCGGTGGCATATAGGCAATCCGTGGAACCTCACCGCTTTTGTAACTTAAATTATCAAATCCCGCCTGTGCTTCTGAAGCAAGTGCTGATGGAATGACGGTAATATAATTCATATCATCAGTAAAGACAAATCCCGCTTCTTCTGTACTTGTTTCCTCTGTTTCATCTGCTTTTGAATCACTACTTGATTTCGTTGTCTCTTCGCTTGATGAAGAACTTTCCTCTTTACCGCAACCGGATAGAACAAGAGACATAATCAATAAAACCACCAAACCCATTAATACATACGTCTTTTTCATTTGAAACCTCCCAATAACTTATACATTCTTTCAATATGTTAAAGTATATGTATTACAACTTATTCAATTTTCTTGTTTTTTATTGCCGCTTACACCTATATATTACGCTTGTATCGCAAAGTTGTCAACAACTTTATAAAAAGTTGTATTACAAGTTTAAAATTTTGTGTTATTTGAAATTATTCTACATTTGGTTCTTCACATAATAAAAAGACCACTCAAATTATTAGTTGAGTGGTCTCTATAATCGAATATAATACTTATATACCTAAAATTCTTGCTCCGTCTGCCTCGATAACTACATTAGCTTCATATCGAACACCAAAGTCTCCTTCAAGATAAACCCCTGGCTCACAGCTCATAACCATACCTTCTTCAAGGACCCCTGATGATCCTGGTCCAAGAGCCGGTATAGCTTCGTGGTACATAAAACCAACACCATGTCCCAAACCATGAGTATAGTAGGCTTCATAACCACTTGATCTAATGTGGGCCATGGCAGTTTCATAGGCTTCACTTGCCTTTACTCCGGGCTTCATCATCTCAATAGCTTTCATCTGAGCTTCTTTAACGATAGTCATAACTTCCAACTGTTTTTTACTGGCACTTCCGGCCACCTCCATTTCAGTTAAGTCACACCAATAACCATCAATAACGGCACCCATTTCCAACATGACCATGTCGCCATCTTTGATTTTTCTCGCCTCTGAAATCAAACCAACAAACCAACCTTCATCGGCAGTTTTAGCTCCCGAGCTAACCTGGGCCCAGGCCTTACCATATTGACAGCCTTTATAGCCAGCAGCCTTAGTAGCAAAAAAAGCCTCAACCTTGCTGGCGATCTCAATTTCTGTCATACCCGGCTCTACTATATCTTTGAAATAAGTCAAAGTTGCTCTTCCTACATGATTGACGATTTCAAGTTTTTTGATATCTTCTTTGTCCTTAATAGCTCTAATATTGATAATAGCCTCTCTGACACTTGTCAGACTTGTAGTCTCAAAAGCTTCTTTCACAACCTCCTCAGATTCCTTGCCTACCGTGCGAATTTCTCCGGAACAGATTGGTACACCAATAACTTCAAAGCCATTATCCATGGCAATAGTTCCATTACATCGAATCTCTTTGGTTTTCTTATAATCCTGCATCAACTTCTTAATATGATCATAAGGATTACCATCCTTAATTCTAACGAAAGGATAAGTTTTTACATCCTTAATACATGATTTTTTTGTATCTCCAAACTCTACCTCAGGAACTATCAACAAAGGTTCTGTATTCAAGCCTACAACGAGATAAGCAACTCCATTTCTAGGCCAATAACCAGTAAACAGGCAAATATTTTCAGCATGCTTTATGACACAGATATCTATATTTTGCTGCATCATATACCGTTTCAAATCATTAATTTTTGTCATCCAATACCTCCATTACTTAATTCTAGAGTGATTTAGCTTCCTGTCTTTCATTTACAACATCCATAACTATTGCGATAATCAAGATTAATCCTGTAATGAAACTCTGATAGTTAATGTCCACACCTAACAGATTTAGGGAAGACGATAATACCTGGAGAAATAGAGCTCCTAAAAATGCTCCTATAATCGTCCCCTTTCCACCGTTCAAACTTGCGCCTCCTATAATTGAAGCAGTTATTACAATTAATGCAGTATTCTGACCCACGGTTACAGAGGCAGATCCAAATCTAGCCGTCAGCATAACCCCAACAATACCTGCACACAGGGCTGACAGAGTATAGTTTACAATCTTGACTTTTTCGACATTGATCCCGTTAAGCCTGGCCGCTTTTTCATTGCCACCTACGTAATAAGATTGTCTAAAATATCGGTTTCTTCGAATGATAAAATCCATAATTATGATTAAGACAATCATAACATAAACCGGATACTGAATCCCAAATAATTTACCTCGCCCAATTATGTTAAAGGCATCAGGTAAATTTAATACAGATTTTCCATCAGATATAATTAAAAGAAGTCCTCTCACAGCAATCGACATACCCAAGGTTGTAATAAATGGGTTAAGATTCAATTTGGCAATCAGCATTCCATTGATCATACCAATAACTATAGCTGTCATCAAACTGACGATAATCGCAATCGGTATTGGCATTCCGGACTGAAGGCTAAGTCCAACAACAACCCCTGTCATACACATAGTTGAACCAACAGATAAATCCAGACCTCCAGAAATAAGTAGTATGACCATACCAATTACAATAATTCCTTCAACTGTAAGGCCTAACAAGATTGAATTTAGGTTGGCAAATTTAAAGAAATAATTAGTAAAAATCCCCATCAGGAGAGATATAATTATCAAAACTGTTATAAGACTGTATTCTCTATTTTTTAAAATCTTTCCAATGACCAGATTCATTTCATTCAACTCCTAACTGAACTCACACCTGTTGCACAACCAACGATGGACTCTTCACTAAATTCATTTTTAACCAGTTCACCTTTAATCAGTCCATCCTTCATAACGAGTATCCGGTCACAGATTCCCATCAGTTCAGGTACTTCTGATGAAATAATAATAGTAGCTTTATCTTTGCTTGCAAATTGTCTTATATTTTCATATATCTCTGACTTAGCCCCAATATCGACCCCTCTTGTGGGTTCATCAAAAATCATGATTTGAGGATTGAGTTCAAGCCACATGGCCAGCAAAACTTTTTGTTGATTTCCTCCGGATAGTTTACCCACTTCCTGTAAATGAGAGTACGAAGCAACTCCATATCTCTTAGTTACTTCAGCTGCGTATGCCATAACTTCTTTATCCTTAATAAAGCCACCAGAACAGAATCGTTTGAGATCATTAACTACCAGATTTTCACTTATGGATTTATCCAGATAGAGACCCAGCTCTTTTCGATTCTCAGTCACATAGCCTATTCCATGAAATATCGCATCTTCAGGATGTCTAATGGCAATCTCACGACCTTCCAAAAAGACTTTTCCACTTTGTCTTTTACTATAGGCAATAATCCCTTCCGCCATCTCAGTCCTACCCGCTCCCACCAGTCCATATATACCTAAAATTTCACCGCATGTAACCTTAAAACTGATATCATGATAAAAGCCTGGTTTGGATATATGCTCAACACGAAATATTTCATGATCCTTTTTGTTCTCAACAACTCCCTCTCCAAAAAGATCCTTAATTTCCCGCCCTACCATATAATTGACAATTTTATCTTCAGTCATATCTTCTATCGAAGCTTGCGTAATAAATTTTCCATCCCGCATAATAACAACCCTGTCACAGAGTCTAAAAACTTCATTGAGTTTATGGGAAACATATATAAAGGACATGCCCGACTCCTTCAGCCTGTCAATCACCTCATATAACTCTTCAATTTCCACATCTGACAAAGAAGAGGTTGGTTCATCCAGAATCAGAATACTTGGGTTCTGGGATATGGCTTTAAGTATTTCAATGATTTGTTTTTTTCCTGTAGATAAGCGACCAACTTCCAAAGCCGGATCCAAATCAAGTCGAAAGATTTCCAAAAGTTCTTTTGTGTCTTTATACAATCTCTTAAAATCGATGAATCCCGAATTTTTTAATGGATGGCGGTTCATAAAAATATTCTCAGCTATACTCAAGCTATCAACAAGGGCCAGCTCCTGAAATACAATGCCTATTCCCCTGGAGGAAGCATCATGAGAACTTTCAAAGTTCACAATTTCACCATTCAAAATTATATGACCGGCATCAGGTCGCTCGACACCGGATATCATTTTCATCGTCGTCGATTTACCTGCTCCATTTTCGCCTAGAAGAGCAAGTATTTGTCCTTTTTCCAAAGAAAAAGAAAGACTATCGACTGCAATTACTCCCGGATATTCTTTTTTTAGCTGCTTCACTTCCAATAATGAAGACATCTTAAACCTCCTTCAAGACACTACCAACTAAATGAAATAAGAAATTCCTGGGAATCTCTTATTTCATCAGTAAGTAAAAGTTAATTAGTCTGAATATGTCTCGTTCGCTTCCAAGTAAAAATCAACATCATCGCCGCTGACGTAATTAGGCTTCATGTAGATTGTAGAAGGTCCCGCATAAGCACCTGCATCTTGATTGTTTGATGTTAAGGGAATCTCATATCCATTTTCACTAACTAAGGCTAAGAAAGCCCAATAAACGGCTGCAGCATCATTTTGCGCAATCGTACCGGATATATTACCGGCTTTAATTTCCTGAAGAATGTCAGAATTCCTATCCATACCAACAATCTTAATATCACCGGTTTTATTGGCTTCTTTAACGGCATTAACAGCACCGAATGCAGCTGTTGAATCAGTTCCAAAGAAACCAGCCAAGTCGGGTTGTGATGCCAGGATATCTTTTCCCGCCTTAAGAGCCTCAGCAATATCAGCCTTGGTATCACCAACGGCTACAATATTAATGTTTCCACCATCAGCATTGATATCTTCAATAGCAGCTCTAAAACCTGACTCTCTTTCATCAAACATTCCAACACCTGGCAATGTAAGAACAGCGACATCACCTGCATTACCTATTTCCTCCGCAAGTGCTAATCCACCCATATAGCCTAATTCATACTGACTTGATCCAACATAGGTATTTCTATCAGAGCCACCTAGGTCACCTACGATAGGAACAACAGGTATTCCTGCTGCAATAGCATTGTTTACAGCTGACTCCATACCAGGATCAAATCCCCAAGTAATGATCCCTTTTGGATTTTTTGCAATGGCTTGCTCGATAGCTGCCGCTGTCTGGTTTACATCCATATCGGCTGGTCCGGTTATCGTTGTTTTCACACCAAAATCCTCACCGATTTTCTTCCACATATACTTATGAGCATTAAAAAATTCAATATTTTGTAGAGCCAGGACAAAGATATACTCATCTTCTTCCTTAAACTGGGTAAATGGATTTCCGGCCTCAACTGAAGCCTGACCTGAAACTTCTTCTTTACATCCAACTGTACCAACAAGTAAAATCCCCACGATTAACCATACAATAATTTTTTTCATACCTTCCTCCAATTCTTATCTTTGAACTCTTCCGGATCCATCTCCGGACATCAGGGTTTCCACATCTTTTACTGATACTTGATTGAAGTCACCTTCAATTGTGTGTTTAAGGCAGCTTGCAGCAACGGCAAATTCGATTTGATTTTGGTTGCCGCCCACTTCAAGAAGGGCATAAAGCAAACCTCCAACAAAGCTGTCACCACCACCTACACGGTCAACCAGTTGTATATCATACTTCCTGCTAAAATATGCCTGATCATCCTTATAAAGCATCGCTGACCATCCATTCACACTTGCCGAATAACTTTCCCGTAAGGTAGTAGCAATAATCCTGCAGCCATAGGTATCCTGAATTTTCTTGGCTACACTAACATAACCATCCTTATTCAGCAGACCACTTGTCACATCTGTACCTTCTGACTCAATGCCTAGAATTTTCTCTGCATCTTCTTCATTGGCAATACAGATGTCTACATCATGCATGAATTCAGACATGACTTCTCTGGCCTTTTCGGTTGACCAGAGATTCTTCCTGTAATTCAGATCACAGGAAACCAAAATCCCTTTTTCTTTACATTTCTTAATAGCTTCTCTCGTGATATCAACACACTTGTCAGATAGTGCTGGTGTGATTCCTGTTACATGAAAGAGTTCAGCACCTTCAAGAATTACATCCCAATTAAATTCCTGACTATCTGCCATTGAGATAGCTGAATACTTACGGTCATATATAACTTTTGACGGTCTTTGTGATGCACCTTTTTCTACATAATACATACCCAGCCGTTCTCCACCAAGAACAATCTCATCGGTATTCACCCTATAACTTCTTAGTGTACGAAGAACTGATTGTCCCATATCATTATCAGGTATCTTAGAGACAAACTTCGCATCCAAACCATAGTTGGCTAATGATACCGCCACGTTGGCCTCACCACCAGCAAAAGTTAAATCAAAGGATTGGGTTTGGAGGATTTTCTTATATCCTGGAGGACATAATCGTCCCATAATCTCTCCAAAACATACTACTCTAGACATTTTAATCTCCTTTCAAGGCCCTAGAAAATTCACTTGCCAAGGCTGTCAATTCATCATACTTATCCGCTTCTATCAATTGCATATTAACAAGACTGGATCCAACACCTACTCCTGCCAAACCCAACTGCAGAAACTCTCTTGTGTTACCTGCATCAATTCCTCCCACAGCCAACATTGGAATATGGTTAATAGGAGCCATTAAGGCTTTTATATAGCCAATTCCAAGATTTCCTGCAGGAAAAAGTTTCACAAAATCGGCACCTGCATCATAAGCCATGGCTACCTCAGTTGGTGTAAGAGCACCAGGTATAGAAACAACACCAAGCTCTTTAGTTCGCTTAATCAAGTTAATATCTGTATGAGGTGAAATAATATACTTCGCTCCCGCTTCTACAGCCTTCTCCAACTGATCAAGTGTCATGACAGTACCTGCCCCAACACAAACTCCTTCCAGTTGGTCACTGATTGACTGAATACCTTTACAGGTGTCCTCTATACAGGTTGGACTTGACTGATTGAAGGTAACTTCTATAGCAGATATTCCACCTTTTTCAAGGGCCCTACATGTCTTGATAATTTTTTCCTCTGGAAGACCACGTACGATTGCAATAATCTTCTCCTTTTTAATTCGCTCAATAATCCGGTACATAGTCCACCTATATTCTTCCGAATTTCTCTAAAAGGTCTTTATAGGTAGCACCTTTTAAAATTTCTTTCCGGGATGCTTCCTCAGCATCGGCCAGTTTCCTAGCCTCCATAGCCACCCGTTCCAATTGGTCATAAGGTACAACAGACACACCAATTTCATCCGCAACCACCAGATCTCCCGGATTGACAATTATGCCACCGCATACAATTGGTACGTTGATTTCAATCGGCTCTTTTCTACCCGATGTAGCTGTATGTGCTGCTCTTGGTCCGCTGACTTTTGCCGTTACAGGGAAGTCAAGAAACTTTGCTTCGTCTGTATCCCTGCAGGAACCGTCTATAACGGCACCAACTACTCCTTCATTTTTAGCAAGTCCAGACATAAGACCACCCCATATCGAGGTGTTCTCCTCACCGAAAGCGTCAATAACAATGACATCACCTGGCTTAACTTCATCAAAAACAACCAAACAGTCAACTATGTCTCCTGCGGTCAGTTTTACCGTAACAGCTGGACCAATAATAACCTTGTCAGCGGCTTTTGGTTTCATGTATGGTCTCATCGTTGAATCTCTGTCCATGCAGTCACTGATGATAGCTGAAAGAGACATAACATCTTCCATATCTCTAAATGGTTTAATTAAATTTTCATCTATATTTGGTCTTGGTTTAATTATGTTTTTCATAAAACACCTCTCATACTTCCTTGGGTCTTGGTTTAACAAGGTCAAAGGGTTTGTTCCCAAGTAAAACCGCTTTAACATTTTCTGCAGCTACTCTTCTGCATTCAGCTAGAGCTCCTGTTGATACATAAGCTGTGTGGGGAGTAAAAATGCAATTATCCAAGCTGGTTAATGGATTCATATCCGGACTCCAGTTCTCAATTTTCATTGGCTCTTCTTCCGGATCATCTAAGGCGGCTGCAACGATTTTTTTATTGACCAGGGCCTTGTAAAGAGCCTGATTATCCACACATTTTCCTCTTGAAACGCATACTAAATAAGCATCATCCCGCATAAGATTCAAGGATTCTTCATTAACGATATGATGGGTACTCTTATTGTATGGGCATAAAACGTTTACAACATTGGATCTAATAAAGATATCATCAAGTTCCACTTTCTCAACACCGCAAGTCTTCATATAACTTGCTGATACAAAGGGATCATAGGCAATAATCTTGGCCCCAAAGGCCTGGATTTTCTTCACTAAATTTTGGGCTATTCTACCAAATCCGATTAAACCAAAAGTAGCATCCCGAAGTCTTGGTACAGGACCTCTCCATGCTTGCCATCTGTAGTCCCCAGACTTCACAGCCTGATCATAAAAGGGGATATTTCTCATGAGATTTAAAGATAATGTTAAAGCATGATTTGCAACTTCATCCAGACAATAGTCCGGTACATTGGTCACAACCATTCCTTTTTCATAGGCTGCATTAACATCAAGAATATCTACGCCAATACCATAACGAGCAATAATTTTACAATGATCCAATTGCTCAATTGTATCGCGATAGATTTTAGCATATTGTTGAAGAATGGCATCCGCATCTTTAGCCTGTTCTGCAAGACCTGCACCGGTATTACATTGAAGGCCAATGACTTCTGCACCTATTGGTTCAAGGATGCTTTTTTCAACGTCTAGATTTCCATAGTCATAATCACTGACGTAAACTTTGAACTTTTGCATACATCCTCCTTAATTGAATGAAGTTGTAAGCGGCATTCAAAACAAGAGGTGAAAATTCTTAAGTTGTATTACAACTATTAGTATAATTCGTCTTTTTAACTTTGTCAATGTATATTTTCTCGTTTTTATTACTTCAATTGTAATACAAGATGTCTTATTTATTCTTCAATTATATATTTTTTCATACAGGCACTTGAAGGTTCCAGATTACTAAATCACTTTGAACTCGATAATTAATAAATTCAGATAACATATTTCTCACATATAATATATAATAGAAGGGAGGGATGAAAGAAGGATGCACAATGAAATTGCATAATAAATTCAATAACATCCGTATCAAAAACAAGATACTTCTCATGTATATATTTGGTATTGTCATTCCATTATTTATCATTTTCACTTTCTTCCTAAACGGTATCTTTGGTGAAATCAGAAGTCGTGAGTCTCTAGCCCTTAACTCTGCTATGTCAAGGGTTGAAAGCAATGTCCTATCAATGATCGATGAGATGATTCAAGTTGGAAAATACTTCATTGCTGAGGAAGACCTTTCAAGCCTTCTTGAAGCTGATGATTCTGATACATATTATGATGTTTTCATCGATTTGAAAGCTGCTGAAAACAGAATTAATGTTATGAAGTGGGCTTTTCCCGAAGTAAATTCTATCGTTCTCTACCACAACAGAGAGGATTTTGTTGATGGTTCATATTTGGTATATTTAAGTGATGAGCTCAAAAATGAAGACTGGTATTTAGATTTTCAAGAAATCAAATATGCCTTTCTTTTTCAAACGGAGTTTGTTTCCAAGGACATGCATCTTGTTATGATATCCAACCTTTCCAACAGCCTTAATAAAACGACGAATCTCATTAAACAAGATACCCTATCCTCAACCATTTCGACTAAACTTCAGGATGATTATTTCCAAAGTCAAAGCCTGGTTTATCTTATAAATCCGGATAACGAAATCATAGCTACCAGCAATAACATTTATAAGAATATTGATGAGGTACAGACCTTCGACCTTGAGGCTATTAGTGATAAACAATCTGCCTATGTTATGAACCTGGATCACCGTCATCTGGCAGATGGATGGAAAATAGTTTTTTTGGTAGAGGACCAAAATATTTTTAATCGGCTTGGAGATTCCTTAGTCTTTCTTCTTCTTGCTATGCTTTTGGTTTTTTCTCTCTCCTACCTTTTGATTCACCTAATTTCGAACTCAATCTCAAAAAGGCTTTCTGATGTTGCCCATGTTATGAGCAAATCTGAAGAAGGTCTCCTAACTAAAGTAGATTTGGATACAAGCAATGATGAGATTGGTATTGTCAACCATGCCTATAATCATATGATAGACCGACTCCAAAAGCTTCTTCATGAACTAAGACTAAGCAAAGAAAATTCCGACTTACTACTGGCCGAAAAGGTAAACGCATACGAAGAACTGGAAGCAGCCAACGAAGAGATGGAAGAAACCAATATAAAACTGGCCAATGTCAATCAAGAACTGACAGCTTCTTTTGAGGAAATAAAAATTCAGGATATCCGTATTCATGAGTTAATATACTCCGATCTCCTCACCGGCCTTAATAACCGTTTTTCAATCATAGGTATCATTGAAGCCAATTTAAAAGAAGAGCCTGAAATTGGAGACTCCACCAATCAAAAAGCGGTTATCTTTGTAGATGTGGACAACTTTAAATATATTAACGATACATATGGCCATGATACCGGTGATATCGTTATCAAAAAAACAGGAGAAAAATTACTCCAATTTGAAGACCAACATGTTAACATCGGACGTTTTGGTGGCGATGAATTTATTATCTTTTCTCCATTAAACAGTGGCAAAACAGATATTGTTTTGTTATTAGAGCGAATAAAAGAGGCCTTTGAATCACCTATTGAAGTCGAGGATAAGCGTTTTTATCTAACCATCAGTATGGGTGTCAGCGTCTTCCCGGATAATGGGAACAACCGCAATGAACTCATAAAAAAAGCCGATATGGCCCTCTATAAATCCAAGAACTCCGGCAAAAACAAGTACACCTTCTACGATGCCACCTTCGACTCAGGCCTGGAAAGAAAAATCCTCTTGCAAACAGCCATAAAAGATGCAATCAAAAAAGGTGAGTTTTACTTAAACTACCAGCCATATGTAAATGCTAAAACCGGTAAGCTACAAGGCTATGAAGCCTTAATCCGATGGAAAAGTCCCACTCTGGGCCAAGTATCTCCTTTTGAACTGATTACCGTTGCTGAGGAAATGGGAGTCATTGTTGAAATTGGATATTGGATTATTGAGGAAGCCCTTAATTTCATTAAAGAAGTTAATGCAAGCACTGAAGACAAGAAAACAATCTCAATCAATATTTCTGCCTTGCAGCTAAAGTCCAAAGATTTTGTTGAAAGGCTCTTAGGTTTAGTTAAGGCAGTTGGTGTCGATATTCATGAGATTTGCCTCGAAATGACTGAAACAGTTTTAATTGATTCCTACTCTATGAGCAAAAAAGACCTTCACATCTTACATGGCTATGGTTTTGGAATAGCCCTGGATGACTTTGGAACCGGTTACTCATCCCTAAGCTATTTTAAAGAACTGCCTGTAACAGTCTTGAAAATCGACAAGGCCTTTATTGATGAAATATCCAGTAGTCAGTTTAATAGAGAATTAGTCCATGTCATGAACGTCATCGCCCATACAAAAGGCATTGAGCTAACAGCAGAAGGTGTTGAAACCAAGGAACAATTGGAAATTCTCCAGGAACTCAACTGTGATACCATCCAGGGTTATTACTTCAGCAAACCACTAGACAAAGAAAAAGCCCTCCAATTTCTTAGGGATAACTAAGAATCAGAGAGCCTATTTGAGTTTTTATTTCAATTATTTTCAATTTCAGTCAATCGAAAAATGAATCATATCCCATCGATCATTTCTACCCATTGGGGACAGGTATAAATCATACTCTGTCACATCAGGACTTTTAATCTCATAGATGATTTCGACTTCCTTGCTTCCGCTGGCTGGTATACCGGCAAGCTCTGAATTACCCATTTTGTAGCTGAGAGAACACTCAATACCATCTTGACCAATAAGGGTAAAAGGAATTTGATACTCATCATAATCATCACTTGTATTATTGAGAACGGTCATAAAAATGGACAGACTCATATGATCTTCCTCCTGAAGGAAAGAAACATCATTAATCACGTAGGATAATTCTTCATTGTCAAACTGGCTGCCTAAACCTTTTCCATCAGTGGATGACTGGTAGGTGTTGTCTTCATAAATCTGACCTTTTTCGAAGCTTAAAACCAACGCATCATCACTCATAAAGTCCGGTGTAATATTTAGTCTAAAGCCGCTATCCTCTACATTGGCTGGGAAAACAAAGGAACCTGTAATGATTTTTCCCTTGCCGGCGAGAGTTGACAGGTCACCGGAAAAGGTCTTGGCAAAGGCATCAACGCTATAGCTTTCGCCACTGTCACCTTCAATTTCAAAGGCCATCATAGGCGCAAGGCTGATAATATCATCACCTGTATTCTCTATGACCATATCTACCAGTACTCCGACCATGCCATCGTATCCCGGATCATATTCTTCCTTGGTTAGTTCCCGACATCCAAGGATTCTATATACCACACCCTGGATTTCTCCACTTTGGGCTAGATTACTTCCACCGGATGTTTCCCTAGTCTCTCCACTTCCAGTTTCTTGACTGGTATCAGCAACCACAGGGGTCCCGTCATCTGAGTCACTTGGATTTTCTGCCTCTAGTGAAACATTGGCTTCTTCAGATGTATCCTGTGTTTTGCTTGAGTCGCTGGCTCCACCTGCCCCATCGCATCCTGCAAAAACCATTAAAGCAAGTATAAGTACAAGCAAAATCATTAGTTTTGTTTTCATCATTAAATCTTTCCTCCTCTTATCTGTATAACTAACTCTTTGGTTATCATACTCTCTAAAGTGGAGGCATACAATTGCAATAAGTCACTGACTTAATGACAAATGTAATGGATTCTTTTTCCCTATGTATGATTCTTCATCATTTTGTCTCATATTTTCCTAATGCCTAAGGAAACAGGTTTCCAAATGATCATCAACCAAACCTACAGCCTGCATATAAGCATACATAATAGTTGACCCCACAAACTTCATACCACGTTTCTTAAGATCTTTGGACAAGGCATCACTGATTTCAGTAGTTACAGGCACCTGATCCCAAGATTCAAAATGGTTGATAATAGGTTTGTGGTCCACATAAGACCACAGATAGTCACTAAAAGAACCAAACTCTTCCTGTATCTTCAGGAAGACCTGAGCATTGGTTCTTGCTGAGTAAATTTTCAGTTTATTCCTGATGATTCCCTCGTCCAGTCTTAGTTCTTCCAATTCATAATCTGACATACCAGCCACCTTCAGAGGGTCAAAATCCTTAAAGGCTTTTCTATAGCCGTCACGACGAATTAAAATAGTATACCAGGAAAGTCCGGCCTGGGCTCCTTCCAAAATTAAAAACTCAAAAAGGGTTCGATCATCATAGACCGGCTTCCCCCATTCTTCGTCATGGTACTTGGCATAAGCTTCCTGCCCCGGTTTATCCCCAAAACACCTGATTTTACACATAGGCCCTCCTATCTAAACTCAATCTTCTCAACTTCTACCAATCCATCAATAACTTGAAGCTTCAGCAGAACTTTTTCAAGGGTCGTAAAATCATCACCGACAAGGTCCTGCAATGGCACTGTGGCCATGAAAGCTTCACCTGAACCCTTCAAATCCTGATGGAAAACTTCTCTATCATTAACAAGACATTTTAAATGTCCAGCCTTTATGTCTTTCAGATAAATCCGGAAAAGACTTTTTCCTAAACCACCGTAAAAGCTGTAGCTAACAAACTCATCCTTATTAAGGCGTAGGACATAATCATCCCATCCACAATCAAAACCAAACCGCTTGTCTTTGGGTTGTCTGCCCAGAACAATGTCCATACCGGTATTATTTCTATGGGTTGAAGGAGCTTTCTCAGTATCTGAGTCCCCCTTTTGAGCCTCATCAAGGACTCGCTTATAAGATATGCCAGGTCCAGGCAGCTCATCAAAATCAACACCCATAAGTGTCGTACCTGGTAGCCTAAAGACGACCTGGGTCACTTGTTTCAGATGGTCACAGTTTTCCAGCTTAATGTTTTCCAGATATTCATCAAATATTGCTCTGGCCTCGTCATATCCTGGGTGCGGTCCACCTTCCAGATAGTCAAGAATCCGCTCCCAATTTTTGGGTCTTTTAATAGAATATGGTGAGTTATTACAATCCATTTTCTTGGCAGGCCAGAGATTATAGCCGAATCCAAGATCAAGAGCCAGTGGGTACATGGCTGAAAACCACTCCAAAGTATTTTCACCGGTTTCTCCCAGCCACAAAGGCAGGTTAAGCTTTTCCGATAATTCCAAAAATTCTTCATAGGCAAGGTAGTCGGGATTGCAGCCGTATCGGTGGAAATGGATTACCATATTGGGGTCATAGATACGGTCAAAAACCTCTGTATTGGTTGACCAGTGATGGCCTTCAATACTAAACATATGGTCCTTGTCGAACTGTCTGATTTCCTTAATGGCCTCTTCATAGAACCTTCTCAGGTCATGAACCATATAATCATAGTCTTTCATTGTGCCATAAGCAGGGCGGATAGGTTCATTAAGGAGGTCATAACCACCGACAATATAGCGGTCCTTATAGCGGTAGGCGATTTCCTTCCACAAGGCAATCCCCTGGTCCCAATGATGCTGATCCATAAAAAGTCGTGGAACATCATCAATACAGTCATCAATATTGGCTCCGGTCTGTCCTCCCGGTGCTCCGTGTAGATCAATAAAGGCGTAAAGACGGTGTTTTTCACACCAATCAATACAATTATCCAGAAGTCTGAATCCTTGATCCTTAAAGTTAATCCCTTGGCCTTCCTCCATAAAAAGTCGCCAGTTTATAGGAATACGGACAGAGTTATAGCCCAGCTCAGCCATATCCATAATATCTGCTTCTGTTACATAGGTTTCATGGAATGTCTTATAGAAAGCTTCCTTGTAGTCTTTTCCTGTCAGCTCTTCAATGACAGCCTCAATCCGCCTGGGTCTGTCAAAACGCATGTTACCAAAAGACTTCCACATATAACCTTCATTGAGAAGCCAGTTGCCCAGTCCCCAGCCAACCAAGAGGATTTCCTCACCCTCTCCGTTCACAATTTTTCTACCCTCGCTTCTCAAAAAGCCTTTAACCCGGTCTTTACTGATTTTTTCCAAGTAATTGCCCATCTTCAATCTCCTCGTCATGTATTGTCAATTAAGTAAAAAATTTGATTCAAGTGGAAGCTCCTGACTATCCTACACACTAACTTCCAATTTTACTTCACTGTTGGAACCAAGAGTTTTTGATTCTTGGTCAGAAACATATTCTCCTTATTGATCATAATGGCATCTGTATCAATGGTCTCTGGTTCTTCCCGATTAATCTGGTCTATGGCTTCCTGTATAGCTAGATAGCCCATGGAAAATGAATCCTGAACCAAGGTGACATCGACAATGTCCTTTTCAATATAATAAGCTATTTCCTCGTTAATATCAAAGCCAACAACAATTATTTTTTCCTTCATATCCAGTTGGTTAACCGCATCTGCAACGCCAAGAAGGGTTTGTTCGTTGGTTGCATAAAGGGCAGAAATATTTGGGTTTTCCTGGAGTATTCTAAGGGCATTGTCCTTAGCTATCTGTCTGGAGTTGTGACAGTATATGATATCCTCAAGTACGTGAATATTCTCGTTATGGGCAATACCCCCAAGAAAGCCTTCAATCCTTTCAATGGCTGTATAAACACCTTCAACATGGGCAAAAACAGCTACATCTCCGGATCCTTTCATAAGGGTTCCAAGTTCAAAGCCAATCCGTTTGGAGGCTTCAATATTATTGGTGGCCACCAAAGAATGGTTCCTGTCAATATTTACATCCGAGTCAATAGTGATCAGGGGAATCCCTGCTTCAAAGGCCTCATTACAGACATCCACCATACCTTCATAGTCTCCGGCTGCAATGACAATGGCTGCCGGTTTTGCAGCAATGGCCTGACGTAAAAGACGGGTCTGTCCTTCAACATCTGTTTCATCCAGAACACCGGTAACGATGACTTCAACATCCAATTCAGTGGCCGCCACCTGGGCTCCATTGGTCAGGTTATCCCAAAAGCCGATATTAGGTTCTATAGTCTTTAAGATCAGATAGATTTCTTTTTTGTCCTCTTCCCGGTTAATCATAAGGGTAGTGAATACAACACTGGTAATTAAAAGGGCAATAAGCAAACCAACCACCGTCATCAAATTATTCTTTTTCATGACCAACCTCCTCCATTAGGGGCAGACGGATACTGATTGTCGTACCTTCATACAGCTCACTTTCAATACTGATACCATATTCCATACCATAATAAAGTTTAATCCTTTGGTCTACGTTAAAGGCTCCAACGCCACCATCTTTTTTAGTCGACACATTATGACCGGCCATCAACTCATCAATAACTGCTTTTTCCATACCCATACCATTATCTTCCACTTCCAAAACAATGGAGTCTTCTTCTTTTTTACCACGAATCCAGATCATACCTTGACCAGGTACCTGTTTGATTCCGTGATAGATAGCATTCTCAACCAAGGGCTGAAGAATCAGCTTAATCATTCGAACCGGATATATCGAGGGGTCTACATCTATTTCATACTGAAGCTTATCACCGTATCGCATCTGCTGGATGACCAGATAGGATTCAACATGTTCGATTTCCTGCTTCAGGGTTACCACTTCTTCTCCTTTATTGATAGAAATCCTAAAAAGCTTGGCTAAAGACGAAGTCATAAGGACTACCTCTTCTGATTTGCCGGACTCAGCCATCCAGACTATAGAATCCAGGGTATTATAGAGGAAATGGGGATTAATCTGAGACTGAAGGGCCTCAATTTCTGACTTCCTCTTGGTCCTCTCGGCCTCTTGATTTTGTTTGACCAAAGCCTTGATTCTCTTGGTCATCCGGTTAAAGTTCATAGTCAAAAGACCTAACTCATTGTGGGAATCCACATGGACTTCAACGTCCAGATTTCCTGACTGGAACTGATAAATACCACCTACCAGCTTGTCAACCGGCTTTAAGATACTGCCTGACACAACAAAAGCCAGCATGGTTCCAATAATCAGGGCCAGTATCAGCATCCAGAAGGAATAGTTGCGGAGGGTTTCGCTGTAGACATTAATTTCATCGTCATAAACCTTACCGATAACGTACCATTGGGAATAGATGGAGTCTTCAGACAGGTAGTGAACTTTTTGGCCATTGACTGTAGCAGATATGACCGCCTGGTCTGAATCAATGACATCCTGAATTTTTTCTTCCTGTAAATTGTTATAGATGAGGGGCTGTTTAGGATGGTAAACGATACTCCCCAGATTATCAACAATAAAGACATAACCCTTATCGCCTATGGAGGACCGGCTAACCATATCCTGAATCATCTTATAGTTAAGGTCTACAAGAATAACGCCTTCAATCTGACCGGATTCCGGATTCACATAGGCTCTGGAACAGGAAACAACCCATAAATAGTGGCCATAAAAAATATTCTGCACCAGGGACTCTGATACCACCATCTCATCACTGGTAATTGCCTTCTCATAGTAGGGCTGCTTTGTAAAGTCCATATCTTCCTTCACTTCAGCTTCCTGGTCATTGGCTAAAATCTCTCCATCACTGCGAATGAGAACGACATTAATAACATCTTCCCTGCTGTCTATAAGAGAGTTCATGGAAGCCACAGCCATCATTTCCAAGCCCTTGTCAGATCCGGCAAAAAAGTCTTTTACCCCATCAGACAGCATAAGGCTTTCAATAGCTACTTCCGTATTCCTCAAATAAAACTCAATATCATAGGAAATTTGGGTAACCAGACTTTTGTTTGTGGTGACGGCGTTGTCCTCAAGAACTTTATCTGTGGTTGTATAAACCAGGACTACGACTGTAATGAGAATGGAGACAATAATGAGGACAACTGCCAGAGTCAGGGTTGTCTGTATGCTGTCAAAGATTTTTGCTCTTTTTCCTGCCATATTATTTCCCTTTTCTATACTGTAATGGTGTTTTTCCTATGTTCTTCCTAAAGTTATAGGAAAAATAGTGGGCATCTTCATATCCTGTTTTTTCTGCAATCTCATAGACCTTTAAGTCCGTAGTCTTAAGGAGTTCCTGGGCTTTACCTAGTCGCATTTCCGTTAGATGCTCGAGGAAAGTTTTTCCGGTGATTTTTTTGAAGAGTCTGCTGAAATAGGAGGCGCTGACGGACAGGGCTTCACTGATTCCATTAAGGTCAAAATCCGGGTTGCTGTAGGAACTTTCCATAATACTTAGGGCTTTACCTATGGTGTCATTCTTTTCTTTCTCTCGGAGGTTACCGATGACATCCATCATTTCCAAACTGATCATTTTCACTTTTTCTTTAAGATGGTCATAATCATGGAGGCCGTAAAGATCTTGAATAAATTCCAAATCCATATAAGCCTTATGGTCCTCATCGACCAGTCCGTTAAAGGCTTCGTAAATCTGAGAAACTGCAAGAAGAAGAAGGTTCTTGGTTTCCTTTAGGTCTAGTTTAAGAAACTTGATTCCGTCAAAAAGCATGGAGATATAGGTTTGGGTCTTGTCTCCGTCACCAACCAATATACCATCGATAATAGGCTCAACCGCTTTCACTGATTTCTTCTTTTCTTCTGAATTCGACCGGTTCATATCGCTTTTTACAATGACCCGGTTGTTGCCTTCAAGAACCCTATAAGATATAGCAGTCATAGCCTCATCAAAGCTTCTCTTCAAATGATGAAGACCGGATGCAGGCTCACTGATACCAACACTGATATCAAAGTCATATAGCCGTTTGATGGTATGGATAGCCCTTTGCATAAGGCGCTGGGCCTTGTTAACGATTCGGCGCCTTTCATCATCCTCAATGAGAATAACAATCTTCCCGTCACCTTCCATAAGCACCTTGGTATAAGGTTCTTCAACTAAAACCTCTTTTACAATATTACAGAGGGCAAAATGAAGGATGGAATAGTCATTGAACCACTGGTCCTGGCCGATATTGTCCCGGTCAATAACTTCCAGGACACAAAGGACATAGTTTGACGCATTAAAACCAAGACCCACATTCATACAGACCTCTTCAATCCGGTCTGCTGGAATATAGCCTCTGATTAAGTCCAGAAAAAGGTTATTCTGGAGCAGTAATTTATTTTTTTCATAGTCTGCCTGAAGTCTGTGAAGGTCTTTGGCTTTCAACTGTTGGTCCTGTATTTCAGACTTAACTTCTTCCAGAACTTCAACCAGTTCTTTTTTGGTAATTGGTTTTAAAAGATATTTGCTGGCTTTCAGTTCAACGGCTTCCCTGGCAAATTCGAAGTCATTGTATCCGGTTAAAAAGATAACCTTACAGTCACTGTTAACCTGTCTGACCCGTCTCACCAGCTCCATACCATCAACAAAGGGCATGTATATATCCGTCATAATGACGTCCACATCATTACCTTCCAGGTACTGCAATGCCTCTTGACCATCGGCGGCAGCAAAAGCGATTTCCATATCATAAGAGGACCAGTCCACAATATCAATAATCATATTACGAACCGGCAGCTCGTCCTCAACAATCATAACCTTTAACATCTTACTCATATCTTCTCCTAACATATGCTAGACGTATTTCCAGTAACCTACTCCCCTAGTAGGTCCCCCATATCTTAAATCTCCTTGACTGAATCTCTGATCACCAGGCTCCCCTGAACGATGTGAGGAGTCGGTTTACCCTGATAATTCTCATCATCCAAACGCTGAATCAATATCTGGCCGGCCATCTCCCCAATCTCCCGTGGTTTTTGATGAATAATGGTCAGACGAGGTTCAACTAATTCAGGCAGTGATATCTCCCCATAAGAAATCACTGAAATATCCTCAGGCACCCTTAAACCTAATTCCTTAATGGCCATGAGAGCACCCTCTGTCATCTCATTATTAGTGGCATAAAGCAGGGTCGGCAGGTTATTCATCTGTCTGGTCAACATATCCTTTACTTCCTTACAGGCCTTTTTCCTATTGTAGGCTCCGCTAACCACATAGGACTCATTCAAGCTTATCTTGTGCTTTTTAAGAGCCCTTCTGAAGCCTTCAAAACGTTCTCTTGCTGTACTTACTGTCAGAATTCCATTAATAATCCCTACCTTTTTATGACCAAGGCCTAAAGCATAGTCCACCAGTTCAAAGGAGGAGCTTTCATTATCTTCCAGTATATAATCCGACTTAAGACCTGCAATATAGGTATCGACCATAACCAGACGTAAGCCTCTTTTTCTAAGGTCTTCCAAAGGTTCTTTGTCCTTTAGGGAAGACGCCAGTACAACCAGGTCTACCCGCTTATCATTAAGGGCTTTAAGGAGACGGATCTCCTTATCATTATCTTCATCTGTTGAGCAAACGGTAAGTGTATAGCCTCTCTCAGTTACAATGTCTTCTATACCTCTGGCAAGTTCCATAAAAAAGCTGTTGGAAATATCAGGTACAACAAGACCAATCATAAAGGTCTTGTTCATCTTAAGACTTTTTGCCAGATTATTGGTTCTATAATTTAGTTTTTCAACAGCTGCCATTACATGTTCATAGGCATCCTTACTAACGGGATAGTTCCCGTTAAGGACCCTGGATACTGTTGCTGTTGATACACCTGCTTCTTCTGCAACCATTTTAATTGTGGCCATGACAAACTCCTTTTGTGTGTGCTGCATTCCCGATCATAATTGCAAACAAGCACACCACCTTATATATCCTAAAAATTATAGCATATAACCAGGTGCTGCGCTATTGTTTGACTATGTAACTTATATCATAATGTTCTACTTTTTATAAAGGGCACCATAGGTAGCACAGGCTCTGTAATCAGCACCTTCCAGGTTGGCTGTTCCATAAGCTGACCATGCCTTAGGTCTAAAGATGCGATCTTCCTCCACGTTATGCATAGCAACCGGAATACGAAGCATAGCAGCCATGGTGATTAAGCGGTCACCAATATGTCCATAGGAGATAGCTCCATGATTGGCTCCCCAGGTATTCATAACCTCATAAACACTGGTAAAGGCTCCTTGGCCTGTAAGTTTAGGTGCAAACCAGGTTGTTGGCCACGTCGGATTGGTTCTGACATCAAGTAGGTCATGGACTTCCTTAGGAAGCTCTACGGTATAACCCTCTGCGATTTGAAGAATTGGTCCAAGTCCCTTAATGATGTTGACTCTTGACATAGTAATAGGCATACCACCTTTAGTCAGGAATCTGGAAGAGAATCCACCACCTCTAAAATACCCTTTGTCTGCCGGACAAAACTCTGTTGCCTCATAGCATTTTGCTGCATCTTCTTCTGTCATTTCCCAAAACGGCTTCATGACCGGTTTGCCTTCACCATCTGTATGTTGTCCCGTTCCATCCAAGGTCGTTGAACCTGAATTGATCAAGTGGATGATTCCGTCTTTTGCCAGTCCATCCAAATCATATCCGGTTACACGTTTGACAGCTGCCGGACTCCAATAGGTTCTAACATCGGAAAAGATTTGGGCTGTTCCGGTCAGCATATGGCCAAAGAGCATGGGTACACCGTTTAGGCTGTCGTTTTCTGTTGCAACCACAAAAGGTTCACGGATACCATTCCAGTCAGATGATGTATTAAGGACTGTCTCCAGGAAGTCACCATTTGGTCTAAAGTCTGTCCATTGTCTCTGTCCCTGGAAACCACCTGCAATGGCATTATGGCCCATAGCCTCTTCACCAAAACCAAGTTCCTTAAGCTTATCATTTCCAATCATTAAATCTCTGAAGATAAGGGCCATTTTAACCACATATTTCCAGTCTTCATCCAACTTGTCTCTGGACCACTTTTCATCGTTGACATCCTCGCCTTCCTTACAGTTGGCAAGAACCCATTCATAGGCTTTTTCAAACTCAACAGGATCATAAATGTTTTCCTCAACACGTCTGGCAATTTCGCTCATATCAACATATTCATTTCTCATACCCAGATAGTCATTGAAGAAGTTGGGATCAACGACTGATCCGGCAATACCCATGGAAACTGAGCCAACTGACAGGTAGGATAAGTCTTTAATGGTCGCAACAGCAATACCGGCTCTGACAAACTGAAGGATCTTGGATTTTACATCTTCAGGAATGGATTCGTCGTCAGAGTCCTGTACATCTTCGCCATAGATAGAAAAGACTGGAAGACCCATCTGGTCATGCCCTGCTACTGCAGCAGCCAAATATACGGCTCCAGGACGTTCTGTTCCGTTAAAGCCCCAAATAGCCTTTGGACGCAGTCCATTCATATCGATGGTTTCTGTACCATAACACCAGCAAGGTGTAACTGTCAGAGTCAGGCCAACTCCCTCCTGCTGGAACTTGTCTTCACACATGGCCGCTTCTGCAACACCACCAATAGTAGTATCCGCAATAACACATTCAACTTTCTCACCGGAGGCATGCCTGAGGTTGTCTTCAATCAGTTTGGCTGCTCTTTTTGCCATATTCATCGTTTGGTCTTCCAATGACTCTCTAACACCTCTGCGACGTCCGTCAATGGTTGGTCTGATTCCTACTTTTGGTAAACGTTTGTTTAATCTAAAACTCATAACTTTCTCCTTTTTACTTTTTTGCTCATCTAAAATCCTTCATTTATGTTTCCATTATTTATGTAATGATTATTTCATTTCTTTTCCTTACTTTTCCAGAGCCTTAAGCTGGTCCTTAATGTTCCCAATGGTAGTAGCTTCAATCTCACCTTTGATAATCTGTTTTCCTGAGAACTGTCCGATGAGATTAAGGAGCATCTTATCCCTGACACCACCACCCAAGATATACACCTTGTCATAGCTTGTACCTAATGCTTCTTCAATAGCAACCAGACTTTGGCTGATCTGTTTAGCAAGACTAGCTTCAATGACTCTGACATAATCGCCCACACTTTCAGCAAGGGTTTGATTGGTCTCATCAAGATAATCGTTAATCTTTAAAAGCATATCCCCCGGACTAAAAAATCTTGGGTCTTCAATATCAATGAAAGAATCTATCTCCGACCTTTCAGCCCTTTCAATGAGTTCAGGATAATCCATTGGATAACCCTGCTTTTCCCATTCTCTCTTACTTTCCTGCAAAATCCACATGCCTACATGGTTTTTGAGAAGATTGACCTTGGGATACCTGCCACCTTCATTGGATAGGCCATAATCCATAACCTTTTGATTCATGGTCATCTTGTCCTGACTGGAACCAACAATGATCCATGTACCTGTGGCAACAAAAAGGTAATTGTCTTCATCACTGATAGACTGAAGGGCTGATGCAGTGTCGTGGGAGGTGACTGAAACGACGTCTAAAGTCTCATATCCAATTTCCTTCAGAAAGTCTTCCTTGGCCTGCCCGACGATTCGCCCTGATGGATAGATTGGATTGAAAAGCTTGGGGTCTAATCCACAGGTCTCAATTAAGTTCCAGTTCCAATCCAGGGTTTCATAATCTACCAGTTGGGTCGTTGTTGCCATAGAAAATTCCGACCCCCGCTGACCGGTAATCATGAAGTTGAAGAGGTCTGGTATGTTAAGAAATCCCAGATCGCTGCCTGTCTTTAATAGCTTATCCATCATCAGTTGATTGACGGTATTGTAAGATACACTGTCCATCCCTGTCTCTTTCTTCAAGGTGACTTCATCGATGATGGTCAGTAACTTCTGTCTCCCTCTTTCTGACCTGTCGTCCCTGTAGTGAACAGGATTGTTCATCAAGTCGCCGTCACTGTCTATAAGGCCGTAGTCAACACCCCATGAGTCAATACCGACGGATGCAACCTTAAACCCTTGATGCCTTGCCTTGATTAAGGCCGTTTTTAATTCATGAAATAATCTTGGAAAATCCCAGTAAAGCTGATTGCCTAACTTAACCGGCTCGTTGGCAAATCGGTGAACTTCGTGATATGTAATCCTTCCCTCTTCCACTTTACCGACAATAGCTCTTCCATTACTGGCTCCCAAATCAAATGCCATGACTTCCATGTAATGCTCCTTCCCAATACACTAACCGGGATAGTAATCGATTACTATCCATTCAAAAAATATAATCCATTTATATAATTGCTTCTAACATACACCTTTCTTAATGAGTATGTTTGCATAGAGAGCCTGGTCAGATGTGGAAACAATACCATAGGCTTTCTTAGACCGGTCATAAAAATCAAATCGATCGATATGGCTAATCTTGTCTTCACTATACCCATGCCCCTGAAGAATCTTCTTGTAGTCTTCCCAAACTACCGGAACTGTTGGATCCCCCTTCACCACTTCCATAAGGGCAACCGGTTTTTCCGTATATGTATCCAGTGGAAAAAATTCCAGTATGGCATCCAGCAAGACCTTTACCTCATGACCATCTGCCTCGATAACCTCTACTCCCTGACTAAAGGCAGGATAGTTACCATCAGCAATAATCAATTCATCCCCATGGCCCATTTCCATCATCATCTTCATTAACTTGGGAGGGATGACTTTTGGTATTCCTTTTAACATAAGAACTCCTTTCTAAGTTTATACCTTCTTCTTTATTTTTCTTAATATCGTGGCTAGTTCAAGTCAATGATGACTCATTTTTTCTTATAGTAATCGTTTACTAGTAATCGATTACTATCATTGTAAAAAAATACAAGGGTCTTGTCAAGACCTTTGCATCTATTTATCTATTTTGCAATAACCAGTTCAACATCCCAAGAGCTAATGGCATCCTGCCAGTCACTGTCAAGATTCTTTTCAGTAATCAGCATATCTACGTTTTCCATATCGGTTACAATGGTTAAGGCCGTCTGATCAAACTTGGTAGCATCAACCAGCAATATGGCCTGATTGGCATTCCGGATCATGAGTCTTTTAATGTCTGCTGAAACTTCGTTGGAATCCATAATCCCACGGTCCAGAGAAATTGCCTTAACGGAGAAAATCGTCTTGTCTACGTAATAGTTCTGAATGAATTTATGGGTCATTGGACCTTCCATACAAAGGGTTTCAGAATTTAGGACACCACCGATGGTAATGACCTTAACATTTGGTTTATTGTTAAGCTCTGTAATGGCTGTCAGTGAATTGGTAATGACCGTTACCTTCTTGTCTTCATCAATGTGCTTAATGAATTCAAGGGCAGTAGTCGACATATCTATAAAAATGGTTTCACCGTCATTAACCAGGTCTCTGGCCAAAGCGGCAATACGCCGTTTTTCATCTAAGTTGGTCTGTAGCCGTTCACTAAGGGTAGCATCTTTGGAAACAAAATCACGAACCACAGCTCCGCCATAGGTTTTCTTGACAATGCCTTCTTTTTCCAGCTTATCAAGGTCTCTTCGAATGGTTTCTTCTGTAACCTCAAACCGCTCTGCCAGTTCATTGACACGAACAGATTTGTCTCTGGTTATGATTCTTATAATTTCTTCTCTTCTTTCAATGGCTAACATAGGGACCTCCAACCGGTTAACCTGACCTTTAGGAAGTACATTTGATATTCCTATCCTCATGAATCAGGTTTTGTCTTGGTATCATCCTATCATTTGACAGGTGATTATTCAAGCTCAAAATTATTTTAGATCAGTTCTTTCCAGAGCCTTGGATCAGGTCTTGGAATAACTGCTGTCTGTAAAAGCAGACCCTTTTCAATAACCGATTTCTTGGCTTTTTCAATGGAGGCTTCAACACTGGACAGTTCACCGGAAAAGACCACATAAGCCTTACCACTTAGGCCTTTGGCAATCCTAATCTCAAGAATATCCACAGGGGTAGTCTTTACCACATCATCGGCAACTTCAAAAATCGAAGCAACGGAGTAGGTTTCAAGAATACCGACAGCGTCGATGTCCTCTACCTCATGGGAACAATATAAGCCTTCAAAAATTGAAGGGTCTGGATTTCCCAGATGACAGTAATCCACTAAAAGGGGTTCATGGGCATCGGATATCCCTTTTTCTATACCTGCCTGAACAGCACTGACGCTGCCTTTAATAGCAATGACGTATTTTCCCGGACACATAGGCTTGGCAAAAAGCAAGTCAAGATTAGCAGTCTTAAGGACGTCATCAGCGGCTTTCATGCCGGCTGCAACGGAACGATATTCAAGAACTCCTAGTGATTGTTTTTCTTTCATTCTATGCTTTCCTTTCAATGCTTATAGCTCTATCGCTAACCTGGGTCACTATCCCTGCTAGACTGGCGTGTATATGGGCACCAAGTGCTCCTTCAGGATTTTCTCCTATTCTCTGGTTCAAAGCCACCACGTCACCAACTTTTACAAGTGGTTTGGAAGGTGCGCCTATATGCTGGTTAAGGGGTATGACTACTTTTGCAGCCGGATAAACATCCAGATAGGTATGGACATGTCTGTCATACTTGGTCAAATTCAAGTGCATGACCAAGCGTTTTGCCGGCACTCTTCTATAGTCTCTGTCAGCATGTGGATCTATGGAATCTTCAGGACCCGGTCTGACACCTTCTTTTGCATAAGCCGCTTTAACGGCAACCATCATTTTTCTTGGTGACAGGTCATGATGACAGGCATAAAGCTCACAAACGCCACAGTTGACACAGCCAAGAGCTGTCTTTAAGACTGACACGTTATCAAGCATACCATTGGCCATAGCATTCATCAGCTTGTGAGGTTCTACCTGGTGACCCAAAAGATGTCTGGGACACATATCTGTACAGGCCCTGCACTGGGAGCAGGAAGCCATGATTCTAGTCAGATGGGTCTTGTCCACATCTTCCATATTGCGAATCAGGTTATGGTCTTTGGGTAAGATGATAAAACCTTTGGTGTTTTTCCTGACTACCTCATCCGGCTTTGCCAGACTTCCTGTCATAGGACCACCGACAAGCACTCTGTAATCCTTGATTTTAGGTTTGCAGGTATCCCTTAAAATATCCTCAAGAGGGGTTCCAATTGGAAACTGATAAGTTCCCTCATTTTCCACTTCACCAATGACTGTGACATATGAATGGGTCACATTGGCACCACCGAATACTTTTTTATAGATGTTCAGAATGGTTTCCACATTCATCACCATCAAGCCTTCTGTTATGGGAAGAACTCCCTTTTTAAGGGTTATGCCTGTGGTCTCCTGGATGAGGACCACCTCGTCACCAACAGGGTATACGTTGGGTAGGGGCTGAACATGGATGTCGGGTTCATCATCTATAAATCTATGTAATTGTTCAATTATTTCCGTGTATTTATTTTTGATACCGATAATACTTTTTTCGATTTTCATAGACTTCATGATATAGTCTATACCTTCTACCAGTTCACTGGTAAAAGCTGTCATCAAAGTCTTATCTACCTGCAAAAGAGGTTCGCATTCCGCTCCGTTAATAATGAGGGTTTTTACTTGACCCTTGACTTTTACATGGGTTGGAAAACCGGCACCACCAGCACCGACTATTCCGGCATCATATATAAGGTCTACAAGTTGACTCATGAGTCACTCCTTCAGTTTGCTTACTGATAAAGACTTAGATCATTCTCTTCGTCTACAATTCCGACTATAGCTGCATCAACAGGTGCATCTGCCTTCATACAGGACAGTCTTGCACTGGATCCCATGGATATGAGGACCTTCTCTCCAATTCCGGCACCAACGGTGTCTACAGCAACGATTTTCATTTCCTGGCCCTGACCTTCCAGCATCTGGCATATCAGGAATTTGCTACCAACTAATTGTTCATGTTTGCGGGTTGATACAATTCTACCTACAACTTTTCCGATTTTCATGACTTACCCCATTTCTAAACAGATTCTAAATAAAATAGACATGTGCATGGCTGGCTCAACTTATTAATAAGGTATACAAATTGGGGAACTTAATCACACGAGGTGATTACCGGTCATAAATTGTACCAAGGATAAGAGGTATATACAAAAATGGCTAAATGTGCCATGCACATGGTATTTGCTTTTTATTGGTCTCTTTGAGACCTGAAGATATTGCTTATTTGATGATCTGAACCTTGGAGCCTTGTGCAATGCCAAGACCGTTGGCTTCATCTGTATCGATGTGCATCTCCAGTGTATAGGAGGGATCGACTCGGACAAGGACATTGGAAAGGATACCTTTTCGAACGCCTTCGCCTGTTTTGACGGAGACGATTTGCTTGTCTTTGACGCTGAGGTGGTTTGCATCTTTCTCATTCATATGAATATGACGCATAGCCACAATACATCCTTCTTCAAGATATAGAGCCCCTTTAGGTCCAACCAGGGTAATCGGCATGGAACCTGCCACATCCCCACTTTCACGAATCGGTGCATTCAGCCCAAGCTTTCTGGCATCTGTCTTAGATACTTCTACTTGGGTTGCTCTTCGTTCAGGGCCTAAAATTCTAACATTTTCAATAACACGTAGATTGGAACCAACGATGGTCACCTGCTCTTTGGCTGCAAACTGACCACCCATTAATTCTTTTTTTACCTGTAATTCATAACCTTTACCATAAAGGATGTCCAGGGCCTCCCTGGTCACATGGACGTGTCTGGCTGATATACCAACTGGGACACCCATATCCTGAGACTGGGAAACCGGCTCCTTATAAGAAACCTTTGACGAAGGGTATGCCCCTCCTGCCAATTCCTTTTTAACGGCTGCGGCTATGAGTTTTTCTAAAGACACACCTGTTCCACCCATTCAAGCACCTCTTACTTAATGCCTGGTAAAATAGCTGCTACGTCTGAATGTGGACGTGGAATTACGTGAGTTGCTACAACTTCACCAAGACGGGAAGCAACACTTGCACCAGCTTCAACTGCAGCCTTAACTGCTCCAACATCACCAGTAACCATAACTGTTACAAGACCTGAACCGATTTTTTCTGAACCAACCAACTCAACGTTAGCCGCTTTTAACATAGCATCTGCTGCCTCAGTTACTGCTACCAAACCTCTAGTTTCGATCATACCTAATGCTTTTTGAATCATTTTCTTTTCCTCCGTTTTTTCAACTTTTTCAATATCACTATTATTTACGTTTGCTTTTGTATTCGTTTTTGCTGTACTTGTCTTTGCTGTATCTGCTTTCGCTCTACTTGTCTTTGCTGTCGTGTTTGTTTTTGCTGTATTTTCAGCCATTCTGATCACCTGCTTTTGACAATGCGCTGTATTTTGAGGCACTCAGTGCCATAATTTTCAGAACTTCCTCATGTGGGTTGTTAATAAATGCCTTGGCCACTGTTTTGGTTATGGCGTTAGCTGTCTCTTCACCTTGTTCCACCGCCGCTCTAACAGATGAAATATCACCCTTGACTACGATGGAGACCAGACGGCCGCCTAACTTTTTCTCAATGGAAACAATGGAGACACCTGCTGTTTTAAGCATGGCATCGGTGGCTTCAACTGCTGCCACCATGCCGCTTACTTCAATAATGCCTACTGCATCCATATTATTTTCCTGCTGATGGAAGAATCTTCTCCACATCAAGGTGTGGACGTGGAATAACATGTACTGCAATTAACTCACCAAGATTACCGGCTGCGTTAGCACCAACTTCTGTTGCAGCTTTAACTGCACCAACGTCACCGCGAACCATAACAGTTACGAGACCTGAACCGATTTTTTCAGTACCAACCAACTTAACGTCTGCTGCTTTCACCATAGCGTCAGCTGCTTCAATTGATGCAATTAATCCTCTAGTTTCCACCATTCCTAATGCTTCTTGCATGATATATACCTCCTATATACATAACATTGTGCCCCTTTGGGGCTAATTATCTTAACAGCAACTTAAGTCCAGAAATGCTTCCATTCCCTCACTTGGGTTTGCTATTACATACGTTGCGTGACAACCTGCAATCTCATCTGCTGCAAGTTTTGCTGCTTCCACCGCTGCCTTAACATCTGCAACCGGACCTCTTATTTTAATCATAATCAGTAAGGGTACCGGAAGGGCGTCTGCGTTAGGTGGTTTGTTTCTATCAAAGGCCTGAATGACTACGTCTCCTGCCTTGCAGGCTGCATCTGCTGCGTAGTAGGCTCCTGCCATTCCAAAAACTTCAATTAGTCCAACTGCCTGCTTCATCTTTGATCACATCCTATTTATTGACAAAAGCGACTTTGATACCTTCCAGTCTCATATTGACCTTCATAGCTTCGTCTAATTCATCCAATCCAAACTCATGAGTTACCAACTCCTCAAATGGAAGACCGATACCTTTTGCCCGACGGATAAAATCGAGAGTCGTTACATAATCAGCAAAGGTGTAAACCCATGATCCAACTAAAGTAATCTCTTTGGCACAAAGGTCATGGTGTGGATTAATGGTTGCATTACCGTTATCAACGAAAAATCCAACTTCACACAAACCGCCACCCTTACGGATTAATTTATAGATGGAACTTGCTGCTGAAGGAACGCCGGTACATTGGAAGGCAAAATCAGCACCACCGCCGGTTGTCTTTATGACATCTTCCTTCATGGCATCAAAGCTTGAGAAGTCTTTAAAGTTATAGGTGTATTTGGCTCCGATTTTTTTGGCCATGGCCAATCGTTTTGAATCACCATCAATAGCTACGATATTTTCAATTCCCATGGTTCTAAGAACTGTAAGTAAAACCAATCCGATTGGACCACAACCTTGAACCAATACTTTTGTATCGAATTTAAGAAGACCGGTTGTCTTAGCTCTTTCCACAGCGTGAACAGTTACAGCTGCAGGTTCAATAAGAAGTCTTTCTTTAAGGCTCATATCATTAACCTTAAAAATACTGGATCCTTTACGAAGGATAACGTATTCACCAAACCATCCGTTAAAGTGGTAGTCATCCTCTGGAGTCAAACCATAAATTGCTACGTTATCACTAAGATTCGTTTTTGTTGGCTTGAATTTAGTGTATTCATCTTCACCGGTTAATGTCACACTGGTTACGACTTTATCACCGATACCAAGTGGCTGATCCAGCATATCCTTGGTTACATTCTTACCGATTTTAACAATAGTTCCACTTCCTTCATGACCGAGAACCAGTGGAATCACATTGAAGGGGTCGTTCTTGTACTCATGTACATCTGTACCACATACACCACAACCTTCAACTTTTACCAAGACTTCATCATCATTGATTTCAGGAATGTCAAAAGTCTTCACGGTCAACTCTTCTTTGGCTGTCAGCATTGATACTCTAGCTGATTTTGGCACATCCGCTCCCGCTGTACTAGCACCTGCGGAAGTCATAGAAGCCATAACTTTGGCAACAATCTGCTCAATATCTACCTGATTAATATCCATTTCTAATCTCCTTTAATGTTGTGTTTATATAAGCGACATGTTATAAATCATATGTTTTGTCTATCTGATATATAAGAAGTCAGACATGACACATCGTCTTTCTTTTGTAAAAGAATTGGCATTGGTAAGTCCCTGTCCGGTCTTACTTGCAATTGTAAAAGTTGTATAACCTTCACCGCCAAAACCTATACCTGCATATGAAGGTGCGTTCTTGACAAAAATTGCAGTATCAATAGCTCTTGCAAATTTTGTCAGGTTTTCTATATTTTTGGAATGCATATGGGCTGAATGTCTGTTGCCACCTTCAAGCTCAAGACAGGTTTCAATACCTTCATCAATAGAATCAACCTTAACCACACCCAGAATCGGCATCATCAGCTCTTCCTTAATCAGAAGGTGGTTCTTACATCCCTCAAAAAGTATACAGCGAATGGATTCCGGAGCATTGATTCCGATAGCCTTAAGAATCTTGTCTGCATCCCTTCCAACCCATTTTCTGTTAAGGGCATACTGGCCATTGTCTCTCTTAATAAGAACTTCTTTAACCAGTTTTCTGGTCATATCTTCATCCAGCCAATAACAGTCATTGTTATCCAGCATTTCTCTGATCAACTGGTCTGCTACCGGTCTCATAACGACAATTTCCTTTTCTGCTATACAGGGAAGATTGTTGTCGAAAGTTGCACCGTTGATAATATCTCTGGCAGCTTTAGGAATATCAGCTGTCTCATCTACGAATACCGGTGGATTTCCGGCTCCAGCTCCAAATCCCGGCTTTCCTGATGAAAGGACCGCTTTTACAACACCTGGACCTCCAGTACAGACCAGAAGAGGTACCTGGTCATGTTTAAACATGGTATCACCGGTATCCAGGGTTGGACTTAAAACTGAAACAGCAAGGTTTTCAAAAGCGCCGCACTCAAGAGCTGCTTCATTAATCAACTGAACTGCATAGTTGGATACATTCTTGGCACCGGGATGTGGATTGAAAACAACAGCGTTTCCGGCTGCAATCATCCCAATAGTATTGCAAAAAACAGTTTCACTTGGATTGGTTGAAGGAGTAATAGCTCCGATAACACCCCAAGGTCCTCTTTCAATAAGGGTAAGACCCTGATCACCAGTGTACACATGAGGAGTAATAGCCTCAGTACCAGGTGTTTTGTTGGCAACCAACTGATGCTTTAGGACCTTATGGGATTCACGTCCCATACCTGTCTCAGCCACACCCATTTTAGCCAAGGTTCCGGCATGGGTATTAATCTTTTCACGAATCTTGGCAATAATCTGCTCCCTAAATTCGTTAGGCATCATTTGCAGCTTACGTTGTGCTTCTTTTGCTGCGCTGATCGCGTCATTCATGTCTTCAAAAACACCTTTTCCCAGTCCTACAACAGGTAGATGGTCTGATGGTGAAGTCAGCTTTGTATTGTCACTGGACATTTCTGTTATGACTTTTTTGATAATCGTCTGTAACTGCTGTTCGTTCATCCTAATATCCTTCCTTACACAAGTGTCATCTTCATATATTTCCATCATCAGCTTATAGAACCTGAGCTCCATACTTAGCCAATGCTTCATCCTCTTCTAGAGTTCCTCCACTGACACCAATGGCACCAATGATTCTAGGTCCCTTTTTAATAGGACAGCCTCCACCAAGGGTGACAATTTCTTCTTCAATCATATGTTCCAGTCCTTCAAAATCGCCACCCACCTTGGTCAGTTCTTTTAATTCGCTGGTGGTCATCTTAAGGACTGCTGATGTATAAGCCTTTTTCCTTGAAAGATCAAAACTAATGGGAAAGGCATCGTCCATCTTTTCAATAATCATAGGAAGGCCATCTCTTCCAACAACGCATACAACCACTTGGGCATGAAGGTCTTTGGCCTTTGCTATGGTCTTTTCTACTATATATCTGGCTGATTCCAAACACAGAGCTTCATGGCTTACTTCAGCTGGATGACCTGCCTGGGAGCCTTGCTCTGTCATGATCTGTTTCTTAACCACTTCTCTAAAATCAAGCATTCTGGCCATAGTATAGAGATAATCCGATAGCCTGTTCATGTATTTCAAGAGGAGAGGTTCCAGAGATTCAATCGTATCCAGGGATACCAGTAGACGTTCAGTCCTTCTTGCCACAGCTCTGGCTATATCCAGTCTGGCTGAAACTTCTGTCGCTCCCGGAATAATAAATTCGGTTTGCTTTGGAAAGAGTTCCGTCATCTGATCAATCCGGTTTTCAAACCTTGCAATATCTTCACGAAGTTCAATAATACTGGAAAATTCTGACGATATATAAGCCATAATCTCTATGAACCGCCGTTGCAGTCCGGACAGTTCCAGGACAATATCCTGATCTGCCACTGTTTTAACCAGTCCCAAATGACTGGTCAATTCATCTATATGTCCATTCAACTGAATGAGTATGTGGTTTTTCTTTTCCCGTCTTCCTGACAGCATTCCTGTTGTTCCAAGATCTCCGGTTTTGGTATAAACTGACATATCTACCTCAATTCAAAATCTTTGTCCATCACGGTCAATGTCACCTTGATTGGATTGGATTTAAATGATTAATGGATTGTTTTTAATGTATCTGGCTGCGTTTTGACCAATTGCCCTTGGGTTTTGCCCCTTGGTCTCTATGATAAGCGGTCGAACCTGGTCTTTTACAGCCAGTTGAACCTTCCTGCCGTCAATGCCAATGCCAACACCCATGGAGGACATATCTGCCGCCATATAGGCCAGTGTAATGGCATCCCTGTTAAGAACTTCCTTGGTAAATCCTGGATACAGGCCTTCTTCTTCAATACCTGCCAGGACTTCTTTCATCGTTGCTGGATCCGGTTTATTGGTGTTAATCATAATGAAGTTTACTTTTTCCATAGTCACCTCATCTAGTCCGGATTGTAGGAGATACACAATCCTGCAGCTACTGCATTACGAGGTCCATGTAGACTCCAAATATCTCCTCGACCGGCAACAATATTGTAATCAGCCAGTCTTTTCTGAATCATCTGTGGAATTTCATGGTCCAGGGCAGATCCACCAACCAATACCACATTGGGAATAGATTTTATTCTTCCTCCCGGAGCCACCTCTTCAAGGGCTCTTATGGAGTTGGTCACAAATACTTTTTCTTTAATCTGTCTTCTGGTTTCTATAATAAATTCCATTGTGTGAGAAGATTCAATAGGAATCAGTTCTTTATCTTTGAGTATGACCACTTTGGCATAGAGCTTAGGTGGCAAAGGCTCTTTATAAAAAACGGATTGACCGTTTTCCATGGTTATATGGTATAAAGACCTTACTTTTGCAAGGGGATACTTTTTAATAAGTTCTGCTGTCTGAAGATTATGAAGAGCTAACTCTTCATTGATCATCATGGTAACAAAGGCTCCTGCTCCGGCTAAATGTACTGAAGCGACCCTGCCTTTTTGATCAAGTAAAGCTCCATCTGTAGAACCTCCACCTAAATCCAGAATCGCAATAGGGAGTTTGGTCCCCGGCGTCGTTAGGGCTCCAATCACCGCCATAACAGCCTCTACTCCGGCAACTTCAACATCTATACCTAATCCCTTCTTTAGGCCACTGGCAATCTGGCCCATAGGCAGGTGGTCGGTTTTAACCATTGCCGCAATGGCGACGGCTTTTTCCATAGCCAGTTCTCCGGCTAAAGCGCCTTTTACCTTTACAGGAATGAATGTATCGATTGCTACTAAATCCTTAATGGATAGGGTGTCTTCCTTACCGGCAACATCTTCCAAATCGCCTTTCATCCGAACCAGCATGTCATAAAAATAAGTTCCCGGCTGGCCATGAATGTCTTTAATATCTTTAACCTGGGCAAGGGATTCCATAATTGCTTTGGCCCCGTCATCTACGTTGACGGTGGTAATGGTTCCGCTTTCCGCTTCAATACCGATCTGACCGGCTTTAATCATCCGCTCTGTGACTCCACCATGACTGGTCTTGGCTACAACTGCAGACTTTAATCCTGTTAAGCTTTTGGCCACCGGTATAGTGGTTCTTGTCTCTTCAGGTGTCAGATTAAAGAGTTTGGCAATTCCATAGGGATTGGATAAGGTTGTTACCGTTCCTCCCTGATGAGCCACCTCAATGGCACAGGGAATCCCATCAGGCAATTGATCCAGTTTGCTGACCTCATCAACAATGGGTATCTTGTTGACCAAGCGGTTATAAACCAGAACAGCTTCATCTTTCTCAAGTATGGCACCTACTACATTGGCGTGACTGGTATTTAAAATCACAGCTGCCTGTTCATAGGTGACACTTCCGGGAATTTTAACAATGTATGGCATCTCGGAAGGATAAGCACCAAGGTTTGTAATCTGAACAGTCTCACCCACTGCAAGTCCCTGACCTGCCGGTGTATTAGGATTATGTCCAATCATGGTAGACTCTGAAATAATCGTTTCTGTAATGGTCTCCATGGCTGTATCACCGATGACCGGTGTTGCCTCATTAAGTCGTATCAGATCTATATCAGAAAGTTTAAAACCGATCTGATCTGTGGCCTTTTTAAGTGCCTCTTCGATTCCCTTAATATTAGCAGGTGTTCCTTTTAAGCCTGTCGTAGGAAGAGAAGCTGATGACAGATAATCCAGTTTCTGGTCCTCGGACACTTTACATATACAGATTTCTGTTGTTGAATTGCCGATATCAACTCCAGCAATAATCATAAGATCACCTGACTTTCAGTAAATCTCTTCTTTTGTAAACGGCAAGGGTTTCTGCCACTAAATCTGCGTTCAAGGATGCATCATAGGTGTTTTTAAGTTCACTGATTAGTCCTTGTAATTCTTCTTCTGTTGACCGGTAGGGCCTTAACATGTTATACATCTCAAGAATACGGTCATCGGGTATATCAATGAGCTCTGAGGCTCTTAAGAAATTCTTGGCTAATTGTATCTTCTTGTCCCGTCTGGCTATTTCCGCCTGTAGGATCAAGACTTCTTTGGATATTTTGATATCATCAGCTGTAATGCCTCCGCTGATTACACCTTCCATATTGATGTCATCCAAGGATTTACCACTGTGACTTTTTATAAAACCAGCTTGTTTTTCTTTAAGAGGATATAAGTCCATGTTGTCTCCTTTATCTGTTAAGATGACACTTCCACATCATAGTAGTCACCACGTTTGACGACGTACTCAGTTTCCTTCGTATGCATTAGAGCCGCTTTTACCTGGTACTTGGGTCTTGAAAAAATATCGTTAATGACCTTAACCGGTACGACCTGCTCTCCCTTGGCATACTTGGCAGTGTTCTTTCCAATCGCTCGATACAGTTCAAGTGTTAGAACCGGCGCCTGTGGAAAGAGTTCAAGATTGGTTAGGGGGTATAAATCTTTCTGGTGAATAACCGCCGTCCCTTTGGACTGAATACCTACTGCAATACCACTGCCAACCAACTTGGCTACATCGTTGGCTATAAAGGCCACGTCTGAAGTCCTTGTTACTCGAATGATTCTTGGAATCATACCTTCCTCTTCAATTCCTGCCATGATCTCTTTCAGTACTTGAAGATGGGGCAGGTCACAAATCGTATGACCCATATAAAGACCAAAGGCTGGTCCTATACCGATTCCAACTTCCTTAATATCAGCCGGTGGTTTTACAGGACCAAGGTTCCTAAGGGGACTGTCTATCCCTTTCTCTTTACCGGTAAAGGAATTAGAAAAAGGGAAGGTCTCTCCGGCATTTGTGGCTTTAGAATCCTCCAAAGACTGAAGGACTTCCATGACTGCCTGTGTTATTTTCTGAATATCATTTTCAAAAACTTCCATAGCAGCCTCCTATAACTGGTCTGTTTCTATAATGTGTGGTATATCTTTAATTTCTTCCCACCGCCTACCATCAACCCGGTAACCGGTTCCCGGTCCCTGATAGGAATTGGGTTGATTAACTGCAGAGACCACATTAAAATCCTGATCCAAAATAGCTGATGTCTGCATATAATCGCCGGAAAGTCTCTGTTTCAACATCTTAAGTATCATTTCGGCTTCTTCTTCAAAACCTTCTTTATGTAAGGCTTTGATGATATCAATGCCGGTTATTTTATCATTCATCATCCGGTCCACAGCCTGAAGGTCCTTAAGAATATCTCGATCCGGAACGTCTTTACTGCCGTGGGCGTAAGTAATCGCTTCTACTTCATCGTCGGTAACCAATCCAAGATCCAAGGATTTCATTATGGCCTGCATGGCTTTTGCAGCCCTCATTCTTACTCGAATAACATCCTCTTCCTTAACCGGCCGAAGACCTCCATCTACCTTAAAGTCTCTTTGCAAGACATTATAGTCATCAAAATCTTCAGCATCAAAATTGGAGCCGGCAAACATGTTGTCTTCATTGGGAACACCGGAATATCCTGAAAAAATAAAGTCAGTTCCCGGCAAAAACTGCATCATGGTTCGTGCTGTCCGGCGCATATCTGAATGACTGAAGTTCTGGTCATTAGAGGATGCACACTCCAGATTAAGACAGGCAGCGATCAGGTTCTCGGCCAAAACCGCACGAATACCTGAGGGTACACTGGATGCTACACCGATACAGGAAACGGATCCGTTTTGAATGCCTTGAACACCAGCTCCCTTGGTCACCATCAAACATCTGGTTTCAAGGTAAAGCATGGATTTTCCTTCAGCACTTCCCATCAGTACTTCAGACCCGGTACCTGAGGTAAAACGGGTCTTAAGGCCTCTTGAGGCGTAAGCAGATGCTAGAAAGGCTTTGGAGTATGGGGTATCATCTCCATCGATGAAGACGCCTTCTGTTCCATAAACCGACATGGTTTCCGCATAAGTGGTAAGCCCCCGCATACCCAGTTGAAGCTCAACCGCTTCTTCAACTGCACACTGGGTCAAAACACCCTTGGAACCTATTTGAGCGCCTACCAAAAGTCCAATGGCTGTCAGGGGTGCATATCTGGCAATACCAACGGTTGTCTCTTCCTCACGAAATCCTCTAAGGGCTCCCTCTGCAGCATCAGCAGCAATAAGGATAGGATTATCTTTGGCATTGGTAATGTGAGCCTGGTTGGCAGGCGTTAGCCTAGCCCGCATCTTCTGCATGGCCATCATCATTTCCACTACATTCATCTCATCCATAACCTGGACAATTCTTGCCGGTGTCAGACCTGCGAAAACTTCAAGAATCTCATCTCTGGAAATATGGATGTCAACCAACATTCTGGCTATATCCACCGGTTCATAAGACATGCTTTTTTCAGCTACTTTTCCATCAATGCAATGATTGGCAATGAATTCATCAAGAAAGTCAAAATCATCTTTTTTCTTTCCGTCAAGCTGGGTAACTAGTCCTTCTTCTATGACAATACCTGCTTGTGGATCATATGGACTTTTCATGGCTATGAAGCCTTTTTCCGGCCATTCTCTAATGAATCCATCTTGATTCACCGGTCGCCGGTCAAGAACTTCCATTCTTTTTGACCGTTTCACAGGGTCACCTCTATTTCAATTCGCTAATAACTTTACGGATAATCGCTTCCAGTTCAGCATTTGAAGCTTTTGCTTCAGTTTTAGGTTGTGGAGTACAGGTACATGCATCTGACTGACAGTCAGCTGGATGTTTACCAGGTACATTGAATTGTCTTCTCAACTCATAAAGACGGTCGACTTCATTCTTAGGTAATTCTTTAGCTCCACCAAGAGCTTTTGCCTTGTAAGCAAGTGATGCGTAGAATTCCAAACTTTCCATTTTGAAGTAAGCACTCATAAGATCAACGCCCCAGGAAAGTGCACCGTGATTGGCAAGCAGTACTGCATCGTAGCAACCTAAATATGGTTCAACAGCATCTGGAATTTCCATTGTTGATGGTAAACCATAATCTGCAATAGGAACTTCACCTAAGAAAATAACCGCTTCTGGCATAATCTTCTCTGTTAGTGGAATACCTGCAATGGCATATGCAGTTGCAAATTGTGGATGAGCGTGTACAACTGATGTCACATCAGGTCTTTGCTTGTAGATTCTCATATGCATCTTGATTTCAGAAGATGGTCTCCACTTTCCATTTGCCTGCTTTGGATTACCGTCAGCATCAACTTTACAAATCATATCTGGTGTCATAAATCCTTTGGATACACCAGTTGGAGTACAAAGGAAAGTATTGTCGTCAAGTTTAACTGAAAAGTTACCGTCATTGGCAGCAACCATTTCTCTTTGGTAGATACGTCTACCGATTTCACACATCTGTTTTTTTATTTCGAACTCATTTGTCATTACAAGAACCTCCATTAAAATTCTTTGATTTATGTTGTGTTTTTACATTATTTGTTTGCTTTTGTGTGGTTTTTTCTTTATTTGCTTTGAGAATACCATGTTTCGCTTTGTTTGTCAATGAATTTACGTGTATTTTATGTTGTTTTTGTGTGGTTTTTTCTTTGTTTGTGTTGTATTTGATATTCTTTCTCATTTATTACATTACGGACCAACAAAAGTCTGCAAAAAAAGACTGTTGCACCAGCAACAGTCCGTTCATAGTTTACCAATTGAAGATATGACCTTGGAAAAATGATTACATCAAACAGGATTCATCCTTTAATCGAAGTCGAATCTGATCTTTTATGCCCTGACTAAAATCTCTGTCAATCTGGAGGGCCTGGCAGGACCCATCCTGTAAGTGGTCCTGGAGCCTTTCCTGGAGCCTGTCCATATCTCCTTTTCCCATTCCATAGGAAAGAGATAAACTCAACGTCATAGCTGACAAACATGTAACAACAAGTATTTTTTTCATTCTCTACCTCCAAACTCTAAACAATGTTCTTGTGCTTTTTATCATATCTTGCTCATGACTTATACTATAAACTTATATAAGCATGCATACTTTCCTATCATTGTTTCCATCACATAATACGTATGGCAATCGTATTTAAAGGGCGTTTTTCTTTGCAAAACCTAAAAAAGAGACTAATTAACCAGTCTCTTCTAGATACTACCTATATAACTATGTAGGAATTATGTCCTGTTCATCCTACGATATTCCCTGGGTGTCAATTTTATCATTTTCTTAAACAGACCTGAAAAGGATTTTACATCCCGGTAGCCAACTTCTTCTGCTATCCGGTTAACCGTCCAAGTGGTCCCCGCCAGGAACTGACAGGATTTTTCTATTCTAAGTTTTTGAAGATACTGGACAGGGGTCAAGCCACATTCTTCCTTAAACTTTCGGCTAACGTATTGCAGGCTGTAATGATAGTCTCTGCAAAAGGCCTTAACCAAGCCATGGTTGTCATAATGCTTATTTAAATAATCAATCAAGGCCAAAACCATGTCGTTTTGTATAATCCCCTGGTCAAGATCAATAACTTTTCTAATAGTCAGTACAATAATTTCCAACAGCCGGTATCTTAGAACTTCCTCATAACCAATAACCTTACCTGTATACTCTTCAATCATTCCCTTCATGAGCATCAAAACTTTACCGTCTTCGTCATAAAAAAGATGGTTTGCAGATCCCTTGTGATCGGTTACCTTATAATATTTTATAAGACAGGAATGAATAAACTCATCAAAGGACAGGCAATCCTTAAGGCTGGCATCAATCATCTCCGGAACAAAAAGACAGTTAATCAAAACCAGGTCCTGACACTGACTGTAGGCATGGCTGGAACCATAATCTACAATGAAGAAGTCACCTGGCCTGATCGACACTTGACTGCCATTAAGCTTCTGAACACCGCTACCCTCTACGACATACACCAACTCAAAAAAATCGTGTTTATGCACCGGTATGTCCTTCTGCTCATAAACTTTAATTGACAACTTGTCCATAGCATTCTGAGCTTCACTACTCATATTCATGGTAAATTCTCGAACCAAGGTTAAATTCACCCCCTAATAACGTTCACTTTTCTGGTTTAATTCAATTCTAGATTCTGATAATCTTTATGTCAAGACTAAAAACAAAGGAGAAATTCAATGAATTGGCAAGGAAAATGGATTACAAGCTCAAAAGATATGGGGGATCTGGTCCCAGCATTTACTAAATCATTTGATACTGACAAGGAAATCCATAGGGCACTGCTCTACATTTCAGCAATCGGTGTTTATGAAGCCAGTATAAACGGTCTTCCTGTCACCGACCAGGTCCTTACTCCAGGTTGGACCGCCTACAGATATAGGATTCAATACCAAACCTTCGATGTCAGCCACCTGGTTTCACAGAAAAACACCATTGAAGTTACTGTCGGAAAAGGTTGGCACAAAAGTCCCCTTATGGGTTTTGAAAAATCATCGATCCAACAGGAATTAATGGCAAAACCTACTGCCCTGATTGCAGAATTGCACATAAGCTACACTGACGGTCAAATAGAAATCATACCTACAAACGACACCTGGACCTACTGCGAATCAGCCATTCGTTTCTCAGAAATATATGATGGAGAAGTCTACGATGCCAGCTTTGACAGTCAAAAGGCAATAAAGGAACCAGTCACAACCTATAATATGACAAGGGATATCCTGGTTCCTGATGAAGGTGAAGCCATAAAGGAAATCGACCATATCCACCCCAGTCACATACTGGTTACGCCAAAAGGAGAGTACGTCATCGATTTCGGCCAGGAAATTACCGGCTATGTTGAGCTCACCCTTTCCGCAAAATCAGGGGATCTTGTTGAACTGTCTCATGGAGAGGTTTTTGATAAGGAAGGCAATTTCTACAATGACAACTACCGGGATGCCAAGGCCAAACTTACCTATACCTGTTCTCATGGTGTTCAGAAATACAAACCCCACCATACTTTTTATGGATTTCGCTATGTAAGAATTGATGCTTTTCCCGGCGGACCTCAATCAGCAACTTTAGAAAACTTCAAAGGTATCGTCGTCCATTCTCACATGGAAAGAACCGGTCACCTATCCTCTTCAAATCCGGATCTCAACCAGCTCTTTGACAATATTATCTGGGGTCAAAAAGGTAACTTCCTAGACGTTCCTACGGACTGCCCACAAAGAAACGAACGTTTAGGCTGGACGGGAGATGCCCAGGTTTTCGTCAAAACTGCAGCCTATAACTATAATGTAGAAAACTTCTTTTCTAAGTGGCTAAAGGACCTGGCCCTGGATCAAAAGGACAACGGCCAAGTCGGTTTTGTTATTCCTGACGTTCTGAATGAGGGTGGAAGTTCAGCATGGGGAGATGCTGCAACAATCTGTCCCTGGGAGATTTACCTGGCCTATGGTGACCCAAAGATATTAGAGGATCAGTTTGAATCCATGAAGAAATGGATTTCCTATATTAAAGACCATACAACTACGCCCAACCTTTGGACAGGAACCTTCCACTTTGGCGACTGGTTAGGTCTTGACGCCCCTTCAGGCTCTTATAAGGGATCATCCCGTGAGGATCTTATTGCTACTGCATACTATGCCTATTCTACTTCTCTTGTTATCAAGTCCGGTAGAATTCTGGGACAGGACACCAGCTATTACGAGGACTTATATAAGGCAATCGTCTCCGCTTTTAGGGCAGAGTTTACAGAATTCATAACACAAACCGAATGTACCTTAGCCATCCATTTCAATTTGGCCAAAGACTGTCAAGCAGTCGCCGATCAACTGGCTGACATGGTGATAAAAGACGGCATCCAGCTAAGGACAGGATTCGTTGGCACTCCATATATCCTTCACGCCCTAAGTTCCTATGGCTATACAGACCTGGCTTACAGCCTACTTCTTCGTAAAGAATATCCCTCCTGGATCTATCCTGTTACCAAGGGCGCAACCACAATCTGGGAACACTGGGATGGTATTATGGAAAACGGCGACTTCTGGTCCAGGGACATGAACTCCTTTAATCATTATGCCTACGGCGCCGTTGCTGATTGGGTTTACGGGGTCGCCGGCGGCATCAAACCCATAGAAGCCAAACCCGGTTATGAGGAAGTATCTATCTCACCAAACCCAGACAAAAGACTGGACTGGCTAAAGACTTCCCTCAACACCAAACACGGCCTCATCCGTTCAGAATGGAAAAAGCAAGGACAATCCTGGCGTTATGAAATTGAGACTCCGGTTAAAGCAAGAATTACCATCGCCGGCCATAACCAAACTGTCTTACCAGGAACCTACACCTTTTACAGCCCTATACAATAATATAGCTGACACAATTTTTCAAACAGCGAAAAAAAGGCATGACGGTCACCATGACCATCATGCCTTTTGTATCTTTAATTATAAATCTTATAACTTGTCTTTCCATTCAGCCATATTGCCTTGGAAGAATACATATGGATTACCAACAACAATGATAGTTCCATCACTGTCAGGATCAGCAACAGCTGTATAAGTGTTACCATTGTATTCAAAAGATGAACCGATAGAACCATCGAAACCTTGAGTAACAGAAGCAACTGCAGCTGCACCGGATACTGCACCAAGATCAATAACATTCCACAGCATCATATATGGGCAAACAGCCTCAAACTCATCTGCTGCTGAAGTAGGCATGAAGTTTGCCATTTCACTTGGAAGACCTAGACCAGTTAATTTAATATCTGTTGAATCATTTCCTTGAAGTTGTTGTCCACCTGCAAACATACCAACAGTTGTAGGAGCTACAATAACATCAACTTTATCTTCTGAAATAAATGCATTTGCCTGAGTTGTCGAGTCTTGTGGATCATCGTTACCGTATTTGATATCAAGCATGGACATATCATCACCTTCATTGGCATCTGCGATGTTGCCTGGATAGGCATCCTTCAGACGTATGATTTCTTTTTCCATAGCTGCAATCCATTGGTTTTGAACCGGTGATGTTGTGGTTGCTGAAAGTACACCAATTTTGATAGGTTCATCAGTAAAGGTTCCTGCAGCCAGGATCTCCTCAGTTTTTGCCTTCATATCCATATCTGCTACATATGGCTCTTCTGCAAGAATCATAACAGCTGCGTAAACCAAGTGACGGCCAACGCCATCTATAGTAGTTGGAATCGTATGGCTGACACGGATATCAGGATTGATTGCTGAATCAGAGCTTAGAAGTGTTACTCCATTTTCTTCTGCCAATCGGGAAATAGCATTAAAAGCATCTGCATCATTGGCAGAAATCGTGATACTTTTTACACCTTTGGCAATTAACTCTTCAACCAATTGCACTTGGGCGGAAGCTGTTGTTTCAGCTGGTGACTGGTATTGTGGCTCTCCACCAAGAGCTGTAACCGCTTCTTCAAAACCTTGATACATCAAGTCACCAAAAAGGTTGCCTGTTGACTTAAACATAAAAACATGGACATCTTTTTCTTTTGTTTCTTCTGATTTACTTTCTCCTGCACCTTCTGAACTTGTTTCAGTTTCTTTCTCGCTACAAGCTACAGACAGTACCATAACCAAAACTAATAATAAAGCTAATAATTTTTTCATTGTTTCCCTCCAATAATTGTTTTGTATTATTTTTTTACTTGCTACATCTATGTAAAAATGTTTACACAGCTAAATTATGCCCCTTCTCTTCTAACATTAATCTTTTCCGCAAGAAGGGCGATGACTAATAGGATACCAACTGCCATAATTCTTGCAGCAGGCTGAACACCATTGTAGCCAAGGAGTTTATCCAAAAAGGCTAGAATGAATACGGCAATAATGGGACCAAAAATTTTACCCTTACCACCACTTGTGGAGATACCGCCAAGAACACACATAGCAATAACTCTAAGTTCATAGCCTTCACCAATATTGGCAACAACACTTGGTGAACGGCCAAGATAAAAAACTGCTGACACTGCAGACATCATACCCATAAGTACAAATACGATTACCTTGATTTTTGCCACCTTAATCCCTGCAAAAAACGAACCGTCTTTGTTATTGCCAATAGCATATAAGCTGCGGCCAAAGGAGGTCATATGCAGAATATATCCAAAAATCAGGGCAAATCCTGCAAAGAACCATAGGGATATTGGAACCTTTAAGAAGGTTGAATACCCTAGATCACCAAACCATTCCGGAAAAGCGGTCAAAGATCTAACGTCTAACACTATTTTTGCCACACCTCTATAAACAAGCATTGCTGCAATGGTTACGATAACTGATGAAATCTCCTTAAAACCGGTAATCAACAAACCATTGATCAGACCAGCAAGGGCTCCTGTCAAAATACATACTCCAATGGATAAAACTGCATTACCTGTTGCCTCATAGGCTAGTCCCAGTGCCATCCCGGAAATACAGAGAATGGATCCTACAGACACATCAATATCACCAAGAAGGAGAATGAAAATCATCGGAAAAACCATAAAGGACAAGTCCATACCAGCCTGGATAATCGACTTATAGGAGTTTGTGAATACGGATCCGTTAAGAAAATACATAAGAACATTAAAAAGAATAAATATATAAACCAGGATCATCTCCCACTTAAGGAGAAAATCTTTTAGGTGAAAACTTTCATTTCCTTTTTTTGTTGAAAACCTAAATTCATTACTCGTCATTTCATTTGCCATGATTTCACTCCTTATATACTTCGCTGGGCAAGAGCACGATGCTTGGCCATACGACTTGTATAGATGTTTAAGATTACAGCACCAATAATAATGATTCCCTTAATCGCATCTGTCCATATACTTAAACCGGACAGCATACTCAAGAAGGAAGAAATAATGGCAAAGAGAATCGTTGATATGATAATTCCTGATATTCTACCTGTACCACCACTGATGCTGACGCCTCCCAAGATACAAATAGCGATAACATCCATTTCCATTCCCATAGCCATTGTAGACTGTGCTATAGCGTAATTCGATGTATAGAGGAAGCCGGCAAATCCAGCTATTGCTCCCATGAGGGTATAAACAGCAAGTGTAACCATTTCATCATTGATCCCGGTAACTTTTGCAGATTTCGGTGATGAACCGATTGCAAATATCCGTCGTCCAAATTTCAAGTGAAACAAGATCACATAAAAGATGAAAAAGAGAATAAGCGCAGTCACAATCAGGTGATTGACCCCAAGAAAATTGCTGGATGCAAAGGACTTATATGAATCTGTAAAATCCGCCGGAACAATCCATCTAGAATCCGAAACAATAAATGCCAAACCTCTGACGACATACAGGGTACTTAGGGTAGCTATAATCGGCAACAGTTTAAGCTTGCTGATAAGGAGTCCATTGTAAACACCAATAATGGCGCCAATCGCTGTCGATATGACTACCAATAGGATAATAGGAACTCCAGGATAATCGGCATTAATCATAGATATGACCATTCCACTAAAAACCATGGTTGCAGCAATGGACAAGTCAATACCTCTGGTAACGAGAACCATCAGCATGCCAATGGCCAAAATTCCTGCAATAGCATTATTTCGAAACATTTCATTGATAGCTCCTGCAGTCAGGAGTTTAGGAGTTAACTGACTGGCTAAAATCAAGAGAACAAGACAGGCTACCACCAATCCGAATGACCGGTCCTTAACAAGTCCCTTAAGGATTTTGACAACGAAATGCTCATTGTTTTTCACACTTAATTTTTCCTTCATTTCTTTATTATCCGGCATGACTCATCTCCTCTTCCAGACTATAATCCGGCAATGCAGCTGCCAGAATTTCTTCTTGGGTAAGACCTTCAACATCATATACAGATGAAACCCGGCCTTCTCTAATTACTACAACTCTATCTGACATACCCAGCACCTCTGGCATTTCTGACGAAATCATAATGATGGCATATCCTTTTGCAGCTAAATCATTCATAACCTCATATATGGCATACTTGGCACCTACATCTACACCTTTTGTAGGCTCATCTAAGATAAGGACCTTGAGATCGTTAACCAGGAGTTTACCAAAAACCACTTTTTGCTGGTTCCCGCCAGATAAAGTTGAAGGATTATCATAAAGGCTTCCTGCTTTCAGCTCCATTCTACCTGCTATCCTAATAGTATCCTCTTCTTCTTTTGCCTTGTTCATTCTACCGAATGTGGAATACTTGCCTAAATTAACGAGAGTTGTATTCTTGATAATGTCCATGTCTAAAATCAGTCCATGTAGATGTCTGTCTTCCGGTAGATAACCGATTCCATTGGCCATTGCACTTTGGGGACTCGTATTCTTAACTTTTTGGCCTTCCACATAGATATCACCAGTGTCAAGGGTCATGGCTCCGATGATACTCTGACATATTTCTGTTCGTCCAGCTCCAACAAGTCCGGTTAATGAAACGATTTCGCCTTCTCGAACATCAAAGCTTACATCTTTGAAATAACCTACTTTAGATAAGTTGGCAACACGGAAGACCTCTTCCTTAATCTCTGCTGTTTTTTCAGGATACATTTGTGTTAGCTCTCTACCAACCATGGCCTGTATAAGATCACCTGTTGATATTTCCTTAAGATCCCAAACTCCAATATACTGTGAATCTCTAAAAACTGTTACCCGTTCAGCCAGGCGGTATACATCTTCGAACTTGTGTGAAATAACAATAATGGAAACACCGTCTGCTTTAAGCTTATCCACGATAGAATACAATTCTTCACACTCTACCTTTGTCAGGGAGGCCGTCGGTTCATCCATGATGAGGATTCTGGCATCTGAGGAAAGGGCTTTGGCAATTTCAACTAACTGCTGTTTGGCTACGCTAAGATCTCCCATTGTCGTACGGGCATCTATATCACCACCGATTTCATCCAAGAGCTCTTGGGCTTTTTCATTCATGGTTTTCCAGTCATACATCTTATACTTGTTTAAGATTTCCCGACCCATAAATATGTTTTCTGTTACTGACAGATGCGGAAAGGCGGTTACATGCTGATAAATTGCAGCAATACCAAGTTCATTTCCATATTTAGGATTGGAGATGACTACTTTTTTTCCATCCAAGTAGATTTCACCTTCGGAAGGTTGATGTACACCGGTAATAATCTTAATCGTTGTTGATTTACCGGCACCATTTTCACCCATTAAAGCGTGAACTTCTCCTTCCTTAAGTTCAAAGGAAACATTCTTTAAAGCTTGTACGCCACCAAAGTTTTTGGAAATATCTTTGAGTTCCAAGATTGTTTTTTTCATTTTTTACTCCTTCGGTTATGAACGTTTGTTTATTTTTAAGGTAATTCCTATAATGCATTGCTCAATTGTGAATGTTGTATAACTTTTTATGTTCGATTATGATTAATATGACCTTATATTACAACCATTTTATTTTTTTGTCAACGATTATTGTTATTTTTATGTTCGATTATGATTATTTCATTCATTTTTTATGAGTTTTTGAGAAAGGTTTTCAACTAATCATGGTCAGGGTGTCATCAGATTTACATATTTCTGAACATGATGCTAAATTCAGAATAATTTCTCATAAAAAAAACAGCCTGCTAAACAGACTGCTTTGATTTCTAATGTTTTTTATGCAATTTATATCTACCAGTTTTGCATTTCCTTAACTAATTGATGAACAGACAGGTCCTCCCTACGAATTTGGTTTTTCACCTTACCATCCTCAATAACAAGAACCCGGTCACACATACCGGCAATTTCTTCTAAATCGTTGCTAATCATAATCAGACCCGCACCTGACTCAGCCAAGTCAACGAAAACATTATAGATGTCGACCTTGCTTACAGAATCAATGTTTGCTGTCGGCTTATTGAAAATAAAGATTTTGGACTTGCTAAAAAACCATTTAGCCAAAAGGATCTTTTGTTTATTCCCCATACTTATGGTTTTCAGAGCTTGGTTCTCATGATCATATCCAATATTCAAAAGGTCCAGGTAGTATTTGGATACCAAACGTTTGGCACTCCGGCTTAGTTTCCGTGCTCTGGGGATATTGGCTGATACAATATTATCCACAATAGAGTCATCAAGAAAGACGCCTTCATTGGTATTCCCCATATAACATATACCGGCTTCCACAGCATGACTGGTAGACCGTATACGTTTCTCCGAATTCATAACTCTGACTCGCCCTTGTGAAGGCAGAGCTCCAAAAAGAGCCTTACCAATTTCAGACTTATAGGCACCACGAAGACCTACTATACCCAGTATCTCACCTTCCATAACCTGGAAAGTCACATCCTTGACATTCTTTGTTCGAAGACCTGTGACCTCCAGTATGGGTCCACCTTTTGGTACTTTACGTTTTGGATACTTATGAACAACTCTTTCAGAAAATTCCAGCATACCTGCCATTAAGGAATCTGTAGCTTCATCAACACTTACGATTTTACCGTCTCTCAAGGTTATAACCTGATCAATCATTTTGATGATTTCATCCAACCGGTGAGACGAACATAGAATAATACGATCTTCAGACATAAACTCTTTAAAAAGAACCTGAAGTTGTCCGACTTGGTTTATATCAAGGAAAACCAGTGGCTCGTCAATAATCAAAATATCCGGTTTACGGTTCATAGCTATGACAATCTCCACCAGTTTTTGGGTGGAGTAGCTTAATTCGCTTACCTTTTGCAAGGCATTAACATCAAGCCCAAAGTCATCCAATACCCGCTGACATTCAACCTTCATTTCTTTCCAGTCAATACTTTTTACCAGGCCCAAATGCTTCTTATAAGGTTCATCACCAATAAACATGTTCTCGCATACTGTTAGGTCATTGAAAAGTCCATGATCATGATAAACCATTTCTACTTTAGACTTGTCCAAAGAAAAAAAGACCTGGCGACTTCCTTGTAAAGTATCATCTACGAGATCACAAGGCTCTACTCCCGCCAGAATCTTTAACAGGGTAGTTTTACCTGATCCATTATTACCAACCAAGCCATATATCTTGCCAGCCTCCAAAAATTGCTCTTCAATATCCAGAACAACTTTGCTGTTATATGATTTCTTAAGTTTTTTTATCTTTATCCCGCTACACACCACAAGACCTCCCAATTAGCCTTTATTCAACATGGATGTATGTACTTTTATATTATGATCATAATAATAGGTTTTAAATTGATCGGACAAGCCTTTATCTGTAATAATATTCTCAATATCTGTCAGTTTTGCCATTTTCATTAGGCCTCGCTTATCATAGAGATCACTTGGCGCTATTAGAACCATACTTCTAGTAACCTGTCTCAAACTCTTGTAGAGACGTACATCAGATTTTTCATTAACCGTGTAACCCACTTGCATATCAACGCCTTCAACACTTATAAAGGCCTTCTCGATTAAAAGTTCTTCCAGCTGTTCAAAATCCTGTACGTTCCCTGTGTTCTCATCAATTTCTCCGCCAATCATAACCAGCTTATGAGGCGTATCTCCGTATACAAACATGGCTATCTCAATATTGGTGGTCACAATAATCAAATCATCATGATCCTTAAGAGCCCTGCATAAGGGAATTCCCATCTTTCCGCCACCAACAAAGACCGTATCACCGGACTCAACAATCTTAGCTGCTGTTTTTGCGATAGAATCATATTCACCTGTTCCTGTCCAGTCTTGTCTGGAATCGAAGCTCACGTCCTTTTCTTCTGAAAACCCATTTGCATCTTCCAAAAGAATTGCACCACCATAGGTTTTTGCAACCAAGCCTTCTTTCTCAAGCTTATCCAAATCCCGTCTTATGGTTACTTCCGAAACATTCAATTCTTTACTGAGGTAAGCTACCTCAACTGATTTTTTTTCTTTGACCAATTCTCGAATGGCCTGTAGTCGTTCAATTCCAAACATCTTTTCACCTTCTTGCTAATACTTTTTGAACGAGAAGATTTAGTAATAAAATACTTCCCATAATGGCATCCGTTATATCACTGTCAAACAATGCCAAATTCAATATGCGGTGCAGAACACTTACCAAAATCAGGGCGATTACTACACCCTTTATGGTCCCTTTTCCACCTTTGATATCAATTCCACCCAGACTTACAGCAACCATAGCCGTAATAAGGTAAGAAGATCCATAATCAACCCGAATGGAATTATACCTGGCCGTCATGATAACAGCTGTTATACCGGTAATGATACCGGCTAAGGCATATCCCATCAAAACTGTTTTTTCGATATTTATTCCTGAATAAATGGCTGATTCCCTGTTTTTGCCAATCCTATATAACTGTCTTCCAAACTCCCGTCTTTCCAGTATATAATAGACGGAAAAACCAACAAGAATCAATAGTATCATGGGAAATGGAATTCCCATAATTGTCTGATTGCCAATCCATAGAAACTCCTTATCAAAGGAAGTAACCGCTCCTCCCTTGGTTAAATTCAATGTCAAGCCTCTATAAAACATCATCGTTCCTAGTGTAACCAAAATCGGCGACACATTCAAGTAGCTTATGATAGCTCCATTAATAGCCCCAGTCAAAAAACCAACAAGAATCATGACGGCTATACCTAGAACTATATGGAGTCCACCGGGAAGGTCCAGGTTTTCCATAATTAATGCGCCTGAAACTCCTGACAGGGTAACCATTGCTACAACAGACAAATTAAGGCCGGCTATAATAAGGGTGATCATCAGAGCAAGGCTTATCAATCCCAATTCAGGCAATTGGTTAGCCAGGGTCAATAGGGTCTGGACTGATAAAAACTCTCGTCCAAACAAAAGGGTCCCAATTAAAACAAGGGCTACCAGAATACTAAAGAGTCTTTTTTCATATAATGACAGCATGTTCACCCCTGTTCCAAAAGCATCTGCTGCTGCTTTTTATGTCGATACATCTCAAAACTAACCAGAAGAATTATGATAAATCCAACCAGCATATCGTGCCAGAAGACGGATATTTTTGCAAAGACCAGGCCACTTTTCAAGATGACAATAAAGAGACTGGCAAAGAAAGTGCCAAGAACAGACCCATATCCACCAAGTATATTCAAACCACCTATAATTACAATGATAATCAACTCAAACTCAATTCCATTATAAACCTCAATACTCATCTGCTGAAAAGTTATCATATGAAGCACTGCCGCCAAGCCTCCGGCCAAACCGCTGAACATGTGGGTTCCAATGGTTACCCTTTCTTCATTAAACCCTTTAAGTAGGGCCAGTTTTCTGTTGCCACCAAAGGCAAAAACACATCTACCCAACTGGCTGAACTTAAGGAAATAAAAAGTAATTCCCAAAACCACAAGAATAGTTACATTCATCAAGAGAATTCCACTGGGTAGATTTTCAAAAAGTCCCCTGTCAACAAGTGCATTGCCAATTCCAGCTCTTCGACCAATAAATCTCGCCAAGCCGTAGTATATATTCATCATAGCCAAGGTTACAACAACAGAAGAAACCTTGAGCTTAGCTATAATCCAACCATTCAGACCGCCTAGTATACCACCGGTCCCAATGCCCACAAGGATAGCCAGCCACAGGGGCAAATGGAGACTGCCAAGCATTGCCATGGTCACTAATCCAACCATAGCCATTAATCCACCAATTGACAGGTTAAAATCCCCCTTGATCATCAAAGGTAACACGCCAAAACTGCAGATAAAATATATGCCGCTAACTCCAATCAATTCTGCCAAATATCTCAAAGAAAAGAAATTTTCATTCATAAGACCAATAAGAATCCATAGCACCAAAGTCAAATACACTATATAGAATTCTCTTCTCTTAATCAGCTTTTTAGCTGACTGTAAAACATTCCCCATGTCAAATACCGCCTATCCAGATAAGTAATTACTTAAACTTTATATCATCAATATTACTTTGATCAAAATCCAGGGGCTGCCCCATGATAATGGTCCCTGTGTCCGGATCAAAAACATACTCTTCCCCCGATATGTTTATGCGATTTCCTGTTGGTAGTTCATTCTCCAACATATAATACAAACTTTCAATAGTTAATCGTCCCAAATCATAAGGATCCCATAGGGTTACCAACTGTACATAACCATCTCTGATATATCCCGCCATATCTTCAGGCAGGGACAAGCAGTAAAGTTTGATGTCTCCTTTTATTTCAAGGGATTTCAGGGCTTGAGCAGCGCCGGGTCCCGCTTCAGTCGACATAGCAAAAATACCATCCAGCTCAGGATAGGCCTGAATGAGATTCCTTGTGTTAACATATGCTTTTTGCTGGTCTTCATCAGTAGGGATAATGGTTAGCAGGTTCAAATCAGGGTACATGTCTTCTTGATATTCTCTCATGGATATCAACCATTGGTTCTGATTGTCAGCCGTCATGGATGCTGTCAATATAGCATAGTTACCATCCGGTCCGACTAATTTGACCATATTGTCAATAATATGTTTACCTAAAACCTCAGAATCCACCTGATTCACAAAAAGATCTCGTCCGGCAATGGTTGCGTCTGCATCATAGGTAATGACCTTAATCCCCTTTTCCCTTGCCTTTAAGAGTATAGGCTCAACAGCATCCGGATCTACCGGTGCCACAGCCAGAACATCCACATTTTGGAAGATCATGTCCTGAATAATATTCACCTGGGAAGCCGCATCAGCCGTTGTCGGCCCTTTATATATGATATCCATGTCATAAGCAAGTCCAGCTTCTTTTGCACCATCAACACAAATATCAAAATAAGATATACCAATAACCTTTGGAATCATAGCCACCCTAAGTCTCTCAGAGTCAACCGCTCTACCGCTACACGAAGTCAAAAATAAGACCAGGACCCAAACAAGACCTATTAACCGAAGATATTTTTTTTTCATTTTGCCACCCAATCATATATTTAATATGTCCATTATATATGTTCGTTTCTGAATAGTCAATTCACGAACGAACAAAAGAGTTCATATAAAACAAGATTCATAGGCAATCCACATCATTCATTGTTATTTTGTACAGGACCTTTTAGGGGCATAGACAAAAACCTTAAAATATTGCTAATCCAAGCGAAAAGAAAGGTTCCTTTTTCTATTTGACTTTCACCTTAAAGACATTTAAAATAGCCTATGGAACAAGATTTAACAATTGAATCGGTAAATGATTTTGAGTGCAATCTGTAAGCAAAAATATGGACCAAATATAGATCTTTTGGATTAACAGCCGTTAATAAAGAAGATGTGTGTTTGGTCCTTTTTCGTTTCCACCTTGTCAAGATCATCAAAATCATTGGTTAACAAGAAAGGATTAATATGACTACATTATTAGGACTTGGTATTGCAATTATCGTTGGGTTTCTCTTAGGAAAACTTATTGAGGTTATTAAGGTACCTTCAGTCGCCGGTTACATCATTGCAGGAATGATTCTTGGGAAATCATTCGTCAACATTTTAGACAGTGAATTCATCGAAAACGCCAACTCCGTCAGCGAGGTTGCATTGGCAATCATCGCCTTTACTATTGGTGGCGAGCTTGTTTTTGAAGAACTGAAGAAAATTGGTCTACGGGTGGTTTTCATCGCTATGGCCGAAGGAGGCATGGCCTTTATCCTGGTATTCATTTCCATGCTTCTCCTCCACCAGACCCTGGCCACTGCCATTCTACTGGGAGCAGTTGCATCAGCAACGGCACCGGCTGCAACGGTACTTATCCTCAATCAATTAAGGGCTAAAGGTCCTCTGACCAAAACATTAATAGCCGTAGTAGCTATTGATGATATCATTTGTTTAATGATCTATGCAGTCGCTTCTTCTATAGCAAAAGTAACCCTTGAGCACGGTGAAGATGTTCATATCTCCAAGATGCTTCTAGGTCCCCTTTATGAAATTGGCTTCTCTGTCTTACTGGGGTTAGGCATCGGCCTTGTCCTCATGCTTTTACTCAGGTACTTTTCCAGAAACAGCGAAGTATTGGCAATCGTGGTTGCCGGTATCTTTATTGCCATCGGGATTGCAGATTATTTCGAACTGTCAACCCTCCTTACCAATATGACTTTGGGTATCGTCATTGCCAACTACTCATCCAAACGTCTCAAAGCATTTATGGTTATTGAAGCATTCACTGCGCCGCTTTATATCAGTTTCTTTGTTATCGCTGGTGCAAGACTGGATATCAGCCTCATTAGCCAAGTCGGTGTGATCGGCCTTGTCTATCTGCTTATGCGTATGGCAGGTAAAATCAGTGGCGCATCCCTTATGGGAATTATCACCAAAGCAGATAAAAACGTCTCTAAATACTTAGGTTTCGGTCTTTTATCCCAAATCGGTGTGGCCGTCGGTTTGGCCATCGTTATCAGTCATGAATTTGCAGGTACTGGTATCGGAGACATCGTTATCACCGTCCTGCTGGCCACTACCATCGCAACTGAAATCATTGGTCCTTTAATGACCAAGCTGGCTGTCATCAAGTCCGGCGAAGCTTATCAACTGGAAGAAGAATAGGGGGAAAATATGCAAGCACTTATTGTCATTCTCAACAAAATGGAATATACCCAAACCGTTGTCCAAATCCTAAAAGAATCAGGCATCCGGGGAGCAACCATTCTGGAAGGTGTGGGAAGCCGCGGAAAAGGTAATCGACAGCTTAACACCACATCCTTTCTTGCTAGCCTCGTGGAAAGTCTTGAACAGAGAAATGAAATCAAAAAAATAATCCTCTCTGTAGTCGAGAAGGATTCACAGGTACAGGAAGCTGCCAAATCCATCAATGAAACCATCAATACGGACGGCAAGGATAAGGGCGGCGCCTTTATTTTCACCCTGCCCATTAACTATATGCGTGGCGGCGAGCTTGAACGTCACATCATTCGCCGTGACGGCGAATACCATATGGAGTAAGGGGGATATTATGGATCTGATTACTGCAATCATTAACGACAAGTCCAAACAACGCAAGGTCAAGGCATATCTGAAAGAAATTGGCTTAGGAGACTTCCTGGCCATGCCATCCTTTGGAACATACGGCTTGTTAAATCCTGACAATTCCTTTAGGCACTCCATTGATGTAGCTTTCGATGATAAGTTTGATATGCTCAACCGTGGTAAGATCGTGGTTGTCATCAACAATACCATGACAAGTACCCACGACATCATCGACCATATCTACAGTATGATTAACGACGAAAAGCAAGCCTTCAATACCGGAATCATTTTCAGCGTGCCCATAAATGATATCTTTAAACAAATCTCATAAAAAGATACAAAAAAGCCATCTCATTCATATATGAGATGGCTATACTTTTATAGAAAAGGATGTATTTGAATTTGGATATAAAAAATTATACATCTTTCGGTCTATGCTTAGTAGATTTTTTTGTCGACGACAACAACGTCAATCCGTTCCCCGGTTTTTGTACTAATATCATTATGCAGGGAAACAACTTTTAGTCCTGTGATTTCCTCAATTAAAAGTTCTAATTTCGGACGAATGATTTCTTCCAGCTGATAACGCATTTCCTTAACCAAGGCCTTACCTTTTTCCTGTCTTGCCAATTGCTTCTCAGCAGGCGTCAAAACACCCTTTAATCTGATGATGATCATATCATCAATAATATAGGTTTTGGCCGATTCAGCACCTCGCCCAAGCTGCTCCCTTTGGAAAGCAATCATATTGGTGCTGATTAAATCTTCTAACTTGCCTTTTTCCATGATATCCTCCACTGGTACTGATTCTCCCGACAACTAAAAACCCCATTTTTTAGTTCCGGGGCGTTTAAGGTTAATGTTTACAGTTATTATTCTCATCAAATAACTTCTCAGCATTATCCCGAATGATTTCAATCTCAAGAGATAAAGCCTGAATCTTCTTATGGATCTTATCCACCCGTTCTCCAGGAATATTGTAATTCAAAAATGTATCTTCAAACATAGAGAAGGTACGGTTTATATCTCTTGCAATCGTAATAAACTTGTCAATATGATGACATTTCAAAGCATTTTTAAACTTGACCACATCATCCTTAATAAGCTGAACCACATCCTTTTCACTGTCAAATTCTTGGATAGCCAGTGGATAAGGCTTGGTTCTTTCAAGAAAGTAGTTGCCTTTCTGATTAACGTTATATACATATTGTACTACAAAACCACTAATATCAAAATTAACATAGCACAAAGTTGAATTAATCACATTCACTTTAGCACCAAGTTGCTGCAATTTCATTGTATGTTGTGACACTTCCGCTGTTACGATACTTCTCATTTCATACCTCCTATATATAGAAAATGACCAGATAAATCGTAGATATGAATACGGAGATTACCATAATCGGAAATCCGACTTTCATAAAACCAACAAATCCAAGCTTATTACCATGTTTCTCCAACATACCAGAAACAATGACATTGGCTGATGCTCCAACCAAGGTACCGTTTCCGCCAAGACACGCTCCAAGAGCAAGAGCCCACCATAATGGCGTTATTGAAAATCCGGTAATAAGAGCCATACTCTTAATCAAAGGAATCATCGTTGCCACAAAAGGAATATTATCAAGGAATGCTGAAGCGATGGCTGACCCCCACAGAATAACAATGGCCATCCAAAACAGGTTTCCACCGGTAAGGACCAACATTTTTTCCGCCAGGAAATCAATTACACCAACTTGCTCTAAACCACCTACAAGAACAAACAAGGCGGTAAAAAAGAAAATTGTAGGCCATTCAACTTCAAGCAAAACTTCTTCAGGATCTATTTTACTAATCAGTAAAAGAACTGCTGCACCAACAAGAGCCACTGTTGCTGATTCGAAATCCAGTAACTGGTGCAAAACAAATCCGATAATGGTAAGGAATAGTACTACAAGACTTTTTTTCAAGAGTACCTTATCCTTAATGGCAAGATGTTCATTCATCTCCATTATTTTACCACGTTTATCTTCAGTTATCGAAAGTCTTTTTTTGAACATGAAGCGAAATACAAAGATGACAGTAATAAAGACAATGATAATAACCGGTGCCAAATTGACGATAAAGTCAATAAATCCAAGGCCTGTTGCGGAACCGATCATAATATTTGGAGGATCACCGATCAAGGTAGCCGTACCACCGATGTTTGAAACCAGAATCAATGGTAAGACAAATGGTATCGGGTCAAGCTCCAGGGTATCTGTAATAACCAGCGTGATGGGTACGATTAAAAGAATGGTTGTTACATTATCCAGAAGTGCTGAAGAAATTGCAGTAAAAACAGAGAAGATAACTATAATCTTCCATGGCTCACCGTTAACGGATTTTGCAGCTTTAATAGCTAAATAACCAAATATACCGGTGCGCCTTAATATATTAACAATGATCATCATCCCAATGAGGAGGCCAATGGTATTGAAATCGATATGTTCAATGGCCACTTCCTGGGTTACGACATGGGTTAATATCAACAAAACAGCACCAACCAAAGCTATTGAAGTTCGGTTGATTTTTTCAGAAACAATGATTCCATAAGTGACAAGAAAAATAACAACAGCTAATAAGACATGATTAACTTCCACTTAGCTGTCCCCCTATGCCACAAGCTGGAGTACAAAATACTCACAATTGTGTTTCTGATCTTTTTTAGTTTGCAGGTATTGTTTGAATAAATTGACATTGTCCATCCCTTTGACTTTAGCCAAAAGAACGTCTTGTTCCTTGTTCTTGAGAAGTGATGCAAGAGAGCCGATGACAACAGGATTCTCTGATATATCGTAGTCTGATCCGTTTTCGCCCATAATCCAGGTTGCCTGCTCGATAATAGTTTTGTTCCGAATGATTTCTGAGATTTCGTACTTCAAATCGCCTTTTTCCATAGCACATACAAATAAATACATGGTTAATCCTTCCTATTCATTGATAAAATACAAACTATCTATAACAGGAAATGGCGCAAAAAAAAACAGCATTCTCCTATTACCAATAGAAAAAGCTGATCTATACCGTTACTTACTTTGAAGCACTTAACACTATCTATCAAATCCAATATTTTACTGAGATCTTGACTCCTCCTAATGTCCCAAGTTACGCCTGTTTGAGAAGCCTACTCCATACTATACCTATTATAATAGGAAGTCAACAGCGTCTACACAACACTGTGAAAATACCTTGGCAAACAAAAAAATTGATTGTTAAGGAAGATACATATTAACAATCAATTTTAATAGAATTTTAATATTTTAGCACATTTGACGAAAAAATTTCCATGAACAAGGTTTTCTTATTGTTCACTTTTATTTATGTCATATGCTATATATTTCTGTATTAAATAACGTCGATAATGGTTCGATGATACCTGGTCAGAGCCGGCACACCTTTGTCCGTCACAGCAAGAATAATATGGATGCTGCCACCTCGAAGTACTCTATCTGTGGGAACTTCAAACCAGGCTTCCTTCTGGTCATGATGATGAATATAGAGATGAATTCCGGTTTTTGCTTCCTGAGTCGCAAAACTTCCTGCCTCTCCATAGAAAAACCAGTGATAGGTCAAGTCATCACCATCAGGATCATAGGTGCCTTGAGCGCTTAGATCAATACGGTCTCCGAAGGACGCTTTCATGTATTTATCATGGGCAACTTTCACAACCGGTGGATGGTTACAGGCATCATAAGGCTTAATGGTCCAGTCCATTCTGGCAGAAAAATCATTTTGGTAGGCTTGTCTCCATCTCCAGATAGTGGCCTTGTTGCTGGTATGCCAATAACCATCAATGCCTAAGACTTCATCCTGGGCGTCTGAATAAAAGGGTCTTGTTTCCTCTTCCAGAAACCATTTTTTCATATAGGGCTTATAGAATTCATATCGACCACCCCAGCTACCCCATTCCGGATGTTCTGATACACCTAATCCATTGTTAATCAAGTATAGAAATGTTGGTGTATCTCCTTCCATGAGAAAATCAGCCATAGGGTACTTGGCACCTAGTGGCCCCTTGGACTGGATATGTTCTTTTAACCAGGGATTGTCTACAATTTCAAAATCTGCACCTGTAAAGCGGCCATGAAACTTATCGCCACTAATACCACACCAGGTACAGTGATGGTAGGCTCCACCTGCATTAAACCCAGGACTGCATATATAGAAAAGCTCTTTGAATGTTTTTCTGATCCATGGGGCTGTATCATCCTGATCGGATATGGTATAAACCCTTAAGCCAGCAACCACTGTATCCAATTGGTCGTCATTTAAGCTTTTCCTTAACTTCCAGAGGGCTTGGGCAAGGACGCTGGGTCCACCCCAAACCAAAACCCACAAAGGTCTGTCATCTTCCTTTAAGGCAGCTTTAACAAGCAGGTCAGAACCTGGTGAATCTTTACCTTGTCCGAGACCTTCCATGCCATAGACAGGTAATCCTTCCGCAGTCACTCTTACAAGGGCTTCTTCTGTTGGATATCCAGGTTCATGGACTTCCAGATTATCTCTAACCTGGCCATAGGCCTCAAGAATATCAAGAATTCTCCATTTAGCTGTCTTGTCTTTCTGGTGAATAGATGTTGTAGCTACCAAGCCTTCCACATCAAACTGGTTGGCATAGGTAAGAAAACGAACCAAAGACATAGCGTCATCTGGTTCATTTTCAATATCTGTCAAAACAAATACTCTCGGTTTATAATAATCATCTTTACAAAACACGTTTAACCGCCTCTCTCCAATTTTCAATTAATTGGTGGGCCTGGTCTTTTTCCATCATTGGTTGATAAGTTCTTGTAATATCCCCAAGTCCTTCCAGGGTTTCCAGATCTTTCCACAGGCCAAGGGCCAAACCGCCTAAATACAGGGCGCCAATAACAGAAAGCTCCTCCTGGCTTCTTTTAACCAAGGTGGATTGTAATAAATCTGCTTGAAAATCCATGAGGAATTCATTTTTAGATGGTCCACCGTCTACATAGCAGGTCTTGACTTCAATAAGTCCTTCACCAGCCACCTTATCCAGTATATCTGCTACCTGATAAGCAATGGATTCAAGAGCCGCACGGACAATATGTCTCTTGTCAGACCGTCTGGTCATACCCACAATGGCTGCTCTGGCTTCCTGCTCCCAGTAGGGTGCACCTAAACCACTAAATGCCGGTATCACATATACTCCTTCACAGGAATCCACACTTTTTACCAAGTCATTGATTTCACTGTCATCAGAGAACATACCCAGATTTTCTTTTACCCACTTAAGGGTATCACCTGAGGAATTAATAATACCTTCCAGGGCATAGTGGACCTGGCCGTCAATGGACCAGGCAATAGAGGTCAGTAAATCATTGGATGTTTCTATATCTGTTCCGGCATATATAAGAATCGAAGACCCCGTACCATAAGTTACTTTTGCCTTTCCCCGGCTATAACAGGATTGACCAAAGAGAGCACCTTGACTGTCTCCAATAACACCTGCAATGGGAAGTTTCAAATCCGATATTGCCTTATCCAAAGTTCCAAAGTGACTGTTGCTGTCACAAATCTCAGGCAACCATTCCTTTTTAACACCAAAAATTTCCAGGAGTTCATCATCCCACTGATTGGTTCGAATGTTATAGAGAAGGGTTCTTGAAGCATTGGTTACATCTGTAGCAAATCTTTTTTCCTCTGTTAACCGGTAGAGAAGATAAGCATCTACAGTTCCAATACAGAGACGGTTTTCATCTGCTGCTTCTTGAATGTTCTTATTTTCACCTAAGGCCCAAGTCATCTTACTTGCGCTAAAATAAGTATCCAACTGAAGACCGGTTTTGCTGTAAATAGTTTGAGCATAACCCTTTTCTGTCAACTGGTCACAGATTCCGGCACCTCTTCTGCACTGCCATACCAAGGCATGACCAATGGGTTTTCCTGTTTCTTTATCCCAGAAAACCACCGTTTCCCTTTGATTGGTAATGGACAGTCCAAGAATATCTTCACCTTTAAAAAGGTCTATGACTTCTTTCAACAAAGCAACAACATTTTCATATACTTCTTCCATATCATGCTCAACCCATCCGGGCTGAGGATAATACTGTTTATGCGGCTTTGCCACTTTATGAATCAAGTGTCCCAGGCTGTCCATAACGACAACCTTAGTTCCTGATGTGGATTGATCAATGCCAAGTAACACCTTACTCATTGTCTTTCCCACCTTGATTGAAATTTTTGCCTTTTGTATCTTGGCTAGATTGCAACTCAGCTCTCATAGCCTGATGGCTTCGAACCATCTCTACCACATGCCTGGCTGACAAGCCATAGTGGTCAAAAACCTCACTGGTCACACCAGCAATGGCGGGTTCATCAGGAATACCCAGTATATCCACTTTAACAGGAGCACTGCCTGCAGTTACAGAAGCAACAGTTGAACCCAATCCACCAAAAATACTGTGTTCTTCCATGGATATGATATAGCCGGTTTCTTTTGCAGCCTTAACTACCGCTTCATTATCGAAAGGCTTTAAGGTATGGAAATTCAGAACTCTTGCTGATAAGCCAAGTTCTTCTTTAATAGCTTTGGCCGCTTCCACAGCTACATGCACCGTTTCACCACAAGCCGTAATGGTTAAGTCATCACCTTCAACAAGGGTAACTGCCTTACCTATTTCAAAATCATAATCATCGGATTCATATACATCCGGAACAGGATTACGTCCGATACGGATGTATGCCGGTTTTTCCCTGTCCACCAGGATTTCAAAAAGCTTTCTGGTTTCATGACGGTCTGCAGGAAGATACACTTCCAAGTTGGGAATGGCACGCATAACAGCAATATCCTGTACAGAGTGATGAGACATACCAAGGGCACCGTATGAAACACCGCCACTGATACCGATTAGCTTTACATTGGTATTGGAATAGGCCACGTCTACCTTAACCTGCTCCACGCTTCGCATACTCAGGAAACATGCCGGAGATGCAACAAAAGGTTTCAAGCCTCCACTGGCAAGTCCTGCTGAAACACCAACAAGGTTCTGCTCAGCAATTCCTGTTTCCACAAACTGGTCAGGATAGGTATCTGCAAACTCAGTCAGCTTGGCTGACCCTCTGGCATCACTGGCCAGAACTATGATTTTTTTGTCTGATTCCGCTCTTTCAAGAAGGACATCATTAATGACCTGTCTGTTAGGTATTTTATTCACAGCACACCTCCGTTAATTGCTGGTCCAGTTCTTCCTGGGCCTGGGCTAGTTGGTCATCTGTTGGTACATGATGGTGCCAATCAGCCTGGTTTTCAATAAAGGACACACCTTTACCCTTGGTTGTGTTAGCAAGGATCAGCTTTGGCTTACCTGTAACAACCTGACTGGAATCAAGGGCGCTAACCAATTGGTCTAAATTATTTCCATCAACCTGAACCACTTCCCAGCCGAAGGCTTCCCATTTTTCATCTAAAGGATCAAGTGCCATAACCTCTTCTGTAGAACCACTAATCTGCAAACGGTTTCTGTCAATGATGGCTACCAGATTATCAAGTTTGTAATGAGCAGCAAACATAGCCGCCTCCCATACAGAACCTTCTGCCTGCTCACCATCACCCATCAGAACAAAAGTACGATAGGATTTATTCATTTTCTTGGCAGCAAGGGCCAAGCCACTGCCAACACTAAGACCATGGCCAAGGGACCCTGTATTCATCTCGACACCGGGCATCTTATTGTTGGGATGTCCGATCAGTTTTGAACCGAAGGATGAAAAAGTCCAAAGATCTTCCTCTGGATAAAAACCAAGATCAGCCAGTATTGTCCAAAGAGGTTCTACGGAATGCCCCTTTGACAGGATAAAACGGTCCCTGTCCTCCATATTGGGATTCTTTGGATCAATATTCATAATCTTATAGTATAAACTGACCATAATATCTGTTGAGGACAGAGCACCTCCGGTGTGCCCTGTCTTGGCATGATGGATCAGTTTCAAAACAGTTTTACGGGTTTCAACACTTTTTCGAAAAAGATCTACTTGAGCCATTTTGCCTCGCCTCCGTTTAACCAATCAACAATTTCATCTTCACTTGTATCGACAAGGTCCAGTTCAATTCCTGGAATATATTTAAGGGCCTCGTAAAGAACCGGAATAACATCAGCATGGACACCAACACTATGGTGAACATATGGTCCTTCAACAAGTTTACGTTCCCATTTCACCCAGTTATCCACTTCTACCCAGACATATGATCCTCTGGTATATTTTCCTTCGATTCCTCTGGCATGGCCCATGAAAAGCTTATAGTCACCATGGTCTCCATCAAAACGAAGAATGGTCATTTCACCACCAACGATTTCAGTCTCATGGGTACCTGGCGCATGATCATCAAAAAGGAAATGATTGTTCATGGTTGCATTACAACCTTCACAGGATAAGGAAAGTGGGAAATTTCCACAATGGAAAAGGAGCTCACCATTATCATTTTCTGAGTGGCGGACAGTCAAATCAGCAAAGAAGGTAGGTGTCTTGCGAAGGGCGGCTTCTTGAGCCATAACTGATGTAATTGCACCGTGAATATCTGTTTCACAGGTAACCGGAATAAACTCATCCGTCAAAATCGCATTGGCAAGACATGGCATAATATGCATGCTGTCCTGAAGGGCTGACCAACACTGAATAGCAATGGCCTTACAGCCTTTTTCTTCTGCATAAGCCTTCATAGCAACTTTAAGAGCTGCAATATGACGAACATGATCCTCAGTTACAGCCGAAATATCCAGCTTGCCCTTAATCAAATCAACGGTTTCCTGAACCCTAGGATCATCACTCTTATAGAACTCATCGGTTCTGTCTTTTATCTCTACCAAGGAGATCGGATAAACTTCAATACCAAAACGCTCAAGCAATTCACCTTCGTTATACATCATGGTCCAGAAACCTGCAGGTCTTGTGGAAATCTGAAGGAGTCGAAGTTTATGCATACCCTTTACAACATGAACAGCTGCAATAAAGTTATCAAGGCCTCTTTCAAAAATCGGATCATCCAATCTGGTGTTTGGAATATAGGTAAAAGGAACATTGAATCGTCTAAGAATCTTACCCGTTGCAAAAAGACCACACTGGGTATCTCTCAAACGGCTACCGTCATCCAATGGATCCTCGTCTCTTGGGCCCCATAAAAGAACAGGCTTACCAACACCTTGGGCTACACGGCAAACCGTATTTTCAGTACCAAAGTTTGTATGTGGGAAAAATACAGCATCTACTTTTTCTCTAACAAAAAGTTCAATAATCTCATCAGCGTGTTTGTCATTGTCAAAAAGCAGACCTTCAGGGTTAATGGATTCAATATCAACAACCTCGATATTTTCCATGGACTTTAATTTTTCAAGTACCAGATCCTTATATTTATGTGCGTCTTCCTTACTAAATACAAATCGTCTTGTTGCAGCAACTCCTATGCGAATCATCTTATACCTCCACTTAAATAACTAAATTTTTGCTTAATCTTCACTTAAAGTTTATTCCATTATCACTTAAATGTCAATCTTTTTTGTATTTTTTAAGTTGATTTAAGTTAATTATTCCTTAATTATTTAGCTTAAGTAGTAGATTCACATATGAAAGTGGCCTGGTAGGACCTATCAACGCTTAACTTGATAGGCCTTGCCAGGCCACTAATGGTTTTAATCATCTTTTGACACTATTCATCGTATTAATTTGCTTAACTTAAGCTAAAAAGCTTAAATCTCCCGAACACTTTCACGTTCTACCAAAAAAGTATTAATCTCTACCTTCCTGGAAATATCTGTTGGTTCTTTGCAAAGGGTAAGTAATCGATCAACGGCAAACCCGCCAATCTTCTGCTTATATATGCGAAGTGTCGTCAACTTAGGGGTCACTATCCTACCACAAGGCATATCATCGATGCCGACGATTGATATCTGTTCAGGAACCTTAATCCCTCTTTCCATAAGCGCATTCATAACACCAACTGCAATTAAATCATTATCTGCCATAAAAGCTGTTGGCAGTTGGCTAAGATCACCCTTTAAGCTATCCAGATAGGCTGACATATCTTTATAGGCACCGTCAAGTGTTGGTTCAACTTCAACAACATGACTGGGATTCTGTTGAATTTTTGACTCATAGACAAACTGACCGTATGACCTATAGCGTTCATCAAAGTTATATATAGCATAAGAGGATTTGAGGTAACCAATCTGTTTATGCCCTTTTTCAAGTAGATAAGAAACTCCCTTATGAACCGCCTGTTGGTTATTCATTAAAATGCAGTCCCAGTCCTTGCCTATCATGTAGGAATCCAGGATTACAAAAGGTTTTCGAAGCTGATCCAGGATTTCCAGATCATCTGAATTCAACTCCGTACCAAGGATTATTAAACCATCCATCGATGACTTGTTTTCACTATCCAGCCATTCCTCATCCATTTCATTGCAGGTCATGTTGGAAACAACCAGCTGACAATCCATTTTCTTGGTTTCATTTTCAATCCCCTCGATTAACTTGGAGAAAAATGCTGTATCTTGGGCAACAAGACCTTCTTTTTTCACTCGCAGGAGTTTAATAAAGAGGGGGGTCACATCATCCGAAGCTTCCACTTTCTTTTTTACTTCGTAGCCATACTTGGCCGCCAGTTCTAAAACCTGATCTCTGGTCTGGTCACTGACTCCCTTTTTTCCATTAATGGCCATAGAAACCGCAGCAACAGAAATATTCAATTCATTGGCAATATCTTGTAACTTTATCTTCATTATTCCTCCTAGGATGCATAAGCGAGCAATAAATCGGAGATTTATGACCAGCTAAGGTTGCATGGGCGAGCAACTAAAATCACTTAAACTGAACTTAATTTATCATTATTTAAGTTTTTTGTCAACTTCAATCCCAAATCGGAAACCCTAAAATCTTCCGAAAAAACCTTGGTCCAAAATTATAGGCAATATGGCTATTTTACTGGAAATAAAGCCATGATTTATGGTCTATTTCGTTGTAGAAAGGCTCTGATTTTGGTATAATAAGAGTAGCGAAAAGGTTACCACAGGAGGGGTTATGATTAAGGTACTTATCGTCGACGATGAACTACTGGTTAGGGTGGGATTGGTTTCCACTATTGATTGGGAAAAACACGGTTTTGAAGTTGTCGGCCAGGCTAAAAACGGCAAAGAGGCTATACAGATTTTTGAGTCAACAGACCCGGATATTGTTATTACTGATATTGGTATGCCGGGTATGGACGGACTTGAATTACTCGGTTATCTTAAGGATCTTAAGCCTATGCTTAAATCCATCATTCTAACACACCACAGTGATTTTGATTATGCGCGTGGCGCCATTCAGTTAGGTGTTAAACATTATATACTGAAATCAGAACTTGGTGAGGATAATCTCCTAACCATTCTTAAAGAATTAAGTCAAAACTTAAGTCCTTCAGTTTCCGCGAAAGGCTTCCTAAGTGAAGATGATGAAGACCACCTCGTTACCTGTTTAAGGGACAAGGTTTTACTTTCATGTCCACCTGATCTTCTGGATAAGCTCAACCAGAAATTTACTCATGATTATTTTTCTATCGTCTATACCCGGATATTTAGCGCCGCCAAAGAAGACCAACCTAATATGGACAGGCTCCAGGTCAAGAAGATCCTTCAGAATCTCTTGTCGCAGAACACCACTGGTAACGCCCTTAGATATCAGGCACTTCCTCTGGACAATACTTTAGTTTTAATTCTTAATTATGATTTTAATCAATACGAACATATCGAAAAGCATCTGCAAAATGTTTCACACCATCTCCATAAATTCCTTAACCTGAATACAACCTTTGGGATTTCATCGCCCTCTTTGGATTTCTCTGCCCTTCCACAATTATTTGTCGAGGCTCAGAAAGCTGAACAACGAAGTTTCTTTGATTCCAGGGGTATTTTTGTATATCCAAGGATGGACAGTGTGGGAACCGATTTTCTTACGATGGAGCTGACTGGCCTTAGACGGTATATACTCAATGGCTTGGAAAAGGATATGGCAGAATATCTAGGAAGACTCTTTGCCCAGATTGAACGACGAAAAAATTATGACCAATGCAAGGATATGTTCCAGCAATTGATGAAGACAGTCATCAATATCCAGCAGTCCTACAACCTTAAGCCTACAGAATACAGGCTTTATCCTTTTGAAAATTTCTATAACTTCACTGAAATGAAAGATTACCTCTTTCTGATATTCAAAACTCTTCAGAAAAATATGGTAGAACAAAACAATGACTCCCACTCTTTTATTATCAGTAAGTCTCTGGAGTATATTGAAGATCATTACAGTCATTCGATTTCACTGGGAGATATTGCAGAAAAACTTCAGATTTCCCCCTCCTATCTTAGTCATTTATTCAAACAGGAGATGTCCATAAATTTTTCCACTTACTTAAACCAGTTCCGCATTAAAAAGTCCAAGGAACTCTTAGCTAATTCACACCTCAAAGTATATGAGATTGCCGGTTTAGTCGGCTTTGAAAATCCCTATTACTTTTCCAAAGTATTTAAGGAATTTACCAAGATGACCTGTAAAGAATACAGAAACGGCTAGGTGACCTATGAAGACCAAATCCATTCGAACTCAGTTTTTTATATATATAGGATTTTTCGCCACCCTATCTCTAATCATCATTTCTATTGGAGTATATGCTTCTTATTTTACTGCCCTAAAAGAAAACGAAACCGAGTACAGAATTCAACTTTCCTCAAAAACAAAGCAAACTGTTGAATTTTTCCTTAATCTGGTGGATAACACCTCCAACTCCTTAAGCAACAACGAAGAGATCATTACCATGTTGACCAATGACATCGGCGAATCTGATGTCAATTATATTAAGGATCAGAATGAGATCAACCTCTTTCTACAGGGTATTGTCAGTGTTCAGGAATATATTTCCGGCGTTTATGTTCTTGGTTTGGAAGATGAGTTTTATACCAGTGACTGGGGTGTCAAGGAAGAACCCCTGAGGGAACTTTATGGTGACATCTTAAAAGAACCCCTTACTATCGATGAGTTTTATTTTGTAGGTTCCAAAATGAACTATCATATGTATTCTGACGGTGGTGTCATTTCCAACATTCGTCCTATTACAGAACCTTACTCAGACCAGGTAATCGGTATGGTCATCATCGATATGAACTATCTCTATCTCCAGGAAATGTTTATGGCTTCCTGGATGCAGTATGACGAAAAAGTCTTAGTGGTCAATCATCTAGGTGAAACCCTGTTTTCGTTTCCCTACAATATCAATCTGGACAGCATCATCACCGACAACCCAGAGATTATGAATTTACCCAGCACCCAGATGACTAAGGACGTTTTTGGCAAGGAAAGTATCATCCTGTCAGACACCTTAAATTTCAGTGGATGGAAGGTCGTTCGAATCATCAATGCTGATCACATTTATGAGAAAACCAATGAACTGGCACCATGGGCGCTGATTTCCATGGGGATTCTCATTATCCTGTCATGGATTGTTTCTCTCATTCTTTCCCATTCTTTCACCAAACCGATTAGAGACCTTCGTAAACATATCCATAAGGTAGAAGTCGGTAACTTCAAAACCCTTGTTCCCATCAAAAGAAATGACGAACTTGGTCAGCTTGGTATGTCTTTTAATGAGATGAGCGAAAACCTTAACAACTTGATTAAAAAAATGATTGCCGAAGAAAAAGAGAAAGACCAGATGGAGTTCCAGATTCTTCAGTCCCAGATCAATCCCCATTTCCTCTACAATACCCTGGATTCTATCAAATGGTTAGCAACTATTCAGAATGTTGAGAACATTAAGGATATGACCAATGCCCTTATTAATCTTCTTAAATATAATATTTCGGGCAAAGAAACTTTAGTCCACCTAAAGGATGAAATCGCCAGTATTGTCAACTATGTAGAGATACAAAAATACCGCTTCGGGGACACCTTTGATGTTGTCTATGATATTCCTGACACTTTGGAAAACCTGTATATTCTTCGATTTATTCTTCAACCAATCATCGAAAATTCCATCGTTCACGGCTTTGAGGATATGGGCAACGAGCAATATCATATCACAATAAAAGCCACCCGCGAGGATGACATTTTATTTATAATTATTTCTGATAATGGAAAAGGCATAGATGAAGTGACCATTGAAACCCTCTTCAAAAAAGAGAACAAGCGTAATGTCATGCACCATGGCATCGGACTTAAGAACATCCATGATCGGATTCAGCTTCATTGCGGCAACGACTATGGTCTTGAAGTTGACTCGCCTTCTGCTGGCGGAACCACCATTCGGCTTTGGCTTCCAGTAGCTGAGGCCTGATAATGAGTTCTTAAGCGGTCAAGGAGTATTTCGTACTCCATGGGTTTGCCAAAAAGATAACCTTGATAGTATTCACAACCCATTTCCTTCAATAACTCAAACTGATCAGTGGTTTCAATAAATTCTGAAACCACTTTTAAATTGAGCTCTTTTGATAAATCAATAAGTCCTTTAACAATCATACGGGCCTTATGGTCTGTTTGAACGGCTTTCGTCAAGGACCCGTCGATTTTCACCACACCAACCCGAGATTTTCTGATCATCATCAGAGAAGTGAATCCCATGCCAAAGTCGTCCAAGGCCATAGTATAACCATATTCAAGCAAGGCATTGATGTTAGTTAAAAAAACGTCTTCTTTGGTGATGCCAATGGTCTCTGTAATTTCAAGAAGTAAAGATTCAGATTTAAAACCAACCTGCTCTCTAAGTTTTTCCAGATTCTTGGCAAAATCTGATTTTTGAAGAACAGTCGGAGATATATTAACTGAAATTTTAATCGGGAAACCTTCTTTATGCAAGGACTTCATATCCTTAACGGTCTGTTCAATAGTAAAGAAGGTCAATTCTTCAATCAGGTCAGAATTTTCAGCTGCTGCCACTGTCAGCATAGGCGATATCATGCCATAGACCGGATGTTTCCATCTAAGGAGGGCTTCTACCCCGTAGCAGGTTTGGTCTTTTTTCATCAGGGGCTGATAGACCATATAGGCCTCCAGGTGATTCATACCAAATTTCAACTCCACACTTAATTTTCTGAAAAGATAATGCAAGGTCTTTGAGGATTCCAAAGCATGACTTAAGTTGGTATATTCATCCGAATGAAGTTTTTCGGACACCTCTTTAATCAATACCTTATCCTGGTCAATATCATTACCACTGTACCATCTGACAAAAGGTAGATAAATCAGCACACCAACAAGAATGTTGAAAAGCTGCAAGAGGCTTCCAGCAATAGATTCTGTACTTAAATAACCGCTAATAAGTACAGGCGTTGTCCATTCAACACTGTTAACAATAGGAGGAACAATTCCTAATCCAATCACTGTCACCGAAACAATACTGTGTATAACCGGAACTACAATAAAAGGAATCAGTAGATATGGATTCAGAATAATGGGAAGTCCAAATAGAAGAATTTCATTAATATTAAAAAGTGCAGGTACAATAGAGTAATAGCCAATTATTCTAGTCCTTGATCTTTTTGTTGTAAGGAGTAATGCAATAATCAATGATATGGTTGCCCCGCTGCCTCCCAGATAAACGTAAGTATCCATAAGACCTTTAGTAAATACAGAATTGGATTCAATAATACCGATAGATGCATCATATAAAAAATTTGCTCCATGGATACCAAAAAACCAGAGGGCCTCGTTTAAAAAGCTGTGTAAAACAGCACCAATCATTCGGTCACCTGTTTTTTCAAAGATAAAACGTATAAGCTCCAGAACATTGTTGGTTTCGTATATCTCAAAGACATAATATTGACTGAGCTTAATTAAAAAGCCAATGACCACTGTAATCAGACCAGGTACCAAGGCTCCCATGGAAGAGGAAATGGATTCTTCAAGAAATATCCGACGTTCACCCCTAAAATAAGGGTATGAATCTCTTACCAACTTAAAAAGAAAATAGGTGAAAATCCCAACTATTAAAGACATAAAAATTGAACCTGGACCAAAATCGGTGATTGCCAAGGCTTCATCATAGGGACGAAAGGCAATCATCACATTAACCAGACTAAAAAGAGCGACCACAAATGAAGTTGTTGAATCTTCTCTGAATTCTTTTGCCAAGGAATAGGCCACCGAAACAGATGTCATAATACCGATAATACCAAAGGTATACTCCCAAATCCAAGCCAGAACTTCCTTCCAGCTTGAACCGAAAATCCTGCTCATCATATCTTGATAGGCAGGTATGGGCAGATTATTAATCAGCACCACAAGAGACCCCATAATAAAAAATGGTGTCAGTAAAACGAATCCATTCCTAATTCCCACTAATAACCTGTTGTTGCTCCACCGAGATAAAACCCTATCAAGTCGAATCATCTTTATCTCCTTACAGGTCAGATAAGCACTAATATATTATGAGCATAGCACCACAATTAGGCTAAGTCAATAAAGAACTACATGCAAAAGCCGACAGTCATACGGGGGATATGACTGTCGGTCTTTAGTAGGAACATGAAAAGTTTCACTTGTAAACATAATGATTATTTAGGGCTTCATCACCGATAAAAAGTGGCAAACCTTCTTTTTCGGGAATCTCAACATTGCCCTGAATCAAGGGTCTAATATAATCCAGAAAATTTTCCTTCATATGATTTCCCCTTTGATTAATCAGTTCCCTTGGAACTGTTTTTTCTTTGCCGGCTGCTTCCTCAATAGGAATGTGCCGGTAGTGGATATGGTAGGGTTGGTCCGGTTCACGGTCCATGACCACCATTTGGCCACTTATTCCCTGTAAGGCGAAAAGCAGACCATGGTATCCACAGTTTACTGCCTCGTATAGGTCTGTTCTGGATGCGTGGTAGATGGAGCCTCGTTGAAGTATACCTAATTCTACGGCTACTACTTTACAGGAAGACAGACTTTGGTCTAGGCCGTTTACTTGGCTCTTGCTTTGGTGAAAGCTGACTTTTAACTCTTGTGCCAAGTAGGTGGCCACTCCTCCCATTTTCCTGTAACCAAACCGATCTGACTCATGACCTTCTTCAGATGCCACAAATTCGCCATTGCTTTTTCTTAAGCCTTCTGACACAACAACTATAACATGGCTTTTTCGCTTAAGTTTGACCTCCACATCATGAAGAAAGCGGCTAAGACTAAAGGGTAGTTCCGGCAGATAGATCAGGTCAACTGCTCTTTTTGTACCGTATCTGGCCATGACCGTGGCTGCAGCCAGCCAACCGGCATGTCTTCCCATGACTTCAACGATGTGAACACTCTTTTGTGGATACACGTTGGCATCATGGGCCATTTCCATAATAGACCGAATAATATATTTGGCAGCAGAACCATAACCGGGACAGTGATCAGTTCCATACAAATCGTTATCAACGGTCTTTGGGATACCTATAAAACGAATAGGTGAACCAATCCATCTGCCATATTCGCTGAGCTTATAAATAGTATCCATGGAATCATTACCGCCTATATAGAAAAAACATGCGATTTCATAGTCTTCCAGAATGGTGAAAATCCTATGATATTCCTGATTCATAACCTCCAAACCATCTAGGTCCGGTCCGTCCCGATTTATATCAGGCAGCTTATACCGACAAGACCCAAGTCCTGAACTTGGGGAGTAAAGAAAGGTCGTTCGCTTTTTCCCATCCCACTCTGTCAGGTCAATAATCTGCCCACTCATAATCCCTTCAATTCCATTGATTCCACCATAGACCTTATCAATACCCTCGGTCATTATGGCGCCTTCAAGAATACCAAATACACTGCCATTGATGACAGCTGTCGGTCCTCCTGACTGTGCTACCAAAGCATTCATCCGGCTTCCTCCTTGACTCTTGCTTAACATCATATACTGCTATATCTTATATTTTTATTCGACATCTTATCTCTACTTCACTGGTCAAATTTGTGTTTATGACCAATAGGACTATGCCATTAATTCAATCATGGTATCTGCCATGGTTTGAATAATGAGATTACAGGATGTAGCTCCTGCATCCAAACAACCTCTTGAACGCTCACCTAATCTTGCTGCACGTCCAATCTTGGCAACCATATCAAAAGTAGCTTCTTTTCCTGCTTCAGCTGCAACTTTTAAGTCTTCCAGAGAAGCTGTAAAGTCCTTGCCGTCTGCACAGGCCTGCTTATAGGCTTCAAGTCCTGGAATCAGGGTATCCATCAAGGTTTTGTCACCCACTTTGGCATTTCCAAGTGCTGATAAGGCGGAGACAGAAGATGCCAGCATTTCTCCGAAGACTTCCTGGTCTACTTCATCTTTGACTTCAGTTGCCATGGACCTGAAGAAGGTTCCGTAAAGAGGACCCATGGAACCACCAATTTCAGTGAGTAAAATGGTTCCCAAGGTTTTCAGTGAATGGGCCAGGTCAGTTTCCTTACCCTCCAAACGTTTTTGGGCCAGGGTAAATCCCTTGTTCATATTGATACCATGGTCTCCGTCACCAATGGCTCCGTCTATTTCACTTAAGTAGGCTTTATTGTCCTGAATAACCTTTATCAAATTGAAAGTAACGGCTGCACCGGCTTCTTTTGGAAAACTTTGTTTTGTAACACTCGACATTTTTTTATCCTTTCATTTGAGTCAGACCCATGGATTGGGCTTCCAAATCAATGAGCTCTTTCAGTTCATCATCAACTTTCATGAGGGTCAAGGTGGCTCCCTGCATATCAAGAGATGTAAAATAATCACCAACATATGACCGGTGAACCTTTATTCCCTGGGCTGATAAAAGATTTTCCACTTCATCATAGAGTATATAAAGCTCCATAACCGGCGTAGCACCAAGGCCCGAGAGAAGAACGACCACATCATCGCCAGATACAAAAGGTATATCCGGAAGGATGGTTTCCACCATGATCTGGGCCACTTCTTTGGCTTCTTTTAACTCCATAACTTTGATTCCCGGCTCACCGTGATGACCAATTCCAACTTCCATAGTGCCTTCCTTGATTTCAAAGTTAGGCTTTCCTACTGCTGGAAGCGTACATGGACTAAGGCCGACTCCAACACTTCTGGTAGAATCAATTGCTTTTTGTGAAACACGGATCACTTCGTCCAAGTCACCACCAAGGGCAGCTTTGGCACCACCGACTTTCCACATAAGAATTTCACCGGCTACGCCACGTCGTTTATCCAGTTCTGTCTTAGGAGCTGAGGCTACATCATCATTGGCAACTACGGTTTTAACGACGATGCCTTCTTCTTCTGCCAGCTCTTTGGCCATTTTTACATTCATGTTGTCACCGGCATAATTACCGTAAAGACAAGCAACACCCTGACCTGAATCAGCTTCTCTAAAAGCATCCAGAAAGGCTTTGGCTGTTGGTGATGAGAAGATTTCTCCTACAGCAACTGCATCACACATGTTTTTTCCGATATAACCGATAAAAGCAGGCTTGTGGCCGGAACCACCTCCGGTTACAACACCTACTTTTCCCTTAATAGGCGCTTTTTTGTATTTGATGACCCTGTCATTATCTGTTGGTGCAACAATATCATCATGGACTTTGATAAAGCCCTTTAACATATCTTCTACTACTTCATCTGGTACATTTACAAATCTTTGCATCCCTAGCCTCCTCAGACTTTTAAATATTGTTGTTCGTATTCTTTAATCCGGTCTACCTTTGGTTGTGAACGGCCACCGGCAAAATCCGATACCAGCCATACATCAACTAAGGTTTTAGCCAGTTCCGGGCCTATAACTCTGGCTCCCATAGTAATGATCTGGGCGTCATTGCTTTTTCTGGCCCTTTCAGCCGAATATGGATCGTGGCAGGTTGCTGCCCGGATTCCCGGAACTTTATTGGCAGTGATGGCCATACCAATACCGGTTCCGCAAAGAAGAATTCCCCGCTCATGTTTACCGCCAGCTATAGCTGATGCTACAGCAACGGCTGTATCAGGATAGAGGGCCGGCGTATGATCATATACGCCGTAGTCCTCCATTTCATATCCTTTTGCCATGAGGTATTCAACTAACATATTTTTAAGATCCAAAGCTGCCTCATCACATCCGATTGCTATTTTCATGAGGACCTCCTTATGGCTTAAGTACGATTTTCAGTGAATTGTCACCTTTTTCGGCCATTTCAAATGCTTTTTCCCATTCATCCAGTGGAAGAACATGAGTTACAACACCTTCAGTTGGGATTAAGTCATTTTCCATCCATTCGATAACAGGCTCATAGCAGTATGGACTTAGGTGGGCACCAAGTAAATCCAGTTCCTTACGGTCACTGATAATAGACCAGTCTACGGTAACCAGGTCCTTGAATACGGAGAACTCGACAAAGGTACCCATTTTACGAATCATTTCAAGGCCTTGGGATACACTGGCTGGATGGCCTGTTGCTTCAATATAGACATCACATCCATAGCCATCAGTCAGATCAACAACTTCCTTGACTACATCTGTATCCATAGGACTAAAGGCTAAGTCAGCACCAAATTCAAGGGCTTTTTCCAAACGGTCTTTTTTCAAATCCAGAACGATTAACTTCTTAGGATTCTTCATAGCTATGGCACCAACCATACCAAGACCCAGGGTACCGGCTCCGGATAGAACGACCACATCTTCATTGGTGATGTTGGCACGGTCTACTGCATGCTTGGAGCAGGCATATGGTTCAATAAGAACTGCGCTTTCCATTGGAATAGATTCAGGCACCTTAAAGACAAGGGCCTCTTTAGGGAACTTCATATATTCAGCCATACCGCCGTTAACATTATTCTGGAAGCCATAAACATCATGTTTTTGGCACATCCAGTGACGGCCTGACTTACAGAATTTACATTCTCCACAAGGAACAATTTGCTCACTGATAACACGGTCACCAATTTCAAAACCTTTTGGTGCATTAGGACCAAGTTCAACAATATGGCCAATAAATTCATGGCCTGGAATCATTGGAGCCTTAATATAGGCAGGATTTCCTTCACCACCCCAAAAACTAGGTGCTCCGTGAAAGGCCTTAAGGTCTCCGGCACACACACCGCAAGCCTCGACTTTGACAACCATTTCACCTTGGCCGGCACGAGGCACATCCACCTCAGCCAATCGGTAATCCCCTGGTTCATAAGCTACAACAGCTTTCATTTTTTCTGGTAAATTTGACATGATACTTCCTCCTTTATTGTATTGGTTTTATGCGGTCCCCTGTTTCTATATCAAAAACATGGGTTTTCTCTTCATTAACAGCCAATTTAATTTTCTCACCTGTCTTGTAGCGTCTTTCGTCTGTGGTAATCAAGGTCAGATATTCATCATCTCCTACTTCAATGGAAATCCTTCTTTCATCACCCAGGTTTTCAAAAACCCCAACCTCAGTTACAGAACCCTTTGCATCCATATCTACTACAAAAAGGTCTGTAGGACGAACTCCCATTTTGACTTCCATGCCTTCCTTAAGTACAGAGTTATACTTGGAAGGTACGGCGATTTTCAGTCCTGAAACAGGAAAATGGAAGTAGAGCTGGCCATCGGTTTTCGTGATCGTCACCTTGGTAATATTCATAGGTGGTTCACCGATAAAAGATGCAACAAACTCGTTAACCGGATTATCATAGATATCCAGTGGTGTCCCGAACTGCTGAAGGGTACCGTCTTTCATAATGGCAATACGGTCAGCCAAAGACATGGCCTCCAATTGGTCATGGGTTACGATGATGGTAGTACACTTGATTTCCTTATGAAGCCTTTTGATTTCCATACGAAGGACCTGACGCATTTTGCCGTCCAGGTGGGAAAGGGGCTCATCCAAGAGCAAAACTTTTGGTTTTCTAACAAGGGCTCTTGCAATATTAACCCTCTGCTTTTGTCCACCACTAAGGCCTGCAGGTGCATGGTCAAGCAATTCTTCAACCTTCATGAGAGGAGCTATCCGCATAACCTCTTTATCGATTTCCTCTTCCGGCACGTTTTTGGCCCGAAGGTTAAAGGCAATGTTGTCATAGACATTCATGGGAGGATAAAGGGCATAATCCTCAAAGGCCAAACCAATATTCCTGTCCTTGGGATGGAGGTTATTGATTTTCCTGTCCTCAATAAAAATATCACCGTGGGTAATATCTTCCAGACCTGCCAACATCCGAAGGGTTGTTGTTTTGCCGCAGCCGGAGGGTCCCAGTATTCCGATAAATTCACCGTCTTCACAGTGTAGGGACAGGTCTTTAACAGCAAAATCGTTTTGTTTGGCTTTCTTTCGACCTTTTTTATTCTCATAACGTTTAAAAACGTTTTTTAATACTAATTGAGACATTAGATCACCTCCTTGATAATGGCTTCCTGATTGTGGCGAATCAAGAGTTCTTCACTGTCCGCATCAAAGAACATAGCATTCTCAAAGTCAAAGGTAAGAAAAACATGTTGATCGATATCCACTTGCAGGTCATTAGGCGCAATGGTTCTAATCAATTCATCGCCTACCTTAACAATCAAAATGGTTTTATTACCGATTGGCTCAAAACTGTATACAGAACCTTCTATTTGCTCTTTATTTTCACGGGTAAAGGAGTAGTCAACATTTAAACCACGAATGCCGATAACTACATGCTGGGAATGGTGTTTCTTAAGCTCTGCCTGAACGTCCTTAGGTAAAGTATAAAGGTGTATTTGATTAAGGACTTTCATCTTCACCTGACCACCAACTTCAGCAAGTTCTCCCTTGAAAGTATTGATTTCCGGTTCACCTACAAGCTTAGCAACAAAAAGATTTTTCGGTGTGTAATAAACCTCATCACCGGTGCCGATCTGAACAATCTTCCCCTCGTTAATGATGGCAATTCTGTCTCCCAAACTTAAGGCTTCCATATAATCGTGAGTGACATAGATGGTTGTTGTATCCAGCTGAGTCTGCATAGCTTTCAGCTCTGTACGCATATGGTGTCTGAGCTTGGCATCCAAATGGGCAAGGGGCTCGTCCATAAGGAAAACATTGGGCTCTCGCACTAAACTCCGTCCAAGAGCTACCCTTTGACGCTGTCCGTTACTCAGCTGACTGGGCAGTCTCTCAAGGAGATGATCGATTTTCATGGTGGTGGTTACTTTGACCACCTGGTCTTTGATATAGTCCTCATCCTTTTTATAAAGGGGTGACCGCATAGGCGATGCAATATTATCAAAAACACTTAAATGTGGATAAAGGGCATAATTCTCAAAAACCATGGATACATTTCTTTTGGCAGGTTCTACCAGATTGACGATATCATCATTAAAGAGAACATAGCCGTCATCTGGAAACTCAATACCTGCAATGGTTTTTAGAATGGTTGTCTTACCTGCTCCTGCAGGTCCAAAGAGAACAAAAAACTCCTTGTCATGTATTTCAAGTTCGACCTGGTCAAGAGCCTTGATCTTGCCGAAAGTTTTGGTTATATTTTTCAGTTTAATATTAGCCATTGTCTTCCTATCCTTTCACCGCACCAAAGCTTAAGCCTCGAACCAGATGTTTCTGGATCAGCAGGGCCAAAATAACTTCCGGCAAGGCCGCTACTGTTGCAGCAACTGCCATCTGTCCATAGTGAACCGTATCTGATGCTATATATCTTAAGGATGCTACTGTTACTGTCTGAATATTGAATCCACTTAGAAGCAGTGGGAAGGTAAAACTGTTCCATGCAAAGATAAAAGCAAGGAGTCCTGATGCAACCAGTCCCGGTTTAATAAGAGGTAATAAGATGTTCCAAAAAACCTGGTACCAGGAATAGCCATCCAACTGAGCCGCCTGTTCCACTTCAACCGAAATATCTTCAAAATATCCTCTAAGAACCCATATAAGTAGGGGTAAGGATATGAGCTGGTAAACCCAGATTAATCCAAAGTAAGTATCATAAAGACCTAGCTTTTGATAAATCATGAAAAGGGGAAGAATAACCAGTATTTCCGGTGCAAACTTAAAGGAAAGAATAGTAAAAGCCAAATCCTCCTTGCCCTTGAAGTTAAACCTCGCCAGAGCATAGGCTGCCGGCACCCCAACTAAAACCGAGATAATTACAGCACCACCACTGATAATAACGTTATCAATAAAAGCTTTAATATAATCCTGGCTGTTTAAGAGAACTTCCTGGTAGTTAACCCATGTTGGATTAAAGATAAAAAGTGTGTTATACATCTGAGCATCGCTTTTAAAGGTAATCAGGACCATCCAGATCAAGGGAAAAAGTGCAAATGTTGCATAAACCAGAAGCAGGACATTTCTTAGTACTTCACCAATAATTCTTAATCGTTTTTTTGACATGTCCGACCTCCTAATTTCCTGATGCTGTCTTTTGAACATGGAGCCAGTCCCCTACCAGTTTTTTACTGATAAAGTAAATGACGATCCAGAGTACAAGTACAAAGGGTAAACTTTCGCCAAACTTGAGGAAGGCAAAACCTGTATTATATCCCGTCAAGGATAAGTTCATCAAAGCATTACCAGGGCCACCTTTTGTAAGGGCAAAAATAATGGCAAATTCCTGAAGTGAAGCCATAAGCCTGAAAATCAGGGCGATATAGAGAAAGGGTTTTAGCATTGGCAGGGTTAAGGTTTTAAAAGTAAACCACGCTGACCCACCATCGATTTTAGCTGCCTCGAATGGGGATTTTGGTAGGGAGTTAATCCCTGCCAATGCAAGAATAATAACAAATGGCGCGTATACCCAGACATCGATGAGTCCGGCAGTTAGAAGCGCTGTCTTAGGCGATGAAGCCCAAGGGAAATTATATATATTAAATAAGTTGAGAAACTTTTCAATAATTCCAACTGATGAATTAAGCATAAGCTGCCAAATCAAGGTGGCAATAACCGGTGCTATCATCAAAGGGAATATAAGAACTACTTTTAAAACCTTGGTGAGCCTTGTATCCTTACTGAGGAGCAAGGCAATTCCAAGTCCCAAGACCATTTCCACACCTGTAGTAAGGAGGGCATATTGGCCGGTAATAAGTACGGCATGCCAAAAATCTCCATTGGTAAAGAGGTTGATCCAGTTTTCCAGGCCTACAAAATCATAGGTTGCACGACGGAACGAATAGTCGGTCAGTGAGTAATAGACAGCTGTAAAAAATGGATAGAGTATTCCTATGGTTATCAAAAACGCTGGTGCCATAATCAGGTAAGGTCTTAGTTTTACCATTAATGGGACCGTCGTATATTTGTCTTTTTCTTTTTTAGAAGTCATTGCGAGATCATTCACAAGACAGCCTCCTTTGCTTATGTCATGATGTCATGACTTATTTTGAGGGTAAGGACCGGCGCCTGGCGGCATAAGCCGCCACAGGCTTCCAGTCATTATTGGTTTATTCCTATGCTCTTATCCAGGTTTTTCAACCACTTACGAGCACTTTCCTTTTGAGCTTTAGTGATTCACAAACTTATTCTACTTCTACATCTTCCAATGCTTCATCCATCTTTTCTTTCAACTGGTCCATAGCTTCCTGAATAGAATCGTATTTACCACCAACAATATCCTGAAGGGTTGCTGCCCATTCTGTTGTCAGTTCGAAGAAATAGGGTTGTGGTGTAAATTGGATAGTAGTTCCGTTAATTGTCTTTTCAAAAGTTTCCTTGTAACCATCTGCAAGTGCAAGCATTTCAGTTACATCCTCGTTTTGGAAGACTGACATTCTTGGTGGGTTTACAGCATTAGCTTCAAGAACTGACCACAATTGGTACTCGGCGCCAGTGAAATACTGGATAAACAACCAGGCTGCAACTTTGTTTTTGGAAGCTGCATTCATGGACAATGCCCATGTCCAAAGATTGGAATTCACTTGGTCTTGTCCCTCTGGAAGTGGAGCTGGAACCCAGGCAATATTTCCTGCTTCTTGTGAAGCACCTTCTGGATTCTGGAAGTACTCAACAACGTCTGCGTCAAAGAGCATAGCTGCTTTTCCTGCTCCAAGATCGGCACCTGCTTGATACCAGGTATAGGATGACCATGTTGGTGAACCACCGGTATTAATAATATCAATCCAGTCCTCTGTCATCTTTACGGCTTCTGGTGAGTTGACTTTTGAAACAAGTTTTCCATCTTCTATAGCATAGTCTTTTGCGCCATAGTTAGCGAATGTTGACATATATCCAGGGTGAATAGTCGCCCAGTTTCTTGTTCCACGAAGGGCAAGGGCATAAGTTCCTTTACCGTCAAACTCGTTAAGTTCAACACATAGCGCCTTTAACTCTTCCATAGTTGTTGGAGGCTCTAAACCACGTTCTTCAAAGATACGTTTGTTGTAAGCCAAGGTGTATTGTTCAAATCCCATAGGAAGCGCCCACTGTGAACCTACGCCTGTTTTATGACCAGGTACCAGGTCCCAACGAAGGGCTCCTACAATCCCTTTATAAAAATCATCGAATTTATAGTCTTCACTGGTTAAGTTTTCATCATTGATATAGTCCTCTAGAGGCTCAATATATCCTGGTGGCGCATATTCCCAAACCTGGTAAGCTCCTGTCATAAATACATCAGGATCGCCTGACCGGCTGTTCAGTGAAGTTGTTACTTTGTCAAAATAGTTTTCCTCAGGTGTCACTGCGTACTCGACAGTAATGCCGGTTAGCGCTTCGAAGTCGGGTATTTTCTTAATCAAGGCTTCAGCATATGGATGTTGATTCAGTAGAACCTTGATACTTGCACCGGATGCCATGTCCCAGGAGAATCCCTCTTTACTGGCCTCCTCTTTAATGGTTTCTACATCATTGGAGCCTTGAGCTGTACTATCAGCACTTTTTTGTCCACATCCTACACCCAGTGAAGCAAGAAGTGCTGCAATCAGTAATAAACTAAGAATCTTTTTCAATGTTTTCCCTCCTAATACGGTATTGTTTAAGCTACATTACCAAAACTACTTTTTAAAATAGTACTATTTGTTAATAGTTTACAAAATCCTGTAGGCAATTGAAATGTAGACTGTTTGTATTTCTTGTATTATTTTTTGATGTTTTTCTATCAATATCTAAAGATATTATATCTTTATTTTTCAAAAGGCAATAAGCGTATTCTTTTACTCCTATTCAATAATGAAATTTGCGCTTTAGCATAATAAATCATTCTATTTCCCATTCATATATGATAAACTGTCTATATATGATTGTTTCTAAATGAGGGGTTATTTGGAGGTAGGCATGAATAGAAAACAAAAAGGACTAATGCTCCTCATCATAACAATTATACTCTTTGCATCGATACTTTCAACTTCTATAGTTGTCATTGAAAGTAATATATCTCAGCGCCAAAGCTTAAAAGTGGCCATGGATAATGCCCATAATAAGATTGACGAAAGAGAAGTTTTCTTTAAAACCTATCTTACCAACCTGGAACAAAATATTCGTTCCTTACATTCATCACGTTATTTTCAAAATTATATAGATAATCCCATTGATACAAGCATTATAGAGAATACCTTTTTCTCCTTTGCCCAATCTAATCTTGCCATTAAGCAGGTTCGTTATATTGACGGCAAGGGAATTGAGCATATTCGTGTCGAAAGAGCTTCGGAGTCAGCTGTACCGGTTGTCCACACTGAGTTTGACATTCCTGATGTTTCATCAAGCCCCGGTTTCCTAAACGCTATGAACCTGGAACCTGGCGAGCTGTGGTTCTCACCAATCGATTTATCCAGTGACAGTCTGGACCCAAATAGCGAACTGGTACCAAGCCTGCGAGGCATCTATCCGGTTTTCGAAGGTGGACAGTTTGATGGGGTCCTAATTATCAATTATTTCATGCAGCCATTTTTAGACCAGTTTTTCAACGCCCCTTTATATGACATGATTCTAATAGATAATGACGGAAAAGTCCTCTATCACTTCAATGAAAAAAATGGTGATCACAGCAAAAGCTGGGGTAATTCAGTAACTGACGGTTATGATATATCCCAGGAGTTTCCTGAGGAATATGCAACCATTATGAATGAAGACCATTACCATTCTAATACTTTTTATTCAAAAGCATTGAACTTACCTATCCAGAATGGTCTTAAACTGATTTTGCAATTGAACAGCGCCTATTCAAACTCCCAAGATTCATTGGTTTCCCAGGGATATGGCCTTATTATAGGTATAATTGTTGTCTTTTCACTCATTCTTGCTATTGTTCTGTTTTTTATTTTTAGAAAAGTTCTTTTTAACCTGGATACATTTCAGCATCTGAACACCTTATTTAACACCTCATCAAAGATTGCTAAAATTGGTTTTTGGGAGTATAGCCCATTAACCCATAAAATACAGTGGAATGAGGGCGCTTATGAAATATTTGAAATCGATGATATCAATAGCCCTGTTACCTATGAAATTTTTCTGAGTAATCTACCGGAAGACGAGCGGCTAAAATTCCACGATGCCCTTCAAGACTCCATTAGCAATCAAAAAGAGTTTCATTACACCCATAAAATCATCACCCGAAAGGGCAGTGTTAAATATGTCGAAGAAAGAGTAAAGCACTACTATAACAAGCTCAACAAACATATTCGTTCCATCGGCAGCCTATATGACATTACCGATAAATATTTTTCAGAGCGTAAATTCCAATTTATTTTGGAAAATGCTTCTGATGGGATTCATATTATTGATAGAGATGGAAATCTTATTTATTTCAGCAATTCATTTGCTAAAAATTTAGGTTATACCAATGAAGAAATGATGGGAATTGATGTTTTCCAGTGGGAAGCTGCTTTGACACCGGAAGAAACTCTGGAAACTATTCGGGGCTTATTCGAACACGGCAGATCCTTTGAAACCAAACACAGGAAGAAAGATGGCTCTATTATCAATGTTCAGGTCAACGCCAAACGTATTGAAATAGAAGGTCAAAGCTACCTGTACGCTTCACAAAGGGATATTACTGACATTAAAGAGAAAGAAAAGATGTTACAAGACCAGCAGGAAGAACTTACCGCAATTAATGAAGAGCTGGCAAATAACGTAGAAGAAGTAAAAACAACTATGCATCTATATGAATCGGAGAGAACCAAATACAAGACCCTTCTCGAACTGTCCTCTGATGGGATATTCTTTATGGATCTGGAAGGTAATCTCATCGAGTATAGCAAAAAATCCTGCGAACTCCTGGGTTACACCGAAGATGAAATCAAAAATACAACTGTTTATGATTGGGATAGGGATATGACCCTCGACCAATGGAATGCCATTATGGAATCTTTTGTGGATCATACCATGGAGTTTGAAAGAATCCATCTTCGAAAAGACGGTTCAACCTATATCGCCCATATAACAGCCAACAAGGTTAAGATCAAAGATGCATATTATATCTATTCCTCTGTCCGTGATATATCTGCTATGAAGAAAGTAGAACAGGAACTTAGGGACTCCAAACTCAGATGGCAGTTTGCCGTTGAAGGAAACAAAGACGGCTTATGGGATTGGGTTATTGATACCGACGAGATATTCTTCTCCCCTCAATTAAAGTCTATGCTAGGCTACTCAGAAGGCAACACTTTAGAAACCATTGAGGATATCCAGAACCTTATTCATCCAGATGACTTTGATGATATGAAAGATGCCTTGACTTCCTATCTGCAGGGAAAATCCACTTCCTATAGCAGTGAATATCGAGTCAAAAGAGCAGATGGAACCTATCTGTGGGTTCGTGACCGGGCAATCACTGTCGAGTTTAATGATGACGGTTCTCCTCGCCGGATGATCGGAACCCTTACCAACATCACTGAATATATCGAAGCAATGAACTTGGTCCGTATGCAAACCTACATTGACGAGCTGACTCAACTCCATAATAGAAAGGCCTACAACGAACGTCTAAATGAGATGATGGAACAGTTCCATCGCTATGGCTATCCTTTCTCCATGCTCCTATTGGATATTGATCATTTCAAAGCTATCAACGACTCTTTTGGCCACAGTAAAGGTGACGAAGTATTAATACAGCTTGGACAGGTTATGAAAAAAGCCGTTCGTAAAAACGACTACACTTTCCGTATCGGTGGTGAGGAATTCGTTATCCTCCTTACCGGAACCAGGCTTAGCTCTGCCATATATTTCGCGGAGAAAATGTTAAACATTGTAGAAACTGAAATCACAGTCCTAGACGATCCCAATCATCCGGTTACGGTGAGTATTGGCGCAGTTGAAGCTACTGACCAAGATACGATTGATACCATTTTCAAACGTGCTGACAATTGTCTCTATTTAGCAAAAGACAATGGTCGCAACCGAGTAGAATCAGAAATTGACGGCACAAAGCCAGCATAGGTACATCCAATGCTGGCTTTTTCCTATCTCATAATTCACTTGCACAAGTTAGAATCTCTTGAAATCTATATGCTTATAAGACTTCTTCGATTTTATCCTTCATATCCAAAGGTTTCACGGTAGGAGCGAAACGTTCAACAACATTACCCTCTCGATCAACAAGAAACTTAGTAAAGTTCCACTTAATATTCTTGCCTAGAATTCCACCTTTTTGCTCACTTTTCAAATAATCGTATAGTGGATCTGCATCCTTACCGTTCACATTGATTTTTCCCATAACAGGGAAGGTCAATCCGTAATTAATCTGGCAAAATTCCTGAATCTGGTCATTAGATCCTGCTTCCTGCTTACCAAACTGGTTACATGGAAAAGCTAAGATTTCAAGACCTTGGGCATGATACTCATCATATAACTTTTGAAGGTCTTCATACTGTGGTGTGAATCCACATTTGCTGGCAGTATTAACAATAATCACAGCCTTACCTGCATAATCTTTAAGTTGTACATCATTTCCTTTAGAATCTTTTACGGTGTAATCATAAATTTTACTCATTGTATTCCTCTTTTCTTACGATATTTATTCGTTGTTTCAGTTCGTATCTATTCTATACTCTGTAGTCTTCCTAAGAGATTATCCAGTTCACTGACCAGGGTCTGATAATGCTCAATCTCTAATCCAATCTGCTCTGCTAAATCAATAGGGACATGATAAAGTTCTGCCTTTAACCGCCGTCCATCTTCAGTCAAAATAACATTGATTTTCCTTGCATCCTCAGGATTCTTTTCTTTTACCAAGTAGCCATCTGCTTCCAGCTTCTTGACAATAGGTGTCAAGGTCGGTGTCTTCAAGTCAATAATCTTACTCAGCTCCTTAAAATCAACACTCTGCTTTTCAAAAAGAATCATCATGACAATATATTGGGGATAGGTCAAATGATGTTTGTCTAAAATCGGCTGATATACTCTAGTCATATTACGGGAAGCCGAATATAAACGAAAACACAATTGATGTTCCAGTCTTAAAGGCTCAAAAGCTTCTTCCATGTTTTCACCTCATTTCATTAGGGCACTAACGATCATGTTATTATTATACGTTAGGGCCCTAACGATGTCAAGGGATTTGTTTCATTTTTATTTTTTCAGCATTATATTGTCCTGCTTACCTACAACTATAGTTTATCTTTTACCAGATCTAAAAAGTCACTGGGAAATTCATGTCCCAAGCCTTCTATCCATAAAGTCTCACATGTTATTCCACTTTCTTTCAGAGATGCGGCAAGCACCTGGCTATCAGGATAGCAGTCTTCATCTTCACTACCACATATTATGAAGATTCTTTTACAGGCAACTTTAAGCTTATCAATCAAGATATCTATTTCCTGATGCAAGACCGGTATCCATGGTGATTGAAGAATAAGTGTGTCGCAGGTAATACCTTCTTCTGAGATCCCTCTTAGAAGAGTATTACAACCAGCAGAAAATCCACCTAAAACAACTTCTTCATACGCTTTTCCTGAAATCCCCTGCATAGCTTTTTCCAATTGGCTAGGTCCTGTCCCCATATCCTCCCAACGAAATAGATTACATGAATCTATTTCCTCAGACTGAAGATATTCCACTTGATAACCAAGTTCTTCAAAGCCTGACCATTCACCCCTGGCATATTGAATATTCTGTTGATTTCCATGAAGGGCTATCAAAAGCTTATCCATCTTTTTATCTTCCCAGGTAAAAATACTTTTGGCCTCTTCCTGTGCCACTTGAAACCTGGCTAATGAAGTCTCTAGACAGACCTCAAACCTATTCTCATCCCGAATCAGGTCCAGATCTTCATCATCAAAAACCTCCGGACGATACCACATACCCTGATCAAGAATTGCCTCTTCCAGATACCTTAATCCTTTTTCTTTCTCCTCACACAAACAGGCAAAACAATATAAATAATTATAATACTGGGCACTGACATCCCCAGTCCAATTAGCTTCCAAAAAGGCCAAAGCCATATCCATTCCATCTAATTCCATAACTCGTATTGCATGATCTAATATCCGTTCTTCCTTCATCCTGCACCTTACCTTCTAGCCACCTGAAATATTCAGGCTAAATTTAAAAATATTATAACATCTACTGTACAAATGCTGCAAAATATAATAAAATAGATTCACGCGGTCGTGGCGGAATTGGTAGACGCGCTGTCTTCAGGCGGCAGTGGTTTAGGCTGTGGGGGTTCGAATCCCCCCGACCGCATTAGAAAAGGACTCATACTTGTATGGGTCCTTTTCTAATGCGATTAGAGATTCGAACGGGGCCCTGGTCGTAAGCTTCGCTTACTGCTCGGGTTTGCGTCCTACCTGAAAGCAAAGGTGCCAGTGGCACTCTTACGGTGGGAATCCCCCCGACCAACCGTTAATGGAACGAAAACATCAGTCAAATTTTTGCACATCCCCATGGAAATCATATAATCTCAATCATTATCAAAATACTCATATGGTACTTGATCAATTGATGTTATAACAGCCAAGGTTTAGTTATGAATTCATTTTTTGATATAAGTTTCTTACTGCACTGAAGAACTCACCTGAAGTTGGTTTGTTAATTTGTTCTTGTATAGTTGGAGAAGTATATTCAGAATAGTCCCCATCATGAAAATGTAATTTTAAATTATCCTCACGTACACTTTTATTGGTAAATGCAATATTATTAACAAATACTTCCTTTTTTACAATCTTATTTTTTAAATAGAACTCAATCACTTCTGAATAGTATGGCAGCGTACCAAACTCTTCTTTTTGAGGTATTCTAGAATCACAATATAGATAAAATACAATATTTAAACTCTCGACAATAAAGCCACTACTTATTGATGAATTTATCTTAAGTACCTTAAAAAACCCATATAAATCATCATCTGTTTTCATATCCAATATATTGTTGTAGTTAAAGATTACTACATCACCAACCGAAAAAGGTGATTTCCATGACCAATACGGCTTTGTTATCCTTTTCTTATTTGGAGGTGCTGATTGAAGTTTTATTCTTAATTTGATTAATTCTTCCATCCGTTCGCTACAAGTGTCCTCACCTTGATTATTCCAATATACTAAATCTTGACCTGAATCAATAATATCTAGAGCTTTATCCAATACCATATCCAAAGTTCTTCCTAAATCCCACTGGCGAGATGCCAATACCAACCAAAAAACAGTATCATCATCATCTGGTTGGAAAAGCTTTATTAACTCTTCTGTTGCCTCTTCATTTGTTTTCTTATGATATAACCTTGATATATATTCGCTTTCAATGTCTTTAGCATAATCATCTTCCATGACACCTGTTCCCCAAGTTCCCATAATTGCCTCCTTAAAAAATTTTCATTTTAAAGCCCCAAAACCACTCACATCTTTCGTACTATATAGTATAGGTACAAAGAACTATGTTTAAAAATCACCAATATAGTCGTATTAATAGCAAAACAACCGAAAGGTTGTGACGCAAAGCCATGGGTCTAAGTCTTAAGATAAGATTGCCAGGTTGCCGTAATTGTATTACCTGTTCAGAGCAGGTCATTCATTAGTATGAAGATATTAGTGTAGAAAGGTGATACTACAATGAAAATCAATGCATGCGAAAAATGTCATAAACTTTTTGAATCAAGCACCTCTGAAAGAGTCTGTCCAAACTGCAAACTTCAGATTGAACTTAAATTCAAAGTAGTTAGAAACTATATCCGTTCCAATAAGGGAGCAGGTCTAGACGAAGTTAGCTCCAAATGTGGAGTTCCAACCAGTCAATTATTGAAATGGATTCGGGAAGAAAGATTGTATTTTGATGAAGCCTCAAATATCGCAATTCCTTGTATGAATTGTGGTGATTTAATCAAAATCGGCAAGTATTGTCCCAAGTGTAAAACTGAGATGAAACGTGAACTGACCGTTGCCTATGCAACATTAAATACGGATAAAGCCAAGGAATCCAAAGTCATATCATTCCGTTCAAGCATGCGACATCTTTAAATCGTAATCTTATACATTAAGGGCTATTTCACAAGTATGAAATAGTCCTTAATTTTATTTACAAACCTAATATAACGATTCTTAGCGTTTCAAATATTTGCTCCCTCAAAACCGACACAGAAATTCCCCTTCATCGCCTTTCACAAGTATCAGAACCTTTCCGTTCTCCTGTACACCAACCAGTCTACCTTCCATTTCACCAGGTATAAAGAGTTTTTCATCCTCAAATTCCCTTGTCTCATAATTGAACTTATAGACAATCTGGTCCAGAACGTGCCAATTGCCTATAATGCTTTCCGTATGCATAACCATAGCCGAATGGTTTTTTCCGTTATAAGTAAAGCCTTCCAGTAGGAATCCACCACAAAAGTATGGTGCATCTTCAACATAATAGTAATTAAGATCTGTATAATTAAACATGATCATCACATTATCCTGATTCCCATTCCAATCAAAACCCTGACGGTTATCAGTAAAAGTAATATAATCACCCTGACTATAGTTATAGTTGATTTCCTGTCTTCTGAAGTCAAAATACTTACCTACTTTATCGTCCCGATCGTAGAAAAAAGTAGCACCGATTCCTTCATACATAAAGAGAACAGCCATGATATTTTCATCCGGGCCAACGAAAGATGGTCTACGCAAATAATCCTTTCTATAGACATGATAATAGGGTCTATGTTCAGCTACAAGCTCAATCGCCTTATCATTGGCGTTATCAAAAAGATATAAACCACTTTCATTATCTAAGAGTATTGTATTCAAGTCCTTACTTATATCAATACCCAAAATATGATCCCAATTACTAGTTATAGATGGGGCAAGTGGAATCTCATCATAAACCTGCAAGTCTTCATCCAATACGACAATCTCTTCATTCCCAATGACAGCAATTTTATCATCAAGAAAGGATGGGTAATCAGCTATATAGATACTCTCACTTTCAGTCTCATAAGTATAGAGCCCTGTTTCTTCAAGGGTGTCTTTATTCAAAGCCTGAATATATGCTGTCTCGGTATTCCAGCTATAACCGTAAAAATACAGGTCATCTTCTGTTTCACCAAGCATGAATAACTCATCCATTTTCTCATATGGGTACATCTCAATCATATTCTCGGATATTTGAATTCTCTCAAAGGGTTCACCCTCTTTTTTTGAACCGGTAACCAAGGTCACAGTATCAAAATCAAGACTTCCATTCTCACTTTTAACATCTACCAAGGTCATCTCCTTCGTATGATTCCAGTCTATGTTATAGCGAAGGAAAACATCTTTATATCTGACTAAATCTTCTGACCATTTGCGCATCGTAATCCAAACATAGCCTTTATGGGATTCCACACCAATTATCTCAATATTTAATTGGTCCATGGCCTCTTCGTAGGATAAAAAACTTCTTTCCTGCTGTGTATAATATAGAGCACCATCTACTTCATGAATACTGGAATAATAGTAACCGACTTCCCATTCTTTAATGCCGTCATAACCAACATTAGCTTCCTTGGCATAGGGCTCTAAATCCTCAATAGAAAAGGTCATTTCCGAAGGATATTCCAAGCCATGATCAGCCCTGTAACGGTCTGCAGCGACTGAAAATTTAAGATTGATAGGCTCATAATACTTGTCAAAAGAACTGACTTTCCCTAGGTGGAGTTCAATTTCTTCATATACAAAACTAAGATAATTATTCCAGAGTTCTGTCATTATCTGATTATTACTAACAACATTTTCATCATAGGCTAAATAATCGACTAGCGTTTCATAGACAATTTCATCAGCTTCATCACTATACATTTCCAGATCCAAATCTTGACCTTCTGTTTCCTGGAGGTTTACTGTGTCATCTTCCTCCAATTCACCAGTTGACTCTACCTCGTTATTAGAAGCATCTCTAGTATCCTTCGATTGCTCTGAATCAGATACATTGTTTATACTGACATCTTCCACTTGTTTTTCTTCTTCACTTTTGGTTTCTTGGCTTTGGCATCCTGAACTTACTATAAAAATCAAGATTAATAGACTTATTAGACTTTTCTTCATAGCTCCCCCTTATTCATTTTTCCCATCATCTTACTTTCTATTATATCACTTCACATTCAGGCTAATTATTACAAGATCCTTACATAAAAAAAGAGCCCCTAAAGGCTCTATTTTCCTTTCCTATACAAAACTTCCTCATACTTACTCGCTAACCGGTTCAAATCCACCGGCTTAAGCAACAACCCCTCAATGCCCAGTTCATGAAGCTCCCGAAGTGTCACATTATAATCTGCTGCTGTCATAGCAATGATAATGGGCAGTTTCATTTCCCGCCGTAGCTTGGTAACCATTTGATAGCCATTCATTTTAGGCATTTCTATATCCAGGAGAACCAGATCATAGTCGGTATTCATGATCTTATCAAAGCCAGTCACGCCATCCATGGCCTCATCAACTTGGATGCCCATGGACATAAGCTGGTTTTTCATGACCATTCTGACGATTTTACTGTCTTCAACAATTAGAACCTTGTTAAGGAGGCCCTTCTTCTTCAGATCTTCCAGGAAATGCTCATTAGGATCGTGGACCTCTGTATCCGAATAGGTTTGAGCTATGTTACTAAAAGTCTTTTCCAGATCAAGAGCACAGGAAACAATCTCAGGATCAAAATGGCTGCCGCTTCCCTCTCTGATAATCTCCATGGCCTCTTCATGGGTCATAGCTTCCTTGTAGACCCGCTTGGATACGAGGGCATCATAGACATCGGCTACGGCCATCAACCGGCCTACCAGCGGAATATCATCGCCCATAAGGCCTCTTGGGTAACCGGATCCGTCATATTTTTCATGATGGGTATAGGCTACATCTGCCGCATAATTGAGAAAATCGCTGTTTTTCAAACTGTTGCCTACCTTATGGATAGCGTCATAACCAATTCTAGTGTGGGTTTTCATGATTTCAAATTCCTCTTGATTCAGTCTACCCGGTTTAAGAAGAATTTCATCCCGAATTCCTACTTTGCCAATGTCATGGAGGGGGACGGACATATAAATAGCATCTATATTGGAATCGGTTAATTCCTCTGTAAACAGGCCCTTCCTTCGGAGGGTTACAGCCAGAGCCTTGACGTAGTTCTGGGTACGTTTTATATGCTGACCGGTTTCCGGATCCCTATATTCTGACAGAGAAGCAAGACCGGAGATCATAACAGATTGTACCGATTGGAGGTCCTGGGTAACTTCCAACTGTTGTTTTTCATCAGACCTGCGAAGGATATTGACAATATTCAGTTTGAGGACAGAGTCAATTACCGGCATATGAACAAGGGCAGAGATATCCATCTCGGCTACTTTATTAATGATGGTTTCATCTATGGTGTTGGAAATGACGATGATCGGAACATGTTTGGTCAAAACAGATTTGCGAATAATCTTGATAATCTTTAGATAAGGATCCTTGATATCATTGATTTCCACAATAAACATGACTGGTTTTAGGTGGAGAAGAACGTGGAAAAATTCTTCATAGTCATCAATGTTCAAACTCATTAGATCCAGTTCTTCATTGATTCTTTCCAGTTTTTCGAGAATAAGTGGATTTCTGATATGGGCCACCATATTTTGCATCATGAGTAATCACCTCAATTTCAATATCCTTGTTATCAAGATTTACAGTATTTACTCATTATTAGCCTTTTGTTAGAATCCCTTATATCTTATTTTACCATGAAGCATAGGTATATGACAGACCTTTGCATAAATTGTCCTATACCTTTCATATTCTTCTGACTTTCACATTATCTACACATTCTTATGGTATAATAGAACATATAATGTTTGTGCATAATCTCATTACCTATACCCTTTATGCGTCGCGAGCCAATTTGGGCAGGCTCCAAAGGAGTATCTATGAAAAAATATATAACCCTATTCTCGATTGTAATAATTCTGGCTGTTCTTGTATTTGTTTTGACTTCAGGAAAAGAACCACTCAAAATCGGTTATGTGTCAGGAACTACCGGTTCTTTATCCGAAGTAGGCGTTGATGGGAGAAATTCTTTTTTGCTCAAAATCAAAGAAACCAATGAAGCTGGTGGTATTAATGGTCACATGATTGAGACCATTATTAAAGATGACGAAAATAACCCTGAACTGGTTCCCCTTGTTCATGATGCTTTTGATGATGAAGGTGTTCACTTTATAGTTGGACATATTATATCTGCACTTGATTCTGCTGTTCTCACAGAAGCCAAGGATGACAACAAACTCATTCTGTCCGCTTCTATGTCATCAGCTCTTATGGATGGCATCGATGATAACTTTATCCGATTGGCCTCTTCCTATGCCGGCCAGGTCTACCATATTAATGACTATATGGAGGACGTCGATCATATCCAATCCCTTAGCGTGGTCTACGACCTACGAAACGCCACCTACACAGAAGGTTTTTATAAGGTCCTTTCTTCTGTTTTTGAAGGGGACATCTATGGTTACCCAATTAATGCAGATGATGAGGTGGCTGACATCATCCTTAATCAGATTGCCAGTCAACCGACGGATGGAATCTTGCTCCTAAGCCCTGCCAGTGTAACATCACAAGCTTGTCAGATTATGGCCAATCATGATATAAATATGGAAAAATACAGTGTATCCTGGTCCATGACCAATGATTTATTTGAAGATGGTGGCAACACCGTTGAAGGTTTAAAACTCGTTTATGTTCATTATGCAGAAGATTATGAAGGTAAGTATGATGCCTTCAGACGGCGTTTTATAGAGGAATATGATTACGAACCCTCTTCGATATGTTATAATACCTATGAAATGACTTCCGTTCTTATTGAATCACTAGAAGCGACTGACAGCTTCGAACCAGCGGTCATTAAGGATTATATCCTCAATAATTCTTTCGACGGACTACTTGGCAGCATATCCATAGATTCCTATGGAGACCGAATTCAGACTTTTGCCATGTTTGAAGTCCAGGATGGAGAATTCATCGTCATTGATTAGCAAGAGGTGGCTCCATGAAAAACATCAGCTTACAGCGCTTACTAAAAAAACAACTTATGACCTATATCTCTATATCTGTACTTGTTCTGATTATAGCTTTGGTAACCAATACAGCTATTCGAATCAATCAGTCCAACACACAGGAAAGGGATACTGTTCTTGACTTGGTTTCCATACAGATGGAGAATTTCCTGTCTCTATACAAAAATGAACTCTATGAGATAAAGGCCCTCTACGAAAACAACCAAAGTCCTTTACTCCATGACTATTATAATAACAGTCCTCATTCTTATTCCTTTGAAAAATTAGAATATTTAGATAATGATGGCAGGCTAATAGACAGTCTGCCTTATGATGATGTCAAAATAGGTTTTGATTACAGCCATACGGCAGTGTTTGAGTCCGGAAAATCCTCTCCAAACAACATTGTTGTTGGAAATATGGATTTCTCATCTGAACTGGAAGCCAATCTTCTACCCATCATTATTAAGCTTGACGATGGATGCCTTATCGGTTATTACAACACCAACAATGTAGCAGCAGCCTTGGCCAAGCTTGATATCGGGTCTGATTCGGCTGCTATTATTGATAGTAACGGACTCTATATTGCCCATACGGATTACACCTTCGTGGAAGAACGCCGGATCAATGAGCACTTCAAGATTTTTGACAGTATGAACAACAACTCTCCGGTAACCTATAACGACCAAAGTCATATAATTTCTTTTAAACATGATGATGTCCTGAATGCAACAATCGTCTACTATGAAAGTATTAACGAGTACATATTCTATATGGTCTACTCTGTTATCATTACCCTGATATCCATGCTCTTTATTACTGCCGTCATTAACTTCATCATCCACCGCCAATTAATCAAGCTACAGGTTGCCTTTGATAAGATGCAACTGGCCACCGATAAAATTGCTGAAGGTCTCTACGACTATGACGTTGATGGAAGCTACTACAGCGAGATATCACCTCTTCTGGACAGCTTCAAACATATGGGACACGAAATAGAACTCAGGGAAGAAGAGATTGCCAACCTGACCCATGAGCTGGAAGAAAATTTCTATATGACCATTACCCTTATGGCCAAAGCCATTGAGGCAAAAGACCAGTATACCGGTAACCATTGCGAGCGTGTCATGAATTTCGGTCTTATGATCGGTAAGCAGATAGGCCTTAAAGAGCATGACTTAAACAGCCTCCGTTATGGCGGCATCCTTCATGATGTAGGTAAAATCGGTATTCCCGAAACTGTCCTTAACAAACCCGGTTCCCTTACTGATCAAGAATATACAATTATGAAAACCCATCCTGAAATCGGGGCAAGAATTCTTAAGAACGTTCCCCTTCTAAAGAGTGCCATAGACATTATCCACTACCACCATGAATACGTTAACGGCAAAGGCTATCCCCTTGGTCTAAAAGGTGATGAAATCCCCTTATTGGCTCGAATAGCCTCTATTGCTGATGCTTTTGATGCAATGACTTCCCTGCGTCCATACAGGGACCACGCCATGACCCATCAAGAAGCAATGGCAGAGCTCAAACGTTGTTCAGGAACTCAGTTTGACCCTGCCTTGGTAGATGCTTTTGAAAAAGCACTGAATATGAATCATCTAATCGATTAATTACTTATTCATCGCCTCTATACGTTTGTCAATAATACTCTGTGGCACATCTTCTTCATGGAAGATAATGATACAGGCACTGTCACCTTTGATTCCTTTAAGTTCCTTCACATCCTCTACCGTTTTCTTCATAAGCTCTTTCATACTTTTCATAGTTTCTACTCTCCTTTTTGAAAATTAAATAAGTTAAAGGTAACACCGCCAGACAGGCTGTTACAGTTCCTAAGGCTAAGAACTTGGCCCATTCCTGGGGCAAAAACATACTGACACCTATGATAAAGGCAAGGTTTCTCAGACTTTCCAGCCGAAGTTTCAACCTTAACTTGGGGCCAATCAACGGATTGCCCGGTGTATCATTGGGTGCGTATTTAAGAAGCATAGGGATACATAGAAGATAAATCCCAATGAGGGTCCATTTTGGTAAAGGCATAAACCTAACCACAAAGGGAAGGCCAATGAAAATCAAGACACTGGACAAACGACAGGCCAGGATAGAGCTTGCATGAATCCCTCTGGCTTTCAGTCGAATACCTAGAAATCCTCCTAAGGTCAACAAGGATATCCACAATTGACCCAGTATGAAGGCCACGAGAAAAAGGCCCATTAGATCAATGAGATTATCCAGCAAAAGCTTACCGTAATACCTTTCTTCTTCACTTGTCATATGGTAGCCAAAAAAATTCCTGACCACTTTACCTAATTTGGGTAAAAGAAAATTCTCAAGATTCTTCATAAGAAATCCCCCTTATAAAACTACACTCCTCATAACTAGTGTATGGTTTTATAGGGGGGATTTCAATATTACTTATTTACTATGATGGTCCTAGAGGAACCTAATTGATTCAATCTTATACTTCTCAAGTAGATACTTAAGATAGTGCTTGCTGCAAAAACATTAGACACCTAAGACACTGCCTGCTGCAAAAACTTAACCTGTGCTGAATATAAGTCATAATAATGTCCACCGGTCTTCATCAACTCATCATGGCTGCCCATTTCCTCAATACCCTGGTTGTTAATGACCAGGATTCGACTGGCATTCTTAATAGTAGAGAGACGATGGGCGATAACAAAGGATGTACGCCCCTTAAGGAGCTGGTTAAGGCCTTCCTGAATCAGGAGCTCCGTCTGGGTATCAATACTGGAGGTTGCCTCATCCAGAATCAAAATCTTGGGATTCCTAAGCAGGGCTCTGGCAAAAGAAATCAATTGGCGCTGGCCTGTTGATAGACTGGTTCCTCTCTCATTGACTTCTGTATAGTATCCCTTTTCCATATCTTTGATGAACTCGTGGGCACGGACATATTTTGCCGCTTCCATAACTTCTTCGTCGGTGGCATCCAATTTACCATAACGAATGTTGTCGATAATTGTCCCTGAGAATATAAAAGTATCCTGCATCATAACACCCATTTGGCTTCGCAGGGAATGAAGGGTGACCTCACGGATATCATGACCGTCGATTTTGACAGCTCCTTCATTAACATCATAGAAACGGCTGAGAAGGTTAACTACTGTAGACTTTCCTGCTCCTGTAGGACCAACCAAGGCAATAGTTTCACCCTTTTCTACATCCAGATTGAAGTCCTTAAGGACAGTCTGTCCAGGCTCATAACCGAAATCAACATGTTCATACGATATATTTCCTTGTACCTCAGGCATTTCATAGGCTTGTTCACTGTTACGAATATCTGCTTCAACATCCATGGTCTCAAAAATTCTTTCAAGATAGGCACTGGCTGCAACCAACTGGTTGTAAAACTCACTGATATTAAGAAGTGGCATCCAGAAGTTACCTGTATAACCAAGTAAGGCTACAAAAACACCGGCAGTAATGACATCATTGGTCCAAAATAGTCCGTATAACAGCATAACACACATAGAGATAATAGATACGTTCTTAACAACCGGGAAGATTAAGCTGATATAATGTCTGGATTTCATCCAGTTATACTTGTATTCATCCATAAGTTCCAGAAAAACCCCTAGGTTTACATCTTCCCTGGTAAAGGACTGGACAACTTTCATCCCGGATATGGACTCATGAATGTAGGCATTCATGTTGGATTGTTTAGCCGAAACCAACTGCATGGACCTACGTTGCTTGTTCTTAATGATCACGATCAGAATTGCTGCAATAGGGACAAAGGCAATTATGATTAAGGTCATTTTAACATTCAGCATAAACATGATGACCAGGGCCACAAAGAAGCTGAAAAAGTCAACAACCAGGTTAATTAATCCGTTGGAAAGCAGGTCGCTTAAGGAGTTAATATAGTTGACGACACGAACCAAAATTTTCCCATGTGGTCTTGAATCGTAGTAGGTAAAAGGCAATGATTGAAGGTGCTTAAAAAGGTCTCCACGAATGTCACGAATGACACTTTGGCCAATTTTTGACATATATCTGATCCGGTATTTCATACAGATACTTGAAACCACAATAACAAGGCCAAAAACAAGGCCTGTTAAGAGAACAAGATCCATTCGCTTATCTGGAATAAAATCATCGATGACATATTTGATCAAAAGCGGCGTTACCAGGTTGGCCAGGGTTGACAGAAGGATAATAATCAGGGCAATAAAGATTTCTTTTGCATAGGGCTTCATATATCCGCCTAAGCGTCTTAATTGGTCTGCATTAAACTCCTGCTCCAGCATTTCGTCTTCCTGGAAGGTATTCCTTTTGGCCCCTTCACTGGCTGAAACTGCCTCTTTAGGCATGGTCTTGCTTTGATTATTTTTATTAGTCTTCAGATGATTATCTTTAATTTCTGTATCAGCTTGCATTTGACTCATTATCCTACCTCCTTCTGACGTAGGCCATCGAATTCACCCATTTGACTGGTAAAGACATCGTAGTAATAGCCTTTTTGGTCAAGCAGGGACTGATGGGTTCCTCTTTCAATGATCTTACCTTGATCCATAACCAGAATCAGATCTGCATCCTTAACAGATGAGATACGGTGGGCAATGATAAAGGTTGTCCGCTCCTGGTTAATCTTCTTAAGCTCACTAAGGATCTTAAACTCCGTTTCCATATCAACAGCTGATGTGGTATCGTCAAGAACAAGTATGGATGGATCTTCGATAATTGCTCTGGCTAGGGCAATTCTTTGTCGCTGGCCTCCTGAAAGACCCACACCACGTTCTCCAATAACTGTATCAAAAGAGTCATTCAGCTGGTGAACGAACTCATTAACACCTGCAATCTCTGAAGCCAGCCGCACTTTCTTGCTGGTAGCTCCTGGGACTCCATAGGAGATATTTCCCTCAATGGTATCCGAGAATAAGAAAATATCCTGCATAGCAATGGAAATATTGGATCTAAGATTCTGAAGGTTGTACCTGGTTATAGGCTCATGATCAATAAGAATCTGGCCTTCTGAAACATCATAAAATCTGGATAGAAGTGATATCAATGTGGACTTACCTGAACCTGTGGATCCCAATAAGGCCACTGTCTGCCCAGGTGCAACTTCAAAAGTAATATCCTTAAGAACCGGTAAATCTTCATAGGTAAAGGACACATTTTCAAAGTTCACATAACCCTGGATCCTCTCTTTTACAATCGGACATTTTGGCTCCTGAATAGCAATATCCTGGTCAAGAATCTCAGATACTTTTTCAAAGGAGGCTACGAAGTTCTGGGTTCCGTTAATCAGCCATCCAATCATCCGCATAGGGTTGTTGATCATCCAAAGAAGGCGGTTGAACATAACCAGTTCACCAATAGTCATTCGACCATTCATAATAAAGATGGCCCCAACTACCAAAACAATAACGTTAAAAAAGAGGGCAAAACCATCCAATAAAGGAAGATAGGTTTCCCATATCCTAGCACTTTCCAGGTTACGATCCATAAAAGCCTGGTTTTCCAATTGGAACTTTTCAATCTCGTAAGGCTCTCTTGAGAATACCTTTACTACCCTGTTACCACTAATATTCTCCTGTACCACAGTATTTAGTTTGGAGAACTGTTCCCTAATCCTTGAGAAGGTTGGTTTAACCGTTTTAGACAATCTCAAAGACAGGAATAGAATAACAGGGATAATAAGAACAATGGTTCCTGTCAGTAAAGGATCAATAATGACCATAGATATGAGGGCCATAAGGAAAACCACACCATGAAAAATACTGACGTGGGATATCCAGGCGTAAAAATGCCTTATGGCCTCCACATCACCTGTCATCTTGGACATAATTTTTCCATTCGGTGTGTTGTCAAAATAAGAAATATCCAGTTGTTGCAGCTTGGAATATAAGTCTTTACGCAGACTATATACGATTCTCTGGGAGAGTTCTTCGAATCCCATAAAAAATCCATAACGCATCAGTGTACGCAAAGCAGTAACGCCAATAATCATCAGAATACCGATAAAAATCATTCTTCCGGCTTCTTCCTGGTTAATGGCGTCAATAATAAAGCCCGTTGCTATTGGTTCAAATAGGGCAAGAATTGCAAAAATCAAGGTAATAAGGGTGGAGCCGACAAGCAGCTTCATCTCTGGTTTGATATACTTTTTCATTGCAATCAATGTCTTAATCATCATGTACCTCCATGTAGTCAGACCTGTTTACAATACATTATTATATCGGAACCAGTTTTTAAGTGAATGTAATATATGGTATATTACTTGTCAAATTTGGTATAAGATTTTTGGAGAAAAGTAGGTTATTCCCCTTGTTTTTCGCCGCAGTGGGGGCAATAGGTAAAATTTCCACTGATTTTTTTGCCACAGGACTCACAGAGTGTTGCCTTCAAGATCACTCTTGATACCAGCAAATAGATGACCAGATTGGTTGGTGAATTTAGAAGACCAAAAAGTCCCCAAATCCACCGGTTCATTCCCCGCTTTGGGGCATCATTGAAAATCCATAGTCCCTGTGCAGTTAAGAGTGTTATAATAAACAGCCATGCCCACCAGGGAATTACTGATAATTCTTCAATCATTGTCTTGCTCCTTTCATCTGCCTTACAATGGTCACCGGAACGATAATCGGTGAAACGAATACAATGAGGATTTGTAAGGCCACCAGAGCCATACCATAACCCAGACCTACAACCAGTGCTGCAATTGTAAACAGGATCAGCGCCGTCAGAATAAAGGCCAGATTCCCTTTAAAGGCTCCTCTTCTGTCTCTGATTTTAGTTCCCTCAGAAACAGCCCTTCGAATGAGGTCTTGATCAATCTCAATAGATGATGAGGGCATTGTCATTTTTTCATTAAGAGCTTTTAAGTCTTCATAAAAGGCTGAACATGATGAACAGGTTTCCATATGTTGAACCACATCCTCAGACAAAAGAAATTCCTGGTCAAAGCTATCCATCATTGCTTCTTGATATTCCTGGCAGTTCTTCATCATGCCACCTCCATTTCTTTTCGTAATTTGTTAATCAAATAATGCATTTTCGACTTGCAGGTGCCGATTTTGACACCTGTGATATCAGCAATTTCCTGATAATCATAGCCTTCATAATATTTAAGAATAAAAATCGTCCTGTCCGGTTCCTTGACCTTCTTCAGCCTTTCCACCACTTCCTTGAAACGATTCTTTTTCTCCACTTCATCTTCCACATTTTGTCCACTAACCAGATCCGGTTCCAGATCGGTCAACGGAATCTTATGTTTCTTCAGGTAATTCTTATAGGTATTGATACCTATCCGAATCAGCCAGGAAGAAAATTTGGAATCACCACGAAAGCTCTTAATTCCGGCTACCGCCTTGATCATGGTATCCTGAACCATATCCTTGGTCACTTCCTCATTACCGGTCATCTTCAAAAGATAAGCATATAGGGCTGTGTAGTTTTCTTCAAGGAGAAAATTCATGGACAGGGTATGTCCTTCTTTCGCCTTTTCAACAAGTCTTTTCTCGTCCAAATCCTTATCCTTTACAGGTCAGCAAACTTACATACTCTGCCTTTATTGTAAAACAAAACCGGCTATCAGGTCTACAAGTTCTTCATGAATCGGATAAATTGGCTGACTGTAGGACTCTGCATCTTCCTGGGTATTCTCAACAAATTTTAGGACATGGTTCATGTTCTCAATCAAATGGACAGGTACCGCACTCCCCAATTCATCCTGAGCCATAAGGGCTTCCTGACTGGTAACCTGACTATCCATATCACCATAGATAAAAAGGATTTTGTCAGATACCGGTTTGATATAGTCGAGAGGATTCTCTTCTATATAACTTTTTAGAAAATCCATATTACCACCGAAGAAGGCTTCCAGGGACTCAGGAATTTCAATGACATCCGGGTTGGAATCTTTAAGGTCCCTATCATCAAGACTCTTCTTTAGGTCCTCTATAATAGCAATGGCTGCTTCAGCAGTTTTTGCATCAGCTTGCTGGAACTGTTCAACAAGAACCTGGTCAATGGACCGAATAGTACCACTTAAGGAAACGATACCCTTGACTCTTGGGTCTTGGCCGACGATTTCAGCAACCAGGGCACCCTGAGAGTGACCTAACAAATAGATCTCGTTAAAACCTTTCTCAATCATTGCCTCAAGGACTGCTTGACCATCTGAGACAAAATCCTGAAAGACAACCTCTTCCATATCGAAGGTATCTATACTGGCTCCGCTGGATCTTTTGTCATAATTAAAGGTTGAGATACCTTCTTTATTAAGCCCTAGGGCCAATTCTAGAAGTGAGTTGTTTTTCCCACCCATTAGATCCGAATTGCCGTCACGATCTGTAGGTCCTGAACCTGCAATAATAATGACCAGCTTGTCTTTTCCAACATCTCGAAGACTTCCATGAATCTGGCCCTCATCACTGTCTATGACCACATCATTACCCTTAAGAACGAAGCTAAGGACCAAGCCAATAACAAGGACAGTCATCACAAGAATTATATTTTTAACTTTCATTTTTATCACCTATATTTATAAACTTCTTTCTTCTCTGCCATGAGAGATCCTAAAGCGTAAATCCCAACCATCAATAGGAAGGTCACCAACAAAGTCTGCAGAATCTGTGGATTTACAACCCTTGAAAAGAGACCGGCTTCCTGTGCCAAACCAAAAGGAGTGAACATAGTTACGTCCAATAAGCCTGCCAGGAAAGGTCCTGCAAAAGCGACCACCAAAGTTATGAAGATGACACCTGCAAAATGGGTAACCACTGTGCTGACTGCCACCATAAAAAATACTAAAAAGGCAAAATAGACGCCCATATACAAACCTGAAATAAGGGCCTGGTAAAAATCCATCCTAAATCCAAAAATAATTCCGGCGTAGTAATAGTTAATAGAGTAGGTCACGACCATTAACCCTATCAAAAGGCCACTATATACTAGCGATTTAGCTAAAAGTATCTGGCTGATAGACGCTCCTTTGGATACAGGGATAACCATGGTTTCGTCTTTAATTTCCTTAATCCAGGTATTACTGATAATGATGACAGATATGACCGTAAACAACTGGAAGATATCATTATGGAAGTCCTTGATTTCAGCTATTTGACTGAGTTGAATCAAGCCCTCCAGATCCATACCTGAAAACTCTTTTAGAAGATAGGGAGTCAGCTTCAGCATAACTGGATCCATAATTCCAAAAAAGAGGGCCAGGGCGACCAATCCAATAACTTTCTTGGTTCTAAGGGCTTCCATCCATTCTTTTTTTATTCCAAGTATTAATGTTTTCATAGACGAATCTCCTTCATGAATACTTCTTCCAAGGTTGGTTTTCTTTTCTGGAAGCCAATGACGGGCAGTCCGGTTTCAGCCAAGATCTTAAGAATCTCGCCTTCTCCGGCTTCCATATCTCCAACCATAATTGTCAATCGGTTGGCGCTTAAATCCACTTGATCAATCCAAGATCTTGACTCCAAGGACTTAAGGATGTTTTCATTGATATAGCTGATTCCCTGGCCTAAGTCTACATCAAAAATAGGATGGACATACCTGGCCAAAACATTACCTACCGTATCTTCATTGAGGACCTGACCTTCCTTGATAATACCGATGCGGTCAGAAACCCGCTCCACATCATCCAGAATATGGGTGGATAAAATAATAGTAGACCCTTCATCTCTCAAAGTTTTTATCATATCAAAAAGCTCGTATCTACCTGCCGGATCAAGAGCTGAGGTAGGCTCGTCCATAATCATCAGTTTAGGATGATGAATCATGGCAGCCCCCATACCCAACCTTTGCTTCATCCCCCTGGAATAGGTGGATATCCTTTTCTTTCTTGCCTTGCCAAGGCCAACCCGTTCTATAATGTCCAGAATGGCTTTCTTATCCTGGCCACCGCTGACATAGGTCAGATATTCAAGGGCTGTCATGTAACCATAAAAGCTGGGGCTTTCAGGAAGGTAGCCGATGGTCTGACCAATAGCCACCTTATTCCTGTATGCCTTGCCATCAATAATGATCTCACCGGATTCAAAACCGGTCAGACCTACAATACTTTTCATGGTAGTTGTCTTACCGGCTCCGTTATGACCGATAAAGCCATAAATCATACCTTCTTCAACATTGATATTAATAGATTTCAGGATTTTTCTGCTTCCAACAGATTTATTAAGGTCCTTAATCTTCAACATGACTGCCGTCACCTCTTCCAAAGATCAAATATACGATTGGACCAATCATGTTAACAAAAAGAATAATAAGAACCCAAGCGATTGTATTTAAGTTTCTAACCCCATTCTTTCTTAAATCGAATAGAGCATAGATTAATAATCCAATTTGTAATACTGCAACAGGTGCTAATAATTTAATAAGTTCAGTAGTTTCCATTTTTTTCCTCCTAGGTTGCATAGTCGAGCAGTAAATCGAAGATTTACGACCAGACCAGGGCGCATGGGCGAGCAGTAAACCGGAAGGTTTACGACCAGCCAGGTTGCATAGTTATTTCACTGTATCAAATAAGTTATTTAAATTGTTTTACACTAATAAGACAAGGGTTTTTGAAAAAGGTTCAATTTTTTTTGAGATTTTTTTAAAAAAAGCGCTGTAGATTATTCTACAACGCTTTTTTTATGATTTCTCATATATAATATCTGCTATTTTTCACTTTATAATTCTACACTACCACCGACTACCGGAAGGTTCCGGGCAGTCCATATGCTTCTTCCTTGCACGCATGACTACATAACATCCACAGTAAGAACACATGCCATTAACCATTCGACTGCAGTCATCACAGGCACTTAGCCGGACTGCGTAGGTTTGGTCTGAACATTGTATGGAAGGATCCATGTTGCTGATGTATTTTTCCAGTAGTTCCTTTTGGTTCTCTTCATCAAAAGTCATGCATCGTTTACAAAGCATTCTTTACTCCTTAGGGCTTATGGTTAATTGAAGGACGCTACAGGGAGCCATAGCAACTTCAATATGGTTTCCTAAAATTTTAAACTCCTTAACTTCCTCTTTTACAACAAGATCAGGATTTTCAAAAGTATTATGAGCACTTGAAGCCCCTGAAACATATTGACCGGTCACAGATTGAACCTGGGTATCGAGCAGTTCAATATCCATCATTATATCAGTGGAAAGGTCAGTATGGCAAAGGGTAATGATGATTTGGCCCTCTTCATTCACTGAAGCTGATTCGACAACATTAGGTATCTGGTTATCCTCAGTTCCCACCATCTTATTAAAGACCTGACTTTCCAATAGGGTATTATCCTGGTGGCTGGCAAACATATCAAAGACATGATAGGTTGGAGTCAGTATCATTTTCTCACCTTCGGTCAGGATGATGGCTTGAAGTACATTTACCAATTGGGCAATATTCGCCATCTGAACCCTGTCTGCATGTTTATTGAAGATATTCAGGTTGATTCCCGCAACCAAGGCGTCTCTCATGGTGTTTTGCTGGTAGAGAAATCCTGGATTGGTACCTTCCTCAACATCATACCAAGTCCCCCACTCGTCAACGAGAAGACCGACACGTTTATCAGGGTCGTATTTGTCCATTATGGAAGAGTGCTTAGTCAGAATTTCTTCCATAAGAAGAGTCTTTTTGAGGGTAGTATAGTAGTCTTCATCACTAAAAACAGTTGCACTACCTTTATTCTGCCAAGACTCACCCGGTACGGTATAGTAGTGAAGACTAAGACCATCCATGAAACGTCCTGCAATCTTCATCACAACGTCTGTCCAGTTATAGTCAAAATTATTGGCTCCACAGGCTATTTTATAAACTTTGTTGTCGCCGTAATTTCTCACATAGGTTGAAAATCGTCTATAAAGGTCTGCGTAATATTCCGGTCTCATATTACCACCGCATCCCCAGTTTTCATTTCCTACACCAAAATATTTAACAGCCCATGGTTCTTTGTGTCCATTTTCTTCTCTAAGCTGGGCCATTGGTGAAAGACCATCAAAGGTCATATATTCTACCCATTCAGACATCTCCTGAACGGTACCGCTACCAACATTACCATTAATGTATGGCTCACAGCCGATCAGTTCACAGAGTCTCATAAATTCATGGGTACCAAAGGAATTGTCTTCAACAACACCGCCCCAATGGGTATTAATCATTTTCTTCCGGTTTTCTTTTGGGCCAATACCATCTTTCCAATGGTATTCATCAGCAAAACAACCACCTGGCCATCTAAGAACCGGTAACTTTATCTTCTTAAGGGCTTCAAGTACATCAACACGAATACCGCCGATGTTTTCAATCTCTGAATCCTCACCTACATACAGACCTTCATAAATACATCTCCCAAGATGTTCTGAAAAATGTCCATAAATATTCTTGTTAATTGTTGCCAGTTTCTTCCCCGGATTTACTACAAGCTTCATCCAAACCTTCTTTCCGACATTACTGTCTAGGTAAATTTGTTATTTTAAACTATATTGGATTATTATTTTGACCATTCATTTCTATAGTTTTCAATATTTGACATGCATAAAACCAATCAATATAATACTATTATATAGACTACATAAATTTTTAAAATGTCATCTTCAGCTTTATATTTATCATTTTGTGCTATATCTTTAGTTAATGAATTCGGGGAGGATCCTGTCCATGTTTCAGATTAATCGAATTGGTTGCGCCTATAAAGAATCAAAAAGCTTCGTTATTGACAGGCCCGATGGTACCGACGACTACTTATTCCTGATTTTTCTTAATGACATCTATATAGGTCAAAACAATCAGCTAAATCATTATAAAAAGGGGACCTGTTTGTTATATACTCCGAATCAAACCCAGTATTACAAGAATCCTTATACAGGCTTTGAAAATGACTGGATACATTTTACAAGCGATGATGGCAAGGACTTTTTTGACACAATCCAGCTGCCCCTAAACACACCTTTGGAACTGGACACCTATCATCTGATTCCACAATACATTCGTCGGATTGAAAAGGAAACCTGGATGGAAGATATAGGGGCCAAACAAATGTCTGATCTGTTGATTAGAGAACTGCTGATCCAGGTTGCCAGACTTAACCAGAAAAAGGATAGTCTTAAGGCTGAATCCAATACAGAAGTCCTCTTTCGCCAGACACGGTCATCCATACTTAGTAGCCCTGCTCATCCCTGGTCCATTGAAGAAATGGCAGCCTTAACCAACTTAAGCCGGTCCAGGTTTAGTCATATATACGCTGATATTTTTGGAGTCAGCCCTAAAGAAGATTTAATGAGAGCCCGTATGGATCTGGCCAAGTTTCTCTTATCCAATGATTCCTATGCCATATCTGATATTGCAGAAAAAATCGGATATGTAGGTATTTACCACTTCTCCAAACAGTTCAAAAAAAAATGCGGCCTTTCTCCCTCCGACTATCGTAAGTCACTGAAGAATTAACCACATAATTTTTCTATTAATCAAGGTTGCCTCCTGCCTCCTGAATATCACTTTCAAGTGTTGCGGCAAGGCTTATAATCTTGGTTATTCCGTCTACCATCATATCCAAAGACATATGGGCAGTTCCCGGTTTGTCCACAACTTGTTCCGGCACATAGGGTACATGGACAAAACCTCCCCTGAGATTGTGTTGGTCTTTTATGGCATCCATCAAACCATAGAATAGATGGTTACAGACAAAAGTACCTGCTGTATATGAGATGGCAGCAGGAATTCCCGCCTCATGAAGACTTTTTTTCATCGCCTTTAAAGGCAGATTGGAAAAATAAGCCTTATCACCGCCTTCCACAATAGGACTGTCTATAGGCTGATTGCCTTCATTGTCAGGTATCCTGGCTTCATCCAGATTAATAGCCACTTTTTCAAGACGTAGGGCCGCTTCTCCCCCTGCCTGGCCTATACAAATGACTATCTTTGGCGACTCTCTTTCAAGGGCTTCTTTCAGGACCCTAATAGACTTGCCAAATACAGTTGGCACCACCTGGGTACAAATCTCATGACCATCAATTTCAATGGGCAGTTTTTCCAGAATCTCCAGGGCAGGATTAATAGTCTCCCCGTTAAAAGATGTAAAACCTGTTATGAGTATTTTCATTTTGCCTCCTGTTAAGGATTGTGTGTATTTTTCACTTACTGCCTCCATTGTATCATAGAAGTGTATTGGCATGACCTTCTCCCCTCAAAAAATTTTATCATAGAAAAACCTGGGATTACTCCCAGGTTAAACTCCCCAAAAGATGATTAAGGCTATGTCTACTTAATCAACATTCCTCTCAATGATGCCCTTGTCCATCAGATTTTCAACCACCTGGCTCATCTCATACTCGATAGTGGTTCTTGAGATTGGAAAAGCCATAGACAAGGAATTGACGATTTCATCAAACTCCTGTCCCGAACTGAATAGATTCCAAAAAATGGCAGATGCCCGGTCTAGAAATAAACATAAGTCATCTGATTGTCTTATAATCTGGATGTTGCCGTTTCCGGCACTCCAAGTAATTCCTTCTGCAATTCTCATCTTATATCCCTGCTTATCCATACGTATTTTACTGTGATAACCCCTCATCACATGTAAGATTTCATAACTTTCCCACTTATACTATATATATGTCTACACTTAGCTCAGTCACCCTAGGTTCGTAATCTTCATCGCCAGCCAATTGATTCGTCTGTCCAAACATAGTACCTGATAATACCAAAGTACCGATTAACAAGAAGGTAATAATTATCTTTTTCATGACACCGACTCCTTCATTAAAGACCAATTGATGATTCCCCACGCTTATTGTATAATCATCTATATGGACAAAATGCCTAAGGAGTTAGTCTTTTTATGATCGATTATCATGCATTCGGTAAAATAGTATACGATATCCGAAAAAGAAATAAATTAAGCCGTAACGAGGTCTATAACAAGACCGGTGTCGCCCTTGAAACCCAACGTAATATTGAACACGCAAAAAGAATCCCCTCATTGGCATCTTTGGAGACTCTTTCACATTTTTATAAAACTGATTTAGTTTTTCTCTTGTCCAGGTGCAGGACGGAAATAGATTTCTTTTCCAACGGAATGATAAAACGGTCAAACGATGCCTATAACAGTGGCAACCTTGATGCCCTTCACAAAGAAATCAATGCAATCATTAAAGAATTCAAGAACCAGGAACATGGCGACAAAAGAACAACCAAGATCTTCGACCAGTATATCAGCATCTACAACAATATGAATCGGCAAAACTACAAGTTCGATTCTATGGAACTGGACCACCTCATGATTCTTCTTAACAGCCTTTCCATTAACGATAAAGGATTTATGAAAAACCGGGAGTTTTTTGATATTGAAATTGTTTTCGCCAATATGCTGTCCATCAGGTATAGGATGAAGGACCGTTTTGATGAGTCCAGAGATATCATTCTAAATGTCATTGATAAATTAAACAATATTGGAGAAAAGTCTATCTTCCAGCAGGACCTAACCGGTGCAGCCTACTTAAACTATGCTACCCTTTTACACCGAATCGACCACCACCAGGAAGTTATTGATCTTATCGACAGGATTCACAGCGAGCCACAACATCGATTTTCCCATGAACTTAGGAAACTCCTGCTCGCCCGAAAAATCATCGCCTGTCATTTACTTAACCCTGATGACCCAATGATTTACCATATGATTAGTGGACTCTTGATAGATGAAAGACCGGAATGGATCCAGAAACATTCAGATATACTCCATGGTAAATATAGCATCAGCCATCCATTATTTAAGTAGAGTAGGTTTTCCTATATGCCAGAGGTGTGATTCCAACATACTTCTTGAAAACCTTGCCAAAATAAGAAGAATCACAATAGCCCACCGTTTCAGCAATATGGGTCATATTGAGACTTTGATCACTAAGAAGTTCCTTTGCCTTGCGGATTCGAACCAAGTGAATGTATTCAGTCGAAGAAAAGCCTGTTGTTTTAGTAAACAACTTGCAGAGGTAGTGAACGTTGAGATTGAACTTTTTGGCCAGCTTGTGGAGGGTAAGGTCTTGATCATAGTAGTCGTTGATATAATCCGTAATCTCCTTCATTCTGTAATTCACGTATCCGCCAGTTTCTTCGGTCACTAAATCCATCCCCAAATCTTCTCCACTCAGCATATCCAATAATTGAATACCAATGCCAAGCATCAAGGCCTCTTTTGTTCCATTAGCCTGTCTCCCCTGAACTTCAGCCATCAAAGCAAAAAGACCTTCTAGCTGGAGCTGTTTTTTGGCAGACACACGAATCAAACCATATCCCTGGTCAAATATGGCAAAAAAATCATTAAGTTCCAGATAAGGCAGATGGCCAGCCATATAGTCCCGATCAATATGAACCAGTATTCGTTCGCTCTTATCCAGGTTCTGACTAAATGCCTTATGTATGACACCTTCACCAATTAGAACCAGATCACCTGGCATGATATGGTAAGTCCTGTCATGGATAAAATAATCTTTCTCACCAGCCAACTGATAGTAGATTTCCACCACCTTATGGACGTGGGTCTCTTTCATTCTATGAGCTTGTTTTGTTTGTTCGTATATAATTCCATTCTTCATACCAATATTCTACCAAAAGTATACAATTAGTCAATTATATAAGATATTTTCTTTTTATTTTGCTGTAGTATGTAATTGATAAGCAAGAGATTAAAGCCTGTTACAAAAAGGAGAATGTATGAAGCACACAGAAAACAGAGTAAGTGATATCCAGATAGCCTATATCGGTGGCGGTTCCAGAGGCTGGGCATGGGGGCTCATGAGTGACCTGGCCGTAGAACCCAGCTTAAGCGGGACAATTAAACTGTATGATATCGACCATGAAGCTGCTTACAAAAATCAAGTCATCGGAAATAAATTGACGGCAAAAGAAACCAGTGTCGGCAAATGGACATACGAAGCCGTCGACTCCTTGAAAGAAGCCCTTACAGGAGCAGACTTCGTCATTATCTCAATCCTTCCTGGAACCCTGGAAGAAATGAAGTCTGATGTCCATACCCCTGAAACATATGGCATCTATCAATCAGTAGGAGATACCGTTGGCCCTGGCGGCTTTGTCAGAGCCCTTCGAACCATTCCCATGTTTGAAGAAATCGGATCGGCTATCAAAAACTACTCCCCAAAAGCCTGGGTCATTAACTACACCAATCCTATGACCATCTGCGTCAGAACCCTATACGAAACCTTTCCTGATATCAAAGCTTTCGGCTGCTGCCATGAAGTTTTCGGCACCCAAAAATTATTGATTGAAATGTTAGGTGAAGAAAAAGGAATTAAGAATATCAAAAGGGAAGACATCAAAGTCAATGTTCTAGGCATCAACCACTTTACATGGTTAACCAAAGCCACTTACAAAGACTTAAATCTTATGCCCATATATAAGGAGTTCGTTTCCAAGTATCACAAAACCGGTTACTTAAAAGCTCAAGATGACAACTGGCTTAACAATTACTTTACCAGTGGAAACCGGGTCAAATTTGACCTTTTTGATAAATACAGTTCTATCGCAGCAGCCGGAGACAGACACTTGGCCGAATTTATGCCTCCATGGTATCTGGTTTCTCCTGAAACCGCCAATGACTGGCACTTTACTCTAACACCAGTATCCTGGAGAATCAAAAACAGGCAAGAACTCATAGAGAAAAGCAATCGACTCTATGAAGGCCAGGAAGAAATGGAATTGAAAGAAACCGGTGAGGACGGTGTCAAACAAATCAAGGCTCTCCTAGGATTATCAGACCTAATCACCAACGTTAACCTACCTAACACCGGTCAGATTCCTAACCTTCCATTAGGCGCTGTTGTAGAAACCAACGCCCTCTTTACAGCTGGTCAACTGCACCCAGTTCAGGCCGGTCCACTACCCTCAAATATCCTGCCTCTCATCAACCGACATGTTGCCAACCAAGAAAACCTAATTAAGGCATATAGGGAAAAAGACAGACAAGGTCTCATCAACACCTTCCGCAATGATCCCCTTATTAACCTGTCTCCTAAGGACAGTCTAAGCCTCTTTGAGACCATGACCGACAATACAAAATCCTACCTTCCAGACTGGATTCTAAAATAATCACAATTTTTCTAAATTTTGAGCCACAAAACTATTGCTTTTGTGGCTCAAAACAGTTAAAATAGAAATACTTTCGGGGGTATGGCGCAGTTGGGAGCGCGCTTGAATGGCATTCAAGAGGCCAGGGGTTCGAATCCCCTTATCTCCATAATATAAAAGGACTCACCTTTAGGTGAGTCCTTTTGTATTATGGATGAAAGATTCGGACGGGGCCTGAAAGTAAATGTGCCAGTGGCACATTTACGGCGGGAATCCCCTTATCGACTGTCTTATAGCGACTTAAAGATTCGAACGCGGCCCTGGTCGTAAACTTCGTTTACTGCTCGGGTATGCTACCTACCTGAAAGTAAACATGCCAGTGACACTCTTACGGTGGGAATCCCCTTATCGACCGTCCCATGCCGACTAAAACCTTCTCAACTCTCTATCTCACCTCATAAACATCGCCTTCATCCAAAACCATTTTAGGATCTAGTTCAATTAATACATTCCTGAGCTCTTCTCCTATCCCAATACATTTAACTTCAAGTTCATCTGGAAATGGGTCATCATCACTGGCATAAGGATTATAAATATAAATATTATTGACATAAACTTTATCCTCAATCTCAAGAACGTCGCTATAATTTGGACCTACTATAATTTCCTGGTTTTCCCTTTCTTTTCTTGCTTCAACCATCCTCTCATATACATCCTTCATATAAATATTCACTTGAATATCCACATGATATTGTTCATCTACAAGAAAACTCTTCTGAATAGAATTTATAAAGTCAAAAGGATTTTTAACTCTGTAAAGTTTTTCACCAGCAACCACATCTTGGACCTTCCAATCATTAATAGTCAGGATTGTAGCTTCCTCACTAAAATGACGCTCATCATAAACAGGGACAATAATTCTTGTCTCGTTTCTTAGTCTTGAAGGTGAATAATAATTGGAAAATTCAAACATGTACTTGCCTGGCCCATCAATATCATTCTCATAAAAGAGTCCAAACCGATAGTCTTCTGTATTAAGATTCATTGTACGCTTAAAGAATAGTGTTGATTCATCGGTATCGGGATTGCCAATAGTATGTTGAATTTTATAGTTTCCACCTTCTTCATACAACATTCCCTCCCGGACAAAAGTTTTATCTCTAATATGAAAAGTAAGGAATGAATGGTCTTCTTTATACCGAAGTATCTCTATCATTTCGTCACTATTGGTATCATATCCACGTCCAAGTAATTGGACAACTTTTTCAAGATCTGTAAGTCTTTCTTGACTCTCATATATCTGTCCAGTAGACAGTTCTTTGACATACCAAGTCATTTTTTCCTTAAATCCTATAAGATAATCACCTTGAATCACAACGATATAGTTCAAATCGTTAGCTCGATAACGAACTTTGTCATCCTCTTTTGCAAATACAACTTCCATGACATCATCTTCTGAAACTAAATACATTTGCTCATGCCCATAAGTTAAGTTTATCCTATACCCTTTTAGTTCATTCATGCTCTTATCAAAGAATAAATAGGCGTCAGTATTGTTGTCTTTATCATAAGTAAGCTGACAATAGGCATTACATCCATATCTTTCTGCAATAGTATCTAAAGATTGATCCATATAGGAAACAGCAAGTATGTACTGACTTGGTTCAGAAAAGATTTCTACTTTGCTTGATAATTCTATAAGGTCTCCTGGGCTTTGTTCTCCAGTACCGGAATCAATGGAATTCTCTACGTTTAAAGCAATGTTTCCTTCACCATCATTTGCCAAGTCTGTAGACGAAACACCTTCTGTTTCCGGCACCCTAGAGCTCAAGAAAAACACAATTAAGGCAATTACTAATCCACCACCAATGACTTGTCCAATTCTTGTTGGATTTGTTGATTGAAGAACGTGTTTTATCCGACTACTTATATTTTTTTCACCGAAACCTATATAATTGAATTTGGAGTGTGCTGTATGATTGCCAGATAATCGAAGGAGAACTTGAGCATAGTCTACTCGCATCATAGGATTATATGACTTCATCACATGCTCATCACATGAAAGTTCCATATCCTTCTCGAAATACCTAAAGCCTATCCAAACTATAGGATTATACCAGTGAAGAATAAGTGCAAGCAAGAAGAGAAGTTTTATTAACGGATCATGCCTCCATATATGACGTTCCTCATGTTGTAAGATGTGTTGGAACGCTGTCTCATCCTTCAAAATCTCTTGACCAATAAGAAGTTTAGGTTTTACCACCCCTATCAAAATTGGTGATAGTTTCTCGTCAACCACCGCTACATCCATGGAATACTCTTTAAGGAGTCGTGCATTTTTCAACTTTGACTTTAAGATATATCCTAATATTAAAAAATAAATAGATAATATGACGATACCCGAAAGCCATACAACAGTCACTTTCTCAAACAAATCATCTAATACCCACTCACCGGTAAATTCGAAGTTGTCATTTATACCTATTTCTTGACCTACCCTTTGTTCTGAAGTACTATTATTTTCTACCGATTCCTGTCCGACACCTTCCACCGAAGTCATAGATGTAGATATATCAACAGAAGACGATACGAGACTTTCATTATCAGAAACAATATTTTCGGATTCAATCTGACTAAGATTCTCCTTATCTACATCATTCTGATATATATAGTCATCGAATTCAAGATGGTCTCCAGATTGGGTTTCTTTCATTGAAAAGACTTTAATCTCAGGAAACAAATTATATACACTGACTGAAGAAGTTACCTGTATTGGTACAAGCAACCGTATCAAAACAACAAACCAAAAACAATAGATAATGCCTCTTGATAAAAAGTTCTTACCTACTTGTCTAATGCCCAATACTAGCAGAATTATTATACTGGCAAAAAAACCTGCTTCTGCAAAAAATAAAAATATATGTGTCATACACTCCTCCTCAAAACTGTATGTCTACCGTTCTTTCAGCTCCTGATCAATCATTTCTTTTAGCTCATTAAGCTCGTCCTCTGTAAGCTCTTCTTTCTTCAGAAATCCAGCAACTAACATATTCAGAGATCCTTGATAGAGCTTGTCTAAAAGTTTCTTACTTTCTTCAATGGCTACTTCTTCTCTGGCAACTAAGGGACTTACAGTTGCCTGCTCATTCTGTATAATCTTTCTTTCAGCCAGACGTCGAATGGTAGTATATGTTGTAGATTTTTTCCACCCTAACCTCTCATTACATACTTTAACCAGTTCAGTGGAATTAACTGATTTTAGTTCCCACAGTATTTCCATTAACTTAAATTCTGAATCAAAAATCGTATAATCCATTCTTTCCTCCAATTAAAAAGGTTTAACACATTAGTCCTTTTAAGTTTAATGCATTAAACCTTCTTTGTCAACCTTATTCTCCAACCAAACTCCAAATCGAATCAAACATCAATCCGTCACCTTCTTTACTATCGCCCACCAGTATATACCCAGTGCCATAGTCATCTTTTTCAAAGGTAATATCAAAACGTTCATAGTAAGTCACACCATCATGGACTTCCTCAAAAGATCCTGTCATTCTGCTACCGTCAAAATCAAACTGATAGACGGTATCATCACCTTCCATTTTCATCAAAGCAAGCTTTTGGTCTTTCTGTAATTGAAGGTAGAGATAGACTTCTTGGATAACTTCCATCATGGCTGCCTGTTCAGCATCAGAGTATTTTTCCGGATGATAATTCTCAATCACCTTCATGGCCACATGCCATTTTTCCATTTCACTTCGATTTATGGTTATCCACTGAAAGTCAACATATCCCAGCGCACCCGGCATCATCTCATCAATAAGCAGACCTATTCTCTCACTTTTATCATCTAGAGGAATCATCACTCTGTTGTCCTGAGGACGACTGTAAAACTTTTCAGCACCATCCGTATCGAAGACAGAAAGACGAGCGTTAAACACCCCTGAATCCAGTTGGATAATTATTTCATCTCCTGAAATATCATGAATTTTATTTAGAGGTACTTTTGTCTCATTACCATCTGAATCTATCACTACCTGATAAAGGGTATATTCCGGAATCATATCTCTGCCGTACTCACCGGTTTCAAGTTCATCAATCATCTTGCCTATTTTACCAAAATCATAAAGAGCGGTAGCATCAACGAAGAACATATATTTATAGCCATTATAGGATTTCATTTTAAAGTTATTCAGGTTCATTTCGAGATAGTTATTTGAGTTGTTTTGGTCATTAGGATCCATGATGTATAGGCGATTACCATCAGAACGATAAGCAATCACTGCGTGAGTTTCCTCCCCCTTTGTATAGCTGTCTTCCTTTTCAGCCAAAATAACATATTGGGGAAACTTGGCTGCATTCATACTTCTCAAGGTCATCAACCATTGTTCATCTTGGGATTTCATGACCTGGCTAATCATCCACTGATCAAGCCGCTTATTATCTCCTTCCAAAATAGACTGCAGGTGACTGCAAAAACGAATTAAATCAGCATCATCCTGCCAAAAACCTTTGGTTACCGGATCTGAACCTCCATATCTTTCATAGAGGTTGCCGTAGAGGTATTTTAGGATAATATGATAATATAGATTTCCTTCAACCGTTCCTTGAGAAATACCATTCGGAGCGTAGAAGGTCTGAATATTGGGAATTTGAAAGTTATCCCTGCCCACTTGATAATCTGATGTTATTTGTCCCTTTAGGAGTTGTGCATCTGAAAGCGAAGTCGTGACGTTTCCGCTAGTATTTCCTGTATTGGAATCTCCTGTATTTGCATTATCTTGCCCATTATCAACCTCTTCATTATCGTCATTTTTAGAATCACCTGTATTCACCGTTACTTCAGAGGTAGACTGTCCAAGGATTTCAAGATAATTGGATGTCATTTCCATTTTAACTTGGTCAAGCTCGTCCATATCTAGGCCGCCACCAGTACTTTCCAAGGTCAATAAAAGTGAGTTAACCATTTGAACACTGGATTTAGGAATACCGTCTTCATAGATGCCATCCATATTTCCCAGTCCTTCAGTAGCTTTATCAATTAAGTCCTCTTGATATTTGCTGTATTCCAGCCATTGTTCATACTCCTCAAGACTCCTTTTAACATCCTCTGGCACCTGGCTCCGATTATTTACTGCTGATGTAGCTTTGTTCCCTGGTTTAGTACTTCCAGGTTTCAGATTGGCAGCGTTTTCACTCCCATTATTTTGATTAACTTTTGCAGATAATATCATCAAAAGAATTAACTCATTCATATCTTTTGCACTTACGTCATCGCCATATTCTTTTTTATCAACATAATAGGTGAATCTAGATGCTATATAAAATAAAAGTCCTGCGTTTTTCCCTTCTTCCTCTTTCAGTTTGTTGGCTCCTTCAACAAACTCTCTAGCATTTCTTTCTTCCTCTGTTTCTTCGTCATCGGACGCTGCTAATGCATGAATAAATACAGATGGCAGCAGGGACATATCATCCTCTTCCTCAGCAATTCTAAACACCTTGGGTTCAGAGAAATTTGTAAGCAGATAATCATATGCTCTTTGGGCTTCAAGAAAAGATTCATCTGAACTTGACTCCATGGTGGTCAAAAGTTGTCCCATCTCCAACATACTGCACCTGGCTAAATGATAATCACCACTATTAATATAGGTATACATAATTGCCAAATCCGATTTGGCCTTCATGTAATTTAATAATTCTTGATAAAGAAGAGCTTTACCTTGTTCTAGCTCCTCAACATAGGTTGGAAGGTAATCCAGATCAAACTCCTCAACCAAAAGACGGGTATCCTCTCCTAACTCTATTAAATAGAAGGCATACTCATCTATAGTGTCAGACAAATCTGCTACATCAAGAAATTTCTTGTTTTGTATAGTTGCCATAATCCTTTTATCTGTAGATTCCATCTCATCCAATGTTTCTCCACTGTCCATTAATACTTGAATCTGTCTTTTATACTCCAATAGATTGGTATTTAACGGCTCCAGTTCAAGGGCAACATCATTTGCAACCATTTGTTCAAGAGCCTTAACACAGGTCTCTTCAAGTTCTGTAAGTACCTGATACAAGTCTCTATCACTATTGAAAAGCAGGGTCACCTCTTCGTCCAAAGCGTCCACAGCCTTTAATCGTTCATCATAGGCATCCCTTAAGTCATCATCAAGCCAAAAACCTATGTCCGTATAAAAAACACCACCATTAATAGTTCCATAATAGTTTTTCATGTGGTTGGTTTCACGGACCTCATCAATATTAAAGAGCAACTTACAGCTGCTAAGTGACATTGTTAGGACTATCATAAGAGCAAGTAACCTTATGTACTTCCTACACATGGTCATTACCTCCTTCAGAAATATGCAATTGACAATATAAGCGGTTGGAAAACTTTGATGTAATAGACTGTTACTAAATAGAATATGCTAATAATATTATACCACATTCTTAGCTATTTATTTGATTTATCAGTATTATAAACCAATTAAAAAAGCGGACTTACAATGCCTTATAAGTCCGCTTCTTTATTGTAATTTTTTTTAGTTACTCGAACAATCTCATAACATCCAAATCAACCTCTTGGCCACCGTCAAAATCAGGAATGCTCCCTAAAAACCAGACCGACACGTCACGAATCCCAAGCATACCGGCCAGATCAATCTTGTCTTGAATAGACCTGGTATCTTCATACCAAAGAATATTATCAAGGCCATCGTCATCAATATAACTTGCAAAAGGACTTTTAGATGTAGGTCCATAACCTACTTCAGTACCCTCTTTCACTAAACGGGCAAATATTTTATCATATGATGGAGTGTAAGGTGCATTCTCTGTAATGACACCGTCAGCGTCTATTTTCCACTGAGCTGAATCAAAAGATATCTGAAGTGAAACCTTTGATAATGCCTCCTGGACTTGGTCTTTGGCCACTTCCACACCATCCGCATATTTAATATCATCGACCAGGGCCTTCATTGCATCATAAACCAATTCGATTGGAGCAACAGGTGTATTTGTATTAAGGGTGTTCAACCGCTCTTCATCTGAGATGGATATCGGCGCATAATCATGGGCCATGAGAATCATCTGATCAGCTATGGCAACAATTTTACCGTAGTCATAGCCCCAATAGTTTTCATAGGGTTGAACCATGACTGTTAATGACTTTCCACGACCAGTAAGTTCAGGAGATAGTTTCTCAAGAAAATTTACAAAACTCTCTTTATGCCCGGATTGAAGACCTTCAAAGTCAATAACAAGACCGGTAAAGAATGTATATTCATCCATTAAAGCGCCAATTTCCTGAACCAGATAGTCCATAGATTCTTCTGTCTCCAATACTTTTTCCAAGGCTGAACCATATGTAGAATCCTGGTCTGATAATGCACTCAAAATAGACAGTTCGAGTTTCATGCCATTATCTATTGCCGGACTGGTAGCCAAGGTATACCCGTCAGGAAATCTTGTATCAACAAAGACCTGTCCCTCATCATCAAAGTCCAAAGCAGCCCAATTAAAGCTCACCTTATCAAAACTTGTCATCAGGTCAATATTTGAATAACTACCTTGTGAGTAGAATACATTGGTCTCATCAAGCTCACCCTTCATCATGTCATACATTCGGACAAGAATAGCCGCAGCTTCCTGTCTCTTGGCATAGCCACCCGGATCAAAAGTGGTTGAGCTTTTACCGTTGACAATACCAAAATCTTTTAGAAGGCTAATATATCCCACATGTTCAGTAACATCCTCAAAAGGACTGTCTATATCATTCCTTTGGTCTGCCAGCCAATCATATCCAAGACTTTTTATAATCATGAGAGCAATCTCTTCTCTAGTGATATTCTCTTTTGGCCTAAAATACCCGTCTTCCAAGTCAATAATACCCTTACTTAAAGCCGTCTCGATGTGTTGGTAAGACCAATGAGTCTCTAGTGTCACATCTTGGAAACTATTAGTTTCAGGGACAACCGACTCCCACTTATTCAGCTTATACAAGAAAGCTACAAATTCTTCCCTGGTCAAAGTTTGATCATAACCATACTCATTATTTCCAACACCGTTCGTAACACCTAGTCCCTTAAGTTTATTAATATAAACTTCTGACCAATCACCAATTGGCACATCACTAAACCCTTCCACCTCCTCAGCAAAAGAAGGCAAAGATAGGGCATTAAGAATCATAACCACCACTAATACTTTAGATAATTTTTTCATACTTTCTTCCTCTCATTCATCAATTAATCATGCCCCCTTCAGGCATGCTATTTATGGAGAATTAACTTTGCAATCCACCACTATCTGTTATAAAATATATTCTACCACATCAAAGGAGATCATTATGGATATTCAAAAGATTTATCAAAAAGCATACCAACTCATGGACCAAGCCATTATTGACTCCAACTGTGGCCTCCTCTGCAACTATCACTGTTGCAGAGACAAGGATGAAACTGGCAGGCCTATAGGTATGTACCTGCTTCCATTGGAATATGAAGCCATCCAGAAACCTTATGTCACTGACTTTGAAATTCATAGCTCCAAGGAATATGATATCCCCGGTAAGCTTAAGAAAATGTATTACATATTTTGCCATGAGGACCAGGGCTGTCTAAGACATCTTCGCCCTATCCAGTGCCGGACCTATCCCTTTGAACCCCACCTTATTGATGGTAAACTCCACCTGGTCATTGAGCATGACCAATTCCACAATTGTCCTCTCCTTAACCAAAGGGACACATGGAGAGATGAATTTGTTCAGGGCATCTATAAGGGTTGGTTGGAGCTTCTTAAGATACCCATGGTCAAGTACTATGTGGAAAAGCAGTCCGAATCTAGGTCTGGCTTTGATATATTCATCTAGCCAAGCAATATCCCACATCAGTAACCTACAAGACATGAGCAATTCTACTCTATAGACACAGAAATCCTAAAGTCAAAAGTTTCTCCCGGTTCAATACTTGTGAACTTGCCGTGACCTCTTGCCGTATCCATGGAATCATGGTAACCGCTGGATGGTTCTAAGGCACAGTTATACGTATTCTTATAGCCACCTTCAGTTACCCAGTATCCCAGATATGGGAGCTTGTCAGCATCATATTCCAGATTATAATGAATGTCCTTACTTGGATAATAGGCACCACATTTTCCTGATTCAATAGGATCGATTACCCAGTACTTTTCTACCTTGTTTGCACTTTTTGGAAAGACCTTGTTAAGATGATAATCTTGGTCTTTAGAGTCTTTTGTTACAGGGTATGGGTGGACAGTGAACTTATCACCCAAGTATGAGGATGGCGTTACATTTAGAACGGTCTTGGTCTCCTCAGGAAAAATCAATTCCATATCTTCTTCACATCGAAGTAAACAATGCAAGGTAAAAAATCCTTCGATGGGTTGCTCTCCAAAATTTTTAATTGAATAGTCAAGCACCATTTTGTGGTCCTTCAAAGTAATCTTCTTTTCATAGGTGTAAGGAAGTAGTTTTCCTGTATAAGAAAGCTTAAGTCCATTGTCTTCTATACTTGGCTCAAGTCGGCATGCCCAGGTTTCTCCGTGGTCCGGATAAATCACTTCTTTTCCACCATAGGTTTCCTTACTGATATCAATATTGGGAAAACAATCGTCAAAACCCGATGTATCGTAATCAGAGAAGTTATCTCCAAGTGCAGCTTCTTGGTAGGTATCACCTTCAAATTGGTCCAGCAGTTCAAATTCTTTATCAATGTGATAAAATGAAGCTATTTTGCCGCCGATTCTTGGTAATACAAGCAGCTTCACCCTGCCATTGTTCATTTCAAAAGCTCTTGTTCCTTTAAAAGTCGTTTCTTTAATCATGTCTTAGTCTCCTACCCTCTAATTAATAGCACTTTAATCTTCACTGTATATATTTTGACATACATGGAATGAATATGCCAGTACGAAACTTGTTTCGAAATTTTTTCTGTCATTCCCTAGTCTGAACCGACTATGACCCCTTTAGTTCCAAGGAAAGATGTCCCTAGTACTTTTAATCGAGATTTGTCACGATGTAATGACCTATCAAAATAGTGTGATATAATATTCTCGAGTGGAGTAGGAGGTTTATGAATAGAATAAATACTATAGTAAGCAGATACAATTCCATAAAAAATGGGGAAGACAGCATTTCAACGACCAATTCAATTAAGAATTATCAGTTCATGTCTGCCCTTTCCAACGTTCAAAAAGAACTACTGAAACAAAAGGTCATCATGAGTTACAATACAAAGGCAATCATTTTTCCACATATAGATAAAACCTTTGATTACACCAGTCTCAAAGAGTCCTACATGAGAAACACCAAGGACATGGATATTAGTGAAATCGAAGATAAAATCACTGAACTCATAACCCAAAAAATCTAGTCTGACATTTTCCACTCGTTTGTTTGACCATTATAAAAGCCAACGAATCATCTTATAGATGGTCGTTGGCTTATTCATTGTCTACACTAATTTCTTCTTATCATTCTTCTCAAATCGTTTCTTACAAATTCCTATCAAACCAAGCCTTGGTGGCTTCCATCTGGTCTTGTCCTACTTTAACCTCAACCTCTTCCGATAACCATTTCAGACTTTTACCGGTCAGATATTCCTTCATCTTTCCTTCAGCCTCCAACATAACCGAGTGAATCAGACAAGGATACTTGGTGCAGGAATCAGGAAGATTCTCCGTATCAAGGATGATGGCATTTTGACGCACTTCACAGCATTTAAAGAAAGATTCAGGACCTTCGATCGCTCTTACTACATCCCAAAAACTTATTTCCTCAGGTAACTTTGCCAAACGGTAGCCCCCTTTGGCTCCGGGAATGGATTCGACAATTCCCTCTTTCTTAAGCTTGGCAAAAAATTTGGACAAATAGGATTCTGACACACCTTGATAGGCTGCCAAATCTTTAATCCCTATAGTTCTGTTATCACTGACATCGACCAAATACAAGAGACAATGTAAGCTGTATTCTACTCCTACTGAAAACTGCATGGTACTCCTTCCATCTCGGGAAACACAATTATGGATAAATCTTGTCTATATAATAGCAGATTAATCCTCTTTTGTTAATACCTCTTTATTTTTTTTCTGATTTTCCAAGAAAAATACCTTGACTTCTGAGAAAAAAGCCTGTATTATATCGATACAGCCTATCGCGGATAATATTTATCCAGGATATAATCAATCTACATATAAGGAGTCATTATGTTTTCAGAAAAATTTAGAGAAGTCCTTCAACATGAAGGCGTTGTATCAGTCGTATCATGGAGTGGTGGTGATCCTCACTTAGTTAACACATGGAATTCTTATCTTGTTATCCCAGATGACAATCGTATTCTTATCCCAGCTTGGGCTTTCAGAAGAACTGAAAAGAACATTCTTGCCAACAATCAGGTTAAGATTTCACTTGGCAGTAAAAATGTTGAAGGATACAAGAACTACCCTGGAACAGGTTTCATCGTAACCGGCAGTGGTCGCTTTTTTGACCAAGGTGAAGAATACGATATGATGAAAGAAAAGTTCCCCTTCCTTACCCGTGTATTTGAAGTTACTGTAGATAAAGCCAAACAAATGCTCTAATCTGGCTAGTTTTTATCCTCTGGAGCCTTCTCATATTATTTAATAGTAGCTACAAAATCCTTATAGCTTTTACACACTCCTCATAAGGATCAAAGTCAAAAAAAATGGACCCAAAGCCAGTATTATCTTGTGATCTCCCTGGCATGTGGGTTCATTTTTGTGATAAGTATTTTTAATATGTCAGTATTATCGTGGTCTATACCTTAAAGTTATTAATCGCCTCCATAAGCTCATCTGCCAATCCCTTACTCAGGTGGGCAGTTGTTGTCAGTTCTTCAATAGATGCCATCTGCTCTTGTGTAGAAGCACTGGCTTGTTGAACGCTGGATGAGTTGGCTTCAATAGATTTAGATATATTCTCAATAGAAGTTACGATGTCATCTTTGTTGGTATTAATCTTTGCTGAAATCTCCCTAACCACTGTAATCCTCTGGTTTAACTGGTTCAGAGACTGGGATGTTGACTTAAAAATATCACTGGTTTCGTGTATGGAGATATTCTGATCATTAAATATTTCTTTTATATCTGCCATCTTATCAACTGTTTGAGAGGATTTGCTTTGAATATCTCCTATGAGAGATCTAATATTATCTGTAGCATTGGAGGTTTCTATGGATAACTTTCTTATCTCTTCAGCTACTACCGCAAATCCCCTTCCTGCTTCCCCTGCTCTTGCTGCCTCTATGGATGCATTGAGGGCAAGTAAATTGGTTTGTGACGAAATCCCTTCAATCATTGCTGTGATCTCTTCTGCACGCATGGCTGACTCTTGTATAGCTTGTGTCATAAGACCAATTTCATCAGCTGATTGATTTGAAAGAATAGTTTTCTCGTTGAGGTCATCGATAATGACCAAACCATTCTTGGACATTTCATTGGTTTCATGGGAATAGTTTTGGACAGCCTCCATATGTTCATCTGACTCCTGAATCTGAGATCCAAGAACATTGGTTTTCTCAACGACCATGGTTGCATCTTCGGTCTGTTCCTGAGATGTATCCGCAATAGAGGCCATAGCTTCAGTAATTTCATTCATGGCAAAAGATGACTGCTCAGTGACTTCCGCCAGTGATGCTGAAGAAACAGCAACGGAATCTGATGCTTCTTTTACAGTACCAAGAAGCTTACCTATATTGGATTTTAGATGCTCCATAGATTTAGACAAGTCTCCGATTTCATCTTTACGGGCAATGAGCTTTTGGTTCAGTTCAACCTTGAAATCTCCTGTTGAGAATATTTCCAAATGATTGGTAATCAGTTTAATGGGCTTTAAAATATGGTTGTTAATGATAAGCATAATACTTACTGTAATGACAAGTACAACAAGGAGTCCCCAGGTACTGATCATAGATGCGAGAGATTGCACTTCAACCATCTCTGCTGTTTTACTGCTTATATGCTCTTGAATAGTAGCAACAAACTCTGACAAATCTTCCTTTAATTCTGCTGCATCATTTTCCATAATCTGTCTTGATGTATCTAGAACAGTCTGGTCTGACGTATCAACTCCATCTTCTTGAAGTTCAGTCAAAGCACTGATATATGCCAGATGCTTGTCTTTAAGACTTTCCAGTTCTGTCAGTATTGATTGATAAAAACTTGTGTCTTCTTCTAATTTGGAAGACTCCAGACCGGTTTGGGCTAGGCTAATAGCAAAATCATATTGCCCTTGAACCAGGGTTAGGTAGTCCACTTCTTCTTTGACAAACTCTTCATCGGTCAACTCCGAATTCTCTTGGGACCCTACTTCACTTAGGTTATCATCGCCAAGATCATCAAGGGGCATATCTCCCATATCCATAGTAGCCATCATAAAAGACCCTACAACGGATTTGAGAAATTCACTGTCTTCTTCAAGTGCCAGCTTTTCAATACTCACAATTGAATCATAAAGAGGAAATGTTAGATCATTTACCTCAGAGATTTGCTGGTCAACAATGTCTTTTTGAACTACATTCTCTACGAGAAGAGCCGTAATTGAAAATACAATCAGGCCAAACATCAACATCATTCTAAACTGTATACTGTTCCTCTTTAACTTTTTTCTATTCATCTTAGCACTCCTTTAATTAATGACCCTATTATAGGAGTCAAAACTTAAATGAGCCTAAAGTCCCAATAATTATTTTGCATAAGGCAAAGAGCAGCGGATATCCGCTGCTCTAGGGTGATAGAAACTATTGATCAGGCAAGTAATCAATAATTAGTATATCTACTGCGCTTCCTTGAAGATTTCAATTTCTTCAATGAGACGACTAATAGCAAAATTACTTTCTTCTTTGGACCGGTTGATATCGCCGGACTCATTTTTCATATGTGCTGATTTTTCAGAAATATCATTAATACCGTCTGCACTTTGCATAATGGCAGATGAGATTTCTGTAATGCTGGTAGATAAGTCATCTGTTGCCATATTCACTTCCTCAAAAGAAGATCTTATGGAATCGAACTTGGTCTTAAAGTCCTGGGAATCATGACGGTAGTTATCACTAAGGTCATACATGTCTTGGTAATCCTTAAGAATATCCACTTCAATGAAGTTCATCAAGGCTTCAATTTCTGAGGCCATGTACTCAACGGCTTCAACAATGGAGCCTGATACCAACTGAATCTTATTGGCACTTTCTCCTGAGGTTTCTGCTAATTTACGGATTTCTCCTGCAACAACAGCAAAACCTTTTCCGGCTTCACCGGCTCTGGCAGCTTCAATAGCCGCATTAAGACTCAGAAGATTGGTCTGGTCTGTAATATCTAAAATCGTCTGGGTAAGGAAACGAATTTCTTCCACTTCCTTGGACTTTTCAATGGACTCGGTTAGCTTAGCCTTTGTTTCAGAATAGAGTTCTTTTACTCTGGCAATTTTAGCCTTTACATCCTCACCCATCTCGTAGGCCCGCTTATCACTTTGGTCAGAGAGCTTGGCTCCATTTTCCACATCTCCTGAAATCACATTAATGGCAGAAGCGATTTCCTCGATTCTGGCTGTAATATCCTGAGAGGAGGCAGATGTTTGCTGGGTACCTGCTGACAGTTGAAGCAGGGTTGAAGATAGGTTCATAATGTTCTCATCCAACCCATCCAGTTTGTTTCCGATATTGCTGGAATGAAGGGACACATCTTCTGTAGCCTGTTTTACTGCAAGAACTACGCTCTGAAGATTGGCTATAAAACCGTTAATGGCTTCACCTACAACCTTAAATTCATTGTTTCCCTTGATCTGAATCCGTGTCGATAAGTCGCCATTTTGGGTTGCAGCCCCAAGCTTCTTGGTCAGTTCAGATAAAGACAGGTAAATAATTCTTGTTAAGGCTAAGGTAAAGACAATGGAAATACCAATAATGATGGCAACTACCACAAGGGTCAAGCGTTGAGAATCCTTCATAGTAGCATCCAGATCTTCTTCTATAATGGCTTTCATGGCCAAAATATTGGCCTTAACCTGGTCAGATATTGGCCGTACTTCCTGATAGAAGTCGTTACCGTCCTGGTAGTCTCTGATACCAGCATAATACTTAAACTTACTGAAATAGTCCTCTACACTGGTGTTGATTTCATCCAGGTGTGCAATTAACTCAGGATCAGAGGTCTGGTCTTTTGCCTTGGTAATGAGATCAAAAAGTTCCAATACATAGCCGGTGACCACCTCTTCTTCAACACCTTCGATGCCAACCAGATAATTGTTGCCTGCGCTGGTGGCTTCCATCATATTGTCTTTGATGTCATCAATGATGTCCGAGTAGGCATTCATTTCCTGGACTGTTGCAGACATATAGTAGGACAGCCCACCGATTCCCACCATCATGATGATAATGATTACGAAGGATAGGGGAATCAGTGTGCTGATGTTGGTTATTCTGAAATTTCTTTTTTTGCTTTTAGCTTTTATGTCTAATCTTATGTCACTATGCTGGTTATATTCATGTCGTTTACTCGGTTTTCGTTTATTCCTCTTTAGTTTTTGCATAATCGTATACCCCTTTTACGATTGATTACCCCATAGTATCACGTTTCTTTTAGGCGCTTTTACCTCTGATGTTACGTGTTTTTACATCGAAGACAACGGCAGCGACCAGTACTAAACCACGGATGATATATTGGTAAGATACACCAACATTCATAAGGTCCATCCCCTTAGTCAGTGATGCCATAACCAAGGCACCGATAATGGATCCAGTTACTTTACCAATACCACCGGAAGCTGATGTACCACCAACAAAGGCACCTGCAATTGCATCCAGCTCAAAGCCCATACCGGCTGTTGGTGTTGCAGATTGAAGTCTGGCTGTAAATAGCATACCAGAAAGACCTGCAAGCATACCCATGGAACCGAAAACTACATAGGTAATGAATTTAACACTGATACCAGATAGTTCAGCCGCTTCCGGGTTACCACCTACTGCGTAGATATGACGTCCCAGTGTTGTATTCATAGTGATAAAGTTATAAACAACTACGACGACTGCAACGATAACAGCTGTCCATGACAGCCCCTTAAAGGTTGCAAGTTTCCATACGAAGTACATAACGATAACTGCAATAAAAGCAATCTTTGCTACAAAAATCGGAAGAGTTGAAACATGAAGCTTATATTCGATCATTTTTCTTCTGTTCTTAATTTCGGTAAAGGCAAAAAGCAAAATAGCAACTGTACCTAATACCAAAGTAAGTACATGAACACCATCGATGTTCATAATGTCTGGAATATAGCCATTTCCAACAGCATTGAAAGCATCACTGTCTGTAAAAATTGTTGCAGAGTTGGTCGTACGGATCAAGAGACCTCTAAAAATAGTCATTGCCGCAAGTGTTGCAACAAAGGCAGGAATTTTCAATCTGGCAACTAATGTACCTGTCCAAAGAACTCCGATACCGGCACCAATCAATAGAACAATTGGGAAGATAAGGAAAAGTGGCAAGTGGGCCTGTGAACTAAGAATAGCTGCAATAGCTCCAAGGAAACCTGCAATGTATCCTACAGACAAATCGATGTGTCGGATAACGATAACCAGGGTCATACCTACGGATAGAACAGCAATGTAACCGGTCATATCGATAAGGTCTGAGATAACCCTTGGAGTCATGAATAAACCATCAGTTAATGTTGTAAAAATAATCATAATTACCGCTAATGCGATATACATACCATAATCGCGAATATTTTCCTTAATCGCACTCGTTAAATCTTTAAGCATTTGTATCCTCCTATTCAGTAGCCATTTCCATAATTTTTTCTTGTGTAGCTTCTTCGATGGAAAGTTGGCCTGTCATCTTTCCTTCAGCCATAACATAAACACGGTCACTCATACCTAAAACCTCTGGAAGTTCAGATGAGATCATAATAACGCTCAGTCCGTCTGCTACCAATTGGTTCATGATTGTATAAATTTCGTATTTGGCACCGACATCAATACCACGGGTCGGTTCGTCCAGAATCAGGATATTCGGTTCAACGAATAGCCATTTCCCAAGGGCCACCTTCTGCTGATTACCACCGGATAGGTTTCTCACTTTTTGCTCGATGCTTGGGGTTTTAATATTCAAGGATTTTCTGTATTCCTCAGCCACTTTGACTTCTTCATGTTTGTTAATGACAAAGGGCTCAGCAATGGATTTCAGGTTAGCCAATGTGATGTTCTGCTTAACATCATCAATAAGGATGAGTCCGTTGCCTTTACGGTCTTCTGAAACATAAGCCAGTCCGTTTTTAATCGCTTGTTTAGGACTTCTGAAATTCATAGGTTTTCCGTTGATTTTCAATTCTCCGGAAAGAGTGTATTCTCTGGAATTACCAAAAATAGAATGGGCAAACTCTGTACGTCCAGCTCCCATTAATCCGGCAATACCAACGATTTCACCTTTTCTTATATTGAAGTCTACATTCTTAACCACAAATCGGCCAAGATTCTTGTCATATGCAGACCAGTCTGTCACTTCCAATTGAACCTCACCAAAGTTCTTGGTTTCCCTCTTAGGGAAAATATCGTTGATCTCACGGCCAACCATGTGTTTGATGATGTCCCGTTCATTAATCTCATTTTTTTCCTTGCTCATGGAACAGATAGTTTGTCCGTCACGAAGTACGGTTACTGTATCTGCAATCTGAATAACTTCCTTTAACTTGTGGGAAATCATAATCGATGTAACACCTTGAGTCTTAAGGTCTTCAAGCAGTTCAAGAAGGTTTTCGCTGTCATCTTCATTAAGGGCCGCTGTTGGCTCATCAAGAATCAGCAGTTTAACGTCTTTACTTAAAGCTTTTGCAATTTCTATCAGTTGTTGAACACCGACACCCAGGTCGATGATCTTTGCTGCAGGGTGAACATTTAACTTAACCTTTTCCAGCATTTTTGCAGCTTCAATTTTTGTATTATGCCAGTCTACAATACCGTTTTTCTTGATTTCGTGACCAAGATAGATATTCTCATAAACCGTCATATCCGGAACTAATGCAAGTTCCTGATAAATGATGGCAATACCTTTGGCCTCACTGTCACTGATACCGTTAAATTGTTGGACTTCACCATCAAATACGATATCTCCACTGTATTGCCCCTTTGGATAAACACCACTTAAGACTTTCATCAGTGTTGATTTACCGGCACCGTTTTCTCCAACGAGACAGTGGATTTCACCTTTTTTTACTTGGAAATTAACTTGGTCCAAGGCTTTGACGCCAGGGAATTCCTTAGTTATATTTCTCATTTCCAATATATTTGCCATATCAATGCTCCTATCACAATTCGTACACACTTGTCTTGATTCACTGATCAAGGTTACCGGAAACCGGATTACCTTTTTCATATATGGATTAAGGTGCCAAAATCCTTTGACACCTTAATCACATCATAATAGTGATAGGCTAAGCCCATCACTATTATGTACGTTCATAGGGGGGTTGTTACTTAATTATTACTCAAGTCCTGTGAATTCAGAAGCTTCGTAGTAGCCTGAACCGATGATTGTATCTTTAACGTTATCTTGAGTTACAGTGATAACTTTAATGTCTTTTGCTGGAACTTGAACTTTACCGTTGTCATATGAACCGTTAGTTTCGATAGTTTTACCATCAAGTACGTCAGTTGCAGTTTGGATAGCACCAGCTACAAGGTCTCTAACGTCTTTAAGTACTGACATGCTTTGCTTTCCGTCGATTACGTATTGGATTGATGGGATTTCAGCATCTTGTCCAGTTACGAAAATTTCAACGCCGTCTTCTTTAGCGAATTGGTCATAGATTGAACGTGCAGTACCATCGTTTGGAGCAAGAATGAAAGTTTTGCCTGATGGAGGAGCTGCAGTGATGTGAGATTCAGCTTTTGATTTTGCAACTTCTGGTTTCCAGTCAGTTGTGATTTGCTCGATGATCTCACCCATTTCTTCACGAGTTAATGTTGCTTTATCTTTATACTCAACAGCTTTTGAAGAGTTTTGTACTACGAAAGTACCGTCAGCGATTTTTGGTTGCAATACTCCCCAAGCACCTTCGAAGAATAAGAAAGCGTTGTTGTCAGTAGCTGCACCAGCGTAAAGGTAAAGTTTTTCACCAGTTCCGCCAGCTAATTGGTCTACAAGGTATTGACCTTGAGCTGCACCAACTGAAACAGAGTTAAAAGTGATGTAGTAGTCTACTGCATCAGTGTTTGTAACCAAACGGTCATAAGAAATAACTGTGATTCCTTCAGCTTTAGCTGCTTCAACTGCTGCCGCTGCTGCTGCACCGTCATGAGGAGTGATGATAAGAACTTTGATACCTTTTGCAATCAAAGTCTCAACGTTTTGCTTTTCTCTAGCTGAGTCGCCTTGTGAGAAAAGAATTTCAACTGATTTATCAGTTCCGTCAAGAGCTGCTTTAAATCTAGCTTCGTCTTGTACCCAACGTGGTTCTTCTTTAGTAGGAAGAACGATACCGATGTCTACTGAAGAGTCTGACTTTTCTTCTGTTGCGTCTGTAGTAGTTTCTTTCTTTGTGTCAGTTGTTGTTTCTTCATCTGAACTACAAGCTGTAAAACTTGCTAATGCTAAGGATAGTACCAGTAATAATGCTAATAATTTTTTCATGTGTTTCCTCCATTTTATATATAGATTCCTTCGCTACGAAAACTAGTATAGGAGAAAACAAGCCATATAACCATGACTGTCAAAGGGTAAAAACAGGACGAATTTATTGTCCTTGTATTTTTTTCTGTCCGACTAGCAGAGATTTAAGAAAATAATTTTCTACAGAGATGAATTTAATCCACAAAAAAATACAGAGACGAATTTAAGATTAAATCCGTCTCTGTATAATCGATTTATACTCCACATTCATTATAGCTCAATCTTCACGGTAGATGTCTTCCCTTTCATGGAAGCCATCTGCGATGACCGTCTCTTCCATAGTATCGATAGTCACCGGTAAAACATCTAGTTTAATATAGGGTACTTCCTTCATTCCATTGTTAATGGTTGCCTGACTGGAAACAGCCTCACCATTTGCCAAACTGATAGCCAGATCAACAGCCGATTCAGCCAAAAGGCGTATCGGTTTATAAATAGTAATATATTGGGTTCCTTCAACGATTCGCTGACATGCAGAAATATCTGCATCATGGCCTGCCACCATAACCTGGCCACCTAGACCTCGTTCAGAAAGAGCCCGGATTGCAGCCTCAGCCAAACGGTCATTGGCACCGATAATAGCATCAATTTCAACACCGGAGTTAAGGGTCCTGGCTACGATATCATAGGCAGGTTCTTCCCGCCACATATCGGCCCACTCTTCAGCAACGATGGTGATATTGCCTTTTTCAATCTCCTCTTCAAGGACGGTCATATAACCTTCCCTAAACATGGATGAATTGTTGTCATCGGGAGATCCGTTAATAAGAACATAATTTCCTTCTGGTACGACTTCCACCAAAGCCTGAGCTTGGAGTTGGCCAACTTTTAAGTTGTCAAAGGATATATAGGCATCAATATCTGCATCATTAATGAGCCTGTCATATGCGATTACCTTAATTCCTTCATGCTTGGCTTCTGCCACAGCCTCACTGATTCCGGCCTTGTCATAAGGAATAATCACAATAACATCGACCTTCTTATCAATAAGCTGCCTGATTTGTTGATTTTGCAAATCGTTATCTTCATTGGCATTGTAGACAATAACATCTACGCCCTTTTCTTTTGCCTTTGCCTGGAATATCTCTTGATCCTTCTGCCATCTTTCAATGACCAGGTTATCCGCACAAAAGCCTATAGTAATTGCTCCGTCATCAGACTCAGCTTCCGCTTCACGAAAAATCATGATTCCGGCCCCAACTGCAATGACTAGAAAGAAAACGACGCCCCATATGTAACGCTTTCTTGTAAAACTATTCTTTTTCAATAAAAACCCCACCTTTTGTCAAACGATGATCTTTCCACCCGGTACAAACTACTTGTACTCTGTTGGGGAAACACCAACCAGTTTCTTGAACAAACGACTGAAATAATTCGGATCATTATAGCCTATTCTATAACATACTTCCTTGACCGAATACTGCTTCTCCCTGAGGAGAGTCTTAGCTATTTCAATTCTCTCCTTCCTTACATACTCTACAAAAGTTACGCCTATTTCATCTTTAAATATCTTGCTGAAGTACTGGGGACTGACAGATACGAATTTTGAAATATCTACCAGACTCACCTCTTCCATGAGATGTTCATCAATGTATTCCTTAGCCTTGACAACGACCTTGGAAATATGGTTGGACTTCCTGGATCCAATCTCATCTGCAATATAGGAAACCTTGCGAATGGACCAGTTGGACAGTTCCACAAAATGATGAATGTCATGGAGTTCATTAATATATGTTGAATACCCAACGATATCAGCCTGAAGGTTATTTCTAAAGGAACAGGACAAAACCATAACCATCAATTCAATAACCGTATTACGAATGCTGTCGATATCACCTTGGTACTTCTTGTTAATCCGGTTGAAAAAGAGTTTTAACTCACTAATCAATTGGTCTTTCTGACCGGATTCCAGTAACTTGATGATATGATTTTCATCTTCTTTTATATCGATATGGGTATAATATTCCTCTTCTTCACTTTTAACTACAATATCATTAACATGAACAATATGCTCGTCGGTCATCCGGTTCAACGAGTACATAGCCTCTTCCAAAGAATTCTTGGACTTTTCCAGTGGATAAGGTGAACCGATACCGATGTATACATTGACGTCAATTTGTTTGGAAACTGATTCATAAATAGATTCAGCCAGCTCAAGGGCCTGGACCCTTTGCTCGTATTCCCCGCCATTGTCATCAGAAAATACCAAGACCGTCATCCGGTTCACAATCAGCGGTCCCACAATGGCTCTGCACTTGTACTTAATGGTCGACTGCACTTTAGGATAAAAGGACTGGCCCCTAAATCCTGTTCCAATCTTATTGGAAAGTTGGGGATGTTTACCCTCGCCGAATTCCAAAATCATGGCATAGGCCTTCTCATTATTGGCATCAAAAAGGCCCTGATACTTATGAAGTTCCTCCCGGTAATCTGTATTCATTAGGAGAGAATAGATAAAACCATGTTCAAGAACAGGCAAAATCTTCTCTAGTTTCTCCTTGTTCTCAATTTCCCGGTTCCTGGCCTCACGGTCCTGACGAATTTCTTCCATGACCCTTTTTAGGACTTCCACTACCTTATCCGGATTCACCGGTTTAAGGATATAATCACTGACACCAAGCTCAACGGCCTGCTTGGCATATTCAAACTGCTCATAGGCAGAGATAATAACAAACTTAATATGATTCATTCTTTTTTGCAGGGTTTCAATGGCTTCGATTCCATTGATGCCCGGCATCTTAATATCCATAAAAACAATATCCGGATGATGTTCCTCACAAGCCAGTATTGCTTCTCTTCCTGAACTTGCTGTGGCAACGACCTGAACGTCATCCATGGTATCTTCTATTAAAAATTTCAAGCCATCCAAAACGATCTGTTCATCGTCTACAATGATGAGTCTATACATAAGTCACTTCCTTATTTCCTAACTATACCTCATGGGGTATATACATGATGACACGAACGCCTTTCCCCTTGTCGCCTTCCATACGAAAGACCTTGTTTGAGTGGCAAAAGAGCTCCAGCCTGTCACGAACATTTCGCACACCAATACCTGGACTTTCATCTGCACTGCGTTCATCTAATCGGGTATCCTGATGGGACAAAATTGCTTTAATACTGGCCTCATCCATACCTCTTCCATCATCCTCAACGGTTACTACTACGTAGTCTGCCAAATATTTGGTTTTGACTCTGATGGTACCACCTTGCTCCAAACCACTTAGGCCGTGTATATATGCATTTTCAACCAACGGCTGCAAAATCAGCGGTGGAATCTTTACATCCAGTGTCAAAGGTTCTATATCCAGTTCAAACAAAATCCGCTGACCAAACCGTACTTTCAGCAAATCATAGTAGTCGGTAATATTTTTTATCTCTTCACCAAGTGTAGATATAGAATCAATTTTCTGTATATTATAGCGAAAAAGCCTGGACATGGATTCAAGAAATTGACCTGTCCGAGTTGCTCGCTCCATAATGGACATCTGAACCCCTGCATTAATGGTATTAAAGAGGAAATGTGGGTTAATCTGGGATTGAAGGGCATAAAGCCTGGCATTATCCAGGAGATGCTCCATTTTAATATTCTTCATTTGCTCGTCTTTAAGCTTAGCCTCAGTTTCAGCCCGGGCGTTCAGCTCATTAACATAATCCCTGATACTGGCCTTCATTTTATTAAAGGCAATAGCCAGGAGTTTAAATTCATCATCTGTCTGAAGTTCAATATCCTTAACTTCAAAGTTTCCTTCAGCAATCTCTTCAGCCGCATGGGACAAGAGCCCAAAGGGTTTAACCATTCTATCAGTTATCAGGTAAACAATCAATAAAGAGACTACAATTAGGCTGATAACGATAAAATAAGTAATATTCTGTAAGAGACGAATCTCATTCACCAGCTCTACATATGCCAGGGAGTTTCTGGTCAGCTGAATTTCATTAAGCTCATCAATATACTCAAATATAAACGATTTAATCTTTTCTGACTGCTCATATGCAGAATAATATGAGGAAACATTCCTCTGCCTCTTATAGGATATAGCCTCCTGAGCCGCCTCCTGATAAGCTGATGTCAGATTACGGATATTTTTCATCAGAACTTCATCCATAGTAAAAAGTTCATCTTCCTGAACATCCATCAACCTAGACAGCTCTTGGGAATTTTTATTAAAATCATTCAGTTTGGTCGAACTCTTGGTTGTCAAAAACCCAAGAAGATCATCATCCATCTCCTGGATCAAACCATGAAACTCCGACAGTTCAATGTGCTTGTCAAACATGGTTTCAATCTGACCCTTGTAGCGGTTCAAAACCGAAAGGGAATATATACTCAGTATAGTCATAAGCAAGATAATGGTCAGTGAAAATACAATAAGATTAATACGGATAGACCCAAACTTACTGTGGTGCTTTTTTGCAGTCTTGGGATCCAGTTTAATCATCCTGAGTAATCTGTTTTCTTTCGTGGAATTCTTACTCATCAGCATCACCCAGCGCTTTCATATAGTCCTGGATGTTGGTCTCATCGATAACTTCAAAGTCCGTATTGATATATGAAGACACAAAACCGTGCTGCTGGTACTCAACCAGTGCCAGAACACTCTGTCTGCCAATATCCCGGTAATCGGCAATGATGGACGCATCAACAATATTACCCTTACTGATGAATTCCATAATCTCAGGGTCATTACCATAACCGACCAGCTGAAGATTATTTACCATATTGTTATCAATCAACATCTGGACCACACCGAGAGTATTGGTACCTGATGTACAGAAAAATCCGTTGATCTCACTGTTGTTACGTATAATATCAAGGGCAACGGTCTCTGCACTGAGAACCCCCTGCTCTGTATAATCAATCTGCTCAAGAATCAATTCCGGATAAGACTTAAGAACCTCTCTCAGTCCAAGAAGCATCATATCTTCCCTGACCCCTGTCTCGTCATAACTCTTCTCTGAAATAACTGCTACAATACCCTTACCATCAAGGGCCCTGGCTAGACTTTCACCTGCCATGTATCCAATATCATACTGGTTGACACCTACAAAGGTGATCCTCGGGCTTTCAGGAACATCCTGGTCCATGGCAACCACAGGGATTCCAGCTTCATAAAGCTCCTGGATTTTACCGGTAATATCCGGATGTTCACTGGTATGGGCAATAACTCCATCCATTCTTGCATAGAGTGCCTTGTCCAGTTCATCAACAACATCTTCGATATAATTCTTTGGTGGTATCCGCTTGATCTCTACAGCAATCCGATATTCATCAGCGGCTTCCATAATACCAGCTTCAAATTCACTGTCATAGGTCTGACTGGAATCATCCACAATAACCAATATATGACTTTCAACGCTGGACTTGTCTTCCCAAAGATATTCCCTGGAGGAAGATCCTGCAATCTGCTCAGAAATATAAAGGCCAACAGCCATGGCCCCAATCAAAAAGCATATAAAGAGGATAATCAGCGTATATAACAACTGTTTCTTTTTCATGTAAATCTCCAATAACATCATCATAGAAAATAATTTTCTATGCCCGACTGGTTCGGGCCAAATATGCACTTCTTATATTTTACAACATTAGTAAGGAAAATAATAGGATAGGAGGGGGAGAGATTTAATGAGGGTTAGCACATTTTTAGTGGATTGGGTATGGGGGAGATAATGGAATTAGCTAAGGGACAGGCCCAGGTATGGGGCTCCTATTGGCCGGGTGAGTGATACCCAAATGCGGCTGATGGGATAAACCATCAGCAGTTTGTGACGCATTCGTGAATCAAAACCCAGCCAACAGGACTCCATACCCAGGCCTTGCGACTTGATAATCGATATAACTCCCCCATCCTGTCATCTGGTTTGGATGAGTTGGGGGATGGTTTTTAGTTTCATTTCTCTGCTCTTTTTACTTATATATAAACTATATTTTCCACTGCAAGTTTCAATGAAAATAGCCCTGATTACTCCAGGGCTATTTTTTGATTAATACAATTTATTATTTCTTCCTCAGCTTTTTTTACTTTTTCAATTTGGATACGTCCTATGCCCTCCCGCTCTTCTAGAAAATTAATCTCAGAAAATATAGTTTCAAGATAATTCACAGTATCAGGTGATGCTCCCATGGATGCAATAACAATTTTCCTTTTCTCTATATTGAATAGTGATTCCCTTATTTTATTTGTATCTATTGTTTGAATCTCTTCAAAATCAGTAATAGATTTATAATTACTAGGTTCTATTATTTCGTTTATTGATATGTCATAAATTTTTGATAAGGAAAGTAAAATGTCAATATTCGGTAATGTAACACCCGTTTCCCATTTAGAAATTGCTTGTCTTGTTATATTCAACTTTAATGCCAGATCATCCTGTGTCCAACCTTTCTTCTGCCTTAATCTTACTAAGTTATTAGAAATTTCTTGATTATTCATACAACACATCCTTTCAAGTTAATTCTATGCCACTAATACTATGTAATCAAGAGATTGCTATTTCCCTTAAAGCAACTACCAGTTGCATTTAAATTTATATACTTTTACTCCCTACTTGTTTCTAATAAGAAATCAGGAATATAACGGTGCAAAATGCCTTCTCTGCTCATGTCAAACTTATCCATAGACAGCACGTATTTGGGGTAATTATCCTGAATTGCTAAAAGAGAGCCAAATTCTCTGTCTATTGTTTCTTCTGAAGCTAACAAATATGTGACCTGTAAATATATGCGTTCATTATATTTCTCACATACAAAATCAACTTCTTTATCATCGACCCTTCCTACTTGTACTTTATAACCACGTCGTAACATTTCCATAAAAATGATATTTTCCAGGGTTCTCTGGATATCCCGTTTATTATTTCCATAAACAGCCTGTCGTAATCCATGGTCAGAAATATAATACTTTTCATTAACCTGCAAGATTTGTTTACCAATTAGATCCATACGCTGCACTCTGTGAAAGAGGAAGGCTTCTTCACAGCCTCTAAGCTGATTAAGTACTGTCTCAGGTGCTACTTTTCTGCCTTCGCTCTTGAAATACTTTGAAATTGAGTTTGCTGAAAAAGTTTCACCTATATGAGCTATGACATATAATAATATGCGTTCAAGTAAATCTATATCTCTAAATTGATTACGTTTCATAACATCTTTAATCAAAACTGAGCTATATATATCTTTCAGATATTGGGCTATTGCCTCAGGTTCATCAAGAAACCTTGTTATGAACGGAAATCCACCCACTTCAACAAAGCGATCGAATTCAGAATCTATTAAAGCAGGATCATGGGAATTACCGTAAAGCATGATAAACTCTTCAAAAGAGAAAGGATAAATATTCATCTCAACATATCTTCCAGACAGATATGTTGCCAATTCCCCAGACAAAAGTCTTGCATTAGAACCAGTTATATAAATATCAAAGCATCCTTTCGAAAGCAGTGAGTTAACGCATCTTTCCCAATCCTCTACTTCTTGAATTTCATCAAAAAATAAGTATTTAAGATCTGGATTATCTTTATAACGGTCCATAACATTTCGATGAAGCACTTCAGCTTTTGTTAAATTTACATTTGAAATATCTTCAAAATTTATATTCAACATTTGATGTGATTTTACTCCTTGCTCAAGCAGCTCTTCTTGTATCAATTTTAGCATGACTGATTTTCCTGATCTTCTAATACCTGTTAAAACTTTTATCAATCCTTGTCCTATGAAAGGTCTTATTCTTTTCATATATCCTTCACGTTTTATCATCCGATCACCTCATTCCTTTATCTAAATTATAACTTTATCTTCCCTGTTTTTCAACAATTGTTTCAAGTATAACTGTAACAACAATAATTTTTCTATTGTGTTTCAAGTATAACTATATCAATTCCAATATTTTGTTTTTCTTTTGATAAAACTTGAAAATCCTTTTCATTTATAACACAATTCGTCACACACTAGCCCTTGACCGCTCCAGCCGTCAATCCGGCAATCATATACTTCTGAAGGAATAAAAAGAGTATAAGTATAGGCAGAGTCGCAACAACACTGACGGTCATTACCGCTGACCAGTCATAGGATAATTCACCAAGATAGCGAATGGAAATCCCTGTAGGCAGGGTACGGATCTCGTCCTTGTTGACGAGGGTAAGGGCGTATAACAGGTCATCCCAGGCCAGAAGGAAGGTATAGATTCCAACTGCCAGGAAGCCGGGTTTTGATAATGGGAAGATCACTCTGAACAAGATACCGAACCGGCTTGCTCCATCAATCCTGGCAGCTTCTTCCAGTGCAATGGGGATTTCATCGAAGAATCCCTTAATCATAATAATGCAAAAAGGAAGAGAAGCAGTCGTTGTGGCAATAATAAGACCCAATCTAGTGTTCAGTAAATGGTACTTGCTGTACATGCCGTAAAGGGCTATAAGCAGTGAGATCACCGGAAACATTTGTGAGGACAGAATCAGCATAAGAAACTGATTCTTAAACTTAAAGGTGAATCTGGAAAAGGCGTAACCGGCAAACATGGCAGTCACCATGGATGCAAGGGTTGCTCCCGTTGATACGATAAAACTGTTCTTGTAGTAAGTAATAAAATAGTTTTCAGCAAAAAGCTCTTTGAAGTTCTTGAGGGTTGGTGACTTGGGAATCCACTCCGGCGGTAAGAGGAAGATCACCGAATCATCCTTTAAGGATGTGGAAATCATCCAGTAAAAAGGTAGTAAGAGAAAGCCCAGTAGGATAACCAAAAGCAAGGTAGAGCCGGTATCTGTCAAAAGCTTATTGGTTTTCTGGGATGTTTTTTGATCTAGTCTTATGCCCTGGTCCATTATGCCACCTCCTCGTATTTGTCTCTAAACAGCCAGTTGTAAACCATGGAAATTGATACAAGTATAATCAGCCACATAACACCAATGGCTGCCCCCTTACCTAGATTAAGCTCCACAAAGGAGGTTCGGTAGGACAGGATGGCCAAGGTTGTTGTCCTGTCCATAGGGCCTCCGCCGGTCATGATCCAGAACATGGGGAACATCTTAAAGTTTTCGATAATGGCAACCAGGGTGACTGTGTTGATGATCTTTTTCATAAAGGGCAGGATGATTCGAAAGAACATCTGAACCTTGGTGGCACCGTCAATTCTGGCCGCTTCAATCATATCATGGGGAATTCCCTGCATACCTGCCAGAAGCATGGTCGCCATAAAGGGTAATTGCCTCCACATAGCTGCAATCATAACTGCAATAAGGGCAAGATCCGGTTCACTGACCCATTTTTTGTTCTCAGCCAGTATGTGCAGCTTGACTAATATATAGTTAAGGACACCGTAGTCTGCCTGAAAGATCCACATCCACAAAAGAGCAACAACAATGGTTGGAACTATCCATGGTATCAGAACAACAGACCTGACAAACTTACGGCCTTTAAATTCTCTGTTAAGAAGGAGTGCCAGTGACATACCCAGGACAAACTCGATGGCTACGACGCTGACCACGTAGGTTAGGGTAACCCTTAGGGATACAAGAAAGTCGCCATCCTCAAATGCATCGATAAAGTTCTGAAACCCGTTAAATACAGGATTAGACATACGAAGGAGTGAATAGTCGAAGAAGGAGTAGTACATGGACCGAAGTATCGGAATAAATATGGCAAAACAGAGGAGGATGGCGGCAGGTGCTATAAGTATGAGCAGAAAGCCGGCATCTTTAATCCGTTCTTTTCGTTTTTTTAGCGCTTGTAACATAATGGGCTCCTTTTCTGGGGAGGTTTTTTGTGGTACAAAAAGTAAACCGGTCGCACCACCTGTGTGGTGCAACCCATCTACTTCATCCATTTTTATTTTTGTATCATATGATTCTCTTATTCAAGAAGACCTTTAAGTTTATCGGCAAGGGCCTTAACCACTTCCTCTGCACTTGCATCAGTTAAGGTAATCTGTTGAAGGGCATCAGCGATTTCAAGATAGGCCTGCTCCATTCCAGGATTATTCTCAGGAAGAGGAACGCTGTAATTGCTTAATTGATCGACACAAACCTTGGCAAATTCATCATCGTTCATTTCAGGTGTTTGAGAGATGGAAACTCTTGCTGAGAGGACATCACCTGCCTTATGGTAAGCCTGAATCATTTCTTTGTCTGTAATGAATTTTAGGAAATCAGCAGCAAGTTCTTTTTTATCGCTGCCGGAACTGATAACCAATCCGTGAGCCGCTCCTACTGAGATACTCTCACTGCCTGCATTAAGAGGTACAAGAGATACACCCCACTTGGCATCAAAGGCTTCTCCCTCACCACTTAAATTCCTAAATACGTTTCTGGCGCCGGATTCGTCCATATACATGCCCAGACGTCCAATGGCAAAAAGGTTACGAAGGTCTTTAAGTTTTGATGACGTTGGTGTCAGTTCATTGGTTGCCAGATGTTTATAGTATTCAAAAGCTTCAACAACTTCTGGTGAATCCAAGGTTACTTTTCCGTCAGTCATGATGGAGCCACCAAAACCATAAATGTTACGAAGGGCAACCATACCGTTAATAGGCACTTTGTCCGTTGGTTCGCCAAGGCCATAGATCTTGTCGCCATTGTCTGTTGTGAGAGCACCTATTTTTTCTGCATACTCAACCATTTGCGCATATGTTGTTGGAGGGGTTTCAGGATCAAGACCTGCTGCTTGGAAAAGTTCCTTATTCCAATAAAGGACATATGGTGTCGGTGCCCATGGAATACCCATCAGTTTTCCATTATAAGTATAATCGGCTTTTAATGAAGGGATCAAGTCATTGACATAATCAGAACCAAGTAAGTCATCTAAAGGTTCAACAATATCTGAGGAAGCATAAGTGGAGAACCATGCTGTATGAGTTTGAATGATATCCGGAGCATCGCCGGATGCTGCCATAACAAAAGTCTGTTGTTTAATATCACCGAAAGGTAAACCTACATATTGAATATCTACATTTGGATTGGCAGCTTCATAGGCATCTTCCATAACTTTAAAGATACCGGTTGTTGAATCTTCGCTAACACCCCAAGTTGCAAAAGTTAAAATCTGTTTTTCATCTGTACCACTTCCATCAGTGGTCTCTGTTTCATTGGTTTCTGAAGATCCCTGGCTTTTACTTTCTACCTGATCTTCTTTTTCGCTACAGCCTGCTAATGAGAATATCATAACCATAATTAAGATAAGTGCTAATTTTTTCAATGTAAAACCTCCTAATATTTTTCATCGCTAGGCCGGTACCAGGACTAGATGCTACGCTCTTATTATAGGGGCTAGTCCTCTTAGTCGTCTAGGTATAATAAGTCACTTCACTGAACGTATTCTGACCCCTGAGACGGAAAATCAATTGGAAACCACTGAAATATAAGGCTTTGGTCAATGTAAATGTACAGATTCTCACCACCTGTTCATATTCTGACCATCTTGTCTTTTCATCTAGGAACTTACCTGCATCTGTGGCATAATATGACCAGGGGCATTACAAAAAATATCTTAAAATCGGGTGGGTTTATGTTTACAATATTTTCCAACAAAAGAAATATGCGAAGAACTTTTCGCACATATCTTCTTTCATTTCTCTTACTGATATTTACAGTGACGGCTTTTGTCCTGTCTTTTTCTTATAGGCTGATTCGTGATTCTATTACCGATGAAATCGTTATCAGTCAAACCAATCTTCTCAATGAAAAATCAAGGGTTCTTGACCAATTTCTGGATGACATCATTGAAACCGGCTACTCCATCGCTTTTGATTCCAGCGTGGTGGTTTATGGAAATCAGCCGGATAACAACTACCTTTATAATGAAATCCAATCCCTCCTTAAAACAAGAGATGAGAACTTTAGTCCGATTATCAGCATTGAACTCTATGTTAAGGAAAGGGGCGACTATATTTCATCTGAAGGCGCCTTAAATCCTAAAAACAAGGGATTCAGAGACCATTGGCAAGACCTTATTGAAAGTTCTGACAGCCACTTTATCATGACAGATGTCCAAACTTTTATGAATATAGACAATCAACCGGTTCCTGTCGTCTCATATCTTCAAAGAATATCCCTAAGCAAGGACCATAATACAGGTTACCTGGCCATCCATATTAAGGAAGACTCCATCAACCAACTTATCCAAAGTGACCTTTATGAATCCGATCTGAAATCCACATATTTGGTAAATAATCAGGGGATTACCCTGTCTTCTGTGGATAAGTCTTTACTTGGAAGCCTATATACCTATCCACATTTTGACCTAATCAAAGACGCTTCATATGAGAATGGTTTTATCACTACCAATTCCCAATATGATCACCGCATCATCAGCTTTGTCAGGTCAGAAAAAGCTCCATGGTTTATCATAACAGAATCTTCCTACCAGTTGGTGGATAACCGAATCAGGCCCTTGCTGGTTGGAATTATCACCACCGGTTTAATCGCCTTGGGCCTGGCTATTATCATCGCCTATTTCCTAACCCTAAGACTGTACAGACCTATTCGCAAGCTCTTTATCAAAGCCAGGACCTTTGACAGAAGTGAGGGCAACAATGAGCTTTCTGTGGTCTCCAATATTATTGATCTCCTGGATCACCAGCAAAAGGAGCTAAAAAAAGAGCTGTATAACAACTACCCCGTCCTTCGGGAACGGGTACTTAAGGATATCATCACCAATCGGTTATCCTATAATGAGAGCATTGAAGGCCAACTCAGACAATTGGATATGGAATTGGATGACGAACAGTTTTGTATTCTGATTTTTGACATTGATGACTATGACTCCATCCACGACAAATGGTCTATAGAAGAAATGCACACCCTGTTTTTTGCCATGAAAAATATTGCCAATGAAGTAATTCACGTCAATGACAAGGGACTGTCCACAGATTTCGAACGGGGTCAACTGGTTACCTTAATTAATTTCAATGACTATGTAGATGTCCATGACTACTTGATGTCCATTGGCTCAACGATTCAGGATACCTTTAAACAACTCCTGGACATTGAAACCAGCGTATCCATTGGGTCCATCTACCATAAAATTGAAGACTGCTACCTCTCCTATCTGGAGGCCAAGGATATTCTGAAATACAAGGCTATCTTTGATAACAGGCTTCTCTATTATGATGCCTATAACATGGAGAATATTAAGAACTACTACAATCCCATCAAAGAATTTAAAATACTGGAAAACTGCCTGGCAGGCGGTTCAGAAAAAGAAATCCAGATTCAGATTGACCAGATTTTTACACGACTTACTTCCAAAAACCAACTGTCTTATGAAAATACCTATAAGGTGATTAACAAGCTCATCGACACCCTTCAGTTCGCCATCATGGACCAGGGTTATAGCCCTGGAGATATCTGGGGGCAAGGTTATCAGCTCTATGACCATTTAAAAAGCAGGTCTTCATTAAAAGACATACATGCATGGATCTTAGGTATATACTTGGAAGCCTACCGTTTTTTTGCGGACAACAAAAAAGAGGGCAATTCCCATGTCAGTCATATTATGTCCTATATTGAGAGTCACTATATGGAAGATATTTATCTGGATTTGATTGCTGATAAAGTCGGTCTCAACGTCAATTATATGAGCCGGGTCTTTAAAAAGGAAAGGGGCCAGACGGTCCTTGAATATATCAATGATATACGGATCAATAAAAGCAAGGTCATGCTTAAAGATCCTGATCTGGCCATTAAGGATATTGGCCTGAAGGTCGGTTTCAACTCTATCCACAGCTTTAACCGCCGTTTCAAAGCTGACACCGGTATGACTCCAGGCCAATGGCGGCGTTCTACTTAATCTCTACAACTGGACGTCCTTCAATATAACCACGCTCACCTCTTGGCTCCAATTGAAATCTTGGACCCTGGTCAGGTGCGTATTCGAAACCGTAGAGCTGTGGGTCAAAGTTGTTCATAGCTTCCATCATACCGGAAACTGCACTTTCAAATATTTCATCATCATAGGGCTGGCCCTGGAAAATCATGACCTTATAGGGTTCCAGGTCAATGAGTTCAAAACCCTCAGGTATGACGTTATCATAATCTAGGGGAACCTCAACCCCTTGAACATATTTGGAAGTGCCTTCTTTTACCAGATGGTCCGGCAGCCAAAAACCAGCCGGTTCATAGAGGGCTTCTTTTACACTCATCAAAATCCCCCATACATCACATCCAACTTCTTCACAGTATTTAAAATATTCTGTCGCTGTTTTTGCTCTTAAGATTAAAGCCTTACGTTTAGGTCTTTCTATAACTTGTGTAAATACAAACTGATCCATAAATACCTCCTTGCTTCCCGATTCTCCTGTCACTTGCTTAGTATTGACATGGTCTGGGGAAGTCTTTTGAACTGGATAAGGAAGAAACCATTGAATGGGTGGCTTGTCTTTGGCATAGCGTTTTGGCGGCAGTCCAAATTGCTTGGAGAAGGCCCTGGTAAAGCCTTCATGGCTGTCAAAAACATAATCAAGGGCTAAGTCTATCACCTTAATATCTTGATCTCTCAAAATCTTGGCTGCTTCAGACAGTCTGAGAGATTTCATATAATAGTAAGGTGTATAACCGGTTACTTCCTTAAATATTTTTGTTGCATAGGAAGGAGAGATGTTGGCGGCTCTACTAAGCTCTTTTAAGCTGATTTTCTTTGACAAATTGTCTTTTATATAGTCCTGCATGCATCGAACTGCCTGTCTTTTTTCGTCCATTCCAGCTCTCCTTTCTATTCCGGGGTTCGTCGGCCGACCAGTCTTTGGTGACTGTATATCTATCATATCACTTTAATAATTACATTTCTTGACCAAAATTCTTCAATTCACCTTTTTTTACATTTTATGTACACAAACCTGTCACATAAGGGGAATAGTATATAAGCATACCAAACATGACCGGTTAACAAACAGGTTCATGAAAATAAAACAATGAATTGGAGGAATTCAAAATGAAAAAACTATTAATAACTTTAACCACTTTATCACTTTTAATCATGAGCATGATGGCGGTATCTGCCAGCGATGTTGATGTTGCCGACGAAGAAGTTGCTGCAACAAATATGGACGCAGATACTTATCTTGACCTTAGAGTCGCACAACTGGACGAGGCCCTTGCCAATGGAGCTATCTCACAAGCTGATTACGATTTACTCTTAGCTCACATTACTGAGAATGCTGAAACTGGTGTATTTGGCAGAGGACCACAAGGTTATGAAACAGCAGATAATGAAAACTGCCTTCTTGGCGAAGACGGTGGCCTTGGAATCTTTAGAAATGAAAACGCAGGTCTTGGCCAAGGTAACGGCAACGGCATGAGAAACCAATCAGCAGACGGCACTGGTACTGGTAACGCTTATAAAGGTAACGGCGGCAGAGGCAATCAAGGCGGCGGAGCCAGAGGCACAATGGGTCAGAGACTTCAAGACGGCAGCGCCGGAAACGAAGACTGTATCTTAGTACCATAGACCAATATCATAAAGAGCCAGGATTTAATCAATCCTGGCTCTTATTCATATACTTTTTATTCTTTTGTAATGATCACTTCTTTAAAACCTTCAATTAGGAATCGATGGGACAAGAGAATCTCATTCACCTCTCCATTTTCATCAAGCCTTACAGCCGCCCAGTACTTACCATACTTGGCATCCACCATGATGGAGTAGGTGGACTCCAGGAAAAAGAAACCTGAACCACGGATATATCTGGTTATCTCAACATCTCCGCCAATAAAGCGGATGGCCTCTTCACTTTCATTAATCATTCTCAGAGACTCTGCTGTAATATAGTCTTCCTGGGTTTCCAAATAGTAATAATTATATCCAATCAGTAAGTAGATAGCTACAAACAAGGGTGCTAAAATCCATCCAGCTCTTGCCCATTTACGCTGAGCACTGTCAAAGTCACTAAAATGTGGCCAATGCCTATTCTGCCAAGCCAACTTATTTCCATTCTTGCCCAGGTAAATCATAATGAAAATATTGACTACCGGTACCAGGCCAAGAAATCCTATCATAACCTCATTTTTATATCCCCAGATCCAAGTCAACCAAAAAGCGCCCCAGTTCCACCGGTCAACACCTTCAGGCATCTCTACAAATCCGCCATATCCCGACATATCTTCCATAGCTAATCCTCCGTTATCCATATGACTGTCCCCTTATCTCTTTATATTTTTCCACTCATATATTCTATCACTTTTTGCCCAAAATAAAAGTGGTGCATACTGAATAATACACAATTTGCTTCCAATTGTCCAGTTTAGGGCCTGATAAAACCCAAGACCGAAATCATAAGACCAAAATAGGAATTTCACCGTAAATCTTCCTTGTATTTACAGGCTGGTCCTGGAGGATATATAATAGACATATCTTATTCCATGTGGAGGTTTTTATGGTAACCATCAAAGAGGTTTCAACCAAGAAAGATCTTAAGAAATTCGTCGCATTCTCCAACTCATTATATAAGAAAAATCCATATTACGTACCTGACCTTTTAGGCGATGCATTTGACACCCTAGACAAGGATAAAAATCCTGCCTATGACTTTTGTGAAAGCGCCTTTTTTATAGCTCTTAGGGATGGTGAACTGGTTGGTCGAATCGCTGTCCTTATTAATCATGAAAGCAATAAAAAATGGAAGGAGTCTCTCACGAGATTCAGTCATTTTGACTTTATAGATGATTATGATGTGTCAAAAGCTTTGATGGACAAAGCTCTTGAATACACCAAGTCCAAAAATATGTCCGGTATCCACGGGCCAATGGGTTTTACAGATATGGACCACCAGGGCATGCTGGTTGAAGGTTTTCAGGAACTGGATATGTTTATTACCATCTACAACCATCCCTACTATATTAACCACATGAAAGCCCTTGGCTTCCAAAAGGAAATTGACTGGGTGGAATACCAGGTCAGGATTCCTAGGGATGCCCCTGAATTTATGAGCAAACTTTCTGAACGGGTAAAAAACAGATACGGCTATAGAGAAATCGTCTTCAATCGCCGCAAGGATATCCTTCCCTGGGCTGAAAAGGTTTTCCAACTCTACAATGAGGCTTATGCCCCCTTGTTTGGATCAACCCTCCTTAGCCAAAAACAAATCGACCTCTATATCAAGTCCTTCTTTGGTTTCGTCAACAAGGACTTCATTCAGGTGGTTGTCGACAGTGATGACCAGGTGGTAGCCTTCGGCATCTGTATGCCTTCCCTATCCAAGGCCATGCAAAAAGCAAAGGGTAGATTATTCCCCTTTGGCTTTATCCATATCCTGAAATCTATCCGTAAGAACAGGATTCTGGATATGTACCTGGTTGCTGTCTCACCTATACATCAAGGTAAGGGTGTCAACGCTATTCTCATGAACGGAATTCTCCAGTCGGCCATTAATTATGGTATCGAATATGCGGAGACCGGACCTGAGCTGGAGACCAACACAAAAGTCCAATCCCAATGGAAACATTTTGAATCCAGACAGCACAAAAGACGTCGGGTTTGGATTAAAAATCTTAGTGACGATGACGACACCAATTAACTTCTAGACTTCCCATCTTTTATATGCTGTACATATGATTAAGAGGACCTGAGCCTTGACCAAGGTTCAGGCCTGCTTCAATGGCTCCATGGATATAGGCCTTGGCTAACCTGACACTGTTTTCCAGGCTGTAGCCTTTTGCAAGATTGGAAGCGATTGCTGAGGACAAGGTACAGCCTGTCCCATGGGTATTGGCATTGGGAATCCGAGGTGCACTCAACCAGATTTCCCTACCCTTGTCATACAGTAAATCCTTGGCCTCTTGTCCAAAGTGGCCACCTTTAATGAGGACTGGTCCTTTATTCTTCCAGGCTATAAGTTTGGCTGCACTTATCATATCTTTCTCAGTTGCAATAGAATATCCGCATAATACCTCAGCTTCAGGAATATTTGGAGTAATCAGGCTTGCCAATGGAAAGAGTCTCTCTTCCAGGACCTTTTTTGCTTCTCCACTAATAAGTGAGGAGCCACTGGTTGAGACCATAACCGGATCAAGGACAATACTGGCCGCCCTATATTCTATGAGTTTATCTGCGATCATATGAATGATTCCTGGACTTGCCACCATACCGATTTTAATAGCCTGAGGCGGAATATCCTGAAAGATGGCGTCCAACTGGACTCCCACAAATTCAGGCTCTACTTCACGAATTCCATATACTCCCTGAGTATTTTGGGCTGTTAAGGCTGTAATGGCAGACATACCATAGACACCATGCATAGTCATGGTTTTTAGGTCTGCCTGAATACCAGCTCCACCTGAAGAATCTGAACCGGCTATAGTTAAGACGGTTCTTAAGGTGGTCTTGACTCTTGGTTTTATATACTTGTTAATGGATAGACCTATATTTTTTCCTGCCTTTTCAACATGATCACGATTAAATAAAGATGATACAAGGGCCACACCATCAAGGCCCAATCCTTCAAGTTTTGAAATATTATATTCACTGATGCCACCAATAGCGACGACCGGAATAGAGACTGTCTTACATATTTTCCTCAATATGTCATGGTCCAGTGTCATGGTATCCAACTTGGTTGTCGATCCAAAAACTGCACCGGATCCTAGGTAATCGGCACCGTCTTCTTGAGCTTTCAAAGCCTGGTCAAGGGTTTTGACCGTCGCACCTATGATGACATCTTTTCCAAGAATTTCCCTGGCAGATTTTATATCCATATCGCTTTGCCCCAGATGAATCCCATCAGCCTGGCAGTCCTTAGCAAGGCCTACACGGTTGTTGATAATCAAGGGAACTCCATGTTTGGAGCACACTTTCCGGATCCTTAAGGCTTCATCAAGTAAATCACTATCCTCTCCTTCTTTTTCCCTATATTGAATCATAGTAGCTCCACCGATGATAGCTTCTTCTACCACATGATGAAGCTTTCTTCCATTTAGCCATGTCTTATCAGTAACACCGTAAAACCATAGACAGTCTTTTACCTTATATTTGGTCATCCTTTTACCCCCTCTTCTTCACATATCCAGCTTATCCTGGACTTTCTTAGCCATATTCTTTCTTCCATCTGATCAAGAGCATCTATAAGCAAAGTCTTATAAGAACCGGACCCACCACCGGTATTAACCAGACGGTTGTGGGCTATTTGACCGGCTATTCCCATGGTTACCACGCCAGATACTGCTTTATAAAAGATATCATGTACAGGTTTCTTCTTCTTATTCATATCCTCTAATGGCTTTTCATTAGATTCTGTGCCGATAAAGGCAGTAAGCAAGGATGAAAGCATGCAGCCTGCTCCACTGACTTTCTCCATCAAGGGGTGTCCATTATCGATGACAGCTGTTCTATAACCATCGGTAACCATATCCAAGGGCCCAGTGGCAATGATGGTGGTTTTCAGCCTCTTGGCAGTTTCCTTAATGGGCGCAAGGATTTGATACAAATCCTTAGGCATCATAAGGTCATGAGTATTGGCATCAATACCATGAATATCTTGAGTCATGAAAGCTTCTTCATTGACAAGCTTAATGAGAGTTTTTATCTCGGACATGTTCCCCTTGATAACAGAAAATTGAACTTGCTCCAATAGCTTTTTTACCGTCTCCTGCCTAAAAGACGAAGCACCAAGGCCCACCGGATCCAGGACTACCGGTATCTGATTTTGATTAGCTGTCTTGCCTGCCACCACCATGGAAGGTATTTTTGACTCCTGGAGAGTCCCAATGTTTATATTCAGGCCCTTGCAGACGGATGTCACCTGCTCAACTTCCTTGATATCATCAGCCATTATCGGCGATGCTCCAACCGCCAAAAGGATATTGGCACAGTCATTAATCGTCACCATATTGGTTATATTATGAATTCTTGGATTTTGTTCTTTTATAGCTTCCACGTATTGGTACAGGCTCTCTTTTCTCATCTTATCTCCCAATTGTCATATTTCAATGTATAGATAGTATTGCACAATCACACCTGATAAACCAGCAAAGAACAAAAGCGTCGTTTAACGACGCTGGTTTCGCTTCGCGAATTGCTCCAGCTGTCGACAGAAATTGACTCGTTCAGAGCAATTTTTTAGTTAACAAAAAAAGCACCCCTAGGGGTACTCCAATATACGCATTCACTCAGACTTCCTACGTTGGCATTACCCACATCAGGTTAAGGGTCGAAGCTCTTGCTTCCTCTCAGCCGACACATCAGCTCCCCTGCTTATTAACTTTTAATTACTGGTCAAAATATAACACAGATGCTTCTTAGGGTCAATGGAAACATATTTATCCATCTTGTTAAACTTCTATGAACAATCTGCAATTCGATTGAATACCGCTAATTATAAGCATATAATGTATATATATACATAAAAGGCAGGTAAATATGAATCAACAGGCCAATTATCACGATATGAAACAAACCATCCAAAAGAAAAAATCACAGGTGACTTTTGAAACCTTTATGATTTATCTGATTCTTTCTGGCATTTCCATTAGTATTCACCTGATCCTCTACGGTGACAACAATCTTGCTCTAGCAGCCGGATTAGGCAAAGTACTGGTTATGTTTGTCTTGGTTGCGGCCTTCATTACCTTTATCCGCCACGATATCAAAAAATATGAACACCAACTCTTCCTCTACCTGGTATCAAGTCTTGTTATAACCCAAGGTGTCTATGTTTTTTCTCAAGACCGTCACATTTTAACGGTTGCCGTCACAGTTTTTGTCCTATTGGCAGTTATGCTGACCACCTTCCATCCTAAAATTATACTTGCTTACAGCTTATTAGCCATCTTGTCTTTTGTCATGAGTGCCTTTCAAATTGATCCCGTGGAACTGACTATTGATAACAACTACATTTATAATGTGGTTACTTCTATATTAATATTGGCTTTTGTATATCTTCGGACCCTAAACCTTTTCAACTGGTATAACCGTAGACTGGAAGAAGAGTTGGAAATATCCCTTCAGAACAACATGGAACTGACGGCACTGAATGAGGAGTATATTGCTACAGAAGAAACCATGCTGAAACAATTTGAAGAAATAACCAAACTCAACGATAAGAGTCAATTCCTACTGAAGCAACAGACGGCTATCATCGAAGCTTCTGAAGAAGGCCTTATTGAATATGATATTAAAGCCGGTGTCATGACTATGACTGACAAGGCGGCCTCAATTATTGGTCTTGAATCCAATGATCTTAAACTAGATAAACTAGGCCAATATATGTCTGAAGACAACTTTGAAGATTTTAACCATGCTTTTACCCGAATCACATCCAAAACTTCCAGAAAAGAAACATTGGAAATATTTTTTACCAACGGATCTATCGAAAGATTTATTAATGTAACTATGATCTATTACCGGCCTGATAACCAGGATAATGACTATATACTGATCAACCTGCGAAATATAACTACCGAGCGTAAGCAGGCTGATAAAATATATGACCTTGCCTACCGGGACAATCTGACTGGGCTCTATAACCGAACCGGCCTCTTGGCCACTGCCTTTAAGAGCTTCACCATGCGTAGAAAACCCTTTCAGGTAGTCCTTCTTGATATTGACAACTTTAAGTATTATAACGATACCTTTGGTTACGAAGTCGGTGACGCCCTTATAAAAGGTATCGCCGAGTCTCTGAGTAATATGATTAGTGAGCAAATGCTCATAGGTCGGACAGGGTCTGATGATTTTTGTATTATAATGTCAGAAAAATGTAACCTCCAGTCCTTGATTGGTGAGATTACCACCAACAAGCATCAATTCTATTATGAGGAAACTGAATTTCTCATTAACTACAGTATCGGAATTGCCAAATCGGGCAACAACCTAGAGGTTATAGAAATCATTCGTCATGCTGAAATTGCTATGTATCAAGTGAAGGAGAACGGCAAAAATGGCTACATCTTCTATAACGATGACTATCAAAAAGAAATTCAAGACCGGCTTATGCTCATTAATTCACTTGAGAAAAGTATCGCAAGGAATGAAATCTATCTCAACTATCAGCCGATCATCAACTCAACAACTGAGGAAATTGTAGGCTTTGAAGCATTGGTTAGATGGCAGTCCAGAAAACACGGTTTTGTTTCACCAGGCGTCTTTATTCCCTTGGCTGAAAATACAGGTTTCATTAATGACCTTGGTGACCATATCATTAAGGCCGCCTGTCTCTTCTCCAACAAATTGAGTCGTCTCAATGACGACTTTTACCTGTCCGTGAATATCTCCACCAAGCAACTCCTTAGTGATAACTTTGCCAAGAAGTTTATGGACATATTGGAAACCTATCAAACCAACCCTAAAAACATCGTCATTGAAATAACCGAATCAGCGGTTATTGAGAATTATGAACTGGCTATTTTGGTCCTCACCGAATTGAAACTCCATGGCTTACGGATTTATCTGGATGATTTTGGAACCGGTTATTCATCCCTCAATCACCTGAATCAAATGCCCATTGATGTTATCAAAATCGACAAGAGTTTCATCGACCATATTCATACCAATAAACGCCATCGACTGATGGTCAAAAATATCATTAATATGGCTGAAAGTTTTGAACTGAAAACCGTCGCTGAAGGGGTTGAGGAAAAGGATCAAGTCGAACTCCTTAAGTCGCTACAGTGTTCCATGCTGCAGGGTTATTTTTACGACAAGCCTTTATCTGAAGAAGATGCCTTCAAAAAAGCGTCTCATCATTCATAAAGCCCACAATCATTATATATTCATGAAGTCAGATTCAAGAAAATATGTCTTATATGCGATTTGTGCAGAGGTTTTCATCAGCCTCTGCACTTTTTATGCCATTTAAGCTCTAGACATTTTAATACAATTCTAATTCCTGACCACTTGCATATACCTAATAGGTATATTATAATAATTAAACAGAAAACTTTATTTGCACATCACTGATATAGTTAGGGTGTCAAAAGGAAGTTTCGCTGAAATTCATCTAAACCTTTTGACCCCCTGACCCTAATAGATAAGAAAGAAGGATACCATGGAATTTGTTATTTTAGGTTTTTTACTGATAAGGGACCTTAGTCAATATGATCTGCTACAGGCCTTGTCCAAAGAAGTTTCTCCCTTTTACCAGCCAAGCCTTGGAAGTATACAGAATGGTCTTAAGAAACTACTGGCTTCAGGCCATATCACTAAAACTTTAGCTTCAGATACCGGTAGAAAAAAATACCTTTATCATATAAGCGACCAAGGCAAAAGTTATTTTCGTCAATGGATGGTTGGAGATATTAACAGGACTAAATTCGAAACTGAGATGAATACCCGTTTGTTTTTTATGGGCCATCTAGACCGTGAAGACCGTCTGACGATTTACAATAAAGCCATTGACTTTATTAGGGCTACTTTAGAAGCCTTTAATCAGGAACATATACAAGCTCAAACCTATGAAGGCCAAGCCAAATATGGAGACATTATAAAATATCAGATTAAGACCCTTGATCTCGCCATCGTTTCCTATGAAACATGGAAGCAGTGGCTTGAGAAACAACGAAAGGAATTAGAAAACAATGACTAATATACTAACAAAATACACCCATGAAAATGAAAAGGGAAGTATGACCTACTATACAAACACACTTTCAGGAGATAGAGAAACCATCCTCATGCTCCATCCCGCCTTTGGAGACCACGAAATTTTTATCCGGCAAATCGAAGCCTTCCACTCAGACTACAATCTTGTTCTTGTGGATTTTCCCGGCCATGGATTATCCAGGATCAAAGGATCTTCCTTAAACCTTGGCATGGTCCCATCTCTGATCAATGAAATTTTAGGTCAGCTCTACATATCCAAGGTCCATGTCCTGGGTGTATCCCTGGGTTCACTCATTGGCCAGGGTCTGGCAGACCAGTTTCCTCAGCTTGTCCAATCCCTTACAGTCGTTGGCGGCTACTCCATTCATAAGGATAATGAAGATGTTCTAAGAGCCCAGCAAAAAGAAATGCTCCGCTGGGTTTTCTATCTCATCTTTAGTATGAAGAAATTCAGAAACCACCTGGTGGAGGTATCCGCCTCCAGTCCTGAAGGCCGAAAGTATATGTCCTCTGGTGTTTCCAAAATCTCAAGGTCCACCTTCCTCACCATGAATGGTATGAACAGTCTCTTTCGTAAAACTGACGAAGACAAAACCTACCCATTACTTGTTGCTGTTGGGGAATATGATCAGCCTATTGCCCATACAAGCGCTCAAAAATTAAGTGCCCTGCCTCATGCCAAATATTATTTGGTCAAAGAAGCAGGACACTGCGCCAACATTGATAACTATAAAGATTTCAATGCTAATTATTTAGATTTTATTAAGAGCTTGACTTAAGGTCTATTATAAAGCGTTAACCTGGCCTAACATATCAAGGAGTTGATCCTTGGTTACTTTTCCTGAACTAAAGGAAATCAGGTTACGAACAGGAAGGTCTTTAATCATGGCCATTTTCATCTCTTCAGTGATTGCTGAAGTTTCAATATCGCTTTCAGCTTCGCTTCCACCAAAAAGTTCATTGAGTGCTTGCATATAAGGTGCAAGTACTGCACTGGCTTTTTCATCTTCCATTAAGTCACCCAGTGTTGAATTCAAGTGGTAAGCACGCTTCATCTCTACTGTTGATGTAAGGTCAAGACTAGCTTTCAGACGGATATCCCTGGATGATGCACCAACTTCAATACCGTATGTACCGCTTTCAACCAACCAGTCATTCATATCCATGTTGAAATATGCAAAGGATCTCTTATCAAGTGTAAAGGTAAGGGTAGCTTTTTGACCCGGTTCAAGACCAACCTTATCAAATCCTTTAAGTTCTCTGACAGGTCTGATTGCCTGACCGGCATTTGAAGGTGTCACATAAAGTTGAACTGCCTCTTTCCCAAAAACATCACCGGTATTAGTAACGTCTAAGGTTACTTTTACTTGGTCTGTATCATCCATAGCAGTCTTATCCAGTTGAAGGTTACTATACTCAAAGCTTGTATAGGAAAGACCATGACCAAATGGGAACAGAACATCCATTTTTTTCTTGTCATAGTAGCGGTAGCCAACGAAGACACCTTCTCTATATTCAACCACATCTTTTTCACCAAGGTAGAAAAGGTAGGATGGATTATCTTCCAGTTTAACCGGGAAAGATTCTGCCAATTTTCCACTTGGGTTGACATCTCCATAAAGGATATCCACACAAGCTCCTCCAACTGCCTGTCCTGCAAGATAGGCTTCAAGAATACCTTTTACCTCATCAGCCCAAGGCATTTCAACAGGTGAACCGTTATGAAGAACAACAACTACATTGGGCTGAACTTCCAAGACCCTTTGAATCAAGACATTATGACTTTCAGGAAGTGACATATGAGTTCTGTCATAGCCTTCACTTTCATAGGAATCAGGCAGTCCTGCAAAAATCACAGCAACTTCAGCTGCTTTTGCTGCTTGGCAAGCTTCACTAATCAATGCCTCATCTACACTGTCAGCAATAACGTCATAACCTTTTGCATAAGTAACAGAAAGACCTGCTTCTAATGCAATATCCACAGCACTGTCTACTTTGTGGGTATTGATATGTGAACTACCGCCACCTTGGAATCTTGGCTTCTTGGCAAACTCACCGATAAAGGCTGCTTTACTTGTTTTTGACAATGGAAGGACTTTGTCATTCTTGAGAAGAACCATGGATTCTCCTGCAATTTTACGGGCTTTGGCATGGTCAGCATCTCGGTCAAAAACAGCTGATTCATCTCTGTTGGAGAAGAATTTATCAACAATATTTAGCAGACGTCTTGCAGCTTCATCAAGAATGGCTTCATCCAAATCACCCGATCTGACTGCATCAATAATTTCTTTATCCTTAAGACCACCTGATGATGGCATTTCCAATTCCAAACCGGCTTTTAAACCTTCAACTCTGTCATTAACAGCGCCCCAGTCACTGACGACAAATCCTTCAAATCCCCATTCACCTCTAAGAACATCTGTCAGGTAAAGTGGATTTTCTGATGCATACACACCATTAACCACATTATAGGAACACATAACTGTCCAAGGTTGGGCCTCTTTGACAGCGGTTTCAAAACTTGCCAAATAAATTTCACGAAGGGTTCTCATGTCTACCCTTGAATCTGAAGTCATTCTTCTGTGCTCTTGGTTATTGGCTAAGAAGTGTTTAACTGAAGTACCGATATTCTTGCTTTGAATACCTTTGATTTGAGCAGACGCCATATTGGATGATAAATAAGGATCCTCTGAAAAATACTCGAAGTTACGTCCACACAATGGGGAACGTTTTATATTCATAGCCGGTCCAAGGATAACGCCAACGCCTTCAGCCTGACATTCGTTACCAAGAACCTGACCCATTTCGTTAATCAACTCTCTGTCATAGGAAGAGGCAACTGTGCAACCAGTAGGGAAACATACAGCCTTAATACTTTCATTGACACCTAAATGATCACTTTCATCAGCCTGCTTTCTGAGACCATGAGGGCCGTCTGAAACCATCATAGCAGGAACGCCAAGCCTTTCTATTGGCTCTGTATGCCAAAAATCAGACCCTGAGCAAAGACTTGCTTTCTCTTCAAGAGTCATGGACTTAATTAATTGTTCTACATTCATTGAATACCTCCATCTAACTTTTGTAAAATTAGCTACTTCCAGCTTAAGTTTATTAATTTAAGTATAGATTTAAGTCATGATCGTTTATATCACAATTTTTATTTTTTTGTAATTATTTTGTATAATCTGTAGGTTGCGTGGAGTAAGTTTTAGAAGAATTGTAGTGGGACCTGGCCTAGAATTCAGGTAAATGATGGGTATCGCGATAGACTTTGGGTGTCATGCCGGTAAGCTTTTTAAAAAGCTTACCAAAGTAGGATTGGGAGTTGAATTTGAGATAGTCAGCAATCTCTGCAATCGAACGGTCTGAATACATGAGCATATTCTTGGCAGCGCTGATTTTTTGTTCATGAATAAAGTCTGTTACGGTCTGTCCTTCATATTCAGAAAACAACCTGGACAGGTAGGCAGGCTGAATACCCAAATCTTTTGCTATGTCTGACAGGCTGATGGATTTAAAAATATTCTTAATGATATCCTTTTTACAGTCCTCCACATAGTTATTCATTGACCGGGTTTCAAGATGATCCCTTACCAGCTCAGCATAGGAGATATGGGCTTCAATCATAACATCATAAATATCCTGAATTGTCTTGGAATAGGACAGTTTACGAAGCATCAGATCACTAAGAAGAAAGCTTTCAGCAGATGTAATGCCTGCACCTATGGCAACTCTTGCCAGGGTAGCAATACCTGATACAGCCATATACTCTTCATTCTTTTTCACATCATGCTCGATAATCAGGGGATGAACAGGTTGACTAACACGAAGGGACTTTTTAACACCTTCCACATCTCCTTCACGAACCAATTGCCAGACAGCATCTTCTTCAGCGAAAGTGTGATTACCGATTTGCTCATCTTCAATTTTCATCCGGTAATTGGTTCTGGTTCGCTGATCCATAAGTCCTCCACATCATGACTTTCTGATATTAGTCTATAATTAATTGTCCTTCATCTATGATTTCCCAATACTATCCTATGACAGGAGGAAGATCACTCTTCTATCATTATATGACAAGATTCAGGGTCATACAATCCATAACTTGCCATATTCATTTAATTTAGCCCTTTAACTTGTTGTAGTTAAACTCAATCTAATGTATAATTCAAACAACGTATCTAATCGTAAACCTATACTGTTATCGATGCTAGATAATGAATGAGTAGTGGATAAATAGATAGCCATAAATAGAACGTATTAAATAGAAAGTCGAGGCCTTTCATGAAAGACAGTATTTTTGAAACTTTAAACGGACAAACCATATATAGGGTTCCTAGCCAAACCAAACCTCTTTCAGGAAGTGTTTCTGTACCCGGTTCAAAATCCATTACCAATAGAGCCTTATTAATGGCTGCCCTTGCAGAAGGTACTACTACTTTAAGTGGTGTTCTTTTCAGTGATGATTCCCGACACTTTTTAAGCAGTTTGATTTCACTTGGTTTCAAAGTCTCCATCGATGAACCGGCTCGCCTGGTTACTGTTGAAGGTCTTGGTGGCCGTATCCCACATAATCAAGGAAGCATCCATGTCGGAAGTGCCGGAACAGCCTCCAGATTTCTTACTGCTATGTTGGCCCTTTCTCACGGGGAATATACTATCCAGTGTTCCGATCAGATGAAAAAGCGCCCCATGAAACCCCTTTTTGATGCCCTTATTACCATGGGTGCATCCTTTGAGTACTTGGAAGAAAAATATCACCTTCCTGTAAAAGTCATTGGCAATAAAGGAAAATGCCAGGACGTTTCTTTAGACATAACAAAGAGCACTCAGTTTTTAAGTGCTCTCCTAATGGTCGGCCCTATGACTGACCAGGGTTTCAATATACATATTACCAGTGAAAAAGTGGATGGAGCTTATATCCGCATCACCAGACAAATGGTAGCCCAATTTGGTGGACAAACAGACTTTACAGGTAAGACCTATCAGGTTTCAAAAACCACCTATAAGGCTCTGGACTATCCTATTGAGCCGGATATGTCTGCCGCCTGTTATTTTTATTCCATAGCTGCCTTGACCGGTGGTTGGGTTGTTGTTAATGGCGTTACCAAAGACTTGATGCAGGGAGACCTTCGTTTCCTTGAGGTTCTTGAAAAGATGAAGTGTTCCATTGAAGAAACTAGGGACGGTATCAAAGTTACAGGTCCTAAAGATGGATTATACCCAGGTGTCGATGTGGACATGAATAACTTCTCAGACCAGACCATGACTTTAGCAGCCCTTGCCCCTTTTGCTTCTTCTGAAACTATTATACGAGGTGTTTCCCATATAAAAGTTCAGGAATGCGACCGAATGACAGGAATTGTTGACCAGTTAAACAAGGTAGGGATTACCTGCCAAGCAGATGGGGACAATATTTATATCGCTCCAGGTCCTGTTAACCCGGCCATGATTGAAACCTATGATGACCATCGTTTTGCCATGGCCTTTACCCTTCTGGGACTTAGGGCAGAGGGCATCGTGATTAAGGATCCCAAATGCTGCCGAAAGACTTTTGAAGATTATTTTGAAGTATTGGAAGACTTTATGGAATCAGCAAATGAAGGACATTAGCCTTGACTTCAACTTCTACATGATTGCTTAACATAACTTCGCCATCAATATTCATTGGCAGTGGTTTTTCACTGTCGATGATTATTTTTTTGCCCTTATAGTGGTGAACGACTTTCAGTTCATCATGTCGCCCCTTCATAAACTTAGGAAGAAGAAAAGGAACTTGTCTTCTTTTTACCTTGTCTACCAGATAAAAATCAAAGAGACCATCATCCATAACCGCATGGGGAGCAGCTTTCATCCCTCCTCCATAGTAGTTTCCATTGGCCATAATGATGAAAAGCACATCATAGATTGAAATGGCCTCGCCATCTATCGTAGCTTTTACCTTATAGCCCCTTAACTTAATCAAAGTCGCAAAAACACTGATCAAATATGCCAGTTCAGCACTGACCAGAGGAAGTCTCTTATATTTTCTTGCACCAAGAACGATTTCCGCATCAAAACCGATAGAGGCGATATTGACAAAGGACCTGTCATTAATGAATCCTACGTCAATAATTTTCGTATTCCTTTTCTTATAAGATTCCAGAAGTTTATAGGGATCTTTTTCATCTGTCATCACTTTAATAAAATCATTACCGGATCCGCAGGGCACATCAGCAACCAGGGTATCCAAATTAAAGTCAGATTCTACAACGCCATTCACCACTTCATTAAAGGTTCCGTCCCCACCAAGGGAATAGATAGCCGTATCCTTCCCGGCATATTCCTTAGCCAACTCTTTAGCATGTCCTTCATATTCAGTTGTCACAATTATTGGATCTTCAAAATTCTTTACGATAAAGTGGGTCATTTCCAATGCCTTATGCTTGCCGGCCATTGGATTTACTATAAAAACATGTCTCATTTTGCCTTCTCACTTTTCTTACTTTTTCTACTTTCCTATGGTCTCTATCCTATCATACGAAAGTCCTACTACGTTTATTTACCATTATAGCTTATTCCGACTTGGATTGCATCCAAATCTGCCTATAAATAATTGTGCATTTTAACCGAAAAACCATAAAACTTGTTGGTTTTTTGTTTATTACGCACAAAAATACCGCAAAAACACGGAGGCCACCATGATATAATAAATTTATAGATTTACTGGACATCCTGGGCCGGTTGGAATTTCCTGATTCCCTTCCTGCCAAAGGATTATAGGAGGTTAGCACATGGATTTATTTGAAAAAACCCTTAACCTGATTAAGGATCAGGATATTCAATTGATTGACTTCAAAATTGTTGATATGAAAGGACGTTGGCACCGCCTATCCATACCTGTAGAGCGCTTTAATAAGCGGATTATGGAAGAAGGTATCGGTTTTGACGGGTCCAGCTACGGATTTTTGACTGTCGAAAAGTCTGATATGGTTTTCATCCCTGATTTATCAACTGCCTTTATTGATCCATTTGCGGAAATTGGCACCTTGATTATCATAGCTGACATCTATCGTCTGGATAAAGGCACCAGAATCCGTTTTGAAGATGACCCCAGATATGTTGCTGAAAAAGCTGAACAGGCTCTATTAAATATCGGTATCGACACAGCCCTTTTTGGTCCTGAATTTGAATTTTATGTCCTTGACCATATTTCCTACAGGACTGACCAAAACCATATGGAAGTAAAAATCGACACCCTTCAAGGACAGTGGAACTCCGGTAATGACTCAAGTAGGAACCTGGGTCTTTCAGTCAAACATCATGGAGGCTATCATCTGGATTCACCTTTTGACTCCTCCTACCAATTTAGGTCTGAAGTTGTGAGAATCCTTGAATCCATCGGTGTTCCGGTTAAGTATCACCATTCAGAAAACGGCGGACCCGGTCAAGTGGAAATAGAAGTGGAATTTGCCACTCTAAAAGAAATGGGTGACAGGACCATGAAGATTAAATATGTCCTCAAAAATCACGCTGCCAAAGTTGGCAAAACCGTAACCTTTATGCCAAAACCTTTTTTAACCGAATGCGGTAACGGTATGCATATACATCTTAATATGTTTAATGATGGGCAACCCTTATTCTATAATAAATCCGGCTACTCTGGCCTGTCAGATACAGCTTTGTCAGCCATTGGTGGTGTCCTTAAGCACGTATCAGCCATGATGCCCTTTACCAACGCATCTACCAATTCCTACAAGCGATTGGTTCCCGGTTATGAAGCACCGGTTTCCATCTGCTATGGTAATGCCAACCGTTCAGCCGTTATAAGAATTCCCGGCTATGCAACAGCACCTGACCAAAAAAGATTTGAACTTCGGTCACCGGATGCTATGGGCAATCCATATTTTGCCTTTGCCGCTATGTTAATGGGTGCCATTGACGGCATCAAACATCATCTTGATCCTGTTCAAGAAGGTTTTGGACCTATTGATGTCAACCTCTACAAGTTACCTAAAGACCAGTTGGACAAAATCAAGGGACTGCCAACCAATCTGGTTGAAGCTGCCGCGGCTATTAAGGAGGACATGGACTTCTTGATGGTCAACGACACATTCTCCCTTAACCTGATCCGCAACCAAAACAAATTCAACCTCCAGGAACACCAACAAATCAACATTTTACCCCATCCTGCAGAGTTTGAAATGTATTACAATCTCTAGTAACAAACACAAGTACAATGCATTCTTAAGCAAGAAAGTCCCTAGGACATTCAAGAAGAGCCAAGATGATCAAATCCCTGCAAGCATGTGATCGTCTTGGCTCTTATACATTCAAGGTTTTAAATTTATATGGCCCTTCTACATATCAAGTTTCTTGTCGCCTCTTGCCAGGGACTGATAGTAATCGCCTAAGCTTATTCTTCCATAAGTCGGAGCCTCCATACTAACAAGAAGCACCGTCAGAAAAAACTCGATAGGTCCATAAAAAGTTTCTTTGGTCAGATGACGCACCAGCCATTTGGCCAAGTGAGCTATCCATTCAGGAATCCTTGTGATTTTTGTCTTCTTGTTAAGGGCTTTAAAAGCCAGGACTCCAATCTGATTTTGGCTTAAAACCTCAGGTCCTCCAACTGGAAAGACCCCTCCGTCACCCTTCAATTTTTCTATACAAAACTCTGCCAAATCCTTTCCATGAATAGGATTAGCCTTATAATCTCCTTTACCGAAAATGTAAACTCTGCCTTTTTCAGCCATATGGTAAATTTCTGTCATATCACTGAAAAAGCCGCTGGGTCTGATAACATAAGACTCAATCGCTGCCTGGATAAGCTCATCTGTAAACCGCTCCTTGGCATCAATCCCCTTAAGCATGCGAAATTGCGGTCCATTAAGGACTCCGATATACATGAACTTCTTTACTCCTGTATTAAGAGCTGCATCCAGCAGATTTCGGTTACAACCATAATCTACATCCATATAGGTCAAACCGTCTTTTTGACGGGTAATACCTACTGAAGAAAAAACGCCGTCCATTCCAACCATGGCTTTCTTTAAGGCTTCCTTATCTGTCAGTTCAGCCTCAATTAAATGATGAATATAGGGCCTTAGATGTTCCAGTTTCTTCGGTGATCTGGCCACAGCCGTCACTTCATAGCCTTGTTCGAACAGTTCACGTATAACAAATTGTCCAAGATAGCCGGTACCTCCGGCTACAAGAATTTTTTTCATGATTAACCTCCTAGGTTGCATAAACGAGCAGTAAACTGAAGTTTGCAGCTCTTCATACATTATGGTCTAATCATATACCCTTCCACATAAAGAGTATTGTAAAAAATCAGCAAGGTGGGTCTATTATTCATCTAAGGAATCAAATATTTGGGGCAGGGTAATAGCCAGGGTATCACCAAGATCACTGGGCAAGGTGTCTGTGTATTTTTTGCAATACTTAATATAGTGGGATTGATCATAAAAAAGGATTCGAGGGTCCTCTTCCATCATAGCAAAACGAAAACGCATGATATCGCTGTATTTTTTTGGAGTAAGACCAAAGATTTTCTTGAAATTCCTCTCCAGGGAAGATACCGAATAATTGAAGGCATCAGCCATGTCTTTTGTATCGATTAAGCCTTTCCTCTCGGTAATATAGTCATACATAGAATGGTAGATTTCGATTTGATTATAGTTATATATAATTTGTTCCAAACGTTCTTCAACCAAATCCATCATTTTCTCAGGACTGTCAACCATCTGGGAAGTGATTCTTAATATATCTCTGTGAAGGTCAGACATACCCTTCCAGTCACTGCAATCAATCATAAGGCCTGTATAGAGACTGGCAGGCTTACCATAAATTCCATAAAAATATATGGGATCCATAGCAATACCTAACTGTCTTACCTTTTGTCCATAATGAACACGGACAGCCTGAGTCAGCTGTCCGGCAATTATAGTGTCAGGAGCTTTCAATTCCTCTTCGCCTTCAAGGAAGGTATAGGAATCGCTAAGATTGTAGACAATATGTATATGTCCGGAAGGTGGAATAATATCCCACCTTCTCTCTTCGTTTAAGTCTTCCTCATGGATGTACCAAAGGATATCATACCAGGATGACTTATTCTTAGGGGCTTTTCTTTGAATAATCATGGATTAAAGCCAATAACTTAAGGCTTGATGGGAGACAAATGGTTTAGTCTCAACCAGTGAATGGCCACCTGTTTCCGTTGCAGAAAGTATGCCGTTTTGAAGTAAAAGCGGCTTGAATCCTCTCTCAAGAGCACCAAAATAGGAAGCAGAAATACAATACTCTCCGGCGCTGCCGCATAAGACTGTCATATCCACTTCCAGGTCTTTCAGTATATCTTCAAGATCTGTTTTCCAAAAACTGTTGTTGTGTACTTTTAAGACTTCTCTATCAAATTCTATATCTTTCAGCTCTACTACATTGAGAAATTCTTCCGTATCACCTTCTTCAATGTCTCTGACCAGAATAATCGGCTTACCAGCTTTTTTGAAAATAGACGCAACATAGTTAATGTGTCCAATAACATTTTCAAAAGCTTTTTCGCCACGTCTGTTTCCAATATATCCTTCTTGCATATCAATAATAATTAAGGCTTCCATATTTTACCTCCATATTCATTTCTATATTATATATTCTATCTGAACAGGTCCAAAATGAATAGGTCTAATTCATATTTTGTAATGTCTTTCTAATATAAGAAGCTTATATTTGTGCTATGATATTTAAAGAATCACACTTACAAATCAAGAAAGGATCAGGAAAACAATGAAAACTGTCGTCATATACAAGTCCAATACCGGTTACACCAAAGAATACGCCCTCATGCTATCTGAATCCTTACACTGCGATGTCATCCCACTTGACAGAATCAAAACACTGAACTTAACAGACTATGATACCATTATCTTCGGCGGTGGCGTTCGGGCCTCCAAAATAACAGGCATTAAATCCCTGATAAAAAGACTGCCACAAGATGACTCCCAAAATATCATCCTTTTTGCTGTGGGAGCCAATGGTTTATCCGACCATAACACCCAGGAACTTAGGGCCAAAAACCTTGTTGAAAACAATATCGATTACCCTCTTTTCTACATGCAGGGTGGCTTTGATCCTGAAAAACTCAACTTCGCCCTTAAAATCATGCTTCAGGGCCTGGCAAAATCGATGAAGAAAAAAGCGGATAAAGATCCAAAATCCCTGTCACAGGAAGATAAAGACTTTCTTGCATTTTTTCAGGACAAACATGATGAAGTATCTAACGACAATACCCTGCCATTGATATCTTTTGTTGAAGGTCTTGAGAGAGAATGAGTTGCTTAGAGTCTTTCATATAAGCCATCAACTCTATCCTGTTTCCATCAGGATCTACAAGCCAAAATTGCATAGAGCCATCGGCACCAATCTTAATAGGGGTATCCGGTGTCAGACCATTATCAATGACAGCCTTCCAGGCAAGGTCAATATCGGACACCTCTAAGCATAGGTGTTGGTAGCCATAGCAGGTCTGTCGGTTTGGCTGTGCCTTCTTTTTTTGACCAGGAGTATGAAACAGCTCTATATATTGGTGTGGTCCGACTTTCAGGAAGTCAATCCAGGGGCTATCTTCCAACTCTTCAATCTTTTGAAGCATTGCCTTGTTTTGACCTAATGAATTTGCTTGTAGGGTCTTTGCCAGATCATGATAGGTTAAGGTTCTAACAGGCTCAAGTCCAAGCCCTTTTATATAGAACTCGCGCATCTTATGGCTGTCCTTAATCTGATAAGCAACTTGCGTTGTGTAATGGATAAGTTTTTCAGAATTGGGATTTTTATCGTAGGGACCTTCAATCTCCAGTAATTCTTTTGCCTCCTTGGAATACTCTGTAAACTGGATCTCATTACCGTCCGGATCCTTTACAGCCAGCTCCAAAGAGCCATCAGCAGAAGTACGGATGTCTGTCAATAAGGATATGCCATGGGCTTCCAGTCTGACTTTAATCGCCTGTATGTCCTCGACTTCGTAATTATGTTTCATATAGCCATAATAGTCCTTAGGATTTGGTGATTCCTCTTTATGCATGCCATTGTTATGGAACAACTCAAGGTATTGACGGTCAGCCAGCTTCAGATATTCCACCCAAGGCTCTGAGCCTTTCTCAGCAATCATCTTATATCTTGGATTTTGTTCTATACTGGTGTCTTCTTGTTCCGTATTCATACTCTTGAGTAACTCCCAATAAGTACTTGTGAAAAGATGTTCCATGCCAAGTATATGGCAGTAAAAATGAAGCATGGCAGACATATCTTTTACATTTAAAGAAACATGACCAATATTTTTTATGGGTACTGACCGGGATATCCTTTTTTCGCTTTGGATACGTTCTTCCAGATATTGATTATAGGCCGACGAATCACATGGAAAGCTCAAGGATTGACCCAAGTGACCAGATAATTGAGCTGTGTTAGCCAACTGCACAGGTACCAAACCATCAGACCCGGGAGCAAGTAAGGGTCTACCATCTAATATATGACCGGCAAAATTCGTGAATATACTTACATAGTCTTGTCCGAAGCCGGTATTTGACGTCAGTGTTTCCATTGTATACAGTGATTCCGGATTGGTTCTGGATTTTTGCATAAACTGTCTAAAGTCCATGGACTCATTCCATGTCTTCTCATCCTCAGCAAAATAATAAATAGATGCCTTTTGACTGTTTTCTACAATAATTTTCCCTTTTGAAAGGTCAATTTCAAGCCGATCACTACCTAAAGGATCATGGGTACAGGAGATAAAAGTTCCTGTAGCACCCTTGTCATATTCTGTAACCAATGTTACATCATTTTCTACACTTATATCACGATGGGCACCCTCCCTACAAATCGCGTAAACACTGGAAGGTTTACCACAAAGCCAAGTCCAGAGGTCAAGTTGATGTGGTGCCTGGTTAACCAGGAGCCCTCCACCTTCACCAGACCATGTGCCCCGCCATTCGCTGGATTGATAATAGGAATCCGGCCGCCACCATGAATTGATTATCCAGTTCGAACGACGAATATCCCCAATTTTTCCTGAATCAATAAGTTCCTTTATAGAACTGTAAATAGTGTTGGTACGTTGATTCAACATCAGCCCAAAGGCAAGTTCCGGGTTTCTATTGGCAGCTTCAATCATGGCCTCAACATCTGAAGCCCTGACCGCAGCCGGTTTCTCACATAAAACATGGACACCATGTTCTAAACCGTAAATCGTGATTTCAGCATGCAGAAAGTGAGGAACTGTGACAATTATTGCATCACATATTTGAGCATCGATCATAACCTTCCAATCTGTGTAGGTAGTGATTGATGAATCGTCTTCAAATGCCTTGGAGATGTCAGGGTTAATGTCACTTACGGAAGTTAGCATACAGTTTTCCGGCTTAGGTATAACCCCAATTCCCGGTAGAGATTTACCGGTCAGGATGGAAGCGTAAGTTTTACCCTGTACTCCATAGCCGATAATACCAAATTTAATCTTTCCTATCATATCTTGCTCCAATCCTTATTCATCTAAATAAACCTTGATGTTATCATGATAATATGCTTATATTATGATTACAACCATCAATCTTCCGATAAGTGTTGGAAGATTGAAAAGTTAGGAGTATTATGGCAAATACAAAACATAATAAACAATATGTCCGGTCAGAAGAGAAAATTTTACAAGCAGGGATGTCTCTTATCAATAAAGATAAGTTGGAAAAAATCAGTGTTGGAAAGATATGCAGCTTAGCCAAGGTCAATCGTTCTACATTTTATGCCCATTTTGTAGATATCTTTGACCTTGTTGATAGGATTACCCAAAAGCTGAGACTAGAGCTAATAGATAGCTATAAAAGGAATGACATCATGGAATCCGGAGTTATGCCTTTTTCTAAAGCTTCCATTCGGATTTTTGTAGAATTCATTGGTCGCCATCAGGAATTCTACAAAAATGCAGTCATGAATGACCAATTGTTTCCCATTGATCATTATGCCAGCTATTATCAAAAAGTTTTTTCGCAATTAAAGTCCATGGAGAAAAGACCTACAGAAGAAGAAATGCTATATTATCTAAGCGGTTTTCAGGGTAGCTTAACAATGATTATCAGAAGATGGATTAATCAGGGATGTGTAGAATCATCCGAGTATATAACGAACATAATCGTGGCATGTGTCCCTGATGTATGGATGAAAATGACAGAACGATTTTATTGTGAATAAGATCTGGATTTTGAGTAACAAAAAAGCCCTATACAACCTGTAAAGAAAGATTATATAGGGCAAATGGTTTTATATAGGTTTAAATCTCAGGAACCACAAAATCAATACCAGAAAGCTCCTCTTCAAAAGCAGCAAGATCAGCACCTCTAAGCATCATCCCCTTAAGGAAACCATCATCTCCCTTAACCACCTCGCCGACGGAATAAGGAAGTACAAATCCAATTTCCTTGGAGTTGGCCTCTATAAAATGAGGGAAATATTTCCTTAAGACTTCCAATGTTTGAGGATTTCTCTTAAGGACCCAGAGTGGTGAATCCAGATTATAAGTCAGTTCCATGGACTCTTTCAGCGGGTATCGAAGCTCATAATGACCAGCGCTTAAGATCCTATCAATGGCTTGGTCTGTCTTATCAAGAATAAGTCTGGCCTCTGCATTAAAAGGAATCTCAATAGTCATGTTAAGGTAACCTTCTTCTTCAAGGGACCATTTACTAATCAATTTACCCATAGGTGTCATTAGCTCTACTTTTGCATGATCCAGATGTCCGTTTAATTCCGGTTGAATCAGGAATTTTTTAAATCCAGGACTATCTTCCAAAGGCTTAATACCACAGACATGACGATACATCCACTCCACAATAGAACCATAGGCATAATGGTTTAGGGAGTTCATACCGGTACCTGAAATGGATCCGTCTTCCAGTATGGAATTCCACCGTTCCCAAATAGTTGTTGCACCTAGACGGATTTCATTAAGCCAGCCTGGGAAATTGTCTTGGAAAAAGACTTCATAGGCAGCATCTGAAGCACCATGGTCCGACAATGCACGGCATAAATAAGGGGTACCAATAAAGCCTGTCGTTAAGTGCATATCCGTTTTCTTCATCAATTCAACCAGATCTCCGGCAACCCTTCCCTTAACCTGGTCATCCACCAAATCAAAGTGGAGCGCCACTACATGGGCAGTCTGTGTATGAATGGTTGATCTACCGGTGGCTGAGAAAAACTCTTTGCCAATGGCTTTCTTTACATCATTGGCCCGGTTTTGGTAGTAAGCCTGCTCTTCATTAAGGCCTAATACTTTTGCAGCTTTTGCCACCAGTTCCAAGGAATACTTATAGTAAGCTGATGCCAGGAAATCATTGTCTGTTCCACCCATGACACCGCCTTCAACAGGTCCATCCAGTGCTAACCAGTCACCAAACTGGAAACCGCCAATCCAAAGTTTTCTGTCTCCTCCGGCTATATCCTTCTTGATTACCCAGTCTACCCAGTCTTTCATTGACTGATACTGTCTCCTGAGAATAGCAGGATCTCCCGAGTGAAGATAAACTTCCCAAGGAATAACCGTTGCAGCGTCTGACCATGCACAGGCTCCTCCGGCAATAAAGCTGGATTCATCATGTTTCATCTGACTAAAAGTCGGAACCGTAGAGGCAACCATACCACCGGCAAATTTTTGCTCCTCATAAAGGTCTTTCATGAACTTCACATAAAAGGGATAGGTATCCATATTGAAGGTTGCAGTTCCACTAAAGACCTGGGCATCTCCTGTCCATCCCATCCGTTCATCCCTTTGTGGACAGTCCGTAGGTACATCAAGGAAATTGTCCTTTTGACTCCACATAGCATTAGAGAATAATTGATTAACCAATTTATTGGATGTCTCAATATGGCCGGTAGTCTCCAAATCTGTATAAACCACTTCTCCAATAAAATCATCTAGATTAATAGGCTCTAGGAAGCCTTCCAGTTTTACATATCTAAACCCATAAAAAGTAAAGTTAGGACGAATCACCTTAGTCATTGCATTGGATTCATCACCATTAACTAAAGATGAAGCTTCAGGCCTTGATGCTGATTCCTGATCTGCCCATATATATTCAAATCTTGCTTTTGCTTCACGAAGGTTGTCCCTGTAAAAGTTACCCTGCTGAAGGACTTCACCATACTGTAAAAGAACCTTTCCCTGATGTGCCACCTGACCATTAAAAGCAACCCAGCCAACCATGTTCTGACCAAAATCGAGGACCCATTCACCGGCTGGTGTTTTGATTAATTCAATAGGTTTTAGGGTTTCTTTTATAATAACCGGAGGTGACAATCTTTCAGTAACAGAACCAATGCCTTGCGGTTTAATGTAGGTCATAGGCTCCCAGTTTTCATCATTAAGAGACGGTTTTGACCAGTCTTCAATGATAAGTGAACCATCCATAACCTCACCATCATAGATAGAATCTTCGATGATTGGACTCCTGTGACACTTCCAGCTTTCATCTGTCCCAATGACCTCACTAGTTCCATCACTATATGTAATGTGGAGTTCACCAAGGACCATAAAGTCTTTGACATATGGGGTATTCATATCACCAAAGGTACCAAAAGGTCCTTTTGCCCATCCGTTACCCAGGAGAAGACCCACAACATTCTGGCCTTGAACCAAGTAATCCGTCACATCATAGGACTGATACTGAACCCAGGCATCATAAGCATTACAATAGGGGGCAAAAAGTTCACTACCTACTTTTTTACCGTTGATTTCCAAATGATAAAGGCCAAAGCCGGTCATATAAACCCTTGCTTTTTCAATCTCTTTTGAAAGTTCCAGTTTTTTTCTAATATAGGGGCTTATGCTTGGATCTCCCCAAGGCGTTGTCAGCCAGCCACCAGTCCACTCATCCTTCATTTTACCGGTTTCAAACCAGTTGACTTCTGAAATAGCCTTGTCTTCATTACCTACAACTTCAACAGTCCAGTAATACCGGGTATATGGACTAAGGTCTATATCCATGTGAACCCCTCTGTTATCAAGATTAGGATCCATACCGGAATCAAATACAATTTCATTACCATCAGGATCCAGACTTACAAGAAGTCTAGCCTCTTCCTGGACGCTGGATAAAGTATCATCTACTGACCAGGATAAGACCAGGTCGCTAAAATCATAACCTAGGGGATTTTCTAAATGATTGGTTTTACAACGGATTATTTTCAAGTTTTCACCTCATGTTTCTTTACATATTTTCACAGTATCATCATTATTCATATAAAATCGATTGGTCGTTATATTAATTATACACTAAAAATAGATTGACCAAACTTTTCTGAATGAATTGCCACAGAGATTTCTTCATGACTTTCTTTTTCCACAACAAACATAGCTTGACCAAGGAAGGTTTTTGTAATACACCCTTGATAACCATAGTCAGGCTTGGGATCACCGGAACCAAAGCCCAATAATCGGACCTTTTCTCCAAGATTAAGTGTGATGTCCATATCATCATTTAAGACAAGTTGTCCTTGGTGGTCTCTAATGGAAACCATGGCGAAAACCTTATTGTCAATGGCTTCAGTCTCAAGTTCCAGATGACTTGCCTCTTTGTGGGAATTAAGGTTATAAGAACCTATTTGATCGCCATTCATATAGGCAATAGCCGTGATTTCTCCCTCTTCATAAGGCACTTCCAATCTAGTAATATAATCAACTTCAGGTCCGGCTGCATGACGGCCATAGGACTTTCCATTAACCAGTATTTCAACTTGATCTCCAGGTGCATAAATTTCTACAGTAACCATTGTTTCTGGTTCAAGATTCCAGGTCCATGTAGGTATGGAATCACTAATAAGCCAAGGTGTTCCCATAAGCTTTGAAGGATTCTTATGAGGGTTAATAATGGTGATATAAGGATCTTTTCTAATTCCATATACCACTTCCTTCAGGAAGGAAGCAGGTCGTCTATTTCCAATAAGGTCAAAATCACCACAGTAGGCTAACTGACAAGGAAACTGGGCTGTAAATCCACCCTGACCAAAACCGTATGCCGGTATGCCTATACCTGCTTCACCAATATAGTCCCAACCTGTCCATGAGAAATCACCGATAAGATGAGGCAGACTTTGGACTAATTGCCAGTTCTTCCCAACAGCTGGTGGATAGGTTTCACTGCCAACTATGATACGGTCGGGGTGGTTGATACCGTCCTCTTCGTATCTGGAAGCCATGTAATTATAACCTGCAATATCTGTTGTTTCAGCCACATAATCAATCATGGCAGTAATGGCCTCGTGTTTTACGATAGTATCCATATGATCAGCCATCAGGGCCATAAAGTCATTGATATTACCCTCCAAGACACCTTGACTTACTAATAGGTCTGATGTATCTTTAACGATTGTATCCATATGGTCTCCTGCAGCAAAAACCCCATTAACAGATACCAAGGTATATCTTGTATCATCTAAGCCTTTGATGAACTCAGACATGGTATGGCTCACTTGCTGACCATAAGGGTTGCCAAGTTCAGGGATTTCATTGCCAGTTGAGTACATAATAACAGAAGGATGGTTATAATCCTTATTAACCATTGCCTTTAAGTCTCTTCTCCACCATTCATCAAAATTCATGGCATAATCATAGTCGGATTTACACCGGCTCCACATATCAAAGCCTTCATCCATCACATACATGCCTAGTTGATCACAAGCACGGAGGGTGCTCTGGTCTGCAGGATTGTGGGCCATACGAATGGCATTAATACCGGCTTCTTTAAGTTTTCTAATCTGTCTGTATTTGACCTCATCATAGGTTGCTGCACCAATGATGCCACTATCGTGGTGGATACATACGCCTCTCAGATTAACACTTCTACCGTTAATCCTTAGGCCATATTTAGTATCCAATTGAAGGATACGGATACCAAAAGTCTCCATGGATTCATCTAAAAGTAAATCTGAAGAGTCACCTTCATTGTGGCTTGTTTTGTCATTGAATAAACTTGCTTTACAAGTATAGAGGTTTGGATTTATATCATCCCACAGCATTGGATCCTGAATTAGTAAACCCTTGTCCAGCGTCCGCTCTTCATTGCCGTAAAGCTGTAATGGCAAAATTCTATTCAAAACTTTTTGACCGGATCCATCCATAATCTCAAGCTTTAGTTTTAACTGTTTTGATTTCTTATCCATATTATGTATTTTACACTGGATATTGATTTTGACAGACTTGTCATCCATATATTGGGTTGATATTTTTAGTCCGTCTTCCTTAATATGGCACAAGTCACCTTCAAGGAGATATACGTCCCGGTAAATACCGGAACCTGAATACCAGCGACTGTTGGTCATAGCTCCATTGCGGACAAAGACACGAATCTCATTTTCTTCTCTATATCGGACATACTTATCTAGTTCAACATAGAAGGTTGAATAGCCATATGGCTGCTTAGCTGCCAACTCACCATTGATATAGACAAAGGCATTCATATAAACACCTTCAAACTTCATCATAAGGCGTTTGTCTTCTTTACTTTCATCAAGGAAAACTTTCTTGACATAGCAATAGATGCCCCCATCACGAAAGGCAGTATTAGTCCCATTTGGAGATCCTTGAACAGCCTCTTTGGCTATCATGGCATCATGGGGAAGGCGGATGTTCTCTGCATAATCCGGTATGTCCCAAATAAGGGCAAAAGCATCCTTGTCTTCCCAGAAGAGCCAATTGTCATTGTATTTAATCTCTAGCATGGGTAACACCTTCTTTAATTACTTGTTCAACAGTAACCTCTTTAAGGCCAGGATAAACCACATCTGCTGCCGCAAGCACATCCGGACTTCCTATTCCTACTGCCATCATACCAGCTCCCTTGGCTGCATCTATGCCAGCAAAGGAATCTTCAAAAACGATACATTCATTCATATCAAGTCCCATATTAAGAGCTCCATTTACGAATACTTCAGGATCCGGTTTTGCCTTGGTCACTGAATTACCATCAACGACAGTATCAAAAAATGGACTTAATTCCAGATGATCGATAATAAAAGGTGCATTTTTGCTGGCGGAGCCCAGACCTATTTTATATCCTTTTGCTTTAGCATCTGTGAGAAAATCATAGACACCTGGTAGACAGTCTTCTTTGGTTAACTGATTGATGTAGGAAATGTATTGGGTATTCTTTTTTGTACAATATATTTCCTGCTCTTCAAGGGGCATCTCGATACCACCAATCTCCAAGATAATTCTAAAGGAATCTACACGGCTGACTCCCTTTAACCGTTCATTATCTTCTTCAGTAAAAAGTACACCCAGCTCATCTGCCAGATCCTTCCAAGCCAGATAGTGGTATTTAGCCGTATCTACCAGTACTCCATCTAAATCAAAAATCAGTCCTTTAATCATTTTATCTCCATTTCCTTAATTACAAGTATGGAACCGCTGATATCAATCACCGGCCCCATAAGATTAGTTAATATATTTATTTACATTACTGCCATATCCTTATTTTAGAACCTGGCATCGATCAAGCCACAGAAAGGGTCTGCTGGTGAATGACCCTTAAAAGCACTGTCACCCATGATTTTCTCTATGACTGCATCCATAACATAGTCTGAGTTGCAATAACCATTAATAAAGGTTGGCACCATAGGTGCATCCATAAGATGATAGGGATTTCCTAAACTGATAAAGAGGGTTGGCACTTCTTTGACAAACCATGGCATATTATTGCCTAAACCAAAAAGTGTAAACCAGCTAAGCCTGGAAACTGTTTTGTTACTAGCAGTTTCAATATTGGCAAGATAGATGACCAAATCATACTTATCCTTAAATGTGGACACATTATCAAGAGGCTTGGAAAAGTCTTCAGGAATATATTTGGTTACGCTAAATCCTTGATCCGTTAAGGCCTTTTCCATATAGGGATATACCCGGTCATTGGAAGGAAAATCACCAAGAATCTGTAATAATACTTTAGGGGTCTTACCAGGATCTAAGGGCAAAAGCTTCTGAGTATCCTTCACCAAGGTTACGCCTTCATCGGCACAGGCTTTTGCTTTTGCTTTGAAATCATCACAACCAACGATTTGCAGGTCTTCCTTAGGAGGTACCAGACTTCCATTTTCCTTCTTCTTGTGAAGACCAATAGCTGCTTTTGTAGCAAGAATTCGAATATTGGCTTCCTCAAGTCTGGCTTCTGACAAAAGCCCTTCTTCATAACCGCTGGTCATAAAGGCAATATCCTCTTCCAAGTCTTTATTAAAAAGAAACATGTCACAACCGGCTTCAATGGATAAAGGAACAGACAATCGCCGCTCCATGGCTGCGCAAAAACCTACCATAGGTGTTGCATCAGTCACAACCATACCATTAAATCCAAGTTCATCTCTAAGTAAGTTCTGTAATATATTTTTAGACAGGGTTCCAGGTATAATTCCTGATATTTCCCCGGAAATTTCTTTTTCATAGGCTGGAAATGCAATATGTCCGGCCATTAGGGTTAAGGAACCTTCATCAATAAGTCCCTTATACACTTTTCCATAAGTTGCCCGCCACTGATCTGTCTCCATTGTATTGACAGTCGTTACCAGATGCTGGTCTCTCTCATCAACACCATCTCCCGGAAAGTGCTTAATGGATGTGGCTACACCGGCATCTTTTGCGCCTTGTATATATGCCTTTCCCATGGTAAGGACTCTGTCAGGGTCACTGCCGTAGGTTCTAACATTGGTAATAGGATTGTGAAAATTGTAGTCAATATCTACAACAGGGGCAAAAGACCAGTTAACACCGACTGAGGCTCCTTCGCTGCATGAGATATAACCTAAATCGTAAGCCCTTTCCGGCTTATCCGTAGCTGCTACCAGCATTTGCTTGCCAAAGAAGGTTCCTTCAGCTACTGCCCCATTACCACCATGTTCCAGGTTGGCTGCTGTAAGTAGTGGAATCCTACTGGCATCCTGGAGAATCTTATAGTTTTCTCTTATAGAAACTCCCGGGCCTTCTCGGTATAGAACACCACCCACATGTTTGGTCTTTACCAATTCTTGTAATTCACTTTCATCAGACGAGAAAACGATAGGGCAGAAAAGCTGTCCGATTTTCTCATCCAAAGTCATTGATGCATAGGTCTTCTTGACCCATTGTATGCTTTCATCATCAAGATGAAAGGGTTTGCTTCTTAGTATTTGATCCATAACCATCTGTAACCTCCTTTATGCTGTCAGTTTTGCCTGAGCCCTAGCTTTTTTCTCTTTAAAGACTTTATATTCAACGATACGGTAGGCGTTAAAGGAGTAACCGAAGAAACCTAAAACGATAATACCGGTAAGTACTGCCTGCCATGAAGATGGCACTCCTAAACGACCGATTCCAGCAAAGATAATTGACTGTGTTAAAGCACCAATAATGACGCCAGTGTTCCTGTCAAAATATTTAGCTAAAAGTCCACCGATGAACATAGGCATAAAAGCGTTTTGGATATAGGATATGGAACCAAGAGAGAGTTCGGGAGTCACTGTTCCCAGTACACTCATATTTATGATTCCTGCTGCTGCAAGACAGGCACCTGCGATGATATAACAGATGATCGTATTCATTTTTTCATTAATACCTACATTGACAGCAATTTCCTGTCCTGTTCGAAGGGAGTTGGTATCATAACCAAACTTGGTATAGTTAAGGACAAAGTAAAGTATGGTTACAGCTACACCACAGAGAATATAAATCCAGGGATTATGGGCCCAGATTAATAAACTGTCCTTTCCGATAAGCTTGACACCGCTGCCTCCTGATATTAAGAAGCCAACAGCTTCATATATCATGGCCACACCGAGAGATACCACCATTGGCGGCAGTCTAAGGGTGATATAAACCAAACCGTTCAGAGCTCCAAGAAGAGCTCCGAATAGTAAGGCTAAAAGTAACATTGGTACCGGTCCAAGACCGAATCTTAAGGTCAACATACCTGCAAGTATAGTTGATAGAATCAGAGTTGAACCTACACTAAAATCAAAACGTCCTGAAGTCAGGTTATAGGAAACTGCCAAGGCAATAAATCCTGAATATATAGTATTTCTCAATATAACTGTCAGGTCTGTTCCCACACCGAATCCGGAAATATCATTAGCCATACACAGAAGGTAAAAAACCAGATAGGTTACTGCAGGAATACTAAACATAATCAGTATATTTTTCAGTTTTTCTTTTATATGCTTCATATTAATCTCCTTTGCCCGACCATCAGACACTTTATTATTCCTGAGTCAGATTTTCAATACTTCCCTGGTCTAATACAGACTGAAGGAGGTCACCGTTTGCATCACTGTTTAAATTAACAATCAACTGTTTAAAATCTTCGGCCTTGTAAACACGTTCATTATCTTGTAGAGAATTCAAGGTCTCACATAATTCAGCTGAATCAACAACCCATCCACTTATTGGAGCCTTTGTTGCCATTCCGTCGATTTTAAGTTGGTCTGCATTTCCATCTACAGCATTAACAACCATAGGTACAACAAGCCCATAGGCTTGAATATTTCCTGAAACAACAAGGTCAACGCTTCCGGAGTTAAAGGCATCAACATAGGATTGGTTTACTGAACCGAATGTAGCCAACTGTACGTCATCAAGGCCAGCTGTTGCAATTGGCTGTGCCCAGAAGTCAACTCCATTAAAGGATGCAACAACTGCGTCAAGGCCTTCTGTTCCAAGTGCTGCTGCCTGGTCTGCAAAAAACTGTTCTGATGGGAATCCACTAACAACAATGACTTCTACATCAGCATCTCCAAGGGCTGCATAAAAACCTTCCTGTCTGGCAACGAACATACTGACACCAAAGTCAGCTCCACCATTGGCATAAATAACCTTGTCAAATCCCTGTTCAAGAACCCATTCACCCATGGCTCCACCACCAAAGTAGTTTAAGTCACCTGTGTCAATAGATCCCAAATACTTAGGATGATCCTTATAAGCACTATAGGTTTCTTCATCTTCTGAACGTCCCCAGAAGAACATATCATATTCAATAACTTTGTTGATCTGCTCAATACCAGTTACGTTATAGTAAGCCATAAAAGCTTTTGCTCCCGCAACTGCTGAATCCTCAATAAACTTCATTTCCATTTCAGCATCAGTAATTGCCTCAGAAAACTTAAATTCCACATTAAAGGATTCTGCCAAATATTCAAAATAATCCTTCATAGCCAAAAACTCTGAGTCTGTTGAGTCATAGATCTCAACAGCGATTAAAATCGTTTCATCAGGATACATGGCTGAAAGGTCAGCTACAGCCTCCTCACTTGTAGAACCTGTCTGCTCTGAACTATCGCTGGTTGATTCACTTTCTGATTCGCTGGTCTCTGTCGTTGCTGCACCAGTTGTCTCTTCTTTTGTATCTTCCCCACTACATGCTGCCAAGTATAATACCATCATCCCTACCAATACTACTGCCAATACTTTCTTTAACATAAAACTTTTCCTCCTTATAGGTTTGCATAAGACAGCTCTCACTGCCAGGTATTTTAAAAGGCTGGGCCTTTAAAATCGATTCATTTTACTTTGGAAGTAACTTTGTTCGGTAGCTTAGAGAGGTCATAAATACAACAGCCAAGAATATGATTCCCCGAACAATTTGAATAATGTCATTATCTACATTCATAATACTGAGACCATTATTTAGGATGGTTATGGTAGCAGCACCTACCAAACCGGCACTGATTTTACTTCTGGGACCACCTGACAGAGGCATTCCACCGATAACAACCGCTACCAGAAGGTCAAAACCAATGCTGGCTCCCGTCTGGGCTGTAACCGTTTTTGTCTTCATCATGGTCATGATGGTTGCCAATGTTACACCCATACCACTGATGAGAAAGGCAATAATGACATTTCGTTTTTCGTTAATGCCTGATTGAGTTGATGCCAAAAGATTTCCACCCATCAACTTTAAACTCTTTCCTATTTTGGTGTAATTAAAAATGATCAAAGCCACAAAGAAAAAGCCAAAGAGGAAGATGATATTCATATTAACCTGATTATATTCCGGTACCAGAGAACCTAGACTTAATATAGATTCTGAACCTAAGGCCACAAGACCAAGGGCACTTAAAACCGTTCCAAAGATCAAGGTAACAATGAAAACAGGTAAGGTTAAATAGGCTGCTATGACTCCCTTGATTAAGGCTAATGTCATGGCAACTCCTATAGTCACCAAAATCATCACTGTAAAATTCTCAGTAGTTTTTCCGGCCAAGGCGCCAATAATTGCTGCCAAGGCCATGGTACCTCCCATAGACATATCAATGGCTCCACAGGAAAAGGAAAATACAGCCCCAATAGCCACTAAGGCTATAACTACAATTTGATTGGTCAAAATTTTTAAGTTGATTGGACTGATACTTTTTCCATCGGTCAAGACTGCAAATACAGCTACCAGTATAAGAAGACCGATTGTTGGCATCAGATGGATTATTATATTTTTCACTTTTGTCATGGTAGTCTCCTAAATCATCTTCTCTATAACAGCATTTTCATCGAAGATTTCACCGCGTTTTAGTTCACCTTTGATTTGGCCGTCTTTCATAACCATTAACCGGTCACACATACCAAGTAATTCTGTCAGCTCTTCTGATATCATGAGGATAGCTTTTCCTTCAGCTTTCATTTCCTCCATTAAGGTGTACATGGCTGACTTGACACCGATATCAATTCCCCTTGTTGGACAATCTAAAATCAAGGTCTTGGCATCTCTTGCCAGCCATTTGCTAAAGACAACCTTCTGCTTGTTACCACCGGAAAGAAACTTAACCTGCTGGTCCATGTCTGCACATTTAATGGACATCTGGTCAACCTGACTCTGAACATATTTCTTTTCACTCCAGGGTGTAATAAAGCCATGTTTTGAGACCTTGTCGAAACCTGCACCTACAATATTATCTTTGATGCTGGCTGTTAATACCAAAGCTTCAAGGTCACGATTTTTTGATACATAACCCATATCCAGGTTCATGGCAGTCAGCGGATCATTAATCTCTTTATTATCAGGAACATAGGTAACCTTACCTGTCACTGTTTTCTCAGCTCCAAAGACGGCTCTTCCCAGTTCATGCATACCACAGTGGGATAAACCACCTATACCAAGAATCTCACCTTTATGGAGTTCAAAGTTGATATTCTCTGTTAGGCCGTGTCCTGTTGTCAGGTTTTCAACCTTTAAGATGATTTCATCTTCATATGAACAAACATTGTCTCCCCTATAGTAGTGACCACTCATTTCCCGTCCTACCATAAGCTGTTTGATTCTTTCTTCTTCAAACTCACTTTTTGAGAGTGTATCAATAAGATGACCATCTCTAAGAACCGTCAGTGAATCACAGTGTTCCATGACTTCTTCCAGATCATGAGAGACAAAAAGCACTGCATTACCAGCATCTTTCATCTTCTGCATCAAATCATATACAATGGTTCGTCCCTTTTGAGAAAGAGCCGTTGTGGTCTCATCAACAATGAGAATTTCCGGATTGTTATACATGACTTTTGCCACTTCGATCAGTTTTCTATCCTGCATATCCAGAGCGTCGATATACATTTGTGGACCTATATCAGTGACGCCGATTTGTTCCAAAGCCTCTCTGGCTGCATCATTCATAGCCTTTTTACTAATAAATCCATATTTACTAAAATCTTTTTCTTTTCCAAGGAAAATATTCTGGGCTACGGTTATGCCTGAAATTGTTCCCATTTCCTGAACAATCATACCGATTCCCAATTCCAAACCTTTAATCATCGTTTCCGGTCGATGGGGCTGGCCTTTATAGGTCATCTCACCTTTATTGGGCTGCTGCATCCCGGAAATAATGGATGAAATGGTTGATTTACCCGATCCGTTTTCACCAATAAGTCCCCGGATTTCACCACGGTAGACGGTCATGTCTACATCATCCAAGGCAACTGTCGGACCATATACTTTTCTGATACCTTTTGCTTCGAGCAAAATATCCTTCTTTTCCACAGTTCCTGCCTCCATCTTTTCACTATATGGCAATTATAAAAGTTTTAATGAACCTTCATTAGCCTTTTTGTCATGGATAATTGAACGTTTTTTTATACTCTTTGTCTACAATGAAGATTTTCATCACAGCGAATATTAATAATTTACAGATGTTAAATTAATTTATTACATATATATTTAATACATCTGCTCATATACATGCTATAATATCAACAATAAGGAGGTTTCATATGTCAAAGCAAATACAAACGGATCCAGTCGTCATATCTTTTGAAACAATTACTACAACACCTCAACAATGGTTTACCGACTACCTCTTGGTATATATTCTTCAAGGCAAGGTCAATATACAAATCAATGAAAACAACTATCATCTGGTGGAAGATGACCTAGTCTTGATTAACGCTTATGACCTCCATTCCTTTAAAGCCTCAGAGTGCAAAATAGCCAAGTTCCGCTTTAATCCTTACGCCTTCCAAGTTCAACCCAAAGAAGGCATGAGGGTCTATTTTGACTGTAACTCCACGACCACAACCAATAAGGAAGTCTTAGTCCCATTAAAAAAATACTTGGCTCTACTAGTTAAATACTCACAATCCACTGAAAACAATAAACTACTCCTTCAGTATTCCTATACTTATGCCCTTCTCCACCATTTACTTAGTCACTACCATGTTAAGTCAACTCAACCTCTTAACACAGCAAGACAAAGATTGGCCGATCTTTTGGCCTATATTAACACCCACTACAAGGAACCTATTACCCTGAAATCTATTGCAGCAGAATTTTATCTGACACCTCCATACTTATCAAAACTTCTCAAGGAATCTCTGAATATGAACTTTAAGGACTACATCAATACTCTTCGTCTAAACAGTGCACTAATGGACCTTAAGAATATTGATTTGACAATTGATTATGTTTCAGATATTAATGGTTTCTCCAATGCCAGATCCTTCGTTCAGGTTTTCAAATCCAAATACGGTATCCTGCCAAGTGATTTCAGAAAGGACTTATCTAAACATATCACTAGGGAAGATCATGTATTCCAGCGAAATACCATTGGTCTTGTACATCAATCCACCTTGGGACGGTTAGCAGAGTACATATCCAAACCTGACAGCTTTGATTCAGCTGGTGATGAGACGGTAAAATATACAGAAATCCCTCCAATCAATACCCAGACCAAGGGGCTTGATCTAGACCATACCTTCAAACAAGTCACAACGATCGGTATGGCAAGACACCTTCTCCTGGCCAACTTTCAGGATATGCTAAAAGACCTTCAGAAGGATATCGGCTTTCACTACATTAAATTCCACGGACTCTTGGATGATGAAATGATGGTTTATTCAGAAAGCCCCTCCGGTCAGCCTATTCTTAACTTTACCTATGTGGATATGATATTTGACTTTCTTCTATCCATTAATTTGAGACCCCTTATCCAGCTTTCATACATGCCCACAGATTTAGCCAAGAATCCTGAGATGACCATTAACTTCCTTGAATCATGTGTAAGCCTCCCAAAGGATTACAACAAATGGCAATACTTGATCAGAAACCTGGTTATCCATCTTCAAAACCGTTATGGACCTGAAGAAGTAAGAAAATGGCCTTTCTATCTTTGGAATACTCCTGATGCTCCAGAGGCCTTATCCGGTATTAAAGATAAAGAGGATTACTTTTATTTTTATCAGGTAACATATAAAACCGTTGTTGGTATCGATCCTCAGATTGCCTTTGGCGGTCCGGGACTTATGAATATGACCATGGAAAAGGGTGACTGGGTAACTGCTTTCCTTAGCTATTGCAGAGAAAATGATTGCCAGCCTGCTTTTCTTAACTATCATTTTTATCCAGTTATACCTAAAGACACCCTGTCCTCCAAATCCCTTACGGAGTCTCACCTTATGTTGGATCCATCCGAAGATGCCCTTAGACTTAGCATTAATAAGATTAAGCAGAACAATCGAAATCTTGGATGGAATATGAAGAACTTTTATATAACGGAATGGAACAGCTCTATTTCCCACCGGGAGCTTCTGAATGACACTGCTTTCAAACCACCTTACATCGTTAAAAATATTCTCGAGAATTACGACCGGATGGCAAGCTTTGCATATTGGGGATTGACCGACTATATTGAAGAAGTCCAGATGTCCGGCCGTCTTTTCCATGGAGGTATCGGTTTATTTACCTACAATGGCATCAAAAAAGCCCAATACTATGCCTTTACCTTCCTATCCAGGCTAGGTGACCAGTTACTTGATCGGGGCGATGGATATTTTGTCACAAAAAAAGGATCATCTTATCAGATCATCCTTTATAATTACCAACATTATTCATCCTTATATGCTTCCGGAGAACTTTTTGATATGACTTTTGAGAACCGGTACACACCCTTTCCTGACCTCCATAAGTTTAAGTTTATCTTAACCCTGGACAACCTGGAAGAGTCCAACTATATTATCGCCGACAGAATTCTTAACCGACAGAACGGATCCGGCTTTGATAAGTGGATTGATTTAGGGGCAATGGCTCTTGAAACTGAGGAGGAAGTGGACTATTTGAAATCTGTTTCCCTACCTAAGATAGAAAAAACCCGGGAAAGTACCGACGATAAAAAACTAATACTCTCACGGGTTTTGGAACCTCACGAGGTTCGTTTAATTGAACTTAAACCGGAAGTCCTCTTGTAATCCAGCCTATGCGTAAATCCTTACAAAGCCAAACCGAACCAAAGGACCGGCCACAAGAATCTGCAAAGGGTAAGCTACTATAAAGTTCAAGGGTATATTAATTAACCAGACAAGAAGCAGATTGGCTGATAGACCGACACCCATCAAAGAACCAAAAAGGGACATAACAAGGACCATACCAACAACCATACAGGAAGAAATAATAATGGCCTTTTTTATCATGGCATCTTCAGGCTTAATAAACTTAAACGCCAGCTTTTTAGCCAGAGGACCTACAAGGAACCAATCAGCAGCCAGGGCTACTACAAAAGCCAAGGGAAATCCTTTAAGGGTATCAATGAGCAGGTTTTCTGAGACTCCATGAATTCGTGCTACATTATAAATTGACATGACTAAAACCATGAGGCTACACATCATTAGGGTGAATACAAAACTTTCTTTTTTGTTCTTTGGCATAATACATTCCTTTCAATTTAGAGTAATAAGAAAGGCACTTATCCAATTATAACTTTCGTTAAAATCGGGCAAGTGCCTAATTATTACTACCATTTTCATTTGTGTTTTCAATATATAATTTGCTGAATTAAAATTCTTATGGATTATATCACAGGATTTTTTATGATGTCAAGCCTCAATTGTTTCCCACTCTTCATCATCTTCCTCATCCTTTTGAAGAAAATACACCGACCTAAGAGCTGCAGAAACATAAGTGGATACAATACGAAACACCTCATACTCACTGGCTCCAAAAGCATCTACTTTGTAGGATTGGATTGTAAAGAGACCAATCATCTCATCATTAAGCTTAATAGGCTTGTACATCACTGACCTGGGTTCAGAATCCGTTTCAACGGTATCCGGTTTCAGGTATCTGATCTGATCTACATACTTGTCATAATCCTTATGTATATCAGAAATGAAAAGTTCCTTTTCGTTTTCGATGACCCAGCTAACAAGACTTTTATTCTTAACTATAGGGATATCAATCAAGTCCCCAGTCTTGTCTTCCATCATATAGTGCTTATAGTGCAGACGACCATCTACAATTTCTCCAATAGCCAGGGCATCAAAGGTGATTATATCTTTAAGCCCATCATTAAGAATATGGACAATCTTACTTAAATCCAAGGTTTCTACAATTTCAGAACCCATCTTGGCAAGGGCTTTCAATCGATTAATATGCTCACGATACTCATTGACAATTATGGTTCGACTCTTGTCATAGGCCTTATTCTCAGAAGCATGTATATGCATGGTATGAGCCAATTTCTCAAACCGGTATGCTTCTTCAAAATAACCTATACATCCTGCAATAGATGCCAGATTCTGGAAATAACGATAACCAAGGCTTTCAATGGTTGTCTTAGCATACTCCATATATGGCAGAAGTTCATTGTAACCGTCTTCAAAAAGCCCTAGGTCAATATAGATTTCACTTAATTCAACGGCTGCATGCAACTTGTCAAAAATCCGTTCTCCTTTACCGTCAACCAGTATGGTGTGCTTAATGGTTTCTATAGCTTTTTCAGTCTGTCCATACTCCATATATATTCTGGCAAGACCTCGAATACTTCCATTCTGGATGATAGTATCTCCATTTTTAACAGCGGCATTTAAGGCCTTCTCATACCAGGCTTTGGCATCTTCATAGAGATTAAGAGCCAAGTAAGCCCGTCCCATATTTTCATAGACATACCTAACCAGCTTATCATAGTGGAGTTCTGCATACTCTCTGACTTCATGAAGAAGTTTAAGGGCATCTTCAAAATGACCGGTATCTACCAGGAGACTTCCATAATTCCCTTTTAACACCATTACATTAACCATATCATTGGCTTTAGATGCGGCCTTTACACCTAAATGGTAGTACTCTGCTGCTGTCTCCAGGTCTCCAATTAAGTCGGCATAATACATCATATATAAAGCGCTGACTTCTGAGTAGTATTTTTCCGGAACCAAGCGATAGTCTACCAGGGCTTTGGCCTTTTTCATATAGGCCAGAGCTTCCTCATGGTCCTCTTTAAGGGTATAATGGGCGCCCATATTGACATAAGCCCTCAGCAAGCCTTCCTGGTACTTGATTTCACCAGCCTCCCTAATAATTTCTTTAAGGGTTCCAACCACATCCAGGTGGTCTCTATCCAGAATCATATAGGATTCATTGGTCTTAACCAAGGCCTCATCAAGCCGTTTTATAATATCTTTTCGTTCTTCCTTCATGACCCATTCCCACCTTCGCCATTAGCAGTATCTACTATCTATACTACCCCTAATAAATGAGAATGGCAAACAGTTCTTACCTAAACAAACTAGGCAGATTTGTAAAAAGAAAATATGCCAATAAAGCCAAAATTGCTATCCAATAAGCTTTTTTGTCCAGCTTGTCTGATGTAAACCATGAAAACATACGAATCGGATCTTTTTCATCCTTTTCATCAAAATCCCTCATATTGTTCATCTGTTCTCTTTTTCTTTTCTCGTCCATTTATATAACTCCTATTCTTTGCACAATTGTATAAATTCGGTACGGTTGTTGACCTCTGCCTTAACAAAGATGTGGTGAACATGTTTCTTTACTGTATTTTCTGATATGAAGAGTTTGTCTCCAATTTCCTTGTTGGATAGATTCTGAAGAAGTTCGAGGGCTACTGCTTTCTCCCTCTTTGACAAGTTAAGGGATACAAAGAGTGCTGTCAGGTCTTCTTGTCTTTTCCGAGGCTGGACAAGGATTTCCTCCTTCTCTCCCCTGGTCTGTTCTTCTTTCTTAAATACATCTAAAAGCAAGATAAAAAACATGGCGTAGAAGATTGGTATAAAATTAATCGTAATGTCCAATCCCAAGTCCTGACTCCCTTTAATATCCTGCAGTAAAAGCAACTGGGATAAAAAAGTAATGACACATCCGGTAATTAATAGATATAGTCTGGTTCTGTAGATCCACCGGATGCCTTTTCCCACCTTTTTCTTATAGAAAAGCATGAGTAGTGTTGTTCCTGCAATCAGATATATAAGAAAGCGGAGATTGATGAGAAGGATTAAATTAAAATCCAATATGGCTGCCATGAGCACCACATATATCAAAAGCAAAAAGCCTTTATATAGTTTTTCTTCCATGGGTATACCTCTCTTTTTATTCCTTAATGATTTCGACGTCTTTAGTCATTCAGGTTTAGGTTTATTATACGACATGATAAAAGAAAATCCTATAATCCTTGGTGTAATTATTGGGACTATATAAGTGTTAGTAGCGGTTTATACAAGAAAAGAGCCAGCATTAAAGCTGACTCTTGACTGTTTATAGAACTTCCATATTACCTTCCTGATCGAATATCAGAGACTGTATGACCACTTGCCTGTCACTACCTCCTTTTACAGGATCACTATGACAATGGTAGACAATTAACATTTCATCACCGTCCTGATCGAAGGTTAGGCTATTGTGACCCGGACCGGACATTCGGGGATAATCATGGGCTAATAAGGGATTATCTTCTGATTTTATATATGGACCCAGAGGATGGTCTGCCCTTGCATAACCGATGGCATATTCCTTATCCATAAAGTGATTGGCAGAAAAGGTCATATAGTAGGTCCCATTTCGTTTAAACATGAAGGATCCTTCATTCCATCTTCGTCCGGTGTGAAGAGACTGATTTTCCCACTCCTGCTGTGGCCACAAAAGCTTGACCGGCTGGCCGACTGTTGAAGTCAGGTCTTCAGACAGTTCAACTCCATAAATATGACTCTCTTCGTAAGGTCCTACTTTGTGCTTATAGCAACATCTAGAATAGGTTAAATACTTACGACCATCTTCATCTATAAAAACATTGGCATCAATGATCGGGTATGCCGGATCAAATATAGGATGGTCCGAGACATCTTGAAAGGGGCCTAAGGGGCTGTCACTCATGGCAAGACCAATCCTGAAAGTTTCGTCATCATTTTCAGGGTTGTAGTTCCAGTTGGCACTAAAAAATAAATAGTAATTCCCCTTATATTTTGTACATTCAGGAGCCCAAAATGAATCTTTGGCCCACTTACTTTTAGATCCGTCATAACAGATTCCTTCTTCCTTCCAATCAGTAAGATTTTTAGAAGACCATACTTTAAATCCTTTTATAAAGGATGTGGCGTATAGATAATATATGGTTTGACCATCTGTTCCTACATCCTTGAGAATAAATGGATCACCAATATTATTGACACCTATAGCCAGACCATTAACAAAGTTCTTTTTCATCTATATCTCCTTTAACAAATCCTTATCGTGTGTTTCTTTCTGGAGTAATAAGAGCTCCTCTTTCATTTCCTTAACCTTTTGAGCCCACATAGATTCTCCGATTCTATTATCCAACTCATAGGGATCCTTGTCCAGGTCATAAAGTTCATCCATTTGGTTCTCATTGTAGACATACTTCCATTGTCCTTTGATCACCACTTTTCCCAGATGGGGATAATGGTGCCCGTATGTCTCACATAGGAGACTGTCCCGCCAACTGACTGTTGCTTTTCTGCTTAAGTCCAATAAACTTCTTCCATCCATAGGAAAATCAATATCGTTAGGCTTGATGCCTGCAGCATCCAGTATGGTTGGAGCTATATCGATATTGCTGACTAAACTATTGTTGATACCGGTTACTTCCTGCTTTGGATCATAGAGACATAGGGGTATTCTGAGTAACTCCTCAGGCATATATGCATCTTTATCAAAGTGGCCTCCATGGCACATAATGGCATCGCCATGATCACAGGTCCAAATGATGATGGTGTTCTCCATGAGTGAATGCTCTTCCAAAGCCCTGATAATCCTTCCTGCCGCATCATCAACCATGGTAATATGACCATAGCATCTGGACAGGGTTCTCTTCCATTTATCTAAAGGCAGGCTTGAGGGTTGAATAAGTCGTTCATTTTCACCGAGCCCTTTCGCAGCTTCCCACTTATAGGTATCCGGTTTATTATCCAAATTATCCCTGTAATTACCATAGACAGGAATATTTTCGGGAGGATACATATCCGCAAACTCCTGTGTAGGTAGATAAGGTTGATGGGGTCCCCAGAAATCTATACGAAGGCAGAAAGCCTGATCCGGATTCTTTGCAAGTTCTTGAATTTGTTTACAAGCTGTATTTGCAAGAAAATAGGCTTCATGTCCTTCCTTATCTCCTAAAAAAATGCCTGAAACACATTCGTTCATGGTCTCTCTGTTTAAGAGGTATTCACGGTTCTCCTCGATGTCATCAATCCAACCCGGGGTACAATAATCGTCTTCTATATAGGCCTTTGGGAAATCCAATCCTCTTTCCTGCCTATATTGTGTGTATTCTTTCTCATTATATGGGTTTCCATAGTCCTGGTAGGTAAATCCTTTACAGCCATGATCAGAAGCCAAGCCACGTCCTGCATGCCATTTACCATAATAATAGTTGTCATATCCAACCTTGTCCAATTGCTCAAAAAAAGTCCCGTGTTCAAAGGGAGCTTGACTTTGATTGGTTTTTTGTCCATGATTATGTCCATATTGGCCCGTTAAAATAGTCCTCCTTGAAGGACAGCAAATAGGTGTTGAGCAATAGGCATTGGGAAAGTGACTTCCCCGTTGACTCAGGTAATCATACCAAGGTCTTTTAACTTCAAAATCATCATCCCATCCATGGCGGTAATAGGCCATATGGTCCTCTACAAGTATGACAATATTGGCTTTTTTCATCTTTTATCCTCCAATCAAGTGGGTATGTACTGTCTGGTTTTTAGGTAAGGGATCGTCACTGTTTATAGACCATAGTAGTAATTGAAGAGTAAGCTCTTGCTGGGTTTGCCTGTACTCGTCCTGACCGTATAGGTTAATAATCTCATCTGGATCATGAACCAAGTCATAGAGTTCACCCTGGCCATTGGTATATATACATAACTTCCATTCATTGGTCCTAATGGCCTTACCTCGCCCTTGCCATGCTTCTTTATAGGCACACCAGGCAAAGTCACTGGCTTCACAAGTTAATTGACCCTTTTCATCCAGAATTTCCTTCAGTTCCAATTCCCTGCCAAACTCGCCGCTTTCAATAACTATAAAATCCTGAATACTGGTCTCATCACCTTTCAAAATTGTGGCAAAGCTCTTTCCTTGAATACCGTATGGATGTGGGATGTGACACAGGTCCAGAATTGTAGGCATAAGATCAACCAATGATACAACTTGGTCAGAGCGGCCTTTTACGATATGACCAGGCCATTGAAAGATCATGGGAACATGGATAAAGGAGTCATAAAAAAAATTGTGTTTTTGCAATAAGCCATGATCCCCCATGGCATCTCCGTGATCTGAAAGGAAGATAATCATGGTATCCTCAACCAGACCTTTATCCTCCAGTTTTTCATAAAATCGTTTAAGATTATCATCTATCTGTCTAATCATGCCATAGTGTATAGACCGCAGGCTTTTAAAGTGGTCCTTGTCATAAAGATGGTTCTTATCCATGTAATGGGCTATCTTTTGCTTATCAGGTTTATTATCAAGTGTATCTTCAATAGGATCCGGAATCCTTTCCAGATCATACATACTTGCATAGGGTTCAGACACTTGATAGGGTGTATGGGGATCCGGATAGGATAACCACATAAAAAAAGGTTCCTCCCCCTTTTTGTCAAGATAATCCATAGCCTTATCTGTCAGTTCATGAGTCACTGACTTATGGGCCGGATATGGATTAATACCAAAATGATGCTGTTTAGACCAGGAATTTTCTTTCGCCCATAAAATTGACCGGTTAAGTTCTTCATCACTTTCCATACCGTCTACCCATATGTGATGACCTTCGAAAATGTAATCAAAATTTTCAGCCAGACAGTCTCTCTCGTGACCTTGATTACCCTGTGTATCATAGTAATTTTTGCCTTGAAGAAATGCATGGTTCTTACCTATAAGAGCTGTTTGATAGCCATGGTCCTTCATTAATTTTGGTAATGTAATCTCCTGGGGATTCAATAACATATGGTTGGCATGAACTCTCAGGCTAGAGGTGTATCGCCCGGTCATCATAGATGACCTTGATGGCGAGCAAGCCGGATAATTACAAAATGCCTGGTCGAAAACCATTCCCTGTCCGGCAATTTTCTCAAGAGTAGGCGTAGCAAGAACAGGATTTCCATAAAGTTGAAGTGTTTTGGCTGTTTGCTGATCTGTCTGTATTAAAATAACATTTGCTTTCGTCATTTTTGCTCCTTCTTATGTCCTCAGAAGATCCAAGGGTCTTATTTAATCGCACCAGCCGTCAGACCTTCTTCAATTTTCTTCTCACCGATAAGATAAACAATAAAAATAGGTATACTGGAGAGAACCAATACCGCATACAATACCTGTGTACTGGTCATACCTAAAGAGTCCATAAACTTCTGGGGAAGCAAGGATACTACCATCTTGTCATAGTCATTAAGCATAATGAATGGGAAAAGAAAGTCTTTCCAGGAAGACAAAAAATTAAAGATGGCAACGGTAGCAATAGCCGGCTTACCAAGGGGTACAATGACCGATAAGAGTTGGCGCATTCTGGATGCTCCATCTATACTTGCCGCTTCCAAAATTTGGTCAGGAATTTCATCAAAGAGTGACTTCACAATAAGTATACCAAAAGGCAGTGAAAGGGCTATCTGTGGGCCTATAACTCCACTTGTATTATTAATAAGTCCCAGGCTTTTGGTCTGTAGAAAAATTGGAACGATCAGACTGGCCGGAGGTATCATCATTCCCATAATACAAAGGAGAAACAAAAGAGTCTTTCCGGGGAAATGCATCTTCGAAAAGGCAAAAGCTGCCATCACTACACATACCGTTGAAATAAGCAGTTGAATAAAAGTTACATAAAACGAGTTCAAAAAGAATCTAAAAAAACCTTCTGACTCTATGGCAATCTTATAATTTGTTAGTCCTTCTCCCTCAAAGGAAATTTGAATCATTCGAAAAAGTGGCAGTATCCAGATCAAAACAAAAATTCCAATAATGAGATAACTTACTTTTTTATTCATAACGATACCTACCCTTCCGTCAGCCTTTTTTTAATCTGTAGTTGTATAACTGTAATGATCAAAGATATGCCTATGACAATCATAGATATAGCCGAACTAAGTCCAGCCTTATATTCAAGTACATAGGTCTTATATAAGAAGGTGGAAACCAGTTCGCTAGACCCAACAGGACCTCCCTGGGTAATGAACCATACGATTTCAAAGGTCTTTAGTGAACCGATTACCCCAAGTATAATCAGTGAAAAATGTACACTGTTTAGCATAGGTATGAATATCCTAAAGATCTTGGTCAAGGCTCCTGCACCATCAATATCTGCCGCTTCTACGATTTCTTTTGGTATTCCTCCCAGGCCGGCCTGGTACATAATGACATCAAACCCGGTGTAGGTAAACACATTGGCGATGATAACTGAGATAAGTGCCACTTTAGGATTTCCCATCCAGTCAACCACAAAATTTTCAAGTCCAATGGTCCGAAGAACTTCATTGATGAAGCCGTTATGGAGATTGAACATGCCGTTAAACACAACACCGATAACAACAAGAGACATAATATAGGGTAAAAAGAATACGCTTTTGGCGAATTTATTTCCAATTTTAATGAACCGTAAACTATAGGCTATAATAAAGCCAAATGAAATCTGTATAACCTGGGTTACAATCATAAACACAAAAGTATTCTCCAGACTCCCCATAAACTTATAGCTTGTAAAAAGTTCTTTGTAATTTTTTAGACCGATAAACAACTTTTCTGCCGAAACCCCGTTCCAGTCATAAAAGCTGTTAATAAAATTGAATCCGATTCCATAGTAAATGTAGTATATTAGAAAGACAAATGCAGGTAAAAGATATAGAAAACCTACCCATTCAATCTTTCTTTTGTTTTGTGCCACTTCCATCATTTCCATCATCTTCCTTTATTTGTACATAAGGAATAAAGCCAGCTATCAGCTCCTATAGCCGGCTTTATCTCATATATTTTGTTTACTCTAGTTCTTGAGCTTTTTGTTCCATTGATTGGCAGGCATCCTCAGGTGATTTTGCTCCACCAGCAACAGCCTGAAGTTCATCGATTAACCAGTTTTGTAATTCGATGTTCTTGAACTCACGAGGTCCTACGGCATTGTTTTGAAGGGCGTCCATGATTGTAGCCAGGGCAGCTTTTTCTGATTCACCGTATAAGCCGCTTGAATCAACGCTCATGCCTTGTACTGCAGGTAATACTTGATAGGAGTCTGCAAATATTTGTGCACCTTGGCCATTGGTCATATACTCAACAAAGGTCCATGCCGCATCAATATTCTTAGAATCCTTGTTAATACCCCAGGCAACGTCAACTGTCACTTGAAGGTTTTGCTCTCCGTCTTCGACCATAAGTGGGAATAATGCCATACCATGATGGTTATCCATAGGCCAGCCGACTTCCCCATTCAACATTTCTGTTGTGGTTGCCGTCATACTGGACATATGCCAGGTACCAATGGCCATCATTAAACTTTTCTCTTTCAGATAGGTGTTCTTATAGGCATCAGGATAAGTTTGTAATCCTAAGGCTCCTTCCTGGAACACACCATCAGCAAAAAGACTTTGCCACACTTCAAATGCTTTAACGATTTCAGGATCTGTCCATGAGGCTTGGCCCTCTAGTACTTCATAGATTTTACCAGGTGCCACCTGATTGACAACCGTCATAAACATGTCTCTGGCTTCCCAACCGTCTTTGGCTCCTATCAGGATTCCCGGAATCATGTCGGGATAGTCAGCTGCAATCGTCTCATTAATTGCCTGGATGTCTGCCAAGGTTTTAGGAACTTCAAATCCCATCTTTTTCATCAGTGTATCGTTGTAGTATAGCATTTGAACTGCAGTCAAACCACCAGGTAAAATAACCAAGTCCTGACCTGCACCTGAATACTCACACTGTTCCATGGCTACAGGAAGAAAAACATCCTTATAGTTTTCTCCCCAAGCTTCTTTTGCGTAGGATTCAAGGGGCAATAAAAACTCCTTATACTGAACTGCTGAACTTGGTTGCATAGGAATAATATCCGGAGCTTCTCCACCTACAAGTGCCGCTGATATCTTTTGGAAATACTGATTGGCATTACCTGATTTTGTCGAAACTAAATCAATGTTTGGATATTTGCTTTCAAAATCTTTTTCAATAGCCGGCCATTGATTCTCATTGTCCATTGGGATCCATCTCCAGATTTCCAATTGAACTTTTTTGTCTCCTGACTCACCCGTCTCCTGACTTTCAGTCGCTTCACTTGAGGTTTCATTTGTTGCCCCTTGTCCGCTTTCATCACTTGTTGCTGCTTGTTCATTATCACCGCCACAACCTGCGAATAATGAAATAACTAAAACCAATCCCAATAATACTGTTAATAACTTCTTCATTGTTAACCTCCTAATTTTTTTGTACTGCCACATTGTAGCATCGATCTGCAAGGAAAAAGATAAACAGTTTTAATATGAGTTTGTCTTTTTTATTACCTTTTTCAAAATCATATCAATTTTTAATCTTTCTATATTCAGCAGGTGATAATCCGGTTTTTTGTTTAAAGACTTTATAAAAATGGTTGTAGCTGTTAAATCCACAGAGGTTACTGATATCTTTAACTTTCATCTGACCTTCCCCCATCATCTTCAGCGCTCGTTCAACCCTTTCATGATTGACAAAATCTACATATGTTGTATGTGTCTCACCAAATATCTTACTTAAATACTGCGGCGATATACCAACCTCTTGTGCAACTATATCAAGAGACATAATCTTATTCGCTATATTTCTTAAGATATATTCCTTAGCAATATCCAGATATTTTGATTTAGTATCCTTATATTCATCTGACCCTTTAAGCCAATTGGAGCTAAAGGTATTTTTTATAAGTTCAATACTGTTCATGACGTCTTTTGAATTTTTGACTTGAGCATATAGGTTGAGGATTTCTTGGTTTTTTTTATCCTTCTTTCTTTCCACCTTGTTGATAATATCAATCAAATCATTGACTAATATCTGAAAAGATTCCAGGCTTGCATCCTTGGCAATAAATTCATTGACGATCATATCAATAATCTCACAAACCTTATAGGAGTTTCTCTGGTTGATTCCATGGAGGAGTCTTTCTTCATAAGCTATGGGCAGATAGACCATCACATCTCCATAAGTCCTTGTTCCTCTTCCTTTTATAATATCTTTATACTCTTGGTGAAGGGGCTTTTCCAAAAAAACTTTCTTCCATTCATAATGACTGTTGATGTTATAGCATCTTTGTAAAAAATACTTCATATCCATCAAAAGTTGGGAGACTTTGGTATTGAGCTCCAGTTCACCAATAATATTTTTCACATCAAAGACAAGAAGGATTTCACCTTCGTTTTCCATAATCAAATCACCATGAAAAAATTTGTCCAACCGGCTCTTCATCAGTGACAAGACCCTATGCTTGAGCTCCTCTTCAGGCAAACTAAGATTATTTTTAATGATGATATAGTTATCTGTATTAATTAAGGCGAAGATAATATTCTCTCTTTTCCCACTCTGGCCAATGCGTTCAAAAAGGGCCTGATTAGCCTCTGAGTCAGCTTGATATACAGCCTTTTTCAGAAGATTTTCATTTATGGTGATCTCATAGGCTGAATGATGTAGCTCTTCCTTTTCCAAGTAATTCATCTTTGATTTAATCTGAAGGAGAATAGCAAGAAAATCCGACCCATTCAACCTATGTTTAAGAAGATAATCAATTGCTCCGTTTTTCATAACCTGCCTTACAAACTTATAATCATCATAGGAGGAAATGGCAATCATTTTGATATAGGGATAATTTTTGTTTATATAATCTGACAGCTCAATTCCGTCCATCATAGGCATACTGATATCAAAAATCAGTATATCCGGATTATGTTCATGAACAAGGTTAATCGCCTCTATACCATTTGCAGCTTCCCCGATAATCTTAAAGCCATGTCGATTCCAGTCAATAAGATGCAAGAGTTTATTACGAATTAAGACTTCGTCATCTACTATTAAAACCTTAATCATGTGTTCCTCCTTTTGGTATCCTAATCTCAACACTGGTATATAGGCCTTCTACACTTGTCATAGAGAAACCGTAGTCTTCATAATATAATCCAAGACGGTCTTTAATATTCTTAATCCCAACACTGGATGCACTGGTCCTGTCCATTGACTGTACTTGCGCCAGCTTATCTTCAGACATACCTATTCCATTATCCTTGACACGAATATTGATATAAGAATCGTCTGAGAAGACGAGAATCTGAATGATAATCTTTTCCTTATCACCGATACCATGCAGCAAGGCATTCTCAACAAAGGGCTGAAGAATAAACTTAAGTATTTTGGCCTCCATGCAGGATTCTTCAAGATCATAATTTATCTCAAACCTACCCATATACTTATACTCCTGAATACGGGTATAATTCCTTATATAATCCAATTCTTCCTTAATGGATATTTCCTGCTGATCATTGTGGGTAATGGCACGCAGTAACTCTATAAGGGATACGGTAATTTCTTCGATATTTTTTGTTCCATTTAAGTCAGCAAGATAGATAATGGTATTCAGTGTGTTATATAAAAAGTGTGGATTTATCTGGGATTGAAGACTTTTAAGCTCATATAAGCGTTTTTGGGCTTCCCTGTTCTTCACTTCAATCATAAGATCATTGAGGTCATCCATAAGATTGGAAAAAACATCTGCCAGTGCACCAATTTCATCTTTGCTGTCAATAGTAACCCTGGCTTTTAAATCTCCTGCCTGGACAGTCTCCATTGTATCCTTCAATACCCTTATCTTTTTTGTAATGCTTCGTGCAATTATAATTGACAGAAAAAGGGCAACTGCAAGAACCAGGGCATAGTTAATGAACATTTGCCTGGTTAAGGTCACTTGCTCAGTAGCAACAATATAAAAGGGAACCAGTGATATCAGCTTCCACCCTTCCCTAAGTTGATTGGTGGATACGGTTATATACTCGTTGCCCTCAATTGCTATCTCTCCATCTGATTTCCCACTGTTTAGCGTCTCAATTATTCGACTTGAGTGAGAGGTATCCATGGGAGTGTTGGTATACAAAAGTTCATTATCCTGATTTAGTAGAAGGGTTATATTATTTGATTCATTAATATATCGAAAAGCTTCATTGAAAACCTCCAGGGAAATATCCAGAACAATAACTCCGATAACCTCATTGTTATAGACAACTCCCCTTCCCATAGACAAAACACCAAGATCATCGGTATTATTGAAGACTTTTTTGTAGTCATCTGTTTCATAGGTAAAATAATGTACCTTACCTCTTTTTTCTACAATTTCAGTCATCCACGCCTCTTCAAGGGGGAACTCATAAATATTAACCTGTCCCACATTGTATTCTCCTCCGGTCATATTTATGAGGTGAACTCCAACTAATCCGCTTTTTTCATTGAGAAGATTCGTAGCAATTTCTTCATATTCCTGAGTCTTTTTTAATTTCTCATATTCGTTGTCAAACCGATCGTTAAGAAGTTCTTTAACAGACGGACTCAAGACAAGTGAAACACCCTTCTGTTCGTTTTCCATCAGTAGGTCATCCAGATATGCTCCCGCCTCTTCGACGTTGTTTTGAAATTGTATATGCAAGTTTTGATATATCATACGGGATGTATAGACTTTCCATATAAGCATAATCGATACTGTTGATATGATAATAACAATTATGAAAGAGATAAAAATTTTTGTATGTAGATTTTTTCGTATACTTAACATATTTCCCCTTTAGCCAAAACACAAACTTACATTAATTATAGCAAGGATTATACAGAAAAACATTGCATTTTTTTGACAAACCTTGCTATATTTAATCAAATTAATAGTAGGCTACTCTTTCCGGCTTAGGATCCAGGGTAAAAGCAATTCTATTGATCATCAGTTCCATCATCATAGTTTTAACGTATTCATAGTCTTTTGACCGGTATAAGTTATAGGACTCTTGACTATCCTTAATCAGGTCATAGAGCTCACCTTCCTTGGTTGAATGACAATAAACAAGTTTATACTCCTTGGTGGCAACCATTGATACATAGGCCTTATCACCATCTCTAGCCATAGCGTTGTCAAAAGATGAATATACACTGTCCCTTATGGCTTCCTTGTAATCAGAGTCTATCAAAAAGGAATAAAAGCTTGTCCCTTGCATATAGGGGGATGACTTGATTCCAATAATTTCCATAATGGTGGGTGCAAGATCAACCAGTTCAATTAATTCATCCACCCTTTGACCCTGGGCCAACTTCTTCGGCCATGAAACTATTAATGGAACTTTAACCAAGGGCTCGTAAAAATAGGGTCCCTTCAGATAGATACCGTGATCACCTAACATTTCACCGTGGTCGGACATAAATATTATCAACGTATTCTCATACTGACCTGACTTTTTCAAAGCATCAATAATCCTTCCTACCTCATGATCAATTTGCTCAATCATTGCGTAATAAGCAGCTTTAATCATAAGATGGTCACCCTCTTCCATGTCTTCCCAGCTATAAAATCCCGGATTTCCATAGGCTCCTATGTGGTCTTGTCTCTGATAAAGTGTTTTTTCCTCTAACTCTTTCTCCCTGTACTGGGGAAGATGGTCACTGTTTAAGCGCTTCAAATACTTTTGTAAAAGTTCTTCCGGTGGATCAAAATCATGATGTGGATCATAAAAGTTCAAGGAAAAAGCCCAAGGATTTCCCTTATACCTTTGAAAGGACCCAATGAAATCAATAGCCTGGTCTGCACACCATCGACTATGTGACAAATGACTCTCTAAACCTGTATATACATAATTGGATCCTTGAAAGCTGTCTCTCCTATAGGATTGCCCTTTGGAACGCAGCCATTGATTATATCCATTTAAAGGCCAGTTGCTGTCGGCCCCCTCAAAGTCAGGATGATGGGACCATTGAAATATAGAATAACCGTCATCTGTTCGTTTCTCCATATCTGAACATACACTGGTATGGCAAGGAGAAATATGCAGCTTTCCTGAGAGCCCTAGGGTATAGCCTTCTTGTGAAAGCAATTTAGTAATCAAAACTTCATCTTGGGGTATTTGCTGACCATTCTGCCTTGTTCGACAGGTTCTGGGATACCGACCTGTTAAAAAAGAAGCCCTTGAGGGAGTGCATACAGGTGATTGACAATATACCCGTTCAAATAATATTCCCCTGTCTGCAATTTCGTCGATATTTGGTGTATCAAGTACTTCATTGCCATAACAACTCAAACCATCAAAACGTTGCTGGTCTGTACAAATCCATAAAATATTTGGTTTCATGTATACCTCCTTAAGTTCATTCTTTCCCTATTATATCCCTCAAAAAGGTCGTAAAATATTTACTATTTTAATGGAGTTCATCTATCTTAAGTTAAATTTTAAACAATAGTTGCAATAGCATCCTATTTCTGTTACAATAGTTGCAATAGCATTCTATTTCTTAAAATTAAAGGAGTTTTCCATGCACGATATAAGTTTTGGTAAATATACAAGTGTCCTCTACCGTTATACCCAAATGATTATCACTGACCGTTTAAAAGCCTACGGCCTTGGCAGCGGTCAGTATCTCTTTCTGATTGCCATCCACAAGGCTGAAGGTATCTCTCAAAAAGACCTGACCAAGAAGTTGAACGTCGATAAGGCCACAACTGCAAAAGCCCTTCATAAACTGGAAGAGTTAAACTATATAGAACGGATTAAAGATCCTATGGATAAGCGTTTCTACTGTATTCACCTGACTCAAAAAGGCAAGGATTTTATGCCAATACTCGCTGAACACCTGGGTGAAATCACCACAATCCTCAGTCATGGAATGTCTGAAGAAGATATTGAATCAACCCGCGCAAATTTTGAAATAATGATCGAAAACGCCATTGATGCCGTTCGACATATTAAGGAAGATTAGAAAGGATTTACATGAACGAAAGAATGAAAGAAATAACAGAAGCTCCGGTTTGGGGTCTTCTATATAAAATGACCCTACCTATGATTTTTGGTATGCTTGGTCTGACAATATTTAATATGATTGATACGTATTACGTTAGCCAATTAGGCCTTGTCCCTATGGCTGCCATGACCCTTACTTTCCCGGTGGTTATGATTATCGGATCTCTGGCTCAAGGTATTGGTATTGGAGCTGCTGCCCTTGTTTCCAAGGCAGTAGGTGAAAACCAGCACCACAAAATCGTTAGACTAATCACAGACAGCCTAATCCTGTCGCTCTTACTTGTATTTATTTTTGTAGTCGCAGGATTTCTAACGATTGAACCACTTTTTGCCCTCTTGGGTGCTGATGAATCGACGATGCCCTACGTGGTAGATTATATGCGGATCTGGTACGCAGGTGTCATGTTCCTCATTGTTCCTATGGTAGGAAATGCAAACATCCGTGCCCTGGGAGACACCAAAACACCGGCCATCATCATGACGGTTGCTGCTATTGCCAATGCTGTTATGGACCCCATCCTTATCTTTGGCCTAGGTCCAATCCCGGCTATGGGTATCCAGGGAGCCGCCCTTGCCACCGTATTCTCCAGAGCTTTTACTATGGTGGTTTCTATGTATGTTCTAACCCAGAAGCAGAAAATTGTATCTGTCAAAGGACTTACATTTGCTGAACTGATTGATTCCTTTAAGAAGCTGCTTTATATTGGTATCCCCAACGCCTTAACACGGATGATCATTCCTCTGGCTGTCGGAATCATAACCAGTCACATAGCCACTTTTGGCCAAGCTGCAACAGCAGGCTTTGGTATCGCAACCCGTATAGAAATGTTTGCTATGTTGATCCTGAACTCTCTTGGTGCTATATATGTACCTCTGGTTGGCCAGAACTTAGGTGCCGGCAAACATGGTAGAGTTAGGGAAATCGTCAATAAATCCCAATTGTTTTCCATTATATACGGAATGGTCATTTTCTTATTCCTCTTAGTAAGCGGAAAATTCATTGCCGGCTTCTTTACAGATATTCCGGAAGTTATTGATACGGTGACAACCTATTTATCTATCGTTTCTCTAGGATATGGATTACAGGGCCTTTTCCTAATCTACACCAACACCCTTAATGTAACCAATCGGCCTATGCAGTCAGCCGCCCTGTCTTTATTTAGACTTTTTATTATCTATATACCATTGGCTCTATGGCTTTCAGGCTCACTTGCCCTTAACGGTATCTGGATAGCACTTAATATTTCCTTCCTTGTAGCTTCACTTGTTGGATTTGTAATGACAAAAGGGGCTCTACCGGAAGCAGCCTAAATAGATGCATCAATAACCAAACCAAATCCCCAACCATAACAACCCAATTGTCAACACTCCAATAATCAACTGATATTTAAGCACCCATTTCAGCCAGTCCACATAAGAGACACCTGCTATGCCAATCGCAATCAACAAGACAGCATTAGTCGGATACAAAATATTGGAAAAGCCATCACCAAACTGAAAGGCCAGGATGGACATTTGGCGGCTAACCCCAATCATATCAACCAAAGGGGCAATAATTGGCATAATGATAAAGGCTTTTGCACTTCCTGAACCGATAAAGAAGTTCATGATAAAGACTAAAAAGTATATCATAAGTATGGCCATCATAGGTGATGCATCTTCAACAAGACCTGAAGCATAATAGAGAATGGTATCCATAATCTGTCCGGTCTCGATGACGTGCTTAACGCCTGTGGCTAAAAGGATTAGGACAACCCCTGGCAGGAGATTCAGGGAACCTTTTCCGAATATTTTCACAGTGGCAGAAAGCCCAATACCTGAAAAGAGGCCGCTTCCAATACCGGTTACCAGAAAGATTAAACCTATGATCGGAAGGTTATAAGATGAGATGACAGAAACAAAGGGTGAAATGGCGATGATGACCATTAAGACAACCATCATGCCGGTGAACCACTTAACTGCCTTTTGACCATTGGCATCTTTTTCCTTCAACTGCTGATCAAGATTTGCTGGCTGGGTCTGACCCTTGTCTTCTATTTTTTTTGCATAGGCAATAACAAGGGTAGATAGAACAAGATAAATAAGAACAAATATAATCAGTCGATAATCTGCACCTGAAAATACCGGGAGATCGACTATTTTTTGAGCTACTCCAATGGTAAAGGGATTACTTACAGCTGCGGCAAATCCAAAGCCTGCAGCCAAAAGACTGACACCAAGCCCCGTCAGCTTATTGAAACCAAGGGCTATACAGAGGGTTAGAATTAAGGGTACCAAGGGAATCACTTCCTCAAAGATACCTATAAATGCTCCCAGGGACATAAAGACCAACATAATGACCCGGAGGAGCATATACTTATGATCATAAAAACGACCAACAATATCGTGGATAATAAAACTTAAAACCTGGACCTCGTTGAGGATACTGATACTGCCTCCAATGATGAGGAGAAAAAGAATGATTGTAATAATGATGAGGCCATCCCCGCCAAAGAGAACATCGATAGGCGCTGTAAACCACCTGAAGACAGGTAAAAATTCCTCATCAACAGTCTCATAACTTCCGGGCACAACCGATTGTCTACCCTCAATACTTACATATTCATATGCCCCCATAGGCACAAGCCTTGTCAACACTCCTGCTCCTATAAGCAGGATTAAGAGTATAACAAAAGCAGATATGAAGGTCTTCATACCAATAGCCACTTGATTGTCCATATTTTTCCCTCTCCTTATTCAAATTCATTAGCCACTTTCACTTGATTGCGTCCATTATTTTTTGCATCATAAAGGGCATGGTCTGCCTCATTTAATATATACTCAGGTGTCTGCAACTGGTCTACAGTTACTACACCGAAAGAACAGGTTATGGATAGGCCGCCTACATCAAGGCTGCTTTCAATTAAGCCTCTTAGTTTTTCAGCCAGCATTTTAGCTGCTTGAGTATCCGTCTCAGGACAGATGATCATAAACTCTTCACCACCCCATCGACCCAAAGCATCGACTTTTCGGATATTTTCCTTAAGGAGTTTAGACAGGTCACGTAGAACATCATCACCAGCAGCATGGCCCATTGTATCATTCACTTTTTTAAAATCATCTACATCAAGAAGAATCACCGAAAAAACTTTACTGTATCTGATGTATCTATCTCTCTCTGCCTGAAGGAATTCATCCAACTTCCTCCGATTAAAAATGCCTGTCAGTTGATCAATTACCGCCATTTCCTCCAGCTTGGCATTGGCAGCTTTCAAAGCTTCCGTTCGCTCTTGAACCAAATCCTCAAGTTCGTTTTCATATTGCTTAAGTTTGGTTATATCTTCTCCACTGGACAGGATATAAGTCCGTCCGTCACCATCCTTAAAGGCTCTTTTCTTAACATTAAAAATATAATTGTTGTTATTTTTACTAATATGAATGTCACGTTCATCTTGTCCCTCACTAAGGACCCTGTCATCCATCTTTTTAAGATTAATGAGGGTCTCACCTTCATATAAATCTTCAAGCCGCTTACCAATGAGCTGTTTAGGAGGATGCTTTAGGAGGGCTGTATATTTATGGTTAAACATGACATACTCTTTTTTGTCATCACGTATAGATATTGGAATCTGGACTGCATCTAGAATATTTTTCATAAAAAGATTCATCTTATAGGTGTTCCTGGTTTTACGAATTCTATATTGAATGATTAGGAAGAGTATAAAGATAATCATGGTAAAGACGGACAGCAAAAGAACAATCCTCCAATATAGACCGGGGTCGGATTCTTTTAAAGGTAAGGGTTTATTCAGTAACGTCGCCTCTTGAGGCAGTCTGTTTGGGTCAAGACCATGGGCTATCATGACTTCATAATCAAAGAGATACTGATTGGGACTCTGGGTCACCAACTGGATATTTGCTGGGTTTTCACCCTCTAAAATGGATAATCCAATTCTTGATGCCAAGTCTGCTTGATTAAAGTGACTGGAGACCATACCCCCAACATACCCTGAGCCTACTCCAAATTTCCACAAATGATAAATAGGTGCCTGGGCATTTTCTATGAGAATAGAACTGGATTCTTTAAAGGGATATGCCCGACCGTTTTGGCCTACATAGATGGAAAGCGGAAGGATTGCATCCTCAGGTTTGATATCTTTAATAGCCTGAATAAAAGCTTCTTCACTGAGTTCAGACATATTAATAACTTCTATATCCATCTGGCTTTCAATTCCTTCAAACCGTTGAAGGTCTGCCTGACCGCTAATGGTATTGTCTACAACCAGATATAAATTCACTACATAGGGTTGCAGGGTTTCAATCACATCAATGGTCTCTTCAATAGAGATGTCTTCCATAACCCCTGTGATCAAAGGGTTCTCTGAAACCTTAAGGCCATATTCCCTGTCATTGACTCCTGCAAAAACAATGGGTATACCAGAAAAAAGTTCCTCTTGGTATGTCTCGGCAAAATGAAGGGCCTTGTCGTCAAAGACCAAGACTAAATCATAGTCTGATTTGCGGGATAATTTATAGTAAAAATAATCAGCCAGACGCTCTAGATCTTCATCTGTATGAAGTTCTTTTGTATCCATATATTCAAAGTCGAGTTCAACTCCTGTCTGAGAAAAGACAGACTTCACCCCATCCATCATATCTTCAGCTGTAGGAAAATCAGGATCATATGAACTGATAATCAGGATTTTATAGCGGTCATGGTCGTCAGCCTGGACCAAAATCTGAGATTGGCCCAGGAGATTTATACATATAAAAAAGAGGAATATTCTTCTAATTAGAGTGGTCATAAATTTTGAGACGTTACATGCGTAGCATCTATTCCTTCCTTCAGATTAGTATCCAGCTTAATCTTACAAGTCTTTTGAATAAAAAGTTTCAGTAGGTCTTGCAAATAGAAATCTTATAAAATCAATTATACTCCTACTACAATAATACCACAAAAGAAGTCCATAAAAAATACAGGAAAAGTACCAAGTACCCTCCTGTATCTTACATCATACCTTGCAGCCATCACTAATGGTAATGACCTCATCCATTTGCGGTGCAACACTTAAATCATGGGTGGCAATGATAACACAACAGTCCTCTTCTCTGGCAAGCCTCTTTAAGGTGGCAATGATATTGTCGCAGTTTTCAGAGTCCAGATTGCCTGTCGGTTCATCGGCTAAAATCAGTTTCCTATCCAGGGCAAGGGCCCTTGCTATAGCAACCCTTTGCTGCTCACCTCCACTGATTTTGGTCGGGTATCGGTGATAGAGTTTCTCGGGAAGGGCAACCTTCTCAGCAAGTTCCATAGCCTTTTTCAGGGCATCCTTTCCTTTGATTCCAACAAGTTCCATAGGATACATAATATTCTCCAGTACCGTCAACATGGGGAAAAGTCTGAAGTCCTGATAGATCATGGCCATATGCTCCCGTCTGTATTTTGATAGGTCCATTTTCTTGGTGGATATACCATCGAAGTATATATGACCGTCTTCCGGAACATCAAGACCTGCCATTAGGGAAAGCAGGGTGGACTTACCGCTGCCGGACTTACCCAGAAGGGCATAGGTGCGGCCTTTGACAAAAGTATGGGACACTTGACTTAAGGCCCTTACTACTTGCTTTTTATGCACATATGAATAATCAACATCTTTCAATTCTATAATCGCCATTTCTATTCCTCCACTTTCAAAAGTTCCAAGGGGTTCATCTGAATCATCATATTAAGGGCAATGCCGCATCCTGTTAAGTAGAGAGCTACAAAAGCTGCAACCATAAGCCAGTAGAAACTGTCAAAGGCTCCAAAGTTCATAAAGCCAAAACCGATGCCAAAACCGGTTCCCAAGGTTATGAGTAGGAACTGCTCCAGGAAAAAGGTGGTGAAAATCTTCCCTTTTTCTGCACCAAGACCTAGCATAATGGCCCCTTCTTTCTTTCTTCCATGGCTGATAAGGTAGCCCATAACCAGTGCCAGTACAGCAATTAAACCATATAGAATCGGATATAAGATTCCAATATAACCCAACTGCTTATTCAAAAGCTCCAGGGTAGATGTATATACCTTATCATCAAGGACAATAAAGGACCGATAGGTTCTTATATCATTGACCTCAGAAAACCCATAGTCCTCCATATAAGTCCGGAGGTCTTCCAGATTGGAGGCTTTTACCGTAAAGGCTGTAGAATCAAAGGTAAAGACATATATTCTATCATGATAAAAATTCTCTTCGTAGAGCATCTGGTTCATACTGATAAATCCAGCCACAGGCACATATATATTGTTTTTAAACAACTCTTTTTCAAAAGCACCAATAATCCTGTAGTCATACCCCCTGTAAAGTTCATCACGGTCAAATCTGATATTCATATGACCTTCAAACTGTAAAAATGACTTGATGGTATCTCCAATTTTCAAGTTATGGTCACGAAGGAAATCTGTCGATACAATACAGGCATTGGTCTCTGTTTCAGACTCAAAAACCTCCATGTCGTATCCCTCCATAAACTCTACCTGAACATCATTGGAAAACTTGAATTCGGGTGTGGCGTATAAATTATTGGTAAAGACCACCTGGTCACCCATTTCCAAGGCATTGATAAAGCGGTCATAGGCAAAACCTGTAGGCGGCTCAAGGGGAGGTACTTCATAAGATTGACCCTGGCTTTCAACCAGACCCATATAGAGATAGGGAATGGATTTTGCAAGTCCAAGTGATTCTATTTTGCCGGATGCAAATAAGTCCTGAATGTTAAAGGCTTCAACATTTAACCGGTCCGCCGGCCTACCCTTTATGTCGGTGAACTGACCTGAGATAAGGGTATCTTCTATAAGGGTCTCAATGTTTTCCTCATACCGCTTAGTGGTCTGGGTCAATTGGCCGATAAAGATGATCATTGTCAAGGACAGACCAATGACGGTAAAGGTCCGAATAAGACCTCGAGTCATGGACAGCAGTGAATACCTGGCAGGGCCGCTTCCTCTGACAGAAGACTTCTTAACAGGTCTAAAATGACTTTTCTTACCACTTTTATGGTGCTCAGCCAAGGCATTTCTTACAAATATAGCGGAACTCACAAGGGCTAGTAGAATCACAATAAATCCGATCAGGATAAATATATTCTGACTGATTTCAGGAGAAAACTGGAAGGTTCTTGTGATAGAAAGACTTCCATTGGAAAAAGCATCATTGATTCCTCCTTGACTCTCTAGCAACTTAAGCAGGGTCTCTTCGACAAAAGAGTTTAGGCGACCGGCTATATAGGCTCCAATCATGGCCGACAGTGCGGTAATGAAAAAAGTGCCATATAAATAGTAGCGGTATACCGGTCCAATACCGGTTCCCATTTTCACCATAACATCTGCTACCATTCGCTGTCTAAATACAAAAAGAAATCCAAAAAGGAAAACGACAACCATAATAGCCACAATAGAGGACAAGGCAATAATCATGGATATACGTCTAATGTTCACAAATGGTTTTGCCGCCTTGGAGTATCCCTGGTCATAAAGGGTCATCTTCAATCGACCGTCCAGGTTGTCAAGGGCCTTGGTATAGAAAGTATCACCATAAGTATTGTCTATTTCTACAATACCAATTGTATAACCGATTTGATTCTTTTCAAAAGGAATGTTCCGGGATATAGGCATATAGACGCGATAATTCATTTCCTTAGGTGTTCGAATAATTCCAACTACCTCATAAGCATCACTGGAATCAAATCCTACTGGATCATAATAGGCATTCTCAGGACTGGTCATATCTCCGACAGCTAGATTAAGAGAAAGTCTATCCCCAACAGCCAGTTGGTGCTTGGATGCAATGATTTCACTCACTAAACATACCTTTTCTCCATCAGCAGCCTCCTCAGGTGTATAATAACGACCATCAATAAGGGCCATATCATTTTGATTAAAGGGTAATTGAAGTTCCAGGTTATTGGCACCATAAACTTCCACACTGTTTCTGATTACTGAATAAGATCTGGCCAGTCTGGCGTAAACAGAGTCCCCCTCCAGGCTAAAGGCTTCTTGATTATCCGTTATATCTTCTATAAAAAGCTGTCCGGATTCAAATCCTTCATATGCCATTGCCGGCATTAAATCACTTGAAATAAGAAAGACCTTCTCTTTTCCAAAACCTCTTCTCTCAGCTTCACCAATAAACATAACCTGTATAGTATGATTACCGGGTCCATAATCACCTTCTTCTATAAAATCCCTCATCTCCAACATGTTGATGGGCCTGTCCAGAAGATCGACTGTCGAATAGAGAATCTCTCGAATCCAATTGGATTCGATCATAACCTGACCCTCTTCATTAATATTGAAGATAACTTCGGCCCTGGCGATAAGGGGTTCGATATAATAAGCTTCATGATCAAATCGCTCAAAGCCTTCAATATAGCCAAGCGCTCTGGAATTTTCCTCATAGGAAATAACCCCTTCTTCTTCGGTAATCCAAGTGGAATCGAAGATTGAAGCGGCTTCATATAAATCTGGGTCATATACATTTTCATCTGGATACTGGGCACCGATATACTCAACGACACCGATAGTATGGTAATAATCATCGCATGCCTGTAAATATTGTTCCACACTAATCCATGCAGACATACTCAAGCTGGATATAACCATAAGTGCTGTCATCAGAATGACAAACAGCAGACTTTTTCCTTTAGATCTGTAAATATTCTTTAAACTGTTCTTTAAGTGTAAACCCATAATTAATGCGTCTCATCCTCTCATATAATCCTAAAGTATATAATAGCATATTATCTGGGTTTACACTTGCTAATCTACGTTTTTTCACAGAAAACTCATATTAGCCCTTAACGGCACCAATCATAGATAGATAGCTCTTGGACTATCCCTTAACAGCTCCAATCATAGCACCCTTGGCAAAATATTTTTGAATGAATGGATACATGAGTACAATAGGGATAATGGAAATAATAATGGTAGCATAGACAACCGTCTCCACTGAATATCCCTGCTTGGCCATTTCAAAAGCGTCGTTAAATTCTGAGGTAGCATTCATCTCCACAATCAATTTACGAAGGAGAACCTGTAGTGGAATCTTACTTTCATCACGGAGCAAGATCATGGACCAAAAATAACCGTTCCATTTGCTGACTGCATAAAAGAGGGCTACTGTAGCCAGACCAGGTTTTGACAGTGGCATATATATCTTCCACAAGACTTTAAGGTCATTGGCTCCATCTATCTGGGCAGATTCTTCCAGAGACTTAGGCACTGACTCAAAATAGGTTTTCAAAAGGATAACATTAAAAGCTACAACTGCAAAACCGATAATAGGAACAGCTCTTGTGTTATATAGCCCCAAGGAGCGGAAGTTCAGAAACTCAGGAACAATCCCTGCCTTGAACCACATGGTCAAGGTAACAAAAATAGTAAAAAACTTCCTACCAATCAGTCTTTCTTTACTTAAGGCATAGGCCCCGGTAATAGAAAAGAACATACAGGTCAAGGTTCCCACAAGGGTATAATAAATGGTATTACCATAGGCCACCCATAAATTATCCAGATTAAAGACCTTAATATAAGATACGAAATTAAAATCAATCGGGAAGAGAACGACCCGTCCTGATGCTACAGCATCTGCGTGACTAATCGATGCTGAAAACACATAGACAAAGGGATAAAGGGCAACAAGGGACATAATAAATAAAAAGCTGTGATTTATAATCTGAAATATTCTTTCTCCAAAACTAACTTTCATGATTTTCTCCTTCTACCACAATGAATTGGCCGTTAACCGCTTGCTTAGTCGATTGGCACCGTAAACGAGTATAAAGGCTACAAAGGCTTCAAAAAGACCAACAGCCGCCCCCAAGTCATACTGGGCATTAACCAACCCTGTTCTGTAGACATAGGTACTGAGAACGTCTGCCGTTTCGTAGGTCGAAGGGTTGTAGAGTAGGATAATCTTTTCAAAGGATAGATTGAGAAGATTTCCGATACGAATGATCAGCATAATCATAATGGTGGGCATAATTCCCGGCAGGGTAACATTAAGAACCTGCTTCCACTTGTTGGCGCCATCGATCTTTGCAGCTTCATAGAGTTGAACATCAATAGCTGAAAGGGCAGCAAGAAAAACGATGGAGTTAAAACCGGCTTCCTGCCATATATTCATAGAAACAAAAATCCCTCTGAAATATTCTGGCTTAATCAAAAAGTAAATCGGTTCCATACCTATCTTTTGAAGTAGAAAATTAACAATTCCTGTAGATGGGGACAGGAAGTTAATGACTATCCCTGCGATAACAACAGCAGAAATAAAATGTGGTAAATAGGTAGCTGTTTGAATCCATTTTTTAAAACCCTTGCTCCTGACTTCATTAATAAGGAGGGCAAGAATAATCGGAATTGGAAATCCAATGAGCAGGATAACAGCATTTAAGACAAAGGTGTTGGTTAAGGTTCTAAGGAAATAAGGTCCGGTAAAGAAGCTGACGAAATGGTCAAAACCAATCCAGGGACTGGCTTCTACTCCTTTAAAAAGACTATAATCCTTAAAGGCTATCTGAAGTGCATAAAGGGGCTTGTACTTGAACAAAAATGTCCAGATAATCATAGGTGCCAGAAGCAGATATAAGTACCGATCCCGGTACAGGCGTTTGGCTGTGTTTTTCATAGAATCATTCCTCCAAAACAATATACTAGTTAATCTATCCTCATCATAGCACCTTAGAAAGGTCCCTTAAATCTGCAAAAGTTAAGCTTATCCACATAAATTAAGAAGATGACCTTAGCCATCTTCCTTTCTTCATTTTTCCACCTATTCACTTTTTCATATGGTCCCTTTTATGATCCAAAGGCTTGAATTCCTGACCACTTATGGAAGAATAATCATTAGGATATATTGATGCGCTTAGCATACTCACCTGGTGAAATTCCTTCGTGCTTCTTAAACATACGTATAAAAGAGTTAACGTTATTGTAACCTACCCGGGTGGTCAAATCCTTGACCTTAATATTCGGTTCCTGGGCAATGATTTCTTTTGCCTTTGTCACACGATAGAGGTTAAGGTAGGATTTAAAGTTGTTACCGGTATGCTTTTTAAAGACTGAGCAAAAGTATCCTGCAGATATATTCAGGCTGGTCGCCGCTTCTTCCAAAGAGATATCCTCATTATAGTGGTCTTCAATAAAGCCGATCATCATGGTAGACATTTCTGTATCTGTGGTTTCATTTTTGGCCTTCACCGCCTTGGCGATCTGAAGGAAGCTTAACTTAAATTCATGAAGAACCGCCGTCATTGAGTTCTCGTCGGAGTTCATACCTTTTAGGGCCTCTTCCATATGGTCACCTTCAGGACCCTCTACCTCTTTGGAGTCATCTACTTTTTGCTCAATACGCCGGTAGGTCGTAGCTAGGGACATAAAAAGGTTAAGCTCTTCTTTTTGACTTAAGCTTCTTTCTTCAACGTTGTTGCGAATAAGGCGGTCAAAGATCACCTCAATCTTCTCAGTAAAGCCACTAATGGTTGCCTGATAAAGTTCCCTTTCCTGTTCCAGAGTATAGTAGAACTTATCACTGACCACTTCTTCACTGGTTACCAAAGCCCTTTGATCGTAGGAAGTCCTAAAATCCAGTAAAGATCTAGCCTGGTCATAGGACAGACGAAGCCCTTCCAGACCTTCCTGGCCGTCACCAAGGGCAATACGGATACTCATTTCCTCACTGGCCTCTACCCTGGTCAGGAGGGTATTTAAAAGTTTGACTGCTTCAGTCCTGTCCTTTTCCTTTAATATTAAACCGTAGGTATTGTAAGACAACTCAATCAGATCAAAATAAGCCCCTTCCAAGGTCAAGGTATTCTCAATAATGGTTTGTAGATTTTGGCGCATCTCCATTCTTGCCTTTGAGGAATAAACCGAGTGGACATCAACCATTTCCTGAAGTTCAATAAGGGCAACCGTATTATATCCCTTTATCCACTCAAGTCCATACTCCACAAGGCGGTCAGTAGCGTCTTCATTATTTATACGGCCATTCAGCATATCCCTGATGACCTTGGTTCGAAGGTCAAGCTGCTGTTCCTCAATGACCTTTTTCAATTGCTGATTGGCCTCGACAATAATATCCGTCTGATTCTGTATATAGGAAAACTCATCAACAGCATCACCGAAATCACCAAAACTGGACAGTACTTTACCAATTGGTCTGTAGGTTCGTTTGGCCAAAAGAAAGGCTATGACATAACCTGCCAGCAACATAAGTCCCATGAGGCCAAGGGCGACCAATAAGACGCCTTCAATCCCCTGTCCTGAACTTGAAGACTGGGTAATGACAAAAAATATTTCCTCAAAAACATCGGAACCGATCATCCGATAAGACCCTTCTTCATCAAAATAAACCCCGTCGTCAGAAACAGTCAGGCTTTGCAGCTCTTGACCCATTTCATCTTTTAAATAGAAGTGTACAGAGGCATTTTCCAAACCTTTGCTCATCATTTTTTCATCAACAGACATAATTAGAAGGACATACTGGAAGGTATTGGCCTTACGTTTCTTTATGATATGGAGCTGCCCACTGTCACTTTGGTGCAAAACCAAGACTTCTTTGATTCCTTTATCCGAGTAATAAAAGGATTTAATTTTGTCCATATCATGGTCAGTAAAAGCCATCTCTTCCTGAAAAAGATATAAATCCCGGGTATATTGATTGGAGATTACAAAATCATCTACCCATTTGGTTACAGCAATTCTGGCTCCTATATCTGTAAATACCGCCATATCTGATTGAAGCTTTTTCTGAACTTTTGTATAGATATAGTAATTATCGTTAATAATTAAGTAGTCCCCAAATGACGTGTCCTGAAATAAAGTCTCTGTATATTTGTTAAGACTCCATAATTTCTGCTCAAGGTGGGTTGCAGCCTGTTTGGCCTGGGCATTGTCATTATAGACCTGCTGCTGATTCAGGGAAACTCGGTTTTGATACACAAAGAAGCTGGTCAGAATAAGTCCGTAAACCAGCATCATAAGAAAGTATATGATAAAAAGTCTTTTAAAATATTTTCGTTTGACCATTTTCATCCATCCCTTTTTATTGACAGTATTCTGTCATGACAAGGTCGAGTAAGGCCCTTAGGACCCTACTCGACGAATAAGTCTAATTATTTAATCCGATCATATGCTGATTGATAGACTTCTAGAAGCTCTTGATAACCTAGCTCATCAAGACGCTGAAGGTATGCATCCCATCCATCTTCAACTTTTTCTCCACCAAGAATCCATTTTTGATGGGTCTCACGCATGTAAGTTGTAATATTGGTGTAGACTTCATCAAAGACAGCCTGTTCTTCATTGTTGAAGGATAGGTATGGGAATGGATCAATCACATAACCATTGTCAGTGTACATATTAACACCCTTCTGTGCATCCTCATTATAAGTTTGTAATTCATAAGCAAAGTCCTGGAAGAAACCAATTGGAACCTGAGCTCCTATATCCCAAAGCTGAGCTTGAACACTGGTGTCACCATTAAGGATTTCATCTTTAAAGATTGGCTGACCGTCAACCATATCGTATTGAACTCCTTCAATACCATAGTTCATTAAACGTCGGCCTTCTTCTGTAAACCAGAAATCAAAATATTTAATGGTTTCGATTGGATTTTCATTGGCAACTGTAATTGCCCATCCATCAGGCTTAACCAGGTCACGGTTGAACTCTTCCCATACATCACCATTAATGTCAGCTGGAGGAGCAATTGCCTGGAAGTTAAAACCTTCAATCTCACTGGAAAGTTTATCGTTATAGGAAGCAGAAGAACCAAACCAGTCATGAGTGAAACCACCAATGTCATTACCAAGAGCAATGTCTCTTGCCTTACCACCACGGGTATAAATTTCAGGATCAATAATGCCTTCTGCGTACCACTGGGCTACGTTCATCATACCTTCTTTAAAGGCTTCAGAAGTAAAACCATGCTGTACCTGACCATTGTCATCAACATAAAAATCTGTTTTTGCTCCCCAGAAGTGGGTTAACCTTGTTGCTTCATTATCTTTAAAGTTCTCTCCAACGTGTCTGGAGAAGTAAGGAATCTCATCTTGTAGTCCGTTACCGTTAGGATCATCATTGGCAAAGGCAAGAAGAACATCATGAAGTTCATCCACATTGGTAGGAACGCTAAGTCCAAGGGTATCCAACCAGTCTTGTCTAATATAATAACCTTTACCAACACCACCATCCGGTACATATGGGATGAAATACATGTGTCCGTCTGGACCGCTGGCAAAAGTCTGAACGTATGGATATTCATCGAGGAAGGCTTGAATATGTGGCGCATGCTCTGCAATCAGATCTTCAAGAGGAAGAAAAGCACCTTCCAAACCGTATTTAATGAAGTCATCTTGCAGGTTGTTACCTTCAACGATGTCTGGAAGATCTCCTGTAGCCATTAAGAGGTTGAAGACTTCCTGTGTATCTGTTGCTGATGAAGGAGCTACACCAGTAAGGGAAACATTGGTCAGCTCTGCAGCCTTTTGAAATACTGGCCACTCTTCATCATAAACATAAGAATTTCTAAAATGCATATGAATACTAAGTTCCAGAGGATCTTTGGAAACTAAGTATCCTTCCAGTTCCTCTTCTTCAGTTTCACTTGCTGTTGAATCATTGTTTTCTTCTTTAGTAGAATCACTGTCTGTGGATCCTGCTTTAGTCGTTGATTCTTCCTGGCTACCTTCTTTTTGACCACATGCGGTCAAGGCCATGACAAGAATCAGACAGATTGCAATAAGTTTTTTCATAAGGATTTACCCCCAATTCATTTTCAAAATTGTTGTCACCAACACAAGCGCTTATCAGGTGCAGTTCACACATATAATCCTACAACCATATAGCCTTGATGAAAATCAACAATACTTGAGAAATGTATACGAATATTCATAATACATCTTTTATCTACATTTCTTCATCATGATTTCTGTCCCGAAAAAAAGTAGATAAGGCTTCGACAAAGTAGTAATCTCCCCATGATGTAAAGGCTCTGGCTCCCTGGTCTCTATGGTACATACCTTCTTTAAGAATTCCCATGCCTTCCTTAATCTGTGTATTTTGAAAACGGTTGGCTAGAATCATGAGAAGCCTTTTCGCCTCATATTCATAATGAAAAGCTTCCTGACCTGTCAGGACTTTAGCCAAACCTAAAAGTCCACATATGGCAATGGACGCTGCTGAAGAATCGTAGATGTCTGGGTTCTCTGCCGAAAAATCAAAATCCCAGTAACAAATATCATTGTCCGGTAATCCTTTAAGAAATACATCAGCACTTCTTTTGGAAGCTTCCAGAAAATCCTGATTCTGGGTAAACTGATAGGATTTCAAAAAACCATATAGGCTCCAGGCCTGGCCTCTTGCCCATATTGATTCATCCCGGTGACCTTGATGGGTCGCTCCCCTAAGAGGCTTTCCTGACTCCACATCCATCCAATAGGTATGGTAAGTACTTGCATCGTCTCGGAGTAATGTTCTCATACTTATTTTAGCATGGGAAGCAGCTGCCTGGGCATATTTTTTATGACCGGTTTCCTGACTGGCCAGATATAAGAGGGGTAGGTTCATCATACAGTCGATGATAATCCGTGTTTGGCCTTGGCTGGTCAAAGGTCCCCATGCCTGAATGTAGCCACCCTTTTCATGATACCTTTTCATAAGCTTGTCTGCAGCGTCAAGAAAAAGCTTTTTAGACTTAGGATCTCCTGTTGCCAGATAATCATAGTAAGCTGTCATTTCAAATAAAAATCCGATATCGTGGGTCTCCATATGGCCGGAGTCACATCTGTTTCTAAAAGATTCCAGAATTTCTTTACGGTGTTTGATATAATATGGGTCACCGGTCTTTTGGTAGGCCAGATAAAGCTGGCCAGGATAAAAGCCCATGGTCCAGAGCTTGTTTTCTTCCTTAGGGTAGATGTCATCTTCGCTGACATGTTGAAAACCTTCATAGTAGGCGTCAACATTTACCTTAATCAGATCCAGGGCCTGTTCCCATGCAAGAGGCATCACTTCATCTCCCATATAGAGGTAGGTCCCTTGAAAAAACTTGTCACAGGCATCTTGGACCAATGTCTTCCAGGCATCCTCTTCCGATCGATAAGTAATCCTGTAAAACTCAACTCCATTGGCCTTAGCTGCTTTATAGTCACTGATGGCATCACCAACCATTAGGATTTTTCTGGTATCATACCCCTTGTCCACAAGTCTGCCAAGAATTTCTTCTTTTGTTCCGTCCTGCTGAGACCCAAGATAGGAAACATATTCAATAAGTCCGGCCTTGGTCCATTCTCTAGTAATTGCATCCTTATTAGCTGAAGAAACAACTACGATATCAGCTTTCTCTCTCACTCCTTCAAGAAAGAGACTGACGCCATTAAAGAGATGGAGGTCTGTGATTTCTTTTACAGACTTATTAACAGCCAGGGACCATTCCAATACCTTTTTACACAGGGAATCCTCTGTTTTCTCTATAAAAGCCTGTAAGCTGTCATTGGAATATGACTGGGTTTCTCCAATCCATTGATGATAATCCTCCATGTCCCACTTAGGTTTATAGGTTTCCAAGAACTTTTCAAGTCCCAAAAAACGGTTGATTCCCCTTAGGGGATAATCTAGGTTGATGGACTCCCAAAGTTTTGCCTTTTGGTCATCATGGTCCATCTCAAAAACACGGATGAGCTTGGGATAAAAATGCTGATTATGCTTAAGGGTCATATTATCGAAGACACAGCCATCTGAATCGATGGCTATGAGATAGTCTTTACTTTTTTGAAATTGATCAAGGGAGTTAAATTTACACATATTGGCCCTCCGGAGTCAGAGACAATGGCCAGGTTCCTTTTGGCTTAGTCTCCCCATAGAGCATATCTGCTACCACCTGTAGATTCTCAGGTGTTGTGGCAAGGGTTGTGATTACATTTTCCATATTTTCAGGGGCAGACAAAAGGTAGGGTGTATTATTGATGACAATAACCTTACCCGGACAGGCCTTCTGCAGTTCTTTAACCAATTCATTATTGGCTGTTCTTGAACGTACATAAAAGTTGGTCAGGACGATATAATCATAATTTCCTGCTGCTTCCATGACAGTCTTGGTATCTTCCTCAGACACCATGTAATCAATTTCAAAAAGATCCACATTGGCACCAGTCTGCATACACTTTTGATAGAGATATCCATAGTGCCAGTATTTATCATTAGGAACGTTTTTATTGATCTGCTCAATGATTAAGGTCTTTCCTTCCTTAGGTAGAGGAAGTTTCATAGAGCCTCTTAAGGGAAGAGTTGCCCCCAAGGCAGCTCTTCTGGCAAGTCCTGACTCCCTGATTCGATTATTCACTTCTTCCGGCCTATTGTCCTGATTCCTGGTCTCAAACATACCATATTCCATCTTCATCTTAAGGATTCGCTCTACTTTTTTATTCAGGTCCTCTTCCGGTATTCTGCCTTCCATAACAAAGTCACGAATAGTTTGGAAGGTCTCTTCCACCAATTCATTTTCAGCCTTCATAAGTACCAGGTCACATCCGGCTTCAAGGGCCATAGCACAGGCGTTGGCAATACCGTAGCGTTTAGCCAAGGCTCCCATGGTCATACTGTCTGTCGTAATAACCCCCTTATATCCCATTTCCTCCCGCAATAATCCGGTGATTATTTTTTTGGACACCGTAGCTACATGGTCCTTATCAAGGGCAGGAAAAATGCTGTGGGCGATCATAATGGATGGCAGCAGGTCCTTATCAATAAGTGCCCGGTAAGGTAGCAGATCACGTTGCTTAAGGGTCTCCTTATCCACATCAATAACCGGCAGCTCATAGTGGGCATCTACCGGTGAATCTCCCCTTCCGGGAAAATGCTTACCGGTGGCTATCATACCGGCTTCTTTAAGTCCCTTGCAGCTTGCTATGGCATACTCTGTCACAAGAGTGGCATCATCTGAATAGGCTCTGGTATAGATCTCAGGATTTTTAGGTTCCACATTCACATCAAGAACCGGTGAATGGAGAAAATTAAAACCGACTGCTAGGCTTTGCTCTGATACAGCTTTTGCCACTTCATAGGCAAGACTTGGGTCATTGGAGGCTCTCAGTCCCATGGGTTTAGGAAAAAGATTAACACCACCAAAGTTGTAATCGGCACTGGTTCCCCCTTCCTGGTCGAAGGAAAAATGAAGGGGAAGACCAAGAGGTCTCTTAGCCGCTACTTCTTTTAACTCATCCAGTATTTCCTTATAATCTGATCCATTCATATAGGGTGGCGCCTGGTCTTTGACCTTGTCAACACTGGTCAGGTCAACCACTGTCTCACCGGTCAGGGGATTTACATAGTTACCGAACTTCCTAAAGATGGGAGACAGTCTTAAGCCCCCACAGTGATATTTTGTAATCCATTCATAAATATGTTTTCTTGGAACGGTTCCTGCAAAACCCAAGGTAAGGGTTGCTCCTATTTTTTGCTCCAAGGTCATTTCTTGAATCAGTTTGTGTAGATCATCCATTGTTTTTGCCATCATAACCTCCAATTGTTTGATGGAATTATCATAGCAAGCCCTATCCAAAGGTTAAATCTACAGTTTTTAAGATTTATACTCAATAATGCACATTGGCTGGTTTTTTGACAAACCGTTGGCAATCTTGTATAATTAACAAAGTTGTTATTTAGCGAAGTAAATTTCTGTAGTACCTGCTTATCGAGTTATTGTATGAGAAATCGTCCTTTAATAAGGTTTGCACCATAGGGAGACTGATTTTTGAAAAGCGTTAATTTAGAACTGGGGTTTACTTAGGTTCGATTCGGACCTGGTTATACTATGATATCGTGGTATAAAGTTAGCTATTTAGGCGAAGCTTAGGCACTCTAACTCTATGAATATAGAGTTGGTGTGCTTTTTTTATTGTTCAGCAAGGTTCCACTAGGACCTTTCTTGTATGTAATTGCTATAACCTCTGTTCTATTCAATATATTATTTTCATTTGGAGGTTAAAAATGAGCAAAAAAATTATCAAACTCAAACGAGAACTTCATGACCGAAATTTTACTAAATTCGGTCTGGATATGAATCCTTTCGTATCCATTATGTCCGCACTCCTGCTTCTCATCTTTTCCATCTATTCATTTCTAGACTTAGAACGTGCTTCTATACAAATGAATGCTTTTAAAAACATGATTATTGATAGGTTTGATACGGTTTTCATCGCATCATCCAACTTATTCATTGTCGCACTTATTATTTTCGCCATATCCAAGGGTGGAAAAATCCGTTTAGGTGGTCCTGATGCCAAACCTGAGTTTAAGCGTTTTTCCTGGTATGCCATGCTTATATCAGCCGGTATGGGAATCGGACTTATGTTCTGGTCAGTCGGAGAGCCGATTTATCACCTAAACGTTACCCCGGTTTTTGCCAGCGACAATCCTAATTACAGCGCCTTGGCTACGACTTTTTTCCATTGGGGCGTTCACCCATGGGCTATCTATGGCATTATATCTCTGGCTCTTGCCTATTTTACTTTTAACAAAAAACTACCCTTGTCTCCCCGTTCCTTTTTCTATCCAATTCTAAAGGAAAGAGTATTCGGTATCATCGGAGACATCATTGATACCCTTGCTGTTCTTGCAGCTTTGGCAGGTCTTGCGACATCTTTGGGACTTGGTGTTCAACAGATTAACAGTGGACTTAACCATTTATTCGGTGTTTCTTACTCTACAAGTATCCAGGTTGTCCTAATTGCGGTAATAACCTTAATTGCTACAGCTTCAGTAGTATCCGGTATCGATAAAGGGGTTAAATTCCTTAGCGAACTCAATATCCGGGCAGCCTTTGTCCTCATGATGATCGTCCTTATTGTCGGTCCAACTATGACCATTCTTAAAGACATCCTCTTCTCTACAGGCGTTTATATTGGCGGCTTCGTCAATGCTTCACTGAATGTAAACACCCTGGACGAAAGCTGGTCCCATGGCTGGACGATTTTCTACTGGGCATGGTGGATTTCATGGAGCCCATTTGTCGGTATGTTTATTGCCAAAATTTCCAAGGGGCGTACGGTACGTGAGTTCATTCTTGCCGTTATGTTGGTTCCAACGATTCTATCCATTCTCTGGTTAGGCGTTTTTGGCTCAACAGCCTTATCTATCGACAGCCTTAACAGTGGAGCTTTAGCAGGAGTCGTTGGTGAGAACGTATCACTTGCCCTCTTTGAAATGGTTCAGATGATTAACGTTCCTTTCTTTACAGATGTTCTGAAAGTTATGGTTAACGGATTGGCCGTATTTTTAGTTGTCACTTTCTTTGTTACTTCCAGTGATTCAGGTTCTCTGGTTGTAGACAGTTTAGCCAGTGGAGGGAAACTAAAATCACCTGTATCCCAACGAGTATTCTGGGCACTTATGGAAGGTTTTATTGCTGCTGTTCTTCTCATCATTGGTGGATCACAGGCCCTTTCCATTCTACAGACTGCAGTTATTACTACAGGACTCCCATTTGCACTCATCATCACTTTTGTAACCTTTATCATGGCAAAAGAGCTGCTTTTCTACAAAGAGATCACCCAACCCAAGAGCAACCTTGACTTAGAGGTCAAAACCGAGACCGAAGCCGAAAGTGCATAATATTTAAGGGTAAATTACTTTTAAGCAAACAGCTGAATAAATCTATATTAGAACCCAGCTCCTGTGAAAGACAAAACACAGAGATGGGTTCTTTTCTGTACCTCTTGATATGATTATTTTGATAAAGCCAGCGGAATATATTATAATGAAGATAAGCAAAGATGACACATCTATGGGGGATGGATATGAAACGGCAAGATAACCAACACTTACGTAATATCGGCATCATGGCTCACATCGACGCAGGCAAAACAACAACGACAGAACGTATTCTTTACTATACCGGTCTAACCCATAAAGTTGGAGAGGTTCATGACGGCAACGCCATTATGGACTGGATGGAACAGGAACAGGAACGGGGTATCACCATCACTTCAGCAGCAACCACCTGCTTTTGGGAAGACAATCAGATCAATATCATCGACACACCCGGTCATGTAGATTTCACCGTTGAAGTTGAACGGTGTCTTCGTATCTTAGACGGTGCTGTCTTTCTTTTGGATGCCAAGGCAGGGGTAGAAGCCCAGACAAAGGTTGTTTGGCACCAGGCAGATTATTATCAAGTACCACGGCTTATTTTTATTAATAAGATGGATGTAGTTGGTGCAGACTTTTATCATTCCATTGAAACAGTTGAAAAAGAATTAGACGGATTCCCTGTCCCTATTCAAATCCCAATGGGAAGTGAAAAGGATTTTGAAGGGATTATTTCTCTTGTCACCATGAAGGCTTATTACAATACCGGTGATTTAGGCCAAACTCTTGAAGCGACGCCTATTCCAGAGGCCTACTTGGACCAAGCCACAAAATATAGAAGTGAGTTAGTGGAAGCAATTGCAGACGAAGATGACGACTTGCTTAATCGGTACCTGGAAGGTCAAGACCTTCCCCAGGATATGATTGTGGCTGCTATTCGAAAAGCTACCATTAACAATCGAATCATTCCCGTTTTATGTGGCTCAGCTTTCAAAAATAAAAGCATCCAACCACTATTGGATGCCATTGTCGACTATTTACCTTCACCACTTGACCGTCCACTCATTCATGGACACACAAGTGATGGTGAGCCTGTCATTCTGGAACCGGATTCAAGCCAACCTTTTTCAGCCCTGATTTTCAAGGTCATGTCCGATCCCTTTGTCGGTAGATTGGCTTACGCAAGGGTTTATTCAGGTCACATTAATGTAGGAAAATCAATCTATAATGTATCCAAAAAGAAAAAAGTCCGAGCCAACAAAATTTTACAGATGCATGCCAATAACAGGACTGAAGTGGACAAGGCATCAGCAGGTGATATTGTTGCCATTATCGGCCTTAAATTTGCCGGAACAGGTGATACCCTATCTGATCTTGACCACCCAGTACTCTTGGAGTCCATTGATTTTCCTGAACCGGTTATATCCATGGCCCTGGAACCTAAAAAATCATCAGACACAGACAAAATGCTTGCCGCCCTAGATAGTTTAGCTGAAGAAGATCCTACTCTTATCACATTCGCTGATAAGGAAACCGGACAGCGGATCATATCAGGTATGGGAGAGCTTCATTTGGAAATCATCCTGGACCGTCTATCCAAAGAATTTAATGTTGAGGTTAACAGTGGAAAGCCACGGGTTAATTATAAGGAATCCATAACAAAACCGGCCACCGCCAGCCACATCCTATCTCAAAGTATAGGCAACCAATCCATCTATGCTTCTGTAGCAATTGCAGTAGAGCCAAGAGAACGGGGCAGCGGTCACAAAATATATTCAAGTCTGTCAGACCCTCATCTTCCAAAGGCTTTTATAGAAGCAGCCCTTGAAGGTATAAGAGGCTCACTTGGAGCTGGTATCATTGATGGTTACGAGGTCATTGACCTGGACATAGCCCTTACAGATCTGGATTATGATGAGTCAACATCTACGGATGTCGGTTTTATGACAGCAGCTTCTCTTGCTCTTTCCCAGGCACTTTGCGACGGAGACTCTAAGCTTCTGGAACCCTTCTTCAATGTCACCATCCATTCACCGGAAGCATATATTGGTGATATCATGGACGATATTCAGAAAAGAAAGGGTGCCATAGTAACCATGGAACTTTTACCAAAAAGTCATAAGATTATTGCAAGGGTTCCCTTGTCACAGCTTTTTGGTTATGCCACAGATATCCGGTCCATTACTCATGGCAACGGCCATTATACCATGGTTTTTAGTCATTATGATTTTATGAAATAATATATTGACCCGTATAAATATATCCGTCTTTTAGTTTATGTTCATTTTGAGGAATCATATGAAAGCTACCATTAAGACCTTTAGCCTTCATGGTTTCCTCAAAATGAAAAAGACTGATACCTAAGTCATTATAGGCAAAACTTATCCTCATATCTTTACGGCTCTCATAAAACTTCTTAGGTTTTATATAAAATTTATAGGCACCCTCAACCTTGATAATACGCCAGGGCTGAGAATTCCCTGCTGATGGACTTAGTCTCAGCATTTCCAGACTCATATGTTCAGGATCCAGTAAAGACTCGGGCTTGACCATTGGCTTATTAAAGTCTCCTTGATAAAAGAGTTTATGCCACGCCAACCTTTTATCAGCACCCATGGCAAATCTCGCTATTCGCTCTCTGCTCATGATTCCGGCAGAATAACCTAGTGGAGTGGCCATAATAATCCGCTCATTTTTACTGGCACCGGCTTTCATTGACAGTTTGGATTCTTCATAGGACATGCCCATCCAGCAGGTATCAATATCAAGGTCAGTCGCTTTAAGAATGATAGCCTCAAAATCCTTACCAAACTGTATGGTCATAGCCAGATTATCCCTTATGGACTCTATTCCAATAGCGACCAAAAAAGTTTCTGTGTTCTTAAAGAGACCATAGGTCCCCATCCTCTCGCCTTCCTGCTTATCAAACCTGACAATCTTAAATCGATAGAAATCATTATCATAAGCACTTGCAAATGCAAGAAGACTGTCTAAAGTTTCCTGATCAACTTGAAGATCACTATAGTTTCTGGTTGAACGTCTTTCCATTATTAGGGTTTCAATATCTTTCGTATACATCTCCGTTTTCTACCAGGCTTCATCTAAATCCTGGTAACTCCTTTCCTATTTTTGGATTGAATAATCCAAAACCTTCAAAAAAAAGTCCTGTTGGACATTATCATTAGTTGAGAAAAGAGATCTTCCTTCTCTTTTCTCAAGGTTTCATTCCTGACCTAGCTTAAGGCCTTAAGGCAGGATCTGGCAAAATCTTTCTTTATCTCTAGAGGTAGACTTTCTACATCAATTTCTGATTCACTATAAAAATTAACAAAAGCGGATATCATAGACAAAATCAGATGGATATTGTACCCCTCGGTTCTTGGCTGAATTGTCCCATCAGCCTGTTTTTTCTCAAGGAGATCTATAAACTGAATACTCATACTGTTCTCCTTGGCTGAATGACAAATATCAGGAATCGTACGAAGGGCTTCCAGAGCACTAAATTCTTCAACATGAAGGAGGCAATAGTCCAAGTACCTAAGAATACTGTCTTCCAGGCCAATTTCTATACCTTTTGTAAAAACATAAGATTCCACCTCATGAATAATATGAAGATAAACAGCCAGAAGAAGATCTTCCTTGGAATCAAAATAATTATACAGAGTTCCGTATCCTGTAGATGCCTCTTTCAATATGTTCGCTATGGTTGCATGGATGATACCTTCCTGATTGATGATTCGGATGGTTCCTCCTATGATATCGTCTCTCTTGCTCATGATATACCTCTTTGGATTATTTAATCCAATTCTATAGGATAGGGTAGAAGATGTCAACAGTTTTTCCGGTGAGTCCTAAGAAACCTCCTTATATCGCTCACCGGAAAGTACTTCCATCATATAATCATAAGCGGTCATTGCCTTAGATTCCAATATAGACTTAAAGACAGACGTTGACTGACCGCTGGCCATTTTGACACCTTCATAATCATGTGATACCTGGAAAACATTAGACCTGGAGTTCACGTTCCAGAATACAATTTCAGGCATCTTATAACCTTCAGCCTGATACATCTTCTTCATTTTTAAGTAAAAGGTCCAATCCTTATTTGTACTCTGTATACTGGCATCGAACTGCATATCGGTTATGACAATCAAAGTCTCAGGAAGGTCTGATTGTTTCATTCTATTAACTTTTGCAGTTTGTAGAATAGTATATAAGGCCTTTTCAAAATCTGTGTTCATTCCCCAATTACTGGATAAAACCATTCTGACTTTTTCGTACAGGGTCTTTCCTGTGACTTTAACCAATGCAGGTGATTCACTGAAGGTCATAAAGGTGTTCTTAAACTCTCCATTCGTCTTTTCTGCAAAATACAGAGCAAGTCCAATAGAGGTAGCCATAGGTCTTCCGGTCATAGAACCTGAGACATCAGCCATCACCAATACATTTCTGTTACTGTCATCCACATAATCAGGCAGCCTGTACCATTGTTCTTCCAAGATTTCCAGCTCAGAGAGAATAGAAGCCTCATCGCCACTCTTAAAAAGCTTCCTGTCATAAAGCATTTTTTCTGTAATATTATAAGGGTAAAGCACCCGGGCATGAATATCAGCCCTGCCTTCTTTAACCGCTTCAATGTATCCTTTAAACCTATCTTCATCATGTTTAAAAAAGCTTCTGCTGTAGTTGTTCATGGCGTTGGATGGTACTCGCTCATAGTCGATAGTTTCCCACTCTTTCGCCGACATTTTCACTTCAAGAACATCAATCCGCTTTCTGAGTTCAGACAGGGTTTGTCTGTATTTTTTTGCATCAAAAGAAAGCCCTGTAGCAATTGTAGCTGCATCCTTTCTCGTTTTAGGAGAAGAGGTATTCATACTTGGAAGCCATTTTGCCAAAAGTGATGGGTTCTCTTCCCTTAGATCCTTGGCCAATTGTTGGCCAATCAAGTCAAGAATATCGTCCTGCAATGATGTATTTAGGAGTACTAGAAGATCATCCCATCTACCATAGTGACTCATGAGTTTAAGATTTGCCCGAAGGGACTCTGGACTTACTCTTGATAGATGTTTATAGATAATCCTAGCTGTTCTTCGCTCACCAAGACCACCACGGATATCTCTAGTATAAAACAAGAGTTTCATGGCTAGGTGTGGATCTTCTGCAAAAGCTCTAGAAAAGAGGTTCTCAATCTCTATCTTACCCCTCTTTCTAAGTGCTCCTGCCAGACCAAAAAAGTCTACCAAGGCGGATTGGCTGGTTACAAGGGCATTTGCTCCATTTTCTGTTTTTGTTTTGATTAGTTTCTTGTCCAATGCTTGTATAAAAGTCATTATACTCACCCCTTTTCTTAAATAATGGATAGTGACGAGATTCGAACTCGCGACACCATTTATCCTCAACTTGTTTGCTGTTAATGCCGTTGACACGACATGTTCATTTGTGCTCTACCAACTGAGCTACACTATCCAGGGTCTTACCCTAGTTTACAAGACGCATTTTCTCACTTGGAAGGTGTTTTTTGCTGTTAGCGTCTTAATTTTTTTCATGGCTAAACCAAACCATGTATTGAACCAATATTTAATACTGGGACTTAAAATTATAAATAGGTCTCAGAACACTTTTCACTTCAACGGTTTCGCCAATATTCTCCATAATATCCTCCAAGGACTTATAGGCCATGGGAGACTCGTCAATAGTTTTCATAGTCACAGACGTTGAATAAATCCCCTTCATTTCTTCCTTAAAGTCATCAAAGTTTATGGTCTCAAATGCCTTGGTCCTGGACATAAGTCTTCCGGCGCCGTGAGGTGCTGAACAGTTCCAGTCTACATTACCTTTTCCCACTGCCAGAATGGAGCCGTCACGCATATTAATAGGAATAAGGACCTCTGTCCCTTTTGAAGCTTTGATTGCACCCTTTCGGACAATATTATCTTCAAAATCAATATAATTATGAATAGTCTGGAAGCTTTCAAAGTCTTTATGGCCAAACATGGCTTCAAGAATCCGGTCTGCCATAATCTGGCGATTTAAGTTGGCAAACTGCTGACAGATGGACATATCATGGAGATAGTCATCCCGCAATTCTTTTTCCAGGTAACACATGGCATCAGGCAGATCCTTATCGATGTAAAACTCTTTTTTAAGTTCAACAATTGCTGACTGGATTTCTTTTCTTCGCCCCTCTTCCTTGTACTTGGCAATCAAGGCTTCCTTTTTCTCAAGGTATTCCCTGTTATAGCCTGAATGGTAGTCAATAGCCTCTTTTTGGTAATGGCTGGCAACGACGTGACCCAGGTTTCTAGAACCGGAATGGATAACCAAATACTTATTGCCGTCATCGTCTTCGTTGACTTCAATAAAGTGGTTTCCTCCACCTAAAGAACCAAGGGCCCTGTTCCAACGCTTTAAGTCCTGACGAACTTCTTTCAGCATATGCAGGGTCTCAAGTATTGGAATAAAATCAACCTGCTTATGTTGGTTAATAGCCTTACCATTTGGAATATGCTCATGAATGAATCGGTCCAGCTGACCAAGATCAAGATCCACTTGCCCAAGTTTAACCGTCAACATACCGCAACCAATGTCCACACCAACTATATTGGGAATAACCTTATCTCCCAAGTCTGCCGTAAAACCTATAACACATCCCTTACCTGCATGGACGTCGGGCATGATTCGAATCTTGGAATCCTTGAAGGTTTCAATATTACACAAGTCTCTGATCTGGTCCATGGCCCCTTCTTCAATCACATGGGTATAGACAATCGCTTCATTAAATTTTCCTTGAATGATCATTTTTCCTGACCTCCTTTCTTTGAATGTAAGATCAGTATACCCCCTATTGTTACATAAAGATTGTTCACTAAAATATAATTTTTCATTTTTTTTATTATTATCGTAGCGATTTAAGGTTTTTTTGGCGTCAATCATCATTTCCCTGCGAATATCAGCCGGTTCAATGACTTCACATTTGGATCCAAAAGACAGGATAAATTTACGTATGACTAAAGAATTTTGCATGTCTGCTTCAAAAAGATAGGTATGGTTGTTTGGATCCAGGCAGGTTACTACCTGGTTTCTACCATAGATTTTCTCATCCAGCATACGACCCATTCGACCATAGATTTTTAGTTTAAGGTGGGTCATTGATTCCTTTGCTCCACTTTGGTCAAAGTAATCTTCTTCCTTATAGTCACTCTGAATTTCAAAGGCCTCATCTAGCAACTCTATATCAATCATCCGATGAAGCTTAAACTTGGTATAGCCTGAGAAGGCTTCAGTCTTCACACTTTCATCATAGGCAAAAACAATCCAGTTGGTATATTTAAATAGTTTGTAAGGATGAATAATCCGCTCAACATCCCTTTTATAACCCTTATAGACAATACGTACTTTTCTCTTGGAATCGATTGCCGTCTGGATAATATAGTACCTTCTTTCGATTTCTTCTGAAGGCATACTTAAGGGAAAATGACCATAGAGGGCAAGATCATCTTCATTATAGCTTTCTTCATTTTCCAAAAAAGCGTTGGAAAGATAATCCAGAAGCAATCGCTTATGAGGTACATTGCTTTCCTGAGCCAGGTATTCATAAGCTGTGTTTAAGGACTTAAGTTCAAACTCATTCAAGCTGGTCCCTGGAAGCATAGAATCAAACTCCAGGTAGTAGCCCCCATATTTTCCGGACTTATAGGCAATAGGATAACCGGCATCATAAAGGGTATTCTTATAATTGTTTATGTTCCTGGTAGTTTCCTCACCAAGTAAATAGGCAATTTCCGCTTTTTTGACATACTTCTTAGACTTCAGAATTTTCAGAAGTCTAATGCATTGTATGGTTTTGTTGGGTTTATCGTATTTTTTTACGGGCATGATTTCCCCTCATCTTTAGAATAAATCAAGTATACCGCTCCTGTTACCAGGGAAGTTTCATAGGTTTGATTACTGATTCATATAAATCCTCAAGCCGCTTCACCGTCTCAGCATTCATAGGATAGTCTAAACTGGCAACATTTCCTTCAAGTTGTTTGATATTCACACATCCCGGAATAACTGTTGCAATCTCATCATAGGCAAGACAATAAGACAAAGCCATTTGAGCCATGGTCTGATTACCTTCTGGTAAATCCCTAATCATATCAATGATGTCCCCGCGATTTATAATATCTTGACTTGTCCAACGGGACCGAATTCCAGTAAAAGTAGAAGTCTGATTATATTTACCTGAAAGCCAACCTGAATCAAGAGGAATCTTGGCAATAAGGGCCACTTCTTTTTCACTGGCTTTCTTAAAAGCAGATCTTACATCTTGATGAAGAATATTAAAAAATATTTCCATAACCTGACCATCTGTATGGTCCATAAAATAGTCCATATCATCAAAAGAGTCGACAGAAGCCCCATAGGCCAGAATCTTACCTTCGGCTTTTAGATTCTCTAGAATTTCATAATGGGGACAGGTATCAACACTCATCAGGTCACGACTTGGATTATGTAAAAGAACGCTATCCAGGTAATCGGTTTTAAGTCTTAAAAGGCTTCCTTCAATAGACCTTCTTATAGCCTCAGGACTAAAGTCCGTTTGGCCCTGGTCATTGTGGCCAAACTTGGTATTGATGACCAACTTGGACCGATCCACACCTCCAAGGGCCTGGCCAAGAAGACGTTCACTATTGCCATCGGCATAGTTTGGCGCAGTATCAAAAAAGTTAACCCCTCGATCAAGGGCTGCCTTAACTAAATCGATTGCCTCACCATCAGTCATAGCTGACCAGGTTGCGCCGTTGCCTAACTGCCAAGCACCAAATCCAATGGCTGAGACTTTGGGACTGTATTTTGTATAATTCCTATAATTCATTTAATCTTCCTCCTATAATTAGGGCAGCTGCGATTAGAAAAGTAGTAGTTTCAATGAAACAATTGCCGTCATAGTCAGAATGACGTACCGAAAAACTTTTTCGTTCATGACAAAGATAACTTTCTTACCAACAAAAACCCCACCTATTAGAAATGGCACCATTGCTGCGACTGTCAGTAGTGTTTCTTTGGAAAAATTCTGCCACATAGTTATCTGCAAGGGTAGCTTTATCAAGTTCATCATGAAAAAGAAGATGGCTACTGTTCCTACATAATTCTTCTTTTCAAAACCTTTTGCCAGAAGATAAACGGCAAATATAGGACCTGCCAAGTTACCTATCATGGAAGTGAAGCCACATACGATACCGGTTAGGGCATAAAACCATGTCTGATCAGGTACTTTGAGATTATCTTTTTTAACTTCTAGTAAGACCAACAAGGCAAGGCAGATTAAGGCAATCACAGAAATCAGACTTCCGAACACTGCATCTGATATCATTCTTCCGACGATACCACCGGTAAATACACCTACAACCACCCAAGGGGCTAAACTTCTAATCACCTTCCACTGGGTATGCTTAACATAGAAGATAACCGCAATAATGTCAGCCACAATAAACATGGACAGCATCATACCGCTGGAAGCTTTTCCTGAAACAATTGAGGTCAGTAAAGGTACCGCTAACATAACGGTTGCATTAAGACCTGCTTTACCCAGGCCAACCAAAATGGCTACGGTTATAAGCAGCAGCCACTGTATCATTGTATAATCTAAGTTTATATTCATTTCCTTGTCTATGATATTCCTATCATATGCTCCTTTGTATGTAAATTTATGAGTCCTATGGTTTGTAGATTTATTCTTGTACTTAATAAATACTCATTACTTTCAAGTATATCATTAAAATAAATATTATAAAGCCTTGAAAAGAAGAAAGCCGATTCCTATACTGTTTATAACCATTTTCTCCTGAATACTTTCCGACAGAGATAGCCTGAACAGGGCAATTATTATAGCATCTCATACATGATGTGCAACTATCTGAAAAACATATACCATCACCCTCTTTAATAATGCTTTTTGTTGGACATTCTACTATACACTTGCCACAATCCGTACATAGGTTACCATCACATATCATTGCCTTATAGTTGTTTTCTATAGATTTTCGAAGTAGATTTCTAATAATTATGCCAATGACTAGGTGTGGTCCAAGTCCCTTGATGTATGTCTTACCACCTTCGATAAATTCACATAACTTTTTGAGTTTTAATATCACAACAGCCTTACGTTTTGCCAACTCATTCTCGGTAATCTGACTATGATCTTTTCGAGAAGGAGCACTATTAAAAAGTTTGGCATTGAAATAGACCTTAGGCTTTTTATTAATTGCTTTAAGCAGTTGTCTTGCCTTAAATATGCCAAAACCATTAACATAACCATATGTATTCATAAACATATAGGTAGCATTTTTATTTATTTTATCAATTTGAGGCAGGATAGTTTGAATGAAACTAGTCATGATTCTAGGAAGGTTAGAACCATATATTGGTGTTCCGAAACCAATAATATCAGCATTCTTAATACTATTGTGATAGGAGGTGAAATCCCAACCAACCATGTCTTCAATGGACATCAATTCTACATCAAAATACTTTTCTCTTGCAATTTCTTCAAATGTTTCGACAGTCCATTTCGTATTGCCGTTTCCGCTAAAATAAAAGATTAAAATCTTCAAATCCTCTCCACCTCATATTGCCTATCTTGAGTTGTTCCTACTAATTAATTTTACCATATAGAAAAATATAAACACATAAAATCATGAATACCTTCTCAAATACAGTAAAATAGGATATCATGGATTGTACAGAATCATATATAATATCTGGTTTCAAAACTAAACCATGGATTGATAAGGGAGAGGAGATCATCATGTCAACACCAACAAACAAGAGTTCACAAAGAGTCCAACAAGCACTTGAAAGTCATGACTTCAATCTGGAGATCGTCAAGTTTGATGCATCGACAAGGACAGCCGCTGATGCTGCCGCTGCCATTGGCTGTGGCGTCCATCAAATTGTAAAGTCTTTGATATTTAAGGGAAAGCCTAGTGGAGAACCGCTCCTTATCGTCGCCAGTGGCATTAATAGGGTTAATGAGAAGACTGTAAAAGAAATCGTCGGGGAAAAACTGGGAAAGGCAGATGCTGACTTTGTCAGGGAACATACGGGTTATGCTATTGGCGGTGTTCCACCCCTGGGTCACATCAAAAAAATAAAGACCTTCATTGACGAAGATCTTCTAAATTATGATGAACTATGGGCCGCTGCCGGTACTCCTCATTCGGTTTTCAAGCTGACACCTGCTATATTACAGGAAATCACCGGCGGCCAGGTCATAAAGGTTATCTAAACCAATAAAATTCAACACTAAACATCAATATCCAATCAAGGGCCGGGAGTCTGCCTCTGGGCCGGGAATCTGATCTAGTTTAACTTCTTAACATACTCTGACTTGATTGTCATAGCACCAAAGCCATCGATTTTACAGTCGATATCATGTCCGTCTACCGGTTCATCCACGAGACGGATATTTTTGACTTTTGTTCCTTTTTTGATGGCTGATGAAGAACCTTTTACTTTTAGGTCTTTGATAATCGTTACTGAATCACCATCACTGAGTAGGTTACCATTGGAATCCTTGATTCCGTTTTCAAGAGATCCATCTATTTCAGCTGACCACTCGTGAGCGCACATGGGGCACACATACATATTTCCATCTTGATAAGTAAATTCAGCCTCGCATTTGGGGCAATTGGGGTATTTTTCCATTGTAAACTCCTAACTTTTTAATCAGGCTACAGTATACCCTCATTTGACGAAATTAGCAAATGCCGTCAAATCTCATCCTCAGATGCATCCCTTAAAATCTCCATTCTCCTGTTTCCTTATATCTTTTTTTATGTTTATATAGCATGGCATCAGCTACGTCAAGAGCTTGATCCAAGCTTTCAAACTGACCTATTGTCCAATAGGAATATCCGATGGCTATACTTATGTCATAGTCTTTATCCGCATGTTCATTGTATAACTTTATTTTCTTTTGAATCTCATCAAGAACCTGATGCATATCCTGCTCACCCAATGGATTCAAGAGACACATAAATTCATCTCCTCCAACACGGCCTACCCGACCGTCTATTGATGTATTCAAAATATTACCTATTGCCCTAATAGCCACATCTCCTTCATTATGACCATAGGAGTCATTAATCACTTTCAGGTTATTCATGTCGCCAACAATGATACCAAACTCCTTACCCTCACTGGAAATCTCGCTAAAATAATCTCGCATCCCTCTTCGATTGTAGAGTTCAGTCAATGAGTCACGAATGGACAGCTCCGATAAGTATTGATTATAACGGTCCAACTCTTGTTGAATATAAAGACGCTCAAGCGTATTGGCAATCTCCCGTCGTAAAATATCCAAAAAGGGTGATGCAGTAGCCTCCAAATCGCAGATAATATAGCCAAAGAAGGAACTTCGGTAATTAAGGGGATAAATAATATAGCTTTCCGCTTTCTCATGAGATATAAGGGCTTGAGGAATCATGACTTTTGTTTCAAAAGCAAAAGGCTCAATCCACTCACCATTTTGGTAGCCAAATCTTAGCTCTGTTTTTTCCGGATAAACAAAGGCCCTATCAAGTTCATTAAACAGTACCTCTTCAAAGAGACATACATAAAAATGATTAAAATCATATCCACTGATATATTCTTTTATGACCTTAAAAACCGATTCTGTGTCGGTAACACCGATCAAGGCTCTAATCATTTCTGAAGAGTAATAGAAGACGGTATTAAAGTCATAATTACTCATACGAAGATCTTTAATCCCTTGGCTGGCTTTAATCTTTTCAAACTGAATAAAGATTTCTAAAACATAGGAAGGCAACATACCATAAGTTGAAATCAAAGTTTCTTTTACCGTTGCCATTTGGTCTTCAATAACCGGTCTTAGGACTTCGTTACTGTAGTATTTTTGTAAATAACCCAGAAAATAGCCCGGTTCTTTCTCCTGGTTTAATTCTTCTAAAAGGAAGGTTATAAGTTCATGAAAGCTGTAGGCTTGACTTGTTTTTCTTCCTGCTAATCCATCAAGTCCATAAAGGGTATTTAGAAGATTGTTTGTAATATTCTCATTAGAAGACGTGATAACCGGGAGCCTTCCCAAAATATTCTTAAAATGATTACATCCACAAGATTCTCTAACCTTCAGCTGTCCACTATGGGGCAGACTGATTTTCTTTAGCTTACCTTCAATAAGCAGGGTTAAGGCTGAAACAGCACTTTTACCCATATCGAACAAAGGCTGTTCCAATGTTGTAAAAGAAGGTGAAAAAGTTGTAGCATTGTCAATGTTGTCAAAACCGGTAAAAGGAATGTGCCTCCAAGACATATCATCCATGACAGACATAGATTCACTGACCCCTATTGCCATCTCATCATTGGCACACAAAATAACATCCGGCTTCCAATTCTCTTTGACAATTTCCCGGAAAGCCCCATGGGCGGATTCCTTTGAAAAATCACCGGAATATACCCGGTAATTTTCCTTATCTATCTTTTGTTCTTTCATACAGTCCAGAAAAGCTTCTTTACGCCGAATGGCTTCACTATTAGACTCTGGGCCTGAAATAAAGGCATACCTATTATAATCATGGTCTATAAAAAGATGATCAATCACCTTGACCATACTCTTATAATTATCAACAAAAATACAGTTTTTCGTCTCATCTTCGTAGGTTAAATGTACACTTGGAATATCCCGGAAAAGACCCAAAAAGTTATCAAAAACATCCTTGCCGCAATGATTGGTCAAGGTTCCAGAAACGAAAATAAGACCTACAAGGTCATCTGTCTGTATCAGCTGATAAATCGCATTGTTATAAACATCATTGCCATCCTGTAACCCTAATTGACCACCACAAAAATAAAAAATATCATACTCAAGCTCCTCGGCCATTTCACTAATCCCTTCAAGGAGATCTCTTTGATAATATTGATCCACGGTGGGAAGTACAACCCCAATAACACTTCGCCTCATAGAACACCTCAACACCCAATAATTAGTTTCTTATTACATTATAGCAAAGGGACATCACTTCTACAACGCAGAACAAACACGTCGTAATCGGTCCAAGGTTTCCAGCATGTGGGCCTTATCTTCAATAAGCGCTCCATCTTCAACATCCCAACTGGCACTAAGAGCCCCTTCCATATAGAGAAGCTTTCCAAGGTCACTTTCAGGAATATCCAAGACACTTGAAAAATACTTGAACATCTTCATCACATGCTCATGCCTGTCTTCCTCTTTACAGTCCCAAAATTCATTCAGCATATACCTGGGCAAATCAAAAACAGGGTCCCCCAGAACGCCTTTTGGATCGATGACCTTATAGCCCTTTGAAGACTTGAGAATATTATAATAATGAAAATCACCATGAAGAAGAGTCACTTGATGATATGTCTTACTAAGTTCATCAAAGATTTCTTTAGCTCTTACCATGTGAGCAGCAACTTCTTTCCAATCCTCCAAACTCATCATGACATCTGTAATCCTGTAAATCCATTCCTTATAGGACTTGTAGCCAACAAAACAACCTTCTTGCCCCTGTTCTTTACTAGCTTGACTGATCTGATGGCTATCTTTGGCTGCCTTGTCATGTAAATCCCTATACAAACCAATAAAAATCTTTAACCTTTCCTCAAGACTAGGTTCATCTTTCAAGATATCTCCAGGCTCAAGGCCTTCTTCTATAAGGACCCGATTGACATCATCGACATCATATAAAGTGCAGAATCCCTGACCACCAAAAAACCTTAAAGCCTCCACTTCTGTCTTAAACTCATGGTCATTCCGACCAAACTTAATGACAACCGGTCCAAATGTTTCTGACTTGGCTTTAAAAACTAGATTTACTGAAAAAGACTCAATTAAATCCAGGTGATCTATCTCCCATTTAGAAACCACCTTATCAATAATGGCTTCAACCTTCTGATAAAAATCCAGGTCAAAGCCATTTATTATTTTGTCTTTCATTTGTTCATTGATCTGCATAGCTAACTCCCCCATGTGCCAAATAATAGAATTCTATTTATTATTTTATCACATGAGTCATGAGTTTGACTGCTTTTTCCCAAGAATTTCTCAGGTAGTCTACATATTTAGGATGACACATAATATGAATCGTCAGTATGGTTTCTTTACCTACCAATTCCAAGTCATAATTCTCCTTGGTACCTACCCAGGTAGGTGCCTCCGGATGATCTTCCACTATACCTGCCTGACCATCAATCATGGCAATGTGGGTCATATATAATTTCTCAAAAGGCTTCACTTTATCCAGTTGGACTCTTGTTCCACCTTCCTGGAAATCAATAAAATCGATGGTTCCACCTTCAACCCACTGACCGACAAACTTTGGTTGCTCAGAAAAGGCTATCGCCCATTCTTCATATAACCTTGGTAGGGTTAAATACTCCCACACGCGGTTGGGGTTGGTGCCAAGCACTGTTCGAAAAGACATTTCGATTTGATCACCTTCGCAAAAGCTTTTGAAATGGTTGAGGATTGCCTGCCAACCATCCTTCTGCATCTGGGCGCTGTTCTGGTCCTCTGCATCAAAAGCCTGTTTCAGTAAAATCCTGCCATCCCTTTCCTCAAAAGTGGTAAGGACTTTTCGTCCGTCTTCCAGAACATAGACAATCTTTTCATGGTCTACGATTTCTGTGAAAACACCGGAAAAATCAAATCCCATACTGCCGTCTCTGGCTTCCATTCGATAAACAAATCCCTGGTCCACCTGGAAATTTTGATTGACCCAAGGTGTCCACCAGTCATCGGATGCACTGTACCACTGGGAAATAAAGGGCTGACCTGTCCAGTATTCCCAAACTTTATCCAAACTGTTCTTTATAAGAACTTCAATTTCAATCACTAGCATAAAGCACCTGCTTTCTCCAAAGCCTCAATGAGATACATTCTCATTATACCATATACTATACTTTTGAGGCTAGCCCAACTTTCATAAACCTGACAAAAGTCTCCAAGTGCTTTAGTCGGTCATCAAGATTCTCCTCTAGACCAAAAAACTCATCGAATTTTCCAAACAGCTTGCTAATCATAATTTCAATAAACTCAATTTCGAAACCGGTATCCAATTGACCCTTTTTATAGGCATCTAAAATCATGTCCCTAAGCATGAGGTCAGAGTCCCCGCCCAGGTCTTCAATCACCTTATCATAAATCTCTGTCCCTTTTTCCTTGGCAAACATTGACGCTAAACCATTGAACCTGGGGTACTCATCAGCGAAGAGAATTCCAGCCCTTGCCTGAAACATAAATTTATCAAAAATATCCATGGCCTCAAAATCCAATTGGTTTTCAGCTGAGTAGTGATGAATAAAGGTCCATTTTGCCTCAACACTTTCTTTTAAAAGGTGGCGATATAAATCTTCCTTATTCTGAAAATGATAATAGAAACTGCCTTTACTGACTCCGGCATTCTTGATGATTCGATTAAGTGACGCCTGATCAAAACTGGTTTCTGAAAATTCATTAAGAGAGGCTTCCATCAAAGCCTCTCTATTCTTTAATTTACTGTCTCTCATCCTCTACCTCTATATAAAATACTTTCTAGTCATTTCCATAACAGCTTCAATGTTCCCTTTATCTTTGGAATATTTGCTGGAATCGACCATCTGATTCTTCTCGTCAAAATATTTTCCACTAATAGAACAAACCTCAGGGCTGGTTGCCAGGTAGGTATAGGTTTCAGCCATTTCTTCAGGTGTAATGGATTGCTTACTTTTCTGCTTGTAGACCCACTTGGTAAAGCCTGAAATATCAGGATGCCTGCTAATGTCAATCTTTACAGCCGTAACCCGTATAGCGTTCACTGTAACCTTGGTATCCTTCAATTCTTCAGCCAGGTAATAGGTAAACATAACCTGAGCCCTCTTGGATTGATAATAAGCCTTTGGCATAGAAAACTTACGGTTTCTAAACTCTGGATCTTCAAGGTCAACCTTAAGAAATGGATTGGCTAAAAGCCCTTTGGAAGATACGGTCAGGATTCTACCCTGTTCACTGGCCTTAAGCCGGTCCATAAGCAGGTATGTCAATTGAAGTGGATTTACGTGATTGGTCATCCAGACTGTCTCATATCCTTCTTCGGTGAACCTGGCTTCTTTTTGTGATATATCAAAAATGGCTGCATTATGAATAAGAACATCAATCGCATCAAACTTGGCAATGATCTCATGGGCAAAAGATTTGGTGGATTCAATCAGACTCAAATCCAAAAGCATAACTTCCACATCTGAAGATCCTGATAATTCCTTGACCTCCTCAAGGGCTTTGTCACCTCTGGACTGACTTCTACACGCCATGACAACATGGTAACCTTCCCTTGCCATCTGGATGGCTGCCGCTTTGCCTATCCCTGAGTTGGCACCTGTGATGATACAGACTTTTTTATTCATTCCTGGCCTTCCTTTCATTAGACAATTAGACCACATGGTCTATAAATGAATTGTACCACCTGGTCTAATATATGTCAATATGAATTTTCTTTGTGGTGTAAGGTGGAAATATGATACTCAGTTGTGATACTATATGTATATGAAATAGCCTTTATGTTGGGTTACGACAACGCCTACTACTTTGCAAAAATATTCAAGAAATACATGCAGATGACCCCCAAAGAATATGCACAGGCACAGACAGGAGATCAAAATGTACCATAAAAAACAACTACGGGATTTTTTACTGGATGATTCCAGACCACTTAAAACAGATGCCTTCACTACCTGGTTCCAAAGCTTTCAATATGATGCATCGCCTTCTTCACAAGCATATGCATTCATTAAGAATCAAATACAGTCTTTGAAAGTATTTGCTGACAGTCAGTTGGAAACACCACTAAAGGATATAGATTTTAAGACTTTTATGCTCTATGAAAAGACAGGAGACCGCAAAACTCATGAAGATATCTATTTTACCAGAAGAAAACATTTGATGACTTACGGTATCCTCAGCTTTCTTTACCCTAAAGAGACCCGATATATCGAAAAACTGGAGGATCTTATCTGGTCTATTTGCAAAGAGTATACTTGGGCTCTACCTGCTCATTTTTCAGATGCAGAGGGCAATGCCATTCCCCTTGAAGACAGTAAAAATCAGATAGACCTCTTTTCATGCGAAACCGGATTAACCCTCAGCGAAATTATATACCTTCTTTCAGGCCAATTGTCTGCCCCTATCCAGGCCATTGCCAAAAAAGAGATCAAAACCCGATTACTGATTCCTTTTCTGGATGGAAGTACCGGCCAGAGGTTTGAATACCTGGACAACAACTGGAGTTCGGTTTGCGGTTCTTCATTAGGCGCTATCGCTCTATATATGGAAGAAGACAAAGAGACACTCATCTCACTGCTTCACCGTTCTCTTTCCAGTATTTCTGTTTATTTGGATTCCTTTGGTGATGATGGTATCTGCACTGAGGGAGTCGCCTACTGGACATATGGATTCGGCTTTTTTGTTATTTTTGCTGATTTGCTAAAGGAAAAAACCGGAGGAAAACTTAATCTTTTTGATCTTGAAAAGGCAAAAAAAATTGCAGCCACACAAGAGCTTAGCTTCTTATACGACAGCCATGTCATCAGCTTCTCTGATGCAGTGCCTTTGGATTCATATCGTGTGGGTATCACTTCATATTTGCAGAGGACTTACCCTGACATCAAAGTTCCTAATCTGACCTGTGCCAAGGCAGTCTATGAGGATTCCTGCTACCGATTCGCATTAAGCCTAAGAGATTTTATTTGGTTTTCACCCGAGACATCTTATGGATTGGAGGACCATATGGAGACCTACATGCCTCAGGCCCAATGGTATATCAAGAAATGGGAAGACACCTGTCTGGTAGTCAAAGGTGGCCACAACCTGGAATCCCATAATCATAACGATGTTGGATCCTTTATTCTTTTTAACCGGGAAGCCCCTCTCTTTTGTGATTTAGGGGCAGGCGAATATGACAGGGATTATTTTAGTGAAAATCGCTACCTGAATCCTTGTACCCATTCCGGCAATCACTCCTTACCGGTCATTAACGGCCACCTCCAGTCACCGGGATTGTCATACAGGGCCAAAGACATCCTCTACCTACCTCAGGAAGGAACTTTTTCACTTGATCTCCATTCTTGCTATGAAGACCCAACCCTTCTTCATTTCAACCGGAGGTTCAAATCGGAAATGAAGCCGAATCATCACTTTAAGGCTATTCATTTGAGAGATACTTTTAGTTTTTCCACAGAAAGTACCTTCACTGAACATTTTGTCACCAGACAAAAAGTTGAAATCCAAGACAAAAAGGTAACAATCCATATCCAAAACACAAGTGTTGAACTGATATATGATGAAGCTAAATATCACGCATCTGTCGAAAATCATAATTTCATTAATCATCATCATCAAAAGGATTATTTCACACTTATCAAGTTCTCCCTTAGGGTCCCTGCTATATCGGAAGTTTTCGATCTGGGAATTGCTTTTACCTAGAAATACCTCTTAAGAAAAATTGATTTACATAAGAAAGGCACCGTCATCCATTCATGACGGTGCCTTTAATGATATAAAATACTATTTCTTTTTCACCAAACTTCTTACTTTCATAAATCCATTAATAGGAATAGAAATTGCCTTGATATCCAAATCTTTATGGGCCTTCTTGAGTTCTTCCCGGATGGCAATGGTTTGAGGGCAATGACGCTCGCATTTACCACATTCTGTACACAGGTCAGCCCCGGATTTTGAAGCCCCCATAAGGCCTGTTGTCCTTCCGATATAATTCATCCGGGCCATCATACCGCCAAAGAAATACTTGTTGTTATACTCCATAAAGGTTCCAGGTATATCCACACCGAAAGGACAGGGCATACAGTAATTACAGCCGGTACAAGGAACTTTCATCAGTTCATGATAGATTTTTTTAACATCATCCACCACCTGAACCTCTTCTTCAGACATACTCTTAGGAGTCACTTCAGAAGCTACCTTAATGTTTTCACGAATATGTTCATCCACATTCATACCGGAAAGGACAACCGAAACCTCTGGATGATTCCATATCCATCGAAGGGCCCAGTCAGCAGGAGATCTTTTTACCTTAAAGGCTGCAAACCTTTCTTTTACCTTGTCAGGCGCTTTAGCTGCCAGGTTTCCACCTCGCAGCGGCTCCATAATAACCACACCAATACCAAGCTCATCTGCTCTTTTTAAGCCTGCAAGTCCGGCCTGGTTATATTCATCCAAATAGTTAAATTGGATTTGACAAAAATCCCATGGATAGTCTTCAAGAATCTTGATAAACTCTTCCGGTCTTCCATGAAAGGAGAATCCGATGTGGCGTATAGCGCCTGCCTCCTTCTTTTCCTTGATGAAATCAAGGATACCCAAATTCTTAAGCTTTTCCCATGACTTCATGGAATCCAGCATATGCATAAGATAATAATCGATATAAGAGGTATCCAGTCTTTCCAACTGTGTGGCAAAATATTTTTCAATCTGTTCTTCTTTAGAGACCAAAAAAGCAGGCAGCTTGTCTGCAATATAAACCTTGTCCCTAAGCTGGTTCTTGTTAAGTATCTTCCCAAGTACAACTTCACTACGACCGGCATGATAAGGATAAGCCGTATCAAAATAATTAACACCCTGGTCTATGGCATACAACATCTGTTCTTCAGTTTTTGCTTCATCGATTCTTCCGTTTCGTGAAGGCAGCCGCATACACCCATATCCTAGTACCGACAGCTCTTCACTTCCTTCTACAAGCCTTCTGTATTGCACATCTCTACCTACTCTTTCTAATAACTTACACTGTGTTCGTAATTGTAGTATATCTTTTTATTTACACAGTGTCAACTATCAATTGTAAATCTTCTTTCAGTGTGTTAAGATAAGCCTACATTAACCAGTGAAGGCAATGCATAGGATCACGTTACCAGACAAACCAGGAGATTACCATGGAATTTGAAAGAGCCCGTTCTAGAGAACATGTTTTAGAAAGAAAAAAAGAAATCTTAAATGCCTGTGCCAGACTCTTTGATGAGTATGGTTTTGATGGCGTGAATTTTAAAGCCATCGGTGCTCTCACTTCCTTTACACGTCCTGCCATCTATAAATATTACTCTTCCAAGGAAGAGATCCTACTGGATCTTTTTACTCAGGACCTGAAATTGTGGGATATGGATATCCAGGTCATGATCACGTCTAATGAAACTATGGACAAAGACACTTATGCCAAGGCCTTAACCGAAACCTTTATGAGGCACCAACGTTTACTAAAGCTTTTATCCATCCTCTTTTCCAGCCTGGAAAAGAACTGCAGTCTGGAGAAATTGATAACCTTCAAAAAGGACATGCATACCCATACTTTTAACTTTATCTTAAGTCTTGAAAAGTTTTTTCCTGATGCAAGCGAAGAGCAAAGGGGTCAGTTCATGACCACTGCAATCAGCCTGGTTCTTGGTCTATATCCTTATACCCATCTGTCTGACAGGCAAATCGAAGCCATCAAAAAATCCGGCGTTCAACATATAACACCGGACTTCGAAACTATTTTATCGAATGGTCTTAAACTACTGCTTTCAGATTTATAAACTACCTGGCCAGAGCCTTAGTGTAGATAGATTCTGGAGCTTCTTTGCGGTAGATAAGACGGACGACAAACATAATTACAATCATACTTAATACGACAAATGAGTAAATCAAGGCATTTGCCCTAACACCAACGTAAAGGTCTTGAGGTAGCTGGGCTGCAAACAAAAAAGCATCATGGATAAAATGAAAAACTATGGCAGCCCATAAGTTTCCAGTCTTATATACAACATAGGTAAAGGAAAGGGCAATAACTGCCACTACCAACACATCAATGATTCCCCAAAAAGTAAAATCTCCCATGTGGGATATAGTAAACAAAAAAATCTGAAATCCAACTGCCTTAGGAAGACTTTTAAAGGTTCTCAAGAGAACAACCATAATAAAGCCCCTAAAAACAACTTCTTCAAAAATACCGGGAACCAAACTAAAATATACTTGCTTCAAATCAATCAGACTTAAGGAAAAGTCGTATCCACCGATGATGATTGAACTTATAACCATGCCGCCAATTGATATACATCCAAGCAAAAGCCCTGTCAATAGAGGTTTACCAAGATTCTTTACCCCCAGGAAGCCTATGAATTCAAGATTTTCTCTCCAACCTGTCCTCTCGACAATCCCAAGTTCTTTGGGTACGATAACCAATAATCCAGCACACAGAATAAAAAGTTTCACTGTTGTTGATACATAATCTTTGTTTTCAACAGGTGTAACCAATCGGATGAACATAGGACTCATACTTGCCACCACCATTATCAAAAGGGGTATTGCCATTTTCAAGCCATAATACAGTTCATTTTTTTCTTTTCTAACAGCTGCTACATCTTTCATCATTACCTCTTTCCTCTTCTTAAAAAGTAAATTCTCCTCTACCTGTTTGTACAGATTTCTCGCCTCCCCAGAGCAAGTTACATAACATATTACATATCGATACATCAAATTATATAGAGTCAAAACTGTCTTGTCAATCCACCTCAAGAAAATAGGCCTTTGGTCCTTACATCAAAAAAGGCCAAAGGAAGCTAATCACTTCCTATGACCTTGATTTTATATGCTTTAGTTGATACAAATCAGGAACTTAACGTCCTCCATTACCTCTTGAGCCGTTGCCTCTTGAGCCACCATTGCCTCTAGATGCATTACCTTTAGATCCATTTCCAGCAAATCCACCTCCATAGCCGGTTCCTGAACCAGCTCTTTCAAAAGCTGCCTGGTGATTGACTGAACCGTCACGAAGTGCAGTAAATACAGCTCTCACGTCATCATCCAAGTCTTGTTCCAGGAATTTGTCGTACATGGCTATGTTATTGATTTCTGCTTGAACACCTATAGCATAGATTTCTTCAAGGGTATCCGGTAATACAACATGTCCGGATGGGTTGAATTCAGGAACTTCCATGCCTCTTGCTTCATAAAGACCGATGACCGCTTGCTGATGTGTGATTTCAGCTTTCATAATGTTGGTAAATGGGTTGTTAACACCAAAAGTCTCAATGATAGCTGCATATTCTGCTTCAGCCATTAATTCATCTTGAAGTGCGTAGGCCAACATTTCTTCCAAAGTGAATTCCTCGCCTTCCATAGCAGCTGTTGATCCAACGGACTCCTCACTGACTACATCACCATCAATCACTTCTCCTGCGTTTACAAAAATACTTAGACTTGCAATACCTGCCAATACTAATACTAAACTTAATAATTTCTTCATGTTTTTCATGTTCATCTTCCTTTCAAATCTTATCATTAATTTCGTCTATCTTAACCATTGTTGTGCAACTTAGATTTCTTCTTGTGTTGCTGTTCCTTCGTGCTATGGTTATATAATAGAGAAGTTTTGTGACAGGTTTGTGATGAACATATGTAAGTTACTTTTAGCTTAATGGAGCAATCATCTTACTTGGTAGAGTTCTCGCCAGAACCCCATGTTGTCTGTCAAACTAAAGCCATAAATCATCCACTGATCATCGATACGTTTGACATTAACAGTGCCACCTTCATGTAATATCTCTGTAGACCCATTCTCATACTCCAGCAGAACATCCGCCTTATACTCATATCCCACTTTGTCATATTGATTTAAGACACTTCCATCAGCTTCTTTGACAAAGCTTTCTATGATCTCAATATTATGTACACTCATCCTGAATCCTTGATTCAAAGCTACATCTCGAAACATTCTATGGTCGTACAAAACCATTGTAAGACCATCATCTAGACATATTGTATCATAGTCAAATATATAATTTCTTCCCTCCATCGCCTCAGACACCATGAAATCCAGCTCCTTCTCATAAGCCTCCAGATCATCAAGTGTATAAAGTTTTTCAACGAGTGAAATAATCATGCTTTCATCAGGTCCATCCACTGAATCGTCTATATTTGCATTAGACTCCTCACCATTGACTACCTCATTTATATTGAGTTTTTCATCAATTGATTCTGTCTCGACATCAATACTTCCTGGACTACATCCGCATAGAAGGAATAGCAATACCAGTAAAATTCCGCTCAATTTCTTCATAATCTCTCCACCTTATCTCCATATCAACTTTTCTTATTTAATCTAGAGTAAGTATTCATTTTATTGCCTAGCAGGGCTTCAAGCACACATTTTTTAGATAATCTATTACTTTATTTACATACAGCTTCTTATTCAATAATTTAATCAACAGGCATACGTTAGGATAAAAAGAGAGGAAAATAATCTTATTAAAGTCTTCCATCCTATCCGTCTCCAATTGTGTCATTTCATAATTTCTAAAGACACTTTTCAATAATTGACTCTGCCTTCCTTTGACCTTGTCAAAAATCTCTGTACCTGACAGTTTTTTAAAATCATCAATTCCTATATAATACATACATTCATTGAGGAAGCAATTAATATTGACTTCAGTGCCAAACATGTTGAAGTCAATTAATCCTGTGAAAACACCTTTTTCATCAAAAAGAATATTGCTGGGATTGAGATCTCCTTGATAAACACATTTTGGCAATCTATCAAAATCTTTTCTAATTCTTTTCCTTGCTATTTGATTGGTTTCAGTCATTAGGTCAGCCACTTCTTTATAACCGTGTTTCTTAAGACTTACTACTAGATCATTGAAATTCTCTTCTTTTTCATCAATAATTTGATCATAGTCACTTAGCTCAACAACTGACCACATTGACCTGTTTTCCACCAAATTCTTATTGGAGTATTCTTTCGCAAAAAGCCCAAGGTGGCCAACTATTTGGTATCTCTGATCATCACCTAGGGTCACCTCTTCATCACAGGTATTATATATAGCTTTCTCTTCCAGATATGCACACCATTCTTTTTTATGATGAATATATCGATACAAAAAATCTCCGCTAATACCTTTTACCAAAGCCGGACAATATATCCCTATGGCTTTATAAGAGTCATGTAAAAGGTCTATATTTTTCAATTTTTCCTCTGTTATATAGCCGGGACTGATTATTTTCAGGAAATACATTCCATTAATTTCATAGTGATATCGGATGTCTTTTTCATTCTTAGATGTATCTATAAGAGAGCCTATGGTATGCGCTTGTATTCCATATTGCCTACCAATAAGTTCAATATCTTTCCTAATAAGCATTTATTCCTCTCCAACAACCTTAACCTATTCCTCATTCTCCATAAGTTCCTTCAACTTAGGCAAAACAGTAGCCTTAAAGGTATTCACAAATACCATACAAGACGACACAAAAAATGTCATTATTGCTATGGTCCCAATAAACTCAAAAAAAGGATTATAAAAATATTCAACACTCATCCAATAATATATTAAGCTTAATATGGACGTTAAAAAATGATAAATCGTATTCTTAAACATAGATTTCTCCTTACACACAGACATACAGTCTTTATTCAATTGTCATTCTGGGAAATCATAAGATTTCTCCACCCATCCTCCAAAGTATAGCATAAAAATTTATAAGATAACAATAGTATTCTTGATTGGGTCAAGTATATCCATATATGCAAAAAAGCCTCTAAGACTTAGTCCTAGAGGCTAATAGATACAATATTTTTCAAGTTAAATTCTTACATTACATTATGCGGTTACACTCTGACCAGTTGCTTGTTTGGCGGCATCTTTATGACTTCTCTCTGCCAAATCTTCAAGCATTTTCTCATGAGCTTCCTTCTTAAGGGGATGGAACTGCATACCGATAATGGAGAAGAAATGTCCAATGGCAGGAACTGCACAATAGGTAACCAAGACAACCCAGAACATTTTATCTGAAACAGGTGTTTCTGATATACTGACAAATCCTGCTGCTCCAAGAATCAAGCCAACAAGTGTTGATGAAAGGGAACTAACTACCTTATCAATAAAAGAGAAGGAGGTTCCGATCATACCTGGGATGAATCGGCCATTTTTGTAATACTCATAGTCTGCTGCGTCTGCAATCATAGAGATTAGGTTCTGGTCCGTGGTACCAATGATTAGCATGGTATTGATGGTAATGACTATAACCAACCAAATCATGCTGCCAGGGTTAATAGCAATCAATGGAATCATAGCCAAGCCATAGACAAAACCGGCAACCGATGACCATTTAAAGGTTTCTACACGACCAAGTTTATTAATGACCTTAACACTTAAGAACATGAAGAAAATCATAAATACCATGTTGATTAGAGGAATAATACCTTGAAGGGATTCATTTTGTACAACATAAAAGTAGAATACAACGGTCATACCACTTTGTAGCGTCTGAGCAATCTTATTAGTTGACGCAGCCACAATTAGCATCTGCAACGCTCTGTTGTGAGTAAAGATATCAATATAATCTTTAAATTTAGGACGTTCAGTTTGTTCCAATTTATTGTAGTTTTCAGGTATATCTTTTTTGCGTAGGGCGATGATGACGATTATAGCAAAGGTCAATTGAATAATACCGATAATGATAGCTGCTTTTTGCCATCCTGCTGCAACACCTTTTCCACCTGCTCCGTTGACAATTGGAAGCACTGTACCAAGGATTATTCCGTAAACCACCATAGTCCAAACCATACCGAAGGAATTAAGGAAGGTTCTTTGCTGCTTATCTGATGTTACGATGGTTTGGGCACTCTTGGTACATGCAGTTTGCATTGTATAACCTAGTACAAAAACAGAATACATACCAATTACCAGAATATAGTCACCAAAGGTTGAGCCGGTTTTAACACCACTGAACATAAAGATGAAAGTGGATGCGGAGATAAGCGCCCCGCCTATAATCCATGGTCTGAAGCGTCCGAACTTGGTATCGGTTCTGTCGATCATAATACCGATAATCGGGTCTGTTACAGCATCAAATAGACGGGTACCTGTCATGATTAATCCGACTGTAATTGGTGACATACCATAGATTTCCGTACAGTAAATCAGAAAATAAGTCGATAAGGCAATAAATACGGCATTGGTTGATGCATTGTTGAATGAAAACCCAAAAATCTGACTCTTTTTAGCTTTGTTAATTGCTGTAGAACTCATAGTAAAACCTCCATAATCTATTTTAGGTTCATCCGGCCACCCCATAGGCCGGATAATATCCCATTCTACTTTCTCATCAGGTAACTCATACCTGATTATTTCTTAATGGTAATTAGTTCTTTATTGACTGCTTTAAGAAGATTTTCAGGAATTGCACCTTCCTGCATGTTACTGATCTGCATGAGGGAAAATCCTTTCATCATCTTGAACATAGCGTGTTCAAACATAGGTGCCATATACTTCTTGAGGACTTCCTCTCCACTTTCGTTCTTGAGGATAACCTTGATTTTATCGTTGACAGATAAGTAACCTTCAGGGAATGACATTGGCTCATTGTCTTCAGGTCCATTAGCATCGAACCAGTTCATTACGTTTTCACCGTCTTCCATAGATATGCCTTTTTTTCGCTCTTCTTCAGGTAAGATATATGCCATATTTGGTTCAGCCACTTTTTCGAATCTTGCACTGTCTGTCAAGCTTCCTGCTTTTGCCTCGATTTCATTGCTGCCTTCCTCAAGTTTAATGTCAAAATAGAATCTTGTTCCATTCTTTTCCTTAAGAGCAACTGGGCTGCCGTTATGGGTAAGCTCTACACTTTCTTGGTTGGAGTATACCTTTACTGTGATGGTATCCAGGTGTCTGTCTACAAATCTTTTTGAAGTAATGTGAAGCATTGGATTCCTTGACCACATGGATTGGTACCAGTAGTAGGCATCTTTCTTGGTCTTTCTGTCAAAAGTAACCAGACCCTTGTTATTCATACCTTGAACGCCGCCTTCGTCTCTCATGTCTGAGCCAAAGTCAAAACAGTTCCATACGTATGTTCCCCATACATAATCGTATTTATTAAAAATATCAAGTACTGTTTCATGATAAAGAGCATGGTACTCTTCTGTATAATCTCTTACTTTTGGCTCGTCTGTGTGCCAGCTTAAAATGCCTTCTGCACCGTATTCAGATATGCCGAATGACTTGCCTGGGTTTTTAGTTCTGAAGCTATTGATGAATCCGTCAAAGTCTTCTGCATTACCAACATACCAGCCATAGTACTTATTCCATGCCACAGTATCTGTTACATGGTGGGATGGATCATCTTCCGGTGTCATCATCACTTGAGCCTGGGTAGTCACCCTTGTTGTATCTTCTTCTTTGGCTATGGCATTGATTTCACTGACAATTTCTTCCATGGTTTTTTCTTCACCCATGATACCGATTTCGTTCTGAACTCCCCACATGATAATGGATGAGTGGTTGTAATTCTGGCGAATAAGCTCTCTCATTTGACTAATGGCATTAGATGCTGTCGGATCTGTATCAGATGTTTTTGAAATATATGGAATCTCAGCCCAGATAACCATTCCGGCTTTATCACAAAGGTCATAGAAAAATTGATTATGCTGGTAGTGTGCAAGACGTATGGAGTTTGCTCCCAAGTCTTTAATGAGTTCCATGTCTTCGATTTGATCTTCTCTGCTTAAGGCATTACCAACACCTGCTCTGTCTTGATGACGGCTGACACCATTAAGTTGAACTCTTTTTCCGTTAAGGAAGAAACCTTTGTCTTCGTTGAATTCAAAAAATCTAAGTCCTGTAGGAATCACTTCACGGTCCACTTCTTGACCATCTACTGACAAAGTTACAATACACTTATAGAGGTAAGGGTTTTCGATACCATTCCAAAGGATTGGATGATCGATGGTAATATCTATAGTAATTTCACCGCTTTCATCAACTAATGCCTCTGATGACTTTGCAAGGACCAGATTTCCTTCTTCATCCATCCACTGGACCTGGCACTCCACATTAGTTTCTGAACCACTGTTATTAATCAGTGACCTTACACTTACATGTGCCTCTTCATTGGACACTGACGTCTGGGATACATAAACTCCTGATGAAGCTAAGTCCATTTTTTCAAAATGTACCGGGTTAGTATAAATTAGATTGACATCTCTGTAGATACCACCATAAAAAGTAAAGTCTGCAAAAAGAGGATAAATATCTTCATTGTGGGTGTTCTCTACTGCTACTTCCAAAATATTCTTTTCTTTGGCAAGTCCAGTAATGTCAAATCTAAAGCCTGAATATCCGCCTTCATGTCTGCCTAATTTTTCACCATTGAGATAAACTTCTGCAACTGAATTGGCAGCTTCAAAATCAAGGTAGATATTACCCTTGTGGTCTTGGTCCAGCTCAAGTTCCTTTACATACCAGCAAAGGCCTCTATGGTAGTTGTTTCCACCACTGACACCGTCTTCTACATTCCAGGAATGTGGTAAATCCACTGATTCCAATTTTTTTTCAGCAAGGTCCACGCGACTACAAGCCTCTTTCAAAAATTTCCAGTTTTCATTAATATTGATTTTTTTACTCATTGTACTTACCTTTCTATCTTCTCATTCAAGTATGTCTTGGGGGTTTAATATCTTATATTCATTATAGCTTGATGAACAGATTGATTTCATATATAATTTTGATAAGTACATATATAATTTTGATATAGTCATAGAAAGTTAGATGAAATTGTGGTTGATAAGCTAAGAATAAAATGTGAAAATTTAATGACTTTTATACAGAGTAATCTCTATATTCATACCATAGGTCAAGATGAGACCATGCTTTTTTCCAGACTCAATATTCCTGACTTTCTCAGTCACTATATTGATGATGCAGTCAAGCGGCTTATGTTGGAGAAAGAAGGTAAAAAAAAGGAGTCCTCCAATCAGGTTAATCTCTACATCGACCCCTTTAAGTTTTCCTATCTAACCTGGCCAATGATCAACGATGAAGGGATACAATCGACGATTACCCTAGGTCCAATGATTACTCAGCATCTTACCAAGGAAGAAATTCGCTACATGGGCTATAAGATGAAATTAGGATCAGACAATATGTTTATCCTGGAGTCCTTCTATGGGACAGTCCCCTATTATGACCAGCTCCAGATGGCAAGAATCGCCTCCATGTTCTTGGATTATTTAGCGGTTGAACCCCACCTTCCAAGGATAATCAGGGAAGACCATTCCATTAACATGCCAGTAGAAGCCAAGTCTATCGAAAATAAATTTGAACATTTTGATTTTGTAGAGAAAAATTACGAGACCGAAAAACTCATGCTGGAAGCCATTGAAAAAGGGGATCTAGATTATATCGACAATTTATTCTCAGGGACAGATGCTTCCATGCAACTTCCCTCCAGATATCCCAGCGACCCCCTTCGGGAAAAAAAGAATCTGGCCATCACCATGAACTCCATAGCCATGCGGGCTGCCCTGAAAGGTGGACTAAATCAGAGCATTTCCCACAGTTTATCCCATAATTTTGCCATAACCATTGAATCTCAGACCAGCCCTGAAGCCATCGATGAATTAACCGGTAATATTCTTAGGACCTATGTTCAATCCGTTAGAAAATATGGCCTTAAGGGTCATTCAGATATGATTATCAATGCAATTAACTATATAAGGAGACATCTAACTGAAAAAGTTAGTCTTAAGGAAGTTGCTGATGAACTCCATCTTAGTTCCGAGCATCTAAGCAGAAAATTCAAAGAAGAAATGACCATGAATATAACCGACTATATTCATAAAGTCAAAATCGAGGAGTCCTGTTCTCTACTGACATCAAAACTATATTCTGTCAGTGACATTGCCTATATCTTCGGTTACAGCTCCCCGGCCCATTATACCAAGACCTTCAAGAAAGTTCTTGGCAAGTCACCCAAGCAATGGCAGATGAATACCTCTAAACAAGCCTAATTAGTACCTTCACTACTGTGGTACCCATTGATTTGTTTGATAATCCGCTTGGCTGTCCATGTACCGATCAAGCCAAAAACCAGACACAAAGCTCCTACTGCCAAGACCCAACCATTGGATATGGCAGCAAATACTCCACCGATTAAATATTTGGAAATAAAGAGAGCTGTTGATCCGGTATAGGCCGAAAACAATACAAATCCTACCATTATCCCTTTTCGCTCAGAAGGAATAGGTAAAATTGAAATCTGAGTCAAAAAAGTCGTGGCTACAATGGCCACCATCATAAAAAGATTAATCGTTACCATGACCATACCAAAGACCAGGCCCACCTTAAGTATGCCAAACTTTGTCTTTAGTTTAGAGACTACAATATAAATAACCATGGATAAATATGGCGCCATAAGTATATATTTAAACCCAGGCATAGGAAAGAGAGCGCTAATCTGGTAGATAGCTATGCCACCTACGATTAGAGCTGATATTCCCAAAGCGATATAGGTAATATTTCTTGCCTTTGTATCTGTATCTCTCAAAATAATATTGCCCTTTCTTTATACATATAAAGCGGAGATGTGCCATGCACCTCTCCGCCTTTTCTCGTCCTTCTTTAATTGTATCATAATTTATGACCCCATGTCACAAACATTTATGTATCTAGAAAAGCAAGACTAAATAAGTCACTCCAATACCGCCAATAACTGAAATAATCATTCCACCCTTAAGGTAAGAATATAAACCGGCAAAAGCAAGTCCACAAGCTGCTGCCAGCGGATTATCAGGTATGGCATTGATGGCTCCTGGAAGAATTAGTGCCCCCAAGGCTGCATATGGTACATACTCCAGAAATACAATTACTTTTCTTGGAAGGGGCTTACCTGAAATCAAGATGAAGGGTAGAACCCTCGGTAAATAGGTGACAATCATAGTTCCGATAATAATCCACATAACTTTAGTCAATGTCAGCCACCTCCTCTTTGGAATGATCCACTTTCAGGACTGCAATTTCCTCAGATAAAAAGGCGACTTCTTCTGAATCATCACCTTCCCCCTGTCCATCATCAAAAATCACCAGTCCAATGCCAGCAACAAGAACGATAGAAAAAACAACCGACCACCCTTGGGGCAGACCGAGAGCCATTCTAAAGACAGTGTTAAGGCCACCTGCAAGAAGGGCTAAGACAACAGCTCTCATGGACTTCTTCATTTCAGGCACCAACAAGGCAACAAACATAACATAAAGACCAATCTCCATAGCATGTTGAAGCAATGGAGGCAAAATAGCTCCCAGAACAAAACCCACACCAGTTCCTGAAGCCCAGCCTAAATAGGCAATAATCTGCATTGGCAATAAGTACTTCTCTGTTAGAGTTCCTTTGGCAAAAGATGCCATGGAAAAGGACTCATCGGTAACATAAAAACTGATAATTGGCCGCAGCCAAAAATGATCAATCTTGGCTTTGGAGGAAATAGAGGCACTCATGAGAAAATGCCTGAAGTTTAAAAAGAGCGTGGTAATGACAATTTCCAGCCAAGAGGAGCCGGCTGCAATCATACCCACTGCAATAAACTGGGCAGCCCCTGCAAAAAGGATTAATGAAAAACCAACCGTCTCCATTAAAGTCAAGCCCGTTCCCCTTGATAGGATTCCAAAAGCCATGGCTATAGGAAAATACCCAATTGCTATTGGAAGTCCGTCTTTTACTCCATCTTTGAAATTTAATAATCGTTCCTTACTCATGATGTCCCTCTCATCTCAAGGTCGAATCATCTATAATACTATTCGTCCTCGCTTTAATGCGTTACTAATTTATTGTGACTATTATAGCAGTTGACTCAAGTCTTGTCATTAGGAAATCCATAACAGATGTCTATTCCCTTGCCTCGAATACACAAAAGCCTGAATCCAAGATTAAGATTCAGGCTTTTTCCTTATATTTTTGTCAAGATTCCTTCTGATTATCTAGAAGGTAAAACTCCAGGTCTTGTATGATGCATGACCCGTTTGCCGAGAAATCAATACCTCTTCCATCCAAATGAGGATCAATCATAGCCGTAAAAACCCTGCGACCTCCATCTGCAAAGATTTCCAGACAGTAATTATCCAGGAGAATTCTAAAGTCCATTATGTCCTTGGCTTCCTTGTCCTGGATTTCCCTAAGGGAATACCACTGGTTGAGTTTATCGAAAATCGGCATATTCTTCTCTCCGTTATGACGCCTATCAAATGACCAAAGCGCCTGCTTCTTGTCATATGTCAGGGAAGTTGTACATCCTTTACCCTTGCCAACTTCAATCATAAACCGTTGGCCGGACGTCATATCCACCTTAAAAGATAGATCATATCTTCGACCTTCCACACCATCGAAAGATTTACATTCATCAACCAATGATTTTTCCTGAATCAAAACATAATTCTTCTTTCGCAATGATTTAATGCTCTCTACCGGCTCCTGAATTAGAGCACCATCTCTAAGGGAAAGGACTCTGGGAACAGACATCATACCTGCCCACCCATTCTTAACCCGGGGTTCTTCATCAGCATCCCAGGGACTAATCCAGCCAATCATGATTCTTCTGCCTTCATGATCAACAAAGGATTGGGGCGCATAAAAATTAAAGCCGCAGTCCAGCTCTACCCGAGATTCCCACTGGCCCTTTCCATCCTCAAAATCCACATTTCCCAGGCAATAATAGGTGGGGTGAAGGTTGCGTCTAACTTCACCTAAGTCCGGTTCATGTAAATCGATAGCCGACAGAATCAAAAGGTCCTTACCCGACATTTCAATGAGATCTGGACATTCCAGAATTTCTTCTTTAGGATTATGGCTTTCTGCAATAGTACCTACATAATTCCAGTTCATCAAATCCAGTGAACGATATAGTAGAATAACCCCTTTATAACGTTCGTTCCTGGCAGCAAGAACACAGTAATAAATACCGTCTTTTTCAATAATTTTTGGGTCCCTGAAATCCTGTGGCAACATACCTGCCGGAAGATCACCAGTATCAATAACCGGGTTTACCTCTGATTTTAGAAAATTATCACCATTCTGACTAACTGCTAGATTTTGGTTTTCCCTGACAGATTGGCGTCTCCATTCCGGATCCTTGGAATCTTTTCCAGGATCCAGATGCCCTGTATACATGATGAAGAGTTTACCGTCTTTTTCAATGGCAGAGCCTGAAAAACAGCCATCAATCTCATAGGCTTCGTCCGGCCCCAAAGCTAATCCTTTATGGTGCCAGTTAACCAGGTCACTGGATACTGCATGGCCCCAATGCATTAAATCCCACTTGATATCATATGGGTTGTACTGATAATAGAGATGGTATTCCCCATTGAAGTAGCACAAGCCGTTAGGATCATTTAACCATCCAATAGGCGCTGTAAAATGAAAGAGGGGGCGGTTGGTTACCCTATCCTTGTTTTCCTTAATATATTGGTTTGCCTTTTCTATATGTTTACTTGTCTGATCTATATTTTTATTCATGAGCATTTCCTTTTTATCTATTTAATTCCACTTCTTGCTACCCCTTCAACAATCTGTCTCTGGAAGAAGGTATAGAGGAAGACAACCGGCAGTGTGACAAGGGTCAGTGCTGCCATGGTATGGCTGGTAAAAATATTATAGGTATCACTGAATATTGCATTGAGGGCAACCTGAACAGGCATTAATTCGGCCCTAGACAGGGCCATAACCGGCCACAAGAAGTCATTCCATGATGCCAGGAAAGTAATGATTCCAATCGTCACATATATTGGTTTACATATAGGAAGTACAATCTTGAAGAAAAGACTGAAATGTCCTAAACCATCAATTCTTGCTGCCTCAGACAACTCTTCCGGGAAGGCCAGGAAATACTGTCTGAATAGAAAAATATTCATGACATTGGCAATAAATGGCAAAAGATAACCAATAATCGTATTAATCAACTTAATTTTAAAGACAACCATATAAAGAGGCAAAATAGTAGCTTCGACCGGAACAATCATCAGGGAAATAATGAGTATAAGGACAGCATTCTTAAATGGAAATCTGAACTTGGCCAAGGCATAACCTGCCAGAGAGTTAACAGCCAATCCACCAACAACTGTGATGGTTGCGTAGATAAGGCTGTTAAACATATTCTTAAATACATTATATAATCCAAGAAGCTCTCTATAGGGTTTTAGACTCATATCACTGAATCTTGGCACCACTGCATATATAGTCCCTATATCCCTGTAAATATATTCATCAATCTTAAAGGAAGATACAATCATCCAAATCAGAGGAAAGATAAATACCAGAGAAATCAAAGTGATGATGACATAATAAAGGGGTTTGACAACCATCTTCTTTTTCATGATTATTCCTCCTTCAAAATCTTCTTAATGAGTATGGATACAATAACAAGGAACAAGGTAAATACCAGGGTGATTGCACTAACATAACCGACGTTACGGTGTCTGAACCCATATTCATAAATATACTGAAGGATGGTCATGGTGGAATAATCCGGCCCACCACCGGTCATAACCATTGGTTGGACAATTAGCTTAAAGGCCTGAATGGTTGTTGTAATAATAAGGAACATGGTGACAGGGCGCAGGGATGGGATAGTAATATGGGTAAATTTTCTCCATGTGCTGGCACCGTCAATATCAGCAGCTTCATAAAGGGTCGGTGATATATTTTTAAGTCCTGCCAGGAATATCAGCATCTGATATCCACATCCTGACCATGCAGAAATGATTACAATAGTAGGCATAGCCTGACTAGTTGAGGTAAGGAAGAGCTGCCTGGGAATATGGAGAAGCTCTAATGTCTCATTAACCAATCCAGAGGAAGGGTTCAATAGCACTGACCAAAGAATGGATATAACGACCAAGGACAAAACCGCTGGTGAAAAATAGGCCATCCTAAAATACCCATTGAAACGAAACCGTTTATTTACAATTAGAGAAAGTCCAAGAGCCATTCCCAGTTGTATAGGTACAACCAGGGCAACAAAATACACGGTATTCAAAAAAGTTTTTACCAGTAATTTGTCGCTGGCCATTCTGATAAAATTATCTGCACCAATAAAGGCTTTTTCATTAGGTTTTAGAAGATAGTAGTCTGTAAACCCGTTAACAAAAGCTGAAAAAATAGGCAGTATGATAAACATAAAAGCCAATATAAGAGCCGGGGCCAAAAATGCATAAGCCGTCATGGTCTCTTTAAGAGAATATTTCGGTTTGTTCTTCGTCTCTTGCATACATTCACTTCCTTAATCTTGACATCGGCTGCCTGATTGGCAGCCGATCTGTTATGGGTTACTTTCTATACTTATCAAATTCAAAGTCAATTTTTTCCATTGCTTCTTCAACATACTCTTTAATGGTTGCTTCATCATTAACCTTGTTCTGGGCGATTCTCATGATAATATCTCTGGCAAATGTTTCTGAAAGGTAAGGATAGCCAACACTGATTGGTCTAGCCTTATTGGAATTTTCAACCTGGTATTGGAGTACATGCCAGGCTTCGTTATGGTATGGATTGTCTGTTTCTGTATCAATGACAGATACGGATTCAACACGGCCCGGAATAGCCCCATTGGCAGCATAATACTGAGCTGCAGCTTCGTCATCGGTAATCCATGCAAGAACATCACCAACCTCTTGTGCCCTGGCATCGTCTTGTTCCAGCTTATTGGAAGCTACAAATGCCCAAGATCCTGAAGGTGTGAAGTTTTCTGAATATCCGGCATCCATTTTAGGATATCTTACTGAACGGAATTTTGTACTTGGATAATTACTAGTCAGGTCACTGATAAACCAAAAACCACCAATTGCCATGGCTGCTTTTCCGGTGTGAAAACTTTTCTCAGGTTCAATAGCCATAGCCATATCATTGGCAAAGAAGTTACCAAACATCTGAAGAGCTTCTATAGTCTCAGGACTATTCATATAACCGTCTAAAGTTAATCCGTCTTCTGAAACTACATTGCTGCCGTTAGACCAGATCATTGGTAATAAGAAGTACATAGCGATTTCATAGGCACCCTTAGGAATATCTGAGGTCAAGAAATCAACTGTTAACTCAAGTTTCTGAATATGTTCTTTATCTGCCATAGCAGGATCATCTCTTAAAGCATCAACGGCAAGGGCCACTTGATAGAACTCATCCCAGGTCCAATCTTCATCAGGTCCTGGAATCAAGGCTTTCACATCATCAGACAGTTCATTAATAACATCTTCGTTATACATAATGACAACTCCTGAATCCTGGTAACCCAGAGCATAAAGCTTGCCATCTACTGTTCCCTGTTCAATCATGGCATCTGTAAAGCCTTTTACAAATTCAGGATCCAAAACATCATCCAGTGGTGACACAACACCTGCTTCAACATAGGAAGCAACGTCTGGTCCATCTAAAGTGAAAATATCAGGCATTTGATTCGAGGTGATGGATGCATTCAGTTTATCAATATAGCCAGATCCTGATCCGGCTCTTGTAAAGTTTTGAATTTCTACTTGAAGTGCATCCGGATTTGCTGCATTATATTCTGCGATTCTGTCAGCAAACATTTTTCCTTCCGGATGGTCTGGTGAGGCCTGTGTCCAAATAATAATCGGATCTTTGGATGCTGCAGTTTTTGAAGCACCATCAGATGATGTTTCATCAGATCCATTTCCCTTGTCCCCACAAGCTGTCATGGACAGTAACAATACTAGAACCAACAATACTGAAATAAATTTTTTCATCTTTTCAATCCCTTTCCTTTGTGTTTTACCGTTTCTGAGAATACGTATTCTCATAACCCGATTATATTCCTGACTCAAATATTTGTCAACATGTTTTTTTTATTTGATATTCCATTCCTTTTTTTGTATATATTGACGAATATATGTACAAAAGCTTTTCCATTCCATGATTTTGTAGTACAATAAACCTAGAATCAAGAACAAATATTGTGAATTCGTATTCACATTTTCATAAAGGAGTCTACCATGAAAATGACCATGAAAGAGATTGCAAAACTAGCCAATGTTTCTCAACCTACAGTCTCCAGGGTAATCAATGGAAACCCCAATGTTGATAAGGCCTTGGCCAAAAGGGTAATGAAAGTCATCGAAGAGTCCAACTATACGGTAAACCGAGCTGCCCAAACCCTCAAGAACAGCCAGTCTTATCTCATTGGTGTTAGTTTTAGCGACCTGTCCAACCCTTATTTTATAGAGGTTCTCAATGCCCTGGAAGAAGCCACGAGAAAAGAAGGTTACAATATCATCATCCATAATTCAGCTTTCAATCCTCTACAAGAATGGCAGAACATCCAGAATTTTATGTCCAGACAGGTTGATGGCATCCTTATGATACCAACCTCAGACTACAATATGGATAGATTTAAAGACTTAAATGTCCCTATGGTCATTACCACCCAAATCAAAGACGGATTTGACAGCGTTTCCGTGGACCATGATGAAGGTGTCCGGTTAATTGCCGATCACCTTATAAGTGAAGGACACCGAAAGATTGGCTATATTGGTCCACCTGTTGATTTCAAACTGGACAGCCTGCGTGCAGCCCTTTACGACAACGGTATTCCTCTGGATGAATCCAGAATCATTCCCCTAACCTCCAATGAACAGTCTACCTATGCCATTCATGAGGATATTAAGAACTTCATCAAGGACAAGGATTCTTTTGACTGCTCTGCAGTTTTTTGCTACAACGATGTAACCGCCCTTGAGTTTATCCGACTTCAGGATGAATTGGAAGTCAATCCTTTTGCAGAAGACTTAGCCATTGTTGGTTTTGATGATACCATGCTGTCTAAAATCTTCCAGATTTCCAGTGTCCACCAACCAATTCAGGAAATGACCGAGATTGCCTTCAAACTCTTACTAAGTCGAATCGAAAATCCTGAAAAAGCCAAAACAAAAATCGAACTGCCTCCAAAACTGATCGTTCGAAAGAGTTCGATTAAGTAAAATCTATTATATACTCTGTAAATACTCATAAGCAGTTGTGCCATAGATACTTTTAAAGTGTCTGTTCAAGTGGGTTAGGTCTGTATAATTACATTCCGACACAGCTGCATAGACATCTCTGGTTGACTCTATTAATCCTTTGGCGTGCTCCACTTTACAAGAGATAAAATATTGATATGGAGATATGCCTACACCTGCATTAAATAATCGAATGAGCTTATACTTTGAAATATTTAGGGTCTGGCTCATATCATCCAGATTAAGGATTCCTTTAACATCACTTCTGATGATCTCCTTAATCTTCTGGATATAGTGATTATCCTTTTTTTCTTCTCTGATTAGGTTGTCATTGAAACACTCTCCCAGATTCGCCAGTTTTTCATAGCAATAGGATTCTTCATTACTGTCAACGACAGCCTTGGCAAGATTAAGAATGCTTAATCTCAGTCTTTTATCGTAGGAGATCGACTCTAAAAAACAAGGCATATAGGCTCTGCCTGTCATATCAGCAAACTGTTCAGGTTCTATATAAACCATGACATAATCGATACCGGATTTATCTCTTGAATGCCCATCGTGAGATTGATCAGGATTAAAAAGCATAACACCGTTCTTATGAGATGACTGAAACTTGCTGTCTAGATGATACTGCTGGATCCCTCTTAGGGTCACGCCTAGGGAAAATTCCTGATGGGCATGATTCTTATACATAAAATCATCCATGCTGGCTGATAATACAGTAATGCCTGCAGTTTTTTTGTAGAGAAATTTATTCATAAGATCACCTTCCTATGACATGAGATAGGCCTGAAACCATATAGGCTGAATAAACAAGGAACACAGCAAGAACCAGATTAACCAGTCTCTGGTGACGGTTAAAAAGATTTTTTGCAAAAGATCCCATAAGTCCCCATAAGGAATATGCTGATAAGCCGATACAACCAATAAGCAGGCCAAAGCCTAGAAGAACTCTCGTATCACTGTAATAGGGTAAAATAAAACTTGGATATATGGTTAGGGTGAACATAATAACTTTGGGGTTAATCAACTGCATCATAAAACCTTCAAAAGCACCAGGTCGCCCTTCAGATCCACTATCAATATACTGACTATTAGGCTTCGATTCAGACGGTTCTCTCATTTGAAATTTCCTGTCAAATACATATTTAATACCTGACATCTTATATGCAAGATAGAGGATGTATAGGCTTCCAATGATTTGCAGCCATGGTATTATGGTTGGCATGAAAGTCAAAATCAGTCTGTTTAAGGATGCCGATACCAAAAGCAAGAAAGTAAAACTCATGGCAGATCCAATAATAAAATTTCCTGTTTTCCTAAAACCATAGGTAGTTCCTAGTGATAAAATGACCAGATTTGAAGGACCAGGTGTATGGGTTACAATAAAACAATAGACCAAAAATGACATAATATCCATAAAGGGCTCCTTTCCTAGTAATAAGGGCCATTATATACTGTCTGATTATTTGGTCATAGTACATTATTGCAGCTTTTAACTCATATTTAGATCATCATCCATTATCCTTTTACTGATTATCTTGGCTCTTTCCCTTCATCTTAGCCATTTCCAAGGCTTCTTTTCCCGTCATATGTTCAATATCAATGGCAACCATGGCGACACCCTCTAGAGTTGAACTGGTTCTTCTCATAATTTCCTTATCCATCTCGGGTGAATACTTTTGGCTAAGGAGTATCAAGGACTTTCTCTTTTCATCTATCTCTTCAACGATTCGGGCCTTTCCAAAGGCTATAACACTCCGAAAGTGGGTCGTAAAATCCTCAGGAACAATATGATCCTGGTCTACAACACAAAAAGAAACCTTGTCATTATTCTTGATGCCATCAATCTTGTGACCGGCAGTCGCACTGTGAAAATATATTGTGTTATCGCTATAGACATAACTGAGGGGCACCGCATAGGGATATCCCTGATCACCTGAAACAGCCAGGACACCTGCAGTTCTTTTATCAAGAATATCTTCCATCTCTTTCACCGTTAAATGTTGCTGACTTCTTCTCATATCTCTAAACATCAGATTATCATAACCCCTTTCTTCTCATACTAACGATATACTCACTGTATTCACTTAACATTGGAGTTTCAAGATCCAACGTCACAAATTCCACAGGACCTGCAACTATATCATAATGGCTGGCTGCAATCCCCATGTCTACCATCTGGATGTCATAACTTAAACGTCCATATCCATAATTAGGTGTCCTTTCTATATAGAGGTGGGCAGTACATTCTTCATCCATAAGTATTCTCCAGGGTTGCTTATTGGATGCGCTTGGAGCCAAGCGGACCGACTTAAGAATCTCAATATTCTGATAGCCCTTTCGACCACTATTTTCCAAAGTCATAGGTGTTTTAAAATCCTTATAGAAGAATAAGCTTTCAAAGGCTTTTCGTTGATCAGATTTTGCAAAAGACCTAAACATCCTTTCTGCAAGAGCTTTTTTACCTTCTGGGTATCCAATAGGGGACACGACAGGAATAAACTCACCTTCCTCTATGGGAACCTTGATGTTCGTCCTATTAAAAGTTCCTCCCATCCAACAGGTTCCAAGTCCTATGGATTCCATATAGAGAACCAGCTTTTCAAAAACATATCCACAGTCAAAAAGGTTTTCCCTATCGTTTTTGCACACGGTTACCAGGTAGGCAGGAGCCTTTTTTATAACACCATAAGTCCCTACTTTTTCCACTTCCTGACCGGATGAATCCATAAAGAATATCTTAATCTTATTGCCGAAAGGTCCAATAAGGTGGGCTGTATCCTCAAGATAGTTCATCAGCTTTTGATAGTCAACATCCGTAAGCTTTTGACCGGTAAATGTTCTCTGTGATTTTCTGGTTAGAATAGCATCTTTCATGACTTACCTCAATTCATCTTATATACTTGCATCACTTCTATACTCAACAAAATGCCTAACAGTTAAGGCACATGCTAGAAAATTCTCATAAACACATCATAGGCTACCGGACCCAGCAAGGCAGGCAGCATGTTACCAACATTCAATTTCTTACCAAAAGCAATATTAATACCAACACAGAAGATTAAAACCGAACCAATAAAGGATACCTGACTAATGAGGGCTTGCCCCAGAACAGGCCCAATAAACAAGGTCAGGAGGGTAATGCTGCCTTGGTAAACAAGTATTGCAAAGGCTGAAAACATAACACCCAGTCCATAGGCTGAAGCAAATACGATAACAATGACAAAATCCAAAATCGATTTGGCAGCCAACTTGGAAAAATCCCCACTTAAGCCGTCTTGAACGGATCCCACAATAGCCATAGCACCAACACAGATAATCAGGGATGTATTAACAAAACCTTCCACAAAGCGGTGGTCATCATCTGCTTTTGCTGCTTTCTTTATCCGGACTCCCAATTGGTCCAAACGGCCTTCAATATTGATTAACTGACCTAGAATTCCACCAATGACCAGGGAAAATATGAGGAGCATGGTTCCGGTAACTTCAATACTTCCATCCACTACTTGAAGCATTTCTTTAAGGGCTCCTGCAATACCAATAAATATGACTGCTACACCGCAGGTCTGCATGAGTATATCCTGGGTCTCCTGCTTAATTCCATTTTTTAGAAATATGCCTATGCCACTACCCGCTAAAACTGCACCTGTATTTAACAGGGTTCCAAATCCAACCATTAATTGTCCCTCTCAAATTTTATTTTCTTAGCTGCAATAGGAAATCTTTATATTTTCACCTATTCAAGCTTACATAAAAAGCACTCCGTAACCGAAGTGCTTGAAAAGTCACTATATGTTATTTACTCATCATCTGAACATTTCTTGATGGAATTACCGTTGATATTGCATGTTTAAATATCATCTGCAACCTGCCATCCATATCGATGACTACCATATACGCATCAAAATCTTTTACTATCCCTTTAAGGGGTACGCCTTTCATCAAAAAAACGGTAACCGGCATCTTCTCCCTGCGCAACTGCTCAAGAACTGTATCTTGAATATTTATGGAATTATTCATCATTCTATCCTCTTTTCTATATCTATATCTCTGATTAGAATGTACCACTTTTATAATATCTCATATGGCCTTCAATCGTCAATACATATTTAGAATTAGAACTTCCAAACCCACTCAGTATTCATTGCAAGAGCAGGTCCATAGGCATTTTGCTTAATGATCAGAACACCATATCCAAGTTTACGTCTGCCTTCCACTTCATATCTGATCCGGTAGAATTTGTACATGTTACCCGAGTTATTGAAAATGTCTTCATATGGGTAAGCTGTACGGTCAATCTTTTCAATGGCAATGATGACTCCATTTAACTCGTCAATCTTTTTGTGTATCGCTTCCATGCGGTCATTTCCTGTAACTTTTGCATTATACTTCAAAACCCAAACCGCAAAAGCAATACCAAGTACCGCCATAATTCCAATTGCAACTTCAATACCCATTTCAACACCTCCAGTATTCTGAGCATTCTATAATCATATTGATACAACTATTAAACCACTTTCAGGTAAGAATACAAGAGGTTTTGTCTAAATGGTCACTATATACTACTATAATACTGCTTTTCTGGTTCTTTCACATCAAGGGCACATCATGATTAAAGGGCAAAGAAAGAAATACGTCCAGTATCATATAGATTGACCTTATTGTCAAAGCGTTCCTGTGGTTGACCTTGAGGAGGGTTCTCCAACATGATTTTAGCGCCTTCTTTAACATCTGTAATACAGGTTGTCGGATTTTCCAAATCATGGTGACAGGCATATACTACCTTAAAAAGGGGCATCATCTTCTCCAATTTTTCCATACTGGCTATCAGTGCCTGGAAGTTCCTGCCTTCACCAAACATAAAGATAGGGCCTTTTTGAATACTGTCTCCACCAATCAGAAATCCCTTACTTCTGTCTAGAAGTGCAATACTGCCTGGTGTATGACCCGGTATAAGGATTACCTCCAAACAGTAGTCACCGATGACAATACTATCACCTTCCCATATAGGCTCAACCTTTACACCATTATTACTCCCATTGTAAAAGCGGTTCATTTCTGAGGGATGGATTTGTACGCGGTCAAATTCTTGGGCGTCACCAATATGGTCTCCGTCGCCATGGGTACAGATCACCCCAAAAGTTTTTTGCCCTTGTTCCCAACTAGTTCCCGCAGATATATTTTCTGACTTAGTCTCGAGAAAGTCTAGAACCTGGCCCTTCAAGTCACTGCCTCCAATACCTAGATCTACCAGCAGGACTTCCTGACCGTCTACAAACATAAAACTTCTGACAAAACCCATTTCCACCGAATAAAAACCTGGTAGTATTTCGTTAAACTGATACCTATCCATAGTTACCTCCTCCTTCTGATTTAAAGATTTTTTCCAACTACAATATAAAGAGTACGATACTGGCCACAAGCAGTCCTAAGCCTGAAATGTACATAATCTTGATTGCCTTTTCATCACTTGTTTTCTCACCGAATTTCACCTTTACCATCTTAATCATAAAACTGTTTTTCAGAAAACCGGTGATAAACAAAACGAATGCATAGACCAAACAAAACCACGCTAAAAATGTTACAATTCCCATAACACAACCTCCTAATCGTAAATTTTCTTTTGAAACACCTTACTTAAATAATATGTCAAACCACCTTGATAAACAATACCGATGATCAGGAATAGGATCCATAGTGGATCTCCATCCAGGGCAAGGGTATAGGATTTACAGACCCAATAAGGTGGCAAAAGACCAAAAATCAGTTGCTGCTTACCATTAACAAAGAAGCTTGCCAGGATGACCATGGCCACAAAGGATACACCTTTGGCGTAATTCATACCCTGGACCTTGTTCTTGGCAAAAATAGCTAAAGCCAAGGAAATGACACTGGATGTAAAACCTCCTCCAATACTGATAAGGACCATTATCCAAAAAGGCATGAGGTCTATACCGATCATATAGAAGAGGGCAAGGATGAAGATGGCCCCAGTCACAAAAGACAAGGCAAGCTTTCTGTTAATATAGATTTTGGCAGTCAGTGGACTGACCATTAAGGCCTGAATAGTATGGTCATCTTTATCACTTAGAATTAAAACTGCATAGACCATACCGGATATTTGCGGACCAGTAATAATGACCATATAATACATAACCAAGGGATAATAGTATGAAAACCCATTGGCAGACACACTTCCAGGCATCATTCCATTTGCTGCCAGATAGGTGTTTAACCAGGGCATCAGGAAATGAAGGACCACGCCCATATATATGACAAAAAAGGGCATCATAAAAAGCATGGAATCTCTTCGAATCAACCTGAATTCACTTTTCAAAACCTTTATAGCTTTCGTCATGATACAACTCCTTTTCTATTAGAGAAGACTGTTATTGACTGTATTTATGACAGCGTCCTAACGACATGCTTAACATAGGCCCGATATGCCCAAAAGGCAAAACCTGCCAGAATAAACACACTATATCCAATACCATAAACCAATTGCCATACTTCCAGTTGGTTAAAGCTACCATAAATCAACATAACCGGCGCTGCCGAAGGGATAAGAAGTATGGCATTTGTGGATAGGATACCTGCGTAATAAATGGCCGGGATCTGGAAAAAGACCATAATCATAACTGCCGGGAACATGAATTCTGTGAATTTCTCAAATCGAACAACCAAACCAACTCCCAGCAAGGAATACATAAGATTCACAATAATCACACCTAGAACAAGAAATACAAAATTTGGCAGTTGAATACCAACCCTGTAATAGCCTAAAACAATGGGGATTCCTAACATAATCGCAACTTCCAATGAGGCTAAAAAGGTAATACTTCCTACCTTGGCCATAAGATATTCTTTGGTAGACAAGGGAGTCACTGTCATGGCATTTAAGAGACCCAGTTCTTTTTCGTCCATAATCAGGATAGCAATAAAGACAACCGTCGTTCCTCCAACAATGAAGAGCATGGCTGCAGGAATAATGACTCCAATATGTTCCGGTTTCAGCAATATGGAAAAAACAATGGCAAACAATAAAGCTACCACCAAGGTCATGGTATAAATATTGTTTCTTGACTGGACAATCATATCTTTTCTAATGGTCGAAGCAAGTCTGCTCATTAATCCAGCTCCTCTCCAGTCACTTTGATAAATACCTCTTCTAAGGTCGTTTCCTGGGAATGAATGGCCTCCATTTTATCAAAGGCATTCAGAAGACTTATAAATTCTTGGTCCTGGCCAAGGCCATCCATAGGAAATTCTTTTTGATCAATACTTCCGTCTTTGTCATAGGTAACGGTAACCACCCGTCTTCCATACTTTTTCTTTAGGTTATCCGGATTATCCTGAATACGGATACTGCCATCAGTAATAAAGGCTACCCTGTCACAGAGCTCATCTGCCACTTTCATATTATGGGTGGTCACAAAAACCGTTGCTCCTTCATCACGAAGTCTAAGGATGAGATCTTTGATTATTTTCGCATTAACCGGATCAAGTCCTGAGGTTGGTTCATCCAGAAAAAGAACCTTTGGTTTATGGAGGATACTTCTGGCAACATTAAGTCTGACTTTCATGCCTTTTGAATAATTCTTAATCCGTTTGTCTGCATCAGCTTCCAGTCCAACCCAGGTCAAAACATCCATAATGGAGTGGCAGGGGCCTTGATAGAGTTCAGCAAAATATTCCAGATTTTCTTTAGCGGTTAAGTTGGTATAATGATTGGGTAATTCAAAAGAAACACCAATCATCTCATAAAGACCTGCATCCCAATCAGCAATTTCCTTATCTTCCAAAGTCACACTGCCTTCATAACCTTTCAGAAGGCCAAAAAGAATCTTTTGGGTTGTAGATTTACCTGCCCCACTGGGACCAAGAAAACCGAATATTTCACCTTTATCAATACTGAAACTGATGTCTTTGAGAGTCTTTGTATCATTATCCAGGTAGGTGTATGACAAGCCTTCCACTTTAATCATCATTTTCCTCACTTTCAAGACCATAGGCTGCCTTGGCCTGATTCACTATTTGTCTAAGGACCGGTTCTTAATATAACTCACTTATAGATTATTCTTGGATTCTCCTTTGAGGATACTAACGACCTTATGGCATCTCCTAATCTGAGTCTCTTCTTTCTTGGCATCCAATATATACCTGACATAATTTCTCCGCTGGGACTTTACAACCTCATCAAATAATTCCCTAGCTCCATTTTCTTCCAATATGGTCTCAAAGAAGTCCGGCAACTCAACATCAGATACTTTGGCCTTTTTCTCTGCTTCAATATCCTGATCCAGGGTATCCAACCATTTCATGTCGAAAAACTTTGTCCCAGCCTCGGTCATCCGACCTTCATTAAGCAAGTCTCTCATACGGATTTTATTACTCAGTGACCAGTTGCTGGTTTTTAATCTGGGAGCAAAGTACTGATAAAAACGTTTGTCATCACAGGAGTGGGTTACCGCATCAATCCAACCATAGCAGAGTGCTGTTCGGACTGCTTCTTCATAGCTAATCCCTTCCTCCTCATAGCCTTTTTTGTAAATATAGATGTCTGTCCCCTCTGCAGTTTCATGATAAACTTCTAACCATTTCGCAAACGCTAGCCTATCCTTGAAATACAGCGCTTCTTTCATGACTTTCCTCCCTTGCTTATTTTCATCTCCTAAACCACCTGATCCTATTTCTCATAGATATCCCTGGCCAGCTCATACAAAGCCTCTTCCTGGATACCATATCCTTTGTCCAATTTTGTTAAAATACCTTCATCCATAAAATTCTTTATGGTGTATAGGAGGTGTCGGTAACTGACACCTAAATACTCAGCTGTCTCCGTATGTTTTTCCTTATATATTCCCTTATGTTGGGTGGTTAGTATATAAGAGGCCAGACGGTTTTTCAATTCGTAAGTCTGGCTTTTTGATGAAAAATGAGTCCTCTCCAACATTTTTTCACCTACAAACTGACCAAGTTCAAAAAGAAAGTCCGGATCCTTCTTTAGGATCCGCCCAGCTTCTTCCATTTCTACCGATACGAAGATACAGGGTGTAATCGCCTGAACATTTCTGTGCTCCTTCTCTATTTCCAGAAAGGTAAGTTCTCCTAAATACTCTCCCGGATGGACGAAATGAAGGATGGACTGGGCACCATTTTCATGAAGCATCAGGATTTTGGCCCGTCCTTCAATCAGAAACCTCAAACGTTCCAAGGGTTTATGAAAATATATGATATCTTCACCAGCTTCATATGACTCTATGACCATGGTATCTGTTAACTCACCGAAGATTCTATGGTACTTTTTATAATTGGCTTGTATCTCAGGTTCTGCTTCACTTAAACTGTATACTTTCATTCTTCACACCCATTCAAACTTTTATGTCTACTAATTAATATATATGAGATATCTCATATTTTTATTCAATTATATCATCTACAATAAGCCTAACAAAACCCATATCAAATAAAATATGCAAGTATAATTATCTTTTCCCTCACATGTAAGAAAGGAACCCTATGACAAACACATATAAACTCATAAAGTCATTTCTACTCTATATTATGACAGCCTTTGGCATTAGCCTCTGTATTACAGCAAGTCTTGGAGTTAGCAGCGTCAATTCCATGAACCTGTCTATCGCAGGCATCTTCGATCTCAAAATCGGAACCATCACCATTTTTATAAACAGCCTTTTTCTCATCATTTATATACTTCTGACCAGATTTGCCCATGTGTCTAAATACATTATTCAATTCGCTGCCGTTCTGTCACTGGGTCTACTTATTAACATATTCATTGATTTTCTGGCTGGATTTCCACAGCTGCCCTACCTGGGCAGGGTTCTTATGTTGGCAAGCGGAACCATCATCAGCGGCATATCCGTAGGCGGTATTATTCATTACAACATGATTACCTTCCCCATTGAAAGTGTTTGTGTCCGACTGTCGGAAATAAGCTCCTTTAGCTTTATGAAACTCCGCTACCTTATTGATGTTCTAGCTGCAAGTATATCCATCAGCATTTCACTGGTGACTCCACTTCCTTTTTATATTAGGGAAGGGACCTTCATTAATATGCTGCTCCTATCCTACGCCATGAACTGGTCTAAAAACCTTTATGCCAGCGGCAAAATACAATACTTCACAAAAGCTGTAGAGTCTGCAATCCGTGTTTCCGCCTTCCGCCAGGAGTCGGACAAGGGCAGATAAATATTATCTTTTGCCTTAGTATCAAAAGCCCAGTTACCATCTGGACTCTTGTTGTCTTCCAGCCACTGTAGAACCGGTTGGCTATACTTTTTGTAGGATTTATATTCTGCCAGCATTCTAACCGAAGCCAAAAACCGAATGGTTTGCCTGGACTTAAAAACCTCTGGTAAGTCTTTAAGCCGTCCCGGATAGCCTATGTAGTAGATACCTTGGGGATGATTTACGAGATAGTCCACATACTTAGCTTCAACAGTTTCGTCCAATTGGCCTTTTAGTAAAGATACATGATAAAAATTAGCAGGATCCATAAAAATGCCCCCATAATCCACTTGCTTCCTGGGCTTCAATAATTTTTTTCGCGTGACTTCCCTCTTTATACATCCTCTACTCCTTTTCTTAATCATTCTATATTTATACTACCATATAGACAAAAAAATAAGAACTTCCGAAAACTTTATATCCCCAAATTTATTTGATATAATAGACGTACCATACATGCTCGCATATCAGATAGGGTGGTGCTATGTTTACGAAATTTCTTAGACTATTCAAGTTAAAAATCTATAAGCGCTACAAACTGTCTGTTGCCATTGTGGCCATCATTATGCTTTTTCCTATCATCACTTTGGGATCTGTAGCTCAAAGTCTGCTTCAAGACGAGATTGAAGCTCAGGTCAACAGTCAACTTAGTGAATCCCTAAAACTGGTTTCTTATTCCATTGAGAACATGTTCAGTGAAACTGAGCAGATTTATAATAGAATTATCATCAATCCCAACTTTATTCGGTCTTTTCAAACAGTCATTGAATCAGATGAGGATAATGATGCTTATGATACTATTCGTATCAATATTGCAGACGAGAACTATAATGCCTCCTATATCAGTAATATTAGTGTTCTCATCCTTGATCATGCTGTCGTAGGACAGAATATAATCTATGACAACCGATTATCTCCTATCGATTTTGATGAGCTTATGAAGGATATGCCCATAAATGGCGGATGGATCGGCACTCACAGGGCCTTAGATGATAAGATCCGTAAGTCCAGTGATACTTATGTTGCTTCTTTTATCGGCCCAATAAAAGACCTCTCTTCCAACATTATCGGATATATCGTTATTGATTTGGATATTGACTATGTTTCCAGTCTCTTCCAAAACCGCTTTGTTGATTATAACAGCGAGCTTCATCTGATTGCTCCTGATGCCAAAGATTTATTCACACAATACGACATTGAAACTGCAACATCTACGTCGGTCATCACAGAATATCACGTTTCACAAGAATTGATCGATCAGCTGGCAAAAGAATCTACTTCCATCAATGCTGCAATCGGCCAGTATTCTTTTGAACTGGTTGAAATCGATGATGGTAAGGAGTTCATCGCCTACCAAGAAATTGGAAAGACTGGTTTTACCCTCCTAGCTATTTTAAACTATGATGAAGCCATGTCCTCAGTAGGTCCGGTTCGTATTTGGACAGGGGTTTTTATGTTGATTGGTGTTGTCCTTTCGATTCTTTTTGCTACCCAATTGATTAATATTATGGCAACCAAAGACAAACTTCTTATTAGCGAGGAACGGTATCGGTTAACTGCAGAAGGAGCCAACGATGTTCTTTGGGATTGGCATATTGATAAGGGCGAGCTGATTATGTCCAAAAGATGGTGGGACATCATGGACTATCCCCCTCAAGAAAACACCTCTGACAGTTTCTGGAAAAAGTATCTTGATCCTGAGGATCACCAGCTTTTTATAGACACCATCACGGAGCATGAATTCTCCGGTCAGGATGAAATCAGTATCGAAGTTAAGATGAAAAATCATGCAGACCAGTATATTTGGTTTTTATTAAAGGGAAAGAAAGTCTATAACGAAAAGGGAGACCTGTCACGTTTGATAGGTACCTTAAGTGATATTTCAACAAGAAAAAAACAGGAGTTCCAATTAACTTACCTGGCCTATCATGATCCCCTTACCAATCTTTTGAACCGTAACGGTATGTTTATTGAAATAGATAAGATGCTGGGTACAAGCCCATCTAAAGCCGGAATCATATTTTTGGACCTTGATAACTTCAAGTATATTAATGATACCTATGGCCATGATATTGGTGATAAACTCCTGATAGCCATTGGTGACTATCTGAATCATCTCATCGGAGCCAACAGTATTGTCTCAAGAATCGGCGGCGATGAATTTGTTGTCTTTGTTAATAATACAAGCAATATTCAGCTCCAGAAACTATCCGCAAAACTCCTGACGACTTTTAATCAACCCTTTGATCTGGGCGACTTTCACTGCTATACCTCTGTCAGTATAGGCATCTCTGTATATCCTGATGACGGAAACAATTTCACCGACCTTTTAAGAGCCGCTGACATTGCCATGTATCAGGCCAAGGACAATGGTAAAAACTGCTACATGTTCTACAATTCCCTGTTGCTGAATACTATTGTTAAACGGATGCATACTGAAGAAAAAATGCGTCTGGGTATTAAAAACAATGAGTTCTTTGTTGTTTATCAACCCCAAATCAAAACCGAAACAGGTCAGGTTCTTGGCTATGAAGCTTTGATTCGATGGAAAACAGCCAATCAGAAATTTATCAGTCCCGGTGAGTTTATCCCTATCGCCGAAGAAACAGGTTTAATCAATGAACTTGGCAGCTTTGTCATTGAAGAAGCACTTAAAACCTTATCCAAACTTAATTCTATCCAAAAACCCAAGCCTCATATGTCCATCAATCTGTCTGTCCACCAAATCACTGACGATAATTTGGCTCCGTTTATTCTGGAAACCGCCGCTAAATACAATATTTCCAGTAACCAGATTACTCTTGAAATCACTGAGACAACTTTGATGGAAGACTTAAACCTGGTCCTTCAAAAACTTGATATATTAATAGAAAAAGGCTTTCAAATTGCCTTGGATGATTTTGGAAAAGGATATTCCTCCCTTAACTATTTGCGCAAATTAAAAATCCATGTCTTAAAAATCGACAAGGATTTTATTGATGATCTTATGTTAAAAGAAGATGCAAGGGTTCTTGCAGAATTTATTATCCAAATGGGTAAACACCTAAGTTTGGATATTGTTGCAGAAGGCGTTGAAACCTTAGACCAATATGGTTACCTTCTGCAAGAAGGCTGTTCTATGATTCAAGGCTATATTTTTTCTAAACCTCTCGGTGAATCTGAATTATTCAATCAGGTCTATACTAATTTCAGCGAGAAAAAAGCTGCAATAGCCAGTCTTATAAACATAGATCTAGATCATATCAATAAGACACCTATTGATTAACGATATCATTCATTTTATCAGCCAGTTCACTCAGGATTTCTTCAACGTCTGCATCTGGGTCCAGTACAATACGTTGAATGTACTCAGCCCAAACAGTGGCTGTCTCAAAGAAATGAATATGGGGTGTATAGAGTAAGTCTGTATCACCAATGGTCGCTTCAAAAGTCTCAATATAACCATCGTTACTAGCTAAATTCTCTCTGAACTTTTGATCTTCCCATATACTTTGTCTAGGCATATCTCCGTTATTATAGACTGTGGCTGACTTGTAGAGCTGGTCTTTTCCTGTAAAATACTGCATAAAAAGCCAGGAAGCATCTTTTTGACCACTGGATTTGTTCATAGACAAGGTCCATGTCCATACGTTTGAGTATCTCTGTTCCATACCTTCAGGCAGCGGCAAGGGTACCCATCCAATATTACCGGCTTCTTGATATTCACCGTTATTATTAACATATAAGCTGACAATATCAGCATCCAAAAACATGGCAGCCTTCCCATACCCAAATTCATCAGCACAGTTGTACCATGTCATGTTCTCCCAGTTGCTGCTGGTTCCGTTTCTAACCAAGTCTGCCCATAATTGATTCATTTTAAGGGATTCCGGACTGTCAACGGCAGCCTTAATATCCTCATGGTCTGTAATAAAATCCTTACCTCCAAAGATTGAATAATAAGAAATATAAGCAGTATTAATCATGGACCAGTTTTTGGTTCCTCTAATAGAGATTCCATAAGTCCCAGAACCACTGTGTTCATAAAGATCTTTAGATAGGGCAACCATTTCTTCAAAAGTCTCTGGTGGTTTCAAACCTTTTTCGTCAAAAATCCGCTTATTATAAGCTAGTGAAAACAGTTCAAAACCAAGAGGTACAGCCACAAGTTTTCTATTAATACCATCTTCAATCATAAGAATTTCTCTAAGTTCCGGAAAAAAGTCATTCATATCGTAGTCAATATCTGTCTTAGATTCATCTTCCACATAAGGGGTAAGATCTTCGATATAACCTAGGTTATCGTAATGCCAAAGTTGTTCCACCCCTGTCATAAATACATCCATATCAGTGGATTGAGAACTTAAGGCATAGGTTACCTTATCAAAGTAGTATTCTTCCTCCGTTAAAGAAAAGTCGACCTGTATACCGGTTAGTGCTTCAAAACCAGCCAATTCAGCAATGATAGCATCTGCGTAGGGATGGTTATTAAACATGACCCTTATAGTTTCCCCTTCAGCCATTTTCCAATCAAATTCTGAACTTTCACTCAGCTCAACAGAAGCCTCTGTGTTTTGTAAGGAATTTTCTTCACTTACATCATCTTTCTGACATCCACTAAACATAAGAGCTAGTGCCAATATGGCTATAATACCCTTTGCTTTCATTCCTATCACCTCGCATTTCATTTAAGAACAATGGGTTAAAGTTGGATCTGCTCCTTATCTATCTTTTCATCTTCTATTATATCAAAAACTAGGATGATAAACTATTATATAAGGTCAAAGTTAGCATCAGACAAGAAAAGAACCCAATCTCTTATAGACTGGGTTCTTCACTCATCCAATTATGCAAATTTAACTTTATAGGTTTTAATCTCAAAAGGTTGGAAACTGTCTGTAAAAGTACTTCCATCGAAGTCTAGACAAGTATAGTCCACCCTTTCCTCAAAGTCACAGGATACAACTTCAACAATATCATATCCAAAACTAAATCTTGCTTTTGTCCTGGAGTTGGCAGTTTCATACACTCTGAAAACTATATCATTGGAGTATTCAGCCTGTTTAACCGTCTCAATAACAATGTTGTCCTGGTCTGTCGAAATCAGTGAAAATTCCATAGAAGCCTTGTCTATGGTGCCAAGCTCATGGGAACCTTCCTTTGTTACTACTTCATAGAGAGACAGAGGTTGATTCAAAGCATAGCCCTCCTTAATCGTTTCCGAATGTCTAAGATCACCTTTATGGGGATAAAGGCTATAGGTAAAATAATGCACTTCACGGTCAGCATCTTCATTAGGTGCAGTCGGTGATTTGATTAAGGTCAGACGCATTTGACGGTCTGTAATATCATAACCGTATTTGCAGTTATTAAGAAGACTGACACCATAATCCCCTTCTGACAGGTCTGCCCACTTATGGGCACAGACTTCAAATTTGGCTGCATCCCAAGAAGTATTTCCATGGGTGGGGCGCTCAATATTACCGAATTGAATATCGTAGGTAGCCTTGTCACTATGTACATCAACAGGGAAAGCAGTTTTCAGCAGAACCTGTTTTTCATGCCAATCTACTTCAGTCTCAAAATCTACTCTTGGCGAATCATGGTAGATGGTCATGATCTGGCTAATCTCTGAATCCTGATATCGTCTCTTGATTCTTAGACTTCCCTTATATTCAGAAGTATCCAAAACTTCAACGGAAATCAATCCATTGACTTCCCACATTTTTTCCTGGTAATAAATGTTAATATCCCAGGCATCCCAGTTATGGGGTTTGTCTTCAAAAGCCTGGAATACATTGCCCATGGCTCCATCTACAAAAACTTCACGGTCGTTCGTCTTGTCATAAAGTCTAGTAATGTAACCCTGGTCGTTAAGTTCCAAACGGATGAAGTTATTTTCCATTCTTTCTTGACTAACCAGAACACCTAGATCCGCTTCTTGACTCTCATCCTTAGTAGATGCTTTGGCTTTCAGTAAATCTTCTATCTTGAAAACCTTATATCCCTTGGACGGTATATCCTCCAAATAGACATCTTCCAATCTATCCTCAACTTTTATAGTCCCTACCTGGCTTCGATTAAAGCCTAAGGCATTAAAAGCAACTATGGATGGTTCCTGAATATCCAGATTGTCGGCGATTGCCTTCATCGCTTGTTCTTTAAGGTTTTTACCGATTTCTAAAATCTCCTCATACTGAACCTTTGAATCTTCATAGACCTTTTTAATCGATGAGCCTGGTATAATATCATGAAATTGGTTGAGACAAATAATTTCCCAGCCCTTTTTAAGGATTTCACCAGGATATTCCACCTGGCATTCTTTCACTGCCAGAGACCACAACCATTCAAGCTCCTGATAGAGATGTTCACTAATCCGGTTATACCTTTTGTTTCTTGCCATGCTGGTAAGGGTTCCACGGTGGTATTCCAGGTAGAGTTCTCCAACCCACTTGGGTAATTTCTTGTTATCTCCCAGTCGTTTTTCCAAACTCTCAAAAAAATCAAGGGATCCGGTCATGGACACTTTTGGACTTCCTGGAATACCTTTTTCCAAGCGTATCCCTGTTTCAATCATTTCAGCAGTTGGTCCACCGCCGCCATCACCATAGCCATAAGAGATTAGAACCTCATTATTAATATCTTTCTGTTGGTACCTTTCCCAAGCACCTATAACCGATGCCGGCTCAAGTTAACCATTGTAAGTTGTTGTATGGCTTTGAGCCAGTCTTCTGACATCTGTCGTCGTAATAAAATGAGCCAGTACGTCTGTACCGTCTATACCAATCCATTTTAATGTATCGTAGGGAATCTTGTTATATTCATTCCAGGATATTTTTGTGGTCATAAAATAATCGACGCCACATTTCCTAAGGATCTGGGGTAGGGCTGCGCTGTATCCAAAGACATCAGGAAGCCAGAGCACCCGATTCTCTACACCAAATTCATTTCTGAAGAACTGCTTACCATAGATGATTTGGCGGATAAAGGATTCACCTGAACTGAGGTTACAATCCGCCTCTACCCACATGGCGCCTTCAGGTTCCCACCGTCCCTCTGCAACCCTCTCTTTTACCCGGTCATAAAGTTCCGGCCGCTCTTCTTTCAAAAACTGATACAGTTGGGGCTGACTGGACATAAAAACATATTTCGGATAGTCTTCCATGTTCTTAAGAACTGTTGCAAAGCTTCGCTGAACCTTCTGTCTGGTTTCATTAAGGTCCCATAACCAGGCTACATCAATATGTGTATGCCCAACACAGGCTGCTATTTCATTATTATCAAAATCTTTATTGTAGATCATATCTGCAAGGATTTGATCAGCCTTCCCAATGCCCTTATAGAAATCTTCACTATAGGGTTTTCTCAGGTCCAGGGCTTGCAGGGCTTGCTCCAGACTATCCAAAAGGTATAATTTTTCCCTGGAATCCTCTCTCTGAAGTTCTGCAACCTCCAATGGAATTTTCATATCATAATACAGCTTCTCGATTCTATCATCCACTTTTAACAAAAACTGTTGAAAAAGAGACTTACCCTTAACACCTGACATTGGGTTTGATGAGCCACCGTAACCCTGAACATCAATCTGGATCTTACCTTTTAAGTCTGAAGGTATAGGACAAGTTCTATGATTCACATCCAGACCTTGAACAACCTTTCCATCAAAAAACAGCAAGCCCTGAGGATTCAGTGCATCCCAACCTTCATCTAGGGTTTCAAGCCTATAAACCAATTTCTCATGGTCCCTAAGTTCCGGCAGGTTCAACTGGCATGTAAACCAGGCATAGACGTCTTTCCCGCCCCAGAGTTGGTCCGGATGAAAAACTTCAAAGAGACCCTCTGCCTGATTTGCCTCTTCCCTGGTCTTATAAAATCCGTCTTTCTTGTAAACCTCTTCAATCAAAGACCTATCCATAATCGATAAATCCTTTAACTCCCTAACAATTCTCTTAATTCTCTCTTCACGAAATCCTAATTTCATTCTTCTCCACTATGCGCCAAAACGCAATAACCTCCTATATTAATCTATAAAACCTTCTACTAATAGATTAATATAAGAGGTCATTATTTAAAATGTCATCACAGGACAAAATCTTATCTTTTTCCGACATTATTTCAAAATCTCATGAATGACTATTCTTGATTCTCCTTCGGTAGATCCCCGGTGGGAAGCCTTCCATCTTCTTGAAGAAACGGTTAAAATAGTATTCATTGCTGTAACCTAGAGATTCCGCAATCTCCTTAATGGTTAACTTGGTTGAATCCAGCAACTCAAGACTTCGTTCATGGCGTTTACGGTCAATAAAAGTCTTCGTTGTCATCTGGTAGTGGTCTTTAACAATTCTGGAAATCTGTTTCTCACTTAAGTGGAGGAAGTCACTGACCTGTTCTATGCGAATAGGTCTTTCGATATTATCATCCACATATTCTTCTATCCACTGCATCCGGTAGTCGTCTTTTTGAGGTCGCTGATGCTGGTCAAGTTCTTTATAATCTTGACCGGCGAAGGCAGCATTTATAAAGGCAGAAATAATTAAATATATGAGACTTTGGATCTGTTCATAGAATCCGACTGGCTTATATTCGGCCAATTTAATGGCTTGTTCAAAGTATCCTAGACAACCATAAGTGTCTGCAAGGGTCACTCCACTGGCCTTATCCAAAAGTTCCTTCAACCTGGTTTGATTTTTAAATTTAAAGCAGAGGCAGTACTCAATATAATCTTGATTTTCCAGTTCTTTTTGTTCATGGAGCATCTGTGGTTTTACAAGATAGGCCTGGCCTTTTTCTATTGTGGTAGATCCTTCTTCAAAATCGACAAAGGAACCTCCGTGAGCACAAAGATGAAGCTCATAGCTGGAATGTTTATGCATACCAATAGTCCACTGACCATCATGTTTCATAACCCGCATCCATAGAACATCGATATTCATATCCTGTATATAAAAGTTAAACTGCAGCTTCTCCAGTTCCTTACCGTCCACACTAATCCCCTCTTTTCTATTGGAGTCTTATAGCCTTCATTTCTGCCATGACTGCCAACTCACCTGCCTTTATGGCCATTTCCTGACTCATGGCACATTCAGTTCTATTGATGCAATCAAGAATAAAATCTCCAAAAAATGGATATCCAACCTGTCCTTCAACATGAAAATGGAAGGTTCCTTCATCATTTACCAGATAGACATGATCCTTGGAGTCATCACGCCCAATATCAATATATTTTCGTAATTCAATATAACCTTTTGTCCCCAGAATCATTAATCGTCCGTCGCCCCAGGTATTCAAACCATTGGGTGTAAACCAGTCTACCCTAAAATAATGGGTTGCTCCATTATCACTAACCAACATAGCATCACCAAAATCTTCCAATTCAGGATATTCGGGATGACTGTAATTAGCCACCTGACTTCTGGATACACTTGCGTCTTTCGAATTGGTAAAATCAAGGAACTGCTGTATCTGGTGACTGCCAATATCACATAGAATCCCACCATATTTGTCCTTTTGGTAAAACCACTCAGGTCTAGACAAATGATTCAATCTGTGAGGACCTAAACCTAAGACCTGCACAACCTGGCCTATGGCGCCTCTTGTAATTAGGTCTTTGGCATATACAGCACTTTCCACATGAATGTTCTCACTGTAGTATACCATATACTTCATGCCGGTTTCAGCTACAGCTTTTTTTACAGCTTCTACCTGGTCCAAAGTTGTAAAAGGAGCCTTATCCGTAAAATAATCTTTGCCACTTTTCATGACTCGAATACCAAGATCAGCCCGTTGACTGGTTATGGCAGCTGAAGCGACCAAAGCTGTAGCTGGATCTTCCAGAATCATTTCAAGTTGATCTACCTTCTTGGCTTTAGGAAAGGCTTTAATAAAAGCATCCACCAAGTCAGAGTCATCATCATAAACGTACTTAAGACTAGCTCCGGCTTCCAGTAAACCGTTTGTCATGCCATAAATATGACCGTGTTTTAAGTGGGCAACACTAAAAATAAATTCTCCCTCTTCTACGACAGGATTAGGCTTGCCTTTGGGGGCATATTGCATACCATCTTTTTTATTCATTCTAGATCTCCTCTCTGGACACTATTTCTCATCTCCAGTACTTATCTTATCTTTGGCAAAATTTTCTACTGACTTACTTTTTCTATTAAATCGGATCCCCCGATTGACAACTCCGCCACTCTTGTAGAATTCATCATTGGAATCCAGGGGTAATATCACCCTTTCCTTGCAAATACCTGATTTATAGATAGCTGTAATCAACTCGACTGTATGTCTTCCATCTCTACCTGATATCAGGGGCTGTCCTTTGTTTTCTATGGCACTAAGAAGATCCTCTATTTGACCGGTATGTCCAGTATATTTCAATGGTATAAACTCATTATATAGGATGTTTAATTGAGACTCCAGATTTTCATTGTTGTAAGGAAATCCGTTTTCTTTTGAACTGTTGGCTGATACACTCCAGGGAGCTGACAACTTGGCCCTTTCGCACTGAATACTGAGGCCCTGGTCTTCACCATGATGAATGACAGATCCGGTAACCTGAGCTAGAGATCCATCCTCATAAATCAAAGTCGATAAAGAAAGGTCCTCCACCTCAGCGTTGTCGTGATTGACATTTGCAAGGACGCTGGACACTTCCCTAGGCAGCCCCTTTTGAATCCAGTTGAGCATATCGATATGATGGACAGCATGGTTAAGGGTGACACCACCACCTTCTTTTTCCCAAAGCCCTCTCCACCATAAGTCATAATAGCTATGGCCCCTCCACCATAATGAATCGACTTGAATCATTCGGGGTCTTCCAGCTATACCACTATCAACAAGCTTCTTTAACCTATACACCGGATTCCTAAATCTGTTCTGAGCTACTGAGGATAAGATAACTTCATTGATTGCTTCAGCTTCAAGCATGGCATCACATTCTTCCAAAGAGGGTGCCATAGGCTTCTCAACCAAAACATGACATCCCCGATTCATAGCAGCAAGACTTATCTCACTGTGAAGATAGGGCGGTGTACACACATGTACGAGGTCTAAATCCGGTATTTCCTCAAGCATCTGCTTATAGTCGGCATAGATCCAACAATCCAAATGATACTCTTCCATAAGCTCGTGGGCTTTTTCCGGATATATGTCCACTAGAGCAACAATTTGGCACCTGTCTTTGAAGGTAAGCAAGCCTTCAACGTGGGATGGTGCAATATTTCCAGTTCCTACAATGGCAACTTTGATCATGGTATCTCCCTTTCGTCATTTATGATTAACCTTAATATATTCACATGAAGCATGTATGAAAAAACAGCCGTTATATCCTGGCAAGGGTTAGATATAACGACTGTTTTTAAGGGGGTTAAAATCTATTAAAAAAGTTAAAAGCTAAAAAATTTGTTTCTTGTCCGGATTCATCTTTGTCATCTGCTTTACGGACTGGCGTCTATTCATGACACGCTCAATTTTTTTCAGCATAACCAGTGAAATCATAACGCCAAATGTAGCTACCAAGGTGATTTCATACATACCTAGTCCAATTCCAAGTCCGATACAGGCGACAACCCAGACACTGGCTGCTGTAGTGAGGCCTTTGACGATGCCTTTTTCACGAATAATGGTTCCGGCTCCAAGGAAACCGACCCCTGTTATAACTTGGGCTCCCATCCTTCCGATGTCTGCCTTTAAGGCATTGGCAAGGAGGGGTTCCTCCTCTATTAAAACGATGGTATAATCAATCATTTCCAGTTGAATCAGAGAAATGACCGTTGCACCAACACAGACCAGGACATGGGTTCTAAATCCTGCAGGACGGTTGCTTCTTTCCCGTTCAAAACCAATAACACCACCTACCACAATAGCCAAAAAAATTCTGATAAAGATATCTATATGATTCATAAACACCTAACTTTCTTTCATCACAATTATTTACATATCCATTCTATGTTTAAGGCGCTTCATACCGGAAATGATTTTGTCCTGATCTACAGATTCTCCTATTTCAAGAACTTTTATAGGAATTCTTTTAAGGAGGGGTACAAAAGCATCCAGCATATCATTTAGCTCATACGGTGCCCTATGGTCCATCATGCCCTCTACATCATGTATGTGGGCGCCTGCTGTTTGATGGATTATCTTCTCCAACCCTGCTTTGTTATCGAACATACCAAGATTCTCCATCATGACGCCATGACCATGGTCATACCAAAAATATACAGGGTAACCCTTAAGCTCCTTTAAGATATATTCAGCTTCATAATAATCCGGTATCTGATGGCTCATGGCTCGATTTTCGATACCTAGAACAATATCATATTCCATTTTCTCAATATATTTACATAGGTCTTTTAAACTTTTAACAACCTGTTTGACATAAGTATGGCTGGTCATTCGATGATCTTTCAAAAGTCCGAAGGTATTTCTATATTCCAGACTATATTTTTCACCGGATGTATAGAGGGTTTTCAGTTTATTATCCAACTGTTCTCCATCCAGAAAAGGAACTTCACTTAGGTGGATGACAACGGCTTTTGCCTTAAGCCGGACTCCACAATCAATGGATTTTTGGGTTAGTTTGACGGCTTCCAGACGCTTGTTTTCATCCTGAAACCCCAGCATAACTGAATCTGTTCCAAATTCCTCTGTCCATTCTTTTGGAAAGGGATGGTGGACACTTGTCACTTCAAATTCACCCCTGTCCACATACTGAAGAATATCTTCGTACAGGCTCCTGGACACATGATAATTCAGTTCAGCCTTATGAAATCCCATTGATTTAAAAGTCTCAATCAAGTCTCGTCCGGTGGCGAATTTATTACCTGCCCAAGATGTTGATAAGCTATATTCTTCGTACATGATTTTCCTCCAAGTCTTTTATAGGTAGACTATAACACGGACTTGTCTTACCCTCCATTAACTCATGTCTTCATATGATGGCTTCATGTCTCAAAGGAAAGGAGGTACTGAATCCATCATCAATACAACAAAAAATTTTCACGTCAAAAAAAGGCTAGAGTTTAACTCTAAGCCTTTTCATTATTTTTATCCTGAATAACACTCTTTAGTTCTTCAATAGCACTTCTTAATTCTTGAATTACCTGGCCTTGGTCACCATCTACTTCTTGATTGGTCCGAACCTGCCTGTCCATTTCATCCTTGGTCTCGATGGGATTTAATCGATACTCTGACGGTGATACACCAATGGTTTTCTTGAAAATTTTGGAGAAATGGAACATGTCATTATATCCGACTGACATGGCAATATTGGATATGGATAAATCCGTATTCCTAATCAGTGAACAGGCCTTTGTAATTCGGTAAACAATCAAATATTCCTGAGGCGACTTATCCAGATTCACCTTAAATATACGATGGAGGTATTTACGGTCCAGTCCGACGTAGTCTGACATATCCTGAATACTCATCTTCTTGGAATAGTTCATGTCTACATATTCAATAGCCTTTCGTAAATATAACTCAACCGAATCAATATGCTTATTCCCCACATCATTATCATGGGTAATATCAATCAGGCGGCTCATTATATTATATAGAATGGACATCATTTTACAGTATCTGTTGTGTTTACGTTTAGAAACCTGAATCATTTCACTGAAGGATTCCAGGAAAAATTCATCCTTGGTATAAGAGAAAATGGGATGATTGTCTGTCAGATGACACCTTTTCAAATAGCCTTCTGCCAGATATCCGTAGAAACCAACCCATGCTGCTTTCATAGGATTACGTTTATCTGCTTGAAAACTGGTTAATACGTCTTTGGGCACAAGAAATCCATCACCTTTTTTCAGTGCATAGGTGCGGTTGCCAACGGTTAAAACACCCTTTCCCTCATAAACATAATAGAGAACAAAGTGATCGACTACTTTGGGTCCCCATACAGCCCCTTCTGCGAACTCTTCTGACCCGCAGTAGTATATGGATAGAGAAATATTAATGGTCGAACGACTGGCAATAAAAATATCGTTGTTGCCTAACAAGGCATCCACCGTCCTTTTACTTTCCACCTCTATGTCATCATAACATTTCTTATCTGGGCTTTCAACTAAACGCTTCATTCGATTTCCTCATCTAAACGTCTTACCAATGGCAGTAAATCCATAGGTTCTTCAATAATATAATCAGGGATTTCATCTGTGTTTTTTGGTTCTTTAGGGTATCTGTCTGTCCAGTTTATGAGTACACTAATCATGTTCATCCGGTTGGCTCCGGCAATGTCACGTTCCAGATTATTGCCTACCATAACCACCCGATGGCAGTCTGAAGCTTCAAGTCCGGCCCTTTTCAAGCCTTCATCAAACATTTTCCGGTCTGGCTTGCAGACACCAACCAACTCAGAAAAAACATGACCATCAAAGTCATCATATATTTCATGGGCCTTGTGTACGTTTTCAAAAGACTGGGCATAGCCATCTGCAACCATATAGACAGGAAACCCTTCTTCTTTTAGTGTACGAATCAGATCTGCTGCTCCATGGCGAAGTTCAGCATGTTCCACCGTCTTACCGTCATGGCCGATTCTTTCTGTACTTTCATCTACCAGTGTATCTCCACTGTCAATAAAAACGACTAATTTCTTTTTCACAATCGCTCCTAACCAGCATAAAGGTATAAGGGTCTAGTTGACTATACCTGCTAGATTTAATTCTTCAAAACGGTGACAGGCTACAAAGTGACCATCACCAGCATCAATAAGCTTAGGCACCACATTTTTACATTGATCCTGACAATACTGACAGCGTGTATGGAACATACATCCTGATGGTGGATTGGATGGATTAGGTAATTCACCTTCCACCGGAATTCTGTCTGCCTTGAGTTTTGGATCTGCTATAGGAACAGCTGACAGCAAGGCTTCTGTATAAGGATGAAGTGGATTCTTGAATAATTGGTCCGATGGCGAGTATTCCACAACCTTGCCTAGATACATGACAGCAATCCTATCTGAAATATATTCAACCACTGACAAATCATGGCTAATGAAAAGATAAGTTAACTGAAATTCCTCCTGAAGTTCTTTTAGAAGGTTAATAACCTGGGCCTGTACTGATACATCAAGAGCAGATACAGACTCGTCACATACAATAAGCTGGGGAAGAAGAACCAAGGCTCTTGCAATACCGATTCTCTGTCTTTGCCCCCCTGAAAAGGCATGGGGATACCTGCTTAAGTATGATGGATTGAGTCCTACCTTTTCTGCAACATCCATAACCATCTTTGCCATCTCTTTTTTGGACAGTTTAAAATTTGCCTTTAATGGCTCTGATATAATATCAAAAACCGTCATTCTTGGATTAAGTGATGAATAAGGGTCTTGAAAGATCAGTTGAATTTCTCTTCTTAGTTTTCGTAGCGTTGTCTTATCCAAAGAGGCCAAATCGAACTGATTTCCCTGCTTATCTGTAAATTCAATAATACCTTCAGTCGGTTGATGAGCATTAACAACACATCGGCCTAATGTAGATTTTCCACATCCTGATTCACCAACGATTCCTATGGTTTCTCCCCGCATCACCTGAAAGCTGACATCATTAACGGCCTGAACGGAAGACCCTTTTGAGTAGAATGTTTTCTTTAAGTTCCTAACATTTAGAATTACATCGCTCATATAGTATCACCTACTCTTTCATCAGCCATATAGCAGGCCACATAATGCCCCTGCTTCACTTCAACAAGAGCCGGATTACAACCCTGGCAAGTTTTGCCTTTTGACTTACACCGGTCGTAGAATCCACACCGGTCTTCCAGGTTCATTGCCAAGGGAACGGTTCCTTCAATGGAAAAAAGTTTTTCTTTGGCCGATCCAATCTTATGAACAGAACCAATTAGACCCTGGGTATATGGATGGAGAGGATTTTCAAATATATCATAAACACTTGCAAACTCAACAATTTTCCCCAAGTACATAACGGCAACCCTGTCACACATACGGGCAACAGTTCCAAGATCATGGGTAATATAGAGGATCGACATTTTGAATTCTTCCTGGAGCTCTTTCATCAATTCCAAAATCTGGGCCTGAATCGTAACATCCAATGCTGTTGTAGGCTCATCAGCTATAAGAAGCCTGGGATGACAAACCAGGGAAGTAGCAATAAGTGCCCTTTGAAGCATACCACCTGAAAATTCATGGGGATATTGGTCAAACCGGTCATTGGCATTGGCAATTCCTACTCTTTCCATCATCTCGACAGCAATTTCACGGGCCCTCTTCTTATCCTTGGTAATATGGAGTCTGACAGCTTCTGCCACTTGATTGCCGACCGTAAACAAGGGAGAAAATGAGGTCATAGGCTCCTGAAAAATCATAGAAATCTCCTGTCCTCGGATTTTTCTTAGCTGTTTGCTTTTTCTTTTATATCCTAGAAGGTCTGTCTTTACTCCCTGGTCATTGGTAAAAAGAATCTCACCACTTCTGATGCAGTTTTTGCTGTTAATCCCCAGAATGGACTTGGATGTAAGACTTTTTCCACAACCTGATTCACCAACCAAACCTAAGGTTTCACATTCACCAATATTAAAACTGACGCCTCTAACAGGTGTAAGCCTACCTTCATCCAGTTCAATATCAACGCATAGATTTTTGATATCCAATACTGTATTCATCATTCACACCTTCCTACTTATATGGGTCAGCAGCATCTCTAAGTCCATCACCTAAAAAGTTAAAGGCGAGTACAGAGATGATTACAAAAACAACAGGTATCAGCTTCCATGGATTATTGGCGATATTAGGAATACTTTGGCATTCCTGTAATAAGACACCCCAGCTGGTCGCCGGTGCCCGCATACCAAGGCCTAAGAAACTCATGGATGTTTCACCTAAGATCATGGCAGGAATTCCAATGGTCAGATTAACAATCAGATAACTCATAAAACCAGGCACCAAATGCCTTAGGACAATGGTTGAGTCCTTAACTCCACATAATTTTGCTGCAAGAACATAGTCCTCATTTTTAAGGGACATAAACTTACTTCGAACAACCCGTGCCAAACCTGGCCAAGCCAGAAGGGACATAATGACCGTAATCATAATGTAGACCTGTTCAATAGGTAGGTCAGCCGGTATTGCCGCCGACAGAGCCATCCATAAAGGCAGAGTCGGAAAAGACATTAGAACTTCAATAATTCTCTGAATAATTAAATCGATAACACCACCGTAATAACCGGAAATACCACCAATAACAACTGCAAGTACAAAGGATATAAGCGTTCCCAGAAGGGGCACTGTCAAAGATACCCTGGCTCCAAGAAGTATCCTGCTAAAAAGATCCCGTCCCAACTGGTCTCCTCCAAATATAAAGAAAGTAACAGGATCAAGGCTCTCATCTCTTTGGCTGTTGTCTACTCCAAAAAAATGAAGGTCACTATTAAAAAGTCCAAAGAACTTATAGGGTGTTCCTTTGACAAAAAAATCAATTTTATAGGGAACTGACTGATTCTCAACAAAGGTCTTCATCTCATACTCATCATATTCAAAATCATAAGCATAGACAAAAGGTCCAATAAAATCACCTTCATGTACAAAGTGAAGATCTGTAGGCGGAACATTTGAATACGTTGCAGAATAGTCTTCCAAGCCTTGTGGTGCAATAAAATCAGCAAATATCATACTAAAATAAAGGATCCCCAAAATCACCATACTCATTTTGGCCAGCTTATGTTTCATTAACTTTCTATACATCAACTGCCATTGAGAGGCTGCAAAATATTTTTCCTGCTTCTTCTTTTCTTTATCTATTTTTCTCTGTTTTCTCTGTTCATGATTACCTAGGGAGCGGAAATATGAAACGAATACATGGGTTTTTTCCATTATTTTCCTCCCTCCATATGCTTAATTCTAGGATCTAGTACAGCCAGTAATATGTCAGACAGGAAGGTTCCAACGACGACTAAAATTGAGGATATCAAAAGAATCCCTCCTGACAGGAGAATATCCTGAGACTGTAATGCTTTTAAAAGCACAGGTCCATTTGTCGGCAGCATAAGGACAATAGCTGTAATGGTTGATCCGGTAAAAATCTGCTTCAACATGGGACCCAAACCGGCAACAATAGGGTTTAGAACAGATCGCATAGCATACTTATATGTAAGGGTTTGCTCTCCTACACCTTTTGCTCTTGTCGCCAGAACATAAGGTCTCTCCTGCTCATCGAGCATTTGGGCACGGACCTGTCTGATCAAGCCACAAGTCCCTTGAAGTCCAATAACGACAACAGGAATAACCAAACTCTTTACAAGGTTTCCTAAAGATTCAAAGTCAGTAATGGGATCTTTAGGTATCCCCATAATTGGTTGCCCAAGAATCTTATAAGACAAAAACATCATAATAATGGCAGCCAAAAAACCAGGAACCGCCATTCCAAAAAATCCAATAATCGTAAATATGTAATCACCTATAGAATATTGATGTTTTGCTGCGAATACAGCAATCGGTATAGAAACCAGGTAGGTGAATATGAGTGTTGCAAAAGACAATAACAAGGTTGTTCCCAATGTTTCACTGATGACTTCCAGAACATCTTGATTGTAGTAATAGGAGGTTCCCCAATCACCGGTTACTAAGCCAAAAAGCCAGTCACCATATTGGACAATCAAGGGTCTGTTAACACCATAACTTTCTTTTAGCAGTAATATGTCTGCTTCTGTAACCTGCTCACCTTCGGCGATCATACTTGTGACAACGGTATCCACATAATCCCCTGGAGGCAATTGGATAACGACAAATACAACAAATGTGATCAAGAAGATGGTGAGCAAAGCGGTCAATAAACGTTTAACCAAAAACTTTGCCATCATATATAACCTTTCCGTACTTATTCAAGGCATCCAAAGGAGAGCCTAAGGCGACTCTCCTTTAGCAACCTTTCAATTATGTCTATTAATCTTCTTGAACTTTAAATAACTGCTCTGGACGCATCATACTTGCCCACCTAAACTCATCTGCATTAACGACTCCATCAGGGAAGTTCTTCAAGTCATTAGAAACCAGGAAGCGGTCACTGATAGGAGACAGGAAACCAATGATCCAGATATTTTCGTGATGAAGGTCGTAAATCTTCTGAACGTTTTCACTGATAATTTCAGTTCTGTTGGCACCTGCTGCAGTAGCAATGGCATCATAAGCATCTACAAGAGCCAGCATGTCACCACTAGGTTCAACTCCACCATTTTCAGTTGATCGGTTGTCTTCATACCACTTACCATAGGCTCCATACCATCCCATGTAATTTCTCATCGGAACAATAGTATCCGGTCTAATAGCAGGTGAAACACCATATGGATAATCAATGGTCACTTGATGTTCATTGGCCAATATTATCTGGGCAACATCTGCCTGAACTTTTGTAAGAACTTTGATACCAAGTTCGGCATAGGCACTGGTAAGAAGTCCAAAATAGTCTCCTGTTCTATCAGCCTGAGATTCATTTAGTGAGAAGTTTAAGACTAAGTCTTCCTCTGTCCCTTTCATCTTCCTGTAGGTACCAGGTGTACCATCCCAAGGTTCAGTCAATCCATCTAAGAGTTCATTGGCTTTTGCAACATCATAATCTGTCCATTTTTTTGCCCAGTCAGCATCATAACCGTTCATGCCAAGACCAGGTGAGAACTGCCATGGTGCCGCCTGACCATTTGCTAGGGTTGCATTTAAGAGTTCACGGTCTACAGCAATTGATAAAGCCTGTCTGAAATCCTTGCTTTGGAAGAGGATTCGAAGGTTTTCATCCTCTACGGTTTGGTTTAGACAGATAACATACTCTCTACCCCAATTAACACTGGTCCAACTTGAAACCCTATGAGAATCTTTTGTAGAAGATGCGACCGTTGAAAAGACCTCAGGTTTGATTGCATATACGTCAAATTCACCAGCAGTTGCCTTTAATACATGCTGCTCTTGCTCATTGATAATCTGAATTTCAATTTTATCCAAGTATGGCAATTGACGCCCCAATTCATCTGTTTTGAAGAAATACGGATTACGAACCAAGGTGTAGGTCTCACCAACTTTATCCCAGTTATTATCTGTTGCTATAAAACTTCTTAACTGAGGAACCTGATAGTAATCCCAGTTATAGTAACCGGTTTTCTTACCCATTGTTGAATAGGATTCAAAATCTTTATCTAAAATCTCATTAGCTTTAGCCAAAGCTTCTTCTTCTGTAATATAAGGGAAAGTTGAATCATCTGTTACACCGTCTTTTCTAGATACGATATCTTTATAGAAATGCTTAGGTGCTACAGCCCATTTGTTATCGATGGCAACCGCCTCAGGAAATCCTGGTTTTGGTGCTGCAAACTTATACTGAATCGTATAATCATCAACTTTTACAAACTCAGCCCAGTAGTTAACCCCATCAACCATAACATAGTAAGCCCTGTAAGGTTTTGTAGTGAATGCATTGTAATAGCCTTCTTCATCGGCCCCTATAGGTGATCTGTCTGCATTAAGGGCAGGTACTGACATATGATTGTAATAGAATTCAAAATCATCGGCAGTTAAGGGCTGGCCGTCAGACCATTTCATTCCTTCTCTTAACTCTATGGTCCAAACTGTGGCATCGTCATTTGAATAGTAGTCTTTACATATATTAGCTTCGACTTGGCCCGTTCCATCCTGCTTGAACCTAAACAATGATTGCTCTGTATATGGCCCCCAAGTCCAGTGGCCTGAATCAGTTTCAGTCATCAGCAATGAACCACCATATTGACCGAGTTCACTGACTACATTCTCAATCATAACATCCGAAGCGATTGGAAGTCTTTCTTCGAGTGCAGGTAAATCGCCCTTTGCAACCAGTTCAGCAAGCATCGGCGCTTCCTTTTGTTCTTCGTCAACATCAATTGATGATGTTACATCCCCAGATGAACCATCACCATCTTCAGAAGCTGTTTCTTGATCTGTGTTTACATCTTCACTTGTTGCATCACCTTCTCCAAAGCATGCAGTTAAGCTAAAGAGCATAACCATAACAAGCATCAGACCAAACATTCTTTTTGTAAAACCCTTCATGTTGCTTCCTCCTAAACTTTTTGTTGTCATGTCAACTTACTTTACATACGCTTTTTTTCTCAAGTTTGGTTACCCGGCTGCAACTGCAGTTTTTATGCGCATAATCCCAGTAACTATCACAAATCCCTTTTTCTTTTTGTATATATTGACGAGTAAGTTGTTGCTACAGACTATATTCTAAACCCCTTCACCATTCAAGTAAATGCTCGCATGTCCCAGGGAATTGTCTTTATGTCTCTTGTACCCATTATTGTGTAATATGAAACTCATAAAATCCTTGCTTACTGCTGAATCTTCCCATTCAATGCTATTTTTCAGTCCCATTTAACAACCAGTCTGGATTTTACCGTCCCTTCAATCCAAGCCGGAAAGTTGGTTCCCCAGATATTATTGTATAGGTTAAAATAAAAACCTTGGGACAGGTCCCGAAAGAGATTATCGTGAACCAATCCATTCATACCACCTATGGAGCACAGTGGAGTGGTTGGACTGTTTATGCTGACCTTATTCAAGCCATCATTGTAGTCTATGGATTCAAGACAATGCATATAGCGATTACCATTGGACACAACATCGTGACACGATAAAGGTGTTTCCATTTTTTTCATCAGCCACCGGCTAGGTGAATCCACCTCAAGATTCATTTCAACCCACATAGACTCAGGCAATCTGGATGCTCTTTTATGATCCATAACAACTTCTATATTGATTTGACTCCCGTCTCGTATCTCATATCGAACAAGCAAATATTCAGGCAGACCCGACAGATTAACAGAAGTGCCAGGGACTCTAAGGATGACTTCAATGAGGGCGTAATTTTCTTTCTCTTCAAGTAATCTAATCTTGTCTAAAAACATTTCCTCATCATGACTTATTCTGCCCTTAAATTCCAGGCCAGGTTTGCCAAAATCTGCATCCGACCATACATAAGTTGTAGAATAATGATCATTATAGTCAGCCGCATATCTTTCGTAATCCAGATGGGTGTAGATTTGATGATAGACCTTACCCAAAGAAACATGAAGAAGCTTTTGTTCCGGCCGTCTCTGAATCCTTGCAATTTCACCATTTGGTCCAAAGACGATTTTAGAAAAGCCGCCCATCGTATATTGTCTTCCATAGGATAGGTATCTCTTCTCCTTAGGTACCCCAGAGGATTTATGAATCTGGGTTTCTAAACCTCCAACCTGGCCTAAACCTATCAAAGCCTCTCTTGCCTCTTTTCTTTTATCTTCTGTCAGAGCTCCTATAGCCTGGGTCAAATAATCTCTCTGTTCTCTCCAGGACAGTTCCATTTGATCGTAGGATTGTAATCTCTTATCTTCAAATCCAACAACCTTTTCATCTTGGGAAAAATCAGATATATACTTAGTTTTCATAGGATTTTCATCTAGATTTATCAGGTTTCTCTTTCTTGCTTTTTCCAGCTCATCAGGAAGGTAATTCACATAATCAGCCATAAATTTCTTGTGGTCCATCCCCCAGGTATGCTCTGCAACCAGGGCAAGGGGTAGAGAAAACTCCTTATATTCCTGACTGCCGACAACCATTCTTTCTTCATTCATCCAAGTATCCCGCAGGCCTAAAAGACACTTATAAGCAGCAACTTTCACAGGATCTGTTCCTACTCCATGGATCCAGGTGTCACCAATTTCCTGGTCAATCAAAGGGAATCGGTCCTTAATAACAGACAGCTCTTTCCAATAATCGTCCAAGGTTGATGCCACAACTTTTGCACCGGGATACATGTCACGGATTGCCTCCATTTGTCTACTGATATCCTCAGCACTTGGTGGCCCTTGATTATCATTGCTATGGGCAAAATGCAATATATGATCAAAGCCGTCCAAGACTGTTCCTCCACCATAACCATCAGCATAGTGGACGAGAATTTCCTTTCCACCTGGATGCCGCCATCTGAACAACGGAGGAAGGTCAGGAACTTTTGATGCGTGATTAACCCCTAAATGAAGATAATAGATTCCCGCTTCATAGAGGGAAGGTACGATCCCAATGGTATGACCGGGAACATCAGTCATTTTACCGGCGTGGGTCATGATACCAAACCGCTCATCCAGTTCCTTTGACAGGGTCAGGCCAAAATCAAACAGACGCTTATCCATTAACTCGCTATGGAGGGTAAAGGGTAATCCATGCCATTTAATGTACCCATTCTTGATAGCCGCTTCCATTAGGTCAACTTTTTCCTGACTTTCAGTTCTTAAGTAATCCCAAATCAGATATGCTCCGGTTGTCCAGATAAATTCAGGGTAATCTCTTCCTTCATTCAATGCATATGCAGCAGCAATCGCCTTTGGAATAAAATCCTTTTTATACTGGTCCATGACCTCATACGCCATTCCTGTAAAACCTATATCCAGATGAGTCTTAAAAATAACATGTACTGTTTTCATCTTTTCACCTCAGTTTTTATTTCATCATAACTGAATTCATGTCACGACTGAATACGCCTATGTCCATCTGATTTGTAGTTATGTCTTCAAATATGACCAAGAGAAAAGTCTCTATATAAGAGACTTTCCACTAAAGATGAAGTTTTTATACTTCGCCGTGCATAATTACACATTAGTGTGTACTTATGTGTTTTTTTATGATATACTCCTTATGGTCACCTGTCAATAATAAATAGGAGGTCATCATGAAAAAAATAATCAATTATGCATTTATCTACACCATCATCGGTCTGGCTTCAGGTGTTTATTACCGGGAATTCACTAAAATCCAGGACTTTAGGGGAACAACCACTCTATCTTTTATACATACACATACACTGGTTCTTGGGTCACTTTTTCTTTTAATTGCCGCCATTCTTGTCAACCTGTATTCACTTGAAACCCATAAACTCTACAAGCCCTTTCTTATTCTCTTTAACCTGGGGCTCCCCTTAACACTTCTTATGATGTTTATCCGAGGTAATTTACAAGTTCTTGGAACACAAATAAGTTCCGTACTTGACGCATCCATATCCGGTTTTGCCGGAATAGGTCATACTTGTCTAGGATTATCACTGATTTTCATTTTTCTTATTTTAAAGAAACAAACAAAGACTGCATAAATGACATAAAAAAGGCTTGAACGATTGGTTGCGTTCAAGCCTAATATAATTGTCAAAAATTTCTAAGTATTACCTATTCAACTCTACGGTGCAGTTCCCCGTTAATAGTAGCTTCACCATTGTCTGTACCTAATTCAAAGAAGTCACTTTCGCCGTTCTCAGCCATTCTACTCAAAGTCCCCATTGTATCATCTGCATCACTGTCACGGTCACGGACTTCATAGTATACCGATACATTTCCTGGCTTGGCAATATAGATAGTATCCAGATGTTCAGTAAATCGTCGTCCATCTTCTGCTTCATCTCCACCAAATGCAAAATCACGCCAAACGTTCAAATCAAGATTGGATACTTTCCAGTCCCCAATATCAATAAACTTTGTACCTTCTACAGTTACTCGCATGAACACATCAGGTTTTCTTGTCTTCTTGTTAAAAATATTATAAGGATCTTTATATACATGGGCCTGAATCTTATTAACCACAATTTTGTGACTAAAATACTTATTGTAAGTATAACGGTGAGACATAGAATCATAATGAAGGGCCCCATCTGTCAGAAATGCTGGATCTGACATCCACACTCCACCTTCCCACCTCCAAGGTGCATTAGCAGAGTCACTTCCCATTCCACTTACGGAAGAAGCATCCCCATCAAAATTGCCATATGAATTAAAGGTATTGCCTTCACCTATTTGAAACCTTCTATCCCATAACTGATCCAGGGATAGCAAACCATAATCATACCCAACAAACTGATTGTCTAAAGATGTATTCCATATAGCTTCTAATAACCCACCATTCTCATCTGTAAGCTCATTATAGGTATATAGTATCCCACCTTCTGCATTACTGCCTTCCCACATATGAACGCAATGTCCATGCTGACTAATACCATCACCTGAAATTAATGGTCCATTACTGGATATAAACAAGTCTACCCTACCGTTATCGCCATATTCAATTTCACTTCCGGTATAACTTGCATATCCACTGTGCTGAATTGCATGAACTGCCTCCAGGTCACCATATTCTGACCCCGTTTTCCTAACAACAAACAAAGCACCTTCCATATCATTCTCATGACTGTCAGAAGCTAGAAGACTTCCACCAATGTTACCCACATCTCTTGGATGATAAAAGTTGTAAGTGATAAAATAATGACTTGAAGTTTCTTGGATGGATGTATATACATATGGGACTTTACTCCCCGAATCAGAATTTTCCCAATTATTATTACCAATCCAATCTCCATCAAAATCAAAAGCCGTCAAATAATCATATTTCCATAGGAAATCATATGTAGCATTAAAGTCCTGATAGATATTGGGTGCCCAATATTTCATAACTTGACTGTGAGACACTTTTTCTTCTGTGTTGATTACATACCACTGTGCTTCTCCAAGATTTTGACCATCCATTGACAAACTAATCGTTCCATCTAGTTCGTCTTCTTCTAAAAGGAATAATTGGTCTGATGTCCCAGAGTATAATTCTTGGGTCAAATACAACTCCCCATTTTGAACCAGATGACCTGTAAGTGTGAGTTGACTACCAATAGATATCAAAGAAATCCATTGGTTACCATCTAATTCCTTCTCAATATTAATTTGCCATTTCTGAAAATCATTTACTAGACTGTCAGTCACAGAAACAATAGCTCCAGTATTGGATCCATTATTTTCCACCCCAAGGAAATCACCTGTTTCCATGTTTTGCAGCCAATAAATTTCCCCTGATTCGACGCTTGAGCTAACAGCTCCAAGCTCACCGACAGCATCATTCTGCTGAATTGATAGGAGTAGCGCCACAAGAGCAAAAAAACTTATTACCTTTCTCATAAAACCTCCACATTTTTGGCAGTTTTTATATTCCCCACCTAATAATTACAACATGCTTATGGTTATAGGATAATGGTAATAAGTCTTTTTATCATGTCATCATGTCCTATGTTATTCATTCCAATCCCTTGACCATACCCGCAAAGGACTTATGGAATAAGTCTTCGTATCCCTCCACCTGACTGAGCATATTTAATATTGGAACGAAGGTTTTAAAGACGATAAAGGCAACCTGCCGATGCTCAATTTTGGAATAAGACAGGTCTTCAATTCTTTTAAACAAGCCAATAAAGAGCCTGGTATATTCTTTATGAAGAGCTGACGATTCATCCAGACTTTCGAAGTTAATATTGTACATGAGATTGAGCTGAGATCCATACTTCTTATGGAGACGAATGCATAATTCGGAGACATCCTTCATCACTACTTCTTTCTTTACATCAATATCCTTCACACATTCAATGCAAAATGACAGCATAGGGTCAATAATCTCACTTAAAAGGTTTTCTTTACTTGAAAAATGATTGTAAATTGTCTTTCTGGAAATGTCAGCTTCTTTTGCAACATCTTCCATCTTCAAATCTGATGAGTGCTTATATTTCAGAAGATCCACTGCAACTTCTTTAATATGGTCCCTCATCTCCAGCTTTCTTTTTTCTGTTCTATTCATCTCCATAACCACTACCTCATATTCATACTGTTGATTCCCATATATAGCTTAATCTTTTTTTAATAAAAAAATGCTTTACAAACTCATTATACAGATTTATAATAAAAATACAAATTACACAATGCTGTGTAATATTACACATTTAAGTATATGCAATTCATAACTATAAACTGGACAACACCTTCATCATATCATGAACATTGCCAGTTTGCAGATTTTTATTCAGGAGGCTTTTATGCAAGCACATATGGAAACACTATTTAACATGATCTACCTCTTTACTGTAATATTTCTTGGCACACAAATGCTCCTTAACAGTAAGGGCAATATGGAAGTAAAACTCTTTGGGATTATGGCAGTCGTCCTGGGTTTGGGGGATTCCTTTCACCTGATACCAAGGTCCTATGCACTCTTTACTACAGGTCTCGAAGCCCATTCAGCTTCACTGGGTATTGGCAAACTCATTACATCTATAACTATGACTGTTTTCTATCTACTACTTTTTGAATTTTGGAAAATACGCTACAAAAAAAACAACCAGCAAATTCTATCCTACGGAATTTATGGTCTGGCTGTTTTAAGAATTATTCTGTGTCTCTTCCCTCAAAACCAATGGCTTTCTTTTTATCCAAGTGTTATTTGGGGCATATACCGCAATATACCTTTCGCTATTATGGGTCTTCTCATCCTTTATCATTTCTATCAAGACGCCAAAGCCAGCAAGGACAAAGCCTTTCGCTGGATGTGGCTGGCTATTACCCTGTCCTTTGGTTTCTATATTCCTGTTGTTCTATGGGCAAAAGATCTGACCTGGATTGGCAGTCTTATGATTCCAAAAACCTTGGCCTATGTCTGGGTCGTCTGGATGGGTTATTCTATGGTAAAAAGACCTGAGCTGCTTCACCCCAAGACAATTTGAGTCAGAACTGGCATATGGTCAGAAGGAAAACGTCCACCCCAATGATCTGACAAGGTTCCATGACGAATGACCTTCATCGGACTGCTTACAAAAATGTAATCAATCAGTCCTTTGGGGTCATTTTTACTATCATCTTGACTGCTCTCAGTCAAGGTCATCAGCTCACCGACTTGATAATCATGACATGTAAATTCGGGACCATGATGAGGAAATTGGCAGACCTTTCCACTATCCTGAATGGCAGATGGATCTGCTGTAATCATCCTATATACATCAGTCTCAGGTGTGACATTGAAGTCTCCACATAGAATGAAGGGGTTCTGGCCCACTAATTGTTTTATGGTTTGTAGTATCAGTTCACTTCCTTTTATCTGAGCCATTTCACCAATATGGTCCAAATGTGTATTGAACATATAGAACTCTATACCGGATTCCTTTTCTAATAATCTGGCCCAGGTACACATACGGATACAGTCAGCATCCCACCCTTTGCTTCCAGGCACACCAGGGGTTTCGGATAGCCAAAAGTTACCACTGTCCAATAATACTATCCTCGATGCCTTATAGAATACTGGAACCGCTTCCCCTTTTTTCTTTCCGTCTTCACGACAAACACCTGTCCATTGGTAATCAGGTAAAAGACTCTCCAAATCAGTTAACTGATTATAAAAGACCTCCTGAAGACCAAGGACATCCACATCGTGAAAATTAATCATACTCGCCGCCATTTCTTTTCTGTGGCTCCAATTATTGACTCCGTCCAGGCCATTATCCTGACGAATATTAAAGGTCATTACTTTCATTATCTATTAAACCTCCATATATAATTTTCTAAATTTCTTCCAAACCTATTCATTACTGTTTAAAATAGCATTTCCATTTATTCTGTCATAATTGTGACTGATTAATAATGATGAAATACCAATAATTCCAAAGACAATCCAACATATTAAAACTGTATTCCATCCCAATGTATCAACAATTAAACCTGTCACAAGGGCACCAGTTCCTGCTGCCAAATATGAAGTAAAGTCCAGGAAACCAGCAACTGATGACGTTTTGTTATAGATAGAATAATTCATTGGCAAAACACCAAGAAGTATGGTGTTTGCTCCAAACATTGTAGCTGAAGATAGCCCCAAGAAGATAAGTGACAGGAAAACATTATGGGAGCTTGACACGATAAAACCAACAATCATCAGAATACCCGCCCCAAAAAGTATACTTGTTGTCAATTTCTCTTGATTCTTCAACTTCTTATTTAACAGGCCTGCTGCTAGAATACCCACAAAATTCATAACTGGTATAAAAATAATAAACTGGGTCGCTGACTTTAAATCCATACCTTGGGTTTCCATAAACAAAGAAGGGGCCCAAAGGGCAATCCCATCCTTTATTACTCCTTGAACAAAACATCCAAGGACGACGCAATACATTTTTGTTCTATGGATTACTTGAACCAAGGATAATGAGTCTCCATGCACACCATCCATACTCACTTCCATATTCTTATTATGCACTTCCGTCTTATGGAAAGAAAGACCTAGTTCTTCTGGTTTATTCTTGAATAAAACAAACCAAATGATACTACAAGCAAGTATTGTCACTCCAGGAATCCAAAAGGCAAATCTCCAATCAAATTTTGATATGATTGCACCTGATAGCCCCCAAGCCAAGAGATAACCACCAACCATCGATGTTGAAACGTAAATCGCAGCCCTTCCTCTTCCTTCCGGCTGAAACCAATTTGAAATTGATTTTACTATTGGTCCCCACAATGTCGACTGTGCATAGGAATTGATGGACCATATGACTGCCATGACACCAAATGTCATACCCATTCCAAATCCTAAATTACAAATAGAGGTCACCGCCAAACCTAAGAAAATTATATGTCTGGCAGATATTTTGTCTCCGATTTGACCGTTTATCAATTGGCCAATGCCGTAAATCCAGAAGAAAAGACTTCCAATAAATCCTACCTGACCCTTTGTCCAGCCAAAAACAGCCTGAATTTCAAGAATAGCAACTGAAAAGTTTACTCTGCCAAAGTAAATGGCTGAATATGCCATCCAACACAGGGCAGCCATTTTAAATTGCTGATTCTTTAAAGATTTCATTGTATTCCTTTCTTTCTATACCACGGCAATCTGCCAAGAGGCGCCTCAACAGCTAACTTACATGGTCCTGTAATCAAAGTATCATCATCACCTAACCAGGCGCCCTCTGGGAAATAGATCTCCTTTTCACGGGCATCTTTTTCTATGACTGGAGCAACAAGAATTTCATCACCCAACATAAATTGGGAAGTCACCTTTTCATAATTCCCATGGGGATACTGGAAAGCCATATGCCTTATGATTGGAATACCGGTTGCTGCTCCTTTTTTTGCTTCTTGATAAATATAATCACCAAATTCCACATGCAGATTGGCTGCTTCCCTGCAGTAGCTTTGATTCTCATCAGACAAAAGTCGCCATGGAGCAGCGGAAAATTGCATCATAGGAAATAAGGCTGAGCACTGAGCGTATCTAACAAATAGTTCTTCATCCAAGTTAAATGTCTCAGGAAGAAAATCCCTATATTCTCCACCTCCAATCATATCTGGACATGTGAATGTATAACCCATGAGACCTTGTGCAAGACCATTAGGAATAAGACAGTCTAATCCATTTCCCAACCAAGAGTGCTTTTTATCACATAGCCGCTGTGCTAGACCCATACCAGCTGTTTTCCAACCTACTCTAAATTCATTAAGAGGAAAGTTTTCTCCAAATTCATTATAGACTTTTGCATGCTCATTAGCGGTTACTTCTTTAGAATAGGTTTGATCATTATCTTCATATATTCTTGGATCGCCACCATCAAACTTAAAACCATCAATACCATAAAACTCTTGGAGATAAACAAGTCTTTTCCTAAACCATTCCCTTGTTCCAGGATTCGTCAAGTCCAATATGCCACTATATCCATTCCACCATTGGCGAATGGCAATATGACCTTGACTATCATTAAGTAAATATCCTTTTTCCATTAATTCTCTGGCAACTTGGCTATCAGGACTTATATAAGGACACACCCATAACATAACGAGGAACCCCATCGAGTGAAGCTTTGCCACCATTCCTTTCGGGTCCTTAAATCTTAAACCAGAAAAGTCCCACACACCATAGTCTTCCTGCCAATTATCATCAATCATCAAAATCCCAGGTGGATATCCCTGATCAAGTATCTTCTTGGCATATTCCAGAATTTTCTCTTCTTCTTGCTTATACATCAATTCAATCCAAGTGTTATACTGGGGATGGGTAAAAAGTCTTTTCTCCGGGATAACACCATTGGGTCGAAAAAATCTATTCGACATTTCACTAAATATTTCTTTTAGCGAATTACCGCTTTTCACCTCTCTTATCTCACCATCACCTTCAATAGTCAATCCCGACCCCTCTATTCGATACCTAAAACCTTGATCGCTCCAAACACCCCGACCCATATTGGAAATCAACATAGGCATTCCTTGATTATCATTTTCAATTCTCCTAATATCCCTGTCACTTCCTGGGTCATAGGGCATTATAATCCCATCATGCACTTGACCTCCCCACCAATATTCCTCTGGTAAGATCCGAATCACCTTTTTAATTTTCATTATTCAACCTCCATTGTCTCAAGAACAAAGTCATATATATCAGTCGATACCTTAGGTAGCTCAACGGTCTTATCACCAAGGAACCATAACGGAACCAATCGCTCACTTTCATCAGGACCCGAGTGGCTCCCATCTTGTCCCATTCCATGGTCAGCTGTAATTAAAACTGAATACCCCTCTTCCAGATAATAAGGAATATGTGAGGATAAAATCCCATCAATAGTCCTTGCCTTACTGATGTATTCCTTAGACTCTCCACCATATTCATGGCCGGCATGATCTACATTCATGGGATGAATAAGCAAAAAATCAGGATGATTCAGACTGATAAGATATTTGGCATCAACAAAGAGGCGACGGTCAGGATAATCATCTTGCTCATAATAAATTCCGTAATGTATTGGGCCTTTTCCCTCTAATTGATATGTATCATCATAGGAGTTAAAGGGAGTTTTCATATATAATTCCGAAACCCAGTGGTAGGCAGCTGCCCCAGTCACTCCACCTGCCTCTTCGACTACATGAAACAAACTTCTACCACTGCTTTTCCTTCTAATACCATTATTTGTAATCCCATGCTCAATTGGTGTTATACCTGTAAATATAGTTTCATAAAGAGGCCTTGATATTGTCGGTAAAGAAGCCTCTAATACTCCTTCACATGCAATCCCTGCTTCAACAAGGCCTTTCATGTAGCCCATATATTTTTTTCCTATGTGATTACTTAGTCCATCAATCACAATCAATACCATTTTATTCATTGCATTTCTCCTTTTTGCTGTAAGCTTCGATTTTTTTAAGTTCTATGCCGATATAAATGGGAATCAACTGATTGAGTTGATCCCAGGGTAATAATTGACTCCTTTTGAAATCATAAGAAATCCATTCTTCACCAGGCTTAAAGGCCAAAGGCTTCATATACCTAATTATTTTCTCCCTAAGTCCCGGATATGAATGGTACCTGCCTTTTGCCACTTGGGTTATGATCAATCCATCTTTTCCAACATTATCCATACAGCATTTTTCATAATCATCAAGGTCCAGAATTTGATCAAGCTCGGGTACTAAAGCGTGCTTTCCAGGTTGACAGTACAGAACTACTTTTCTACCTTCAAGATTTTCTCTACTCTTTTTAAGACCTTTGATGACCTTACCATGAAAACTGGATTCAACATCAATTACTTCTCCAATATCATCTACATAAACCCACACATGTTCCAAATCGTATAGATGGGTAATGTCATAATCCCAATATATGGCAAACTCAATGACTCTTGATATCGAACTATTGCCAAATCTAAACACTCTCTTAAAAGACTTTGATTCGTCACCGTCTTCATAAAGAGTCCAACCATAAAACTTGGGTAAAAACGGTTCCATTCCATTTATCAAGAGCTTTGGTACATATGCTTCAATCATAGCAAGACTCCTTATCTGGTTTTATTCATCACCTGATTACCTGCTTATCATAATACGATTGAATTCAATTGCATATGCATCTATGTCTTAAAGTCATGTGTTTATGTTCAACAACCACATTGCATTCAGCTGAAATGTACCTAATGTCAAATAAGCTATTCCATAGAAGTTATATAAAAAGTATTGTATAATGTAAGTAAATGAATTCTTACTGCCTGCTTCTAAAAATATATTCCTATCAGAAAGAGATGATTCCATGAAACTGATTCAAAAACTGAATTTAATTTCCATCCTTTTTATCCTGTCCAGCAGCATTGCCATCATCCTAATTCTAAGATCCACAAGTATTTCCAATTACGGTGAAGTTGAATATCAGGTTCATAAAACCGCCATGACCAACTACTATAAAATCGTATCCCAGCATTTTGAGCAATTAGATTATGTCCTTTGGGATTGGTCTGAATGGGATGCTACCTATGATTATATTGAAGGAAATTATGATGATTATATAGATGATAACCTTCCGACGGCATCCTACGATGACTTTGGCCTGGATTACATTGCCATTTACGATGAGAACTATGACATAATATACGGCAACCAGTTTAATGAAGATGATTATTCTCTTATTCCCCTGGATCCATCACTATCTGAAGCCTTTGTTGAAGCAGGTGAAGTAACAGGAATTCTCCTTCATGAGGATCATTTGCTTTTATACTCAGGCAAGGCCATTACCGACAACGAAGGTGAAAAGCCTTATAAGGGCCTAATGGTTTTCGCCTATGAGCTGGATGATAATGTCCGTGAAGACCTGATTGCCTCGATAGGTACTGATATCACTGTCAAATATTTAGACCAGGATCCAGGGTCTGCCCAAGGCTTTGATAACCAAACACCTGATGAAGAAAACCCATATCACTTGGTTGTCACCCTGTCCCATGATATTAATGAAGATGGAATCGGACGTATTGATATTCCCTATCTCAACAGTCAGGGCGCATTGCGATTGGAGTTTAACCTTGGCCAGGCAATCCAGACCTTAGGGAGGCGCCATATTCAGACGACCCTGGTTTTGATTCTGACTACACTGGTATTTTTCAGTGCTCTTATGGCTTTGGCTCTAAGGGGTATGGTTATTGACCGCGTATCAAGATTAAATATGCAGGTTAATTCAATCACCAGTTCCAAAGATGTAAAAGGCCGTGTCAAACTCCCAGGTCTTGACGAGCTAGGTGAATTATCAGAAGGAATTAATGCTATGTTGATTGAAATCGACAAGGTACACGAAGAAGCCAATTGGTATGCCAACCACGATGAAATGACAGGGGCCTATAACCGTAGAGCAGGCTTTAAACTTATTGAAAACATATTAGAAGGTTTTTCTGAAGATAATCAAAAACTGACTCTAGCCTATGTTGATATTGATGGCCTTAAAAAAGTTAATGATACCCATGGCCATCTGGAAGGTGACCGACTGATCACAGATATGGTCAGCCTAATGAATGAAACTTTGGGAGACCATTGTCACATCGTCAGAATTGGAGGCGATGAATTTATTATCGCCTGTGGCAATCAGAATGAATCAGCAACCCTCAACAAATTAAAAGAACTGGAAGAAAGTGTTAGCAGCTTCAATCAAAACCACTCCCGGGTTTATAATGTGAGTTTCAGTTATGGCCTGGCTACCTATCACAAGGGCATGGCTGTTGACGACATTATTGAAGAAGCCGACCAGCAAATGTATCAAAACCGAAAACGTAAACGTCAAAACTAAATGGAACCTTTTTTATCCCTCCGTCGTCTATACTATATAGCAACCATATATATATAAGATACGGAGGGATAGTTATGAAGAAAGGTTTACTGATTTACACACTTATTTTGACACTTGTTTTAGGTATGACAGGATGCAGTTCCAAGGGAGATATGGCTTTGACTGGAAATAGCCAAAGCAAGGAATCCGATGTTTCCTATGAATATTCTCTAGCCGCAACTGAGACCGCAGAGGAAACTACACAAGCCGAGTACGAAATGAAAGAAGACTCCAACTCAGGCCAAGCTCAACTTATCATGGAAGAAGAAGTTATGGATATGGATTCGGCTGAGCAGATGCGTGATGGCCTATCCGGCGAAACCTATGCAGAAATTAGAGAAAATCAGTTCATACTGGCATCCCAGGAAAACACATCAACCTTTAGTATTGATGTAGATACCGCTTCCTATACCAATATCCGACGGATGATTATGGATGGCGGGGTACCTGATCCGAATGCAGTTCGCATTGAAGAGATGATTAATTATTTTGATTATGATTACCCACAGCCAACAGACGGCAGCCCCTTCTCCATCTCCACTGCAACAGCCCTATGCCCTTGGAATCCAGACAATCTAGTCACCATGATAGGCCTAAAAGGCTATGAACTTGATCCCCAAGACGTTCCACCAAGTAACGTCGTTTTACTTATTGACGTATCTGGGTCAATGAATTCACCAGATAAACTCCCCCTTCTAAAAGAAGGTTTCAAAACTTTAGCCAGACAGTTTACCCAGGAAGACAAAGTCTCCATCGTCGTTTACGCCGGAGCAGCAGGTGTTGTACTTGATGGTGCCAACGGTGCCCAGTTCAGCAAAATCGAAGACGCCCTGGATTCACTTCAAGCCGGTGGGTCAACTGCAGGTGGTGCCGGTATCGAACTTGCTTACTCCTTGGCCAGTCAGTATTTTATTGAAGATGGTAACAACAGGGTTATATTAGCCACTGATGGTGACTTTAACGTAGGGATTTCAAGCACCTCCCAATTAGAGACATTTATTGAGGAAAAAAGAGAAACCGGTATTTTTCTAAGTGTTATAGGTTTTGGAACCGGCAACATCCGTGACGATGTTATGGAGACTTTAGCTGACAAGGGAAATGGCAATTATGCCTATATCGACTCATCCGATGAAGCCATCAAAGTTTTCAGTAAAGAGTTTTCTGGGACTATGTTCACCATAGCCAAAGATGTTAAAATCCAGATGGCCTTCAATGAGAATTTAGTCAAATCCTATCGCTTAATCGGTTATGAAAACCGGGTCATGGACAATCAGGATTTTGAAGATGACACAAAAGATGCCGGCGAACTAGGAGCCGGCCATGAAGTCACAGCGATTTATGAGCTGGTCATGACCAATGGCACACCTAATGAGGCCGACAGTCTCTATGATGTGAAATTAAGATACAAAGAACCCGATGAGGACCAAAGCAATGAAATCATCGTTTCTGAAAAGAACTCAGCTATTCTTTCTTCTGCAGACCAGGATAGAAACCTTCTATGGGCACTGACTGTAGCAGAATTCGGAATGGTCCTAAGAGATTCCCAATATGCAGGTGAGGATTCATTACAACGTGTCTACAATCAAGCCAGACTTTGTACCGAGCAGCAAGATGATCCTTTGAAATTGGAATTTCTTGATTTAGTGACTCGAATAAGATAAATACACTCTATAAATAAAACTTAACGACCATTTGGTCCAAGGCCCTTCTGAATATCTGGAAGGGCTTTTTCTATACGGCTGACTCTGGTTTCAGATTTCTTAGCCTTATTAAAATGAAAAACATAGGCTTTCTGCCTTCCCTGTGTCAGCTTATTAAAAGCCTCTTCATAATCCGGATCTTCTTCAAATTTATCTAAAAGCTCCTGTGGGAAGTCTAAGCTGTCTAAAGTCGTCTCAGGAACCTTTTCCCCCGATTTTTCAACCCTAACAGCCTCTTGAATATAAAGATTGATGATATCTTTTTGCTCTTCAATAGTTTTGACATCAGTAAATCGCAACTGTCTGGAAGATGCAGACTGACCAACCGGATGTAAAAGCTGATGAGGGTCTTCCATTAAAACACCTTTTATAAACATAAGGGCACAGTAATCTTTAAAGTCCTGAATAATAATCATATTGCTTTCTTCATACATATAACAGGGATGCATCCATTTTGCTGTCTCTGTGAGATCTGCTTCCAAAAGTATATCCCGAAGAAGGGACATTTCCTCATTCCACTTCTTCGCTTTTTTAATAAAACCATCAATGGCTGATGTTCTTTTTCCTGCCATAGGGTCACCTGCTTTCTTCACCTGATTATTCTCCAAATGTCTAAAAACAAAAACTGGAATAAAGGAATATTTCAACCTTGCTTCCTAGGTAAATTATAGACTAATCGATAGCCATTATCAATATTAAGTCTCCAAAATCCATAATTAATGGTATACTGGAGATAATAAAAATATATTGAATGCAACTTTTTTCTCTGATTTCACCAAGTAACAAGATTTTTATTCGAGCCTCAAACCCTTGTAAATAGCGGGTTGCAACTGGTGGTTGACAAATTTCAAAGCCTAATTGATAGCAGGCAACCCCTGAAATTGATATGCTTTCATCAACAAAAACAAATCAGAGAAAACGAAAGGAAGTAAGTTATGATATTAGCAGATAAACTTATTCGATTAAGAAAACAATTTGGTCTTTCACAAGAAGAATTGGCAGAAAAAATGAACGTATCCAGACAATCAGTTTCCAAATGGGAAAGCGCCAACTCCATACCGGATTTAAATAAGATTCTTAAACTGGGAGAGATATTCGGTGTTTCAACCGATTATCTTCTAAAAGATGAAATAGAAGAAATAGAAACCATCAGTGTAGATGATGATCCCGGTCTTGTAAAAGTAACTTTGGAAGAAGCATCAACTTATGTTGAGAAGAAAGTAACTGCCGCTAAGATTACATCTTATGGTCTATTCTTTGTTTTTGGTTCGGTTATCCAGTTATTTTTATTACTTGCCTTATCCAGCTTCGACCAGCCAGTTATTTCATCTTCAACTGCTGTTGCAGTAGGTATTGTCCTACTCTTTGTATTGATTGGTGTCGGTGTTTCCTTCTTTATCAGAGGCAGCCAATACAACAATGATTTTATACGTTTTGAAGAAGAAGAATTTGAACTGGTTTACGGTGTTAGAAGCATTCTAAAGGAAAATCTGAACGGTTTCAAAAACACATACGTGATTCGCACCTCCATCAGCATTATGTTTTTCATAACCAGTGCTGCTCCCCTAATCCTGTCCGCAATCCTTGATGCACCTGATGAAACATTACTCATGATGCTGGTTATTCTTATCGTGATGATCGCCACCGGTATTTACCTTATCCTGCCAACTTCTACAAGGTACAATGCCCTTAGTCTTCTTCTTGGTGAAGGCGACTTTGCTCCAAGCCGAAAACCTGCTATGAAGCGTGCTGAACGTATCGGCGGTGTATACTGGCCACTTGTAACTGCCATTTACCTTGGTTGGTCTTTCTGGACCATGGCATGGGGTATCTCATGGATTGTATGGCCTGTTGCTGGTGTGGCCTTTGTAGCTATTATTGGAATCTCCAATATGATGGCACAGAAAAACTAAACTCTTAGTTATCAAGTTACTATTTCTTACATATCCATATAAAAGGCTATTTAAAAAGAGCAATTGATAACCAATTGCTCTTTTTCTATGCATATTTGGGCTTAACAGGATAACCCTTGATTTTCAACTCTAAACCTTTGCCAACAGAATCCAATGGGAAATCCGATTGTCTGACCGGCAGTTCACAAGCAATTTCTATCTGCTTAGCCACATGTGGAATTAAACTGCCACCACCAGTAATCAGAATCCCCTCTTCCATAATATCGGATAAAAGTTCCGGCTTTGTCCTGGACAGAACACCTTGTATTGCTTCAATGAGCATATTCTCTAAAGGACATATACATTCTCTAATCTCACGAAGTTCTACTTCTATAATACCTGGTATCCCTTTGATTATATGAAGACCACTTACTTCAATAAAACTATCATCTGACTCTTGGCAATGTTCCATCAGTCCTTTTATCTTTTCAGCATAGATCATCTTGATTCTCTCAGCAGTCAGTTTACCTATTTTCAACCGATACTTATCTTGAATCATCTTAATGATAGCATCATCAAAATCATCACTGGCAATCTTTATGGATTCACCGACTACAATGCTACCGAGAGATATTACAGCAATATCGGTCGTTCCTGCACCGATATCTACAATCATTCTTCCATAAGACTGGTTAATATCCAAGCCTTCACCTAAGGCAGCCATAAGGGGTTCATCCACTATCTCCAATTTACGATAACCTAGCTGGTATCCTAGATCAACAACTGCACGCATTTCAATGTCCGAAACACCATTTGGAACGCTGATAGTCAGTTTTCTTTTTAAAGGTGGTGAAGTCCTCCTGAGTACTTCTTTCATCATAGGCAGAACACATTCATACTCCGAAATCACCCCATCAAGAAGGGGTCTGGAAGTCATAATCAAAGGATTGGTCCTGCCTACCATTTCTTTAGCCTGACTCCCAAGTGCAACAATCTTCTTATTCTCTGTATTTTGGGCCACATAAGATGGTGCATTATATAACAATCCCTGACTTTTATTATATACAAGGGTGTTGGCCGTACCTAAATCTATAGCAATTTCATCTGAAAACATTATCCTTTTATCCTTTCTGATTTGCTTGACTATATCATATATGGCAGGGTCCTACAATGCCTTACGGCCAGTTAAGGAAGACTTATGGAAAAACCTGATTTAATCAAAATTTATCCCTTTTTTCTTAAGATTCTTGCTTATCCTCGTCTTTCTTACGGCTGGCAATAGAGAGACAAATCCCAAAACCGCCCCAAGTAATACCTAAGGAAATCAAAGCAGATATCCATGCACTAGTACTCAATGATATTCACCCCTTTACCTAAGACCTGTTCATGTTCCTGCTTACCTGTAACCATTGTAATCAGGCTTGCTAATACAAATAGAACAACTAAAGTTCCGGCTCCAATCAGGAGAAGAGCCTCAATGCTGTAGCCTTCATAACCCTTGGTGAAATCAATAACTGTATTAAAGCCAAACATAATGGTTAATAGTAATGGCGTCAATATTTTAAGGGTGAAATTCCACCATTTACCTACCGAAAAATCAGACATGGAGTTGGCATACTGACGAACTTCCTCAAGGTTAATAAACCAGCCTAGGAAAATAATCTCAATAAGACCTGCAATGGCTATAGCATAGGTGTTAATGAAATGATCGACAATATCCAGTATGTAAAGGCCAGCACCAGTTACGAACATCAATGAAACCAGAAATCCAAGTACTGATGTAATGGTCAAAACCTTCTTCCTCGAAGCATTAAACTTGTCTGAAAAGCTGGATACAATAACTTCCAAAACAGACATACTGGAAGAAAGACCGGCAAAAATCAGACAAAGGAAGAAAAGGGCACCGATCATCGAGTTCATTCCAGGCAGGGCATTAATGGCTGTTGGGAAAACAATAAAGGCTAAACCTATTCCGCCGGCTGCAACTTCTTCAACACCAAGGCCTTGACTGGTTGCCATGTAACCTAAAACTGAGAACACAGTAATACCGGCAAGTAAAGAAAAGGAGCAGTTACCAAGGCCGGTTAGGAAGGCATTGTTAACAAGATCTGTTTTTTTTGGTAAATAGGATGCATAGGTAATCATAATCCCGAAACAAATACTCAGTGAATAAAAAATCTGACCATAGGCTGCAATCCATACCCTTGGATCTGCCAACTTGGAAAATTGAGGCTTAAAGAAATAATCCAAACCAACCATAGCACCTTCCAAGGTCAAACCTCTTGCAGCCACCACTACAAGGCATATAATAAGTAGGGGCATAAAAATCTTATTGGCTTTTTCTATACCGGCTTTTACTCCACCCATCAAAACTAAATAGTTAATAAGCCAAACCGCAGCCAGTGTGACAAGCATCCCCTTGTTTATTGACCCTATTTCGAAGGGTCCAGAAGTGATATGGAGGAAATCATTAAAGAAAAAGTCTTTGGTTGATTCTCCCCATGTACCTTTAAAGGCGTAAATCAGGTAATTAAAAGTCCATCCGATAATGGCAGTATAATATACAACGATTCCAAAGGAAATGGCGGTTTGAAACCATCCCAATATCTCCATTCCTTTTCTGGTTCTACCAAAAACTCCTGGTGCTGATGTTTTAATTCGGTGAGCCACCGCAAACTCAAGAATCAATATAGGTATACCGGCTGTCAGCAAGGCAAAAAGGTAAGGAATCAAGAATGCTCCTCCACCATTACTGGCTGCTACATAGGGAAAACGCCAAATATTACCAAGGCCTATAGCTGACCCGATAGCCGCAACGACAAATCCCATTCTGGATCCCCATTGTCCTCTATTATTGTCCATAATCAATCTCCTTAATATGTGTTTTGGCGAAAGTGTGCTTTTTCACCGTGGACTATCATATATAAATTATTCGGACTTGTAAAGCAAGTCTATACTGCGAACCAGATTTCACCATTCTTTTTTACTCTTCACAAGAATAGATTTTGAAATTTTTCCTTACACACGTCAAAAAATATTGATTTATTTCTGTTTCAAGACTACATACCATATATATTCCGAATTTCATCTGTCACTAAATTCACAAACAGAAACATTTCCTTCATTAGCCAAATATTTTAGCGCGTTGAATTGCTGTCACAACAGAGGGCTATTGCTATAGGAAGACAAATTTTATATAATGACTACTCAATCAAAACATATATGATGCATTACTCTTAATAGAGTTAAAACATAAGGAGAACTATGGAACAATTACAAAAGAAATACGGTCTTATGACAGCTATTGCTATGGTCGTTGGTGTGGTTATCGGATCAGGTGTCTTTTTTAAAGCAGATGATGTCCTGTCCATCACTGAAGGAAATTTAATTATCGCCTTATTGGCTTGGGTAATTGGTGCCTTTGCCATGATTTTTGGTGCCTTGACTTTTGCAGAATTCGCCTCCAGATTTGAAAAGTCCAATGGAATTGTGGATTACTTCGAAGAAGCATACGGCAAGAGAATCGGTTACCTCATGGGCTGGTTTAACGGAACCCTTTACTATGCCCCCTTGTCCGCTATACTTGCTTGGGTTGCCGCTCTCTACACCATGATTCTACTCGGTAATCCCAACCCAACAAATTCAGCCACAACCTGGATACTGGCAACGGCTTTTCTCATCTTCTCCTATTTGCTCAATAGCCTTGCCCCTAAAATAGCAGGTCATTTTCAAGTTACAACAACATTCATTAAGTTAATTCCACTAATACTCATAGCAGTTGTAGGTCTTTTTAACGGCTTGATACAAGGAGTTACGATTGACAACTTCACAACAGCCGCCAAGTCCCTATCCAGTCAAGGCAGTACTTTCTCAGCAGCTGTTGTCGCAACTGCTTTTGCCTATGAAGGCTGGGTTATAGCCGTGACCTTAAACAGTGAAATCAAGGACTCCAAGAAAAACCTTCCAAAAGCTCTTTTTGTTGGTTCAATTATTGTCTTCATCATCTATGTTTCCTACTTCCTTGGCATGTCCAGTGTCTTAGATACCCAGGTTATTATTGCTGAAGGAGATGGATCGGTTAACCTTGTTTCCAACCAATTGTTCGGCAACTTAGGTGCGACCCTTCTCACCATCTTTGTTATCATCTCCTGCCTTGGAACTCTCAATGGATTGGTTATGGCATGTATCCGTACTCCTTTTTCCCTGGCCATCCGAAATCAGGGTCCACTGGTAAAGGCAATGAAAAAAATCAACCCAAAAACAGGCATGCCACTTTTTGCAGCAACCTATGCCTTTATTATTTCAGGAATATATCTCTTTATCTGGTGGGGAAGTTTCAATGACATCTTCGGACGCTTTATCTCCATCGATGAAATACCTATTGTTATGATCTATGGATTTTATGTCCTCCTGTATATCTGGTATATGATTCACTTTAGGGACCTGGGATTCTTTAAGCGTTTTATGATTCCAGGTATAGCACTTATTGGAGCAGGCATAATCCTATTCGGTGGTATCACCAATCCAAGTATTGGATTCTATATGCTGATTTCTCTAGTGGTTCTAGGGTTTGGACTACTCTTCTACCGGAAAGAGGCTATGTCGAATTAAGTCAAAAAATAATGGCTCTTAAGCTTTAGCTTAGGAGCCATTTTAAATATTTGTTTTCCAATCCAAGGCCTAGGCCATGGTCACATCCTGTAATTAAGACTGTTTTCATTTTATGATTCCCCTCTCCAATTTGAATTAAAAGTATATAGTTTGGAAGGTCTATGACCACCATCTGAATTTATTAGGTCTGACTCCACAACCATTTTTGCAATTTTTCTTCTAAAATTAGCCTTAAGAAGGGGTTTTCCCAATATTTCCTCATAAGCTTTTTGTAATTCCGACAATGTAAAATACTCTGGCATCAGATGAAAAACTATATCTGTATATTCTAGTTTATTCCTAAGACGTTCTATACCCTGTCTAATAATTTCAGCATGATCAAAAGCCAACTGTTCTGCATAAATTGTTTCTTTTTTACTCTTTAGAGTTAACATATTATGCCTTGACTTAATACCATCATTGGTGTCATAAACATCTGCTGACGAATTAAACTCCATCTCAAACCAATCTGTATCACTTGCATCCGTACCAGCAGCTAATGATAATTTTTCCATATCAACCAGGGATAGATATGTTACACTGATAACTCGCCCCCTTGGATCTCTATCTGGACATCCATATGTATATAGCTGTTCCATGTAGATATCTTTTACACCAGTTTCTTCCTCAACTTCTCTATATACTGCCTCTTCAAGGCTTTCATCAATTCCTACAAAACCACCAGGTAAAGCCCATTGTTTAATAAATGGATGCCCTTTTCTTTTCACTAACAATATCCTTAGCTTTTTTTTAGGTAATTTCCGATAATTATTTGGAAGCCGATCTGCCAAAGTAAAAATTAAAGCATCTACAGTAACAGAGGGTCGTTTATATTTATTAATATCATACGTCTCTAAAAATTCTACTTGTGTCAATCCATTCAAATCTTTGTTATTATTCATAAAGAAACTCCTCTTAGTAACTTTTTGGTTATATCAAAAAGTATAACACATATTCAATATACTAAGCGACCTTTCTTATCTGAAAGTTCAAACCTTGCCTCCATTCCAGCATTAAAGCTAAGGAAATCAGACTCAATACCATCGCTAAAAATGACTCCATTTTCTGATGTCTCGGATCTGATTATTAATGGACTATCTTCTTTTATCTCTCCGAAAACTATATTGGCTCCAGTTGATTTAGAAGCAAAAGGCTCCCTTACTGAATACATCAAACTATTTCTTCCCCATGAAAAGTCCTGTTTGGAGTATAGTTCATAATCCTTACCTGTTAATTCTTTTAAAATATTATTGGCCCCTGTTAGAATACTCTTCATCCAACCAGTAGTTCCCATTCCAGTAGATATAATTATCCCACTGGATGACTGAAATTCAGACTGATTATAATGAGAGATTTGGTATCTAAAAGATATATGGGTTTTTTGTCCAATAAAAAAATCGTTTACAGCCAGTAGCGATTGACCGTCAGAAAGATTTACTTTTGCCATAGTAGCTTCCTTAACTTTAAAATGATTAAGAATGACATCTTTAACTACCCTACTGCATTCTTTAACCTTTATAGGTAATAAAATCCCATCCCATCTGGCTGGATCCGGGTTCACTCCAAGAAGGGGTTGTCCGTCGAGATATTTCAAAGTGTTTGCAACAAGCCCATCACGTCCAAGGGCAATAACGATATCTTCTTTACCAAATACAAAGTTAGGAAGAAAGGATCGCTCAATGACCTGAAGGTTACCAATTACTTCCAAATTGCTTATCAGCAAACTCAAATTAGAACTATAGATTTGATTCTCAATTATGTAGTCATCAAAATCCCCACCTAGGGAATTAATATAAAATTGAGCTTGTTCAACTGTATTATAACGATGAATAAGTTCTTCTAATCTGGTTTTCATAGTAACTAAGACAATTTTTCTATCACTGAACCTTTTCATTTCCTATCCTTTCATTATTCCCTCAAGCAAATCTGGGGTAATTGAGAGTTGTCCAATTTTTTGAGCATTATTTGCCAGATCTCCAAAGGCTAGTGCAATTAATTTTTCAGGTTTCATGTCCATTTTAGAAAGTATAGCCAGCGTCCTTTCATCAATTTGCTCTAAGGTCTTAAAAACTGCACTCATAGCATATGCTTCTGCGTCAGCCTCAGCCTTTCTGTTTACAATAGATAAATCAATAAGATTTTGCTTCTGTTCTTCCAAATGGGTATCAAAGGCCATCTGATCTTCTAGAAGTTCGTTTTCTTTTTCTTGTGAAAACCTTTTTGCCTGAAGCTCTTTTTCCAGCACTTCTTTTTTCTTCAGTTCCATTGCAATTTGTGTATTATATTCATTCTCTTTGACAATTCTTTCTTGTTTAATTGAAGCATTTCGCCGCTCATAAATTGCTTCATCTGCCTTTTTCATTATTTCCTCGCGAGCTGATGCCTCCAAGGCTCTTGCTGTTTCTTTAGTCGGGGCTAAAGAAAGAATGGATAAACTGTCAATTTCAATCCCCAAAGTCTCAATTATTGGATGATTTTTTACCTCTTCCATAATTCTTTTTGTTATGACATCACTATTGCTAATTGCCTCCTTCAGCTCATAATCTTCAATCACTCTTCTAGTGACAACTTTGACTCCATTTATAACCTTGTCACTTAACTTCAATGGATCTTCAGAAGAATACTTATTACAATACTTATCAAGGGTAAAATTCAGTGTTTCAGCTACTTTTTTTTGATTGGCAATCCTGTAGGTTACTTGTCCCTGTATTGATAATGTTTGAAAATCTGATGAAATCTCATTGAAGATAAAAGATGCATCCTGACTTGAAAGGGGTACTTTTACAATAGATGTGATTGGTGAATAGTAGTAAAAAGACAAGCCTTTCCCTTGGCGCTTCAAGACACCTTTACTATAGACCATCACGTAATCGGTTGGTTCAAATTTCACATAGTGTATTCCAAACATAGATAAATCTCCCTTCTTTGATTGCCATAGGTAATTTATGACACTAAAGCATTTGTTAGTATCTTTTTGTTACTATCATGTTAGTATCATTATAATACTAAGTTCTCAAAATTGTCAATCACTTAATTAAAGTACGTAAAAAAAACTCTCTTCTAAAATTTTGAAGAGAGTTCTTTACCAAACCTTATTTCTTTTCAATTACAATCAAACATGTTGAATCAGGCAAACTACATGAGTGTCCATTTTCATCATAAAAATTTATTTTTGGTTCAAGAGCAGTCGTATAGCCTTCTTGTAAATAATGTTTAAAGACAACGATTTCAGCCAGATCACCAATCGTGTCATGTATAAATTCTTTATACTCACTAGGTGTAAAATATCCAAACTGTTCATTAATTTCATGAGCATAAGAGTCTTCTCCCCAAGTATAGGTATATAAAAACTCCATGGCATCATTTACATTCATCTCAACCATATGATGCCCAATTATTTTATATTGGATGTCTCTTCCCTTGAAATCATTTGCATATCTCTCAAGAAACTCCATTCCATCAGATCCATTAAACTTTATATGTCTTTTTAAATCTTTAGGTTGGGTCATTATGCCATCTCGAATAATAATCCTTCCACCTTTTGACAAGACTTCAATTGCACTGCGGAGAGTATGGCCTATAACAGCTTTATTAAAGCATTTTCCATCATATTCTATATAGGAAAATAACTCATGAATAATAGAACAAAAAATAATTGTGTCAACACTACCAGGTTCACAATCATGAGATAAGTTCAAAGCATCCCCATATTGAACATTCCATTGTTTTTTCTCTTGTACTTTTCTCTTTAAAAGTGACTCGATAACATTCTTGGAAATGTCGATACCGGTAACTTGAATATCTGGTCTATGGTCAACAATTAAGTCCATCAAAGCACCACCACCTGGACCAATATCAATAACTTTATGTCCTACAATATAGTCCAAAATAACTCTTTTATAGTCAATTGTCGAATTCATCATCTCTAAATAAGACTCTTCATTATGAAAGCGGTCATATTTATCTTTTCTAAGATCAAAATAATCGTAGAGTAATACAATAGCCCGCTCATAATCCAAACTGGATTTTTCAGCCTCAACACAAAATTCAATCAGCTTCCCAGCCTGTATGGTGAATTCAACTTCAAAAAAGGCAGTATCTGGCGTCTGTTCAATTGTATTTATACAAATAGATAAATGGCTATTTTCAGTAACCTTATGATTCAAGATTGATTCAAAGTTAAGATCACTTAGGTATTTTTGAATCATTCGTTTTTTATAAAGATTGACCTTCTTCTTGCCTTTATAATCGTAATAGATGGATTTCATAAAGCCTTCGAAACTAATATGCTTTATTTCAGACATATCTGTCTTTGTGTAAAGAATCAATAGAATTTTAAAAACTTCTTGAAGATTAAAATCATTCAATGCTGCTTCAAAATACCAAATCTGCTTATCTAAAAACAAATCACTAAGCCATTCAAGACCTATGTTCAGCAATGATATCTCTGATATCATTTTATTGTAGTTTGAATCAAAATCTTCTCCATTTTTTATAGCAGTCTGCCTTAATAATCTTAATCGTTCTTTCACTGGAACAGGCAATATATGACCTTCAATTAAATCAACAATAGCTTTATAGGTTTCCTCTTTAACCGCCTCCCATAACGCCTCCGACACTCCTCCAATAATGCAGTGATTAAGAGCCAACAATAAATCTATCAGTTTATCTGCCGTTAATACATCTTCATTGATTAAGGACAGAAGCCTATTGCTATGGGATAAAGGTACCTCACCACGTACGAATTGGCCAATCAATCCATGGGTCTCAATTAACACTCTTACTATAGGATTATAATCATCTGATTCGGCTTCATATATCTGAGCTGATCCGATGTTATGAACCTGTAAATTATAACCTAAATCATTCCACTTATTTCGATGATGTTTCAATCCGCACTTTGCAACTTCAGACCATTTCAAAGTTTCCTCTAATAGATAAAACAAGGAATCATTAAGTTCATACCTATTGAGGATTTCAAATGTTGACTTTACATAATTAAGGACTATATTTTCAGATAAGTCTTCTAGACTTTCAATACGCTCATAATTTACATTTTGATGCTTACTCAGGGCCAAATACATCAACCATGGCCGGTTTTTTAAACAGGAATAATCCCCTTGCTCATATTGAATGATATAGTCAATTGCTTTCATACTCCACCTCTATATGTAATAATAATATTAAATACAATAATATACTATAATCCCCGATTATACAAAATTGCATTTTCACTTTTTTTAGTTTAGACTTATTAATATCAATTCAAAGATATCAAACCATGTATTCGCTCATATCTACTTCCACCCGAAAGGAGATTCCATGTACTGTCCAAAATGCTCAAGCCAACTGCCTGAAGGCTCGAAATTCTGCACCACATGCGGTACCCCTATTGCTTCCAACACTTTAGGAACCTGGAAATGCGGTAACTGTGAAAGTCAGGTAAGCCGAGAGTTCTACCACTGTCCACACTGTGGTGATTCATATGAGATGTCTGTGGAATACCTTCAGGCTCATCCTGAGGTTCAACCTTACGAGGCAAATCTTTATGAAGAAGACAGCCTTTTTAAGAAAATATTTTCAAAAATTTTTATCTTTGTTTTTATGTCAGCTATATTGATTATGTGCTTCTTTTTACTAAAATATCTGATGTCCTAGATTCACTTTTCCTACTGCCAGTCAGTCGTCCCATATTCTCCAACATTGTCCACATCTATAAAGATAACATCCACAAAGATCTCCTTTTCGATATCCTTGCCTTCGAGGAGGTCGTAGGCGGCCTTTGCAGCTGTCGTTCCGATGGTGGTTGGTGATTGGGCGGCTGTTGCTGTCATTTTACCGTCCTGAATCATTTTCTTGGCTTCAGGGGCTCCGTCTACTCCATAGATAAGGACTCCTTCTGACCTGCCGGCGGCTTGAAGAGCAGCTAAAGCGCCCATGGCTGTCGGGTCATTCAGGGCCATAACGACATCGATGACCTCATTATTTTCAATGATCTTCTCCATAACAGGCATTGCCTGATCTAGCTGTCCTTCTGAAGATTCTCTTGCTACAATTTCATATTGGTCCATACCAGCAACAGTATCGATGAAGCCTTGGGTCCTGTCGATGGCTGATTTTGCCGTTGGGTGTTCAAGAATCACAATTTTTCCTGATTCCAGTTTACTCATCATATCCTGGGCACAAAGAACTCCCATGTAATAGTTGTCAGAGGCAATGATGGAAGCTACCAGGTCCGTATCATAGACCGGCGAATCCACATTTATGATGGGAATACCTGCTTCTTGTGCTTTTACAAGGGCCGGCTTTATGTCTTTCCAATCTGCCGGATTGACAAAGATGGCATCTACATCCTGAGCTATCAAATCTTCAATCTGACTGATCTGCTTGCCTGAATCAAGGGCTGGATCAAGAGCAATCAGATGGTCTCCATTGGCCTCTACCACATCTTTGATACCGTTATTAAGGGCAACAAAAAAAGGGTTGTTAAGGGTCATATAGGTTGCCCCGAATTTGTAGTTTTCAGATGCTCTCTCTGCACTTCTGGTGCAATCGGTCATTAAAAGGACCGTGAGCAGGATAATGGGAATAATGGCTAATAATTTCTTCATTGTGATCCTCCAAAGTTAATTAGAGTATACACCAAAAGTGCCAATAATGATATTGGCACTTTCGGGCATTTCTATGGCAAGGTTTTATTAATCAAGAAGTTGCAAACGACCTGGGTCATTAGCGAAAGCTTCTTTAATGTTTTCTTTTGTTACAACTAATGGTGGAAGTGCGTAGATACCTACTTCTTTCATACCGTTGTCAGTTGTTTCACTTGGTACTGGCATACCTTCACCTGCTTGAAGTGCTTTGATGATTTCGATAGTAACACTTACAAGAGTTTCAGTTGGTTTAGCAATTGTTGAGTATTGTCTGCCTTCCCAGATCCATTTAACTGTTTCGTTTTCAGCATCAAGACCTGAAGTTACAGGAAGTGCCTGACCAGCTTGTTCTGATGCTGTGATAACCGCACGGGCAATACCATCGTTAGGACAAAGAACACCATGGATTTCGATATCTGAGTAGAAACCTGAAAGTAAGGAGTCCATACGGGCTTGTGCTTTTGCATTATCCCAGTCCATTGTAGCAGCTTGTGTGAAATCAGTTTGTCCGGATACTACAACCAATGTTCCGTCATCGATTTTTGGTTGAAGAACCTGCATAGCACCTTTGAAGAAGTTTGGAGCGTTAGGGTCAGCTGGTCCACCACCGAAAAGCTCGATGTTGTATGGGCCTTCGCCTTTTTGCTCTGCTAAACCGGTAAGTAAAGCTTCACCTTGAAGAACACCTGTGATAATAGAGTCAAATTGAACAACGCCGTCTATAGCAGTTGTGTTTTCAATCAAACGGTCATAACCGATAACATATACGCCAGCAGCTGCTGCTTCTTCAAGAACTGCACCAAGTTGAGAACCGTCTACTGGTCCTACTACAATAACTTTAGCGCCGTTTTGAATCATAGATTCGATTTGTTGTTGTTGAGTCGTTACTTTGTTGTCAGCATGTTGAACGATTGGTTCGAAACCGGCAGCAGAAAGTTCAGCTTTGAACATTTCATCAGCTTCAGCCCAGTTTTGAGTACCTAACCATGGAAGAGCAACACCGATAACAGCGTCAGCTGCAAAACCTGCAGTTTCAGCTACTTCTTCGCTAGCTGCATCGCTAGTATCAGCTTCTTCTGTTGCAGTTTCTTTTGTGTCAGCTTCTTTAGATCCTGTTTCTGTAGCAGCGCTTCTTTCTGTTGTGCTGCATCCTGTGAGTACCATCGTCATAACCAATACAACCATGATGACCATTGATAAAAGTTTTTTCATTTTTACTATCACCTTTCATTATTTGAGTCGTAAGACTTTTATATGAACCGGACAGTCAGTCTCCTTGGCGGACTGACCGGCAGTTACCAAATTTACTGCAAATTTTAACTTGCTTTTAATTGCACTGGATTATCTTTTTTTTTGCCGGATTATCCTTTTTTCCCTGAAAATAAGGTTCCAAGAATGGACTTTCTACCTTCCTGCTTATTGAAAACATCAACAGCAACAGCTGCAAGAAGGACAAAACCTTTGATGACCTGGGTCTTATCAGCACCAACACCCATCAGCATTAGGCCTGAGTTGAGAACGGTCATAACCATACCACCGACCATAGTTGCAAGGACAGTACCTACACCACCGGATACGGCAGCACCACCGATGAAAACAGATGCGATAGCATCCAGTTCCCAGCCAATACCGTCTGAAGGGCCGGCTGCTGTTGAACGGCCAACAAACATGATGCCTGCAAGGGCTGCAAGGAAGGACATATTCAACATGGTCAGAAAATAAGTTCTTTGTACATTGACACCGGAAAGTCCAGCAGCGTTTTTGTTACCACCGACAGCATAGATATGACGGCCAAAGGTTGAACGCTGGGTTATGGTGTGGTAAACAATAACCAGGAAGACCAGAATCAGACCCGGTACCGGGAAGGAGGTTCCGGGACGACCGGTTCCAAAAATCCAGGTAAAGAAACCGATAACCAGTGTCGCCAATCCGATACGAACCAGAACCGGCCATACTTCCATGGACCCTCTGTTTCTGGAGTATTTTCTAAACTGTAAAAATGCAAATGCAGCAATGGCTACGATACCAAGAACCAATGTGGAGTTGTTCATTCCCGTATTAGGCCCCCACTCAGGCAGGTAACCTGCTCCGAATAAACGTAACTCTCTAGGTGCCGGTACGGAGATGGATTTGGAAATCCAGATCACCCCACCACGGAAAATCATCATGCCACCCAGGGTTGTGATAAATCCCGGAATAGAAAGTTTAGCCACCCAAAAACCTTGCCAAGCACCGATTAGGGCACCAACAGCCAGGGCTACAAAAACGCCCATCCACCAGGTCAAACCGAAATCTCTAACAGCAATAGCCATAACCATACCTGAAAAACCGGCGACTGAACCAACGGACAAGTCAATCTGTCCAATAACGATCACCATCATCATACCGATGGCCAAAACCATAACATAAGCATTACCGGATATAAGGTTTTGAAAGTTGGAGGATGTAATCATTTTTCCGCCGGATATGATATTAAAAATAATGGTTAAGGCCACCAAAGCAATGACCATGGTGTAATCATGAAGATTGTTACCGAATATTTTCTTTAAAACTGTCATCGTACTTTCTCTCTCTTTCTCGTTTTCACTTCCGCCTCTTTGGTGGATGTCATCATTTTCATCAGGTCTTCCTGTCTGGCATCTCTAGAATTGATCATGCCGGTTATCTCACCTTCAAAAATGGTGTAAATCCTGTCTGTTATACCAATGAGTTCCGGCAGTTCCGATGAAACTACAATGACTGCCTTTCCTTGATCTGCCAGCTGATGGATCAGCTTGTATATTTCATATTTGGCTCCGACATCAATACCCCTTGTCGGTTCATCTAAAATCAATACTTCCGGTTCTGTATACATCCACTTTCCAAGAACAACCTTTTGCTGGTTGCCTCCAGACAAGGTGTTCACACCAACATCAACGCTGGCTGTCTTAACCTTTAGGGACTGTCTGTACTGCTCTGCCACTTCTTTTTCCTGGTCAAGATCTAGAAGCCAGCCTCTGATAATCCCTTTCAGGTTGGCTGATACTGTTGTTTTTCTAATGGAATCCAGCAGGTTTAAGCCTAAGGTCTTTCTGTCTTCAGGTACATAGGCAATCCCCTCTTTAATGGCTGAAGATACATTGGTTACCTTAACTTCTCTTCCACGAATCTTTATGGATCCACCCAAATAAATACCGTAATTTCTACCGAAGACTGATCGCATCAGCTCTGTTCGTCCGGCTCCCATCAATCCTGCAAAGCCAACAATTTCTCCGGCTCTTACATTGAAGGAAGAGTTTTTACAGACCATTCTTCCTGGATTATTAGGGTCTTCCACCAACCAATCATCAACCTGGAAAATAACCTCTCCCGGATGTGACTCATGAGGTGGGTAACGGTTTTCCAAAGACCGACCTACCATGGCCTTAATGATTCGCTCCTCATCAACATGGCCGGCTTCAACTGCATAAGTTTCAACGGTCTGTCCATCTCGAATGACCGTAACAGCATCTGATATTTCAGCAATCTCGTTGAGCTTGTGGGAAATCATGATACAGGTAATATCATGGTCCTTGAGCCCACGCATAAGCTTCAAAAGATTTTCCGAATCATCTTCATTAAGGGCTGATGTAGGCTCATCAAGTATTAAGAGCTTAACGTTTTTGGATAAGGCCTTTGCAATTTCAACCAACTGCTGCTGGCCAACACCCATATGTTTAATTTTTGTGTTAGGATCGATATCCAGTCCAACTTTCGCCAGAAGTTGGGATGTACGTTCCCTTTGGGTCTCCCAGTCAATAAGACCTCTAACCTTCATCTCATTACCCAGAAAAATATTCTCAGTAATGGACAATTCCGGGATGAGGGCCAGCTCCTGGTGGATAATAACGATACCGGCATGTTCCGATTCCTTAATATCCTTGAAGGTGACTTCCTTTCCCATGTATATGATTTTCCCCTCATAGGTTCCATGTGGATAAACACCGGACAGAACCTTCATCAATGTAGATTTTCCAGCCCCATTCTCACCACATATGGAAAGAATAGTTCCCCGATGCACTTCCAAACTTACATTATCCAAAGCCTTCACACCGGGAAACTCTTTGGTAATCTCCTGCATCTGTAAAATAATAGGATGTTCCATAGTCACACTCCTCATATAATCCATTGGCAGGCCACCACTTGGCCTTGCCATTGTCATTTCCTGAAAAAAGTATACAAAAAAAAAGAGCATCCAACGATTGCTCTTTGTCACATAAGTCATATGACATTTGTCATTTGTTTATCCACAGCTAGAAGGTGGAAAAAATAGTTTCATCCACATCGCCCCGTATATTTCTAAGGATTTCCTGTGAAGATCTTCCTTCCAATATGTTAACTTTGATCCGAATATCCATAACCTCACGAATCCGATTGTATTCCTTAAAGGTAGGTTCAACAACGGAGTGATCGATAACCAGCTTTAGAAAAGCCGGATCTAAAACAGAATCTGATAGGTCCATGTCTGCATAGATCTCATCAACCACATTAATGTTGGTTGGTAATGCATAGGTATAATCCCAAACCATTTTCTGGACTCTGGAATCATTGGTCATAAAACGGATAAATTCCCATGCCAAGTCTTTTTCCTTAGACCTGGAACTCATCCCCCACTGAACCGTATACATCTTGGCCTTACTGATATTTCCCTCGCTGCGGGGAAAGGAAATGGCTCCCCAGTCAAAGTCAGAATATTTTTTAATCCTATAGGGATAGGGTTTATAAGCCCTAAACTCTGCCAGAGAAAAGGATTTGAAGCCTACCTTTCCCTGACTGAAATCCTCGTTGGACACCACATGTCCCATACTTAAGGTATTAATGGCTTTCGTATAATCAAGGGCTTCCTTTAATATGCTTTCGTCATACATATGGACAGCCTGGTCACTATCAGTAAAGGTACCGTTTAGGGTATAATAGGCCACATCCCATTCATAACCCACGGTTCCAAACTGGTCCATGACATTATCCGAATCCGTATCCTTGGTCAGCTCTCTACAAAGGTCCAAATGCTCATCCATGGTCCAATTATCCTTTGGAATTTCCAAACCATTATCCCTCAGAAGGGTCTTATTGACAGCTAAAAAGGTCGGTACAATCTGAAAAGGCATACCAAACTGCTGACCATCATGATTTCCTGCCTCCAGCGCCTTGGAATAGTAATCGTTCTGATCAAAATCTTTGGCCTCATCAATAAATGGAGTCATAGACTCTAAAAGCCCTACTTCTGCCAAGGTGTTAAAGTCTTCCTTTAGAACGATGAAGACATCGGGCTCATCACCCTGAATGATTTTCTGGGCAAGCCACTCGGAATAGTCCTCCATAAGGGTTCCGCTTCGATAAACAACCTTAACCCCTTTATGCTGTGCTTCAAATAGCTCGATGGCTTCATCATATATTTTATAGACATCAATTTGAGGGACATCCCATTCATTTCCTGAATAGATCCCTATTTCAATGACGGTCTCATTCTTATTGCCTGCACTGTATAGAAAAAATGAAATGGCAGTCAGGCATAAAATAATAACGATACCGATTTTTAACTGTTTCATTCTTCTTCACCTTCTAAATCCCGAAGCATAAGACTGGACTGTATAGCAAATATGGCAATCTGGGTTCTATCTCTTAAATCCAGCTTTCTAAGAACACTGGAAATATAATTACGCACAGTCCCCTCTGAAAAATTTAGGCCTGCAGAAATTTCCTTATTGGATAAACCTTGGCCAATAGCCTGGATAATCTTTAGTTCATTTAAAGTAAGGTCCTGGTAGTCTCTGTCATCTATCCGACTGGAATAATCGGCCTTAGCCATCTGGGCAAAAAGATTAAGCACTTTCGATGAAACAGCTGAATCCATCATGGCACCGCCATTATTAACGACTTCAATAGCCTTTATGATTTCAGCCATCTTGGTTCCTTTTAAAAGGAATCCGTTGGCACCGTACTTAAGAGACTCATAAATATATTCATCATCATCAAAAGTGGTCAGAATAATGACTTTGATATTCTTATTCAGTTCCCGAATGATTTTCAAACATTCAATGCCATCCATCCCAGGCATACGGATATCCATTAGGATTACATCCGGATGTTTCATTCTAACCTTGGCTATAGCATCCCTGCCATCAGTTGCTGTTGCACTGACATGTATCCCCGGTTTACTGGACAGCATCATTTCCAGACTCTGTCTTATTATCTCCTGATCATCAACAATCATTACTTCAATCATATGCTTTCCCCCATCTTATCGGTACCCGAACTTCTACCTTAAAACCTTGCCCTTTTGCACTTGTATAGGTCATTTCCCCATTTAAAAACTCCAACCATTCCTTAATATGTGTTAAACCAAATCCTTCTTCCACACTGTCACAGCCAATCCCGTTATCCTTAACCATAATATTCAGCACATGCTGACCAAACTCCACATTCAGCTGAATCTTACTGGCCTTGCCATGGCGAATGGCATTAGTCAAAGATTCCTGAAGGATCCTATATATAATCTGTTCCTCATCGCCTTTGAGGTGAGGTTCCTTGCCTGAAATGATCAAATCAACCTGAACCGGTGTACATTCATTGATATCTCTTACCAATTCCCGAATGGCCGGTATAAAATCTTCTTTTGACCTTTGGTCGACTTTGAGTTCCTTTACAGACAAGCGTACATCCACAAGGCCTTTTCTTGAAAGGTCCAGGATTTTTTCCAGTTGTTTTTTTGCCATTTCAGGGTTAATACCTAATATTTCAATACAGGCCTCCAGTCCTGTTGCTATTGATGTTAAGGAGTGTCCAAGTATATCATGAATTTCCCTTGCCAACCGGTTACGCTCTTTCATCTTGGTATTTTCCTCAAGGGTGTTGGCATAATCTTTCAGCTGGATATTGGCTAGCTCCAGTTCAGTAGCTGTTGACCGTAGTTTCTTGTTTAATTTTCTAATGGCCTTATTCTCATCAATTTTACTTCTTAAAAGAAAATACAAGAAAACAATGAAGGCAATCTGATTCAGAGAAGTAATGACATTTTTAGCAGACAGCATATAAAATCGGATTTGAGTTGGATGATAAAGGACATAGTCCTGTATAGACAGGATTTTTAGCCATCCGGCAAAGATCTCATAGTCTGCCAATATATAGAAAAACATGGCGATGGTCAAAGCCCATATCCGGAAGATATTTTCTTTTGTATAGAGGAAAACATTCATAATCAGGATTAGATATATACCCCGATAGGAAAAATTCATATAATAAACAATCATGGAGCAAAAGATAAAATCGAGAATCAGGAGGATATGAACGGCCAGTTGCCGATCATCCAATTTATTCTTGAAATAATTGGATAGAATGATGGCAACTAGAAATCCCAAGGCGTAGGCCAGCATTCTCTCCGGCTGAAGGGGAAGATACTGGGCTCTCTCAATAAACTCCCTGGCGTGAAAATCACTGCATATTAAGTTGGTAGTATAAGAAATGATAAAGAAGAACAGCAAAATAATACATACATTGATTAAGAACATGCCCCTTCTAATCCAAGTAATTCGTTCAGCCAACTTATTCCCTCCAATACGGTATATCCATGCCACTAATCCTTTAATGGCCTTTAACACTAGACATTCTAATTCATGTTATCAAATTTCATAGGCCTTGACAATTGACAAATGTCATTGAATCCTACATTAGTGTGTAAGACTTCTTAATATTAACACAGTTATGGCTATATTTGTTTTTATTGTAAAAGTACTATTGTGTTATATATATATATAAAGGTATATAATATAAATATAATAACATGTTCCATTTATGTAAGGAGGAATCCCTATGAAAGATTACTTTCTTGCTCTAAGAGAACAGCTACGGACTTGGAAAGGCTATACCGCTATCGCATTAACACTTATTCGGCTCTATTATGGCTACTCATGGTTTACTGGAGGATTGCATAAGTTTTCTTGGCTGACAGATGGGAAGCTCAACTCCCAGGGTTATATCTCAGGCATGGTAGAAAACCTGGCTACAGACCGAGGTGACCCTTTTATGTTGGGACGAGCTATGTCATGGATTGCGGACCAGGTTTTTATTGAATTGCTTCCTCAAGTTACGGATGCACTGGTAGTGATTTTTGAGTTTGGTGTTGGCATTATGCTAATACTTGGCTTCAAGCTTTTTTGGACCATACTTGTTGCTATATTCCTAAACCTTCAATTCTTTGCAGCAGGTTCCACCAACAATTTTGGATATATGGTAACTAATCTCTTTATTTGGAAGTTTATCAATTGGTTCGACGCAATTGGTCTTGATGGTTTCCTTCGTGTTAAAAAAGGTGACAGTCTATTATAAATTCAAAATCCCCCTACAAGTCATAGAGTACATGTAGGGGGATTATTATGTTTATACTTCTTATCCTTTATGAATAAAGCGATCATAGATAACACCGATGCCGGCACCTAGAATATGGCCAAGTTCTGAAACATTATTGTTGACGAAAATACCATTGATCACTTCTCTGCCAAGATAAATAACCGCAATCACAATGAAGGTTAAAGGAATCTTGTTCTTATTGTCACTGGTAAAGGATGTCAGGACAATAAACATAAACACAATACCACTGGCGCCAAGAATACCGGTGTGGAAAACTACTCCCTGTATCAATCCAATAACCAAGGCTGATACAAGTATAAGGATTAGGACTGTTCTGGAAGAGTATTTCTTCTCGATCATAGGTCCAATCAACAAGAGAATAGTCAGGTTTCCAGCCAGGTGCTCGTAGGAGCCGTGACCTAGGGGCCACAAGAAAAGCCTAAGAATATCCAAAAACGAAAACCGGCCATAATAGATAAAGAGGTTTTCAATAATATTAACCGGTAGTATTTTATCCAGTGCAAAAACCAGAACTGCAAGCAGGGAAAAGGTCAATACAACCGGTGAATTGTACTCTATCTTTTTTAGCATCCTCTCACCCTCCCAGGTTTAGTACTTAACGTCAACCAGACAAAGGGCTGAAGCCATGGCCTTATGGCCCACATGCTTACCGTTTAAGGTGGAAAAGGCCTTGCTAATGGAATCCATATCTTTCTCATAAAGACCTATTTGGACCAATGTGCCAACGATGATCCTCTCCATGTTCAGAAGGTAACCGGAGGCTGACATCCGGATGATGATTTCATTGTCTGTTTCGGTCACATCAATGGCGTCCATGGTTTTGGTTGTTGACTTAACTTTTGACTTGGTGGAAAAAGCTCTGAAATCATGTTCTCCAACCAATTGTTTGGCAGCTTCCTCCATAACCAAGGCATTAAGGGGCTTATCCATAAGTTTGACCTGGTAGCGTTCAAAAAGAGGCCGTCTAATGGCATTGCTTTTCCACAATCTATATTCATAGATAAGACTTTTTACATTGTATCTGGCGTGAAAACGTTCATCAGCCTCTTCCACTGATAAAACAATAATATCATCAGGTAAAAAGGTCTCCATATAGTTATGGATCTTATCCAGATTATGGGCGGATTTTTCAACCTTAACACTGCAGACCTGAATCAGGGCGTGGACACCGGCATCAGTGTTGACTGCAGATATGACTTCAACCTCTTCCTCAAACAGCTTGCTGAGAATGTTTTCCAACTTACCCTGTATAGTCTTTTCCGGGCTTCCTTTGATTATTCTAAAACCTTTATATCGTCTGCCATCATAGGCAATGGTGATTTTATAATTTTTCATGATTCTCCTTTTCTAACAATAAGCTTATCCATAATTTGTGCTTATCCTAAGCATATCACAGTTTCAGAGAAAATCATCAAATTTGTAGAAGTTTCTGGATATTTACATTTTTATTTGTCTTGTGTACAATTTAGGTAAAGAAATGAAAAAGAAGTGTACTCTCGCTCTAAGTATAGAAAGGATCAGGTCATGAAAAAAACAGCCATTGTCACCGGAGCCAATTCCGGTATGGGAAAAGCAACAACACTTGCACTGATGAACAAAGATTACCATGTTATCATGGCCTGTCGAAGCCAATCAAGGGGACAAAGAGCCTTGGATGAAGTCACTAAGCAAGCAAGATCCGGTTCCTCTGACCTCTATATCTGCGACCTGTCTTCTCTAACATCCATAAAAGAATTTTCTGATCAAGTTCACCAAAATTTTAATGGTTTGGACCTGCTCATCAATAACGCAGGTGTCATTCTAACCTCAAGGCAGGAAACAGCTCAAGGATTTGAAATGCAGTTAGGGGTTAATCATATCGGTCACTTCTATCTAACTAATCTTGTTCTTGATCTTCTACAAGAAAAAAGTCCTGCCAGAATCGTCAACGTTTCATCTGGCGCTCATAAAGCAGGTAAAATAAATTTTAATGATATACACATGGAAAAAGGCTATGGCACCTTTAAGGCCTATAGCCGTTCCAAGTTAGCCAATATCCTCTTTACAAGAGAGCTGGCTAAGCGGTTAGAGGGAACGAAGGTCACAGTCAATGCCTGTCATCCAGGTGCTGTCGGTACTTCCATGGGTGTCAATAGAGAAACAGGCTTTGGTAAAGGTCTTCTTCGCTTTCTTGGTCTTTTCTTTCTGACACCGGAACAAGGGGCAGATACAGCTGTATTTCTAGCTACATCTGATGAAGTTGCCGGTATCAGTGGCCAGTATTTCTACAAGAGAAAGCCGGCCAAAATATCAAAGACTGCTGCTAATGACCTCATAGCCCAAAAGTTGTGGACTGTGACTGAAATGCTCATTGAGCCTTTTTCTTGATACCCAGTATTTCTCTGGCCTCTTGTGGACTTGCAAGATCCACTCCCATTGCATCTGTTAATTTCCTCAGCCCTTTTACAACTTGATAATTGAAGTCTGCTGTCCTATCTTCATCCAGGTAAGGGCTGTCTTCAAATCCAATCCTTACCAGCTGGGCGCCCATAGCAATAGCTGCCGCCAGGAAGGTCCAGTTGTCACGACCATAATGGGTAACTCCCCACATAGCATCCTCAGGAACAAAAGATTTCATAGCAACTAAACTGTCTATGGTTGGTTCCATTCCACCTCTGTGTCCAAAAACAAGATTAAACATCAGGGGTTTATGGAAATCGGCTTCTTTTTGCTTAACAATTTTCATAATATTTTGGATCATACCAATATCAAAAACTTCAATTTCAGGAAGAACATTTTTCTGGTAGGACATATCGGCGCAATATCTAATATCATTTAAGGTATTAATGTAGAGAAGGTCTCCCAGATTTGTTGAACCGCCGTTTAAGGAGGCACTTTCTGCATAGGCATAGAGGAGGGGATTACACCGCTCTTCTATGGACATGTCTGAAACTCCACCGGTTGATGTCTGTACAATAACCGGTGACTTGTCCCTTATGGCATCGAAACAGGCTTCCATATAGGAAGTGTTTGGTGACAGGGACCCGTCAGCAAGTCTTGAATGCAGATGACATACAGCTGCTCCTTCAAGAACTGATTGGGTAACATCCTCAGCTAAGGCATCTTTATCTATAGGTGCTCCGGCAGGTACCGGGGCCAATGAAACAATGAGTTTATTCTTTCCTCTATCCATAATCTTCCTTTCAAAAACTGCTTAATCCTCTTACTTTTTATCTTTCCCAAAACTAAGTTATGAATCATCTAGATCAATAGTGATAACATATCCTTTAAGCTGGATGTCTGGCCAACATTACCTGGGAAAATGACGTAGGACATGCCGGGAAACTTACTCTCCTGGCCGGTTTGCCATACCGGAATACCAGGCATTATCTGACCCAGAACTTTGGCCTTAACCACACCTAGAGCCTTGGTTCCGATTTCACTGGATGTAATACCGCCTTTGGCGATAATAAATCTCGGTCTTACTGACAGTCTCTCAACAATAGCCGTAACACCTGCTGCAATTTTAACCGACTGTTTAAGGGCTTCTTCCTTGTCCTGTCCTTGATGTTGAAGTTTCCTTGATGTAAAGACCACAACCGTTTGGCCTTTCTTCATGGCCTCCTCTGCCTCTTGAACAATTCTCTGAATTTCTTCTTCAAACACATCATCATCGGAAACCTTGGAAACATCAAACTCTAGAGCTACCAGGTCAAGGTCACTTCTTAATGCCTCTTCCAGCTGATCTGTTGTCTTCTTGACGTGAGACCCAACCATAACCAGACCACCCCTATGACTGCCACTATCAACAATCTGGCTCTTACTTAGGTAAGGCACTGAGTTAATATTTGCCATCACCTTGGGAAGGGCAGCTGCTGAGCGAATCATAAAGTTTTTCCCTTGATTGATGGCTTTTAGTAAGGCAAGGACAAATACAGACAGTTCTTCATAGCTAGTTGCATCTACTATAACTTTATTAAAGTCCTTTACTGTCATTAACTGGTCTCTAATCCCATCGACTTTACTATAGGAGAGTTGATCAAGAGTGATGTGGAGGCAGGAGTCAGCCAAATACTTACCCTTTGTTTTTTCCTCAATATAGGCTCCCAAATGGGACTGACTGTATCCGAAAGTGGAGTCTTTGGCAAACTCTGAATCACCTGCCGGCAACCAGTCTTTACCATTGACGATATAATGGATACCGTCTTTGGTTAAGCGTCCTCCTTCAGGGAAAAAGGGACAAAGAATTTCACCGTCGAAACCTCCATAGTCATTGGCTTCCAGTACTTCTTTTAAGGTTTCTGTCTCCAGGGGATAATGTCCCCGAAGGGTAGAATCACCTCTGGATATAACAAGATAATCTTTGCCAAGCTCTTTGGAAACAGCCTGAAGATTTTCTGCAATTTCCTTGTGAAGAGACTTTGTCTCCTCCTCAGTTAAACCACGGGAGTTGGTCAGAAGAAAGAAGGTCTTCTCACCATCATTAAAAGCTTCTTTCAAAGTCTTTCTGTCCCACTTGGTATAGACGTTAATGCCATGAACGGTCTGAATACCTGTTGGATCATCATCCAGAACGATCAGCTTCTTATTCATCTGATTTAGTTCATAATCAATGCTTTTCTTTATAACGGCAGCAGCCAAAGCTTTTGCTCCCATACCGGGGCTTGAAAATACTTTTACACCTGTATTCTCTTCCACATATCCATGACAGTATGCCATGGATCCTTGGGCAAACAAGAGGACATCCACCTCTGGTTTTAAGCGGTTAGCCATATCCAGCATCTTGGCCTTAAAAGCTTCCTGATCAAGACCAAAGGCATTTTCCAGCAAACCATCAACCAGGATAATGTCTTTTCCGGCTTCTTTTGCCTTGTTGATAATTGTATTTTTGGTAGGATTCAGGGTTGTTGACAAGGTTGCCATAACACCAATGCGTTTGCCGGCTAAAACGGCTTCCATACACATTTTCTCATCTACCCTGACAATAGGGATATTCAAAAAGCTACCCATATCCTGGGCTGCATCTGCTACCTCACCAACGGAAGAACACAGATTGTAGATGATGTCTGCATCTTCCTGTATGGCCTTGGTATAGAGACTGATTAACTTGGCTCCGGCCTTGGCTGTTACGTGGCCTGCTGCAATAGCATCCTGTAAAATCGATGGATCCTGATAAGAGGCAAGCTCTATGTTCTCTCCCAGTTGTTTATGAACTTCATCTTCCACCATCTGAATTAACTCAGGTGTCGTACTTGTGTAGACTAATCCTACTTTCATGTTATCCTCTACTTTCTATACAATGCCAAAGGTGACAAAACAATAGGCATCGGTCCAATAATTCTTGTCACGGTCAAAAATCTCTGTTGCATCGGCTTCTGATTTTCTCTCTACCCAGGACCATTTGCCGGTAAAAGAGTCAGGCCCAACGTTGTAGCACTCACCGTCTATGTGATGATGGGGTCCAAATAGGTTCCGGTTGGATCCATATATTTTTAGGTTAATCCGGTTGTTGCCATCCTGAAGATAGGATTTAATATCCTTTTGATATGGTGCCCAATAGGATTCATGGGCTTTGTTTCCGTTCACCCAAACTTCAATTAGGGAGGATCTTTGACCGGTAAGATCAATGAGATATTCCTTGTACTTATCGATATGATCAACAAAAATATCTTTCTCTAAGCTTATACTTCCTGCAAAATATAATAGTCCTTGCTTGGTTAGTTCAAGACTGTCAAAAGTCTGTCTCATTTCATCAAGATAGAAGGGTCCATCCGTAAAGATTCCCTGTCGCTCAACAGATCTGAAATCACCATCTGAATAGACACTAAAATCCCCTACAAGATAAATATTTTCCAGCTCTACATCATAGGTTATTTTGTTTTTCTCAGTTTCATAAACACCGGTTCCGTATAAGACATCATATACTTTCTGTGGCTGTTTAAACTCAGTCCTAAGATGTATCTCGTTATGACCCTCTTGTAAATGACTGGTCACATCCATACGGTCAAAGGATTTATCTTTCCAGTAACCCTCTATATCAAGGACCAAATTTTCTCCGTTGATATGAATGTCAAAGGAGTCCATGGACTCTACAACAAGACCGGCTCTTTTTATCTTTTCTACTTCACACCGAATATCTACATCAAAAAACAGGTCGACCATACAGGGTTTTTGAAGATCCATAAGTTTTTGCTGCAGATGGATAACAGCCATTGGTCCCTCAATGTCTCCCCCATTAATGGAATACTTGCACATATCCAGAGTTAAGGAGTTATCATCCATATCTACAAGGGTCCACTGGTCTTCATCTCTTAAAGACAGGTTTTTCATTGGCTTAATCAGAAGAACATGGGACTGCATAGGGTCGAATTTCAGTCCAAGGCTTGTACTGCCACCATGGGATTTATAGTCGACAGGTTCAACCATCCCATTATTCATGTTGATCTCACTAACCTGACCTAAGAGGTCGTAGACTTTTACTGTCGTGTGATAGGCTTTTTCCTTATCCAGGTTAATCATATATATTAAAAGTCCATCATCAGTCCTTCTCATCTGATAGTGAATGTCACTGACCTGGCCTTTGGAATCGGCTATAGACAGCTTCAAAGATTTTCTTTGCTTCATGATTTGTCGAAGTTCATGAGGCTCTATTTGCACGGACCTTACCAGCATCTCTTCCAAGTCAGTCTCTGAACCGTTGGTGAAATAAGGTAATTCTCCGATGCAATATACCTGACCACCCTGATCAAGGAATAGGTTAATCAGCTCAAGAGTATTTTCATCAATGGCGTACATAGTCGGTAGGACAAGAGATTCGTAGGATACCTGGCCGACTATAAACTTACCGTCTTTCACCTGGCCATATTTTTCCACAATTGTCTCATCGCCAAAATGATAGGATATATGGTTGCCTGAAAGGGTTTCAGCCGCTAGTGTAAAATCGTCATCCAACTTTCTGATTGCATCAGATCTGGTGCCGTCAAAAACCAGATATCCGCTTCGCATTGGATGGAGAAGAAGGGCATCTGCTTCTTGATAACCCTGAGATAAACTAAGGTTTAATCGACCCAGGTAATCATTAAAAGGCTTGTATTTTTTCCACCAGGTCTGCTGGGTGAAAAGTGATGGTGGATAGTCTCTTTTTCTGGATCCTCGAATGGTATAGCCTTCCAAATGCTGGCATATCCTGTTAACACCATTCACAAACTGCCATTCAGCAATCCACTTCAGTTCCTCCAAAGTAACATCCCAACCGCAGAGGGCAAAGGATTCAGACAGGACCGATTTAATACCTAGCTGGGCTGCAACAGAACCTACCTGTTTGGCAATAACCGGTGACTGGATTGGGCGTCTCAACCAGTCGATACCTGGCATGTGCATATATTCATAAAAAGGCATAACTCCACCTGTAGATGTCATCTGGGAAAAAATACTTTCCTCCATCATCATATGACCGGTCAATTGGCAGTCATGGGCCTGACACCAGTCGTAAAGGGTTTCCATATAGCCGTGAACAAAGAGGTCATTCACCGTCATCCAAAAATTATAGCGATAGGATTCATAATCACCGATTTCCAAAAAGAGGGAGGGTAAAATCGTAAAGATGTCGTAACCAAAACGGTTTTTAAAAACTTCGGGCATACAGTCTGACCAGGCAATATCACCTATACGGTCACAGGTTAAGCGTGGCTCATCTGTAAAGAAGCCTTTTACCGTTTGACCAAAATAAGAGCCAAACCGTTCATAATAAGCGTCATGAGTAACTTTGGTAAAGGCTTCTATAGCCTCTTTATTCATGGTGTCAACATAATAAGGATTATCCTGTTTGACAACCAAGAAGATGAGTTCAGACTTACCCAAGGATAGATCATCCAAGCTGCTGATCTGCTTATAACTCTCTTCAACCTCATCATGGATATAGAGTCCGATGACATCTTCTTTTGCCAGACATGCTTTGCTGTCTTCAAGGCTTGAAAAGCTTTTCAGTTGTATATACTTAGCGTGGTAGTCCTTTGACATCTCAGGAACCAGGCCACCGGCAAATCCACTGGGCCATCCTTCTTCATCATAAATCCAGGCTTCCATTCCATTTTCATGTGCCTTTTCAATACCTGCACCAATACAGGCAAACCATTCTTCACTTAGGTATGGAGTCACCAAACCTGAACGGGCGTGCATAAAGTAGCCACCTAATCCCTGGTCGTCCATTTCATCGATTTGAATCTTTAGTTCTTCCTGGTCTAACTGATCATTCCATGACCAAAAAGGCAGGGGTCTGTGGTTGGGCCCCGGATTTTTAAGTTCCTTCATAAATAGTGACTCACTATCTTTATTGTTTTCGCTGGTTATACTGGTCTTTTGCTTCATCTTATGTACCCTTTTCTCCATTTCATCTTAAGTGTTACCCTGTTCATTCAGTGTCATCATCTATTCAATCATCATTATCCAAGTCGTCACTTGAATGATTGTTCTGTCCGCTTCCTTCTGAGGCATCCTGTATCATCTGCATATACTCTCGACCGGTAATTTCACCATTTACCAATGAAACAACTCCGGTATGGGCAGCATCCTTGGTTAGTGTGTCCATGGAAGCTTCAAACCATTTGGTGGAGCCTTCAACCTGACTTAATGTTTCAGCAACCAGAAGGGAATAAGGATGCATTTCTTTCTCCTTGGCATACTGGTAGCCTTTGACTGCTCCAAATTCTTCCATGGCCAAATCTCCAATATGGGAGACGAAATAGTAGAGCCAATCCGCTGTTTGGTCATCATATTTCTTCCTGTCCATGGCCAAAATATTCCCGCAGTTCATGGGATATTCATGTATATCCGATATACTTGGATCCACCAGGGGAACGCTGAAAAATCCTATGCCGTCATCTCCGGCAGGATTGCTGTCTGAAACCAAATTTTCAGTAAACCAGCTTCCGTTATAGAACATGGCAGCTTGACCTGACAGCAAAAGGTCACCGGCGGTTCCCTGGTCTACAGTTATGACATTATCTCCAAAATATCCCTTCATAGCCATTGACCAAATCATATCAGCAGCTTCGATTAGTCCGGGATCTGTATAATCAATTTCACCATTGGCGGCCCTGTCCATTACATCTTTTCCCATACTACGGTAAGCATAAGCGTTAATGAGTCTGGTTAGGGGCCATTTGTCACTGCCTCCTGCCGAAATGGGCTGGATGCCTTTTGCCAGTAGTGTCTCACAAACCTTTAACATATCATCCCATGTTTCAGGCACTTCTACTCCTGCCTGAGCAAAGAGTTCCTTGTTATACCAAAAACCTTCCACATTAAGTCCAAGGGGCAGGTCATAAATCGAGGTTGTGTCTGATATGGATTTCAAAAGTTCAACTGCACTGTCATCCAAATATTTATCCGCTCCCATATCCTTGAGGGCCTGTCCGATATCAAGGAGAACATTGGCTTCAACCAACTGCTTAAGTGGTACTCCTGAATCATAAACAAAAACATCAGGTAGGTCATCTGACGCCACGAGAGTGGCCAACTTTCTGTCCAGATTTTCAACAGAAACCAGTTCATATTCATAATCAAAGTCAGGGTTTTCTTCCTGTATATATTGTTCAGTCAACTCGACAATCAGCTTCCCGTTATCACTGTCTTCAGGCCAGATTGAGAGGATTTTCAAAACCTTACTGTTATTTTGGACATGGATATCCCCCTCATCATCGACTAGATATAAATCTTTAATTGGACCACAGCCAAGAAGGGCCAGGGCAATGACTATGAGTAATATCTGTAAGGTTGGTTTCACACGTTTTCCTCCTCTTTACCGTCTCTGGCCTTTATACTCGCTGGGAGTCTTGCCTTCATAACGTTTAAAGATTTCACAAAAATACCGGTAATTGTTAAAGCCTACTTTTTTACTGACCTGTACAACTTTTTCGCCTTCAAGAAGGAGTTCTTTAGCTCTGTCAATCCGGATATTAGTCAGGTATTTGACAAAACTGATACCGACTTCCTCCTTAAAAAGATTACTGAGGTAGTTGGGGTTCATATCCACCATATCAGCCATTTCGTTTAAGCCAAAATCTTCATTGTAGTGATGGGTGATATGCTCCAGAATTTTTATAATGGTTTGGTGGTGGGTTCCTGTATTTAATATTTTCATTTTTTCAATCATGGATTCCAGAATGATCATGATGTACTCATCGACACCATCCTGGTCTATTGTCATTTCCAGATTTTTAAACGATGGAAAATGTTTGTCGATTTCATGGGCTGCATGACCTTCATAAAAAACACCCAATAGGATACAGATTAATTTATAGGATTCCAGCTTGTAGGATTCCAACTCCGGAAAAATCTTCCGGTGAAGCTTTTGGATTTCCTGCATTTTGCTTTCGATGCCCATAAAGGAATTTTCCTTGATTTCCTGGGTTAGGTCATCCGTTAACTGGGCAATCCGATCCACATGCTGGTCATTGGACATGATTTCCTGTTTACGTTTAAAGTCAATTTCAATATCTTCAAAAACCTTTTTGACCTTATCCATGGTAATGGGTTTATCTATATATCCTTTAACGCCCAGGTTAAGAGCTGTTCTGGCGTACTCGAATTCCTGATAACCGCTGATTACAATACAACAGGCATCAGGAAGGATTGTTTTGACCTTTTCAATGAGTTGGAGACCATCCATTCCCGGCATACGGATATCTGTCATGATAACATCCGGTCGGACTTCCTTGACAACATCAAAGGCTGTATTGCCATCATAGGCTTTTCCAACAACTTCAAAATCCAGTTCCATTTTTCTAATCATGGCTTCGACGCCTTGAACAACTACATATTCATCATCAAAAACTGCCAGTCTAATCATTGTGGTCCTCCCTTCTCTGGGTATCATAGGGGATATCGATGGTGACACATGTACCTTGACCCGGTTTGCTTTCCAGCTTTACTCCATAGTCCTCGCCATAATACATACGAATTCTTTCCCGAACATTTTTAATGCCATATCCTTTTTCAACAGCAGCCATATCCTCAATACCGACACCATTGTCTTCAATGGTAAATCGAATTCGGTTTTCATCGACACGTTTTCCGGTAACCTCTACTTTTCCCGGACCTATTTGTTTTTCAAGTCCATGCTGGATAGCATTTTCTACAAATGGTTCCAAGATAAGTTTTATGGTAAAACCGTCCATAAGGTCATCCTCTATATCTACATTCAATTCAAACCGGTTATTAAAACGGAAGTTCTGAATAGCCATGTATTCCTGTATATGTTTAATCTCATCTTCAACTTTGATGATATTCTTGCCTTTGTTAAGACTCAGTTTAAAAATATTGGACAGGGATTCTACCATGGATGCAATCTTCTCATTCTCTTCAATAACAGCCATACAATATAAGGAGTCCAAGGTATTATAAAGAAAGTGGGGATTGATCTGTGCTTGAAGGAGTAAGAGCTCAGCTTCTTTTTCATGAATCTCTGCATTTAGAAGTCTCTCTCTAAGTTCCAGGTTGTTATTAACCATGTTCTTGAACTTCTGACCCAGAAGACCGATTTCACTTTCATCAAACTCTTCCTGAATATGCCTGTTACCTTCTCCAACCTCTACGATAACCGATTCCAACTGATTGAGTGGGCGGTTAATTTGATCAGAGATCATCTTGGAAATATAAGTAGAGACTATCAGTAGGAATACGAAAGTGAGAAATATTGTTCTTCCAATAAGCAGTGAATCCTGCTCCAAATCATCTTTTTGTATACTGTTGACCAACTCAAAACCGGTTACCTGATTGACATAAACACTGTAAAGATAGTTGGGATTATCATTCAGGTTACTTAGATAAGTCGTCATCATATCATGACCAAGCTCTTCTTTACTGTTGGTATATACAATGGTCTTAAGTCCCTGTCTGTCAACAACCAGAGAACTGACTGATACATGACGGTCCACTCCATTTCCAAAGGCCTTTTCAAAAACCTTGTCTCTAATGGAAACTACCATATAACCAACAAAATCGCCGGTAAAAGGTTCAATCAATTTTTTTGCTATGGTGAAATATGGCTCTTCTTGTCCCAAAAGAACATCATATCCGTAGAAAATCTCACGGCCATTTGCATCATAGGTATCCTGGATCCAATCCATGGTCAGAATATTGTCCTCTTGATAATAGTGTTCAAAAGCACCACTTTTGACTCTTTTATAGTAGAACTTGGACCGTCCGTCAGTACTGATTACCGAAATACCTTCAATCATATCATACTGTCCTGCAAGCTCTACCAGGCTCCTGGTCAGGATAATGTCATCGGCAGTAACAAAAAGTTTGGAGGACTTTGTCTCATGAGCCGTTTTTAGGACATCAATCATATCCTCATCCAAAAGGGCATTTCTCATGGAATCAATAATCTTGTTTAGCTGAATATCTACAATGTTGGAAGACACTTCCAGGTTATAGGTATAGGCTTCCTTGTAATTGCGTTCAATCATGAACTTGGATACTCTGTAAGCCACTACACTCAGCAAAATTGATGACAGGATTGTAATCAAGAGCATGGAATAATGTATCTGCTTTTTAATTTTCATCTTCTTCAAATACTGCTTGAATTTTTCCATCATCAACCTACCTATTTCCCTAAAGACAAGACTTAGCTATGATTATTATACCCTATTATAGGCTGATTGACCTAAACCAAAAATCAAATCTTATTCAGAAACTTTATCCAAGTCCTCTAACATATTTAATGCCAGTATATTCCAGTTTACAAAACCGCCATTCATAATAGGCTGACCTGTATAAGGATCATAGTATTCATGAAGACTGCCTGTTTTTTCCAGATCACTTTCCAAAAGTTCAAAAGTCCGCTCACACAGGGTTCTTGCCTGACTGACATAGCCATAATTCAACAGGCCTTTAAAAACGGCATAATTGACCACTAACCATATAGGTCCAAGCCAATTGGATGGATTGTTGGTGACAGACAGATCAAACATTTTCTCGTCCATAGCCAGAGAAGTTATACCATAAGGTGAGGCAAAGGTCTTTTCATCTTCAATATGTTCTACCAGGCGTCTGGCCTGTTCTTCATCAGCAATCCCTGCAAGGAGGGGCAAAAATCCGGACCAGGCCCGTATCTTAATCGGCAAAGTCTTCCAGAAAACACCCAGCCCTTCATGAATCCACTCAAAAGGTCTCGTCTTCACATCGACATCCACCGAATAATAAAAGCCGTCTCTTGGATCCCAGCACTCCTCATTAATGGTTCTGGCAAGGTCTTCCTTCATGCCCTGATATTCACTCCTGGTGTAAACCAGGGTCTTACCCGGCCCAGGTTTAAGACTGTTATTGGTCTGACCCTCTTCTATACCCAGCTGATCAAGAATCTTAATCATAGCATCCAATTCCATCACCATAAAAGAATTCAGGAATATGTTAGCTGTTGAAAATTTAGGTCTACCAAAGGTAGCCGGGTCATTATCCATACCAATCATAATATCATCACACCAGACAAAGAGTCCCTTGTCTTCAAGAAAGTAGTCTCTGATGTAGCAGGAAAAATACCTGTGAAGTTTTTCCATATAGGGTCTAATCCATTCATAATCCTTGATATAATCACTGATTAGGATTATTTGCTGACACAGGAAGGGCTTATGCATGTTCATTGGAACCCCTTCTTTATGTTTAAGGATCAGATAGGGTTCACTCCAGTCAGCCACTTCAATCATCATAGGGATGTAGCCATCTTCCATCTGATGGTCTAAGAAATTCAGGACATTCCCCTTACTGTGTTCTATCAGCTGGTCATTAAAAGCTGGGTCATCATAGAGATTAGCAAAACTCATGAGGCCATATACTGACCAATAAGTGTCCCAATCCCAGACATTTCCGTCATAAACAGAACCGGGATCGATAAATGGATATTTTATAAAGGCTCTTGGGTCTTTAAAAACCATGTCCTTGCTCTTTAGAACAAAGTCATAGACCCTTGTTTCTTTTGCATTGGTCTTCGTATTCATCACAGCTCCTATCTAGTAGTTAAAGTGGAGTGGCAGCCAGATTTTCATTTCACCAAAGTCCCTGTTGTCCCATGCAAAATAAGGGATCATACGAACTTTTTTCTTGTCTATTCCTTGGAAGTTAAGGGTTTGATATAAAGTAGTACGATTAAAATCTTGACGCTTTAGTACTGGTAGTTCCCCTTCCAAAGCCATAATTCTTCTACCTTCAATATCCATCTCAACATTCTCAAAACTCACATCTGGGGATATCAACAGATCATCCAAGGTTTCCATATCTGCATCGACAGACTCAATACAATATACCAATGGACCTTTTTCCACAGCTGCCTGGTTGGTATTCTCTTCAACCATACCATGAGCTATTGTCAGTCTGGGTTTCATATCAAAGACCAGTTGGAAACCAGCATCCATCAAGCTATCAAGTTCCAGAGCCATATAGGTGCCTGCTTGAGCTTGGCCTAAAAGAACCTTTTGTCCGTCCGCCTTAATGAGCTGACCGGATTCAAGCCAGCCAGGAATCCGAATCATCAACTTAACCGGGGCATCCTTTTCAACCTCAGTCACCTTAAAGTCAATCCGTCCATCATAGGGGTAGTCTGTTTCCTGTTCCAGGGTAAAGGCTGCACCATTATCCAGCTTAAAGGTCGCCTTGTTGCCTCCATACATGAGGGTATAGATGTCGCTGTCGGTCACTGCATAGACATACTCAGATGACTGGGCAATGTTTCTTGCCAGGTTAGGTGGACAGCAATAGGAAATAATATACTCCGTTCTTGATAAAGGCCAAACCAATTCATACTCCAATTCCTTACTTCTTCTTAGCATGTTCTCATAGAAGAACTTCCTGCCATCAAGGCTTACCGCCGCAAGGTTTGTGTTTAACATGGTCCGTTCGATAATATCAATATATTCTACCTTCTGCTCAACATTGAACATACGGTATGCCCACATAACCAAACCGATGGAAGCACAGGTTTCATTGTAGGCTGTTGTATTTGGAAGCTGATATTCATAGCCATAGGACTGGTGGGTTTTCTGGTCAAGGAAGAAATTCCCATAAGGAGACACTCCGTTGTATAAGGCGCCACAGCCTCCTGTAATATAAAATTTATGGTCCATCAAACTCTTCCAGACCTTATGAAGCATATCCAGATATTCTTTGTCTCCGGTTTCAGCATAGAGGTCAGCGACACCTGCGTATAAGTAATTGGCACGAACGGCATGACCAACAATCTTGTCATGTTCCTTTAAAGGGATTCTGTCCTGATTGTCATCAGTTCCGTCTTCTACAGAATCTCTTAATTCCACAGCCATCTCGGCCAAATGCTTGTATTTTTCATCGCCGGTTGTTCGGTACATCTCCACAAGGCCCATATAGTGGGAAGGACATACTGCCGTCTGAACCTGACCGGTTTCAGCAGACTCCTTATAGAGTTGTTCCAGGTAATCAGCCGTTTTGACAGCAATCTTCATCAAAGAATCTTTTCCGGTTACCCGTTTGTGAAGACAGGCAGTGGTAAATAAGTGTCCAAAGTTATAGACTTCAAAATCGTTGATATCACCCATTCGGGAAATACCATTATCCTGCATTTCACCAATAATCTGTTTGGTTGACAGATAACCGTCAGGAAGTTGGGCTCTTCCAATCAGGTCAATGTAGTCATCTACCTGGTCCATCAGTTCTTTGTTGTCATATCTTGACCCGGTATAGATGGCTGACTCCATCCACTTGTAAAAGTCACCGTCACCAAAAACCGTTCCGTCATGGTCTCCTGTTTCATCCCCTGCACAAATCTTAAAATTCTCAACCACATGGCTGACATCTTTAGCATCAAACATTCCCTTTAACTGTGGAACCATGGAATTGGCACACATGGCATAAGAGTCTGCCCATAATCCTTTTGTCCATTCTACTGATTGATGGTCTAATGATTTCACCTTCACATATGGTGTGTTTTTCGTATCCGTTAACATATCCTTCTCCTTGCCAAACGCTCAATTTGTAACCTGATTTTGATGTCATTATATCGACATAATTTAGGCCTGTCCATTCAATCTGTAGTATTCAGATACTATCTGTAATTTTATGATTGTTTGCCAAAAGATTCCCCGAAAAACACAGGAAAAGTACACTTCTCCCCATGTTTAAAAAAGACCAATCTAATCCTCTAGATTGGCCTTTCATGTCTTGATATTAAGATCTTTTTAATTGGTAGTGACCACCTGTTTCCACCCTAAATACACAGCAGCCATGATCATCAATCCTATGCTCAACCGGCTGGCCGTCTTTAGTAACTGACAGGTCTGTATGGTACTTAATCTTGGCTTGGCCATCCTGGTCACTATGAATATAAGCCCTGGTCAGAAGTCCCTCAGACCACTCTATATCCACCTCGAGACCGTTAAAGGCCCTGATACCCTTAATAAAACCTTTTTTCCATTCCTTAGGCAGGGCTCTTAGAAGATGAATTTCATCACCGATATTCTGTAAAAGCATCATACCGATACCGGCTGCTCCTCCGAAATTTCCATCAATCTGAAAAACTTCTGATTCATTAACAGATAATCCAAGTGGTGGATGAAGGTCAAACAAATTCGGTGCACTCAGAACACTTAGCAAATGGTTTAAACAACCAAGTGCATCCTGGCCCCGTCCTAATCTGGCGTATAAATTCACTGCCCAGGCACAGGACCATCCTGAAAAACCACCACCATTTTCCATCCGTTTATCAAGAGCTTTCTCACATGCCTCTACAATCTCAGGCAAATCATATTCATTGATTATATAGCCTGGAAAAAGACCATATAGGTGAGAAAAATGACGATGGCCAGGTTCAAAGTCCTCATATTCCTCAAACCATTCATTCATGTCACCTTGACTGCCTACTTGGAAATTCGGAAGTCGGTCATATGCATTTTTCAAATCATGGATGAACGTCTCATCAACACCACCCTCTCCCATAAGAACTTCCATCCCAATATCCTCAACTGACTGGATAATATTGGAGAAAAGTTCTTTAATGAGGGCAAGGTCCATTGCTGTCGAATAGGCAATACTGCACTGGTCATGATTTTCATCATAAAAGCCGTTTTCAGGAGAGGTTGACGGACATGTGTGCAAGTATCCATCGTCTCCCTCAACTAACCAGGACAGACAAAACCGGCCTGCTCCAGCCATAATAGGTAAAGCTCTTTTTCTAAGATATTCCTTATCCTTGGTATAACGGTAATGATTAAAGAGATGGGCAGTCAACCAGACCCCGCCCATTGGCCAGTAGCCGTGTTTAGGTCCAACATTGACCGGTAGGGTAAATCGCCATAAATCTGTATTATGACAGGCTACCCAGCCATCAGCACAGAAAGTATTTCTTGCTGTCTCACGACCGCTAAAAGACAGGTCCTCTGTCATCTTGATCAAGGGTTCCTCGCAATCAAGAAGATTCATCATACCTGTTGCCCAGTAGTTCATTTGTGCATTAATATTAAGGGTATAATTACAGGACCAGTCTGGCCTGGGCTTTTCGTTCCAAATACCCTGAAGATTTGTTGGTTGAGTCCCTTCCCTCGATGATGCAATGGTCAGGTATCTGACATACTTGAAGTAAAGGGCAAAAATCCCCGCATCTGGAAGTCCTTTTCCCAGTCGCTCCAATCGTTTATCCATCGGTAAGTCAATAGGCTTCTCATCTTCCAAATCAAAGTCTACCCGGTCATAAAGGTCACTCCAGTCCTTACAGTGAAGGTCTCTAAGTTTTTCGTAATTCGTATATAAAGCCTTTTTTACAATGGCACCACTTTTGGCTCGAAGGTCAGTGTAATCCCTTGTCAGTTCACGTCCAAATCCATTATAGCCACTAAAAGCAGTCATGATAATAGTGACTTGACTTGCATCAGCCACTTCAATCTGGGTGCCGTTTCTGACCACACTTCCATCTGAGCAGACAACATCCAGGGCACCACTTAAGCGTAAACCCTCATGGTCATCATCATATAGTATCGCATTGCCTTCATCCACATAATTAGGTATGGCATGATAGGGTGCTTCTACATCAAGGTATATCATAGTAGAAGTCGAAGGACTCACAGCGTATTTTAGGGAAGAATTAACTGAGATTTTCATGTTCAGTCTTTGTGCCTTGTCACTTTTGATATGAACGACAATCACATCGTCAGGATTGGACACATAGGATTCAGTCACAATAAGATTTCCATCCTCTTTGAAACTTGTGACAGCCATGCCGTGCTCCATATCCAAATAACGAATATAGTCACTAATCTGTCCTAAATCCTCATAAGTATATGTTATGTTGCCTACAGGCAGGTATGACTGGGTGTATTCAGTAGACATCATTTGGTCAATGACCATGTCTTGAGCACTTTTCAGATCCTTATTGAATATTTTTTCCCGCAGGATACCCATCTGCTCTTCACTTACCAGCTTGGTATCTTTTTTACCGTTACCAGACCAGAAGTCATCCCTGTTTACAGAGATTTTCTCGGTTGGGAAGCCACCATAGACCATCCCTCCCAAACTGCCGTTACCAATAGGTAGGGCCTCTGTAAATTTTCTTGCTGCCTTTTCATACCATATACTTTTCTTCATCATTCTTCCTCAAATTCTTATTGTTTTACTGCACCGGATGTCATGCCTGAAACGATATAGCGCTGGCCAAGCATATAGACAGCGATAACCGGTATTAATGTTAATATAATGTCTGCAAAAACATAATTCCAATTGGAGTTGTTCCGTCCAAAAAACTGATAAACAGCCATGGTCATTGGAAAAAGTTTACTTTTACTTGATAAATAAAGAGGTGTAAGGAAGTCACTCCATACGCCCATAAACTGTAAAATAAAGGCGGTCACGATACTGGGCTTTAAGAGAGGCAAGGCCACTCTAAAGAATAGGTTAATAGGCCCTGCACCGTCTATAATGGCAGCCTCATCCAGGGAAACAGGTATGGACAAGACAAAATTTCTCATCGTAAAGACACAAAAGGGAACCATAGAACTTAAAAAGGTAATGATGATACCGACTCTTGTATCTGTTAATTCCAAGGTTCTGAAAAGTCGAACCAGGGTTACATAGTTTACAGGAAAAAACAAGCCACACAACACAAAATAGTAAATAAAATTATTCAGTCTGGTGCGGTGTCTGGCTAAGACAAAAGCTGCCATAGCGCACAGGATGACACCAATACCGGTAGAGATGCCGGAATAAGCCAAACTGTTAAAGAATCCCTGAACCAAGCGTCCTTTTTCAATGACTTCCAGATAATTTTCAAACATCCATTCAGTCGGAAGTGACAAGGACATTCTTGCAGCTTCAGATTTTGTCTTGAATGAATTAATTAAGACCATATAAATTGGTGCCAGTATGGCTAAGCTCAAAGTGATACAGACAGTTTGCTGAATGATTTTTAAGACTATACGACGACGTTTATTTCTCATTGCTGCACCTCTTTTTTACTCATGACTTTAACGATAATGATTCCGGCTACAGCGGTAATAAGGAGCAGGATAGCATTAAGGGCAGTCGCCATACCGTATTGGCCTTTGGAATAGAGCTGGAAGACATAAGTAGTCAATACTTCCGTCATATGTCCGGGGCCACCATTGGTCAATACATAGACTACATCAAAGACTTTCAAGCCATAAGTAATACCGAATACAAGATTAATCATAATGGTTCCGGTTAACATAGGCAGGGTAATGTGTCGTAGTTTTTGCCAAAAATTGGCACCGTCAATCATAGCCGCTTCATAATAATCTCTGGGGATTGCATTAAGACCGGCAATGAAAATGGTCATAACATAACCGATACCTCTCCAGGCGTCTACACCGTATATGGACTTCCAGACGATTGACAGGTCTGATAACCATTTTTGTTTTAGGAAATCTGCATGAAAGAACTCAAAAGTCATATTCAAAAGTCCATTGTCGAAATTAAGAACAGACTTGAAAATCAGACCCACAATAACAAAGGGTAAAATAGCAGGCATATAGAAAATAGTCCGGTATACGCCTTTACCGAAAATCCCTTCCTGGAGAAGAATCGCCAGGAAGAGTGCGCCGGTAATTTTTATAGTGTTGGATATTAATGTGAATTTCAGTGTGTTGTATATCCCGGAGGCATAATTGGCATTGGAAGTAAAGATATCGATATAATTCTGAATTCCAACAAAATTAATACCGGTTATTTCGCTTCTTGAATTCCAATCAGTGAATGAATAGAGTACACCCATCAGACCAGGCAGTAAGAAGAAAACACAATAGATGACCAAGGGAACCATAACAAACCACTGAGGGTAAACCTTCTTTTTATTCAATGTTAGCCTCCTTTCTTATGATTGGGGTCTATTCCCAGGCTGGGTCGCCGGCTACTTTGGCCGATTCAGCTCTGTTAATATCCATATTCTTAAGTACATCGTTGGCTTCCATAACGTCTAGACAGTAGGCAACCATATCAGCTCCGAAGTCCATCCAGTAATCATTGGTATACTTGGTACCGGTTTGAAGTACAGGATAAGCCATTTGATCTGTAGCAATTGTCGCCATAAAGGTCTCTTCTGCTGGAATCCAGTGTTGGTCAATATCTCTGTTGTATACATCCAGGTTGGTATAAGCTGGTGAGTTGTCAAGAATTGATTGGAGGCTTTCTGAAGTCGTTACAAATTCAAAGAAGGCCTTAACTAATTCTGGATGCTCTGTGTGATTGTAACCAAACATGGTTGGTCCAGCTGGGTTTGTTGGGAACCAGTTATTATCTGCAAAAGGAATAAGGAATAAACCAAACTCATCAGAAGTACCTGTTTCATCCTGGATTTGCTTGATGTAGGATGAGTTAGCCATTGCCATAGCGATGTTTCTGTCAGCAAAGTCATTGATCATATTGGCTGAGTTGGATCCGATCCAGTCTTCACCGAAATAACCAAGTGATGACATTTCCTTAAACTGCTCAAGAACAGTCAGCATCGTTTCATTGTCTGCAAATGTTGCCTGGTTATTGTTGAGTGCATCAAACAAGCCTGGTTGGTTACCTTCGTAAACACCACCGATTTGGAAGAAGGATAATTGATGTTGCCATCCGTCTGCACCAGGAATGAACCATGGAGTTATACCATTGTCATATATAGTTGCTGACACAGATTTAAGTTCTTCATAAGTGCTTGGTGCTTCAAGTCCAAGTTCTTCAAACATGGTTTTGTTATAGACCATGACGAACTCTGGTGAATTATGCCAAATCTGTAATCCATACAAGTTACCGTCAAACTCGCAAGACGCTCTTCTGGCATCTGACATGATAGATCCCCATTCAGCACCTGTAAAATCAAGGCAGTATTCCTCTGGATCAATAATAGTTGTTCCAATGGCAAATGGATTGGACTGAATCCAAAATACATCTGCACAGGTGTTGGTAGCAAGCTTTGACTGAAGAATATCCGAGTATTGGTCAGCAGGTATAGCCTGTAAATCCACTACTACGTCATAAGTGTCTTCGAATCTTTCTAATACTTCGTCGTAGCGGTTGTCCATCCAACCTGTTGATACCAGGATACTGAGTTCTTCACCTTTAAAGGGATTGTCCTCTTCTGCTTTTGCATCTTCTGAATTTCCAGTTTCTGTCTTTTCTGTTGTTGATGAGTCGCTGCTTCCATTGTCTGTCTCTTGACTTGAGCTACATGCTGACAATGCAAATACCAATACCATTAACAGGACCCAAAACTTTTTGTTTAGTAATTTCATAAAACCCTCCTTGAATACTTAATCGAGCAGTAAATCTCCCAATTTACAACCGGACTAAAACATTGATATGTTCAAAATACTCATTTAGCTTATCAATATCAAACTATTTAATCTATACACATTTCAATCCTAACCATTGCACTTTTTTGACAAATCATACAATCAACTTGCTTTTAATCCATAATTTTTGCATAATGTATCTATATAAGTGGCGAAAAAAATCGAGGAGATACGAATATGTTACAAAATAAATTACCGTTCCGTCAAAAGGATGCCAGATCCAACAAAGAGGGTAAGTTCCGCAAATCTTTACCATTGCAGAACAAGCTTTTTCTCGCCTATTTTCTTTCTTCTGAAATCATCCTGATTGCCTTCGCCCTTTTCTTTTATTACTATGTTTCACCTATACTCCTCAATAACCAGGTAGATGCCATTAAGTCCATTAACGATACCTTTGTCCAGCAGATCGAGGCCAGTATTGAAGGACTGGATATTGTCTCGACCAATATTAATTACTCCAGTCTTATGCATGATAAGCTGGATGAAAATTTTAATGTGGACATGAGCCGTGAGAATCTCCCCGGTCTGGCTGATTTATTCGTTACCATCAACGGGACAGATGTCAAGGCTGACCAGATTAACCTCTATGATTTGGATGGCCATGTTGTTCGAGTCGGTTATATTACCAGTACCGGTCGAGTAGATATGAACCAGCTGGATTGGTTTGATACAGTTCTTGACAACAAGGGGGTCAAATATATCTTAAGTCCCTATTATACTTCAGACTATTCAGTCGGTTCACTGTCTCCGGATTGGTATATCAGTCTGATACGAACCTATTCCAACACCTACCGAAAGAATGTAGGGGCTGTTGAAACCATTAAGCGATGCAAGACCATCTTTAAGCCTATCATTACCTATGACAAAAAAACAGACGGCAGTCTTAAAACCTATATTTTTGACGGATCCGGTCACTTAATATATCCATACGATACACCAGTGGAAAATATGGACATGGACCCAAACCTTTATCTACAAGCCCTTAGTCAGCTGGAAGACGGATCTGCCTTTGACAATCCAGTGTCCGGTGAAAAAGAGCGAATTATTTCAAACACATCCCTTTATACTGAGTGGACCTACATTTCAGTTTTACCGGAATCCAATGTCCTGACACCGGTTTACCGACTGAAGACACTTTTAATTCTTGTCGTGGGCATCATCTTTCTCCTGTCCATGATGTTGGCCTACTATTTGGCTCAGAATATGGTAAGACCACTTAAGAACCTTAAGGACGTCATTCAGGACATGGAAATCTCCACCCTTGGGACCCAAACAGACACTGCCTATCCCGTTTCCTATAATGAGTTAGATGAGGTCCACCACGCTTTTCAATATTTAAGCAAAAAGCTAAAAACGTCCATGGATGAACTTATTGACTCACGGCAACAGGAAATGAAATCCATGACCCTGGCCCTTCAGTCCCAAACCAATCCACATTTTTATTACAACACCTTATCCTCTATAATTATACTGGCTGAAGACGGTAAAAACGATGAAGTGATTAAGCTCTGCCGCAGCCTGACTCAGATTATGCGCTATATTACCGACTCCTCCCTTTCTCTGGTTTCACTGAAAGAGGAACTTGATTATGTGGAAAAATACCTGTATTGTATGAAAGTAAGATATCAATCCAGTCTGGATGTCACCATCGATGTTGATCCTGCCTTGTATAACTTTAAGGTTCCTAAACTCATTATCCAGCCCTTGGTTGAAAACGCATTAAAATACGGTACCGACTGTCTGCCACCCTGGTATATCCATATCAAAGGGCTTGTAACAGAAGATGGTTGGGAAATCCATGTTATCGATTCCGGTTCAGGTTTTAGCCAGGAGGCTATTGAGACCATCAATGAGCGGATTGATTTTGTTAATAGAAACCCAGGTATTCCTGAAATGAAAATAGATGGTTTAGGCCTGGTTAATGTCTACATGCGGTGGAAAATCCACGCCAAAGACCGAATTATCTTTACCTTTGGCCCATCCCAGGATGGTCATGGACAAGTCACCATCGGTATTAAGAAAGATGAGGTAAATCAATGAAATATTCAGTTGTCGTCGTCGAAGACGAGCTTCTGCTTAAGGAAAACCTGATCAAAAAAATAAACTCCCTGGATATGAATTTTGAAGTCATCGCCTCTGCACAAACCGGTATTCAAGGTCTTGAACTGGTCAAACAGTACGAACCGGATGTCCTAATTACTGACATTATGATGCCTGTTATGAACGGCCTGGACCTTATTCGTGAAGTTCATCAACAATACCCTACAACTGACTGTATCATTATCAGTGGTTTTTCCGACTTTGAATTTGCCAAAACGGCTATTCATTACCAGGTAACCGAATATCTGCTGAAGCCTGTTGATATTGAGGATCTCCACAATATCCTTCTTAAGCTCCAGCACAAATACCAGCTAAGAAAAGAAAGCTATTCCACTGTTTTTTCAGATGAAAGCAATACTCTGTCACCACCGGAAATCGCTGAACTTCTCCATTCCTATATCATTGAAAACTATAGGGATGACATAAAAATCAGCCAAATAGCTGAACAGCTTAATTACTCATCCAGCTATATGACCAAACTTTTTTGTCAGGAATACGACTGTTCGCCTTCCAAGTTTCTTATTTCCATTCGAATCCAGCATGCCAAGCAAATCCTTCGTTCCAACCAGGATTTGTCTGTCCGCCAGGTCGGTGAAGCTGTAGGCTATCCGGAGCAGGGTTACTTCAGCAGGATCTTTAAACGCCATACCGGCCTGAGTCCAAATGAATATCGAGAAAGCCTCACCTAGCAATATCCATGAGGCTTTCTTTTTTTGGGCAAATGGCAATTTCCTTGGTTTGCCACCATACCCCTAAGGGTTCTCCTTCATCTTATTTATTAAGACTCTTCAGGTAGTCACCTTCAATATCACTCCAATTTTCTTCTGCATAGGCCAACAACTTCTTAGCCTGGTCCATAGGCATTGGATTAAAATAAAGGAACATGGCATTGGAACCATAACGTTTGACGATTTTATCCAGTCTTTCCAACTGTTCCTCAAAAGTGCCGCTATAGACCTTAATCCACAAACTCTTACCTGCTTCCACTGCCTTATCATAGATGGGGTACCATTCTTCCATGGTTCCGTCGGGTCCATGATCACCACTGGTCCACTGAAGGGCATCAATCTCATCTATTTCCATTAATGCGTCCAGGTGTTTAATGGCATCCGGTCCATCAAGGTGATAGAGAACCTGGTCCAGGTTTTTGGCTTGCTGACGCAGCTCGTCCTGAATAAATTCTCTGAACTGGTTAGGTGACATGAGGGCAGAAAAATCACATTGGAGCTTAGCTGTTCTACCAGGTCCCCAAATCTGGAATACAGTATAGCAAGACCCATCATTCTCGTCTTTACAGATCTCATAAAAACGGTCATAGTATTCATAATAAATCTTCTGAATCTGGTCCAAACGTTTATGAATCTCATCCGGCATATCCATCATATCAAAAATAATATCCTGAACACCACGCATAGAAGCTAAAACATCAATGTTTTCCATTATATCAGGTATACCTAAATAGAAATCATCACCTGCCAATTCTTTTGCGTCTTTGAATAACTGTAAATGCTCAACAAACCATGGATTTTCAGGATCAAAAACAATCTCCGGCTGATCCTTCCAATTGGTCACAAAATGCTCAAACCAAACCGTATCAGGATTGAAGACAATTTCACATCCCACATACCCGGCCATAGACCCTGGCCCAAAGTCTAAACTCATGTTAGGAAAACTTTCCCCTAAATATTCATGGGTCTCTGCATAATATCTGAACCTTTCGACCATTCGCTTGGCATTTCTATACTTGTCATCCATATCAACAGATTTTAGAGCCGCTCTTTTTTCTTCATCCACTGCGCCTTCTTTTTCTGCCACAACACACATTAAAGGCCGCCCGGTGTTCTCCTGCTTCCAATACTTTTTCCACTTGTCTTGTGTAGCTTCCCAATTCTTTTTATATTTCATGCTTAACCTCCATTAGCTTTCTAACATGCTATGATTTTTTCTTTTCCATCATATTTGTGGGTAATCTCCAGACTTTCATGACCTGGGCCAATAATTGTAATCTTAAAATCAATAATCTCCGGCATACCTTCATAAGATCCTCGTCCTGGTCTAAATATGAGTGTCCTGGTTTTATCAATCCAGTCAAAACTGACTAGATGATAGTGACCCTTTTCATAGTCGTAGCCATCTCCCTGATCCAGATATAACTTGCCATGCCCGTCTTTTCCGGTATAGACAGTCAGTTCCATATCTTTATCATCCATATCCTTGGTAGACTGACCTGGACTGGTCATAGGGATTAAGCTACCCTCAGGTACATAAACAGGGATTTTATCAATGGGCGCCTGGGCCCAAATCCATTGACCACCCTCATGTCTTTCATGTGTATAGAAATCAAACCAGCCTTTGCCTTCAGGCAGATATACCTGTCTTCCATAGTTTTCACATGCTATTGGTATGGAATTAGCCTCATAATACATAGGATCGGTAACAGGACATATCATCATATTTTGTCCAAACATAAACTGATCCTTGATTTCATTGACCAAAGGATCTTCCTTATGATCAAAGGCCAAAAGTCTAAGCATGGTCATATTCTCCATCCAGGTAAGGCCGGCCAATGTATAGATATAAGGCATCAGGCGATATCTCAGGTCAGTGGCTTTTTTTATAGCATCATAAAAGAGACTGCCTGCCTCACCAAACTCCCATATTTCTCTTCTTGTGTCCGTTCCATGGGATCTGAAAACCGGCAAAAATGCACCTACTTGATACCATCTGGTGTAAAGCTCTCTGTAGCCTAAATCCTCGTTGCCTTCTTCGTAGTCACCATTCCAGAACCAAGGCTGACCTTTCTTGGTAAAGAAAGCGCCAATATCAAAAGTCCAGAAGGGAAGACCTGCTGCACACAGGTTCAAACCTGCAGGAATCTGATTCTTAAGGGTTTTCCAAGTGGCGGATATATCGCCGGACCAAAGAATTACCCCATATTTTTGCTGACCAATATAGCCGCTTCGTGTTAAGTTGATAATCCTTTTCTTGTCTGATTCTGCTCTCTGGCCGTCATAGATACCCTTGGCGTGAACCAGGCCAAAAGCATTAGTCTGTGTTTCGTCCAAATATTTGGCAGCCAGGTCCTGAAAATCTCTGTAGTTCCGATCGGGCTCAGGTCTTATGGTTTCATTCCACTCCGGTGTATAGGGTTCACTGGAATCACACCACCACCCGTCAATACCGTACTTGTAGATACCTTCTTTTACCTGCTTCCAATAATGGTCTCTGGACTCCTGGTCAAAGGCATTGTAAATCTCTGACATGGGCAAAAGATGACCCGCTTCTTTCATATCACTATAATTTTCGCTGGCTTTACTCATATTGGGCCATAGGGAAATAAGAAGATGAGCGCCCAATCCATGGAGCTGGTCCATCATAGCCCTGGGATCCGGAAATCTTGTCTGATCAAAGGATTTCTGTCCCCACATCCCTTTATCCCAGTACTGCCAGTCAAGAACCACACCATCTAAGGGAACCCCTTCCCTGCGGTAGGATTTTACAATATCAAGAATCTCTTCCTGGCTTTCATACCGCTCCAAAGACTGGATATATCCAAAAGACCATTTTGGCAGTAAGGCAGCTTTACCTGTCAAGGTTCGGTAACCATTAATAACCTGATCCAGGTCTTTACCATAGATAAAATAAAAATCCATGGCCTTAACCGCTTCAGCATAGAGATAGGATCCATAGGCATTGTCATTAAAAATCATAGGGCTGTATACATCAGACAAAATTCCATATCCTCTTGTGGAAACCATCATGGGGACGGCAATTTTCATATTTGCCTGGTGAAGATACTGTCTGGTTCCCCGAAGATTTAATGTGCCTTCTTCCTGCTGTCCAAGTCCATATAGTGCTTCTCCCTCCTGCCAGTCAAAATTCAGGCGGTACCGGTACAGGCGGCCATTATACTCTTTTCTTTCATCAACAATAATTTCTTTCACTCCGTCGGGAGTTTCAATTCTCTCTACCTTGGTATCCTCATCAATAATCTGTCTGAAAGAATCGTAGGGAATAAGTTCTTTTCCGCCAGAAGCAGGTTCTCTGGTCAACAGGATCCCATCCTTATCGTAATAGGTAATTGCAGCTGTTGATTTTGACACCGTCACCCTTAACAGATCCGTTTTTAAGGTAACAAAGTCATCGGATTCTTCATAGGACCAGGGACTTTCATTAGATATTTCAACCAAACCTATGCCTATCCGGTCTGACAGCTCTTCATCCAAAGAATACATAATCCGAACAATTGAAGAATTGATGACCTTGAGCTTCAATATTCCATGTCCGGTCTTGATCAATAATCCGTCTATCAACTTTTCGACACTTAGAATATTAGCTGTTTTTCTACTAGTAGCTACTAACATATGAACCTCCATTGACCTTCCAATATACTTATGTTATTATCATCTTACATGAACATTTCCTAAGAAAACATACATATATAAACCTAATATATGTCTAATCCGAATATGAGGTGGACTCATGCACTATCAACAGCCGGAAACATTTCAACATGTAAAATTCAATATGACTGATTTTCCCATTAATCACTACTCTATTGAAGATTCCACGACCATGCCCCACTGGCATAATCACCTGGAAATCGTTCATATTCCCAAAGGTCAGGTCTCTGTCTTCGTCAATGGTCGAAGGTATGATAACAGCATGGGTGAAATCATGTTTATTCCGGGCAACAGTCTTCATAGTATCATTCCACGGGGACATGGTATTTATCACGCCATTGTCATAGGTGACGCTTTAATTGAATCCATGGTTCAAAACCAAGGGTATAAAGAGCTTGAATCTCTTGCTGAGGCCTCTATTAGTCAGCCTATAATTGTCAAGTCTGAGGACCCTTACTACCAGGTCTTACTTCAGTCCATCATGATCATCAAAAATGAACTTCATGATAAATCCACCTGCTTCCAATCCATTGTAGAAGCCCAGTTAATCCTCTTTTTCTCATACCTAAAAAGGGGCTTTCCCGAAGAACTTACAGCCGGAACCAGTTTGTCACAGGTGTCTCCACATGCCCTGGCAATGAAAGACTGTCTGAAATATCTAATGAATCATTATGAGGAAAAAATAACCATTAAGGACATGAGCCAGCAGATGAACATTACAGAGCAGCATTTTTCCAGACTTTTCAAAGCCTATACCGGTTCTACCTTTGTCAACTACCTCACTAAACTCCGTCTGGAAGAAGCCAATAAACTTCTCATACACTCTTCCTTACCTGTTACCATGGTCCCTGAGTTAACAGGCTTTTGTAATGCCAATTATTTTTCCAGAGTTTACCGCAAATATTACGGTCAGCCACCATCTGAAACCCGTAAAAAAATAAAAAGCGATTCATAGCCATATACGCTATGAACCACCCTTCACTTATCTTAAAATCAATAATTTCTTGTCTGCGGCTTACCAAAGATTAAGCTGCTTAGTCAAGATTAAGCTGGTTTTCCCGGATAATATCATCCACACGGACTTCTTTTCCTTCTTTTACAGACCTGTTCATCGCCTCCATTAAAGCAATGGTTCGAATCCCTTCATATAGGTCAGGCTTAGGGGTTTCACCTTTGTTCATCAACCTGGCAAAGTCTTCAATATAGTTCTGGTATTCACCGGCATGATGGCTGCGGTCTTCAAATCTAAAGTAGTAATCAACCATGTCCTCATAGTCATGTCTAATCTTTTCATTACCATCACAATTAAAATTTGTATGATAGTATAGGAGTGGATACCCTGCCCGGCTAACCCCTTCTGTTCCCCGCAAGGTGCAGCTGATTGACTGTTCAACGGGAGATCCCAAAGTCGGCTCCGCATATAGACCTTTAACCAAAGCAGTTTTTCCATTCTTCCCTTTTAATATAAAAGTAAAGGTATCCGGAACATCAAGATCATAGGCCCTTGTATTGGAGCTAACAAATCCACTGCCATAAACGGTTTCAATTTCAGGTAGATACCAGACAGCCAGATCGACTGCGTGAATCAAAAAATTATACATCCAGGAAAAACCATTTTGCCGGCTCCAAGGCCTTTCCAAAAACCATCTGGCATCTGTAATGTAGTGGGTTTCTACATGTGCCAGCTCACCGTGTTTTCCGTCAAGGTAATCCTGTCGTTGTCTTAGGGCCGGTTCAAAATATCTGGAACTCTGGCCTACAAAAACTGTTTTACCGGTTCTTTTTTGGGCTTCAATCAAATCATTGGCCTCATCAAGTGATAACATCAATGGCTTAGTACATATAGCGTGTTTACCGGCTTCAAGGGCCATTTTAATATGTCTGGCATGTAATTGATCCGGAGTATAAATACCAATCACCTCAATGCTCTTGTCATCAAGCATATCCTCATATTTAGTAGTATAGGTATCAAGATCGAATTCTTCCTTCCTCTGTTTACAGAGGTCTTCGTTAAGATCACATATATTGCCAAGTTCCCACAAGTCACTTTCAAGAACAGCAGAGATAATACTGCGACCTTCGCCTAAACCTAATACACCCATTGTCCATTTTTTCATATATAACTCCTAACCTTTGGATAAAGATCCATATCGTGTCGATTCACATAACATTTGTCTAATACAAATATTATATCAGGCATAAACTCCTATTTATATGTATAAAACCACCTCATATATGTCTAATAAGAACATAATTTCCAAAAAAGAAAAAACTCACCTTCCTTACTAATTTCTCTGCTAGTCCATCTGCAAATGCATTTATATTGACAAAGACTACAAATTCTTTTATACTTCACCTTGTTAATTTGTTAAATCATCTATGGTGCATTCATTTCCTGAAATACATGGAATAAGAATAAAAAGGAGCCCTTCTATGACTACATTTGAAAACGTATCCATCATCAAAAAAGCCAACATCTATTACGATGGCAAGGTAACCAGCAGAACAGTCCTATTTCCTGATGGCGAAAAAAAGACCCTGGGAATTATGCTTCCAGGAGAATATGAATTTGGAACAGATAAGAAGGAGATTATGGAAATTCTGGCAGGTCAGTTAGAAATTCTACTTCCTGGAGATGAAAACTGGATTACCATCGACGGCCAGTATACCTTTGAGGTTCCTGCCAAATCCAGCTTCAAACTTAAGATCAGCCAGGTGACGGATTATTGCTGTTCATATGTTGATTAAGATTTTAAAAGGGTCCATGACATAGGTCAGGACCCTTATTATTTTCCTTATATATCTTGTCTTATGAATTAATTATCTTACTTATATATCTTATATATGAGCTTCCTTGTTTAATCTTTAACCAGAATACCTTCAAAAACCTGTCGGACACAGGTTTCAAGAAGACTTGCCTGGTCTACATCCACCATATCCAGGACCTGTTTGGTAATTCCAAGAATCATGACCCGAAATACATCATGGTCCAAATCCTTAATCTTGCCTTCAGCCTTAGCCTCTTCAAAAAGGACTTTTGACAGGTTCCAGTTATCTTCAATATATTCAATAAACATATGGTAGGGTTTGGGAAAATCTTCTTTTAGCATGAGGGCTTTATGGTAGTCAATATCCTTGGCATCAGGGAAGGCGCAGGACAAGCGAATAAGCTTTTCCACCGAATCATAGGTATCGGATGCCATAACTTTCTCCAATTGGTGTTCAATACCTTCAAAGGTCGCCTTGACAATCATGATAATCAGGTCTTCTTTGTTGCCATATTCCTTATAGATTGTCTTCTTGCTCATTTTCATCCGCTGGGCAACATCTACCATCTTGAATTTTGCCCCCTGCTCCTGAAACAAATCAAGGGTCACTTCAATTAACTGTTTATCTCTTTCCTTCATAAAAAACCTTTCTCAACCAGATGTTGACTGCTTTTTTGCAAATCTTCAAAAGGATGCTGAGTAGCCTGTTCAACAGGCAGATATAAGACGCCTCCATTACGGGCTGCTTCCATAATACGGTCAATATCCAGATTGCCTTCTAATATGGGACAGTCTTGAATATGATAGCCTTTGGTCAACGAAAAATTCATCCGGTAATCCCTCAGGTGGATAATCTTAATCCTTTGGCCAAACTGGTCTATTTGGCTGGCAGGGTCTCTGCCACCTTTTTGTGTCCAAAAAGTATCCATCATAAGATTCACATATCTAGGATCTGTTTCCTCCATAAGGACTTCCAAACCTGTCTGATTACCATATCTGACGAATTCCATATCATGATGATGATACAATAGATTTAAGTCTTCTTCAAGTAATCGTTTGCCAAGTTGATTCAATAAGCCGGCAAATGCTTTCAGTCCAGCCTGGCCTTTGGTCCAGTATTTAGGAGGCAAAACCGATACGCCTATATACCGACACCCCCATAAATGGTTGAGTTTCACAATCTCATCGAAGTCTTTTATAATCTTTTTGTACTTGATCTGGCTGCTGCCGATATGGATTCCGTATGCATCACAGGCTTCTTTAATCACCTGACCTTCTTTTAGATTGAACTTTACCCTGGCTACTTCCACATTTCGATAACCCATCTCCCGGATACGCTTTAAGGTCCTTTGAATCTGGTCAGGACCTTTCATATGTTTTCTAACTGTAAAGAGCTGGACCGATATACTCGGTTTCCTATCGGGTTTCAATTCCGCGTTTATATCTCTATCCTTTATCTTATTCATTCCTTGTCACCTCTCTGGTTAAGGCTTCAAAATCCAGGTAAAGTTCATGACCATCATGTTGAATATGAATTTTCTTAGGCTTCCTGGCTGTTTTCGCGTAATCACTGTCAAACCTTTGGTAGTCAAGTTTTTCCACCTGACCATCAATGAGAAAGTCCTTTTGATACTCAAGTTCAAGTCTATGTCTTCCCCAATATCTTAAGACATGGGTATCCTCATCATAGTCCACCCTAGATGACAGAATTCTATCTATAAAGTCGGAGAAAGACTCTTCAGCACCTGAACTGAGCTCTGTAATCCAATAGGTAACCGATCCTTTTTGAACCAGGTCCTGTCCATTTTCTCCATCCTTAAAGGTCAAAGGATTTTTGCTTATGACACCGATAAAGGTTTGGTTCTTCCTCCCGAAAATATGTCGCTCTTTGATGACCACTTCATCCATTAGACCTACAGGAAAATACATATGACTTTCATGTAAAAGGTCTTTTTCCAGTAGTCCCTTTCTTTCCTCTATGATATATAAGGTCATATTGACTGACCTGTCCTGAACCGAATGCGGATTCCTTCCATTACCAACCCAGTAACCCGGAGATGCGCTTAAGGCTCCATCTTCGGTAAATGGCTGGGCCGGATGACTGGTAAAAACACAGATTCCTTCCGGTAAGGTAGCAGACCAGATATGCTGCTGGTCGCCAAAATCCCCAGGATGATATTTCTGGGCAGTTGCCATCATAAAGTCCTCAGTCCGATAGGTATAAGTATTAGCTCTCTGAATAGCCACACCATTGGTCATAGGTCTTAACCACCGGCTGATCAAAGGAAGAATATTCAAGGACTTCAGCAGGCTTAGGTCAATCATCTTAAAATCATTAAGAAACTCATTGGTCAGTATCTGATGTTTGTGAATATACTTCATGGTATCGGTAATGACCTCATCATTGGTAAAAGCTTCCATGGCCCACTGCATCATGACCCTGTCAAGGTCCATTCCACCTGGAAACTGTTCAACCAGTTCCTTAAGGTTAAGTCCCGTCGAAGCTTTTATAATCCTTGGCTCATGGTCTCTGCCTATAGCCTTGATCACCGGAGGAACTTCATACTTTTTACAATAGATGAAGTTTTGATCCAAGCCCTTCCGTTCACTTCCTGCAGGATAGCCCCACACCTTTTCTGTCACATTGATCAAGGCACTCTCACTGCCACTTTTCTTACCTTTTTCATACTGCCTTCCACTGGTTGAGGTAAAACTTCCCTTGTAAGACTGGCTTGCCATATCAAAGAGAAGGAGGTCCATGGCCATAGTCGCCTTTGTCACTATGTCTGGGTCATGGCAGAAATCAATGAGGTTGGCTAAGGGTCCCATATCTTCCTCATAGTATGTATTGCTGTACCACTCAATGAATCCGAAGTCAAATTTTTGCTGAAACCATATATGAAGCCTTTCTTTAGCCAGCGTCATATGGTCTCTACCGGTCAGAGAATCATTGGTAAACCTATCCTCTTCATACAATTGTCCGGTCAGATATTCAGCGGCTGCAAAAAGCAAAAGATGGTTTTCAGACCAAAGACATAAGGAATCATCACCTGGCTGATCCATAAAGAACTTGGACCCTAGAAGGGTCATCTTCATCCTCTGAACAAGGTCCTTCCTTATTTGATCAGGATATTGATAGAGGATCCGCAAGATAGTCTGCATCCGAAAATCTGAGCAATCATATCGTTTATCCAGATACTGACAGGTATATTCTATGTCCTCATAATCCTCCTGGCTTAATGGCTGGCCGGCTTCCAACTTACTTATGAGCTTATGGATATCAGAATTCATGATTTTATCAAAGCCATCGGTTGAGTCAGCAGCGGATGGCCTTGCAGGAAGTGGCTTAATCGACATATTCTGTATATATTCATAGATCGTTAAGACAATGAATAAACTAATGGTACCGATAATAATATAAGCAATCAACTTTCCACCTCCTGGTCCAACACAAGTTTCTTATATTCGATACCTGCAAAAATCAAGGCAGCCAGACCATAGGACCAGTCCTTGGATTTTTGCATCTTATACTGGAGTTTATAGCCCAACTCAGGGATCAACTGAAGGGCAATGGTCGGTCCACTAATATCATCCATTGCCAGAAGACCATCTTCTCGTTTCAAATCTCCAACCACTGCTTTAAAAGCCTTAAGGCCAGGTTCTCGATATGTCTCACTAAGGTATCCCATTCGGACGCCATGGAGCCATCCGGCTGCTATAAGTGACGTTGCACTGGATTCTTTTGGACTTGTACCAGGTTTATTTAAGAGACTTTCAAAATATCCGTCTTCTCGTTGACAGGTGAGGAGGGACTGGCTGACTTCCTCCAATATTTGCCTGCACACGTCTTTTTCAGGCCCTTCCAAAAGGTTATCCATAAGCATGGGAAGAGCAGCGATAACCCAGCCGTTCCCTCTTCCCCAATAGAGTTTTTTTGGATACTGTCTTTTCGATTTTGTCCAGTAGGAGTGGACAAAAAGACCGTCTTCCTTATCCTGTAGATAATCCTTGAAAAACTTCGGCTGACTCTTGGCAAAATCCATCAGCCAGTCTACCTTCTGTTCTTTTGCATATAAACTGGTAAAGACCCCATACATCATAATGGAATCCACCCAGATACTTTTTGGATACAACTTGCCTTCCAGGGAATGGCCCAAATGATTAGGCATATTATGTATAATCTTCTCGGAATTTTTAATATAGTCAAGGCCTCTCTGGGTAGTTTTCTCGTATCCCTGATCAGGAAATTTCTTTTGAAGATAATAGGTAGCCAGCGTTGGAGCCAAGGTATCAGACTGATCGATACGACAGCCTTTTTCGATGTGATAATCAGCAAAGGCCTTTATATAGTCTGTATACCTCTCCTCCCCAAGTTCCTGGTCCAGGATCCCAAGGGCATGCATAAGAAGGGCTTCTCCCCACATCCAGGGCAGGTTGTCAGGTTTAAGTTTCCTGGTCGTACCATCTGCCAGATCTATAATTTTTTCAAACAATTTATCCATATTTTAAAATCACCTTTTAAGTCCGGCGATTCTCCTTCCCAATAATTTTCTCAGACTTCCTCTGCCTCGATTCCAGCTTATATCTAATTGACCACTTTTCTTACTAAGTCATCAAAATCAAGCTCCAAGGATTGACCCTCGAAGTCAAATCTAATGGTCTCAGCCTTCCTATCGGTCTGACTGTATTTGGAATCAAATCTTGGATAGTCCAAATCCAACACCTCTCCATCGACCATAAAATCACCTTGGTAAGTGAGCTGAAGGTTTCTATATGTCAACACTTTGTTTTCATAGGAAACCTTTTGTGTCTTTACATCTTCCATAAAGGCTTCAAAAGAGTCATAGTCATTCCCTCTTCCAACCTGAGTAATCCAATAAGTCGACAGACCTTCCTGAATCAGGTCATAATCCTCACTAAGTCCCTTGCTGATGTCATAATCGGAATACTCAATCTCTTTATAATAAAGGTCACCAGCGCCGATTAATGCAACATAAACATCTCCCACCCAACCAAAGGCATAGTTATCTTCAAGAACAACCTGGTCAAAATACTGCTTGGGAAAGTATGCATGGGTGTAGGGTTCAATATCTCTGGCCATACCAGCCAGTTGGCCCAGTGGATTGACTTTTTCAGGTAATTCAAAAAGGCTGATATTGATGTTTTTTTCCTGGACGGTATGGGGATGATAGCCATTACCTACCCAATAGTTTGGTGAATTTCCAAGAGCCCCACCTTCTTTGAGGCTGGCAGCCGGGTGCTGGACAAAGACATTGAAGTCATTGTTTAGGTTGAGGGAAAACAAACTGTGCTGGTCACCATAAGTTCCAGGATGGTAGGCCTGTGCAGTGGACATGGCATAATCAGGTGTTCTGTACATATAGGTGTTAGCCCTCTGAATTGCCGTACCGTCATACATAGGGTCCAGGATTTTGGAAATACCGGTTGCCAAACCAAAGGTCTTAACCAGACCAAGATTGATCATCTTAAAGTCATTGAGGAATTCATTGGAAAACATGTCATTGTCATCAATATACCTTATGGTATTATCGATAACCTCAGGATTTGTGAAGGCTTCACTAGCCAACTGGATCATGATTTGTGGGTCTTCCTGGCCAATGAGGCCTTCTTCCTTGTATTCACTGAGATCAACCCCTGTCGATGCCTTATAAATATTGGCTTCTTCTTGGTCATATCCGATATTAACCAGGACCTGAGGCACCTCATAGTTTTTGATATAATAAAAATTAACCTCCATACCTTCAATCTTTTCAACACCAAGATAGTCACTAAATTCAGGCCAAATAACCGCAATTGACTCTTTCATGGAGCCACTGCGTCCGCTCATTTTGGCAGACTCATACATTCTGCCTGAATTGGCGGTAAAAGTTCCCTTGTAATTCTGGGTAGCCAGATCATAAATCATCAAGTCAAGAACCATAGAAGCCTTTATACGCACCTCTTCATCAGGTGCAAAATCAATCAAGACCGATAAGGGGGCAATATCTTCCACATAATATGTGGAAGAATACCATTCTGTGAATCCATAAGTAAATCGCTGTTCCAACCAGGTTAGGACTCTCTCTTTACCCATATCACTGTGGTCTCTGCCACTAATACCCATATTGGTAAAGACCTCATCACTGTAATAATGACCCAATAAATACTCTGATGAAGAGAAGAGTAGCTGGTGGTTTTCAGACCAATAACACATAGAATCATCACCTGGCTGATCCATCCAATATTTAAAGCCTAAGACCGTATCTTCAATATCCAGATAGACATCCTCAGGAAGCTCCTGACGATGATCGTAAAGGATACGTATCAAGGAGGGAAGCCTAAAGTCTGACGTATCATATCGTGTATCAATATACTCCAATGTATCAGCAAGATGGGTATAATCCGGTGTCTGACCTTCCTCAAGTGCTACAAGAATGTCATTGACAGGGTTTTGCAGATCTCTTGCTCTTTGGTCCTTGGCATTAGTTCTTACAATCTTATTATTTTCTTTTAAGTCATAGCCTACCCATCCACCAAGAATCACAAGGAAAATCAGTAGTCCAATGAATATCCGACCTATTATTTTTTTCATACCAATCTCCTTTTATATAAGGGTATTTTTCAACTCAAGTATCTCTTCGTCAGAGATTACCTCATCAAGTTCACCGTTTTTTATCTTATAATATCTCAGCAATTGTTGATGGACTTCCTGGGTTAGGGGATATTTTCTGGCAATTAAAATAGCCAGGAGTAGAAGCAGTCCCGGGAGCAGAAACACAATAACCCTAAGACCGGTGATAAAGGATTTTGGTTGATTAAAAGACTTAATAGATTTCATAGTGGATGTTTCCTTAAAGTCGTAGGCCTTTGAAATCTCCAAGTCCTTTTCAACGACGATTTCCGGCTGACCGGCATCCTGTCCATAGATAAAGAGAACATGATCATCGAAGGAATAGTCCATTGGATTTCCACTGATAAAGTCCACACTTTCATTGTCCATATCAACACTGATATCATAGGTATCATCAGATAGGAGATCAATAGCAACCATACCGCTTTCATCCAGTTTTGCTACAGCATCCTCCGGTAGAATAACATCACCTGGAAGTATATAACCCGAGAACTGAAGCATAAATCCAACAACCCATATTCCGATAGCTGATGAGAACTTTCGAAGAAAAGTCATAAAGCCTGCAAAGGCACCGCTCCTTCTTTCGCCAAAGGCCAATTCAGATATATCTGTAACATCCGGATACATAACCCAAGGCATAACGATACAGCCAATCAACCCAATTCCTACAAGGGCTGCAATCATATAGATGAAAACTATGGGCCAGTCAGCATTATAAAAGCCCAATGCAAGGGCCCCAACAATGAAAATCGAGGCACTGATTCGAAAGGTTTTGGGCTTACCGATTTTTTCAGCAATAAGTACGGTAAAAGGCAGCATGGCAATCTGGGTGATGAGCATTACCCCAAGGACTATCTCCAGCAGATCTTCCCGACCAATCAGATAAGTCATATAGTAGGTAAAGACCGCACTTACAACGTCCATAACAAAAAATGCCATGAGATACATACCAATCAAGGACCGGTAGGTCTTAATTTTGAAAGGGGAGATGGTCTTCTTAAAACTAAATTTAGACCGCTCACTTCCGGGAGATACCCTTTCCTGACATAAGAGGAAAATTCCTAGAAAAGGTATGGCATAAAAGACACTAAATACAAGCCCCATGACCAGATAACCTGTTTTTTCCGGAAAAAGACCAACGATAACCATAGGTAGGACGGCACCAATAAGTGATGCTGTTTGAGAAAAGAACAACCTGGCTCCATTAACCCGACCTCTTTCCACAACGTCCTTACTGATTTCACTGGACAGAGCAGTATAGGGAACCATAACAATGGTTGATACGGTTGAATAGAACATATATGAAAGGACGACAAAAGCAAATTTTGCACCCTGACTGTCAAGTCCGGGCGTATACCACAAAAGGGTAAAGGCGATTATAATCAGGAAAAAACCTGCCAGCAGATATGGCTTTCTTCGCCCAAATCTGCTTCTTGTGTTATCACTAATTGACCCCATAATGGGATCACTGACAGCATCCCATATCTTAGACAGTAGAATAACCGTTCCTGCCAAAATCGGGTTAATACGAACGACATCGGTTAAAAACCGTAGATAAAAGAAACCAATGACCAGCTGTGCCCCACCACCAAAAAGATCACCGGCTGCAAATGTCGCCATTTCAAGCTTTGACATCTTACCTGTTTTACTCATATAGACCTCCATAAAATAATTTACCTTCTTTTTTTATTATAAGATGGAAACCCATATTTGTAAATTGGTTTCCTTGGAATTATATTGTCCACAAAAGACTTGACATAGTTAATCGGCTTAACTATAATATAGTTAATCTGATTAACCAAATATTGTGAATACAACAATTCAGGAGTGATTATATGAATAACAAAGACACCATTATGGAGGCATCAGGCTCCATCTCTATGTTTTGCAGACTTATGCTTAACAGTAAAAGCAACTTACCTATAAGATCCAGCGAAATGGGACTTTTAATCCTGCTTAGGGAATCTAAAAGGCCCATTACTCCACTGAATGCAGCACATTTTTTTAAAGTCAGCAAACCTATGATTGCATCTATGGTTCGGACTCTTGATAAAAAGGGATACCTTACCAAACTACCCAGTCCTGATGACAAACGTTCTTACTACTTAGACATAACCGACAATGGAAAGACACTGGTTGCCGACGCCTTAGATGACTATACCAAAACCCTCCAGGTCCTTATCTCAAAGATGGGCCAGGAAAAATTTGATGTCATGATTCAATTAATGAAAGAAGCTAATACATATTTAGGAGAAAACCAATGGGAAAAATAATGGTAACAGGTGCACTGGGAAATGTTGGCAGCTACGTAGCCAAACACCTGATCAAAAGAAATGAAAACATAATTGTTGCAGACATTAATGTCAAAGCACTAGAGGACCGTTACGGCAACCAGGCGGAAGCCGTCTATTTCGATTTCACAGATTCCAGTTCTTTCGAAGGAGCGCTAAAGGATGTCGACCGGGTCTTCATCATGCGGCCACCTCATCTCGGTGATCCCAAAGACATTAAGCCCTTCATCGAAAGACTTCAGCGAATAGATGACTTGAAACTGGTTAGCTTTCTCTCCCTCATCGGTATTGAAAACAACCCTGTTCCACCCCACTATAAAATCGAAAAATATATTGAAAAAGCAGGTCTTCCCTACTGCCACATCCGACCAAGTTTCTTTATGCAAAATCTCAGTGGCATTCATGCTTTTGAAATCAAAGAATTGAATAAGATTGTAGTTCCGGTAAAAGGAGCCCTTACCAGCTTCATTGATGCCGAAGATATTGGCGAAATCACAGCTCAAGTACTGGCAAATCCAAGTGACCACTTAAATCGCGGCTACTCCATCACCGGTCCCAAAGCCCTTGATTATCATGAAGTGGCAAGTATACTGACCAAGGTCCTAGACCGTGCGATTAGTTACGCCAATCCATCACCAAGATTTGCCAAAAAATACTGGATTCAGGTTCGAGGCATCCAAAAAGAATACGCCACAGTCATGGGTATGCTCTATATGATGACCCGGATGGGAACAGCCAAGAAAGTTACAGACACCTTCCAACAAGTCATGGGCAAGTCACCAAAAACCTTCGAGACCTTTGCCAAAGATAATATTGGTGCATGGTTAAAATAAATTTAATATGTTTTTACCGATTAAGACGGCCCTTTTAATCGATAACTTTACAACACATGTGTGGAGTAGTGGTTACAGATCGTTCACTTCATCTTTTCATATACAACATTTTTACCTGATCCAATTCTAATAATTGCTTCTTTTTCCAGCAATCCTTTTAATAATTTCACTGCCATGGGTTGAGATATTTCCAGTTCGTTTTGCACATCTATTCGTTTGACCTGTCCTAAGTGGTCAATCATTTCAATTATTTTCATCTCCTTGGAATTAAAGGAGTGTTCTATGGTATTTTCAGCTGCAATTTCAGTTATTGCAGGTAATGTAACTTTAAATGCATTGTCTGTTATTTCTATAAGTGGTTGACGTTCTACACCTTTATATGATTCCTTTATTTTAAGAATTCCGGTTCCATATGCCTCAATCCATTTTAACCTATAAAATACATTGGCTAATTTTTTGTTTCTAAGAATTGAAGTTCCTATCATAATATCATCTTTAGTCAGTCCTTTAACCAATCCACCTACGGTCAGAATTTCAATTCTGTCATCAAAAACACTTATCAAAGTACTACTGCCGTATCCATAGTCTTTATGTACAATTGAATTTAGCAAAGCTTCTCTTAGTGCTGATTCTGGATACTCTCTAATGTCGACACGATCTAGACCTACTATGTTTGACTTCGTACGGTTATATCTATCTATAAACGAATAAACGTCTCTCATTTGCTTCATAACTGAACCATCAAATTCATACCGATCTCTAAATTGACTTTTGGTACTACCTTCAAAGACAGCTGCTTTTATTGAATGATGACATTGGTCTGATAAAAGCAAGCCTAAATTTGTATACAATCCGTCATCCCCTATAATTCCTAAGGTTCTCATTTGTGGTTGATCTATTTGTATCCCGGATTTTTCAAATTCCTTTATCAAAACTTCAAAAGTCAGATTCTGATTTAAAGACCTAAGTTCTTCATAGCTATCTCCATCTGTCTCTTTAATCATGCTAATAATCTTTGCTTGTGAAGCTGGAACAGATGATGCTCCTTGTCTTATATAAACCCCTTCCGGCCTTATTCCCTTTGAAGCAAGATAGTAGGGACATGCTGTACCTTTTTGAACCTCATATACTATAATTCTATTTCCATCAACCTCCTCATAATTAGCAGTAGTAAATGGTGTAATATCCGGTCTTATACTGTCTCTTACAGCATTTGTTAGCTGCAACAGTTCTTCATCTGGGTTATTTATACCAATTCCATTGCCCGCATCATCAACACCTAGATATATCTTTCCACCTCTTGTATTTCCAAACGCTATCACTGTCTTAATAATATCTTTTGTATATTGAATTTTAAACTCGTGATTCAAATCTTCTGTAAGCATTAATACCTCCTTGTTTCCTCAAACTACAACTAGCCTGTTAACTAATACAATAACTATTCTAATACTTTCTAATATGTTCTAATACCATTCTAATACTTTCTGATAGTATTAGCAAGTATTAGAATAGAGCAGATAAAAATATCTGCTCTTTAAACTTGCAATAGTTCACCTTATATAAATGAATTGTTTAGAACATTTTGGTTTTTGATATCTAATCAAAATTCAACTTTCCAGAAAATGAAGCTTTGTAGAACTTGGTACTTCTCAATAACAAGTTGTAGGCATGATGTCCTGGTGCTTGGGCTTTGATTCCCAAATGCCTTGTATCGATATAAAAAATCAATTACAAGGCATTTGGGAATCACCGCCCGACCACTAGGAGCATCATGCCTACAAGTGTCCCTATTGCAGAATAATCAAATTCTACAAATCATACTCTTTCTTCACTGCTTCCAATCGTTCCCAAACTACATTGTTTACATCATCTCTGGAAACTTTAGAGAAAATCTCTTTAAGAACTCTCTTTTCATCTGTATCCATAATGCCATCTCTCATGGCAAGTCCAATAAGGAAATTCAATTCCCCAAGATCCAAGGTTCCATCATCAGTGAAACATTTAATGGATGCTAAAGCAATTTCTAAATGACTGTTTAAATTCATAAATACCTCCTAGGTTGCATGGACGAGCAGTAAACCGAAGGTTTACGACCAGTCCAGGTGTTTTCTTTGTTTTAGTTACTCACCTAGGATATCATTTCAGATTTTAACCATCAAGAGACTTTGATTAATCCATACATTTATTAGATTAAACTATCTTTCTCAACTCTTCTTACTTAAGTATAAGTTAAAGAAAGACCATTAGCACTTTCAAAAAACCTCATCTATGGCTTATTCACTTCAACATTGTCAATATTCAAACGGATATACTCAAAATCTGCATCCGGATAATGCCAGACAGCAGAACCGGCTTGAGGTAGGTAGTAATCACCGACTTCATTAAAGTCAGTCATCGGTGTTGACCAGGGAATGCTTACTTCTTCACCGCTGGAAAGATCCATACGGTCTTCTGAAATAAAGTTTTCAAGCATGCCTTCTTCGTTGAAGGATAGGATGGATGAAATCTCATGTCCGTGTTTTCTAAGGGTTCCTTTGACTGACTTTTCATCAATTGCTTCCCATGTGATGTCTTCATCAAGCAAGGCACCAGGGGCCATGATACATAGGTCATTGAAGTAAGTTACGGTCTCTGCCTTTTGCATGCCCAGACCTGAATTATCCACTACTTTTATAAGGTCAAGAATCTTGATCTTCATAAAGGCATCTGAATCATAATAATGATGAAGACCTGATATTGGAAGGCCATTGTAATTCATGGTCATAAAGAATAATCTTCTACCGGACCTTGTAAAAGTATACTGTTCTGCCTTTACTGGTGCGTATGGCTTGTCCTGGTCCAGTTTCATTTCACCGGTCATTTTTACATGAAAATATTGGACTCTTGGGCTGCCCAGTACTTTGGCTTTTCTTAGATATGTTTGAAGCAAGACAGGCAATCCCTTAAGATCTTCCTCACTGATAGCAGCCAATTCGACGTTCTTTCCAGTCTTATCACTTGTCTCTAATTCTTTTAATTGTTTAAGTGCCTTATCCACTTCATCTTTAAATAACTTTGCCGTTCCCAGGTAGTATCTTATTCCCAAGCCTGCAACTAGAAGAATAAAAATTCCACCTAGCAAATATTTCATCATTTTCATGCCTCCATACCTTCAATATTGGTCTGCAGCTTATTCATAACCTTCAGGAAGACTTCCAGGTCCTCTGATTGACAACCCCTAAATAATTGATCCATATCTTCAAGGTCCCTACCTTCTCTCTGCTGCCAATATTTTTCTGCTTTCTCTGTCAATGACAGTAACTTCTTACGTCCATCCTTGTGGTCTTGAACGATATCTACATATCCTTCCTTTTGGAGTTTCAAAGCCAATTGCTTCACGTTCTGATAGGAAGAGCTGGACTTTATGGCAACTTCTTTCAATGTTGGTTTATCCTGTCCAAATGTAAAAATAACAATCATTAAAAACATCTGCTTTGCTGTTAACTTATCAGGTTTTAATAAGTGGTCCAAGTATACCTGTAGCCCGTTGGAGGTTTTAAAAAGCATGCCAAAAATTTCCCGCTCCATATCTAATCTATCCATAAGTTAATCCTTTCTCCATAAATACATAATACATTATCTATTTATATAATATATTATGTATTTATATTTGTCAAGACAAGGAGAGAAATTCTTATAACATAAAATAAGTTTCGCCACAGGCATTTACTCCTGTAGCGAAACCTTCATTAGTTATCTAAATATCATAATTTCATTGTATTGGATTTATCTACTGCTTTTGGCAGGTTTTATTTATGAAACAGGCTGACCATAAATAAGCCCCCTCGTACCTGTAGCCACATAAAACCTTCCGGCTACATGCTTATCCCCATCAATTGATCTGATATCTCCAAATTGATGGTCATCATCATTGATTCGTAGCCAAGTCCTGCCTCCATCATCGGAAAGGTAAAATCCATACACTCCATTAATAGTACCACTTGTATATAGTCTGGTTAATTCACCCTGGTCGTTAACACCGATACCAATCCGCTTAATCACATGTCCTGGCTGACTAAGACATTCACCATGGAAACCACTTTTTACAGAAGAATATTCCAAAAGCCAGAGGCCATTCTCTTCAAGGGCTATATAGAAGGCTCCGCCTTTCCTTGGAAGTGGCCGAATCTCGTATTTTTGTTGGCTGTCTATACCGGCTAAGAGGCAGTTTGGAAAGTCTTTAGGCATGGTGATTTCACTAAAGGTTTCTCCACCATCCTGGCTGATAAATCCGAGAGCCCCCTCTTCCATATCTGCAAAGGCATAAAAAGTATTAGGATCTACCCGGTCAGAGAATATTTTAACCGGTTTTCCATTAAAACGAATAAGGTCTCCCTTCTTATCCAGGAAGTTAGTTTTGGCATAAGTTAAACCTCCATCATATGAATAGACAACCAGGTCACCATTAAGGGGCAGACCGATGGCCCAAACCAGGTTTGAACAATCTGAACTCATGGCAATCCAACCGGATGTTACATTAGGTGTCTTTAAGTATTCAATGGCTTGATCAATTTCATCATTAAGAGGACCTGGGTCCGGTAATTTTTCAAAGGTCTTTCCATTGTCATAAGATATGACCAGGCCACCTTTGGTCTCACCAGTCCAATTACCACGTAGGGTACTGACAATCACTCCATCATCGTAGTCCGTAAAATCAGCATTCATCGCAGTAATCCACCGGTTACCCTGACTATTGGACGCAGAAGTTTCCGGTTGATGATTCACATGATCAAAAACGAATAATCCATAGTCACCGATAACATCGATAACCCCCGGCTTTTCCCGAACCGGTGCATAGACATTTAAATGAACGGTCTCTTCCATACCTTGACTAAAAGATTCAAAAACCACTTGGTGATCATGGGTCAGACTATGTGTGGCAAAAACACCTGCGCCTGTATTAAAAAGGGCCATATCCGAATCAAAGGGGTTGATTTTGATGTCGGACATCCAGTGAATCAAGGACCTCTTCCCGTTATATTTAGGATGTTGATAAGATACATTGAAGTCAATCTGACCGATTTCCAGTCCGGCCATAAGAGGCTCAAAGGTCAACCCATAATCACTTGACCGATAAAAGACATCCGGTGTCGCTGTAATCGTTGAGAGAATGACAAAACCAGGTTTGTGGGGATCCGTACAGATACCGCTAAGTCCATATCCCAGTCGAAATCCTGTTTTCGAATTACCTGAATGGACCTTAGTCATCGGATGGGAAGGCGTAAGATCCTGAGCCTCTGTTATGTTGCCCTTTTCATCAAAGGCATATCGAAAGAGGGCTCCATCAGAACACTTACCCGTATCACATCCGTACATATTCCAATCGGACCATCCAATATTATAGGAGGCATAGGTGATGTAGGTATATTTTTCATCAAAGGCTATCCGTTGCCCTACATACCCCGGATGGTCATGGGATCCTTCCATAACAGTCTGGGGCTGGCCATCCATAACCTGAAAGGACTGACCTCCATCCTGGCTGATATAGATACTTGGTCCCCTTGAAATACCGTCTGGTGATCCTTGTCTTCCTGATGTGGCTACAATGATTCTTGCTGGTCTTTCTTCACTTGCTTCAGTCTCAACCTTGCCTGCTTTTTCATCTACACCAATAAAGGCAATATTTTTTTCATCATTGGGACCCACTTCAACTTTAGTCCATGTCTTACATCTATCCTCTGTAACAAAAAAGCCGTCAAACATGGTTCCAAGATAGAGAGTATCTGAGTTAAAGGGATCAACTAATAACCGCTCACCAGTAGATCTCCCTGGAGCATTTCCATGGATTTCCACCGGAAGGCCTCTGTCGTTTTTAGGTGTATCCAGGTAGGTAAAGGTCTGTCCATAATCCTCTGAATAACCAATGGCAGACTGGTTATGCTCTCCGACAGCCATATACAAACGGTTGGGATACTTGGGATCCAGGGCAATAGATAGGGGATAGGTCTTCCACTTCTCCACATCAGTAACAGAATCAACTAAAGATATCCACATATCTTCTGTGAAATCATAGCGATAGACACCACCAATATCTGTCCGACAGTATAAAATATCCTTTTGATTGGGATGAAAAAGAAAACCGGTTACAAATCCGCCCCCAGGGACGGACAGTGATTTATATTGATAATTCATGATAACCTCCCCTTTACTCATAAATCGGCAAGTTAAGGCCATCTCTTACAAAAAGAGGAATCGTATCAAGAGGAGCATCTACATAGATGGTCTGGCCACCTTCATATATTTCACCGCTTTTTGCATTTTTCCAGTTTAGGCCACTAGGAAGATAAACATCTCTTCCTCTTACGCCGGCCTCTGTAATAGGAGCAACCAAAATATCGGGTCCAAACATATACTCAGTCTCCTGCGTCCAACATGTCGGATCTTCTGGAAACTCATAGAATAGGGTTCTCATAACCGGACTGCCTTTTTCATGGGCTTCTTTCATACATGCAGAGATATAAGGGCGTAATCGTTCCCTCATGAAAATATAATCCTTCATGATCTCATAGTTTTCCTGCCCATAGGTATAGATTTCATTAGGGCTTCCTGTAAACATTTGTGAAACGCCATCAATAACATCCTGGTCCGGATGGATATGAGGAACACGCTCACCGTGAAGCCTAAAAACAGGCGAGAAAACACCAAATCCAAACCATCTGAGAAGGAGTTCATGAAAGGCCGGATCATTAACATCTCCGCCAAGGAAACCACCAATATCCGTTGTCCACCAAGGGATTCCGGCCATACCGACAGACAGACCTATCTGGACTTGTTCTCTTAAGGCTCTAAATGTAGAAGACACATCTCCTGACCATATAAGGGCGCCGTAACGCTGACTGCCGGCCCATCCACACCTGACCAGATTGACAATGTTTTCCTGGCCTTCTGCTGTCATGCCGTCATAATAGCCTTTTGCATAAAGGGCCGGATATATATTGGAACAGGACAGAGCCGGTCCCAAGTGGTATCTGTGCAAATCAAAGTCATAGGGTCCATATTCCGGTTCTGCTTCGTCCAGCCAGAAGATCTTAACACCTAGGTCATAATAGTTCTTTTTACAGGCATTCCAAACAAATTCCCTGGCTCCTGGATTGGTGGCATCAAAGAAAACGGTCTCCCCCATCCAGTTCATATTGATATTCATACCCCTGTCCGTCGTTACTAAATAACCGGAGTCATTCATGAGGGCAAAATTTTCAGACTTGCTGTCAATTGTTGGCCAAACGGAGGCCATAAGTTCTGTTCCCATGGAATGGAGTTCTTCCACCATGGCTTTAGGATCCGGAAAATCTCTTGGTTCAAACTTAAAGTCACCCTGTCTGGTCCAGTGGAAGAAATCAACGACGATAACGTCCAGAGGAATACCTCTTTTATGGTATTCTCTTGCCACTTCCAATATTTCTTCCTGGGTCCGGTAGCGGAGCTTACACTGCCAGAAGCCCATACCGTAATCCGGCATCATAGGAGCTTTTCCAACGACTTCTGCATAGTTTTCCAAGATTTCTGAAGGCTCATCTCCAGCAGTAATATAGTAGTCGATTTTCTTGGTTGACTCTGATGTCCACTCTGTCATATTGGTGCCAAAAGTGGCCTTACCAATAGCAGGATTGTTCCAAAGGAAGCCATAGCCCCTGCTGGAGACCATAAAAGGAATAGAGGCCTGACAGTTTCTGTGGGCAAGCTCCAATACAGACCCTTTCTTGTTAAGAACCTTATCCTGATATTGACCCATACCATAGATTTTTTCATCGTCATAGGCTTCGAATCTGAGCGTTAATTTATAGTCGTCAGTCCCCATTATCGGTTTTAAATCTCTTGCCTCAATGCGAAGAGGAATACAGTAGCGGTCAATCCGTTCTCTGTCCCTGTAATATTCTTCCAGAAGAACCTGACCCTTGTCATTAACAAAGGAGACCCATCCTTCCGGATTGATTTTTGCTGTGATTCGACCATTGGTAATGGAAGCTTTCTGGCTGGTAACACTGCGGTCTGCTTTCTCCTTTTCAGGAATCCATGGTTCAACCAAACTTACATCCTCAATAAGAATTGAAGCCTTTTTCTCTTCAGGAATCAGGTCAAGGGCCCAATCCATCTTATCCATTTCTGCCTGTCTGGACGCCCGGACACGGAGTCCGTCTTTTCCCCATGGCTCTATCCACAGCATCTCACGTCCCTGTTTCATTATCAGCCTGTTACCCATACTTGTAATCTTCATGAAAGCCTCCTTCAAATCATTGTTTCTTTAACTATATTCGAAAGGCACCTTCATGGATACAGGGAAAATCGGTGGAGAGGATGATAAAAATTAGAGAACCTATATCAGATGCATGGTAGAATCATTTTCCACCTTGATAATTCCAGGAATTTCACCTAACTGATGAATTAAAAGATCTTCTTCTAAGCCTACATCACCCCTAATAAAGAGGCGTATCTGAATAATGGCCCTTCCGTTCTTTTTGACTTTACTGGAATTCTCAACAACTTCCATTTTCCTAAGTTTCCACTCAAGACTTTCAATGGTATTATTGATGAGGCTGATTTGTTGAGGCAGGTCATCCATTTTGACATTGAGAGCCAGGTCTTTGAACTTTAGCCCTTGCCTATGCTCAAAGTTTCCAAAAACTTTAAGGATAAACATAACCGTGAGCAGGCTGACAAAACTTGTCATATAATTGCCGGCACCTATAGCCAAGCCAATGATGGCTGATACCCATAGGCTTGCTGCTGTAGTTAATCCCTTGACACTTGCTCCGTTTCTTATAATAGTGCCGGCGCCAAGAAAACCGATTCCGCTAATGACCTGGGCACCTAATCTGGTTACATCCAACCTCATTGGGTCCATACCCTCATATACGAGTTCAATAGGAATTAACATGACGATCGCTGAGCCGATGGAAACCAAGGCATGGGTGCGCAGTCCTGCCGGCCTGTTCTTATGTTCTCTTTCAAAACCGATAATTCCACCTGCAATACCGGCGTATATGATTTTAAATATATATACAGCCTGGGTTTTTGTAATAAGATCATGAATGGCCGACCGGTCAGGTATTGCATTCATAATGCCAAAGGTAATCATCATACCTACCAGAAGACCGATGATCAGCGGATCTCTATAGGTTCGTGTCTGTCTAATATTATGTTCTTTTTTCATTCATAACCTCCACTTTCCATAACCTATATCTAAAATGCAAAAAAGCTGCCGGACAGGCAGCTTTCTTGACTATGAACGTAGGTTTATTCTTTATCCTCTTTATAAACCACAATACTCTTATTGCGCTTAATCATTTTAAAGAATGAAACAGCAACGATGACTAGGATGATCATCAGAGGGAAGGCAGCAACAATAGATGTTGTCTGCAGTGGTTTTAAGGCGTTGAATAACAACAATGAAATAGAAATTGTACCAAGAATCAAGGCCCAAAGGAATGAGTTCCATCTTGCTGGCTCTGCATCTTCATCCAACTTTTTAGTTGTAACAGATGCAAGGGTAAAGGCAATGGTAGTCTGTCCTGTAACCATTGATATAAAAGCAAGAAGGGTGAAAGCAAAGAGGAGTACGCCACCGACAGGTGCTGCAAAAATTGTTTCAACAACGGCCTGGGCTGCTCCAGATTCTCCAAAAATACCGATAACATCAAGGGATCTTCCTGAAAATCCTTCAGGATTATTGAAAGACATTTGCAGTCCCATGGAGTAATTTCCAAGTATTGAGAAGAAGATCCATGATCCCAGTGATCCCCAAAGAACTGAACCAAGTACTGTTTCACGAATGGTTCTTCCTTTTGAAATCTTAGCGATATACAGTCCCATTGCAGGTGCATACACAACCCACCAAGCCCAGTAGAAAATAGTCCACCATTGTGGGTGATAGGATTGTCCAACTGCATCGGTCCAGAAACTCATACGAACCAGTTCCTGAGTCATAAGACCAAGGGCTGATGTAGTATGATTAAGAACGAATACTGTTTTGCCTCCAAAGAAAAGTAAGAAGCCAAGTACACCAAAGGCCAGATAAATGTTCAAGTCTGAAAGACGTTTAATACCCTTTTCAAGACCTAAGAACACAACGAATCCAATGGATAAGGTCCATAGGGTAATAATGACAAGTTCAAGCTCTTGTGTATGTTCAATACCGGTTAACTTACAGATACCTGCAGTTAGCATTGGTGTACCAAGACCCATAGAAGTTGTTACACCGCCAATAAGACCAAATACGAAGAATAAGTCGATCAACTTTCCAATCCAACCGTCAACACGGTCACCTAGAAGTCCACGGCAGGCTTCTGAAAGTCTAAGAATTGGTTTTTTCTTAACATGATATACAAAGGCGATGGCAACAGATACGACTGCATACATAGCCCAGGCAGTTGCGCCCCAGTGGAACATACCGTAAGCAGATGCCCATTCAGCCGCTTGCCAGGATCCTACTTCTGCACCAAATGGTGGCGCTTGCCAATAGTAGATCCACTCAATAGTACCCCAATATAGGAGCGATGAACCTGTAGATGCTGTAAAAATCATACCAATCCATGAAAAAGTAGAAAAATCTGGCTTTTCCCCTTTTGCCCCAAGCAATACTTTTCCATATTTACCAAAGATCAAATACAATGCACTACCAAAAGCTGCCAGTGTAAACCATATATAGGTCCAGCCAAGCTCATTGGTCATATAGGCAAACACCTTGTTCAACTGCTCCAAACTTTTGTCTGGATTGATGACGAAGTATACTGCCAATACAAGTGTAATGATGACTGAGGGATAGTATACAGCAGGTTCTACCTTTGGTCCCTCTTTGAATTTCTTGATAATTCCCATAAAATCCTCCTTCAATTATATTGCTACTCTATTGTGTGGGTTCCCTGATTCACTTAATCAGCCTTCCCTAACAATCTCCCTTTAGACCCTGTCTCCATGACTCCCCTGGCCCTTGTGTCCTTATAAATCACTTCTAAGAGGCGAAAATAATCCCGGATAATCAGTGAAAACTCCACTCGCCCCACCTTGAACCATTAAATCAAAATCTAACTGGTTATTAACTGTATAAACGTAAACTTTATATCCCTCATCAACCATAGTCTTAATAAAATTCTCGTCAACAAGCTCGATTGCAGGGTGGATACTATAGACATCAAATCCAAGTCTCTCTACATATTCAAGGGGCTGACATAGATTGGAATATAGAAGCAGTCCAATTTTGACCTTTGGCTCAAGTGCTGCCACTTCCTTCAGTATTTCATGATCAAAAGCCGAAACGACGACAGTATCCAGTCGATCATGGCGATGAATGGCCTCTACAACCAATGTGGCAATGTCTGTTTTTATGGCAGTCATGTTTTTAATCTCTACATTTATCTCCATTGTTTCAGGTAAAAGGTCAAAGACTTGGTCCAATGTCATCATCGACTCCTTCATTGGATATTCGGTCTTATAAGCAGCTATATCCAGTTCTTTTAAATCATCTAAAGTAGATTGATGAATCATTTTATCTACACCGGTTTGACGCAAGGTGGAATAGTCATGATGTATAACCAAATTGCCATCACTTGTCCGGTGAACATCAAATTCAATCATATCAAGCCCTAAGGCTATTGCATTTTTAAAAGCACTTTGTGTATTTTCAGGAAGCTCGCCAGCTCCACCTCTGTGACCAATTTGCCTCATCATTTCCTCCAGCTCTTTACCAAGTTTGTTTTTCCTACACATTATGCCTGTTTAAGGACATAAAAAAAACAAGCTAATTTAACTTTTACCGTTAAAATTTAACTTGTTTTTACTCCTCTTCACCTGGAAAATCAATCTGATCTATAAGCCAGCTATCTCATTCCGGAAGTTTTATTTGTAATGTTTCTTTCTATATTTGCTTGGCGTTAGCCCTGTCTGTCTCTTAAAAATTGTATTGAGCTGATCAGTCTGGCCCTCTCCGTAACCAAGAATTTCTGCAATCTCATATACCTTCATATGAGTTTGTGTTAAGAGCTTTATAGCGTCATCTACAATGAGTTTTTGGGTATACTGACCAATTGTTACGCCAGTTTCCTCTTTGAATATTCTGGACAAATATACTTTATGTAAAGAAAGAGCATTGGCAACGTCGTCCAGTTTAATTCCCTGTCTATAATTTTTCTGCAAGAGATCAATGGCTTGGTTTACCTTAAGGCAATAGGCATTTTCCTCTCTACCCGTAAAGCCTTTATCTATCATCACCGATTCAATCAGATGCTTAAAGTAGCTATGCATATCATCCGTCGTCATCATGCTGTCAACATAGTCATAGGGTATCACTTCAGAGCCAAACAGTTCCATACTTGACTTGTTATATTTCATCATATAACTTTCAATAAAATCAAATAACTTATGGTTAACATACTTAAGATAATTGTACTGCATGAAACCCTTGATATCCTTTGAATACAACTGTTTCAAAAGTTTTAAAGTCTCCTGTATTTGATTTTCTGACATATGTTTTTTTATTTGGCTTAATTTTTCTCTTAAAAGCTCACTGTCTCTTGAAAGGCTGGAGGTAATGAGCTGATCGTAGAAAATATTCTTATTGTTGCCATAAAAGATTCTCTGTTTACTGCAGGTTAAGGCTTCCAGATAATAATCGGGTAATTTTTCACCTTGGGGACACTTGTTGCTGATTCCGATGGTAAGGGACTCAATACCAATTCCCGCCAGTCTGTCTCTTATTTTTTCAGTCAAAACATAAGATTCATTAAGGTACATAAGTTTAGAATGGGTATTGGTCATATTAGCCATAAAAACAAACCTTAGCTTACTGTCATAACAGGAAAATCCATTCAGTTGACCAGCAAGATCATCAAGTGCCTGAGATACTTCTTTTACCAGCAACGACATCCCTGTGAACCTTTTGCCGTTTTCATCAATCAGCTTAATATCCAGGACAATAGACATGACGATCAGATGCTCAATAGGTAAGCCAAGCTTGCTCAATATATGGGGAATATTCTTTTCACCTTCTGTTAAGTGAGGCGTCAGGAGATGTTTACGCAAAAGATCCTTGTAGAGGTCTTTAGTCAATCCGTTCTGGGAAGGCTGATTGTGTATACGGTTTCGCTTACTGACAGACCGGCGCAAGGCATTAAGGAGCTCTGCTGGTGTAATCAGATCCTTTATGAGATAATCGGTAACACCGTAGGACATGGCCTCTTTCGCATAGATAAAATCCTCATGGCAGCTTAGGACAATCATAATTATGCCCGGATATCTCTCTTTGGCCTCCCTAATTAAATCAAGACCATCCATAACCGGCATCTGTATATCCGTGATGACCACATCAACCGACTCCATTTTACCAAGAGCATCCTTGCCGTTAATGGCTGTATCGACAATCTTAAACTCTGTCTGGTCCCAATCCATAATATTCATTAACATCTGCCTTGCCGGCATCTCATCATCTACAATTAATACGGACCACTTATTCATATTTCGTTCCCTCTTTTTTTATGGTGAACATGACTTTGGTTCCCTTACCTTTCACACTTTCAATAAGAAGACCTGCCTCTTCACCATAGGTCAATTTCAAGCGCTTGTTGATGTTTTCGAAACTAATACCGTTAAAGGACTGTTTCAAATTACGGCCTTTATCAGGGTCCATTCCTACTCCATCATCCTCAACACAAATGGTTACCAAACCAGAATCCATTTCCATGACAGTTACGGATACCCTGCCTTTTTGGCCTTTTGGGACGATACCGTGATAGATAGCATTCTCAACCAGTGGTTGTATGGTCAATTTTGGTATTTCCATCTGTCGAAGGTGATCATCAATGTGATATTCCATAACAAAGACATCATTATATCTTACTTTTTGAATCATGACATAAGACTTCACATGGTTCAGTTCTTCCTCAAGGGTAACTGCATCTTTTTGATGGGACATACTGGATCTAAGGAGCACATTAAAAGCCTTTAACATCTCATTGGCCTCTTCATTCATATTGGAGCTGATTAAATAAGATATGGCATGAAGGGTATTATGGATAAAATGGGGATTAATCTGAGATTGAAGCAGGTCCAGCTTCAGTTGTATTGTTTCGATTTCCTTAGCCTTTGAGACTTCCTGTTCTTTGACAATCTGGTCAATCAGCTCAAACTGATGGTCTACCATGTCATTGAATTTTTCAACCAGTTGACCCATTTCATCCTGGCTTTCAGGTTTAACCTTATCCGGCCACTCTCCTTTGGAAAACTCCTGCATGGCCATGTTGAGCTTGACGATTGGCCCGGTGATTCTTCTTGCATAGATATATGAAAAAACTAAAAGCACCGGTATACTCAACATCCCCATGAGTATAAGAATATCCATGACATCATTATAATTGGACTGAAGCTCAGTATATTCCTTAACACCGATAATCATCCAGTCACTATAACTTTCCAATACTTGGGTACTGACAAAAAAAGTTCCCAATTCAACATCAATAAGTCCTTCTTCATTGCCTATGACCCCAGATTGGCTAAATGCATCAAAAAGCGACTGGCTCCCGCCAAGTTCTTCCTTGCCGGTAAAATAAATAAGATCACCTGCTTGATCCACAACAAAAACACCGTCGAAGTTATCTTCACTGGTCTTTGCAAAATCCTCAAAAATAAAATCGACTTTGGATGTAACGAGTAAGGTCCCAAGTGGCGCAAAAGCTTCTTTGGACAAAAGATCATCAATCATGGTAATGGTATCAATACCCTCTTCCGCTTCTTCCTTCAAAGGAAATCTTCCAATTGGTGTTATTCTTGTCCCCTTTTTATCATAATAATCCTTAAGGGGCTGGTAATGACTGACTATGCTGGAATAGGGCTCAATCTGATAAAAAGGATCCAGAATCCCCTTGTCTCCATCAATAAAAAAGATACTGATAATATTGATATCCGCATAGGCGTATTCCCTAAGAATCTCTGATACATCATGCTTTCTGTCACCATCACTGTAGTCACTGCCAAGAGGTCTTACCAACACCTCCTGCAAGTCATCATTGTCCTGAATCGTTTGAAATATCTGGTAAATCTCATTAAGGGATTTTTCCATCTCTTCACTGACGATTTCCAGTTGCAGACGGCTGATCTCCTTCATATCCTCGAGAAGTTTATTGGAATACAAGTTTATAACATAAGATAGTAGGATTAGAAGGGTGACTATGGTGAATAATATGATATATATAGTAAATCTCGCTCGGATTGTCTTTACTCGAATCATTGATTATCATCCTTCTGTATTCCATCTAAAATTTCCTGAAGTTTTTGATTCAGGTCATTCAGGTTATCCTCAACAGGCTTATTAAAAACCTCAACATCCACAGATATATTCTTGATACCTTCATAGATCTCACCGCCAGTGGGATCTTGGAGTAGATGGGTTGAAAATTTCCGCTGTTCATTGATAATCTGAAAACCATTGATTTCACCAACAAAAGCTTCATATTCAGGCAGAGTAAAAGAAGATTCACGAACCGGTATATAACCGGTTTCCATGGACCATGCAGCAGAAATTTCCGGAGATGTCATATACGCCATCCATAAAAAAGCAGCCTGAGCCTTTTCATCATCAACCATTTCAGGAATACAGATAGTATGAGCATTTAAGTAGCCTGTAGCATTACGCTCATAGCCTTCCCAATAGGGGCGAAGATGTACGCCAATCATATCAAAGTCCAAATCCTTATAGTCTGCAGCGGAGCCAAAGTAACCGGCAGCCTTGCCCTGCATGACATCATCAATGGTAGCATACCAATATTGCCAACCTTCACCACCATAATTTACCTTCATAATCTTTTCATCATGAATCCAAGCCCTGAAATTTTCCAGGGTATGATTCCATGCCGGTGAGTTAAGTACCATAGTATGTCCATCTCCACTGATAAACCGGCCTCCCCGATTTATTGAGGAATCGATAATATTCTCCCTACCCTGCATCAAGGCAAAGCCATATACGATTGTCTCACCCTGGTCATCTCTTTTGGTAAGGATTCTGGCAGCTTCAGCCAAACCTTCCCAGGTGTTTAACAGATCCAAATCAATTCCAGCTTGTTCAAACATGTCTTTTCTATAATAGAGAACCTGGGTCGTACCATAAATAGGCAGGGCATATATTTTATCATCCATGACATTTTGTTCAAAAAAAGAGCTTACAAAATCTTCTCTAAATCCCGGTCTCTGATCAATAAAAGGACTAAGGTCCTTAAGAACTCCCTTATTAGCCATTTCAAACATATTCGAGTCTTCCAACAAGACTACATCCGGCACTGATTTCTTCACAATACTTGACTTTAGCGCCTTACTGGTTACCTGGTAGCTTTCCTGAGAAACCCCTTTAACAAAAACCTCATCCTGGCTTTGGTTGAAGCTGTCAATGAAGGTCTCCATTGCCTTTCCCTGATTCCCGGTAAGTCCATACCAGAATTCAATAACTACCGGCTCAGGGTCAACCTCTTCCGGTTTTGTTTCCAATTTTGTACACCCTGCAATAAATATAATCCCTATCAACACCCATAAAATCTTCTTCATGGACCTACCTCCACCTTATAACCTAGTCCTGTTCTTCCATTATAACGAAGCTTTATTCATCAGACAATGATTCTTGGACTGGACTATGTTCTCTGACTGGTATCTTTTCTTTTTTTAACATAAATCCCAAGGATATCATACTTCCCACCATAATGATGGCAAAAGGGAATGCCACTACGATATTGGCTGTCTGGATAACCTCCAATCCCCCTGCCACCAATAAGGATAAGCCTAGAAATGCCTGGATAAGCCCCCACATAACCTTCTTCCTTGTTGATGGATTAGGATCTCCGTTGGATGAAAAAATTCCCAGTACAAAGGTTGACGAATCGGCAGATGTAACAAAAAATATAAATAAAAGTATCACTGTCAAAAATGAGATTATTCCACTTAGGGGAAACTCACCAATGATATCAAAGTAAGCTGTTGCAATTGATGTAATTGCTTTTTCGCCTATTTTAACATCAACGTAAGTACTTAAAGTACCAAATAAACTAAACCAGACCATGGAACCCAGAACAGGAAATACAAGTACTCCCATCATAAAGCCGCCAATGGTCCTTCCTTTTGAAATTCTGGCAATGAAGCTGCCTACAAAGGGTGTCCAGGCAATCCACCAGGCCCAATAAAAAACAGTCCAGTTTCCCAACCACTGGGCATCAGACTTTAAGTAGCCCACTGGAATACTGTCACGGCCTATGTTACTCAAGTAAGCAGCTGAACCCATAAAGAAGTTCCTAATAATCTCAAGTTTTGGCCCAACCAGAAAGACCAAGACCATAAGAAGGATACAGAGAATGAAGTTAAGATCGGATAGAAGTTTGATACCTTTGTTAATTCCTCTAACAGCTGACAGCATGAAGCAAACAGTGGCAACAAGAATAATTATGGTCTGCGTAGGTATGCCATAAGGAATCTGATACAGCCTTTCCAGGCCACTGTTAATCTGCATAGCTCCAAGGCCAAAATCCGTTGCTATCCCAGTAACTGTTGCAAAAATCGCCAAAACATCAATACTCATCCCTATAGGTCCCTGCACTTTTTCCTCACCGATTATAGGTATAAAAATACTGCTAACCAAGCCTGGGTAACCCTTTCTCTGTTGAAAATAGGCAATGGCTAAGGCAAATAAGGCATAATTAGCCCAGGCATGAAAGCCCCAGTGAAAAAAAGAATACCGAAGGGCAGTTACCACCGCCTCATGGGAACCGGGCTGGGCCAGGCCATGGGGAGGAGTCAGATAATGACTAAGGGGTTCAGCCACTCCCCAAAAAATCAGCCCAATGGCCATTCCTGCACTAAAGAGCATGGCAAACCAGGTAAGGCTGGAAAATTCCGGATGGGAATCGTCATCTCCAAGACGGATCTTACGATAGGGACTAACCATCAGGAAAATACAGAATATGAGAAAAAGGGTAACAGAAACTAAATAAAACCATCCGAATTTGGTAATCAGATAGTCAAAGGCAAGACCTGCCATCTCCTCAGCTAGACCTGGCATGGTTATACCTATCGTAGCAACCAAGGCTACTACACAAAAAGATATGATAAAGACAAGCTGATTTCGATTCATAAAAAACCCCCATACATAAACAAATATTTACCTGTTTAGCATAGAGGTTTCTCTGTGTATTTATACCTTAAATATTAACTTTTACCTACAAAAAGAAACTTATTTACTTTCTATGAAGGGTTCTTAACTTAAAGCTTCGAATTCTAGCCATATAACCGCTGGTGAATAAGACACCTAAAACCAACATAGCAAAGGCAATACCAAGGGAAAAACTGGCAATAGCCTGAGTATAGCCACTGTCTGCTAGTGCCATAGTATCCAGCACTATAAAAACCAAAAAGGCCAACACTCCGATTATAAAAAGAATATTCATCCTTTTTGTTAATCGTTTCCGTTCATCGTTACTGTAATCAGCTACTTTCATAATCGTTTCATTCATTTCTTTATTCATTTTCTCGCCTTTCCTTTCTCCATCCAAAATCTCTCGGATTTCTACCTCATAGTAATCTGCAATCTGAATAAGGATATCCAGATCAGGCATATTGGACCCGGTCTCCCACCTGGAAACAGTCCTGTTGGATACGCCAATAGTTTCAGCAAAATTCTGCTGAGTAATGTTTTTTTCTTTACGCAGTTCTTTTAGAAACTGTCCTATCTTCTTTTGATCCATCAGGTCCTCCTTTCACATTCAGATTATCAATGATCTACCGAGAAAAACAGGACACAAAGCGAGAAATGGCCTGTTTTATTGGATTAGACAGGGTATGTCTATCTGATTTATTTGATATCTGAAGAATTTATATTCTCTATTTGACTACTCTTTCCTCTTTCCGTTCCGCCAGCCCATTGGCGTCATATGATACTTGTCCTTAAACACCTTTGAAAAATAATTATTGTCACTGTAACCGACATAGCTGCTGATGTCCTGTACAGACAGGGTTGTCGTTCGAAGCAGGTCTTTTGCCTCTTCACATCTCCAGTCTCTAATATATTCTACTATGGTAGCGCCGGTTTCCTTTTTGAAGGACCTTGAAAGGTGGCTGGGAGAGATTCCAACTTCTTTTGAAATTATGTCCAGACTTAAAGGCTGGCTGTAATTGCACCGAATATAGTCAACGGTTTGACTGATATGGCTGGAATACATTTCCATCTGTTTCTTATGAACCTCATTGGTAAGTTCAAGGAGGAGTTCATCGTTATACTCCATAAGCTTGGAGACTGATGTAGTCGCATTGATTTTCTGAAGATAACTTTGGGTAATGGCATTAATGACGACCGGATGAAGGCCTCCACGCTCAGCAGGTTTTCTGATGAGAATTCGAAAGATATTGGAGGTAACCTTAGCTTCTTCAAGAGACATTCTGGGAACACTGGAAGATCTTTTTGAGGCATTGACATTACTTCCCCTATAATTAGCAAGAACCTGAGTTTTTGCCCTGAGAACACCATCTACATTTCCTCTCTCAATCATCTTAAGAAAATAATTTTCAGCCTCATATGTATTGATTATTGCCTGATACTCATCGAACTTCTTAAACTCAAGCTCTTCATAGGATGTTGTTGTGAATACATTTAATTTCCTATGGGTATACTTTGGTTCATTGGGATTAAAGGCCTTTAGGGCAGCATTAATAATATTTTTAACATCCTCTATATCAATTAAGGGAAATCCTGTGTAAAATAATTTGTAGGAATCAAAAAAAGTCGGCGATGAAAAGTGGTCTATCAAAGGGAGTCGGTCCATATTCTTATCCCAGGGTTTAGTTACGAAGGGACCAGCAATAATTGAATGGCCTTCAAAATTAAAAAGAACAATTTTGGTAAATGAAACATCCTGAATCTCATAAATATGATGGTCTTTGATACGCTCTCCGATCAACTCCAGAGCGCTGGCTGTATAGATAGATTTGTCCTCTAAGAAAAAGCAGTTTTTCTTTTCAAAGGCCTCCAGTTCCTCCTTGGAACCACCATAAACCATCGTATTTATTCGTAAGGCATTTTCAATAAATCCACAAAAAATATGTATTCTATCCAAAAAACTCATCTCCTAAAAAGCATTATATTACTAATAATAGCATATTTTTTATAACAAGTCCTCTTTTTTCTCTGATATACTTGGTCTATCAAAAACTTACATTCTGTATAAATCTTTTTTACAGATCTTGGGTACAATTATTCATTAAATTTATTATGGGAGGATTCACGATGAATCAAGAAATCAAGTATAATAGCTGTAAACCTTATCAAATCGTTTTGTATCCCTTTACTGAAGCGGTTCAGAACCTTTTCCTTGTTGTTATGATGTTTGCCTCTTATGTTGCAGCAGGCGGTTATGGTATTGCCGTAGCAACAGCCGGTCTTATCGCAACAGGCTCACGTATCTTAGATGGTATAACAGACCCAATCATCGCCTTGGTTATTGACAAGTTCAACACCAAGTTCGGTAAAGTCCGTATACTTCTCGCTCTAGGCTATTTTATAGCAGGTGGTAGTATTTACCTCATGTTTTTCGTCGGACCGGGAAGTGGTATCTTCGTATTCACAGCTCTTTATTGTGTTTACATTATCGGCTATACCATCATCGGTATTGCAAAGCAAGTTGCCAATGCTATTATGACTAACGATCCTAAACAAAGACCACTTATCTTCCGTTGGTCAACGATTTATACAACTGTATTATCTTCCAGCGTAGGTATCTATATTGCAAAAGTTCTCTACCCCAAATACGGTGGACTTACTATTGAAGCCTTTCAGGAAATGGCTCTTACAGCAATCATCGGCGGCGGAGTCCTCATGGCTCTTTCTATCATTGCCATTGGAAAAAAAGACAATGCGGAAGTCTTCAATGAAGTTAAAGCCAGCAAACCGGTTTCTCTAAAAGAAGGTATTGAATTAGTTAGAAAGAACAACGCTCTAAAATCCTTTATTTTTGCTGCAACCAGTGATAAATTAGCACTTCAGGCTGCCAGTAATACCGCTATTGCAACCATTATTTTCGGTATAATAATAGGTAACTACCGCTTCAATGGAACCCTTACTTTTTATAATATCATTGTTTCCATTGTCTTTATTCTTTTTGCAACAAAAACTGCTGTTAAAGGCGGCGCAAAAAAATCATTAATCAGATGGACTACCTTAAGTATTGTCATTTCTTTTGGTGTTATCGCATTCATGATGATTGTTGACCCAACCCAAATCAGCGTAGCAACAATTATAACGGTAGCTTTTGTTCTACTTAATGCCATGTATGCAGCAAGTAAAGTGGCCACAAGTGCTTGTACCGGTGCTATGGTTCCTGACATCATCGACTATGAGTACAGCCGTTCAGGAAATTATATGCCGGCAACTGTAGGTGCTATCTATTCATTTATCGATAAAATGATTTCTTCTTTGGCAACCACCATTGTTGGTTTCTGCCTGGCGGGTATCGGATATGTTGACGCCATGCCACAACCTGGAGATCCTTCATCACCAACGATTTTCTGGATGGGTATGTTCCTCTGGATGGGACTTCCTATTATCGGTTGGGTATGTACGCTTATCGCCATGAAATTCTATCCACTTGATCAGGAAAAAATGGTAGAAGTACAACGAATCAATCAAGAACAGCGCCAAGCGACTGCAGCTGCTGCCGCAAGTATCTAATTGAAAATCAAAATACATATATAATAAAGCAAAAGGAGCTTATGCTCCTTTTGTATTGTTAGACCTTAATATAAACCTATCCCCTACTTTTATCGCAAGGAGTTTTTATGAGAACAATTGAAACATTTAATGCTAACTGGTTTTTTAGCAAAGAGAATATAATCCCAACAGAGGTCCCTGATCACTGGCAAACTCTTGACCTGCCACATACCTGGAACAATATCGACGGACAAGACGGAGGCAACGACTACTACCGCGGAACCTGTGTTTATGCCAAGACCTTTTCAAAACCTTCCATGGAAACAGACGGTAAAGCCTATCTTGAGTTTGCTGGTGTTGCCATGACTGCCAATGTCTATCTAAACGGTCAGCACCTTGGTGAACACAAGGGAGGTTATTCAACCTTCCGCCTTGATTTGACACCTGCCCTCCAAGAGGAAAATCTCTTAGTTGTAACGGCTGATAACAGCGACAATGACAGTGTCTATCCCCAAAAAGCTGATTTTACCTTCTATGGTGGTATCTACCGAGATGTTAAACTTATCTGCCTACCTGAAAATCATTTCGAATTAATCAAAGATGGTACTCCCGGTATCAAGGCAACACCCATTATCGAAAACAATAAGGGACACTTAACTGTCGAAACCTGGCAAACCGGTTCTCTCATTAAATATACACTATTTGATCAGGACAAGACAATCGTTTCCACTGCAATCATAGCATCTGAAAAAGGTTATGGAAAATGGACAGCTCAAGTAGAAAATCCCAACCTTTGGGAAGGACTGTCCAATCCTTACTTATACACTGTTCAAGCTGAACTCCTCAATGAAAGCAATCAAGTCATTGACACCGTATCCACCTCCATTGGTTTTCGTTCTTTTGCATTTGATAAGGACAAGGGCTTTATCCTAAACGGAAAGCCTTATCCACTTCGTGGAGTTTCCAGACACCAGGACTTTGCCGAAATTGGAAATGCCATCACTTATGATATTCAGGTTAATGATATGGAACTCATTAAGGAAATCGGTGCCAACACGATTCGTCTTGCCCACTATCAACACTCACAGGAATTTTATGATCTATGTGACAAAGAAGGTATGGTCATATGGGCCGAGATTCCATATATCACCAAGCATATGCCAAATGGACGTGACAACACTATCAGTCAAATGCGGGAACTTGTAACTCAATGTTATAATCACCCATCAATTGTATGCTGGGGTCTATCCAATGAGATTACAGCAACAGGTAAAATCACTGATGATCTTGTAGAGAACCACCAGGTCCTAAATGATTTATGTCATCAAATGGATAAGACTCGACCAACAAGTATGGCCCATGTCTTCATGCTGGAAATCGACCATCCCATCGTTGGCCTTCCTGATATTAGCAGCTACAACCTGTATTTTGGGTGGTATCTGGGAAGTCTCGAACAAAACGATCAGTTTTTTGATGATTTTCATACCAAATATCCAGACCGGATTATTGGTTTCTCAGAATACGGCGCAGATGCCAACCCAACCTTCCAAACCAGTAATCCTGAAGTTGGAGACTATACAGAAGCCTATCAAGCCCTCTATCATGAACATATTCTGGAGTGCATTGAAAAACGTCCCTATCTATGGGCAACCCATGTTTGGAACATGTTTGACTTTGCTGCTGACGGAAGAGACGAAGGCGGCAGTCACGGCTTGAATCAAAAAGGATTGGTTTCCTTTGACCGAAAGTATAAAAAAGATGCCTTTTATCTCTATAAGGCTCACTGGTCTGATGAACCTTTTATTCATCTTTGTGATAAAAACTATGTAGAACGGTCTGAATCTGAGACCAGCTTCAAAGTATATACCAACCAGGACCAAGTATCCATCTACCTGGACGGCCAGCTGATGGAAAGCAAACAGATTGATAAAAAAGGGTCTTTCAGCCTCACCATCTCCGGTCAGCATACCATTGAGATTAAAAGCGGAAACCTTTCAGATTCCTCTTTTGTGAAGAAAGTAGATGAACCTAATCTATCCTATCGCTTCGCCAAAGAAGACATCATCAACTGGTTTGACGCTGATGATATTGACCAGACCTGTTTCTCCATCAACGATACTCTTGGTGAAATCTCTGCCAACCCAGACAGCGGAGCTGTTCTGAACGCGATTATGGCCAAGGTAAAGGAAAAGCGTGGTGATGTAGCCAAAGAAGCAACCGGAAACGAAAATCTAAGAAAGATGATGGCCGGTATGTCACTCAAGCAGCTCTTAAAGCAGGCCGGTGATACGGTTTCCAAGGAACAGATTAATCAGCTAAATAAGTCCCTCCAAAAGATAAAGAAATAAGAAAAAACCATATATTCATAAAAAAGATAGGGTATCAAGCCCTATCTTTTCTTATATTCGTCTTTTATGCAAGGATTAAAACACCAATGCTTCTTCTTAATCCTAATAATCTGACACATCAATCTTAAAGCTGCCACCTTCATGAACAATAATCTGAGGATATTCAAAAACGATTTCATAGACATGCCCTGCCACTGGCTCTTCAAGAATCATAAAACTGTCTTTGTAGGTACGCCCATCATCAGAGTTTTCATAATCACTGTAGCTGGCCGTTGTTGTTCTGGTATCTTTAAGGATTAATGACTGAAATCTAAAATCTTCATTTTCTACATAGGAGCTCTTGATCATAACCCGGTCTCCATCTACATAAAAGTCTTCGATGACCACGGGATAGCCAAAGTAATCAATGGCTAGAGGAAACTGCGTATCAGCATCAATCACTATTGGAGCCCGTTCCAGCTCATAGAAATAGGATGTATAGGTGACGGTAATTTCCTCTATATCATCAAAATAGAAGGAGGGTACAAACTGAAAAATCTTTTCATCATGACTCCAGCCTCTGGCTCCACTGGCTTTAGATATTCGATTGCTTTCGACTTCCAGTTCCTGAAGGTCAAAAGACAGTCCAAGTACCCTTCCAGTCTGTCCATTGACACTGTAAGTCTTATCCTCAACATGGGCATTAACAACCATATTCAGTTGACTTGGTGATACAATGAGACGGTCAAATTCTATGACTCCGCCTTCAAGCTCAATCCTATGATTCATCGGAACTTCCTTGTTAAGTAGAACCGTTTCTCTACTTATAGGCACCTCGATTCCCTCTATCCTAATAGGTTCCTCATCATCTTCTCTGGTGTTTTCCAGATAGTCAAACTCTCTGTCATAGATACTTGTATCTTTATTGTCTATAGTAAACTCAACAAGAGTTTCACTATCCATATATCCATCAGCTAGTCTAGGGTTAGGCCTAATTTGACAGGTGAAAATCAGATTTTCTCCTTGTTCAATCAGATCTTGAATAAATGTATTGGCATCATGAACAAAGGAAAAATCAAAGCTGGTATAGTCTTCGCCGCCAAAGGATGAAGATGAACCACGAGCACCCTCAATGGATAGATGAAATTCTCCCGGGGCCACCTGCTTTTGGACCAAATCCTCATCCACCATAAAAAGCTTGGCCTGAAGACTGACTCTTTCCTCATCAACCAAAATATCACTAAGGACCAACTTAAAACCATCTTGAACATAGATAACCTCATCCAGAACCGGATATCCGTTTTCTGCGGCGTATTTAACACCTTCATCACCCCGAATGAGCTCTGCAAGGACCTTTAGTCCGGGTACTCCCATAGCAATATCTGCGAAGGTTTCATTGGAGTAAATGAAAAAACTTAACAGACCAATAATGATGACCAGCCCAGCAGCAGCCTGGCTGATTTCCTTGAGTATACGACTCTTCTTAAGAGGAAGCTTAGCCAGTGTATCCCTTGTCTTATCATCCAAAGTTTCAGGAACAGGTATATCTATCTTCATAATTTCTTCTAATACCATATCTTTATTATCCATTGTTTCTCTCCTCTATGTTACTTAGGGTCCTTAGCTTCTCAATAGACCGGTAATACTGGCTTTTAACAGTATTTTCATTCAATTCAAGCATGTGACTGATTTCTGAGAAAGTATAGAGATCTCTTGCCTTAAGAAGCAGGATGACTCGTTCATCATCTTCCAGAGAATCCATTAATCGGTCCAAGTCAATCCGCCGGATCGCATCTTCCTCAACCGAGGGTTCAATTATTTCTACACTGATGTAGTCTTCAATATATACAAGCTTGCTTTCTTTTCGAATCATCATTTTGGCCTCATTGGCTACAATATTTAGAAACCAGCTTTTAAATGATCCTGGATCCTTTAACTTTCCTATAGCCCTATAGGCTTTCTCAATAGCTGATGACAGGGCATCCTGGCTATCTGCTTCATTTTTCAGGAAGTAGTAGGCCATTCGATATCCATCCATCCGAAGGGGCCATATAGATTCTGAAAAGGCTTTTTTGCTGCCTTTTATGGCTTTCTTAATTTTTCTCTGGGTCAAACTCTCCATGGTTTAGGTCCTCAATCCTCTTGCCTTATCGATTGCAATCATTTGGTTTTCAAGTTCTATTATATATATAAGATGCAGCTTGGGGTCAAATAGTTTCATTATTCGCGTAAAAAAACTGACTTCAATTATGAAGTCAGTTAAAGCTCAAAAATTTGTCTCAATTCAATTTGTCCTTGACCAAATCCTTGAGGATCCGGCATTTTCCTTGCCCATTTTAAGGCTTCTTCTTTTGACTCAACGTCAATCTGAATAAATCCGGCGACAATACCATGTGGGTCCTCAAAAGGACCTTCAATGGTATGGGATATTTTGTGGTCTTGCCCATAGAAAATCCTGATTCCATTGGAACTTGGGTGAAGACCCTTTGCCATAACCCTGACGCCTGCTGCTACAAGTTCCTTATTGTATTGCGTCATTGCATCCATCAATTCTTCCGAAGGGAGGTTACCTTCCTCTGAATTAGTGGATGCTTTTACAATAATCATAAATAACATACGTGCCTCCCATTCATGCATTTTCTCAACTTTTAGGATCAACGATCTTACATATCAAGCATCAACCCATAATGGCAATCAAGCCCCCAAAGACGAGATAAACAACAAAATACAGACCGTTATTAATAAAGAGCAATAGTGGTTTTCTACCCTCAAATTGGGTATTCAAACTGTGGGTTACAACAAAGCCCAACCATAATATCAATCCAACCAAGGCACCTGAAAGAAAATCATTGGCACCTGAGCTATGAACAAAGACCTGGAGACCATAGGAAAACAAGAGAGATGCAACAAGGGCACCACCCATCAATCTGGGCATGGCTTTCTTATCTTCTTCGGTCATTTCTTTCTTGTTTGGGTCCGCTCCAACCATAATCTGCCAAGTTTTAAACCAGGGAGCTATAGGAGAGTAATAAAGCCAACTTAAGAAAAAATTTGCAAGCGCAACAAGGATAAAGGATAATATAGAAATGCTTAGATCTAACATATATTTTATCTCCTTTCGGATAAAAGTGTTACACCTATTATAGCACCTATTGATAACCACTATCAATAGGTGCTATGAAATCATACATATATATTTGATAAAAGTTATTGACACGTCAATCTTCTAAACATCCTTTTCAACACTGATAACCTGAATCTTCCCACGTTTAAAGAGCCACTTGGAAGTAAAGTATATAATCGGAAGGTTAATCAATATCAGAACACCGGATAAAGACTCCGTATAATGGGCTCCAATAGCGAAAAAAACAAGGGTCATAAGAATAACCGGGACGATCACGGCATAAAGTTTCCCTTTGATGACGTGACCTCCATTACCTTTTCCCACAAGAATCCCTAGTCCAAGGGCACCGAATAAAGACGGAACGATGTACTTGGAGGCAATCTGTACATTTTCTGATTCTAAAATCGGTTGCAAGGGAACCAAAAGAAGAACACCGATAACAATGATGACCATGGTGACCACTGATGAAACAGCAACTGCAAGTCCACTGATAACGTCTGAGGCTTCACTTCCCTCTTCTACCCCAGTCATTTCAACTGCATTAATAACTGCAGGTAATTTAAGATTCATGATATTTCCGGTCAGAAACGTTAAGTATGTTGAAGTTCCAAGTAAGGGTGTATATGAAAAGACTTCTGAAATAGCCAGTGGAATAAAGAGGGTTAAAAGAGGTACAACACTGGTAATAACATCCATAGGACTAGGCATTATATCATAGTAGAGACATACTACTGTCGGAACTGCAAATAGCAGGAGGACTGCCAGAGCAACTCCAATTCTTCCAAGTCTATGGGTTCCTTCAAAATATTTTTCTGTTGTCATCTTAACCACCTATCCTTTCCATTAACCAGGTCCAAAATACTGATGATGTCATAGCTCCCAGAAGGCAAAAGGCCAATGTAAAACTATGTAACCAGTTCAATTTCTCATGTCTAGCCAATAAGCTGATTAGAATACTAATGACTGCACTTGTCAAAAGGGTCAGCAGGTAAACGCCACCTTTAAGAATAATCGGTACCAGGAACACAACAGCAATAGTTGTCATAAAGGTAGACATGGCTACTGTTCCCCACTTCTTATCTTTATTTTTAAGTTTAATGGTTCCGGCCTGGATTTTTTTTGTGGTGAAAATAACCATAATAAGACCGGTGATAATACCAATGGTCATAACATACATAACGGTTCCAAAGCTCTCACCACTGGCTGTGGCTATGTCTGCACCAAGGGTTTTCAATGCAGTATCGGCTGCCATAAGTTCATAGGAAACCGATCCGATTACAGACAAACGGAGCTAAGGCCAGGGAATTCCCAAGAGACCTACTAAAGAAAAAAGACCGATAACAATTGCAAGGGATGGGACGATAGTAAAGACTGCAGAAGATTTGATAACTTCTCCAACTTGTTTTTTTGTAAAGCCAATCTCAAGGGCTCTTTTGTAACTTCTCATACCAAAGATAATGGCAAATCCGATAACATAGAGGATAACAATCCCTACCATAATGTAGAGAAGATTACTTTTTGCGACTTCCATATAGGTCATTATTCATCCTCCTTTAAGAGAGCAAAGGCTGCTGATGTATAAACAGCTGCACCAATGGTCAGGGCCTTTTCATCAAAAATCACTTTAGGATGGTGCATGGGATAGATATAGCCCTCTTGACTGTTTCCTGCTGCAATGGTCACTTGTGTTGATGGAACTGCTTGGGATATAAAGGCAAAATCCTCTGACCCCATCACTTTACCGCTTGGCATCATAGCCGTAAGTGGAAGGACTGCCCTTTCAGGTAAGACTGTCTTTAAGGCTTTAGTAATTTTTTTACTGACTTTTCCGTTGGCAATAAAAGCAGGTACACCTATACGGATATTAACCTTAGCAGACCCACCAAAAGTTTGGGCTGTCCCCTCAGCAATTTCTTGAACTCGTTTGTGAACCAGGTCCTGGGTTTCTTTTGAGAAAGTTCGTATGGTCCCGGCCATCTCAGCACTGTCCGGAATAACGTTATTGGTTGAACCACCCTGCATTTTACCAATCGTCATCGCCAAGGGTTCTGTTCGTGAAGCCTCTCTGGCATTAATCGCCTGGAGGGCTATATGGGTATGGGCTGCAATGTTAAGGGGATCGACAGTGGTCTCAGGCATGGCTCCATGACCACCCTTGCCTTGAATCTTGATATCATACCAATCTGATGCTGCCATAAAAGGCCCCTCTTTATCCGGAACGACGACTGCACCTGTTGGAACAGGAAAGCCGGTCGCCACATGGACCATCATGGCACTATCAACTTTAGGATTTTCCAGTACGCCTAAATCTATCATTGCCTTTGCACCTTCCAAGGTCTCTTCAGCCGGTTGGAACATCAATTTGACGGTACCTTGAATATCATCCTCATGTGCTTTTAAAATTTCAGCAGCCCCCAGCAACATGGCTGTATGCAAATCATGACCGCAGGCATGCATAAGGTCCTTATCACACTTAAAAGGTTCATCGCTTTCTTCTCTTATGGGCAAGGCATCCATATCCGCTCTTAACAGGATGACCTTGCCTGGTTTCTTGCCTCCTGCAATAGCCAGAACTCCTGAACTTCCAATGAACTTAGGCTCATATCCCATAGATTCCAACTGCATTTTCACATACGCTGCAGTATTGACGGTGTCCATTCCGATCTCCGGATTTTCATGAATATGTCTTCGGTAAGTGACCATCTTTTCCTGAAGCCTTCCAGCTTCCATCATTAGGTTTTTCATGCTTCCTCCTTCATTATTCCAAATCATGTGTATTTGCCCAAGTGTCTTCTTCGCCTTCTTGTTATGCGTCCAATAATGTCCAAAAACAATCAAAAAAATATTTTTGGACATTATTGGACTATTTATTGTGTTAGTTTATCACTTCACTTTGTTAATGTCAATGGATTATCCTTCCACGACTAGATGACATCTTGCATATTCAGACATTAAAATGTAAAATGTATTTAGAAAAGAGGGACCTATATGACTATTACCATTGGCTTAATCTCAAGTCTTCTTATCAAAGATCATTTTAAGAAAATTGAACATGAACTTTCCCACTTCTGTCACATCATATATTTAGACGGAAGCAATCATGATAGAATAATATCCAATTATAAGGCATACGAAGGCAAGGTTGATGCCTTTATTTTTAGTGGAAGGGCTATGTATTACTATCTTCTGGAGCATATCGATTCTCCACTTAAGCCTTGTTATTACTTCAACGAATCCAGTGTTGATATGAAGGGTATCTTTTTTGATCTTTTATTGGAAAACAGAAATTATGATTTTTCAAAAATTTATGTGGATTGCGCCATTGAACACAATAACTATCTTGGCATCAAAGATATCCTGGGACCGGAGGAACTTCCCTATTTCACTGACATTCCCTATAAAAACTACTCCACCCTTAAGGCAGAAGACTTACTCCTTAAACACCATAAAGAACTCCATGAGTCAGGACAAATAAAACTCAGTATCACCCGTTTAGGTAACAAAATTGACTTTTTCAAGGAAAATCAAATTCCTTATATCTATGCCTATCCAACCCTTGATTATATGACCAACTTCACACTGAGAATCATACACCGGATCTCTCAATCTAAAAATGACGACCGGATTCTAGCCAGTATAATGGTCACTCCTAAAAATACAAATGTAGAAGTCCGCTCTGAAGCTGCTATAGCCGGCTCAGCCCATATAAGACGCCTGCTTCGTGAATATGCCCAGCTTAAGGGCTATGATTTCACCCTACAGGAAACAGGCACCTATGTAGAAGCTCTTACTTTTCTGAAGGATTTGGATAACATTACCGATCATTATGCTTCGGATAATTTACTTAAGTATCTGGAGAAAGAAAGTGGATACAAGCTTATTCTAGGCTTTGGAACCGGCAACAACGCTTACCAGGCCCGTACCAATGCCAATGAATCCCTAAAAATCAGCAGGCAAAAAGGTGACGGCTCCTATTGTCTCACTTACGACGGTAAGCTGATTGGTCCTTTTAACGAAGCATCTCAAACTTTTGACCTTCAGCCCACTCCCCAATTAATCCGGATGTCTAAGGACTTACATGTCAATCCACTTAACCTTCAAAAGATAATCTCCTATACCCATATGAGAAACTCAAAGGTCATTACATCCGATGGACTGGCAGAATATTTGAAGATTTCACTTCGTAGTGCCAATAGAATTCTCACGAAGATTGAAGAAAACAAGGGGGCAACCATCTATTATGAGAATATTGACAATAAACCCGGCCGCCCTAAGAAATTTTATGATATGACCTTCATTAGCAAACTGGACTCCCCTAAATAGAGGAATTGAAAAAGCAGATTCAATCCACTGAATCTGCTTTGTTTATTTGGCTCTTTTTGTTCTATACATATTTTCATCAACTTCAGCCAACACTTCCAAATAATGGGCTTTCTTAGGCTCTCCTATGAAGAAGGACCCCATGCTTAATTGAATCTCATATGGTTTAATATTCTTCGTGTTAAAGTCATCCAAGGCTTTATTGATTCGTTCCATAACATGTTGATCAGCCGACCGGTTGGATGATTCCAGAAGAAGCATGAATTCATCGCCACCATACCTGCTGGCCATATCGATATGCTTAATGGAATGTTCCAGTATACTGGCAACAATAATTAGAACCTTATCCCCTTCTTCATGTCCATAAGTATCATTAATCCTTTTGAACTTATCCATATCTACCATGAGAAGGGTAAAAGGTTTATCTTTCTTTAGTTTCTTTTTGAGGCGTTGTTCGAACTGTCCCCTGGTCACCAGATTGGTCAAAGTGTCCCGCATCATATCTTCCCGCTCTACGAAAATAAAGATAAAAAGGGAAAGGAGGGTAAACATAGACCACATGGCAGGGATACCATATATAAAGGCTTGAAGGATAGATCCGGTAATCGGCATAATACTGAAGGACAATAACACACCAAGGAGTCGGCCCTCAATCGAATGCATATGCTGGATCATGGAAATGCTGTAAATAATCAAAATAAGCAAGGCAATGATGACTGTATAATACATACCGGGACCTCGGCTATAGACATTGTCTTCACTGATTCTAAACATAAATCCTGTCCAATAATTGGTCAAGGTAAGAATCCACATGATTATGACCGGACAGGCATAGATAATGGTCCTTCGTTTTCTAACTGCCTTATCGTTAATAGCCCTATAATCGAAGTATATGAATAAGGAGATCATAGGGAAAAGGTTTATGCAAAACAAAATTGTATTGGTAATGAAGTTGATAGCGACGGCCAACTCACCTTGAAAAGCCATAAGAGGCCAGGATAAACCCTCAAAAAACAAGACAGCAATATTCCAGAAAATTGAATTCATAAACAATTTTGTGGTCACTGTTTTTTTTGAAGTTCCCCAGTAGATATACCCCAGTATAAAAAAAAGTATAGACAAAGCATAAAAATAGATATACAAACGTGTACTTAACATGTTCTTACCTACATCCTTTTCCTGTCATGACATCATAACTATTCTAATCATACCATGTTCGGCTCACTACATCAATGAATATAGTTCACATTTGTTCCTAAGTATAGTTAATGATTCTGGTTTGTTCCCAGTTCCTTTCTTAACTTATAAAAAGTATAGGCCAGTGCCATAATGACAGCACTCCAGTTTATCACGACTATACTCAGCCAAATGCCTTTGATCCCCATATTCAGCATACCGGCCAGACCCTGAAAGAGAATGACAGGCATAAAAATCTGACGATACAATCCAACGACTACAGTAAAATTTGGCTTCTTAATCCCTTGCAGCAAAGAGGTTAAAACATTCAAGATGATATAGGTCGGTAGAGCAAATGCCTCTATTCTTAAGTAGGTGGTTCCTGCTTGTATCACATCAGCTTCTGAGTTAAAGAATTTTAAAAAGATGGGAGCAAAAGGATAAATAACGAGACCGGCTATAAACATCATAGTGATACCTATATATAGACTGATCTTCTTAACTTCATAGATACGGTCATACTTGCCTGCCCCGTAATTTTGTCCTGTAATGGTGAGAACTGCAATATTCAGGCCGATAGCAGGCAGGAGTGCAATCTGTTCGATACGCATGGATGCACCATAAGCGGCAATCGTGACCGGTCCAGGAGCAAATCGTAAGATAAAAAAATTGATGATAAAGATACCGATAGCTATAGTTGCTATATTCAAACTTGCTGGAAGGCCCTGTTTGATCAGGTCATGAATAAGTGATTTTGATGGACGGCATCTCCTGAAATCCTCCAATTTAAAATAATGACTTTTGTGAAGCCGTAAACTCAAATACACACTGCCAATCCCCTGAATAATAACAGTCGCTAATGCAACACCAACCGTTCCCAGTCTCGGTAGATTAAACCATCCAAAAATAAAGAGGGGATCAAGAATTAAATTTAAGATAAAGCCTATAATCAGAAAATTCCGATATGATTTGGTGTCTCCCTGGGCATTGAGAAGACCGTTTATGATAGAATTCGTAACGAAGAAAGCAGATCCGTAGAATATGACTTTTGTATAGGAAACACCAAGATCATAGGCCTGACCACTTGCTCCGGATAAGGAAAAGAGCAGAGGAATCAATACTCCTGATGATAAGGTTATAAGAAGAATGGCCATAATTCCGAGTAGAACTGCATTATAGGCCAAGCCATGAAAAGTTTTGTCATCTTTGGAGCCTAGGGCTATGGCAGCCAGGGCTGATGTTCCGTTGCCAATGCCGGAACTAAGTCCCAAAATTACAAAGAATATGGGAAAAGATATGGTCATACCGGCTAAAGCCTCAGTTGAAATTCTACCGGCATAAAAAGTATCCACCACATTATACATGGTATTAAAAAACATACCTATACTGGCAGGAACCGCCAATTGCCTGATATGATGGGGTATAGGTCCTTCAGTAAGATTGTATTGACTCATAAAAGCCTCCTTTAACATGGTTTTGACAAGCGTCCCTATATGGGGTATTATCAACGAGAACAGTTCTCATATAATCAAGGATAAAAAGAGGTAGCCTATGAATAGACATTACTCACCCATCCATTCAAATAATTTCACCAACCATTTACCCATGTACCGGGAGTCCCTAAAACGACTGGGTTTAGATTCAGATGTCATTGAAGAAAGATGTCAAGACTATATCCATTCAAGACCCTTAAGGGATATTCATGATGCCGGTATTGACTTGAGTAAAAAAGAAAAAAAATATGTCGAAAGATATACCTATTATAAGGACCAGCCGGGAGACTTAGAAGATTTCCTTGGCCCATTACTCAGCCATGCTTCAGAGTCTCTGGATGCCCATCTCTTCCATGGCCTGATTCGGCTTGCTTTTGCCATCGACAATCCCGACCAGGATGAAATGGCTAAAGCCCTTGCCTTCTGGGATACACTTAGTCATCCTGAAGAAGGTTTTGATGTTTATACTGTCAAAGCCTTGTCAAAAAAAGCAAGCAAGGTGCCAAAGGAAGATTTTAATCACCTAATGGAGCTAAGAACTTCATTGAGCTTGGATTTTACCGGACTATCCATTTCAGAAAAAATCGATAGGGTACTTGATACCCCTGAACTCATGAATCATCTCACTTACCTGACCTTAGAAGAAGATACAGAAAAAAGGATTGGGTTTATTCTCGGCTTATGGTTTTTAAAAACCAGAGACTTTGTGGTTCTTCATGTGGTCAATGCATTTAATGCCCTAACCCGGTTAAAGCCCTACATCGATAATTACAATCAATGGCTTCAAGACTTTTGGATTAAGGCACAACTTTACTGTCTCTTAACTGATGAACGACTGCCTGTAATCAAGATTGAAATCAAGTCTTGGGACCAAATACTGACAGAAGTCCATGCTGCATCTGACGTTCACGATATTAAATTAATCTATGCCTGCAAAGAGTTAAGTGAGCGATTCAATCTGGTTATTTTTAACAAGATTGCCCATATCGTCAGCCATAAGTACTGGCTTCACCATTAAGAGGATCTTCAGGTCAATACTCAATTCTATTTCTCCCTGATTCCTTGGCCTTGTAGAGCATAAGGTCAGCCCTGGCAAACAAACGGTCCCGGCTAAAAGTTTTTGAATGGGCTATACCACCGCTAATGGTAATATGACCATCAATCGCATCTATATGAGACTCTTCTATTTCCTTCCGAATTTTTTCTGCAACTTCAATAACTTTTTCCAGGTCAAAATCCGGAAGTATGATGATAAACTCTTCACCTCCAAACCTGCCAACATATCCACTATCCGGTGTGTTGGCTTTTATCTGGTTGGCTGTGATTTTCAATGTTTCATCACCGACTTCGTGTCCAAAATTATCATTGACTTTCTTAAAAAAATCAACATCCATAATAATAATACCGGTATTATCCGGCGACTGTGCCATAATCTGATCCAGCATCTCCATAATAGACCGTCTGTTATAAGTACCTGTCAATTCATCATAATGGAGGAGATGATTAATTCTCTCTGTCATGGAATTGGTAACCTGGGCAAGCTCTGAAAAATCTGTATAATCCAGATTTTCCACCTGAATTGGCTTCAGCTTCATTTTTGCTGAAATCATGGCATCTCTGAATATGCTGAAATTCTTATTAACTTTTGACATAAACCTGCTTACATATATAATTGTAGCTGTTAGAAGACAGGCAAGGACAGCCAGAATGAGTAGTGTCCGGGTAACAACAAAGCGAGTCAGTTCCTTCTCTTTCAATTGAATCCGGTTGTCCAAGTCAGAAACATCGACTCCGGTTCCTATTACCCACTCCCATTGGGGCAAAGGTTCAACGTAAGTTAATTTTCTATAGTAGCCTTGCCCGTCCTGATTGGGCCAGTAATGTTCAAGGAAGCCTCCACCATTTTCCAAACATAACTTAATCTGTTCCTGATAGACCTTGGCACCATTATTATCTTCCAACTCATAATGGTTGATTCCTACCAGCTCAGGATAAATTCCATTGGCCAACTCGACTCCCTGATAATCATGTAAAAAAACGTACTGAATGTGGTCTTCACCATATTTGATGGTATCAACGTATTCCAAAACTTCCTCTTGAATCGTCTTTGTCATCTCGTCCACATAGTCTCCACATCCCAAGTACCAGTCATAGGGTTCAAAAGCTTTAACAAAAGTTAGCTTTTTATAAGTTTTCGTGTCGTCACTGTCTGGTTTAATCCAGTATCCTTCAACGAAGCCTTCCCCCATAGTCTTAACAGTCTCAACTTCATTTCGAACAACGTACTGACCGTCATCATCCTGTAAATCAATTAAATTACTTCCTTCGTTTTCCGGGAAGGCTGGATATAGGATAACATCACCCTCTAATGTGTCAACGAAAAAATAACCACGTCCATCATTAAACCTGATGTCTCTTAGGGCATCCTTAATCATCCCAGTAATTTCCTCCCTGGAATGTGTCTCTTTGTTTTGACTATAGATGTTGCTCATGACTGCATAAGCCTCATTGGTTCGAGACTTAAGCTCAGCCCTAAGGACAGATTCAGTTTCCTGACTTCGGTAATCCGTATAATCGATAACCGAAGCTACCCGTTCCTTAAGTTGAGCCTTAACATAGTCTGTTTGAATTTGATTTAAATCCTCTATATCATTACGAAAGAGATATATGCTGTCAATTAGCCACATAAGTCCCTGGACAAGTATAGCGCTTGTGACAATCATTAAAATTATTGCGTTTAAGGATAGAACATTTTTATTTTTTTTCATTTACAAATACCAGCTTTATCTTTGTCATCCTAAATATTATAGGTCAATCTCCAACATAATCGGTGCATGATCCTGTCTTTCACCTGAATCAACCATTTCAGAAACTTTGACCCTGTCAGCGATTCTGTCACTTACCAGCCAGTAGTCAATTCTCCATCCGGAGTTGTTGATTTTACTGGTTTTTACACGTTGGGCCCACCAAGTATATACATCCGGGATATCACCGTGAACATGTCTGAAGGAGTCAGTAAAACCTCTGGCAAGTAAGTTGGTGAAACCTTCACGCTCTTCGTCGGTAAAACCTGCTGACTGGTGGTTGGACTCAGGATTAGCAAGGTCTATCTCCTTATGGGCCACGTTGTAGTCCCCTGTTGCAAGAACAGGTTTTATCTTATCAAGACTCTCCAGGTAATCGGCATATTTTTGATCCCATATCTGTCTGTCTTTTAATCGCTTAAGGCCATCCCCAGCATTGGGCGTATAAACCTGAGTCACATAAAACTCACCAAAATCCAGGGTTATCATTCGACCTTCCAGATCCATTGTATCCGGCGCTCCGATTTCAGGATAAGAGACTTCCGGAGCAAATTTTTCTTTGTATAAAAACATGGTTCCTGCATAACCTTTTCTGGCTGGCTCCTGAGATGATCTCCACTGGAAAGTATAACCTTTAAAAAGCTCACCAAGCAGTTCAATATGTTTCTTACTTGGTCCCTTTGAAGGCAGTTTGGTTTCCTGTAAGGCAATAAGGTCCGGGTCTTTTTCTATAATTGTATCAATAACTTTTCTTGAAAGTACTGCTCTAGCTGAATCGCTTGTCAGGGCAGCATTTAAAGAATCAATATTCCATGAAATAAATCGCATTGATTTTTCCTCCTTGATTATAATTACTTATATAGTTTTATTTATACTATTTACTTATTATACATTAACTTACCCGTTGAATACAATAAAGCTGACTCCATGATGGAATCAGCTGGTAAGCCTGTCTTTCAAGAGATTTCTAATAATAAAAGCCACACCACCGATAATTCTAAAAACCGTCGACATGAGTAAGGCCACCTGAATGCTTTTGGTAGTTAGGAAATAGTGGCCAACAATTGGTGCTATCGCCAGTGTAATATTGGTCATGGTCGTATAGACGCCCATATAAATCATTCGATTCTTTAGAGGTATGACCTCAAGTGCAGAGCTTAAAAGTACTGTAATAGTACCTGATGTAAACACTCCCGTAAAAGCTGCCATAAGCGTAAGCATATATAAATCTTTTGCTGCAATATAGAGCAAAGGAGTAATAGCCATACCCATTGTACAAACAGCAATAATCACAGAATTCCCATAACGCTCAATTAGCCGGTGCCAGTAGTGGTGGCCAATGAACATGGTTGTCATAGAGGCGATATTGATAATGGAAAGCCAGCCTTCATCAGCGCCTAAATCCCGAATGGTATAGATGCTGAATAATGGCCATCCCATTTGCCATCCAAAATGGAAGAGTAAGGAGCATCCGGCAAAAATCATAAAAGCCTTGTTTAGAAATATTTCCTTAAAAACATGTTTTACCGGCTCAGGCTCTACATGAATGGTATTAACAAGTTTGAGCTTTTTAAGAACTCCATATTCCAAACCTGTCAACAAAAAGGCAGCAACAAAAAATATTTGATAAAGTAGGATCAGTTCATTTTCGTTACCGGGAACTTTTGTCAAAATCAGACCTGTCACGAGTACAACGACCATGATCACCGGAACAGAATACTTATTCTTGGCCCCAATAGCCTGAGCCCTGTTTCTCGGAGTAAAAAGATCTCCAGTCAGACTCTGAAAACTATTGTTATATAAGGCCATGGGAATGCTGAGAAAGGCTGTAATACCTATCATGGCCCAGGGTTGTATTTGTGCGGGCATAAATGGTACCAAGGCATAAGACAGAATAAAGAACCTCATAATAATCAAGGACCAACCGGTCATCTTCTTGGCATCCATTTGTCTTAGAACTAATAGAACAGGTAAAACCGTAAAGACCATAATGAGTCCGGGCATGGAATTAAAGAGGGATATATGAAACTCATTTCCACCTATCCGTTCAAGAAACTTGACTTGATAAGGCTGGTAGAGTCTTAATATAAACTCGTAAATCATACCATAGAGTATGAAATATTTCAGGTTTGGAAAGGGTTCGTTTTTGATGGTATTTGTTCCTGGCATGTGCTTACCTCTTGAAAATTTTTTCTGATATGTAAAACTACCAGTAACACTCTAGCACCAACTGAGTCCTTTAGCAACCATTATTTACTCTTTCTATTTCCCGATTTATTCCTACTGTTATTCTTAGACTTGTTCTTTCCCTGATTACTAACTTTACCTTGTCCGCCAGATTTACTATGGCTTGCACTTGTGGAAGGACCTTTATTCCGACCATTTGAAGTCCGTCCCTGGTTTCGGCCATTGGAAACCCGGCTTCTCGTAGGCTTTTTCTTGGTAACAGAACTAGAAGGTAATTCCTGCCTGTAAAGTTCTCGGTTACGGATTAGGGCCAGTTTTATAGGCAGGTAATCGTGATCCTTGACCACAGGAATCTGATATTTCTGGTGCCTTTCAATCGCCTCAAGTTCGTCTTTTTCATCCAGACTGCAGAAGGAAATGGCTGTTCCTCCCTTGCCGGCCCGGCCTGTACGGCCAATTCTATGGATATAGGTTTCAGGAACATTGGGAATGTTCATGTTGACGACATGGGTCAGGTTGTCAATATCAATACCTCTTGCCGCCACATCAGAGGCGACCAGGACCTGTATCTCCTTGGCCTTAAACATATCCATAACCTTTTGCCGCTCCATCTGACTCTTGTCACCATGAATGGCTCTCGACCTTATGTTTGGAATGTTGGCTACATTAATGGCCTTGCATACCTTATCCGCCTGTTTCTTGGTTTTAACAAATACAAGTACCGACTTCATCTTGCCTTCTTTTAGTAAATCTATGAGAAGAAAAGTCTTGTCCGGTGGATCTACATAGTAGACCTTCTGGTGGATCTTTGCCTGTTTAGTTGGCTTGGATTTGACATGAACTCTTACAGGATTATTTAAAATCTTATTGGTTAATTTCTGAACACTGTCAGGCATTGTTGCTGAGAACAAGAGGTTTTGCCGCTCTTTTGGCAGTTTTGAAAGAATTCGTTCCACATCTTTGGCCATACCCAGATCAAGCATACGGTCGGCTTCATCAAGGACAAGAACCTCCAATTCACTGAAATCCACAACTCCTCTTTCATCAAGATCAAGCAAGCGGCCAGGTGTTGCAACTAGGATATCCGGTTCCCGTCGCATGACCTTAATATGCTGCTTAGGTGTTACCCCTCCAAAGACTACACCTGTAGTCAAATCCATATACTTGCCATATGCGTCAAAGCTTTGACCAATCTGTATGGCCAGTTCTCTTGTTGGAGCTAAAATCAAAGCTTTCACTTTATTCAGGTTTCCCTCGTTTTTGCCATGAAGACCAGCTTTTTGAAGGATAGGGATAGCAAAAGCAGCTGTCTTACCGGTTCCGGTACTGGCTATACCCAATAGATCTCTACTCTTGAGAATGGATGGAATGGCCTGGACCTGTATAGGGGTTGGCTGCATGTACTCTCTTTCTTCTATAGCCCTTATAATCATTGGATGCAGGTTCATTTCTTTAAATGTCATCGGATCTCCTTAAACAGTTCATAAGCCTTGGCTCTTGCTTCCACAAGAACGGATTGACCAAGGTCTGTGGTTCTATAATATTTTCTAATCTTTCCATTTACATTCTTGTCTTCTTTGACCAGTAAACCGTCATCTGTCATTTTTCTTAGTAGGGGATATAGGGTTCCCGGACTCATATCATAACCATGTTCCATAAGCTCTTCCATCATCCACTTACCATAAAAGGCTTCATCTCTGCCATGATGCAGAATGTGGATCTGCGTAAAGCCCAGAAAAAGCTTCCTTAAAATCTTATCTTGCATTTAATTTCATCTCCTGATATACTGATATCGAAACACGATATCGTTAATCGATATTATTATTCATTTTATCATATCCATGACTAAAGTGTCAAAAACTTTACTCATTGTAACACAATAAAGGAAAAAAGGAGTCATTTATGGAACATACAATTGCCTGGCGCTCCTTTCTAAAGGACGTCTTTATCTGCTCACTTGGTGCATTCGGAGGACCCGCCAGCCATTATGGCGTCTTCACGGATCAGCTGGTTGAAAAGAAAGAATATATTAATGAAGAAGATCTGGTTGAACTTATTGCCCTATGCAGTATTCTTCCAGGTCCCACAAGCACCCAAACGATCGTCTCCATTGGCTACAAGAAGGGTGGGCCACTTTTGGCCTTACTTACTATGGTGGTATGGGCTATGCCTGTTCTAATAGCCATGACAGCCCTGTCCTTTCTTTACCAGATTCTAGACAGGATGAATCTCTCCTACGACAGCTTACGATTTATCGGTCCAATGGCTGTTGGCTTTATCATTGTGGCTGCTTATCGTATAGGAAAGAAAGTTGCCACAGATTGGCTGACCTGGATGCTATTAATCTTTAGCGCTGTCACCACCTATTTCTTTCGGTCACCCTGGATTTTTCCACTGGTTCTAGTATTAGGTGGCATGGTCAGTGTTCTAGTCTCCAAGGAAAAGAACCTGTGGAATCATGTAAAACTTAATCCACCTTGGGCCTATTTCATTGTATTTTCCGTCTTCGCCCTTGGAAATCTAGTGGCAATCAGCTTATGGGACAATACACTGATTCATATTTTTGAAAGTTTCTACCGATATGGCTACCTGGTATTTGGTGGTGGTCAGGTGGTTATTCCTGTTATGCATACAGAACTGGTCCAGGTAAAAGAACTCATGACCAACGGTGAGTTTCTTACAGGATATGGTCTTGTCCAAGGCCTTCCGGGACCTATGTTCAGTTTTTCAGCCTATGCCGGTGGTATGGCAGCAAGAGGCACCTCAACTTTCCATCAGATCCTTGGGTCAATAGCCGGTGGGATTGGTATCTTTCTTCCGGGACTTCTCTTAATCTACTTCGTATTCCCAATCTGGGAGAACATGAAAAAGATAAAAGGAATCAAGGTATCTCTTAAAGGTATCAATGCCGTAGCCGGAGGACTAATCACAGTTTCAGCCCTCATCCTCATGCAAAAAAGTGGTTTTACCCTAACTAATATCATAGTCACAGCGGCTACAGTACTTCTCCTGCTAACCAAAAAACTTCCAGCCCCAATCATTGTTCTTTTGGTTATTGGACTCGGAATTTTACTATAATAATGACCACCCTCTAAAGGGTGGCCTTTTTGGCATTTATTTTGATATGGACAGAGTCACCATCGGACATGATTGACAGTTTAGCCAATAGATACTTGTCCACCAAGAACACTTTTGTAATCCTCATAATTCTTCTTGAGCAAGTCAGGTATCTTTAACTCATAAGGACATTTTGTCATACAGAGTCCGCATTCGGTACACTTATCAATCGTCGACATCATGGCCTGTGCCGGTTCTTCAAGTAGCCTTTGTGAAGGTGACCGCCTCAACAATAAGGACATTCTTGCTGCCGTATTGATGACAATACCTTCAGGACAGGGCATACAATAGCCACATCCACGGCAAAACTCTCCCTTGAGCTCATTCCTGTCCTCTTCAATTATCTTTTTTATTTCCTCGGTCATCGTAGGTGGTTGACTCACGTATTCAAGAAACTCATCAAGTTCAGATTTCCTTTGTATTCCCCAAATTGGAAGTACATGGTCAAACTGACTCATATGCGCATAGGCAGCCTTCGATTTTGTTAAAAGACCGCCGGCGAGGGCTTTCATTGCAATATAACCCATCCCATTTTCTTTTGTCTTATTAATCAGTTCCATTTCCTTAGTATCTGTAAGATAACTAAAGGGGAACTGTAGGGTTTCATACAAACCAGAGTCTATACATTCATGGGCTAGGGCCAAGGAGTGATTGGTAAAACCAATATGGCGAATTAAGCCTTTATTCTTAGCTTCAACCATACATTCATACATGCCTGTTCCGTCACCGGGCTTATAGCATACCTTTGGTAAATGAAACTGGTATATATCAATATAGTCTGTTTTTAACAGTTTAAGGGAGGTTTCCAAATCCTTCCAGAAGTCTTCCGGGGTTTTGGCCATTGTTTTGGTCGCCAAAAAGACCTCCTGACGTCGGCCTTCAAAAGCCAAACCAATTTTTTCCTCACTGTCTGAATATACCCTTGATGTATCAAAGAAACTAATGCCACCGTCTAAAGCCTTTCGCAGTAATCGAACTGCCTCATCCTGACTTATACGCTGAATTGGAAGGGCTCCAAATCCATTCTTATTAGTTTCAATACCAGTTTTCCCAAGTTTCATGGTTGCCATTGCCTACCTGCCTCTCTTATCTGCATTAAACATTTACTATTGCCTGCCTTAATATTAATGTAATCTATTACATTATAAAAAAAATCAGTACTCTCCCATTTCCCTTTCCTTGATCAGAGTTCCAATCCAATCATGGGATTTGCCCTTAAAATTTTCCGGACTGATAGGATAATGTATGTTATAGAGAAATCCTCCGTGACCATATCGACCGTTGAGGCTTTCGTCCAAGTGGGCTTCGTCACCGCAAATATTAAGGATTTCCATGCACATAAGAACACTTCCATCGCCTTCTTTAATCTCTTTTTCCCAAAGGTATTTACATTCCAGATTTAGGAAACATTCCTTTATTCTAGGGGCATCTATCAATGAAGACGGTTCTGCTGTAAGGCCTGAAGATTCGATTTCATCTTTCTCATATTGATTATTTCTTATGGTTTCATAGCATTTGTCATAAATATCCTTTGATGGAAAATTAATGACAGCCACACCGGTTTTCTTGATGGATGTGTACATGTGTCCATACTTGCTTACGCTGGAGAGTATGGCATAAAAACCATTGGTATTACCGGAAAAAGTTACCCACGATTGGAGACAGGCATTGGTTTTCCCGTTGTCCTTATAGGTCGTCACAACGATTAAGGGTGATGGAATTGCAGTGACAAAGTCCATCCATGAAAAGCCGTAGGTTTCAAGGTTAACCAGTGATTTAGGCAAATTGGAATATTCTTTTTTCATCCTGATGACTCTCCTTCCATAAACTACATAATCATCTCATAATAATATTATCCCCTAATCCTCTTAATCATACAAGTGAAGTAGACCTTTTTATCTAATGTACAATTTTTTTGATTTTTTTGACTCACTCGGTACAAATGGTTCAAGATGAAAGGTAAAAACGCTTCCTCTATAAAAATGCTCTTCCAAGGTTCTTTCTAAAAGTTCTGCTGTTTCATGGGCGTCTTTCAAAGAAATCCTCTGGTCAAAAAGCAAATGGGCTTCTATATCCACAGTTGGCCCCAGGCGTCGGGTTCTAAGATCGTGGAATTCTTTGATTTCCTTATACTTACCTATTTCATATATAATATAGTCTACTTCCTTGGGCTCCAGGGAAGCATCTAGAAGCTCCTTAACGGCAGGAATCATGATTTCTATCGCTACTTTGAAAATAAAAATACTGACAACTATCGCTGCAATAGGATCAAAAATAATCCATTTATCTCCTAAAAAATAGGCACAGGAAATACCGAAAAAAGTTCCTGCTGATGAAAATGCATCAGACCTGTGATGCCATCCATTTGCAATAACTGCAGGTGAGTGGATTCTCTGACCGACTTTTTTCGTATAGCGGTAAAGTATTTCTTTGGTGATAATCGAAAAAAGTGCTGCCAACAATGCTATAAGCCCCGGTTTGTCTAATATATATCCCTTAAACAAGACTCCATAAATCATCTCAACACCTTTTTGAAAGATATTAACACCTGCAAAAAACAAAGCGACACCAATCACGACAGTAGCCATGGTTTCGTATTTTCCATGACCATAGTTGTGGCCTTCATCTGCAGGTTTATCTGTGAATCTGAATCCAATCAATACAACAATATCTGTGAAGAAATCAGACATGGAATGAATTCCATCAGCTAGCATAGCTTCACTGCGACCGATAATTCCAGCAAATATCTTCAAAACGGTTAAAGCGGTGTTGATGACAAATCCAATCCAGGTGACTCTTTTCGCCTCATTACAGCGTTCATTACTTAAAGTATCGTGTTTTTCCATAAGTATCCTCACTCTCCTAATGCAATTAATTGTTATACTCTAGTCTCTGCTCTGTAGGTGCAATATTTCTTATGGGTAAATATAAAAAACACACCTACAGAACATTACTGTCCCACAGATGTGTATAAGCTTCACTCTGCTGTCACCTGACGGTAACCCGGCTCGGTCTCATATTAGACCGGCTTGATCAGACTCCATTATTTATCTAATGAATTGATAAAAGTATATCGGTTATATGGATATATGTCAAGATTAAAAAGTCTCTTTTAGCCAGCATCCCCTACTGTCCTAAAAGAGACTTCTCATTATAATCCCAGATGCAAATTCATAACCATCTGGATAATATAATCTTTCATGGGTCCAAGATTGGCCAACATTTTATCAGCAATCATACGAATATGTTCGCTTGTAATACAACCATCACCAGCCATTCCTTTAAGCATTTGCTTAATCATGGGATGGTGTTCTCCCGGAATCATATCCATGAGCAGCAAAAGCTGTATCTTACTGTTACCTGTATACTCTAAATCCAAACCTAAATCACTGTAGACTGCCTCCTGGGCTCTTTGAGCCTTCAGCTTTTCTACTGTCATCTCTTGACCTTTTGTCAAACCTAGTCGCTGGTATTGTTCATCAGGACTCTGACTATGCTCCATAGCATCCACAAGCTTATTAATCATCATAACCTCAAGCTCAAGATCATCCAGTCTACTCACTTGTCCCCAGTCATTGACTACATCATATAGTCTGTGACCATAGCGGAACATAGGCAAGAAGTTTCCAACCGGAACCTTAAGTAGAGGCATGCCTTCAGTGAACTCAAAACCTTCATGCAGTTGACTCTTCTTTAAGGCTTCCTTATTGAAGAAATCTCTCATGACTGTTGGCATCAGGGTATATTCATTAATTGGACCATTATCCGGAGATTTAGGTCCTCGCATATAGGTATACTGACCGTCCGTAATATTAACATGTCCACCAAACATACCAAAAAGTGCCGTATCCCGGATTTTTGCATCCTGGTCAATAACAGGTCTCATACTCCGACCTTCCATCAGTTCAGGAATCTCCTGTCCAAAGAAATCGAGAAGGGTCGGTGCAATATCAATCGTTTGGGCAAGAGCATGTCTTACACCGCTTCCATGGTTAGCTCTAGGATCATAGATAAAAAAGGGAGTATTGATAATTTCATTATAGAAGGGTTGAAGGTTCTTGCCCCACCAGCGGTGTTCTCCAAGAAGGAATCCATGGTCTGTATTCACAATCAACATGGTGTCTTCCCAAAGATTATACTTGTCAAAAGCATCCAGGACCCTGCCTAAATTCCGGTCACACATGGTCACCAGGGCTGCATATTCATAATTAGCATGTTCCACAACCTGGTCACTTTCCAAAACCGGTGAATATGGTGGCCAGTCACACATTTTTCCATCATATGCGTGTTTATATATATCCTTGTATTCCTGAGTCGTCACAAAGGGCTCATGAGGGTCGAAAGTCTCTATTTGAAGGAACCACTGATCATGTTTATTGTTATGGTCAATAAATTCAAGACCAGCATCAAAAGTCATGGTCATAGGCATGTCTTCTTCCTTTTCCTGATAGGACCGATTCACCCAGTTTTGTCTAAAAGAAGGCTTTTTGGCAATGGTCTCAACATATTCCGGAATTTCAACTTGTCCTAATTCAGCTTTCCAGGGATCCCCTTCCTGGCCTCTGAACATTTCCCAGCTTGAAAATTTTCCATGGTAGGTGGCGCCACCTTCTTCAAAATAATGATAGTGGTCAGTAGCCAGATGGGTATAAATACCACTCTTTTTTAATAACTCAGGCATGGATATATCAAAGGGTTCAAGTGGCCCCCAAGACCTGTGAAGAAAATTATACCTCCCGGTATGAAGTTCTCTCCTGGCGGGCATACAGGGCATGCTGCCGCCATAAAAATTTTCAAATCTTAGGGACTTTTCCGCCAGCCTGTCAAAATTTGGTGTCTTAATCCAATCGTTTCCATAGGGAGATAAGGCCTTCTTATTCAGACTGTCAAACATAACCATTACTGCTTTCATCACATTTCTCCTAATCGTTTTTACAATACATAGTTTGGGTTATATTAAGATTATCATTCTGGTCTTGATAATACTCTATTATTTCATAGATAAACTATGCTATTTATTACTTTACTTGATTTACAATCGGATGGAAGTCCTATAAAATAATAATATGAAGAAATCGAAAGAAACACTTAACGAAAAAATATCATTGGTACAAACTTCACTCTATAACACTTTCTCAAGGGATTATCCTGCTTTTGAAGAGAGCAAGAGACATATAGGAGAGACTCTTAACCCTACAGCCAGCTTGGTCAATAATGATGATTTTTACTATGACTATGAAGACTTTGTCGCCTATTTAGAGCAAAGACATGCTATAGAGCAAAAAGTGCTTAACTGTGTCCAAAACGGCAATATTCATGCACTAAAATTAGTTGCTAAAGACTTAAAATCCGGTTCGAACCACATATACTCTAAGCGTTCAGATATCGGAAACTTACGTAATATGCAGGATATTTCCATCACCTCAAACTCCTTGGCCCTTCGAGCAGCTCTTAAAGGCGGCTTGCCGGTAATCATCGGTTATCAACTATCCAATGCCTTTGCAGTTCGAATTGAAAGGTCTTTAAGTATTGAATCTCTTTCGAATCTCATCACAGAAATAAATGAAACCTATTGCACCTATGTCAGAGAATATGCCAATCCCCACTACTCAAAAGTTAGCAAAAAGGCAATCGACTATGTCCTCTATCATATGACCTCCCATGTCAGCGTTAATGATATAGCTGAAAGTCTCTTTATTAACCCCTCTTATTTATCAAGAGTCTTCAAGGAGGACACCGGCCAAGGCCTTCTGTCCTTTATTAATCATGAGAAGATTAAACAGGCAGTCCTCCTTATAAAGTCCAATCAGTACTCTTTGACACAAGTCGCTGTCATAACAGGTTTCAACAGCTACAACAATTTCGCAAAAATATTTAAGAAGATTATGGGAAAGAGTCCCAGAGATTTTTCAAAGTCACGATAAATATTACTGAATTTTTACGACGCTCTAGGTACTTCCTGCTTCGCACTCAGTCGCGTTCGTCGTCGAACGACCATACAAGTATGGTCGCTCTCCTCCTTTATCGCGTAAAAAAGAGCAGATTTCTCTGCTCTTTTGATATCTTTACATCTGTACTTCACTTTTATTGCGTAATCCTCTTATCTGATTTACTAAGATTACATCAAGGGCGTTTTAGCCATGCAAGCCTCTTGCCTGTCTATCCATATCCTCAATGACGATGTCATAAATCTCACCCAGACCGGAACAGTATTCCAGCAGCTTCCAGGGTTCATTGGTATGATAGTGAATCTTGATTAATTCCTCATCACCGACGGCCAAGAGACAGTCTCCAATAAAATTATCAGTGATATAATCGAAGATGACATCTTCATCCAGGTCAGTTCCCTCTAATAACAGTTGTGTATCATATCTAAATTCAATCATGATTAAATCCTTTCTCTATAGCCTATAGTCTAGTTGATAATGGTTATTATCTCATGTAATCAGGCATATGTAAACAGGACTGTCATATTTTTGAACTTACTAACAATGCCCCTACTCTTACTTGACAGAGGTCACCTTCATCACATATGGAAGATCAGAAAAATGAGACATATATGGTTTAGCCCCTTCATACAAATGAGATCTGGATGCTATGGTAAGAATCCTCTTTGAACATGCCTGGAGATATGAAATATCAAGTTGACCTTCCTTAACCGCATCGATGATACCATTAATGTCACTGTCGCTGCCGGGCATAATCAGGTCATTACCAGCATAGACACATTGGCTGGGTGACGAAATATCATACTTGGCTTTTTTGCCTTCCACGCCAAAGATAAAATCCATCCTTTGGGTTGTGAACCAATCCGTCATAACGACGCCTTCAAATCCCCATTCATCTCTGGCAACTGCAGTCAAAAGATCATAGTGGTTAGCTGTATGAGAGCCATTAAGAAGATTGTAGGAAGACATGATGGACATTGGCTGGGATGTCTTGATTGCTATTTCAAAACTCTTCAGATAAACCTCTCTCAAAGCACGCTCGCTGACATGGGAGCAGCCTAGGAAACGGTTGTTTTCCTGGTTGTTGGCAGCAAAATGCTTAATGGTGGTTCCTATACCCGGAATCGACTGTACACCATGAGTAGTCGCTGCAGCACATACACCACTTAGTAGGGGATCTTCTGAATAGTATTCAAAGTTACGTCCGCACAAGGGGTTTCTATGGTTGTTCATTCCAGGGGCAAGCCAAAGGGTTACGTGCATTTCTTCCATTTCTTTACCTACAATCCGACCGCAGGTTTCAATTAAATCCATATCCCAGGAAGAAGCAAGCATAGTTGCAATCGGAATGGCGGTGCTATATTGATAATAGTCAATACCTTCCACTTTTTCCTTTTCCTCAGCTTCAAAACTTGATGTAAAAGGATTGTCTTGTGCTAAAATCACACCTTCTTCAGATGCAGTAAAGTTTGGTACCAAACGAAGGCCAGCAGGTCCATCAGCCAATATCATCTGTCTGATATTACGGTCTTCTTCCATGATTCCTGTCGTATCACCTGCCGCACCAGGAACAGATATGGATGAGGAACCAACCGCAGACATCATTTCCAAACCTTTAGACGTACCACAGCAAAGATTAGCCATCTCCTCCACAGTAAGCTGGGCTGTCAATTCTTCTATAGAATATTTCCCTGAAAGAACATCATCCATGGTAACTTTCTTCTGGGGATTTTTATCTTCCAATACCGGATAAGCGGATATATAGTCAATAGAATGACTTATGAATTTCGATGAGTCAAGATTGATAAGGGTCGCTGTATCTTTTTCTTTTTGTTCCCCATCATATGAAATAGAAGGGACACCACCTATGGTCATATCACTGACAGGTTCCTCTTCTGTAAATAGGTTTTTCAACTGTTCCACAATAACTTGGCCATCAAGAACAAGTTTTGCTGCTACTCTCGTAGATCTGGAACTTGTACCCACACGTATATAGTAGTCTCCAGCCTCCATAATCCAAGCTGCTTTTTCCTGACTATAGGAAGCCATATCACTTGTCTTGAAGACAATGGTCATTGTCTCACAGGCCCCCGGCTCAAGGACAGATGTCTTACCGAAAGCACCAAGCTCCTGATATGGCTTGTCCAGCTTTCCTTGAGGTGCTGAATAATAAACTTGAACAACTTCTCGTCCTGAGTAAACCGTTCCAGTATTCGTTACTTCAACAGTTACCTTAACCTCGTCAGCATCACCGGTAACCTCCTTAACTAGTGTTTCAAAGCTGGTATAATTCAGCCCGTAACCGAAACAATAGGAAGGCTCCACATTAAATGTATCAAAGTAGCGGTATCCTGTAAAAATACCTTCTGTATAATATTCGTCATCAACATCACCATCGTTGCTGGAAAAACCTTCAGAAGATGGATAATCTTCATAATTTATTGCCCATGTACTGGTTAGTTTACCTGAGGGAATCGATACTCCTGTCAGCATATCAGCAATTGCATGTCCTCCAATATTACCGGACTGGCTAACCAGTACCAATGCACTAAGGGAATCAATCTCTTTGATTGCCTTCGTATCAATGACACCACCAACATTTAGTAGTACAACCAGATGTTCATATATCGTAGATAGCTTGTTCAACATGGCGATTTCAGAATCAGTTAGCTGATAATCTCCTTTGGTATTGGTCCTATCAACGCCTTCACCTGAATTTCTTGAAAGAACATAAACAGCAGTATCTGCCGTCATCTGGGCAAATTCTTCATCAGTAGGCATTGGAAGCTCAGGTTCTTTCAATGGAGTGGACATACTTAGTGCAAATGATGGAACTCCGGTTTTTTTTGATTCCTCTTCTATCCATGCCCAATGGGCTTTAGCTGCTTCTGCATGGACCCGGTCATAGCCGTCAATCCAACTGGTAGATGTAATCTCAAAGCCTGCTTCTAAAAGGCCTTCCTCAACATTTACTACCTTTCTTGAATTAACATCACCTGATCCCGTTCCACCTTTAATTGTTTTTCTCGCTCCATTACCAAAGAGTGCAATTTTACCTTTATTCTTCAAAGGAAGGATCCCGTCATTTTCAAGTACAACCATACATTCAACTGCCAGTTTCCGTACCTGTTTCATATGTTCCTGCTCTCTTGCAGAAATCTCTGAGTTTCTTGTTGCGTAAAATTTAGCCATCGCTTCCTCCTTAAAATAAAAAAATCCAACAATAATCTGAATTATACATATATCCTTCAGTTTAATTATAGTTGGAATTTTTTTATGCGTATAGCATGATTTTTAAATTTTTAGTACAATTTTGATATTGTTCCTTGTGACTCTATACGATGCCGACAGGCATCTAAAGCCTAAAGTCAGAAATACCTTCCTTTAGCTGTTTGGACACATCGTCAATGTCTCTCTGAACACTTACAAAGGACTGGAGAGCATCTTGTTGCATATGTATTGACTCGTGGATTTTCTCTTTTGAGTCTCTGGCTTTTTCAGAAACCTCAGCAAGGTCATAGAGTTCAGTAACAATTTCCTGACTACTGGACACCGTTTGATTCATAGTTGTAGAAAACTCTTTAAGACTTTCAGCGGCCTCAACCACCTCTTCCCGGATTTGTTCAAAAGACTCTACTGTTTGGTCAATGACCTCTTTTTGCCTGTCAATGCTTTCCGAGATAATAATATTACCTCGGTTAACTTCTTCCAGCAATGTAACGGTATTTACAACGGATTCAGTGATGGAGTCCGAAGATTCCATAACCTGGGTAGCCAGTTTTCTGATTTCATCGGCAACGACAGCAAAACCTCTGCCGGACTCACCGGCTCTAGCTGCTTCAATTGCTGCATTTAATGCCAAGAGGTTTGTTTGAGAGGCTACACCATTGATGACTTCAGTGATATCACTGATTTTTTCTACATTCACTGTCAGTCTTTCCAATCGATGGGATCCTTCTTCAAATGATGCCATAACATCATCCATGGAAGAGTTAAGTTTAGTCAATCGATTATTACCTTTATCTGAAGCATCCCTAATACTGTCATTTCTTTCACGTACAAAAGAAGACAGCTTTAGCATATCTTGCAGCTGCTTATTGAAATCTTCTACTGTTGTACGCAAGGATTCTACTGATGATGACTGTTGATTGAGAATATTACCAATCTCCTCAGCTCTACCGCCTACATCATCGCTAACATCTGTCAGCTTTCCGCCTGTCTCTTTAAGAACTTGGGAAATAGAGGCAAAATTCTCTATATAGGCAATATTTTTTCCAATAGTATTCCTTAGCATTTGTGTGAATGCATTTAAAGCAGTGTCTAGACGTCCAAATTCGTCCTTGGTATTAACCTGGAATGCTGTATTCAGATCTCCACTTGATAACCTGTCCAGTCCGGACATGGTATTTTTCAAATTTTTCATGAGGTAGTTGATAAAAAACAGGGTACTGACAATGGAAAGTACCAATATGATGACTCCAGCGACTACAGAAGTAATAATCGCCTGCAAAATTTCCCTCTTCATATTATCTTTTGAAAGACCAATATTAAGAAAGCCGGAATCATCAACCAGGGCTACTGAAATATTAAAGACATCTTGTCCATCTACGTAAACCGACTCATTAATAACAATGTCCATGACTCCCTGGTTGTCTAATGCATCTGGATTGGTACTGGTGGTCTCTTCACTTTCAGAAGCGCCACTAACCGCATCTACACCATATATCTCAGTATCAGTAACCTGAAGATTTCCATCTATGTCAGAAAGGGATATATACACGATACCATCATTGCTGTTTTCTTTTGTTGCGATGAAAATCTTCTGAATTTCATTTAAGGAGTCTATATCATAACTTTCTATTTCTCGTTTAACGGCACCTATGAGTACCGCGCTATCGCTTTTCATCTGGCTGATGACACTATCTTGAACAACAAAATAATTGACACCGATAAGGATCATGGTTGTGAATAGGACTGATAAACTCAGTAAAGCAATAACCTTTGCTGCAAAGGACTTCTTCAATACTCTCACCTAACTTTCATTCTAAATCTGAAATGTTTAGTTTCAATAATATTGTATCACGAAATCACCTTGGAGCGAGTTTAGCTTATGCCAGTATAACCGAGGTTAAGTCAGGGTTTGACAGTGCCTATCCATTCTTTTTTGAAATCTTCAACACCCTTTTATACAAGGTCTCAATATCACTCCATTTACTGCCATCACTGGTATTACCAAAGACAACTATATAGGTGCCTGACTTCTCATCGTATCTGGCAATGCTTTGGTATCCCGGCAAAAACCCTGTATGGTCGTAAGGATATAGGGACTCATAAATCTCCTGCTGTGAGGAAGTCAACAAGTCACCTTCCCTAAGGGCTCTCAGAAAGATACCTACCTCTTCCGCTGTAGCCACCATAGAACCTGCCGGTGATCTGAAATCATTGAACTTTATATCCGGTTGATAGCCAATAACATAACCACTCATTAACCGGTCTGTGTCAATATCATCCATGGTGTGGTAAGTGTCATTCAGGTTTAAGGGCTCTAAGATATGAGTATCAATATAGGCCTGATAACCTTCCTCAGTAACCTTATCCATAATCATACCAAGTAAGAGGTAGTTAGTATTTGAATACCTGTATCTGGCATTGGGATTAAAGTCTGCAGGCATATCCAGTACAAGCTTAAGACAGTCTTCATTAGCCTCTGGAGGATTTCCCCAGTCAAAATTATGATCTGTATAATTGGGTATACCACTGCGGTGCATAACCAGGTGTCGTAAGGTAATAGTCTCCGAGTTTTCAATCCTGTTCTTATAGTCAGGAAGGAGGTCACTTAAGGTTTGATCCAGATCCAGAACTCCCTCATCCACCAGCATCGTAACCGCTGTTGCAATATAGAGTTTAGTTATGGATGCAATCTTAAAAAGGTCATCAACTTTGGCCGGCGTCTTGGCATCACGGTCATGATAGCCACCGACGTAGGTTTGGCTGCCCTGGTCATTGGACACGTAGACAATCATACCTTCATAAAAAACATTGGACTCCAATTCTTTTTCAATAGTATCCGGTACCGATTTAATGCCTCCAAAAATCATAGACCAGGGGACAAAAAATACGATACTGATAACTGATGCTATGATCATCAATGCTACAAATATTTTTCTTTTTTTCATTATATTTCCTTTCAATGAAATTCTTTATTGTCTACTTATCTTCATCTGAAACATGAATTACCAGGTTGCCTTTTTTTAAGCCCTTCTCTATATAGTCATGGGCCTTCGGAACCTCTTTCAAGGGCATGACCTTATCAATATATATCTTGATTGGTACTTCCTTGACCAATTGAATAGCTCTGTTCAACAGTTGGTTACTGGGTTTTGACAGGTCAAAGATGATTTTTTTATTTCCTGTACTTTGAAAATGTCTCTGCAGTTTATACTTGGACCTTGGCGTTGCAAAAATATACCGGCCATCTTCTTTCAGACACTTCAAACTCTTTCTGAAGTTTGTTTTGCCTACTATATCAAAAATCACATCATATTGATCTAAATTCTTATAAAAAGAGTCTCCATGAAAGTCGATGCATTCATCTGCACCTGCATCTTTTAGAATATCGAACTTCTCTACCGCATCAACGCCTGTTACTTTGGCACCGTAAAATTTGGCTAACTGGATGGCAAAGCTGCCGAAGCTTCCTCCTCCACCATTAATTAAAATATGGTCGCCCTTTTTTAGATCAGCCAGCTCCAAATAATGATAAGCTTCCATGCCCGCAACAGGTAAGGCTGCAGCTTCATGGAAGGATAAGCTGTCAGGTTTTAATGCCATGGTGACCATATCCGAAGATGGATTCAAGCAAATATACTCTGCATATCCTCCAAACTTAAAGCCTGTTGTAGCGATGACCTTATCTCCTGGTTTGTAGGTTTTCACATCCTCACCAAGAGCTTCAATAGTACCGCTTAATTCCTGACCCAGGATCATATTTCTTGGCTTAATAGATCCCATATAAAGGCGAATCATGGTTTTAAGCAGCCAGGAAAACTGAAGCCCTCTCATTTCGGTATCACCTCTTGATACGGTTGTCCCATGAATTTTTATAAGCACCTGATCCTTCTTTGGGACCGGTTTTTCCACTTCTTTATAGATCAAGCCACTTGAATCTCCGTATTTTTCCCAAACAACAGCTTTCATATATAATTCCTTTCTAAGGCCTGATTAATCACGACCTAGCTACCTTTATTGATCCAGCACTTAATTTGTTGCCTCGTTAATACTAGTTTAAAGCATAATTAAAAAAGAATCATTGATTTAAATCAATGATTCAAAAATTTTTATGGAGTATTTATCATTGGTAAGCAAGTAGACTTATTCAAAGGTGTATTTCATGGCCAATTCCTCTGAAAGAGGTTTCGAAAAATAATAACCCTGCAAATAATTCATCATTAACAGTTGGGACTTTTCAATCATTGCCTGATCTTCAATACCTTCAGCAACAACAATAATTCCATATTTGTGGCACAAATCCACAACTGATTTAATAAAGTCAAAGACTATAGGCTGACTACTCACTTTCAACATAACTTCCCGGTCTATTTTAACTTCTGTTGTCGGTATGGAAAACATCGTATTGACTGATGAATATCCGGTTCCAAAGTCATCGATAGCAATGCCTATACCTTCATTTTTCAACATTTCCAGCTGGTCAAGTATCAGGCCGTTCTCATCCAGCATTAGTGATTCTGTAATTTCTATAATCAAATGAGAAGGTTTCAGTTGATATTTTTTCAGCATTAGACGGATATAATCAAAGTATCTCATATTTCTCAACTCGACAACTGATGCATTAACAGATACAGCTAAATCCGTCTGATGTTCTTGATTATAGTCTCTGATAAAAGAACAAGCCATATCAAGCATTCTTTCACCAAGCCTAATAATCGCACCGCTTCTTTCTGCAGTAGGTATGAATTCATCCGGATAAACGGCACCTAATTGTGGATTATTCCAACGGCATAAAGCCTCAAATCCTAACAACCTGCCCTCATTTATAGATACGATTGGTTGAAAAACTGGATACAGTTCTTCGTCCTCAAGGGCTTTAATCAAGTTGGTTTCTATAAACATCTTGCGGTGTATCTGGTCCTTGGTTTCCCTTGTATAAACCTGGAAGGATACTTCGTGGTCATCCATCTGCTCAAAGGTGAGAAAAAATCGATTAAACATGTCTTCACAGGTCTGAAAGTACTCCTCTTGGGGAAAAGTCATCATGACTGCCTTATAAATCACCTCTGAAGATAAATCAAAGTCACTATAGGTCTTTGATAAAGTCATTTCCATTTTCTGGCACATATCCTTCACCTGGTGGTGACTTACTTGTCTATTGGTCTTAAAAGAAAAAACGAAGGGAATAAATCTATATATATCAAAAACTTCCGAAAAGGTATTCTTAACAATCCTTGTTACCTCTAATATCAGCCTGTCAATAAATCCCTGACCATAAACTGTCAACATATGATTCAAATGTGAAAGGTCCAAAAAAAGCAAAGTTCCTTCAATGTCATCCGATATATCCTGCTCAATATCAATAATTAACTTGTTGGCATTGGGTAAATTAGTCAGCTTATCAATATAGGCCTGATTATAGAGTTTTATCTCGTACTCTTTTTGCCCTGTAATGTCCCTATGGGTACCGATCATATGGTTGTCTTCAAACCGTCTGATTCCCTTCGCTTCAATCCAAACATAGTCACCCTTCTTATTCATGACCCGGTATTCTGATACAAAATTGGTCTGACTTGATTGTCTATGTTTGCTGATATTCATCCTAAAGCCATCACGATCATCAGGATGAATCAAACGGATCCAATCCTCTAGGCTTACTTGAGTATCTGGGATGTCGAATTGCTCATAAAAATATGCATTGTAAAATATCACACTGTTGTCAGGGTCCATTTTCCACAATCCAGTGTGGGACATTTTAAAAAGGTCGATTAAGTTTCCAATATTGTCCCTTTTGTCGCTAACATCATCATACTTCATTGAACATCACCATAACTAAGTATTTACTACTATTATATCTGATTTCTGTTTAATGAGCCAGTCGTAAGCAGATAGTATTCTGATTATATAACTATTAACATCCTTAGCTACGAGCCAATCGTTTCTTATACTCAGTAATGTATCTCAAGGGGTGAAAAGCATCCGATATCGGCAGTACTTCCTTCTTGACCTGGCCATCCTGCTCATATACGATATATGCTTTTGCCATATAGTCACTGACCAGAATCCTGAAACGGTCCTCTTCAATCTCTATGGCTGCATTATTCTCAAGAGCCAGACCCAGTCCTTTTCTCTCCAAAATCATAGCATCAAAATCTTCTTCCCTATTATCTTCATTATGGTGGGGACAATGGAATAAGGGAATGATACCCAGGCCTTCAACAACTGAATAGGGCTTGGTTTCACCGGCTTCATATGTATCCGAATCGCTGTGTCCTTCTGCAAACCAACAGATTGAACCTGCACTTAATCCACTCATGATGGTGCCTTTTTCATAGGCTTCCTTCAGGTACTTGTCTACTTTCTTTTCTTTCCAAATACCCATCATCTTTCTGGTGTTACCGCCACCGACATAGATAATGTCTGCAGCTTGAATCTTTTCTTTTATTTCATCTTGGGAAATACTTGAATCCACTAGCAAGAGGCTGTCTACTGAACATCCCAGAATATCACCATAAACTTTCTGAAGAGTTTCAACATATCCTTCTGCATCACTGCTGGCAGTTGGAATAAAAAGAAGGTGAGGTCTTTCCTTGTGGCAGGATTCAACGATGGTCCGGTCTATGTCCAGGGTTTCCTCGTATTTGATTTCTCCACCACCGATTGCGAATATTCTTTTCATATTGTCCCCTTTCCGCTTTGCTTACCTCTTAATCAACTGTTGTCAACTATTGTCAATTTGGAATTTCTCTTATTTCATTCTTCTCTTTGATTATAAGGTTTTTTTATTTTATTTCATAGCAATTTTTAAAAATATTGAAGGGGCTTTATGAGAAGATTATACCTACTATGTTTGAACATATTCTTGGTTATGCAAATTCAAACTTTTGACTTTCACAGCCTTTATCAGCGACACACTTCCCTAATGATCTCAACAAATCTTTTTACTTTGTCAGGGTTATTGTGAATGGTATAGACATCTCTCTGGGCGAACTCTAGTTGACATCCCCTTGCCGCTTCCCAAGTCTTTTTGATATGGGCTCTAACTTCATCTTCCTTTAGTCTTACATCTACACCCAGGTAATTGGGACTGGGTTTTCTATGATAAATGACTTTCTTGCCCTGTAAACGTTCCCCCATGTATGTCTCATCACACCAAGGAGAAATAGATATGTTTCGAAGATTCTTAATTGATGACAAATAATCATCCCATATTTCATGAACAGGCTCACAACACCCATAAGACAACAAACCGTATTCCTTAGCAATTTTTTCATAAGCTGGAAAGATAAATTCTCCATACATAGCTGGGGAGATACCTACTGTTTCCTGTGAATCTAGGAATCCCCACAAATCTGTTGAAACAAAATGTTCTTTTTCCACTGGTAGTTCCTGGTTATAGCAAAGCGTTCCCTGACCTAAATGTTGGTTACCTGTTGTTGTCATGAGTAAATCTTCCTGTTCAAGAAACCTAAAGTATGCAATATAATCATCAGCTATCCTATCTAGTAAATCTTTCAATAAATCTGGAGTATCATACATGGCCAAAAACATATTTTCCATACCCATAAAGTGAACCAATTCCTGGGTTGGAACAGCATATAAACCTGATCCGATTAATTTCACCGGCAATATGTCGCCGATAATATCCTCAACAGCTGCTTTATATGCCAATGTTCCTTCTTTGTCGACACCAAAAGTGCTTGCTTTAAGATTGGGCATATCCTCTCTCAAGTTGGCCATGACATGTTTAAATTGGTGGCCCAGGCCACTGTCACCATCACTTGCAGGGTGATCCACTTCAATAATGGTATCAAACAGATGAAACCATGTCTGCCAGTGGATAGGAAAATAATCCCGTACTACCTTGTCATCTTCAAACAATTCATAATTTAAGAACTGACGGTAGATGTGGGCCTCAATTTTTCTGGCAAACTCAGACTCACACTTAAGTCTATTAGGGATTATTTCATGTTCAAAGGTATCCATTTCAATCAGAATCATTGGTCGACCTTCTTCAAACCGTCGATGCCGATACCATTCAGTTTCAAGGGCCTTATTACGGTCAGACCTGGCATAACTCATTTGTTTTCTTGCCAAGTCCCTAAGAATCATCCTATCTTTTTCTCTTATACACATTTTGTAATCAATCGAATTATTTTCCATCCTATTCTCCTTCTGTTAAATCATAGCTTATAAGGAAAAACTTCGTCCTTTTATAAAATGAGTATAATACTGTAAGTCTGGTAGGGGAATTGGTATTCTTGCTTGAAACATACACTTTATTGCTATAGTATTATAATATCCAGAAAGCTATATAGAAGGGCTGCCAATTATGACTACTATAACCAATATCCTTGTTCCAAAAATCCCAACAATATTTGAAGAACCAATTACCCTGAGCACTGTTGGTTATTATGATCAGATCAGTGACCACGAAATAAGGAGAAAACGTGGAGAAATTGCTGCTGACTCAATCATCATCTACTGCACCAAAGGTGAGGGTTGGTTAATCTCTGAAGATACCCACTATACAATTCAACCCGGTATGCTGCTTTTTTGTGATAAAGCTCTTCCTCATGCCTACGGCGCTAACCCTGACAACCCATGGCAAATTTACTGGGCCCATTTCAGCGGTCCAATGGCTGAAATTTTCACTCAGAAGACAGGACTAACAGGATTGGCCTGTGCACTAAAACTAAATGATTTATCCATCATTATTCCTTACATGGAAAAGATGCTGCACCACGCCGATAAGGCCACCGACCCATTAAATCATATAATGGCGTCCACAGCGCTCAGAATGGCTCTTCTTGAAACCATCCGTCAGATTAATGACACATCCAATCATACCTATAGTCCCTTAATCCATCAAAGCATACAAATCATGAAATCTCATATAGAGGGCCGAATTGATCTTGATCAGGTATCCAGGGCTGTCGGCAGCTCCAAATATCATTTTGTTCGTAATTTCAAAAATCAAGTTGGTCAAACTCCAATGCATTACTATAATATGCTTAAAATTGAAAATGCAAAAGAATTGCTGATTACAACAGATAGGAGTATCCTTGAGATCAGCAAGACTTTTGGTTATAGTACACCCTTTTATTTTTCAGAAACTTTCAAGAAATTTACCGGCTTCTCACCAAGGGCTTATCGACATCAGCATAAGAAGCACTATTAGGAAAGAGAAACGTCCATAGCACTAATCTAGTAGAGAACAGGCAATTTCGTATTCCTTTTGAGATTCCTCCACCTTCTTTTCTTTGAAAGAGAAGCTTTTATCGTATTCCAAGCATTCCTCTTCCGTCGTATTCAAAGCTTCACTAAAGTAGGCCCTACCGGACACATCTTCTAGTGCACCCTCGTATAAAGGTAATACTAATAGCCCTTTATAAAACTTTCTATCCGGCATACATATACCATATTTCTTACCACTCCTAAAACCATAGGGTTCATAATGATAGGGATATCCTAAGGTAATAATTGCCTTATGCCCCATGTTCTTGGCTGCCTGAATGGAATGTTCGATCAAGAGTTTTCCAAATCCCTGTCTATGATACCTGGGCAGTATAGATACTGGTCCAAAAGTAATTGTTTTATGTTCTACACCCTTATCATCAACAACCTTTGAATGACTATAAAAAATACTGCCTATAATTTCTCCATCAGCTTCTATAACAAAGGTAAGCTCAGGTATAAACTCCTTGGACTTTCGTAGTTTATGAATCGCACAATGTTCTACACATCCAGGTATGTATAGGTTCCAAAAAGCTTCCCTTGCAACTTCTTCTACTTTTCTATAATCACTTGAGTTTTCCAGTCTTATATTCACTTTCATAATTAATCCTTTCATCTCCACTTATATAAGGGGTTTTCTTATCCTTCAATTTCTCTTTACCAACCGATTTATTTATAAAGATAACCTGGTGAGCCTTACGATAAAACCAATGATGTGATGGCACTAGTATGTAAAAAAAGCGAAACATATAATATGTCCGCTCCTTTAATATTTCCAGTGAAGTTTAAATCCCATTAGGCTAGGAGGTCTGATTACAAGACCCGATTGCGGCCCTGATTTTTTGCCTCATAGAGCTTTTTGTCTGCCCTGGAAATCATCTCGTTGATGCCATGTCCATCATATGTGCTGACACCGCCACTAAGGGTTAGTGAGCCAATATAAGGAAAGTCATGGTCTTCCACAGCCTTCCGTATTTTCTCCGCTGCCACATGGGCCTGCTGGTAATCGCATTCAGTGAAGATGATAAAAAACTCTTCACCGCCGTAGCGGCCTACAATATCAGTTTTTCGTGTATTTCTATTGAGAATTCCTGCGACTTCTATTAGGATTTCATCCCCTATTGGATGACCATAGGTATCATTGACACGCTTAAAATAATCAATATCAAACATAGCCACAGAGAGGTCGTGTTCATACCGGAGGCACCTGCTAAACTCTATATCCAGTACCTCCATAGTATATTTATGATTATATAAGCCTGTTAAACCATCTATATTGATCATCTCACTAAGCTGTCGGTTCTTTTCTTCCAGCTCTTCCCGAAGGAAATATGTTCTGATATGGGCTTTGATTCTGGCAATAAAAATATTACGGTCAAAGGGCTTTACAATAAAGTCATCAGCCCCGTGAATCAGCAGATTTGAAATTGTACGATTATGATCAACACTGGATATGATAATAATGATGGCATGGGGGTTCTTTGAACGGATTTCAAGCATGACTTCTTCACCGGTCATTTCCTTCAAGACTAAGTCCACAATATAAATATCATAGACCTCCTCTGATGCCAATAGATCTTTGGATCTTGAATAATAGACGATGTTTTTAAAGTCACTTCCGGCAAAGACTTTATTAATGACACTTAAGCTGGTAGAGCTGTCATCCAGAACCGCCAATTTTAATCGACTGCCGGCTACATCGATACCCTTGTACTTTTGGAAAGACTCCAGGTAGTTCCTAAGTCTCTTTTCAGTAATCTGGTTTTTCAGAATATAATCCGAGATACCCAGTCTGAAAAGTTTCTCCCTGGTTTCCATATCATCGGTTGAGGTCAGTATTAGAATCGGAATGTTGTCGTAATCAGATGCAGACAACTCCTGAACCATGTGTTCATTGTCAGCCAAGGCCATGATGATGAGATCAATGTCCTCGCTTTCCAAGATTTCAAAAGCCTCTTCCAAAGAAGCAGATTCTGAAACCCTATATCCCAAAGGTTCTATCGTATGATTGAGTGACTTTCTGAAAAATGCACTTTTTTCAATATGCAAAATATGAATCATAAGCTGCCTTCTTTCAATTTAGGAAATAATTCAGCCCCTCATATTAATTATACTCTTTCACAAGACCAGGTGCAATCCAGTAAAGACTTAAGACATCTTGAACGTCCATCCTTCATCATTATGATAAATCATCTGCTTGGACATACCGCCATCGACGATGATATTTTGTCCATCAATAAACTCTGCACTGTCGCTCAAAAGGTATTCCGTTAGCTTAACCACATCCATTGGTTTGCCGACTCTGCCTACTAAATGCTGATCAGCATCTGCCTCTTCCCAATCCCTTGAACTTGTATCAATCCATCCGGGACTGATTGAATTAACTCGCACCTTTCCCCTAAGTGTCACCGCCATGCCATGGGTAAGCGCGGTTATGCCACCTTTAGCTGCCGTGTATGCCTCCGTGTTACTTTGACTCATAAAAGCTCTGGATGAGGATATATTGACGATTGCTCCCTTGTCATTGAAGTCATTCATAAATAGTTTTACCAGCATAAAAGGTGCTAGTACCCCTACTTTTAGTACATCCAAAAAATCATGGTAAGAGCAGTCATTGAGACCTCCTCTTGATATCATGGCGTTATTTACCAGATAATCTATTTTGCCGTATTGGGAAATCACTTTCTTATGAAAGCTGATTAGATCTTCTTCTTTTGATATATCCCCTACAAAATAGTCATTTTCCATCACATCAATGGCAGCGACCTCAAAGCCCTGATTTTTGAAATAATCTACCATTTCTTTTCCAATACCCTGTGCTCCACCCGTAATTACGATGACTTTTTTCATCTTTTGCAATCCTTTCCATAAAATACTTTCACTTCTTTCTATCGGACAAATCGACCAAGATTCTTTTCTTCCAAAACATGAATCCCATTATATAGAAAAATGGCAATAGGTGTTGGCACACCATATTCTTTTCCCATTTCTATTACCCGGCCGGCAAACATCTCTATTTCAGTTACCCTTCCCTTTTCCAAATCTTGTAAGGTGGAAGGTTTGTTAGTAAATGGGATTCTTTTTATTGTGACTTCTTGAGCATCCAACTCTGCCTGTCCCAGTTTAATGCCCTTCTTCTGAGCAATCGCTAACACTTCATTCATAGCTGCTTTTCTAATATGATTGGCATAATCACTTACATGAAAGGCACCAAAAGGGACACCTAAAAGTGCGCATGTAAGATTTTCTCCTATATTGCACATGTATTTGAACCACATACCTTTAATCATATCCTCATCGATGCTGTATCTAATGGAAGCATGGTCAAATAAAGTTTGTATGTTTTTTACTCTTAGGCTTATTTCCTGATTTTGGGCTTCACCAAAATGAACCTTTCCCCACTCTGGATCGAAATTTGCCACCCCTTGATCCATAACGATACTCATCCTCATATACGAATAAACCACTTTATCCCATCCATATACTTCTGCAAGGCGATTTTCACTATCCACCCCATTCATAACGCACATAATTTGACTATTAGGGCCTATATGATTCCTGATATCCTTAATAGCCTGGTCCAATTGCATATCCTTAACTGCAAGGATAATAAGGTCAGCTGGCGAAACAGGCTCCATCGGATCCACTATATTGAATCTGTAATTCTTACCATTAAGGGTAACACCTTGCCTCTCCAGTCTTTCTTTTCTTGATCCACCGGCAATAACTCTAAACTGTTCATGTCCCAAACAAGCCTCCAGTTTTGGTGCAAAAAAAACTCCCATGGCACCTAATCCTATTAAGCTAACTGTTTTAATCTCCATACAAACCTCCTTTAACTCATCGCATTTATATGACTTATTATATCATTCTAAAGACAAGAATAGAATTAGGGTATCTGTAGATTCAACTGGAAGTACAAATCATTATTATCAATATTCAGATCTGTGAAATATGATGCTTTTGTTCTGAGTCACACGATTCCCATGTCCTTAATGTTTAGCTATGGCTATAAACTGGCAATCTTTTTCAAAGTACCAATATTTCTAGAAGTTAATATTGACTTGTACCTTTTACTTCCCAGGATTTTTTTACCAAACTCTGTTTTTAATGTATCTCCCTTTTTCACAATCCACTGTATAGCCTTATCAGACACAATTAACGCCTCACCTTCAGAATGAGAACACCTTCCAAAAAAATCCTCCAATTCTTTTCCGATTGCGGGTTCGTTGCTCAATAACAGGTAGTGATTATAATTACTCTGAATTGACATTGTTTCTGTTTCTATAAATATGTCAAGCAAAGCCGATTTTTTCATTAAAACAATAAAAGCCTCATAATTGAATACCCTCTTTAGGGCTGCTTCTATATTGCCTTTAAGCTCATTTTCTGTATGATCTTCATCAGTCTTAAAAGATACATTTCCTGAAGCAAGGATTGTCTTAACCTCTTTATAACCAAGCGATTCAAAAACTGCTCTTAACTCAGCCATTTTAATCTTTATACCGTTCACATTAATCCCTCTAAGAAAGACTATATATGATTTCATAACACTATACTCCTTTCCATAAGCATCTTTACATGAGCCCATATTTATCATGGGCTAAATAGGGTGACTTATCAACGCATCCATAGCATCATCATGACTTCTAATAACAATAGTTACTTTACTGAAAAACCGTTGTCATTTATGGTACAGTTTACCGAGTATTTGTAAAACCAAACGCTTTTGATATTCTCTTATATCTATATGGTAACTATGCAACCCGTCGTTACCGGTTGGTTATAAACCATTTGGTTTAATCTTAAGTGTATCAGTCAATAACCGACAACCAAAGTTGTTCCGATTCAATGACTAAGTTAGCCACAAGTTGGATGAATGGTCCATAATTCATTGTAGTATGAGCCAAATCCAAAACATCATAATACGTAGCTCTTTGCTCATTTTTTATGATAATCGGTGTATAGCCACTTCTCATCAACTCGAAATTAAGAAGCAACCTGGCCGTTCTGCCATTTCCATCGATAAAAGGATGTATCTTCACAAACTCGCCATGCAAAAGAGTTGCTCTTATAACAGGATGCAAACCTAGCCAATCATCCTTGTATTCTTGAATCAGCTTTTGCATTAGATAATCCAATTCGAAGTGTTTTGGTGGTATATGTTTCGCACCACTAATCAAGACATTTTCTTTTCTATATCGACCTGCATTACTGTTATCAATTTCTTTCAAAATCAGTGCATGAATGTTTTTTAGATTCCATTCTGACAACTCTTCTCTATCAGCAATTAAATCTTCTATAAACAATATTGCATCACGGTGATTGATCGTCTCAAGATGCTCAACCATAGTCTTCCCTCCAATAGTTATCCCTTCTAGGACAACCTTGGTTTCAGACATTGTCAAAGTATTACCCTCAATGGCATTTGAGTTATATGTCCATTCGACAATGAGTTTTTCATGAAGTGAGTTCGCCAAGTTTTTAGAAAGGGGTCCATGGTTGTCTATCCTCTTCTTAAGTGTATTAATCTCATTGAAATTATGTTCAAGTCCTAAGTACTTTTTCTTTTTCCCTTCACGACCATCAACTGGTTTTACTGCACTATCCGGAATCGACCAACTTCTTCCGATTTTGACTGCACCTTCGATTCGTCCTTCACCGCATAGAACTCTAATGCGTCTTTCACTGATCTTCCATTTTCTTGCAGCTTCACTAACACTAACATAATTCATCGTATCACCTCATTTTTATATTATTCCGTTATCGGTATAATGTCAAGATTTTATTATTCCCATATCGGTATAATACATTAGTCCTTGATAAACAGCAAAAGAAAACTGATCCCAATATTTGAAATCAGTTTTCAGTATCCATATAATCATAATAGGTTATTCTGTTTTACACTCATTTATGATACGGTTCACCGTGTCTTTGTAAAACCAAACTGTTTTGATATCTACATATCTATATAGTTACATTTATCTTTGGACCACTTCTTATTCTTCTCCTCACCATTAACAATAGCAGAAACTGGTGGTTCCAAAAATTTGCCAATCAACTCTGTGACCACATTAAATTCTATTGCTACTCCTAGGCTTCTTTTACAAAACGCACTCCACCTTTGCTGCATCTGAGGATTTGTGTACATGTTCACTACCCGCTCCAATGATTCTAGACTACATGAAGTATTTCTTCTCAGAAATGTCTGTTTTATTGCCTCTGCTACAGTGATGCATTCAAAGTCATAATTCTGTGCCAGATAAAAGATGTCATAATAATCCTTCATTCTGCTTGTTGTTTCCATTCTGTCTATCATTGCTTCAAGCTTTTCGGCTATTGTTGATTCAAGAGAATATGATGATACAATAGGTGGAACGAATCCTTCTAATTGGGTAGGGATCATTATATCATCTACTGATGGTACAACAATGTCACCAACTCCAATGTCTATGTCAAATGGTGTTTTGGTATTGCCCAGCCTTGCCATAATTTTTAATCGCACACCATGATATGTTTTCATTTCTGCAATGTTCTCTGAGGATTTTATAACAAACTTTAAATAATTATCATCATTGTCTATACTGATTATTGTATTAATAACCTTTTCCATCGACTCTTTATCATTAGATAGATTTTTTGCAAGGAAATCAATATCCATTGTAGGCCTGCCCTCAAAGCCACTATATGAGAACAGGAATAGACCACCTTTTAAAATCAGATCATTCTTGTAGTCTGATACAGCCAACCTTCTCAAGAACTCTTCCTGACAGAAGAGCTGCAAAATCAACTGATATGGCAACTTTTTGGACTTGGCTTTACTTTTCAATTTTTGTAGAACAGCTTGTTCATTAACCATTACATCCACATCCCGATAATGTTACTGACTTTATTTTTTATCCGCATTTCTTGTGCATAATCCAACATTTGACCAATATTCTTCCTTGAATCTTTAACATATGCTTTCACTGCATAATTGAACACTTCTTTATCCATTTTTTTCTCATATCGGATAACATCACATATTGTTCTATCTCTATCAAACACTGCCATAGGATGGCTTTCAAATGTGATTTCAGTTCTTCCGATCTCCATATATTTGTCTATCAGAAAATAAAACTGTATCGGTGGATACTCAATCGAATATTTACTTGTTTTTCCATTTTTTGAGACCGCAACATGCCATGTCTTTGGTGTACGTTCTGTGTATCCGTGCAAATACAGAGCTGACTCCATGCATACAACACCTTCTGGAAACAACTTCCTTATAATGACCGCATCAGATATCGGCTCATCGCCAATCCATTCATAATATCCAGCCTTTATCTTTTCAACGTATCCTTTTTCGATTAATTGGTTCATCAAAGTATTATGATAACCTTCAGATGTAAAATCAGACATTTTCACAACACCATTATGCGCTTTAAACAATTTTTCGTATTTACTTATATCAAGCATGTAAATTCACCCTCTTTCATCTTTAAAGGTGGTCTTTTTTACATCATAGCACGTCATTTATTGGACCGTCAAGTTAATTGGTCCTCCTTCGATTATTGAGGAGGTCTTTTTTACATGGATATGCACAAAAAAACTGATCCATATATCAGCATCAGCTTTTTAGCATTCACATAATAATTATGGCTTTTTCCGGCTTTTCTGCCTTTACTTATGGTACGTCACCGTTGTTACAAGAACGGTAAAACGAAGGGCCTAAGCCCTTCGTTCATTTTAGAATACCTAATGTCCCTTGCCTAATTTTCAATTTAGTCAGTCACGAAAAATGTTTCTAGATTAAAGAATACTTGAATCATTTCACCTTTACTAATATCTCTTCTTGGTAAAAACTCTGAATTAGGTGTTCCTTCAAAAATTCCATTGTTGGTCAAAGTATAAATTGAACCATATGACCAAGTCGAAAAGTCGCTTTCATCAACATATTGTTTACCAATGGATCGACCATCTAAAAGTTTCATATAAGAAATAGTACGTTCAGCTATTGCTGCCATTTCTTCTCGAGTCACAATTTGATCTGGCCTAAAAGTATTATCACCATATCCTCGAATAATTCCAAACCTAGTTGCAATTGACAAGTAAGACGATAAAGCATCACCTTCATCAACATCTAAGAATCCTGTTTGAAGATCATATCTAGAAACATCAATTCCCATTAAACGAACCATTAAAGCTGCTGCTTCCTTACGCGTTAAATCTGAATATAAGTCAATATCATCACCCAAGATATCGTTCAATGCATATCTACCTGCAACTTTTTCAGCCGCTTCATAGGCCCAATGGTCTGATGACTCCTTATCGATAAGATCACTACTATTCTTTAAAATCGTGTAATAACCTTCATCTTGATCGTAGACTTCAACAGTTACTGTGCCATCACCATTGTCTTTGATTTTCCCTACAACAGGAGTCACTTCACCTGTCTCAGGATTAATTTTCCCTACTCCATAATCCTCTAAATCACCATCACCGAATTCCTCTTTTGGTAAGGTGGTAGTTGTCTTGCCATATGAAGTCGGAGAAGCTTTTGGCTCATTACTTGATTCACCCGAACCATCTTCACCTTCTTTATTTGAACTACCTTCAGGGTCACCCACCTGAATTATAGGACCAGTTTGTTCGCGATCCTTGTTATCTGGATTCTCGTTTATTTTTTTCTTGACATCTTCTTCAAAATCCTTGTCCTCAACTGGAACACCTACCTTTGTATCTTCCTCTGGACTATTTTCATTGTCTCCTGAAGAAGCCGGTGTTTCAGATGAAGTTGCTCCACCTGAACTTGAACCACCCGAACTAGTTGTTGGATTGCTACGCGTTACAGCTACAGCATATACATTCTTAGTTCCATCTGTGGATGTCACAATAATTCTAATAACATTAGCACCTACATTTACATTAAATGTGTCACCTGACGTTATGCTTTGTCCATTAACTTCAATAGCAACACTTGATGAAGAATCTTCTGGTATTGCTTCTAAGTCCAAACTACTGACACTATTTGCTACAGTCAATACGTAGTTGTTCTCATTTTTGTCAAACGCAGGATTCATTCCAGCTTCTGAAAGTACTAATGATGATAAAAATGCATTACTGCTTTGTGCTGCTGCCTGTCTAGTTACTTGAATTGTATATGTTTTCTCAGTCGTATCTTGAGCAGTCACTTTAACCTTAAGGGTTTGAACACCTACTTCAAGGTCAATATCTGTATCATCTGCCACATTATTTCTTGTTATCTCATAAGCCGCAAGTATACTACTCAATGTTGGCGTCATAGTTATTGAAGACACATCATTAGCAACTGTCAAAGAATATGTGGTATTGTTGCTTGTAAAGGCTGGTGACAAGCTCAAACTATTACCACCAGAAGCTACCGCCAAATTAGCCAAGTTTGCATCTGAGTCCAATGGTTGTTCTATTACCGTTACTATATAACGTTTAGTTGTACCATCTTCAGCAGTTACTGTATAAGCAATAGGACTTGTGAAGTCCCTTTCCACATCAATAGATGGGTTGACCGTTGATACATCTGATACAAGCGTCAATGCACTTGGTGTAATCCCAGACAGGTTAGTTCCATTAACCACAGTTATTGTGATTGTTTCAGCACCATGATCTATGGTTGCTGGTGCTACTGAACCTACCAAGTCAAAAGAAGCAATTTTGTTCTCACTGCTCTTGGCATCATCGTTTGTGATTGTGATTAAAGCCTCATCTGCTGTTATCAAACCACCATCACTTGCAGCTGAAAGTCTAAATACTAAATCTTTTGAGACATTAAATGCATTGTTATCTATAGAGACAATATCAATAGTTTTTGAAACTTCACCATCTGCAAATGTAATTGTTCCAGAATCAGCAGTATAATCAGTGCCACCTACAGCAGTTCCATCAACCAAAACGTAATCAATGGTCATTTCTCCAACTGTCACAACAGAGCGATTCACCGTAACGGTTACAGTATTACCTTCAACAACCGTATACGAGCTTGTATCAACTGAAAACTTAGCAACATCATCAATGGCAGCACTTGTATCAAAGGTTATTGAAGCCGTATAAATTGGATTATCGCCATTATCGCCATCTAATATATAGCCTCTTATATAATAAGTAGTGGATTCTGTTAATCCTGTTATCTGAGCACTATACAGACCTTTAGCTGCCGGATTAACTCCTTTTAAGTTTACCTTGTTATCTGCTATAGTAGGCATATCAACTTCACCGTAAACAAATCCATACTCCGTAGCATCATTGGTTTTCCCCAACGATAGAATTTCACCAAAAGCTGTAACACGTTCAGAGCCAATCTGATCCACTGTGATAGCCTCGAGTGCGACAGATTCATTCACATGAACTGTTCGTGTTAATGTGGCTTCATTGCCAGCATTATCAGTAGCGGAATAAGTGATTTCTGATACAGCTACTACGGCGGTATCGATTGTATCTCCAGTTACTAACACACCATTGCCATCGTCACCGACAACAGTCGCTCCTGCATCCGTATAATTATCACCTACCAATAGATAGATGGTCGAATCTCCTGTAAGGGTAATTACTGGGGCTGTTCTATCCACTGTAAGAGTTGATGAATAAGTATCTGCTCCGCTAGAGTCATAAGGATCACTGAAGGATACAAGAATATTCGTGTATTGTCCTTCCTCCAAAGATAAGACGTCCCATGAAAGCGTTACATTAGCTTCTGCTGGTTCTGTTGCTGGAGCAGTAATTGTTGTGGTCTTAGTTAATCCATTCAACTCTGCGGTTATGGTAATCAAATCCATATCGGGATCACTAACTTTGAGTTTTAATTCAAAGGCTTGGTTAAAGCCTTCATTGTCAGACCTAATTTGATCTGAATCATTAACCAAGATACCTTGTACGGGCCTGTTTGAATAAAATGTATCTAAGAGACGTATTGCAGGTTCTGCCAAATTATCCTCATTCTTCACACCTACCCACAACTCATATGGATTTCCTGTTGTAAGGCCCTCAATTTTATACAATAAATCCCTAGACCATGCCAAAGTACGATCGGCTTCTATAGCGTTCTTATCTTTAATAATAAGTTGGTATTTCTGTGAATCTCCTATCATTTCATAAGGAAGTAACTCAATATCTACACTTGTAGCACTTCTATCAGTAAGTACTATAGATTCAGGGTAACCAGCCCTTGTTCTCCCTAATCCTGCAAGAGACTTTGTATTTTCTTCACCTTGACCATTCACTGCACTAAGAGTGTAGCTATAGGATTTGTTAGACTTTAACCCATTGTCTGTATAACTTGTGCCACTCACTGTAGCAACATATTCATTATCTCGATATACTTTGTAGTTACTTGCACCCACAACAGCATCCCAAGATACATCTAGGGAAACTTCACTAGCAGGCGTAACATTGGGCTGATTCACTTGTTGCAATGGCATCATAATAGACACTGCAATAGACCATGGTGATTCATAGCTTGAGTTCACACCAGCATTACCATTACGTGCTTTAACTCTAAAGTAATAGGTTGTTCCTTGGCTTAAACCGTTAATATTTACTTCCTTGTTTGCGTTCCATGCCGTACTCGTTGGACTTGAAAAATCCTCTGTAGTGTCATACTCAAGGCTGTACTGAACACCTATCTGATTATTGGTATCAGTGATTGTAAGATCCACTTCTGTTCCATTGACATTTGCCAATACAGATATTGATGGCGTTAGTGTATGCGTGTATTTTATGGTTGATGCAGGGGAGGCATTGATGCCTTCTCCACTAGTATTAACTCCCTTAACCCTATAGATGACATCATCATTTGGACTTAACCCTGTGTCTACAAAAGTGGTTTCAGATACATTAATTAGAAAGCTTCCATTTCTATAGATATCATAGGAAGTTGCACCGGTTATAGAACTCCAAGATAAATTCACCTGACTTGATGACACGACTGTTGCCACAGGAGCAACAAGTAAGTCCTCTGGTATGGTTCTTATTGACCCAATAATTGGTCCATATCCCGTCTCTACATTGACACTGTTACGAGCCTTCACTCTGAAATAATATAAAGTTCCCCTATTAAGCCCATTTATGGTCAAGTTATGATCATTTCCAGGATTTGTCCATGTCAACGCTAAAACAGCATCTGAAAATAATGGATTAGTAGCCTTCTCCACATAATACTCTGTAATATCTGGATTCCCATATTCCTCTACAGTTAAAGTCACATTCCCATCGGCTTCAGGGTTCACCTCTGAAACATCCGGTATGGAAGCCAAAGTCACATCCTGGTCAGTAGGTGAATCAGTTGATACACCACTTGCATTACGAGCTTGTACCTTATATTCATAGACTGTATTAGGTGTTAAGGAATCATGGACAAAAGATGGATTCCCTTGGTCTGCGACTGTCAAATCACTTTCCAATAAGTTAAACCCACCACCATTGATATTCACATAAATATCGTAAGTAATAACTGCTGTATCTATTCCGTTAACTTGTGGCCAAGTTAATGTTAACTGTATGTCACTGTCAACAGTAACACTAGGTGCTAGAGGTACCGTTGGCACTGTTAAAGCTGATCCAGCAAGTCCATAATCAGTCTCTACATCATCACCGTTTCTTGCCTTCACACGGTAATAATAGGTCTTATCATCATCTACATCACCAGCACTAACTGTATATGAACTAATACCCACACCAAATGTTGCCCAGTCTCTTTCAGTACTTACATCTGCGCTAAAATCAGAAGTTGTTGATACCTCGATTAGGTATTCCGTTGTATCTGGATTGTCTTTTTTGTCTATACTAATGACTAAGTCACCATTTTGCTGTGGAGATACCGATGTAATATCTGGTGTGGCAGCTGAACTGTATTTGCTGGTTACCGCTGATGCTATAGTAGTACCAGAACTATTAATGGCTTCAACTTTATATCCATACTGGGTATTCGTTGACAGTCCCGTATCTGTTACTGAAATACTATTGGTAGCATTACCTCCAGCAATCAGTACATGATTACGATAAATGTTATATGTAATTTCTGCAGAATCAACCTTAGCAACACTATAACCACTAACAGTCATCTCACCAAGTGCACTTGGCGTTACTGTTGGTGCACTTGGAACAGGAGGCAATGAGATGAGTTTGTCTGTATTGTCTGTGCTATAAGCTGTCTCAACACTGGATCCATTTCTTGCCTTGATTCTATAATAATAATCCGTATCTCGATCATTTAACAAACTGTCAGCAAAAGTAATTTTACCTGATGATAGGGTTACCCAGTTGGCAACAACTTCAGGCGAAGAAAAATCTCCTTCTACAGTTGAAGCTTCAATATAGTATCTAGTAGAAGCAGGGTTACTATTAGCATCGACACTAATTTCAACATTGGAACCATTCATGGCAACACTTGTAATGGAAGGAATATTGGCTAATGTATAAAAAGATTTGGTAACTGAATAGCCTGTTCCTCCGGAGTTCGTTGCATAAGCCCTCAATGAATAGGATGTATTTGGCGCTAAACCTGTAAAGGTTTTTGAGAAAGCACCACTACCCGCACCACCTGATGAATCACTCAAATCATCCACAAACCCTTTGCCTGTAATAGAAGTCCCCGAAGCATTTGCTGAAAATGTCACTTGGGTGCTAGTGATGCCTGTAGGATCATTGATGGTTACAGTGGGTTTGTTAGGCAAGGTTGTAAAACTACCTTGTGTACCATAAGTAACCCCAGCGCTATTAGATGCAAAAGCACGATAGTAATAAGTTGTATTAGCTGATAAGCCTGTTAAACTTCCACTGAAACTCCTTGTACCGGTTCCAGTTCCAACTGTAGTTCCCGTTGTTGGATTACTAGAAGTGCTATATGCTATACCATAGGAAACACTTTCTCCTCCATCATCTGTTACAGAACCTGATACCGTTGCTGAATTACTAGACACACCTGAATGTGATCCTGTAGTGACTGATGGCGCTGTTACATTTGAATTGATAACTAACGTTATCTTTGTTCCAACTACACGAGTCGGATTATCATTTTCTGTTTGATTCCAGGTTATTACATATGTTCCAGGAGAAGCTCCCGCAGGAATGCTTGCAAGATTCCACGTCATATCACCTTGATCAGTTGGAGTTGAATAGCCATTGGTTATCACATTGTTTCCGGCTTTTATTTGAGTACCACTGATACCAGCGGGAATACTTATATCGCTCTGTGTAAAGCCGCCAGTTGTTGAACCGGTTGTCGTCACACTGGTGTCACCTTGAGTAATTTCAAATGTTCCAATATCATAATTTTCTGTTGGTGTTGCGGCCAAAGCAATTGTATATAGGCTTGCAATTGTTAATACTATGATTACCATTAAGAAAAATGATTTCTTAACTTTTATTCGCGATGTAGGATAGTTAATTCGTCTCATTCTAACTCCTTTTTCTTCATCTGATTATAATATTTATTTACAACTTCTCTTAACCATAACTCCTGTTCCTTACTCAATTCATTCAGTAACGAATGATTGGAAGTCATCATCAATATATGCGCTAAGATTAGACTTTTTCTTCCTTCTTCAGATTCCGAATATTTATATAAAATATCATCCATCTCTTCTAGGAATAACTGAAACTCACCGATTGCCTCATGGTGAACGATTGCCTTCATGGATTTAATAATTTCCCCTATCCGATGATGATCCTTCATTGAATCCTCATGTTCAAACATGGCTAGTATCAGCTCAATTTCTTTATTGTTAAACTCATTTTGTAACCATTCCAAGTGATTTTCTTCAACAACTTTATGGACTGGATTCATGTCCTTGGAAATATCAACAATCTTTATTTTATCAATAATCTCCAATGCATTCCTTTTCTGTAGGATTTCTTGCCTTAATTCTTCACCTTTACTTTTAAGGAGCAAATCTCGCTCTGTACTGTCCATGGTAAGAAAATTTTTAATTTCATCTAAAGTCAGCTCAATAAACTTTAGCTGCCCAATCAGTCTCAGCCTTTCTAGATCATCATCATCAAAATACCAATATCCGTTACCATCTATATAGGATGGCGATATCAAATCCATATTCTTATAATGCCTGATTGTTTTTTTTGATACTGAACAAATCGTCGCCAACTCTTTTGTCGTATATATTTTTTTACCCATCAAGACCTCCTTTCACATACTTATAATAATTTTAATGCGTGCCCTTAGGGCTCAGTCAAGTCGTTTTTTTTTATAAATCTTTGTAAAATATAAGAGGTCAGATAACTCCAACCCCTTATTATTCTCCAAAAAAATATTTATCTATATTCTCTATTAAGTTTTTCCATCAAAGCCTCTAAATGGCTTTGATCAACATAGCTTTTAAGCTTCTCTTTCTTCTGATTTTGACTGTAATAATAAGCATGTTTCATATTCCCATCCATATAAGGTTCCAGTATCTTACTTGCAGCCTTATCCGGATTTTCCAGGACTAAATTAAACATTTTCACAATTAATTTCGGATAATCTCTAAAGGCGTTGCTTGCCACCACACCAGGATGCATTGCAATAACTCTTGCCCGGCCATTTAGTCGGTCTGAGAGATAGGCTGAGTAATAAAGTAGTGCCTTTTTCGAATCATTGTAACGATTCGCTCCCTTATATATTTTGCATTCCTTCAATTGGTCCAAATCAATCTGGCCTTTTTTAAACAGTTCAGAGGTTATATTAATGACGTCGAATCCTTCGAAGCGTTCCAGGAGGCCTTCCGTTAACCTGAAAGCTGCCAAAAGATTTACTGCCATCGTCATTTCTATCCCTTCCTGTGAATATTCCTGTTTAAGTTTGAGGACACCGGCATTATTAATCAATAAATCAATACGGTCCAGTTTTTCTCCCATATCTTTTACAGCTGACTCTATGTCTTCTTTCCTGGACAAGTCTGCATAAATCATCTCTGGTTTTATGGCATAATTCTCTTTTAACAGTTCTTGGTAAAAGGCTTCTGATTTTGCAGATTTCCTACATATGTTCACTACATGGTAGCCTTGTCTTACACATCTAAGAGCCAACGCACTACCTATACCACTGCTGGTTCCTGTTATCACAATTGTTTTCTTCATCTTTTCCCCTTCCCTGCACCTACTCGTTATCAGACAGCCACTGATCGACTGCTTGTATGAAAGCTTCAGGTTTTTCTTCGTGTGGCATGTGACCACAATCTGGTATACTGACAAAAGCGGCACCTTTGATCAGTTCAGCTATTTTTTCACTGTCATCTGGCGGAACCACCTTATCCTGGTCACCGGTAATCACTAGTGTCCCTTGAGTTATTTTATCAAGATTCTCTCCAACATCACTTGGCTTGGTAGACCATGCCTGAAGGTATTCCCACATAGCTAGATTCCAGTTATTGATATGGGTTTCTCTTTTATTAAGGGACATACGTTCTTCGGTCAGTTGATCCTTTTCATAGAAAGTCGACTCATAAAAACCGTCACCTTCAGATAGCCCTGCTGCAAGAATAGGACCCAACTTCTCCACTTGAGGTAGGGTTACAAGCCATTCAGGCATACTTTCAGCCACAAGGATGGCAGGATCGACTAAGATAAGGGCTTCTACCCTGTCTTCAAACTTGATGGCTGCATCAGCTGCTATGACGCCACCAAAGGAACTTCCAACTAAAGTCGCTTTCTCAATTCCCAGTTCGTCCATAAAGCTTTTCAGCTGTATAACAGCCGCTTCTGTTGTGTAAGGATTTTCACCTGTCCATTGTCCCTCCAATATTTTTTCACTGTAACCATAGGGGATTTGATCATAGGCATACACATTGCCTATGCCGGAAAAATATTCCATGACCTCACTCCATGATTTTGAATTATACATAGATCCATGGAGCAATATAAAGTTTCTTTCAGATTCAACTTTCTCTTCAACCTCATAATAAATGTCGATACCGTCTGTCCCTTCAAATGGAATGGTAACAATTGCTGCGCCCTCTTCTATAAGATCCTCTGGTTCACTTAACCCTAACCTTGCCTCAACTGGTATGAATAGAGGCACGATTGCAGCTAACAATATTAATACACCCATTATGGAAAAGCTTATCTTTAATATTTTTTTCTTCATTTCAACAACTCCTTATTTATGATATAATCACTATAAAGTATGACCCAAGGGCGAGGTCAAGCCAATTTTTCACTTTTTTCTTCATTCATTTGTCGCCTGATTTCGGAGGTATACATGAAATATTCATCAACAGATATTTGCAAAATGGCCAATGTATCAAAGAAAACATTGCGTCACTACGACAAAATCGACCTTTTAAAACCTACTGTCGCTCAAGAAAACGGATATTGGTTTTATACCGAGGATGACCTTAACAAACTTCAAGTCATTAAAAACCTCCAGCTCATTGGTTATTCACTAACGGAGATCAAGGATAATCTTGACTCCAACTGTAGTCAGTTACGCCTTAGCATCCCTGAGAAGATGAATTTCATTAATGAGCAAATGATCCAATTGGAGATGGCCAGACGCCTGCTAAAGAAGATACAGGTTAAGACAGACTTAAGCCCTCTTGAGGCCATTAACGAAAGTTTAGATGAAGAACATATTGAATGGTACAAAAAAAATCTCCAACCAAATCAGTTCAGACTGGTTGAAGATATGATGCAAAATCCCGATAGTATGGAAACCCATGAGACACTTATTCAGTTATTATTGGATATGAAACCGTATATTAAATCTAAAAATAAGAAGCGTGTCATAGCAACATTTGAGGAAATTTATAGACTATTTACTAGATATCAATTAGATAATGAAACCATTCATCTACTCCTTGAATCTTTTCTAAAATCAATACTTGAAGGGCCTCTATCAAGAAGGCTTTTGACGTTGAAAGAAGTGGTTTACCTTCTTGATATCCTTGATAGCTATTGTAAGTAGTATGCTGCGATACTTCCTAAGATGACATCTATTTGTGGTACGGTTCACCTAATTTATGAAAACCAAAGGTTTTTGTTATACGACTACATTACCTGATTAAATAATTAAATTCACTTTTTCCTATTATTAGTCGAAATATATTCAATAAACATAATTAATTCGATCAACAACCTATCGATAACAATCTAACTACTTGAGTCCCTTTATAAATGGAATTAAGCAAATCAACACGACAATCCCAACTATGCCTATTAGGATTCCAATCAATAGCTGACTCCAAACCATCGTCAGGCACATTCCAACGCCTAACAAGAGTGAACCTAAAATGCCAATTAGCGTCCCACCAATTGTCTTTCCTGAAAGCTGAATTGGCTCCTTGTCTTCCATCTTTCTCCATACAAATATCATAGCAAACAGAACTAGCAAACCTGCACATCCTATTATTATACCGGGCCTGAATGCATTCCACTCAGGTAACAGGCACATGCACATGCCAAGGGCCAGTAAAATACCACCTATGGTTCCTAAAATCATTGCTGCAAAACTACTCTTCTTCATCTATACTTACCTCCATTTTCTAAACTGTCGTTCATGGAATCTATTCTTTTTTACTCCCTTCAATAATAGCCTACTGATGCTGCCTTCTATCTTCCCGTGCACTCTTATTTTTTTCCTCTCTTACTCTCTGGTCATCAGCCAGTCTTTTCTTTGCTGCTTCAACAGATTCATCATCCTGGGTAAGATAATTATCTACAAATCTGTCCGATATTTTATTAAATCCACCCACAACACCATTTTCGATCTTTTTATAGCCGCCCACTACACCCTTTTCAATTTTTTTGTATCCACCAACAACTCCTTTCTCAATCTTCTTATTTACTGCTAAAAGTTTTGATTTTGCCATCTTTCAATCTCCTTTTCATAATTAAAATTTATTTATTTGATATATTGATACTACTGTCTCTCTGTTTACAATGTATTTACGTTTTGTTTCAATAATATTAATTCAATAAAGGTTGTTCTTAAAAGTCTTTAGCCTATGGTTAAAAATTGTTACTTTGAGTTTTTTCACAAAAAAAGACATACAACCCTATCAGTCATATGTCCCAATATCAGAAATTCGTTATGCTTTGCTAATGTAATAGCTTATTTCCTCTCTCGCAAATTTCAAAAATCTCATCCTGCTTTTCTTCAATTAATAAATTGGCCTTTTCTGTTCTTTTTCTTACAACATAGTTAAATATAAAATATGGTAATACCCAACCCAGGAATGCAGGTATGGCCAAAATGATACATAAGGCAAGTTTGGGTGGCTCTGCCGTAACCGCAAAAACAGATCCTGCCATAAATGCTGTCCCCAATGTTCCTACAATAAGCGCATACATAGTGGCTTCTGATGTTTTTGATTTTTCAAGATGATCGACCTCCTTTAAACAAAATTCAAAGTTTCTCTGAAGTCTTGTTAACTCCATCTTATACATGATCTTTCTGTTTCTTTTTAAACGTAATACAACATTCGTAGTGGTATTGGATCTATCACCAGAAACAGAACTAATATTTTCATCCACTGTCCAGCCGAAATTCTTATATCCGTCTATAAGGAAGGAAACTTTACTTGCATTGGTCATTATCTGTTTATATTCATATCCCACAAATGTATGTCCATCATTTTTTATTTCATTCATAAATATATATCCCCATCATTCGTTTCCTCCTTCCCACACTCCGAAATTGAAGCCGGTATGGTAACTGTAAAAGTTGTTCCCTGTTTCGGCATACTCTTTACATGGATTCTACCATCATGCAGTTGAAGGACCCGTAAAGTCAACGCAAGCCCTAATCCGTTACCCTCCCTGGAATGGGAGGAATCCCCCTGATAAAATTTGTCAAAAATATGTTTCATGATATCTTCACTCATTCCACAACCTGTATCAGAAACAGACACGATAACGGAGTCGTCTGTAGACGTCTGTTTTAATGTGACCTTTCCGCTGCTTTCTGTAAACTTTAGTGCATTGGATAACAGATTATTCCAAACCAGCTCCATAAGGCTCTCATCGGCACATATAATTGCCCGGTCTTCGAAATCTGCCTCAAATTCTATATTCTTCGTTTCCCATACTTCTTCAAATTGAATAGCGCATTCACTCAGCTGCTTACAGATATCATACTTAAGGACTTCCGGCTTTATCCTCTGATTTTCAAGCTTACTAAGTTTCAAAATATTAGTAATCAGGTTTGCAAGACGTTTAGACGTATCTTCAATCGTTTTCGCATATTCAATCCTCTGATTTTCTGAAATATTCCCCTTTTGCAGATATTCCGCATAATTCTGTATCACGGCAATGGGCGTTTTTATCTCATGGGACACATTGGAGATAAAGTCCGTTTTCAGGGTTTCAATACTGCCAAGTTCCTCCACCATCTTATTAAAATCAAGAAACATATAATCCAGATAGTCCATCTTATCCGAAGAATGTAGCGGTTCCACATACACAGAAAAATCTCCATTTGCCACCTGATTCGTCGCTTTTGCAAAAGACTGCATTGGTTTATCATACCAGTGATTGATCTGACGGTATGTGACATAAGTAAAAACAAAGGAGCATAGAAGCCAGAACAAAATGATCATAGTAATATGAACCTTCGTTATATTCTTGTAATCCAGATAATTTCCTAAAATAAAAAATTGAACAGTCGTAATAAAAACAAAAAAGAATAAAGCCGGAATAAATATAAATATTCTATTCATCAGCTGTCTTCTTTTAAGTTCTCCATTTTCTTCATTTTTCATAAAAGCACCGCCTTGTATCCGATGCCTCTTACTGTTACGATTTCAAAGCCATCACACTCTGAAAACTTGTCTCTTAGCTTTGTCACATAAACATCTACCGCACGAAGGCTCGTATTTGTGTCAATTCCCCAGAACTCATCCATAAGCTGCGCCCTGGATAAGGTTTTTTTCGGGTAGGAAAGCAACTTATATAAAATGTTAAACTCTCTTGTCGTTACCGGTATTTCTTCCTCATTGATCTCAGCGCTTACAGCATCTGCATCAAGCGTAAGATTACCAATTGTTAGTTTCCTATCCATTTCAATATTCGCACGACGAAGAAGTGCCCGTACACGAAGCAGCAATTCATCTAATTCAATCGGCTTTACCATATAATCATCGATGCCAAGCTGAAATCCTTTTTGCTTCGAGGAAAGGTCATCCTTTGCAGACATAAATAAAATCGGTATTGTCCGATTTACCTGACGTAGGGATCTCGCAAACTCAAATCCGTCAATGTCCGGCATCATAATATCAGAAATTATCATTTCATATATATTGTTGTACATTTCATCATAAGCATCATTTGCATTTAGACATCCTTTGGTCTGAAAACCACTGTCATTTAAATAGGTGCAGACGATCTTATTTAATTCTATATCATCCTCTACTACTAAAATGTTAACCACTATTTCTCTCCTTTCTACTGCTCTTTAGTTCTATTATTTAATCTTCCTGTTTTTTCAGCTTCTTTGTTCTGCTTTTGTTTTTCGTAAAATCAATACCTTTTCTCAGGTTAATATTTTTCATAATCAAGTTATCAGCTTAGTTTACATGTCTTATATTTGTTTTTTGTTTATAAATTGTTTCAGTTTTGTTAATGCCTTATTTATGCAGACATAGAGGTGGAAAATTGTATTGTTTTTCAACCAAAACACAGGCCCAAACATTACATCGTAGACATAATAATCCTGCCGATTCACTTTACAAAAAGAGAAAAAAACCAAAAAACTGACTCCATAATTTGAAATCAGCTTTCTGTATCCGTGTAATCATGATGGCGATTCGACTCATCATTACTAATTTTGATAATACATCCCGAATTACGACGTTTATTAAGTAGTTCCACCGTACTGCACTTATATGCGGTTTTGTCTGTCTCCAAAAAGGATATTCATATAATCCTGTCTAATATCTAATATTCGAATAATTTTTACTGTATGTTTTTCCAATCTGTAGAACACATGATTTTTCTCGCCAACAAAGTACATATAGTCAGTTGGAACATCGATGACATTTATTAGCGGCCGTCCTATGAGGGGATATTCTTCAAAATGTTTAATACTTTCAATAAGATTCTTTATTTTCTTGTAGCTATTTCTGGATCAAATTCTTCGACTAGATAAGTTCTAATTTTTATTAAATCCGTTTTAGCTAATGGCGAAAACTGTATACTATACATGATTATAATCCTAGGTCTGATTCTAAATCATCCAACGAAAACCAGCCTTCCTCTCTAGCTGACTTTTCACCTTCTTCTAGGCTAGCCATAAGTTTCATTGTGGCTTTCATTTTTTCATAGTCTTCAATATCCATTAACACATATTTGCCTCTACCCTTTTTTGTAAGATACACAGGGGATTGTTCTCTACATGCATTTAATACATCATTGTAATTTCTTAAATCCGAAACCGGTCTAATATTTGACATGTGAATCAACTCCTTCCACTTAAATTATAAAATAGAGTGCTGTAAAATACAACGTGTATTTTACAGCACTCTATGTCTTCCTCAGTCTAAAAACTTTTTTTTACTATTCTTATTACCTTTTGGCTACTTATTGCTGTTATGGGTATAACAATGAGTAATATTAATATAGGGCAGATACAAATCGATTTAATATCGTCCGATTCAATCTGACGATATTAAAAACTACTCTAATACCTTATAGCCAGTTGCAGGGCCATTACCCATCTTCATAATCCATCCCGAATCGCGAAGTATATTAAGTAGTGCCACCGTCTGGGATTTTTCCAAATTGATCTGACTTTGTATTTCTGCTCTCTTAATCATTGGATTCTGCCTAATCAATTCATATACAAACTTTTCTTTACCCACTAAAATATTCGTATCTTTAGATTCCACCTTTACATCTTGAATAAGACTCAACGCCTCTTTCACGTAAGGTAAAACAACCACAATAGCATTCTCACTAACCAAAAAACGTGGCTTAATTTCTTGATTGATATATTGTTCTTTTATCCTTCGTATACCTGTAGCAAGTTTCTCAATAACCTTCAATCGTAGGAAAATATCCGCGATTTTCCTATTTCTTGGTTTTGATAATTTGCCCTCAATATATTCTTCTTTTAACATTCCATAGGGCAATCCGCCGGGAGAGACAACTTCTATTCTGTTCGTATAAAACTCAATTCTAGCATCAGCATCAACTGAATAATCTCTATGAACCAACATATTCGCAACGGCTTCTCTATAAGCAATATAAGGGACATCTTCTACAGTCCTGCGATACGCTGATTCAATAATTTCCCCAACATTAATATGTTTTTTATAAAAAGACATACAATCATCAAATTGTTTTAGTATTGACCCAGAATCCAATGTCAATCTGTCTTTTATTCTACCTACACCAGTATCTGTAAAAGCAACAAGCTGAACAACTGAACTTCTGAGCGGATTTTCATCCGAAATTAGTGCTGCAGCATTATTGTATTTATCATCATGAATCAGTTCCAAAGTCCGCATCAGATCATCGGATAATGAAGTAATCTGAAAATGCTTTTTCATTAGATTTTCAAAGTAGTTAAATGTCAATGTTTGAAGAGGTGATGTCAAATCTTCATATCCTAGATTTCTCCCTTGTAATATTAAGTTCTGATTTGTTATCATATCTGTCTGAATTGTTGATGTATCACGACGCATGTATGACTTTCCCTGATATGTGTAGGGTGTATGATCTCCTTTATACACTTTAATAGACAGAATCTGCTCATCACCAATTTGTTTCACTTCAAACTCATAATATGGACTTGGTATAATGGCATCATTAATAGCATTCTCAATATTCAATTTTAATTCATCAATCTTATCAACACCTACAACTGTGCAATCATCTTTTACACCCAGTATTATGTACCCATCATGAAAATTTGCATACGCACATATAGTTTTCAGTATCGTTTTCGAATACTCTTGCTTATATTCTACATTTTTAGCTTCGCCAGTTAATTCCATTAATCGTCCACTCCTTACCGGTCGATTTATCATCGTCCGATTTCATTTTAGCATATAAATCAACACATATCAACCATCTTATAAATTATTCAGAAAAACTGATTCCATAATTTGAAATCAGTTTTCAATATCCATATAATCTTGCCTTGTATTTAAAATCCTAATAATCTTCACTATCTGTTTCTCCAAACGGTAAAATACATAATTCCTCTCCACTACAAAATACATATAATCTGTAGGAATATCAATGATATTCATCAGCGGTCTGCCTATCAGTGGAAATTCTTCAAACCGTTTAATACTTTGAAGTAATTCTCTTAATTGAATATTCGCCACGTCAGAGCCGAATTCTTCTTCCAAATATATGCTGATTCTGATCAAATCTTTTTTAGCTAAGGCTGAAAATCGAATTTCATACATCCTTATAACCCTAATGCCGATTCAATATCTCCAAAGGAAAACCAGCCTTCCTCTCTTGCGGATTTTTCGCCTTCTTCAAGGTTAGCCATCAACTTCATCGTCGCTTTCATCTTTTCGTAATCTTCAATATCCATCAACACGTATTTCCCCCTACCTTTTTTGGTAAGATAAACGGGAGATTGTTCCCTACAGGCATTTAGCACATCATTGTAATTTCTCAAATCCGAAACCGGTCTAATATTCGTCATATTTATCAACTCCTTCTTAACTCAATTATACGAAGAAATGCTGTAAAATACAATGTGTATTTTACAGCATTTCGATGAATCAAACGGGCCGAATTATCTTTGAAAGTGCTTGGCACCTTCGTTAAAGTCCGCACTAAACATATAAGCGGTGCTATATTGGTCGTATCCATCAAGAAATACTTCTGCAGTCCAATATTTATCAGGGTACGGAATAGGTACTCCTTGCCCAAGCATAATGTTTCTGGTAACATCATACATGGCATCGCTGTCATAACCCTCACGTTTATGCATAGCGTCCAAATCTCCAGAAAATCTAACATACGCAAACTGAGAAAAGAATGGCAATCCCGGCTTTCCATCATTATGTGAGACGAAGTCAAAATAGAGAAATCCTTCCGGCACAGGGGTATCCGCCTGCATAAACCTTCCCCAAAAGCCATGCCAGGGGCCAACATCCACACATAGCCCATAATGGTGCATAAACAAAACATCAAAGTCAAGTTCTGATTTGTATTCTTTCATAGCGTCCAGAGTAAGGAAAAGATTCTTGCTAACCTCTATACTATCTACGTCTGTAGCTTCTTGACCGATAAAGCGCAAGGCAGACATTTTTTTGTATTCAAAGCTGTCTACCTTGAAGCCATTTTGCTGCCTTTCCACCACATCAGGCATAAATAACGCCCACTGTATACCTGCATCGCAATCTTTCAAATAATTGATATAACCAAATATATCTACGTGATTAACACCTTCAGAGCCAGTTATATTTCCTGCAATTTGCTCACGTATACCACGTTCACGCATAATAGAAAAATCAGCAAATACTTTAGCAACTGTCTCACGTAGTCGCTCATCATGCGATAAACCCGACAGCTCATCATCAAATCTGTCCAGCGCTTTGAACACCGCTACGTTAACCACACCAGAAGGTTCTAATTCTGTTAAGTACGCCCGAAGCTGTGCATTCTGATCTTTGAACCGCATAAATACGCCATGTATTAAAATTTGCTCGTTTTCAGCGAGTTTATCGTCACTCCATTGAGAATCATCCAGCACCCATTCGGTCAACGCATCAAAAACACCTGGATTTTGCCCCCTCGCTTTAGCTGCCCATCTTACAATCTTTTTGTATTTCTCGGCATCACTAAGTACTTCGCCCTTTTGCCCTTTGATATCACACCAATAGAACTCGTCAATCAATTTACGTGACATTTCAGAACCTCCTTGAATACTAATGTTTATTGAAAGCGGAGAAAATACCGCACTTACTTATGATACGGTTCACCCTTCATAATCCTAAACCCACGATACACCTGCTCCAGCAAAATCACCTTCATCAACTGATGGGGAAAGGTCATTCTGGAAAAACAGATCTGAGTATTGGACCTCTTAATGACCTCGGGAGACAGTCCAAGGCTGCCGCCAATAACAAAAACGATATCACCATTACCATAAACCGGCAGCTTCTCCAGCTCACCGGCAAATTCCTCAGATGACCTTTGCTTACCCGAAAGGTCCAGGGCGAAGACATACTGGGAATCCTTGATTTTAGACAGAATCTTCTGACCTTCTTTTTCCTTGATCAAGTCTTCCTCTTTTTCACTGAGGGTCTCCGGGGCTTTTTCATCGGCTACTTCTATATGGGTTAGGTTGCAATAGGCTGATAAGCGTTTGGAATACTCATTGATTGCAGCTACTAAATATTTTTCCTTGATTTTTCCTACGGATATAACTGTTATTCTCATCTTGTCCTCACTAAACTATTCTTTTTCTATGGCTGATATAGGTAATTCCAAGGCAAAAACCGTAGCCTCTTCATCACTGGATACAAGGTCTAATTGACCCTTCATCCGGTCTGCGAGATTTTTGGAGATGTTTAAGCCCAGCCCTTTACCATATGGATCAGCCTGTAAAGCGGCCTGACTCCTGTAATGGGATTCGAAAATTTTGTCCATATCTTCCTCTCCAATAACTATACCACGATTAATGACCCTAATCTGGAAAACATGGTCCTTGGGCTGACTTTTTTCTATGGTGACTGCCGTTCCTGGGTCAGAAAACTTATAAGCATTGGATAGAAGATTATAGAGGATCTGTCTTAGCTTAAAGCGATCATGAATGATATTTCCAATGGCTTGACCCTTAATCTGGATCTCCAGATTTTTCTTGGTCAACTGGGGTGCTAGGATTATTCCAATTGCTTCAAGTTCTTCCTCCAATGAAAATTCTGTGTTGTCGAGAAGATATTTATGTTTGTCCAGTATTTGGGCGTCCTCCATCCGCTCCATCAGTAGTTCCAATCGTTGAATTTCGTCCAAACATTTCTCCAGTCTTAGTTGGTCCGGTTCATATACTCCATCAAGAAAAGATTCTACCTGAGATCTGAGAACGGTCAGGGGTGTCTTGACTTCATGACTGACCGTTTCCAATAAGTCCTTTCTTAAGGATTCCTGCTCATGAAGAGTAGTGGCCATATCTTCTATGGACAAGTGAAGGGATTTAATTTCCTCAATAGATTCAGATGTTTCCAGCCTACCTGTGTAATCACCTTGAGTTATCTGCCCGGCCTTATCCTCAATAGCCCTCATATCAGCACTTATTGGCTTTGCCAGTTTGATGCTGACAAAATAAGCAAGAATCAAGGCTAGTAAAAAGGTAATGCCTGCAGTAATATAAATAGTTTTAACAAACTGTCTTGCCTCACTAGAAAGGCTATCATCGGCCATAAAACCAAGATTCAGCAGATACTCCTCTTGGCCGGAAGTAATCAAATGACTGGTCACCTCTACATCTGCGTACATAGGCATGTTCTGTATTTGAAGTAGAGAAACCTCTCTTCCCATCATGCCATGTCCATTAAGACTTCCACTTGTAAAAAGAATATCTCCTTCTTTTGATAACAGCTCTACATGAAAGCCGTTCATAGCTGCATACAGGCTGATGTCCTCAAATGAATTTTCAGACTCCTCTTGAAGAATTTGGGTAATTTCTTCAATCACCCTTGAACGGTGGTTTTCTTTTATTTGATCCAGATAGCCATTGAACTGGCTGTTAATCATGATGATGAAGATAATTAAGACCAATGTCAGTGTAACTATAACCAGTCCCATTGAACCTAGTACTAATTTATTTTTTAACTTCATATGGTCACTTCTTTCCAAAATAGTAGCCGATTCCATATTTGGTATGGATATAGTCCGGCTCCTTAGGATTTCTTTCTATTTTTTGTCTGATATTTTTAATATAGGTATCGATATTTCTATCAAAAGCTTCATAGTCATAACCAAAGGCCTGTTCCGCAAGTTGCTCTCTGGTCAAGGGCTGTTTTTTGTGGTCGTAAAGAACTTTTAGAATTCCCATTTCATTGGCAGTTAAAACAACTTCCTTGTGATTAATAAGGAGCATCTGATGTTGAAAATCCACCTGTAGATAATCATCATCATAATCAAAGCTGTCATGATTGGGGTAGGCTCTTTTCAGGAGGGCCTGTATCCGATAGACCACTTCTCTTGTAGTGAAGGGTTTTACAACATAGTCATCTACCCCTAGTTCAAAACCTTCAATTCTGGATTCCTCGTCGGACTTGGCTGTTAACATCATAATGGGAACCTGGGATATACTCCGTATTTCTCTACAAACCTGATCGCCTGACAGGTCCGGTAGCATCCTGTCCAGAACAAGCAGTTGAGGACTAATATCAGAAAACAGCTTTAGGGCATCCATACCGTTGTAGGCAAGAGATACCTCATAGCCTTCCTTAACCAGATAGGCCCTGATCATTTGACCTATGGACTTTTCATCTTCTACAATCAATATATGCATGGTTCCATACCGGGAGTCATCTACCCGATTCCTTTCTCTTCTATATTACCCTATAATAAACAAAAGAAAAAGTGCCCCCGACTTGGACATATCCAAGTATCAAGTGCACCATCTCCTATCAAACTATACTAATTGAATCGACGACATCCGCCTCTTAAGCTTTCGTCACCGTCTTCATCAAAATTGTCACAGCCTCTGCCTGGACCCATATTTCCCGGACCCATGTTTTCAAAACCATTTTCAAGATGGTATTCTTCCATTTCGTCCATATGGTCAAACCATTCCTGAGCTTCTTCCTCAGTCATTTCATTGGCCTCTACAGCCTCTTCAACTTGACCTTTTCTCCAGTTGATCATCTCAGTAAACCATTCAGGTAAATCTTGGTCTTCTGCATAAACAACCACACCGGTTCCCACTACTAATGTCAATGCCAACAATAAGACAATTACTTTTTTCATGCTTATTCCTCCTATATGTCTTTATATACTTATCATACAAAAAGAATATGTGAGAAATATGTGTATTTCACAATCATTTGATTTCCGGCTGACAGGTTGGACAATAGTAGATGCTGCCTCCCATATAGGCCTTTTTCTCAATAATATTTCCACATACCTGGCAAGGCTTACCGAGGGTACGCTTGCTGACCTTTGTCAGATATGCTCCCGGTTTTCCATCAAGCCCCTTCTCAGAATCACGTCCACCACCCTCAATCATGGCAGTGATGGTTTCTATCAATGCATGATAGAGTCTTAGTTTGTCATTTTCAGTCAAGGTCTTCATTTTCCTTTTTGGATGAATGCCTCCATGAAAGAGAATATCCTGAAGGATGCCATTTCCAAGTCCTGGTATGCGCTGTTTAGTAGCCAATACTTCTTTGACACTTTTGTTAGCAAGCCCATCTTCCCCGATGATTGATTGGAAGTAATCATAGTTAAAATCAGGAGATAAAGGCTCAGGTTTTTCTTTGGCCATGCGGTAGTATTCATTGTCAAAATTACCTTGATCGTACCACATACCTCCATACATTTGGACAGAACAGGCCACTGCTGATTCATCGGTGAACCGGACTAAAAGCTGGTGTTTGGCTGGTTCCTTGTCACCAGGTTTTAAAAGTAAAAACTTAATCCCTTCACTAAAAATCAACCGGTTATGGTCACAGTTTAGCTCCACAAATCCTCCAGTATGAGAGGCTGATGTCACCTGTCTTCCCTGTAAAGCCCCATTAAAATCTGCTGAATCACCATTTAACCAGGCAAATTTGTGAGGTGATTGGTTTGCCACAAGCTCCTTGATTACTTTTCCATTTAACATTTCATTCATCTGATTCGACAGGACAATAGCTTCAGGTAATTCAATCATATGTTTGCTCTCCTTCCTATTCAATCATGAAGTCTTCTTCTCTCTATTATATGTTATAAGTTCCTGTCTGAGTATAGGACCAATCGTTTATTCATATGATCTGTATCATGCAAAAGGGCATTCCGAAATGGAATGCCCTTTTAGGACGTCAAACATCCTTGTGAGAGTGCTAACTACAAATTATGGAAAGCAATTAAATTGCTATTGAGCTATTTTGAACCCATATAGGATTATCAATTAAAATTTCCTGAACTTCAGATACACACCTATACCTGCAAGGGCCAGGACCAAACCACCAATGAGAAGGTAATCACCATTTTCTAAATCTAAGCCTGAAGAATCCGAATCATTAATAGGTGTAGCATCATCAGTCGGTGTCGTGTTATCTTTGTCCCGACTTTCATTACCACCTTTACCGGTAAACATATCACCGACTCCAGCCTTATCTTCCATATTCCCCGGGAAATCTCCACCAGGCTGCATAGGATTATTTCCGTCTCCTCCAAACTGGTCTTTATCTCCCGGTATCCTGTTCTGTCCATCCATCTGACCAAAGTCTTCCATCAGTTCCATCATAAGCTCTCTAGGTGGAAGTTCACCACGGTCTAAATAAGCTGTGATTTCTTCAGACAAAAGTCCCTGCTCATACATATCCAGTATTTCTTGAGGAAGTCGGTCTATGGTCATACCGGCATCTGGATTCATGTCTTGATTACCAAAATCTCCACTGGGAAAGCCGCCTTCCGGAAAACCATTGTCGCCGTCCGGTCTCATACCGCCACCTGGTCTCATTCCACCACCAGTACATTCATTGCCATTACCATCATTGGTCGATGGCAGGTCACCGGCCAGTTGATCCAATATATTGTCAGCCCGAAGACTGGCAAACTCAAGAAGTGACATTGTATCATTGTCTTCATTATCAAAGATACTCTTATAAGTAGTATCCATATCATAAAATGCATTGGTATCAGCCTTTGCATAATCTTTAATCATGTTATAAATCTCTGTTACCCTATTCTCAAAAGTCTCATCATCCAAATACTGGCTGGCCAAAATATCCAGATAGTCATGATAGGTTTCAACATAATCCTCATTGGTGAAAACCGCTTCAATTAAGGGGTATTGATCCATACTGCCTATAACCGGTTCATCAATAAGAAATTGAGTAGCCTCAAGGTCTGTAAGACCGGACATAGGGAAACCGTTAAAACTCATGTTAAGGTCCCAGGTAATCCATTCATAAAGGTCCGTATCCGTATTGTAGTAGAGATAATAATTATGAAACATACCGGACTGATAGGCATCCATATGAACGACAGTTGAACTAAGGGCCAGATATTTGAGGAAAGAATCAACATTCATTACATCAGACAATTTATATTCTGATGTTTCACCACCATTTTCAATAATTTGGTCAATGGTCTTAACAAATTGAATGTACTCATCACCAGTCGTCATATCTTCATCATCAGGAACGATTGCGGTATAGTCTCCCGGATCATCAGAAATATAGGATAGGTCCGCACCTGTTCCCATCTCCGGTTTATATAGTTGGCCATCTTTATTACCGAAATTCTCTTCAAGGAAAGGTTTGTTTATTTCTTCCACGGCAAGATATAGACCATAATAGTTTCCATTTATTGACAGAGCTACATAGCTTGTATCAGAAGCTACCGCATCTAGTGTATCCAACATCTCATAGGAAATGTACTCAGCCATTAAGGTTGGGTCCTCAAAAAGGTTATTCAGGTTAATTTTGGTTATACCAAAAAAATCCTGATCAACATATTCATTGAAATCTATTTTAAAAGAAAATCTATCATTACCTGAACTTGCCACCTGCTTAAGACTGGAATTTCCTTTTGGTCTTACAGCGACTCCTTCAAAGGTGTAACCATTGTAGGTAATGTCTGCCATGACATACTCTTCTTCCATGGCATTGTTAATCATGTCTTCGTATATGGACTCATCCAACTCAATATTCACTTCCACCACTTGATCATGGGGAAAAATAACCGAGTCTTTCATATCCTGGTCAGAGCTGGCTGCATAAGAGATACTTCCATTTGAACTTATCATGCCGCTCAGTCCAGTCATGGATAGTAAAAGAGCTACAAGGATAATGAAAGTTAATCCGGATTTTATTTTTTTCATGGTGTCACCAACTTCCTCTTATTGCACAAATTTTACAGACTTCATAACTACTGTGTAAATTCCATTGAAGAAACCAGGGTAGCACTGGACACAGAAGGTATAGAGTTGACTTCATTAACAAAAGCCATTTCGTTTTTCTTGATTCTCACTTCTATGGTATATTCGATGTGGTTACCATCGATTATTTTTGATTTAACAAAATACCGGTCAGCTGTTGATTTTACCTTATCAAGGATTTTCACCTCATCAGCTTCGTTTTCAAAATGTACCACAAAAAGGTAGGGTGTATCTTCAGTAATACTTCCACTAAAGGCCAAAATTATAATGCCGATAACTAAAGATCCAATCAGTGCCAATGGATATAAGCCGGCTCCGGCTACAATACCCGCTGCAATGGACCAAAACATGAAAACGATATCCATTGGATCTTTAATCGCTGATCTGAAACGAACGATGGAAAGGGCACCAACCATACCGAGAGAAAGGATAACGTTTGATGTGACTGCCATAATAACAAGGGCAGTAATCATAGTCATCATCACTAAGGACATGGAAAAACTCTTGGTAAAAACAACACTTTGATAGGATCGCTTGTAGACCTGATAAATAAATACACCGATAACAAAAGCAATGACCAGGGTCAATGAAATCTCAAGTGCTGATAATGAAGCGCTGGACTCTAAAAAACTATCTTTAAAAATATCTTGAAAACTCATAGGTTTACCTCCAACTTGAATATACTAATATTTTTCTACTACTTATTAATGCATGACATAAACCGGGTATTTCTACGAAAGAACAACCCTCGATGCCACATATTTTGACGAGGACGAAGCCATGACATGTGGCGACTGAATGGCGCTTCGTATAAAGGCCGGCAAAACATGGTCAAATTTCACTTCCATTATCACCTTGTCAGGGTCATAGACCTTCATATAATTATTATCTGTGTTAAAAAACTTTTCAACCTTATCACTTCGCTTAATCATAAAATCAAAGGTGATCCGAAGATTACTGACAGGATATACATAGGCAATACGGTTGTACTTCACAATAATCTTTGGCTCGTAAAGTTCATGCTTGAGCTTGTAATAAAAATTCTGATAAAAAGCATCTTCCCTACCGGCTATAAAATCATAATGGCCATGAGCTATTGCCTTGGCTTCACCTACAGATATGCCAACACTATCCTTGTGGGTCATCACATTGTGCTTGGACTTTTTTTCAAGCTTGAGTCTGGAAAAATCATTGTTATAGACTCGAATCCTGAACTTATGTCGAAGATCTGAACCCTCTACTTTTTGATCAAGGGCATAATCATAGGGATTGTCAAAATACAGGCTTTTCACTTCATATCCTTCCGGTGGACAGTGGGGGTCTCTGCTTAGAAGGTGTTTTAACTTATTATTGATAATCTGAAACTCATTCCAGTTAAGGGTATATTTTTTTTCGTGGCGATATACTTTTTGTATCATGACACATCCTCCTTTCTCGTCTTACTTTACATATACTTTACAATGCCAATGTCACAGCTATGTCACAGAAAGAGATAAAATAAATATTTTTCTGTAACATACCTGTGACATACAAATCCTATAATATAGGAAACAATGACCCGGCTACCTATTTATGTTATATTGTAGTTAGTGAGAAATACATGGAGAAAGGAGCATGCTCCCGGTAGAGACCGGCTGCAGATCATACCTATGAAAGGCAAAATTCTTATTGCAGATGATGAAACCAGAATCCGAATCCTGGTCAGCGATTTTCTAGAAGCAGAAGGCTATGAAGTGATTGCAGCCAAGGATGGCCAGGAAGCCCTAGACCTTTTCTATCAACATAAAGACTGTAAATTGATCATCCTGGATGTGATGATGCCCCACTATGATGGCTTTGAAGTGGCAAAAGAACTTAGGCCCTTAACCGACACACCTATTCTGATGCTGACTGCCAAAACTTCTGACCAGGACGAGCTTCAAGGCTTTAACCTTGGTGTTGATGACTACATCCGTAAACCCTTCAGTCCTAAAATTCTGGTAGCCAGAGTCAATGCACTTTTTTCCCGAGTTTATGGCAACAAGGCTTCCTTTGAAAAAGGCCGGCTTCATATTGATGTGGACCAACATCTTGTATTTCTTGATGACACAACCATCGATTTAAGCCAAACCGAATTTCAGCTTCTTCTTTATTTAGTTGAAAATGAAGGAATTGTCCTGTCTAGAGACCAGATCCTATACAAGGTCTGGGGTTTTGATTATGACGGTACCGAACGGACCGTTGACACCCATATGAATCGCCTGAGAAAAAAACTGGAACAAGTAACCGACTATATCCAAACTGTTCGAGGTGCCGGTTATCGCTTTGAAGTCATCGAAAAGAATTAGAGGAAACTATATGAACTCAATCCGCAGAAAATTATTTATCCAAATAGGATCTATCGCCTTATTATTTATACTGCTTTTATATATAGCCAATACCTTTTTATTGGAATCTTTTTATGTAGGAAGCACCAAGGCCAGAATTATCGGGATCTACGAAGATGTAAACGCTATGTCTGAAGACCAGATCAATTCCGAAACCCTTTATGAACTCCTCTACAACAGCAGGACTTTTATGGAACTGGCCATTATTGATGAAGAAAACAAAAAAGTCTACCTTCCCAGCAACAGACTTTTCCAAGATAATGACATCAGAGACCTTCCTATTAATTTCAAATTGCCACCAGTGAATTTAATCGAAGGAGAAAGCATTGAAGACGTTAATGCAAACATACATCTCATTAATTTCACAGACCCTAAAAACAACTCAACCTTTTATATATTAACCGGACACCTGGATAATGGCTGGCGGATTGAAATTCGTGTCCCCCTTGCTTCTATATCTGAAAACGTAGACTTTTTCAACCAGTTCATATTGATAGCTGGTGGTCTTATACTCATGCTGACATTTATAGCCGCCAACTATATTTCCAAGCATTTTACCAAGCCAATCCTGGGTATGTTCCAGGTAACAGACAGTATCAAAAAACTGGATTTCAGTGAAACCTGTCAGGTAACCACCAACGATGAAATCGGTAAACTGGCTGAAAACATCAACGAAATGTCCTACGCTCTGGAAGAAAATATCACCAACTTAGAGACCAGCAACGAAAGCTTAAAAGAAGAGATTGCAGAACGTCTCAAAATTGACGACCAGCGAAAGGCCCTCCTCAATAACGTTTCCCATGAGCTAAAAACCCCCCTGTCCCTAATTCAGGGTTACAGTGAGGGACTCCAGGTCAACCTCCATAATAAACCGGAGAAAGTGGATTTCTACTGTGATGTTATCATTGATGAAGCCAAGAAAATGGATGCCTTAGTCAGTCAGCTTCTCGATATCAACCATATACAATTTGGCGATTTTCCACTATATAAGGAAAAAACAGGTGCCAAAGATTTTCTGGAGTATATTATCCATAAACAGGAACCCTTTATTGACCAGGCTTCCATTAACTTCACGGCAGATTTATCACTTTTTGAAACACAACCCGATCTAGACCTTTATATTGATTCCCTGAGAAGCGAACAGATTATTATGAATCTCCTTAACAATGCTATTGCCTATGTGGATGAAAGAAAGCTTATGACCCTTAGTTTGGAAGAAATCTCAAATAGTGGCCTTACAGAAGAAGATGGCCAAGATGTCCACATCCGCCTAACCATCTCCAATACTTATAAACAGATCGATGTGTCCGAGATGGATAAGTGGTGGAATTCGTTTTATAAGGAAGACAAAGCCCGTACCAGAGAAAATGGTGGCTACGGACTTGGTTTATCTATCATCAAAGCCATTCAGGAAGCTGATCACAACCAATATGGGGCTTATTATAAAGATGGTTTTATACATTTTTATGTGGATTTTGATATTATGTCTTAAGATTCAAAAAAGAGGCATGACCTATGCCTCTTTTTTTTCTTGCATTTTTTGATTTTCAATATAGGCCTCACCCCACACCTTTAAACTGTCAAGGACAGGTATAAAAGCTTGACCAATCTCACTAAGGTCATATTCAACCTTGGGGGGAATCTGTGCATATACATGTCTGGTAATTACGCCGTAATCCTCCAGAGACCGTAACTGTCTGGTAAGGGTTGTCTGTGTCATTTCAGGCATAAGTCTCTGTAATTCGTTGAACCGAACTGGACCTGAACTAAGATTATTCAAAATCATAAGGGCCCATTTTCCAGATAATATTTTCTGAGATGTTGCATAAGGGCATTTGAGGAATAGATCTTCAAGAGCCAACATACAATCACTCCTTTCTGTCTTAAAACAATGGAACAGTTCATCTTTATATTTCTAATGGTATCAAATATGATACTAACCAACATAAATGAACGTACTTGTAAATTAGTTTGTATGATATATAATACTCATTATACAAGACATTTACTTATTTTGCAAAATAAAAAGTGATTTGAGAATAGAAAACACAACCTGGCTGGTCGTAAATCTTCGATTTACTGCTCGCCTATGCAACCCGGCTGGTCGTAAATCTGGTGATTTACTGCTCGCCCATGCTACCTGGGAGGTAACCTATGAAATATTTAGTAACCGGTGCAACCGGACATCTTGGAAGATTAGTAACTGATCAACTACTTAGTCTCGTCGATCCTGACCAAATCGCTGTCAGTGTTAGAGATCCACAGAAAGCGACTGACCTGGTTGACAAGGGAATCGAAGTCAGACAAGGTGATTTTGACAATCAGGAAAGTCTATTATCAGCATTTAAAGGTATTGACCGTCTCCTTATTATTTCAACAGATGGAGATAATGAAACCAGAATTCGTCAACACCTTAATGCAGTGGCTGCAGCCAAGGCTAGCGGCGTTAAATTCATCGCCTACACAAGTGTTGGAGATGCAGACAATAGCAAGCTCTTTTTAGCAGAGGTCCATAGAAAAACAGAAGCAGCTATTAAAGAAAGCGGAATTCCTTATGTATTCCTAAGAAACAACTGGTATCTTGAAAATGAGGCATCATCCATAACTGGGGCCGCTTCAGGAGCTCCATGGATCACTGCAGCAGGCAGCGGAAAAGTCGGTTGGGCTCCACGTAAGGACTATGCAGAAGCTGCTGCTAAAGTTCTGGCTGATGAATCCTATGCCAACCAAGTATTTGAACTGTCCGGACCGGCTAGAACCAATGAAGAACTGGCAAAAGCAGTAGCTCATGTCATCGGAAAACCCGTTGAGCTTTCACAGGTCAGTTTTGAAAAATATCATGAACTCATGGCATCCTTCGGTCTACCGGACTTCGTTGTTGACCTTGTTACACAAATACAAAAGGATATCTCAACAGATACCCTTAATATAGAAAACAGTGATTTGGAAGACCTTCTCGGTCATCCTGTAACACCACTGGAAGATGCAATTAAAGAAATACTAGGTGCTTAATCCACCTTTCATCATATATCATTTCGCCTTTACATCAAGGCTAGCATAGCAAGGGCTTGACCATATGGCTTGGGTTCTATAGGAATATTCCTATAGTAATCCAGGCTGTCTTTGCCCATGGCTGTACCACCGGAACATCTACCTAGAATACCGTCCCTGTCGATGAGGGATAGTATCTTATGAGATACTCTATCTATGAGACGATGAATACGCTCAGTATCTTCATATAAGATGCCAAGTTCCAGTCCCATCTTCATACCAAAAATGATAGCTGCAGATCCGGAGGATTCTCCATAAGTATGAGGATCATCTAGGAGAGTCGGCCAGAGATCATCAGTTAGTTCAATATCCAGTATTGCCTTTACTTGTCTATTGTAAGTTTCTATCATTAGCCTTCTAATAGAGGCAGCCAATTCATAATCCTTCACAATATCTAAAAACAAGGGGACAAAAAGGGTAATCCATGAGTTTCCGCGATTCCATTTGGCTTCAGCAAAATTATGGTTTCCATCAAAGGTCCAGCAAATACTCCTCATGTATGAGGAATTGATAGACAGCTTCTTCAACATATGCCTCTTTTTCTAGATACATACCAGCTTTTGCCAGAAAAAGAACTGCCATAAATAAGGTATCATCCCATAGCTCTTGTCTGTTTTCCGCCTCACATGTGAGATGAGAAAAACCGTCCTCTTTTGTTCTGGGATGGTCATCCATTAACCACTTTGCCCATTCTACTACGACTTGGTGCCATAAATCATGTTGGTCTCCCGAAACCAATCCTTCATCCAACATCATAACCATGGTCAAAAGCGGAGCCATAGAATTAATATTCTTTTCAGGCAGGCCATCTTTTATTCTTGTATCATAATACTTTATGATCTTTTCAAGAATATGCCTATCACCTGTTTTTTCGTGGGCTTGATAATAACCATAAAGTCCTACACCTTGAAACCAGTCAAAAAGTTCTGTTCTCCGAATCCTATTATCATCCATGCCCAAGCTTTTCAAAGAGGCAACGACATGAGGATTGGATTTATACAAAAAAGGTTCGAAAGATTCCTGGAGCAATTTTATGTTATCTACTTCCTTAATCATCTTAAGCTTCCTATTACCTCTTCTAGCGTATTCACGTCAGCATTTTCCAAAAGTACATCAATAGCTTCCTTGGACTTACCCACAAAGTCCATCATTTTTCTGTAATCCATTAATCCATGACCATGAGGAATTTCATTGATCCGGTTGTTCTTGGTATTATAATCCTTAACATGTAGGGTGTGGATACGGTCACCATAAAGATAAAAAGCCTCTTCCATCACATCATAAACCTGATCATGGTTGCCCATGTGAAGGAGATTTACCGGATCAAGGATCACATCAAGGTAATCCGACTGCATGTCATCGATTAAACGCTTCAATACCTTGTTGGAATAGATAATATGATTAAACACCGGCTCAACTGCCACCATGACCTTCTTATCCTGAGCATAAGTCAAAATCTCTTCCAAACTTTTGGCAAAGGCTATATATGCCCGGTCAGTATGGTTATCCGGATGCCAGGAATAATCGTTATTCAAAGACCCTGTTTCAGTTCCCACAACCTTCCCCTTTAAAAGCGGTAAATAGTCGACATGATTCTTAAAAACACTCAAATTTCCCTGTCTAAGGCCAGCATCAAGACCTGCATAATTCAGGTAACAGCCCAAAACTGAAATCAGTACCTCTTGATCTTCAAAACTCTTACCAATGCGTAAAACTTGATCTTCTGATAAGTCCTGGTCCGGACTTTCTATCTCCTCAATAGCCTTTGCCAGGGCCAGCTGAACAGAACCAAGGCCATTTTCTTTAGTGACTCTGGCTAGTTTATCTGAAGACATTTTTCCAAAATCGTGTGCACGAATACCAATACTTTGTAACATGTTGACCTCTACCTTTCTATATATATTGGGTTAGTGAAAAAGGGATTACAGAGGATATCCTCATCAATTTGCCAGACTTCTACTCTATAGAAAGCCGCCTTGGAAGATACTTCAAAAATATGAACAAGTGGTGATAATGTCCAATCACTACCCCTGTCCTGACCAAGAAATTTTTCAATAACAATTCCTGTATCATCAAAAACCTTTAGGACTGAAGGCTTTTTAGCTTCACCATGTAAAATCATTCTAAGAGTTCCCTGAAAATCCGCTTCCAATTTTAAGGTGTCACCCATCATCACCTCTTGCTGGTCATTGTCTATCCAAAATTCTACTTTTGAGGCAAAGGGAGATGCAGCTACTCCATGGTGACCTTTTTTTAAACTTTCTACCAGGGAAGATGACTCAAGCTTGTCAGCTTTAATCCATGTACATCCTTCACCATACCAGCGGTTGTTCTGCCCTTCCACATGGACATCAGATCCTCCTGTTATGGCAATTTTCTGGCCGTGACTTAGTTGAGTCTGCCACCATTTGATAATAGTTTCATTTCTAGACAAGGGTGACCCATTCCATAATTCCACTGCCTGAAAGTCAAGACCATCAAAGCCCCACTGCCATTTGTCGCCAATCATTGGATGATTAATACTGATATAGGCTCCCTTGTTCCGGCCTTCTTGAAACATATCAATTAAGTCTTCTTTGGTTTCATAATGAAAATTGGAGAAACATTCATCGACGCCTAGGAAATTCACATGGCCAAGAGGTGTGGTTAATTCAACTCCTGATATAAGGGCTAAGTCCCCAGGGCTGGGTTTCTTATGATTTTGTGAAAAGGTATTGTGATCTGTTAAGGCAATGAAATCCAACCCCTTGTTTGTGGCTATTTGAACGGCTTCATCTATAGAGTGTCCACCATCACTTTCTCTTGTGTGGGTATGTAGATCGCCAACATACCACTTACTTTTTTTATTATCCAAAATCATACATTTCACCTTTCACATCACAAGCATTTATTTGATTACCATTTTTACACTATAAGTATATACTAAGGGACTTGAAGTTCAAAAACTACTCATTAATTATCAATAAATTCGATAAATTATGCATTTTTTGCCTATATCTTGTCCTTGTTTTATTGTCAATTGAATCCTTGTCTATTATAATATGATATATGATGAACTGACAACCAGCCTAGATGACAAAGGAGTTACCTGTGAAACAGCATCTCTTATATGACGAAGCCTATAATTTTGATATTAAGGAAACCCTTTTAATCAAACATCTGCATTTTGATTATGGTACCAGGTACAATCAGATTAACATGCAGTTCCAGCACTTCCATCCCTTCTATGAGATTTATGTCTTATTGACCGGCCAAGCTCAGCATACTATAGAGGGTACAGTTTATGACCTTGATACCTATGATATTGTTCTCCTGCGTCCATATATTTTACACAAAACCAATTATCACGAAAATTCTCCATGTAAAAGGCTGATTATCAGCTTTACTTTAGATGCTCTTGAGCAGATGTTTCCAGATGCCATTGATGTCTATAAAAGTTACTTTGAACAGCAAACGCCTATTTTTAGACTGGATGAGTCGTCCAAAGAAGACTTTGTCTCTCTCTTCAACAAAATGTATAAACTGTCCAAGAATAAACAGTCAACCAGTGACCTGGTTATTATCAGCTATTTCATTCAGCTTTTGGAACTGATTAGCCATAATCAGGAAACCAACCTCTATATGGACACCAACACAACTGACCGGTCCATTGATAATAAAATATATGAAATCACCACCTATATCCATAACCATTTCAAGGAAAAATTATCCTTGCAAAGCCTGTCTGAACAATTTTATATTAGCCCTCATTACCTATCCAGACAGTTTAAGGCAGTGACCCAGTTCACGCTAATTAAGTATATACAAGAAGTCCGTGTCAAAAGAGCACAGGAGCTTCTTCTGGACACGGACCTTAAGATCACCAAGATTATTGAACAATGTGGTTTTGGCAGCTTATCCCAGTTTAACCGGGTATTTTTTAATGTTGTTCAGTGTTCACCAAGTGAGTACAGGAATCGAAATAGGATGTAGATACTTGGATTACTTATTATAAATTGGGTTAGTACTTGATGTAAATCGGGTTAGTAATAGCCATATTTCTATGGCTGGAGTAAATTTTCAAAATAAAAAAGTCCTCTTTATTGAAGTCTGTTTTATTAAGTTTTATTTCAATATCATTCATTTGATGAGGGGATAAGCCTGACACATCAATATGATCAATCAGACCCTTTTTGCCAATAATATCCAAATATACCAAAGGTTCATCGGTCAAAACAGAATAAGAAAAAGTCATGACCTCTGAGGTCCAATTTATTTCTTGACCATAGGACCCTTGGCTATTCTTTGGAACAATAACCGGTCCATTGGAAACAAAACTTCGTCCCTTTTTCAGCATATCCAGAATATAGGCCCTGGTCAGCTCTAAGGACTTATCTCTATGAATGTAGGTATGAACACAGCCTGTTCCAAGCTTTTCTTTGGCCCATAGAGAAAGGGGTTCAAGGGTTTCATCTACCAGGCTTATAAAGTCCTGAGCTCTTTCTATCTGCCTGTCATTCAAGATTTTTTTATCCATGACAAGTTGTAAATGGTATATAAACCACCTCACCCAGTTAAGGACAATAATATAATCATCAGCCTTGGTATTATGTGTGTCACTTCCCCCAGTAGCAGGTATCCGCAGACCTTGGCCAAGCTTGGAAAGCCAGAATTTATAGGCTTCACCATTTGTATATCCCTCATCCATAGGTACCGACCCGTTCCATATTTCCATAGTCTCGAAGAGATCCACATGATTCTTCATATAGGGGCTTAAGGATATGGCCTGTTGGAGGTCCATAGGATGGTTAATCTGGGCTAATCCCTTTTGGTCTTTGATTTCATCAACAATTCTGACAAACTCTTCAAAAAGATAAGCCTGTGTCCGTTCTTCCTTTGAAGGGATTCTATATATGACATCCTCCAGGCAGTTCATAGACATGACATGTCCATTGGTTGTAGAAATTTCCTTGGAAGGTATGGGCATAAAGCCTGGATACTCTGTTGCCAGCCAGTCCTTATGGTTATATATGTTGTGGTGATCACTTAAGCCACCATAGGAAAGTCCTGCCGCTTCCATTGCCCAGCTAACCTGGTCAGCACTTTCATCCACATCATCGGTCCCACCATGGAGGGGGCTGGAATAAACACTGTGATGGTGAAAGTCACCGGCTATCCAGTCAAAGTCATCTAAATCTATCCATGGCTCCATCACAAATGTCAATTCCATATTTTGTCCAGCAGACTCAAACATAATATCCTTAGTATACGTTTTATATAGACTGCCTTTGGAAACTTTTACAGTATAGCCTATAATTTCCTCAACACCTATATGACCCTTTTCATATCCACTAAAGGTATATCTTGGTAACTCCAGTTCAAGGGCTCCCTCTCTATTTGTATAATAGTGAATCTTATCCGGTGCTTGTGGATCGATGCCTATGGGCGTCGCCTCTACCTGAGCAACCATAGGATTTCCCTGCTTATCAAGGCATTTTATCCTGACAGTCTCCTTGTCTTCAGGTAAAATTGGATGGGCCGACTTGAAGTCATAGCCTTCCTCCTTAAGGACTGCTTCCAATCCTTTAAGCTGATTATATTGATCACCTAGAAAGGCTTCCTGGTCTTCTTTTGTCATTGGATCATCGCTTGTAAATCCAAAACGATCGTCCGCCATTAACATTAAGGAAAGAAATTTCTTTAGTTTCATGTATTCTCCTCTATCCTCAAGTAATAAATAGTGTCTTTATCTCAAAAGGATTCATCATTAAATCAATTGTCTGGTCGTGTCCATGATCTACTATATCAACTTGGTCTTCTTTAACTTCCAAAAGATTACAGGTCCATACCCTATTGACAGAAAAGTTAAAACTTAAGCTTACCTTGGACCGGTAATTCATCGTTTCAAAAAGACGCAGGATGATTCCTTGACCATCTTCAGATTCTTTGACGGTATCAATAATTATATGTTTTGCGTTACAGGTTACAAAGTATGGCTCCCCATGGTTAATTCCTTCAAAAATAGGCTTATTTTCATGAGTACTTATCTCAGGTTGATGAAGGATATTATCACTTAAGGGATTAAACATTTCAATATGGCTTCTTATGGGTACATTAAGCTCATAGGCTAGAGGAATGCAATCACTTTCCCCAAGACTACCCTGATGCCCATAAAGAGAATAGGTAAAATCATGGGCTCCTTGGTCTGCCTCTTCATAAGGATAGGTTCCACACTTAATGAGGGTGAGGCGCATCAGGGAGTCTTTAATATCATAGCCGTATTTACAGTCATTCATCAAAGATACACCATAATTGCCTTCAGACAAATCCGCCCACTTATGGCCACAAACCTCAAACTGGGCCTTGGACCAGGACTCGTTTTCATGAGTTTTTCTGGACACATAGCCATACTGCATATCATAAAGTGCATCCTCACTGTTAATCCCAAGTTCAAAGGCTGCTTTAAGCAGAACATGTTGCTCATGCCAGTCTACATGGGTTTTAAAATCAATCCGTTTATGGTGGTTATGTAATATTATCTTTTGGTCAATGGTTGAATGACCATAAGTTCTCCGGATTGAAATGACCGTTCTCAGAGGATTGGTCTCAATAATCTCAGCTGATTGAAGACCATCAATCTCATAGATTTTATCCTTGAACTGATAATCAATATTCCAATTGTCGAAATCGGAAGGCCTGTCTTCAAAAATCTGAAGGACGTTAGCCCTTCCTCCCTCTTTAACAATTTCTCTTCCGGCTTCCTTATCGTAGATAGAAAGGATTTCCATAGCGTCATTAAAACTAATATCATAAAAACTATTGGACAAAGAACCATTAAACTTCTTACCGGAAGATTTAAATTCCTCTCTTTGACCAGAGACAAGACTATAGGTTCTAAAACCTTTTCCAGGTATGTCTTTGGCTAAAAAGATACATTTCCCAGGTTCATAAGTATCATAAAGGGGATATACGTGCCCCCTGTCATCCATGACTTCACAAGGGGTTTGATCTTTCTCAAATCTGAGTTTATCTATATCCAGCTCTACAAGATCTGTCCTTGAGTGAGACAGTGTATTGACCACAAGCAGAGAGCTTTCACTTTCTATGGAATTAAGAAGATAAGACATCCCATCCCTGAGACAGTCCTGGCCCTTTGCCATAACCTCCTCATACATCCTATCTGTTTCATCATATACTTCCTTAATACTGGTTCCTGTAATGATGTCATGAAACTGATTGGTCAAAATAGTTTTCCAACACTCCTCAAGAAGGTTCTTGGGATAGGCATATCCATACTGACCGGCCCATAGGGAAATAAATTCCAGGTCCTGATACAGAAACTCTAAAATCCTGTTGTAGCGTTTATTCTTAGCAAGAGAGGTAAGGGTTCCACGGTGATTTTCAAAGTAAAGCTCACCTCTCCACTTGCCTAGTCTTCTGTTACTGATAACTTTTTCCTCAAGACGTCTAAAATAATCCTTCTGAAAACTCATTTCAGTTCTTGGCAAACCCGGTAAACCATAGCTTAAACGTCTGTGATTTTCCAGCATTTCTTCAGTGGGGCCACCGCCTCCATCACCGAATCCAAAGAGCTGAAGAGTCTCATCGGTTAGGGTCTTGTCCTTGTATCTAAGCCAGGTTCCCTGAACCTGATTGGCGTTCACACGACCGTTATAGGTTGTTCCCGGATTTGTTTTTTTAGTTGCCAAATACCCCTTTTCCAGGTTAACACTGTCGGATGCAGTAATCATATGGGCAAGAACCCTGGTCCCATCAATGCCTTCCCAAAGAAAGGTATCATGGGGCAATTTGTTAAACTGGTTCCAGTCCATTTTGCTGGTCATAAAATAAGGCAGACCTGATTTTTTCATAATCTGAGGTAGGGCACCGCTAAAGCCAAAGGCATCAGGCAGCCATAAGGTTTCACACTCCTGACCAAACTCCTCCCGGATAAAGCGGGTTCCATAAAGAACCTGTCTAACAAGAGATTCTCCTGATGGAATATTACAGTCTGATTCTACCCACATGCCACCGTCAACTTCCCATCGCCCTTCCATGACCCTCTCTTTTACCTGATCATAGAGGTCAGGTGCTTCTTCCTTCAGATAGGCGTATAGCTGGGGTTGGCTGGACATAAATCTGTACTCAGGATATCTTTTCATCAAATATAGGACTGTTGAAAAAGACCGAATGACTTTTTGTCTTGTTTGATCTTTAGTCCATAACCAGGCCACATCAATATGAGAGTGACCGACGAGAGAAACCAGCGGACCTTCCTCAGCCTCGACCTTATATAATGCTTCTTTCAATTGCTTGTTGGCTAGCTCTATACTTGCCAAAAAAGCCGGTGAAGATGTATCCCTAAAATCTACTTCCCAGGTGATGGCATCCAGTATTCTACCAAGAACCACCTTATGATAGTCCTCTTCAAACCGGACCCTCATTGCATCAAAAGCATTGGAAAGATTGTAATAAAAGTCGTTGATTAAGGGCTTAAGTACACTAAAATCGGAATAAAGGACTACAGATTCATCCAAAAGATTAGAGTATCCCTGAAGGAGAATCTCATATGAATCGCCTGGCTTAGCATCATCCGACAGCACTGTTGATCGGTGATTCACATCAAGGCCCTGAACAAGCTGCCCATTTACCCATATAATAAACTGGGGATTGGATATATCCCAACCGGCCTTGTGACCGGTGGAGATATGAAAAACCACCTTTTGACCGGCCATATGATCAGGAACATGGATACTGGTCTTAAACCAGCAATAGGTCCCTGCCTTCTTTGCCCATATATCACCGGTTTCATAGGGCATCCACTCTGTTGCATCATCAAGAACCTTGCCATATGCAATTTCATAAGATGATACCTTTATGGACTTTTCATATCTTAGGTCGTTGAGATCTTCAACAATCCTTTTCAGCTTCTCCAATAACAATTCCATACTCTTCATCCTTTAGTCATCAAATTCAAAGGTTAAACGTCTTTTAAAATTTGAGTAGTCCGTCATGATCAAAGTAAAATTCTGTCTGTCTTCCAACTCACCTGAATAGTGACCTGTAAATCCGTGATTACCAAATCCAGGACCAATTCGACACTGGCCCTCATCATTTTGAATATCAACATATCCCTCTTTCAAAATCATCTTTTTCCCTGCATCTCCTACGAGAGAAAAAGCAGGGCTGTCTATAGAAGATCCACTCATTAAGGCAATCTCCAGACGAATCGGTATATTTTCATAACCTTCAGTATCTACAATTAAATCGATACCCTTATCTCTTTCTTCCACTTCCACACTGACTTTCAGTGATGTATTACATAAAAGTTCTCTTTTACTGTGGTCCATTTGCCACCAATCGCTGGTCTCAGGAGGATTTTCAAACGGTGTATAATACCAGCCCTGAGCCTGAAAGACACCTTTACATCCCTTATCACTGGTTTCAAAGTCCTGAATAACAAAATTTCTAATATCGCAGTAAGAAATGCCCATCCGAAGACTGATCCTAAAAGCTTTCTTCTTTATGAAAAGAAAATTACTCTTGCCAACCAGGGCCGAATAGACAAAATCATCCTTACGGACTCGGTAGATGCCTGAATCCTTAAAAAATCTCCTGTAGGATTCCATAAATCCATAGCCTGCAAACTCATAATCAAAAAGTCTTTCGTTGAGCATCAACTTGTGAAGACAGAAAGGCACATCGTCCTGTCTTAAGAGACAATCAGAAATCAACTTATGGGCGGCTCCATCAAAAAGAGTCTTGACCTTTCCCTCTAACCTAAGTTCACGTTCTGCCATATACAGGTAATGATAAAAATATTTATAGCCATATTCCTTCTTACCCTTGTCCTGCCTTGTTGAGTTCTCAGTAAAAACTGTATCATCACTGTCCATATAGTGGAGCATCATTTCAAGATTACGTTCAACATATCCCAGATATTTTTCATCACCGGTTTCTTCATATAAGGTAATCATGGAAGAGTTAACGACAGCATTATAATTGCCTGTTGACCGTTCAGCATATTCTCCGTCTTCATTACCATCAATACCTTCAGCCAGATATTTATTGGCCCTCTTAAGCAGATCCTCTGCAAAAGTTTCTTCTTTAAACAAGTTATATCCCTGCATTAAGGCAGCGGTAATCGCCCATCGGTGATTGGGGGTGTGGAAACCACCCTGCATAATCCCCATTAAGGCCTGTTTGATGGTTAATAAAAGCTTATCCTTTTCCGCATCCAATTCATGGTCTAAATATTTATCCATTAATTGGTACATGGGAAAAAGCTGCTTAAGAATAAAAGACGTATCCGGTGCAGAAGCAAAATTACAGGATGGAAAATCAAAAGTTCCACTTGGCCTTAATTGACTGGTGATAAAATCAAGAGCCAGATTGATAGATTCCTTAACCCTAGGATCCTTATAATATCGACTGTCCTTATGACAGTAAAGAGCTACTGTAGATATTAGTTTATACACAGTGGGTTTAGGGTCCACTAAATCCTGTTTCAAACCACCGAATTCCGGCTGGGTCGGATCCTTCACCTGTTTTTTCATAAAATCTTTAACTAAGTCTTCTGTTGATTCTACTAGATAAGCTATATAACGTTTCATCTTTTTCTCCTCATGTCAGACTTTATATGATTTCTATATACATAAGTATATCTCTTTTTCCTTCTCATTCCTACTATAGAAAAAGGCAACCAGGGTAGACCTGACTGCCATTCTCTCAGTTTACAAATGATATATATTATTTACCTCTGTTTAATCATTGGTAACTGCAAGCTCAAAGCATTAGTAGAAAGTCCAATCCATCAATTGTCTTCTCCAAGGTCGCTGTGTTTAATGACTCCTCCAAAGACAAGTCCTCAGCCACCTCACTTATACTACTAAATAATACATGAGACAAACAACAAATACTACTTGTTTTTTGTCAATAATTCATAATATTTATGCATATTTTGCCATCAATTTGCTTCTTTATTTAGCTTACTTGCCTCAATAAGAAACAACATAGCCATAGCCTGACCATAAGGCATAGGAATAATAGGAATGTTTTTATAGAATTCAAGATCACTTCGACCCATAGCTGTTCCATAAGAAACATCCATTAGAACACCATTTTCATCAATTCTCTCAAGAATCGGTTTAAGAGCCCTGACCGCCATCTCCATATATGATTCATCTATGTGGCCAAGTCTAACCGCCTTAAGTATTCCATATCCAAAACCTGCTGTTGCACTTGCCTCCAGATAGGAGGAATCGTCAACCAGTAATGTATGCCACATACCGGTTTGGTCCTGATGCACTTTCAGACCTTCCAATTGGCGGTTCAAACTGCTTAATAGAAATCTTTTTACACTGACTTCAACATCCACCATTTCCAAAAATTCGGGAATAGCAATAGTCACCCATGAATTTCCCCTTCCCCATAAGGCATTGGCAAAATTATGATTGCCATCAAAGGTCCATCCATGATACCAAAGGCCTGTCCTGGGATCCGCCAAATATTTCGTATGTAGAAGAAACTGATATTTTGCCTCTTCAACATAAGTTTGATTCCCTGTCATTCGTCCCATTTTTGCCAGAAAGAGCACTGTCATAAAGAGAGTATCATCCCATAGCTCCTGATTGTTTAGGGTGTCACTGGTAATATGCTGAAATCCGCCTTCTCTTGTCTTTGGCAAATCATTCATAATCCACTCAGCCCATGAAAGGCACTCATCCATATAGACTTGATGGTGGGTATACTCACAGTAGTATGCAAGAGTCAGCATGGGTGCACAGGTATTTATATTCTTGGAAGGCAATCCCTCTGCAAAGCGTTCAGCATAATATGTTTCAATCAAGTCCAGATATTCTTTATTTCCTGTATTTTTAAACATCTGCCAGTATCCATATAGGCCAACACCCTGCGTCCATTCCCACAAACGATATTTATTAATATCATCTCCGGCAAGATTATTATCCTTCATTCCTTTGAGAAACTCCTCATCATGTTCATACAAGACTGATTTAAAGGCCTCATTGAGCAATGCCAGTTTCTCTTCAATTTTAATCATTATCATAACTCCTTCATGCTGTGTATATAATGCTATTATGACTTGATAAATGTTCAAAAACAACGCATATTTAGCTTATATACGCAAAAAACTCCGCATATTTTACGGAGCTTTCATGAATGACATATATAATTATCCTTACTTCTTATTTGATAAAATTCCTTTAATTAGACTACCATTTTCCAATGGGAGTCCCTCAACCACTCTTGCCTGGTCTCGTAATCCGGTATAAATTTACCAACCAGCCGCCAAAAAGACCGGTCATGATTCATATGAACCATATGGCACATCTCATGAACCACTACATAATCCACAACCTCCATTGGGGCCATAGCCAGTTTCCAGTTAAAGGTCAATTCCCTTAAGGATGAGCAGGATCCCCAGTTCTTCTTATTGGATGAAATGGTGATGGATTTTGGTTTCATCTTAAACTGAGGTTGATAGTGGCGGATTCTGGATTCAACAATTTTCTTGCACTGCTGTTTATAAAATCTGGTCATGGCTTTTTTGAGAACATCTTCCTCATCACAAGGGGCCTCAATGAGAATTCCCCGATTATCTTCACCTCTTGTCTCCATTCTGATTTCATCATCAGACTTTGAACCACTTGGTAAAGACTCGAATTTAACCTTGGCCTTTTTTATTGCCGGATCAACCTTAAGGCGAATAGGAAAATGCTGACCTAAATAGAGAAAGGTCTCTCCATCTTCATAGACTTTTTCCTTAAAGCCCTTGGTCCTTTCCTTCATCTCATCAGACCGTGTTATGATCCACTTCCACTTACTGTCGATTAATTTATCAATCGCCTGGTCTCTTGTCGCTTTTGGTACCCGTAATTCAATATTGCCGTAAACATCAATATAGATGCCCAGGGTCTTTCTTTTTTTATATGTTATTTGGCAGCTTATTGACCTGCCCTCTTTTTCAAATGTTTTAATCACAATTTTTTCCTATCATCGTTTCTTGACTAGCTCTCATTCATCAAACCTTCTATATTTTCCTGCCTATCAAGAGAATGGAATCATCCTGATCCATCTCAGTATATCTTAACATTGTACAAGAGAATAGACCTTGGCAAATAGATTCAAGAGCCTTTTCATCATAATAAGTAAAGTGAAGTCCATTAAAAGATTCCTCCCCCGCTCCATACCACAAGGTATGAAAAATAAGTCCTCCTTCTTCCAATAGATCATACTGCTTCTGAAGAGATTTGACCATATCTTGACCGGATAGATGCTGAAGAACTTTATTGCTAAAAATACAGTCATAGGTTTGGTTTATATTGATTGTTACAGCGTCCAAAAGCTCAACCTTAAGCTCCTTGAACCTTTCTTTCAGACCCTCGACAAAAATCTCTGACCTGTCAGAAGCTGTTACATCATATTTCATAAGAAGGGGTTCCAGATCATTTCCCGGACCGGACCCAAGTTCAAGAAGTCTATCCCCTGGATTAACATGTTTCTCCAACTCACCAACAAAAAAATGATGGTCGTAATCCTGGCACATCTTTATATATTCATTAACATTTTCCTCAATATCAAAAAAGTCTTTTTTCATAAGTCCTCCTTCGAAAGATATTTGTAAGATTTTTCTAATCAATCTCCAATCATTTTTTGCTACTATAGGTATTAGGAGTTGATGATGATGAAATCAAAATGGATTATTCTCTACAGTATTATTACCATACTACTATTATATGTACTGGGTCAAGTTTTTGAGCTTTCCTATTTTTATAGTTTAGGGGCCAAACTTTTGGTCTTTCTTGCTTTGCCCATTCTTCTCAATCGATGGGTATTTAAACACAAGGTCCCCTTTAAACTGACCAAGCATCATCTTTCTAGAATGGTCCTTATCTCCTTACTGGTTGTTGTAGTGATTATTGGAGCCTTTCTGTTACTGGAGTCCTTTATGGATATTTCAACCATAAAAGACGATTTATCCGGTCGGCAAAAAATCGACAATGCCATCTATCTCTTTCCAATATTTTATACCATCTTCGCCAATTCCTTTATTGAGGAGTTCTTTTTCAGAGGCTTTATTTTTACGGGTCTAAAAAACCGCCCTTTTATAGCAGCGGTCTTTTCATCTTTATGCTTTGCTCTTTATCATATGGCTATCATAGCCACCTGGTTCACCCTGCCACTTATGCTTGTCACCATGGCCGGTTTATTTCTAGGCGGCTTAATCTTTTCCTACTTCGTTCATAAAACCGACAGTCTTTTTGCCTCATATTTCATTCATATGAGTGCTGATATTGGTGTCGTTCTGGTCGGTGTCTTTGGTATGGGAATTTTCTCTTAAAGACCTTTAATTAAAAGGATCATTGTCCTCATCAAGGTTCTCTTCCATGTCTTCTTCAAAGAAGTCACCTTCTTCTTCAAAGGGATTACCAAAAGGATCTTCAAAGAAAATATCTTCGTCGACTTCGCCGACACTGCCTGTTGACAGCTGCCATCGATTAACGACTAATAACTCTCCTAGGCCTAAATTTCCATCTGCATCGGGAAGATGGACATCCAGTTCCACCTTAAAGAGTTTATCTTCCTTCACATCAGAAGCCACTTGATAGTGGAAGGTTCCAATACGTTCACCACCGGAAAGATTTGATAAGAAAAGATCTTCTTCAAAACCAACCATTTCCAGCTGGCTGGATTTTTCTGCGTAAGTATATATATCATTTAATATTTCACTATAGAGATAGTCATAAAACATAGGGTCTTCTGCCCCAACAGCATTAAGGGTTTCCAGTCGGTGTTCATCAAGGAGGGTCAGTAAATCATATTGAATAGCGACTGCCTTCCCTTCCAATTCATAATCATCCTGGACAAAAACAGAATTACGCTGGGTCAAACGAAGGCCTGCATAGGCGGTTGTCAAAGCTGCCACACCAAAGGCCATCAAAACGATCATAAGGAGGATAATAAGTACCGATGTTGAGCCTTGTTGATTCTTCATTGTTCTCATCATCCCCTCCTATTCCAGAATAAGAGAAGTTCCAACATGGTAGATCTCCTCCCCTTCTTCAGTCACAATTGCACGAAGGTCATAGAGACCTCCATAGCTGGCCTGGTCATCTTGAAGCACTAAGGATATGGTCAAAACATAGTCCTGATCCCTATCCGGCAGCAAGGATCTGGTCATAACAAGAGCATCCTCTTTTTCAGCAATCTCATAGTCCTTAAAGAGCTTGTCTTTAGTCAGGGCTTCAAGAGATGCCACTGATTTTACCTGTTCAACAGCCGTTCCTGTATCGACAATAACCTGGTCAAGAATCTTGGAATCATCCAGAACAGTATCGGCTTTTACAAACAGCTGTAAGAAGATGACACATAGTATACTAAGGACAGCAATAGAAATAATAACTTCAACCAGGGTAAAACCTTTTTCATTATTCACTTGCCATCACCTCTTTTCTGATATGAACTGCACCAAGAAGGTCTTGTCCGTCAAAAACATTAATCAGACTGTGGGTTTCATCATATTCAAAGGACCACATTGAGCTTAAGTTCACTATCTTTTCACCATATTCGATATCAATAGGCGCTCCAAGATCTTGATAGATTTCATATAAGCCGTCATCCTGGCAAAGAATAAAGGTCACATAACCTTCTTCTTCAGCCTTAAGCTCAATGGCAATAGCCATTCCATCATTATAGTCCTGGTCAACCACCTGAATATTTCCTGCAAAATCATTTTGCTTCAGACGCTTGGTAATATAGGAGATACCAATTCTGGTATTTTCAGTTTCTTCTTTTTCCTCAATAATCCTGGAATAAGAACCTTGTCCTTCAACAATAAGCATACCAATAGAGGAGGTAAAGAGAATAAAAAGGAACATGACCAGAATAGACTCAACTGATACTCTTTTCATGACCTACCTCCCCCTCTCTATGGCTACTACTTCGATATCCGGCATCAGATTGGATGCAAAAAGATCATAGTAATAGTAGTAAGTATCTTCATCAATAATCAAACCGTAATTCTCCTCAAGATACCGAATATCCTTAGGATATGCCCCTTCCTGTGCATAACAGGCAACGGCATACTGTCTGATAACTTCTTCTATTTCATTTTCCCGTGCGTACATCCTATTCACATGATCCCGGTCAATGCCTGCCATAATAAGGACTATGGCTGCAAAAATAACAAGAGGACCAATGATATATGTTCTTCTAAGGGAGTTTTTCATACAATCACCACTATCCAATTGAATTCATAATATTGACAACAGGTAACACAACAGATACCAAGATAAAGCCTACAATCAAGGACAAAATAATAATCAAGACCGGCTCTACCACATTAGTCAAACGGCCTATCCGGTAATCCAACTCTTTTTCCATTTCATCAGCAGCTGTCAGTAATGCTCGGTCCATCTGACCGGCCTTTTCTGCAACACCAAAAATTTTCATAAGAAGTGGTGGGAAAAGATTCATCTTATCCATAACCGACTCAAGACTTTCGCCCTGATTCAAACCATCAATACCCTGGGCAATCATATCTTCAGCATGTTTATTGTTCATGGTTGGTTTAATAAGCTCCAAGCCTTGCTGATAACTTAAACCACTTTTTATAAGGGTTCCAAGATTTCTTGCAAAACGGGTTGCAAGCAGAGATGAGTTAATGCCTGCATAAACTGGCAACTTAAACTTCAGCCGGTCAAGTCCAGCGACTCCGGCTTCTGTTTTGCTGTAAACAATAAGACCGATAACTATAATAGCCAAAACAATCAGTATAATAAGACCATTATCCCTTAAAAAGAGACTTACACTAAGAATCCCCCTTGTAAAGCCAGGAATCTCACCGCCTAAGGACTTAAGAACATCGTTGAACATGGGCATAACCTGGGCAATCAAAAGAATAATAACGCCAAACATCAGACCTGTTAGGATAATGGGATAGGTTACAGCAGCTCTTAGCTTGTTGCCGGATTCCAGCTGCTTCTCATAGGTTTGGGCCACCTGTTCCAGTACTTCAGGCAGATTACCGCTTTCTTCACCGATTTTTACCATCTGAACCATAAATGGTGTTAAGAATTCTTCATGTTTACTGATTACATCTGCAAACATTTGGCCCATATTCAGATCATCCACCATATCCTTCAGAACCTTTTTAAGATCCGAATTGTCGGTTTTCTCTCCGATGAGCTCAAGACTTCCAGTCAAAGGTAAATCACTTCGAATGGCCAAGGCTAATTGTCTGGCAAATAAAATGGTTTCTTCTTTGGAAATTGCATTCATCCTTCTAACCCTCCTAATTCAACTTCATATAGTTTTCAAACATCTGGGGATCCGCTGCTTTTATATAAGCAGTTTGCCTGTCAAGAACACCTTCTTTTACCAATTCAGAAAGCTCCCTTTCCATGGATACCATACCCAATTTGCTGCCGGTCTGAATAAGATTATTAATCTGATAATGTTTCCCTTCACGAATCAGGTTACGTACAGCCGGATTGGTCAACATAACCTCTGTCACTGCCCGCATACCTTTACCGTCTTTTTGCGGAACCAACTGTTGGGATATAACCCCTTCAAGTACTGTAGCCAGTTGTGACCTTACCTGGTTCTGCTGTTCCATAGAAAAGGCATCCACAATCCGGTCAATGGCTTTAACTGCACTGGATGTATGAAGGGTGGATAAAACCAGGTGCCCCGTTTCTGCTGCAGTCAAGGCTATACTGATGGTCTCCATATCCCGCATTTCACCAACCATAATCACATCAGGATCTTCCCTAAGGGCTGCCTTAAGAGATGTCCCAAAATCAAGGGCATCTTCCCCAATCTCCCTTTGAGTCACCATGGAATTCTTATGTCTATGAAGGTATTCCAAAGGATCTTCAATAGTGATGATGTGGTACTTGTATTTTTCATTAATCATATCTACCATACTGGCCAGGGTTGTCGACTTACCACAACCGGTTGCACCGGTAACCAATACAAGACCTTTGGTCTTTCCGGTCAGGTCACGAATGACGTCCGGAAGGCCCAATTCTTCAAATCTCGGAATTTCAATAGGCAATGCTCTGATAGCCATGGCATAGGTCCCTCTTTGATAGTAGACATTACACCTGAACCGTCCTAAATTCCTTTTGGAATAGGATATATCGATGGACTTATTTCGTTTTAAAACTTCTAGATTATCCGGCCCCAAATACTCCTCCACAAAACTGACAATGGCATCCGGTGACAGTTTATCTGTCCCTTCCACCTCTACCAGCCTGGAGTTCACCCGCATTAATGGCTTGCTGCCAGCACAAAGATGAAGATCTGTTCCTTTATGTTTCATAGTCTCCTCAAGGAGATAATCCATAAATCCCGTATTGTTTTCCATATTACCTCCAAGGTTGCATTGGCGAGCAGTAAATCGAAGATTTACGACCAGCCAGGACGCATAGGCGAGCAGTAAATCGTCAGATTTACGACCAGCCAGGTTGCATGGGCGAGCAGTAAATCGAAGATTTACGACCAGCCAGGATGCATTGTTCTTAAGTCTATATTAATGTAAATATACAAAAATATCCATAGAATATTGTATTTTATTAGCTTTTTAAGGCTTGACTGTGACTGGTAAAAGTTGAAAACCTTTTGTTCATTTTTAGAAGGTCTAGTGTCAGGTCTTTCTTCTGACTTTTTATTCGTTGGATAAAGATAGATTCAATAGCCGCTTTATCCTTTTTACTGATTTTAAGGTCCTTGGACACCTCAAGTTTTTCAAGAAGCTTTCGGTTGTCATCAATATCATGAAGCCTTCCTATGGCTGTATGAAGATCATTCATAAGTCCAAGATCCAGATCACTAAATCCTTGGATGATTTTTTCGTCCATCAAATACTTAATCCATTTAGTCTGGATTCTCAGCTCATGAAGACTGACAATATCCTTCATATCGGTTTGGTCCAGACGGTCTCGGAAGTCATGAATCAAATTTGTTAGGGCAGCTTCCATATGATGGATGTCCCTAATCTTAAATTCACTAACATCAACAGATATCATCAGATCTTCATAGTGCTTGGCTACGTAGTTTCCAATCTTTTGATTTTCTTTTTTTAGGAGGTCTTGAATACACTTGGAAAGAGATTTACTAACTCCTATTTTTACAAGGCTTTTCTCTAATACCCCCAGCTTTCGTGAGTATTCCAAACGCTTGAAAAGCTTTTGAAATTTTTTGAAGGATTGACTGAATTGCTTCCAGTCATCAGACCCTTTCATGAGTCCGTAAATAGAGCGAATGCTGCGGATTCGGGTTCTCAGTAGATGTATGTCTTTGCTTTTAATTTTTTTATCTTTTTTGGCTTTCCGGTATAGATCAGCTAGGAGGTCACCATATGAAGTGTATTGTTTAAGAAGATGGTTCTCAATAATTTCTGATTTATTGATACGAAGGTGCATAGCGTCATATTTTGCATAAGAAGCCCTTACCATCTCGAATGGACTCTCAGCAATAGAGCCTTCCAACTCATGAGCAAGGCAATCTGCATCCTTGATAAGCTCATCGTAAGGCCCGTGAATTTTTTTCTTGGTGGAGTGTCTGGATATGGCCAGGCAAATAACATCGAGAGTTACCGGGTCTACGTCATAATCATTCAGAATTATTCTGGCAGCCTTACTGCCTTCCTTGGCATGACGGCTTCCTTCAACGTACCACCAGACCCTGCCAATGTCATGAAGCAAACCGATTGCCAAAGCCACACCTAAATCAAGCTCTCGTCGGGTTGCCAACCAGGCGCACTCAGCCTCTACTCTTCTGACATGATGATAATCAAAACTTTCAGGACCCAGTTCATCCAACATCAGATAAACCCTTTGTCTTATATCCATCAAAATATCGTTACTCAAACCAACATGAATATGATCGATTTTCCTGTTTTTCTCCATGACTTTTGCCATTTACATCACCCTTTCCCTTATGGTCTATTTTACGCTTTAATGGGTGACTTGGCAATAAATGGGCAATCAGTATTTTCTTCCTCCAATAGCTGATGCAGCGTTTTCCTTAGTAAAAACTCCCTCCTCAGTAATGATTTCGATTGGAAGTTCAACACCATTGCTTACATCGATGACAACCTTCATGAGTCCCTGACCAAGAAGTGGGCTACATTCTACTGAACAGTTCAGTTTCCCTATGTTAATCATCTTTAGGGCTTCCTTGGTCCCATCTACTGATATAATCAAGATATCACTACCTGCTTCAAGACCATAAGCCTCAATGGCTTCGATAGCTCCAAGGGCCATATCATCATTGTGGGCATAGACCACATCAATGGTCTTGCCATAGAGATTCAGATAAGATTCCATAACCTGTCTTCCCCCTTCAAGGGTAAAATGACCGGTCCCTGTATCGATAATTGAGTAACCGGGATTTTGAAAAAGAATTTCCTGAAAACCTTTTTTCCTGCCAATGGTCGGGGCTGCGTTAAGGGTGCCCTGAATCTCAACGATTCGAATCTGGTCTTGATTGGTAGAACCTGGCTCTTTTGCTATTTCAGCAGATAAGAGCCATCTTGCTCCACGTCTGCCTTCTTCAATAAAATCAGATCCCATATAGGTTGTGTAGAAATCAGGTCCTGCATCAATATAGCGGTCTGAGAGAATGACCGGTATACCAGCTTCCTTGGCTTCACTAAGCACCTGATCCCAACCGCTTTCTACAATAGGTGAGAAACCGATGACATCAACTCCTGCCTCAATAAAGTCACGTATATGTTGAATCTGCCTTTCCTGCTTTTCCTCATCACTAAAAGAAGAGTCCACGTTTCTAAACATCAGATTGATACCTGCGGCTTTTGCCGCCTCTTGAATAGATTCACTATTTGCAAGTCTCCAACTGCTCTCAGACCCCACTTGTGCAAAGCCAAAAACAATATCTTCCGGAGCAATAATTTCATCCTTTGCTTCATAGGATACATAAGGATCAATAAAGTCTCCAATATTGGATGTATTAACATATTGGCTTCGAAGGATGACTTTCTTGGGGATCCCGGATTCGCCGGATAGGATATCGATGGCATATTCAATAGCCTCTTTTCCTCCTGTCGGACAGATAAAGGTGCCGTCAAGAATTCCATTTTCAACCAGTTCAAGGCCACGTCCTTCACCTGGCAAGCCATCAATTCCAATGATGATAACATCTTCACTTTTCATATCATTCTTCAGCATAGCCTTATATGCCCCTAGTGCCATATCATCACTATGGGCATAGATTAGGTCAATCTGGTCTGAATTGGAAATAGCATCACTAAACATATCCTCTGCCTTATCCTTCTCCCAGTTAGCCTCAATCCGCTCCAAAACATCTATATGGGATACATCGCTAATAGCATCCAGAAATCCCTTGGACCGCTCAATGGTTGGCTTTGATGACGTATCCCCCAAAATCTCAACGATATGAGATATATGGTCTTCAGATTTTACCAGCTCACCAATCTGATGACCAATAGAATAATTATCAAGTCCAATAAACAAGGTATAGTCATAGCCTTCCACATCTCGGTCAAGAACAATGACTGGAATCTCCTTATAAATATCACCGATGATAGGTGTCATAACCGAGGAATCATTCATAGAAACAATAAGCAGATCAATATCATAATCCATCAGTTCAACTAGATCACCAATCTGCTTGTCTGTATCACCGTGACCATCCCGAAAAACAACACGAAGATTATCATATAGACTTGCTCGATCCTTTATTTCCTTGTACATATCTACCCGCCAAGGCTCTGTCAGATTAGGTTGATACACGCCAATGACAAAATGATTTTCCTCAAAGGGAAGTGGTTCATCACGGTTATAAAGGTAGGCTCCACTAATGAGGCCTATCAGTATAAGGAACAAGGCCCCACCAAGAAGATATTTTTTTCTGCTCTTACCTAATTCAAACATCATGTTTCCTCACTCTACACATAAGATTTTACCAGGTTTATAACCATCTGAACTGATCTATAGTTGATAATGCTTGGGTGAAACACCCATAACCCTCTTAAAGGCCTTACTAAAATAATGTTGAGACGAGTATCCCACCATTTCAGCAACCTCGTATATTTTGTAGGATCCACAGGACATAAGCTCCACCGCCTTTTCAATCCTAACCTTGGTCAAATAGTCAATAAATGTATGGTTGAGCTCCTGTTTAAGCATTCTGCTTAAGTAGGTTGGGTTCATAGTCACCACACCTGCAACCTCCTCCAGATTTAAAGCGGATGATTTATAATGACGGTCAATATAGGATTTAACCTGATAAACCATAGGTGACAGTATGGACTCTGAACTCAAATTTTTTTTAAGTTCCTGATAAGCACTGTGAAGCTCTTTTACAGGACTAGCCAAAAGTTTAAACTGAAGCACCATCTGGTAATGAATCAAATCAGATACCTTGGACTGAAGTCCTTCAACCCATTCTTCAACCTTTGACTTATCTGATCCACTAAGGAGAACCAGAATAAACTCATTTTTGACTAGACTGTGATACAAAATCTGGTCCGGTTCATGTTCATGGACGATATTTTCAACCGAAAAGCACAGAAGCTCATGGCTGAAATCCTGGCCGGTATCATAGGCGTCACTCATTCTGATTGGCTTAATCAAAACAAGGGTCAGTGGATGATTAAGAAAATCCAGCTGGCGAAGCCTAAGTTCTTCCAAACTTGTAGGGTGATCATAAAGAACTATATTCTGAATCATTGCCTGCTGGATATCAGCCAAATGGTCAACCACCAGCTTTTGGTGCATATGGATATGATCTCTGGTAGACCTTTTTTTCGTCAAAAGTTTGATTGCATTCCTTACAGCACCTTCCAGTTCTTCTTCATCAACAGGTTTCAGAACATAGTCTACCACATCCAGGTGTATGGCTGTTTTGGCATACTCAAACTCATCGTGACCTGAAATAATGATAAACACACAGTCTAAGGAAGCCTCCATGACTTCCTCAATGAGTTCCAAACCGCTCATAAAAGGCATACATATATCTACAAAAACAATATCCGGTTGTTCCTTAAGACAGAGGGAATAGGCTTCCTTTCCGTCTTCGGCTGTTCCTACAATTTCAATATCCATTTTTTTCCAATCAAGGGCATGGGAAATACCACGTCGAATGATTGGTTCATCGTCTGCTATTATGGCTTTATACATGACTGCCTCCTTAACCCTATATCTTATATAACCGGATGTGTAACCTTAACACAGGTTCCCAGACCTACTTGACTTTCTATAGTAATTCCATATTGATTCCCATAAGTCAGCTTAATCTTTTCGTTAACATGAACCAAGCCGTATTCTTTGGATTTTGGAATACTGCCTTTAAGGACTTGATTCATTCTGTTAAGTTCTATAGGTTCAATTCCCGGTCCGTTATCTTCAATCATAAATTCAAGAACCTTTCCCTGTCGCCTTACTCCTATATCTATATGACCACTTCGTTTGACCATCTTAATACCATGATATATGGCGTTTTCCACAAGGGGCTGTAAAATCAACTTGGTTATCCTCAGGTCCTTGAGGTTTTCCTCACACTTAATAGTAAAATTCAGCTTGTCTTCATACCGAATCTTCTGAATGATCATATAGGACTCAATATGTTTCAACTCATCACCTATGGTAATCTGGTCTTTTCCCTTACTAAGAGAAATACGAAAGAGCTTAGTCAGGGCCTTAATCAGGGCAAGCGACTCCTTGCTTTTCCCTTCCTTAATCAACCAGTGGAGGGTGTCCAGGGTATTGTATAAAAAGTGCGGCTTAATCTGCTCTCTGAGGATATTGAGCTCTGCCTCTTTCTTCTTCTTTTGCTCAGTGACCACCATATCCAAGAGGTTGTTAGTAGCATCCAGCATACCGTTAAAAGAGTGACCCAACTGGCCGATTTCATCGTTGTAAACAGTGGTAAATCTCAGGTCCATTTCACCATTTTCAACCCGGCCCATAATATCTCTTAACTTATGGATGGGTTTTGTTATGGTATCAGAAAGAAAATAGGAAACGACAAAGGATCCCATTAACAAAAGAAGGGTCAGGAGGATAACGACGAACTGTATGGTGGTTACGGGTTCAAGAGTTTCTTCCAAAGAAGATACACCGACGATATTCCAGTCCGATACATCCGACGGCTGCCAGGTAACCTGATAATCCTTTTCCGCCACATAAGTCACCGACTTACTTTCCGGAGAATCAAAGAGACTCAAGGGAATGTGATATACCACCGGATTTCGTTTTGTATAGACAACATCACCTTGATTGTTTTGAATATAGATAAAGCCTGTTTCACCTATAATGGCCTCTTCAATAATAGATTCAAAAACCAGGGTATCGATATCCATCATGATAACACCACGAATGTCACCGGATTCATCTTGATAAGCCTTGGATATTGATAGAATATGTTCCGTTCCTGAAACACTTCCTGAGTAGCGAACGTTTCGACCGACAGGACTGATATAAAGCTGGTAGTGATCAGGGTCTGCTACAGCCTCCCTGTACCAGGTCTCTGATGTTAAGGGGTCTCTGGATACCCTCTTCATATCAAAACTAAAAAAATCATCCTCAACAGTAACAAGACCAATACTGGCAATTTCCGGGTTGCTTTCCTTGTAGGTTTGAATGTGCTCCTCCATAATATCCTTATCCATGGAACCTGTGGAAAAATAACCCTTGGTCGTCTGTAGAACACTTATATAGTCCATTATATTCTCATAGTTCTTAATATGAAGCTCCATGCCTTCATTGACCTGGTTCATCATCTGTCTGGTATTGTTGTCCAAAGACTCCCTGACACTTTTTGTAGCAATGGAAATAACGATAGCACTTAACAAAACTATCGTTACAACCATTAACCATATAAAACTAAAAAGTATCTTGTTTCGGACTTTTAGACTTCCATAGAACTTCTTTATAGCCTTCATGCCATCACCTATAGAGGAAACTTATGTAAAAAGCCGCTTCTCCTGTTGAACCACAAGGATCCGCTGCAAAACAATAAATATAAGAAGTAATATACCAATGGCGATTTTGGTCCACCAGGAACTTAAGGTTCCCTCAAACATAATGATCATCTGAATGGTTCCCATACTTAGAACACCGATGGTCGGACCTATCAAAGAACCGAATCCTCCTGTAAGAAGTATACCTCCCACGACACAGGCCGCAATAGCGTCCATCTCTCCACCTTGAAGGTGAAGTCCATAGCCTGACAGCATATAGAGCGCAAAAACTATGCCTGACAGGGATGAGGTGAATCCACTGATGGTATAAACCAGAATCTTGGTTTTCTTCACAGACAGACCCATAAGCCTGGCTGATTTTTCACTTCCTCCGATTGCATAAACCCCTCTACCGAATTTTGTAAACTTACTTGCTAGAGCAGCCACAATCACGACCGCTATTGCTATTATAACACTTATGGAAACAAAATTCTTACCATTCACATAAATCTTGAACTTGGACAGATTTTGAAACTGTTCATCGGTAATGACAATACTTTGAATACTAATTAAATAGCAGGCTCCCCTGGCCAGGAACATACCTCCAAGGGTAACAATCCATGGATGCAGTTCAAAGGTAGCAATTAAATAACCCTGAAAAAACCCAAAAGCTCCACCGATCATAAGGGCTATGACAACGACTAATGGTGCCGGCAATCCAGCTTCCAGTAAGGAAGAGATAACCATGGTTGTAAAGGCAACAAGAGATGCAATAGACAGGTCAATTCCTCCGGTAATAATAACAAAACTTAATCCTGTAGCCAAAATAATCAAATAGGCATTATCAATCAGAAGATTGAGAAAAACCTGGGGTTTTGAAAAAGCCGGATACCGAACCATGCCAAATCCATATAAAAGGATAAAAAGAATAACCGTTGCCATAAGGGTAAGGGTATTTTGGTTTAATGCAGGTAGTTTTATTGAACTTCCTGCCCTTGTCTTAACTAAGCTGACTGCTTTCATCTTATGCCTCCTTCGCAAACATACCAACTACAGTTTCTCTAAACTTGGAAGCCTGCAATAAGGTTACCAATATAACGACAATGGCCTTAACGACCAAAATGATTTCCGGAGGAACACCAGTTGAATATATGGTTGTTGTTAAGGTTTGTATAAAAAGGGCTCCGATAATGGTTCCCCCAATATGAACCCTGCCTCCGGTCATGGATGTTCCGCCGATAACAGTCGCAAGGATCGCATCAATTTCACGCCATAATCCGGCATTGTTGGCATCTGCGGCCGTCACATTTGAGGAAATAAAAATACCTGCAATACCTGCAAAAAGTCCACAGATCACATAGGCCACCATAATAATGTTGGAAGAAGATATACCGGAAAAACGACTGGCTTCCCGGTTTACCCCAACTGATTCTATAAAGAGTCCGTAGGCGGTTTTCCTTAGAAGCAAGTAAACAAGCAAGGTTATAAGACCCGCCACATAAACAGAGAAAGGTAATCCAAAAAGATATCCATTTCCAATATAGGAGTATCCGTCATGGCTAATGGTAATAATCTGACCCTTGGTGATCAATTGGGCGATACCTCTACCTACGGTCATTAGGATCAAGGTTCCGACCATAGGCTGTATACCGATTTTGGCCACCAAAATTCCGTTCCAAAGGCCACATAGCATAGATACCACAAGTGCGATGATAATCGCCAATATAAAATGAATGTCACCGACAATGAGACTGCAGGCAACTGATGCGGCAATGGCCACCACTGCTCCAACCGATAAATCAATACCTTCTGTTGCTATGACCAGTGTCATCCCTATACTCATAATAATAAGAGGTGAGGCATGTTTTAGAACATCAATAATCGACCCAAAAAGACGGCCGTTCTTCATTTCAATGCTAAAAAAACCAGGTGTCCATAAGGCATTATAGAGAAGAATCATCAGGAGGGCTAATAGGGGCCATAATAGGCCACTGTCTTTCAATCGATTCAACATTTTTTTCATTAGGATACCCCCTTGGCCAACATGGTCATAATGTGACTTTCTTCTATATCATTACCGACGACTTCACCGATTAATTTCCTGTCTCTAAGGACAATAACCCTGTCACAGATACTAATAATCTCTTCCAGTTCTGATGAAATCATGAGTATGGTCATACCCTCACCTGCCAATTTCAGGATTAGCTTCTGAATTTCAGTTCTGGATCCGATGTCGATTCCCCGTGTAGGCTCATCCAGTATGAGGAGTTTAGGATGGGTTGCAAGCCATCTGGCCAAAATAACCTTCTGCTGGTTACCGCCGGACAAGTCTTCAATGGCTTGGTCCATGGATGATACTTTAATGCCCAGAAGTTTAATATATTTATCTGCAATAGCGACCTGGTCTTTGTAGGATATGGATGACCACAAGCCCTGTCTAGCCTGAAGGGCCAGGATAATATTCTCTCTTACACTTAAGTCCTGAATAATCCCTTCTTCCTTTCGGTTTTCCGGACAAAAACCCATGCCCTTGTTGATGGCTTTTCTAGGGTACATGGCCTTAAACATTTCATTATCTATGGTCATGACGCCCTCATCATTTTTATCGATGCCAAAGAGGAGTCTGACAGTTTCAGTCCTGCCCGATCCCAATAGGCCGGCAAGCCCAAGAACTTCACCTTTATTTATGGTCAAATCAACAGAGGATATTTTACCTTTTCTCCCAAACCGGTCTAACTGAATGTAGGTTTCCATCTGACGGTCTGTTGATATATATTCATTGTCCGATTTGCTCAGTCCACTGAACTGTCTTCCAATCATTTTAGATACTAGATCCAAATATTCCAATTCTTTGGTTTCATATGTTCCCACATAGGTACCATTTCTCAATATAGTGGTCCGGTCTGTTACTGCATAGACCTGTTCAATAAAATGGGTTATAAAAATAATGGCAATTCCCTCTGATCTTAGTTGGTTCATGACCCTAAAGAGCTCTTTGACTTCATCCTGGTCAAGACTTGATGTCGGTTCATCAAGAATCAAGAGGCCGGCTGAGATAAAAGCGGCCCTTGCAATAGCTACCATTTGCTGAATGGCTATGGAATAGGTTGCCAATTGCTTGGTCACATCAATATTAATATTGAGACGCTGGAGGATCTCTTCTGCGTCCTGATTCATTTTTCTCCAATGGATGACACCCTTTTTCATAGGCTCTCTGCCAATAAACACATTTTCTGCCACAGATAGGTTTGGGCAAAGATTGACTTCCTGATAAACCGTAGATATACCCAAATTTTGGGCTTCTTCAGTAGAAGCCGGATTTATTTTCTGACCATTAAAAACAATGTCTCCACTTCCAGGATCCTTCTGATGAACACCGGTAAGTACCTTAATAAGGGTGGATTTCCCTGCCCCGTTTTCACCCATAAGGGCATGGATTTCTCCTCTTTTTACTTCCAACTCAACCCCATCCAGGGCTTTAACACCGGGAAATGTCTTTGAAATATGATGGGCACTCAAAATATGTTCTTTTTGTCTCACTGTCTTTCCTCCGGTTTTGTTTTCCTTGATATTTGAATCCTGTCTTCTTATGAAACAGGAAGAAACCAATGGGCTTCTTCCCTGTGATTTCTTCCTGTTCACTTTTATCTACAGGTCATTAATAAACTCTGTTAGGCAGCTCAGCAACAGCCGCTTCATCTGCAAAGACTCTGTCATTACTCTTAATCCATTTTGGAAGTGTTCCGCCGTCAACAAGAACTTTTGCCGCTTCTACAAGACCGGGTCCAAGAAGTGGTGTACACTCAACTGTACAGTTCATCTTGCCTTCTGCTATGGCTTCAAAGGCACCTTTAACACCATCAATGGATACAATAATAATATCTTGACCTGGCTTTAATCCATATTCTTCGATTGCCTGGATAGCACCAAGGGCCATATCATCATTGTGGGCATAAACCACATCAATGGAGTCACCGTCTGATTTTAAGAAAGCTTCCATAACCTCTTTACCTTTTGAACGGGTAAAGTCACCAGTTTGTGATTTGATAATTGAGTATCCGCCAAGCTCTGAAATAGCATCGGCAAAACCTGTCATACGGTCAGTTGCAGCAGACGCTCCTACTGTACCCTGCAATTCGACAATATTAACACTTGCGTCCTCACCAAAACGGTCAATAATGTATTGGGCAGCTAAAGCACCTTCTACGATAAAGTCTGAACCCATAAATGTTGCAAATAAAGATTCATCTTCTACTGAAATCCGACGGTCAAGAAGAACCACAGGAATTCCAGCTTCTTTTGCTTCACCAAGAACGGTTTCCCATCCGGATTCAACCACAGGTGCCAAGGCGATTACATCGACTTCCTGTGCGATAAAGTTACGAATGGCCTTAATCTGATTTTCTTGTTTCTGTTGAGCATCTGAAAAGATGAGTTCGATATTGGGATCATCTTCTGCAGCTTTTTTTACAGACTCGGTTTCAGCAGTTCTCCAACCACTTTCAGCTCCGATTTGAGAGAAACCGATGACAATTTTTTCATCTTTGGCTTCACCTGCACCTGATGATTCCTCTTTAGTTTCAGTTGTCGCTGATGTTGCCTCTTCCTTGGCCTCTTCCTTTTGACAGCCCCCAAACACAGAAACCACCATGATAAGGACCAATAACAATGATAATAACTTTTTCACTATAAAACCCTCCTATACAATGTTGTGAATGTCTTACAGTCATAGTTTATTATGTTGGATACTAAAAGTCTTTGGACGAAACTGATGGCTTTTTGTCATTTTCCGACAAAGGAATAGAATTTTTTTGCAAACAAAAAAAGGACCATACAGTCCTCTTTGTTGCAAGCATCACATAAGCATTAGTTACGACTTTAACCATTCTATCTTTTATCCAATAAGGAGGCCACAACCAACTATCAGATACTCCCTTGTCCCATCTCTATACAATTACCGGCAAAAAAATGTCTTTATGCTTGGATGTAATACTTTGTTTTACCTTAACATAGATACCATGAAAATTTTAGTGTGCCTTTATGCGTTTTTTTATGTTTTTAAAAAAAGTGGCATACTTTTCAGTCATTGCCATGACTACATTTTGAGACACATGCATCTTGATTGCTGCATCGTTGACTTGCCTGTCCTGAAAATATTCCGGCCGGTTTTCATCGATGATCCTACCCAGGTTATCCATTATTAAGAGGAAGTCTGCTACATAATAAACGTACTCACTGTAGTCACCAGGGTCTATATTAAATACAAAGGCTTTAAGCTTATCATAAATTGCTTCCATTTCCTCCAGGTCACCATCTGCTTTAAGAATTTGAACCAAGATTTCAGATCTGAACTGGTTATACTCATCCGATTTTGAATGGATGGTCTGTCCCAAGTCTTTTAGAAGGTCTTCTGAAAGTGCCAGTCTCTCCTGCCAACACACCTTAATTTCCTCTTGTCTATCCTTTGATTGATTACCAATTCCCATAGTCTGGTCACTATCTACATGGTAGAGCCAGTTTATGGCAGCATCCAACTGACAGGATTTAATGCTGGTTTCATATTCAGGGTGGTCCCCCTGTTTCTCTTCATGGAATCTCTCCAAATATTCCATGGTCTTATCATACATGGCATCAGCATCTTGGCCATGAATAAGGGCCGTGTGCATCATAGCCAGCTGAATATTGGTGATTGCCTTGTTGATGGCATATTCATCTTTATAAAGATTGGCGCACCGCTTACCATACTCAATAGCCCCAAGTATATGGTCATCTGAGTTCATCAGTATTCCATATTCATAATTGGCCCGGCTAAAGGTTGACAGCATACCTGCATAGTAGTTGCTGGTTGTATCCACTGCATCATCTCTGGTGCACTGGTTAAAAAACTCATAGGCCAAGTGATAATATTTATCCGGTTGGCTATAAGACACCGATTCACAGTAGATCCTAAATATAACGCTGTAGAGGATTCTAAGAAATTGACCGGGTGTATCCTCATCCACCTTATCCAGCGCCATGGGTATGAAACTTGCCGCCTTTTCCAGATTGGTCTTGGGATCTTCATGATAGGATATCATGCCATAGATATTAATGATATTGTTTAGGGCCCTTGCCGCTTCCAGCTTGGAAGATTTACGGTCACTATACTTAAGGGCTGCCTCTGAATGAGCCAGAGCCTTCTTTAAGTTACCAACATAGTCATCCCAATTGGCAAGCAAGGCATAAGCTGAACCCTTCAGTCTCTCAACCTCGAAAATCTTGGCTCGCTTGGGTTTAATGAAAATGCCCAAAGCCTGATCCAATTCCTTTATTGCCTCTTGAAAATATTCCATATTCCTCTCGATACAGGACATATAACTAAGGGTCTTGCCTTTAATGATTTTAAGCTCATAAAGGTCATTGGGCTTAAGCTCTTCTCTATGTTCTTCAAGAAATTGATTGACCTTTTGGTGACACTGGATATACTCCTCTTGGTCAAAAAGTCTGCTATACTCCTGAATATTGGAGCTTGCATTAATCGTTGCAGAATTGGCTGATGCCCACCTGAAGACTTGATCCAGGTGGTGTCTGATTTCCACCTCGTCCAAGTTCATTAAGTCCTGACCTTTTTCGCTGTCACTGATGAGCTTAAAAACATAGTCTTCCATAAACAGCTTAAAAGCAGCCTTATCACTGGGACCAACCTGCTTTAAATAAGTCAGTAAGTTGGTAAGGCCGCTTTTTTTAGGTGCTGTGTCAGACAGATAATGATAAACCACATGAGTAGTCACATGTAAGCCTTCTGCCACATTTTCTACATTCAAATTATAGGTTTCATAGAATCCTCGAAACAGGGTGTTAAAAATCATTAGACTCTCCTCTCATCGTCATGATTGCTAATCACTTTACTCCATTAACTCGCCGAATTCTATTATATCAAGGTCTTATTGGTATGACAATTAAGTAAGTATAGGTATATGGATTCACTTACCCTCATTAATCTTTCGTATTTTAGCAAGATCTACTTTTGGCTTTCGGTCATAGGTCAATAAACCGTTAATCTCTTGTTCCACATCTGTCAACTGGGTATAGCAAAAGCCTTGAATAGCCGGTGATTCCAAAAGACCTGAAACCACTGCTTCATATCTAGCCAAAAAGTCATCATCATTGACAGCCGATGAGTACCCCCAACCTTCCCAATCGCTTTTGGCAAAAGAGATGCCGCCAAATTCTGTCACCAACAAGGGCTGTCCTTCATAGTCCCATCCTGAGGCCATAATAGTTTTTCCTGCCGGTCTGACGGACAATGCTGTTTCCACGTCCTTATATCGACCCTTAAGGATATCCTTGGATGCATCATAATCATGAATGGTTACAAGGTCAGTTTTGGCATGTTCCCAGCCATCATTGGAAATAACCGGCCTTGTCTGGTCTAGGGACTTGGTCAAATAATACATGGAAGCTGCATGAGCCTGCTGGTCCTTACAGTTCATAATATTTTCCACTCCCCAAGACTCGTTGAGAGGGGTCCATGCAACAATTGATGGATGAGAGTAGTCTCGATCAATCATCTGGGTCCACTCTGCCATCATTCTAGGTACATACTCTTTTGTATAGGTATAGGCGTTTGCCATTTCACCCCATACCAGAAAGCCTAAGCGGTCTGCATGATAAAGGAATCTTGGATCCTCGATTTTCTGATGTTTTCTTGCACCGTTAAAGCCCATAGCCTTGGCCAGCTCAATATCCTTAATCAAGGCCTGATCATCAGGTGGCGTCAGTAAAGACTCCTCCCAGTATCCCTGGTCTAAAATCAGCTTTTGATAGAAAGGATGGTTGTTGAGAAGAAAAACACCGTCTTTGATCGAAACTTTTCGCATACCAAAATAGGTCTTAACCTCATCAACCAATTGGTCACCACTATATAGTTCCAGGTACATATCAAATAGAACCGGTCTGTCAGGACTCCAAGTCCACTGTTCATTGGAATTCCAGTCAAGGGTAATTCCCTGATCCAGATAAAAGGTCCGCTTTCCTTTGGTGGTCCCAAGGTCCATAAGATCCTTAACAAAGATTTTCCCTCTTAAGGATATGGTCACACCCAGCTTCAGTCCCTCTTGGCTTTTTCTCCCAAAAGTTCTGCCGCCAATACGTTCCAACCGATGGATTGTATCAGAAATGGTGTACTCCATAAGTATAGCTTTCGAGTCAAGGTCCGGGGTTAGATGGACTTTTTCGACAAAGGCCTGACCTAGGTTTTCCAACCAAACCGTCTGCCAAATACCTGTTGACGGTGTATAAAAAATACTCTCTGACCTTTCCTTCCAAAACTGTTTACCCCTTGGCAAGTCCAGGTTAAAGGGATAATCCTCAGCCCGAACAACAATGGCATTTTCACCGTCTAGCAAAGCTTCAGTAATTTCAAAAGAAAAGGGAACATGTCCGCCTTCATGGCTTCCAACATGTTGTCCATTGACCCATACATCTGCCTTATAATCCACAGCACCAAAATGAAGAATCGTTCTACCCTCACAAGTGCCGGAATCCAAGGTCTTCCTATACCAAACCACAGGATGCTGCTTAGTATCATGAATACCAGAGCGCTGACATTGGTAAACGAAGGGAACCTGGATTTTCAAGTCATAATCCTTATCCATATACCATCTGTCTTTAACACCCTGGTTGTGGTCATCAAATGCGAATTCCCACTCTCCATTAAGATTGGTCCACTTTTCCCTGGCCAAATGTGGTCTTGGGTAGTCATTTTGTATGTCTTTTGTTTGTATCAACTTTCTAACCTCCTAAAATATCCTTACAATATCGTATTATTTTATTTAGTTCATATATATTTGCATTATATTAATAATTATTGAATATGTCAATCATTAAAATAAAATAAAACCGTATATATTGCAACATATGTCAAATCTATGTATAATAGTTCATATATTATTAAACTATTATTCGAGGAGAATATGATGAATAAATTTCTCACTTTAGATTCAGATGATTTAAATGCTACAGCACTTGCTTTATCCAATAGTGTTAGAATTAGCATTATATCTCTTTTAGCAGAAGGGCCCCAGAACATTAAGGATATTGCAGATAAGTTAAATATCCCTATGTCTTCCACTACTATAAATATCCAAAAACTTGAGGATGTTGGAATCATCACCTCTGAACTCAGACCCGGTAAACGGGGTTCCCAAAAAATATGCTCACTGTCAGCAAAAAAAATCATCTTTGATTTCGAAAAAGAGCTTGAAACAGATACAGATCATTCTGTTCATATACCTATGCCAATAGGCCAATTTGTTGCCTGTGATGTACATCCAACCTGTGGAATAGCAAGCGAACTTAAACCGATCGGCCTATATGATGAGACTAAAACCTTCTATCTTCCTGAGAAAGTAGATGCCCAGCTTATCTGGTTTAGTCATGGATACCTTGAATATAACTTTCCTAACAAAACACCTTATGGTGCCACATTAGATTCTATCGAGGTCATAGGTGAAGTGTGTTCCGAGGCTCCGGGAACTAACGAAGACTGGCCATCCGATATTACCGTCTGGATTAACGGCAGAGAAATCGGAACCTGGACGTCCCCGGGAGATTTTGGCAACAAAAAAGGCTTCCTGACACCAGTGTGGTGGGAAACCGATAAGACCCAATATGGAATTTTGAAACACTGGTCTGTGACCAAAGACGGTTCATTTATTGACGCTATCCCTGTGGCTGATACCACCCTTAAGGATCTGGCCATTAACCAGACCCCCTTTATCAAACTTCGTATCGGCGTTAAGGATGATGCCCCCAACAAGGGTGGGATGAATCTTTTTGGACATAAGTTCGGTAATTATAATCAGGACCTTGTCATGAAGCTGACCTATCATTATGAGTCCAAGAAGTAGTCATTTGGAATACAATTAACTATTCAGCTAATGCATTATTGAAAAGTTCAAAACTGGCCTTAAGCTTGTCATCACTGACAGCATCAAAGGCATCTCCAATACTGATTTCAAAGGTGGATTTTCCACCTTTTTCTCTTACATATCCAGAAATAGCAAGGCTCTCCTCTTCCATAACTTTTCTAATTGCCTTTTCAACATTTTCTGATTCAGCATCCAAATACACATGAAACATATTCGTCACCGGTATCTCAGGCACAGTTGTAACGCCTTCAATATCATTAAACATGCCAGCCAGCTTCTTAGCTCCCTCCCAGTAGTGAGCCATCCTGTCTTTTCTTAGTTCATAGTAATAGTCGGAGGTCAGCACGTAGGGATAGAGGCAGATCAGGTCACCGCCATGACGTCGTTTCCAGATTTTTGCTTCTTTCACAAAGTCTTCATCACCGGCTAGTACAGCTCCCGCCACACCACCGATTCCTTTATAGAATGAAATATAAACCGTATCAAAAAGACCGGCAATATCCTTGGCCTGACACTTATAATAGGGGAGACATTCAAAGAGTCTGGCTCCATCTAAATGATTGACTATCTGATGGTCACTGGCATAAGCAAGCATTGCTCCCAGGTCTTGAAGTTCAGGTAATTGGCCTCCAATTTCTCTTTGAGGAAGTTCATGGACAATACAGGCCAGGTCTTGATCCAAAGATTGGATCTTCTCTGAATCTACCAAAGCCTTAATATCATCAAGGGTAAAAAGACGATCTTCCTCGCCAAGTAAAAGAGATTCAATCTTATGAAGTTCTTTTAATCCATCCTGCTCATGTATTTCCATATGACAATAGGGATGATAAGCCACCCTATTCACTCCTTTTCGGTCGCAGTGAATCCGCATAGCCACTTGTTGTGCCATAGTTCCACTAGGGAAGAAGACAGCCGCTTCCTTACCTAAAACCTGGGCCATTTTCTTTTCAAAGGACCCCATGAGGACTCCTGTTCCATACATATCTCCATCCATTTCAGGATCCAAGGGTTCAAAGACTTTCTTGGTGACTCCTATATTTCTTGGTCCATTTCCTGCCAATGGGTACCTGGCCTCTTTGTATAATTCTCTTAATGTTTTCATATCCGCCTCCGCTTTTGACTTATTATACAACCAACTATAGCTGGACTATTATGTCTATCATACAGGATAGAAGAGACTCACACAACTTCTACTTTCCGGTTTCCAAAAGGTCTCCTTCGAATCATCCAAAGACCAATAACAAAAGTAGATGCTTCAGCAAAAATAATGGTCATCCAGATTCCATTATCACCAAATATCCTAGGTAGAATCATAATCCCAATGATAGATGCTATAAGACTGCGGTAAACCGTAATCTTACCGGAACGAATGGGATCATCAATGGAAGTATAGTATGTGCCAATCCCAATATTAACCCCGATAAAGATAAAGGCTATGGAATAAAACCGGAGAATGTGGCTGGCCATGAAAACCGTCTGATTTTCCTTGAGAAAAACACCTGCTAATTCACTACCGAATACATTTCCAACAATCAATAAAAGGATGCCTAAAACAAAAGAAGATCTAAAACCAAGCTTTCTCAAAGAAGTTACACGTTTATATGCTTTTGCCCCATAATTATAAGAAATAGCTGCTTGTCCCGCTTCAGCAATGCCATAACTCATAGAGCCTACAATACCCGCCAATTGGAGAGCTACAGCATAGGCAGCTACACCTTGACTTCCGACCCTTTCCATAATGATAAGATTAAAAAGAATTCCGGTTAGGGAAAAGGCAATATTACTCATAAACTCTGATGAACCATTAAATATGAGACGGCCAATTTCCTTCACATGATAATGAGGCCTGGCAAAGCGCCAAGTGGACCTAAAACCAATAAGTATAAACATAATAAGTACCGGCAGCATTTGGGAGGCCCCAGTAGCTAAAGCAGCTCCTTCTATACCAAGGTCTAACCTAACTATTAGAAGATAATCAAGACCAATATTGGTAAGGGTACCTAAAAGCATAACTATAACAACCAAGACAGGTTTTCCATCCAGTTTGAGAAAATAAGCAAAGGCGAAACTCAAAAGAAAGAAAGGTGCAAAAAGACTGATGCGCCTGGCATAGATAATAGTATTTTCAAGCACCTGACCCTGAGCTCCAGTAAACCCAGCTGCAAACGGTATAAAAATGCTAATTAAAAGCGCCCCTATCAAACCAAAGATAAAAAGCAGACTTGATGTTACATTGAAGAAATTATTACTCTTGTCATGATTACCAGCACCTTTTTCTATAGCAGCCAAAGTGGTTCCTCCAACAGCTATCATAGTCGCTATCCCTATCAAAATCATAAGTATAGGCATGACTAGGGTTATGGCTGCAAGCCCCTTTGGACCTACATAACGGCCTATAAAAATCGAATCTATAAAACCTGCGCTGGACTGGACAATCATCATCAAAACCGATGGAATCGCATAGGTCCAAAAAATCCTCTCTATCTTAGTTCTTCCTAAATCAATTTTTTTCATCACTTCAACTACCTCAATCAGAATTATTAAAAAAAACTGTCACACCAATATGTACTACGAATAAATTGCATTCGAATAAATATAGGCCTATAATAAACCTTAAACCAGGTTTAAGGTCAACAGTTTTGGAACTTATTAATGGAATTTTAAATATTGGAAGGGATTATGACATGCGACAAGGCTTAACCATTGGAGAAACTGCAAAACTTCTTAATATGTCCACCTCTCAAATCCGTTTTTATGAGAAGAAAGGCCTTTTGAAGCCCCATCGTATCCAAGACAGCAAGTATCGGCTTTTTTCCTTCGAAGATATCGACCGGCTGGAGATGATTCATGCCTTTAGGCAGTTGGAGATTCCTATTTCTGAGATTGAAGAGCTTCTAAGTGATGATGAGGATTTTGACTATGTTGAACTCATGGATACGACTATCAATAGAATTGATGCCCAAATCTTACGACTGAAAAAAACCAAAGAACTGGCCATAAGATTGAAGACCCATTACACAAATTTCATTACATCTAATCCACAAATTATCGACTATCCTCAAAGAACCCTATATATCATTGATGATGAACCATCTGAAAAACGAACCGAAAAGGATCTTTTTGATTTTGTAAACTACTATGAATTGGATTACACCAACCATAACAATGTAATCTATACCTTACAGGATAAGTCAACCAACCTATTGTGTGCTTATAATCCACAACCTATGGGTTCATTTGATATGCTTGATACATTTACACTGGCTCCAGGCAAGTATTTTTCAATCAACTTAGTCATTCCTCCAAACACACCACAAAATGACCTATACAAAAAACTGGTTCATGCCTGTAAAGAGTCAGGTCATGAACCAGCCGGTATTTTTATAACTATTGAAGATCTAAATAATTATTCCAAAAATATGATATATCTAACCCTTCAAGTTCTCATTAAATAGGTTGATTAGGCCATCATATATTCTTCGTTAATTGGATAGATACCCTTTTCTTTTAATTTATTCTGAAGTTTCTCAATGGGTAAATCCCTTGGTTCAAGGCCTTCAGCAACAGCCATAGACGCCCCAATCCCAACAGATTGGCCCATGTTGGCACAAATGGGCATAACTCTGTAAGAAGAGTGAGCCATGTGGGTTCCTGAGATATTTCTTCCGGCCAGCATAAGACCATCAATTTCTTTAGGAATAAAACACCCATATGGAATGGTGTATCTCCTGTTCTGCTTAAAGTGTTTCTGAACCCCGGTATCATCCAGTCCTGACCCATCCAGATTATGTACATCAAAATTAAAATGAACATTGGCAACTGCCCAGTCATCAAAAACCCTGGCAGTCATAATATCCTGCTCAGTCAAAACAGACTCACCCATAAAATGTCTGGTTTCTCTTACACCAATGACCGATGCTGACGACAAAAGGTATGCATGTTCAAAACCCTGGATTTCTTCCTGGAGAAATTTGACAATTGCAGGCATCTGGCTTCTACATACCTGCTCAGCATGGGTTAAGTCTTCTGACTTTGTACCGTCAACCTTAATGCAGTTCGTCATATTGAGGGTTACAACTCCCGGAAGCACAGTTGGATATATTAAGACATGGCCTGCCGGGTAGGGAAGTTTTGTTCTGCTGAAAGTCTGAAGGTCCTGGCCATTAGGAAGATCATAGGTCTCTTCAAAACCTTCCACATAGGTGACAAGGTCTGTATCTACGCCTCCCATTTTAAACATAATTGTCATGGGCTGCATCTTGCCGTCATACTCCCTGCCTTTGTAAAACCTAGCTCCGGCTTTGGCTGCTATATCACCATCTCCACTGGCATCAATGACGACCTTGGCAAAAATCGCCTCTCTTCCACTTTTGCTTTCAACAATGACGCCTTTAATCTTATTGCCTTCCATAATAACATCTGAGGCAAAGGTATATAGCTGAAGTTTGACACCAGCTTCAGCCAGCATCTCAAACATACATATTTTAAGAGTTTCAGGCTCAATCAGTTTTTGTACTGTCGTATAGGATTTATCACTCTTTAAGTTTATGCCATTACTTCGTTCGAGAATTTCTTCATAAAAGCCACCAACAGTATCTCCAGTCCAATGGCTCATTAAACCTGTTGTAGCAACTCCACCAACTTGTCCTGTCTGCTCAACAAGCATGGTATCGGCACCTTCTCTGGCTGCACTGACAGCGGCTGAAAAACCTGCAGGGCCTCCACCAATAACAAGAACATCGACCTGACCTTTGATATTAATTTCTTTGCTTGGTTCTGTATATTTCATTGTAGCTCCTTCTAACCTATTCAATCATAAATCTCTAAATACATTTCTTAGCAGGATACCACTGGCATCCGACCATTCGAAACTATCCTTTTACACTTCCTGCAGTTAAACCTTCAATCATATATTTCTGACCGATCAAGAAAATGGCAAGCATAGGAATCATGGCAACAGCTGCTCCGGCAATTATCAAGTGATCCATAGAAAATCCTGCTTCATCAATAAAATTGGTTAAACCTACTGTTAGGGTAAAATACTTCTTGTCCGTTAAGAAAATAAGAGGTGCTTCATATTCATTCCATCTCCAAACAAAGTTAAGGATGACTACAGTTGCCATTGCCGGCTTGGCCAATGGAAAAACCAGCCTCCAGAAGATACCGAACTCACTGGCCCCATCAATTCTGCCAGCTTCAATGATGGCATCAGGTATATCCACATAGAACTGCCTCATAAGAAATGTACTAAGCGGTGAAAAAAGTCTGGGTAAGATAAGGGCAGCCAGGGTATTAAAAATCCCCATATATTTAAACAAAATAAACTGTGGGACCATCAAAACCTGGAAAGGCACCATCATGGTTACAAGGTATAAAAGGAACAGTTTGTCCCGATGTCTGAATTTCATTTTTGCAAATGCATAACCTGCCATAGACGCTGTCAAAAGAGTCCCTATAACTGATAAAAAGGTAGTGATTACTGTATTTTTTAAGTATAGAAAAAAGGGAGGGTCCTGTTCAAACAAGACTATCTTAAAGTTATCCAAAGACATGTTTTCTGTGATCAGCCTGGGTGGATATTGATAAATCTCTCCTAAAGGCTTAAAGGCTGATGACATCATCCAAACAAAAGGATATAAAATGATTAAGCTGATCATCCCAACCAGGAGCGTCAACAATACTTTTTTTATCTGTGACTGTGTTATTTTCATATGTTGACCTCCTTACATATTGTTGGATTCAAAGCGCTTCTGATAACGCCATTGAATCATGGTTACCATGAATATCATAATCAGCAGAATCCATGACATGGCTGCTGCATAACCCATTTTGTTGTACCTGAAACCGGCAATATAGATGTAATGGGCCATAACTGTTGTTGCCCGTCCCGGCCCTCCACCAGTCATAATATTCACCGTTCCAAAAACCTGAAATGAGGCTATAATGTTGGTAATCATCAGGAAAAAGGTGGTAGAGCTTAACATGGGCACGGTTACGTGGAAAAAAGTCTGAACTCCGTTGGCTCCGTCGATCTGAGCTGATTCATAAAGTGATTTGTCAATTCCCTGAAGTCCTGCCATATATACGACAGTGTTATAGCCTAGGCCCATCCAAATACCAACAATCATGAGGGCTGGCAATGACCAGTCTACACTTCCCAGCCAACCGGGAACATTTTCAATACCTACCGACATCAGAATCTGGTTGATCACTCCTTGTGAAGGGTTATACATCATGGACCAGACGGCAGCAATAGCTACTACGCTCGATATATAGGGGATGAAAATAATGACCCTCCAGAGTTTCTTGCCGTAAACCTTATTATTCAACAAAGTAGACAGTACAATGGAGATGCCAATAAGGCAGGGGATGGTCACCAGTGTGTACTTAAGGTTGTTGACGAAAGCAGCGATAAACCAAGGGTCTTTAAACATATCCATAAAATGTTTAAGTCCAACAAACTCCATTCCTCCAAATCCCTTAAAGACATTGTAGTCTGTAAAAGATACAACGACCGAAAAAAGGACTGGCAAAAGAATGAATATAATAAAGCCTATATAATTAGGTCCAATAAATAAAAGGGCGGTCCAATTGATTTTTTTTCTGTTCATTATGGTCTTCCTTATAAAATGAAGGTTGTATTAAATACAACCTTTCATTTTTTATCTAATCTTCGTTTCATTTGAATCCTGAGCATTACATTTTAATTCTATCTCTCAAGAACACCCATGAATTATTCATTAAGTTCAGCTGCAATAACTTCATCAGCTCTTGTTTTCAGGTTCTCAAAATAAGTTGCCTTATCTGTAGCTCCCAGGAAGAACATTTCCGATTCTTCTTTGTAGATTTGTACCACTTGAGGATAAGCAGTTGTATAAGTGTCTACGATGTATTTTAGATCACCGTTAAGCATGACTGAACGATAGGCTGCTTCATCAAAAAGGACTTGTGAATTTTCACCCAGTACTCCGGCAACGACAACATCCTCATCTACCTTATTCCAAACCGGCATCTTACCGGCAGTCAGCATATACTGAGAACCTTCAGTCAACCAGTAATCAATAAAGGCCCAAGCCTCTTCCTTGTACTCAGAATTGGAACTCATACAGATGTGATTATTCAGGTAAGCCTGATAGTCATTAGGTGTCGTTTCATCAATCGCTGGATAGGGTGCAAAAGTAGTGACAAAATCATGAGGGAAATTTTCACTGTCTTTAACATATCGAAGCATCCATGCTGAGAAAGGCAACATAGCCACTTCACCATTTAAGAAGGCAGGATGAGCATAGGCTTCCAGCTTCCTTGAGAAAACCTCCTCATAAGGCATGGCATAACCCATGTCCATCAAGTCTTTGACTTTTGCATTTGCTTCAAACTCAGGCGCATCAAAGTTGCTGGCCTTGCCGTCTTGGCTATAAAAATAATCACCACCAATAGCTGTTAAGGCAAAATCCAAAGGACGGCCTGCATAATAACCATGGGTACCATACACTTTTTGTCCATCTTTTTCACCAGACAATTTTCCTGCAATTTCAATAAAGTCATCTAAAGTCCAATTATCAGGTATAGTGATACCTGCTTCATCCAACATCGTCTGGTTGATCATAAAACCAATAGGCTCTTTTGCTGTTGGAAGACCGTAATATTTACCATCAATCAGAACCTGACCGACCCCGGCTCCAAGAACTTCATTCTTTACAAAATCTTCTACACCAAAGGCAGCCAAATCTTCAACCAATCCACCTTCTACACGTTTTTTCAATAAATCGATGGAATAAGTAAAGAAAACATCAATCTGCTCTCCAGATAGGATGGCTGTATCAAGTTTTGTGTTTCCTGTATCGTCGTTGACGAATCTGGTATATTCAACCTGAACCATTGGATTTTCTGCATTCCAGGCATCAACTAAGGCCTGAGGACCAGATTCACCAGGAACACCGCCCCATACAACCAGTTTAATTGGTTCATCACTGGCATCAGATGATCCGCTGGCTTCCTGACTATCGGTTTTTCCGCTTGCACTTGAATCACTGGTTGTTTCTTTGTCTCCTGTCTTATCCCCACTTGTTTCACTTTCACTGCCGCATGCTGCCAAAGATAAAACCATAATAAGCACCAAGAGTAATGACATTAATTTTTTCATGAATACCTCCTCGTATTTCACTGACCAGTGTCTCTTAACACTGTTGTGTTGGTAGACTTAGTTTAACACCAGCCAGTCATAAGTCCCATCCACCCTACTGTCTATAATTGTCACTTTTTTTACTGGTAGATGGTACTCTTCAATATTTTGCACATTACTTACTCTTTATTGAAGATTTTTGTGGTTTGCCATATACTGCTTTGGAGTTATTCCTTCATATTGCTTGAATATGCGGCTAAAATAACTTTCACTGTTATAGCCTACCTTGGCAGCAATCTCATATATGGGGTATTCCTGTTTAAGAATCATCTTCTTTGCATATGATAAACGGACTTGGTTAAGATAGTCAGAAAAATTCATCCCCATCTGTTTCTTGAAAAGTCTGGATAAATAAGATTCATTTAGCCCAATTTCCTTGGCAATGTCCCCTAACTTAAAATTCTTACTATAATCCTTTCGGACCATATGAAGGACCTGCTTCACTTCTACACCAACATAAATCCCCTTATTCATCTTGATAAAACGATGGAACTCATTAATAAATGCAAGGAATCTTGACCTCAGTTCCTCTGTATTTACAGCACCGGATAAGTACTCATATCCCTGCTGGTCACCTAAAAGGATCTGACTCGCATCAGTTTCCATCTCTTTAAGCTTGTTGTCAAAAAGTCCAAAAAGCTGGATCCACTCAACAAAGTCATCCTTGGATATTTCATCCATGATGGCCCTTTGAAAGATCTGGTCTACAATCCCTTTCATCTCTTCAACATTGTAATCATCGATAGCATTTCTTAGATCTCTGGATTCTTTGGCGGAAACAATGCTTCGGTAACTTCCTGTCTGTACCGGTTCCTGCTTGTCCTGCCTGATATAATTTTTAGCCTTAATGATGACCTTAGTCAACTCTTCAGTGGTCATGGTCATCTTCATAATATAATCAAGAGCTCTGTTGAACTTGAGGGCATCACGGATATAGTCGATATCATTCATACAGGACAAGACCAATATAACAGTCTCAGGGAAAAGGGTTTTAACCTCATCAATCAACTGAATACCATCCATTTTTGGCATCTTAATATCTGTAAAAATAAGTTCAGGTCTTTCTTTTTTTGTTATTTCCAAAGCCTCCAGACCATTACTGGCTTCAAAAACCTCATCAAAACCAAGACTCTTAAAGTCAACGGTCAGAGCCAATCCTTTTCTCACCAGTATCTCATCATCAACGATTAAAACTTTCATTATAAACCGCCTCCTTCTTGAGCCTTGATTAATAACACTGTTTTAGTCCCTTGTCCTGGTTTACTTTCTATACCCAGACCACAGGGTGGTTCATAATACAGCTCAATCCGTTCTTTTACATTTTTGATTCCCATGCTGGAGTATCTTCCCTTTCTTGGCTGCTCCTCCAGAATACGTTCTATGGTCTCTTCATCCATACCCTTGCCGTTGTCTTTGATCCATATTTCAAGATAATCTTCCCTGGTTATTGCCTCAATGACAATCTTTCCTATATCATCCATTTCATCAAAAGCATGTATAATCGCATTTTCAACAATCGGCTGCAGGAAGAGAACCGGAACTTTGATTGCTTTTGCTCTTTCATCAATTGCATACTCCACTTCAAAGGTATTGCCATAGCGCATTTTTTGTAGACGGACGTAACTCCTAATGCATTCTATTTCATCTTCAAGGGTAATAAAGTCATTGAATTTTCCTAAGGTGTTGCTAAGGAGATGGCCAAGAGACAATAGCATATTTTCAGCGGTTGGTGCATCCTCAATAACACACAGCATTTTAATTCCATTAAGGGTATTAAGAAGAAAATGCGGGTTAATCTGAGCTTGCAAGGCCTCCAGTTTTGTTGCATTCTTTTTTTCTGTAACGATTTTAACTTCTTCGATTAAGTTGTGGACCCGACTTACCATATAGTTAAAACTGTCACTTAACTGACTGACTTCCAAACTGCCGGATGCTACTGAAATAGTATTTAAATCACCATCAGTTACCTTATTCACAGCTTGCTGAAGTTTTTTGATGTTACCTGTCAACTGATTGGTTACCAAATAAATAGCAAAGAGCAGGATAATAATGAACGTAAGATTGATCCAAATCATGATGTTTCGATAGCCGATAACTTCATTCATGACACTGTCGTAGGGTGTAATCTGGACCAAGCGCCATCCGCTTTTACTGATGACCTTCATGCCAACAAAAGCAGCCAGGTCTCCCTGACCCATAACCCTGGTTCCAAACCCGGAGTTTTCATCTTTTAGACTCTCCAAAATAACCTGATCTTTTTTCCAGTCATCACTGTTTGACTCCTTGGAAGATATAATGACCTGGTTATCTTCATTGAGTAGGTATCTGGACGTTCCTTCAAATTCCTCAAAGGGTTTAATGACATCCTCCAGCCGCTCTTCCGGAAAAAGATGAATGACGAGAACTCCCAAGGGATTGACAAAATCATCCATAATTAAACGGGTTAAAGTAATGCCCCCTTGAAAATCCAGTATGGTATTCCCTGGTGCTTCCCAGATAAAAAAACCATTATTGTTCCTGGCTTCCTGGAACCAGTCAGAAGCTACTATAGCATCATAATCATAATCTCTTCCTTCACCTGTATAATATATATTTTCGTTAAAATCAATAAGGGCTGTGGAAGTTTGATAGGCATATAGGTTACTGACTTCCATGTAATGAAGCATACTTTCAATGGTCTGAGACAGTTCAATTCGACTGATCTTATCTTCATGAACCTGGGTCAGAACATCAGAGATTCTATCATCTAAAGCCACAACGTTGGAAGCACTGATCACATCTTCAATAATATGATTCATATTGGTCTCAATATTGACCAGATTCTGATCCGTAACCTGACTAAGCTTAGATTTAAGGAGTTCACTGGAGTAGATATAACCGATGATTGGAAGGATAATTAAGGGTATTATAACCACAACGATAATGGCTGAAAAATAAGTGGTTTGTATAGACCTTTTACTATTGGATAAAATCATGGCTGCCTCCCTTTCTATAGGTCATCGGTGAATAGGTAAATGTACCGCTGAAGACTTTGGAAAAATAATTTGAATCTTTAAATCCTACAGCATAGGCAATTTCAGTTATCGACATATCTGAACACTCCAAAAGGTACTTACCTGATTCCAATCGCAAATGATTAACATATGCTTTTAAGGTCTTACCGGTAACTTTCTTGAAATTATGACTGATATAGGATGGGCTGCAATGACAAAAATCGGCAACCTCTTTAAGTTGTATATTTTCCTTGAAGTGATTCTTTATATAAGCCATGGCATGGCCGATAATGTAATTCTGGTCGAACTGGTTCTTTTGCTTACCTTGATCATAGAAGATCAGGTCCTGGCAGAGCAAACCTATATACTCAGCCACCACCGCCAGTTTTTCTTCTATCATGGTCAGATCATAAACATTTTCATGAAAAGAAACCTCATAGTTCATATCCAGTTCAGAACTTTTTATCCTATATACCTCTTCCAGACCATCCCGTTTTTTACTCCATTCACGGCTGTAAAAGCCGCCAAGAGTTACAGCACCGATCACCTGATTCTCCCCCTTTTGGGCAACCATAATCGGTACAATATATTCACCGACACCTGCATGGCAAAAACCATAATATGCTTTTTTGGTTTTCTTGAGTTTATTGGACATGAGGTCAATACCATAGAGGCACTGGTTCCACAAATGATGGTGTCCCTTGATCATCATACAGTACTTGGACTGATGAATATAGAATTGCTGTAAAGGTTCCAATGACTCAGAATATCCATCTAAAAATCCAATAAAATCTTTAATGATAATATGAGCATTCAGACTCTTTTCCACTTCTTTGATATAGTGAATTAATCCATCAATTTTTGACATATAATCCTCTTCTTCTTCAGTTAAAGGCTGACTTTCCGTCTCTATATACTATTGTATAGTATTTCAAAAATAGCTTCCATGCATTTTTTTTAAGATTTCTGACCACTTTTTTAAGGTTTCTGACATTGGACTCAACTATACTTGGACTAATTCAACCCTGGGAGGTGTCTTATGATTCAAGATTCAATTCATAAAAACTATTCGTTTATCGTCGTCGGTGGAGGTATGTCCGGGATTTGTGCAGCCATAGCAGCTGCCAGACAAGGTCTTTCCACCGCTATTATTCAGAACCGTCCGGTTCTTGGTGGCAACGCAAGCTCCGAAATCCGTATGCATATCTGCGGAGCCGATAATCATGGCAAACGAAAAAATGCACGGGAAACAGGCATACTTGAAGAAATCCTATTAGAAAACAAATATAGGAATCCCAATTATGACTATCCAATTTTTGATTCTATCCTATGGGAAAAAGTTCATTTCCAAGATAATCTAGACTTGTACTTAAATACTCATATGACCCAAGCATCTGTTATTGACCGCAAAATTACCAGTATATCTGCCCACCAGCTGACAACAGAGAAGGTCTATACTTTTACCGGAGATTATTTTGCTGATATGACCGGCGATGCTACGCTTTCAGCTTTAGCAGGTGCAGAATACATGATTGGCCGAGAAGCTTCCTCTACTTTTAACGAACCCCATGCACCTATGGAAGCAGACAATATCTGTATGGGTAATACACTACTTTTTAGAACCTTGGATACCGGCAGGCATGTTCCATTTATAAAACCCCAATGGGCAAACACTTACACAGAAGAAGATCTTAAGCACAGAGAACATGGGGCGACAGGTTTTAATTATTGGTGGATTGAGCTTGGGGGAGATATGGACCACACCATTAAGGATGGAGAGTTGATCCGTGACGACCTGGTCAAAGCCCTTTATGGTGTCTGGGATCATATTAAAAATGGTGGTGATCACGGGGCTGATAACTATAGCTTAGACTGGGTAGGTTTCCTCCCTGGAAAAAGAGAAAGCAGACGTGTCATCGGTGATTATATACTGACAGAAAACGATTTGGCAGGGACACGCCACTTTGAAGATGTCGTAGCTTATGGCGGCTGGCCTATGGATATGCATATCCCGGGAGGCCTTCGGGCGAAACTGGAGCCTACAGAATTTATCCAGGTTCCAGACGTCTATGAAATTCCTTACCGCTGCCTTATTGCTAAAGACCTGGATAATCTATTTATTGGTGGTCGAATTATCAGTGCTTCCCACATGGCTTTTGGGTCTACACGGGTTATGGGAACCTGTGCGGTCATTGGGCAGGCAATTGGGTCTGCTGCTTCAATTATCCACAGGAATGGGGAAACACCGAGGGACCTATACACACATATCAAGGATCTTCAACAACTTTTGCTTAGGGAAGATGCCTATATCCCCAATATCACTAATCAAGATCCTGCTGATCAGACTGGCTGCTTCAATATAATAGCTTCCTCCACCAGTATAGAAACCAACACTCAAAATATGGTTGACGGTTACGGACGGGATGAGGGGGACACACTCCACCATTGGTCATCCGGTGTTTGCGATAAGGCTATGATAAATCTTACAAGTCAAGAACCTGTATGGATCAATCGAGTGGACCTGAAATTTGACTCAGACCTGTCTACTCAAATAATGATTTCCATGTTTGACAACGGACTTCATGGACAGTCTGACAGCCTCCCAAAAGAGCTGATTAAGGACTATAAAATTGAGTTCTACCATAAAGGACAGCTTGTTGAAAGCCTGGATATTAAGGATAACCACTACCGCTTCAGAAGTCACCAACTAGACCAAGGACTTTTATGCGATCAGGTAATCCTTGACCTTCAGTCTACCCACGGTCACCCTTCTTTCAAAGTATTTGAAATCAGGATATATTAAGGTCTGACTCCCGCTTAAGAATCAGATTTAAGCGTTTAGTGTAAATTTATAGGACATTCACACATCAAAAAGGGCCCTACACAAAGTGTAAGGCCCATTCATCTACCGTTTTATTCACTTAGACCGGCAAAGCCAGGTCCAAATTCATCATTAATCTTGTACGTATGGCAACAAAGCAACGTGTCTTGATCTCTTGATCGCAACAGTAAGAGCTCTTTGGTGCTTAGCGCAAGTACCAGTAATTCTACGAGGTAAGATCTTACCACGCTCAGATACGTATCTTCTTAAAGTGTTAGTATCTTTGTAGTTAATTGTAGTACTTTTGCTTGCACAAAATTGACAAACTTTTTTTCTTCTTCTTCTGTTGTTATTTCTTCTATCAAAAGCCATTGTTATTTCCTCCTAATTTAATCTCAAATTTCAATTTCGTATTCTAGAATGGAATATCATCATCATCGAAGTCATCGTCTACACTCACGAAACCATCAACATTGGTATTGTTGGCTGCCGGTGCAGCTGGTTGTGAGAAAGAGTTTCCTCCGCCTGAAGACATTCTCTCTTCAAAATTTCGTTTACTTTCCGCAAAATGTTGCTCTTCTGCCACAACATCAGTTGTGTAGACCTTACGTCCGTCTTTTTCGTAACTTCCTGTACGGATGCTACCAACAACGACAACCTGCATGCCCTTCTTAAAGAACTTCTCTGCAAATTCACCGCGACGTCCGAAAGCAACAATGTTTATGAAGTCTGCGTCAGGTTCACCGTCACGTTTAAACTGACGGTTAACAGCTAATGAATATCGCGCGATAGCCATCGGCTCTGCTCCTTGTGAGTATCGAACTTCTGGATCTCGAGTTAATCTTCCCATTAAAATCGCTTTATTCATTGTGAACCCTCCTTAAATCTCATTCTCTTATTATGCTTCTGCTTTGACGATCAAGAAACGTAAAACTGTTTCCATGATACGAATACGTTTTTCAATTTGAGCTGGAGCTGTAGCTTCAGATTCAAATGTGATGAAGTAGTAGAAACCTTCTCTTACTTTTTGGATTTCGTAAGCAAGTCTTCTTTTACCCCATTCGTCAACTTTAGCAATTTTACCGTCGAATCTTTCGATTAAGCCTTTTACTTTTTCTAAAGCCTCATCACGAGCCTCTTCAGTAAGCTTACCGTTGATTACTAATGCTAATTCGTAATTGTTCATGTTGCACCTCCTTATGGACTTTTGGCCTTTGCTTGACAGCAAAAGCAAGGATATTTTCACAAGGATATATTATACTATCTCGTGAGGCTTTTTGCAAGGACTATTTTGACCTATTTACAGGCTTTTTATTTGCCAGCAAAAACAGGCTTTCCAACGAAAACTTTATCCCTGATCATCAGGAGCCCAAGTCCTATCCACCAGACCATTTGTCCCAAGGCAAAAACCATGACAACACTGTCAAAAAGACTGGGCACAATTGTTAGGATACCCGCTATACCCACTATAAGTCCAAGACCGTTAATCCATTTCTTAAAGAGACCGGTTTGGATGGCTGCAATACTGATTAAAAGGGTCCACATGGCTCCAGGAACCTCATTACCACCACCAAGACCTACATGAATGCTGGTAATGACACTAAAGAAATCTCCAGCCTTTTCAGGATTTACAGCCAACATATCAATGGCTGTTCCCATGCCGATATTATGTACCATTCCACTGGCTATTACCAAACCCGACCAGATAAAACCGAAGGCAGCAGCAGTTTTGGCTAATAATCCCCTGTCCCCTGCTTTTTCCATCATTAATTCATAAAGAGCAATCGTCAGTGGTATTAAGACAATACCAAAAACAACATATAAGAGTGTAATCCATGCTGTCATCAAACCTTGGTGGTCTGCCATAAATTGAACCAGCTCTATAGGATCTGTTATACCGGAAGTATCCAGCATACTTGCATTCATGACGATACCAATAATATAGATCAATGTTAAGCCTATAGCAGACATTCCGCCAATTTTCATTATTTGTTTCATAATTCATCCTCTTTTCTTTGCCATTTATGGCAATACATTTTGTTTTGTTCCAGCTTTCACATAAAAGCTATTTTTTATCACTTGAATAAACACTTATCACCTCAAGACCTAAGTCATTGAGACCTCTCACCTTACGAATCATAGCTGACTGGTCCGGTATATAGCCTGATAGAATGGACGTGACCTCTGCTTCAAGTTCCAGATAGTCCAGCATTTTATCAGTCAACTGCCCTTTAATGATAATCTTATATCCTGCCATAAAATAAAAACCTCCCGAATCTTGTAAGTTGTATGATTCTTATATCATCATCTTACAAAAATCCGAAAGGTTCCGGCACCTACTAAAGTAGGGTCTTTTCTGTTTTATTCAATCAAACCCATACTTTGGGCATATTTAATGGCTTCTGTTCTTCTTCGAACGCCTAGTTTACCGTATATGTTCTGGATATATCCCTTAACCGTAGATAAAGCAAGAAAGAGGCTGTCACAGATTTCCTTATTGGAAAGACCCTCAGCAATAAGATCCAGTACCTCTAATTCACGCACAGTTAATGGTTCAGCCAGACTTTCATTAGCCACTTCCTTTTTCTTATTCCCGATTTCTGAAAAATGTTGTGGTTCAACCTTGTCTATCAAGGCAGTCATGACCTCATCCATGTCCCTGTCCTTTCCTGGCATTAGGACAGTGGCCTTTTCCTTCCACCTGATATAATCATCCAGCTCATCAATGGTGACATCATCAGGAATAGGATTGATATAGTAGGTATGACGGCTTTCCAGGAGAGCATCCTTTGCCATATCATAAAATCCGGAAAGGGCATAAATCCTTGCCAATAGGAGGTAATACTTATACTCCCAGTCCATAATGGCAAACTTCTGACCATAGGATTTACTGGTTTCAAGCAGTTCCAAGCTCTTGTCCAAATCCCCCTTGAAGAAAACAGCCTTGGCCATTCCCAAGTAAAAACTGGCGATAAGGATTGGTACCTGACCACTCTTTAATAACCAGTCCTTACGGTCTTCAAAGAGACTATAAGCCTGGTCAGGTTTATGCTGATGAAGTTTTAACTCAGCCAAAATCATATAAAAACTGTTTAGGGTCAAGAGATTAACTTCTTTTTTGATATGTCCAAGGGCCAGGCCAATGGTTTCTTCTGCCATAGCAAGGTCACCACCTGACCAATAGGCAAACCCTAAAAGCATGGAAGCTACACCATACTTATGGTACTCATCTTCAGGAACAAGTTCCAAGGTTCTTACTGCATGAGGAAAAACCTCTTCATACCGTTCCTGGCCTGCTGCCATAAATCCATAGGCTGATTCCAAAGAGGCTTCCAACATCCTGTACTGGCGCTGGTCATGGATTTCATATCTGTCAGGAAACATCTGGGATTCCTTATAGAGCTTACCGGCAATGTCCAACCATCTTCCGGCTTCCTTATAATCCGTGTCATCTAGAAGTCCCCATCCATAGGCCATAGCCAGGACAGGCCTTTTCATTAACTGGTCTTCAGGTATTTTTTTTACGGTTCTGACCCATGTAATACTTTTAAGCTCAAGGTCCATCTCAGCCCAGGTCAATTCAGCAACAATAGCGGCTTTATCATAGGCTTGACATCTTAAATAATAATGCATACTTTCCCAGTCATTGCCACGATTTCGATACCAGTCACCTGTGTTTTCCTGAATCTTTTTATAGCGTTGGTCTTTCTTCAAACGTTCACGAAGGATATCCCTAAACAGATGATGGTAACGATACCAGCCTTTTTGACCTTCCAGACCTATTAGGAACAAATTGGCATCCTCAAGTTGGCTCAAGTAATCTTCAGCTTTTCCAGGCGACAGTTCAAGAACGGCATCACACATATCACTGTTAAAATATTCAAGACAGGAACTTTCAAGTAAAAATTGGCTTAAATCCTGGTCCAAATCAGCCAGTACTTCTTCCATCAGGTAATCCATAATATAGAGATGATTACCTGAAAAATCTGCAATAAAGGCGCCAGGATCACTCATGTTTTTCATGGATACAGCAGCTAATTGAAGGCCTGCTGCCCAACCCTCCGTTCTCTCATATAGGAGTCTTTCCTGGTCTGTACTGATCTGTGAGTTATACCTTTTGAGCATCTCAGAGGCCTCTTCCTCACTAAGGTTAAGATCACCAAGTCGTAACTCCATTAATTTCCCACTGACTCTAAGTTTCCCAAGCTTTAGGTCCGGGTCTTCTCGTGTTATTAAAACGATTTGAAGGGTCTTTGGAAGATGTTCCACTAATTTCTGGATGCACTGATTGATTTCTTTATTGTCCACAAGATGATAGTCATCCAAGACCAGAATCCAAGGACTCCTGATTTGATGCAAGGTCATAATAAAAGACCTGATGAAAGTTGGAATGCCAAGAGCTTCCATTCCATCCAGCAAGCCACCAAGTTCCTGATAAACCCGATCATCAATAGGCTTGAGACCTTCAATAATATATGAAAAAAAGAGGTGGATCTCATTGTCCCAGTCATCTAGCGAATACCACATAAAGGGTTTGCCCAGGTCTTGCAACCACTGACTGACAGCAGTTGTTTTTCCTGTTCCTGCAGGAGCAGACACCAAAAACAAGTCTGAATCACCTGCCTCCTTAAAGGCAGATGTCAGACGCTTTCTATTAATATGTTCCTTAAGTACATCAGGTTTACTTAATTTTGTAAGCAGCAGCTTGTCACTCATAGCCTCTCCTTAATGATCCTATTTTTTTATAGGTATTAAAATTCGTGTTTCATATTTTTCAGGATTACCCTTAAACAGCATACCAGGACCTTTTACATATATTTCACGGCTGGGTACAGCAGCTTCCAGGCCATTTTCATTCATATAATCGGCGATAGCCTTATAGGATTTACTTAAGGTGTCATAGGGTCCGATATGGGTTGTCGCAACATAATCGCCGCCTGGCAATGTTTTTGTTGATACTTGGTCTTTTTCAACAGCTTTCTTGACTTCGACACAAACTTCCACGTCTGCGTTCTCCTCCATATAGGAATCGTCATAATACATGGAAAAAGGTTCACTGACTCCTTTCATCCCCACATGCTTATATAGGATGCCCAAGTATTTGCCTACTTCTTCATAACGTCCCTTATATCTGACACTTGCAACTTTTATATCAGGAATATTCACTCTTTCAACTTTGGTATTCATCTCCACATCTCCAATCTCTTTCAAATTCTTGATTTCAAGGTTAATGAGCCCCTGGAGTTTCTTCATAGATTGAATTTGGTCTGCTATTTGCTGGTTTTTTTCATAAAGGTAATCCGACAAGTCATCATCGCTGGTTAGATTAGGAAGGACATCCTGAATTTCCTTAATAGTAAAACCAAATTTCTTCATGGACTTAATCCATATGGCCTGCTGATAATTGGTGTCATCATAAAAACGATAGCCATTTTCTTCATTAATAAAAGCAGGCTGCATAAGACCAATATCATCGTAATATCTTAGGGCTTTTACTGTGATACCAAGAATTTTTGAAAACTCGCCGATCTTATACATGGAAACTCCTTTCACTCATTTCAACTTTTACCTACACATTACAATCACAAAAGTTTTTTAATCTGCCTTCTCTACAAAATATCTCAAAACTGTTTTCTGTTTGTCAGGACTGGTCTTACGGGCATCTGTCAAGTATATTTCCCTATGCTCCAGAGCTCTCTTAGCCAATCCATTAGCCTCAATATAGGCATTCATCTTGGCAAAAGATGCCGGTTCGTCATCATAAGATCCTAGATGCAGAACCTGAAGACATAGGCCGTCCTTAATAGTCTCAAATTTTGCCTCTTTCAAAAGAGGGTGGGGTTTCTTCTTTTCAGCTATAGCCATGGCTTTTTCTGCCACATCCTCTGTAACAAAATCCGGTTGCCTAATCATAATCTTATAGGTCAAATCGTCTTTGGTCCATGATTCCTTGTCCTTGGCTTCATCGCTGATAGACCATATACCTTCCAGGGGGTAAACAGTATATTCATAATATCCCTCTGGCTCAAATCCATTCCTAGGCATCATCCGTACTCCATAAGCCAAGGAATAGAGGACGCCAATCCTTTCTGCAAAATCAGGTCCGTTTGGATTACCGACACCTTCAATGGTAAAGAATTTTTGTTCAGGGACTTCCATGATCTGTGGTTCCTCTTTAGGCAAATACAGATTTTTTTCTGCTTTTTTCCATTCGTGTTTCATAACTACTCCTTTCACTCTAATATTGAATAAGGTATCAATCATCCATTCATTAGGGTCAAAATCATGACCTGTATAGAGTATATATTCTCCCCTATAGGGGAGAGTCAAGGGTATTCTTATTTTTTCTTAAAAAGAGTGGATTTTACATGCTTTTCTGTTCCATTTTTTAATCGAATAAAGTTCTTTCTGTGTTTATACAGGCTCATAACTGTCAGTAATAAAACAAGACTCATATTAACCAGGTCAAGGTGATACATTCCAGTATAGACAATCATAACCACCAATAAACCCACTGTTCCAAGAACCATATAATCAGTAATCAGGATTACCAGAGTCATAGTCAAAAAACCAATCAGACCAAGGCGGTAATCAAGACCAAAGAGAATACCAAGGGCAGTTGCCGTCCCCTTTCCTCCTCGAAATCCCATATAAAAAGGAAAGTTGTGTCCAAGAACCGCCAAAGTTCCGGCCAAATAATAAAGATTCCATAACTGACCAGCTTCTACCTGTCCCTTGTAGATCCATCCTGTAATTAGAATTGCCATTATCCCTTTTATAATATCGATCAAGGCTGTAGCAATACCAACCCGCCTGCCAAACACCATGGTAGCATTACTGGCACCTGCATTACCGTTGCCAAAATCCCTAATATCCTTACCTAATATAAACTTACTTATAAGAAAACCTGCCTGAATACAGCCAAGCCCGTAGCCGATTACCATTGCAATTATATATTCCATAAGTTCCTCCAAATACTTGATGATTTTATTTTAACATAATGGCGTCTAGAGTTAAATTGAAAAGAAGGCCGGAACACACGTCAGTGTCCCAGCCTTTCATACCAGTATAGAGAAATTCGTTTATAGTATGGTTATTTTTTCGGTGGTTCTATCTTTCTTCCCTAAGCACATATCAACTAAATCTTCCATCTGAGCTGTAGCCAGACATATGTAAGTATCTGCTGCTCCATAGTAGATTTTTACCTCCTGATTATCTTCCATGACCATACCAGTTGGGAAAATCACATCATTGCGAAAGCCGCCTTCTCGTTCGTAGCTTGCTTCCGGTGTGAGAAGGGGTGTATCACACATTCCGATAACTTTCCAAGGTTCTTCCAGATCAAGAAGCATGATGCCTCCGTGGTATCTTTTTTGCCAGCATTCTTCCCACCCGTTCTTTCCTCTGGTCTTATCCAGATCAACACCATGGAAGGTGGTTAACCAACCATAAGGAGTCCTAATAGGCGGTGCTGCCGGTCCTATCTTGTCATCAGCAAAAGGAACATCTTCCACTCCAAGAACCAGTTCACTGTTTCCCCAGTGAACAAGGTCCGGTGAACTGGAGCACCAGATATCAAATCTGTCAACATTGCCACGCCCATAGACCGGAAAGGGTCTTTCCAAACGGTAATACAGTCCATTGATTTTCTCAGGAAAAAGAACCATGTTTCTGTTATCCGGAACAGACATACTGACAATCTCAAATTTTCTCAGGTCTTCACTGACAGCAATACCTCCACGGATGCCATGCTCGGTGTCTACCGCAAAGGTCATATGGTAGAGGCCATCGATTAAGGTGAGTCTTGGATCATAAGCCCTCCAAATTTCTTCATTCTTAAGGTCGAAGCAAGGCTCCGGATCTACAGTCCAGTGGATTCCGTCTGGACTGTGGGCTATTCCAATATTGGTTCCATCAAAGTCATTGCCTCCATGGTAACCATAGTCATTTCGGAAAATCATGACATAGGCATCATGATCTTTGATGACGCCTGCATTGAAGACCAAACTGGATTCGTAAGGGACCATATCGCTTCTTAAAACTGGATTATTGGGGTGTCGTTGTATTTTCATTGTTATCCTCTCGATTCTCAATTACCTAATGAATGTCTTTTTTTGTTTCCATAAGTAAACCGGCCACAAAAGGCCGGTTTATTTGTGATTCTAGTTGGCTGCGTTAATTGCATCGATGGCTGCTTGACCACCCATAGCATTGAATTCATTGACATAGTCATCAAATTCAGACAAGGGTCTTGCGCCAAGGATAAACTTAACAGTATTCTCAATAGCGAAATCTCTTAACTCATTATAGTATTCGTCGACTTCATCAACAGAAAGCATGGTGTCAAAATAATCAACAACATTTGTATAAGGTACAAGGTCATTGTAATAGTCCAAATATCCCTTTATTCTTACACTGTCTTCAACATCGTCTCCATAGACATAGTAAAGGGAATAAGGTGCTACTTCCGAAAACTTGTCTGTAGGGGTAATCACGCCTTCTTCTAAGGTATAGTGTTCTCCCTCGAAACCGAAGGAAATGGTTTTTGCAACATCCGAGTCAACCAATCCATTCAAATATGTGACAACCCCTTCTGGATTCTCAGCTACTGTGGGAACGATATATCTTGATATGACATTGCCGCCTTTTTTACGAATGGTGAAGTTTCCGTTTTCATCCAACATGGGTTGAACAAACTGAAGCTGTGCATTTGGATCCTGTTCAGCAAGAGTTTCATTAACTCCCTTTATATCCCACCAATTGAGACTTGCTGCTGCAGAGTTTTGAGCTGCGAGAGCTTCCTTGGTTTCAGCTCCACCATGGAGAAGAAAGTCAGGGTCAAGGAGACCTTCATCATAAAGCTCTTTCATCCAGCTAATATAGGCTTTGGCATTATCTGATGTATAAGCCCACTGATAACCGTCCTGGCCTTCAATAAGAACAGTTCCCAAACCGAAACCACTGGTAATACCATGGAAGGAGAAGATACTTTCTGCATCCTTACCCCAACCGGTTAAACCGTACATGCCTTTCTCTTCTTTGACATACTTAAAATATGCTTTAAAATCATCCATCGTATTCAACTGTCCCAAACCGGATTCTTCAAGCAGGTCTGTACGAATAGCTATTCCCCAGGTTGCCTCCCTGTTAAGAGGTTTGGGAATACCATAGTAACGGCCGTCAATAGTCACAGAATTCCAAGAATCCTCAGGCATGTATTTCAATAGATTTTGTCCATATTCAGTAATATAGTCGGTAATATCCATAAGAGCACCTGACTTGGCCAGTTTTGAGAAAACAGCCTTGTCACCGACTTCAATCATATCCGGAGTCTTTCCTGATGATATGATAATGGAAATCTTCTGATCAGCGCCTTCGGCAGGCAGTGCCTCATAGATAGGATTCATACCGGTGACTTCTTTAATGTAATTGACCATAAGGTTGGAGTTCAAGGTTTCATCTTCTCCAAGTTTACTCATATTGACATGGTTACCGATGAGAAGATTCACATCTTTGTTGATTTCTGCCACTTCAGCGCTTGAACCTGCACTTTCATCACCTGATGTTTCACCTTGCTGTGTGTCTTCATTCGTTGCAGCTCCGTCCCCATTGTCTTCACTTTGTGCGCATCCTGCGAACAGACTCGCTGCCAACATAAATGCCATCCATAAAGCTAAGATTTTTTTCATTGTAATACCTCCATTTAATAGATTAATATTTATCCTTTAACCGATCCAACCATGATACCCTTCACAAAGTATCTTTGGATGAACGGGTAAACAATCAGAATCGGGATCATCGAGATAAACATAGTCGCTGCCTTGACACCTGCTGTTGGTACATCGGCTGCTTCCAAACCGTCTAAGGCGGATTCGATGCTCTGGATAATCTCTCTTATATAAAGTTGTAGTGGATAGTGACTCTTATCATTGATATACATCACGGCGTAAAAATAACCATTCCAATGGGATACGGTATAAAATAAGGTCAAAGTTGCTAAAACCGGCTTGGATAAGGGAAGAACAATTTGAATCATAGTCCTCCACTTACCTGCCCCATCAATCTCGGCTGCTTCTTCCAGACTTTCAGGTATGGAAAGAAAAAAGTTCCTCAAGATAATGAGGTTAAAGGGACTGACTGCCACCGGAAGGATTAGGGACCAGAGAGAGTTAATCAGACCCGTATCTCTGACGATGATGTAGGTAGGTATGATACCGCCGTTGAAAAACATGGTCAGGAGAAAGAGAAACATAAAAAGTTTCTGTCCCGGAAAGCCTCTTCTTCTGCTTAGTGGATAAGCAGCTAAAATGGTCATCACCATGTTAGTCAGTGTACCGAAGGAAATCAGGAAGAAGCTGTTGACCATGGATTTTCTAAAAAACACATTTTTCATGACCAACTTATAGGATTCAAGATTAATTCCCTTTGGCCAGAAAAAAACCTGCTTGGACATGAGAAAAGCCTCACTGGACAAGGATTTTGCCAACATATTGATAAAAGGAATCAAGGTAATCACCACAAGAAAGACCATAAAAACATAATTAAAGCCTTTAAACACCTTATAACTCAAGTCATTTGATTTCATATCGTCCTCCTATATAATTCCTTCTTCACCAATCATTTTGGCGAGTTTATTGGAAACAAGTAACAGAGTGCAGCCAATCAAAGACTTAAAAAGTCCGGCGGCAGCGGTCAGGGAATATTTCATATTGCCTAATCCGACCCTGTATATATAGGTTGAGATAACATCACCGCTGTCATAGACAGCTGGACTGTACATCATAAGGATTTGCTCATGACCAACTTCCAGGATATTTCCCAGACGAAGGAGGAGCATAACGATAATTGTTGACCGAATACCCGGTAGAGTTACATGCCAAATCTGTTTGAACCAACTGGCGCCGTCCACATGAGCGGCTTCATAGAGAGCCTGGTCTACACCGGCAATGGCTGCCAGGTATATGATAGCGTCATAACCGGATTCTTTCCAAATATGGGACAGGACCAAAATAGGTCTGAAATAAAAAAGGTCTGTCATAAAGTGGATCGGTTGTCCCCCCAGCATGGTAATGATTTGATTGACGACACCCGTTGAAGGTGACAGCAGTTCAATAAACATACCGGATATGATGACCCATGATATAAAGTGGGGAATATAGGTCACAGTCTGGACCATTTTCTTGAAAAACTTGGACCGCATTTCATTGAGGAGAATAGCCAGCATAATCGGTATGGGGAACTGAAAAATCAGCTTAAGAAAACTGATGGCCAGGGTATTACCGAAAACCTGGTAAAACTTTCTCAAGGAAAAGAGTTGCTTAAAATATTTCAAACCAACCCACTCACTGCCGTTTATTCCTTTGAATATATTGAAGTCCTTAAATGCCATGGTCACACCATATATAGGTATATACTTATAGATGACCAAAAGAACTACTGGTAGCAGCAACATTAAATAATAAGCCCTGGCATTATACATTTCTTTTAAATAGGCTCTGCTCGTATTCTTCATGTATCTTGACTCCTTAATCATTTTAAGCTTATTATAAGGATTTCAAGATGACATAAAAACATAACAAACCTATAATATCCCGAAAAATTCCACAGGTTACTATAGGTTTGTCACCAGGTTTCTAAGTCTCTTACTTCGGCAGCCTGACCCGGGAAACGGACCAACCACCCTCAACAAAAAATTCAAGTTGTGCCTCAAGGCCAAAATAAAGTTGAAGCCTTTCCTGTACATTGTAAATACCGTAGCCATGTTTGCTTCGATCTCTTTCCTTGCCCTCCCTAAGCGTCTGATTCATCAGGTCCGGATTCATCATTCCTCCATCATCCTTGATGTCAATATAGTAAAAACCCTCTTTGCTGACGGTGGATATCTTTAGATGTCCCTGTTTGCTCTTCTTGGACATAATTCCGTGATAAATCCCGTTTTCTACAAGGGGCTGAAGGGTCATTTTACAGATAGGCTGAGTCATCATACTTTCATCCAGATCATAAGTGACATGAATCGAATTTTTAAACCGTACCTGCTGGATTTCTATATAGACCTGAATTAACTTGAGCTCTTCCTCTAAACTAATAATATCTTTTCCACCACTAAGGGTGAAACGGTAAAAATTTCCGAGACCGGTAACAATATCCGAGATATCCTGAGCCTTATATTTAAGGGACAGCCAATTAATGCTGTCCAAAATATTATAGAGAAAGTGGGGATTGATCTGCATCTGGAGAGCTCTTAACTCTGCCTCCCTCCTGGCACTTTCTGCTTGAAGGTTTTGGTCATGGGCTTGTTTAATATCCAAAACCATTTTCTGGTAATGAAGGTTGAGCCTCGTAATTTCATTTTGACTCCTGGAATCTATAGCTTCAAAGACAATAGGTTCATTGGCAGTCATTTTATTGACTGTACGCTTCATATCAACAATCAAATGTTGAATTCCCTTGGTCATCCTACCTGCTATAACCACAGAAATAGCCATGGCTACAAAAAAGAAGAGTCCGGTGATGATATAGAGCATGTGTTGCTGCTCCTTAATTTCTTCAAACATCCCAGTCTGATCAGTCCTGTAGATGATGGATAAGCCGGATTCCCCAATGTCTTCTCTCATCTGAATCACTTGTTCTTCCTTATCCACAGACTCCTGTCTGTATCCGGAACTTGCCAACAAAAGATTGTTTTCCTTATCCACAATATAGGCATAATCACTACCTCGGATAGCGATAGTATCCAGAATTCGTGAAAATTCCTCATCCATGAAATACAAGACCATAAGCCCCCGTTGGCCATCATCCTCAAAGGGCTCCTCCATCATGACGCAGTACACGATTCGATGGTTTGCTTCCTCAAACCCTAATTGATGCGAGGAAGTCCAAACTCCTCTGGTCGGACTGTCTTGCACCCATTCATATATAGGTTTTCCCTTAATCAGGCTCAGATCATAAAACTTGTTGCTGACCTGTGGAATCAAACTTGTGTCCTCTACAAAAAGAATCATCGAATCATAGATTCCATAAAGATAAAGTCGATCGTCCAAACTCTCTAAAGCCTTATCAAAAAGGTACCGTCGATAGACTTCATTCTCCTGGTCAAAATCAATCCTTCCCCATTCACTCCGAATCCCTATACAGGTGTTCTCTATTTCCTGAAAGAGATAGGAACAATAATCTGCAGATTGAGCCAGGTTCTGTTCGACAATATTTAGGGTCTTTTCCTTAAGACTGTTTAAGGTCAGGGATGAAATAATCGTCACCATACCTACAAGAGGAATAAAAACAAGGAAAAAATAAGACCAAATGAACTTTTTTGTAAGGGACATAGAACCCAGACGATGAAGGACTCCCTTTTTTTCACCTGAATCTGAAAAACCTTTCATGGTCCTCCCTACCTTTCTCGGAACTGGCTGGGTGAATAGCCAAAATGCTTCTTAAAGACTTTTGTAAAATAATCCGGATTCCCATAGCCAACCGCTTCTGCAACTTCATAGAGCTTGTACTGGGGACTTTCCAGTATTTTCTTGGCCATTTCCATACGATAGCCTGTTAGATACTTATTGAAAGTCTCCCCTCGTTCTTTCTTGAAGAGAAGATATAGATAGTTTGGTGTCAACCCCAATTCCTCAGCAAGTATAGGAACACTTAGTTCTTCTCCATAACGGTTTTCAACTGCCTTTACAATATAGTAAACCACATTATTTCTAGAATTTTTTTGTAAGTCAACCACCAGATGACAGGCTTCTATCAAGTACTGCTTCATCCAACGGTGAAGATCTTCCAACTGATTGAATTCCTGAACCTTATTCCAGGCACTGACAGGACTTTGATAGGCCTCATTTCGAAGCCGATATTCCATAAGCTGCATATTGACTACGACTAAAATCTCCATACAGATATTTTTGATGTGGCCCATATCCGGTTGATCGGTTCTAAGGAGTTTGGTGAAAATTTCATCCAGACTTCTGGAAACCTGGACCTGTTTTCCGGTTCGAACAGCTTCTTTCAGAAGTCTAATATCCTGGTCCAGGTTAATATGCATTTTTTGGCCTGTGTTTTCCACATCGCTATAATAAATAACTGCATTTTTTCCCAGAAAAATACTTTGTTCCAGAGCATAAATACTCTGCTCATAACTATCAGCCAGATCCCTTAGATCTGAAACAGGTTTACCTAAACCAAGAGTTACATCCTCCCCAAGAACCTGAACCATGTCCTTATAAAAGGTTTCAATAAAATGTTGATTTTTCTCTTCCTCCTGCTTGTAAATAAAAGCTATAGACAGACGATTGTTGGAGTCCGACATACAATAAAGGCGTTTGGAAGGGTAATTGGCCTCAATCCACTGTCTGGCCAGGATGACTTCCATTTCCTTTTCCAGATAAAGAGGATCTGCTTCATCCAGTCCTTCCATTAAAGAAAGAGTCAAAAGGCAAAATTGATCCTCCTCCTGTATAGGTATATCCAGAAGGCGAATCTTCTCCTCCATATTATAAGCAGCACCAACGGCCCTATGTACCAGTTGGTGAAAAAAACGCTCAATGAGGATTGGAAAACTTTGTTCCAATTTGCTTTTCATATCCATTAAGGTATTCTTTTGTTCTATATCATGAAAAATACTTCCGGTTACCTTGGCCAAACGTTCATCCAGCTCCGGGAACTTAACCGGCTTCAGGAGGTAGTCACTGGCATCCAAAGTAAAGGCTGACTTAAGATAAGGCAGGTTCCAGTGACCACTCAAATATATCACGGGAATGTCGATACCGGATTCACGCATTTTTCTAACCATGGTAATACCGTCCATGAGGGGCATTTCCACATCGGTGATAATCATATCCACTTGTTCACTTTCCAGAAGCGCCAACCCCTCCTGGCCGTCTCTGGCCTCCAAAACCTTGCCGATACCGTATTCTTTCCACAAGACATAATCCCGCAGTCCGGTTCTGGCGATATCTTCATCTTCTACAATCAACAATGTCAGCATTGACTTCCTCCTAGCCTTCTATATTTGCCACTTGTCGGGTGGGAATAAAACCACCGTCTTCCCTTAATGCCTCTTGGAGCCTGTGAATATCCAATTCAATGAATCTTTTTCCGCTGCCCGAAAGAAGAGCTGCTGCTGTACCGATAGCCTGACCGGTTAGTTGACAGGTATTCATGAGTCTGGCTGAACCATGTGTCTTACGGTCAGCTGACAGGATTCTTCCCGCTACCCCTACATTGTCCAGAGCTTTTGGGACTAGCGCCCCATATGGAATTCCGTAATACTCACCAATATCATATCTAGACCTGTAATACTCCTCATTTTTTCCGGCCTCGGAATCATTAAAAGTACCACTGTGAACATCAATGGGATAGGCGCTGACAGCAATGACATCCTGAGGTATATTCCGTTTATAATAATCTTCTTCTACAAGTGACTTATGACCGATAATTCTTCTGGTCTCCCGAATACCGATGCTTGGTCCTGAGGAAATGACAATAGCCTGTTCAAAACCAGGAACATATTTTTTTAGAAAAGTTACCAGTTTAGGAATTTTTCTTCTGGCTTCCATTTCTGCCCGACTTAATTCAAAAGGATCTAAAGGATTAATATCATACTCATGTCCAAAATTCATACCAACAATACCGTCATTTTGAATGATGGCCCCAGCAACATGATGTTCGTCTATATCAAAATCATGATTGACCTTGGCTTTGGCAACCGCTAGTTTCAGATTGCCTCCATCACCGGTTTCATTCATATAATCCCTAAATCGATCCGTATCAACCCTTCCCAAACGAAAACATAGGGTTAATGCCTGAACCTTCTTATATTCGTCTCCAAAAGCCGATTGGACACCTGTTTGAGCAATCAAATCAGCATTTCCGCTGCAATCAATAAAATAATCAGCAGCAACCCTTATTCTACCACACATTGCCTCTAGTATCACTTCCTTTACCTGGTTGACCTCCCTGATCACCTGGCTTAAGAGGGTATGATAGAGAACCCGAACTCCCGCTTCCTGAAGCAGGTCATCATAAACAGTTTTCAAAGCTTCCGGGTCAATAGGCTGCCAGTCTCTGTCACTTACGGTAAGATCCGGCTGAAGACCAAGCATACGGTCTTTTATTTCAAGAGCCAAGCCTTTTGAGATCAGGTCTCTCCCATCACTGTATGGAGAAAATGCCGGTACGGACGCCTGGGTTGCCATCCCACCGCAAAATCCTCCTTTTTCAACTAATATCACATCTGCCCCCCGTCTAGCTGCCGCAATAGCTGCGCAAGCACCTGCAGGACCTCCTCCGACAACAAGTATATCTGCTTTCAAATTCATCTTTCTACTCCTTCCAGTACAAGTATTTCATTTAGTATTTGTGTCATACCATGAGCCATATGGTCTTGGATTATACCATCTGGATGAAGTCCATCAGGTAAGTGGTCCAGACAGGTCTGATCCAAAATCTGGCGACCATCCCTATAATAAATATGGTCATCACCCCTTAAGTAAAACTTCCTGACCACACCTTCCAGAATTCCCCTCATATAGGACAGGGTCAAACCGGTAGGTCCTTCCACAGCCTCTCTGTTCTCGCTGTATATAGGAGATAGAATAAGGAGCGGTGTCATGGGATGTTTGTCCCGAATACTGGATATAAGTCCAATGACTGTTGATTCAAACATCCGGATGGTAGAAAGACCAGGATAGGTATTGATGCCCAGCTTCAAACTTATCAGGTCTGCTGGGACGTCTCCGATAACCCTCCCCATCATTGGATCCATAACACATTGTCCGGATAATCCTAGATTAGTCAGACTAAGTCCCATCTGCCTTGCCGTTTGTGCCAACCATATTCTTGACGGGGATGTGATGTGCTTGGCCTGACTAATGGATGACCCATAATGGACCCAAGAAAGCTTCTTTGGGAAAATCTCTTGGTCTTCCTTGGGGACAAGGCTTCCAAATGCCTGACTTGAGTCATCAATTTCCAGTTGCTTGATGGTCCATGCTAAGGCCTGGTCCAGCCAGATTTCCACCTGCCTCATCCCCTGTCCCGGGAGTTCTATAGTAAGTTGATGTGTTTCTTTCTTGAACAGGTGACTCCTGACAAATTTTTCGTTAATAAGAAGGTCTATCCGGCCTTCCTGATCCTCTTTTCTTCCTAAAATACAGGTTGACGAATCTGTCCTCATACTGATCCGTATACCCGAACACTCCTGGCCCACATCTTGGCTGATGAAAGGAAAGAATTCCTGTTTGTCATAAGGAATTCTCCAGGGTTTATATCCTCCTTGGGATTTTTCCAGGGAAATATGACCTTCAAATCGATAGGCCTCGAAATCCCCGATGATGTCTTTCATTTTTCTCGTCTTTGCCCTTTGGGTCGTCGTCATCCTTTTTCTCCTATTAACATTATTCTTTCCAATGTCACTTATTTGTTTCTATATCTAATTATAGGGAGTGAAAGGACAATTTACTTTAACTGTATTGTACACTTCTTATAGTTAATTGACATTTTTGTCATATAAGTTTATATTTTAATAGTCTTTATCCGTGCAAAACACTTGTTACTCTATTGGTATTCACTTTTAAAATCTGAAACACCAACTAATGGGACATACTATAATCAAAGTAAAGCGAGAGGCTATTATGAGTCATACATCAGATAAAAAAACAGGGCACAACCATAAATGGTCAGGAAAAATTCCGACCTTAGAAGGCTTTATCCGACACCTAACCCAGGGTACCAAGCTACATGTCAATCTTCATTTTATGTTTAGCCAAACTCCGGAAATGTCTTTTTTTGATGTTAACCTTGATTATCGCTCCCATACCAGGCCAGCTTGCAACTATGCCAAAATACAAGAAAAAAAACTCACCGACTGTATGGCAAACAAAAAGCGTTCCATTAAGAAGGCCCTTGAACTGGAAAGTCCATATGTTGGTAAGTGCTATAGGGGTATTCATGAGATTGTCTACCCAATCTATCATAAGGGTAATCCTATGTGTATCCTTTACCTGGGCAATATCCTCCTTGAAAGTCAGCTTCATCAAATTTCATTTGATGCAGATAACCAGATCATTCACACAATGGCAATCGCAGAGGAAGATGACCTTACTGATTTTATGGAAATTGCCGGTTTAATCGCTGATGTTATTCATTCTCACTTCCTAATCCTTGATCAAAGCAACCAACTCAAAACTCCCGATAAACTCCATTGGGCCATTCGTCAGGCCCTTGACCATATTGACCTCAATTATAGCTGTGATATTTCACTTAGGGAAATAGCCGACCTGTGTTTTCTCAACGAGCAATATATGTCCAGGCTTTTCAAAAAACAGTTAGGAAGAACCTTTTCGGACCAGCTCAACCAGAGACGCCTCTTCATTTCCAAACAGCTTTTATCCGACACAGGTAAGTCGGTGACAGATATTGCACAATTGGTTGGCTATAATAATGTAACCTATTTTAATAAGTGCTTTAAGCAAGCTTTTGGTATATCACCAAGAAAGTTTAGGCAATCGAACTCCAATGAACCGACCTAAGTTAACCAAAAGACCAGCAATATTCATAAAAAAAAACAGCAACCATAAGAGCTACTGTTTCCATTACCATAATTCAATATTTGTTTTAAAGGACAATATTCATTTCCTTCATCATCTTCTTAACCCGTTTCAAATTCAACTCCATATACTCCTTAGGATTATCATCAATAAGTAGTATATAGTTCATGAAGTTCAACCGTCTGGCAAGAATAATCATCTCAAGATCGTCATTGGTCATATCAGGTAAGGGACTGACAGACTGGTAACCCTTTAGAATCATATCCTTCACATCTTCATAAACAAAGTTCTCATCAAACCGGTAATAGAAAAGAGCAATACCGATATCCTGAAGGGCATACCCATAGGAAGTGTCTTCAAAATCAATGATTTTGATTTTATCGTCGGCTATCATGATGTTCCAGGGGTTTAAGTCCCCATGTATGAGTTGCATTCCATCCTCTTTGAAGAGTTTGGCAAGATAGGCATCTGTATAGGGAACCAGCTTGTCCATGGTCTCCTTAAAAGCATCCGTCACAAAGGCTTTGTATTTTTCCTCATGATAAACGGCCTTTTCATCCTTAAAATAATAGACCTTGTCAAAGCGTTTGGGGTTCAAGTGCTTAGGCACCTTTAAACCGGTTGTAGCCTTATGCATTTTGGCCATGGTTTGTCCCAGAGCGTAAAAACCTTCCATGGTTTCATGTTCATCAAATGGCTGCCCACTCACCCACTTATAGATTACCATCCTTTTTGGTATGTCTGTGTATTTGGATTCTACACGAATAATTTCCTGGCCGTCTTTTGCAGCAACAACCTCAGGCAAGAAAACATCAGAACGGTCTCTAAGGGTATCAATCATAAAGACTTCTACAAGATTGTCTTCATAGGTTGAATTGATTTCATCAAATATTTTTAACATATAGAGGCTGCCATCTGACGCCAAACACTTATAAAGCATATTGGTTGCCTCTTCAAAAAAATGAAATCCAACAATATCCAGATCGTAGGATTTCAGTCCGATTTCTATGACTTTTCTAAGTCTCAGTTTCTTCCCCTGTGGGGTTAGATCCTTAAAGGCTTTCATTATTAGTCCTCTTGGCTTCTTACGGCTTTAATGTTCTTCATGATCTTATTGCGGGGAACCAAAACCATATGCTCACAGCCTAAACATTTGAGGCGGAAGTCCATGCCTACCCGCAAGACTTTCCACTCTTTAGACCCACATGGATGGGGCTTTTTCATGGTTACAATATCTCCAACTTTTACATCCATAATTATGCTCCTGCTTATGTATTGCTGATTTTCTTGTGATCAGCTTTTTCATTATACATCTTTTTGTCTGCCACTTTCAAGACACTGTCAAAATCCTCACCATCTTCTGGATATAAGGCTATCCCAATACTGGCAGCAACTTGACTTAGAATTTCATCATCGGCAAACTCTTTTTCAATATCATGACTGATTCTTATTTTTATAAATTCCAACTCTTCTCTTGATTCAACAAGGGGCAAAAGAATCATAAATTCATCTCCACCGACCCTGAAGGCCAAGTCTTCCCGTCTATTGATTTTACTAAGGGTTCTACCAAAAGATTCAAGAACAAAATCACCCTTGTGGTGACCGTACTTATCGTTAATGGACTTAAAATCATCCAGGTCAATATGAACCAGACCATATTTTGTTTGATTCAATTTGGCCGCATTCGTCACCTGACTCTGAACGGTTTCCAGGTAATTACGATTATAAACACCGGTCAGTTGGTCATGGGCCATAACTTCGATCAGGTCAAAATGGGTTTTCTGGAAATAGTAAACAGCAAAACTGATAAAAAGACTGAGTATAAATCCAATACCTAATATCAAGATAATCCTTAGGGTATAATCAGCTCTTCCTTCTGCAGGAACTACGTAAATAGCCCAATTATTGATATTCTCATTAACAAACAGCATGGGCTGTTCATGAAGGATTGACGAGTCACCAACGATAAGATTGTCCTGATTGGCATTATCATAAATAACAATGGAAAGATCAGTTTGATTGGCAATATTAAGTATCTCTGCGTTGATGACATCTGCGTTGAGTACAATACTTCCCTGTCCCCAATAGTTGCCATACCGGTCTCTAATAGGAACACGATTGATATATCCGCTTCCACCTTGGACCAGCTGGACAGGTCCTTGAAAAACCTTAACCATTTCATTCTTGGTCTTAAGAACATTTTCTCTTTGACCAACAATCTGACCCAGATCAACGCCAATAGAACTTTCATTTCCTTCTAAAGGAAAGTTATAGACAATAGTAGTATCCTCAATAATAGCAATATTTCGAATATACTGCATAGAATCTTCCAAAAGATAGGTTAGATATTCACCGGACTCATCCATGGAAAAAGTATCATGCATGGCCAAAAAAGCCTCATAACCTTGGAGAAGTTTAACACCGGTCTCCATCAACTCACCAAGTTCATCCTGAAACATAATATAGTCATCTTTTATATCCAGACTTTCCCTGTTTCTCCAGGTATCAACAGAATTCACAACAAAAGAAACCAGTAGCAGCATGGTTGAAAGGAACACAAGTACTGTGGTCAAGAAAACCCTTTTATAGGGATAATGAAGTTGGTAATCGACTGGTTGTTTCATAATCTGCCCCTTTTTCCTGCCATATCCATAAACTGTCCCTTGCTATGGATGGATCATTTCTTTACATATAAACATTATATCAAAAAACTGACAATAAAGGATAAAACAATTTGTGAACAAAATATTGCATATATTCCTTCATGAAAAATTATTATGAAATATTTCTGTCATTATATGGATGATGATGATATAATGGACATAGACTTAAATAAGATGAACATCAAAGAAAACCTGATCGCATTAGAGGAGGCTATTATGATTAAAATCATAGCAAACGATGGTATTGATAAAGGAGCTCAAGAGGAATTGGAGTCACTTGGCTACCAAGTTGATATCAACCACTACCAAGGCCAGGAATTGGAAGAAGCCATTAGGACTTGTGACATCATGATTGTAAGAAGCGCAACGAAAATCCGCAAGGACCTTATCGACATTGCTCTTGACGGCAACTTGAAATTGATTATCCGTGCAGGTGTCGGTATCGACAATATCGATTATGAATATGCTAAAGAAAAAGGTATTGAAGTACGTAATACCCCTCATGCATCCAGCGCTTCTGTTGCTGAATTGGCTATTGGTCATATGTTCTCTTTAGCCAGATTTATCGGTATCAGCAATGCAACCATGAGAGAAGGTCAATGGAACAAGAAACAATACAAGGGTGTTGAACTTGCCGGAAAAACCTTAGGTCTTATTGGATTTGGTCGAATTGCCAGGGAAACAGCCAGAAGAGCAGCAGCACTTGGTATGCATATTCAATACACCAAACGAAGCGGTCGTGTCGATGATGTGATGTATGATTATGTAAGTCTTCCTACCCTCATTGAAACCTCTGATTTCATCTCTATTCATGTTCCCTATTCAAAAGGCAATCCACCACTCATCACCAAGCATATGATGCTTAAGATGAAAAAAGATGCATTTATTATTAACACTTCAAGGGGTGGTGTCATCGCTGAGAATGACTTGTTGGATGTCCTAAACTTAGGACATTTGGCCGGTGTCGGTCTAGATGTTTTTGAAGAAGAACCAAGCCTGAACCAGGAACTGCTTAATCATCCGAAAGTTTCTGCTACACCTCATATCGGAGCTTCCACCATAGAAGCCCAGAAGCGAATCGGCGAAGAAACCATTGAAGTCATCCAGACATTCTTTAAGGTACATGCCTACGCATAGTCCTTTTTAATAAAGGATTTAAATCAGTTAATATTCTTATAGCATCTAGCCGTGCTATAACTTAAGTCCCTGTCTCCTCACCACTCTGAGGCTGACAGGGATTTTTATATGAAATCTCCTGATGGTTTTTAAGTAAATAGGTCCTTGCCTTCTATAGACAAAAGAAGGTCCTTATCCATAAAACAAACCCATATCTGAAAAACAACTGAACATAGGGACAACCTTTGGCTCCACTTTATCCCTATGTATGAGTTGTTTTTCATTGATATGGGTTATCAATCATTACATATGCATCTACTGATCTACTTAAAAATCAGTAAACCTTTTAATTTTGTCCATAATAAGCATTAGCTCCATGTTTACGAAGAAAATGCTTATCTAAGAGCTCCTGTTTCATTGAAGCCTGGTCGCCTGTAGCCTTCAAGCTAATGGTTGCAAAAGCCATATGAGCCACTTCTTCAAGAACTACGGCATGATAAACGGCATCCGCTGCATCTTTTCCCCAGGTAAAGGGACCATGTTCATGGACCAGAACTGCCGGAACCTGACTAAATTCCAGATTACCTGTCTTGAAAGTCTCAACGATGACTTTACCTGTTTCCTTTTCATAGGCGCCGGCAATTTCTTCATTAGTCATAGGTCTGGTACATGGAATATCACCATAGAAATAATCACCATGGGTTGTTCCAAAAGCAGGAACCTTACGTCCCGCCTGTGCAAAAGAGGTTGCCATTCTGGAGTGGGTGTGGACAATTCCGCCAATAGACGGGTCTGCCTTATAGAGCTCCAGATGTGTAGCGGTATCTGAGGAAGGTTTGTACTTACCTTCAACGACATTTCCATCCATATCCACAACAACCATATCTTCAGCCTTCATATGGTCATATTCGACACCGGATGGTTTAATAACGATTAAGTTCTTTTCACGGTCAATGCCTGAGACGTTTCCCCATGTATAGGTTACAAGTCCACGTTTTGGAAGTTCCATATTGGCCTTAAAAACGTCTTCTTTCAGTTTTTCTAACATGATTATCCTTTCTTATCTTAAAGCTTTTAAACTCCAGATTAAGTCGCTGACTTTCAGTTCCTGGCGGAAAGTTTTCATATCTGTATCATTATCGATAACCAAAGTCTCAATACCCATAAACTCAGCAAAATCAAGCAGTTGTTCTGTTGATACATCCTGAGTATAGACCGTATGGTGGGCTCCACCGGCTAAGATCCAGGCTTTTGCTCCTTCTTCGAGACTTGGCTGTGGAATCCACATAGCTTGAGCTACCGGAAGTTTTGGCATAGCATGAGGTGCCTTTACTGCATCAACGTTGTTGATAATCAAGCGAAGTCTGCCACCCATATCAATTAAGGATGCATTAAGGGCTGGACCTGTTTTACATTCAAAAGTAAATCTTGCAGGTGCATCCTTACCACCGATACCCAATGGATTAACCTTAATACTTACAGGACCATCAGCAATGGTTGGGCAGATTTCAAGCATGTGAGCACCAAGAACCATTGGATTTTCAGGGTCCATATGGTAGGTGTAATCTTCCATAAAGGAAGTTCCAAGACCACCATTCATACCCATGATCTTAGTTAAACGAACGAAACCGGAAGTTTTCCAGTCACCTTCACCACCAAAACCATAGCCTTTTTCCATAAGACGCTGAACAGCAAGACCTGGTAACTGGTCAAGACCGTAAAGGTTTTCGAAAGTAGTTGTGAAAGCTCCAAACCCACCTTCTTCAAGGAAACGCTCCATACCGATTTCAATTTTTGCCTGATATTTAATGGAGGCAATGTCTTCTGCCTTATTACTTTCAATAGTATAAAGTTTCTTATATTCTTGAAAGAGTTCATCAACTTCAGCGTCGGTAACAGCATCGACATATTTCACAAGATCACCGATACCATAGCCATGAACTTCCCATCCTAACTTGATTTCCACCTCTACCTTGTCACCTTCTGTAACGGCTACGTAGCGCATATTGTCACCGAAACGGGCAATCTTCAAGGTCTTGGATTCTGCAATACCGACACAGACGTTAAGGAATCTGTTAAGTTCTTCCTGAACCTTGGCTTCTTGCCAGAATCCTACAATGACTTTACGGGGTACACGAAGTCTAGAATTAATGAAACCAAATTCACGTCCACCATGGGCAGATTGATTAAGGTTCATAAAATCCATATCGATAGCATCCCAAGGAATGTCTCTGTTAAATTGTGTATGTAAATGAACAAAAGGTTTTTGAAGGGCTTCTAAGCCTTTGATCCACATTTTTGCTGGTGAAAAGGTGTGCATCCATCCAATGATACCTGCACAGGTTTCATCGTTGTTGGCTTCTTTAGCCAAGGCCAGAATTTCTTCTGGAGTTGTAAGAAGGGCTTTATACTCAATACTATAATTGAACTTGCCGGATTCATTAAGACCCTTTACAATACCCTCTGAATCATTCTTTACCTGTTCTAAAGTTTTGGGGCCATATAAGTGCTGACTTCCTGTTACAAACCAAAATACATAATTTTTACTTAACTTCATTCTATACCTCCATAGAAACTCTTCTTTTATGTACGCTCCTATCATTTGATACGTCCGTACAAGTTGTTTAATTTTGAAGGCTTTAGGTTACCTAAAGCCAATTCTTACTTCTAAAATAATTTCGCTGCTTCTCAAAAGAAAATCTCAAGAAACTCTTATTCAAAAACCTTCACTGTGTCGCCAAACGCTGGCTTAACTAAAAGATTTAACAGAGTCCCTAACAATCAGTTCCGGCTCAAAAGTCTTCTCAATAATAGACACTTCCTTATTCATTAACCGGATCAAACCATCTGCAGCCAACTCTCCAACCCCCTTCTTAGGGTGGGCAATTGTAGTCAGATGAACTTTTCCGTTTCTTGCAATACTGGCATTATCAAAACTTATAACTGAAAGATCCTCTGGTACTGAAATATCCATTTCCAGCATTCTCTTAATAAATCTATTGGCAACTTGGTCGTTATATACTACGAAAGCTGAACCTGAGCCAAGAATCTCCTCCTTGGACTTGTTCTTAAAGGAATCAAGAACCTGGGTCCTGGTCTCTGTCGTAAACCAGGTAACCTGGCCTTCCTTAATGGACAGTCCCTCTTGTCTAAGAGCTTTCATATAGCCTTCATATCGGCCATGTCCCTGCATATCATCTTCTTTAAATAAGCCGCATATTTCCTTATGACCCTGGTCAATTAAGTACTTGGTTGCCATATATCCGGCTTTAACATCATCTTCAACAATATAGGAAGCCTTAACATTTTGATAAGTGGCATGAATAAAAAGAACTGGTATACCCTTGGAAATAAACTCATCATAAAGGTCCTTGTTATGGTTGGGAAAAACACTCTTTGTCGGTTCAACGATAAGACCGGCTAGATTGTGTCCCAACATATTGGAAAGGATCTGTCTTTCTTTATCAATATTATTATTCGTATTACCAATAAGGACTGTATAACCATGGTCACTTAAGCGATGCTCAATACCGGAAATGATTTCGGGAAAAATATAATCATTCATGTAAGTCGTAATAACTGCTACGGACTTGCCCACACCGGCTTTTTCACCTTCAGGGTTGTCAACAAAAGTTCCTTTCCCCTGTTGCTTGTATAGCCATCCATCGTTTACCAAATCCGCTATAGCCCTTCTGACTGTATGACGGCTGACGTCAAACATTTCCATTAACTCCATTTCTGAGTTAATTGGGTCATTGTACTTAAGTTCATTTATTCGAATATAGTCAATAATCTTTTCTTTCAGGATTTGATACTTGGGCTTGTTATCCATCTTGTCCTCTTCTTTCCTTACTGGTACGTACAAGTTGATTATAGCATGGATACAAGTAAAGGTAAACCTAAATTTTCAATAAACTTATTAGAACTTTATACTGGCATATGTATGATTATTTAGTCCTGTTTTATAAGCCTGTCAATCGACGTAATAATTTTTATTGGATATAATTAAAATGAAACTAGTTCAAATAGTTCACGACAATGCCGGCTACCGGTATTGAATAAAGGAGAGGTAAAATGAAAAAAGTATTGGCAGGAGTATTAGTTTTAGCTTTATTAATCACAGGGTTTTCTGTTTTTAGCTTAGCTGGATCAATCGTCAATCAAGTTGATGATGAATTGATTACCATCTTGTATGAAAAAACTGACAATCCTCAGCTATGGCTCGACTACATCGAATCCCAAAAAAACGATGAAACCGGGATGTGGCTGCCTGCACTCATCAAGAAACTTGTTTCTCAGGATGCAGATATGACCAAGGCCTTGATTGAACCTTCATATACTGTGGTCCACCGGCCATATGACTGGGGTGCTGCTGTCGATAAGATTATCGTTGATTTCGGCCAGGATATTAATCCAGAGGTCCTTGATAAAGATATCTTTACCATCTCCTCAAGCAGAACCTTCAAGGATTTCAGTTTTGCCACCTTTAGTCTGGCTGAAAATCCAAGTGCCCACCTTGCTCCAAGAACCATACTTGATGCTTATGTCTGCGATGCAGATGGTCAAGCAGCTGAAAGTGGTCAGTATGTAGCCTTTGAATTGGAAGTAGGTCCAACCCTAAGTGAGGGAGCCACTTTCAACTATAATTTCGCCAACAGTTTCAATGAACCGGTCGTAACTTCATATGAAATATCCGTAGTACCTGGCAATGCTGTTATAGCGGCAGACTCTAGCAAATTGATCATACAACCAACCAGCGCCAGTGAAAAAGCTGGGGAAATCATGATTACAGGAGATGATTACATTCATGATCAAGCTTACTCACAAGATGGCATTGACCTTCTCTATGCCTCCTATTCACCTAGCACCCTATCTGAAGAAGCCGATACAAATCCATTGATTATATGGCTTCACGGTGCAGGAGAAGGCGGCATGGATACAACTATACCTGTTATGGCCAATGAAGCCGGTAATTTAGCAAGCAGTACTATCCAACAATATTTTGGAGAAACAGGTGCCTATGTATTGGTTCCACAAAACCAAACCGTCTGGATGGATATTGATGGAACAAAAACCTATAATACCAGTGTCCCAGACAGTGACGGCGCTTCTTATTATACGGAAGCACTTATGGGCCTCATCCAGTCTTTTGTTGATGAGCGACCGGACATTGATACCAATAGAATTTATATCGGTGGCTGTTCCAATGGTGGATATATGACTGTCAATATGGTCATCAATTATCCTGAATACTTTGCCGCAGCCTTCCCAATCTGCGCACCTTATAATACAGATTGGATTACAGATGAACGGATTGAAGCTCTAAGTTCAATACCTGTTTGGTTTACCCATGCAGTTACGGACTCTGTCGTTCCTATAGCCGAAGGAACCGGTGGTGTTCTGGACTTTATGCCAACCTTGGACGAAAACAATGAACCAACTCTTCTTGACCAAAATACCGTTGCTCTCTACGACAGAATGATCGCAGGAGGTGACACAAGTGTTTATTTCAGCCTTTTTGATAAGGTTGTCGATACAAGCGGTAACTACTTCCAGGCAGATGGAACAAGGCCATATGAGTATATGGGTCACTGGTCTTGGATCTATACCCTTAACAATGAGTGTGTAGAAACCATTGATGATATGGAAGTTACAATTTTTGATTGGCTAAGCCAACAGTCCAGATAAATACTAAAAGGCAATAGACGGTTCAGGTCTATTGCCTTTATTTTATGTATCTTTCTTTGCACATCTAATTTTCCTGACTCCGGTTTGGTAAATAAATCTCAGCAACATTCCAATAGCCGGTCTCATAGAGACTATCAATCATGGTTAAAAGCTGGTCCTCATAGATCAATTCCGTTGTCACCTGAAAATCAATAAAGGGGTTATCCTGTAAAATACCAGTATCGTTACTTCCAATAATGACCAGGTCTTCATCCAAAATCTGGTTCATAGCCTCTTCCAACCGGTCTGCAAAGAGGTCATTATGTAAGTAGATCACATTAATATCGTCTCCATATCGGTTAAAAGCCTGTTGGAGATCCTCTCTGAAATCAGTATCCATCTCCCCTGAATCAAGACTGACTTTGGTAATGACGTTGATTCTGGAGTAGCCTGAAATCTGCTGGCTAAGACTTTCAGATTTCTTATTGGTTCCGGCAGTTTCTGCTAAATCCGTCACTTCTAATATTCCGATATCATATTCCGTCGAGTATACCTGGTTAATCAGATAATTGGTCATTCGAAGACTTTGATCTTCGTAGTCAGGACCTATATAAACCATATCGTCACTGGTTTTAAACTGGTCATAAACCTGCTTATTACCTAGAATGACAAGACGGATTCCAGAAGCAATCGCTTCTTCCATAAGGCTATCCCAACCACTGGTCATATCTGGCTGAATAATGATCATATCAACATTTTGGTCCATCAAGTCTCTAAACTGATTCATCTGTTCCCTGTGAATCTCTTCAGGAAGACTTTCCTTTCTATCATAAAAAACTACTTCATATTGATCTGAAAGATCTTCGAGAATATCGCTTTCCTCAAAAAGATCCGTTCCAATAAACCCAATTTTTTTTGTGAAGTTTCTTTCAGAACTTCTTACCGGTGACTGACCTTCCTTATCGACGGTAAAACTATTCATGGTAATACGTTTAGGTATGGAGCCTAACTCCATTTTGTTGACCAGGAAAGACAAACCATAGTTAAGAGCTTCAGTAGCACCTAAAGGTGTATATATCAAAGTATCGATATTACCGATATCAAGATAGGTTAAGTATTTATCCGAAATATATTTACCCGATACAACTACCGGGACGTCTTTTTCCAAGGCCTCTAAGCTTTCTATAACGTCTAAAACAAGCTCTGTCGACTGAACATAAACACCATTGTATAGTTGACCTTCCAAAGTTTCCCGAAGAAAATCCCTATAGCCAGGCTCCAGCCAGTCCACATATACCTGACCTGATATGATAATGTGTCCGCTCTGAAGGCTGCCATCCATAAATCCCTGATTCATTTGAATGGCTGATTCATCTTCAATAGAACCATTAATGGTCAAAATATGCATATTGGAACCACCTGACAACTGGTCAAAGCGGTTAGCGGCACGAAGGCCGATATCATAATAATTAGGACTGATATGAAGGGCATAATCTGCACCGTCGACACTTTTATCCAAAAGAATTACGGGGATTTTACTGCTTATTTCCTCTATAGTAGACTCTAATGCCGCAACTTCATTAACAGAAATAATTAAAAGGTCAATACCATAATCCATCAGTTTATTGACATCATCAATCTGTTGAAAACTTGAGTTACCTGCATTGGTCGATATCAACTTAATATGTGAGTATTCATTGGCCTGCTTCTTCATATCATCATGAAGGGCGATTTGCCATTCTTCTACCAGGTTTGCATGACTGACCCCTATTAGATAATCAACAGTCTCATAATTCTCAACCCTGTCTCTGCCATAAAGGGCAAGAACAAGTACCAGTACCATGACAAAAAGGGAGATAAGCCCGGTTATCATCCAATGATGTTTATCCATTGTGATGGTCCTTTCTATACTTGGCAGGAGAAGCACCCATGACTTTTTTAAAGGCCGCGCTAAAATAGTGTTGAGTCGAATAACCAACCATCTCTGCAATATCATAGATACGCAGCATTGGATCCTTCATTAATTTGACAGCCGCCTCAATTCTTACTTTTGTCGCCAAGTCAGTATAGGAGACACCTAATTCTTTCCTTAACTGTTTGGATAAATGAGAAGTGGATACCCTAACATGCTTGGCTACATGGTCAATGGATAAATCCATTTGACTATAATGGTTGTTAATATATTCCATAGCCATTTGTACAATAGGAGAACAATGGTCCATTTCCTTTAATGCCTTCAAACCTTTTTGATAGAGGTGGGCAAAATCTCGATTTAATCCATGACTTTCCTGGCTTTCCATCAGGCAGTGTAAACTAAGATAGTCTGTCAGATTGGCGGAAATGTTTTCTATGGCAGACATTTCTAACCCCTTATGTTCATCACTTTCATCTACCCTGTAACACACCACATATAGGTTAGGTTCAAGACCAACTACCACTTTTTCACTAAAAGCATCCATTGTCTCGTTGACAATATTCATGACACAAAACTCCTGTAAGGTGGGATCCAGTTCTACACTGCCAAGAGCATGAACCGATAAAAGCTTAATCATCAGCAAGCGGTTCATCTTCTGAAGATTCAAGCCCAAAACTTCTTGATTCTGGTCAATCTCATAATCATTGAAGGTGCCGGCAATCCACTTCTTGAAATACTGTTTCACCACTTGGTCAGATTCCTGTTCAACCTGTTTGTTGGCCCACTGTATCAAACGGTCCTGTTTGGACTTGTTATCCAGGCTTTCAAGAGCTGACTCCATAATTTCAAAAAGTTTTCTTCTATCCACCGGCTTCAAAATATACTCAAAAACCCCTTGTTTAATGGCTTCTCTGGCATATTCAAATTCATCATATCCGGAAATAATGATGACCATACAGGAAGCATCCATACTATTGATGGCCTGTATCAACTCCAAGCCGTTCATAATTGGCATATTGATATCAACAAGTGCAATATCCGGCTTGTGATTCTTAACCAGATCCAAGGCTTCTTGACCGTTGGAAGCTTCACCCACAACTTCAATACCCAGTGTATCCCATTTTAAGTTTTTCAAACCTCTTCTGATTTTGGGTTCATCATCTGCAATAATAATCTTGTACATGCCTTCACCTCAACTTACTTTATTGGATGTCGTATAATAACTGTCGTTCCTTTATCCAGCTCACTGGTTAAAGATAAACCATAGGCATCACCATAATTCATCTTAATTCGTTCATTGACGTTAATGAGTCCAATGCCTGTCGTATCTTTTTTATCGATGGTTCGATTAAAGACACTGTTAAAATAATCGACCATTTCCTGACTCATTCCGCTTCCACTGTCTTCTACCTTTATGATGAGATCTTCTTCCGCCTTTACTGAAATACGAATAAATTCCGTTTGCTTGGACCCCTTGATCCCATGATAAATGGCGTTCTCTACAATGGGTTGAATGATTAACTTTACGACCTGAAGTTCACCCAGGTTCATGTCCCAGTCAATGGCATAATCAAACTGGTCTTCATAACGAACCTTTTGTATGGTCAGATAAGAGGCCACATGAAGCATCTCATTCCTCAGTGAAATAATCTCATTACCCTTACTTAAACTAATCCTGAAAAGGTTAGTCAGGGACTGGATAACCTCAACAATATCATCCGCTTCATATTCCATAGCCATCCAGTTTATGGTATCCAGGGTATTATAGAGAAAGTGAGGCTTAATCTGGGCCTGAAAGGCCTTAAGTTCCGCCTCCCTCTTGGCTTTCTGCTCGGAGTAGACCAGTTTAAGTAAACGGTCAATAGACTCAATCATGGAGTTGAAACTACCTCCAAGTCTTGAGACTTCGTCGTCATATTCACTTTCAAACCGAACATCCAGGCGACCTTTTTCAGCCTCTTCCATAAGACCTTTCAACTCTCCAATGGGTTTTGTAATGGCCTTTGTCAACCGACTCAAAAAGATAACTGCTATAAAAAGAATGATTAGGGCGAATATGATAAAATAGGAAATAACCTCTGCAATAATCCGCATGGTCACATCCTGAGGGAAAACACCAACAATCTTCCACTGTTTTATCCCTGTATTTTGTTCCATGATTTGATAAGTCTTTCCCCTTATATCCACCAAACGGCTGTCACTTAGCATGGATTGATGAATCCTGTAAATAATGTCATTAACCGGTCCATAGACCACATCTCCATTTTTATCTGCGATATACAAAAATCCTGAGTCTGATAAATTGGCGCTGTTTATAATGGACTCAATCTCATCCAACTTCATATCAATGAGGATAACTCCGGCAACAGTACCCTGGTCATCCACAATGGCCTTCGTTACAGATATAATGTTATCTGCCTTATAAGAGTCATAAAAAGAGGTGATATTTCGACCAATTGGTCTTGAAAAAACCTGGAAATCATCGGGAGCTGCAGATGACTCAATATACCAGGATTCAAAGGTCAATGGCTTATTATCAATGGTCTCCATGGAACCCGAGTACATAAGTCCCTGCTTATCAACAATCAGGATGCCGGCAATATCTTTATTATTTGATGAATACCGGTTAAGGGCAAAAAGGAGGTCTTCTTCCTCAGCCCCGCTTAAATCCCCTTCCTTAAAACGATCCATAATAGGTTCACTTACAATATAATCAATCAACTGGTTGGTATCCAGTATAAAATTCTCAATTCTGAGGGTTACCTGACCTGCCATTTCAACGGTCTGTTCATTGGTTACCTCACTAAAGGACCGGTTGAGAACTGTAATATTGGACAAACTAAGAACTGTCACCGTAAGTGCCAGTACAATTAACATGACGATCATTAGTTTTTGCTGTATGGGTCTGTTAATGTAAAAGGTAATCAATCGTTTCATCATAACTCCCAGGTTGCAAGGCAACTTTTATCCGTCGGCCAACATTCAGGTTATATTCCAGCCAGTAAAAACCTTAATCAGCAACATATTCCAAATAGTTGTCCCTTGTGATAATCACAGTATTAAATGAAGTAGAGCTGGTTTGTTTATCTCCCTTCATTACTTCCAATAACTTGTCAGCGGCTTGGCTTCCAATCAAGGTTGAGGCATAATACCCTGAACTTTTAAGGGCAGAATACTCTTTCTTAAACTCATTAACTGCCAGGTTTCCACCGATGGAAACAACCGCTGCCTTACCATCCATTCCCAGCTGCTCCAGGCTTCTAACAGCACCTATGGCCCCTTCATCAGAGGTAGCCAAAACCAGCCAATAAGATACCTGTAGACTATTGACAATAATACCTGTCGTTTTATCCAGACTGTCCTCAACAGTACCGTCAAAGGTGGACTCAAAAATGAAAGAAGAATCAAAGTAAGGAATCATTTCCTGAAAACGGTTCATTTGACCTTCTTTTCTGGTCATCATATTGGCCAGATTATCCTGACTCAGAAAAAGTAAACCTACTGTTTCATTATCAATCAAACCGTTTTTAATGGTGTAGTTGGCCATCCAGTCTCCTGTCATATGGCCTGCCGCATAGTCATCAACATTAACAGTTGAGGCCTCAATTTTCTCAGACAAGCCATCGTCATCGCCCTCCAGACTTAAATCAGCAATGACATAGGGTATATCCGCCTCTTCAAGAAGTCGGTCAATCTCCCTTAACTGGCCGGTAAAAGGCTGTGACAGAATCATTCCATCCACATCTTCCTCAATCATAGTCATAACACTTTTCATATATAAACCAGGATCCCGTTTACAGTCCATATAGATAAAATCTGTAATTCCGGCTTCTTCCAATTTCTCCTTTGTTGAAATACCTTCTTCAATAAACTCAACTGCCGATCCATTACGGTATATACCGGCAATAACCAAACCCTTAGTTGACTGGACCTCTGACAGATTTCCACTCTCGGTATCACCGTCAAAAAATATTCCTGGCAAAAACAGGGAGCCAATTAAACAGGCAATAACGAGAACAAACCATATTTTCTTCACCACGATGACACCTCCTTTCCTACATCATATCAAATCAAACTTTTATTAACAAGATGGGTCCTTTGAAATTGACAGTCCTCCATTTTAATAGAAAGAGAAAGGCGTCTGACTCACATAAGTCCGACACCTTCATCTTGCAACATTCATTAGGGAAGTTATTTATTAGGGCTTCACATATTGCATTGGGGTTAATATGTGAGGGGGGGTACATATATTATTTTGCTTATCTTATGGAAGATCAGTCTTTAACGGTCTACATTTTGCTACGGTTTTTAGTTGCAATATCAAACCATACGGCTAATAGGAGTACAGCACCTTTTACTACCTGCTGCCAGTCAATAGACAGACCTGCAAGGGACATACCGTTATTGATAACACCCATAACAAGACCACCGACGATAGCTCCGATAATGGTTCCTACACCACCGTTGGCACTGGCTCCACCAATGAAGCAGGCTGCAATAGCATCCAACTCAAAAAGATTACCGGCTTTTGGTGTCGCTGCATTTAACCTGGCTGCATAGAGAAGACCGGAAAGGGCTGCAATCATACCCATGTTCATATAAACTTTTAACATGGTCCGTTCCGTCTGAACACCGGAAAGCTTAGCTGCGTTGTAGTTACCACCAAGGGCGTAGACATGACGTCCGAACTTGGTTTTCTTGGTAATAAAGGTATAGGCTGCAACCAGTATAAAGAGGATAATAAATATATTAGGGAAGCCTTTATATCTTGCAAGGGTAATGGTAAAGGCATTAATCGCCAAAAGCAAAATACCGGTAGACAGTATATCAATCCATAAAGGGTTAACATGGAACTCATTCCTAATCTTCTTACGTCTTGATTTAAATACTGAATAAATATAAACCAAGGATCCAATGACACCTACAAGCACAGTGACGATATGTAGAGGTGCATCTGCTACGTCAGGTACAAAACCTGCACTAATCAGGTTAAAGGCTTCAGGAAAGGGTCCAATAGTCTGGCCACCAAGGGCTACCAAAGTCAAACCTCTAAAGAGAAGCATACCTGCAAGGGTTACGATAAAGGCAGGAATCTTGGCGTAGGCGATCCAGTATCCCTGGAAGGCGCCAATAGCCGCACCTAACAGTAAACCAACAGCTGATGCAATAATCCAGTGGACATCCATTTTTTTGATAAGGATGGCACTGACAGCTCCCACAAGGGCTGCTACAGAACCGACTGAAAGGTCAATGTTTCCGGTTAAGATAACCAACAACATACCAATGGCCAGAACAAGAATGTAAGCATTTTGCAGTACCAGGTTGGTAATGTTCAGCGGTGTCATGGAAATACCACCGGTGTAAAAATTGAAGAAGATCAATATGGCAACAAGGGCAAAAATCATACCATACTGTCTAATGTTGTCTCTCACTAATCGTTTTAATTCATTCATCTCTATCCGCTCCTGACTTCTAATTATCCTTTGATACGATAAACTTCATGATTTTTTCCTGGGTTGCCTCATCTGCACTCAGTTCACCAGTAATCATACCTTCATTCATAACATAGATACGGTCACTCATAGCAATAACTTCCTGTAGTTCAGACGATATAAGAATAACGCTTTTACCTTCTTCAACCAATCGGTTGATAATGGTATAGATTTCATACTTGGCTCCGACGTCAATACCTCTTGTCGGTTCATCCAGTATCAGTACCTCCGGTTCAGTAAAAATCCATTTGCTGAGAACAACTTTCTGCTGGTTTCCACCACTTAAGTTACCTGCATGTTGTTCAATACTGGAGCATTTAATGTTCATTGATTCCTTAAAAACAGATGTCTGCATGATTTCTTTATCATCATCGATAATACCTGACTTAAGAATCTTATCCAACTTGGTAATGGTAATATTTCTGGCTATGGAATCAATTAAGTTGAGACCATAGTTTTTCCTATCCTCTGTAACATAGGCAATTTTGTGGTCGATAGCATCCTGGATACTTTTCAGATCGATCTTCTTACCTTCAAAATAAGTTTCTCCACTAATATTTCGGCCATAGGACCTACCGAAAACGCTCATAGCCAGCTCCGTACGTCCGGCACCAATCAGTCCGGCAATACCAACCACTTCACCTTTTCTTACATGCATATTGACATTATCGACAACCTGATGTGGATATATGGCATGGTCCACATTCCAGTTTTTAATTTCAAACTTCACCTCACCAACTTCAACATCCCTGGTTGGATAAAGATTGGTCAGTTCACGACCAACCATACTTTTAATGATTCGGTCTTCGTTGACATCGTCTTCCACCATGTCCAGGGTTTCAATGGACTTACCATCTCGAAGGATGGTGATGGAGTCTGCAATCTGTTCTATTTCATTGAGTTTATGGGAGATCATAATGGAAGTCACTCCCTGTTTCTTCAGTTCTACGATCAAGGCCAAAAGATTTTGTGAATCCTCTTCATTCAGGGAGCTGGTAGGCTCATCCAGAATAAGGAGCTGTACGTCTTTTGCCAGTGCTTTTGCTATTTCAACCAGCTGTTGTTTACCAACTCCGATATCACTAATCAGAGTCGCCGGATTTTCTTTCAATTTAACTTTTTTCATGTGTTTTGCTGCTTCTGTAAAGGTTGTATCCCAGTCTATAAAAGAATTCTTTAATCGTTCATGTCCTAAAAAAATGTTTTCTGCAATTGATAACTCAGGTATTAAAGCCAATTCCTGGTGAATAATAACAATACCCTTCTTCTCACTGTCACGAATGGTTTTAAAATCGCATAGATCGCCTTTAAAATAAATATTGCCTTCAAAAGTGCCATGAGGATAAACACCACTAAGCACCTTCATCAATGTGGATTTTCCTGCGCCATTCTCACCACATAAGGCGTGGATTTCCCCTTCTTTGACCTTAATATTAACGCGGTCTAAAGCTTTGACACCGGGAAAAACTTTCGTTATATCATCCATTTCCAAAATATAATTCATAGCACTCACCTTTTTGTCATAGGATGGGATAGCCAGACGGCTATCCCATTATTGTTACAGTTTCTTATTTCAAATCAAAGTCATCAAGTGACCAGTAACCGGATCCTACTAACTCTTCTTCCCAGTTATCAATATCAACACTGATAGGAATCAAGAGGTATGAAGGAACGATTCTAACACCGTTATCATAAGTTGAAGTATCATTAACTTCTGGCTCGCCGCCTGAAAGAATTGCTTCAGTCATATCAACTGCAACTTTTGCAAGAGTTCTTGTATCTTTGAAAACTGTTTGTGACTGCCATCCGTCGATAATTGCTTGAACAGAAGCCTGCTCAGCATCTTGACCGGTTACGTAAGGCATATCTTCAAGAGTATAACCATTGGATTTAAGAGCTGAAATAATACCGATTGACAATCCGTCATATGGTGATAATACAGCATCAACAGTTTCGCCACTTGAATAGTGAGCGGTTAATAGGTTTTCCATTCTTTGTTGAGCAACTTGTCCGTCCCAACGAAGAGTTGCAACCTGTTCAAAATCAGTTTGTCCGGATTGAACAACTAATTTACCGGAAGCGATGTAATCATTCAATACGCTCATAGCGCCATTGAAGAAGAAGATGGAGTTGTTGTCATCAGGAGAACCTGCGAACAATTCAACATTAAATGGTCCAGCCTGGTTTTCAAGATCAAGGCCTTCAATAATTGCAGTACCCATAAGAACACCAACACCGAAGTTATCGAATGTAGCGTAGTAACTTACATATTCACTGTCAAGAATCAAACGGTCATAAGAGATAGTCTTGATTCCAAGATCATTGGCTTTTGCAAGAACATCAGTCATGGACTTGTTATCGATAGGAGCAATAACCAAAACTTTTGCACCTTTTGTAATCATGTTTTCAATTTGGTTAACCTGGTTTGTAATATCATCTTCAGCATATTGAAGTTCAACGTCATATCCAAGTTTTTCAAATTCAGACTTCATTGTTTCACCATCGCTGATCCAACGGGCTGATGATTTCGTTGGCATTGCAATACCTACCAAACCTTTTTCTTCTGATGCAGTATCCTTACTTTCTGTCGATGTTGAATCTGTAGATGTTGTTGTTTCCTCATCACCAGCACATGCAGCCAGTGAAAAAACCAATACCATTGCCATTAAAATTGATAATACCTTCTTCATTTGTTCCCTCCTAAAGTTATTTGCTAAAAAAAATACTTTTGTTAACTTGTACGTACATTATACGAAACAAGAAAACAAAAGTATTTACAATAAAAGGGATTAATTTATGATATGAAGCACTCTTTTTTATAAAATAAGGTTCATGCCTACATGTTTTCTACAGCTGCCTTCTCAATCACAAGACCTTTCTTATAGGTTTCCATAAAGCTTTCGAAACCGGCAACTTCCTCAGGAATTGGTTCAAAGGTAATGGTTGACTGGTTTTTGAAGACCTTTTCATTAAGGTAATCTCCAAGACTTTCATCTCCAGCTTTACCTGCTGAATATGCCGCAAGTACTGCAATCCCCCAGGCTCCACCTTCACCGGCTGTTTCCATTAAGGTTACGGGAACACCGGCTGCTGCAGACATAACCCTGTTTCCGACTCCAACTACTTTAAAGAATCCACCATGACCAAGAATCTCATCAACTTCCACTTTTTCTTCCTTAAAGAGGATATCCATGCCGATCTTCAACGCACCAAGTGCCGTATAAAGGTTGGCACGAACAAAATTAGCCAGATTAAAGGTGCTCTCAGGTTTTCTGGCAAAGAGAGGTCGTCCTTCTGAAAAATGGGTAATATGCTCACCGGACAGATAGCCGATAGAAAGAAGCCCACCACAGTCTGCATCACCTTCCATGGCCTTGCGATAGAGGTTTCCATAAAGGGTATCCTTATCAAATTCAGCACCAAGGGTAATGGCTGCTTCCTCCAAAATACCAACCCAGGCATCAAGATTTGAGGAGCAGTTGTTGGAGTGGACCATAGCCACCAAACTGCCATCTGGGGTCGTTACCTGATCAATTTCCTCATGAACCCGGCTTAACTCATTTTCCAATACTATCATGGCAAAAACTGAGGTTCCTGCTGATACATTACCGGTTCTCTGAGCTATAGAGTTGGTTGCAACCATTCCTGTTCCGGCATCACCTTCCGGTGGACAGAACAAAATGCCTGGCTCAAGGTCCCCACTTGGATCCAGTAAAGCAGCACCAGCTTCACTTAGACTTCCGGCATTTTCACCGGCCGTTAGGACCTTAGGCATAATCTCTCTAATCTTCCATGGATAGGCAGCAGCCTTTTCATCAAATTGGTCCAACATGCCTTCAAAATATGAACCTGTCCCTGTATCAATAGGAAACATACCTGATGCTTCGCCAACACCCATAACCTTTTGACCGGTCAAAGTCCAGTGAATATAACCTGCCAAGGTTGTCAGGAAAGTAATATCCTTAATATGCTCTTCATTATTTAACATCGCCTGATATAGATGGGCAATAGACCACCGTTGTGGTATAGGATAGCCAAAGAGTTCTGTCAGTTCCTTACTTGCCTGGCCCTGAAGGTTGTTTCTCCAGGTTCTAAAAGGCACCAGCAAATCTCCCTTTTCATCAAAAGCCATATATCCATGCATCATTGCTGAAAAGCCCAAGGCCTTAACCGATTTAATGGTTACGCCATAATCCTTTTGAACACGATCCTTTAAGTCCTTGTAACTTGTCTGGATTCCTTTCCAAATATTTTCAATACTGTAAGTCCAGTATCCATCTACCAATTGATTTTCCCAGTCATAGCTGCCTGAGGCAATGGGTTCATGACTGTCTCCGTCGATAAGAACTGTCTTAATCCTAGTTGAACCAAGTTCCATTCCAATGACTGCCTGACCTGCCTCAATAACCGCTTTCCAATCTTTCATCATTTCTATACCTTCTCCTTTAATCACGATAACTTGTATGTATATTATATTTAATTTGTACGTACATTTCAAGTTAAAAATAAAAGAGCTCTGAATCAAACAGTTTTTCGACTGACTCAGGGCTCAACATTTTAGTCACTTAATATTTCTTCACTGGAGTAATATCCGGACCCAACCAGGACCTCTTCCCAATTGCTTTCATCGACTGCCACCGGTTCCATAAAGGAAGATGGCACATCAATTTTACCATTATAAAGGCTGGTATAGCGACTTGTTTCCAATTCACCGTCAATAATCTTCTCAGCAATATCTCCTGCTTCTTTAGCCAGCAAACGGACATCTTTAAAAACTGTCATGCCCTGCTTCTGGTCCAAAATACTTTTGATAGATAAGGATTCAGCATCCTGGCCGGTAATATAAGGCATACGGCTTTCGGTATATCCATATTCCTCAAGGGCTTCAATAACCCCCCGGCTAATTCCGTCATAAGGGGCCAGAACACCATGAAGATCTCTGTCCTGATAATATAGATTCAATAAGGAAGTCATCCGGCTTTTGGCGATCATCTTGTCCCACCGAAGAGTAGAAATTTCTTTCATATCATATTGCTCACTGGGAACAACTATATCTCCTGATTCAATATAAGGCCTTATGACTGACATAGCACCATCAAAGAACAAGGTCGAATTATTGTCATCGGGAGATCCTGCAAAGAGTTCTATAGCCTTTGGCCCTGTTGAAAAGTCCAAAGAATCCACCAAATACCTGCCCTGGAGGACACCGACCTGAAAATTATCAAAAGATACGTAAAAATCAATAGAGTCCATATCCAGGATTAACCGGTCATAGGAAATAACAGGAATGCCCTTTTCTTCAGCCTTCTGAAGGACCTGATGCAAGGGTTCCGAATCAATTGGCGCAACAATAAGGAGGTCCACACCGTCCTGTATAAAACTTTCAATCTGAGAAGCCTGATTACCAACAACGTCTTCAGCAAAGGCAATCTCCGTATCATAACCTTTTTCTTCCAGTTCACTAACTGTATACTTGGCATCAAGGAGCCAACGCTCTGATGACTTGGTAGGCATAGAAATCCCTACCTTGACGTCTCTTGCCCCACTGCACCCCATGAGCAGTAAAAGCATAACCACTAATAATCCGTAAAAACCCAACCATTTTTTCATAGTAACCTTCTCTCAATAATGATTTGTCCGTACAAGTGTATTGTATCATCATTGGATTTTCATCGCAAGTTTACTTTGTTTATGGAAAAAACAGGTCTGTGGGGAGACCTGTTTTTCCTATGAAACCTATTCTATTCTAAAATTTGAGGGCTGGCATTATTAAAAACTACTTCTTTCTTAGACAAATACCAAGATCTGCCACCATCATTATTACCCTGATAAAAAAGATAGATCCTTCCATCCTCATCTTCAAAAACATAAGGGTGTCCAGATTCTGACCGGTTCCAACTTCCTTCATCACCATTCTTCAGTATTGGTTCATCCTGCATTCTCTCAAAATGAATCCCGTCATCACTAACGGCAATCCCAATCTGCTGGGGCTGATTGTTATAGGCTCCGGCATAGAACATATAGACCTTGTCATTCTTAACAAGAGTGGCAGCTGCTTCTATACATTCCTGCTCCCAGGCAAGTTCCGGCGCCAAAATGCTGGACTGGCAAATCTGCTTCCACTGATTCCTTTCAAACTTACCATCTAAGGGACACTGACTCACCCCCTGCATCTGAATCTGGCCCTTAGGATCCCTTGTAGCAAAATACAGGTATAACTTGTCCTTAAAAATACAGACATCAGCATCAATGGCTCTACCGTTATTCCAGTCTCCCTCAGCTTTAAGAATCGGATTGGTCCTGTTTCTCATGAAAATATGACCATCCTCTGAAACTGCATGACAGATAGCATCTTTCTCAAAATTGCCATAAGTCTGATAAAAAAGATGAACTCTACCTTCATATACCATGGCTCCAGGGGCACAGATACCATTTTTCTCCAAATCACCGACCGGGTCTATATCACCTATCTTTGTCCACTCTTCCAGGTCACTGGATACTGCGATACCAATCCCCCATTTCTCCCTACCAAAATCATCCCTAAAGTGGGTGGAGTAATACATATAGTAGTTTCCCTCAAACCTAACAACTGCAGGGTCTTTGGCAATATTACTTCCGTTGGTTATATCCGTAAATAACATAGACTTCCTCCTAATAGCCTTCATCAATCGGCATCTCGGTTAACCGAAGGGTCGTACATCCATAAGGAATCAACTCTACTTCTTCCTCCTTGCACTCACTCCATCTTTCAAGGGGCACTCTCGCTGCAACACCATCCCTAATAGGCCAATCAATTTTCTTAGCCCTGACTTTAGCCACTAGAGGAGCTCCCTCTTCTGAAAAAGGCATTTGGCCTAACTTCTTATACTCAAACCTTACTCCAGCCTCTATATGTTTGGGATCTATCAATAACTTGTAATTCCAATCACTGGTTGGAAAAATCTCATAATCACAGTGGGGAAATTCATGGCCTTCCATGTCTTTATTGATTTGCTTCCACTGACTTTTTATTGGTAAGGCGTAGACGAGAGGACCATGAACCAGAGCGTACATTTCATTAGGTCTGGCCACCATTTCCGGTATACGATGAAGTTGAATGTTAATATTGGATAGTCCTTCAAAAGGACCGACAATATTAAGTAAACCTTCCTCCATATTATAATTCATATGATCACCAGATACATCAACTTGAGTCGACCAAGCCGGAATTCTGATACTCAAGTCAAAATCAATCCGGCTATCAACTTGGACCTGATAATTCAATACATCTGAAAAAGGATAATCCGTTTCCAAGCTTACTTGAACGCCTACTCCATGAAGACTTGTTTTTACTCTAGAAGGGCAAAAAATAGAAGAAAGAATACCATTTTCTGTTCTCATAAAGGTAGACAAGGCAAGCTTGGGCCAAGGTTGGCTAAGATTAGCCGTACAGCAACCAAAATTAGGCTCCAGGCCAAAAAGATTGGACTCGCCGCTGTTGGTATAAAAAACAGGATGTTCCTGTCTGGAACACTGAACCTGATTGACCTGCTGGTCATACTGGTGGGTCCACATATCCGGACTAAAGGTTGCCGGCAGGGCATTGAAGGCGACCTTTTCCAATCGGTCTCCCCAAACCGGATTACCTGTAATACTTAGAAGGTGGCTAAAGGAATACATAAGCTCAGCAACTGCACAAAGCTCCGTTCCCTGGGTTGGACTAAGACCTGCAAGACATTCGTCTCCTGTAAACACACCGGTTACCATCCCATGGTATTTCATAAGCTCACCATACATCATTTCCGCCTCTTTAAGCAGGTCTTCCTGACCGGTCATTTTCCACATAAGAGCACCACTTTTTAGCATCATGGCATTATTGACCACATGATTCATCTGGCTCCAGTTCTTTTGGGTAACACGATAAGGCCAGTTTTCAAAAAGCTTTTTCCAGTCCAGTCCCTGGGCAGATACCTTGGTTGCCAGTTTTAAGAGCCAATCTTCAGGACTTCGCTCATACAACCACCATATGCCTATAAGGACCTCAAACCACCTTGCCTGGGCCCAGTCAAATAGCATAAACTTATCGATATGCCGGTCCATTGAAATCAGGGTTTTTCTGACAACTTCTTCAATGCGCTCATCGTCAGTAAAATCATGATAAAGAACCAAAACCTTTACGATTAGAAAAGCCGCCCACATATCATACCGGTCTCTTTCCTGGCCCTTTGCCGGACTAATCCAGCCATCCTCTTCCTGATGGTCAATAATGTAATTGATATACTTAGTCGCCCGTTCCTTCATGCCATCATCATCTAAAAGCCAGGCCAATGGAATAAATCCATCCAGCCAATAAGGAACCCTCTCCCAACCTTCATGACTTCCACCAATCCAGCTGGAATCTGCAATATCCGGCCAAAAAAGATCCAGATTTCCTGATAGCCCTTTGGCCTGAATTTCCAATTGTTTTTTTAACCAGCCTTCAGGCTGGATTTCATTAGGATTGAAGAACCTATATTTTCCTTGATTTAATGTCATCATAACCTCCCATAAGTCTTGATAAGTTTATTTTATTGGTTATAATAAGAATAAACCAGTGCAAAAGACAGCCTATACTATGCAAAAATCGACCCGGCAACTCTAGCTCACACGATTACTTGCCGCCTGCGTGGCTAAGGAGATATTATGGAAGAACAAATACATTTAGGCATCCATCCGTATCCTGAACTCATTCATGGATCTTACCGGTATTTTTACGAAGGTGAAAAACATGTAACTAGGACCTGTGATTATCATGTTCTGCTTTTTATACTGGAAGGCAACTTGTTTTTCAACGAAGACGGTAAAGAAGTCTCCCTAAATCCAGGTGATTGGTATATACAAAAAGCAGGTCTTTTTCAGGAAGGACTAAGACCTTGTCCATCTCCACAATACTACTATATCCACTTCAATGCCCAGATTCTCCATGAATCCAGTCTCACCCTTTCCAACCGTGGCACCTTTAATCCTACAAATCTGATTCCACTTTTTGATGAACTGGAATATTACCAAAATCGACTGCTTTGGGACACCTTGGGAAAGCAGGCCCTTTTTCTCAACATCCTTAATGAACTCATCCAATATCGTCATGAAGAAAGCCTAAAAGCATATCCTTTTATTGAAGATATGGTCGCTTATATTCACGACAACTATATGAACCCCATTAGCCTGGATGATATGGCTCAAACCCATCACTTTTCCAAAGACTATATTATCCGAAGGATGAAAAAAATCATCGGTTTTACTCCAATCCAATACCTGACCCATGTTCGCATCAAGCATGCAAAAATCCTACTGGAAAACTCCAACCAAACTATTGAAGAAATTGCTGAATCGGTTGGATATAAGGATCTTTCTGTCTTTTATAAGGCCTTTACCAAAAAAGAAAGCCTTTCTCCTGGCAAATGGAGAAAGACTCGTAGGAATCATATATAGATTTGCTCTTTATGTATAATGGTTATTGGAAATTTCAATTCAAACTATCCATATAAGCATCAATCTGTCGCTGAATTTCATCTCGATATGTGTCCAATCCGTATGCTTTCTGCTTGGCTATAATCTCATCATAAGTATTTTCAATTTCATCCAAAGGTATCAATCCCCACTGTAAAAGTTTCAGTCGTTCATCCTTATATGATGTCAAAGCCTGATGTATCTCCTGTACATCTTCCGGATTAAAAACAAAATTTGTCAGCGGGTTTGCGATATATTCATCCTTAAAATAATCCATTAACCGGTCATAATCTTCAAGTCCACCTTCTATGGTTAAATAGTAAGACTCATCTCTCCATCCCCATGGGCAGGCTGCATCTGGGGGATATCCATTTAGTTTATCACTGTCATCAGTAAGTAATACCTTACCTTCAGACGTTTCACTCCAATAGTCACCTTCAATACCATATACAGATGTCATGTTGATCAAACGATCATTTTTTAGTATATCAAGAGCCATAAGAGCTCTCTCAGGATGTTGGGAGTGAATACCAATAGAGATACCATTTTGGAATACAGGGTTAGTCCAGGATCCGGTTCCTTCAGGTGTACATGGATATACTCTCATATCCCATTCAGGATTTGTCTGACTGATGTATGTGTACAAGCTCTGTATATTGGCAAGATTTTCAATGGTTGCTCCGCTGGTTCCTGCCTTGAAGGAATCATTGACTGATACTTTGTTGGTAGGGGCGTTTGCTGACCATAGCCCTGCTTGTCTCATTTCATAGGCAATTTTGTACATATCCAATTTTAAACTTCTTATTTCTTCATCACTAAGTAACTGACTGGTACCTAGCCTATAAGTTATTACTGTGTTATTCGTCGCACCGGTAATTCCATGAGCGGTCTTACTTTCAAAGGTCAACGGATATGAAAGAATCTGATTGAATTCACCTCCGGCATCAAAGGGAATCATTCCTTCTTCACTACTAATTGATCTTAAATAGTCAATAAAATCATCAGAATTCTCAATAGTGTCAATTCCATATTTATCCATTAGATCTCCCCGAAGGACGTAACAATGGGTTTTGTATTCTGTATAGTTCATAGGTAATTGATAAAGTTTTCCAGTTTCTGGAACCCTTGCTCCATCAATTAAGTATGATTCCTGTCTTTCAAGGGTAAGAGGTGCGTACATTTCTAACATTTCATCAGTCAGCTCATAGAAAGCACCCTTTCTTGCATAATCCATATAGTTCTTCCAAGCAGCTGAAAAAATCAAATCATAGCTTTCACCAGAAGCAGCAATAATTGGGTACTTATCGTTAACCTCTGCCCAGTTAATGAATATAGGTATAATCCTGGCGTTTATTTTTTCTTCCAATAGTATATTAATTTCTTCCCAAATGATAGGAGCATCTTTGGCTCCATCACCTAGAAGATACATTTTTAATTCAACATATTCCAACTCATCTTCATTCACGTCTAGCTCATCAAGAGAATCAGCACTTGTATTACTACACCCAGTGAAGATAATTAGTAGTAGAAATATGATAGATAAGAAACCTTGCTTTTTCATAGTGACCCCCTTTATTACTTCAATTTTATGTTATCTTCTTTTCGTCTAAACATCAAGATATTTTTGCCTTGATAGCTTCTTTGAATAAGTCTTAGATCATTTAATTTTCAGCCTATATCGTGTATAATGAATGAATAAGAATTACGATAATGAGGATTTGGTTAATGAGAAAAGTTGTTTTAATTGATGATGAGAAAATTGTTCGAAACACGATGAAAAGACATCTAAATTGGTCGGCAAATGACTATGAGATTGTAGGTGAAGCAAGCAATGGCCTAGATGGACTAAAAATAATCAAAGCCACACTACCTGATTTGGCTGTTATCGACTTAAAAATGCCTAAAATGGATGGTATTCAATTAATTGAGTCCATTCGTGCTGAAAGTCTGGATACTCAGATCATCATTCTAACCGGTTTTGCTGATAAAGAAAATTTATTAAAAGCCTTTGATTTAAAAGTGTCCCATTTTGTTGAAAAACCTATTTCTATACAAAAGTTAAACCGGGCTATTGAAGAAATAGGCCATCAGCTGAATATAAAAAAGACTCATACTACCCAGACCCTTAGTGAACAGTTTTCACTTATACTCTCTCAAATTGAATCTGATAAGCTTCTCTCCTCTCAGCATGATACAACATTATGGGAAATACCATTTTTTAATCAAAAAAACTTAAACCTTCTTGCAGTTTATGTCCGATACGACCAGGACTATGATGAAGATCCTATAAGTAAACAAGACCTTCATGATTTAATCCTGACTACTTATCCATTAGAGATTCATAACTCTATCTATGGATCTTTATCTCATAATGAGCTTTTTATACTACTCAATATAAGCAATCCTGTTAGTCAAGAAGATCTAAAATACAGCGCCCAAAAATATAAGCGTTTTAGAATGATATCATCAGATAAGCATCCATACATACTGGGTTTGGCTGCTTATCAAGATGATGATCAATTAAACCATGTATATATCAAGGCTAAAAAGGCTCTTGAGTATAGTTTCTATCATCCGGAGAATGATATCTTTGTGTATGATAATACCGATTCAAAAACAATTAGCTCAACAAAAACAAGTCTCTCAATCCTTGAAGCCATACAGAATAATGCTTCACCTCAAGCACTTGGCTACTTAAGAGATCTTATTAACCTCTATAGAAATCATCTCAACTATTTGATTAGTCAATGTAAAAAAGACTTTGTACAACTAGCCCTCGATTTATACGAGTTTGGTTCTGTGACGCCTTCACATGCCGAGATTTCTTTTCCACTGGATGAAGTCATTCAACATATATATGATGCATCAAATATAAGACAGATTCAGGATGAAATAGAAAGCTTAATAAATCAAAACCTTCACGGGAAAAATGAAATCCAGCACACGAATGACTATGGCCAACATATACAATTATATATTCATGAGAATATATCCAATCCCTCTCTAGATATTCAAAAGATTGCTGACCATCTTCTGCTAAGTTCTTCCTATATCTGCACTGTTTTTAAGCAAAATCATGATATGACTATTAACCAGTATCTAACAAAAGAACGGATGAAGTTAGCCAAAGAAATACTATTGACCGAATCAGTCCGGATTAAAGATTTAGCCTATCGATGTGGCTATAGGGATCCAAAATATTTTTCAAGAAAGTTCAATGAATATTATGGAACAAGTCCCAAAGAATATAAGGAGAGATATTCCAAATGAGATCAAGAAAGGTTAAGTATCCCTTACAACTTAAAGTAATCATACTTTTTGTGTCCCTGATTATTTTACCTCTCCTATTTTTTACCTACATTACTTATGTAAATGTTTCAAAAGAAATGAAAGACCAGACCTATCTTAATCTCAATCAATCTTTTTCTGAAACCAAACATGGACTGGAATCAATCTTTCAATCCATGTACTATAGTGTACAATCTATTTCACAAACACCAATGATTTATGAAACTTTGCAATCAACTTTTGATAAAAGCGACAGCTTAAAACAACTGGAATATGGCCAAAAAATGCTAGAGTTTATTGAGCAGACAAAACAAGCCACCAGTGTAGATTCAATTAAAATCATTCTTGAAGACACCAATTCCTATATAGAGTATAACGCCAACAAAATACTGGTTAAGGAATCACTAAAGGAAGATGATTGGATTCAGAAAATTGACCAGCAAAGTGAGCTTGGCAATAATACATTATGGTTTAAGCCAGAGGATATTCAAAATGAAAAGGACAGCTCGATTTCTATTACCAGAGCAATATTTTCTCCAAGTGATTATAGCCAACGAATAGGAGTCATCAGAACCGATGTCTCTATAGGTCAACTGGAGGCTCTCTTAAACCGTTCAATCATCACTGATCAAACTAAAGTTTATCTCACTTATGAAAGTAATCCTTTTCTTACTTCATCTAATGCCCTTCTTAATGAAACATATACCGGTGACATAATGGATCTTAAACTCCTTGATTATTCAAGTGATTATAATGAATGGAAGCAAGTTTACAACGGATCGCTTTATAATTACAAGATTTCTTCATTGGGAGATACACCTTGGCTACTTATCATGGTCATCCCGGAAAAAGATCTGATTGTGACCAGTATAAAGATCCGAAATCAAATGCTCCTAATAGTTTTTTTAATCATCTTTGTATGTTCTTTTTTAGCCTTCTTAGCCTTAAAGCCAGCTATGACAAGAGTTAAAAAATTGTCCCACGCTATGACCGACTTTGAAAACAATCTAAAGGCTATCGATTTTCATAAAACCAGTCAAGACGAAATTGGATACTTGATGGAAGATTTTTCCAGAATGAGCCATCAGATTGAGGCATTTATCCACAGAGAATACATGTTATCCAACCAGCTTAGAGCTTCAGAACTTAAGGCCCTTCAGGCTCAAATAAATCCACATTTTCTATACAACAGCCTTAACCTAATCTCCTGTATGGCTCTGGATGGCCAGGATCAACTGATTCCACACATCGTTGATGACCTAAGCCGTTTTTACCGCTTATCTGTCAGTAGGGAGAAGGATATGATTTCAGTTTCTCATGAAATGGAACATGCACTTCTCTATGGAAGAATACAACAATATCGATATGATGACGCTCTTACTATTACATCATATATAGATCCACAAGTTGCTAATGAGAAGACCTTAAAATTCATTCTCCAACCCTTTATTGAGAACGCTGTTATACATGGAATCCTGGAAAAAGAATCTGAATCTGGTATCGTATCTTTCTCTGCAAAGGCGAAGGGAGATCAACTGGTCTACCTGATTGAAGACGACGGAATCGGTATGACTCAGGAGGAGATTGAAAAAGTTCTTACATATACACATAATTCCACAACCGGAAACGGCTATGGAATTATGAATGTCATGGAGCGTATTCAACTTTTCTATGGTGATGAGCATAGTATTCATATCGATAGTAAACCTGGTCTTGGAACAAGAATCCAAATTCTTATTCCTCGAAAATATGCCTAAGCATATCTTCGTTGAAATCTCCATAGTTAATAGCCTTTCTTGAGAAATCCTTCATCCAGACCCTGTCATGGAAGACTTGATTCAACCTGGTTCCTGATATACAGAGGTCGCTTACTGCATATAACATTTCGCTATATAAGGTACTTGCTCTAAGTTCTTGATTATTATGATAAAAGGCCTGGGTCTGACTATTACTCCAAAGATGATACTTACCATAATGCCAACCATCGAAGGCTTCCTCCTCAAACACAAGCCACTCATCTTGATCAACAGCTCCATCTGGTCCATAGACTTTCTCATACTCCAAAGCAGCCTCTCTAAGTTCCTCATATACAGGAGATCCTTTCACCTGATCAATGATATTTATGGTCTCATCAGGATTAAGCATCATATCATAAACTTCTTCTTTCCCTCCATTATATCGATAAATGTATTTATAACGTCTATTTCTACTCATAACCCATCTTCTGGGACCTAGAAATTCACAAGCACAAATTATTTTCTCCCGATCTAAAAGGGGGTATTCTTCACATAAGGATTCACCATATAAACTTTCCTTATTTCCAGGGTATTCAAGGTCACAAACATCAAGACAGGTAGGTAGTAAATCCATAAGGTCCACAAAATCATCTTTGATTAAACCAGGTGTAAAAGCCTTAGGATATCTAATAATCATAGGTACCCTGACTGAAGAATCATAGGGTAGTTGTTTACTATAGTAACCCTTATCCTGAAGCATCTCACCATGGTCAGAAGTGAATATAATTAATGTGTCATCAAGATCTCCTCGTTCTCTCAGATATTCGATGATTTCTCCTACACTGTCATCTACCATTGATATAGTTGTGAAGTAGGCTTCTCTAACTTTTCTCTTCTGCTCCAGACTATCATCATCTCCATACCAATGTCCCTGGCTTGCTTTATCAAAACTTCTTGAACTTGCAATCGGTTCTTTCAAATCACAGTCTTTGTACATGCCTCTATACTCTTTTGGAATATCCCATGGGGGATGAGGTTTTATATAGCCAACAAAAAGGAAAAATGGATTTTGATTATTTTTTTTCAGCCATTCGATCGTCTGATTCTTAATCCATGACGTTTCATGATTGGCTAAATCCATTTGAGATAGTTGAGGTGTATGATAGAGATGAGGTCTTACGCCATGAAGATTCTGTATATGACCAAGACCTTCCTCTTCCAAATACATTGCATATTGATCATCATACCGATGTTTAGGCAACTCTTCCATCAAATACATTTCATTGTAACCATGATGGGCTCTGGCAGGTGAAAAATGCATTTTACCTATTGCTGCTGTTCTATAACCGGCATCAGAGAAAATCCTGGGAAGCGTAGGAATAGAGTAATCCTTAATTCTTTGCTTCTCATTATTAGCATAATAACCATGAGCTGAAGCAGGCATACCCAAAAGGAGATCATGTCTTGCCGGCATACAAACCGGATTATGACTATGAGCACAAGAATATGCGGTGCCTTCCTTACAAAGCCTATCTAGATTAGGCGTCTTCATATAGTCATAACCAAGGGCTCCAATCGTGTCATAACGTTGCTGGTCTGTAAAAATAATCATAACATTCGTTTTCTTATTCATTGCAACCTCCTCTATATTTCACCTTGGCATATTCGGGCCCAGTCAGGTACATCGATAGGGTATTTGACATGATGTGCATTTGGCGTTCCATTATAGAAATTCCCATCACACTCTTTCAATAAAATCCACATAAGTTCATGAACCTTTTCAGGGTATTGGTCAGCCAGATTATTTGTTTCTGCTTCATCTTCAAGAACATGATAGAGTTGCTTGTCGACACGTCTATCAATCGAAAGATTTAAAGATGACATGGTCCCTTCTTCAAAGAGCTCACTATCAATATACAAGCGAAGCTTCCAACCTTCCGCTGTCACAATACTGGGACCGGTACTCGATGCAAAAATAACATACTCATGTATTTCCTCTTCTTTCTCTCCTTTTAATATAGGCAAATATGAACGACCATCTGATTCAGTAAGTTGACCTCTGCCTACTATATCCGCAAAAGTTGCACAAGTGTCATAATTGGATATAAGTTGATGACTGATTGTACCGGGTTCAATGACCCCGTCCCACTTAGCCATAAAGCATATACGATTTCCACCGTCCCAGCTGGAGAACTTCAAGCCTGCAAGTCCATCATTACCATTAAAAACATCGCCAAATGTACTTGTTCTAAAAGGAAAATCTTTCTGATTAAGAGGTCTTCCATCCCTGGACAATTCTGTTTGGGTTCTTCCTTTGATTTCATAATATTTATTCGTATGACCATTATCTGATGCAAATATAATCAGGGTATTATCCATAATTCCCAAACTTTCCAATTCATCAAGGATCATTCCAACCGTATCATCTAATCTTAAAATCATAGATACATATTCTTTTTCCAGTGGCAAAAGATCGGGATGGTGGGCAATATGGGGATGGTAGTTCGGATAAAAGACTGGCCCATGAGGCAACTGACTGGGATGGAAGAGAAAAAAAGTCTCTTCTTGATGCTGGTGTATAAAAGACTTAATCTTATCATCAAATAGGTCCTGGGAATAAACCTTTCGATCACTCATATCCGGATTAAGATTACCTTCAGGTGGCAATTCATATGGACCTCGTCCACAGTTTGGATCCTTATTCCCAGGAATATCCACTTTTTTACCATTCTCAAAAAGAAAGGGTGGATAAAAACCATGACACCGAATATGGTCATAATAACCGTAGTGATAATCCCAGCCATGGGTTTTCATTTCCTTAGGACCCGTTGCAAATCCCCATTCAAGTTTACCAATTTCACCAGTGACATATCCTTTATCCTTTAAGATTCCTGCCAAGAAGTTTCTGGTCTCATACTGTTGAATACCTGTATGCTGAATGACTTCACATACCTCATTAAAAGTCAGCTCTCCAGTTGAAATTTTCTTATAAATGTTACCTGGTGAATAGGTCCATCTTCCGGCATGAGCATCATGAATACCACAGATAAGACTGGCCCTGGCAGGAGCACAAAATGCATTAGCGTAGGCTCTTTTAAAGAGGATACCTTCACCAGCTATTCGATCAATATTAGGAGTTTCAAACAGTTTTTGCCCATAACAAGACAAGGTACCTTTTCCCAAATCGTCAGCATAAATATATACAATATTAGGATGTTTCCTATCTACCATATAGGTCACCATGCCTTCCTCTTATTACAGCTGGTGGCTCCTTAGCCTGATTCATGAAACCAAGCACCTTTTGAGCAAGAAAAGAAGTATCCATTCCCCTATCAATAAGATTTATTTTTTCAAAAGGATCTGCCTGCAAATCATATAAGAAGACCTCCTCATAAAGGTCACCATAAGCTTCCTTGCCTCCAATACCACCAGGTACTTGAACGCAATACTTCCAGCTTTTTGTTCTGATGGCTCTACCTATAGAAGATTCACTTATTTGTATATATAGGTCATCCCTGCACTCTTCATCCATATCTAACTTAGTCAGATTGATTCCCTGCCAATGACTGGGGCACTTAATTCCCCCAATGCCTAATATAGTTGTAGGAATGTCCAAAAGGCTTATTAGTCCATTATATTCCAAACCGCCTTGAAATCCAGGACCATGAAAAACCATAGGAATATGAATCGCAGAATCATGACAGGACCGTTTATAATCGTCGTAATTACCTGGAGCTAAGTCTTGATTTCTTGTCCTAAAATGGCTACCGTGATCCGAAGTGTATATAATGACTGTATTGTCGTAAATTCCTTTTTCCTTAAGTTTACGAACTATCCGTCCTAGATTCTCATCCAGTGCATGACAAGATCCCAGATAGTCAGGATACTCTTCTAAATAATCGCCTGAAAATCCTGCCAAATCACCAGGAATCTCAAAGTCCTTAAAAGCTTCCTTGGATCCTTCCGGCCCTTCATAGTGTCCATGGTCATTTTGATGATGAGGTTCAATATGTGACATAAAGAGAAAGAAAGGTTTATCTTCCTTTTGCCTGTCAATAAATTCCAGACCATAATCAGTAATACAATCTACACGATAGCCCTTAAAGTCCAACCTATTATTTTGCTCATCAAAAACGTAGCCATCATAACCATGGGAAGTGAATTCCAGAACATCACTGGCTCTCCAAAAACCATCCCAGCCTCCACGATGTTCCAATGGAATAGGCTTATGATGAAAGTCCAATCCTTGTCTAGGAGCTTCTTCATGTTCACCATCTGAGGCAAGATGCCATTTACCCACATATCCAAGTTCATAACCGGCTTCTTTCATATACATAGGAAGGGTTTTCATATTTTTTGGTAAGGCGATATTATTTCTAAAGCAACCTGTTTGACTGGCATAAAGACCTGTTTGTAACATTGCTCTTGCAGGTCCACAGACCGGTTGAGGTGTATATGCTTCCCTCATTAACACACCTTCTTTTGCCAGGGCATCTAGGTTAGGGGTCACCGGCAATTTTTGACCATAACATCCAAGGGTATCAAACCGTTGCTGGTCTGAGAAATAAAAAATAATATTTGGTTTTTCCTTATCTGTCTTTTGCTTCAACATATATTCTCACCTATTTCAATCCTAAAACTTTTGTTTACTATACCTTCCCTCTGTGTATGCCTTATAGCTGTGATTATCCGCACCTATATATGCATATGTATCAAAACAATCACCTTGACCTGTCATCCTAGGGTCCTGGGTTTCAAGAAGGGCCTTCACCAATTGATTTTTAAGCTTGTTCTTTTGATCACTTAAGCTTTCTTGATTGGCAAGATTTTGCATGCAATATGGATCATCTTCAATGAAATATAGTTCCTCGTAAGGTCTTTTACCAAAGCACAGGTCGAAATAGTAAGAATATCCCTCTTGGTGACGTCTTAGCACCTCATCTTTAGTTACGGAAGAGTCACAGTTGGTAAATCCGGTTTCAGGATTTCCACTTGGCCACAGCTCCGGTTTTAAGTTCATAATATAAAGATAGTCCTTATCACGAATAACCCTGACTGGATAGGCTTTGTCGTCTAATCGCCCTAAATCATGACGTTCCTTGGCCATATACACAACTTCATTTTCAAGATAATCTTCTTCCTGTCTGAAAAGAGGTAGCAGACTTTTGCCAACCATTTGAGGATGGCTCTTTAGACCAGCTCCATCTAAAAAAGTAGGACCAATATCTGTAAAGCTAACCAAGGCATCACTTTCAGTACCAGGTTTGATTTCGTTTTTATGGTAGACGATACAAGGCAGATTAAAGTCATTTTCATACATCTGACCTTTTACTCTTGGAAAGGGCATACCATTATCAGATGTTACAAGGATAAGAGTATCCTCCAACAATCCTTTTTCTTCCAGAATTTTAACCATTTGGCCAACATGTTTATCAAACCACTCAATTTCAAAGGCATAGTCAATAAAATCCTGTCTGACTTCCGGTGTATCCGGTAAAAACGGAGGCACTTTTACTCTTTCAAGCTGGTCTGACTTCCGGTTCTCACCAAAATTATAAGGACGATGGGGTTCATGGCACCCAAACCAGAAGCAAAATGGTTGGTCTATTTCTTTTTCTTCCAGAAAGGACTCAAAATTCTTAGTATAATCATTAACTGCAATATTACTTCCCTCAGGAGGTAACATCTTAAAATTATTATAAACCGGTCCGGCCGGATTTCTTGTAAATCCACCAGCTAGAAAATCACCAGGACTCCACCCTTTTCCTGTAAAGCCCACATGATAGCCAGCCTCTTCCAAAAGGTCCGGATAAACACTGAATTTACTGTTGAACAGGCCAAAATGATTACATGCTTCTTCTAATTGCCAAGTATGCATACCGGTTAAGAGACTGGCCCTTGAAGGTGCACACTTGGGATTTGAAGTGTACATTCGATTTAACTTCATGCCATTTTCTGCTAAGGAATCAATGGAAGGTGTATTTACAAACTCATGGCCATAACAGCCAAAATGAGAAGCATCATCTGCAATGCAAAATAATATGTTCATATATATCTCCTAAATTTTCTATAATATGTACTTAAGGGGAGCTAACAAATATAGACTACCCCTTTTACTAAGAGGTAGCCTAAAACATTAGAGGGGGGTCCAATGAATGAAAACTTTAATTATTATGTGCCGCCTTATTATAGCGTTTCATGGTATTCTCATCCGCTTTCAGTTCTTCAATAGTTTTTGTATGAAGTCTGGCAGCTCCCTTATAGTCTTTTAAAGGTATGCGAATAAGATTTTCCATATTGGCTTCAATAGATTTTACCGTCTCATCATATTGTGGTAACCAGTCCTTTTCAGCCACCAGCATATCGTCTGTCATCTGCCATATCTCATGGGGATTTAGGACTGCACCTGTAAGCGGATCCATCATCATCGCCTGCTTCAATAACTGAACATCACCATGAACAGCAGCCTCCACAGCCAGTCGCTGCACACTGATACTCACGTTACATACCGATGCACATCCCAGAGGAAGCTCTCCATAAACAGGAATATTTACACCGGTTGCATCTACATAACCTGGCACTTCAACAACGGCATCTTGTGGAAGGTTTGTTATTGCTCCATGATTGACGACATTGAAATGTCCACGATAAATTCTTCCGGTTTCCAAAGCTTCAACAATATGGGCTCCATGTTCAATCCCTTGATTATCTTTACTGTATGTATAAGCATCACCAGCCATCCATTCAGGAAACTCAGTTTCGAACCAGTTACGCCTCTCTGTACAATGTCTTAGATAACCTCCTGATTCTCCTAAAATCCATCGGTCAAGATCAATCCAGTCTACAATCTCATCAACTCTTTTACGATACCAAGGCAGATACTCGCTAAGATGACCATTAGATTCTGTACTGAGATATCCAAAACGCTTAAGCATATCGATACGAACTTTTTCTTCTCTGGCAATATCCTCATTGGCTTCCATTCGCTCTAAAAGCTGGTCTTTAAGCTCAACTCCGTCTTTTAGAATACTGGTATACCAAGTCTGGTGGTTAATACCGACACAAACGACATCCAGTTCTTTCCAATCGACATCGAAGGCTTTGGCGATGAGCTTATGACCGTTTTGAACCCCATGACACAGGCCAATAGTTGGAACTTTGCCATATTGATTGGCAGCCCAGGTAATCATAGCATTGGGATTAGTATAGTTGAGTATCATACAGTCCGGATGGGCAACTTCCCGTATATCCCTACAGAAATCCAAAATTGCTGGTATCCCCCTTTGACCATACATAATACCACCCGGTCCAAGCGTGTCACCAACGCATTGGTCAACTCCATAGGACATAGGAATATCCACATCCATGGCAAAGGCTTCCAGCATGCCTACTCTCACAAAATTAAAGACATATTTGGCATCCTTAAAGGCTTCTCTTCGGTTAGTAGTTGTTATGAGTCGGGTTTTCATACCATTGGCTTTGAAATCTTTTTCAAGCAGCTGTCTGGACATCTCCAGATTAGCTTCACTTATATCAGTTAAGGCAACGGTAATATCAGCAAACTCAGGTACACACAGAAGATCCTTTACGATTTCTCTGGTAAAACCGATACTACCGGCACCGATAATTGCAACTTTAAACATATTTTGTCTCCTTCTAGTTCTTTTATTGCTTAACAGCACCCATCATGACACCCTTTACAAAGTATTTTTGCAGGAAGGGATAGATGGATAGGATTGGCAAGGTTGCCATCACAATGACACAATATTGGAGCAGATCCTTATATAAACTTTCTTCTATCATTTGTTGACCACTGGCAGCTTTTGAATCTACCGAGTTTGCAACAATCATATTTCTAAGTACCAACTGCAAGGGGTGAAGCTCTTTGGCTCTAGATAAGTATATGTTGGCTGAAAACCATGAATTCCAATGGAAAACACCATAGTACAGAACCATAACGGCAATGACCGGTTTGGATAAGGGTAAAATTACTCTCCAAAAAATTTGAAAATCAGTAGCTCCATCTATAGTTGCAGCTTCTTCCAAAGATTTTGGTATATTGTAAAAAAATGTTCTCATAATAATAAGATTGTAGGCATTAATCGCTACAGGTAAAATAATTGATGCCCTAGTGTTCAAAAGTCCAAATGTACGTAAGAGGACAAACATGGGGATCATACCACCTTGGAAAAACATAGTGATAATAATCATCAATGTCATGAATTTTCTAAGAACAAACTGATTTCTTGACAAAACATATGCTCCAAGAGAAGTCATAAAAATATTCAGGCTTGTTCCAAAAAGTACATAGATAAAAGTATTTTTATAACCAACAAGAATTCTTGGGTCCCTGAAGGCAATTTTGTATCCTTCAATATTCATCTCACCTAAGGGACCAAACAGCAGGCCCGTATGCCCCTGAAGCATAACAGGGTCAGATACTGACGCAAAAATCACATATAAAACTGGATAAACAGTTACAACCATTAGCAAAGCCATAAATGCCACATTAAAGGTATCGAATGTTCTTTCACCGATTGATTTATTTATTACCATAGCAAACCTCCTACCACAAACTTGTATCATTGATGCGGCGACTGATATAATTGGCCAAAAGTATCAACGACAGGTTAATCACTGAGTTAAACAAGCCAACAGAAGTACCATAGCTGAAGTTTTGCTCAAGAATACCTTTCCGGTATACAAAAGAAGAAATAACATCAGCTGTTTCGTATATTGAAGGATTATAAAGGAGAATAATCTTTTCAAAACTCATGGTCATCATACGTCCGATCCGAAGAATAAATAAAGTTACAATAGTTGGTGCCAAGGAAGGTAAGGTAATCTTAATCACTCGCTGTAAGCGGTTGGCTCCATCAATGGCCGCTGCTTCATAAAGCGTGGGATCAATACCGGCCAGTGCAGCAAAATATATAATCGATCCCCAACCAAATTGTTGCCATATATTCATCCCAGTAAATACACCTCTGAACAATTCCGGTTTACTCAGGAGATTAGTCGCATCTTCGCCCATTAACAAGGCATAAAAATAAGAAAAAATACCGTCAGTTCTTAAAAAAGTAATAAAGATACCACATATAACAACTGCCGAAACAAAATGAGGCATATAGGTCACTGTTTGAACGACTTTCTTATATTTTACTGATTGAATTTCATTAAGGATTAAGGCGAAAACGATGGGGATCGGAAACCCGATCACCACCTGATACACATTCAATAGAAAGGTATTTCGCACCACTCTAAAAAAGTAGGGGTTTTCAAAAAACTTAATGAAATTTTCAAAACCGACCCATTCACTTCCGCTAAACCCTCTTGCTGGTTTATAGTCCATAAATGCGATGACGATGCCGTACATTGGTAGATAATGAAAAATAATATAGTAAAGAAATATAGGCAAGGCCATATAGTAAATGGTTTTGTGCCGCTTCATATTCTTCCAGATTTTCACAAAGATATTGAGTTTTTCCATATCCTGGTTCATCTGATCAGAAGCGCTTTTCTTATTTATCGATTTAGCAATTACATTCATCATAAAACCCCTTTGTTTATAATTATCTGTTGAAATATCTATCTGTTGCTGCCTGTTCAATGGCTATAGCATCCTCTACACCAAGTCGTTTAAGCTCTTCTACAAAATCATCCCATTCATCCATGGATTTTGCTCCAAGAATAAAGGCAACGCAGGATTCATCGTGGAATGTCGTAACATTGGTCATGATTTCAGCCAAGTCTCTTGACTCATCAACAGTATGGGTTCTGGCCGGTGGAATTCTGTTGTCACCGCTGGTGCCATCTGCCCATCGTTCCCAAGAAGTCATTTTCTCTGGATATGGAGCATACTGTTCTTTTTGCATTTCATTGTCATACATAGTAGCAAAGTTATTCTGCATATAACGGTCGGTTGCAATCGCATAATCAATTCCATCAGGATTATTGGTTACAAACTCAGTAAGGGTTCTGTTTCCATCTGCATCGATTTCAAATGTAGGGAACTCTTCAGTACCTGGTCCCCATGCACAAAGGTCTCTGGCTTCCTGACTATACATATAGTCTAGAAACTTAATTGCCTCTACAGGATATTCACAGGATGTTGATACAAAAAAGGCTTTTTCATTAATGGATTCTAGAAGTTTTGCGTATTTTACCTCATCATCCCTATCTAGTCTTGGATATGGCATACCTACAGAATAGAAATCAGGGTCATTACCTTGACCAATATTATTGATCTTTGTAGCTTCCCAGTTACCACCAATAGCAAATCCGGCATTTCCGGCTTGAAGTTCCTTTTGTGCCGTATTCTTGTTCAAACTAACAAAGTCGGCACTAATGTATCCTTTTTGATACCAATCAGCCAATTTAGCAATATAGTCTTTGTAAGCTGGCTCCAAAGCAGAATATTTCACATTTCGCTCATCATCCAGGAAGAATCCACGATGTGTTACGCCATAAGCTGATGCAAAGAAACTTTGGTTAGACCAGTTCCATTCATTAAACTGAGGTAATGAAAGAGGCACTTTAATCCCATTATCCTTAAATACCTGGAAGACTTTTTCATAATCATTAATGGTATAAGGAACGTCTAATCCATACTCATCCAATAGGTCCTGGCGTCCAAACATACCTACATGAACTCGGCCATCCAAGAAGGGAGGTTGAATAATACTTAGAAACTTAACCAGAGTTCCATCGTCAGCAACGCTGTCTAGCTTGATTTTATCCGGCATGTCCTTCAGTAGTTCATTGTAATAGTATCCATATTCGGCAACGTATGGAGTCATATCGATAATAACACCATCTTCAATAGCTCCGACCGGACCACCTGGATAGCTATTAAAATCATTATTGATAATATCAGGGTAATCTCCTGAGGCGATAATTGTATTAAAGAAGGTCCCATCATCACCTTCCGGTGGATGGATGAAGTTAAGTGTAATACCCGTTTGCTCTTCAAAAATATCAATTACCGGATGTTCACTCAAATCTGTATACGCCTGAGCTGCACCTGGTTTAATGTATGTCATAATTGTCAACTCAATTGGTTCATCAGTCAGTGGCAAATCATATTTTTCCGGTTGATTCTCAAACAGATTTTTCATGGTCTCTTCCTGGCTTACTGTTTCAGGAGCTTCCTCTGACAGACCTTCTGATTTGTCATCATTCTTCTTATCTTCTACAACTGCTCCACCATCATCCTTTGAAGCATTGTTACTACATCCAACACTACTGACCACCATAATCATAGTCAATATAATTGTTAATATCCGCTTAAATCCTTTTGACATTGTAAAACCTCCCAATCAATTTGGTTAATGTGTAACTTATACTAGTAAAAGTCTATAAATATAGTAACAATAATAGCCCTTAATTACTTTAAGGATTCATACGAACCAAGATAGAAAATTAAACTATTCTGACATAAAAATAGCGACCACATAAACATGGCCGCTATAAATGTATACAATCATCTTTAATTGTAGTATTAGTTCCCAAATTAACCAACCCTATATCTAATATCCTATCTGTCTGAGCACTTCATCAATGACTCCTGCATTGTTGACTGAGTCTTCTTGATCTACTATTTGCTCAACATTTCCCTGAGTGCATTCATAGAAATATTCTAGTTCCAATTGATAGTTATCAGTGATTTCAAAGGTCTCTGAAACAGTCTTTTGGTCAGTCTCTATAATGACTTCTACTTGACCGGCTGCATTGAAGGCTTTTGGTAGGGTGATTTTCCCTTCCGTACCATACAGTGTATATGCATTACTGAACCTTTCATCAAAAGAGCAATGTGAAATACCTTTTATCTGATTAGGGAAGTCCAGTATAACCGTACTCTCAACATCCACCTCAAGGTCTTCATGGATCTGTCCTGCTGCCTTAATTGACTGTGGTTCACTTCCAGCCATAAACCTTAAAAGGTTAAGATTGTAACACCCTACATCATATGTCGCTCCACCAAGTAAGTCTCTACTTAATCTGACATTCGATGAATCAGACATAGGAAAAGTAAATCTGGCTTCCATATATTTAATTCTTCCTATGATTCCTTCTTCCACCTGTTCTTTGATCATTTGATGGATGGGACTTAATCGGTAGGCAAACGCCTCCTGGAGAACCAAGCCTTTTTCTTGTGCCAGCCTGAAAAGTTCTTCGACCTGGGCCTTATTTGTTGCTAAAGGTTTTTCGCATATAACATGAAGTCCCTTATTTAAAGCCTTTTTGATATATTCATAATGCATCCCATTAGGTAAGGGAATATATACACTGTCAATGTCCTTATCTTCCAACAAATCATCATAAGTTGAATAGCTTTTTTTGAAACCGAACTGATTACTAAACTCCTTAACTTTATCTTGATTTCTTCCTGCTATAGCATAAGGTTCAATTGCCTTAACATTCATTAATGCAGGTAAAACACTTTTCTTGGCAATTCGCGCTGTTCCAATTACTCCTAATTTCATCTTACTCTTCTCCTTACATAAAAAGAATTTTATATACATAAGTAATTCTATCATATTCTTATACAATACCAGAAATAACTTTTATAAAAAAAACTGCCACAGGGCAGTTTTCTATACGACTTCCTGTAAAGGACATCGTTTGGTAGACTGTTTATAGGAATCATTCTGAAAATCCTTCTTAAATCGCCTTCTAAATTGTAAAGGAGTATTATCATAATGACGCTTAAATAGCTTTATAAAATATTGAACACTGTTAATACCAACAAATTCTGGAATCATTGAGATATCAATATTTGTACCAATAAGAAGCATTTTTGCTTTTTCCATCCGAACCTTTGTTACATAGTCAACGATGGTCATAGACATCTGTTCCTTAAATATTCTTTGCAGGTAGTTTTCGTGGATACCTATGTGTCGGCCAATTTGCTCAATCTTAATATCTACATCATAATGGGTCTCCAGATAATCAACAGCCTTTCTCACATATACCATGCTTCTCTGGTCTTCATAGTGGTGGCTACCCAGCTCTTTTCCAACATTAACCAAAAGTTCTGCAACCAGAATCTGATTAAAGAGGTCACTATCATTGCCTTTTGACTGTTGATTAAGTATGATCCGTTTAATGATCCCCTTAATATCTTCATAATCCTTCATATAGATATAATCCAGATTATGATTAAGAACTTCTTGATAGTGCTCAGAATGTCGTAGCAATGTGGATAGTGACACAAGACTTTTTAAGGGGTTTCGCTCCAGACAAAATTCATAGTTCATGATTCTGCAAAAGTCCTGAACAATCAATTTATGTTCTTTTCTACTATTGATGATTATATAATCTCCACTTTTCATAGGAATGACTTTATCATCAAGTTCTACGACACAGTGGCCTTTCACAATATACATGATTTCCAAATGATCATGGTAATGAAAATATCCTTTATGTGCTTCCCAATTCTTTAAATAATATGCCAAGGTTTTGACATAATAATCCTTTTCAATAAGTTCTTGGTCATTAACCTTATTTAGTTCCTTCATGTTTAACACCTCTTATGATTGGAGTGCTTTAACGGAGCTTTTTTCATGAATGGAAACTTCCAAGGCCTCTTGAATGCCTTTCTCTCCTTCAATCATACGAAGTAACTGCCTGCCAGCATGCTGGCCAAGATATGCTTTAGGATGGTCCATTGATGTAATTGACACCTTATAGTTGTCTCCAAGCTTGGTATTATCAAATGCCACAATGGAAATATCATCTGGAACCTGTAGTGCTTCCTGTTCCAGTTCCTCCATCAGATCTATGGCAAACTCATCATTGTAGCAAACCAGTGCACTGCATCCCTTAAGTCTTGAAACAAAATCCTTAAGCAGCATTTTGTTATTGAATATAGCATGTTCATCTTCCGTTGCCTGCCACATAATATGATCTTCATTAATATGAAGACCATGATCAATCATACAGTTAAGATAACCTTCGTATCTTTTATGACCTTGTAAGTCATCAGATTTAAAAATACCACCAATCTTCCTATGTCCTTTATTGATAAGATAGGAGCAAGCCTCATAAGCCGCTTTGACATCATCAACAATCACATAATCACAATCCATATGATGGTAATAGGCGTGTATAAATAAGACCGGTATTCCTTTGGCCTTAAGACCTTCATAAAAACGTCCGTTAGGATTAGGCAGGGCAGATTTTGTAGGCTCAACGATAACCCCCGCCAAATCCATTTCATATATTTTCTGTAATATTTCTCTTTCACTATCAACACGGTTTCTTGTAGTATACAGCATAATAGAGTATCCTTCTTCAGAAAGGACCTGCTCCAGACCATTCATCAATTCTGGAAAAATAGTATCATTGATAAAGGCAGTCACTAGAGCAATCACTTTTGACTGACGGTTATGTGATCTCTTATCCAAGGACATATCCTTGATAAAGGATCCCTTTCCTTTAAAAGTTTCAATGACCTGTTCCATGGAAAGCTCGTTAAGCGCTTTTCTTACAGTATGACGACTGACATCCAATACCTGAATGAGTTCAGTTTCACTCATAACCTTATCCCCCGGAAGGAGTTTTTCAGATGTAATCTGGTCCTTTATGTAGTCTTTTACCTGTTGATATTTTGGTTTCATTACTCTACCTTCACTCTTTCACGGTACTGACTCCAAACCCTCTTAAGCAAGTCATAATCTTCATCCTCAAAAGTTTCCATAGATGTCGCAATTGCAGTTATATAATAGGTGTCCGGAATGCCTAATTTAGGCTGTAATTCAATATAATCACGCCACTTGTCTTTATCATACATGAGGTCATTATCGGTGTCAATTAACCAGTATTTGTTGCACATCTTACTGATTTCAAAACGGTTTTGCATGATATCAAGGACATTATCGCACTCTCCATCCAAGTCATTTAACCGAAGAATATCAACGATATCAGCAAAATATGGATTGGCTGTATGGGTAATCAATACACTGTCTTTTTTGACCGTTTTCATATTTGTATAGATGAGTTCAATGTACTTTCTAAGAATTTCGACTCCCCATTCTTTGCCATAGGTTTGAATCTTCTCCCTTCCTTCACTGAGGGATGGGTATACATATGGATTCTCTGATCCGTCATCATCTTGGATAAGGCCCCAGAAACTGGTTAAGTAATTTCTGAATCGACCTTTTTCAGAAGGTGTATTCTGGGTGAAATCGATTTTGAACCCATCTGCATTTAGACCATCTGCATCTGATGAAAGCATCAATCTAATTTCCTCTTTCAAAATTTCTTGGTACAGTGGATTGGTCGGGTCAGGAGCAAGTGGTTTTCCCTTCAGGGTCATACAGGCTTCAACAGGAAGTCCCTTGGTCACAACAGGTGTATACCAAAGTAAAACTTTCCTCCCTAGATCGTGTTGCTCATCAATAAACTTACGCATGTTAATCCACCTACGCTTACTGGGAGCTCCAAGAGCAGGATTTTCTGCCCATCCCATATCAATGATTATGGTTCCGGGATTGACCTGCTTCTCATCCATAACATCCATATAATGTCTAAATGTCGCTTCCGTCGCATACCTTGTCACATTAATAAAAGTCCCATTTTCCTGGCCATCATGATCTTTACGATAATCATATCTCATTTCGCCCCACCCACAGAAGATGGGCTCTCTCCACCATGATGGTATAAACTTTTCCGTGATCTCAGGTAAATAATTTGCTTTCCTTAGGTAATGAATATAGGATTCTATACTGCCATTGGCTGAATCTTGGCCAGGCCCCAAAATAAGATGAGGTGTAGTAAATGTGTCTTCAACTAAAGTATGTCCTTCATAATCCAACTGAAAATATGCACCCTTAATAGATCCCTTATAATCATAACTGATAAAGTTATATTCTCCTTGTCTGGCACCGACTCCACAGTAAAGATATTCTCCATCCTTCTTCAATCCGTAGCAAAAAGGAGGAGGACTTAACCACTGCTGACAACTTAAACTGTCTTCCTCATCAGCTGCAACAAAGACCTGACTTGCATGCCAATCAAATCTTGGTACATAGGTGAGGTCATAATTACCTCTTGAGTATTCCTTATCATTTTTAAAATAGTCTATTGTATCAATCGAAAAGCTTCTATTTTTGGTCCGGACACTAGCATAACATTTTAGGACATCCTCTTGAAATAAAACCGTAATTACCTTTTCATCCCACAGGCTTGACTTGGCCTTAATGACCATTTTTTTAGGACTTGCTTCCATTATTTGTGATTCAATAAGGACATCTTTCTCATGTAAATCATGTATTTCGACAAATGGAATAAAGCTAAAGATTCGACCATTTTCTGTGGCCACATGTATTTTATCGCCATCATAGGTTGCGATGTAAGTATTTTTATGGTAAGTAAACATAATTCCTCCTAGTATGCATAGACAAGCAGTAAAGCCTTGTATTTCCGATTGCCGGTTGTTAAGGCAAGCTGTAGCCATATAGACTTCCAGCTTCATTCATTATTTCACTGCACTGTCCAGCATACCCTTAATAAAGTATTTTTGAAGAAAAAGATATAAGACAACGATTGGCAAGGTACCTATTAAGGCCGAAGCAGTAGCACCACCAAGATTATTACTCTGCTGGGAAAAGAAAGCAGCAACTGCAGTTGTAACGGTTCTCTTCTCCGGTGAGGGCATCATATAAAGAGACATCTGATAATCATTCCATATGAAGGTTCCCGCCAGAATAACAACGCTTGCAGTTACAGCCTTTATCAAGGGCATAATTATCTTGAAGAAGATCTGTAAATAATTGGCTCCATCAATTTTTGCAGCTTCTTCAAGGGCTACCGGAATGGATGTTATAAAACTTCGATATAAAAATATACTTAAAGGTAACTGTCCTGTAATCATCAAAAGAATAATTCCCCAATAAGTATTGATAGCTCCAACTTTACCCATAAAGGAATACAAGGGTACAAGAATACTTAGTGGCGGTACCATCATGACACCAATAATGACTAGTAGTATAGTACTGTTAATCTTACTTTTGTTTCTTGCTAAAGGATAGGCAGCCAAAGCCCCAATAATACAAACAAAAAATACGGATATCAAGGTAATAATACCGCTGTTTGTCATTGCCGTCAGCATTTTGCCTCGCTCAATGGCTACTATGAAATTATCCAAAAAAAGAGCCTTCGGTATCATCCATCTAGAAGAAAGATCTGTTTTAGGTTTAAAGGCAGTTGTCAATGCTATATAAAAAGGTATGACCTGTATGATGACAATAACCATGAGAAATGAACCACCTAGCTTTTTCCATAACTTATCCATTAGTAATCTACCTCCCTGCGGTTCAATATTATATTAAGTGCAAGGGTCACTACCAAAATCATAATGAATAAGGTTACACCCATAGCTGATGCGTATCCGGCTCTCTCACCGCTAAAATAGGTAATATGTAAAAAGGTTGAAACTGAGTTGGTGGAATAACCGGGTCCTCCATTAGTCAAAACCTTGATCACATCAAAGAGCTTCAATCCACCAATCAGATTAAGGGTCACACTGGTAACCATAGCAGGATAAAGAAGGGGTAAAGTAATGTGAATAAAACGATCCCACTTTTTAGCACCATCTATACTGGCAGCCTCATAATACATATCCGGTATAGATTGTAATCCAGCCAGATACAAAATCATAGATATACCCATAAATTGTATAGTATTGACTGCTATAATTATTCCCAAGGCTATATATTCGTTACTTAGCCAGGCTATTTTATCACCGCCAAATATGAGGACTATATCATTCAAAGGTCCATTATTATACTGAACCAACATATAATACATGACGCCCATAATGACCGGCGATACGAGAACGGGCAGATAAATAATCGCTCGAGCCACATTTCTTCCCCGAATATTTGAGTCCAGTATCACAGCAAGTAGCAGACCTAGAATTTGCTGAAAGAGGGTACAACCTACTCCAAAAATCAATGTATTTATAAGAACCCGAACAAAATATGGATCCCTGGTCAGCTCCAAATAATTGGTTAGACCGACAAAACTTCGTTCAGGATTATATCCGTCCCAATTTGTAAAAGATAAACCAATGCCTGATATTAAAGGATAAAAGGTAAAAATTCCAAATAAGATCAAGGCAGGAATATAAAAAATATTTGTATTGCTTCGCTTGGAAAAGAATCTATCTATCCAAGAAGATTTATGCTTCGCCATCTACATTCTCCTATTTCCAATGAATGAGCTGTTTTATGTCGGATTACGATTTGTATTTGTTGCCACAGATAAGTCATCGTCACTCATCTGTGGCAATAGTTTTATTGATTATTTTTTTCGTATAAGGCTTGATAATCTTCTTCTATCTTATCAAGTGCTTCTTCGATAGTCATTTGACCAGTCACAACACCATCAGTAGTTGCCACAATTGAATCCCATGAACCACTTGGCATATAAACTCTGTCAAAATATGGTACCGTCATGGTTGTTTTTGTCAATTCAAAGGATGAGCTTAAACCACCTAAATCTGCTGTTACCGTTGTTAAACCACAGGCTGAACCGGTAGTTGCAACAAGTTTAGCCAAATTACCGTCTTCTGCAAGGAAATCGATATAGGCAAGGGCTGCTTCTTTACTTTCAGAGTCCTTATATACTCCAAGAGCATTCTTTTCTCCTGTAATCAAGAAAGGATTACCTGATTCGTCAAAGGCTGGGTTTGGCATAAAACCAACTGCTGCATCCGGGTCATAGGAATATGACTCAACAGCTACAAAGTTCATCAAAAAGCTAAATGCAGCTTGCTTAGTAGCCAGTGCCATGGCAACGTCACTTGAAGTTGCAGATGCATAATCTGGATTAATGAAACCTTTTTCTCTAAATTGTTCAACAACTTCTAAAGTTTTTCCCCATGAATCTCTTGCAAAAGTACCGCTTAGCAGCCCACTAAGATCTTCATCCGTAAAAGCGCCAGGTCCAACCCAGTCAATGAAGAGACCTGTAGGCCAACGGTCTTTACCAGCAGTGTATATCGGGGTAATTCCTGCCTCAAGGGCTTTATCACATACCTCATAAAAATCATCCCAAGTTTTAATGTCTTCTGCCTTGACCCCTAAATCTTCAAGAACTTCCCAGTTATATAATATACCTGCAATATCTAAATCGATTGGAAAAGCATAAAGGGTTCCATCACCATCCAACATAACAGAATCAAGGGCTGGATTTAGGTTTTGTGCCCATGGTCTATCATTAAGAGGCTCAAGAAAATCACCGTAACGTCCAACGGACCAACCATGAGTCATCCAAATATCAGGTGCATTATTGGATGCCAATCTTGTTTTGATTTCCCCTTCATGATCTGTACTTGAAGGTAAAAGCTCAACATGAACATCAGGATACAATTCCATAAAGGCTTCCGTCAACTCTTCATAAGCAATAAAGAGAGCTGAATCAATTGAAGTACCAGTCATAAACTCAATATCACCAGATAATCCTTCCATCTCATCAACATTACCTTCTTCTGCTGTAACGTCTTTTTCCTCACCTGTGTTAGCATCATCATCTTTGTCTTCAGATGCTGTGTTGGCACTTTGTCCGGTACTTTCTTCTTTTTCAGAAGAACCGCACCCAACAAATAATCCAAGAGTTAAAACCAATACTAAGAACAAACTTGTAAACTTTTTCATCTTATCCTCCTTTAGATAACTTATAAGTATAACCCACCTACATTTAATCAACTTGTACGTGTAAGTCATTCTAGCATCTCCAAACTTGTACGAACAAGTATGTAGAAGGTGGACTTTTTTTAAAAAGGTGGATTATTGTTTGATTTATTCACCCTATGAAGCCATAAGACATGATAAGACCACTTGTCCTCATTGAACTTTTTACTTCCAAGTGGTAGTATAAGAAGAGAGTTTATTGATAATTATACTCATCTAATAGATATATACATCTTAGTCTGAAATTACAATTAAGTATCTTATTAAGTCATACCAATACAGGCTTCTAAACCCTGATAGGAGGTAGCTATGCATATACAAAAAGCCAACTTAATCAAATACGAAATCATAAATGCCACTCCAGCCCATATCTTCTGGCAATGGACAACCACCGAAGGACTTAAAAGCTTTTTCAGTGATGACAACCTCATCGATCTTCGAATTGGTGGAGAATTTGAAATATATTTTTTGACAGAAAATCCATATGGAACCAAGGGCAGTGAAGGTTGTAAAATTCTTAGTTACACACCAGACCGTCAATTGACCTTTTCATGGAACGCACCGCCCATCTTACCGGACATGAGAACTGCAGACCATTATACCTGGGTAGTTGTGGATATTGAACCTGTGGATGACAAGTCCTCCAAGGTTGGCCTTACCCACTCCGGTTGGCCCTCTGACGGCAGTTGGCAGCCTATGTACGACTACTTTGACAAGGCATGGGGCATGGTCCTGGCTTCCTTGAAGGAGTCCAATCAATGAAAGACTTTATTGACCAACACAATCAATGGATCGAAAATCAAGAGTCACTCATAAAAAGGGGACAGAAACCCAGCCAAGATGACCTCAATTTTCACAACAAAAAAATCTCTCAGTTGCAACATGAGAGATTGGTTCATTTGCTGGTTATGATTTTTGTAGGTTTAGCCCTGGTCATTGTATTTGTGTCATCTCTTTTTCTGGAGATAATCCTCCTATATGTCCTGGACCTTATTCTTGCCATACTATTTCTCTTCTATATCAGACACTACTATCTCTTAGAAAATACCGTACAAAAGTGGTATAACTTTCCTGACTAGGAAGGTCATACCACTGTTTTTTTTCTAAACTGGCTTGGTCATAAAATAAACTTTTCGAATACCACCGAGCCCTTTAACAACTGAATTCCACTGGGACCTGATCGCTTTAAAACCAACCCGTTCATAAAGGGCCTTGGCCTGAACATTTTTCTCAATAACATGAAGACTGACCGTTTGAATCCCCTGTCTGGACTTGGCATTTTCAGTGGCATATTCCAAGAGCTTACTTCCAATTCCATGGCCCCGATAGCCTTCACCGACAGCGAGCATTTCCACATACAGATGGCCTTTTTGAACTTTGTTTTCTAGTACTGACAAGAGAATTCCTGCCTTAATCAGCTTAACCACACCAATCCTTAAGAGCATTTTATGATCATTAAACACAAAATCTTCTTTGTCACCAGACTCCTTCAACTTAATCATACCGACGACCTCATCATCCATAGTAGCTACAGAATAATAGCCTATAGAATTGGGATCTGAGAACATAAGACCTTCAATAAGCCTAACGGCCTCTTCCTCTGTTAGGGCATGAAGTGGCAGCATCTTTTGCCAAAAACTGATGAATATTAACTGGGCGACAAGGGGTATATCTTCCTTGACCATTGGACGAATATCAATAAATCCCATCTTTTACCTCCATAGATCTTCTATTCTATATATGAACCGTATTTCTTCAGAACCAAAATTGCCCGATAAGTATTCATCCTGCTGGATGAACCTGTTTTTTCAAAATCAAAATATACCTGGCCAGGGTGCTTGTTTTGAACCGGCCATGTCCCATCTTTTCGTCTTTTCTCCATCATTAATTCCAGGGCGTCCTGCATCCTCACATCATATTCCACATCAGCTCTGGCAAAATAAACCAGGCACCTGAGAATATCATAATACCACCTTGGCGGATAAGAAAACATGGTAAAATTCTTATGGATAACCTGACCTGTCTTATCTGATTTATAAAGATGGTGCATAAGGATAAACTCAATTGCCTTTTCCTTAAGGTCAAGGAGTCCGTCCAACCGATACCTGTAATCATGACGGTAATAAGCTTCTATGCCTTCAAGAACACTGATGGTTGAATGAAGGGAGCTGTGATGAGCCCCGGACCGGTTCTTCCTGCAGTTAAAACCACCGTCTTCCATATGCTGGTCAATGATAAAATCAACAACAGAATGGAGATCTGCTTCTTTTACCCCAAAATGGCAGGCATAGGTTAAAAACATGCCGTTGACACATACATCACTTTCCTTGATTTCACGGGCAGGATTAACTCCACCGTCTTCGCCTTTATTCTCACTTACAATCAGTTCCAAAGCCTTGGATATACCCTCAGTCGTTGGACTTCCCAGCATAGCCAGGTCCAACAGCGTATAGTGGGAACTAATCCACTTAGGCTGATAAAAGCTAATTCCCCAATGTCCACTGTCATTTTGTCTGGACAAAAGCTCAGAAACCCATCCTTTATCCACCATATGGTGGCGCTTATAGGAGAGGGCCTTACAGGCATCCTTCATATCCCCAAACTTATCTAGAAGCTCGTCAAAAATCAAGTCCTTATAGACGAGATAAGTAAGAGCCGGATCTCCGGTAATAAGCCAATGCCTTATATCACTTGTTAAGTATTGTTCCATGGAGAACACCTCACTTTAAGTGGATGGACAGTAAGTATTTATATCTCTATTGTATCATTTATAGCATGGCATGGAAAGAAAAAAGAGCCTATGGTTACCAACCACAGACTCTTTCCCAAATTTCTTGAGTAAGGACAACTTCTTTCTCTCTGCCCAGTTTTTCTTTATGAAATTTCTTAGGCTTGGAACACTTAATAAAATCCTGTTCAACCAACTGTCGAACCCTTGACCCTGATATCTCTAATAAATCTGATAAAAGACTCATCACCTTACAAGGTAATTCCTCTTGAGATGAAAATCTTATGCACACTTCATTCTTATACCCAAGTACTTTATCCACATCAGTTCTATTTAAGGTGTAGACAAATCCACTGTAGTCCATCTGACCACCGTTTCTTCTTAAACACTCTTGGTCAAAACCATAGGACTTGGCCAACTCTTCATCATTATTCATAAGGCGTTCCAGATATTGTCCATCCAAAGATTTGGGATTTAACCGTTCGTATATGGTCATATTCCAGGTTGACTTACATTTTTCACACTGATAAATCAGCCAAATATCCAGATACTTCTTGTTGGCATTGACTCGGAATTTCCCGGTACTTACGAAGTGGCTTCCACCACCACATTTGGGACATTTCTTTATAACTTTAGGCAGGCCATTTGCCACTACCTTGATTTCTATTTTGGTAAGACTTGCATAGCTCATTTTGATCCTCCACTAGAGCTCAAAAAAAGGCCTATGCATATTGAATTTTATTTATGCATAGCCTTTGCTATGCCATAACGATTCCACCAGTCATGTGATTTCCTCCTTCATTTTATCTACCTATATGATAATATCCTGTATATGAAAAATATACCTCAAACTCTTTTGACAATAAAAGATGAGCGCCAACAAGTATATGTCAGCGCTCACTCCATTATCCGCATTTTTTTAGATTTAAAACAATTCGTTGAATACTCTTTTCAGACAAAAAATATTTTTTAGCCAAAGACCTGACTGATTCACCGGCTACATAATCCCGAAAAATCTTCCTATTCCTTGTAGCCATTACCTTTTTCGTATCTGTCTGGCTCCCCCAAGCTTTGTGATTCTCACTTCGCTTAGGTATATAAATTGTTTCACCATCAATATATTTTTGTATTTCCTTGACCAGTTCCTTTGGTAGAATGGTCTCAATGTTCATATAGCTCATTTTGCGCCTCCTAAGACATTTTCTTATAGGATTCGCAAAGGCTATTCGCCTATTCATTTATTTGCAATAGCCTTTGCTACGCAATTTTCAATTCTTTTCTCATAAGGCCTCCATTTACATAATCATGTTCTCATCTTTACTCATACAGTATATCACAGTTAGGGTAAAATCATAGACTTACGATTACTGGTTATTTATGACTATATCATAGATAATGCTTGTTCAACCTTTTAGACGGACCTTCTATGCCCTGTTAATTGCTCGTAAGAATAAGCCATCTGAAGAAGTTTACAATCATCCAGATATGATCCAACAAAGGTAATTCCATAAGGACAACCATCATCATCGTAACCTGCAGGTACATTTACTGCCGGATATCCTGCTACAGAGTATACCACCGACATATCTGTAACCAAGGAAATGATTCCATCCAGATCATGGTCCTTAATTGCCCCATCGATAAGAGCCCTTCCTATTGCCATATTTTCAAGACGGAGTTTTTCATAGTCGTCAAAAGACATGGACGAATTTAGGGCATTAACAAAGACTTTCTGGCCATAGGGCATATTTACATCGGGCTTGACCTTATTAAATGCAACAATTTCATCTAAGGATTTTAAAAGTGAATGAACATCCTCATGATTAAGAAAGGCCTTCAGATCATGCACAATTCCATAATCCAGAATCTCCAACATCTTGATGCCAACCTGGTCTTGGTCTATATCCAATTCAACAATCTCAATATCCATTTCTTTTAGTTCAAGAATAAGCTTCTTGTATCTATCACTCTCTGACTTCACAAGACCAAATCGTTTACCTTTTATATAATTCCGATCCAAGGATTCCTGAAACTGCTTCCTATCAAATGCTCTAAAAACATCATGTTTGGGATCATTCCTGTCTTCTGCTGCTATAACCTCAAAAAGTTTCCAAAGATCCTCCACACATCTGGCCATTGGACCCAGTGTATCCTGAGCTTCTGTAATAGGTACAACTAAATCCCTGGAAACGAGACCAATTGTAGGTTTAATGGTCACAATACTATTCATGGATGAGGGGTTAACCAAGGACCCGCAGGTTTCAGAGCCAATAGCTCCACTGCATAGATTAAGGGCTACACCGACTGCTGACCCTGATGAAGATCCACCAGCATCAAAATCACCATAGGCATTTTTTGTTTGGCCTCCCAAAACCGAGAAACCATTACTGGAAGGATCCGACATATAATTAGCCCATTCACTGAGATTGGCTTTTCCCAATATGAGAGCATCTTCCGCCAGTAAGCGGTCTACTACAAAGGCATTTCTATCACAGCTTGTTTTCTCCATAGCTTTGGCACCGGCTGTAACGGGCATATCCTTGGTGCCAATATTATCTTTTAATAAAAGGATAGCCCCAAAAAGCTTCCCTACTTCAAGGCCTTCCTTTATCTTTAAATCCAATGCTTTTGCCTGGTCCATTAACTTTGGATTCAAAGAGATGATTGCATGATAGGATTCCTTTTCTTTAACCTGGTCAAGATATGCCTGGCAAAGTTCTTCAATAGTCATATGCCCCCTGCGAATATTATCCTGAATAAGACTTATTGACTGGTCATACCATTCTTCCTTCTCCATAAGGTCCCTCCATTTTCACCTAAATCATCGAATCTTATATCTTACCCCATTATAACCTATCCATATCCAAGTGTAAAAATACATAAAGAAACCAACCTTCAAAAAAATAAATACCGTTACCATGTCCATTTATTGAGAATGCCTATCCTATATTCTATACTTAGTAGCAAGATACGTACAGAAAAGTTATCTTACCTACTATACACAATTGCCAAAGTTAACCAATCACTTTTGTGCAATATTGACTTTACGCTCTGTCTGTTTTATAATAAGTGCATAAACAAGATATATTTTGTTATACAATTCAAACAATTGGTTGAGTATTAAACCTAACGATTTACTACTCGATTATAAAACCTAGGAGGTGAATATATGTACGGATTTTATGATGCTGCAGCTGCAGAAGCTGTCATGGGCATTGGTCGTCTCATCGAAAGAAAAAGAAACGAAAGACGTCAACGACAAGTATTAATTCAAAAAGACAAACGCAATAAAAAATAAGCTTTGCCTGTAACTTTCAGGCAAAGCTCTTTTTTATTAACTAAGAAATTGCTGAAAACGCAGCCAATTTCTGTCGAACAACTTGAACAATTCGCGAAGCGAAACCATCGTCGTTAAACGACGATTTTGTTCTTTATAAATCTATTTTCTTAAGATTTCATTCTAGATCAAGAAGTCAGACTTGTGGAAATCTGAAATCTCTCATTATTGAACCACTGTTCCACCGTAGTTTGTCCACCCGATTGGAGCATTGGCTCCAACACCCATACCACCATTAAGTGATACTGCATTGTAACCGAGAAGTCTCATAGCGGCAACTGCCTGGCCTGCTGTTTGGCCTGAGTAGCAGTATACAACGATGTCTTTATCCATAGGTACTGTTTCAACGATGTTGGCTAACATATCGCTGCCCCAAGGAATGTTAACTGCGCCTTCAATGTGACCTTCTGCATAAGCATCAGCACCACGGATTGATAGCAAGTAGAAGTCTTCTCCATTAGCCATTTTAGCTTCAAGACCTTCTTCTGAGATTTTATAGTTGGCATAAGTCGTACCACTTACATCTGCAAGACCTGCATAATAAGCATCAAGAGCTGCCTGGATTTCAGGATCAATAGCATATTCAGTGGTTCCGATAGCATTGGCTTCAGTCTCAAGAACAGCATCTACACCTTCAACAGTTGAGATACCAAACTTAAATCCTAGGTTTACACTTCTTGCATTGATACCAGCAAGGTTCATAGCCATAACGGTTTGACCAGCTGTTTGACCGGATACACAGTAGATAAATACTTCTTTGTCCTGTGGAATGTATTTAAGGTTATCGCTGATTGCTGTACCACCCCATGGAAGGCTAATTGCACCCTTAACGTGGCTTTCTTCGTATGCGGCAGCTGAACGGATATCGATAATCACCATATCATCACCTGCTACAACTTTATCTACAAAGTCTTGTTGTCCTATTTTATAGATATGATCTGGCATTCCTGCAAAATATGCAGCAGCGCCTGTTTCAACAGCGCTTTCACTGATAACTGGGAATTCTTTGTTAGTCCAGCCGATTGGTGCGTTAGCTCCAACACCCATACCGCCATTAAGTGATACCGCGTCATAACCAAGCATTCTCATAGCTGCTGTAGCCTGACCAGCTGTTTGTCCCGAGTAACAGTAAACAACCACTTTTTTATCCATAGGCACTGAACCTAAGTTTTCAAGCATGCCAGCTCCATAAGGAACGTTTACAGCACCTTCAATATGACCTTCTGCGTAAGCATCAGCTGCACGAATCGAAAGAAGGTAGAAATCTTCATTTCCTTCTATCATAGCAAGAAGATCATCTTCTGATACTTTATAATTAGCAAAAGTAGTACCACTTACATCTGCAAGACCTGCATAGTAGGCGTCAAGAGCTGCCTGCATGTCTGCTTCAATTGGATACTCTGTTGTACCCATTGGGTTTTCTGTAGTTTCTGTAATAATGTCTTCATAGCCTTCAGTTGTTGCAATACCAAACTTATAACCAAGGTTAACACTTCTTGCATTGATGCCTGCTGCATTCATTAACAAGACGGTTTGACCTGCAGTTTGTCCGGATACACAGTAAATGAAAACTTCTTTGTCTTGTGGGATATACTTCATGTTGTCGCTGATAGCAGTTCCGCCCCATGGCATGCTGATGGCACCCTTAACGTGACCTGCTGCGTAAGCATCTGCTGAACGGATATCGATAATCACCATATCGTCACCAGCTACAACTTTATCTAAGAAATCTACCTGACCGATTTTGTAGATATGGTCTGGAAGATTTGCAAAAGCTGCTCTTACAGTGGCTTCAACGCCACTTGCTTCAGCTGTTTCTTCAGTTACTTCTTCAGTAGTTTCCTCAGTAGCCTCTTCAGTTGTTGTTTCTTCCTTAGTCTCTACCTGTGCTTCTTCTTTTGTCTCATCAGCTGCTTCAGAAGTACCCTCAGTCAAATCCATTGACGCAGTTTCCTCTTCTTTTTCACCGCAAGCTGCAAGAGATAAAACAAGTGTTAAAACCAACAGGATGCTAAATAATTTCTTCAAATTCTTCATGGAATCCTCCGCTTAAACCCTATTATTTTGATTCATTGTTAATATGTAAATCGCTTTTCATAAACATGTATCATAACTATTTAGATATAAAACATATCATGTCGGACAGAGCCCTATTATGATCCGTCACCTGCACTAGGTGTTGCTTTTTCTTCTGTCTTTTCTTCTTTTGGCACGTCTTTGGTTGAATACTCTAACCATGCTCCGTCATAGACTTTGAGATTAGTATATCCAGCTTCTTCAAGTACCAATAAAGTTTGTGTCGCCCTAAAAGATGATTTACAGTAAAGAATGACTGGCTCATCTTTTTCAATGCCTAAGTCCTTATAATCAAGTCCTGTATCTCTTGCTGATTTGAAAGTACCGTCAGCATAAAGATTTTTGGTATGTGGATATAGAATAGCTCCGGGGATAGCTCCCTCGTCATATTCAGCAGCTGAACGAACGTCAAGAATACATACTTCTTTACCATTCTCTACAACATCAAGAACATCTTCAAGTGTTGCAATCATGGATGTATCAGCATCTTTTGCTGTGTATGTTGTAGGCGTAAGAGAAGTTGCATCTGCAGTCAAGGTTAATCCTTTTCCGTTAAGACCGGCAACAGCAGCTTCACCACCATTGATTACCTTAACGCTTTCATGACCATAGACCTTCATTACCCACCATATTCTCGCAGCATGAACACCACCGGCATTATCATAAATATACACACTGGAGTCAGCACTGATGCCATGTGCACCAAGTACCTCTTCAACAGTCTCTTTTGGTGCAATTGTTCCGTTAACAGGATCTGAAACAGTCAACATGGCAGATGGCAGATTGACTGCACCTGCAAGATGACCCTTGTTAAAGTCTTCTTCAGATCTTGCATCGATAACAACCGTATTACTGTCAGAAAGCAGATCAACAAGATCGGCTGCCTCAATAATTCGGTCACTATCCGTATATTCTGTTACATTGCATGCAACAAAAAGCAGTGACATTAAAAGCAGCACAAGCAGTGCTGAAACTTTCCCTATCATTGATTTCATGTGATACCTCCTAGGATGCATAGACAAGTTGCAAGTGATTGATCGAATACATGATATATATCAGAAAATCATAGGTCGCAACAAGCCACTAAAGTGAAAGATTGTTAAAAAAAACGCAATCTTGGGAATTACTTTACAACAACAATCACTCATAGGTCCATTATAAATGACAAGTCCTCCTCGTGGTCATAAGAAATACTTATATACCATTTGACTAACTTATAGCTAATTCAATAAATAATCATTATTATCTGAAGTATTTTTGTTTAAATTGTGTTATTACGATAATCTAATACATCTCTACTTCTACTTGCAAAAATATAAACTTACCCTTATATTGAACATAAGCTATAAAAATACAATAAAACCCCCAAAAATATTGATAAATATCTAACGAAAGAGACCTATGAAAAAACACATCCCCTTTATCCTATACACAATTCTATATACATTAGCAAGCCTATTCACCCTGACCCGTTTTCCACTCATTCATTCAGATGAAGCATGGCTGGCAGGTCTAACTCAGACCATGATGGCTAAAGGAAGCCTTTTTACCACTGAATCCTTTTTTGACTTAATGCCACGGACTCCCCACCTCATCAAAGTCTTTTATCATGGTTTGCAGATACCTCTCATTCATCTATTTGGCTATCATATCTTTTCTGTAAGGCTGTTAAGTTTAATAGCACTACTAGCTGGTATGATTATGCTTTATATGTGGCTTACCCAAAAAAATATCAATCCTCTTCATCAGTTACTCCTAGTCATTTTGATAACAAGCCATATCCAAATCATCTATGCCAGTCATTTTGCCCGCCAGGAAATGATCCTTCTTCTGGTTCTGATCTTGTGCATATACCTCTATCACCAAAATCCGGAAAAAGTTACTAGACTTGGACTTGTCCTGGGTCTTGCCATAGGTTTTCACCCCAACGCTTTTATTATTGCCAGCTTAATAGGTGCCCTTGTCCTTAAAGATACCTGTATCAAAAAAATTACCATCAGAAAACTAATCCTCTTCGTCCTGACCTTAGGATTTTTTGCCCTTGCTTTTGCCGGAATCAGTCTTATCTTGAATCCCGGTTTTATCAAGGAATATTTTGCCTACGGTCAAAGTCTGGGTGTGGATGCCGCCCCTGCCTCCAGACTCCTGAACTTCAAAGACTTTTATTTGAAAATTTTTTACCAGATTACCGGTACCTATTATATACCGAATATCAAGTGGGTTCTGATCATAGGCTATGGTTTAGCCTTGCTTCAGCTTGCCGTGATACCTGTAATACTCATATATAAACGCACCAAAAAGGAAGTCCTTACCGACCATCTGTCTTCTTGGCCCTTTAACCTGTCCCTAATGGTTATTGCCTTTAACCTTGCCCTCTTTATCATCGGACGTTACAATACAACCTCAATCCTGTTTCTTGTTTTTGTTCTACTTTTGCTGACAGGTCTATCTATCCTTTCCTTAATGGACAGCAACCCATCCAAACAAAGCTCTCCAACAGATAGGGAATTCCTGAATCACCTGCATTACCCATCAAGTCTCATAGTAGGCCTCTTCCTAGTCCTCATCTTTCTAAACCTCAAGGTGGTCTATGACGATTATCAAGCCGTCAGCTCTCAAGACTACGCCTACTACGAAAAGCAAATCCTTAATTCCATGGAGGAAGATGCTGTTATCCTTGGCAACTTATCATCCGGCTTCATCTTCAAGGACCATGATTTTTACGACATCAGAAATCTGGCTTTTCTAGGAGACCAATCCATCTCTGACTATATCAAGGACCGTGGCATCAACACCATTATCTACTACGAGGAATACGACTATATCCATCGAAATCCTATGTGGACCATCCTCTACGGCGACGATGACTACTACGATGACCTTAAGGATTTTCTTAATAAAAAAGCCACCCTAAAAGGAACTTTTGAAGATTCCTTCTATGGCAGCCGGATGATCCGTTACATGGGTGATTACCCTTGGAAAATATACATTTATGAAATTACCGATGACTAAAAGCCTGCTCAACAATTACGCCCACAAGTGCTACCAAGAGAATACCTGTATAGGTTCCAACCGTATCTCCAAAGGCCCGTCGCTCAAACATAAACCAACCGATTCCTCCAAGGGAGGAAATGGCTCCAAAAATCATCTCTGCACTGATTAAGCCTCTCCATCCTCTGGACCAGCCAATTCGAAGGCCCGTATAAATCGTCTCTTTTGCCCCAGGTAACAAAACATGAATAAAGAGCTGCCAGTTGCTGGCCCCGTTATTTCTGGCCGCTTCCTTTAAAGAAACCGGGATCATCTCATAGCCCAGTCTCATATTCAGATAAAAAGACCAAATAACCGCATGAAGAATTACCATGAAAACGGCATCAAAACCAACACCAAACCATAATACTATTACAGGCAATAGGGCAATTCCCGGAAGGGGATGCATGATGGACGACAAAACTTCAAGAAGTCCGTTCATCATTGGATGAAAATATCCAAAGTAGCTTAAAACAAGGCCCAGCAAACATCCAAAAGCAAGGCCTACAACAATAATCAAAAGGGATTGACCGAGCTGCAAAATCAGTTCTCCCTCTATCAGTCCCACAAATAAAGCCCTAAGAACTACAGAAAACCTCGGTAAAACCAAGGGGCTGATCCAACCGGCCCAAGGAATAATTTCCCATAGGCCAATCAGAACTGCAAGCCAAAAGATTTTTATGAACTTGTCATTTCCAAATAACCTGGTCTTCCTCATAGGACTCCTTAATATATTCCTCTTCTACCATAAAACCGATAAATTTTTCCAATCCTTTGATTTCGAGTCCATAGGACATACCATCTCTTCCCATATAATCAAGTAATGTATCTACTTCAAGTTCATAGGCATCAGCTAAAATACTTATTGCCTCTTCATCCCTCTTATTGATTAAGTCAATACATTGGACCAAGGCTTCCTGAAAGGGTTCATAAGCCGGATCCTCATAAAAAGACTCCAGACAAACACCTACAATAAAGGTAAAATCCCCTTTGGTGCCGTCTGTCCCCTTTGTCAAAAGATGGGTAGATGCTTCATCCAGTTCCTGAAAGAGATAAGGAGGTGACGTATAATGGGCTACCACTTCATCACTGTTTAAAAGGGCCATCATCCCATCCGGATGTTTCATGGAAACCAATTGGTTGTCAAAAGCTTTTGCATCTCCCAAAATATCTTTTGCTGTCATACTCAATAAAATATGCTGAATGGATCCCGGTTGTGGTAAGGCTATTTTTCCACTACCCAATAATTCCTCTAAAGAGGTAATCTCAGGATCACTAACCACCAAACCTAATGGTGATTCAGACAAACCACCCATAATCTTCCATTCCATATCGTTATCCAAGCCTATGAGAAAGGGAGGAATCCCCATAAATCCAACATCTAAACTATCAGCAACCATAGCTTCACGAATCGCTGCCATATTAGCCAGCTTAACCCACTCCACCTGGTAATCATCTCCAAGAACCTCTTCAAGTATACCTGCCTCTTTCATAAGAGTTAAAGGTGCATAGGCAATTCCATATTGCTCTGCCACAACAATTTTCTTATCTTCTGATCCACATCCAGCCATTAAAACCACTAATAGCCAAGACAAAATAAGACCTTTTATCCAAGTCTTAGGATGATTGAACTTTTTCATTGTAAACCTCTTTCTGAGAATATTTTTAATGTTCACAATAAATCACAAATTATACCTTACACTTGATGATTTACTCTACTTATACACTATGATTTCTACTAATGATCCACATATCTGAAACATCCATATCCTAGCATGGCTTATGAAAATAAGACTTTCTATAGGTTTCATAATCTGTATGTATCAAGCGGTTATTTCCATCTTCATCTTCAATGCGAAAACTCTCATAAAGTTTCTTCAGTCGGACCTCCAAGTCTTGACGGTTTTTTCCTTCAAGAACAATATAGCCTCCTCTGGCTGTAGCATTTTGAATGGCAGGTGTATGGTCTCCCTCATGGACATTGAACCCACAGTCAATGACACCTTCCATTTCCATAACCTGACTTTCCTCCGGCATATAGGCAATCTGACATGCTTCTACAAAGAATAACTGAACTGATATATGTTTATGGTCTTGAAAAATATCATAATGAATCAATGGATCAGCATCATAGGCTAAGCCTAACTGGGCATTGATCTGGGCCTTCACCATCGAAAAGCCGGTCACCTCCGGGATAAATACACCTTCATAAGCACCACCGATCCTGGCGGCTATCTCGTTGACCTTTATTCCTTCTTCACCAATAAGAAACTGAAAATAAACCGGGCCTTCCTCAATGGTAAAGGCCTTAACAATTCTATCAGAAAGGTCAATAATCTCCTGACCATAATCCTTAAAATACTTAGATGGCCACTCATGAGACAAACAGATTCCAATCTGATCCTTATCCTGAAAAGTTACCCTGTCTGAAAGAATAAGGGGGTAAAGCTTACCTCCCATAACCCAGCCACTGAAAGTTACTTCATCATGACGGTAGTACTCCTCAACAAGAACCTGGTCCTGCCGACTGTAGGAAAAAGTTTCCTCAATATGATCTCTCATACCAGCCAAATCCTCCAGATAAAAAATACCTCTCTGGCCCTGTGAATCCACCGGCTTCATAACCAAGGGAAACTTAAGACCCAGAACCTTGCGATACTCATCATCACAAGCCTCTCCACGACTCTGAATCACCCGGGCTTCCAGCATATCCTCATCATACTCATGTCTCATCTGAGCTTCCAGTAAGTCCTCAACCAGAGGTATATCCATCAACCGGTACTTAACCGTAGGAATATCATGAGCATCAAATATTGCTTTCATGGTTTTCTTGTTGGTAACCCCAAGGGCAGTTTCCATGGAGAGTAGGTAAGGCAGCCCCAACTTGTGACTGACACAGGCACCTGTATAAACAGGCTGGTCTGTTCCCATAGTCATTATTCCCTGAACCATTTCATCTTTTGCCACCTGATAAACGCCGTTCTCATCAAAGGTGGATACCAAATGACTTTCGTCGGCCAACTGGTGGCCAACAGAATCCGGCAAGTAGTCACAAACGACCACTTGATGACCTTCTTCATGAGCTTCATCAATACACTGTCTTTGGGCCTTAGACCCGCCCAGAACCAGAAGTTTCATGGTAAATCTCCTTTATTTCGTATTGATTGACAGGCTTAGAGAAGAAAAACAAATACCTAACCCAGGTATATCCAATGATTATCTGACCCATCAAACGAACTAACTTCCATACAGTATAGTTGGATGGGTCACCTTTTGTCAAACGGGTCACTTGAAGATTGCCAATTTTATTGGTGTGTTTCAAAATACAGGCAGACAAATAAACCTTAGACCTTTTATCCTGGCATAAATAATCAGCAATACGCCGGTCTATAATCCTAAAACTGGTCAGACGAAGGCCCGGCGGCTTACCGAGGAACATGAAGAAGAGAAATTCCTTTGCCATTGTCCCCAGATTCCTGTGGGTCTGGTCATGTTTATCCACAGCTACGCCATAAACCACGTCATATCCATTATTCATCTCATGAAAAAGAGCTATAATCGACTGGGGATCATAGCTTAAATCATCATCTAATGTCACAATATAAGGGTATTTTGCCATCCGAATACCTGCAAGGGTCGCATTTTGCTGTCCTGCGTTTTTTGCCAAAACAATCCCTTTGACATGAAGGTTTTCACGACATACTTCTTTGATAACCTGACTGCTATGATCAGGACTTGCATCATCGACAAAAATAACCTCATAGATAATACCGGCTTCATCCAGCTTCTTAAGCATGAGGATATTTTTACGAATATTCTCTTGTCGTCCATAAGTTGGTATTACAATTGAAATCATAAGAGATAATCTTTCACCACCACAACAACTTTATAGTAATCAACATGTTCCAAATTAGCATATAAGGGGAGACGAACCAGTCTTTTACCCAATCCTTTTTCAAGGGCAAATTCCGATGGGTCCTCAATATACTGGCTACCCATAAGACTCTCATGTAAGGGAACAAAGTGGGTCCTGACATCAATATCATGTCTTTTCATAAAGTCTACAAAATGAAGACCATCTTCCTCTTCATTAAAGACTAGATAAAAGAGGTGGCCATTAACAGCCTGGGTATCTCCTGAAGAGCAGATAAGGCGGATGTTTGAGTGACTGCTCTCAATGATTCTCTCTATATGGTGCCTGTAATAATCATAAACCTTGCGCTTTTTAACCAGAACCTCATCAGCCTGCTCAAGCTGACTATAAAGTAAGGCCATATTGAGTTCAGAAGGTGAGTAGGAAGAACCCAAATCTACCCACTCGTAAAAAGCTGAATCACCTCTGACAAAAGAATCTCTATTAGTCCCCTTCTGTCTAAAGATCTCAACTTTTCTCACATCCCTTTCATGATTAACAATAAGGGCCCCACCTTCTCCGGCAACTATATCCTTGGTTCCATGAAAGCTAAAACACCCAAAATCTCCAATGGTACCTGTATATCTACCCTTGTAAGTAGACAAAAAAGACTGGGCACAATCTTCAATAACTTTTAAATCATACCTGCGGCAGATATCCATAATTGGATCCATATCGCAGGAAATTCCACCATAATGAACCACCATAACCGCCTTAGTCCGTGATGTAATCTTTTCTTCAATCCTCTCTGGATCCAGGGTCATATGGTCTTTTTCAATTTGTGAAAATACAGGCTTACCACCTGCAAGAACGATAGCATTGGCTGTTGAAGGATGGGTAAAAGAGGGTAGAATCACCTCGTCACCCTCTTGAATACCAACCGCCCGAATGGCACATTCGAGGGCAGATGTACAGGAGTTCATCATAAAAGTATGACGGCTTCCCATCCGACTGTTGATCCAGTCTCTACAGAGTTTGGTGTACTTGCCGTCACCATCTGTGTGTTCTTCATGGAAGGTGTCCCGTATATATTCTAAACTTTGTTCCAGCTCATAAGGCTCTTGAAATTTTATCATAGGAATCCTCTTGACATGTGAAAAAACTGGGAATAAGATAGAATAGTCAAAGAAAGGATTAAGAAATGGAAAAACTCAATTGCTTCGGCGATTTTTGCCCGGTTCCCTTGCTAAAGGCCAAAGACCTAGCCAAAGATCTGGTTCCCGGCGACAGCCTGACCATGGTTACCGACCACTCCTGCGTTGTCGAATCCATTGAAGAATACTTCACCCTTAGGCATTACAGCCTGGATATTGATGAAGTGATCAACGGAGTATGGGAAATCACCATTACCAAAAATATCTCTTAACAAAAGCTTTTGCGCCCGATCTCGATTAAGTATTCTCTTGAATCGCGAACGGATGGTGAAAGCTTTTTATTTTTCTTACTGACCATATAAATATCGTAGTCCAGATTCACATCTTCTATTTCTACCAGTTTAATGGATTTTTCATATAACTCATGTTTAATGGATTCATAAGGCACAAAGGCCATACCATAGCCATTAAGTACAGATGACTTAACAGCTGTCAAGGTATCTGCATTAAAAATAACATTCAGATTATCCAGCTTCATATCAATAACCTTTAAGGCATCGTCTAGGTGCTCACAGGTTTTCTTGTTCATAGTACACATGATAAGTTCAACCTTGGTTAAGTCATTGATGCTAATCTTATCGGCAATATTATAATCCCTCTTGGCAATCAGAACAACCTTTTCCTGTCCCATCTTGTGATAAACAAGTTCAGAATCTTCAATAACCATATCTACAAAACCAAGATTGGTCAGGTCTTCCCGGATATCATGAATGACTTCGTTAACGGTCTTGGCCTCCAGGTCAAAACTGTAATCAGGAAAATGCTTTTTAATCCTATACAGCATACAAGGCAAGGAATAGGCTGCCAAAGACCAGGTTCCGCTGACAACGATTTTATTCTCATTGGCATCATAACGTTCTAGATCATCCATCATCTTATCAAAATTTTTAATGATGTTATTGGAGTACTTAAGAACAATCTCCCCAGGCTCAGTGAGAGTCACACCTCGATTGGATCGATGAAGTAAGGCAACACCTAAATCCTCCTCAAGTTTGTGAATCATTTGACTTAAAGCAGACTGAGAAATATGGGTTTTTGACGCAGCTTTGGATATGGATTTTTCTTCAACAACATTATGAAAATAACGTAACGCATCAATATGCATAGGATCACCTCAAAAAAAACATGCAGTTTTTACTTAGATACTCGATAGATGAAGGAATATCATGATTTTTTTAACTCAAAATAGTATATATGATGATTATAACATACTTTTTGTTATAAGCAACGCTTATACTGCATAAGAAATGCATGGATTCACACACCTTGCCATTTATGTTATTCTAAGTGTGGGAATTACACAACAACGAAAATCATTGTCTAAAAGCTGTCAAACTTTGTTAAAGTTTAGATTATTTTAGTAATATTTTTGAAAAAGGAGTGTATCGACATGAGTGATACAGGATCAACTTCAACGATTCGTAGAAGTTCAAGCAGATCCAGAGCAAGAAAACCAAAGAAAAGCCAATTGCCTCAAGCGATTATCGCATTGGCCGTAGTTGTTGCCATCGCTTTCTTCCTCTTAGGAAGAGATAACGGAACAGCATGGTTTTTTGCAACCGGTCTAGCTTTTGGTTATATCCTTCAACGTGCAAGATTTTGTTTTACCGCTTCCATGCGTGATCCATATCTTACAGGTGGAACGACTTTGACAAGAGCAGTACTTATTGCTTTTGCTATTACAACCATCGGTTTTACAGCCATTAAATATGGTTACTTCAGACAAGGTCTTCCAATTCCAGGTATGAGTTATGTTGTACCAATCAGTTTAGCGACTGTCATCGGTGCTTTCATGTTCGGTGTGGGAATGGTTATAGCAGGCGGATGTGCCTCAGGTACATTAATGCGTGTTGGTGAAGGTTTTATTATGCAAATACTCTCCCTGGTCTTCTTTGTCATTGGTTCTTTACTTGGAGCTAATCACTTTGGCTGGTGGAAAGATGTATTTATTTCTAAAGGGGTCAAGGTCTTCCTTCCAGATATATTTGGATGGTTCGGCGCCGTTGTTATTCAACTGCTCCTAATATTCTGCTTATACGTAGCCGCCGAAAAATGGCAGGATGCAAAAGCAAATCATTAATTAATATTGTATTCCTTAATAGTGAACCTTGATATAAGAATATCTAATATCACACTAGTAAGTAAAAAATGCCAAACTGTGAAATTATAATGTTACACTATTAAGAATCAAATGCAACACTATTGAAAATCAAATCCAACACTATTGAGAATATAATGTAAAACATTAAAGAAAATGAAAGAGGAGAAAAATTATGCAAGAAATCGTAATTGACTGCCTAGGCGAAGCTTGTCCAGTGCCACTTGTTAAGGCTCAAAATAAATTAAAGGAAATGGAAATCGGCGATGTTCTTATCTGCCAAATCGACCACTCCTGTGCTATGAAAAACGTTCCTGAATGGGCTCGTAAAGATGGCCACAACGTTGAAGTTGAAGAAGTTGATGACGGAGAATGGGAAGTTATTATCGAAAAAGTTAAGTAACACGCACTTTAATTCAAACCCACTTGATGACATATTTCATATATATTTGTAAGACTTTTATACGAAGTTGAATATCTATACATGAATATCAATGTATTATCCTATAAACTACATTTTTTTAATATTAAAGGAGAAATAACATGCAAGAAATCGTAATTGACTGCCTCGGTGAAGCTTGTCCAGTGCCACTTGTTAAGGCTCAAAATAAATTAAAAGAAATGGAAATCGGCGATGTTCTTATCTGCCAAATCGACCACTCCTGTGCTATGAAAAACGTTCCTGAATGGGCTCGTAAAGATGGCCACAACGTTGAAGTTGAAGAAGTTGATGATGGTGAATGGGAAGTTATTATCGAAAAAGTTAAGTAAATAGCGACTTATACGGAGGTCTTAACGTGAGTACATTTAAAGAAACCATGCTGAAAATCAGCAATCATGAGTTTTATAAAAAATGGCTAAAAAATGCCTGGCCTTACGTTACCGGAGCCGTTCTTCTATCCTTATTCCAAATCGTGACCTTGGCAACTACCGGTAACCCATGGGGTGTATCCGGGGTATTTGCCAACTGGGGAGCATGGATCTATGAAGCCTTCGGTGGCAGTGTCGACAAATGGTATTATTTTTCCAGTGACGGCGCTCAGGCTACTTTAAATAACGGTTTCCTTAACCATTCAGGAAGCTGGAGAAATATCGGAATTATACTTGGAGCACTCCTTGCAGTTTTATTTGCTTCACAATTTAAAATCAAAAAGATTAAAAGCAAGAAGCAAATCGTAGCGGCCTCTCTTGGCGGCCTGCTTATGGGATACGGGGCTAGAGTAGCTTTCGGATGTAACATCGGTGCACTTTTTAGCGGTATCGCATCCTTGTCCCTATCCGGATGGGTATTTGCTGTAGCCATGTTCGGTGGAGCAATTGTCGGCAGTAAACTACTTGTCAAATTCTTTATGTAAACATCTTAGATTAACTCGCACAATCAGGAAAGTTTGACTTTCCTTAAACAACAATATATGGGCACAGAAAATCATACATTTATGTAGGATTTTCTCCCATGCCAAAATTCATACTTCATTAATCACACAATATGTCTAGATGTTAGACAATTTATAGCTTAATTAAGGTTAAACATTATACAGGTTAATAATGGATATACATTATACAGCTTAATCATGGATATACATTATACACCTCAATCATGGATAAACATTATACAACTTAATTATGGATAAATAAAAAGGTAACACAAAAATGATAGTAAATATGATAATCCGGAGGAATAATCATGGCTAGAGAAAAAAAAGTTGAACATTATGACGTCGTCATCATCGGTGGCGGTGCAGCCGGTCTTACTGCTGCAATCTACGCAGGTCGCGCACGTCTAAACACATTACTAATTGAAAAAGCTCTTGTAGGTGGACTTGCAACCTATACCAATGAAATAGAAAATTACCCAGGTTTTCCTAACAGCCCAAAAGGTGAAGATATCACTAACCTTATGAAAGAACAAGCCAAAAAAATGGGCGTAAAATTCAAGCTTACCGATGTAAAAACTGTTGATCTTGAAGGCGATGAAAAAGTAGTGGAAACTTTCAGAAATAAATACCTGGCTAAATCAGTCATCTTGGCAACAGGAAGCAAAAACCGCATCACTCATGCTGAAGGTGAGGAAAATTTCTTATTCGATAAGGGTATCTCCTTCTGTGCAACCTGTGATGCTGCAGCCAATACAGACAAAACCGTTGTTGTTATCGGTTCTGGTGATGCTGCCATTGAAGAAGGTATGTTCCTTACAAAGTTCGCCAAAAAAGTTATCGTATCCGTTATGCACCATGAGGGTAAAATGGACTGTAATGAAATAGCCAAAGAAGCAGCTCTTAAAAACCCTAAAATGGAATTCGTGTGGAATACGACAGTTACCCGCTTCGAAGGCAACGAGCACCTGGAAACGGTTGTCCTTAAAAACCACAAGACTGGTGAAGAGATTCCTGTGCCTTGTGACAACTGTTTTGAATTTATCGGTTATATCCCTAACACAGATATCATCAAAGACCAGGTTCGCTTAACAGGCCGTGGCTATATCATCACCAACGAAAAGATGGAAACAAACCTTCCTGGTGTTTTTGCAGCAGGTGACGTTAGAGACAAATGGTTACGTCAAGTTTCAACAGCCGTTGGTGACGGAGCAATCGCCGGATACGCAGCTGAAAAATACATCGCTGAAAGTGAAGTTTTCCACGAAGTTATTATGCAAAAAGACAAGCCAGGTCTTACTTTTATCTACAATGCTGTAGATGCTGAAAGCCGTGACTTCCTTATGGAAATAGAAAAAATCGAAAACCATTTTGAAGGCCGTGTTGTAGTTAACCGTGTCGATATCTACAAATCAAGTGGTGTTGCCGACAGACTAAACGTAACTGAATTCCCGGCTGTAGTCCTTACAAAAGAGGGAAAAGTTTCAGAAAGATTCATCGGTTATCTCGATGCCAATAAGATCATCGACAACCTGGAATCTATTTGCGCTGAATGTCATTAATCTGTCAGAAGGAAATGTCCACCGGTACGAGTATACCAAAGGACAGCATTCCCCACCAACTGCTAACTGCTAACTGCTAACTGCTAACTGCTAACTGCTAACTGCTAACTGCTAACTGCTAACTGCTAACTGCTAACTGCTAACTGCTAACTGCTAACTGCTAACAAGTTATTATACCTAATTAATAAATAATAGTCATAAAAGAAGCTACTAGACATAGATGTTAGTAGCTTCTTTTAATACATCTCTAATCTTTTCATTATGCACTCCTTATATATTCGAGCTATAATACTATTATAGGATGATTATGCTGTGATAGAAATGACGATTTTAATATGTTAGGAGGACGAAAATGAAGGATGTACTTATAGCCTATTACACCGAAACTGATACAACTAAAGAAATCAGCCAATACATCTGTGATAAGTTAACAAACAAGGACTACCAGGTAACACTTCAGCCTTTAGATCAAGTGACCCAGCTGGATGAATACAATACAATAATCCTAGGAACACCCATACATGGTATGCAGATTGATCAGAATGCAAAAGCTTTTCTGGATACCAATCTTGATCAATTAAGCCAGAAGACAATAGGCCTATTCTACAATTCATATCTACTTGATAACGGACACAAAATCTGGCAAAAAGCCATTAGAAAAGCCTACAATAAATACCAGGAAACATTAAATCCAATAGCTATTGGAGAATTCTATGGAAGAATTGATAAACACTTTAGTGGCCTCCCTAAATTACTTCTAGGTCCTAAAGATACTCAACCTTTGGATAGACGCGATTGGAATCAAATTGATCAGTTTATCGATAAATTAATTAGGACTATATAGTAATAATACCATCACTACATTAGGTAATTAAGTGATGGTATTTCTCTTTATATGGTTAGTAGTTTTTCATCCTTTTTTAAAATTTCAGTTAAGCCCTCTCCCCAGTACTTAGTTTCAATTCCTAAAGCTACCAGGTCATCTTCAACACCCAATTCTATGGCACAAGCCCTACATGCAGATACTTTAATACCCGCATCAATTGCTTCTTTGACCCTATCAGCAATTTCATTGTTCTCTACGACCAACTTTGCTGTCGCCCCCCAAATAATGATCTCTATCTCATCCCACCAATTTCTAATTTTACCATTGATTGCATACATAAAAACCATTTTATCTGCTGTAATAGGATCAGCATTTGTCCAAAGTATACTTAACTTTTCCATTATATCCTCCTCTAATCTAATTCCCTCAGTCTATTCATCTTCGTCTCCCTGTACCATAAATATGTACGAAATAAATTTATATACCATCTAAATCCATTCAAAATCATAGACATATATACTATTTCATTGTCTCTTTAATTATAAATGATAATATGTTATTTGAGTAATTACAATAAAACAGGTTATAACTGAATAACAAAAAAACCGGTATTGACCGGTTTCTTAGAGTTGCGGAGAGAGGATTTGAACCTCTGACCTTCGGGTTATGAGCCCGACGAGCTTCCAGACTGCTCCACTCCGCGCTATAATATAATTGTTTACATAACTTCATCAAATCTGATAAAGAAAGGCGCCAACCAGATTTGAACTGGTGATAAAGGAGTTGCAGTCCTCTGCCTTACCACTTGGCTATGGCGCCATATTCGATTACATTATAACATATAACCATTTAAAAATATATTTTTATACTTAAAAATGGCAGCCACCTACTTTCCCAGGTCGTCTCCAACCAAGTATCATCGGCCGTCCAAGGCTTAACCATCGTGTTCGGTATGGGAACGGGTGTTTCCCAAGGACGCATCGCCACCAAAATGACCCGTAAGGGAATCGAACCCTTGTTACCGCCGTGAAAGGGCGGTGTCTTGACCGCTTGACCAACGGGCCTTATATAAATTTAAAGAAAGCTAATAAAGAACGAATTCTTTATAACTCCCCAAGTTGGACTCGAACCAACAACCCCACGGTTAACAGCCGTGTGCTCTACCATTGAGCTATTGAGGAATATGAAAATCTTCTTACGAAGCATGTTCAACTACTCAAAAACTACTTAACTAAATAAAGTCAACCTATTTTTTACAATCCAAGCAATAACCTAATCTATTATACTCTAAAAGCTTTTGTTCAAGCCCTCGATCTATTAGTATCGGTCAGCTAAACATGTTACCATGCGTACACCTCCGACCTATCAACCTGGTAGTCTTCCAGGGATCTTACTCCATAATGGATGAGATATCTTATCTTGAGGGGGGCTTCACGCTTAGATGCCTTCAGCGTTTATCCCTTCCCGACTTGGCTACTCTGCTATGCCATTGGTATGACAACAGATACACCAGAGGTCAGTCCATCCCGGTCCTCTCGTACTAAGGACAGCTCCTCTCAAATATCTTGCGCCCACGACGGATAGGGACCGAACTGTCTCACGACGTTCTGAACCCAGCTCGCGTACCGCTTTAATGGGCGAACAGCCCAACCCTTGGGACCGAATACAGCCCCAGGATGCGATGAGCCGACATCGAGGTGCCAAACCACTCCGTCGATGTGAACTCTTGGGAGTGATAAGCCTGTTATCCCCAGGGTAGCTTTTATCCGTTGAGCGATGGCAATCCCACTTTCTACCACCGGATCACTAAGTCCTACTTTCGTACCTGCTCCACCCGTCGGTGTCACAGTCAAGCTCTCTTATGCCTTTGCACTCTACGAATGATTTCCAACCATTCTGAGAGAACCTTTGAGCGCCTCCGATACCCTTTCGGAGGCGACCGCCCCAGTCAAACTCCCCACCTGACAGTGTCCCCACACCGGTTGACGGTGCTAGGTTAGAAATCCAATGCTACAAGAGAGGTATCCCAACAGCGGCTCCACCAAGACTGGCGTCCTGGCTTCCTAGCCTCCCTCCTATCCTGTACATGTAACATCGAATCCCAATATCAAGCTAGAGTAAAGCTCCATGGGGTCTTTCCGTCCTGTCGCGGGTAACCGGCATCTTCACCGGTACTACAACTTCACCGGGCGCGTTGTCGAGACAGTGCCCAAATCGTTACGCCTTTCGTGCGGGTCGGAACTTACCCGACAAGGAATTTCGCTACCTTAGGACCGTTATAGTTACGGCCGCCGTTTACTGGGGCTTAAGTTCATAGCTTCGGATTACTCCTAACCACTCCCCTTAACCTTCCAGCACCGGGCAGGCGTCAGCCCCTATACTTCACCTTTCGGTTTTGCAGAGACCTGTGTTTTTGCTAAACAGTCGCTTGGGCCTATTCTCTGCGGCCATCCGAAGATGGCACCCCTTCTCCCGAAGTTACGGGGTCATTTTGCCGAGTTCCTTAACAACGCTTCTCCCGTCGGCCTTAGGATTCTCTCCTCATCTACCTGTGTCGGTTTGCGGTACGGGCACATATCAATCTATAGCGGCTTTTCTTGACGGCATGGATTCAGAAGCTTCTCTACTTTATTTCGATCCGCGTAACGCTTCAGCCTCAGTGTGACGGATTTGCCTATCACACAGCCTTTGCGCTTGCACCAGTTTTTCCATTCCTGGCTCTTCCTATCCTTCCGTGTCCCCACAGTTCTGTTCATATGCGGTACTGGAATCTCAACCAGTTGTCCATCGGCTACGGCTTTCGCCCTCACCTTAGGTCCCGACTTACCCAGAGAAGATCAGCTTTACTCTGGAAACCTTAGATATTCGGCCGAGAAGATTCTCACTTCTCTCTCGCTACTCATTCCGGCATTCTCTCTCGTATACAATCCACCACTCCTTACGATATGGCTTCGTCTCGTATACGATGCTCCTCTACCATTCCTTACGGAATCCACAGCTTCGGTGTTGTGTTTTAGCCCCGGACATTTTCGGCGCAGGACCTCTCGACTAGTGAGCTATTACGCACTCTTTGAATGTATGGCTGCTTCTAAGCCAACATCCTAGTTGTCTTCGAAATCCCACATCCTTTTCCACTTAACACATACTTTGGGACCTTAGCTGGTGGTCTGGGCTCTTTCCCTTTTGACCATGGAACTTATCTCCCATAGTCTGACTCCTGATCATCATCTATCTGGCATTCGGAGTTTGATATGCTTCGGTAAGCTGTGAAGCCCCCTAGGCAATTCAGTGCTCTACCTCCAGTAGACTAAATCAAGGCTAGCCCTAAAGCTATTTCGAGGAGAACCAGCTATCTCCGGGTTCGATTGGAATTTCTCCGCTATCCACACGTCATCTCCACCTTTTTCAACAGATGTGAGTTCGGTCCTCCATTACCTTTTACGGTAACTTCAACCTGCACATGGATAGGTCACCCGGTTTCGGGTCTACGACTACTGACTTGACGCCCTATTAAGACTTGGTTTCCCTTCGGCTCCACACCTTCAGTGCTTAACCTTGCCTGCAATCGTAACTCGCCGGACCGTTCTACAAAAAGTACGCGGTCGCACCTTAACGTGCTTCCACTGCTTGTAAACACAGGGTTTCAGGTTCTTTTTCACTCCCCTCCCGGGGTTCTTTTCACCTTTCCTTCACAGTACTATGCGCTATCGGTCACTAGGTAGTATTTAGGCTTACGGGGTGGTCCCCGCTCATTCACGCAAGGTTTCTCGTGTCTCGCGCTACTCTGGATACTGCTGACTACTCTCGGTTTTCGTCTACGGGGGTTTCACCCTCTTTGCCGTGCTTTCCCAAAACACTTCGACTAACCTTAAATAATATCGTTTGCAGTCCGAACCCCAAGAAACTAGGTTTCTTGGTTTGGCCTCTTTCCCTTTCGCTCGCCGCTACTTAGGAAATCGATGTTTCTTTCTCTTCCTTCGGGTACTTAGATGTTTCAGTTCCCCGAGTTCCCCCAAACAGGCTATGTATTCACCTGAGTGTGACTGGGCTCTTCCCAGCCGGGTTTCCCCATTCGGTAATCTCTGGATCGATGGCTATTTGCGCCTCCCCAAAGCTTTTCGCAGCTTATCACGACCTTCTTCGGCTCCTAGTGCCAAGGCATCCACCCTATGCTCTTATTAGCTTGAACGTTCGCTTTTAGAGTATAATACATTTGGTTATGTATTACTTGTTACTATCTCTAGTAACACTGGCTTTTGTGTAAACATACCGCGACGATATCTTTACACTCCTTGGTTTGTATCTGTGTAATCAGTCACGATAACTGATTACGTAGTGAAACAGATGTATTATTTTCATAATGATCTATTTCGGTATTTTTCATGAATCGGCTAATTCATTTTAAATACAGATATTTAATAGGTTTGTAATTATTAAATCCTGGAGAATTAATAATTACTGACTTTATTCAGTTGTCAATGTTCATGGTTGCTTTCATCGCCGTGGCTCTGATCGCACATTTTGTCTTTACTTAAATGTCATACAGTATCATCAGATACTGAATGGAGATAATGAGATTCGAACTCATGACCCCCTGCTTGCAAGGCAGGTGCTCTCCCAACTGAGCTATACCCCCATTTAAAATGGCAGCCACCTACTTTCCCAGGTCGTCTCCAACCAAGTATCATCGGCCGTCCAAGGCTTAACCATCGTGTTCGGTATGAGAACGGGTGTTTCCCAAAGACGCATCGCCACCAAAAATGTGTGATGTATTTAATTGTTAATCATGTTCGTAAACATTGATTATTCAATAGTGAAGTAAGCCTCCAGAGTGTATCCGAGGTTGAAGCTGACAGTTGTCATGCTGCGC
>OY782500.1:2332500-2737500 GCA_963677885.1 Vallitaleaceae bacterium | reverse complement strand
ATGCCTTCTTGTAAAGGCATCAAGTATTTCAGGATCAAAATGTCGTGGTTCTACTCTACCATCACCATTAACAATAATATCGTATGCCTCATCATGACTAAAACCTGGTTTATATGGTCTTGGACTTCGGAGGGCATCATAGATATCTGCCAAGGCAACAATTCTTGCTGATAGGGGGATCGTCTCACCAATAAGTCGATCTGGATATCCGGATCCATCATATTTTTCATGATGGTGTCTGGCTATTTCTGCTGCCATGGTTAAATTTTTAGATTCTCCGATAATGATGGCACCTTGTATCGTATGTTCCTTAATTAAGGCAAATTCTTCATCAGTGAGTTTTCCTTTTTTATTGAGGATAGACTCAGGAACAAATATTTTTCCCACGTCATGCATTTGTGCTGCAACTTCAATTTCTTTTATAAACTGTTCACTGGCTCCAATTTCTTCTGCAATCAATTTTGAGAAAACATTAACCCTCTTAATATGATGACCGGTCACATCATCCTTGCCTTCTGCTGCTCTGGCCAATGCATTCATAGTATATATAAAAGAATCCTGAAGCTCAGTAAAACTAGTTACTACATTATATAGAAGGTCCAACTTGATGGTAATTGCTTTTAGGATATTTAAGTCCCTTTGTTTTATGGATTTATGAAAATTAATTGCAATTAGCATGACATCATTCATAGAGAAACAAGCTACATTATCAATAGCTGGAGATTTTTCAAGAAGGCTTTGGGGCATCAGTTGGTTGAAATCATCGATATCGGACAATTCATCTACATCTTCATTTTTAAAATATCCAGTTTCCTTAAAAGCATCAAAGGAAAAAGATTCATCCATAAATTTAATTGGTCTTGATATACGATCATCAATAAAATCTAACTGTATGGCTTCAAATTGTTCTTGTCTTTTTTGTACAACCCATAATGAGGACGGAGAATTATCCAAAAAATCATTATACTCATAAACAGACTGCATAAATGAAAAGAGAGGATTCAAGGCCTCAGAATCAACCGTTTCTATCGTAAGGTTCATCAAATCTTTCATTTCATCGTTAAGTATGTCGTAGGTGTCTACTGAAGTATGAAGATCTTGATAGCGCTTTGAAAAATGTAAGCTTTGTTCAACTAGAAATGGTAAGACTGGGTCAACATTATTCTTTCCTATATAAGTTGCATAGTCTAGGGTTTTAGTTTGCTGCCAATCTTCCTTATTTAAGGAAATACATATGGTTGGTACATATTCAAGGCTCATGGTTGAGTCAATAAGGGCAATACTATCCTCATCCATTTCGTCATCGGATAGGATAATACAGTTGGGTGTCTCATTATAAAGTTCCATGAGCAGGTCTGATTTAGTGATGAATTTTATATCACTATCTTGGCTGATACATTCTGATATTCTATTACGAAAGCTGTCATCTTTGGCTATTGCATATACGAGAGGTTTCATACTGCCTCCTTGTTTCAATTCATCTAATGGTGTTCTATAAATTACATATATCTCTATTAATCACAGGGCATTCTACCAATCTAATCATATTCTATAAATCAATTGATATTCAATTCTTCTGTTGATGTTTTTATGATGGAATGGAATCGAGGTATCTAGTAAATATGTACTTGGAAATTCAATGGATTTTCCATGGATATCCCAGAGGTTATTACATAGGAAGTTTTTCACCAAGTTCTGAAGATTGGCTGACAAAAGTTACAATCCCTTCATGCTCTTCGATTTCTTTGGCTAAGGATAAAATCGGCTTTAAAACTTCCAAGTTTACGTCTTCCAGTGCATTAAAATTAAACTCGACTTTTAGTGGCTTAATAAATAAAATACCTCTTATTGCCATATTCAGTAGTTTATGGTCTGATTTGTCCAGATCAGAGTTGAAGGTAATAACAAAAGCTCCGTTTACGTTATTAATCTCAAAACCTTGTTTTCCATTGCTTTCTTCGATAAGAGCTTCTTTTGCCTCTTCAATTTCCATTTGAAGGACTTCATTCACTACGCTAATGACTTTTTTACCGACAATAGGTTTGATAATATAGTGTTTGGCCCCTGAATTAATCGCATTAAAAACCATTTTCTTCTGATTGACTGCGCTGATCATGATAATTCTAGCTTCTGGATATTTAGCAATTATTTTACGGACTGCCTCTACACCACTCATAATTGGCATAGAAATATCCATTGTGACCAGGTCAGGTTCCAATTCTTCATATTGGGTAACTGCCTGACGGCCGTTGCTGGCTTCCCCAACAACCTGGTGTCCATCTCCTTCAAGAATCGTTATCAAATTCTTTCGCATGACAATTGAATCATCTACAACAAGTACTCGTGCCATTTATTCTTCCTCCTTGTCAAAAAACAGGCTGGTGTCTTCAAAAGACAGGTCCTGACTTAGATCAACATTTTCTGTCATCAAAATACTGAATGTAATTATATCTTGGCCTGAATGATACTTAATACTGTAAATCTGTCTGTTGCTGTATTTAATGTAGGCATTTCTATTGGAAAGCATAACAGGTACACCCATGGTCAAGTAGATACCTTCTTCTTCCAAAGAACCCAAGACATTACCTAAAATCGTATTGGTGATTTCACCAAGAACATCTTCATAGTAATCTTCAACTTCTTCTTGACTGACACCACCAATAATAAAGGCATCAACCAATTTCTTACTTAAACTTTCATTAGTACTTACAACCAGCAGTCCATCCAAGGATCCTTTGACATTGATTAGGGAACTGACTCTATGGACAACTATTTTGTCTTCCAGGGTCCTTTCAGTGCTGTCAAAGGCTATAGAAAGGTCTTTCAAATAACCAGAGGCCACCTGGTCAATATGATCAATAAACTGGTCAGGTTCAAAGAATATAATGTCTGTACCCTGTAATATAGGAAGAGAAAGGGTAAAAGTTGTTCCATTTCCAAGTTCAGATGCTACTTGGAGGCTTCCACCTAAATGCTCTACCTGGTCTTTCACTGAGGCTAATCCAACACCTCGACCGGAGATAGCTGTTGCTTCATTTTTAGTAGAAAACTTCTGTTGAAAAATGAGCTCTAATAATTCACTGTCACTCATTCTATCTAGGTCCGTCTCTTGAATTAAACCTTTTTCTAAAGCTGAGGCTTTAACAATCTCGGGATCAATTCCTCTTCCGTCATCATGAATGATAATCTCAAAACATGTATCATCTTTCTTATTCACATAGCATGAAATTGAAGCTGCCTGGCTCTTTCCGGTTTCCATTCGCTCGTCTTCAGTTTCAATACCATGGTCAACAGCATTTCTAAAGAGGTGAACCATATTCTTAAATAGGTTTTGATATACATCGAAATCAACAAAAACCTCATCACCCTGGATTTCAAAAGGCAGTACTGATTTCTCCATCCGTTCACTAAGCTTAGTTACATAGTCCGGATATTGCTTGAGACCCTCCTTGACTGATTTATACCTGATACTTTTAATAATAGGTATAACTTTATTAAACTCTGTAGCTGGAAGAATACTCTTGATCTTCTGTTCGATTTCAATAATCTTCTCTTCCTTAACGGCATAGAGCTCATTTTCATCAAGAATGTCATCACTGGTATACCTCTTGATATTCTCAATATCCTGGTTTAGAGCATCAAGTACTCTAGAGCGTTCTATATTGCGAATATAGTCAATTGTTCCGACTTCATATATTTCATCTTCCAGTGTATTGAGCATGGCTGAAATATTACTCATATAATACTGTGAAAAAGAACCTTTATAGGTATGGATCTTACGAAGTATATCCTCATACTCCTCATCTTCAATCTGTTCAAAAGACCGATTCATATCCAATAGGAAGTCATGATATAGTGATAAGAAATCATCACGGTTAAGAAGGACTTTTACAATCATCTGAAGCAGATCTCTTTCAGCCATCATTTGGCTTTCCAAGTCTCTGGTTTCACTGATATCTGTCATGATCAACATAATCAGGTCTCGGTTTTGCTCATCTGTTACCAGCTTATATTCTATTCTGTGAATTTTGCCATGAAGCTCAACTTCTTCAGGTAATAGGGGCATGAAAAGCTCTCGCTCATTGTCAGAACCTGTCATAATCTTAATGAGTAAGGATTCGATAAAGTCTTTTTGGTCCGGTTCATCAAAAATAAAATCCGTTACCTTTTTACCGGCTAAATCGATATGATCATCACAGTCACACAGCATATCAAGGCAGGTCAGACTGTATTCAGAGTTAATTTTTAGGTCCTGACCAAAAGTCATAAAGCCTTGCCCCACATTGTCCAACAAGTTCTGAAGTTTCATGGTACGGCTAAGGTAGGCATTGTTCATGGACTGAAGAGTATGGCTGGTTGTCTGTAGCTGATCGTTTTGAGACTCCAGTTCATCTCTCTGAGATTCCAGTTCATCCCTCTGGGCTTGAAGCTCTTCGTTTTGGGCTGTCGTAATCTCATAGTACTCAGCAATTTTTTGCATAATCTTATTGGTGGAATCTTTAAGGCTTACCACTTCAGAAACCGGTCTTTTTACCTCCAGGACTACATTAAAGGCATCCTCAAGGTCATCACTGGCCAAGTCTTCAATCTGCTTGGCCAACACTTCAAGAGGCCTTGATACAGCCTTTGACATGATAGAGGATATGAGTGATGAAAAAAACTGATTGAAGATAAATACACCTAAACCTAGTGCAATTGAAAGTCCAAAGGCAAGAGCCAAAATAATAGGGCTGATATAGACCATAATGGTGCCGACTTTATTACCTTCAAGATCAACAATGGGAGCAGATGCTGAAAAATTCTTATAGTCATTCATTCCCTTATCATAAATTCCAAGCATGGCATCTTCATTGGTAGCTTTAAAGGAATTGTATATCACAGTTTCTCCAACCTTAACTTCATATTCAAATATACTGTGATCCTCACCCAATATATCAACTTTAGTACTGTCAAGATACTTCTTGCCGTCAATATTGATCATCTCAAGTCCCAATGATTTTTTTTCATCATTTGACATATCATTAAGACTTTCATTCATCTGATACATTTTCTCAGACTTCTGAAAGTTATCTGAGACATCTGCAGCAATCAGATTTGCAGTTACCTTTGAAAAACCATTGGAAACAAGGCTTACGATGGCCATGGTTGTAAAGAGCATCAAGACAAGAATACTGACAACCGTTATACCATTATTTATTCTAAGTAGTCGTTTTACTCTGGCTTTCAAACTTTTTCTTCTATATTTCTTTCTCTCTATCTTTGTTTTACACTCTATCAAGTTTACACCTCTTTCCAGCTATTAGGCCCAATATACCCTATGAGAAAATACTATCTTTAATACGAGGGAGGCAGGGCCACTGACCCACATTAATTTCATTATACCAAAATCTATCAAAAGTTCTCTTAACGTATTAAGTATTTTCTATTAAATTTCTATTAATAGTCTATAAATCATTCTTAACAATCATCCCAAACAAAAAGAGCCCCCTTAGAGGCTCTTTCAATATAAATATTCATATCTGGGATGATATTCATGTAAACAATAGAATTTTAACGCTTACCTTTATCATAAGCTTCACCGGCAGCTTTAGGTCCAACAGACTGACCACTGAAAATAACCAAGGCGATAACAGTCAGAACATAAGGCAGTGCCCAGTAAAACTCATTAGGAAGGTTTCCGATCCAAGGCTGGTTAAGTTGCTCAGAAATGGATGAGGAGTATAAGCTGAGTACTTGGGAGAAACCGAAGAACAAGCTGGCTCCAAGAAGACCTGCCGGCCTCCATTTACCGAATATAAGGGCAGCCAAGGCGATGAATCCTGTACCGTGAATGGCTGAAGCTGTATATTGTGTATTCTGAGTTAATACCATAATACCACCTGCAAGGCCGGCAAGACCACCAGAAGTTAGTACACCGATATAACGCATTTTGTAAACGCTGATACCCATGGAATCAACTGCTTGTGGATGCTCTCCGGTAGCTCTAAGACGAAGTCCAAAGGATGTCTTATAAAGAAGATACCAGGCAACCAAAACAAGTATAAAGGCAACATATACTGTCATATAAATTTTACTGAAGAAGGCATCTCCAATAAATGGAATTTTACTAAGCAGTGGTACATCCGATTTGATGAAACCTCTAGCAAAAGTTTGTGTTCTTTCTTGATCAAAGATGATATAAGCAAGGTAAATGGTAATACCACCTGAGAAAATATTAATAGCTGTACCTGAGATTACCTGGTCAGCGCTAAAGTTAATACTTAAGTATGCATGTAGGACTGAAACCAAGACACCGGCTCCAATACCAACGAGGAGAGATATCCATGGTGCCCAGTTTGTATAAGGCTCAATAAAAACGATAGAAGCTGCAGCAGCAAAAGCACCGATTGCCATTAAACCTTCAAGAGCGATGTTAACAACACCTGAACGCTCTGAGAATAATCCACCAAGAGCTGCAATAATAATTGGTGTTGAATAAATAAGTGTCGATGTGATAATGGACGCTAGTAGATCTAACATATTATTTCGCCCCCTTTAACTTTTTCAGTGATGATGAGATACCTTTTTGCATGGCGACAAATACGATGATTGCTGCAGATATAATGATGGTAATGGCTTTTGGAATACCTTGCCCCTGCATAATTGGTTGGGCTGCGTTTAGGGCACCGAGAAGGAGACCACTAAGAAGAGATCCAATAGCCGTGTTTCCACCAATAAGGGCAACGGCGATACCGTCAAAACCATAATTCTCAAAATGGGCAAGTACACGGCCATAGCCAAAGGTACCTGCTACCAGAATAGAACCGGCAAGTCCTGAAAAAGCACCGGCAATAGCCATTGAAAGAGCCGCATTTCTCTTTACTTTCATCCCTGCGTATTCTGCAGCATGTGGGTTGTATCCAACAGCTTTTAACTCATAGCCAAAGGTTGTTTTATTAATGATAAACCAGAAAAGCAGCAGGGCTAAAATAACAACAACAAAACCGAAGTGAAATCTGGAGTTCTCTGTTAAAGTTCTTAAAAATTCACTGGAAAGACGGGCACCCTCGTTTAACTTAACAGTCTTTACACTGTCTGAACCAGGAATTTCTTTCATAAGGAAATTGGTTAAATGTAAGGCTGTATAGTTAAGCATAATGGTAACAACAACCTCGTGCACATTGAACCTTGCCTTTAGATAACCTGGAATGAATCCCCATATACCTCCAAGAACTGCTCCTCCTAGAATGACAATAGGAACTAAAATGATTGCTGGTAAATCCAGATAAATACCTAACCAAGTTGTTGCAAATGCTCCCATAAGCAACTGTCCTTCAGCACCGATGTTGAATAAACCGGTTCTAAAGGCGAAAGCAACAGAAAGACCTGTTAATACAATAGGCATAACATATACAAAATACTCACCGACTTTACGAACGGTGAAAACAGTTTTATCGGTACCTATATTATCCAGCTTAACACCAAAGATAGCTTGAATAAGTGCCTTGTATAATTCCAGTGGATTTTCACCGGTTAACAACATGATTACATTTCCGAGAAGGAAACCAAGTAAAACCGCTATAATAGGAATTAAGACTTTATGGTTTTTCTCGTCTGCCAAATAATTTCTAAAACGATTCATTAATTGGTTACTCCTTTCTTAGAACCGGCCATCATAAGACCTAATTCATTCTCATCTGTCTTATCTGCATCTACAATACCAACAATTTCCCCTTCGTAGATAACAGCAATCTTATCTGACACATTCAGTACTTCTTCCATTTCAAGAGACACTAAAAGTACAGCCTTGCCTGCATCACGCTCTTCAACAAGACGTTTATGGATATATTCAATAGCACCAACATCAAGACCACGAGTCGGTTGAGCCGCAATAAGCAGTTCTGGTGAACGGTCAACTTCACGGGCAATAATTGCTTTCTGCTGGTTACCACCGGACATAGATCTGGCAGCAGTGACGCTTCCCTGTCCTGAACGAACGTCAAACTCTTCAATTAAACGTTCTGAGACTTTGTTTCTTTCATCAAAATTGATAATACCTTTATGAGATAAGGGCTCTTGAAAATATGTCTGAAGGGCAATGTTCTCCTCAAGACTGAAATCAAGAACAAGTCCATGTTTATGCCTGTCTTCAGGTATATGACCGATACCGGATAAAGTTCTCTCACGTACAGTAAGTGCTGTCATATCTTTACCATGTAAGGTAATCTGGCCACTTTCTATTTTACGAAGACCGGTTAAGGCTTCAATAAGCTCAGATTGACCATTGCCATCGATTCCGGCTACACACATAATCTCCCCTGCTTTAACATCCAATGAAAGATTATTAACAGCTGGAAGCTTACGGTTATTCTTAACATTAAGATTCTTCACCGAAAGGATAACATCACCTGGGTTTGCATCTTCTTTATCTACCTTAAAGGAAACTTCACGACCAACCATCATCTCAGCCATCTGCTCTTCTGTGGTTCCTTCTACTTCAACAGTACCAATATAACGACCTTTACGAAGAACGGTACAACGGTCAGATACTTCTTTGATTTCTTTAAGTTTATGGGTAATTAGAACAATTGACTTTCCTTCACTGACCAATTCCTTCATGATTTTCATGAGTTCATGAATTTCCTGGGGTGTCAGAACAGCAGTCGGTTCATCAAAAATCAATATTTCTGCATTACGGTATAACATCTTAAGAATCTCAACCCTTTGTTGCATACCTACTGTAATATCTTCGATTTTGGCATGAGGATCTACAGATAAGCCATATCGTTCGCTAATTTCTTTTACTTTCTTTGCTGCAGTTTCAATGTCTACACGGCCAAAAGATTTCTTAGGTTCCATACCAAGAATTATGTTCTCAGTAACAGTAAAATTCTCAACCAGCTTAAAGTGCTGATGAACCATACCAATGCCATATTCGTTGGCAATATTAGGATTGGTAATGGCAACTTCCTTACCGCGTACTTTGATTTTTCCCTTTTCAGGTTGATACAAACCAAAAAGTACACTCATAAGCGTGGATTTTCCTGCCCCATTCTCACCCAATAATGCGTGAATTTCACCTTTTTTTACACGTAATGTCACGTCATCATTAGCTTTGATTCCCGGAAATTCTTTTGTTATGTTTAACATTTCAATTACGAATTCCATAACATCGCTCCTTATAAAATGTAATTAATCTGATGAATACCTTTTGAATAAGCTAGTTCTTTAAGAGCTTCCATATCCAGCTTTGTTGGTATATGTCCCTTTAACATTTTTGCCCTATCAGCAGTCAGCCCTTTACCATGAACCCGTATAAGCTTCAGTGGCACCTGGTGAGTCGCTTCCATGGCTTCCCCAATGATTCCCAAGACCTGGTCAGGATCATAATATCCTGTTATATATACCAAACGAACTTCTTCTACCTTATCTAAAGATAACAGATATTTAAGATTATGAATATGTTCATTTCCTGTGGAAAATCTTCCACCTTCTATTCTACCATTACTTGAACCTTCAATCAAAAAATCTGAGAAACATAAGGTCTCAAGAGCCTTCCCTGTTCCTTTTACGTCAAATAAAAACTGATCGGTCACACGTATCAAAGATTGAATTTTTTCCCGGTCAAAAAATCCGTTGGAGTCAACATAACAAGTTAATCCTAATTGATGGACTCTGTCGAATAATTCGGTAAGAAAAAGATGGTATAGTGTCGGTTCTCCACCGGAAACGGTGATGCCCCTTATAAAAGGGATTTGTTTCTTTATTTCTTCAATCAGCTCATCTACCGTAAAGTATGTGGCTGCTTCAGACGTTTTAGGTATCGTCTCTGAGTTATGACAATAGAGACAGTTGACATTACAACCCTGGACAAAAATACTGGTCCGGTTGCCACTCCCTTCTACATTGGAGAAGGGAATAATTCGATGTACCGGTAACTTCAGCATTCTATTTCCTCAATGTCCGGTCAAAAACATGAGCCATATCATCAGTACCAGATCCAAACCATGTTGTATCCCGAAGGACTGCCTGATTATTTCTGGCTTTTTCAACTTCACTTTTCTTAACCAGATAACCGGTAACGCGGATCAAATCCGTATTCTTCATGTAAGTGGTAATATATCTGTATCCGGAGGCAAAAGCCCCATCGACAATATCAACAATGGCATCTGGATGGTCCAAATAGGTCTGATCAAAGGCAAAAAGATCGCCGGTTCCTGATGGGAAATATTGATGAAATGGTGCTGACTGCTTCAAGTGATCAATTAATGTTGGTTCCTGACCGACTCGAATCCTATGGGCCGGATTATTATTGGCATCTTCATCATGGAGGCTGGCACCAACCTGGGCATGAAGAAGATATCTTCCACCGGTCCGGCTGACATATGCACCTTCATGAACATCTACTTCTTTTTGCACGGCTTCCATAATCATATGACCAATTTCATCACCACGGTCAGACTGACCAAAAGTCTCATCTAAACCTTCCAGCTTTAACATATGATTAACAGCATCAGCCAAACCTACAATAGCAAACATGGCCGTGAAATTCTCTTTCTTGATGAATCCTTCCTCGACTAAAAAACTGGTCTCAAAGAAATTGGATTTCTCTACAATAAAGGAATTTCTTTTATCCATAATGGATAACATCAACTTGGAAACTTTGGGAAGTAAATCCTGAATAAGTTCATCAAGATTGTTGACAGCCTTCACAATGGTTCCAAGTCTTAAACGGCTAAGGGTATAAGCACCACCAGCAAAAGGCAAGGCATTGTAGCAGGAACAGATGGCATGGTCACCGACATCTTCAACATAATATTTATCGTTGGAAAAAGAAGGTTTTGAAACCAATAGACAGGATTTTGCCGCTAACATGGCAAAATCTTTCGATGTTTTTTCCTTATCATAACGAATAGTCATATTAGGTGTAGGGTTTCCAAGTTCCATAACCGCCTTAAGAATCAATCGTCCGGCAGCCGTTTCATAAGGTCCGATATCCGCGTGACAGAAGGAATCGGTAATAGTTTTATCTATATGATTTAAAAATCGCTTGATTTTTATGTAATCTTTATTTTCGTCAGTTATGAATGGATCAATTAGGCGATCAAGATGACCGATGAATACAGGAAATGATGTTATAGATGGAACGTGGGAATAAAGAATCAATAATCCGTCCAAACATTCATCTAAATCTGAAGGTTTAGGAAGTTCCAAAAAAGAACAGCCATTTTCAATATAAACATTATAATCAGGAACAATATATCGTGGTCGATAAAGGGCATAACCTTCATTCAGATCACAAATCATCTGATTGTTCACATATTCCATTTCTTCATTTGTATATCCGAGTATGTCTACTGGGGAAATCAGTCGCTCACAAGTATTGGCTAAATTGAATAATTTTTGCTGATAGGTTAACGAATCAGAGGTTACTATACTGAGAATATCTTGAATTTTTGCTTCCATATTAACACCTCTCAATGTGTTTCAAAAAAATATTACTAAGTACAAAATAAAAATATACAGACAACATGTATCTATGTCATTATTTATCAGATTGTCATAAATAAAAACCAAGACATAAGTCTTGGTTTTTATGTCATTGTTTAATAAAAATTATTGTAAACGTGTTGGTACTGTTGGAACCTCAATTTCTCCACTCTTAACCTTAGTTTCATAATCTGCAACTAGAGCTGTGATTTCATCTGAAAGGTTAGGATTATTTTCTGGGATACCAACACCACCATTCTCAAGTGTAAACGCAAGAACTTCACCACCTGGGAATGCACCGTTCATTGTTTGTTCTGCAACTGTATAAGCAGCTACGTCAACACGCTTCATCATTGATGTTAAGATTGCTGAGTTTTCGCCATCGTAAATACCATCATCATATTGGTCTTTATCAACACCGATTGCCCATACATCTTCGCCATTAGTACGACGGTCTTTAGCTTCTTTGATAAGTCCGTTACCAGCACCACCAGCTGCGTGGTAGATTACATAAGCACCTTCATCATACATTTTTGAAGCAATAGATTGACCTTTACCAGCATCTACGAAGTCACCAACGTAATCGCTAAGTACTGTCATGTTAGCATCAACAGCTTTAACACCAGCTTCGAAACCAGCTTCGAATCTCCAGATTAAGTCAAAGTCACCACCACCGATGAATCCAACTGTATCTTTACCAGCATCTTGAGCAGCTTTACCAGCAGCAACACCTACTAAGAAAGAACCTTGTTCTTCTGAGAATACTGCTGAAGCAACGTTTGCAAGATCACCAACTACTGAGTCAATGATTAAGAAGTTTTGCTCTGGGAAGTTACCAGCAACTTCAGCAATCGCATCAGCGAAAAGGAAACCAGGAGCGATAATTAGATCATGCTCTTCCTCTGCAAATGTTGAAAGGTTTGGAATATAATCGGCATCAGAGTTTGATTGAGCATAAGTCTTGTTAGCACCTGTATCAGCTGCGAATCTTTCTACACCTTCCCAAGTACCTTGGTTAAATGACTTATCATCGATTCCGCCTGTATCAGTTACAAGACCAACTGAAAAGTCTACTGTTTCTTCTTTTGTCTCTTCTGTTGTTTCAGTAGTTGCTTCTTCTTTTGTCTCTTCTGTAGCTTCTTCTTGACCACAAGCAGCCAATCCAAATACTAAAACACCAGCTAGCATTAATGCTAAAATTTTGTTCTTCATTAATAATGACCTCCCTTTTAAATGTGTACAAATTGTTTGTACAAATATGAACATTTATATTGTAACACATATAGCGCTTTTGGCAAACTATATGTGGATACAAACAACCGAGAAAAAAGTACTAGTAATCAGCATTTCTTAAGGCCTCTACAAATTCTTCACTACAGGTCATCTTAAGTAAACTGACATCTGTCATATCATCATACTCAATATAATAAAGTGATGTGTTCTTTATGTGACTTTTTCTGGTAACAAGAACCTTGTTATATCGATTCCTTTTGTACTTTTTAGTCTTATCAATCGATAAAATGAGTTTAAGTGGAATAATCACCAGCGTTTTCCTTCGCTTAGATAAAAAATCTTCAACACGCAGGTAAGCCTCACCTGATGAATCCTCTTCAATACTATAGATATAGCCATGAAGTTGATGTCTTAAAATAAACATCAGGTAAATATACAAAAAAATAATTTGTGCTATAACCGGTCCTGCTCCAAGATTAATTGTTTCATTAAGAAGGTCTATGGATGCCATAACCAATATGTAAGTCATAAAAAAGATAACAATTAGCACAAAAAGATGATATTTTCTATGTCGGATTAACTCTTGTTTCACAATAAACTCCAATCTATTGGTATTATAAACCTTAAAAAAACCCTTGACAACAAGGGTTATAAATTGTTTGTCATTATATCATGACATAAATTTTAAAAGTCACTATGTTTCTTTGTTATTATTCAACAATTCTATATTTGACTTTTTCACTTTCATATATATTATGACCGAAGCTGTCGATCACAACAATAACCGGAAAGTCTTCAACATATAATTGACGGAGAGCTTCCGGACCAAGATCATCGTAGGCAATAACCTGAGACTTTTTAATACAATTGGCAAGAAGGGCGGCAGCACCACCAACCGCACCAAAGTAAACAGCTCCGTTTTTCTTCATGGATTCAATAACTTCCTTGGATCTGGCACCTTTACCAACCATACCTTTTAAGCCTATATCAAGAAGTCTAGGTGTAAATCCATCCATTCTATAAGAAGTGGTTGGTCCTGCTGATCCGATAACCTGGCCTTCTTTAGCCGGTGAGGGTCCTACATAGTAAATAATAGAATCCTTAATATCAAAAGGAAGTTCCTGACCCTGATCCAACTGGTCCATCATCCGCATATGCCCGGCATCTCTAGATGTATACATGGTACCGGTAATCAAAACTTCATCACCGGCCTTAAGTTCTTTTACTTTTTCAATTGTCAAAGGGGTTTCAATTCTTATCATATTTATACCTTTCAAACCTTATATCCTATAACATATATCAAATCATGAAGTAACCGGTTAATCACTGGCAAATGAAATGGCAGTGTTTGTAGACTAGAGCTCTACATAAGCATGACGGGTAGCATGACATGAAATATTGACTGCCACCGGAAGTCCTGCAATATGGGTAGGATGGGTTAAAATATTAATACCTAGAACCGTGGTCCTTCCACCCATTCCCTGAGGTCCTATACCTAAACGGTTGGCCTTTTCCAATAGTTCTTCTTCCAATTCTTTTACATATGGGATTTCTGAATGCTTGTTTACCGGACGAAGCAGGGCTTTTTTAGATAAAATGGCCGCTTTTTCAAAGGATCCACCAATTCCTACACCAACAACCATAGGTGGGCAGGCATTTGGACCGGCTGCATCAATGGTTTCAAGAATAACCTTCTTAGCACCTTCCATACCATCACCAGGTTTAATCATATGAATCTTACTCATATTCTCACTTCCAAAACCCTTTGGTGCAAAGTGAATCTTTAGGCAGTTACCATCTACAATATCATAGTGGATAACAGCAGGCGTATTATCTCCGGTATTCTCCCTGTGAAAAGGATCCTTAACTATGGATTTTCTAAGATATCCTTTTTGATATCCCTGTCTAACCCCTTCATTAATACCTTCAGTTAGGGTTCCAAGTTTTATATTTTTATTGTCTTTAACATCGTTGTCTATAAAGACATTCTGGCCTATTTCAACAAAGAAAACAGCCATTCCCGTATCCTGACAAATCGGTACTTTTTTTTCTGAGGCAATATCAGCATTGGTTAAAAGCTGGTTTATAATATTAATACCGGTTCCGGATTCTTCGGTATCAAGAGCATTTTTAAGACTGTTCTTAATATCATCATTTACATAATAATTAGCACTTTGGGTCATATCACAAACGCTTTGGATGACCTTTGACAAGGCTACCGTCCTAATGTTATCACTAGAAAACATTTCTTCTATCATACTTTCTCCTTCGTCAAACGATGAACTGCTTAAAACTTAATTTCTAATATTCGGAGTCGTTGAGCTAACCTCAACATAATCGTCCAGGATCTTGTTAAACTCTGATACGGTTATATATTCCTGGGGATCAAATGTGTATTTGTTATCATTTAACAGGCCAATTTTCTTAGCCGCTAATATCATATCATAAGCCCAGTCATTAATGCTATCCTTATCGCTAAATTGAAGGTTTTTATCATCCTCACTTAATGTGATGTTGCCAAAAATACTGATATAGTTACGCATCAATATGGTATAGGCCTGTTCTCTGTTTATATTGGCATCCGGTTTAAATAAATCACCCGTATAACCTTTTATTAGTTTGTTGGAATAGGCTGTATATAAATAGCGGTAATTGGAATCATTAATATTAACATCACGGAAAATAATCTCCAATGAGTCACGAAGAACATAATGGGCGGCAGATACTTCTATCTTCATTAAGTCAACAATGAATTTTTCCCTGGTAATGAAGGAAACATCATTATTGACTGCAGATGTGTTCACTGTTGTAAATGTACCTTCATAATTGATGGTTTTCCTGTAGCTGGAAAGGTCACTGGTGGAGTTTTTAAATATTACTCCATTATTAAAACGTACAAAACCTTTTATGGATACTTCGTAAGTAGTTCCGTAATCATAAGCCTCCAAGGGCAAAATCATAATAGTGTTTGTTAGTTTACGATCATCATTGGCACTTAAAACCTTGATATCAACGTATTCATTGGTTCTAGTATTCAATAGAGAAACTTCCAAATCCGAATACTCCAGAATCTTGGCATCGGATAAATAGAAGCTATAGGTTATGGGTATACCTACGGTTTCATACTCACCGGCTACCTGTTGGTAAGGGTCCTGTATATATTTGTTGGTAAAGGCAGTCTGGACATTCTCCTGTTTATTATATGGATAAACAACTTCCATATTATCTTTTCTTGAAGCACCACCAAAAAGATAAGTCGTATAATCCTTATGCATATTCATGCCTAAATCCTCATACAAAGGATCAAATAAGGCATATCTTGAATAAGGGTTTTGCAATAGATAATCAATACCAGATGAGTAATTGGATAAGTCTTTCATTAATGCCTCAAAAACATAAGACTTCTCATAACCTGCATATTCTGCCCGGTCCCAAGGATAACGACCGCGATAATAAAGCTTTCCCGCTTCTTCCAAAGACGAATAGCTATTGTTAAAATCCATATATTTACTGTGAATATTAGCTGTTTTATTAAGAATTTCACTGTATGACAAGGAAGGCAACCCATATACAGACCTGAATCCATTAAGTTCTTCAATGGTTCTGATGACTTCATCGTCTGTAAGGCTTTCCTCATTGGCCGAAACTGGAAATGTACCTGTGACCATACTCAATGCAATTATAAAAATAAGCATGATATGCTTCATATAATGTTTCATCTTATCACCTACATTTCTATAGACTATTTCCAAGATACATTATAACAAAGCTTACATATCATGCCCATTACAACACTATTACACTTTAATTACAATTACTGAGACAAAATAAACTGGTGCATATCATCGCCGGCCATAGGCTTGGAGATAAGGTATCCCTGGATCTGGTCGCAGGATTTTTCTATCAGGTAATTAAGCTGGTCTTTCGTTTCAACCCCTTCTGCAATAACAACAAGCTCCAGATCATGAACGATATCAATAATGGATTTTACCAGTTTCCTGGAAGATTCATCCTTGTCCATATCCCATATAAAAGACTTATCGATTTTTAGAACATCCAAGGGCAGAACTTTTAAATAATTCAAGGATGCATAGCCGGTTCCAAAGTCATCTAATGCTACTTTGATCCCCAGTTTCTTCAGATACTTCAATTTTTCAATAATGATTTCCGTATCTTCTATCAAAACAGTTTCCGTAATTTCAAACTCAAGATGGTCACCAGCTACATCCATTTTGCCAAGTATAGCTTCCACTTTCGATACAAAATCTTCTTCCATGAGCTGCTTGGTGGAGATGTTTACCGATATATGGTAGGACTCCTTATAATTGGTCACCAGTTCTTTTACCTTACGGCAGGCTTCTTCAATTATCCAGTATCCGACTTCTACAATAAGACCTGTTGATTCCATAATCGGTATAAACTGGTCCGGATAGACGAGTCCCCGGCTTGGACTTTCCCATCTGATCAAGGCTTCAAAGCCATGATCTCTTTTATCATTAATGGAAATCTTAGGTTGGTAGACCAAATAGAATTCATTGTTTTTCAAAGCCTTGGACAAATCATGCTCAAGCTCAATCTTATCCATAATTTCTTCTTTTAGTTCCTGTCGATAAAACTGGATGTTATTCTTACCTGTATCTTTTGCCTTATACATAGCAACATCAGCTGCCTTTAGAAGGTCTACAACCCTGTCAGCATCTTCAGGATATATGGCAACTCCATAAGAGGCCCCTGATGAAAATTCCTCATTTTCAATCATGATGCCCTGGCTCATTTTCAGGCGTATGTCATCAATATATTCCAGTAAGGTCTCTTCATTATGAAAATGCTGGATAATAATAGCAAACTCATCACCGCCAAAACGACAGGCAGTATCTTTGGGATCAATAATTTCTGAAAGACGATGGGCAAAAGTACGTAAGAACTCATCACCATAATGGTGGCCTCTGGTATCATTAATCTTTTTAAAATCATCCAAATCAATAAAGACAAGACCCATTCTATTGTCATTATCTTCCGAAAGGTCAATAAGGAAATTCAGCTTTTCAACCAGCTGCTTTCGGTTGGGAAGCCCTGTCAGCATATCATTATAGGCCATATAATTCAGACGTTTCTCATTCTCGGTAATCTCCTGATTATAGGCAAAAAGACGTTCGTTTTGCTCTCTAAGTTCTTCTTCCGTAGCGACTATTTCCTCATAGAGGCCAGTGATTTCTTCTTTTTTTTCAAGGGTTTCGGCAAATTGTCTGTGACTTTTTTCAACACGTAAGTGGTAGATTTTTGACCAAATCATACCGATGATAAAAATAAGGACAAACAAAGAAATCTGAATTATATAGTAAGTCTTATCCAATAGAATATAGGTATTCATTTGTGTAAAATAAAGGTATTGATTAAGAATAACCGCACTGACAGATACAAACGCAAACATAATGCGGTCAAAACGAATAATACTGATCATAAGAAAAAGAAATACACCGGTCCAGACAATGGTTCCAACATACCTGTAATAAGTCATAACAATAAAAACTTCCAAAATCACAGCCATTAAGCTGATCAAATGGATTCTAAGCTGTATCTTCTTAACCTTATAATTAATAAGATCAATAACAACACTCACCCCAATCAAAAAAACAGATGCAAAAAGAACCTGACCAATAGGTTCATTCCAAATCATCCGAACGATAAAATTCAGAATACCTGAAACAAAAGAAATCAGACTCATCATACTGGCAATAATCGTATCTTCAAAGCCTTTAATTTCATCTAAATCAGTCGTCTCATTTGTTAAACGAATCATGTAAACAATTGAACGCTTCCTAAAAAAGTCCCTAATTTTTCTCATTTTAGCCCATTACTTTCTCGTTTATAGTATTACATAGGTATTGTATTATATATCTATCTTCTATTTAACCAGATTTTCATGTCTATTCCTTATCCTATTCTTAAATAATATGTGAACATAAAGGACTTAACTGGTGATGTCCTGAACAATAATAAAAAAGCTGTGTACCGATTTCAATCAGCACACAGCTTTTGATTATATTTCTTTAAGATTCTTATTCTGAAACGTCTTCATCATTCTCATCTTGTACTTCGTCAATCTCTTTAACTCTTGCAATACTTGCAATATGGATATGACTGTCAAGATCCATTAACTTAACACCTGAAGTGATACGGCCAAAGGTTGAGATATCAGCAACACGGATACAGATAACAACACCTTCGTTGGTGATCATAATCAGTTCATTGTCTTCATCAACAGCCTTCATGCCGACAACATTTCCTGTCTTAGCTGTAATCTTATAGAACTTGACACCTTTACCACCACGGTTTTGAGCTGTAAATTCGCTCATCTTGGTCCGTTTACCAAGACCACGTTCAGCAACAACCAATATATCCGTTCCCTGAGATACCAGCTGCATGCCAATAACCTCATCTTCCGGATTCAGGTTGATACCGCGAACCCCAATGGATGTACGGCCAATAACACGAACATCATCTTCGCTGAACCTGATACATTGTCCAAACTTGGTTCCAAGAAGTACATCCTGTTGATTATCCGTCAACTTAACCTCTATCAGGTCATCACCTTCACGAAGAGTTATAGCCTGAAGACCGCTGACACGAATATTGATGTATTCCATAATGGTAGATTTCTTAATCATACCATTTTTAGTTGCCATCATGAGATAAAGGTCATCTGTATATTCTTTTAATGGAATAACGGCTGTAATCGTTTCTCCTGGGCCAAGCTGAAGAAGGTTAACAATTGCAACACCTCTTGCAGTCCTGCTTGATTCAGGTATTTCGTAAGCCTTCATCCGGTAAACCTTACCCTGGTTGGTAAAGAAGAGGATATAATGATGAGTCGAAGTAATAAAAATCTGCTTAACAAAATCATCATCACGGATGGCTGCACCTTTTTTACCTTTACCACCACGGTTTTGTGATTGGTAAGTCGTAATTGGCATACGCTTCACATAACCAAGGTGAGTCATGGTAATAGCAGTAGTCTCTTCCTTGATCAAGTCTTCAATATCGATTTCACCGTCATCATAAGTAACTTCCGTACGACGTGGGTTACCGAATTTTGCCTTAACAATAAGAAGTTCTTCCCGGATTACTTCCTGTAGACGTTTGACATCTGCAAGAATAGCCTTTAATTCCTTGATTAATTCTTGAAGTTCCTTATATTCATTTTCAAGTTTTTCTCTTTCCAAACCGGTAAGAGCACGTAGACGCATGTCTACAATAGCCTGAGCCTGAACTTCTGAGAAACCAAAACGCTCCATTAAGTTAATCTTAGCTTCCGGTGTTGAACTGGATGCTCTAATAATCTTAATGACTTCATCAATATGGTCAAGAGCTTTCAGCAAACCTTCCAAAATGTGGGCTCTGTCTTCTGCCTTTTTCAGGTCATACTTTGTTCTTCTTGTTACAACATCTTTTTGATGCTCAAGATAATAATCCAGCATATCCTTAAGGTTAAGAACCTTAGGCTGATTGTTAACCAGCGCCAGCATATTCATACCGAAAGAATCCTGAAGCTGAGTATGTTTATAGAGTTTATTTAAAACTACATTGGCATTAGCATCACGCTTCAGCTCAATAACAATACGCATCCCTTTACGGTCTGATTCATCACGAAGATCAGAGATACCATCCAATTTCTTATCCTTAACCAAATCAGCAATTTTTTCAATTAATCTGGCTTTGTTAACTTGGTAAGGCAGCTCTGTAACGATGATTCTCTGTTTATTACCTGGCATTGGTTCTATATCTGTTACTGCACGGACTTTTACTGTTCCACGTCCAGTTCTATAAGCTTCAATAAAGCCTGATTTACCTAGAATTTTACCATAGGTTGGGAAGTCAGGACCTTTGATAACTTCCAGCAGTTCATCAATTTCAGTGTCTCTGTCTTCTATAATGTGATTGTCAATAATTTTGACAACTGCATCAATAACCTCATTAAGGTTATGAGGTGGAATATTGGTAGCCATACCTACGGCAATACCAGACGTACCATTAACCAAAAGGTTAGGGTATCTAGATGGCAGTACCAGCGGCTGCTTTAAGGATTCATCAAAGTTAGGACCAAAATCTACAGTATCCTTATTGATGTCTGCCAGCATTTCCATGGCAATCTTAGACAGTTTTGCCTCTGTATAACGCATAGCAGCTGCAGAGTCACCATCAACAGAACCAAAGTTACCATGTCCATCAACCAGCATTTCACGAACGGAGAATGGCTGAGCCATACGAACCATGGCTTCATAGATAGACGAGTCACCGTGAGGGTGATATTTACCCATAGTATCACCAACGATACGGGCTGATTTTCTATATGGTTTGTCCGGAGACAAGTTAAGTTCACTCATTGAGTACAAAATTCGACGCTGAACCGGTTTCATCCCATCTCTTACATCAGGAAGTGCTCTCGAAGCAATAACACTCATGGCATAATCGATATAGGATTTTTTCATTTCGTCCTGGAGCTCAACGGATATTACGCGATTATTTTGATTTTCTTCCATCTTGTCCCCTTCCTAAATATCCAGATTCTTAACATGCTTAGCATGAGATTCAATAAATTCACGACGTGGCTCGACCTTATCACCCATCAAAGTAGTGAAAATTTCATCAGCACCAGCTGCATCATCAATGGCAACCTGAAGTAAAATACGGTCTTCAGGATTCATAGTTGTATCCCATAGCTGCTCAGCATCCATCTCACCAAGACCTTTGTATCGCTGAAGAGTAATACCATCACGGCCAATTTCCTCTAAAAGCTTATCCAGTGCCTTGTCATTATATACATACTCAGATTTCTTGTTTTTTGTCACTTTATAAAGTGGTGGCTGGGCAATATAAACATTACCGTTTTCAACCAATTGAGGCATATAACGATAGAAAAATGTCAATAAAAGGGTACGGATATGGGCACCGTCAACATCGGCATCTGTCATAATGATAATTCTATGATAACGAAGTTTTTCAAGATCAAAATCATCACTGATACCGGCTCCAAAAGCTGTAATCATAGCCTTAATCTCTTTATTGCCTAAGATTTTATCCAGTCTTGCCTTCTCTACGTTAAGAATCTTTCCTCTTAATGGCAAAATTGCTTGAGTCATACGGTCTCTTGCTGATTTTGCAGATCCTCCCGCAGAGTCACCCTCGACGATATAGATTTCACATTTACTTGGATCTTTTTCTGAACAGTCAGCAAGCTTACCTGGTAATGAATTGGATTCAAGGGCATTCTTACGACGGGTCAAATCTCTGGCTTTTCTTGCAGCCTGTCTAGCTCTGGCTGCCATAACAGCTTTATTGATAATGGTTTTTGCAACATTAGGATTCTGCTCAAGGAAGAAAGTCAGCTGATCGGAAAGTATAGTTTCAACAGCACCTCTAGCCTCGCTGTTACCTAACTTCTGCTTGGTCTGACCTTCGAACTGTGGTTCAGAAATCTTGATACTGACAACAGCAGTAATTCCCTCACGAACATCCTCACCGGAAAGATTAGGCTCATTGTCTTTGAGGTACTTATTCTTTCTTGCATAATCATTCATGGTTTTCGTTAAGGAAGAACGGAAACCTGACAAGTGGGTACCACCTTCAGGTGTATTAATATTATTTACAAAAGTAAATACGTTCTCTACATAAGATTCATTGTGTTGGAAAGCGACTTCAACCATAACATCATTGGATTCACCTTCACAATAGAAAATCTCTTCATAAGATTTTTCCTTATTACGGTTTCTGTAAGCAATAAATTCGTTAATACCACCTTCATAGTGGAATTCCTGTTTTTGCTCTTCACCTGTCCGTTTATCTTCAAGGGAAATGTAAAGACCTTTGGTTAGGAATGCCATTTCCTGAAGTCGATTTTTAAGGATATCAAAATCATAAATCAGCTCTTCAAAAATCTCACCGTCTGGTTTAAAGTGAACATAAGTACCATGTTTCCTTGTGCCACCCATTACTTCCAATGGTTTTACAACGTCACCACGCTCAAAACGCTGGTGATGTATTTGTTTATCCTGATAAACGGTTACTTCCAACCATTCTGACAAGGCGTTAACAACTGATGCACCAACACCATGAAGTCCACCGGATACCTTATATCCTCCACCGCCGAACTTACCACCGGCATGCAAAACAGTGAAGACTACAGTAACAGCAGGAATCCCCTGAGTTGGGTGAATACCTACGGGTATACCATAACCGTCATCCATAACACTAATAGAATTATCTTTGTGAATAACAACTTCGATACGAGAGCATCGATTGGCAAGTGCCTCATCAACTGAGTTGTCAACGATCTCATACACCAAATGGTGGAGACCTCTTGAAGACGTGGAACCTATATACATCCCCGGTCTTTTACGAACTGCTTCCAGTCCTTCGAGAACCTGTATATTATTCTCGTTGTACTCTAAATTATTGCTCATTCTTAACCTCCTAAGCCAAGGTTCATTCTATGTTCATATGCGTGTTAGATAAGAACAAAAGCGTCGTTTAACGACCCTGGTTTTGCATCGCGAATTGTTCCACCTGTCGACAGAAATTGGCTGCGTTTTCAGCAATTTCTTAGTTAAAAACAAAAGGGTCGTTAAAACGCTGGTTCCCCTTAACGGATTGTACCCATTTTCAAAAAAAAAGTATTTATACATGAAAAAACATGCCAAATCTTCATAGGGCAAATTCTTATACACATCATAGAACGACATCTACCCTATTATAGCGTATTTGGCGAAATTATGCAATTTCTCCGGCAATTACATGAAAAAACTCTCGATGACCATCATCTCGGCTTATAAAGTCTTCTACGCCCGTACAGGTAATAAAAGTCTGAATACCAGATAAATGATCCATTAGATATTTTTGACGGTGTCCATCCAACTCAGAAAGAACATCATCCAAAAGAAGAATAGGTTTTTCATCTTTACGTTCAATGACCAAATCGATTTCTGACAGCTTAAGTGACAAAGCCGCAGTCCGCTGCTGCCCCTGGGAACCGTATTTACGTAAATCCACACCATTCATATCAAAAATCAGGTCATCCCGGTGGGGTCCAACTGAAGTGGATCCAAACCTTATATCCTTATCCTGATTCCTTTTAAGTTTACTTTCAAACTCTTCTACCGACACATCATATTCGTATTGAAGATCCATATTTTCCTTGCCGCCTGATATATCAAAGTGCCTTTTTTTATATATATCATTCAGTTCGTTTATAAAACTTTTTCTCGCCTCAATGACCTTAGATCCATAATGAACAAACTGGATATCCCATATATCCAGTTGTTGCCGATTTTCACCTGACCCATTTCTTTGACATTCCTTTAGAAGGGCATTCCGCTGCTTAAGAAGCTTATGAAACTGCTGCAGGTAATGAAAATATATGGTATTGAGCTGGGACAGTTCAATATCAATGAAACGTCTTCTTTCCTTTGGGCCTGATTTAATCAGACTCAAGTCTTCAGGTGAGAACATGATGACATGAAGAACCCCAAGAAGCTCATCCATTTTCTTAATGGGCAACTTATTGATGGCAAACTGTTTCTTACCCATAGATTTAAGATGGGCGTCAATATCATAATCCACCTGGTCTTTGGAAATAGTTACATGAATATGTGCCTCCTTCTCATTCATCTTGATCATCTCTTTAAAGACATGACTTCGGTGAGATTTTGAAGTGGCACATACATAAATGGCTTCCAGAATGTTGGTCTTACCTTGAGCGTTATTGCCATAAATAATATTCAGTTGTGGATCAAAAGACACCGTCATTTCCTCATAATTGCGAAAATGACTGAGTGTCAAATCTTTGATGATCATAGGTTTCCCAACTTTTCTTCATGTTTTTAGTCAGTCACTGACAGGATGCTCAGATCATTTGACTTGAGCAACAACCTTAACAGACTGACCTTCAAATTCAACGACATCACCAGGATATACTTTTCTTCCTCTGCGCAAATCCACTTCCCCATTGACAGACACTAAACCGTCTGCAATAAAAAGCTTGGCATAGGAGCCTGAATCTGCCAATCCGGATAGTTTTAAAAGCTGTCCTAACTTTATAAATTCTGTATCGATCATAATTTCTTGCATAAAAACTCCTATTTCTGACAGACCCCGTCTAATCAGACACTAATTCAAACGTATTGGCAAGATAAGATATTTGTAGGCTTCCTTAGCCGGATCCTTGATAATACATGGATTCAAAGCTGTTGTGAAAGTCAGTTGAATATCTTCATCCTCAATAACCTTAAGGGCATCTATCAAATATCTTGGGTTGAAGGCAATCTCCAGTTCATTACCCTCACGGTGAATATCCAGTTCTTCATGGACTTTACCTAAATCCGTATTGGAAGATATGGCAAGGGTATTACCGTCAATTTTGAACTTAATAGGACTCTTCTTGGATTCTCTGGCAATAAGAGCTGCTCTTTCAATACTGGATAACATGGATTTACGGTCAACCTTAATCAGGGTTTCATAGTCCGATGAGAAAATCTGATCGTATTTAGGAAAATCCCCTTCAAGGAGTCTAGACACAATAATGGACTTGTTCATTTCGAAAAGAATGTGCTTGTCCGTAAAATAAATAGCAACTTCACTTTCTTCGTCAGAAACAAGTATTTTCTGAATCTCAGATAAGGTCTTACCAGGTATAACAACAGATACATTGTAAAAACCGTCATCCAGTTCTTTTTGTCTTATAGAAACCCGGTAACCATCCACAGAAACAATATTCAGACAATTATCTTTGATTTCAAACAATTCACCTGTTAGTATTGGTCTGATTTCTTCAATAGCGATTGAGAAGATGGTTTGATGAATCATCTCCTTTAACACACTTTGTGATATGACTAATGGACGGTTTTTGGTTACCTGTGGCAGCTGGATAAACTCAGTAGCTGGTTGGCCAGGAATATTAAATTCAGATTTATCGCAGGTAATGGTCATAAGCTGGTGTTCATCAACTTTGATATGAACCTCGCTGTTAGGTAATTTCTTTACAATTTCACTGAAAATCCTTGCATCAATTGCAACACTTCCCGGTTTTTCAACACTAGCCTGTAAGCTGCTTTCAATACCAAGTTCAAGATCGTTGCCGATTAACTTAAATTCTTCTTCGTGTGCATCCAATAAGATACATTGAAGGATTGGCAGTGTCGTTCTAGTTGAAACTGCTTTTAGTACAGTGTTTACTCCTGTGAGTAATTCGTCTTTTTGACAAACGACATACATGTGAATAACTCCTCTCGCGCAAAAAAATAATATAAATAAATATTTTTATAATAATTATAATAATAAGGGCTGTTGATTTGTTGATAAATGGTCCAAAGCCTTATAAATCATGGGCTGAACCAGTGGCATAAACATGTGAAAGGATGAAAAAGTTATTCAAAACCATTCACAGGCCAAATTTTGAAAAAAAAATTATTAACACCCTGTTCAGTGTTCACTCACATTTTATCTAAATAGTTATCCACAGATTATTTGCCTGTAATCTTTTTTGTGAGGATATCTATTGAATTCTTAAGGGTAGCGTCTTTGGCAATATCATTGCTAATCTTGTCGTATCCGTGTAAAACAGTGGTGTGATCCCGTTTACCTAGAATTTCTCCAATTTTAGGAAGGCTGGCATCCGTCAATTTACGGCACAGGTACATGACGATCTGTCTTGGATAGGCAATTTCCCGAGGTCTTTTCTTGCTGGTAATATCAGCTGCACTAATATTGTAGTGTTCGGAAACGACTTCAAGTATTAACTCAGGCGTAACAATATTATCTTCCTGTGGAGAGATCAGATCCTTAAGGGCATCTTCTGCAATCTTCTTGGTAATAGTCGAGTTTCCTAAATGAACCAGTCTTGAATAGGCGACGATTTTATTGACGGCACCTTCCAGTTCACGAATGTTGCTCTTGATATTGTTGGCGACATATTGAAGAACATCATCTTCAAGATTCAGATTCTCCAATTCGGCCTTGTTTTTAAGAATGGCCATTCTTGTTTCAAAATCAGGAGCACCGATATCTGCTATAAGACCCCATTCAAACCGGGAACGAAGACGTTCTTCCAGGGTTTCAATTTCCTTAGGCGGACGGTCTGAAGATATGATGATCTGTTTTTTTGCTTCATATAAAGTGTTGAAAGTATGGAAGAATTCTTCCTGGGTTCTTTCTTTACCGGCAATGAACTGAATATCATCGACCAGAAGAACATCGATATTTCGGTACTTCTGTCTAAAGGATTCATTCTTATTATTCTGAATGGAATTGATCAGCTCGTTGGTAAATTTCTCGCTGGAAACATATAAAACCTTCATATTATTATGTTCATTTAATATGAAGTGACCGATGGAATGCATCAAGTGAGTTTTTCCAAGTCCCACTCCACCATATATAAAGAGAGGATTATATGCTTCTGCCGGAGCTTCTGCAACAGCAAGGGCTGCAGCGTTGGCAAATTTATTGTTGTTACCAACAACAAATGTTTCAAATGTATAACGGTCATTCAGTGTGCTTGGATCATCGCTATACTTTTGGTCAGCAATATCAGAGGCTGATACTTGCTGGTGGTGGTCATGACTCTCGTCATCTTCCAGTACAAATCGAACATCATAGGACTCGCCCATAGCCTCAGTAATGGCTATTAGTATTGTTTTCAAATATTTTTTTTCAATGATGTCGATAACTATTTTGTCTTCAGCCTGTATGACTATGGTGTCATCTTCAAGCTTTAAAGGTAACAGATTCTTAAGGAAAGCAATATAAGACACTTTGGAAATGTCGGATTCATATTGAAGTAAGTCCTGTACCTTATCCCAGTTTTGTAGAATATCTTGCGACACTACACGGTACCCCCTTGTTAAAAATTCGGCTATTTATCCATACTAAACCTATAATATTACTTATAATACATGAACAAAAATAAGTTTTCAACAGGCTAGGGCTTGAAGAAAAAAAGGATAATGTTTATAATTAATCAACAGGTTGCTGTTGAAACTGTGGATAACTCAATTTTACAAAAGTTATTCACATTGTTCAACAAAAATTTATTCAAACAATTAGAAAAGATAAAATGGAAAAAGTCATGGAATTTCCAAAATGTCATGTGAATAAATCTTGAAAAAAATTAGGGGGTTATCCACAACATTTAATAACTTTGTGGATAAGTTAGATAGCAACATTTTATCCACAATTTGATCAAAATTACCGTTGATTATGTGGATAACTTTTTTGAAATATTTTTTTATAAAAATTTGTCTTGACGAATCCTTATGAGTTTACTATAATTGAAATAACGCTTATAAAAGCAGCTATTTTTTTGACTGTTTTTAAATTGCGACACAGCCAAGTAAATAGTGGATTACATAGATCGAAGGAGGTGCCAAGATGAAAAGAACATTCCAACCAAAGAAGAGACAAAGATCTAAAGAACATGGTTTCAGAAAAAGAATGAGTTCTGTAGGCGGTAGAAAAGTCTTAGCAAGAAGAAGAGCTAAAGGTAGAAAAACATTATCAGCTTAAGTATCTAGAGGCCACATTTGATATGTGGCCTTTTTTATACCGCAGGAAAGTAAGTTTTGCTACATGAATCGATTGAATCATACTTAAAAGCATAGATTCATAAGAGAAAGATGTGATTGAATGAAGCATATCAATTCTTTAAAGACGAACAGGGATTTTCAGACTGTATATAATAAGAAGATATCTTTTGCCAACCGATTGCTGATTATGTATATAAGACCTAATCATTTAGAAGAACATCGTTTAGGTATTTCAGTCAGCAAAAAAGTCGGAAACAGTGTCATTAGGCATAAGTTTGCCAGGATGGTTAGAGAAAGTTTTAGACTCAACCGGGATTTACTAGAGGGATATTATGATATTGTCGTCATTGCAAGACAATCTGCCAAAGACAAGAATTATCATGAGATTGAAAGTGCCATGCTTCATCTCTTTAAATTACACAAGATATTAAAATAATACCATTTTAAATTAATAGTATTTTAATGGGCTTCCTAATTGTGAAAATAGGATTTATCAGTTATAATGATAGGGATACTTACACAGTTAGAGATGAAGTGATTTTATGAAATGGATTTATCACAATATTATAAAGAACGGTTTAAGAAATGTATTGATATTACTGGTTAAATTCTATCGTAAGTTCATTTCTCCCCTTAAACAGCCGTCATGTATATATACACCTACATGTAGTTCCTATGCTCTTGAAGCACTGGAACGTTTTGGTTTTTTTAAAGGCGGTTATTTATCAATACGAAGGATCCTAAGATGTCATCCTTTTGCAAAAGGTGGCTATGATCCTGTACCTACTAAGGAGGAACATTAATGTTTTCGCAGCTCGTTTTATTAACTCAGTCAGGAACACCGATTATTGGTGATATCGCGAAGTTTTTCGGTTTTTTGATGGATGCCATCTATAATTTTTTTGGTAATACTTTTGGATTTTATTCACTTGGATTAAGTATTATTATATTTACTATTATTACACGTTTGTTAATGCTTCCTTTGGCTTTTAGACAACAGAAGTCTATGAAGGAAATGCAGAAGATCCAACCTGAGATTAAGAAAATCCAAGATAAGTACAAGAACAAGAAAGACCAGGCATCACAACAAAAGCAACAAGCTGAGTTAACTGCCCTTTACCAGGAACATGGTGTGAATCCACTTGGTGGATGTTTACCTCTTTTAATTCAGATGCCAATTATTTTTGCCCTTTTCTCAGTACTTCGTAATATTCCAGCTTATATCGGAAGTATTGGCGACAAATACTATGCTATTGTAGGGCATATTAATTCTGTAGACGGCTACCCAGCCAAATTCGCAGCCCTTCAAGGCAGCGACAACGAAGCGTATTCTATTTTCCAGAATGCTTTTCAACAAATTAAAGATTTTGATGTTACGATTCCAGAGAAAGTTATTGATGTTCTATATAAATTCCAAACAGAGACTTGGACGGCATTTTATGATCTGTTCGGCGATATTCAAGGTTCAGTACAACCTATTGTCAGTGAATTAACTGAAATCTACTCTTTTATGGGAATCAATTTGGCAGACAGACCTGATCTTATGTCAATTGGTGTGTTAATTCCTGTCCTTAACGTTGTTGTTCAGTTCCTTGCAACCAAGGCATCTATGAGTAAAAATCAGAGTGCTCAAGGTGGCGGTGCAGCTGCATCGACTAACCAGACCATGATGTATACCATGCCTTTGATATCTGGATTCTTCGCCATTCAATTGCCTGCAGGTCTTGGTTTATACTGGTTAATGGGTGGTATATTCCAATTAGGACAGCAATTAGTTATTAATAGACATCTGCACCAGGATGCAGAGAAATCAAAGTAGATGGAGGTTACACGGATGAATGTGGTAGAAAAAACAGGCAGAACTGTTGAAGATGCTATAACCGAAGCATTAATTGAACTTGGAGCTACCAGTGAAGAAGTTGAAATTGAAGTACTGGATAAAGGACCTAGCGGACTCTTTAGTATATTTAGTAATAAAGAAGCAAAAGTTCGAGTAAGTAAAAAATCAAGTTTAGAAGATATTGCCAAGAGTTTCTTGGCCAGTGTTTTTGAAAAAATGAACATGGAAGTCAATGTTGCTGTTGAAGTTGATGACAAGAATAACATGAATATCGATTTAAGCGGTGATAACATGGGTGTTCTCATTGGTAAGAGAGGCCAAACACTTGATTCTCTTCAATACTTAGTCAGCTTAGTCGTTAATAAAGAATCTGATCACTATATCCGCATTAAGCTTGATACAGAAGAGTATAGAACAAGACGTAAGAAAACATTGGAAACTCTTGCAGGTAACCTGGCTAACAAGGTTAAGAAATCCGGTAAGAAATTCACTTTGGAGCCAATGAATCCATACGAGAGAAGAATTATTCATTCAACTTTACAAAATAATAAGTTCGTAACTACTCATTCAGAGGGTGATGAGCCATATCGTAAAGTGATTATCGTTCCAAATCGTAAAAAATAGACTTAAGAAAATGGCCCAAACACAGAGTCTGAATTATTCAGACTGAGTTTGGGCCTTCATACATTTTATTCATGTCAGCAAGAAAATGGTCAAAGGATTTGCCTTGCTTAAATAAAGGAGAAAATATGTTAAATGATACTATTGTAGCTATTAGTACTCCCCTGGCATCTGCAGGAATCGGTATTATACGTATCAGTGGTGATGAAGCCTTAACGATTATTTCGAAACTATTTAAACCGAAAAAATCTTTGGACTATAATCATCTTGTAAGCCATACCCTTCATTATGGTCATATCCATGATCCGGAATTCGACCGTACCTTAGATGAAGTTTTGGTTTCATTTATGTTAGCCCCCAATACTTATACAAAAGAAGATGTCGTAGAAATCAACGCCCATGGTGGTTTAGTTGTTATGCAAAGTATTTTGTCACTGGTTCTCAGACATGGGGCAAGAATTGCAGAACCTGGTGAATTTACCAAAAGAGCCTTTTTAAACGGACGAATTGATCTGTCTCAGGCAGAGGCTGTTATGGATGTCATTCATTCCAAAACTGAGCTTGCCTTGCAGGCATCTGTGAATCAACTGGGTGGAACCATCAAAAATGAAATTGAAAGCCTTAAGAAACACTTGATAGAGACCATTGCCCATATAGAAGCAGCCATTGATTACCCGGAATACGATATTGATGCTCTTTCATCAGACCAGGTTACAGCAAGGATGGAAGGAATCCGGATGAGTATTCAGAAATTGATAGATTCCTATGATAATGGAAGAATTATTCGTGAAGGGATTAAGACGGTAATCGTTGGTAGACCAAATGTCGGTAAATCCTCTCTTCTTAATGCCCTCCTTAAGGAACAGCGAGCCATAGTTACAGATATTCCCGGCACAACCAGGGATTCCCTTGAAGAGTATATGAATGTTCATGGTATACCTCTTAAATTGATTGATACAGCAGGTATCCGTCTGACAGATGATGTGGTTGAAAAAATTGGTGTAGACCGGTCCAAGACCTTGATGCAGGATGCAGATCTGGTTCTTTTTGTCGTTGACTCATCTCAGCCACTTACTCAGGAAGATGATGAAATTATGGATTTGATTACCAATCAAAAGGTCATTATTTTGATGAATAAGAGTGATCTTAATATACAGGTTAAGAAGGAACACTTAAAATTACACTTACAGGATATGACCATTATTGAAACCAGTGCTACCTTGTTTGAAGGACTGGACCAATTGGAAGAAGAAATCAAGTCTATGTTTATGGTAGGTAATCTTCAATTGGACAATGATACGGTCATTCACAATATTCGTCATAAACGTTCTCTTGAAAAAACAGTGACCAGTCTGGATAAGGTTATTGAAGCAGCGGCTATGGGTATACCTGAAGATCTATATGCTATTGATCTTCATAATGCCTATGAATATTTAAGTGAAATTACCGGCCATAAAGTAACCGACGATATTATCAAGCAAATATTTAGTCAATTTTGTCTAGGAAAATAAAGGAGCAGACATGAGTTATATAGAAGATCAATTGGATGTTATAGTCATTGGTGGTGGCCATGCAGGTGTAGAAGCCGGTCTTGCAGCTGCCAGATTAGGTATGAAAACCATTGTTTTTGCTGTGAATTTGGATTCTATTGCCATGATGCCCTGTAATCCAAGCATTGGTGGCACCTCAAAGGGACACCTTGTACGTGAAATCGATGCCCTGGGTGGTGAGATGGGGATTAACATTGATAAAACCTTTATTCAGTCCAGAATGCTGAATACAGGTAAAGGCCCAGCTGTACATTCCTTAAGAGCCCAGGCTGATAAGAACAAGTATTCAAGAACCATGAAGTTAACCCTTGAAAATCAGGATAACCTAAAAATCCGTCAAAATGAAGTAACAGAACTGATTGTTGAAGATGGCCAGGTGAGGGGTGTTAAAGTCTTATCCGGATCTATCTACTATGGTAAAGCCGTTATTATTGCAACAGGTACATATCTCAAGGCTAGATGTATTTATGGTGATGTCAGTATCTATTCCGGGCCAAACGGACTTCAGGCTGCCAATCACCTAACCTCGAGTTTGGTTGAAAACGGCATTGAAATGTATCGGTTTAAAACTGGTACACCAGCAAGAATCGATAAGAGAACTGTTGATTTTTCAAAAATGGAAGAGCAAAAAGGTGATGAAAAAATCGTACCATTCTCTTTTACCAATAAGAGTCAGGATATAGAAAGAGAGCAGATATCTTGTTGGTTGACTTATACCAACTCCAGAACCCACGAAATCATCAATGGTAATCTGGATCGTTCACCTCTTTATGGAGCCAACAGTCAGATTAATATTGAAGGTACAGGACCAAGGTATTGTCCATCAATCGAAGATAAGGTTGTTCGCTTCTTCGATAAGGAAAGACACCAGATTTTTCTAGAGCCGGAAGGTGAAGATACCAATGAAATGTACGTTCAGGGTATGTCATCTTCTTTACCTGAAGATGTACAAAAAGAAATGTATCGTACCTTGCCTGGACTTGAAAATTGTGAGATCATGCGAACAGCCTATGCTATTGAGTATGATTGTATTAATCCTTTACAGCTTAAATCTACCCTTGAATTTAAAACGATCAGTGGATTATACTCGGCTGGCCAGTTTAACGGTTCTTCAGGATATGAAGAAGCAGCCGCTCAGGGATTAATAGCCGGTGTTAATGCTGCCCTTAAAATTAAAGACCAGGAACCTATGATTATTGACCGGTCAGAAGGATATATTGGTGTTCTCATTGATGACCTGGTAACCAAGGGGACTAAAGAACCTTATCGTATGATGACTTCCCGAGCGGAATATCGTTTGCTTCTCAGACAGGATAATGCTGACCTTCGATTAACCGAAAAAGGTTATAAGGCAGGACTGATCAGTCAAGAAAGATATGATTATCTTGTCTACAAAATAGCTACTATAGAAGCGGAAATCAAACGTTTGGATAAGGTCACAGTAGGAACAAGTGATAAGGTACAAAAACTGCTGGAGGAATACAATTCTACCCTACTAAGGTCAGGTATGACACTCAAGGAATTGTTAAAAAGACCTGAGCTTAATTATGAAAAATTAGCGCCTATTGATCCAGACCGGGATGAACTGTCTGAAGATATTATTGAACAAATCGAAATACAGATTAAATATGAAGGCTATATTAAACGTCAGGAAAAGCAGGTTGCCCAATATATGAAGATGGAAAGAAAACTAATACCTGATGATATTAATTATGATGATATTTCCAGTCTGCGTTTAGAGGCAACTCAAAAGTTAAAAGAAATTCGTCCACTATCCATTGGTCAAGCCAGTCGAATTTCCGGGGTATCTCCTGCAGATATATCTGTATTGTTGGTATATCTTGAACAGCAACGTCAAAAAAAGCGTTTGGAACAATAACAGCAGTCAGTCATTAGAAATTGAGGATTACATGGACAGTAAACAAATAATTAGGCACAGCCTGGAACCACAATTAAATAGAATCGGTATTACTTTGGAAGAAAATCAATATAATCAAATATACAAATATTATGATTTGCTTATGGAGTGGAATAAGGTTATGAATCTAACTGCCATTACTGATGAAATTGAATTCGCCAATAAACATATTTATGACAGCGTACTAGTACAATCCGTCTTTGATATGAACCAGGTAAATTCAATTATTGATGTCGGTACTGGAGCAGGACTACCTGGAATACCCTTAAAGATTATTTTTCCACATTTACGAATGACGCTACTAGACTCCCTTAATAAGAGGATTAATTTCTTAAATCAGGTTATTCAAGAGCTTAATTTGGATTACATGGAAACCGTTCATGGTCGAGCCGAAGATTTTGGTAGGGATCCTGCCTATAGGGAATCTTTTGATTGCTGCGTATCCAGGGCAGTTAGTGATTTATCTATTCTCAGTGAGTATTGTATTCCTTTTGTCCATGAAAATGGTCATTTTATCGCCTATAAATCCGCTGATACTGATACGGAGATTGAAAAAGCGAGAAATCCTATATCAATTTTAGGAGGAAGCATCAAAGGAATTGAAGAGGTAGAATTACAGGGACAGAATGTTATTCGACGTTTTGTTTTGATCAATAAACTATCTTCAACACCTTCAAAATATCCGAGAAAAGCTGGAAAGCCACAAAAAAGCCCATTAAAGTAAAATATTTCCTGGGAAATAAATATGTGGTATACTATAAAAAAATTGGGAGGGATACTGTGAAAAACGAAATCGTTACATTACCTATTGAACAAATTGTGGCCAATCCTCATCAGCCAAGACAAGTCTTTAATGAAGATTCCCTAAGGGAGTTATCCGAATCAATTAAAAATCATGGCTTGATTCAACCAATTGTTGTACGTCAAAATGATCAAGGCTTATATGAATTAATCGCTGGAGAAAGACGTTTAAGAGCTTCTAAACTGGCAAATTTTACTGAAATACAGGCTATTATTAAGGAAAGCTCCATACGAGATTCTGCATACTTAGCCCTCATTGAAAATATTCAAAGAGATGATCTGCATTTTATTGAAGTTGCTAAAAGCTATAAGGAATTGATGGCTGATTTTAAACTGTCTCAAATGGAGTTAGTCGATATCGTCGGTAAAAGTCAATCAGCGATCGCCAATAAGTTAAGAATCCTAAATCTTTCTGAAGAGGTTCTGTCTTTAATCATGGATAATCAGCTTACAGAGCGTCATGGTCGAGCCTTGCTTAAAGTAAAAGATGCTGATCTTCAAATGAAAATACTAAAGCATGTCATTAAAAGCAATATGACTGTCAGTGATACTGAAAAGTATATTGAAAAGAAACTTACTCCCAAGGAAGAACCTGAAAAGAAACCCGAAATTAAGCGATTCATTAAAGATATTCGTTTATTCACCAATACCATTAAGCAAGCAGTTGATGCAATTAATTCTTCAGGAATGGAAGCAAAATATACTGTTCGACAAGACGAAGACAAGTATACCATAACCATTGATATTCCCTACGAAAACTAATCACCAAGGTTTTGACTTAACTAGATTGTGAGGAGCTAATATGTTATATGCTGAAATTGTTCACGGTTCTGAAGGCTTGGAAAAGCAATATGCCATCCGTGAAAAAGTATTTATTGAAGAACAAGGTGTTCCTAAAGATTTGGAACAAGATGAGTATGATAAAATATCTTATCATGTCTTAGTTATAGAAGATGATGAGCCTGTAGGAACAGGCCGTGTCATATATAAAGACGGTGTCCCTCTTATAGGAAGAATCGCCGTATTGAAAAACCATCGGGGAAAAAAATATGGTGATCTAATTGTCCGTAAATTGGTTGATTTCTGCTTTAGAAAAGGAGATCCCCGTGTTGAAATTCATGCACAAGTACAAGTCCTTGATTTTTACAAGGGTATTGGCTTTATACCCTATGGTGAAAAGTATTTAGAGGCTGGTATTGAGCATATGAGCATGTATTTGACTCGTGATAATATGGTTATGCCCTGTAAGCAATAAATCTTTCTATAAATAGAGTTTTGGAGATCGTGGTCAAAGGTTTTGGCTGCGGTCTTTTTATTTTTAAAAATTATATAGGGACGGGTGCAGGCTGCTAATCCTATCTCCCGGGCAGGCGCCCCACGAATGCGTTGGTAGGTAATTATAGGGGAAGTTAATGACGCATTAGTGACTCGAAAGCCCAGGAGACAGGACAAGAAGCCTACCTCCTGTCGCTATACAAAGAAAGATATAAAATATAAAAAGACCTAGAATTGGTTCAATTGCGAGGATTAAGTCTATTTCAATTTATTTATGCTGTGTATGGTGGGACGGGGGCAGGCTGCTAATCCTATCTTCTGGGCAGGCGCCCCACAAATGCGATGGTAGGTAATTAATTGAGAAGTGAATGACGCATTAGTGACTCGAAAGCCCAGGAGACAGGACAAGCAACCTACCCCCTGTCGCTATACAAGGTAACTAAAGGCGTATAGGCTTGAATGTAATTGAAAGATCTATGATGTCTTATATATGCTCTGAGTGTCTTGATATGTGACATCTTTGTAGTTCTTTGGTTTGTGATGTGTTGTGTTTAATATATTTTAATTTTATTATTTAGCTACCCAATTTTTTTTATTTACTTCTGTATTTATGTAAGCAAGGTCTAGGTATGGTGTCCTGGTGGCTGGGCTTTGGCTCACGAATGCGAGGCTACATCTTTAATCATAAATAAGTTGCCTCGCATTTGGGATCTACCGCCCGGTCACTAGGAGCATCATGCCTGGGCCTGTCCGTTTTACATAATACTTTCATAATACATTAATAAAAATATTAATATCAAATATAATCATTAAAGTATTTGAATTCGCATACAAAAAGCAACTAAATGAGCAAATCAAAGACTCACATAGTTGCTTTTACGGTCAATCTATAACTAAATTATATTAAAACTCAAAACTTTAATCCTGCAAAAACAGCTGAATTTGATCATAAGTTGAAAATGGGTTTTCCAGGTGTGGGAAGTCAGAGGATGCTTTTATGGTAACGCATTCTATGGAGGGATTGTACTCTGTATATTGCTCATGAATCGTTTCCGTGGAAACTTCCCTGTCTGCCCCACTTATGATATATAGGCTTATATTTGATGCCTTTAAGGCTTCTCTAATATCAATATTCATATAGTTACTGATATAGGAAGCAAAAGCATATTTTGAACTTGAATCACTATAATGGGCATTATGATAAAATTGGTCAATATAGAATTTCATAGAGCTCTTATTATGAACATTCGTAAATAACTGTCTGAAATTCAAACGACTGTGAACCAAATTAAACAATGTTGTACCTAAGAAAGGTAATTCCAGCAAGTACTTGACTGTATGATCTCTACGGCTTGGGTTTAAGGCTGCTACTCGCAAGTCAATTGGATTGATCATAATACATTTATTGATTAGGGTATTGTCCTGTTGTGAGGCTAGTAAGGCATATATATTACTGTTACCGGAAGTTAAAACCGATATGTGGTCCTCTTTGATTACATCATGGATGAAATCATTAATGAGTTGTATGTATAAGTAGGCTGTATAGGTTATATTGGCACGTTCAGAAAAGCCATAGCCTAGTAAATCAATGGCAAATACTTTGTATTTTTTTGAAATTTGTTGTATTATTCTATCAAATTCAATTGATGAAGATCCTGAAAATGTGTCATGGATCATTAAAACAGGCTGACCTTGACCTTCTTCTCTATAGGAGATAGGTCCAAATTTCCAATTAAAGACTTTATGTTCCAATTCTTTTTTACGCAATTTATCTTTTGATATGCTAAACAGTTTATTATTGAAAGTATGTATAGCTAAACCTGTTATGACTAAGGGAGCAATCCAGTTATTCTTTTTCATAGTTACCATCCTTTGCACGATACACGTTCTATGTTTACTATTATTATGAATGATTGGATGTAAAATTACAATAGAAAACCTTAATTAATCACCTTTGATTCATTTGACTCAACTTATGCTATACTATAAGTAGTAACCTTTATGATAAAATATTTTTTGTACGATCAAGGTGTTTTATAGTAACTATATACCTTTAAGTATAGTGAATAATAGTCATGGGCACTAATAATATAGACTTGTCACTTATAGGACATTAATGCTATAATATTTATGTATAACTAATTGCACGCTGGGGTAGAATATGTATAATAAAGAGAATAAACGTCTTGATGTCATTATTGATTCGACCATTGGTAGTATTGAATCCAGCAATAATGAAATTAAGGAAATAAGTCATTTTGCAAAAAAAGAATATCAAGAGTTAGAAGATGAATTTCTCAGATTACGTATTGAAGCCAGTGATTTGATTGATCGTGTTGAAAAACTCGATAAAGAATATCGTATCAGCAAATCTCGGTTGCTTGTTGTTAATAAAAACTTTGAGCAATACTCGGATGAAGAGATGAAAGAGATTTATGATCGTACAGATGCACTTAGGGTACAGTTAGCAGTTGAAAAAGAACGTGAGATGAATATCATCAAGCGGCGTAATGAATTGGAGATACATCTTAAATCCGTTCGAAAAATTGCAGAAAAAGCAGATAAGCTGTCGAATGATTTCGATATTGCTTATGGTGTATTAACAGGAAATCTTAAACAAATTACCGAAAAGATCGACGATATTCAGAATAAGGAAATTTGGGGGTTACGGGTCATCCAAGCTCAAGAAGATGAACGTGCACGGATTGCAAGAGATATGCATGATGGTCCAGCTCAAAGCCTTAGTAATTTAATTCTTAAATCCGAACTATGTTTAAAATTATTAGATAAGGATATCGATCGTGCAAGACTTGAATTGCAGACTCTTAAAACTCTTATACGTGGTACAATTGATGATACCAGACGCTTAATCTATAATCTAAGACCAATGTCCATTGATGATCTTGGCTTAGTACCTACTCTAGAAAGATACATCGACAAAGTAGAACAGAAGAACGACTTTTCAATAGAGCTTAAAGTAAAGTATAATAATGAAACTAAAGGTGAGAATATTACTGAAGTTATTTCTTTGACAGTTTTTAGAATTGTTCAAGAGGCTTTAAACAATATACAGAAATATGCAAAAGCCAATCAGGTAATATTAGAGCTAGCCTTTAACGAAACAAATACTGAGGTAACAGTTCAGGATAACGGAATTGGGTTTGATCCAGAAGAACTTCATACATACCTGAAAGATGAAAGAAAAGGTTTTGGTTTATCCATGATGAAGGAAAGGGTTAATCTACTTCTAGGGGAATTTGTTATCAAGTCACAATTGGATATGGGTACTGTTATTCACATTATCCTACCAATTGAAGTAAACAATGAGGAGAAGAGTAAGGAGGAAAACGGAGAATGAATACAATTAGAATTCTCATAGCAGATGATCATTCAATGGTTAGGGAAGGTCTTAAATCATTGATTGAACTGGAAGATGATATTGAGGTTGTTGGCCAGGCAGGAGATGGTCAAGACGCTTACAACAAAATTGTAGAGTTAAAACCAGATGTTGTTTTATTGGATATTAATATGCCAATAATGAATGGCCTTGAGGTTTTAGCAAAATTACAAAGTGACAAAATTGATGTGAATGTATTAATCTTAACCATTCACAATGAAATCGAGTACCTTTATAAAGCAGTTGAAATTGGAGTTAATGGATATGTTTTAAAAGACTCTGAATCTGATGTTTTGATTAAGGCTATTCGATCAATTAATAGTGGTGAATCATATATTCAACCGAATATGGCTTCCCTACTCTTTAAGAAAATTAACGGCGAACTGGATAATCAAGTTAAACACAATAAATTGACTAAACGTGAAATTGAAGTATTGAAGCTTATTACACAAGGATTACTGAATAAAGAAATTGCAGATGAATTGTGTATTAGTGAAAAAACTGTAAAAAACCATGTTTCAAACATCTTCAAGAAAATCGAAGTATCTGATCGTACTCAGGCTGCAGTCTATGCGATTAAGAATAATTTGGTAGATATTTTTTAAAGTAGATATTAATAACTGCTGCTTAGGATATAAGTATGCAGTTATTTTTTTTGTCCTTTTATTTATCTTTATTAGGATTATGAAAGACAAAATTATTTATCTCTTTATATATGTTTATAGATTTATTTGTTGAGAAATATACGATACTATACCCGTTTAAGTGTGATATTGTTAGTTGTTAGACATTGGCAATAATTAGTTATAAACTTTTGGAGTTGTATTCTCAGTACTCATTTGTAACACCTCCTCTATTGTTTGTAAATAATGTTTCACGTGAAACATTTAATGTAGATTAATTGCCTAAAAAGACATAAAAGCCTGTAAAAATGTTTCACGTGAAACATTTGTGGAAAAGAATTTATGAAGATGACGAGTAATTATAGTTTCACATATTAAGATATGATATAATATTAGCAATGACAATTGAGGAGGATTCAATAAATGAGCCGCATAATATCAGTAGCAAATCAAAAAGGTGGAGTTGGTAAGACCACAACAAGTATAAATTTAGCAGCTTGCTTAGCTGAGTCTGGGAAAAAAGTCTTACTCATTGACATTGATCCACAAGGTAATTCAACCCGTGGTCTAGGTGTTAATAAGAAAGAATTAGATAGTACTACCTATGAATTATTGCTTAAAGAGGCATCCTTAGAGGAAACAAGACTTAAAAATATACTGGATAATCTTGATCTTATTCCCGCTGATGTTGAATTAGCTGGTGCAGAAGTTGAGCTGATCAATGTGGATCAGTCTAGTTTTATTCTTCAGAATATACTTAAAGATGAAAAAAGTAATTACGACTTCATTATTATAGATTGTCCTCCTTCACTAAGTATACTGACAATCAATGCATTATGTGCATCAGATACAGTGTTAGTTCCAATCCAATGTGAATTCTTCGCTCTTGAAGGATTATCACAATTAATGTATACTATTAATCTTGTTAGAAAAAGATTGAACCCACATCTTGAAATCGAAGGAATTGTCTTTACTATGTTTGATTCCAGGACAAATCTATCTCTTCAAGTTGTTGAGGAAGTTAAGAAAGAATTAATTAAAACGAATATTTATCAAACGATTATACCTAGAAATGTTCGTCTAGGGGAAGCTCCAAGTTATGGATTACCTATTAATCTCTATGATTCTAAATCCAAAGGAGCCGAATCTTATCGTTTATTGGCACAAGAAGTTATTGAAAGAGAGGTCGACTAATGGCTAGAAAAAGAGGATTGGGGCAAGGTTTAACGTCATTGATTCCTGATGATATGGAAGAAAAAATTGCTCTTGAAAATAATAAAGATATAATGAAGGTGAAAATCACCTTAGTAGAGCCTAATCCAGGTCAACCAAGAAAGCAGTTTGATGAAGATGCACTCTTAGAACTATCTGAATCAATTCGTAATTTCGGTGTACTACAGCCATTAGTTGTAGCTAAAAGAGATAAGTTTTATGAAATCATTGCAGGTGAAAGACGTTGGCGGGCTGCTAAACTTGCTGGTCTTAAAGAAATCCCTGTTATTGTTAAGGACTTTACTGATGAAGAAATTGTAGAAGTTGCATTGATTGAGAACATTCAGAGAGAGAATCTAAACGCTATTGAAGAAGCTATTGCCTATCAAAAATTAATGGATGACTTCAATCTAAAGCAAGATGAAATTGCTGAGAAAGTAGCGAAATCCAGATCAGCAATTGCAAATACATTAAGACTATTACAGTTAGAAGAAAAAGTTCAAAAAATGGTTATTGATGAGATGCTATCTAGTGGCCACGCAAGGGCTTTAATCGCTATTAAAGATTCTGACCTGCAAGTAGAAATTGCAACTCAAATTTTTGATCAGAAGCTTAGTGTTAGAGAAACAGAGAAGTTGATCAAGAAAGTTCTAACGCCTAAAAAGATTCAAGTAACTAAAAAAGATGATGAGATGGATCCTATTATTTTATCTTTACAAAAAGATGTTGAAGAAATACTTGGAACGAAAGTTCATATAAATGCAAAGAAGAATAAGGGAAAAATTGAGATTGAATACTTCTCTAATGACGAACTTGATCGTATCATAGATTTACTGGAACAGTTAAGAAATTAAGATTGAAAGGAGTTGTATAGTATTTTCCTCATCAGTTGAATGCTATACTAACTAGTATATATGGAACATATTATTCCTGTTATTGAAAATTCACAAAGTGAATTTGTACTTGGCCTTATTATTACCACAATTATACTTTTTATTTTGCTCTTTATTACTATGATTAATCTTTCTTTATTCAGAAGTAAATATAAAAAACTTAATAAAGGTAGTTCAGGCTTTTCCTTTGATGAACATATACTCAATAATAAAAAAGCTATAGAGGCTATGAAAAAAGAACAACTAGATGTCTATCATAGAATGGATATTTTTGATCAAAGATTGAAGAAAGCTTATTCTAAGGTGAATCTTTACAAATACAATGCTTTTGAAAATCAAGGTGGAAAACTTAGCTTTATATTAGTTATGCTGGATGACAATCGAGATGGATTCATTCTTCATAATCTTCATAATAATGATTTCTCTTATTTATATTCTAAAAAAGTTGAGCGTGGAACGACTGTCGAGACACTTACACCTGAAGAAAGTAAAATGCTATTAGAAACAATCAATCAGTAATAAATTCTGGATATTTGTAGGCAATCAACAGCTAGTTAGAATTCTAACTAGTTGTTCTTATATGAAAGTTTAAATGATATACAATAGATAAACCCAATTTTGAGAAGCTTTGAAAGGAGATGTATCAAGGTGGCTTGATACAGAAAGTAAGATGCAGAAAATGCTGGTAACGGATTTGGATGATACACTCTTAAGAGATGATTTAACAATTTCAGAAGTAGATGTCAAAGCTATTAAGAAGGCAAAAGATCAGGGACATGTTATTATGTTTTGTTCAGGAAGATCTAACGATTCTATGATGCAATTTATCGAATCAATGGACATCCACGATGAAGATGAATATTTCATATCCTTTAATGGAGCAAGAATAGATACAGTTAAAGGTGAAAACATATACTTAAAACCGATTAATAAAGAATTAATGGGTGATTTTATTGATATTGGATATGAATTTAATGTAACTACCCAGCTTTACTACGATAGTCATTTAATTGTTGAAGAAGAAAATGACTATTCCAGAGTATATCAAGAAAGAACAAATATGGAAGTAAAGGTTGTAAAAGATATTAAATCTCTTCCTTATTCCTTAAAAGTTCTATATCATGATAATGATCGTGAATTACTTGATAAAGTAAAAGAAAGAATTGAGACTAAATATGCTGGAGTCGTTAATTGCTTTTACTCTAAGAAATTTTATTTGGAAATTACCCATCCAGATGTAAATAAAGGTTTAACGGTTGCTTGGATGGCAGATCATTTGGGTATTGAGAGAGAAAATGTTATATGTGTAGGTGATGGATATAATGATGTTTCCATGTTAGAATATGCCGGTAAAGGCTGCGTGGTTGCCAATGCATCAGATGGTGTAAAAGAAGTTGCAGACTACATTACAAAGGCCACCAATAATGAAGGTGCAGTTGCAGAGGTCATTCATCGTTTTATATTAAATGATCAATAATAAGCATTTAAAAAGACATATTTCCCGGGAAATATGTCTTTTTTGTTATTCGTTGTCATATGAAATTAAATCTAATGCTTTGATAACCTTTTCAACGTTATCATCTACAACACGGTATTGTATTTCCAATCCGTTACGTTCACCTTTAATGATGCCTGCTGCTTTCAATTTTGCTAAATGCTGGGATACTGTTGATTGAGGAATGTTTAGACAAGATTGCATGTATGTTACATTACAACCAGCATTTTCTTTTTCCAGGATGCCAATAAGTATACATAGTCTAGCAGGGTGACCTAAAAGTTTAAGTAACTCTGAGGCGCTTTCGTATTCAGAAATTCTCACGATTTTGTCCCTTTCTTATATTTGAATATTACGATATTAATTGATTACTATTTTACACTATTCTCTTTTCAATGTAAAGGATAATGCGACTATATCAAACAATATATTTACAAAACTATATTATTATAATAAATATTCTATTAAAATACACAAATCTTCTTATTTAATTAATTAAAATTATTAAACAATTGTAATAATACACAAAATAAGGTAAAATAGTCTTAAGTTATTGTGGGAATTTTACGAAAGGAGCGTATTTTATATACGGGAAGGTATGAAAAAAAAGGTTACATTGGGGAATATGATTTCTTTTGGAGTTGGGGATCTTTATGGTGGAGGTGCTTTTTTTGTCATTGGATCCTTGTTTATGATTTTTTTGACAGATGTGGCGGGATTAAGGGCTTCACTTGCCGGAATGATTATCATGATAGGCAAGATATGGGATGCGGTAACGGATCCTACGATGGGATATATTTCAGATCATACAAAATCAAGACACGGAAGACGACGTGTTTATTTCCTTATTGGTATCATCCCAATTTTTGTATCATTTAGCCTCCTATGGTTTTCTTTTTCAAGCAGCCAGGGAGTGAAAGTATTTTACTACTTAATGACTTATTTACTCTTTAATACAGTTTTTACTATGGTTATGGTACCCTATAACTCTTTACCGGCAGAAATGTCCTCAGAGTATGCTGTTCGGTCTAAGATGATAGGCATAAGGATGTTGTTTTCACAGACTGGCATGTTATTAGGTGCAATTTTGGCTATGACTATCGTTAAGTTTTTTGAAACACCTGCAAGAGGTTACTTGATCATGGGTTGTATTTTTGGTCTTATATATGCTCTTCCATGGTATTTTGTTTATCGGGGGACTTTTGAAAGAGATTATAGCCAGGAAGAAGAAAGAAAATCATTGGGAGATTCATTGAAGGAGCTCGCCAGCAATTTTGCCTCAACATATCAGAATAAATCTTTGCGGGTTCATATCGGTATGTATTTATGTGCCTATGTAGCTATGGACATTTTTATGGCGCTTTTTATCTATTATCTGAGAGATTACCTAAATAAAGAAAATCTATACTCTGTCTTGCTGGGTGTCCTAGTCATTACACAGATGATTTCCCTGGTAGCTGTTGTTATGGAATGCAAAAAGAATGGTAATGCAAAAACATATCGCAGACATTTATTTATATGGATGATTGGTATTCTAGTTTTTTCATTATTCAATCATGAGACACCCTTAATCTTCTTACTGGTAACATCATTGATTGTGGGGGCCGGCTTAAGTGGTGCAGTAACGGTACCTTATAATATGTTGGCCTTTGTTGTCGATGCTGATGAAATGATCACTAGAAAGAGACGAGAGGGAACCTATTCCGGGATGATGACCTTTGTCAGAAAAATAGCTCAGGCTCTTGCCCTGTTTTTAGTAGGTATGGGAATTGAGGCTCTTGGGTACCAGTCCAGTGAAGGTGGTCAGGTTTTTATTCAAGATCCTGGTACAATTATGGGAATCCGTTTTATGTTTATGTTGGCACCTCTAATTCTCTTAATCATAGGCTTTATCATTTCCTATGGATTCAAAATCAATCCATCCAATCATGAGACCATGATTAGGGAAATAGACAGGTTAAGGCAGGATGGTTGTAAAAGCCAGGTGGAACCGGATACAAGACATGTTGTTGAAATTATTACAGGTTTGCCCTATGAAGACTTATGGAAAGAATAAGCGAGTGGCTAGAGGAGGTTCATTTTGGAAGTAAGCTATAAAAATGGAAAGTTCCAGATTGTCTATAAGGGGCAGTTAGTCATGGACCAGGAAGAAAATATTCATGGTATTGGTCTTCATGTAGGAATTGGTCAGGATAAGTATGTGATGAAACGTGGGGCTTTCCGAATGAAGGATAAAGTAACCAGGTTTTTTTATCAACTGATTCAAGTTGATGAAAGGGAAGATCAAACCCGAGTGACTTATCAATGGATGAATCATAAAATTTATATGCATTTGATAGAGTCTGATGGATATTTGGAAATGAAGTTTACCTATACAGATAAAAGAATCAACAGGCTCTATCTAAATCTGTGCACAAGTAAGGATGAAATGGCTTATGGTTGTGGAGAACAGTTCGCTGCCTTTAACTTAAAAGGAAAAAGAGTAAAAAACTGGGTATCAGAGCATGTAGCCCTATCCAGCATCCTAAAAAAAATAGTGGCTTATCAATTGAACAGGAAGGTTGGCCTTATGGAGTATGAAAAATATGCTTCATACATGGTCCAGCCAACCTTTATAACCAATCATAAGCGTTTTGTCCATATAGACTGTAGTGCCTATTCCCAGTTTGACTTTGAGGATGATCAGATTCAGATTGAAGTACGCGAGCCAGTAAAAACAATTTATATCGGCCAGGAGGATGATTATCCATCACTTATGTCAGGTCTTACCCAGCTAGTTGGCCGTCAGCCCAGGTTACCGGAATGGGTTTTTGACGGTATGATTTTGGGAATACAAGACGGGCCCCAGGTATGTCAGGAAAAACTTGATAAAATACTGGGTCATGGTGGCAAAGTCAATGGTATATGGGCTCAGGACTGGGAAGGCCAGAGGATTACCAAATTTGGTAAACAGCTCTTTTGGAATTGGAAATATGATAAATCCTTATATAAAGACTTGCCGGAATATATTAGGAAATGGCAAGAGGATCAAGTGAATTTTCTAGGCTATATTAATCCGTTTTTAGCAATGGAAGGGGACTTATATAAGGAAGCCAGTCAAAAAGGATATGTGGTCAAAAACAAATATGGAGAAGACTACTTAGTAACCATTACGACTTTCCCGGCAGCCATGATTGATCTGACTAATCCTCTTGCTTTTGAGTACATGAAAAATATAATAACTGATCATATGCTGGGAATTGGTATGAAGGGATGGATGGCCGATTTTGCCGAATATTTACCAACAGATGCTGTCCTCTATTCAGGACAGGATCCTAGACTGGTTCATAACAGGTGGCCGGTTCTTTGGGCTAAATGTAATCAAGAAGCCATAGAGGAAGCAGGCATGGAAGATCAAATATTTTTCTTTGTCAGAGCTGGTTATACCGGAACTGGGACATATGCAAAAATGATGTGGAACGGAGATCAGCATGTTGACTGGTCCAGAGATTATGGTATAGGATCCATCGTTAATTCTCAACTGTCCTTGGCTGTATCCGGTATCGGCAACAGTCACAGCGACATTGGCGGCTATACGACATTTGGGAAAATGACCAGGTCCAAGGAACTTCTTTTGAGATGGACGGAGATGAATGCCTTTTCCATGGTCATGCGGTCCCATGAGGGGAACCAACCCGATAAGAACCATCAGTTTGACTCTGATGAAGAAACCATGGACTTTATTAGCCGTTTTACCAGAATTTACTGTCATCTTAAACCATATCATCTATATGTGGATCAAATCAATCATTCCAGTGGTATGCCCTCGGTTAGACCCTTGTTTTTTCATTATGAGGATCAGGGATTTGAATCCTGTGATGATGCCTATTTACTGGGCCAGGATATTCTGGTATATCCTGTTGTTGAAGAAGGTCAAGAAAGTAAGGAACTGATCTTACCTGAAGATGAATGGATCCATTTCATGACCGGTCAGGAATATTTCGGAGGTAGGGTAACTTTGTCGGTACCCTTAGGTCGACCACCGGTATTCTATAGAAAACACAGTCAATTTAGACTACTTTTTGAAAGGGTTAAGGATATGTAATGGAAACGATTGATAAGATAAGACGTAATAACCCAGACCGAGAGATACGGACTTTGCATGATGAATCTTTTCATCAATACGGTAGAGTTTTAAGTGTAAAGGCTGATTCTTGGCTGATGGACTATCTGGAATCAAAAGCCGACTTTCCAGATAAGGGAAATGTTTATGTGGCTTCATCAGAGGAAATGGAAAAATCCACATTTAAAGGGTGGGTTGAAGATTATATATATGGTGGTTTGAAGTGCCAAATCGGCTATTGCAACGGTTTAATCAGTCACATTAATGGTTATGAGTTTCATCAGTGCAGCGAGGTCTTTATTGCGGGAAGGGATTGTATTTTGGCCCTTATACTGCCTCATAGGCCATTATGGGATTCTGAACCCTATAGAATTGAGGAAGGACACCTTTTCTTTGTTCCAAAAGGAAGGGTTTTGGAACTTTATCCCATGACCGGTCACTTTTCCCCTATACGTGTCCATGAAGAAGGCTACAGAACTGTTATCATACTCCAAAAAGGAACCAATGAAGCCATAGAAAACCATAAGCTAGGGTCAGACCATAAAGATCTGGCATTTGCAAAAAATAAATGGCTCTACGTTCATGAAGACCGAATGGACTTGGTTGAAAAAGGAGCCTATTTACATGTATTAGGTGACAATAGCCCTATACAAGTGATATAATTCATTAAGTATAGGCTAGGTCCTTGAGATTTTAGCCCGAAAACAGCCCTAAGAACAGAAAAGGAAGTTAGATGGATAATAAGATTTCAACACCACTACGTACCAAGTTAATTATGGAGCGCTATGGCTTTAACCTGAAGAAAAAATTCGGTCAGAACTTTTTGATCGATCAGAATATTCTTGAGGGAATCGTTGCTGGTGCAGAACTGACCAAAGATGATGTGGTTATTGAGATCGGCCCCGGAATCGGAAGTTTGACCCAATATTTGGCTGAAGCAGCAAAAGAAGTTGTAGCCATAGAAATTGACCAGACCCTGATTCCCATTCTTACTGAAACCTTGTCTGATTATGATAATGTTACGATTATCCAGCAGGATGTTCTCAAGGTTGATCTGAACGGGCTCATTGAGGAAAAGTGGCAAGGTCAAAAAGTCAAAGTGGTGGCTAATTTACCTTACTATATAACAACACCTATTATCATGAAGATTTTTGAAAGCCATATACCGCTGGATTCGATTACGGTTATGATTCAAAAAGAAGTTGCTGACCGAATGAAAGCTCATCCCTCTACTAAGGATTATGGAGCTTTAACCTTGGCTGTTCAGTATTACTCTGAGCCACAGGTGGTTGTTGAAGTACCACCAAGCTGTTTTATACCCCAGCCTAAAGTTGGTTCTTCAGTAATTCGTCTTAAGGCTACAGATAAGTACAAGGTTATGGATATTGATGATACCTATATGTTTCAGATTATCCGGGGTGCTTTTCAGCAAAGGCGTAAAACTTTGGTCAACACCTTGTCACATCAAGAAGATCTTGGTCTTGAAAAAGACAGGATTCGTCAGGCTTTAGATGAGTTTGGCATATCACAAACCATACGGGGAGAGGCTCTTAGCCTGGAACAATTTATAGAATTGGCCAATTATTTCAAGATTTAATACTTTCGTAATAACTTATTAATCAAAGCGTCATATGGCCTTGGTAATATAATATTGTAAAACTATCCCCCCTTTTATTTTGATAGATTAATAATTGCTTAGTCCTACCCAGACCGGTAGGATTTTTTTTTACCAAGAAATTGCTGAGAAGCTTGCAGACCTATGATAGAATAGAATCTGAGAGTTGAGGTGAGTTTCACGTGAGATTAAAGCGGATGATTTTCCGAGTTATTATATTTATGGGAGTCATGGTTGGCGGATTTATTCTAAGTATCAGTCTGATAGAAGATATTGAGTTGGAGATGAATCAAGAAGTTGAAGACGATTTGGGATCTCAGACGGATCATGGGCTGATAGAAAATATGGACCAGATGGATGATGACGGAATCCAGGTCGATGAGCCGCAACAGGATTTATCGGATTTGAAAGACGGTCAGGAGCAAGAGAATCCAGATGAGGCGGTTTCTTCAGGACAGGTAAGAGTCCGTAAGGACAACTATCAAGTCATCATCTCCATGGAATATATAGACTATGTCTTAGAGATTGGTTTCGACTACAATGGTCCAAACCGTTTATATGGTCTTGATTATTTTGACTATGACTTATTTGATTATCCCGATGCAGAACATCTTCTGGATGTTACATCTGATTTTATAGGTCCCTATATGGTGGCCGGAGCGGATGATTCTTCTGAGGTCAAAGCTGAATTTACAGGCGGCTGGCACCTGATCGATGGTTTTACTACCGGAAGGACCAAGGCGGTTGATTTACAGGCAGAGTTCGAAGGTGTTCTCATGGACTTGGATTTTGAGAAACCCCTTAAAGAAACCAGGTTTGATTGTATAATTATTAGCGTTACCAATGAAATCGATGGATATGATAATCTTGAACCAGCCCTCTTGGAAGAAATTATCTATGAAATTCGACTGGGAGAGATTGATGTATCCCTCAATGGTACAGCTCTTAGGGATATAGAAATTGAGCGCTATTATGGGCTTCAAAGTCAAAACAGGACCTGGTGGGGTGAAATCACCTATGTTGGTCAGTCGGGTGAAAAGAAAGTGGTAGGTCCGGAAGTGGATTCAGAAGGTTTTGTTAAAGAAAATGACTTAACAGATAAAATCCTTTTACACCACAAGGACTATGGAATTGAGCTGGAATATGGCATTCTTAGACAGGGATTAGGGAATCTTACTTACCTGGAAAATGACTATTCAACAGCCTTTACCAGGGCTTATGGGAAATCTTACTTTTATCTTGTAGGAGGAAAGATTCTTAGCCTAAAGGAAGGCCAAGCTTTTAATTGGGCTGGTTATTATAAGTTTTTTTAACTTTTAATTAAATGTGTTATAATAGTAGAGATTATGAAAAGATTCATGTCTTTAGAGAGGTGTTAAATGAGCAAACATACGACAAGATTGAACTTTCGAATTATCAAGTATATATTATGGCCTTTGATTTTTGTAATTGTATTTTTATTGCTGGCAGGTTATTCTTTTACCGTTGATAGGGACATGGGGGTTCTGATTTCCATTGCTGCAGTTTTGAACCTGATTATTTTTGTTGTCATGTTTTCTTTGGGACAGCGGCGTATCCTGAAAGCAACGATGCATATGTCCATGCAGGTCAGTGAGGTTCAGAAGGAACACTTGGTTCACTTTGATCTTCCCCACTGTATATTGGATGGTACAGGAAGGATCATGTGGTTTAATGATACTTTTTTTGATATGCTGGAAGATCCAAGTTTACTGGACAAGAATATACATACCTTCTTTTCAAGTATAAGTGCAGATGACTTTCCAAGTTATGAGGAACCGACAGAGAAGATGATCCAACATGAAAAAGATGATTACAGGGTTGTTTTCCATAAACATCAGTTGGAGGTTGATCATTCAGCCTTGGTTAAGGATATTACTGATTTTTTCTATTACAGTCTTTATTTTTATAATGTGACCAATGAACATGAGCTTCTTCGGGTTAATGAAGAGCAAAAGGCTGTTATTGGATATATTTATGTCGATAATTACGATGAAGTTTTATCATCTATAGAAGATGTAAGAAGACCTCTGCTTATTGCCCTTATTGACCGTAATCTTAATAAGTTTGCAACCAGTGTTAATGGGGTCCTGAGGAAGATGGAGAAGGATAAGTATTTCGTCTTTTTTCATAAGAAGTATATGGATGTTCTGGAAGAGAATAAGTTCAGTATACTGGATGACATTCGGGAGATCAATATTGGTAATGACCTGCCCGTAACCATATCTGTTGGTCTAGGCATTCATGAGACCGATCTGACTCAAAGCCAGGATTATTCCCGTGTAGCTATTGATTTGGCTCTCGGACGCGGTGGCGACCAGGCAGTTATTAAGAACCATGACAAGTTTTCCTTTTATGGTGGTAAAACCAGGGGTGTTGAGAAAAATACCCGTGTTAAGGCTAGAATAAAGGCCTATGCCTTTAAGGAGCTTTTGACTGAATCCGACAATGTCATTATTATGGGTCACAGGTTCCAAGACCTGGATTCCCTTGGTGCAGCCATTGGTGTATATGCCTGTGCCAGAATGTTGGAAAAAGACGTTCATATCATTATTGATAATGTGACGACTGCCGTTAAGGCTTTACATGACCGGGTTACTGAAAGTGACAGTTTTCCTGAGGATATTTTTATAAGCGGACCAAAGGCCATGGAATACGTAACAGGCAATACGGCTGTTGTGGTCGTTGACGTAAACCGTCCATCCTATGTTGAGTATCCGGATCTCTTAAAAATAGCCACTAAGCTGGTTGTTTTTGACCACCACAGAGTCAGTACTGAATTTATTGAGAATCCTGTCCTTAGTTATGTGGAACCTTATGCATCTTCCACCTGCGAAATGGTTACAGAGATTCTTAGATATATTACCGATAAGGTTAAACTGGATCCTGTTGAAGCTGATGCTCTTTTTGCAGGTATCAGTGTTGATACTAAGAATTTCATTATCAAAACTGGGGTAAAGACCTTTGAAGCTGCGGCATTTCTTAGACGAAACGGTGCAGATGTTATCAGGGTCAGGAAATTCTTTAAGAATGATATGGAAACCTATAAGGCCAGAGCATCAGCGGTTCGTGATGCATCAATTTACCGTGAGACTATGGCTATTAGTGTCAGTCCATCGGAAATTGGAAATCCAACATTGGTTGCAGCTCAGGCTGCAGATGAGCTCCTGAATATTCAGGGAATCAAGGCATCCTTTGTTTGTACGGATATTGACGGTACTATTTATATTAGTGCCAGGTCTTTTGATGCAATTAATGTACAGTTAATTATGGAAAAACTTGGAGGAGGCGGCCATCTTAGTGTTGCCGGAGCCCAGTTAGCAGATACAACCATCGATGAGGCATTGGTTAAACTGAAACAAACCATCGATGAGTTTTTAGAGGAAGGTGAAGAAGAATGAAAGTAATTTTGACAGAAGACGTAAAAAAAGTCGGCAAAAAAGGTGAATTGGTAGAAGTTAGTGATGGCTTCGCCAGAAATGTTTTATTTAGAAAGAATCAAGGTGTTGAAGCGACCAATAAGGCCATCAACGAGTTAAACCTTAAAAATAAAGCAGATGCTAAAAAAAGTGCAGAAGAACTTCAGGAAGCCAAAGAACTTGGTGAGAAAGTAAAAGAAATGCAGATCGTTATTAAAATCAAAGCCGGCGACGGTGGACGTCTTTTTGGATCTGTATCTTCAAAAGAGATTACAAAAGAAGCTAAAGCTCAACTTGGCCTTGATTTGGATAAAAAGAAAATCGTCCTTAAAGAGCCGATTAAGTCATTAGGAACCCACGTAGTAAAATTGAAGCTTCATCCAAAGGTGACTTCTGAATTTAAAGTGAAAGTTGAAGCTGAATAATCCAGCTAATGAGAGGTGAAAACAGTGGAGGAAATAGTTAAACGCATACCCCCCCACAGTCTTGAGGCTGAGCAATCGGTGATTGGTTCTATGATTATGGACCGTGAAGCCATTTCTATAGCACTAGAGCATATTGACCAGCATGATTTTTATCATCCTGATCTCAAAATAATTTTTAATAGTATTGTTGACCTACATCATCACAACAGTCCTGTGGATTTGGTTACCTTACAGGATAATCTCAAGAAGGATGATCAGTTCGAGCGTATCGGTGGTTTTGAATACCTTTCCAAACTGGCCATGAGTGTTCCCACATCAGCCCATATTAAGGAATACGCCTCCATTGTTAAGGAGAAGTCTGTTCTTAGACGTTTGATTAAAACCGGTCAGGATATTGTGACCGATTGTTATGAGAATAAAGATGAACTTGAAAGTATTCTTAACAATGCAGAAGAGAAAATCTTTAATATCAGTCAAAACCGTAAGACAGAGGAATTTGCTGATATTAAGGAATTGATTAATCCAACCTTGAATATGATTGTTTCAGCCCATGACAATGGTGACTCTGTTACAGGTATCAGTTCCGGCTTCATAGACTTGGATACAAAAACCGCAGGGCTACATCCAGCTGACCTTGTCCTGATTGCTGCTAGACCTTCCATGGGAAAGACGGCTTTTGCCCTCAACGTTGCCCAGCATGCAGCTGTTAAGGAGAAAAAGTCAACAGCCATATTCTCACTGGAGATGAGTAAGGAGCAGTTGGTAAACCGTATGCTTTGCTCCGAGTCCATGGTAGATGCACAAAAAGTAAGAACCGGTAGCTTGTCTGACGAGGAATGGTCAAATCTTTTAAGCGGTGCTGCTATCCTTAATGATTCTCCCATATATATTGATGATACACCAGGTATTACTGTTGCCGAGATGAAGGCCAAGTGCCGTAAGCTTAAGTTGGAAAAAGGTCTGGATATGATTCTCATCGACTACCTTCAGCTGATGAGTGGTTCCGGTAACGGCGAATCAAGACAACAGGAGATTTCAGAGATTTCCAGATCCCTAAAAGCCCTTGCCAGAGAGATGCAGTCGCCGGTTATTGCCCTGTCACAGCTTTCAAGAGCCTGTGAGCAGAGAGCGGACCATAGACCAATGCTTTCTGACCTGAGAGAGTCTGGAGCTATTGAGCAGGATGCCGACGTTGTTATGTTCCTCTATAGAGATGAGTATTACAACAAGGACACAGATGCCAAGGGTATGGCTGAGTGTATTATCGCCAAGCAAAGAAACGGACCAACCGGTACTGTTGAATTAGCCTGGTTCGGTCAATACACGAAGTTTATGAACTCTACAAGACCACAACCAGATTATTAAGCGAAGAATTTTATACACAGATTTTTCCACATAAAGGACGAATGCACATGAAAACTATGGTTTCCATGTGCATTTTTTTGGCTTTACAAGTAACCTCTTTTTGGCTAGAATTTTACTTGTAGCTGACAAGCTTCACAAGTTAAAAGAGGAGTATCCCATGCGACTGATTGTTATCGATGATGACAGCCATTACATTAAGGCTGTCCAGTCAGTCATCTCAATGACCCATGAGGGTCAGACACATATTTCAAATCTCGAATTCTATGGTTTGGCAACAATTGAAACTTTGAATACACTGGACAGGTCTATCCTTGCCTCCGGTCTTATTTGCCTACCCATAAAGATGATGGATGAGATGACAGACTGGTTAATGAAGTATAAAGAGACAGGACAAGTAAATATTGATTCTTCCATTAATCCCCTTATTCTCTTTCACCATGAAGGTGTCTTGGAACCAAAGCTTAAAGAAAAAGTATTGGAATCTTCCTATTGGAAGGATTTGGCTAAGGAAAATGGAGTGGACTTAATTGGACATGATTCACTGTTCATAAGAAAAGCTGATGTGGATTATTTGTTTATCAGCAAGTATCAGAAATTAGGTGACTGGCTTAAGTCCATCCATGCATCCTATCTTCACCTGGCTACCCAGGATATTATTGGTGGGAAACAAGATACCAGGCTTATTAGCGTCTTTGCTCCTATGGTCAAGGGAGATCAGTCTCAAAGACTTCTTGATAAGGTTATTGCCCGGTCAGGAAATAAGAGAAGGCTCATCCTATTTTTTGATCCCTATTTTGGAAGTCCAAAGAACTCTGTGAACTACCGGCAGACACTCAGTTATTTCTTTACCCTTATTAAAAGAAAGAGTAATGTGAATTTTCTAATCAAGCATATGTCTTATTCGGTGAGTGACAATCTGGATGTTATATATGGCCCCATGAATATGAAAGATATGGAAGTCCTGGATAAAGATCAGGTTCAAAGGTTTATTAAATGGCTCAAGGAGTTAAATATATATGATGAGATTATTCTTCACTTTGCAGGGGTCCATATTAATGATCTGGTTCATGAACTTCTAACAGTCAGTAATGAGAGAATCTTAATCAGTCAGGAAGAAAAAGTTCAAGAGACAGTAACCAAAACCTATAAGCTGCCATGGATACTGGCTGACCGGCAGGAGTATAGACTTTTAAGTGAGGTGTTAACATGATAATTGCGAAAGAATCCAGCGGTATTTTTCAAGTCTCTATGTCATCAAAAGTTGAACGGCTAAGGGAGCAGGTACTCAGTAAAATCAATAGAATGGAAATCATCGATGATGATAGGGTTATGGAACTGGTTGAAAATATGGTTTACCAGGACCTTCTCTATGAACCTATAGAGGAAAAGGAAGACTTAATTGTAAAGCTCTTTAATGAGTTTAGACGTTTAGGTCCGCTCCAGCCCCTTTTGAACGATGACGAGATTACAGAAATTATGATTAACGGTGAAGACCAGGTTTACCTTGAACGTAAAGGGAAGATGGAAGAGGCAGATATAGGCTTTCAGTCCAATGATGAGATCTTTCATCTCATACAGAAAATTGTCAATATGATGGATCGCAAGGTCAATGAAAAACATCCTATTTGCGATGTCAGGCTTCATGACGGTTCCAGGGTCAATATTGTCTTAAGTCCAATTGCTCTTAAGGGGCCAACCATGACTATTCGAAAATTTCCTAAAAAAAGGCTGACCAAGAAAGATCTTATTGAGAACATGACTATTGATCATGGGTCTATGGCTTTTTTGGAAAACCTGGTTAAGAAGAAATATAATCTCTTTATATCCGGAGGAACCAGCTCAGGTAAAACCACCCTTTTAAATATCCTCAGTGATGCCATTCCTACCGGTGAGAGAATTATTACGATTGAGGACTCAGCAGAACTTCAGTTGTCTTCCATCAATAATTTGGTTTCCTTGGAAGCCAGGACCTCATCGGACCATCATAACCATGTTTCAATCAGAGACCTGATAAAATCGTCCCTTCGGATGAGACCGGATAGAATTATTGTCGGTGAAGTTAGGGGGGAGGAGACCATTGACATGCTCCAAGGCATGAATACTGGTCATGATGGATCTATTTCTACCGGCCATGCCAATACGACCCAGGATATGCTTTTTCGATTGGAAACCATGGTCCTGTCCGGGATGAATATTCCCCTAATTGCCATTCGGCAGCAAATCAGTTCAGCCCTTGATATTATGATTCATATTCAGAAGATTCGGGATTTAGGAAGACGGGTGGTTGAAATATCTGAAGTTGTCGGTATGGTTGGAGACCAGATACAACTATCACCCTTATACCTCTATGATGAAAAAGAGGATCGGCTTAAAGAGACGAACACACCACTTGTTCATATGGAGAAGTGGTTATGGAATTAAGACTATTTTGGAGACTTAAATGGGTTTTGTACACCCTGGTATATTTATCAGTCCTTTTTGGTCTGGGTTTTCTTTTCTTTAACTCTTATCTAATTGCACTCTTAACAGCTGGTCTGGGAAGCCTATATATCAAAGGCATAAAATCCTATACGAGACAGTCCTATTTTAAACAAATCGAAAAAGACTTTGTTACGTTTATCTATTCCCTGGCATCCTATATTGGAGTAGGAAGGTCCTTTGAACACAGCTTTCAGCAATCCATACTTGAAATGGAAAAAGATAAGGGAAACTACCCTTTACTGGAAGACTTAAAAAAAGTCCAGCTGTCTTTCGAAGTTAATCTGTCCATCGGTGAGGCTATGAAACAACTTTCTTCCCGGTATCCTGTCGAGACTATATTACATTTTACCTATATCTGTGAGCGTATGATTGTAACAGGGGGATCACTGGAGGAGGTTATTGATATGACAATTCAGATGATTCGTCAGAAAGTAGAAGTAGAAAAGGAATTGGAGCTCATTGTAACCCAGAAAAGATTTGAACTCCTTATAATGTTGTCTTTTGTGCCTTTGATGATTTTGTATTTGCGTAGCGTTTCAGGGAGTTTTTATGAAATGATGTACCAAACAATCAGTGGAAGAATGATGATGACTATTGCTCTTTTTCTCTACCTTGCAAGTGGATATTTTGGTAAACGAATTATTGATATTGAGATATAGGGGGCCATATGATGAAAGGTATCATTGAAATCAGAGACAAAATTTATGGCAAATTGAAGATGTATTCTCAGAGGTTTTTCCCCCTATACACCAAGGAAATCACCTTTATTCTGTCTTTTCTATCCATACTCTTGATTCTACAACTGTTTAATCAGGAGAAACCTAATTCTATCCATATTCTTGAGCCCCAGGCATATGGTGGCCAAGAGGAAATAAAAGTTTTTTACAGGTATCAGGGGGGAGATAATCACAGTATCATTCTCCCTCTTCCGGAACTTAATCCAAGCAAAACAGAAATCAATCATATTTTAGAGGCGGCTCAAAAAGAATTGATTGAAAAACTGAATCAGGAATTGACTGGAGATGATAATCAGGATCCAGTCCTGAGTGGACCCCTTCAACTGCCAGCCAAAATAGGCGACTGCGCCATTGACTATGAACTGGTGGGTTACCATCTGATGAATGAGAAGGGATGGATATTTCCAGACCAGGTCAATGATCAAACACAAATAAAGATTCCCTATATCATATCTCTTGATTATGGAGACAAGGAAGAGGAAAACCTTGTTGGCCAATATGACTTTATGGTAAATAAAGACAGCTTGAGTGACCAATATTTGGATGCATTTGGTGTCTATATGTTGGAGGAATATGTTAAGGAATTGGACACAGGTATTGAGCCTATTAACCTACCGGAAGATTATACTTTTTTTGACAAAGATCCGGACCATATGACTTACAGGAGTCTCTTGCTCATTCCATTGATCTTTACTTTTTTTAGTCTACTTTCACATATGGAGAAAAAGATGAAGGTTACCAGGGAAAAGTCCAGGGCAAGAGTTCATTTGACTTATATTGTCCATAGTTTTCTCCTTTTCTATCAAAGCGGGATGACAGTATATAAGAGTCTTTGGTATGCCTTGTCCAGTCGTGTTGAATTGATGACCTCTGATGATAGGTTTAAAATGGGTTTGACTAAAGCTGTTTATATGATGGAACAAAGTCAGGATCTTCATCAGGTTATTGATGCTATAAACCAGTGTTTTATGATTCGAGAGGCTTATCGATTTACCCGATTAATCAGTCAAAATTTGAAACTGGGAGATTCACAAATGGAGAACCAATTGGAATCAATGTCTCATGAAATGTGGGAGCAAAGGCTTCATCATGCTAGAAAGGAAAGTGAAAAAGCAAGTACTAAGTTGGTCCTTCCCATGTTGTTAATCTTTATTATTATCTTGTTGCTGACCATTGTACCAGCATTTATGGAAGTAGAAACCCTGATTTAAAATTTATGGAGGAAAAAAGAATGAGAAGATTTGGAAATTTATATAGTATCAAGAAAGTATCAAATACAGTTCAAGAGAAAGGGATTCAAGGGCATTTACGTTTGAACAAGATTAAGGACATTCTCTTGGAGCCTATATCCAATGAAGATGGACTAGGGATAGTGGAAATCGCATTAATCATTATTATTATCATCGGTCTGGCTTTTATGTTTAAAGAGGAAGTTGAGGCCATGCTGGAAGGTTTGTTTGATGCGATGGAATATTCTGAGTTCGTGGAGTAGGAAGATGAAGATTAGTGAATTAAATGTATATGGTGAAGCAGCTACAGTTGTTGAATTATCCCATGATGAAGTTGAGCTTTACCAGGTGAAAATGTTTTATTATCAATCCATTAGTGGTATCAGGCCCTTTCAGTACTCAATGTCCCAATCTACTTCTTATTTTTATTATCAGGACAAAGAAGGAAATGGTATTCGAAAGCTTTCTCAGTGGATGGAAAGTCAGGGTAATGTCTCTGATATGGTCAGGATAATTGAACAGATGGTTCTGATTATTCAAGAGTCATCAGCATATCTGCTTTATCCCTTGAATTTTCTGCCTTTGGAAGAAGAAATCATTGTGGATTCCAGTAATCAGAGCTTGGATATACAAATGATCTATGTTCCTATTTCTGATTTCTCAGAGCAAGTCTATAGGAATTATTTAATTAACTTTATCTCCCGTCTATCCAGATTTTTTAATCGTATGAATCACATGGAAGGTTTTTATTATTTTGTCCGGGTACTGGAAGATTTAAAAGGTGATCAGGAGCAGGGGAATGATCATTCTAAAATGAATCTCTTAAGTATTTTTCAAGTCTTTCTGGAAAACTTTGACAGTAGAAAACATGAAGGAAGTATGATAATCTAAATAGGTCACTATGAGTTGGTTCAGTAAAGGGTGGATCCTATGGAATATCATAAGACCGGTTTAAAACTTTATCCTTTGATTAAGAGGCAGAGTGTGATACATACCATGCTTTCTTGCCTTGCTCTTCTTTTTTTGGCTACTGGATATTATCTGGAGGAGCCCTATATAAGAAGAGCTCTGTTTTTAGTGGCCTTTAGCTTGGTCTTTATGGTTCTTTTGCTTGGTGTTTATATCTTTAAGTCTAGAAATATCATACCCTCTATCATTATCCTTTTGATGACGGCTTCTCTAATCGCTATTGAGTATTTTTCCAAGTATTCTATTAATTATCTCTATCATGTTTTATATTTTATTGTAGTCTTGGCAGTTGCCTTGTACTTTGACCGTAGACAGGGTATAAAGATGGCTGCTGTGGTTACGCTGGCATCTTTTTTGAAATTTATTCAATTGATATATATTGAAATGACCCAGAATAATATTGCTACCTTTATTTTTTACTCAGTTATACAAATTCTACTCATTTCTATGGTTTTTGTGACCAAGGCCTACCGGGTTGAATCCAAAAAGACTAAAAATCTTTATCAGGAGCTTTTAGATGCCTATCAGCAGCTGGATATATATTCCAAAGATATTGAAGTTCTTTCAGCAAAAGAAGAAAGGGCCTCCATTGCCAGAGACCTTCACGATACCTTAGGCCATGACTTAACAGGACTTATTATGCAGTTGGAGTTGGCCAACTATAATTTGGACAGGGACGAGGCCCTGGGACGGAAGTATCTGGAAGAGAGTGTAGAAAGTGCCAGGACATCATTGACCAAGGTAAGGGCCATCGTTGATACCCTTAAGAATCAGGAAAAACTTGTCTTTACCAAGCAGTCCTTAGGGGATCTGGTGGAAGAATATGAACATCGAACAGGAATTAGTGTCATCCTTGAAGTTAAAAATGAAGAGGCTATCTCACCGGACTATCTTCTGATTATATACTGGATTATTCAGGAAGCCCTTACCAATGTAGCCAAACATAGTAAAAACGACCAGGTTCGTGTATCAATCAGTCATAGCAACCAAGGCATAAACTTTGAAATAGAGGATATCAGTAAAAACTTTCTTGGTGGAAAGAACCAAAAAACCAGTGAGTTCCTTAAAAAGGGCAATGGTTTGAAGGGTATGGAGGAAAGGTTAGTACCCCTTGGAGGTCAAATCGCTTTCTATCAGGTTTTTGGCGGCTATAAGGGCTTTTTGCTTAAAGGATATATTCCTAAAGAAAGGGGTTAGGTTAATGATAAAGGTATTGATTGTAGATGATCAGGATATTATGCTCCAGGGGTTATCGATGATTGTAGGAAAAGAAGATGGTCTAGTCGTGGCTGGATCTTGTCACAATGGCCAGGAGGCAGTTGATTTTTGTAGAAACCAGGAGGTGGATATCGTATTAATGGATATTCGGATGCCGGTTATGAACGGTGTAGATGCTACAAAAATCATCATTGATGAACATGAGAACATAAAAGTAATTATCCTAACGACTTTTATGGATGATGAATATATTTTTTCCTCACTGAAAAATGGGGCATCAGGCTACCTGCTTAAAGATGCCAAACCTGGTGAAATCACAGGTGCCATTGACAAAGTATATCATGGTGGAACCCTCATCAATCCCGATGTGGCCACCAAGCTGGTTACAGCCATGAGGGACAATCAGTCTTTTGATACTGAAGAGATGAGTCATTCCGGAGGGACAAGTGATGATGTATCACTTGGCGGACTGGCAGAGCATGGTTTATCATTAGACCTTGAGTTAACAAATCGTGAAAAGGATATTTGTCACCTCCTTGCCGAAGGTAGGAATAACAAAGAAATTGGTGAAATCCTTATAATCAGTGATGGAACAGTAAAGAACAATATTACCCGTATTTTAGATAAATTGGATATGAGAGATAGGACTCAATTGGCACTTTTTGCACTTAAGCATAAAATATAGTGCCAAAAGTCACTAGTCAAGTCGTGCTAAAAGTGAGATGGCACGGCTTTTTTTGTATGATAAGATATAATCAAGTTAATCGAGAGCAAGACCAATACAAGCAGTGAGGTGGTTAGATGAAAAAAGTAGCAATTATATGTTTAATAGTCGGACTTATGGCAACCGGATGTCAGTCTAAAGGACTTCTTAGTTATCAGGAAGCTGTAGAAACTACCGGATCCATAGAAACCGGTGAGGTTCTCATAGAGGTAGATGTTCGAAGTGAATTTAACAAGATGGGCCTTTCCATCGAAGAGGAAAAGGACTTAAGCGTATATGAGAATATCAAAACCAAGATCAGGTCCAAATATGATGACAGAAAAAACCTAATGGAAACCAATATCTACTATATCTTTGGTGCCATGGGTATTGATGCTTCCATATTTCTCCTTGAAAATGAACTCTATCTTCAGATTCCAATTATCAATATGTATATGAAAATATCAGAGGATGAACTGGACCAGATGGAAAGCCAAGCCAGGGAAGAGGAAGCTGCTGAAATTCAAGCCCTTGATTTTACAGTCCTTATGGAAAGCTGGTTGTCTGTATTTCGTGAAGACAACGTGGTTGTTGGTCAGAACACCTATGTGATGACTGACGAAGGTCAGATAAAAACCACGACCTATAGTTTCCACTTGGATGAAGGTCAATTGGAACGACTTCAGGATGAGTTAATGAGTTATTTGGATAAAGAAGCCTTCAATGAAATGGTAAAAGACTACATTGGTGACTTTGGCTCCAATGATGAAGAGGTATTTGATTTTAATGTGGAAGAGCTTTTAGACAGCATAAAACTAACACATTTGGAAGGTCAGGCCCATGTTGATTACGATAACCGGTTAATCAAACAAAGTTTTATCCTTTATGGTGAGGGTAATGATCCGGTGCCGGGAAACATAGAGACCTTTGAGATTGAATTAACTATGACCTATACCAATTTAGGTGATGAGATCACCTTCAACATCCCGGAGTTTACAGAAGATAATCTTCTTGACCAAGAAGAATTGAATCAGATTTTTAATCAATTTAATAACAATTAGAACCTATTAATTTTATAAATGGAGGAGAACAAATGGAATTATTGTCAGTTAAAGGATTAGATAAGAAATATAAAACAGTACATGCAGTTAAGGGAATAGATTTTCAAGTAAAGCAAGGTGAAATTCTTGGCCTTCTTGGCCCAAACGGTGCCGGTAAATCAACGACCATTTCCATGATATCAACCCTGCTTAAGCCTGACGGCGGTGATATCTTCTATAACAATGAATCCATTATTAAAAAGCCAAAAGCTATTCAGGAAAACCTTGGCTATGTACCTCAGGAAATTGCCCTATATCCTATGCTTTCAGGAAAGGAAAATCTCCTTTTCTGGGGCCGCGCATATGGACTTAAAGGAGCAACACTTAAAAAGGCTGTTGAGGAAGTTTCCCATACAATAGGAATCAAAGAGCGTTTAAAGGATAAGGTTAAAACCTATTCAGGTGGTATGAAACGCCGGTTGAATATTGGTGTTGCCCTTCTTCATAATCCTGAACTTATCATTATGGATGAGCCGACAGTTGGTATAGATCCTCAATCTAGAAAGCATATTTTAGATACTGTTTTACACCTGAATAAGGAAAAAGGTATGACTGTTATCTACACCAGTCATTATATGGAAGAAGTTGAATACCTTTGTAACCGTATATGTATCATGGACCAGGGAGAAATTATTGCTGAAGGAACCAAGGAAGAATTGATTAAGGCCAATAATCCTAGTGTAGAAATTCACATTAAGGTAAGCAAGGATTCTGAAGGGGTTGCAGATGCTCTTAAAAGTATTTCATCTGTTGAGACCACTCAAGTGGAAGAGGACAGAATCGTACTGACAGCTCTTCAGGACGATGACCTCTTTAAGAACCTGATTAATAAGATGAATGACCTTGGTGTAACTATCCTTTCAATGGATGTTCAAGAGCCTAACCTGGAATCTGTGTTCCTGGCATTAACCGGTCGTGCCCTTAGAGACTAGGAGGCTATGATGAAATTAAGAAATTTAATTGTAAAAGACATTAAGAATATTGTTTATGATGGTAAGTCCCTGGCTATACTGGTTATCATGCCAATTGTCATCATGACTATTTTAGGATTCTCCTTAAAAAATATGTTTCAGGATGGAACAGGATCCGGTCTTGATACTTTCAAGATTGCCGTAGTTAAGGAATATGATTCCCAAATAGATAAAGAAGCGTTTCTCAGGGACTTTTCAGACAGTGCTATGTTCTCGGAAGAGTCTATGGATCTGGAAGATGTAAATCTGGAACGAATTTTCTTTGATGAGTTTTTGGATAATGAAGATCTGAAGGAAGCTGTGGAATATAGAATTGCCACGGATGATGAAATAGAGGGGCTTATGGATTCCGGGGACATTGCAGCCGCAGTCTACCTGCCTGAAGGCTTTGTCTATGACGGCTATGTGAACTTCATGACACCTGGACGAAATGAGATAAACATTGATGTAGTCGGTAATCCGGATTACTCCTTCATAAGTCAGATTGTTGTCAGCATTATTGATGGATTTGTAGATGGACTGAATATCCAAAAGGCAAGAATAGGAGCCTTTCAAGGAGACTTGATCAGTCAGGAAATGGGTGGAATTATTGGTGACGTCATGGAAAATATGGAGTTAATCGTTATCGAAAATCCGGAAGTGACGATTGAACAGGCAACGACTGACAAAAGAAAATCCATTACCAGTTTCCAGTACTATGCCGCAGCTATTATGTCCATGTTTCTTCTCTACTCCGCTTCTTTTGGCGGTAAGGCAATCCTTTCAGAGAAAAAGGAATATACCCTGGCTAGGGCAAGTGTTTCAGGTGTAAGTATCAATGCTTTTGTCTTTAGTAATTTTGTCCGTATTGCATTTTTATGTGTTTTCCAAAGCACAGTTATGATTGTATTTTCTTCATTACTGCTTGGTGTTGATTGGGGGTCCATACCTAATATTGTTGTAGGTGTCCTCCTGATCAGTTCGACAGTAGGAGCTCTGGGAATGATGATTTCAGTTATTACTTTAACCTCAGGAACTTTTGGTATAGCCAACTTCTTTGAATTTGTTATTATTCAGTTTATGGCCCTGGTTGGTGGAAGTTTTATTCCAGTAGAGATTTTACCGGAAGCTGTTGGAAAGTTGAGTTTTCTATCTATCAGCGGTATGGGTATAGAAGTTTATACTGCTGCAATGTATGAACTCCCCTTAAGTGCTACAGGAGGTACTTACTTATTATTGGCCGGTTATACAATTGGCTTAACATTAATAGCGTTAATTCTTATAAAAATAAATGGAAAGAAGGTGAGAGCATGTTAAATATGATATGGGTTCGAATAAAAGAGTACAGAGCAATCATACCTGTTTTTATCTCTATGACAGTTATGAGCGTAGCCCTAATCTATGTCTTTGGTGTAGGTTTTGGTCAGGAATATAAGCCACCGGTTGCTCTCGTCAATGAAGACGGTTCTTATGAAAGCGGTCAGATTGTTGATCAAATGATGGCAGAGAAGGCATATGAGATAGCCTTATTGGATTATGATACTGCGGTTAATGAACTGAAAAGCGGAGCCGTGATTGCAGTCATAAGAATTCCTGAAAACTACAGTCAAGACTATTATGAAGGTAAGGGTATCATTGATTTTATAAAAACAGCAACAGTGATTGAACATACGGCACTTGAAATGACCCTAAGAAGTGTTGTAGATAGGACTTTTGGCAATGAATTATTCTTAGATGGAGTAAGTCCTGCTTATCAAATGTTACAACTGGACATGAACAGAGAAAACTTAAATGAAACCATTAATGACCTTTATAGGGATCGACCTATGATTCATGTAGAAGCAAAGACCTATGAAAGTGATGCTGCAAATTACTACGACAGCCTAAAGCAGTCTTTCATGGGATTCATTATCTTTTTCTCCCTCTTTACCATGGTCTTTGGAGTAGGCAGTATTGTGGATAATAAGCATACCAGAGTTTGGCACAGACAGATTGTATCACCTATTAACGGGACTATGATTCTTGGATCTATGCTGGCAGTAGGATTTGTAGTTGGTTTCCTTCAAATTGGAACGATGATGTTTTCAGCAAAATATATTTTTGATATCGATCTTGGTGACTCTATGATCGCCTTGATGCTGGTTATCGGAACCTATATACTAACTGCTCTATGCATGGGGTTGATGATTTCAGGTTTCGTGAAGACGGAACAGCAATTGTCTGCCGTATCACCGATGATTATCGTTTCAACATCCATGTTAGGTGGATGTATGTGGCCACTTGAAATGGTGACCAACCCAATTATTAGAAACTTATCCATACTGACACCACAAAGATGGGCCATGCAGGGACTTCAACAAGTTATTATTTATCGTGGTGATGTCAGCAATGTTATGGAACCTATTGGATATTCCTTGATTCTTGCCCTAATATTTTTCGTTATTTCTATAATTCCTTATAGAAAAACTGCATAAATTCAACGCTGTGCAGTGAAGAAGTGACTAAAGTCATCGCCATTAGTGACTAAAGCCACTATGATAGATAGGTAAAAGGTATTACAATAGTAGATGTGAGAAAGCTAGTAACAACTGTTTAAGAGCTTACAGTGTTATGTAAAGGTAAATAGAGAGTAATCAAGAGGGTAGAAGCGATTCGGAAGAATCGCTTCTTGCATTGTAAAGACATTTTGGATATTATTAATATGTGACAAAGGCACTTATATATAAATAATACTGACTTGAATTTTATGATAATACAGCTTTGTGATTGAAGGGAAACAGGTGGAGACATGCCGACATTAATGGATGTGCGAGTAAATGAAACAGTAGTTGTTGCATTGCTGCTCTTTTCAGCGATGGTTTCCTGCGTACTTCTCATATATATTTTATCAAGAAGCCGCAGTGGTAGGGTCATGTCTTTCTTTATTGCCGGCCAGGTTCTGATCATTATTTGGACTGTCTTTTATATCTTTGAACGTTTAGCCCCAAGAGTTGAAATCAGATGGGTGATTGTCTGTATCGAATATTTCTCCCTTTCCTATGTTGGATATGCTTTTATGCATTTTGCGTATGCTTATACACGGCACAAAATGATGCCCAAACGATATTTCTATCTGTCACTGATTTTACCGACCTTTAACTTTTTAGCTGCATGTACCAACCCTTTGCATCACTATTTCTACAAGGATTTTTTCTTAGAAGGTGAAGTCTTCGGACCAATCACTTATTTGACTATGTTGACCACATTTGCCTATCTTCTTATCGGAGCTTTGTTTTTCCTTAGCAAAAAACATATGATTAACCTGGCAAGACAAAGACAGTCTATGTATTTTATTATTGCCATGGTTATTCCTGTTGCTGTTCATGGACTACATACAGCAGGCCTTTTTCGCTTAGGATTTTCCGTGACACAGGTTGTTATACCATTTTCCAGTCTTCTTTTTATTGTATCTGTTCTTAAATATCAGTTTCTGGATGTTCTTCCTATAGCTATTAATGAAACCATTGACAGTATGAGTGAAGGTATGTTGGTAGTTCATGACTCAGGAGTGATTCTTGACAGTAATACAGAGTTTTTTAAAAAAACCTTTGGTTATAAGACCATTCAAAATCCAAAGGATATTCATGAATTTTTTCGGGAAATTGAAGCCTATGTTGTTTCAGAAGAGCAGATTGATGATTTAAAGTCCTCCTTAGAGGTTAATCATGGTGACGGCATTCGTAAAGGAACACTTCATGTAATATCCATTTATAAGAAGGAAATTGTCATCTACTATACAGCGAAACCCTTATACGATTATGGAAAACATAAGGTTGCAACACTATTGACTTTCTTTGAAATGACAGAAATATATGAGATGTCACATGAGTTGGCTCTGAAGAATGAAGAATTAACCAAGGCCAATGAGCGCTTAAAACAACACGTAAAAACTGTCCAGCAACTCACCATGGAAGAAGAACGAAATGCTATTATGGCAGAAATTCATGATACACTTGGTCATTCCATGATGGAACTCTTAACCCTATTGGAAGTGACTGATTTGTTAATGGAGCAAAATCAGGACAATATAGAAGAAACTATTGATGAGGCAATAGACAAGGCGAGAAACAGTCTAAAAGAAGTAAGATCTGCAGTATCCAAATACAAAAAAATGGGAGGTATAATATGATAAAGGTAATGGTTGTTGATGATCAGGTATTGTTGAAACAAACCCTGCTTTTTATGTTGGGACAAGATGATGAAATATCAGTTTTTGATGGTGGGGCCGATGGCCTTGAAGCCATTGATAACTGCGTTAATTACAGACCGGACGTTATTCTTATGGATTTAAATATGCCGAAAATGGGTGGTCTAAAAGCCATGAAAAGAATTAAGGAACTTTATCCAACCATTCGTATCATGGTATTAACAACATTTGAAGATGACCAAAGTATTTTTAAATCATTGGAAAACGGGGCCGATGGTTATATTGTAAAAGACATTAAACCTGAAGAACTGATTTTAGCTGTAAAAAGTGTATACAATAATCTATATGTTATGCACAGTAATGTGCTTAAAGTTTTAAAGGAAGAGATACTACGTATAACCCATGAGCGTCAAAAGAATAATGATACCATTGACCGTTATGATCTGTCTCCAATGGAAATTAAGATTATTCAGCAGATGGTGAACGGTAAAAGTAATAAGGAAATTGCAGCTAAGCTGAATTTTACAGAGGGAACTATCAAAAACAAGGTGTCGAAACTCCTAAGCAAACTTGGTCTAAAAGACCGTACTCAGATTGCAGTTTTTGCCATTAAGCACAATTTGATTTAGAGGTTCTTATGCACGATTTAAGTACGATAGAGTTCTATGAAATAGTTATATATACGCTTTTCTTTCTTGTTGGGGTAGTGGTTAACTTTTACCTTTTTTTGAGGACCAACAAAATCGAGCTTGTTGAATACTTTTTTCGTGTTGAACTCCTTCTTAGTGTTTGGATGGTAGCCAAAATCTTCCGGGTTGTCAGCCTAAGTCAACCTGAAATATTTATATGGGCCGTTTTTGAGTATGTTGGAATCATTTTTGTGAGTTTGGAGTTTTTTGCCTTTGCTTATTTATATAAGTACAGCCGTAAACTATCAAAAAATTGGCATATAGGTCTAGGCGTCATCTGCATGATTAATTTCTTTATGCTTTTTACGACTAATTTTCATCAACTCTTCTTTGTGGAGATATTGAAGGAAGACACCATTAAGGGTATTTGGTTTTACTTCCATACCTTTTATTCCTATAGTCTCCTTCTAGGTGCGATTGCAATGATTATGACCTCCTATTATTCACCAAGTTACTCGGTTAAAACCAAGATATTCCTTACATTAAGCTTCATCATACCTATGATGGTCAATGTCGTTTATGTTTTTGGACTTGTTAAGATACCTTTTGATTTAACGCCGATTATGTTTAACATCCTTATTCTTACACTGGGCATTGTATCCTTTAAACACAATTATTTCGATGTTCAGCTCATGACCAGAATTAAAATTCTTGAAAACCTTTATGAAGGTATTGTAATCCTGGATAACGATGCCAGAGTCATCGAATACAATGCCAGAATGAGGGTTTTAATTAAAGGAGTTATTACATTAAAGAAATACAACAAGTTTGAGGAGATGTTCGAATCTTTTGAGGATTACATTGAGGATTATGATCAGGTGGCAGATACCTATTACCATTTTTTGGCCAGTCCTATATCAGAGGCAAAAACCGAATTGAATTTCATCCGTAATGGAGAAAGAATGCATATTCTGATGTCCCTTCAAAAATCATACAATGAGTTTGGAGAAAAAACGGGTGCCATCCTTAAATTCCTGGATATGACAGAGCATTATAATTTGGTCAAAGAACTGGAAGATAAATATACAAGCCTTGAAAGCATCAATAAAACCTTAAGCGAAAACATCAGTGTTAAGAAACGGCTTATAGTAGAACAGGAAAGGAACCGTGCATCAAAAGAGGTTCATGATATTTTAGGCCATTCGGTGACGGTAGTGATTTCCCTCTTGGAAATTATGAAAAAAACCTTTGCTGAAGATCCTGAGTTTGCCAAGGAAAAAGTAGCCCATGCTATGGAAGCCACAAGAAAAGGTATTAATCAGTTAAAGCAATCCTTAACCAGAAAAAAAGAGACGACGATTACCACGGAAAATCTCATCGATGATCTTGAGAAACTCACCAATGAATTTACCCATTCTGGCGTCGAAGTGGAATTCATTACCAATCACTATCCTATTAAAGTCCGTCCAGGATACTATGATACAATTTACAGGATTTGTCAGGAAAGCATGACCAACGCCCTAAGGCATGGAATGGCCAGCAAGATCACCATTGCTGTTCGTTTCTCAGAACATTCCGTGGATATTATCATTGCAGATAACGGTAAGGGTTGTGAAGACTTTCAAATGGGCAATGGCTTAAAAGGGATGGAACAGCGGGTCAAAGACCTGGATGGTTTCTTCTCCTGTGGATCACCAGATGGAGAAGGATTTAATCTTCATGTGACAATTCCCATCAGCCGGGATCATGGAAATCTTCAGGTATCAGAGGAAGATTAACTCAAATGACTTATGGCACCCCGACAAGTGACTAAAGTCATTCCAAGGGGTTACCTAGGGCACTAGGCAAAAGCCGGCCATCATCATATAATGTTAGTAACAGGACATAAGGTACTGTTATTACAAGCGGTTATACATGACGCTTTGCCCCAAAAGCTCATGTTATTCCTTTTAACACTTATTCCCTACTCAATAGAGGCCATCGTTCTTGATGGTCTTTTTGTCTGCTCTTTTTTTCCTCTGGAAGACCCTTCATCCCACATCGTTAAAATCATTTATTAAAAAAGTATAAAAATGAATTTTATTAGTTGACATAATTATTGCTTGGGTGTATATTATTTATGTAATCAGCACTCGACGTTAGAGAGTGCTAACAAAACAATAATGAGTAATAGTACCAGTCATAAATGATTTTACAAGGAGGAACCAACATGTATAGAATAGCACCTTATAAAACAAGAAGAAATGAAGTATCAAACCTTTTCAACTTATTTGACGACATCTTAAGTGACTTCCCAAATGACACAGGATACAAGGGAACTTTTAATGTAGATATTCAGGATAATGAAACAAATTATGTATTCGAAGCAGAGCTTCCAGGCATAGCTAAAGACAGCGTTGTTGTAGATTATAAAAACGACAGATTAGTGATTCAGGTAAACAAGGAAGAGGAAAAAGAAGATCAAGGAAAGAACTACATTCGTAAGGAACGTAAATCAGCTTCCATGCAAAGAGCTTTCTTCCTCAAAAACATTGATTCCAAAGGAATTACAGCCAAGTTGGACAGTGGAATACTAACCATTGAAGTACCAAAAATCGTCGAAGAAGACCACAGCTTTAGAGTTGACATTCAATAATTCTTTGACAAAGCTAGACAAGCAAATCCTTGAAATATAGTTTACATAATTTTTTTCAATATATCTTTTCATCAAGATATTTCATATAGATATTAAGACACTAGCATTCCTTTGAGGAAGTCTTAATAACAAGGCTAAACCTGTATTTTTGATTAAAAAATCAAAGTACAGGTTTTTATTGAGTCTTTTTACTATTAAATAAGTAGATATTCCCAAGGAATTTCCCTTGTTAATATAGTTATTATATACTATAATTGTGGTGATAGATAAAAATGGGGGAAAATCCAAATGACGAAGAGTATCGAGCAATTTTTACTTAAAATTCAATCAGTCATCGGTTCAAAGGTTATAACTAATGAGGAAGGGATAATTGAAGAAATTCATATCGTTTCTGACTTGCGACGCAGCCCTAAACAAATACTTAGGGATGTTGAAGCTATCTTACTTTCTGAATTCGATCAGGCAGTTGACTATAAGAAGATTTCTATTGCTCAGGTCAAAGGGGATTCAGTAAAAACTGAGCAGGACCCTCGCATAAAATTAAAATCAATTGGATATGGTAACTTTGGTACGTCTATTGATGTTACTGTTACATTGGAAAAGTTTTCTGAAACCTATGTCAGTACATCATCAGGTATCAAGACTACTTCTAACGCTATGCGCCTAACCGGTACAGCAGCTCTTCAAGCTGTTGAGAACTACTTAGGTATTCATGACGTTTTCGTTTTTGAAGATGCAAAGGAAGTTAATCTAAGCAACGTGAAGATAATAGCTGTAAGTATTACATCTATTTATCATCATAGAGAAGAGACCTATATTGGTACTGCCAGAATCACGACAGATCTTAACGAAGCAGTTGCTCGTGCCACCCTGGATGCCATCAATAGGCACATACTTCAATTGGAAACATTATAAACCCTAATTAAAAAACATAGCCGGCAACTTTAATATTATTAAATAATGAGCGAAGAGAAAATAGCCTGTTTATTTAGCGGATCAGACAGAGTACAATTACAGGAGGCTATTTTAGTATGAGAAAATTAGTTAATGTATTATTAGGAATGGTAACATTACTTCTTGCTTCAGGTGCTGCATGGCAAATTACTGACAAAGTGACTTTATAATTACCTAGCCGGCTATTTTTAACGTATTCTAAGGAGGGGTATTGTGGATAAACGGGTTAAACAAAATATCTACATAGGCTTTATTACTATAATTGCCTTTACCTTGCTTTATATATTCTTTTTACAAGCTACTCAAGTCAAAATCACTTCATTATTGTTGTGGTGCTCTTTAGCTGTCATTGCTGAGACATTTCATATTATTAATCCACAATCTGAATCTACTACTACGGTTGCTCCAGCGATATATATTTATGTTGCTTTATTGGCGGATCCATTTTATGTAATGGTAGCAATTATTATTGGTGTGTTATTAAGATTTCCAGAAGAGGATGGTGTAAAAAAACACTTATTTAATACAAAGAAGAGTACAACCTTTTTTAATTTATCAACAATGATGATTACTTTCGGTATATGTGCATATGTAATAGATTACTTAAATGTAGCTACTGGCAATGTTGGTGAGATACAAAGTCCAATTATTACTTTGTTTGTGGTTATCATTTCATTGCTAATATCAGAATTTGTGAATTTAGTTTTGGTTACAATTATCTATAAAATCACTCAAAAATATAGAACTATTGATATTGCTAGATCAATTATAAGAACTTTTCCAAGTACAGTCGCTATTGGCTCAATTGGTATTTTTCTGAAGATAATTGATAAGGATAGTAATGGTTTTGTACTGATTTTTTTGATTCCATTGCTATTAGCTAGATATTCATTCAAATTATATTTCGAATCACAAAGAATGGCACTGGATACCATTCATGCTCTTAATGAAGCGTTACATGCAAAAGACGCCTATACAGGTGGACATACAGGCCGGGTGGAGAAGTATGCAATAGAGCTTGCTAAAGCATATGGATTGTCCCGTCATGACGTTGAAATTATTAAAACTGCTGCGTTACTTCATGATATTGGAAAAATTGGCATACCTGATGATATACTGAATAAACCTGGGAAACTGACCAGAGATGAATTTGAGATGATTCAAGAGCATTCCACTATTGGTGCAAAAATATTAGGAAACGTCAATTCATTGAAAAAAGTTTCCAATATTATTGTTCAGCATCATGAGAAATATGATGGGTCTGGCTATCCAGGCCATTTAAAAGGTGAGCAAATATCAATAGAAGCATCAATATTAATGATATCCGATTCTTATGATGCAATGACTACAGACAGACCATATCGTAAAGCCTTATCTAAGGAAGTTGCTATTAGTGAACTCGAAAAATATAGTGGAATTCAATTTCATCCACTTCTAACTAGAACATTCATCGATGGTGTTTTGAGCAAAGAAGTTGTTGAAATATGTCCACAAAATGTTCAGGATGATAATATACTTGAGAGAACTAAAGAATTGGTCAATGAAGGGAATGAACTTAATCAGGCGATTCTAGAACCCAAAATTGTAGAAAAAAAAGACAAGAAACCAACGACCAAGCCAAAAAGAGATACAGGCCACTATGCCTACAAGGGTGAGGTTTAATTGTAAAGGAGCTCTATGTTAGTTGCTGGAGTTGTGGTGGCCATATTAGTTGGCTATCTGAGAAAAGGGAAAATTTCAAATTTTGAATATGTCAAGATAAAGCTCTGGTACTTAGTAACAGTAGCTTTTTTAATACAGTTTATTTCAATTAACGCACAATTTGTTAACGATAGGTTATTTTATCTGTTACACTTACTGTCATATGTTATAATAATGAGTGTCTTTATCATTAACAGACATCTGTTTTCAGTCTGGATTATTGGTGCCGGTCATATTATGAATTTTATTGTTATTGCATTTAATGATGGTAAGATGCCGGTACGTATGACAGAGAGGATTATGACTTTAACCGGTGGAAATCCTTATTTTGACAGAGGTCATATGATGCTGACTGAAATGACGAAATTTAAAATTTTTGCGGACCTTTTTGTTTTGGATGTACCGGTCATTCCCATTAGTGTTTTTTCCATTGGTGATGTTTTATTGGTTGTTGGTATATTTATTCTAGTCCAAAAAGGTATGCTGGCAAAAAGTGAGGATATTGAATGAAAGCATATGTTAAACCAGTTTTAATTGGTCTCTTTGGGGTCTTCCTGTTTGCTGCAGGTGTGATCTTTGTGATGACCATGTACAATAAATATTTGGAAGCTATTCGGGTGGTTGAAGAGGAGCCGGTTTTTGTTGAGACCCAGGTGGATTTTGCAACCATATACAAGGAAGCTGATCCAGATCATATAGTGACTTTGGTCAACGGTGAGATTGTGAGTGACCATAATCCGGTTCGATATATTGGAGGTTACTTATATTTTCCAATTGATATAGTTATGGATTATTTGAATGACCAATTCTTCTATGATGCTGGAGAAGGAACCATCACTTATACGACAGAAAAAGACATTATTCGGATGAAAACGGATGAGTTGACCTATACCATTAATGATGAACCTTTAAAGCTGGATATTGGAATGACGGTTTTTGATGAGATTGCTTATTTACCCTTGTCTTTGGTTCAGAAATTTTCTCATCATGATTTTACCTATAGTGAAGAATACAATGTTTTGCAGATTCGGGATTGGTATGAACCTATTACCTCCGGTGAGGTATATTATGAAGAGGGCGATGTGTATATCCGAAATATTCCTGAAGACAAATCCCCATACATCCATAAGGCATATATAGGGATGGAAGTTCAGATTGTCGAGGAAGATGGAGATTACTACCAGGTTGTGACAAAAGAAGGTTTTCTCGGATATATACTGAAGGAATACGTTAGAAGTATTACGACAGAGAGTTTGGACCGTGAACCCATAAAATCCTATGATCAGTTTCCCTCATCTCAGTTTGATGGGAAGCTGAACATGGTATGGAATTACGTCAATTCTTCCAATACCAATTTAAGAATTGAAGAGTATATGGAGAACACAAAAGATGTGGATGTTATTTCACCGACCTGGTTTATTCTGGAAGGAACTGAGGGTGATGTAAAATCTTTTGCAGACTTGAATTACGTTAGATGGGCTCACGAAAATGGTTATCAGGTGTGGGCCCTTTTACATAACCTGGATTCAGGATATACAAGGGCTATGACCCATGAGGTTATTTCGTCAACTGAAAAAAGAGCTGAAGTCATTCGTCAGGTAATGGCCTATGCTGCTATCTATGAGCTGGATGGTATCAATATTGACCTGGAGGCTATACCGGAGGCAGACGGAGATTATTATATTCAGTTTTGTAAAGAAATGGCTATTTATGCCAAACAGCAGGGTTTGACGGTTTCAGCTGATTTCCCTGTCGTTAAGTCATGGACCAGACACTATGGAAGAGACGAACTGTCTGAGTATTTGGACTACATTATTATTATGGGATATGATGAACACTGGGGAACTTCTCCTGTGTCCGGATCAGTTGCTTCCAGGACTTGGACCGATGAAGGCATCTATTATACACTCCAGGAAGTGCCAAAGGAAAAAGTAGTTATCGGTATTCCCTTCTATACCCGTTTATGGATAGAGGAAGTTGTAGATGGCGAAATTCAGGTATCATCAAAAGCCATGGGTATGGATTATGCCAAGAATTATATGGATGAACAGAATGTTGAGTGGGAATGGCTGGAAGATATAGGCCAGTACTATGCAGAGTACACTGAAGATGAGATTCGCTATCGCATGTGGCTGGAGGATGTCAATTCTGTTGAAATGCGGATGCAGATTGCCAGTGACTATGATATCGGTGGCGTGGCCAGCTGGAGAATCGGCTTTGAAAATGATGGTGTTTGGGATGTTATCTCCAAGTACTTGAAACCGATTGAAGACTAGGTTTTCCTTAATAGGATTGTGGCAGCATAAGAGTGGTCGGTTGCTGGCAAGTATAGGATTATTTAAAGAAAGTATCATTGTAAATAAAATGGAGTATGAGATTAGAATCAACTAATGTCATACTCCTTCTTTTATATTGCCTCTTGAAGTTTCAAGTGGTCAAAAAACTTATTTAGGATTTCCTTATATTCCTTGGAACAGGGTGTCATTGGAAGCCGTAATTCTCCAGAGTCGATTAGACCAAGTATAGTCAGTAGATATTTAAGAGGAGCGGGATTTGGCTCTTTGAAAAGATAAGGAATAATTGGATAGAGTTGATCCCAAATCATTTTTGCCTCAGATAGGTTATTGCCTTTAAAGGCTTGGAACATATCTAAGTACTTCTTAGTATTTAAGTGAGCGCTTGCTAAAATCCCGCCATCAGCTCCAAGAGCAAGGGAGGCAAAAAGAGTTGCATCTTCTCCGGAGAGAATTGAAAATCCTTCAGGTTTATGCATTAAGAGGTCTGTGGACTGGGCAAAATTTCCAGAAGCGTCTTTAAGGGCTATAATATTGTGGTTTTCAGCAAGTCGGAGAATGGTCTCATTTTCCATGTTGCGACCTGTGCGGTAGGGAATGTTATAGAGGATCATATCAAGGTCCGTTGATTGACTAATAGCATTGAAATGCTGAAGGATTCCCTCTTGATTGGGCCGGTTGTAATAAGGACAGACCGAAAGAATTCCCTGAACTCCTGAGTTTTCAATACGGCTGAGACCTTTAATGACTTTTTTTGTAAAATTGCCACCATGACCAAAATAAACAGGAACACGCCCATCCACATATTCCATAGTTGTATGAAGAAGAAGGTCTAGTTCGTAGTCCATAAGGGCAGGTGATTCTCCGGTTGTTCCGGCAGGAATGATGCCTGATATTCCCTGGGAAATATAGTGATTAATCATGCGTTTATATGAAACTAAATCTATTTCATCGTTTTTAAATGGTGTGATGATGGGAAGCCAAATGCCTTTCATGGTATACTCCTTTACAATCTCTGTTTATTACTATTATAATAACAATATATGTATATTAATATGCGTAAATTGCTATAAACTACACGAAAAATGTTATTTGATTTCAAAGAGGGTCCATGATGAAAACAAAAGGATATGTCGAAGGAGGTTTTCGCTTTTTCTTTATTAATGAAAAAGAAAAGAAAACCATCCAGTACCACCATCATAATTTTCATAAATGCCTTATCGTTTATGAGGGTGATGTGACCTATACCATAGAAGGTCAGGATCACCAGCTGTCCAAGGGGAGTATCCTTTGGGTACCGGCTTATGAGATGCACCGGGTTCAGATCAGAGACCAAGCTTCTTATAAACGCTGTGTTGTCTATTTATCAGAAGACTTCGTCAGGAATCTGGGGTCTGGACAGGAAGAGTCTTTGGAGTCATCCATCAAAAACAGCACTTACGGCCATGAACTTTCCAAGAGCGACCTAGAAGACTTGCTTAACCTCTTTCCCTATGACTATAAAGACCTTTCCAGTTTGGGAAGAATAGGTAGATTCATACAGTTTGTTGATCGGTATTTTAGACTCTCGTCGGATTACAGCCCAGAGCAAAAGCCGGATAAAAACAACGCTGATCAGCTTATCAGTGGAGTGATGAAGTCTATAAGAAAGCAGATATCCGGTGATTTGAAAATCGATCAACTTGCTCATGAACATTATGTGAGTAAGTATTATCTCATGCACAGGTTTAAAGAGGTCACCGGTCAAACCATCCATCAGTTTATGATTAGGGAGCGTTTGAAAATGGCTACATCATTAATGAAAAAAGGGACAGGTTTGACAGAATCAGCCTATGAATCAGGCTTTAAGAATTATACGACTTTTGCCAGATGTTTCAAGCAGGTCTATCATATGTCACCAAGGGATTATCTGAAAATGCACCCTATACGATTGGACTCCTGGAAGGAGTAGACCTATAATAGATATAGGTTTTCCTTGCAAAAAAGTTCATTATCGGTGATAATGTTGTAAATAATAATGATTCTCATAAATCTGTTTTCAAAGAGGAGGTCTCCTATGTCCAAATCCTTTCATACTAAGTGTATCCATGGAAATGATATTTCCTATGACCATACCGGGGCAGTGAGTGTTCCGATTTTTCAAACAGCGACTTTTGCCCATCATGAGTTAGGAGTCTCTACAGGTTTTGACTATTCCCGGATACAGAATCCAACAAGGGAGCACCTGGAAAAGACTCTGGCTGGTCTTGAAGGTGGTCTTGACAGCATTGCTTTTTCTACAGGAATGGCGGCAATTAACGCAGTCATGGCTATGTTTGAAGATGGTGATCATATCGTTGCATCGGCAGATTTATATGGTGGTAGCCTAAGGCTCTTTCGGATGGTTGCTATGAAGAAGGGCATCACTTTTGATTTTGTGGATACAGGTAATATTGAGGAAGTGAAAAAGGCCATCAAGACCTCTACTAAGGCTGTTTATGTGGAGACGCCAACCAATCCAATGATGCAGGTTACCAACATTAAGGATGTAGCCTTGTTGACAAAAGAAGCCGGAATCAAGCTGATTGTGGATAACACTTTTATGACTCCCTATTTTCAAAAGCCTCTGTCCTTGGGAGCTGACCTGGTCATTCACAGTGGAACCAAATATCTTGGTGGTCACAATGATACCCTGGCTGGCATAGTGGTTGTTAAGGATCCTGATGACTTGGACCAATTAAGACTCATAGCAAAAACATTAGGTGGGTGTCTATCACCTTTTGATGCCTGGTTGATTATTCGAGGTATTAAAACCCTTCCCATTCGTATGGACAGGCAGGCTGCAAGTGCCATGATTTTGGCTAAGTGGCTTAAGGATCAGAAGTGGGTCAATAAAATTTATTATATTGGTCTAGAAGATGACCCTGGCCATGAGACCATGGTAAAACAGGCATCCGGATTCGGGTCCATGATTTCTATAGAAGTCACCGATTTTCAGATGGCCAAAGCCTTGCTGAATCATGTGAAGATTATTCAGTTTGCCGAAAGTCTAGGTGGGGTTGAAACCCTTATGACCTATCCAAAGACTCAGACCCATGCTGATGTACCTGAAGAGGAAAGGGAAGCAAAGGGGATTAATGATTGCTTAATTAGAATATCTGTAGGATTGGAAGACCCTGATGATTTGATAGAAGACTTAGACCAGGCAAGCCGTGCTTAAAGAAAGGATATAAACATGCAATACGATTTTGACCGAATAATTGATCGAAGAAATACGGATTCACTTAAATATGACTTTGCGGCTAGACGGGGTATGCCAGAAGATGTTTTACCCTTATGGGTGGCCGATATGGACTTTCAAACACCGGATCAGGTTATTGATGCTCTTGTATCCAAGGCTAAGCATGGAATCTTTGGCTACTCAGATACTAGAGATGACTATTTTGATGTCCTAAAAGCTTGGTTTGACCGTCGCTTTGGCTGGTCCATTGACAGGAAGTGGCTGGTTAAAACCCCTGGAGTAGTCTTTGCTGTTACAACAGCTATTAGGGCTTTTACTGAGGTTGATGACGGGGTATTAATCCAGGAACCGGTATATTATCCCTTTAGAGAGTCCATTGAAATCAATGAACGACAGGTTGTTGTGAATCAACTGGTATATCAGAATGGTAAATACCATATCGATTTTGAGGATTTTGAAAACCAGATTATAAACAAGAAGGTTAAACTCTTTATTCTTTGTTCCCCGCATAATCCCGTTGGTCGGGTGTGGACTAAGGAGGAACTGATCCGGATGGGGGATATTTGTCTTAAACATAAGGTTTTGGTAGTGGCTGATGAAATCCATGCAGATTTTATTTACCCAGGTCATAAACATCATGTTTTTGCAGACCTGAAAGAAGAATTTCTGGGGAATTCCATTATCTGTACTGCCCCATCCAAAACCTTTAACCTGGCTGCCCTTCAATTGTCCAACAACTTCATTCCTGATGCAAAAAGAAGGAGGGACTTTCGAAAAGCCATTACAAGGGGAGGCTATTCCCAACCTAACATAATGGGTATGGTTTCCTGCCAGGCTGCCTATGAACACGGTGAGGAATGGCTTGAGCAGCTAAAGCTTTACCTGAAATCCAATTTGGATTATATGAGAGACTATCTTAATGAATTTATACCTGAGGCAAAACTGGTAGAACCGGAAGGAACCTATTTGGTCTGGGTTGACTTTAGTCATGTAACAGGACTTGAAGGTAAGAGTCCTGAGCAAATGGATGCATTTATGGCCAAGAGGGCAAAAGTATGGCTGGACGGTGGGACCATGTTTGGTCAAGGTGGTATAGGATTTCAGCGCTTTAATATTGCCTGTCCCCGTCAGATTTTACAGGAAGCTCTTGACCGAATTCGTCTTGCCCTTGAAAATGTTTAAAATTATTTACAATTCATGAAAAACACTCCTTTTATGTTATAATGTTATTAACGGATACATCAGTTTAGCTTAACTGAAAGTTGGTACTTATGAAGAACATAAAAAGAGTGTTTTCTTATGTGCTTATGCTAAGTTTTTTATTAGGCTTTTGGCAGGTGAGTGTTGTAGCAGACCATGCTGACACAGAAGATTTTGATGTAATAGACGTCTTATATATTAATTCATACCATCAGGGATACAAGTGGAGTGATGATATATTTGAAACGGTACTATCAGTTTTTGATAGTACTTCTTATAATGTGAAATTTGATATCGTATATTTAGATAGTAAGCAGATGAATCTCATGGATGATGACAGTTTTCTCCTGGATATGTCCAGAGTCGTTGAAGCCAAATATAAAGTGAAAGATTTTGAGTTAATCATGATCAATGATGATGCGGCTTTTCATTTTATAAATAATTATTGTGACTTCATTGATCAAGATGTGCCGCTGATTTTTAGTGGTGTCAATGATGTGGAATATGCCAATAGTCAATTTGACAGACCTATTGGTGGAATAGTTGAATATATGGATGTCGGAGAGACAATTGACTTAATGGTTGAGATTGATCCATCTATTGACCACATCTATTATGTCATTGACAACACCATAACAGGCCAAGCTCTTAACCGCGTTTGGAAGGAAGATTTTAAGGATTATCCAAATATTGAGTTTAAGCAATTTCAAGGGAATACCCTCAGTGAAATCCTGGTTGAAGTAGCAGAACTGGGTAAGGGTGATGCTATATTATTCGGTACTTATTTTAATGATAATTATGGACATTTTTATAACTATGAAGAATCAACTGCTTTAGTAGCGGAAAAGTCAAGTGTACCTGTCTATGGCATGTGGGATTTTTTAATCGGCAATGGTGTTTTGGGTGGCAAACTTTTAAGTGGTCGGGACCAAGGTGATGTCATGGCCAGGATGGCAATTGATTATCTAGATCAGGGATTGGCAGCTTTGTATATTGATGATGATAATATCAATAGACCAATTTTTGATTATGAAGTGATGCAGAAATTTGATATTCCGGTATCTGTTTTACCTGAAGATGTTGATATTGTTAATTTTGAATTGGGCATGAAGAAAAACATCTTCATCTTGCACTCTTATGATGATCGTTTTCAATGGACCAATCAGATTAATCAGGGTATGATGGAGGTTTTCAATACTTATGATGGGAATCTTGAAATATTCACTGAATACATGGACTTAAAACGTATATCAGATCCTATGTATGATTATCATTTTCGTCAGTTCTTTGAAGAGCGATATGGTGACAAGGACTTTGATCTTATATTAACTTCTGATGATGGTGCCTTTCAATTTGCCAATCAATATTTAAAGAAAGAAAATGACACACCCATTGTATTTTGTGGAGTCAATTATCTCGATCAGGAAATCATTGAGAATCATCCAGGATTTACAGGTGTTATAGAAGCCTATGATGTGTCGGGAACTATTGAAGCCATTGTAGGTCTCCAACCTGAAATTAATCATATATTAGTTATTAATGACCAGACCCTGACAGGAATTGGAAACAATAAAAATGTTCAGGCGGTTGAAGGCCTGTTTCCTGATATCGACTTTAGCTACTTAAGTGCCTTAACCATGAATGAAGTTTTGGAGGTAGTAGCTAATACAGGAGAGGAATCAGCCATACTTCTCTTGTCTTATAATAAGGATAGGGCAGGAAATACCTATTCATACCAAGATGCTATTGAGCTTATTTATGAGTACGCCAATGTCCCCCTTTACGGCGTTTGGGATTTTTATCTGGATAATGGACTGGTGGGAGGATATTTGACAGATGCAGTATCTCAAGGGCAAAAGGCTGCACAAATCGGTCTTAAGGTTCTAGAAGGACAGGACCCTGCTTCCATCGAAATTCTTACCAAGAGTCCCAACTCATATAAGTTTGATATGAATGAACTGACCAGGTTTAAATTAGATACAGGACGATTACCGGCAGGCAGTCTTATCATTAACCGTCCTAGAAGTTTTGTTGATGTATATTTAGAGAATCCGACAGTCTTCAATATCATAATACTGATTCTGATTTTCTTTATCATTGCTACTGCTGTCTTGATTCATTATTTAAGAAAGAACATGCGGTTAAATCATGAGAATTGGGTCCTGGCCCATTATGACCGAATGACCGGTATTCTCAACCGGGAATCAGGTATTGAGGAACTGGCATCCGTTGTCAATAATAGTGAATATCAAGGCCAGTATGTTGTTATATATTTTATTGACATTAATGAACTGAAGTTTGTTAATGACGTATTTGGCCACAAGGAAGGCGACCATTATATCCAAAGGGTTGTAACAGCTATAGCCTCACAAATTGAAGACCAAGGAATCTTTTGCCGTATGGGTGGAGATGAATTTATGGTCGTTCTTAAGTATGAAGAACGGATGGAAGGAGATCAGTTTCCAACCAGTATTAAGCAGGAACTCCGTAGAATGTCTTTAGAGGACCTTAGAGAATATACCTATTCCATCAGTATAGGGTCGTATCAGACTGAGATTATGAAAGGGCTGAACCTTTCAGAAATTATAGAACGGGCAGATAAGAAAATGTACCGTGATAAAAAAATCCATAGACTATTAAAAAGCAAGGAGGAAAGAGATGAAAATTAGAGAATTGGCAGTAGATGAAAAAATTCCATTCGACCTTTTATTATCAGCAGATCCTTCCAAGGACATGATCGAAGAGTATATTGACAGGGCAACCTGCTATATACTTGAGGATAATGGACACACAGTTGGGGAAATGATTCTTCTTGAAACGAAACCCCGTGTTATGGAAATCATGAACATAGCACTTGTAGATGATTACAAAGGCAAGGGAAATGGTCGGATTCTTATTGAAAAAGCCATTGATATGGCCAAAAAAGCCAAAATGCATAAATTGGAATTCTCAACGTCCAATTCAGCCCTGGGACATTTAGCCCTATTTCAAAAATGCGGCATGCGAATAGTTGGTATAGAACCTGATTATTTTACGAATACTTATAAAGATGAAATCTATGAAAATGGAATTTTAAAACAGGACATGATTCGCCTTGAAATAGTCTTCTCAAATGATTAAATTGTGTTATAATGATAAATGGTATTTTTCTGGAACATTAGGAAAGCGTGGATATAATGGAGACAAGAATTCTAACACTTAACAGTGAAGGCCAACTGAATAAGGAAGACCTGATAGCTGCCGGAGCTGTTCTTAGGAGTGGAGGTCTCGTTGCTTTTCCTACTGAAACAGTATATGGTATTGGAGCCAACGCTTTGGATGAAGATGCCATTATGAAAATTTATGAAGCCAAGGGAAGGCCTAGTGACAATCCATTGATTATGCATATTGCTGACAGGGATTGGCTTAAGGACTATGCCTTATATGTCAGTGACAAGGCTAAGGCTCTTATGGATGCCTTTTGGCCAGGTCCTTTAACCATGGTTTTCAAGAAAACCGACAAGGTTCCAAACCGGATAACCGGAGGCTTGGATACGGTGGCTATCCGTATGCCCAAACATGACTTGGCAAGACGCCTTATTGCAGAATCCGGTGTTCCTGTTGCTGCACCCAGTGCCAATATTTCAGGTAAACCGAGTCCCACCAGGGGTCATCATGTTATCAGCGACTTATCCGGTCGTGTGGATATGATCGTTGACGGTGGTAAAAGTGAACTTGGACTGGAATCAACAGTTTTAGATGTAACAGGAGATATCCCCTGTATTCTTAGACCTGGCTCTATTACACTTTCCATGATTGAGGAAGTGGTCGGCGAGGTCACTTATGATGCCCATCTAAAAGACGATAAACATGTGCCAAAGTCTCCCGGAATGAAATACAAACACTATGCTCCCAAGGGACATCTTCGTATTGTAACCGGTCAAGACGAAGAGGCGATCATCACATACATTAATGAAGAAAGCCATAGGCTTATGGCTGAAGGTAAGACCGTTGGGGTCATTACACCGGAACATAACAAGGAAAAGTTTCGTCTTAAGATCGTTGAAAGTATTGGGTCTGTCCATAATCAACAGGAAATCGGAGCTAACCTGTTTAAGATTCTCAGAAAAATGGATGCTCTGGAAGTTGATGAAATTTTTTCCTTTGAGTTTTCCGGAGATGAAGTTTCAGTGGCAATCATGAATCGATTGAATAAAGCTGCCGGTAATCATATTATCAGGCTTTAAATATACAAGGACATGTACTTAAGAGGGGGTATATGGACTGGAAACAGGAGTATAGATGGAAAAATACACTCAAATCGTATTAATATGTACAGGTAACACCTGCCGCAGTCCAATGGCAGAAGGCTTAATGAAAAAAGAGCTAAAGAACAGGGATTACCGTATTGTTTCTAGAGGATTGATGGTTTTTGGCCAAGCGCCAGCCAATCCCAATGCTATTGAAGCCATGCGTGAAAAAGGTATCGACATTGCCCTTCATCGGTCAAAGCCCTTTGATAAAGATGAATATGGTAACCAGACATTAATCCTGACCATGACAGAGGGTCATAAGGAATTAATTGTTCAACATGGTTTTAAAGGTGATGTATATAGCATAAAAGAGTTCGTGGGCAAAAATGGTGATGTCAAGGATCCCTACGGTGGAGATATGAATGTTTACCGGACTTGTGCCAATGAGCTGGAAGAGATTATTCATTTAGTAGGAGGAAAACTATAATGATAGGTATTGGTAGTGATCACGGTGGGTTTGACTTGAAACAGGAAATTATGGAATTACTGGAAGCTAAGGGCTTCGAGTATAAAGATTTTGGATGTTACGACAAGGATGCTATTGACTATCCGGATGTAGCTAAACCGGTTGCAAAAGCTGTACTTGATGGTACAATAGATAAAGGGATTCTTATCTGTGGTACAGGTATAGGAATTTCCATTGCAGCCAACAAATTCAAAGGTATCCGTTGTGCCCTTTGTAGTGATCATTTTTCAGCAGTTGCTACACGGGAACATAATGATGCAAATATTTTGGCTATGGGTGGTAGAAATACAGGACCTGAAGTTGCCAAAGACATTGTTATGGCCTTTCTTACAACCGAGTTTTCCGGTGATGAGCGTCATGCTAGAAGAATCAGCAAGATTGAAGATTAAGAAAGCACTAATATAGGAGTTTAACAAGAAGTATAGGAGAACCATAAGTATCATACAGACAACAAAAAAATTACGCACATAATATAATACAATCAATACATAAGGAGGCAGATATGTCAAAAGTAATCGTTATGGATCACCCATTAATTCAGCATAAGGTAGGTATTTTACGTCGTGAGAGTACGGGTTCAAAGGAATTCCGTGAGCTGGCATCAGAGATTTCAATGCTCATGTGTTTCGAGGCAACCAGAAATCTTCCACTGAAAGACGTTAATATAAAAACTCCTGTAGCAGAAACTACAGTTAAGCAGATTAAAGGTAGAACCCTTGGAATCGTTCCAATTCTCCGCGCTGGATTGGGTATGGTTGATGGTATGTTAAATCTGGTTCCAACTGCAAAAGTTGGTCATGTTGGATTATACAGAGATCCTGAAACCTTAGAGCCTGTTGAGTATTACTGTAAGCTTCCTTACGATGCATCAGAAAGAGAAATTTTTGTTCTTGACCCAATGCTTGCAACTGGTGGATCTGCAGCAGCAGCTATCCAGTTCATTAAGGATAAAGGGGTTAAGAAAATCTATTTCATGTGTTTAGTAGCAGCACCAGAAGGTGTAAAACGTCTTCAAGAGGCTCATCCGGATGTGGATATTTATATCGCAGCCCTTGACAGTCACTTGAATGACCACGGTTATATTGTTCCGGGTCTTGGAGATATGGGAGATAGACTCTACGGAACCAAGTAGGAGTAATCTATGGAATTTTTAATGGAATATAGTGAATATTTCATATATATAGGAGCATTTGCAGCAGCCTTTTTACTGGCTAATCTGGCAACACCTGTTGCTAAGAAGCTGGCCTTTAGAATCGGAGCTGTTGCCTATCCTAACGAGCGTACCATGCATAAGGAACCAATGCCAGTTGGTGGTGGTATGGCCATTTATTTTGGTTTTGTTGTCACTGTTCTTCTGTTTGTACCTATTCTGGGTTATGGGCAGATTGAGCAGTTTGCCGGTTTGGTTATCGGTGCGACTGTCATTACCATTGTTGGTTTACTGGATGACGTTTATGATATATCACCGAGAGTGCGTATTGTCTTTCAGGTATTATCAGCCCTTATCGTCATCTATACAGGAACGATTATTGATTCGGTTTCCATACCTTTTATTGAAGCAGGCAAAATCGAATTTGGTATGTTCAGTCCTTTGATTACCCTCTTTTGGATTGTGGGTATTACCAATGCAGTTAATTTTCTGGATGGTCTGGATGGACTGGCAGCGGGAATTGCATCTATAGCATCTTTGACCCTTTTGGTTATTGCTGTTCTTTTTGGTGATCCAATTGTTGCAGGTATTGCCATTGTTCTGACAGCATCACTTTCCGGAGCATGTTTAGGCTTCCTGCCTCATAACTTTAATCCGGCTAAGATATTCATGGGAGACACTGGATCGACTTTCTTAGGGTTTTCACTGGCAGTCATTTCGATTCAGACCATGTTAAAGACTTATACAGCCTTAACCTTGATTGTAGCAGTCATTATTCTGGCTTTGCCAATTTTTGACACTGCATTTGCAATTATCAGACGGACCATTAACCGTAAGCCAATCCATATTGGTGATAGAGGTCATCTTCATCACCGTTTGGTTGATCGGGGACTTAGTCACAAAAAGGCAGTTATTACCTTATATGTCATAAGTGGATCTTTCGGGATTGCGGCCATTTTGGTTGTTATGCAGGATTTTGCCCTTGCCCTTCTCATTATTGGATTTATACTTGCGGTTTGGTTAGGGGATATTGCACTTAGCCGACATAAGGATAAGACGTCTTAAGACATAGAGAATGAAATATAAGACTCATTATTGGGTAAATAAATGAATAATTGAAAGTCCAGGGAAATCCCTTGGACTTTTCTTATAGGGTTAGGGTCTTAAAAGGAAGTTTGATACTGAGATAATTAATCACAGATATGATTAAGAAAAGGTCTATGATGAAAGCCAAGAAGATTGATGAACGGGACACTATGTTTTCCCGGGCCGGCCTGGTCAAAGGTTCAAAAGAATATGCATATTACTATACCAAGCATCCTAATCGAAAAGAAGGTGATGATGCCATTCGGTCAAAACCTGACTTGGGTGGCTTAGGATCTGCCATGTATGATCCGGTTCATTCAAAACTTGCCGATGCCAACTTTAAGTTCCTGTCACATATAAGAACTTATTCAGAAGGCCGGGTAAACCCGGTAAAAACCCAGGTGGATACCCAAGAAATTACAAATCTCTTACGAAACTTGACTCTTCATTATGGAGCTGTTAAGGTTGGAATGACTAAGGTAGACCCTATCCATGTATACTCCCACCGGGGGAGGCACATGGAAAATTATGGGGAAGAGGTAAATCTAACCCATGAATATGCCCTGGTTTTTGCTGTAGAGATGGATAGGGAAATCATGAACCGGGCACCTAAGGTTGCAATTAGTATGGAGACATCAAAAGCTTATGTAGATGGAGCCACTGTAGGCATGCAGCTGTCTTATTTTATTAGAGAGTTAGGCTATGAAGCCAGAAATCACATGGACGGAAATTATCTGGTTCAGTGCCTTCCCTTGGCTGAGTCAGCAGGACTGGGCCAAGCCGGAAGAAACGGCATGATGACTACCTTGGAATATGGGAGCAGGATACGGCTTGGTGTCGTTACAACCAGTCTGCCTTTGGTCCTTGATGCCCCAATAGATTTTGGGATGGAAGATTTGTGTAAAGCCTGTAAGAAATGTGTCAGAACCTGTCCAGGTAAGGCTATAAGTTCCAGTGATAATACGGATGACTGGTACTGTAATCAGGAAAAATGCTACGATAGGTGGAGAAGTCTTGGAACAGACTGTGGTATTTGCCTGGCGGTTTGCCCCCTTAGCCAGGACAGCCCCTATGAACTGTTTGGCAGAGATTTTACTTCTTATGATGAGCACACCATCAAGGAAAGCTTGGAACATTACAATAAAAATTACGGGATACGGCCATTTGACAAAAGACCCTGGCCAGTGGAGGAATTATGAAAAAGGTAATGACAATTTTTGGAACAAGACCTGAGGCCATTAAGATGGCACCAGTTGTTAAAGCCGTTGAAGCGGCAGAGGGACTGGAGTGTATTGTCTGCGTAACTGCACAGCATAGGGAAATGCTGGACCAGGTACTGGAAGTTTTTGATATTACACCGAATTATGACTTAAACATTATGAAAGCAAAACAAAGCCTTGGGGATATTACCAGACGTGCCCTAAAAGGTTTGGAAGAAGTTATGGAGGAAGTGAAGCCGGATGTGGTATTGGTTCACGGTGATACGACGACTACTTTTGTTGGGTCACTGGCTGCTTTTTATCATAAGGTAGCTGTAGGTCATGTTGAAGCAGGACTTAGAACCTTTAATAAATACGAGCCCTTTCCTGAGGAAATGAACCGAAAACTTACCGGTGTTCTGACGGATATGCATTTTGCTCCGACTGAAACTGCCAGACAGCATCTTCTAGCTGAAGGAGTTGAAGACAATCATATATTTGTCACTGGTAATACAGCTATTGACGTACTTAGTTCAACCATCTCTGACGATTATAGCTTTAGTCTTGATGAACTTAACAAGATTGACTTTGGTGCCAAGAAGGTTATTGCTATGACAGCACACCGTAGAGAAAATCTTGGTCAGCCTTTGGAAGATATTTGTCAGGCTGTACTTCAGTTGGTTATGGAGAATGAGGACGTTGAAGTTGTTTATGCTGTTCACTTAAATCCAGCAGTTCAGGAAGTGGCTAAACGGATTCTTGGCAGTCATGACCGTATTCATCTGGTTGATCCTTTAGGCCTCCTAGATATGCACAATCTGATGAACCGTTCTTATCTGGTTATGACTGATTCCGGTGGACTCCAGGAAGAAGTGCCATCCATGGGTAAACCTGTACTGGTTCTTAGAAATGTAACCGAGAGACCTGAAGGGGTAGAAGCCGGAACCCTCAAGCTTGTGGGAACAGACCAAGATGTGATCTTTAATGCTGCCCATGAACTCTTAAATAATAAAGAAGCCTATGACGAGATGGCTGGAGCTAAAAATCCATATGGAGACGGACAGGCTTCACCAAGGATTGCAGAGCATATCCGCCAGTATTTTGGAATTCAATAATCCTTAAATTAAGGCAAAGTCATAGAAAAAGAGATTTAAGACATCATCGAAGATATTTATCGATGATGTCTTCTTTATTTGAAAGATTAAGCTTTTTGAGAATGTTTTGGACATGTTTCTTTACAGTAGATTCAGCGATGTAAAGATTCTGACTAATCTGGGCATTGGTTTTATTTTGAAGAATTAAATCAAAGATTTCTTCTTCCCTTCGGGTTAACTTGAACCCTGGTACTTGGTCTTTTTGATGTTTCTCCTCTAGCCGGTTAATGATATTGATGCCAAGGATATAGATGATGAGACTGAAAACAAAGGCTTAATGCTATTTAGGAGATTGGTGTTTCCTTCAAGGCTTTTATTGGCTTGGCCAAGAAGGGTTATCATGGTTGTTGCCAGGCCTGTTAAAAATAGATTAAACCGAAAACGGATCATTAACCGTTCATAGGGATTTTCGCTGCCGATAATAAGTAAAATAAAAGTTGATAAGGAAATAATGACCATCAATCGTATATCGTATAAGCTTAAAAACTTAAAGTCCGCAGTCCAGCTGATCAGTAGGAGAAAGACAAGCACCAAACCACCAATCTGTAATTTTTTGGCGTGTTTTTTCATAGCTACCTCTCTCTGTAAATGATTTCCTTGTTGATCCGGCTCTTGATTGCATAGAAAAAGATGTTAAGGATGATGCCATAAACGATGGTGAGGAGGGCTACGCTTAGTCCTGCATGGTAAAGGTGAAGAAGTTCCAGACCTGACCAATCAGCTTGTCCATACCCTGACATATTTATTATGCCTATAAGGGTCCCCAAAATTGATAAGGATAAAACGACTTTGATGATCATATTATAGGCATTTTTAGAGGAATGAAGTTCTTTCATAGTATATTCTTTTTTGCCATTGATGACCCCGATGCCTATGACCAGTTCATTGAGATTGTCAGATAGAACTAAAATCGAAATGAGGGGTATCATAATAAAAAGTAGGCTGGGGGCATTCCAATAAGTTGCAAGACCTCCAAAACCTTTATCAATAACAACGCCCAGGGCAAGAATGAGTAAGGCGATTATAACAGCAATTGCTTTTTTGACTTTCATAGGATCCTCCTTGATATTGAGTAGCTTGTATATTAATCTACAAGGTTATAAATTGTGACTTGATGTCATTGTATCACTAAAGCAAGGTCTTGATAAGAAGTAGACAGGTAGTAATTAAGGAGTAGAAAGGTATTTTGCTATGATTTTGGCCAAATTTCCGACCGCAAATTTTTTATATGAGTCAACTCAAATTAAGTATTGACATTTAATTAACTATAGGATTATAATATGAGTGTACTCATATGAATGCGCTCATATTGATTGATCACCAATATGAAAGGAGGGCAGGGGCCTGACCCTTGCTAGAATAATATAAAATATGGCAAGAATTAGTAAAGAAAAGAAAGAGCAGATACGTAAGGATATACTTGCGGTGGCATCAAACAGTTTTTTTGAAAAAGGCTATGAGAAAACCTCCACTAAGGAGATTGCCAAGCAAGTTGGGATTGCCGAAGGTACCCTATTTAATTATTTCGCTACCAAGGCAGACCTGTATACGGAAGCTTTTGCAAGTGAATTTCAAATGAATGAAGACCAATTGACAGAACCTGGGATTGTAGGTAATTACGCCAATGAGCTTATTGTTGATTACGTTCAGAAACTTTATGCCCCGGTTTTGAAGATTCCAAAGTTTATGATGAAAGAGATGATTCAGGTTTTCTTTAGCATCAGTAAAAAGAACTTTGACAAAATTGAGAAGCTGGCTTCTATTGATTTTAAGTATATGGCAATGACTGAGGAATACATTGAACGCTTGATTAAAGGCGGTCTGATTCAGGCAGATACAGATGCCAAGTTATTGTCCGAATCGATTTACAGTGCAGTGTTCTACGAATTTACCATGTATGTCTATTATGAGAAGGCAACAAAAGAGGATTTGGTCGGTAATATTAAGAAAAAAATTGATTTCATCTGTAAAGGCTACCTATCCTAGTAGAGGTAGATATGAAAAAAATAATTGAAAAAAATATAAATCTGGTTTCAAAATATCCAAAATGGATCATTGGTTTAGCATTAATATTGTCCCTATTGGCAGTATGGTCAGCAACAGGACTTGATCTTGAACTTTCCTGGGTTGCTCTGGCACCTAAAGGCAATCCTGCCGTTCAGGAATACGAGCAGATTCTTGAGGATTTTCCGACCATCGATAACGTTATCGTTATTGTTGAATCAGAAGACCCTGCCAATATGAAGGAAATCGTAGGAGCGGTCCAAGAGGAAATGACGGGGCTGACAGATTATGTATCATCAGTTACTGCTGGCCTTGACCAGGATTTCGCTATTGATTATGGTCTGAATTATATGTCTCTTGAAGAGGCCCAAATGATGGGATATCTTTTTGCAGATCCCAATCTGGATTCCTTCTATATGGGTATGTCACTGTATATGGATCTACTGGATGAAGAACTGGAAAAGGCAGACTTAAGTTCGGAAGATAGGAAATATATGGAGAGTACAAAGAAGGCACTTGATGATATATCAGACATAACCTTAAAAGCCTTGGAAGGTCAGGTTGACAGCCAGGCCCTTAAGGCAGGATATGACCGGGCTTTGAAACTGATGTTTGCCGGAGATACCCTCATAACTTCTCCTGATGGGAAAATGACCACAGTAATGGTTCAGCCATCCTTTGATATGATGGACCTTCAAAAACTTGAACCAGGTGTGGCAGCTATGGAAGAAGTCATCTTTTCTCTGCGAGACCAATATCCGGATGCAAAAATCGGTATAACCGGTATTCATATTGTAGGCAGAGATGAGACCGCCAGTATTGAGTCGGATTCACAGGTCACCACTCTTTTAGCTGTAGTACTTATTTTTCTCTTGCTTTACATTGCTTTTAGAGGTGTCACAGCTCCGATTTTCACTTTTATCCCCCTTATTTTTGGGATAATTTGGGACGTAGGTCTTATTCGTTTGATGATTGGCCGCCTCAATATGCTGACAGCATTTTCAGCAGCCATGATTATTGGTCTGGGTATCGATTTTTCCATCCACCTATATAGTGCTTACACCGAACAGCGGTCACTTGGCCTTGATAAACATGAAGCTTTGTCAAAAAGCATGATAACAACCGGTCCAAGTATAATCGTTGGTGCGATGACTACAGCCTGTGCCTTTTTGGCCCTTAACATGAGTCAACTGGATATGTTGGGTGAGCTTGGCTCGGTCATGGCTAGTGGAATTGCCACAACCCTGATAGCAGTCTTTTGGGTCCTTCCGGCCCTTATCATTCTAAAAAAAGAAAAAGAAGGCAGTATCCGAAGGATCAAGGGTCAGTATCCCCTTATCGGATCTATTGCCAAGTTTGTCCATAAACGTAAGGCTATTGTAGCAGTCCTTCTACTGATTGTCATTGGTACAATGGGCTTCATTGGACGAGGTATTCAGTTTGACCTGGATTTGATGAACCTGGAACCTGAAGGACTGGAATCCATTGCCTGGATGGACTATATGGTAGAAGAATATGATATGTCTACCGATGCACTAAATGTTTCCGTTGATTCTCTTGAAGAGGTATACAGATTGGAAGACGTTCTTGGCGATTACGAAGGTATCCATGATATTTCATCGATTGCTGATGTACTTCCCAAGGATAGAGATAAAAATACTTTTGATGAGAAATCAGATGTGATTAAAGGTTTGATGGAAGAGCAAGTTCCCAAAAGAACCCAGGATTCCATGATGGTTACCGGCCTAATTCAAGATTATTTGGATAACTATAATCCTGGACATGCTTATGTAGCCAGTGAAAATATGGAAGATACTTATGGTCAGAATATGGATCAAGTTAATGAGATTTTTTATGATTCCATGTTGACGATTGGCCAAAGGATGGCAGAGAGTCCCTATTTAAGTGTAGACCAGCTACCGGACTCCTATAAAGCTCAGTTTGTCAGTAAAGATGGCGACAGATTCCTTGTCAGCTTTTATCCATCTTTCGGTATTTGGGACAATCTGAAAAGTGACAAGGGTATTGATTTTGTCAATAAACTGACTCAAGAGGCGCCTGATGTCACCGGAACACCCCTTTTCATGAAGATTATGTATGAAACGGCTGCTTCCGAAGCCCTCCTTACCGGTGGAGTTATTATGATCGTTCTCTTTATCATCTTATTATTGCATTTCAGGTCACTGAAATATGCTGTCATCGGTTTTATACCCTTGATTGCTGCTTTGATTATGACAGTGGGAACCATGACCCTCATAAAACTGGATTTCAATATTCTGAACTTCCTTGGCCTTTTACTCATTATCGGTATTGGTGTCGATGATGGTGTTCATATCCTCCACCATTATTTGGAAGAAGACAGAAGTATTGAAGACGTATTTTCATCCGTTGGCAGGGCCATTCTTCTAACGTCTTTAACGACTATGATTGGTTTTGGATCCCTTATCTTCTCCAGTTACCGGGGAATAGCCACCCTTGGATCCGTACTTATTATCGGTGTCGGTTATGCCTTTCTTATGACAGTCTTGATTATTCCTTTGCTAATTAAGGATAGGAAAAACTAAGATCCGGAAATGGACCAGAGTGTTTCAAATAAGATCGATAAAAATTGTGACAGCCACAAGGGCTAGGATTAAAGCCATTCCTTTGTTGAAGCGGCCAATCCATTTGGAGTTTGTAATAAAGGAAGCGGCAAACTGGCCTAAAATGCAATAAAGCAAAGGCGACAGGATTCCAAGGCATAGGAAAATCAGTGATACAAGACCAATCTGGACTCCGGATATATGTGCAGCCGGATATTGGAGAAGGGCTATAGGAAGAGCAGCCAGGCTGGCTTTAGGATTAAAAAACTGAAGGGCCAGGCCTTCCTTAAAGCCCATGGTTTTATAACCCTTTGAATCCTTGTCAGAAAAATCATGGGAAGATGATTTTCTAAACATTTGAAAACTTAGATACAGCATAAAGCTGCAACCAAGAATACCGATGAATGGCAGGTATTCTTTTTTACGTACAAAATGAGGAGAGTGACCATGCTTGCATGGTCATTCGACGAGTTATACGACTGACTGCGAAGCAGGAAGTTTGAATTGATTACCTGTGTAGCCATAAATGAGTAAGAGGAGATAGGTTGCCAGGCCGATACTGACAAAAAATCCCCAACTTGATTGTAACTCTTTGTGCATACCTTTATTCACAGCAATCAGAGTAACCGGGCCAGGTGAAAAGAGAATAGAAATACCGTAAAGCATAATTGATAACATGGTGAGCCTCCTTATAAATCATCCTTTTCTAGTAATAGAAAAATTAATATAGCATAACATGATTAACACTTGTCTCTTTTTATGCTATTATAGACTTAAGAATTTAGTGGTACAATCATCTAATTGTATGGGTGACAAAAGGAGTAAGTTATGATTAATCATTATGGAAATGAAATTCATTGGGTTCCACAATTGTCGGATAAGGATGGCTCAGTCTATAAGCAGATTGCCTCTTGTATTGAAGAGGATATTCAATCAGGAAAACTCCTACATGGTATGAAACTGCCGCCACAAAGGGTTATAGCTGATTACCTGAATGTCAATCATGGTACCGTAACCAGAGCCTATAAACTGTGTGAAGAGAAGGGCCTCCTTAAAGGAATAATCGGAAAAGGAACCTACGTTAGCGGTAGTGCAGGGTTGCCGGTGGATTTGCTGACCGATTATGAAGAAAGTCACATTATCAGCCTTGGCATGACCCTGCCCCTCTATGAGCTGAATGATAAATTGAAACTTTATATTAAGGAAATGGCCTCATCCATTGACTATAATATTGCCTTGAAATATTGCCCACCGGAAGGTCACATCAAACACCGGTATATTGCAGCCAATTGGCTTAAACGTCATGGCTCACATGCAAAACCAGACCAAATCATTATCTCTTCCGGTACCCAAAATGCCTTGGCTGTTATCCTGACCACCCTTTTTGAGAAAGGAGACCGGATCATAGTAGATGATTTTACCTATACCGGTCTTAAGGCTCTGGCCAAGTATCTGGGTATTATTTTGGTGCCTGTTAAGGGTAATGATTTTATTATGGATATTCAAGAGTTGAAACAAACCTGTAAAAGAGAGAAGGTTAAGGGGATTTATCTCATGCCAGATTGCCATAACCCAAGTGCCAGGGTCATGAAGCCGGACATACGGAAGGCCATTGCTGAGGTCATTCGCAAGGAAAAACTTTTATTGATTGAAGACGGTACTTACGGATTTACCAAGGACGCCAGCTTGCAATGTATCAGCTCTATGGTACCGGAGTCAAGTTTCTATATTCATGGTACGTCAAAGGCTATCAGCCCAACCTTTAGGATATCCTATGTGATTGCTCCCATGGTATACATTCACAAATTAAAACAGGGAATTAATAATCTGACCTGGATGGCTTCTCCCTACACCGGTGAAATATTGTCTCTATTACAATCGACAGGCCAGTATGATGAATTTGTAAAGTTGAAAATGGAAGAACTTACCAAGAGAAATGAACTCTTTGACGCTATATTTGGCAGTGAAGAGCATCGGGAGTGTAATACGTCTATGTATCGGTGTGTCAGGATTCCCAGTCATTTTTCAGAGCAGGAAATTGAAAATATGGCCCTTGAAAAAGGCGTTCAAATCTTTGGTATCAACCGTTTTGCGGCAGGTGTTGATGTCAATGAAAAAGGAATCCGTTTGTCGATCAGCTCTCCCAAATCCATGGACCAGCTGGAAAAAGGTCTTCTTATTGTTAAAGAGATTCTGGAAACTTATGAATCAGAGTTCAGGCCCATGATATAAGTATGGATATGTAAAACCGACCAAATTGAAGATATTGAACATAGGATAGAAAACTGACCGATGGTATAATTGATTTATGACCAAAGGGTCAGTTTTTTCCGATGTGCACGATTGGAGGTATCATGAAAACAAAAAAATCAGTAGAAACTCATCATGCTATTATTCAGGCAGCTGAAAGTCTCTTTATGGAGAACAAGGTCAGTAAAGTAACGGTAAATGATATCGTTAAAAAAGCAGGTATCGCCAAAGGCACCTTTTATTTTCATTTTGATTCAAAAGATGCTTTGGTCTGGCATTTTATCGATCATCAGTTAGGTTATGCCGATAAGTGGATTCGTGAGATTGGCAGATATGGTTACGAGGAAAAGGATTTAGACAAGATGGTCGATTTTTTGATTCGCTTTATCAAACGGCATATGAATCAATTGAAAATGATGCATAATGTACGATTTTATGAATTTCTGGGACTTAAGAATATGGAAGATAGATATGTCAGCCATTGGTATAAGGCTGTTCATAAATGGTTGGCTCAGGGAAAGAAGTCAGGGCAGCTGGACATTGATGATCCTGAGTTTATGGCATATTATCTGGTCATATCGGTTCATGAAGTCATCGACAGAACCATCCTTGGTGACTTGCCATATACTATAGATCAAGTGGGAGATAGGATGAAGTTTATACTGACAAAGCTTTTAAAGCCATAGACAATCTATGGTAAAAGAGGTATGTCATGAAATATGGAAAAATCATTATCAGCCTTAGTCTGCTTTTATTTGCAGGTGGACTTTTCTTAGCCGGAAAACTGGAGATTCAATCCAATATGGAAGAAATGCTTCCCAAAAACAGTCAAAGTCTTATGGCTACACAGGAGTTTTCAAAATATTTTCAGGGCGACGATCAGGTCCTGGTTGTTGTAGAAGCCAGAAATCAAGAAGTTTCAGAGGCCTACCACCGTGAGGCAAAAGATTTTCTTGATCAGTTGGCGAAAGCATTAGTCAAACAAAATTATATCGATGGAATCATTTACAGGACAGATATAGATAGCATAAAACCCTATGGGTGGGCATATGTAGACAGGTCAGTTTATGAGAATGTGGAAAGGGAACTGGCGGGAGGCAATCTGGATGAAATTATGAAGATTCTAGAATCTGTGAATCAGGGAGAATCAGATCAGTATATGACCAATGATTCAGGCACCCATTATATGATGCTCATTAAGACCAGGATTGACAGTAATGATTTTGTGAATTCAAGAATGGAATTTTATGATGGAGTAGTAGAAATCATAAATGATATCCTTCCTACTTATAAGACATTAGATGCAGGTTTGACCGGAGGTGCATTTATCCAGGATATTGAGGGTGATAGTGTTGCTTTTGACGGTCTCTTTTCCACCTTTGTGATTACAATTCTCTTCATTCTTTTAATGGTTGCTGTTTTTTTGAAGGGGCTGAAACTACCTTTACTGGCTATGTATCCACTCTTGTTAGGTGCCGTTTTAACGTCGGCAGTGGCCTATATGATCTATGGATCCCTCAACATGTTTTCTGTAAGTTTTGCCCTTCTATTAATAGGTCTTGGTATAGATTACGGTATCCATCTGATTGCCAGGTATCAGGAAGAAAAAAGATCAGGTAAAGGTACCTTGGTATCTGTTACTATTGCCAGGAAAACAACAGGAAAATCAATTGTAATGGGTGCGGCAACCACTGGTTTTGCCTTTACAGCTTTTGCCTTTGCCAGATTTAAGGCCTTTGAGCAAATGGGTATTGTTTCAGCAATCGGTATTGGCCTCCTATGTATTGTTATGCTGGTTTTAGTCCCTTATATTATCTTTATTTTTGATAAGAAGGTGGCCAAACCGAGACCAGGTCTTAAACTGGGATTTATTGGTAAGATAGCAGAGATTAATACCAGGAGACCTTTGACAGTGTATCTGTTTCTCACAGGATTGGTCCTTATAAGCATACCTTCTGTTATAAAAACAGAGATTGAAACTGACCTAAGTGCGGTTTATCCTTCAGATATTCCAAGTGAGAAATGGACCAAAGTCCTGAAAGACCACTTTGATTATGATACCAACAGCTTAACCTTTTATGTAGACAGCTTGGAGGACTTAAACTTTGCAGTAGATGGACTTGGTGAAGATGAGATGGTTCAATCGGTTGAGTCGATTTTATCTTATTTACCTAAGGATCAGGCCTATAAGCTGGAGATAATTAATCAAGTGGATGTTGCCTTTAGGGCAATGGGATATAATCTGTTTCAGGACTTTAACCTTGAATTCATGACAGAGGACAGTCTTCCGGAATCTATAAGAAAGAATTATGTTGGCAGCCAAGGAAGATACCGGGGGGAAATCATTCCTGCAGTTAATATCTATGATCAGGATAATTATAGAATCTTAAGTGACAGGATTCAAAAACTAACAGGCCATTATCCGGTAGGATTACCGGCGATTATGAATGAGGTCACCCGATTGGTAAAGGATGATATCATTCTCATTAGCAGTCTATGCCTTTTTGTAGTGCTTATAATCTCCTGGTTTGCATTTAAGAGGATAAGTCTAGCCTTATTGGCCTTGTCACCCTTGGTCTTGACCTTATATACTATCTTTGCATTAGCTCCAATTCTGGATATATCCTTTAATATTTTCTCGATTGCAGGTTTTCCGCTTATTATTGGTATCGGCATTGACAGCAGTATACACCTCATCCATCGCTTGAATGAAAAGGACTCCCTGACACTGGCTCAAAGAACTCAAGAAACTGGAACACCTATCGTCTTAACTGCACTGACAACCATGGCAGGATTTGGTAGTCTTGCCAGCATCAATCATCCTGGTATGTCAAATCTTGGCTTAATTGTAGCCATCGGTATGTTTTTATGTATGATTTATACTTTACTTCTCATACCAATGGGTGTCTATCAATTAAGTTCAAAACCTGGTTCAGAGCTGATGATTAAGGATATGGACCTGAGTGAGTTGAAATAATTTCTTAGGTAGATTGTCGCTTCTAACCCAATTTTAATCTAAAGTTTGATATAATAATTAGGTTAGGAGGACAACATATGTTTGGACTAGATAAGAGTATTTATAAAGGATCTAAAAGGTATTTTATACTGGCTGCAGTAAGTATCTTTATTGCAGCGGTTCTTCAGTTGCTTAATCCAATTGTGATTAAGCTGATTGTGGACTTTAACATTGAAAAAGTGACTATTGATGATCCCCTGCTAAGAAGGATTGCAGAAACCTTGTTTACGGGTAGGTCAGTTGCAGGCAATTTATTATTGGCAGCAGGAATCATCCTTGGTTTTTCTATTCTTAACGGAATCGTTATGCATTTTAAAACTAAATATGCAGCTACAGGTGGCGAGATTGTCGCCAAGAAATTGAAGGATACCATGTTTGCCCATATTCAGGAGCTGGATTATAAGTATCATGTGAATACGGAAACCGGTGACCTGATTCAACGGGCGACGACGGATATTGAGACCATTCGGCGCTTTCTTGCCAGCCAGCTGGTGGAAGTGGTTCGGGCAATTTTTCTTTTAATTGTTGTGTCAGCCTTTATGTTGTCACTAAGCCCTAAACTAACCATATACGCCTTGTGCCTTGTGCCGGTGATTATTGCCTACTCATACTTTTTCTTCAATATCGTAAAAAAAGGTTTCCTGGTTGTGGAAGAGGCTGAATCTGAGTTTACAACGATTGCCCAGGAGAATCTCTCCGGTATAAAAGTCGTAAGGGCATTTAACAGGAAGTCCTATGAAATCAACCGCTTTGATGAAAAGAATGATGGCTTTCGCGCAGCTCTTTATAAGTTGATTTACAATATGGCCTTTTTCTGGGGTGTGTCAGACTTTATGTGTTTCAGTCAGGTTATGATTACGGTTATCGCCGGTATCTATTTTGTTGTAGATGGTCAGATAACTGTGGGTACTTTTATTGCCTTCGTTTCTTATGGAAATATGATTATATGGCCTGTTAGAATGATGGGCCGTCTTCTTACAGAGTTTGGTAAGAGTAAGATATCCGCCGGCCGTATCCAGGAAGTTCTTGATGAAATTCAGGAAGATCATTCCGGTGACCAGCCGGAATTTCACGGACATTTGGAACTTAAAGATGTACATTTTGCCTACGATGATATTGAGGTCCTTAAAGGTGTAACTATGAGTGTTCAACCGGGGCAGATGATTGGAATCGTTGGACCTACCGGTTCAGGCAAGACAACTTTGGCCAACATCCTCATCGGTATGTTGCATCCCAATTCCGGTCAGGTGACTATTGATGACATCTCCATTGCAGATATAGATAAGAAATATCTTCGTAAGAAGGTGTCTTTGGTTATGCAAAATACCTTCCTTTTTGCCAAGACCATAGAAGACAACATTAAGATATCCAACGAGCACTTAAGTCGTGAGGAAGTGGAAGATGCTGCAAGGGTATCTTCGATCCATGAGTCTATTGTAGGCTTCGATAAAGGTTATGAAACTTTGGTAGGAGAAAAGGGTGTTTCCCTTTCAGGTGGCCAGAAACAAAGGGTTTCCATTGCCAGAAAGATCATTGAGGATTCCAGAATCATGATTTTTGATGACTCATTAAGTGCCGTTGATACGGATACAGAAATCAAAATAGTGGCTGCCCTTAAGGAACTAAAGGATTCTCTTGGCATGATTCTTATTTCACACCGAATCACCTCCGTTATGGATGCCGACATTATATATGTTCTTGAAGACGGTGTTATTACAGCCAGTGGAACCCATGATGAGCTAAAAGAAAAAAATGATTTTTACAGAGAAGTATGTGATGTTCAGGAATCGGATTATAGAGAGGAGGAGCATCATGTTTAAAAAACACAAAGATTTGATTATATCCCTTTTTAAGCCCTACTTTAAAGACATGGTCATTTTATTTACCATATTGATTGGGATTGCGGTTCTTGATGCAGCCCTTCCTTTGGCAACAAAGATTGCCATTGATAAATTTATTACCCCTAGGACTACGGAAGGATTGATGCCCTATGTTGGGCTTTACGGTCTCTTCATTTTGATGTTTGGTTCACTGATTATTCTTTTTATCATACAGGCAGGTAAGTTGGAATCCAACCTTGCCTATATGCTCAGGAAGGAGTCTTTTAACCGGATGCAGGATTTTCACTTTTCCTATTTTGACCAGGAAGGTGTAGGTAAGGTTCTGTCAAAGATAACCTCCGATATCGGTAAGATTGCTGATATTGTGACTTGGGGCGTCGTCGTTGACTTAACCTGGTCCGTTAGCTTTATGTTTATGATTCTGGTTATTATGTTTATCATTAACTGGCAGCTGGCAGCCCTTATATCCATTATTATTCCTATATTGGTTGGTGTCTCTTATTTTTTCCAGAATAAGATTTTCCATACACAAAAAGAAGTTCGACGCCTGAATTCAGATGTTATTCGTCTGATTAACGAAGGTATTACCGGTGCTATTACATCCAAAACCTTGGTAACAGAAGAGAAGAATGCCCGTGAGTTTAAGGAAGTCACCGATGAAATGCAGACCAAGTCCATTAAATCTGCCTTCCTATCCAGTGTTTATATTCCTGTAGCCATGAATGTTGGATCCTTAGGGATAGCAACTGTTATTGTTGCCGGTGGTATATATTTGGATAATAAGTGGGTGACCCTGGGTACTTTAATTGTATTTATCAATTATGCATCCATGTTCTTTGATCCCATTACCCAGGTGGCCAGAGTTATTTCAGAAGTTCAGGCTGCCAAGGCTGCTGCTGAAAGAGTACTCATACATTTATCCCAGGAAAAGTCCCTACATGTGGATAATCCCCACGAAGAATTCGACATCCGTGGACAAATCACTTTTGAAAATGTTGATTTTGCCTATGATGAACGGGAAACGGTTCTCGATGACTTTTCACTGGAAGTGAAGTCAGGGGAGAAAATAGCCTTGGTTGGTGAAACCGGAGCCGGCAAGTCAACCATCGTCAACCTGATTTGTAAGTTCTATGCACCGACCAATGGAAAGATGTATTTAGACGGAGTTGATTACAGCCTTTTGGAAAAAGAGTTTATCCAGTCAAATCTTGGATACGTTCTACAAACACCACTTCTATTTAGCGGTACCATTATGGATAACATCCGGTATGGACGACTGGAGGCCAGTGAGGAGGAAATCATTGAAGCTGCCAAGTTAGCCCAGGCCCATGACTTTATTGAACATATGGACCATGGCTACGAAACAAAAGTTGGTGAAGGTGGTGCCAAGCTATCTTCCGGTGAAAAACAACTGATTTCCATTGCCAGAGCTATTTTGGCCAATCCATCCATCTTTATCCTGGATGAGGCAACATCTTCTATTGATGTTAATACAGAGAAGAGGATTCAGTTGGCTATAGAGAATGTTCTGTCCGGACGAACCAGTTTTATTATTGCTCACCGGTTGTCTACCGTTAAGTTTGTTGATAAAATAATACTTATAGCAGACGGTAAGATTAAAGAAATGGGCAGTCACAAAGAGCTTATGCATCTTAAAGGTGACTACTACAAGTTATATATGAATCAATTTAATTAATAAAACCACTTATGTGTGAAAATCGACCGCTTGTTGCCAAGGGGTCGATTTTTGTTGATGTATAGGAGTATCCTAACTTAGGGGCTGGTCGTAAATCTTGCGATTTACTGCTCGCCCATGCAACCTGGCTGGTCGTAAATCTTACGATTTACTGCTCGCCCATGCGTCCTGGGAGGCATTATGAAATACGAAGTTGATATTAATGGTGAATATAAGGAGGTTACAGTTCTTATAAAGGCACCTAAGATGAATGAGGAAGTGACCGGTTTAATGGCCAGGCTGGAAGACGATAATCGTGAGTCAGATAGACATGGGGGAGATGAAGAATCCACCCGAATTAAACACAAGTCCATATCCGGAAGGATTGACCAGAAAATATATGTCCTCAATCCTGAAGACATATACCTTTTCTATACCATAAAGGGCAAGGTATATGCGGATACCAAGAGTCAGACCTATGATATACGTCAGAAACTCTATGAGGTTGAAGACCTTCTAACCGGCAGGTCTTTTATCAGGATTTCCAAGTCAGCCATCGTTAATATTCATCGAATAAAAAATATTGAAGTAACCTTTAACGGATCATTAGTCGTTAAGTTTTCAAACGGTCATGAGGAGATTATTTCAAGACGTTTTGTTTCCAAAGTAAAAGAATTTATCGGATTAGGAGGTCTAAGCTAATGACAGCATATGTGAAAACATTTCTTTTTCGCGGTTTATTGGGCATGTTTCTAGGCCTGTCTATTGGATATACAGCCCTAATGCTTATTGTAGGTGCTGAGGGTCAGCTTGTGATGACACTGGATTCACTGAGTTTTCATTATTTTATGGCTATGTTTGTCGGTTTCTATATGGGGGCAGTCAGCGTAGTTTATGATGTGGAAGAGTGGAGTCTCCTTAGGCAGACTATTACACATGGCATATTGATTCTGCCATATATTCCTTTGGCTTTTTCCATAGGATGGGCTCCGCCTACTTTGGTGGGAAGGCTTCTTTTTATCCTTATGTATATTGTGGTTTATGGAATAATCTGGTTTTGTATCAAAACATACTGGCGAAGAAGAGCCAGAGAACTTAATGACGAACTTAGAAAATTGTCTGAGAGACAATAAGCTTAAATGGAGGAATGCCTATGAAACAACTATATATGATAATCCTTGGTGGTAAGTTGCCGGGGGGACACACAGAAATTCATGATGTCCAATTTGTTATCGCAAACCATGTAGAAGAAACTTATGATGCTTTGCGTGACAACTGGAAGGGGCTTGACTTAAAGCTCCATGTAGATTCCTACAAGGCACTGACCGGGGCCGATGGCTACGCTATCGAGATTTCAGATACACCTGGTGACAATCCTGAAAAACTATTCTTTGTCTTTGCCGGGGGCTATGATCCAAAGTCCATGCTGGAGGTTCATGAAACCGGACTGTTTGTTTGCCAAAGTGCTGATCAGGCCAAGGTTCGAATGGCCAGGGAAATGCTCCAAGGCATGGTTCAGGTCCATGCTGATTTTGTTTTGGAAGTCAGTCAGGCAAATCTTCTGAATCAGTTGGAAGAAGGCTATATTGATCTGATTCATACCGGTAAATATTACGACAGTGTGCCGGACTGGCATGGTTATCACAGAATTGATACAAAATAAAATACCACTTATTGATGGAAATCGACCGCTTATTGCCAAGAGGTCGATTTTTTTTGTTTGGACTTCTATACTGTAGTCATGAGGCAGTTAAGACAATAAAAACTTCCACCTCATGGTTGGAAGAGGAAGTTTAATAATAGTTTTGGAAAAGAGGGATCATATGTCAATTATTGAAGTTAAGCATTTAAGTAAAAAATACGGATCATTTATGGCTGTTGACGATATTAGTTTCCAGGTTGAGGAAGGATCTATATTCGGACTTCTTGGACCCAATGGAGCCGGTAAGTCCACAACTATCGAATGTATGATAGGAATCAAAAAACCTGACGGTGGTGACATTCAAGTGGCTGGCATGGATGTACTTAGGGCCGGTAAAAAGCTGTATGATCACATCGGTGTACAGCTTCAGGAAACCACCTACCAGGATAAGATAAAGGTAAAAGAAATCTGTGACTTCTTTCAGGCTATGTATAAGGCGCCGTCAGACTATCTACCACTCCTTAAGCGTTTTGGTCTTGAAGATAAACTGAATGCCTATGTTAATAATCTATCAGGAGGTCAAAAGCAAAAAGTTGCTATCACCCTCGCCCTTATAGCCAATCCAAAGGTTGTCTTTCTTGATGAGCTGACTACAGGCCTTGATCCTAAAGCCAGACGGGAAATGTGGGACCTGGTTAAAAGTTTAAAAGAAGAAGGAAGAACGGTCTTTCTTACCACCCACTACATGGAGGAGGCTTCCTACCTTTGTGATAGAATCGGTATCATTGACGGAGGTAAGCTCTTGGTTCTGGATGATGTTGAAGGTGTCATCGATAAAGCAGAACTTGAGCATCAGGTAACTTTTATGGCAGAGAAAAAGTCATCTCTTGAACTTGAAAGTAAACTTGAAAAACCTGCTAAAATTGCTTACGAAGATGGTTTTGTGAAAGTCTTTAGTAAAGATGAAGATATTATCAGTCATGTGGTCCTGACCTTGAACCAGCATGATATTGACTATAAACAAATCAATGTTTCAAGACCAAGTCTTGAAGATGCCTACTTAAGTCTGACAGGTAAGAAATGGGAGGAAGAGTAATGAATATGCTGATTAAAACATCCGCTTTGGAATGGAAAATGAATGTTAGGAATTTTATGAATGTGTTTTTTTCACTGGTATTTCCGGTGATGATGCTACTGCTTTTTGGAGCTATGTATGGTAATAATCCATCCCCCTACTATGGAGGACACGGTTCCGTTGATGTTTCTACACCTGGTTATATCTGTATGATTATTAGCGTGTCTGGTCTTATGACCTTGCCGATTACAGTTTCCCAGTATAGGGAAAGAAAAGTTTTAAAACGCTTTATGGCAACACCGATTAAGCCTTTGGATATCCTGGTTGCCCAATTAGTTGTTAATGCAATTGTCACTTTCATTGGTTCCTTATTGTTAATTGTAGTCGGCATCTTTGTTTTTGACCTGAAATTTTATGGAAACCCATTACTGGTTTTCCTAAGTATGATTTTGGTTATGGCCAGTATATTTTCAATCGGACTTTTTATTGCAGGTTTTACCAAAAATGCAAAAGCAGCCTTGGCTATTTCCTATGTAATCTACTTCCCTATGCTCTTTTTATCCGGTGCTACCTTACCACTTCAGTTTATGCCTGAGGCTATCCAGAATATATCAAAAGCCTTACCCTTAACCTATGGTATCGAGCTGGTTCGTGGTCTATGGCTGGGACAGTCGATCTTTGATTTTGGACTTCAGATCTTAGTACTTTTGGGATTCTTTCTAGTTCTTGGTGGATTATCTCTTAAAATGTTTAAATGGGAGTAATATATTGCCTTATATCGTAAAATAAATACGATATAACCTTGTGGAATACTTGACGGCTTTTCTTCTTCGTAATATCCTATTTTTAAGACAAATATTTTGTCTTCCATGAATGGTTGATGTTTAATAGAACTGATACTAAGGAAGATGAAATTAAACGATAGAAAATATGTGTGAGTAAAGGAGATCAGTATGGCAGTATTTCATATTAATTACCCATCACCCGTGATGAACAGAAACCTTGCAATGAATGTCTTGATACCGGATGAGGACAGAGGATTTTACGACAGCAAAGGAAAGTATCCGGTTCTATATCTACTTCACGGATACACCGATGATTATTCCAGATGGATGCGCATGACTTCCATCGAACGTTATGCTATGGATCTTGGATTTGCTGTTGTTATGCCTGAAGGAGGTAAATCTTTCTACACAGATATGGTTTCCGGTGAACCCTATTTTACCCATTTGACAGAGGAGCTTCCTGAAATCCTCAAAAAATGGTTTCCTATTACCGATGAACCTGAGTTTACCTATGTAGCCGGACTTTCTATGGGTGGTTACGGAGCTATGAAAATAGGTCTTACCTATCCGGACCGATATCAGGCTGTTGCGTCATTTTCCGGTGCCCTGGCTATTGCGCAAACCGCTAGTCAGCGACTGCCTGAGGATGCAGAAGAATGGCTAAAACGTTCAGAGAAAGATATCCGTTTGGTTTTTGGTGATGTAGATCACTTGGTAGGTACAGAACATGATGTTTATTGGTTGGCCGGAAAACTTGCCAGTCAAGGAGAAAAGATGCCGGATCTTTACGTGAGCTGTGGAACTGAAGACTTTATACTTGAAGCCTCCAGGGCCTTTAAGGATACCATGGAAAGATTTAATGCACCTTGCCATTATCATGAACTTCCAGGTGCTCACGAATGGGCTGTTTGGGATCTTGAAGTTGAGCGTTTTATGAAATGGATTTTGGAGAAACGCACCTGATTTTATCGCTTTAGCACGCCACATTGCGAATCTGTTGACGATGCTGTATAATTAAGACAAGTATGGTTAGGGTGTCAAAAGGTTTAGTTGAACGAAATCCTAACCAAATGTTCGTCACATAAGAAATGGTGAACAACAATTGAAGATAAGCCTATAGATATTAGAAACCAGGAGGCAAACAAACTGTTTATACAGTCTGTTTGCTTTTTTTGCGTTTTATTCGAGAAGAGCGACTGAAGGCAGAGCCTGAAGTGCTCTGAGTATCAAAAGGCTAAATCCATAGAAAGAGGTAAGCAGATGAAAAGACAGGAAAAAGTAGTGATTGACGGTATCCATTTAACACTGGAAGATTTTATAGCCATTACCCGTCATGAAGCCAAAGTAGAAATTGCCCATGAGGCACTGGAAAAAATACATGCATCAAGAGCGGTTGTTGACGGCTTTGTTGAAGAAGGACAGGTTGTATATGGAGTAACCACCGGTTTTGGAAACTTTTCAGAAGTGGTTATCAGCAAGGAAGAATCCACTAAGTTACAGAAAAACCTGATTGTTTCCCATGCAGTTGGTGGTGGTCAGCCTTTTGATACAGAAATTGTAAGAGGGATTATGCTCCTCCGGATCAACAACCTGATTAAAGGCTATTCGGGTATTCGCTATGAAACCATTCAGGTTCTCGTAGATATGCTCAATAAAAAGGTTCATCCGGTAGTACCTGAAAAAGGTTCTTTAGGAGCCAGCGGTGACCTGGTTCCATTGGCTCACATGGTACTTCCAATGCTTGGTCTTGGAAAAGCTGAATATAAGGGAGAAATCTTAACCGGAGCCGAAGCTATGGCAAAAGCAGGTATTGAAATTGCTGAACTGACTTCCAAAGAGGGTCTTGCCCTCATTAATGGAACCCAGGTTATGACATCTGTTGGAGCCCATACGGTCTACGATGCTTCTCTTTTGATGGATATTGCTGACCTAAGTGCTTCCATGACTATTGAAGCCCTTCGTGGTATTACGACTGCCTATGATCCTAGAATTCATGAAATCCGTCCCCATAACGGCCAGATGGAAACCGCTAGAAACCTCCTTCATATGTTGGAAGGCAGTGAAATGACAACCGTTCAAGGTGAAATCAAGGTACAGGATGCCTATTCCATCAGATGTGTCCCACAGGTTCATGGTGCATCAAGAGATGCTATTGAATTCGTTAAACAAAAAGTAGAAATAGAAATGAACTCTGTTACAGACAACCCAATTATTTTCTGTGATACAAAAGAAGGTATCTCCAGTGGTAACTTCCATGGACAACCGGTAGCCCTGGCTTTTGACTTTATGAGTATTGCCCTTTCTGAAATAGCCAATGTATCCGAACGCCGTATCGAGCGTTTGGTTAATCCTGCCCTTTCCGATCTTCCGGCCTTTTTGGTTAAGGAAGGAGGACTTAACTCAGGATTCATGATTGTCCAGTATTCAGCAGCGGCTCTTGTTTCTGAAAACAAGATCCTCAGCCATCCGGCCAGTGTTGACTCTATTCCATCTTCAGCCAACCAGGAAGACCATGTATCTATGGGAACCATCGGTGCCAGAAAGGCAAGAGAAGTTCTTAAAAACGTCAGACGGGTTCTTGCCATGGAGCTTATGTGTTCTGCCCAGGCTATTGATCTTCGCTGGGAAGCTATTGGTGAGCGAAAGCTTGGTGAGGTAACAGAGAAGACTTATAAGATGATCCGTTCAGTTGTACCGAAACTGGATATTGATAAGGAAATGTATGATGACATCAACCATTGTGAAGCCTTAATTACCAGTGAAAAACTGTCAGATATTATTTTGTCTGCAGAAAAATCCGGCAAAAGAAAAGGCCAGCATCATGTCTACTTTCATAAGGACGGAAAGACTATCGATTAAGTGTATAACGATGAATAATAAGGCCTGATGGCCTGGACATATAAGACAGGAGGGAACCATGAGTCAAGTGAATGAATATAAAGATGCGGTAACAATTACTTTAGATAAAGAATTACCGGCTATGCCGGCTTTTGATCCTAGATATAGAAGGGCCCCTAAGCGGGAACTGCTGCTTAATGACAGAGAAATTAAGCTGGCCCTTAAAAATGCACTTCGTTATGTGCCGGAAGAATTACATGAAAGTATTGCGCCGGAGTTTATGGAAGAGCTTATGACTAGAGGCCGTATCTATGGATACCGCTTTAGGCCCAGGGGAAAAATATACGGTAAGCCTATAGATGACTACAAGGGTAATTGTATAGAAGGAAAAGCGGTTCAGGTCATGATTGACAATAATCTGGATTTTGATATTTCCCTGTATCCTTATGAGCTGGTAACCTATGGTGAGACCGGTCAGGTATGCCAGAACTGGATGCAGTACCGACTGATTAAGAAGTATCTGGAAGCCATGACCGATGACCAGACCCTTGTGGTGTCTTCAGGTCATCCACTTGGTCTTTTTAAATCCCATAAGACCAGTCCAAGAGTCGTTATTACCAATGGTCTTATGATTGGTATGTTTGATAATCCAAAAGACTGGGCAAAAGCTACAGCCCTTGGTGTTTCCTCATATGGTCAAATGACCGCTGGCGGCTGGATGTATATCGGGCCACAGGGGATTGTACATGGAACCTTCAACACCTTAGTCAACGCAGGACGCCTGAAATTAGGTGTTGGTGAGACAGAAGACCTGTCCGGTTATCTTTTTGTTACGTCAGGTCTTGGTGGCATGAGTGGTGCCCAGCCAAAAGCCATTGAAATAGCCGGTGGTGTGGGTATTGTTGCTGAGGTCGATTATTCGAGAATCGAAACCCGAATGAATCAAGGATGGGTCAGCAAAGTTACAGCAGACCCTAAAGAAGCATTCGAAATCGCAGGTGAATATAAAAAGTTAAAAGAAACAATTTCTATTGCCTTCCATGGAAATATTATTGACCTCTTAGAGTATGCGGTGGATCATAACATTCATATAGACCTTTTGTCTGACCAAACGTCCTGCCACGTTCCTTACGATGGTGGTTACTGTCCACAGGGCATTGACTTTGAAGAGAGAACCAGACTTCTACGGGAAGACAAGGAAACCTTTGCCAAGATGGTAGATAAGTCTCTCAAGCATCATTTTGAACTGATTAAGAGCTTAAGTGACCATGGAACCTACTTCTTTGATTATGGTAATGCCTTCATGAAGGCTGTTTTTGATGCCGGCGCTAAAGACATCGCCAAAAACGGTCAGGATACCAGTGAAGGATTTATTTTTCCATCCTATGTTGAAGATATTATGGGACCTATGCTTTTTGATTATGGTTATGGGCCTTTCAGATGGGTTTGCCTAAGTGGTAAAGAGGAAGACTTGGATAAGACTGACCAGGCAGCCATGGAGGTCATTGATCCTAACCGAAGAGGCCAGGACAGAGACAACTGGATCTGGATTCGTGATGCCAAGAAGAATAAACTGGTTGTTGGAACCAAGGCAAGAATTCTTTATCAGGATGCTATCGGCCGCCGTGATATTGCCCTAAAGTTTAATGAAATGGTACGCAAGGGTGAAATTGGTCCGGTCATGCTGGGTAGAGACCATCATGATACCGGAGGAACTGATTCCACTTTTAGAGAAACTTCCAATATAAAAGATGGATCCAATGTGACTGCAGATATGGCTGTTCAGTGTTTTGCAGGAAATGCAGCCCGTGGTATGAGTATGGTAGCCCTTCACAATGGTGGTGGAGTTGGTATCGGTAAGGCCATTAACGGTGGATTCGGTATGGTTCTTGATGGCAGTGAGCGGGTGGATTATATATTGATGGCCAGCGTGCCTTGGGATACAATGGTAGGTGTAGCCAGAAGAAACTGGGCACGTAATGAGCATGCGATGGAAACTGTTGCGGACTATAATAAGACCTATGGTGAAGATAATCACATTACCATGCCTTATCTTGCCGGTGATGAACTCATTGAAAAAGTTTTTAGTGATTACAAAAAATAAAGAAATTAAATAGTAGGTGGCCTCGTGCCATAATAGGAGAGCGATCATGAACAAAATCGTAGAATGTGTACCAAATTTTAGTGAAGGCAGGGACTTAAAAAATCTTGAGAAAATCGTCGATGCCTTTAGGGGAAAAAAGGGCGTCAAGCTTCTTGACTACTCATCAGATGAAGACCATAACCGTAGTGTTGTAACTGTTATTGGTCAGCCAGAGGCTATGAAAGAAGCCATGGTTGAGGCTATTGGTCTTGCTATTGAAAATATTGATATGACCAAACATGAAGGCCAGCACCCAAGAATGGGCTGTGTTGATGTTATTCCATTTATTCCAATCAAGAATATGACAATTGAAGAGGCGGATACCCTTGCTAAAGAAGTAGCTGCCCTTGCCAGTGAAAAATACGATTATCCATTTTTCCTATATGAAAAATCTGCTTCTGCTTCTCATAGAGAAAATTTGGCAAAAGTTCGTAAAGGACAGTTTGAAGGTATGAATGAAAAAATGGAAGACGACAAGTGGATTCCGGATTTTGGACCAAGACATATTCATCCAACCGGTGGTGTAACAGCAATCGGTGCCAGAATGCCACTGATTGCCTACAACATTAAATTAGATACGGACCGCCTGGAAGTAGCAGATAAAATTGCCAAACAAATCCGTCACCTAAGTGGTGGATTCAGATTTTGCAAGGCTATGGGTGTTGAACTTGAGGACCGTGGAATTGTCGAAGTTTCCATGAATCTGACAGACTACTCTAAGACTGCTATGTACCGAGTTTTTGAAACCGTAAAAATGGAATGTCGCCGCTATGGTGTTAACGTTCTTGGCAGCGAGATTATAGGTCTTGTTCCACTTGGGGCAATAGCTGATGCCGCCGAATATTATATGGGTCTTGAGAACTTCTCAATGAACCAGATTTTGGAATACCGATTACTCAACGAATAGTCGTGGAAAGACCGACTTTCCAGTTTGATGACAGGAGAGGCCTATGAGCAAACTTATTCTAAAAAATATTTCCCAATTGGTACCGGTTGATGAAGCCGGACCAATCCGGGGTAAGGATATGAATTTAATTAAAACCATTGAGAATGGATTTGTAGTAACCCACAATCATGTGGTTGTAGGGCTTGGTTCTATGGAGGACTATGACCAGTCCCTATATGAGACTGGGGACTTCATGGTGATGGACTGTCTTGGAAAGACCGTCGTGCCTGGCTTTGTAGATTCACATACCCACTTTGTTTTTGGTGGCTATCGCGAAAATGAATTTAAGATGCGCTTGGAAGGCAAGTCCTATATGGAAATCATGAGTGCTGGAGGGGGTATCGCTTCCAGTGTTACAGCTACAAGAGCTGCCAGTGCCGAAGAACTATATGATTTGGGAATTGAACGCCTGGACGGTATGCTTGCTATGGGTGTAACAACCCTTGAGGGTAAGAGTGGTTATGGATTAGACCTTATCACTGAGTTAAAACAGCTTCAGGTTATGAAGGAACTAAACAGCCGTCATCCTATTGACCTTGTTTCAACCTTCCTTGGTCCTCATTCTCTACCCCCTGAATATAAGGGCAATCAGGAAGCCTATATTGATTTTGTCATTAATGAGGTTTTGCCAGAAGTTAAAGACCAGGACCTGGCAGAGTTTGCTGATATTTTTTGCGAAAAGGGAGTTTTTAGTGTAGAAGAATCCAAGTATTATCTTGGTGCAGCCAAAGAATTAGGTTTTAAACTTAAGGTTCATGCTGATGAGATAGCCACATTAGGTGGGGCTGAAATGGCTGTAGACCTAGGCGCTCACAGTGCAGATCATCTCCTGGCTGTATCTGACCAAGGCATTAAAGATCTGGCAGGAGGATCTACGGTAGCTACCTTGCTTCCTGCAACAGCCTACAGTCTTAATGAGCCTTTTGCCAAGGCGAGGGAAATGATTGACAGTGGATGTGCTGTGGCTCTTGCCACTGATTTTAATCCAGGCTCTTGTCCGACCTATTCTATTCCTTTGGTTATCAGTCTGGCAGCCCTTAAGATGAAAATGACAGCAAAAGAAATCATCTGCGCCTTAACCAAAAACGGAGCCTGTGCCCTTGACAGACAAGATGTAGCCGGATCCATTGAAGTAGGCAAAAAAGCAGATATCCTTATTTTAAGCAAACCATCCATTGATTTTCTGCCTTATCATTTAGGTATGAATTTGGTGGAAACAGTTATAAAAGAAGGCATTGTCGTAACATAGGAGAGAAAAAATGGAGAATTTAAGTATAAAAGATTTTTGTGATCAAACTGCTTCCAAGGAGCCGGTTCCCGGCGGAGGCAGCATCAGCGCCCTTTGTGGATCCTTAAGTGGGGCCCTTGCCCAGATGGTGGCCGGTCTAACCATAGGCAAGAAAAAATACCTTGATGTCCAGGAGGATATGGAAAAGGTGGCTGAAGAGGCTGAGAGACTGAGGAATGAACTTCTGGCTGATGTGGAAAGAGATGCCAATAGCTTCAATGTCGTTATGGAAGCCTTTCGACTACCCAAGGAAACCGATGAAGAAAAGGCTGCAAGGACTGAGGCTATTCAGGCCGGTTTAAAAATTGCCAGCCAGACTCCTTTTGAAGTCGCATCCAAAGCTCTTGAAGTTGAAAAACTGGCAGCCATCGTTGTTGAAAAAGGTAATTCCAATGCCTTGACTGACGGGTTAGTAGCTACCATGCTCTCTAGAACTGCAGTCCTGGGTGCCTGCCTTAATGTAAAGATTAATTTGGATTCCATTAAGGATGAAGCTTTTGTAAGCCAAATGCAGGACAAAGTTATGGATCTGGAGAGTCAGGCCTTAATGATTGAAAGTAAAGTTATGGGAGATTATTCCCTATAATTAAATACTGGAAGCAAATGAGAATGATTATATGTTATAATGACTGTAATCATTCTTTTTACGTGAAGAAGGAGGAGAGCGACCATACTAGTATGGTCATTCGACGACGAACACGGCTGACTGCGAAGCAGGAAGTATAAGTATAGGAGGACATGTCCCGGGACATGAGATATTTATGAAGCATATTGGAATTGGAAAAATAGCCATTAATCTGGCTTTGGCAGATGAAGAGACAGGTGCCAAATTAATAGCAAAATATGACGAGATGGATTACCATCTCATACGCGGGCAGGTTGGAACCATGGACGTGAAGAAAATATATGCAGCCATTGAGACTGCCGTCTACAGGGAAGACATGATCAGGGAGAACTACCATGAGGAACATGCTCTATATCATGCTGTCAGTGAAGCCTTGACTGGTTATTGCCGGGGTGACATTGCTCTTGATACCGTTCTTAGGACAACCGGTTTATCTTTTGCTGTTGTTCGTGGTGAATTGGTTGTTGGTGAAAACTCCGGCGGAGACTGGATTGCCGTTGTTCTTTATGGATTTATAGGTTCACCAAGACGTGGTTTTGAACATGAAGCCATTGGTCTTGGCATTCAGTCAATATAGAAATAATGAGTTAAGGTGGATAGGTCAATGGAAATAAGTGGACAAATGGATTATTCAAAACCAATTGAGATTGGTGACGGTATATTTTGGATTGGCTATGCAGACGATAATGCAGGCCTTCATTGCAACCCTTATATTATTATTGAGGGGGATGAGGCTGTTGTCATAGACGGTGGCTCAAGAAATGATTTTTCTACAGTTATGATGAAAATTCTTCAAACCGGAGTCAATCCTAATCATATCGTCCGTTTGATTTATCAGCATTATGATCCGGATTTATGCGGATCTTTGCCTCACTTGGAAGCTATGATTCATAATGATGATCTGGCAATTCTTAGTCACCGTGAAAACAATATATTTATCCAGTATTATGGAGCAACCAGACCTACGCCCATAGTCCGGGAAGTTTTATGACCTATGACAATAAGACCAAGACTCTTTTTTCCAGTGATATCTTTGGTTCTTATAATAGAATATGGGATCTGTATTTGAAACTGGATAGGGAATGTTATGATTGCATGGACTTTGAGGATTGTCAGATTGGTAAGAAGACCTGTCCGATTCTCGGTATCAATAATTTTCATCAGCCCATCTGCGACGCTTAGAGCATATCGGAATTGACGCTGTAGTAGAGTGGATATGAGAAAAATAGATTTAAACAATATTAATCAAATGTCCAGGGATGAGTTGGTGAAAATTCTTCTGGATTATAAGGCCATGGAAGTCGATTCAGTATTCAGGACCAGGTTATGCAGGATCTTGTGAAACGCTATGAGAATCTGTCAAAGGAACTGGAGGCAAATCTGGAAGAAATCAAAAAGCTATCTATTACAGACCCCTTAACCAAGGTTCATAATCGATTGAAATTCACTCAGGACAGTCACGAAGAAATGCTTCGATTCAAAAGGTATCATGAAACTTTTGCTATACTAATGATTGATATTGACCTCTTTAAAGAAGTCAATGATACCTTTGGTCATGACGTAGGAGACCATATCATTGTCCAAGTGGCAAGAATTGCCAAAGACACCCTTAGACAGACCGATCATTTTGCCCGTTGGGGTGGCGAAGAGTTCATCGCCCTTCTAGTAAACGTCGACCGAGAAAAAGCCTACAAACTAGCAGAACGCATCCGTAAAAACATACGTAAGATGTCCTTTAATAATGTAGGCAGTGTCACCGTCAGCATCGGCTGCAGTCTGGTCAAAGAAAATGACCGTATAGAAGACGTTATCAAAAGAGCTGATAACGGCCTCTATAAAGCCAAAAACTCAGGCCGAAACCAATCCGTCTTTATAGACCTTTAATCTTAATCTTCTTTAATGGAGATACTTCCTAGATTCGAAGTAAAGGAAAAATCACTAGGATCATCGCTAATGGTGAAGGCTCCATCAACGCTTACATCACCAAGGTCTGTATCTGCATAGACAACCATATCATCATTATCTCGGAAAGATAGGTTGATGCTGCCCATATCACAATGTACGTTAAGGGCTGAAATTTCATCTCTGAATGAGCCGGTAACTTCACCAAGACTGGCGCTTATGTTCCCTTTTCCAATGGTTTTTCTGGCTTCAATATTGGTGTCACCCATATCGTTTTGCAGGCTGAAATTAGCAATTTTGCCGTCTAGTCTTAGGTCTATATCACCAAGGTTACATTCAAGATTTAGGGTATCAATATCCTCTTGTACATTTACATTTACTGAACCCATAGAGCACTGAATATCTAGAGTTTCCATTGGATCATCAATGTTGATATCAATGTCACCAAAACTTGCGATAATATTCAGTTCTTTTGTTTTTGTATAAACATTGTTTGATTCAATTTTTGCTGCTGCTGATTCCAAGGTGATTTCATCAAATTCATATCCTTTAGGAAGGCGTATTTCGATACGGCCATCATAGGATTTGTTAACAGCAATGTTTCGAATACTTAAAGTAGTTGTAACAGTAATTCGACTGGTGGTTTCATCTGCTTTATAGGTGATGTGGTAGGCATCTGTATCAGGATACTCACGGTAGTAGTTGACTTGAATGTCGTCCCTGTTCTCCTCAACAAAGGTAATTTCTTCAATGGAAGAAGAAATATAAAGCTCAGGTTTAAGAGAGAATGTTTGACTGTCATTCATAGTCATGGTATCAAAATCACTGGTTTTCTTGTTGGAAAAAATTCCGTCAAAATCCCAATCACCGGAGTAATCAAGATTCGTAGTTTCATTCCAAAACTCAAGATTATCCAGGTTATTGGACTCTATATATGAAGTTCCTACGGATACACTGCCGACAATCATGACGAAGAATATACCGGCCATAATTCCCATATTTCTATTAAATGATTTCATTTTAGTACCCCCTTATCAATCGGACGTTCCAGCCTGCATATCTGGCAGTCAACATACCGAAGAAACGGACACTGTATATAGTTGCAATGGATAGAAGACCCCCAGCGCCCAGTAAAAGGAATCCGAAGCAAAAGAGCAGAATCGGGTGATTAACCAAGACTATAGGAACACTGACAAAGGCCATTGGTATGGATAAAAAGGCTGAAAGCAAGACACCAACACCGGCCAGTGCAACGGCAAAACCAGTTGCTACTAAGGTAATGACCACGCTCCAAACAGCAATAAAGGGTCCCAGGGCAAAAGTCAGGTTAAAGAAAAACATGCCTAAGGCTATAGCCAGCATCTTAACAGGATGATTGGCTGATTTTGTCTTTTGTATTGGATAAGGTGTTGTATAAACCTTTTGTGGTTGTTTTTGTGGTTCTTGATATTTGGTTACAGGTTGAACTCTCGGTCTTCTCGCTTGTTGAGGAGGTCTGGCTCTTCTGACTTGAAGAGATGAAGGACTTGGTGTCATTTTTTGAGGCTTTTCATCTACAGCCTTAGAAGATCTTTGAATGGCTGCTTGATCTGGGCTGATTCTAGTTTTTTCCTCAACTTTTGAAACTTGAACCGGATTAACCTCGACCTCAGAACTTGCTTTTTGTGGCTGCTCATCCATTAAATCTTCTGGATCAACAAGGTCCTTAGCCCTTACCAATTCTGTATCGTGGCCAATAATGAGTGATGAACTTAAGTCGATAGAAGGTTTATATTTTTCTTCAGATGATACAGGTATGTCGTCAGCGGGTTTCTCTACATCAGATGAGACAAAACTATCGTCTTCTTCAGCAATTTCTGAAGAGATTAAGCTTTCATCTTCAACAACTTCTTTATCTACTTCAGGTGATAGAACCTGTGCAGCATATTGGGCCGGAGTTCCCAGGACATTGGTTACAGATAACTCGCTAAGTCCTTGGTCTTCAGCTTCTCTAAATTTATTTTCAACATCACGCATGATGGCACTTCGTTCACTAACATCTAATGAAATCAGCTCTTGATATAAGGCGTGAAGATAATCATATTTGCTCATTGTTTTCCTCCAATCTGCTTTCCTTTTCTCTACTTTAATCCTGTAGAGGTTTTCTACTGAGTATATAGTAACAAGTCAACCTTTGGATTTACCTAGGGTTTCATTAGTGTTTGATTAGAAAGAAAAGCAGTTAAGACACCTACTATAGAATAGCATATTAAAGGGCTTAGTGGTATAATTTGGTTAAACATAAATGTGGCAACCTGGGGCTGGTCGTAAACCTCCGGTTTACTGCTCGCCCATGCGTCCTGGCTGGTCGTAAACCTGCGGTTTACTGCTCGCCCATGCAACCTAGGAGGGGGAAAACATGAATATACTTAATTACATACTTACAGATCCGACGGGAATTAAGATTTTACAATCAGTGGTTCTTTTTATCATAACCATGCTTGTATCACGACTGATTATTCGGGTTATGTTTAAGAAACTGAAGGACAATAAGAAGTACTATACCTATAAGCAGAGGACTAATTATACCGCCGGTTTTATCATCATCATCGGAATTGTTTTTGTCTGGATTAATTCAGCAGCCAGTCTGACGACCTATATCGGTCTTTTGTCAGCCGGTATTGCCATCGCCTTGAAAGAGATTTTCATTAACATTGCTGGCTGGATTTTCATTGAGTTCAGAAAACCTTTTGATGTAGGGCACCGCATTACCATTGGATCCCAAAAAGGTGATGTTATCGACAAAAGAATCTTTCAGTTCACCTTAATGGAAGTGACGGATGTCAGTATGGGAGAACAGTCTACCGGTAGGATTATCGATGTTCCCAACTCTTTTGTTTTTGTCCATCCAACCATTAACTATACTAAGGGGTTTGAATATATCTGGAATGAAATTAAGGTGGTCGTAACCTTTGAAAGCGACTGGCGTCTGATGAAAAAACTCCTTCTTGATATTGGAAACAAGGACACGGATTTTACGACTGAAAAGGTAGCTGAACAGATTAAGAATGCATCAAAAAAATATATGATCAACTATAATAACCTGACGCCTATTGTTTATACCGATGTTCTGGACAGCGGTGTGGCTTTGACTCTGCGGTATCTTTGTGAGCCGAAGCGGAGAAGAACCACGGTAAATATGGTCTGGGAAGATGTTCTGGATGTTATCGACAAAAACGAGTCCATTGATTTGGCCTACCCAACCAGACGTGTTGTCAACGGGTAAGACTGGTCAAAAATGGTTATACCCATAATTGACCTTGTTTAGGCTTCTGCACCCGTCTATACTTTAAGTAAAGGCAGATCTGGTCAATAAACAATGAAAGGTGTGAAGCATATGAAACCAACACAAAAAGAATTAGAACAATGGGCAATAGATAAAATAAAAAATGACTATCCTAAGGATATTGCCTTATTGATAGCAATTGAGGGTCATTCTCTGGAAAGCGACTGTCATGGCTTGTGCTTTGACTATTTTGTTCCGGATACAGATAGGGGATACGAATTGGCAACAACCTTTATTCTTGACGGCGTCGGTCATGACTTATACCCAAGATCTTGGGAAAGAATCGATAATATGGCCAACTTCAATGATGACTTTCATATGGGTCTTGGTGATGCCATTATTTTATACTCACGGTCTGAAGAAGATCTTAGGAAGTTCAGGGACTATCAGGAACTCCAACAGAAGAACCTTGGTGACAAGGCTTTTATGTACAGAAAAGCACTTGAGAAACTGGATGCAGCTATGGATATTTTTAGGACCTTGATGTTTGAAGATAAGGTCTATAAAGTAAGAATGGGTGCCGGATATATTGCCCAATTTTTATCCCATGCTATTGGATATATGAATGGCAAATATTTTAAACAAAGACTGGAACTACCTATTGTAGAGCTAAGAAGCATGAACATGGTTCCTGAAGGTTTTGTTGAAGCCTATGAGGATTTGATTCAGGCTAAAACCATTGAGAGCCTTCAAGAAGTATCCAGACGGATGATTCAGATGACCAGAAGATTTCTTGAAACTTTTAGGGATCAAAGTCAGGACCAATCAATTGATTCTATTGATTATCAGAGCCTGGCCGGATGGTATGAAGAAGGATCACTGGCCTTTAGGAGAATGTATATTCACTGTGATGAGAAGAATCCTGAACGGGTTTTTGTGGATGCTCTTGTGATGCAAAATGAGTTTAATATCATATGTCAGGAGTTTGGCCTGAAAGAAGTTGACCTTATGGGTCCTTTTGATGCTGATCACCTGGATGCATTTAAGAAAAATGCCAAGGAAGTTGAGGCATATATTATCGAAACCATCGAATCAAAAGGTGTTCGAATTAATGCTTATGGAAGTTTGGATGAATTCTTAAGAGCCAACTCATAGGGAGGTCATTGATGAAGTACCGAAATGCATCGGAGATTCTACCGGACAAACTCTTAAAAGAGATTCAAAAATATTCTGAAGGTGAATTGCTCTACATTCCTTCTTCTTCACAAAAAAAAGAGTGGGGTCAGTCCAGTGGTGCCAGAAGTTTTTACAAAGAACGGAATGAAGCCATTAGACTCAAGTATTTTCACAAAGTCTCTATTGAAGAACTTGCTTTGGAGTATGGTCTTTCCTACGAGACCATTAGAAAGATTGTTTATAAGTGAGTTCAAGTAACAAATAAATACACATTATCAAATAAATACATATTATCAAATCGAAGAGAAGCTAGACTTGGTTATGCCAAGGCAGCTTCTTTTTGTTTATGCGGAGCAGGAAGTCGAAAATTCCTCTCTTGACAAGATAAAGTTTTATGATATACTTTGATTATCAAAATAAATGCTTTGAAAGTCAAAGTATTTTAATATCAAAGGAATAATAAGTCCGAAATACAAGGATTTAGATAGACTTGTGAAGCTGATGAAGGCTTTAATCTAGCAACTTGGAGGCAGCTATGTATCATGGAAAAATAACAGAAACAGGCAGTTACCTGCCACAATTTAATGTAACCAATGATGACTTGACCAAGATTGTTGATACATCTGATGAATGGATTTATTCCAGAACAGGTATCCGAAACCGTCGAATCGCAAAAGACGAATCAGTGGTTGATATGGCTGCCGGAGCTGCCAAAGAGGTTTTGGACCGAGCCGGTACTCTGGCTTCTGAAATAGATATGATTGTAGCAGCTACAATTTCATCGGATTATTCAACACCAAGTGTAGCCTGTATGGTACAGGACAGACTTGATGCTGACAATGCCTTTTGCTTCGATGTCAATGCAGCCTGTTCCGGTTTTATCTATGGAATGGATGTCATTGATCAGTTTATTAAAACCGGTAAGGTCAAGAAGGCAATTCTTATTGGTGTTGAGAAGTTAAGTCAACTCCTTAATTGGGAAGATCGTGGTACCTGTGTTCTTTTCGGAGACGGTGCAGGTGCTGTTCTTATAGAAGCAACAGAGGAAGAAACCGGTATTATGGATACCGTTTCAAAATCAATTGGAAAACAGTATGACGCGCTCATATCCCCTGTGCGTCAGAATGATACTCCCTACTATGAACAATCCGGCGATTTCTATCTTGCTATGGATGGCCGGGCTGTTTTCCAATTCGCAGTCAAAAAAGTATCCGAGCTCTTTAAGGATGTTTTTGAACGGATGGAAATGGAAGCCGGTGATGTGGACCTATATGTTCTCCATCAGGCCAACTCAAGAATCCTTGACGGAATCGCGAAACGTCTGAAACAACCCATCGAAAAGTTCTATATGAATATGGAGCAGTATGGAAATACATCAGCGGCTACCATCCCAATTGCACTGCATGAATTAAATGCTGAGGGAAAGCTTAGAGGTAAGACGGTTGCTATGTCCGGTTTTGGTGCAGGACTGACCTACGGAACAGCGATTGTCAAGTTTTAAGACACCTGTGACTAAGAGAATGAATCCTTAGTATGGATTTACAAAACACATATGAGTTAATGAAGACAAAAGTCTTTCATATATAAGGGGCAGGAGATGACGAACCGCCCTAAACATTCTAAAGTAAAATAATGGAGGAAAAGAGACGATGAATTTTGAAAAATTACAAGAGATTATTGTAGACGAATTAGGTGTAGACGCAGAGGAGGTTACAATGGAAGCTTCTTTCAATGACGACCTTGGTGCTGACTCATTAGACTTGTTTGAATTGGTAATGTCTATCGAAGATACTTTCGGTGTTACCATTCCTAACGAAGAATTAGCCAACATCAAAACAGTAAAAGACGCAATTGACTATATCGAAGCAAACCAATAGGAGATTAGGATGAAAACAAGACTAACTGAACTTGTTGGCATCGATTACCCTATTTTTCAAGGTGGTATGGCATGGGTAGCAGAACATAAACTGGCCGCTGCAGTTTCAAATGCAGGTGGACTTGGAATTATTGCTGCTGCCAATGCACCGTCTTCTGTTATTCTCGAAGAAATCAGAGCCTGTAAAAAGCTGACAGACAAGCCTTTCGCAGTAAACATCATGCTTCTCAGTGACAATGCTGAAGAAGTTGCACAGATGGTTATTGATGAAGGCGTTCCTGTCGTTACAACAGGTGCCGGTAATCCGGGAAAATACATGAAGAAATGGAAAGAGGCAGGGATCGTCGTTATTCCAGTTGTTGCATCCAGTGCACTTGCCAAGATGATGGAACGTGCAGGAGCAGACGCGATTATTGCTGAAGGTTGTGAAGCCGGTGGACATATCGGTGAACTTACAACCATGGCCCTTATTCCACAGGTGGTTGACAGTGTAAGTATTCCTGTTGTTGCTGCCGGTGGTATTGCTGATTCCCGTGGTGTTGTTGCCGCTTTTGCCCTTGGTGCAGATGCTATTCAAGTAGGAACAAGATTCCTGGTTGCCGATGAGTGCCGTACTCATGACAACTATAAGGAAAAAGTGCTTAAAGCAAAAGATATTGAGACTGATGTTACAGGCCGTTCAACCGGACACCCAGTAAGATCACTTCGTAATAAATTAACAAGAAAATTCATTAAGCTGGAAAAAGAAGGTGCCACTCCCCAGGAACTTGAGGAAATGGGAGCAGGATCCCTTCGAAAGGCTGTTATTGACGGTGATGTGGTCGGCGGATCCATTATGGCAGGACAGGTTGCCGGCTTGGTGTCTAAGAGACAAAACTGTAAAGCAATCATTGAAGAACTCTTTGACGGTGTGGACGACGTTTTAAAATTCGATAAGGTTTCCGGTTTTAAAAGGGAAGCATCCATAAGATAAGAGTTATTTTGGAGGTATCATGAATAAATTAGCATTTATATTCCCTGGACAGGGAGCTCAAGAAACAGGTATGGGATTGGATTTATTGGAGAAAACTGAAGTGGCAAGAACAATGCTTGAACTTGCTGATGACTTAGTGGATTTTGACTTGATTGATTTGCTGGGTAATGAAGAGGCTCCGATTCATCAAACGGCATATACTCAACCGGCTTTGGTTGCTGTATCTATGGCCCTTCACAGAGAGCTTGTCAACCGATTGAAGGTTCAGCCTGATTTTGTTGCAGGTCTTAGTCTTGGTGAATATAGTGCTCATGTTGCCGCCGGATCTTTAAGCTTTGAAGATGCAGTCAAGCTGGTTAGAACCAGAGGTCTTCTTATGGAAGAGGCTGGGGCCCAGACAAAGGGTGCTATGGCTGCCATCGTAAAAGGTCATAAAGAGACAATTATGAACTACTGTTTGGAAGATGAAGGCGTTGTGGTTATCGCTAATTACAACAGTCCGGTTCAAGTGGTTATCAGCGGTGAAGAGACTTCAGTCCGTAGGGTTTCTGAAAGACTTACAGAAGACGGAACCAGGGTTATTCCTTTAACCGTATCAGGAGCCTTCCACTCACCTCTTATGGAGTCAGCAGCCCGTCAGTTTGAAGCTGTTCTTGATGATATAGTTTTCGGTGAGATGGCAGTTAAACTTGTAACCAATGTTACTGCAGAGGTTGTGGAAGATGTTGAAGAGATTGAAGGTCTTCTCGTAAACCAATTAAAGGGTTCTGTACAGTGGGAACAATCTGTTGAGGCCATGATTGCAGATGGCGTAGATACTTTTGTAGAAATCGGTCCTGGAAAAACCCTTGCAGGATTAATCAAGAAGATCAACAGGAAAGTGAAAGTTTACAACGTGGACTCATTGGAACAGGTGGAAAAAATATCAGATATCCTCAATGAAGATGCGTTAGTAAATGCATAAGAGGGAGGATAAGATGGACAACAAAGTTGCATTAGTGACAGGAGCAAGTAGAGGTATTGGTAAAGCTATCGCTATGGGCCTTGCAAAAGCTGGTTATTATGTAGTGATTAATTTTGCCTCATCCGAAGAAAAGGCTCTTGCAGTACTTGAAGAAATAAAGACTCAAGGTGGTCAGGGTATGGTTTATGGCTGTAACATCGCTGATTTTGAGGCAGTGGATACTATGGTTAAAACCATAACCAAGGAAGTCGGCAATGTAGACCTTTTGGTCAACAATGCAGGCATCACCAAAGACCAGTTAATGTTACGTATGACTGAAGATGATTTTTCCAGTGTCATTGACATTAACTTAAAAGGTACATTTAACTGTACCAAAGCCGTTACCCGTACTATGTTTAAGGCAAGACAGGGTAACATCATCAATATTTCATCCGTCATCGGTTTAGTTGGCAATATTGGGCAGGTCAACTATGCAGCAAGTAAAGCCGGTGTTATCGGAATGACAAAATCCCTGGCTAAGGAATATGCAGCCAGAAATATTCGTGTTAATGCTATCGCTCCCGGTTTCATCGATACCGAAATGACCGATGCCTTAAACGAAGATGTGAAGAAGAGTATTATGGATAAGATACCTTTAAATAAATTAGGAAAACCTGAAGACGTAGCGAATCTTGTTGAATTCCTTGCTTCAGAAAAAGCTAGATATATCACCGGACAGGTTTTAGCTGTTGACGGTGGTATGACGATGTAAGGAGACGAATATGAGAAGAGTTGTAATTACAGGACTTGGTGCCATAACACCTGTGGGTCTTGATGTAGAGTCTACATGGGAAAACTTAAAAAACGGCGTATCCGGTATAGCACCGATTACACATTTTGATACAAGTGATTATACGGTTAAATTAGCCGGTGAAGTTAAGGATTTTGATCCTAAAAACTATATGGACCGTAAAAATGCCAGAAAATATGATGTTTTTGCCCAGTTCGCCATAGCAGCTGCCAAAGAAGCATGGACTCAGTCCGGTATCAACCTTGAAGAGGAAGACCCATATCGTGTCGGTGTTATTGTGTCCTCTGGTATTGGCGGTCTTGGTACGATTGAGGAAGAAGAGCAAAAACTGCTGAACAAGGGACCCCACCGTGTATCTCCATCACTTATACCTAAAATCATCACCAACATGGCATCCGGTAATATTGCCATCGAGCTTGGGATGAAGGGTATAAACATTAATGTGGTTACAGCTTGTGCTTCAGGAACCCATTCTATTGGTGAAGCGTTCAAGTCGATTGTTTTTGGTACAGCTGATGTTATCTTGGCCGGTGGCGCAGAATCCTCTATAGTGCCTCTTGGAGTTGCCGGTTTTGCGACTATGACTGCTCTTTCTACCAATGAAGATCCTAAGACTGCTTCCAGACCTTTTGACAAAGACCGTGACGGCTTTGTTATGGGTGAAGGTGCAGGTGTCCTTGTTCTTGAGGAACTGGAACATGCAAAAGCCCGTGGAGCTAATATTTTAGCTGAGCTTGTAGGATATGGGGCAACTTGTGATGCCTACCACTTAACCAGTCCTGATCCAGAGGGAACCGGTGCAGGAAAAGCCATGGAATTTGCAGTGAAAATGGCCGGTATAGATCCAGACCAGGTTAACTATATCAATGCTCACGGTACGTCTACACCTTATAACGATCATTTTGAAACTTTGGCTATTAAGAAAGCCTTTGGGGACCATGCCTATAAGTTAAAAGTCAACTCAACCAAATCTATGACCGGTCACCTTCTTGGTGCAGCCGGCGGTGTAGAAGCAGTTGCAGTTGTTAAATCCATTGAAGATCAGTTTGTCCATCCAACAGCAGGACTTGAAACTCCAGGTGAAAACTGTGATCTCAACTATGTACCACACAGGGGTGAAGCTACTGAAATCAATTATGCGATCAGTAATTCACTTGGCTTTGGTGGACATAATGCGTCTATCTTATTCAAAAAATACGTAGACTAATCTAGGAGGAGACAAGATGAATACCAATGAAATTTTAGACCTTATCAAAACCCTGACTGAAACAGGTTATAAACATATAGATGTTACCCATGAAGGCTCCCATATTCTTTTATCAAATTCAGAATATGCCGGTCTTGGTGGCCAGGCGCCAGCTGGAACTCAAGTTCCATCTCCTGTCGTGGCTCCTCTTGCTCAAGTGTCAGTGTCTACACCAGCTCCTTCACACCAAGAGATTCCAAGTGGTGAAAAAGAAGTGGTTCATCCGGAACCTATCGTTGAAGCAGCTCCTAAGGGTGGTCACCTTGTTGAATCACCCATTGTCGGTACTTTTTACTCTGCAGCAAGTCCTGATGCAGAAGCCTTCGTCACTGTTGGCTCCAAGGTAAAAAAAGGTGATGTTCTCTGCATTATCGAAGCCATGAAGCTGATGAATGAAATTGAAGCAGATGCAGATGGTGAGATTGCAGAAATTCTTGTAGAAAACGAAGAAGGCGTTGAATATGGCCAGCCTCTCTTCAGAATCGTATAGGAGGATGATTTTATGCTAAATATAAAAGAGATTATGGAAATCATCCCACATAGAGAACCCTTTTTACTGATTGACCGGATCGATGAATATGAGCCAGGGGTTTCTGCCCGTGGTATCAAGAATGTGACTTACAACGAGTATTTTTTCAGAGGTCATTTTCCTGAGGAACCGGTTATGCCGGGTGTCCTTATTATTGAAGCGCTGGCACAAACTGGTGCTGTATCTATTCTTTCCAAAGAAGAGAACAAGGGCAAAATTGCCTTTTTTGGTGGCATCGATAAAGCCAGATTCAAGAGAAAAGTTGTACCTGGAGATACCCTTACTTTAAGCGTAGAGATTATTAAAGAAAAAGGTCCTGTAGGCATTGGAAAAGCCATTGCAAAAGTCGGTGATGAACTGGCTGTATCTGCTGAACTGACCTTTTTTGTAGGGTAGGTGATACCATGTTTAATAAAATACTAATTGCCAATCGTGGCGAGATAGCTGTAAGAATCATTAGGGCCTGTCGTGAACTGGGTATCCAGACGGTTGCTGTCTATTCAACAGCGGACGAGGATTCCCTTCATGCCATGCTGGCTGATGAGTCTGTATGTATCGGACCTGCCAAGGCTAGCGATTCTTATCTGGATATTACAAGAATTATCAGTGCAGCGGTCATTACCGGTGCTAATGCCATACATCCAGGATTTGGTTTCCTTTCAGAAAATGCCAAGTTCGCAAAAATCTGCGAAGAATCCAATATTAAACTGATTGGACCTACATCAGAAATGATGGAGCTCATGGGCCATAAATCCAAAGCCAGAGAAACCATGATTAAGGCCGGTGTTCCTGTTGTACCGGGGACAGATGGTGTAATCGTTGATGTGAAAAAGGCAGTGGAAATCGCACCTGAAATCGGTTTTCCCCTTATTATCAAAGCAGCTAACGGCGGCGGTGGTAAAGGGATGCGTGTTGCAAACAGCTTAGAAGAAGTTGAGTCTATGTTTACCCTGGCCCAAAAAGAAGCTGCAGCCTGCTTCGGTGACAAGGATATGTATATGGAGCGTTACGTGGTTAATCCCAAACATATTGAGTTCCAAATCATTGGCGATGAAAAAGGCAATGTGATTCATCTTGGTGAGCGCGACTGTTCCGTACAGCGCCGCCACCAAAAAATCGTTGAAGAGGCTCCTTCAGCTGCTCTTACACCTAAACTTCGTAAGAAAATGGGTGATGTGGCAGTCAAGGCAGCAAAAGCCATCGGTTATTATAATGCCGGTACGGTTGAATTTCTTCTCAATGACAAAGACGAGTTTTTCTTCATGGAAATGAACACCAGAATCCAGGTAGAGCATCCCATAACAGAGATGATCACCGGAGTTGATTTAATAAAGAAACAGATTGAAGTTGCTGCAGGTCTGCCCCTTGGCATGACTCAAAAAGACGTTAGCTTAAATGGTCACGCCATTGAGTGTCGAATTAATGCAGAGGACGCTTCCAAGGACTTTAGACCATCACCGGGAAAGATTACCAGTCTTTTTATGCCGGGTGGAAAAGGTATTCGTATTGATGGTTCTATCTACCAAGGCTATACGGTTGCTCCATATTATGACTCTATGTTGGCCAAGCTTATTGTCCATGGAAAAGACAGGCAGGAAGCTATGGCAAAAATGAAATCTGCCCTTGGTGAATTTATCGTTGAAGGTATTACTACCAACATTGATTTTCACTATGAGATTTTAGATGAGCCATCTTTTATTGAAGGCGATTACGATACCAGCTTTATTGAGAAGATGAAATCTAGAGCCTAACCCGTATACACTCAAACAAGGAGATTAGGATGAAAATAAGTTTTAAGAAAACCAAATACATTCAGATGCCGTCCACAACTAAAGTGGTACATACTGATGAACCTAACGTTCCTAATGGTTCTTGGATTAAATGTAGCTACTGTGGGCAGGTTATTTACAAGGAAGATTTTTCCAATAACTTACATATATGTCACAACTGTGAAAAGCACTTTAGAATGAGTGCACCAGACCGCTTAGATCTGATTCTGGATCAGGGATCCTTCAAGAATATGTTTTCAAATCTTGAAACCGTCAACTTTCTTAATTTTGAAGGATACGACGAAAAGATCAAAAGTCTGAAAGAAAAAACCGCCATTGATGAAGGTGTTGTCACTGGGACAGGCACCATCGGTGGTGTGGAAGTGGCGATCGGCGTCATGGACTCCAGATTCCTCATGGGATCTATGGGCCGTGTCGTTGGAGAGAAGATTACCCTCCTAACCGAATACGCTACTGAACAAAGTTTGCCTCTTATTATTTTTACTGCCAGCGGTGGAGCCAGAATGCAAGAAGGCATCGTCTCCCTTATGCAAATGGCAAAAACTTCCGCTGCACTTAAAAAACACCACGAAGCTGGCGGTCTCTACATTACCGTATTGACCGACCCAACTTCCGGTGGTGTCACTGCAAGTTTCGCTATGCTGGGAGATATTATACTTTCCGAGCCTGGCGCTTTTATAGGTTTTGCCGGCCCAAGGGTCATTCGGGATACTATCAGACAGGAATTACCTGAAGGCTTCCAAAAGGCTGAATTCTTATTGGAACATGGATTCATCGATGCCATTGTTAAACGTGGCCAGATGAAAGATACACTTGGAAAACTATTGAAGTTACATCATTTTGCCTAGAGGGGTTTGCAGCACTTGCAAAACCATCACAAGAAAGTAAGGAAGTGAAAGATGAAAGCATGGGACCGCGTACTTAAAGCGAGACGGACAGACCGTCCTACAGCCATTAAATATATTGAAAATTTTTGTCCTGACTTTATGGAACTTCATGGTGACCGTCTTTTCAGTGATGACTCCGCCATTATCGGTGGTGTCGGAACCATCGGTGATATACCCGTTACCCTTATCGGTCAGGAAAAAGGGTCAAAGACCCGGGAAAAGGTCAAAAGAAATTTTGGGATGTCTAACCCGGAAGGTTACAGAAAGTCCTTAAGACTCATGAAGCAGGCAGAGAAATTTGGCCGCCCCATCATTAATATCGTCGATACGTCAGGTGCCTTTTGTGGACTCGAAGCCGAAGAACGTGGACAGGGGGAAGCCATTGCAAGAAACCTATTTGAAATGAGTGACCTGAAAGTTCCAATCCTATCCATCATCATTGGAGAGGGTGGTTCCGGTGGTGCCTTGGCGCTGGCAGTCAGCGACGAAGTATGGATGTTTGAAAATGCTATCTATTCGATTTTAAGTCCTGAAGGCTTTGCCTCTATCCTTTACAAGAACGGATCTCTGGCACCTCAGGCTGCAGAAGAGATGAAAATAACAGCAGATGAACTCCAGAAGCTGAATATTATTGAAGAAATCATTGAAGAGCCTTTTGACGGCGCTCATGAAAGTTTTGATTTGATCATTGGCCCTTTGAAGGAAATGATCATTGAGAAGTTGAAGGACTTAAAGGCTTTGGATAAAGAAGTCTTGACCCAAAAAAGATATGAAAGATACCGGGAATTTTAATTCCCGGTTTTTTTATTAGTTTCTTTTCTATACACGAGGTAAGAGTATAAGGTTGAGACAAAAAGAATTGCAACAATACCTGTCATGAGAAGTATAAATGTAACGATTGGACCAAAGAAACTTCCTAAAATTATCCCAATACCTGTAAGAACAAAAGTAATTCCACCAAGTCTGTGCGTTTTTTTCCATACAACATCATTGGATAAGGTCCATGGATTCCTTATGCCAAAAAAGAAATTGGAACGTATCTGTCTCATATAATTACCGATAAGTAAAAATATGATTCCAATCATCCAAAAAAGTAATCGGGTAATGTCTGAGATAACCTCCAGTGTATATAGGATAGATATCCAGGAAATGGATGTCATGAGAAGAATGACTCCATACTTAGTCATACGATATGCTTTCTTATGCTTATCGTAGTTCTTTCTTCTTGGGTCAATAACCGGAAGTATTAGGAACAATATATATATTATGATAGGGATCAACCCTAGATATATAATATTAATTCGATCTCCATACCTATCAACATCTCCGTTGATGTCCCAGTGAACAGGAATCTGCAGTGGTAAGTAAGAGTATATAAGTAATATACCAACAGTTGAGGCTGCCATAAGTACTATTATCCATATATCTTTTTTCAAGTTATCTTTCATTTTTATCACCTCTATTTAGGAAATCAAAAAACCATTTAGTCAGTTCTTGAAACACAGTCGTATTCAGTGAATAAACCACATATTGTCCTTGCTTATCACTAATCACTAAATCAGCACCTTTTAATATATTTAAGTGATGGCTGATTGAAGGTTTAGTCATATCAAAAGCCTCTGCAATTTCTCCAGCCGTTAAATCAGTGTCAACAAGCATTTCTAATATTTTTCTTCGCGTTGGATCTGATAATGCTTTAAACGAATCATTCATATAATCACTCCCTTTAGAGAATTAGATAATTATCTAAATACATAATTATAGTATATACTTCTAAAAACAATTCGTCAAGTCATATACTATGTCATTCATATTTGGGTGATTACTGGACATGAATAAATGAAATAATATCTGTAATCGAGTATCCACACTTGTGGAGACATGCTTTTTGTTATAACGTGTATAATAAAGAATAGGTGAATAGAAATTCAAGTTCTGAGTAAGAAATTTTGCTCAGAACTTTTTATATTCATAATAATGACATAGAAGTATAAAGTTTTTGTGGTTATAACAATAAAAACTTTATTGATGGATATAGTTTTATAGAGTATAATCGAAGAGAGGTGATAATTATGATTGAAAGAAAAGAATATTATGATTATGTTGAAAGATTTATAGATAAACCCGTTATAAAAGTTATTACAGGCATTAGAAGAGCTGGCAAATCAACAATGCTGAAGTTGTTGCAAATGCATCTTGAAAGCCGAGGTATAGATAAGGATAAGATAATTTATATTAATTTTGAAAGTATGAAATATTACAACATAAGAACCTCAAAAACTTTTTATGATTATATTTCAGATTTGATAAAAACAGATCAACGAGTATATCTTTTTTTTGATGAAATACAAGTAGTAGATAGATGGGAAGAGGCTGTCAACTCTTTTTTGGTAGATTTTGACGTAGATATATATATAACAGGGTCAAATTCAAATTTGTTGTCATCAGAATTATCAACTTTGTTAACAGGACGATATGTGCAATTTAGAATGTATCCTTTATCATTTAATGAAATGCTTAAATTTCAAAGTGAGTTAGTAGGAGAACAAGACAAAAATACATTAATCGAAAAATATATCCGCATAGGTGGATTTCCAGCTGTTCATATTGCATCCTATGATGAAGAAACGGCTTATATGATAATCAATGACATTTATGATTCTATTGTTCTAAGAGATGTTGTTCAACGGTATAATATTAGGAATATTGAGTTGTTAAACAGAATAATGAAATACATAATGGATAATGTAGGAAATACATTTTCGGCGAAGAGTATTTCTGATTATTTTAAAAGTCAATATAGAAAAGTCGATATCACTACGGTATACAATTATATTGATGCTCTTGTAAGTTCTTTTATAATTGAGAAGGTTAATAGATATGATGTACATGGTAAAGAGATATTGAAGACCCAGGAAAAATTCTACTTAGCAGATCAAGGTATTCAACATGCTGTCTTTGGTTACAGAAATAGAAATATATCAGGAGTTCTAGAAAATATTGTATATAATGAACTTACTAGACGCGGATATTCAGTTTTTATAGGTAAAATGAAAGACAAAGAAATTGATTTTATTGCTGAGAGGAAGAATGAAAAAGTATACGTTCAAGTAACATATAAAATAGAAAGTGAAAAAACAATAGAGAGGGAGTTTGGCCCATTGTTAACTGTAAAGGATCATTATCCTAAGTATGTCGTTTCAATGGATGATAAGTTTGAAGACAATATTGAAGGTGTAAAACATGTTTATTTAATAGATTTTATATCTTCTGATTTGTTTTAATTGTTCTGCGACCACTACAGGATAATACTGATATTGAAAGAGAATAAATAGAAATAAGCAGTCAGGGCCTGACTGCTTACTTCTATTTTGTTGATACCCGTTGGAAATGATATAACAATCACTCCATCGACAAGTTCCTTACGCTGCTTAACAAAGGAATTAGGAGTATAAGGCTCATAAGGCCGCCAACAAGGGGAAGCATATATAGTGGTAACAGATTAATGATACTGCCACCTAAGAGGATTCCCAGAGGAACTGTGAAGTTGGCGGCGGTAGTGCCTAAACTGAGGACTCTTGCTCGATAGGAGGCATCCACTTCTGTTTGTACGAAGTACATAATTGGAATATTAACACAGGAGATACAGAGTCCTAATAACATATTGAGCAGTGCGTATATTGCGGTTATCATGGTAGAGCTTGAAGTTATGGTTATGAGAACCGGTATTGATGAGGCAATTAGGATGAAGCCTTCACCAAAGGCGCTGTACTTAATGATTTGTCCGTAAGTCAGTTTTTTGTTCAGTATTTCCAAGATCATGGCTCCAATGATTGTACCAATGGGGAAGAAGGCTTGGATAAAGCCGTAGGCGTTGGCATTGAGTTCAAAGTATTGTGTCAATATAATGGGATTTGCAATGTTAAAAGCAAATGCAAGGACAAAGTTCAATATAGCAAAGCCTTGGATTAATTTTAAGATCGTGGTTGTTTTTTTTAGGTGGGCGATCCCTTCCTTGAGAGACTGGGTAAAGGACTCTTTTTTAGCCGGTTTCTGGTCTTCAATAGGGTTGAAATTAAAGTCCATAGCAAGTTCTATGATGGCAGAGATTAGGAAGGATAAACCATTAATTAGGAAAAAGTAACGAATATTGAAGAGTGCGAAGACCAATCCACCAATCACCGGTCCGCATATGGTTGCTAATGATTCGATGATATTGCCCTTGGCATTTAAGCTGATTAAGTTCTTCTTGCTGACTAATTGTGGTCTGGATACATTCATTGCCAGGGCGAAAATAGTTGTAAACATATTGGTCAGCAGGGTGCTGGTGTAGATGAGGCCCAGTGAAAGACCGTTTATGCTTGCTAAGATGAAGGTGATAATAAAGAGACAGGCATTTAGGCTATCCATTAAAACGGCAATTTTTTTCTTATCAAATCGTTCGATAAAGACTCCTGCAATCGGTAATAGAATGATTCTTGGCAAGAATCCAAATAAAAGGGACAGTGAGAAACTCATTCCTGAGCCGGTTTCCTTAAGTACGTATAAGCCGATTGCAAATGTATAGATACTGGATCCAAACACTGAGATGAGAAGACCGATGGTATAGAGTAATATATTTTTTCTTTCTTTTTTCATAATGTTACCTCCTAGGTTAATGACCTCTCTGGTCAATTTTTTTATATTCTGATTATAGAATAGGGTCTTTAGGCCATGACAATAGGAGATTTATGTGAATTTTGGGCAAAAAAAACTAAAAGGTGGTCTTAGGACCATCTTTTAATTATCTTTAATTATGGAAATACTTATTTACTCTTGGTGTATGCCGTGGAGACAGCGCATATAGACAAGTTCACCATCTGCAAAATACGAATCATATGGACCGCCTTCATGGACTTGATCAAAGACGGTAGATGCTAGAACCTTAATGTTACTTGCTTGTAGATGGTTGTCCAAATGAGTATTGTCATAGTATTTTCTTAGGTGAACAGGTATTTCTGAATCTAGATTAAATTTTGAAAAAAGTATATATCCGGCCAGAAGACCATACCTGGGTTTGAGATATGGCTTGAAGGTGTCAAGCAACCACTTATCGGTAAGGAAGTTGTAGGAAGCGCTTCCGGTGGCATCGATTAGAAAATCTACAGACTCATGCTTCAAGGGAAGTGACTCAAAGTCTGCACAAATGAATATAACATTTTTTTTGATGGGAACCTGAGCCAAAGTCTCTTTTAGCAGGAGAAGTTGTTCGTAGCTTTTTTCTACAGCAATGTAAGTGGCGGAATCCGATAAGAGATCGTAGATATATCTGATAAAAACACCCCAGCCGGTACCTGCTTCCACAAGAACTTTGCCTTCCAAGTCAATAGAATCCATAGACCCATTAAAGAACTCCAGAGCGCGACTGATATTATTTAGATAGGCATCAGAAGTGTCTTTTATATAAGTTCCAATAAACTCTGTTGCGGAGATAATATCATTTTTATCAGGTGCATGAGTGTTAATCAATATACCATTAACAAGGGTATAGGTCTCGCCGCATTCACAAGTCAGTTGACCGGATACCAATGAATTATCTTCGATAGTTCCATCTGAGATAGACAAGTTTTTTTGACATAGGGGACAATGGAATAAGTCAATATTGTTGAGTGGAATTCCAAAAGAATGGTTGTAGGGCTCAGGCGTCTTTAGTGTGGTAAGGTAGTCTTCCAAGTTGGTTTTTGCTTGAGTAAGTTCGGCGATTTCTTGATTTATATGAGATAGTTTATCTTCGTAAAGGCTGCGATACTCACTGATTTTATTATATTGTGTCAGCCTTCCGATTTTTTCATAGAATAGCAGGGTCTTTATCTCCGAGAGGGAGAATTTCATGTCTTTTAATTGTTGAATGTGATCAAAGCTTTTTTGACAATTGTCATCAAAATCATACTGTCCACCATTTTTGATCGGGTTAATAAGGCCAAGTTTCATATAATGTCTAATGGTATCGTTACTGGTATTATTATGTTCTACAAATTTACTGATTTTCACGTTTGCTCTCCATTCCATCTTTATCTATGACTAGATTGTAGCATAAATTATTGAGGGATAGATAGTCATATCCTAAGTTTGAAGAAGGATATAACTATTCAAACATGAAACAAGACCCCAACACAATAAGTGAAAGGGTCAAAATTTTATTCATAATTGGTAATTTCAAGAAAATAGATGGACCGCTCTTTCTCAGCGGCAAGCAGTTCTTCCTCGGTAAACTCCTCGGGATGACGTCGCATCCGCTCCCACTTGGCAAAGGTTTCATCGAAATGGTCGATGGTATAATTTAGCTCATCAAAAATAATATGCATATTTCGAAGTTTTTCTTCCATCTCATCCCGTTGCTGGATCAGTAATTCTTTTCTGATTTCCAGAGTTTCTTCACCTTTCTTAAAAAGGCATACATAGGCTCTAATACGCTCAGTAGAGACTCCGGCTTTACGCATGGTTTTTACGAAGCGTAGACGCCGAATGTCCTTGTCCTGGAAGTCTTTGTTTCCTCGAAAATCTTTACTGATTGGGTCCAGGAGACCAATCTTTTCATAATAACGGATAGTATCTGGGCTTAGATCAAATAGCTTGGACACTTGGGAGATTCTCATATTCTTTCACCTGCTTAGTCGGCGGATTCTGCTAATTGGGTCATCATATCAGGGCTCTTGTCTTTTTGGATAAGTTGACGGATATAGGGGCTAAAGGTAACAGTGACTGACAGAGCCATGATTACTGATATTATACCAAATAATATGGAATAGGAGTACTGGGTTGAAGCATAAGATCCGATAATTGGTGACAAAGACCAGCCGATACTGGCAACCATGGCCTGGATACCAAAGAGAAAGCCTCTTTTTTCAGCAGGTGTATATTGGCTGGTTATGGACATGGTTAGAGGTTCAATACCTCCAGCTGCAAACATCAGTAAAGCGTAAACCAGTGCGAATATCCTTAAATCCCCAATAAACATCAAGGGGATGGCAACTAGCAGGCTTGAGACCATAGCAATTCGCATAATCTTGACCTTGTCAAACCGGTCGCCAAGCTTACCGCTGATAATACCTGACAAGGCTGTAGCAAATCCTGCCAATCCACTGACCAGGCCGGTGACACTGGAAGAGCCTACAATGGTGCCTCTTATATCCTGTACATATAAGGAAAGGAAGGGGGCGAACATACTTCTGGACATTCTCAGTAAAAAGAGAATGGAGAGAAGAGATACCATCAAACCTACAAATAATTTCTTATTGAAAGAAGATCCTTGATCGGATATGACTGGTGAAACATTTACTTCTTTTTGTGGTTTTTTGGATTCCTTGACCATAAAAAGAACGATGAAACAGTTAACCAGCATCAAGGCCGCACCGACAAAAAAGGTTATCTGATAGCCAAAGGCTTCTGCAATAAATCCACCGATGACTGGTCCTGAAGAATAGCCGATAAAGGTGGAAGAGGAGAGAAAACCCAAAGCATAGGACATTCGGTGATTAGGTGTGTTGGTGGCAATCAATGTGGTTGCAGCTGTAACGGTTCCTGTAAATAAACCTTGAATACATCTAAGTACAAGGAGCTGGTTGGGTGTCGAAGCCAGTCCCATAAATACCAGAATAAAAAAACCGGCAGTAACCGCACGAAGCATCATAGTCTTACGTCCAAAACGGTCGGAAAGAAGTCCCCAGACTGGAGCCATTAAGGCCATACCAAGGGCAGGAAGTGAGTTGAGAAGACCGGTGTATAAATTAAGCTGGCTGGTATCAGTAATTCCCAAATCCTGGATATAATAAGGAATAAATGGCAGACAAAGGCCAAAACCCATAAGTGAAATTATTTGTGAAACCCATACAACATATAAGTTTAGCTTCCAATTTTTCAAGACCATGTCTCCTTTTTTATTGCATATAGTTACCTTTACTCTACATCATGGAGTACACTCCATGTCAAGCTTTTTTGATTGCCTTATTAGTATAGATGTGGGGGAAGTATTCGCCATTGGAATGGCAATAAATGCGATGTTTTTAGAAATAATTAGCAAAAACAGAGTAGTTTTTGATTTTGAGACAGTGATAGAATGAGATATGTTATGATAAAGGAGTGGTTGTAGTGCTGACAGGAATCAGTGGTTTTTACAGGAAAGTATTATATATTGGAATTGGTTTGGTTCTCTTATGTGGTTATTATTTGACCATGCGGTTGGATTGGAAAATCATTGACATGGACATTATTAGGGTTCAATTGGAAGGGATGATTCGGATTTTTGTAGCATCTGTCGTAGGAAGCAGCATTGGATATGAACGGGAACACAAACACCGGCCAGCTGGTCTTCGAACCCATTCCCTGGTCTGTGTTGGAGCAGCCTTGGTTATGATTATCCCCATGGTTCTTCAACTCTATAATACCCCTATTCAAATGGACGTTACCAGATTAGGTGCCCAGGTTATTAGTGGGATAGGTTTTCTGGGGGCAGGAACAATTATACGAAATGGAGGTAGTGTAAAGGGTCTGACAACAGCTGCAACCCTTTGGGTCGTAGCCATTATCGGCCTGGTAATAGGATCAGGACTCTATATTATTGGAATTTTTGCCACCTTAATTGTTCATTTTATACTTAGAAATTTTAGGACGGAATAAATATCACGTTTTTTTAAGTCTTGCCTGAAAATGTTTATTCATATATTATATACACGAATTAATTTAATGAAAAACCCTTGTTAAAAACAGGTAAATATCATGATATTCAAGTAAGCTTTATGTAAAAATACAACAATAAACGCAAAATATGCACTGTTTTTTGCAGTAAAGGGCAAATCATGAGTAGTTTGTGCTTGATTCTACTGATATAGTTTTAATAGTAACAAACATTTTACGCGTAGAACAATGTATTGAATCGTTTGTTTAAGGAGGAGTCACAATGAAACGAATCTTAGCTTTACTGCTCGTTGTGTTATTGGTTATTACAGGTTGTGGGACAAATACAACAGATTCAAACACAGCAGAAGAGACAACAGAAAATGGGACAGAAAACGAAACAACTCAAGCAAATCAGGGGAACGAAACAGAGGATAGTAATGAATCTATACTGGAAGTAGAAGAAGTTGAAGCTGAAGAGGTAGATACTTTTGTATTATCTCAGGCGCCAATGTTGGAAGAAATGGTTAGCGCAGGCACGATTGAAGCTGTAGAAGACCGTTTACCTCTTGAAAGTGACATCTTTGTTGAGAATTTGGCAGAAGTAGGTATCTATGGAGGAGCTTATGAATTTGCTCTTACAAAAGCAGGATGGAATACTGGTAAGCCTATTGAACAAGGACTGTTCAGATTCAGAGAAGATGGAACCGTTGAGCCAAATGTTGCCAAAGGATACGATGTCAATGATGATTTAACAGAGTATACCATCTATCTTAGAGAAGGCATGAAATGGTCAGACGGCGTCGACTTTACAGCAGATGACGTAGTATTTTTCTATGATCATATGTGTATTCCAGAAACATTTGGTAAATCTCTCTGGGATTGCTTTAAGGTCGATAATCCTGATACAGGAGAAGAAACAATCGCGGCATTTGAGAAAGTTGATGACTATACTGTAAAAGTGACTTTTGAGTATTCAAGACCTAATTTTATAGAAGCCGTAGCCATTAATGCTAAATGGTTATATGCACCAAAACATTATCATGAAACTATTTTACCTGAATTCGTAGGTGAGGAAAAAGCGCTTGAAATTGCTACAGAAATGGGCTTTTCCGATGTTAAATCCATGGGTAAAAATACCGGGTATTATTTCTGGAACATAGCTGGAATACCTACTCTTAATCCATATGTTCTCTCAACAGAGGATGGAAAATCCGATACAAATGGAGAATATTATGAGTACGTCAGAAATCCATACTACTGGAAAACTGACCAGGCTGGTAATCAATTACCTTATGTTGATAAGATTGAATATACAAAGATTTCAGATGAATCACAAAATATGCTTAAGTTACTTGCCGGCGAAACATCCTTTAACTTTGTTGGATGGGCAGATATTGAGACTGTAAGCGAAAATGCAGACAGCGTTGGCTACTCAATCGCTCAATGGCCAAACTCCTCTTGGGGTGATTTGGCTTCACAGTTACAGTTGAATCAAACGGTTGAAGACGAAGAATTAAGAGGCATTTTCCAAAATGTTAAGTTTAGACAAGCTTTATCTATCGCCGTAGACCGTCAGGAATATTCTATGTTGATTTCAGATGGTTGGTCAGACCCAATCCAGGTATCTCCACCAAAAGGTACTATGGGATACAGCGAAGAATGGGCGAATAAATGGACAGACTATGATCCTGCTGCAGCGGGGGCTCTTCTTGAAGAAATCGGACTTGTTAAAGGTTCTGATGGATTCTATGACCTTCCATCCGGTAATGACTTAGTTCTTAACATGACAAGTTTCACCGGTTCAGGAACAGATGATACTTATGTTATTATGAAAAAATATTTTGACGAAGTTGGTATTGCTACCACTTACCAGCCAGTGGAAAAAGACTTGCTTAACAACCGTTTGACAACCAATGATTTTGAAGTGGTTATCGGTCCGGTTGCACCGGCAGAAACAGTATCTTTGGTTCTTCGTCCTGATACCTTAGTACCTGTTAGAAATTATGCAGCATGGTACGGCCAGGTTGGTAACTGGTATGCATCAGGTGGAGAAGAAGGCATGGCACCAGAAGGTGATTTACTTGAACTGTGTAATCTTTATGATACACTAAAAGTATCATCCGGCGACGATGCAGTAGCCGTTGCCAAGGAAATGCTGGCCCTTCATGAGAAAAATATGTGGGTTATCGGTTATATGGGTGCTCCATCTACTTTGATCACTTATGACAGCAGAATCCACAACTTCAAGGAATCCTCAGTATTTGCTGATGAATTCAGAGGTCTTGGTATTGCCCATATAGACACCTGCTTCTTTGGAGAATAATCACAAGACTTAAATATTACAGACACATGAATAACGGGATAGTCCTTATATAAGGACTGTCCCGAAACTTTAAGACAAAGGGGATCGGAAAATGCTTAGTTACACCTTTAAGAGAATTTTGATGTTCATTCCGACAGTCCTGATTATATCTTTTGTCATATTTTTCATCATTCAATTGCCGGAAGGTGACTTCGTAAGTAGTTATGTTGCACGTATGCAGGCTGAAGGTGAGATTTTTACAGCCGAAGATATGGAAGGCCTAAGGGAAGAATACGGACTTAACAGTCCCTGGTATGTTCAATATGCCAATTGGATGACGAAAATTATTACAAAAGGGGATTTTGGATATAGTTTCTCATATTCCAGACCGGTTTGGGATGTTATCATGGACCGCTTGGTACTGACCATCATCGTCTCGGTTGTCATTCTACTATTCACTTATCTGGTCTCCATACCTATAGGTATTTACAGCGCCTTGAATCAATATTCGGCGGGAGACTATTTCTTCACTGCTTTTGGATTTTTAGGAATGGCAACACCCAACTTCTTGCTGGCCATTATCTTGATGTATTTTTCCTTTAAATGGACAGGTGATCCTCTTTTAGGACTGTTTTCAAAAGAAATGCTTCAGGAAGGTGTTCACCTTTACAATTTCGGTGAATTCTTAAAACGGATGATTATTCCTACCATCGTTATCGGTACAGCCGGTACAGCCGGCATTATCAGAACTGTTCGTGGCCAGATGCTGGATGAATTGTCTAGGCAATACGTACTCACAGCAAGGTCCAAGGGTGTCTCCGAACGGGTAATCGTCTATAAATACTGCCTGCGAGCAGCCCTTAATCCGGTTGCCTCCGGTCTTGCCAAAGCCTTATCTCATATTTTTTCGGGTTCTACAATTTCAGCCATCGTTATGAACTTGGCTATACAAGGACCTGTTTTGTTTGCTGCCCTTAGAAGCCAGGATATGTATCTTGCAGGAACAATTCTTCTTGTTCAGGCAGTTCTGGTCGTTATCGGAACACTGCTATCTGACTTGTTGCTGGCTTGGCTGGATCCACGAATCAGATTTGTGAGAAAGGGGTAGGTCATGGGATTATTTAGAAAGAAATCACAGTCAGAAGAAGCTTATTACATGGCTTCACAATGGACCTTAATGAAACGAAAACTCATGGCTCATAAGTTGGCCCGTGTCAGCATGTTGGTTCTGGGAATCCTCTACCTGACAGCACTTTTTGGTCAGTTTATAGCTCCATATGGTCTAGAGGATTACAGCAGTGATTATAAGAACGCCAGTCCGACGACCATCTATTGGACCCATGAGGGCAAATTTATGGGACCACATGTATATGAAATGACTTATGTTATGAACAAGGAAACCTTTAAACGGGAATGGACACAGGACCTTTCAACACCTTATCCCATCAAGCTCTTTACAAGAGGAACCGAGTATAAGCTTTTTGGCTTGATTCCATCCGATATTCACTTGTTTGGTACTGTGTCATCTGACGGTAGCCAACCACCGAGAATTCTACTTTTTGGTGGTGACAATCTGGGGAATGACCTGTTTTCAAGGGTGGTTATCGGTTCTCAGATCAGTTTGACTATACCCTTTGCAGGGACTTTGATTAGTTTCGTACTGGGGATTATCATTGGAGGTATTTCTGGATATTTCGGAGGTCTTATTGACAACGCTATCCAACGATTGATTGAAGTCTTGTCCTCACTACCGACAATTCCCTTATGGATGGCCTTATCGGCTGCCATACCACCGGATATTCCGGTTGCAAAAATGTATCTTTATATTACCATCATTATTTCACTGATTTCCTGGACAGGACTTGCCCGTATCGTAAGAGGCCATTTTTTCTCTATGAAAAATGAAGACTACATCGTTGCGGCAAGGATTGCCGGAGTCAGTAACATGAAGATCATTACCCGACATATGATACCAGGATTTATGTCCTATCTGATTGTCAGCTTAACCTTAGGTATACCCGGCATGATCATTGGTGAAACCTCTATGAGTTTTCTTGGTTTAGGTATGCGGTCACCAGCAACCAGCTGGGGAGTTCTCCTAAAAGAAACTCAGGATATTACCAGTGTTGCCCAGTACCCTTGGAGGTTGATACCGCTTGTAGCTGTTGTCATCACCGTTTTAGCCTTTAACTTCCTAGGTGATGGATTAAGGGATGCAGCAGACCCTTACAAATAGTCAGATCATGTTGAAAGAGGTAGTTTATGAATAAAGATACGATTCTTGAGTTAAAAGATTTAAAGATTGATATACCCATTGACGAAGGTACACTGACCGTCGTCAGAGGTGTCAATCTTCATATAAAAAAGAACGAGACACTTGGTCTGGTTGGTGAATCCGGATGTGGAAAAAGTTTGACCAGCAAAGCCATCCTTGGAATTAACGAAAAAAAATGTCAGACTTCCGGTCAAATCATTTTTGAAACCAAGGATGAGGTGGTCAAAGATATCTTGACCCTTCTGAGAAAGGGAAAAGAAATTCGTGATATCCGTGGAAAGCAGATTTCCATGATATTTCAGGAACCTTTGGTTGCTTTTTCACCTCTATATACGATTGGTAACCAGATCAATGAAAGTACCAGACTTCACATCACCAAGGATAAGGTAAAATCCAAAGCTATATCCATTGAGATGATGAAGAAGGTTGGGATAGCCAATGCCGAAAAGCGTTATGACCAGTATCCCCATGAATTTTCAGGCGGTATGCTCCAAAGAGCCCTCATTGCCATGTCACTGGTCTGTAACCCAAAACTTCTTATAGCAGATGAACCGACAACTGCCCTGGATGTAACCATTCAAGCCCAGATTCTGGACCTGATGAACAGCCTTAAAAAGGATATGGATATGTCTATCCTCTTTATCACCCATGACCTTGGTACGGTTGCTAAAATGTGTGACCGGGTTGCTGTTATGTATCTAGGTAAAATCGTTGAGATGGCACCGGTAAAAGCCCTTTATAAGGCGCCCAAGCATCCCTATACACAAGGCCTGATCGGTTCAGTTCATAAAATCGGAACATCAACAGAGGAAAAACTTTTCTCTATTGAAGGAACGGTACCTCTGGCCTTGAATCTTCCAAAAGGCTGCGGTTTTTACGAACGCTGTCATAAAAGAATTGAAGGAGTGTGTAACATAGAGCATCCTGAACTAAAAGACCTGGGAGATGGCCATATGGTTGCATGTTATCATGCCTTTAAGGAGGTAGAGAACCATGAATAGAAAAATATTGGAAGTCAGAAATCTAACCAAGGACTTTCCCTCCAAAGGTGTTGTTGTTCATGCCCTCAGCGATGTAAGTTTTGATGTATATCAAGGGGAAACCATTGGTATTGTTGGTGAGTCAGGGTGTGGCAAAACAACTCTTGGCAGATGTATCGTTAGGGCTATAGATGCTACAGAAGGAGAAGTTCTCTATACCAATTCAGATAATGAAAGTGTCGATTTCCTGAAAATGGATAAAAAGGCCTTGAAAAAGACCCGTAAGGAAGTTCAGATGATATTTCAAAATCCTTACTCATCCTTGGATCCAAGAATGACCGTTTTTGATATTATCAAAGAACCACTACTGGCCAATTATCCAAAAATGTCCAAGACCGAAGTCGAAGAGAAAGTCAAAAATATTGCAGCAAAAGTAGGCCTTAATGTCTCATATTTGAAGAGATACCCCCATGCTTTTTCAGGAGGCCAGAGACAGAGAATCGGTATCGCAAGGGCCCTAATCCTCAATCCCGAGATTATTGTCTGTGATGAAGCCGTATCCGCACTTGATGTTTCCATACAGGCCCAGGTTATCAACCTTTTAAAAGAGCTGCAAAACGATATGAACCTAACCTATCTTTTTATTAGTCATGACCTGTCGGTTGTTGAATATATCTCCGACAGAGTGGGGGTTATGTACCTTGGTAAAATGGTTGAGTTTGCAGCGACCAAGGATTTGTTTGAATCCGTTCTTCATCCATACACAGAAGCCCTCTTATCAGCCGTTCCTATCGCTGATCCGGAGCTTAAGATAGAAAGGATTCAGTTGGAAGGTGAAATTCCCAATCCGGCGGATCCTCCGACAGGATGTTATTTCCATACAAGATGTCAATATTGCCAGGAAGTGTGTAAAACCAAAGAGCCTGACCTTAAGGAAGTCCAACCGGACCACTATGTGGCCTGCCATTTTGCCGGCCAATTAGAACTGAAAAGCATACTTGACCTGTCAATGGAAGCAAAGGAAAGTGAATTGGTTCACAGCTGAAAGGAGTGACTGGTATGAGCTTAGTAACAATGGAAAAAGTCGATGCCAAGTTAGATCTTTTGCTGAAGGCTTTTTATGATATTCTCTATGTAGATGATACAATTTTTATGGAAAACATGAAGACCAACAATTTAGCCGGTGATGATATTTCCAAATATCAATATTGGGAATGGCCACAGGGTGTAGGCCTTTATGGTATTTGGAAGCTTTATGAGCGAACTCAGGACCAGGAGTATTTACAGGTCCTGGAAAAGTATTATGACCGACAGTTGTCTATTGGATTTCCCTCCCTTAATGTTAATACCATTGCCCCATTTTTGGCCCTATCTTTTTTGGCTGAGTATACCGGCGATGAAAAATATATGAAACCCTGTATGGAAACAGCTGCCTGGATTATGGACCAGTTTCCTAGAACATCAGGGGGAGGATTTCAACATAAAACCTCTGATACGGTGAATGAAGAGGAGCTATGGGATGACACCTTGTTTATGACTGTCCTGTTTTTAGCAAATATGGGACGAATCCTGAAGAAGGAATCCTATATCCAGGAATCGATTTACCAGTTCCTCCTTCACATCAAATATCTTCAGGACAGGGACTCGGGACTTTTTTATCATGGATGGACCTTTAAAGGCAACCATAATTTTACACAAGTGTTCTGGGGAAGAGGTAATTGCTGGATTACCATGGTTATCCCTGAATTTGTCAGTCTAATATCTTGTGATGAAAGTATGAAAACCTACTTGAAAGAGGTCCTTACATCTCAAGTGGAAAGTCTGGTCAAGTACCAGAACGACAATGGGATGTGGCATACTATCGTCGATGATCCAAGCTCTTATGTAGAAGCCAGCGCAACCTGCGGCTTTGCCTATGGAATCTTTCGTGGTATTGAAGCCGGTATACTGGATGAATCCTATAGAGCAAGTGCTGAAAAAGCAATTGCTCCTATCCTAAACTATATCGATGATCAGGGTATTATGAATCAAGTATCCTACGGAACTGCCATGGGAAGAGAATCAAGAGATTTCTACAAGGAAATCGAGATACGTCCAATGCCTTATGGCCAGGCCCTGGCGATTTTATTTTTAGATGAATACAGGAAAATGTAAAAAGATATATAACCTCCAAATATTAGAGTTTAAGACCTAATATTTGGAGGTTTTTTGATGGGCGGATAAATCTTGTCTACTTACCGATAAGAGATGACTAGATAAAAAGAAATAATTGTAGTATTCTTACATATAGGGAGAGTGGCAGGCAGGAGGCTTACCATTGAAAAGAAAAAGTACAAATAATACACATAAATTAAACATACCGGGATTTCGTGGTCAGGTTATACTCGCCTTGGCCTTATTGCTTTTGATGGTTATTCTCTATACTGTCTTTGCCCTGAACAGGATTGCTAGAGATACTTATTATGAGTCATCGGACCGTGAAATGAGAATTGTAGCAAATGCAATCGACCAGTTTTATGAGGATGTTGCCAAGGATATTGATACATTTGCCAACTCCGAGCTTATCCACCAGGCGGATGCTAGTGTAACAAGCTATTTTGATAAAGAGATTCAAATAATGACACCTTCAAAAAATGGTGGTATCGAAACAGAAATATATGAAGTTTTTAATACTTACGGGCTCCATCATCCAGAAGCTCTATATGTATATATGGGGGTAGAAGTGAATGGTGGTTATATTCAATGGCCCGAATCAATTATGGCAGTCAATAACTATGATACCAGGAATAGGAATTGGTATCAGATAGCCGTCGATGCAGGGGGAAAGGTAGTAAGTACGCCGCCATATTATGATGTGGCCATCAGCCGCTACATTATCAGCAATGTGAAAGCCATATATGATGAATCCGGTCAGTTGAAGGGTGTTATTGGTATTGATGTCAAACAGGTAACCATGAACGATATGCTGGATAAAACCATTGAAGATCAATCAGAGTTTCGGATGATGATTCATGATGACGGTTGGATTATTGCAGACAGTAGAGGCAGTATTGATGACTTTGTTCAATTAAAGGATTCAGACATCACTGGACTGGAAAAATTTATTTTAGAAGACGCCGGGAAATTTACAGTATCAATAGATTCCAGAGAGTTTATCGTTAACACCTATCAGAAAGAGGGACAGGATATTACTTTTCTGACTTTTAAGGACTCTAATGAAATCAATAATGAAAGTATTCGTTTATTATATACCATAAGTATTTTTGTATTATCGATAGGTTTGGTTATGCTTATTCTCTTAGTCTATTCGAATATGAGAGAAAAAGAGAGGGATAAAAGAGATTTGTATGACCAGCTAACAGGCCTCCCCAATCGAAAACAGGGTTTGAGGATAATGGAAGAACTTATTAATGGAGAAGGTTTGGGGCATGCTTATACATTTGTTGCCATAAAAATCAGAGATTTTAGACTTTTGCAGGATGTATTTGGTGAAAATGAAATCAATAAAGTTATCGTAAAGACCATTGATAATCTCAACGTAAATGCTGATCGTTTTGAGATCCTGTCTCGAATGTCAATCGATGAGTTTATTATGGCTATTGACCAGTCAGCAACAAGTGTTAATGAATGTACATCCATGATCAATGAAATCTTTAGTGAAAACCACTTCATTCATAACCAATTAATGAAGCTTGATATCATTATGGGGATTGTCGATGATCTTGATAATCAGCAAGATGGAAGATCTATTCTCAGTATGTTAAACACTACCCTCAATCGTATTTTGGTCTCTAATCTCGGTAAGCAGAATTGGCTTATATATGATAAACGTTTCATCAAGGATGTTCAGGAAGACATAAACTTTAAACACGCTATTATGGACGCTATAACACATAAGGACTTTTACCTTAACTTTCAGCCGGTTATAGATTCAAGGAATGGAATTGTTCATGAGTTCGAAGCTTTAATCCGGTGGAAGCATAAAGATCTGGGTATGGTCTCACCAATAAAGCTGATCCAAAATCTTGAGCAGATGGGTAAGATTGTTGATGTTGAGGAGTGGGTTATCCGGGAATCATGTAGATTTATCAAAAACTACAATAATTTGTACGGATCAAACACCAAAGTAGCCATCAATATATCAGCTATCCACTTTAGCCATGAGTCCTTTGCTAAAAAGTTGATGGAGATAGTACATGAGGAAGGTTGCCATCCACAGGATATTTGTGTGGAACTTACCGAAAGTACCATGATTGAATCGCTTCAGTCAGGCAAGCATGTTACTGATCTATTAAGACAGGGAGGATTTGGAGTTTCTCTGGATGATTTTGGTACAGGCTATTCATCCTTAAGTTATATTAGGGAAATAAGAACCAGCCAGATAAAAATTGATAAGGCCTTTGTTGATAAGATTATGCATGAAAAAGTTAATCTGATTATCATTAAGGCACTTATGGAGATCGCAGATGAAATTGGTGCAGAAATTGTTGTCGAAGGTGTTGAAACCTTAGACCAGCTGGGTTTTATAGGAAATCTTGGATGCTCTTTGATACAAGGCTATTACTTCAGTAAACCATTATCCTTTGAAGATGCTATCGAATACAAGTACCAGCTCCATGAAGGATAGATCCTTAATAATTATTAAAACTCCTACGCCATGACTCGAAAAATTAGTCATGGCTTTTATTATAGGAAAAATAGTGCTTGAACGTAACGTAACGTCGTCATATATAATAAAGATTGAGAGGTGCATCATGAAAAAAAATAGATTAACTGTTGGTCAATTAGCAAAGAAAGCAAATGTAAGTATTCGGACCCTTCAGTATTATGATTCCATAGACCTTTTGAAACCCTCTGCGCTGACTGAGGCAGGAAGAAGACTTTACGATGAACAGGATCTGGCGATTCTCCATCAGATAATTACCATGAAAAAATTTGGTCTGTCTCTTGAAGATATCAGAAAGAGACTGGTTCCTGTTGACAATGAAGCTGATGTTATAAAAGTTCTTGATAATCAGTCAGCCATTATTCAGGAGGAAATAGCAAAAGCAAGTAAAGTACTGACTTCAATAAATCTGGTTCGCAGGGATATTGAGGAAAACAATATGGTGGATTGGTCAAAGTATGCCAAGATGATGGAGCTGGTCAATGACAACAATGAATATTATTGGGTAACCAAATTTTTAGATGATGAATTACTTGAGACGATTCAGCATGTTTATGAAATCGATGACAAGGCAGATCATGGGATGGACTGGTTTAGACTTGGTATGGAAAAGGTGTTGGACTTGAAGGCTAGAGGCCTGGCTCCTGAAAGCCAAGAAGCACAGGAGCTTGCCCGTAAGTGGTGGGACTTCATGGACAAGTACAGCCAAGGTGATGAAGGGATGTTGATGAAACTATACGAGTTTTACAGCCATGGAGATCAATGGCCAGATGGATTTGGGGAGATGCAGACACAATCCCGAACCTATTTGGAGCGAGCTATCCAGGTTTATATGGAAAGGAATAAACATGAATCAAGTCAATGAGGATCAAATATTTAAAATCATATATTTTAGCCCTACTGGTAATACAGAGTTTTTAGCTAAAGAAATGAAGGACCTATTATCTATATCTGATGGAGACATGATAAATTTAGGTTTACCGAATGTAAGAGGTCAGGAAATATTTCATAGGCAGGAAAATGTGCACCTTATCCTAATGTTTTCCATTCATGGATTTAATCCGCCACAAAAAGTCATTAATCTTGTAAACAGTTTATGTAAGGATGATCTTTCAGGTGTCAGTTTAATTGCAGTAGGCTGCAATAAAACCTGGGCCAATGACAGTGTGACATATGACCTTGTAAAAAAACTTAAGGCATGTGGCATACCGTTTTTTGCTAATGAAGTCATTGCCATGCCCCTAACCTTTATTATGAATTTTCCAAAGGAGATGAATCAAGAGCTTATTAACGAGGCTAAAAAGGACATCAATAGATGTGCAGACTCTATTATGAGACAGGAGACACATAAGCGGGAAATACCGATGAAGGCAAGAGTCCTGTCTTTTGCGGCTAGAGCCGAAAAGCCGGCAGCCAAACTTTTTGGATTGGAACTTCACGCCACTAACCAATGTAGTAAGTGCGGCAAGTGTATTCGTGAATGTCCCTCTGGGAATATAAGAGAGGGAAAGGATGGTAAGCCAAGATTTGGCTTCAAGTGTCTTATGTGCATGCGGTGTATTTATGGGTGCCCGGAAAAGGCTATCGGACCTTATATATCAAGATTTATTCCTATTAAGGGTGGATATAGATTAGAAGATTACGTATAGATATCAGTTAGGGGTAAAGGCCTTTTTAAGAATAGATATTTATATTTGCCAACATCAACTCTAGGTGCTATTATATTGGAGTTAAGGCAGTTTTTTGTCTTTGTCATCAGAGAAATAGGAGAATTATAATGAACTCTAGAGATCATTTAATGGAAGCTTTTGCTTCTTATTCAAGAAAAGCTGCAGCAGAAGGCATAGTTTTGCTGAAAAATGACGATCAGATTTTACCTCTTAATCAGGGAACAAATCTTGCGGTTTTCGGACGTTGTCAGATTGATTATTACCGTTCAGGAACCGGATCAGGAGGATCTGTTCATGTACCTTATAAAGTAAATGCCATCGATGGTCTTCGAGGAAACAGCCAAATTAGGATTAACGATGAATTAGCCAAAGCCTATGAGGTTTTTGTAGAAGAGAATCCTTTTGACAATGGTGGCGGCGGATGGGCTGCAGAGCCATGGTTTCAAAAAGAAATGTCCTTGGATTCTAAACTTATGTCTTCCGTGAGAGCGGTTTCGGACGTGGCTCTCATTATTATTGGAAGAACAGCTGGTGAAGAACAGGATAACCATAATACAGAGGGAAGTTACCTTTTGACTGAAGCAGAAGAGGATATGATCAGGTCGGTTACGGATTATTTTGACCAGGTTATTGTGGCCCTCAATGTATCCAATATTATTGACATGTCCTGGTCACTAGGGGACTACAAGCATTCAATAAATAGCATCCTTTATGCATGGCATGGGGGGATGGAAGGTGGTAATGCACTGGCTGATGTCCTGACTGGTCTTGTTCACCCAAGTGGGAGACTGACAGATACCATTGCCTATAATCTGACAGACTACCCATCTGACAAGAATTTCGGCAACGACGACAAGAACTATTATGAAGAAGACATATACGTAGGGTATAGATATTTTGAGACCTTTAAACCGGAAGCGGTTATGTATCCCTTTGGTTTTGGCTTATCCTTTACAGGTTTTGACCAGGAAGTGATTCAGGTTGAACAGGTGGAAGACAGGATTAGGTTTTCTGTCAAAGTGACCAATACCGGCTCCCATTTTGCCGGCAGAGAAGTGGTCCAAATCTATTATGAAGTTCCTCAAGGTGCAATGAAACATCCAATCAGGCAACTGGGAGCTTTTGATAAAACCCAATCCTTGGAACCCGGCCAGTCTCAAATCCTCGAAATTGACTTACCTATCAAGCAGATGTCAGCCTATGATGAAGATGGCCGTACCGGTTATCCATCAGCCTATGTCCTGTGTCAGGGAACCTATAAGTTCTATATTGGCTCCAATGTCCGTGATGCAAAATTAGTGGACAAGGAGGTATGGGATGGATTTAGTGTGGCTGAAACCAGACTTGTTGAACAGCTTGAACCTGTCATGAGGCCAAGAGCAGCCTTTGATAGAATGACTGTCGGTAAAAGACTGGAAACAGGTGGATATGAAGTGGCATATGAACCTGTTCCAATTGCTGGAATAGATATGGTAGAAAGAACTTTAGAACGCATGCCTGTCGAACTTAATAATGACAGTGATGCAATAATTAATTTACAAGAGGTTAAGGACGGTCATAGAAGCCTGGAAGAATTTGTAGCTTCCTTAAGAGATGAAGATCTGGAAGTCATTGTCCGGGGAGAAGGCATGTCCAGTCCAAAAGTAACATCAGGTACTGCAGCAGCCTTTGGTGGTATCAGTGACCATCTCCAGAGTTTAGGTGTTCCGGTAGCCTGTGCAGCTGATGGACCGTCAGGGATTCGTATGGATTCCGGTGAAGAGGCTATACAAGTCCCAATTGGAACCTTGCTTGCCTGTAGCTGGGATACGGAACTTGTTGAAAACTTATATAAGTTTGAAGGTCAGGAATTGATTATGAACCAGGTAGATACCCTTCTTGGTCCAGGGATGAATATTCACAGACATCCTCTAAACGGAAGGAATTTCGAGTATTTTAGCGAGGATCCTTTATTGACTGGAAAAATGGCAGCAGCTATTACTCGCGGAATCGGTATTTCTGGTGCCCAGGCAACCCTTAAGCATTTTGCCTGTAATGATCAGGAACACCTTAGGTCAGATGTAGACTCAATTGTTTCCGAAAGAGCCTTAAGAGAAATTCACCTGCGACCTTTTGAAATAGCGATTAAGGAAGGTGGAGCCAAGTCTATTATGACAGCCTACAATCCAATTAACGGCATCTGGTCAGCTTCAAACTATGACCTAAATACAAGTGTTCTTAGAAAAGAATGGGGGTATGAGGGAATCGTTATGACGGACTGGTGGGCCAAAATGAATGACCCTATTACAGGTGGCGAGGCAAAAAGAAATCATGTTTCCTCAATGGTGAGAGCTCAAAACGATGTCTATATGGTTGTATCCAATTATGGTGCTGAAGTCAACAGCGCTGAGGATGATACTAAAGATGCCCTGTCTCAAGGTATCCTATCAAGAGCCCTTCTTCAGCAAAGTGCTATGAATATCTGCAGATTTCTTCTAGATGCCCCTTGTATGGGAAGACCTGTTAAAGAAGTGGAATGTATGGAAATACCTGCAGGTGAAAAGCCTGATGAGGAAAATGAAATACTGGAAATCAGCCAGCCAATTACGGTACAAACAACAACCGATGTTAAGAAATGGCTTTATGTGGCAGAGGAGGGAACTTACAGTATCAGTATCCGAATGAGATATGACTATTTTCCGTCCGGTCAGTCTGCAGTAAATCTTATACTTAACGATCTAAGGGTTTCCAACATACAACAGAACGGTACTTTTGGAAACTGGGTCAAGCAAAAGGTTATGAATGTGGAGCTTAGTGCGGGCTGGTATGAACTTCAATTGGAGTTTACCAATCCTGGACTGGAAGTGGATTATATCTTAATCAAATAGATCTATATTTCTAATTCGGTATATGAAGTTTGATAAAATAATAAACCAAGTGTTAGTAGTAAAAAAGGTTACTGACACTTGGTTTTATTTATGTATTCTTCTATTTGCAAAAGTGAAAAAGTCATAGGTCTATATATGTTGGTCAATGAGAATGACATTACCATCAGGATCCGTCATAACAAAGCTTCCCGGTCCACTCTTACCTTCCAAAGCTTCTTCATCGGTATCGATGTTACAAGACTTCACAGTTTCGTAAATCTGCCTAACATCATCAAAGGTTTCAGCGCTGTTACAATCCTGATCCCATCCTGGATTAAAGGTGAGTAGGTTTCCTTCAAACATACCTTCATACAGCCCGACAAGAGTATCCTGATTTCTCATGACTAAATAGTGATCTTCCATAGATCCACCAAAAATACTGAATCCAAGATACTCGTAAAATTCTTTTGACCTTTCCAGATTTTTAACACTTAAACTGATTGAAAATGCTCCCAGTTTCATAAATCCTCCTGACTACCATTGGGGTGTTAATGAGAATTAATATCGTTACCTTATAAGGTTATCATATCTGTATTTATGATACAAGGAGTATATAGGACTAAGGGCTTTCCAATATTTATTCGTATTTTGCCATTTCTACAGCAAGAAAGTGACTGGCAGATATTGCCTCAATTTCCAATGATTCTTCAATAGATTCTAAAGCGTCTCGAGTCTCTAGCTTATGGCCATTAACCAAAGAGTCACCTTCTATTTGAATCAGATAGAGTTGGCGATTTTCATCCAGGCTAAAGCTTGCTTTTTCATTCGGCTCAAGACTTAGGGCATAGATGTTAGCATCCTGATGAATCCCTATAGGGGCCTTGCCGCCCATTGGTGAAACCATATGCAGCCAATTTCCATCCCGTTCAGACCAGGCAAATCGGTAGTCACCATAATTGGGTTGATGACCTTTCTGGTCAGGTATAATCCAGAGTTGAAGGAGTCTGGCAGTTTCCTCACCATGGTTGTGTTCACTGTGAAAAACACCGGTTCCGGCACTCATGTATTGGACCTGACCACGGCTTAAGGTATGCTCATTCCCCATACTATCGGCATGGGAAAGCTGACCGTCGATCACATAAGAAATGATTTCCATATCCTTATGCGGATGGGTATCAAAGCCGGTGTGAGGTGCAATCAGATCATCGTTAAGGACTCGAAGAACTCCAAAGTGCATATTTTTAGGGTTGTAATATTCAGCAAAGGAGAAGTGAAAATGGCTGTCTAACCAGCCTAATTGACTTCGCCCCATATTTTTGTGTGAAAGTTTTTTTATCATATGAACCTCCTAGGTTGCATAGGCGAGCAGTAAATCTAAGATTTACGACCAGCCAGGTTGCATGGTTGCTTGTTGATATCTTAAATTTGAGATAATTATATCACGAAATTATCTTAAATTCAAGATATGTTAAAAACCCTACAAAAATCATCGATTTCTGTAGGGTTGATTAATGGATATTTTTAAAATTTTCTTGAACTGATCTTAGTAAGTTTCAAGAATCGCTAGCTTTGCATAGTCATATTCTACGTGTGCATTGGCCAAGTCCAGTAATTGGTAAAGAATAGAAACGATAGTTTCTGAATCTTCGTTTTCAAGTGCTGTGCGAAGCTCAGCTTTTAATCCCTTAGCTAACTCTCTATTGGCGTCATTTTCTGCGTTAAGGGCTTCGATGTCGGCTAAGTAGGCATCTTTGATTGAAGTGGCTTCTTGACGGCGCTCTTCAAGATAGGCTTTAAATGCCTGACGTACTTCCATACCAGTCATGGAACCATCTTCAAGGGCTGCAAATAAGTCTGCTTTAAGGGCTTCCAGGCCTGCATTGGTTTCCTCTTGGAATTCAGTACGGATACGAAGGTGTTGGTCAAATAGGCTTTGGTGTACTATTTGGTGAGCATCAGCCACAGCCTCAAAATCCATGACAAGTTCAGGCGTGTATTCTTCGACAATATCCATATGTAGGGCAGATCTTTCCTGGACATCGGCAACTTTTGCATCAAACTCAGCAGCTCTTTCTGCAGCTCGTTGATTAATGACTTCTTGTCTCTCTTCCATTTTTGCATCGAATTTTTCTTCAAAAACATCAATTGAGAATTCTTTTTGTGGGACTTGCCCTTCTTCAGACGGTGTTATTTCTGCAGCATTAGCGTTAATGGTGTTAAATCCTAAAAGCAATGTAAGTGCAAGGGTAAAAATTCTTCTTTTCATAATAGACTCCTTTGTAAATGAATGATTTTTGTTTGAGTATCAGTGGTGATTGATGACTATGTAATCATTATAAAAAGCAAATAAGGCACAAATATATGATAAATGTATGAAAAGTGTATGAAAAAGACGGGGATAGGTGTAGAATGTCATTATGGCTGGTCGTAAATCTATCGATTTACTGCTCGCCCATGCAACCTGGGAGGTGATACCATGCACAGTATTCAAAATATTGAAGACTTAAAAACTCTAATTGCTGATCATCCATTGACGGTGATTATCTTTAGTACAAAAACCTGTAATGTCTGTGAACCCTTAAAGATGAAAATCAATGATTTACTCAAGGATGAAGATCAGATTGTTTTTGGACAGGTTTATTTGGAAGATGAACCCTTGGTTCAAGGCGAATATGGTGTGTTTACAGCACCAACGACGGTGGTCTTTGTAGAAGGAAAGGAATCCAAACGTTATTCAAGGGCCATGGACCTGGCTGAGTTTAATCAGTTCGTCCATAGAATGCGGGGATTACTCTTCGATTAATTTCCCTTGCAAAATATAAAATCTGTGTTATACTTAACCTAGAGCGAAACGTTTCGCGATGGAGGACACGATGGCAACAATCAAAGACGTGGCAAAATATACGGGCTTTTCCATCTCAACTATATCCAAATATATGAATGGTGGAAATGTCTTAAAAGAGAATAGAGAAATCATCAAAGAAGCGATTGAAGTCCTTGGATATAAGAAGAATCAGATGGCAGCAGGTCTTAAGACCAATAAGACCATGACCATTGGTATTTTGATTCCTTCATTGGAGAATATCTTTTTTACCACCATTGTATCGATTATTGAAGATGAGCTTCTAAAAGAAGGATATGGAACCATTATTTGCGACTTTAAGGAAGATCATCAACTCGAGCGTAAGAAACTGGATTTTCTAATCGATAAAAATGTAGATGGTATTATTATGGTTTCCTATGCTGGTGACAAAGAATATATTCAAAGTCTTTTGGATAAGGAAACACCGGTTATTTTACTGGACCGAATGATTAAGGGTCTTGAATGTGACTGTGTTCTGGCAGACAACTTAAATGCTTCTTATCAGGCAGTTGAAGCCTTGATTAATCATAAACATAAACGGATCGGAATTATATGCGGCCCTGAATCTGCTTATACGGCAGGTGAGCGAAGAAAAGGCTATGTCAGGGTTCATGAAGACTATGACCTGGATATGGATGAGGACCTGATCTACAACGGTGATTATACAGTTGAAGGTGGATATAAGGCCATTAATGATTTTTGGCAGATGGACAAAAGACCAAGTGCAGTTATGGTCACCAACTACGAAATGACCATTGGAGCTATTATGGCCATTAATGATCTGGATATTAAGGTCCCTGATGACCTGTCCATTATCGGTTTTGACAACATTCAGATTTCCAAGATTGTAAGACCGCCTTTATCTATTGTCGAGCAGCCCATGAATGACATTGGCATGACTGCAGCTAGTCTTTTGATGAAGCGGTTAAAAGGAGATTACCAATCCTTTCCTGCTACCTATAGACTTAAAACTGAGATTTTTATAAAGGAATCTGTAGCAAAATATAGAGAAGATTAAATAAACCGGTATCTACTTAGTATCAAGTGGAGCCGGATATCTTTGACCTAATGCGCGAAACGTTTCGCGATAAAAGAAAGCATTAAAACGAAACAATATATGTAGACTTTGTGACTGCATCATTGTATAAATGTAACTGAATCATGGGGTATGAAACTGAAGAATTCATAAGAAAAAAGGAGAAGGATCATGTCAGATTTAAGAACAAACTTTACTATTGCAGACAATGCAATTAACCCAGCGGATGTACCAAAGAGAAAGCTTCGCTCAGGAGATGAAATTCCTGCAGTAGGACTTGGAACTTTTGGATCGGACCGATTTACCAAAGAGGAAATTGCAGATGCAGTACTTGGTGCCATATCCAACGGTTATAGACATATTGACTGTGCAGCAGTTTATATGAATGAACCTGAAATAGGTCAGGCGCTTGAAATCGCCATGAATGGTGGTATCAAAAGAGAAGACTTATGGATCACGTCCAAGGTATGGAACGATATGCACGGAAAAGGTGACGTATTGGTATCCTGTGCTACAACTTTACGTGACTTGAAACTTGACTATTTGGATCTCTATCTGGTTCACTGGCCATTTCCTAACTATCATGCACCAGGTTGTGATGGAGATTCAAGAAACCCAGATTCCAAGCCCTTCTCAGTTGAGGAGTTTATGAATACCTGGAGACAAATGGAGCGTTTGGTGGATATGGGGCTGGTTAAGAATATCGGTACATCCAACATGACGATACCTAAGTTTGAAGCTGTTTGGGATTTGATGCGGATTAAACCTGCTATTAATGAAATGGAACTTCATCCACATTTCCAACAACAGGAATTCTATGATTACTGTGTAGATAAAGGAATTCAACCAATCGGATTTTGTCCAATCGGCTCTCCTACCAGACCGGACAGGGATAAGACAGAAAATGATACGGTTGATATAGAAGATCCGGTAGTTCTTGCAGCAGCAAAAAGACTTGGCGTTCATCCTGCCGTTATTTGTGTTAAATGGGCGGCTCAACGTGGTCAGATCCCTATTCCTTTCTCAGTGAGAGAAAATGAATACAGAAGTAACCTTCTGGCAGCAGTGACTGATCCCCTTACTGATGAAGAGATGGAAGCTCTTAGCAAGATTAATAAGGACTGCCGTTTGATCAAGGGTCAGGTTTTCCTTTGGGAAGGTGCTGATTCCTGGGAAGACCTGTGGGACTTGAATGGCGAGATTACTAAATAATAGAAAAACAACCTGTCATTCATATAAGTAAATGTATGACAGTAACAAATCATTAATAACAGTGAAGCTCATAAAGGAGGATGCATCATATTTTGATGCTAAAGGGAATGAAAGCAGCAGTATTATACGGTCAAAAAGACCTTCGTATTGAAGAAATTGAAAAACCTCAAATAGGGCCTGACGAGGTATTGGTAGCAGTTAAAGCCAGTGGTGTTTGTGGATCAGATATTCCACGGGTACTGGGCACTGCCTCACACTATTATCCCAACGTTTTTGGTCATGAGTTTTCAGGTCAGGTTGAAGCTGTAGGGACCTCGGTTAGTCATGTGGCAGTCGGAGATAAAGTGACAGTAGCACCACTTAAACCCTGTCATAAGTGCGAAGCCTGTCTAAGTGGTAACCATGCCCTATGCAAGAACTACAGCTTTATCGGATCCAGAGAATTTGGAGCCTGGGCAGAGTATGTCAAAGCACCAGGAGTAAATGTGGTAAAACTTCCTGATACATGTGGCTATGTGGAAGGGGCTTTTATTGAGCCTATTACCGTAGCCCTTCATGGCTTATATCTGATGGATTTTAAGCCCATGTCCACAGTGGCCATTACAGGTATGGGAACCATAGGTTTGCTTACCCTTCAGTGTGCCAAAATCATGGGAGCCAAGGAAATAACAGTTTTTGATATTGATGACTCAAGACTGGAAGTTGCCAAATCCTTAGGAGCTGACCATGTCATCAATACTATAAAAGACCAGGTAAGTGAGAAGGTTTCACAAATCACCCATGGCAAAGGTTTTGAGATGGTTCTTGAAACAGCTGGTGTTCCCCAGACAGAACTTTTATGTCTGGAAATTGCAGGTGTAAAAGCATCGGTTATGTATATTGGAACACCCCATAAGTCTTTTACCATTGAACCTAAACAGTTTGAAAACATGAATCGTAAAGAGCTGACTTTAAGGGGTTCATGGATGTCTTATTCTGCACCATATCCCGGAAAAGAATGGCTCATGGCCGCCCATTATTTAGGAACCGGCCAAATCAAAGTTGAACCGCTTATTGATAGGAAAATTCCTATTGATGAGATGTGGCAGGCTTTTGAAGCAATTGAAGCCAGACAGGTATCAGGAAAAGTCATCGTTGAATTATAAGGAGATATAAAATGCCATTAGTAAGCTCATTGGAATTAATCAAAAAAGCAAGAGAACAGAAGAAGGCCATTGCGGCTTTTAATATTCATAACCTGGAGACTATCCAAGCAGCCATTGAAGGGGCCTATGAACTCAATGCGCCGGTCATTATTCAGACAACACCTGGAACCCTTCGCCATGCAGGGATCGAAAGTGTAGCAGCCATCGTTAAGGCTTTGGCTGGAAAATATGATATACCGGTTGCCCTTCACATGGACCACTGTCCATCCTTTGACACCATCGTTTCCTGTATCCAAAATGGATATACATCCGTCATGATTGATGGAGCCCATCATGAATATGATGATAATGTAGCTTTGGTTAAGAGTGTGGTTAAGATGGCCCATGCTGTCGGTGTTCAGGTAGAAGGTGAAATCGGAAAAATCGGCGGTGTTGAGGATGATATGTTTGTTAATGAAGCAGATGCCTCCTACACCATTCCAGCTGAAGCCAAAAAATTCGTCGAAGATACCGGTATTGATACTTTGGCGGTTGCTATTGGAACGGCCCACGGTATGTACAAGGGAGAACCCAATCTCGATTTTGACCGAATTGCTGAAATCGATGGTTTAGTCAGCGTTCCCTTAGTTCTTCATGGTGCATCCGGCGTTCCTGATGACCAGGTAAAAAGATCCATTAGTCTTGGTATGGCTAAAGTCAATATCGCAACTGAACTTAAGAACCCAATGGTTGCAGCTATTCGAGATGTCATCGCCAACCCTGATGAAAACGACCCACGTAACTACATGGGAGCCGCTAAAAACGCAGTCAAGGAAGTCGTCAAAAAGAAAATTCTTCTCTGCGGTTCAGACGGAATGGCAGCGGAGTTTTAAATTCAAACTCCCGGCCCTTGGTTGGATAGTGTAGAAAAGAGGTAAATAATGATTTTGACGGTAACTATGAACCCGGCCATCGATAAAATATATTTTGTGGATGATTATGCCTTGGGGGAAGTTCATCGGCCTAGAGAGACCATTGCCTCTCCTGGCGGTAAGGGCTTGAATGTAGCCAGGGTTTCCAAGCTTATGGGTGAAGAAGTTTGGGCGACAGGGCCTCTTGGTGGTGGTAATGGAGCCTTTATTAAAAAGGGTGTAGAAGCCTTAGGCATCGTTGATGCTTTTTGTGATATTGAAGGAGAGACCAGAATCTGTATTAATGTTACAGATGTTAAGAGTCAGCGGTGTACAGAGGTCCTTGAAGGTGGTCCTGTACTGAGTGAAGATGAAGTCCTTAAACAGCTGGAAACCTTTGACGGCCTTATGGAAAAAGCCGAGGTGGTTACTATTTCAGGAAGTCTTGCCAAGGGGTTGCCAAGTGACTTTTACGGTCGACTGATTGAAAAAGCTAAAGCTCATGGGATTAGGGTAATCCTTGATTCCAGTGGTCAGGCATTCTTTGGTGGTGTTCAGGCAAAACCCTTTGCTATTAAACCTAACGAAGATGAAATTAAGCAGATCTACTCTGGCCCGGTTCAGTCTTTGGAAGATAAAATACAAGCGATCCGGTATTTCAAATCCCAAGGGATTGAAATGCCCATGATCAGTCTTGGCAAAGACGGTTGTCTTGCAGGCCTGACAGGCGGTATCTACAAAGTATCCATACCTCCGGTAGAGGTGGTTAATACAGTAGGATCCGGTGATTCCTTTGTGGCAGGACTGGCTGTAGGCATAAGACGGGGACTTCATGAAGAAGATCTTTTAAAAATGGCAACTGCCTGTGGAACCGCCAACACCCAGTTTCCCCAGACAGGTTATGTGGAAGAAGACCTTGTCATGAAGTATTTTGATCAGGTTCAAGTCCAAAAAATAGCTGACTATGGGGTGGACAGCTAGATCTATAAATTGAAGGATTACAAAAGTTATATAAAGGAGAAGGACAATGTTAAAAAATATATCAAGTATACTGTCACCAGATTTATTAAAGATTCTTATGGAAATGGGCCACGGGGATGAAATTGTCATTGCTGACGGAAACTTTCCATCAGCCAATTACGGACAAAGACTGGTCAGATTGGATGGACATGGAGTTCCTGAAGTTATGAGCGCAATTCTTGACTTAATGCCCCTGGATATTTATGTAGATGCTCCTGTAGCCCTCATGGAAGTAGTTCCTGGTGATCCCTATGTTCCTGAAATCTGGGATACCTATCGTCAGATTATTGAGGACAAAGAAGGACAAAAAGGTATCGAGAACATGGAACGTTTTGCCTTTTATGACAGGGCAAAAGAGGCTTATGCGGTTGTAGCTACCGGTGAAACGTCACTTTATGCCAATGTCATATTGAAAAAGGGTGTGGTCCTATAATGGCAGATTTATTATTGGCGATTGACCAGGGAACCTCTGGTCTTAAGCTGACGATTTTTGATAAAGAGGGCCATGTGATTGCTTCAAAGGCCAAATCCTATGAAACCTATTACCCAGCAGAAGGATACGTAGAGCAAAACTGTGATGACTGGTGGAATCAGGCGGTTATAGGGATTAATGAAATGCTGGGAGAATCGGAAATTGATGCTGAGGACATTAAGGGAATCGGCATTGATGGAACATCATGGGCCTGTATTCCCATTGATAGAGAGGGGCAGGTTCTTTATCCAACCATGATTTGGCTGGACCGTCGTGGAACTATGGAAGCCCAGTGGATGAAAGAGGTGGCAGGAGAACAGGCCCTTATTGACTTAAGTGGTAATCCTGTTGATGCTGCCTATATTACACCTAAGATGCTGTGGCTTAAAAACAATGAGCCTGATATCTATGATAAAACCTATAAGTTTCTGAATTCCAATTCCTTCCTTGTCTACAGGATGACAGGGAATCTGTCCCAAGACCTATCTCAAGGATATGGCTTTCATTTTTTTGATGTGGCTGAAGGTCAGTGGAATGAGGAAATGGCTAAAAAACTTGGCCTGTCCCTAGACCATATGGCTCCGATTCATAAATGTCATGATGTGGTTGGTGGAGTAACTGAAGCCGTTGCGGCAGTAACCGGACTTCGGGCAGGAACTCCTGTAGTTGCCGGTGGACTTGACGCTGCCTGCTGTACCCTTGGAGCTGGCGTCGTTCAAGTCGGTCAGACCCAAGAACAGGGTGGCCAAGCAGGAGGTATGAGCATCTGCCTTGACCAACCCCTTATCCATCCTAAATTGATTCTGGGAGCTCATGTTGCTCCAGGAAAATGGCTGCTCCAAGGTGGAACAACTGGCGGAGGCGGTACTTTAAATTGGTTTAACAGAGAACTGGCTGCCTATGAAAAAGACCAGGCAGACAGACAAAAAATATCTTCTTTTGAAATATTATCAGAGGAAGCCGGACAAGTTCCAGCCGGCAGTGAAGGTCTTGTTTTTCTCCCTTATATGAAGGGTGAACGGACACCGATATGGAATGAGAAAGCCAAAGGCGTATACTATGGAATCACCTTTGATAAAACCCGACAACATATGGTTCGGGCAACCATGGAAGGTGTGGCATACTCACTAAGGCATAATCTGGAAACAGCCCTTGAGGTTGGAGCTGAGGTTGACAGTTTGATTAGTGTTGGGGGCAGTGCCAACAGTCATGTTTGGACCCAACTTAAGGCTGATATTAGCGGCAAGCGAATCGAAGTGCCCTATTCAGACCATGCAACCAGCCTCGGCGCAGTCATATTGGCCGGTGTTGGTGTTGGAATCTATAAGGATTTCGAGGAGGCTGTGGATATAACTGTGAAAATCCAGAGGGTTCATGAGCCTAATGCAGAAAACCTAGAAGTGTATGACCAGGGTTATGGTATCTATCGCCGTTTAAGTGGTGTCATGACGGAGTACTTATATAAGTAGGCCTAGTCCTTAACCAAACCACCATGAAAAAAACATTCATAAATTTTTTCATTCAGATAATAGATGGATTCATAACCTTGAAACCAATCCATGTCACCATGATATTGACAATGATAAGTAAAATCGCCTTCCGAAAAGAGTTCAGGACCACGTACAAGGTTCTGGTTGATACCTGATTGGAGGGCGTTTTTTAGAAAGTGACCGGCGAATCCTTCACCAATAACTTTACCGCAGTAGTTCATGGTCCATAAAGGTATATGATCCTCCCACAAGGCTTCCTGGCCTGAAAACTTTTCACTTCCCAGATAGGTATCCATGTAGAGGAGTGAGCCTTGCCGGTAAGTCAGATCATGGGCTTTGGGTCTTGAAGGCATATCATTTTCCGGAAGTCCTGCAGCGTAGGTATTTTGCTTGGCTTCCAAAAGAAATTTTATATGTCTATTTGACAGACTATGATTCATGGTTATGGAAGTTTTCTGGCAGTCATCCTGGTCCTTTACCAGGCGGTCAAGGGAAACAAGAAAAAGATCAGATAAAATCATAAGATTGGTCAGGTCAGGCATGGTCTGGCCACTTTCCCATTTGGCCACAGCCTGCCTGGAGACATGGAGTTTTTCAGCCAGGGCTTCTTGGGACAGTTGATGGTGGTTGCGCAGTTGCTGCAGGGTTTTGCTGAAATTCATATCCTTGATAGAGATAAAAGATCTCTTTCCTCCTTTTTTCTTGATAATTATATTATAGATAATGACAAGGAGTTTGGCTATCAACTCATGGTAAACAAAGTGTATAATAGATCTTTTATTTGTCATTCCCCAATTTTTTCACTATAATAATCTTAGTAAAAAGATTTCATCGTAGACAGCTTTTTTTACTAAAACCACAATCAGGTGACAAACCGGGAAAAGGTGACTTATGGCAACGATAAAAGATATAGCCGCAAAGGCTGGGGTATCCATAACAACAGTATCCAGGGTTCTCAATTACGACAAGACCCTTTCTGTAACAGATGAGAAGCGAAAATTGATTCTTGAGATTGCTGAGGAGTTTAATTACGAGACGCCCAGAAACCGTAAGAAACGGATTGCAAAGTCCAATAAGAAACGGATGAAGGTTGGTATGGTCAACTTTGTTTCTTCTCATGATGAGCTGGAAGATCCCTACTATCTGTCCATACGATTAGGTATTGAGAAAGGGTGTGCCCAGGAGGGCTACGACCTTGTCAAAACCTATCGCCATAATGATACCTATGACTTGTCCTTGATGAAAGAGGTCCAGGGCCTTATCTGTATCGGTAAGTTTACAACAGACCAGGTAAAATCCTTTTCCAAGGTTAGTGAAAAAATAGTCTTTGTTGACTGCTCACCCTTTGAAGAACTGTATGATGCAGTGACCATTGACCTTGAAGAATCAGTCTTTAAGATTTTGGATGCCATAACTGAGGCGGGACACACATCCATCGGTTTCATCGGTGGCAAAGAATATTTTGATGAGTATAACACACCTATTGGTGAACGGCGGGACAAGGTTTTTGTCGAATACCTGTCTGACCGGGGTCTCTACAATGAAGACTACCGCTTTATTGGGGAGTTTAATCCAAGGTCCGGATATGAATTGATGCTTGAGGCTCTTGAGATGGACGAGATTCCTACGGTTTTCTTTATCGCCAGTGATTCCATGGCCATTGGAGCCCTTCGGGCCATTCACGAAGTTGGCCTTAACATCCCAAAGGATATCTCCATCGTCGGATTCAATGATATCCCAACGGCAAAATATACATTCCCTCCTTTGACCACCCTCCATGTCCACACGGAATTTATGGGCGAGACTGCTGTAGATCTTTTGAAAGAGCGGTTTGATGGTAGAAAAATTAGTAAAAAAGTGATTGTGGCTACCAGTCTCATTAAGCGGGAAACACTATAGATATTCAAGCGAAGTAAAAAATATTATACAAATAATACAGAAGAACCTGCTTGGGTTCTTCTTTTTTGTGCATATAAGTGAATTAATTAATGAATTTAAGTAAAAAAGATTGACAAACAGGTAAAATTTTACTACAATTATCACACAAGTTTTACTTGGATAAAACTTGTCACTATCATTCATAAACAAATTAGGAGGGTTTTATGAAAAAGTTATTATCATTGCTATTAGTACTCGTTATGATCTTCTCATTGGCAGCATGTGGTGGAGAAGAAACAGCAAAAGAAGAGACTACAGAAAGTTCAAAGGACACAAGCGAAGCAAGTGGGGATACTGCTTCTGGCGAAATGAAAAAAATAACTATTTGGGCATGGGATCCAAACTTTAACATCGCTATTATGGAGAAGGCAAAAGAAATGTATGCCGGTGACCATGGTGATGTGGAGATTGAAATTGTAGACTATGCAAAAGGTGATTTGGAGCAAAAACTTCAAACCATGCTGGCATCCGGAACAACTGAAGGGCTTCCAGATATCGTATTGGTTGAAGACTACAATGCGCAAAAATATCTTCAGGCTTTCCCAGGCAGCTTTGCTGACCTTACAGGAAAGATTCCACATGATGATTTTGCAGCTTACAAAGTAGAGCTCATGACTGTAGACGGAAAAGTTTACGGTGTACCTTTTGACTCAGGAGTATCCGGATTCTTCTATAGAACAGACCTATTGGCTGAAGCTGGATACCAGGCTTCTGACCTTGAAAATATTACATGGGACCGTTTCATTGAAATCGGTGAGGACATGTTTGCAAAAACAGGACAACAAATGATGGCAACAGACCCTAATGATGGCGGTTTAATGAGAGTAATGCTAAACGGTGCCGGTTCATGGTATTTTGATGCTGACGGCAATCCTACTATCGCAGGAAATGAAGCTTTAGCTGAAGCTGCCAGAATTTATAAGATGATCGTTGAATCTCCAATGACCAAGCAAACTTCAGGATGGGGTGAATGGGTTGGAGCTATTAACTCCGGCGATGTAGCGTCTATTACAACCGGCGTTTGGATTATCGGTTCTGTTAAGGCAGAAGCAAGTCAAAGCGGCAACTGGGCAGTAGCTCCAACACCTAAGCTTAATGTGGCAGGAGCTGTTAATGCATCCAACCTTGGTGGTTCTTCATGGTATGTGATGTCAACATCAGAAAACATGGATACAGCTGTTGATTTCTTAAAGACAACCTATACAGATGCTGACTTCTATCAAGACATTCTTGTTGAGCGTGGTGCCGTTGGTTCATACTTGCCAGCAGCATCCGGTGAAGCTTATTCAGCAGCTGATGAATTCTTTGGTGGTCAGGTAGTATTCGGAGATTTCACTAAGTGGATGGATGAAATCCCAGCCCTTAACTATGGTAAATCAACTTATGAAGCTGATGCAGCTATCATGGCTGTTATGCCTGGAATCTATGCAGGTGATGACATTATGGAAGCCCTGAAAATGGCTGAAGATCAAGTGAAAAGCTTGATGCAGTAATATTAAGTAGTGACTACTTCATAGGAGCGAAGGCCAGTCCTTTGCTCCTATATTACATTGCTTAGAGCCATATAGACCTCCGGTTTCATGGCTGTTTAGAAAGGAATACATATGAAAGGGAACTATACAAAAAGTGGTGTGAGACGTGCTTTTGTCGGTGGTGGTTTTGTCATAACCGCTGTCTTTTTAGCTATTCTTTTTGCCATATATCCTATTATCAGTTCATTGATTTTGTCGACAACCGCCGGGCAGGGTGTAGTCACCAAGTTTGTTGGTCTTGGAAACGTAAAGCGGATACTGGGAGATCAGGTTTTTCGAACTGCCTTCAAAAACACCTTTATCTACTTTATATTTCAAGTACCAATTATGCTGACCCTGGCACTTTTTCTTGCAAGTCTGCTAAATGATAAAACATTAAAAATGAAAGGCTTTTTTCGAACAGCCATTTTTTTGCCTTGTGTAACATCCCTGGTTGCCTACTCGATTTTGTTCAAAAGTATGTTTGGGATTGACGGAATTGTAAACCAAACGCTACTGACTATTGGCTTGATCAGTGAGCCTATTTCCTGGCTTCGAGACGCATTTTGGGCAAAAGTGACGGTTGTTCTCGCCATTACCTGGAGATGGACCGGTTACAATATGATTTTTTATTTAGCGGGTTTACAAAATATTGATCCATCCCTTTATGAAGCTGCCTCCATTGATGGAGCGACTAAGACGAGACAGTTTTTTTCCATTACCGTTCCTATGCTGAAGCCGGTTATTCTTTTTACGTCGATTATGTCTACTATCGGAACCCTTCAGCTCTTTGATGAGGTCGTTAACCTTACAGGAGGTGGAGCTTCATCGCCTTCTCTTCAGGCGACCATGACCCTGACCCAGTACATCTTTGACCTTTCCTTCAAGTTTGTACCTAACTTTGGATATGCAGCGACTGTCTCTTATGTTATCGTTTTCTTCACTGCAATCCTTTCCATACTTCAATTTAGAGTGGCAGGTGATGATCGTGCGTAAAATAAAAAGTACCATTCGATATATTTTCTTGATTATAGCAGCCTTTGTTTCCATCTTTCCCTTTGTATGGATGATTATTGGAGCCACTAACACAGCTACTGAAATCACCAAAGGAAAATACACTTTCGGTGGTGAGTTTATTAATAACTTCAAAATGCTCCTTGAAATGGTGGACCTGCCCCAACTCATATTTAATTCAGCAAAAATAGCCCTGGGAGGTATGGTTCTACAACTTCTAATTGCCTCTTTGGCAGGATATGGGTTTGAGATTTACCGAAATAAGATTTCTGAAAAAGTATATTCAGTCCTGCTCTTGACCATGATGGTGCCCTTTGCAGCCCTAATGATTCCTCTCTTTAAGCTCTTTGCCGGTGTGCAGATGCTGGACAGCCATATAGCGGTTATCATTCCGACTCTGGCTGCGCCTTTTATGATTTTCTTCTTCAGGCAATCAACCAAGACCTTTCCAACAGATCTTTTGCAGGCAGCAAGGGTTGATGGTCTTAATGAGGTCCAGGCCTTCTTCCGCATCTATGTACCAACCATGAAATCAACCTATGCAGCAGCGGCCATTTTGTCCTTTATGACTTTCTGGAATTCCTACCTATGGCCACTTATCGTTATTCAATCAGATGGTAAAAAGACGCTGACCCTGGCAATATCCTCCCTTTCGTCAGCTTATTTTCCAGAATACGGGGTCATTATGGTCGCCATCATCATAGCGACCACCCCAACTCTGCTTATTTTCTTCCTCTTACAGAGATACTTTGTAGCCGGAATGCTGGGATCCATTAAATAAAGTAATAAATACTAAAATTGTTTCTTCCGCCACCTCAACCTTTCTATAATAGCAATGTTGGGGTGGCTCTCTCTCTTGCGAAGCCGGAAGTGGCAGCGGAGTGTAGAACGGCGACTGTAGGCGAAGCCGGAAGTGACAGCAGAATTTCCACACTTCTTTTCGCTTCTATGTGCATAAAATCATAAATATGATAAAATATGTATAGAGAGGCGAAAGGCGAGAGATGAAGAATTACAACCAATCTGAAAAAGCGAGCCATTATGAAAAACTGGTCAAGCTCTTTGACTTATCCAATACCGGTCTGTGGGAAATGAATGCCAGAGATCAGGTAGTCTTTTTCAATGCCAACTTTTATCAACAATTTGATTTGCCCTTAGAAAATTCTACCCTGGATGACTGGATTAAGCTTGTCCATCCTGATGATAAGCATCTCTTTGTAAAGGGGCTTGATGAACATGAGGAAGCTAAGGCTGAGTCAGCCAAATCCAATTACCGGGTCATCAATAAAAAAGGCCAGGTTGTCTGGATTGAAGCCCAGGGTATTGCCTCCTTCAAGGAAGATGGAACCTTTGATTTTATGGTGGGGTCTCATACAGATGTGACTTCGATGAAGGCTTACAATGACCGTTTGTTTGATTTGGCTTTTTATGATGAACTGACCGGCTTATATAATAGAAATAAACTTGAAGAAGATATGAAGAAGGATATAGAAGAAGGAAGAGAAGGGACTATTATTCTCATCGATCTTCATTCCATGCCACAGGTGACCACCGTCTACGGCCAGAAATATGCTGACAGAATGATGCTGGGTGGTACCAGGGAGTTAAAGGAATTTTGTGGAGACAGATTTAGGCTATACCGGGTTTCCTACCAGAAGATTATTTGTCTGACCCATGAAACCCTGACCAGAAGCCAGATCATTGAATTTATTCATGAAGTAGATGAAGGAAATGTAGAACTTCGTAAAAAACATGATATTAATGTGGATACGAATTTTCGTTCAGCTGTAGTTCATTATCCACTGGTATCAGAAGATATCAGTGTTGAAGATATTATCAATAGAACCTATCTTGCCTTGAAGGAATCTTCAAGCCGACAAAGCGATGAGGCAGTCTTTTATTCAGATGAGGTAAGAGATAGGGTTCTTAGAAAAATACATATAGAAACATCCATACTCCCGGAATTGGCAGAGGGGAATTTTTCTGTTGAATTTCAACCAATTGTAGATGCGAATAAGCATCATACGACAGGTTTTGAAGCGCTTATTAGGTGGAGAAGTCCTGTATGGGGTAGTATTTTCCCGGATGAATTCATCCCTGTTGCAGAGAAAAATATGGAGATTGTCCACTTAGGTGAATTTGTTCTTCATGAGGCCCTGGTTTTTATTAAGCGATATAATCATGATAACAATTCCAATCTTGGGATTTCAGTCAATGCATCTGCTATTGAACTGATGCAACTTAACTATGTGGATAAGGTCCTGAATGAGCTGGGTACCTGTGGAGTAAAGCCAGAAAATCTAACTATAGAAATCACAGAATCGGTTACTTTGGAAAGTTCAAGAATTATTAGAGACCACCTTGTTCAACTTCGCCAACTTGGGGTTGGTGTGGCGATGGATGATTTTGGTACAGGCTATGCATCCTTAAACAGTATGATCAAGATGCCACTGACCAAGTTAAAAATTGATCGAAGCATTACATGGGATATGTTAAAAGATAATAATTTATTCGACCTGATGTCTTCTATTGTGGCCCTTTGTCACCGTAACAGTGTTGATGTAGTCGTAGAAGGCGTTGAGAATCAAGCTATGGTGGCACTTACTCAGGAACTTAAAGCCGATTGTATTCAGGGATATTATTTTTCCAAGCCTTTAAAAATAGAGGATGCCCTGACTTTCAATGGCCAATCATAAGATAAAATCAACTTGCAGGAAGAAGCTTTTACGTGGTAAAGTGATAGTGTAGGATTAGTTAAGAGTAGGAGGTTATATGAAGACAAAACTTGGTATTACAGTAGGATTGTTTGGGTCCGGAATCTATCTGGCAGGTTACTTTGGAGGCGTGTTGACATCAACATTGATTTTGGCCTATGTACTTCTTTTTGAAGAGGATCTGAAGCTGAAAATGATGGCACTTAAATCAACGGTTCTTGTGTTTGCATTCCTAGTACTTACAGCGGTTATTGGATACGTGCCTGGTCTGATCAGCATCATCGACAGATTCGTCAACATCTTCGGTGGTAATTTCTCAATTGCCTTTATTCAGAACATTATTAGCTTTGTTCAGGAAGTTATCTATTATTTGAAATCGGTTATTTTCCTGATTTTGGCCTTGACTGCCTTTGGGGGTAATGATCTTGGTCTTGGGCCAATTGATAAGATGGTCCAGAAACAGTTTGAGTAATTAAATGAAAGCCTCAATTCTTGAGGAGATGAAATTGGTTTAACACTTCATTTCTTAAGGAATTGGGGCTGGTTTTATATGATAGTAAAAAGCTGGTATTTAGGTGACTTCTGATTTTGTAAAAGCCTGGCTCCACCACTTTACATGGTTGCAGTGCCTCTCGTTTACTGATAAAATACACATATACTGTATTGGAGGGTAAGTCATGAAGAAAATCTTGTTTGATCTCCTTGGAAGCCAGCCGGTGGAAGGTGTTCAGTTCCACGGTGTTGGTGAATATATGAAAACTGTATTTAAGCGTCTGGTTGAGAATCATGGTGATACCAGTAATATTACCGTCTTCTTTTCTGATAAGCTTTTTTTGGATCAATGGATTTTGGATCTGATTGAAGAGATGGACATTCCTGTCATCCATATCCATAGACATATGGAGATTGAGGATGTCCTTAAACATGAGCATTTTGATGTGTTTTTTACCGGATGGCCCTACCACTATCGCAAGCATATGTTTCCCGGTCGTATCAAGACCATCGGTACTGTTCACGGCCTTCGTGAAATTGAGATGCCTATTGATGACTTCGCCTATATGTATCAGAGTAACTGGAGAAAGAAACTCAATACCTATTTTAAAAAATTCTTTTTCAACAGGATTCGCCAGCGCCAGATTCACCGCTATGGTGACTCCCTGGATGCTCTTGATGAGATAATCTGTGTATCCAAACATTCCAAGTATTCCTTGATTAATGTCTTTCCGGATCACCTGGATAAGTCTATTGAGGTCTACTATACACCTATGAAATATATTGTTGAAAACGAAGCCCAGGTGGAAGAAATTATACCGGAGCATGATGATTTTATTCTGATTCTAGGTGGAGACCGGTGGGTTAAAAATGCCTTTAGAGCCATTGTTGCCATTGATGAAATGAAACAGAGAAATCTTCTTAGGGACTATCATGTGGTTGTCGTAGGTAAGCCCAACGATGAAATCCAGGCCAGGGTCCATAACCGGGATGAATTTACCTTCTATGATTATGTTGAACCGGCTTATTTGGAAGCTTTATATAAACACTGTCATTTTTTCCTTTATCCAACCTTGAATGAAGGTTTTGGTATGCCACCTCTTGAGGCGATGAAATACGGAAAGACCTGTATTGTTGGTGCTGTAAGTTCTGTACCTGAGATTTGCGGAGATGCGGTATATTATGTGAATCCTTTTGATACTCTGGAACTCAAGAACAGGATTATCATGGCCTCAGAACATCTGATAGATCCTGAGAAAATCAAGGCCCACTTAGAGAAAATCAATGCAAAACAAGAAGATGACCTAAACAGAATCTGTCAAAAAATCATTGATGGATAGTGGAGACAGCTATGAGTGTACTTCTTAGATTTATGAAAAAATACAAACTCATGTTTTTTGTAGCCATCAGCTTCCTTTCCCTTGAAACGGTAGCTGATATTTTGCAGCCTTTTCTTTTATCCAAACTGATAGACCAAGGGGTAATGGCGGCAAGCAATAACAGAGTTTTCTACTGGGGCAGCCTCATGATTGGGACTGCCTTTTTTGGTCTCCTTTGTGCCCTGATGCGTAACTACATATCAACCCATGTGTCTTTCAATTTTTCCAAGGATTTACGGGAAAAACTTTATCAGATTGTCTTAAAGTTGGATATTATCCAGGTTGAGGATTTTGAACGAGGATCTCTGATTAACCGGCTAACCTTTGACGTAAACCAACTTCAGATGTTTCTTAACGGAACCATGCGTGTCTTCCTAAAGGCTCCCCTTATGGCTATCGGTGGTCTTTTTATGATTATGGAGTTTGGCTGGAATTACTTTATCATCTACATTGGTGTCCTCCCTCTTGCGGGACTAATCTTTTTTATTAATGTGAAATACGGTTATCCTCTTATGGCGAGAATCCAGGTGGTTCTAGACCGGATGAACAAGAAAACCATTGAGTTCCTGAATGGTATCAGGGTTGTCAAAGCCTTTAACCGGGTAGACTTTGAAAATGACGAATTTACGGGCATTACAGAGTCGCTTAAGAAAACAACGGTAACAGCCATGCGGTTTGAAAGTATCTTTAATCCCTTGGTTATGCTGGTCATTAACGGTGCAACGGTGGTAGCTGTTTATCTAAGCATAGGTTGGATTAATGAGGGTTCAGGATCCGTAGGTGATACTGTTGCCCTTATTAATTATCTAGGCAGGCTCATGTTCGCCGTCCATATTATGTCCAGAATATTCAGTATGTATATTCGCGCCAAAACTTCCAATGAGCGTATTGAAGAAATCTTAAAAGTCGAAGATGATTATAGGACTAATCTAGAACCTGTAGAAGCTCCAGCCTATAATGATACCCTGAAAGACCATGAATCAGAAAACTCTGTCTACCACATGAAAATCATGGCTGAAGACTTACATTTAGGGATTCATGTAAACCAGGTGAACTTCAGATTTGGTCAGGGTCAAGATGCCCTTCATGGTATTGATTTTCGGATAAAACCGGGAGAAAGCCTTGGTGTACTTGGAACTACCGGATCCGGGAAGTCAACCTTAGTCCACATTCTTACAGGCCTTCTTGAGCCTAGTGGAGGCCAGGTCTATATCGGTAACAAAATCCTGACTAAGGATAATGTCAGCTCATACAGAGATTATTTAGGGGTTGTATATCAAGAGAAGATCATCTTTACAGATACGATTGCAGGCAATATGACCTTTGGACCTGAAGATAAAAAAGGTGTTCGAGAGGCCTTGGAGCTGGCTGCAGGAGACTTTGTTTTTGATATGAAAAAAGGTCCTGAAACATCCGTCGGTAAAGGTGGCGTAAATCTGTCCGGAGGTCAAAAGCAGAGGGTTTCCATTGCCAGAGCATTTTACAGGAAACCGGCTTTTTACATCTTGGACGACTCCACCAGTGCCCTGGATGCCCTGACGGAGCAAAAGCTTTTCGACCACCTTTTAGAGATGCAGACAAAAGACAAGATGTTTATGGTTATAGCCCAGAAAATATCCACCTTAAGAAAACTGGATAGGATTCTGGTTCTTCAAGATGGCCAAATGGCAGGTATTGGAAGTCATGAGGAACTGATGAAAACCTGCCCTTATTATAGAGAATTATACGAGATTCAAAGTGAGGGGGCTGGTGCATGAAAAATCAAGAGTTAAATCAAGAACTGAAAAAAGATGTGAGCAAAGTCTCGACCGGTCATATGTCAGCCCGTTTTTCCCAGAAAGTCAGACCCGATAATATCGGCCAAACCTTAAAACGCTTACTTGGCTTTACCGGTGGAGCCACTATCAACTTCTTAATTGTCTTCCTCCTAGTAGCCCTGACGTCCTTGATGGACCTTTATGTGCCTAGACAAATTGGTCATCTGGTGGATTTACTGGCCCAAGGTCAGCTCAGTGAAGGATTCTTAAGAGCTATAGGTTTGCTTGCAGGTCTCTATATTATGATTGCCTTGTTTTCCTGGCTGACAAACTTTGTATTAGTAGGAGCGACTCAAAAAGTATTAAAGCTTATGCGGGACAGACTTTTTAGACGATTGGGTGGACTGCCTATTAAGTATTTTGACACCCATGCCCATGGTGACTTGGTTTCCCGTCTGACTAACGATGTAGACAGTTTGAATACGGTTTTTACCCAGTCCACAACCGCCCTGATTAGAAGTGGAATCATGGTCGTCGGTACGGTAATTATGATGCTTCGCCTCAATGTAATCCTTTGTCTAAGTGTTCTCGGTACGGTTCCCTTGATCTATTTTTTATCCAGGCTAATTGCCAAGCGGACCCTGAAACTATATAAACAACAGAGAAAATATATGGGTGCTATCAACAGCCGGGTTGAAGAGACGGTTTATGGACTTGATGTCATTCAAACCTATAACCAGGAGGAACATTTCCAGGGTATTTTTGACCAGGCCAATGATGAGCTCTATAAGTATGGCAGACAGGCCCAACTTTATACGGGACTTCTTATGCCGGTACTTAATGTCATTAACAACTTGACCTATGGTATTATTGGTTTAGTTGGTGGTTATTTGGCTGTTAGTGACCTGATAACCGTTGGTGTTGTTGCCAGTTTTATCGCTTATTCCAGACAGTTTATCCGTCCTCTTAACGAACTGGCATCTATCTACAATTCGCTGATGTCTGCCATTGCAGGTCTTCAGAGAGTTTTTGAAGTCCTGGATGAAATGCCGGAAGAGGATGTCCATGAAGACCATAAATCCATTGACGGCACCATTGAGTTTGACCATGTGTCTTTTTCCTATGTCAAGGATGTTCAGGTCCTTAAAGACCTTGATCAGGTCGTTCCCCAAGGATCAAAAATTGCCATTGTTGGACCAACAGGTGCAGGTAAAACCACTATCGTTAACCTGATTACCCGTTTTTATGATGTGGATACAGGTGAGATTCGAATCGGTGGTCAGCCGCTTAAGAACATAAGTCGTCAGACCCTTCGAAAGCACATTGGTTTTGTCCTTCAGGATACCTATCTTTTTTCCGGGACTATTTATGATAATATCGGATATGGAAATCCTGATGCAACCAGAGAAGACATCATTAGAGCAGCTACGATTGCTGGTGCCCACGCTTTTATCTCCAAGCTGCCCCACCAATATCAAACCAAGCTGATCTATGGAGGTATGAACCTAAGCCAGGGAGAGCGTCAGCTGATTACCATCGCCAGAGCCATTCTTATGGACCCTAAGATTCTCATTTTGGATGAGGCTTCCTCCAGTGTAGACTTGGCAACAGAAAAAATTATTTCCAAGTCCTTAACTGACCTGATGGAAGGCAAAACCAGTTTCATTATCGCCCACCGTTTAAGTACGGTTATCGGGGCTGACCGGATACTGGTTTTGGATGAGGGTCAAGTGGTTGAATCTGGAACCCATGAAGAACTTCTAGGGAATGGTGGCCTATATAGTCAAATGTTCAGACTGCAGACAGAAGGCATATAATTATCTGACAAAAGAGATAGAATGAAGAAAAATATTGACAATAATCCCAACCTATGTTTAAATATGACATAATATACAGACAGAAATCATATTGAAAAGGTTATGATGCAGAGAAGTCACCAGAAATCCCTAATGCAAGCGAGTCCGGTAGAGTGGAAGCGGATGATTATATTTTTGGTAAAAAGAGCTGTTGAACCATCTTATAAAAATGTGCTTTAGTTTTCAAGCATAAGATTAAGATCCAATCGTCCGGGTTAAGGACTAGAGTGGCAGAGGTAGATAAGATGCACCGGTCTATGACCCAAGATCTTATGTCTTTCTGCAATTAGAGTGGTACCGCGAAGCTTCGTCTCTTATTGAGACGGAGCTTTCTTTACGTTTGAAGGAGGACAGCGAGAGAATAAGAGTATGGGGCTGTTGTGCTTGCACATAAAGAGCCATATTCTTATTCTCGCATTGGACGAGGAATGCGACTGACTGCGTAGCAGGAAGTGACATTACGAAGTACAAAAGGAGGAGAGTATATGTATTTATTTGAGAAAAAGATTATGTCCCAACTATCAGAGGAACTTAAGGATTATGATATCCAGTTTTCCCAACCACCAAGTATTGAAGCCGGCCACCTGTCCATACCCTGCTTCAAAATGGCAGGAGTTTTAAAGCAATCACCAAGTAACATTGCAGGTGAAATCGGAGCCATTATTGAAAACCTGGATTTCATTGAAAAGACAGAGGTTACAGGCGGCTATCTTAATTGTTTTATCAAGAAGGAAGACCTTTTTGGAACTATCATAGGAGATGTTTTCAGTCAAAAGATGAGTTGTGGGTCCCATAATTCCGGTAGTGGTAGGAAGCTCCTGATTGAACACACATCCATTAATCCAAATGCTTCACCTCACGTCGGTCGGGCTCGAAATGCCATGATTGGTCATGCTGTCACTTCTTTGCTTAAATTTGAAGGCTATGAAGCGGAAGTCCATTATTTTGTTAATGATATTGGCAAGCAGATAGCCATGCTCATGTTAGGGGTTGAAGATCCGGCTGGTGTTCGTTTTGAAGACCTGCTTCAGCTTTATATAGACATGAATAAAATGCTGGAGGACAATCCGGAAATGGAAGACCAGGTTTTCAGTCTTCTTTATGAACTGGAAAACGGCAATGGGGAGGTTAAGGTTGGTTTCAGGAAACTGGTCAATGTCTGCATTGAGGGTCAAACTGCTATACTCAAGGAACTGGGTATTACTTATGATTGTTTTGATTATGAGTCCGACTATCTTTTTGATGAAAGCCTAAAAAGTATACTGACAGATTTTGAAAAGACAGGACGATTGGAAGAAGATGACCAAGGACGGATGTGCCTTAATCTAGAAGGCTATGATTTACCCATGCGGTCACCATATCTTGTTTTGACAAGGAAAGATAAGACGTCTCTTTATCCACTCCGGGATATTGCCTATACTATAGACAAAGTTAAGACAGGGGCTTATCGGAATTTAATCGTTCTTGGTGAAGATCAGATTCTTTACCATAAGGAGATTTGTGCAGCCCTGGATCTTCTTGGTATGAAAGCTCCTGAATCCATCCACTATGCATTTGTTCTCTTGCCACAGGGAAAGATGGCAACCCGTAAGGGGGCGGTGGTTCTTCTTGAAGATTTTATGGAAGAGGCCTATCAAAAAGCCTATGAGGAAATTGAAAAACGGTATGGAGAGGTTAGCGAATCAGTGGCAAAGGCCATTGGATATTCAGCAGTCAAATACGCCATTCTAAAAACTTCCAATGACAAGAATGTAACCTTTGACTGGGATCAGGCCCTTAGTTTCGAAGGAGATTCGGGACCCTATCTGCAATATACTTTGGCTAGGATTTTTAGTATCGAAAATAAATGCAGGGATGAAAAACCTAATATTCTAAGTAAGATTGACAACCTTGAAGGTGTAGATATGACGCTGCTTAGTCAGCCCTATGAAGTTGAATTGATTATAGAAGTCGGGAAGATGTATGATGCAGTCCTTTTGGCAACGAAGTCATTGAGCCCACATTATATTGCTAATTACTTATTTGGACTGGCCCAGAAGTTTTCCAAGTTTTACCATAGTCATTCGGTCCTTGGTGCAGAGAGTGATGAATTGATTGTGGCACGGATGGCTTTAATAAAGGCTGTTAAGCAGGTGATGATGAACGGATTTTCAATTTTAGGCCTTGAAGTTATTGAGAAGATGTAATGAAGACTGCATATGACTTAATACCCTATATGTGAAAGGATTAAGGTGTGACTTACCTTGGCTTGGGTAAGGTGGTATAACCGTTGTCATCGCAGGAGAAAATGATGGCCTGCTTATGGTAGGTATACCAAGAATTAAGGCTGCAGAGGAGGGCATCGATTTTATCTTCATAAGGTTTATAGGAAGCCTTAGTTGTAAGACTTTGTAAGTCAAAATCCGGGAAGGAAAAGCCAAGTTTTTCGATGGCTTTTAGGACCTGATTGGCATTATACAGAAGCTGGGACAAAGGAAGTCTTGATGAAATCTTATACTTCATATCATAGAGATCTGGAAATAAGGACAGGAAGATCCCAGTGGGAAAGGTCTCCACAATCTGATGACCTAGAGAAAATCCGTGGACTTCTTCCAGCTCTTTGTAGATATCCTGGCCACGAATGGCACCAAATGTGGATAACATATATTTTGTTGAGGTGGCATAGACTTTCAGGTGTTTTCCATGAATGGGTGTCTTCATAAGGAGACTGTCGCATGCGCGTCCACCGGTTTCGTTTGTCACAACCAGGGGTGCATCAACAGAAACCATAGCCGGCTGGCTGGAGAGAATCAATTGAATGAGAGCCTCATTGCTGTAATGGGATGCAGCCAGGAAGGTAACTTCTTTTGATGCATTCATAATGCAAAAGCCAGTTGGGTTTTTAGTGGACCAAGCCAGGTCAATACCGATAAAATTCATAGTCTGTACCTTCTTTTCTAAAGTGATATAATGATGTTGGGGTCAAAAGGAAGTTTCACCAAAAACCATACAATATATGGTATCCGGTTGAAACATCCAAACACCATATATTGCATGGTTTTTATTCAACTAGACCTTTTGACCCCAACATCATATAATAAAAGTATAACATTAATCAGGGCTTGCCTGTAGGTAAATATAATGAGCTTGTGAGAGGGCTAGAAACAGGAGGTAGACATATGGCATTTATCGTTGGTCTGCTTGGATTGTTTTCCTTAAGCAGTATTTTGCTCTTGGTATATGGGGCCAGGTCAGTTCGAGGCCAGGGACTTAAGATTTATGAAACTTTCATGAAGAAAATTCAAGGGCTTAACCTAGACTCCAATACTGCCATGGGAGATATGAACGACCTTTTTGAATCATACCTCACCAAGCGTTTGGAAGGAAATTATCGTGACATTGACCGGTATGACACCCTTGATCTTCTTAAGAAGGAAAAATACCTTATGATGTACATCATCAAGGATGTGGAAAAATGGATGATTATGAGAGATGATTTATTATGGAAACAGGTGAATGGAGAAACTCCCGACATTAATGACATGAAGGAGAGTTTAATTGAATTAGTCGGAAAAATCGAGAGAGTTTATGACAGGAAAGCTAATTCTTAAGATTTATGAAAGATTCATCCTTGGAAAAAAATTATATGCTATAATTTTGGCCATGGGTGGTAATTATGGATGTACTAGATACTATTGCTCTAATCAGTGCGATTGTTACAATTTTTGCACGGTTAGTATACATATATAGTCAATATAACTCTAGTAATAGACATAATAAAAAGTAACCACTCCCAGCTAAAGTTTGGTTACTTTTTATTGACCTAAACAGGGCTAGCCATTTGGCAGCACCTTTTTTCTAAGTCCATTATACACCAGACTATTTAGCTGTTCAAGTGACGTGTTTTTATACAAAGTATATAGGAGGCTAAACTATGAAAATATCATACGGACTGGCACTCTATTTTGACCAAGAATTCAACGAAACCATTGTTGATATGTGGAAGTATATCAGGTCTTTAAAAATTGCAGATTCCATGTACCGGACACCGGAAATAGAACCTCATATTACATTGGCCGGTTATTCGGAGGTTTGTAAAGAGAAGCTTAGTGACATGTTTTTAGATCTTAAATCAAGAGACCTAAAATCTGAAAGAGTCTATTTTGACTCGATTTCTATTTTTAAAACCACCCAGGTTATCTGTATGAAACCTAATATCAGTCCTAACCTTTTGAACTATCTGAATGTGGTCCATGAGGTCTTTGATACCTGTAAAGATTATTGCAACCAGTACTATACACTGGCCAGGTGGAATCCACATATTACCCTCCTAAGAGTAAAAGAAAATGATCCTCTTGGTGAGATTATGGGTCAAGTCCTGGAACACTTTACCATATCCAGCGGCCTAATAAAAGGGATTGTGTTTGCTGAAATCGTTCAGGAGGATGACGGTAGAATTATTGAAGTGACAACGATTGACAGATACCAGTTTAGTGAGTGAGGGTTCATTGAATTTGGTTAGAAAAAAAAGTATAATTGATGAGGAGTTCAGTATGAAGAAGGAAACAAAGCGTATCACCGTTTTAACGGCAGTGGTCTGTATTATTTTTGTCTTGTCTTATATTGCTATGGGAAAAGAAGATGGCTTAGAAAAAGATCTTTCTTCTCAAGTGACCGAGGAAGTCCTAAGCCCTGAGATTAATGAAGAGACAGACCAAAATGTAGGATGTTCATCTGATGGTGAGGATAAATCGAATCATGACAGTGACGAAGTACCTTTTGATGATGAAAGTGAAGCAACAGAGCCAAGCTTTGAAGCTGAAGATCTGACAGTATTATTAATCGGACAAGATTTTGTAGAAGGTATGACGGATGTCATTATGGTTGGCCATCTAGATGCCGATGCAGGCAGTGTCAAAGTCGTATCTGTTCCGAGAGACTTCTATATAAATTTTAGGGAAGAGCCCTTTAAATCTATTCGTGCAAATTCTGCATATCCAACCATGCCCCTAGACCAAAAATTAACCGAAGTTTTCTATAACCAGTATCGAACTGACCAAGCTCTTTTTGTAGTACGAGATATTGTCAGTGGCATTATCGGAACAGAGATTGATTATTTTGCTGTTATTGATACGGGAGGCTTTAGGGAGATTGTAGACCTGGCCGGTGGTGTTGAAATATACGTTCCAAATGATATGGATAAAGAAGACCCTTTGCAGGGACTGAAAATTCATCTAAAAGAGGGCTTACAGGTTCTTGATGGTGACAAGGCTGAACAATTTGTCAGATTCCGAGGCTATGCCTGGGGAGATCTGGACCGTATTGAAAACCAACAGGCCTTTGTAGAAGCCTTTGTAGACCAGGTTATCATTCATGGAGATGCAGATAATCTTATGAAAATTGCATCAAAAGGCTATAGTTTGATTAAGTCAGATTTTGGACTGGCCTTAGTTCTTGATTACCTTAATTATTTTACGCAAATGGATTTTGACGTCTTAGTCAGTGAAGACAATATGATGAAACTTCAGATGTCTGGTGTCATTAATATAAGTGGTAGAGAAGCTTTGACCTGGGATATGGAGAGGGCCCATCAGGATGTTGAGGATTTGTTTTTTGGCAGCGGAGATGAGATTTTAGATTAGATATTAATTGACCTTAGATCTGGAAATATTGGAGGGATAGGAATGAGATTTAGAGAATTCGGTAATAGTGTTTTGCCAACCATAATCTTGCTTCATGGAGGAGGCTTGTCCTGGTGGTCTTTAAAAAATGTTATGAATGCCTTAGAAGAAAAATACCATATCATAACGCCAATTATCGATGGTCACGGTGAGGACGGCAATACGACATTTTCTTGTATCGAAGATTCAGCTGAAAAACTCATAGAGTACATAGACAGTTTCTGTGGTGGCAAGGTTCATCTTCTAGGTGGCTTATCTATAGGAGGGCAGATCGTATGTGAGGTCCTTTCCAGGAGAAAGGATATTGCTGAGTTTGCCATCATCGAAAGTGGTCTGGTTTATCCAATCAAGGGCCTCAAACTTTTAGCCGCATCCAGCAAGTGGTCATACGGACTCTTGAAACAGAGATGGTTTGCCAAGTTACAGGCTAAAACCCTTTTTGTATCTGAAGAAATGTTTGACCAATATTATCGTGATAGTCTGGTCATGTCCAAGGAAACATTAAATAACATAACCTTAAGCAACGGATCCTATATGATAAAACCAGGTCTTGGTGAATGCGGGACAAAAACGCTGATCATCGTTGGAGGAAAAGAACTTAAGATGATGAAAAAATCAGCAGAACTTCTTCATCAGACTATAAAGAATAGTCAACTTTATATAACAGAGGGAATGGGGCATGGAGAGATTAGCCTTACCAAGACAGATGAATATGTAAGTTTAGTATTGGCGTTTATTAAGGCCGATTAAGAAATATAAATTGCAGTAAAGAGAGTTTATGAAGCCTAAGGGGGAGCAAAATGAACTACTACCACGGAAGTCCAAAAGGAAATATTAAACAACTGAAGCCCCAAGTTTCCACTCATGGAAAAGAATATGTCTATCTGTCTACCAATGAAGTTGTTGCTACTTTATATACAGTCAGCAATAATTTTTATACCTATGGTTTTGATGAGGCTAGTGGGGTTCCTGTTTATACAGAATATTTTCCCGGTGCATTAAAGGAGATTTATTGTGGAAAAGTTGGTCATATGTATCGGTGTTCTGTTGATAAACCGGTGTTTAACCCAACGAATATAGGATGTGCTTTTGTCTGTCAAGAACCGGTAGATGTGATAGATGAAATAAAGATCCAGGATGTCTATAAACGATTAATGGAATTTGTTGATGGTGGTCTTTTAATCTTGCGAAGATATGAAGAACTCAGTGAAAAACATATTCAGTTTATTGAAGAACAGATTGAGAATGAAATCATTGATAAAGAGTTGGGTCAAGGAGATACAGAATATAGTAAGTTCATAAGAAAGTATTTTCCTCAGATCATAGATAAGGTGATAGGACAATCGGATTCAGGAGGCCGTATGTCCAGTATAAAAAAATACGAAGAACTTGCAATCAATGCTTTTCCCGCGCTTCTAACGGAAGTTTATGATGGCTGGGTATTAAGATTTTCCAATGGCTATACCTACAGGGGTAATTCTGTTAATCCTCTTTATAAATCTACAGAGGACCTAGACAAGAAAATTGAATGTGTTGAAAAGAAATACCAAGCCAAGGGCCTGCCCTGCGTTTTTAAAATGACAGATGAAACAGAAGATGATCTTGATCAATTGCTTGAGGCAAGAGGATATGTGAATCAAAAGCAAGCTCATATCATGACAATGGCATGTCCTGCTGATTGTGAGTCGCAAGGTTTAGTTCAGATAGAAGATAAGATTGAAATTGAGTGGTTGGAAGGTTTTCTATTCATCAATAAAGTCAATGAATCTTCCCATGGGACAGCAAAAGCAATGTTGACTTCCATTGGTAATCCGGTAATATGTGCCAGTATTAGGGTTGAGGGAAAAATGGTAGCTTGTGGCCTTGGTGTTATTGAAGATAAAAAGGTTGGTCTCTTTGATATTGTCGTTGACCAAGATCACCGAAGAAAAGGCTATGGAAGTAAAATCTGCCAGGCAATCATGAAGACCGGTCTAGACCATGGAGCTGAAACAGCCTATCTACAGGTGGCTGTTCAAAATGATAAAGCTATAGAGATGTACAAAAAAATGGGGTTTGAGACCATGTACACATATTGGTACCGGGTTAAGGATATGAAGGGACTGGGGAAGATTGATGACTAGGTTACTTGTGTTTATAATAATTGGATTCCTTTTTTCAAGCCTGGTTCATGAATTAGGACATTTAATTATGGGGCTCTTTCGAGGCTGGACATTTAATTCTATTATCTTTGGTCCATTTCGTATTGAAGCTGAGCAGCATACAAGAAAGATTCGGGTAATGTTCGAGAAAGACATCAAACTTTGGGGCGGACTGGCATCGACTATACCAAATAAAGATGGCCAGCAAGGCATGAAGGATTTTGGTCATATACTATTAGCTGGTCCATGGTTATCAGTGATCTTTGGAGTCGTTTTTTTGGTCCTTTATATTGAGTTTGATTTTTTATTGATTTTAGCTATAGCCGGAGAATCCCTTGGAATGGGTATAGTATCCCTATTGCCTTTTCCTATGAGAACCGGATTGGTTTTTACTGATGGCTATCGTTACCTAAGAATAAAGAAAGGTGGCAAAAGTCTGCTTGAAGAAGAAGCTGTTTTTGTATTATCTACACTTGAAGTTTTTAATAAAAAGGTTACTTTCAGTGAAGCCGAAAATCTTGCAAGACCATTAATAGAATCCGAGGATAAAATATATAAATATTATGCGCTTCATTATTTATACCATTTAGCCAGAAAATTGGGCTCAGAAGACCACATGGATAGAATGAGCACTATGCTTGTAGAAGCTTCACAGCATGTATCAAAGAACATCCGAGCTATCCTACCAATAGATGAGTAAATTCTTATCAAGACATCATGAGTAGTATAGAAAACATAGGAATGGAGGAAGGATATCATACAATTTGATATCCGAATAAAATGACATACGAATACAAAGGATATACCTATACAGATAATAAGAAGGCAATGAATCTAGACAACATCGTAGAACTTATCCGATCATCCTATTGGGCAAATACTCGGACAGAGGAAACCATCATAAAAAGTATGGATAATTCGATCTGTTTCGGTATATTTGAGGGTCAAAAGCAAGTAGGATTTGCCCGGGTCGTCAGTGATTTTGCTACTATGTACTGGTTGTGTGATGTCTTGGTAGACGAAAACTACAAAGGTCAAGGATTAGGCAAGAAGCTAATTGAACTTATCAGCGATGACGAACGCTTTAGGGACCTGGCAGGTATACTGGCGACAAGGGATGCACATGGTCTTTATGAGAAGTATGGTTTTAAGGTTGAAGATGGTAAGTTTATGAGAAGGCCTAGGAAATAAGATATACAGACGTAATTCGGATGAGATTTGTGAGGAGTGTAATATGAGACGGGTGTGGTTAGGTGTATTGCTATTCTCCTTTATGTTTGTTGGATGTAGTAGTAATAGGTTGGAGACAAGAATTAGGGAATTGGAAGATGCATTACAGATAAAAGATATTGAATTAGTTGAGCGTTCGAAAAATGAGAATTCAATAGAACAGCAAATTAAAGAACTTGAATGTGCAATTGATGAATCATCACAGCGTCAAAGTGATCTGGAGGAAAATCTTGCTGAAAAACTTGACGAAATAGATCAGTTGAAAACAGAGCTCAAAACTAGTCAGGATGTTATTATTGAGTTGGAGGAGAAAGAGGACCCGGATTCTTTATTTATAAAGGAAATGGTACCTTTTCTTTCAATGGACATCCTTGGATATAATAGAGTATATTATATTTCCGAAGAAGAAAAGTATAATTATTCTATTATGCTTAATGATTCTTTATATCTACTCAATGAAGGTTCTTTAGGTTGGTATACTAGAAGGGGTTACATTGAGGATAATATATATATTAGATCGTTATATGAAAGAGAGTATTTTTTATATAAGCAAGATGGTAGTATTCATATTGCTAAAGGTGAATTTGGAAGTGAAAGTACTGAGTATTACAATATTCATTTGATTGATATGACTGAACCAGGCGTTTTTATGACCCATAAAGGAGATTATATACCAAGAGATGTAGATGTTCATGTTTGGTTTGACGAGAATTATAACGAATATGAAGTGTGCAGCGATAATAAATTCGATTTTGGATTAGTTAGTGAGAGATTAGGTTATGATGGACTAGACTTAGTTCAATACTATACCTGTGATTTGAATGGTGATGGTACATTGGAAACAATAGTAAACTTTAATAATTCTTTTAGAAACAGTGATTATATAAGTGATAATTTTTATGAAGTCGACTTTTCAAAAGTTGGTTTTGAATCCAAAATACTGATATTAAATGATGAATATGAAGTCATTTGCAACCTGCTAACTGCGGACATAGACAATAATTCGGAAGTTGGTAATCTATTTGCGACCATTCAAATGATTTTTGACTTTAATGAGGATGGTCAGTTCGAAATTCTAGTGACTGAACCAGTTTGGGAGGGTGCATATTATCACATCTATTATTTTGATGAATCCTTCAACATAATAAATGATGAATTGTTCTATACGGGACAGTAAGGTTTATAAAAGAGAAGCTGATTATTTGGCTTCTCTTCTTTTACTTGTCATCACTCCCTCAGTCAAGTATAATATTATAATGCCTTGAAAGAAGTGACATAAGATAATGAGTAGATTTTGTAGTTATAGATAAAGAGGTAGGCTTTTACCGGCTACCCAAATAAGGAGTACTATGATTTACCTGGATTACGTTTCCAATACTCCAGCCAGCCCTGAGGTTATCAGGCGGTTTGCAGAGATTGAACAGACAATTCCATATAATCCGAATACAGATAATCCTCTGGCAAAAGAATCAGCACAGATTTTAAGGAGTGCCAGAGAACGTATTGGTGGCCATCTTGGTGTAGACGGTGACCAATTGATTTTTACGTCTACGGCAACGGAGGCCAACAACCTAGCCATTAAGGGATTAGCTAAAGGATATCCCAATAAGGGCAAGCATATTATTACCACTTATTTGGAGCATTCTTCTGTTAACGGTGCTGTTGGAGCCTTGATTAATGAAGGATACGAAGTCGACTTTATCGATTTGGATAAGGGACATGTGGACTTAGATGAGCTGGAAGACCTTTTAAGACCGGATACGGTTTTAGTCACCCTTTGTCATATTGATGGAGAAGTAGGCGTTATCCAGAATATCCAGGAGATCGGTCGATTGATCAAGGAAGAAAGCGGGGCTTTTTTCCATGTAGATGGGACCCAGGCCCTTGGTAAGATTCCGGTTAACCTTGATCAAGTGGATTCCTATTCCTTTGCCGCCCATAAGTTTTATGGTCTTAACAACAGTGGAGGTCTTTACTTGAAAGAGGGACTAATTATTGAGCCCCTTCATCACGGTGGTAAAAGCCTGTCTCCCTATAGAAGCGGAACTCCTTCGCTTGCCATGATTGATACCATGGCCCTTGCACTGGATCAGGCTTATGATAATCTGGAAGTAAGACTTGAACATGTCAGAAGTTTGAATGGAAATCTAAGGGAGTTTCTCTCTGGGTTTGATGACATACAGATCAACAGTCCTAAAGATGGGTCGCCTTACCTGATTAATATCTCGTTTAAGGAAATCAAGGGGGAAGCCTTTAGGGACCGATTGGCTGATGAGGGTATTTATGTATCAACTAAACCGGCATGTTCCGGTAAAAACACACCGTCAAGACCTGTTTTTGCAGTGACGGGGAATAGAAAAGCATCCATGTCGACCCTAAGAATCAGCATAAGCCACTTAACAAGCCATGAAGAGATTCAGGCCTTTAAAGAAAGTTTTAGCAAGATATATAAGGAATTACTATGAGAGAATTGAACAGGGCTCAAGAGATTGAGCGTACTATTAATAAGAACTTTAAGAAAAGCATTTGGTCCAAATTCGTTAAGGCCATTAATACCTATGATCTGATCCAGGAGGGTGACAAGATTGCTGTCTGTATCTCCGGTGGTAAAGACTCGATGATCCTGGCCAAGTGTATGCAGCTCCTTCACCGCTATTCCAAATATCCCTTTGAGATTGAATTTCTTTGTATGGATCCGGGATATAATGATATTAACAGGCAGAGGATTGAAGAGAATGCCAAGTTGATGAATATACCCCTGCATATTTTTGAAACTGAGATCTTTGAGATCGTAGCAACCATGGACCAAAGTCCCTGCTATATGTGTGCCAAGATGCGAAGAGGCTACCTTTACAAGAATGCCCAAGAACTTGGCTGTAATAAAATTGCCCTAGGTCATCACTTTGATGATGTTATTGAGACGACCTTGATGTCCATGTTTTATGGTGCTGAGATTAAAACCATGATGCCTAAACTTCATTCCACCAACTTTGAAGGCATGGAGTTGATCCGTCCCCTCTACATGGTAAAAGAGGCTGCTATTATTGAATGGATGAATATGAATGAGCTTAAGTTTATCCAGTGTGCCTGCCGTTTTACTGAAAACTGTGTCTTGGATGATCAGGGTGGTGGATCCAAACGGGGAGAAATGAAGAAGCTGGTTAAGAAGCTTAATAAAAAAGACCCCGGTGTGGACATGAATATCTTCAATGCTATGCATAATGTGAATATGGATACGGTTATCGGGTATCGGAAGCAAGGGGAACGCCATATGTTTCTGGAAGAGTACGATGAAGACTAGTACTTGAATAAGTAATCGTGGATTGAAATTTTGAAAGTCTATGATGACAGATTTAAATCATCATTAAAGAGCATAAAATTGGGATGTATCAACATGGATTGATACATCCCTTTATTATTCTTCTCAATTTTGCCTTGTTTTATATGTGGCTTGAAAAATGACTGACTTCCATGCTATGGATTATTTGCCATAGAAGTTATTGTAGGCTCTTTGCCATACGTCCAATAGTTCTTCAAGTCCCAATTGGTTGATTGTCGCTACGTATTCGTCCCATTCTTCTTCGATACCACCATATACAATCCACTCAGACCATTTTGGATAGATGATAGAATTCATATCCTGCTCAAGGATAAGTTTTTCATTATCTTCTTCGTTATATTGGGCAAGTGGGAAGGTATCTTTAACTAAATCCACCCGGGTTCCGTCATAAACTTCCTCAATATTCAAACGGTTGAGGGCTGCCTCCCATACATTGGTACGGGCTTCAAGATCAGATGAATAGTACATTGGAGCACCGTCTTTCAATGAGTTGATCCATTGCCATCCGTCAATATTTTGGCCGTCTGGAAGTGGAAGTGTATTGTAGTTGTCACCATCTTTTTCGGTAACCACTCCAAATGGACCAAAGTAGTTTTGAACGGCCATATCTTCAGTATAGAAGTTATCAAGCCATTTAATGGCTGCTTCCTGGTTGCCGGTTTGTGGAACAACAGCTGTAATTTGCTGGTATTGGAGGCCCATGGAATCGTTAGGAGTTCTTGCCTGTGAAACACCTTGTGCAACAAGGGCTTCCATCGTCACATATTGATCTGCCCATTTTCCGGTACGGTCAGCTATATCCCAGCCAAAAGTGAATCCAACAAGTGGAGCATCTTCGTTTTGAGCTCTTGCCTGCATTTGGGAGTAACCTTGTGTGAAGACCTCGGTATTGATTAGATTCTCGCTGTATAGATCATGAAGGAAGATAACTGTTTGCTTGTATTCTTCTGATACAGGAAGGTAGGAAACCTTTTCATCGGTAATGTTAATCCATGTAGGTGTCTTGCCATAAGCTGCGGTTAAGTTAATGGCAGAAAAGGCAACATTTTGATTGTTGTCATTGTTCCAGTCCATAGGAATCTCGTCGCTTGTATCACCATTGCCATTCATATCATTGTCACGGAAGGCAAGTAGAGCAGTCTTAAGCTCATCAAGGGTCTTTGGTATTTCCATACCCAGTTGGTCCAACCAGGTCTTATTGATCATCCAAAGAGAAGTAGAACTTGGCCTGAAAGGTTTCTTGTTACCAAGGGCATAAATATGTCCGTCAAGGTTTGTCGAAATGTTTAAAAGGGTTGTATCATCAGCAAATGCCTTTGATATGTTAGGCGTATTGTTTGTATCTATATATTCATCCATTGCTGTCAAATAGGGTTTAAATTGGGCGATTTGTGACATATTGAGTCCACCGATGATGACATCAGGTAAGTCTTCAACATCGCCGGAGAACATAAGACTGATCTTTTCCTCAAAGTCAGAACGTACATATTCCCAATTGATCTTCACACCTGTTTTTTCTTCCAGTTCTTTAAACTGGCTAAAACTTCCGATATCTTGTGTCAGCTGATGGGCAAAGACAATAACATCCAGTTCCTGAACCTGGCCACTGTCACCTGAAGCGTTTGTATTTTGATTACCTGATTCAGAAGCACTGCCTGAATCAGAGCTTGTGTTTGTTTCCTTGTCGCCTCCTTGGCTGCAGGCAGCCAATAGAAGACTTAAAGCTATTACCAATGCCAATATATTTATTAATTTGCTTTTTCTCATAACTAATCTCCTTTTTAACCTTTAACTGACCCAATCATAACACCTTTTTCGAAGTATTTTTGTATGAAAGGGTATAGAACCATCATAGGCAGAGTTGATACGACAATCAAGACGTATTTAATTAATTCTGCCAGATTTTGTGTAACCTGTCCACCGGTCTGCCCCATAGACTGGGTGTTCTTCAAGAGCATTTCACGAAGTACCAGCTGTAGGGGGACTTTATCTGAGTCCCGGATATAGATCAGGGCGTTGAAATAATCGTTCCAGTGGCCAACTGCATAGTAGAGCATAATAACTGATACAATGGCCTTTGAGAGGGGCAGGACAATAGACAGGAAAAATTTCGTGTTGGAGCATCCGTCCAGCCTGGCAGCCTCATGAAGTTCATCCGGTATGGATGATTGAAAGAAAGATCTGGCAATGATCAAGTTATAAACATTTAATGAAAAGGGAAAAATCATGACCCATATGGAGTCATATAAACCCAGATTTTTAATTGTGAAAAAGGTGGGTATCAGGCCTCCGTTAAAAAACATGGTAATGACAAAAAAGAGCATGATAGGCGTTTTCCCTTTTAGGTCTTTTCTTGATAGAGCATAGGCAGCAGGTATGGTAATCAAAAGGTTGAAGAGAGTACCTACTACTGTGTAAAAAATTGTGTTCCGGTAGCCAATCCATATTTTTGCTTCTTCAAACACCTTTTGATAGCCTTCCAGGGTAAAGCGGCTGATCCAGATAAGCGTTTTGCCGTTTGCCACATCGTTGGCGTTGCTAAAGGAGGCGATGATAACGAAATAAAGGGGGTATATCATCATAATCAAGAAAAGGCATACCGATATGTAAATGATTGCATCAAAGATTTTGTCACTCATTCGATTGTTTTTTTTCATAGCATACCACCTCTAGAATAAACTTGTTTCAGAAACTTTTTTGGATATCTTGTTAACCAGAACCAGGAAGGTAAAGTTGACCAGAGTATTGAAGAAACCAATGGCCGCTGAGTAACTGTATTGATTTTTCACCAGGCCGGTTTTGTAAACATAGGTTGACAGAACCTCTGATGCCGGCAGGTTTAGAGAGTTTTGCATAAGGTAGACTTTTTCAAAGCCTACACCCAATATGCTGCCGGTGTTCAGTATGAGCAGGATGATGATAGTCGGCATAATTGAAGGCAACTCCAAGTATCGGATAACCTGAAATTTGCTTGCTCCGTCAACTTTGGCTGCATCATAAAGCTGGGTATCTATTGAAGATAATGCTGCCAAATAGATGATGCTGTTCCATCCCATATGCTGCCATACATCGGACAGGGAGAAGAGCCATTTGAAGCCCTTGATACTGCCCATAATATTGATTGGTGCCATTCCCAAATGTTTCATGGCGATACCGTATATACCATAATTAGGTGACAGGAAAAGACTGAGAAGTCCAACCATAACAACTGTTGAAATAAAATGCGGCATATAGGCAATGGTCTGAGTAAAACCCCTGAATTTTCTGTTTTTCAACTGGTTAATCATAATAGCCAGAAAAATAGGAAAGGGGAATCCAATTGCTATATTGAGAAAACTGATCATAAAGGTGTTTTTTATAATGTTGGCAAATTGGTAGGACTTAAAGAATTTAATGAAGTGTTCAAATCCTACCCACTCGCTGCCAAATATGCCCTGGATCGGTTGAAAGTCTTTAAAAGCAATTTGCAGACCATACATAGGCAGATAATTGAAGAGGAAGACGACAACTAGAGCCGGTATGAGAAATATATACAGCTCATAGGACCTTTTCAGATATTGCCAGTTTTTCTTTCCCTGAACATTTTGGGATGCCATTTCTTAATCACCTCCTCCGTTCTCATAAGTGAATGCTTTTAGTAATCGGATTTCCTCTTCTCTGTAAGGCAAGCCATCAGGATATAAAATACAATGGAACCATTCCTTGGGTTCCGGTGATCCTTCCGGCCAGTCCCAGGGGAAGTGATACTGGGCAGCTCCGGCACAAAGTCCCCAAAAGTAAAAACCAATTCTGTGTTTGCTGAAAAAGGGGAGGAAACTTTCAAAGGTATTACCTTCGCTTCTTGCAAGACACTCAGTACACAGAACTGGACGTTGGAATGAAAGTGCCCTTTCCAGTTCTTCCATAAAGTCCAGAGACCCCTTTTGGCCATACCGGTCCCTGCCACCAGGTCTTACATAATTATGGAAACTGATAACATCGGAAATGTCGAAGGCTTCCCAGCAGGCGGTCAGTGGTTGCATAGGATTTATCTCTCTGGCCTTGGAAAAGATGAGTTCCAGACACTCCCTGTCTTCCGGCCAGGTCTCATTCCATAAGTCCCAGGCAACGATATTGGTATCTTCATAATACTCATCCATAATATCTTCCATAAAGCTGTATACCACATCGAGAACCTGTGTTTTTTTGTGCATTTGATCAAAATCAGCATTTGGGTAGTACCAGTGGTTCATATGTCTTCCCGGTTTAAAATCTACATAGGGGCCTTCTTCTTCACCCTTATCGACCTTCATATAGTTGGGTTGAAAAGATAGCATGATGGAGATTTCCATATCCCTGCAAAGATCCATAAAATGCCGAAGGTTTTTTTTGACCATATCCCACTTGCCGCCGTCCTGAAATGCAAAAAGCGGTAAAAAGATACGGAAACTATTAAGGTCGCAGTCTTTGGCAAATGCGACTTCCTTTTTAATGGTTTTCTCCCTGTAGTCATACCACATTTGCATGTAGTTGTAGCAGTATGCAGGAACATAGTTACATGCCTTGATAACACCAAACTGATCGATATAAGCCTGGACCTTTTCTTTTGACCATCTTTGATGCATCAATTCTTCTCTTAAAGTTGTCATGGGCAACTCCTTTCTTCTTAACTAAGAAATTGCTCTGAACGAGTCAATTTCTGTCGACAGCTGGAACAATTCGCGAAGCGAAACCAGCGTCGTTAAACGACGCATTTGTTCTCTTGGTCATAAATCCACTATAGCAATATAAATGCAGGTCTGTATATAATCTATGATTCTGCATAGTCACTAGTTTAGAAAGCCTGAAATTTAAGGCTTTCTACATGATTATCCATATTTTTGACTAGTGATAATTATTGACAATTTTAATTTTATCTAAATAAAAAAGAGCCGTAGTCGGCTCTTTTTATGTTGTTGAGTTGGATATGAGTTTGTCTAGTTCTTATGTTGGTTACGGTATTTACCGGGGGTTATACCAACAATAGCTTTAAAGGCTCTGGAAAAATTAGAGGCATTGGAGTAGTTCATTTCCAGGGAAATTTTCTCTAGAGAGTAGTCGGTCTCGATGAGAAGAAGTTTGGCATTCTCCATTTTTTTCATATCCACATATTCCTTGAAACCAATATGGATCATCTGTTTAAAATAATTGCTGTAGGTGGATACAGGCATACCATAGTGGTCAGCAGCTCTGGCAATGGAAAACCAGGGCTCATTATAATTGGCATCAATGAACTGAAGGAGGCTGATCTTGTCAGGAAGCTGGTCTATACTGATCTCACTTCGGATTTTTTCAAGTAGAACCTGGAGGACAGCCACAAGTATTTCAGTCATGTTGGAAATATTGACAGCCTTGATGAAGGCGATATTCTGAAAATCCTCGATTTCATCATGAAGTCCCTTTTTAAGACTGAGTTTGGTTAATTTCTCAAAAACATAAAGATAGATATATTTTATACTATGGGTGGACAGCTTGGGTTCTTTCAGAAAATCGATAATAGCTATGGTCGATTTTTCCAGTTCATCAGGATTCTCGTAAAGGAGAGCATATTCAAAGGCAGACATATAGTTGGCAGGAATTTCCAAAGAATCAAAATCATTAAGGTGTTCATAGGAGAGGTACTCCAGTTCTTTGATGATAGCACAGTCAAGAGCAAGGAGTGATTCAACATAAGCTGAATGGAAGTCCTCGATGTTGGCCTTGATACAGGAGACGCCGGTAACCAGTTTTTTCTGAAAGATGAACTGGTAGCTTTTTGTAATCTCCTTAATGATAGCATCAATGATATCAGATTCGTCTACCGTTAATATGGTAATAATCTTACCGTCAACAAAGGATATATATTTATAGACTCCTCCACCTGAAACCAGACGGTTTTCTTTGTCGATAAAAGTGTCTATCCTGCTAAGGGTGTCCTTATCGATGGTTTCTATAAACTTGGAGGTTAGGAGAATGTTATAGGAGCTTGTGAAAAGTCCTTTGGTTGAAGGATTATCATCCAACTCATTGACATCCTGAATGTCTCCATTAAGTATACAGATAATGTTTTCATCCAGTGAGGAGTATTGCAGGGAAGTATCCGGCTGACCGTTAAGAACTTCAGACAGTTCATTTAAACGATCCATGATGATGGTGAATTCATTCTTGCTCTTTGCCTTTGAGGATTTGCCGGCCCGACTGGCCAGCTTACGTACAGGGACATAGATGGTGTAGAACATAAGAAAAAGAGCGACAGCGATCAGGCAGGTCGATATAAAGAGCAGCCAGTATGTATCCTTCTGTATTTGATTGATTTCAATGTTTGCAAGTTCCTGGGGAATGGCCAGTATAATCTTGAAATCCGTTGTACCGACGGTATCCTTTTCTACTAGATAGTTGATATTATCCAAGTGGGTAAGATTGGTTTCAGAAGACACCTCACCAGCATTTAAGGCGTTAAGGAGGGTGCTTGATCCCTTGCCGGTAACGACTTGATCCTTATAATAAAGACCAAAAACCTGACCATCCTCCTCATCGTTAATCTGAAGTAGATTATTTAGGCGGTTAAGATCAACGACAATAAAGAGGACCATTTGATCACTGATTTTGTTGACCGGATACATAAGGACAACAACATCTCGTTTATCAGTTTCGCTAAATACAGTGAAGCTGTCATGAAGGTGGACGTCAAATTGGTTCAAGTTGTTGAGATGGTTTATCATATCATCATAAGACCAGTCTTCAAAATATACCTGATTCTTATAGGTGTTAAAATTGCCCTCTGAGTACATAACGCTACCTGAATACAACTTGCCCCTGTTTTGGCTATAAAGATAAATCTGGTCTGTCAGGGTATTGGAATAGAACATTTTTTGGAGTTCTTCACAAATAAGAAGATCATAATAGCCTGATTCTTCCTGGAGAAAAAGTCGGGTCAGGGTTTTGTTGTCGGACAATTGGACGGCATAATGACTAAAGATCGTTAACTGATCTTTTAGGTCCCCGGCAGCCCATTCAAGATGATTTTCCATATTGGAATTGACAATCCTGGTATTGGATTCTAAACTGACTTTGAAAAAATACGAGAATATTAGGATGGTTGGAATCAAGAATATTAATATAATTAAAACCAAAACTTCAACAATGGTTCTTTTTTTAAGATCAATGAGTGTTCGTAGTTTCATAGACTGTCCTTCTCCTCAGATTGATACTAATAATGTACCAAATATTATCCCACCTGTATATTATCAAATTTATTCAATAATCAAAATTTTAGGATAGTCAGTGTTTTGGGACTCTTAGAGGGTTCCACAAATATGGGTAAGGAAGGGACAAATAGAAAAGGCTGCTCAAGAGTGAGCAGCCTTTGATAATCTTAAAGTATACAATTGATGGAATTGATATTATACAAATATCACAGCAAGAACAGCAACAACCACAATCGTTACAAGACCTTGAACCAGGGTAGCAGCAGTCTGTGCCTTATAACCGGTCTGGACATCCATGCCGGAAAATTCAGTAACAACCCAGAAGAAGCTGTCGTTGGCGTGGGAGACAGTCATTGCACCTGCGCCGATGGCCATTACCGTAAGAACTTTTCCAAATACTGTGGCAAGTCCAAGAGCTGGAAGCAGTGGAGCAATAAGGGCTGAAGTAGTTACCAGGGCAACTGTTGATGAACCTTGAGCAGTCTTAAGGGCTGCAGCTATGATAAATGGAACCAGGATACCGATGGATAGGGTTGAAAGGGATGATCCTAAGTAATCGCCGATTGGAGTTGCTTTAAGGATAGTTCCGAAAGCGCCGCCGGCACCGGTGATCATGATGATGGTTGCTGCATCTTTAAGTCCGTCGCCGATCCATCCGGTAAGTGTATCTTTGTTAAAGGATGGAAGAAGAGACAAGGAGAAGAAGAAGCCGATCATCAAGGCGTTAATTGGTTTTCCTAAGAAAGCGAAGAATGTATAGACACCGCCGTCACCAAATGGGTGAGTTGGGAAATTAGCCAATGATCCAAGGGTAATTAATATAATCGGAATTAAGATTGGAGCAAAAGCTTTAAAGGCTGATGGCAGGTCGCCATAGGACTTTCTGATTTCATCATAATCCATTTTAAGGGCTTCTGTGTCTTCTGCAGATTTATAACGTTTACCTGCAAACTTAGCGTAAAAATATCCGGCAAGCATGGTAATAATGGAAATACCAAGACCGACAAGAATAACAAGACCTAATTGATCTTCAAGACCAAGGTTTCCAGCAGCAGCAATAGGACCTGGAGTAGGAGGAACTAAGGTATGGGTAGCGTATAGACCAGTTGCAAGTGCAACACTCATCATAACGCCGGATGCTTTGGATTTTTTGACTAATGATTTTTTCAGTGAGTTTAAGATAACGAAACCGGAGTCACAGAAAACTGGAATGGAAACGATATAGCCGATGATACTCATAGCAAGACCTGGTCTTTTTTCGCCTACGACTTTAAGAACTGTGTCTGCCATAACGATAGCTGCGCCTGATTTTTCCAGTATTTTTCCGATGATGGTTCCCAGGATAATAACAATACCGATGTAGGTAAGGATGCCACCGAATCCGCTTCTGATGGTGGATCCGATTTCAAGAACGTCCATGCCTGAGGCAAAAGCTACGCCGTAGGCGGCAATGATTAATGCGATAAATGGATGTACCTTGAATTTAGCTGTAGCCAATACAATAAAAACGATAGATAAAACCAAGATAACCAGTAACATTGGACCTTGTACCATAATAGTACCCCCTATAATTGAAGTGTGAGTGAGTTAGTTGATGAACAGGTGATAGACCCTTTTGACTGTGTCTTCCAGAAGTGGGCCGGCATTTTCCATGGCCTCCTCTAGACTCATAGGACTGTTAAGGATGCTGAACACACTGGTCATACCTTGTTCAAGAATCGGTTCATAGCCTGTTCCAATGGAACCGACGATGCCAATGACGGGAACTCCATACCCTTTGCCAATGGTGGCAACCCCATGGGGGAGTTTTCCGTGCAGTGTCTGGTGATTGATCTGACCTTCTCCTGTTATGATCAGATCGTAGTTGCCGGTGGCAACTTTTTCCTGAAGGCCGACAGCTTGACTGACCATTTGAAAACCTGATTCCAAGGTGGCACCAAGGAAGGCAACCAGTCCGGCACCAAGGCCTCCCGCTGCTCCAGCACCTTTGTAATTGGCAATGTTAATGCCTATGGTTTTCTCAATGACAGTGGCGTAGTTTATCATACCTTCTTCGAGAACCTTAAGCATCTTGTCATCAGCTCCCTTTTGGGGACCATAGATGTAAGTGGCACCTTTAGGACCAATGAGAGGATTGTCTACATCGCAGGCAACTTCAATTTCCAGTGACTTCACTTCCTCTGCTACCTTAGACAGGTCAACAGATGCGATATAGGCCAAATTACTGCCTTTTCCGGTCAGTATCTGACCATTAGCATCCAGAAACTGAAAGCCAAGAGCGGACAACATACCCATACCTCCATCATTGGTGGCACTGCCGCCGATACCAAGGAGGAGTTTGTTGCATCCCTGGTCTAGCGCATCCCTAATGAGCTGACCGACACCATAGGTTGAAGTTTCCATTGGGTTTAGCTGATGTGGTTCAATCAGGGTGATACCTGAAGCCTCAGCCATTTCCATGACGGCTGTCTTACCATGGTCAACTATACCGTAGCTTGCTTCCACTGGTTGGCCAAGGGGACCTTCCACCTGACAGGTTCTCATGTAACCGTCTCTGTTATAAACGATTGCTTCAACTGTTCCTTCACCGCCATCGGCCATGGGAAATTCGTCCACAAGAGCTGATGGGTCAATTCCCAGTATGGCTTTCTTTGCAATTTCACAAACATCTTTTGCCGAAAGACTTCCTTTGAAAGAATCCGGTGCAATTAAAATCTTTTTCATAGGACCTCATTTCTTTGGTGAATAATACTAATGAACAGTCGTTGTACTATGTATTATATAGAAAATATGCCATGATACAATGGATTGGACCCATAAAAAGGCCTCCTGTAATTGTACGAATCGTACAATTGATAAAATAAAAAGGGAGATCCCTCCAGGGATTCCCTTGTAATTATGCTCTATTTCTTTCAAAGACCTCATAATAATAGGCCATCAACTCAAAAAGGTTTCTGTCCCGATATCCGTTATGTGGGTCCAGGCCGGTAAGTTCTTTTATCTTATTAAGACGGAAGACAACAGTGTTTCGGTGGACGTACATACTTTTGGAGGTTTCCACCAGGTTAAGCTGGTTTTTGGTTAAGGCTACCAGGGTTTCCATCAGTTCCACAGAAGAGGAAATCTTGGAATAATAATTTTCGATAAAATGACTGAAGAAGGATTCCGGCAACTGTTTAAGGAAGTACTGGAAAAGGTAGTCATCAATAAATCCTATGGAATGGCCGCTTGTTTCCAAGTGATCCAGGCAGAAAATAGCCTCATCAAAACCCTTGTGCATATCCTGAATCTGACTGTAAAGGCTGCCGGTTCCAATCTTGATTTGGGACATACCTGATTTTTTAAGACTTTCATAAATGTCATGAACATAGGTCTTTAATTGATGAAATTGTTTTTCCGGTTGAATATATTTAAAAATAACCAGTCTGCTTACTGAAAGAATAGAAGAGAAATCTTCTTTACCGTGTCCGGATACTTTTTTGATAATCTTAAGAGCTTCCTGGATGTCAGCATCAGGTTCCTGGTCGTTCATCTGAAGGATGATGACAATTCTTGGTATATTGAAGTTATAATCCAGTTGCCTGGACCATTGTTCCAAAGTGGCGATATCGTCATCACTGCGGTGGTTGAGGAGGAGATTGACAAACTGGGTCTTGCTGTTCTGACGAAGGAACATCCGCTCTTTGAGTCGTTCCTGCTCTACCATAACCTCAATCATGGTTTTAACTACTTTGACAAAGTCGTTGATTTCTTCAGAGTTACCGGTAATACCAATAACACCGGCCAACTGGTTTCTGTAATAGAAAGGTTGATTAATCCCTTCCTTGACCCCTTGATAAAGGTGGACGGTTTCCGAGTTAATATCAATCCGTTCTTCCTTGGTGGCTGCTTCGTGACCAATGGCGTGGAAGTCACCAATCCGTTCCCGTGAACCACTGGCTACAATGATTCCGTTTTTATCAATGATGTTGATGTTATAGCCGATATCGTCGATGATCCGGTCGGCCATCTGTTGTAAAAGCTCCTGTTGTAGAATCATTGGATCTCCTTTCAGTCTGCACTTCTTTTATTATAGTATCAAGAATTGGATTTTTCCATATGTATTTCCCCGGAAATATGAAAGTTAATGGGTTTCTAAGGATATGAAGGATGAAATCATGTATGATAGATAATGAGGAAGCCTCTTTCTCATAGAGGCCATTGTTTAAGGAGAGTAGGATGTATTTATTTGAATCACTTTTACAAGAGTATAAAAAAATATGGTGGGAATCAAGACCGCTAAAAGAACCATCTCTCATACGGGCCTATCAAGAGAAGCATGTGGTTAAAGACAATGACAAAGCTTTGATTGGTCTGAAAAAAGAACTGATTTATCTCTTTAGTCATATGGATAAGCGGGAGCCAATGACAGAAGAAAAGAAAATCATCATTAAAGACCGTATAATGAATTTTATGACTACGACCTTGGGTGTTGAACGAAAATGCTGCGAGATTCTAGATCAAGAGGGGTATTATGAAATGACCCTGGCTTTTATGGAAAGGGCCAAAGATTTGGATGAAAGATTTACTTTTGATGATGTCTTTCAGGCTCTTCGAAATGTTTGGGTCATGATATCCTTTCAAATCTACTTTGGCAAACCTGTTGTCCTGACAGACAGTGTCTTTGCCTATTCCATGTTATACCCTTTAACGGATAATTACTTAGATGATCCGAGGATTTCCTATCATGATAAGATAACCTTTAATAAACGATTTTATGAAAAAATCAAGACCGGCCAGAACATGGGTATGAATCCAGATGAAAATAGGATTTTTCATATGATTGACCTGATTGAGGGACAGTACCCCAGACAAGATTACCCTGAAGTTTTCACCAGTCTCTTGGCCATACTAGATGGCCAGAATAAAAGCCTGGACCAACAGCGTATGATTAATCTCTATCACATCGACTTAATGGGTTATACTTTCTACAAGGGTGGGACATCCGTCTTGGCAGATGCCTACCTGGTTAATGGGAAACTGACTAAAGACCAAGGACTCTTTGCCTATGGATATGGAGTTATTTTGCAGATTGCAGATGATCTTCAGGACATGGATGAGGATTTAGGTCATAACCATAACACCATGGTAAACACAGGGGCCAGGTTTGGAAAGCTGGATGGATTTCACCTTCAATATGAGAGCTTCATAAATACATTTCTGAATCAGATTTTCAAAAAGGATAGTGAAAAGCAAGCCGGCCTATATGGAATTATTTTGATTAGCCTGGAGCAGCTCCTCTTTCACGGTGTCATTGAAAACAAAAAGTATTTTTCCAAGAAGCATTTTAAGGATTTCATGGAGGATAGCAGATTTAGTGAATCAGCTTATAAGAGGCTGAATAAAAAGGTCAAGCAGGTCATTCAGAATTATTATTAGGCATGGTAAGTGAATACTGCCTATAAAGCTAAAAATATCAGATAAATTCCTGAGAATCAAGAGCATATGTTATTTGCCTAGCATATGCTCTTTTAGTATAATAATGATGTTAGGATCAAATAGCAGAGGAGAAGGACTCATGGAGATCAGCGTATTACTGGAAAATACTTCAATTAATGAGCGGTTAGTCAACGAACACGGTTTATCAATGGTAGTGGAATATATTAGTCATGGCAAGAAGAAAAAAATGATTTTTGATTTTGGCCAATCAGATGCCTTTCTGAAGAATGCTGAATCCATGGGGATAAATCTTTCAGATCTGGATTACGGTGTCTTATCCCATGGTCACTATGATCACGGCGGTGGCCTTCCCACCTTTCTAGAAGTAAATACAAAAGCCAAGGTCTATATTCAAAAAAAGGCCTTCAGGTCTTATTATGGACTTTCTGAAGTTCCCAAATCTCTGTCCGATATTGATCTGGACCAGACCCCTCTTAAATATGTGGGTCTGAATCCTGACATAAAAATAAATACAAATGTAGTTCTCGTTGATAAAGATATGGAAATAGATGACGGTGTTTTTCTTTTTTCAGGTGTTCCGGAGAAAACGCCAAAACCATCAGGAAATCAACGGCTTATCCTTAAAAGAGGCGAGTCCTTTAAGTTGGACCCTTTTGATCATGAGCAAAACCTTCTTATGGTTGGTGACCATTACTGTGTTCTTTTTGCAGGTTGTGCCCATAACGGTATTATGAATATTGTGGAAGAGGCGGAAAAAGGCTGGATAAGAAGGTTACCCATGTGATCAGTGGACTCCACCTTCATCACAGAACCAGTGGCACCTACGAGTCCAGTGAAGTAGTAACCGGACTTGGGGAGTATTTTATCAAGAAAAACATCAAGCTCTATACAGGCCATTGTACTGGAAATAAGGCCTATAAACATTTGAAAACCATGATGGGTGACCAGCTCCACTATCTTCACACCGGCTTGGTCATTCATGTTGAGGATTAATCGTACTGAAGCAGTAAAGAGAATTTGCTGTCATACCACATTATAGATTGAAAGGGGAAATCCAATGGCAAAAAGAAGAAAGCGAAAAACATCGACGAAAAGAAGAAAGAAAATGGCTAAAAGCATTAATTTGGGTAATGGTTTTCGATTGAATATGAGCTCTTCAGGTATTAACATCAGTGGTGGCGTAACCGGTGCCAGAGTCAGCCTGGGAACAAAAGGCCTCAAGACCACAATGAGCGTACCTGGCACTGACCTTAAAAGACAAAAACCTGGGTATCAACCAAGGATGTGGTTGATGTTTTTAAAGGCGATGATAAAGATGATCTCAAAGAAAAGGACAAGTCTAAGAAAAAGGAACAAGATAAAACGAAGGATACTCATAAAAAGGATGACAAGATAAAGGCTCATGAGGAGTCAGTTAAGGCTGCCCAGATAAACATTCCTGAACAGTCAGTAAAGGCTGGAGCGGAAGTTAGATCTGATGACCTAAAAACCCGATTTGGAACCCCCGAGAAAGGTGATAAAATCCAAGCCAGTCTACCAAAAAATCCAGAAAAAAGAATTCTTCTCAAGCAAAGCCTCAAGCTGACACCTTGGTTTGTGGTTAGCATTGTTGGTCTAGGCCTCCTATTCCTTAATCTAATTATTGGATTTTCTGTTATAGCTATTGGTTTGGTCTTTGTAGTCAGTGCTTATTTTTCAGCAGAAGGTCATTGTAAAAGAGTCTTCAATGAAGGTGTAGATTTTTACAAGAGCGATAAAAAGGCAGCGGCTATGGAAATGTTTGACCAGTCCCTCGAAATTTTTAAGGGAAATCGTTATATCCTGGAAAACATTGCAGATATTAAAATGGAAGAAGAGGATTATCCGGGAGCCGGAAAACTCTTTATGGAATTGGCAAAAACCTACAAGAGCAAAAAAGCAAAGTTGGGACTTGGAAAGTGCTACCTGATGAACGGCCAGTCCAAAGACGCCATTCCCCTTCTTGAACCCCTCCTTGAGACCTATCAGTTTCAAGAGGAAGAATTGATGGAAGTTCAGTATTTGTTGGGTCAGGCTTACATGGATGAGCTTGAATTTGAAAAAGCGAAGGAGATGCTAAAATTAGTTTTTGATAAGGATAATGAGTATGAGAATATTGAGTTTTTGATGGAACGACTTTTATAAAACGGACAGGTGCAGGTCTAGAGCTCCTAGTGGTCTGGCGAGTGATACCCAAATGCGGGGACACTGCTTGATAGGGAGCTCTTTTTGCGCATTTGTGAATCAAAGCCCAACCACCAGGACACTATGCCCACACCTTGCGCAATATAAAGACTTAAGTGGAGGGTTTGCTTTGGCGGAGTATTTGGCTTTTGATTTAGTTAGGTCTTGATTAGCTTGTAGTTGGGTTGGGGGAAGTGGAATCATAAAGGGTTAAGAATTTATAGGTGGTTGTAGGTTTTTAGTTCTGTGATTGAATATTCATCTGTCTTGATACCGAAAAAACTGGTGGTGGGTGACATGAATGCCTAGAAGCAAGGAGAAGGGAGGGTGCATATCATGATGGGTTTTCGAGGCTTGAGCTAGGCGGGATTTTCCTACTGAAACAAGGTTTTAGTTGGAAAGTCCCGCCTAGGTCTAGGTTCGACGCTCCCGCAGATATGTAGCCTCCCTTCTCCTTTGCCTTATGGCGACTTCCCATGTCACCTACCATCAGTTTTTGACCCTGTATCAGGACATAAAAAGAGCTAATCACCAGGTTATATAACCCAGCAATCAGCTCTAATATTACATCGTTAACAATTCAGTTCATAACAAAGTACTGCTCAAAGGATAGTCGAAGTCTCTATCGAAAGCATAATTCCAATATCCTAGCCCTTAGCAAACTCCCCAATAATTCCTACGACTACATCAACTGCTTTTTCCATAGACTGAACAGGAACGAATTCGTGTTTGCCGTGGAAGTTATGGCCACCTGCGAAGATGTTTGGACATGGAAGACCCATATAGGAAAGTCTTGATCCGTCTGTACCACCGCGAATTGGCTTAATCAATGGTTCGATACCAAGATCTTCCATAGCTTTTTTGGCGATGTCGACGATGTGGAATACTGGCTCGATTTTTTCGCCCATGTTGTAGTAGTAGTCTTTCATTTCAAGATCTACGGTGCCCTCACCATATTTTTTGTTAATGAAATCTACGGCATCTACCAACAGTTGTTTACGAGCTTCAAATTTTTCTCTATCGTGGTCGCGAAGGATATAGCCTGTTGACGTCTGCTCAACAAGGCCCTGGATATGGGTTTGATGGAAGAAACCTTCATAACCTGAAGTGTATTGTGGCTTTTCTGCTACAGGCAGCATACCGTGAAGTTCCATCATGATGTCCATGGAGTTAACCATACGGTCTTTTGCATAACCTGGGTGAACATTACGGCCGTGAATAACCAGCTTAGGATTGTTGGCATTGAAGCTTTCGTATTCCAGTTCGCCGATTGGACCACCGTCAAGGGTATAGGCATAGTCAGCGCCGAATTTCTCAACATCAAATTTATCTGCACCACGTCCGATTTCTTCGTCAGGAGTGAATCCAACTTTGATGGTTCCGTGAGGAATATCTGGGTTTTCAACCAGTCTGGCAATGGCTGACATGATTTCAGCAATACCAGCTTTGTCATCGGCACCCAATAGGGTCTTGCCATCGGTTACCACAAGGTCTTGACCTTTGTAGGCTTCGATTTCCGGGAAATCTTCTGGTGAAAGGACGATTTCAAGCTCTTGGTTAAGAAGGATGTCGCCACCTTCATAGTTTTTGACGATACGGGGATTAATATCTTTTGTTGCTAGGTCTGGAGCTGTGTCCATGTGGGCGATAAAGCCGATAACAGGAACCTCTTTGTCGATGTTGGATGGAAGGGTGGCCATAACATAGCCGTTGTCATCCATGTTGGCATCTTCAAGGCCTAATGCCTTTAGTTCTTCTACCAGTAAGGCTCCTAATGTTAATTGGCCCTTAGTACTTGGACATGTTGTTGAACTTTCATCTGAAGTAGTCTCAACAGCGATGTATCTTAAAAAATTGTCTAATACGCTCATAATTATTTCCTTTCAGTTTCGATTTTAATTATTATCATTGGTCAAAAAAAATAAAGGATATTCATGGATATTTGATAATAATTATCTATTGAAACAAGTATATCAAAGTGGTAAAAATAAAGCAATTCAATGCGCTAAAGAGAGAAAGACTGGCACTTATTCGGTAACGTAAAGTTTGGGATAATCCGAATAAATACCAGCCAATGTAAGGGGTTCCTATAAAGGAAATTATTGTGACTAAAGGGGACTTCTATTACATTTCCAGACTTAAAAACTCTTGTCTGTTTTTTATTTGCTTCTCTGTTACAGGTGCTTGGTTTGTTTTGAAGGTGGCAATCTGATTTTTGAGGATTTCTGCCTGACTGGACAGTTCCTCACTGGCAGCAGCTGTTTCTTCTGCAACAGCGCTGGTTGATTGGATGACCTCTGAAATCTGTTCTATACCTATATTGATTTGTTCAATGCCGGATAACTGTTCGTCTGAAGATTTTGCAATTCCCGTTATGAGATGGGTAACTCTGGAGACTTCTTCAACAATGGAGTGAAGGGCGTCGGCAGAGGCCTGGGCAATGGACATACCCTCGTTGACCTTGTCTACTGAACCGCGAATTAAATCAGTTGTTTCTTTGGCGGCTGCAGCCGATCTTGAAGCTAAGTTTCTAACTTCTTCTGCAACAACGGCAAAACCCTTACCATGCTGACCTGCTCTGGCAGCTTCAACTGCTGCGTTTAGGGCAAGGATATTGGTTTGGAAGGCAATATCATCAATGACTTTTATTATTTTTGAAATACTGGTTGATGAATCTTTGATTTCCTCCATGGCTGACAGCATTTTGGTCATCTGACCATTACCGGTTTTGGCATAGTCTTGGGCTGACAGGGTCATGGTGCTTGCATTGTTGGCTTCCTTGGTATTATCTCTAGCCATTGAGGCGATCTCTTCGATTGATGAGCTAAGTTCTTCAACAGAACTTGCCTGTTCCGTTGCGCCTTGAGATAAGGATAGACTGGACTGGGATACCTGGTCGGAACCGGAGGCCACTTGGTCGGATGCCTGGTTGATTTCCAATAGCAGGTCTTTTATCTTGCCGATCATCTTATTAAAAGAAAGGGAGATGTCGCCAATTTCATCTTTTTGAACTACATCGCTGTAGGCAGTTAAATCACCGGAGCCTGCTTTAGCCATAGCCTTTTTGACTTTGACAAGAGGGTTGATAATAAGACCTTGGGTAAAGAAGTAGGCAATGACAATGGCCAAAAGCATGGAGGCAAGAAGAATGATGATGACATTCCTGGTGACAGCATTGTTCGTTGACATATAATCATCGTAGTTTGCAGTTACCGCCAGGCCGATATTGCCGACTTTGGCATAGCGGACGTATTTATATACACCTTCATAAGTGTAATATTTTTCACCATCTAGGTCCCTGTTAAAGTCATCCACCATATCTTCCAACTCGGTAATGCCAAGATCGTTTAAGTATACCTGAAATTCCATATCCGGATTTATGTGGGATAATGTAAGTCCAGAACCATTGTATAGGTAGGCATAGCCACTGCCAAAAACTTTTATATTTCGAACATATTCAGTGATATTGGTAAATTTTACAGAAGCTATAACGGCGCCAATAATCTGGTCACCTTCATAAACCGGACTTGCAATAGCTATGACCGGCAGGTTGGTCAGTTTGGATACAATAACATCGCTAATACCAACCCTGCCTTGTAAAGCTTCAGCAAGATAGGCCCGATCTGTTAAATCTAGGCTGATATCAGGATTGGTATCCGTCATCAAGGCTTGGGCGTTTTGATCCGTTAGTACCAGACTGTCAACAATGGCATTTTGCTCATTAAAATGATGCTGAAGAACTTCAAAAGCCTCGGCTCTATGGGCGGTATCACCAGCGATAAACTCGGTGATGGAATGGTCACCACCAATCATTTGTGTGATGAGGATGGCCTTATCATACTCTCCTTGGATGATATCCTTTGTCATATATACCAGGTCATATAATTTTGCATCAACGGATTCTTCGGTAGCATTCTTAAACATGGTCAAGGATGAAATGCCCAGAACCACAAGAGGTATAGCTATAAGTGCTGTAATAAGTGTAATGAGTTTGATTTTCATACTGCGAAATTTCATGGGTGCTCCTTTCAATTATTCATACCTGTATCCTCATACAACTATTCCCTACAAATAGTTAGTTAGTGATAACTAACAACATTATAACATGTAATATCCTTGAGGTAAAACAGTTTATTTTAAATAATTAATGGTTAGGGTGTCAAAAGGTTTAGTTGAACGAAATCCATACAATATATGGTGTTTGGATGTATTAACCGGATACCATATATTGTATGGATTTCAGTGAAACTTCCTTTTGCCACCCTAACCACTATGAACGAGTTTGGAGATCGAAAGCTTACTAATATATAGTTTGATTTATGTGGAGATTTGCCTTTCTGTAGAGATAGGGGTGCAATTGGAGAGATTTTATGGCATGATAGATAAAGAGTTTGATTAGGAGAGGGAAAATGAAATTAGAGATCGATATTCAGGAAGTCTATGATGAGTTGAAAGTTATCATTCAGCACAAGGAATTAAATGATGAAGTTCAGGAAGTGATTACACAGATTAAGACCAGGAAGGATAGTGGAGCCCTGGTAGGCTATGCCAATGAAAAAATGCAGGTGATGAAGCCGGAAGATATTCACCGCTTTTATGGGCAGGATGGAAGGGTTTTTGCTGTTATTAATAAGAAGGAATATATCGTACGAAAAAAACTTTACGAGTTGGAAGAAATATTGAAAAATAAGGGTTTTGTAAGAATTTCCAAGGGTTCGATTGTGAATTTAAGCTATGTTAACTCCATTGAGACAACTTTTGATGGAGCCTTGTCCATTGTCCTGGATAATGGCAATAAAGATATCATCTCCAGACGTTATGTTAAAAAAGTCAAGGCTGCTCTTGGAATAGGGGGACAATCATGAGTATAGAAAGCAAGTATAAAAAAGAGTTCATGAAAAGGTTTATCCTCGGTGGACCTTTTGGACTAATGTTAACCGAGTTTTTACTGGTCCTGAACCTATTGCCCACTGAATCCGTTACCTTGAATTCCAGAATGTATATCATCAACTTTTTTGTCTCACTTATTCTGGGTGGTTATCTCTGTGGAATCAGTGTTATCTATTCCGTTGAAGAATGGGGATTGGCCAGGCAGACCATGTATCATCTTCTAGGGGTGACACCTTTCTTTCCTGTTGCCTGGTGGATGGGTTGGTTGCCTAAGGAAGGCAATATGCTTCTTATATATGGCCTTATCTGGCTGGCGGTCTATGGTCTTTTATGGTTTGCAGTGAAGGCTTATTGCAACAGAACAGCTAAGGAGCTGAACGAAGGACTAAAGCGGTATAAAGAACTGAATGAAAGGTAATTTCAGGAGATAGGAATTTCAATAGATAAGAAAAGAGCATTGCAGTCTGACTTGACTGGCAGTGCTCTTGTTATGTTAAAAAAATTAAGGATTCAAGTCTATGAGGATATTCCTGTAACCAAAGGCCTTATGCCAGAAGCATGTTGGTCCATGTTTCTATCTTATCTTTGTCAGACAAGCCCATGATCCAGTCACTGGGAAGGGCGTCAAAACCGTCTCTGGCACCGAAAATCATGCCAATAACCATGGCTCTTGCTGCACTGTCGCCACCGGCATAGGTATTTTCAATAAGGGCTTCCTTAAAGGTTTTGGCTTTAAGAAGAACGGATATGACTGCGGGTAGACCATATTTGCTGGAACAGGATTGACCAATCATTTTGATGCCGTCAACAATGGAAGATTTGTCTGCCAAAGCTGCTTCAAAAGCATCGTAGATAAATGGATCTATATTGACATGTCTTTCCAGTGATTCTTCAATTGACAGACCTTCCAGGACATCAATGGTCACTCGGATGAAGAACCTGGAAATGATTAAAAGTTTAGCATCACTGTGGGTTAGTCGTACTTCTTTAATAATGTTGTTTTCAAAGGTTTCTTCGTCATCATATGGCAGAAGAAAGTGTGGACCAGTTCTTGCATAACCTCCAAGTTCATTGGATTCGGATCCTATGTCTGAATCCCGAAGGAGTGAAAGGGACTGTTTTGTCGCGTGGTCCATATAAAAATCAACATCATCTCTTAGCATGAGCCGCAACCATTTCTTTTTATAATCCTCTAATGAAAAAGCTTTTTTCTCGGCGATGGATTCAAGAAGAAGAAGGCTTTGTCTACCGTAATGAGTCAGATCTCCAGCCCTTTTTCCGGGATGGTAGGGTGTATGGTCAGGGTTGGTATAACCGGTAATGGGTTCATAAATCGACTTGATTTGATCTGTGTCATATATCCAGTGGGGTCCAAGGGAAAGTGCGTCACCAATAAAAGCACCATAAATCAGGCCTTTTCTTTTGTTGCTCTTGTTCATAAAGCCACCTCGAATCTTGCATGTGAATGTCTTATAAGATTTTAACAAATCTAACAACAATCAATAATCTTTAATAATGATAATAGATATCAATATTATATCACAGGGATAAAATCTCTACAAACAATCAATTTTGATGAGCGATAATGAGCGAAAGTTCTTGTTTTGACAGATTTGTCTTGGAAAATGACCAAGTATGATTGGTATCTTTCGGTGAAATGCTGATTTTTATTGAGCGGTATTGATTGAAAATGATTGAGGTGATAAAATTAACTTACAAGTCGTGGTGACGCGACACTCGTGTGTGTGTGAATAATATAAAAAGGAGAATGCATATGTTAATCAGTAAAGAGTTGATATTAACCCATGTAGATGGTGACAGTAAAATGGCAATTCTTGAATTCATGTCTGAAGTGGCCCTAAAAGCCGGTAAGATAAAAGATAAAGAAGCCTATCTGACAGCAGTCCTTAAGCGGGAAGAAGAATATTCTACGGCTGTCGGTTTTGCAGTAGCTATACCTCATGGAAAAACAGATGCAGTGGTCGAACCTTTCTTTATGTATGGTAAAGTTAAGGATATTGATTGGAAAGCTCTTGACGGTAATCCGGTGGATCATGTTTTTTTGATTGGTGTACCTGAGGCAGAGGCTGGTAACACCCATCTTCAAATACTGGCAAAACTGTCAAGAAAATTAATGAAAAAGGATTTTCGTCAGGCCCTTTATGAAACCCAAGATGCTGATGAAGTATTGGAACTGTTAAAAGCAAACGAATTAGCATAGGTGGCCCATATGATGCCAGAAGAACGCAGACAAAAAATATTAGAAATAGTATATACAGATCGCAGTGCGACAGTTCAGAAACTCTGTGAAACCCTTAGAGCTTCTGAAGCTACTATCCGAAGAGACTTAACCGTTCTTGAAGAAGAAGAAAAACTGGAAAGAGTCCATGGAGGAGCTATCGCCAGGTCAGATATTCCCTTGGAGCGTGAGGATACCTTTAATGAAAAAGAAGGTGTATTCCTTTACGAGAAGAAACAAATTGCTCAAAAAGCCTTTTCCTATTTAAGAGACTACGACAGTATTTTCTTGGATGGTGGAACAACAACCCTTGAGCTTGCCAAACTTATTGGACGGTCCAGAATCCATGTTACTGTTTTTACCAATGCCCCCCACTTCTCTCAATATGTTTCTGCCAATCCAAATGCAGACCAGTATATTGTAGGTGGTAAGATTAGAAACCGTACTTTGGCTGTTGTAGGCCAGGCGGCTATTGATACCATAAGAAAATTTAGAATTAATAAGGTTTTTATGGGGGTCAATGCCATCAGTGTTGAGTATGGTTTTACAACACCGGACTTTGAAGAAGCTGAAATGAAACGTGCGATTTTGGAACGAGGAAGAGAACGTTATGTCCTTGCTGACCAAAGTAAATTTGATAAGGTTGCTCTATGTGAAATCATGCCCCTAACGGCAGTTGATTATATCATTACATCACGATTAAAAGATGAAGAAATGAAACAAAGAATTATCCGCGAAGGAGTTAAATTCCTTGAAGCAGTAGAGGAAAACTAAGAGAATCAGGCTAAAGTATTAGCTTGACAGCGGAATGTAGTTGTACAACGGAAGGAGTAACCTATGATTACGACAGTAACCATGAATCCTGCAATTGATAAGATTGTAGAGATCAACGAGATGGCATTAGGAAAAGTCCATAGGGTGTCAGGACAAGTGGAGACCCTGGGTGGCAAGAGCATTAACGTAGCTAGAATACTGTCTGGCCTTAAGCAGGAAACAAAGGCCCTATGTCTTGTTGGCCAAGATAACTACAGTGTGATTAAGCATCATGCTGATGCAGACGGTATTACGCTGGAACCAGTTATGGCTCCTGGTGTAACTCGAACCAACTTAAAGATTACTGAACCGGATCAAGGTTACAGGACAACAGATGTCAACGAAGCCGGTCTACTGGTTTCAGCTGAGAAGTTAGCAGAAATCGAAGCAAAAATAACCGGTCTAGGTGATGCAAGTGACTACATGGTATTCAGTGGTAGTTTACCAAAAGGTGTGGACGAGGATTTCTACAAAAAGATGGCGGTGGAACTTGCTGAGAAAACAAAAGTTATTGTCGATGCAGACGGCAAAATACTTAAGTTGGCTCTTGAAGGCAAACCCTTCCTCATTAAGCCAAATATCCACGAATTTGAAGCAGCCCTTGGTAAGACCTTTGAGACTGATGAAGACATCGTAAAGACAGCACGAGACATGATTAAGACATACGGAATTACCTATATTCTCATTTCGATGGGTGAAGACGGCAGTATCCTGGTAGCTGAAGATTTTGCCCTTAAAGCTGATATACTTAAGGTCAAAGTAGTGTCTACCGTTGGAGCCGGTGATTCCATGCTGGCAGGCCTTATCTATGGTATGACCAAACATGGAGACTTGGATGAAGTGGCTAGAATGACAAAAGCCTTATCTTATGGAGTGGCTTCATCTTCCATAGCAATCAGCACCCAAAGCCATAATGTAATTGAAGAAGCAGATTTGGTATCAACAGCTTCCGAGGTTACTATCAAAGCCCTATAGAAAACGAGAATCATAAGGTAAAGCTCATAAAAGGAATTGTAGTATAGATGTATTGCAGTGAGTAACTATCATAAGCACAAATAAAACAAAAGATTAACCCTAATATTGGAGGAAAAAGAAATGATTAAATTCGATACAGTTGTAGCATTTTCAGAAGGATTACACGCAAGACCAGCATCAGAACTTGTTAAAGTATGTCAAAAAGCAAAGTCAGATATTAAGATCATCAAAGAAACTACTGAAGTAAATCCTAAGAGTATTCTTGGCATCTTAACTCTTGGCGCCGGTCACAATGATTCACTTTCAATCGTTGTTGACGGAGATGATGAAGAAGAAATCGCAGCAAACCTTAAAGCTTTCTTCGCATCAAACTTAGACTAATTTCTACATAGTATTGAGCATTTGGCTCACTTAATCAGCTATGTTATTCACAATTTCATAGATCACACGGGTAGAAGAAGTTGTCCTAGGACAACTTCTTTTGCTATATAGAAATAGTCATTTTGAAGATGAGATTTTTTCAAATTAAAAGTGCCCAGCTAAGCTGGACACATATAATAATCATCTTTATTGAATATCCTTTAGTCGGATATAATCATATCGTTTTTCAACCGCTCAATATGGGAAGTGATCTTATGCCGTTGGTATAGGAAGAATGTCCCCAAAAGCATAACCAAAAGACCGATGTAAAGATTCATGGACATAATTGACCGGATACCGATATCGCTGGCCCATAAAGATATGCTAATCATGATGTTGGAGAAACCAATCAAAAGTTCGGCAATGGCTGGCAGGGTCCAGAAAAGTTGAATCTTTTTCAGATAGGCTATTTTTGACTCGTTGTTGGTATATAAGTCAAAGGGGCCATCGGTGGCATTTTTACGAAGGTAAACCCACCGTAGATAGGAAGAGATGACCTGAATTCCGTTGTCTTCCAAAAAGGTAAGGTAGTCCATAGATTCTGGGCTGGTAGCCAGGGAATCCAAAAGCTCAATGCGATAGATATAGGTTTCAGGATCCTCGGTGGTAAACTCATACCTGCACCAGGTGTACTTAACTAAAGTGTATCCTTTTTGTGACATCTTATTGAGCCATTTTTCTTCTTTTTCATAATCAAAGAATATTTTTCTTATAATGTGTTTCATGCTTATACCTCCCGTGTATCAGGTTCATTGATGTCGACCTGACCTTCTGACAGAACTTTGGTTCCATTGTCGATAAGCTCCCATAAACGGACAAGTTCTTCCTTGACGACTGTTTTTCCGATTTCAGTGATAACATATTCTTTCTTTCTGGAATCAGCCGGATTATGAACCGGTTGAATCCAACCCTTATCCATAAGGGTGTTTAGAGCGCCGTAAAGGGTTCCGGCTCCTAAAACGACTCTGCCCTTGGTGATGTCACTGATATGATTCATGATTCCGTATCCATGCATAGGCTCAAAAAGAGATATGAGTATATAGTATACAGCTTCTGTTAGGGTATTGCGGTTATTGGTTTCTGGCATATTTACCTCCTCCAGCTATACAAAATTAATAAATATCGGCTACTGATATATCGGCTAACGTAATACTATTATATCGCCAGCCGATATACTTGTCAAGCCATGTGCATAAAAAGTTAAAGTTTGATATAATAAGTGGAACATATAAGATGTATATCTAACATTAAATATTTAGCTGACAAGGAGATGGCTTCATGAATTATATCGATGAAATACTCAAGTATAAACCGATCAATGAGCAGGAAGAAACAGACAAGGACATTATCCTAAAATATATAGAGGACTACCCACATAATATTCTTTTAAGGGATAACCAAGTGGCCCATATGACTTCATCGGCCATTATACTCAACAAAGACCACACAAAAATGCTTATGATCCACCACAACATATATAAGACCTGGACCTGGGTTGGCGGTCATGCTGACGGCGAGTCAGATATGCTGAAGCTTGCCGTAAAGGAAGCCCAGGAAGAAACTGGAATTAAGGATTTTGATGTGGCAACAGATATAGCCACCATAGATATTTTACTGGTAGACAGTCATATTAAAAAGGGAAAATACGTGGCACCCCATCTGCATCTAAATGTCGCCTATGTTTTAGAGGCTCATGATGATCATGATTTAGTCTTAAATGAAGACGAAACTTCAGGCCTAAAATGGGTTCCCATTGAAGAAATCGACACCTATTCAGGAGAGCCATCTATTATATACGTCTACCATAAAATGCTCAAAAAAGTAGGAATTTTTAGGGATATTTCATAATAAATTAGAACATATTTTAAGCAAGTATGGCCAAAAGTCTTGACTTATTTCTGAAATAATGTATTATTAAAGAGACCTTGTATTATGAGAATAAATAGTATCAGCTTAATTTTTTGCAAATTGGCTAGTATCCTATTATCATTAGTCAAGGAACAAAATTTTATGGAGGTACATGTTAATGACAGGTACAGTTAAATGGTTCAATAGCGACAAAGGTTTCGGATTCATTACTTCTGACGAAGGAAACGATGTATTCGTACACTACTCACAAATTCAAAAAGACGGTTTCAAATCTCTTGAAGAAGGCGAAAAAGTTTCTTTTGAAGTAGTTGAAGGCGCTAAAGGCCCTCAAGCTGAAAACGTACAAAGCTTATAATATAAGACAATAATACGATTTCAAGGCTATCCACTGTGTGGATAGCCTCTTTTGCGCGACCATACAAGTCGAGCGCCAAGATAAACAGGCAGCCCCAGGAATGCTTGCATACCTGGGGCTGCCTGTTTATCTTGGCATTCGACGACATGCGCGACTGGTAGCGGAGCGGTTCGAAGAGCCGCAAAGCGGACAGTGAAGCCTGTCGTCGAAAGGATGCGAAAGCATCCGCCAGCGAGACGAGCCCAAATGGAAAACCAAGGGACTGGTAGCGGAGCGGTTCGAAGAGCTGCAGAGCTACCAGTGAAGCAATGTCGTCGAAAGGATGCGGAAGCATCCGCCAGAGAGACGAGCCTAAATGGAAAACCAAGTCTACAAACTCTAAATATCAATTGCTAATTTTCCCAATAAGAGTATAATGTATCTGAATTGATTAAATAAAAAGGACCGGTACAAGACATGCAGATTTTTCAACCTAAATTCTTCACAACTATTAAAACATATACGAAAGCTCAGTTCTATAAAGATGTTATTGCGGGGATGATCGTAGCCATCATTGCCTTGCCCTTATCTATAGCTCTTGCCATCGCTTCAGGTGTGACGCCGGAGATGGGACTTTATACAGCAATTGTGGCAGGTTTCTTGATTTCTTTTCTTGGAGGAAGCAGGGTTCAGATTGGTGGGCCGACGGGAGCTTTCATGGTTATCGTTTACGGTATTGTTGTTGAGTTTGGTATTAGGGGACTGACGATTGCGACTTTAATGGCTGGTCTTATGATGATCGTTTTTGGATTGATTCGATTGGGAAATGTCATTAAGTATATACCCTATCCAATTACCAGCGGCTTTACCTCAGGGATTGCCCTTACAATTTTTACTTCCCAGATTAAGGACTTTCTAGGGTTAGAGACGGGAAATCTTCCCGTTGAGTTCATCGGTAAATGGGAGGCATATGTTCATTCTATTAGTACTTTTAAACCTGTAACCTTTGCCTTAGGTATGATAGCCTTGGCCATTATTATTCTTTGGCCTAAGTTCAATAAAAAGATTCCGGGGACTTTGATTGCATTAATTGTAACAGCCCTTATTGTCAAAGTTTTTGATCTGGATGTAGCAACCATCGGTTCAAAATTTGGAGCTATATCTGCAGGATTACCAAAATTTGATTTTCCAAAAATCACCATAAATGATATACAGATGCTGCTCATGCCGGCAGTCACCATTGCCATACTTGGATCAATTGAATCCTTGCTTTCAGCCGTTGTTTCAGATGGTATGACAGGTGGAAAACACAGGTCAAATACAGAACTTATCGCCCAGGGTATTGCCAATACAGCATCTGCCTTGTTTGGGGGAATCCCTGCAACTGGTGCCATAGCCAGAACTGTTGCCAATATCAAAAATGGTGGCCGAACACCGGTAGCAGGCATGGTACACGCTCTTACCCTGCTTTTGATGATGGTTTTTCTTATGCCATTGGTTAAGCTTATACCTTTAACTTCCCTTGCTGCAGTTCTTATTGTTGTAGCTTATAACATGAGTGAATGGAGGGAATTTGTAGATCAGTTTTCCGGTCCTAGAAGTGATATTCTGGTTCTGTTAACAACATTTCTAATTACTGTCTTTGTGGATTTGGTAGAAGCTATACAGATTGGTATGGTTCTGGCTGCATTTCTTTTTATGAGAAGAATGTCTGATGTGACCAAGGTCGATATGGACCTGGATGCTTCTGAGGGAGATACGGTGAGCCTCAATCCTGAGACGGGACTGAGAGCCCTTAACAATATCCAGGTATATGAAATAAACGGTCCTTTCTTCTTCGGTGCTACTGATAAGTTTGTTCATGCCATGACTGCTATTCGGGAGACCACGGATTATTTATTGATTCGTATGTCTAATGTACCGGTAATGGATGCCACAGGACTTAAAGCCTTCAAATCCACTTTGGAATATTGCGCTCATAAACATATAAAAGTCTATGTAACAGGAGTTAATCCACAGCCATTGGATGTTCTGAAGAAAGCTAAGCTTGAAAGGTTGCTTCCGATGGAGAATATAAACATCAATGAGGATGAACTCACCAAGCGTATGACGCTGAAAGGCTAGTTTTTGATGGAATGGGACTGTTGAGACCAACTGTCTAATATTGTTCATTATGTAAAACCATATTTCATCACATTTTAGGTCATCTGTGATAAAATAAAAAGAGAATGTCAAAAAAATGACAATCTATGAACGAGTAAGTTAACAATTGATTATTAAAGAGGAAGCACATGAAGTTAAAAATTGGTGATATCATCATCATTCTGTTTTTTGTCATATCCAGTACAGGAATATTTCTCAGCCATACCTTAAGCCGGGTCGTATCAGATGATATGATGGTGGAAGTGGTGATTGAACGGGAAGTTGTGGATCGTATACCCCTGAATCAGAATTTAGAAAAAACATATACCAGTGAACTAGGAACCAATACTATCGTCATTGAAGATGGGAAAATTCATGTTCACGATGCAGACTGTAATGATAAAATCTGTGTTAATACCAAAGAGGCCCAATATGCAGGAGATGCAATTGTTTGTCTGCCTAACCGTTTTTCGGTTGAGATTATTGGGGACTTAGGAGGTGAAGTCGATGCGATATCGGAGTAATATTCAGAGTCTGGTCTTTTTGGCCCTATTGGCTTCCGTTGCTATTGTCCTAAGTTACTATGAGCGTTTTATTCCAATGCCGGTGGCTGTTCCGGGGATGAAACTTGGTCTTGCCAATACGATTACAGTGGCTGCTTTTTACTTCTTCAGGAAGAAACAGGTTTTTGCAGTTGTGATTATCCGTATTGTTATTACCACCCTCTTAACAGGAAATGTTATGGGCTTTGTATATAGTTTGGCAGGAGGTCTCCTGTCATTTGTAGGTATGGCTCTTTTACATCAATTTCTTTTGAAATGGCTGACCCCAATTGGTATAAGCGTCATGGGCGCTTATCTACATAACATAGCCCAGTTAACCGTATTGGCCATTATCACAGGTAGTGTGACTGTAGCAATATCTTACAGTCCTATGATTATGGCAGCAAGTTTGGCAACCGGGCTCTTTGTAGGCATTACAGCCAATTTCTTTAAAGATAATATATTGGGAAATTTTATAAAACCCCAACCACAGAGCTTACAACAATGTGAAGTACAAGACTAAGAATAGTCATAATACCGTACAACATAAAGTTTTTAACAGAGATGACAAAGGTCGTCTCTTTTTTTTGCTCCTTGAAGAAAGCCTGTACTCCCTTATAGACAGGAAGTGCTGTAAGCAGTGTCAGGGCACTGATTAATGGAAGATAACCTAAAGCAATGCTTAGGATTAAAATCACATAGGATCCAATATAGATAAGAGCAAAAATAATCAAGGCAACTTTTTTACCGATAAAGAAAGGAAGGGTATAGCGCTGGTTTTCCAAATCATCTTTCATATCGCAAATATTGTTTGCCAGCATTATGCCTCCAATCATGAGTATAAGTGGTGCACAGACAAAAGCGATGGCAACGATCTCGATTAAATTGACCTGAAAGTTGAATACCCAGTTATTTAAGGTAAAAATAATATATCCGTAGTCATATATTTGTGAGTATACAGTGACGAAAAAGATGAAACCACCCATCATGACACCTGAAACCAGTTCACCCAAAGGAGTTCTGGAGATAGGAAGGGGTCCGAAGGAATATAGAACTCCAATACCGAAAGACAACATACCGATGAGAAGGATAACTATATCTGTCCTAAAAACCAACCAAATACCCATAATAACTGTAATGGAAAGAAGAACGGCAATGGTTGTGATAACCTGAAAATCAGTGAGTTTATATGCAACGATGGCATTATGTTCCTCATAGTTGTAACCGTGTTTTTTAACAGCCCTTTTATAATCCATGAAATTGTTAATGGCGGTAGTTGCCATATCAATAGATATAAGACTGACAAAAAAGATAATCAGGTTAATAGGCTTTAAGTCGCCGTAGCGATAATAGGTATAGGCAATACCAATAATGTAAGGGATAATACTGGCGGTTTTGGTTTGTATTTCCACAAGTTTTAAGTAAGCTTGAAGTGACATGTTTATTTCCTTTCGAAACAGTATTTATTCTTGGGTCGACCTACGCTGCCATAGGAGAGTTCCAGATGGATGACACCTTCCAGTTCCATGGCTTCCAGGTACTTACGAGCTGTGATTCTTGAAATTCCAAGAATCTGGGCAATTTCTGAAGATGTATAGCTTTGGTCCGGATGTTCTTTGAGATGATTGATAATATTTTCATAGGTTTGGTTTTTCCAATCGACATCACTGTTTTTGTTGGTGATGATTCGGTCAACCATATGTTGCTGGATATAATCTTTGCTGGTAATCAGATCTTTTCTTTTGCGGAAGTTTTCAATAGCTTCTTGGAAACGTTCATACTTAAATGGTTTGAGTATATAATCGTAAACTCCGTATCTACGAGCGTTTTCCAAGGATATGGACCGCTGGTCGGCGGTAATCATAATGGCATCAACGTTGATATTTTCCATACGAATCCACTTGAGAAGATCAAGTCCGGAACCATCAGGTAGAAAAATATCAATAAGGGCCAGATGGACGGTTTTTTCTTTGAGAATTTTTTTGGCAGTGGAGATATTGGTTGCCTTGCCTGCTATTGATATATGATTAAGTTTATATAAAAATTCCTCAATGACATTCATGACCATTTTATCATCTTCAATGATGATGACATGTAGTTCCTCAGATTTTGACATACCAAGTGACCTCCTCTTCATTTTTCCAATAAATTTCTCCTCCGGCATCACTAACGGTGGAATGGGTTAGATAGAGCCCATAACCCCGGCCGTCTCCTTTTGACGAATACCCTTTGCTGAAAATATTCTCTGGAGTGTTAATAAGTGGCGGACCGTTATTGCTGATTTCCAACTCCAGATGATTTTCATCAGCTGAAATGAAGATGCTGATGAAAGGATCCAAAGTGTTTTCCAATACATCCATACTGTTATTGATAAGATTGCCAATAATTAGACAAGCGTCCTCAGAAGATATTCTTTCAGGGAGACCTGTCACTGTGGAATCCTCATCAATATAAAATTTCATTTTCTTCTCAGAAGCCTGTTCGTACTTAACCAATAGAAGAGCTGCAATATTGTTATCCTGTATTTGTGCTGTCAAAAGCCTGTTAAACTGATGGTTTTTGTTGGCCTGACCTTCGATGTAATCTAGGGCCATATCATAGTTTTCCAGTTGAATCAATCCCGATATGGTTTGCAGTTTATTCATGAACTCATGATTTTGAGCCCTAAGTGATTCAATAAGTGACCTGTAGTCTGTTAACTCTTCAGCTAGAACCCTGGCCTCTGTCATGTCTTCCATACTTAGAACCTGGCCGGATATTTTGCCGTCAGCATCTTTAATGGAACATATGTGGATAAGGACTTTTGTGCTTTTTTCAAGGGTACAGATCTGATGGTGATGACTGGTACCTTTGACACGGGTAGAGGTTAGCAAGCGATTCAGGTAAGGTGATATTTCACTGATATGCTGTCCATTGACCTGGTCGATACTCAGAAATTGAGTAGCCCTTTTGTTACAAAGGGTTATATAGCCATCGTTATTGACTGCCATGATTCCCCGCTCTATATTCTGGAAGATAAGGTCTTTTTCAATAACCAAGAGAGCAATATCCTTAGGCTCCAAACCAAAGGTGGATTTCTTGATGTTGAAGGAAAAGGCTATTGCAGCGCCTAGCCCGACTAGGACGCTAAAAATAAGGGTTGTCTCCATAATGACCACATGATTTTGGTTCTCCTGCTTAGCTGTTGTAGTCAAGAGCCCAATAAGAACTGCACCAACTTGTTCATCGTCATGGTAAATAGGTGCAAAGGCTCTGACAGCCGATATGAGTTCATTGTCATCTAAAGACACATAGGGTCTGCCTTCCTCCAAAACTTTTTCCTGTCCACCGTTTTTATAAGGCTTATATAATCCGCTTTCGTAAGGATAGGAATATTGAATGGCATCCTTGTCAATGACAATTATATACTGATACCTGGTTGAGGCCATAAGGGGGTTAAGGAGGTTTTGAATGGTATCATCCTGTCTTTTTTCATATAAGGCATGCTGGATTTCAGGCATGCTGGATATGGTAAGTGCCATATCCAAAGACGCACTTTTTAACTGATTTTCCAGAGAGGCATTACTCTCATATATATATACGACAGATATTAAACCGACAACCAGACTCATAACAATGGAAATCATAAGAAAGGCCTTGTATTGTAGTTTCATTCAGAGGCCTCCTTAGCTTCAATGAGTACTTGTTCAACTGCTTCCAAAAGGGCTTGACTTGTATAGGTGGCACCGGAGATGACATCAATATCTGTAGTGCCTGCCTTGATAATTCTTGGAGGTAGTTTTTCGAATACAATTTCTGAGAGTACCTGGGGCTCTTCGTGTTGGAGAATTTTTATGCTTTCGATTGCATAGGGATTAAGGGTTACTTCAACAACTAAAGTAGAGTAGTAACCTTCAGCTTGATTGATATATGTACCTGGAGTATAAATCGGGGTTTTCTCTGCGCATCCCTGGAAGCAGATTATGGATAAACAAAAAAAGGCAAGCAAAATAATTTTCCTTAGCCTTTTTTGTGGAAGTTTTATCATGGTATTCCTCCAAACCTTAAAGTATCCGGTTAATTAATTGGGGTAGTAGTTCCTTTAGCATGGACTTGGTATCACCGTCAGGAAGACGGTTGATTAATTCCTCTGCTCTACTATTATACCTTAAGGCAAGGTTTCTTGTCACCTCTATTGCTCCGGAGGCGTGGATGATCTTCATGATTTCTTGCAGTTCGTTTTGGGTCAGGTCTTGTTTCAATAGACTTGCCAATGGTTCTGAGTATTTGGCCTCTGATTGAAGAGCCAGTATGACAGGCATGGAGTAATAACCTCGGATAATGTCCGATTGGAGTTCCTTGCCCACCACTTCAGGGTCGCCGGTGTAGTCCAATAAGTCATCAAGAATCTGAAAGGTCATTCCAACTTCATATCCAATACGGCCGAGAATTTTAACATGTTCATCTTTAGCCTTGGCATAGTAAGCACCTGAGCTTAAAGCCGTTGAAATAAGGGCAGCAGTCTTACCGGATACGATTTTAATGTATTCAAAAGGGGTAATGCTGATATCGTATCGCTTATGGTGCTGCTTCATATCACCGACACAGATCTGAGTGACCACTTTAGCCAGTCTGATAGCCAGGTCTTTTTTCAGATCAAGATGTGTTAGCATTAGAAAACATTGACTCAGAAGATAATCACCCATATACACCGCGTATGGAGCGCCGTACTTGGCCTGAACAGAAGCCTTGCCCCTGCGGGTTTTAGCCTGGTCAATAATATCGTCATGAACCAGGGTTGCCAGGTGAATGGTTTCAATGGCTGTTGCCATATTGATGAGTTCTTCTTCCTTTTTGGCTGAAACCTTTCCCATTCGACTTCCCAATAGAAGGAGAAGGGGACGAAGCATTTTACCGCCAGTCGTGAAAAGATAGTCCAGAGAACCGTTGAGATAACGGTCCCCTGAACGGGTTTGCTTTTGCATATTCAGTTTAACTTGTTCCAGCTGGGCTAGAATAAGCGGGTCATTGATTAATTGTTTTGACATGTAATCACCAATTTCTTTTTTGTGCTATAGGAAAGACACTCATAACCCTTAGTGTGCGGTAAGGGCTATATTCTTAGGAATAGAGATACCATTTTTGGACAAACTTAAGTTTCATCCAGCGTTTTTTCAGGAATGGCAATACATAGTAGTCAAGACCGAAGGTTGAACCACTTCCACCAATGAGAGCAACTCCAACTGCCATAAACCATAACATTTCAAGTGGAGCAGTTCCGGATACCCAGATCATAGCGCCCATGATTACTGAAGCAGCAGAAGCCAACATGGTGAATAAACCACCGATAAGTGCCAAACCGATTAATATCTCACCAACAACCATCACTGTTTGGAAGACACTTGCCATGGCAGTGAACTCACCGGTTGGTTGATAGAAAACAAGATCCATAGACTTATCTACTATATTAGCAACAAATTCAGGAACTGGCAATGCACCGTCCCATGTATTAAATACATCAAAATAATGTAATACTTTTTCAACAATACCTGCATCAGCGGCTAACTTAACTGCTTCTGTTGTTTCTTCAACTACTTCAGATGCTGCTGAGACGTCTACCTTGGAAGGCATGAGGAAAATATTAGTCGGGTCTTCCAGGATTTTAGGTAACTTAATCATTCCTTCAGTGAACCATTTGGCACCAACAAAAATACGTAAAGGAACCAGCCAGAAGTTAGGTGATCGTTTGGAGAAGTGGCCACCAAGGAAGGACCTTCTGTTTTCAACATGGAAGAATTCATGCATCATATAGGACCAAAGTTTGTGGAAACCTAATACTTCCAGGAAGTAAATCATGTTGATCATATGTTTGATTAACATGGCAATAAATCCGGAGAAGATAAATTGCTTGTTCTTGCCGCCGACTTGAGCTACACCATAACGGCCGCCAATACATACCATAGCACCGTGGAATACAGGCTTATAGGGTTTTAATGGCTTGTTTTCAATAGTTGCAATGATATTTTTGGAAACCAGTTTTGCAGAATGCTCTGCATTTTCAACCATTTGTGGAACCGGTCTCTCTTCACCTTCAGGAATAAAGAAAATATTGTCACCAACGACGAATACGTTGTCATGGTTGGCGGAACGAAGGAACTCATCTGTTTGAACACGGTTACGAGGAGCTTTCTTGATCTGTTCATCGGATAGGTGTTCAAGGATATCGCTGGATTCAACGCCGGCAGCCCAGATGGTTGTATAGGTGTTGATGCAGGCTCTTCCTTCGATACAAACAGCATTTTCCTGAACTTCAATAATGTTTGATTTAGTAAGGACTTCTACACCAAGCTTGTTCAAACGCTTTTCAGTTTTTTGAATCAGTTTGTCATCAAAGTTTGGTAAGATCTTAGCAAGAAGGTCAACAACATAAAGCTTAACTTCGCTTGTTGGAATGTTAAAGTTAAAGCATAATTGTTCTTTCCACTCAGCTAATTCACCAATCATTTCAATACCGGTAAAACCACAACCGATTACAACGAAAGTTAAAAGGTGTTCTCTTTCTCTAGCTGACTTGGCAACGCTGGCCTTTTCGAAAGCTTCAAGAATACGGTATTTAATCTTAAGAGCATCTTCATAGGACCATAGAGTCAAGGCGTGTTCTTCAGCACCTTTACATCCGAAGAAGGTTGGCTTGGAACCTGTACCCAGTACCAGGTAGTCATAATCATAGGTATCTTTAATACCTTCAAGGGTTTGTCCGTCAAAATCAATATTTTTGATTTCGTCTAAGATAACAGTAATGTTTCTTCCGAAGAATACTTTGTCAAGATCGATACGAATGGATTCTTCAGGAGCTCTGTTGGCGGCTACTTCGTGTAATTCAGTCAACATCGTGTGGTATGCGTTTTTGTCAATAATCGTAATGGTGATGTTTTCGTCTTTTTGATATTTCTTAGCAAGCTTTTTCGCTGTAAGGATACCACCGTATCCAGCGCCGAGAACAACAATGTTTTTCTTTTCGCTCATTTTTTTCTCCTTTATTTATTGTATTGTGAATTCTAGATCTGTCAGCGTGAATAAATTTTTGAGTTCCTGTGACGAGAAATAGAGTTGATTTTCTTTTGTTACGTATATGCATTCAACGCCGTCCAGGCTATTAACTAGGGCAATCCCTTCTTCAATAGAAGACAGGAATAAGATAGTGGACAAGGCGTCAGCCATCATGGAACTTTCTGTGATGACGGATACGGATGCGACATTTGTCACAAAGGGATAACCGGTTGAATCAAATATATGATGATACTTGACTCCGTCTTCAACAAAATAACGTTCATAATCACCGCTGGTCACAACGGTTTTATCTTCTACTTCGACTATACCCAAATAATCGTTGCGCATTTCTTCCGGTCCCTGTATACCAATATTATAGGGGGTTCCTTCAGCCTTGTTTCCGATGACTTTTATATTTCCGCCAAGATTGATAATGGCTCTTTTAACATCATTTTCAAATAATATTTTGCTGACTTCGTCAGCAGCGTAACCTTTGGCAATGCCACCCAAGTCTATTTTTGCTCCCTGGGGAATGGTTACTGTGTTTCCGGAAACCATAATCTGCTTATAATCAACATATTGCAACTGGTCTTTGACTTCCTCTGGATCAGGAACGTGTGCATCTTCAGTTCCTATTTTCCATAAATCAACGATGGGTCCCATGGAAATATCAAACTTTCCATCTGACAAATCACCAAATTCAAGGCCGGCTTCTAGAACATTCAAGGTATCGTCAGAGACTTTGAAGCTCCCCAGTTTGTTTAACTGAAAGATGTCACTTGTCTCAATATTAACAGACATATGGTTCTCAATATCTGTTAAACGTTCAAATACCTGGTCCAGTATTTTTTCAGAACCGTTTTCCAGAAGTTTAACGGAGACGACGGTTCCAAGTACAAAACCTGTTCTGGAGACTGGTTCACTTTGACCGCTGGGAAAAAGGGAACAGCCGCATAATATGAGACTTAATAATAATATTTGTATTTTTTTAAACATGATTTCCTGCTTTCACATGGGAAAAGGACATCTCAATAGATGAGATGCCCCCTGAATAACTATCTTTACTATTGAACAGCGATTTCACCGGTAACTGAACCAGTTTCATCTTCTACCATTGAATCCATGTATTCTTGGCTAGTGAAGTATACATTACCTTCAACTGTACCATTAACAATATGGAAACCGTTAGCTTCAACAATAACGTCACCTACAAAAGTTCCGCCTTGAAGTTTGAAGTTCTCGCTTTTAACGATTAACTTAGGAGCAGTTAATGTAAAGGAAGCAGTTACGTTACGTTCTTCATCTTGAGTGTAAAGCGCAAGTTTTCTAGCAACTTCTTCTCTGTGAATAAATTCGCCATCAACAACGATTTCCTCGTTTGTAGTCATGTTGTTAAGAGCAGCTACAAGCCAGAAACCATCTGCTTTAAGTCCGTTAACAAGAGTGTTTACATCAGTAGTAATAGAAGCAGTTGTTACAACGTCAACACCGTCAATATAAATTTGACCGGTAACTTTGGAAGTTTCAGTTACAACAAATGAATCCATAAGTTCTTTTGATGCGAAGTAGATGTTACCGTCTACTGTAGATGATTTGTCAAGTTTGAAACCAGGAGCTTCAACGTAAACATCACCTTTGAATGTACCACCAGTAATACGGAAGTTTTCACTTTTAACTGTCATTTTTGGAGCGGTCAAAGTGAATTGAGCTGTAATGTTGTGGTCTTCATCTTGAGTATAAAGAGCTAATTTACGGTCAATAACTTCTCTGTTCTCGAATTGGCCATCAACAACGATTTCATCAGCAACTTCGATGTCGTTAAGTGTAGCAGCTAACCAAGCACCATCAGCACTAAGTGCTGGAATAAGAGCTGAGCCTTCAGTTACGATAGAAGCAGTTGTAACAACGTCAGCTTCTTCAGTAGTTTCTTCTTTAGTCTCAGTAGTAGTTTCTTCTTTAGTTGTATCGTTTGATGTTTCTTCAGCAGTTTCTTCTTTGCTGCCACATCCGATAAACAATGAAGCTACAAGACTAAGAGTAAGTAAAAGGGTAAGTAATTTTTTCATAATCGATCTCCTCTTTTATGTGTTATTTTTTTATCAAAGTCAAATATAGTTTAACATGAATAGAATTGTTAGGGAATGGGTTGGTATTTTACAAAATGAACAAAAGGTCTATTTCGCTTCTATACCGTAAACTTCTATTTGGGTCAGGGCCGAGAAAGCCGCGCTGATTTCCCTTTTTAGGTGGTGGAGTTTAATCCACTGACATGCCCGGGGTGGGAAGGTGATGATGTCGGCATCTGAGCTTCCCGACATTTGGATGGTCATTTGATGGCCGTCAGAGAATTCAAGGATTCCGGATTCCCAGTGAATATCGTGGTTGTCAGTGAAGTCCGCTCTTAAGTAGAGGTGAATTTCATCAATGAGGACCTGACGTCCAAAATCCAAGGTGAATTCAAGGTCGTCTCTTAGACCGCCGCCCCAGGATTGGTAAGGAAAAGGACCGTGGCCGTCTCGGTCCAGACATCCGTCGATAGCATTTTTGGCTTCGAACCAAGGCTCGTCCCTGGTGACGACATTAGCAGAAGCATGAGGGAAGTACCCTGTGTCCCACCGCATATCCAAGCTGTTAAAGGCGAGATTGCGTCTAGAGGAGATTTCCTCTGAAGTTGCCTGGGTTACTGAAATGGAAATAGTATCTTTAAATGCATCAGGGTGTAAGGCCTTGGTTTTCCAACCGGCTGGAATGACATAATGAATTTTCCCGGAGGGTGTGTAGACGGTAGCCGGTTTGATGTTTTTGTCGACGCTTATAGTTAGGAAAGAATTGGGCTGCGCTTCAATATGGATTTCATCCTCGAAGCCGTAGGATTGGTCGAGTATGAGTTGACATTGTTCCTGCCCCTGAATCTCTTTTATTGGGTTGCCAAGTCTGTCGGTGAGTTTTAATTTCATTTTTATACCTCTTCATTTGTGGAATGTTATTAGTTTTTTGGTGAGCAAAGTTTCTTGTATAGGTTAGGTTTAAACCCTGGTTGAAAGATTGAAGCACCACTTGTTTCCATCAGCCTAACATATTCCGTTAGCCAGAACTATGCACATTTTATGGAAAAGTATGCATAAGTTCGAGGATTTGCTATAATGGACCTTGAAAAATTAAGAAAATTATAATAAACTTGTCATCCCAAATCTATTTTTGTAGTGTATGATGAGAGTGTAATATGAGTTTAAGTGTAGGTCTTTAGTCTTTGACTAGACCTATAGACGGGAAGGAGACTAGATATGAGTGCACATCCTTGGTTGGAATTAAAGAACTGGGCTGTTGTAGGTGCCAGCAGGAAAGCCAGTCGATATGGATATCAAATAGTTAAAAAATTGGAGGCCTATGGCTATAATACATTGCCGGTTACGCCGAAATATGAAGATATAGACGGAACAAAAGCTTATGACAGTATCTTGGACATTGAAGGAGATATTGACGTTGTGAATTTTGTCGTCAATCCTCATATAGGTATGAAGGTCCTGGATGAATGTGTCGAAAAAGGTGTGAAACGGATTTGGCTGCAGCCTGGAACGGTTAGTTCTGACTTGCTGAAAAAAGCTGAAGAAAACGGTATCGAGGTGGTAGAAGCCTGTATATTGGTTGTTCTGAATTATGTGTAGACAAACAAGTCTGTGGAGATGACTGCTTGAAATATCCTGGATACAGAATGTAATTTTTTGATACAGATATCTATAGAAGATAAACTGACATGATGGGACATAATGAAAGGTTTTGGTGATAGTATGAGAAGGCTAATGAGTTTGGCCCTGATAGGCTTGTTGCTTACAGGATGCATTGAAGTATATGAGTTAGAGCCTGACGGCACAGAAACAAAAGTTGAGTTTAATAATGATAATAGTCAGGAGGAAGACCCTAAACCTGAGGAAAAGGATCAAGAGGAAGTCCTTGAAGATCAAGTAGATGTGAAGGAAGAACCTGTTCAAACTGAGCCTGAAAAGACTCCGGAAGAAGAGGCTGCTGAAGAGGCAGAAGAAGTGGTTGAAACCCTCTTCGTCACCCAGTTTGAAGATGATGAACCTTATGGGTTGGATGTTGCCCTTGGAGATCTTGATAATACTGAGACCGGCTGGTCTTTTAAAAGAAATACGGATCATGAACCGGTTACCGGTTACTATGATGTAGATTTAACCCTTTTTGATGCCTTTTTCATTAACCAAGAGGCGGCTGATGAAAAAGTTATGTATCTGACCTTTGATGAAGGTTACGAGAATGGCTATACCGGTGAGATACTGGATATTCTGGCTGTCAACAATGTTAAGGCGACCTTCTTCGTAACCGGCCACTATATTAATACATCACCGGATTTGGTGGAAAGAATGGTCAATGAAGGTCATTTGGTTGCCAGTCATTCTGTGAACCATCCTTCTATGCCGACTTTGACTGAAGAAGAGTTTTACGATGAGATTGTCGGTCTTAATGATAAGTTTAAAGACTTGACCGGTCGTGATTTGGACCCCTTCTTCAGACCGCCAATGGGTAAATACAGTGAACGGTCCCTTTACTTAACCAGACGGTTAGGCTACAGGACGGTTTTCTGGTCAATGGCCTTTAATGACTGGGATCCTGACAATCAGCCAGGGGAAGAAGTATCTTATCAGCATGTTATGGACAATGCTCATAACGGCGCTGTAATTCTCCTTCATGCGGTTTCGGAATCCAATACCTTGGCCCTTGATGATATGTTAAGTGACCTACAAGCTGAAGGCTATCGGTTTGGCAGCTTGTATGAGCTGGATTAGTTAGAAACTAAAGTGAATATGTAGATAAATACAATAAAAAGAAGCTTGTCTATGGATATGTGATGAAACCACAACAAGCTTCTTTTTATTGTAAAAAATATATATAGTATACTCCCCAGTATAGGTCGCGAGGATAGGACTGCACCTTTAGATAATACTGTCGTTATAGACCTGGACCAAAATATTCTGGGGATGGTCTCCGAATTTTTCTCCAAAGAGATTGAAGCCACCTGCATATCTGGCGTCAGGCTTGACCTCCAGTCTGAAAGTAAAGAAATCGGAATCCTTGTTGGTTAGCTCAAGGTCGCCTGTGCTTATGTCTGGAATGTGGCGGTCGTTAATATAGCAGCCCTTATCAGTAAGGACGACTTTTTGCAGAGTACCATACTGGGTAGACTGGGGTGACCACCAAATAGGGTTTAGTCTACCGGGGCGTCCGCCGTAGTCTGCCAAACTTTCAATGATGCCGATTTCCTTATGGTTGACAGAGAAGGTAATATCACTTTTCCATTCGTTGTTATAACCTAAGCATTCCGAACAGAGCTCAAAGCTAAATTCAATGCGGGTAAAAGGAGCCTTTTTAAGCATTTCGCTGGGGACCCTATATTCAAGATAGCCTTGTGATAACCAGATAATCTGGGCATTAAACCTGTCAGGGCTGCAGAAGGCGGTTGTATCGTCGTCTAAACTGTCTTTGGATTCAGAGGCGATACCGCAGGAAGGTTTTACCTTGTAGTCAAAATAGTTACCTATAGGAATGCTGATTTGATGGATCAGGCCAGGATTGGCCATAATGCCTTCAGCGATGATTTCTATATCCAGGTGGTTGGTATTGATACCGCAGATTTTCTGTGACCCCTTGGATCCAGGAATGACTTGGACCTTAATGAGCCCTGCATTTTCTAATTTCTTGATATGGAGTGCTGCGCTGGATAAAGGTAAATCAAAATAGGAGGCAATGTCCGAAATAATCATGGTGTGTTTGGACAAGTGGTCTAATATTTCAACCCGAATAGGAGAGGAAAGGGCGTAGCAAACTTTGGAGACCGCTTCTGTATCGGCTAATGTAAGAGATATTGGCTTTTTCATAGAGATTCCTTCCTTTGTGATGTCATATCTACTATTTTACTGAATCTTATAGATATATGCAAGTAATTTGTAGAAAAAACTATTTTCTAAATAAATAGGTACATAAAAATTGTATAAAGACCTTAAAAGTCTGGGATTGCTTCTTGTTGAAATGCCGGGAATTCGATAAAATTGTAAGTGATACTTGTGTTAAATCAACGAAAAAGTGGATTGACAGCCTATTTTTCCTGTGCTAAAGTAGGTAATGTAATTGAACTACAAGAATATTGTAGAAACACCATTTATTAATACAAAAGTATTGGAATTAAGAACAGAAATCTTGTTTTTCGGTACATGGGAGGCTAAAAGGTTTGACAGATATGATTAAGATTAGATGGATAAAAGGCGGTAAATGGATTAGGGGTGCCTGTGCTTTGGCGGGTATAGTTCTTTTATGTGGATGTTACGGCGAGGTGGATGATTCGTCCACTAGTCCTGAAGAAGAGATGAATCAAATAGGAGATGTGGAAAAGGTGGAAAATTCAAGTAAAGAACCAGTAGAAATTACAATTGAGAGAAAAGTGACTGAAGACCAGGACAAAACATTTATAGAGGCTATGGACCGGTTGAATCAGGCAAGTGTTCTGCCGGAAGACTTCTATACCAATGAATTGGTCGTGGAAGATTCCTGGGAAAAGTATGGAATAGGCGATCCTTTTGTATTCAGATGGAACGGTATGTATTATCTGTATCCTTCAACTAAGGACTTTAATGTAGGTATCCGGGTTTGGACTTCCAAGGATATGGTAACTTGGGAGTATGGACAGGAAGTGGCTGGTGAAGAACTTACAGAGGGAGCCTATGCGCCGGAAGTCACCTATTACAATGGGACTTTTTATATGTGTACATCACCGGCTGGCCAGGGTCATTATGTTCTGACTTCGGATAGTCCTTTGGGGCCATTTAAGGCAGCGACAGATAATTTTGGTCACTTAATTGACGGTTCCTTCTTTATTGATGATGACTCAAGATTCTATTTCTATAATTCGGGAGATAAGGGGATTCAGGGAATAGAAACTCCAGATTTGATGGATATTACCGGAGCCAAGGTTTTAAATGCCTACATGAATTGGTGGACGGAGGGGCCTATGGTTATTAAGCGGGAGGGTATCTATTATCTGACCTATACCGGCAACCACCTGGATTCTACCGGCTACCGCATCAACTATTCAACATCAACGGAAGGACCCTTGGGACCTTATGAGGTTGGAGACAATAACCCTATTGCCATTAATACGGAGGGCCGTATTACAGGAATTGGTCATAACTCGACGGTTATGGGGCCTGATCTGGATTCCTACTATATGATGTACCACAGTTCTGATTATTCAACGGGACCAAGAATCCGGTCATTAAATATGGACAGATTCCTCTTTAATGGAAGGCGTCTGACAGTGTCTGGTCCAAGTGAATATAGTCAACCTGTGCCTGAAAGACCTGGTTTTGAAGTATACGGACTTGACGGAGCTGGTGATGGTGAAAGTTTTCTTGAGGAGGTTGAAGTAGATGGTGTTAAGGCTGTCTTGAGTAATAAAATCTCCGATGAGGCCTATACGGCTGAATATAATGTGATATCCGGGAATCAGGATAAGGTTGTGTCTTTAATCTTTTCATATATAGATGATCAGAACTATGGTCAGGTTTTCCTGGACTACCAGGGAGAGACTTTTAGTCTTCTTCAATATAAGGATGGTCAGGTGACAAGGAAAGCCTTTGACCTTTTTGATGGTTATAATAAGGAAGCTCTTCATACCTTCCGTCTTCAGGTGGCCGGTGATTCGGTTGATGTCTATATTGACCAGATGTTGAAAGGTCAGGTTACGGACATGTCTTTTGGTGGAGGCAAAATAGGCTACAGCTGGCAGGATAATCAGCCTGAGGTTGGCTATACTGCTTTTTCGGATAAGGTTCATGGCTCCAGTGATTATGAGGCCTATAAAGGGGTGCCGGGTATCTTGGAGGCGGTCCATTATTTGCCAGGCCTAGGGACCGGTTATCAAACGGGCTACCATGAGGAAGCGGATCTTTTTAGGAAGGGTGATGCTGTAAAAATCAGTCAGGATGAGTCGGGAATATACTCGGTTAATTTAGACCATGCCGGTGATTGGCTAAGTTATCAAGTCAATGTGGAAAACCCTGGGCTTCATACAGTGGCTCTTTTAGGACAGGTTCCCAGCCAGGCGACAGGTTTTGAAGTGTACATGGACGGAAATCCTGTTGGTAATCTTATTATAGATGGTGAAAGTACATACGATAAGGGTAAGTTTATCGGAGGGAATATTGACCTGGAAGCAGGCTGTCATACCCTGACATTCAGAAAAGTTACGGAAGGGACAATGGTTGTATCTGCCTTTGAGCTAGAACCTGTAACCACAGAATTTCTCTTTGAGAATCCTTTAAATGATGGTGTTGTCAGTGCCAAAGAGGCTTCTTATATTGGTGGACGTGGCAAGTGGGGAATCTGGGATTCCAAAAAAGACGGCTATGTTCCAGATAAGGATGTTAAGGACGTAAAAGTTCTTTTTGGACCTGAAAGTCTTCAGGACTACAGGGTAGATTTTGACCTCATGATCAAAGATGGTGATTCCATTGGAAGTGCCGGTCTCTTGATTCGCAGTTCTGAGGAATCCTACTTTGAACATCAGATTGATGCGGCTGCCATCGCTTATTATGTATCTTTTGACAAGCTTCAGGTGACTTTGACCAAGTTGAACTATGGAAGAGAACACATTGCCGGAGCCAAGATTAAGATTGAAGATGACAAATTTTACCATGTACGGGTTGAGGCAGAGGGTTCGACAATTCGTGTCTACTGGGATGGTGGCAAGGAAGCGATACTTGAATATACAGATCCGGAGGCTTACATTACCGGACGTACCGGCTTTTGGTCCAAGGATTCCAAGATGTATTTTAAAAACTTGAAGATTGAATCTTTCTAAGGCCTCTTGAAGTGCAATTGGGTGAAAAAGTGTTATTGTATAAAAATTATGTATAAATATTATGTATAAATATATGTTAGTCTTTTTATTAATACATAAATATTGTATTTATAATCACTGAGTAAGATTTTATCTGGCAAAAGCCCTATATAATGGCGTATATGCAAGAGGTATTATATACATAAAAAGTGTAAAATAGCAATTGACAGGGGTAATATCCTGTGATAAAGTAAGTATTAAGTTAATACTACATAAATATTGTAGAAATAATAAATGGCATTACTACATAGAAAATGTTTAAATCCTCAGGTGGATTTCTCTGAAGGATAGGACAGTTAGAATAAGTAGCGTATAGAAGGAGAAAAACGATGTTAAAGGGATATCCAAGACCCATGCTGGAAAGAGCCAATTGGGTTAATCTAAATGGTCCATGGCAATTTGCATTTGATGATGAGAATATTGGTGAAACCAATGGATATATGAATGATGCTTTTCCGGCTGGGATGGAAATTCAAGTTCCATATGCTTATGAAAGCAAGATGAGCGGCATTGACAGTCAAGAGATTCATAATAACGTATGGTACCGCAGAGAGGTTGAGATTGACGACCTGGAAGGGCGTTGGATTCTTCGTTTCGAAGGAGTTGACTATGTGGCTAAGGTTTGGGTTAACGGAAAGTTTGCCGGAAGCCATCAAGGTGGTTATGCTGCATTTTCCTTCGACGTTACCGATTTCTTAATAATCGGAACCAATACCATTACCCTAAAAGCTGAAGACAGTTTCAAGGCAACTCAGCCAAGAGGGAAGCAAAGATGGAAGAACAGTGTATACGAGTGTTGGTATATACAGACAACAGGTATCTGGAAAACAGTATGGATGGAAAAGGTGTCACCGGCAAGAGTGACCTACCATAAGATGACGCCGGACATAGACCAGGGAACCATCCGTTTTGAAGTTGATGTTACAGACCAGGCCCTGGGCAAAAAATTGATTTGCCAGGTAAGTCTTAAAGGTCAGGATATAGTAGCTGCAGAAGTTGAACTTTTAGAAAATCAGACTGTTTTTGATTTAAGTCTTCGAAGCAAGGAAATGCCTTTTACCCTAAAGCTTTGGTGGCCTCATGATCCGGTTCTATATGATGTTGTTCTTAAAATTGTGGATGATCAACCAGGAGACAGGGTTCTGGATGAAGCTAAAACCTATTTCGGTATGCGTAAGATAGAAACGGCCAATGGCCAGGTTCTTCTCAATAACCTTCCCCTATACCAGCGGTTGATTTTGGATCAGGGTTACTGGAAAGATTCCCACCTGACACCTCCATCTGAAGAGGCGATGATCAAAGATATTGAGATCATTAAGGAAGCCGGTTATAACGGACTTCGTAAACATGAGAAGGTTGAGGATCCAAGATTCCATTATCTCTGTGATAAGATGGGGATGCTGCTCTGGTGTGAAATGCCTTCGACTTATGTCTTTAACGACGATGCAATCTCCAATTTTTCAAGAGAATGGGTAGAGATTGTAAGACAGAACTACAATCATCCATCGATTATTACATGGACGGTCATTAATGAGTCCTGGGGTGTTCCTGAAATCTATACAGATAGACACCAACAGCTTTTCACAGAAGGTATGTATTACCTGACCAAGTCCATTGACCCTATGCGTCTGGTCATGGTTAATGAAGGATGGGAACATACGGTATCGGATATAGTTGGCCTTCATGATTACCACGAATGGGGTGACTATATTACAGAAAATTATACCGATAAAGAGGCTATAGTCACCAACAAGATACCTTTTAACGGCGGAAAATACGCTATGGCTAAAGGTTATGAATATAAGGGCCAACCGGTTATGAACACTGAGTATGGAGGTATAGCCTTCGCCGATGAATCCGGTTGGGGCTATGGACGTCAAGTAGCATCAGAAGAAGAATTTATTAAAAGATTTGATTCTTTGACTACCGCTTTCAAAAAATTACCTTATAATATGGGGTACTGCTTTACACAGGTAACAGATGTTCAGCAGGAAATCAATGGACTTTGGGATATAGACCGTAACCCAAAAGTGGATATTGAGAAAATCAGAGAAATCAATCTTCGTAAAGTATAGTAATAAGATGTAATTGGGGGAACCGGTAATGATGATTAAGAATCCTTATGGAATTGATGAAAGGAAGTGGCCGGATTATGCGCTGGCCGATCCTTTTCTCTTAAGACATGACGGATGGTATTATTTATATGGAACAGCCAAGTTTGGTCAGGGTGTTGAGTGCTGGAAATCAGAGGACCTTGTCGGTTTTGAGTATCTGGGTCAGGTGTGTGATATAGAGGAGCTTCACAACGCATTTGCTCCGGAAGTCATCTATAGCCATGGCAAGTTCTATATGATGACTTCACCAAAAGGAAACGGCCATTACATTCTGGAAAGCGACCAGCCTGATGGACCTTTTGAAATGACAGGACCTAATATTGGCCAGTCTATTGATGGAAGTGTTTTCATTGATGATGATGGGTCCATGTACTTCTATAGGGCAGGATTCAAGGGTATTATGGTTCATAAGATGGACTCAACAACCTCGATTAGGGCCAAGGGCCAGATGGTGGAAAACTCATCCCTTGACCACTGGACAGAAGGTCCAATGGTCATCAAAAGAGATGGCTTATATTATATGACCGTCACCGGTAATCATTTCTTAAGCAGAGGTTACCGGGTTGCCTATTTGGTTTCTGACCAGGGGCCGGACAGAGGTTTTAAGAAGTTGGATGAATCCATTCTCCTCCTTGAAACCATGGACCAACGTTTTGGACTAGGCCATAGTGCCAATGTTCTGGCTCCGGATATGTCAGGTGACCTGATTGTCTACCATCATTTTGAATGGATTGGTGACAAGGGTATCCGAGGACTTAATATTGACCGGCTTTTTAGAAACAAGGCAAGGCTGTCAGCCAATTCCACCTGGTGGACTCAACCAGAATTTTCCATGCCTGACCAGTATGGCAGAGGACTTAAGAGGTTAGGACCTATGACTATAGAGGGTGGAACTCCTCTTGAGGATCAAGGATATGGTATATATGAATGGAACTCCTATGGACTTCCAAAAGATGGATACACTTTCTATGATGATGATAAGGAAATTGGAAATCTGATCTATGGACAGGACCAAGATTGCTTAAGTTACATCTGTAAGATTGGTGACCTGGAAATAAAAGGCACCTGTCCTAAAAATGTTTGTCCAAATGGACTTATAACAACAAGGGTACAGGTGGTTCATGAAAATTTGAAAATATGGGTGAATGACCTATATGTGGGAGGTCTTTCCTTTATTGGAAGAATCTCCTCTATGGTTGCCAATCAAGGCAACCCGTCTATTGGATTTTGTGCCTATACAGGCAGAAGACCTGGGGATTTTGAAGTTTTGGAACCAAAGGCTATTCCCGGAAGAATTGATGGAGCCTTTTGCCTTGGTCATGAACCCGGTCATCAAGAGTATACAAAAGAAGATGCCGGATCTAACAAAAAGGGCTATGAGCTTGATCAAAAAGAAGAAAAGGGATTTGTCTTTGATGTGGTAAAAATCCTGGATCAAAGGCCCTTGACCTATAAAGTGACCATTAAAGAAAATGGCTACTACCGACTTTTTGTTAACCTAAAAAGACCTGGCCAAGACCAATGGACCAAGACCTATTTTGGGACCAGATATTTATGTAAGAGTCAGGACCAGATTGAGCTTACTTTTGAAGCCGGATCTATCATTGATTATCTGGAGTGGATCTTAGTCGAAGATGATGATTTATCTAGTGGCCAAGCTAGTCAAAGTCAGACGATTGTTGGTGTTCATGAAGGACTCATGAACCCAGACCATTTCAAAGCCCTAACACAAAAAGGCCGTGGCGGAAGTGACAATCCCACATTAATGACCAAATTATGGGGACTGGGCTGCTGTGCCAACAGGGGAATGGGTTTTATGGGTAAAGTCAGTGATATGGACTATACCTATAGGGTAGTCATCCGAAGAGATGCTCCGGACACAGGAGAGATTGGTCTCTATGTCAGAGCCAGCAAGGAATCCTTCTATGAGGCCCAGGTTAGACAAAGTCTGATAGGTTATGGTCTTGTCATAAAAGACAAGCACCTGACTCTTTCAAAGCTGGCCTATGATTCCAAGCCCTTGGCAGGATGTGAGTTATGCTCCAAAGTCGATGATGGCCTAGAGAGTGAATATATAAAAATTGATATTGAATGCAGTGGACCCAATATTCGGCTTCTAGTCGATGACAGGGAACTGATTGTGTATACAGATTCCAAGCCCTATCTTTATGGCAAGGTTGGACTTGAAGTTTTAGGTGAAGGACAAGGAATTGTGGAAGCATCCCTTCATTACCACCAGGAGAAAGGAGCCGGACAATGAAGTCAGGTAGAAGCAGTAGTCTTAGGAAAGACTCCTTAATGAAATATTTGCCCAAATTACTGGCCCTTGTCTTGATTCTAAGTATGGCAGCCCTTGTACCTTCCTTTATATCTATGGCAGATGCAAGCGACAAAAAAGAAAATGCCCTAAAAAGGCTTCAGGAAATGGCGGAAGTCATCGGAGAGACAGGCTATGCAGCCTTTCTTATGGAAGCAGACCTGGATGTTTATGAGGGTGAGGATATTTACCTATCTAAAGAGGATATCTACCCTGAAGCAAGAATCGGTGAGCTGGATGACCAGGTGACCCTGGTCCTTGAAGCTCCGGTGTCAGGCCTCTATTCTCTCAGTATTGACTACAGGTCTTTTGGAGATAATATACTGCCAACTAACCTGTCCTTAAGAGTCAATGGTGATCAAGCCTATAAGGAACTGGAAAATCTTATGTTTTCAGATTATTGGGCATCTGGTGAGACTTTTTATGACCGATATGGCAATGAGTCCATTGCCATGCCGGTGAAGGATACAGAGTGGCATTCGACCCAACTTCATGACAGTTTGTTTATGGATTCAAGACCCCTTCTTATTCCCTTGGAAAAAGGCCATAACCAACTGGTCTTTCAGATAAATGAAGGTAAGGTTGAATTTGGAGACGTCAGACTGGAAGCAGGCTATAAAAACCAAAGTCTTCCTACGGGAGAGCCGGCCTCGGGTAATCAGTATATCATTATTGAAGCTGAAGACATGACCTATAGAAACTCACCCAATATCCGGACGGATATGGAGTTTAATACCAAGTTGACTCCTTATGATCCTGAGCTTAAGGTCCAGAACATGCTGGCTGAAGCCAACTTCAGAGACCCCGGACGATGGGTTGAGTATGACTTTGATGTAGTTGAAGATGGCTATTACCATCTTATGATGCGGTACCGTCAAAGCCTAAAGTCAGGCTTCAAGGTTTACCGAACTATCTATATTGATGGTGTAAAACCCAGTCAGGCTTTTGACAACGTTGAATTTGACAATAACAGAAAATTTGAAGATAAAACTTTAGATGAAACCATCTTTTTGGAAGCCGGCTCACATACCTTAAGAGTTCAAGTGACAGTAGACCCTCTTAGAGACGGAATTACAGTTATTAACCAAGTAGCTTCGGAAATTAGTGATATGGCTTTGGCCATTAACAAAATGACCGGTGGCAATACCGATAAATACAGGGACTTTGAACTGGAAAAATATGGTTTGGACGTAGAAAGCAATCTCTTAACCTGGAGTGAGGAAATCAGCCAAGTCTATGAGCTTTTGCTGGATGTTCAGGGAGTTAAGAAATCCGGTGAAATAGAGCTTCTAAATGTGGCGGCTAAAACCCTTAGTCAGCTGGCTGAAAATCCAAACCAGCTGCCTCAAAATCTGACCCAGTTTTCCTACGGACAATCTTCGGTTAGACAAAACCTGGTCAGTGTTGTCCAGAATTTGACCAGACAGTCCTTAAGTTTGGACAAGATTACCTTCTATCAGGAGGATGCACAGTTACCTAAAACTATGGGTCCTGTAGCTAGTCTGAAAAGTAACTGGAAACACTTTATCGCTTCGTTTACTATGCCGGATTACGATCCTTCCTATGAGGAAGATGATGCATTGACCATATGGCTTAACTGGCCAAGACAATATATTGAGATTATCCAAAGAATGGTGGATCAGGACTTTACGCCTGAAACCGGTATTAAGGTTAACCTGGCTGTTGTACCGGACCAGCAGAAACTAATCCTGGCCAACGCTTCAGGAAAAGCACCTGATGGTGCTATCGGTATCAACTCTACCTTTGTTTATGACCTGGCCCTTCGTGGAGCCCTGGTTAACCTAAGGGAAATGGAAGGCTTTAATGAAGTAGGCAAGCGGTTTGCCCCGGGTATGCTGATACCAGGAGTTTTCGATGAAGGCATCTACGCCTTGCCGGAAACTTTTAACTTCTGGGTTATGTTCTACCGTAAAGACATGATTGACCAGGTGCCTGATAATATGGACCAGGTTAGGGAAATGCTGCCTGAGTTAAAAAGACTGGGACAGGGATTTAACCTCCATGTATCCAACCTGATTAACAAGCCCTATGCGGCAACTATGCCCTTTGTTTTCCAAAGTGATGCCCAGCTCTTTGAAGCAGGACAGACCCAGGTAGACCTGGAAAATCCTAATATGATCAGTGGACTTAAATATTTGACTGAGAACTTTACCATCTATGATATGGAATATGAAATCCTCAGTTTTTATCAAGGCTTTAGAGATGGTCGATTACCAATCGGTATTTCTGATTACGGAACCTACAATCTACTGACCAATGCAGCACCTGAACTTACAGGTCTATGGGGGATTGCCCCTTATCCGGGACTGGTAGGCGAGGATGGTCAGGTCACCAGATATACATCCGGAGCTGCCCAAAGTGCCCTTCTCTTTAGTCAAAGCGACCAGCAGGAAGAAGGTTTTGAGTTCCTCAAATGGTGGATGTCAGCGGATGTTCAGACAGAGTTCGCTTATACCTTACAGGCAACTCTGGGTAATGAATACCTTTGGAATTCAGCTAACCTGGAAGCTATCGCCAGATCACCCTGGTCTGAAAAAGACAAGGAAATCATTATGGAACAGCTTATGTGGGCTCAGGAAGCCCCAAGGGTTCCGGGAGGATATATTATTGAGCGTGAACTGGGGAACATCCTGGCCTCAGTTGTTACAGAAGATGTGAATATCCGGACAGCAACAGACCTTGCTGAAAAGAGAATCAATCAGGAAATAATGAGAAAGCTTGAAGAGTTTGGCTATACCGATGGTGAAGGGAACCAGTTAAAACCATTGATTATACCGGACATTGACATGATAGAGGAATGGTTGAATGAAGAATAAAGATAAATTCGGAATCAATAAAGCCTGGTATTTCTTATTGCCTTATATCGTCCTATTTACTTTGTTCATCGTCATTCCGGTCATTATGGCCATTGGCTTGTCTTTTACAGACTTCAATGCAGTGGAAATGCCCGATTTTGTAGGATTTCTTAACTACATAAACTTATTGACAGCAGACGAGATTTTTATGCAGTATGTTCTGCCTAACACAATATTCTTTGCCTTTATGGTTGGGCCGGTAGGATATGTTCTTTCCTTCCTATTGGCCTGGATGCTGGCTCAGATCACCAAGGGTATGAGGACCTGGTTGGCCCTTCTGATCTATTCACCATCCCTGACAGCAGGTGTTGCCATGGCTGTTGTGTGGAAAATTATTTTTGCCGGTGACCAGATGGGTTATATGAACTACTTTTTGATGAAATTCGGTTTTATAACGGACCCCATTCTTTTTACCACAGACCCAAGGTTTCTACTGCCTATTATGATTGTTGTTTCCATCTGGTCCAGTATGGGTGTTGGTTTCCTGGCTATGTTGGCGGGGATTCTCAATATCGATGAACAGCTCTATGAAGCAGCCACAGTAGATGGCCTTAGAAACCGTTTCCAGGAGATTTTCTACATTACCATACCTATGATGAAGCCACAAATGCTGTTTGGTGCAGTTATGGCAGTCGTAAATACTTTCTCTGTAGGTCTTATCGGAGTTCAGCTCAGTGGTGTGAATCCAACGCCTCTTTACTCCGGGCAACTAATTGTTAACCATATCGAAGATTACGGCTTTATCCGTTATGAGATGGGTTATGCATCAGCAGTATCTTTTTCATTGCTGGTTCTGATCTACCTGATCTCCCATTATGCCCGTAAGATATTCAGTGAAGATTAGGAGGACCTCAAGATGACCAAATTAAATCGACATAAAAAGTGGTTACCTCTGGTTCTTATCCTTGTTTTTATGATAAGTCTTACAGGACCTGTTACGATTACAGCCCAGGAGGCGCCTTATACAACCATAACCGTTGATAAAGACGGACGTTTTGTTGAAACTCTGGACGGCTATGTTCCTTCAAAAGTCGTTGACAACTTTGACGGAGAGAGATTAAAGAAACCTGAAGATCTCTTTATCGCGGAATCAGGAAATATCTATATTGCTGATACAGGCAATCGCCGAATTCTTATACTTAATGAAGATATGAGAATGATTGGAGAAATCAGTGAAGGACTTAAGGGTCCTACGGGAGTCTATGTTAATGAAGCAGGCCAGGTTTATGTAGCCGATCCAAAGGCTCAGGCTGTATTCATGTACGAAGCTGACGGAAGTCTTCTTCGAACCTATGAAAAACCGGTAAGTCCTATCTTTGGTGAGGAAAGCAAGTATAAACCAACCAAGTTAATCGTCGATAAGGCAGGCAGCCTGTATGTTCTTTCAGAAGGTAACGCCAACGGGATTCTTAATATCAGTTCTGACGGTGAGTTTTTTGGATACTTCGGTGCCAATGCAACAACCATTACCTTTAACCAGCTTCTTAGACGCTTGACCTTTACCGAAGCCCAAAGGGCATCCTTACAAAAAAACGTGCCCTCATCGGCTCTTAATATCGATCAGGATACCAGAGGTCTTATCTATACGGTGACCCAGGGAACCCAGCCAACAGAAGCAACCCAGCTTTCTATTGGAGCAAAAAACGGGATCTCCAAATACAACATCGCCGGAGAAAACATGTTATCTCCCGGTTATGTAGACAACCTGATCCAGGATGTGGCAGTCGGTTCCATTGAGAACATTTATGCCGTATCCAAAGAAGGTTTTATTTATGAATACACAAGGGACCAGGAGCTTCTTTTCCTCTTTGCGGGAAAAGACGACGGAACCAACCGTGCCGGTCTTTTTAACAATATTGCAGCTATCGACACAGACTCTGAAGACAACCTTTATGTTCTGGATGCTGACGGTGGTGATATTACCTGTTTTATCCAGACCGAATATTCTCTCACCGTTCATGAAGCCCTTCGCTATTATCAAGACGGCTTCTACGTAGAGAGTCAGGAGCCCTGGAACAAGGTTTTGTCCATGAACAGTCTTTTTGACTATGCCTACAAGGGTCTTGGCAAGGCAGACTACAAACTGGAAAACTACGACAAGGCTATGGAAGAATCCAGAATCGGTGGTGACCGAAGAGGTTATTCCAACTCCTTTTGGCAGGTTAGAAATGTCTTTATCCGAGATAACTTAATCCTCTTTTTTGGCATCTGGCTTGTCCTTGTAGCTCTTCTTAAGCTGAACAGAAGATTTGGTAAGAAGGTCCCCGGACTTCGGGAAGTCAATAAGGGAATCGACTGGTTGTTAAACAGGAAACTTGTAAGAGAGATCCGCTTTATCAAAGGTGTGTTACGGAATCCGGCAGATGCCTACTATGGTATCAAGTGGGAAAACAAGGTTTCCATCCTGTCAGCAAGTATTATTTATCTGGGCGTTTTCACCATATATATTCTCAACAAGTATATGAGTGGATTCATCTTTAAGACCATTAACGACAATGTGTATGAGCTTGGAAAAGACGCCATTTTCATATTTGGATTCATAGGACTTTTCATTTTCTGTAATCACTTAATCAGTGATATCCGGGATGGAGAAGGGTCCATAAAGAACATTTATATGTCCTTTGCCTATTCCTTTATGCCATACATTTTCCTTAAACCGGCGGTCATTATCCTGACCCATATTTTATCCAATAACGAGCGCTTCATCATTGAGCTGCTTAACTTCCTCATATACGCCGGAGTGGCTATCCTAACCTTCATTATGGTTAAGGAAATCCAAGATTATACCATTGGGGAGACCATCAAAAGCCTATTGATTACTTTTTTCACCATGTTCATTCTGGTGGCTATAGGATTTATATTCTTTGCATTGGCAAAACAAGTTGGAGATTTTGTTTTCTCTATCTTCAAGGAGGTGTACTATCGTGGCAGGTAAGAAAAAAATGTGGAAGACCGGTTGGATCTTCATATGTTTCATCTTCTTTGTAGTCCAGATGGTACCTGTAACTGCAGAGAAAGATCCGGTTTTTGAAAATGACCGCTTTTTGATGACAGTGGACACCGAAGACTTGACCATCGTCATTACCGATAAGGCCAGCGGCCAAAAAATCTATTCAGCAAAAAGTGATGAAGGATCCAACGGAACCTGGCAAGGCTACATGCACTCAGCTGTTGCCCTGGATTTATACACAGGCCAGTCCATGGAACCTGTTAAAACAGATATGATCAATGGCAATCCAGATATTGTCTTGAACCTTCAAGATATGGGATTCGAGGCCAAGCTTACCTTTGAAGAATATGATTTTTCCATGACCCTTGTTGTAAGCCTAACAGAGGAAGGCCTTAAGGTAGGTGTTCCTGCTGATTCCATTAAGGAATCTGAAGACTTTAAACTTGGAGCCATTACCCTATATCCTTTTCTTGGAGCGACAGCAATCGGAGAGCATGAAGGCTACCTTTTCATTCCTGAAAGTGCCGGAGCCTTGATTGACTTAAAAGACAACCTTAACCAGTACAAGACCCCCTATGAAAAGAAGGTCTATGGACTTAATCCAGGTATCTCAACGGACAGACAGAATTCCACTCCCTGGTGGCAGCCGGAAATCAAAAACTCCAAGTCCATATCGGACCCGGTTTTTGGTATGACTTATGAAGATACGTCACTTGGGTTATACGGAATCATTACAAAAGGTGCCGATAATGCCAAGATTCAGGCCTACCCCAATGGAGTGGTGACCCCTTTTAACTTTATCAATACCAAGTTTCTCTATCGGGAAATATACACCAAACAGACAGCAAGAGAGTCTGGTGCACCAACTATTGAAGACCAGGGGCATTTCAGGGACGTAGAAGTCACCTACCATATCCTGGGTGGTCAAGAGTCCGGTTATTCCGCTTTTGCAAAGGTCTACAGGGATTATCTCATTGAAGAAGGCTACCTGGTCAAAACTGAGGATCAGTTTGAGCCAAAGTTCACCTTCTTTGGAGCTGATACCAAGAAATGGTTTATCTTCAACGATTTGGTACCGGTAACCACTCTTGACCAGATGGAGGAAATCCTTAACCAATTGGAAGAGGGTGGAATTCATGACTATGTTCCGGTCTACAAAGCCTGGCAAAAGGATGGAGCCTACCTAAGTCTCGGGGATACAGGACTTAAAATCGACGGTCAGTTAGGATCGACCAAGGACCTGAAAAAACTTGGAGAGTCTCTGGCAGCAGATGGCAATGACCTGATTCTTGAAATTGACCTCCTTAGAGCCTCCACCCAGTCTTTTTACAACACACGAAAAGACTTGATCAAAGGTATTAACGAAATACTTGTAAAAGAAAATACCCATGGCAGACTCTTTGGTGAAACTTATGTTCAGTCACCAAATCTGGCAGGAGACATTGCAGACAAGTATGTTAAAAGATATGGAGATACCAGTCTTAACCATGTAGCCATAGAAGGCTTGCCTGAAACCCTCTACTCCTACTTTTTATCAGGAGATATATTTGGAAGAGATCAGGCACTTGAGCAAATCGATGAGGTTTTTGCAGGTATGGAGGACTTAAGCAGATCCTTGTATAAGCCAAATAATTACCTATACCAATATATGGACCAGTATTTTGACATGGAGTTGTCAACATCCAACTATTCCTACATCAGCCAGGAAGTACCCTTCCTGCCTATGGTTCTGAAATCCTATGTTCCATACTGGGCCGGTGATGTGAATTTTGTTGCCAACCAAAGAGAGTACTTCCTTAAGATGATTGAATACGGAGCCTATCCTTCCTTCCTATTAACAGGTGAATCACCCATTAAGTTGAGGGATACGGAATCATCCCATATTTATACGTCAGAGTTTAGTGTTCTGAAGGACAAGATCTTTACCTATACTGAGGAACTGGGCCAGGTCTTTAAGCCTCTTGAAGGTGTGGCTATGGTAGACCACCAGGTCATGGACAATAATCTGGTTAAGGTCACCTACGAGGACGGCACAATCCTAGTCATTAATTATGGTCAGAAAGACCTTTCAGTAGACATCAATGACGAAACTCTTACAGTTAAGGCTTTGGACTATAAGGTGATTGGAGGTGAAGGTCAATGAAACTAAGTGTTGAAAAAAGAAGAAGTCTCGTTGGCTTACTCTTCCTTATACCATGGTTTTCCGGCTTCTTATTATTCTTTGCTTTCCCTCTTTATCAGTCTGTGGTTTTCAGTTTAAACAAGGTGAAGATTACAGCTAAAGGCAGGAGCATGAAGTTCGTTGGCTGGCAGAACTATACGGATACCTTCCTCAAGGATGAGTATTTTGTCTCCAGGCTGGTTAACTTTTTTAAGGAAGCGGCTTTGGAACTACCCCTCATCATTGTATTTGCACTTTTGATTGCCCTGCTTCTCAACCAGAAAATAAAGGCAAAAGGCATGTTTAGAACCCTCTTTTTCCTACCGATCATCGTCGTTAGCGGACCGGTTCTTAATATGTTGATTTCCGATGGGGTGACGACTATTCCACTGATTGAACAGTATGACTTATACGGCATTGTCTGGTCTGTTTTTCCACGGATGTTGGCTGAGCCTATTAGTTCACTATTTTCCAGGCTCCTATTAATCCTCTGGTATTCAGGGGTGCCGATCCTTATCTTCTTTGCAGGATTGCAGAAAATAGACATTGCCCTCTATGAGGCCTCCTTCATTGACGGAGCATCCTCCTGGGTAGCCTTTTTCAAGATTGTACTGCCATCCCTTAAGGGACTGGTATTCATTAACGCTATTTACATCCTTGTATTTCTGGCAACTTCAGAAATCAACGATGTCATCATACTCATTCGGGACAATATGCTTAATCCTTCCAAGGGATTTGGTATATCTTCGGCAATGGCCTGGATCTATTCCATAGGCATTATCCTGGTTATCGGCATCATCTTTGGCCTTTTAGGACGGGAAAATGCCAGGTCCAAACGACCGGAAGCAGTCTATAAACAGGCAACACATACATGGAAGCAACCCAAAAGAAATGCTGACTAGGAAAGGAGACAGTCATGAAAACATCAAGTTTTACAGTGCAGGGTGGCATGGAAGCTTTAACACATAAGCTAAAAAATCTTTTTCGTCATGAGACGAGAAGCCATATCAAGGCCAAGCTTTTTGGTCGTCCTGGAGACCGTAAGGGTTTATATATGGGAATTATTTATCTTATGCTGATCTCCTTGGGATTTGTTTATCTCTATCCCATCCTGAACATGTTCGTGTCTTCATTCATGACACTGACAGACCTTTTGGACGCTTCAGTCAAATGGGTGCCAACATCCATTACTTTTGAGAACTACGCCAAGGCCTTTGACGTTATGCATGTCCAGGAAACCCTGCTTTTCTCTATTGTAGCAGCGGTGGGACCGGCTCTTTTGCAAACAGCAGTCGCTGCTCTCACCGGATATGCTTTTGCCAGATATGACTTTCCCTTTAAGGGTCTCTTCATGGTCTTGGTCCTGATTACTTTTGTGGTTCCACCATATGTACTGATGGTTCCGACTTACACCATGTTTTCAGATTATAATCTCCTGGGATCATTAAAGACCCTTATGCTACCCGCTATGTTGGGACAGGGCCTGAAAAGCGCAATTTTCATCCTGATCTTTATGCAGTTTTTCAGACAGATTCCCAAGGCTCTGGATGAAGCGGCAAGAGTAGATGGGGCTTCTGAACTGACCATTTTCTTTAAGGTGGCGATACCACTGGCAGTGCCGGCCATTATTATTTCTTTCCTTTTTTCATTCGTCTGGTACTGGAACGAAACTTATTTTACCGGTCTTTATCTGGGAGGCAACAATTTGGGGAATGCCTCCAGTGTTAAGACTATGCTTATTGAACTCAACAACTTTAACGAAATATTTAGACAGCAGCTCCAGGCACAGGGAGGATGGGCTTCCGGTGTAAAAGGTGGAGCAGATGCCAACGAGGCAACCCGTATGGCGGCAACTGTAATAACTGTATTCCCGCTGCTGGTGGTCTACTTCGGTCTTCAAAGGTATTTTGTGGAGGGTATAGACCGGACGGGTATTACAGGAGAGTAAAAGGTATATTATTTTACCGGATCATCAACTTCAGTTCTCAACTGACCTAAGTCGACAAGGCCAGCGACAGCTGAAAGGCAAGGAAGCATCCGGAAAATGAATATAAATGTCCGGTATTGACTGGACTTGAATGAAACATACTATTCAAAATATGAGGTAACAGGAGGATTTGTTATGAAAAGCATCAAAAAATTATTGAGCATCCTTTTAGTATTGGCCCTTGCCATGAGCCTTTTTACAGGCTGTGGAAGCAAGGACGGGGAAGAATCAACAGGGGATGACACCACACCAACAACTGAAGACACAAGCAATGAAGATACTGCCACTGATGAAGATGCAGGCGGAACTGATGCAGAAGAAGTCATCAGTGATGATCCTGAAGATTACGCTGGTCTTGAACCAATGACAACAGAAGAAATTACTTTAACATATGCTTGCTGGGGTATGGCTGAAAAAGGTGAAAAAGAGGCAAAAGATGCTCAACTGGCTGCCTTTATGGAAGCTTACCCAAATATTACTGTAGAGTTCGTAGAAATCGACCAGGCTGCATGGGCAGACGGTTTGACTTCACTGGCAGCAACCGGCAACTTACCTGACGTATTCTGGGTATTCTCAGCTACTGAAGCTGTAGCTAACGAATGGGCTCTTAATGTTACGGATTTTGTAGAAACTGACCCTGATATTGCAGAACTTTACCCAGACTTTATGAAGGTTTCCAAAATCGGTGGCAACTGGTATTCAATGCCAACTGTACTCTTCCCATCCATTACTTGGTTGAACAAAACAGTCTTCGAAAAATACAACGAGCCATTACCATCATACGACTGGACCATTGATGAATTCAAAGACATTGCAGAACGTATTACCCATCCGGAAGACTTCTACTTCGGAACAAGTAACCCTATCTATCCTGACTACTGGATTGCTCCATACACTGAAGACCAATCAAGTTTTGGTTGGGACGGTGAAGCTTATCACTTCGAAGATGCCTGGATCAATGCTATGAACCAAAAATATGAGTATATCGATACTGATGTCTGTGAATGGGAAAGCGAAGAAGACAAGGAAAAATTCCTTGGTGACCCAACAGCTTGGCCTCCAGGATTCGGACGTTCAGCTATTCACTTCGACTGGCCATGGGGTAACGCTTATGTAAAAGACGTTGTTGAACCACAATCCGGTTGTGAAATCTTATTCTACCCAATGCCAGCAGGTCCATCAGGCAGATATAGTGCTATCGTTGACTTTGGTGTTATCTCAGCTGCGACTGAACACCCAAGAGAAGCATGGGAACTTCAAAAATGGACCTCATGGGGAGCTGAAGCTGGCCACTACCGTCTTGAAGGATACAAAGAAGCCGGTATGACTGTTGCATCCCGTATGCCTGTAACTCAAAACGCTGAAGTATGGCAAGAGTACATCGATTTCACTAATGATGAATCACTCAAGCAAACTTATGAAGTATGGCAGAAAACAAAAATCGTTCCACTTGTTCACTCTGTAGCTCCTGGTTTCGGAGACTTCGATGCCTGGATGGTTGAAAATGATATCTGGGGTCAATTGGACCGTAGAGAAGTGGATCCTGCTGACGTTGCAGCAGAAATGACAGAAAAGGCCAATGAGTTTAGAGATCTTTATCTTGAGAATATTGACTATTAATAATTAGTATCCTAGACCAATGAATTAGAAAGGTATGATTTATGAAAACCATTACTGTTAATCCAAAACGCTTTGGAAAGGACCAACTAAAATTCTATATCTTTTTGGTGCCGCTGGCTGTGTTCATGGCATTGCCAATTGTGTTCATCATGAATCATGCCTTTAAACCACTGAATGAACTTTTTGCCTTCCCGCCGCAGTTCTTTGTTAAGCAGCCAACCCTGGATAACTTCTATATGTTTATCCAGATTACCCGGTCATCGGTTGTATCCCTGGGCCGTTATATCTTCAACACTTTATTGGTAACGTCCAGTGTCATCATCCTTATGATCATGATCGGTTCCATGGCTGGATTCGCTTTTTCAAAGCTGGACTTTAAGGGCAAAAAAGTACTTTTTGAAATCAATACCCTGTCCCTGATGTTCGTTCCGGCGGCAGTGATGATTCCAAGATACTTAACCATTGACAGACTGGGAATTATGGACACTTATTTTGCCCATATATTGCCACTGCTGGCCATGCCTGTAGGTCTTTTCCTAATCAAACAGTTTATGGATCAGGTGCCTAACGAATTAATGGAAGCAGCAGTTGTGGATGGTGCAGGCTTGTTCAAGGTTTACTTTACCGTCATCCTGCCCCTAATTAAACCAGCAGTTGCAACCGTTAGTATACTGGCCTTCCAGGCTGTCTGGGGAAACATGGAAACGTCCAATATGTTCACGACAAAAGAAAGTATGAGAACCTTGGCTTTCTTCATGAATTCCATGGCCAACCTTAACACGGCAGTTGCCGGTCAAGGGGTGGCAGCAGCGGCAGCCTTGATTATGTTTGTCCCAAATATTCTGCTATTTATTCTCCTTCAGAGCAAGGTCATGAACACCATGGCCCACTCAGGAATTAAGTAGTGGATGGACAGGTGATTTTGATCAGGAAAAGTTTATAATGAGATCTAATAAGCCCGGACCAGGTATATGATAAACCTTAGGTCCGGGCTTTTCAATTGTCGGAAAGTAATGCATAATAGAGGAAGAAAATATGAGTTGCCCCTAAAGTGTCAATTGAACTCATAGCGTCAATCGAACCCATAAAGACAGGTGAATCCATGAAAGTCACAGAAATTGAAGCCAAAACCATCATCAGCCGTACTTCCAAGCCATCGTCCTGGTTTGGGGTCCAGTACAATATGAATATATATCGAGGATGCCAGCATCACTGTATTTACTGTGACAGTCGGTCAGAATGTTACCACGTTGATGACTTTGACGGCGAAATCATTGTTAAGACCAATGCAGCCACATTACTGGATCAAAGCCTTAGAAGAATGCGAAAGCGCTATACCATCGGTACCGGTGCCATGAGTGATCCCTATATGCCCATTGAGAAGAAATATGAGCTAACCAGGGAAAGCCTTAAGGTCATTGATAGATACGGTATGCGGGTTAACCTGGCCACCAAGTCCAACCTGGTCCTTCGGGATCTAGATGTCTTGGGTGAGATAGCCAAGCGGTATGCCTGTGTCAGTATGACCATAACCACTATGGATGATGACCTGGCAAGGATTATTGAGCCTTCGGCACCACTTCCATCCAAACGAATGGAGGCTGTAGGAATTCTCAACTCCCTAGGCATACAGACAGGACTTCTGGTCATGCCACAATTGCCTTATATTATGGAAGACCGGGACCATCTGGAGGCTATCATCAAAGCCTGCAAAGATTATGATGTGCAGTTTGTTTATCCTGGTTTTGCCGTGACTCTTAGGGACAGGCAAAGAGAATATTTTTACGAGAAATTGGCAGAATATGATCCGGAATTGGTTGATAAATATAAGAGACGGTTTAAGAATAGTTATGGAGCTTACTGTGTGAACGGCAAAAAAATGCATGCCTACTTCAAGCAGCGATGTAAGGAAGAGGGGATTTATGTTGGGATGCCTATGTATGAGAAAAAGGTGACAGAGACTCAGTTATCACTGTTTAAGGATGATTAAGTTGAACCTAATCAGAATTTTGTGCTTATGAAATAGGGGTATGGATTATGGTTTATGGCTTATAGCCAACATGTTTGTCCTTACCCTTTTTCTTGGCATTAAAGAGGGCATAATCTGCACAGGAAAAGAGTTCGTCATAGCTGCTTCCATCATAGGGATAGATAGAAGTTCCTGAACAAACAGTAAAAGTAAAGCTTTCATTTTGAACATGAAAGGGTTTAACAAAGGCAGCTCTGATTCTGGTAATAAGGTCTTCTGTATCCGTTAGAGAATCATTGATTGTAGCTGCAATAGCAAATTCATCACCACCGATACGGGCAACCATAAGGGTTTCCTCGAACTGGTCTTTTAGGCGGTTTGCTATAAGGGTAATCAGGTCATCGCCCTTTAAGTGACCAATGGTGTCATTAACGTTCTTAAAGTTATCAATATCAATCAGGCATATTACAAAAGGATAAGTACCTATTGTATAATTTTTGATACGTCCTTCGATAAACTCTTTAAAGGCAATTCGGTTTTTGATTCCAGTCAGCTGGTCAGTAAAAGCCAGATTATGGATGGTCTCTTCTTTGTCCAGTAATTCAGTAATGTCTCTGCTGGTTCCCATGAGTTTTGCTACCTTACCATTAATATATATTGGAAGAAGGGTTACTTCATAGGTCTGGATTTTACCTGAAGGATCCTTAAAGGTGTTGTACTGAATGTCTTTTTCACCTGTTTCTATGACTCTCTGCTTAGTGGATTCCCATTGTGAATCCATATCAGTACCTGGGAAAATCTCGTAGATGGTTTTGCCGATGACAGCATCCTCGTTGGTTTTTAAAGTGCTTAAAAGGTTATCGTTGACCACTTCAAAACGTCCGTCAAGATCCATGGCATAAACCAGTTCATCTAAGCTGTTAAAAAGGGTTTGATACATAGCTTCACTAGAATCAGCCAGCATTTGTGTCGATACAAGTTGACTTTCCTTGGTCTTGATTGTCTCATCCTGCTGGAGGATCAGGTCTAATTTATCTTGAATTTCTGAATTTTTCACCTGTAATTCAATAATGAAGTCTTCGTTGTAACTGTTGAGTCTTTTTATTGCCAAGGTGACTACAATACTAATCATGGCATAACCCAACATCTGGATAATCCAGGTTTCGGCGTTATAGAGAACCTCATCAACTTTAAACTCAAAATGAATGATCTTCATGACTGTTAAGATGGAAACTGTCAAAATACTAACACCATTGAAAGTCAATATACATATAGAAGTTTTTCTGGATAATAGCATAACAGCCACAAAATTGCTGGCAAAAAACAAGGCCAAACCGATACTGACAATACCCAGTTGCAGATAGGCCATAATTCCAGCGGCATAATAGATGCCAACCAAGAACCAGGTCCTATAAAGATATGAAAAATGCTTCTTAAAGATATGTATAAAGGCAAGTATAAGCGGAAAACTAATGGTCACAAAAAAGAGGTCACGCCTATCTAAATTATCAAAACGAAACCACGATATAAGTGCCAAAGGCACAATTAATAGGATCATACCAAAATAGATATCATCCAAAACCCTGTTTTTAACTTCTTGCCTGGTCTGATTGTTTCCCTGCACGGTGGAGTTCATCTCAACCTCCTATGCGTCATCCTTAAGTCTACCTAATCATCTTCTTTATCGTCTTCGATGATTTCAATTTCAAGGTAATCAAATGTAATACTCTCAATGAACTGATCGTCGTAGAAATGTGTTCTGGAAAATTGGTCCATTTCCTTGGTGTTCTTGTCAAACCACATGGGCTTTTGTAAATCGAAAGCCATGGTAAATTGATCCAAAGCCTCATCAATCTTGTCTTGACGGCTCATGGATGGGTTATCTATTTCAACAACCATATCTTGAAGGAAACGGTTGTTTTTCATGAGTTTTCCCCAGATTCTGAACATAAAATTCTGCCTCTTTCTAGCCAGGTTCCTATAACTTCTAATTACTTCTATAAACCCTGTAAATTGGGGCTTTGTGAACCTGATTCAAGTATACAGGATTGTGGTTTGATTGTAAAGACTTGGGATGAAGTGTAGTTTTTCGTTAGTAACACCTGAGTTTAAAGAGCATCTTGCTTCTATAATGACAATTATAAAGTCTATGCTCTCAATGTATAATATAGTCTCGCCTAAATCACCGGAAGAGAAATAAAACTACTTAGATTATTAGTACTTGATGAATAGTAAACGCTCCATAGCCAGTACCTACCACTGACCATTTATTTTTGAGATAATGTTCTTATTACACTATGAGTCTTAAAAGTTTAGTACTAAACTTTTAAGACAAGTCAAAAGGAGAACAAGATGAAATCTCAAACAAGTATCGTTGCTAAACAAGTCCGCCTAAAAAAGTGGGCTGAACAGATTAAAGACTGCCAGGCTCGCCCTAAAGGGACCAATGTTGAAGACTGGTGTAATCTTCATGGTATATCAAAAGCCAATTATTACTATCGTCTTCGGTGTGTTCGGGAAGCATGCTTGGAACAAATCCAGCATCACCCTACAGAGTTTGTAGAATTATCACTACCTCAGCATACAACCAGGTTACCAAAAGTTGCTGTGCAAGAACCCATTGAAGCAAAGTCAGTAGCTATACTACACGGCCCCAATAACATAACCATTGAACTCTTATCGTCAGCAACACCAGATTTTCTCCATGCTATTATAGGAGCTCTTTACCATGTTGGATGATGGTCATGGCTTCAAGAAAATATATATAGCAACCGGTTATACGGATCTCCGTCGTGGCATTGATGGTTTAGCTGGTATTATTCGCTTTGAGTTCCAGCTGGATCCTTATGATAGAAATACCTTGTTTCTGTTTTGTGGCAGACGTACAGATCGTATCAAAGCATTACTTTGGGAGGGCGATGGTTTCTTGCTCTGCTATAAACGTTTGGAGATTGGAGCTTTTAACTGGCCAAGATCAGCTGACCAAGCAGTTGAAATTTCTGAAGACCAATACCGTATGCTTATGCAGGGTCTTGAAGTTATTGCTAAACGTCCCATTGTTAAGATGGAAAACCCTCCAACTATCATGTAAGTTTTTGTACATTTCGTAGAAAATAAAACCTGTTTATAAGTTCTAGAATCCTAAAAATCCTAAGATTCTGAAGTATTATCCACACATGATACCTTGAAAGAGGACATACTCACTCTTTGAGGTATCCGAACAAGCAACTGTGTGGATAACAGTGCTAATTAGTCAAATATCCTTGACTCCTTAGCATAGTTATCCACCGTCATAATGACGAAAGACGGATGACTGTATATTCGCCTAAAACCGCTGTATCTGCTATAATCAAGGCAATAAAGGAGCTTATGATTATGGCATTTAAATATACAGAAGAACAACTGAATACAATGGATAAGTCACTCCTCATCTCCCTCTTTCTTGGCCTACAAGATCAGCTGGATGTCCTGACAAAGGAGACTCAAGCATTGAATGATAAAATGCAGGTCATGATGGAACAAATGATTCTTGCCAACAACCACCGTTTTGGTAGATCCTCTGAGAAGATGGAAGATACCAGCCAAGTCATGTTTATGGAAGTGGATGGACAAATTATCTTCTTCAATGAAGCTGAAGCCGTCAGTGATCTGGATGCTCCTGAGCCTGATGATCTGGAAATCAAGCCTCCTCGAGGTAAGAAACGTGTTGGTAAAAAGGACCAAGATCTGTCTGGTCTGCACAAGAACATCATTAACCATTACATATCTGAGGATGAACTCGTGAAGGTCTTTGGTGAAAACGGTTGGAAACAATTGCCAGATGCAATCGCCAAACGATACAAATTTGTTCCGGCAAAGGTCGAGGTTGATGAACACCATATTGGTGTATACTCCAGCAAGTTTGATGGATCTATTATCAAAGCCAAGCATCCCAAAGGCTTGCTACATGGAAGTCCTGTATCAGCTTCACTGGCTGCAGCTGTTATGAATGGTAAGTATGTTAACGCAGTTCCTCTTTATCGGTTAGAACAAGAATTCCAGCGTTACGGATTGGCTATCACAAGACAGAACATGGCGAACTGGATGATTCGTCTGAGTGAGGAGTACCTGGGAATCATGTATGATTATCTTCATGACAAACTCTATAACTATCATGTCATACAAGCCGATGAAACTCCGGTTCTGGTAAATCGTGATGGTAGGTCAGCAGGAAGTAAAAGTTACATGTGGGTTTATCGTTCAGGTTTTATGTATAGGGATGAACAAATCATCCTATATGAATACCAGAAAACGAGGAATGCTTCACATCCCAGGACCTTCCTTAAAGATTTCTCCGGTATTTGTGTGACTGATGGCTATCAAGTCTACCACAGTATAGAGAAAGATATTGAAGACTTGATGATTGCAGGATGCTGGGTACATGCTAGGCGTCGCTTTGACGAGGCTGTCAAAGTAGTACCGAAAACCGGCCAAAAAGAAACCATGGCATATTTGATTATGAAGCAAATACAAGCCATATACCGGGAAGAAAACAAGTTAAAAGATCTTTCTTCCGGGGAGCGACTTAAGCAACGCCAGGTGATTATCAAACCCTTGGTAGATGCTTTGTTTGTGTTCCTGAAACAGAATGACCATCTTGTACCAAAAAACGGAAAACTTCGTGATGCATTAAAATATATATTAAATCAAGAACGTTATCTAAAAGTGTTCTTAACTGATGGTGACGTTCCAATGGACAATAATGCCAGCGAGCGTTCCATTCGAGGTTTTTGTATCGGTAAGAAGAATTGGCAAGTCATTGACACTATCCGAGGTGCAAACTCTTCTGCCATTATTTATAGTATAGCTGAAACAGCAAAAGCGAATAACTTAAAGCCATATGAGTACTTTGAATACTTACTGACTGAGATTCCTAAACATATGGAAGAAACAAGTAAGACCTTCTTGGAAGATCTGCTGCCTTGGTCGGACAAGTTACCGGAAGATATCAGAAAACCAAAGAAGTAAATAATTGGTCATGAAAATGACCATTTATTTATAGGGGTACTGGCTATGGAGCGTTTACGATGAATATAATAGTCTAGGCACATGTTTTATGGCTTCTATTGTTATTATTTTGAATAGATTATCTCAACAACTACATTTCAGTGGCGCTTATCAGAATGATAAGATGAAGCAAGAAGTAATGCAGAGTCTTGTAATATTGCATTTTTTAACATTAAGATGGGGGAATAGTCGATGTCTCAATCAATACTATGTTTTTCTCTATAGTAGGCAGTTATGAGTTGAAATTTTTATAATCCGAAGACGTTTTTATACCTATGTAAGCAGTAAAGCATTAACAATTTCTATTCTCACTTCTGATTTTATTGATTTTCTCTTTGATTCGTTTTAGGCGATATCTATCACTATGTTCATTATCAACAAAGGTTAATGCTTCTTCTAAAACTTTGATCGCCCTTTCTTTATTTTCAATTTGATTATCGCTTTCATATGAGTTCACCAATAAGTTGTATAACGTATACAGATTATTAACCGCCAAAATCCTAATATGCTCCTCAATAATAGCGCTTATCACCTCGACCTTTTCGTTACCTGGCTTATATACTAAATCAACTGCGTCTGCGTAAAGGTCAGTAGCAATTTTTATTGCATATAATAGTCTCCCAATATTCAAGCATTTGTCATAGTGGAATTTTAGCACTTGATTATAATACTTTCTTCCAATCGCTAGTTTATCTTCTGGCTTTGCTTTATAATAAATCGCTTTAGTATAGTTTGCTTTAATATTATAATAGTGGTGATTGAAAGTAGAAATCTCATCCTCAAAGTATAGAATCCCTTCTTTTAATACAGAAATGGACATATCAAATGCTTCAGATTCGTTTAGATACGAAGCATACTTTACTTTGCTTCTTTTTTCCCATAGGTGGTTGGCAAACCCACAATAGAATCTTGATATTAATCTTGTTGAATCAACCTCTTTTGCTTTTTCGATTTTATCTTTGTAGAATTTTTCTGCTTCTAAAAAACTACAAAATGTAAATTGATATAGGCTAAATTTCATAGAATCTAATACCTTAATCCTTCTAGCATCTCCATAACTTTTTTCACAGAAACATTCATCTATTAGCTTAGTTATTTCATTACAATATTTCTCATTTTGTTCCTGGTTACAAAGTTTATAGAAATTTGCTCTTATTAACCTAGCTTCCCATAACCAAGCTTTTTCCTTACTATACCACTTTTCAAGATTTGCAATGTAGGTTTCAATATATTCTTCAACTTCAACCTGTCCTTTTTCATCTTTAAGTTGCATTATGTAGTCTCTTTGAGCATCATTCAGTTTGCTTAGAAGGGTAAGTTTTCTATATTTATTGAAACACCTTATTTCATAATAGTTCTTAAGTAAGAATTTACTATTGTTTTTGATATTTAACTTCTTACTTAATATATTCATTCGTATAATAAGTTGTTCTGCTAATGGATTATTCATTCCATGAAATTTAATCATTTTATTATAGCAATCGAAAGTTAACTCATATGACTTTTTCTTATCCCCGCTTATATAATATGCATATGCTAGGTTATTATGTATTTGATAAAGTATATACTCCTTTTCGCCTAAAATCTCCTTAGCACGTTTAAAATTATCATCGGCAATATCGATAGCTTTTTCATACTCTTTTTTACGTAGGTAATATAACATTAAATTATTATGCGAAATCAAGGTATCAATATGATTTGGACCAAAGGCCTGCAATTTATCTTGATAATTATCATTGATTAAATCGAAATTATCCTTATGCTCATCAAGTAAGCGAAGATTTCTATAATGTCTATCTTTAATCCTCTTTAATAATTCTTTTTCTTTTTCATCGGCATTAATTCTATCTTCATATGCATCTAGTAACTGTTTTGAATAATCGAGGGCTTTTTCTACATCACCGCGTACTGCGAAATACTTTGAAACTGTCAATGCAAGGTCATCATAAAAAAAATTATCACCAAGTTTAGCTATACCAAAAATTGTCATAAACTTGCTTGCAAATTCACTTGCTAATGGTGATTCTTTATCATAAGAACAAAATTTGAGGCTTAAATGTACACTCTTCATTACAATATAAGGATCTACTTTTACCTTATCTTCTATCATCCTGCCAAGTTCATAACGAATGGTAGAATAAGACCTATAAACAAAATCAGTAAACTGATATGTTTGATAATTCCTACTGCTTATTAACTCGCTCATTACAACTAGCTTAATATAATGCATATATTTAGTATCAACATCATTTTTTATTATACCAACTAGAGCTCGATCAATCGCCTCATATATATCTCTTTTTTCAGAATCACTAAGTAAAAATTTAACAAATTCCATTCTTAAGCCAATATTTTTTTTAAAAAACCCATAAATCTCCTCACCACTACAATCCATAGTTGCCATTATGCTAATTAATCTATACATTGCAGTAATAAGTTCTTCTTTCTTAGTGTTTAAAGAACTGAAATCTTCTAATATTTTATTTAAGTACGTTACATGATACTCCATTGTTTTTTTCCTTAATATATCAGGACACTCATTATAGACATGTTCTTTGATAACCTGGTGCATCTTGAACTTGCCTTCTTCTTTACTTATGAAAGAATATTCATTTAATTTTGCAATGGTTGAGATTGCCACATTATTAAGAACCATTTCTCTTAGGAAAAAAAGGTGCTCATCATCCCAATAATCGATAGTAGACACCATATAAAGCAGATCTCGCATATCTGGTCCTGCATACTTGAGAAAACGGTACATCAACTTTTTGTAGTCGTTACCAATCAACTTAATAGTAGGCTTTTCTCCTTTTTGAACTGCTGTAAAATAATTGTCAACAACAATATCAAGATACACCGGAACCCCTTTTGTTACCTTATATATATCCGAACTTAATTCTACATCAGTTATTCCTGCCTCATATAGAAAGTAATTAGTATCTGCATTAGATAGCTCACCAAGTAAATGCTGATTTAGATTCTCTTTCCAGTCTTCATCCATTTCATTCCATTTTATTTTTTCTCTTCCTGCAATTACCCAAAGTACATTGGGAATTGTTAATACTAAACCATCATCATCTCTTATCCATAAATCCTTATCTTTAGCATCACTGCCACCTGAAAGTTCATTTACCAATTGCTCATAAGTATCTAAAAATATAACAAATGGAGTTTTTAGATTTTCTGTAAAATCGGCCATGTCTTTCCCAAACTGCTCAGGTAACATTCGTAGCAGTTCGTCAGGTTGATTCATATTACTTTCAATATCAAAAACATCAACTGCCCTATCTTTTTTCTTATTTCTTAACTCTGTCAAAACATTAGTAACTGGTTTTACAACACCAAAGGCACTTCCTATAACAGGAATCTCTGTCATAATATCTAACGTACTACTAATTATGGCATTCTCTTCAAAACTATTTTCTTCACGGTCTACAAAGTGCTGAACTCCAACTTTTTTCTTATACACAGCTAGTACAACATCAAACAAAGGAAAAGAGATTTTGTAGTCTGCAACAAGCCGATTTCGAAGTCCTTCTAAAACAGAAATCATATTACTGCTCTGTTCAAAATCATAATACGTGTAAAAAGGACTTTCTTCTTTCTCAATTAATTCCTTTTGGATTTGTTTCAGTAAAGTAGACTTCCCAATCCCACCAATACCATAATATGTGATAATTCTAGGATCAACCTCTGTACCAAGCTGTATATTATGCTTCATTAAATTGTATTCGTTATGAAAGACTTCTCTCGGTACTTCTCGGTCAGTAAAAACTTTATTCGCCTTTATAAGATTTTTATTCCTGTTTATTTTCTTTGCCATATTGAATCCCCATTTTTATTAATCTATACTTTTTGAAAATTTAATATAATTATAGCATACATTAGCAGTTGCGCTAATTTGCTTTGGGAAAAAGAAGAAAATTTTAGATACATGAGTTTGAATAAATTTACATTGTTTACGAACCGTATACCTACTGCTGCATAGAAAGTATGGAAGTATGCTCCATGAATTCAAGTTTTTCCACAATACTTCAACATGGATGAATCAAAAAAGCTATACTACATGCAAGTAGACCAAGACTTTTACAAGCCATCTGGATATTTTCAGTTTTAAAATCATCATAATTATGCATGTTTGGTAGGATGTGTTATGCTAACAGAAGAAAAAGACTAAGGATGAAAAATAAGTAAGGGGAAAAGATATGGAGATAAAGGTTTTCGTTTCATCAACCTTTAAGGACTTGTATGATTGTAGAACATATTTAGTAAATCATGTATATCGGGTTTTGCTCATAAATCATTATGTATTGATAACTGGAATTATGATATGAGTGATTGGCATCGTCGAATGCAAAATTACTTTTCAAAGGAATATCAAGAAGTAGTAGTGAGCCATAAAGGGATTACACACAGAGCAGATGTAATTATTGGTGATATAGTTATTGAGTTTCAAAATAGTCCGTTATCAGCTGAAGAGTTTTATGAAAGAAATAAATTTTACACAGAATGTGGCTACAGAGTGGCGTGGGTGATAAACTTGATTGAACCATATAATGAAGAACGTCTTTATCACCAAAGAATAAATGATAGCGACAGGTATATGAAATGGAATTATCCCAAAAAATTCCTAGAGCATGGGCCACTACCCCAAAATAAAAAGAGCAAAATATCAATCTGGATATCAATAGATGATGATCCAGAAGTTGAAGGTTTTATAAGCAGAGTGATATGGTCATCACAAGACTATGACATTCCCAATTATAAGGTCATAAAGCTTTCAGCGAATGAAATTGATTTGTCGAGTAAATTCGTTCCACAAGAGTTATTTTACTGGAAGAATGATTGGGTAAAGTATTATTTGAAGAATTTACCATCTTATTCTACAAAAGTTGCTTGGAAGAAAGGTTGTCCAAAAGTTCAATACATCTGCCCAAAGTCAAATATATTTGGTTTAAAGGTATGGGGTGACGGTGGCTGTAAATATTGTAACCATTGTGGGGTTATAGTAGAGAATAACTATAAGAAAAGATCATTTGATATATACTGCTGTTATCCAAATACTTTGGAGGATGGCCCATATGAGATTGATGATTAAGTGGCTGAAATGAGTGGTGTTATGTATAAAAATCACCTTTGCATCGTATATCATAATTACTATATTCTTGATCATCTTACATTTTTATAATGACCAACAAAATTTCTCCTGTTTTCATCATGGGGCAAATACGTGTCTGTAGTATCGAATATAATATGCTCATAAATAAAAAATAGTGAAATACTGGAGGAGTTACAATGAAAATAATTTTAAGTTTAGTCTTTATTACAATGCTTTTTGTCTTTATTCAGTCTTTACATAAGCATAAGAAAAGCAGGAAATCGTCGCAGGGTGTTCAATTAAGAAGATATGTAAAAATCGATAATAAATACAATTCACATATTCGAAGGTCTCATATTCATGCCACTAATTTAGCCTCTGTTTCTTTAGATGAGGCAAGAAGTATGCATGAACAATTTGTTCAAGAGGAACAAAACAGACATTTTATGGAAGAGTCAATCAAGTCAGTTACTCCTTTTGATCATGGAGGCAACTTATTAGGTGAAGGTATTAATCCCAGTGATACAATGGCGCAAGATAACATGACATTTCATGATATGGGAGGTATGTTTTGATATTCGAATTACTATGAGATCTTGTCGATAGACAATTTCTTTTACATGAAGTGGCTATTTTAAAAAAATTCATTCAAAGGAAACAGAATGTTCATATTAATTCGATATACTGAATGTTCTAGATTTAAGTTGAGAGGTTAGGTATGAATGATTTTAATAAGAGCTACTTCATGATTGCCACTGAAGCGATTGAACATTATGTTGAACCGTTTATCAGAAAGGTTGTTAATAGAGCAATTGTTGGCAAAGAGGATTTATGGTGGAATGAAGTTATTAATGATCCAAAATTAAATATCCACAGTAATAATTTTCCAACCTTAACAAAAGAGAATATAGGAACTGATTATATGGACCTCCAGTGTTGCCTGAAGTTTCTTTATTTTGATGGGCACGGACAGCGTACAGTAAACGCAAGGAACTTATTGTCTAATGGTACATTAAATCATTCGCAATGTAAAAAATTCATGAGTCAGTTAGGTAATGCCATTCAGGCGAGGAATGAAATATATGCACATAAAACACCAGCAATGGCAGCCGGCTATTCAAAAGCTGAACTTGATTATAACCTGTCTGCTTTTGTTCTTCTTATGGAAGCTTTTAAAGAGGTGTCAGGTTTTGAACAAGATTATCATCGTATGAAAGCATTTTCAGACAAGTATAAAGAGTATGTCATTCAAAACGATGGCAAGAAGAGCGTGCATAATATTAGTATCCATAAGGGTGAAAGAGATGATACAAGATCAGAGAAAACAGAAGCTAAAGCAGGAAGTCCTAAAAAACCTGAAGTAACTGACCGTTTAAATGTCAAATGGTCAATAAAAGTATTAGTCGCTATAATAGTTATTCTGATAGGTAGTTTGTTTTCAAACAGCTTAATAACTTATATAAGAACGTTACAAGATGAAATTATTGTTGAGGTTGATGATATTCGCAGTGAAGATGAAAAAGTATATGTCAATCTTACAATCAATAATTACACAGTCAGAGATTATGAAATGGAAGACAAATTTAAAATCCAACTTATGGTTTATGATGAACTTGATGATACGATTGTATATACCCGTATTCATGATTTTGAGTTAGAAAATAGTCTGAAGTCAGGTGATTCTGTTGGAATTAGTGTTGCAGTATATAAATCAGACCTTGAGAAGGAAGGTCTTAATTCCTTTTCCAACGAAGGAATTATAGCAAAATGCATGAGCGTGAAAGAATAAGGGAGAAACTATGAAAAAAATAAATGTAATTATTATGTTAATAATGGTATTAGTTGTTGTAGGTTGTGGCAGTGAAAAACAAAGAATTGTTATTGATGATGGGACATCGAAGACCATAGCGAGTGAGATAATCGTTGAAGCAGACGGAAATGATTTGGATAAAAATGTAGAAATAGATGGTAGTGAATCGGACAAGAAAGATGAAGAGACAGATGAAACGGAAGAGCAAGAAGTAGCAGATGAGGCTGAGGAAACAGAAATTTCGAAAGAGACAGATGAAGCTGAAGAGCAGCAAGTAGCAGATGAGTTAGTTGAAACAAATGGTGACGAACCTCATTTTTATGATAGTACAGTGGATGAATATGTAAACAAAATTGGTATTGATATCTACGAAGCATACTATGAAGGGGATATGCTAATTGTAAAAGCATATGTAGTAAATGGATTTCCGTATCCGGTTCATGAAATCAATTTAACTGGTTTTACCATAAATAATGAAGAAGATTGTATTGCCGATGCTAGTTTTGGAATTCTGGGAGATCTATTTCTAGAAGCAGATACATATGTGACATGGACATTTTCTTTTGCTAAAGAACAGGTCTATATTGAGGATGATGATTTAGACTATCTATCTTGGTACGCATCAACAAGAAGTAGCAACGAACATTTTTATAATAAAAATGTTGATATATTGCTGGATAACTTAAATATCGATCCATATGAAGTATATTATGAGGAAGAAACATTGATAGTAAAAGCATATGTCGTTAATGGTTTTGATCATAGTATATACAATATAAATTTGGATGAACTTACAATTATGAATGAAAATGACCAAATAATTTCGAGTAAGAATTTTGGTGCACTGTCAGAACTATCAATAGCGGCTAATTCATATGTAGAATGGACGTTCACCTTTGGTAGTGATGTTGTATACCTACTTCATGACGATTTGGATAATGTAAAATCGTATTCTCATAGCACTAATAATTACTAAGGAAATTTTTTCTAGGGGCGAATAAATCATGAAAAGATTAGCTATGCTGTTTATAGTTTTAACTATTATTTTTTCAACAATTACAAACTAGATCATTTGCGATAGTACCACAGGACACAAATCTATGGAACTTGATTATTTTAATCGTGATGATGACGGTTATTTAGCCAACTTCTCAGGTTATATAATGTCTGGTACTTCAGAGGATTTTAAACTTGCGTTTGAAGATTTTGTTAAAAGTGATGCGCTTATTTTAATTATAAATGCAACCCTGGATCAACGTTTCCACAAAATATTGAAATTCAGTTCAAGTAAACATTCAAAAATGTATTATAAAGTCCTATGTAGAAGACTTTTAAATATATTTAGTAGTTTATAGGGAGATAGATATATGGCAAAAACATTTTCAGATTTAAAAGATTTAGATCTTAATGAACAGTATAAATATCATCAAGCGGAGTACAAAAAATATCAAATAAGGTTTATTATATGTGCGGTACTATTACTCTTTACAGCAGGTATTAGTTTAATACCGGCGATCTATTTTGCGTATCACGCTAATATCCACTATGGAAAAGCACAAGCTCTTCAAGCTGGAATCATTGGGGAGATTAAGTCGGTACAAATACTGGATTCACTCACGGATGAATATACAGTATTGCATAACGTGAAGGTGGATCACGAAGGTAAAAGTAGTCAGTTGGATAATGTTGTAATTGGTCCTAATGGTATTTTTATTGTGGAAACAAAAAATATAAAAGGAGATGTCACTGGAACAGATGAAGACAAAAATATCACGATCCATAAAATAGGCCAAGAGGGCGGTAGGTATACAAGTTCAATGTATAATCCAGCTAAGCAGGTTTCAACCCATGTATATAGAACATCTAACTATCTTAAAAGCAAAGGTATTAATATGTGGATACAAGGACTTGTTTTTTTTGCCAATCCGAATTATCGTGTAGAAGTGACATCATCTAAGTGTAAGATTTTTTCTGATTCTGATAATGGTGGTGCAAGAATGGTGGATTTTATTGAGAACTATGTTCCAAACAGAGGTATGTACAAGCCAGAGCTGGTTGAAGCTGCAATAGCTGCTTTAAGAGAATAAGGAAGTCAATAATGTTAGAATTTAGTACATTAGAAGAATAAATTATCTTAATATAAGCCTGTATCAGTGTGAATATCTGATACAGGCTTTTTCAATTATGGTGACAAATTACTTACTGAGGCAAATTTATGTCCGGCTCTTTTTATATAATATATATATCAGAAAATGAAGGTGATTTCCCATGTACAGTAAATTACACATGTCGAAATGGGAAATTAATCATGAATCTTTAACTAATAATGTGAACAATAATTATTTTTAAACGGAGGAAAGCTATGGATTATTCAATTGAAAGAACACATAAAACATTTGGTCTACATATACTAAATAAATCAGCGAAGGGTAAATCAACAAGAATAGAAGGGTATGATGCAAAACTTTTGTTTGACAGCAGTCATTGTATCAAAGGATTTTTACTTGAATTTGAAGATGAAAAGCAAATACTTAACCACATATTCGAGTTATTTACTCAAGAAGAATGCCTCGAGACGACAGTAGATGGATGTGTTAGAGTTCTATTTGAGAAGAATGAAGAGTGTATTATTGACTCAGTTGAAGCCGTATGCTATGTCGATATCAGCGAAATGGAAGAAGTTATTGAATTGTATTTAGATTGGAGTGGTAAATGTTTATGCATGCCAACTGAAAAACAAATCATGATTAATCCATCTGAAATGAAGAAAACAATAGAATTGGATTCAACTTTGATGGATTTGATTAAGAATGAAGACCTTCACGCCGAAACCATAGCTAAACAGATTGGTGATTCATTGAATCGTTTTAAAGAAATGAGTGCATTTGGTATCCTTGATACAAATCTTATGTATGAAGATGAGAAAAAGACGGTAACTGTTAAGGTACAGTTAGAAGTAGATGCCATTGACTTTTATTCGATGATTGAAGAAAATGAAACGATTAATATCAATAGACTGAATGTTAATGTAGCTTTTATTTCAGCAGAGGAAAAGACTGATAGTGATGATAGCTTGAAGGAATATCGACTTTATCATGAGGAATCATTGAAACTTGTACGCGCAAATCAAAAACTAATGAGTCTGAATGAGCTGTCAAAGCTACCTCGTCGGGAATTGAAGCTTGGAAGTTACTTAAAGTTGAAAGAACATGGTCTGATTGAGGAGAATCGATTCAATTTCTGAATGATTCCCCTTGATTAGAGCTAGTCTGAATATTGATTAAGGCAGTCAAGAGCAGATGCAATCATATCATTGCGTAATGATTCAGGTTCCAAAACGGTTGCAGCTGCCCCGTATCCTCTTAACCAACGTTTAAAGTTGTTAATGCCGATGACTTCATCTTCATAAATCAGATAATCACCATAATCTATGATTTTTTTTTGTATCCTTGATGCAAGTTCACGACTTAGTTTATCCTTGATATTGCCGAAATTGCTAAATCTAATACGAACTGAAGTTGGTAAACCATCTTCTAGACCCCAGGACCTGGAGAGATAGTCATTTATGTCAAAATCTTTGATAGGTGAGTAGTTGTTTTTGGATTTCTTAAGTTGACGCATTCTGTCAAGTCGATAGATTTGATGTTTGCCTTCATATTGTCCTATTAGATAAAGTTCACCTTCAAACTCATTGAATACTATAGCGAGTGGTTCTACTGTCATATCATATGTTTTGCCTGATTTTGTTGTGTATTTTGCTAAGAAGCATAGTTGCTTTTGAATGCAAGTATTGATCAAGCTGATAGTATTTAGTTCATTCTTTAAGTAGTAAATAGATTTGGTCATATAACCTAGGTTGGAATCGTAATTAGTATGTTGATTCATAACAATTGAATTGAACAGGTTTTTCTCAGATGCAGTCATGGAAATGACATGGTTATACTCATTGAATTCATTTGTCTCTCTTGTCCAGGTATGTTCAGACCCGTCTTCTGATAGAACAAAATCGATAAACTGAATTTCAGGATGATAGCTCATGAAAAAGAGAGAGGCATCAATATATTTGCCATCAATAGAAAACTCATTAGAGAGTAAATCCGTAGTAATACCATCATCTTGATTACTCACTCGTGTGATTAAATTTGTAAAAACTTTAATACGTTTATCGATGCTCATTCTGTTTCACTCCATAATTTTCCAGAATACGAATATAGGATTCTTTCATCATTTGTCTTAATTCCAATGGTTCCAGGACCTGACAAGACGAGCCAAAGGTTCGTAGATATCTTGCAAAATCATTCAAGCCTGTTATGGTGTCTTCATAGATGAGGCTAGATGAACGCTGCATTAAAGTGGCAGATGATCTTGTTTTTTTAAGTTTTTCAAGTTTTTCTCTAATGTTAAATACATTACTGAACTCGACCCGAACATGATAAAGTTCATCATATGATGCACCAAACATGAAGTTGAGTTTCTTTATGTAATCAGCTTGCCCAAATACTGTGTTTGCCTTATCCTGTTCAATAATGTGTGTTATAGCATCTATACGTATGAACACTAGTTGTTCTTCTGAAAGACCAAGAATATAGTGTCTATCATTTTCCATATGATATAAAAATGTAATGACTGCAACTGGTATACACAATTCACCCTTCTGGGAATGAAATGTGATAGAAAGTTGTTTTTCTCTATAGTTATATGGCTTAAAAATTTTCATGGTTGATACTATATTCCTGTCAGAATGATAACTCCGGCCGATATCAAAAATAGTAGTATCAATTACATCAGCTCCGGTCTGGAAGATGATTTTCTCTTTCAGTCTGGCAACCTCATTGGCGTGAGGTAAATATGCTGCGTAGATATCACAATATTCAATAAATTCATATACATCATTGCTGTTAAGAATGTACAAGGACTCAGTGTCAGCTGTAAGCATATACTTTCCTGCTGTATTTCTATATACTAGATTATTTTCTTCACATTGATTTAGAGCACGAGAAATTGTTTTATCGTTGATTGCATCTGTTTCTGTCATATAATTGTGATAGGCTTCAATCACTCCTTTTTTATCTAACTGACCATCAGCATTTCCTATGATGGACAGTAAAAGAAGAGCGCGGTAATCACTGTTGCCCATTGTTGTCTGCTTCAATTGATCTGAACCTATATATTCATAAGCATTGGGATGACTGATAATCTCAAATCCCTTATCTCTAAGTTCACTTACATATGATTTAATGGATCGTTTCTTAATTCCTAACTCTGAAGCTATTTTATCAGTTTCAAGTCTTCTATTACTGATAAATAACTGGGATAGCAGATCCATTCTTCTATCTTTTACCCCCAAGATTATCTCACCCTTTCATCAAATAGTTCTACTACAATAGACTTGATTAGTTTATCAGCCATTTCAGCTCTCGGTAGACTCATCTCCTTATCGGTGAAAATTGGTATTGAATTATATTCACTGCAAAGTTTATTCATCATTTTTAGGTTGGACATTGCTGCATTATGTGCACTAGTCCGAGCTGAATCAACAGAACTAAAATAAGTCTGATAGTCCTTGGGATCATTAAAAGTAAATCGTACAGACATACGTGCTGTTTCGGTCAGCATGACTGCTCGCATATAAGTTGAACAGCTTTCAAATACCGTTGAAATGAACTTCAAATCATCTTCTTTGTAGTTTGACGATGAGGCCTTAATGGCATCAATCAGTTGCTGAATTCTTTTAAGATACATAATAACTTTCCTTTCAATGTTGTCTTTTATCATAGCATAGTTGCTAGTGACCATGCAATATAAGGAGCTCTTGTTTCACCGAGCAGCTATAGAATATTCGTAGGGGTAGCCATGATTTTGTATATGTTATATAGGTGTAAAATCATGTCTGATAAATTAATTATTATATTCCTATTTACCAAAGAAATAAAGGAGATTATTGGTTATGTACGTTTTCTTAATGATAGTATTCATACTGTTCTTATTTATCCTGACAGATTATCTTAGATATCGCTTCTATTTATGGGAAGTGTTTAGGAGTATGGAACACATTAAGGACACTATGTCTGAACAATTGAATTGTCTTGACGATAAGTCATCAAGAGGATTTGAGGTATTGCTGTGTGATTTAGTTAGTACATATGGAACTAATAGAATAAGCAATGTCAAAGTTTATTGGATTAGCAAAGAGTGTATATATATGACGTTCAAGTTAAACAGTAGGATTTATGGAGAAACGAAACAACGTTTTCGTATTAGTCAAAAATGAATTGGTTCATTTATTCTTATTGAAGAGTGGGGCAAATTCATGTCCGAACCACAAGCTATAATAACTACATCAGTTAATGAAACAGACGAAACATAATAGACCAGGAGGTAGAATTGATGTTTAAAATGAATAAGGAAGATTTACTAATGGAAAGCAAGTTACAGAAAGTATTCAGAGTTATATTATCCAGTGCGATAGGTGTTGGCGTATTTTTAACCTTACATATTTGGGGACTTGAACACATAAGACTATATAAGGATTTTTGGGAAATAGCTTTTATCGGTATGGTGTTCATTATCCTTTATGGAGGCTATAAGATTATGACTTATCAAGAGTAGATAAAAAATCTTTCATTCCTGTTAGAAACCTTCTTGAAGTATTTAATCACACAGTAGGTTAGGACAGTGATGAAAATCATATTTTTGGTTATATAAATTGGTGATGAGTTGATTAAATTTGATAGAAAGTAAGCAAAATTCTAATCTTATTCTTCGTACTACAGTTTGAAATTAGTTTGGAATAAAGAATATATGGAGTTCTTTAATTGAATTGTAACCTATGGTGAAGAAGGCTGTAAAAATAACTGAAGTGCTTCAATAGAGGTTGCCAGTAACCGAATTGGGTATTTTTTTTATTCAATAAATGACAAAAGGAGAAATGAAATGAAGAAAATTTTAGCTTTAATAGTAGTAATGTCAATGATTGTAAGTACAGGAATAACCGAGGTACATGGTAATGTAGGAAATGCCACTGACAAACTCAAAGATAAGACTATTAGTGAGTTGAGGAACAGTGGAGCAATAACTTATATTCAAAAATATAATGTTCCTGATGAAGATGGAAATTATAAAATCTACAAAGCATATAGAGTAGAAGAAAAAGTTGGAAAATTATATCCTTATGCACTTTTCACTGATGAAAATAATTATTTAGTGAATGACGAGAAAGTTTTGGATAGACTATATGACATGTACTATCTCTTTAATGTATTAGAACCTGAAAAGGCCCTAGATGTTATAATTGAATTTGATAATACTAAGGATTTATTCAAAGAGTATGTATTAATAGAAGGATGGAGTAAAGCTCTTGGTGCAGGTGGAGCTGCTTATATTTCACCAAGTATGTGGGTGAATATAGTGACTGATACCGGAAAGGATTACTTAATAGATCCACAAAAAATTATAAGGGCAGCTATTTCTACGAATTTCATGTCGCAACGTGATAAACTTATTAAGTTGAATGATTATATAAAACAGTGGAATGACAAGAGTAAAATTGATTATAATGAAGATATGATTGAAATTGCTATGGAGCTTGTGCCTGAACTTCAAGGAACCGTTGACTTTTTGGTAAATGATATGTATGAAACAGTTGAAGATGGGGCCTGGTACACAACTATTATTATGGCGTTAAAGAGTATGGGCGATTCGGTTACTTGGGACAGCGTAAAGTTAAAGCCAGCTGATAAAAAAAATATGGACGAGATAGTTTTAATTCTAAAGAATATCGAACTAATTATAGACCAAGAAAAATATGCAAAAGAAAAAGCCCCGGAAGTAATAATTTCATATATAGCCGAGGATGAAGATAAAGAGGAACAGCTTAATGGTATGTTTAAGAATCTCACTAAGCTTTTTTCTGGCTTAACTTCTGTTATAGCCATGAATGAATATATAGATCAACGAACAAATATGAATAATGAATTTGTGGAGAATGTGAAGACTGTTTCATTAAATAAAGCTGTTAAACCATCTGATGAATATACTGTAAAAATTGAAGGGAAGTATGTTTATTTTGATAAATCTTCAGGTGTACCTAAAGTAATAAATAACAGAACCATGGTTCCTGTAAGAAGGTTATTTGAAACAGCAGGTTTAAAGGTTGAATGGATTAATTCTACTCAAACAGTCGTAATAAGCAATCATATTGCAAAATTGAAAGTGCCAATTGGTTATAATAAGTTTGAGTATAGCGAGTATTACAACAGAAAGAATAATAAAACATTGGAATCGGATGTAGTTCCAGTTGTAATAGATGGACGAACTTATCTTCCAGTAAGATTAATCATGGAAGCTTTTGGGTATGAAGTAGATTGGGACGGAAATAATAAAACAGTTTTAATAGACTAAAGAAGGAAAAAAAGATCACATAATATTTATGTGGTCTTTTTTTACCGTTTTTTATGTGTAAAAATACCCTTAGTAGGTATATAAAAAAAGTAAATTAAATCGGTTGACTACCGTAGAAAGAGATTATTATGATAAAAAGATTTATAAAAGTAGCAATGGTTACAATTAATATCACAAGCCTTATGGCATCAACTTTTTGTTGTGCGTCTACTATTGAGAGTATTGACACCTTGTTAGAACTGAAAGAAACAATTGAATTATTTGAAGATACTGCAGAATTTACAAATACAACGTGATATTTTGATATAAAGTCCATTCATTTCAGTGGATGGTTTTTTTTATGCATTCTATATTCATTTTACTTTTTTTGCATGTAGTTCAGTATAATTTTGCCTACCATAAATTGGCGCAACTATGGCGCATCTCAACAACTAAAACCTCCAAACAGCTGTATCCATGCGCCTTACATTCATCGTATTCCGAATCTTCCCCATACTCTAAACATGTATTTTGTGTCTCTTTTCTTTTTTGTATTATAGGTTCTTAAAAAGTGTTAAAAGCCTTTGTTAAAGGCTTATTTAAGTATATCGGATATTCTGATAAAAGTAAAGATTCTTGTGAAGTGTTAAACTTTGTTATGTTTTCTCTGAAAATTGGTGTATGAAAATAGGCTGGATTGGTGTACGTGTATAATTTAATTAGCATGGGTATTATATGTTTATGATGTGGTAATATTTGGTTGGTATCTCGATATCGTATAAAATACTTTTTGTTTTAGTCTACTGTTCACAGCATTATGTTTGAAATATCAGAGTTTATGCTATAATTAATATGATGGGTGGAGAAATCTCTGATTTCCCAACAAAAAATTAAATAGAAACAATAGGACTTAGTATATTGAGCTTATGTAAGATTGCATCGATTTGATAATGATTGATAAATTGACTTATGTCAGTCGTTTAATATGTAGTTATAAGACATAGTTTCATTCGATAAAATGCTACCAGGAGATATTTTATGATTAAGATAAAGAATGAGAACTTTAAGATAATTATTTTTACAATCGCGACTCTAATTATATTCTTTATGACATTCTATATGACCAAGGTGTTTTTAACAAAGGATATATATTATTTTCAAGTTTCACCAGAATCTAAATGGGTTGTTAATGAAGGACGTATTGAAATTAGTACATTTAATAATAAGTTCGTGGATAATGGAATTATTTATCATTCTGAAGACGAGTTATGGCTTAGTGAATACACAGTTAATATATATTTGAACTATCTAAACAAAGAAAATGGTAAGTTTTATATCGAAAAAAGTAGCGTTTCAACAGAAGGGGTTCATAGAGATGAAATATATTATGGGTACAACATTGGAGGAAGAGGGTACCATACTTTTGAGACTATTGATTTTGGATTGCTAGATATGAGCACTGCATTTATCGAAGTGATTTACAATTATGACAGTCAAGAAATTGTTGATACTATTCCTATAGATTTAATGAAAAACGATATAGGTTATAATAAATTACCTTCGGCTTATAAGAATAGAAATAAGAAAAATGTCATAACACCAACATCAGACGCGTCGCAGGATTTATTCTATATCGGGATGAAAGAAAGCGATTTGAATTATATTGTAAGTGATCTAGGCATCGTTAACTCAGGATTTAGAGAACTTCGTTATGACGAAAGAATGTTAATAAGTTTCGGATATAACTCAGAAATTACAATACAGATAGAAGACGGTGAAGCAATTTATATTGATGTTTTTTCAGAATTTGATGTTATTGATAATCTTGGATTCGATGATAGTATGAAGGAATTTATCGAGGCATTTGGTAATGATTATAGGATGGTTAATGACTATAATGGAACGAAAATGATTGAATATTCGATGAATGGATATTACCTATCTTTTGTATTTACTAATGATAAATTAAACATTTGGTCGTTAAGTAAAATGTCAAAGATTAATTGAACTTCTACTAATTGGGACATGAAACTACATCTTACATACGATTCAGCGACACTGCGATCGCTAACCGAGTCGCCTACTGCATTAGGCCACCCAGAGGGTCCCGGCCACGAGCAGTGGCTGTAAGCTCCTTGCGTCGTGAACCGAGGTCCGTTAGGAGATAGACAGAACCTGAAATAGGAGCATAATTCATGGGCGAATTTGAGAAGAAGATAGTTGACCTAATTGAAGAAGAAGGGCATGAAGCTCTTATTCTTAGCCAGATGTCCCATACCTGCCAGAGAAGTGTACGCTTTGACGATTGGATTTATATTCGAATCTATCATGATGGCTACCACTTCTTCCCCAAACATATGCTCTTCAATGTGAAAGATGACCCACAAGAGCGTTACAATATGTCTGAGGCTCATCCTGAAATTGTTCGTCAAGGAGAGTCGTATCTGTTTGAATGGCAGGACCAGATGATGTCTAAGAAAGAAACAAAAATTGATCCAATGTGGGAAATTATTAGGGATGGTGGTCCATTTCATGCGAAGAACAAGCTTTTAAGGTATTGCCAGTATTTACTTAAGACAGGAAGAAGTCACTATATTGATCAGTATCAGGAGTTATATCCTGAAGCTTTTCGGTAAAAAAAAGTGGACAGAAGATGAAAGGAAAAAAATGAGTAAAGATATCGGTGTGATTTTTGATCTTGACGGTGTCATGGTAAGCACGGATGATTACCATTATTCAGCATGGAAAAAGATTTCAGATGAACTTCACCTTGACTTTGATGAATCCATCAATAATCAACTTCGTGGAGGAGGAAGAATGGAAAGCCTCGATATTATTCTGGGCAATAGAGAAATGAGTCTAGAAGAGAAAACAGAATTTGCAGAGAAAAAGAATGATCTTTACCGTGAAAGCCTCTCTTCCCTAAATAAAGAGGACCTTCTGCCTGGTGTGATGGACTTCCTGACGGAGCTGAAGCTAAAGAAGATACCTATGGCTATTGGGTCTTCCAGTAAGAATGCGGTTACAATCCTGGAAAAATTGGGACTTAGTGAGTGGTTTGATGTCATTATCGACGGAACAAAAATCAGTAAGTCTAAACCGGATCCTGAAGTTTTTATTATGGCAGCAAATGCTATGAACCTAAGTGCACATCGCTGTGTAGTCTTTGAGGACGCTCAAGCAGGAGTAGAGGCAGGTATTAAGGGTGGTATGCGTGTTATTGGAGTTGGTCCGGCAAAGGCAGTGAATGGTATAAGTCTTGGTATTGAGTCTATGAATCAAATAGCGTTTGAAGATATTGAGGGATTGTTTTTCGGTGAAGTGTGACATTACAGCGATTTCATGAGGAATCTAAGGACCTTGGCACGATGTGCCAAGGTCCTTTTTGGTGTGCGCCTGATACGGGCTCAATCAGAATTCGCTGACACGCAGTATTAAGGACTTGATAAAAAAGGAATACATGAGCATATCACCCTGTGTAAGTTGATCGGCGACAGGCATACTATAAAGCAGTGTTTTTGAGTTGCCCTGTATTGTATCCAATATACCGAAATGTGAAGAAAGATTTTCGGATCCAATGCTTGTTGAAGAGAGATGTGATTTCAGATCTTCCACTAGATTGGCTGGTGCGTTAACGGATATAAAAAGAGAATCAAAAGGGTCACTGGTACGTCGTCGCCTTATTGAATAGCTGATATATGTTTTACCGTTGATATAGAACCTGCGGGAAGGAGAACTCATTTTTTGCTGAGCCTCATAATGGTGTATTTCTTCAGTTGGTCTTTCTATAAGCATTTTGATGATATCGAGCTCTCTGGAGCGTCGGTGGATCACCGGTACTTGTCCCTGAAATTTATGGATGACCATGAAATCGGCGTCTGTGAAATTGAGATCATATAATCTGAGTTTCTTCAGGGGGATGGGGCTTTCTGTAACATTCTTTATGAAGTCAACGACTTTTGACGACAGCTTGATTAAGAACAGATCAACATGGTTTTCTGTTGACAGCTTTTCGCAGAGTCTAATATGTTCCTGATTAAAGTGTGTGGCAATCCACACATGGACCTGATTGGGGAAAAGCTCTGTATTCATCTTTACCTGGGCACTGTGTTCATTATCTGAAGCACCAAGCTGCACTTCAGCATATATATAGCGGGATCCGCAGCGTCCGACAAGATCAATGCGACGCTGGATTTTTTCGCCGTGCTGGGACGGGAAGTAGTATTGTTCATCTATAGAGGAGATGGAAGTTTTATAGCTTAAAGCAGTGGAGAGGATTCTTGGATCTTCCTTTAGTGCAGTGTGCAGCGTTGACTCATATCTGCTTTTTTTATTCATAGGCTGTCTCCTCGATTGACATTTTTGGTAATTGGTTAAGGTCGTTACTGTCAATATGGAATGAACCGATCTCAGAAGTAATCTCTCCCCTGAAATGGATACCAACAGCAGCGCATATGGTGGCAAGGGTAACCATATTGGTGCCGATTAAGTCACGGCCACCATCTCCTGATTCCAACTTTCCATTATGGTTATCCATTTTTTCCACGCTTGAAAACCAGCGGGTCAAAGTTGATTTGGTAAGTAAAGAACCGCGTTTTTGCGTACTTGAACTGTTTCTGTAAGTCACACGGTCGACAAGACGGGTTTTGAAAGTCGGCCCTATTTTCTGAAGAAGGTTATCGTATAGGAACAGAGTCAGTTCCTGATTTTTATCCTGATGATATTTTTGGAACTGGGCAGGGTCGAATACTTCTTTTACAACAGTGACCGGTTTCTTCATATAGACGGAATACATCTTAGTCTTTTTCTCATATTGTATGAGTTCGTTGCCTGTGATTCTACGGGTCAGAAGATTTAATTTTCTTTGGAAATCAGTTCTGTCACTGAGACAGGGCAAAGATGATTTGATTCGGTGGTAGTCTTCTGAGAGTGGAAAGGCGAAAGGGATTTTATCGAAGATTTCCGTTGAGGTTTGATCACCGTAATGTGCCAGAATGTGGCATGAGATTCTGTGAATGATGGCACGTTCTGTTCCTGTGAAGTACTCAAGGGTTTCCATGTTTTCAGTCGGGAAAAAATAGGTTTCATATTTTTTTTGTCCAACCTGCTTGGTTTCTAAGGTAGGGTGTGTTAGATGACTGTCACTATATTTGTGTTCGTTCATATGTTCTCCTTTGGTTTTGGGAGCATGTGGACGGATTCATACATCCACATGCTCTGTCTTTTAATTGATGTTTCTTGAAGCATATTGGGTCAGTAATTCGGTTTTGATGACTTCCAGCTTTTTATGCAGCAGCTCTTTTTCTGTGTCAGTAAAATGAGAATGGACCGTGAGAAATTCATAGTTCAGTACTTTGTCAGTGAAGGATTTTAAGCTGTTTTCATCCGGTGGCAAGCAGTCTATAAGTTCATCGATTACCATTTCGAACTCATTGGATTTGACAAGGGATACATCCTGGGCTGACAGATATATAGGTTGATTTGCTCTAGACATCATCGTGAGCACCTTCCCTTCTTCCATGGATTGAACTGTCCAGGATGTCATGGGTTTCTGTATCCAGAATGATAGTTGATACGTTGTTCCTGTCGTAGACTTCGATGACAACAGTGCTGTCAAGAGCGTGCAATAGGGTAATAATATCGGCAAGCGTGAAGTTTCGGTCTGCAGACAACAGACGGGATAAACGGCTGCCTGACATGGCGGTCATAAGGCACAAATTCTGCTGGTTAATGAACCCGGCCATTTGTGACTTCACATGATTGCGCAATGAAGTTTCAGCTTCGGTAAGGTTCTTCATATTCTGCTCTTGAATATCTTTCAGAGTTGTATGGATAGTATGTTCTTGCATTTCTTTTCCTTTCATTGTAGTGTTTCCTTGTTATTGTAGTTTCAATTATGGATTCAGTTTCATTTGTCGATCAACATAGATGCATTTTAGCAATTCGCACAATATTTGTCATTTTATTGCCAAAAAGAATTTATTGGCAAATATACGTGCCAATAAATTCTTTTTTTGTTGGATATGATATAATTAAGTCCAATGAAGAAATGGAGGGCTTCACCTATGAAATCAATAAACGGCAAAGCCAAATCAGATATAGTGTATGACCTAATTATGGATAGGGTAGGCAGGGCGTTACAGGAGACCCTTAAAGAATATGGCGGAGAGGACTCTGCGAGAGATATTGAAACCGCTTTGGTTCTGCATATACAGGGAGGCCTTCAAGATGGGACACCTCCTCCGGTTTCCAGAAATACAATAGGGAAGATTGCCAAGAATGAAGGCCTGATACCCAATATAGGGCTGAGAAAAGTTCTACGAATCATGGAATACCTTGATATGAATTTTCATGACCTGAATATGGATGACCTTCTGTTACAGGACATCGATTCCATGTATGTGCCTCTACAGGATGGATTCTGTGGTTCACTCAGCGATTCATCTGTCCCCAAGATGAGGAATTATCTTGATCGGATCAGAAAAAGCAGAATGCTGGAATTTGAAGCTTATGGATCGATAAGAACAAGCAAAATTCTTTCCACAATCAGAAAGAAGGTGGAGGAAAATGTATTGGATGCTTCAGAGGTTTTACGAAGGCTGGATGGGGTTTTTGAAGATATGAGCCAGGATCAGCTGCTGCCATTAACGAAGTGGACCTATATGATTCCCAAGAAAGTTAGATTGCCACAATACTTGAACCATCTGTTAAGAAAGCAGGTTGATCTGGATTATGACGAGCTCTTTACCAGCAGGCTTGCATTAGTTGATGCTTCCAGTACAGAGCCTGTGGTTATTAAGGGAATGGAAAGTCATATGGAAAATATAATTAAAGACTTACTTTTTCCGAATTCCAGACAGGAACAGGGATCGTTTTTCTATAATTTTGTTCACGGTGTCAGTGAATCACTTATTGCTTTTCCCCTTTTGAAATACCGGTTTTTTGATTCTGACCTACAAAAGAATGTGAATAGTCGAAAGCTTATAGATTTAATCAAACAGGAAAGTGAGGATATGAATGTATCAGAATCCTATTCCGTCATGGACTGGGAGGCGGTTGAAAAAGACTCTGTCTTTAGAGAAAGAATGCAAAAGAGTATAAACAGCAAGACCGCGGATGCTGATGAAAGGGCATACTTTATTGAAAGCGTTATGTCTGTCGAAGAAAGATCTAATGATGCACCTCGTCACAAGTACCCTTCATCAAGGGATAATCACATCCATAACCGTTTGAAGCAGGAATTTGGTTTTTGGAATGAGGTGCCCTCTCTCATAATGGACACCTTAAGCGAGGTAGAAAAGGATAACCTGTTCGATCATCTTACAAAGAACTTCAATATCACAGAATTGATATTGGATCTTGTCAAACCGAAGAACGACCAAATGAATGCCATTAATAGAGATGCTGTTGCCAAACATCACACCATGAAGTTTTCAGACGTTTTGGAAAAGGAATTAAAGGTCAGGTGTTCGACGGAATATGTGAGTATTGGTGAGTACAAAAAGGTTTTGAAAAAGAATATCAGGGATTTTGTTGAATTCGTAGACCGTATTGATCCGATTACTTTCACCAATAACAATATGAGCTATCTCATCGAAACAAAGTCCCTATTTTACCAACGCATTCAGGACTACCTGGGACAGATTGTAAGCGGGTTGAACAATTCTTTGAACCATTTACCGTTTCTTGATATTTCAACGCTTTCCGTCGATCTGATCGTGAATTGGCTGGAAGAAGGAACGATGAACGCCGCACTTTTTGAAAAAGAAATATTCCTTAATGTTTTTTTTGATTTTAAAGCTGTGGATTCCTCTGAAATGGAAAGCTGGATGTTAAAAGGACTGGGTTTTAAGGACTTGGTCAATATGGTACAGAAAGCATATTTTGTTGCAGAGATCTTTGACGCTATATTGAACAGGCGACTAAGTGAGGATATACTTCGCAGCGACACGGAAGATCACGGCATTAATCTAAAGGATTATCTGCTCATTGAACAGCTGGTCAAGATGTTCTATGCCAGATATTTGATTAAGATTCCTCTTCGGGTTTCGACAAGAAAAGTATCCTGTGTTCTTAGTGAATACAATCATATGGGACTGGAGTCTTTGTGTGAACTTATTGGGTAAAACATATTGAAAGGAAATTGACATGAGATTATTGATTCTTTATTTCAGTGGTACAGGAAACACACATTACATAGGGAAATATATGATGGAAAAGCTGTCACCTGAGATGGAAGTACAGATGACACCGGTGGAAGCCATGGCTAAAATTCTATTTGAAACCTTCGATGCAATGGTGTTCGGCTTTCCGGTATACGCAGGAGGCTGTCCACCTTTTCTGGAAGAAAAGCTGAAGAAAATCCGGATCAAGGAGCCGATTGTGTCATTCACATACTGCACCAGGGCCATTTTTAGTGGCGACGCCTTAAGGGTTACAGGAGGACTGCTGAGAGACGCAGGATTTGTTCCACGTGGAACACTGGAAATAAAAATGCCGGTAACAGACGGACTGGCATTCATGGGCAAGGAATCCAAAACCGTCAAGAAGATTGAAGGACTGGACTTTACCAAGATGCCAGAAGTAGACGCCTTCATTGAGGATATAAGGTTTAAACTGTCAGAGAAAAAACAAGCCGACAGCGGATTATCATCCAGTCCGATGAAGGTCTTAATCGGTAAAACTATGGGAGCTCTTTACGGCGGTTTTGAGAATAGTCTGCGAACCAAATTCCATGCAGATGAGAACTGCATCCTCTGCGGAAAGTGTGAACGGGTCTGCCCGATGCATAATATTAAAGTTGATGACCGGGTCCACTTCGGCGACAGCTGCGTCCTCTGTATGCGGTGTATCCATCAGTGTCCCAAAGAAGCGGTACAGATCGGCAAACATACAGCTGGTAAGTTCAGATGGGACGGACCTGACGGAAGTTTTAAACCCATTGAAAAAACAGTAAGAAATTACTGATTTCTTTCAGCCGGAATATAGATAGAGACCTGAACATAGTCATGGTTGAACACCCTGCTGAAATCAAAGGTCTCAAAAAGGGGGACATCGAAAAGTAATAGTGAACTCAAGATAAAGATTAGAGAGCTGGAGAAACAGCTTAAAGAGAAGAACAAGGAAATTGAACGGCAGAAGGCAAAGGTTTTGGCAGAACGGGAGAATGTAGAAATACTAAAAAAATCCCTGCACATCTTCATGCAACCACAAGAATGAAATATGAAGCAATCGAGCTTCACAGCGCTGAGTTCAATGTGAAGAAGATGTGCCAAGTCTTAGGAGTAAAAGCGCCGAACTATTATAGATGGAAAAGAAACACGTTAAAGAAGAGTAGCAAGTTTTTTATGAACTACGTGATATTAAGATTATTGAGAAGATATTCTTGGAGAGCGATAAAAACTACGATACAGGGCAGTGAAGAAACAGCTGGATAAAGAACGTATACCTATGAGTGAGTATCGTGTGATAAGAGTTATGAAGGAGAATGGTTTCTATCCGGAGACAAATCGGAAGTTTAGACCGACAAGAAATGGCAAGAAAAATGGGATGTATTATGAGAATATTCTGAAGCAGAAGTTTAATGCAAATAGGGAGAATCAAGTATGGGTAGGAGACATCACCTATATAAAGACCACATTAGGATGGGTCTACCTTGCAATGGTTATCGACCTATATAATCGTGAAATCATTGGATATGCAACAAGTAAGAAGATTAATACAGAACTAGTTAAGAAGGCCTTAGCAAATTCTATAGTCAAACACGGAACGGGCGAAAATCTGCTGTTCTACAGTGATCGTGGCATCCAGTATGCCAGTAAAGGCTTCAGGAAAATGCTTGAGGACAACAACATTACAGGGTGTATGAGTCGCCCTGGTTGTCCCTACGATAATGCTTGTGTTGAAAGTTTTTTTGCCACCCTGAAAAAAGAAAGAATATATAGAAGGAATTATGATACACTAGAACAAGTGAGGTCTGATTTATTCAAGTATATTGAATTGTTCTATAATCGAAAACGTATGCATTCTGTTTTGGGATATATGAGCCCAGTGGAGTATAGAATGAAACATAATGATAAGGAAGCAGCGTAAATCAAGCAAAGTAATATGCAGATGGAATATTTCGGATAGTATCAAAAAGTCAACGCAGTCCAGCCTATAACTTTCGATCACAACGATACGATCTAAATAACTAAAACCTCCAAACAACTGTATCCATGCACCTTAAATTCATTGCATCGGTTTACCAAAATTTGATTATTAACCTCTGGAAATTAGTTGACCGGTAAACTAAAAGGTGCTATATTAATAGTATACCAGTAAACTAATAAGGAAGTGAAAATAATGGGTATTGAAGCAATGAAAGCAGAAAGGGATTTCTTGAGTAAAATCAAAGAAATGCCAGACAAAGTATATTTGGCACAAGATAACGCTGACCAAGAAGGATTCGCCTACTTTGCGTCAGAGGCTTACCTTTCCAAGCCAGGAACACATAAACCAAGTATGAAAAATAAAATTCGATTCACCAAAAAAGGTGATCGGCTAAAATTACTAAAAATGATGGCAGGGATTATGCCTAAGATGATGGGTGGCATCAAACACGGATTTCATGATGTAGATAACTTATTATCAGATATGGCTGGCCAGGATTGGGTGCCTGTAAAGGATGGAGAGACTGGACCAGACCAGGACATCTGGGAGAAACTGAAAGCATATGCCTGGGATAAATGGCAGGTGAAAATAGGATTTACCTATATGCCGTCTGACCTGATTTTTAAGGGTAAAGGAGTGCTCTTTCCATATACTATCGTCTGTATCCAGGAGATGGAAAAATCAGAGATTGATAAGGCTCCAGAAATTGAAGCGGGAAAAGAAGTTCAACGGGTTTATGCTTCTCTAGGTATTGCAGTTAATGATATTGCCAATTGGTTACGTAATAACTATAATATTAAGTGTCATGCCAATCACCCCTTAGGTGGATTGGTCAACACGACTCCTCTTGCTGCCAAGGCTGGCTTGGGATGGCAGGGAAAAAACGGACTCCTTATTACTCCGGAGTTTGGACAGCGTCAGAGAATAGCACCCATATTTGTTGAATCCAAGCTTTTTGAATATACTGATTCCCATGACCACAGGTGGATAGAAAACTTTTGTGGGTCCTGCGGTAAATGTGAAAGATCATGTCCAGCCCAGGCTATCTACCCAGATAAAAAGATTAATCAAGATCATGTTGAAGGTTTGGGACAAACGAGAACCTGTATTGATAGGGAGAAGTGCTACAAGTTCTTTAATCAGACTTTAGGTTGTTCCGTTTGTGTCAAAGTTTGTCCCTTTTCAGCAGGGAATGGAGTCTATGATAAACTCAAGAAGAGTTATGAGAAACGTAGCTCAAAGTTAGGAGCATAAAATGAAAAGTGATTTCGGTATATATATCCGTACCATCAATAATCAAGTCAATGGTTTTATTAGTAGTCAGGTTAAGCAATACGGAATTAGGCAGGGGCAGATGGATTATTTCCTTATGATATCCATGAAACCGGGTATTAATCAACTGGAACTTTCTAATATGAAGAATGTAGGTAAGGCAGCAGTAACTAAAGCCCTTAAAGTTCTTGAGGATGAAGGATTAGTCAAACGGGTTGTTGATGAAGAAGACCGAAGGAATATAAAATGCTATGTAACAGAGAAAGGTGCAGGTATTGTTGATGAGTTGAATTTGGTTAAAGAGAAGGCTGAAAAGACCCTTTTTGAAGGCTTTAGTGATGAGGAGTTGGAGGCTTTTGGTGTTTATTTGAGACGATTGGTTGAGAATAGTGGGAAGTTGGTTGATAGTAGAAAAGATAACTGAAATTATCAGTTATCTTTTTTTATGCATTCATTATTCACTGTTATATTTAACTCGTATTTCACTACGATTTTATTCAATCGAAAATTGGCGCAACAATGGCGCACCTCAACAACCAAAACCTTCCAACAGCTGTATCCAAGCGCCTTACATTCATCGTATTCCGAATCTTCCCCATATACGAAACATAATTTTGGGTCTCTTTTCTTTCTATTCTTACAAGTTCTTATTCTGTCTTAAAAGCCCTAAAACACGGGCTTCTTTAAGTATAAATGTAAATGCTGGAAATGTAAAGAGGTGACAGAAATTGTTACAATTTCTTATAAGTTGATAAAAAAATGGGGCAAACTGAAAGAGTAAATGAGGCAAAAGTGTCGTATGTTATGATTTAAAACTTTTCGTTTTGATTAATTATTTAAGATTGATTGATATCGAGAAGACTAGAACTTCTTGTTTATTAAAGATTTGGTTATCCTTCAATCCAATTTCTAAGTCAGACCTGTTACATATTTAATCGTATTATATTCACGAAATATAGTTTGGGGCTAGATCAATGTCATCATCAACTGCTTTGAGAGACAAACCATTCCAAAAGATATTCTTCATATTGGAAATATAATAGTTGTTATTACTAAAAAGTTATTACAGTTGCATAATTAAGTGAACAATGTTCATGGAAATGTTTTGTCATAATGATTTTGTACTAGACTAAAATAATGAAAATTTCTTTACATATTGACTGACACAGACGAACTCTATATAATTGAGCAGATGAGATTGATAATCAATTTAAATTGAAGAGTTTAAGAAACAGGTATACTTCACTTGATGAAGGGCAAAACTGTCGAAAGATAGTGACGCAAAGCTATAGGGCCTTTAAAATGGCAGCCAGTTACCTAGGAAGTTTTTTTGTGTCCAAAATCGATTATTTAGAATATTTTAATTTCGTACATTTTTAAAATTACTATGAAAGAAAACAAGGAGTTTTTATGACCAAAAGAAGTTACAATGTATTGAAGAATGCAAATATCGGAGTTAGATTGGTTTCGGGATTTATGATACTGATTTCTGTTATCGTTGGAATGACAGTAGTATCTGGAACGAACCTAAACAATTTAAGCTATCAAATCGATATATTAAAATTAAGTGATGAAGCTGAAGTTTCAATGGCACTGGCCAGAATTGAACAAGTGCGTTATGAGCAGGATAATGCAAAAGAGACTTCAGATAAAGTGACAAATTATGTTAAGACGGCAATGGTGGCCATAGAGGAAGTTAAGGGTTTAATGAAATCTGATACAAATAGAATGTTAGCATCCGAGATGAATAATGCTCTTGTAAATTTTGATGATGCATTTAATCATTATATTCTCTTAACTGAAAAGGAAATGGAGCTGGGTGACATACGAGCAAAGGCGGCATTAGAAGTCAACAACTTGCTGGAAGAGACCTTGGAAATTGAAGAGTCATATGTTAAAGAGCAAAATGATGTCAATATTCTTATGGACACCTATGACAAGTATTTATTGCTTGAGAGTATGGAGAAAGGGTTTAAAGAGATCAGAATCCTAGCGAATAAGTATGTTGCGACAGGTGAAGAAGCATATTATGAGGAGATTCTAGTAAAATTTGTTGATATTGAGAGCGTTTATGATGATGCGATAACTTTGATTAAATCAAAGGATGTCCAAGAGAATCTTGCTGAAGTAAAAGTTTCTTTGGGGACATATGAAAATGCTTTAAATGATTATTATGAAGTTGTTCAAAGTCAAGAAACAGCAAAAGAAAACATGCGATTATCAGCTGTAGAAGCGTCAAAACTGGCTATAGAGATCAAATTAGGCGTTGAATCTTATATTGAGGATGTGAAAAGTAAATCGAGTATGCAAAATATCCTCGCAATTATTTTTGGCTTAATCATAAGTTTGGTTATTGCAGCATCTATTACATTCAGTATTACTAGACCTATCGCTAAGCTTGTGGGTCATATGAAGAAAGTTGCTTCATATGATATTAGTGAGAATGTAAATCAAGATCTTGTGAGTAGACGAGATGAAATTGGTACGCTAGGTCATGCGCTACATGACATAATTTTGAACTTAAGATCTATTCTGAGTGAAATCAGTAATTCATCTGACCAGGTCGCTGCATCATCACAAGAGATGATGTCAACCAGTGCAATCGTTTCTGATTCAGCGAATGAAGTCGCAAAAACAATTGAAGAAATTGCTGACAGTGCTTCTGAACAGGCAAAGGATACAGAAGTTGGTGCTGTCAGGATGAATGAATTAGGAAAACTTATTGAAGATGATCAGAATTATGTTAAACAATTGAGCAAGGCATTAAATAGGGTTGATTCGTTAAAAGATGAAGGAAGTTTTCTGATTGAGAAGCTTGTTGAAGAAACACAGAAAAATAGATTAGCATCTGACCGAGTTTATGAAATTATTCAAGAGACAAATCAAAGTGCTGATGCCATTAATATAGCAAGTGAAATGATTAAGGATATTGCCAGCCAAACAAATTTATTGGCACTAAATGCAGCCATTGAAGCTGCAAGAGCCGGAGATGCAGGCAAGGGATTTGCTGTTGTAGCTGAGGAAGTAAGAAAACTGGCGGAAGAGTCTACTCGATTTACGAGTGAAATTGAGAAGGTTATCAAAGAACTGACCGGAAAATCTCACGAAGCAGTGATTAGAATAGAAGAGACTAAAGGTTATATAGAGAATCAGTCAAAGAGCGTTGATGCAACGAATATGAAGTTTGATGGAATTTCTGAAGCTGTTGAGGAGTTGAACTCATATCTCAAAGAGGTAGAAGGATCATCGAAAGATATGGAAATAAAGAAGGACGAGATTCTTAGTATTATTGAAAATCTTTCGGCAATTTCTGAAGAAAATGCAGCGTCATCAGAGGAATCATCGGCGTCTATGGAGGAACAGGCTGCTGCGGTGGAAGAGATATCTGAGGCTAGTGTAAATTTGGCTAAACTTGCTGAAAATATGAATGAAGTTGTCATGCGATTCAATTTTTAGAAATCAATTTAAAGAAAAGCACTTAGGATTTAAGTGCTTTTCTTTTCAGATACCGTTATATTAAATTTTTGGTAAGGAATCGTATTGAATCATCTCAATAATGACGGTTGTTTCATCATCTTCAGGACCGATATATTTTACCCTGGATCCAACAGGTAAATGGTAAATAGATTTACCAAGAGGACTTTGTAGGTTTAAAAGTGCATATTTCTTGCCAACTATTTCTGTCGATCGGTGTGTCTGAACATACAATGCTGTGCTATGTTTATTGGCAAGGAAGACATCCCCAAATAAATATTGTTCTATAGTATTGTCTGCCTCGAACCGTAAAGTAATTAAAGAGTTTTCTCCAACGATAAGTGAATTGGCTATCATTTCTTTAATTACACGATGCAGATCGGCATCAATTCTCCTGGCTTCATTTTCTTCTTGTACAACTTTTAAACAACATCTGAAGAATTCAATTTTCGCACTCAAATAACGATTAATCATGGATAATGGGCATTTCCAACCCATTGAGATATGGTACAGTGAGTTGCGCAAAATATCTTCAAATAGATTGATTTGATCCTGAAGGAAATCCTCTGTAGTGCCGTTGGTATAGACAAGTGAGAAAGTGTCTATTTCAATATTCATTTCAAGTAAAGTATCAAAAATTTTTGAGTTTATTGCATTTGTAATCACATCAATAGTCGAAGGTAAAGAGCTTACATATGGAGATATTGATTCTGCAATCTTATGTTCAAGTGCGGTTCTTACCTTCTTTTTTTCTGCTATTGACTGATGAGTTTCATCTAGCTGATTTTCAAGGCTTTTTTTCTGTTCAAACAGCTGAAACATATCTTTAGTTATGTTCATAGCACACCTTCTTTTGTGATCCCACTATTAAGATTTATAGCATCTACTATAATTATAGACCATATATCTTTATTTTGTAAACAATGTTCATTTTGCTTTGTATTCAATTAAAAATGATATAGTCAGACACTTTCATGTATTATAATACAATCGCTAACAAATCATCATGCAACTAAACATAACATGAACACGAATAACTTGTTATTCCTATATGGTGGTTATCCTTCAAAAATGTTATATAATTTATATATAAATGAATGGAGGCGAAATATGGGAAAATTAAAACCGTTAATCATAGTTGGAGGCCTATTGGTCGTAATTATATCTGTGTTAAGTATTTTTGCATATAGGAATACCCACTGGTGGAAAAAAGATGATAAAGACATTAAGAAGGCTGGTATGGAGGAGAAGCAAGTGGTGCTGTCCAACGGAAGGACAATTAACTATGGCGAGTCTGATAGTGGAAAACCTGCTCTCTTATTAATTCATGGCCAAATGGTTTCATGGGAGAACTATGGGGAAGTTTTACCTGAACTTACTAAGAAATGGCACGTATATGCAGTTGATGTCTATGGTCATGGAGGATCTTCCCATGACGAGGAACTATACTATCTTGATGTTAACGGTGATGATCTTATCTGGTTTATAAACGAGGTGATTGGTGAGAAAACGATTGTTTGTGGTCATTCCAATGGAGCGATTACAGCAGCCTATATGGCTTCACAAGAACCAGATATGATATCAGGCTTGTTACTTGAAGATCCACCTGTTTTTTCGACAGATGGTGAAGGGTGGGAGGAATCTTTTGCCTACTTGGATACCTATAAGGTTTTACATGAGTATCTACAATCTGATCAGGAAGAATGCTGGGAAGCCTATTACCTGCGTCACTGCTATTGGGGACAGTTATTTATGCCTGATGCTATGGAGGGTATTGCTAATTACGCCAAATCATATAATGAAAAGCACCCAGACAAGGAAGTGGCTATATTCTTCTTACCCAAATCTATGACGACTGTTTTCCATTATACTAGAGACTATGACCTTAGATATGGAGACCGTTTTTATGACCTGTCGTGGAACCATAATATCAGTCATGAAGAAATTTTAAAGGGGATTGAGGTGCCAACAGTACCTGATATAGAAAAGTGTTTTAAGCCGGCGAACTTTTATGGAACGACAATAGATGATCTTTATCACTTTAAACATGACTTAAGTGGTTTAGCCTTGCCACCAGGGCCAAAGGGTAAACATATCTTCGGAAAAGTTATAGTTGATGAGAGTATGCGCATTAAGTTGCCTAAAATGGCCTGTGATATGTTTCTTCTTAAGTCAGGTGACAGTATGGTTGTCTTGGCTGATGAAAATGAAGGATTGGCTTTGATCAAGACTGAGACTTTTGAGAGAAAGATGAAACAGATGATGGAATTAGGGAATAAGGTTTTTGAGTGATTCATACATTCTTAAGAATCACTTCAAATTTTTGATTGTCATAATGAGTTTATTAATTGGAAAGGAAAACTATGAAAGGATATACAATGAAATTTGACTCTTACCATATGAGGATAATAACCATTAATGATATAGATCAATATTATCGAGTATTGGTTGAAGAATCAGATGATGAGGCAATGTATTATACAGGATCAATAAATAGTTTTAGTGCAAAACAAATCTCAGATTATGTAAGGCGGATAGTGAATGATACCAGTCGTTTCGACTTTTTAATACTTCAAGATAATCGAATTATTGGTGAAGTGGTAATCAACAACATAGAGAATAAGACGTGCAATTACAGGATTTGTATCTTTAAAAAGGAGAATTTCTCAAAAGGAATCGGGTTTAAGGCCACGGTGGAAGTACTCAAATTCGCATTCATGGAGTTAGAATTGGATAGCATTGAACTAGAAGTATACCCATTTAATGAAAGAGGAATTGCTTTATATAAAAAATTAGGGTTTGAAGTTTCTGGAGAAGTTTTTGATGATGAAGCTAAGGACCCATACCGTAATCTCATTGCAATGAGATTAGATAAAAGTGGGTTTAAGGAGTTCTGAAATTATTGATGACGGAATGAATTGCTATTGACTTGAAATAAGATAACTGGTTTACTCAGTTATCTTATTTTTATACATTTTTATTCACTGTGGTATGTGACTGGTAATTCTTTACGATTTTACACTACCATAAAATTAGCACAATAATAGAGTAACTCAGCAACCAAAACCTCCAAACGGTTGTATCCATACGCCATACAATCATCTTATGCCGAATCTTCCCATACTCTGAACATAAATTTCGGCCTCTTTTTGGCTATGCATTTGATACTCTATTTCTTTTGATGGAAGTGGATTCTTGATGGTCATAATGGAACATAGATTTTGATATAATGTATATCACCTTTTCCATGATCATTATAAAGGTCTAAGATATTTCTCTCCATGATATCACCTGTAACAGTTAGGTTATTTTCTTCAATGACCTGTAAGAGTTTCGGATACAACCTGTCAATTTCAACATGTTCATAGGTTTTAACCCGTATGTCAGCGATCAGATACCGGTTCTCAGGTATGACGGAATAGAAGGCATTGCTTGTTGAGTAAGGGCTTTCTGAGATGAGTCCATATGACGTGTAGTCATGGAATTTACCTCCGAAGAAATCATCTGAACTAATGACAGAAATGATGTTGCTGTATTTTAGCCATTCTTTATCCATATCCTTGCTAAAAGAAATCATCTCTTGTGGGTTGATGGCCAGGGCATGGTCCGGAAATGACTGTTTCAGCATGTATAGTTTTGGCTCTTGCTAGATACGAATCTTACCGGAAGTGAAATCATCAAAACGGTGAATCATATGGTTTGCCTGTTCTTCCAGCTGGCTGAGATGATTAATCTGCTCTCTAAGTTTTTGTCTTTGGTTTTGAAGTTCTCTGGAAACCTGACTTTTACTTTGTGAATGAAGAAGGGTTTTTATGCGGTCAATGGGTGTACCGATTGACCGTAAATATAGAATAGTGCTGATTATTTCAAATTGATCCAGACTGTAATAGCGGTAGCCATTTTCTTTCGTTAAGTAAGGCTTTAGTAAGCCTATTCGATCATAATATCTAAAGGTTTCTGTTGTCTCGTTAAAGATAGAGGCCAGTTCGCCTATCATAAATAGATTCTGCATAACAATCCTTTCATAACTCAATCAGTAATTCCATCATATAAGACCCCCTATTGATATGTCAATGTAGAAATATTGCTTTGAAATGTTACTAGGGCTTGACCTTTGTCTTAGACAAAGGTTTATAATGAAGATGGTTTTACGAAAGGAGATTGGTGATGAGACCTCTTAAAAGTTTTTTTAAACGCCAATATGATAAGGTATTTACTTCTAAAAGAATGACATTGGCTGAACGTTTTTTTCTTGTATTACCTAAGCTGCCCCTGAATGTGGCCAACTTGGTTGTTTTAATTGTTATGTTTAAGTATTTTACAGATGTTGTACGTTTGGATCCAATGGATGTTGGGACCATATTTCTTATCCTAAGTATTTGGAATGCAGTAAATGATCCACTTATAGGGATTTTTCTGGATCGTATGCCATATCGGCCGGGAAAGGGTAAATATCTCTACATAGCTAAACTCTCTGTGCCGGCCATCGCCTTGACCATGCTTGCCTTGCTCCTGGTAGGCAACACATGGTCGACATGGTTGGTGTATATGTATCTGCTCTTTATGTTCATTGTTTATGAAGCAGGGATGACGGCATATGGAACGGCAATTGCTTCCTATACATTTTTAAGATTACGAGATACGGAGGAGAGGATGGAATATTCCGTTCTTTTGACTTACACTACCTATATCTTGTCAGCAATCATTACAATGATTCCGCTAATTCTTTTTGTTGGGGATAAACCAGTGACTTATATCACACCTGTCATGGTCGTGATTATGACTTTAAATGGTTTTCTTTTTTGGTTTGGACTTAAGAAACTTGAGGATGACCCAGCATATTATAAAACTGATTTTGTTAATGTAGATGCCCAGCTGGCTCATGATATTGCCCAATATACCAAGGACATCATAAAGTCCAAAGGCTTTTGGCTTGTCAATATATTGGCTTATCTATTCAACATGTCTGTTGCCTATTATTTCACTATGTTTCTCTATTATATGGATAATATTTTGAAGGCAAGTTCAACCCAATCGGTGATTATTGACTTATCAAATGGTTTGATCTTGTTCTTAATAATACCTGTTATACCATCCATTCAAAGAAAGTTTGGTATTAAGAAGGCATATGCACTTATGGTAGTGCCTGCTGTATTCGGTTTTATTGGCTTATATTTTGCCAACAGTTTAATCATGGCATTTATTTGCTTTGGTTTGATTGTTATCACTCATGGATCACAGATGACCATTACCGGTCCTACAGTCAGTTTGGTAATCGACGAAGACTGGCAGAAAACCGGCACTAGAAAAATAGGATACATCAGCGCTTTAAGTTCTTTAGTCTTAAAACCATCCAATGGTATTAGAGCTTTTATTTTTGGGGCAGTTCTGTCTTATTATGGGTATGATGGAAGCCTGACTGTTCAGACGGAAAGAGCTATACATGGTCTTAGAGTGGCATCTAGTATCATTCCTATGATTTCTCTTGTATTGGCGATTATTGTCATTCTTTTATTACCCTATAACAAAAAAGCCGAAGATAAAATTATAGCCAGGCGACTAGAGATGGAAGAAACAAGTCAAGTGAATGAGGAAATACTAAAAGCAGAGGAAGTCTACAATTTTGATTAAAGCGAGGAAAGAAGATGAATATTAAAGTACAAGGAAGACATATGATTGATGATGAGGGTAGAGTCCGAATCTTTAACGGCATTAATCTGGTATATAAGGGTGAAATGGATGACTCTGAGCCAGGTGGTCGACGTTATACCCGCTTATTTGATCCTGAACAATTTAAAGCCTTGAAAGACAAAGGGATAAACTTGATTCGAATGGGTATCATCTGGGATGCCATTGAACATGAAATGGGCCACTACAACGATGATTACTTAGGATGGGTTGAAGATGTTTTGGACCAGTGTAAGGCGAATGGAATTGCTGTTTTTCTTGATATGCACCAGGACCTATACAGTAGAATTTTTGATGGAGGAGCACCGGAATGGGCCACTATAACAGATGGAGCTGATCACATTAAAGGGGACCTGTGGAGTGACGCTTACTTATTTAGCGGTGCGGTTAATAAGGCATATAAGAATTTTTGGGACAATAGGTTAACAAGTAAAGGAATAGGCTTACTGGATCATTATGAAGCCCTTTGGCTTCATGTCATCGAGGCAATCGGTCACCATGACGCTCTTATAGGTTATGACTTTATTAATGAACCCTTTCCGGGCCAGAACTCATTGGAAATAATGGGTAGTCTACTTATGACGTATGCTGCTTTAACTGGACAGAATAAATCACCGGAAGAAATGATGCGGGCCTTTCAAGATGAGGCGATGAAGTTTCAACTTCTTCAAGATATTGATGACTCAGAACTTTTTAAGGCCATGGCTGAGCAAGGCAAACCTTTGGTTGAAGCCTTTGATACTGGACATTTGGCTGACTTTTACAATCGTATGACTCGTGCCCTTCGGAAGAAAACTTCTGATGGACTCATTTTGACTGAGAACTGCTATTTCTCAAATATGGGCATTGAGTCATCTGTCCAGAGGGTTCAAGTGAATGGAGTTCCTGAGCCACTACAGGTTTTTTCGCCTCATGGTTATGATTTGGTCGTCGATACACCGGCTGTTATTTATGCAAGTAATAATCGAATAAAAACTATTTTGGATGCACACAAAAGAGTTCAAGACCGCTTGAAGATACCTGTGATTTTTGGAGAGTGGGGGGCTCATGGTAGGTATGAGGAGGGCCTCGACCACATCCGGTATATCCTGAATTATTTTGATAAAGAACAGTGGAGCCATACTTATTACTGTTGGGAGGACAATATTGAGCATTTCCCCGTGGCTCATATACTGGCACGACCTTATCCCCAAGCTGTGGCAGGGTGTATTAACCATTATGGTTACAGCTTTGAGCTTAAGGAATTCAAGATGTCTTGGACTGAGAAAGAAATATTGAATCAGCCGACTCAAATATACTTACCTAAAGTACCCGCCAGTATAGACTTTGACGGAGAGTACAGGATTGAGTCCTTGGATCATGGCCCCTGCTATGTAAGCATTGAACCTATCGGTCATAAGAATAGGTCTATAAATATTTTAATGTAAAAGGTTTCAGGGAGGAGTTATGGGAAGAAAGAACAGACTTGCAAATTTAATAGTGGCTTTACTCTTGGTTATTGGTTTTGGTGTAATCGGACTTTATCGATTAAATATGATCGAGTATTCAGATGACCGATACTCTGACCACATAAACCAGGAATCTGAATTTAAGATTATGACCTACAATGTTCTCCTTGGTCTCAATGAGCCAGAAAGGTATGAGGCTTTTGTTGACTACATAAAAAATGAAACGCCGGATGTACTGGCCTTAGAAGAACTGAATGATTTCAGGGGCCATGATTTAGAGGTAATGGCGGAAAGCTATGGCCACCAGTATGTTATTCAGTTAAAGGAATCGGGATACCCTGTAGGCATTACTTCTAAGTATCCCATTGAACTGATTAAGAAAATGAGAATCGGTTTGCACCATGGAGCTCTCCATGTGAAGATTGAAGGTATTCATTTCCTTGTGGTTCACTTGTCTCCAAAGAGTGCCAAAAAGAGAATGGATGAAGTAGTTCAAATCTTGGATTATTTGGAAAGGTGGGAGATTTCAAATAATCAGGATATTGTTATCCTGGGAGATTTTAATACTCATTCTATTGAGGACCAGGACTATCTGGTTTCCAAGAATATAATGGATTTCTACAATGAAAAGAACTTGGTTGATGGTCACCTGGACTACAGCGTCACCAACCAGCTGATTGAGAGAGGGTATGTTGACGGTTATAGAAATGTTAATCAAGAGGACCTTAAACTTTACACATATCCAACGGATAACATTGGCGAAAGAGGGGAACGCATTGATTTTATCTTTCTTTCAGACAGTCTGAAATCCTATTTGACAGAGAGTGATGTACATATTAACGAGGCAACACAGAGTATATCTGACCACTTTCCTGTCAGTGTTATTTTAACTAAGAAAAAAGAATGACCTTAGGACTTCGTCTGCCTGAATAAGACTGCGAGGTGATAAGGACACCTTGAATTTAACAGATTTGTGAGGTTGAAAATTTTTGTACAATATTGAAAAAATTAAAGAAGAGGTTTTGACAAACAGCTACCTTTATCCGTCAAGGGAAGGTGATAAAAAAAAGCTTCTCAAGTGGTTTAGTGGAGAAATGAAAGAAATGATTGAAGAGGCTAATCAAGTTGCTGCCTATCGCTTTTCTTTTACCCATAAGTGGGACATGGAACCTTGTAGAGACTTCGTTGACTTTGGGGAGGAGATTGACTGGTCTCATTCTGCAAAGGGAGATCTTGAGTGGACCTATATGCTTAACAGGCACCGATTTTTCGTCATTCTGGCTAAGGCATATTATATCACGAAGAACCCGATATACCTTAATGCTTTTGAAACAATCATCAGTGATTGGATAGGCAAAAATCCATTAAGTAAAGAAACTCAAGTCTATAGTTGGCGTACAATCGATGCAGGTATAAGAGTTGAACACTGGTTGGAAGCCTTACCTTTTTTTATCGAAGAGATGAGAGATGAGATCCTTGTTCAAATCCTTGATTCCCTTAAGGTTCATGGTCATTATCTAATGAAACATAATGAAAAAGGGCTTATACATAGCAATTGGTCTATTATCGAGAATATTGGCTTACTGGCCCTTGGTCTTGGAGCAACATATTTGCCGGAAGCACCATCTTGGAAAAAAGGAGCCATGGAACATTTACTTGCCTGTCTGAGAGTTCAGATTCATGAAGATGGCTTTCATTGGGAGCAGTCTACAACCTATCATCATGAAATGACCTTATGTCTTATGAAAGGACTAGCCTTACAAATGACCAAAGGAGAGACCTTAAATAGTGAGCTGCAAGAATATCTGGGTCGAATGACTGTTGCTGGTCTTTCGTTGATGAAACCTGATGGCTATCAAGCAATGAAGGGAGATAGTGACTGTCTTTATATTAAAGAGGAACTTGAAGTAGCAAAATGGCTTTCTGGTCAACCTTGCCAGTTGAATATTCATGAAATTGGTCAAGACTGGTACTGGTATTTTATGAATCCTAGCTTTAATTCACAAGTAAATAGGACTGAAGTGGCTGAATTATCAACCCACTTAAGATCATCAGGCTATCATGTCTTAGGCAGTAAGGAAGACAATGACCATACTCACATTATGTATATCAGCGGGCAAATAGGAGGTGGTCACGGACATGTGGATCTGCTTCATTTTGACTATTGGTATAATGGCAATACAGTCTTTGGGGATAGTGGCAGGTATACCTATAAGGATGATTCTCCTTTAAGACGTCGTTTAAAAGAGCCTGGAGCCCACAACACCCTGACGATTGAAGGAGTAAGTTACAGCGATTATGTGGATACCTGGTCATATGGGAAGGTTGCTCAACCCTTATACAATCATCGAAAAACAGCTTCGTTTTTTGACTATGCTGAAAGTTGCCATGATGGTTATTTAGGTCTTGAACCAGGTGTGTTACATTCCAGAGGTCTACTGTATTTAGGTCAGGGGATACTTCTGGTTATGGATAAGATTCAGACCAAAGGAGCATATGATGTGAGGCGGCATTTCAATGCCTTAATGGGTCCGGTCCAGGTTGGTAATTCCGGTGCTTTGATTGGTGAGGGAGATGAGGCTGTCGAACTTATATTAGGTGAGCCCTCACTCCTTAAATATGAAAAAGCAAAAGTATCCAGGCTATATAATGCAGTAGAGGATAGTCATCATTTGACTGCATACTCTAGAACTCAAGGAAGTACAATTTTATCGACTATTATTGCACCAGCAAAATTGAAGCTTAAGGTCAGGCATATAGACGTGTTTAACCGGTGGGGAGAACTTCTTTCTCCGAACAATGCATTCGCGGTTGAGCTTACAACAAGGGGAGGATCCTGGCTTGTTGGCAATACTTCCCTTTACCATAACCAGAACAACCACTTTCAAGTGGGGGGACAATGGTTTCTGGGAAGACAGTTTATCCTTTATAAAGGTCCTGAAGGGATAAAGAATGGAGAATACAAGTAGTAGGAGAATATGATGAGCATTTATAAAATGGATATAAGGTCAAGTCAGGCTTTGGAAGCCATAAGTATTTTTGATGGGAGCGACTATAAGAATCCCTGGGGAGACCAAATTGATGTAACAAGCTTGGGAATTAGTAAGAACAATGTGCCCTTCATGGTTATTGCCGGTGAATTTCATTACGGGCGCTACCCAAAGGAAGAATGGGAAGATGCCATCATCAGAATGAAAATAAATGGCATCAATGTTATCTCTACATATGTTTTTTGGATTTATCATGAGGAGATAGAGGGTAGATTTGACTGGACCGGCAGCAATGATCTTAATTATTTTCTGAGCTTATGCAAGAGACATAAGATATTTGTCATTTTGAGAATCGGCCCTTATTGTCATGGAGAAGTTCGAAATGGTGGTTTACCAGACTGGCTATATGGCAGGTCTTTTGAAGTGCGGTCCAATGATAGGGATTATCTGGCCTATGTTGAAAAACTCTATAGTGAAATCGCCATACAGGCCAGAGAGCAAATCTTTGAGTTGGGAGGTTGCATCATAGCCATTCAACTTGAAAATGAATATCTTCATGCATCTTCTCCTTGGGAAATGACTCTAGGACATGGTACAGAATACACTGGAATCGGCTCAAGTGATCTAAGTCATATATCTATATTGCAAAAGATGGCAGAAGAAGTAGGTTTGAAAACACCTTTTTACACAATGACAGGTTGGGAAAGTGGGTTGCCAGAAGGAGGCAGATTCTTGCCAATGCTGGGTGGGTATGCATATAGACCCTGGTATATTCATAAAGAGGGAGATATGCAGCCTCCTTCGGACAATTATGTTTTTAAGGATCGCACAAGGAATACACCTTATCCTGTAACATATTGCGAATTAATGGGAGGTATGCAGTGCTGGTACCAATCCCGTTTTCAGGTAGAGACAGAAAGTGTTCAGTCCATAGCCTTGACAGCTTTAGCTGGTGGTAGTAACTTCTTGGGTTATTATATGTTTCATGGGGGATTAAACAGAGTAGGAGAGAAGAACTTTCTTAATGAAAATACAACACCGAAGATTGATTATGACTTTCAAGCCCCTATTGGAGCCTTCGGTCAGGTGCGGTCTTCTGGTGATGCCCTGCGATTACTTCACTATTTTATGGTGACCTATCAAGAATTATTGATTCCTATGAGACCATATATTCCTTTAGACAGCGCCAAAGACTCCTATGACAGACATAGCTTAAGGTATGCCACCAGAACCAATGGACAAAGCGGATTTATCTTTCTGTCTAATTATCAAGACCACCTTAACATGAAAGACCATAATGATTTGTCCATTCAGATCAAAATGAATGATGATCTTATAAAAATTCCTGAAAAAGGAGTTTTCCAATTGGCTTCCGGAGTAAGTGGTATTATGCCTTATAAAATGGATATGGGTGGTCATGAGCTTATTTATAGCACCTGTCAGCCTATTACTTTCTTAGACATCAATAATACCAGAACGTACTTTTTTGCAGCTATTAAGGGTATCAAACCTGAATATAAGTTTAGGGATTTAGACCTTATCATAAAGAGGGCAGATGTCATTTCATCTTTTAAGCTACAGAGTCATCAGGGACAGGAAATCTGTGTGTATACCTTACCTTGGCATGAAGCCTTGAACCTATACAAGGGGAACTTCAGAGGAAAAGACCGTATATTTATTTCAGATGGAGACTTTATGATCAAGGATAATCAGATAATATTAGAAACAAAAGGAGAAAAAGACCTGACCCTTCAAATATATCCGCCCATAAATGACAACTTGATCACCCAGACAGAAGATTGTCGAATAAGCAACACTGAACGAAATGATGGCTTTGACTCCTATTGTTTAAGTGTAAGAGAGAGGCAGGTGAAATCTGCTGTAGTGTTTGAGGGTGTGAAAGGACAAGTGACAATGGATGAGGAGGACCTCAAGCTGTTTGACCACCTGTGGTTAAGAGTAGATTATGAAGGAGATGTGGCCAATGCGCTATCAAGAGGGAGATTAATCTTGGATCATTTTCATAACGGTCAGGTGTGGGAATTCGACTTGAAACGATTTGCGAATACGATGGTGGACAATTGCTTAGATCTGCACATTAGGAAAAGCAAAAAAGGCTCCTATATCATTAACGAGTCTGAAATGGCCTTACAGAAGAGTTTCAAAGGGGAGGAGCTTGGTGGTATTAGGAATATTGAGTTCATAACAGGGAGAAAGATTATTTTGAAATAGACCCTTATTTTTCGTATACAGACAAAATAGTCATTTCCAAAATCGTTATGTTATAATAGAATAACACGAAGTAATTTTAGTGACAGGATCCTAAAAGTATTTACATAGGTGTCTAAGTAGTACATTTGAAATATTAACACATGCAACATTTGTTAGGAGGTTCTGATATTGTATAACAAAAATAAACCATTAAATATTGCTATAGTATTGATTTTTTTTACTATTTTTGTCATAGGGTGTACTTCTACCAAAGATTCAAGCAGTGAAACAGGCGACTCCAACCTTCTACAAGATGATTATACACAAAAATACGATGAACCTATTACTGTGGAAACCATGTTTATTGTGAATAAAACCATCGAAGATGCATTTTCTGAAGAAAGCCTTTATGAGTCGGTATGGAACAAAGGATACGAAGAAGAACTTGGTATCAAACTAGAATATAAATGGATTGCCATGGGAAATGATGATAACTTCAATCGAGTAGATCTTGCTATAACTTCCGGCGACATACCCGATATTATGATCGTCTCAAAAGAACAGTTGGGAATATTGGCACAATCAAATCTTATCAATAATAATCTGCAATCCGTTTATGATGATTATGCCACTCCACTTACTTATGACATTCAGCACGGAGATGGAAGTGCAGCCTTTGATTCAGCAACTTTTAACGAAAAACTTATTGCAATTCCGAATACAGATGCATCAATCGACAGCGCATCTTTCTTATATATCCGAATGGATTGGCTGGAAGCAATGAATCTTCCATTACCTGAAAATCTTGATGATCTCCACCAATTAATGATAGCTTTTAAAGAAAATGACCCTGATGGTAATGGTATCGATGATACTTATGGCTTGATGCTGACTAAGAACTTTCTGGATGAAGGTGTGGGCGAGGCTCTAGGCATATTTAATGGATTTCATGCCTACCCGACGGCCTGGCTAGAAGACGATAATGGTGCTCTTGTATATGGCAGTACTCTACCTGAAATTAAAGAAGCTTTAGCATACTTAAATCAACTCTACATGGAGGGTCTGATTAATCCTGATTTTGCAGCTAAGACACCAAATGATACTGTTGAACTATCAAACTCAAATAAAATTGGGATTCAATTCGGAAAAATGTGGGATCCTATATGGCCCCTGCAAACCACTCTTGATAATTATCCAGAAGCCGATTGGCAGGCCTTTAAACTTTTATCAAAGGACGATGAAATTGCTAGACCTCTTATAGGTTTGAAAGTAAGGTATTACTACGTTGTCAAAAAAGATTTTGAACATCCTGAAGCCTTAATCAAACTCATCAACTTTTTTACGGAAAAGCAAAACACCTTAAACAGAGAAGAATATGAAAGGTATTTTTTCCAAGAAACCAACCTTGAAGGCTTGCACTTGACAAATTTCCAAACCTGGCCCACCTTAAAAAACCTTCAAGCTCATTGGAATATTACTAAAGCACTTGATACAAAGGACACCTCCCAATTAACCACTGAGGAAATGGACTACTACCATGATATTATTGACTACAGAAATGGCGACAGTAGCCTAGCAAGTATTGAAAAAGTCTTTGGACCGGTAAGTACCTATTCAGTGATGAATGACTACTACAGGAATGATGAATTCAAGATAAATGAGTTCTACGGAGCTCCAACTGATGCTATGAAGATAAAAATGGAAAGAATCTTCGATATTGAAATGGAATTTTACACTCGGGTTATTATGGGCCAGTTAAGCGTGGATGAATTTGATGACTTTGTCCTGAGTCTAAAACACCTTGGATTAGATGAAATAACCCAAGAGGTAAATGAATGGTATAAGAATAAATAGAACATTGGAGTGACTGCTTGCTAATCTGAAAGTCTTTCAATGACTGCCAACTCACCAAGAGGCTTACTTAGCAAATATCCTTGAATAGTGTCACAACCATATTCTAATAACTGCTCAAATTGTTCGTTATTTTCTACTCCTTCTGCAGTAACTGTAACGCCTTTGTTATGTGCTATGGTCACCATAATCTTGACTAAATCTTTATCATAATCACTCTCGACTATATGATCAACAAAGGATTTGTCAATTTTTAATATTGATAAAGGTAACTCCTTGAAATAACTTAAGGAGGAATAACCTGTACCAAAATCATCCAAAGCAATCTTAAAGCCAGCTTCTTTAAATAATTCAAAGGGGCTGGTTCCTTTGTCTATTGAATTAATGAGGACTGTTTCTGTCATCTCTAGACAGATCAGAGAAGGATTTATATCAATTGCTTCGATAATGTTCATGAAGCTAGGGAAAAGCTCAACATCCAATAACTGAACAGCAGAAACATTGATTGACATTGTCAAGGGTTGACTACTTATGGCATTAAATTTTTTGGCAGAGGTACATGCTTCCTTAAATACCCAACGGCCAATATCATAGATTAGACCCATTTCTTCAGCATTGCAAATGAGGGCAAAGGGTGATACCTGTCCTCTGGTTGGACTCTTCCAACGTATAAGTGCTTCAAAGCCCTTAATTTCTTTGGTTGAACTCTCAAAATATGGTTGATATTCTAAATAAAACTCATTGTTATAAAAGGCAGTTTTTATATCAGCCTGGAATTGAAGTTTATCTTCTAAATCATCGCCCATAGAAGGATCGTATACAACATATTTGTTACGGCCAGTATTTTTTGCTTCATACAAGGCTTGATCTGCTTTTCTGACCAGCTCATTCTGGTTGTCACCATCTTTTGGGTAACAAGCAATGCCTATACTTACAGTCATATAGTATTTATTACCTTCAACAATTAGAGGTTTATGAAAACTTTGATTAAACTTTTCAATCAGAGTATCTAGGTCTCCTTGATTTGACAGCCCTTTAATGCATATTAGAAATTCATCGCCTCCAAATCGTCCGATATCAATATCTTCTGAGCTATATTCATTCAAACGTTTTCCTGTCTCACTTATGACAAGGTCGCCAGTTTCATGACCGTGAGTATCATTGATATATTTGAAATTATCTATATCAAGGAATAAAATTCCCAATTTTTGGTCATTTGGGCAGGCCTCAATATTCATATCTATTGATCTACTTATGGAATGTCGATTCTTAAGTCCTGTTAAACTATCGACATTGATCAATTGTCTATTTTCTTCAACCATATGATTGTATACTTTTGCGGTTTTTCCTATTTCATCAGACCCTAAGTCTAAAGAAATAATTTCAGGATGTCGGTTTTCACTTGTATCCATTGCAGCAATCATAAGATCTAGACGTTTTGTTATTGAATGACTTACATAATAGGCAAATAGAAGGGCAATCAGGAAAATAAAAAGTCCAATCATGCCAATTTCAAGGAACATATCTTCACGTCCTACAAAAATTGACTTTTCCTTATATTCTATTTGTAATATCCACTCGCTGATTAAGTCTATTGTTGACAATTCTTTTCTTGTCGATGTTATCTTTTGGTTATCAATGTCCTGGGAAATATCCATACTATTAATATAATTAGAACTGGCTATAATATTGTTCTCGGTATCAACCAAATATGCCAAACCATCATTCTCATCCAAAAAAGAGTCCTGAAGATATGATGAAAACTCGCGACGGTTAATAGACATCTGTAATATATTCTTGTTTTCATCAGTCGAACGATACAATTTTCTATAAAATGTAATCTGATCCTCTCCTGTGTCAAGCATATAGTAATCGTCACTAGCAATAAATGCATTTAGTACAGGACTAATATTTTCATAGTTAATTCTTTCTAGTTCAGAAATATCAATAAGGGAATCATTTTCATGATAGATTTTTATTGAATCAATAAAGCTATAGGAGTAGGTATAGGCATATATTTTTTTTTGTATGTCATCTGATACAATCACTGAATCATAAAATGACTGGTTGTCAAAATGATTTAGGGTCTCATTAAAATAAGAATCTGCTATAAAGGTGTATGACACAAGATTGATACTTTCGAATAGGTTTGAAACTTGTTTCTCAATACGTTCTGTACTTTGCTGAAGTTGAATTTCCATCCTTGCTTCCAATTCAGAAGAAAGTCTGCTAAATAATACACTAAAAAGAACTGTTAAGGGAAGCACGATACCAAAAAGGGCCAGAAGCACGAACTTTCTTTTTATACTAATATCATTGAATGGCTTTAGAACTTTCATTTTACTAATCACAAACCTTTCTATCTGGCTTTATACTAATAATTATGATTGCTTTTTCAATTAATCTGACATTTACGAAATCCAAATAAGCGTCTGATTCTATATTATTAATTGTAACCTTCTTTGAAGATTTTGCAAATATCAGTATTAGTATTGCTTAGCTGGTTTATTCAGTTATCTTATTTTTATACATTTATATTCACTGTAGTATGTGACTGGTAATTCATTACGATTTGACCTAATCAAAAATTGGCGCAACAATGGCGCACATCAACAACCAAAACCTCCAAGCAGTTGTATCCATGCGCCTTACATTCATCGTATTCCGAATCTTCCCCATACACTAAAAACAAAACTATAATATTTTCATTTTGCAATTTCATCCAACAAAATAGCAAAAAAGTGATAAAAGTAAGTCCTTAAGTATGATAATTTATTATCAGTATAAATGACTAGGAGATTAAAAAAATCTAATACTATTGACCTAGTTATAACCGGAGGATGAGATGAGAAACATGAAACGTTTAATGGCACTTGTAGTAGTTTTTTTATTTGTAGGTATGGTAACAGCAACAGCATCTGCTTCAATCGCAGCATCAATTACTGATATCAAATTATTCTTAAATGGTAATCAATTAGATAAGGAAATTATTGTTGTTGATGGTAGCTCTTATTTGCCGGTACGTGCAATCAGTGAGGCTTTGGGATTAACGGTAGGCTGGAATGGTGATACTAGAACGATTACATTGGATGGTTCTGGTCAAGATGGAACAGATGCTCTAGCTGACGAGATGTTAGATCTCATGAGTCAACAAAATCGTGAATTAACAGAAGAAGTGAGTGAACTAAAAGACCTTCTAATAAAAAATAACATTCAAGTTCCTACTGATGAAGAGGTGGTTATTCTCTTAGGAAATAGAGACAACCGATCAAGTGATGAAGGTAGACTTACTTTTGTTAATTCTGAATCATTTACAAACACAAATTCAATGTATCCTTTTTATCCTGATTATGAGAGACAAGATACACTTGGAAACATATATGAGAATGGATTGATCTTTCAATTTTTTGATACTAAAGGTAGCCGTTTTACAGAATATCCAGCCCAAGGGCAATATAATTATTTTAAGGGTACCACAGCAATTGGTGTGAATAGTAATATTAAAGGTGTTCTTTATGGGATTACATTTAAGGTCTATGCGGATGATGTCTTGGTTTATGAACAAGTGTTAGAAGATAACGCGCTGCCAACTGATTTTAATATTGACATAAGAGGTGCAAAGATAGTCAAAATTGAAGCTAGTGGAGGAGCAGGTGTCCTTCTACTTAGTGAGGCAAGATTCACCAATTAAAATAATAAATAATCTTATCACTAATAATCTCCTTGTAAGAGTGTATCATAATATATTATAATTAGAACAACTTTTTGAGGGTTGGAGATTATAGTGATGAGGTTTAATTTAAGAACATATTCAACACAAGACTTGTCTGTCTGTGTAATCGATGAAGAAGGGCTGAAAGAGCTTTTAAAACTGAAAAAAAATTTTCATGAAAGTCATTCAGTGTATATTTTTGACAAGAATGAGAACAAAGACCTTGTTGTTAATGGGAAGCATTTTTTGAGACAAGGAAATGTTTTTTTGATTAAAAGTAAAACCCCTCATAATTTTGTTAGTTATGAGGGGTTAAAAATAATTGTTCAAATAAAGAGTGAAAAATTGGATTCTTTAAATAATATGAATGAAGGCTTCTTATGTACTGGGGAGTTTGAGAACAGAACTCTTCACTATATTAAGGAATTTATGAAAGAGATTGATAGAAAAGGCAAAGACCATATAGTTCCAGTTTCTATCGGTAGATTGATTAATCTACGAGTTTATCACATGTTCAAAGATATGGAAACAGATGATTTAGTCATTCGTATGGATCCTGTTGTTAGAAAAGTGTCTGAATTTATTCACATCAACATACACAAAAAAATAACTGACCAAATGATGGCTGAAGATGTAGAGATGACAATACCTGCACTAAGGAAAAGATTTAAGAGATTAACAGGTATGACTCCCAAAGAATATATCATATACCTTCGCTTGGAACGTGGAAAGAAGATGCTGGTAAAGAGTGATGTTTCTATTACAGATATCGCCATCGAATGTGGATTTAATAGTATGTCATATTTTGGCAGACAATTTAAGGAAAGATATAATATTGGCCCAAAGGAGTATAGAAAGACTTATGGAAATAACATATGAGAAATTTTCAGAATATATTGGTCCGGTGCCGGAAGAGGAATTTAAGTATATTGATGCATATTTAGGCAAAGATTTGTTTACATCCTATCCAAACGGAGGCATATTTGAATATGTTACACAATATCATTCCCATCCTGCCTATTTATTTGCCATTATGTCCCACAAAAATACATACTTGGAATATGATAATAGATTAATTGCTTTAAAACCAGGTGAACTTCTCACAATACATCCAGGGACAGTTCACTCAGAAGTTCCAATGGATTTTCAATCCAGATATCTGGTTATTTCGATGAAAAAAGAGTTTTTTGAGGACAGGTTACTTCGAGCTGGTGGTCAAGTTAAAGAATTTGGGCTAGAGTTTTTTCATGGAGTGGAAGATTTGATTCCATATATTGAAGACCTGATTTTAACAATTAAGGAAAGCTCGAATGTTAATGAGGAAATATTGCTCCTTGAGGAAATTATAACTCATAAGATTATTGATGCCGTTTTGAAAAAGCCAATATATAATATTGCACCATCGGTAGATGAAGACTTGCGAATAGTGGTCAAGTATATGTTTGATCATATGAGTGAAAGGCTTAGCCTTGAAGAAATTGTCAGTCGAACAACATATAGTAAGACCAGCTTTATTAATAAATTTAAAAAGCAATTAGGCTATACACCCATGAACTTTTTGAATGGAATTCGTATAGAAAAGGGAAAGCATCTCTTGTATAAGCAAGAAACCAAAATTAAAGATATTGCCGCAAACTGTGGTTTCAAAGACACCGCACATTTTTCAAGAAATTTCAATAAGTTGGTAGGTGTTAGTCCAAAAGTATATCGAATGCAGATAAGTTAAAATTGCTGGTAGTTGTAATTGAAAAGAATACATTTGATGAGGTGGGAATATGAAAAAAGTAATAATTATAGTTGCAGTTCTATTTTGCTCAGCATTAGGATTTAATGGAGTCAAGGCATACACTGATGATGCACCAAGTTCCTGGGCGAATGATAAAATCAGGGAACTTGAAGATAGTGGCATGTTGGGAGAGTTTAAGGTCCTTCAATATCATAGCAATATGACAAGACTTGAATTCGTTGAGTTAATGGTCAGATTATATGAAGAGTTGAATGGCCCGATTGTAAACTATAAAGGAAGTTACTTTGATGATACGGAAAGTGATTGGGCCCTGAAAGCAAGAAAAGTTGGCATTACAAAAGGAATAGGTGACAATAAGTTTGGACCTGATCAAAGTCTTACTAGGGAACAACTGGCTGTCTTCTTGGTAAAAACACTGGAACTGTCTGGGAGCCAGCCTGATGATTCGCCAGTAGATTTTGTTGATAAGGAAAGCTTCAGCTCATGGGCAGTAGCTTCTATTAACAAGGCATATAACGGTAAACTTGTAAGTGGTGTATCAAATAGAGAATTACGGTTTGATGTAAAAGGAAGTGCGGCTACTGAAATAGGAATGATCTTGGTTCACAACGCTTTGGAAGCCAATGAACCGACCTGGAGAAATAGAGACCTTCATGAACGTCCTACAATAGCAAGGATTGTTAGTGATGGGGATTTAAGGAGTGCTGTTGATAGCAAGGGAAATAAACTGATCGAGGATAGTTACAAGTATATTTACAAGAAATCAGACATGTATTATTTCGCTTTTGATGATAATGGCGGATTTGGAATATTCAATAAATATGGAGATGTCGTCTTCCCATATAAGGAAGGCTTGGGCCAAGTCTATTATTTTTATGAAGATGATATAGTCGTATTTAAATCAAAGGATACGGCTAATAAGAATATTGATAAATATTCAACCTATGATTTTGTAGGCAAGAGCTTGGATATAGACGGATATCAATCGACTAAAGGAAATGGTAAAGGTGTTTTTCATGCTTTTGACAACACCTATACTAATGGCTTTACCAATTGGATGGTGATTACTTCTGAAGGAGTAAGGGTTGAATTGATAGGCCTTGGAAAAGTTGCTACTGTAGCTAGAATCAGTGATACTCATATTACGGTTACCCATTATCCGGAAAATGCTCTGGACAATAAACCAAGATTTGCAATTATCTCCAATAGTGGGAATGTCTACAGTGGCTATACCGACATTGCCGGAATTGATGATTCAAGAAGTGAAGCAAGCTACTTAAGGTGCAGATATAAAATAGAAGAACATAGTGAGACCATCGGTCCTAATTACCTGGAAGATTATGCAGTTCATATTTATAGAAATGACGGTAAACTATATAAATTTAGTAGACACTACTCATCAGTTGAGTTGGTAGATGGTGGATTAAGAGGAACCGCTTACGAAAAAAATCCCAGCGGTGGTGCAAACAAATTTATTAGTGAGTATATGGCCTTTGAAAACGATCAAATGGTCGCAGATAAGTTTGCTGGCAAGACATTGGTGAGCAGGATAGATCCATCTTTGTTTTATACAAGAGATGTTTATCCCTTTAATCAAGAACTATGGTATTACCGTGAGGATGATTGGCAGAGAAAAGTCGGTATTATAACAGCTGACGGCCAAATTGTTTTGGATGGCAGCCAACGGGATTATTATGAAACCTTTGCGTATGACATGATCGTCTTTGCTCAAATCGGTAAAGACAGAAACGGCGATACAAAATATGTACAAGGTGTCTACGATATAGCAAAAGACGAAGTTGTAGTAAAACCAGATGATTATCTAAGTATTGTAATAAAAGAAGACCATATTGAACTGAATTATAATGGAGATCTTACAACCCTTGCTATTCATGGATCTAATTATGTACCCCAGGATCCGACTAAAGATGTATGGGTTCATCAGGACTACTATTATCCGACCATGAAGACCAGTGATATTAATTTTGAAAATGACCCATTATTAAAGCATGCAATTGAAGGATATAAGGACTATAATAATGGTCTACCTTTTGGTAGAGTTCAGGACAATAAAGTCTGGATGGGTAGTTTTGATAACTATTACCAGGCTGAGAATATTATCTTTTTTAACGGAAATAATGAAGTGCTTATTCATTTAGAATACTATAATCAATCTACACTCATGTGGTTGAAGAAGGTTCTCAATCATACATTCTCATACGAGGTGGCCTACCCATTAATTAGGCAAATAGATGAAGATATGAATAGAACCTTATCAAGGATAGCAGGTGAAAAATACTATCATACAATAGACCTTGATAATCAATCTGTGAGTCCAGGTCAATTTCAAGTACATTATGATGACCAGGGCAGTGCTTTTGAAATCTTAGTGACCTATGAAGATGATGTTTATGCAAAAGGAGTAAAAGCATATAATGATATGCTCTCTCTCAATAAATATGAAAACGTAAAGGTTGCTGATAATGAGCTTCGTGGTGAAGGAAGTGTTATCAATTATGCCTATCCGTCTAGAGAGGCTTTAGATCAAATCATTGAAGATGCATCGAATTATTATGGTCATAAATACTCGGTTACTTTGGATTATGCGGCTGATGATCAAATATACATACATAATTTAGCTTCTAAGATTACGTTTAAAACAGAAAAGCTGGGCATATGGAAAGTCGAAGCACAAGCCATTAATGATTATGACTCACTAAGCCTTAAGTGGCTCCTTATTACACCGGAAAGCCATGAATTTATTAAATATACAATTGATGGAAAATATGGAGCATACGGACAAAGTATATATAATCAAATTCTTGAGGATATGGACTATTCTCTGGAAAAAGCAGAGGTTGATAATCTATCAGATGGTGAGATTTTTAGAGCTTTACAGGGTAGAAAAAGCTATACAGGACCTTTTGCCATTGTTTATGGGGCAAACTCAATTGATATATACCCAACCTACTTCATTCATGAAGAACTATTTGATACGGTAAGTGGTCAGTATTACCAGTCAATCTTTGATCTTGGATTGACTGAGGTTCAGTCACCTGAGTATTATTTCAATTATTTTGAAAAATATGGGGAGGTATCAAGTTACTCAGGAAATGGATATAGTAATGTGGTTCTGACGCCCGATCATCTCTTTTTCTCTTATGTGCCAGGAGGACGTAATTTTGAAATAGACTATTATAGCTATGATAACCATATAGGTATTAAAATGGAAGATATTGGAAAAGAAGGATATTATACCGTAGATTTTCTTGAAGATTACTTTAAGCTGGTTATTGGCGAAGAGGATACAGCCCTTGTTATGAAAGAAATGGAAGAAGTGTTTTATCATGAATCTAAAAATGTAGCTAGTATTGATTTCGAAACCTATGAAGTCATCATTGAGAGATTTGGTCATGAGACAATCGTTATTCGATTAAAATAAATTGGCAGTAGAAGGATTGTAATACGCTAGTAATAGCTTCGGCCTTTTGGTAAAATTATATATAGAAAAAATAAACGGTAAGAAGGATTGGAGGCCTATGAAAAAACTAAAAATAAACAAACAACTATCTATACCCAACATAGGTATAGGATGTATGAGAATTGCAGATATGGAAACCAAAGACGTAGCCAACCTAATACATACTTGCATGGACAATGGACTCAATTTCTTCGACCATGCAGATATTTACGGTGGCGGCAAGTGCGAAACCGTCTTTTCCCAAGCGGTCGGTATGAATGATGACATTAGAGAGAAGATGATTCTCCAGTCAAAATGTGGCATTAGGCCTGGTCGTTTTGATTTCTCAAAAGACCATATTCTGGAATCTGTTGACCAGATTCTTGGAAGACTTAAGACTGACTATTTAGATATTCTGCTCCTTCACAGACCGGATGCTCTTGTTGAACCGGAAGAGGTTGCAGAAGCCTTTGAATTACTTGAGACCTCTGGAAAGGTTAAGTATTTTGGTGTCAGCAACCACAACCCCATGCAGATAGAATTATTAAAAAAATACGTGAAACAACCCCTCCTCTTTAATCAACTCCAACTAAGTCTTCTTAGAACAGGGATGATCGATGCAGGCTTAAATGTAAATATGAAAGTACCTAATTCTGTGGACCATGATGGTATGATACTCGATTACTGTAGGGTGAATGACATTACTATTCAAGCCTGGTCACCTTTCCAATATGGCTTCTTTGAAGGAGTCTTCTTGAATAAGGACAAGTTCCCTGAACTTAATCAAGTCATTGACCGGTTGGCAGATAAATACAGTGTCACTAATTCAGCCATTGCCATTGCTTGGATCCTAAGACATCCAGCGGGAATTCAGGCCATTATCGGTTCTACCAATATTGAGAGAATCCTTGGTATCAGTAAGGCTTCAGAGATTGAACTTACCAGGGAAGAATGGTATGAACTGTATTTGGCAGCAGGGAATATATTGCCCTAGTATCTATGGAGTTGGGAAGTATATTAACAACAATTTGAATCACCGGAACAGGAACAAGAAGATTCTTTGCCGGTGAGGATTCCATTAATAATAGCATTGGCGCATCCGGTACCCGCCTTAACTGATAAGGCAGAAAAAGGACAGTTCATGACACAGGCACCACATTCCATGCAGTTATCAAGATTCTTGATAACTGCTTTTTTGTTTTTTATCTGAAAAACCTGGTGTGGGCAAACGTCTAGACAGATTTTGCACCCTGTACATTTATCAGTGGTTAAAGATAGACTTGCTACATTTTTAATATAAGTGAACTTTTTCATGATCTTCTATCCTTTCTTCCCAGGGGCAATTGGAGGATGATTCCTAAGGCTAATAAGACAATAAAAATTGGGACAGATTTTCTGGTTTCCTTTTCAACACCTGATGGAGAGGTGAAGGGAGTGGAGCCGGTAAAATTGAGGCCCAGATATCCGACGATTGCAGTTGAGATTAAGTGGTAAACGATTTTTCTTCTGCGGTCTATTGTTGACGGCAAGGATAAGAATGAGGACCATATAAGCCCCAGACTTACACCTTTTAAGGAGAAGGCCCTAAAGGGTAAATAAGGGAGAAGGGCTGGAAACAGGACAGTTCCGGCTATAACAGAACCAATAAATCCAATGTAATCCCTGGCTTTGTATGAAACAAGTTTGGCCTTATGGGCCAGGACCATACCTAGCAAGACCCAGAGGGATTTTTTTGAAGCATGAACCAATTCAATGGGAGCCAAAACCATTCGATCCTTCAGTTCAAAAGGAACCTGACGCATAGCTGGCCTTGCCTGACAGTTTTCCAAGAGGAAAGCTTTGATATCTTTGGCCAGCACTGGACCGTAGATGACTTTGAAGCCTGATTTCTTAGTCACTTCATAAGCGGCAACACCGGGTGCCCCCAGCTGAGGTAGAATAAGGTCTCTATGATTGACCTTATCTTTCAGATTGGTAAGGGCAATACGGTGTATTAACTCCTCGGTGCCAAAGGTGCCCTTTCCGGCCGCACACCAAACATTAACACCTTTCGTATCAAGAATGAGGATCCATAAATCGAGACTCACTAATTCTTTTCGAAGGGAATCAAAAGTTAACTTATAATTGGCAGATACCAGTACTTTGGAATCTACATCCGGATTGCCAAGACGATAGAGGCCTGGCTCTACTGAATAGTTCATTCGGTTGATTCCCAGACGGACTTTGATGGTTCCGATGATATCTGATTTTGTTAGGGTTGAAGTTGTACTTAAGATGGCAGTTTCCATTATCATCTCCTTTATGCGAAATCTTCTATTTAATTATAACAAAATATTTTCTTCTTTTGCTATATTAATTGCTATAGTTTAATACAGAAAATTTTTTGAGATCTTGATAGTATCTGAAATTAAGCATATATTGAATAAGATACTCAAGTTGATGATAAGCGGGTTGTTTTGTTGAAATAAGTCTTTGACACACCCTCAATTGCAAGATAGAATAAGAGAAGTATAAATAAGTGAATAGAGGATTTATCATGATAAAATATGGTGTCATTTTACTCTTCATGTTCTTGGGTTTCTTATCATGGAAGATCATAGAAGTACGTGCAGAAAAATTGGTTGAAAACATTATTGAAAACAAAAGAACTCGACAGATAATCTCAGTTGGGGCCCTCTTATGTTTTTTTCTTGTATCTGTCATTTTGGGAAATATGACCTTTCAAAGCGTTCTGGCAGAGATGTTGGGAATAGAAAGTGAAGGAGCAGATTTAGGTGATGATAAGTATGTTATTGTACCAAACCTTATCAATTTGTCTTTAGATACTGCGACTAGTGCACTTGAGGATATTGACCTTTATGTTGGTGAAGTAATCTATGAATTTTCAAGCGACTATACACCGGGTGTAGTTATGTCGCAGATTACCGATCGTGGAACCAGGGTAGAACGAGGGGACAGTATCAATTTAGTTGTATCTGCATTGTCCATGGATGATGGTTCGACTCAGGAGGAAAGCCTTGTAGAAGGAGTAAATGATAGTAAGGATACTGAAGTCATTAATACAAGCGATAATAATTCTGTAGAAGTGCCTGAAACAAAAGATGATTCGATAAATGTGGAGTCTGATATTAGTGGAACTGTTAATTTGGAAAGTAATTCTTTAGATGGTAATGTAAATGAGAAATCTCAAGAAGATACTGACCTTGTTCAAACGGAAGAGACCGACACAGCTAATAGATATCTTGCTGATATAAATTACTTCAACAAGAGAGTAGAATATAGGGACGCTTACATTAATAATGTTGAGAATTTTACAGCTAACGATGGTTGGGAGTATGGATTAGGTGTTGTGTTTAGTATACAGAGAGGTTCTTATTCAGGAGCAACTTCTTTTTATTTCGAGCAATCGTATGTTATTAATGGAGACTTTGACCGATTTCAAGGGATTTTTGCTTTGTCCTATAATACAAGAGATAGTCAATATGCAGAGGGCAGTCTAGTTATTTACGGTGACGGTGAAGAGCTCTATTCAAGTGAGGAAAAGATGGCTCCAGGAGTCTTACCTCAAACTATTGATATTGATGTGTCGGGGATAAAGGTCATAGAGTTTAAAGTCGTCAACCATAAAAGTGCTAAAATGGGTGATGGTATGTATGTGGATTTTGGTCTTGTAGATGCCGTATTCTCTAAAGATGATAGTGGAGAAAAGGAGGTTAAGGAGGAGGTTCAAGAAGAGAAAGATTTTGATCAAGTATTAAGTAATATGACTTATATGGTTCAAGAAGTTGAATATAGGGATGCTAATATTTATGAAATAGAAGATTTTCAAGCTAATGACGGTACAAATCTTGGACAAGGTATAAGCTTCAGTATATCCAGAAGTGCATACTCGGGTGCTACCTTCTTCAGTTTCAAGCGTACGTATGCCATAAAAGGCGAATATCAAAGATTTCAAGGTACTTTTTCCTTGTCCTATAATACTAGAGATAGTGAATATGCTTCAGGTGTGCTGGTTGTCCTTGGTGATGATAAAGAACTTTATAGAAGCAATCAAGGAATTAAGGCGGGTATGCTCCCTGAGTTTGTTGATATTGATGTAACCGGCGTCAATTTACTGGAGATTCAAGTATTTAACGCAAAGCAGGCTGAGATGGGTAAGGCAATGGTTGTGAACTTTGGATTAGTTGATGCAGGGTTCATAGAAGAATACGTAGCTGTTGAAGAAGAAGGTTTGGCCCTAGAGGAGACTTATGATTACCTTACTTTGATGAATACCTTTGGTAGTGAATTCTATATTTTTGAGAATAACAGAACAGATGACTACAACGATCGTAAGACTTATTTTGTTAATACTTGGACAAACGGAAATCGTTTCAATGTAGGTAGTAACTATGTTTTGGGTTATGGAATAGATTTTGAAGGCGGTACTGATTCCCAGGATACCGTAGAGTTTTTTATAGATAATTCTAATTTGACATATAATGAATTTAATTTCAAAATTGATTTTGATATATTTGCAGATAATTGTCTTGATAGTTTTATTCATCTAGAGGTCTATAAAGCTTCTTCCCTTAAGCCTGCAGTTGTTGACTATTCAAAGCTGTATTGGGAGCTGGAGATTTCAAAAGAGGATGATATAATGGAAGTGTCGATACCGATTGGTGGGATGAAGTATCTGTGCCTTCGGATAGATAGAGCATATGATTCGGGGAGAAAAACAAGTGATATTAATTATCCAGTTCTTATTGATCCGAAGTTGAATTAAAATAGTAGCTTTTAAATTTGTCATGTAATAAGCTAGAAAGCTTTGAGTAATTTAAGGCTTTCTTTTTTTTGCTCAAACACCAAAAAGAAAAATAATTACCAAATATCCCAAAAAAATACCATACAAAGACCCAAAATGTAGTAAACTATAGAAAGAAGGTAAAAAGGTTTCAAATGCCATTGAGAGAAGGGGTAAAATCGTGTTCAGTCAATTCAAAGAGGAAGAATTAAATCATATCGTGTCTACTATGGGGATTTTCTATAATACGACAGATATTCCCTGTATGCTCATTGATGAGGAAGGGCATGTTTTACATCATGAAGGTGAAAGCAGAAATTACTGTATGAAGATCCAGGAATTAACCCAGGCAATTAATTACTGTGAGAAAGCCCATAAAAAGGCCAGCCTCCAGGCGGAGTCCCTGGGTGAAGCCTATATTTCATACTGTCCGGCGGGGCTTGTCCATTATACCGTTGCCTTGACCAGTGGGAAACTCTTTAAGGGAGCCATTATCGCCGGTCCCATTCATATGAGTGATCCGGATGACTATGAAGTGGATGGTGTCATGAAGAAGCTTATGCTTCCAACCAAAGACAAGGGACTTTTAAAGACCTATTACCGGTCTATTCCTATAGTATCTCCCAGTACAGCAAGGTATCAGCTGGAGCTGCTGACTATTTTGGCCAAGGATATTATGGAGGACCATAAGAATGTCCTTGAAAAGAAACGAGCTTTTTTTGATGAACAGAGGACCATTAATGAGACCATACAGGAGATGAAGAAGACCCTGCCTTTGGCATCGACCAAAGGAAGCGGCTACCCCATTAATCTGGAAAAAGAGCTGTGTACAGCCATTATTAAGGGGGATGAAGAGTCTGCCAAGGCAATTCTTAATGAACTTCTTGGCTTTATTTTCTTCAAGCACAAGGGGGATAATCAACGGATTGTGGCTATGACCCTGGAATTGGTTGTAGTTATGGCAAGGGCTGCCGTTGAAGGCGGTGCCAGGTATGAGGATGTGTCCAAGGTGACCCAGAACATGTATCAGTCTCTTTACGATACAGAGGATATTGAAAAGGTATGTTTGAACCTGATGGAGGTTCTTGAAAAGATTATCCTCTTTGTCTTTCCCATGGACACAGAGAAACAGGAACAGATCAGCGTTATGAGAAAAGCCATTATGTTTATGAATCAGCACCTGCATGATCACATTGGGCTGGAAGATGTATCAAAGGCTATAGGTCTTAGTCCGACCTATTTTTCCAGACTCTTTAGTCAAGAAATGAAGATGACCTTTATTGATTATATGACCATGATTCGGATAGAGGAAAGCAAAAAGTATTTGGTGGATTCCAAGCAGAGTATGAGTGATATTGCCCTGCGTTTAGGATTTTCAGACCAAAGTTATTTTTCCAAGGTTTTCAAAAAAGTAGAAGGTATGACACCTGGCATGTACAGGAAAATGTTTTTATAGTCGATAATTTTTTACCTATAGATGAGCGCTTATAGGTAGTCAGGAGTAGGTATGGAGGTTTTATCAGCTTTAGCAACAAGCTTAAGGCAGGGGAATTCAGGGGAAACCCGAAGAAATGCAGTAAAGGCTTTGGCAGCAGGTCATGATTATAAGGAAATCCTGGAAGTTATGCTCAAGGTTATGGAGGATGTTGGGAAAAAGTTTAAGGAGAATGAACTTTTTGTTCCTGAAGTCCTGGTCATTGGTCGGTCTTTTAATACAGCCCTGGATGTCATTGCACCGATTATTGAAGAAAATGATGAGTCCAAAGGATTGGTGATCATTGGTACCGTCCAAGGGGATTTGCATGATATTGGCAAGAATCTTGTGAAGATGCTGATTACAGGGACCGGAGCCAAGGTCATCGACTTAGGGGTAGACGTTTCTCCCAAGATGTTTGTAGAAGCCGTGGAAAAATACAAACCGGATATTGTTGCCATGTCAGCACTTTTGACAACAACGATGGTTCAGATTAATCAGACAATTAAGGAGCTTAATAAGGCAGGACTAAGGGACCAGGTGAAAATCCTCATTGGAGGTGCACCTGTGACCAAGCACTATGCCGATAATGTAGAAGCAGATTTTTATTCTGCTGATGCAGGAAGCGCAGCAGACCTGGTTCGTCAAATCATCAATAAGAAAATCCAAAATTAAATACACCTTCTTATAAAGCTTAAAATATTACCAAAAACAACATCTGATTTCTATAATACGACTTAGATTCTTCATATAATAGTAACAACGAAATAATCCCCAAAGGGGTGAGGTTGTATGAAGGAACAACCTTAGGAGAATTTAGGAGGTATTAAAATGAGTCAGAATTATGAGCAAATCAGCGAGTTGTTACAGAAAGGCAATATGCCTGAAGTTGTAAGGTTATGTCAGGAAGAAGTGGACAATGGTTCACCAGCATCAGAAATCTTGGATGCCCTTCTTTCCGGTATGAGCGTCATTGGTGGAAAATTCAAAAGAAACGAAGTTTTCGTTCCTGAAGTATTGATTGCAGCAAGAGCCATGAATGGTGGTCTTGATGTTATTAAGCCGTTGCTTGCAGCTGAAGGTGTTGAATCTATTGGTAAAGTTGTTATTGGTACTGTAAAAGGTGACTTACATGATATCGGAAAGAACCTGGTTGCTATGATGTTGACTGGAGCCGGTCTTGAAGTTATAGACCTTGGGGTTGATGTATCAGCCGACAAGTTCATCCAAGCTATAGAAGACCATCAAGCAGATATTGTTTGTATGTCAGCACTTCTTACAACAACAATGACCTATATGAAAACTGTTGTCGATGCCCTAAATGAAAAAGGCTTACGTGACAAAGTAAAGGTTATGGTTGGTGGAGCACCTGTTACCGATAATTTTGCCCTTGAAATTGGCGCTGATAAATACACTGCTGATGCAGCTTCCGCTGCTGAAGAAGCAAAAATATTGGCTACAGCTTAATGTAGAATTGGGAATTTTGGAAGGAGTTTTACAATGACAGGGAAAGAACGTGTACTTGGCACATTGAAACATGAAGTTACAGACAGGGCCCCTTGGGTACCTTTTGCAGGGGTTCATGCAGGGTCCTTAATCGGTAAGAATGCTACAGAAGTATTAACAGATGGTGATGTCTTATTTGAGGCCTTAACAAAAGTAAAAGAATTATATGCACCAGATGGTATGCCTGTGGTTTTTGATCTCCAGGTGGAAGCCGAGATTTTAGGATGTGAATTGGTGTGGGCAGATGAAGCACCACCATCAGTTAAGACCCATCCTTTGGAAGAGACAACCGATATGCTTTGTGCATGTAAGCAACCTGAACCTGATAAAGGCAGACTTCCAATGATTCTTGATGTTATGAAGAAGATGAGCGCCACTTATGGTGACGATACTGCCCTCTATGGATTGATTTGCGGTCCATTTACTTTGGCATCCCATCTTCGTGGCAACAACCTTTTCATGGATATGATTCTTGATGAAGCCTACGTGAAGACTTTGATGGAATATACGACAACAACAGCTCTAAAGATGTGTGACATGTATATCGATGCCGGTATGGACGTTATTGCCGTCGTTGATCCACTGGTTTCACAGATTTCACCGGACCACTTTACGTCCATGTGTCATGAGGCCTTCAAAACGATTTATGATTATATTCGTGCAAAAGGCAAGGCGTCTTCTTTCTTCGTTTGTGGAAATGCAACCCGTCAGCTGGATGTTATGTGTAAAACCGGCCCTGATTCCATCTCCATTGATGAAAACGTGGTGATGAAGGATGCAAAAACAATTACCGATACCTATAACATTGCCATCGGTGGTAATATTCCCTTGACAACCTTGATGCTTCACGGAACGCAACAGGAAAATATGAAGTATGTGGTTAATATGCTTGATGAACTTTCAGGTAAAAACCTGATTATTGCTCCAGGCTGTGATATGCCATATGCAGTGCCTGCAGAAAATGCAATTGGTGTTGCCCAGGCAGTCCGTGAAACCGACACAGTTCGTGAGATGGTTAAAAACTATGAGGCACCAAAAGAAGACATCTATGTGGAACTTCCGGATTATGATAATCTTGAAAAACCATTGGTTGAGGTCTTTACCCTTGATTCAGCAACATGTGCAGCCTGTACTTATATGATGGGTGCCATGAACGTTGCCGGTGATTCATATGGAGACAAGATTGACCTGGTTGAATATAAGTTTACAGAAAAAGAAAATATCGCCAGATGTGTGAAGATGGGTGTAACAAACTTACCCTGTGTCTACATTAACGGTGAATTAAAATGGTCATCGATTATTCCAAGTCGTGAGGAATTGTTTGAGACTATTGATAAAGTGTTGAAATAAGAAGAGACATAAATACATATTCCGTCACTCATAAGGCCCAGACTAATTCTGGGCCTATCCTTGATGGTTTGGGTTTTTTGGAGAAGATGAATGGGAAAAAGTTATGAATTGGGGATAAAATTCAATAAGGATGATGTGCTGGCTATGGCTGAGTGTCATAAGGACAATCCTTCTTATGACTCATACAGCCAGCTGTTTGACCAATTGGTTAACCAGTACGTTAAGGAGGTAAGACCTAAAGGCTATGTTCAGATAGAGGGGCAAGAGGTTAGGTGCCTGGTGAGTCTTGGACCGGATTGTGACACCTGGATTAAGGATGCTTTTAATCAATACATGTATCTGGAAGGGATGATCCTTAACAGCCTCTTTGACTGTATTTTGTTTGAAGCTTCCAACGAATTATACGGTCTTATTAAAGATGACCTGGAGGATCAAGGTTTTTTAAGTATCCGCTATGAACCTGGACAGGAAAACGTAAGCATGGAAATGCAGAAGTATCTTTTTGATAAGATGGATAGTGAATTTGATCTGGATATGTTTATTACGGAAGGTTATATGTTGAGCCCTACAAAATCCATGGTTTATTACTATAAACTGGAGGATGAGGACTGCGCCCACGGAATTGATCACGACTGTTCTTCCTGTCCCACAGGATGTCGAAACAGAAAGTATAGAATAAGTCTTATATCAGGAGATTCTAAAAGAGTCATTCAAGGTCGACAGGGAGAAAATATCCTTGAAGTCCTAAGAAGAAATCATGTGTTTGTGGATGCGCCCTGTGGTGGTAAAAAGGTTTGTGGAAAATGTAAGATTAAGTTAGGCAAGCATAATTTTGACCTTGTTGAAGAGGAAAAGAACTTTTTAGGCAGTCAAGGTCTTGAAGATGGCTATGTATTGGCTTGTTACCATACCTTGAATCAGGACTTAGAAGTGTTTCTAGATCCCGACCTTCACAGTGACTCTCATGAAGACCATCATATAGAAACAGGATATGCACCCTTTAACATCGAAGAGCCTAGGTTCAGTGGACAAGGGAATGGCTATGGAATCGCAGTTGATATTGGAACCACGACCCTTGTTGTCAGTCTTATTGACCTATCCACCGGCCAGGTTTTAGGTATCAAGAAGGCCCTTAACCCACAGAAGCCCTATGGGGCAGATGTCATTAGCCGGATTCAGTATACGACTGAAAACCAAGACCATTTTCTGGGTAAAATCATACGCAATAAAATCATGGACCTGTCTCAGGACTTAATAGGTGACCATGGCATAACCATTAGGGAAATGGTTGTTTCTGGAAACACAACCATGATTTATCTCCTCCTGGACATAAATCCTGAAAAACTGGCTCATGCACCCTTTGAGACGGTGGAAAGACCTGAGCTGATACGTCATTCCAAAGACCTTTTTGGTGGAGATCTTTCTTTTGACCTTGTGGTTCTACCCTGGATCTCAGCCTATGTAGGTGGTGATATTGTATCCGGAATTTTTGCCACTAACATTTATAAAGACCCTGGTAATATACTCCTCATCGATATCGGAACCAACGGTGAAATGGTTCTAAAAACGGATAAGGGTATGGTGTCTGCTGCAACAGCAGCCGGTCCGGCCTTTGAAGGAGCCAATATCACCTGTGGAATGGGTTCTATCTCAGGTGCTATCTGTGAAATAAAAGCTTCCGACAAGGGCTATGAAATTCTCACCTTAGGTGAAAAGGAAGCTAAGGGTATTAATGGTTCTGCCTTGGTGGATATGACAGCCCTCCTTCTTGAAAATGGCAAGGTCGATATGATGGGCTATATGGAAAGTCCTGAGAAGATTTATAAGGACATAGCCATGTATCCTGCAGATGTGAGACAGGTGCAGTTGGCCAAAGGCGCTATTCATGCAGGTGCCCAGGTTCTGATGGATGAGGCCAGTCTCTCGGCCGATGATATTGATCATGTTTATATTGCAGGCGGATTTGGCAGCCATATGAATATCAACCACGCCGTTGCTATTGGTCTTATCCCTAAAGGTCTTAAATCCAAGGTAAAAGTTGTCGGCAACTCCTCTTTGGCTGGAGGTGTCAAATACCTGCTTCAAAAAAACAGTCAGGAAGATATCTTAAGGATAGCTGATGCATGCACTTATTTGGAGCTATCCAGTAATATGAAATTCAATAACGCTTACATGGACAGTATGCTTTTTGAGAAGGAGTGATTCCATGACCCATATTTTTTTGATTACCGGCTTTTTAGGCTCCGGTAAAACTACTTTTCTTAACCAGGAATTGAAAAATTCTCTGACAAGAACAGGTGTCTTAATGAATGAATTTGGCAAGGTGAGCATGGATTCGGTTACCCTATCCAATAATGGTATAGACCTTAAAGAGTTGACCAATGGATCCATATTTTGCGCCTGTCTTAAAGATAAGTTTATTGATGGGCTAATGGAATTGGTTGATAGGGACCTTGATCAGATTTACGTTGAAAGTTCAGGTTTATCTGATCCTTCCAACATGGAAAATGTGATGGAAGTCCTTAGAAAAAAGCTTCCGGGTAAGACTTTTGAGTATAGGGGATCCATCTGTCTTTTGGATGGCGTCTATTTCTTTGCGGAACTGGAAAAGCTGGTCAGTGTTGAACGGCAGATTAAACACAGTCATTATATTCTTATTAATAAGGCAGACTTGATTGATGAGGATAAGATTGCAGCTATAAAGGACAAGATAGGGTCCATCAATCCTTTGGCTAAGGTAGGTGTTACTGAGTATGGCCAGATCAAGACCGGTGATTCACAGATGACTTATTTTCCCATAGAAGATGAAGCGACAACCAATAGGGAAGACAACAAACCTAAACAGTTGGTCATGACCTTTTTATATCCTCCATCAGAGGATCAACTTAAAGCCTTTCTAAGTGAGGTGTCTTCAGCTTTTTACCGAATCAAAGGTTTTGTTGAAGTGGATGGATCATGTATGAAAATTGATGGAGTGAATGACACGATTGAGATGAAAGTATATGACTGGACCTCACCTGGCTTAGATGGTTTTAATGAGCTGGTTTTCTTGTCCTCCAAGGGACTGGCAAGTATTTCTATCCTGGCTGGGGGAGCTGACAGACACATAGCCGGCTTATATAAGTTGGCTATCTAGGAATATCACAAGAATCTACCAGGATTGGCAAAAATGTAATAGAAATACAGGGTGTATATGCTATAATTAATCCATGTTCAAGAAGAACATAACCTTATAGGTGCTACACAAGTCGGCCCCTTCAACCGACTGTAGATAATAGGGAAGAAGGTTAAAGTCCTTCACGGTCCCGCCGCTGTAGTAGACGAGTCCATATCAATCACCACTGTTTATACGGGAAGGTGATGTGGATGATGAAGCTTAAGTCAGAAGACCTGCCTATAAGACATTTGCAAAACTCTACGGGTAAATAGAGGCGAATCGTTGAATCTCCAACGCTTTAATCATGATGATGCAAGTCTGACTCATACTTAAAAGTCATGTTGATTTAACCATAGAAAATTGCAAACAAGGGTATCTGCGTAATGGCAGGTACCCTTTCTTATATCTATTTCCATTAAATTGGCATGATCATTTCAAACTGCTCAATATCTACAGTAAATCCAAGCTTGCGAAGAAACCCTTCGTAGACCATATTGTTGGCTGCAATAGCAATGAGTTTATCAATCTTAATCGATTGAATACATTTGGTCAATAAAACACGGCCATAGCCCAGATGACGGTAATCCCTATCAACCCATATAAAATTGATAAGACCTGATTCCTTATAACTAATGGCACCAACCAGTTTGTTTTCTTGGTAGAGACCTATATGATGGAGGTTCTGGAACTTTTCCAGGGTAAAAATCTCGCCTTGCCAATTCATATGTAACTCTGGCATGGAATCTCGAAGTTCTACGATTGTATCAAATCCTAAGTCTCGAAAGACAAAAGCCTTAAACTTATTGGCGACAGCTGGTATTGTTTCCAAATTTTCGCAGACATACATACGATAATCATGAACCGGATTATAGCCAAGAGATTCATAAAACTTGATTGCCTTCACATTTTGTTTTAAGACTTCTAAAAAGAGTAATTTACAATTCTCTTCTTTGGCCAGTCTATAATGATGATCAAAAAGTTCTTTTCCTATACCCTTGCTCCGATAACCGGGAATAACAGCGAAGCCTCCGCACCGCATGGTTTTAACACCTTCATAATTCTTGATGTTTCCTAGTACCATGCCAACAGGTTTGTCGCCATCATAGGCGATGAAAGAGTATTTTTTATCGGCTTCATTTTCCAGAAAACGCTGGACAAATGTCTCCTGATCCATCTTGAATTCAAAGAAATAATCGGAATAGCCAAGGGCAAAAACATCGAAAATAACACTGTCGGATATATTGGTTGCTGATACGATTCTCATGTGATCCCTCCCGTAAAAAAAGATAAAAAGTCTGTATGAAGCTATAGTAAGCATAAGCTTTAGCTTTGGTAATGTCAAAGAAAACCTAATAAAGTGAAGGGGATATTTTATTACAGGGATATACTCTAGTGTGGGATATACAGTTGTATCTTTTCATACTTTATTATATGCTTAGGGATATATAAAACTACCATATGAAGTACACGGTCAGTTATGAATTGTCTACCCAGCAGCTTACGGTAAAACGATTATTAAATATAGAAGAGGTGTTTGCATGATTCGACAGATAACAAATCTACTCAAGGACAGGTTTGAAATTATTCAGGCAGAAAGTGTTTTCTTTAGCTTTAGATTATGCATTATTTTATCGACAGTTGTTTTTGTAATGGGAGTCTTTGGATCAACCTATAGTTTTGATTATAAAATTATGAGTACAATTGTTTTGATTTGCTTTTCAGGATTAAGTTATCTTGCAACCCTTTTGATTAAAAAGAAGGTTACTGAAAGCAGCAGACAACTAACTTGGTTGTTTGCAGTTATCATTGGTTATACCTTATTCAGTACATTTACTTCACCAAATAAATATATGACAACAAATGGTATTGGTGTCGTATTCTTTTCTGTGCTTGTATTTTTGATGCTGTCCAGAAAGCATTTAGTTATCCAGGGATTTATAACGACTGTCTTGCTCATTATTTTAACTAGCCGAGGTGTAGGAGAGACAGTAACCCTTGGTTTAGGATATGTTTTCTCTGCTGTTGGCATGTATTTGCTGATTGTTGTTGTTCTGATGATAGGTGTCCGTATGTTTGACAAATTTAAGATGATTTACCATGAACAGCTTGTTGAGCTGAACTCTAAAAATGAAGAACTTAATGCATTGAATGAGGAATATTTTGCAACAGAGGAGGTCTTAAGATTCAATCTTGAACATGATCTCTTAACAGGCTTGATGAACTGGGAAGGATTTGTCAACTGCATTGATCTTGAGCTAAGCAAAAATCATAATTATAATTTTTATGTAGCATATTTTGACATTGATGATTTCATGTACATTAATAATGCATTAGGTTATGATTTTGGTAACCTGGTACTCAAAGAAGTGGTTTCAAGGCTAAAGAAAGAGAATCATGTGTTTGAGTATTTGGCAAGAGGTGAGGGTGATGCTATGCTCTTTACTTTCAGAAAAGAATACAATATTCAGGATGTAATGAATCAATTGCATGAAATACTGGGCTCCTTGGCTATCAATAATTCAGAAGTTAAGATAAAGGCAAGCGTTGGTATTGCAGAAGCTCACAAAGATAGTAAAGCCCAGGATTTAGTTAGAGATGCTGAAGTCACCATGTATCGAGTGAAAGGAAATAGAAAAGGCAGTTATGGTATCCATGAAGCAAAAGATATCAAGCAGATGAATTCCCAGTTTAACATCTTCAGTAGGATGGATAAGGCTATAGATTCCAAGGAATTTTACCTTCTCTATCAACCTAAAGTATCTTTGCCGAAAAATCGGGTTATGGGCTTTGAAGCTTTGGTTCGCTGGAAATCCGAAGAACTCGGAATCGTCTATCCAGATCAGTTCATAACTGTAGCTGAACATACAGGACAGATAATTCGATTAGGTGCCTATATTATGGACATTGCCATGGCCTTTGCCAGAAGGTGTGCTGAAAATGATCCCAACATAGTAATTTCAATTAATATATCCTCAGCTCAATTAATGGATGAAAGGTTTTTGAAAATAGTCCAGCATTTATTGAAAAAAAACCAAGTAAAAACTAAGAACATAGCTTTTGAAGTAACAGAAACAGTTTATATTGAAAACATTCAAAGTGTACACGACATTATTACAGCAATAAGCGACATGGGAATTGTCATTTATCTCGATGATTTTGGTACTGGTTATTCTTCCTTGAATTATTTGAACCAATTGCCTATTCATGTCTTAAAGGTTGATAAATCATTTATTGACAACATACATGTAGACAGCCAATCTACCCATTTGGCAGACACCATATTCTCCATGGCAAAATCATTAAACCTGAAATCTGTGGCAGAAGGTGTTGAGGAAATCGCTCAGTACAAAAAATTGATAGATCTTGGCTGTGATTATATTCAAGGTTACTACTTCGACAAACCCTTATCTGAAGAAGAAGCCTATGAAAAGATTGGATATGTATATGAGTTAAATGAATAAGTTGCAAATAAATGAACGATATTCACAATAAATCCAGATAATGTATATAATGATTTAGCCATCTATACAAACTTGCAATTTAGTGTTGACCGGTTCACCGCTTCCATGTATACTATCCTTCGGTGCTCTTATAGGACTAAAGCACTAGAGAATAATATAGTCAACTATTAACTCCTTACGAACAAGGGCAAACCTGTTGAAAGACAGTGACGCAAAGCTATAGGGCCTGTAAAATGGCAGCCAGTTTCCTTGGGAGTTTTTATTATGCATAATTTTGGGAAGTGCTTGAAAAAGATTAAGATGAAGTACTTGCGCGACACTTTGAGATCTACATAGTTGATATATAAGTTTTTAAAAGTAACAATGCAATTATGTAAGATTAAGAAGTGGAGAAACAATGAAAAAAATATCTTTATCAAGAAGCCTTATCCTGTCGTTTATACTATTAATTAGTATACCTGTTAGTACAATTTCCTTAGTAAACTATTTTAATGTATCATCAGCAATGAAGAACCAAGTTGAAACAAGCAGCCAAGGACTGCTCAACGAAATCGAAAATGAGTTACTTAATTACTTTGAGATATATGAAAGCGGTCTGAAGATTATTGCTGACCATGAAGTCAGTATATATGCTCGAGAAAATGAAGAACTTGAGGCCGGACTACTTAGAATGTTCCGGTCATACGTAGAATATAATGAGTATGTAGACCATATCTATATGGCATATAGTGACCAATCGATGATTATTTATCCTGAAGCTGAATTAGGGGACGACTTTGATCCTACTGAAAGAGTTTGGTATCAGCAGGCTTACAAGTCAGGAGAGTTTGGATGGACTGAGCCTTATGTAACCGTTGGAGAATCAGATGAGAAGAACGTAATCATTTCCGGATCAGTTCCTGTTTATGATTATGATGAAAACTTTATTGGAGCTTTGACCATTGATATAGACCTCAATAATCTTTCTGACAAATTTAATAAGATTAAATTCGGTGAATCAGGATATCCAGTCCTTATGACAAGTGATGGAACTATCTTGACATATGGAAGTCCTGAACTTATAGGTCAAAAGGTTCCGGTGGAAGACTTGCTTACTTTTGTTTCTACTCATACCAGTGGAGAATATGAGTATACCTATAACGGTGTTGATAAATACTCGTTCTTAAGTAACATTGATCACTTGGGATGGAAGATTCTGGTCACCTTACCTGCTGAAGAAGTGACTGGGACAGCAAATAGCTTGCTTCTATTTTCATCTCTTATTGGATTCGCCCTTACTTTGCTTGCAATTGGTGTTTCACTATTGTTAAGCCGCTATATCAGTAAGAATTTGAGCATACTGATTTCAAGAGTTAATCGATTAAAAGATGGTGATTTTACAAGTGTACAGACTAATTTAAGATTAAAAGAGTTTAATCAGCTTGCTATAGCCATAGAGAATATGCGTGGAAATGTTGAGACTTTAATTATCAATATTATGGAAGAATCTAGAATGGTTAGACAATCATCAAAAGAAGTATCGTCTTTTGCTGAGGAAGCGACTATAGCAGCCTCAGATGTTTCAAAGGCAGTAGAGGATATTGCCCTTGGAGCGAGCCACCAGGCAGAAGAAGCTGAGAAGACTAATCTTAAGACACAAGAAGTTAGTCGTGATATCGATAAGCTAATCACAAGTATAGACTTAATGGCCAAAAAGAATAAAGAGGCTATGAAGTTTAATGAAGTTGGTATTGGAGTTGTTGAATCTCTTCAGACGGTCAATGAGGAGAATAACATTGCGACTGACAAAACAGTAAATACTATTATGGCCCTGGAGAAGAAGTCAAGAAATATAGGAAGTTTTGTTGAGACCATTAGTGCAATCGCCGGACAGACAAATCTTCTATCCTTGAATGCCAGTATTGAGGCTGCAAGAGCAGGGGAGCAAGGACGCGGTTTTGCCGTTGTTGCTGATGAAATTCGTAAATTGGCAGAAGAATCAAATGTTGCTGCAAAAGAGATTAAAGAAATTGTTGAGACGATCCAAGAGGAAAGTCAAAATGCTGTCAAGACAGTTAGTGAAGTACAGCAACGGGCAGAGGAGCAGTTCGAATCAGTTAATCAGGTTAATGTATCCTTTAAAACCATTTCAGGTTCCATCCTATCTGCTAATGAGGTGATTGATGAAGTTCTTGAAATTCTTGAAACCATCAATCAGGCTATGAAGACGACCATGACATCTGTTGAAAATATTTCAGCTATTAGTGAAGAAGCTGCAGCCGCATCTGAAGAGGCTAATGCATCCATGGAACAGCAATCTTCAACTGTAGAAGAGGTGTCACAGTTGGCAGAAGAGTTAAGCAAACTAACAGACCGCCTTCAACATGAACTTGACCGTTTTACTATAAATAATTAGGAGGAAGATCCATGTTACAACAAGTTATTTTTAAACTGGGTAAGGAATCCTATGGCCTGGATATTACGGGTATATACAGCATTGAACGATACAAGGAAACGACACATATTCCATTAGCAGATACTTATGTTAAAGGAATGGTTAACCTAAGAGATGAAGTATTGGTCATTTACAATCTTAGTGAGCGACTTGGAATCGAAGAAGGTAGTGTATCTGAAGAAACCAGAATTATAGTAGCTAAGGTTGATGATAAAAAAATAGGATTTATTGCAGATGAAGTCAGTGAAATCATAAGTGTAGACGATGATATGGTTCTTGCCAATATTCAAAACGAAGGCTTATATGATCCAAATATTGTCAAATCCATCATCTATACTGAAAAAGGCTTGATTTCTGTCTTGAATCTGGAGCATGTCTTAAACCATTAATATAAAACCTATGACATAGTAGGTCCTGGTCTTTATAGGTTCTGATGTTTATGATATTCTAAATAGGTAGACATTACACCTATATAGGATCAGGAGGTAGCTATGCCATCAATTATTTCAAAAGGACCCTTGGGTTTTCATTGGGAAACTAAAGACCCATTTTTATTCTGTGCCCACCATCATGATTACTATCCAAAAGGAAATGCTGATCTAGGCCCTGATATGCCCCTGTCCAGAAGAAGTCTTGGCCAGGATTTTGACCTGAGTAATGATTGGAAAATGTATCATGGATATAGGGTTCCGGGATTTCCTGAACATCCTCATCGGGGCTTTGAGACGGTAACTATTGTTCTTGAAGGCTTTGTGGACCATTCGGATTCAGCCGGTCAGGCCGGTAGATATGGTCAGGGTGATGTTCAGTGGATGACGGCGGGAAGCGGCATGCAGCACTCAGAAATGTTTCCCCTCTTGAATCAGGAAAAAGACAATACCCTTCATCTCTTTCAGATATGGCTTAACCTGCCACAAAAGAACAAGTTTGTTGCGCCTCATTTTAAAATGCTATGGCATGAAGACATACCCATCATCAGGTTGACTTCGGATCAGGACAGTCAATCTAGTCTGCGTCTGATTGCTGGAAGCTTTAATGGAGTAAGGGCTATTGACCCTGCACCAGATTCCTGGGCAGCAGATGAGGGTAACCATGTAGATATTTTCCTGGTGGAATTGGAATCCGGTCATACTCTTGAGATTCCGGCCAAATCACCATCACAGGAAAGGGCTGTCTATTTATATGAAGGTGACAGCTTAGAGATTGATGGTGAGATTCTACCTTCCAATCATCAGGCTTATATTAGCCAGGATGCTTTAGTCTTTAAAAGTAGAGGATCCAAAGCTTCTTTTCTGATTCTCCAGGCGGAGCCAATCCGTGAGCCTGTGGCCCAATACGGACCATTTGTTATGAACACCCGAGCAGAGATACAGGAAGCCTATGATGATTATCAAAGGACTCATTTCGGTGGATGGCCATGGGATAGGTCTGACCCTGTCCATGGTAACGAAAAAGGCCGGTTTGCCAGATTTGCTGATGGTCGGGAGGAAAGACCATAGATAAATGCTTCATAAGTTGATACACAAAAATTACAATATATGATATCAATGAATATTAAGAAATCTCTTTAACGATGAGGTTTCTTTTTTTTATTACAACATATTATTGGTGTACATTTTGTTTACTTATATTGGGAAGAATAAAAGTATAAGAAATCAACATAAACTTAACATGAATCATATTGACAAATATCGATATATTAGATAATATATCGATGAACATAGATTTGAAAGGAGGTCCTTGATGGAGGATTTCAAAAGAAGTGCAGAGATATATAAGGCTTTCTGTGATGAAAATCGCTTAAGAATCATCTATGCCCTAAAAGAAGGGGAGAAATGTGCATGTACCCTTTTGGAAGAGGTACCTGTTGCTCAGTCGACACTTTCCCACCACATGGGAATACTAGTAAAAAGCTCGGTTGTAACCAGTAGGCGTAAAGGGAAATGGACCTATTACAGTCTATCAGATGAAGGGGCGAGACAAGCCCGTAATCTTTTAGATGAGATGTTGAAAAAATCTGAGGATTATCAAGCCTGTAGCGCTTGTAGTGACTAGACTTGAGAATAATTCAATAGAAGTTGAAAATAAATAGATATAGAAAAGAGGAATACAATGAAAAAACAAAAATTAGAAGGTATAAGCTTTTTTGAACATTACTTAACCTTATGGGTTGCCTTATGTATGGTTGCTGGTGTTCTTATAGGAAAGTTCCTGCCATTCATTCCGGAATTTTTAGGTAAATTTGAATTTGCCAATGTGTCCATACCCATTGCAGTTTTAATCTGGCTTATGATTTACCCTATGATGATGAAAGTTGATTTTAAGAGTATAAAGAATGTGGGAAGGAATCCAAAGGGATTGTTTGTAACATGGATTGTAAACTGGTTGATTAAGCCTTTCACCATGTTTGGAATTGCCTATCTATTCTTCCATGTTATTTTTTCAGGAGTGATCAGCGACAGCTTGGCCTCAGATTACCTGGCCGGTGCAGTCCTTCTTGGTGCAGCACCCTGTACAGCCATGGTTTTTGTTTGGAGTCACCTGACCAAAGGAAATGCTGCTTATACAGTGGTGCAAGTAGCAACGAATGACTTAATTATCCTAGTTGCCTTTACCCCTATAGTTGCCTTCCTGCTTGGAGTTAGTGGATTCGCTATCCCTTGGGGCACCCTTCTTTTATCTGTTGTACTTTTTGTAGTGATTCCCCTGGCAGGTGGTATTTTTACAAGAAATACCATGATTAAGAATAAGGGTAAAGACTACTTTGAACAGAAGTTCCTGCCTAAGTTTAACAATGTAACGATTACAGGTTTACTGGTGACACTGATCTTGATCTTCTCATTTCAAGGACATGTCATTCTTGAGAATCCACTACATATAGTACTTATTGCAGTACCTCTTATTATTCAAACGGTCCTTATATTCGGAATCGGATATGGTGTATCCTACGCCTTGAAGCTTCCTCATGATATTGCAGCGCCTGCAGGGATGATTGGTGCTTCCAACTTTTTTGAATTGGCAGTGGCAGTAGCTATAGCCCTTTTTGGAGCTGATAGCCCAGTTGCCCTTGCCACAATAGTTGGTGTTCTGGTAGAGGTACCCGTTATGTTGATGTTGGTTAGGTTTGCCAATAGAACGGATGGATGGTTTGAAGTAAAAGCATGATGCTGTGAAAACTAAACACGTATATAAATATAATTGCCCTTGTTGGCAGGTTTAATCCTGTCGATAAAGGGCCTTTTTTTGCCCAAAATGTCAGGAATTTATGTCAGTGTTTGGTAGATATGTATATTTTTTACAGGCTAAAGTAATAAAAACTGACATAATCTTAGAAATCGGCCACTGTTGCGAGGACGAAATCGGTGATAACATCCAATTGTAACCAAAGGAAATATCTATATTGTTTAAAAGTTGGAGGGAAAAATGAACAAGAAATTATTAGTATTGCTTCTCACATTTGTGATGTTGGTTTCAGCTTGTGGTAACTCAGTAGAGGATATTGATTCACCAATTTCTTCTGAAACCACTGAAAAAGATTCAGAAACAACAGACAAGGATTCAGGAGCATCAACAACCACAGAAACTGCTGAAGAAGCCACAGAACAAGGTATGGAGCCAGTAACACTTGAGGTTATTGCATCTCAACCGGAATACCTTGCTCAAGAAATGGAAATTTGGAAAATTTACATGGAAGAGAACCCACACGTAACTATTGAGTTATCAGCGGTTAATGAAGATACTGCTGCTGCATTCAATACACAAGTTGCCAGTGGTGATGCACCTGACATTCAATCCTATGTTGGTGTAACTAAAGATACTTACAAGACTTACCAAAACCTGGCTGACATTGATTACCCATATTGGGATCTTGTTCAGTACGACGCACAAGGTGTATTTGCTGAAGCAAACGGTACAGAAGAAGGATTTGTTCCAGCTCTTTATCCTTTCTCAGGTGTAACTTTCTCCTTTATCTACTACATGGATGAAATGGAAAAAGCAGGTCTTGCTCCAAGAGATACAATCCGTTCCATGGATGATCTTGATGCATTCCTTGCTGACTTAAAAGCTTATGTTGATACACAAGACGAAATCAAGTATACACTTGATATGGGATGGCATTCATGGTGTGTATTCGTTCAACAGATTGATGAAATGGCAGTTGCAATGGGCTCAAATCAAGAAGAGCTAAAAGACCTGTGGATTAATCAAACAATCGACTGGACGGATGTTGATAACAACCCTTATGTACCTGCATTTGAAAAGTTAAAAGAATGGTATGACCTTGGTTATGTTCCAGAAAAATGGTGGACTCGTAACTGGGAAACAGATTTCGAAGCAGGCTTTACTGCTAGAAACTCTATCCTTTGTTTCCACGGACCATGGTTATGGACAAAAGTTGAAACTGCTGACCCAACTGCTCAACTGTCAGGTTTCCCATTACCTGCCAATGAAGACGGTATCATCCAAAACGGTGCTGTAGAGCCTGGTAAAGGTTCTGTACTCTTCGCTTGTAACGCTGATGGCGAAAAACAAGAAGAAGCAGTTAAGGCATTCGTATGGTGGAACAGCCCAGAGATCATCAAATTACGTGCAGAAGCATTCGGTTCTGTTCCTCTAATGGATATGTCATCTGTTGGTTCTGCTGAACTTGAATCTTCACAATACAACGAAGTTATTGCACCTATCCAAGAAGGATTCTTCGGAGACGCAACTTTTGATTCATCCTTATGGGCATCAACTTTAGTTGGTAAATACAAGAACAAAGATGCTGCTGATGTACTTGCATCTGACGATATGGCTGTAAATTACGGTGCTTACTTCGAAGGTGAAATGTCACTGGAAGAATTGCTTCAAATGCTTCAAGATCGTTACGACCAAGCTTATACAATCAACTAATTGGAGTAATCAATTAGCCGGTTGATAGGCAGTAAATATGTATGATGAGGCTGGCAGCCGTCGGATAAAACCATGGCTGCCACCTTTTATAAGAAGATGTGTATGGATTAAATTTGTTGATTAGATATATCCCATGATCTCAGAGGATCTGCGAGGTTATCAAAAAGGGGAACTACATGAATATAGTGAATAAAAAAAGAAATAAGAGAAAGCGTCTTGAAACCATTCAAGAGATAGCCTTTGTAGCGCCACAGTTAATGCTTTATTTTACATTTACGATTTTACCGTTCTTTGTTGCTATTCCTTTGGTCCTGACAGACCGTAAGTCCATATTGGACTCCAATGTTAGTTTTATCGGATTAAGAAACTTTGTAACACTTTTCCAAGAGCCATTTATATCTGAGTTTTTGCCCGCCCTTAAGCGAACTGTTGTCTTTACCATTCTGAACTATGGAACCGTTTATGTTTTTGGATTTACTCTGGCACTGCTCATGTTTGAATATAAATCAAAGCTGAAAAAACCATTTTTTACGATTATATATATGCCTTATATTATTTCCGGTTTGGGTATCGGAATGCTTTTAACCCTTATGTTATCCAAAGACACCGGATCACTCAATCTTCTCTTAATGCACTTGGGACTCATAAATGAACCACTTGATATTAAAACCCAGGCGGCTGTTACATGGGCCCTGCCTCTTACAACAGGATGGCGGTATGCAGGAGTTAACATGGCCTTTTTCCTTGGAGGACTCCTTTCTATCCCTAAGGATAATATAGAAGCCTCAGTAGTTGACGGTGCCAATTACTGGCAGAAACTGAGATTTATCTACATACCTCAGATAGTACCATCCCTGGTTATGGCAACTGTTGTTTGTCTCATCGGTTCTTTTAACCTGATTGATGAGCTTATAGGTATGGGAGCTATGTATGGAAACCAAAGTGCTGTATTCCTTTCAGTCCTGGTACTTAGAAAAGGATTTGATGCTTCCGGTGGTGGTCTAGCCCAATCTGTTGCTATGTCGCTAACCGTATTTGTACCGCTTATTGTGATTGCTATGCTCTTGATTCGCTGGCAAAAGAAAACCCAGTACTAACGACAAAAGTCAACTTATGTACAAGCAGGCTACATGAAATAGTATTCATGAAATGATATATAAAGTCACGAAATGGAGTGAAAAAATGAACATAGTAGAAACCTCGTCTAATCAAATCAATTATGCAAAAGAGCGTCAGAAGACCATATTTAAACATAAGGCCCTTCGTGTTGGGATTACAACCCTACTCATCGTATACGCTATTGCTACCATTGCACCCTTTTACTTCCTTTTTGTCAGGTCATTTGTCGGAACAAAGGACAGTACAGAACTCCATATGTGGATTCCGGAAGCTGAAGAATTCAATATGAATTACAAGTATGGAAATATGGCTACTTATTACAACCTGGACCTTGAAGCTTTCAAGGAAGAAATGGGTCTGGAAGGTTATATCAATCCTAACCTTACCCTGGAGAAAATTGCAGAAAAATACGATATACCTGAGCAAAAGATTGCTGATTATCTGAGAAACTTCATCCGCTTTAACGGATTCATTACCATATGGAACGCAGGATTTTTACGGTCTTTCTTCAATACAATGATTATAACCGTAGGAACCTTGGGACTGGGATCCCTGCTGACCATTATGACAGCATCCGTTCTTGCCAAGTTCAGGAAGAAGTGGCACCAGAATGTCTATAACCTCTATATTTTCTCAATGATTATTCCAGGTGCAGTTATTCTTTTGCCACAGTACACCATCATTACGAGATACTTAGGTCTCTATGACAGTCATATGTCCCTTATTCTTTTGGGGGCGCAGGGCGGCGCCATACCGATTATGATCTTTACAGCAGCCATTGCAGCTATTCCTAACGAACTGCGGGAGTCAGTTGAGATCGACGGTGGAACCCGGTTTACCTATTTCCTAAGAATTATCTTACCAAATATGAAAACACCTTTCGCCTCATACGTAGCCATTATTTTACCTAACGTATGGAATAATGTCCTTAACGGTATCCTTTATCTCAAGCAGGATCATCAGCCAATTACGGCTTTGATCTCTTCACTTAACGGAACCTATACAACCAACTATCAGGCCATGTATTCAGGACTTTTGATTTCCATCGTACCACTACTGATTATTTACCTGGTTTTCCAAAACCTTTTTGTTCAGTCTTCCATGATGGGTGCTGTCAAAGGATAGGAGCTACTTATGTTTGGGGTAAACATGACAACCGGTCCAGTGGACTGGGAGATTTTTCAACACCATCAAGGTCAGGCCAAAATAGAGATGACTGGTACCTATCAAGTACCTGAAGCTGCTATTGACCAAGGTATAGCGTCTGCTACACCTATATACCGAATCTTGATGGAGGATAACCATGAAATCCTTATAGACTGGACACCCATGACCACGATCACTCCCGGTGAAAATTGGTCCGGTGTCTGGATATGTCAAGTCGCCTTGGAAAAAGGCGGCTTATATCTTATTGAAACAGGACTGGATACCTGGTCGACCAGGGAAGACCTCCACTGGATTTTCAGGGGAGATACCAGACGGCATATTGGAGTAGGAAATCTTTTCATTATTGCCGGCCAGTCCAATGCTGCCGGATATGGAAGAGATGCAGCCTATGATCCGCCAGCAATGGGTGTCCATTTTTTTCGCAACAATGACTCCTGGGAAATAGCCAGCCATCCCATGAATGACGGTACGGACGGCTTTACAAAAATCGTCAACATGGAGATGGGGATTAGTGGGACTTCTCCTTATCTTAGTTTTGCCAAAGCCTTTATGGACTTAAGTGGAGCTCCTGTCGGCCTTATACCGACAGCCCTTGGAGGTTCCCCAATGACCAGGTGGATTAAGAGTGAGAAGGGTGACCTCTATGTCAATATGCTGAATCGGCTGACATGCCTGGAGAAGAAAACCTTAGCCCATGCCACTGATGATGACCATAGGGCTGTTGAAAACGAAAAAGGAAGATCCTATCAAAAATACGCAGGCTTACTCTGGTATCAGGGGTGTTCCGATGCCATACCCGGTGAGGCAGACTTATATTTAAAGCGTTTTGAGACCTTTGTCCATGATCTTCGCAGGGACCTGGGGCAGGATTTGCCGGTGTTCACCTTTCAGCTCAATAGGGAACTGGCCTCTGAACATGATCACCAATGGGGAATCCTTAGAAATGTACAGCGACTGGCAAGCCAGTCTCTTTCCCATGTCTATGTCATGCCTACCCATGATTCTCCCCTGTGTGATGGGATTCATAATAATTCCTCGGCCAATGTGAAACTGGGCAAGCGGTTGGCAAAACAAGCCGCCGGCATTCTTCTTGGTCAGAAAGCTTTTTTTGCCCCGGAACCTATAAAGCTGGAACTCATCCAGGACAAGGTATTGGAGATAACTTTTAACCATTGTCCTTACGGTCTTCAGCTCTTTGATCGTCCGGATAAGCCAAATGGATTTACCATTATGGATGGAGGTCAAGAGGTGGACATTACAGGAATAAAAATCCCCCCTGATAGACCGGACACCATTAGGATTTTTGCATCTCAAGTATTGAGTGAAAAAACAAGTCTTTCCTATTGCTGGGAAGCCAACCCATCCTATCCGGTTATCGCTGAAAAGAGTAATTACCTGCCCATTGTGGCTTTTTATAAATTCGAGATTAGTAAGTAGAGGTAAATAATGAAAGAACAATATCCTTGGAAACAAGTGAAGAAGGAAGTTCCTGAGTGGTTTAAGGATGCCAAGTTTGGTCTCTTTTTTCACTGGGGACCCTATAGTGTACCTGCTTGTGAGAATGAATGGTATTCCAGAAACATGTATGCCAAGGGCTTGTCCCAGCATAAGCATCATGTTGAAACCTATGGCCCTTTAAGTGAATTTGGATATAAAGATTTTTATGACCGCTTATCCGGTGATGGATTTGATCCTGAAATCTGGGCGGACCTGGTTGAGGCTTCAGGAGCAAGATATGCAGGCCCTGTAACAGAACATGCTGACAACTTTTCCATGTGGAACAGTCAGGTCAGCTCTATTAACTCAATGAACTATGGTATCAAAAGGGATGTTACGGGAGACTGTTTTGAAGCCTTTAAAAAGCGGGGGATAAAGACCCTGGCTACCTTCCACCACCAGTGGCTGTGGGGCTGGTTCATGTCTACAGATCCGGATGCGGATGTATACTTGCCTGAAAATGAAATCTATTATGGCCCGGCTCTTCCCTTGGAGACCTGTCGCTACGCACCTAACCGTTTGCCGGATGAAGCCTTTAATCAGATGTGGTTGGATAAGGTTGAGGAAGTGGTAGAAAAATATGAGCCGGACATGGTTTATTTTGACTCCAGGACCAATATCATCTCTGAAAAGCACCGGTTTGACATGGCATCTCATTATTATGAAACCTGTAAGGACAAGGAGGTCATTATCTCCTATAAACAGGAAGACTTACCGGAAGGTGTGGGAGTCTTTGATATTGAATGTGGCCGTTTTGCTGAACCCAAAGATTTTTACTGGCAAACCGATGACCGACTGGAAGATAACATCACCTGGTGTATCGTTCAGAATCCTAAGTATAAACCAGCCATGACCATTATTCGCCAACTCTGTGATGTAGTGGCTAAAAACGGAAACCTCCTGCTTAATGTAGGTCCCAATGCTGATGGAAGCTTTCATCCTGACGCAGTAAAGACACTTCATGAAATTGGAAACTGGCTAAAAGTTAACGGACAGGCTATTTATGGGTCAAGACCCTATAAAGTTGCATCAGAAGGACCAACCCTGGTAATGGATGATGACTATGATCTTGAGAAGTTGAATACCCAGTTGGAAGAAGGTATTGCTGTTGATATTGTTAACCAGAAGTTCTCTTCAAAGGATTTCAGGTTTACCACCAATGAGGGCTGCCTTTATGCTATCGGACTTGTTTGGCCCGAGGATGGTTCGGCTCATATTAAGACTTTGGGATTGGAGACTATGGGTGACCAGATTAAGAGTGTGACCTTGGTGGAAAATGATACACCGGTTTCTTTTAGGCAGGAAGACGAGGGGCTGGATGTGGTTTTACCCGTTAAGAAAGACTGCAAAGATCCCTATGTGTTAAAAATTACGAGTTAGTTTAGATTTAAAATTCGATTATACCAAGTGAATCTATATGTTTTTAAAGAAAATATAGACTAGAAACAGCATGCGTTTCTTGGAGGAGAGTCATGAAAAGGCTTAGAGAATTACTGAATCATTCAGGTGACAATTACATTATGCCATTCTTTTGGCTCCATGGAGAATCCCATGATATCCTGGAAGAGGAACTAGATAAAATCCAGGCCTGTGGAATCAGGGAAGTATGCCTGGAATCCAGACCCCATCCGGATTTTATGGGTCCCCAGTGGTGGTCAGACCTGGATTTCATTATTGACCAGGCCAAAAAAAGGGATATGCGGGTTTGGGTTTTGGATGATGACAAGTTTCCTACAGGACATGCCAATGGCGCTTATGTCACATATCTTGACAAAAAGAAAATCTATTTGGCCAAACGGCATATGGACCTTCTAGGCCCTCAGGAAGATGGAGCAGTATTAATTGAGAACTTCCTGGGTGATGACGGACAGCTTTTGGCAGCTTTGGTTTGTCCTAGACCAGACGGTAATAAGCTGGACCTGACACTTGAGAATATAATGGACGTTACAGAATCCTATAGAGATGGCATGATCTATTTTGATATACCAGAGGGCTTTAGCCGTTTGGTGATTCTTTATACAACGAGAAAAAACGGAGGCAGGGAAGACTATATCAACCTTATTGATTCTGAGTCTGTCAAAGTACTTATTGATGAAGTATATGAAAGACATTATAAACGTTATAAGGATGAATTTGGCAAATCCTTTGCCGGCTTCTTTTCGGATGAACCGGAGCTTGGTAATGTTCCCGGTTATGGCTTTGATGAACTCATCGGCAGTAAGGACCGGCACCTGCCTTGGAGTCAGGAACTTTTTGACCTGCTTCAAGAAGAGTGGAAAGAAGATAATTATAAAAATTTGGTAGGTCTTTGGTATGGTCTTGGCCAAGCTACAGGAGCCATTCGAAAAACCTATATGGACCAGGTGACCTATCTGGTGGATAGGTGTTTCGGTGGTCAAATCGGTCAGTGGTGCCGGGACCATCATGTGGAATATATTGGACACGTTATTGAAGATGATAATGCCCATACCAGGTTAGGGTGTTCTGTGGGTCACTATTTTCGTGGTCAAAAGGGCCAAGATATGGCAGGTGTAGACCTGGTCCACCTTCAGTTGATTCCTGGCTTTAAGGAAAAGTACCACCAATGGATTGCCTCAGACCGTGATGGTGAGTTCTTTCATTTTGGCCTGGCTAAGTTGGGAGCGTCTCTTGCCAGACTGGACCCAAAGAAAAAGGGCAGGTCTCTTTGTGAGATTTTTGGTTCCTATGGTTGGGCAGAGGGCGTTGGCCTTATGAAATGGTTAACAGACCACATGTTGATTCGGGGGATTAATCATTTTGTCCCCCATGCTTTTTCCCCACTATTTCCTGACAGGGATTGCCCTCCTCACTTTTATGGAAGAGGCAATAATCCTCAATATACTTATTTTATGCAATTAATGGGACATATGAACAGGATGGCCCACCTCCTTAATGGCGGTTATATGGATTCAGGTGTTGGAGTTTTATACCATGCAGAGGCTGAGTGGTCCGGTGGTGACTATGAGCCTTACCAAAAAATCCTTCGTTTGCTGGCAGAAAATCAGATGGACGCAACAGTCATCCCTATGGATTATCTGGTGGATGAGTTGGTATCCTTTGAAAGAGGTAAGTTTTTAATTAACGGACTGGAATATAGGGCTTTGATCATTCCATACGCTCAGTATATTCCCGATGAACTTATTAATTTCGTGAGTCAGGCTTATAAGTGGGACATACCCCTTTATGTGACGGGAGGACATCCCCAATCAACTATTAAAGGTATGGAACTGGGTGAGGACTGGTACCGGCAGGTGCAAGTGTTTGAGGGTGATTTTTCAAAATTATCTTCGGGCCAAATTGAGGTCTTGAGTAAGGAAGAGGATCTTCGGGCCGGACTCTATCATCAGCCTGACGGTCAGATATATATGTTTTTTAATGAGCATCCCTTTAAGGATATTTCGACACAAGTTCGGTTGAAAGCAGTAAAGAGCCGAGAGCTTTATCGATACGACAGTATTACCAATCAATTGGAAAAAGGAAACGTTAGAGGAGACCTATTGAACCTGGTGTTAGCACCTGGCCAGATGGCTGTATATGTCTGTGTAGAACCTCTTGCAGAGATTCTCCAGGACATTTCTCGAGGCAGTCACCAGGGCAGTCGCCAGGACATTTCTCAGGATATTCACCAGGGCATTCCCCAGGAAATATCGGCTTATGGTCTATCAAGCCTGGTTCATCTTCAAGGAGACTGGAAGATATCTATTCAGGAGGCTGGATTAGGCTATGAATTTGAGGAATTGACTTATATTAAAAGCCAGGACATTTTTCCATCCATTAACAGGATGGAAGGTATGACCAGGTTTAGCGGAACCATAAGGTATGAAAGCCATATCCCATGGACACAGTCATTATGTGATTACAAGGGCAAGCGGTGTTTCCTGGAGCTTCCGGGAGTATCTGATGGAGCTAGTGTAAAAATTAATGGCCTGGATGTTGGCTCTATCCTGTCTGCTCCTTATCACATAGAGGTGACTGGATTAATTAAGCAGGGTATGAATACAATTACGATTGATGTTGTCAACACCCTGACATGGCGGATACATGACGGCCAATCAACCCATACACAGCTGAAACCGACAGGGATGATCAAAAGGCCCTTAATCAAGGTTTATCAATTAACTGAAGAGGTGAAATAATGAAGAAGTGGACGGACAAAGTATATTACGGTGGAGACTATAATCCAGACCAATGGGATAAGGAAACCATCTTGGAAGATATTCGATTATTCAAAAAAGCAGGTATCAACATGGTAACCCTGCCTGTGTTTTCATGGGCAAAACTGGAACCTGAAGAAGGTGTGTATGACTTTGGATGGCTGGATGACCTGATGGAGCTTTTTGCAGAAAATTCCATTTCTGTCTGTTTGGCAACTCCAACAGTAGCCCAGCCGGCTTGGCTGTCAACCAAGTATCCTGAAGTCCTTCCGGTGGATATTGCCGGTCGTAAACGTACCCACGGTATGCGGGTGTTTTTCTGCTATAATTCAGCAAAATACAGGGAAAGAGCCGCAGCCATTGCCCACGAAATGGGCAAACGATATGGCAACCATAAGGCTCTGGCTATCTGGCATGTTGCCAATGAATATGGAACTTACTGCTACTGTCCTACCTGTCAGGCAAAATTCAGGACCTGGCTTGAAGACCGCTATGGCAGTATTGAAAACCTCAATGACAGATGGCATACTTCCTTTTGGGGACGGACTGTCTATTCTTTTGAAGAGGTGACCTTACCGACAGAACTCAATGATGATTATCGCTTTAATCCGACGATTCAGCTGGACTATATGCGTTTTGTAACTGACTCAACAGTGGAGTGTTTTCTTAACGAGGCAGACATACTTAAATCCTATTCACCGGAAATTCCGGTTCAGACCAACATGTCCGGATTTATTAAGAAGCTGGACCAGTTTGAGATGACCAAACATATGGATATCGTTGGCTGGGACAATTATCCTGCACCTGGTGCCCAACCAAGTTTGGTAGCCCTTAAACACGATATCATGCGGGGACTTAAAGGAGGCAGGTCTTTTATGCTGGCAGAACAGTCACCTAACCAGCAAAACTGGCAGCCTTATAATAAAATAAAGAGGCCGGGAGAAGTTAGACTCTGGTCTTACCAGGCCATGGCTCATGGTGCAGATACCTGTCTCTTTTTCCAGATGCGTCAATCCATAGCTGGACAGGAGAAATTCCATGGTGCGATCATTTCCCATTCAGGCAGGGAAGACACAAGGGTTTTTGAAGAAAGTGCTAAACTTGGTCAGGAACTTGAAAAGCTGGGAGACCTTTTTGTAGATGGCAGACCTGAGTCTGAAGTGGCCTTTGTTTTTGACTGGAATAACTGGTGGGCCTTGGAAAACTCCAGTGGCCCCAGTAAAGATCTGGATTATCTGGAAACTGTACGCCGGTTTTACAAGCCTTTTTATGACCAAAATATTCAGGTGGATATTGTTCCAACTACTGGTGACCTGTCTAAATACAAGATTCTTGTTTTACCTATGCTCTATATGATGAAAGACGGTATTGAGGACAAGATTAAAGCTTTCGTAGAAAAGGGTGGACAGGTTATAGGTACTTATCTAACTGGTGTGGCTGATGAAAATGACAGATGTGTCTATGGTGCCTATCCAGGTCCCTTAAAAGAAGTCTTCGGTCTTTGGGTGGAGGAAACTGATGCTCTTTTCAGTCATGAAAGAAATGAAATCCTTATGGAAGACGGAGCCTTGGCTTATAGTAAGGGTAAGTTAAGCTATGAATCCAGTTTTCTCTGCGACTTAATACGTCTGGAAGGAGCCCAGAGTCTTGCTCACTACGGCAAGGACTTTTATGCAGGAAGACCCTGTATCACCAAGCACACTTATGGAAAGGGCCAATCCTACTATCTTGGAACTATGCCTGAAGATGACTTTTTGGCTGACTTCTTTGGAGAAATCTGCGACAGTGCAGGAATATCCAGAACCTTTGATGCTCAGGCGGGTATAGAAGTGACCGCCCGACACTATGAGGATCAAGTCGTCTATTTTGTTATTAACCATAATGCAGGCCCAGCCTCTATTGACTTTGGTCAGGAAGTATTGGTTGAGAAGTTATCAGACCAGGTCATGACCGGTCAGTGTCAGATTCAGGGTCGTGAAGTATGGATACTTGTTCCTGAAAGGAAGTAAGAGGATGAATGATAGAATCATAAAAGGAATCTTACATGGTGGTGACTATAATCCTGAGCAGTGGCTGGACAGACCGGATATACTGGAAAAAGACATTGCCATGATGAAAGAAGCCCATATTAATACGGTTACCCTTGGTGTTTTTTCCTGGTCTGTTTATGAACCTGAAGAAGGCAAATATAATTTTGCATGGTTAGATGAAATTGTGGATGCCTTATACGGAGCTGGTATATATTTTATTCTGGCAACACCTACAGGAGCAAGACCGGTTTGGATGGATGAAAAATACCCGGAAATGCTTCGTGTTGACCGCCAGGGTAATAAAAGAAAGCATGGTGTTAGGCATAACCACTGTATGACATCGAAAACTTTTCGCCACAAGGCCAGAAATATGGCTAAGCTTTTGGCCAACCGCTATGGCAACCATCCTGGACTTTTGATGTGGCACGTTTCCAACGAGTTTGGTGGAGAATGCTGCTGTCCTGCCTGTGAGGAGAAATTTAGGGTCTTTCTTGAGGACAGATATGGTGATATTGAGACCTTAAACAAAGAATGGTGGACAACTTTTTGGAGTCATCGTTACCAGCGGTTCGACCAAATTGATATACCATCTCCTCTAGGAGAAAACTCCATTCATGGACTGAACCTGGATTGGCAGCGATTTACCTCCTGGAATATGATTGATTATATGAAAGAAGAAATTCAGGTCCTTCGAGAGTTAACACCAGATACACCTATTACAAGTAATTTTATGCGTAAATACTATGGACTGGATTACCACGAAATGGCCAAGGAAGTGGACATGGTGTCCTGGGATATATACCCGGAGTTTGGTCAGCCGAATACTCCCCTAAATGAAACTTTTCAAGATGTGGCCTTTGACCATGCCATTATGCGAGGGATGAAAAAAGACAGGCCATTTTTAGTTATGGAAATGACCCCCAGTCTGGTCAACTGGTTCCCTTACAATAAGTTAAAAAGACCGGAAGTTCACAAGCAGGCCGGCCTTCAGGCCCTTGCCTGTGGATCTGATTCAGTCCTTTACTTCCAGTGGCGCAAAGGGCGAGGGTCCTATGAACAGTATCACGGTGCTGTTGTCGACCATCTTGGACGAAGTGACACTCGGACTTTTAAGGAAGTTGCTGAACTGGGTAAACAACTGGAGGACTTGGCAAGTATAAGGGGATCGGTGGTTCAATCCAAGGTAGCCATTATTTTTGACTGGGAAAACCGATGGGCCATTAAGGATATGGCTGGTCTTTCCAAGGATAGGAAGTATGAAGAGACCGTTAGTAGCGTCTATAAAAGCCTTCTTTCAATGGGAGTTGACGCTCATGTAGTTGATGCTGAAGAGGACCTGTCCGACTATAAATTGGTCATTGCACCCATGCTTTATCTACTTAAGTCAAAGACTGCTGACAATATTAGAAACTTTGTCAGTCAGGGAGGTATCTGTCTTGCTACTTATTTATCCGGCTATGTTAATGAAAACACACTATGCTATTTAGGCGGTTTTCCAGGACAGGGGCTGACAGAGGTCTTTGGCTTATACAGTGAAGAAATTGATACCCTTTATCCAGGTGAGACTAATGAGACCCTGATGTCTTTTAACGAGCAGGAATACCTGGTGAAACTTGTGGACTACTGTGAAGTTCTTAAAACATCGACTGCTGAAAGTATGGCTTCCTACAGGAAGGATTTTTATGCAGGTAGCCCGGTCTTAACAAAGAATTCTTTTGGTATGGGACAAGCCTGGTATCTGGGAGCTCGAATGGAAGAAGCCGGTAGAAAAGAACTTCTTAAAGAACTCTGTCGACAAGCAGGAATTGAGACAAGAAGTCTGCTACCAGGCATTGAAATTCATGAAAGAGTAGATGGAGACAGGGTATATGCATTCTATCAGAATTTGACTGACCGTGAACTTATGGTGGATGATATGAAGGTGCCGGGGCTTTCGACGGTGATTCTTGGTCCTAATCAAGAGAAACTGGTATTCTGAAAACCGCCACATTAAAGTTTGATTAGTTAAGTCTTCTTTCATAGTTATATAAGATAAACTGTGCTAAAATATACAGGTATCTAACAAACAATTTATGAGGTATCAGTATGTTTAAGTCTTTATTTAGCGTGTTTGATCAGTACAGAGGATTATCACGTTCTATATATGTTATTTTCTTTGCCAGGATTGTCACCAATATGGGAGCTTTTATCTGGCCCATGATCAGTTTTATTATGAGTAACAAGATGGATATGACACCGGCTACTATTGGCCTGGTAACAGCCATTGTAGGGATTATTATGATTCCAGCAACCTATCTTGGAGGGAAACTGGCCGACCGCTTTAATAAGAAGCTGATTATCATTATTTTTGATACCATCAGCGTTTTACTCTTTGTCTCCTGTGCATTTTTGGAGCCCAGTTATCTGATGTTGGTTCTTTTTGCAGCAGCAGGAACTTTTGCAACTATGGAATGGCCGGCTTTTGATGCCTTATTTATGGAAGCCAGCAAGCCTAATGAGCGGGAAAAAGTCTATTCCCTTAACTATTTAGGTATGAATCTAGGTTTGGTTTTTGGAGCTTCCATGGGTGGATTTCTCTTTGAGAACTACATGAACCTGGCCTTTTTCCTGGATGGTTTGACGACCATTACTTCTACTTTACTCATCGTTATATTTGTTAAATCAATTAAGGTTGAGGATATGGAAGAAGAAGAGAAAAACGAATACGAGACCAGTGAAGTGGACACCATGAGTACCCTGGAAGTCCTGAAGAAAAGAAAATCTGTACTTGTTATGATCTTTATTTTTGGTGTTAGTGCCTTTATGTACGAACAGTGGGGATTTTCCCTGACCCTCTATCTTGAACACATTTTTGGAGCTGATGGAGCCTTCCTTTATGGGGTTCTTATGTCTTTTAATGCATTTATCGTTATAGCCTTTACACCGGTTCTGACCAAAGTATTAGAGAGGTTGAAGGAACTGCCAAAGGTGATGATCGGTGTTGGACTCTTTTCCTTAAGTTTCCTGATTATCATCAATGAACCTGCAAGGTATATATTCTTTATTATGATTTTTGTCTTCACCTTAGGAGAAATTATTAATACGATTGGTGCTTCGCCATTTGTCAGTAGGCGAATTCCGGCATCCCATCGTGGACGGGTCTCATCCTATATGGGAATAGGACATGGTATTGGTGGACTTGGAGGCAGGGTTATCGCCGGCTTTGTTATCGATGCTCTTGGATATAATACCATGTTTGTTATTATTGCAGTTCTTGGGCTAGTAACAGTTGGCGTTGTTGGCAAGAACTATCAGGTTGACCAGAAACTCTTTCCTAAGCTTTATGGGAAGTAAACCCCAAGGAAAATTGCTTAGGGGTTATACCAAAGGCTTTCTTGAATACCCGGATAAAATGGGCGTCTGAGTTATAGCCAATCTTCTCGCTGACTTCGTGAACTGAAAGTCCTTCCTGAAGGAGCTGTTTACCCTTAATCAATCGCTTGTTGGTGATATACTCGTTAACTGTAAAGCCTGTTTCGTTTTTGAAAAGCTTGCATAAATAGGACTTGTTAAGATAAAACCTGGATGCCAAACTGTCGATAGTATGATCACCAGCATAGTCGTTACTCAAAAAAGTGACAATGGGAGCAATTTTTGAATGAAGCTTAAGAGACTTATCTTTGGGCCGATTTTTTGAGCCGGTGCCTTCCGCCTGAAGAGTGGAGAGCTGTCGTTTATTATAGAATTCTTCCAACATGAGGATGAACTCAGCCAGCTTAAGATGGGACAGAAATTCGTAGTTATCCGGATTCGTTTTTAGTTTATAAATGGTGGTTGTTAGGAAATCAAGGACTTGGAAGTACTCATCCTTTTCCAGTGATATAAGATTTGAAGATGTATGGCGGACTTGCTGAAATATATTTAGCAGGTCTTTTTTAGTGGTCAATAAATCTAGAAATTCATTTTTGTCAAAGAGGATGAGAAAACGTTCGTAATCCTTGCCTAAGGGAACCATGTTTTTATGTAGATCTGTTGGTGCAAAAAAGAAAAGGTCTCCTTTTTTAACCGAAAATATTCGATCGTTAACGAAGAAACGGTTATTGCCGGATACAGCCAGATTCAATTCATAATAATCATGGACATGGATTTTGTCCATGGTCCAGTCTGTGGATATAAGGTGATCAAAGACCACGCTTTTTTCCATAGGTCCGTGTTCATATTGGGTAAGGGATGGATTGGATTGAAGGGTTTCTTGTGACATATAAAACTCCTTTGAAGAGATTGTATAAGCGAATAAACATCAATTTATTATCATTATAGCACAATTACTTATCTTTTGTATGTGGTATATTTTATATACTCAAGGAAAGTAGAACTTTCCCTAAAGTCTTGTAAAGACAAGAAACTTTTACTCATACAAAGGAATATACAAGGAGATATATGATGAATGAAGCTATAGAAATGTTGGCTGACCAACGTCTTAAAACCATGGATCAGATTCTTGCCGTCCTAAATAGGAATATTGTCGATTTCGGTTCAAAATTTCCAACGGTAGTTAGTGATCATAATGTTTATGGTACAAGAATCAATGAAGACGGCTGGACCCAGAGTTTTTATACTGGCATGCTTTGGCTTGCCTATGAGACCACCAAGGATGAGCGATACTTAAAGAAAGCTAAGGAACACACAGAATCTTTCAGGAACCGTCTCCTTGACAACAAGGGCTTGGAAACACATGATATTGGATTTTTATATACACTGTCCTGTGTTGCAGACTATCGTTTGACAGGCAGCCAAGTGGCAAAAGAAACAGGAATTCTTGCTGCTGATAAGCTCTTGGAGCGCTACAAGGAAGTTGGGGAATTTATTCAGGCCTGGGGAGCCAATGGTGATCCAAATGGCTATCGTTTGATTATTGACTGCTACATGAATCTGCCCCTCCTTTATTGGGCCAGTCAGGTGACCAGCGATAACAAATATGCCGAAGCAGCAACCAAACATGCCCATACGGCTAGAAAGGTTGTTATCAGACCTGACAATTCCACCTACCATACTTATTATTTTGATTATGAGACAGGGGTTCCAACTAAGGGGGTCACAGCTCAGGGTTACTCAGATGACTCCTGCTGGTCAAGAGGACAGGCATGGGGAATCTATGGTATGGCCCTTTGTTATCGATATACCAAAGACCCGGTTTTTATCGAAGAATTTCACCGCTTAGCTGATTATTTTGTCAATCATTTACCTGAAGATTCTGTTGCTTATTGGGACCTAATTTTCCAAGAGGGTGATGAAGAGCGGGACTCATCGGCAGCGGCCATTGCTATCTGTGGTATCGAAGAAATGCTTCCATATCTCAGTGATGATCAAGCTGGTAAGTACAAGGATTATGCAGATAAAATGCTGATGTCTTTGATGAAGTCTTACACAGCCTTTGATACTCAAGGTGCCAATGGATTACTCTTACACGGTGTTTATTCCAAACCTGGTAATGAAAAGTCCGGTTATGGTGTCGATGAGATGAACCTATGGGGTGATTATTATTTTATGGAAGCCATCGTCAGACAGAATAAGACTTGGAATCCATACTGGTAATTGTTAAAACCTATTCTTATGGAATTCTAATGAAAGATTTTTTCCTTATGATACAATAAAGTTATTGATGATGAGGAGGAAATAAAAATGAAACGATTTATTGCCCTGTGCGCTGCCAGTGGTGTTGGCAAATCTACGACGGTAGAACGTCTAAATGAAACTCCCTTAAGTGACAATTTTTTATTTTGTGATAATGATAATTTGGGGCTTAACTGGCATGATTTTAAAGATTTGGAAGACGGCGGACATAGGTATCACGAAATAGGATTTGACCGCGCTGTGGAAATGTCCGGAGATAAAGATATTGTCATGGCAACGAGCTTTAATCCGGACTCTTTGGATAAACTTACAATGAATAAGGCAATCACCCAGATTCTATTTCTTAATCTGGTCTGCTCTGATGAGGTTCTGGCAAAAAGGTTGAAAGGAAGACCGGTGGAGAGAGGTACCCACACCGATGAATTTATTGCGACCCAAGTTGACTTTATGAACTATTTTAGAAGGTCTACCCATTTACTGGATAAGGTCATTGATACATCTGACCAAACTGCAGAAGAGACAGCATGTGCGGTTGCAGAGTATTTGGAATCCATTTCATAACTATAAATTTTACGTAAGTAAAAGTGATTGATAGAAGGTGCCGTTATAGTGGCCATTCATCAATCACTTTTTTTTAATAGTTGAGGTATCTGATCTGCAGGAAGAGGCTTGGAAAAATAATACCCTTGGATATAATCAATACCCATATCTAGAACCAGATTGTATTCTTCTTCTGTTTCAACACCTTCAGCAACCGTCTTTATAGCCAGGACCTTGGCTAGCTTGACGATACCAAGAAGAAGGTCCTGTTTACGCTTGTTGCCATGTAGCTGGTCAATAAATGTCTTGTCGATTTTCAAGACATCAATAGGCAGCTTATCCAGGTAATTCAGTGAAGAGAAACCAGTACCAAAATCGTCTAGATATATGGAGAAGCCGGCCTCTTTAAGGGCTGTTAAATGTTTAAGGGCAAGATCGATATTTCCGATGAGGGCTGATTCAGTTATTTCTAAACCAATCATAGAGATTGGAATTTCCTCGGTTTGGAATTGATGAATAACCTTATCTGAAAAATCAAGTTTGGCCAACTCTTTGCTGGATACGTTAATGGTCATTCGAAGACCTGGATTTAGATTAAGAAGGTCTAAATCTTTGATTGTTGTAGCTAGATAATTTCTGAAATATTTGCCCATATAATGAATGGTCATTGAGTTTTCGGCAATACCAATAAAGGTCAATGGCGAAATGAAGCCAAATTCTTCATGGTTCCAACGGGCAAGAGCTTCAAAACCGACGACAGACTTGGACTTGGTTTGGTAGATGGGCTGAAAATGCATATGGAGATCATGGTTGATTAAGGATTCATCCAGAGCATAGGAAAGGCGAATATGATATTCTGTATCTTTCTGTAGACTGTGATCGTATATATAGTAGGGATGGCGCTCGTCTTGGCTTTTTGCCTTGAAGAGAGTTATCTCTGCTTTTTTGATGAGGTCCTCAGCATTTTTTGATTCACTGTCAAAGGGGACAATACCATAGCTATATATGAGTTTGATTTCAATATCATCAAGAATGACTTTTTGACTGAGAGACCGAATCAGTTTAATAATTGCTTCATCAGAATCCATGGGTTTAGTCAAAAGTGCAAAAACATCATTGCCCATTCTGGCAGCAACAATGTAATCCTTTGTTAAGAGCTGAATATTCTCAGCAGAAGCTTTAAGTGCCTTGTCACCCATTTCAAAACCGAAGACGTTATTGAGTTCATTAAATCTGACAATATCAATAAGAATAATGACACCACCGGTTTCCAGTGACAGATGACTGGCCAATTTATTGGTAAAGCCTTTTCTATTGTATAAACCGGTTAGGGAATCATGATAGGCCAAATACTGGATTTCATCATATTGGTGCATGAGCTCTTCCTGGCTGGCATAGTATTCTTCATTAAGAGCGGTTAGCTCCATGTTGTTGGATTGGAGGGTTTCATAATCATCAAGAATTGTGTTTTCATAATTGTTATGAAGTCGGACCAGGCGATCCATGGCTATAAAAAGGATGAGTGTAACTGAGATTATGGCGGAATAATTACCTTGATTGATGGTGTAGTCATAGGTTGGAAATGTCAAGAGATAATAGATAGTAACACCCAAATGAATAAGAAGAAAAGCTATGGTTATGAGGGTTCGTTTTATTGCATAAACAAACATAATCAATAAAGGCATCCAAATAACAATATTAAAGATTTTCAGTCGGGGACTTGTTGTAACGGCTATGATATAAATAATCATGATGACGGAAAAGAGAAATATATCCACCAAAAGAAGTTTATTTTCTAGACGATAACCAATGTAAAGAACTGTAAAAATTATAATATCAGCACTAAAGACTACAAGGAGATAGATGATACCTTCTTTTTTTCCGATATGTGGGTTGTTTAGGACAGTTGGAATAGCACCAATTGTGACCAAAATTAACATAATAACATAAAGCTTAATACTAAGCTTTTGTCGTTGGCGTTTGATTTGATATTTTTTGGCTTCGCTGTATTCTTTAGGGCTCTTCATAAAGTCACCATATCCTTTGACGACATTTATAGCCTTTTGATGTAGTCTTCCAGATCCCCTACTAAAAGAATAGCATATATAGTGAGTCAAGTCTATCATATTCATATGGGATTCATGTCTTATGATTAAGGTCGTAAGCCCTGACATTATATGGTAAAATAAAGATAATCTACGTGTGATAAGAGTTTGGCTTATTTCTTTTACTTGAATGGAAATGAGTTTGTGAATATGAAGTTTTGGATTAGGAGATTGTAATGTACAAAGTCATGATTGTGGAAGACGAAATTCCAATTCGTAACATTATTTCACGAATAATTGATTGGAACCAGCTGGGTTTTGATCTTGTTTATGAGGCTGATAACGGTCAGGTAGCCCTGGCCTATTTAGAAGACGCCATGGTCGATCTGGTGATTACGGATATTTCCATGCCTTTTATGGATGGTCTGGAACTGACCCGTAATATTAGGAAGACCCATCCGTCCCTGACCATTATGATTTTAACCGGTTATAATGAATTTGAGTATGCCCAGGAAGCCATTGAGCTTAATGTGTCCAATTACCTTTTAAAACCCATTACCAAAGACAGTTTCACACAGACCCTGACTAAAGTTAAGCAGGATATGGACCAAAGGTTCAAGGATCAGAGGAACCTTGATTTTTTGCGCCATCAATACGAGAAAAGTAAGAAATTCCTACAGAATAAATATTTAATGAACCTGATTTTGGGCTACAGCCAAACTAATTTCACCATGAAGACGGAAGAGCTGGGAATAAACCTCCATGCTGCTTCGTACCGTGTTGGTGTTATGGAAATCGAAGATGGCAGGGAGTCAGAAAAAGAGTTTTGGGGGGCTGACAGACCCCTTCTTGAATTTGCAATATTTAACCTGACAGAAGAGCTTCTTGGAAATATTGGTCAGGAAGTGATTTTCTTTGGGCCAGGTGATCAGATCTGTATGATTTTTAAGAATCTCCAGGATGAAGAAGGTGACTTTGTTAATGAGCTCATTGTCACCCTGAGCGATATATCAGACCAGATCAAGAAATTCTTTTCCATGGATGCGACGGTAGGTCTTAGTGATTCCTACAGGAACCTAGATGAGCTTTCCTATGGTTATCAGGATGCGGTGACTGCTCTTGAATACCAGGTTCTGGAAGGTAATGAAAAAGTCATCCTCAAGTCCAGCGTTGAGAACAAGTCTTCTTTTGCCTTTCATAAGGTTGAAAAAGAATTGATTAAGCTGGAGAATTTTATAAAGGTAGGAGATCTGGATAATCTGCGAAAAATCATTTCCTTTATTTTCTCTTTGATTCATTACGAAAGAATTGATATTGAAGATTTTCGAACCATGCTCCTTCGGATGACCATGACCATTTATAAGGCCTATAACGATATCCGCCATGTAGATGAGGGTGAAAAGGAACTGGATTACTCCATTTTTAGCAAGGTCTTTGAACTGAATGACTTTAGTGAGGTTAAGGCGTACTATATGGAACTTTGTGAAATGCTGTCCGGCCGTATTCGAGACATTCGTATGAATGAAGAACAGGGTCATGTTAATGCTGCCATTGATTTTATGAATGAAAACTATTCAGACCCATATCTTAGTTTGGAAAGCCTTTGTAAAAAACTATACCTAAGTCCTGGACACTTTAGCCGGCTTTTTAAGAAATCCACCGGTGAAACCTTTGTGGATTATCTAACCAGAATTAGAATGGACCAGGCCAAGTATTTACTGGCTAATACCAATCAGAAAATGTATGAGATTTCCAATGCCATCGGCTATGAAGATCCAAATTATTTCTCCTACAACTTTAAGAAGCATGTGAAACTGACACCCTCAGAATGGCGCAAGAAAGGATAGGATATGAAGGTAAGAAGTTTTCAAAAACTGAGTATACAGACGCTGATAGCCTTGTCCTACTCTATTGCCATTGTTATGATCGTCAGCATTATCGGTATTGTGTCCTACCTGATTACCATGCGGACTGTGGATGAGAATACCAACGAGTATGTTTTTCAACTGGTCAATCAGATTAATTACGATATTGAGTACTATCTTAAAAATATAGAAAATTCCCTTAACACCATAAAATCAAATGAAGAGATCTATCAGTTTTTTGCCGGAGACCAAGCAGATTCAACAGACTATATTGGTAACATTCTCAGTGACTTCCTTGTTTCAAGAGTCGATGCTGTTAATGTATTCCTGGTTCGAAAAGACGGTAAAATCATTGTCAATAGTGGAGGCTATGAATTAAAGGAGTCGGTCCTTATGAGTGATTCGACCATCAGCCCGGTGCTTCTTCAGGAACTAGGAATGGAAGAGAGTCTCTTTGGTGAAAGTGACCGGATGTTTATTTCCAATGCCCATATCCAGAACTTGATTGTGGACCGGTATAAGTGGGTTGTTTCCTGTAGCATGTCCATTAATGACCAGGTGACCGGTGAATTTTTGGGGATGGCTGTTATTGACCTGAATTTCAAGCTTATTGATGATATGCTGAATAATGTCAGTCTAGGTGAAAAAGGTTATATGTTCATTATTGATGAAGCTGGGAACATCATCTATCATCCCAAGCATGAGCTTATCTACAGCGGTATTCGGGATGAATCCATTCAGATCATTGTTGATGCCAAAGATGGCCAGGTATCTTCAGAAGAAGATAACCGTGTCAAAAAATACATTATATCTTCCTCCGATTATTCAGGCTGGAAAGTTGTTGGGGCCGTGTATGAGGATGAGTTGAATCCTTATGACCAGGTTACTCAGCAGATTTATACAGTTCTTATTGGTTTGTCTCTTGTTCTGGCCATCCTTATTTCCATCCTTATTTCCAGATCTTTTCTACACCCTATAAAAGATCTTAGCGATGGTATGCACCGGTTTAAGCATGGTGACTTGGATGCAGAGGTTAATATTCATGAAGAAAATGAGTTTGGTGAATTGGCAGATTCCTTTAATGATATGACCAAACGGATTAAGAGTCTTGTAGAAACCAACAAACAGACTGAAAAAGCCAAAAGAAAGTATGAGCTTAAGTCTCTGCAGGCCCAGATCAACCCACACTTTCTGTATAATACCCTGGATTCCATCGTCTGGATGGCTGAAGCCCAGATGAACCGGGAAGTGGTAGAAATGACCGATTCTCTAGCCAGACTTTTTAGGATCTCTATCAATCGGGGATCAGAATTTGTAACCCTGGCCCAGGAAATTGAGCATATTGAAAGTTACTTAAAGATACAAAAACTTCGATATGGAGAAAAATTAAACTATGAAATTAAGGCAGACCCCAGCCTTTTGACCTGTCGCATCGTCAAAATCATCATTCAGCCTATTGTTGAGAACGCCATCTACCATGGTATCAAAAAACTGGCCGGTCCTGGTAATATATGGATCAGGGTCAAAGACCTGGGACAAAACCTAAAGATTGAAGTTGAAGATAATGGACCTGGTATGGACGAGGAGGCTCTGGGGAGAGTTCTTAATCATAATGCCAATTCCTCTACATCTAAAGGTGGTATTGGCGTCTACAATGTAGACCAGCGAATTAAACTCTATTATGGTCATGAGTTCGGTGTCTCAATAGAAAGTGAAGTTTTTGAGGGCACGACGGTCACTATGACCTTACCCAAGGTGTTTGTAAAGGAGGAGACCTATGAAGAAAAGTAATTTATCACTATTACTCATTGGCCTGGGTGGTCTCTTGTCTCTTGCCCTGATTATTCTTCTGATTAGTATTAATAAGGGTAGTGAGAATGATCTTATATATTTTGTCTCCAAAACCAGTTCAGAAAACTCGACCTTCTGGCATAGTGTAGAACGTGGTGTTAAGGTTGCCGCAGATGAGATTGGCCTTGAAGTGGTTTTCGTTGGTCCAGAGAGGGAAATTGACCTGGATGATCAGATTGCCTTGGTCAAAGAAGGAATTGAACTTGAACCTATGGCAATTATTCTTGCTGCCAGTGACTTCAATGTATTATCAGAAGTCGCCGGCCAGGTCATGGATCATGGAATACCTTTTTTAACGGTAGACTCGGATGTAAACCTGGATAGAGACCATAGTTTTATTGCAACCAACAATGTGGAGGCGGCAAAACTTTTGGCCAGTGAATTGGCTAGATATATGAATGAATCAGGTAGTGTAGGAATCATATCCCATCTGGAAGGGGCAACCTCTGCCATTGACCGGGAAAGTGGATTTATTGAAGGCATGAATGGATTTGAAAACATTGAGGTTATGGATGAGATTCTTTATTCCTCCAACGATTCAGATATTGCCTATGAAAAAGCGGTGGAAATGATGGAAAAACATCCTGATATTACAGGCCTTTTTGCTACCAATGAGGCAACTTTAATCGGTATAGCAAAAGCCATTGAAGACCTTGGCCTAGGCGATATAGTAAATATTGTAGGATTTGATATCAGTGAGGAAGCTGCTTCCTACATTGAGAAGGATATCGTTAAGGCTATAATCGTGCAAAGACCTTTTAATATGGGCTATTTAAGCGTCTATGAAGCCAACCGTTTAGCCTACGGTGGAGATTGGACAGATTTCATTGACGTAGATGTAGTATTGGTCAATAAGGACAATATGTTTGATGAAGAGAATCAGAAGTTTATTATACCTTTTCTAGAGTAAATTGCTTATGCCTTTTACCTTTTAAAATCTGCATTAACGTGTTAAAATATAAAAGAGGTAATTACCGGATCGCATGTTGAACTTTCCCCTATCTGAAAGGGCTTAGGCATGATAGATCCGGATGATGTGGTGAGTAAAAGTAGAGGTATAAAGAGTGGGTTATTTCAAAGACAAGCACAGCGATTTCAAGAAATCCTTAAACCTGGATAATGCAAAACGTTTGCAGTTTATTTCTGCAGTTATTTTATTTGTGGTCACCTTACAGGCGGTGACTTATTTGTTGCGTGAATCATCCCTGTATGGCAGTGAACTGATTTGGACTAAATTTGCGATTATTGGCGCAGGAATCATCGTTGTCTTCCTGTTGGAACAGATTAAAAGGCAAGTGACCTTTGCTCTTAAGTACTCGACGCCGATTATTTTCTTGAGCGTGTTTATGATGATTTTTATGTCTATCCTTAACACGTTTGCTGCTCAAGCCATTAGCAATGATATTTCAATTTATATGATGGTTCTTATGGCTGCCATAGCAGGTAACAGGATGGAGCCTAGATATGTAGCACTTATTTTAGCCGGGAATTATATGGTTTTCGCTTTTGGAATGCCTTATTATCAGGCAGACTCTAATTACCTCTTTTCCCATCTATTCAATGGAGCTTTAATCAATCTGTTGGCATTTCTGATTTCTAATATGTTTTATCAATACAGTCTTAAGACTTATGCTGATAAACTTAATGCAGACATGGTAAATATGCGTTTAAAGCTTCTTTCTGAAAAAGATGATCTGACTGGGCTTTATAATAAGCGTACCATCTATAAACACCTTAAAGACTTAATTGAAAATAACAAGTGTAGCGATAAACAGGTCCATCTTGGAATTCTTGATTTGGATCATTTTAAAGAAATCAATGATCATTACGGCCATCTGTACGGTGATGAGGTTCTTAAGAAAATTGCCCTAAAGATTCAAGATAATGTTCGTCATGAGGATATGGTTGGGCGCTATGGAGGTGACGAGTTTGTTATCATCTTTAACGACTGTGATGGACAAACTGTTCAGAGGGCTATGGAAAGAATTCAAGAAGAGGTCAAAAAACTGGATTTTGAAGTGTGTCAATTGTCTTTTTCCTGTGGAGTCGCTGTATGGAACGGTGAAAGCAGTGAGAAGTTATTTGAACGGGCAGATGCATTTATGTACGATGTGAAGAAGTCCGGTAAGAATAATATAAAAGTAGAAAGTTATAAGGTAGTCAATATATGAGTAAAGAGAGAGGGACCTATAGTTTTTGGTTTCGTTTAGTCGTGTTTTTGGCAATGATTGCGATGTTGAACTTTGTCGTTGTTGTACCTTTGGGAAACTTATTTGATAAAATGGGACTTACTTTTAATGGGATGTATGCGCCAAAGGCTCCAATTGATATATTGTCAATGGTAGCCCACCAAATCTTGCGTCCTATGATGATTCTTGCCGCAACCTATCTTATGTTCAAATATTTTGAGAAGGAATCGATGAAGGTCTTGAGAATATCCTTTTACAAGGGCTGGTTTAAAGATCTTGGTTATGGATTAATGGTTGGTATTGGCCTCGTTGGAATTATGTTTGTCCTTTTTCTGGTTTTTGGCTGGACTGATATTATTGGCCTAAGTTGGAAGATTAATGGCCTGTCTACCTACATATATGGCCTTATCTATATTATCCTGGCTATGGCTTCTGTAGCCGTGACTGAGGAATTATTCATCCGTGGTTATCTCTTTTATCTTGGTAGAAAAGCATATGGTTTAGTTTCTACTTTTATTGTGACATCTATTGTTTTTGGTCTTATGCATCTTATGAATCCGACGGGAACTTCGTGGGGGATTTATGTAATACCTATTACCCTGTCCCTGGCAGGTGGCCTTTTTGCCCAATCAATGATTTCCAGAAACAGTCTTTGGACCCCAATTGGACTCCATTTTGCCTGGAATACTTTTCTTTATGGGGTCTTTAACCTTAATGGAGGTAGGAAGAGTATTCTTTTTGTGACTGAAATAGAAGGTCCTGCCGTTTTTGTAGGCATTCCCAATACGTCCTTTGGTCCAGAGGTCAGTGTACTTGGGGCAGGTGTGATGATTTTAGGGATACTTATTTTCATGAAGATGAAAAAGGTAGAGGATTTAAAAGTAGAGTGAAATTAATCTGAGTAGTGCTATTTCAATACAATCAGATATCCGTGTAATTTAAAATGTGAATTTAGATTACACGGACTTTCTCTAACTGAAATCAATAGAATTCCGAACCGACTGCAAAAAGTTGGTTATCATTATTAGTGACCTCAGGAATAATAGTAGTAGAGCCATACTTTAATAATTGCATGCGAACACGCTACCCAATGTGTAGAACTGTACTGTATGGTATAAAAGCATATAGAATTAGGAGTCAACATATGCAATACAAATACACAGATAAAATCAACTACCAAGACTATGCATCAGGGCGTGTCCCCTATCACCGAACCGGTAGACCAAATTTTCCTGTCCGCCTTGCCAGTGAAATTTTCCAGCGGTGTTTGGCCTACGCTGATCTTGACCAGGTCTCTTTATATGATCCTTGCTGTGGTGGGGCCTATATGCTTACTGTTATCGGTTTACTCCATGGTGATAGAATCAAGAAAATTTATGGGTCGGATATTGATAAGGAAGCTTGGATTTGGCTGAATCCAACTTGGCTCTTTTACATGAAGAAGGTTTAGCGAAAACAAAAATTCAGTTGGGTAAGCTGATTGAATCCTATGATAAAGAGTCCCATAAAATGGCACTGGAAAGTCTGGAACGTTTTAAGATAAAGCATAATGAAAGTTCTGTTAAAGACCTAGACTACGAGGTCTTTCAACTGGATATCTTTGATACCAGTAAGTAGAGCAGATAAAGGACAGAAAAATGAACTTAAAAGAAAAAGCCAAACAACTGAAACAAGAAATCGGGACCCTTTACTATGCATACCAAGATCCAAGAACTCCTTTAGGAGCAAAAATATTGGCTATTATTGTTGTCAGTTACGCCCTTAGCCCTATTGATTTAATACCGGATTTTATTCCTGTTCTTGGGTATTTGGATGATATTATTTTATTACCCCTTGGTATCTTTTTAGCTATGAAGCTAATTCCCCAGGATGTTATGGATGAATCAAGAGTAAAGTCTAGGGAAGCCTTTTTGAAAGATAAAAAAAGCAATTATATTATGGCTGGGTTAATTGTTCTTATATGGATAGGCCTTATTACTTTTGTAGTCAGTATATTGATGAATTAAAAAGCAATCATAGGTGATATGAGTATGATGTGAACTGTTAAATGAAGCCAATAATTGAAGTCTATAAAGGAAGTCCAGAGGAATTCATATGGCATCTGTTCGAAAAATAAAAATTCTTGATGATGATAGTTTGAGAAATCAAATCGACGAATTACTTGAAGAAGTGGATCAGAGTATTGGTGCAAGGTGGTCGGTTTCCTTGGCCCGTCGAATTATCAAAATCATAGGCTTCACACCGACTGAGTTAGCTCTTATTGAAGAAGGATTTAAAGTCAATGAGGCGTGGCAAAATGGTAAGGCCAGGATGCATGATGTGAGACAGGCTGGATTTAAGATTCATAAACTGGCAAGAGCCCAGAATTCAGAGGAGAAACTACTTGCCCTAAGGGTTGTTGGACAGGCTGTAGCCAGTGGGCATATGAAAGAGCATGCTATAGTGGCTTCAGACTACGCTATCAAATTCATTGGTCTTATTAATGATGGGAATATGACTCCAATAAGGACTGAAAGGCAGTGGCAGCTATCTGAACTAGTCAGAATCACGAAAAGTTAGGATTCGGATATAAATCATAAGTAAGTTAAATGAAAAATAAACATGAAAAGTAAAAAACACCTATGGGAAGTTCTCAGACTCCCATAGGTGTTCTTAAGTTATGAAAAACTATTCGTATTATATTTACTCAAGAGGCTTTTTAAGGAAACCGACAAGAGCTGCCGTTACGACTGAACCGATAAGGATTGCCAGTGCGTAAAGTGCAATGTTTTCAACAGCAAAGAGTACGAAGATTCCACCGTGAGGAACGCTAAGTGTCGCTTTGAAGATCATGGATAATGCGCCTGTAATACCTGAACCGATCATGATTGAAGGGATAACTCTAAGTGGGTCAGCTGCTGCAAATGGGATAGCACCTTCAGTGATGAAGGAAATACCAAGTACAAGAGCAGATTTTCCGGATTCTCTTTCTGCTTGTGAGAATTTGTTTTTGAATACAAAAGTAGCAAGAGCAAGACCGATTGGAGGAACCATACCTGCTGCCATAACAGCTGCCATGATCATAGAACCTGAACCTGCAACCAAAGTACCTGTACCAAAAGCGTAGGCTGCTTTGTTAACCGGACCACCCATGTCGAAGGCCATCATTAGACCAAGTACAAGACCAAGAATTGCTGCAGAACCACCTTCCATACCGATTAGGAATTCGTTCATACCTGTGTTGACAGCTGCTACAGGACCACCGATAACGTAGAAGAGTAGAAGACCGACAATCAAAGTACCAAATACCGGGATAATCAGTACAGGCATAATACCTTGAAGGGTTTTAGGAAGTTTAATATATTTTTTGATTGCATTGACAACATAACCTGCTAAGAAACCGGCAACGATAGCACCAAGGAAACCAGCGTTAATCTGGGTTGCAACAGCACCACCAATCATACCGACGGCAAGACCGGGTCTGTCAGCTATGGAGTAAGCGATGTAACCGGCAAGGATAGGGATCATAAGACCGAATGCACCAGCACCACCACCGATATTCATAAGAACACCTGAAAGTGTATCGGAAGCATAAGTTGCATCCCATCCACCCATAAGGCTGTCAGCCAAGAAACTTAGGGCGATAAGAATACCACCTGCTACAACGAATGGAATCATGAAAGATACACCATTCATTAAGTGTTTGTAAGCACCTTTTCTTTCAGCACTCCTTTTGGCTTTAAGATCAGCGACTTCATCGGCAAGGTTGCCAGCACTGTAAACAGGAGCTTTTAAAGCTTGTTCAATAAGTTCACTTGATTTTTGAAGTGCTTCAGCTACCCCAACTGAAACTAATTTTTTTCCTGCAAATCTTTCCATTGGAACTGTTGTATCAACAGCAAGAACAATTGCATCTGCGCTGGCGATATCTTCAGCTGTTAACTCGTTTTCTACCCCAACGGAACCTCTTGTTTCAACTTTGACTTCGTATCCTTTTGCTTTTGCTGCTTCTTCGATGGCTTCTGCTGCCATGTAAGTGTGAGCAATACCTGTAGGACAAGCTGTTACTGCTAAAATTTTCATAATGCCTCCTCTTATAACTTATAATTTAATGTGATGATGTTTCATCAACTTTATAAACCTAATTCGTTTTCTTCCAGAACCTTGATGATTTCTTCAGGACTTGATGCACCCCGAAGTGCTTCCCTAAATGGTGCTTTCATCAGTTTACGTGAAAGGGCTGCCAGTATTTTAAGGTGGGTTGATCCTGCATCGCTGGTGGGTACACCAATTAGAAAGACCATATCAACCGGATTTCCATCCATTGCATTCCAATCGACTTGATCAACGGTTGCAAACATGAAAAATGGTTCATTAACTGCATCTGATTTTCCATGAGGAATAGCAACACCAAAACCTACGGCTGTGGAAAATTCCTCTTCTCTTTTAAGTACTGCATCGATGTATGTTTGTTGGTCATTAATTTTATTATTGGCTGCTGCGAGAGATGCTAAGTCTTTTAGAACATCTTCTTTATTCGTAGCTTCAAGGTTTAACTTTACCAGGCTTGTATCAATAATCATTTGTTCTCCTTTCCTGGTTATATGTGCTTAAGTTTGCACATAAGTGATTGAATTTGATGTCTTGACCTCATTATATAGAGGAATAGCAGTCAATAACTTGAATATTTTGATATAAATATTGGAAAATCTGATATGTCTGAAAAAAATTGATCAGTAAGATAATTTCTTTTTGGTTTTTATAAAAAAAGGAGTATAATATATATTATAATTTCTGAATATTATAACGTTGTGATTTATGAATTGGAGGTTTTGTATGCGTACAGACGGAAAAGTATTTGTTGTAACCGGAGCCGGTGGTGGAGTGGGACGTGAGTTGGTCAGAGAATTACTGTCCAGAGGATCCAGTGTCGCAGGAGTTGATATTAACGAAGATGCCCTAAAAGAAACCAAGTCCGTAACAGGTAACAGTGACCGTTTTTCCATCCACGTTGCGGATATCACCAATTATCAACGTATTGAAGATCTGGTAGGTGAAGTTGTAGCTATTCATGGCCATGTTGATGGTATCATCAATAATGCAGGAATCATACAGCCCTTCATTACTATTGAGACGCTAGATATTAAGAAGATTGATTTTGTTATGAAGGTCAATTTTTACGGTGCTTTATATATGGTAAAAGCTTTTTTGCCGGAGCTTAAGAAAAGAAAAGAAGCCCATATTCTTAATGTTTCCAGTATGGGTGGATTTTTACCTGTGCCGGGTCAGGTGGCATACGGTGCTTCAAAGGCAGCCGTAATGCTCCTAAGTGAAGGTATGTATGTAGAGCTAAAGGGTAGTCCTGTCAACATGACGGTTGTATTTCCTGGTGGAATCAACACAGACATTGCCAAGAACTCAGGTGCTGAAAATGAAAACATGTCAAACAAGGATTCGAAGGCCATGAAACTCCTTTTAACTCCTGAAGAGGCTGCCAGACAAATGCTTCTTGCTATGGAAAAGAATAAGTGCCGTGCCTATATAGGCAAAGATTCCAAGTTAATGAATTTCCTTTTCAAGTTTACTCCAAGACTTGCCCTGCATCTCATTCAAAAGGCCTTGGGATCCAATATGAAGTAAAGGAAAAATGACAAGCCATATGGAAAAAATACAATTGAATTGTGTTCGTTTTGACTATGATGTAGGTATGAAGTATATTATATAGATGGTCGTAAATCAGAGATTTACTGCTCGTCTATGCATCCTAGACTGGTCGTAAATCAAAGATTTACTGCTCGTCTATGCAACCTAGGAGGTAGAAATGGTGTTAACAAAAAAATTTAATGCAATTGTATTGGGGATTTTAGTCATTCTGATGGGTATATTGGCTGTGGGGACAATCGATTATACTATTTCAGTAAATTTGGTGAATCCGGATTCTATATGGGCGGAGTTTTTTAATCTCTTTGGGGAAATGCCAGCAAATGTAGGAATTCTTTTAAGTGTAACCTTGCTTTATGGAAGCCGTAAGGACAGAAAGGGCATTATGAGTATATTGGTACATATATTTAGTCCTTTGCTTATACTTCTTTTTAGCCTTATGACTGTTGTCGTACCTATTGGGTATGTCTTTGAGCATACTGAAAGTGGTATGCCACAAAGTGCTTTGCTTGTTGGTCTTCTTATTGGTCTTGCTTTGGCTATCGGCCTTATGGTTTTTGCCTTGAAAGTCAATAAGGAAAAAATAAGAAAGTTCCGATTGGCAGCCTGGTCCATGATCTTATTGGTGCTTGGTGAAATCATTCTGGTTAATGTATTGAAGATTCTTTGGGCACGTCCAAGAATGCGTTCCATCGATTCTATTGAAGGCTTTAATTACTGGTATCAGATTCAGGGGCCAACCGGTGATAACGAACTTAAGTCCTTTCCATCTGGCCACACAGCCAATGGTTTTGCAACAATCGGTTACAGTATGTTTCTCTTTTCCCTTAATAAAGCCTGGGTTAAACCTGCCATCTATTTTGGGCTGACCTGGGGAACCCTAACCGCCTTAAGCCGTGTTGTGCTGGGAGCTCATTTCTTAAGTGATGTTCTTGTTGGTGGATATATTACAATCCTACTCTTCCTTTTGATTAGTCGCCGGGTTTTTAAGAAGGCAGCCTAATTCGAAGTCCACTGGAACAAAGGTGGAAATAAGATAATAAATGAAGTAAGTGTTGAGAATCACCTCATGAGCCCTTATAATGGAGCTAAGAAATGAGGTGATTTTTATTGGATTTTCAATGGAATGAAAAAAGAGTCGGCAGACCACAACAGTTAAAAGTATTCTGGTTACTGCCTACCATATTTCTATTGACAGGTCTTGTATATGGTATATGGTTTGAAGGGATAGATGCTCTTGTCCTGGGACTTAAAGAGATTATGTTGGCGCCGACGATTTTACTGACAGATTTTCTTGAGGTTGGAGGAATTGGAGCCAGTTTAATCAATGTGGCTATCGTTGGTTTTATCAATCTCTTCTTCATTTATAAGTATGACTTAAAAATTAATGGTGTTTTGATTGCTGCTTTTTTTACCCTGATTGGTTTTTCCTTCTTTGGGAAAAATGTTTATAACATATTGCCTATCTATATTGGTGGTTATCTATATGCTAAATACCAAAGGGTATCCTTTAAGGAAGTTTTGATTGTCATGATGTTCGGGACTGCCTTATCACCATTAATCAGTGAAATTAGTTTTAGTGGCATTCTTCATCCGGTTTCAGCTTTCATTATGGCCCTGATTATGGGGATCTTTATTGGCTTTGTTATCGTTCCCTTATCTTCCCATATGATGAAGTTTCATGATGGATTTAATCTCTATAATATTGGTTTTACTTCAGGGATTATTGGGACAGTTGTTACCAGCCTTCTGAGAAGTTTTGGTGTGGTGGTTGAGCCGGTCAATATTGTATCGAAGGAAAATCAGTGGGTCATCATTGGTTTGGTTGTCTTTGTTATAGCCATCCTGTTTGTCATAGCTTTCTACCTTAATCCTAAAGCCTTGGCCCAGCTTAAGCTGACCTTTCGCTATAAGGGTCGTTTGGTAACTGACTTCACCTACCTTGTGGGATACGGTGTGACCTGCCTAAACATGGCCTTAATAGGTTTAGGCAGTCTTGCTTATGTACTGGCTATTGGTGGTGTCGTTAACGGTCCGGTGCTTGCAGGAATTTTTACAGTCATGGGCTTTGCTGCTTTCGGAAAGCAACTGCGAAATATTATTCCTGTGATGGCAGGTGTTATAGCAACTGCTATGTTTTTTGACTATGATTTAAGCTCTACCGGGATCATCATATCCATATTGTTTTCCACCACACTGGCGCCTATTGCAGGTTCATATGGTGGTGTCATTGGATTCATTGCCGGTGTTATGCATATGATTCTGGTTACCAATGTGGGTATTATACATGGAGGTATCAACCTCTATAACAATGGATTTTCCGGAGGAATTGTGGCCGGGGTCCTTATTCCGGTTGTAGATGCTTTTAGGAAGGAGCGGGCATAATGCAGCATGAAACGAAGAAAATAACCTTGATTATCAACGAACTGATGACCATGCTTCTTGCCAATGGAGCTGAAGATATTGATGTGAATATTAAGCGGGTGACAGGGAAAACTCAGATTACCCTTATCCACCGCAACTGCCATTATTCAGAAACTTTGATTGATAAGATCAGACATAATCTGAATAATCCGAGACAAAGTGAAGTCGAAGGATATTACTGGCAACTGGTTGGTGAAAATGACTCCTATGATGAACTTCACCTGGTAGGTGCCATGGTCGATGAAGCAGAGGTCAGCCTGAGTCAGGGCGACTTATATATAAAAATTTCCAGACAAAGCTAAACGGGCTGTAACCATTATTGTATGATGAAATGAAGGTGACGTTATGGAAGATTTTAAGCGACGAATTAAAGAACTTGAATTTGAACTTGCCAAGTATAAGGCTGCTCATGAAATTGCAGGCATCGATTTTTTTGATATCAATATGGCCACCGGGGAAGCTAATCAAAGCGATAACCTGGTAGAAAAAATGGGCTATACAAAAGAAGAGATGAACAGCTTTGAGAAGAGGAATCAAACCTTTAATCCTAGTGATCTCCAGGAAAGTCTGATTGAAGTTGAAAAACTGGCCAAGGGAGAAATCGCTCATACGGATTTGCTTTTCCGGGTCTACGGTAAAGAAGGGGACCTTTTCTGGTTTAAACACGATGGCCTTATGATGCATAACAATCTTACTGGTCACCCTCACTTTGTTGGAGTTCTAAGGGATATTACAGAAGAAAAAACCTATCTTGAAGAGTTGAGGCATCTTGCCAGTTATGACAGCTTAACAGATACCCATAATCGTCGAAGTGGCCTTCATAAACTTGAAACTGATATAAAAGATGATACAGAAGTGGCAGTGACCTACATTGATATCAACCGCTTTAAGGAAGTCAATGATGAGTATGGTCACATTACCGGAGACCGGGTCCTTAAGGAATTAAGAAATGTTATTATGAAAGCTATACCTGAGTCCTCCTATTTAATACGGCTTGGTGGCGACGAATTTCTTATTGTCTTTCTCGGTCAAAAAATCGACAAGGTTGAAGAGATTATCCGTCATATAAAAGGAGTCCCTGTCATGATTGGGGAAGACAAAAAATTGACCTTCAGTCATGGAACCATGGTCTATAATAAAGACAAACACCCAACCATAGATGTCCTTATACGTGATGCTGATGAGATTATGTATAGGGAAAAATATAAGAAATAAAAAGAAAAGCCAAGTGATTCAGAAAGATGTAATTAACATCACAGGAATCATTTGGCTCTTCTTTTTATTCATCATTGCATATGGCGCCCTTACTCAAATAGTAGGAAATACCGGCTCCTCGTCGTTTGGCATTCAGGGTCATATCATCGTTTAACATAATCATAATGTTGGGATGCATACACTTAACCGCTTTAACTTCGCCTTCTCCTTTGGTTTTTAGATAACCGTTGTAGTCCTTTTTTCGTTTACTGTATACTTTCAGTGATTTCTGGGCTTTGATATAGTCTTCTTCTAGTGTCGACAGTTCCTTAGCTTCCTTTTCACTTAGAATTAGGTCGGAATCCAAGTACCTGGAAATTTTATTCTTGAGTAAATCAATCATTTCAGTAAGTTTGATCAAAGTAGTGTCCAGCTGGGCATACTCAGTGAGAATATCATTTCTTGAAAAACCACGAATACTGATTTTGGTCAGGACTTCTGATTTTGAACCGATTTCACTGGCTAGAACACGGATTTCCGCTTCAATATGCCCACCAATGATTCTGCTGTTTGGAGAGGCCAGGATGACTTCTTTGGCTTTGATGTTGGCATTCATCAGATAGTAACCCACATGGACGGTACCGCCACAGGTAATGGTACAGTCAGAGGCGAACTTGGTATAGAGATTACCCTGGCAGATAATTTCAGCCTTACCCTTACCGGCAATGCCACCTCGAATATAGATATCGCCTTCCCGGCTTTCTACGCAGGCCACTGCACCTAGACCCAGGTCACCAAGAACCTGAATGTCCTGATCAGCACAGACACTGAAGTTATCTTCGATATTGTCTTTGATATCCACATATCCGTCAAAATCAACATTTCCAGTTTCAAAAGAGACCTTTCCATCAATTTCAAGGTAGTTGCAGACGGTGAGAATGCCGTTTTCATATACAGCTGCTCCCATACGTTTTGCTGTCAATATGGTCTTGCCTTGGTCGGAATGGAGAGTTGCCTGGATGGACTTCTGGTCATAAATCAAACGTTCCTGTTTACCCTTTGAAGCCTTAATAATGTCTCCATAGACAGACCTGCCCGGGATGCCCTCGCTGGGCTCAATCCTCTCTCCAAGCCACTGACCGGCCTCTACTTTGTTGATTAGATTTAGTTCATAATGATTGACATTGCCGTTTTCAACCAGGGTTGGCTTCTTCTCGCTAAGCTCATAAAGTGTAATGACAGCATCATGACCATGAAGGGGAGGGTCCCCTGCTGCAATTGGAAATGTCTTGACAGCTTCCATATTCTTCATGATGGAAGGAACATTAAGGCCGTAGATAATGTTTTCTTTGGCAGCCAAGGCTAGAATCAGATCTCTTAATTTATCCTTGTCAGTGTCCTTGAATTGTGCCGGAGTTAAGTTAATGGTAGCGAAAGCCTGAAGTTTGTCTTTTGAAACCGTGATGTCGATGATTTCCAGATAGGTGCCGATTTCGATGTGAGTATTAATGACTTGCGTAATTGCGCTTCTAAGAGCAACAATTTTAGTCAACATCAGCCGTGGATGTTCGTCGATGATTGTTTTGAAATCATTGATATCGTAACCAGAACGTGTGACTTTAATGAAAACGAGTCCTTCATTTTCTGCAAGACAAAAATACTCATTGGAAAAAAACTCATTGTACATAAAATACTCCTTTTCAGTCAATGATGTATTTTGATATGCAGTTGTTTAGTCTTGGAAATAAGTATGAAGTGCCCATACATTATTACCCCTAAATAGCCATATATTCATATATCGGAGTTTTTTTGTTTTCCTTTAGTACAATGCAGTTGCAAAGAGGAAATTCGTAATATAGTAACAAAAACTATAGGATTAAGATTTTCGTTGACCAAACGGGTCGGTGGGAGTATAATGAATTTATAGACCAGGTTGGTCAGTGACCCTCTTGGTCAGTGACCCGGATAGTCAGTAGTATGTGAATTAGATAGTTATACATATATAATAAATTTAGGAGGTGATGAACATCGTGGAAGATATACTGGAAAAAATGGACCCTGATAAAAGGATAGCCCTCATCAATGCGGCTATGAAAGAATTCGGACTTAACTCCTTTGAAAAGGCTTCTACCAATGTCATCGTTAGGGAAGCAGGTATTTCAAAAGGGCTCTTATATCACTATTTCAACAATAAACAAGCCATATACGATTATATGGTGGATTTCTGGCTCAACAGGACTATGAAAGATGTTTTGGATCATGTGGATTTTGAAAATGGTGACTTATTAGGCCGAATTGCAGGAGTAACTGAATATAAGATTAGGCTGTTTATGAGATATCCGGGTATTATTGATTTTACCAAGGGGTTTTATGCCAATAAAACCTTTGATGAATTAAAGTTAATAGCTGATGAATTGGCTCCTAATTTTTATCAACGTTTTTATCAAGAGAATGTGGATTTCAGTCTCTTTAGACAAGGGGTAGATATTCAGAAGGCCTTGAATATTACCCAGTGGACAGTTGAGAAGTTTGCAGAAGGTATGATTGCGGTTTGGCAATCGACCGGTAAACTGGATGTAGATGGCCTAAAGGCCGAATTGGACCAATATTTGGACATGTTAAAAGCAACCTTTTACAAGTAATTTGCAACCAGGAAGTATTCCGGGAGGTAAGAAATGAGTGTAATTGAGATTAAGAATTTGACAAAATATTATGGAAAGGTCAAAGGGATTGAAGACGTTAGTTTTACCATTGAAGAAGGTGAAATTTTCGGATTCATCGGACCCAACGGAGCCGGAAAATCGACAACAATTCGGACCCTTTTAGGACTTATATTCCCTACAAAAGGATCAGCAAATATTTTTGGCAAAGACTGTATCAAGTATGGACCTGAGATTCGTAAAGATATTGGATATCTACCTTCAGAAGTATTTTATTATGACAAAATGAAGGTCAAGGACCTTTTGAATTATTCAGCCTCCTTCTATAAAAAGGACTGCAGCGAGAGAATTAAAGAGTTGGCTGATATTATGGAACTGGACCTTTCCAGAAGGATTGAGGACTTGTCTTATGGTAATAAGAAAAAAGTCGGTATCGTCCAAGGCCTGCTTCATTCACCTAAGTTGATTATATTGGATGAACCCACCAGTGGTCTGGACCCCCTCATGCAACAGAAGTTTTTTGACATCATAGCAGAGGAGAATAAAAAGGGAGCAACGGTATTCTTTTCCTCCCATATCCTTGCAGAAGTACAACAGCTTTGTAATAGGGTGGCCATTATTAAAGATGGCTCAATCGTTCGGGTAGAACAAATTGCTGCTCTTAGAGAAGACAACTATAAGAAAATAACCATTCGTGGCAAGGACATAAAGGAAGCAGATTTTGTCATGGAAGGCTGTACAGAAGTTAAGCTGAATCAGGATGAATTGAAGTTTTACTACAAGGGCGATATCAATACGATGACAAAAGCTATAAGTTCCAAAGAGGTCAAGGACCTTCTCATTGAAGAACCGACCTTGGAAGAAATCTTTATGCACTATTACAAGTAGGTGATGATATGAATATATATATTTACGAAAGCAAAACCTACGTGAGATCTATTTTAATATGGTCCTTGTCCATTATTGGACTCTTGATTATCTTTATGTCTTTTTACCCGACATTCGGATCCAATGTGGCTTTTATGGACAAGATGCTGGAAAACTATCCTGAAGAGTTATTACATGCCTTTGGTATGGCCAGTGGATTATCCTTGGCAACAGTGCCGGGATTCCTGGTTTTTGTTTACACCTTTATCCAACTGTGTTTAGCCATCCAGGCCTGTAATTATGGATTCTCTTTCCTATCAGTGGAAGAAAGAGAACTAACAGCAGATTTCCTCATGAGTAAGCCGGTTTCCAGAAACAAGATTCTCTTGACTAAGTTTCTTGCCGCCTATACGGCTCTGCTGGTTACCAATGCTGCAACCTGGGGAGGAACTATCCTTTCCCTAGAACTTTTTAATGACGGCAAACCATATGAGATAAAAGATATTATCCTGCTGCTTTTAAGTAATTTTTATTTCCAACTTGTATTTATGACTTTTTCCATGCTGGTGTCTGTATCACTGAAGAAGGTTCGCAGTGTCCTTAGTTTTTCAGTAGCGGTGGCTTTTGGAACCTATATGCTCAATGCGGTAGCCAGTATTTTAGACAGTGATACCTTAGGGATTATTTCACCTTTTTATCACTTTGAACCTGGATATATATTGGGTAATGGAGCGTATCATTGGTCAGTGGCCCTGATCAGTATCGCGGTAATACTCTTATCCATTGTCGGTACCTATATTCTATACAACAAACGGAATATCCATTCCCTGTAATTGTGAGGAGGTGACCTATGAATATTGTGAAAAGAGAGCTTAGAGCTCATTTGAAGTCCTTTATCATATGGAATGTGTGTATATTTTTGTTTATCATATCCATGACATCAGAATTTTCCGCCTATTATGACAATCCGGATATGGCTGAAGTTATTGAGATGATGCCCCAGCAGCTACTGGATGCCTTTTCCATGAGTGCTGCCAACCTAACAACAGTTAGTGGATATTTCTCCATTGCCAGTGTGTATTTTGTTCTGCTTTTAGGCATTTATGCCGGTCTTCTTGGTGCTTCCATTATTGCCAAAGAAGAGAGAGATAAGACAGCTGAGTTTTTTATGACTCTGCCAATATCAAGATACAGGGCCATAACAGCCAAGCTCATTGCTGCAGTTCTCTTATGTTTGGCCATGGATGTTTCCATGATCGGTCAGCTTTATGCAGTAACAACCCAGTACGACAAAATGGCTGATTTTAATACCTTTATGTGGCTTATGTTTGTTAGTCAGTTTATCGTGATGATGATCTTCATGAGTATCGGTATGTTGCTATCCTCAGTCATGAAACGGTATAAGAAATCCGGTTCCTATTCAATGGGACTCCTTATGTTTCTCTATTTTGTCAGTATTGCCATCGGCTTTAAGAAGGAGCTTGAGAATCTCAAGTATATAACACCATTCAAGTATTTTGAACCCTCAGTATATCTGAGGGAACTGGAACTGGATCCAGTATATATTTTCATTTCATTAGGTATTATACTTGTTTCATTACTGGTAACCTATGTTGTTTATCCCAGAAGGGATTTACATATATAATTCATGGGGACTTTCGGCGCTTACCAATTGAAAGAACCCAAAAAAGTGTGATCCGCTATGATAAGGAGGCATAATATGATTAAAGTTAAAGGCTTGAACCATTCCTATAACAAAGACGGCAAGTATGCTGTCAAAGATGTAAATTTTGAAGTTGCTGAAGGTGAAGTTTTTGGTTTCTTGGGACCAAGTGGCGCCGGAAAATCTACAACACAAGGTATTCTGACAGGTCTGCTCCAGTTACAAGATGGCCAGGTTGAGGTAGCAGGATATGATGTCAAACATATTAAAAACGAAATGTTCAATCAGATTGGCATGTCTTTTGAGCAGTCCAACGTATACTCTAAAATGACTGCCTATGAAAACCTGGATTTCTACCGTAAGCTTTTTGATGTGGAAACCAGAGATCCACAAGAGCTTTTGGACCTTGTAGGTCTTGGAGATAAAGGCAAAATAAGAGCCGGTGAATTTTCAAAAGGTATGAAGCACCGTTTGACTTTTGCCAGATCCATGATCAATAACCCAAGCCTTTGGTTCCTGGATGAGCCTACAACAGGCCTTGACCCATCAATTGCAGCTGACATTAAAGACATTATTCGTGCTGAAAACAAGAAGGGTGTAACCGTATTCCTTACTACCCACAACATGTATATTGCCGATGAGCTTTGTGACAGGGTTGCATTTATCGTCGACGGAGATATTAAGTTAATTGACTCACCGAAAAACCTAAAACTTCAATATGGTGAACATCTGGTTGAAGTGGAGTATATCAAAGATGGTGAAGTGAAGAAGGAATCCTTCTCAACCATTGACCTTGAAGATAAGAAGAAACTTCAAGACGTTATCGGCAATTATGATATTCAAACCATGCACACCAAGGAGGCTACTCTTGAAGAAATCTTCATTAAGGTGACCGGAAGGGGGCTTGTATAATGAAATTATGGTACAGTTATTTGAAGGAACTTAAGCTTTCTTCAAAAGGTTTCTATTTCTATATAGAGATTCTGATGACTGTTATCATTCTTTTCGTTCTGCTTTTCGTCATTCCTGAGAATTTTGATTCGACGGAAGATGAGTTCATCGTCCTTGATTTGCCGGAACCCGTATATGGTATGTTTATGGATAACATTAGGGAAGGCGACTTGGATGGTCAAGTGGAACAAGCAGAATTCGAGATTGATGACCAGGTCATTACAGCAGACCTTTATATTTCAGATGAGAAGAAGATCTATCTTTTTGACAATGCTGAAGATATGATTGAAGCGACCAAAAAAGAACGACCACTTATCGGTGCGACAATTTCCTGGAACACAGATGAGAACGCATTAAAATATGACTATTACATTCAAGGTTATGAATCAGAGCGACTTAGAAACCTATATTCAGTCCTTCATGTTAAAAACCTTGAAACCATTATTGATGATGCTGACCAAATTGAAGTAAGGTCTTTAGAGACCGGCGTTGAACAGTTGAATTCAAGACAGATGGCACTGCCGTCACTGATTACCTTCAACGGTTCCCTTATGGGACTCTTCATTATCGCAGCCTATATTTTCCTTGATAAGCAGGAGGGTATTATTAAAGCGTATGCCGTAACGGCATCCAAAGTATCCACTTACCTCTTAAGCAAGGCCTTGACCTTAATGACCGTAACCCTTGCAACATCGCTGATTATCGCAATTTCGGTTATGGGTACCCAGGTGAATTATCCAATGTTTATTCTTTTGCTTTTAACTTCCGGATTCTTTGCCTCAACCTTGGGACTTTTTATCACCTCATTCTTTGATAACCTGACCCAGGCTTTTGGAGCTATTTACACTGTAATGATGCTCTTTATGTTACCGGCTATTGCCTATTTTATTCCTAGTTGGAATCCTTTATGGATCCAAATGATACCTATTTATCATCTGATTTTGGGCTTTAAGGAAACCATTATGGTAGGTGGAGATATGACCTATGTATTGATTTCATCAGCTGGCTTCTTTGCCGGTGGTGTCATTCTCTTCCTCTTATCCAACTACCGATTTAGAGGCAATCTGTCCGTATAGAAAGGAGGTCCCTGATATGAAACGAATTATTACTATTTTTCTAAGAGACATCAAAGTCAACATGAGGGATTTTCTGACCCTGTATATTATTGTTGTTCCAATTATTTTTGGGATTGCCATTAATCTGATTGCACCGAGTGTCAATGATACAACTATTAATCTGGCTTTAATTGAAGGCCAGGAACCGGAAATGGTGACCTACTTGGAAGACTTTGCCAAAGTGACAACCTACAAAGACCTTGATGCTCTTGAAGAAAGAGTGTCAAGACGAGATGAGGTGTTTGGTATCGTCAAGGAAGGCGATGAATTCGTCGTCATTCGCCAGGGTAACGAAATAGACCAACTATCAGACTATGCACTACTTATGATAGCCCTCTATGAAAATGATGCCCAGATAGAAGATACCAATGCAACTATTCATGATTTTGGCAGGGATGTACCACCCCTTAAGAAACTGCTTCTTAATATATTCATGATGTTTTCAGCTGTCCTTGGCGGTATGCTGATTGCCATCAATATTATTGAAGAAAAAGTGGATCGGACCATTCGTGCTATTCACTTAACTCCAATATCAAGATCCGGCTATATATTTGCCAAGTCTTTGATGGGTATGGTCATTCCACTGTATGGATCGGTCGCAATGCTGCTGATTACCGGTTTTAATGATATTAACTGGCCACAGATGTTTGTTCTGGTCTTTGTATCCATGGTTATTGCTATTCTCTTTGGATTTATTCAAGGAATCAACAACGAGTCCGTTATGGACGCGGCAGGTTCTGTAAAAATGCTCTTCCTGCCTCTTGCCGGTGCTGTAGCTATTGCTGAGCTTCTGGGAGAGAAATGGCAGTGGGTCGCTTATTGGGTCCCCTTCTACTGGACCTATAAGGGCGTTGACGAAATCCTGACCTACCGGTCAACCTGGGGTAATACCCTATTATACGGAGGTTTGGTGCTGGGAATCAGTATTTTAGTTTACATCCTGCTGATGCCAAAAATTCGCAAAGGTCTTGAGTAAGAAAAAAGTAACTTATTAAATATGTTTATATGAAGGTATTGTTTAGTCTGGTCACAAATCTAAGGATTTACTGGTCGACTATGCAACAAAGGAGGTTATTGTATGAATTGGAATCCAATATTAGGTCTACTGGCACTTGTCTATGCTGTAGCAGTCGTATTTATTGCCTACAAGAAACCTGAAGGTATCTGGAAGATGGGTAAAATCCAAGCCTTTATCAAAGTTCTTGGTGAAAAAGGAACAGTTATCTTCTTCTACGTATGGGCTGTCCTATTTGTAGTTCTAGGCATTTGGCTTTTTGCAGCTCAACCAATAGGCTAGGAGAAAAATCTAGTTAAGAGTATTTAAGAACATAATCAATTTAAGGAGTTCTGCTGATGTACGTTGATTGCAGAACTCCTTTTTGGTATCTGAAAACCAAAAGTTTTAAACAATTCATTATTAGTGTTGAAATGTCTGATTACAAACTATTTGATAGGGTGTTCTTTAAAACTAAGAACATAGTTTTTTATCTATGGTATACAGCAGCTACCGGTACCCGGGAACATGTGATGAGACGGAACGGTTAACGGAGTGTTGAGTGCAGTCTTATCACATGTTCCCGCATTCCGGTGGCAACTGCATATTAAAAACAAAAAACTTGTGAAAATCTTAACTTAAATCTTAAAAGGTATTGACAATGTTTCTCAATTAGTGTATTCTTCTATTTGTTAGATTCGGCTAACTCGTTGGCTGAATTTGATTTTTGGATCAAAGTTAACCAGGGTTAACTATCAATAAATAATTATTATTAACTAGACTTAGATCGGCTAAGTATGGAGGATGTTATGAAAGTTGCATTAACAGGTAATCCCAACAGTGGAAAAACAACTTTATTCAATGCGATTACAGGAAAAATAGAAAAAGTTGGAAACTGGGCAGGTGTTACCATCGATAAAAAAGAAGGGGACATCAAGAAAAGTCTTAATACAACAGGTGAACCCATCGTTGCTATTGACTTGCCAGGTGCTTATTCCATGTCACCTTTTACGTCGGAAGAAAGTATTACCAGTGAATTTGTTCAAAACGAGCAACCGGACGTTATCATCAATATCGTTGATGCGACCAACTTGAGTAGAAGTCTTTTCTTTACGACTCAATTACTGGAACTGAATATTCCAATGGTTGTAGCTCTTAATAAGAGTGATGTCAATAAAAAGAAAGAAACAAAGATTAATGTGGAGACACTGTCCAATCTTCTTGGATGTCCAGTTGTTGAGACTACATCTACGGCACCGGTAAATAACGGTTTGACTGAGCTGATCAGTAAAGTGGTGGAGGTCAAAGGCAAGTCTCAAAAGGCTCCTTTTGATCCAGGACAAGTAAATAAAACCAACCGTCATGAGGTAGAAGCTTCAGATAAGAAGCGCTTCCAATATGTCAAACATGTTGTAGACCAGGTTGAAAACCGAAAAGTTAAAAGCAATCAGGTAAACCTTCAGGATAAGGCAGACCGTATTCTGGCCAATAAGATTATCGGTATTCCGATTTTTGCACTGATTATGTGGGCAGTATTCTCTATTTCTCAAACCCATGTAGGGCCACTTGTGGCTGATATTTTGGTGGGCTGGATTGATTCTTTCTATGGTTTCGTTGAAGGTCTTATGGGTGACAGCGTTTCACCGGTGCTTGCCTCTATCCTTTTAGATGGTATTATCGGTGGTGTTGGTGCCGTTGTTGGTTTCCTTCCACTGATTATGGTGCTTTTCTTCCTCTTGGCACTTTTGGAAGATTGTGGATATATGGCCAGGGTTGCAGTGGTCATGGACCGTTTCTTCAAACGTGTTGGTTTGTCCGGTAAGTCCATTATTCCAATGGTTATCGGAACAGGATGTGCCATTCCAGGTGTTATGGCTACCCGTACCATCAAGAACGAGAGACAGAGAAGAACGACAGCAATGTTGACGCCTTTTATGCCTTGTGGAGCCAAACTCCCTGTTATTGCCCTTTTTGCAGGTGTTTTCTTCGATGATGCTGCTTGGGTAGGTACAACTATGTACTTTATGGCTATTGCAATTATTATTGTTGGAGCCCTCATTGTCGTTCGTATTACAGGTGAAAGAAATGCCCGTTCTTTCTTCATTATGGAGCTTCCTGAATATAGATTCCCAAGTATTAAAAGAGCAACGATATCTATGTTTTCCAGAGCAAAAGCTTTTATTATTAAAGCCGGAACGATTATTCTTTTATGTAATGCTGTCGTTCAGATTATGCAAACCTTCGACTGGAGATTCCAGGTAGTTGCAGAAGAAGCACAGAATACAAGTATTCTTGCCTCAATTGCATCTCCTTTTGCCTTCCTTCTGATTCCACTTGGTTTTGGTGTATGGCAACTGGCAGCTGCTGCTATTACAGGTTTTATTGCAAAAGAAAACGTAGTAGGTACTTTGGCTGTTGTTTACTCCATTACCAATTTCATTGATGCGGATGCTCTTGAGTTGGTTGACGGTGCTGCTAATGTAGCAGGTGTTATGGGGCTATCCAGTGTAGCGGCTCTCTCTTACCTAATGTTTAACCTCTTTACACCTCCATGTTTCGCAGCAATTGGTGCTATGAATGCGGAAATGGAAAGTCCAAAATGGTTGTGGGGTGGAATCGGATTCCAGTTAAGTATGGGATATGTTGTGGCTTTCATTACTTATCAGGTTGGAACTCTGATGACGACCGGTTCATTAGGAGATGGATTCCTGCCAGGTCTGGTTGCAGTTTTGATTATGATTGGTACAGTAGTATACCTCATGATTAAAGGCGATGCTTCTGCAAAAGCCAGACTTCATGCAGCTAAGTAGATTATAAATAAACTTCATGTAATATTTTTATTTGGTAAATAAAACCTCTGGTCTCAGGATCAGAGGTTTTGTTGATATCAGGATGTCCTTATGTTAAGATTCAAAAGACAGGATTTTTATTTGAAAGGCGGATATGAATGAAAAAGGATACTATAAATTTCATCAAAAGTGTATTAATGACTATTGTAGGGGCTTTTATTGTTAGCATTGCAGTCAATGGACTCTACATACCCAATAATCTATTATCAGGTGGTGTATCGGGAATCGCCATCTATTTAAATCTGACTTTCGGCTTCAACATTTCACTGGTCATTATCATTATCAATATTCCTATTTTTATCCTAGGTTATTTTTATATAAACCGTGAGTTTATCATCCATAGTCTAATTGGTATGATTTCCCTTTCCTTCTTTATCCATGTGAACCAATGGGTCCAGTTGGGAACCCATGAAGTTCTGACGACCGTCCTTTTAGGCGGTGTTGTCAGTGGTCTTGGAATGGGTTTGATACTTCGGGCTAACTCCTCAACCGGAGGCAACGATATTATCTCTAAAATTCTTAACAAGTATTTTTCCTATAGTATTTCCACCCTGAACTTAGGATTTAATGTCTTCATAATTGCCTTGTCCATTAACGCTTTTGGCCTGGATAAGGCTATTGAAACCCTGGCGGCTATGTATGTATCCTCTTATACCATTAAGTTTATGCTGGAAGGTGTTAATTATAAGAGGACCCTATTCATTATTACAAAAAAGCCGGTAGAGGTTTCTTCTGTCATCAACCGGTCACTAGCCAGAGGATGTACAATCATTGAGGGAACCGGTGCTTATACCGGCGAAGAAAGGACCCTGCTCTATGCCATCATCAGTATTAACCAGGTGGCTAAACTTCGTATGCTCATCAGGGATATTGATAAGGACGCATTTGTAAATGTTATTGAGACTAAGGTGGTTTTTGGTGCTGGCAAGGGATTTTTGAAGATAACGGATTCCTAAAGGCAGTAGATGTGATCATAGATTCCTTAAAGCCATATATCTTTCGCAGATAAAGAAAAAGGCCCTTCAAAGCTTATGAAGTGGCCTTTTAGTATTTGTGATTTTATTAAATGCTGGTAGCTTTAGTCTTTAATTCGCAGGGTTCGCATGGAGTTCAAAACAGCGATGAGGGCAACCCCTACATCAGCAAATATAGCCTCATACATATTAGCTTGACCTAATGCTCCAAGACTTAGGAAAAACAGTTTGATTCCCAAGGCAAATAGGATATTTTGAAGAACAATGGCTCGTGTCTTCTTGGCGATATTAATAGCTGTGAAAACTTTTGAAGGATCGTCGTTCATAATAACCATGTCGGCAGCTTCAATAGCCGCATCTGACCCTACGCCACCCATGGCAACACCGATATCGGCTCTAGCCAGTACAGGCGCATCGTTGATGCCGTCTCCGACGAAGAGGACCTTGTTTCCCTGGTCAATCAGGCCTTCAACTGTGGACAGTTTATCTCCAGGAAGCAGCTGGCTGTGGATGGACTGGATACCCAGTTGACCACCGACGTGGTTGGCAATTGGTTCTTGGTCACCGGTTAGCATGATCATGGATTTTTTAAGTAACCCTAATTTACCGGCTAAGTTTCTAGCGCCTTCTTTAATCTCATCTTCTATATAGATGGAGCCTATATATGCACCAGCATAAGCGACATGGACCATAGAACCGATAAAGGAATCAGCTTGGAAATCTATGTTATAGGACTTCATCAGTCGTTCATTACCTGCCAGGAGGAGTTTGGACTCATATAAACCTTCCAGACCTTTTCCGGGAATCTCTTTTACCTGGCTGACTTCATGAATACTCGGAGAAGTCTTACATGCCTTGACTATGGAAGTCGCAATAGGGTGATTGGAATGAATTTCAAGAAGTCCTGCCAGTTCCAAGGTTCTTGAATCACTATACTTGGTAACTTTGAAATTACCTTTGGTCAAAGTCCCGGTTTTATCAAATGCAAAAGTATCGATGGTGTTTAAAGCCTCAAGGTAATTACCGCCTTTAATAAGAATACCCGAACGGCTTGCAGCTCCCAGGCCTCCAAAATATCCCAGTGGTACACTGAGGACGAGGGCACATGGACAGGAGATGACCAAGAAAATCAGAGCCCTTGAGATCCAGTCCCTAAAGTCGCCAAAACCTAATATTGGTGGAAGGAAGGCCAAAACTAAGGCTGAAAATACGACGATTGGCGTATAAATCTTAGCAAATTTGGTAATGAATTGCTCTGTTTTGGCTTTTTTACCTGTTGCATTTTCTACCATGTCTAAAATCTTGGCAACTGTTGAGTTGCTAAAGGTTTGATCGACTCTTGCTGTAAGGGTAGCATCCAGATTAATGGTTCCACTGAGGAGTTTAGAATCCTTATCAGCATTTACCGGCAGGCTTTCTCCTGTAAGAGCAGAGGTGTCAATGGTAGATGACCCGCTAATCACAGTTGCATCTACAGGTATTTTCTCACCGGGTTTAATCAAGATGATATCACCAATGTTTAGGTCCTTGGGATCCACTTTTTTAGCTTCATGACCTATCATTAGGTTGGCATACTCAGCTTTGATGTTAATAAGAGATTTAATGCTTCTTCTGGTGTGGTCAACGGCATAATCCTGGAAGCCTTCTCCGATTTTGTAGAAGAGCATAACGGCAACCGCTTCAAAGTATTCGCCAAGGGCAAATGCACCAAAGGTGGCGATAGTCATAAGGAAGTTTTCATCAAATATCTGACCTTTGGAAATGTTTTTAAAGGCACTGTAGGCAACATCACCGCCAATGAGGACATAGGCAGCCAGGTAACCGATAACTCTATATTGAAACTCTTGTCCGAGAGCCATGGTTACTATAAGTATGGCTAATCCAGTTAAGGCCAGATAGTTGGTCTTAATAAGTTCCTTTAATGAAAAGGAAGATGAAGTGGAAGTATCTTCCTTGTTTTCATAGGTTGTCCCATCGATAATATCAACACCGTCTTCAATGGAGTTAACTGTATCAGTTAGAATGCCTAGAGTATCAATAGTCCCTGAAGCTGATTCTAGTACAAGTTTTTTAGTAGCAAAAGAGAAGTTAACAGAAGTGAAGTTTTTGTTGTTTTTTAATGAATCTTCGATTTTACCGGCGCAGTTGGCACAGTTTAAACCTTCCAAATAGAAGGTGTTACAGGTTTCTTGTTTTTCTTTGCTCTTATTTATAGTTTGGCTCATCTTACACCTCTATTTCTCGTGAATGTGGGTCAGTGCTATATCAATAATCTGTTTAATGTGATCATCTTCTACTGAATAATAGATGTTTTTTCCTTCACGTCGGGTCTTAACAATCCGATTCTTCTTCAGCAGGCGAAGTTGATGGGAGACACCTGATTGGGATATCTCCATAAAAGAAGACAAGTCTCCAACGCAAAGTTCCTTAATACACAGGGCAGCCATAATCCGCATTCTGGTTGGATCTCCTAGAAGATTAAAGATTTCAGAAATATCCACGATATCATCTTCTTCAGGTAAGTTATTATGGACAATGGTAACATTTTCTTCGTTGACACAACATAGGTCTTTCATTAATGGGCTCCTTTATAATCATTATACTTGTATACATATTAACATATGAACAACTGCTCATGTGATAATGTAAGTATAGTCTCATATGTGAAAGATGTCAATAGAAATAGGTAAAAAAGACATAGGCTTTCATGGAAGATGAAATAAGGATTGACAAGGAGCTGATTGACCTATATAATGCTTAATGATAATGAATGTCATTTCTAAAATATTCATGAGCCACCATTCGGTACCGTCACTCCCAATAATGATTCATCCTGAATTCACGATTTTAAGTCGTCATAGAAATGACATCAGTGATAAGAATTTAGGAGGAAAAGCTCATGGCAAGAATGCGAGGACCAAGGTTTAAGAAAAGCCGAAGTCTCAATTTAAATGTGTGCGGTCATCCAAAAGCGATGAAACGTGCAGGAAACGGACAGGAACGAGACAAGAAGAAATTGTCGCCTTACGGTGAGCAGCTTTTGGAGAAACAACGTCTCAGAGGATACTATGAAGTGCTTGAGAAGCAGTTCAGAAGATATGTTAGCTCAGCAATCGACAGTAAGGAACTAACCGGTGACAAACTAATTGTCGATCTGGAATGCCGCTTGGACAATATGGTTTATCGAATGAATTTTGCATCAACCATTCGCCAGGCAAGACAAATGGTCGTTCACGGCCATATGCTTGTTAACGGCAAAAAGGTGGACAGACCTTCCTATGGTCTTTCTGTTGGTGACGTCATCACCTTAAAGGACAAGTCAAAAGTCATGGTCATGTTCAAGGAAAATTTCTTTGATAAGAAAATCTACTCTTTGCCATATATCACATATGATGAAGATAATTATTCGGCTGTCCTAAGTCGACGACCTCTCAAAGAGGAAGTGCCTATTATCATCAACGATCATCTGATTGTTGAGTATTACGCAAGAATAATGTAAGGCCCAAATACCGCCAGGGATTTTATCACTGGCGGTTTATTTATAAACAAGGAAAAGACATCCCTTGAAATGGCTATTGAAGAAATAAAGAGCCAGTCCGGGAAGCAGTTTGATCCAGATGTAGCCCAGGCATTTTTAAAACTCCTTGATCAGGAAGAATCCAAAAAAACGATTATGGGATATATAGATTAAAGGAGATTGAAGACCTAAGTTGAGAGACTTGGGTCTTTTTTTATGGCTTTTTTTAGTCAGGCAAGTTTTAAGAGTTTTTTGAGAAAAATTTAACTAATTTTCTTAATTTTATTGACAATGATTCTCAATAATGCTAATATAAGCCTGGTAATGATAATTAATATCAATAAGGAGATTATAATGAGAAAGATTTTAGTTATATTTTGGTCAGGAACCGGTAATACTCAGATGATGGCTGAGGCAATTGCAGAGGGGGCAAAAAATGATGATGTAAGCGTAGAGCTCCTACCTGTATCTGAGGCTAGTGTCAGTCAAGTAGCAGGCGCTCAGGCTATTGCCTTAGGTTGTCCATCTATGGGCGATGAGGTTTTAGAAGAAGATGAAATGGAACCCTTTGTAGAGTCCATCAATGAAGTTGTTAGAGATAAACAGCTAGTCCTATTTGGATCCTATGATTGGGGCGACGGTCAATGGATGGAAGAGTGGGAAGAACGCATGAAAGGCTATGGTGCCAATCTTCTTACCAACGGTTTGATAGTTAACAATACACCGGATGCAGATGATCTTGAGCTTTGTAAAAAGCTGGGTAGAATCCTGAAATAGACAAGAAACTGACCCTACAGGAATTGGATGCCTTAGTTTAAGTTTCGGTGAAGTAAGAGAGGACCGTCATGGACAAATGTAGAACATGTACAAGATTTAAGGAACACACAGGTTTACAGACCTATCAGTCTTATTTATCCTATGAGGGATTGTTGTATAAAATACTTTATCATGCAGCACCAACCCTACAGGGAATAAAACCGGCTTCATTGATTCGCTTGACCAACACCAAGCAAGGGAATATGAAGGACCTCTGGTTTGAATATAAAGATGAAATTATGGGGAGTCTTAATGTTGAATATAAAGAATTGAATAGGTCACAGGACTACGTATGTGTTCTCTTTTATCATCCGGGCTGGATGGAAAAGCTTTTGGGACAAAAGAAAACCAAATCCTACTTAAGGGCAATTGGTTACGCATTTGATGATGCCTACCAAGCTTTGGATAGTCTTGAAAGTAGATTTGTCAATGGCTGTCCCAATGAAATCGGTATCTTTCTCGGATATCCCCTTTCAGACGTGATGGCTTTCTCCGGTGAAAAGAAAGATCAAAGCCTCATCAATGGTTACTGGAGGGTTTATTCCAAGGTGAATGAAGCCTTAAAAACTTTTAGACTCTACGATCTGGCCAGACTTATGGTAGTTGAAAGACTTAATGAGGGCCACCTGCCTTCGGCGGTTATTGCATCTATTTAAGACACCTTTTTCTAAACTGAAGAGGAGTTAGGTGATATTTTGCCTTAAAGGCCTTGCCGAGATTTGAGGGATGACTGTAGCCCACTTGCCGGCTTATTTCTTCAATGGACAGCTCTGTTAAGGATAGGAGATTGGCTGCAGCCCTAACCCTGTAGTCTTTAATATAGTTGCCTATGGTCATATGGTAAATGGTCTTAAAGCCGGTGGTTAACTTGGACTCACTGATTAAGAGGGTTTGACACAAGGCTGTTATGGTTGGTGGGTCAGACAAGTCACCAACGATAAGGTCTCTGGCTTTTCGAATGGTTTCAATTTCGGATGTGGCCAGACCTTTAAAACCGGTTTTTAATTGATTGACATCTTCTTTTAAGGAAACATGATAAAGATTCCTGGCATCTGTTTCGGCTAGGTCTTTGGCGACATTGGCCAGGCATTCCAATAATTTGGATTCAAGAAAGAGAGGGGTTAGGTCCTCGCTGTTACCTGTCTTTTCCAATAGACGGAGGGTGTCGATCATGGTGTAGGGCAGATAGAGAGCTGCACTGTTTTTCCCTAGTTTTGTCAGGTGTTTGAGTTCAGGAAACTCGGGTATCAGTTGATTTTCAATGTAATCGCAGTTGACAAAAAACTCAACACCGTGATAATGGGTACCTTTCTTCCAGACCTGGTTGCCCTTAAGGTTTTCTTCAATGGCAATAAAAGCTGAAGGGTAAAATTTCTGAATGGACTTATCCTTCATATAAAAGGTCGATATCCCATCATAAACAATCCCAAAGCGAATTTGGCAATCAAGGGTCTTAAAGCCAAGGTGAAAATCTCTGGGTGTGGTGTAATCGCCAATAACCAGAAGATAGGCACCTTTTTTTTCGTAGTAGGTTATATGGCCAAGGTCCGATAGCTCTGGATTGGAATACTTTAAACCGAATGTTTTTTTCTGGGGAATAAATCCCATTTGAGAGAAAAATTCTTCCTGGAAGGTGGTTAATTTCATAGGAACGCCTTTCAAAATAGTTCAAAACCGATAAAAAATAGTGATGTTTCATTATTGGTTGAAATGATAATGAAAATCATTTATACTAGCAAAGAATTTGATAATGATACACATTATCAATAGCTAGAGTAGAATTTATTATAACATATTTTTAAAGAGAAAGAAGGATTAACATGAGTAGAAATACTATATTACGAGCATTTTTATTAACCTTTATATTGATTTTGGTTGGATGTACCAGCCAAGCACCTGCTGAAGATACATCAGCTGACGGTGCCGGAAGTGATGAGGCTGTTCTTGAAGACAAAGTAGCTGAAACAGAAGAAGAAACAACAGAAGTTGTTTCAGATGAAGAAGCTTCAGAAGAAGCAACAGAGTCCAATGAGGACCCTGTTCAATATCCAATAACCCTTGAACATGCCTTTGGACAGACTGTTATTGAAAGTAAACCGGAAAGAGTTGCAACAATCTCCTGGGGTAACCAAGACGTACCTCTTGCCCTTGGAGTCTTACCGGTAGGTGTTTCAACGGCCAACTATGGTGTTTTAGATGGAAGTGGATTACTTCCATGGTCAAAAGAAGGATTTGAAACTTTAGGAGCTAGTGAGCCTGTTCTTTTTAATGATTTGACTGAACTTGATTATGAAGGGATCAATGAGGCTGCCCCTGACGTTATCCTGGCTGCTTACTCAGGTATTACAGCAGAAGAGTATGAACTACTTAGCCAGATTGCGCCGGTTATCGCCTATCCGACTAACCCATGGCAAACCTACTGGAGAGACCAGATTACCCTTGATGCAAAAGGTATGGGAATGGAAGCGGAAGGTCAAGCCTTGGTTGCAGACCTAGAAGCCCTCATTGCAGAAAAAAGCAGTGCATATCCACAAATCAGTGGTAAAAGTGTAGCTTTCACTTATTTTATTCCATCAGATTTCGGCATGTTTTATGTTTACCTTCCTAGCGATCCAAGGGCTGCATATCTAACAGACCTTGGTATGGTAACTGCAGACAGTGTGGCAAAATTGGCTGAAGAATCAACAAGTTTTGCTATTGAAATCAGTGCTGAAAATGTTGACCGGTTAAGTGATGTTGATATCATAGTTACTTATGGTAATGATGAACTTCTTGGTCTTCTCCAGGCGGATCCACTGATGAATACTATTCCTGCCATTCAGCGTGGTTCACTTGTTATTATTCCTGATGGAACACCACTTGCAGCATCCGGAACACCAAGTGCCTTATCCATTCCAGCAACTATAGATGAGTATCTTGAACTTATCGGAGAGGCTGCAGATTTAGTCCAATGAAATCCATAAGAATTGCAATGATTGTCATCCTGTCGATTGCAGCAATTCTCATAAGCATTATATTGTCTCTGGCTCTTGGAGCCAGGGCTATTCCCTTTGAGGAGGTTATATCTACCCTTTGGTCATATGATTGGTTTGGCCCAGGATTAGGTCATACAAGTAACCTGAATCAATTGGTAGTTGCTGAGAGAATACCGCGAACGATTTTTGCCATGATTGCAGGAGGAGCCCTAGGCGTTGCCGGGGCTCTTATGCAATCCTTAACGAGAAACCCTATAGCAGATCCAAGTATATTAGGCGTCAATACAGGCGCTTCTTTGTCTGTCGTCATAGGGATAAGCTTTTTTCAGATTGGTAATCCAAGCCAATATATCTGGTTTTCCATTGTCGGAGCTGGCCTTACAGCTGCCTTTGTCTATAGTATCGGATCTATGGGTCCATCAGGCTCAACCCCAATTAAGCTGACCCTGGCAGGAACAGCCGTTAGTGCTGCCTTATCTTCTATTGTCAGCGCAATAGTTTTGCCCAGAACAGAAGTCATGAACCAGTTTAGATTTTGGCAGGTTGGCAGTGTCAGTGGTGCAACCTTTACAGGCATCCTGGCTGTTTTACCCTTTATTGTTGTTGGACTGGTTATTGCCTTTGGTCTCATCCATTCATTAGACGTTATAGCCTTGGGAGAAGACATGGCTACAGGACTTGGGACTAAAGTAGGTCTTATTAAGGGAGGGGCTGCCTTTGCAGGTATCGTCCTTTGCGGTGCTGTTACGGCTCTTGCAGGACCGGTGGGCTTTGTTGGTCTCATGGTTCCTCATGTGGTCCGTATGATTTTTGGTTCCAGTCAAAAATACCTAATCCCCTTATCTCTTGTCGGAGGAGGTCTTGTTCTGACCCTGTCTGATGTCTTGGGAAGACTTCTTGCCAAACCGGGAGAGGTGGAAGCCGGTATAATTACAGCCTTTGTAGGAGCTCCCATCTTGATCTATGTTGCATCGAAAGCCAAGGTGACCAACTTATGAAAAATACAATGAGTCTAACACAAAATAATATAAATATAGGTCTACTACATCAGGGCTTTAAGAAAAGAAGAAACAGAGTCCTTATGGTGACCCTATGCCTTTCCGTGTTAACCCTGTTTTTGGCCTTCCTTTCACTGATGGTCGGGACAAACAATTACGCCTTGTCTACTGTGTTTCAGGTAATTAGGGGAGTAGAGATAAAAGGTGCCAGTTTTGCCATTGGAGTTATTCGCTTGCCAAGAATGTTGGTAGGCCTATTAACAGGCTTTTCTTTTGGTATAGGCGGAAGGGTCTTCCAGAAGATGCTCCGTAATCCACTTGCCAGCCCTGATATTATTGGCATCACATCAGGATCTTCAGTAGCAGCAGTGTTTTGTATCTTGGTTCTGCATATGGATGGCACGAATGTATCCTTGATCTCAGTGGTCAGTGGACTTTTGGTCTCTCTCTTGATCTACAGTCTTTCAGGAGGCGGTCACTTCTCCGGTGGACGCCTGATCCTCATCGGTATCGGTATACAGGCCATGATAAAAAGCCTTATATCTTACCTACTCCTAAATGCATCCCAATATGATGTTCCGGCTGCCATGAGGTGGCTGAGCGGTAGCCTGTCGACAATGAAAATGGACGAGGTTCCTATGTTATTGATCGTAGTTCTTGTCTTCACCTCTCTGATTTTGGTCTTTGAAAAGCATTTAAGAATGCTGGAACTAGGGGAAGCATCGGCTCTTGCACTAGGGGTATCAACAGATAAGGTTCGACTTATTCTCATACTAAGCGCTGTTTTCTTATTGGCTTTTGCTACGTCTGTAACAGGTCCAATTGCCTTTGTTGCCTTTCTTTCCGGTCCAATAGCTACAAGACTTTCAGGCTCATCATCTTCAGAGCTTCCTTCAGGATTTATGGGGGCTGTTCTGGTTCTTAGCGCAGATTTTATTGGTCAGAATATGTTGGGAATGAAACTTCCGGCAGGTGTTATTACGGGAATCATAGGAGCACCCTATTTGATACTATTACTAATTCGTTTAAACAAAAGAGGAGGCTTGCGATAATGGACCACCATATGTTGGAAATTAAGGCTTTATCATCAGGCTATGACAAGCGGGTCATTGTTAACCAGGTGGATTTAAGGATACCAAAAGAGAAAATCAGTGTTATTATTGGAGCCAACGCCTGCGGAAAATCTACCCTTTTAAAAACCATGGCCAGGTTGATTAAACCTATAGAAGGTCAAGTTGTCCTGGATGGAAAGAGTATTCATCAATACCAGACAAAAAAACTGGCTAAAACCTTAGGCCTTCTGCCACAGTCACCACTCGTTCCAGAAGGAATTACCGTAGCAGACCTTGTGGCCAGAGGTCGTTTTCCTTACCAAACTTTTCTTAAGGGTTACCAGGCGTCGGATTACAGAGTCATTGAAGAATCACTGGAAATGATGGGGATTCTAGACCTTGCCAATCGTCACGTTGACGAGTTGTCCGGTGGTCAGCGTCAAAGGGTTTGGATTGCTATGGCTTTGGCTCAGGAACCAGATATTTTGCTCCTGGATGAACCGACGACTTATTTGGACATTAGCCACCAGGTAGAAATTCTTGACCTCTTAACAGACCTTAATAAGGTCAAAAAGACCACCATTGTTATGGTTCTTCATGAAATCAACCTGTCAGCCAGGTATGCAGACTATATTTTTGCAATGAAAAAAGGCCACCTCATAGCAGAAGGCAGCCCAAAAGATGTTCTTGATGAAAAACTGATTAAAGAAGTTTTTGACTTGGACAGCCAGATTGTCATGGACCCAGTATCAGGCACGCCCCTTGTTTTACCATTGGGACGTCATCATAGTTAAATCAATGCATTAATAGGTATAAACCATATAGCCTACGAAAATTGAGAGGAAGAGAAACATGGATCCAACAATCTGGTTTAGGGACAACTCGATTTCACGTATGGTCCTAAAGAGGCCGATTCTATGATAGAGGAAGTGGTAGAAGAGAATACCAAATGCCAGTTGGCCACCATAAATGACTAACTTGTGTAGATAGTCATCCATACTGATTACGATATGTATATCAAACATATAGGACATCATCACCGGTCCAAAAACACCACCCAGGAAGCAAATGCCGGCCAGAGTAAGAATGGCGAATTTTTGATTCCATCGGATTTTAAAGCGTTCTGTATGCCTGCCAAAAAGCATGGTTGAGTATTTGACAAAACTCATAATGGTACCCAGATTAATAATGGTAAAAGCAATCTCATAGGGCAGGGAATGACCTGCCCCTTTTTGTATCATATATTTGGAGACGGACCCGTTAAAAAGAGGGGCACCTGTAATACCGAATATTGCTATAATCATAGCGATGGCCACATAGGGCATACGCTGAAACAGCCCCCTTACCTCCCGAAGATCACGGGTTCCATACTCCTCGATAATCATACCTGCCGTTAGGAAAAGGGTGGTTTTGAAAACGGCATGATTAAAGATGTGATAAATAGCTCCATGGTATGAATAGACGCTGTCGATGGACAATCCAAAGAGAATCAACCCAACCTGGCTAATAGTGTGGTAAGCTAGGATTAGCTTAATATCGGTTTGACTCAAGGCGAATACAAAACCAGCTATAGCTGTTGTGAAACCAAGGAACATAAAAAGCACCCGTATATCAAAGACATCTGCAAACATATCCGATACTCTGATAAAGAGGTAGATGCCGCCTTTAACATATAAACCTGACAAGGTGGCAGAAATAATAGATGGTGCAGAGGCTGTACCATGTGCCTTAGGCAGCCAGGAAAAGAGAGGCATAACTGCTGATTTTAAGGATACAGCGGTCATCATAAAAACATAAGGTAGAATCAGTATTGTCGGATCCTCGACTAAGGCTATTCTCTCTTTGATTAAGATAATATCCAGGGTTCCGAAAACCCGGTAAACAAAGCCGATTCCAAGAAAAAACAGGGTCATGGAAGCAAGATTGGTTAAAAAGTATAAGATGCCGTCATAAATGGATTTTGCATCCTTTTTAAAAATAATCAATATGGAAACGACGATGGTTGATACCTCTACCAATACATAAATATTAAAAAGGTCATTGGATAAGAAAATACCGTTAATCAGACCTTGCAAAGCCAGGAAAAGGAACATAAACAAATGGGTCATATAATGTTTGTGATAATTGTAAATAAGGAGACAGGTGAAAATAAAAATACACAATAGGACCAGGAGACTGCCGAACCGGTCGGCCCTAAGGGCGATTCCTATTCCTGCTTCATAACCACCGATGACCTCATATTTTTCACCAAAGGCCTTAACATGGATGAAGTTAAGCGCAGCCATGGTCAAAAAGAAAAACTGAAAAAGAATCAGCAAGATCTTATACCATTTAGCATGACTGATATAGCCAATCAGAGCCGTGGCTATGGGTAGAATAATGAAGAGGTATAAAGGCATTACCTTTCCTCCTTCCGCTTGGCGACAACTTTTTTCCAGTTGGTTGTACCATAGTGGTGGTAGAGGCTGATGAACATGGTAAGGCCAACAGCTGTAACGGCAACACCGATTACGATGGCAGTAATCATTAGGGCCTGAGGGAGGGGATCTGCCATGGGACTCGCCTCTCCTATTGGAGCAAGAGCTCCGTCTGAAAGGTTAATGTTTAAGAAAAAAAGAATAATGGCAGCCTGAATGACACCAAAAGACATAATGGACTTAATGATGTTCCTTCTGGCCAGTAAGCCATAAACCCCGATAAAAAACAGGGCAAGTGCAATAGTATATCCGTTTAAGAATCCTGCTTCCAATGTCAATCACCTACTCTCAAAAAGTACAAACCGGTAAAAGATTACACTTAAGCCACAGGTAACCTTGATTCCGATTAGAATATTCATAGCCAATAAATAATAAGGTTTTACCACTAAGGGTATCCCTCCACGAAATTGAATGGCAAAGATGACGGCAAAAATAATCAATGCCAGGTAAAGTATTTTTTCCAGTTTTTGAAGTATATCCAAAGAAACGGTTTGCTCATAAGTGGTGAAGTACTGAACGATAAAAATCGAGGATATAATCGCACCACCTTGAAATCCACCGCCTGGAGACAATGAACCATTGACGATAATATAGATACCGAAAACGATAATAAAGGGGTAGACCGCACCCATGGTAATCCGCAGCAATAAGGAATCTGTACCCATATGTCTCCTTTCTAATGAATACCTTCATGTCGTGAAAAATAAATAATACCGATGACACTGACAAGAAGGGTCAAGGTCTCAAATAAGGTGTCAAAAACCCGGTAGTCCAGGTATATACCTGTAACTGCGTTTAGACTGCCTGTATTTTCATAAAATCCTGTAATAAAAAACTGATAAAGGTCATTAGCTGATTCGACAGGGACAATCTTTACACTTGCAATGAGAATAAAGAGTATACCCATCCAGGCTGCAATTAGTTTTCTCCGCATGTAGGCCTCCTATTCATCTGCAATGGTTGGTCCTGTTTCTTCGCTTACGTAATTGACCGTAACCGGTTTTTCCATCGTGTCGGTGATGATGCTTCCCAGTTCTTCATATTGGTAAGAATCTTTGGCACCATAAAGTTCAAAGCCCTGATTGGTATGCATAATAAAGACTTCGTAGGAAGCCGTGTCTTCAATGTTTTCAAAGGGTGTATTGGTGTTGATGAAATCCAATTGTAATTCCTTGGATGAGGCAAATTTGGTTAGACTAGTTCGAAGGGTTTCCTTTTCCTGTTTTTGTAGGGTCAAATCATCAACATCTACAGAATCGCAACGATAGTAAACGGTGAAAATCCGATATTTTCGAAGGGCAACCAGATAAAGTATCGTTGAAAGGGTACAGCCGATTACCGCTTCTGCAATGGCAACGTCTGGTGCTCCCAAGAGGAGATACACAACAGAACACAGGAGAGAAAAGACGGATAAGTAAATAATCGCGTTTCTAAGGACTCCTGTCTGAATGGCAAGAATGGCAAAAACGATGAGGGTAAGATAAAAGAAATCGCGTATCATTTATTCCTCCCTTTCCGGATGATAGTTCCTAATATAGGCACCACGGCCGATGACGTGATTGGATAAAGGGTTGACCAGTAACATGAGTATAAGAATAAAGGCCAACTTCAAGGTTCCGAAATCCCAGCCGTTATAAATCATGAGGCCAAGAATAATGGCGATAAAGCCTGCTGAATCGATGAGCGATGACAGGGAAAGTCTTGCATAGAAATTGTTGTATTTCATTAAGCCATAGATGCCAAAGAGGGTAATGATAAGGCCGAATATAACGAGAATACTGCCGATAATTTCATGAATAGCCATTAAATCTGCCCCCTTCCCTGGATAAAACGGGTAATGAAGACAATGCCAATAAAGCCAAGCATGGCATAAACGATGGCAATATCCAGTAAGAAATCCAGTTGGTTAATCAGTGCGTATAGAATCATCAGAATAATCATATTGATAGAAAAAAGGTTAAGGCCAAGTAGCCGGTCCCATACTGAGGGTCCTTTGATGATACGGTAAAGATGGAAGATCAGTGTGAAGGTAAAAAGAAATAGAAATATCTTAAGCACGTCGGTCCTCCTTTAACAGTAGGTCTTCAAAATCCTGGATTAGGGCCTTCTTAATGCTTTTGGGCCTGACAGACAGAGGGTATAACCAGAGAATGGTATATTCGCCATCGTTTAAGTGGATGGTAACCGTTCCGGGAGTCAAAGTAATAGCGTTGGCAATAAGGGCCTGAAGCCATGGTTTTTTTATCCTGGTTGATGAGGCTACAAACTGAGGATTGATTTCCCCTTTAAGGATATGTCTGATGGCACGAAAAGCTGACTTATATATATCAATGACAACAAAAACCAGATATCGTATAAGTCCTATGACTCCGGTACCGTAATTAAAGGTTTTACTTGTAGGTGGCTGCAGAATTTTGAGAAGATACAAAGTGACAAAAGACACAAGAATGCCACTGAGTAATGTTGCAATATTAAATTTTTCGTTCAGCGCACACCAAATCAGTGTAATCAAGAGGGTGAGATAGACCCTTTTTCGGAAATTTAACATATTGCCTCCATTGTTTCAAGGGCTACTGGGTCATACAAAAAAGACACAGTATATTTTCTTGGTACATCATATGAAATAGGCATTTAATGCCCTTTGAGATACTTATAAAATGTATACATATTGTAACATAAGTTAACACATAATTGCCATATGAATATGATATAATATTAGTAAAAATACGAGAAATTATATTATATGAAAGTTGGTGACAAGGTGCTAGGTACTCGAATACTCATAGCAGAAGATGAAGACAAGTTAAGAAAGGTCATTAAGAAATATATGGTTAATGAAGGTTATGGAGTCTTTGAAGCGGAAAATGGTGAAGAGGCTCTGGAGCTTTTTGAACTTAATGATATTGATTTAGTTATTTTGGATGTCATGATGCCGGTAATGGACGGGTGGATGACCTTAAAAACCATCCGCAAAACCAGTAAGGTTCCTGTTATGATGCTGACTGCCAGGACAGATGAAGAGGATACGGTTTTTGGATTTGAACTGGGAGCAGATGATTACGTAGCCAAACCTTTTCGAGCCAGAGAATTGGTGGCAAGGGTCAAGGCCCTGCTTCACAGATCAGGAAAAGTGGCTGCTACAGACAAAGTCACCGTTGGAGACTTAAGCATTGATCTGTCAGCCATGAGAGTTATGGTAGGCAATGAGGACATTGTCCTTAGCCCCAAAGAATATGAGCTTTTAATATATTTTATCAATAATGGAAACCAGGCCCTGACCAGGGAACAGATTCTTAACCGGATCTGGGGATATGATTTCGAAGGTGATGACAGGACAGTAGATACAGTCGTCAAACGACTGCGAAAGAAACTTAACCAGGAAGGTGACCGAATTAATACTGTTCGTGGTGTGGGTTATCGGTTTGAACTGACCGAGCAGAAGGATTAGAGAGAAATTTTGTTGAAGCAAGAGTTTGCAATAAAGAAGATATAGGTGAAGTCATGAAATCCTTAAGATTTAAGATAACCATGTATTTTGTTGGTTTAATTCTACTTATGCTCGTTGTCTTTATGGTGGGCATGAACAATTTTATCGATGATTATTACTACTCCAAGAAGATTGAAGCTATGGACCTGGTTGTTGATGAAATAAACAAGCGTTATGCAATCAGTGAAAGTGAAGATGAGGCTCTGATGTACATCGAGTATTTGGGCTATCATTTTGAGGGCAAAATCAGTATTTTTGACAAGTCGACCAAGCTTATTATTTTCAATTCCAAGGGTTATGAGTACACCAGAGGGAAGATTATTGAAGAGATTTCCTATCATGGACATACGGCTTATGTATACGAGACCGCTTACCCTGTTGAAGGTGCCAGATGGCTGATGTATATTGAAGAGCTGGACAATGGCAAAATTGCCCTTCTTCAGGTTTCGGTTTTGGCTATTGATGAAGCCATCGGTGTGGTCCAGTCCTTCTTTAAATACCTTATGGCTGTTGTTTTTGCGGCTGCCATGATATTGGCCATGATATTGGCGAGAAGCATATCTGCACCCATTAAGCAGCTTCATCAGGTTGCGGAATCCATAGGTGATTTGAGTTTTAATATTAAGTACCTTGGTAAGCGGGAAGATGAAATCGGTCAACTGGGATGCCGGCTTAATCAAATTGGCGAGACCCTGGAGAAGAATATCTGTGATCTTAATAAGGAACTTGAAAAAGGTCGGGGGATTGATAAGATGCGTCGAAGATTCGTTGCTACTGTTTCCCACGAGCTCCAAACACCGATATCCATTATCTCAAGTTACATCGAAGCCCTTAGTGATGGGATTCTTGAAGAGGATGAAGTGGAAACCTATTATCAGGTGATTGAAGAGGAAAGCGTTAAGATGTCCACCATTGTCAAAGATTTACTTCAGCTATCACAGTTGGAGTCGGACAATGTGAATTTTAAGTCGGACCTTATTGATTTCAAGTCATTTATGACTAAAATTCTGGACAAATATGAGCCATTGGCAAGGGCCAGAAACATTGAGTTTTCCTATGATTTACCTGGTCTTCAAGGTCGTGATTGTCTATGCATAAAAGGGGACAGTCTTAAACTGGAGCAGGGGATAACCAATATCCTTAATAACGGCTTGAAACACAGTGATGAATACCTTCGTGTTGACTTGACACAGGCCTCCAATAAGCTTATCCTAAGTATAGAAAACTCGGGAGATTTAATTGAACCACAGGATTTGAGCCATATATTCGACTCCTTTTACAAGGGTAAGACCAGAAAAAAAGTCGAAGGCACCGGTCTTGGTTTGTCTATTGCATCCCGGATATTTGACAAACACAGCATTAAATACCGTGCATATAATAAGACAGAAAGTGTGGTCTTTGAACTGGAAATAGATATTTTGGAGGATGATCATGAACGGGAATGAGAGAAGAGAGTGTATCCGTAAGGATTTGAAAAAATCATTAAAAGCAATCAAGGGTTCTGAACTGGCTAAGAAATATGATGTCAGCCGCCAGGTTGTCGTTCAGGACATTGCCCTTTTACGGGCAGTAGGAGAGCAGATTATATCTACAGCGGATGGCTATATCTATTTTTCTTTCCATATGAACAGACCTAAAAGAGTTTTTTCGCTGAAACATGAGCCTGGAGATATCAATGATGAACTGACAGTGATCCTGAATCATGGAGGATCCCTCTTAAACGTCTTTATTCATCATCCTATCTACGGTGATATTGTTGCAGATATGATCATAGAAAACATAGAACAAAAGAGGGAGTATATAGAGAAATGTGCCAATGTGGAATTCACACCTTTAATGGCATTGACAGATAATGTTCACTACCATACGGTGGAGGCAAACAGTGAGAGGGAACTGGATGCCATCGAAAAAGCTTTGGATGAGTTAGGATTTCTCTACGTAGAGTAAGTATGAAGAAAATTCTTATAATCGAGGATCATCCTGCGCAACGGGATTATCTCACACGTTTAGCAAGAGAAATGAATGATGAACTTGTCGTTTTGTCCAGTGACTCCTACGATGAGGCTTATCAGTTAGCCAAGAAGAACACAATTTCTGTGTTCTTTGTTGACGTGGATATTATTGGAGGCAGTGGCTTGGAACTTGCCAAGGAACTTAGAAAAGATGATCGATATGCCTTTGTGCCTATGGTCTTTATTACCGGCAAGGACCAATTGGAGCTGACAGCCTTTCGCGATGCTCATTGCTATGAGTTTATCCACAAGCCCTATACGGAAAAAGATATACGACAGATTTTTGATAAAATGTTAAAAGATTTTATGGTTACCCTTCCTGAAAAGAATCATTACTTTGATCTTGATTTTAGGGGCATTAAGCAAAGAGTTAATATGGATGATATTCTCTATGTGGAAAGCCGGAACCGCCGTTTGATTATCCGCACCCGATACGAGGAAATCAAATACAAATACATGTCGGTCAAGAATGCAAAAGAACATCTCAGTGACGCCTTCGTTCAGGTACATCAAGCCTATATTATTAATGGGAATTATATAGAAAAGATTGATCTTGGAAATCAATGGGTTAAGCTTCAGTTTTCTGACACCTTGATACCTATCGGTTCCAGTTATAAGAAAAGTGTGGGGGCATTGTTTTGAGAGAGGTTATTGGGGATTATATACTTAATATTTTTGATTTGATGATTATGCTTGTGGTCATTCATGGAATTCATAAGCATCTTGTTGTGAAAATCTGGCAAAAAGGAGCTTTTGTTTTCTTATGTGCCTTGGCTGGTGTTGCATCCGAAATGGTCATTGAAAGTGTGGTTATTGACCACATTACACTGGGCTTGATCATCTTTTTTGCTACATGGCTTTATCTGCGTTTTTTTGGAGAAAAAGACCTGTCCACCATTATATTAACGTTCATGTTTACTATTGTCTATGTATCCGTGTTTCAAATCCTCTATCTAATCGTTTATTCATTTTTCTTCTCCCAACTGGTAGTGGATTTTCAATTTAGTCTTATTGCCCAGATTATTTCGATAGTCGCCGTTTACCTCTCCGTTCGATTCTTTCCATTTGAACATATACGCCTATATATGGTTTCCGGTAATGGCCATTTTCGGTGGATCACAACCAGTGCCTTTATTGTTTTCTATGGTTTTTCCATTGTCTGGTTTTATGCCCAACGGTCAATGATTGAGTCTCTGAATTCCCTTTTAGGTATGATTTTACTGGGTATTCTACTGAACACTTTAATCATGAAAAATGCTCTCCTTAATAAAGTCTATAAAGACAAACTGGATGTATACGAAACCTATTTGCCTGTCATCAGTGATATGGTCGAGGAACTAAGGCGCAATCAACATGATTATCATAATCAGATTCAAACCATTCGCGCTATGAAACTAAGCGATGCATATACAGACCAGGAAATAGATGACTATATCGAGGAACTACATGACTCGGGAATCTGGACCAAGCTCTTGAGGCTGGACAACAAGATTCTAGCAGCCTTTTTATACTCCAAGGTGGAAGAGGCTAGGAAACTTGGGATCCCGATGAAAATAAAAATCGGCAACTGCCAATTGAAAACAGCCTATACAGACTATGAACTGGTTGAAATCTATGGAGTTTTAATCGACAATGCAATAGAAGCGGTTTCAAGACAGATGGAAGCCCAATCTGCGACAGGGCATGCTTATACTACTTCCTTGCAGGGACAGAACCACCTAGCCGATGATTTGGATCAAGGTCATTTGGAGCACAAGATATGTCTTAAGATTACAGGCTGCGGATACAAAAACCATCTGGAAGTCCGCAATACTGGTCCCTATATTTCGACCAAAGATATACAAGGTTTCTTCAAGGAAGGTTATACAACCAAAAAAGGGTCTGGAGGTATTGGACTTAACAAGGTCAAGAAGATGGTTGAACGAGAAAAGGGAGATATGCTCTTTTTTTACGATACAAACCAAGGACATGTTGTTGTGCAGCTTAATCATGTCTGAATAGACAATGAAATGTATGGAATAAGCAAAAAAGCTTGTAACTTCTATCTTATAGGTATATGTTAGTGTCAAGTCTATTTTTGGATTTGATGAGGCAGCTATTGTGAAATGAGGTTAGGAGTATGAGAAAGAGAAAAATAATAATTGTTGTAGGGATAATTGTTTTATTTGCTTGTCTTAATTTAAACCCTCTGACTGAGGATCATAATGAGTATTCGAATTTACGATCATATATCGAAGAGAAAGACAATGATCTTTTCAAAATACAGGAAACAATTAAGATTCTCTCTGGTATGGGGCTGGAAGGAGGAAACTTATGAATCGGATAAAATATCCAATATACATGATGTTTCCTTTTTTGTTGGGCATGATTGTTGACAGGACTGTCCTCATACCTGGTGTGGGAGTTGCTGTTTTGGTCTTGGCACCTTTTGTTCTTTTGCCATTTTGGTTTTGGCTTGGCAATCGATTGGCGTCAGAGAATATATCTTGTACACATGGTTTGATTATTAGTAATGCCATGCCTGTTTTTTTGGCCTTTATTTATTTGATTCATATGCCCTTGATACAAGTAGTTCCCGAAACAGGAACCTTGCTCTATATATGCCAACTCTACACAGAACCCCTAGCGGTTCTGAGTGGCAGACTGTCTCCTGTTATCGATTTGGCCATGGATTACAGACAGGTCCATTATATGAATCTTATGCCTTTTTCCTATTTTTTTGAAGTAATCCTCTTAATCTCCATGATGAGTGTAGGTTTTTTATATGGCCGGTGGGTGAAGAGGAGAAATCTGGATTTTGCCAAGCTTATCGGGGAGCGTTATGCGAAATAGTTCCTTTGTGCTATAATAATAGGTACCACTAAAGTTAGGAGGTATCCCTATGCCATTTATTGATATTAGAACACCGGAACGGTTGAATGAAGAACAGATGCAGAAACTTCAGGTTGAAATGCTTGAAATTATTTCAGATGAAATGGAAAAGGGCATTGATACCATTATGGTAGGCATCAAAGACAAGTATCGTCTGTCCATTGGCAGAAAACTGATTCACAAAGGTGCTTTTATAGATATAAAAGCCTTCGGCAAACAGGACAAGAGTGCTAAGGCCCTTGTATGCACCAGAATCAATGAACTGCTTGTAGGCGAGTTTGAGTTTGATCAGGATTCCATCTATATTACCTTTGACGATAAAGACGTTTGGGGCTATAAGGGCTCGTTCCTGTCCTAAGGTAAGATTGGGTGAGCATCTCAAATGACATTGGTACGAATGAGAGAGTATCTCGTATGACGTTGATCCTAAATGATAGAAGACCTAAATGATAGAAGACTCAAATGATAGAAGACCCCAAATGATATACACAGTAATTGATAAAGCATAACATAAGAGCCATATTCCAAATCTATCTTGGAATATGGCTCTTTTTACTTTAGAAATATTAGGTGAATGATGCATTTCCCATATGAGACATCTTTAGGCAAGGTATAAACAAGGTTGCTAAAAGATTTTAATCTACCAGCTCTTCCATTTCGCTTAATAGGGCTTCAAAGACTTTCAGTGCGTTTCGAACAGGTTGAGCAGTCGTCATATCAACTCCAGTACCTTTCAAGGTTTCCAGTGGGTATTTGCTGCAACCGCTTTTAAGGAAGGTTTTATAATCCTCTACCGCAGGAGCACCTTCTTCAAGGATTCTTTCAGTAATAGCGACTGCTGAAGAAAATCCTGTTGCATACTGGTAGACATAAAATGGAGTGAAGAAGTGAGGAATTCTGGACCATTCATATTTAATGAATTCGTCAGTTACAATATCTTCTCCATAGTATTTTTTGTTGAGGTCAAAATGAATCTGATTAAGAACATCAGAGGTTACCGGTTGACCTTTTTCAACTAAATCGTGACTCTTACGCTCAAACTCTGCAAACATGGTTTGACGGTATAAGGTTGTACGGAAGCTTTCCATGTAATGGTTGATTAGATACATCCGTTTTTCTTTTTCTTCAGTAATGCTCAGAAGATGTTTGATTAGAAGTGATTCGTTAACCGTTGAAGCCACCTCGGCCAGGAAAATTGGATAGGCATGGTAGACGAATGGTTGGGTTTCGTTGGAGTAATAGGTATGGAGTGCGTGACCCATCTCATGGGCAAGGGTGAAGGTGTTGTTAAGTGTATCTTGGTAATTCAAAAGTACATATGGGTGAGTTCCGTATGTTCCCCAGGAATAAGCACCGGATCTTTTGCCCTTGTTTTCGTAAACATCAATCCAGCCTTCGTTGAATCCTTTATCCAAAAGTGAAATGTATTCTTCGCCAAGTGGAACCAGGGCTTCTTTCACCAGGTCTTTAGCCTTGTCATATGGAATGGTTTCATCCATATCTGCAACCATCGGTGTATAGAGGTCGTACATATGAAGTTCGTCCAATTTCAATAACTTCTTACGCAGGGCGACATAGCGGTGGAGTAATGGAAGGTTTTCGTTAACGGCTTCGATCAGGTTGTCATACACGGATACATCGATGTTTTTTCCGTCTAGATTGGACTCGCAACAGGTATCAAACTTTCGGGCTCTCATCGTAAAAACGTCTTTTTTTAGGCTGGCTAGATAAATACTGGTTAAGGTGTTCTTATTTTCCTCTAGTGTTTTAAACATAGCCTCAAAAGCAGTTTTTCTGACTTCGATATCAGAACTTTTCAAAAGCTTAAGGTAATTCCCGTGAGTCAGACGAATAGTGTTGTGGTCATCGTCAATGACTTCAGGCAAAACAAGGTCAGCGTTCATGAACATGGAGAAAATCTCTTGAGGTGATCCTGTAAAATCGCTGGCAAGGGCCATGAGTTCTTCCTGTTCTTTTGGAAGAATATGGGCTTTTTGACGCAGCATATCCAGAAGATTGTGTTCGTATAGTTTCAGGGATTCATTCTCTTCAATGTAAGCAAGAATAACTTCCTCATCAGTGGCCATGATTTCAGGAGTTATATAGGAAAGGGCAGCGGCTGCCTTCACTTGAAGAGAACTTATGCGCTGTACAAGACCTTGGGCTTCTGAGTCATTGGTATCCTGGTGAAGATTCATATTTGAAAAAATGTATAATCTATACATGTCAACAAGAAATTCCACTTGCTTATCAAGGCACTCGTATAAGGTTTCGGCTGATTCAGTGAGCCTTCCCTGATATGAAGTCAGTGCTTCAATACGTGATTCCGATTTGGCAAAAAGTTCATTCCATGTGTCTAAATTAGGGACCATATCATCTAGGTTCCATGTAAATTCCGGATTCATCTCTTTTCTTTGTTTGAGTTCGTTCATCTTTCCCTCCTAGGTTGCATAGACGAGCAGTAAATCGTTAGATTTACGACCAGTCTTAGGTTGCATAGACGAGCAGTAAATCGTTAGATTTACGACCAGTCTTAGGTTGCATAAGTGATATATTTAATCACCATCAAGTTAATTTATAATATTATATCATTATTATCTTATATATACTATGATAAACTTTCTGAGAAAGAAAGTATCCATATGATGATCATGCTTCTAATCCTATTATAAAGTATAATAATAAGAATAGTTTGAAAAATGAGCAAATGTTACAAAAATTACAATACATCTTATATATGACAACTTGAAATCGTTTATGCTATAATATTTGTAGGGATAAACATACAAATATTATAAACGAAGCAGCAATGTAAACCAATTCATTGAGAGGTGACATTATGAAAGTTCTATTCGTATCACCGGAGACAGTTCCTTATGCCGCATCAGGCGGATTGGCAGACGTAGCAGAAGCGTTGCCGGTTGCTCTTGAAGAGCAAAATGTCAGTGTTACAAGGGTGATGCCCAAGTATCTGGGTATTGAGAACAAGTACGACCTTAAAAAGGCGTTCAGTTTTATCGTTGAAGCAGGCGGTGAAGCTAAAGTAGCAGATATTTATACACATGAGATGGATGGAGTAACCACGTATTTCATCGGCAATAATGATTATTTTGAAAGAGATGGGTTCTATGGTTACGGTGATGATGATGAGCGTTTCGGCTTTTTCTGTAAAGCGACTTTGGAGATGCTTATTTTTCTTGACTTAAAACCAGATATTATTCATTTGAACGACTGGCAAACAGCCTTGATTGGCCTTTTCCTTAAACAAGAGTACCTTCATTTGGAGTTTTATAAGGACATTCGACTTGTCTTTACTATTCATAATCTTCAGTATCAGGGAGTCTTTGATAAGGATGTGCTGGAAGACTTGAATTTACCATCCAAGTATTTTAATATGGAAGCTATTGAGTATTATGGCAAGGTCTGCTATATGAAGGCGGGGATTGTCTATGCAGATTTGGTCACTACTGTAAGCAAAACATATGCAAAGGAGATTCAGACTCCATGGTACGGCTATGGTTTGGATGGACTCTTGCGTAAATACTCCCATAAGATAACTGGTATTGTGAATGGGATTTACTATGACAAGTACGACCCGGAATCTGATGAAGCCTTGGAGTTCAAGTTTTCAGAAGATGATTTTAAAGATAAAAAGCCCAAACAGAAGGCGTCATTCCAAAAAGAATTGGGCCTACCTGTAAAAGACGTCCCTCTTATGGGCGTTGTTACCCGACTGGCAGAACAAAAAGGTGTGGATCTCATTATATATGCAATAGAACAATTGGTTCACGAAGACGTTCAGATTGTTATTTTAGGATCCGGTGATTATTTTTATGAAAACCGCCTGATGTCCTTAAGTGAACAGTATCCAGATAAGGTCAGTGTTAATATTCAGTTTAATCAGGCTCTGGCAAGAAGGATTTATGGTTCTGTAGACATGTTCCTTATGCCTTCCCTGTTTGAACCTTGCGGACTGTCACAACTCTATTCTTTAAGGTTTGGAGCTGTCCCTATTGTTCGTAGAACCGGTGGACTAGGTGATACAATTACAGATTATGATGGTGATTATGAGAACAGTACAGGATTTCTTTTTAAAAACTACAACAATCAGGAATTCCTAAGAGCTATTCGAAGAGCTGTTGAAATCTACTATATTAAGGATGAATGGAATGGATTGATTGACCGAGGTATGCATAGTCGTTTTTCTTGGGCCAAATCAGCAGAGGAATACATTGAAACCTACAAGGGTTTGGTTGAAAAATAGATACATGTCATTACATTCTTGATAAACATTAACAGTATATTATTCAGGACACTTCTTTTGTAGGAAGTGTCCTTTTTGTAAGGAAACTTTAATGTTATGGTAAAAATTAATCTGATATAATGAAGTTAATAAAAAATCTTCCAATTTATGGTAGGTTGTTTGGAATAGAGGAGTGGGATTGTATGAAGAACAAGAATACATTTCTTGCAATTATTGTCTTGGCAATTTTAATATTAGGTACTGTATATTCCTTGTTTATTCGTCCGTCATACTATCGTTTTAACGGAGGAAAAGCATACTTAGACAGAATATATAGTGAGGACTTATCCGAAGAGTTCATAAGTATGGCTACTATAAATGGCTACCTATATGAGTGTAGTAAAAACGGTCTCATCAAAAAAGAAGCAACAGGTGAACAAATCTGGGCCAAAAGCTATTTTATGGAATTCCCATTATTGGTTTATAAGGGTTCTTACTTGGCTGTAGCAGAAATAACCGGAAAAAAAATCTTGGTTTTCAATGAAGAGGGTTATCTATATGACGTTGATGTCAGCTATCCTATATTGGATATCTATATAAACGAAGGTGGATTTCTTTCGGTAGTGGAAGAGGATGGTGATCAGAACTATATTCACTATTTTAATGAAAAAGGCAAGGGTGTTGTTGATAAGGCAACTGTTTTCATTAGAGAAGGATATCCAATTGACCATGCAACGTCGCCTGATGTTCAGGAAATGGTTACGGGTTACCTTAATATTAGTGAAAATAAACTGGTCACCAGTTTATCTTATTTTTCATACGATGATGAATACGAAAAATCAGAATATGTTCTTGGTAGCTACAAGTATGCAGACAGTCTTTTGGACAGAATTATCTGGATAGGAGACCACCTGGTAATGTCTGTTATGGATAATCGGATTGTTGTTGCTAATTTGGAAGATGGAAATTTTGAGCAGGTGAATATGGAACTGGAGGCAAGGGTTAAAGAAGTAGTTGCCAGTGATCATTATTTTGCTGTTTGGTATGGAGATGTAGTCACACCATCTGAAGATGGCCTTGAGAATACAATTACTGTATATGATTATGAAGGTAAACTTCTTAAGACACATCGCTTATCTGAGAGGATAATAGGTCTCTATGAAGGACAATCAGGTTTTTATGTGGTGACAGCATCTCAGATTATCCATTATAAAGAAAAATCCAGCGAGTGGTTTGCGTCGACCTACTTATCTATTGATGATTTTTACTATATTGATGAAGACAGATTCTTGACGGTTACTGGAAACAGCTACGAACTTTTGGAAATGCAGGAAAGAGACTAGCTTAGGTATCCTGGGAAACTCAATAATAAATATAAAAGGACAGGTAAGATTATGAGTAAAGTAGATATTGCTATTATAGTAGTTATTGGCCTTATGATGTTAAGCGGTTATATTAGAGGATTCATTAAGACACTATTTAATGTTGTGTCCATGATTATTACTTTTGGACTGACATATTACCTTTATCCATATGTCAGTAAGTTTATAATGAATGAAACATCCCTCTACAAAAATATTTCAGAAACCATTAGTTCGAATTTTGATTTCGAAAAGCTCCTGGAAGGTGCTATAACAAAAGAAAGCCAGCTTCAGGCTATAGAAAACCT
>OY782500.1:865000-2327500 GCA_963677885.1 Vallitaleaceae bacterium | reverse complement strand
GAAAAACTGGTGCAAGCGCAAAGGCTGTGTGATAGGCAAATCCGTCACACTGAGGCTGAAGCGTTACGCGGATCGAAATAAAGTAGAGAAGCTTCTGAATCCATGCCGTCAAGAAAAGCCGCTATAGATTGATATGTGCCCGTACCGCAAACCGACACAGGTAGATGAGGAGAGAATCCTAAGGCCGACGGGAGAAGCGTTGTTAAGGAACTCGGCAAAATGACCCCGTAACTTCGGGAGAAGGGGTGCCATCTTCGGATGGCCGCAGAGAATAGGCCCAAGCGACTGTTTAGCAAAAACACAGGTCTCTGCAAAACCGAAAGGTGAAGTATAGGGGCTGACGCCTGCCCGGTGCTGGAAGGTTAAGGGGAGTGGTTAGGAGTAATCCGAAGCTATGAACTTAAGCCCCAGTAAACGGCGGCCGTAACTATAACGGTCCTAAGGTAGCGAAATTCCTTGTCGGGTAAGTTCCGACCCGCACGAAAGGCGTAACGATTTGGGCACTGTCTCGACAACGCGCCCGGTGAAGTTGTAGTACCGGTGAAGATGCCGGTTACCCGCGACAGGACGGAAAGACCCCATGGAGCTTTACTCTAGCTTGATATTGGGATTCGATGTTACATGTACAGGATAGGAGGGAGGCTAGGAAGCCAGGACGCCAGTCTTGGTGGAGCCGCTGTTGGGATACCTCTCTTGTAGCATTGGATTTCTAACCTAGCACCGTCAACCGGTGTGGGGACACTGTCAGGTGGGGAGTTTGACTGGGGCGGTCGCCTCCGAAAGGGTATCGGAGGCGCTCAAAGGTTCTCTCAGAATGGTTGGAAATCATTCGTAGAGTGCAAAGGCATAAGAGAGCTTGACTGTGACACCGACGGGTGGAGCAGGTACGAAAGTAGGACTTAGTGATCCGGTGGTAGAAAGTGGGATTGCCATCGCTCAACGGATAAAAGCTACCCTGGGGATAACAGGCTTATCACTCCCAAGAGTTCACATCGACGGAGTGGTTTGGCACCTCGATGTCGGCTCATCGCATCCTGGGGCTGTATTCGGTCCCAAGGGTTGGGCTGTTCGCCCATTAAAGCGGTACGCGAGCTGGGTTCAGAACGTCGTGAGACAGTTCGGTCCCTATCCGTCGTGGGCGCAAGATATTTGAGAGGAGCTGTCCTTAGTACGAGAGGACCGGGATGGACTGACCTCTGGTGTATCTGTTGTCATACCAATGGCATAGCAGAGTAGCCAAGTCGGGAAGGGATAAACGCTGAAGGCATCTAAGCGTGAAGCCCCCCTCAAGATAAGATATCTCATCCATTATGGAGTAAGATCCCTGGAAGACTACCAGGTTGATAGGTCGGAGGTGTACGCATGGTAACATGTTTAGCTGACCGATACTAATAGATCGAGGGCTTGAACAAAAGCTTTTAGAGTATAATAGATTAGGTTATTACTTGGATTGTAGGTTGACTTTATTTAGTAAATCAGTAATGATTGACAATGTTTGGCCCAGTGGCTCAGTTGGTTAGAGCGCCGGCCTGTCACGCCGGAGGTCGAGGGTTCGAGTCCCTTCTGGGTCGTCAAGTGACATTTTCATATTGAATCGTCATTTAAGTTGGGCGCATAGCTCAGCTGGGAGAGCACCTGCCTTACAAGCAGGGGGTCACAGGTTCGAGCCCTGTTGCGCCCACTATTTCAACTTAGATGAAATAATTTTATACGTCATGCCGACGTGGCTCAATTGGCAGAGCAGCTGACTTGTAATCAGCAGGTTATCGGTTCGAGTCCGATCGTCGGCTTTTGCTTTTAATAGCATTTTGGAGGGATTCCCGAGTGGCCAAAGGGGGCAGACTGTAACTCTGTTGCGATAGCTTCGAAGGTTCGAATCCTTCTCCCTCCATTTCGGTAAAGCCGATACGGTTTTACTCTTTTGGCATGAATTGCCTCAATAATATAGCGCGGGGTGGAGCAGTCTGGAAGCTCGTCGGGCTCATAACCCGAAGGTCAGAGGTTCAAATCCTCTCTCCGCAACTCTATAGAGTAATATGTATTGATAGTATTATTCTAAGCAACAAGCGACATAATATGTTACAACATGCCCAGATAGCTCAGTCGGTAGAGCAGAGGACTGAAAATCCTCGTGTCGGTGGTTCGATTCCGCCTCTGGGCATTCGTAAATGCTAATTTACGAATAATTACATATGGGGCACTAGCTCAGTCGGCTAGAGCACTAGACTTTTAATCTAGGTGTCCGGGGTTCGAGTCCCCGGTGCCTCATTATAAAAGAGAAGCTTCATGCTTCTTTTTTTAGTGGACTCTTATATGAGTACTGCTTTGTTGCTAAAAGATGAACAATTTATGAAACTTGTACAATTATATTGAAACCAATATCTATCTCATGTAGAATATAAAACAGGCGCTTTATGTATTTTTTTGACAGATAATGTTAGCGCTAACATACTATGGTGTTATATGGAGGAAAAATGAAGAACAGGCAAATGGGGACAAAAGGGAAAAAGATCGGATTTGGTCTAAGGGGAAAGATTAGTTGGAGCTTTATTATTATTATCATTATGATGTCGTTAATATCAGTGATGACGGTTTCAGCTTTTAACAGAATCAAGACAGCATCAGAAGAAGTAGAAAACGAGTATATACTCATGGTAGAGTTGACGTCAGATCTTGAAATGAAAATGCAGGGTTTTGTAAGATCCGTTAGCCAGTATATATTAATGGAGGACAGTACTGTCTATGATGAAATCGTAGTGGAGATTGATAAGATCAACCGGATGATAGAAGATATTGACAGTCATATTTCATCGAGCGATAATCTAAGTAATCTTCAGGGGACAATAGATGATATAGAAAAAGATGCTGATGAGTTTATGATAATAGTTGAGTCTGCAAAGGCAAATATGATAGGTTTAGATGAGAACCGTTTGAACTTGTTGGAAAATGGACAGCGCTGGGTTGATTTTTCAACTACATATTTTATGAATCAGACATTCGATTTGAAAAGAAATTATGAAAGTATTGTTGAATTAACAGGTGAAGATGCTGAAAGTTTATTACCCATTCCTACAGAAGAAGATGAAGTTGTTGTAACTATAGAGGAATTGTTGACGAATGAACTTGAAGCCCTGGCAATCACAAGAGAAAGAATAATTATTGCCAATGATATAATCGGATCTATATATCAATTTCAAAATGAAAATTATAAGGCACAGCTCTTTATGGATGATGAACTGATTAATGCCATGTACGATGAAATTACTTCGTTTGATGACACCTTACAAGGGTGGTTAGATGAATCACTATATTCTATGAATCAAGGTGATTTCAATAAAATGCGTATGTATAGTTCCAATTATAAAAAAGAGCTATTAAATATGCAGGAAAATTGGAACTCAATGAAGATTGATCTTGAGGATACCAATAGAGTTAAAGACAGCTTTGATCAAAATATAGAGCGGATAGTAAAAGAAGCTTTAAACGCAACTAGTACCAGTGTTCAGCAGCAAAGTAAGATAGTAAATACAAACAGTGGACTACTGACAATGCTTATGGGGTTATCTATAGCTGTGTCTATAGCTTTGGCTTTGATACTGACAAGAAATATTTTGAAACCTGTATCGGCTTTAGTCTCATTTACTGATGCTATGGCTCAGGGAAATTTAAAACTGCAAAATCTAAAAGTAGCCAGTAAAGATGAATTGGGTCAATTAACTGAATCTGTAAATAAGATGCATATGAATCTAAAAAATCTACTTGAACAGATTATGAGTTCTTCAGAAAATGTGTTTATGACATCCAATACTGTAACTGAGCTATCTAATCATACTGTCAAGTCAACAAATACGCTGGCTGATACAGTTGCCAAGGTTTATGAAGAAGCGAAGAATCAGATGAAAACCACAGATGATGCAAGTAATAATATTGATTTACTAGGAAGCATTATTGAAAAAAGTGCATCTCGTTCCAATAAAATTGCTAAGACATCAGATAGTATTGGAACTTTGTCAGCTGAAGGTGTTACTCTTATTGAAGATTTATCAAGTAAAACTCAGGTTACTAGGGCTTCTATGACTAAGATTATTGATGTTGTCAATGACACTAATGAGAGTACTCATAAAATCAGAACTGCAAGCGATATGATCAGTAGTATTGCGTCCCAAACCAATCTTTTGGCCCTTAATGCTGCAATAGAAGCAGCAAGAGCTGGTGAGGCAGGAAAAGGATTTGCAGTTGTGTCTGATGAGATTAGAAAACTGGCTGAAGACACAAATCGGTCAACAATTGAAATTGGGAAGATTATTGAAGAACTACAGGCAAAATCTGAGTTGGCTCTCGTAACCAGCGAGAGTGTTCAAAAGGCCGTAGAGGAGCAGGCAATTAGTGTTGATTTGACCAGAACAAAATATAGTGAAATTAACAAGGCTATTGCTGAATCAAAAGAAAACATAAGATCCCTCATTGATTTAGGTGCTGATATGGAAGTTAACCGTAAAAAGGTCAACGAAGTTATTGAGCTTTTGGCAAAAGTAGCCAGTCAAAATGAGTGTTTTTCACAACAGTCATCAGAACTGGCTAAGGAAATGGATAAAGACATGGAGAAAGTCGGAGATCAGGCGGTTAACATGAATGAGCTTGCATCACAACTGACTGAACTTGTTCTACAATTTGAATTGTAGAATTGCAATTAAGTCTATTGAGTTTTTTGTATGTGACTGTTAAAATCAATAGGTGTCTAGCTATAGAATCTGATTGAAATTATGAAATAAGTGGATGATTATAGAGCTGGTGATTAGATAAGATAATAAGTTAAAGGAGAAGTTTATGGCTTTTTTATGGTGTACACTGCATGTTAGCAATCTAGAGAAATCTGTTGATTTTTACGAAAAATATACAGGATTAAAGGTTTCTAGACGTTTTAAGTCTGGAATGGGAATGGAGATTGCCTTTTTAGGTAATGGAGAAACCTCCTTGGAACTTGTTGCAGCGGGGGAAGATAAGGTGTATCCTACATCTGATCAAATATCTATAGGTTTTTCTACTGATTCGGTGGATAAAGCTCTTAAACGCTTTGAGGATGACGGGATTGAGATTTATAGACAACCGGTACAACCTAATCCACATTTGAGATTCTTTTTTGTCCAGGATCCAGATGGAGTGAATGTTCAGTTTGTTGAACATCTGTAGAACATTTTATAAGTAAAATTATGAGTATTAAGAAGTAGGTATGTAATGTACCTACTTTTTTGTGCAAAAAAAAGACACCCAACTGATGTCAGGTGCTATTGTAAAGGATGAGGGGGAGAGTATTTAATATGTAAGAGGTAACTATTTCTTACAAGTATTATAATACACTCTTTATGTGTCCATTGTGTGCAACATATATGAATTTTCTGTTAATGTTCTAATATAATGACATGAAGACATAAAAAGAATATATACTATAGTGATAATTATTGTTAAATAATATAAAGTGTTGGTTAGTGCTTATTCACTAACAGAGGAAGTAAGACCTCTTGTTGGAATTTTATCGTCTTTTGCATTTGCAATGAGACCTGCTGCATGGCCCATGGGACAAATTTGACACCAAGATCTCGGTTTGAAAAAGACACCCATAAGTATGCCTATAATAAAGCTCATACCCATAAAGCGAAAAAGTACAAAAGCCATACGGCTGAATTGAAATTCACTGTGGACCATGGCGATGGAAAATACTGTTATCATAAGTGTTAATACGATGTTCTTAGCCAACTTTGTCCTTAGGAAGCCAGGCAAAGGTCTGCTTAGCGAAACCTGTTTCAGGAAACGACCGAGAAAGGAACCACGTGGACAGTATTTGGAGCAATGAATTTTGCCTTCTCCCTTAAGGGCATGATAGATGGGAGTTCCCATACAGATAAATCCAAATATCCCGAATCTAATATCAAGTGCTCCTAATATAAAAAAGGTTATGATAATAATCCAGGACCAACTTTGAATGCTTTTCTTTCTATTGTTGTGTTTCATAATAATCTCCTTGGCATATTGTATACAATGTACTTAATTAATATTCGAATAACATAATATTCGAATATTGTAAAAAAGTCAAGAGAAAATTTTATATTTACAACATATTTATGGTTTCAGCCTAGAATTTATGGTTCTCTTGTAGTGTGCATCTTTGTCTTATATAGAGAAGGTTATGATTGTTGGGTATGCAAAGCCATGATTATTAGGTGAGTGAGGTTATGATTATTAGGTGAGTGAGGTTATGATTGTTGGGTGTGTGAGGTAATGATTATTTGGTGGGTGAGGTTATGGTTATTAGATGTGTGAGGTTTCGGTGATTAGTTATGTGAGGTAATGATATATTAGATATACGTATTGACAAAAGTTTCTTCACCCGTTATAATTACACCAACTTCAAATCATTGACATTGACAGGAATTAGTACCATAGATGGAAGCTACAGAGAGTTGCCGGCAGGTGAGAGGCGCAAGTGAAAGCTTATGGGAATACATCCTCGAGTCTTTGCACCAAAAGGAAACGAGTAGGCTGCAACGGAAGCGTCCGATATCGCGCTAGAGTATAAGGTTAATACCCGTACTTGATAAGGTTGCACCAGTGATGGGGCAACAAATAAAAGGTGGTACCACGATATGATCGTCCTTTATCTTCGGATAAAGGGCGTTTTTTAATTCTCAAATATTGGATAGGACGATTATGTCAATGCAAGGCTATAAAATATGAGTATAGAATTGAATCATTAGATGATGAACACTTAAGAGTTGATGGTTGAAGAAAATATGAAGGAGGAACTGGTATGAATGAAAGAATCATGAACCCAGAAAAAGATCTTGCACTGATCAAAAAAGGTGCACTGGAACTTATTGGACAAGACGAACTGTTGGAGAAGTTGAATGCTTATTATCGTACCGGTAAACCTTTGACCATCAAACTTGGACTGGACCCATCTGCGCCGGACATACACTTGGGACATACGGTTGTACTTCGGAAGATAAGACAGTTTCAAACGCTGGGACATAAGGCTTTACTGATAATTGGCGATTTTACAGGTAGGATAGGAGATCCGACAGGCAAGAACAAACTGAGGAAGCAACTGACGGAAAAGGAAGTACTGGAAAATGCAGATACCTACAAGAAGCAGCTTCTAAAAATATTGGATCCGGAGAAAACAACCATATGTTTTAACTCTGAATGGCTGGATAATATCAGCCTAAAAGATATGATTGAGTTTATGAGTAAGCAGTCTTTGCTGAGAATGCTGGAAAGAGATAGCTTTAAGAAAAGAATGGAAAGTCAGGAAGCAATTTTTCTGCACGAACTCCTGTATCCCATGCTGCAAGGTTTGGACTCCCTTGAGACAGAAGCTGATGTGGAAATAGGCGGTATGGATCAAAAGTTTAATATTCTGATGGGAAGAGATATGCAGGCAAAAGAGGGGATGGATAAGCAGGCGGCATTGTTTATGCCTATTATCGAAGGCTTGGACGGTCAGATGAAAATGAGTAAAAGTCTTGGAAATTATGTCGGCATTGATGAAGCACCTGAGGTTATGTTTGAGAAAATTATGACCATACCTGACGACTTGATTGAGAAGTATTTCCTTTTGCTGACAGATTTGACGACTGTTGAGATTCAGGACCTGGTGGATGGAATGGAAAATGGAGACCTTCATCCAAAGGCTGTGAAAATGAAATTAGCTGAAACCATCGTCGGTCAATACCATCCCTTGGAAGATGCTCTTAAGGCAAAAGAACGTTTTGTAAGGGTTATGAGTCAGGGTCAGGTGCCAAAGGAACTTCCAAACTTGACGGTGGACCCTAATGCATCCATTCTCGAAGTGATGCTTAAGGCAGGGTTTTCTACATCAAAATCAGAGGCCAGACGCCTGGTTCAGCAAAAAGGTGTTAAAATTAATGGTAAAATTGTGGAAAGTATAGATTTGGATGAGTTTCATAAAGGGGACATTCTTCAAGTTGGCAAGAAGAAGTTTGTAGAGCTCAGTTCTTAATAGAAGCTGTCAAGAGTCTTCAGATCGGCTCATAGCACTAGCTATCCCGAAGCTAGAGCTCAGTATCGGAACTTTTTATGGACCCAATTGACATGATTAGCTTTAGGAAAAAAGAAGATTTGTAAGCTGGGCTTACAAATCTTCTTCTTTAACTTCAGCAGTAAAGTTTTTGACATACTTCCTGTTTAGCAGATGCTCGTTCTTACGATACTGTTTTGACTTGAAGATAATGTCAAAGTCGTAGCCTTCAGGATAGAGCTGGTCGGCCTTGATGAGAAGTTTAACCTTACGCTGGTGGATGTAGATTTTCTTCTTGTTGATGAAGACACCAACTTCCTGCTTATGGTTGGCAGGTTCAAATATAATACCCTTTGTGTTTAGGGTTTTGATGAACACCTGGTCACCAATGGCAAAGATATGTTGGTTTTTGGCTTCCTGGTTACTGACCTCCCGCTGTTTATTGATGTGATCCGTTGAAGCAGATTGAGAATCAGTAGATATTTTTTTGGGCTTCTTGGCTTTTTTGACTTTTGCCTTAGGTCCTATCTGTTTATGGGACTTTAGCTGGCCATAGTCTTTTATTTCATCGTAGGTAACCTGGTGAGCGTGGGTAATGATTTCCGGGTCAAGACCTAGGCGGAGAGCGATGACAAAAGCATTGGACTCGCCGGCCTGACCGATGGTTAACTGGTAGGTAGGTTTTAAGGAATCAACATCAAAATGCATTTTGCCGTTAATGAAGCCTTCAGCCTCTCTGGCGTATTCTTTTACCTTGCCGTAGTGGCTGGTAGCGATGATGGTTGAACGTTTGTTATATAGGGCGTCCAGGAGAGCAATAGCCAATCCTTCGCCTTCAGTTGGGTCAGTACCTGACCCGATTTCGTCGAGAATGACTAAAGTGTACTTGTTGGCTCTGGCAACGATGTCGATGATTTTCTTAATGTGTGATGAAAAGGTACTTAGTGACTGCTCGATGCTTTGACCATCACCGATATCTGCCAGTATTTCGCCAAAAATACCAAAGTTGCTGTCAGGTTGGCAGGGGACATGAAGTCCGGCCTGAACCATGGATGTGAAAAGGCCAACAGTTTTTAGGGCCACTGTTTTACCGCCTGTATTGGGGCCGGTAATGACCAGGGCGCGGTAATCCTTGCCTATGGACATATTGAGTGGAACAGCCTCCTTGCCCAGAAGGGGGTGGCGTCCGTTTTTGATGTCAATATACTGGTTAGTGTTTACCTGTACGCTGGAACCATCAATGGCCTTGGAGTATTTTCCTTTGGCGAAGATAACATCATAGGAGATAAAAGTTTCCAGAGTGATGGACAGTTCTTTTTCGTATTCCATGATTAAGGAAGCCAGGTAGGAAAGAATCTGATAGATTTCATTTTCTTCTTCAATCTTAAGCTGGTTCAGTTCTTCCTGCATACGGTTTATGGCCGTTGGTTCAATAAACAAGGTTGAGCCAGTTGAGGATTTATCGATAACGACTCCAGGGACTTCATGTTTGTAGGTTGATTTTACCTGAAGGGCGTAGCGGTTGTTCTTTACGGTAACCGAGCCGTCCTGAAGGTATTTTTTAATGGCAGAAGACTTGGTCATAGAGTCCAGTTTTGACTTGATTCGACCCTCAACGATATACATGAGTTTTCTGGTTTTTGCCAGTTGAGGACTGGCCTTGTCATCCACTTTGCCGTTATAGATGCACCTGGTGATTTCTTCTTTCACATCATTAAGTTCATACATGGAGTAAACATATTGACTGATTATAGGGGCCAGATGGTGATGCTCCTCCATAAAAGCCTTGAATTTCTTGGTAATGAGAAGAACATGTTTGATCTTCTCCAGTTCATCAGGCTGAAGAACCATTTCTTTTTTGAGTTTAGTCAGTAGTCCAGGGACTCCATTAATTCCGAGCAAGGGAACAGATGAAGCGTTTTCAAGGATGAATCTGGCTTCACTGGTTTCGTTCATCAGCTGCAAAATACGCTCATAGTCGGTTGAGGGCATTATCTGGCTGATGACTTCTTTGGCATCGTCGGTTAGGGCGAATTCTGCCAAACGGTTTATTATTTTATCATATTCGATTATGTTTAAGGTTTCTAAATTCATTGGATCCTCCATCTTGTCTGAGTTAACGCAGCAGGAATCACCGTGACAGCTTAATCTATGGGAAGTCGCTTATGATTGTGATTAAAGACATAATAAAGCCCGCAGATATTCTACGGGCTGAATAAACGTATAGAAATACTCTAGTCAAGCACGATTATATCTTAATCTTATTCATGTATGACAAATAAGCTACCTAAGTAACGGCACTACGTGTAACGTATAGTTCCTAGTAACTTCTTGCATATTATGGTTATACAGCTGTAAAACCATAAATTAGAATAAGACTAACATAAAAATCCTCGCTTTCTTTCTTAATCACGATGGATGAACCATCATGGTCTACCCTAAGGATAAAACCTTTTGACAACTTTGTCAATAATTAAAGGTCAAAGTCCTGAATAAGTTTTTTCATTGATTGAATGGATGCGACAAAACTATGGTGTTCATGGTCGGATAGATGGCACTGAGTGATTTCCAGGATACCCTTTCGGCCAATGATTGCAGGAACACCACAGTAAACACCAGATTCGCCGTATTCCCCGTCGAGAAGGGCAGAAACACTAAGCATCCGCATTTCATCCTGGAGAATTGCTGAGGCAATTGCCGTAGTGGCGCTGGCTATACCGAACTGGGTTGAACCTTTACGGTTAAAGATTTCAAAGCCGACTTTGGCTGTTTGGTCAACTAACTCGTCTAAGTCAATGCCCTCAAATCGGCCGGGATTATCTTCTATAATCTTAAAGATATCCTTTCCACCGACTCTAACAGTAGACCAGGGAACGGTCATGGTTTCGCCGTGTTCTCCGATGACATAGGCGTGAATGCTCCGTGGGTCTATTCCAATAATATCACCGAGAATGTTTTTTAACCTGGCTGTCTCTAATGAGGTGCCGGTACCAATGACTTGGGACTTGGGTAAGCCGGACCTTTTGTAGACCTGGTAACTAAGGATGTCTACAGGATTTGAGACAACGATAAAATGACCGTGGAAGCCGGTGGCCATTACGGAATCAACGACGGCATTCATGACGCCGATATTTTTTTCAAGGAGTTGGTTTCTAGAGATTATGTTGCCCATTGGAATAGAGGCGGTAATCACAACGATATCTGCATCGCTGCATTCTTCATAGCCTCCCGAACGGACTCTGACATTTCTGTGTTGGTATTCTATACTGTGGCGGAGATCCATAGCTTCGCCAGTTGCCTTTTCGGTGTTTCTATCTACAATGACTACTTCGGAACAGATACCCTGTACAATCATACAGAAGGCTGTAGCGCTTCCAACCATACCTGCCCCGATGATAACGACTTTGGTTTTTGATACTTTCATGTCTATACTCCATTCTGCCATGTGGCAAAAGACTGTGGTGTGTTTCATCTATGATCAGAAAAAATTATGGTTTGTCTGATGTCTTATCTATTGTACAGAAAAATATTCGTCTTGTTAAGAAAAAAATATAATAAAAATTCTTTTACAGCTGATGACCATATAAATTATTAGTTTATTCATAGTTTGTTAATCCATAATAGAGGGCTTTTTAGTATAATCAATAATAGACCTTAATATGGACACCTTCTAGGCTGACAAGAATAGAGTAGAGATGAAGCTAACCAATTGGACAGACAGGACTTACCAAAGGGGCTAATATGGAAGTATACGTTGCAAGACAACCAATTTTTGATAAAAATAATGAAGTTTTCGCCTATGAGCTTCTGTATAGAAATAACGAGAATAACTTTTTTGATGGGAGTGTGACCAGTAATGTGGCTACATCTCTGCTTATTATGAACTCCTACTACACTTTTGGTATCGATAAGCTGGTTGGTAAAGGAAGGGCTTTTATCAACTTTGACAAGCACCTTATAGATTCAGAAATACCCCACCTTTTGGATAAAGAAAAGGTTGTGGTTGAACTTTTGGAAGATATTGTACCCGATAAGCATTTTGTTGAAAAAGTCAGGAAGCTTAAGCGAGAAGGTTATACTGTGGCTGTAGATGATTACGTGGAAGGCTATGAGTATCAGGAGCTGGTTGATCTGTCGGACATTATCAAGGTTGATTTTTTTGAGAATACGAAAGAGCAGATTGTGTCTATTGCCAAAGAATGGAAGGCAAAGGGAAAGGTACTCTTAGCTGAGAAAGTTGAGACACAGGAAATTTTTGAATGGGCCAAGGGATTGGGCTATGAACTTTTTCAAGGTTATTACTTTTCCAAGCCCAGCATGATGAAGGGCAAAAAGATGCAGGAATCCACTTTTCAGTATGTCCAGATCATGGAAGAATTGAACAGAAAAGAGCCGGATTATAAAGCCATTGCTTCTATAATAGAAACAGATGCAACCCTAACCTATAAATTACTTAAGTTAGTGAATACGAATTTTACGGCAAGCAAGACTATAAATTCTATCCAGCACGGTTTGTCGATACTGGGAATCAAAGCTTTTGAAAAGTGGGTTTCTTTAGCCATGGTTCAAGATATGTCAGCTAATGTTCCTGATGAAACAATTAAGGTATCCATGACACGGGCAAGATTTATGGAGCTTATCGCTTTAGGTTCAGCTCTAAAAAATCAATCAAACGAGATGATGCTGGTTGGAATCCTTTCAGTTATTGATGCCTTATTGGATCAACCCATGAAAGAGGCTTTAGAGGAACTGCCTTTGGCTGAACCTGTAAAAGCAGCTCTATTGTATAAGGAAGGACCCTATACAGACAGCTTTCAATTGGTCACACATTTTGAAAAAGGTGAATTTGATCTAGATGAGGCTTTCATGGAAAAACTAAAGCTGGATTGGAATAGGGTTACAAAGTATTATTATGAAGCTATTGAGTGGGCTGAATTTATGTATGGAGTCATGAAAGAATTCTAGAAAATTATGAAAGATTTTATGCAAATCTGAAAACTCGATTCATTTTTGAAGAAAAACCGAAAATATTTTTTTAAGACAAAACTTCGTTAAAGCCCTTGATAATCAAGGATTTGCGAAGTTTTTTATGTGGGTCATGTGGCCGTTTACGGCATATTTTGCAAGTTGGGACTAAAAAACTTTCAAAAAAGTGTTGACAAGGCTTTATGGTGATTGTATAATGTGAAACATAAAACAAGTAGTACAAAACAGGAATACTAATACGAAGATGTATTGTTTTTGTAGGCGACGTGGTCTATATACTGAAGCTCAATGAGCTTGAAGTATGTGGGCTTTTTTTGTATTCAAATTTATAGTTTGTGAAGAGGATGAATTGATTACCAGCCTACGAAACATCAAATAAAAACATATTTCAAAAGGAGGTTCTATAATGGATAAGATTACTAAAGTGGACATCATCACACGTCCAAGCAAGGCAGAAGTTCTTAAAGAGGCATTGAATGAGATCGGCATTACAGGAATGACATTTTCAAATGTACTTGGGTGTGGACTTCAGAAAGGTAAAACAGAATACTACAGAGGAAATCCTTACAGCATCGATCTTCTTCCAAAGATTCGTATCGAGACTGTTATCTGCGAAGTACCTGTAGAAAAGGTTGTTGAGGTAGCCAAGAAAGTACTTCAAACCGGAGAAATCGGTGACGGTAAAATTTTCATCTATCCAGTTGAAAATGTCATCAAAGTAAGAACCGGTGAAGAAGGCGTAAAAGCTCTATAATAAACACCAAATGATATAAACAGATATCAAAGCATTACAAAGACATAAAGATTGCAACCTATATAGAGGATTAAAAGGATAGTTTTTACTAGGGATAAGTAAAACGGACTAAGCGATTTGATTAAAAGGAGTGAATATAATGGAAGAATTAAAATTTGCGATTGATACGATGTGGGTACTCGTGGCTGCGGCTTTAGTATTCCTTATGCAAGCAGGATTTGCAATGGTTGAGACAGGATTCACCAGAGCAAAGAACGCAGGTAATATAATTATGAAAAACCTGATGGACTTCTCAGTAGGAACCATCATATTCTGGGTAATCGGTTACAACATTATGTACGGTGAGTCTATAGCAGGACTTTTCGGTAAACCAGAATTATTCTTTGAACAAGACTTTACAGCACTTATTTTCCAAACAGTATTCTGTGCAACAGCGGCGACTATTGTTTCAGGTGCGATGGCGGAGAGAACAAAATTTATTTCATACTTAATCTATAGTTTCTTTATTTCACTGTTTATCTACCCTGTATCAGGTCACTGGATCTGGGGCGGCGGCTGGTTATCAGAACTTGGTTTCACTGACTTTGCAGGATCAACAGCAGTTCATAGTGTTGGTGGTTGGGCAGCATTAGTTGGAGCTTGGATTCTTGGACCAAGACTTGGTAAATACTCTAAAGACGGTAAATCACATGCGATTCCAGGTCACTCAGTAACACTTGGTGCCCTTGGTGTATTCATCCTTTGGTTTGGATGGTTCGGTTTCAACCCAGGTTCACAACTTGCAATGGGTTCAACAGCTGATGCAACAGCAGTAGCTGGTATTTTCGTAACAACTAACATCGCAGCAGCTGCAGCAGCAATTGCTACTATGATAGTTACTTGGTTCAGATACAAGAAACCAGACGTATCCATGACACTTAACGGTGCTCTTGCAGGACTTGTTGCCATTACAGCAGGTTGTGCGGCAGTATCTCCAATGGGTGCTTTCATAATCGGTATCTTAGCTGGTATCTTAATCGTATTCGCAGTAGAATTTGTTGACAAAGTTCTTAAGATTGATGACCCGGTTGGTGCTTCATCAGTACACGGTATCTGTGGTGCATTCGGTACATTAATGGTTGGTTTCTTCGCTGTTGATGGTGGTGTATTCTACGGTGGTGGTTTCTCACTTCTTGGTGTTCAAGCAATCGGTGTACTTGCAGTTGGTGCTTGGGTATTCGTAACAGCATTCGTAGTATTCAAAGCTGTTGATATCATCATCGGTCTTAGAGTATCTGCTAAAGAAGAACATATCGGTCTTGACCTTGAAGAGCACGGTATGGAATCATATGCAGACTTCGAAATGAAAGGTGTTCAAATCCGATAAGGATTTATGCCCTACATAAATAATAAGCTAATAATTATACTTACATGATTGACATAAATAGATATAGTAGACATATATAACAAACTTAAACGAAGTAACAGAATCATAATTCTCCTAAAATAATAGAAACTTGTTACATGGTTCCGAATAGTTCTTCTATTCGGAACCAAAAGAAACACCCCAGCCCACTCTGGTGGGCATCTGAAAATGATATGAGCCAGACTTCTGGTTTATATAGAGTTTATGCCTTTAAGTTATAGTAATATTCCTTATCCTATGGGAATTCTTCACGCAAAAAGATCAGCGCCCACTGGTCTTTTTTGCTGTCTGGGGATAAATTTTTTTATGCTAAAGCAGTTCTTAAATAATGAGTAGAGATAGAAGTGTTGTTTTGGGCATAAGCTAAAAAATAGACCTGGAGCGACTTTGAGCTTGCTTTTCACCATCTTCATAGCTATAATAAGGGTATTGATTATAGATAGGAGGAAGTGCAAGTGGCTTCAAGTTGTGATTCATGTTCATCAAAGGATGGATGTAATGTAAAAGATAAGGGTTCATGCCAGATTATCAGCACGAACTCAAACAATAAAATAAAAAAAGTTATTGGTGTACTTAGCGGAAAAGGTGGTGTCGGTAAATCTACTGTTGCTGTCAACCTTGCTTTATCTCTGCACCGTAAAGGATACAAGGTAGGGATTCTTGATGCGGATATTACTGGTCCAAGTGTTCCTAGAATTCTGAATGCTGAAACCAAAAAAGCCCTCATGTACGAACACGGTCTTGAGGCTGTCGATATCGAAGAGGGACTGAAAGCAATCAGTCTTAACTTCCTGATTGAAGAAGAAAACAAACCCGTTATCTGGCGTGGTCCGATCATCACCAATACAGTGAAACAGTTCTATCAGGATGTTGTTTGGGGTGAATTGGATTATCTGATTATCGATATGCCACCTGGAACTGGGGACGTAGCTCTAACTATTATGCAGAGTTTTCCTCTTGATGGTATTGTTATGGTCAGCATTCCACAGGATATGGTTTCCATGATTGTCTCAAAGGCTATTGCCATGACGAAGCGAATGAACATCGAAGTTCTTGGTGTCGTTGAAAATATGTCTTATATGCAATGTCCACACTGTGATGACAAGATCCGTGTTTTTGAGTCCGGTGAAATCGAAAGCTTCCTTAAAGAAATGGATGTTGAACTTTTAGCGGAGCTACCAATCAATGGAGCCGTGACCCAAAGAGAAAAGCTGGATGAAGGTGCTATGGCAATCTTTGATGACTTGGCTGGGAAAGTTGTAGCCAAAGTTGGAGTTCGTGCTTAATTTTTTGATAGGTGCTTATGTTGGTAGGTGCTTTGTGTTTGGGAATTGAATTTTATTTATTGAGTTTTGATTTAGAATATCTTTGTATATTAGCTGCTGATTAGCCTTTTGGTTGGTCGGTGGCTTTTTTCTTTTTGCAATCACTTTGGAATTTGCTGCAAGTTAGGTTGAATGCGATCAATTAATTATATAGGGGACGGAAGGCGGGATGCAAATCCTATTTCGCAGTCGGTGATTCCCAAATGTGACCGCTAGTTGTATTAAAGAGAAGGCTGTGACACATTCGTGACTCAAGGCCCACGAACCAGGACATGCAACCCACCTTCCTGTCGCCATATCAAACAAAATTTCATTCGACCTAAATGAGTAAACACAAGTATAAGAAAAATAAAAATGCCAACTCAAAAGCTTTATGAGCTAAAGTCACCAGTAATCAGCTAGATCAAACTCATAAAAAGATTCAAATTTCCAAATACAACCCTCCAATCATCATAAATATCCCAAAAAATCAAGCCTCACCCGCCTCAAAAAGGCGGCGACCCATTTAGAGACTTCCCACTTAAATAATGATTCGTCAAAGCAACACCAGCTTCGGTCTTATTCATAGGCAAGGTGTGGGCATGGTGTCCTGTTGGGTGGGCTTTGGCTCACGAATGCGTTGGTTTTGTCTGATGATAATTGGTGCCCTCGCATTTGGGATCCACTCGCCCGACCAATAGGATCACCATGCTCCGCACCTGTCCCCATGAATAACACAAAGCCCCTAAATGAAAAGAATTTTTAATAAATACTTAAGAACTCCCTCCATAATAAATGTTATAATTGGAATAATGAACGAAACGTTCAATGATAAAAAAGGTAGGAGAGAGCATAATGAGAAGAGTATTCAATAGGTTTTTGATCTATGCCTTTATGTTGGTTCTTATGTTGGTGGTCTTGAGTGGCTGCCAGAATAATTCCAACCGGCTGGATGCAGAATTTTCAATAGGTTATGACCAATCGGTGAAGGTGTCGGAAGGTAATCCTTTTCAGGCTACCATAACCAATAATGGCGAGGAATTAAGCGCTGAACTGCAGATTCTTATTCAAAAAAATGAATATGAGTCTATTATTTATGCCAAGGAATTCACGATTCCTGAAAACGGAACAAAAGATATCTATATGACCATTCCTTTTTATACGATACAAAAGGAAATCGAAATTGATATTGTAAGTAGTAATAGGTCCATATACAAAGATATCCTTAAGGTAAGTAAATTTATTGCACCTGACCAACCGATTATTGCAGTCATCAGCGATCAGCCTGATGATTATAAGTTCCTCAATACTGTGTCCTATACCTATTACCAGCCGGATTATAATATGGTGGACTCGTATAATTCCTATGGTGCCTATGGCACCAGCGTCACCGTTGAAGCGGCAGTAGAGAAAAGAGATCCGGTAGTTATGTATTTTGATGGCTTTGACGATATGCAGGAACTTGATAATCTGAAGTTCTTCAATTATATCTATATAGGTGACAATACGAATCTGAAATTCGGTCAGGTTACGGAGACCAAGGTTCTCGATTGGGTTGAACAAGGTGGAGTTCTGATCGTTGAAACCGGTGAAGACTATAAACGTCTGTATTCTTTTTTACCGGACTCTATTACAAATTTTGATGTGGAATCAGTGGTTCAAGTCAATAAGGAAGACCTTTTTGGAAAATACCAGCTGGAGACACCGCTTGGCCTTGCCAAAGGTAAGGTTATGGATGACCAGAACGTCCTTTTCTATAATGAAGATGACCAGGATCTAGCCCTTTATACTATGAGGGGAACAGGACAGATCATTAACCTTTTGGTTGATATGAACCAGGAAGCTTTAAAAGAGATGCCATCAAGAGCTGCTATTATGGACAGGTTCCTTGAATATACCTATACCCAAAATCAAGTGGATATGAATGGCTATTACGATTATGGCTACAGCAAGTATAATTACATGTTGGGTTATATTCCTGTTGATAAGAATCCACCTTATCTGGTTATGGCTATTGTTTTTATTCTCTATATTCTTTTAGCCGGTCCTATTATGTACATTGTACTGAAAATCAAGGACAGACGCGACCTTATGTGGGTTGGTGTACCTGCCCTGTCTTTTGTCTGTCTGATTATACTTTATATTTTCGGTTTTGGAACCAGATATGAGCAGCCGATTGTTAATACCATCTCTGAAATCAATTATGTAGATGGGGACAACCATTTGACGGTTGCTACAGAGCTGTCTGTTTTCAATAATAAGAGTGGAAATCTTAAGGTTGAATGGGATGCCAAGGAACCCCTGGAACCCCTGTCTGAAAACAACTACTATTATTACGGTGGCAACCGGTCGGTAATTGGGAAGATTACTGCGGGAGCTAAGAATAAATACGAGGTCTATGATTCGCCTTTATGGTCCAAGGTGGATTTTAGGGTAGACAAGACCTTGCCTATGGAAAATTCTCCAGAGGGTGATTACGTAACTATTGATATTCATGAGGATAATCTGACCCTGGAGGTCTACAACAAGTCTCCCTTCGATCTTGAAACGGCTTATGTCAAGTGGGGGAACGGATATGCCTATGTCGGTGACATTAAATCCAAGGAACGTATTACATTGGAACTTGGTATGAGTGAACTCTATACAGACCTTTATAACATGATGGATGAGCTTCGGAGCCAATATAACCTTTATAGCTATATGGATACAGAGAATGAAGAAATGCGGGCTAATGTTGAGCTCCTTGAGACCTCAAGAGACCGCTATAATGGATATTACAATGTTCAGACCGGTTTTGATGAGGTTGAACTGGTAGGTATCAACAGAACACCTGTAGGCTATGAACTGGCTGTTAATGATGAAGAGCCTCTTGTTTTTAGCAAGAATATCTTTTCCGTTCAATCTACCTTAGGCTTTACAGAGGGAACCAGATTGGACCTGCCTGCCGGATTTATTATTCCCAGCTTTACAGTTGGCATGTCAGAAGACCAGATGTATAACCGTGAAATTGAGTATCGTGGTTTTGAGGAAAAAACAGTCAATATCTATCAGGAGTCACTGGTTAAGGCGACCTTCCATATTCCTGAGTATTTTGATACGGAAAGGCTGGAAGTTAAGGTCCATCCTGCCTATTTAGAGTATATGTATTGGGAGAAAAACGAGTTTTCAACCGTCAATTCACTGGAAGGTGCCGTATATGAGGTTTATAATCCTACAAGTGAGGCTTATGAAACCGTTGCGGATTTGGATGATTTCTTCGACCTTGATCCGAAAATCTATATCAAGGATAACCAGTTAATCATTATGATTCGACTGGACCAGGTTGTCAGGGAAAATATATACGATGGCATTGCCATTGAAGTACCTGAAATAAGAGTAGAAGGGAGTTCGAGATAATGATACGTGTCGAGAATTTAAGCAAGAATTACGGCTCCTTTCCAGCAGTGAAAGATTTAAGTTTCCAGGTTGAAAAAGGAGAAATATTTGGTTTTGTCGGTTCCAACGGAGCCGGTAAATCAACAACCATAAAAATAGCTACAGGACTTTTAAAACCCAGCAAGGGAACCATTATCATCGGAGGTCATGATGTTCGCAAAGACCCCCAAAAAGCCAAAAGTATAATCGGTTATGTACCGGACTTTTTTGGTGTATATGCAGACCTAAAGACCACTGAGTATATGAACTTTTACTGCGGTGTCCATAAAATCCCCCAGACTGACCGGCCGGGAGTTATTGACCAGCTTCTTGAACTGGTTAATCTTAGTGATAAGAAAGACTTTTATGTTGACGATCTGTCCAGAGGTATGAAACAGCGTCTTTGCCTGGCAAGGGCTTTGATTCATAATCCGGAAGTTCTTATTATGGATGAACCGGCATCAGGACTAGATCCAAGAGCCAGAGTAGAGTTTCGTGATATAGTGAAGACCCTTCAGAAGATGGGTAAAACCATTATCGTCAGTTCACATATTCTCCTGGAATTGGCTGAAATGTGTACGACCATCGGTATTATTGAAAAAGGTAAACTAGTAACCAAGGGTTCGGTTAGTGAAATTCAAAAACAACTCAACCACCTGTCCAAATTAAAAATCAAGGTGGCCGGTGAATCTGATTTGGTTCTTTCCCTTCTTAAGGAAAGACCTGAAGTCAGTGATATCATTGAAGGCCATGGATATGTAGAGTGCTCTTTTGGCGGTGATGATGAGGCCAAGGCAAATCTTCTTAAAACCATGGTAGACAAAGGAGTTCTGGTTTACCATTTTGAAGAGACAGCCGGCAATCTGGAATCCATATTCCTGCATTTGACCAAGGAGGGTGATGACCAATGATGATGAATCCAATTCTTGAACGTGAACTAAAGACCAGGATGCGAACCTGGAAGACCCCTATTTTGTTATTCCTTTATTTAGGCATACTTGGTTTTGTTGTAGGGATTGCTTTTTTGGCTGAATATTCTTCCTATAGTTATGGAATCAATGGGTTTGACCCAACGGTTGTAACCGGTATATATGTTGCTATCAGCTCGTTCCAGTTAGGCATGCTTCTTTTTATCTTACCGGTATTTACTGCAACCTCTATTAGTGGTGAGAGAGAGCGACAGACCATGGACCTCCTCCTTTGTACAGATATTAGCCCTTGGTCCATCATATTTGGAAAAATGAGCGCTGCCCTGTCTTTTGTATTTTTGTTGGTTGTGGCTGCGCTGCCCTTTACGGGAGTTATCCTTCTTTTTGGCGGCGTTACCCTTCTGGATATATTGAAGGTTATCCTTTTTTATATGGCTACGGCTGTTATGGTGTCCTCGATCGGTATGTTTTGTACCACCCACTTTAAGAAGAATATCTCCTCCATTGTCATGTCCTATATCATTTTTGGAGCAACCATCGTTCTTCCTTTGGTTTTGGTTATTATCGCGTCGATTTTTATGAATGTGGCATACAGCAACACCCAGAACTTTATCACATTTTTTGAAAAATATGCTCATGAAATCAGCCTCTTTATCTTTTCCTCAAATCCCTTCTTTGGAGGTTTGGAAGTGATGACTTCAGGCAGTATGGGTTTTGATTTCTTCTTTTATATGATTGGAGGAGGCGGAACTTCGTCTACAATTTTCTCCTGGGTTCGCCCATGGATGGGAAATCTAGTGTATTATAGTATAGTAACCTTTATCTGTTTGTCCTTATCCAAGCGGAAGTTAACCAAATTGAAGTAAGGTGAGATATGAAAAATATAAAAAAGGACGGAAAAATCGGACAGTTTCTATTAAACATCAGGAAGTCCAATAATATTATCCGTTACAATAATGAAGACTACATTAAGAAAAACACCTATATGGAGCATTCAACCAATGTTGCCCATATTGCCTATTTTCTTGCAAAAGAAGAGGAAGAGTTAGGCAAAGTCATCGACTGGAAACTCTTGATTCTCAGGATTATCTTTGGAAACACCTTAAAGGCAGAACTTGGTGATATTTCCTATATCCTGCAAAAAGAGCTTAATGATGAAAGAGACTATGTTCTTGAAATGAAGGAATTGATTTTCGAAAAGAACAAGACCTATATGCCATCATCATGGACGGATGACCTAAAATCCTATATGATTGGGTCGGACAATACACTGGTTGAACAGCTTTATGAAGCGGCCAGAATTATTGAGCGAATCATGGAAGCAAGGCAGGAACTTAAATACATTAATCCTAAATACAGTGACCCCTATTGCCAGAATATACTGGAATACAGGAACCAGCTAATGGAAACAGAACTTCCCTCTGCTATTCGTTTTGCCAAGGAGGAAATTGACCAGCTGGAAATCTTTGGCGGGAAGATTGGGCATATTACCAAGGTTTTGGACCAGTTCCGCAAGATTCAGAATATTGACCGTTACTCCAACAGTGACTCTCTCAATACCAACTCTGTTTCTGCCCATACTACCAATGTAGCCATACTTTCCTTTGTACTGGCAAGGTGGGAGGAATATAAATTCGGTCACACCATTAACTGGAAGGAACTCATGCTTCGGGCGGTTTTTCATGATGCCCTGGAGTCAGTGACCGGTGATGTTTTGGGTCCAACCAAGGGGTTGGTGGATGGTTTTAAGGAGGCTCTTGAAGCGATAGAACACAAGATGTTCGATTCCAAAATCAAAAAGTTCTTAAGACCGGAACACGAGGATCTTTACCGATATATATTAAAGCCAAAAGATGAAACCATTGAAGGTTATGTCATTGACTCGGCAGATAAATTGGATACTGTTTTTGAAGTTCGATCTATGCTGTATTTTACCAATGTTGCCCTTAATGATGAGTATATTATTATGCTAAACAATCAGCTGGAGCGGCTTTTGGCTATGAAAAACAAGTCAACCAAGTATTTTCTTCGATATCCATTTGAAGATTTAGGTCTAATGGACTACGTACAAGATGACATTTTACTTCGTCTAAAGGAAGTAGACATATTTAGCGAAATCGACTTTACCAATAAACGGTCTATCTATAAAGAAGGACTGGATAAGGGGAAAAGTTAGAGGAAGGACAATGATCCTAAATGAAATCGGTCAATAAGTTTGTAAGACCAATAAAAATAAACAAGTATATTCAGAATATAGGCAATGCACTCCTCCTATCCTTATGTGTAGGCGGAGTTCTTCTTATGGGCATAAGTCTTGCCGGATTTTTTGTACCAATTGCCTTTTTAAGAGAGTTAATGATTTACGGTATCTTAGGTGCCTTAGGTCTTGGACTTTTGGTGGGGCTGGTTCTTGTTCCCTCAAAAACCAGGGTCTACAGGCTTGCTGATGACCTTGGTGCAAAAGAAAGACTTCAGACCCTTGATGAGTTATCCGGTCAGGATAGCCTTGAAGCCAAACTTCAGCGCAAGGAAACCTTTGAGTATTTGGAAACCAGTAATTTCACCAAGAAATATCGATTTGTTTTCTTATGGAAGTATGGTCTTGCCGGTTTGCTTATGGTAATCCTTGCCTTTGGTCTCTATTCAATAGATTCAGAGGCTAAAAAAGAGGCCAGACAGGAAGAAATCCTCAAAGAAAAGTTAGCAAAGGAAAAAGAGGACTTCATTAAGGAAAAAGACCAGCTTTTGGATAAGTATGAAATCAGTGAGGAAAAGAAGAAAGAGCTGGAAGATAAACTGGCCCCCCTTCTTGAAAAACTGGAAGAGGCTAAAAGTGAAGAAGAGGCAATGAAGCAGCTTTCCATAGCCAAAGATGAACTGAAAAAAATGAATTTAGATGAAGAACTTAAAAATCTGACAGGCCTTCAAGACTTGGCCCAGCAGCTCCAGTCATTGGAAAATGCCATGGATACCGGGAACAAAGAGGCAGCCAGTCAGTCAATCAGTGATTTGCTTGAAATGACCGAGGCTATGAAGACACTTTCAGACCTTTTACAAAATCAGGAAAGCAAGGAAATGGTGGAGGAAGCACTTAAGAATCTAGGTGACCTTCTTGAAAAGGCCATGGATGAGAATGATGGTGATGGTATCGACCAAGAGACCAAGGAAGATATTGAAGCTTCGGCTGAGAATTTGGAAGAACTTTTGGAAGCGCTGGCTAATATGGATCCGGAAAGTCAATTGGCCCAGGAACTGACTGATGCAATTAATGAAATGGCAGGGGCGATTTCCAGTGGGGAAAGCATATCAGATTTAGCTTTCTCCAATTCGGGAAACAGTGGTCAAGCCAGTGCAGGAACCAGTGGTCAAGCATCATCAGGCTTACCAGTTTCAAGTGGCAATGCGGCATCGGGTGGTCAGAACGAAGGTTCGGGACAAAGCGGTCAAGGCCAAGGTGAGGGCACAAGTGACGGTGAAGGGTCCGGTCAAGGATCAGGTGAGGGATCAGGAGATGGTTCTGGCGAAGGTTCCGGAGAAGGCTCAGGTGAAGGCTCAGGTGAAGGGTCCGGTCAAGGTTCCGGCGAGGGATCCGGCAGTGGTTCGGGTTCAGGGGCAGGAAGTGGCCAGGGGTCCGGTAATGGACGTGGCACAGGTACCACTGAAGAATATCTTTTTGATCCAACCAGGATAGGCGGATCCAGTGAACCTTCTTTTGTTGAAGGCAACCGCCAGGAAGGCGGAACCAATACTACTTCTGAAAAAGAAGGTATGGTTGATCTTGGTGAATATGTAGATTATCAGGAATTGTATCGGGAGTATTTCGACCAGGCATCTCAGTCGGTGGAATCCCTAGATGTTCCTGCAGTTATGAAGGATATAATATTGGAGTATTTCAGCGATTTGGAATAAAGAGCGGCTGGTCGTAAATCTGACGATTTACTGCTCGCCTATGCAACCTAGGAGGGAAAAATGGAAAAGATTGAAAGTGTAAAACTTGTGGGTCAGCGGATTGAGGCTGAAGTGGCCAAGCATATGATTGGTCAGAAAGAATTGATTTTGGATACGATTATCTGTCTCTTTTCAGGAGGTAATCTTTTGCTTGAAGGCGTACCTGGACTTGGTAAAACAAGGCTGGTACGGGTGATGTCCCAGGTTCTTGGGTTGGATTTTAAACGGATCCAGTTTACACCGGACCTGATGCCGGCAGATATTACAGGAACCAATATTTATAATAAGGATACAGGCATGTTTGAATTCCAAAAGGGTCCGGTTTTTACCAATATTGTCCTGGCTGATGAAATCAACAGGGCCACACCTAAAACCCAGGCGGCCATGCTGGAAGCCATGCAGGAAAAGACCGTTTCTATTGGGGGAACGACCTATGAATTATCAAAGCCCTATTTGGTTATGGCAACCCAGAACCCTATAGAACAGGAGGGGACATATCCATTGCCGGAGGCCCAGTTGGACCGCTTTATGTTCAAGTTAAATGTGGAATTTCCTAGTGTGAGTGAACTTAGGGATATCGTTAATCTCACGACGGCATCTTCTGAAGAACCTGTTCTGTGTGTGACCAGTGGCCAGGAACTTCTTGAAATTCAGGAAGCAGTAACTAAGGTTCCCTGTGCGGAAGCTGTCCTTGAATATGGTATGAAACTGGTCAGTGCCACCCATCCCGACTCAGAATTTGCTCCTGACCTAGTCAAAAAATATGTGAGCCAGGGGGCTTCGCCCAGGGCTGCTCAGGGAATTATACAGACCAGTCGGGTGAAAGCCTTGTTTGACGGTCGCTATAATATTGCTTTTGAAGATATTGAGGCTATGGCTTATCCAATTCTTAGGCACCGGTTGGCGCTTAATTTTGATGCCCTGGCTGATGGGAAAAGTCCGGATTGGATTATTGGAGAGTTAATTAAGTCCCTGAAAAAATAAAGGGATAAGTATCGATAAAGAACCAGCTAGGAGCACTTATGGGAAAGATTATTGACCAACAATTTATGGAATTATTGAAATCCTTGACCCTACATATGAACCTTTCTCTTAAATCGGGGAATATGGGAAGCAAACGGTCCAAGGCTATTGGTAGTTCAGTAGAATTTTCGGATTATCGTGAATATATGCCAGGAGATGATTTTAGACGTATAGACTGGAATGCCTATGCCAGGTTTGAAAAAGTCTTTATTAAGCTTTTTATGCAGGAAATGGAGACCCAGGTAACAGTTTTTTCTGATACCTCCACCTCTATGGGTGATCAGGGTAAAAGAGAGACAGGTGTGAAGATTGCCGCTGCATTTTCTTATGCAGCCCTCGCAGATTATGACAGTGTGACCAATGTTTTGTGGAGCCGGGGAGTCAGTAAGTCTGACGGCCCCAGACGGGGTATAAAATCCTTTAATTCTATGATTGACAGCCTGGAAGGGCATACTTATGACGGCCAATCCGATCTCTATCAATCTGTCTATGAATGGCAACCTAAGCTGAAAAAGGGTATCAGTGTCATCATCAGCGATTTCATGTTTGACCATAACCTTGAAAAAGTTCTTCGTCTTTTGTTTTATAAGAAACAGAAGGTGGTCCTTTGTCATGTTCTTTCCAAAGAAGAGTTAAATCCGGTCTTTGATGAAAATGCCATGCTTATTGACAGCGAAACCGGGGAGAAGATGGATATTGAAACAGGCATATCAGCCATTAACCTCTATAAAAAGCACCTTCACCAGCACTGTAATCAGATACAGAGCTTGTGTAATAAGTATGGAGCCCATTATATTATGGTCAGTACAGAGGATCCGATGGAAAAATTTATCGCAAGGTTACATTCAGTCAGGTAGGTGAGAGTATGGGAATAACCAACACCTTGGGATTGCTGGGATTGCTGGCTGTTCCAATTATTATTGTTTTATATATGCTGAGGCCTAAAAATAAGCCACAGCCGGTTCCGAGTCTGTATTTATGGAGACAGATGCAGGAAGAGATTGAGAAAGCTGTCCGAATCAAGAAACTGAAGACTTCCATCCTGATGTTCATTCAAATAATGGTGGTTCTTCTTATGGTGTTGATTTTGGCGGGATTTTTTATTACAGGAAAAAAAGAAAAGGCCAATCTTCTATTAATCATCGATGCTTCCTATACAATGCAGTCAGCAGATCTTGGCCAAAGTCGAATGGACAGAGCCAAAGAAGAGGCTAGGGCTTACCTAAGAGGTTTGGACGACGGCAGTCTTGTAACCTTAATGGTTGCTGAGGATGTGCCGAAAACCCTGGCCAAGGATGAAGAGAATCTGGGAATTATTCTATCTTATATCGAACAGATTCACGCTGTAGACGGTATCTGTTCGATGGAAATCCTTGAGCAGACCCTTGAAAGTATACGGGAACCGGGCCAGGATATTGTATATATCGGTGACAGGTCCCTTAAGGGGGCAGGAAATATTCGAACCCTTGCCAGTGAAAAAAACTATTCACTCCATGAGATTACTTATACTAAATATCTGAAAGAAGGAACCATTACAGCCTTAACGGAAGTCTTTAACCATGATAGTCAGTCAGGGCTCATTCAGATTAGTCTCTATGTGGATGACAAGTATTTCGCCACTAAGCAGGTGGAAATTGGACCCAAGGAAAGGGGTAAACTTTTCTTTGAGGATATCCCTTATGAGACAGAGATTCTCCATGTGGCTATTGATAATGAGGACATACTGGAGGGGGACAATCATGCTTATCAGGTGATCCAGTCAGATAAGGTGCAGAAAGTTCTTTTAATCACTGACGGCAATAGTTTTTTGGAAAAAGCCTTAGGTCTTCATCCAAATGTTGAAGTCTATACTGGTGAGGACGTTGAAGGCCTTTATGGTTATGATCTCTATGTTTATGATGGCCTTGAACCAAGTGAGTATCCTGACAGTGGTGCTTATATGCTGTTTAATCCGTCACAGGTTCCAGGAACTGAGCTTTTGGGCTATGCGGAGAATCCAGTTGTTGTAACAGCAGACCATAAGATTACCGACCATATTGAGAATCCGGAATTCGCGACCCGGGTAAGCGGTGTTTTTGATGTGGTGGATAAAAGTAAGATTATTTATGATACCAACTATGGGGCAGTGGCTTTTGAAACCCTGATTAATGATAACAGGGCCTTGGTATATGGCTTTGATATACAGGATACCAATATGCCCCTTTCTATTGAGTTCCCTATCCTCATGATGAATTCCCTGGACTATCTCCTAAGTAATAGGATGGTGGAAAATAGGTCTTATTATGTTGGGGAGAATTTGGAAGTCAGTATTTTGCCAAGTGGAAATAAAGGCCAGGTAGTAACACCTGGTGGTGTCTCCTATCCCTTGACTTTTGAAAGAAAAACCCAAGTTATGCCCGTACTTTTGGAGGCTGGGATTTATGAGGTGGTTCAGGAAAACAACTTTGATGTATGGTCCGAATCCTTTGCGGTTAACTACCCTAAACAGTTTTTGGATCAAGGGGAGATAGGTGACGGGGAAAATATTGATTTGGCCATTCAAAATAAAGATCTAAATGTCCTATTAGGCCTTGTGATTATAGGTCTTTTAGGTCTGGAATGGTTGATTTACGATTATAGGAGGAAGATACATGAGTATTAGTATAAGCCGTTATTATCCTCTTTTTATCGGATTAGGCCTTATTGGTTTTACAGGATTTATTTATCTCAGGAATCTGGGCAAAAGATACCGTTTTGCCACCCTGCTGCGTATGCTGACCATTTTGTTTCTTGTCTTGTCCTTATGTGGAGTTCAAGTGATTCATGAGGCCCAAGACATAACGACTGTCTTTATTGCAGATGTGTCCAAGTCAGTAGAGAGTCAAAAGGAAGCTATGGAGAGCTTCATTATAGAGGCGTCCCGGTCAAGATCTGAAAGAGATCTTATCGGAGTTCTCGCTTTTGCACAAGAGGCCAAAGTTGAAAAACTTCCTGATAAATCCTTTTCCTTTGACGGTCTAGGAGTCCGCCTTAATCAGGAATTTACCAATATTCAGACGGCCCTGATTTCCGGCAATTCAATTATTGAATCAGGAACTAAACGACGACTGGTTCTACTGACTGACGGTTATGAGAATGTTGGAGATGCCAGAAAGCAGCTGGCTAGTTTTGCAGGTGGAGACACTGTCGTTGATATTGTTGATTTTTCTACCCTTGATTTTAGTGAGGTTCAGTTTGATGAACTGGTTCTGCCTGAAAAGGTGGAAAGAAATCAAACGGTTGAAATACAGGCCAGTATTTCTTCCAACATTAAGACCAGTGGTGTTCTATACATTTATTCAAATAATCAGGTTAAATATGAAAAGGTCATTGATATTTCGGTGGGTGAAAATCTTTACGTTTTTAGTGATACAATTACAGATTCCGGTTTGGTGACCTATGGAGCTCAGATTATTGTAGATGAGGATACCTATACGGAGAATAATTTTGTGTCAGCTTATACCATGGTCAATGATTTACCAAAGATTTTAGTTGTAGAGGGTGAGGAAGAGGCGGCCCTGAACTTTAAGGGTATGCTGGAATCCTCAGCAATCCTGGAGTCTGTGATGGCGGAAGAAGTTCCCCAGTCACTGGAAGAACTTTTGAGATATGATGGCTATCTTATAGCCAATGTGCCCATAGATCGATTAAGTGAAGATTTTCTTCTTCATATGGAAGAGGCTGTCAGGCTTCAGGGAAGGGGCTTGCTGGTAACAGGAGGTGAGACTTCTTTTGGACCTGGTGGCTATTACAAGACCATCCTGGAAGATATACTTCCCTTAAATATGGATGCCAAACCAAAAGAGGAAAAGCCTAACCTTGCCTTGATGCTGGTTATTGATAAATCCGGTTCCATGGGTGGTGGTGATTTTGGTGTCAGCCAAATGGAACTGGCCAAAGAAGCGGCTATTCGAAGTTTGGAAGTCTTAGAGGCCGAGGATTATATTGGCGTCTTAGGCTTTGATTCCCTTCCTAAATGGGTGGTGGAACCTGTCCTTAGTGAGGATAAGGCCGCTATTGAAAATGAAATTGCCAGGCTGGCCCCAGGAGGAGGAACTTCCATTCAACCATCCTTGAAGCTGGCTATTGAAGAGCTGGAAAAGCTGGATGCAGGCCTTAAACATATTATTCTTCTAACGGATGGTCAGGCAGAGCAAACAGGCTACCTTCCTCTTTTGGAAAGAATGAACACCCAGGGGATGACCCTTTCAACGGTAGCTGTTGGTAGCGGAGCAGATAAGAATCTCCTGCAGCTTCTAGCTGAATATGGTAACGGAAGATATTATGCAACAGATGTTTTTACGGATATTCCCAGTATTTTTACAAAAGAAGCCTTTATGGCAGGTAAAAAATATTTGAACAATGTGACCTTCTTTCCCAAAGTTACGGCAGATTCCCCGATTATTGCTGGGATAGATGCCTTACCTCAGCTGGATGGTTACGTTGCTACTGAAGCCAAAGACAAGGCCAAGGTTATTTTGGAAGGACCGGAGGAAGATCCGATTCTTGCCTCCTGGCAGTACGGACTAGGCAGGACAGTTGCCTTTACTTCGGATATGAAGGGACTGTGGTCTTCCAAGTGGCTATCCTGGTCCGGAAACCAGGGGTTCTGGATTAATACCATGTCCTGGCTGGTTCAGCAGGACATCAACACCAATTATGGTGTGTCCGGCTATTATGAAAACGGACGGGGAATTATTGATGTAACTTCTTTGGTTAAGGACAAGGACTACAGCTCCATAGAGGGCTTGATTTCAAGCCCTGATGGCATTACATCTGACATATCTCTGGAAGCCGTTTCACCGGGTTCTTACAGAGGTGAGTTTGAGCCCTCAGGTCAGGGTATATACCTGGTTACCTTTGAGCTGGGGCAAGGCGAGGAGAGCGACCAGGTAATTACGGCGCTTAATATTGGGTATTCCAAGGAGTATGATTTTCTGTCCGGCAAAGGAGTGAAGCCCCAGGAGATGGCGGCCATTACCGGTGGACGTCTCATTGAAAATCCAGAGGATGTCTTAAAGGGACAGGTTCCTGACGTGAAGGGATCTAGAGATTTAACCAATTGGTTATTAAGTATTGCCTTCCTCCTTTTTATGACTGAGATTGTGCTTAGAAAAGTAAGACCTCCGGTTAAGGAAATGGCCATGAAGGTTTCAGAAGTAAAAGACAAGATGAAAATAATCAAGAAAAAAGACCTTCAAGGTGATGGTCCTGATCATGAGTATTTAAATACCTTATTGACGAATAAGAAAAAGAATAAGCGGTAATGGTCAGAAGATTGGTAAAGGTATGAAGAACACAAAGGCCTTGAGCTTTTTGTTCTAGCCTTAGGTTTATTGTTTTAGCCTTAAGTTTATTGACCTTTGGCCAGGTGGTTTTTAGAAAGGTAGATGGCAAGGCCGCCTACTAGAAGCTGGCCGGTAACCAGACCTATGAGCATCCCATTAAAGGCATATATGCTTGAACCGATAAAAAGTCCCGGTAGAATAATCAGAAGAGTACCAACAGCATTGATAAAAATGGCGTAGCGGGGTTTTTCAACGGCATTAAAACTTTCACTTAACCAGTTATAGTGGTTAAGGCCAATGGTTCCAATCATCATAATCCTGATATAGGTAGTTGTCAGCTTAATGACTTCAGGTTCTTTGGTAAAGATAGAGGCCAGGATAGGGCCAAGAGGAAGGGCTATTATAAAGAAACAAAGTCCATATACAAGAGAAATTCTGATAACCAGATTTCTGGTTTCCCTTACCCTGTGATAATGACCGGCGCCAAAGTTCTGGCCTATGATTGGGACAATGGAAACACCGATGGCCATACTGATGATGGTGGCAAAACTTTCAATACGCTGCCCGGCAGCCAGTGCAGCAACGGCCAGAGAGCCCATAGCCATGGAGGCTGCCAATCTTGTCATCATAGCCCTTGTGAGTTGAGGCAGTATTCTAACCACTACATTGGGAAGACCGATGGAGAGAATTTCACCCCAGGACTTGAAAAGCTCTGTAAAAGAGTCATAGTTAAAATCAATTAATTTATAATGAAAATGAACGAAGGAAAGGCTTAGGACCATGCCGAAGGCTCTGGAAATAATTGTGGCAAGAGCCGCTCCTGAAATGCCCATTTCAGGCAGTCCAAAAAGTCCGAAGATTAGTATGGGGTCAAGAATCATGTTCATAACAGCGCAGGTCAGCATAACCAGAAAAGGTCTGGTCATATCACCTAAGGCCCGCATGGAGGAGTCGCTGACCGGTGGAACGACGATAACGAAGGCGCCGGCATACCAGATTCTCATATAAGTCGATACCAGTTCAAGAGACTCGTTTCTAGCTCCCATAAGATAGAAAAAAGGCTCAACGGTGAAATAACCGGCAAATGAGATAATGAAGACGGCTAAAATGGATAAGAGGATGCCATCAGTGGCGATTCGATGCATCTTGTGGTCGTTGCCACTGCCAAGTGCCCGGGCAAGGATTGATCCTGCTCCAAGGCTAAGGCCCCCAGACAGCGAACCGATAATCATGATGATAGGAAAAGTGAAGCCCATGGCAGCCAGTGCCTGAGTTCCCAACCTGGAAACAAAAAAAGTATCAGTCAGATTAAAAACGGTCATGGCAAACATGCCACCTATGGAAGGGATGGCCAGCCGAAGTATATGAGATTTAATACTTCCGGTCAAAACATCTGCTTTTATTTTAGGCATAATATTTCCTCATTTTTCCAATTGGTATTCCCCCAAAACCTTGATTTTATTAGGGTTTAAACCCGCATATGACAATTAAAACATCCAGTCTATTACTTTCATTGTACGTACAATAAGACATAAGTCAAGGACATTTCTTTATTTACATAGCTTTGCAATCCATGTTATACTTTTGTTAGTATTGACTAACAATTACTCTAAGGCAAGAGGGTGCACATGTTAAAAAGAAAAGATAAGATTTTAATCAGCGCAATTGAGCTCTTCGATCAGGAAGGGATCAATGGAGTAACTACTAAAAATTTAGCTAAGACACAAAATGTTTCTGAACCAGCTCTGTATCGACAGTATAAAGGCAAGCAGGAGATACTGGATGAAATCATCGAAGAGTTCGCCGGTTATGATGAAAGAATCATTAATACGATTAAGGAAACAGATTTGTCAGGAATGGACAGTATTCGGTTTTATGTCAACCGATATGCCCAGCTTTACCAGTCATATCAGGAATTGACTACTGTTATGTTTAGTTTTGACCTCTATCAATATCAGGAAGGGACCAAGAAACGTATGCAGGAGATTGTCCTCCATCGCATTGACTTCCTTGAAGAGATTATCAGCGGAGCCAGAGGTGACCTGGTAGGTTTTAATGATTTTAGTGACAGAGAAGTCGCCAGTTTGATCAACGGAACCATATTTTCCCAAGTTTATGAATGGCGAATTAGAGACAAATCTTACGACATCAATCAGCATTTAGTGGATTATATTGACCGAATGCTGACTCATCAATAGAAAGGAGGCTTTTATGAGGATACTTATTGCAGAAGACGATCTAACCTCAAGACTCTTCATGAACAAGTTTTTATCCAAATACGGCAAATGCGATTTGGCCATTAACGGATTGGAGGCTATTGATCTTGTAGCAGAAGCGGTAAAAAGCGATGCATATTATGACTTAATCTGTTTGGACATTATGATGCCCAAGGTAGATGGAATAAAAGCCTTAAAAACCATTAGAGAAATAGAAGCAACAAATTTAGCTCAAGGGGAGAAACCTGCCAAAATAATTATGACAACAGCCTTAAACGACAAGGAGACTGTGGAGGAATCTTATCAATATGGTTGCGAGGCCTATGCCTGGAAACCAATTGATGTAGAAAAGTTCAGACAAGTCCTTCAGAACCTGGAACTTATTTAAAAGGGTCGATTAAGGAGCAGCAGATGGATTACTGGAAGCAAAGACAGGCTGTGCTACGGATTATCAACATCGTCTATGGCCTGATGTTCAACTTGCTGATGCTAATCTTTTATGCGAAGACCAATAGGGACTATTTTGGCCTTCAGTGGATTGGTGCGGGAGTTGCCGTCATACTTGCTATGGTATTTTTACTAAGCTTTTTCCGAAAGTTGGAAAAGGCTTATCAGAATGTTCTCTATTTTTCTTTATGGTGCATAACCATTCTTACGACTAACTATGCCTATCTGGCTGACCAGGGTACTTTCTTTTTTATCCATATCATGCTTCTGGTGGCGACAGTTTTTTCCATTTTTAATATCCGAATGATTCGTATCTTCATTATTATATATGTGGCCTTGACATATCCGGTCTTAATCGTCTGTAATTATGAGATTACGGATAAACTTCTGCTCTTTTTTGTCGCCACCATTGTGCTGGCTTTGGCATATCTAAAAAGCATTTACGATTTCTCCGTATTTAAGCGCTATGAACTGGCGGAAAACTCCAATTCTCTATTACTAAATAATGCCAAAGAAGGATTTGCCCTTCATGAGATTATCATCGATGAAGAGGGCAGACCGGTAGATTATAAGTTTTTGGCGGTTAATGATGCCTTTGAAGCTATGACAGGCCTGGTTTCCTCTGAAATCATTGGTCGAAGAGTTTTGGATATTATGCCCCAGACAGAAAAATACTGGATAGAAACCTACGGCGAGGTAGCTCTTAAGGGTGTCAACCGGCATTTTGAAAACTACGCCTCAGCCCTTGACCGGTATTATGAGGTTTCTGCTTATCCGGTGGGTGATAAAAAATTTGCTACTCTTTTTACCGACATTACTGAAAGAATTAAGGCTGAACGCAATCTTAAATATGCCGTCAAAAGGGCTAAAAATGCTATGGAACTTAAAAACCAGTTTCTTAAGGATGTCAATCACCGGTTGAGGACCCCCTTAAACGGTATGATGGGTATGATCCAGCTTATTGATGAATCCAGTCTTGACCTGGAGAATGCAGAACTCTTTAAAGCCATGAAAGATGAGATGCTGAATTCAAGAAATATACTGAATCAGATATCCAAGTATGTAGAAATCCAAGGCCGGAAGTTTGAGCTGACCAAGGTTGATATTCTCAAAGTTGTTGATGATGTTATTAGCCAATATAAACATGTTCGGGTCCGAATATCTGAAGTTCAATGCAATGATGATATGCTGGTGGTTGAAAAATCTGTTTTAGAGTCTGTTCTTCATGAAGTTCTTGGGAACGCTGCCAAGCACACCCTTAATGAAAAGGTGTCTGTCTCTATTGTTTGTACTAAGAACGAAGAACGACAGCTGGATTATTTTAGGGTAGCTGTTACAGATTATGGACCAGGTATTCCTCCGGAAGAGCAGGATTATATCTTTAATGAGTTTTACCACCATGACTTTATACATATTTATAGAGATGATGATAAGTTAAGTCTTCCCCTCTGTAAGCAGATCCTCAACTCCTGCGGTGGTGATCTCCTCCTCGAGTCCATCGTTGGTGATCATACGACTTTTGTCATTGAATTGCCTGTTTATAAATTCTAATGGAAGTCCTATGTTTTTGGGCAATTGTGAACAGAATATAAATATTTTGAAACTTGATGTAAATAAAAGGAAATGCTCTTTGCATTTCTCTTTTTTTATGCTAAAATTTAGTTAGTTAGCATTCACTAACAGTGTAAGGAGGTTAAGATGCCAAAACTTATGATCGTCGATGATGCTGCATTTATGCGGGTCAGTATAAAAAAGATGTTGGAAGCCCATGATTATGAAATCGTTGCGGAGGCGGAAAATGGCCGGGAAGCCGTTGAGAAATTCTCTACTGCCAACCCTGACATTATTACCATGGATATAACCATGCCGGATATGAATGGAATTGAGGCTCTTAGGGAAATAAAAAAAATGGATCCTAATGCCAAGGTTGTCATGGTATCTGCTATGGGACAGGAAACCTTGATTCGTGAGGCGGTCCTTTACGGAGCATCCTCGTTTATTGTAAAACCATTCCAGAGGGATAAGCTTGTGGAGGTTTTAGATGGTTTGACCAAATAGCGAAAGGAGTGAGTGGATGGGTAATTCATATATTGATCAACCCATGATTGAAGCCTATGTGTATGAAACCTCACAAATTGTTGAAACCTTGGAACAATTAATGATCGAAAGTGAGAAGACAAGTGCTTTCACAGAGGAATCTATTAATGAGATTTTTCGGTTTATGCACACCATAAAAGGGTCATCAGCCATGATGATGTATAACGGAATGAGCACCCTGGCCCATCGGCTGGAAGATGTTTTTTTCGTGATTCGTGAACAGGCAGATGTCGAGTACAACTTTACCCTTTTGGTGGATATCATACTGGAGAGTATAGACTATTACAAAATTGAATTAATGAAAATCCGGGAAGGTGAGGAACCTAACGGAGATAGCGAAGAGCTTTTGGCCAAAGTTGAAGTATATTTAAATGATATGAAGACCAGTAATGGTATAAAGACGGATAAGAAGCCAAAGAAAAGTGCAAGTAAGCAGAAGTATTATATCAGTCCCAGCCAAAAGGCTGATGAGGCAAGATATTACAAGAGTTTGCTTCGTTTCAAAAAAGACTCTGAGATGGAGAATATAAGAGCTTATACTGTTGTTCACAATATTGTAGACCTGGTCGATGAAGTCTTTTATAAGCCCAATGACATTATTGAAAATGATGAAAGTGCAGATGAAATAAAGAAAAATGGTTTTCAGATTGTTCTAAAAACCAAAAAAGAAGAGGAAGAAGTCAAGAAATATCTGGAAGCCACCATTTTTCTCGATGAATTGACCTTTGAATCCATTGACCAGGAAAGCTATGGATCCATGGCAAAGGCTTTCCAGGGTGAGGAAATTCCAGAAGATGTTAAGGTTCCTGAAACCTCTAAGAAATACGTAGAGAAAAAGGTAAAGAAAACAGAAGTATCCCTGTCTTCCAAGCAAAGTATTATCAGTGTCAATGTAGATAAACTGGATAAACTTATGGATATGGTTGGTGAACTTGTTATTGCAGAAGCCATGGTTTCTCAAAATCCTGAAGTGACCAGTCTTGAAATTGAAAGCTTTGATAAGGCTTCCAGACAGCTCCATAAGATTAGTTCGGAATTACAGGATATGGTTATGGCCATTAGAATGGTCCCTCTCTCTACCACTTTTATGAAAATGCACCGGATTGTTAGAGATATGACCAAGAAACTGGAGAAGGACGTTGACCTTGTCGTTTACGGTGAAGAAACAGAAGTGGATAAAAACATCATAGAGAAGATTGCAGATCCTCTCATGCACATTATCAGAAACTCGCTTGACCATGGTATTGAAAGTAAGGAAGACAGACTGGCAGCCGGTAAAGACCCTAAAGGAACCGTAGTCCTTGAAGCCAAGAACTCGGGAAGTGACGTTCTCATTATCATAAAAGATGACGGCAAGGGCCTGGATAAACAGAGGCTCTATGATAAGGCCACTATGAATGGATTGGTTGAAAAGTCCATGGATGATATGACAGACAGAGAGCTTTATAATCTTATTCTTCATCCTGGTTTTTCCACCAAAGAAACGGTTACTGAATTTTCCGGCAGGGGTGTAGGAATGGATGTGGTTGCCCAAAACCTTCAAAGCGTTGGTGGCTCTGTCCTGGTTGACTCTGAATACGGCCGGGGAACGACAATCATACTGAAAATCCCACTGACGTTGGCAATTATTGAAGGTATGAATCTAAAAGTCGGTGAAACGAGATTTACCATTCCTATTATGTCAATCAAGGAATCTTTCAGACCTCAGAATGAGGAGATCTTTAAGGATACAGATGGTAATGAAATGATCATGGTTCGCGGACTTTGTTATCCGGTTCTTAGACTTCACGACTTTTATGGTGTCAAAACCCATGTAACCCAGGTTAATGACGGCATATTGATTATGGTTGAGGAAGATGATAAAGGTTGCTGTATTTTTGCAGATGAGCTTTTGGGTCAGCAACAGGTAGTGGTTAAATCCCTACCTGATTATATAAAGAAATACAAGAGAATACGAGGACTTGGAGGCTGCACCTTACTTGGAGACGGAAGTATCAGTTTGATACTGGATGTTGGTCAGCTTGATATGGCAAATGTAGTAGAGAATCTTCAGGCTGGCTAGTCTGAAACGGAGGAAGCGATATGAAATGGTTTTTGAATTTAAGAATTGCAACGAAGTTAATAACATCATTTATCATAGTCGCTATAATAGCAGGGGTAATTGGAGCAATAGGTTTTATAAATATGGACGAGCTGGGAAATAAAAGCCTGCCAAGTGTTGATGTCATTCATACTTTAAAAGGCCGGATATCAGAGATATCAGATGTTTCCAATGTGCTTTTATCACCAAAACTGACTTATGAGGAAAAGATGGATGTCTATGATGAGTTGGATGGCGTTTGGGCAGATATTGATGCATCTGTGGCAGAATATGACGGCTTTGATAAAAATACGAATGAAGAAAGACTTTGGGAAGATACCAAGGCTTTGTTGGCTACCTGGCGGGTAGGTCAGGAGAAGTTTATTGATATTTCCAAGGAAATAACAGACAAGGGTATTGATGATCCTGCAGAAGTCAGGTACCAGATTGGATTAAAACAGAGAGACCACCTAAGCTGGATTTATACCTTATCACAAGATGTTCGAAATGACAGTCAGTTTTCAGGTCAGTTAGACGGTACTAAATGTGCCCTTGGCCTTTGGTTGGACTCCTATACATCAAGGAATGAAACTTTTAATCAATATATGGAAGACATTGAAGCCAACCACCTAAAGGTACATCAGACAGGAGAACAGATCAATCAGTTAATAGCCTCCAATGATGAAGATAAGTTGGAGAAAATCTATGATATTTTTGATGAGGAGACCAATGTGGCAATGGATGAGGTTTTGTCCATTCTGGTCAGTATGGATGAGATAGCCAAGGTTTCGGATGATCTTTTTGCGGATATGATCAGTCAGGCTTTGACAATCAACGAACCTAATCACGAAACCTTAGTGGTGAAATTTGATGAAATGGTTGCCTTGGTCGTATCAGAAGCTAAAAATTCAGTTTCAAGCGCTACCAGTTTAATCTCGATTATATCTATAGGTGGCGTTATACTGGCGATTGGATTTGGTATTATCATGTCTACCATGATCACCCGACCAATCAAGAAAATGGTTGGCGTTGCCGGAGAAATTGCAGATGGAAACCTGGATGTGGACATTGATGTGACCAGTAAAGATGAGGTGGGACAATTGTCTAAAGCCTTCCTCCAGATGACCGACAATATCAATTCGGTAATGTCCAATATCAACGCTGCCTCTGAACAGGTGGCAGCCGGTTCTGGTCAGGTTTCAGCATCGTCTATGTCCCTATCCCAGGGAGCAACAGAACAGGCATCCTCCATTGAGGAACTGACAGCCAGTATTACCCAGATTTCAGCCCAGACCAGGGCAAATGCAGAGAATGCAGAAAAAGCCAAGGAAATGGCAACAGAAGCCCAAAGCTTTGCAGAACACGGAAACCGGGAAATGGCTGGTATGCTGGATGCCATGTCAGGAATCAATGAATCATCCAAGAACATATCACAGATTATTAAGGTTATAGATGATATAGCTTTCCAAACCAATATTCTGGCCTTAAATGCAGCAGTTGAGGCGGCGAGAGCCGGTCAACACGGTAAAGGTTTTGCCGTTGTAGCAGAGGAAGTCAGGAACCTGGCTGCTAGATCAGCCAATGCAGCTAAAGAGACAACAACCATGATTGAAGGCTCCATCAGCAAGGTGGAAAGTGGAACAAAAATCGCCAATGAAACAGCAGTTGCCCTTAACAAAATAGTGGAAGGTGTTTCCAGTGCAGCTGAAATTGTTGGAGATATTGCGGTGGCATCCCATGAGCAGGCTCTCGGTGTTGAACAGGTCAATCAGGGTATCAATCAAATATCCGATGTGGTTCAAACGACCAGTGCTACAGCTGAGGAAACAGCAGCTGCCAGTGAAGAGCTTTCCGGTCAGGCAGAGTTATTGAAATCTCAGGTTGCCAATTTCAGATTAAAAGGATCTCCCAAAAAGAAAGATGGCAATAGGAAGGACTATGATCAAGTTGATCCGGAAGTTCTTAAGGCTCTGGAGCAAATGAACAGGGGTGAAAGAAAATCCTTGAAACCGGCTACCATTTCTTTAAGTGATTCAGAATTTGAAAAATATTAAAGTAGATCATTGATTACAATAAATGATCGATTACAAAAGATGAGCGGAACATAATTGAAATATTGAGTTGAATAAATGACTGAAAAGGTGAGCTGATGATACACATTACCAATGATGAATTTAATAAACTGTCTTTTTACATTAAACAACATAGTGGTATTCACCTGAAAGACGAGAAAAAAACCATGCTGGTAGGTCGGTTGAACATGATTTTGACAGAACGCGGCTTTACCGACTTTACCAGCTACTACGATTATCTTCAAAAGGATAAAGACGGCAGTGAACTCAGTCTCCTTATTGATAAGGTGACTACCAATCACACTTATTTTATGAGAGAACCGGAACATTTTTCCTATTTTTCCAAGGAGGTCTTACCTTATTTAGAGTCTAGTGTATCTCACAAGGACTTAAGGATATGGTGCGGGGCTTCATCATCAGGTGAAGAACCCTATACTCTGGCCATTCTTATGGAAGAATATTTTGGTAAGAACAGCCTGTTCTGGGATAAAAAACTCTTAGCTACAGATTTGTCTACTATGGTTCTTGATACAGCAAGAAAGGGAGTTTATTCCAAAGATAAGGTTAATTCTCTGCCGAAAACCTGGGTCCATAAATATTTTGACCAATATGACGAGGCTAATTATCAGGTAAAAAAGACCTTGAGAGACCAGGTGATTTATCGGAGATTTAATCTATTGGAACCTGTTTTTCCCTTTAAGAAAAAGTTTCACGCTATCTTTCTGCGGAATGTCATGATTTATTTTGATAACCCAACTAAGGATGCCTTGGTTCAGAAAATGTATAATGCTCTTGAATACGGAGGATATCTTTTTATTGGTCATTCTGAAACCATTAACAGAGATAAGAGCCAATTTAAATATATACAACCGGCGGTTTATCGTAAAATCTAGGAGAAGCTTATGATTCGTGTGTTGATTGTTGATGACAGTGTCGTTTTTAGGCAGATACTGACAAAAGGAATACAAGTGGATAAGGATATCAAGGTAGTTGCGACTGCTGTCGATGCTTTTGATGCAAGGGACAAGATTCTTGAGTTTCAACCGGATGTTGTTACCTGCGACATTGAAATGCCTAAGATGAACGGAATTGAATTTGTGAAGAGGCTTATGCCACAATACCCGATTCCTGTTATCGTGGTCAGTTCCATCAGCAATAAGGTCTTTGATGCTATGGACGCCGGGGCGGTAGACTTTGTAACCAAGCCACAAGCCAACTCGCCGGAAAGCGTTCAAAACTTTATCATTGATCTGATTGCTAAAATCAAGGCTGCTTCCAAGGCAACTATTAAAGTCACACATGAAGCCGAAAAGAGTCATGCCTCCAGCAAGTCCCTTAGTCTCCATAATATTATTGCTATTGGCGCATCAACCGGTGGTACAGAGGCGATTTTTAATTTGCTCAAACAACTGCCGAAGGACTTGCCTGGAATTGTTATAGTTCAGCATATACCGCCTGTGTTTTCGACCATGTTTGCCGAACGTCTGAATAAGCAGACCCACTTTACCGTGAAGGAGGCAGCTAATGGAGATGTCCTGGAAAAAGGCCATGTCTATCTGGCTCCTGGAGACAAGCACATGCAGGTTAAGGGTCAGGGCGGAGCTTACCGGTTAAGGGTTTTTGAAGGTGAAAAGGTCAGTGGCCATTGTCCATCTGTAGATGTTCTCTTTCATTCTCTTGCAGAAGAGGCAGGAGATAAGGCTATGGGAATTATTTTGACAGGTATGGGCTACGATGGTGCCAAAGGGATTGCCCAGATGAAGCGAAAAGGGGCAGTAACCATTGGCCAGGATGAAAAATCCTGTGTTGTCTACGGGATGCCAAAGGCAGCCTATGAATTAAATGGTATAACAAAACAAGTATCCCTGGAACTTATGGGCCACCAGGTGATGCGGTTTCTAAAATAGTGAGGAAGGTGATTGGATGTACATTGTCGGAATAGGAGAATATGTCATTACAGATAATCCAGAAGAAAGCATTGTAACCCATGCTTTAGGGTCTTGTGTGGCCCTCATCATCCATTCGCCTAAAACCAAGTATACTGCAATGGCTCATATTGTTCTTCCAAAAGCTTCGCAAATAAAGAAGCCTGAAGACAGTAATTTAAGGCCGGCTTACTTTGCTGAGAACATTATTCCAGGTTTAATTAACTTTTTTAACAGGGAAACCAGGGAGCAGACCAGGGATTTAAAGGTATATCTTGTTGGAGGAGCAGAGGCCAGGGACCCCCAGGATGTATTCAAGGTTGGTATTAGAAATGTGGCCTATATAAGAAATAAACTCAGACAGTACAATATTGTTCCTGAACAAGAAATCGTCGGAGGTCAGGTTTCCAGAACCGTAACAGTGGATGTGGAGACCGGAAGTCTTGATATAAAGCAGCAAAAAATGATTTTATAGGGGAAAACCAATGCTTAAACACCGTAAGGGATATCAAAGAAAATTTCATAATAATCAATCGCTTTATGACTATTTCGAGATTCTCCAGCAGTTAGGTGACGGAGTCATTTTGGTGGACCATAATTTTGAAATTCAGTGCATTAACAAAAAGGCCTGTGAAATTGTAGGTGTCCAAGGGCAGGAATGTATTCACCATACGATTGAGGATATACTTGATGTCATCAGTGACCAACATGGTGAGATGATTCGGGACTTCATTAAGGAGGTTCAGGAAACAGGACAGCCTAGAGGTCTTGAAAAAGGGGCTTACATTGATGTTAACGGCAAGAGACGCTATCTTTCAGCCAGTATTTCACCCATGACAGTTGGCAACCAGACCCATGTCATTATATCTTTTAGGGATATCTCTAGATTAAGGCAGTTGGAGATAGAAAACAAGGAACAGCGAATCAACCATGAATCCATTGTTGCCTCTATGCCTATTGGATTGGTCGTTATCAATGAAAAGAAGGAAGTTGTTCAAGTTAATCCTTACCTGGTTAAGGAGTTTGATGTAGATCTTGAATTAGGTAACGAGATTGCAGAACACCAGCTCCTGGGGAATGTACTTAAATGTGCAAGTGCTGAAGGGGTTGACTGTGGTCATGGACCTGATTGTCATGGCTGTCGAATCAATCAGAGGGTCCAGGAGGTTTTTAATGGACCTGAGGACGTTTTGGAAGAAAAAATCTCTTACCGGCACTATATTGATCATAAGGTTTTTCATAAAGATTATCAGGTGGGTTTTGTCAAACTATCCAGAAACGGACAAAAGCAAATGTTAATCACCCTTCAGGACATTACCAAACAGGTTATGTATGAAACCTCCATCAAGCTTGCAAAAGAAGAGGCTGAGACAGCCAACCGCTTGAAAAGTGAATTTTTATCCAATATGAGTCATGAAATCCGGACCCCCCTTAATGGTATTATTGGGATGATTGATTTAACCCGAAGAAGTCTTAAGGATAAGGAACTTAGGACTAACCTGGATACAGCCAAAGAGTCTTCCCTGAGTCTACTTCATATCATTAACAGCGTACTTGATATATCCAAGATTGAAGCCGGTCGGTTTGAACTCAAATACAGGAATTTCAGTATGTCCAAACTTCTCGGAAGTCTTTTGAAGGAATATGAACTTAAAAGCAGGCAGAAGGGACTTCAGTTAATAGTGGATCCCTGGGAAGAAGCCATTGATATTTTTAACAGTGATATGATCCGCTTAAAACAAGTACTCATTAATCTTTTGGGAAATGCCATCAAATTTACAGACCAGGGTAGTGTTCGTATCAGTCACCACCTGGCACTTCAAGAGGATCAATCCTATCAACTGGAAGTCCATGTCAAGGATACCGGAATAGGTATTGATAAAGCTAAAAACCGCAACCTTTTCGAAAGTTTTATACAGGCTGATGGCTCCTATACCAGGCAGGAAGGTGGAACAGGTCTTGGCCTGGCCATATCCTTGAGTATTATTGAAAAACTGGGAGGCAGCCTCGACTATAAATCCAGTGTAGGTCAAGGCAGTGATTTCTATTTTGTCATTCCCCTGAGGGAAGAACAGGATGTAAAAGATGATTCTAAACCACTAGTGGAAACGAAAGTAGACCAAATTCTTGGTAAATATGATAAAGATCTTCCCGAAACTCCCAAGCAGGTAAGGAACAATGGCGACGGCTCAAATCGAATTCTTCTGGTTGAAGATGATATGATCAATCAAAAGGTCATCTCCAAACAACTGTCATTAGATGGTTACGAAGTGGATATTGCAGGAGATGGAATGGAAGGAGTCAATCGATTTACGAATAATCCTGATTATAGTCTGATCATTATGGATATTCAGATGCCTGTACTTTCTGGTATTGATGCGGTAGATCTTATAAGAAGGACTGAGAAAGGCCGTCTTGTACCAATTGTTGCCCTAACTGCATTGGCACTGTCAGAGGATAAGAAAAAAATAATGGACCATGGTTTTGACCTATTCCTGACCAAGCCTATTCAGTTAAAAGATTTATCAGATACCGTTAGTAAATTTATGGATCATGGTCGTTCATCTCCACAGGAAAATGAAAGTGAAGCTCTCCGTGGTCTGATACATGATCTTAATAAAAATATGGAAGAGGAAGACTGGATGGCCATGGAAGAAAGTGCAGGAACCCTTGCAGACAGATTTGCTCAAATGAAAAATGATGATTTAAGACTGGTAGCTTTCAGGATTATGATGGAAGCCAGAAAAGAGTCCATGAGGCGGATACCCGAGCTGATGGAAAAGTTAAACCAATATGCTCAGCTGACGATATAAACATAAGTGGCAGGATGTCCAGTGACAAGAAGCCCTTTGATCAAGGAGGTAAGATGTTAAAAATACTAATTGCGGAAGATGATATGGTTAGCAGAAAGTTTTTGTGGAAGGTATTGGAAGAATACGGTGATTGTGATATGGTTGTAAATGGGTTGGAAGCTATTGATGCCTTTATGCTGTCAGCTAGAGATGGTGAGCCCTATGACCTTATTTGTCTTGATATTATGATGCCCAAGGTGGATGGTGTAAAGGTCTTGAAGACCATCAGGGATCTTGAGAGTCAATACAATGTATCTGAACCAGCCAAAATCATTATGGTTACAGCTTTGTCAGAAACAGAAGTTGTCGATGATTCCTTTGAAAAAGGTGCAGATGCCTACGCCACCAAGCCATTGGATATTGATAAACTTATCGAGGTTATGGATAATCTGGAACTCATAAAAAAATAAGAAAACAAGGACTTATCTATGGAACAAAGGGAGACATTTAAAGATTATTACAGGATTCTTCAAGTGCATATGATGGCTGACCAGGATATAATCCGGTCTGCTTTTAAGCAACTGTCAAAGAAGTTTCATCCGGATAATGGTGGAGCAAAACAAACCTTTCATCAAATCCAGGAAGCCTATGCAGTTCTTGGTGATACCGACAAAAGAAATGTCTATAATCAGCAATGGAGAAAACACCTTTTAAGTTTTAATCCTGAAATCAAAACTTTTAATGGTAACAAACCCTATGACCTTACCTTTAAACCTGCCATATCATGCGTTGATGAATACTTGTTTTTTATTCGTAATAAGGAATATGACAGCGCTTATGATATGCTGTCAAATCTGAACCAAAAAATTATCTATAAAAAGGATTTTAGACATTGGCAGGAACTGATTGGAGAAGTTCATGAGTTGATGGATTTTGACACGGTGGTTGAAAGTTTTGGCTACGACGATTTCTATGAAAGTCAGCTGGTCCAGGTCCGGGTAAAAATTAAAGAAGTTAATCATTTGATTAATCGACTGGAAGAAGATTATTTTATTCGAAAAGTCATTCAGGAAGATGGAGACTGGAAAATTCTCCTACCAAAGATTGACCTAAAGAACATTATTAAAAAATACAAGAAACTGATAGCGGTCAATAAGAAAAATCGAAAGCTGATAGAACAAAAGAACAAAAGGTTTCATGAAGACTTTGTAGGAAAGGAAGTCAGCTTTGCTGTTTTCAGAAACCAGGTGGAATATGAGTATCTTAGATTCAAACGCTATGGAAGATATTTCAGTATTCTCAAGATTCAGTTTTTAGTGACCGATATATCTTTATCTCTGGAAAACAGAATTATTCAGGTTCTGGGAAGGGAAACAAGAGATTTAGACGCCTATACGAAATATGATCATTCAACTTTTCTGGTACTCTTGCCGGAAACAGGTTATAAAGACAGCTTTGTAGTTGTCAATAAATTAGACAAAATTTTAAGGACCATCGGAAAAGATCAAGATGACTATCTCTTTCATATTCAGAATTATGATTTGGATCAAGCTATTTCCGGTGCAAAAGAATTTTTAGATGAGGTATTGAAGTGAAGAAAATGGTTAAACTAAGAGACAGGGTCGCACAAGTAAGTATCACAATACTGCTTGCCACTTTTGCTGTTTGCCTGGTTGTTATCCTGCAGATAAGGACAACAATAGGAAAAGAGTGGGAAATGAATCATCGGTCAATAATGTGTTTGGTTAGTGATCAGATAGAAGAGACCATTGTGTTGCCCTTACAGTTTCTTGAGGAAGTCGACAATTTAATAGTCAGTGATGAAGACCTGCATTCACCACAGGTTTCAGCCTATCTAAGTACCCTGAAGACTGCCTATGATTATTTTGAGGAGATTCAGGTTGTTGATAACCAGGGTTTGGTTGTCAATACGGATACGGGGGAGGATACCTTTATTGGTATGGATCTTAGCGATGAGAGCTTTTTCGGAGAGGCTGAAATTGGTCAAATTCACATAAGTCCTGTCTATGTTTCTGATGTAACGGATTCACCGACTTTAACCATTACCCAGCGCACGGATTCCTATTACCTCATTGCCCGGGTGAATCTTAACAGAATAGCCGAGTATTTTGACAGCGAGAAGTATTACTCAGGTATAAAAGCCATACATATTCTGGATAAAGAAGGCAAGTACATTGTGAAAAAGGTAGATGGTGAAAACCTTTTTGGCGAAGTTTATGAGAACTATGACATACTAAGGATGTCCAGTGAGACCAGCGGATATATTCATGAGATGAATGCAGGCTTCAAAAAAATTGAATCCCTCAATATCTATATTGCCTTTGAGTTTGACTCAAGTCCCCTCTATACGAACCTGGCCAAAGGAGCTTTAGTCCTTATAGTAACCTTTATTCTCCTTGCAGCATTTGGATTGTACAGCTTATCCCATTATAGTCATGAGATATCCAGTCAGATTGATAAACTCATTGAAAAAGCCAAAGGTCATATGGATGGACAGATCAAAGAAGAAGATATTATGGAAGTCTTCTCCTTTAAAGAATTCGTTGAATTATATCGAGGTTTTGAAGATTTATACACTGTAGTCATCGAGAGAGAGAATAAGATTCTTTCCATGAATGAGGAACTGGAAAAGCAGGTCTTTGAGCGGACCAGAGAATTGGAAGAGGCTAATGACCAACTGAAAAGTGAAATCAAGGAAAGAGAAAGTACAGAAAAAGAACTTCAGCATATGTATATGAACTTGGATAAACAGGTCCAGGACAGAACGGAGGAGCTGGAATTCCTAAATACTGTTCTCAAATCCAGTGTCAAAGAAGCAGAGGAAGCAAACAATGCCAAGTCCAAGTTCCTCTCGGTTATGAGTCATGAAATGCGGACACCATTAAACGGAATTATCGGCTTTATCCAAATGTTGGAACTTGAGCCGATGAACGAGTCCCAGGAGGAGATTATCGGTATCATCAAGAACTCCTCTAAAACCCTTCTTAATCTGATTAATGAAATACTGGATTTGGCCAAGTATGAATCGGGAAAAATGGTCTTTGAAGAAGTAACCTTTAATCTTGGTAAGGTTATTGAAGACAGCATTGTGCCTTTTAAGGCTTTAATTAACTATGATACAAACATAGAATTTACAGACACCTATGAGGGTATTATGGATGTTAGGGTTAATGGAGACCCTGTCAAACTGACCCAGCTTTTTACCAACCTTATTAGTAATGCTATAAAGTTCACAGAAAAAGGTTACATTAAAGTGAATGTGAAAGCTTTTGTCAACGGCAGCAAGTTAAAACTTCTGACTGAAATCAAGGATTCAGGAATAGGTATTAAGGAAGAAGTGAGACAATACCTGTTTACTCCTTTTTATCAGGCAGACGCTTCCATTACCAGAGAATTTGGTGGTACCGGTCTTGGCTTAACAATCTGTAAGGAAATTGTGGATCATTATGGCGGGATTATTGAAGTTGACAGTGTTGAAAACAGAGGGTCTATATTCAGATTTTCATATACCTATGATATTGCAGAAGAAGAGAAAGAGGAAGACCTTCTTGCGCCAGAACAAAGTAATGCTATGAACCAACTGAGAGGCAGGATTTTGGTTGTTGAAGATAACCTGGTGAACCAGAAACTTATGGTTAAGTTCTTGGATAAACATGGTGTCAGCCATGACGTAGCCTCAAATGGAAAAGAGGCAGTTGAGCTTTGCAAAATCAACAATTATGAGATTATTTTTATGGACTGTCAAATGCCGGTTATGAACGGCTTTGACGCAACGAGAACCATTCGGGCTAATGGCTTTAAAGGGTCAATTTTTGCCATGACCGCCTACGCCTCCAATGAAGACCGGAAAAGGGCCCTTGAGTCCGGTATGGATGAGTTTTTGACCAAACCGGTGGACCTGAATGTAATTATGGCAATTTTAGGAATCAGTAAAAAGAAACAGATGGAAGATGAGAGTGTGGAAAAAGAAGTGGATGAATATCTGGATTTAACGGTAAAATCCTTAATGAAAAAAATTGAATTTGATTACGATACCTGTATGGACCTTATCATTACATACATACAACAAGCCAAAGAAGCCTTTGTTGCCCTGGAAGACCAATTGGAAAACAAGGATTTCAAGGGTCTGGCAAAAAAACTTCATCAGATGAAAGGAGCAGCCGGTGCTGTGCGTTTTGACCGAATGCGTAGGGATTTTGAACAGGCTGAGGAGCTAGTCAAAGCAGAGGATATTGAAAAATGCAAGCTGATACTGAATAAGCTTAAGCAGGATCCTCTATTAGTTGTGGAGGTGTAATATGGAAACCTTGAACATACTGATCATTGATGATTCATCTGTTGACCGAATGTTGATGAAGAAAGTCATCGAAGGCAGCAGGATGAACCTGAACGTCGTTGAAAACGCAACTGGTAAAGGCTACTTGGAACAGATTATGGAGCATCAGATCAAATGTATTGTTCTTGATCTTCTACTCGATGATGTCAGTGGGGTTACGATTCTTCAAGACCTGAAATCCAAGGATGAAACCAAAAACATACCGGTTATTGTGTGCTCTTCAGTGGGTGAGAGTGCCACCATTAAGAAAACCCTGGCACTTGGAGCCTATGATTATTTTGAGAAGCCTTTTTCAGATAACGATATGCAGTTTGGCTTTCGCCTAAAGGTAAGCAATGCCGTTCACATGTTTGTGACGACTGAAAAACTAACCTATCTAGGAACCCATGACCCTATGACCAAGTTTTTGACCAGACATGTTTTTGAAGAAAAACTGGAAGCTATGATCAAGGAAAGAAAATTCCCTCTGGCCCTGATTATGCTCGATGTAAACGGCCTTAAAATTATTAACGATGCCTACGGCCATGAGCGTGGGGACACAGTTCTCCGTGAGCTTAGTAATATAATATCAAACCTGAACATAGATATCAGGGCTACTTCCCGGTGGGGAAGCGATGAGTTTATTATCGTTCTTAACAAGTCCACTGAAAAGGAAATCATGACGACCGTCCAGGAAATTCGAGATGAAATTGATTTTGAAAAGCACTTTAATTTTTCTGTCTGCTTCGGTTGGGCCTTGCATACTTCCGGTTATATCAAAGCCAAGTACTTAATACAAAAGGCAGAGAATCATCTTCACTCCAACAAAATTCTTGAGGCAGGAAGCGTCAGAAGCAATATGATTGAAACCATGGTCCAAACCCTTCATCAAGCAGAACCCAGAGAAGAAATGCACTCCCAGCGAGTCAGTGTTCTCTGTGAAAAAGTTGGTGAGAACATGGGGCTGTCTGAATTTGAACTGCGCAGACTCCGCTTGGCAGGTCTTATGCATGATATAGGCAAAATAGCCATCGACAAGGAGATTCTCCAAAAATCCACCAAACTGACTGATCTGGAATGGCGGGAGATTAAGAAACATCCTGAGCTTGGCTTTAAGATACTCTCAACCTCAACAGATACCATGGAAATCGCCAATGCGGTCTACGCCCACCATGAGAGGTGGGATGGATTAGGCTATCCCAAAGGCCTTCGGGAAGAAGCTATCCCTATGATGTCGAGGATTATTGCAGTTGCCGATGCCTTTGATGCCATGACCAGCTTCTCAACCTATAAGGAACCTATTTCAGCAAAGGCTGCCATAGCTGAGATTAAGGAATGTAGTGGCAGTCAATTTGACCCGATTGTTGTTGATGCATTTCTGGAATTCTTCAACAGTGATATGGATCATTATACTCGGGAGATATTTTTTAATACATTAGTTTAAGACGGTGGAGCTGTGCATGAGTTAATTGTGCACAGCTTTTTATGCTGTGTATACTGTGGCGGTTGAAATGTAGAGTGAACCTCCCTGTCCTTGCGCACTTCGTGAAGCCGGACAGGAAGGGTTCCCTCTACATTTCTGCGGGACAAGTAAGCATAAAAAAAAGTGACATAAAATACGAATGAATGCTCTTCAATACTAAAAAAATCCAATTTATCAAAATTTATAGACTTGTCGTATAATGTATCCATGGGTCTTTATAACCTACTGACGCAATGTATAATATATCTGAGGGTCCTTTTAGTAGCCTTGTGGCGGTGTTAATGATATAATGTGGTTGGAAAATTTGTGGTAAAAGTATAGAGGTTTCTATGAGTAATCAAGAAAGTAAAAATCGATCAAAACTTTATAATACATTGAAAGCATACACAGAAACAATCCGGTCCTACCATATGCCTGGTCATAAGAATGGACGGCTTCCTTTGATTGAGGATATTTATGATTTGGATGTTACGGAAGTTCCGGGAACCGATGATATGCATCATCCTGAAGATATTCTGCAGGAATCTTTAGATGAGATTTCCAGGGTTTATGGCAGTGGTAAATCCTACTTTTTAGTTAATGGATCAACGGGAGGTATCCTTACTGCTGTTAGTGGAGTCTGTGGGTTTGGTGATCGGATTTTAGTGGCAAGAAACTGTCACAAGTCTGTATATAATGCCATATTGATAAGGGGACTTGATCCAACTTACATATATCCTGACTATAATGAGTCCTATGGTTTTTATGGAAAAATCAGCCTAGATGATCTGAAGGCTTTTGAGGAAGAGGGCTTTGATTTTCATGGTCTAAAGGCTATGGTTATGACCAGCCCAACTTATGAAGGCCAGGTTTCGGATATAAAAGGGATCAGCGCTTTTCTACATGAGAGAGGTGTACTTCTTATTGTAGATGAAGCTCACGGAAGTCACCTGAATTTTTGTCAGTATGAACCTGCTTCTGCCCTTAGTCTTGGTGCAGACCTGGTTATACAGTCGACCCATAAGACCCTGCCTTGTCTGACTCAAACTGGCCTCTTTCATGTGTCCAGTCAAGCCATTGACGAAAAAAGGGTTTCACTGACTAATCTGGAGAGATATCTGGGTATTTATCAGTCTTCCAGTCCATCCTATGTTTTTATGACTTCCATAGTTGAAGGTGTGGCGTATATGGAGGGAAACAGGGAGCGGTTGAATGGCTTGGCGGTAAACATTAAGGAACAAGTGTCCAAAAGAAATAAGGATAGTAAGCATATTCAGTGGTTAGCTGGCAGTGACCAGGATGTGTTTAAGTTGTCAGGTCTTGTGACAGGTCAAGGGAGTCCTTTTCAAGCAGGAAAAGTGACCGGTTGGGAAATAGAAAAAGCCCTTAGAGAAATAAAAGATATCCAGGTTGAAATGTCAGGACAAAACCACATTGTGGGCATCGTTACCATAGCTGATGACATAGAGGATGTTAATGCCTTTATGGATGCTGTTGAGGATATTACAGATAGACTTGTTAAGACCAATCAAAAAAGAGGTATAGGTAGAGATGAGGAAGAAAAAAGTCTTCCTTTTCAAAGGCCCATGGGTCTTATGTCTATCCACCAGGTGGAAGGCCGTGAGAAGTCCCTTATAGATATTGAAAAGGCTGGTGGCAAGATAGCTGGAGACTTCATCATTCCTTATCCGCCGGGGATTCCTCTTTTGGTTCCGGGAGAGAAGATTGAAGACAGTCATATCAATCTTATTAGGAGTCGGATGAACCATAATAAAGAAGTATATGGAGTAACCAAGAGACAAGAAATATGTTATACTTATGTTATAGATAACAATAGTGCAGATGATTGATAGAGGCTAGTTTGTATGATCTTAAGAACATCTGACAGGAAATAGAGGTATATGATGAAAGGCTTGTTTATTACGATTGAAGGGATGGATGGATCAGGGAAGACAACCCAGATTAACCGCCTGAAAGACTACTTTGAAGAGAAAGGACAGCATGTTGTTATTACAAGGGAACCGGGTGGAACAGTGATTAGTGAAGTAATCCGGGATTTGATTCTTGATATTAGATATCAGGAAATGGAACCTGTAACAGAAGCTCTTTTATACGCAGCATCCAGAGCACAGCATGTAAGGGAATTGGTTGTACCTAATCTAAAAGAAGGACATATCGTAATCTGTGACCGATTTGTTGACTCCAGCATGGTCTATCAAGGTTTTGCCAGAAAGCTAGGGGATGAGAATATCCGTATGATCAACCGTTTTGCGACTGATGGACTGGAACCGGATGTGACTTTTTTCCTTGATTTGGAACACCGCAAGGGTATGGACCGGAAGAAGAATCAACAGGAACTGGACCGACTGGAAGCTGAAAAAGAACAATTTCATCAGTTTGTCAGAGAAGGCTATCATCGCTTGGTTGAAGAGAACAGTCACCGTATGATTGGAATCGATGCTTCTATGAGCATTGATGACGTACATCAGGCAATTCTTGACGGATTAAAGAACAAAGGTATTTTAACCGATATTTAGTATAAGAGCTAAGGAGTGGTCCTATGAAATTGGTTTTAGCAGTAATTCATGATGAAGATTCCCATCAATTAATGGAACAGTTGACAAAAGCCGGTTTTATGGCAACAAAGCTTGCCAGTACAGGCGGATTATTAAGAACAGGAAATACCACACTTTTTGTCGGAGTTGACAAGGACAAGGTAGATGAAGTGGTCGGTATTATCAAGGATATTTGCAAAACAAGCAAAAAGCTATCCATGATTAACCCACCGGTTTCCAATATTCCTGACTCTATGATTTCTTACCCTGTTGAAATAACAGTAGGTGGAGCAACCATCTTTGTTATGGATGTTGATCAGTATTTTAAGATATAGACAGACTCCTTTTGGAGGTAAAACATGGACATGAATGTTAACCGGATATCCGAAATATCCACCACCGAGGCCGTCAAGAAGACGGAGACAGTCAGTAATGAGAACTTTAAGTTTACTTTGCTGAGTAAGGTGGAAGAAACAGAACTTCGGGACAAACTTAATGGTATGATTGAATCCATAACTGCCCAGGGCGATAAGATTGCCAAGCATATGGATATTAGTGACATGCGTAAATATAGGGAGACGATTAAGGAGTTCATGAATGAAATCGTGACCCATTCCCATAAGTTTTCCAGAGAAAATTTTCTGGACAGGCGCGGTCGGCACCGTGTTTACGGTATTGTCAAACTAGTCGATGAAAACCTGGATGAGTTGGCCCAGGAGCTGTTGAAAGACGAGAAAAACCACCTGAGTATACTTGGTAAAGTGGGAGAAATCAGAGGCCTTCTCCTGGATATGATGGTGTAGAGATAATTGAGGTATTATGAATCTTTTTGAAGAGGTCATTGGACACGAGAGCATTATTGCTCATATGACAAGTGCATATAAGTACGGCAAAGTTTCCCATGCCTATATTCTTGAAGGAGAAGAAGGCATGGGTAAAAAAATGCTTACCAAGTGTTTTGTTAAACTCCTTCAATGTGAGAGTCCGGAGGGGGATAAACCCTGTGGTCATTGCCCTTCCTGTGTACAGATTGATACAGGCAACCATCCGGACGTCATCTACGTTAAACCATCCAAAAAATCAGGATATGGCGTCGGTGATGTCAGAGAACAGATGGTCAATGATATTAGTGTTAAACCCTATAAGAGCAAGTATAAGATCTATATTGTAGACCAGGCGGATACCATGACTGTTCAGGCCCAGAATTCAATCCTTAAGACTATTGAGGAGCCACCGGAATATGGACTTTTTTTTCTTCTTGCTGATAACTCACAGAAGTTTTTACAGACCATTCTGTCAAGGACGGTAAAGATGTCCTTAAAACCCGTCGATTTAAATAGCATAGAGCGATATTTACGAGCAGAAAAACAAGTAAATGGTGACCGGGCAAAAGTTATTGCATCCTTTTCCAGAGGTAATATTGGCAAAGCCCTTCAGTTGATTGAATCTGAAAGCTTTAACAGTATGCGTCAGGATATGGTAAAATGCCTGGATGTGTTTATAAACCGTACAGAATATGATATAATGGAGGCTGTTAATCTTTTCTCAGAGTATAAGGACCAATATTTGGAGGTTCTTGATATACTGGTTAGCCTTATTCGGGATATTCTATACTATAAGGAAACCGGATTGGCTGGTGAATTGATACATAAGGACATGGAGTTTAAGATTATTGAATTATCCGCTGGTGCTAAGCCGGCCAAATTAGTTAGACTTGTTAGAAATAGCCATGAGTTTTTGAATTGGCAGCGACTGAATGTTAATTTTGGATTGTCAGTACTCACCATGTTCACAGATTTGGAGGACAGGAAATGATTAAAGTCATAGGTGTCCGTTTTCGTAAAGCGGGCAAAATATATTATTTCGATCCGGTAGGTCTTGAAATTGAAGCCGGAGAAGATGTTATTGTTGAAACAGCCAGAGGTGTTGAGTTTGGTTATGTTGTCAAAGGGGTTATGGAAATTGGTGATGATGAAGTGGTTCAGCCATTGAAAAAGGTCATTCGTATAGCTACTGATGAGGATTTGGACCAGGAAGAAGCCAACAGTTTGGAAGAGGCAGATGCTTTTAGGGCATGTCTTGACAAAATCAGGAAACATAAATTGGAGATGAAGCTCATCGATTGTGAGTATACCTTCGATAAGAATAAACTTCTTTTCTATTTTACAGCTGACGGACGTGTAGACTTCCGTGAACTGGTTAAGGATTTAGCATCTGTATTTAAGACCAGAATCGAACTTCGTCAAATTGGTGTACGTGACGAGACTAAAATGATTGGTAGTATCGGTATTTGTGGGCGGCCGCTATGCTGCTACTCACATTTGTCCGAGTTTCATCCCGTATCTATCAAGATGGCTAAGGAACAGAATTTATCCCTTAACCCAACGAAGATTTCTGGTGTATGTGGACGTTTGATGTGCTGTCTGAAGTATGAAGAAGAGACTTATATTGAACTGAATAAGAAGCTTCCAAGTATTGGTGACAAAGTCATCACTCCAGGCGGAACAGAAGCGGAAGTTAAGCATATCAATATTCTTCGACAATTGGTTAAAGTCATCATCCGTGATAACGATAATGTGGATATTGTCGAATACCATTTGGATGAATTAAAGGTTAAAAAGAAAAAGAACAAGAAGAACAACCGTTTATCCAAAGAAGAGTATGCGGAACTTAAGAAGCTTGAAAAGCTGGAAGCTAAAGAAATGGACATGAAACGGGATTAAGCGCTGATATGAAGATTTTGAATAATGAGCGTATTGATGACCTCCATATCAAAGGATATAAGATTATCCAAAATAAAGACGGTTTTTGCTTTGGCGTAGATGCGGTACTACTGTCCGGATTCAGTCAGGTAAAACCTGGAGAAACCCATTTGGATCTTGGTACAGGAACCGGGATTATTCCCATACTTCTGGAAGCCAAAGGCAGTGGTAACCATTATACTGGTTTGGAAATTCAGGAATCCTTTGTTGATATGGCATCAAGAAGCGTAAAACTTAACAAAATTGAAGATAAAGTGACCATCATTCATGGAGACATAAAGGAAGCAGATCAACTGCTTCCTTTGTCAGGTTTTGATGTGATAACCTCTAATCCACCTTATATGAATGATGGGAAAGGACTCAAAAACCCTGAATCTGTAAAGGCTATTGCCAGACATGAGGTTCTGTGTTCCCTTGAGGACGTTATTCGTGTTGCCAGTCGTCTGGTAAAAGTAGGTGGAAGGTTCTATATGGTTCACCGCCCTCACCGGCTGACGGACATCATTGATTTGCTTAGAAAGTATAAAATGGAACCCAAACGGCTGAGGATGGTTCATCCATACGTAGATAAGGATGCCAATATGGTTTTGATTGAGGCAGTTCGATATGGGAATCCTATGATAAAGGTTGAGCCACCACTTATTGTGTATAAAGCTGTCAATGTATATACAGATGAAATCTATGATATCTATGGTAAGGAAAAACCGGAAAGTACCGATGATCAACCAATGAATAAGGAAGCAGGTGACAAAAATGGAAAAGGATAAAGGATGTTTATACCTGGTGGCAACACCTATTGGTAATCTGGATGACATGTCCTTTCGAGGGGTAAAAACCCTTGAGGATGCAGACTATATCCTGGCTGAGGATACGAGGCATTCCATTAAGCTTCTTAATCATTTTGATATTCATAAAAAACTGGTTTCCTATCATGAACACAACCAATATGACAAGGCGGACTCCATATTGGCTGATCTGAAAAGGGGATTGAATGTTGCCTTGGTAACAGATGCAGGGACACCTGGAATTTCAGACCCTGGCAGCCACCTTGTTGTAAGATGTCAGGAAGAAGGCCTGCCATACACGATTATTCCTGGACCGGTGGCCTTTGTAAACGCCCTAATCTTATCAGGACAAAACACGAATCGGATGGTCTTTGAAGGGTTCCTGCCCTTAAAGAAAAAAGAACGTCAGAAGAGACTGGACCTTATCAGCAAAGAGACCAGGACTATTCTTTTTTATGAGGCACCTCATAAACTGAAGAATACAATTAAAGACTTAAGGGCAGCCTTAGGTGGTGACCGTAGCATCAGTTTTGTCAGAGAACTGACCAAACGCTATGAGGAAGTCTTGAAGATGACTCTGAATCAGGCAATAGACTACTACCAGGATATGGAAATAAAAGGTGAGTTTGTTCTTGTTGTTGAAGGAATTTCTGAAGAAATTCTGGAGGAAGAGAAGCAGGAAGTTTTGGCGGAGATTTCCATGGATGATCAGATGGAAGACTGTCTGGCTAAAGGCATGACTAAGAAGGATGCCATAAAATGGATTGCCAAGGAAAGAGGCTTGCCCAAGCGGGAAGTTTATCAGTATTTTGTGGATTGAGAGTAACCAACATAAAATGAATAGTGATGTATAGAGACAAGTCATGTGTTAGAGGGGAGAAACAGATGCAGTTCACCAATTTTCCGGAAATAGAGAATTTACATAAGCTAAGAAAAAGGTACCAGTGTGGAATAGAGTCCTTCGACTTTGTTGCTAGGGAGAATACCTTGACTGATCAAGAGAATATTGACAAGTTAAAGAAGGAATATGAGTCTATTGACAGTATTCATGGTCCCTATAAAGGGTTGGACTATTCCAGTAAGGATCCCCAGGTTATAAAGAAAACTTATGAGGATTACCATAGGTTTTACGCAATTGCAAAAGACTTAGGCTGTAAAAAAGTCATTGTCCATAACATGTGTGATCCGGATGAAGATCCCTTGGGTTTTAACCGGTCCGTTGATTTTTGGAAGGATTTCCTTAAGGATCATCTTGGTGTAGAGTTTTGTCTGGAAAACATTATTGACCGGTCGCCGGATTTCCTTGTAAAGCTGCATGATGCAATAGATTCGGATGATCTGGGTATCTGCCTGGATATAGGACATGTGAATGTTGAAGTTGGTGACCAGGTGGTTCATTGGATTCGTTCATATGGTAGTAGATTGGCCCATGCCCACCTCCATAATAATTATGGGGAAGGAGACGATCATAATGGACTGGGTCATGGAACCATTGATATCCTTAAGGCGCTGATGACATTAAAAGATTATTTATCCATGAAAGACTGGAATCTGGAGACTTCAGATGTGGAGGCATCCATGATTTGGCTGGAGGCAAATGGATTATTAAGTGAATAATTAGCTAATAGAAAAGGAGAATTTCAAAATGAAATTCTCCTTTTTTTGTTAGGTCAGGTGTTTCATACCGTTAATAGCAGCCTGTTCATTATCGTTAATAGGAACGACAAGGCATTTCTGACCGTTAATGATTTCAGTCTTAATACTTGGCAGCTTGTCCGGTTTGACATGGACAACGACATCATAGATAGCGGATAGGGTCTCAGTAAGGGTTGGATCAGAATCGTCATCTGATTCTTCAGGTGAGTCCTGGACCTTTTCCATGGCTGGATCTTCTGCAGATACTTTTTTAACTTCTTCCAGTTGAGTTTCCAGAACTTCAACTTTTTTCATTAACTGGTCTTCTTTTTTCTTCTGGGCATTGGCCTTAATCAGCTTGGAATCAATAAGGCTTTCCGCAAGAGGTAGGTCCTCACCAAAGGCTTCCTCGAAAGAATCTTCGATTTTTGCCGAAATTTCATCGGATAGGCCGGTATTGATCAGGATGTTTTTGACACTTTCTTTTGACAGGGCAATTGGTGCAGTATCTGTATCCTCATACATTTCTTTATAATCTTCCACCATAGTATTCAAGTTTTCCTGGATGTCCGTAAAGATCTTTTTGGAAATTTCTTCGTCTCCGCCTATAGACTTTTCGATAATGGACTGAAAGGAGGCTTTTTGGATGGTGGCTGTTTGTTTGGGGCCGCATCCCAGAGCCTTTTCCATAAACTCATGGTGGGGTTCTTTGGCATCTTTGGTGTAATACATGACTGCATTAACATCTGAAGACCTGTCAATAAAACCTGGGAAAGTAAAGCCCAGGAGTGGTTTGTCTACAACCCAGTCTCTGATTCTTGGCTTGATCTGTTTTTCCTGTTCAAAGTAACCTAATCCCGGTTTTGACAGGGAAACAGGACAGATGGAGCAAATCATATATTCATAGACTTCTTCGGACTCGTCCAGTTGAATATTGTCCTTGGTTCTTGTCATAACGTCGTAGACATCATGGAAGAGGAGGATTAGGAAGTTACCTGGTAAGTCGATGTTATCGATAATGGATTGATAGAACTGGTTGAGTAAGGTGTCATCCTTCAAACCGCTTTTTTTGAGTATCATCAATGACTGCTGATGGGTACTTTCCAAGTTCCCGTCCAAGGTGAAATTCAGTTCCAATAGGTTGTTGCCAATACCTCCGGAAAGGGTTTTCTTGGCGATTTCCAGATACTTGAAAAAGGCTTCATCTTCCAAACTGTGGAAGGACTCCCTAAAAGTAAGGTGTAATTTTTTTTCTCCGTTGACATAACAGCCGGTAACTCTTGAAATAGTACAGGCATCTTTTTTGAATCGTCTTGTTATTTCCAGTACGTCTTTTCTATTCATATAATCTCCAAGTTTCGAAATTTTTTGTTTGAGGGCACATTAATAGTATAGACGTTTTTGGAGATTTATCAATTGTTAATTGTGAACGATACAATTAAATATCTTGAGATTGTGGAATGACAGTATCTAACTTCTTGTCATCTGACCGGTCAACATAGGCGTTAAAAAGAACTCCCAATAAAATCAAGACACAACCTATGATTTTGCCGGGGCTGAAATTGATACCCATAAAGGCATCAATGACTAAGCCACAGGCCAACTGTCCCACATAAGCCAGCATGGCTGATTCAATGACAGGAATTTTGTGGATGACTATATTGCTTAGAAGGACAACCATAACACCTAGAAGGCCACCCATATAACCTAAAGGAGACATGGACTTAAGGTCAATAAAAGACTTAAAGTGCCAACCGGTAAACAGGAAGATAAAGGAAGAGGTTAGGAAACCGGTAATGAAATTCATAAGGGTTGTATTCTTATAACCGATTTTTTCGGTTAAGGCACCGTTTTGGACCATGGCAAGAACAATGGAGATGCCGACTACAATAGCTGTGAGTATATACATAATATTCCTTTCAAAATAGGGAGCCAGGCAAGTTGGGTTCGAGAAAATGGCTTACCTAGACTGTTTGAAGTCTAACATTAGCTGATAATGATAAAGATCAGGCCGCCTGCCATAAGTAGTATGCCAATAAGTTTGATGGGCTTAAAGGGATAGACCTTCATACCCATTAGGCCGAAATGGTCAATAATACTTGAAGTGGCAATTCGGCCAACCATACTTAGCATAAGAGTTAGTGTGGCTCCTAATGCAACAAAGGCAATATTGGTAAAGTATATGGATACCAGACCGGTAATGCCTCCGGCAAGATATATAGGGTTTATGCCTTTTATAGACCGCCATTTTTCTTTGGTCAAGAGGACGACTGTGAGAATAGTAACTAAACCAATAAGGTGGTTAATAACCACAGATGGTGTGTTGCCAATGGCTGCCATCATGATACTGTTGCTTAAAATCATCAAGGCAATGATTATGCCGTTTAGGGTTCCCAGGCTTATATACATATAAGGCTCCTTTTTATCAATGCAATCAATCGGTTATATATTTTCAATTATCTTAATCGTCTATTGCTATAGATAGAGGGTATCATGATATAATAAAGAAAAACATGACAAATGTCCTGTTTTTAGATTTTAAAGGATTGGCGTTTCATATAGGAAGGAGAAAGCCTGATTGGACTAATATTGATTAGGTTTGTATAGAAGAATGAAAAGATTTGAGACCAGTAAGTTGCTGGATAAATATGCTAAAGCATATCACTATGATGAGATCTTTAGAGAGGGGTGGAGACAGGAAGCTCGGTTGTTCAGTTTTGAAAAGGGAGAATTTCTCTGTCGTAGAGATCAGGATTTTGATTATATGTATCTACTGGTAAAGGGGAAGGTTAAGGTTTTTACTAGCCAGGATAACGGCAAAGTCTATTTGATTAACGTTGAATCTGCCCCCAATTCCTATGGTGATCTTGAACTTTTCAAAAAAGAGACTTATAGCGCCAATGCCCAGGCAGTGACAGACCTTATTGTTATTGGCGTGGTCAGAAAATATGTAGAGAAGACCTGCTATGACTATCCGCCTTTTTTAAGATTCATCGCTGATTCCCTGGGGAGGCGGCTTAACAATATCACCCATATCAGTTCCCAAAACTTATGCCAGCCTTTAAAAGTAAAGCTGGCAGGATATCTGGTGCTTCATATGGAAGATAGTTCAAGGTTTAAGCTGTTCACATCAATGACAGATGTGGCCGATCATTTAGGTGCCACCTACCGTCATATCAGCCGGACTTTTAAAGAGCTGGAAGAGGATGGTCTCATTCTCAAAGACGGTAAATGGATAGAGATTCTTGATGAACCGGCTATGAAGGACCTGGCCGGGGATATGTATCGTTTTGACTAGTCCAGCTGTCTGGTCAGTATCCAACCAAATTCATTACCATACTTGACCAAGGCACAGTCATCATAGGTCATAACCAGCTCAACGACTGTCCCTGGTTCAAGATTAAGGAAGTGGTTGATATAGGTAGTCATAACTTTAGGCTGGTCGCCGGTGAAATCCAGCAAAGAGTTAAAAATTGTCAGAACTTTGCCGGTATGGACGTGGCGGCACTTGGTCATTAAGGGACCTTTTTCAATGAGTTCCAGGTCAAAATGTGGATAATTGACGAAGATCTTATCTTCTATGTCGAAAACATGGGTTTCCTTGATGGTTTTCTTGGTAAAGGAATTTTCCTGGATATAATGAATATGTTTCTTACCCTTTTCTTTCTCTATGATGAGGGCGTTTAGTTCTCCAGAAGTCTTAACGCCAAGACCGCCGTCAATAGAGATAATCTTCTTTTCATCATTAAAAAGAGGCTGGTTGGAGTTACGGTTAATCCTAAGATTGGAAGTGGGCCAGTGACCGACGATAACCGTTTTTTCCTGAACACCGCTTAGGTGATTAAAATCATCAAACTTAAGAAATTTCCCTTCGTCAAGATCAACATCATAAGAGGCGTCATAGCCACCATGAACGAAGACCATATCATCCAAGTGAGCCAGAATCGGTAGATTGTTGATGAAATGGGCTTCTTTTTCATAGTGGTCAAAAATCATGGTTCGAAGGGATTCGAAATCAGTAAAGGTATCAATGGTCATCCCCTGGTCCTTGCAAAAATCTTTAAGAATGGATTCGAAGGGCCAGTTGATAATGAATTCAAGAAACTTATCATTGGTAAAATAATTGATGTCTGTCTCACCGCTGAATAAATACTTGCAGATGAAATATTCATGATTCCCTTTTAAAATAGTTGTATGAGGTCTTGATGATAATTCCATCATACGCCTTAGGGTTTTCAGGCTGTTTGGCCCTTTATTGATAAAGTCACCAATGATAATCAGATGGTCATCATCTTCCAGATTCAGCTGATCCAAAAGGGAATCGAAGATCTGGTCATGTCCATGGATATCACTTATGGCAACTACTTTGTAATTGTCTTTTGGGGGAATAAATAATTCTTTTTTCATAGTGGTTTAAGTGTATAATATGTCAGCCTCGGTTGCAATGGTCAAATGACTTAATTGGCAATATGGTTATAGGCAATCATGCCTCCATCTAAAACCATCGTCTTGGTGTAGCCACCGGTTGTCAGGATCTGGGCTGCTGTTGTAGCCCTTGCGCCTGACCGGCAAACCAGAATGATTTCGTGATCCATATAATCCCTGAGTTCATCAATTCTAAAGGTCAGTTGTCCTACGGGAATGTTTTTGACGCCCTGAAGGCTGCCTAATTCTCCGGTAAGCTCCATTGGTTCTCTTACATCTAGAAGTAGGGCTTGAGGGTGGTCGCTGATCTCACCGGCAGAAATATACTTAACTTCAATGTTGGCGGCATTAGGATTCATCGTTCCTTTTATTTCGCAGGCAGGAACATCTGTCGGTATCCAGGCAGCGTGGGGATCCATAGCGCACTTGTAATTGGCCTTTAGGACATCTTTCATCCAGGCAGCAGGTCCTAACTTGAGTTCATTGATATAGTCAATAAATTCTTCTTTGGAGGTATGCTTGAGATGAGGGTTGGTTTTTCGCTGGTTGCCAAGGGAAGATGGCTGTCGGTTTCTATATTCATGGGCAGGATAGACAAGGACTCGGTCATCAACTTTTGAGAGTTTTAATAAGCTGTTCCAGTGGTCTTCAGGATCACCACCAGGCAAGTCGTCTCTGCCTGCACCGGCATCGTCTAAAAAGAGGAAATCTCCACTAAAAAGCTTATCTTCAAAAAGAAGGGAAATGGAATCTTTGGTATGACCTGGAGTTTCAAGGACTAATGCCTTTTGGCCAACGACGTCAATAATATCCTGGTCTTTTACCCGATGGGTTACACATTTTGGCGGAGCACTTACATGCATCATATAATCGCAGTCTGTTGCATCTCGAAGGGAAGGTCCGGCAGAAATGTGGTCGGCATGGGTATGGGTGTCAATGACCAGCTTAAGATTGAGCTTGTCATCCTTAAGCATCTCCAGGTATTCAGAGGTGTGATCGATAACAGGGTCGATAAGAGCGGCATCCTGGTTGTTGACCATCAGATAGGTTTTACAAGGGCCAGGGTTGAGTTGTTTAAAAATCATAGTCTCCTCCTTTGTAGAAATGGTCTCAATATATGAACTGTATATATTAATTATATCTCTACACATAAGGTCTATCAATAGTTCAGAAGTCTATACCCATATTACGAAGAGGATAAACGGTCAGATCAGTAATTAGGTCTGCCAGTTCTTTTTCCGGTAAGTGGTAGCCGTCTTCAATCCATTTTTGAATGATACCAGCACTACCCAGCAGAATAAAGGAAAAAACTAATTCACCTTTAAGCAGGTTGGAATTATCTCTTCCTTTGAGGTCCCTTAGAAATTCCTCATAGATTAAGCTAACCAGTTGCTTGAGAAAGGATATATCCTCCCGGTCACTAAGAAGAATTCTGGAAAAACGGTCATTTTCCTTGATAAAATAAAGGATATCCAAGATGAATTGGGAAATATCTTCCTTGTCTCTGTCTTTATAGTTTATGTCTGTCATGATTTTGGCAACATACTCTTCTTCAATGCTGTTGAGTAAATCGAATTGGTCAGAAAAATGGGCATAGAAGGTTGCTCTATTGATATCAGCATCCTGACAGATTTCAGTAATAGTGATTTTATTGATGTCTTTCTCTTCCATTAGACGGATGAGACTTTCTTTAAGCAATAACTTGGTCATTTTGACCCTGCGGTCTTCTTTTTTTTCCATAAAACCCTCCAAAACATCCTGGTATGATGTTTGTTCAACATAAACGCCTAATGTGTTGTTTATTTACCAGACTCAAGACATCTGTCTGTTGATTTTCCAACAGAGACTCTATAAAATAAACAACGTCACAGTTATTATACACAATGTTTAAAAAGGAGGCAATACATGAATCAAATACTTCATGGCATCATTAAGTTTCGAAAGACGATTCTTGTACTTTTTGGTATTGCCATTGTACTCAGTTTATTATTACTTTCGGGTACGTCAGTCAACTACAATATGATTGATTATCTACCGAAAGAAGCCAATTCAACCCAGGCCATTGATGTTCTGGAAGCTGAGTTTGACCAAGGTATGCCTAACCTGACGGTTATGGTAAAAGACCTGTCCATTCAGGAAGCTCTAGATATGAAAGACAGACTCCTGGCTGTTGAAGGGGTTGAGGAAGTCATGTGGTTGGATGATGTGGTTGGTAAGGACCAATTGATTTCAGTCCCGGTCACATACTTGGATGAGGATATAAGGAACTCCTACTATAAAGATGAAACAGCCCTTTACTCCCTGGTCATAGCCAGTGGAATGGAAGGTGGAGCAGTTGAAGGCGTTTATGAGGTTATCGGTGAGGATAATGCCATAACCGGTGAAGCCTTAGGTACGGCAAGCACACAGATGGGAGCTGTTTCTGAAGTGGCCAATGCTATGATGATTCTTTTGCCAATCATCGTTATTATGCTGATCATTGCCACAGACTCCTGGATTGAACCTATATTCTTTATGGGAACCATTGGGATAGCCATTCTTATCAACATGGGGTCTAATGTGTTTTTAGGGGAAATCTCCTTTATTACCAAAACCGTTAGTCCTATTCTCCAGTTGGCGGTTTCCATGGACTATGCTATTTTCCTCTTACACAGTTTTACAGAAAAAAGAAAGACCTATGAACCCAATGAAGCCATGTTTCATGCCATGAAAGAATCCATGCCTACGGTTGCTGCCAGCGCACTGACAACGATTATTGGTTTCTCGGCCTTGATATTCATGCGGTTTGGAATCGGTGCAGACCTGGGTATTAATCTTTTCAAGGGTATTGCCTTAAGTTTTATCAGTGTTATGGTTTTCCTTCCGGTGGTCACCTTAATCTTTTATAAGTGGATTGATAAGACCATGCATAAGAATTTCATGCCTCATCCAGGTGGTTTAAGCCGGATGCTTCTTAAAATAAGAATTCCAATGCTGATCTTGTCTCTTCTACTTGTAGTTCCGGCATTCTTAGGACAATCCAGTGTTGAGTTTATGTACGGAATGGATATTGAGACTGAAGAATCCAGATCAGCTAGGGACAAGGCTGCCATTGAGGAAACTTTCGGTAATGACCAGGTTCTTCTCCTTATGGTTCCCAGACAAGAGAGAACTTTGGAAGTGGAGTTGATTGATGACCTTAGGGAACTTCCTTTTATGAAAGAAGTCGTTGCCTATGGTAACATGGTCGGCACAAAGGTTCCTCTGGAATATGTACCTGAAGAAGCGGTTGATAATTTTTATTCAGAAAATTTTGCAAGGATTATTCTCTACACCAATCTTGCGAATGAAGGTGACAGGTCTTTTGAGGCGGTTGATACCATTAAGGACATTGCTGCCAGTCACTACGATGAGTATTATTTAGCCGGTCAGCCACCAACCTTGAATGATATGAAAAATGTAGTGGCGATCGATTTGGCTAGAATTAATTTGATTGCAGTTATCGGTATTTTCATCGTTTTACTCCTGACCTTTAGGTCGCTAACAATACCGCTCATCTTGATTTTTACTATTGAATCAGCTATATGGATTAACCTTTCCGTACCTTATTTTTCAGGTATTACCATTAGTTTTATCGGCTATCTGATTCTAAGTACGGTTCAACTGGGGGCCACAGTAGATTATGCCATTCTCATGACCCACAGATATTTAGACGCAAGAAAAGAAATGCACAAACGAGATGCCATGTGGCATGCCCTTACAAACAATGTTGCTGCAGTTCTTATATCTGCAACTATTCTGGCAACTGCCGGATTTACCCTGGCAGCTACAACTGGCCAGGCCCTAATCAAAGAGCTGGGACTTCTTCTTGGAAGAGGTACTGTCTTATCCTTTGTTATGGTCGTAGCCGTTTTACCGGCTCTCTTGGTCTTGTTTGATAAGCTGATACAGTACACAACACTTGGACATGGTTTCCATCATTTACATATGGATGAAGAGAAATCAGAAAAGGAGGAAGGAACTCATGCGTAGTTTAAAACGAACCCTGGCCATGATTTTGATTCTTGTCATTGTTTTTGCAGGAAGCTTGATACAGGCCGTCGATGTTGATAATTATAAAGAAGAAGCCGTTTATGGTGTCCTTAAGGAAGACGGAAGTCTGGATTACATGTATGTCGTTAACGGCGTTCATGGACATGATGTGGATTACGGCAGCTACAGTGAGGTTGAAAACCTGTCATCAACAGATCCTTTAACAGTTGGTGATGGCTATATAGAAATCCCTACATCAGATGAAATCTTCTATTATCAGGGAATGCTTTCCGGAGACCAGGCTCCATGGGATTTTGACCTGGTATATACCTTGGACGGTAAAGAAGTGAAGGCTGAAGAATTGGCTGGTGCAAGTGGAGAATTGGGTATAGATATTAAAGTTAGTCAAGGCAATGCTGAAAAAGCATACTTCTTCGATCACTATGCCCTTCAGATTCAGATTGCCTTATCAGGTTCTGTAGCCAGTCACGTAAAGGCTGAGGGAGCGACCATTGTGGATGCTGCCGGTCAAAGGCAGATTGCCTTTACAGTCTTACCTGGTAATGAAGCGGGGCTTAAGGTAGCTGCCTATGTAAAAGATTTTGAGATGGATCCTATTAATATCAATGCAGTGAAAATGGTCTTTGATATGGATGTGGATACAGATGCCTTTACAGACCAGATCAGTGAACTGTCAGATGCTGTTGCCCAACTGGATGATGGTGCCGGTGAATTAAAAGATGGACTGGTTCAGTTAACAGATGGTCTGTCCGAATTGGCTCAGGGAATGAAAGCCTACAAAACCGGTATCAATGAGTTTGCTTACGGTGGAGTCGCTCTCTATGATGGGCTAAAAGAAATATCTGGTGGATTAAGTCTGATGAGTCAGCAGGGTGAGGGCCTTAAACAGGGTGTTGCAGCTTTTGAACAAGGGGCCCTTAGTCAAGTGGAGAGCCAACTGACAGCTATGGGCATGGAAATTCCAAGCCTGACAAAAGACAATTACCAGGCAATACTAGGTGCCAATGAAGCCCTGGCTCCTATGCTTATCCAATTGCAACAGACTTTTGGTCTGACTGAGGGCATGACTGCTTACGTTGACGGAGTCCAGATGATGGCACCTGGTCTATCCCAAGTATCAGACGGCATGAAATCCTATATTTGGAATGCAGCCCTTTTGGCAGGTTCTATGGATGATATCTATGGAGGTTCTCTTGAAATAGAAGAAGGCCTGAAAGCTATTCGGGACGGCATGGTTGAATATAAGGAAGGTACTTCTGCATTTAAAGAGGGAACCTCTGAAATGGAAGGTCAAATGCAGGAAGAGATTGACTCCATGCTGGCTGATTTTATGGGTGATGATGCACCACTTGTTTCCTTTGTATCGGATAAAAATGACAATATTGAATCTGTCCAATTTTTCTTCAGAACAGGTGGTATTAGTCTGGAAGAGGAAGTAGAAGAGCTTGTGGTTGTTGAAGAAGATAAAAGCTTTATAGACAGGTTGCTTGATCTCTTTAGATAAAGCCTTTTACATACAGTATTCTCTTTGATAGCGTTTTGGACTGATTCCAAAATGATTTTTAAAGTGACGGCTGAAGGAAGAGGAAGATTTGAAACCACAGGAATAGGCAATCTCTGTCATAGAGGTTGAACCGTCTAACATCATCTGTTTGGCGACTTTGAGTCGGTAAGAGATGAGATAGTCCTGAATAGACATACCGGTTCCTTCAACAAATAAGCGATATAAATAAGAACGATCCAAACCGACTGCTCTTGCAATGTCTGCGACCTTAAGGTCGTAGGCATAATTGCTTTTGACCAGTAAGACAGCCTTCTGCAGGGAAGCTGGAGCCTGACTTTGAGGGTTAGACTGGTCCGTGCTCATGGCGTCAAAAAGGGCATAGGCTTTTGACAGGTGCAAAAGGTCTTTGGATGGTTCTTTTTTTGCGCTTAAAAGGAGGTCTCCAAAAAGACCGGCAATGAGGTCGTGGTTACCAGCGGAATAGGAATAGTTACCGGCTTCAAGACCGCAATTTGCCAGCAATGTGTCTGCATCAGGACCCTCAAAAGCCAACCAGATATAGTGCCAGGGATCAGTGGCATCAGCTGTATAAGTCGTCGTTTCACCTGGGTGTATCATAAAGCCCTGGCCGGCCTCTAAAGGATAGGTTTGACCATTCACCTCTAATGCTCCCTTGCCGTCAAGGATATAATGGAAGAGGTAATGGGGCCTGATAGCCGGTCCGAAACTATGGTTATGGTCACATTTCTCATAACCACAGAACATCAGATTTAAGCCTAAGGATATTTTTTGGTGAAAAAGAATTTGATCTTCCTGGTGGTCGTACATGGAATCGCCTTTCTATATTTAAACATGATATAAACAAGTTGAATCTAAACAACATAATAGCAAAAAATAACATCATAGTTCATATTACACCAGATAAGGCTTTGGTACAATAATATCAACATTTATTTAAGGAGAAGATATGATGAAAATTACTTTTTTAGGTGCTGGTAGCACGGTATTCGCAAAAAATGTATTAGGGGATGTTATGTGCAGCGAGGCCCTTTGGGACAGTGAAATCTGTCTCTACGACATTGATGAAACCCGCCTCAATGAATCTTTTACCGTTCTTGAGTCAATCAATAAGACTTTGAACGCATCCAGAGCCACTATCAAGACTTTTTGCGGTGTGGATGAGAGGAAAGAGGCCCTTAGAGGTGCAACCTTTGTTGTTAATGCTATCCAGGTGGGTGGCTATGAGCCAAGTACGGTAGTGGATTTTGAGATTCCCAAGAAATATGGTCTTAAGCAAACCATTGGTGATACACTTGGTATCGGTGGTATTATGCGCGGCCTTAGAACCATTCCTGTTATGAAAGCCTTTGCTGATGATATAGAAGAGGTTTGTCCCGATGCCTGGCTTCTTAACTACACCAATCCTATGTCCATCTTGACTGGCTATATGCAGCGTTTTACCAAGGTTAAGACTATCGGTCTTTGTCACAGTGTACAGGTCTGCTCTGAAGATTTATTAAAGGCTCTTGATATGGAAGACAAACTTGAAGGCAGAAAAGAAGTGATTGCAGGCATCAACCACATGGGATGGCTTTTATCCATCCAGGATAAAGAAGGCAATGACCTTTATCCAGAGATTAGAAAAAGAGCGGCTGAGAAGAATAGAAGTGAAAAACATGGCGATATGGTCCGCTACGATTATATTGAAAAATTTGGTTACTACTGTACAGAATCCAGCGAACATAATGCGGAATACAATCCTTATTATATTAAATCCAATTATCCTGAACTGATTGAGAAATTCAATATACCTTTGGATGAATATCCAAGACGGTGTGTGGAACAGATTGGCAACTGGGAAAAACAAAGAGATGACCTGCTGGCAGGTGGTAAGGTTGAACATTCAAGAAGTCACGAGTACGCCTCTAGAATCATGGAAGCCATGGTCAAAGACCAAGCCATCCAAATCGGAGGCAATGTCCTTAACAGGGGATTGATTGATGAGCTTCCATCAGAAGCCTGTGTAGAAGTGCCATGTCTCGTTAACGGATCCGGTATCCATCCCTGTCATGTTGGGAAATTGCCGACCCAGTTGGCCTCTATGAACAGGACCAATATCAATCCTCAATTACTCACCATTGAAGCAGCAGTAACTAAGGACAGACAGAAAATATACCAGGCAGCTATGTTGGATCCCCATACAGCTGCAGAGTTGTCCCTTGATGATATTGTTAAGATGTGTGATGAGCTGATTGAGGCTCATGGGGAATATATGGAGATGTATTAAGTCTGGATACCTACTTGATGGATGACCAGCCTTATTGGCAGTAGATGTTTATAGGCAAGTGATTCTTCATTGAATCACTTGCCGTCTAGATAAACCTTAACAGATGAGGCGTAGTCAGTCAGCGTCATTCCGGTTACGGTTTTAAAGGTTCTCGAAAAGTAATGAATTGAATTATAACCAAGTATACTGGAAATCTGGGTGAAGTTATAGTTTCCTTCTCGAATAAGGAGCTTGGCTTCATCTATTTTTAGTTTCTTAAAGTATTCCATGACAGAAATCCCCATACCCTCTTTGAAAATTTTAATGAGGGAGGATTTGGACAGAAGGGTTTCGTGACAGATGTCCTCAAGGGTAAGACGCTTGTGGACGTTTTCCTTGAGAAACTCAATAATGATGGATAACTTTTCTTCCTGGGCATACTCACGAATGGAGGAGTTGGTTTTAGCAACAGTCGAATAAATCTCCTTATCACGAATCATCTCGATTAAAAGAAGTTCCAAATGAATACGAAGAATCTGTTCAGACGCGAAGGTTATATGCTTGCGTTTTTTTAATGCCTTACAGGATGGGTCGCTAAGATCTACGCTGTAGGCGTTTTTGGCTTCTGAGATAATGGTCGCAAAATGAGCCTTGATGCGGTCATCTATAGTCAGAACCTTGTCTTCAAAGAATTCCATGGCCTTGGACTTGCAGTCAAAAGCGATGACGATTAAGTTGGGAGCTACCTTGCCGTTGGCAATAACATTATGCCACTGGTTAGGTTTGTGAAAGATGATCTCACCCTTGGCCAGGACGTATTTCTTGTCATCAGCCATAACGTTAATCTCGCCTTTGTCAACATAAAGGAGTTCCCAGAAATCATGGCTCTCGCCTTCGAAGATATAATTCTTGGAGTATTCAAAATAATGGACGCTAATCAGGTGTTTGACGCTTATTTCGTTTTTTATTAATGTCAGTTGATAGCCGTCGACAACATGGTTCATAATCAGCCTCCCTTTCCGTTTTTTGTATATAAAGTATAACAGAAATAGATTTGATTGGCTATATTGACGAGACCTACAAAGTGAGATTGTGCAAACTCTCTAGTAGATTTTGCAAATACTTATGACCTTTATGGGAGTATGATAGTCTTAGCTTCAGTCGACGGAGTCAAAATTCAAATTTCATCTGGAGGATCAAATGAAAAAACCTATATTAGTCGTAATGGCTGCAGGAATTGGAAGCCGTTATGGTGGGCTAAAACAAACGGATCCTGTTGGTAAACATGGTGAGTTGATCATTGACTATTCAGTATATGATGCTTCTAGGGCCGGCTTCGAAAAAGTTATCTTTATTATCAATCGAAGGATTGAGAAGGATTTTAAGGAGATTATCGGAGATAGGCTTGGCAGGCATATTGAGGTAGAATACGCATTCCAAGAATTGACAGATATCCCAGACACTATACATATTCCAAATGACAGGGTTAAACCCCTGGGAACGGCTCATGCAGTATATGCAGCCAGGCATTTAATCGATGCACCTTTTGCAGTAATTAATGCAGATGATTACTATGGAAAAGAAGCATTTGCCCAAATCTATGACTACTTAAGTCAAAGCTCTTTAGGTGAATACGATTATACTATGGTAGGTTATTATCTCAAAAATACTGTAACAGAGCATGGTTATGTGTCCCGTGGTGTTTGCAGGGTAGATGACCAGTCAAACTTGGTAGAGGTTGTTGAACGGGTTCATATAGAAAAGCATGACAATCATATTGCATACTTGGAAGAAGAAGTGTTTACAAAACTTCCTGAAGAAACAATAGTTTCAATGAATATGTGGGGATTTGGGCAATCCTTTGTCAAAGAAATTGAGGATACCCTGGAAGGCTTTCTCATAGAAAACCTTAAAAGCAATCCATTAAAATGCGAGTTTTTTTTACCCTATGTAGTGGACCGAATGATACAGGACAAGAGGTGTCAGGTCAATGTCCTGACGACTGAAGAAAAATGGTATGGCGTGACATACAGCCAAGACAAAGAAATTGTTGTTGATGCAATAGGATCAATGATAAAAGCAGGTAAATACCCTGAGAAATTGTGGGAGGGTTAAGATGACAAAAGAAGAAAAACTTTATAGGATATGTAGTCAGTTTAATTTTGTAGGCCAATTGGAGGGTGTTAAAGCTTATGGCGATGGCCATATCAACGATACTTACAAGGTGACCTACGTAGACGATTACAAGGAACCAACCCATTATATTTTACAAAGGGTAAACCACTTGGTGTTCACCAATACCAGTGGCTTAATGGAAAATATTGAAAACGTAACCTCCTATCTGTCGGATCGTATTACAGAAGAAGAGCAGATGGATGGTTACGAAATTCTGACACTCATTCATACGAAAGAGGGTCAATCATACTATAACGATGAAGAAGGCAATTTCTGGAGAGCCTATGTTTTTGTAGAGCAGGCAACAGGACATACTTTTGCAGAAAGTCCAGGTATGCTTTACGAGGCAGGCAAGGCTTTCGGCCAGTTTCAGTGTATGCTGAGCGAGTATCCGGTCGAAAGTCTGGTTGAGACCATTGAAGGTTTTCACCATACGGTAAAACGTTATGAAAGACTTAAGAAAGCCATCAGTGAAGATGCCAAAGGCAGAGCTTCCCAGTGTCAAGACGAAATTCTTTTTGCCTTGTCCAGAGAAGAAATGGCCGGAACCCTTATTCGCGGTTTGGAATCAGGCAAGATTCCTATGCGGGTAACACATAATGATACCAAAATCAACAATGTACTTCTAGATGACGAGACAGGAAGAGGCCGATGTGTCATTGACCTGGATACTGTTATGCCGGGAAGTGCCCTGTATGATTATGGAGATGCCATTCGTTCCTGTGGTTCAACAATTGCAGAGGATGGCGAAAATTTAGATGACTTGAAAGTGGACTTTAAGAAATATGAAGCCTATACCAAAGGTTTTCTTGAGGCAATGGGACGGGATTTAAAACCTCAGGAAGTCGAGTGGCTACCCCTGGCAGCTATTATCATGACCTTGGAATGTGGCGTTAGATTTTTGACGGACTATCTGGAAGGTGATCAATATTTTAAGATTCATAAGGAAGGTCATAATCTGATTCGGGCTAGAAATCAATTCAAGTTCGTGTCAGAAATGGAGAAGCAGAAGGAAGTTATGGCAGAAATTGTCAGCATCTATTGTTCTTAATTTGCCTGGTAACGACTAGGCGAGTTATAATATTAATGAAATATTAGGAGGGAAACATGAAAAAATTTAAAAATGTTCTAGTATTAGTATTGGTCTTGTCTATGGTCCTGACTGCATGTGGTAGCGAAGATGCAGACGGAGGAAAAGACACAAGCACAGATTCAAGTTCAACAGGCAGTGACAGTGGTGATTCTCTTAAAGGAGAATTGGTTTACTGGTCTATGTGGAACTCAACTGAACCACAGGCTGTTGAACTCCAAAAAGGTATTGACTCCTTTATGGACATGCATCCTGACGTAAAAGTAACTGTCAACTGGAATGGCCGTGAAATCAGAAAGACACTACAACCGGCTCTTGATAACGGACAGGTGATTGATATTTGGGATGAAGACCTTGAACGTGTAACTAAAAACTGGGGTGATTACGCTTTAAGTCTTGATGATTATGTAGCAGCATCCTACGATGCGACTGGTGGAAAACCATATCAAGATGTGGTTATGTCCAACCTACTTGATCTTGGACGTGGATTCTCAGAGGATTCAACACTAAAAGCTCTACCTTACCAACCTTTTGTATTTGCATTTATGTATAACAAAGCACATTTTGAACAAGCCGGTATCCAAGGAACACCTCAAACCTGGGATGAATTCCTTGATGCATGCGACAAATTAAAAGCAGCCGGTTTTGTACCAATGACAACAGATGATGCTTATATTGATACCTTAATCGGAACCCACCTTGCCAGACTAAAAGGTTCTGCATGGGTAGAGGAACTTGTTAAAGACAAGACCAATACTCTATGGGATGATCCGGCAGTTCTTCAGGCAGCCAAAGATTTCGAAACCCTTGCTTCCAATGGATATGTTAGTGAAACCGTTGCATCAAACAAATGGCCAGCAGGTCAACAGGATGTTGCTGCCGGTACAGTATCCATGTACTTAAACGGAACTTGGCTGGTTAATGAAATTATGGGTTCAACAGGACCTGATTTTCAGTGGGGAACCTTTGCTTACCCTGCTATTGACGGTGGTGTAGACGGAACCAATGCAGCCAACTACGGCTCACAGGCATTCCAAATCAATAAAAACTCCAAGTATCCTGACGTGGCATTTGAACTCCTTGTTCATTTGACAACAGGAAGTGTTGACAATGATATTGCAAAAGCATCTTTTGGTGTACCAGTCAGCGGAGACGCTACATGGCCAACACAATTAGAAGAAGCTAAAGTCGTCTTTAACAACCTTGATAAAGTTTATCCTTGGGCCGGTGGTATTCAGGCAGATACAGACAAGTTACCTGTTATTGCTGAAGCCTTTACAAAACTTCTTTCAGGTTCAATGACAGCAGATGAGTTTATAGCAGAAATGAAAAAGTAAGATTGGTTGAGACAGTATGGGGAGCTGGCCTTCCCATACTGTTTTAAAAAGGAGACTGAAATGAAGAAGAATAAGACAATGATGGTGGCTTTCCTTACACCTGCAGTATTGTCCTATCTGGTGGTTTTTCTCTATCCGACAATTCGGACATCTATTATGTCCCTCTTTGACGTTGAGAATATAACAGACGCTGCCGGTAAATGGACTTTTGTAGGTTTGGATAACTACCTGTTTCTAAAAGACTCAACTCTTTTTGTGCAATCCATGAAAAACATGATTAATATCTGGTTATGGGGTGGTTTTATCACTTTCTTTTTGGCCATACTCTTTGCTGTCATGCTGACCTCAGGAGTTAAGGGTAAATCAGCCTTTCGTGCAATCATCTACCTGCCTAATGTTGTGTCAGCTGTTGCCATGGGTACGATGTGGATGCAGTATGTATTTAGTTCCAGATATGGTCTTCTTAAGACAGTCTTCGAATTTTTGGGTATGGAAAAGGCAGCTGCCATTCAGTGGACAGCGCCGGACAATATTTTTGTTTCAATGCTGATTGCCTACTGTTTTGGCATGGTCGGTTATTATATGCTGATCTTTATGGCAGCCATTGAGCGTATTCCAGAAGACTTCTATGAGGCTGCAACCCTTGCAGGAGCCAAGAAATATGAGCAGTTCTATCATATTACCCTGCCACTCTTAAAAGACGTTGTACGAACCAATATAGTATTGTGGACCATTACTACAGTAGCCTTCTTTATCTGGTCTCAGGTCTTTTCCCCACTAAATCCGGAGCCTGGAACAGTAACCCCCATGGTTTATATGTATCAGATGGTCTTCGGTAACAATATGGTTGTTACAGACCGGAACGTTGGTGTTGGTGCCGCAGTTGGTGTGGTTCTTACCCTGATTGTTGTAGTTATGTTTGTGATAACCACCAAACTTTTTAAAGATGACAATATTGAATATTAGGAGGCAGTGATGAAGAATAGAAACAGTTTAGTAAAAAATACAAAAAATCTGCCAAGTTATGCCATCTTGAACCTATGGGTCCTTTTTACCTTTTTTATCATCGGATGGATTGTGGTTGCATCCTTTTCAACTACACCTGGAATATTCAGTGGTGAGGTCTTAAAACAGGGTTTTCATCCTTCCAACTACATTAAGGCTCTTTTTACCCATAACGTGGCAACTTACTTTAAGAATTCCCTGATCTATACTTTCTTTTCCTGTGTCGGTGTTATTCTTGTGGGTGCTCCTGCGGCTTATGTATTGGCCAGATTCAAGTTTAAGTTCAACAAATTATTACAGGCTATGTTTGTTTCAGCACTTGGAATTCCTCAAATTATGATTATACTTCCCTTGTTTTCATTAGTGACGAAGATCCAATTAACAAACTCAAGACTCTTGTTAATTATTCTATATATCTGCATAAATGTTCCTTTTACTATTTTCTTCCTGATTACCTTCTTCAAGACCATACCTTTTACCTTTGAAGAAGCAGCAGCCATTGATGGATGTACTCCTATGAAAACCTTCTGGGTGATTATCCTTCCTTTGGTTCAACCGGGAATTATTACAGTAACAATTTTTAACTTTATTACGATTTGGAATGAATATTTTATGGCCTTGATTTTTGCCAACCAGTCAGAGCTCAGGCCAGTGGCTGTTGGTCTCTATTCCATGATCCAGTCTATGCGCTACATCGGTGACTGGGCAGGTATGTTCGCTGCCGTTGTTATTGTGTTCCTTCCAACCTTCCTCTTGTATATATTCCTGTCAGAAAAGATTATTGCCGGCGTAACCGGTGGTGGACTGAAAGGTTAGGTGTTTATGTCAATATTAGTAACCGGCGGTATGGGTTATATCGGAAGCCATACTGTCGTCAAACTATTGGAAGCAGGCCGGGAAGTGGTTATCCTGGATAATCTTTCCAATTCAAAAAGAGAAGTCTTGGATAAAATACAGACCATATCAGGCCGTCGACCGGAATTTGTAGAGGGAGACATCCGGGATGGTCTTCTTCTAAGACACCTTTTCAGTCAATTCAACTTCGACTGTGTTATTCATTTTGCCGGACTTAAGGCTGTTGGAGAATCTGTAGCCAAGCCCCTGGATTATTATGATCATAATGTAGTAGGTAGTGTCCAGTTACTAAAAGTCATGAAAGCCTACGACTGCAAAAAAATCGTTTTTTCATCTTCGGCAACGGTTTATGGCTTGAACAAGGACGTTCCCTTTGTGGAAACCCATCCTCTATCAACAACCAATCCCTACGGAGCCACCAAATTAATGATTGAAGATATCATCCGGGATTACGGACAAAGCGATCCTGAATTCTCAGGAGTTTTACTTCGTTATTTCAACCCAATCGGAGCCCATGAAAGTGGCCTGATTGGTGAAGACCCCAACGATATTCCTAACAACCTCCTTCCCTATGTAGCCAAGGTTGCTACCGGTGAACTGGATGTTTTATCAGTGTTTGGAAATGACTATGATACTCCTGACGGAACCGGTGTAAGAGACTATATTCATGTGGAAGATTTGGCAATCGGTCATCTAAAAGCCTACGAATATCTGGACAACCACTCAGGTGTTGAAGCTGTTAACCTGGGAACAGGAAATGGATACAGTGTACTGCAAGTGGTAAAAGCCTTTGAAGATGCCAGTAAAAAGGAGGTTCCATACAAGATTGTCGACAGACGTCCCGGTGATATTGGGACCTGTTATGGTGGAACTGAAAAAGCTGAAAGCCTACTGGGCTTTAAGGCAAAATATGACTTGAACAAAATGTGTCAGGATGCCTGGCGTTTTGTGGACAATAAGAAATCCAGAGAAGGGAGACAGGCAACCCTGTAATATAAGGGTCCTGGAGGAATAATATGATATCTGTAGGCCATATGCAATTACCTGGCTATACCAGGATTCGAGAAAATCCCTTGCCGGTTTTAAGAGACCAATCCCAAGACCGGGTAACCGAAGTCGATGGATCCATGCCAAAGGACAAACAGGCTGCCTTCGGTAAATATGCCGGCTTTCGTGTTCTTCCCTATAAGATGCAAAGTCACTATGAGCGTTCAAAGGACTTGTGTACCCTGAAAACGGTAATCCTGGAAAATGAATCCCTAAAAGCCGTTTTTCTTCCTGAGTATGGAGGCCGACTTTATTCCCTCTACCACAAAGGCTATGAGCGAGAACTCCTCAGTGTAAATCCTGTCTTTCAGCCGGCCAATCTTGGCCTTCGAAATGCCTGGTTTTCCGGAGGGATTGAATGGAACATGGCCCATTTTGGACATACCTATCTATCCTGTGCACCTGTGTTTTTTGCCTCATGTGTGGATGACAGTGGCCATGAGTTTCTAAGAATGTATGAGTATGAAAGGGTTAAGAAGCTCTTCTATCAGATTGACTTTCATTTAACTAACCAGGAAACTTTGGTAGCTTATACCAAGATCATTAATATCTATCCGGAAAAGACGCCACTCTATTATTGGTCCAATACGGCTGTAAGTGAGCTGCACAGGGCAAGAGTCTTCTCAGAAGCCAATGAAGTTATCTATGTCAAACCCTATCTTAATGATAAAGGACTTATGACCAATGTTATGGGTTATGGTCAGCTTCCCTACCTGGAGGGTATTGAAGGAGATGTGTCTTATCCAAGACAGTTTCAACGGTCCAACGAGTACTTCTACCAAAATCCGGAAAGCCTCCAACATCCTTATGAGGCAGTGGCTTATGAGGACGGCAGTCTTTTTTATGAGTGTTCCTCCAATCTCCTAAGATATAGGAAGATGTTTTGTTGGGGAACCCATGCCGGAGGAGACAGGTGGCAAGAGTACCTGTCACATGGTCATGATGACCGGTATGTGGAAATTCAGGCAGGAATCTTCCCCAGCCAGCTACACAGTGAATTAATGGAGGGCCAGTCCAGCCTTGAGTTTATGCAGATGTTTGGCATGATTGAAGAAGGAGACCTGGAAAGACTCTACGACGACGATTATAATCAGGCTAAGGCATATGTAAAAGAAGAGATTTTTTCCAGACATAATCATGACCAATTAGAGGCTTATGAGAAAGCATACAGCCGGATGTCCAAACTTGAACCAAGGGAGCTCTTGTCATATGGAACCGGATGGGGAGCCCTTGAAAAGGAACGTTTAGGTTGCAGTTCAGTACCTGATGAAGAGGGATCTATAATCCGGGAACTGGCAAGTATGTCTTTTCCCCAGGATTCATTAACTCATGACCAGGAGTTTTGGCTGGGTCTTTTAAGAGGACAGGCTTCTATTAATCCCAATCAGGAAATGACCTATATGGTTGATCCTTATTGGCTGCCATACCTGGATAAGGCCCTGGACCAATTGAAGAATATATCTTCAAATCAAGGTGAAGCAAGTCTTGATAGACTGGTACTTGAAAAAGCCCTAATATTAAGCGAGAACTTCCGAATCGATGAAGCTATAGACTTGCTGGTGAATATGAGAAGGCCTGAATCATCCTTAGTTTATGTTAGAACAATAGGTGCCCTCTATGACAAAAAGGGTTATAGTGATCAGGCGTTGAAGTATTATGAAGAGGCTTTTGCCTTGATTGATTCCTGTCAAACTCCCTATATGAAAGAAGATTTTATGGTTGAATGGATTGAGCTTCTGACTGACCGCAGGTCATATGAAAAGATCTGGTCTCTTTATGAATCCCTTCAAGAAAAGGGGATTGAAGAGACAGAAGAAATTCAGGTCAGTATTGGTGAAGCTGCCTATCACCTGAAGAAGTGGTCCTATCTTGAGGGTCTATTTAACCTTGAACCTGCCAGGATAAGGGAAGGCAATAATCAATTATGCGAGCTGTGGTTTAAAAAGAAAGCCTATGACCTTGGTGAGACTGACCTTGACAAGGTAAGAGCAAGGTTTAATCCTCCTGAAAATATTGATTTTAGAATGTTGTAAGCTTAACTATACTCAATGGTATATTTTACAAATACATTGAATAAAGTGTAAAAAAATACAAAATATTAACTAAAGAAAAGTGCCTTTCATGATATTCTCACTTGATATAGTGTTCGTGAAAGGTGCTTTTTATTATCCAATTTTGATGTAATTGATAGGGGTAGACCTTCTTACAGGATAACTATTATGTTTTTATAGATGATATGCTAAAATATATTTATGAGGAGATTCCAGCTATTATATTTTTTTATGTTATTCGATATAAGAGTGACACTTGTTCAATAAATTTGTCATAGGAGAAAATATATGAAAAGCCTAAAAAAAATAAGCATGGCTTTGGTTTTGTTTCTTTTTTTGATTGTTATTACCAATTTTCTGTTTGCCGATCGGGGCCAGATCCTTAAAGAATGGAAGCTAAAAGCTGAATCGGACCAGGTGGTTGCAGATCCAAGCACCTTTGAAACCGTAGAACTGCCCTTTACCAGGGTGCTTGAACAACCGGGGATCTATGAGTTTAGCACGACTTTTGAACCGGATGCCATGGATTATGATGTTATTCATATCCGCCGCCTTAATGGTTACGCCTTTGAAGTCAACCTCAATGGCCAGATGATTTATCAGGCAGGTGATATGAAAGAAGCTACAGCCAATATTTGGAATTATGCCTTCTTAATCGATATACCAGATGGCCTTCTCCATGAAAAAAATGTTCTGCTTATCCGGGTACATGGCCTCCATGATATCGGTTTTATTATGGAACCGGCAATTGGACGAAGAAGTGACCTGGGTATGGTTAAGGAAATCCAGAATCTCTACGGTAACGGTACCAGCTTTATGCTTATCGGTGCTTCCTTTATGTTGGGTGTTTTCCTCCTCATGGTTGGTGCCAAGAGAAGAGGCCTTCTATCCTATTATCTGAATGCAGGCTTTGCCAGCCTATTTTTTGGGCTCTATATCTTTGAATATACATTTCGTGAATCATCTCTAAACATTTCAGCCTATTTATGGATAAGAAAAATACTGATTATATGTTTGATGCTTGCCATTATTTTTTGGGTTGAGGGCTTGGTCAGAATCTTGTACCGTTTGCAAACAAAGGTTTATCTATATATCATCTATACACTGTCTCTTTTGCCTATACTCTTTGCTGGTGACTTTAATCAGCTGCATCGTATCACAAATTTTTACAATGCGACTATCGTCTTATCCTTAATAGTCTTGACGGCGGTTATGGTGAAAAAGCCCAAAACCCATATGTCTTTTAGTGTTTCCTTTTTTGCCTTTTGCAGCATTCATGCAGTGATTGTTTTTGCTTTTCATATAAATACGATTGTCCTGATTAATTATGGCATGATGGCTCTTTTGACGGGGCTGGCCTATACCATGGTTATTGATATCGGTGCCCTTCAGGAAGAAAGAGAACGCCTTGGCTATAAGGCCATCCGCGACAGGTTGACTGGAGCTTTTAATAGGGAATATCTTATGAGTCTTAGGACGGAGCCGGGTGATATTATCTGCTTTTTGGATGTTGACCGTTTTAAGCAGTATAATGACTCTTTCGGCCACCAAAAAGGAGATGAACTCCTATGTGAATTAGTGGACTATATGAATGGACTTCTTCTTTCTGATGCATCCGTCATTCGTTACGGTGGAGATGAGTTCCTCATTCACATGCCATCTATGGAAGTTGGCCAAGCCAAAAACTATATGAAAAAAATTAATGGCTTCCTTATGGACCACTATGAATTTGTTGAAATATCTTATGGTATTGAAGTCGTTGAAGGTGATTTCCAGGAAACTATCCGCAAAACAGATGAGCTTATGTATGCCATGAAACATAACAAAAGCAGATAGTTTGACAGGCTACTTTTTTAGTGCTATGATAGGTCCCTGTCCGGTGCAAAATCATCGGCAGATATTAGCGAAACAATAAGATAATGGTTGGAGAAATCCAATACCGGGGAAGCTAAGTCTTCCTGCGCCATGCAAACGACGGAGGTATTTTATGGGAAAAATACGTGTGAGTCATCTTGGTAAGTCTTTTAAGGTTTCGAAAAGAGGAAGCGGCATGGGAGCCGCTGTCAAACATTTCTTTAAACGGGAATATGAAGAAGTTCATGCCCTTTCTGATGTGTCTTTTGAGATAGCATCAGGTGAGCTGGTTGGTTATATCGGACCCAACGGTGCCGGTAAATCGACAACAGTCAAGATCATGAGTGGTATACTGACACCGTCAGAAGGCCATTGTGAAGTTGATGGGCTGATTCCCTACAAGGACAGGAAAAAACATGTGAAGAACATCGGAGTGGTGTTTGGACAACGGTCTCAACTGTGGTGGGACGTTCCTGTTATTGACTCTTTTGAATTACTAAAAGATATCTACAAAATCTCAGATGATGATTACCAACAAATGAAAAACAGATTAATTGACAAGCTGGACTTAGGCGGCTTCATAAACACGCCTGTAAGACAGCTTAGTTTGGGCCAGCGGATGCGGTGTGAGCTTGCGGCATCTCTTCTTCACAATCCACCGGTTCTTTTTCTTGATGAGCCTACAATCGGACTTGATGCGGTTAGTAAGTTAGCAGTTCGGGACTTTATCAAGTCCATCAATAAGGAATTCGGAACAACGGTTATTTTGACTACCCACGATATGGATGATATTGAAGCCTTGTGCAACCGTATTATCGTCATCGGTAAGGGACAAATTCTTTATGACGGCCATATGGAAGGCCTTAGAAAAATGGTGACCACAGAGCGAAAACTCATTGTTGATTTTGCCCAGGGTCAGATTGATCAGGGTCAGGTTCCTGACCTGCCGGATGCCAGATTGGTTAGCTTTGAGGGTAAGACGGCTACCTTTTATTTTGATCCCACAGTGGTGAAGACCAGTGAGCTTATTAAGTGGTGCGCATCAAGCTATGAAGTGGAAGATGTCCTGGTCCATCCTGTATCCATCGAGGAAATTATTGCCAAACTCTACCGGGTTTTGGACATATAGGAGGTGGAGGATGAAAGGATTTATCGGCATTTTTAAGATGCGCTTTAAACTCATACTCACCTACCGAATGGTGGCCATAGCGGGGCTTGGTACCCAGCTCTTTTTCGGACTGGTTATGGTTATGATTTACTATGCTTTTTTCGATTCAGGTATGGGTAGTAACCTGCCTATGACCCTGGAACAGACGGTGACTTATATATGGCTTGGTCAGGCTTTTCTTTTTCTCCTGCCTTGGGTAGGTGACAGGGAAGTCATCGCAATGATTCGAAATGGTGACTTTGTCTATGAGCTGGTTAGACCGGTTTCCTTATACGGCTTTTGGCTGTTTAGGATTCAGGGTCAGCGGCTTGCGGGAACCTTCCTAAGAAGCTTGCCTCTGATCATACTGGCCATGGTGGTTATGCCTGAGGAGCTGAGGATGTCAGGGCCTTCCAGTGGTCTTGGTCTTGGACTCTTTATCCTGACCCTTATGACAGGGCTATTTCTTGGGGCTGCCATTTCCAATATTATTACCATTTCTATCTTGTTTACCATTGGTGATGGTATTGAGCGGATGATGCCTGCAGTGGTTACCATCTTTTCAGGAATGGTTATTCCCCTTGCTTTTTTTCCGGACTGGTCCCAGCCAATTCTAAGGTTTCTGCCCTTTAGCGGTTTGGTAGACAGGCCCTATCGCTTTTATCTTGGTATCTATGGATTGTCGGATCTTTTACCCCTTCTTATGAACCAGTTTCTTTGGACCCTTGTCTTTGTAGGATTCGGTCAATGGATGATGGTAAAAGCCAGTCGTCGGATTATTGTTCAGGGAGGTTGATATGGAATCATTAAGATTATATTGGAAAATCGTCGGTATCAAAATTCGTGGCCAAATGGAATATAAAATGTCCTTTATCTATATGACGGTAGGGCATTTCCTGATTACTTTTATTGAATTTATGGGCATGTATGCACTGTTTCTTAGATTTGACCAGATTCGAGGCTGGAATCTCTATGAAGTGGCTGTCTTTTATGGCTTTATTAATGCAACTTTTGCAGTGACGGAATGTATCGGCCGTGGCTATGATATTTTTGACCGTCATGTAAAAAAAGGAACCTTTGACCGCTTTCTCCTTAGGCCAAGAGCCCTTAGCCTTCAGATAATGTCCAGCGAGTTTCAGATGATGCGGATTGGACGTTTTGCCCAGGGACTTTTTGTTCTGGGATGGGGACTCTACGGTCTTGGCCGCAGTTTGAGTCTGCTGGATCTGGCCCTTTTGGTTTATAGCTTTATCTGTGCTGTCAGCTTCTTCTTAGGTCTTATGATTATCCAGGCAACCCTTTCCTTTTGGTCAGTGGAAAGTCTGGAGATTATGAATGTCTTTACCTATGGTGGGGTTCAGACAGCCCAGTATCCTATAGATATATACAGGGACTGGTTTAAGAAAATATTTATTTATGTAATTCCTTTGGGAAGCGTTTCTTACTTTCCCATGCGGGCTATTATCAGACAGGAATACCTGGCCAGTGGATTTCTTATGCCACTTTTAGGTATTGTCTTTCTGGTGGTCGGATTATTTGCCTTTCGGATTGGTACGCGGTATTATTGTTCTACAGGATCTTAAGAGGAGGTATGTATGAAGCGTTTGATTGAAGGATTGGAACTTGGTGAAGGCTGTCTTTGGGATGAGAAGAATCAGGTCATCTATATGGTGGATATCGAAGGATTCAGAATATATGCCCAGGATTACCCAGGTGGAGAAATCAGATTTTTTGACATGGGAGACTATATTGGAACAATTGTACTGACACCTGAAGGAAATCTTCTGGCTGCCCTTCATGACCGTTTGGTTTTGCTGGACCCAAAGACCGGAGATACAGAAGACCTAGCCATCATCCATTTTGATAAAAGACTCCGTTTCAATGACGGTAAGTGTGATCCCTTTGGCAATCTTTGGGTAGGAACCATGTTTATTGACCAGGACCATGATGAGGCAGTCGGAGGCGGGAAACTGTATTGCATTCAAAAGAACAAGGTCATAGCGGAGTATGAAGGCTTCACGATTCCTAACGGTATGGCTTGGAATGAAGAAAGAGGTGTTTTCTACCATATCGACACGCCAACCAGACAGGTTTTTGCCTATGATTATGATGAAGACGGATTGCTTAAGAACAAGAGAACAGCGGTGACAGTAGACAGTGAGGATGGACATCCGGATGGCATGACCATGGATGAAGAGGGTAATCTCTGGGTTGCCATGTGGGGCGGCTCCAAGATATGTGTTTATGATCCGGAAACAGGTGACAAGATTAGGGACTATGAAACGCCTGATTGTCATACCTCCTGCTGTACTTTTGGCGGTAGGGACTTGGAGACTCTTTTCATTACGTCAGCAAAAGAGGAAGCCCATTTAGGTGGACTGCATTTAGATGTACCAGGTGATGCAAAGGGTAGACTTGCTTATCGATACAAGATGTAATTCACTCAATAGTAATTGATCTCAACAGGTTTGATTAGTTAAATATTTATGCATAAGAGAACCGGAGTTGCTGTTACCAGCTGACTCCGGTTTTATTCATCTATTTATGTAGTTATAAAGGCTATAATGATGTAGAATTTCCACCGGAAGTTTTTGACCGATACATGGCGGAATCTGCCTGTTTCAATAAGTCATCAGTGGATTTAAATTCAGGGGAAATCTGTGAAATTCCAATACTGATAGAAGGCTCCCAATAATCCAGTTTCTCGATTTTATCACCTTTGCAATAATCGTTGAGGTTCTTGCCTAAGGCCATGGCTCCTTCAGAGGCCGTCTGGGGACAAATAATAACAAACTCGTCACCACCCTGCCTGCAGACGATATCCGTTTTTCTGACATGACTTTTAAGGAAATCGGCAACCCATATGAGGACTTCGTCACCATGGTCATGACCATAATGATCGTTAACAGACTTGAAATGGTCCAGGTCCATAAAGAGAATAGAAAATGGGGTTTCATATCGCTCCCACAAGTGTCTGAGTCTTTCCAACTCTTCCATCATATACTTTCGATTAGGTAAATGAGTCAGGACATCTTGAAAGACCATTTCGTTTAACCGCTGGTTGGCTTCAGTGAGCTCAGCAGTTCTAAGGGCTACTTTCTTTTCCAGCTCAACGTTTTTCTCAGCAATCTCCTTATTCTTGTTAACGACAATATTATAGAGAACTTTCAAGGCCTTAAGTAGAGGCTCTGTTGTGTTTTGGTTGATGGTATATTCCTTATTGAAGGCTTCTTCGGGAGACAGATGAGCTTCTTGAATATGGCTAAGCTGCTGAACCAGGCTTCTGTCTGTGTTAAGGATGTGATATGCCAGCCACCGGATGAGATACTCCACCAGTTCGTTTAGGACAATTGGATCTTGCAGTTTTGTGACATCTGAAAAATGATCCTGGATATCACCGACAAAAGTATGATGGTATTCAAGATGCTGGTCTCTGTGCCTTGAATCCACTTGGTAAGTCTCCATCAGTTTCTCTTCAGTAGAAAAGTGCTCGACAACATAGGCAGACAAATCTTTTCCTGCTTTTTCCAATACGTCCGTCTCAATATACTTATTGCTGATGCTTAGCTGAAGAAGATCGTTAATCATAGTAACCAAATGATGGTGTTGGGAGTCAATTGTCGAATTCCCCGTATTAAAATCATTACCCCACTGAAAAAGTTCCTTATGCATATCTGCCTCCTCATAGGAATTATATTAAGTATGTAAATAAAAGTCACGTCCATAACTCGAATATAGGTCTTGCATAGTAGTTCTCTATTAATACTTTATCTCTTTTTCATAATTATATCATATACTTTTAGCAGAGTATAAGTATTCTCGCCAATTTATAAGAGACGATAAGCTTTTATATCCGTCTTGGAAGCCGATAAAGTTGGTGGGTATTGGCAATGCCTAAAAGCAAGGGAGATTGGGATAGGGGTTAGGATGGGTCTTTAATCCCTGGACAGGGTGGGTCAGAATTTCTGAATCCCAAATTTGGTAATTCTGACCCACCCTGTTCTGGGATTAACCCTCCCGCCAAATCCCTATCCCAATCTCCCTTCGCCTTATAGTCCCTTCCCGCCAATACCCACCAACTTTAGACCCCCAGGTTTCCAAAAGGGATATAAAAATTTCACACTTTACAAGACTAAAGAACTATGCTATACTTTTTCCAACAATAAGAATAGTTACAATCAAGGACTGGAAAAAGTACTAGTTGTTTAGGTGTTCAGCGAGTCGTCGTTTGGTGTGAGGTACGATACATACAATGATTAGGAATGGTTCCATGAGATGCAAGGTGAAATAGAGTAGCCGAAGCCGGGTTCTCCCGTTATAGAGACGTGATATCGAGAATAGTGTTATTCTCCGTATTAATCGGATTTGAGTGGTAAGCATTTCGTCTCAATGGAATGCTTTTTTTGTTTCTTTTTTTCGGTGATAGTCATGATGATACTTGGTCCTAATCTAATTTTAGGCAGAGAGAATCTTAGTGGATAACTACCCGGATATAAGAAATCAAACCTCTCTCTTTGGGTGGCATAGCGAAGACGATTCGTCCCAATAGGGGATGAATACGTCTTTCTTTTTTCGCAATAAAGGAGGAGAGCGACCATACTCGTATGGTCATTCGACGACGAATGCGACTGACTGCGAAGCAGGAAGTGAAAGCAATAAAGGAGGAGAGCGACCATACTCGTATGGTCATTCGACGACGAATGCGACTGACTGCGAAGCAGGAAGTGATTTAAGCGAAGAAGACATCCAACTTATAACTCAAATTCAATTACTGTAACAAGGATTCCAAGTGAGATTGAAGGAGATTCAGATGAAACTAATAACTTATGAACGTAAACTTTCAGGTGATACAGAAACACCGATTTCCCTTTATTCCAAGTATGTCGGAGACCAGCAGGGTTTCTTGCTGGAAAGTAAGGAACTTCCAAGGGGCCGTTATTCTTTTATGGCTGCTAATCCTTATATGGTGGTGAAAGCCTATAAGGACGAAGTTGTGACTTATATGGGTGAAGCCAAGGAGACTTTTAAGGGAAATCCATTGGCCATCGTTGAAGAACTCATGCATGGTATTGATGTGACTAATACGACAGACTTACCCTTTATCGGTGGAGCAGTAGGTACCGTGTCTTATGACATGATTCGTAATTATGAGATACTTCCGGATGACAATGATGATACGATAAAGACACCGGATTCCCAGCTTTTATTTGTCAGAGAATTGATGGTCTATGACCACCATTTCCATCAGATTCATCTGGTTGTCTTGGCAACAGATGACAGGGAAGGTCAAGCTGAAGCCGACAAACGCTTTAAGGATATGGAAGAGGCCATCTATGGACCCCTTGAAATTGTTCGGTCATCCAAGCCGCTGAATGTAAACTTTGAATCCAATATGACAAAAGAAGAATATATGGATGCTGTGGTAAAGGCCAAGCAGTATATCGTTGATGGAGATATTTTCCAGGTGGTTCTTTCCCAAAGGCTGTCTGGTTATGAAGAAGGGCTAAATGCCTTTAATCTCTACCGTAAGCTACGCCAGGTTAACCCATCTCCTTATATGTATTTTTTCAACATGGATGATTATTATATCGTTGGATCATCACCTGAAATGTTGGTTGAAATGAAGAACGATGTGATTAAGACCTGCCCCATCGCCGGCACCAGACGTATTGGTCACTCAGAAGAAGAGAACCAGGCCCTGGCTGCAGAACTTTTGGCTGATGAAAAAGAACGGGCAGAGCATATGATGTTGGTAGACCTTGGTAGAAATGATATGGGTAGGGTATCTGAAATCGATTCCGTCCAGGTAGACCAGTTAATGGAAGTTCACCGGTATTCCCATGTTATGCACCTGGTTTCTCTTGTATCCGGCAAAAGAAGAGAGGGGCTGTCCATGTTTGATGTGCTGATGAGTTTCCTTCCTGCAGGTACCCTTTCAGGAGCACCAAAGATTCGGGCAATGGAAATTATCGATGAACTGGAAAACAGAAGACGGGGCATATATGGTGGAGCCATCGGATATTTTGGCTTTAATGGAAATATGGACATGTGTATTGCCATTCGGACCATGGTGATCAAGGATGACATCATCAACATTCAGGCAGGAGCCGGTATCGTTGCTGATTCTGATCCTGAAAAAGAATACGAAGAAACCATCAACAAAGCCAAAGCCTTGGTTACTGCCATTACGGATTAGGAGAAAGCCATGTTATTACTTATAGATAATTATGATTCATTTACATATAACCTCTACCAGTTCATTGGTCATTTTGAAAAAGATATTAAGGTGGTTCGAAACGACAAGATCACGATTGAAGAGATTGAAGCCTTAGGCCCTGATCATATTGTTTTGTCACCAGGACCTAAAACTCCCAAGGAAGCCGGTATCTGTATCGATGTAATCAAGCACTTTTATAAGAAGAAACCTATTCTTGGTATTTGCTTAGGTCATCAGTCCATAGGAGACGCCTTTGGAGGAGTGGTTAAACACGCTAAATCTTTATACCACGGTAAATCCAGTGTGATTGAAGTTAATGATGATCCGATTTTTAAGGGAATTGAAGGGCCTATACAAGTGGCCAGATATCATTCCTTGATCGTGGAAAAAGAGACTCTGCCTGAGAATCTGGACGTGCTCAGTGAGTACGAAGGTGAAATCATGGCGATGAAACACAAGTCATATCCAGTATACGGACTTCAATTTCATCCGGAATCCATATTGACTGAAAAGGGTATGACCTTGATTGAGAATTTCTTGAGAATTAAGTAGACATAGAGGAGTAGAAAGGAAGGGACAATGAAAGCTTACATTGAAAAAATAATTGCAGGACATGACTTAAATGAAGAAGAAATGACCGACGCCATGATGGCTTTGATGGATGGCCAGGTGGATCCCATTATTGCCTCCAGTTTTCTGACAGCGCTTAAGATGAAGGGTGAATCCAATACAGAAATCGTCGCAGGTGCCAAGGTAATGAGGGAAAAAGCCTCTACTATTACCATTGATAACCCTGTGACTTTGGATACCTGTGGTACCGGTGGAGATAAGTCAGGTACCTTTAACATATCGACTGCTGTAGCTGTCATTGCTGCTGCCGGTGGTGTGTCCGTTGTAAAACATGGCAACCGCTCAGTGTCCAGCAAGTGTGGCTGTGCTGATGTTCTGGAGGAGTCCGGTGTTAATATTGGCCTTCAACCAGAACAGGTTAAGACCTGTGTTGATGAGATTGGAATAGGTTTTCTTTTTGCTCCTACCTTTCATTCAGCCATGCGACATGTGGGTCCTGTTCGAAAGACATTAGGCATGCGGACTATTTTTAATATACTTGGACCCCTTTCCAATCCGGCTAATGCGACCTACCAGTTGGTTGGTGTTTTTGAAGAAAGCCTCCTTGCCGTCTATGGAAATGCATTAAAGGAGCTTGGGGTAAAGAGAGCCATGGTAGTTCATGGATCCGATGGCCTTGACGAAATAACTATTTCAGGCCAGACAAAAGTTTGTGAACTTAAAGACGGTTCTTTAAGTTATTATAGTATTAAGCCCGAAGACTTCGGACTTAAATCTGCACCCCTGGATCAAATCAAGGGTGGTGACAAGGCCCTTAATGCCCAGATTCTAAAAGAACTTTTTGCAGGCAAGGAAGGCCCCATGAGGGATGTCCTCCTCTTAAATGCTGGAGCTGCCTTCTATACCTGTGGCAAAGCAGCTTCTATAGAATTTGGGGTTCAAATGGCTGCCAAGATTATTGACAGTGGTCACGCTGCAGAAAAATTACAGGAGTTTGTAGATAAGACCAACAGTTTTTGAAAATGAGGTGAAGAGATGCCTATATACTTAAGTGAGATTGTGTCCCGGAAAAGGATTCGACTTGAAGAACGGAATCTGGATCTGGACCTTCTAAAAGCAAAGATAAAGACCCTGAAGAAACGTCCCAGTTTTTATGAAGCCTTAAGGAGTGATGGATTATCCATTATCGGTGAAATCAAGAAAGCATCGCCCTCCAAGGGACTGATTAAAGAGAATTTTGTACCCCTGGATTTAGCCAGAGAATATGAATCCTGTGTTGAAGCGATTTCTGTACTGACAGAGGAAGATTATTTTCTTGGATCAGATCGGTATTTGGAAGAAGTCAGCAGGGAAGTAATGATTCCGACTTTGTGCAAGGATTTTATTATCGACCCTATACAGATATATAATGCCAAGTCCTTAGGAGCCAGTGCAATTCTTCTTATCGTTAATATCCTTTCCGACGCTAAGCTTAGAGAATTCTTGGAACTGGCCGGCGAACTGGGTATGGATGCCTTGGTTGAAACCCATACCAGGGAGGAAATTGAAAGGGCGGCAGCAGCCGGAGCCAAGATTATTGGTGTCAACAACAGGGACCTGAAAACCTTCAAAACCTCCATTGATGTTAGCCTGGACCTGGCAAAATACGTACCAGAGGATTGCATCATGGTTAGCGAAAGCGGTATTTTGGCACCCAAGGACGTGGAAGTTCTGTCCTATACCAAAATGAATGCCATTCTAGTTGGTGAGAATTTTATGAAAAGTGATAATATCCAAGCAACCTCCCGGTCCTTGAAGGAGGCCTACAAAATAAGATAGAATATTATAAAAAGCATGAGGTGGAAGTCAATGACAAAGATAAAAATATGTGGCATTAAGCGAGCCGATGAAGTCTCAATCATTAATGAATATCCGATTTCATACGCAGGATTTATATTTGCCAAATCCAAGAGGCAGGTAAGTCCGGAGGACTGCAGGGCCCTAGCTGCCGGTCTTCGGAATGATATTAAAAAGGTTGGTGTATTCGTTAATGAAGAGATTGGTAAGGTTCTTCAAATCATCGAGTACTGTGATCTGGATATTGTCCAGCTTCATGGTAATGAATCTGTGGATTATATCCGCCAGATGTCGGTGCCGGTGTGGAAAACCCTTCAGGTCAAGGATGAGTCCAGTCTTAACAATGTGAAACTCTTCAGTCCCATTGCTGACGGCATTCTTTTTGAGACCTATCATGAGAAGTTAAAAGGTGGAACTGGTAAGACTTTTGACTGGCACCTTTTGGACTCGGTGGAACCGGATGGCAACTTTGAGCTTATCCTTGCTGGAGGTATTAATGTTACCAATGCAAAAGAAGCGATAGATATTGTTAAACCTGATGTTCTGGATGTAAATTCAGGCCTGGAAGAAGATGGATTTAAGACAAAGGCAAAAGTTGAAGCCTTTTTTAAGGAGTTGAAAGCATGACAAGATTTGGAAAATTTGGCGGTCAATATGTACCGGAATCACTGATGAACCCATTAAAAGCAATGGACAAGGCCTTTAAGGAAGCAATGGAAGATGAGAGCTTTCTTGAGGAATACAGATATTATCTAAAGCAGTATGTAGGTAGACCATCACCCCTATATTTTGCCAGCCGTTTAACTGAAAAATACGGCAAGGCTAAAATCTATCTTAAGAGAGAAGACTTAAACCATACAGGAGCCCATAAGATCAATAACGTTCTGGGTCAGATCCTTCTGGCAAAGCGGATGGGTAAAACCAAGGTTATTGCTGAAACGGGAGCCGGACAGCATGGTGTGGCTACAGCAACCGGCGCTGCTCTTTTTGGTATGGAATGTCGGGTCTTTATGGGTAAGGAAGATATTGAAAGACAAGCTCTCAATGTATTTCGTATGAAACTTCTTGGAGCTGAGGTTGTTGAAGTGACCTCAGGTACGTCTACCCTAAAGGATGCTACCAATGAGGCTATACGTGAATGGGTTAGATGTGCAGAGGATACCTTCTATATTATCGGTTCCGTTGTTGGTCCCCATCCATATCCAACCATGGTTCGGGATTTCCAACGAATCATCGGTGATGAAACGAAAGAACAAATACTTGAGCAGGAAGGCCGCCTGCCAAACAGGATTTATGCCTGTGTCGGTGGTGGTTCCAATGCTATTGGTATTTTTCATCCATTTGTTGAGGACAAGGATGTTGAGCTGGTTGCAGCTGAGGCCGGTGGCCTTGGGGTTGAAACCGGTAAGCATGCTGTCGTTCTCTCAGATGAAGTAAAAGCTCATATTGGGGTTTTTCAAGGAATGAAGACGGCGCTCCTTGCTGATGGAGATGGGAACATTATACCTGCCCATTCCATTAGTGCCGGCCTTGATTATCCCGGTATCGGACCGGAACATGCCCATCTTCAGGATATCAAAAGAGCCAGATATGAAGTGATTACGGACCAGGAAGCTTTGGATTCCTTTGAGCTTCTGTCTCAGGTAGAGGGAATCATTCCTGCCCTTGAAAGTGCCCATGCCGTAGCCCTTGCTGTTAAGGAAATCGAGACCACATCCGAGGAAGATATCATTGTCATCAATATCTCCGGACGTGGCGATAAAGATACCCATACGGTGATGGCGTATTATGAACAGGGAAAAACCAATCTGGAAAGTTTGAATAAATAGGAGGTTGTCAGATGAACAGAATAGAAAAGGTCCTACAGGACAAAAAGCTTAGTGGCAAAAAAAGTTTTATCGGCTATCTGACAGCCGGTGATCCGGATATCGGCAAGTTACCAGCTCTTCTTAAAGCTATGGTTGCCGGTGGTTGTGATGTGATTGAAATCGGAGTCCCTTTTTCAGACCCTCTTGCTGATGGTCCTGTCATCCAGGCGGCCGGTCAGCGGTCTATTGAGAAGGGAACCAATATCTATAAGATTTTTGAAGTCCTTAGTGATATACGCAGTGACTTAGATGTACCTCTGGCTTTTCTTGTCTATTTCAACACCCTGACTGTTTATGGTGTGGAAAAGTTCGTTAGAAAATGTGAGGAGGTGGGGATAGATGGTCTGATTATACCTGACCTTCCTTATGAAGAACAGGATGAACTGACTCAGTTTATGGACCAGGACAAGGTAGCCCTTATTCCTTTTGCCACACCGACGTCCAAAGACCGGATGGCCTATACCCTTGCTGATGGCAGCGGCTTTGTCTATACGGTATCTTCCATGGGAGTTACCGGCCGTGAATCTGAATTCCATAAAGACCTGGAAGACTACCTGGCAGAAGTTAAGTCTTACGCCAAGATCCCAGTGGCTGTTGGTTTTGGTATATCCACCAAGGAAGACGTGAAACGGATGTCCGGCTTGGCAGATGCTGTCATTGTCGGTACGGCTATTGTCAAAAATATTCATGCCAGTGGTGGTGATGATGAAGGTCTTAAGGCTTATATTGAAGAACTGGTCAGTGGCCTTGAAGCCTAATCCAAGTTTTTAATAAATTTTAAGAATTTCAACATACAAACTTCATATTTGTCTGTTAGACTTAAAGAGTAGTGAAGATAACTTGAATGCGACAGAATGAACAATTGATATACTAACAGATGAATGGAGAGATGAAATAATGAATATAGCGTTTTTATTAACGCCCAAGAGTGAAGTTGTGACCCTTAAGAACACCATGACACTACGACAGGCTATGGAAAAGATGGAGTTTCACAAGTTTGCAGCAGTTCCTGTTGTAGACAAGAATGGTAAATATGTTTATACCTTGTCTGAGGGAGATATCCTCTGGCATGTGAAGAACCACATGGATCTTAATCTGCGGGATGCAGAGAAAACCCACATCGGTTCCATAAAACGGTCAAGGACCATTGAAGCCGTATCCATTAATGCAAGTATCGATAAGGTATTGGATATGACCAGATTCCAGAATTTTGTACCTGTTGTTGATGACAGCGGAATTTTCATTGGATTAATCAGAAGAAGTGACATTATGGTTAACAATCTTTATGGTGGTCCACATCTTACAAGTTATGACAGACAAGATGCGCTCATGCGTGCATAATAAAGATTTGAAGCCCTCTACATAGGACTATGTACAGGGCTTTTATTTTGCCCTCAAATCTTGTATATTTATGAGTTACAAGGTACAATATAAAGGTCAGATAAGCAGATAAAATAAGCATAGGGAGAACTTGATGAACTATAGGATTAACATTGCAGTCATATTCATTATTACTATATCCTTAGCCTTCGTGGGTGCATATTTTACTACTTTGGATCAAGTTAAATATGATGACGATACCCTTTTTATAGAAGCTGAATCCTTTTCGCCGGATTTTACCAAGACCAAGCTGGCTGAAGGTCAGGAAGGCATCTATACTTATGAGTATCAACTGACTACTCAGGATTTGGACAAGATCAGTGGTGACATGTATGCCATGATCATTAATAAGCTTTCTGATCATGGTTTGGCGGTTTATATTGACGACCAGCTCATCTACAAGGCCGGAGATATGGAGCGTGGACAGGCGAACTTTAAGTACGGATACTTTATTATTCCTATTGTCAAAAGTCTGGTAAAGGAATCCTCCATTATAAGGATTGATACCTATGCCTTGTATAAGACCGGTCTTGAAACCGATGGTATTATTATCACAGATGGAGCCAAGGCCATAGATATTGAAGGACAGCTGAGATTTTTTAGTACAGCCCTCTTGTATTTTGGTATAGGCTTTTTGATTTTTGCAGGTCTTTTTACACTCATTGTCTACTTCATGAACCATAAGGAAGACATCACTCTTTTTTATTGTGGTTTGGCAACCTTTTTCATTTCCGTATTTTTTATGGATTTTATGAATTTACATATTCCCTTTTCTTATCTTCTCTTTAAGAAGATAAGTCTCCTGGCCCTTTTTGTTGGTGGAACCCTTTATATTATGGCTGCCAGTAAGTTTTTGAAGTTGAAATTGATTCAGTATATTATGATGGTCATAACCTTTGTTTTTGCCGGTGTGACCCTTTGGGCAGATACCATGATTATCTACAAGAGTATTTATGATTACTTTTATCTGATCTTCCTGGTTATTGTATTTTTAACCTTGATACTAAGCGCCATGCACTTGGGAAAAAGTGATTATGCTTACATCTTTTTTATCGGTTTTATCGGGTGTGCAGTCTTTGTTGGTTTTTCTGTAATTACTGAGATGTTGGGTCTCCCTTTTGCTATGAATTCGCCCCTGGTATATATTGTGGTCATGGCCACCATGCCCCTCTTAATCGGTATTGACGTTATCCTTCAAAAAAGAGAGGCTTTAATCGCTGAAACAGCCCGGAGTGAAAGTGAGTACATAAACGCCAACACAGACTCTTTGACTGGCGTTTGGAACCAGAGATATTTATTTAGAAAGCTAAAATCCTCCAAAGACCATAGAATTCTGGCAATTCTGGATCTTGATGATTTTAAGATTGTCAATGATACATACGGCCATTTGGCAGGAGATGAAGTCTTGAAGCATGTAACAAGGAAGATTACAGGTAGCATCAGTGACAAAATGGACTGCTGCCGTTATGGTGGCGATGAGTTTGTTATACTGGGATATGATACAACTTATGAAGACATGAAAAGGACAATGGAGAAGATTTGTAAGGCAATAGACAAGTCCTCCATTACCTATGAAAATAATAAGATTCATGTAACTGTCTCGATCGGAGTCTACCAATGGTCAGAAAAAAATTCCATTGAGGAAGCCCTCAGGTACGCAGACAAAGCATTATATCAATCCAAAGCACAGGGAAAGAACTGTGTTTGGTAAACGGAGGAAGAGATGAAGAATATGTTAAGAAAACTAGGAGCCCTTATGTTGGTTCTTGTACTGGCTGGATGTCAGTTGGGAGGACCTACAGGGATAGACGCAGTTAAAAGCATGATGCGACAGGGTGATTATGCCGGTGCAGTGGAAGAAGCCAAGAAAGTATTGGAGAAAGAACCGCTTAATCTGGAAGCCTGGGACTTGGTCGCAGAGTCTTATATAGAAGATGGCCTTTTTGATGAAGCCAATGATTGGCTGGCCGATTATTTGGATATGATTGATGATAATCTGGATAATGACGATTTTGACCTGGTCAGTGCCGTTGATGCTGTTGGTGATTTTGGCCGTGATATTCGCCGAGAAGGTGAAAAACCGGGAGACTGGTACGAGAAGTTGGTACCAACTGCTGTGAATACCGATAATCTTGAATGGTCCTATGATGTAGGTGACACTTTAACATTTGAAGTTCCAAATGGTTCTACCCTTCTTTATACCCTAGATGGATCTAATCCAAGAACAAGTGGAATGGTTTACAAGAATGAAATTGTCCTAGATGAAGCCGGTTATATTGACCTTCAATTGGTAGTAACAAACCGTTACAAAGAGTACTCAAGTGTATCTTATGCCTATCTGGATGTTTATGACGCCGATTATGGATGGGATGACGATGTAGATGATACAGATGATAACCAGGATGATGGCGATATGGTTGTAGGTGACCTGGAAGCACCTGAGCTGGATGTGGTTTCCGGTTCATATGGCCAGGTTATCCAGCCAATGGTAACCAACTATGCCATGGACAACTATGACTATGATATCATGTATACCTTGGACGGAACGGATCCGACTTCCTATGAAGGCAATGTCCTTTATTACTATGACAGTATTCCTTTGACCGTTGGTCAGCATACCATTAATCTGGTTGCCTACCACTACGACTCAGAGCAGTACTCACCTATGTCCACCTATACATACAGTGTTTCAGATCCATCTAGTGTCAAGGTTGCCCTCTATGCATTTTCTGATATGACTTACAATAACTATTTAAGTCTCTTTAACAGTGCATCAACTCAGGGAATCATTATTGAGCCTATACTTATTGATGATTTGACAGCTATTGATTTTAATAACCTGCCTGACGCGGTGATCACTTATGGTGACTTTGCTGAAGAACTTTCCACCTATGGAATCATTGGCGATGTAAACGCCATCTATGATACAGGTGCTTATGAATATTATGGTGATGCCCTTAAGATGGGCGAAGTTGGTGGTGTTCAGTATATGCTTCCACTGACGATTCGTCCGGAATTTATGCTCTATGGGGATTATGATAAGATTGGTGTCACCAGCGTCGAACAACTGACTGCTGAATCTGAATGGTATGAGTATCCCTTTATGTATCCTGCAGACAGTCCTGAAGGATTTTTAGGTATTTACTATGGTTTAGGCGGTGCACCTATCGACTTATCCGGTGGAGACTTTGGTCTTGATAGACAGTTGGTTGAAGAGGCCCTTACCTATATAGCAAGTATGCCTGAAAACGGATTGGTTCCATATTTAACTTCAACTGAAGAAATGATGGGATCTGTAGATTACTATGAAGTGGCTTCCTTCCTTATGGATGATAGAATGGAATACTATGAAGACTACTACTATTCCTTCTATACACAAGGCCCAATGCCTCTTGCCAATGGTGCAAGTGCCAGATTCTATAATATCGGAACAGGCCTTTATACCTCAACTTTGACAGCTGCCATGGCTCCGCAAAAGATTCAGATGCTTGAGGATTTTTATGCCTACATCATGGCTGACAATTATGAGTTTGCCAACATCGCAACGACTATGTCTTCCATACCTGCAACCACAGCTATGAGAGACCAGATGGAATACTATTCCTATATTCCGATTGATGATTATATTGCAATGGTCGAAAGCGGAATTACAGAAAATCAGAACTACAATCTCTTCTATTTCTATATGGCCCTGGAAGATCCTCTCTACAGTTTGTATAGTGGAGCCAGCGTCTCAGAAGTAGCTGATGCCATTATGGCCATTCAATAAAAAAACAAGTGAGAACTCATCAGATAATAAATATTAGCATTTTCTGATGAGTTCTAGTACAATAGACATGAGGAATACCATTTTTTTCAGGGGCTTATTAGAAATACAAAAACGTTAATTCTAGACAAAGGTGATTATATGGAAGAATCCAGAGAAGTGTTGAACCAAATATTGGTTCATCTGTTTAATGATATATTGAAGGTTGAGGAGAAGAGTCTTGCCAAGGGTCCATACAAAGAGCTGACCATGACAGACATGCATACTATTGAGGCTATTGGTTTTAACAAGGCCAGAAATATGTCCTCCATCGCCAAAGATTTATCGATTACTGTAGGGACTTTGACAATCGCCATTAACCATCTTGTCAAGAAGGGATATGTGGAGCGCATACGGTCTTCTAAAGACCGAAGGGTGGTTCTTGTATCCTTAACCAATAAAGGAAAATCTGCTTTTAGACACCATATGGAATTTCACAACCGTATGGTGGAGAAAATTGTTGGCAGTTTAGAGGTTGATGAACTTCGGGTATTAACCTCCTCATTAAAGAAAGTAGATACCTTTTTCCAGGAAGAGAAAAAGAAACTGGAAGAAAAATAAACTTTTGGAGTGATGGTATGGGCAATCAAACTTACAATGAAGAGCTGGCACTACTTGCCAAAGAATTCGTCGAGGATTATAAAGATAACCGATTAACGGAGATCATCGACCGAATGGAACAATTAAAAATCAACTCACCTTTTATTTTTCAGAATGCTTTTATCAGGGATGTCTTTATCAATACCCATTTTAAGTATGGGTCTATCCTGATGAAGGAAGGCGACTATGAAAAGGCCAAGGTGGTTTTGGAAGAACTCCTTGATTATGAGCATGAGTTTATGTTGGATAATGAGCTAAGTGCTTATGAACTTTATTCCAAACTGGTAGATGCATATTCCATGTGTCAAGACCATGAAAAGGCTACAGCTTACAATAAAAAGGCCAAACAGTTAATCAAGAAAATGATGGCAGCCAAGGAAGTTCAGAACCTTTATCTGCTGATGACGGAAGGCGATTACCGTGGTGCTGTGACTTTATCCAAACGGATAGATTACGATATGCTGGATAATTACAACAAGGCCAGAATGAATATGGTCCTGGGTAATGCACATTTTAATATGTTCCATTACAAGACAGCTGTGGATTATCTAACCAAGGCGGTCAGTTACTATGAGGAGAAGACTTACAACTCCCTAACGGTACTTATGTATGAAGAGTTAAGCAAGTGCTATTCCAACCTGGATGAGCATATTTTGGCAGTCGAATACATGCAGAAGGCCAAAGCTTTTGAAAGCCGTCGTCATCAGGCACAAACTTAAGAAGAATATCTAACCGAAAGGTTAACATATATGCCCCTGAATCTTAGAAAGACAAGGACTTCAGGGGTGTTCATCTGTTGATTATCCCCCTAAGGTAGTGTATAATCGACTGTAATGATTATTGAAGGAGGCAACACAAACATGGCAAAAAAACCTTACTATATAACAACAGCCATTGCGTATACATCAAGAACGCCTCATATCGGAAACACGTACGAAGCGGTATTAACTGACGCCATCGCTCGTTTTAAGCGTGAAGTGGGATATGATGTATTTTTTCAAACAGGAACTGACGAGCATGGTCAGAAAATCCAGCTCCAGGCAGGGGAAGAGGGTATTTCTCCTCAAGCCCATGTGGACAAGATTGCCGGAGAAGTTCGTGAGATCTGGGATTTCATGAATACCAGCTATGACAAATTTATCCGGACAACGGATGATGACCATAAACGTATCGTTCAGAAGATCTTCAAGAGACTCTATGACCAAGGTGATATCTACAAGGGTGTCTACGAAGGTTGGTACTGTACTCCTTGTGAGTCTTTCTTTACAGAAAGCCAGTTAAATGACGGTAACTGTCCTGACTGTGGCAGACCAGTTGAGAAAACGACAGAAGAGGCTTACTTCCTTAAGCTTTCCAAATACCAGGACCGTCTCATGAAACACATCGATGAGAATCCTAAGTTCATTCAGCCTGAGTCCAGAAAGAATGAGATGATCAACAACTTCCTTAAGCCGGGACTTCAAGATCTTTGTGTATCCAGAACGTCTTTTGACTGGGGAGTGCCTGTTTCTTTTGATGAAGGTCATGTAACCTATGTATGGATCGATGCCCTTAGTAACTATATTACAGGTATCGGCTATGATCCAGACGGATCAACAGACCAATTTAAGAAATACTGGCCGGCAGATGTTCACATCATCGGTAAGGACATCCTTCGTTTCCATACCATTTATTGGCCAATTATGCTGATGGCTCTTGATATTGAATTACCAAAGCAGGTATTCGGTCATCCATGGCTCATGATCGGTGAAGACAAGATGAGTAAGTCAAAAGGTAATGTAGTCTACGCCAAGCAATTGGTTGACCATTTTGGCGTCGATGCAGTACGCTACTACCTCCTTCACGAAATGCCTTTTGCCCAGGACGGAACCCTTACTTATGAATTACTGGTACAACGGATCAACTCCGACCTTGCCAACATTCTAGGTAACCTGGTTAACCGTACCATTGCTATGCAGAAGAAATATTTTGACGGTGTCATCCAAGACAACACAGTGTCTGAACCTATCGACCAGGAACTGAAAGACTTAGCCCTGTCAACACCAGGTAAAATGTTAGATAAGATGGACGACCTTAAGGTAGCTGATTCTATGGATGCAGTTTGGACCCTCCTTCGTCGTACCAACAAATATATTGATGAAACCATGCCATGGATTTTGGCTAAAGAGGAAAAAGACCACCCAAGACTTGGAACGGTTCTTTACAACCTTCTTGAATCTATCCGTATGAGTGCTGTTATGCTGAAACCTTTTATGCCTGAAACAGCTGACAAGATCTTTGAACAGATCAATACATCCGTTAATACCTGGGAATCTCTTGAGACCTTTGACGGTATGAAAGTCGGTGACAGTGTCGGTGAAGGCCAGGTACTTTTTGCCCGTCTAGACGAGAAAAAAGTTCTTGAAGAAATCCAAAAGGAAAATGAAGCAATAGCAAAAGCTGCTGCCAAAGCTTCCAAGAAGGAAGCAAAAGCTGAAGCCAAAGAAGAAAAGAAGGCTTCCAAAGAAACATCAAAAGAAGAGGCAGAAGACGCCTTCATTACTTTTGATGATTTCACTAAAGTTAAGTTTAAAACCGGTAAAGTTCTTGAATGCAAAAAACATCCAAAGGCAGACCGTCTCCTAGTATCCAAGATACAAGTTGGCCAGGAAATCCGCCAGATCGTATCAGGTATTGCTGATCACTATGCACCAGAAGAAATGGTCGGCAAGCAGGTGGTTGTCGTTACCAACCTTAAGCCAATTAAGTTACGTGGTGAACTGTCTGAGGGTATGATTCTTGCCGCATCCAATGATGCAGGCCAACTTGCCGTCGTTACTGTTGATAAAGAGTTAGAAAGCGGTGCAAGTGTCAGCTAATTAGTCCTACAGGGATTAATTACCGGCAGCCCAAGCTGCAAAGTAAAGAGGTGTGAGATATGATTTTTGAAAGTCACGCACATTATGATGATGAACAGTTTAATAAGGACAGGGAAGCCCTCTTTAAGCGACTTCCTGATGAAGGTATCCAATATGTTATCAATATTGGTGCCGACCTTCGGTCATCCAGACGTTCTATAGAGATGGCCAAGCGTTATCCTTTTATATTCGCATCTGTTGGTGTCCATCCCCATGATGTAAAGGAAATGAAAGAAGAAAACCTGGAGCATTTGCTCCATATGGCAGCTTACGAAAAGGTAGTTGCCATTGGTGAAATCGGTCTGGATTACTACTACGACAATTCACCAAGAAGCATACAAAAGTTATGGTTTAGAGAGCAGTTAAAACTGGCCAAAGACCTTGAACTTCCTGTAGTCATCCATTCCAGAGATGCCAGTCAGGATACTTTTGATATCATTATGGAGGCAGAACTTGGCGAGACCAAGGGTGTTATCCACTGCTACAGCGGCAGTGTGGAAATGGCCAAGGAGTACGTTAAGCAAGGCTTCTACATCGGTGTTGGGGGAGTCATTACCTTCAACAATACCAAGACCTTGAAAGAAGTCGTTAAAGAGATTCCACTGGAGAATATTTTGGTTGAAACGGATGCGCCTTATCTAGCGCCAGTTCCCCACCGTGGTGAGAGAAATGATTCCACCTATCTTGTTCATATCATTAAAGCTATTGCCGAGATCAAAGGTATAAGCCCTGAAGAGGTGGAAGAAGTAACCTACCAAAACGGCAAAAAACTCTTTTTTGGACACGAATAAAGGTCTTAATAAAATCGAATAAAGCCATGACGTCATGGATTTGCTAAGGGATTGTAATAAACTTGTTACAATCCCTTAATCTCTTTCTAATAAAAGCCTTGTATAATGGTTTTATGTTAAGAGAGTAAATACATGATAAAGGAGAGAGCTCATGGATAAACTGAGATCGATTAAGAAGCAGATTGTTGAACGTCTGAGTAACAAGAAAACCTTACAAACACTTAGTAAACCACTTAGTTATGAAGAAGTCATCAGACGCTATGAAGAGCTTTCTGCAAGATAAGCTGTCATAGCGTTTTTTTTATCCAATTCTTTATGGAACTCAGGAAGTCTCCATGTGTTTACAAAACATCCAATAAATGCTATATTATGTAAAGATGATTCCCTGTCATCTATTTATTTTTATGAAAAGAGGTAAGGGCCCATGATGCTATATATTAAAGCCCTTGGTTTTAGCGAGTACGATTCTAAAGAAAAAGCAGAAGGTTTGGTCACACAGATTATTGAAAAACCAACTGATCGTTATATAACCAGCGACAAAGACGGAACAGTAAAAGTTGAATACTATAAATCCTACGGCAAGGACTTCGGCCTGGTCGTTCGGGGTGAAATCGATGACAGCGAAGAACTTCTGATTCATACGGTACTGCCTTATGCAAAAGGAAGAGATATGATAGATACCCACGAAGTTGATATTGTTGAAGGACCGGATGCCCATTCCTACAGCGCCTTTTGCGAGGAGCGTAAGTCAGGAACACCAGTCAGCTTCTTCCTACAAAACTTAGTAGACTACCACGATATCGAAACAGAAGAACATGTCTATATCAATGGTGTCAAAGTGGTCAATTTCGCCGTAGAAGGAACCATCATCTTCCCAATCGATAAAGACGAAGACGATGAAAACCTGGAGATCGCCGAACAGCTCATCCGTGAAGAACTTCTCAACGAAGCAAGGGAAGGCAACGAAGAAGCCATTGACGCTCTGGAAGAGGAAGCCCTTGAAGCAACCAAGATTCTCAGAGAGCGCCTCAAAAACGAAGACCTCCTAACCATACTGGAAGGATTCTTCATTCCTATCGGAGACGAAGCAGATATATACTCCGTTCTTGGAACTATTATAGAGGCCAAGAAACTGGTTAACCGGGTTACAAGAGAATATGTATGGCGGATTAAACTCTCCTGCATGAACATGGTACTGGATGTTTACATCAACGCAGAAGACCTTGTAGGCAAGCCAACAAAGGGTATGCGATTTAAAGGTACATCTTGGGTACACGGAAGTATTGATTTTAGTGTCGGAAAGTAGTACAATAGGTATTGCGGTTTTGGGGATAGACTTCTATCCCCGGACCTTATAAATTCATATATGTTTCTGTAGCTCAGCAGGATAGAGCGTCCGCCTCCTAAGCGGAAGCTCTTCATTCGCCGAATTAGTAGAAAACCTCATGTTTCTGTAGCTCAGATGGATAGAGCACTTGCCTCCTAAGCAAGGGGCCGTGGGTTCGAATCCCGCCAGGAACGCTAAATCAGCACCTTTTTGATGAAGGTGCTGATTTTTTTGTAATTATTTTTCTTCTTGATTGGCGGAAGCTCTATGAGTATGTTTCTTCTACTAAGATTGCTCTTTTTTCTACTATGGGTTGGATTGAGTGGAGATTTCTGATCTTTTCGGAGGGATTTGATTAATATTTGGTATGTGGTAGATGCTATTAAAAAGGGGTGAATAACATAAACTAACCTAAAATTGAATTGTGTGTCTTAAAGGGGATTTTTCCGAAGACAATGGCTAATCGACAGATATTAGCCCTTGCTGTGGTTATAATTGCAAGCCTGTATTCGCTACTATTATCTACAATACCCAAATATAATATTCAGTAGATAAACTGGTATTTGAATGACTAACATTTCGATTGATATATCGATACATAAATATCTCTTTTTTTTATAAGTTTGTATCTTATGCCACAATCATGTAAAATGTTCTTAGGGAAGATATAAATAAGGAGGTATAAGGTGAGGAATTTAATGCAAATAGTCGAGGAGAACCACGACCATATTCAGGGTATTGTGGAACACAGTAAAATGAAGATACTTCTTATTAGTAGTTATGTTGAGAATTGGCTGCGTGTCGGATGTAATGGTAAATGGAAGAAAATGGTTTTTGCTGACTGCATGTGTAACGCGGGTATATATGCTGATGGGACATTAGGAACACCATCAGAAGTTTATAAGCTGATACTTGATTATGCCAAAGATTTTTCTGATATGAAGTTCTACATTTATATTAATGACTACAATGAGAACAGAATCAAAATAATCAATGAGGTTTTCTCTGTCTTGGGAGAGAAGCCTGCAAATGTGATTGTAAGATCACGCACATATGATGTAAACTATATTTTAGGGCAAATTTGTGAGCATAAGGATAAAGTATTTAAGAATGCACTTTCCTTGGTTTTTGTTGATCCATATGATATTTCAACAGTTGACGACGAAAAGCTGTTTGACTTACTTGACAATTGTCGTGTTGAATTAATTTTCAATATGTTCTTAAGTGACTTTACGAGATTTCATTGTAAGGAAAGGTTCAAGAATAAGAAATCCAAGTTAACAAAAGCGTTATCTAGTTTAATTGAGGAAGATGAAATTGAAAGTGTGACCTCCGAGGAGTTGTTCGATAAGTTTCACATAAAATTTAAGGAATCTCAGTATAGTAATTATGTATTCAGCTATCTGTTTAAGAATCGCAAGAAAGCTGATTTATACTATATTGTGTTTTCATCTCCGAGCGTTGAAGGTTTGAAGAAGTTTAAAATCTCTTTATGGGATGTTTTTAAGGGATATGATTACTACTTTCATGATGAGAAAAAGGACGATATGCAACAAACATTATTTCCAGAGGAGCTATCGGCTGCAGAGAAACATGGTTATTCGGCCAAGAAGATTCTTCAGAGAATGTTTGTTGGAGAAACGGTGAGTTATGATGACATAGCAGACGTTACTCTTGAGAGAACTATGTTGAAAGATACTCAAATTATAGACTATGTTCTGAAACCATTGATTGAGACAAAGAGATTGATTAAACATGGTAGTAAGACATCATATAAAAAAAATAACTATACATTTAGGAGCTAAGATGAGTAATACAAAAATAGAATGGTCAGAATATACATGGAATCCAATAACAGGATGTGATAAAGTGTCCTCTGGCTGCAAAAATTGCTATGCTGAGCGTATGGCAAAACGTCTCAAAGCAATGAAAAACCGAAGGTATGTTAACGGTTTTGATGTTACAATTCACGAAGACTTGTTTAATGTGCCCTTAAAATTGAGGCAACCAAAGTTGATATTTGTTTGCTCTATGTCAGATCTTTTTCATGAGGACATCCCAGCAGAAACTATATATAAACTTTTTGATATTATGGAAAAGGCATCTATACATACGTTTCAAGTACTGACAAAAAGAGCTGAACGGTTGCAACTATTATTCGATGACAGGCAGATACCTGATAATATATGGGTAGGTATATCAATTGAGAATGACAGTGTGTTGAATAGAATTGAACACCTCAATGCCATCAATGCTAATACTAAATTTGTTTCATTTGAACCATTACTAGGATCAGTTAAAGATATTGACTTATCAGATGTTGCCTGGGCTATAGTGGGAGGTGAATCCGGACCACATTCAAGACCAATGAAAGAGCAGTGGGTACTTGAAGTGTTACAGAAGTGCCAAGAGTCAGAAACACTGTTCTATTTTAAACAATGGGGTGGATTTAATAAAAAGAAGAATGGCAGGATACTTAATGGCAGAATCTATGATAATATGCCACAGAGATGAGAAGATAAAGGAGAGTAGCAATGATGTACCATTACACAGGAGAACCAGGGTTTCAAGGTGTAGTTGGAAATAAAACATTGAGGTTTACTAGAAGTACACAATCTAATGATGGAAAAGATTCAGTTCATGTTTATGATTTAATCAGAGACCATAAAGATGAAATTTTATCTGTATTTGATGAGAATGCCTCAATGCATCTAACGCATTTGCTTGATAATATTCAAAAGCAAGAGGTTGAATGGTTCAATGATGAGATTGAGACTGAGAAATATGCAAAGGCTTTTGTTCTATGCTTTACACAACAAAATGATAATAGACACCTATGGGCTGAATATAATGGTTCTAAAGGCTACTGTTTGGGGTTCGATTCTTATGATTTTGATTCAATACTAAATTCTGTAAATAATTTGAAGCAGATTAATAAATATGCTCATGCTGGATTATTAATGAATGTTGTTTATGATAAGGATAAGCAGATAAATGTAATAAAAAGTATAATTGAAGATGAATATAAAAAGTTTACTGCAAACAAAAGTGAAGAAGTTAGCGAAGTAGTTCCAACAATTATCTTTGAACCTCAGATTAAATGGATTATTGATGATAATCATACTTTTAACTCAGAATTTCAGCCAGTAGAAATGCATGTTTATAAGAAGACTGTAGATTTGTATTTGAATATTGCTTCACAGATTATGAAGGTATCACCATTTCTGAAGAACTCATCTTGGGAAGATGAAGGAGAAGAAAGGTTATGTTTTTATAGGGAACTACATAATGAAACTTTTGAACCAACTAGTAGAGATGACAAGGAAAGAGATTTTTCTCGTTGACTCTTGATCGGCTACCGCTGAAGGAAGTTGTTATCGGTCCACTAAACGATAAATCAGTGCAGGCAGTTAAAACTCAGTTGGCCATGTTTGGATACAATCTGGATGAAATTGAGGTGAGAAAATCAAGCTTAACTGGTATCGTAGTAGAAAGAGGATAAGTTTTACTGATATTAAGAAGACCATCCACAAGATAATGGCTGGTCTTTTCATCTTTCATATCTTGTACAAGTACGATAAACAGTGTAAACGCTCCATAGCCAGTACCCCTATAAATAAATGGTCATTTTCATGACCAATTATTTACTTCTTTGGTTTTCTGATATCTTCCGGTAACTTGTCCGACCAAGGCAGCAGATCTTCCAAGAAGGTCTTACTTGTTTCTTCCATATGTTTAGGAATCTCAGTCAGTAAGTATTCAAAGTACTCATATGGCTTTAAGTTATTCGCTTTTGCTGTTTCAGCTATACTATAAATAATGGCAGAAGAGTTTGCACCTCGGATAGTGTCAATGACTTGCCAATTCTTCTTACCGATACAAAAACCTCGAATGGAACGCTCGCTGGCATTATTGTCCATTGGAACGTCACCATCAGTTAAGAACACTTTTAGATAACGTTCTTGATTTAATATATATTTTAATGCATCACGAAGTTTTCCGTTTTTTGGTACAAGATGGTCATTCTGTTTCAGGAACACAAACAAAGCATCTACCAAGGGTTTGATAATCACCTGGCGTTGCTTAAGTCGCTCCCCGGAAGAAAGATCTTTTAACTTGTTTTCTTCCCGGTATATGGCTTGTATTTGCTTCATAATCAAATATGCCATGGTTTCTTTTTGGCCGGTTTTCGGTACTACTTTGACAGCCTCGTCAAAGCGACGCCTAGCATGTACCCAGCATCCTGCAATCATCAAGTCTTCAATATCTTTCTCTATACTGTGGTAGACTTGATAGCCATCAGTCACACAAATACCGGAGAAATCTTTAAGGAAGGTCCTGGGATGTGAAGCATTCCTCGTTTTCTGGTATTCATATAGGATGATTTGTTCATCCCTATACATAAAACCTGAACGATAAACCCACATGTAACTTTTACTTCCTGCTGACCTACCATCACGATTTACCAGAACCGGAGTTTCATCGGCTTGTATGACATGATAGTTATAGAGTTTGTCATGAAGATAATCATACATGATTCCCAGGTACTCCTCACTCAGACGAATCATCCAGTTCGCCATGTTCTGTCTTGTGATAGCCAATCCGTAACGCTGGAATTCTTGTTCTAACCGATAAAGAGGAACTGCGTTAACATACTTACCATTCATAACAGCTGCAGCCAGTGAAGCTGATACAGGACTTCCATGTAGCAAGCCTTTGGGATGCTTGGCTTTGATAATAGATCCATCAAACTTGCTGGAGTATACACCAATATGGTGTTCATCAACCTCGACCTTTGCCGGAACAAATTTGTATCGTTTGGCGATTGCATCTGGCAATTGTTTCCAACCGTTTTCACCAAAGACCTTCACGAGTTCATCCTCAGATATGTAATGGTTAATGATGTTCTTGTGCAGACCAGACAGATCTTGGTCCTTTTTACCAACACGTTTCTTACCTCGAGGAGGCTTGATTTCCAGATCATCAGGCTCAGGAGCATCCAGATCACTGACGGCTTCAGCTTCATTGAAGAAGATAATTTGTCCATCCACTTCCATAAACATGACTTGGCTGGTATCTTCCATCTTCTCAGAGGATCTACCAAAACGGTGGTTGTTGGCAAGAATCATTTGTTCCATCATGACCTGCATTTTATCATTCAATGCTTGAGTCTCCTTTGTCAGGACATCCAGCTGATCTTGTAGGCCAAGAAAGAGGGAGATGAGGAGTGACTTATCCATTGTATTCAGTTGTTCTTCTGTATATTTAAATGCCATAATCATAAGCTCCTTTATTGCCTTGATTATAGCAGATACAGCGGTTTTAGGCGAATATACAGTCATCCGTCTTTCGTCATTATGACGGTGGATAACTATGCTAAGGAGTCAAGGATATTTGACTAATTAGCACTGTTATCCACACAGTTGCTTGTTCGGATACCTCAAAGAGTGAGTATGTCCTCTTTCAAGGTATCATGTGTGGATAATACTTCAGAATCTTAGGATTTTTAGGATTCTAGAACTTATAAACAGGTTTTATTTTCTACGAAATGTACAAAAACTTACATGATAGTTGGAGGGTTTTCCATCTTAACAATGGGACGTTTAGCAATAACTTCAAGACCCTGCATAAGCATACGGTATTGGTCTTCAGAAATTTCAACTGCTTGGTCAGCTGATCTTGGCCAGTTAAAAGCTCCAATCTCCAAACGTTTATAGCAGAGCAAGAAACCATCGCCCTCCCAAAGTAATGCTTTGATACGATCTGTACGTCTGCCACAAAACAGAAACAAGGTATTTCTATCATAAGGATCCAGCTGGAACTCAAAGCGAATAATACCAGCTAAACCATCAATGCCACGACGGAGATCCGTATAACCGGTTGCTATATATATTTTCTTGAAGCCATGACCATCATCCAACATGGTAAAGAGCTCCTATAATAGCATGGAGAAAATCTGGTGTTGCTGACGATAAGAGTTCAATGGTTATGTTATTGGGGCCGTGTAGTATAGCTACTGACTTTGCTTCAATGGGTTCTTGCACAGCAACTTTTGGTAACCTGGTTGTATGCTGAGGTAGTGATAATTCTACAAACTCTGTAGGGTGATGCTGGATTTGTTCCAAGCATGCTTCCCGAACACACCGAAGACGATAGTAATAATTGGCTTTTGATATACCATGAAGATTACACCAGTCTTCAACATTGGTCCCTTTAGGGCGAGCCTGGCAGTCTTTAATCTGTTCAGCCCACTTTTTTAGGCGGACTTGTTTAGCAACGATACTTGTTTGAGATTTCATCTTGTTCTCCTTTTGACTTGTCTTAAAAGTTTAGTACTAAACTTTTAAGACTCATAGTGTAATAAGAACATTATCTCAAAAATAAATGGTCAGTGGTAGGTACTGGCTATGGAGCGTTTACTAAACAGTTCAACACATCATATTTAGGCTCGCGCAGTCTCATCATATCATTCAATGCTATTTTACAGTTGAATATTAGAGTGTCTACAGCTCCTATACGTCTACTATCATAAGTTTGAATCACTTCAACTTTTATTACTTGTACTGTTCTATCTTCTGCTACTATCTTAAATTCGTAGGTTTGATAGAGCCATCTTTTTTAATACAGCGATCATTTCTATTGGAGTATTTATTATTTTCATGATTTTATCCATCTTTATTTGACTTTATTTGATAGTCAAAGCATACAAACACTTGTTCTACATGGGCTTGAGGTGCCTGCGCACATACTTCGTCTTCCAAAAAAAAGGTATGTTGACCATCGAAAAGATATCATATGAGAGCCTATATAAGCTTTAAAATTAATTTTTTCTCCATGATGCGAGATATATGTCGTGCAAACGACAGAAAATACCTTGAATCGCAAATTAATATATTGACTTCATTTGCAGACCAGTTTATAATGTAGTTGAACATGAAGCAATACACATTTATGATTCGGCGTATGACTCTATTGAGATCATATATAGAGACATGAAAAAGACCGTGGAAACTCTACCAAAGTTTCGACGGTCCGACAAGCAAAATTTATTCACTTGATTTTTTACAGTAAAATCACAATATCATATATTGACTCAATTTGCAACAGAAAAATATATTGATTTCGAATATCTAAACTTATCTCATGCCTCTAAAACTAAATAAGGAGGTATTTTTTATGGTTAACACTACGTGATACCTTTATTAAATTTAGACTTTTTTAGCAACTAGTCAATTTGATTTAGTAAAGGAGGTTCTAATATGAACCGTAAAACAACTGGAAGCAAAATGCAAAGTTTAGCAGGTCAAACACTGAACAACCCAAACGCATCTGGGATTCAAAAAAGCTTGGCTGCATCAGCACTGTCACAATCAAACCCAAAGCATCAAACAGGGACAAAGATGGAAACGGTGGCGAGTAATGTTTTAAACAGTAGTAAGTATAACCAGACAACCAAGCAATTGGCTGCAAGTGTTCTAAGCCAATCCAATAAGAAAAGATAGGAGAAATCATCATGGGATACTTTTTAATCAAAGGCAACTATAGTAACTACAGATTTAACTTACATGCAGGAAACCACGAAGTAATAGGTAGATCAACACAAGGATATACAAGTGAACAAGCTTGTATCACAGGCATAAACTCTGTTAAGAGGAATGCATTAGCAAAAACAGTAGATTTAACTCTAGCAGAATCTGATTATGGTTCTAGATATGAAATCTATGAGGACACTGCGGGTGAGTTCAGATTTAGACTTTTTGCAGCTAATGGTGAGAAGATTCTTATGTCAGAAGGATATGTGTCTAAGCAAGGCTGTAAAGGTGGCATTGACTCTGTTAAGAGAAATGCTCCAAATGCTGAAATAAAGAAGGAGGCATAAAATGGCTACGAATCCTCCATTTGGTGATGGTGCACGTAAAGGTGCTGTGCGAAAAAGAAGTCAAACTTACAATCCTATAACAAATTTATATGTTAAGCGAAATACAGAAACAGGTCAGTTTATGGATAGCAAAACATCAAAACCTGGTACTAAATTTAAAGGTGTTAGGCTAGAGAAGAAATAGCAATGAGAGAGGAGTCTTCGGACTCCTTTTTTAGTACACAAATAGACCAGCCGAAGCTGGTCTATGTCTACAACATCGTAATGATAGTAATGATTGTGAGAATAATACTTCCTAGACCAGCCAGTAGCTTAACCCATTTGTTAGCTGTGTCGACTGAAAACTTATTAGATTCTTCTTTCTCAATCATCTCCTTTCACCTCCCAATCAATTGGTACAAAGTTATCATAGTTACTTAAACTCCCTAAGTCTTGTGTGAGCTCCATCAAGTCCTGTTGTCTTGATAGGTCTGCTCCATCATTAATAAACCAGCATATAGGATCTCGAGTTCCAATCTTGCCAAGTTGATCATGACTTGGTTGCTTATATATTTTATCATCAAGCGCGTCAATATCTTCTATTGAAGGTATAACAGATAGGGCTTTACTAATATAATAGTAATAAACCTTACGCTTGTTAAATGTGCCGTAGTCAATGCTTACTTCAACGACATGGTAATTGTCGTAGCGAGTACCCTTTTTCTCTGTAAAGACGAAAAAACTACATATCTCACCGTAAGTATTTCGAAAGTCGTCTGATGTCACCCAAGCATCGAAACTTTGCTTACTTCCCATATCATGTGCGTAGTCTGATAGTGGAAGTAAGTATGTCGTTTTTGTTGGTTTTCCATCAAACACTCTATATACTAAACCGTACTCTTCCAACTTCTTGTTCCAGGCTTCTACCGTCTTCTTGTTAACCATCAGTTTGTCAGCGATAGTACTTGATGAATGCCAAGATGAACCATCTTCATTTCCGGCTGCAAAACCATAATAAATATATAGCTTCAATGGTCCAGTTTCAATCTCATGAAGGTGTTTAGCAAGATCCTTGTATACTGCAAAGAAAGGTTCTTTTGTCTTTCTCTTCATTTGACGCCATTTTTTGTATCCATGGGTAAGGATATCTTTTTTGTTGACTTGCTCTTGTCCTAAAATTCTAAGCTTCAATGCATTGTCCATTTCTTCAACTCCTTTATTTTATTTATTGATTACATACTACGATAATTTTAGGGGGTAGTCAAACTTATAGAACTCATTTTTTGGGTATGTAAATATGAAATTATTTCATACATAACTACATTACTAGGTAAGTTAATTTCTCAGAGAGGGTGTGTAAACTTCGCACTAAAAAGACGATAAGACGTTAATCGACACGTAGCAGAGTTTATCCAGACGGTATAAACCAGACGTCAATAAAAATAATAGGACAAGAGTAGCCTCCGCCGTAAATTGGCGAAAGTTTATTCTTTTTTTTGGTTCGTTGTCGTGGGTGTGTAGATTGGGGTACTTTATACTTAATTTAAGGTCCAAGCCAAAAAATTTAAGGTCCAAGCCAAAATAGGATTTTATAGCCCCACTACCATACAAGGGGGTGGTGTCCGTATAACTACAGTATTACAAAGTATTATTTCTTATTAGTTCAATTGTCCGTAAAACTTCATATATATCTTTATGGAAGTAATCATTAAAACTTTGTTACTTTATGGATTGATTTGACTAGCTATTCTTGTACCAAATAACCAAGCTTAATTGAATAGGGGGTGATTTAATGGAGAAGACATTAGACCAAGTATATGCTGAGTACTACTCAGATACTGAGAATGTTGAACTTGTTCTTAATGAAGATGTGATTGTCATTGAGGATGACAAATACTTTCAGAAGTTGACTAATGCAAACGAAACACAAGAAGCAAAACAAACTGAGTTTGCTCACTGACCAAAGCAATTCAACCTCTTTCAGACGCAAGTCAACCATAGCTGACAAGTATGGTTATTCTACCATACAGAATGGCCATTAACAGCAAATGAATAACGTTAGAAGGTGCATACATATTATATGCATCTCATTTCCTTGCAGTTTCGTATTTACTTTGTTCTTTGCAGTGTCAACTTGTTACTTCACATTACCAACCATTATTGATAAGTCGGTAGATACCGAAATCATGGAACTACTTAACAAGGAACTTAGACGATAGTGTTAACTACTGCCTTTGCTATCATAGGAGCCAGCACAAAGGTGTGTGGGTTCCTTATCACTTCAATAATGAAAGATATGAGTAGAATTGAGAATGTACATAATAGAAGCTAAAAGAAACCATATGCAACTTATAGCAGTTATCAAAGGGTTAAGAAATGACCTTGAGAATGTAGAGTTTGAGAGCCTGAACTTCCTCAATGAATTAGACCAAGCAGTCCGTGGATAGTAAGTGGTGATTTTCATATTATCACCTGAATAAAAGTCGACTTATAGTGCTAATGTTTTGCCAATCAAAAGGACCGTTTAACTCATATCCCAAAAAATCTCCTCACTAAAGAAACCGTTCAACATTATTGAACGGTTTCTTTAGTGATTCAGCATAGAGCAATAACTAGTTTGTCAGCTTCAAAAGCAAGTCAATAAGTTCAGGATTATCATCAAGCTTATGTAAAAGGGTGGCCAGTTTTTTCTGTTGAGGGTTTTCGTTCATTACTTCTTCTGCATTAACAATCTGTGGATTGCTGTAAAAAGCATCTTCAAATCTTTGTGCATTTACCTTCCGCTGTTCATCAAGAATGTGTGCATATATATCAGTGACCATCGATGCTTGAGCGTGCCCCGTGTCACCTTGTGTAGACTTTATATCTCCTTTATTTAGTACAAGTTTATATGTAGCACTAGAATGCCGTAATGAATGAAAAACATAATTGCCATTGATATCACATTTTTTAATGAGGCGTTTGAAATTCTTGTTAATATAACCTGCGAGAACGGGTTCTCCAAAATCGTTAGATACAACAAGGTTATGGTCGTTGTATTCTTCAGGTCCAAGTAAAACCTTCATTTTGAGCTGAGTCTTTTTCCAATCTTTTAAAAGATATGCAACTGATTTAGGCAACCATACAATTCTTTCGCTTGAAGTGGTCTTCAAAGTTTTAAGTACACGACGTGTTTTATCATGAGGAGAATCTTGACCAAAAATCTTGATTATTTTACCTTCCTTCTCAGCCTTCTCCATAGCCTGTTTGTTTATTCTGGTAAACTGTTTTTCAATTACAATATGAGCATTATCTTTGCGTATATCTTCGTTTGTGATATGTACATTGTCCCAAGTTAGTCCAAGTACCTCACCAACCCGAAGGCTTGCAGCGAAGGACAAATTGATGGCCAGAATCAATATAGGATTGTCGCAGTTTTCGAGTAGAAGCTTAATCTGATTTGCTGTTAAGATGTCCCTCTTTTGATAATCATGTTTTGGACATGTGGCATTTAGGGCAGGGTTCTTTTGAATGTAATCCCAGTGAACTGCTTTCTTAAAGGCGGTAAGTAGCAACTTGTGAATTTTGGTAATCGTAGCAGCTGGGATGTAATCTGTTTTTGGTGTATTGTACTTGGTTTTTACCGGTTTAGACTCTTGCAGTTTTTTATAGAATTTATCGATGATTCTTGTATTAATTGCCTGAAGTCTTATGTTTCCAAGATGAGGGTTAATGTAGTTGTTGATCAAACCAGTGTTCGCAAGATAGGATGAGGCTCCCCAATTAGATTCTCCATAAAACTCAACAAACTCTTCAAGATATTCCGAGAAGGTTAGGTTGGTTGGTTCAATGTAGATTCCTTCATGTATTTCATGCTCTACTTTAGCTTTTAATTTCGATGCGTCTTGTCTGCTACTAGCTTTTAACCATTTCTTCTTTTTTACATTCTCATCGTTATCAGTAGTATAGTATACAACGTAATATGATTTACCTTTCTTTTGAATGCTTGCCATAGTGACCTCCTTATTATTAATCTAATAGTTGAAAAGTTTTTAGGAACTCCTGTTTAGGAACTAAAATTCTATTTTTGAATTTTCTTGAAGGAATAGTACCATCTTTGATTAATCCGTATGTAAAGGATTTAGAAAATCGCAACATTTCCATAACTTCAGGAACTGTGAAAAAATATTGAGTAGTGGTTGCCATAAATTACCTCCTAGTGTTTGATGGGTTGAAGTTGTCGTGTAATAGACTAACTGATGACTTAAAAAGTCTCAGATATTCTATTTTTGAGCGCAGAAAACCCCAGCACAGTCTGCTGGGGTTCATTAAAATAATATCATGTTTAGATACTACCATTCAACACACTTTGAATGCAAGCACTTTTTAAGATTCTTTGAATTTTTTTTTGATTAGCTAGCATGTGTAAAGAAATATTTACCTATAACAAACTGATCACTGCTATTTACCAGATCTGAACTTGGAGCCGTATACATCAAATCAATAAGATTCTGTTCGATGATCGTTTTCAGACCTCTAGCTCCTGTGCCCTGAGCTTTGGCGAGTCGTGCAATAGTCATTAATGCATCGTCTTCGAAAGAAAGGTCTATACCGTCAAGTTGAAAAGAGTTAATGATACTTGTGAGGACGGAGTCTTTAGCAGAGGTTAGGATGGTCATCATTTCTTCAACAGACAACTCTTCTAGGGCAGCAATGAGTGGGATACGACCAATGAATTCAGGGATGAAGCCATAAGACAAAAGGTCGTCATGATTGATGTCTCTATATTTGAATTGATAATTATTGTTTTCAAGATTTGTGGCTGATGTAAAGCCAATACTTGACTTTTCTATTGTATTCCTCTTGGACACAAGGTCAGAAATTCCACTGAAAGCACCAGAGAATATGAAGAGGATGTTAGTCGTATCGATTTTGACTTTATTACCACCATGAACAGCCGCCATTCCTTTGGCAGGAATGGTAAACTCGACTTCAGTACCTTCAATCATACGAAGTAAAGCCTGTTGGACACCTTCTCCATTAATGTCTTTAGAACCGTCTGACACACCTTGTCTTGCAAGTTTGTCGACTTCATCAATGTGTACAATTCCTCTCTCTGTAGCTTCTTTATCTTTGTTTGAAGCAAGATAAAGATTAAGAATGATATTCTCCACATCTTGGCCGATATAACCGGCTACCGTTAGATTCGTTGCATCATAAACAGTATAGGGAACATCTAGAATTTTAGATAGTGTCCTAGTGATGTGAGTTTTTCCTGATCCTGTTGGTCCTGGTGTGATGATGTTCGTTTTTTCTAAATAGATATCAGGATGGTTGATTCGTTTAATATGATTATGAATGGCAATAGATATGACTTTCTTTGCATATTCTTGCCCAATGACATAATCATCCAATCTGGCTTTTATTTCTTTAGGGAGCATAGGTTTAAGAATAGGAGTTATGGAAGTAGGTGAGGACTTGTGACTACCGCTAGATGGAGTCGTTCTATCCGAAGGTGAATTTGTCTTTGATTTATTGAGATTTAGTTTGTAGCGGTTGGCCTGCTCATCGAGTGCATTGATTAATTGAATTTCTTCTGCAATCTCCGATGGAGTTTTTTTGGACGCATCCAAAGGTATTTTTTTGACTGAATATCCCTTTTCCTTGAGCCTTCCGATGGTGCTTTTGATGAAAGGTGTCATAGTTGAAATGGAAGCTATACACCGGTCACAAATAGACCCTGTTGAGCCGGCAACTAACTGAACGTTTTTGTTGGTTCCACAAATTGAGCAAGATTCTGGTTTGGGCAAGTCTTTCCTCCTAAGGCTCTAGATACCTTTTGATATAGCTTTTCATATGTTCTGCTATATCGCTATTCGTTATTTCTAGATAAGCTGTTGTTTTTTTGGGAGAGTGATGATTGAGCATTTGCGTTACTATCTCGATAGTTGTACCTTTTACATATAAATCGTAGTAATAGGTTTTCCTCAGAGATTCAGTTGTAATCTTATAGTTGTCGGATAGACCTGCTTTTTCAGCGGCTTCTTTAATGATTCTGTTAATACTTCTAGGATTAATGAACTCGTTTTCTTTGTAAGCGTTTGAAAACAATGGGAGATCCAGCTTTGCGTCATCTACTTGCCTCAAATGCTTACAATTTCTGTAAGCGTATTTCCTAAAGTACTGTCGATAAGTCAGTGAAGTGAATTCTTTGGGTTGCATTCCGGTATTGATACCGATTAGAAAAATAGCCCGATTCCTATCACCTTCGAGTTGTTTAAATATTTTTTGTCTATCCACTTTATCTTTGATTACGTTGCTCATATCATACCTCGCTGCTAGACTTGTCGTTTCTTGCCTAAGAACAACTATAATGCTAAAAAAAAGACTAGTCAAGCATGTTTGAGTATGTTACAATAATATTAAGATAATCAAATTGTAACATTTATAAATTGCGAAGTCAATATAAAATAAAAGCTTTAGAGAAAAAAACTATATTTTCTAATATGAAAGTGAGGACTATATGGAACGAAGTATAAGAGTTAAAAAGAGCGTAAAATACGATGGTACAGTTATATACCGTGATGAGTTTGGATACGAGTATTTAGAAATGAATGATGAAGATGGTCTTCGTATGAAATCCTATAGAGAAGAGTTCATTATCAAGGAAATAGCCAAAGTAGAAAGTTTGGATACTTTTACGCTCTTGGTTGAACCATACTATAAGAATGCAAGTGTCAAACGTTTTTATAATGCATTGAATGAGATACCTGGAATGATAGAAAGACAAACCGAGGGTTACAAGTTCGTGAAAGAGGAAGAGGAAATTTACCAGACTATAGCTCGCTGTATTCCGGGAGATGAAGAAAAGATGAAACTTTATATATTTTCATTACCATTAGCTGACATGATGATTCACGATGTCTTAAATTCTGAACAAGCTCTCTCTTGTATCAATGAGCTTAATATGAATCTGTTATAATCTATGTAATGCGGTGAATATATGATAGAGATGGTAAATATGAGAATGATTCGAACCCAGAGTCAAACACTCTACTTAGATAAATTTGATAATCAATTTTCTATGACTTCTATAGATGGAGTATATGTTTTAATAGGATCAGATGATGCCCTCAGGATTAGAGATATGCGGATCAATGATAATGGAGATGATTGTGAATTTGCGCTTCAACCTTTTAAAGCTGAGAGTGATGCGGTAAAAAAATTAAAAGCAAGGTTTGACCTTATGCCAAATATTATTATTTCAGAATATGGTGCGAGCTATTATCTGGTCGTGCAAGGAGAAAAAGTCTGTAGCATTCTGGTGAAGAATAAAGAAGGTAGTAGGGATTTAGTGCGTCTACTTATTTACGGCAACAATAATGCACTTATAGATAAAAAAGTGTTTTATGTATCAGATGCCATCAAGTATTTGACTAAAATAGTAAAAGCAAACCTGTGATAAGTCTATGAAAGTACAGGAGGAATACAGCATATTTGAGTAAGCTGTATTGGACAGAGTAAAGGAGGCAAAGATGGTATCAATATCAGTTCCTAGGATTCTCTTGATGGTAATTATGACTTTGTTGATAGGCTTAGCTTCACTAACAGTAGATAATGTTTTCCCGGCTATTGATACAGGTAATCCTAGCGAGTATAATCTTGAACAAGGTAAGCAATTATTCATCCAGTTTTATGATATAACGATCAAGTATGATGATAATTGTTACGATCAATTAATTCCTGAAGATGTCATAGTTGAACAAGTATCTCCAAAATTAGGTGATTGGGGAAAGTTGGCTAGTAAAGAGTTATTTTTCCTTTACATATTTGATTATGGTCCGAATTATTATTATAATTTAGAGACAAATGATGTGCTAGATGGATGGGAAGAAAGTTTTGAGACCAAGAAACTTATTGTCCAAAATATGGAAGAGGCTGGTTTCGGTGATAATGTTATGTTATTTTTTCTTGAGTACTGGAATTGGGTTGAATTTCAGAGCCGTTCAGATGGTTATGTAGTAGATGTTATAGACTATCGGTATCTGTCAAAGGATTGATCAACAATTGAAGCACTGATAACAAATCATATAGAAGTATCATAATGTTAAGTAATGAATAAGCCAAGTATTCCATATCAAGAATACTTGGCTTTAATATTTTAATTATTCAAAATGTGATCAATTGTTGATTTACCGTTTAAAACTGACCTAGAATCAAGAAAATCTTGCGCCAGGGCTTGTTTCTTGTTATGGGAAGTTTGAATACCACCATCGAGTAAATCATTATATGTAATATCTAGATTAAGACTGCTATTAAGCTTATTAAGTATATTTTGCAATCCCTCTAAGGTTGGTGTTCTGTTCCCGGACTCATATGCTGAAATGGTTTGCATGGATACTCCAAGGATATTGGCAAATTCAACTTGGTCTAGTTTGGCATCTAGCCTGTATTTTTTTATGTTTTCATGAAACATGTTATCACCTCGCTATCTAAGTTAATTATACTCTACAAATTGTGGAGTGGCAAGGTCATTGTTTGGAAATCAAATAGGATAAATCGTATATGTAGCGCTTACTTTATTCCTGATCATTATGAGTAAACTGCAAGTAGTCAAAATGGTTTTCTTGATAATAGGGTGTATCTTTGCAAGCATTGCTAACAGCCAATAAGGTTTCATAACGAATGATGGATATATCTGTACCAAGGCCTTCATTGTATAAAACTTCTGCCTCTGAAGTATCATGAACGACCAGTAGAAGCTTCGATTGTAGCGGTGTGTGTGAAGCAGCCAACATTCTACGCAATCGAAATATATTAGCAATATCGAAATAACAATCTATGACAGACACGCGGTTACCATCTACAGTGAAAGCTGTGTTCTCATGGCATGTAATTTCAGACTGTGTAACTTCACAAGTGCTTTGCATGTTTACATGTTCAACAATAAATTGCTCATCGGCAGGAGTGAGGTTGAAAAAGTCCTTTCCATTCATTTCGCAAAAGAATAATCGCGAGAGTGTATCATAGTACATACCGGTTTTTAGCATAACCAAGTCAGTAAAATGTTTTTCATCAACATTACTTACCACATGTAAGGCGTTTCCGGTCAAGAAGTGTTTAAAATGAACCTCTTTATCTTCGAGTTCAGATGCTGCTGGATTCGGTGTGAAAAAGGCATTATAAACTGTACTACGTCTTTTCCCATAAGTTTCAGTAGCAAGGGTGCTCACTAAAGAATTTCTGGCTTGCTCTCTGATTCGAAGCTGTCTAGGAATAGCCTCGTTTAGCTGTCTTTTGGTGGTAATCTTGTCTTTAAGTGCCACATTAGTCAAGCGTGTACTTTTCTTAATTACTAATTCAGGATTGTCAAGCTGCTCAAGCTCACTAAGTAGTTCAGCTAAATGTCTATCAGGACTCGCATGACACAAAAGATTAGAAAGCGCTAGATAATCGTTGTACCTATTTTCTTCTTCCTTCCTTCTTGCCTCCAGTGCCTTTCTACTGACCGTGGAAAAGTATTTTCTGGTGACAGGAAGATAAAAAATTACATCCAGTCTATCCATTCCCTGCATTTGATCGGCAATATGAAGGGCTTTATTAAATAGTTGAGTCCTTGTCTGAGTACCAAGGTCGGCTTCTAACCAATAATCACGAGTATTATTAACCTTCAATATGGCGTCAGCTATTGCCTTATGTTTTATTACAGAGGGATTATAGCCATTATTAATTACACAATTAAAATTTTCAGAAAGTGTATGGACGCCTGGATGCCCTGCAAGATGATAAAAGTAATCAAGCGTAGCCAATGTATGATTGGTCTTACCTTCTAACTTTCTATTGATCTTAATCCAGCTAGTATCCTCCATATAGTTAGACAGATATTCTACTCCCGGACGTGTGATCATATAAACATTCATTTTTGAATTATTGGACTTTCCGGAATCTTTTAGCACTTTAGCAAAAGTACTATGGACCGCTATGTATTTGTTATCTGTTAATTTGTTTAGATATCTCTTTCTGGTAGATATTTGAGGCATATCAGAAAAAGTTGCCAACTGGTCAGCAGTCATGTAACCATAGCGAGCCATTAGAGCCAACAATACAATATCAAGTTGAAAATCTCCCTTCAATCCAAGTAATTCACTATAACGTTTTTTATTAAGCATAAAATTCAGTTCCTCCTAATTTATTAGACAACACAAAAGGTCATCCTTTTTAGGCAATCATAAAGGACAACTACAACCCAAATCAAGAATTATTTCAGCGTCCTCGAAAGTAATACGTATGAGCCAATAAACCCTTGCATTCCCAAGTAGTTGAAAGGTAAACTATAGACAAAGAAAAGAAAGGAGCAATCATGACAAACTCACCAGTAAAAAATGAAACCATGAGATCATACATATTTAAGGATGCTAAACGAGCAGAGGCATTTAATGCCCTACTTGGTCAACTATCACCAACAGACATATTTAATGCAGCACTGAAAGAGTTCGCTCTTTATATGCCACCATATATGAAACACAACATACGCCTCGAATGTTCATACAATAGAAAGAGAGAGGTCACAAAAAAGAAGATAGGTGATAAGGTGAATTTCAAAATACATCAGACAGAGGATGTCATAAAAATTGTTCATCGCTGGCAAAAGAAACTATATCTCCCAATAATAATTGAATCAGGACTGGATAGGCTTATAGCTGCTTGCACAGACGATAAAGGAATTATAGATATAAACCAAAGGTTTAATCTACTCTAATTCAAGAATGAGGTAATATAAAATGAACCATTACTTTGAAGAAATGAAATACCTGGATCTTAGACACAGAGAGTTCTGCCTGGAGAAATGGAATCAGATTGATGTTGAACGATAAACACTTCAATGTGCTACACTTTTATACTTGCTAGGCTTAGATCCAATAACAAGAGATAACCTAGAAAGTATTTTTGATACGAATACAATGTCAATAGTCATAAATAACCTAAACAGTGAGTGGTTGTCCCATGAGACAAAGAAAATAGTGGCCTTGGCCCTCAATCTTTTTAACGGATACCATGAAAACTCAGATTTAATTAGCCTCTTCACGCCGCATGAAATATTCTCAAGCAGCTATCTTGAATATTTCATTGAAGCTCTTAAGATCAGATTCAACAACTAAACTATCATATAACTCGTATAGCCCTCTCCGAGTGGAGGGGCTTTTTTTGCCTCTTCACTTCTTGAAAGTATACTTAACCGATCTTGTCCTTATGTTGCGATAAGAGTTAAGCATCTTCTTGTGGTTAGCAATTTAAAATCCTTTTAGAATCAATGTACAATAAGCAGGTGCCTTCTTTCCTGGACCTTTCTCTCTTTTCGCTTTGCAAGAAATGATACCCATCCAGTGAGTTTTTTCCAGTTCTTCCTAGCCTCTTCTCTATAACAGAAAATGGAACACACAGCAGTACAACGGAATAAACATATCCCAAACTTAAGACATATAGATAAGAGCCTCATCTCTTTTCGTTTTTTTATGTCCCCTGGTCAATTGGTTAGTTTGGATAGCACATGTTAGCAATCTTATCCAAGACCAGCAGAGCGTATTCTTCTATGCAAGGAATGGTATGGGTCAGGAAGAGAAGAGCCTCTTCAATATCCTAAAGTAACAAGCAAAAGGATAAGAAGAAATGTTTAGGTACTGATTAAGCAAGATAGGTATATGTTATAAAGATTAAGGGATAAAGATTAAAGGATTAATACGAAAAGATAAATCAGAGATAAAAAAGAAATTAATAAAGATATTAAGATAAATACAAAATAAATATAGAAGAGGCAAAGATCAAAAGAAAAGGAAAGTTAGGAAAAGAAAGAATCAATCTTTTTCTAGACGAGAAGAGGCACTTTACTGGAAGAGAAAAGAAGGTTATTAGGAGTAAATAGAAAGGTGATTAGAACATGGGTGGAAGAGGCTGGAAAAGAATAGGTTATTGGCCGTGAAGAGAGTAGTATTCTTGTCTGGTTAGAGCTTATATTCGATTATAAACTTTTAACGCCATAGATATTGAGTTTATGCGAACAATTGAAACGTATCCATGCTTAAAACCGTAATTTAACATGCGCAAGGATATTGAGTCGATTATAACCCTACCACAAACCGAAATTATCCACCACACATAAGAAATATAGTAAATAGTATACCACAATTATTACCTAATATAAATTTAAAGAAACTCCGATTTTTGCTTCGAACCTCGTGCTACCTAGTTTCGTTGAATATTCATAATTACTGCAATGTAAGAGATTGAAGAGGCTACATGCTCTATTATAGAATTGTTTGAAAACATTCCATAATCGATTTTAAGCATCCTATAGTATCTAAAATAAAGGTCAATTAAATATTCTATAAATATCGTTAGCTAGTCAGTAAAAATTGAATTAGTTCGTAGGATTCATTATAGATGAGTTAAGTCTTGCTTCTATTACAAGAAACGAATAAAAATGTATGCAAAAGCCTTTAAATACAGGCCTTCAGAGCATAAAAGTATCTCGTATATGAAGGAGAGAGCATACCAGCGCATACCAGCGCATACCAACACCAAATAATTAGTAAGTTAATAAAGCGCGTTGAATATTTATAAATGCTATATTAATGGTGGTTAAAGTCGATATAAAACAAATTATAACAGAGGGTAGTAATTGGTATTAAACTAGCTAAAATAGCTGAAAGTAAGGAAAATATAAATATTCCATTTTTCTAGGGCAGGGATTTGACCCAACGATTACTTGTGTGTGCTGTAATATATTAATCACTACATAACGGATAAAATGAAAAGTTGCTAAATAATCAGTATATACGATTAAATAAGCGATAGAAAAATGATTCTATTGGTGTGGATGGCATTAGATTAGATAGGATCCAGGGATTTTGTGGGAATATATATATGAGAAAAACTCTCATTCAAAACGAAAGAAAAAATGCGAATCCCGATATTTATCGTTACTATAAATCTAATTCACATTACAGATTAACAATTTTGCTTTGTTGAAAAGGGAAAAAAAAGTTCTTTTGATAAGACAACAGGATAAGACAACAGAAATTCAATTGCTGATATAGTCATTAAGTGATATAATATGACTACAAAAATAGAAAAGCGAGGTGAACTTTATGGACCTGAACATACGACCTTCAGCAGATTTAAGAAATCATTACAATGAAATCTCTAAACAATGCCATGAAACCAGAAAACCAGTGATTATTACAAAAAATGGAAGAGGGGACACTGCTGTAATAAGCCTTCAGGAGTATAGACAGATGACATCGGAATTAGAGCTGTTGCGTACATTAGCAGAAGCAGAAGAAGATGCGAAATATGGGCGAGTCGCACCATTACAGGATACTTTTGATGACATTAGAAATTCTCTGCTGAGCAGGAAGGAATGATATGTTTCAAGTATTACGAACTGAAAAAGCTGATAATCAGTTAAGAGATATTATTTACTATATTGCCGATGATTCTGGTAGTGTGGAGATTGCGATAAATTATTTGGCTAAAATCGAGAAGGGGATGATGCGACTTGCTGATTTTCCTGAATCTGGTAGTGAGCCTAGATATGCAATACTTCGTAAACAAGGTTATAGGGTGTTGATTGTTGAGAAACATTTGGCATTTTATAAGATAGATAAAGAACACAAGTTAGTGACTATATACGCTGTTGTGGACAGCAGACAGGAATACAAGAATCTTATATGAACAACTACATAAATCTCAATAAAGACCTTCAGAGTTGATTACTGAAGGTCTTTATTGATGGTTAAACAAATAATAGTTGTAGAATAATTATTTCAGATTTTTTTGCCTAATAAGCATTAAAAGAACGTCAAGTAGATCTGGAGAATCAATAAGATTTTGGTTCAAATCATGTATTCTTTCTTTTCGATGTTCATCAAGTAAGTGGCTATATATGTCAGTTATCATTTTAGCTTGTTCGAGGCCAGTATCACCTTGTGTGGATTTGATGTCACCATTATTTAGCATTAACTTGTAGGTTGCACTTGAGTGCCTCAATGAATGAAAAACATAATTGGATGGTAGTCCGCTTTTTTTTACAAGCTTTTTGAAATTCTTATTGATATATCCAGAAAGCACTGGGGCGCCATATTCGTTGGCGATAACAAGATTATTGTCTTGATAAATATCTGGACCAAGATCCATTTTGGTTTCAAGTTGTTTCTTCTTCCAGTTTTTGAGAAGATATGCTAAAGATTTGGGTAACCATATGGTTCTTTGGCTAGATTTGGTCTTATATTTTTTTAAGACCAAACTTGTTTTAGAATTCGGATGTAACGGTGGTAAAACTGTTATCATTGTTTCATTCTTTAAGGCAATATCAAGAACAGCTGCATTTACTCTTTGTAACTGTTTAACTATATTGATATGTGCGTTGTCTTTTTCAATATCATCGTTACTAATATGAACATTATCCCAAGTCAAACCAAGAATTTCTCCAACTCTTAAAGATGCGGAAAAAGCCAAAGTAGTTGCCAAGATTAGTAATGGATCATCACAAACATATAGAATCTTTTTGATTTGATCTACATTGAGTATATTTCGTCCTTTATACTCATACCTATTTTGGGTCTCTTTTATCTCCAGAGCTTGTTGATAGGTTTCACATTTGATCCATTTCCGCTTCTTTTTTTCTTCTGAATTTATAGATGTATAATACACTACATAATAATGATTGCCTTTTTTTTGAATGATTGCCATAATGTTCTCCTTATTATTAATCTACTAGTTGAAAAGTTTCAAGGAACTTCTGTTTTGGTACTAAAATTCTGTTTCCGATTTTTACTGAAGGAATCGTACCATCCTTGACTAATCCGTATGTAAAGGATTTGGAAAATCTTAACATTTCCATAACTTCAGGAACTGTGTAAAAGAATTGATTAGTGAGTGCCATAAATTACCTCCTAGTGTTTGATGGATTGAAATTGCCGTGTAATAGAGTGCCTGATGACTTAGTATGCCTCAGAAATCCTATTTTTGAGCGCAGAAAACCCCAGCACAACCTGCTGGGGTTTTCTAATAATTATTTATCATAAAGCTATGGTAACACACGCCACATCACCAACACAAGAAAAATGTTGATTTTTTTTACATTTTATAAAGTGTAATGTTTCTTAGCAAATAAATGTAAGCTTGAGTGAGAATAGAAAAACTTGTTTATAGCAAGGTGTTCATCTCGGCTTACCAGATTAGAACCAGGATCTGTATACATCAAGTCAATAGATCATGGAACCTTTCTATCAGAGTTAATGGTGAAATGGGTCTGTAATTATACAAAGGTATGTATTCACATCTAAAGGGTTTACGCCTTTGTTTGTCTTCCCAGAATCTGCATTATTGTACCAATTACATGTTAAATTAAGTGCTTATAAAGTATTTGCTTGAGCCAATATATGTGGTCAAACTATTATCAAATTCTATATGTTTCTTCTCAAGTCGTGGAAAGTGATGTTTGCCCGTCTATGTTGATGAAAATCTTTCAAGGAAGATTGTAAATCACCATAAAGTAGACCTGTCATATTAGCCGTATAGTTATGTTTTTTAATTGCCGACAGTTCTTCTTCAGTATGAACTACAACTAAGAAATAATAGTTGTCATGACGTTCTACTTGCTGCTTTAACATACTAATGGTTCTAAGGATATTAGTGAGATTGAAATAACCATCAATAATAAAGTAAACTCTGTCTGAATACTTAGTACCCAATATAGGTAATCTACCTTCATGTCCATACTTTAATAATAGATTCTGAGGAGTAGGCAAGCCAAAATATTGTAATAAGTCTTCATGATAGTGATAAGTATATTGATTTTGGTTATTACAAAAGCTAGCAAATATACTTGGAAGAATGTCTCTATAAGTGCCTTTACCAAATAAATAAGTAGACGTATAATCTTCTTGGTCTGAGTCACTAACTAACATAAAGTTATGACTATCTTTTAGGAATTCAGACTTCTTTGACCAATCCTCAAAAAACGCCTTACAAACTGTTCTTCTTCTTTGATCATAGCTAGCTTGCATCACTACCGTTTTGTAATGGTGAGAAGCCTCTTCAAATTCTTGTGATAATCTTTTTACTTCGTGCTTAAGCAAGTTTTTTTGATGATGACACTTTTCGATTTCCATAGAAATGGATGATGTAAGTTCAGAACCCTGTGAGGTGCTGTTATCATTGGCCTCTTCAAGAAGTTGGTTAAGAACTTTTATTTTATCATTGCTACTATTGTTTTTAAGTTCATTTTTTTTAGCACGTAAGTCCGCTTTGAGTTTTGCTAAGTTTCTTTTAAGAATTCGTCTTTCAACTTTTCTGTAGTAGAGTCTACTTATCGGCAAATAAAATATAATTTGGTGAGTTGTCTTATCAACAACCTTATAGTTTTCATTCGTAAGAAAGCGCTCAATATGCTTAGATTTTCTTATAAGACCATTTAGGTCTTCGTTACCAAGATCAGCCTCTAGCCATAATTTTTTTGAGCCATATTCTATGACGGCATCTGCGATGACTTTTGGTTTGTCTAACATCTTGCTATAGTCCATTAGTTTAACTTCAAATTGAACATCCTTAAGTAGCATTTTATCTACGGTGAAAAGGTGATAAATAAAATCTCTTGAGGCCAGGTGGTGAGATATATGATTTGGTATATTCGTAATTGCCCGGGATGTGGAATCTAGGTTGTAGAATGTAATCAAGTGATCTATACCTTTTCTGGCAATCGTGTATACATTGCTTGTACTATCGCCGATGTGGAATTTGTGTTTATGGATTTTTTTGCCCTGAATCAGTTTATCCAAATTCCTTTGTACAGTTCTAAGACTTGTTGGCATAATATCGTTGAGTTGCTGTAACGATACATACATATACTTTGATAAAAGATATAGTATCTGATCTTGCATATCTAAGTTATTTGGATTAATTGTGTTTAATTGATTGGTGTGACCATTCATTTTTGAACCTCCTTTTATTTAATATAAGGGTATATCGTAACTACTTACCAACTCAAGAGGTTTTTTCAAAGTAAATATTTGGGGTGAATAAAGACTGAAAAGGTAGAGGCGAGAAATGGAAAGAGCTGTGAACCTCTGGTTATGGAATGGATTGGGTAGGAAAAGAGAGGAGAATAGACTTGAAGGAAGAGAAGTCGGTAATTTCGAGGGTGTCATGTCCGTGACACATGATTAGTGTGTTCGTTCGCGCTAAGACGGCTGGCAGTAAGGGTTCGGGTGGATCAGTAAGAGATAAAAAGTCAAAACAATGTAGTTTTAGCTGGTGTCATGTCGGAATGACAAGCCTGTATGACGCGGGTTTTTGCGTTTTTTGCTAATTAAAACAAGAGATATTGATATGATGTTTACCAGTTAAAACAGGTGATAAATACTTGAAAAACCTTTAATTACAGGTAAAGAGGCTTAGTTAAAGCTAAAATCGTGTTTTATGCAAAATATAATTCTTAGATTTACAATCTTTTCTGTATAAATCTAAGACTTTTAGATACTGATCCTATTATAGAATTAACTATGTACCAAATAGGTGAAATTAGAGGTGTTAGATGATAAAACAAAAGGCTATTAACTTGAAGATAAAAATTATGATTTTATCTTGAAAACCATCGCTAGGAGAGGTATTGAAGATAGTTAATGATTTTGTGAAAAAACGGCTGTTTTTATAGAAAATATAAATTGTTTTTAAGGATTATAAATAAGCGCATACCAGCGCATACCAACGCATACCAGCGCATACCAACGCATACCAACCAAAATAATGGAGGTTAAATGAAATAACTTAGCGTTTAGCCTATATAAATAGCATATTATAGTAAATTTTTTGCATACAATAACTACCAGTGAATTGTTGTAAATTTAATTAGGATTAGCTAGTGCTTTGAAGTTGATGAAGTTAGTTAATGATTTGAGATATTATTAACGCTAAGAGAGGTAAATGGCAATCTACTATGATTAGATCATCAGCAACTGGAAGGGGTAAAATATTTTCCTTCTTTGGATTATTGCGTTCGATTGTAGTTGGAGTGTATAGTAATCATATCCTAACTAGATTGGAGAACAATTATGAGAAAAGTTTTATTGAAAAATGGAAGTAAAAAACAATATATTTTCAGAGACGAAAATAGAACAAGAGCATTTAATAAATTGGGCCGGAGGATACCGCCTTCAGACATCCTTAATGCTGCTATACGTGAGTTTGCTAAACCGTCGCCATACCACCGAAGACATCCATATGCAATAACATATCATGAATATCTTATCAGTGAGGATAAGAAACTTGGAGATAAAGTAAATTTTAAGATAAGCCAAACTAGCGATGTTATTGATGAAATACATATTTGGCAGAAAGATGTAGATTCTTTTACTAAGATATTAGATAAGGGTCTAGATTTGTTGATTGCAAAATGTACAACACATAAGGGAGAAATTGAGGTAGAACGTGGTTTTAATATTTTTTAGCGTTAGGTACCTAATGTTTCCAAATAAGGAGCAGTTTCATAGTTTGGTGAGTGAGATAAAATCTGGTGTTTGGACATAAGAAATTTGGTTTGTTCCTTAAAGTCCAAGAAGACCTCTTTATCATTTGGACATCCATAATTAGATTTGACTGGTATTTATTACGATTTAACTCATTAATAATTGAAGTGGCAATAGTGCATCTTAACAGCTAACAATAAAATTTTTAAAGCAAGTATAGTAATTAAACTATTAGTAATGCTGTTAAAATTATAGTAGGCTCTCAAGGGCATTTTTTTGAACGAGGAGTATTCGTTTCTTATCCAGAAATCGTATAACATCATCTTTGGCAAGCTTACTAAGATAACGGCTCATTGTCTCTCTTGTCATACCGGCGAAGTTTGCCATATCTTCTCTACTGAGAGGGTTATCAATAACAGGACCTTCTTCAGTCGTATAACCGAACTTGGTATATAGCTGAATCAGCATATAAGCAACTTTGGCCTCTGTATCGGTAATCGCAATGTTCTGAAGTTTGTTTTCAATAGTAATCATTTTTCTTGATAGTTCGGTTAACATGGTTCGGCACAGGTGTGGATGCATATCTAATATCTCATCCATATCAGACTTATGCAGTGTACATATCTTCATATCGCTTAAGGCAGTGACTGAAAAGTTATAAGGTTCAAAATTGCTTAATAGATAATACTCGCCTATGATGTCACCATCAGTCTGCAGAGATATAATCTGATCTTTGCCAAGGCTGCTTGAACGAATGAGCTTAGCTATGCCTGAATTGATGATATATAGGGTTGATGACTGATCGCCCTCGTGGACAAAAGTCTCTCCTTTTTCAATGGTTATATGATGAACTTTTTTTAGAACGTCAATCATCTCATCCCGGCTCAGTTGCTTAAAAATAGATACTTTGCTGATACATAAGCCATGAGCGCAATGACTACATACACTTTGATTCATAGACAAACCTCCAATCTCTTGAATTCCATTTTATCACAAAATAATGATAATTAGTATCGTTTGTGATTTGAATCACATACATAGACCTTCATGAGAGCTAGAATAACACTATATCAATTAGCTGAACGAATGGAGGTTCTATATGAAAACAACAATAATATATTGGTCAAGTACCGGTAATACGGAGAAAATGGCAAATCTGATTGGGCAAGGACTATTGGAATCAGAAACTGATATGGAAGTGCAAATCAAGCATGTCGGTGACTCCAATGAAAATGATATCTTACAAAGTGATCTTGTTTTATTGGGTAGTCCGGCTATGGGTGTGGAAGAAATCGATACTTCTGAAATGGAGCCTTTCATTCTGAATAACAAACAGATTTTTAATGGGAAATTGATTGGTCTTTTTGGATCTTATGGCTGGGGTGACGGTGAATGGATGGATAGCTGGGATGACATGATGACCGGGCTAGGGGCTAAAATAGTGATGGAAAATTTGATGGTTATTGAAGCGCCGGAAGATGATTCAGAACAAAAGTGCCTTGACTATGGCAGAAAGGCAAGTCTCATACATGAGGCGTAATAGGGTGTAGATATGAAGAAAATTTCACTGAATGAAAGTATATATGATTTGGTGACAAAACATCCTGAAATAAAGGAAATCCTATTTGATCTGGGATTCAAAGACATCATCAAACCCGGTATGATACAGACAGTTGGAAAATTTATGAATCTTAAAAAAGGGTCTGTATCAAAAAAAATCGATATGAGTACCATTATTGAAAAAATGGAATCAGGCGGATATGAAGTAATCGATGATAAAGACACTCTTAGAGACAAGGAGCAATGAAAATGGATAGAATAGATTTGAAGATGACAATAGGTGACAGCGTCATACAGTACCCAGCCTTATCAGGTGTGTATATGAATTATGGTGTGGATTATTGCTGTGGCGGTGATCGAAGTATTGAGGTTGCAATTAGTGACAGTAAAGCAAAGAGAGAAGACATTGTGGGAGCCCTTGAGGCTAAGTTAGCTTCAATTGTGGAGACGGGTGAGTCAACTGTTAAGTTGAATGAACTGAACAATAATCAGTTGATTGATAATATTATCAATAAGCACCATGCCTATTTGAGGAAGAACCTTCCGGAGCTGGGAATCAATCTCTTTAAACTGATTGAGGTGCATGGCGGCAATCACACAGAACTTTTCGAAATTCATCATTTAGTAGGACTACTGAGGATAGAATTGGAACAACATCTTGTTAAAGAAGAAAAACAGCTTTTTCCACTTATTAGAGTCAACAGTGTAGAGCGGGTTCGTGAGTTGATTAACGAATTAGAGAATGAACATGATGCTGCCGGAGATATACTGAAAAAGCTGACAGTAGTGACGGACCACTTTAGCTTACCGGAAGATGCATGTACAACCTATGCGATAACATATAAGATGCTGCAAGAGCTTCAGACTGATATGTATGAGCATGTTCACAAAGAAAATAGTGTGTTGTTTAAACGGTTCGAATAGTTGAGATTAATAATGGAAGAACATTTTAAGGAGGAAAGCCATGAGTGAATTTATCAATAACCGGGAATATAGGCAAGAGCAATTAAAAGAACTGATCAAAAGGTTGCATGACGGTGCTACCGTCGATGAAGTTAAAGCGGATTTCGACAAACTGACAACCGACGTCAGCGCCATAGAGATTACTGAAATGGAACAAGCCTTAGTCAATGAGGGTATGCCTGTTGAAGAGATACAACGTCTCTGCGATGTTCATGCATCCGTATTTAAGGGATCTATTGGAGACATACATGCTGAAGATGGTTTTTCGGTCAGTGATTTTGATGAAGGTCATCCAATCCATACGTTGAAAAAAGAGAACCGTGTTATTGAAGATTTACTTGAGAATAATGTGTTGAGATTTCTTGATGAATACACAGAATATCCTTCAATTGAAAGAGAGGCTAATCTCGTGGATGCCATCAACAAACTGGCTACTATTGACAAGCATTACAGTAGAAAAGAAAACCTCTTGTTTCCATATATGGAAAAGTACGATATAACAGCACCACCTCAAGTTATGTGGGGCGTTGACGATGAAATTAGAGGTAAAATCAAGGCTATTCAAGGGCTCCTTGGGGAAAAGAAACCTGAAGTAGCAGAAATCAATACACAGGTAAGGGAATTAGTCAATCAAGTGGGTGAAATGATCTTCAAAGAAGAAGAAATCATGATCCCCATGTTACTGGAAACATTCACTATGGAAGAATGGATTGAGATTGAAAAGGCCAGTGCAGAAATTGGATACACCTTACTACATGCTGTGAAGAGATGGATTCCTAAAATGATTGAGAAATCAGTAAGTGACGTTTCAGTCGCTGTAAGAGAAAATCAGGTAGATATTACTTCTCAAAATATTAAGTTTGACGCAGGTGCCTTAACTCCTGAAGAAATCAATTCAATTCTCAACACACTTCCGTTGGATATGACTTTTGTAGGTGCTGATGATAGGGTGAAATATTTTACTCAAGGTAAGGAGAGGATTTTTGACCGTCCAATAACAATTATAGGAAGAGAAGTGAAGAATTGCCATCCGCCTAAAAGTGTTCATATAGTGGAACAGATTGTGAAGGATCTCAGAACAGGCGTTAAGGACCATGAAGACTTCTGGATCAGAATGGGCGAGCTGTTTGTCTATATCAGATACTTTGCCGTTCGTAATAAAGCGGGTGAGTTTCTTGGTACCCTTGAATTGACCCAGAATATTAAACCTATCACAGAATTAGAAGGCGAGAAACGACTTAGGGATGCAGATATAAACTAAATGATAATAAAGTTTTCGTAACTCATTTATTTAAGGTGTAAACTGTATTCTTTTATCTTATCTGTCAGAAGAATTTGATGTAGATTGCAAAATGAGATGAACTCACTGTAAGTAATTAAAATATCATGAATGATTTCAGCCAGTTCATTTATGATAAGTTGATTATCTACCTCAATTTTTAAAACATCAGAATCCATATGTTCGTAGCAATACACAGTAAGTGCATCTTCAAAAAAATACCTTTGAGAAGGTGTAAGCGATTGAATTTCTGCTATGATCTCTGTATCGGATTTCAGATGAGAAACTTCACACAACCATTTTGTTAGCCAGGTGTATGAATTCTCACGATTTTTTTCAAGTACTGCGTTTTCAAGCGCCAGATAATTCTTGCTTAGACTTGTGTATTCACTGGTGTGGGAATTCTTGCTCGTTTTTTTTATTAACCGAAGAAACATTTTTCTATCGATCTTTATCTGTCTCATTATAACACCAACCTTTCATGATTATTATAGCAAAAAAGTTGATAAATATGTTACACATTATCGGAAGATAATGAGTCCACACAGAGTTCGAACTTGTTCTTTCGATACTTGATAATACCATCTCTTTTTAGTTTCGAAAGTTCTGCAGACATGGCACTCCTGTCAACAGATAGATAATCTGCTAACTCCTGCCTGTTGAAAGGAATCAAAAAAGAATGTGAATCAGCTTTTCTGGCTTGGGCAGATAGATAGGCCAATAATTTCTCTCGTGTAGAGCGCTTCGTGATGAATTGCATTTTTTCAGTCAGACCTCGATTGTTAGTGGAAATAACTGATAAAAGATTCTGAATGATTTGGCTATGGAAACTGCAAGCTTTTCTACAAGGCATAGCAAGCTTGGAACAGTCGATAAACAAAATCACACTTGGTTTCGTTGTTGTAACAGTGAAAGGGAAAATAGTGGGACCTCCACATGCGAATGATTCGCCAAAGAGCTGTCCGGGACTCAATATGGATATAATGTTGTTGTTACCATAATAATCATCCTGAATGACCTGGACTTTACCGGAAATGACGACACCAAAACTTGATATGATGTCACCACTAAATAGGACTGTTTGGTGTTTGTCGTAGCTTTCCAACTTACCTGATAAACAGGTCAAAAGAGACTTGAAATTCGATTTTTCTATACCGGCAAAGAGTGGAATGTGATTAATGTCATTGAAATATTTATCCATAACTTTTTCCTTTCGTTGGAAATACAACGTATTTATTCCTATGGTAAGAGTATACTAGAATAGTTAGTGTATGACAATACAGATGTTTGGGTGAAAACCATAACAGAATAAACGGGTACAACCGAATATGATGATGATTAAAGGAGGAAGTAGTAGTGAGTATGTTTTGTTATCAATGTCAGGAAGCAGCCAAAGGAACTGGGTGTAGCGTTAAAGGAGTATGTGGTAAAACCGCTGAAGTTTCGAATTTACAAGACCTGTTAGTGTATACTGTTAAAGGTATATCTGAAGTGGTTGTCAAAGGTGGTTTGGATGTAAATAGTTTGGGAGACGTCAATGAGATGGTTTTGGATAGTTTGTTCAAAACGATTACAAATGCAAATTTTGATCCAGAAGCCATTAAGATACAGATTAAAAAGAATATAGAAGCAAGGGATCGTCTAGCAGAAAATTTGGATATAGACTTATCAGACGCAGGTCGCTTCACGGTCACCACAGATGCAGCTATAGATGCAAAGGCTATAGAAGTTGGAGTACTTGCAACTGAAAATGAAGATGTTAGATCACTGAGAGAACTTATAACGTATGGTGTTAAGGGTTATGCAGCTTACACCCATCATGCCTTGGTTGGAGGTAAAGAAGACAATGATTTATATGCTTTTGTGTACGAAGCAATGGCAGCAACACTTGATGATTCCCTTTCAGCAGATGATTTAGTTGCACTTACCCTTAAAACTGGAGAGTATGGTGTGAAAGCGATGGCCTTGTTGGATGCTGCTAATACTGAAAAATTCGGGAATCCAGAATTATCAAAAGTCAATATTGGAGTTAGAAACAATCCTGCAATATTAATTTCAGGTCACGACCTGAATGATTTAGAACAACTTTTGGAACAAACAAAAGGGACTGGAGTTGATGTTTATACCCATTCAGAAATGTTGCCAGCCAATTACTACCCTAAGTTTAAAGAATATGACAATTTAGTCGGTAACTATGGGAATGCTTGGTGGAAACAAAAAGAGGAGTTTGCAACCTTTAATGGTCCTATTCTTTTTACAACTAACTGCATCGTACCACCAACTGATGGTTCAGAATCAAGAATCTTCACCTCAGGTTCCGCCGGTTATCCTGGTGCTAGACACATAGTAGCTGATGAAGAAGGTAAGAAAGACTTTACGCCAATTATTGAGATGGCAAAAACCTTACCAGCCCCAACAGAAATAGAGTCTGGTGAGATTATCGGAGGTTTTGCCCATGAGCAAGTTTTTGCATTAGCTGATCAAGTGGTTGAAGCAGTTAAATCCGGTGCGATCAAGAAATTCTTTGTTATGGCCGGATGTGACGGAAGAATGAAATCAAGGGACTACTATACAGAGTTTGCTGAGAAATTACAAGGTGACACAGTCATTCTTACTGCAGGTTGTGCAAAATATCGCTACAATAAATTACCATTGGGAGATATAGGTGGCATACCTCGCGTCCTGGATGCAGGACAATGCAATGATTCTTACTCCCTTGCAGTAATAGCCTTGAAACTCAAAGAAATCTTTGAGTTAAATGATGTTAATGATCTTCCAATCGCTTATAATATTGCTTGGTATGAGCAAAAAGCCGTTATTGTTCTCTTAGCTTTATTGTATTTAGGTGTTAAGAACATTCACTTAGGACCAACATTACCAGCTTTCTTGTCGCCTAATGTTGCAAAGGTACTAATCGATACTTTTGGTATTGCCGGTATTGGATCAGTCGAGGAAGATGTAGAATTATTTATGGCCTAAGTTTTAGTATGAGCACCGGATGAAACACTACCGGTGCTTTTATCTTATTGGAACCCTTTAATATTAATCTAACGATAAATCTGAGAAATGTGAGGAACATAATGGTAGAGAAGGTATATAAGTATAGTATTGCAGATGAGAAAAAAATTGAGAAGTTGATTATGGATGACAACATCAATTATATTCACATGGTTTTAGGTAAAGATGATGGATTACCAGAACATTTCTCTAACTCCAATGTTTATATGAATGTTGTACGAGGTCACTTGACAATAGGGCTCAATGATCAAGAGATTCATGAATATCAAAAGGGGACACTGTTAGAAATACCATATAAAACAAAAATGTTGGTAAAGAATACTCAGGAGGAGGTACTTGAATTAATTGTTATTAAGGCTCCAGCTCCACATCGATATGAAACCTTGAAAGGATAAGGGACATGAATCAAAAGATATATGAGTTTAGAGCAATCCTGAAAAAGGTGCCAGATATAAATGGTGCATACATTGAATTTCCATACGATGTTAAAGCAGAATTTGGTAAGGGAAGGGTCAAGGTTCATGCAACCTTTGATGGTCATCCATATGATGGGAGTCTAGTAAGAATGAAGACACCAGGTCATATTATTGGGGTCAGAAAGGACATTAGAGAAGAGATTGGAAAACAACCAGGTGATGAAATTTCTGTGACGATACAAGAACGTGTGTAACTCGGTGGTTTGATGGATGCTTTGTATGTTAATAGTTAAGAAAAAGATAGCCTAAACATTGATGGGGAACAATGTTTAGGCTTTTCCAGGTCCAGAGAAAGGCTGCCTATATGAAGTGTTTACATTGAAAATATGACAATCAAGGGTAGGATATATCAGATAGACAGTTTGTCTATAACCACATTATCGACTTCGTAATAGTAGTCATATTATTTTTTAAGAACCTGAGTGTACTTTATTATAGCATATACGTGTGATTAATATTACTGCAAGAAATCTTTGGCTAAACTCTGTGGGAAAAATTTAGTATGCAGAGGCGTAGAATTGCGTGTTGTTTTAGTAGTAACAAAATAACTAGACATATATTTGCTGGAAAGAATTTAGTAGTTCAGATCTCAGGTGGGGATTTGACTTTGAATATTGAACAGATTTATTTAGATAACTATTTAAAGTAATACTAAGGCTTCAAGAAATTGTGGTCTTTTTAAATAGCGTCTACTGATTAGTCCTGATATTATAAATAAGTGTTTCGTTTGTTATATTTAGAAGTGATTATTTAGGATAGAATAAGCATATCAAATTATTGGGAGGTTTTTATGAAACATAAATTTTTAGCAGTATTATTTATTATGGTATTGTCTATTTCAGTATTTTCGGGTTGTGGTAAGACCGAGGAAAAGAATGGTAGTGATTCCGGTTCAGACAAGCAGGTGACAAAAGATCAAAATGACACAGAAAGCGCCAATGATTCGGGTCCAAAAGAAATTGAAAAGATTAGAATTTATGTACCATCAGGAAATAAAACAGATGATATCGACAAGGTAATGGCAGAGGTTAATAAAATTTCCAGAGAGAAAATCGGTGTTGAAGTAGAGTTTAAGACCTTTGAATTCGGCCAGTGGTTTCAACAGTATTCCCTCTTCTTAAGTGGAACAGAAGATGTTGATGTCTTAATCAATTATGGAGGATACTTAAGAGCCGTATCTCAAGGAGCGGCATATGATCTAACCGATTTAATTCAGGAGTATGGACAAGATATCATTGAAGCAGAAGGTGAATTCTTGAAGAGTGGTGAAATTGATGGTGTACAATATGCGATTCCTATTTATGCATCCTATGCATGGACGATGGGAATCATCTATAGAAAAGATGTCGTTGAAGAATTGGGACTTACTGAGCAAGTTGCAAGTGTAAAATCGATTGAAGATTGGGGGGTGATTCTTGAAGCAGTAAAAAAAGCAAAACCTGACATGACGCCATTTGTTTCTAATAATGGGAATACTGCTAACAATTTCGAGTATGGCTTATGGGATAATCTTGGTAATGATTATGGCGTACTAATGGACCCAAGCAGTTCGACAAGCGTGGAAAATTTGTTTGAAACTGATAAATATGCAGAATTATGTGGGGTCCTTAACGACTGGTATGAACAAGGATATTCCAGTAAAGATATTCAGACGCAGACTGATGGATTTACAGTTTTGACAAAAAATGACGCCGCATTTTCAACATTGGGCCAGGCAGATTTCAATACTGCTTATTATCAATCGACAACCACTGGTAAAGATATGGGTGCAGTTTTCTTAGGGTCACCTGTTGCTAGAACATATAATAATGTTACTTACACAATCATGTCTAACTCAGAGCACCCAGAAGCAAGTATGAAGTTCTTGAATCTTTGGTTTTCTGATGAAGAAATTGGTAATCTGATCAGTTATGGAATCGAAGGAGAACATTATGTAATAAATGAAGCTGGTATGGGGACATATCCTGATGGCCAGAATGCGGCGGATTCAACATATCATCTTGGTACAGGTGTTTCAAATATCAATAGAATACGTTGGGAAACAGAAAATCCTGAATATGCGACCCTTTTACAGATGAGTAATAATTCAGCAGATAAATCAGTTGGTTTAGGCTTCAGTTTTGATACTAGTAGTGTAACCAATGAAATAACTCAATTGGACAATGTGTGTAGCAAATACCAGATTGGTCTTGAGACTGGCGCATTAAACCCAGAGACTTATTTGAAAGAGTTTAATGAAGCGTTAAAAGAAGCTGGAATAGAGACGGTCATTGCTGAGAAGCAAAAACAGCTTGATGAATTTCTGAAAACATCTAATTAATGATATTCCAAAGAAGCGCATACGATATGAAGTGTGCGCTTCTTTTAGAAATGTATAAGAGGAAGAATAATGAATAAAAAACCAGTTACTAAACTAATAAAAAAATATTGGCCATTTTATGTAATGTCATTACCGGCAATCATCTACTTTTTTATTAATAATTATCTCCCGATGACAGGTCTTATCCTGGCTTTTGAAAAGTATACACTTAAGGGCGGAATCTTTGGCAGTGAGAAAGTTGGGTTAGATAATTTCAAGTTTTTATTTAAGAGCTCAGACGCATGGATTATGACGAGAAATACTATTTTATATAATCTTGCATTTATTATTTTAGGTACCGTGGTGGCTATCTTAGTTGCGTATTTATTGCATGAAATCAAAGCGAATGTGGCCAGGAAAATCTATCAAACGGTCATTCTGTTTCCAAGCCTTCTCTCTATCATTATTGTATCGTATTTGGCGAATGCAATGCTAGCGGGGGATACCGGTTATATAAACACGCACATATTAACACCTCTTGGATTTGAGACTATTTCCTTCTATAGTGAGCAGATTTGGTGGCCATTTATATTGATCTTTATACATTTATGGCAGATTACTGGTACAAGCTGTATCTTATATTTAGCTAATATGTCCGCTATAGATCCAGGGCTTTATGAAGCTGCGAATCTTGATGGTGCAAACCGATTTGAAAGTTTTATGAATATTACAATACCAAGCCTTATTCCAACAATTGTAACATTGACGATATTGTCTGTCGGCAAGATATTCAATTCTGATTTCGGTCTTTTTTATCAGGTACCAATGAATAGTGGAGCGCTGATGGATGTGACTCAAACCATAGATACTTATGTTTACAGAGGGCTTATGAATACGGCAAATATGGGTATGTCAGCTGCAGCTGGATTCTATCAGTCTATAGTCGGGTTTGGACTAGTGATGATAACGAATGCAGTGGTCAATAAATTGAGTAGTGAAAATGCGATGTTTTAGTCTGGTCGTAAATCTATCGATTTACTGGTCGACTATGTAACCTAGGAGGAAAAAATGGTTAACAATGACACAAGATTTCAAATAATTACACATATTATCATGTCAATATTCGTTATAATTGTATTATTCCCGATTACACTGCTGATTATGTCATCTATAACTTCTGAATCGGATATATTGAAATATGGTTACTCGATATTACCAAATGAGTTAGACTTCACATCATATAGATATATCTTTGAGGAAGGAAGTATATTCCGCTCCTATTTCATAACAGTAATGGCCACACTTGTAGGTACACTTCTCAGTGTGATTATAACAACAATGATTTCGTATACCTTAACTGTTCCTGAATTACCAGGTAAGAAAGTACTGAGTTTTTACGTTCTATTTACGATGTTATTTTCAGGAGGGCTTGTACCTTCCTATATGATGTGGTCCAACATTTTCCATATTAAGAATACATTTGGAGCATTACTCTTCCCATTCCTGCTTGTAAATGCATTCCATATAATGATTACACGTGCATATTTTCGAAGTAGCATTCCACAGGAGATTCTGGAAAGTGCCCGTATAGATGGTATGAATGAGTTCGGCATTTTCTTCAAGATTGTATTGCCTTTAAGTACACCGATCATTGCAACAATCGGCTTCATGAAAGTCTTAATGTATTGGAATGATTGGAAAAATAGTTTATACTTTATTACAGATAAGAATTTAGTCGGAATCCAAGCCTTGCTTAATAATATGTTGACAAATGTACAGTACTTGGCCCAATCGATGGATGCGTCTAGTGTTGCAACAGATACTGCAACAATACCTACATTAGGTATCAGAATGGCAATCGCCGTAGTAGGAATGCTTCCTATGATAATACTTTACCCATTCTTCCAAAAGTATTATATGAAAGGGCTTATGGTTGGCGCATTGAAGGGTTAGTTTTGTTAGGCTTGACAGCAAAAAAGCAAAGGAGTGTTACGATTGTGATAAGGAATGAAATATCATTGAAAAGTTGGTTTGGCAGATATTGGATTGGCTTTTTTCTATTTCTTTTGGTGGTATATTTGATTGCCCAATCGTATATGCTTAAAATGCTAACTGATACTGTCGAGGATCGTATCCAGAATGGAATATACATTGCAGAAAATGGCATTGAAGATTCATTGGAAATTGTTGATAGTTTTATATTTGAGTCACTTTATAGTGGTGCGACACAAAAAGCAACTTTGCTATACAGTTCATTAAGAAATGAAACGGATCCGGTTGAATTGTCTTCAGTGAGAAATACAGTTGTCTCTTCCATGCAAAGTATAGTCACTTGGTCAGATATGATAGATTTTATCATGATTTATACAGATAGAGATGATGAAAATACATGGTTGGAAGCAGGAATGCAAGATAACTATACTGCACGGAGAGAAGTGAAAGCGATTTTTGAAGAAAGCATTGCTACTGGAGAAATAAACCATCTAGACCGGTATGTGATACTAAAAGGCGAGAATAAGAATTACATGATTCGGCTTCTCAAGATCGAAGGTAGCTTTTTTATTGTCTGTGTTTCAGAAGAAGAAATATTGTCAACGATGCAAAAAGGAGAATTTAGTAGTGGCAGTATCATTTTTGCAGCTGATCATAATGGAACGCCAATATTCTCAACGAGTCTTATCAATGAAAGTCTATATTCGGATAATGAAGGTAAATATGTTTCTATCAGTGGTAAGGAATACCTTCAAACAGGATACGTTTCAGAGAAAACGGGATATTACTTTGGGATTTTGACTGAAAAAAGTAGTATCACTTCTTATTTATGGATATTTAGAATAGTTTTCTTAACAGTTATTCTATTCTTATTATTTTTTCTGCCGGCTTCGTTTTACATTATTCATCGATTTGTCGAAAAGCCAATCAGCATCATAGCAAAGAAAATGGACAGGATATCTGATGGTGAGCTGGACGTAACAATTAATGAAGATTTTCATATGTTGGAACTAAGGCAGCTAATAAGTGCTTTTAATCATATGGTAGAGCGCATTAAGCAATTGAAGATTGAAAAGTATGAAAGCCGACTGGAAGCGCAGAAGGCGACTATGCAATACCTGCAACTTCAAATAAAACCCCATTTCTATGCAAATATGCTCAATATAATATATGCGCTTGCAGAGCGCAAAGAGTATGATACAATTCAGAAAATTTCAACGGCAATTGTGAATTATTCCAGATATATGTTTCGCGAGGCCAATGACCTTGTGGAGTTACGTAGAGAGATTGATCATGTGGAACATTATATGGAAATTCAAGAAATTCGTAATATGAAACAGATTGTTTTCAATTTGGATATCGAGGAAGCAGAAATGTCTGCTTTAATACCACCATTTATCATTCAAAGTTTTGTCGAAAATAGTGTCAAACATGCTTTTCGGACTCAAAGAGTGTGTCGAATAAATGTTAAAGTATACAAAGATAAAAAGGATGAAATCCTATGGATTATAGTTATGGATAATGGTTTAGGGTATGCCAATAGCATTTTGAATTCGGACTGGGATAGGAAAAGTGAAGATGGGCACATAGGTCTTTTCAACGTGTATCAAAGAATCAAATTGATTTATGAAGACAAAGCAGAGATTCTTTTACAGAACGATCAAGGAGCTCAAACAATCATTAAGATTCCTTTTATTGCCCTAGATTAAATGGAAATAGATGAAGCTCAGTAAGATTTGATCGTAAATTGAAGGAGGCAAAGTACATGAGGAAATTTCATATATTATTGACTGATGATGATGAACTTGCTCTCTTGGGGATGGAAAAAGGTATAAACTGGGAGCTTTTGCAGATAGCCAAGCTCTATAAGAGCCATAGTAAGGACACAGCAATTAGAATGATAAAAACATATCCGATCGATATTATTATTTCTGATATTGAAATGCCAAATGGCAGTGGGATTGAATTAATACGATGGGTCAAATCAAATAAACCAGAGATAAAATGTATCTTCTATACGGGACATGCAGACTTTTCATATGCACAAGAGGCCTTAAGATTAGGTGTTGAAGATTATCTTCTAAAGCCGGTACCCTATTCAAGAATGGAAAAAGTCGTTCAAGATATTGAAGATAAAATTTTGAAGCTGGAGCGAACTCTTGATTTGTCTGAACTAGTGGAAGACTTCACGGATCACGATGAAGAAGAAATCATAGATAAAGTTAAGAAGATTATTGCAGAAAACCTAACATATGGAAGTCTGCAAAGAGATGAAATTGCTGCGATGGTGCACATGAGCCCGGGGTATCTGGGCCGCATATTCAAAAAAGAGACAGGGTATGCGTTGACTGACTATATTACTCAGAAAAGAATTGCATTGTCTAAGCAGTTATTGTCTAAAACCTCTCTTTCTGTTACAGATATATCAATAAAGATTGGTATGTCTTATTCGTCCTACTTTTCTAAAGTTTTCAAAGAGCAAGTTGGCATGACACCTCAGGAGTACCGACAGCAGTATAAATAAGAAATGGAGAATAGTTATGAATGTAAATACGAAATATGGGGCAATACGTGGCATACTATCAGAAGGCTGCTATATTTTTAAAGGAATACCTTATGCTCAACCACCGGTTGGTGAGTTGAGATTTAAAAAGCCTCAAAAACCTGAAAGTTGGACAGGTGTTTATAATGCTGATCATTACAGATCTAGAAGTATGCAAGGACCAATCAGAGAGGGGTTCTACAAAAAAGAATTTTATGACAATCCGGACTTCTTGGAAGAGAGGAGTGAAGACTCGCTCTATTTAAACATTTGGAGACCGCAAAATAAGGAAAAGAATTTGCCGGTAGCTATCTATGTTCATGGTGGTGCATTTATGGGTGGAGCAGGAAGCAATTTGCCCTTTGTTTGTACAGAACTAGCACTTTCAGGTGTTATTGTTGTAACAATAAATTATCGACTAGGTGCATTTGGATTTCTATGTCATCCCTTACTTGGTGTAGCGGGCGAAAACGAGGCTGGGGGTAATTATGGGCTCTGGGATCAATTGGCAGCTTTTTCATGGGTTAAGGAGAATATAGAATCCTTCGGTGGAGATTCTGAGAATATCACAGTCTTTGGACAGTCGGCAGGTGCAATGAGCCTTCAGACACTTGCGCTTGTCAGTCAATCAGAAGGAGTATTCCAAAAGATGATTCTTCAAAGCGGAGGTGGCTACAATAATCCATTGGCTGAGTATCGAACTGTTGAGAAGGCCTCAACCTTTGCTGAAGACTTATTTGAGATCATAGGGATTGACAGCAAAAAATGTATGACGAGTGCTAGAGAGAAGAAGCAAGCATTGGAGCTGTTGTATAATATCTCTTCTGAGGATTTGATGCAGGCGGTTGGCAAGGTAATAGCAAAATCTTTTGTAGAAAGAAAAGGTATGCCCTTTGTTCCAGTAATTGATGGTGAATTATTAATAAGAGATGGGAATGCATTAATCAAACAAGGGGTATTCTTGCCAATTAATTACTTGATTGGATCCAATGCTGATGATTTAACAACAGAAGGAACAGTAAATAAGGCACCTGAAGTTAATATGATGCATCAAAGTGATCTTGAATTTGCTAAGATTGTAAATGAAAAGACTAGAAATAAGGCCTATGTATATTACTTTGATCACAGGTTACCTGGTGATGACAGCGGTGCATTTCACTCTGGAGAGCTCTGGTATATTTTTGGTAGCTTAAAATACTCATGGCGTCCTTTCACAGATAATGACTATATTCTGTCACAAAAAATGATAGCACATTGGAGTCAGTTTATGAAGACAGGAAATCCAAATGTTGATGAAAGTCACCAATGGTTGCCTTGTACAAGGGAAAATCCATATTACAAAGTGTTTAGTATGTAAAGGAGATACGGAATTGTGAGCACATATGAGTTATGTATAAAGAGGTGAATTAATGAGAAAAATAGATAGATGGAATAAAAATTGGGAATTTTGTAAAGATAAAGAAAGAATGATGAATGAGTGGTCATCTGTTTCATTACCACATACATGGAACAATTTGGATGGTCAAGATGGTGGTAATGATTATTATCAAGGAATAGCCTGGTATAGAAAGTCCTTGTATAAAGAAGCTGACTGGAAAGAGGTATATATTCGCTTTGGAGCAGTCAGCAAGAAGGCGGAAGTATGGTGTAATGGAGACTTCGTCGGATCTCATGAAGGAGGCTTTTCTGCGTTCACATTAGATTTGACAGATTTTCTTAATACCGGAGTCAATGAAATTCTGGTAAAAGCTGATAATAGTTCTGAACTACCTATTTATCCTATGTTTGCAGATTTCACGTTTTTTGGAGGGATTTATCGAGATGTTGAATTGATTGTATTTGACAGTCCGCTACATTTTGATGTGAATAGATTTGGAACAGATGCAATATTCATCACTCCTGATAAGAGTGGGAAAGTTATGATTGATACATATGTGAATCAAGGTACTGAAATATGTGCAGAGGTTCTAGATGCTGCGGGGAAATGTGTCACACGATCTGAAATAACAAAATTAGACCAGTTACATGATTCTGCAAAAGTTGTGAGATTAAATGTTCAAGTACCAAATGTGAAAAAGTGGAGGGGTATTATAGATCCCTATCTATATGAAGTTCGACTCTACTTAAGTCAATCAGATGCGCAGGATACAATATCTGCAAATTTCGGATTTCGTGATTATACTATCAGTCCAAGTGATGGGTTTTTCCTAAATGATGAGCATTATCCTCTGAGAGGCGTATGCCGTCATCAAGACAGAGAAGGTATGGGATGGGCGATTACGGATAAAGAGCATATTGAAGATATGGCTCTCATAAAAGAGATTGGAGCCAACACAATTCGTCTTGCTCATTATCAACAAGCGCCATTTGTTTATGACCTTTGTGATCTAAACGGTATGATTGTTTGGGCGGAACTTCCGTTTATCAGCAGTTATGATGAAAGAGAAGAGGCGGATGCTAACTTGATTAGTCAGATGAGAGAATTGATCCTCCAAAACTATAACCATCCTTCTATCTGTTTCTGGGGAATCGCAAATGAAGTAGGCATTGGAAAAGAATCTCCAAAGCTATATCAAATATTGAAGGAATTAAATGCATTAACAAAAAAACTAGACCCTTCAAGAAAGACTGTAATTGCTAATGTTGGAATGACAGAAACCAGTAGTGAGCTTTTCAAGATTACTGATTTGACAGCATATAATGAATACAAAGGGTGGTATGTAGGCTCCATGGATGATCATGGTATCTTCTGTGATGAAAAACATCTTGAAATTCCAGATACACCATTAGCAATCAGTGAGTATGGTGCTGAAGCCATTTTATCTTGGCACAGTGAAACACCAAAGTTGAAGGATTATACAGAAGAGTACCAGGCCTTGGTTCATGAAAAAGCAGAGTTAGCATTTGAGGAACGTCCATATCTATGGGCTACGTGGTTGTGGAATATGTTTGATTTTGCAGCTGATGCAAGAGATGAGGGTGGCTGTCGGGGAAGAAATAATAAGGGGCTTGTCACATTTGACAGAAAGATTAAGAAGCAGGCCTTCTATTTCTACAAGGCATGTTGGAGCAAAGACCCGCTTATTTATCTATGTGGCAAGAGATTTACCAAACGCTCTACAAACACTATCTCGATTAAAGTCTATTCAAACCAGAGCCAAGTAGAACTTTGGGTTAATGGAGTATGTAAACAAAGTCTTGAAGGCAGAATAATATTTGAATTTACAGAGGTCCAATTACCTACAAAATATAATGAAATTCGTGTTTGTACACCAAACGGATTAGTGGACTCTTTAATTATTGAGAAAGTCGATGACATACCAGAAGAATATATTTATATAGAAAAAAAGCATTTGGCTAAAGGTGTAGAGCAATGGTTTGCCAATATTGATCCCAATAACGGTAAGGATAATTTGATAAGGGAAATCATTGTGAATGATGGATATTTATCCGTTAATGACTCAATGGAAGAGATTTATAGTTGTCCAGAAGGTTACAAAGCAGTCCAGGATTTAATTGCAGAACCATTGAGAATCGAAAATCCTTCTATGGCAGACAGGATGTCAACTGGAGGAAAGATGACCTTTTCAGGAATCTGGAATCACATAAGGAAACACCTTCCTGAGGATTTGTACTTCATGTTGAACGAACGCCTTAACAAGATACAAAAGTGATAACAGCTGTACCGAAGACTACTTTTAGAGCAAAGGTTAGTTGGAATCTTGAAGTACAGACATCGCAGGAGAAACATAATAACTATTTATAGGCTTTTCTGCCAGAGATAAATAACCTCCGGCAGAAAAGCCTATATTTCTTCATTTGTCTACATAACTGACTACACATTATAGTATGACATTGGTGTTTTCAAATTTTAGATAATTCATTACAAACTATTTGTAATTTTTTTGCGATATTCTCTGGGTGACATACCGATTTCCCTTTTAAATACTTTAGTGAAGTAATTATAATCTAGAATGCCTACGTAAGCAGCGATATCTTGTATTGATAAGGAACTTGTGTTTAGCAACTTTACAGCAGTTTCGATACGGAGACGAGTTATATATTGAATAATGGTTTCACCAACTTCTTTTTTGAACTGTCTGGCAAGATAGGGTATGGAGACGTCGTTTAATTTTGCAAGATCATCAAGACTGATTTTATTATCTAAGTTGAATTCTATATAGTGAAGTGATTTTCTGATAATAGGAGAATATTGTTTAACCGATTTATTGTTTACTAGAAGACAATATTCTCTAATCATTTTCTCAAAAATACTGTCCAAGGATGACTCGCTAGTAGCGTTTTCGATTAAATTTACGAACTTACTTGTTATTTCATGTAGATGGACAGGGTGTATCTCGTTAATCTCGATAGCCTTTCTGTAAGCGGTGTTTGCTGTTATAAGCAAAAACTTTTGTTCTCTAATGGAGTTTTTAAGACGTCGCTCAAATGGCGAATTGATAAACCGTTTTGCTGCTTCAAAAGCTCTTGTACTATCACCTATGGAGATATAACGAAGAAGTTCTTTTTCTGTTGCATAACGTTCTTCTAATTGTTTGGTATGAGCAAAATAATCTTCTTTGAACTGAAAATAATTGTTACTTATTTCTTTAGTTGAAAAATTATGATACAAAATTGAATAAGGAGTAGCTTCAGGATTGATGTAATCAATGATGTTGCTGATGGTTGAAATGATATCGAGGTTGTTTGAGATTACAGGTGTAGAGTACAAGAAACCTTTAATGTTCTCAGCATCTGAAAGTTGAAATTTATGTCTAACTGTTAAGGATGCCCAGTATTCATTGTCAATTTTCTTGTTAAAGTATGGACCAATAGAGATAATATCCTTTTTATCTTCGTAAGGGTAAAATACAACATAATTCATCTCGTATAAATCAGTGATAACATGAAAAGCCATCGGATCCATTTCTAGAATGAAGTCATGAATGGATTTATATAATTGTTCTGAATTTTCAAGACTGTCCCTTAAGTATCGATCAAAAATAGCTAGATTGTTATAGGGTTCAACAAAATAATGCATATCCAATTTCAATATATCTTTAAGTAGTTTTGATATGAAATCTATAGTTCTGTTGTTCATATTCTTTCTCCCTAATAATTAAATTTACTTCCTAGAAAGTGTGTTGCAAAAAGATTATATCAACAAACAAGAATAAAAAACAAGGAAAAGTTGAAATTTAATTAAGATTTTACTAGTTCATATTCTTTTTTTCTAATAGATAAGGAAAATCTGTGCTATTATGATATCAAGTGAGACATAGTATGCAATATGGCTTTGTTTTTTGGTTAAAAAGCAAATTTTAAAGTGTTTGGAGGAATATTATGGGTGACGTTATCCTGGAAATTAAAAATATGCATAAAGCCTTTGGACCCACTGTGGCATTAAAAGAAGTAGGTATGACTTTGAAGCGAGGCGAAATTAGAGGCCTAATTGGTGAAAACGGTTCAGGTAAATCAACAATCATGTCTATAGCCAGTGGGAAACAACCAGCAACAAGAGGACACATGTTGTACAAGGGCAAAAAGTGGGAGCCTAATAGCATGCTTGAAGCTCAAGAGCATGGTATAGCAATGATATTGCAGGAGGCTAATACAATTCCTGGCGTTACAGTTGCTCAAAATATTTTTGCGGGCTGTGAGAGTCGTTTTACCAAGTTTGGTATTGTAGACATGAAGAAAATGTATAAAGCGGCTGATGAATTATTGAAAAAGTATGGAATAGAACATATTCAAGGTAGCGATTCGATTAACACACATTCATTCGAAGACCGTAAGTTAATTGAAATTGTTAGAAGTCTGATGAATGATAATGTAGAAATTCTTGTTGTCGATGAGACAACGACTGCTTTGTCTATAGACGGACGTGAGATCCTCTATAAAGTCATGCATCGAATGGCAGAGGAAGAGAACAAAACAGTTGTTTTTATCTCTCATGATATGGATGAAATCCTGGAACATTGCTCTACATTGACAGTGCTTAGAGATGGTGAAATAGTCGGCGAGTTATGTCGTGAAGACATGGATGAGTTAGAAGCGACGAAAAGAATCAGATATCTCATGGTAGGTCGTGAGATTGGTGAGAAATATTATCGTGAAGATTATGATGTCAGTCATACAGGTCAAGTAGCCCTTGAAATGAAAAATGTTACATATAAGAGTATTAAGAATTTCAACCTAAAGCTTCACAAAGGTGAAATCATTGGATTTGGTGGTTTGTCTGGGTGTGGGATGCGTGATATAGGCCGTATAGCATATGGTATTGAAAAAATCGACGGTGGTGAAGTTATCCGCCACGATTCAGTTATTAAAACACCTTTGCAAGCTATCAATAATGGTATTGGTTATATCTCAAAGAACAGGGACTCGGAAGCACTTTTGCTTGACGCTACGATAGAAGCTAACATTGTACTTCCTTCAATACCAAGTCTGAACAACTTTGGTTTTGTTTCACCTAAGGATGAACATAGATTATCAGACAATGAAATTGATGCCTTTCGGATTAAGTGCCATGGCGGAAAACAATTAGTATCTACTCTTTCAGGTGGTAATAAACAGAAGGTATCATTTGCAAAGTGGACAGCAAAAGGATCTGATGTAATTGTCATGGATTGTCCGACTAGAGGTGTTGATATCGGAGTTAAACAAGCCATGTATACACTGATTGAAAAGATGAAAAAAGAAGGTAAAGCTATATTAATGATATCAGAAGAATTGTCAGAATTAGTAGGCATGGCTGATAAAATTATCATAATGAAAAATTATAAAGTTACAAAAGAATTCATGCGTTCTCCCGAATTGAGCCAACATGACATTATTGAATATATGATTTAATGATTGTAACTTAGGAAATAGTTAAAGGAGAAAATATGAAAAACCTAAAATCAAATGATTCAAGTTACATAAAGGACTTTTGGCATAATAACAATGTAACAATAATATCCTACAGTGGGTTGCTTTTTTGCGTCATATTATTCACGATTGTCACCCCTCTTACAGGTCAAAGTATCTGGTCATCAGAGAAGTTATCAACATTGATGTCAGATGTTATCGTTACGGCGTTAATGTCTGTCGGAGCTGTTTTTATATATTCCTTAGGAAATATTGATATTAGTATTGGAAAACAAATTGGTTTATACTCAACGGTTTTAGTTTTGGTAGGTAATGCGACTGGAAGTTTGATACCAGGAATCATTTTATGTATCCTCTTGTCAGTCATCATAGCGGTTATAAATGGTGCTTCCGGTCCGGTTTTTAACATCATATCGATTATTCCTTCGGTTGTTGTTATGCAGATTCTTTCGGGAATCACGATGATTCTATATACGAATCTAGGAACCAGAAGTATTTCCTTGAAGACAATTGATTATGGAATCTTCAAATCACCTATCGCTATGGTTCTTGTCTTAGTGTTGGAGATTATTATAGCAGTGTACTTTTTTAACTATACGCCAATAGGTAAGTATACAAGGGCGATTGGTGCAAATAAAGTAACAGCAATGCAAAGTGGTATCAGTATTGTCAAGTATAGAATTTATGCTTATATTATCGCTGGTATGGGATTTGTTTTGGCAGCGCTTTTTCAAATGGGTTACACAGGATCGGCTTCAGATTCAACAGGTACCGGTTTTCACATGAATGTAATGATTGCGATTATCTTGGGTGGTATGCCGGTTTCTGGAGGTATGAGGTCCAGAATATCAGCAGCAGTTGTAGGAGCCTTTACTTTCTCTGTTCTTGATGTAGGACTTCCTTTAGTGGGATTACCAACAAGAATGACTTTCCTAGTAAAAGCTACTATCTTTTTAATCGTTGTACTCTTGACAAGCCGCAAGAAATTGGGGGCTTTACCTAAGTAGGAAACAGTGTAGGCATTAATTAGGAAGAATAACTAATAAGTAATGATGACTTAAAGGAGTAGAGGACAGAAAGAAGGGTATGAATCCGGACATATCATGATGAATCTGTTTTTTATATAATTAATTGCTGTATATGTTTGAATAGATAAATGTATATAGTAATTGAAAATGATATCAAAAAATCAAGTAAGAATTTTAAGGAGGATTTTTTTATGAAATTATTAGGAAAAAAAATATTTACAAATGCTCTTGCAGTCTTATTGGTCTTGGCTATGTTAACTGCTTGTGCTACAAATGAAACAGGTAGTGATACTGCAGATACTAAGACTGATGCAAACGAAACAAGTTCAGATAATGCTGATACAGCTAGTGATGAAAGTTCAGATACAGCTGAAGTAGAAACAGTTGGCGGTAAGATTCTTTTCTTATCAAGTAACAGCAGTGGTGCTGTCTATGACTTCAATCTTGCCTTTTTGGATATGTGGACAAAAGAATTAGGTTACACTTACGAAGTTGTATATGGAGACGGTTCAAATGACCCAGCCGGTAACTTACAAGCTGTTAAGAATGCTATGACAAATGATGTTGTCGGTTTGATTGCTATGCAAGATGGAGGAATCAGCAATATCCTTGATGAATATCCTGAACTTTATGTAGTGGGCTTAGCGACAGATATGGCTTCAGTTTATTCACCTGAAGGTGCAAGTGCTTCTGCAGCTACTAATGAAAAGTTCTTAGGAACAGTAGCTGGTGGATACGCTAGTGGTGTGGATATTGGGAACTTGTATTTTGAGCAAATTGTTGAAAAAGGATATAAAAAAGTAGCTGTAGCTATGTTCCCTGGTTTTGCTTATCCTCAATACACGATTGCGGACCAAGTAATCAGAGAGAAAATTGCTGAGTATAACGAGTCAGCTGATGAACCTATTGAAATCACTGGTGAAGAAGGAACAGTACTTATGTTCAGACCAATGGATGAATCCTTCTTTAATGAGCCTGAAAATCAAGATTTAGATGCAATTATTGGTTTGTGTGCAGGACAACAATTCATCTACCCAGCTTTAGTATCAGCGATTGGTAACGGATTAGCTAATCCAGAAACCAAGCTTTTAACTGCTGGTTTCTTAAACGAGCAAATGCAAATTGATGACGTTGGAACTGGGATTGTACAATCACTATTCCTTCCAAACTATGAAGAAATTTTCTTTCCTTTAGCAATGCTTGATAATGCAATTCAAGGCAAGCAGTATCCTGATTTTGAACAATCAGAAGTTCTTGATGGTGTATATATCAGAATATTAAGTGATGAAATCATGACAACTATTGAAGAGAACAGCCCTATCCCAAATGCAGATATGTCTAAAGCATCTGTTTCACTAGAAGTAGGAAAGCAGTTTTTGACAAGATATAATCCTGATGCAACTTATGCAGAGTTGAGAGAGTTTATGTTATCTGATGCTTTCTCAGAAAAAGCATACGAATAATTAATTAGACATGAAGCAAGGAGGTCAAGGCCTAAGATGAACAAGAAAATGAGTATCGGGAAAAGAATAGTAGGTACATTGCTATTGCCAGGATTAATGTTTGTGATCATGATGGTAATAAGCTATTCCAACGGTAAAATGTACTATGGTACTTGGAATATGTGGAGACCTTTAATGACAAATATAGCTGTGGCGACTACGATGGCTTTAGGAATTGGCCTCCAGTTCAATAATGGACGTTTTGATTTTTCTGGTGGAGCAGTCATGTTATTGGCTGCTATCATCAGTGGTAATATTGCAACTAGAGCGGGAAGTAATATTGTTCTTTATGCAGTTCTCTGTGTTGGACTAACTACCTTATTTAGTGTTTTAGTTTCTCTATTATACGCCTACGGACGACTGCCAGTGGCTATTACAACCATAACCATGGCCTTAATGTTTGAGGCCATAACGCCTTTAGTCTTTAATGGGTCTGGTATTAACATGATCGCTAATATGGAACTGAAGAAATTGACTATATATCCAGGAGTTTTAATACCTTTTGGACTGGCTATCCTAGTATATAGCTTTTATAAGAACTATACTTTGTCAGGAAAGCAATCCTTGCTTTTAGCTAGGAATCAAAGCGCTGCCGTGGATATTGGAATAAACGAGAAGAAAAATGTTATTATCTCCTATGTATACAGTGGCGTGCTCTTTGGACTTGCCACAATCATTTGGACACCACAAACAATAAAAGCTGCTTCCTTCACTTCTCTTTCAACGGTAGGAGCTTTGTTTACTAACATTCTTCCGGTCTTTATTGGTTTGGCCCTAAGTAAATACTGTGGGGAAGCAATCGGTACGGTTATGGGAGCTATAACATTATCTCTAATGACTTATGGATTGCAAGCGGTCTTGTCCAACGAAATGGGTGCAGCTGTGTCTATGGTAGTAACTGGTATATTCGTTTTTGTCTTTAATGTTATTACAACTCCATACGGAAGTAGATTAACTGAATGGTATATGGTATGGAAACGAAAAAGAAGCTTGCTTAAAACGACATAAGGAAATGTGGAAGGAAAAATAATGGCAGTAGATTTAAGGGAAAGTCCATTTTTACTTGACGATGAAGCTATTGAATGGGTCAAAAAGACGATAGATGAAATGACCCTTGAAGAAAAAATAGGACAGATGTTTATAAATTTAGGAGCTAGCTCAGATGAAAATTACGTACGTCATTTAGTAGAAAATTATCATATAGGTGGAGCTAGATTTACTGAAAGAAGTGCAAGAAAAGTTTTCGAACAGAATGAAAACTATCAAAAATATAGTAAAGTCCCCATGTTTGTTGCTATCAATGGTGAAACAGGTGGTAATGGTATATGCGATGAAGGAACTTTTGTAGCAACTGAAGCTGAATGTGAAGCTTCCGGAGATCCTTTATCTGCGTATGGAATGGGACTTGTCAGTGGACGTGAAGCTGAAGCTCTTGGCTGTAACTGGAACTTTGCGCCTATGGCAGATATCGTTTTAAACTGGAGGAATACTATCGTCAATACCAGATCTTTTGGTAGGAATCCGGATACAGTTCTTGGTATGTGTAGAGCATATCTCAAAGGAAACAATGAAAGCAATGTCCTTTCCTGTGTGAAGCATTTTCCAGGTGATGGTACAGAAGAAAGAGATCAGCATTTAGTACTAGGTGTCAATGACTTGTCATGTGAAGAATGGGATAATACATTTGGTAAAGTATACAAATCCTTGATTGAGGATGGTCTCGAATCTATCATGGTGGGTCATATTGCTCTTCCTGCTTACAGCAGGAAATTCAATAAGGATCTTCCTGATGATCAAATCATGCCTGCTACACTAGCGCCTGAACTGATTCAAGGTTTACTTAGAGACCAGATGGGCTTTCAAGGAATTGTTGTAACAGATGCTTCTCATATGGGCGGCATGAATACAATGATGCCTCGTTCCAAGCAGGTGCCAATGTCAATTGTAGCTGGTTGTGATATGTTCCTCTTCTTCCAAAATCCAGAGGAAGATATACAATATATGATGGATGGCTATAAGTCTGGTCTTATAACAGAAGACCGCCTTGAAGAGACTTTGTTTAGAATTTTAGGAATGAAAGCAAAACTTGGCCTTCATAAAAAAAGAATGCCTGAAGTATTTGATGAAAAACAGGTCCTTGGATGTGAAGAACATAAAAAAATAGCTGAAGACATAGCGGATAAAGCTATAACTTTGGTTAAAGATACTCAGAAACTCTTACCTCTTTATGTGAAAGATAAGAAACGTGCAAAGCTCTACTTTTATGAAAGTGCACCGGTTTCAATGGTTGATGGACCGGATAAAGCAAGACAAATCGTCATCGAAGAACTTGAAAACGCTGGCTTTGAAGTAGATGTAAATAAATCATATTACGATTATGAACTAGAAGGTCCTTCAAGGTTTAACCGTTACAAGATAATGGAAAAGCCTAAGGTTGAAGATTTTAAGAATCTATATGATATCGTATTTGTTTTTGTGAATATGAAGGGTTATGCTCAAGAAAACAATGTAAGAGTTAAACTTTCAGCATCCCATTCAAATGAGTTGGCTTGGTGGACACACGAAGTTCCAACCCTATGTGTTTCACTGAATTATACTAATCATCTTTATGATCTCCCTATGATGAAAACCTTTATTAATGCCTATGCTCCTACGCGAGCATGCATTAGAGCAACAATTGAGAAAATTGTTGGTAAATCACCATTTACAGGTGTATATAATGAAAATGTTTGGTGTGACACATGGGTGACTAAACAATGATGGTCGTCAGGTCCAATAAGAAATTGACCTATAGTCCAAGAGCAGGATACTAACTAGAATAACTTCTCTCAAAAAAGCAAAGTTGATTAATATAAATCTTTGCTCAAGTGTGAGAAGTTATCTTGTATTTGAAAGGAAAAAAGAATGAGAAAACAATATACTATTGACCGCGGATGGTCATTTTACATGATAAATGATAACAAGGACGCCCAAGAGGTAAGTGATGTTCAGGTTGTTGACCTACCTCATACTTGGAATAAGGATCTTAGTGCTACTAGAGCTAAGTATGTTTATGTTAAAGAAATGGAAATTAGTGATCAACATAAGGATGATAAGTTGTTTCTTGAGTTTCAAGGTGCTGACACAGTTTGTCAAGTTTATCTAAATGACCAATTCGTAGGTGAGCATCGGGGAGGATATTCGACTTTTAGGTTTGAGTTGACTGATTTCTATTCTTGGGATGAGACCAATCAATTAAAAGTATTTGTTGACAACAGCCAAACAGAGGATGTATCACCTCTATTGGGTGATTTCACTATCTATGGTGGTTTGTATAGGGCAGTTAACCTTATCTGTGTTGGTGAGTCCCATTTTGATCTTATGTTTCACGGAAGTACAGGGGTAATTCTTAGACCTGAACTTGACAGTGATAACAAAGGAGTTCTTGAAATTGAAAGCCATATCATTTATGAAAAAGATTCAAAGGTTAATTATACCCTACGCGCTCATGATGGTAGTCTTGTAGCTCATGAAGTATTGGATATTGATTTTACTTCTAGTGATAATAATAAGACTTTAAAAACTACTATAATTATTGATGATTGTAGAGCGTGGAAGGGTAAAGAAGATCCTTATCTTTATAATTTTGAAGCTGAACTTATTGTTGATGACACGACCCTAGATCAAATCAAAATGAAGACAGGATTCAGAAAGTGTAGCATTGATAGTAATGAAGGATTTTTCCTGAATGGCAAGTCTTATAGAATCAACGGCGTTGCTAAACACCAAGATTTTGAAAGTGTGGGAAATGCAGTAACCTCTGATTGTCTAAGAAAAGATTTTGACCTAATTGGAGAGATTGGTGCCAATAGTGTTAGATTATCTCATTATCAACACAATCAAGAAACTTATGATATTTGTGATATGGAAGGTTATGTTGTCTGGGCAGAAATTCCTATGATGGCAATGCCAGATAATGATAGTCTAATGGACAATGCTAAAGAACAACTAAAAGAACTTGTTTATCAGAACTCTCATCATCCTTCTATATGCTTCTGGGGTATTCAGAATGAAATTGCTATGGGTGGGGAATCCCTGCAAATGTATAAAGGGGTTAATGATTTAAATGACCTCTTCCATGAAATATATCCAAAAGCAATATCAGCTTCTGCAAATATGAATTTTGTGAAAAATGATTCAACTATGAACTTCATTACAGATCTTTTAGGTTACAACCATTATTTTGGATGGTATTACGGAAAAGAAGAAGAACTCAGTGAGTGGCTGGATGTTTTCCATAAAGAGAATCCACAGGTAGTCTTAGGTATATCAGAATATGGTGCTGACTGTAACTTGAAGTTTCATAGTGACCAGCCAAAAGTCAAGGACTACTCAGAAGAATTTCAAGCAGTCTATCATGAGAAGACCTATCAAATAATTGATTCAAAGCCATACCTATGGGGTTCTTATGTATGGAATATGTTTGACTTTGGATCAGCTGTTCGAAATGAAGGTGGTACTGTTGGAAAGAATGCCAAAGGCCTAGTAAGCTTCGATAGAAAAGTGAAAAAAGATAGCTTCTATTTCTACAAAGCGATGTGGTCAGATGAAAAGTTCGTCCATCTTTGTGAAAAAAGGTTCGAGAAAAGACATCAGGAAAAGATGAATGTGAAAGTTTACAGTAACCTTGATGAAATATCTTTATATGTAAATGATGAACTTATCAGTCAAAAATCTTGTGATTCGATGGTAGTTTTTGAAGATATTGCTTTGAAGATGGGGAAAAACCAAATAAAAGTTACTACTACTGTGGATAATAAAGTTTATACTGATGAAAGTAGATGGATCAGAACAGAGGAAATAGAAGAGTCCTATGTATTTGTTGATCCTAACCCAGGACTCAATGTAGAAAACTGGTTTACGCAGGAAAAAAGTGAACTAGATTATTTTCCAGAGGGATATTATTCAATTAAGGACAAGATAGGTAACCTAATGAAGTCTGAACAAGCATGGGATACTATTTGTGAGAAGGCCCCTCAAATAGCAGAAAGAGCTACCCCTGATGCACCTATAACCTTATTATGGGTATTTAATAAAATGCGAGCGGTTTTTTCAGAAGAAGACATCATGGATATTAACAGTCAACTGATAAAAATCAAGAAAAAAATAGATGATATGATATAAGGAGCAAGTAGTATATGGATAAGAGTAAAAGATTAAAAGACGAGTTCATCGTCTGTATTGATTCGGACGGGTGTGCAATAGATTCCATGACCATAAAGCATGAGGAAGCCTTCGGTCCAGCTTTTGCTGAAGTATGGAATGTTGGTCAAGAAGACAGAAGTGAAATCTTGACAGAGTGGAATCGTATTAACTTGTATTCTATTTCTCGTGGAATCAACAGATTCCAAGGTCTTGCCACTATTTTAGAAAAGTATTCTCATTTAGATGATCTAAATGAAATCAAACAACTGACGGAATGGACAGAAACGACAAATGCCTTGTCTGCAGATGCCTTGAAAGAGTTTTATGACAAGTCAGGTTTAGCCATTATGCATAAGGCCTTAATCTGGTCTGAACGGGTTAATGAAATTATTGAAGCTATGCCTTTAGCTCAGCCTTTTAAAGGTGTTTTTGATGCTATAAGTACCATGAAAGAAAAAGTGGATATAGCTGTTGTATCTTCTGCTAACAGAGCAGCAATCGAAGAAGAGTGGAAGACTTGTGGTATATATGACTTGGTTGATTATTTTTATTCCCAGTCAGATGGTACCAAAACAGAGTGTATTAGAAAACTTATAGATAAAGGGTATAACAAAGAGAAAATCATTATGATTGGTGATGCCTTTGGAGATTATAAGGCAGCCATGGAGAATGAAGTTTGGTTTTACCCAATTTTAGTAACCAAGGAAAAGACGTCGTGGAAGAATTTTATTGAGACCTATTTTGAAAAATTTATGAATGGAGAACTCAATAAGGAGAATCAGACCTATTGGATTAATAATATGAAAGAAAATTTAGCATAATATATTTAATTAAGATGGAAACAGACTGGCAAATGTAACTCAAACGAAGAATGGGAAGGTGTGTAGACCATATGTCAATCATATTCAAAAAAAGTAAACAGAACACTGCACAAGCGGAATCAGATAGTGATCGTTTAGTTGCTCTGGCAAAAGAGTTGGACGATGTGAAGAATCAATATAAAGGATTTAAAGGATTTGGTGAAGTTTTGTCGATTGAAAGCTCTTTGCCTGTGGCAGACAATCTCAATCAATTGCTGGACTTGCGGACAGGACAAATTCGTGAACTTTTCTTAGATACATGTCAAGTGATTAATGATCTGACAGAAATGGATTACATCAAGCTTATGATCGATTATATTACAAGGCAAAGGGAGTCGATTGAAAGCATTCACCTAAGCACCAACGAGATGAGCTCAGCTATTGAGGACCTAGCTCATCAGGTTCATGATTCAATGACTAAAACTCTTGATGTGATTGACCAGTCTCAAGATTCCATACAGTCAATTACAAGCACCTTTGACCAGATCGAACAAGCCCACATCAAAGTTGCATCCCTCAAGGCTGAAATCGAGGGTCTTGTTAGTGATATTCATGATATAGCTAATATTAGTGATCTTATTAACGACATCGCTGAAGAAACGAACTTATTGGCATTGAATGCATCCATTGAATCAGCTAGGGCAGGACAGAGCGGAAGAGGATTTGCAGTTATTGCTGATGGTATCAAAAAATTAGCTGACAGCACCAAAGTATCTACCAAAAATATCAAAAGCAAAATTGATAATCTTACCGATGAATTCTCTGAAGTGACCTTGAAAATTGATGAAACAGTTGATATTTTTAATGACTCAAAAGATTCCATTACAAAATCAAAAACAGCAACTGACCTTATGCAAGGAAACTTAAATGACATCAGTAGGTCTTTTGAAGATATTTCAGCAAACATAGAAGAGGAAAGTGCAACAACCATTAATATTAATGAACGTATCAAGGTATTAGATGAAGAGTCCAAGGAATTAGACGAGGTTTGTATGAAAACCGGCCAAGGTGTTTATAATTTAAGTGATAAGATTATAGACAATAGGAATAAGGCTGTGTCTTGGTATAAAGATCTTAAGATGGACCAGTCCTTAGAGTTACAAGCTATCGAACATGCTACATTGAAATGGAAAGTCTATAATGTGTTATGCGGGTTTGCCTGTGTCGATGAAAAGGAGTTACAAAGCCATACGGAATGCAATATTGGCCGTTACTACGAAGCAATCAAGCATAAAGGGAATGATGATCAAGTATTCCAAAAGTTATATAAGACACACAAGGGGCTTCATGTTCTTGCAAAGGACCTTATAGCCAATCATACTCACTATAGTCAAGTAGAAATCGACAATAAGCTAAAACAATTAGAAGAACATACCCAGAATTTTAGAGTCTTTAGTAAAGAATTTGTTAAGAATAGTAATCCTTGATTGAGATTGAAAGTCAAACATGTTTTCGACAAAGAATAGGAGTCAATATAGATGAAAAAACCCAATATCATAATTTTCAACCCTGACCAGATGAGAACAGATGCCCTAGGACATATGGGAAACCCAGCTTCTCAAACACCTTTTATAGATAGTTTTGCGCAGTATGAGGGTGTGTCTTTTCGCAATGCCTTTTGTCAGAATACGGTCTGTGTTCCAAGTCGGTGCTCTTTCACTACTGGCTTATATCCCCATGTAAATGGCCATAGAACCATGAGCCACCTTCTCAGAGAAGGAGAAAGTACTATTTTCAAAGAGTTGAAAGATGCAGGTTATCATGTATGGATGAACGCTAGAAATGATTTGATTGCAGGCCAAGTCGAGGGCCTAATTGGAAAGCATGTTTCAGAAGTATACTTCGGAGGAGAAGGCCCTGATAACCCAGGTCCGGTCAATAAGGTCACAACTAGTCTAGACGCGCATGGCTACTATTCTTTTTACCAGGGTGAACTGGATGTAGATGAGAATGGGATTAATTATGGACCTGATGATGAAGATTTGGATGCAGCCCTAAAGCAGATTATCAATAAAAAGGAAGACCAGCCCCTTTGTTTGTTTTTAGGATTGATCAATCCTCATCCGCCATATCAAGTAGAAGAACCCTTTTTCAGCGCTATTGATCGGCTCATGCTTAAGAAAAGAATAAGGCAGGAAGATACTCAAGGTAAGGCAAAAATACTAGAGCTAATCAGAAAAAATCAGAAACTTGATGATTATACTGAAGAAGAATGGGACGAATTAAGGGCGTGCTACCTTGGTATGTGCATGAAAGTTGATAAGATGTTTGAAAAGCTGTGCGATGCCCTTAAAGCTTCTGGTGAATATGATAATTCGCTGATTATCTTCATGTCAGACCATGGGGACTATACCGGAGATTACGGTGTTTCAGAAAAGGCTCAAAATTCATTTGAAGACTGCTTGACCAAGGTACCATTACTTATTAAACCACCAAAGCTAGAAAGCGTAGATGCAGGTATAACCGATAGTTTTGCAGAACTGATTGACTTTTATGCAACTATTCAGGATTACGCAGGCCTTGAGAAAAACTATACTCATTTTGGCATAAGTTTGAGACCTGTTCTTGAGAATAGGCTAATAGAGAATCGCGATTATGTTTGTTGTGAAGGTGGCCGATTGCCCGAAGAAATACATTGTGACGAGTTTCATTCGGGTGGACCCAAAGGTACTAATCCATATAATCCTTATTATCCGAGACATAAAGCACAAACAGATGATGAGGCCCATGCAAAGGGTGTTATGATTAGAAATCATAATTACAAGCTTGTATCAAGGGTTATAGGACAAGATGAGTTTTATGACTTGAGGAATGACCCTGATGAAAAGATAAACCAGATTAGAAATCAAGATTTTGCTAATGAAGTTGCAAGAATGCATGGTGAGTTATCCAAATGGTACCTTAGGACAAGTGATGTTGTACCTTTTGATATGGACCAGCGTTTTAGTTTTGATATGAAATGGGCAAAAGTTAAAAAGTATGTCCCCGAGGAATATGAAGTTGAAATAAAAGAAAAAATTGTGTCAGGAATCAACATCTTTATGTTAGTTCAAGAATGTAGGGAGAGATTTATAGGCCAAGAGTAGGCTGAATTTTAGAGAAATATATCAGTAAACTAGAAAACAAACGAGGTGGAGAGAATTTCATTATGTTACCAACGTGGATCAGGTTTTAGTGGAATGTATTGTCATTAAGTAGCTAAGTATCTTACAGAAATAATGGAGACTTTTTTTGGCCAAAATCAATGTTTAGGGGTGTAAAGCTCAATATCCCTTGGCTTGTCAATGAAGTACAGACGCTCTTTGTTAGTGTTGGAAATTCTTATCATTTAAACGATGTACCTATGATTGGAACCATTATCAATGCGTATTGTCATCTTCCAAGTGTCATTGATGTATTCGTTGAAAAACTACTTGGCAGAAGTGAGCTCAAGTGAGTATCTACTGTTGATCCATTTTGTGATCAATGGGGGTCACAATTATAAAATTAATAGATTATAAGATTAGGGAAAATTATTACAGAAGGAGGCGCTAACGATTGATAGAATTTAAAATTAACAAGAACAAGGTAAGACCATTTCCCCATTATTGGGAAATGTGTGTAGGTAGTTCCAATGCCTATACTGCATTAAGAGAAGATTATCGAAAACAGTTAAAAAGAGCCCATAATGAACTTGGATTCAAATATGTTAGATTCCACGGTATTCTAGATGACAGGATGAGTGTGCTCATAAACAAACAAAATCACACAGGTAATTCTCTAGGGAAAGTTTATAATTTTGTAAATATTGACAACATTTTTGACTGGTTGCTGGATCATGGAATGAAACCCTTTATTGAGCTTGGCTTTATGCCATCAGCAATTGCCAAGGGAGATAGGACTGTATTTCATTACAAGGGGAATATTTGCCCACCAAAAGACTATAGTGAATGGGAAGAATTAATAAGACTTTTAACCGAGCATTTGATTGAACGCTATGGGAATGAGGAGGTAAGAAAGTGGTTCTTTGAAGTTTGGAATGAACCTAACTTATTTTTCTTTTTTGATGGTGATAAAGAAGAGTATTTTAACCTATATGCTTCCACTGCAAAAACCATTAAGTCCATTGATGCTGAATTACAAGTCGGTGGTCCGGCCACTTCTTGTAATTCGTGGATAAGAGATACGGTAGAGTTTTGTTCAAACAATGGGGTTCCCCTTGACTTTATCTCAACTCATCATTATCCAACTGATGATCCACTGTGGGAGTCGGGAATGGATATTATGGAGTTTTTTCAATCAGGACTCGCTGATAACCGAGTATATCATCGAGGGGTTTTACAAAAAATGACCAGGGAGGTTAGAAAAGAAGCTGGTAACCTTCCTGTCTATTTTACTGAATGGAATACATCAGCAATGACTAATGATGCTCAACATGACGAGCCCTATGCAGCAAGCATGGTAGCAAAAACTATAGTGGACAATGATGGATTAGTTGATGGTTATGCATTTTGGACATTTTCTGATATTTTTGAGGAAAGCGGACAGCTTCCTGGTGCTTTTCATGGTGGATTTGGTCTACAGACATATAGTGGAGTAGCCAAACCTGTTTATCGGACCTTTGAACTTTTTCATGGATTAGGTCAGGAAAGAATGGATGTTGTATGTAATAAGAAGGATTCCACTGTTGAAATGGTAGCGACAAACACTGATGAGGGTTATCGATTTATTATCTATAATCATAACATACTTGGTGAGCCTATAAAAAAAGAACATGTCTGCATACCTATTAGCCATTTGAATGTTTCCAGAACAGGAAAATTGTGGCGAATTGATGATAATCACGCTAATGCAAAAGAATTATGGATAGAAGAAGGTAGTCCTGAGTACCCATCGAGAGCATTGGTTGACATGTTACATAAAGCTTCAGAGCTTGAAGTCGAAGATATCGAGTTTGACCAGATCATTGAGTTTGATATACCTAGTCATGGGCTGATTTGTATTGATCTTGTATCCAAAAAGATGTAATAAAGTAACAAAGGCTTGAAAACGTCTAAAGCAAAAGCGGAACGATTTTTACTTTTTGATAGATTTCATGAAGCGATGGACAGGAAAAGGTTCTGTACTAGATATGTAGTTTGTAGATAATACAGTTAGTTCTTTATGGAAGGAGTTATTATGAGTCAAATAATGAGAGCAATCTGTATGTATTCGCATCCTCACAATACATGAAAATGTCGGTTTTAAAAGAATAGAGTAGACAAAATATTGATAAACTGAAACTCTAATTATACATATGATATCGGAGTGCTTGGGTGGGGGTGTTATCCATAAGTCCCATGTTTAAAACATGGACCTTGATTCAGTGATCAAGTTTAGTGACCATAAGCGTATCACCTGGTTCTAAAGCATGAACTAGTTCGTTGAGTTTTGGCCTATTCAGCGTAGCTCTAGAGTATGATTCTTTGAAGACGATTCTTGAACCGGAGTCCTTAAGAAGTTTTTCTTGAGAGTCCAAACTGTTGACTTTTTTCCTGTATTTTGTGCTGACAAGAGCGTATCCGCATACAATTTTAAGGAGGTTTGTCTTATGATAACAAACAAAAAAGGTGCTTAGTTCATTTATGAACTTGTATTATCTTTAACGCTTTTAGCAGGATGCGGTACCAGTGATGAATAAAGAAGTGAAGAAACAGTTTCAGAGGAAGTCCATGGCGTCATCATGTAGTTATCCGAATTGTTATCAGATGTTGTGGGTCTTATTGCAAGTCAAGACAGTGGCCTAAAGGATAATTTGACTGATATACTGAATTATATGTGGTAGGTTATAACACAGAGATGAGATTAGCTTTTATGGGAGACGGTATCAATGTATTTTCTGCTCAGGGACGTAACATGTTAAACAGACTAAAGCAGGTCTTATTCAGAAGAAAGGTATTAAACTAGGTGGGAACGATGATTAATCTTAAAGCAGCACCCTATAAACTAAATGATGATCAGATTAAATGGATAGAGGACACAATTAAGGGAATGACAGAGGATGAAAAGCTTGAGCAGCTTTTTTGCCCCCTCTTATATTCAAATGATCCTAATTACTTGAAAATGATTATGAGCAAGTACAAGTTTGGTGGACTTATGTTTAGACCCAGCCAGTCCAATGAACTTAAGTTGGCTATAGATACCATCAATGAACATGTTAAGATTCCTATGCTACTAGCAGCCAATCTTGAAGATGGCGGATCTGGAATTGCTTTTGAGGGAACTTATGTTGGTCGACAAATGCTAATCGGAGCAACAGATAAAACCGCTCATGCTTATGAGCTGGGCAGGGTGTGCGGTAGTGAGGGAAGTGCCCTCGGTCTTAACTGGTCTTTTTCACCTATCGTAGATATTGATATGAATTACACGAACCCTATAACTAATGTAAGAACTTATGGCAGTGATAAAGACAAGGTTCTTTCCATGGCCTCTGAGTATATTAAAGGATTGACTGATTATGGTGTAATTCCAGCGGTAAAGCACTTTCCTGGAGATGGTGTTGATGGCAGGGACCAGCACTTGGTGACTTCTGTAAATAGCCTTTCACTCGAGGAATGGGAAGCAAGCTTTGGTAAAATATACCGCCAGCTGATTGCTGAAGGTGCAGAGACAATTATGGTAGGTCATATCGCTATGCCGGCTATGGAAGAGCATTTTGATGGTCAGCCCTGTCAGAAAGTTATACCTGCTTCTGTATCAAAAAATATTCTGACTGGATATCTTCGTGAGGAAATGGGCTTTAATGGCCTTATTATTACAGATGCTTCTCCAATGGTTGGCCTTATGGCAGCGACCAAAAGAAGTGACGCTGTACCAATGGCCATCGAAAATGGTTGTGATATGTTCCTCTTTACCAGAGATCTTGATGAGGATATCGCCTATATGAAAGAAGGTTATAAGAAGGGGCTTCTGTCTGAAGCAAGGCTGAATGAGGCTCTGACAAGTATCCTTGCCTTAAAGGCTGCTAGGCTTTTAGACAGAGAGATTGGTGAAGAGACAGGAGAGGATCCATTTGCTCTTATCGGTTGCAAAGACCATCAGGATATTGCCAAGCAAGTGGCTGATGACGGTGTTACCCTTGTTAAGGATGTAAATGACCTATTACCTATATCTCCAGATAAACACAAACGGGTGCTTCTGCAAATATTGGGCGATTTTGATTCCAATGACAGGGTCTATGGTCATTTTGAAAGTCTTTTGCTTAAAGAAGGTTTCCAGGTGACTAAGTATGTTCCTGAGACTATGGAGACGATTTTTACGGATACTAAGGTCGAAGATTTTAAAGCCAAGTATGATTTGGTTTTCTACATAGGTAATATTGAAAACGCTAGTAATAAAACAGCAAGCAGGATTAATTGGCATACTCTTTTTGGAGCGGGTAACAATCTTCCCTGGTTTGTCCATGAAGTACCGACCCTGTTTGTCAGTGTAGGGAATCCTTATCACCTCTATGATGTACCTATGATTGGAACCTTTATCAATGCTTATTGTCATGCGCCAAGTGTCATTGACGCAGTCCTTGAAAAAGTCCTTGGCAGAAGTGAGTTTAAGGGTGTGTCACCTGTTGATCCTTTCTGTGGTCAATGGGATACGAAACTGTAAGCAGCCTAAAAGCAGGAGAATATCATGAAAATATACGATTTAAAAGTGAACCATAGAACCAATCCTATAGGGATTGGTTCAGGGCCACATAAATTTTCATTTAAAGTTACCGGTGGACATCACTTTAAAATCCACCTTTTCGAAGAAGGACAGACGTCTTCCTTTCTCAGCCACTCTGTTGAATTGAACGACATGAGTCACGTCTATATTGATTACCCCTTTAAAAAGGGTGTGAGATATATATGGTCTGTAGAAGGTGATAGGGTAACCAGTGAAAGTGCCTATTTTGAAATTGCAGAAGACTTGGATACCCGATTTATTACCAGTCATGAATCCTTGGTGGTTCCTAAGTTTTCAAAATCATTTACTGCCCAATCTCTAGCATCCGCTCGTTTGTATATAACAGGCCTCGGTCTTTACAGGGCTTTTATCAATGGAGAAAAAATTGGACAGGATTACCTGACACCTTTTTTTAATGACTATGACGATTATATCAGGTATCAGACCTATGATATCACTGAACTAATAAAGAGGGATAACAGAATAGAGGTCTATGTAGGAGATGGTTGGTACAAGGGGAGGTTTGGTCTCAACGGTCATGGTGGAGATACATATGGTGATAAATATATCCTGAATGCAAAAATAAAATTGACTTATGAAGACGGCAGCCAGGATATTATCGGAACCGATAGGACTTGGGAGTGTCAGGAATCTGTCATCAAAGAGACTTCAATCTATGACGGTGAGATTCGTGATGATGTGAATGTCCCGGATACCGGTTATGAAGTCAAGTTAATCAGTGGTGATTATAAGCTTGTACCTGATTTTTCTTCACCGGTTCGGTCGAAACTGACCTTAAAGCCTGATTTGATTATATCACCTTCCGGACAGAAGATTCTCGATTTTAAGCAGAATATGGTGGGTGTCTGCTCTTTTGTGAATACTTTACCTAAAGGACATAAAATCAAACTATCCTTTGGAGAAGTGCTTCAACATGGTGAGTTTTATAATGCCAACTATAGGACGGCCAAATCTACCTATGAATATATATCTGATGGTCTTGAAAAAGAAGTGGAACCATTTTTTACCTTTTATGGTTTCCGCTATGTATTGGTTGAAGGACCGGATACAGTCAATCCTGATGACTTTTCAGGCCATGTCCTTTATAGTGATTTGGAATCAACCATAGATGTATCCACCAGTCATCAAAATCTTAACCAACTGATGAAGAATGCCTTGTGGGGCCAGCGCGGAAACTTCCTGGATGTACCTACAGATTGTCCCCAAAGGGATGAAAGACTAGGATGGACAGCAGATGCCCAGGTTTTTGTTAATACAGCCTGCTATCACATGGATTCCTTCAATTTCTATAAGAAATTCTGGAGAGATCTTCGTTATGACCAGGTCACCTATTACGACGGGGACCTGCCTATGTACAGTCCTTCGCTGAAAAAATCTGCTGGTTATGGAGGAGCGGTATGGTCCGATGCAGCAACGATTATACCCTGGAATCTTTATCAGGCCTACGGAGATAAAAATGAATTAGAAAGCCAATACCCTCTTATGGCTGACTATGTCAACATGTTGATTGCTAAAGATGAAGCTGCAAATAATACCCATATCATTACTGAAGGCTTTACCTTTGGTGATTGGTTGGCTCAAGATGGTGTTTGTGACCAGTCTATGAAAGGTGGTACTGATGACACTTATATTAAGTCTATGTACTATTATAGAAGCTTAGAGCTAACCGGGTATGCTGCAGAGGTGATTGGCAAGAGACAAGACTCCAAACGATACTTAAACTTGGCAAAACAGGTTAAGTCAGCTATCTTTAATGAGTTTTTTACAACTAACGGCCGTCTGTCTATAGATACTCAAACTGCCTATATCCTTTCCCTTACCTTTGGGGTTTATCCTCAAAAACAAAGAATCATTGATGGCCTTAAGGAGCGACTACGTAAAGATTTCTACAAAATCAAAAGCGGTTTTGTAGGGACGCCTCTTTTTCTTCCAGCTCTTTTTGAGAATGGTATGGAGGAAGAAGCATATCGCCTTCTGTTTAATGATGAGTTACCTGGATGGTTTTATTCCATTAACCTTGGAGCTACAACAATCTGGGAGAGATGGAACTCCCTTAATCCTGACGGCACGATCAGCGGTGTTCTGATGAATTCCCTTAACCATTATGCTTTTGGATCGGTGTGTGAAGCTGTTTACGCCTATGTTGCAGGACTGAAATCCCTTGAACCGGGTTGGAAGAAGGTGGAGATAGCCCCCCGCCTCAGCCATCAGCTAGATGATATCGACTTAAGTTTTCAGTCGCCAATCGGTTTGTATGAGGTTAAGTGGTCAAAGGATAAGGCAGGTGATTTTGAACTTAATATTACCATTCCCTTTGGTGGAGAGGCCCAGCTGACCTTACCGGATTATGACGGATCATATTCTTCCCTTCTTAAAGAGGGAACTTATCAATACAAATATAAGTTGACCAAAGATTATGCCCATCCTTTTAATGAGTTTTCCTATGTATTGGATGTCTTGAACCATCCTGAGGCAGCAGGTGTATTTAGAGAAATCTGTCCCAAGGCTTATGCCATTGTCAGTGGAGAAAACAAAGAGTTTAGTATTATGAGAGTTATTGAACTTCAATACCTGGACATGTTTGGGTTAAGTGGTGAAGTAATGAAGAAGTTAAGTAAAAGTTTGGCTAAGATAGAGGTATAAGATGATAAAAGGTGTAATTTTTGATCTGGATGGTGTTATTGTCCATACAGACATGTTTCATTACAAAGCATGGAAAAACCTGGCGGAGTCCCTGTCACTGAGATTTGACATGGAATTGAATCATAAACTTCGTGGTGTTTCAAGAAAAGAAAGTTTTGAGATTATTCTAAAAGCCAACGAGATGAAAATGAGCCAACCTAATAAAATGCAGCTTCTTGATAAGAAAAACAAAGTTTATGTGGACCTTCTTAGTCAAATGTCTCCAGCAGACCTTGACGATGGGGTTATCCATACCTTGAAAACACTTAAGGAAAGAGGTATAAAGATTGCTATAGGTTCTTCCAGCAAAAATGCTAAACTCATTTTGGGTAAGCTTGGGCTAGGCTCATATTTTAATGGTGTCAGCGATGGCACCAATATCAGTCAAAGTAAGCCGGATCCTGAGGTCTTTTTGATGGCCGCAGAAATGATCGGTCTTAAGCCGAAAGATTGCTTGGTTGTTGAGGATGCCCTTGCCGGCGTTGAAGCTGGTTTTAGGGGTGGCTTTAAAACGGCAGGTATTGGTGATGGTATTAACCATGAGAAAGTGGACTTTAAGTTGGAAACCTTAAGTGATATTTTACAATATACTAAAAACAAAATTAAGTAAAGTATTGGTAAAGGGAATTCCTTCAAGGCAATGTCATTAAGTGAGGTGATTAAGAAATGAGTCATGTACTTGTCATGTACAGGGCTCTTTTTTGGTTTTTTCGAGAAAAGCTTGACCTATATCTGTCAATCAATGGTTGACAATGACTGTCTTATATATCCTTCTAAGAAAAATATAAGAATGCTATAATACTTTTGTACTTGACATATTGTAGAAGCCAAGGGAGGAAATGCTATGTCGGATTCAGGTTTGATACTGGAAGTCCATCAGATGACAAAACTATATGGAAGCATCACTGCTCTAAAGAATGTGGATTTCAAAGCATATAGGGGTCATGTTGTTGGCCTGATTGGAGAAAACGGTAGTGGCAAATCTACTTTGACATCTATCATTGCAGGAATGCAGAACGCAACAAGTGGTCAAATGATATTTAAGGGGAAACCATGGAATCCCAAATCCATGATTGAAGCTGAAAAGAACGGTGTTTCTATGATTCTGCAGGAATCCAATACCATCCCCAATGTAACAGTAGCTGAAAACATATTCGCAGGTAAAGAGCCACAGTTTACTCATTGGGGCATCTTCAACAAGAAAAAAATGATTTCTGAAGCAAATCAGCTGCTGAAAGGATATCAACTTGATTTTATCAGAGCTGAGGATGAGATCAATCAATACTCCTTTGAAGAAAGAAAGCTTATCGAAATTGTCAGAAGTATTCATGCTGAAACAGAATTACTTATCATCGATGAGACAACGACAGCACTTTCACATGAGGGAAGAGAGATTCTATATAAGCTCATCAAAGAAATGACAGATCAATCAAAGGCTGTCATATTTATATCGCATGATATGGATGAAATCATTGAGAGATGTGATATCTTTACCGTTTTAAGAGACGGTGAGGAAAGAGGAACACTTAATAAAACTACTGATCAAATCAATCAGCAATTAAGTGAATTAAGAAGACTTATGGTTGGCCGAGTTATTGGTGAGAATCTTTTTCCCAAGAAGAAAAGAATGAACGCCGGAAATCGAGTGGCACACATGAATAAAATTACCGCTGGAAAACTTAAAGATTTTTCATTAGATCTGTATGAAGGACAAATACTTGGTTTAGGTGGTTTGTCCGGCAGTGGTATGCACGACATCGGACGCATTTTGTTTGGTCTTGCAAAAATCGATGATGGCGAAGTTGAAATCTATAATACCAAGGTCAAAAACTCGAAGATTGCTGTGGAGAACGGGATGGCTTATATATCTAAGAACAGAGATCTTGAATCCCTGATAGGTGAAGACAGCATAAGAATGAATCTTGTTTATCCATCTCTACCGGACATTAAGAAGAAGATGTTTGTCAGACCTTCAGACGAATCTCATCTGGCAAATCAGCAAATTAAGGAGTTAGCCATCAAATGTGAATCCGGCAATCAAACAGTTAATACACTTTCGGGAGGTAACAAACAAAAAGTGGCTTTTGGTAAATGGCTGGCAAAGCAAAGCGAAGTCATCATTATGGACTGTCCGACCAGAGGCGTTGATATCGGTGTAAAAGAGGCTATGTACCAAATCATCGAAAATATGCGACGAGAAGGTAAAGCCATATTGCTGATCAGTGAAGAACTCCCGGAACTGATAAATATGTCAGATAAGATCCTTGTTATGAAGGACTACAAAGTGAGTAAGGTTTTTGACAATACTGAGGACCTTGAAGAAATTGATATTGTTGAACATATGATATAAGGAGGTTCTGATGTTGGAAATCACTTCATTGGATAAATTGAAAAGTATTATAAGTAATATGTATAGTGATAAACGTAAATTTATGAGCTATCTCATCAGTATAGGTGGGCTGACATTCTGCCTGATATTTTTTACCTATACCAGTGAAGGTAACTTATGGAATGCATACAACTTAGGAATAATTATTGAGGCTGTTGTCGTCTACATGGTCATCTCGATGGGGGCAACATTTATTTACGCCATGGGCGATATGGACATTAGTGTCGGGGCTCAGATGGGTGTATATTCTATTGTTATGATTCTGGTAAGCAATAGAACCGGTTCACTTATAATAGGTTTCCTATCCATTCTTGTACTGGCTCTATTATCTGCTGTATTTAATGCATATGTCTCCGTCTTGCTTGGATTGCCTGCCATTGTTACGTCAATTTTTCTGTCAGGAATCTTCTCTGGAGTTCAATATTTGGCCATGGAAAATCTAGGTAAGAACACCATATCCATCAACATTGATATGGGTGCTTTTATCGAACCGAAAGTGATGTTGGTGATTATGATTGTCGGGGGTCTGGTCTTGACCTGGCTCTTCCATTATACGACGATTGGGAAGTATGCAAGAATTATTGGCAGTAATATTGAAGCAACAAAGCAATGCGGCGTCAATGTACAGAAAATCAAGATCATTTGCTATCTTATTTTTGGTTTTATGGTGGCTGTCGGTTCCCTTATACTAACAGCCAGAACAGAATCAGCCGGTCGAGGTACAGGTTCTGGTTATGCCATGGATATCATGATTATATTGATTCTAGGAGGTATGCCTCTTTCGGGAGGAATTCCGTCCAAAGTAATGAGTGGGATTATCGGGTCATTGACATATGTGATTCTATCAAACGGTCTGACGCTTGTTGGCCTTGAAACATCGGTTTCCAACGTTGTTAAAGCAATTATTTTTCTGGTTGTTATTCTGATAACTTCAAGAAAAAGAAATGGGGTTTTACCACGTTAAACAAAATATGACATTAATGACATTAAGGAGAGAAGTTATGAAGATGAAGTTGAAAATTGCAGTATCATTGTTATTGGTGTTAGCACTAGTGCTAACAGGTTGTTCTAAAGGAACAAGTACATCAGGGGAAGGTGGCACAGAGGAATTCAAACACTACAAAATCGGTGTCGCACTATATACAGATTCAGGAAAATCAACGGTAGCCATTAAGTCATTCCTGGATGGAATTGACGATGCTATGAATCTGGAATTTCAGTTTACGACCCTAAGCACCTATGATGAAGCGACAAACAAAACAAAGATTCAAGAGCTTATATCTGCCGGATGTGATGGAATCATTACAACGGTTGATATGGGAACCGTTTCCATTCTTGAAGAATGTGAAAAAGCAGGAGTATATTTAGCAGGCTTTTTGACTGACTTCAATTACAGTTACTACGCAGAGTTTGACCGTGTGTTTGGAAGTGAGTATTTCTTGGGAACGGTAGCTGACGGATACATTGATAATCCAATATATAGTGAGTTAGTTGCCAACAAAATTATTGAATCAGGTAAGAAGAATATCGGTATTATGATTTTTCCGGAATTTGCTTACCCTAATCAATTGGTACTAGCTAATGTATTTACCGAAAAAATTAATGAGTATAACCAAACTGTAGACGAAGCAGAAAAAATAAACGTACTTGAGCCGACTGTATTGAACTTTGCGCCAATGGAAGAAACATATTTAAGCGAACATTCTGAAATAGATGCCATCTATTCAATTGCAGCAGCTGCGACGAATGTATACCCGGTTTTAGTTGCAAACAACAGAACAGATATCTCTTTATATACATCAGGATTTGAAGGTCTTGATGACGCAGACAATTTTGGCACCGGCGGAAACGGCTGCTATCAAGGAATCGTATTTTCTTCTCCAGAAGCAATCGCTTACCCACTGGTATTAATGATTGATAAACTTAACGGTGCAAGTTTCCCAGATCAGCCAAAGGTAGCTGAACGTATTGATGCGGATCCGGTCATTATATTATCTGATGAGGATATGGATGCAGTAAAGACTCATTCAATATACTACACCGGTGCGTTCAGTGAATCAGCACTGAACGCAGAAGATGTTATTGCTCTATGTGCATCATACAATGACAAGGCTTCATACAAAGAGCTTGTGAACGTCGTTCAATCCTTCACTGTTGAGAATATGAAATAAACTATTGAGAGTAGGAGAAAGCATGATAAAGGATATGAACATAAGGAAGATCAAAGACATTTTACTGACCATAAGTTTTCCATTAATTGTATATGTAGTCATGTATGTGATTGTGAGAACCCAGGGAATAACCTACTTTGGTGTGAATAGTGATATGTGGAGAACCATTATCGTGAACACATCAATGACGACAGTTGTAGCATTGGCAATTTGGCTTCAATTGAAGAATGGAAGGTTTGATTTTTCTGGTGGAGCCACGATGATCTTGACAGGCATTATTGCTGGAAATACTGTCATAATCCTGGATCAAGGTCCGGTTTTGATGTTGATACTATGCTTAGTAATTAGCGTAATCCTGAACTTGATTACCGGTCTGATCTATGCTTATGGAAGATTACCAATAATTATTTGTACAATCGGTGTAGCATTACTTTATGAATCCATTACCTACATTGTTTTTGATGGAAAAGGATTGAATATCATGAGCAACACTGAATTGACCATATTTGGTTCGATGCCCTATATCGCTGTTATCTTGATTCTTGCTCTTCTCCTATTCGCTTGGTATAACTATTATACTGTTGAAGGAAGGCGGAGCAGCTTATTGGCAAATAATCAACATGCAAGTGTGAACATTGGAATTAATGAGAATAAGAATGTTTTGATGACATTTGCTGTTGCAGGAGCTTTACTAGGTTTAGCGTCGGTCATATTTGCCTCACAGAATACATTAAGGCCTCAATCCGGACTATCGACGGCAGGTACATTCTTCTCATATATTGTTCCTGCATTTATGGGGATGATCATCGGGAAAGTAAGTAAAGATGCCATAGGTGTATTTATTGCGGCTCTGGGTATGGAAATACTTAATTACGGTTTGAGTGCCTTAGGCCTTGGATCAGGTGGGTATCAACAGATTATCATGGGATTCTTTATGTTAGGATTTTATGGTTTCACAGCTAGATATACATTCATGAAAGAGAAACTAAAAAAACTGATAACGGCAGGGATCTAACTGATGAGAGACTGCACGAGGATAAAAATGAAAAAGCTATTAGAAGAGAAACCATATTATCTCAAAGAAGAACAGATTCAAGGAATATATGAAATACTGGACCAGATGACTGTGGAAGAGAAGGTAAATCAGCTCTTCTGTATGATTGCCTATTCAGATGATGATGGCTTGGTAGAAGATTACACAACAAAGGGATATGGTGGTTTGATGTGCCGTCCGATGGAGATGGACCAAGTCCTTCGGTTGAAGGAAAAACTTGTCGATAAGGCAAGAATTCCCTTTCTTATTGCTGCAAATATGGAAGCAGGTATGGACCAGGTTTGTTCCAAGGGTACCTATGTAGGGTCTCAGATGTCTATTGCATCAACTCAAAACAGTAGATATGCCTACGAACTGGGGAATATTATCGGGAAAGAAGCCAGAGTACTAGGGGTAAACTGGGCCTTTGCGCCAGTGGCTGATATTGATTATAACTGGAGAAACCCCATAACAAATATACGAACCTATGGCTCTGATCCGGATACTGTCCTAGCAATGGCCACAGAGTATATCAGGGGCCTGCAAAAACATGGAATTGCCTCATCAGTCAAGCATTTTCCCGGAGACGGGGTCGATGAAAGAGATCAACATTTGTTAACCTCTGTAAATAGTTTGTCCTGTGATGAGTGGATGGAGTCCTATGGAAAAATATATAAAGCCTGCATAACAGAAGGTGCCTTAACCATGATGATCGGACATATCATGCAGCCTGCCTGGTCAAAAAAAATCAATCCTTCATTGAAAGATGTGGATATTCAACCTGCTACAGTATCGAAGGAACTTGTGACTGGTTTATTAAGGCAGGAATTAGGGTTTAATGGTACCATTATTACTGATGCTTCATCAATGGCAGGATTATGTGGAAACATGTCCAGAAGGGATGCGCTTCCGACCTCGATTGCAGCAGGATGTGACATGATTCTTTTTACAAAGAATGAGGCTGAGGATGTCAAGTTCGTCATGGATGGATATCAGAAAGGTATCATTTCTGAGAATCGACTCAATGAGGCAGTTATACGGATTCTTGCCTTAAAGGCAAGTCTGGGTTTATTTGAGGAAGAGCTTGATGATTATGGGATCCGCTATAAACTGGCAAGTGAAATTGTTGGATCGGAAGAACATCAGGCTCTTGCCAAAGAAGTTGCAGATGATTCTATTACCCTGGTGAAGGAAGAGAAGGGAGTTCTCCCTTTGACACCTGAGAAATACAGGCGTATTCTGGTTTATGGTAAAGAGGGTGGTTTGTCAGATGCTCATATTGGCGTTGAAGGCAAAGCCGCTGTTTTTGCAGAATTGCTGAGAAACCAAGGGTTTGAAGTTGATTTGTATAAGCCTAAAGAGGGATTTGAAGGAATTCTGGCACCAACAACGGAAACGACTCAAAATTATGATGCATTGATATATGTTGCCACACTGGCGACGAAATCGAATCAAACAGTTGTACGAATTGAGTGGGGACAACCAATGGGTGTCGATTGCCCGGTTTATACCAGTGAGTTGCCTACTATATTCATTTCTCTGGAAAATCCTTATCACTTAGTTGATGTGCCCCGAATGAAGACCTATATCAACACATACGGTGGGTCACCAATTGTTTTGAATCAATTGATTAAGAAACTCCTCGGCAGGAGTGAGTTTAAGGGACATAGTCCTGTTGACCCATTTTGTGGTTTCTGGGATGCCAGACTTTAGTCGAAATCCTTGTTCTTCGTGAAAGTGATGTCAATAGGTTTTGATGAATGATGAGTCTCTTTGGATAATGTGACTGGACTCAGATTATTATCTCGTATATGATGTATAGAGAGCATAAACCGTCGAGAAGCAAGGAGACAGCATATGGATTGCAACAAAATACATTATTTTCTGAAGTGTGCAGAATTAATGAGTTTTACAAAAGCTGCAGATAGCTTATATATTTCCAGGCAGGCTTTGAGCAAGCAGATTGTCAAATTGGAAGATGAACTAGGCGTTAGATTGTTAGAAAGAGATACCAAGAACGTGGAATTAACCGAAGTCGGCCAAAAGGTATATAAGGATCTTGCACCAGTTTTCTACGAACTCCAAAGAACTTATGATAACATAAGAGACTACTGTAGGGACTCCATGGAAAAAATCAAAGTAGGATTCTTTATCGAGATTAATGATAATTTTGTTAGAAATATTCTGCTTTTTTTTGGTGAGACATTCAAGGGCAGCCCCATAGAGCCGATTATGATGGATTTACATGAAATCAAGTATCTCCTGTATGATAAGAAAATCGATATATGTTTTACTTATTTAGTCAATGACGAGAAGTGGGTAGGCTGTGATATGTCTGTATTAAATCTCCAGCCTGCACAAATTATGGTGTCCAAACAACATCCATGGGCCAAGAAGAGAAGTATAACACAAGAGGACTTAAGAGGTGAAGAATTTATCATGCTGAAGGGGACTCATGAAGACAAAGATAGAGTCTATAATTATATGCCCTGTAAGAAGCAGGTTTGGGTTCCGAATATTCAGTCATCCCTTATGAGAATAGGATATGGGAAAGGGTTTGCTATAACTTCAAAATACGGAAACTGCCTGGATGACCCGAGGTATATAGGATTCGATGTGCCTGGATTTGAAGTGGAATTCAAGTTGGCGTGTCTGTGGAGAAATGATGAAAAACGACATAATGTGTTAGCATTCATTGACTATATCAATGCAAATACAAATCATTTTAAAAAAACGATCATATGAGCCTAGTGCTAAGTATAACTAAGAGAGGGTCTAAAGGAATGCAAATCACACATTTAAGAACAGACCATCATCATGATTCTATAGGTTATAATCTGGATGGCCAATATTTGACGTAGAAGGTCATCGATGATAGGACAGAAGATGAAGAACTCATCCTTGAAATCTCAGAAGCCCCGGCCTTTGATAAGACGGTTCATCGCCAGACTGTCTTGGATACAGATAGACAGGTAATCTTTGATATGGAACTGAGCCCAAGAAAAAGATATTACTGGCGGCTCCTGTAAGGCATGGATATGGTTTCAGACCGAGTAGCTACTTTTTTGAAACCGGCAAGCTGTCAGAACCATGGATAGCACATTGGATTGGAACGGATGAGAATGAATATGCCATGCCTGGGTTTTACAAGGATATTGTGGTGTCCAAGGAAATTGAGTCTGCTAGACTGTATATTTATGGCGTCGGTTTATTTGAAGCCTATATCAATTAGGAATATCTGGGCAGGGTGTATTTGGCACCCGGTTATCACAGTTATGACTTGACTCAGTTTTATAGAACTTATGATATCTCAGAGGCTTTTTCTCAAGGAAATAACGGTTCAAAGTGATCTTGGGCAATGGATGTACAAAGGATGGTACAAGGGAAGATTTGGATTTGACGGTGATTATGTCAATCTTTACGGCGACCAGAAGATATTTCTCGCAGAGATATATGACATACAAAGATGGATCTGAGGAAGTTATTATCACCGATCATTCAACAAAACTGACAGCAAAAGCGGCTGAGGTCATCGGAGACAACGGTGCATAGGAGTTCGCCAGGCGTGCGGATCATATCCGTAACAGCTTCATTCAACACTATTACGATGACCAGGGCAACTTAAATATTCAGGCAACTCAGACAGGATGTGCCCTGGCACTTCAATTCAGTTTATACCCGGAGGGAAGTCTTGAATATCTCAGGGATACCTTGAGAGAACAGATAGAAATGGCAGACGGACATCTGAACACTGGCTTTGTCGAAACGCCCCTTCTTCTGCCTGCATTGTCAGCACATGGAATGAATAATCTTGCATACAGTATCTTGCTTAATGAAACCTATCCAAGTTGGCTCTTTGATGTAAATCTTGGAGCTACAACCGTGTGGAAAAGATGGAATTCCATTCTTGAAGACGGTACCATCAGCGGTACAGAAATGAACAGTTTGAATCATTATGCTTATGGTAGCATAGCAGAGTGGATGTATTGCTATATGATTGGATTTAGACCGTCTATGAACCAGGAAGTGAAGATGACCATTGCTCCTTATCCGGGTAAAAGACTGGGAAAAGCAGAGGGTGAATGGATTGCAGCAACAGGAACTTACAAAGTACAATGGTCATATGACCAGGCTGGTCAGGTCACCTATAGAATTTCTGTTCCTGACATAACGAATGACATCATAGACAGACATAAATTCCAGGTGGCTGGTGGTGAATATATAATAAATGCTGAAGGGAAATGGTGAATTTCATGTAAAAAGATAACGGAATAGTTCGTTGTCTTTTTTATATTTATCCGACTTATGCATATACATAAGGGTGAAAAAATAGTAGGTATGGGATTCCTACCGATATTTAATTCAAACGCAGCTAGTGTTATCTGATTTATGCAAAAAACATGACAAAAATATATATTAATAATTGACATGTTTGAAAGTTTTTTTTTGTACACAACAATTATTTGTAGTCAAAAGGACTAATATCATGAAGTAAATGAGTAGAATTTTAACTATACTTATAATATGGATACGCTTTTTTGATTCATCCGAAAGATGAATCTTCAGAATTAAGTTTCAAAATATAACGAGAAAATGGAGTGGCTGATGAGAAAAAAAGTATTAGGTCTATCGTTTGGCCGAAAAATGGGTAATACAGATGTGATGGTCAAACATGCATTAATGGAGTGTGAAAAATTAGGGCATGAAGTTAAGTTCATCCATGTTGATGAACTAGACATTAAAATTTGTACAGGATGTATAGCTTGTGTCATTGGGATGGTTTCTGGTAGAGGTAAAGGTGTATGTGTAATAAAAGATGATTTTGAGATTTTAGATGAAGAATTAATGGAGAGTGATGCGATTATTATCGGATCACCGACATATGAAACTTCACCAACGGGTCGCTTTAAAACAGTTTGTGATCGTATAGGGCCGTCTCATGATATTACGTTCAGAAAAGCAACTTTCGAAGAAGGTCTAAAAAAAGGAAAAGATATAAAGGAACTTCCAGATGAACGATCCTTCAAACCTAGAGTAGGAGCTCTGATTTCTGTCGGTGGTGCCATGACACAGAACTGGTTGGTGTTTAATCTTCCGATTATGTATGAGTTTACAATGCCTATGGGCATTGATGTTATAGATAAAATGGAATATTTCGGAGCAATGGCTTACGAGCATGTTCTTGGAAATAAACCGATAATGGATCGTGCTGCGTTAGTTGGTCGGCACATATCAGAAGCCTTGTTTTCTAGGGATGAAGCAGAGCGGACTAAGTGGAGAGGGGACGATGAAGGTGTCTGTCCTGTCTGTTATTGTGATTTATTATCAGTTTCAAAAGACAAAACATATATCGAATGTCCCGTATGTGGAATAAAAGGTGACTTGACAATTGATAACGGCAAAATTGTGACTACATTTTCAAAAGTAGAGCAAGAAAGGTCACGCTTAAAGTATTCAGGAAAGCTTGAACATTCCAATGAGATCAAAACATGTGCTGCTCATCCAGGGCAGATTCCTGACTTGAAAGCACTAAAAGCACCATATGTCGGATATGCTCAATAATAAGTTAAGAATATAGAACAATGCAACAAGTAATTAATGTGATATCAAATATGGATAAGGAGAAATATTAAATGAGGACGACGAAAAAACCAAAGCGTGGTATATCTGCGTATAGTTACCAAGGAGAATATGGATTAACAATCGACTTAGAAGATATTTTCGAAGAGATGAAAGATATTGGAGCAACAGGTATCGAGATTCTTGGAAATAGTCATATTGATGGATACCCTAATGTTTCAGATGAATGGTTGGCCAATTGGAAACGTCTTTTAAAAGAATACGACGTTAAGCCAGTAGAATATGGCCACTGGGTTGATTCGCGATTATTTGAAGGGAGAGAGTTGTCTGTTGAGGAGTCAGTGGCTGCATTAGAAAGAGATTTTATTATTGCAAACAAGCTCGGATTTAAAATTTTGAGAACAAAACTTGGAGTAATTGATGACGCATTGACTCCAGTAAAGAACTGGAGAGAGTTCATTAGGAAAGCACTACCGTTGGCAGAAAAATATGATGTGTGTATGTGTCCTGAAATACATACTCCAACATGGCTGAACACTCAAACCGTTAAAGATTATATTGACTTTATCGATGAAACAGGGACAAACCATTTTGGATTAAATATAGATTTTAGTATTTTTCAAGATAAGAGTAATGAATTAGTTGGTTTTGCTGAGCATGAATTCCATTTGGATTTTGATGAGTATAGTGAAGTAGAAGAGTTGATTCCGATTTTACCATACGTTAAGTGCTGTCATGCAAAATTTATGAAAGTTGATGAAAGCTTCAATGAAGTTGTAATTCCTTACGATAAAATAATTCAAGTGTTAATGGATAATGAGTGGGACGGATATTTATTGAGTGAGTATGAAGGTCCTAGTGGAAATGTTGCTGGAGTTACATCAGAACAAATACGTCGTCACCATATTATGATGAAAAAGTTGTTGAAGGAGGACTAATTATGCTTGAAAAACCATGTATTCAATCAAGAGGATTTAGAAATATTGTAGAAAACGGAGTAGTAACCGGTTTTCAGATAAAAGTTCGTTTGTTGTATTATAGAGGATTATGGTTATCGCAAATACGAAATACATCATTAAGTGTTGATGGAGTGAAGTTTTCAGATGATCAGATCACGTGGATTGTTAATGGAAAAGCATATCCACAAACCGATTTAAAATCCTTATCTAATGTACACTGGGGAATAAATGACAAAGCAATTATAGTGGTAGAGCAATCAAACGGTTTGTCGACTGGATATCACAACGTTGAGTTCGATCTGAAATTTAGCTCTTCTTATTTTCCGCCAACTGTTGAAACCCTGCTTTCTGGACCAATTCACACAAGAACTTTATTGCTTGTATAGTTTTCGTTTAATTCATCGGTTGATAATGATATAATATGAAAAGGTGACCTTCAATGGCATATGTTCTGCTTAATATGAACTGCTCAAATGTAAAGTAATAAAGTAATTAATAAAATAGGTGATTGAATGTTAGAAGAGCGTAATATAAAAAATTCACTAATAAAATTAGGTTTTATTACCGAAAGTAACACAAACAGTCACTTTCATGACGACATTGAGTTACTATATGTATTTGATGGCGAGTTTGTCATCACGATTGAGAATGATACATACCAAATGCAAAAAGATGATTTTATCATCGTAAATGCAACAAAGCAACATAATTATACTATGACAAAAGATTCACTTGTCGGTAGTTTTATGATTGCTAGCTCACGGATCAAGGAGATGACAAAACAGACGAACCTTGTCTTTTGGTGTAATACAGTGCTCGATTACAATAGTTCTTTCGAAGAAATTCGAAGAACTATTCGTGACATCGTGAATGAGTATGTGCAGGATTCAACAATTAGTATGATGCGATTAGTCTCGAAACATTATGAATTAATTTACTTAGTGACTAAGAACTTTTTGATCACCAATAAGGATACATATCGTGAAGAAGGATTGGACAAAGATAAGGTTAGAATTGAAAAAATAACCCGCTATATAAACAGTAATTATGGGAATAAGATCTCGCTGAGAGACTTATCAGCAAAGTTGTTTCTGTCAGAGACATATTTGTCAAAATATATTAAAAAGCATTTTGGCATGAACTTTCTCGAGTATTTAAATAATTATCGTCTTAATCATGCGGTCGATGATCTGATGTATTTGGATATACCAATTACAAGAGTAGCGCTAGAGAACGGTTTTGCTAATGTTCCAACATTTAATAAACTCTTTAAAGACAGATATAAGATGACACCTTCGGCATATAAGGCCAAGTATCGTTTTCAAGAAAGTTCTACCCCACTCACAGATACTGAAAGTCTGAAAGTTTTAGAACGTGTAGAAAAGTTTTTAAGTAGCACTGAAAATATGACACAAGAAGAAAGTGACGGACATAGAGAGTTGTTAAAAGTCGACATGACCAATAAGCACCCATATGTTAAAAACTGGAATCGAATGATCAATATTGGTACTGCTGAAGAGCTACTTCGCTCAGATACTCAAGAATATGTCCTTGAACTTAAGCGGAAATTGAATTTCAAATACGTACGAATCTGGGATCTTTATTCTCATGAGATGTATATAGACATTAACGCAAAAAATGGGATGTACAATTTTGATAAACTAGACAAAGTACTTGATTTTCTCGTAGTTAACAATATCTATCCATATATTGAACTTAATATCAAGCCAAAACAGATTTTACAAAATATTCACAAAATCTTGATTAATGCATCTAAAGAGATTCAATTTAATAGTCTCGATGCATTAAATAATTTTTTTGAGGCCTTTATAATACATCTACTTGAAAGGTATGGTGCAAAGGAAGTTGAAAAGTGGTATTTTGAATTTTGGAAAGAAGAAAAAGGAGATATAAGCTCTCCGCCAATCGATGAAGAAGAAGATCCTTATGATTATCTTCGCTTTTTTCAAATCATTCAGTCCAACTTCAAGAAATATGCGCCCAAGGTGAGATTAGGTGGTGCGGGGCTGTCAATACGTTTTGGAGCCAAAACGTTATTCAATATGTTCAGAACATGGAAAAATGAGTCTATTCAACCGGACTTTTTATCCTTTTATTGTTATCCGTACATGATGGGAACCCTTGATGGTGATCGTGTGAATAAAACATCGATGGATCGCGATTTCCTAAAAAACTATATTTCTAAAGCCAAAGAACTTTTGGATCAAGCAGAATTCAATGTAAAAGAGTTTCACATCTCAGAATGGAATTCAACAATCTCAAACCGCAATTATCTAAATGATAGCTGCTACAAAGGTGCTTATCTGATTAAGAATATTATAGATAATTTTGAGTCTCTTGATTTATTGGGTTATTGGTTTGCCAGTGATCTAACAGCTGATTATTACGACTCAACTCGTTTGCTTAATGGTGGAAGTGGATTGTTAACAAAAGACGGAATCCGTAAACCCGCATATTATGCTTTTGATTTTCTGAATCGACTAGGGAATAATATAATCGTAAAAGGGCAAAACTATATAATAACGTCCGGAGATTATAACGAATGGGAAATTGTATGTCATAATTATAAGTTCTTGAGTTATGAGTATTTTATTAATTCTGAAGATGAAGTAATGATCAATAAGCTTTATCGGTATTATGAAGATCAGAATGCGACTGAAATCGAGTTGGTCTTAGACAAAATGAATCCAGGTGAATATGATATTAAGATTTACTCGATAAATACCTATTACGGTAGTGTACAGGATGAATGGATTAGGATGTCTTGTCCTAGCAATTTAACCTTGGAAGAAATTGAATATTTAAAACGTATTTGCGTTCCGAGAATTGGAATACAAAGGATGAATGTTGAAGGTGGTCAATTAAGATTTAGCACTCGTCTTGAGCCGAATGAGATACAATATATAAAAATAATACATAAGTTGAGGTAATTTTGTAATATCATACTAGTTAAAAAATGAGCAGAATCTGCCAATACATTAAGTTAAGAGATTTAAGGAATGAGATGATTCTAAAACCGCCAAATGCGATTGCATTTGGCGGTTTTCATTATACCTTTATCTTTCTTTTCGTCACGAATTGACTTTATTAAATCAACTCGAGGCTACATATGCTGCTTGTTTGATCCTTGAAATGTTATATTCAAGGGGACTAGCAATATTACTTGATGGAAATGTCAAACTTATTTGATGTCAAAATGACAATAAATAGTATATCATTTTTGTGGTTTTTAGTTGAAATGTCAATTTAGCACAAGGATTAAGAAATAAATGTGCAAAAACATACAAGTTTTTGCTTGGATAACATATTATACTTGTGATATTAACAACTATTATATTCGTTTAAAACAATATTCATTTAAGGAGGGAACTTGTGGAAGAGCTAATACTCCAAAACATAAGAAAAACATATCCAGGTGTTATTGCTCTTGATGATGTATCAATGAAGTTCAGAAAAGGTGAGGTTCACGCAATCGTTGGAGAGAACGGAGCCGGAAAATCAACCTTTATTAAGACCATTTCTGGTGCCATTAAGCCTGACAGTGGAACAATTGCCTTTGATCAAGATACTTATTCATCGATGACACCGAAGTTGGCACTTGAAATGGGGGTTTCTGTAGTATATCAAGAGTTGGTGCAATTCGAAGCGCTAACTGTAGCAGATAATATTTTTATGGGCACAGAGACAAGAAGTGGACTAAATAAAATGAATGAACGTTTGCTTCAACAAAAAACTGCTGACTTGCTAAAAGAATTTAATTGTCCTATTTCCCCGACTTCGTTAATACGTGATCTTTCAATTGCCAACCGACAAATCGTAGAAATTGCCAAGGCAGTAGCAAAAAAAGCAAAAGTAATTATAATGGATGAGCCGACGGCTGCCATTACAGTGGAAGAACAAGAGTATTTATTCCACAATATTAAAAGGCTAAAAAAAGAAGGCGTTACAGTAATCTATATCTCGCATCGACTAGAGGAGCTGTTTGAAATTTGTGACAGAGTTTCAGTTCTTCGAGACGGAAAGTATATTAAGACTCTTGATATCGCAGAAACGACCAAAGATAAACTGATTAGATTGATGGTCGGACGAGAACTGTCAGAAACATATCCGCCAAAAGATAAGTCAAGTAATACTGTAAAACTAAAGGTTGAAAACCTGGTTGCTAATAGAGTCAATAATGTCAGCTTTGAACTTCATAAAGGTGAAATTCTGGGAGTTGGCGGATTGGTTGGTTCAGGAAGAACTGAGCTCATGCATGCAATTTATGGTGCAGCGCATATCCAATCAGGGAAAGTCTACATTGACGGAAAAGAAGTACATATCAAATCCCCTAGTGAAGGGCTAAAAGCAGGTATCGGAATTGTTCCTGAAGACAGAAAGTGGCAAGGTTGCTTCATTGATAAGCCGATTTTCTGGAATATTTCAGTAGCCAATTTAAAAAGCGTGTGCAAAGGTTTACAGATCAATCGCAAAAAAGAAACAGAACTTGCTGATAACTACAAATCAGTCATGAGAATAAAAACTCCGAATCTCAAACAAATGGTTTCAAATCTTTCAGGCGGGAATCAACAAAAAGTCGTAGCAGCTAAAGTCCTTGCAACAGAACCGGACATTCTTATTTTTGACGAACCGACAAGAGGAATCGACGTAGGTGCGCGTTATGAAATTTATACAATCATGGTTGAACTGACAAAACGAGGGAAATCCATAATCATGGTTTCATCTGATATGGAAGAGTTGCTTGGTATGTCCGATCGATTAATCGTTCTTTATGAAGGGGAAATCAAAGGAACTGTTAGTAAAGAAGAGTTTTCCCAAGAATTAGTAATGGAATTTGCATCAGGTCTTAAACGAGGAGAAAAGTAAATGAAAAAAGCACTTAATATATCAAAGCTATCACTTATGATATCAAACGTCGCGCTTGTAATAATGCTGTTGCTAAGTTTGATAATATTTTCCGTTTTTTCGGATAAGTTTTTTACACAACTTAATTTAACCAATATTTTAGTTCAAAATATTCATGTGTCAGTCTTAGCGACAGCAGTTCTGATTTTAATGGTCAGTGGTGGTGTCGACTTATCAATTGGTTATCAGATATCCGTTGCGGCTGTAATCATTGCTAAACTTATGTCTGCAAATAACATGCCTGTATGGCTTGCTATCATTATTGGGATTTTCGCCTGTGTTCTTATGGGAATATTAAATGGCGTCTTGGCTATTAAACTGAAAAGCCATACAATGATCATCTCGCTGGGTACAATGGCTATCTTCCAAGGTTTATCTTATATGATCAGTGAATCTAAAGTATATTATAATCTACCAAAATCATTTATGTACATTGGTCAAGGTAGGTTATTCGGTTGGTTGCCCTTCAACGCAATTGTATTGATAGTTATTCTTTTGGTCGTTGGTTATATTTTGGAGAAGACCTATATTGGTAGACATATTTACTCTGTTGGCGATAACCCTGAAGCGGCTAGACTCGCTGGTTTGAATGTTAATAGAATCAGAATCGTCGCATATGTAATCGGTGGTATTCTTGTCGGAATCTCAGCGGTACTAATAGCTGCAAGATCAGGATCAGCAGATTCAACAATGGGACCCGATCTGACATTCTCCGGAATAACAGCTTGTGTTTTAGCCGGTGTTGCATTAAAAGGCGGTGAGGGTACTCTCTGGAAAGTCATTATAGCAGTATTTGTATTAGGGGTTCTATCCAATGGTATGCAACTGATTGGACTAGGTACATATCCACAATATATCGCAAAAGGGGTGATCATGGTCGTATCTATTTATTTGAGTAATCGAAACTTGTAATTTGTAAACAAAAATTGGGAGGAAAAAGATGAAAAAAGTATTAAGTTTACTAATCGTTCTAGTATTGGTGTTATCAATGGTGGGTTGTGATTCTAAAACAGAAGAAAATGCAACAAACGATAAGAGTGCTGAACAAACTAAGGAGGAAGCTGTTGATACAGTGGAAGAAGCGGTTACAGAGACTACTGAAGAAGTTACAGATGAAACTCGTAGTATTGGTTTTGTAATGGTTGGTTTAGGAAACCAATTCTTCGAAGAATTAAAAGCAGAGTTCAACGAGAGATTTACTTTGCTTGGTTGGGAAGTGGATGTTGCAAACGGAGAATTCAATCCTCAAACTCAAATTACAGCAATGGAAAACTTTATTGCAATGGAAAAAGATGTTATCGTTCTTTGGGCGGTAAGTCCTGAGCCGCTTAATGCTGTTGTACAACAAGCGATGGATGCAGGAATTAAAGTTGTAGGTTTCGTTCAACCGACAGAAAACTATGATGCTTGCTTAATTGCTGATAATGCAAGAATAGCTGAAGGTGAAGCAAAGTTAGCAGCTAAATGGGTCGATGAACATTTCCCAGATGCAGCTCCAGGTACAGTTCCATGTGCAGTTATCACACGTGATAATGTAGATAGTACTAAGTCTCAAGGTGATGTGTTGAGAAACATCGAATCTTATAATCCAAAGATCAAACTAGTTAATGCTTACGATAACGATGCAGAGTCAGTCGAAAGTGGTGTTAAAACTGCAGAAACTCTTTACACAATGAATCCTGAAGTTCAATTGTTCTTAACTGTTAATAGCGCTACAGCTCTTGGTATCAGTAATTACTTTACAGCAATGAACTCACCAATCACCGATTATAAAGATATGGCTGTATTTACAATTAATGGCGGTAATGAGATTACTGAACAAATTGCATTGTCTGTTGATGAAAAATCCCCTCTTCGCGGTACAGTAATGACAGGCGGTGTTGCTTTAACAGTAGATGATATGGTGACTGTTGTTAACGGTGTATTAGATGGAACGTATTCAAACAAGTACAATCAATATGCTGTAAACCTTTACGTGTACGGTGATACTTTAGAAGAGTACCTTAAAACCGGTAATGTAACTTCAGTTACTGATGCTGATTTTTAATTAATTAAATTGACAAATCCAAAGATGGCTGTTGATATAGCATCAGCCATCTTTACAAGCACTAAAAAAATTAGCGTAGACCTGGTTTATTGGGATAAGTAAGTATAGTTATAACTAACCTTAAAATAATATGATTATTTGAGTTGGAGTATAGTGATTAACTGATTATTGAAGTCAAATTGGATTAGAAAGAAGTTTGAGCGATATTTTGAAGTTAGGATTGAACAATATTGCATTTAAATAGATTGTCCGTCAATTAAAAGGAGAAAAAATGAGTAATATTAAACGTGCTATAAGTATGTATAGTCTGCAAGATCAATATGCAAGAGGTTATATGAGTCTAGAAGATATATTTGAGTTTTTGAATGAACAAGACGCTGGGTTAGAGCTGATCAGTGACCAAATGATCAAAGGTGCTCCATACCCTTCTGATGAGGAGCTGGCAAAATGGGATGCATTGGTTGAAAAATATAATCCGGTTCTAGTATGTAATGATAATTTCATTAATACCGGATTATATGCAAATAGAGTTTTGACGACTAAAGAATCAACGAAACTTTTGATCGATGAGATCAAATTAGCAAATCGACTTGGTTTTAAGATGGTCAGAATGGTATCAAATACACCGACTGATATCATTGAGCCAGCATTGCCATATGCAGAAAAATTCGACGTTATTTTAACGCTAGAAGTTCATGCCGGTATGAGTTTCAATGATCCGATGACAAGTGATTTTATTAATATTATCAGAAAAACAAAGTCACCATACCTAGGTCTGACAATCGACACAGGTATTTTCTGCCGCAGGCACCCACGAGTTTCAACGAACTTTTTTAGAGAACAAGGAGTGAATGAAGACGTTATTAAGTTCATCGATGACATTTTTGCGGACGGACTTGATCCAAGACAATATTTTGATCAAGCTAGAAAAGAAGGACGAATGGATGAGCATATGCCGATTCCGAAAGAATTAAGCAAACTAGTACGTAGTCAAATAGACATCATGTATGCTGTTTTCTCAGAGGGATACGAGGCAAGTCCGTTCTCTATACTTGATGAACATATGTCATATGTTAAACATATTCACGGAAAGATCTATGAGATGACTGATGAAGGTGTAGAATATTCAATACCGTTTGATGGGTTGGTAGATTACTTGAATAGTAAAAATTATGATGGCTATATTTCAACGGAATATGAAGGGAATCGATTTGCATTGGAAAACGAGGAAATCATAGAAAAAGAACAAGTAATCAAGCATCAAATGTTGTTAAGGAAATTGTTAGGTCAATAATAGAGGAGGAAAATTATGTTTGATCATTATGTGTTTTCTGAAGGTACGTGCAAAAACTATCTAGTTGCAGGTGTAGTTGAAGGGTTTGAGATAAAAACAAGGATAACTTACTATCGTGGTGTACCTTGTTCTATGATACATTGTGTTGAAGTTGAAGTTGACGGGCAAAAAGTCGATGAAAAAAATATCTTATTTAGTCCGGATCAAAATGAGTTTTTTACAATCGACGAGCTTACTACATTGACAACATATAAATGGGAGTATGGTGAAGAAGCGATTGTGAGGGTGAAAAAGCCAGGTGGTTTATCCGTCGGTAATCATGAAGTCACCTTAAAGACAGGAATTAGGACAGCATATATTCCGGTTCCGCTGATTGGAAGTAAAACTAGAATCGTTACAATTTAATGCATATAAACCCAAGTAGTTGGTATAAACTAATGAAGCGTTTAAATTTCAATAATATAATAAAATTAGAAATATACGAAGGAGAAAATTATGAAAAAATTAAGAGTTGGAATTATCGGTTGTGGAGGAATTGCAAATAACAAGCATTTCCCATCCTTAAAGGCAGTTAGTGAAAAATGTGAGATGGTTGCATTTTGCGATATTATTGAAGAACGAGCAATAAAAGCAGCTAAAGATTTTGGTAGTGAAGGTGCAAAAGTTTATACTGATTACAATGAATTGTTAAAAGATGAGACAATCGATGTTGTCCATGTGTTAACACCTAATGTTTCCCATAGTCCGATTGCAGTTGCTGCATTTGAAGCCGGAAAACATGTATTATGTGAAAAGCCGATGGCACATACTGCTATAGATGCTAAGAAAATGATCGATGCATGGAAAAAATCAGGTAAGAAATTTACAATCGGATACCAAAATCGATTTAGAGAAGAAGTACGTGCCTTGCATCAATCCTGTGAAAATGGTGAGTTAGGTGAAATCTATTATGCAAAAGCACACGCAGTAAGAAGAAGAGCTGTTCCTACATGGGGCGTTTTCCCTGATAAATCGTTACAAGGTGGCGGACCATTAATTGATATCGGAACCCACGCATTAGATATTACACTTTGGATGATGGATAATTATGATGTTGTAAGCGTTACAGGCGTTGTTTTCAACAAGTTAGGTAGTTTACAACAAGCAACTGAAGGAAATATGTTCGGTCCTTGGGATCCGGAAACATATGAGGTTGAAGATTCGGCTATGGGATTCATTAAGATGAAAGACGGTTCAGCGATTCATCTAGAAGCTTCTTGGGCATTGAATGTACTTGAATCAAGAGAAGCAGCTACAACGCTTTGCGGAACAAAAGCAGGTGCTGAGATTCACTCCGGTATGAGTTATGCAAAGAATGAATTGATATACAACAGAGGTAAGAACGGAATGCTTATGGAAGAGCAACAATCACCGGGTGGACACATTGCTTACTTTGAAGGCGTGGGTTCAGCAGAAGGTGTTCTTGAAGCGACTCAATGGCTAGATGCAATTGTTAATAATACAGATCCACTTGTAAAACCGGAACAAGCATACAAAGTAACACAAGTTCTTGAAGCAATTTACAAATCTGCTGAAACAGGTAAAGAAGTTATTTTTGAATAATTTTTGAGTTATGATTCGAAGTACATTTATGAAAGGATAAGCATATGATACTAGGTTTTGTAAGTGCAATTTTAGATACATATTCGTTTGAAGAAATGATCGATTTTGCTAGTGATAAAGGCTTTAAGTGTGTTGAAGTAGCTTGTTGGCCTCAAGGTGATGCAGAGCGTCGTTATGCAGGGGTTTGCCACATTGATGTGGTTAACCTTACAGAAGAAAAGGCAAAATATATTAACCAATATTGCAAAGAAAAGCAAGTTGAAATATCTTCGTTGGCGTTTTATCCGAATCCGTTAGACAGTAATCCTGAGAAGAGAACGGATACCATTAATCATCTGAAAAAAGTGATTGAAGCCAGCCATTTGTTAGGTGTGAACATGGTAACGACCTTCGTCGGACGAGATCAAGTGAAAAATGTTGATGAAAATTTTGAGTTATTTGTTGAGATATGGAAACCCCTTATTAAGTTTGCAGAGGCATTAAACGTCAAAGTGGCAATTGAAAACTGTCCTATGTTATTCGGAAAAGACCAATGGCCGGGCGGTCAGAATTTGGCCACAACTCCTTCAAACTGGAGAAGAATGTTCGATCTTATCGATAGTGAGTATTTCGGGTTGAATTACGATCCTTCCCATTTTATATGGCAACAGATCGACTATATTAAACCAATCTATGAATTTAAGCACAAGATTTTCCACATACACTTTAAAGATATCAAAATCCATGAAGATAAACTGAATGCAGTTGGAATTATGGCATATCCCCTTGAGTTCATGTCTCCAAAATTACCGGGACTTGGTGATGTTGACTGGGGCAAGTATGTATCAGCACTGACGGACGTTGGTTATGACGGTTATACATGTATTGAAGTTGAAGATAAGGCTTTTGAAAGCAGTAAAGAAAAGATTGAACATTCCATCATATTAAGTAAACGATATATGGAACAATTTGTAATCTAGGAAAGGTGATAAAATGAAAGAAATCAAGTTTGGGATCATTGGATTTGGCTTCATGGGTCATGTACATGAGGAAATGTTAGAAAAAGATGTCATCGGTGCAAAAGTAGTAGCTATCTGTGACATTGATAAAGAACAGATGAACGATGCCGTTACAAAGGAAGTACTAAAATTCACAGATTATGAAGAACTTTTGAAAGTTCAAGAGATTGATACCGTTCTGGTTGTAATACCAAATCATTTGCATAAGGAGTGCGTTATAAAAGCAGCTGAGTACGGCAAGAATATAATTTGTGAAAAACCGGTCGCAATGAATATTGAAGACCTTGATTCGATGATGGAAGCGGTTGATAAGCACGGTGTTCGTTTCACAGTTCACCACCAACGACGTTTTGATGAAGACTTTTTGACTATGAAGTCAGTATATGACCAAAAATTATTGGGAAAACTATATAATATAAAAACGTCTCTCTACGGGGTTAATGGCAATATGCATGATTGGCATGTCTTTAAAAAATTCGGTGGGGGCATGTTATATGATTGGGGAGTTCATTTACTCGATCAATTACTATTTATGATTGAAGGAAAGTTGCTCAGTGTATATGCAGATATCCGTAATGTTATTAACGGTGAAGTGGATGACTATTTTAAAATATTACTAAAATTTGAGAACGGTATTATGGCTGAAGTTGAATTAGGTACCTATTATCTAAAAGACCAGGCAAAATGGTTTGAACGCCATTGGTTCATAGGTGGAGATGAAGGTACTGCATATGTAGATGGCTTTGAACCGATTGGTAAAATTGCTCGCACAAGCCATTTACTGAAGTCTGTCGACAAAAAAGTAAGCTTCAGTAAATCTGGTCCGACAAGATCTTTCGGTCCTCCGCAACCAGGAATACTATTGACAGAAGAGCTGCCACACGTAGTTTGCAATCACAAGATGTATTTTGAAGATTATATAACCGCTTTGAATGAAAATAGTCCATTCTTAGTTAAAGTTGATGAAGTGAGAAGAGTTCTCGCCTTAATGGAAGCTGTTCGAGAATCTGCACGTTTAAATCAAGTGATAACTTTTGAGAAGTAATCTCAAAAACAAAAAGTATAAATGACATTTGAAAGCAAAACAAGATTGAAAACTCTCTTGTTTTGCTTTTGATTTGAAGAACGAAACTATTATTACAATTAGACCAGTAAATGTGATATGTAACAAGCTAAAGAGACTCTATGGTTCTAATTCAGCTGTTTGATTATGAGTTAAAGATTCTTATTGTGTTAATTGATGGTTCCATTTCAAGTCAAGTGGCTTTTGTAATATTTGTGTTGGCTATTTATATGGGGCATGTTGACAAAATATTTGTATATAGTAACTCTAATTATTCCTATGATATCGGAGAGCATCTTCTCTATCAAGAGGTTTGCTAAAATAGTAGCCCTGGATGTTATCACAAGAAAGATCTTGAAGAATATCCAGTTGCTCTTTGGTCTCAACACCTTCTGCTGTCAGTTCAATGCCTTTGGTTTGGGCAATCTCTTTCATAACATGGACTAATTCCCGGTTGAAATGACTCTTGGTGATTTCATCGATAAATGATTTGTCAATCTTGAGAACAGTAACAGGAAGCTCTTTGAAGTAACTTAAGGAGGAATATCCGGTTCCAAAGTCATCAAGGGCAATGCCAAAGCCATATTCATGGAGGATTTGCAGATCTTTCTTACTTGTTGAGTAAGAGTCGATTAACACTGTCTCAGTCATCTCAAGGCATATTTCTTTAATGTTGATTCCTACTACATGAACGAGACTTAGAAGATTCTCGACAAAATCTTTGCTTTTCAGCTGAAGGGCTGAAATATTAATTGATATAACCTTCTTATCATCGGTATCGGCATTCACTTCCTTTATGAAATAAAGGGCTTCCTCAATAATCCAATAACCTATTTCAACGATGACACCCATTTCTTCAGCAATGGTAATGAGTTCGTAGGGTGATACCTGTCCCAAGGTCGGGCTTTTCCAACGGATCAAGGCTTCATAGCCTTTAAGTTTACCGGTTTTCGCTTCTACATATGGCTGATAATTCAAGTAGAATTCATAATTCTTAATAGCATCTTTGATGGCGGTTTGAAGGAGGATTTTTCTTTCAAGGCCTGTATCAAACTCAACGTCGTAAAAGGTATACTTGTTTTTACCGGAGTTTTTAGATTTGTATAGAGCCGTATCTGCCTTTTTGATCAGTTCATTGCGGGAATCACCATTATCGGGGAATATACTGACACCCATACTAATTGTAAGGTAAAAACGTTTGTCTTCTACTTCGACCGGGGTCTCAAATGCCTCCTTGATCCGTTCCAGCAAGAAGATAATATCACCTTTTCCGGTATTTGATGTTGAAAATAGAATAAACTCATCCCCGCCAAAACGACCGATACTGATATGTTCGTCCTCAAAACGGAGGAGTTTCTCCCCTGTCTCTTTGATAACGAGATCACCGATATCATGTCCGTAAGTATCATTGATGTATTTGAAGTTGTCCACGTCAACAAAGATGACTGCCTTATAATCAGGTAACTCACCAGTTCTTGTTTCTTCTTTGAGGCCTGTTTCGATAATTCCGTTGATCGAAAAACGGTTGTTTAAGCCAGTCAAAAGGTCTGAGTAGATTAACTCATGAATACGAAAATCCTGAATCTTGATTTCTTCGAATGAAGCAGTTAATTCATCGTTGACACTAGCCAGTTTTATATTTGTCTCTTCCAGCTCTTCATTAGCGGCTTCCAATTCTTCATAAGCTGTTACTTTTTCGGCCAATAATAGATCAGAGTTCTCTTTGCTTAGCCGTAGTTCCTGAAGTAGGGTCTGGAGCCGGCTAATCATATGATTATAGGCATGATTTACAACACCGATTTCATCCTGACTTGAATCCGTACTAAGCATGGTTAAATGACCTTCTTCTGAATTGCTCATAACAGAGGCAACATCAGAAAGTCTTTGTGAGATGGAATTCGAAATAAGATGAATAAAGCAATAGGAGAGTGAAAAAACAATCAGCATAGCAAGAAGAAGAAATAGTAATGAGTTTCCAAGTCGATTGAAAATACTTTGCTGCTCAGCCAAGAAGATGATTCTCCAATTTTCTCCAAGGAGGCGGTGATTTAGGTGAACGTGATATTGGGTGTAATCATCATTAAATGCCTCTGCATTAAATGTCTGCACTAGCTCAATATTCTTATAGATATCTGTATTCGAAGCGACAATCTCATTCTCAGGATTGACAAGATAGACAACGCTGTTACCCTGGAAATAATCATCTTGTAATTTGCTTGAGATGGTCGATGAGAGGATCTCCTGTTTAATGAGATTAAGTGTTCGGTCGAGATCATTGGATAAGTTAGATATCATCACAAGATGCATATCATTGGAAGCAAACTCGGTTAGAAAAAGTATTGCAAATTTTTCCTCTTGATACTTTTTATACCAAGTTTCATCCTTGACCTTATCACTAATATATATCAAGTTATTGAGATCAGCGAAATCCCCTCGCTGATGATAGAGAGTTATTGAGTCTATTTCAGGAAAAGCCAAACTCATAACATCAATCTGATTCTCTGCATTGTTAAGATCGATAAAAGTATCATAGAAAGTATCAGATTCATCGGTTATAAGGAGGCTGGAAAGGTCTTTATCTGCAATGAAATATTTGCCCACTTGAATCATCTCAACAAATATGGATGTAACGTTTTTCTCAACCCTTGACATGGCTGAATTAAGGGCTAAAGATTCGCGGGTTTTGATTTCGCCAAATATCCCGTGGATGAAAAAAAAGAAAATTAGCAATAATGGAATCACTATACCACACACGTACATAAGAAGTATTTTATTTTTAATACGAATATTATTGAATGAATTTTGAAGTTTCATTTTTGTCCTTCTTTCGCCCTCTCTTCTATTATATAATAAGTTGGAGTTGAGTCAATCATTAAGAGGCGAGGATTCTCTTTCAAATGAGTGGCTAACAAAAGTTTTTCTATGTTTAACCTAGTAAGATAAGCTAGCATAGTGAATAAGGTATGAATAAAGGATGAAACTTCATGAAGATAAGCGGGTTCAGACATAGGAAAAAAAGGTGATTCGTTGAAGGAATCAGAGGGGATAATCATGTAAAGATGATAGCCTTTAAACCACTTGAGTCTTGAAAAATCCAATCCAATTTCACAATCCAGTTGAGAAAAACATTGGCATGTGGAATTTTGTATCTTTTTTAAAGCACAGTCGCAAAGGGTATTGCGACGCAATCTTGCTGAAGTAACGATGGGAGTCGCATCACCATCAATAAATAAATGGTTTAAGTCAATCAAGTGCTTTTGATGAGAGACTTGAAGAAACTGTTGGCTAAAGAGAGTGAAAATCAAGGAATAAGGATTTTTAGGTTCTATGAATTAGATGATATAAAAGGAGTCAAAAGTGTGTCAGAAATAAGAGTCTTATCAATAGGAGATATATTACCAGACTTTTGCCTTTTGAAACCATTTTTTAATAAAACCTTTCAAGAGGAAGAATATTTTCAAAAGAAGAGTTCTAGTACCTTGAAAATAATTCATAAAAAGTATCAACACCATCAGTATCATCCACGGGAGTACAGCTGATGTTACACTCAATTGCCTTAGGTGAAAATTTCTAGAGATTTTTAAAGGGTTTAGAAAAAGGAATTAAATGTATCGATTTTTTGTGCTTTCTAATTCTGAGAGACTATAATTATTGATGAGAAGGATATATAAATACTGGCAGAGGCGGGATTTGACCATATACAACTGCCTTTTGATTACCCAGTCATTGAATCGGATGATCATCCGGGTCAATATATTAATAAGGGGCTCAAGAATATTGATGACAGTCTTTTATGGTGTGTAAAATATGGGTTGAGTGTGGTTCTTGACCTTCATCATGCAACTGGTTACCGTTTTCAAAATTTATCTGCTAACACCCTTTTTGAAGACATTAAGCAGCAGGAACGATTTATTGGCAATTGGATGTTTCTGACAAAGAAATACATTGAAGAACATGAGCATATTGCTTTTGAACCGCTGAATGAGATTGTCGAACCGGAAAGTAAACGGTGGAATAACCTTTTGTTGAGAACTCTGGAACAAATCAGGAAGATTGACAAATAAAGAATTATTTACATTAAAGGAAATAATTATAATAGTCCTTCTGAGCTAAAGAATCTTCATGACATGAAGATTATGTCAGTCTGATGAAAGAATATGATATTGGCTGTGCAGTCTGGAGTTATAAAGAGATGGATTTTGAGATTTATGATAATGAGAGAAAGCCCCTTTCAGAGGCTTTAGTTAAGAACATTATTCAAGATTAAATCTATGAGATTTCTATTTTAACAACCACGGGATAAGGTGTATTAATGTTTTTTTTCACGGATAGAGAAAGCTCTTCATCAGTGGTAGTGAAATCAACTGGATAATCATAGGCTAAAAGAGATATTTTCTGAAGATAGCCCCGGAAAATTTTTTGAGATTTACCTAATGCCTTGAGGCTAACTTGACCGTTTTCTGGCCACTTCATAATGGAAGCATATAAATAAGGGGGGTGATAAGTATACCGAATATCTTCTGATGTGTAATCAGATCTATGAGTATCAGTAAAAGCACCTGTCTCAGGTTGTGTTGGACCTTCTCCATAAACAGTCCAAGGTCTTGTGTTATAGATGGCTTGGCCATTGTCATTGAGCCATGAACCTATGGATTTGAGAATATAAGTATCTTCTTCAGGGATTGTTCCGTCAGCCTTTGGCCCAATGTTTAAGAGTAGTGTCCCGTTTTTGCTGACGATATCGATTAAGTCACAAATGATATCATGGGGCTTTTTGTATTCATTACCCTGAGTGTAGCACCAAGAGTTTTTGGCTACGGATGTGTCAGTTTGCCAAAAACTAGGATTAATACCTGAAAGCTGTCCGCGCTCAACATCAAATATTGCAGTTCCCTTTACATAGGCATCCTCTTTATAATTAATTGCGACTTCTTGCCCCCACTCAAGCCCTCTATTGTAATAATAAGCCGCTAATTTTCTGAGATAAGGTTTGAACTCTTTATTCTGAATCCACCAATCAAAATAAAGAATTTTTGGTTGGTATTTATCAATAAGTTCGCAGCATCTGGCTAACCAATCTTCTAAATGCTCAGTAGGAACTTTTTCCTTATAGTCTTCTAACTGATGTGGCACTCCATCAGTTCCGTCTACAAGTCTACGATATCCGTAGGGTTCTTCGCATCCCTCATGATTCAATCCTGATTCAAAAGACATAGCACCGTTGAAAAAAAAGAAATTTTCAGCCCGATGACTGGAGGCTGCAAAGGTCAACCCCGCTTCTTCAACTGCTTTTTTTAAGTCTCTGATTAAATCCCTTTTGGGGCCCATTTTTAAGGCGTTCCAATCAGAGATTTCACTATCGTACATTTGAAATCCATCATGGTGCTCACATACGGGCATAATGTATTTTGCGCCAGCTTCTTTGAATAGAGTGGCCCAAGCCTGTGGATCGAACTTCTCCGCTTTGAACATTGGGATGAAATCTTTGTAGCCAAAACTTTTGTGTAACCCATAAACCTCAATGTGATGCTGGTAGCATTTGGAGTCTTTCTGGTACATATTTCTAGGATACCATTCATTGTCAAAGGCAGGTACCGAGTAAACTCCCCAGTGGATGAAGATTCCAAACTTGGAGTTCATGTACCATTTTGGTGTCTCTACTTTTGCCAAGGAAGCCCAAGTGTCCTTGTAGGGACCTTTTGCTATCACTGATTCAACTTCTTTTAGATAATGTTGTACTATACTCATGCTAAACTCCTTTACTTTTTATTGTTATTATAGCTAGAGATAAGTATAATAAAAATATATTATATTAGCTTAATATTTTAGTATACTAACAATAGGAGACTCTTGATGATTGATAACAGCTTTAAACAATACATGGCGCAATTAAAAGTTAATTTATTAGAGGCACATAAGACTACAGTATCATCACACTGGGGTGAGAAAAATGTCAAGACAGATTATGCAAAACTATATCTCATTCAAAGTGGAAAAGGATTTATAAAAATTGATAATGTGACTTATTACCCTAGAGAGGGTGAAGTGATATATATTCCTGAAGGCTGTCTTTTGAGTTTTGGACCGATTGGAAAAGATTACTATTCAAAATACTGGTGTCACTTCAACGCGCATATTGGTCCCAAGGCAGTTAATGAAATCTTTGATTTTCCGAAAATTATTCATCTCAATGACGTATGTAGTTTTGAGTTAGCCTTTGAAGATGTCCTTCAAGCGTTCACATCAACTGATGATTTATCACCAATACTCGCAAATTGTCAGCTTATGAAATTACTTTATCACTACTTTGAAGCATGTGATCTGCAGAATATTCAGTTAAAGCAACAAGCTTCCAGTATGAAGCTTAATCAACTTCTAATATACATGGAGCAATCTATTCATAGAAAGCTAACGATTGATGATCTTGTAAAGGTAGTTAATCTCCACCCCAGTTATTTAATTAAGTATTTTAAGTCGTCTTTTGGTATGTCGCCTATTGCATATTTCAACCGTCTAAAAATTGAGAAAGCCAAAGAACTGTTAACCATAAGAAGTGAACCCATAAAAAGCATTGCAATGTCATTAGGATTCACATCAGCGTATTATTTTTCATCAACATTTAAAAAGCAAACAGGATATACACCAAGTGAGTTTAGAAAAAATGGTCAATAGGGAAAAATGTGATTTAGTTTATAATAATTTATGCAATCGTTTTATCAGTATGGGATTTTTGTCTATTGTACCTCTTATTCATATATTAGCTGTATCTTTCGGTTCAAGTTCTGTAGCTGCATCTGGAATGGCTGGTTTGATGACTTGTTGTATACGAATAGTCCTGATATATACCTTTACAGACATACATGTAAACCATGATTTCTTGAGTTCCTTCTCTGTTGTTGCAGTGTATCCTTTCCTAAAAAGTATTTTTGATAGGATAATTTCATTGAAGTATTTAGGTTGTCTCAAATATCAAAAGGCACTCTTTTTTTGTTTGCTAGGAAAGTACACCAGGGGAGCACTTTCGTCGAACAGTCTGGAACAATCCGCTGACGCGGAACCACCCGCGCTAGCTTGCGCTTTATTCTTTCTTTTGTATATTTTAATGTCTTTCTAATAGGAAGTCATCTAATCTGTAAGTTACTGATGATAGGCTTGTGTTATTAACCCTCATTTAATAGAGTTGGAATCCATAAAATATGGAGACAAGTCTGCTTTTAGAAGCTGAGAAATAGAAAGGATAAAGATTGACAATGAAAAAGAAATATGCTTTAGGATTTTTAGGAGCTGTGGAAGTTGCAAGTCTAATATGTATTTATGTACTAGGAGGAAGGTTTGGAGCATGGGCATGGTCCATTAACTCTTTTGTTATAGGTCCCCTTGCAGCTGTTGGAGTTATTGTTACATCGATAATTTTGTTTATTCGACTGAGCAAAAGGCAATCTGTCAGGTGGAGTTTCTTATATATGATTGTTCTATGTCTTATGGCATATCCAATAACAATCTTAGTAGGTGTATCGCCAATAACATATCCTCATCACGCAGATGATCAGGCGATTCGAATAATCAACCCCGTTGAAGGTGCTGTCTGGTTTGGAGGCGAAGATTATACAATCCATGCCTTATGGCCATCAGAGTGTTATGCCTATGACTTAGTTAAGTATCCATATAACCTTGATTCTCATGTGCTAAGTGATTATGGTATCTATATGACAGATGTCTTGAGCCCAATCGCCGGAAAAGTTACTGAAGTGAAAGATTATGAAGATGATATTGTGCCTAATACAGAAGATTTCCTTAGCTTGCTGGGCAATTACATTGTCATAGAAGTAGAAGAAACCGGCACTTATCTTATCTTGGCACATCTTGAAAAAAACAGTATTACAGTCGCTGTAGGTGATTATGTAAGCGCAGGAATAAAAATTGCAAAAGTAGGTAATTCAGGTACTACATCAGAACCACATCTACATATCCAGCATCAGAAAGAGAATCCAGAAGATATCCCAATAGCAATATGTGCTCAAGGCCTACCCATTGAATGGCATGACGAAGAGTAGAATCGTTTTTTTAGTAAGCCTTAAAATTGAAAGAACTGACATTATTTGTGAAAGAAGAGAATCTTGTTATGGTGATATACTGTTTAATAGTATCAGTATATTGGAAGAAGACCGATTTCTATGTGAAGAATTGGTTTTAATAAAAAGCATGGAGGGAAAGGATATGGCACAGTTACAAATCGATTTTTTTTCACACAGTCTTAAACGAATGGTTACAATGATGGGTGTTGTTCCAATTGACCGTCCTATGATTCCAGGTTGGCCACAACCTTATGAAGGTCCTTTTAAGAGCCTTTATCTTCTACATGGATATTCAGGAAACTGTAAAGATTGGATCTCTGGCACCAATATTCAGGAACTAGCCATGAAGTATAATATTGCAGTCTTTATGCCCAGCGGAGATAACAATTTTTATATTGATGATCCTGATGTTGGTGCGCATCATTCAAAGTTTATTGGTGAAGAAGTCATTGAAATTACAAGAAAAATGTTTCCCCTAAGTCATAAGAGGGAGGACACTTTTATTGGAGGATTTTCAATGGGAGGCTATGGTTCTCTGAGAACTGGACTTATCTTTAGTGATACCTTCGGCAAGATTTTACCTATATCAAGCGCACTTATTGCGAAGCAAATACATGGCCTACCTAAAGATTTTAAGGACCCTATGGCTGACTACCTTTATTATCATCGTGTCTTTGGAGATTTAGACAGTATTTTAGAAAGTGATAGGAACTTGGAAGTGCTTATAGACAGGCTAATAGTAAACAAGTCAAAAATACCGGAAATATTTATGTTCTGTGGGAGAGAGGACTTTTTGATTGAGCACAACCGTGATTTTTCGAATTTTCTAAAGTTAAAAAAAATTAATTATCAGTATCAAGAATTTCAGGGAGCTCATGATTGGAACTTTGTTAATGGTGTCCTAGAAAGTGGGACACGGTGGTTAGTGGGAAGTCAGAATGAATCTTTGGAGGCTAACAGATGAATAATTATGAAGTGCTACCGGAGTTAAAACCCTACCTTGATGCTCAGATTGAGTTTGACCTTGCCAGTGATTTGATGGATATTCGTGATTTTGCTCCACCGACTTTTAAGTGCCCTGAGGGCGTGACGATTGAGAATGTCATAGTTGATTGCAAGGGACATAAAAGACAAGCAAGGATATACAAACCAAATCTTGATTATCAAGAACCATTGCCGGGACTGTTTTGGATTCACGGAGGAGGATATGTTCTAGGTAAACCAGAAGTTGATGATCGTATATGTTCAAAGTTAGCCTGGGAAGCAGGATGTATTGTTGTCTCAATAGACTATAGACTAGCTCCTGAGCACCCATATCCAGCAGGTTTGGAAGACTCTTATGCTGGACTTGAGTGGATGGTTAAATATGCTGATATGCTAGGGCTTGATCGGCAACGCATAGCTGTAGCTGGCCCCAGCGCAGGTGGTGGTCTGACGGCAGCGTTGTCTTTATTAATCAGGGATCGAAAAGACTTTGATATAATATTTCAAATGCCGCTATATCCGATGCTTGATTACCGTGCAGATACAGCATCAAGTCATGAAATTACAAGTAAGAACATGCCCAAGGCTTGGAACCGTGAGAATAACTTGATTGCCTGGGACATGTATTTAGGGAATATGGATAGGGAAAAGGTGCCATATTATGCTTCTCCAGCATTAGCTGATGACTTGAGTGGTCTCCCCCCCACTTATACGTGTGTCGGAGAGTTGGATCCATTCAGGGATGAAACAATCGATTATGTGAAAAAATTAGCCCAGGCTGGTGTTCAAGTTGAGTTTCATATGTATCCGGGATGCTATCACGGTTTTGATGCGATTGGAGATGAGACACCTGTGAGTATGGATGCCAATGATGCATATGTGAAAGTCTTGAAGAAAGCCTTTAAAACACATAAATGTAGATGATTGAAACAGTGAGTCATAATAATCAAAGAGTAAAAGGAGCAAAAAATGCATAGACATGAGTTGACCATTCCAGAAATTAAAGATTATGAAGTAATACCTAAAGGAGACATGCCTGGAGATAAAATACAAATTGATGAAGATAAAGCTTATAAAGCAAAGCATATTTTTCCGAGATTAGTCGAACTTCTTGACCCGTTTCTAAAAAAAGGAAAAGCTGTTATTTCAGTACATGGTGGATCAGGCGTCGGAAAATCTGAAATTGGATCTCTTCTTGCTTTTTATTTAAATTATAATGAGATCTCTACCTATATACTTTCTGGAGATAACTATCCCCACCGAATTCCGAGAGATAATGATACGGAGCGACTTCGAGTTTTCAGAGAATACGGCATGAAGGGATTAGTTAGGTCTGGTAGATATCACTTGGGTCTGAATGAAGATATTCTAAATCTGCAAAGACTTGGTCAGGATTATAGTTACGAGCTTTGTCATCAATATCCCGGGCTTGACACATATCAGGAATCAGGTAGAGCTGCATTGGTTGAGTATTTGGGAACTCCAAAAGAGATAGATTATGATGAGATTAATCAAATCATATACCAGTTTAAAAATGAAGTTCAAGAACTAAATCTGAAACGTATGGGGCGTGAAGCAGATGAACTTTGGTATGAAAAAGTTGATGTAGGTCAAGTTGAGGTTTTACTTATTGAATGGACCCATGGTAACAATCCGAATCTCAAAGGAATAGATATCCCTATCCTTCTAAACAGTACACCGGAAGAGACAAAAAAACATCGACAATCCAGAAATCGTGATAAAGGTATAGATAGTCCATTTACAACTATGGTTCTTGAGATTGAACAGGCTAAGTTGGATGAACAGGCTAATAGCGCCAAGATTATTGTTTTGAAAAACGGTAAGATGATTTCTTATGACGAATACAGGAGTGAGGCTTATGAAAAAAACAAATAATGCAAAAGTTATGTTAAATGCCTATCCTGACAGTCTTGGTGGTACCCTGTCCGATATAGCAGATTTTTTGGGGAGTTCTGAGCTGCAAGATGTCTTTGGTTCCTTCTATGTCTTGCCTAGTGTTTTTAATACAGACTTAGACAGAGGGTTTTCAGTTATTGACTACGATCTTAACGACCTTTTAGCAAAGCGGGAGGACTTGAACTACATTCGTGGGCTTGGGGTGGATTTTAAGTTTGATTTTATTCTCAATCATGGTTCAGTTCTTTCACCTCAGTTTCAGGATCTTTTAAAAAATGGGGAGGAATCCCTTTACAGGGATTTTTTTATTAACTGGAATTCCTTTTGGAAGGGATATGGACAGATGACCGATGGGGGGTACATTCAGCCAGATGATAAATATATCAAGGATATGTTTTTCAGAAAACCAGGATTACCAATTCTCATGGTTCGTATGCCTGATGGCAGTCAGGTTCCTTATTGGAATACATTTTATCAGGAAGTGAGATATAAGAGATTGGATCCCCAGAAAACTATGAAATTGACAGGGCTTCAGTACTTGAGTGCTGAGTGTTTATCAGAGCGTATTAACTGGAGTCTTGATTTGGGGATACATCCTGAAAATGCTGACTGGGAGGGTTACGAGAAATATAGAGCTCCCATTGTGTCCTATCTGGAAGCTTCAAAATGTTACCTTGGCCAAATGGATTTAAACATAAAATCATCCTTAGTTTGGGAGTTCTATGAGGAAACCTTAAACAAACTTTCAGACTATGGGGCTTCAGTGATTAGATTGGATGCTTTCGCCTATGCTCCCAAAGAACCTGGAGAGAAGAATTTTCTTAACGATGCAGGAACTTGGGACCTCCTTGAAAGAGTAAAGATGTTGGCAGATCCCTTAAACCTAAGTCTCCTACCTGAAATTCATTCAAGGTATGAGGAAAAAACCCATGAGATCATTGCTGGTAAAGGCTATATGACCTATGACTTCTTCTTGCCTGGACTAGTTATTGATGCTTTTGAAAATCGGTCAAAGGAAATTCTAGAGAAATGGATACATCAGCTTGTTGATAAGAAAATAAGAACTGTCAATATGCTTGGGTGCCATGATGGAATTCCCCTTCTTGACTTAAAAGGACTTCTCGATGAAGACAGAATTCAAAATTTGATTGACACCCTTGTTGCAAGAGGTGGCTATATCAAGGATCTTCACGGACAAAAGAATGTTTATTATCAAGTCAATGCAACTTTTTACAGTGCCCTAGGTGAAAAGGATGAACGCTTGCTCCTCTCACGTGCGATTCAATTATTCATGCCAGGAAAACCACAAATATGGTATCTGGATTTATTTGCAGGAAAAAATGACTATGAGGCAGTAAAAAAGGCCGGTACAGGTGGTCATAAGGAAATCAACAGAACGAACTTAACTAAAGAGGATATACAGTTTGGCTTATCCCGCAAGGTGGTGCAGGATCAACTTACGCTTTTAAGGTTTCGAAATACTTTTGAGGCATTTGGTTTCGAGAGTGAAATGTCTATGTTCAAAACAGAAAGCAGTAATATGATTCACTGGACTTGGATGAATAATGGATATAGAGCAAGTCTAGAGGCGGATTTGATTACAAGTAGTTTTTCAGTTCAGGGGTTTGACCCAAGAGGAGGAAGAACTTTCCATTATTGCTTAAAGTGATTATAATAGAGGTAAGACAGGAGGTTAACTATGAGGAAAAAATCGTTTGTTAATGAGATGCTGATCTACTTAATGATATTGACGGTACTTCTTGTTGGAGTTCTGGGTATTTTTTTAGTGTCCTCCTATTATGTTCTTGAAAGTGAGATTGAGGAAGCTTCGGAGGCCTTTGTAGATATCTATAGTAACGAATATTCCAATACGCTTAAGGAGCTTGATGGTATATTAACCAATATATCCATACAAGCCCTTGATCTTGAATGGATATCTAACGATGATGCGGATAAAAGAAGCTTGTCTGCTGTTTCTCTGTCCAACTTTCTTCAAGGTCTATTATACTCGAATGAAACCGCAGATGTAGTTGTTATATATGATGCTAATTATGAAGTCAATATTGAGTCCATTAAAATGGGGGTGAAGTATGACCAGAAGTTAAAAATCAAGGACTTTACAGCTCAGGCGGTCAAAGAAAAAAGTGTAGCAAATAATACCTGGGACTTCGTAGAAATTGGAGATGAAATGTACATCTACAAAATGCTGATTCGTGATTCAAGAGCTATAGCAGTATTCAGTAGTACTACCAATCTTCTCGATTATTTAGCTACAAAAGATTTGGTAAATAGATCCATCGTTCTGGCTAATCAATCTGGATTAATTGGTAAGGTCATTGGTGCTCTTCCGCAGGGAGTTGAAATTGGGTCCAAGCTGAAGGTCTTTGACTCTAAGGTATACTCTCAAGTTTCTCGTGAAGTTGTTGTCAATCAATTATACGCTTATTGTTATACCAGTAAGGATAGTGTCTTGTTTCAGGCTCACTCAAGCATGATTGTTGTAGCAGTTGGTGCTAGTTTAGCTGTTTTTTTTATGGGCTATATCCTTTTTTTTACGAGAAGGCAGATAGCCTTGCCTATGCATACAGTTGTAAATGAAATGGAAAAAATCAAAGATGGTAAATTGGACAACAGAATTAATGGAGAATTTAGAAATAAGGAGTTTGATATGCTTCAGGAGACTACCAATCAAATGGTTGATCAGATTGTTGGTCTTAAGATAGAGTCTTACGAACGCCGTCTGGAACTTAAGGAAGTGGAACTTAAGAGCATCCGTCTTCAACTAAAACCTCATTTTTTCCTCAATGCGCTATCGACGATTTCTAGCCTAAGCAAACAGAATAAGAATGATGAGATAAAGCAGTATATTGAAGCACTATCTAAGAATGTGCGTTATATCTTTGGGGCAGGATTTCATACGGTCACAGTGAAGAATGAAATCAAGCATGTTGAGAATTATATTGAAATGCAGGAGCTTAAGTATCCAGGATGCGTTTTTCATATGGTGGAACTACCTAATGAGTTAGAATCATGGGAAATTCCTCAAATGTTGATTCATACTTTTGTAGAAAATATATATAAATATGCCATCTCTATTGATATGACGCTTATGCTGCTCATCAAGGTCAGCTTAGTCAAATATCAGGAAGAGGATATGCTTCAAATAGAGATAGAGGATGATGGAGTAGGGTATCCTGAGGATGTTCTTGATATGATTGAGAGCAATAATAAGAGCTTGCCAGAAAGTGGAACAAGGATTGGCTTGCTTAGTATAAAAAGGATGATGGAGCTTATGTACGAACGGGATGGGCTCATAAAAGTCAGCAATGTTAAACCCCATGGATGTCTTAGTAAGGTATATGTACCACGTAAGGCTAAACATACTATCGATTCCACATATACCAGAGAATAATTTAGTAAATAAAGGCTCTAATCCTATGTCCCTAGTCACAAGTTAGAAAGAAGAGAAAGATGTTTAATCTGTTAATTGTAGATGACGATATCACTATCGTAGATGTCATTCAAAACAAAATTGAATGGGAAACATTAGGTATTACCCAACTCCATATTGCCTACAACGTAAGTAAGGCAAAAAAGATTCTTTTGGAGTCTTCTATCGATATTATCATTAGTGATATCGAAATGCCTAAAGAGACAGGTTTGGACCTTTTGAAGTGGGTGCGAGATGAAGGGCTTTCCTGTGAGTTTCTCTTTCTAACCTGTCATGAGGATTTTTCCTTTGCTAAGTTAGCCATAAATTACGGTGCCAATGCATACCTGACCAAGCCATTCGATGTAGATACTATGGTACTCAATATTCAAAAAATTATCACCAACTTGAAGCAGAAAAGGAGTATGGAGAAAAACAGTAGCTATGGAGAATGGATGGAACAAAAACATACATTTGTCAAGCTTGATTTTTGGAAGGCTCTTTTAGATGGAAAGCTAATGGACCAAAGACTTATCGATTGGGAAATTGAGACAAGGCATATAGATATTAAGGATAACAGAAGCTACCGTTTAATATACAGTAAGTTGAACAATACAGATTCTGATATTGACCAGTATGGGAAAGATGTATTTGAATACATTCTAGAAGGAATGCAGTCTGAGATTCTTACAGGGAAAATTGGCAACGAGAACGTAATCAAGTTTTACACTTCCGATACACTTTGTTATATTGCCGTTTGTGAGGAGGAAGACCTGGAGCTTTTAAGAATGAAATGCGAGGAGTTACTGGACAACTATCAAAGGTATTTTCAGGCGACTTTGACAGCTTGTATCAGTAATATCTACAATCTTAAAGAGTTGCCAAAAGCAAGGAATAGTCTCAAGACTCTTTTTGATTCCAATATTGGTTACTATGGGACAATATTCTTTGAAAAAGATGTTGAAGTAACCACCCTCGAAGAAATGCAGATTCTTGATTTACAGCGAATGGTCCGATTGGTTGAGCGTAAGGAATTAGATCAAATCCTTCGTTATCTAAAGAAAGTGTTTCGAGATTTGTCTGAATGTAAGCAGTTAAATATACAATCCCTATATATGATTAAACAGGAGATTGTTCAAGTGGCCTACGGAGATCTCATGAAAAAAGGGATTCAGGCAACCAAACTTTTTTATGATGACCAAGCAATCAAACTTGCAGAACGATCGACTGATTCTCCCGTTGACTTGATTCGATGGTGTAAACAGCTCTTTGAAAAGATATTTGAGTACGAAGAGGAGATTGAGAAATCACTGTCTGTTATCGATAGAATCAATGAATATGTACACGAACATTATCATGAAAATATCAGTAGAAATGAGATTGCAGAAGTTTTCTTTCTGACACCAGAATATTTAGCTAAGCTTTATAAGAAGAAGACAGGTATCAATATCAAGAACTATATTAATGGGTATCGAATCAAGATGGCAAAAGACATGTTAAAATCTGAGGTGCTGTCAATTAGTGATATTGCTGAAAAGGTTGGCTTTGATAATTTTTCCTATTTTTCTACAATATTTAAGAAAACCACTGGTATGACACCGAAAGATTTCAGGAATAATGGATAAATGACTTGTTTTTAAAAGAAAAGAACTTATTAACGAAAGATATCGGAGTTCTAAAATGTTATGATTGACTTACACAAATCAAAGGGAGGTTTTATAATGAAGAAACTTATAGGTTTATTACTAATTGCAACAATGGTACTTAGTCTCGGTGCTTGTGGAAAATCAAGTGAAGACAAGATTGAAACTGAAACAAAATCTACAGATAATACAAAGAAGGATACTACGTCAGACAAGTCCAGAGAAGAAGCATCCTATGATAAAGTCGTATATGCCTATGCAACGTTTAACAATATTCCGTCAGAGGATATCCTTGGTTCCGTTGAGGAAGAGATTAATAAGATTACTAGAGATAAAATCGGTGCGGAAATTGAACTGATGCCCATAGCGATTTTTGATTATGCATCAAAAATCAGCTTATCACTTCAAAGTGGTGAGAAAGTGGACCTTATTCAATCACTTGGGGATTTCAATATGCGTGTATCAACTAAGATGGCATATGATATTACAGATATGATGGAGCAATATGCACCGGAGACTCAAGAACTTCTTGGGCAGGAATTACTAGATGCCTGTGTACAGGATGGCAGATTGTTTGGGATTCCAACTTATAAGCCTTACGCCCTAACACCTATGATTATTTATAAGCAGGACATTGCAAACGAGCTTGGCATAGATATGAGTGAAGTAAAGAATATTGATGACTTGACAGCTGTTCTGGCAAGAGTAAAGGAAGCGTATCCTGATATGACTCCTTTAGTTCCGGTTAACCAAGGTGATTCAGGTTTGGCGAGAACGATTGGAGAGATTGACTATCTAACAGATGATTTGTTTAGTCCAAAAGGTGTACTTAGTGGAAACAGTATGGAAGTAGTAGATTACTATAGTCTTCCTGAGTTCAGACATATTACCGATCTTGCTAGAACCTGGTATAATGAAGGCCTGATTCTTCAAGACGCGGCAACTACAACCAGTACAGCAACAGAATTAATGACTGCAGATAACAGTTTTTGCTATATAGCTGCCTATAGCTATCCACCAGAAGATACAGCAGCTAGTCTGAGTGCCCAGATGGGAGGTCAGTCACTCGGTGCAGTTCAGATTGGTGAAGCCTATCTTGATACGACATCAATTAATGCCTTAAGTTGGATGGTATCATCTACTACTGATGTACCTGAAGCGGCAGTCAAGTTTCTCAATCTCACATTTACTGATGAAGAGGTTGTTAATCTACTGATTTATGGTCTTGAAGGTCGTGATTACGTTCTGGATGCTGAGGGATATATGTCTTATCCAGAAGGTCAAGATGCAACAACTGTACCTTATACTGCTCAACTCAGCTGCGGAACTCTAGGAAATTTCTTTAATATGTATCCAATGGCTGGTACAAGCAAGGAATCTTTAGTATGGGAAGAAGAGCAGAACCAAAAGGCAATGAAATCACCTGCAATGGGCTTTACTTTTGATTCGTCTAGTGTAAAAACTGAGTATTCTGCAGTCAACAATGTCATTCAGCAGTATCTGCCTGTTTTGGTATGTGGATCTGTTGATCCTGAAACTATTTTACCTAAGTTCCTTGATGAACTGGAAGCAGCAGGCTTGGATGTAATTATTCAAGAGAAACAAGCTCAATTAGATGCCTGGGCAACAAAATAGTCATAAAGAGACCTTGGTTGGAGATGAGAATGAAAATGTTCAAAAGAAATAAAAAGGCGGGACTGGCTAAATCCGGTCCCCTTTTCCTAATAGCTTTACCAGGTATTCTGTACCTACTTGTTAACAATTATATACCTATGTTTGGTGTTTTCATTGCTTTTAAGGACTTTAACTACGTAGATGGTGTTTTTTACAGTCCGTGGAATGGATTTAAGAATTTTGAGTACCTTTTTAAGCGAGATGCACTTACGATTATTCGAAACACACTGCTTTATAATCTGTCATTTATTATTCTTGGTACAGTGGCTGCAATTTTCGTTGCCATTCTTATGACCGAATTAGGAAAAAAAATGCGTGTACGTTTTTTTCAGTCTTCGTTGCTTTTGCCTAATCTATTGTCTTGGGTCGTCATTGGTTTTATTGGCTTTGCATTTTTAAATTCAGATACAGGCTTTATCAATAATACAGTGATGGAAGGTCTTGGCAAAGATTCTATTCCTTGGTATTCAACACCGAAATACTGGCCGTTTATCTTGATTTTTGTGTATTTATGGAAATCAATTGGTTATTCCAGCATCATCTATATGGCTAGTATAGCAGGAATAGATAAAGGTATTTTTGAAGCGGCAAAAATTGATGGAGCGACTAAACTACAGCAGATTATAAAGATTACTATACCCATGCTTAAACCTACTGTTATGGTCTTAACATTAATGGCTGTTGGTAGAATTTTCTATTCTGATTTTGGCCTGTTTTATCAGGTACCTATGAACTCGGGAGTCCTGTATGACGTAACTCAAACAATTGATACGTATGTCTATCACAGTCTTATGGAACTTAATGATATAGGTATGTCTGCAGCTGCGGGACTATACCAATCAGTAGTTGGATTCATTCTGGTTGTGATTGTCAATGGAGTTGTTAGAAAAGTCGACAACGAAAATGCATTGTTTTAGGAGGTTTACCAATGATTCAAATGAATGATGAGAAGCGGTTTAGTTCCGTATCTACCATAATCCTTGCAATGATATCAGGAGTTACTCTGTTGCCGATACTGTTAATTATTATTGCATCATTTACTAACGAAAAGGCTCTTTTATCCAATGGGTATTCATATTTTCCACAAGCGTTTAGCTTAGATGCATACTATTACATGGTTAAACAAAGCGAAATGATTTTTAGGGCCTATGGTATTACAATTCTGGTTACAGTAGTCGGTACAATAGTAAGTGTGCTTATTACCACGATGTTAGCCTATCCAATGTCAAAGAAAGATTTTAAATATAGGAATATTCTTTCGTTTTTTGTGTTCTTTACCATGCTTTTTAGTGGAGGTATTGTACCTTCCTATATGATGTGGACCAACCTATTCCATCTCAACAATACAATTTATGCCCTAATGATTCCAAACTATCTAGTGACTGCTTTTAATGTACTACTAGTTCGGAATTTCTATGCAAACAATATTCCTGAATCGATTATTGAGTCGGCTCAGATTGATGGAGCATCAGAGATCACTATATTTCGAAAAATCATACTTCCTTTATCCATACCAACCGTTGCAACCATTAGTTTGTTCACAGGTCTAATCTATTGGAATGACTGGGTGAATGGTCTGTATTACCTGACAAAACCAGAACTTTTCGGTATTCAGAATTTACTGATTAGAATCATGAACAATGTTGAATTCCTAAGATCAGGATCATCAAATTTTATGGGTGTCGTCGATATGGATTTACCTGGTACATCTGTTAGAATGGCTATGGCGGTTATTGGTATTTTACCAATATTGCTCATCTATCCATTTGTCCAGAAATACTTTATTAAGGGAGTTGTTGTCGGGGCGGTTAAAGGTTAGTAGTCGAATATGAAGGAGAGAAAATATGACAATTAAGGGAATTATTGATGAGGTGCTTAAGTATCACCCGGATCTTGGAGATATGAAGACCTGTGATGTGATTATTGGAGGAAATCCGGATGTAGAATGTAAGGGGATTTTGGTAACGATTGTACCTACTGTAGACATAATCATGAAGGCTATTGAAATAGGGGCTAACTTTATTCTTGTTCATGAACCAACGTATTATAGTGGATATGATCTGGATACCGAATGGTTAAGAGGAAATGCTGTGTATGAAGAAAAGAAACAGCTACTTATTGACTATAACATCGTTATCTTTAGAGACCATGACCATATGCATGCCCACAGGCCAGACAGTATTTTTCACTATGTGACAAAGCAGTTAGGCTGGGAAGCATATACTCTAGATAGTGAGAGTCAGGTTATTGGTTATAAATTACCTGAAATGACTTTTGATGATCTACTGGATCATGTGAAGAAGGCCATGGATGTTAAAAAACTACGTTATATTGGCGATCCTAATATGACGGTATCGACAGTTGGATTTGTTGGTCACTTACTACCCAGTGATAAGACGAATTGGGGCAACAATAAGGAGGTAGCTGCATCATGGCAATTTGATGTTGTTATACCTGGCGAAATTGTGGAATGGACCCTGCCTCTATATATCAAGGATGCAGTGTCTTTAAATAAATCCAAAGGGCTAATACTTCCCGGACATTTCATCCAGGAGGAAGCCGGTATTAAATGGGCAGTCAAGTGGCTGAAACCTATCATCGGTGATTCAATACCGATGACATTTGTTCAGTCAGGAGAACTCTTTGATTATAGGTAAAGGGAGTAAGTGCTGAGTCTGTCATCGATAGAGGAGAATAAATGATAGTTAAGGAAATAATCAAAGGTATATATGACCTTCAAGGTTTAACTGAGTTTCCAGAGGGAAAGACATGTGATATTCTTATATCCGGTAGTTATGATATGGAAGTTAAGAAGGTGGCTACTACCTTCATGGCGACAGTAGATGTTATTCGAGAAGCCATCAACTTGGGTATTAACTTTATTATTACTCATGAACCAACGTGGTATAGTGGTATGGATAAGTTTGAGTTTATTGAGGGTTCTGAGGTGTATAAGCAAAAGAAAAAACTGATTGATAATCATCAGATTACTATATGGCGCTGTCATGATCATATGCATATGGCCAGCGAAGATGGCATCTATGCAGGATTTGATCAGGATTCTGGATGGGGAAGATATCGCCTTCCAAAACCTGAAAAAGCGGACTATCCTATGGAAATGACAGGAATTATCTATGAGGTTCCAGTTACGAGTATTGAAGAAATGGCTTTGGATCTCAAGGACAAGTTTAAGATGAAAGTTATTCGTATCGTCGGAAATCCAAAGGCTAGAGCCAGTCGTGTTGGTGTCTTTGTCGGTGGAGGAAGTCTCGGTTTGGGTAAAGAAGAAGTCCCTATGCAGATAATGGAGAAACATGATATTGAGGTGGCTATCTGTGGTGATATTACAGAATGGACTTTAAGTGCGTATTGTAATGATGCTGCCATGCTGGGACAGAATAGATCCATGATCATTTTAGGACATGAACGGAGTGAAGAAGCCGGTATGAAGCATATGGCAGATTGGATGAAACCAATTCTAGGTGATCTTGAAGCCATTTTTATTGATGCAAAAGAACCATTTAAGTACTTCTAGTCAATAGGATGACTGGAACCTAATGTGAATGATTGTTTTGTGTTCATGGAAATATCTTGTTTCCAAATTGTTACGCCTTAAACTTAATCAATCATAATAACCAGTATTCAGATAACAAGCTGGAGATGAAATAAACTCATAAATGGAAAGAAATCATTTTTGAGAATGTGAAAGCGCAATTATCCAGGAAGGCTTTTTTGATAACCTTACAGAAGGTAGTGATCCATAATAGTTTTTTGTCGTCATTGGGTATACCTCCTTAGTATTAATATCTCCGTAAATACTATGCCAACTTACCTGGGAACTCGTAGATCAGGTTGTCGCATCAGCTGTAGGACCAGGTTTGGCATAAATTATGTTGTCTATCAGGGAATATTGATGACAATACTATCTTTATTGATACTAATTCAGGCAGACTCTCTGAGGAAGATTGTTATCTCAGCTGTATTTAGAGCGCTAGCCCAAGGAAGCATGCAACCAATACTCCAGGCAGCCTGCATAAAAAGAGTTGGTTGATATGAAGTTGGAAATTGAGCAAGAAAAATTAATGAATCAGGTCAAGAGTGCAAAGTTTGTCATGTTGAAATCAGGCGAAATCGTATCATATGAAGAATTTGAATAAGAATATTTTGGAAAAGTAAGGTATTGAGAGATAGAGTCGATAAGCTTGCCACAATTCTGAAAGGGGACTGTTACACTAAATCTGCTAAGATTTGGATTACAGTCCCTTTTTACATGCTAAAAATCAAGCACTCAAAACAGCTGAAAGTAGATCATCTGATATTCCAATAAGACATACGATAAGGAACGCAACATCTCCTTTTTTGAGATGAGACAAAGAGGGATTGGATAATCTCTCTATTCTTTGTCATGATTGAGAATTCTGTTTCTATATTCGCTGGGAGTTACATCCTCATGCTTCTTGAACATTTGAGTGAAGTGAGAAAAATTATTATAGCCAAGTTCTGTAGCGACCATACTTATGGGAATATTCGGATTCTCCAGTAAGTCCTTGGCTACATCAACCTTGATTCTAAGAATATAGTTTTTGACGTTTTCTCCCATTTCTTTCTTGAAAAGCTTGGAGAAGTATTCTGGGCTAAGGTGAACATAATTCGCAACGTCTTTAACTGAGATTGCATTGGAAATATTCGCCAGAATATATTCTATTGCCCGTTGTACATCCCCCTTGGCTACATCTGCAGAAGAGTTGTCTTTAATTGCATGAATAATATAGCTTATACATTCCGTCAATGACCTGACATCCTTATAGCTGTTCATGTAGTCACTGTAAGTGAACTTAACTGAGAATAGGTTCATTATATCAATGTTCATTTGATAGGAGTAGACAAAAAAGATCTTGGTCAGTTGTTGATGGAATTCACTTAAGTTCTCCAGATTCAAGCGATTGATGAAGGCGTTGAACTCCAGATACGAAAGAATATTCTCCTCCAGTATACTGAACTGACTGCTCTCAAGAAGTTTGGTCCAACGGGTAATGTTCTCAAGAATTCCGGTGGACTTGGGAATCGTCTTGTCACGCTTGGAAAGGTAGATTCCAGGTTTTTTTGTGACATTATTGATCAGTAACTGATGGCCTGCATAAATCACTTCTCTACTCTCGGACAGGAGACCTTGGGGAGTGATATAACAGGAAATGTCGGGACCGAGTTCTTTACACAGATTCTCATAGAATAGATTGAAGGATTCCATACCCACTTCCTGCAGGGATTCATCGTTACACAGGAGGAGGAGGACAAACTGCTTGTAGCGGTTCAAACACACTAAGGGATTGATGGTCGGTGAGTGGAAACTCATCTTGGCTTTTTCAATTAATGACAGATAGATGGACTTGTCTGAAAAGGTTGGGGATTCTGACTTTGTATAGGGATATATTTCAATAATGACAGATTGGATATGTGAATCTTCGCTGATTGAATAACCCATTTGATTGAGTGACAGGATGGAATTCTGTCTGTTGGACGGATTCTGGGAAAACAGATTGAGCACAATATTTCCTGTCACTTCCAGGTTATAATAGTGATTCTTTTCTCTATCCGACATAATCTTTGCAATGGCCCTTAATATGACATCTTCAATCTCGTGATAGGGGGCGGGCTGAATAATATAATCGAAGCAACCGAATTTCAGAGCTTCCTTTGCATAGGTAAAAGAAGCATGTGATGTTAATAGTATACAAATCATATGAGGGTGGTTGTCAAATGACCACTTGCATAAACTGAGGCCGTTTTCATTAGGCATTTCAATATCCGATATAAGGATGTCGATGACATTTGCCTTGATGATCTCTTTTGCCTGAGCAACATTGGTGGCTGTATATACATGATGGATACCTAGTTGTGAGAAGTTAATTCCGGTTGTTATGCCTTTTATAACGGATATTTGATCATCGACGATGAGTATGTTCATTTTGGTTCTCCCTTATATGCATAGATTATTCGTTAAAGGTTTCGATGAGAGGCAGATAAATTAAGTTACAGGCCCCACCTGACGGATTGTTGTAGAAGGCAAACTGATAGTTAGATTTATAAATTAAGGCAATTCGATGTTTCAGGTTGGATATCCCAACCTGTTTTTTTGCGAATAAATTACTGTCGGTGGTGTTCAGTTGCTTGAGCATGTCAGATGTATAGCCAATTCCGTTGTCGCTTAGGCGAATCTGCATGACAGGAACACCTTCAAGTTCCGTCTTATCGATCTTAATGTCAAACATAATCAGTTTACTGGACCCGCCGCAATATTTGGCTGTATTCTCCAAAAAGGTCTGAATCAACAAGGTAGGGACCTTGTATTGATAGAGGGAAGGGTCTACCTGAGTGTTAAGAACCATAGGTGTTTCCCGGTCCAGGAGAATGATGTTGAAGTAGTCATTCACTTCCTGTAGTTCCGCTTCCAACGAAACTAGCTTCAGATTGTCATTAAAAACATAACGAAGATGATTGGAAAAAGCAATAATCATTTTTCGCATTTTTTCATATTCTCCGGATTCCAGCATATTGTACAAATTCTTCAGACAGTTGATGAAGAAGTGGGAACTTGTCTGGAGATAGAAGTACTGTAATCGGGCATGGTCCTTTTCAATAGCCTCATGTTGTCTTTCTTTATCAAGATTAATTTTTTGGTCAATCAGCTTTGCCAGAGCATGATTAATATTATGGTATTCAATGATATTGCGGTCATTGTTTGCCAGAAATGGCGTCGCATCATTCTGCTCAAGGTGATTGGTGGCAGCATTGATCTGATCTAGAGGATAGACCAAAATATGATTGATTAAGTAGAAGATATATATGATGATAGCACATGTGATGACGGCAATCAAAATGAAGATGTATATGGAGGTCTTGGCAAACATCCACATTTGGTTGGAAGTGATGATGTAATAAAGTGAGATATCGGTACCCATAATGGGAGTGGTCTGAATATAATATTTCGAGAAATACTGTTGACTCAAATCCTCATTGGCCAAATCTTCCAGAGATATGCCTGTTTCGTGGAATCCGGAAGATGAGGTCAGTAACTGTTCCTTATCATAGAAGCCGTAGAAGAATGTAGCAGAACCTTGAGCAGAGTTCTGATTCAGTGCATACCGGTTCAGGTCGATGGTAGTACAAACATAGGTGTCTTTTACTTTTAGGGCCTTCATAAGTACGGTATGTTGATCGTCCTGAAAGGTAATCCATTGGTTAAGCTGACTGCGGTTCTGTTCAAGCCAGTAGTTTTTGATGTTTTCTTTCAAAAAATAGATATATTGGGATCCGTTTGTCGAGAAAGATGAGCCATAGGCCAGCATGGAAATGCTGTTATCTTCATTAAAGATGAATATACATTCATTGGGTCCGACATGACGTTTCAGCATTTCAGTGACATTGTATTGAAGGACAACCTTGTCAGAATCCGTTAGACTCTTGGAGTGCAAAAGCTTGAAGGAAGAGTCGGAATAAGATATTTTTTGAATGAATGATGAAACTTCAGTCATCTCTGATTGGAGTGAAGAAACATAAAAATCTACAATGGTATCTGTATTATATGACATCTGATCTATGTTTGTACGAATGAACATAATGCAGTAGAAGATGAGCACACCTGAAGTCGCTGCGAAAAGGGTAAGGAAAAATTTTGAGAACATTCTCCGAATGGAATAGGGTGTCTTGGATTTATGGAAAAACATAGTCATATGACCTCCGTTAAAACGTTTACATAAAATCTCGAATATATGAGAAAGATTCATCGTTTTATTATGATAATCAGTATAGGCATATATTAGCAAGTCCCATAAAATAAGTCAAGAAAGTGATAGAATATAGCAGAAAAGCAAAATGTAAACGTTTGACATTTTATCGGACCAATGGGACAATAGTTATATCAAACAAAAGGAGAAAGCAAATGGCGTATTTGGAAATCAATGCTTTATCAACGATCTTATGCGGGTCTTTTAGCGCAAGAGCATATTTACCTGAGATGGATAAGTTGGAACTTGAAGACAGCGGTCACAGAAGGACTTATCCGGTCCTATGGCTTTTACACAGTGAGGGTGGGTCTTGTCTGGATTGGAATCGAACGATGGCAGAAGCGTGTGCTGTGGAGTATGGTATATTCATCATCGCCCCGGATGTCCAGCATACACTGTGTACAAATATGGATTATGGTCCCAATTTTGAAGATTTCCTGGCTACAGAGCTTCTGGGAATCTGTCGGAACAATCTTCCGATTTCGGAGGATCCCCAACTGAACTGGATCGGAGGAGTAGGTACCGGAGCATATGGTGCTGTTAAGGCAGCAATGAAACATCCTGAAGTATTTACAAAGTGTATTGCGATGGATGGAATCTTTGATATGAAGAAAATCTGTGAACAGGCGATACAGGGAGAGCCTACCCATATATTTCACCATGAAGAATCCTTAAAGGCAGTCTTTGGTGATATTAAGACAATTGAGGGCAGTGGTCATGATGTGTATCGGTTGGCAGAGGGAACAGAAGCCTGCATATTCTATATTACCGGGAAAAAGGATTCTGCCTATGCAAAGGAAAGACAGCGCCTCTTGAAGGCTTTGAAATCACCGGTCCTCTTTAGGGAGACTGATGGTGAGGTAATGGATTTAAGTGAACCTCAAGTCTTAAGACATGCAATAGACTGGCTAGTGAAGGGTTAAGGAGGAAGCGATTGATGGCAAATTTTAGGCTGCATTATTTTTCAGAAGCACTCCGGATGACTGTTGGAGTCAATGTCATTATTCCAGAGAACACATGGGGCCATTCACTGGCAGACAGACCAAAAGGATATCGATATCCAGTTCTTTGGCTTCAGTCCGGAGGCGGATTCGACTATACGGATTGGCAAAGATACACTGCCTTGGAGCTCTATGCCGCAGAAGACGGTATAGCTGTTGTGTGCAGCGGAACTTACTGTTCCGGTTATATGGACACCTACCATGGCAATTTTAAATACTTTACTCAACTCTCCATTGAAACACCACAGGTCGTTAAACACCTCTTCCCCCTATCAGAAGATCCCAAGGACAATTATATTGCAGGATTTTCAATGGGTGGATATGGCTCCTTGAAATGGATGTTAAGGGATCCTGAGAAATTCGCTGCATTTGGTCTCTTCTCCGGTATTAAGAATGTGCCAGATGTTATACCTGAATTTGAAGATAAAACCGATGATTTCTTCATGTTTGCATCAGCTTTTGGCGATGCGGCCAATACTAAGAATACAGAAGATGACGTGGTCTACATGCTTAAGAAGCAACTGGAGGCAGGAAAAACTTTTCCCAAAGGATATATGGCAACCGGTGTCGAGGATACCCATTATGAGGATAATGTTGAGTTTATGGACTTGTATGAATCAATGGGCCTTAAGTTTCACCGGGTCATCGATCATGGAGCGCACAATTGGGAATACTGCAATCGCCATGTGAAGGAGTTCCTGGATTGGCTGGATATTAAAGGCAGCTTCCAAAGGGATCAGGAGTAGAGCCTTATTCATGGATATTGGTTGGGTAGAAAAGGAGGTAAGATGGGAGATATGTTCATAAGACCGGGAGTGCCTGATGATGATAATCGGGATTATCTTCCGGAGAAGATAAAAGGCAGTGATATTGTAGTTAATGAGAATGGTAATAACTCTATACCCTATCCTGAGAGCTTAATGGAGTTTCACGGGGTGATAGCAGATGGTATAGAAGATGAATGGTATGTCTATGTACCGGATTCTTACGATCCAACAATAGCAAGCCCCTTGGTCCTGTCGCTTCATGGTGGTATGATGACCGGATGGGGGCAGGCAATTTATTCTTCCTGGACACTGGCAGCGGATAGGGATGGATTTATAGTCCTCTTCCCCAATGCCAGTTATGAGCGATTCTGGCAGGTTCAATGGGGGACCTGGGAGATTGATCCGAATAGACCTACACCCGGTTCTATGGAAGGTCAACCTCTGGGAATCAAAGCCTGTCCGGATATTGTTGGAGACAATCATGATATTAAGCTTCTCCTTGGTTTGATTGACTTGATGAAAAAGTCATATCATATTGATCCGGAAAGAATTTTTATGCAGGGTATGTCGATGGGGAATATGATGACAGACCTTTTTGCAAGAAACTTCGGCAATATCTTGGCAGGTGCAGCAGGTTCAGGGGCTGCAGCCTTTCTTTCCCTGTTATTTACCCAGGATGAGAAGATCAAGAATGAGAGTGGACCTCTGGCAATCTGGCAGTCAAGACCTGAGCTGAACGATATACCTCCTCGAGGCAGTACAGAACGGAAAGTCCACAAGTACAACCGATTGTACTGGATGAGAATCAATGATTGTGACTTGATTCCCCAAATCAGCATCATCGGAGACAATAACTTTGCCTTTTACCGAGGGAAAAAGGGAGATTTAGTTTATTTTGATATTAAGAACAGAGATCATGGGCAGACCTTGGATGACGGAGCCCTGATATGGGACTACCTGTTCTCCGGTATCAGAAGACAGGAAGATGGAAAAATTATATCCGGTGAAGGGGTCAAGAAGCGAAGCGGCGACCAGTTAGCCCTTGCTGTAACACTGGGCAGTCAAAAAGCCTGGTATGAAAACAAGGTCACTAGGATGACAGGGAAAGCTTTTTTGTGGAATAAGATGAAGTATCACGGGCTGGAAGGTGGACAGAAAATCAGAGGTCAGTATTACATGGTGCCCCTATCTTTCCTTACAAAAGTCTTTGAGGCAGAACTTGAATACTCTTATAGCCATAGGGTAGCCAAGGTCCATATGCCGGATGGAAGAGACCTGCAGTTTGCCAGGGGAAGCATCGGCTGTATTCTTGACAACTCCTTAACGCAGATGTATTGCGAAGCGGTTTTAAGAAATCTGGAACTCTATGTATCCCTTGAATGGTTTTCTGAATATGTGTGCAATCTTCATGTTTCTTCCTGTGATGAGGTCATGTATATCACTGATCATTCCAATAGACTGTCAGCCAATATGGCAGATTTGATCAAGGATATATTAATGGACACTATAGTGCCGGAAAGTTATGACACCATGTTAGAGGAGGAATAGATCTTGGAGAAGTTTATTAAAATATTGCCGGGTACACCTGATGATGACAACAGGGAGTATTTACCTGAAGCCATCAAGGATTCAGACATTGTTGTTAACGAAAACGGTAATAACTCTCAGCCTTATCCTGAAAATCTCAAAGAGTACTGTGAATTTATGGGAAATGATACACCGGATATATGGTATGAGTATGTACCGACCACTTATGATCCAACCAAAAAAACACCCTTGGTCATCTCTCTTCACGGGGGACTGATGACCGGGTGGGGGCAAGCTGTATATACATCTTGGACGATGGTAGCAGAACGGGATAATTTTATCGTTGTTTTTCCTAACGCGCACACAAGAAGATTGTGGACACTGGAAGCTACCGAATTGGAAACAAACATCAATGCCCAAATGCCTGATGAGATCAAACAGAACCTTGCAGATAATGAAGCGAACCCGGACATTAGATGGCTGATGACCCTCATGAAGTACCTGAAAGATAAATATTATGTAGACGAGGAAAGAATTTTTATGCAGGGAATGTCCAACGGGAATATGTTCACCTCCCAGTTTGCAAGATACTTCGGTAACCAGCTGACTGCAGCTTCAGGAGCAGGTGGCGGAACTCCCAATCCAAGATTGTTATACCGGAATGGACAAATCATCAATCATGCCGGTCCGGTGGGAATGTGGACCTCCATACCTGAAACCAATGGATGTCCTCCCTGGTGTGAGTTTGATGATTTAACAATCTATAAGTATACAAGAGTCTACTGGAATGAGCTGAATGGCTGTCATAGGGATCCTGAAATCAGCATTGTCGGAGAGAATGCTTTTGCATTTTACCAAGGGGATCAGGTAGACACCGTCTTTATGGAAATCAAGAACAGAGATCATGGACAGACACTGGATGAAGCTGCCCTGGTGTGGGATTATTATTTTTCCGGCCTGAGAAGAAATGCTGAAGGTACTCTTATTGACGAAGGTTCAAGAATCCCAAGAAAGGGAGACAAGTTTGCCATTGCCCTTGTAGACGGGAGCTCATGGGCCTGGTTTGATAATAAGAAGCTTCAGATGAAGACACCTGCAATCCTATGGAAGAAGTACAAATATCACGGCTTGAATGGCGGGAAGAAGGTCAGAGGTGAATACATATGTGCACCTGTTTCGTTCATTGCATTGGTCTACAACCTTACTTATACCTACGAAGAGGATGGAAGGGTAGCCTATCTTTATTTGAATGATAAGCGAGTGCTTCAGTTTGCCAGAGGAAGTATTGTGTGCAATTTGGATGGAGATATTCGGTCTATGTACTGTGAAGCCCTTTATAGGGAAGGTGAGTTATGTATATCCTTGGAGTGGTTTGCACGGTTTGTTATGAATATGTGCGCATCCAGATATGAAGATGTAGTGTATGTAACGGACCATCATGCAGAACTGGGAGTCAATATGGCAGACCTGATCCGCAATTTATTGATGAACAACAAAGAGAATGTAGAAATCTAAGAAATGAGAGGAAACAGATATGACACAAATTAGAATCCTAGCTGGAACACCGGATGATGGGAACAGAGAATACCTTCCTGAGATTATTCAATCTACGGATATTGTTGTGAATGAGAATGGAAACAACTCCATCGTATATCCCAAGAGACTAAAGGAGTTCAGGGAAGTGGTCCTTGGTGACAGCCCGGATGTCTGGTATGAATACATTCCCTCCACCTATGATCCATCCAAGAAGACAGCCCTTCTTGTCGGGCTTCATGGAGGTCTTATGACCGGTTGGGGCCACGCCGTCTACACCTCATGGACCCTGGTTGCTGAAAGAGAGGGCATCATCTGCCTCTTTCCCAATGCTCATGAAAAAAGGATGTGGGCTGTTGAAGGGGTCTTTGAGGATTTTGACTCAAGCCTTGCGCCGGACCTTCCAATGATCCAGACGCCCAAGGATATCAGAGACAATCATGATATGAATATGATTTTGGCACTTATCGAGAAAATGAAGGTCAAGTATAATATTGATCAAGGAAGAATTTTTATGCAGGGTATGTCCATGGGTAATCTCATGACAAGCCAGTTTGCCAGACATTATGGAGATATTCTGGCAGGAGCAGCCGGATCTGGAGGCCCTAGTGGATTGAGCATTATCTTTGATTCTGAAGGCCATCTGATCAATGATGCAGGTCACCTGCCTATATGGCAGTCCCGCCCTGAAAAGAACGGACTTCCGCCGGGAAAAGACTATGATGAATATGAAGTCAACAAGATGAACCGAATCTACTGGATGAAAATCAATGAATGTCAATTGATTCCTCAGATACATATTATGGGAGAGAATAATTTTGCCTTCTACAAAGGAAAAAAAGCAGACTTAGTCTACTTGGATATTAAAAACAGGGATCATGGACAGACATTGGATGAAGCATTCCTCTACTGGGATTATTTCTTCTCTGGAACAAGAAGAAATGAAGATGGAACCATCACTCATACGGCAAGCAAGATGAGCAGAACCGGAGACAGCTTTGGGATTGCTCTTGGAGAAGGCTTCGATAGGGCCTGGTTTGATAACCGACTGGTGGACATGAAGTCAAAAGCTCTGATATGGAACAAATTGAAATATCATGGCTTAAATGGTGATCAGATGATACGTGGTTCCTATCTCATGGCACCTCTATCGTTTTTGGCACAGGCTTTCGGGGCCGAATATGTCACAGATGATGAGGGGGCCAGTGTTGTCCTGAACCTACTGGACGGACGGAGATTGCAATTTGCCAGAGGAAGTATAGGCTGCGTTATCGATGATACGCTTCGGTCTATGTATTGCGAAGCCCTTCACCGAGATAAGGAACTCCTAGTCTCTGTCGAATGGTTCTCCAAGTATATATTCGGGATGCAGGTTACAAGCTGCGAAGGTATCATGTATATTACGGATCATTTTGCTGATTTATCCTGTTTCATGGCAGACCTGATCAAGGATCTTTTCAAAGGTGAAATGGTACCGGATAACTATGACAGGTTATTGATAACTGAAAGGAGTAGAGCATGAAAAGAATTATAGCATATACTGAGGTTGGCGATTACGGACAAAAGGTTGACCGAATTCAAATCCTATTAGATAATGATATACATCTATCGGAGGTGACTCTGGAAATTAAAGGGCATTATTGTGATCTAAGCGGAAAGAAACTTTCTAAGGGAATTCTGTCTATTGACAGCACAGCGGAGGGGTTAAATCTCGTTTTTGATCCTTTCTTATATAGATATGACTTCCTAATCTCAGGAAGAATAGGACAAGAAGACATCACTATAGACAAGGACCACATTCATGAACTTGTGGTAGAAGATCTTGATTGTTTCTCACCAATAAGTGAGTATGGCATTCACTACAGACTGTATGAACCGGAAGCGAATCAGCCAAGACCCCTGGTCCTATTCCTCCATGGCGGTGGTGAGTGTGGTGAAGACAATATTGCCCAGATGACAGGGACTATTGGAGCTCTAAGACTGGCCCAGAAATGGCCGGAAATGTATGTCATGGCTCCCCAGGCACCAGGTGGCACCCTTTCAATGGAGGAGAATTTTGAAGTCATGAAGCAAAGAGGGAATCCCTTCCGGGTAGAGATGGGGATGATTCCTTTTGCACTGAAGGGTGAACGGGGCTGGAACAGGGATTACCTGGGTAAGGTATGTGATGTGATACGACAGATGATTGCGGACGGAAAAGTCGATGGACGAAGAGTCTATGTCATTGGTATGAGCATGGGTGGAGGAGGAACCATTAATGCCGTTTCAGTTGCTCCAGACTTATTTGCTGCGGCCGCTCCAATCTGCCCCAGTATGAATGGTGAAAGCTATGCCCAGCTGCTTCATTGGCCACAGGTACCGGTTTGGATCTCTACTGCCTATATGGATCACCAGCATGGAAGACATGCATATATATTGAATGCCTGCAACAAACTATGGGATGAAGGCAGACGGGATGTCAAATATACCATGTATCTTCCGGAAGAATTGGAAGAATATGGCATCGGCAGCACAGAAGGATTGGATGCCAGAGAGCTTGATTCTGAAAACCATAACAGCTGGATACTAACCTTACACAATGAAAAAGGAATACTTGACTGGATGATTTCCAATATGAAACAATAACGAATTCTTTATGAGAGGGAACAGATGGCAACGATCAAAGATGTAGCAAAGCATGCAGATGTATCTATAGCAACAGTATCCAGAATCATGAATAACCGAGGACCGATTAGTGAAAAAACCAGACAAAAGGTCTATGCTTCCATGGAAGCCCTCAACTTTCGTCCTAATGAAATGGCACGAGCCCTCCAGAAGCAGAAGAGTAATATCATTGGTGTCATTGTTCCATCGATTCAGTATCCCTTCTTCAGTATACTCATTGAGGCTATTGAAGAAGTCGCCAGCCAAAAGGGTTACAAGTTGATGCTTTGCCGTTCCGGTGAAGATGAGGCCCGTGAGATTGAGATGGTTGCTCTGCTTGAAGGTAATAAAGTTGATGGTATTATTTTGTGCAGCAGGGTGGGAGATGCCACTATCTATGAAGGCAAGAAAGTTCCCATCGTCAGCATAGACAGAAGAATTGAAGGGTTGACAACGGTTACAACAGATAATTATTATGGTGGTTCTTTAGCGGCTAAGGAACTTTTTACCTGTGGCTGTCAGCATCCCTTGTTATTCGGCAGCAAGCTTCCGGAGTATCTTGAGATGAATGAAAGAAACAGAGGTTTCTTAGAAGAATGCCGGCGACTGGGAATGGACCCTTTATATTATCCGGTGTCTCAGGATATGGTTACAGATGGGACTATCGCCCAAAGTCTTATAGCCAGCCTTGACCAATACCAGGAGGCAGACGGTCTCTTTATTACCAGCGATGTCCTGGCCGCAGAAATCCTGACCAGCCCTCTTACGAAGGCAGCAGGTTTAGCTGACAGGTTACCGCTTGTTGCCTATGATGGTCTGGAAGTGTCAAGATACCTCGATATAACCACCATTGAACAGCCTGTATATGAAGTGGGTGCCTGTGCTGCAGAACAGGTCATCCAAGGCATTCAAGGTAAGATGATGCATGCTTATTCGATGATGCCGGTTCAACTTATAGAAAGAGCAACAACGAAGAAATTTAAATAACAAAGTAAAGGAGATAGAAGATGTCACTCTTAACATATAACTTTGAAAGTGAATATTTAAATAGCAATCATGAAATTTCCGTCATTCTTCCTGACAAGAAGAGAGGTGTCCCCCCTCATGATTTCTACAGGAGTGGTAAGAAATATAAGGTTTTATGGCTCCTTCACGGAACTTTTGGTGACCATACAGACTGGATACGGAAAACAAATATTGAGCTTTATGCAGCTGAAAGGGATTTGATTGTTGTTATTCCGTCAGCCCTTAATTCCAACTATTCAAATTGGCCAAGTGCCATGCTGGGCTATCATATGTATGATTATTTCATCAAGGAGCTTATGCCTTTGGTTTATGGCTGGCTTCCTGCGTCGGACAAACGAGAGGATAATTTTATTGCTGGACTTTCCATGGGAGGAAGAGGAACCATTAAGTTCGCGGTGAACTTCCCTGAAATATTTGGGGCGGCTGCTGTACTTTCAGCAGTTCCTATTCCTTTTGATGAGTTAAGACCCGGACACCCTAATATGATTATGGATACGACAAATCCTAGAATTGTGGAGATCATTAGAAATGCAGGGGGTTTTGAGGCCTATGTAAAGTCGGAAGAAAATGTGTGGGCACTCATTGATAAACTGGCACCTACCGGCAGACTGCCCAGACTTATGTTTGCTTGTGGTCATGAAGATACCCTTCTTTACGATCGATACAAGATTTTCCAGCACCATTGCAAGGATATTGGATTGGAAGCAAAGTGGTATGATCTTCCTGAGTATAAACACGAATGGAGATTCTGGGACCTTGCCATAGAAGAGGCATTGAATTTCTTTGGCCTTGAGGAAAATGATGGTGGAAATCCTTTCTAACCAACTTGATAGGCAGGTCCGGATAATCCGAACCTGCTTTTTGATGCACTCTTTTTCAGATAAAAGAGAGTCAGTGATATACGCCAAGTCAGAAATATGTATCGTCAATATTAAAGCCACAGCACTTATCTGCTGTGGCTTTTCTGATAGTCGACTTAGTCTTGATTGATGCACTCATATGCCAGGTCTCTGATTCTCGGGTGGATGTCTTGATAGACTTTCTGGTATGCCATAATATGCTGTGAATAGAAGATGCTTATCCTGTTAAAGGGGTCGACCAAGGCATAAGCACCGGCAGCACCGTCCCAGCCGAACTCACCTAGTGGGGAATTGGACTTGTCTCCATCTACCAAGACTCTTACACCAAGGCCGTATTCGTAACCTGTCTTCCCGGCAAAGGCAAAATCTTCACTCATCTGTCCGGTAGTGTATGGGAGGGTGAAATTCAAGAGGGATTCTTGGGATAATATTCTTACTCCATTTGCTCCAACGCCGCCATTACATAGGGCATCGATAAAGAGACTATAGGCATCTACACTTCCCAGAAGACCTGCGCCGCCACTCTCATAATTCTTGGTGAATTTGAAGCTCTTGGACATGACACCGTCATCCGGGATGATATCATCAGTTCCGAATACCCCCATATGCATGGCGCAAATTCTGTCAGAAAGGTTTTTGTCTTGGTCCCAGTGAAAGTAGAAATCTTTAATTCCAAGTGGATCAAAGATATTTGCCTGCAGGTAATCATAATATTTTTGTCCTGAGATTACTTCAACAACTGCTGCTAATATATCATGTCCAAGACCGTAGGAATACCGCGTACGTGGTTCATATACCAGAGGCATCTGAGCAATGGTGGAAACAACATCTCTTGTGGAGGCCCTATCATCACTTTTGATCTGGAGAGCTTTTAGCTCATCTGAAGTCGTATCATAAGAAAGTCCTGCAGTCATGGTCATCAAATCAATAATACGAATTGATTGATGGGCATAATGACATTTGTCGGATGACTTTGGCCAACGAAAAGGGAACTCGAAGGTAAAATGGTCAGCTACCTTCAGTGTATCAAACTCTGGCAGATATCGTTGTACTTCATCATATAGGCTTAATTTACCAGCCTCAATCTGCTGCATAACTGCAATCATGGTAACCAGTTTCGTTGCAGAGAAGAGTTGATACAGCGTATCTTCGTTTATGGGCGTTTTCTTGTCGTAATCTGAATATCCGTTCATCTTACGATAGATGACCTGATGATCCTTAGTGATTTTGCAGTCGGAAGCAGGGATTCCATATTCTTCTTCCAGAGAGTTTAAGTATTCAGTGAGTTTATTAAAATTCATTTTTTTCCCTTTCGCTGTTTATAATGTACATTCCCGATCAAGTTCTTTGTCATAATATGTTATTTCATAGGACAAGCTTGTGAAATCTGCTCTTAAGGTGGTTACAGAATCCTCTTTCTTCCAGGTGATTTCCAGTAAACCCTTATCATGAGGGTGGGCAATATGAATGTCTCCTTGGAAGGCCTCATAGGAATTACGGAAACGCATAAGGTCAAGAAGACGTTGGCAAACAGGCTTTCTTATGGCTTCTTCGATTTCAAATCTGGAATAATTATGTCGATTGATAGTTCTGGGATCAGGATTGGCCTTAAGACCCTCGATATCGTTTTCACCGGCCAGAAGTCCGACATAGTAGACTTGGGGAATTCCCGGTGCAAAGAACTGGACTGCACGGGCAAGAAGATAAGCATTATCATTACTGCCCAGGGCTGAATAATAGGTAGAACCCAGTTGATAGCGCTTGAATTCACCACCCTTTGCCTTGATCATACTTGGCAATTTAATATACTGCCTTGCTTCCTTCGTGATTTCCTCTACATCTTCCCTGACAAAATCGATTTCTTCATCGGTTAGAAGATCGACGACGTCAACAACCCCGATACCGTCATGGGTATCCAATGTCGTGAACTGTTTTCTGGGGCAGATATCAAGCCAGTGGATTAGCCGGTCTGTCCTTCCTGTTTTTAGTCCATGTAAGAGAAGCATGGGAAGGGCAAAGTCATAGACCCAATAGCCTTTTTCGGCCATTTTGAGTTGAATGGTATAGTTCTCGTGGATTTCAGGCAGCATGTCAGTACCGGTTTGATGAAGAGGTTCCATACCGATTTCAAGAACCTCCCAGATCTCAGGTTCAACAAAGAAGCAACTGGTTCCCGGCCTCTTGGAAGCATAAGCAAAGGCATCAAACCGAATCAGGGGAACATGTCTGCTGAGAATGCCCAGGTTTCTTGCATAGTACGCTTGGGTTGCCGGTGCATATGGATTAATATCAATCTGTTCCTGAAAGAAGGTGTTCCATAGGTGAACAATCTTGCCGTCATCTCGTGTGAACTCAATATAGGGGTAGTTGGCCTTCCTTCTATAGAGGGCATCAGCCTGTTCTTCAGTAGGATTTCCCTTCGGCCAAAACTCTTCCCAATGGATGAACATATTGCGATAATCAGATGCATCTCCTTTCTTCATATAATCCTTGAACTCATGGGAGCGTATAGACACATGGTTGAGCATAAAGTCTGCCATCAGATAATACTGGTCAGCAAGTCTGTCTATATGATCCCAGTTGCCAAAGGCAGGATCGACCTCATCATAGTTGATAACTGCGAAGCCGCGATCACCAGATGATGGGAAGAAGGGGAGAATATGAAGCCCGCCTATGGCCCCTTCAAAGTGGCTGGATAGGATGGAGTTGAGTTCATTCAAATCCTTTCCCATACTGTCGGCATAAGTAATGAGCATAATCTTGTTTTCTATTTTTTTCATGGTTGTCTCCTTTATCCCTTCACTGACCCAATTGTAATCCCCTTTGCAAAGGATTTTTGGAAGAAGGGATAGGCGATAAGTATAGGTAAGAGAGCGATGACAGCCAGAGCCATACGAATGCTGACACTGGGAAGTTCGGTGATTTTGAAGCTGGGATTGGAGTGGGACTGGAGGAAGGCAATATTGCTTAAGATGGAATTCAGGTAGTTCTGAATTCCATAGAGATCCCGCCTAGCCTGGATGAAGTAGATCCCGTTTGTCCAATTGTTCCAATATGCGATGGCGCTCATCAGTGCTATGGTTCCGACGATAGGCTTTGACATTGGAACCACAATTTTTACCAGTATATTCAACTCTCCGGCACCGTCAATCATAGCAGCTTCAATAACTTCGTTGGGAATATTAGAATTGATGTAAGTTCTTACCATGATAACAAAGAAGGCATTCATGAGAAGATATGGTACAATCAGTGCCCAGATGGTATCTGAAATATTGAATATCTTGGAATAGATGAGGTAGGTGGGTACAAAACCTCCATTAAACAGCATGGTGAAGAATAAGATGAAGGAAAGGAGCTTCCTACCCGGAAGATCTTTACGTGACAAGGGGTATGCAAAGAGCATGGTCATGACAATACTGATTGTAGTGCCAACGCCTGTAACAAGGAAACTCATGCCATAAGCCCTCAGTATATTTTCTTTGACAGACCATATGTATTCATAGGCGGCCATTGAGAATTCACCCGGATAAAAGGAATAGCCATTTTGAGCAAGTGAGACTTCCGAGGTCAGAGAGCTTGAAATCAGGAGTATAAAAGGAAAAATACTGGCTAAGACGAATAGAATCATGATAACCAGAAGGAAAGTTCTGAATAGTTTATTGCTATAGATCATATGTATACCTCCTTGTATTAGAATAAGCTACTGTCTTTATCAATCTTTGTAACAGCAGTATTGGCGCCAAAAACACAGATGAACCCAAGGGCAGACTGGAGAAAACCTCCGGCAGTAGAACGTCCGATATCGTTTAATTCCAGTAAACCTCTATAGACATAGGTGTCAATGGTTTGTGTAGTGGAATAGAGCAAGCCGCTGTTCATTGGAACCTGATAAAAGAGACCAAAGTCTGAGTAGCATATTCTGCCAATGGCAAGCAGAACTAAGGTGATTATGGTCGGTTTCAAAGCCGGCAGGGTGATGAAGCGGATTTGATCCCATACACCGGCGCCGTCGACAATGGCTGCCTCATAATAGGCTTTGTCAATACCGATTAGGGTAGAATAGTACAGAATAGAAGAGTAGCCAAATGTCATCCACAAAAATACAAGTGTCAATATTACCGGCCAGTATTGGGCATTGTTATACCAACTAATTGGGTCAATGCCAAGGAGAGGAAGAATGGAGTTATTCATGAACCCGTTCTTCCCGCTTAAGAAGGCGAAGACAATATAACTAATGATAACGGTTGATAATAGATATGGAATAAGAATTATAACCTGGCTAAATTTCTTGAAGAACCTGTTGTGTATACTATCCAGTGCGATAGCTACAAAAATACCCAGCAAATTTCCAAGGACAATAAATGCCAAATTATATAGGATGGTATTTCTGAAAAACAGAAGAGCATCATTGGTACTGAAGAGAAACTTGAAGTTTTGAAATCCGACCCAGGGGCTTGAAAACAAGCCGACAGAGTAATTGACTTTTTTGAAGGCAAGCGCAAGCCCTGCCATAGGCATATAGCTGTTGATAACCAGATATACCAGTCCAGGCAGTAACATAATGTACAATGGAATGTAGCGTTTCATTTTTTGGAGAGAAGTTTTTCTCTTTTCGACTGCAATGTCTTTCATATGAATCCCCTTTGTGGTGAGAATGATTTATCATAATCACTGTACCATAATAGTGCACAAAGTGACTATCGTTAATCTGTCGTATACTATTGATATTTTAATTTTGATGCGATTGATGTATTAACTTATGTGCATTTAGTTATAAAAGATGGAGATATGAGTTGGATTTTCGTTAAAATAATAGAAAACTGATGATTTATGACAAAAAAATGATAGAGGCTATACCATCAGTTTGATATGATGAATCTACAAGACACGCGATTGTCATAAGTAATTATTGGGCTCAATGATTAAAACTTTTAGGAGGAACTTTTATGAAAAAGAACTTGATTGCGAGTATACTTGCAATTGTATTGGTATTATCGCTAATTACGGGGTGTGGATCAGGTACTAAGGAAACAGATCAATCAAATGATACAAAGCAAACAGATACTCAGGATGCAACAGGAGAGGAAAGCTACCCTACGATTAAGGTAGCCTATGCCGTTGTTTTTCCGTCACCTGATGAAGAGGCAATCGAAATTGAACTCAACAAAATTCTTAGAGAAAAAGCCAAAGCAGAGATTGACCTGGTTGGTATCGAGTTCGGAAACTGGGCAACCCAGTTGAATCTGATGTTGACAGGAGGCGGTTCTAATTCAATCGATCTCTTTAACTCATTTTGGTATACTTCTGTCAGTAATCTGGTTGCCAATGGTCAGGTCATGAAGTTAGATGACCTTCTGGCATCTGATGGAGGAGATATTACAGGATTATTCTCAGACGGACTGGAAGAGTACTTGAAATGCGGTATTGTTAACGGCTCACAGTATGGTATTCCATCGATGTATTCCTATTCGACAGAGAACATTTTCTATGCCAAGAAGGAAGATGTGGAAAGAGCCGGTATTGATTGGTCAAAAGTTGACAGTATAGATACGATGTCTGAGGCCATTTTGGCAATAAAGGCAGCTAATCCGGACAACTACTATATTCCAGGATCAACAGAGCCTTACTGGATTCCAAAAAGCATTGACTACCTGGGAGATACAAATTATCTTGGTGTCTTAACGAATCCGACAGAGAGTACAAAGGTTGAGAACTATTACGAATCCGAATACTTCCTTAATTTCTTAGGCCACGTGAAGGAATGGAAAGCAGCAGAAGTATTCAGTCCAGATCCATTGAGCAACAGCAGCCCAACTCTTATGAGTCTCCTTATGGGAATCAGTAATGGCACTCCCGGATATGCATGGGATGCCGCTACAAGCATGGAAGCTACCATTGCACAAAACGGAATCGATTTGGACGGTACGAATGTAACAGAGGCTTTATCAACAACAAGTGATGCAACCACTTATATGTGGCATGTCAGTGCCTTTAGTGAAGAGCCTGAGGCGGCTATGAGAATACTTAATGTCCTTTATACGGATCCGGAAGCAGCACAGCTTATTGCAAACGGAATCGAAGGTCTTGAATATGAGCTTAATGAGAACGGCCAGATGGTATATCCTGAAGGAAAAGCTGGTATGGCAGAACTTGGCTGGGCAGCAGCATCAATGGCGTACTGGCCAAATGTCATGATTTGTAAGACATGGTACTATGAGCCGGAAAATATCTATGAACTTATGCTGGAAAAGAACAAAACCTGTGATAAATCCCTGGCTCTTGGTTTTGCATTTGATTCTACAAAAGTAGCAGATCAGATGGCAGCATGTGCAAATGTGATTGCACAATACTACACTCCACTTATGTATGGAGAGGTTGATATCGACGCAACGCTTCCTGAATTCCAGGCGGCTTTGAAGAAAGCCGGTATCGAGGATATTATTAGTGAAAAGCAAGCTCAGTTGGATGCTTGGCTGGCTAACAACTAAAGTAATGATCTGTATGGGGAGGGCTTAGCCCTCCCCTGATGTTAATGATGATAAAGGAATTAACTATGACTGAAAAACTATGGAACCGACATTATATCTTGGTATTGATTATTAATACCCTAAACGCTTTTTCTTTTTTTATGGTTGCGACCATACTATCCAAATACTTGGTTAACATTGGAACGAATGTCCAGACAGCTGGTGTCATTGTCGGACTGTTTTCTTTAACATCTCTATTTTTTAGGCCATTTAGTGGAATCATGGCCGACCGATTAAGCAACGTCGGTTTACTCAAGTGGAGTAATATATTGATGAGCATCGGTCTTTTCGGATTTGTTCTCACAACACAGATACCACTCCTCATCGCATTTCGAATTATTAACGGCATAGGATTTGCCCTAGCAGGAACCAGTCAAATATCACTAGCCACCCGTTACATGCCAAAGGATAAGATGGGTGAGGGCATTGGATACTTGGGATTGGGAATGGTCTTGGGTTCAGCGGCAGCACCTGGATTCGGACTTATCATCGCAAATCTCTTTGGTATGAAGATAACCTTCTTAATTGCAGCCGGTCTCACCATGTTGGCCTTCTTCATTCTCTTCTTCCAAAAAGAAGACAAGAGAGAAGTTACCGGACATCTAAAAATTAGAATTTCCGATATCTTTGCTGTTAAAGCTTTACCATATACATTGGTTGCTGGATCATTTTCCTTTTCAAATGGAATCATAGCTTCTTACTTGCTGCTCTTCACAGATGAACTGGGTGTAAAGGGTATCAGTATCTACTTTACCTTATATGCGATTGTTTTATTTGTCATCCGTCCCGTATCAGGAAAGCTTATGGACAAGAAAGGAATCCGGGTTACGGTCTTACCGGGTCTCCTCCTTACAGCCCTGTCTATGTTTATGCTGGGTAACAGCAAGACTCTTTTGTTTATCCTAATTACAGGAGTTATCAGATCCATAGGCCAAGGTGCTGCTCAACCGTCTTTACAGGCAGGATGCATCAGTGCCGTCGGAAAAGAACGTAGTGGGGTCGCAACCAGCACCTATTACCTGGGAGGCGATGTTTGTCAAGGAGTCGGACCCATGCTTGGCGGTCTGATTATCGGAAATATCAGCGGCGTAGCCGGATTTACTGCCCTATTCTACCTGTGTGGAGCCATTCTTCTCCTTGCCTTGCTCTACTTCTATCTGATTACATCAAAGAAACAAACTGCTAGTGACCTTAGTGTGGAAAGAGGATAAATATGGAACATAGAATAAGACTGTTACCAGGTATTCCGGACAATGACAACAGACAATATCTCCCGGAAAAATTGAAGGAAAGTCAAATTGTTGTTAATGAAAACGGAAACAATTCACAGGTATATCCTCCTCAACTCAAGGAACACAGTGGCCACCTTATCGATGACCATGTGGATGTTTGGTATGAGTATGTACCTGACAGCTATGACCCGACCAAGAAAACTCCCTTGGTCTTTTCTCTCCATGGTGGGATCATGACAGGCTGGGCCCAATGCGTTTATACTTCCTGGTCCCATGTAGCAGATAGAGAGGGTTTTATTGTTGTGTATCCAAATGCTCATTTGAGGAGGTTCTGGCAGATTGAGTGTGAGAGACGACTATTTCCTCTCCTGTCCCAGCACAATGATGAAGGCATATATATGCATGACTTCCCGGATGATCCCAGTGAAAACCATGATGTAAGGATGATCTTTAGACTTATTGAGATCATGAAAGAGAAATACAATATTGATGAAGAACGAATGTACATACAAGGGATGTCACTGGGTAATTCTATGACCTTGGTCATGGCCAGGCATTTCGGCAATCAATTTGCAGCTATGGCCGGTTCTGCAGGACCCAGTACAAGAGGACTTCTCTTTGACGATGAGGACAGACCCATGAATACTGCAGGACCCTTATGTGTCTGGCAGGCAAGAATGGAGCATGATCAGGGCCCTCCCGGATGTGATGAGGGAGTAGAGGATATTGTTGCCAAGAACCGGGACTACTGGCTCCGGGTTAATGTCTGCAAAAAGCTGCCTTGTATCAAGATTGACGGGGAGAACAATTTTGCCTTTTATGAAGGTGATAAAGCAGATTTTGTCTTTCGCGATGTGAAGAACAGAGACCATGGTCAGACGTTTGATGAAGCAGAACTGGTATGGGACTACCTCTTCTCAGGAACAAGAAGAAAATCTGACGGAAGTATTGTCTATATGCCTTCGAATCAGGTGCGGCAAGGAGACTACCTGTCCTTTTCCGTCGGTGAAGGCTGTCGATTTGCCTGGGTCAATAACCAAAAAGTAGCAATGCCCAAACATTCTTTTATGTGGAAGAAACTGAAATACCATGGTCTTCAAGGTCAAGCCAAGGTACGTGGTGAATACTGTATGGTTCCAATCTCATTCATAGCCCAGGTAGTTAATGCAGAATATAGAGAAGACAAGGGATGGGCACAAATGATCATGCAGGATAAAAGAGTGATTCAGTTTGCCAGAGGCCTAATCGGATGTACCGTTGACAATCGTGTCCGTTCCATGTTGTGTGAGCCGGTGGAAGAGGATGGAATCCTTTTTATATCAGCAGAATGGTTCTATCGAGACATAATGAACTGGCATGTATCCCTGTCAGGTGATGTTATGTATGCAACAGACCATTATTCACTACTGTCCAAAAATATGGCCAGACTCTTGAAAGATATACTGATAGCAGATTAGATCCATGACTTAATTAGGAGGAAATGAATTTGAGCAGACAAATCAATGATCGCATGTTGTGGCCTAAGGGCAAAAGAAAAGCTTTTACATTGAGCTACGATGATGGTATTACCCAGGATATAAGATTCATCAAGATGTTGAATCAAAGAGGTATTAAGGCAACCTTCAATCTTAATTCTGGCTTGTTTGGACAAGAAGAACTGGTTTCTGCAGGAAAGGAAGAAGTCACACATAACAAGCTCAGTCAAGAAGAAGTTCTTTCTGTATACCGGGACCATGAGATTGCAGGTCATGGAAAGTATCACGTTTGCATGACCGGTATGGATTCTGGACGGTGTATCGCTGAGATTCTTGAAGACAGAAAGACCTTGGAAGGTATAACCTGTAAACCTGTAACAGGTTTTGCCTATGCATTTGGTGCCTTTGACTCTGAAGTGATGAAGGCAGTAAAGGCCTGTGGTATGACCTATGCAAGAACCATAGCAGGGAGCCATAAGTTTGACATACCGCAGGATTTTTTTGCTTGGAATCCGACGTGTCATCATGACGACGAACAATTGTTTGAGTTGACCGATGAGTTCTTGTCAGATAAGTTCTATTTTTCCCTTGTGACGCCTGCAAAGCTTTTCTATGTTTGGGGTCATAGTTACGAGTTTGATCAATGTGATAACTGGGATCATATAGAATCCTTTCTCGACAGAGTTGGTGGACATGAAGAGGTATGGTATGCAAGTAACGGAGAGATACAGGCATATGTGGAAGCCTTCAGAAGGTTGGTGTTTACTGCAGACGGCAAGTATGTCTATAACCCCAGTGCTATACCGGTCTACCTTGGAGGAATGTTTACAAACCGGTTTATTGAGTTACCTCCCGGTCAGTTACAAGCTCTTATTGAACCAATCAACATGTAATATACATATATCGGAGGTTATAGTGGAAACAATATTGAATCAACTCAAAAAGGTAAATAAAATAATCCCGCCTTTCCTGGGACAGGATATTTCTCATGGGGATATGCCTGGGGATAAGGTTGAAATAGGACAGGACCATATAGATAAGTCGATTGTTGTCTTTCATAAGCTTATGAAGATAATTCCTGAGGCCCTTAAGACATGTTCAAGTGAAAAACTGGTCATTACAGTTTGTGGCGGTTCCGGGGTCGGTAAATCAGAAATTGCATCCTTGTTGACCTACTATTTCGATCAGGTCGGGATTGGAGCCTATACTTTATCAGGAGATAATTATCCCAGACGTATACCCCTATTTAATGATGGGGAAAGACTTCGAATATTCAGACAATCAGGCATCAAAGCGCTCGTTCAGGGGGATGTGCTGACTCCTGAGAACCGTCGCATATTACAGGAGCTCCAAGAAGAAGATGATGATGCCAATACCCTTCATCTTAAGATTTACCCCTGGTATCAAATGTATCTGACTGGCGGATTGGAAGGTTTAAGTGCATACCTTGGAAGCCGTAATGAGATAGATTTTGATGACCTGTCTAGGATTGTTCATGCATTTAAGGAGGGGGAAGAGTCCATTTGGTTAAAGAGAATGGGAAGAGGTCAGAGTGATCTATGGTATGAAAAGGTTGATTTTTCTCAGATCTCAGTGATGATCATTGAATGGACTCATGGAAACAGTGATCACTATCAAGGTGTTGATATTCCGGTCTTACTTAACAGTACACCGAAAGAAACGCTTGAGCATAGAAGCCGAAGAAATCGGGACGGCAAAACGGATAGTCCTTTTACCATGAGAGTCTTGGAAATCGAACAGGAAATGCTGGTTTCACAGGCTGAAAAGGCTAAGATTATCCTTTCCAAACAGGGAGATATCTTGTCTTATGAGGAGTATATGGGTCGAATGAATAGATCATCAAAGGAGGAAGCAAGGCATGACTGATAAGCCCAATATTGCTCCAATGCTTAATCTATATCCGGACAGCATGGGAGGAACCTTGTCTGAGGTTGTAGAAATTCTCCGTACCCCGGACTTTGGTCAATGTTTTCAGTCCCTCTATGTCTTGCCAAGCGTGTTTCATACTGATCTTGACAGAGGATTTTCTGTTATCAGTTATGACTTGAATGAAGAGCTTGCTAGACCGGAAGATATAGTTAAACTCAGAGACCTGGGTATGGATTTGAAGCTGGATTTTATTTTGAATCATGGTTCTGTCTTGTCAAAGGAGTTTCAGGACTTGGTTACTTATGGACAAGAGTCCATCTACAAGGATTTCTTCATCCCATGGAATGATTTCTGGGAGGGATACGGAGAGATGACTGATCAGGGTTATATCCAGCCTGAAGAGCAGTATATCAAGGATATGTTTTTCCGAAAACCCGGTTTACCCATACTCATGGTAGGTTTTCCCAATGGAGAACAGGTACCTTATTGGAATACTTTCTATCAGGAAGTTAAGTATCCAAGTTTAGATGCCCAGGATATCATGAAGCTTACAGGACTTCAATATGGAAGCGCTCATGGTCTGGCCCAAAGAATTAATAGACAGATAGAGGAAGGAACAAAGCCCGGCAATGTTGATTTCGGTACAAAAGATTTTGCTAAGAACATCCTTGTTGGATATTTGGAAACGAATAAGAGATATCTTGGACAGATGGACTTGAATATTAAGTCGCCTTTGGTTTGGGACTTTTACGACCAGGTACTTCAGCAATTATCTGAATATGGCGCTAGAATCATCCGGCTGGATGCCTTTGCCTATGCACCCAAGGAACCTGGCGCAAGGAACTTTCTCAATGATCCTGGAACATGGGAGCTCTTGGATAGAGTCCGCCAGCTGGCAGACCGGTACGACTTGACACTTCTACCTGAAATCCATGCCAGCTATTATGAAAAGAATTATCAGGCAATTGCCGCCAGAGGTTATATGACCTATGATTTCTTCCTCCCTGGCCTGATTATCGATGCCTTGGAGAATGCTGACGGGACCGCATTGAAGGATTGGGCTCAGGAGATTCTGTCCAAGGGAATCCAAACGGTTAATATGCTGGGATGCCATGATGGAATACCAATGTTGGATCTCAAAGGATTGATTCCCGAGGACAGGATCCAAAAACTTATTGATACTATCATTGCCAGAGGCGGAAAAGTCAAAGACTTGCATGGACAAAAAAATGTCTACTATCAGGTCAATGCAACCTATTACAGTGCTCTTGGTGAAGATGACAGGAAAATGCTCATGGCGCGTGCTCTCCATCTGTTCATGCCCGGTAAACCGCAGGTATGGTATCTGGATCTTTTCTTGGGAGCCAATGACTATGAAGCTGTTCTTAGAGCGGGTCAAGGTGGTCATAAGGAGATTAACAGGACAAATCTGACAAGGAATCAGATTCAAGATGCCCTTGGCAATGTGACGGTTCAACAACAGCTGGAAATGCTTCGTTTCCGCACCACATTTCCTGCTTTTGCCCATGACTCCGAGATCTCTGTGAAATCCATGGATAATAAGATGCGTTTTATCTGGTCAAAGGATGGATATCATGCAAGCCTTGAGGCAGATCTATCTAAAATGACCTTTGAAATTCGTGGTACTGGGAGTGGTGATGACCTGATTCTTGGTAAGAATACCTAGTGATGTAGGAAGTAAGAGACAAAGAAAATATCCGGAAAGGACATAACAAACAATGGAAAAATATACATATCATGATGTCAACATGAGAGGAAGCATACAAGTCATCACTTACCAAACCAAGAATCGGGATAATGAAGTCAGAGAAAAATATGCCAATGTATACTTACCCTATGGTTATCATGAAGCTGATAATCAAACGTGCTACAATATCATCTATCTGATGCATGGTGGTGGTGGTAACCCTGATGCCTGGCTTGACTGTAGCAAGGTCAAAAACATGCTGGATTATTCAATTTCTACGAACCGGTTTGAGCCTCTTATTGTGGTTTTTCCGTCGTACTATAAAGAAAAAATCGGAAGAATCGGAGCTCCAAACAAGGACCTGGAAAGAGACCATGTACTATTTTTTCAGAAGGAGCTGGTGGAAGACTTGTTACCTGCCGTTGAGGGAGTCTTTCCCACCTATACCAGAGATAGGACTCAAGAGGCTTTTCGCGCTTCCAGAGGCCACAGGGCCTTTGGAGGATTCTCTATGGGTGCTGCAACGACGTGGTTCGCTTTAACCACCCATTTGGACTATTTTTCCAAGTACATCCCCCTCAGTGGTGATTCGTGGGAAGTTGAAGCCCAGGGTGGCTTGACTCAACCGGAAGAAACGGCAAAGATACTTCATGATGCAGTCATACAATCCGGTTACGAGCCGGATGAATATGCCATCTATGTCGCTACCGGATCAGAGGATATTGCCTATCAGGCTTTGACAAATCAGATGAAGGCTATGGAGCTTTATCTGGATACCTTTATCTTTTCGGCTGATCTGAGTAAGGGAAACTGCCATTACCTGGTAGCTGAAGGAGAAGATCATTCTTATGATGCTGTATATAGTTACCTGTATACGATTCTTCCGTATGTATTTGCTTGAGAAGCAAAGCAGGGAAAGGGCAGTGAAGGTAAAACTTGACAAATAATCAGCTAGAAATCTATCAGATTTCTTCCTTCATGATTTAGGAAATTGTAAGAAACCCCAAAAAATACATCATAAAATGCATATGTACTTATAGCAGATATTATCGATAGAGTAGGATATATCAAGAAGTTGTTTATATATGTCATTGATTCACTATAGTGTTCTTTATATAATGCTACTTATTAGTTGATTCTATTCCAGTTATAAAGGAGACTTAATGATGAAAAGACAAGGACTGAATCCCTATTTACCTTCTTGGGAGTATATACCGGATGGTGAACCATACGTTTTTAATAATCGAATATATATATATGGGTCACATGATAAATTTAATGGACATGCCTATTGCTTGAATGATTATGTATGTTGGTCAGCACCTATAGAGGATCTTGGAAACTGGTCTTATGAAGGTGTTATTTATGAAGCTGTTGATGTAGAGAATAATGAAGATAGAAATTCCTGTCTATACGCACCTGATGTGGCTCAAGGTTTGGATGGAAGGTATTATCTATATTATGTAGATAGTAAGAGATCAATTGTATCTGTTGCTGTTTGCAATGAGCCTGCTGGTAGATTTAAGTTTTACGGGTATGTGTCTTATAAAGATGGTACACCTTTAGGAGCAAAATCAGGTGATGAACCTCAATTTGATCCGGGAGTATTAGTAGAAGATGATAAAGTTTATTTATATACGGGGTTTTCCTCGATAGGTGATAGATCTAGACATGGGGCAATGGCAACTGTTTTAGAGTCTGATATGCTAACCGTAAAGGAGAACCCTGTTTTTGTCATACCCAGTCAACCATATAGTGAAGGAAGCGGATTTGAGGGACATGAGTTCTTTGAAGCACCATCTATTCGAAAAGTCGGTCACACCTATTACCTGATTTATTCTTCAATTCTGATGCATGAGCTTTGTTATGCTGTCAGTCAGGAACCGACTAAGGGATTTGTTTTTCAAGGAACACTTATAAGTAATGCAGATGTTGGTATAAGTCATTATAAACCTTTCCATAAACCTATGTACTATGGTGGTAACAATCATGGAAGTATTATCAATATAGATAGTAACTGGTATGTATTCTATCATCGTCATACCAACGGTACCAATTACAGTAGACAGGCTTGTGCTGAAAGAATTGAAATTGGGAAAAATGGGAAGATTAATCAAGTAGAAATGACATCCTGTGGACTTAACAATGGCCCCCTTTTCGGTAAGGGAGAATACCCAGCCTATTTGGCGTGCAATTTGTTTTGTAATTGCGAATCAGTATATACAGACTTCACCGGTTCATGGATGAACAACGATTTTCCGAGGATTACACAGGATGGAAGAGATGGGGATGAAGAGGTGGGCTATATTCAGAACATGAAAAACGGAGCAACAGCTGGTTTTAAGTATTTTGATCTGATGGGTGTTAAGAAGATAAGAATATGGACAAGAGGTTATTGCCAAGGAATCTTTGAGGTTAGAACAGTATGGGATGGTCCCGTATTGGCAGAGATACCAATACACTTTGACAATGTTTGGAATGCTTATGAAAGCGAAATTTCCATGCCAGAAGGCAAGCAAGGAATATATCTTACCTATAAAGGTGGTGGAAGTGCAAGCTTGAAGTCCTTTGAACTTTTAGGTGTGGAGGGGATTAGAGATGAACATATTGGAGGAAACCTGTTGTTTGATGAGAGTGAATGCTAAGGTGTTGCACAATTAACTGATATGGTTCTTACGAAAAATGCTGGGAGTGACCCCAGTGTTTTTTTTAAACTGACGATAAAAATGTTCGATGCTCCTGTAGCCACATTTTTCCGAAATATTGCTGATGGGATATTGGGTATATATTAGCAGCTTCTTAGCCTTGTTGATACGGCTGCTAATAACATCATCGATACAGGTGATTCCGAAAGCTTCTTTATATATAAGTTCCAGATATCCAATACTGATATTAAGTTTTTCAGCCATTACTTTTAAGGACCAGTCTTTATTTGGTGATTTATGAATTTCACGTTTAAGTTCATTTAGACTTGTGTGGAGAGGGGTCATTGATTTTTGACTGTGAGATTCGATTAATTTTATAAATAAAAGACGCATAAGTGATTCCAAGGAAACATCTTTATACTCATGATCAAAAATATGTTCGTTTAGAATGAGTTCATATAGTTTATGGATGGTTGCAGGATCATTAACCGAAAAAGGAACTCCATGGGGGAGATGAGGAGTTTGGACGAACTCTTCATCAGTAGCAAATCTAATCCAGTCATTGATATAGGTATCCTCGCAAGCCTTGTATAGTATTTTTTGATGAGGTTTGTAGATGATAGCACTGTTGGCAGGATACTTTGTCATCATTCCATCAACTTCAAAGACAGCAGGCGTTCTCGTTAATAGAACCAGCCAACGATCGTGTCCTTCAGGTATATCAAAAATAAAATCATTATCGTGGGTGGCGTTGGTATCAACATACTGTATTTCTATCATACTAATCCTCCATCTTTTTTATAATGTGTGACCCTAAGGAATATGTCAACCCGACCTAGGTGTCTTTTCAAGCTACTTAATATAATAGCAAAAGATGAAGATAAGTCAATTAGTGCTCATTATAGGTCATTGTTTGCTATTGGGGGCACTAATATAATTTATATATCTTATTCCTAGTATTCATTGATTATAGCCAGGTGATCAACTGATATTGTATTAAATAGAACCCTGCCATGGGTAAATAAGATAGGTAAATTATAGGAACCAGCGTCGTTAAATGACGCTTTTTTATGTGGAGAAAGAGGAGAGCAACCATGCTGGTATGGTCCCTCGACGACAAACACGACTGACGGCGAAAGATAAAGTGAACCTAAAAATAAAATTTGGATAAGGAAAGGAATATAGGATATGTATACAGTGAGTATTGACAAGAACATGAGATGTACTTTTAACAATTTCACAAAAAGTTGTATTGGAACAGGGCGGCTGGATCTTGGGCTAAGGAAAGAATATTATGAACAATTAGCTAAGATTCAAGACGATATAGGATTCTCCTATATACGTGGCCATGGTCTCTTTAGCGATGATATGGGAATTTATCAAGTATATGTGGAAGATGGAATAGAAATTGCTGAGTATAATTTTACTTATGCTGATCAGGTTTTTGATACCTATATGGAACTGGGGATAAAACCATATGTTGAATTAGGCTTTATGCCTGATAAACTGGCTTCAGGTGACCAGCATATATTTTACTGGAAAGGTAATACGACACCACCTAAAGACCAGAAAGCTTGGGTACAACTCGTTGAGGCCAGTATCCTTCACTGGATTCAACGATATGGCATAGATGAAGTTAGAACCTGGTATTTTGAGGTGTGGAATGAGCCTAATTTACCTGGGTTTTGGAAAGATGCTGATATGATGGCCTACTTCGAATTATATCGACATACAACGAATGCGATTAAAAGCTGTGATGACCAGCTAAGGGTAGGTGGACCGGCTATATGTGGTGTTGATGATGAACGGTGGCTACGTGAGTTTTTAAAGTATTGCAGTAGAGAGGAAGTAGCTCTTGATTTTATAACAAGACATGCTTATGCTACAGAGGGACCAATTAGTCAAGGACACTTCCAGTATCAAAAACTTCGCTCGCCGGAAGTTTTTATTCATGAACTTAAAGTCTCCAGAGATATTATTGATAGCTTCGATGCTTTTCAAGGTACAGAGATGCATTTAACAGAGTTTAATACGTCGTATACACCAATTAACCCCATTCATGATACCAATCTCAATGGAGCATATATTGCAAGGCTCTTAAGTGAGATTGGAGACTATTGTTCCCTATACTCTTATTGGACTTTTGGAGATGTATTTGAAGAATTCGGTATTCCATTTAGTCTTTTCTCAGGGTCCTTCGGTTTGTTGACTTATGGGTCAATCCCAAAGCCTACTTTTTGGACCTTTCAGTTCTTTAGTGATCTTGGAGTGACCGGATTAAGCAGAGGTGATAATCATATTGCCACCTTAGGTGAAAATGGAGACATTCAATTGATAGCTTGGAATATTAATGAAGTCATCCATGAAAACTTGGATATGAAAATCGATATCCAGGTTGATGGTGGTGAATACTTGTTGGTGAAGAAAACCGTGAATGAAAAAGTCTGTAATCCATTACAAGATTGGGTTAATATGGGTGGGCCAAAAAGTCCAGGAAAAGGCGACATGAAACTCCTAAAGGAAACAGCGAGACCTCAAATTACTACAGAGTCAATTATACCCACTCGAGGGAAGATTACATTAGAATTATGTCTTGATGCCAATGAAGTGTCCTATATAGAGTTAAAGAAACGTTCCCGTGAATATGATAGAGGTTTTGAGATAGAAAGAATAAGAGGTGTACAATGATTCAGTTAAATGCAGATTTAATAATGGTTCTCCATGTTGAATGTGATCCAAATTATCACGTAGGTCCAGTTTCGAATGGGTTTTTGCGTGTCATTCCAATAATTTCCGGGCAGGTAGATGGAAAAATTAAAGGTAGGGTTGTACCAGGAGGTGCAGACTGGAATAGACAAATGATGGATGGAAGTATGCATGTTTTTGCAAAATATATGCTGCAGACGGATGATGGTGTGTACATTTCAATAGAGAATGAAGGATTCATTCATGACAGAGATAATAAAAACCGTATAAAAACAAGACCAAGTTTTGAGGTAGCTAATGACAGCAAGTACAGCTGGTTGAATCATGGAGTTTATGTTGGAAGTCTTGAAGAAGGACATGTTAAAGATTCAGTTCTCATCCATATCTATAAATTGGCATAGAAGTGAAAAAAAGTTAGAAAAGTAGATATTGGAAGTGTTTGAATCATTCAGCTGCCTCATTTTTATAAAATAGCAATATTTAGGCAATATGTGGCAAGTAATAAGCTGAATCCAAGGATACATATACTTATAATGAAGGTATAATAAGACTATTTCAGTTAGGAGAAAAAAATATGGATACAATCAATTATCAATATAGAAAGCAGGCAGAAGACCTTGTTGGGAAAATGACCCTTGAGGAGAAAGTACATCAGACGCTGCATCACTCAGCTGCCATCGATAGACTTGGGATAAAGGCCTATAACTGGTGGAATGAAGCGCTTCATGGCGTTGCTAGAGCGGGTGTTGCCACTGTTTTTCCACAGGCTATAGGTTTAGCGGCTTCTTTTGATAAGGAACTGGTATATGAAGTAGCAGATGTCATATCTACTGAAGGCAGAGGCAAATATAATATGCAAAGAAAATTCGGAGATCGGGATATTTATAAGGGACTGACATTTTGGTCACCCAATGTAAATATCTTTCGCGACCCAAGATGGGGACGCGGCCATGAGACTTTCGGCGAAGACCCTTATCTTAGTGGTAGATTAGGAGTCTCTTTCGTACAAGGTCTCCAGGGAGACCATGACAAATATTTGAAATCAGCAGCCTGTGCCAAGCATTTTGCCGTACACTCAGGACCTGAGGATGAGCGACATTCATTTAATGCTATTGTCAGCAAACAGGATTTGTATGAGACTTATTTACCTGCTTTTAGAGATTGTGTCATGGAGGCAAAAGTTGAAGCGGTTATGGGAGCCTATAACAGGACAAATGGAGAACCCTGCTGTGGCAGCAAGACCCTTTTGACAGATATTTTAAGAAATGAATGGGGATTTGAAGGCCACGTTGTTTCTGATTGCTGGGCAATTAGAGATTTCCACGAACACCATAAGGTAACGGCTTCCTCTGTTGAGTCGGTAGCAATGGCTATGAATAATGGCTGTGACCTTAACTGCGGCAATCAGTTTTTTTATTTGGAACAAGCCGTCAAGGAAGGTTTGTTAGACGAAAAAAGACTGGATGAGGCTGTCATTAACCTATATATTGCCAAGCACAAATTAGGCATATTGGGAGAAGATACAGATAATCCATATAATGATATTTCCTACGAAGTTGTAGACTCCATCGAACACCAGAAGTTCAACCTTGAAGTTGCGAAAAGAACCTTGGTTTTACTTAAAAATGACAATGATCTCCTTCCATTGGACAAGGGAAACATATCATCAATTGGAATTATTGGACCCAATGCCAATAATAGAAAAGCCCTAGTTGGTAACTATGAGGGTACGGCTTCCCGTTATTATACTATTACCGAAGGGATTCAGGATTATGTTGGTGAAGACATTCGGATACATTATTCAGATGGATGTCACTTATATAAAGACAGAGTCAGCGGTTTAGGAATGGCTAATGACCGTCTTGCAGAAGTAAAAGGAGTCTGTGATCAGAGTGATGTAGTTATCGCCTGTATGGGATTGGATGCAGGCCTAGAGGGCGAAGAAGGGGACATGGGAAATGAATTTGCCAGTGGTGATAAACCTAACTTGAAACTCCCCGGACTTCAACAGGAAATCTTAGAAGAAATATATGCCAGCGGCAAACCGGTGATTTTAATTCTTCTATCTGGCAGTGCCTTGGCGGTTACTTGGGCAGATGAGCATATCCCTGCAATTATTCAGGGATGGTATCCGGGGGCACAAGGTGGAAAGGCCATTGCATCCATGTTATTCGGTGATTTTTCACCAGAAGGTAAGCTTCCGGTAACTTTTTATAGAACAAGTGAGGAACTACCAGATATTCGTAACTATGATATGAAGGGAAGAACCTATCGTTATATGGATAATGAAGCTCTCTACCCCTTTGGATTCGGACTTAGTTATAGTCAGTGGGGAGTGTCAGATGTTAAGGCATCATCACTGGAAGTGACTGGACAAAAAAATATTCAGATAAAGGCAAGACTGACCAACCAAGGGAGCAGAAGCGGACGTGAAACTCTTCAGGTATATGTTAAATGCTTGGCGGATGAAACTCCGAATCCTCAATTGAAAGGATTAGAGAAAGTCTACTTAGAACCAGGTCAATCCCAGGATGTCATCATTGAACTTGAGCCAAAAGCCTTTGGCCTCTTTAATAAAGACGGGGTAAGGATGCTTCATCAAGGTCAATACGTGGTTTATGTAGGAACAGGTCAACCGGATAGAAGAACTGAAGAGCTTACTTGTCAGACCTGTCATAAGATAATCATGACTTGTAAAGAAGATGAAAGGGTGGATAGTTAACATGACCATAGGTAAGTCTTTCACAATAGTAGGGTTGGATTTATGGGGGCAATGATGGAGTGGGAACAAGTATGGCTGGATTATGGCCTGGATTCCAGAAAGAGCGATAAACCTCAAAAAAGAATTGCCATCCATATCAAACCTGATACAACTCGTAAGTGTATCGAGTCAGCATGTGATGAATTAAGCAAGGTCTTTCCAATTGACCATGAAGATGTGGATATGACCATAAATCTTGATATAGATGAATCGGAGAGCTCTAAAGATAGATATGGCCAGGAAGGCTATCATATTATTGGTAGGGATCAGGAAATTGAGGTCAGGGCCCATACGGATAAGGGTATTTTATATGGTGTATTTGCCCTTATTCGGGCTTTTCGCTTAGGTAAAAGGCTGGAAACCTTAGATGAATTTTCCAAACCAGTCAATCCTTTAAGGATGATTAACCATTGGGATAATGCTGACGGTAGTATTGAAAGAGGTTATGCAGGCCAGTCTTTCTTTTTCGCAGATTCTCGGTTGATAGTGAATGAAAGAACTATAGATTATGCCAGATTTATGGCATCAATAGGAATAAATGCATGTGTAATCAACAATGTTAATGTTGCTGGTGATGCTTGCTGGTTCATATCTGACGCTTATTACAGTAATCTCAATTTATTGACAGAGGTTTTTGACAAGTACGGAATAAAGCTATTTCTCAGTGTGGATTATGCTGCACCTATAGACATAGGTGGCATGGATTCTGCTGATCCTCTTGACAAAGGAGTCATCACATGGTGGCAGAAAAAAATTGAGGAAGTATACAAGGCCTTGCCGGATTTGGGTGGCTTTCTTGTAAAAGCTGATTCAGAAGGAAGACCAGGTCCTTTTACATATGGCAGGGATCAGGCCCAAGGTGCCAACATGCTGGGACAGGCCATTTCACCATATGGAGGTATAATCATCTGGCGCTGTTTTGTTTATAACTGTCAACAGGACTGGCGAGACAAGACTACAGACAGGGCTAAGGCAGGTTATGACTATTTCATGCCTTTAGATGGAAAGTTCCATGACAATGTTGTACTCCAGATAAAAAACGGGCCTATGGATTTTCAAGTGAGAGAGCCGGTTTCTCCATTGTTTGGTGCCATGAAAGCAACAAATCAGATACTTGAGTTTCAGATTGCTCAAGAGTATACCGGACAACAAAAGCATGTCTGTTATCTGGTTCCTATGTGGAAGGAAGTACTGGAATTTAATACCTGCAGTCATAATGAAGAGGCTAAGGTTAAGGCAATTATATCAGGTGAGATATATGGTAGGTCACTTGGAGGAATGGCAGGAGTTAGTAATACAGGTAGTGATTCCAATTGGACAGGGCATGATCTGGCGGCTGCCAATCTCTATGGATTTGGCCGCTTGGCATGGGATCCTTCCCTGGATTCTGAAACCATTGCAAGAGAATGGATTGTTCAAACCTATGGAAGAGATGAGAAAGTAAGGGAAATATTAACACAAATCCTCCTTGGTTCCTGGTCGACATATGAAAAATATACCAGTCCTCTAGGCATTGGATGGATGGTAAATCCAAATCACCATTATGGACCGAATGTAGATGGATATGAGTATGATAGGTGGGGAACCTATCACCGTGCCGACCATAGAGGAATCGGTGTCGATCGAAGTGATAAGGGAACTGGCTATACCTGTCAATATGCCAAGCCCCTGTTTGATATGTATAATCAAATAGAAACTTGCCCTGAGGAACTCTTGCTTTTCTTTCACTATGTTCCCTATACCTATAAACTTTCAACGAATAAAACTCTTATACAGCATATTTATGACACTCATTTTGAAGGAGTTGAAGAGGTAGACTATATGGTCGAGATTTTTAAGGAACTAGAAGATAAAATTGACAGGACATCCTTTACAAGAATGCTGGAGCGTTTTAAACATCAGAGCTCTAGTGCCAAAGAGTGGAGGGATGTTATTAATACATACTTTTTCCGAAAGTCAGGCATTCAGGACCAAAAGCAACGAAAAATTTACTAGGATGGAAGGAATAAAATGAAAAAATTCAGGAATCCAATCTTACCGGGCTTTTACCCTGACCCATCGATGTGTAGGGTAGGGGATGATTATTATCTAGTTACATCAACATTTACATATTTTCCAGGAGTGCCAATATTCCACAGCAGGGATTTGGTTCACTGGACGCAGATTGGTAATGTTCTTAATCGTGAAAGTCAAATACCCCTGAAAGAGGGCCATCATTCTATGGGGATATTTGCTCCAACAATTAGGTACCACAAAGGCATTTTTTATTTGATTACAACCAATGTTTGCAATGGTGGTAATTTTATAGTTACAGCCACCAAGCCAGAGGGACCTTGGTCTGATCCGGTTTGGTTGGGTTCCGAAGGAATAGACCCAAGCCTTTTCTTTGATGATGATGGTAAATGTTATTACTGTGGAACCAAAGATAGGAGAGAAGGGAGTAAGTACTACGGAGATAATGAAATTTATGTCCAAGAGCTGGACTTGAAAACATTGACTTTGGTTGGAGAAAGCTGGCCGATATGGCATAGTGCCTTAAGGGATGCTAGATGGCCGGAGGGGCCCCATATTTATAAAAAAGACGGTTGGTACTATTTGCTGATTTCCGAAGGTGGGACTGCCCATGAGCATGCTGTATCTGTTGCCAGAAGTCAATCCTTAAGTCAATATTTTGAAGGTAATCTGTCAAATCCAATTTTATCCCATCGACATCTGGGTAAAAACTGTAAAATAGTCAATGTTGGACATCCTGATATGGTTGAGACACAAAATGGCGAGTGGTGGATGATTGTCTTAGGATCAAGACCTTATGGTGGATATTACAGGAATTTAGGTAGAGAAACATTTTTGGTTCCCATGACTTGGGAAGATGGGTGGCCGGTCGTTAATCCAGGTGTTGGACTTGTCGAAGACGAGTGTAAGCTTCCGAACTTACCCTATTGGGAACCTTCTATTCTTGATGACTGTGAGGAGTTTAACAGAGATGAAATACCCTTTCATTTTATGTATTCCAGAAACCCAGATCTGACAAAGTATAGTCTCAACGAGAGAGAGAGTCACTTGAGGATGTATTTATCACAAGTGGGTATTCATGAACAGAAGAGCCCAACCTTGTTGGTAAGACGGCAACAGGATATGTCTTTTACGGCAGAGGCTAAAATGGAATTTAAGCCAGCAGGGGGAGAAAGAGCAGGAATATGCCTCTATCAAAGCAATGACTATTACTATGCCCTATTTATGACCAAATCTAACCATGGGGTGGAAATCTGCGTGGTAAAAAGAGAGAATGGCCAAGAAACACGAATTGCAAGACAAGAAATAGAGTCGAATGATTCTTGTGTGTATTTAAAGATCCATGGGCACGAACAAGATATATCTTTTGCATACAGGAAGAATGATACAAGCTATAAGGTATTAAAGGCAGGTGTAGATGGAAGAATACTTAGTACAGATGTTGCAGGTGGATTTGTTGGTACCTGTGTGGGCGTGTTTGCATCATCTGAGCTAGCTTCAAGCAATTATGCTGACTTTGACTGGTTCAAGATGGTTGGATTTGATAATTGAATAGGCAGGTGGTAGGTTGAAAAACTTTCCATACAGATTGTTTTAAGAGACAAGGAGAAGAAGCGTTGGAAAAACAATATTTGAATTATTTTAGCCGTATTGGATTAAGTGACCAAGAGGTCATTGAAAGAATAGGAGAAACTTTTCATACGATTTTCTTTGATGATGATGAGAAGTTCTATCACGATTATGATGAATCTATGTCTTATATGCGGGATACTGGAAATAATGATGCCAGATCAGAAGGTATGAGCTACGGAATGATGATGGCCGTTCAGTTGGATAGACAAGATATATTTGACAAACTATGGTTATTTTCCTATACATTTATGGAACAGAAGAAAGGAAGTAACCAAGGATACTTTGCCTGGTCCGTTTCAACAGAGGGAGAGAAGTTCTCAGAAGGACCTGCTCCCGATGGTGAAGAATATTTTGCCATGGCTTTATTTTTTGCTTCTCATCGATGGGGAGACAAGGAATATCCCTTCGATTATTCCTGGCAGGCCAAAAAAATTCTTAGACATTGTCTTCATCAGAATGAACTGGTAGAAGGTGGTCATACTATGTGGGACAAAGAGACTTGTTTCATCAAGTTTGTACCAGGCGTGGATTTTAGTGACCCATCCTATCATTTGCCACATTTTTATGAGCTCTTTGCAAAATGGGCCCATGAAGAGGATAAGGAATTTTGGTCGAAGGCTGCAGGAGCCAGTAGAGATTACTTAAGGGTGTCCTGCCATAGGGAAACGGGTATGTCTGCCGAATATGCAGAGTATGATGGCAGTCCAAAGCATATACACGGAAAAGATTTTGACTTTTATTCAGATGCATATAGGGTTGCTATGAATATTGGTCTTGATACGATTTGGTTCGGTGAACAAAAGGGGTATCAGGAAATTGTTGAGAACCTTCAAAAGTTCCTTGATCCATTTGAGGGAATTTATAAAACTTACATGCTGGATGGAAGTGTGGTAGTAGATGAACCATCGATGCATCCCCAGGCTTTGTTGGCAACAACTGCAGCAGGAACACCTGCAGCTAAACATGATAAGGCGGATCTATGGCTTGAAGCATTCTGGAATATGCCCCTAAGAAAAGGGGAGCGTAGGTACTATGACAATTGCCTGCATCTGTTCAGCTTGATGATTTTGGGAGGAGTTTATAAAATCTATTAAGAACTATTAAATGGGCAAAAAGTAAAGGAAGATAATTATTAGGAAAGTAGTGTGTTAGTCTATCTTTTGGAAACCGAGGAGGAAGGAAAAATGCAAAGTAGAAGTTTCATAAAATTGAGTATGGGGTTAATACTGATTATATGGATGCTTAGTTTGATTGCGTGTACAAAGGGGGAAATTGCAGAAGAAACAGTCGATATTGAAATGACTCAATATAAGAATTTAGTTGATAAGGATGATCAAGTACAAGTGGAATCGGAAGATATGGAGGATCCAAATGAACCCGGCGGAGGAACTGAATTAGAAAAGGTGCAAATGCCGGAAGGTTTAGCAGAAGGTCAAATCATTAATTCGGATTTTGAAAGTGAGAACCACTTTTGGCAAGCACGCATTGGGACTGAAACTGTTGAGCTTGTGGAAGGTGGACATGGTGGTGCATACGCATTAAAAGCAAGTGGTAGAAGTGAAAATTATGAAGGCTTGGCATATAATATCAGTGGCCTTCTAGAGGAAGGAAGTACTTACCTTATATCAGCCTGGATTTACAATGACGGATCTGAGTCCGAAGAGCTGGCTATGACTATACAAAGCGGCAGTGGTGATGAGGCTTCATATATAAGGCAGGCAGGGGCTGTAATGGAACCTGGTGTCTGGAATTATTTGGAGGCACAATATACTTCTTTGGGTATGGGTACAGAAAGTGATCTCTTTCTTTATTTTGAATCAGTTAACAAACCTGTTGATTTTAGATTGGATGATGTATCGATGGTAAATGAGGAGGCCGTAAGAGTTGAGCGATCCATTGAAGACCTTCCTTCCCTCTACAAAGCATATGAAGAATACTTCAGTCTGGGAGTGGCATTGCCGGCTGACTTGTTCGCTGATACACAGATGCAGGAATTGGCTAAAAAGCACTTTAACAGTATTACAGCTGAAAATGCAATGAAACCGGAAGGAATGTTGAATAATCAGTTAAGAGGAGTTGTCATTCCATCAGTTGGAGATAAGTATGTAGATTTTGCAGATAGTCTTGATGTCGGATTAAGAGGACATACCCTTATTTGGCACAGTCAGACACCAGACTGGTTTTTCAGGACTGATTATGAAGACGATGGAGAGTATCTTGGACGTGAAGAGATGTTGAAGAGGATGGAAGACTACATTGAAGCTACAGCTGGAAAATACAAAGATACATCCCTCTATGCATGGGATGTTGTCAATGAAGCAGTTGATATATCAGAAACGGATAAGTTAAGACGTTCAAATTGGTATGATACGGTTGGCTCTGACTTTATAGAAAAAGCCTTTGAGTACGCTAGAAAGCATACAGAAGGATCAGAAGTAAAACTTTTCTATAATGACTACAGTGTAGTCTCTGATAAAGAAAAAAGAATGGCAATATATGAACTTCTCAAGCCTCTCGCTGACAAGGGCTTGGTTGATGGGGTTGGCCTACAAGCACATATAAGTATCTATGGACCATCTCTAGATGACTTCAGAGATACTATTGAACTATTCGGATCTATTGGCCTGGAAGTTCATATTACAGAGTTGGATATTTCTGTCTATCGAAATGATGGTGAAAGTTTTACTGAAGTGTCTGATGATCTATTAATTAAACAAGCATATCGTTATGAAGAGCTGTTCAATCTTTTTAAGGACTATAGTCATATTGTTGGCAATGTAACCATATGGGGGCTTACCGATGACAGATCCTGGTTGAATTATTTTCCGATTGACCGGACAAACTGGCCTCTACTGTTCAATATGGACTATACAGCTAAGCTTGCATTCCATGGGCTGTTAGGGAAAGAGGAGTTACCTCCCTTACCGGAAGAAAAACCACTTACTGAACCGAAAATTACCAAAGCTGTTTACGGGACTCCGGTCATAGATGGCGTATTTGAGGGTGGCTGGAATTCAGCTGAACATATTGAGGTCAATCAGTATATACAAAATGAGATTGGTGCCAAGGCTAAGGCTTATGCTATGTGGGATGAATCACATCTGTATGTTTTTATCCGTGTAAGTGACGATAATCTTCAAGGGGTTAATGAGAATCCTTGGGAGCAGGATTCAGTTGAGGTCTTTATTGATGAAAATCTAGGTCGGACATCAACTTATGAAGCTGACGATGTCCAATACCGGATCAACTATAAAAATGAAGTAACCATTAATGGTGGACCAGATAAGAATGGTATCCTATCCAAGGTTGTTCTTACTGATTTCGGCTATGATGTTGAACTAGCGATTCCTTTTTACGATGGATCAAAAGTCAAAGGACAATCCATAGGGTTTGATATCCAGATAAATGACGACCAGGGAAGCGGACAGAGGGACAGTGTTGTTATCTGGAATGATCTGACAGGTATGGGATGGCAGTCAACCCTAGGATTGGGAACCTTGATTCTAGAATAATTAAAAATACAGTCTGGGCTTAGGAGTCCAGACTGTGATAATGAAGATTATCATCATATGTGTAAAGTCCATGATTGATTCTTTTTTTTCTGAACTCACTGGCAGAGAAGCCTTTGTTGAGTTTAAAAGCCCGGTTGAAGCTGCTGATGGAATTGAAACCACTGGTCATGGCAACTTCAAGAATAGATAAGTCGGTATCCATGAGCAGGCTTTCTGACTTTTGCAGACGCTGCTTGGTTAAATACTGGTGAAAGGTCATACCCGTAAACTCTTTGAAAAGCCGTGTAAAATGATATTTGCTGAAACCGGTCTTATCTGCAATAAAATCTAAGCTAATGGCCTGGTTGTAATGCTTGTTCAGGTAGTCACAGGTGCCCATAAGTTTTTCAATATATTCATGTCTTTTTGAATGGTTTGCATCTCTAAAAATTTTCTGGTCATAAATGAATTTTCGGCATAGTGTGACATAAATCCGTATTAGATCACTATATATTGAAGCGCTTTTTAAAGGTGTATTCCTTTCGTGTTCATGAATGATATTTAATAATCGAGTGTGAATCTCTTTATGGATGTCGGGAAAACCTGCTTTGGTCATATGCAGGGCAGAGGGCAACATAAATAGTGTTGTGTCAAATTCTGATAAGTCATATAACAAAGAAAGATCGAACTGAAGAATTATTCGTTCACCGACAGGGGGGGACTCTAAGCTGTGGATGACACCTGTATTAATGAAAAGAATATCCTCCTCTTCTAAGATATATGTATCTTCGCCAGCGTTAACCTTATACCAGTTGTCAAGAGGTAGAATGATTTCAATACCTACATGCCAATGTGTTGGGTAATTTTCATTTTGAGTATTTCGATATAGACGTAAATGGGATGAATCATTGTAACGAATCGTTTCGCGTATACCGTTAAGTATTTCAATCATAGCTTCCTCCTTCTATAGGTGTACAAATTTTGTAGAGTCCTGTAAATGTAATTATAGCCAGCAAAAGATTTAATGTAAAGAAAATCAAGTGTTATGGAGAAAAACAATGAGAATTAAAATGAATAGTTATTTTTCACAAGGCATGATTTTGAAGTGTCATGAAGAGAACTGGATACTGGGTGAAGATAAGCCCTTTCAACTGATTATGCTTGAGTTATGCAAAGAAGGAATACCCATAACAAGAACATTGACAGAGTCAGACTCAGAGGGAGGATGGAAAATTGCCATCCCACCACAAAATCCTGGAGGTCCATATGAAATAAGGATTTCAGGGGAAGATACTGAGAAGATTTCGGATGTTTATTTTGGTCAGGTTTTTTTGCTGGCTGGACAGTCCAATATGGAATTACCTCTAAATCGGGTGATGGATCTCTATGAAAAGGAGATTATGAAAGATATTGAAGAAGGTAAAACGGCTTGTATTCGACAATTCACTATCAATAAAACGCCTGAGTTTGAGGAGCAAGAGGATCATGAACTTTTAGGAAAATGGGTAGAAGTATCGAAAGAAGGATTGGATGAGTTGAGTGCAGTAGGGTACTTTTTTGCAAAAAAGTATCAGGATTTTCATAGCCAAGTACCGATTGGTTTGATTCAGTCAGCACTTGGAGGATCTCCGATTGAGGCTTGGTGCAGTCGTGAAATAATTGAAGAAGTATGTCCTGAACTCTTGGACGAACTAGAAGTATACAAAAATCCCGATTGGCTAGCAAATAAGCTTGAAGAAGAAAGGAAGGCGACTGAAAAGTGGTTGGCCCCCTTATTGGCAGATAAATCTCCGGCAGATTTTATAAGAAGAAAGGATATGCAATCTGACCTAAACTGGAAGACTATAGATCTGCCTACGACTTATAAAGGGATAGACGATTTGGAGAACTTTTCAGGTTGTCTTTGGTTAAGAAAGGACATCCATATCAGTCAAGAAGACCTGGATAAGTTGTCAGATCAAGTAAACATCCTAAGACTTGGTGCCATAGTTGATAAAGATGATGTTTGGATTAATAACCATTGGATAGGTGGGACAGAGTACCGTTACCCGCCAAGGAAATATTCCGTAAGTAATGATCTGCTGAGAATTGGCAAGAACAGGATTTATATTAGGCACATAGTTGATCAAGGTCAAGGTGAATTTGTTGCTGGTAAAGATTATTTCCTGGAACTTACAAACAAGAGTTATAAGGAGTATATGGATATAAGCGGTAAGTGGGAATATATGATTGACAAACCTATGGAACCAAGACCTGATACAACCTTCTTTACGTGGAAAGCTACAGCACTTTACTATGGAGTAGTAAAGAAAATTGCTCAGCTTAATTTAAGCGGAGTCATATGGTATCAGGGTGAATCGAATGTCATGATGGAAGATCAAAGCCTGTATCCAAAACTCTTCTCATTAATGGTTAAAGAAATCCGTAGACTTTTTCAAAAACCTGAGCTTCCGGTTATAACTACTCTTTTGGCTGGTTTCGGACCTGAAGAGCCATTCCCTGGTCAGATTGGTTATTTCCGATTAAGGCAGATGGAGATAATTGATGGTGGACTTAAGCAAATTGGATTGGTTTCTGCACAGGATTTAGGCGAGTATAATGATATCCATCCCTTAAGGAAGAAAGCTCTTGGCTCTAGAATGGCCTTGACCATGGAGCGTCTGCAAAAAGGAAGAGCTTCTACAAGTTTGGGTTTCGTATATGAAGGACCATATCTAGATAAGATTGTAGAGAGGGACAAATCATGGATTTTAATGTTTGGTGGAAACCAAAATCCTTTACAGATGGAAGGACAATCTTGCTTTCTATTGAGAAAAAAGTCAGGATGGGAATGGGTCACAGGGCAGCTACTTAATAATCGTATGATTCAAATCATGAAACCATTCACACATGAACATATACTTTCTATCGCATATGGCTTGGAAGATTATCCATACCGAGGAATGATTATCAACAGTAAAGGAATTCCCCTTCTTCCTTTTGTATGGGAGCTGGACTGATGATTGGTATCAGAACCTATTTGAAGGTGATGGTAGCGTCTGTTACAATATTCATATAAAAACTATATTTCATTGAGGTGATCGTATGCTTCGTACCGTAATTATTGATGATGAGCCACTTGTTATAGAAGGACTAAGCACTATGATAGACTGGCAGAAACATGGCTTTAGAATTTGTGGATTTGCAGAAGATGGTGAAAAAGGTCTTGAAACTATAGAGAAACTTAAGCCAGATGTTGTTTTTACTGATGTCAGAATGCCTGGTCTTGACGGTTTAACGCTCGTGAAGGAGTATCTTCAACGTTGTAGTGAGCCAATTTTCTTTGTGATTATAACCGGTTATAGTGAGTTCGATTATATCAAAAAGGCAATGGATTTAAATGTGGTGGATTATCTTTTGAAGCCCATCGATCCGGATGCTGTTCATCAGATCTTAAATCGTATACAGAATGAATACAATAGAAAAGTAGATTTGAAAAAAAAGCATGATATGGACATTCGAAATGTAACTAGAATGACCTTAAACCGTTTGATTGATGAAGAAGATAAGCCTTCTCTTGTGACTAGAGGCAATATGCTTCTGGATTTGGATAACCATAATTTTTATCTGTATGGTTTTTCGAAGCCTACAATCAAACAAATCTTGTCAGAACATACATATAACCATGAAGCAATTGATATTTTATCTGTTAAGGAAAATGAATCCAGACAGAGCTGGGTTATTTGGGGTGAAAAAGAAAAAATTATGGAATGGGTTCAGGAAATCAAGGAGTTTTTTCTAGCCAAGACTTATGTGGATGATTGCTTTTTGTATGTATCAGAACCGACAAAGGATATACAATTAATTGGACAACTACACCAACTTTTAAGCGCATATCATAAAAACAGATTCTATGATCCCTCCACCTTCATTCAAATTGATATAGATTCAAAGATTGACTTCTCCAGAGAAATTACAATTTTTGAACAGGATCCACTCTTTGGTACATTCGAATTAGTAGATTATGATAGAGCCATTTTTGATTTAAAAAAAATTTTTCATCAAATATATGTTAAGCGAATCGAACCGGAACTGGTCAAAATGAGATACCTTCTTTTTCGTGAGCGAATTGGCCAAGCGGTCAATAATGATTTCAGCAGCACTAATCCAGAAAACTATACAGATATACGTGGAGCCTGTCAAATACTAATTGACAATTATTTTCTTAACAGGGGCTTAAATCCCTATTCATTGACAACTGACAATATACAAAAATATGTGGAAGACCATATGTCAGAAGATTTGAGATTGAAAGCACTTGCCAAGGTCTTTAATTATAATTCGGTCTATGTAGGCCAATTTTTTCAGAAGGAAACCGGAATAAAATTCAGAGACTATGTCTTGGAGGTTAGAATGGTAAGGGCAAAAGAACTCCTTCTTCATACCGGAAAAAGTGTAGGCAATATCGCTCAAGCCGTTGGTTTTAAGGACAGAGACTATTTTGTAAGAAAGTTTAAGGAAATATACAAGTGCCTGCCAGGAGACTATAGAAATGAAAAATAACACGACTAAACTTCTAAACAAAATTAATGACATCCCTATTAACCAAAAGTTTATTTGGATTTACATGGTTCTTTTCCTTTTACCTATGATGGTAATCATTGTGTTGATTACCATTCAGTTGAGAGATGAAATATCTGCCAGGGAAGCCAACATCCAAAATCAGGCCATTAATAAGGTACTAAGAGATTTAGACTACATGATTGATGGTTGCTATTCAATTGCTGTTGACATTTCTGTTGACCAAAACTTAAATGAAGCACTTGCCAAGGATTACAATAATCCAAGTGAGTATTTTGAAGCTTATACTGAAGATCTTAAAGATAAGACCTTTATGTACGCTACGGGATATAATAATGTAATTCGAGTCTCTATGTATGCTGATAATGATAATCTTCTGAATGGTGGCAATATTTATAAAATGACAGAAGATGTTCGAGAATCAGAATGGATGAAAGCTTATATGAGTGCAGGCAAGCAAATGGCCACCTTGACATGGATGGAAGAGCATCCGCATATTGCTGGTATATACTATAATCGTATCAGCATTGTTAGAAAGATGGACGAGTTCACTCAACTTCGTAAAGACATGTTTACACGTATTGATGTTGAAATGGATAAGTTAAGTCAGTTGATGAAACCAGTTTATGGTATTCAGTTCATTGTGACAGATAGACAAGGAGATATTCTGTTCGATGCTGACTCTGACCAGCTTTTACCCAATAATCGCCGTGTTAGATTTCAGCCTCAAGCTTATAAGGAAGATAATACTGTCTATACCTATGAATATTCACTTGAAGACGGAACGGTTTGGTATATGAATGCTATAGTCCCCAGAACATCAATCAATGATGTAATTAACCGTTATTCGGGTCTTTTCTTCCTATCGATTGGAGGTAGTCTTCTTATTTCTGTTGTCGTAATCAGTGTTTTTTCCGGTTCATACAATAAGCGGATTCAATTGTTAAGTAAACATATGAAGAAAGTCGAAAAAGGTGATTTCTTAACCATTGAAGGTGATTATGGTAAAGATGAAATCGGAACTCTTATGGAAGTTTTCAACCGTATGACCGAACGTATCAATGACCTGGTTAATCAGGTTTTGAAGTTTGAACTTAAGGAGAAGGACATGCAGCTCCAGTCTGTTAAAGCTGAACTACAGTTTCTTCAAAGTCAAATGGACCCTCATTTTCTTTTTAATACCTTAAATGCAATACTGGTTGTTAGTAACCGAAAAGGTTATAACGAAATAACGGATATCATCAAATCATTGTCAAAGACGCTCAGATATCTTATAGAGTGGGATGATAGTATGGTAGCTCTTGAAAAAGAGATTACCTTTATTCAGATGTACTTGGAAATTGAGAAGTTTCGTTTCAGAGACAAATTTGATTACGAGATTCGTGTTGATAAGGAATTATTAAAGGTTCCAGTTTTAAAACTTTCCATTCAACCTTTTGTTGAAAATGCTTGTAAACATGGTATTCAGGCATCTAAAAACAATGGATTTCTTATGATCGATGTGGTTCCAGAAGAGGGATTTTTAAGGATTTCTATCAAAGATAATGGAATTGGTATAAGCCAAGAGAAATTGGAGGAAATCCTTTCTATGGAAACGGACAGTCATATTGGAATAACCAATGTTAGGCGAAGACTGGAGCTGAACTATGAAGATTATGGTTTTGATGTCGTTTCTAAAGAAAATTATGGAACAGAAGTTATTTTGAAGATACCTATGTAGGATGGTGAATGCAATGGGCAACAATAAACCCGGTTATTGTGTTTTGATTGTTGATGATGAACCCCATGTTCTAGAAGGGTTAAAGTCTATGATCGATTGGGAATACTTACAGTGTCATGAAATATATTTTGCTGAATCTTCAGAGGACGCTCATAAGATTTTGATAGAAAATAAGATTGACATACTTATTACAGATATAAGGTTACCTGGAAAAAGTGGTTTAGACTTGATCCAGTCCTTAAAGAAGCGTTTTAACGATTTGAAAGTAATCGTTATGAGTGGATATCGAGATTTTGAATATGTAAAAAGAGCCATGACATTATGTGTTGATGGTTACTTGGTCAAGCCAGTTTTTAAAGAGGATGCCGAAGATGTGCTTATACCGATTGTTGAAGATATGAATTTACAAATGAAGAAGCAAACTTATTCAGAAGAGTCCTCACTCTATATCGTCAAAGATGTTTTGGTTAATGATATAAATTCAAGTATGTTGGAGTCGGAGTTGATTGATTTTATAATAAGAAAAGAGCTTTATCTATTGGTATGCTGGAGTAGGAAAAAAAATGAAAGTTACAGCTTGGTTTATGATTGTATATATGAAGAATCGACTAAACCTCAAGGGATTATTTTATACAGAGATGACTATGGGGTCATCGGTCTATTGAAAAAAGAATTTGACATAGGGTTGCTGGAAAGAGAAGAAGGACATGATAATGAAATTATATGGCAGGTAGAAGATTCAGTAGGAGATATTGATACTTGGAAAAATTTGTATAAAAGTTTTCGACACATTTTGCCTTATGAATGTCATCTCAAACAAGGGCAATCATTTCTCCTAAGAAAAGTATGTATGCAGAAAAGCTTTGTAGAGGATGAAAAAGTCTTAATAAAATTGTTTAAGAACAGTATTGCTGAAAATAAAAGTCAGCTAGTACAACAACATACAAGCAATCTTTTTTATCTCTTAAGCCAGGAGGGTAGAGAATTGGTGGAAATCAGAAAAGCTTTTATTGATTTTTACTATGGACTACTTGATGAACTTATTTATATATTAGGAGAAGACTATGATGTTGAGACAATCAGAGAGCTACCAAAAGATTTATATGAAGGGACTCTTGAAAATCTATTGGTTTTCTTTGAGAACCGGATAGAAATGATATTGGCAACATCAGAGAACCGGCGAAATAAATGTAAAGAAGATCTTATATGCCAGGTTGAAGAGTTAATGAAAGAAAATATGGATACGCATTTGACCATTACGAAAATAGCACAAAAAGTTCACCTTCATCCTGCCTATTTGGGCCAAAAACTTCATGATCAATGGGGAGAGAGTTTCCAGAGAAGATTGAACAGGATGAGAGTTAATGAAGTGCTTCAACTCTTGGAGGATGAAAGAGAACATGGAGGAATTGAAGCTTGTGCATATAAGGTAGGCTTCAAAAACTACATGACATTTTTGAAGTATTTTAAAATGTTCAATGATACGACTCCAAGTAAATACTTGAATAATAGTAAGAACTAAAGTTTTTTCGGATTATCCTTTAATTTGCTTCATTTATGAAAGATCTTTTGAGGCTACAATATACTTGTAGCTATTATATATATTGATTTAGGAGGGAAATATGAAAGCAAAAAGAGTAACATCCTTGTTGTTGGCTATGATTCTAGTCATGAGTTTAATTCTGAGCGGGTGTAATTCAGAGGAGTCAGAACCTGATAAAACATCGACTTCAGAAGGTTCTAGTCAAAACACAGATGGTGAAAAAGACGACAGTAAATCAGACGACGAAGAACCATATGTCTTCACTGTGTTTATTGGTGAGCCAAGACAGCAACCAACCAAAGATAACAAAATCTATAAAATGATTGAAGAAGAACTAAATGTCAAGTTTGAATTTGAGTTCCTCGTAGGTGACCTTGACCAAAAGTTAGGTGTCATGATTGCAGGTGGAGACTTCCCTGATCTAATTGACAGTGCTAACAGTTCAGAAAAAACTATGAATGCAGGTGCCCTGGTTCCTCTTCAAGATATGATTTCAGAAGATAAAACGCCTAATTTGTGGAGACAATATGGGGATTACATGAACAAGATGAAGGCTGAAGACGGTAATGTTTATATCATGCCAAATTATGGAATGTATTATAATGATTACGTGCAGACTTCATATAATGGACCTGCTTTCTGGCTTCAAAAACAACTTCTTGTTGATATGAATTACCCAGAAATCAGAACACTTGATGATTATTTTAACGTAATTGCCGAGTATAAAGAACTGCACCCAGAAGTGAATGGACAACCAACTGTTGGTTTTGAAATTCTTACTTTTGACTGGAGAGCATTTACCCTTAAAAACGCACCTGCTCAATTAATGGGTAACCCCAATGATGGTGGTGTTATTGTTGATCCCGACTCTGGTATTGCACATCTTTTTGCCAACAATTCTGAAGAGGCAAAACCATACTATTCCAAACTTAATGAGGCCTATCACGATGGTTTGATTGAAGCAGATACCTTTGTTCAAAACTATGATGAATATATTGCCAGATTATCTACTGGGCGTGTACTTGGAATGTTTGACCAAGGTTGGCAATTTCAAACAGCTATTGACTCTCTGATTTCACAAGGGCTTGAACAATACACTTGGGTACCTTTTGGTATTACCTATGATGAATCTATTGAGCCATGGTATCGTGAGAGACCAATACCAAACTATAACAGAGGTTTTGGTGTATCAATTGATTGCGAAAACCCAGAGAAATATATCGAAATTGCAGAAACTTTACTATCAGATGAATGGCAGAAAATATTCACTTGGGGTATTGAAGGTGAGGACTACCTAGTTGACGAAGAGGGAATGTTCTACAGAACTGAGGAACAAAGAAGTAATGCAGAAGATGTTAACTGGAAACTAGCAAATAAAGCAGAGGCATTATATGCCAGCTTACCTAAAATTCAAGGATTGTTTGATGATGGAAATGCGGCAGATCCAAATTCACAACCTAAAGAATACCAAGAAACTCTGAAAGAAATTGACAAGCAAATTCTTGCAGGATATGGATACAACTTCTATTCTGAGTTCTTAGGTGAAGCTCCTGAAAACAGAAAAGACTACCCAGCTTGGCAAATTGCATTAGGTGATGGAACAGAAGCGGCTATGGCTGATACAACAATTAGCGAGCTTCAGGTGAAAAACCTTCCCCCAATGATTCTAGGTCCAGTTGAAGACTTTGACGCTGCATGGGAAGAGTATCTTAAGAAATATGATAGTGTAAACATCGAGGCTTACCTAAATACTGTAAATGAAGGTCTTGAAAAACGCCGTAATGAGTGGTAATTAGGAGTAAGAAAACCTTGTCAGCGGGGCTATAGTCCCGCTGTTTTTATAAGAATGTGAAGCCTGCTGGAGAATTTTGATAGATGAACCATGACAAATCTGGTGTTTTGTATCAGAGAAGAGTTGCATGAGGATGAAAATTTCCTCTGATACAAAAACCGGTTATTGGCTGAAACGTTGTAAACCGGTAGATTATTACATGCGCTAATGACGAAAGGAGAGCATCTGATTCACTTGAATTGATGTATAAATAGATAATGAAACAAATAACTTGGACTCGGATAAAAAGACAAAAGGAATTGGTCTTGATTTCCATACCCTTTGTCCTATATATATTTCTTTTTGCTTATGTACCCCTCTGGGGTTGGTCTATGGCCTTTCAGGATTATAAACCAAAACCTGGCATGCATTTTTGGGACTATCCCTTTGTAGGACTTAAACATTTCAAACTTTTATTTTTAGACGAACGCTTTCTACGTGTACTAAGAAATACTCTGGCAATGTCTACTCTTAACCTGATATTAGGATTTACAACAGCTATAATGTTGGCTCTATTACTGAATGAGATTAAAAACGTGTTTTTTAAAAGAACAGTACAAACAATTTCATATTTACCTCACTTTTTATCTTGGGTAATTGCAGCAGGGATAGTATCCATGGTTCTTGGAACTGACGGAATCATTAATGTTATGCTCACTAAGCTAAACTTTATTGACGAACCAATTTTGTGGTTGAGTAAAGGAGAGTATTTCTGGGGTATTTTTGGACTGTCAACAGTTTGGAAAGAACTGGGCTGGAATACTATTATTTATCTAGGAGCGATGACAGCAATTAATCCGGCTCTTTATGAAGCTGCTGAAGTTGATGGTGCAGGTAGGTTCAAAAAAATGATACATGTTACACTTCCAGGTATTCGACCTACGATTGTTATACTCCTAATCTTAAGTGTCGGAAGAATTCTTGAAGCTGGATTTGAGGTACAATATCTTCTTGGAAGAGGAATGACTATGGATTATGCAGAGACCATTGATTTATTTGTCCTAAATTACGGCATTAAAATTGGGAATTATTCTTTGGCAACAGCAGCAGGTATCTTTAAAAGTGTAATCAGTATCACTTTAATATTTATGGCCAATGGTATATCAAAACGTCTTGGTCAGGAAAGACTGTTATAGGAGGTTTTATCATGAGAAAGAGAAAACTAGGGGATAAAATTTTCGATGTGGTCAATGTAACTATTATGATGTTGCTAATGATTGCCACCTTATATCCATTTATAAATACAATTGCCATATCATTAAATCCAGGACTCGATACAGTTAGAGGTGGAATATACCTTTTTCCAAGACAGATAACCTTGGAAAACTATAGGGCAGTTTTTGCATCAGGAACCATTTTCCCTGCCTTTTTGGTTTCTGTTTCAAGAACAGTACTATCAGTTATTTTTGGGCTATCCTTAACTACACTTTTGGCTTATGTACTGAGTCGTAAGGACTTTGTCCTTCGAAAACCAATTACTATGTTATATGTTTTTACCATGTATTTTAATGCTGGTATGATACCTGTCTTTTTCTTGATGAGAGGACTTGGCCTTACGAATAATTTCTTGGTCTATGTTATACCTGGTATGGTTAATGCATTTAACTTGATTGTTATCCGGACTTATATTTTAGGATTGCCTGATAGTTTGGTAGAAAGTGCGAAAATAGATGGTGCATCAGAAATGCGGATTTATTTTTCTATCATTATTCCTTTGGTAAAACCTGTGCTTGCGACAATTGGACTTTTCATAGCTGTTGGATCATGGAACATGTGGTTTGATACTTTCCTATATAATTCATCAAAACAGGAATTATCAACCCTTCAATATGAACTTATGAAGCTACTATCGTCATCTCTGAGAAACTCTTCGTCTGGATCGATGGCTTCCGGTGGTGTTAATGCAGACGCAGTGCAGACTAATATGGTAACACCCATGTCTATTCGAGCGGCTATTACAATAGTTGCAGCTACACCAATCTTGGTTGTGTATCCATTCTTACAGAAGCATTTTGTTAAAGGTTTAGTTATTGGATCTGTTAAAGGCTAGATTATTTTATCTATGCTATCATTTTTATATGACCCCCTTACAGCAGGTTATTGTGTTAGTAGTTTCTCAATAACCTGCTGTTTTTTGAACTTTTATTGATTGAATATGGGTGTTTGCTGTAAAAGTTTTAATATATAAGAAAACTATATTTCTACTATTTCTTCTACCATGACTACAAAAACTTCTTAATACCTAAAAAACCTATTAAACCAGAAAAATCCTTAACGCCAGTAATCAAGGGCACTGCAGAAGTTTCATAGTACTATGCAATACCAGAAAAACCCACCCCCTAGAACTCCTAAGCGGAAGGCCGTGGGTTCGACTCCCGCCAGGAACGTTAGGAAGCACCTTCAGAAGAAGGTGCTTTTTCTTTGCTTTGGCATCATTTATGATGTTTTTGGCGGACGCTCATAGCATATGTTTTTCTACTAATATTGCTTTTTTTTCTACTATTGGTTGGTTTGAGTGGAATTTCTTTTTTTTGGAAGTGATGAGATGAAAGTTATGGATTCATTTTATTAAGTAATACAGTACTTGTTTTGGTTAAGAGGTTAATTTTCTCTTTGTATAGTAAAGTCCAATATTCTTGTCCAAAGGAATAATCACGATCACTTTTTTTGAAAATCGAAGTAAAGTTTTGCTCACCTTCATTATGACAACATCTTGAAAACATAAATGATTCACCGGCAGGGGTTATATTTCTAAAAATATAGTCAGCCACAATATTTGAACCTTTACAATATTTTTTATGCCAAACTTTAACAACATCATTTGAGTCTATTAAAGGCATTAAAATATTGACGAGTTCAATCCGTTCATTTACTTGGTCAATACCTTTTAAATTTCTAATCGAATCATATGTTATGGCACCATTTAATATTTCGCTGAAGATAGTTTCTCTTTTAGCTTTCTTGATTCGGTCATGGCCTTTAAGTTTATGAAGTCCAATTAGATGATGAAATTCATCAATACGAAAGTGAATTTCAAATTCTTTTATTTTACTTTTTTTACCTAGTTTAATTTTGTACATATAGTCCATGTATGAACGATAGCTTTCTGCAACTTCTTTAAGTTTATCCAATTATACCCTCCTATTAAAAAAGCCTTGCTACGAATGCAGCAAGGCTTTTTTATGTTCACTTTCTTTCGGTTTACCTACAAATGTAGTCACCCTAGTTAAGTTGAGGTAGTGAACAACCCTTCCGTAGAGCTCTAAATTATAACATCTCTTAACACGTCATAATTCTTCATAACTCAAGAGAATATTCAAGATATCTCTAAACTTATTATATCAAATGAGGTATTTTTGTCAAGTTCGTTTGGCAAAAAAAGTACAGTCGAAGAGAGAGATTAAATTTCTACAATAGATGCTCTGGCACAAGGTGAGTCATTAATTGCGATTAACCTAAAACATAATCAAATCCAGGCGCAACCAAATCTTGAACACTTATATGATCAATTATTAAATGGTAAGAGTGAATTTGATTATAAATGGGAAACCTTTGGTGGCAATCCATTTTTAGTGAATTAATGACCAAATATTAAAATCTAAATACAGAAGGTGCTTTTGTGTTTTAGATATAAGTTTTTATGAAGGGGGGTGAGACTATGCGAAAATCAGTGCTATTTGTGTTTGCGTTTTGTAGCTTTTTGCTTATTGGTACATATATGTCTGATGCATCAGAAGGTCCTAATATTGGTTCGGAACATGAAGAATATGTAGATGAATCCATCAAAGAATATAGGCTTGATGATAAGACTGGTGTGACAGCATTTAATGAAAAGAAAGTAGAAATAAATCATGCAAACGAATGCAATGAGGACTCGAAAAAGTATCGTAAGTATTTGGTTGATCTTACATTGTTTTCAGATGTTTTTTGTTATGCGGATGATGTTATGGAAAGGGTTGATTCACTATTATCTAAAAGTAAAGAGACTTTTGAGAACAATCTATCCTTCATATTTTTAAGAGTAGCAGATGGTATTGATTGGTGTGATGAGAGTATAAACAGAGGGATTGAGGAACTTAAGAATTATGCCTTAAGGCTCCGAGAAAAAGAAGAGAACTTAATAACAGAGATCCAAGAAAAAATCTATACAATTCAATTAACTAATACAGGCACTACACAAAAACATAAAAATTACGAAAGTACAAAAGACATGAGTTTGAATAAACTTACAATGTCTTTATTTGTCATGAGTGAATTTATGGAATATGTGGTCATGAAAGAGAGCTTGTTTTAGTGGTAAGGAGAGAGAATGAAATATTTTTACAAACGTATGTTAAGCCTTCTATTAGCATTAACAATAGTAATGGGAGCTATAACAGTTAATGAAGTACAGGCAGTTACGGGCGGTAGTCAAGACACCGACGAAGTATTTATTTCCGGTAGTGAATCTGATCCTTATGATGTAAACTATCCAGAGTATTTATGGGATAGAAGTTATATTGCAGCTGTTTATGAGGATGTAATTAGGTATGAAACAGTTCAAGAAACGTATACGGTTATTGAGCCTGTTACACATGTTAGACAAGAAGAACAATTAATAAGTGAAGCAACATATAAGAGTGTTCAAGATTATTATGTTCCTACAAAATATGGATACAGAACGGTAACTATAGAACCTGGTTACTATGTAAATAAGACAACAAAGACTCCTATCTATGGAACTGAAACTTATGTAGTGTCGCCAGCTGAGTATCGTGAAGTAAAGGATAAGTATATATCTCCGGTATATACAACAGTATATGAACCATATACTTATTACGTATATGAGAAGGTCTGGCAGTATGACCCAAATTTGCCTAATGAAGGGCGATGGGTAACAAAGAAAGTAGCAAAAACTGGATATAATGCAGTTCAGAAAATGATAAGTCCAGGATATTATACGTATAAAACCATCGTCGTTAAACCGGCAGAGTATGGAACACGAACAGTAATAACCGGATATAATTATTCAACTGAAAGAGTTTGGGTACCACCAGTTACCGAAAGCCAAAGGTACGTAGTCCGTTCAGGGTATTGGGTTTATAAAACTGTACTTGACCAACCTGCAGTATATGGAATGGTTGATGTAGAGTACACTGTTGATGAGCCAGTAGAAAAAACACGTACTGTGACAAGAAAGATTATTGATTCAGTTCGCGTTGATGGTACGGGAGGCTACTTATATACAAGAAAAGAAAACCTGCCTATAGAACCAAGCGCTAGCCAAATCAAGCAGATGTTTGAGCTAAAAGCCTGTTATGATGTTGCGAATGAAGAAGATAAAAGTAGTATCGCAAATGACGCTAATACCCTAAGAGATACTTTGAATGATGACTCTTTTGGAGCGTCACAAGGTCTTTCAGCATTTTTTGAAGCTTATAAGAGTGACATATCAACATCTGGATATAGTAGTGTAACTCTAAATGATGACATATCCATTGGTGGCACTACTTTAGTAGAAGGTACTAAGGTTCAGCTGGTTAAAATGAATACGGATTCGTCTAGGGATATGCAAGATAGACTTGCTGCAGTTATCTATTCAGATGGTTCCGGTGCAAAACATGTTGGATTAATAACCTTGGATGATTTGCTTGAGTATGGTGGACCAAAAGAAGAACCATCAAGTACGTTCAGTGAAGATTTTGATGCATATTTGCTAGCAATTCAGAGACTTGAAGAACTACCTGATGAAATATATTATCAAAGTGAAAGAGCTGCCAAGCAGCAGATCATTGATGAATTTTTAGCTAAGTATGGTTTGGAAGGTTTGTTGGATGAAGTAACATATGATGAGCTCAATCAACAAAATATTGTAACAGAAGGTGAATTAATATTGTGGGCTGTTTCAAGGCAAGATGAATTAAATTTTACCGAGAAATTTGAGCAGTTCATTCAGTTCAAAAGTAGTTTTGAGCAGGCAACTTCTGAAACATTGAAAGGGATTTATGAAGAACAGGCGAGGGACGCCCTTAGTGATCTAGGAGCAAATGATGAACTGGTTTCAAATCTCATGAATGTACCGATTGATGTATTGACTGGTTGGTGTGATCAGGTCATCTCCCTAGAATCCTTGATTGCCAAGTACAATCAATGGATTAACGATCAACAAACTGAATTACCTGATAGTGAACTTTCTATTGATGAAGAAAGGGCAATAGAAGGAGCTTGGAACAGTTTTAATAATGAACTAGCAATAACTCAAGATCCTAATGATATATTTATGTATGGTGTACATCCATATACTCTTTATATGCAGGCTCTTGAAAGTGGTGAGATAAGTAGTGATGACATAAGCCAAGAAACTTACTTTAAGACACATGTTCCTGAATGGATGCTAAATGATTATGAATATAATACTCAGTTCGAACAGGGTATGATTGAAGGTTTTAGCGAGGATTTCATAAGTACAATCGATTTGCTATCCCAAATAGGTGATGTCAGTGATCTTGCTCAAGAAGTTCTAGAAGATGAGAACTTAAGAAATGAACTTGTAAGCAAAGCCGGAAGTGAGTTGGAAGATATTTCTCAAGATCTACTTATTCAATATGTAAGTGGCTCGCTATATAGAAATATGATTATGAAATCATTTACGATGCTGTACAATATTGCACAAAATATTATTGAAAGTACTATTGAACAATTTGCATCACATACTTTGCAATATAATGTAGGCTATGTTCTTGGTAAGATGGCGTTTGAGGTTGTTGGTGAGTTAGTTACAGCAGGATTATTTACAGCAGTTAAGACGGTTGTGTCAAAAGCGATTGCTTTTGGATTTGAAACAGTTGACGATTTAACTGGTCTTGTTGTAAAATTTCTAGAGAGCGATGATTTAAAGCTTTTTATTAACCCACTGTTAGATGAAAGTGGTGCTATATCAATTGACTTATTAACAAATCCAATAGGATCTGTAGTTGAAAGCGCGACTAAAAGGGAAGCAGTTGATGCTGCTGAAGAGATTGTCGAAGATGCGATTCTTAAGAATGCGGACAAGATCGATGATTTTATTGTATCTTCGAGTAGCCTTGCTACGAAACTTGACAACATCGTAGATAGTACAGGAGTAGTCAATCAAAAAATTGTTGATAATGTTGTTGATAATATCATTGATATGTCAAACACTGGGGAATTAACTGATGATGTTGCTGTTGAAGCTTTAGAAGCACTTGAATCGAAAAATTTAGCAGAGCTAGATGATGAAATACTCGATATCAAGGAAGCTGCTGAGACATTCATGGATGGTAATCAATATACAAAGGTTGATAGACTTAAGACTCTTAAACCTGATATCACTTATCAAACTCCAGGTGGACACTTGTACAAGACTGACTCGCTTGGTAGAATTAACAGTGTAGAAGGTTCCCTAGAATCAGTAACAGCAAGTAGAAGTACATACTCTCAAAGAGTTGCTGGTCGTGGTGATAGATTGCCCACAGATGATGGTGGTCATCTGATTGCATCGCAGTTTAATGGTTCTGGAGGATTAGACAACCTTGTACCAATGGATTCAACCTTGAATCGTGCTGGTGGTGATTGGTATAAGATGGAACAAGAATGGGCTGAGGCTTTAGCTGATGGCTCAACAGTAGATGTAAATATACAAGTAATATACGAAGGTGCATCGCAAAGACCTAAAGAGTTTGTTGTAAAATATACAATAGATGGTGATGTTATAGTTAAAACGTGGCAGAATACAATTGGAGGTAATTAAATGAAATTCAACGAAGAGTACTATGGAGTAATTGCTCAATTATTAAATGATTTTATCCCCGTTAAGTGGGAAAAAATATGGCTTTGTGCTGAAATAGGTGATGAATCGGTAGCAACATTTTTTTATTATCTAACTGAGGATAAGGAGTTATTACAAGGTGGTACGATTTGTGATGATTTTAATGTATCTAATGATGAGTTCCTAAAGTTCAATTCTCAATTAGTACGTACTTTACAAGATTTGAATGATGATTATGTGAAGAATGGACAAGAAAAGTGGACAATAATGACATTTTCTCTCGATTCAGATTGGAAGTTCAAGACGGACTATCAATATGAAGATTTAGGAGAAACATCTGCTAGGAAACGTAGGAAAGTATGGAAAGAGAAATACTTAAATCTGGATGCATAAATAGAACCATACTAACTGCATAATACAATAATAGAAGTGGTGGAATTGACAATCATAGTCGTTCCATCACTTTTTCTGTTTTTGGAAAACAAATCACATTGCATAATTGGTACCGTCAAGATTTTTTCGCAAATTTAAAATCAGACGTTTAGTTGTATGACGCCAATAGTTTGAAGTGTTTATGTGATTTTCTAAGAGCCAACTGCCATACGATCTCAAACGAAATATTGCATATTCGATGTAGAAAAGATACAACCATGGATTTATCATCTTTGACTGTATCTTTTTTCTAGGCATTAATATTCATAGCTAAAATTCCCTATCAAAACAATCAAAAACACAAAAGATCTCATCTGTCAAAAATTGGCGCAACAATGGCGCATCTCAACAACCAAAACCTTCCAACCGCTGTATCCATGAGCCTTAACAAGCCAATATTCCGAATCTTCCCCATATTCTGAATGCATACAGTTGTAAAATTTATCAGAAGATTAATGACAACAACCAAGATAACCAGTGTGTGAGATGTAATTGATTCTTTTGGATGCATTTTTCTACTATTTCTTCTACCATGACTACAAAATCTGTATAATACCCAAAAAACCTATCAAACCAGAAAAATTCTTAACGCCACTGATCAAGGGGACTTCAGCAGTTTCAAGAAACTAAATAGTACCAGAAAAACTCACCCCCTAGAACTCCTAAGCGGAAGGCCGTGGGTTCGACTCCCGCCAGGAACGTTAGAAAGCACCTTCGGAAGAAGGTGCTTTTTGAGATGATGTTTTTGATTGTGTATATTCATACTTATGTGGTATGAAATGATTACCAAGAATGTACTGATGATTAAGGGTAAAGCCTTTATATTTCAAAGGGATGTCAAGCTGTCATAACCAAAAGAATATGTTATAATGTAAGTGAATTCAAGTCTAGCTTGAATTTCTTATTGCTATTCGTTAGAAAGGAGTTCTTGATATGATGTATCCATTAATACAATTAGATGATCAAACTGAAATTGTACATTCAGACATTATATTAGATGGTGAAGAAGAGACGGTTAAGGTTTACATAGAAAAACCTGTTGAAGGTGGGTTTAAATCGGCAGAATGTTATCTTCCAAAATATGAATGGAAGAATATTGATGGATTTGACGAGGATGATATTTTCAGATATCAAGAAGTCATTGAATCTATGGCACATTTAATTTTTCGTTTTGCAAAACAAGGGGGATTAGGTAATGCCTCAAATTTTTAGGATTGCCGGATATCTTGTTTATTTTTGGGCAAATGAAAATGACCCATTGTGTTTAAAGATCTTCGATCTAGGCCGAAGGTCTTTTTTTCATAATGTTTGTAGTTAATTAGTAGAGGAGACTTATGTATGATAAACAATACTCGAAAGGATACATATAATTTAGAGATATCACAATATAATTCAAATATGAGTATAAGTGAATCAGACTATTATAAATATGTGTGCTGTTACAATATTATACACGAATTAGGGCATGTGTTATTTAGAGAGAATAGTCATCAGACACAGGATGTTTTATCTTATCGTTTTGAAGAAGAATGTTTGGTAATCCAATTAGCAGCATCATATTGGAGAGAATTTGGAAGCGATAGCTTCTATGATGAAATAAATACTATTGTTAAACGACAATTGCTGAATTCAATTAACTATTTCGGCGAGGCAGTCGGTATAGAATTAAAAGATATGTTAGAAGTAAATGAGACAAACAAAAAGTATTATACCAACTGGTTTAGAGAGAATGCCTATGTTTTATATGGACGTCTGGCTTTTGATATAGTTCCAGAAAATTCCAATATAAGATATAGAAGTTATAACTTGTATCAAGAATACTTCAATTATATGTCACTTTGTGAGAACCGCTCTTTTTTTGATATAGCTGAGGTTATAATTGGAAAAGAAATAGAGAAGAGTATTGTTTATGCAAAAAACAAGTATTCTTATAATAAAGAGACGCCAAATAAAGTCATTCATGATTTTATGAATATCATGAACTGCCTGAACGTAGAATTGCCTGATATTCAATATGAGAGCGTACGTGATCGTGGACATAATTCTGTTCAGAAAGTCTGTATATAGTCTGAAGATATCAGCATTTCTTCTACCATAACTAGAAAAACTCACCCCCTAGAACTCCTAAGGGTCAGACCGAGACAGTGGGTTCGACTCCCGCCAGGAACGTTAGAAAGCACCTTCGGAAGAAGGTGCTTTTTTATAGGTGCAAAATTCAATAATTGACATTGGATTCAAAATAAGTTTCCATAATCAATTGGAAGGCTCGTGATTAAATCTAACAAACTGATGAAAAACTAGTATTTTTTTGATTTATTTCATATGATAACAAATAAATGGTATAAAAAAAATCTTACCCGTATATTATTCCCTTCTTTCATCCTGTAATATAGTTGTTAGAACGAAACGGGGTGATTAGACAGCAAAGCTGTTTAACATAGTAAAGTTCATTAAAGGAGGAAACAATGAAAAGAAAGGTTTTAGCACTAGTATTAGGGGTAGTTTTAGTTATGTCAATGATGGCAGGATGTTCAACTGAGCAGCCATCAGCAGGATCCAGTAAGAGTGAGACAAAAGAGACTACAACAGAGAACAAGACAGAAACAAGTGACGCTGCAGTGAAAGAGGATGAACCATTTAAAGTGGGGATTACTATTCAGTCACTTGAAAACAGTTACTGGGCCGGAGTTTTTGGTGAGGTTGAGAATCTGTTGAAGTCAAAAGGCTGGGAGTACACGATTCTTGGCTGTAAGGATAACTCAGCAACTCAAATCCAACAAATCGAAAACTTTATCATTAACGAAGTGGATTTGATTATGGTTCATCCATCAGATCCAAATGCAATTGAAGACTACTTGAAACAAGCAAGAGATGCAGGTATTAAGGTTATGTCATGGGATGATGCAATGACCAATACAGACCTTAACTGGATTCTTGATAACACTAAACTTGGATACGCAATCGGTTCTGCGGCAGCTGAATTCATCAATGAGAATTATTCAGAAGATAAAATGGCTGAAGTAGCAATCATGAACTATCCACAAACACCAATTCTTCTTGAAAGAGAAACCGGTATCCTTAACGCTTTGGAAGAAATTGCCAACGGTAAGTATAAAGTGGTGGCTCAACAGCCAGCTCTTGATGCGCAAACAGCTCTTGCAAACATGGAGACAATCCTTCAGGCAAATCCTGAAACCAAGATTGTATGTTCAATCGGTGCAGGTGGTGATATTGGAGCCAACGAAGCATTTATGACTCAAACAGGTGGAGATATTCCGGCAGATATGGGTATTTTCTCAGCCGATGCAACGGAGCAACAATTACAAGCCATCGTTGATGGTGAGGCTACTCGGGCTTCAGTTGGTTTTGAAGGTTCTAACAAAAAGACTGCAGCAGCTGTTGTTGATCTTTATGAAAGACTCCTTAATGGTGAAGAATTTGCAGAGCAAAACCTTGTAAGACCTCTTACTGTTATTGATCAAGCCAATGCAGAAGAATTCTTAGCAGATTACAAATAATAACTTGTCATAATGACTTATGGAGCTGCCTAAGTGGCAGCTCCATCTAATCGTAGGAATGGTGTGGAAGATGATAAAAGAAAAACATGTACTTGAATTACAGCATATAACAAAAAAATATCCCGGTGTCTTAGCACTTAATGATGTGTCCCTTGAAGTTCGGGAAGGTGAGATTTTGGCCCTGATCGGAGAGAACGGTGCCGGTAAATCCACATTAATAAAGACTTGCTCGGGAGCGGTTATACCTACTGAGGGTAAGATTGTCGTTAATGGCAAGGAGTTTACTCATATGTCGCCACAGCTGGCTGCAGAAAATGGTATCGCTATTATCTATCAGGAGTTTAACAATGTTAAGGAACTGTCAGCAGCTGAAAACCTTTTTCTGGGACAACCTATCAGAAAAGGAATTATGGTAGACAAAAAGGCCATGGAGCGTGAAGCGGTTAAAGCCTTTGAACAGCTGAACATTAAAATTGATCCAAAGGCTTTGGTTGGAGATTTGACGGTAGGTTACCAGCAAATGATTGAAATCGCCAAGGCCATCAGACAGGATGCCAAAGTTTTAATCATGGATGAGCCGTCGGCTCCCCTAACTTCTGCTGAGGTTGAAAGTATGTTTAAGGTCTGTGAGGTTTTACGGGAACGGGGTGTTTCCATTATTTATATTTCTCACAGGCTGGAAGAGATTTACAGACTGTCAGACCGAATTGTGGTTCTTCGGGACGGGCAGTATATTAAAACACTGATTACAAAAGATTCTCATGTGGATGAACTGATCCAGCTCATGGTAGGTCGTGATTTGACTGAATCCTATCCACCAAGGGAAGATTGTATTCAAGAGGAAGTACTTTTAGAGTTAAAAGATGTGACCGGAAACGGTAATGAGAATATCAATCTTAAACTGCACAGAGGAGAGGTTCTTGGCCTAGGCGGATTAGTAGGTGCCGGACGGACAGAACTTGCAGAGATGATATTCGGTTATGCTAAAAAGACCAGTGGACAGATTATCTTGAATGGACAGGAAATCAATCCTAAAAGTCCAAGAGAGGCAATCGATCGAGGAATAGCACTTGTTCCGGAAGATAGAAAAAGGCATGGAGCCCTTCTTGAGGTTTCCATAAAGAACAATATCAATATGCCTATTTACAAGCGTATTTCATGGTCGTCAGTTATTCATTCAGGTAAAGAAAAAAGCACAGCAAAGAAGTATGAGAAAGAACTGTTAATCAAGACACCGACATTGGAGCAGAACGTCAAAAACCTTAGTGGTGGTAACCAGCAAAAGGTGATTATCGGTAAGTGGCTTGCCGCCAATTCAGAGCTTATTATTTTTGATGAGCCGACTAGAGGTATTGACGTTGGTGCAAAATTTGAAATATATAAATTAATGAACGAACTGCTGAAGCAAGGGAAAACCATCCTCCTCATCTCTTCTGAAATGGAAGAACTGATGGGAATGTCTGATAGAATCATTGTTCTTGCAGAGGGACATATTACAGGTGAGTTGAAAAAAGAAGAGTTCGATCAGAACAGTATTATGAGATTGGCATCGGCCGTATAGGAGGATTATGATGAAAAATTCAGGAGAAATGGTTCAGAAGCTAGGTGGTGGCTTCGCGGATTCAAAACATGTAAAAACTGCCCTCAATATGTTGAAGGATAAGGCTATCTGGGTGGTGTTTGCCCTTTTGTTTATAGGTTTTGCCTTTGCCAACAACCGATTTGTATCATCCAATAACTTGTTTACAATTGCCAGACAGGTATCGATGCTTGGTATTGCATCTATAGGGATGACCTTTGTTATTCTTATAGCCGGTATTGATCTGTCCATTGGATCTATTATTACCTTGGTTAATGTGGTTGCAGCCTATTTGATGGTTAATCAAAACTATTCCATGTTTATGGCTGTTGTCCTAGCCCTTTTGGTAGCAGTAGGTGTTGGAATCCTTAACGGCTTCCTTATATCCACTATCGGAATTCCTGCGATTATAGCAACTTTCGCCAGCCAAACAGTTTTTGCAGGAGCATCTTATCTGATTTGTGGTGGTACACCTATTTATGGATTCGATGAACGATTCAAAATTATCGGTCAAGGCTACCTTGGACCGATTCCTGTCCCGGTAATTATAATGATTGCTTGTTTTGCCATTGGTTCTTTCATCCTTAATAAGACTTACTTCGGTCGTTACTTCTATGCAGTAGGAGGTAATGAGGAGGCGTCAAAATTATCAGGTATAAGAGTACATGGTATCAAGTATCTGGTATATGCTCTTTCCGGTCTTTTTGCAGGACTGGCCGGTATCGTTATGCTTTCAAGAACCAATTCAGCCCAGCCTACAGCCGGTATTGGATATGAGTTTGATGTAATCACCTGTGTTGTTCTAGGTGGTGTATCTGTCAGCGGTGGTTATGGTAAAATGTCAAACGTTGTTGCAGGTGTTCTGATTATCGGTATCCTGACCAACGGTATGGTACTTCTAAATGTATCTACTTATATGCAGATGATTGTCAAAGGAGTTGTACTCGCTCTTGCTGTTGGTTTTGATGCCCTGCAGAAAAAGAGGGTAGTTGCCTAATTAATGTCTTGATATCAAATGCTTTGATGTTAGGAAGCATTTGGTAACAGATGGTTTGAGAAAGTATCATATGATATAAGTTTGGATAGAAGCAGATTAAAGGAATTTTCAGATATATAAAAGCTAACGAATTAAAATGATGTTAAAGAAAAGGAGAATGGTTATGGAAGGGACGATGAAACTTCAGGTCATGACAGGCCCTGGTAAGATTCGATTTGATGAGGTTGATATACCAAGTCCAGGCTCTGGACAGGTTCTGGTAAAGATGAAACGTATCGGAGTATGTGGCAGTGATATCCATGTTTTTCATGGTAAACACCCCTATGTTTCTTATCCCTTGACCCAAGGTCATGAGGTTTCCGGCCGGATTGAAGAACTTGGACCAAATACACAAGGTCTTGAAGTGGGACAAAAAGTGACGATCGAGCCACAGGTGACCTGCGGTCAGTGTCATCCATGCAGACATGGCAAGTATAATCTTTGTGAGGATTTAAAAGTCATGGGATTTCAGACACTGGGCTCAGCCTCTGATTATTTTGTGGTTGATGCCAAACATGTAACGCCCCTTCCAGATACCATGTCCTATGAAGAAGGTGCCATGATTGAGCCTTTGGCTGTCGGTGTACATGCCTGCAGCCAGTATGGAGATGTCAATGGCAAAAAAGTTGCGGTGATTGGAGCAGGACCTATTGGTATACTTTTGATGCAGGCCTTAAAGGCTTTTGGAGCAGACAAGGTCATTATGACAGATGTATCGGATTACCGTCTGGAACTGGCTAGGACCTGTGGAGCTGATGAAGTCTATAATACCAAAGTCCTGGACTTTGGCCATTGCCTGGTTAAGGCCTTTGGAAAAGATAAGGCAGATGTGATCTATGACTGTGCCGGTAACAATATAACCATGAATCAGGCTATAGCCAATGCCAGAAAAGGCAGTGATATTTTATTGGTCGCTGTATTTGCAGATATGGCCTCTATTGATTTAGCAAAGCTTAATGATTCGGAGCTGACCTTAAGGACATCCATGATGTATCGCCATGAAGACTATGTAGATGCCATTGAGATGGTCAGCAAGGGCTTGGTGGACCTTAAGCCACTGATAAGTAAGCATTTTGCCTTTGAAGACTATCTGAAGGCTTATGACTACATTGAAGAAAATCACGAGAGAACAATGAAAGTGATCATTGATCTATAATTTGATACCTGACTTTTGAAAACCACACTGATTTGGGCCAAGTTCAAGTTCCTGTGTTATAATAAGCGTAGTATTTCCATGTTTCCTATGAAAGGTGATTGTATGTTACAGAAATTGTTAACGATAGTATTAATCGGATTGCTGGTTTTAACGGTTGCTTGCTCAAATCCCCAAGAAGAAAGCCCAATAATCCAGGAAGAAGAGAGTACTGATCCACCTGTCGTCGTGTTTGCCCACAGAAGTGTAAATTCCTATGCTTATATGATTATGAACGAAGCCATGAAAAAGGCGGTTGAGGTTAAGGGTTGGACATACCTAAGCTCAATTGCTGATCATGATTCAACAAGACAGAATCAGCAGATCATGAATTTTATCAGACAGTCGCCGGATGCGATTATTATGAATCCTATTGACAGTTTTATAATGGAAGAACTCATCGAAAGAGGTTCCTCCGAAAGCATCCCCATGTGTACAATTGACAATACGGTATCCGGTAATCTGGTGGATGTAGAAGTCAAATATGACAACTACAGAGCCGGAGTCATGGCTGGAGAAAAAATTGTAGAAGAGCTGACCGAAAAATTCGGTAAGCCTAAAGGTGTGGTTTTCAATGGTTATGGTGACCTGGTCAGTAATGCCTGGAGCCTTCGTAAGGAAGGCTTTGAATCGGTTATCCTCCAGTATCCTGACATTGAGTATTTGGCTCTTCCAACAGGGGGAACTACAGAGACCCTTAAGGACCAGGTTAAGGAAACATTGGTTTCAGGCCAGCACATTGATGCTATTCATGTACCCAGTGAGTTCATTGCTGTCGGTATGGTTGAAGCCTTAAAAGAGACAGGGAATTGGTATAGAAAAGATCAGGAAGGCCACATTATTATTGTAACCATCGATGGTGAGCCTTATTTTGTTGATTTAGTAAAAGAAGGTTATGCAGATGCAATTGTCGTCCAGGATGTCATATCCTATGGATTTATTATGGTTAATCTCTTAAACGATTATATATTTAAAGACAAGACAATCGTTGAAGGAGAGTATTTTTCTAATACGACCTATTGGAAATCTTATTATGTTGAAGTGGTTGGGGATCATGTAACAGCAACCATTCCTCCCTATCTCATTGATGAAGAGAATTGTGAGGACAAAGCCCATTGGGCCTACAAAGCAAAAGAACTTTGGGGGTTCCAGTACAACAGATAGCAGGGAAGATGACCTATGACTACATGGTTGGCAACAGTGAAAGACAAAGTTCTTCATGAGCTCTTTAAACTTAATATTAAGCGGCGACTGACTACATCCTTTATCTTTGGTTTTGTTTTGCCCATTCTATTGATTGGTGGTTATAATGCGACCCATTCTTTTTTGCGTAATCGACAAGCGACTCAGGTTTATTTGGAAGAGTCTTCAGAACAGATCGTTGATAATATTACCTATTATATACTTTACAACATTGACCTTCTTAATCAGGTGGCAGGTAATGCTAATGTCATTGAAGGTCTGAAAAAATATGAAACCGCTCCATGGGATGATAAAAGGGTCATTGAAAATCAGATTCGTATGACCCTTTCCAATACCTTTGGTATAAACTCTGCCATAAAAGCAGGAGAAATTGTGACCTTGGACAGGTCCTATTTCTATTACCAGGCCCCAATTTCCAATGGGGATTTTACAACCAGCCGGCTACTCCATACAGATACCAGGGATATATCCATCCAAATCGGGAAAAAAGAAGTTCTCAGTGACAGGAAGTCATATCTGATTATGTCAAAGGGGATTTTTATAGAAGAGGATGTATGTATCAGCAATATTGTTGCGGCTGTGGATTTATCCTATTTAAATGAGGCTTGTCTTAATAACGTAACAGACCTACGTAATGAAATATTGATTGTGAATAACCTGGATATTGTTGTCAGTGCTTCCAATGAAGATGCAATCGGAAGTTTATACTATCAGGACTTGGACAGTGCTGTTTCTGTATCGACAACTATACCCAACACAGACCTAAAAATCATTAACCGTATCCCCTTACAACGACTATATAGATTTGCATTTATTCAGCTGTTTATTGCTCTTTTTATCGCCTTAATATTTGCAGGTCTTTCATATATGATTGCCAATGCATTGACAAAAAGTATTACCAACCCTATTTATAGCCTGGTTGCAGAAATGAATCAGGATACCATTGAAAAACATGTTGATGACCTTGGTAACGATGAGTATCATGAGGTCATTGAAGGTTTCAACAAGATGAGTGGAAAGGTGGTCGATGCTATCAGCAGGGGCTACCAGCTTCGACTTGAACATATGGAGCTCAATGAACGCCAGAAGGAAGCTGAACTTTCAGCCCTACAGCAGCAGATCAATCCTCACTTTCTTTACAATACCCTTGAATCTATTTACTGGTCCTGCCAGATGGAAGGCGATGAGGAAATCAGTGCTATCATTAATGCTGTTGGCTCCTACTTACGGGCTATCATTGACAACGGACTGGAGTATGTAACCTTGTCCGATGAAATCGACTCCATTAAGAACTATATTTTCCTCCAAAATATCCGTTTTGGTGACAGGGTACAGGTGACCTGGAATGTATTGGATAGACTATTATCTTGTAAAATTGCTAAATTGGCCATTCATCCTATAATTGAGGATGTCATAGCGGCTAATTTAGACGAGGTCATGGGAACTGTTGAACTTGAGATTAGCATTATTCTTGACCAGGATACCATTGTTGCGGCAGTTGGTGGTCAGGGGGTCGCCCATTTCTTTAGCTACTGCGATGACATGGTTGAATCCATGAAAGGGATTAACAGTGTTGATGAACGTATTAAACTCTACTATGGTAATGAGTTTGGCGTTGACCCTTATAAGGATAATCATCGAATCATGATTACCATGCCTAACCTGTCCGATGAAGGAGAGGAGGTTAGCTATGGATAAACTGGTGGTACTTCTTCGACGAATTTCTCTAAGAAACCGTATGTTTTATGTCTGGGTTCTTCTATCGGTTATTCCAGTAACTCTGATGATCCTGACCTCATACATTGTCGAGAACATTAACTATGTGCATAATTTACGTCAGAACAACCATAATTTTGCTTATGAGTCTTCAGTAAGGGTCAATGATCTCTTTGAACAATTGGAGGCGAATTTCGATTACCTGACTGAAAATAACGATATTTTAGCAGACCTTTACCTCTATGAAAATAACCCGGATTATCCTGTTGATTATTTGACAAGGCGGCTGAATCTGGCTATTGGAAATATTGTGTCAACCCAGGCTGAAATTTCCTTTTCAGGAGTCTTTCTTAATGATGGAACTACCTTTTCCTTTAACCGGACTCCCTACAAGATAACAGACCTTGACTCTCTTAAGAAGCAACAGAATGAATGGTATATGATAGAAAAAGACGGTATATCCTACCTTGGAAAGATACAGGATGTTGAAGTCGATTACATTGACAAGCAGATGGTAACTTTTATTGTCCTTATTGATATACAAAACCTAAATGGGGTCTTGGATTTGGCTAAGGGAAAGGACGACCAGGATATCCGTTTGGTCAATGGAGATGGCTTTATCATTGCCAACACCAGGGATTTTTCTGAAAAAGTAAGTGAGCATTTTACCTTAAGTGACAGGACCTTGCGGGATAAGGACACCTATGATATTACACACTCAGTGAGAGGGACTAACCTTTACGTTGTATCGACCTTCGAAAGCCACCGTCTGCCATTAACTGGTATGGTATCCACCATTGCGCTGATTGTCTTGTCCTTTATGTTGGCAGGTATTATTATATTGATGAATTATGAGAGTCTACGACTACCCCTTGAACGGTTGTTGGAACGTATTAAACGGGCCGGTCACGGAGAAGAGTTGATGCCTCATCAGGAAATATACGAGGATTATAATGATGAACATGTTATTTTGAATGCAGAGTTTTCCTCCATGCTCATTCGTTTGGATTCTCTTCTGAAAGAGACCTATGCAACAAGGATTCATGATACGAGAATTCGAACCAGAATTAAGGAGCTGGAGCTTATATCCCTTCAACAGAGGATAAATCCCCACTTTTTCTATAATATTCTGGACAATCTCTTTTGGATGTCTCAAATGAAAGGGTATGACGAAATCGGTGAGATGATCTCCACCCTGGGTGCCTTTTTTAAGACCAGTGTTTCGGAAAAAGGAGCTTACGTCAGTATTGCCCTTGAAATAGAAAACGTAAAATCCTATCTGTCTCTGCAGAAAATCATGCACAAAGACCTTTTTGAGGTGGTTTGGGATGTGGAGGAGGATATACTTTTCTATAAGACGGTAAAGCTTATTTTACAGCCTATTATTGAAAATTCTATTGTTCACGGATTTGAAGAAATCAGAGAAGGCGGTATCATTCGGGTTTGGGGCAGGCAATTGGAAGAGACCATCGTTTTCAGGATTGAAGACAATGGAAAGGGCATGTCTCAGGAAGCCTGTGAGCGGATGTTATTGAAGATGAACAGTGCCAGTTTAGACGTTGGAGACAGCATTGGTATGCGGAATGTTAACCAACGGATCAAAATACATTATGGTGATGCTTATGGTGTAGGGATTGAATCAGAAATCAATCAGGGTACATCAGTGACTATCATCATACCGAAAAGGAGTAACCTATGTACAGTTTAATGGTTGTTGAAGATGAAGATATGATCCGCCGAGGAATCGTAGGAAGCATCGACTGGGAAAGTATGGGATTCCAGGTGGTTGGCGAGGCCAGAAATGGTAAAGAGGCCTTGGAAAAAATGGAAACCCTCATGCCTGACGTCATGTTAACAGATATAAAAATGCCGGTTATGGGAGGTATTGATTTATCTAAAGAAGCCAGAAAAATATACCCCTCTCTGGAAATTGTTATTCTTAGTGGTTTCTCTGATTTTGAGTATGCCAGACAAGCCATATCTTTTAGGGCTTTTGACTATATCCTAAAGCCTACCAACAAGAAGAAGCTCCTAGAGGTGTTTAAGGCACTGAAACTTGAAATGGATAAGAAGAAAGAAGAGAAGGAAGCTGCCTATTATCGAAAGAAGTTTATGAACGAGGGTTACGAGCTTCACCGTCAGAAATTCCTAGAGAACCTTTTACAGGGTAAGAGAGTTCATGAGTTTGAAGAAACTGCCAAAACCCTGGAGTTTGATTTTACTGGAGACAGATTTTGTGCGGCTACTGTTAAGTTCGATAAGAAAAAAGCGGCTATGGAGCTTGAAGACTCATGGTTGACTGACCAGCGTCTTCTCAAGTTCTCTTATATGAACGTGATTGAAGAGGTTCTTGGTGGAGAAAACAAAATATACTATTATGTAGAGTCCTACGACACGATTAATTTCCTGATCTGCTTTGACGATGATGTTCAGAGTGATGATAAGGTTATTCGGTGGCTGACAGGAGTGGCTGAAAGCATCCAGAATTACCTGTTTAGAAAGTCAGAAGTACCTTACCGGATAGGTATTGGTCTCAGTTATCCAACCATTGATTTCTTTGACAAGTCTTATAAACAGGCACTGACTTCCATTCGCAGGGATTTTTACAAGGATGCTTCGAATATTCATTTATACAAGGATGCAGACGAGTCTAATTTTGAACTTAAGTTTATCCAGTTTTATCCTGAAGAGGTAAAACTTGCTGCAATCTCTATTTGCAATGGCAGGATTACGGAAACCAAACAGCATCTGACCAAGATGTTTGAGCGCTTTATACAAACCAAGATTATGCCGGAAGTTGCCAAGAATTACTGTTCAGCCCTAGTTCTCAGGGTTAAGGCAACCCTTCAGGTAGAGGACTGTGTTGATCGCCTTTTGGCCAGTGGTTATATGGAAATTGTCAAGGATGTAATGACCATTGACGAGCTGAAAGACTATGTGATTACCTCCATGATTTCTCTAGCCAGAACCATTGAAGGTGACCTGGAAAAAGGGGATGTGGATGAACAGCAGAAGGTCATTGAGCGGGCAAAAGACTTTATGAAAAATCATCTAAGTGAAAAAATCAACCTTAAGCAAATCAGTGAGCATGTTTACCTGTCTGAAAGCTATTTTAGCGTCCTTTTTAAGAAGGTGACGGGAATGACTTATGTTGCATATATACAGGAACTGCGAATGAATGAGGCCAAGCGGCTTTTGGTTGAAACAGATGATAAGATTTACGAGATCTGTGACCGAATCGGTTACAGTGATTATAAATATTTTTCCGGCCAATTCAAGAAATTAGTGGCTATGACACCTAAGGAATACAGAAGACAGGGACGAATGGAGGAGAGCCATGCTTAAAGCGGTTATCTTTGATATGGATGGCTTGCTTATTGATAGCGAAGTCATCACTTTTAAATACTATCAGGAAGAATTTTCTGCCTACGGCCATGACTTGACCAAGGCCTTCTATGAGAAGTTGTTGGGAACCAATAAAGCCCATGTCCTGGCTCGTTTTACAGACCTTACCGGTAGTGAGACCCTAAGCCAGGTCATTATGGATAGGGTTCATCATAAAGTGAATAACCATTTTATTGAAGAAGGCGTTCCCCTCAAAAAAGGGGCTAAAGAGTTGACCCGTTTTTTAGCCAAGAAAAAAATCAAGACAGGTCTGGCAACATCCAGCGACCGTTCCAGGGTCTTTACCATTATCGAAAAATCCGATGTTATCGAAAAAATGGATATTATTGTTTGCGGTAATGAGGTATCCAGAAGCAAGCCCCATCCAGATATCTTTCAGAATGCCTTGAACCTTCTGGGTGTTCTGCCTCATGAAGCTCTTGTTATTGAGGATTCTGAAAATGGTATCCTCGCTGCACATTCTGCAGGAATTCCCTGTATTAATGTACCGGATATGAAAGAGCCTTCCCAGTTTATTTTGGATAAGGCAGACTTTGTGGCAAGTAGTTTGTTGGAAGTTATCGACTATATTAAACCTCGACTAGCCAGTGCGGTTTAGTATGAGTAGTTTTATTTTACGGTTTCATCATCATTAATATACAGATCTCCTCGAAGACCTCAGCACCTGGTGCTGAGGTTTTTATCTGCATATCGCACTTTTTTTTTCTTTATCTTGTTTTCTTTTGGACTTGACCTTCATAGGTCTCCTTTTAGTTGACACCTATGGACGATAGGTTTATATTGATAAATGAGATTTATAAAGCTATTTTATAAAACTATTTTTAAAAATAAGCTCATAACTAAAAGGAGAAGAAATTATGGGAATTATGGAAAGAATGAGACTAGATGGAAAAACAAGTTTTGTTACAGGTGGTGCCAGAGGAATCGGTAAGGCAATAGCTGAAGCTTTGGCTGAAGCCGGAAGCAATGTGGCTATTGTTGATCTTGATATTGAAGAGGCGACAAAGACCGCTGCAGAGATTAATGAGACCACTGATGTGACAGCTATTGCTATCAAGGCAGACGTAACGAAACAAGAAGACGTAGACAATATGATTGCAGTCATACTTGATAAGTTTGAAACTTTGGATGCAGCCTTTTGTAACGCCGGTATCTGTATGAATATACCAGCGGAAGAAATGACTGTGGACCAGTTCAAAAAAGTGATGGATATTAACCTGACAGGTGTTTTCTTAACATCTCAGGCTGCTGCCAAGGTAATGCTTAAGCAAGGCAAGGGTTCTATTGTCAATACAGCTTCCATGTCAGGACACATCGTTAACGTACCACAACCACAGTGTTCATATAATGCATCTAAAGCCGGTGTTATCCAATTGACAAAATCTATGGCCGTTGAATTCGCTACCAGAGGGGTTCGGGTTAACTCCATCAGTCCTGGATATATCGGAACAGAATTAACCTTAAACTCACCTACTTTACAACCGCTGATCAAACAGTGGAATGATTTGTCACCAATAGGACGTATGGGAAGACCGGATGAATTACAGGCTATTGCAGTTTATCTTGCCGGAGATACCAGCGACTTTACCACAGGTTCAGACTTCATTATTGATGGTGCTTTTAGCTGTTTCTAAAAACTCCTTCCATAAAGGTTTGAATCTTGTAGATTTTCCTTTTATAATTAGTTTTAATGATGCAAATACAGGAAGGAAAAGTAGGTGTCGGTAACATATGAATACGAAGGATATTAAACAAAGCAATCGAAACAGAATATATTTTTATATCAGGGAAAAAGGCCAGGCAACAACAAAGGAAATTGCATATGAATTAAAGCTCAGCTTGCCAACAGTAACTCAGAATCTGGACTATCTTGCAGGTCATGGACTAATCGCTTCAGAGAAGAAGATTGAGACCAAGTCCGGAGGGCGAAATCCCATCGCACATACTTACGTCGCTGATATAAAAGTGGCTATTGGTCTTGATGTTGCAAAACGTCATATCATCTGTACTATGATTGACCTTAAGGGTAATGTCCTTCATGAAATTCATAAAAAAACACCTTATGAACGCAGTGATGCTTACTTTCAGCTTCTTGGACAAACCGTTGAGGAATTAATTGACAGTGCAGGTCAGGACCGAGATAAAATCATCGGAGTCGGTATCGGTATGCCGGGTTTGGTGAGTCATGAGGAGGATAGAGTTGTCGATGGCAGGGTTATTGATAATACAGGAATGACACTTGCTGATGTGGCCAAGTATATACCCTACAAAGCCAAACTTCTTCATGACTCCTATGCTGCCGGCTATGCAGAAAGCTGGATCGCTTCAGATGATTCCAATCTTTTTTACTTTAGCCTCTGTGATACTGTAGGTGGACTGGTTATCGTCAGTGACAATATATATTTAGGTGAAGGACTTTATAGCGGGGAGATCGGTCATTTAAAAATTGAGCCAAATGGCCGGAAGTGCTATTGCGGTCAAAGTGGATGCCTGGAGGCATACTGTAATGCACGCATATTGTCTGAACAAAGAGATGGTGACCTTAACCTGTTTTTTGAAGACTTAAAAGCAGGTGACAAGAATCTTACAGAGGTTTTTAACAAGTATCTTGGAGACCTGGCAAAAGGAATTATTGCTGCACGAATGATGTATGGATGCAAAATAATACTGGGTGGTTTTGTTGGTGTCTATATGGAGGACCATATGGACACTCTTTACGATATGGTGGATCCCCAAAGTCCTTTTGGTGAAAAAGGTAAGGACTACATAAAACCCGGTAAGCTGAAAAAATCTTCAGTTGCAACAGGAACAGCCTTGCATTTTGTCGATGAATTCCTTAACACCCTATAGTGAAAGTGGAGTTCTAAATGATGATGAATAATATTGAAAAAAACCGAAAAGCTATCGAGGCCGGAATTACTGCTCTTGGTATCGAACTCGGTTCAACGAGAATCAAAGCCGTTCTCATTGATGATGAGAACCAGCCTATTGCATTAGGCGCACACGACTGGACTAACCAACTCATCGATGGTATTTGGACCTATGACCTAGACAATGTATGGGCAGGAATCCAGGATGCCTATGCTAAAATGGCAGCTGATGTAAAAGATAAATATGATATAGAACTGGAAAAAATCGGTGCTATCGGCTTTAGTGGCATGATGCACGGTTATGTGGCAACAGATAAGGAAGACCGATTACTGGTACCCTTCAGGACCTGGAGAAACAACCTTCAAAGTCAGGCATCTGAAGCTCTTCAAAGCCTATTCGACTATCCGGTACCACAACGCTTTAGTATTGCCCACCTTTACCAGGCTATCTTAAACGGTGAAAGCCACGTTAAGGAAATAGCCTATGTTTCTACAATTGCCGGTTATGTTCATTGGCAACTGACGGGTGAAAAGGTTATGGGAATCGGTGAAGCATCAGGTATGTTCCCTATGGATATTGAAACAGGTACTTATAACTCGCGTATGATAGACCAGTTCAATGAACTAATTGCCGATAAGGGATACGGCTGGAAGTTAGAGGAAATTTTTCCTAAAGTTCTTACAGCCGGTCAAGGTGCAGGTGTTTTAACCAGAAAAGGAGCTTCCCTTCTTGATCCGACAGGCAAGTTAAAGGCAGGTGTTCCCCTGTGCCCGCCTGAAGGTGATGCCGGAACAGGCATGGTAGCGACAGATACAGTGTCTGTCCGTACCGGGAATGTTTCGGCAGGTACATCGGTTTTTGCCATGATTGTTCTTGAGAAAGAACTGTCAAAAGTGTATTCAGAGATTGATCTGGTCACAACACCCCATGGTAAGTTGGTTGCTATGGCCCATTCCAATAACTGTACATCAGACCTTGATTCATGGATATCTCTCTTTGAAGAAAGTTACGAAGCCATGGGAATGCAAGTGGATAAGAACAAGATTTATGAAACCCTCTACACAAAAGCCCTAGAAGCAGACCCTAACTGCGGAGGTCTTTTGGCTTACGGTTATTTGTCGGGTGAACATGTAACCCATTTTGAGGAAGGCCGTCCAATGTTTGTAAGGTCTTCAGAAAATCAGTTTAATCTGGCTAATTTTATGAGAGTCCATCTCTATACAGCCCTTGGTGCCATGAAAATCGGCCTTGATATCCTGCTAAAAGAAGAGGGGGTTAAGGTGGATAAGATTCTTGGACATGGAGGACTCTTTAAGACCAAGGATGTAGGTCAGCGCTGCATGGCTGCCGCTTCCGGAACACCCGTTGAGGTTATGGAAACTGCCGGTGAAGGGGGAGCCTGGGGTATTGCTATCCTTGCTTCCTACCTGATCAATGCCAAGGAAGGAGAAAGCTTGGATGACTTCCTTAAGCAAAAGGTCTTTACAGGCCAGGGAGGTTATGTGGTTGATCCTCTACCAGAAGAAGTGGAAGGCTACGAAGTTTTTCACCAGCGGTATAAAGAAGGGCTTAGCATTGAGAGAGAAGCCGTCACTATACATCGTTAGAACAAACATAGAATAGGAAAGGGAAATGTAATTGGCATTTTTTTAAAGACAACGCCATATTGCAAGTAGAATAATGAAAGCTGCAGTTTTAAAAGGTGTTAAATCAATCGAAACCATTGAAAAGAATATTTCGGAACTCGGTAAGAAGGATGTGCTTGTAAAGGTTATGTCTTGTGGTGTTTGTGGTACAGATGTACATATTTATCATGGTGAGGAAGGGTCAGCTGATGTGACTTACCCGATAGTTCTTGGTCATGAGTTTTCTGGACTGGTTGTTGATGTAGGCAGCGGGGTTACAAATTGTACTATAGGTGATAAAGTGACCATCGACCCCAATATCTATTGTGGTGAGTGCGAATATTGTAGAACAGGAAGAAAACAATTATGTAATCACATGAAAGCCATTGGAGTTACCAGGGACGGCGGGTTTGAGCAGCTATGTCGAGTACCGGCATCGCAAGTGATCAAAATTGCTGACCACCTAAGCTTCGAAAAAGCTGCCTTTGCAGAACCTTTGGCATGTTGTATTCATGGACTTGATATCGTCAATGTCTCACTTGGTGATCAGGTTGTTGTGATAGGTGGAGGGGCAATAGGTCTATTGATGGTTCAATTGGCGAAATTGGCGGGAGCATCAAGGGTAATCTTAAGTGAACCTGTTGAACTAAGGCGAAAAATTGGATTGAAAGTAGGCGCTGACTTTGCCTTGGATCCAAGGGCTTCGGATCTCAAGACTCAAATCAATCAAATTGTTTCTGGACGAAGTATTGACGTAATCATTGAATGTGTCGGTAAAGAAGTAGCTGTTAAGCAGGCAATAGGGATTGCTGATAAAGGCAGTAGAATTCTTCTTTTCGGTGTTCCTCATGTGGATGCCAAAGTCAATGTGCCATTATTTGATATTTTTAAGAAAGAATTGAAAATTTACGGGTCATTTGTAAACCCAGATACCCAGTTAAGAGCCGTTGAACTACTAAACTCTGGCCGCCTCCATATCAATGAACTTATAACCCATAGATATGGCATAGATGAAGTAGGCGAAGCTATTGCTATGCAAATGGGGAATGAATCCATAAAAGTTTTAGTGAATCCAAATAGTTAGTGTAAATTTTACAAGCACCTTCCATGAAGGTGCTTGTTCTTTGTTTGGCATAATTTCTGATGTTTTAGCAGAAGGGTAGAATTTAGAAAGATAAATTTTATTTTCCCTTGACTCTTACCTTAGGGAAGCCTTTATACTATAGGTAGGATTAAATGAAAGGGGTCAAGCACATGGGGAATCTAATAAAAATTAAGGACATGTCAAGCAGGTACAGTGTCACGGCACGTACCCTGCGTTATTATGAAGATATGGGGCTAATCACCAGTATTCGAAGTGATGATTATGCCTATAGGATGTATGATGAAAAAGCTGTCAGAAGACTGGAACAGATCCTGATATTGCGTAAGCTTAATATTAGTATAAAAGATATTCAGAGGATTTTTAAGTCCTCCAGTTCTGATATCGTCCTGGATGTACTGGAGAAAAAGGTGGAGAACATTGATGATGAAATAGCACTCCTTCACGAACTAAAGGAGATTGTACTCGACTTTATCCATGACATAGAGCAAGTGAACTTCTCAGATAAGTACGATGTGAAACTCCTCTATAATAAGGCGAAAGATATTGAAACCCAACTGTCAACTTCAGACTATATAGGCAAGCCTACGGACATTAATCGATTGCTTAAGGTGACTGAAAAACTGGATAAAAAAATCCCGGATATTATGGTTGTTCGAATCCCGTCTTTTAAGGCCATAACAAGCGGAGTTCAAACATGGGATGATATGTTTAAAGAAAATGGATATATGTTTCAGCTCTGGCAACATAGTCACTTATATAAAAGGGTTATCTTTGATTGCTTTGACTTCTTGATGTTTAAGGAAGACAAGGCTGAGTGGATATGTGCAGTTGAAGAAGACCATGATGATCGTGTTACGGCTTCCTTTTCTTCCTTAAAATTTCCGGGTGGCCTCTATGCTATGGCTGTAAGTATTGATGAAGATCATGAAAGCATCAAAAAAGTAGAAGAAAAAGTTGGGTTATGGATTGAGAATACTAATTTTGAACGGGATAGGAATCGGGATATTATGTTTAACATGCCCTATCTTTATGAGGAGGGGAGAGATCCCTTATATAAAGAGATTGAGAAAGGCCTTGGTTATAAGCAGATGCAGAGATATTTTCCCATTAAACTAAAGGATGGGATATAGGAAGCTGAATTAGCATAGGGAGGGAAATTGATATGGAAAAAACACTGGGAAATATGGCTGCTTACTTAAAAGAGCTTTTGCCGGTTTGGATACCGGAAGACTTTGAAGTTGATGAGCCCTTTTTAGAAATTAGGGATGGAGATGAGATCAGACAAGGGGTGAATGGTGTTCGAAATCTGATGATATCAATCTGTGATAGCCTTATAGAAAACAAGGATTTCAGAGATGTTCCTATAAAGGGTAAGAAGAAGTTTTCAGATGAAACGACACTGACTATTGAGTTTCCTTTTTTGAATAATATAAAGAGTGTCCTGATTAACATCGGTCAACTAGGTATCTTGTCTGAAAATGGCGACTCCATCATGATGGTCGGTTGGGATTCTCTAAGTTTAAAACGATCCTTAAATAAGAATTCAAGGACAAAGATTTCATTACCCCAGATGAGAAAAACACTTAAGTTTTTAAGTGGGTGTGGTTTTTCTTTTGAGGGTATAGATTTAGAGGAAAAAAAGCCGGAGCTGTCAAATGAAGACACCATTGTGGTTACATATCCAAAAGAACCCAAGATGTTGGTCGGATTGAGAGTTCTGGGCCTTGCACAGGACCAGTTGGCTACGCGTAAAAATGATGATATTTTGCTTAGATGTGACTATAGGAGTTTAAGCAAGACCAAGGATATAAGTCCATCTATTCTGAAGGACTTCCTTAATCCGATGCCGGAAGGGCTTCGTGAAACACTTAGTCACTTGCATCAGCACTATCTGGATTCAGGCATGACCTGCCAACTTGACCTAGGGTTTTGCTGTACCCATTTTATCTATTCCTACAAAAGAAAACCACTTTGGAGATTATCAAAGTCTTTTCATAATGGTTATAGAATCATATTAAAAACCAAACAGATGGACAAGTATACTGATGTGATTAATGAGTTTCCGAAGGAGCTTAGGCAGAAAATTAATAAAGGCTACGGGTGTGACCGGAAAAAAGGCAGTGGTCACGGCAACTGTCAAAAGGGTTGTGAAGGCTTTAGCTTTCCTATAGATGATCGCTTGCTTGACATGAGTAATGACCTGATTTTGTGGCAGGATAGTGAGCTTGCATTCTGGTAAATATCCAGCGTCGTTTAACGAGACTTTTGTTCTAATATCTAAGATTATGTATACATATCTAAGACCCCTATAGTCTCCACTATATGGATATAGTAGTATGAAATAAAGTGCAATCAACTAGCCAGTATTTACAAGTACTACCTAATAATTGGAGGCAATATGAAAAGTTTAGAAAGATTCCTAAGAACCGTTGAAAGGAAAGAAGTAGACAGGCCAGCTGCCTGGTTGGGTATGCCTGGGACTGAGGCAAAAGAGGCCCTCTATAAAGAGTATGGAGTCGATAATTATCATGACTTAAAAGTAGCTGTCGGTGATGATTTTTATGCAGTTGAGGTTCCCTATGAGTCGGAAACGGCAAGTGCCATACATGCAGCTTTTGACTGGTACCAGGATGGAAGTTTAGATGCTGAAGAGAGGACCTTGACATCAGATGGATGCTTTAAGGATGCCCAAGATATTGGTGAGATAGATAAATTCCAGTGGCCGGACCCGTCTAAATATATCGATATTGAGGAATGTAGACGGAGAGTTGCAATGGCCCCTAAAGATAAGGTGGTTTTAGGCATTATGTGGTCTGCACATTTTCAAGATGCCTGTGCTGCTTTTGGTATGGAAACAGCCATGATGAATATGATTTTAAAGCCGGAGATCTATGAGGCGGTAAATGAAAAGATTCTGGACTTCTATTTGAAGGCTAATGAGATTTTTTATGAGGCAACCAAAGGAAGACTTCATGCTGTCCTTATTGGTAATGATATGGGAAGCCAACGGGGACTTATGTTATCACCTGATATGATTCGCAGGTTTGTCATACCCGGCGCCAAGAAGCTGGTTGAACAGGCCCATTCCTACGGTTTGAAAGTAATCTATCATTCCTGTGGGTCAATCTATGAGATCATTGACGATTTAGTTGAGGCAGGGGTAGACATCATTCATCCCATACAGGCTTTGGCTGAGGGGATGGAGCCTCATGGACTAAAAGATGGATTCGGAGACCGTGTCAGTTTTTGTGGTGGTGTAGATACCCAGGAACTGCTGGTTCATGGAAGCCCTGCTATGGTAAAGACCAAGGTGGCAGAGCTTAGAGACATATTCCCGACTGGACTGATTGTGTCACCCAGCCATGAAGCCATTATGCCCGATGTCCCGACAGGAAATGTACGGGCCTTGTTTGAAGAGGCAACCAGGGTATATGATAAATAAGAAGAAAACTTTTGCATACTTATTAAAAAGTCCAATTTTATAAATTTGGACTTTTAATTCAATAGAGAATCTGCAAAAAACTTTACAGCTGGATTCTTATTCTCTTTCTTCCAGGCAACGATGATATTGACCCTTTCATCAGCCAGGGGGATCATCTTCAGATGCTTCATATTACCTACCTGAATGCTCATATCTAGCAGTGAGATGCCCAGTCCCGATTCTACACACATCATCATGGATTCAGCGTTGGGGAGTTCCCGGACAATGTTGGGAGTAAAGCCGTGCTTTTGGCATAACTTAATCATATTCATAAAACCGTTTGGGGTTTCGTTTCGGGAGATTTGAACGAATTTTTCGTTTTTAAAATCCCCTAAGGTCGCATTATCCATGTTGGCTTTTGGATGGTCGGCAGGCAGCCATAAACAGTTGCCGGTTTCAAAGATGGTCCTGCTTTCCAGTTTCATGTCCTCAATTTCATAAGAAAGAGTTATGATCATATCCATGGAGTCTTCAAGAAGCTTCTCCCGGAGGACTTTAAAGGGTTGACGTTCAAAGATAATATTGATGTTGGGGTAGAGATTTCTAAAATAATGAGCTGAGTCGTAAAGAAAATTACTGGTATCAAGCGCTTCAAGGCAGCCTATGGTTAGGGTGCCGTTTTCTTGATGTTCAACTTCTTTTGCCTTTTGGATGGCATGATCAATTTCGTGGACGATTCCTTCCAGTTCCTTGTAGAGGACCCTTCCGGCTGCAGTCAGTTCAACCTTGCGTTTATTTCGGATAAAAAGCTGTATCCCCATTTTTTCTTCAAGTATAGCAATCTGCTTGCTGAGTGAAGGTTGGGAGACGTAAAGGCTTTTGGCAGCGCGGGTAAAGTTTAGGTGCTTAGCCACAGCAATAAAATAGTGAATTTGTGCCAGATTTATATATGGATTATTCATAGTAACCTCTCATGAATTTCTGTTTGGATATATAGCCATCATATAGGAAGTGCCCTATAAACTTCATTGTATCAAATGCTTAATATGATGACAAGCTTTAATGCTTATATGGAATAACTGTTATAGAGTTTATGTATTTCATGACTATTTCCCCCTGTGATACTATTTTTCTATTGGGTTATATTGATATCAAAAAGGAGAAGGTATTATTATGGAAAAGAAATTTACGTATGGGTGGAGTTTGGTTGCATTTAGTGCGCTATTGTTCTTGTTGGGGGCTGGTATTACAGTGGATGGTTTGAATGTTATCGTCCCTGCCTTGGCTGAAAGCCGACAGTGGGATTATAATCTTATTCTGTCTTTTTCATCACTTGGTGGTTTGTTTGGCGTTCTTGGGTCAATATTTTTTGCCCAGGTAGTGGTCAAGAAGGGTGTTCGGTTTATGACTGCAAGTGCCCTTATTTCCAGTGGACTGATTACGATTCTTTACAGTCGTGCAAACAGTATACCACTATATATTGTTATGCTTTGCCTTCTGTTTTTCACCGTTAACGGATATAGTTTTATTGCACCGACGACCATTATTACCAACTGGTTTCCTCAGAAGAAAGGGATTGCATTTGGTGTTGCGACCATAGGATTACCTTTGGCAACTGCCTTTTTTGTCCCCCTTCTTGCTATCCTTATGGGAGGACTTGGAGTTGAGAATGGTTTGTCTGCAGTGGGTGTCTTTGTTGTTTTGTTAGGCTTTGTCAGTATATTCTGGGTAAAAAATACGCCTGAGGAAATCGGTTTGTCTCCTGACGGTATTAAGCAAAGTCAGGAAGAAGTAGAAAAGCAACGGAAGATTTTTGAAAATCATCAGTCCCAGTGGACGGTGAAAAAACTTCTTAAACATAAAACCATGTGGATGATATCCTTTGGTTATGGTTTGATTTTCCTCTGTACAGTAGGGATTGTCAGTCAGTTGGTTCCAAGAGTCATGAGTCTGGGTTATGATCAGACTCGGGCCTTGTCTTATCTTTCCCTTTGTGCAGTTATCGGTATTTTTGGATCCTTTTTCTGGGGATGGCTGGACCAAAAGCTTTCTACCAAAAAAGCTTCAGTCGTTCTAAGCCTTTGGTATATAGTAGCGATTGGCCTTTTGATTATTAGTGCCAACTCACTGCCACTGCTCATGGTTGCCATTGTTATGGTTGGCTTTGGTATTGGTGGTATAGGTAACCTGCAACCTTCTATGGTGGCTCAAGTATATGGCCGTCTGGATTATGCAGCAGCTAATCGGGTTGTTACACCGGTTATTTCATTGATCAGGATTTTGGCCTTTGTTGTGGTAGGAGCTGTACTGGCTATTACCGGAACCTTTGAAGGGGTTTATACAGTCCTTTTGGTGATAAATATTATCGCTACTGTCATTATCTTCAAAATGGAAGATAAGGTGGAAGAGGGGATCGCCAAACCTGAAGTGCAGGAAGCGTAATCGAAATCCATTTATTCTTTTATGAGAATGGTGGTTTTATCAAGTCATAGTAATCCTAAATATGCATAGTTATCCTACACCAGTATAATAAGCAAGGATTATTCTAGGCAGCTTACTTTTAAAAGTAGGCTGCCATTTTTTGGCCGCTCTTGACCTTTCAGTTATAATCATTTGGAATAAGTCTAATAGGTAATCCATATTTCAGTTTACCGGCCAAGCGTGATAAACTTAGTCCATAGGTAATTAGTGGTTTTTCGGGCAGTGTGGCTCAGCCTGAAAAAAATTTCACAATATTCCCAGATAACAATAAAAGGACATAGGATGAATTTTGTGCATTGCAAGCCAATGGACTTGTTCTTGTTGTGCCCAAAAATAAGAAGGAGTGAAGACAATGAAAAAAAGAATGGTAGAAGAATGTAAAACTTATGATGCTCCAGGTCATTTTAAAATGACAGCCATGCGTCTTATTGGAAAAGAGGAAACAGGTGCTGAGAAATTCTGGATGGGTCTTAGTCATTTTCTTCCAGGTGGTGGAGCAGACTATGCTTATGAAGATTCACCAACTGAAAAAATTTACTATGTCCTGGAAGGTGAAATCACCATCTATACCAAAGATAAGGAAAAAATCGTCCTTAAGAAAAATGATTCAATTTTTATCGGTCCAAATGAAGGCCGTGAGTTGATCAATGAGACAAACATGCCTGCATCGATGTTGGTCGTCGTAAACTACTAATTGACAAGTAAGGAGAATTATAATGGATAAATCTTTTGTTGATAATCTGTTTGATGTAAAAGGTAAAGTTGCACTTGTTACAGGTGCTACAGGAGCCCTTGGTAAGGCAATCTGTATTGGATACGGACTTGCAGGAATGAAAGTCATGGTTACAGGTAGAAAAGAAGCTACTTGTTCAGCCTTGGTTGAAGAGTTAAAGGGTATGGGAATCGAAGCAGCGTTTGCTACCGGTGATCCTGCTATTGAAGCTGATGTTATTAAGGTTGTTGATGCCACTGTTGAAGCTTTTGGTGAAATCAATGTACTTTATACAGCAGCCGGTTATAACAACCCACAACCCATTATTGAACAGGAGCTTGCTGAGTGGAAAAAAATTATGGATTCCGATGTTCAGGGAACCTGGTTGTTCTGTAAGTACGCCGGTAAGGTTATGATTGATCAAGGCAAGGGTGGAAAAGTGATTCTCGTGTCATCTGCCAGATCAAAAATGGGTATGGCCAACTATACAGGATATTGTACTGCCAAGGCAGGTATTGACCTGATGGCCCAATCTCTTGCATCAGAATGGACAGCAAAATACGGTATCTGTGTGAATACGATTAACCCAACAGTATTCCGTTCACAGTTAACTGAATGGATGTTTGATCCTGAAAGTGCTGTATATAAAAACTTCCTAAAACGTCTTCCAGTAGGCCGTTTAGGTGAACCTGAAGATTTTGTGGGACCAAGTATTTTCCTTGCTTCAAGTGCCAGTGATTTTATGACAGGTGCCAATGTTGCAACTGAAGGTGGATACTGGGCCAACTAGTTCCAGGATCTTTTTGTCACTTGACAAAAGAGTCACAGGACATGGAGAAGATAGATGAATGTAAATGATATAAAAATAGTAACCGTTGTTGGTGGAGGCCTGATGGGCTGCGGTATAGCCCAGGTTTTTGCCGGATGTGAGGACCTTGAAGTCCGTGTGGTTGATACCTTTGTTACCGGTGAACAGATTGTTGAACGCATCAAAGGAAATCTTGCCCTGCTTCAAAAAGAAGACGTTATGACAGGGGAAGAGGTAGAAGCCCTGGTCGGAAGAATCAAGACTTATGAAGATATGGCTCAAGCAGTGAAAGATGCACATTTTGTTATTGAATGTATCCCTGAAAATATGGAACTTAAGCAAAATCTCTTTCGGGATCTTGAACCACTGTGTGAGGAAGATACAATTTTTGCAACCAATACATCTGTTATGAGTATTACTGAGATTGCAGAGAAGACTGTAAAGAAGGACAGACTGGTTGGAACCCATTTTTGGAATCCTCCTTATCTTATTCCTTTGGTGGAAGTGGTTAAGGCGGAAGGGTCATCTGACGCCTATGTTGAACTGACAATTGACCTTCTCAAAAAAGCAGGCAAACATCCCATTAAGGTTAATAAGGATGTGCCCGGTTTTGTGGCCAACCGTCTTCAGCATGCTCTATGGCGGGAAGCTATATCCATCGTTGAACGTGGTATCGCTGATCCCCAAACTGTTGATGAGGCAATTAAGATGAGCTTCGGACTTCGCTTGCCTGTATTGGCACCTATGGAAAATGCAGATATGGTCGGATGCGACCTGACCTTTTCCATCCACGATTACATTCTTAAGCATATAGAAAGTTCTACGGAGCCATCACCCTTGCTTAAAGAAAAAGTAGCAGCCGGAGATCTTGGATTTAAGACCGGCAAGGGCTTTATGACCTGGACAGAAGAAGATATCCAACAATCAAGAGCCCGATTAACTGAACATCTTATACATATGATTTATAAACGCTAAGGAGGATTTACCCATGGGTAAAAAAGTAGTAGTAGATTTAACACATCCATTCAGTGCAGATATTCCATTATGGCCATATTTTGCAAAACCTAAAATCGACACCATGCACAACCTTTCCAAATCAGGTGTTTTGACACAAAAAATTGACGTTGTTATGCACTGTGGTACACATGCAGATGCACCAAGACACGTTATGGAATATGAATTTGACGGAAAAAGAGCAAGATATACTCATGAGATGCCTGCTGATGCCTATTATGGTGATGCAGTCTGCCTTGACATCAAAGTAGACCGCTGGGGTCTTATCGGTGTGGAACATCTTGAAGATGCTTGTAAAAGAGCTGATATCAAGCCGGAAGAATTAGAAGGTATGGTTGTATGCCTCCGTACCGGTATGCACCTTAAGTTTGATGATTCCAAAGAATACTACCATTATTCCTGTGGTACCGGTATTGAAGCTGGTAAATGGTTTGCTAAATACAAGCCAAAATGTGTTGCTATGGATATGCAGGCTCTTGACCACCCACTTCACACAACAATGGGTAAAAATGGTGGACCGCTTGCTATGAACCTTAATGGTGATCTTGGTATTTCCATTACTGATGAATACATTGAAATGTATGGTGAAGAAGCTTTTGCTGAGTTTAACAAGGCAACTTATATTAAAGTTCACGGCAAAGAAAAATATATGGAAAAATTCGGTTTCCTTGAAGAACACAGACTTGAAGGAACTTGGGAACCATGTCACAAATATATGCTTGGAAACGGAATCGTTGGTATCGAAAACCTTGGTGGAGACCTTGAAAAGGTTGTTAACAAGAAGTTTAAGTTTATGGCATTCCCTATCCGTTGGCACATGGGTGACGGTTCTATGGTTCGTTGTATTGCTGAAATCGACGAAGATGAATTAAATGATGTTCCTGACAGAACTTATAATTACGGCAGCATATAAATCGGAACAAGTGTAAGCAATCTGAATCAATAGAAAGTAACGAGGATATAAACGTGAAAGAGGTAGTCATCGCTAGCGCTGTCCGAACACCGATTGGAAAGTTCGGCGGCGGACTCGCCTCTCTTTCTGCTGTTGACCTAGGTGTCATAGCAGCCAAAGAGGCGATTGCAAGAGCCGGTATTGACAAGGAAAGCATTGATGAAGTTGTCATCGGAAATGTACTTTCAGCCGGCTTGGGACAGAATATATCAAGACAGATTGCAGTCAAGGCAGGTCTTCCTGTTACGACCTGCGCTATGTCAATCAATAAAGTCTGCGGTTCAGGACTTCGCAGTGTATCTCTGGCAGCACAGATTATTAAGGCCGGTGATGCAGACGTTATCCTAGCCGGAGGTACAGAATCTATGTCAAATGCGCCTTACGTCCTTGACCAGGCAAGATTTGGCTATAAGATGGGAAATAAAACAGTAACCGATATCATCATTCAAGACGGTCTGACAGATGCTTTTGAAGGCTACCACATGGGTATTACAGCAGAAAACATTGTAGACCAGTGGAAATTGACCAGACAGGATTTGGATGCTTTTGCAGCCCAAAGCCAACAAAGAGCAGTTGCGGCTATTGAAGCTGGTAAGTTTAAAGATGAGATTGTTCCTGTCTCCATTCCACAACGAAAAGGTGATCCAATTATTATGGATACCGATGAATTCCCAAGAGCAGGTACAACAGCTGAGGGCTTGGGAAAACTTAGACCGGCCTTCAAAAAAGACGGCAGTGTAACAGCCGGTAACTCCTCAGGGGTTAATGACGGAGCCTGTATGCTGGTTATCATGTCAAAAGACAAGGCTGATGAGCTGGGTATTCAACCATTGGCGAAAATTGTTTCCTACGCTTCTGAAGGACTCGATCCATCTATTATGGGATATGGTCCTGTAGGTTCATCCAGAAAAGCCTTGAAAAAAGCAGGACTGACAGTGGCAGATATGGATCTTGTAGAAGCCAATGAAGCTTTTGCAGCCCAATCCCTGGCGGTAGTGAGAGATTTGGAACTGGATCCTGAAAAAACCAATGTTAATGGTGGAGCTATTGCTCTCGGACATCCAATTGGTGCATCCGGAGCCAGAATACTGACAACACTCCTTTATGAAATGGACAAACGTGAATCCAAATACGGCCTTGCAACCCTTTGCATAGGTGGCGGTATGGGTACTGCTGTCGTTGTTGAAAAATTATAGAAAGAAGGTCTAAAATGGGAGACTTATCCAATAAGGTCATTTTAACCGTAGCAACTACCGGTGCATGGCCAACCAAAAAAGACACACCATATATCCCCTTGCAACCTAAAGAGATTGCCCAGGATATATATGACTGCTGGAAAGCAGGTGCTTCCATAGCACATATACATGTGAGAGACGATGAAGATAAAGCTTCCATGTCTTTTGACAAGTTCAAGGAAACCATTGATCTTGTCAGAGAGACAGACTGTGAAATCGTTTTAAATACAACCACATCAGGTGGACTCGGTATTGAAGACGAAATCAGAATGAAGCCTTTTACTGAACTGAAACCTGAAATCGCTTCATATGATTGTGGTTCCATGAACTGGTCCCACTCAACAGTTTTCGAAAACAGTCCTAAATTCCTTGAAAAACTGGGAACCAGGATGCAGGAAGTTGGTGTAAAACCTGAAATCGAAATCTTCGATGCCGGTATGGTTTATAACGCCTTATATTACCTGAAAAAAGGAATTCTTAAGGCACCCTTACACTTCCAGTTTGTTCTGGGTGTTCCTGGAGGAATGGCGGCAACAGTTGAAAACCTTGTGTTCCTTAAAAGTTTGATTCCTGAAGGATCAACTTGGGGAGCCTTAGGTATCGGTAAAGGTCATCTTCCTATTATGTATGCAGCTTTGGCTTTAGGTGGTCACCTACGGGTAGGTATGGAAGACAACATATTCTTGAGCAAGGGTGTACTTGCAAAATCAAATGTTGAATTCATCGAACGAACTAAGCGCATCGTAAAGGAATTTGGTAAAGAGATTGCGACTCCAGATGAAGCAAGGCAAATCCTGGGGCTACAATAGTCATTGATAAGTGGATTATCCATATGAATGAGTATATGGATAATCCCTTTAAAAGAAAATCATTTTTTGAACTTATGTATATGGAGCTATGTATTCTTTAGGGTATATATATAAATTCAAGAGATGATATTCATGGAAAGTTAGAAAGGTAATAGAAAGATGTATGAAATTGTCAGCAAGAGAAAATTAAATGAAACGGTAGAGCTTATGGTTATTAAGGCTCCCTTCGTTGCAAGACGATGCCAGCCGGGTCAGTTCATTATCTTAAGAGTGGATGAAGATGGAGAACGGCTGCCCCTGACTATTATGGACTATGACCGCCAAGCTGAAACTGTAACGATTATTTACCAGGTTGTAGGATACTCAACCCGGGAACTAAGTAAAAAAGAAGCCGGAGACTATCTTTGTGATTTTGCGGGTCCTATGGGTAAAGCAGCGCCTCTTAAACATCACAAAAGGGTATTAGGTATTGGTGGCGGTGTTGGAACAGCTCCACTTTATCCTCAATTAAAAAAACTGGCTGAATCAGGTGCCAAGGTGGACGTAATCATCGGGGGTAGAAGTCAGGAATATTTAATCTTAGAAGAAGAGTTGGAAGTTTTTTCCGATCATGTGTATAAGGCAACCAATGATGGAAGTGCCGGAACCAAGGGCTTTGTAACAGATGTCCTTAAGGAACTTGTTGAAGATGGCAATACCTATGATGAAGTCATTGCCATTGGACCTGTACCGATGATGAAGGCAGTAGTAGATATGACAAAGGCTTATGGTATACCAACCGGTGTTTCCCTTAATCCCATTATGATCGACGGAACCGGTATGTGTGGAGGTTGTCGCGTATCTATTGGTGGTCAAACAAAATTTGCCTGTGTCGACGGACCGGATTTTGACGGTTTTCAAGTAGATTTTGAAGAGTTGGTTAACCGCCAGCGTTTCTACAAGGAAAAAGAAGACCACACCTGTAGAATGTTTGAGACACAGGAGGTCTTGGGATGAATAAGAGTTTAGAAAAAGTACCCATGAGAGAACAGGATCCCCTTGTTAGAAATGGAAACTTTGAGGAAGTTGGATATGGCTACAGTTTGGAAGAAGCTATGGAAGAAGCTGCACGTTGCCTCAACTGTAAGTCCAAGCCCTGTATCAAGGGATGTCCTGTTAATGTTCCTATTCCTGAATTTATTGAAGCCCTTTCAGGTGGTGACCTTTCCGGTGCATATGAAGTATTAACCAGTGAAAACCGTTTGCCTGCAATTTGTGGACGTGTCTGTCCCCAGGAAAAGCAATGTGAGTCAAGGTGCGTTCGGGGTGTTAAAGGACAGCCTGTAGCCATCGGACGTTTGGAACGCTTTGTTGCTGATTATTATATGGAACACAGCGAGGGAGATACAGTGGTTGATATTAAGAAAAATGGTATCAAGGCTGCTGTTGTGGGTTCCGGACCTGCAGGTATTACCTGTGCTGGAGAACTGGCGCTTAAGGGATATGATGTAACCCTCTTTGAAGCCCTTCATGAGCTGGGTGGAGTTCTTGTATATGGTATTCCTGAGTTTAGACTGCCTAAGCAGCTGGTAAAAAATGAAATCAATAAAATATTGGATTTAGGCGTAACAGTCAACAAGAATGTTATCGTTGGAAAATCCATTACAGTAGAAGAATTGACTGAGGAAGGTTATGAGGCTGTCTTTATCGGCAGTGGTGCCGGTCTTCCTAAATTTCTTGGCATTCCGGGAGAAAACCTTAACGGTGTTTATGCATCCAATGAGTTTTTAACCAGGGTCAATTTAATGAAGGCTTATAAATATCCTCAAGTACCGACGCCAGTAAACATAGGACGCAGAGTAGCAGTGGTAGGAGCCGGGAATGTAGCTATGGATTGTGCCCGTGTTGCCAAGCGTCTTGGTGCAGAGGAAGTCAGTATTATCTATCGGAGAAGTGAGGAAGAAATGCCGGCAAGGCTGGAAGAAATTCATCATGCCAAAGAAGAGGGAATTAAGCTGGAGCTTCTGACCAATCCTGTTGAGATTCTTGGCAGTGATAATCATGTAACCGGAATTCGCTGTGATAAAATGCGGTTGGGTCAACCGGATGCCAGTGGACGAAGACGTCCTGAACCTATAGAGGGTAGTCAGGTAACCCTGGATCTTGAAACGGTCATTATTGCTGTTGGCCAATCCCCAAATCCTCTCATTAAGGATTCAACAAAGGATATTGAATTTGCAGGATGGGGTGGTGTCCTTGTCAATGAAGAGACCATGGAAACTTCCATGTCAGGTGTCTATGCCGGGGGTGATGCAGTCACAGGAGCGGCTACAGTTATTTTGGCCATGGGTGCCGGAAAAAAAGCAGCAGAAGCGATACATATGAGACTTAGTCAGGAAAAAGTGATGAAGAGGTAAAAATGATGAATAAGATGATTGATAGAAGTGGCTTTAAGGACCTCTTGAGAGACGGTATGACCATTCTGGTTGGAGGATTTATGGCAGCCGGGACATCAGAAACGCTAATTGATGCAGTAGTAGAAAGTGGAGTGAAGAATCTCCATATTATCTGCAGTGACGCCGGATATGAGAATAAAGGTGTGGGAAGACTGGTCACATCAGGTCAGGCAAGTCGCTTAACAGCTTCCCACGTCGGCTTAAATCCTTTAGTAGGAAAAAAGATGACAGAAGGTAGCCTGGAAGTTGAATTGGTTCCACAAGGAACTTTGGTTGAACGTATACGTTCAGGTGGAGCCGGTCTAGGTGGAGTCTTAACTCCAACGGGGCTTGGAACCATTGTTGAAGACGGTAAACAAGTTATTCGGATAAAAGAAAAAGACTATTTGCTGGAAGAAGCTATCCGGGGAGATTTGGCAATAATCTTAGGTCATCAAATCGATGAAATGGGGAATATCATATATAGGGGAACGACTAGAAACTTTAATCCCTTAATGGCTACAGCTGCTGATTTGGTTGTTGCTGCGGGTCAGGAAATTGTAGCAAAAGGATCTTTAAATCCTGAAATGATTGCTACGCCCCATCCTCTTGTGGATCATATTATGAAGGAGGACGTGTAATGAAAGAATATATTGCAAAAAGAGTAGCCAAAGAATTGAAGGATGGTGATCTGGTAAACCTTGGAATTGGACTACCAACTATGGTTGCAAATTATATATCAGATGATATTGAAGTCTTTCTTCAGTCAGAAAATGGCTTGGTAGGACTGGGTCCTGTCCCTGATGAAGTTCCGGAGGATAATTATATCTATAATGCCGGAGGACAGCCGGTAACCTTGCTTGAAGGAGGCATGTTCTTCGATTCAGCATTTTCCTTTTCCTTGATCCGTGGAGGTCATGTGGATGTTACCGTTTTGGGGGCTCTTCAGGTAGATCAAAAAGGGAATCTCGCCAACTGGATTATTCCGGGTAAACTGGTTCCGGGAATGGGTGGAGCTATGGACCTGGTTACAGGTTCCAAAACCGTTATCATTGCCACAACCCATACCAATAAGGGTAAGCCTAAGATATTAAAAGAATGCACCCTGCCATTAACAGCAAAAGGTCAGGTCAACTTGATTATTACCGAGATGGCTGTTATGGAAGTGACAGACCAGGGTTTGCTTTTAAAAGAAATCAGTCCGGATTATACGCTGGAAGAAGTTTTAGAGGCTACAGAAGCAGACTTGATTGTAGCAGATCAGTTAATGGTGGCTGAGGTTTAATCCTCAGTCTATCAGACTGGTTATTTATGGGGTTTCAGTATGTTAATTATTAAACAATAAATGTAAAGTTTCTTAAAATTATCAGATACTGTATATTTATTGACCATTATAATAAAGGAGAAAGTGTTTTATGGAGAAAAAAGGTTTAAAAGTAGCAATTCTATCTGTATCGTTTTTACTTATGTTGAGGTTGACCATTTCACCTGCCCTGGCGGAAATTGGAAAGGCATTTCCTAATGTCAGTCAAGGTGTATTGATGAACATGGTTGCATTACCATCCCTAGTTGCCATTCCCTTTGGCTTCTTATCCGGTGTCCTGTCCAATTTCTTTAAGAAGAAAAATATTCTTTTAGTTGGGCTTGGCCTGTTTCTTATCGGTGGTATTGGACCAATGTTTATGACAAGTTTCACTCCAATACTTATTATGAGAGCTGTTTTAGGAGCTGGTACAGGTTTGTTCCTTCCTTTTGCAGCCGGTCTTATTGCAGACTTCTATACAGGTGATGAAAGAAATCACATGCTTGGTCTTCAATCGACAGCAGTAGCAGTAGGTAATGTTATAACATCAATCTTGGCAGGGGTTCTTGCAACCATTAACTGGAGAGCTGCCTTCCTAATCTATGCGTTTGGTATCGTAACCCTTATACTTACAGTAATCCGTATCCCTGAACCTGAACGTGTTGAAGAAGACAATTCAGAGAACACGGTGAATGCAGGTATGATGAAGGTATGTTTGGCTATTATGGTATACGCCGCAATCTACTTTACTTTCTTTGGCTATTTAGCTTTTGTAGTTGATGAAAAAGGCCTTGGTGATGCATCTGCATCCGGTTTTGCAACCATGCTTATGACGGTAGCATCTATCTTTATGGGCGTTATCTTCGGTAAGCTGGTTCTTAAACTTGGAAAAAAAGTACTACCTTTATCCTTGTTGGCCAACACCATTGGATTCTTACTTTTATCAGTAGCCAATGTTTTTGTTGTTATCATTGCAGGAGCCATCATGATCGGTATCGGATTTGGCTTGCTTATGCCATACGGAACCATGAAGGTTACGGATGCAGCACCTCTGAAGGCAACGACCTTCGCCAATGGCTTGTTTATGACATTTGTTAATATCGGTACTGCTGTTTCACCATTATTAACGGTTATGATTGGTAGAGCCTTCTCTAATGAAAGCGGTCAGTTTATGTACATGCTCAGTGCAATTGTTCTGGGTGGAGCGACCTTGGTAACATTGGTTACTGCCTTTATGGGTAAAAGTGTCAAGGTACAGGAAGAGATTAATTAGATTTTGTTTGCTTGAACAAAATCAAGTAAATATCCACAAGGAGATTGTGTTGCTATCACAATGAAATTAAGACCTGCCCTATGTTACAATATCTCTTTAATCGGTAGATAGAGACTATTAGATTGGTTTATAAAGGAGATTGTATGAGTAGAATAAAAGGCGATTTGATTTGGACGGCAATGTTATTGGTTTGGGTAATACTCCTGGTGGTTCCATCACTTAGAGATGGCTTCATCAGTCTAACTGAAAGCCATCCTTACGTGGGTGGATTTATTAAGTTTTTTGTGCTGGCCAGCATGGGAGACCTCTTGGGAGTTAGAATTATCAAGGAAGAATGGATTAAACCAAAAGGATTATTTTTTAAAGCCTTGAATTGGGGAATCTTAGGTCTTATGATCACCTTGGTCTTCACAGTTTTCTTTCAGGGAGCCAATGCTGCTATGAAGGCAGGCCTTCTGCCTTTTTCAGGTAATACTTTTGCGTTGGCATTTTTTGGAAGTCTAATTATGAATACAACATTTGGTCCTATGCTCTACATTTATCATAAGTTCGGTGATTTATTTATTGAAAGCATGCTCGATAAGGAGAAAGGCATCACTGTAAGATCCTTGGTTGAAAAGGTCGACTGGTACAGTATTGTCAGTTTCTCATGGTTAAAGACCTGTCTCCTGGTTTGGGTTCCAATGCACACATTGGTTTTTCTTCTTCCGGGAGAATTTAGGGTTCTTGCATCAGCATTTTTATCTGTTCTGTTGGGAATCATTATTGCATTCTCAAAAAAAGAACCTGGCCAAGCAGGTGTGATTTCTGAAAATGTTAATTAGTTAAGGATGATTAAACCTGCTTTGACTCACATTGGACAGATGTACAAAAAAACAGGAATAATCAGGCAGGATTTGGTTTGTTCGAAACATTGAAGGGTAAGCAGTCCTATGTTACCCTTTATATGACTCTCATTAAAGAGTCGGATATAGTTTGTTAAAAATAATACAATATTTAAGGAGAATACTATGGCATACAAAATTATGGGGATAACCGCTGGACGTAAAAACTCTAACAGCGAGATTTTGTTAAAAGAAGCCTTGATGCAATGTGAAGATGCAGGTGCTGAAATCGTAATGATTAACCTGAGAGATTATAATATTTTGGATTGTACCGGTTGTACAGCATGTACAAAAGGTATGTCACAAGGTAAGAATGTTGGTTGTATGTTGGACGATAAAGATGACAAGATGAAGATTATGGATGTTATGCTGAATCAAGATGCAGTTATCTTCTCTGTTCCAACTTATGACTTAATGGGTTCTGCAAATTTCTTGAATTTCGCCCAAAGATCATTAAGTTATGAAACGTCTTTCCTTGAAGCTATTGGAGCAATTGAGCATAGAGACAGGGTAGCAGGACTGATTTCAGTTGGTGGTTCAACAAGATCATGGCAGTCTATGGCTCTTGAAAGTCTTCAGGCAGCTATGTTTACAACCGATTTTAAGGTTGTAGATATGTACTTGGCAACAAGAGTTCCTGCACCGGCGCAATGTCTTCTTCATGATGACATGCTGGAGAGAGCACGGGTCATGGGTAGAAATATTATGGAAGCGGTTGCGACTGACCCTGCTGATAGAAAATGGCTGGGTGATGAAGATATGGGCTGGTGTCCAAACTGTCACTCCAACGCCTTGATTCGTGGTGAAGTTCAATGGGATGGACTCCATTATCCAATTGAGTGTCAGGTCTGCGGAGCAGGTGGTACACTGGAAGAGACTGAAGATGGCCAATGGAAATTTATCATTCAGGAAGATGGTTTAGACCGTGATAGAAACACTGTTGAAGGACGTGGAAAACATCTTGTTGAAATCGGTCATACTCAAGGTGGCTTCTTCAAGAATCCTGAGAATATGGCAACAGTTAGAGAGCGTTTGGAGAAGTACAAGAACAAACAGTTTACAAGTATAGATTAGTATACATTAAAAGCGTAAGCCTTATTATTTTCTTCATGTGATAAAAAAAGAGATCGGTGTGTTAGCAGTGATAGCCTGCAAATATACCGGTCTCTTTTGTTAAGTTATAAGACACTCTTCTTGTTAAGTTATTAGTGGGCACACTGCCAATTTCTATGGGCTAAGGTACAATCTATTATCGGAAAGTTAAGTCCCTAAAGAGGAACCCTAGGAATCCTGGTCAGTTGGGTTGGGAGAAAAAAGCCCAAGGTGAATCAGTATACGAAAGGACTGGTGAAACTTAAAAAGGTCATCACCTTTTGACAGGGGATTGTTTAAAATCGACCGTATCTTATCTAAGCGGTATAAGAGCGTATTCTTGTGGATAAAAAGGGCTTTGGCAGCCTGGAGGGTGTTGGCTGATTCCTCCAGATAGTGGAAAAGGGTCAGCATAAGGTCTGAATGATGACTGCTGTCGTAATCCATTAACCTTAATAAGTCAGGGTAGCAAAAATGGATCAGGTCAGTTTGACTTTGGCAGATGTTCAGCATTTCATCATAGGTATAATCCTTATAGTAATGAAGCCCATAGCCTTTTTGACTCTGTCTTGCATAATGGATGGCCTTCAGGGATTGACTGTGATAATCCTTGATTTCGGTGATGTCCTTAAAACTATTGGATAAGCCTATATACAGATTGTTGATGGAAGCATTCTTAAGCAACTTATTAAGGGTGTAATCACTGAGGGCCTCATTGTTTTTCATGTTAAACAGAATGACCAGCTGCTGGTTAAAAATTGCATAGATATGTCCGGTAAGAATTTTCTGAAGTTCCCCGGTGAGGACCGTCATTTTTTTGTTGTTACCGTCTTGCTGACTGAAAGATACAGTGCAGATAATGAAACTATCTTTCAGCTTATATTTAAGGATGTCCAAACGTCTGGTTATATTTTGAAGATTGGGTGATTCGGCTTTCAAAAGGTCAATTAAAAAATAGGAGAAGAGCTGACCCTTATTGGAGGCATAAAAAGCGCTTTTCTGAAGTTCCTGGGCAACAAGGAAGGAAAAACGATAGAAAATCTCCCGGTCTACACTTGTAAATGGATGGAACTCTTCCAGGAGCATCATATGACCGACCTCTACTGAATGGACCCGAATTGGCAGGAGGAGAGAGTTCTTGTTATAAATGTCATTATAGTATTCATAGGGCTGGTGAATGTCTGAAAGGATGGTATCAAAATTATGTTCCTGAATAAAGGCGACACCTTCTTCCATAACACCGTTGATTTCCATTTCACGGGTCACTGTCTCCTGATAATGGCTACCCATAACCAGCTGGTCTTCTCCAATGTTTTTTGCAATATAGTGGTAAGAATTATCAACAATAAAAATAGGATTTTTAAAGATCTTGTAGGCTTCGTTAACCATATAATCCAGACCGTTGTTGGTGATTAGGGCTGTTAAGAGCCTTTTGATTTGAATGGCAGTATTATGCTCTTCAAGAAAAAAGTCCTGAAGTCTATTATAAACACTGAAAGGGTCAGCCTCATCAAGGATATGGATGAGATTGTAATTGCAATCCAGTGACCCGGTATTCAAAGAATCGGGCTTGTCTCCATATACCAAAAGATTGACTGGGCCTTCTTTCATGGCTGTGTAGTTTAAGGCACCGTACTTGCCAAAATAAAGGGTATCCGGCTGGAAGAGGTCTTGTCCTGCAGTCAGCATCTTGATACCGTAAATCTCCCGTTCTATGTCTGTATTGAACAATATTTTGTATGTATTTGGCTCTAGTCGATGGAGTAAGTGGGAAAGTAACATAGTATTTCCTTTCAGTTTTTTGTCCTTTGGCTTAATTTTAGCAAGTTATTGGAGAAAAATCAAAGGTATCCTTTTCTTTAGTGCAGATAAACAAAATTCTGCAGAAAAGTCAGGGACTTATTGTTTGCTGAAACGAAGAAGCAAAAGGTCATGAATATTATAATTATCTATAGAAGCAATCTATTGTTAAAAAAAAATCAAAGGAGATAATGATGGAAGAAAGAGATGAGATTTTAGAAGCGATTATCAAAAGAATCAGTATGTTGATTGGTGTTGATGAAGCTTCTTTAAGTGAAGAAACTGAATTTGAAAGTTTGGAAATGAAAAGCGTGAACTACTCACAGCTTACAACTTATCTTGAAGATGAGTGTGATGTAGAAGTTCCTTTTATGGAGTTCAAGAGAAAAGCTACTATTGGTGAAGCTGCAGACTACATTGTTGAGCTTGTAGAAGAATAATAAAATCAGGGAGGTTTTATATGCCAGAGTTATTTAGTAAAAAACAGGTCTACAATGGACAGGAAGTGGAGACTCTTTATCGCCAGGCCCGTGTACCGGTAGACCCAGAAGAAGGTCTTGACCTATCAAAAATTGGTGGTATAGCAGCAACAGCTCACGGTTTCTGCGCCAAGTTCAACCAAAGAACTTATAAAAACGAAGACAATATCATCTGTGAACAGGACGTACCTGTAACCCTTAGAGACGGTACAGTTATCTACACAGATATTTACAGACCAGATGTCGCTCATAAGATTCCGGTTATTATTTCCTGGAGTCCTTATGGCAAGCGTCCAGGCGAAGGTATGAGTGAATGGCAGGTTATGGGAGTTCCACCAGGAACGATTTCCGAAATGTCCAAGTTTGAATCACCAGACCCAGGTTACTGGTGCCACAAAGGATATGCTATTGCCAATGTTGACCCTCGAGGTGTTGGTCACTCAGAAGGTGATATTAACCTTTTCGGTACACAGGATGCAGAAGACGGTTATGACTTTATTGAATGGGTAGCCAAGCAACACTGGTGTACAGGCCGTGTCGGTATGGGCGGTAACTCTGCGGTTGCCATGACTCAATGCCGTATTGCAGCACAGGTACCACCAAGTCTTTGCTGTATCGCTCCATGGGAGGCAACAGTTGATATTTACAGAGAATCCATATATGAAGGTGGTATTCCTGCCCTTTCCTTTAACGAGTTTATCGTTGCATCTTTGACAGGTCCTAACCTGATTGATGATCAAGTGGCAAATGCAACTAAGTATCCACTTATGAATGCATACTGGGAAGATAAGATTCCGGATTTCAAAAAAATCAAAATTCCTGTATACGCCTGTGCATCCTATAGTCATTTCCATTTACATGGTTCTTTTGATTTCTTTAGAAAAATCAAGTCCAAGAAAAAATGGATGAGAGCTCACAGAGAGCAGGAGTGGCCAGATCTATACAATCCAGCTAATATTGCGGACTTAACCTTGTTTTTTGATAGATATCTTCTTAATATCCACAACGGATGGGAAATGACTCCAAGATACCGTATCGAAGTTATGGATGCCTTTGATTGTGACTATCAAACAAACAGAGCTGAAAATGAATTCCCGCTTAAGCGTACAGAGTACAAGAAACTTTATTTGAATGCTGAGAATATGTCATTGAACGAAGAAGCTCCTGCAGTCACTGCAAAAGCTTCCTATGAAAGCAACACAGAAGAATTGAACTTTGACATTACTTTTGAAGAAGATACAGAGATTACAGGATATATGAGCCTTCGTCTATGGGTTGAAGCAGAGGGCCATGATGATATGGACCTTTTCATCACAATCAAGAAACTTGATGATGAAGGAAACTGGCTGCCAACCTATATCCTTGGTGAACCACATCCAGGTACATGGGGTAAACTGCGTGTTTCCCACAGAGCCTTGGATGAAAAAGCTTCCAAGCACTTTGAGCCGGTTCTTTCTCACCTTAAGGAAGAAAAACTTGAAAAAGGTGAAATTGTACCTGTAGATATCGCTATTGTGCCATCCAGCAAGATTTGGCATAAGGGACAACAGTTAAGACTTGAGATTGCCGGTCGCTATATTCGTGAAGGATGGTTTGAACCATTGTCTTGGGAAACAGATAACAAAGGTAATCATGTTATCCATACTGGTGGTGAATATGAATCCTATCTTCAGATTCCGGTGATTCCACCCAAATATAAAGCAGGTTCTTACGTATATAGATAAGGGCCTATGATTAAGGTGGCAGGAGGAAGCGTTCTCCTGCCTTCCTCTTATGAAAGAAGGACAGACAATGATCTTAGGTGTTGGTACAGATATTCTAAAAAAAGACCGGTTAAGCATACTTATGGATAATATGGATGATCCTTTCTTTCAGAGGATATATACGTCTGATGAGCTTAAAGAGGCTATGGAAACTCAGGATCAGTTTCATTATCTTTGTGGACGATTTGCTTCCAAGGAGGCAATATTCAAGACCTTTAAGGTTGGCGGTGACAGGATTCATCTTAAGGAGATTGAAATTCTTAAGAATGAGTGGGGTGGACCAGAAGTTAACCTATACGGAGCAGCCAAGGAAGAGGCAGATAGAAAAGGTATAGGGTCCATAGAAGTTTCCATTTCCCATGAAACAGAGTATGTGGTTGCCTACGCAATCGCCGTTGGCAACATGAGTATAGAAATCTAATAGGAGAAAGAACATGAATTTTATGGAGAAAATGGCTGATAAGGCCAAGAAAAATCCAAAAAGCATTGCTTTTCCTGAAGCGACAGAACTCAAAATTCTTCAGGCAGCAAGACATCTAAAAGACCAAGGTATAGCTAATCCGGTCTTGGTTGGTGATACAGAAGCCATCAAAAAAGCTGCGGATGAGGCAGGACTATCCCTTGAGGGTATGAAGATTGTAGAGATCTCTGATGAAGCCTTTCGCCAGGAAATGATCAAGGAATTTTTAACCATCAACCAGCTTTTTAGTGAAAAAGCATTAAACAGAAAGTTTAAGAAACCATTGGAGTTTGCAGCTGCATTGGTATCATTGGGACAGGCGGATACATTGGCTGCAGGCCTTGTACATACAACAGGAGAGGTCCTTCTTGCAGCCCAGTCCTTTATCGGTATGACTGAAGGATTAGCTACGATATCAAGTATTGGCATCGTAGAGTTTCCACATTATACAGGTTGTGAAGACAACTTCCTTGTCTTTGGAGACTGTGCTGTTAATCCGGACCCCAACAGTGAGGAATTGGCGGATATTGCCATCGCGTCCGCTGATACAGTTGCTTCTGTCTTGGGCTGGGAACCAAGGGTTGCCCTCATGTCCTTCTCAACCAAAGGATCAAGCGAACATGAAAAGGTTAAAAAAGTAACTCAGGCTTTGGCCATTGCCAAGGAGAAAAGACCAAATCTTAAGATAGACGGTGAGTTCCAGCTAGATGCTGCAATTCTACCCAAAATCGCTGAGAAAAAGGTTAAAGAACCTTCAGAAGTGGCCGGTCAAGCCAATATATGTATTTTCCCTGATCTGTCAGCAGGTAATATCGGTGTAAAAATCGCCCAGATTTTCGGTCAGGCTATTGCCCATGGCCCATTATTGCAAGGTTTTAGAAAACCGGTTACGGATTTTTCACGTTCGGCACCTCTTGAAGAGATTATTGGTAACCTGACTATGCTTGTCAACAGTGCCAACAAGGAGGTCTAATGATGGGTGAATTAAAGTTTTTTGCTATTAATCCGGGATCGACTTCGACGAAGATTGCCTTGTTTGAAGATGAAACCTGTCTTTTTTCCAGTAATGTTTCCCATGAGCAGGAAGTACTGGCTACCTTTAAGGAAATCAAGGACCAACTTGGATACAGAAAAGAAACCATACTGTCAGAGGTCAAAAAAGCAGGTTACAGTCTTGATGATGTAGATGCCTTCGTTGGCCGTGGCGGTGGACTTATGCCACTGGAAGGTGGAACGTACAAGATCAATGACATCCTCCTTGATCATGCCAGAGCCTGTTTGGCCGGAGCCCATCCAGCTACACTCGGGTCACAATTGGCTTATCAGTTTGCGGGAGAGTTCGGTGGTGACTGTTACGTTGTTAATCCACCGGATGTAGATGAGTTTGAAGAGATTGCCAGAATCAGCGGATTAAAAGGGATATACCGTGAAAGCAGAATCCATGCCCTTAACCAAAAAGAGATTGGATTAAGATATGGTGCAGCTTCCGGCAAGCCCTATGACCAGTCCAACCTGATTATCGCTCACATTGGTGGAGGTATCTCCATAACTGCCCACAAAAAGGGTAAAATGGTTGATTCCAACGATATATTAAACGGTGATGGTCCTATGGCACCAACCCGAAGCGGCAGCATTGCAGTGAAGAAAATCATTGCTATGTGTTATTCCGGACAGTTTACGGAACGGGAAATGAAGGATAAGGTCAGTAAAAACGGCGGTCTTATCGACCATTTGGGAACAGCAGATGTGAGAGAGATTCTCGGACGTATAGAGGACGGAGATGCTTATGCCAAGATAGTTCTTGATGCTATGCTCTATCAAATCACCAAAACAATGGGATCAATGGCGGCAGTTCTTAAGGGACAGGTTGATCAGATTGTACTTACCGGTGGGATTTCACACAGTGAATATGTTGTGAATAAGATTAAGGAATATGCCGGCTTTATTGCAGGCGTAACGGTTATGGCTGGGGAATTTGAAATGGAAGCCTTGGCAGCAGGCGCTAAAAGAGTTATGACCGGCCTAGAAGAAGCTAAAGAATATACTGGCCAACCGATTTGGAAGAGTCCCTGGTAGCAGGATTGACCTAGAGGCGAAATTCGTCAATGAAGGCCTGTAAGACGGGCCTTTGATTGCTTCGCTTCCATACGCCAATAAGATCCAGGTCGTGGGCCTTGTTTTCGAAATCGAAAACCTTGATGTACTTGTCAGCAGCTTTGTTATGGCAAATACTGACACCTACGCCATTTCGGATGGATAGAAGCATGGAATTAATATTGGGAGCATATTTGACAATATTTGGCTCGAAACCATGGTCTCTACAGGTATCTTTAAGGCGTTGAGCACCAAAATCGGAGTCTTCAGTGGACAGAACCACAAAGGGTTGGTCTTTGACATCCTCTAAGGTCAATGTGTCCCTGGATGCCAGTGGATTGGATTTGGGCACAGCAATACCAAAGGAAATCTCCGATAAATGGAGCCATTCAACATCAGTATAAGCCTGTAACTCAAAGGTGGGTATAACGACAAAATCCAATTTACCCGAATTAAGTCCGGATTTTAGTTCTTTGAAGCTATAAGAGTATAGGGTTGTATTGACCATAGGGTATTTGCGGCGAAAGCTCTGGAGATGATCTGTCATATGATCATCAAAATCAAAATGATCGATCCATCCGATATTGATTTCTCCGGTTTTGGAAGCTCCGATCATTTTGGCATTGTGGACAGACCTGTCCATGGATTTCATGAGTGCCCGCCAGTCCTTGTAAAGGGATTGGCCTTCAGGAGTAAGTGAGACTTTTTTCTTGCTACGAAAGAATAGTTTGAGATCAAGCTCTTTTTCAAGAATTCCAATTTGCTTACTAAGGGCAGGCTGAGAAATAAAGGCCAGTTCAGAGGCCTTGGTGAAATTCAGTGTTTCAGCGGCATATAGGAAATATTGAATTTGTTGAAAAGAAACTCTATACATAGGAAATCTCCTTCTATAGGCTAAAAATAGTCCTATGTGTATTTTATCACGGTGGATTCTACTGGACAAGACTTCATAACAAAAAGTTATCAATATGAGTCATTTTATGTATTAGATGTAAGGATAAAATGACTGTAAAATGTAAATATGTTACTAATTTAACAAAAAACGAGAGGTGAATGTATTATGGGAACAATTAACAAAGATGTAGTTATTGTAGCAGCTGGACTTTCAGGTTTGGCAGCAGCTATTGCAGCAGCAGAAAATGGAGCAGAAGTTGTAGTATTTGAGAAAAGCAATACAACCGGTGGTGCAGCTAATATGGGGATGGGCCCACTAGGTGTAGGCTCTTCTATTCAAAAGAATCATATGGTTTCCCTAACACCAGGTGAGGCTTTTAGAAAGCACATGTATTTTACCCACTACCGTGTCGATGCAAGAATGGTACGTGATTATTATTTCAAATCAGGTGATACCATTGACTGGCTTATGGAAATGGGTGTTGAATTTGTTGGTGTCCAACGTGCCTTTAGTGCTCCTGAAGCAACAAGAGCCTATTCAGATGGAGAATTCACATGGCATGTCGTGAAACCTGAGGGTGGCGGAATGCCTGGTCCAAGATCTGCAGCAGCCATGATCAAAAAAATGACTGAAAGAGCTGTAGAGTTAGGCGTTGAAATTATTTTCGAAACACCTGTTAAGAAAATCATTATGGAAGATGGAGCTGCAGTTGGTGTTATCGCTGTGGACAAAGATGGTAATGAAGTTGAAGCGAGAGGTAATTCAGTTATCGTAGCAACAGGTGGTTTTGGAGACAATCCAAAAATGATTGAAGAACAAACGGAATACGAATTCGGAAAAACAATCTTTAATTTTGCTATACCTGGTATGAAAGGTGATGGCTTGAAAATGGCTTGGGAAGCCGGAGCAGGTAAAACAGAAACTACGATGGAGCTTATGTACCAATTGCCTGATAATATGAATCACTTCATCTTGGATGGTGCCTTCAGACAACCTTGTCTTTGGGTAAACAAATTGGGTCAGCGTTTTATGCCTGAAGATCAAATCGCCAACACAACTTTTACAGGAAATGCTATTACAGCTCAACCTGGAATGGTGGCTTATTCTATCATGGACAGCAAGCTTCTTAAAAAATACAAGAAGAAAGGACCGGATATTATTTCCCACGTACATCCACATGATCTGTTTGACCATTTTGATGAGCAATGGAATGCGGATTTAGCTAATGGATACGATCCGATTTGTCAGGCGGATACCATTGAAGAGCTGGCTGAAAAAGCCGGTATTGATGTCGCAGGTCTTCTTGAACAGGTAGAAGAGTACAACGAAATGTGCCAAGGCGGCTTTGATGACGTATTTGAAAAAGAACGTCAGTTTATGCAACCTATTGAAAAAGGTCCTTTCTACTGCTGTCGTCATCATGTCGGTGCTTACGGATCCTTGGGTGGTATCCTGATCAACCACAAAACTGAAGTTATGACAGATGATTATAAAGTTATCCCAGGACTCTATGCAGTCGGAACAGATGCTTGTAATATCTTTGGCGATTCCTATCCTTTCATCTTATCCGGTAACACCATGGGATTCTGTCTGAACAGTGGACGGATTGCTGGTGAAAACGCAGCGGCTACAGATGAGGAGTTCGATTTTAGTTAAGAAGTGGAAGTAAGAGAAACAATCTGTTAAGTAATTCAAATTCGGCAGGTGATTATATTACCTGCCGGATTTTATGGAGGAACAATGATGAATTTAACAATTGAAGGCAAAGAGGTAGTTGCCAAGGAAGGCATGTCAGTCCTTGATGCTGCTTTAGAGGCTGGAATATATATACCCCATCTTTGCAAGCATCCCGATCTTGAAGCCATCGGTGGTTGTCGTTTGTGTATGGTGGAAATTGAAGGGCAGGATGAAGTTGTCCCTTCATGTATGACTGAAGTTAAAGAAGGCATGTCTGTTAAGGTTCGTACAGACAAGGCTGATGAAGTGAGAAAGATGTCCTTGGAACTGATTCTTGCAAGCCATCCTGCGGATTGTACAGGATGTCCTAAATATGGCAATTGTGAGTTGCAGTCTGTCTATCAGTATTTAGGTGTAAGTCCGGAAGGATGGAAACTCAAGTCCAGAGCTGTACCCAATAATACATCCAACCCGCTTATTGAGCATTCATTTACCCGTTGTATCCGATGCGGCCGGTGTGTAAGAGCCTGTCAGGAGCTTCGTGGTGTAAAGGTTCTTGATTACAGAAGAACAAAAGAAGGAATTCGGATTGGTACCGTCAATGATCAATCCCTTGAGGATGCAGGGTGTATGTTCTGCGGAGCCTGTGTTGAAGTTTGTCCAACCGGAGCAATTACGGATATGATTCGTCCTTCTGATGAAGGTATGTCTCAGACAGAAGCGATTGTACCCTGTAAGGCAGCCTGTCCTGCCCATACCGATGTTCCAAGGTATGTTCGTTATATCAAGGAAGGCCAGTTTGCCAAGGCAACTGCTGTAGTACGAGAGAAAGTTCCCTTCCCGGATGTTTTGGGCAGCGTTTGTAATCATGTTTGTGAAGACCACTGTAAACGTAATGAGTTTGAAAACCCTATTTCAGTATGTAAACTGAAAAAAGCGGCAGCTGTCAGAGATGACGGTAAGTGGAAAGAACGGGCATTCCGATTACCATCAACCGGTAAGAAAGTAGCTGTTATCGGTGCCGGACCTGCTGGTATGACATCAGCATATTTCCTTGCTAAAAAGGGTCACGACGTTAAAGTTTTTGAAGCTAACGAACGGGCCGGCGGCCAGTGTTCATATGGTATACCTGCCTATCGTCTGCCAAATCAGGTTGTCGACCATGAAATTGATGGCATTTTAGCAGAAGGCGTTGACCTTCAACTAAACACTAAAATTGATAAACCTATTGACCTTCTTCAGAAAGGTTATGATGCGGTTCTTGTTGCAACCGGAACCCATATGGGAACTAAACTGCCTATTGAAGGTCATGATCTTTCAGGTGTCATGGTCAATGCAGAATTTCTTAAACTTGCACGACAGGGTAAGGAAGTAAATCTTGGTGACAGAGTTATGGTTCTCGGCGGTGGAAATGTAGCCTATGACTGTGGTAGAACAGCCTTAAGGTTAGGTGCCAAAGAAGTACATATAGCCTGTCTTGAAAACGATGAACAAATGACTGCGTCAAAAGAAGAAATTGAAGAAGGCAGAGAAGAAGGGGTTATTCTCCATTCAGGTCATTCATTCTTGAAGATTGTTGGTCAGGAAAAGGTTGAGGGCGTTGAACTTCAGCAAGTTAAATCCTTTACCTTTGATAAAGACGGAAAAGCCAATATTGAACTTATAGAAGGCTCTGAGCAAGTGATTCCTCTTGATACTGTTATTTTTGCAGTAGGCCAAAAACCGGAAGGTACCCAGGATATGGGCTTGGATCTTTTTAGAGGAGCCTATATTGTCACAGGGGCCGATACCTCAACCAATGTGGAAGGTGTTTTTGCTGCAGGAGATGTTGTTACCGGAACCAAGTCTGTTATTGAAGCGATTACAGGTGGTAGAAGAAGTGCCATGGCTATTGATGCCTATCTTGGTGGTGATGGTGATATAACAGAGAATTTATTGGATGTAGACCAGCCAAATCCATTTATCGGAAGAGTTGAAAACTTCACCAAGCAGCCTAGGGTGAAAATCCAACTTGAAGATCCGGGACACAGGGTTAAAGGCTTTGATATGGTTGAGAAAGTCCTGACAGAAGAAGCAGCTTCCTGTGAAGCCGGCCGCTGTCTCCAATGTGACCTAAGACTGAAGTTAAACAGACCTAAAGTATGGAATGAATTCTAGGAGGGAATGTAATGAAAGATGTTATGATATGCAGTTGCCTTCCTGTCCATAAGGAAGCCCCTGTTTCGAAAATATTATTGGAAGAAAGTATGCCTCAGATTATTGAGAAAATGAGGGAAGCACAGAAGGCCACCAATCTATTTCTCGTTAATGCTCATGATAAGGCAAGTATTGCTGTCATTGAGAAGGCCCTTGAAGAAAATGCTGACCTTAAAATGGAAATGGTGAAGACTGAGGATTCAGTTTCTTATGTCTATACCAATGAGAGTGCTGTCCTTAGTTTTATGGATGGAAACAATCCCCTGCCAAGAAATAGGGAAAAGGCAGATCTTCTTCTCCAGGTTGAAGATTTTGTGGATGACTCCATAAAAAAAGTATATATCAGTGGAAAAGTCAGTAATCCCGGACCAATGGATTTTAACCGGACCATAAAAGCCGGAGAACTTCTCAAAGCCTGCCAGGTGGAGGGAGAGTTCAAGGGTATGTATTTTGACTATCCTATGGGTCTTTTTATAGGACCGGATCAATTGGATATAAGCCTGGATTTAACCACAGACCAAATACATATATTCAATGAAAAAGATTGTATGCTTCAACGCCTGAAAGATGTAGCTGCCAGGTTTCAAGACGAATCCTGTGGGCGTTGTGTCTTTGGCTATGAGGGAACGACTCAAATCAATTTGATTCTGGCTGATTTCATCAACAAAAAAGGTTCTCTGCATGATATCAGCCGGATAAAAGCCCTGGCGAAGCAGATGAAAGTACATACGGTCTGCGAAATCGGAGGCGTTCTGGCAAGTGCTGTAGAAAGCGCCTTAGAAAGTTTTGAAGACGAAATAGTGGGACATATATCAAAAAAAGCATGTCAGGCTATGGAATGTTCCAAATTCCTTACCTTCCATATACTTGCCAGTAAGTGTGTGGGATGTACGGAGTGTATTGAAGCCTGCGAGGATGAAGCTATCCTCGGGAAGAAAAAATTCGTTCATGTCATTGACCAGGACGAGTGCACCCAGTGTGGTGATTGTGTAGAAAGCTGTGACGAGGGTGCCATTGTGATGGCAGGTCCTGTAAAACCTAAATGCCCAAGCAAGCCGATACCATGTAAAAAGCGGTAGTAATATTTAATAGTCACGAAGACCAGGAATCTTGTTCTTCGAATAAATTTTTGGCATTTCTATAGCTTAGGCTATAGAGGTGCTGTTTTTTTATATTCTTTTTATGATACAATTACTTTATAATGAACGGATTAAAGGAGAATACTTATGGAAAAAATATTTATGCAACTCTATTCGTTGGAAGATGGGGTGGAACGGACCCTTGGTGAAAGACTGGAACTTGTAGAAGAGATGGGATATGACGGAGTAGAGCTCTTTGGCCCCTTCACAGAAATGCCCATGGAGGACCTAAAGGCAAAACTGGACCAATTGAAGTTATCGGCAGTGTCGATGCATGTTTCCACAGACAAGGTTCTTAGCAAGGCTCAATTGGCCAAGACTCTTGGTATCAAATATATCGGCATCGGTATGGAACCCTTAAAAACAGGACAGGAAGTTTATGACTATGCCAAGCGGCTGAATGAAATTGGTCAGGAATTGTCAGATCAGGGCCTTATGGTTACCTACCACAACCATACCCAGGAATTTGCAGCATTTGATGGAGAACGGATTATTGATGTTCTGATAAAAAATACAGACCCTAAGTTTGTCGGCTTTGAGCTGGATGCCGGTTGGTGTGCAGCCGCAGGAGTTGATCCAATTGCCTTCGTTGAGGAAAATGCCGGTCGAATAAAGCTAATTCACATCAAGGAAAGTGAATCGGTTGTCGGTCCACAGCCACCTTTTGATTTCTCCAAATTCACTTTCGATGAAAATGGCAGACCAATTATCCCTGAAGACATGTTGGCCCAGATGAAGAAACTAAAGGAGATCAATTGTCCTGCGGGTAAAGGCATAGTTGATTGGAAAGCCTTAAAGGCAGTTGCAGATGAGCAAGGCTGTGAGGCCTATGTCGTGGAACGTGAGTATACCTATGAGGGTACAAGACCTGAATGCTTACGACAGGATCTGAACTACTACAGACAGGTGTAGACAAAAAGATAGCAATTCATAGATATGATAAAGGCAGTTTCAATAAAAACTTGAAATAAGCGGTTCTGTGATATAATGTAGCTAAGCACTTAACCTTGAATCACAGCATAAATTCTATAATAAAGGACGATGAAAGATGTTGGATATGCGGACCATTCTCGGATTGACATTTTCATATAGTTTTTTTGTTGGTTTATTAATGATTATCTTTGGACTAAACCGTAAAAAAGCAAATGGTTTGATCTATATTGGATCAGGTATCGTGGTTTATGGGCTTGGTTTTCTTATTATTTCAACCAGGGACTATCTATCCGTTTTTCTAACGGTAATCGTGGCTAATTTTCTGATATATCTTGGTGTGGCGTTTATTCTAAAGGGTTTAAGTGTATTTGTTGGGTCTAAAGTCAAGTGGCTGGTACAGCATATTTTGTTCTCAGGACTGGTACTCGGTGGCTTTCTCTTCTTCACCTATTCCCAGCCCAATATCAATGCAAGAATTATTATCATTGCTTCTGTAACATTAATTATGTTTGTCGAGATGCTGGTTATTATCTTCTATAAAAGGGAAGGTGATACACGGGTTGAGTCTTTGATTCTCTCTACATTTTTCATCATCTCCATCGTCATTTTTGCGATAAGGATTGTCATCTCTGTCTTTGAAGCAGAAATGGAATCCTTTATGGATGCCGGGTTCATTCACAGCTTCTCGGTTATTATTTATCAGGTCTTCCCCTTTGTCCTTAGTATCACAACCTTCTGGATTTCCAATACAAAAATGGAATATGAATTAAGACACCAAAGCATGATCGATTCTTTAACCGGTATATACAACCGGGCTGCCATATTAACCCTAATCAACAAATCCATTGACATGTATAGGCGTAAGGGAGGACAGTTTGCCATTGTTATGGCAGATATTGACCATTTTAAGTCTGTAAATGATAAGTTTGGACATCTCTGTGGTGATGATACATTGAAAAGTGTTGTTGATGTCTTAAAGGGGCAGATTCGAAATGGTGATTATATTGGACGGTATGGTGGTGAAGAGTTTATCATGATCATGTTTGATATTGGAAGAGAAGAACTGGATAAGAAATTGAATGATTTGCGAACCAGTATCAAAGAAACCAAGATAGGTTCCTTGCCTGATGGTTATGAGGTTACAGCATCCTTTGGTGGGGTGGTTAACCAGGGTCATTACAATCTTGATGATTTAATAAAAGTTGCCGATGATGCTTTGTATAAGGCGAAAGACTTGGGCCGAGACAAGGTCGTTATTGATGATCTTATTAGCCAAGGATAATAAATTTGTTACCGTGATATTGACCCTTAATTTAATAGATCACAATCCAGCGTAGGAGTTTCAGTTCCTGCGCTATTTTATTATCTAATAAGAGTAATAAAATTACTATAAGTGAAATTTAATGAGAATTGTTATTGATAAAGCCAAAAGTATGTGATATATTTGTATGTACAAACAATAAATGTTTCAGGAGGCCTTATGAAGGATATAAATGAGAAGTTTCAGAATGAATGTCAATTGAATACCTGTCTTTTCTTTACTTCATCGAAACTGTCCAGGGTTATGAAGAAGGAGGCAGATGATCTTTTTCGAATAACCGGTTTATCTCCCAGTCATGCTTTTGTACTCTACTTGGTAAATCTTAGGGGTAGAGTCCATCAAAAGGATGTCGGTGATTACCTTTTGCTTAGTCCTTCAACCATGACCCGTTTTATAGACAAGTTAGTCATTAAAGGATTTGTTAGGAAGGAAACGGAGGGAAAGAATGTGTATTTAACCATAACTGAACTTGGGAAAGAACTGCAACCTAAAATCATGGAGTCCTGGAATACCTTGAATGCACTTCTAAATGGAACCTTGGATGAAAGCGAGAAATTAACATATTTAAGACTGACGCATAAAATTTTGGAGAAAATGAACTAAGCTGGTAAGCAGAATCAAGACATGATAAGTTTGATATCCGGAAGACAAAAGGAGAAATTATATGAATAAAAGTATAGAAATAATCAAAGACCATAGATCAATCAGAGATTTTAAAGACTTGCCTGTCAGCGATGAAATGATCAATGCCATTATTGAGGCTTCCCAAGCTATGCCTAATTCAATTAACGGACAGCAGACATCAATTATTGTTGTCAGAGACAAGGAGAGAAAGGCAAAAGTTGCGGAGCTTGCAGGTGGTCAGCCATGGATTGCCCAAGCACCTGTTTTTCTTCTCTTTCTGGTGGACTTCCACAAGACTGATCTTGCAGCAAGGAAAAACGGCCTTGAGCAGAAGATTCATGAAAGTGTTGAAGGAACCCTGGTAGGGGCAGTAGATGTTGGGCTTAATATGGGGGCTGCCATTATCGCAGCTGAATCCCTTGGTCTTGGAATTGTTCCTATTGGTGGGATTAGAAGAAGCCCCAATGAAATGATTGAGCTTTTTGGCTTGCCTGAAAAAGTATTCCCAGTAGCTGGACTGGTTGTCGGGCACCCCAAGAGCCAACCCAGGAAGAAACCACGACTTCCCTTGTCTACCTTTAGACATGATGAAATCTATCAGTCCCAGGGAATGGAAGAAGCTATTCATGCTTATGATGAAGAAATGGAAGTTTATCTTAAAGATATCGGAAGAGAAAATGAAGAAAACTGGAGTAAGCGGACAGCAAGTATTTACCAGAATGTTTATTTTCCTAATGTCCATCCAGCAATGAATAAGCAAGGCTATAAAAATAATAAGTAAAGAGTGAAAGTTTGTGTGCTTCAAATCTATATTGTAAAAAAAGGGCTGCCTCAGGTGTTGGGCAGCCTTTTAATCCGTGAAGTACAAGGTCAGTGCTAAAATCAGTTGATAATACGATCGGCGGGCAAAGGACGGCTAAAGTAGTAGCCTTGGATCATATGGACACCTCTTGTACGAAGATATTCATATTCATCTTTGATTTCCACCCCTTCAGCTACCATCCTTAGGTTATATTGAAGAGCCAGTTCGATAATAATTCTGAGTATAGGTTGTTTGGCAGGGTTGTTATGAATATTGCTAATAAAGTTACGGTCTATTTTGAGAACATCTATTGGCAAAAGACTTAAATAGTTTAGGGAGGAATAGCCGGTACCAAAATCATCTAAATAGATTTTTATGCCCTTTTCCTTGATTCGTTGCAGTTGATAACTGGCTATGTCAAAATCACGAATCAAATCTGTTTCAGTTACTTCAAAACCGATTTGAGAGTAGGGGATTTGGTGATCGTCAATGATGTTTAGAAGTTGAGTGACCACATTATCCTGAAGGAGCTGTATTGACGATAGATTTACCGTAACAAAAGGTCTGGCTTCAATTGCTGACAATTTTTCGAGAAAATCGCAAGCCTGATGGAGGATCAGTTCCCCGAGTGGAATGATTAAACCGCTTTGTTCAGCCTGATGGATGAAGAATTCCGGTGATATTGGACCAAGGACAGGATCTGTCCATCTAGCCAAGGTTTCATAGGCAAGTGTTTTACCTGTCATACTATCGACAACCGGTTGGAAAACTGTTGTAATGGACTTGTTTTTGATGGCGTTTTCCAAGGCGTTTGACATACTGACTCTTTTTTCAATTTCATCAATAAGAGCTGAATTGAAAAAATAGTAGTGGTCATTGGCCTCTTCCTTGGCTCGATTTAATGAGGCGTCAACAGATTGGAGTATCCGGGTTTGGGTATATTCCTGATCATCAAGCTCCAAAATACCATAGTTCAGGAGTATATTGATATTGAATTCATTAATCTTCAGGGGTCTGTTGATGATTTGGAGAGATTTTATGAGGTCATCTTTTGAGATCCTGTCTTCAATGATGACTGCAAATAGGTCGCCGGACATTCTGGCAACACTGGTCAACCGGTAGGGTAATGCCTTAAGCCTTTTTGCGACTTCCACTAATACTTTGTCACCAATAAGATAGCTGTAAACACTGTTAATATCTTTAAACCGACGAATATCTGCAAAAATGATATATGCAGTCTCTACCTTATGGCTAATAATTTGATTGAGACTTTGAATGAAGTTCATTCTGTTAGGTAAGCCAGTCAGCGAGTCGAAGAAGGCGAGGGTCTCATTTTTTTGATTCAGATGGGTAATCTCGTCAACCTTATCATACAACTCTTCCTGGGTAGCATAATACTCTTCGTTCAGGGCGCTTAATTCCATGTTTTTGTTATTAAGTTCCTGATAATCTTTGGAAATGTTATGAATATAGGTGTTGTAGAGGTGTATTAAACGTGAAGCAATAACAAGAACGGTTAAGAGGGTCATGATGATGGCCATATAATTAACCAGGCTTGTTTCATATGCCTGGGGCCCCTGACCAAAGTATGAATAAAAGACGACACTGATATTAAAGAATAAATATATAAAAAGGTATCTTGTGTTCATGGTAGAGAAGACAAGAAATAGAAATACCGGCATATAAGAGGTTAGGGACAGAATAACATTTGGACCAAATAGTAATGAGAACATAGAAAAAATCATGACAAGGATAATGACAGCACGGTCAAAGGCCCTATGCCCCCTGGTTTTCTTGTATGTAAGATAAACTGAGAGAGAAAAGATGGAAGGAATCAAGAGAGCAATTCCTAACTCAATCAATTTTTGTCTCAGAGACTCGTTTTCACGAAAAAATGCTACAACAATCATATTGGCTGCAGTAAGTAAAAAATATATATAGAAGGCGTTAAGTAGGTCCTTCTGTCTGCTTTTCTGAAGACTTGAAATCAGGTCATGCATTTCTTCTTTCATCCTTATACCTCCTTATGAGACGCATATTAAGTATAACATATTTCATTTATGATATAATAGATAAAAGAAGCGAAAACAGCTTAAGAAATAATGAGGTGAAAAGGATGAAAATTAAAGTAGCAAAAGTTTTGACTTGGATAGGATTAGGTGCTATGACTGCAGGTCTTGTCAATGGATTTGTTAATGGAGATTTTCTAAAAGATGGTAAGACCCTTCTGGAAAACCCATGGGGAGTTATGTCCATGATTGACTTATATGTAGGCTTTAGTCTCTTTTCCATGTGGATTTTCTTCAGAGAAAGGAATCTCCTAAAATCCATTCTGTGGACAATAGCAATGATGGTTCTAGGCTTTTTCACCGCCTGTGTCTACATTTTGATTGCCCTATACGACAGTAAAGGAAGCTGGGATACTTTCTTTAAAGGTAAGGGAGCCGGCAATGATTAAAAACCAATGGTATGCAGTTCTGGAGTCCAAGGAAATAGGGAAAAAGCCTATTGGGGTTACCAGGATGAATGAAAAACTGGTTCTTTGGAGAGATGAAGCGGGTAAAGTCAACTGCATCTATGATCAGTGTTGTCATAGGGGAGCCAGCCTGTCCTTAGGTTGTATTGAAGATGGCCATATAGAATGTCCCTTTCATGGATTTCTCTATGACAGCAGCGGCAAAGTAAGCCTTATACCGGCTAATGGTAAGGCTGCTCCTGTTCCGGAACGATTTAAGGTCCATCATTACCTGGTTAAAGAAGCCTATGGTTTTATCTGGTTATGGTACGGCAATCCAGATGAGGAATGCCTGCCGGAGATTCCTTTTTTTGAGGACTTAAAGACTTCCTTTCTCTACAAGACGACTAGTGAGGTATGGGATGTACACTACACAAGAGCAATTGAAAATCAATTGGATGTGGTTCACTTGCCTTTTGTTCATAAAAAAACTATAGGCAGGGGTGATAGAACCTTGGTTCATGGCCCGGTTGTTGAGTGGGAAGAGAACCTTATGACTTTTTACGTCAATAACTCAGTGGATGACGGTAAGTCCAAGGCTATTCCCGCAAAAGATATCATTGATTACAAGGACTTTTTCCATCTTCAGTTTTTGATGCCTCACCTTTGGCAAAACTGTATTTCAGATCAGGTTAGAATTTTCATTGCTTTTGTTCCTGTTGATGAAGGGCACACAAAGCTCTATCTAAGGTTTTATCAAAGATTCCTGACAGCACCTCTTATGGGCCCGGCTGTAACTGCATTAAGTAACCTTTTTAATTTGAAAATTCTCCATGAGGACCGGAGAGTGGTTCTAACACAAATCCCCAAAAAAACAGAACTTCGAATGGGTGAACTTCTGATTCCTGGGGACCTACCGATTATTGAATATAGAAAGAAAAGAGAGTTTTTGAAATCCCTATAAAGATTCTCTTACAATCAACTCCACATCAAGCAAGAGCTGCTTAGGTGGGGTTGTTTTTTCGTTAATCATTTCTATGAGCATTTCGCTGGCGAGATAACCCATCTGATACTGGGGTTGTTTAACCGTTGTAAGTGGAGGATCACACATGGTGGATATATCTGTATTATCAAAACCAACGACTCCAACATCTTCCGGTATTCGAAGGCCTAACCTCTTGGCAGCTTTCATGGCTGCGACGGCAAAAACATCGGATGCGGCGAAAATTGCATCAGGTGGGTCAGCCATGCTAAGGAGTTGAGTTGCCATAGAAAAGGCTGTTTCGTAACTGAATTCAGGTAATTCTACGATATAAGCCGGGTTTGGTTGGATGCCAGCCTGTTCCAGAGCAAGGATAAAGCCTTTTTTTCTCTTTCTAGCGTATTTGTACATTAGGGGGCCGTTAATAAGGGCAATCTTCTTTTTGCCTTTGGCAATGATATTATCAACGACTAACTTGCTGGCACTCATGTCATCTATGGATACATAGGGGGCTTCGTGGTGGTCAATATGCTCTGCACATTGAACAAGAGGAATTCTTTTTAAGAGGTTATTCATTGTTTCCAAACCTGCAACCGGGTCCAGGGTAATGACCCCTTCAACATGGGTTTCATAAACCAATCTTGCAACCAGTTCCTCAGTTAAGGGATGGTTTCCGGTTCTAACGATGATTTCCTGATAGTTGTTGCGCTTGGCGGCAACCGATATTCCATTGACGATATTTGAATAGAAGAGATTGTTGATATCCGGCAGAAGGATAAGAATGAGGTTTGACTTATGCTGAATGGTATAGTTGTCATACCCCACTTTTTGAGCTGCCTTAATGACTTTATTATAGGTAGACTCTTTAACATTTTCTTTGTTGTTAAGTGCTCTCGAAACCGTTGCAACAGATACATCAGCTTCTGTAGCGACATCCAGTATTGTAACTTTTCTTACTTTATTATCCATATATATTTCCTTTGATGTAAATGATGTAAAAAGTATAGCATTAAATGTAAAAAATGTAAATAAAATGAAATATTATCCATGAAAAAGCCTGGTTTATTGAAAATAATGAAAAAAGTTTGGTTATTTTATGTAATTTTTGACAGAATGATTGACTCGAATTGTAATAAGTGCTAATATCGATTTTAGAGAGTAGGTTAGATTATTGGTAGTTTTAATCATGTCTATCACAAAGATTAACATTGAAGGAGAGGTGAGTTTATGATTGGTGTTGGCATCATCGGCTGTGGTTCAATTGCCAGAAAGCGCCATGCTGTCGAATATCAAAAGCTTCAAAATGTGAAAATTATTGGATTTTATGATTTTCATCGTGAACGGGCACTTGAAATGGTTGACCTATATGGAGGCAAAGTGTTTGACAGCGTCGAGGAGATGCTGGAGATTGAAGAGATTGAAGCAGTTAGTGTATGTGTCGCTAATGCTTACCATGCAAAAATAAGCCTAATGGCACTAGAAAAAGGTAAACATGTTCTATGTGAGAAACCCATGGCTGTTACCTATGAAGAGTGCCAGGCCATGGTTGCCTGTGCTAAACAGATGAATCGAAAGCTGATGATTGGGCACAATCAACGACTTCTTGAAACCCATAAGAGGGCAAAAGCAATTCTTGATTCAGGCATACTAGGTAAAATTCTTAGTTTTTCAACGACCTTTGGTCACGGAGGTCCAGAGTCCTGGTCCATTGATAATGGGCGTAATACGTGGTTTTTCAAAAAGGACAAAGCTGCTTTTGGATCTATGGCCGATTTAGGTATTCACAAGATTGACTTGATTAGGTATTTAATAGGCATGGAGGTTGAATCAGTTTTTTCTGCTTTTGCAACCTTGGATAAGGTTATGGAAAATGGTCAACCGATTGAAGTTGATGACAATTCAGTGGATATTCTTCGATTTAAGGATGGACCTATAGGGTCTGTTACGACCAGCTGGACCTATTATGGAGGCGAGCGTAATACAACTATCATATACTGTCAAAAAGGTTCAATTCATCTCTACGAAGATGATAAATACTCCTTGGTCATACAGCATGAAGATGGTAGTAAAGAGTACTTCGCATACGATGAAATTCAGACGAATGACAAGGGTGGTCAAAAGGATACAGGTGTGATTAGAACCTTTGTTGAAGGTTTAAGTCAAGAAGAAGCAAGTGTATTAGATGGGGGTGAGGCGCTGAAGTCTATGAAAGTTGTTTTTGCCTGTCTGGAATCAGCAAAAAACAATTGTCAAGTCAATCTACAAGACTATGGGCACAAGCATATACATAAGATAGACACCGAAGATGAGGCTTAATAAAGAATGGTTTATCCGGAAGTGGATAAGTAAGTACATTTTAGTATTAATGATAAGGAGAAGGATATGAAAAAGTATGTAGCTATTATTATATGTTTGGTGATGGTCCTTTCAATGTCAGCATGTAGTGGAGGGTCAGATGGGGATACAATCTATATTATGGGGCCGACTCCGGACCATGGTTGGACTGCTCAGGCAGGTACTTATGCAGAAGCCAAGGCAAAAGAGATTACAGAAGCTGGAAAGTATAAGGCCACTTATTTACCGGCATCATCAGGTGAGGAGCAGGTAGACCAGGTCCAAACTATCATTGCCAATGGTGATGCGGTTGGAGTTGTTTTCTTTGCCTTGGAAGATTCAGCCAAAGCAGGTCAGGAAGCTCTTATTGGAGAAGAAATTCCCTTTATTTCCTTTGACAGGATTATCGAAGGACCTGACAAGTACGCCATTCTTAATGCCTCAGGAGATAACTGGCAGTGCGGTGCAGGTATTGCCTATTGGCTACAGCAAAAAGGAATGGTTCCAGGGGATGTACTGGTAACACTTATCGGTGATAATGGTACTGTATGTTCCAGACGTCAAGAAGGGTTTGAACAATTTCTCTTAGGTGAGATTGACTATTTCGATAATCACACCGGTAAAACTTATAAGACTGATAAAGTCTGGACCCAGGCAGAAATAGATACATTGACAGCCAAGTACAAGACAGTATGTAACTGGTCAGCAGACGGAGCTTATGGCTATCTTGAACAAAAACTGGGTGAAATTGTTGCTGATGCCAAGCCATTAGGTGATTTATATGTCTTTTCCATGGATGATGAAATGACATTTGGATTCCTTAATCTTTTGGAAGCCAATGCTGTTGATGAAGGAACAAAAGCAGATCTTGAAGCAATGGATGTCTATATTTCAGCAATAGGCGGTATGGCTGAACTTTATGAAGTTATCGATGGAACTTCAACACAGGCTCCTACAGCTGAGATGTATTTTGATGATATGATGTCTGTATATTTCTCACCTAAAATGATGACCAATGTTATCGACTATATGCTGGATTATCTAGACGGTGATTGGGAATATAAAGTTGGCGATGGTAAGTACGAAGTGGTATGGATTGTTGATAAGGACAATGTATCACAATATGAAGGATTCACCGGTCATTAAGACAAGATCATGTGATGACGGATGCGGTCTTATACTGCATCCGTTGTTGTGTGAGTTGATGAAGGAAAGGATTGTCTATGAGTCTTTTACAAATGAAGCATATATCAAAATCATTTGGTGGAGCTAAAGCCCTTATCGATGTACATTTCTCAGTTGAGAGAGGAGAGATACATGCTCTCCTTGGTGAAAATGGTGCAGGGAAATCAACCTTGATGAATGTTCTTACAGGTGTTGTTCAGATGGACACCGGCCAGATCAGATTTGATGACCAAGCCTATCATCATCCTAGTATTATGCAGATGGAAGGGGCTGGAATTGCCTTTGTACATCAGGAATTGAATGTTATTAACGACTTGACCGTTTTTGAAAATATATTTTTGAACCGTGAACTGCTAACTGGATTAGGTCTTCTCAACAAGAAAAAAATGATACAGGAAACGGAAGCGCTTTTCGAAAACTTAGGCGTTCAGATAAATCCTACTGCAATGGTTGAAGACTTAAAGACCAGTGAGAAACAACTTCTTGAAATCAGCAGAGCCTTACATGCAGATGCAAAGTTGCTTATTCTTGATGAGCCTACAACAGCACTTTCAAATACAGAAGTTGACCACCTCTTTGATATTCTTAGAAAATTGAAAAATCAGGGTAAATCCTTTATTTTTATATCTCATAAAATGCCTGAAATATTTGAAATAGCTGACGCTTATACCGTACTTAGAAACGGTATGTATATTTCCTCAGGATCCATTGGAGACACAACTCCTCATCAAATTGCATCTGATATGGTCGGTCAGCAGTATGTGGATAAGGATATATATGTAGAGCGGAAACTAGGAGAAGAGATTATCAGGCTGTCCGGTTTTTCTGGCCACGGCTTTAAGGGGATAGATCTTTCGGTGAGAAAAGGCGAAATACTTGCTTTTACCGGTTTGGCCGGTTGTGGAGCAAGTCAGCTTATGCAAACCATGTTCGGAGCCTTACCCTCTACCTCTGGGTCTATATCAATTCATGGAAAGAAAACCCATGGCTCTATTTCAGATTTTATGAGGGTAGGTGTTGCCATGCTGCCCAGTAACCGAAAAGAGAATTCAGTACTACCTGATATGGATATTCTTGAAAATACTTATATTGCTGAACACTCCCTATCAAGGAGAAAGCAACTTATATCAAGAAAAAAAGAGCTGAAAAAATATGAAAAACTGAAAAGTATGCTTAAAATAAAAGCAGGAGACTCGACAGATTCCATCAATTCCCTTTCAGGAGGTAATCAACAAAAGGTTTTCTTTGGAAGGTGGTTAAATACAGAGGCGGATGTACTTCTGTTTGATAACCCAACCCAGGGAGTTGATGTCGGTGCCAAAGTAGAAATCTATCGTTTGATACTTGATTTGGCCGAAAAGGGTAAGACCATTATCATCAATACTTTAGAGATACCTGAGATTATCAAGGTTTCAGATCGATGCGTTGTTTTTTTTGAAGGGCATATTCAAACCATATTGGACCATGATGCAATCAATGAACATGATGTTATGTTATTTTCAACCAATGCAGTTAATATTAAGGGGGCATAATCATGACTGAGTCAACAGAAAGTCGCAAAGGCAATGAATGGATATTGATACTGACAAGAGCTTGGAATAAGTATAGCTTCATATTTGTTTTTGCTATCGTTCTGGTAGTGTATGTATTCACCATTCAAGCCAATGGGAATACCTTTAAATGGGGCCACATTTCTGCTATTCTATCCAGTCAGAATACTGTAATTGTAGGGACTATTGCTCTTGGAATGGCATTGGTTATCATAACAGGACAGATTGACTTGTCTGTAGGATCTGCTCTTGTACTATGCTCGGGAGTGACGATTATGGTTTTCAACACCACAAACAGCATTATCCTTACCTTGCTGGCAGGTCTTGTAGCAGGTGGAATTTGTGGAGCCATCAATGGTGTCCTGGCAGGATTTGCGAAAATGCCGCCTTTTATTGTAACCTTGGGAACCATGTTGATTTATCGTTCCTTAACCTTATCCTTTGTTCGGGAAATTGATCCGACGATAACAGGTTCTTCAAGTTCCCAGTTTTCCATGATCAGTGAAAACAGCAATTACTTCTTTCTAAGAATGAAGTTTGGAACAGGATCCATAGATGGACTTAGAATACCCTATATTACCTTTGTTTTTGTCTTTGTTATGCTGCTTTTTCTCGTCATCAGCAAAAATACAAAATATGGTAAAAGTGTTTACGCAACGGGAAGCAATGCCATTGCAACACGGCTGACGGGAGTAAAGGTACAGTGGGTCAAAGTGTCTGTCTTTATCATTACCGGTATGTTGGTAGGACTTGCCAGTTTTATCCAGGCCTGCAAGATCGGAAACGTTACACCAGCTTCATCAGGCAAATCCTATGAAATGTATGCCATCGCTGCTGTCGTACTAGGTGGTGTGAACATGGCAGGAGGTAAAGGGAATCTATTGGGAGTGTTTTTTGGAGCCTTATCCTATACGACGATTAATTTTATCATTGTCAGTATTCCTTCCCTAAGTACGGATATTCAGGATACCTTTCAGGGGCTGGTCTTGATTCTGGTCATTCTCGTTCAAACGGTGGGACCTGTTATCAAGGAAAGACTGACAGATATGAAGAAGAGACGGTTGTCAAAACGGAGTGAATCATAGATGATTCATAGAAAAAGAAAGTTTATTGAAAACTGGTGTTTGAAATTTTAGATAAAATGGAGGAAGATGATGAAGGTTTTTCCAAGAACGACAGTAGCAGGACTATCCCTGCCAAGAATGATCATTGGGACGAATTGGGTCCTTGGATATAGTCACAGGGGACCGGCCGCTGACCATATGATCCAGGAAAAATATAAAGAAAAAGAAAAGGTCGCAGACTTGATTGAAGCTTATTTAGAGTATGACATTAATGCCCTCATGGCACCTATAGAAGAAGATTCTGTTTTGTTGGAAGGCATCCGACTGGCAGAAAAAAGAACCGGCAAAAAAATCATTATGATCAATACACCTGTTATTGATGTGACAGACAGCGATGAGGGCAGAGCCGCTGCAAGGGAGACCATTGAAGCATGTGGCAGGATTGGAAGTACATTTTGTCTTATCCATCATGCCAGCTGTGAACAATTGGTTTCCAAGCTAAAAGGGACTATGGACAGACTTCCGGATTATTTATCCATGATCAGGGAGGCAGGAATGATTCCGGGTCTGTCAGCCCATATGCCGGAAGTCATACAATACGCTGATGCCAATAACTATGATGTAGAAACCTACATTCAGATATACAACTGTATGGGCTTTCTCATGCAGGTAGAAATAGAAAGTGTAGGACGCATTATCTGGAACGCCAAAAAACCTGTCATGACCATTAAATCAATGGCAGCTGGCAGGTGTACGCCCTATGTAGGTTTGTCCTTTTCTTATGGAACCCTTCGAGAAAAGGATATGGTGACTGTAGGAGCCCATACGGTAAGAGAAGTTCATGAAGATGTTGAAATTGCCATGGCTGCTCTTGAAGGACGGTTTCCGGATATTGGTGCCAGAAACAGTCCAAAATCTACAGAAGTTCTGGGATGGACCAAGGACAGCTAAATGTTTTTACCAGTTTATTTTCTCCAAAAAGGGTATTAAACCGGCAAAGAAAAACTCAACAGCAATAACCATAACGATGAGGCCCATAAGGCGCATCATGACTGTTAGTCCGGTTTCACCGATGAAGTTAATAATTCTGGCTGAGTTAATTAAAAGAACATAGGTAATCAGACAGATAGCCAGTAGGGCTGTAAATAAAACCAGCTTCATAGTAAAATCTGTGGTCTGTTCCATTAATACGATGGCATTGGTGATAGCTCCCGGTCCTGTAATCATTGGAATGGCCAGAGGGGTGATGGAGATATCCCTTAGGTATTCTTCCGGATCCTTATCCCCAACATTTTTTAGGGAAGAGAGTCTGGCTTGAAGCATATCCTGACCCATAAAGAAAAAGATGATACCTCCGGTAATCTTCAGTGAGTCTATAGAGATTGCAAAAAACCTAAAGATAAACTGGCCGGTAATGGCAAAAAGCAATAGTATGATAAATGATAAAGTAACAGCCTTTCTGGCTGTTCTTTTTTTATTTTGGATATCAAAGTCGGCTGTCATGGAAAGAAAAATAGGCATAACTCCCAGTGGATTAATCAGGGTGAAAAAGGAGGTTAGGGCTAAGAGTAAAAAAGTAATATATGCATTCATGATAACACCTCGGTCTTTGGATTTGTTTACAGTATAGTATAGATTTATCCATAAGTAAATTTTTGTCTTTTTGATGTGAATATATACTCATGTGATACAATTGAATTATGGTATGGGAGGTAGATCATGAGAAATAATTACATATTTGAATCGGAAAGATTAGGCTTTAGGATGTGGAAGGACTCGGACAGAAAACTCTTCGCTCGGATGAACAAGGACCTGGAGGTTATGGAATTTTTTCCAAAGAGTCTTAATGAGGAGGAATCCAATGCATTTGTTGATAGGATCCAGGATCATATGGAAAAGGATGGCTATGGACTGTGGGCGGTTGAAATTAAGGAAACAGGTGATTTTATCGGATTCATCGGTTTTGCTAAACCTTCTTTTGAGTCTTTTTTTACTCCATGTATAGAAATTGGCTGGAGGCTGGATAAGGAATTTTGGAATCGGGGATATGGGACTGAAGGGGCAAGAAGATGCCTGGAATATGGCTTTGATAAGTTGGGTTTTACTGAGATTCATTCTTTTACTTCTAAAATCAACGTGAGATCTTGGCATCTTATGGAGAAAATTGGCATGGTTAAGCTTGGGGACTTTGATCATCCAAGGATTGAAGAGGGAAATCCTTTGAAACCACATGTGGTTTATCTTATTAAGAAATGAAATCGTCTTTAGTTCTGCTGCTTGAATAGAAGATGAATAATCCCGAGATAAAATCTTCAAACTTATGTATAATAGAACTAGGAACTCTTGTTACAGGACTTAATGGTATTTTGGTAAAGAAGAGGTGGGATTGTGGATCGACAAGTTTTTTTCAAAAAGTTTAGAATTACAGAACAGGTATTTAGAAAATGTGAATATGACTGGCAGGAACTGGAGGCTATATACGACAGCTACATGGTCTTAAAGGCTCAATTGGATGCCTATGCCATTCACCTGGTCGATGAGATTAAAGAGTTCAGTCAGGTCCACTCGGTTAAGTTTCGAACCAAGGATCCGGAACATTTGATTGAGAAGATTATCCGTAAGAATATTAAGAATCCCTCTTTTCATCCAAGACCAGATAATTATCATATGCTGATCAATGACCTGATTGGTATACGGATTCTTCATCTCTTTAAAGAAGACTGGGAGTCTATCCACCATATCATTATGAAGCGGTGGACCTTAAAAGAAAAGGTGGTTGCCAATATCAGGCAGGGGGATTCACAAAACCTTATTGATAATTACAAAAAAAATGGCTGTGATATCAAGGTTCATCCCTCAGGATACCGGTCCGTTCATTATCTTATTAAGTTACATGTAGCTGACCTGGACCTTTTTTCAGAAATTCAGGTACGTACCATTTTCGAAGAGGCATGGAGTGAGATAGACCATGCCATTAGGTACCCTTATTATATTGATAACAATATTTTTTCAGACTATCTTGAGATTATCAACCGTCTGGCAGGAAGTGCTGATGAGATGGGTTCTTTTATCAGGAGACTTAGTAAGGAACTCAATGAAATCGATTCCAACCATAGAGAAGAAATAGAATCCAAGAACCTTATTATTGAGGACTTGAAAGAAAATATTAAGTCTCTTGAAATTGACTTAAGGAAGAAAGAAGAGCTGGAAGCCAAATTGGAGCAGCTGAACCGAAATATTTCCACAAATATCAATCAGTCACTGACCCTAAAAAGTGATGCATCAATTGGTTTTGACAGAACAAACGAATAGGCTGAAAATGAATAAACATAAAGCGGGTACCAATTGAGTACTCGCTTTTTCTGTGAAAAATATTATTAGTTAGAAAACAAACTAATTGACAAAGAAAAAATATGGTGCTAAAATAGAGACAGAAAATAGTTAGATTTAAAACTAATTTAACTTTAGATAACCAATCCACTAATAATAGAGTATAAATTTTAGTTGGATTTCATACTAATAAGAAATAGAAAGCAGGTTGTACTATGAAACAAACAAAAGAATTAGGCGTTTTGCCTGTAGGCAGACTGATTGCCAGATTTTCCATACCAGCAGTAATTGCCATGTTGGTCAATGCTATTTATAATGTGGTCGACAGGATTTTTATTGGAAGACTGGTTGGTGAAGAGGCTCTGGCCGGACTTACAGTCGTGTTTCCAATTATGATGATGATATTTGCGGTTGCCGGATTGATCGGAGCCGGTGGAGCTGCCCTTTTATCTATCCGTCTAGGTGAAAAAGATTATAAGGGTGCCAGCCATGTATTTGGCAATACCGTTGTATTTGGACTATTATTTACAGCAGTTATATTGATGATTTTCTTTATTAATTTAGACGGCATGTTGGCCATTTTTGGCGCAGAAGGTTTAGTCCTGGAATATGCCAAGGATTATATGACCATTATCCTTATGGGCTTTATTTTCCAAATGCTTAGCTTTATTTTTAGTAACTTTGTTAGAACTGAAGGTAAGCCGATGCTGTCCATGTCAGCCATGATCATATCAGCAGTTACCAATATTATCCTTGACTATATCTTAATTGGTCTCATGGGTATGGGTGTAAGAGGTGCTGCCATCGGAACCATTGCCGGTCAGATGATTGGTCTCATCATGTATCTGACATATTATCTAAGAGGAAGAAGTAACATACATTTGGTTAAAGCTGATTTTATACCTGACCTTAAGGTCCTTATGAATATCTTAAGTATCGGCTTTGCTACTTTTATTTCCACTATTGGAACTTCGGTTGCCATGACATTCATTAACAGGTCTTTGGCTATATACGGAGGTACCATGGCGGTGACTTCTATGGGAGCCATTAACTCACTGTTTACTTTCTTCATTATGCCGATTATGGGCATAACCCAGGGAATGCAGCCGATTATTGGGTATAACTATGGTGCCAAGCAACACAGCCGTGTTTATGAGACCCTTAAAATCGGTATGATTATTGGAACTGTATTTTCGACAACAGTATTCATTATTATGGAGTTATGGGCACCAACCTTTGTCATGCTCTTCCTGGAAGCGGGATCTGAAACTATTCCAATGGCCGCAAAAGGCCTTAGGATTTTTATTGCCATGCTTCCTATACTTAGCGTAACTTTTATGGGAACAGCCTTCTTCCAATCAACGGCTATGGGAAGTACATCTATGATTCTTGGTATGCTTCGTCAGTTTATCTTCCTCCTTCCTGCTCTTTTCATCTTAAGCAGAACTTTTGGTCTTGAAGGTGTATGGTGGGCAACTCCTGTTGCTGATGGCTTGTCTGTCCTGGTTACACTATTCTTTTTGCTTAGGAAGATTAAAAGTGATAGAATGGAACAAGGATTGTTTGATGAAAGTCATTTGTCATTGGAGGAGATTTAAGTGGAACTGGATAAGGCTATTGAGAGCATATTCAAACTGAGAGGCGTCATTGATCACGTATATTTTAAGGGATTTTTTAATACAAAATATCGAAGCGAGGGAATGAGTGCCGCCCATATTGTGACACTGATTATCCTCAAGTTCGACGGGCCGTCACGTATGAATTGTGTGGCTGAAAAAGTAGACCTGGAAAAGGGATCCTTTACCCCTGTAGCAAAACGTCTATTTGATATGGGCTACATTAGCAAGAGTAAGGATCCATCAGACAAACGGGCTACGATTCTTACCCTAACGGAACAAGGCAGGTCTTTTGCAAAAGAACTTATGGGTAATCACCGGACTTACATCAGAGACCTTGTATCTATATTTTCTCTTGAGGAAATCGAAGAATATTTTCAGGCTGTTGACAAGGTGCTCTTAATGACCAGTAAAATCGATGAATTTATGAAGGATAAGAAATAGTGAAGGTTAAATATATTGATGGTGAGGGCTGGGATTGGTTAGATACCTTTAAGTGTGATATCTATGAGACCGCTAGTCCTTATAAAGGATATGTGTCTATTGTTAGTGAGGCAAAAGTCAAATTTCCATTAACCGTTGATTATGAAAGCTCTTCGAGAGTGCTCTTCGATGAAGGATACCTGTGCGTAACCTTTGTTCCTAAGCAGGATTATTTTGCAGTTAACGCGGTATATGACAATAAGGGACATATCGTTGAGTGGTATTTTGATGTCTTGAAAGAGCAAAGCCTTGATAGTCAGGGACGTTTGTCTTATAAGGACCTATATCTTGATGTGGTTGTAAGACCGGATTTTGTATCTATATTAGTTGATGAAGATGAACTGAAAGAAGCCCTGGAAGATGGTATCATCACCAGAGAAGACTATGCTTTTGCCTACGAGATTGCTGAACATTTGATAGATGATATTATTCCCGATAAGACCTTTATGGTAGATTTTTTAAGGAAACAGTTAGATGAAAGATGCATTCAGTCAAACAAGAGATAGGACCTACAATTGCATTATTCCAATGAACTCCATGCCCTTTGTTGCAGAAGCCGGTAGTGGCAAGGTTATAAAGCCTTATCGACATATGGACAGACAGGCGGACTTTAATGTTATGATCTATATAACAAAAGGCAGTATGGAAATTGTTGAAGAGGGTAAGACTTGGCGTATTGGCAAAGGAGACTTGTTTTTCCTAAAGAAAGGGCTTCATCACTGGGGTGAGAAGCCTTTTGAAATTGGAACCTCCTGGTGCTATGCCCATTTTTATACCCAGGATAAGACAGATGATATGTATAGTAGTCTTGATCATAAGCCTATTACGGGTATGCCCTTAGTCATAAAAGAGGAAGACTTTCATGCCTATTTACCCATCCCAAAACTAAGTCAGGTAAGGGAAGGTTCTTCGCTGGAAAGTGCAGTTTTTAACTTATGTCAAATACAGTCATCAGCTAAGGTTCTGGAAAGAAACTTATTGATGTGGAAAATCCTTAAGAAAATTCTTGATCAGGCTAACCGAGATCAAGAATCTGGAAAAGAGGCTAGGTGGCTAGATGAACTGGTGACTTACATTGAAGATCATTATAATGAGGCCTTAAATATGGAACGCATTCAAAAGCGTTTCGGACTTTCTTACAAATACATAGGCAAATGTTTCAAAGACAAGACGGGTTTGACCATTAAGGCCTATCAGAAAAAGCTCAGATTGGAAAAGGCCGCCTTGCTTCTTGGCCAAAGTCACTTGTCTATTGGAGAGATAGCTGATGAAACTGGATATGGTGATTTGTTTTACTTCAGTAGACTATTTAAAGAAGTATTCTGTGTATCTCCTACTCATTACCGTCAGCATTATAGGCCTAGACTCTAGAGTAAGACCCTTGCCCAAGACCCTAGACCAAGACTTTAGACTAATCATCTATTTCTAGATGATGTCTTTTCCTTCAAAGTTTCTAAATACGAAAAAAATACAAATAAATAAGAAAAAAGTCTATTCAACCTCCTATTTATCAGGAATATAATACATATATACTGAATTGCGGAGGTTTTTTTGATGAAAGATTTATTTAAGAAGTTTAGAGTAGATGATCCTTTCTTTAATGGATATGAACAATTAATCAAGGAGGTTGTGATTCCCTATCAGGAACAGATCCTTCATGATCAACAAGATGTAGGTGAGAAAAGCCAGGCTATCGGAAATTTTGAATTGGCGGCTAAGAAGCTTGAAAGTGGTGCAGTTGATCAGGACTTTTACGGTATGGTTTTTCAGGACTCTGATGTGGCTAAGTGGTTGGAGGCAGCAGCTTATTCCTTACAACTCTTTCCAGATCCTGATTTGGAAAAAAGATGTGATGATATCATCGACCTAATTGGTAGAGCCCAGTGGGAAGATGGATATTTGAACACATATTTTACAGTCAAATCACCGGAACTTAGGTGGACCAACCTTCAGCTGGCCCATGAGCTATATTGTGCCGGACATATGATGGAGGCGGCGGTAGCCTATTATGATGTAACCGGAAAGTCAGTCCTTCTTGATATCATGTCCAGAATGGGTGAGCATATTTATCAGCGTTTTATTGTTGAAAAAGCAGAAGGCTATCCTGGACATCCTGAAGTAGAACTGGCCCTTCTTCGTATGTATGAGGCTACCGGTAACGACCATTTCAAAATCCTTGCCGACCACTTTATTGATGTTCGTGGTGTGGATACCCGCTTTTATGACAAGGAAAGAGAAAAAAATGACTGGTCTCCCTGGGGAAATACGGCACCGGCTAATTATGCCTATTCACAAGCCCACGAACCGGTAAGAGACCAAAAAGATGCAGTCGGTCATGCTGTTCGTGCTGTATACCTTTATGCTGCAATGGCTGAAGCAGCCCTTGTTAATGGTGATGATGAGCTAAAAGAATCATGCCAGACCCTATGGAAGAGCATAGAAAACAAAAGGATGTATGTAACAGGTTCTATCGGTTCTGCTTATGAAGGAGAAGCATTTACTGAAGACTATCACCTGCCAAATGATACTGCTTACGCTGAAACCTGTGCGGCTATTGGGTTGATTTTCTTCGGCCGTCGTATGCTTGAGTTAGATACCAACAGCAAGTATGCAGATGTTATGGAAAGAGCTCTCTACAATAGTGTATTACCAGGTATGCAGTTGGATGGGACTAAGTTCTTCTATGTGAATCCTTTGGAGGCTATTCCCGGTATCTCAGGTAAGGCAGTTACCCATCGACATGCACTGCCCACAAGACCCAATTGGTTTGCCTGTGCCTGCTGCCCTCCCAACGTGGCAAGACTCCTGCCCTCTATTGGTCGATATGCCTGGGGATTAAAGGACGGTACAGTTTTCTCACATCTTTTTGTAGGTGGAGAATTGACCATTGATGATCAAGACTTACAAGGAGTACAAGGTCAAGAGGACAATAAGGGGGGAGTCATTAAATTGGAATCAGACCTTCCTTTTGGCAAGGCATTAAGATATGTTTTTAAGCCCCATGGTCATAAGATGACCATGACCCTGGCCATTCGTATGCCTTACTGGAGTGAACATACGATAATTCACAAGGACGGCCATGTGGTTGATTGCCTTGTAAAAGATGGTTATGCCTATATTCAGGGAGATTTTACTGAAGATACTCTCATATCGGTAGACTTTGATCTTGAAGCAAAGATGGTATATGCCAATCCTAAAATTCCATCAAACTCGAATAAAGTGGCAGTCATGCGAGGCCCATTGATTTATTGTGCAGAAGGCGTTGACAATGGGAATAGGGTGATTAACTTAAATATTATGGAAGATACTCCTTTTGAAACAAAAGAATCTCAGGATTTCAAAGGTGTCATAAACCTGGAGGCCAAAGGGCTTGTTCGGGAAATCTCGGATGACCTGTACAGCTTCGAAAAGCCTGAGGTGAAAGAGACGGTCATAAACTTAGTCCCGTATTATACCTGGTCAAATAGGGGATTAGGTGAGATGAGGGTTTGGTTACCATACAGCTAAACATATGATGACTTTTTATATACTTTAAAAGTTATGAGTAAAGAAGGGATAAATCAGGGTTCAAAATCTTGATTTGTCCCTTTTTCAAGATTTTGAATACCTGGATTTATGATTTTATCAGGTGAATCCTGTATAATCGTGACAAACGAGTTATAGGGGGCAAGCAATTATGAAACACAGGTCCATGCTGTTCAAAAGTTTACTATCCAGATCAGTTTTACTACTTCTTACCATTGGGATTATCAGTGGAGTGTCCATTAATCAATTCTATCGAGTGGAAAAAGAAGGTGTTGAGGAAAAAATGGATTTGGTCATTGAAAATACCTTGAAGCAAATTTCTACTGAGACAGAAAACGTTGAAGCGGTAGCCATGACCCTCTCGACTCTGGATTTGTTTAGAGACCAGGATTTTACCAGTCCGATAATACAAAGAGAAATTAGAAATCTTTTGCTGACATATGTAGAAAAAGATCAGGGCCATATCCAATATGCTTTTTATGTGAATCCAGATGGAGAGGTTATAGCAGGTAGTCATACCATCGTTGAAAATACAAATGTAAGTGGTCAGGAATATTTTATTGAAGCCATTGGTGGAAAAACATGCTGGAGTCAGGTAATTCCTGCATTAGAAGGTAATGGGTTTTCACAGATTATTAGTATGCCGGTCTATGATGGATTTGATGTGGTTGGGGTTTTATGTATGTCCCTGGATATGGATTATGTCGGTGACCTGGTCAGAGAGGTTAATATTTCCTCATCAAGTGAAGGGCTTTTGATAGACGGTGATGGAAGGATATTGGCCTCAAAAGAGGCAATTCATCAAGGTTCCTATATCCATAAAATAGAGGATTTCGGTCTTGAAGGAAGGTTGGCTGAGCTGACTGAAGACGAAGACAGAGAATTTTTTACTCGAGTAGAAGGTGTAAAAATATTAAATAGGCATATTCCTCTAAACGATTGGTTTGTTATTATTAGAGCACCTGAATCCGAATATATGGAGTCAGTTTTCAGGCTAAGATATATGGTAGCAGGCATATCGGTATTCATACTTGTTTTATCCCTTGTCTTTACTTATGTAGATGTGAATAGGCAGATAAAAAGGATTCGAAGGATACAGTCGGATTTACATCAAGTTGCTGATGGTGATTTAAGAAAAAGAAATTTTCATGGTGGCGCTGCATCTAAAGACGAGTTGGATCAAATGGAAGTCAGCCTCCATCAGATGATTGATAAATTCAGTGACATTATTAGGGGAATTAGCCTGTCAGCTGAGGAGTTGAATCGAACAGGTGAATATATGAATCAGTCTGCCAGTGAGAATAGAAGTGCCAGCGAAGATGTTGCTGCTTCCATGGAAGCCATTAATCGCCTCAATGAAGGCCAGCTTACACTCAGTCAAGGTTTGGTTGGTGAGATGGAGGCAATTGTAAAAGACCTGGAGTGGGCCAGCCTATTTATGGTTGAGATGAATGAAGGGATTAGTGAAATAAGAGATACAGCTGATCATGGACTTTCTGTCATGGACAGGACCCAGATCCATATGAAAAGAATTCATAGGTCAACCGATATGGTTCTTGGTAAGATAAACCTTCTCAATGACAAGTCAAAAGCCGTACAAACCATTAATAAAGAAATTGATAATATTGCGGATCAAACCAATCTTCTTGCCCTTAATGCAGCCATTGAAGCGGCAAGAGCAGGGTACCAGGGCAAAGGTTTTGCTGTTGTTGCAGAAGAGGTTAGAAAACTTGCTTTTCTTGCGGGACAATCCTCTTATCAAACAAAACAGATTATGGAAGAGCTGGAGTCTGAAGTAAAAGAGGTCAGTGATTCCATAGAACTTGAAAATCAAGTGATCCAGGAAGGTATGATTTTCATTAATGAATCTGCCGAATCATATAAAAAAATAACCCAAGGTATTCAAGAATTTGCCGGCCAGCTCAAAGAGTCGGAAAAGGTTATGGAAAAGACCAAGGCCAGCGGTCTCCAATGTCTACATGTCAGTGAAGATATGAAGGCATCCATTTATGGCAGTCTTGGGGAAACTGGCCAGGTTGTTGCCGCCAGCGAAGAACAGTGCGCCGTCAGTCAGGAAATATCCAGTCAAGCTGAGCTCTTGAAAGAACTTGGCAGAAAACTTGAAGAGGATATGAGCCGGTTTAGAAGTTAGGATATTCTCCTTTGGATATACCCCACCTAATATGTAGAAGGAAGCACCTTTTGAAGGTGCTTTTTTCTTACAAATTTCTTAAATTGTTTTCTTATTATTCACTCTTTTGATAAAATAGATATAGATAAACACATGTCTTTTATGGATGAATCGGGAGGAAAAAATGAATACTAGAGGAAGAGTAGCATTGATGCTGTCTATTGGACTTTTGATAATTGTAGGGATTGTCATTGCCGGCAGCAGCTTAGAAGAAGCGTTAGTTGAAGTGGAACCAGAGGTTGTGGATGAAGTCCAAGTGGACCCGGAACCTGCCCACGTAGATGACATTATTGATGAGGCCGATGTCATAAAAGAACCCTTTGTAGCGGGGCCACTTGTTGAATTCGAACCAACCAATACCAGTGAAATGGGTGTCTTAACGAATACACATCTGCTTATGACGCATTTTGAAAAAGTGTCTATAGATGATATAAGTAAGAACCTAAGCTTTGAACCAGCTATAGATTTTGAAGTGGTTCAATTAGATGACTTGTCTTATGAAATTTCTTTTAATGAGTTACTAGAAAGAGGAACTCTTGTCAAAGCAAAATATACCTATGAGAATACCTTGTATGGGGATTCTTTTCTTACTATGCCTAATTTGGAGGTGGCGTCTGTTTACCCATCTGACGGAAGTTATGAGGCAAAAACCAATACTATTGTAGAAATAAAATTCAATCTACCTATCGATGAAAATATAAAGGAATATTTTTCCATAAGCCCGGCTGTTCCGGGAGAACTTAAAATCAGTGAGAATATCCTACGGTTTGTTCCTAAAAATGATTTGGAAACCAACATATACTATGAAGTGTCTATACTTCCCGGTTACGAAAAGGAAGGAAGTGTATTGGAAAGCTCTTCGTTTAGTTTTAGTGTTAGCGATCGGAACAGCATTTATGTGAATTTTGGAGATGGAAATTATAATGTCCTGTCAGCAGATGGTGTTCAGCAAATATCCTATTATGGAGATAAGAGTATAAAAAGCAAGTTGGATAAATTTTCAGTATATGCTATTGATCAGCAAGTGACAGAGATTATGGCTATGGAGTCTGTATCGGCAATTGTTAATCAGTTAACCGAGGAAGGCAATGGAAGATATCTTCAAGATATCGGAGTGTCCTTTGAATCCGGTCAATATTATGGTGGCTATATCATTCTGGAAGAAAACCTTGATAAAGGCATATATTATTTTGTTGCCGACTTAGGAAGCGAGCAAAAAGGTTTTTTTGCCCAGGTAACAGAAAAATGTGCCTACTTTACAGCTGATAAAAACGAAGTCTTGGTTTGGCTTGCTGATAGTGCCGGTGGTAGTCTTGACGGTCAGGTTCGAATTGATGGCCAGCTTATTGGCAGTCTTGGATCCGATGGTTTTAATGTCTTTGATTATGAGATGGTTCAGGAGAAAAAGGCAATTGTGGAAATAGAAACTCCTGATGAAATCTTATACATGCCCATGGAAGTCAGAAAGTCCAATGATTCCTTAAGATATCAGTTCTACTCTTATTTAGATACCGATAGGGAAATTTATCGAGAGTCGGATACAATTAGGGTTAATGGATTTCTAAAAGACAGAAGAGGATATTCTACTGACAAGGTAGAGATTCGTTTTTGGGTAGGCGGAGCAGTCATTGAAACGAAGGAAGCAAGTGTGGATGCTTATGGTCTCTTTCAAACATCATTTGATTTTGAAGAAGTGAAGCATAATGAGGGTATGATTCAAGTATATGTTGGTGATGAATTCCTGATGAGTGAGTATTGCTATATCAGTAATTTTGAAAAACCAAAATATGTTATGGATACATCCCTGGATAAGAAAAATATTGCCAGTGGTGATCAGATTACATTCCGTGGAAAATTATCTTATTATGATGGGACGCCTGTTGCAGGAGCCAGTATTAATGTTGAGTTTAATCAGAGAAGTATTAAGTTTAAACATGAAGATAAGAGCGTTGGCCAGTTGAAATTGTACAGCGATAATGGACTGATGGAAGCTGAACTGACAGCGCACTACGAATCAACCAACTGGAGACCAACCTATGCCTATATTCAAGCCTATGCCAACAATATTCAGAATTACTATTTATACCAAACAGAATATTTGAATATTTTTCCAAGAGACATGATGGTAGAAGGCTCTATTGAAGGGCAAGGATCTATGGGAACCATTCATGTGTCCTGTCATGATATCATAGTCAGTGAATCTGCCGATCCTTATGATTATGATACCTTTAAAGGTAATCCTGTTTCAGGAAAAGACTTTAATATCAGCATAAAGGAAACCTATTATGAACGGGTTTTCGTTGAACAGAAATATAATGCTATCTATAAAACCCAATATAATGTTTATAAAAATATCAAACATGAATCCATCGTTTATACCGGATCAGCAATAACGGATGAAAAAGGTCAGGCTCAAGTTGAATATGACGGTTTTATTGATGGCAGGTTCTATACAGCTACTTTAACGACTAAAGACGGTCAAGACAGAACCATTAGCGAGGCTGCTTATTATTATACAAGCAAGTGGTACCAGCCCTATGATGTTAACGAGGAAGGTTTTCGGTTGGATGTCAGGGGTCAGGCATCAGGAGAGGAAAACTGGTGGTATTCCAGCTATGACCTTAATGAATCCCTATCTTTAGAACTCCTCTTTAATGGTCAATCGATCGAAAGTGACATCGATAAACTCTTAATTGTTGAGGAAAGAGATGGAATCAATCACTATCATATGACAGAAGACTCCTTGATTAATATTGTGATGGATGAGTCCAGGATGCCGGATACCCATTTAAAAGCCATTTATTACAACGGCTCATTTATGTTTAATAACTGGAATATGGAACGTTATATACTGGTTGATTACTCTTCTTTGGAGTTGGACTTGTCCGTAAGTTTCGACAAGGAAGCCTATAGACCGGGAGAGACTGTTAATTATCAGGTAACCTGTCTTGACAGGGATGGAAATCCTACAAGTGCCGGAGTGAATGTCAGCGTTGTGGATGAAGCGATTTTTGATATTATCGAAGACGATGATGATCCACTTCGTGAAATGTATCAGGGTGATTATAATCCGAATATTATTGCATCCTTCCTGCTTACTCCAATTACGGATAGTCCCAATATGGCAGAAAAAGGTGGTGAAGGTGGTGGTGAAGCCTTCAGAGATGATTTCCAGGATACAACATATTTCCAAAATATAATGGTAGACCAATCAGGTATTTATAATGGCTCTTTCCTTTTGCCGGATAATATCACAAGCTGGAGGGTTACCCTAACGGGTTATGATGGTCGGCTTCTATGTGACAAAAAAGTTGCCAACGTATCCTCCGGATTACCCTTCTTTGTAGATCTTATGAGTGAAGAACGCTATCTGGAAGGTGATGATATTGGCATCAGTATGAAGTCAGCCGGTGATCTTTCCTTACTTGGCAAATCTGCTACCTATAAGATGGTCCTCTTTGATGGACAAGGCAATCAGGTTCAAGAAGAGACGATAGAAGCAGAATTCGGTGAAAGGGTCCAGATCCAATTAGGCAAACTGCCCCTTGATGATTACATGATTGAGGCATCTGTATCTGTTGATGAACACTGGGACGGTGTTAGATTACCTATGGAAGTAACTGATCATATAGCCAACTATGATATGGTAATTGAAGAAGCGTTATCGGATGATTTGACCATTACCCATAATGAAAATGTTTCCAGCCTTTCTATTTATAATGAGGAAGCACGTATTTTTTATAACACATTGAGTTCATTGGCCTCATGGAGAAGAGATGACCACAACGGAAGGCGGATCGTTGGAATATTGGCAGACTGGTACAAGGCTGACCTTTTTGGGGATGATACGGACAGAAATCTTGTTAACATCCCATCGGTTAACGGAATCATCAAACCACTGAATGCTGCTGGAGTCGATGCAGTATTGACTGCAAGGCTTATGGCAATCGGTTATGGAGACTGTGTGGATACATACATCTATGATCGATTGATAGAAACATTGACCAAGCAGAAGGACCTTGGATACGGTTGGGAAAAAGTCATCAACGAAAATGTCATGTCCTATATATGGATGGCTGTTGAAGCGGGAATAGAAAGTCCTGATATATACGATGAAATTGTAAAAGAATGGGACAGGATTACAAGTCTTGAGGCCAAGATGATCCTGCTGCGAGGATGTCTCGATGCAGGCAAGTACTCCAGAGCTGAACAGATCTTGCAATTTATTGCCTATGAAGAAGACTTTTCCAAAGATCAGTTGCCTATAGTGTACAGTGCTGATAAAGAAACAGATGAAATGATGCAGTTCAATATGCTGGCGGTCATGATAGAAATGGGTCGTATGGAAGATGCCAAACGTATTTATGATCATATTACCTATTGGAATTATAAACGTAATCTCCAGTTTAGAATTGATGACCCGGAAAAATTCATGTATATGACCATGATTGAGCCACCGGAACTTGAAAGCCTTTTTGTCTACCAATTAAATGGAGTACAAACTTCAGCAACCATTGGATTCAGGGACAGGGTTGAGTTGGTCATGACTGCAGAAGAGGCTAAAACCTTTAAGCTCATTGAATATACCGGTGACTTGGTCGCCGTTCGTGAATACGTAGGTTTTGCTGATGATGTGGCTGGTCAGGAAGTGTCGGTTACCAAAACCTATAAAAATGCCAAGGGAGGTTTGATACATGTTGGAGACGAGGTGGTCGTTGAACTTGTCATCACCAATCTGGGTGGTTCAAAGTATTTTACTATTCAAGATGTTTTACCGGCTGGCTTGGCTTTTGTGAAAGTTCTGGATGACCCTACATCCACTTATCTCTATGGAGACAGTATTGGTCAGATGGTAGACCTAAGAGGTGGTGCGACATGGAACTACCGCAGTGCATCCTCTTTAACCTTCCGGTATCTAGCCAAAGCGACTTCACAGGGAACCTATAAAAGCGAACCATGTGTCTTTGCGAGACGGTGGGAAGGAAAAATTTGGATTGGTGAAGAAACATGGGTGACAATCGAAGAATAAAAATAAAAGTGACATATGGTCTTGGTATCATCTGGAGTATATTCTTTCTTCTAACTAGTTGTACTTTAGTAGAGACCAATGACCCAAGTGAAAGTTTGTTGCCGGATCAATCCATTGATAAGCTGTCCATGTGTGGAAACGATACTCCTGAGGCAGACGATACTCCTAGACTAGACGGAACTCCTGAGGCAGACGATACTCCCTGGACAGACGAAATAGGTATTGAAACTGATGAAAGTGTGAACCGGGAAGATAGGATGATGGAGTCTGGTTTTTCGGAAGAGACAGGCAGTCTCCTTGATGAATACCGGATGGACCAAGTTGATACAAGACAAGCCATCATGGAAGAAACCTTTCTACAAGGTGTCACCGGTGAGACCTTCTACCAATCCGGTGACTACCAAAAAATCCAATTGGAGGAGAGTGAGACTGTCATAGGTGGCATCATTCCCCACCACTTGGTAGCCAACAGCTTTATTGCAGACTTTTACCAAGCAGTGAGCCAGGCAGGTGACTATGACTTGATTGTTATCATCAGTCCCAACCACTACACGGCAGGACCAAGGGTTCAGATAGGAGCCAGTGACTATTATACATATCAAGGGGTGATTCCTATTGACGAAGAATTGATTTACGATCTGACTCAGGAAAATGAGGAATGGGGAGGTCTGATCAATGTGGCAGATGAGTCTTATCTTTCCATAGAACATGGTCAGTTGGTTCATATGCCATATATTAAAACCTACTTTCCACAAGCCAAGGTCCTGTCTCTTATGTTGGCTGAGACCAGAGATTTGTCTGATCTTTCAAGATTGGCTCAAATACTCTATGAAGCTATTGGAGACAGGAAGACTTTATTGGTAGGATCCATTGATTTTTCTCATTATTTGACACTGGAAGAGGCTGAAAATAATGATGCCTATACAAGAGAATTGATAAGGACTAATGATTACGAGACCATGAGCCATTTGTCCAACGACTATATTGATTCCCCAAGTACCTACGGGCTTTTGATGCTGTTGATGGACAAGATGTATGGGGAGACAAGGCCAGTGATTTTTAATCACAGCAACTCAGCAAAAATCAGTGGGCAACTAAACAGCATAGAGACCACTTCATATTTTCAAGTTCTATATCTGGATGATTAATGAATAAGTGATGTACTTTCAGCCTATATTTGATACAATGAATATAGGCTTTTTTGAGTTGGAAAAGGAGGCGAAACAAGTGAGAAAATATATGCATGGAATAATGGATATGGGCCATTTTTTCTCGCTGAAAGTGATTCTTGTCTTGGTAATTGCTGTTTTTGTTATGAGTGGATGTAAGGATGGCAAAGAAGAGTTAGGAAAAAACAGTGATGTTTCTGTTAATGAAGTTGAAAGTAATCAGGCTGAGGATGGTGAGAATAAAGAAGAACCCTTAGTGATTGTAGAAGAAAATACTGATCTTGATAGGGCTGTCCCGTCTATTATTGCAGACAGGGTTCGGGCCATTGAGGAAGAAGATTATGACCTTTATATGTCAGCCATAACCAGAAACAATCAGTTTTTTTATAACGAACAGGAACGGTGGTTTATGGAAATGATCGATGAGCGGATCCATGACCTGTCCTTGGAAGTAGAGTCTGTTGAGATGATTGATGAAAACTCCGGAAGGGTGGTTATTCATCAACATCATGAGACCAATGAGACCTTTGATTTTTCCTATCCTTTGCTTTTTGTTAGAGAAGAAAATGGCTGGATGGATTATGGGTATGATTTTGAAATACTGGAGACAGACAGATTCCTGGTCAAATATATGGAAGGTGAGGAAAGGGTTGATGAGTTTAGGCAAATGCTGGATGATGCCTTTGACCACCTGGACCTGATGTATGAGCTGAAACCCTTAGACGATTATGAAATGAAGCTATTTTACAGTCAAGAAATGCTTAGACAGAGGTGTATACCTTCTAATCCCTGGCTCTTTACAGGTTGGTCTGAACCTGATGAATCGCTGAAACTTTTCACAGGTCATCCTGATACCTATAAGGGGTATCCCGGCGTTGTTCAACACGAACTGGTACATCATATTACTATCAGAATGTGTAATAATAACCTGCCTGTGTGGATGCTGGAAGGCATTGCTATGTTTGATGGATCAGCTTACTATGACAAAAAGGATTCTTCCATGTTGGCTGAAATGACCAAGAGAGGTGTTACCCAGACTATCCAGGATTTGGAATTGACGGATTTGGGATCGGATTCGGTTACAAGGATGGATATTGTTAATTATTACGACACATCCTATCTGTATATGAAATATATTCATGATGTATATGGACGGGATACCATGATTGCCTTGTTTGAGGAAGCCGGCAAGAAGCCTTTCCATGATTCCACCCTTAATCAGACCTTCGAATCCAATAACCAGAAGACTGCCACTGAAGTTTTTCAGACAGTCCTTGGTAGGACAAAGAGTGAGTTAAGCCAGGCCTATCTAGAGTGGCTTGATGAGAATTATGACAGTTTTTAATGCTTAATATTTTGTGAGGTAGACACCAATGAGTGCAGTTAGTATGTTCAAAACTTTAAAAGAACTGGAAGGAAACCCCAAGGTCTCAATTTTGACAGAGCCCTTATGGAATATACCCTTTAATCTCTATATACCCTATGTGGCCATCTATATGAGAGCCCTTGGAGTAACCCAAATCCAGATTGGATATATCTTAACTGTGAGTATGATATCCCAAGTAATCTTTTCTCTTCTTGGGGGTGTCATTACAGATAAGATCGGTCGAAAACGGACAACCTTTATTTTTGATATTCTATCTTGGGGTGTCCCTACTTTTGTATGGGCAATTTCCCAAAATTACTGGTATTTCCTGATTGCAGCTATGATCAACGGAACCTGGAGAGTGACAGCTATATCCTGGACCTGTCTTTTTATAGAGGACGCTGAAGAAGATCAGTTGGTAACCCTTTTTTCCTGGATTCATATCACCGGTATGCTGTCTGCTTTCATTGCACCACTGACAGGGGTTTTGATCAATCATTTTACGCTCATTCCTACGATTAGAGGGATTTACTTTTTTGCCTGCATCAGTATGATGGCGAAATTTATTATTCTTAATAAACTGAGTCATGAGACTGACAAAGGTTTGGAGAAAATGAAGGAGACTGAACACCTGTCATGGAGCCAGATGCTCATGGGATATGGGACAACCATTAAACATATTTTGACCACAGGAAAAACCCTTTATGTTGTTTTCATTATGGTCCTGGTTAGTATAGTCACCACCATAAACGGCAGTTTCTGGGGTGTTATTGTTACAGAGCGCTTGGCCATTGACTCCTCCTATGTTGGATTGATTACAACGGTCAAATCCCTGGTTATGCTTGCCTTTTATTTTCTTGTGTTACCCAAGATAAAGGTAGAGCGCTTTAGATGGCCGCTAACCATTAGCCTTTTGATTTTAATTGTGTCTCAAAGTCTTTTGATTCTTGGAAGTCAAGGTGCTTATGTTTTTGTTGTATCATCGATTATTATGGAGGGGATCAGTCTTTCCCTCATTAATCCGCTTTTAGAAAGTTTGCAGGTTACGATGGTGGATAGGCATGAACGGGCAAGGATTGTCGCTGTTCTATATACCATAGTCATACTCTTTACGGCACCTTTTGGCACCTTTGCCGGTTATCTGTCGGAGATGGACCAACGCCTGCCCTTTGCATTCAACACCTGTCTTTTGATAGCAGGAGTTATTGTAGTCTTTGCCCAAGGTCTTCGACATGAGGTGGAAGAAAATCTATAGGTGTATTATAAATTGGTTTTAACTAGAAACGTTAACAAATAAAGGTTAGAAGGAGAGCAAGATGTATTTGTATAATGAGAATTCTCAGGTGATTAAAGAATTTAGGATGGCAGTGAAAAAGACCTTTCGTAAACAGGTGATTTGGGGCTTCCTACTAGGTATTATTGCAATCATAGGCATGGCAATCTACTCCATGTTTGAGGATGTTCCGGTTGTCGCCATGGTGTTGGTGGGGGTTATGATGACTACAATTATCGTCTTCATTGCCATAAGAACCTATATTGGTTCAATGAAGCATTTTGAGGGTTTTGTCTATAAGACCAAGATGAAAAAGCATGTCCATGACGATAATAAGGACAATTCTTATCATGAGGTGACCTACAAGTACTATATTTATGTTCGTAAATCCACAGGTGGAAAAGTTAAATATCTGGTTTGTGAAACGAAGAAACCATCTCAAAGAGGTGACTTTTATCTCAGCTATTATGATCAGGCCCAGGTGAAAAAATATCCAGGCGTCGACCTGCCTGAACGTTTCGATAAACCGGAAGGTCAGAGACTGTGTATTATATGCGGTACCCTTAGTGAAAGTGGAAAGTTCTGTATGAAATGTGGAGGCATGCTGGCTTAAGAGAATTTTTGACTAGAAAGCTTATGATAAATGAAACTTGTAAATTGATAAGAAGTGGTGTAAAATAAAGGGAGTAAATGAGAACGTCGTTCAATAATAACGAACATTGAAAGAGCGGGAAGAGTGAGAGATGCGATTTATTACTTTTAAGAAAGAAGAAGAAGAGAAGAGTTTAGTAGGTGTTCTTAGCCGGGATGGAAGAAGAGTCGTGGAACTGACAGAACTGGGTTTGACTTATTCATCAATGATTGACTTGATTGAAGGTATATCTGAACTGGATTTGAAAAAGCTTAGACAGGCGATTAATGAGGACAGGCTTTTTAAGATGTCAATAGATGATATCATACTCTCTGCGGTGATTCCGAGACCAAAACAAGATATTATTTGCTTGGGTGTAAATTACCTGGAACATGCCAAGGAATCAGCCAGGTACAAGAAGGAAGCCTTTGAACTGGATAGAAGCTATCCGGTCTATTTTTCAAAACGCGTGAATAGAGCCACTGCACATGGTGAATCTATTCAAAGTCATGATGAGATTGTTGACACACTAGATTATGAGGTGGAACTTGCAGTGGTCATCGGCAAAGATGCCTATAAGGTTCCTTATGGGAATGGTCAGGACTATATTTTTGGATATACTATTATTAACGATATGAGTGCTAGAAATCTTCAGACTCGACATAACCAGTGGTATTTTGGTAAAAGCCTGGATGGATTTACACCTATGGGACCAGTACTTGTCACTAAAGATGAAATTTCCTATCCTCCGAAACTAATAATTCAGAGTAGAGTTAACGGAGAACTTCGACAGGACAGCAGTACAGAAAATCTTATTTTTGATATTGAGCATGTCATCCATGAGTTAAGCCAGGGAATGACTTTACAGGCTGGGACAATCATTGCAATGGGAACTCCATCCGGTGTGGGCATGGGATTTGATCCACCGCGATTTTTAAGATCAGGAGATTTGATTGAGTGTTATATCGAAAAAATCGGAACCTTAAGCAATCGGATTGACTAGTTGCTTTGGGGCATCCTATACAGTTAGATGAGACAAAAGGAGCAATGAATGAAAGAAAAAGGGATTATTATACAATCGGTTGATAGGGCTCTTCAAATATTGGAGTGCTTTACTGGACCAATTAGAGAACTTGGGATTACAGAAATATCCAAGGAAATGGGGTTGGGTAAGAGCACCGTTTACGGCTTAGTTAATACGCTGATGGAAGCTGGATATCTGGAACAGAATCCGGATAACAAACGATATAGACTTGGTTTGAAACTTTTTATTATGGGGAGTCTTGTTCAAGGACGAATGGATATTCGAGAAATTGCAAAGCCTCATTTAAAATCACTGGCGGAAAGATTTCAAATGACTGTTCATATGGGTCTCTACAGGGATGGCGAGGTGGTTTATATCGATAAGCAGGATTCGCCTAATGCCAGGGTCATCTATTCACAGGTCGGAAAACTTGCTCCTATGTATTGTACGGGTATCGGTAAGGCGGTGTTTGCCAATTTACCGGAAAGTGAAAGAGATTTCCTCTTGTCCAATCAGATAAGACGGGCTTTGACAATTAATACAAAAATTGATGAAGCTATAATTAGTGAAGAACTTCAAAGGGTCTTGATACAAGGATATGCTGTTGATGATCAAGAGGTGGAACTTGGATTGCGCTGTATTGCAGCACCGATTTTTGATGGACACAGAAAGGTGGTAGCTGCCATATCTGTATCCAGTTCTACAGCCATGCTTCATGAAGAGAATATGGATGAAATTGCACAGGAAGTTAAACAGGTGGCCTTTGAAATCTCGAAACAGCTTGGCTATTACTAGTTTTATTAATGAAATGAGATAGAATTCTATCTTGTTTTCAAACCTTAAAACAAGAACGTTGTTCAATATTATAGAACAAAGGAGGAGAAAAATGATACTCACTGTAACACTGAATGCTGCCGTAGACAAGAGATATGAAGTTGAACATGTTCATATCGGAGCTGTCAATCGAATAGCCAAGTGTACTTATGGAGCTGGTGGAAAAGGCATTAATGTTGCCAGGGTCGCAGCACTGGCCGGGGCAGAGGTTATGGTTACCGGTTTAGTCGGTGGTCACACAGGTAATCTCATAAAAGAAGGGGCAGATAAAAATGGATTGCCAAATGATTTTGTCACTTTCTCTGGTGAGAGTAGAACCTGCATAAATATTTATGATCAGGACAGTCATATTCAAACTGAATTTCTTGAAGAAGGTGAAGAAGTTCCGAAAGAAGCTGGAGACAAAATGATGCAAAAGTACCGGGAGTTGCTAAACAGGGCAGATGTCGTGACCATATCTGGTAGCGTCCCAAAGGGAATCAAGAGTCAAATGTATCAGGAAATGATTAGAGAAGCACGAAAAAGAAACGTTCCGCTTCTATTGGATACCAGTGGTAGCTTGCTAAAGGACTGTATTGGAATCTGCCCAACACTTATCAAACCGAACAGGGAAGAGATGGAGCTATTAACAGGTAAAGAATTGATCAGTCAAGAAGATTTTGTTATTGAGGGGACCCGTTTGCAGAAACAGGGTATTCATTACGTCTTGATATCTTTAGGAGCTGAGGGAGCTATTCTTGTAGCACCAAAGGGTATCTATAAAGCTGAGCTGCCTAAGATATATGCTGTGAATACTGTAGGTTGTGGTGATTCCATGCTCGCAGGTTGTGCTATAGGCATGATGGAAGGATGGGAAGATGACCATATCTTACAGTATGCAAATGCTCTAGGTGCAGCCAATGCCATGAATCAACTGACAGGGTATTTCAATAAGCATGATTTGGATGACCTGTATCCCCAAGTCAGGATTGAAAGAATAGGATAGTAAGGAGATAAGAAGATGAAGAAGGTAAAAGTTGGGATTATCGGACCGGGTAACATCGGAACAGATTTAATGTATAAAGTGATGAGAAGTCAAGTTTTGGAAATGTCTCATATGGTTGGCCTTGTTGAATCAGAAGGAATCAAGAGGGCGAGAAGGCTGGGCTATACTGTCAGTACAGACGGATTGTATTCTATACTTGAAGATGAAGAGATTAAGATTGTTTTTGAGGCCACTAGTGCAAAAGCTCATGCCCAGCATGCTCCTAAACTTAAGGAGGCCGGTAAGATTGCCATTGATTTGACACCGGCAGCGGTTGGTCCATATGTTGTTCCATGTGTGAATATTGATGATTTATCTGATGAGATGAATTTTAACATGGTCACCTGTGGGGGTCAGGCTACAGTACCTATAGCTCATGCCATCAATCGTGTGGCTGACAGTGAATATACAGAAATTGTGGCATGTATATCTTCAAGAAGTGCCGGACCCGGAACCAGAGCAAATATTGATGAGTTTACGGAAACCACGGCAAGGGCACTGGAAGTAATTGCCGGAGCGGATAGAGGAAAGGCCATTATCATTCTTAATCCTGCAGAACCGCCGATTATGATGACCAATACAATATATTCAATTGTGAAGAACCCAGATCCTAAAGCTATCACCGAGGCTGTCAACGACATAGTTGGACAGATACAGACCTACGTACCCGGCTATAAATTAAGAACACCCCCACTTATTGAGGACAATAAGGTTACCGTGATTATAGAAGTGGAAGGGGCAGGTGAATTTCTGCCAAACTATGCCGGAAACCTTGATATAATCAATTCTGCCGCAGTTAATGTGGCTGAACGTCTTGTGTTGGAAAGATTTTTGAAGGAGGAGACCAATAATGGATAAAAAGATCAATATTGTTGATACGACCCTGCGCGACGGCAGTCATGCAATGAATCACTGCTATACAAAGGACCAGGTAAGATTAATAGCTCAGGGTCTAGACCAAGCAGGAATTGATATTATCGAAATCAGTCACGGGGATGGTCTTGCAGGAAGCTCGATTAATTATGGATTTTCACAAACCAGAGATATTGACTTGATTCGGGAAGCCTCAAAAGTGGTCAAGACTTCAAAACTGGGTGCTCTTCTTATACCTGGGATTGGTACGATTAATGATCTTATGGAAGCACATGACAGCGGTGCATCTGTCGTGAGAATTGCTACCCATGTAACTGAGGCGGATGTGGCAATCCAGCATATTAAGGCTGCAAAGGAAATGGATATGTTCGTCGTTGGTTTCTTGATGATGACTCATATGGCCAGTCCTGAAAAAATTCTTGAACAGGCCAAAATCTTTGAGGCCAATGGCGTGGATTATGTTAATCTTGCAGATTCAGCAGGATATCTAGTTCCTGATACAGTGAAAGAAATCATCAGTCATTTGAAACAAAATATTAAAGTTCCCATTGGATTTCATGCCCATAACAATTTGGGATTGGCTATTGCTAATTCTTTGGCAGCTGTTCAAGAGGGAGCGTCTTATATTGACGGTACCTGTCGAGGACTGGGAGCTGGTGCTGGAAATTGTCAGGAAGAAGTTTTTGTCACACTACTGAAACGCTTGGGTTACCAGTGTCAAGTTGACATGGATGCCTTGCTTGATGTAGCTGAAAAGAAAGTAGAACCTATGATGAAGCGACCGCAAACAATTGACACAGCCTCTCTAATGTTAGGTTACGCCGGTGTTTACTCAAGTTTTCTCCTACATGCCAAAAAAGCGGCTAAAAGGTTTGACTTGAATACTAAAGACATTCTACTTGAGTTGGGTAAACGTAAAATGGTAGGTGGACAGGAAGATATGATTATTGATGTAGCCTACGCTATGTTTCAGCAGAGAAAAGCGGGCAATTAAACCTAGTAGAAACGTTTTTTATGTAGTTTCCGATATTCCTTGGGAGTAATGCCTTCGAATTTTTTGAAGACAGCATTAAAATGGGGGATATAGTTAAAACCACAGGACAGAGCGATATCTAGTATTAAGTTGTCTGTATCCAGTAAAGCTTGTTTCGCTTTTTCAATCCTAACGTAATTGATGTAGTTTGTAAAATTAGAACCGGTTATCTCCTTAAAAATACGGCTGAGATAACTGGGATTTATAAAGAAATCCTCTGCAATGGCAGATAGGGACAAGTCTCCAGAGTAATTCTGATTGACTGCATGTTTGATATTTTCAATCATCAGCAATCGGGATGTAATTGCTTCGGAGGCTTGTTTTTTTGTTTGGCAAATGGCAGCGCATCGGGCTAACAGCATGAGAAGAGCGTCCATGGTTGAACGATAGATGGCCATAGAATAAGGAAGGGCGTCTTCCTGTAGACAGATTAGGATCTGACTGTATTTATCTACGAGTTCAAAGTAGTCTTTGGTCAAATGAAAGGTGGTTAATGGCTGATCGGATTTGAGCATATCGTAAATCAAATTAGGACAAGCAGGTGTGAGATTATCGATTATACAGTTATCTTCACTAAATGTAAGGTAGATGATTTCATAAGATTCTGCTGGTGCCGGAGACAGATAGATTCTGTTGCCAGGGCTCAGAACAAAGCAATCTCTTGGCTTCATATCTCGAATAAGTGACTGAAACTGATAACTTCCGCTACCATGGCATACAATACCTATTGCCCATTGATCATCTGGCACGCTTTTCTGAACCCTTGCAGATACTTGTTCATAATTAATCTGACTGCCTTGTCCTTCTGTGTTCATTTTATCCACCTCACATGATTCTAGACTCTATAACCAGTATATATGGTTGAACAGAGAATGTAAAGAAATGATAGTAAAATTTATATAAGAATAAGTAATATATGAATTATTATATATTATAACGATATGTTATAATAATCATATCAAAAATCTAATTAGTTTAGGGGGTACAAGATGAAGCAACGATTATTTTCAATTGTATTGGTTACTATCATGATTATAAGTTTGATATCGGGGTGTGGAGCACAAAATAAGTGGAAAGATGGAGACGGTAAGATAGACGGTCCACTGACATTTTGGACACAGGATACTGAAACTTGGAAGAGTTATTTTGAACCTGCTATCGAGGAATTCAAGGCGGCTTATCCGGATGTTGAAATTGAAGTTCAATTTTTCTCTGAATTCGCTGATAAAGTTAATCAGGCATATTCAGCAGGTGAAGAACCGGATGTCATCCAAACATGGCAAAGCGTTATTGACTGGGCTAAGGCAGGTAGACTTGCACCTGTACCTGACAGTTTTATGACCAAAGCTGAAATAGAAAAAGTCTATTATCCAGGTGCTTTAAAAAACAAGATTTATGATGGCAAGTATTACTGTCTTCCTTCAGAAATTAATGTAGAGAGTCCAAACCTATATGTGAATATGGATATCCTGGCTGAAGAAGGTATCTCCTTGCCTGATGGTTGGGTAGAAAACAATGGACCTAAGTCATGGTCTGAATTAGAGGCTTTGGCTAAAGAATTAACTAAAAAAGATGACAGCGGAAACGTCCTTAGATCTGGTCTTGCCTATACTTATGCACAATGGGAAGCGAATTTCTTATCTCTGATTCTCCAATACGGAGGAGACTATAAGGATCCGGCAAATAATGCAGTTAAGTTTACAACTGAAGAGGGGCGAAAAGCAGCTGAGACTCTTCTTAAATACTGCCAAGGTGAAGATGCCATCAGTGATGACGGCGACTCACGCTATGACCTGTTCATTCAAGGGACCGCGGCTATGGCAGTTGGAGCCCCTTGGTACGCCGGAGCCTTTGAAATAGACATACCGGAAACCAATTATCAAGTCTTCAATATGCCAGCATGGGTTGAAGGATCAGACCCTATCAGCATCGGAACCGGTGGCTGGGGATACATTGTATCTGAAAGCTGCGAAAACAAGGAAGTGGCTTGGGAGTTTGTCAAGTTCATGACCAGTGAAGACCAAACCAGCAAATGGGCTTTGGGAACAGGAGCTCTTCCATCAAGAACAGATTCATTGAAAGACCTTTCTTATGATCCACAAGTTGGATCACCGGAAAAAGCCATTGCTATCGCCCAGGAAATTTTACCTTTCGCTGTAGAGGAAGGTGCCTATATGCTTACACCATCTACGTTGACATACACCATCGTCAGAGAGAAATTACGACAGTTATTGGTTGACGGCGATATTGAGGCGGCATTGCAGGCAATGGAAAATGATGGAAATACTATGATTCAGGAAAATTTGAATCGATAAGGATAATCATTGATTAGTCGTAAAATGTGGGAGAGGGGACTGACCTTTGTCTCCCACATTTTTGCACTAATCGCCCATGCAACCTGGCTGGTCGTAAATCTCCGATTTACTGCTCGCCTATGCAACCTTGGAGGAAATATGATAAATTTTCGGGAAATCTATCAATATTCAGAAGATTGACTGACAGCATTCACCTTTACATAGACATGAACTCCTTTTGATGAAACAAGGTAGCTATAAGGTGAAAGGTGAAGACATGAACAAAGTTAATTTATTAAAGGATAATATAAGTGAAACTTTTATAAAGTATTTAGTGCCCAGTGTATCTGCCACAATCATGATATCCTTCAATTATTTTGTGGATACTCTCTGTATTGGCCAGAAACTGGGTGAAAGGGGATTGGCAGCCCTAAATCTGTCATGGCCCATTACGACGGTTCTTTATTCCATAGGACTTATGATCGGCGTTGGTGGTGGGGCCATGTTCTCTTCCTATAATGTTAAAAATGAAAAAAAACAGGCCAGAAGTGTATATACAAGTTCCTTGTTGATTATACTTGTTCTTTCTGCTGTAATTACTTATTTGGGAATTAGGTTCCTAGAACCAATTGTGAACGTTCTTGGCGGAGGGGGAGACCTTAAGCAGGGGACAACAGATTATGTTAAATGGGTCCTGATCTTCACCATTGCATATATGGGAGAATGTTTTTATACCACATTTATACGAAATGACAATGCACCTCGGTTGGCCATGGCGGGAACCCTCCTGGCAGGTACATTCAATGTCGTTTTTGATATACTCTTCATTTTTGTTTTTGACTGGGGAATGGCAGGGGCATCCTTAGCGACATCCCTGGCAGTGACCTCAACGGTACTGTTGGGTATCGCCTCATCATTCAGAAAAAAATCGAATATGAAAATATCTTTTGCCCACCTTGGTATAGGAAAAATATTGACTATCATGAAAGTAGGTATGTCCACATTTCTTACAGAAGTGGATATTGGTATCGTTACCTTTGTATTCAATATTGTCCTCATAAGAATCTCTGGAAATTTTGCGGCATCTGCGGTGGCGATTTATGGTATTGTAGTTAATATAAATACGATTGTTTTGGCTGCGGTTAACGGAATTTCCAATGCCATGCAGCCCATTGTTAGCGCTAATATCGGAGCAGGTAAGCTGTTCCGGGTAAAAAAGTTTACAGACCTTGCAGTCAAATGGGCGATTGGGATGTCCATCATCTTTGTCATCCTAATAGAATGGAAGGCTGAACTTTTAGTGAAAGTTTTTCTTGAACCTAATGACATCTTTCTTCAACAGGCAGCATATGCATTAAGGCTTGTAGGAGCATCCTATATCTTAGGAGCTATCAATATAGTATTGGTTTCATATTTTCAATCCATACAGGCAGCGAAACAGGCTATTTTCTTTTCCCTGATCAGAACCTTGATTCTGCCCATAGCTGTTGTCATTGGATGCGCATTCTTTCTTGGTATAAAAGGAGTCTGGCTGACTTCGGTTATCGTGGAAGCTACTACTATTGTCATTTTGGCTTTTTCATATCAATATTATCACCGAATGAGACTGGAGCAGAATCTTGCCCAGTTGAATTTCTACGATATTGAAGAGGAAGTTTATACTTTGGAAGAGATTATCGAACAGCTGGGTGCTGATAATCTGGCCAGCTACAAAGAAATTATGGACTACTGCAGCCGACGAGATGAACTGAATGAAGGTATACCCATGATAATCGGATTGGATGATTTAACAACAAGAGATAACATCACCTATACAATGGCAAAAGAGGATGAGAAAATTAGCTTTACCCTGGCAATGGGAAGCCTTATCTTTGCAGATTTATTTAATCAAACTCGGGAAGTCGATAAATCAGGTAAAAATACTATTAGTCTATCTATGAGTGCCTTGGTCGAAAAATTCTTTCATCTAAAGACCAATGAAAGCAGTCAAACCGAAATAATATCATTTAGAGAAGCTATACCCAGTAGATGGAAGGGAGATAATAATGAATCAGAACTTTGATGTAAAGGCCTTTGTTGAAGGGATAGCCAAGGATAAACATACCTTTGAGCTTTTTAGGTACTTAGTCAATAAGGCGTTTATTCGTGTTGTCAATTACCATAATACCAATGATGTAGATATCGAAAGATTTGAAAGAGAAATTAAGTATTACAGTGAGCATTTTGTTCCTGTGAGAATTGAGGACATCAACAGATTCTTTGAAACAAAAACCTGGCCATATGACAAGCCTGGATTGATTCCTGCCATATTTGAAGGTTACCGAAGCCACTATGATGTGATTCGTCCGATTCTTGACAAATACAATTTTGTTGGATGGTTTTATATACCCAGCTTTTTTGTTGATGTCAAGCCGGAAGAACAGTTGAGTTACTGTCGAACCCATAGACTGAGAATAACAGGCGACTATATGTATCCTGATGGACGTGTCGCCCTGAATTGGGATGAGGTCAAAGAACTTTCAGAAAAACATGAAATCTGCTGTCACACAGGCAGTCATTTTGAGATAACCAATGAAACCAGCGATGAGGATATGCATCGAGAAATCGTCCAATCAAAGATTCTCCTGGAAAAGCATATCCATAAGCCGGTAAATGTTTTTTGCTGGCTGGCAGGTGAAGAATATTCTTATAACCTCAGAGCTCATAAACATCTTGAGGAAGCCGGATACCAATATGTGGTAAGCAATCTAAAACTAGAGAAAATCAAATAAATCTGGAGGGAATTATGAAAACCATTCAAGAATTATTACAAGCCGTTCAGGGCGAGGAAATTAAACAGTTTAAAATTGAACAGTTTAAAGAAGTTATGGATTACTGTCAGACCCGAGTAACGGCTGACGAAGGAATACCTACGGTTATCGGCCTGGATGATCTGACCAGGGAAGACCATAAGTCTTTTAAGTCTGCTCGTGATGATGAAGGATTCAATCTACTTATGGCAGTAGGGGCCATGATTTTTGCCAGTTTATATGAGGATTTGGATCCTGATGAGCTGGGTGGATATCCTGCCATAGCTCCTGCTATGAGCGCTATGACAGAGATGTTCTTTAGAAGGGATCGCGAGGGACATATAATTCCATACAGAGAAGTTATTAAAGATTTTTTGGGTGAGTGAACGAGAAGGGGCGAAGTTATGGAAAAGAATTATTCGGCATTTCTGGAAAAAATTGCAAAAGATAAAAGAAGCTTGGAAATGTTTCGTCTGATGATTAACAATGCTTATATAAGGGTTGTCAACTATCATAACACCAATCCCATTGACAGGGAAAGGTTCGAAGCGGAAATCAAGTATTTCAGCGAACACTTCGTTCCGGTAACAATGGATGTCATGGAACGTTTCTTTGAAACCAAAGAATGGCCATACGATAAGCCTGGTCTTATACCTGCTATATTTGAAGGGTTTAGAAATCATTATGACGTGATACTCCCCATTCTTGATAAGTACAATTTTACTGGTTGGTTTTACATACCTAGTTTTTTTATGGATATTGCAAGGGAAGACCAAATACTTTTTAGCAATACCCATGAGCTGACAGTGACAGATCAGGAATCCTATCCGGATGGAAGAGTTGCCCTAAACTGGGAAGAACTTAGGGAGATTGCCGAAAGGCATGAAGTGTGCTGTCATACTGGTAATCATTATCAGATTACACGTGATTCTCCGGATGAGGATATGTACCGAGAAATAGTTGAGGCAAAACACCGGCTGGAAAACCAGATCGGTCGGGAGGTAGATGTCTTTTGTTGGCTTTATGGAGAAGAATACAACTACAATGTCCGTGCTCAAAAATATCTCAAAGAAGCCGGTTATAAATACGTTCTGAGTAACTTAAAATTGGAAAAGATCAAATAGGAGGATCTATGAGAAGAAGTGAAGCGATATTACAGCGTCCGGATTTTTCCTTCAACCGGTCAGTCTATAAGAGTATGGGATTTTCTGATAAGGATTTAAAGAAGCCTATTATTGGTATCGCTAATTCCTGGAGTGAATTAGTGCCGGGTTCCTATAATCTGAGAGCACTGGCCCAATCTGTGAAAAACGGAATATATGCTGCCGGTGGAACACCTGTTGAATTCGGTGTTATCGGAGCTTGTGACGGTACTGCACAAGGAAATGAAGGCATGCGGTTTATATTACCCTCAAGAGATATCATCGCCAACGATGTTGAGATAATGGTCCAGGCACATCAGTTGGATGGTGTTGTCTTACTTGGATCCTGTGACAAAATCGTACCAGGTCTATTGATGGCAGCTGCCAGGTTGAATCTCCCATCTATTCTACTGCCTGGAGGCCCTATGCAGGGAGGACCGGAATTCGATGGAAGAGCCTCTGATCTGACGTCACTGACTGAAGGCTGCGGAATGGTCAGTGCGGGAAAACTGGATGAAGAAGAACTCTATAAAATGGAAAACACATGTGGTCCGGGATGCGGATCCTGTTCCTTTTACGGAACGGCCAACACCATGTGCGCCCTTTCAGAAGCTTTGGGCATGACCCTTCCTACTGGGGCTTTAATACCTGCAGTTTATGCTGAAAGAACCAGAATTGCCTTTGAGACAGGAGAAAGAATTGTCCATATGATTGAGACGAATCTTCGAAGCCATCAAATCATTACAGAGGATTCCCTGGATAATGCCATAAGAGTGCTAAATGCTACAGGAGGTTCTACCAATGCTGTCCTTCACCTGCTCGCTATAGCAAAGGAGGTAGGTATTGACAGCAAAGTGATGATGAAAAAATTCAAGGAAATGGGTATGACGACACCGCTGTTGGTTAAGGTGAACCCATCTTCTAAATACAATATGGAAGATTTTTACTTTGCCGGAGGGATACCTCAGGTAATGAAGGAGATGAAACAGCTTCTTAAACTGAATGTCATGACGGTTACGGGAAAGACACTGGAAGAAAACATAGAGGCCATTGACCATAAGACGGTTAATCGCCAGATCATCAAGACTTTGGAGGAACCTTTTGCAACTTTCGGCGGTATAGCCATACTCGAAGGAAACCTGTCACCGGAAGGCTGCATAACAAAACCTTCAGCAATTAAAGAAGAAATGCACTTCTTTAAAGGCAGTGCCAAAGTCTACGATAGTGAAGAAGCGGCAGAGAAGGCAATTCTGGGTGGTAAAATCAATCCAGGTGATGTAGTTGTCATCCGTTATGAAGGTCCCAAGGGAGGGCCGGGTATGAGAGAAATGTACAAAGCCATGAAATATCTATACGGTATGGGATTGGCAGAAAGTACGGCCTTAATCACAGACGGACGGTTTTCTGGAACCAACAACGGATGTTTTGTTGGGCATATCTCTCCCGAAGCTGCTGAAGGAGGACCTATCGCCTTAATTCAGGATGGTGACCTAATCGTCATTGATATACCGGGCAAGAACCTGACCCTGTCGGTTGGAGAAGAAGAACTTGAGAGCAGGAAGAAGAAACTGGTATTGCCTGAGCCTAAGTACAAGAAAGGGTATTTGGCAATATACTCGAAATTAGCAGCATCTGCCAGTAGAGGTGGAGTCATAGAGCTGGAATAGGAGGCTAGATATGTCTTTTGATTATAAAGGTAAAGTCATAGGTGTAACAGGAGCTGCATCCCTTCAGGGAATCGGATTTGCCATAGCAAAGAAATTCCTGGAAAGTGGTGCAAAGGTATTTATCTGTGACATTAATGAAGCGGCTTTGCAGGAAGCAGTGGTTGCATTAAATGCATATGGACCTGCCAAGGGATATTGTCTGGACATCAGCAAAGAGTCCCAGGTGATAAGCTTTTTTGAAAAGGTATGGGCAGATTATGGAAGAATAGATGTCTTCGTTAATAATGCAGGGATATATCCCCAGAAATTAATCTGCCAAATGGATGAGGTACTATGGGATTTGACCATGAACGTTAATTTGAAATCTGTGTTTCTTTGCTCTAAGGAAACCTTCAAATACATGAAGGAAACCGGTGGAGTCCTGATTAACGCAGCTTCATTTGCAGCCCTGGTCGCTTCGGCAGGAAGTGGAGCTTACGCAGCCAGCAAGGCTGCAGTATACAGTCTGACCAAAACACTGGCGGCTGAGTTGGCCCCCTATGGCATAAGGGTCAATGGATTTATCCCAGGCGTTATTGAAACCAATATGACCAAGGAAGTAATTGAAGCAAAACAGGAAAAACTTAAGAATGATATAGCCCTTCACCGGTTTGGCAAACCTGAGGATGTAGCTAATGCAATAGCTTTTCTGGCATCTGATGAAGCCTCTTATATTACTGGAAGCTTCCTGGAAATCAGTGGTGGGAAGTTATGTGTTCAAAATCCCGGTATGCCATGGGAAAGAGTTTAGAAGAGGAGAAAAGATGGATAAGCTTTCTTTTGATTTGGATGCGCTCGAATCCATGCACCGTTTCGGTGATGCTTTGGAGGCGGCAATTAAGAATATTGAGAGTCCCTTAGCTGACTTTGCTGTTATTAGGGATGCCAAAGACTGTATTGGCCGACACTGGTATGGAATGCGGTGCCAGGTGACAGGAAAAAAGACAGGTATAGGTCTTTACCTCCACATCGGTTTGATCTATTATCCTACAACTAGAATAGGTTTCATGATTGAACTGGATGAACAGAATAATAAGGCCGTTTATTCCGGAGTCCTTCAAAATTTGACAGAGGGTAAGAGATATGAGATTAATCGGGAGGAAAAGGAATATTTCAAACTATTCATGCCGGATGAGGTGTTCGCATGCATGTCAGGTAAATCGGTGGATAGACAGATAGAGACCATTCAATCTTTTGTGAAAGAAGGTGGCGAGGCTATGATGGCAGCTGCCCAAGAAGACGGTTTCAAATTGAAGTACTCAGAATTGACCAATGCCCTTTATCTGGCCAATGCTTTCGATAAGGTGCTGAGCATGGTAAAAGGAGACATGAGTTTAGTTGAAGTCAATTATAAGGATCCGGATAATTTCGGACAGTACGCACAAGGATTCCGGTACTATCTGACAGACCTGGATCAAAGATTTAAGCTCTATGCATATTTTGGAGCAATCTACAGCTATAAAAAAGACCCGGCAGGTATATTCGCTGAAATTGACTGGTTCAGCAATCAAGAGCTATTCGATTCAGCTATGGCAGGAATCCAGCCATCTGATGAATATGAACTCAGTATAAAAGAACCGAAATTCATTAAACTTTTTATGAGGGAAGAGAAGGTCATTCTTTTCAATCAGTCAGATTATGAAAATCAGATTATCATCCTTATGGATTTCTTGAAAGGGTGTAATGACGGGTTAATCAAGGCCTGTCTAAAAGGAGGGAACATCGATGGATAAGAGAAAGAAAATCGTTTTGATAGGTGCAGGGAGTGCAGTGTTTACAAAGGGGTTGATAGCTGATTTCATACAGTCAGATTTTGGTCTGTGGGAAATTGCCTTATGCGACATTAATCCTGTTATATTGGATTCCATCACCAAACTTGCAAAGAAAATGGTGGAACAAAAAAAAGCAGACATTCTGATTACGTCATCGACTGACCGGAAGGATTTATTGCCAGGTGCCGACTTTGTTGTCACCACTATTGCAGTGGGCGGACGCCGAGCGTGGGAGCAGGATGTGAAGATACCGAGAAAATACGGCATCTATCAACCGGTTGGCGACTCGATTATGCCGGGTGGTATCTCAAGGGCACAGAGAATGATTCCTGTCATGATTGATATAGCAAAAGACGTGGAAAGACTGTGCCCCAAGGCTTATTTTTTCAATTACTCCAATCCTATGACAGCTATTGTCACAGCTGTGAGAAAGGTTACCGATGTGAATCTGATTGGTCTGTGCCATGGAGTCATCTACGGTGAAAAATATCTTTCCAAAATGCTGGGTGTTGAAGTGAAACGACTGACAACTGTGGGAGTAGGACTCAATCATCTGACCTGGCTTTATGACATCCGTGTTGACGGTGTGGATGTTCGTCAGGATTTACTGGATATCGTTAATAGGCAGAAGGAAGATCATAAACAGAATCCTCATGAAAGAAATTTCTTTAATCCTCTTCTGGAAGATAAGGAAATACCCCATCATATGGATAATCCCTTTTCCTGGGAGCTTTTTGAACGGTATTTGGGGTTGCCTGCAGTCGTTGACCGTCATGCTGTTGAATTTTTTCCTGAGCGTTTTCCGGGGGGAAGCTATTATGGGTCCACATTAGGTATTGATGCCTTCCCAATCGAAGAAGTGATTGCAAGGGGAGAAACTACCTATAAGAAGATGCTGGACCAAGGTGAGGTTGAAGGCGAAGTGGAAGCTGACCTTTTCCAAAGGGCAGACGGTGAACATGAGCAGTTGGTAGAAATGATTAAATCCATCATTTTGGATGAACGTAAGGTTTTCTCGGTTAACATACCCAATGACGGAGCTGTATCCGGTATTCCTAATGATGCTGTTCTTGAACTTCCGGCTGTTGCTACTGGACTGGGATTTTCAACTATGCATATCAACCACTTTGAAGGGCCTATGAAGGAAATTATCGTTAAAAGGCTGGCATCTGTAAACTGTACCGTGGAAGCAGCCCTGACAGGTGATAAAAAAATGTGGGCAGATGCCATGATGTTGGATGGTACGGTAACGGATTATCAGACTGCTGAAAAACTCGTAGAAGATTTCATCAGTGAACATGGAGAATATCTACCGCAGTATAAAAGAGACTAAGGAGGGTGGTATGAAACAGAAAGTATTGATTGTATCTTTTTCCTTTGAGCAGGAAAAGGAGGCCTTCGAAGTCTTGACTCAAGCTGGATATGAACCTCTTTTACTGGCAGAGAAGGATCGAAAGGGATTCGGTGAAGGAGATTTGATTGCCTATTGGGAAAGTCTGCCGGAAAAACCGGTTGGAATTCTCATGGGTGCAGATATTAATCTTGGAAGAAAGTTCCTTGGTACGGTGCAGGGTCTTAGAGGGATCTCGCTCAATTGTGCAGGTTACGACCATTTGGACCTGGAAGCCTTCCGTGAAGCAGGTGTCCCTGTCTGCAATGTACCAAAGCAAAATTTTGATGCAGTAGCAGATTTTATCTGGGGACAAATCCTCTGTGTCATGAGGCGAATCGTTGAAGGAGATAAGAATATACGTCAGGGAAAATGGTGCCAAGGTGTGGAGCGGGGTTATGCCGTTTCGAGAAAAAGGATAGGAATCATTGGCTTTGGTGCCATCGGACAGGCGGTAGCCAAACGTGCCGGAGGTTTTGACATGGAGATTCTTGTTTCCAGTACCAGCGAGAAGCCAGATCTTGCAGAAATTTATGGGGCAAAATATGTTTCCAGGAAAGAACTTTTTGAAACTGCAGACATTATCGTTCCTACCTGTCCCCATGTGGCTGAGACCCATCATATAATCAATCAGGAGAGTCTTGCTTTGATGAAGCCGGGTAGTGTTATCGTTAATGCTGCAAGAGGCGGTATTGTTGATACAGAAGCTCTTTATCAGGCACTTAAAAATAAAAGTATAGCTGGAGCCGCTTTGGATGTTTTTGAAGAAGAGCCATTGTTAGAGAGTCGCCTGTTTAACTTGGATAATGTGGTGTTGACACCACATATGGGTGGTTTGGCTGATAGGGAAATCCATCATGTTGCCATGCAGTCTGCATATCATATGGTTTCTATCTTAAGAGGAGAAACGACAGGTACAGAGTTGTTTGAAGGAGGAGAATAATGGAAAAGAAATTTTTTGGTAAAGCCCAAAGTTATTATGAGCAAGGTCATGCCATTCATACGGCGAGGGAAATTCATCAGCAGCCTGATACCTGGAGAAAAGTTGGGGATATGATGGTTAGCAGGAAGAATGAAATCCATGATTTCATGGAAAAGGTGCTTCAAATCAGCGGCTTGAGAATTGTATTTACCGGTGCAGGATCATCAGCTTTTGTTGGAGAAACCATGGAGTATCTCTTAGCTAATGAAATGGAACTTGAGTCGGAGACAATTCATACAACAGACATTATCTCTGCTCCTTTTTCAACCTTATTTAACCGACCGACATTATTGGTATCTTATGCACGTTCAGGAGAAAGTCCTGAATCCCTGGCAGCGATTGATTTTGCTGATCAGCTTGTCGATCAGGTCTATCATATCATTATTGTCAGTGACAAGGACAGCTCTTTGGCAAAAATGGGGTATAAAATGGACAATGCTCTGGTGATTAACCTTCCTGAAGAAACCTGTGATGTGGGATTTGCAATGACTTCAAGCGTGAGCTGTATGGCTGTTTCGACATGGTGTCTTTTCCATTTTAAAGAAATGGAAAAATACGCGGGATACGTTGAACTTCTAGCCGCTAGTATGGAAGAGGAAATCGATACACTTGCTGCCAAAGCAGAAGCAATAGCCCAGGATGATTATCGTAGAATTATTTGGCTTGGTACTGGAGCTCTTAAAGGCCTGGCAAGAGAAGCTGCAATAAAATCAATGGAGTTGTCTGATGGTTTTGTTCATGCTGGTTATGATGCACCTACCGGCTTTAGACATGGACCTAAAACAGTCCTGAATGATGATACACTAACTGTCCATTTCTTTTCCAACCAAGAATACAGTCTTAAGTATGATCTTGATTTTGCCAAAGAACTTGTAACAGAAAGGAAGAATAACCGAATTGTTACAGTTAAACCTGAAGCCGTTAAAGAGTTGATGACGGGAGAAGATTACGAGGTTGTATATAAGATTCCACATGGGATTCCTTTGAATTCAGAGATGCCTGCATATATTAATTCACTGGTCTTTGCTCAGTTGTTATCTATGATGAAATCTATGGAAAAAGGTTATTTAACGGATAATCCATGTAATTCTGGAATCGTAAACAGGATTGTACAAGGGGTCAAGATTTATGATATTTAAAGCTGGCTTATCAGTTAACCATGACTAGGGAGAATGGACAACGGAGTGAGGGTCTAAAATTTACATCAAAAGATTATAATGTTATAATGACATAATAAAATTAATCGAAAGGATGTATATAAATGAACAATGATAATGAAAATAAAATAAGAAAAGATATACCTGTAGCTCTTTACTATCAACTGAAAGAAGAACTTAAAAGGAAAATCCTTAATAAGGAGTTTCCAGAAGGAAGTAAGCTTCCTACTGAAACAGAGATCTGTGATATGTACGGAGTTTCCAGGATAACTGTCAGAAAAGCTATTGAAGAGCTGCAAGCTGAGAACTATCTTGTTAAGAAACAGGGGAGAGGTACCTTCGTTCAAAGTCGCTCCATAGGTCAAAATCTGCATAAGTTCTATTCTTTTAGTGAAGAACTGAAAAAAATGGGGATAAAAGAAACAACAAAAATAATTGAATTTAAGGAAATGATTCCGCCTAGAGATATCCGAGATGCTTTAAAACTTGAGTTGAATGAGCCTGTTTATTGGATTGAGCGCTGCCGTTTTATGGATGACCGAGCATACACGATTGAGAATTCCTATATACCAAAGAAAATTGCTACTGACTTAACAGCAGAAATGGTCCAAAAAAACGGCTTATATACATCCCTCAGGACTTTGAATATTTACCCGGAAAGGGCTACGGAGAAGTTTTCAGCGATTAATATATCCAAAGACTATGCAGAAAGAATGAACGTGAAGTATAATGACGCAGCAATTAACTTAACAAGAATAACCTATAGTGGCTCATCTATTGTTGAATATTGTCAGAGTGTTGTCAGAGGTGATGTATTCTACTATACAGTCGAGTTAAAGTAATGATTTTGGAGGATTGAAATGGGGAAAGAAAAAAGAGCTAAACTGAATAAGGGGAGAAATATATTTTTACTGTGTGTCTTGGTGCCTACATTGATTTGGTTTTTAGTATTCTTTATCATACCATTTATAACGGTTGTCATATACAGTTTCACAAATGCACACATGGCATATCAAGATTTTAAATTTGTCGGTTTATACCAGTATACAAAAGCCTTTACCGGTGATGCAACTTTCTTGATTTCTTTTGAAAATACAATTAAGGCCGTATTGATTATTGTGCCATTAACGGTAATTCTTTCCATCATATTGGCAGCAGGGCTTAATGCCTTAAGTGACCGTACAAGACAGGCATTTACCTTTATATACTTCCTGCCGTCTGTCATTTCACTGGTTGCTATCAGTTTAGTGTGGGATTGGCTTTACAGTAAAAGTTTTGGCCTTTTCAATGCAATATTAAATGTCTTTGGTCTGCCAAGTCAAGGATTTCTAACATCAGCTTCCCAGTCCTTGATTTGTCTGTGTATCATTCAGATATGGGCCATATTCGGTTATTATGCAGTTATTCTTCTTGCAGCTATGAGGGGAATAGATCACAGCCTTTATGAAGCGGCAGAAATCGATGGAGCAGGTCCAAGTGCAAAATTCTTTAAACTGACTATTCCAATGATTAAGAACAATATTCTGTTTGTAAGTATTATGTGTACCAATGTGTCTTTTATGTTTTTTGCACCAGTCAAGATACTGACTGACGGTACTCCTGGAACCAGCACTATGGTCATCCTGCTGCATATTCTGAACAAAGGGATTAAGAACTCTGACATCGGGTATGCATCAGCAATGTCTATCATCCTAATGATGATTATTTTATTTGTTAGTTTGATACAATGGTTCCTTTCAAGAGAGAAGAAAGTCAAGGCTAAACACTATAAAGGCGGTGAGATAGGATGAAAACGAAAAAAAAGAAAATTAGAGCAGGGTACTATGTGTCAATTCTTATACTTCTTTTAGGTGCGGTTTTTATGGTGCTGCCATTATACTGGATGATCATATCATCTTTCAAAGGTCAGACAGAATTGCTCAGTATGCCACCAACTCTTTTTCCAAAAGAAATAGTTACTGTCAATTTTAAAAGGGTTTTGGATAGTATACCTTTCATGCGGTATTATTTCAACAGCCTTGCAACGAGTGGTCTCAATACCGCTATAGGTGTTTTTACCAGTGCTATCATAGGTTTCGTATTTGCAAAATATAACTTTAAAGGTAGAGATCTTATTTTCTTGATTATGCTGGCCTTCATTATGATTCCTTATAATACTATCATGATACCACTCTATAAATTAATGGCAACCATGAAATTGACCAACAGTTATTTCGTTTTGACGGTTCCTTATTTTATTAATATTTTCGGTATGTTTTTAATGCGTCAGTTTTTCATTGATTTTCCCAACGATTACCTGGAAGCTGCTGCTATTGATGGGTGCGGTGACATGAAACGTTTCTTAGTCATCGCTCTACCCATGGCAAAGCCTACCTTATCTGCTCTTTTTATCTATCTGTTTATGGCAAATTATAACTCCTATCTGTGGCCCTTGATTTCGGTGAGTAAAAGGGAACTGTTTACTCTGCCGGTAGGTATTGCAGCCTTCTTCAGTGACAGAGGAACACAGACAGACTTGGTTATGGCTGCATCAGCTATGATGATTATACCTGTTGTCCTGGTTTTTACTTTTGCTCAGAAGAATTTTGTAAAAGGTTTGACTATTGGAGGCATCAAAGGATAGAGAAGGAGAATGTGAATGGATTATTTTTTAGGCATAGATGGTGGGGGAACCAAAACTGCTTATCTTCTGGTGAATGAAAAGGGACAGGTTATATCCCAGCTTGAAACAGAGGGCATCACCTATCAAGAGCTCAGACAACCTGATTTAGTCCGAAAGTTTATGACCAATGTGCAATGTATGCTGGATAAGGGAAAACTGGGATTTGAAAATCTTACAGGACTTGTTATTGGTTTACCTTGTTATGGTGAAAGCGAAACAGTTGACAGGGAAACAAAAGAGAACTTCAAATGTGTTTTTAAGGAAATTCCTTATCATATTACTAATGATGTAGTAGTCGGTTGGGCTGGCTCCTTAGCCATGAAACCAGGAATTAATATTGTTGCTGGTACGGGCAGTATTGCATATGGAAAAAACCAAGATATTGGATTACGTTGCGGTGGATGGTCTCCTTTTTTTGGAGATGAAGGTTCCTGCTACTGGCTGGGAAGAAAAGCTATGGAACTTTTTTCTAAACAGGCTGACGGCAGAATGGAGAAAGAAGCTCTTTATCCCTTGATTATGGAACACTTTAATCTCAACGACCCTATAGACTTTATAGATCTTATGGAAGAGTCGTATATACCCTTTCGAAGTAAAGTTGCAGGCTTACAAAAAATTCTTTTGCAGGCAGCCCAGGCCGGTGATAAATCGGCTATAAAGGCATATAGAGATGCAGCTGAGGAATTATCACTATTAACAGACTGTCTTGCAAGACAACTTGATTTGGGGGGGAAGCCCTTTCAGGTTTCCTATTCGGGTGGTCTTTTTCATGCAAAAGAATTTGTTCTACCCTATTTCAGAGCCTGTGTTGAAGCTATGGGTGGCAGTCTAATCCAACCGATCCTATCACCGGTTCAGGGAGCTGTTCTTCTTGCAGCAAGTCTATTCTCTGATTTGGATTTAGAGAGCCTGACCCATCATTTAATCGAATCATGACAGAAAGGATGAAAATAATATGCCATTGGTAACGACACATGAAATTTTGTTGGATGCTCAAAAAGGTAAATATGCCGTCGGAGCCTTTAATGTTGAAAATATGGAAATGGTAAAGGCCGTCATTGAAGCAGCTGAAGAACTGAACGCACCGGTTATACTGCAGACCACACCTTCAACGGTTAAATATGCAGGGATTGAGTATTTGATTAATAATGCAAAAGCTGCAGCTGATCGGTCGAGAGTTCCCATAGCCTTTCATCTGGACCATGGAACCGGATTTGACCTGACTATCCAAGCCTTGCGGGCAGGCTATACATCGATTATGATCGATGGATCACATAAGAGTTTTGAGGAAAACATACAAATCACAAAGCGAATTGTTGACTCCTGCAAACCTGTTGATGTACCGGTCGAAGCCGAGCTGGGAAAAGTCGGAGGCAAGGAAGATGATATGGACGGAGGAGAAGGCGACAGTTTTACAGACCCACTGCAAGCCAAGGAGTTTGTGGAGCGGACAGGGATATCATCTTTGGCCATCGCCATAGGATCAGCCCACGGTTTATACAAAGGTGAACCCAAACTGGATCTTCAGAGACTGGAAGAAATACAAGCACTGGTTGATATCCCGCTGGTGCTGCACGGAGCATCCGGAATACCGGATGATATGGTCAGGGCAAGTATTACAAGAGGAATCTGTAAGGTTAATTTTGCTACTGAATTAAGAATTGCCTATACAAAAGGTGTTCATAAAGTTCTAGAGGACGATCCGGATACTTTTGATCCCAAAAAATATGGAAGTCTTGGTAAGTTACTAGTTAAAGAGTTTGTAATGAATAGAATGAAAGTATGTGGCTGTGATAATAAATATTAGTCAAAACAAAGGTGTAAGGACATGAAAAGGATCAGGATAATTTTCTTTGACATTTTATGGGATGTGATAGGAGCAACCCTGTTTGATATTGGGATTTATTGCTTCGCAGTCAATGCAGAATTTGCCCCCATAGGTTTTCCAGGCCTTACAGTTATTTTGAATTACCTGTTTGGATTTCCTTTAGGATTAACCCTTATCCTTCTAAATATCCCAGCTATCTTAATCAGTTTTAAGGTTTTGGGGACTAAGTTCATATTAAGATCTGCAAAAACAATGATAATTTTCGGATTAGTCTTAGACTATGTAGTCCCCTATTTTCCCCAATATAGCGGCAATCATTTTTATGCCTGTATTTGTACAGGAGTCTTTGGAGGCATTGGGCTAACGGTTGTTTATCTTCGAGGTATTGCATCAGGTGGGACCGATTTTATTATCATGGCTATTCATAAGCTTTTACCCCATTTTTCCATAGGCCAAATCACATGGGTAGTCGATGGCTCTGTCATTCTATTAGGGGGATTTGTTTTTAAGAATATTGATGCCGTAGTAATAGGTTTGATTTCAGTCCTTATCACAACAATAGTGGTTGATAAAATAATGCTTGGACTTAATGCTGGAAAACTCTTGTTTATCATCACTGAAAAAGGCGAATTAGTTGCCAATCAAATCAGTAGTCTGACAGGTAGGGGAGTGACATTTGTCGATGGTAGAGGGGCTTATTCAAAGTCAGAAAAGCAAGTAATCATGTGCGCATGCAAATTAAATCAAGTGAACTTCATTCGAAAGAGCGTCGAGGAGATAGATGCTCAATGTTTTTTGATTGTTACAGATACGAAAGAAGTGCATGGTTCGAATGTGAGCCAGAGTTTTGGATTGGCTTCAACCTGATTATGGTTTTTTAATTCAGAAGAAGTATTTAATAAAAGTTGTTTTAGTATTAAAAGATTCCAGAATTCACAATAGGTCAAACATAGAGTAATATGGAAGAGAACTTTTGTCTTATAGTACGACAAGGATGAAGAGATAAAGCTGAGCTATATCCCAAGGAGGAAATGCTCAGCTTTTTAATGATTTTTTCTATATTAACTTATACTCCTTAATCAAATCCAGAATAACCGTATCCTGGAGTAAACCTACATACTTAAGGGCAGCCATTTTTTTCTCCGCTGGGACTGGTAGGTCAGTGAGTTTAGCTCCATCCATCATCTTAGCAGTTGAGTCCAGAAGAGTTCTGACATCATAAGCTGATGCAAAAACTTCAGGGACACCACGGTCTACATCGAGAAGGGTATAAACCGCTTCCATAGCAGTTCTGACGGAATACTCAGTCGTAAATACAGTATCTCTAGGTGTTTCAGCAAAGTTTCCGATGAAGGCTGCATTGACACATCCCTCAGGTACAACGTTTGGTCTGTCACCTTTTGCTCTTGGCATGAAGTAGGCTGTTACATATGGCATCGTACAAGGAACACAAACAGCTGATTTTTCAGCCATCTCATCAATTTCTTCTACAGGAACACCCATGTGATACAACCATTCTTTTGTGATTTCAACACCGGTACAGTCTTTCATTGGTTTTTTAATATAGTCACCAGGCACATCACAGTATAGAGAATAGATCCATACAACCAACTCGTTTTCTTTTTGAGTTTTAAAATGAGGTTGGCGGTTGAGGGTAAAACTCATAAGCCATGAGGAATCTTTAACGGAAACGATACCACCGGTGACAACCTTGCCTGAGAATGGGTCACGTTTACAGATTTTTTCAATGTAAGGTGGAATCTTATCATCAAGAGTTGTTACAGTAGCTGATTCCCAGTAGGATTCATCAATGTTGCCACAGAATTTATCAGGTTTACCAAAAGCTTCATCTTGTTCGGCAATAGCCTTCCAAAGCTCCCAACTTCCGCCAAGGCTTTTTTTGAACTCAGGTGCATGGTCTTGGTCGCCAAGTGTTGAGTTCTCAGTGTTGGACCCGTTGGTAATAAAAACAAGGTCATCACTGGTAAGGTCCATATGAGTTTCAACGCCATTTTTATCAAGAACCAATTGCTTTGCCTGCTTTTTGTCGGGACTTATATCGAAAAGGACATTTTTAACAGTGACACCATATTCGATGGTGACTCCGTGGCCTTCAAGATACTTAATCAGTGGAAGAGCCAAGGATTCATATTGATTGTATTTCGTGAACTTAAGGGCGGAAAAATCTGGAAGACCGCCAATATGGTGGATGAATCTGGTTATGTATCTTCGCATTTCAGTTGCGCTGTGCCATGGTTCAAAAGCGAACATGGTTTGCCAGTATAACCAGAAGTTAGATGCGAAGAAATCTTCAGAGAAAACATCGGTTATTTTAAGATTATCCAGTTTATCTTCTGTAGTCATGAAAAGCTTCACAATCTCAGTAGACGCTTTTGGTGTAAGGGTGAATTTTCCATCAGTATGTGCATCTTGGCCGTTGTTGATGATAGCCCTTTGGAGAGAGTAGTTGGGATCCTCTTTATTGAGCCAGTAGAACTCATCAAGAACTGAGGCCCCTTCAGTTTCCAGTGAAGGAATTGACCGGAAGAGGTCCCAGAGACATTCGAAGTGGTTTTCCATTTCACGACCACCACGGATGACAAAGCCCCGTCCGTCTTCATAAATACCGTCTAGGCCACCGCCTCCGATATTAAGTTCTTCAAAAATGTGAATTTGATCACCCTTCATCTGACCGTCACGAATCAGGAATGCTGCTGCAGAAAGAGACGCAAGGCCTGAGCCAATAAGATACGCTTTTTTGTTTTCGACGCCGACCGGTTTTTTTGGTCTGGCAAATGCTTCATAATTACCGTTACTATAGTACATGTTAACCTCCCAGGTTGCATGGGCGAGCAGTAAATCGGAGATTTACGACCAGCCAGGTTGCATGGGCGAGCAGTAAATCGGAGATTTACGACCAGCCAGGTTGCATGGGCGAGCAGTAAATCGGAGATTTACGACCAGCCCTAAAATGTTGTTGGCCTTATTGTACTAGGTCAATGACTATCCTTGTATAGACAAAGGGGGCCAGGTGTCAAAAATTTAGACAATTACCTGCTTTTGTAGTAAAATATATGAGGATTTACAGGAGGGATTACATGTCGAATTTTACTAAACAGATACTGGCATCAAGGTTGAAAGAAATGATGAATCACAAGCTTATTGAACATATTACAGTGACTGAGCTGGTTGAAAAATGTGATATCAATCGTCAGACCTTTTACTATCATTTTAAGGACATATATGATCTTCTGGGATGGATCTACAAGACTGAGGCTGTGGGGGCTATTGCCAACTGCAGGTCTTATGATTCATGGAATGAAGGCTTGGAGCAAATTCTGACTTACGTGGAAATCAATAAGGCTTTCTCAATTTCAACCTATAAGTCTTTAGGTAAGGATCATCTGGAAATGTTTCTTTCTGAAGTCCTGTATGACCTTCTAGGAGGTGTACTTGATGAAGTCACTGGACCTTATATTCAAGATGAACCCCATCTTGTTTCAGAAAAAGACCGTGCTTTTATTCTTCGTTTCTACTCTAGTGCATTTTCAGGTATTTTGCTGGATTGGATTGGAGAAAACCTAAAAACCCCTAAAGAGGAAATATGGTCAAGAATAGAAAAAATTATGGAAAATAGATTTGTTGAGTTAGTGGAGAGATTTGGCTCTTAGTCTTAGGAGTTAATAACAATATAATAAAGGCAAGTGAGATATTAATCTGTTGTGAAGATAGTTATTCGCAATGGATTTTTTATTGGCCAAAAATAAAACATATAAAACATATTGACAATGCATGTATTCCTGTGTATAATCAATCTCACATTAAAACAATGCTATTGAAGGAGAAAGAAATGACAAACATGAAACATCCCATCCAAGTAAAGAAAGTCAATCTTCATATGATGTGCTGCTGCTGTATCTGTCCAAAGAAAACAGTATACTTGTGATGCATATCATGAATCAATAGCAATAAGGCTTATGAAGGGTTCAATGATTGAATCCTTTTTTTTATTGGATAGAATCGTCCCATATGAATGGAGTCATACCTATCTATCCAATAAGATTACAAAAAAATGGCGTGCCCAGGCACGACCGGCTAATAAATGGAGGAATAAGATGAAAAAATCAAAAGGAATTATAACAGTGCTGGTACTTTTTATACTGGCAGCAAGTATCGTTTTTGCAACAGGCGCCCTTAGTGAGAAAGAGGCCGATGTGATTATCGGTATGAGTGGAGGCTACAAGCCATATACTTTTGTAGATGAATCAGGTCAATTAACCGGCTTTGATGTCGATGTTTGGAAGGAAATTGGACAACGACTGGATATAAGTGTTGCATTTGAAACTTCAGATTTTTCAGGTTTGTTCGGTAAGCTGGATACCAAGCAGATTACAACCATTGCCAACCAGATAACGGTAACACCTGAACGACAGGAAAAATATCTCTTCTCAGATCCCTATGTTTATTATGGAGCCCAGTTGGTTGTTCATAAGGACAATGATGATATTGTTGACCTTGAAACCCTAAAAGGAAAAAAAGTTGGGGTTGCACTTGGGTCTAACTATGAATCCATGATTAGGGACTTTGATATAAATAATGAAATTGAAATTATCACTTATGAAGACTATCAAGGTTCCCTTCAGGATGTATCACTTGGAAGAATCGATGCAGTTCTAAATGACCGGCTGGCAGGACTTGATGCTATTAATGAATCAGGCTTTGATATTAAATTTGGTGGTGAGCCTGTAGAAGAGCTTTACAATGCTTTCCCATTTGTTGACAGTGAGGAAAATGAAGCTTTTATCAGTGAGGTCAATGAAGTAATTGGTCAAATTTATGCTGATGGAACGCTTGAGGCCATCTCCGTCAAGTGGTTTAATGTCGATATCAGTAAGAAGTAGGTGAGTCATGTTATTTCAAATCGAGGCTTTTTGGGAAGCGTTTCCGACAATTATTAAGGCCTTGCCGATTACAATATCCGTAGCTATGCTATCCATGGCTGCGGGGCTTGTACTGGCCTTAGGCGTTACCTTCTTAAGAAGATCATCTATTGGTTTTATAAGACAGGTTTTTCATATATATGTATCATTTTTTAGGGGAACCCCCCTAATGGTTCAGATGTTTCTTTTCTTTTTTGGACTGCCCCAGCTTTTTCCTGAACTTGCAAAAATTAATGCATACGCAGCATCAGTGGTAGTCATGAGTATTAACGCCAGCGCCTATGGGTCAGAAGTTATCAGGTCAGCCTTAAATGCTGTACCAAAAGGTCAGACAGAAGCTGCTCTTTCCATTGGACTTACCAGAAGTCAGGCCATGTTTCAGATTATCCTGCCTCAGGCTATGAGGATTGCAGTACCACCCCTAGGTAATACCTTTATTAACCTTATTCAGGGAACCTCAATTACTTTTATGCTTGGACTCAGGGATATTATGGGAGCTTCTAAAATGAGGGCGGCATCTACCTATAGATTTTTTGAAATATATTTGGCGGTTGGCCTGGTTTATTGGATTTTAACCTTCCTGGCAGCAAAGCTTAATGATTATATTGAAAAACAGCTGACTTTTTCAGCAGAAAGGGCATAGGTGAAGGGATGCTATCGATCAATCATTTGAACAAATCTTTTGGAAATCTTCATGTTCTAAAGGACTTATCCTTTCAGGTAAAAAAAGGAGAAATCGTATCGATTATCGGACCGTCAGGGTCGGGGAAGTCTACTTTTCTTCGAACCATTAATCTTCTTGAAGAACCTCAAACAGGCCATATGAAGCTCAGCAATGCTGAATACAATATGGCAGGTATCTCAGAAGAAGACAAGTTGAAAATCCGCAGACAGGTAGCCATGGTCTTTCAGAATTATAATCTTTTTGCCAATAAGACTGGGTTAGGAAATATAACTGAAGGCTTAATCCATAGCAAGGGACTAAGTAGAGAAAAAGCCAATGAGCTTGGTCAGTATTATCTTGAGCAAGTGGGACTTGCGGATAAGCGACATGCATATCCCCATGAACTTTCAGGTGGACAGCAGCAAAGAATTGGTATAGCCAGAGCCTTGGCTTTGGAACCGGAGATTATTCTCTTTGATGAACCCACATCAGCCCTTGATCCGGAATTGGTCTGGGAAGTTCTTGAGGTTATCAGAAAAGTGGCCAACCATCTAAGGACCCTTTTAATTGTGACTCATGAGATGCAGTTTGCCAAAGAAATATCTGATCGAATCGTCTTTATGGATCAGGGGAAAATTATGGCTGATGGTAGACCGGAAGAGATTTTCGGATCCCATTCGGATCAACGTTTAAGAAGGTTTCTGGATCGTGTATAAAGTGTAATATCATCGGTAATCCTTAGGCGAAAGCCCGGTCATTTTCTTAAAGGTCTTATAGAAGTTGGAATAATCTTTGTAACCACAGGCAGTACAAACCTGAGAAAGAGGCAGGCCCTCAATAATGAGGCGCTTTGCCTCTTTTATCCGTTTGGACTGGATAAACTCATGGACGGTAAAGCCTGTAGAAGATTTGAAAAGGTGGCTTAGATAGAATTTATCCATATAATGGTCTTCAGCAATTAAAGTTAAGGATAAGTCTTGATTGAAGTTCTTGTTTATGTAGTTGATGATATCTTTAACCCTTCTATCCATAGTTATAGAGGATATGGGGGCTTCACTTTCCGAGGATACTCTTGTTTCCAGTTGGATGATCAGGTCAATGATGCGATTTTTCTGAATGAGGGCTTTTCTGGGACTTGGATTGTGATTGAAGTCTTCAATCTCGGATAGAAGTCGGTTGATTATATCATCCTGGTTACCAGCTAACTGAATGAGATTGTTGTGGCCCGGTTCTCTATGGTCAAAAATCCACAAGGGATTATAGTCGGTGTTGAAAAATGGAATAAATGCAGTTGGTTTAAACTGAACAAAACGACGGTCATAAGGTTCATCCTGTGACACAATAATAGGACGGTGTATTTCATTCACATTGGTGATGATCACATCGTTCTTTTCTAATGTATAAATACGTCCTTCGACAAAATAATTCAGGGAACCATTTAATGACTGAAAGATCTCATAGGTGTCATGTAGATGTACATGGATTTCTGATTCCCTGGAGATGGTATGAGCTAAAAAATAATCAACATTGCCGGCAAATAATCGTGTGTCCATAGAACCTCCCAAGATTTGCAATAAATATAACAAGATTTACCATTCAATAATGACCCTAAGAGAATTATAATGAAAGAAATCATGCATTATAAAAGTATTATATAACAAAGCTATACGAAAGGAAAAGGGTAAATGGCAGAATTTATACTATCAGGGTTTTCAGATGAAATCGCAGCTGATTTTCAAGTTCAACTGGAGAAAATGCAGGAGCTTGATATTGCAAATATTGAAATCAGAGGGGTTAACGGTAAAAATATTTCAGAACTGACACTGGATGAGGCAAGGGAGGTAAAAAAACTTTTAGACGAAAAGGGGATGAAAGTATCATCTATAGGTTCTCCTATCGGCAAGATTAAGATAACTGATCCTTTTGAACCTCATATGGAGACCTTTCAACATCTAATTGAAATTGCAGAGATTCTTCAAGTAAAGAATATGCGGATTTTTAGTTTTTATATAGAAAATGAGACTTATGAAGAGTATGAAGAGAAAGTTTTCAGCCGTATGAAAGCACTTCTGGATGTGGCTAAGGCTCATGATATGATTCTTCTTCATGAAAATGAAAAAGGAATTTATGGAGACATTCCTGCCCGGTGTAAAAAGCTTTATGACCATATGGGAGACGAGAATTTTAAGTTGATTTTTGACCCCGCCAACTTTGTTCAGTGCGGTGTTGTTACCTATCCTGAAGCCTTTCAGCTTCTGAAAGATGGTGTCGTATATATGCATATCAAGGATGCTCTCCTGTCAGACGGGCAGGTTGTGCCATCAGGTTATGGAGATGGACATGTACCGGAAATCATTAAAGAGCTTGGCCAAATGAACTACAAGGGTTATCTGTCGCTGGAACCCCATCTGGGTTATTTTGAGGGATTCGATGCCTTGGAAGAAAATGAGTCTTTGACTGGCGGTGAGCAAGGACCTTTGGTCTTTAAAGAAAACAGCGATGCCGGTAAATTTGAACTGGCAGTGGATGCCCTTAGAAAGATTCTTAAGGAGAATGGATATGAATAAAGTTAGAATCGGTATTGTTGGATATGGAAATATGGGAAGGTCTCATGCCGCCAATCTCTTAAAGGGACAGGTGAAAGGTGGTATTTTAGCCGGAATTTGTGATATTAGTGAAAACAAACGAAAACTCATTCAAGAATTAGACAAGGACCTTCTTGTTTTTGAAAAAGCAGAGGATATGATTGCGTCTGATGACATCGATGCCATTTTAGTTGCGACCCCACATTATGACCATCCTATTATAGGGATACAAGGCTTTAAAGCCGGTAAGCATATGCTTCTGGAAAAGCCAATTGGTGTCTATACCAAGATTATCAAAGACCTTAATCAGGCAGCTGAGGAATCAGAAGGCCTCTTTACCATTATGTATAATCAAAGAACCAATCCTGTCTATCAGAAGGTAAAAGATATGGTTGACTCCGGTGAGCTTGGTGACTTGATTCGGATTCACTGGGTCATTACCGACTGGTTCAGGTCTGAGTTCTATTATCAATCAGGAGGTTGGAGAGCGACATGGAAGGGCGAAGGTGGTGGTGTCCTTATTAACCAGTGTCCCCACCAGATAGATCTTTTGCAGTGGATGTTCGGTATGCCCAGTAAAGTAAGAGGTTTCTTATCTTATGGCAAGTATCATGATATTGAAGTGGAAGATGACGTAACAGCCTATATGGAGTTTGAAAATGGGGCTACAGGTATGTTTGTCACCTCAACCGGTGAAGCACCAGGTACCAATCGATTGGAAGTGTCCGGAACAAAAGGAAAACTGGTCGTTGAGAAAAACCAGTTAACCTTCTATAGAAACAGGCAGGACCTTTTCGATTTTACCAAATCTTCAAAAGAAGGCTTTGCAAAACCTGAAAACTGGACCTGTACAATTCCTGTTGAAGGTCATGAAACGGGACATGTAGGGATTATGCAGAACTTTGTTGACGGCATTCTTCATGGGACCCAGCAACTGGCTCCCGGTCAGGAAGGAATTAAGGGGCTGACTATTTCCAATGCTATCCATCTGTCATCTTGGCTGGATAAGGAAGTTACACTTCCCATTGATGATGAACTTTTCTATAACCTGCTTCAGGACAAGATTAGTAAATCAAAGGTGGAAAAAGAGGATAAAGACGTGATTTTAGATGTGGCAGGCAGCCACTAGAAGGAGACCTTATGTTTGGAGTTGGGATAATCGGTTGCGGTGCTATTTCAGGACCACATTTAGATGCTATTAAGGACTATCCTCATGGAAGCTTGGTTGGAGTTTGTGATAGTGATGTGGATAAGGCTAAACATATTGTAAGTATACATGGTGGCCAGGTCTTTGAATCCATTGGTCAAATGTGTCTAAGTGATAAGGTTGATGTTATACATATTCTCTTACCTCATGATCTTCATGTTGAGACTGCCATGACTTGCCTTGAGGCAGGCAAACATGTGGTTCTGGAAAAACCTGTTGGCATCAGTATGGAAGAGTTAAAAAGATTGGATCAGGTGGCAAAATCTGCTAAGGCATCTATTGGCGTGACTCTGCAAAATCGCTTTAATCCAAGTGTCTTAGCCATTAAGGAAGCATTGGATAGGGAGGATTATGGACCCTTGTTAGGAGCAAGGTCAAACCTCTACTGGTATAGGGACGAAGCTTATTATAAGGACTCGGATTGGCGGGGTATCAAGGAAAGAGAAGGTGGTGGCCTCCTCATAAATCAGGCGATTCATACCCTGGACCTCATGCAGTTTATTGGTGGAGATATGGAAGCTTTACAGGCCAAAGTGGCTAACTTGGACCATTCTTACAATGATGTGGAAGATATGGCTATGATTGAGTTTACCTATCGAAATGGAGCCAAGGGCTTTTTTATGGGTACCAATAATTATGCCAGAAATGAAGATATTCATATGGTCTTCGATTTTGAAAAAGCCAGTTTTCTTATTGAAAACCACACGGCCTATGAGGTTAGAGATGGCCAGAAGAAAGTTTTAGCAGTGGATTCGGCCAAACCTGGAGAAAAAGGATATTGGGGTAAGGGTCACAGTGACTGCATTCATCATATTTATGAAGCATTCTTTCAGGGCAAAGCCTTAAAGGCTTCCTTAAAGGCTGCCCTGGAAGCGACTGAACTGGTTCTGGGTTCCTATGAATCTCATTTAAGTGGGAAACCTTATGAACTGAAGGATTGGGATTAGTACTTGTTACTGGTCTGAGAGATAAGAGGAATCCAATAACCCTTACAAAACAATATGGGAGGAAAAGGCAATGAAATATGGCGTGTTTACAGTAAGTATGCCGGAGTATACAATTGAAGAAACACTTGATGTCCTGGCTGAACTGGGTTATGACGGTGTGGAATGGCGGGTTCAGGAAGTATCGGACAAGTTTGTGGAGGGTATTCCTTTTGAGTCTAGATACTGGGTTAACAATAAGAGTACGGTGGATATCAATACCATTGTGGACGAGGCAGAATACATCAAAGACCTTTGTCAAAAAAAAGGTCTGGAGATTTTTGGATTAACCACCTATTTAAATCCCAAGGATAAAGAAAAGATTGAGGAGGTCCTTAAGGCAGCAGTCATTATGGGGGCTCCCCATATCAGGGTCTTTACTCCGGGATACAGTGGAGAGACCCATCATAATGTTATCTTTCAAGAAACTCAAGATCATATGAAGGACCTGGAAATATTGGCAGGCAAATATGATGTAAAAATTCTTTTTGAGATTCATATGGACAATATTTTTGCAAGTCCTAGTGCTGCTATAAGACTTCTTGAAGGATTTGATCCTAAGAAACTAGGGATTATCTATGATCCAGGCAATATGGTCTATGAAGGCTTTGAGGATTACAAGAAGAGTTTTGAAATTCTTGGTGATTACATCGGTCATATCCATGTAAAAAATGGAAGATGGGAAGCAGATGGCCTGGATGAATTTGGTGCCATGACCTGGAAACGTCAATGGGTACCACTAAAAAAAGGCATGGCCAATCTGAGGAAGTTTTTCCAGACCATGGTTGATATGGGTTATAATGCCACTATATCCATTGAAGATTTTTCAAACGAAGAGTCCACCTACGACAAGCTAAAAGCCAATCTAATCTACATCAAAGAACTGGAACAAGCAGCCAGAACAACGACCTAGATTACATAAATGACACTAATTAAGAAAGAAATATAGCCAATGGTGAGCATCCACCTGACCACTTAGGGTGATTTTTCATGCAAACTATTAGGCAGAAATATTGAGGCAGCCCTCTGACCGACTTCACGAAGTGCTTAAGGTCAGAGGGCTGCCTCTATATTTCAACCCCTTAGATTGCACAAAAAAATACCGAGACATTTTTGTTGCAATCTAAGGTGGTCATGATATGATTAATATAGAATATTTTGATAAGGAGAATTACCGTGGAGAGAAAAACAAGACAAGAAATTCCTGTAGAACAAACCTGGAAAGTTGAAGACCTTTTTCCAAGTGAGGAAGCCTTCGAAGAAGCCCTTAAGAAGATGGATGAAGCCATAGGAGATATAGTAGCGTATGAAGGCCGGTTAACTGAAAGCGGACAGACCCTTTACGAGGGCATTGTAGCCTATGAGCAGATGATTGTAGATATTTACCGCCTAGCCAACTATGCCCATCTGGGTCAGGCGGTTGATGCCTCTGATACCAGCAGTCAGGAAAAATATATGCGGTTTGGTTCCCTTGCCAGTCGTTTTGAAGCTGCCACTACCTTCGTCACAGAAGAAATCATGGAAATGGGTAATGATCAGTTTGAAGCGATTTTTGAAGAGGAAGACAAGCTGGAGAACTACCGACGTTTCCTGGAGGATCTTTTTGAAGAGAAACAGCATAAGCTGACCAAGGAAACAGAACAGGTTCTGGCCTCTTTAAGTGAGGTCCATGGAGCACCATACAGGACATATTCTGTCTCCAAACTGGCTGATATGGTTTTTGACTCTTTTGAAGATAAGGATGGTAAAGAACTGCACAATTCTTTTGCCCTTTATGAAGGAACCTATGCCTTCCATGAAGATCCGGAAATCCGAAAGAAAGCCTATGAGTCTTTTAATAAGACCTTAAAGCAATATAATAATACCTATGCGGCTATCTATAATACCCAGGTGAAACAGGAAGTGATTATGGCAAAGCTGAGAGGCTATGAGAATGTAACAGAAATGCTTCTTAGGTCTCAGCATGTAACAGAGGAAATGTATGAACGACAGTTGAATGTCATCTACAAAGAACTGGCCCCCCATATGCGTCGATATGCCGACTTGCTTAAAGAACAACTGGGCCTTGAAACCCTTCACTATTATGACTTGAAAGCACCAATGGATAATACCTATAATCCGTCAGCGACTTATGAAGAGGCCAAGGAAGTTATTATGGAAGCCCTTCAGATTATGGGACCTGAATATATGGCCATAATGGAAGAGGCCTTTGACAACCGTTGGATTGACTATGCAGATAATATTGGTAAATCTACAGGGGCCTTTTGTGCATCTCCCTATGGATGCCACTCCTATATTCTGGTAACCTTCCAGAATAATATGAGGGATGCTTTTACCCTGATTCATGAGTTGGGGCATGCAGGACATTTTACCTTGGCGAATAGAGAACAACTCTATCTAAATACTAGGCCATCCAGATATACCATTGAAGCTCCTTCGACTATGAACGAAATGATTCTGGGTAGACACTTGCTTCAGAAATACGACGATCCACAAATGAAAAAATGGGTTATCCTTCAGTTCCTTGGTACCTATTATCATAACTTCGTTACCCACCTTCTTGAAGGAGAGTTCCAAAGACGGGTTTATGACCTGGCTGAAAGTGGTCAGCCATTGACTTCAGCCCTCCTTAACAGAACAAAGCTGGAAGTTCTTAAAGGTTTTTGGGGTCAGGCAGTAGAGATTGATGATGACGCAGGTATGACTTGGATGAGACAACCCCACTATTATATGGGTCTTTATCCATATACCTATTCAGCGGGACTTACTGCTTCTACGGCAGTCAGTGAGAAGATTTTTGAAGAAGGTCAGCCTGCAGTAGATGCATGGATTGACATGCTTAAAGAAGGCGGTAGACTAAAACCCCTTGATCTTTTAAAAGTAGCTGGTATGGATATGTCAACGGATGAGCCTGTTAGGAGTGCAGTAGCTTATGTAGGCTCTTTGATTGACCAGCTGGAAGATTTGTGCAAGTAGGAGCTTTGAAGGAACGTTTCACTTTTAAAAGATAATATTTACACATAAACAGAACAGCCACGGATGGCTCATGGATTAATGAGTTCCTGTGGCTGTTTTTCTATATTGGCTGGGAGTAAGCCCCATAACTTTTTTGAAATCCCGATTCATTTGATAATGGTTGGTATAGCCATAGTCCTCTGAAATGCTTCCGATAGGTTTGGATAGGTCGTTTAAGTCCTGACAGATGCCTTGAATTTTTATATTTCGAACATAGGCTGGAAAGCTTGTATGCATTTGCTGGCGAAAAAGGTTGGAGATATAGCCATAACTAAGGTGTTTGCTGTCGGCATATTCGGCTAAGGATATTTTGGATTTTATATTTTGGTCAATAAAGGCAAGAACTTCCTTGACTATTGGATGACGGTCGGTTAAGCAAAGCCTTAATTCAGTCCTAAACTGAGAAATAGCCTCTTCCTGAATAGAAATGACATCTTGTCTTTTTGAAGCTTTTTCGATTTCCAAAATAAACCTGTCGCTAATAGAAAATGACATATCAGCTGAAAGTCCAAGCTCAATAGCGGTTCTTGCATAGAGGCTTAATCCGATAATTGAGTAGTTTTTTACAGATCTAATTTCACTAGGGCCTAATATAGGAAAGATATAATCATTAAGACTGGAATCTGAAAGCGCATCGGACAAGAGGGTTTCTTTGAAACGTTTTTTTTCATACTCATAGGAATGATGCTTGACGCTATAAACTTTGGTAGTTTCTTTGGATATTGTCTTAATTTCATTGCCGTAATAGTTGCCTTTCATCAAGGTGTTGGATCCTATACATACACCAAGAAGGTGAATGAGAGAGGTGTGTTGAATAGGCTGGGCAGAAGTAATGTCGACAAGAAAAAGACCTAAGAACCGACTCTGATTCATAAGTTTATGATAGATATATACATGCTGATCTGTGATGAGAAGGTCGGCAGGAGAGTATGATTTTTTCATAGCTATCCACTGACTGTCTCTAATATCTAGAGGAAAAAGATCCGGAGGTAAGGACAAAGAATCTGAACTCCGGGGTGGAAGTTCCTGGTAGTTTATGAAGTAACAGGGAAAACTTGTTGAATAATAATATAGATTCAAGATTTGCCTTATATGTGATTGACTTGGAATACCAGCTTGATTATATAACATAAAATAACCTCTGTTGAAAAATGATTATATTTGTTGAAAAATGATTAGTTCATCTTAGTATACCACAATATAATTATAGTAGAAAAGTTTATGTCGAATTTGGGTAAATGCAAAAGGAGAAGGTTTATGAATTTTGATAACTTTAAGAAAAAACCCTTTTATCTGAGTGATGAGGATTTGGTTTGGGTAAAAGAAAAGTACGAGGGTATGTCTCTAGAAGAGCGTCTTGGACAGCTTTTTTGTCTGATTGCCTATGACAGTAATGAAGATAATCTAAAGAATTTATTGGACACCTATAAACCCGGAGGTTTAATGTGCCGTCCAATGGATGCAGAGGAGACGGTAGCTACGGTTTCTTTCCTCCAGCAAGGCTCAAAGATTCCTATGCTGATGGCTGCCAATCTGGAAAAAGGCGGAAATGGTGCAGTTGCAACAGGAACAAGTATGGGGTCACAAATGTTGGTAGCTGCTACAGATGATGTGGAAACTGCTAGAAGATTGGGAACCATATGTGGTCGTGAAGGTGGAGCCGCAGGTGTTAACTGGTCCTTTGCTCCAATTATTGATATCGACTATAATTTCAGAAATCCGATTACAAATACAAGAACATTAGGTTCAGATCCGGTAAGGGTAAAGGAAATGGGTAAAGCCTATGTTGAAGCCCTTCAGGCAGAAGGCTTGGCTGCATCTATTAAACATTTCCCAGGCGACGGTCGAGATGAAAGAGACCAACATTTGGTAACCAGCGTCAATGACATGTCCTGCGAGGATTGGGATGCTACCTATGGTGAGGCCTATAAAGCAAGTATAGAGGCCGGTGCCAAAACGGTGATGATCGGTCATATTATGATGCCGGAATATTCAAGAAAACTAAGTCCCGGAATCAAAGATGAAGATATTATGCCAGGGTCCTTGTCCAAGGAGCTCATTAATGGCCTTCTTAGAGACAAACTCGGTTTTAATGGCTTGGTTGTTTCCGATGCTACAACCATGGCGGGTATGACTATACCAATGCCTAGACAGGATGCTGTTCCAACCTGTATTGCAGCAGGCTGCGATATGTTCCTTTTTGCCAGAAATATGGAAGAAGACTATCGCTTTATGAAGGAAGGCTATGAGTCAGGAATCATTAGTGAGGACCGACTTGAAGAAGCAGTAACCAGGGTGTTGGCCCTTAAAGCCAGCCTGGGACTTCACAATGGAACTTCCAAGGTTCCACTGGTTCCCGACGCCAAGAACCTGGAAGCTGTTTCCCGTAGTGAAGAACATAAAGCCTGGGCCAAGGCTTGCGCTGACAAAGGGATCACCATGGTAAAAGAAGAAAAAGATGTCCTTCCGATTACACCTGAACGATATAAGAAAGTCCTTCTTTACGGCGTGGAATCAGAGATTGGTTTTGCCTATTCTGTTCGTGGCGGTATGCCTGAAAAAGTTAAAGGTATGCTGGAAGCTGAGGGACTAAACGTAGAACTCCATGTTCCAAGCAAAGGTTTTGAAGGTCTGGTTGAACCTTTTTCAAAAATCCAGGACAATTATGACTTAATTATCTATATAGCCAACTTAGGCACAAAATCCAATCAGACGACAGTTCGGATAGAGTGGGAAATGCCAATGGGTGCCAATGTTCCTATCTATATGACCACGGTTCCAACTGTATTTGTTTCTATAGAAAATCCATATCACCTTTTGGACGCTCCAAGGGTTAGGACTTATATTAATACCTATGCATCTACAGATACAGTGCTGGAATCGCTCATTGAAAAACTAACAGGAAAACAAGCTTTTGAGGGCATTAGTCCTTCAGATCCTTTCTGTGGAAGATGGGATACAAGACTGTCATAGGAGGCCATAACAATGGATATTCGGGTGCTTCACTACTTTTTGGAAGTTGCCAAAGAAGGAAATTTTACCAGAGCTGCTGAAAAACTCCATATAACTCAGCCAACTTTATCCAGACAGATTATGGATCTGGAAGAAGAAGTTGGAGCCAAGCTCCTTAACCGAGGTAAAAGAAAAGTTTCCCTGACAGAAGCCGGAATGGTTTATCACAAACGGGTGGTTGAAATAGTAGGTCTCTATAAAAAAGCTGCCCTTGAGGTTGCAGGTGTGTCGGAAGAGCTAGGTGGTCACCTGTCAATCGGCTGTGTCGAAACTAATGCAGCCTCTTATCTTATGGACAAGGTAACAGCTTTTGCCAAGGACCATCCCAAGGTTCAGTATGAGTTCTATAATGGTTTCAGTGATGACATTAAGGATCGACTGGACCGTGGGTTACTGGATTTTGGTATTCTCATAGAGCCTGTAGAGGCAGCAAAATACGACTTTTTTCATTTAAATGTGAAGGAAGCCTGGGGGGTAGTGGTGCCCAAAAATCATCCCCTGGCTGAAAAAGGATCGGTGACCGTAGATGATATTAAGATATATCCCCTCATGTTAACCTCCAGATCCTTGGTTGTAGACCAGTTTGAATCATGGCTGGGAGATGATTGGGCGACAATAAAAGTTTTCTGCACCCTGAATCTGATGACCAATATTTTGCCTCTCATTGAGAAGAATCAAGGTATCCTCTTAACAGTGGATGGGGCTTATACCATGAGAGAAAAGGAGTCCCTGGTTTTTATACCGCTCAATCCTCTTCGATATGCCGGGCATGTTGTAGCTTGGAAAAAGAATGCAAAACACAGCCAGCTCATGAGTAAATTTCTACAAACAATGAATGATTGATAGAATTAGGTAAATACATATTGAGCATAATAATTAATCCTTAATAGGTATTAGACATAATATAAACTCCTTGCTAGACTATAAATAGAAGAGATTTTAGTCCAGGTAAGGAGTTTTTTATTATGTGGAAATTAATAGAACCAAAAATTCAAATTCAAGACAAGCAAAAAATATTTAGCGATAAGATGCTTATAGCAATGATTCTTCCCCTGTTTATTGAACAGTTTTTTATTATGCTGGTGGGTGTAGCTGATACCTTAATGATCTCATATGCCGGTGAAGAAGCTGTATCAGGGGTGTCACTTGATAATATGTTCATCACTATTTTTCTATTTGTTTTTACTGCTTTGGCATCCGGTGGTGCAGTTGTTATCAGTCAGTATATTGGGAAGAAAGACTTTGAAAATGGACAGAGTGCTGCTGGTAAGCTGTTTGCTATAGCAGGTATTGTTTCCTTCATTGCAATGATACTTGTTTCCATATTCAATGAGGCAATATTGAGGACTCTTTTCGGAAGCGTAGAACCGGCAGTTATGGAAGCCTGTGTGACCTACCTCCGAATTACGGCATACTCATTCCCTGCCATTGCTTTTTATAATGCAGGATCAGCCCTCTATCGGTCTATGGGAAAGACCAAGCCTATTATGGTGATTTCAGTCCTTTCCAACATAATTAATGTGATCGGAAATGCCATTGGTATTTTCGTCTTAAAAGCCGGAGTTGCCGGAGTTGCCTGGCCATCACTTATAGCACGAACAGTAGCAGCTATCATTATGATCTACCTATGTTTTAACAGTAAGAATGAAGTCTACCTGAAGGTCAAGGAGATCATTCATCTGGAGTGGGCTATGTTTAAACGGATTCTTCAGATTGCTATTCCCAGCAGTTTTGAAGGTGGTGTTTTTCAAATGGCAAAAGTAGGACTGGGTACCATTACGGCAATGTTTGGAACCAGTCAGATTGCTGCCAACGGTATTGCCCAAAGTTTCTGGTCTATGGCCGCCCTTATTGGGGTTGCAATGGGACCGGTCTTTATTACCGTCGTTGGACAGACAATGGGAGCTCAGGACCCTGAAGCTGCTGATTACTATATGATTCGACTATTAAAAATGACCTATATTGCTTCGGTGACCTGGAATGGATTACTTATCTTGGCAGTGCCTCTGGTTATGCAGTTCTATGATCTGGCTCCAGAAACCAAAACTTTGGTGGTTCTTCTTGTTGTCATCCATAACGTGTTTAATGCATTTATTTTCCCTATATCTTCACCCTTTGCCAACGGGCTTAGAGCTGCCGGTGATATCCGCTATACGGTTATGATTGCAGTTACATCTACCCTTGTAGTCAGGGTTTTATTATCCATTGTTTTTGGTATTTGGCTGAATCTTGGAGTTATTGGGATAGCACTTGCAATGGTGACTGACTGGAGTATACGTGCGGTATTTTATATGAAACGGTTCAAAGGAGATCGGTGGAAAGCCTTTGAAGTCATTTAGAAAAGGAGGTAACTATGGAATATGTAAAATTGGGAAATACGGGTATGGATGTTTCGAGAATTTGTTTGGGAACTATGAGTTTTGGTGATCCGGAGAGCTGGTTTCACAAGTGGGTTCTGAGAGAGGATGCGAGTAGGGTTATTATTAAAAAGGCCCTTGATGCAGGCATCAATTTTTTTGATACTGCCAATGTTTACTCTACGGGAGTCAGTGAAGAAATACTTGGAAGGGCCTTGAAAGACTATGGGAACAGGGATGAGCTAGTTGTAGCGACCAAGGTGTTTTTTGATATGCGAAAGGGACCCAATGGCGGTGGCTTGTCCAGAAAGAATATTCTAAGTGAAATTGACCATTCCTTGCAGCGGTTGGGTATGGACTATGTAGATCTTTATATCACTCATCGTTGGGATTACAATACACCAATCGAGGAAACTATGGAAGCCCTTCACGATGTAGTAAAGTCAGGAAAGGCAAGATATATCGGGGCATCAGCCATGTTTGCCTGGCAGTTTCAAAAGGCTTTACATGTGGCTGAAAAGAATGGATGGACCAAGTTCGTTTCCATGCAAAATCATATGAATCTTATCTATAGAGAAGATGAAAGAGAGATGCTTCCCCTGTGTAAGGACCAAGGGATTGCTATAACTCCATACAGTCCAATGGCTGCCGGCCGGTTGGTGAGGGAAGAGAATCAGGAAACAATCCGTTCCCAAACTGATGAAATAGCCGTTAGAAAATACGACAAAACGAAGGAAATGGACAAGGATATTATTGACCGTGTTCACGAACTCTCAACAAAATATGGAGTTTCCAGGGCTCAGATAGCCATAGCCTGGTTACTTCAAAAAGAAGAAATGACATCACCGATTATTGGTGCAACCAAGGAAAAATATATCGATGATGCTGTAGGTGCTCTTGATGTAAAACTTAGTCAGGAAGACGTGAAGTTCCTGGAAGAAATGTATGTGCCTCATGAGGTCGTTGGAGCACTTTAGTGTATAAATGGAACTTTTTTATCCTTTCTTTCGTCTTAACTATTAGTAATTGAAATAAATAGACTTAATGACGGAGGTTAGTATGAAAATAAAAGTTTTTGCATTCATGATGATATTAGTTATGGCTTTGGCAGCATGTGGAAGTCAGGATAATCTAGACGGCGATTCAGACATTCCGGCCGGTTCGGATATTTCAGCTGATGGTGGAAACCTTGATGGTCAAGATGAAAATCTACCTACAGCCAGTGATTCGACGTTGGTGACCTATGGTGTAGCCGGTTATATTCAGGAAATCAACATAAGTGATGATGGTAAGACGTCAACGGTTTTTGTAGAAGGTGAACTTGGCAAAAACGGAGCAGATTATCACAGAGCATATGTTAAGGTCACAGAAGATACTGTGGTATATGGCCGTGAAGAATTGACCATGTCAGATCTTGAAGTTGGTCAGTATGTGAATGTCTTCTTTGAAGGTGCCGTCATGGAATCGGATCCGGTTCAGGCAAGTGCCAAACAGATCAATATTGTTCCTGAGGAAGCCTTGGAATTCAATGAAGACCCTACAGAAGAATAGTGATATCCAGATAGTGAAGTCCCAATTAAATATTGGGACTTTTTTATGTGTTTATAGTAAACTTTAGTCTAATAAAGCAATGTTAACAGAATGTTCATTGCAAGTGATTATTAATCGATGTATATTATTAGATGGCTGTAACGGGACAATAAAGATGACTTTGGAGGAATGACCATGAAGATTGGACTCAGAAGCAAACTGATTTTATCAGGAGCTGTTTTATTAATTGTACCGATGTTTATTATTAGTACTATCAGCTATTTTCAGGCAACAAGTGCACTTGACAGTAAAGGGGAAACGATCCTGAAAAATGCTGTTGTTGAAGCTATGATGATGATAGAGCTGCAAAAAGAAGCTGTTGACAGTGGTGCTACTGACTTGGAAGAGGCTCAGGAGCATATTAAAACCTTGTTGTTAGGACCTAAAGATGCTGAAGGTAAAAGACCCATAAATAAACGTTTTGATCTTGGAGAAAATGGATATTTTGTAATACTATCTCCTGATGGAACAGAAATTCTACACCCCAGCTTAGAGGGACAAAATGTTTGGGATGCTGAAGACAAGAGTGGAAGCGGTAACAAGCTGGTACAAGACCAAATAGAAACAGCTATGAACGGTGGCGGATTTACGACCTATGCATGGACATTGCCTAACTCTGAGAGCATCGGAGACAAAATCGTGTATCAGGAATATGACCCGGATTGGGAATGGATTGTTTCAGCCGGAGCTTATGAAATGGACTTTAATAGTGAAGCAAAACAAATAGGTTATATGACCCTACTCGTTATCGTCATATCAACAATTATTGGACTGCTACTTATATATCTATTGGCAACCAGTATGACAAAACCAATAAAACAAGTTTCTGGGGAACTTGAAAAAGTGGCATCAGGTGACTTAAACGTTCAGCCCCTGCTTACCAACAGTAAAAGAACCGATGAAGTTGCTGTTCTTATAAAGAGTTTTAATACCATGACGACAAACGTTAGAGCGACTGTTGAGGCTGTTAAGAACACGTCAGGGGAAGTTAGTGCTTCTACAGAAGATGTTGATAAAAACGTAGGAGCAATTACAGCTTCTATTAAGGATGTTGTATTAACCATTGATGAAGTGGCCAGAGCTGTATCTGAAGAGGCTTCCAGTGCTGAAGTAGTAGCGATAAAGATGGAAGAGCTATCCAACAGTATTGTTAACATGAATAGTCTGGAAAAGAATATGAATGAATCCGCTCAAGTAACCAATGAGCAGACCAGTCATGGAAAATCATCACTGAAGGCCTTGGAGCAGTCATCTTCCAGAACTCTTTCAGTAACCAATGAGATCGGTGAAGTTCTTAAGAAGGTTTCCAGTGCCAACGATAAGATTTTTGGTATTATCGATACGATTACAAGTATTTCTGATCAGACCAATCTTTTAGCATTAAATGCATCGATTGAGGCTGCCAGGGCAGGTGAAGCCGGCAGAGGTTTTGCAGTTGTTGCAGATGAAATACGTAAACTTGCTGAAGAATCAGGTGGATCTGTATCAGAGATTAAGTCAATTATCGAAGAAGTTAATGAGTATTCAAATCTATCCACCCAAAAAATGGCTCAGGTAAAAGAAGTTGTAGAGGAGCAGGATCGATTGGTTGAAGACACAGGTAATCAATATGAGAAAATCACTCAGGCTATTGACTTCCTTAACACGAATATTAAAGATCTTAATAGGGAAACAACGAAGATAGAAAAGATGAGAACTGAAATCTTAGAGTCTGTTCTTAATATTTCAAGCTCTACTGAAGAGACTTCAGCTGCTACAGAAGAGGTTGCTGCATCTTCTCAACAGCAATTGGATCGTATTGAAGAAGTTAATAGAGAAGTTAAGGATCTGGCTGTAAAGGTCAATCAGCTGAATGATAAAATCAGTGTGTTTAAAATATAAGTTTCACTCATATCAAAAAGATGCTAAAGATTTAAGCCCACCTATATCAAAAAAATTGAACATGTAAATAATAGAAGTCCCAAGTTTATCTTGGGGCTTTTTTATTTTATTTGAGACAGACCTTGATTATACACAAGGAGGAAAACCAGCTGTAGTCATAGGTTAAGTCAAGAAAAGAATAATGGGAACTTGTTCGGACAATAAGTTTTACTTGTTAGGACCTTATCTTTTGATGTATGATGGAAAAGAATGAGAGATAACAAAAGTGAAAGGATGAATTGAGGATGATACTAAATCGATATGAACTTGGTGATATGCAGGCTATTTACCTTTTAGACCAGGAAACTAAGATTATTGAATTGGTGCTTTTGCCTGCAGAATGCCAATATTCTGAAGATATGGAAAAAGTCCATCGGATTGAAAATTTGGTTCAGCTAAAAGTTGCTGGGGATGTATATCCCGGAGCCTATGCAGGAGGAAAAAGCCTGCGTAATGGCGAGTCAACAACAAGTCTTGTCTATGAAGGCCAAGACCTTATAGAGTCTGATGATGAAAGGATGATTGTAACCAGACTTGTATGTCAGGGCAGGTACAAGGTTAATCATTGTTTGAGACTGGTACAAGGCCAAGATGCTTTTCGCATAACCAGCGAATTGACCAATATAAGCAGTGAACCCATAAGCCTTGAAATGCTGTCCAGCTTTTCGCTTGGTGGGCTGTCGCCCCTACTTAAGGGAGATGGACATGGTGACATGAACCTTCACCGCCTCCGTTCTTCCTGGAGCATGGAAGGGCGTCTGGAAACCAGGTCGATTGAAGACCTGTTACTGGAACCATCCTGGGCAAAACATGGTGTCCGCTGTGAACGCTTTGGTCAAATCGGGTCTATGGCTGTGAATAACTTCTTTCCTTATGTGGTTCTTGAAGATACAAAAAATGATCTTTTGTGGGGGGCTATGCTGGCTCATGGAGCCTCTTGGCAAATGGAAGTATATCGGTTGGATGAAGGCTTGTCTATATCCGGTGGTCTGGCTGACCGGGAGTTTGGACAGTGGATGAAAAACCTTGAACCAGGTGGATCTTTTAGGTCACCGGAAGCTATGGTTACGGTATGTTATGGCAAAAATCAAGGGTTAGATCTTGTTTCCCATCGCTTAGTAAGCTGCGGGAAATCAAAAGTTAATCAAGGTCCAAAATCTGAGCAGTCTTTACCAGTGGTATTTAATGAATACTGTACGACTTGGGGAAATCCTTCCCATGATAATATTATGGGGATTCTTGAGGCGATAGATAGTAGGGGTTTTGAATATTTCGTCATTGACTGTGGTTGGTATAAACAGCCTGACGTACCTTGGGATACGTCTATGGGTGACTATAATGTATCTGGTGACCTATTCCCACAAGGTCTCCACAAGACCGTTAAGGCCATTAAGGATAAAGGCTTAAAGCCTGGTCTGTGGTTTGAAATTGAAAATGTTGGTAGGGATGCCAAAGCCTATCAGAAAACGGACTGGCTCCTTCAAAGAGATGGGTATCCTTTGACGACGACTATGCGACGTTTCTGGGACCTTCGAAAAGAAGAAGTCACTAACTATCTTTCTGGAAAGGTTATTGGAACTCTCAAAGAATATGGCTTTGAATATATGAAAATAGATTACAATGATACGGTTGGAGTGGGTTGTGATGGTGCAGAATCCCTTGGTGAAGGCCTTCGTCAGAATATGGAAGCTTCCTTTGATTTCATACAAAAGGTAAAAGAAGAAATTCCGGAAATTATTCTGGAAAACTGTGCATCAGGTGGTCATCGTCTTGAACCAAGAATGATTGGAGAGACTAGTATGTCATCTTTTTCAGATGCCCATGAGTGTGTGGAAATCCCGATTATAGCTGCCAACCTCCACAGGGTTATGCTGCCTAGACAAAGCCAGATCTGGGCTGTCATTCAAAAAGATGACAGTCTAAAAAGAATAGCCTATTCCATTGCTGCAACCTTTCTGGGAAGAATGTGTCTGTCCGGTCATGTAACTAATCTTAATGAGGACCAATGGAAGTTAATAGAGGAGGGAATTGCCTTCTACAAAAAGGTTTCCCACATCATTAAAGACGGCTATACCAGACGATATGGCCCAGACATAGTGAGCTACAGACATCCACAAGGCTGGCAAGGCATCCTCAGAACCTATGGTGACGAAGGTCTCCTGGTTTTACACTCCTACGAAACCAATGGCCTCCTTACCATCATGATGGAATTGGATGACACCTATGACCTCATAGAAAGCTACGGAAGCGGAAGCCAAAAGATTACCCTAATAGACAATGAAATCATATGGGATGAACCCGATAACTTCGAAGGCGTCGTCCTACACTTAAAAAAAATTAAATAACCTCATATCACAAACTAAACAAATCCTGAAATCCCCTTCAGGATTTTTTTATTCTCGCATTTAGGCAGAAATAGTTAGACAGGCCTAAGAACGGCTTCACGAAGTGCGCAAGAGATTAGGCCTGTCTAACTATTTCAACCCAAAAGCAAGAACCCATAACCATACCCTGACAAAGACTTTCACTTTATTTCGTGATATCCACCCAAATTTTTTCATTGTTTATGATATAATATGAAGTACAGTAAAGGGACAAAATTATGAGTTGGGAAGGCATATTTTTGACAGTGTGATTTGCATGGCTATGTGCAGGCGTGAAAGGAGTGTACTTGTGGGCAAAAAGGGTGTAAAAGGCAAAGGTGTAAAAAGCAAGGACCAAAAAGGCAATGGATTAAAAGGTATTGGGTTAAAAGCTAAGATTGGTGGTTCTTTTGCCATTATTATCTTGGTTATGGTTGTGATCACTTTGGTGACAACGCTGGTCATGTCCAATATCAGCCGGTCTTCAGAAGAAATCAAAAATGAGTATATGGTTTTAGTTCAGTTGACAACGGAAGTCGAGGAGGGGGTCCTTGGTTTGGCCGGTCATGTCGAAAACTATATCATTACCGGAAACAGTGAATCATTTGCTCTTATTGAAGAAGAGATACCTGCCTTAAAGCAGGGATTCCAGTCTTTGGATCAACACATAGGCAAGTATAATAATTTAAGTGATTTGGTACCGCTCTCATCAAAAGTGGAAGAATCTTTTGTTGAGCTGGAAGCTTTGGTCTATGAAGCCAAGGAAGGTATCGATGGATATGAGGTCATATTTGAAGACTCCTCACAGGTGATTCGGGATTGGTCCAATATTGCTGAGGATTATTTTGAGGAACATGTTGAGGACCTAATGGATTTGGAAGAATCCTATAGTGAATGGATTGAAGCAGATGGCATTGCCCCTCATCAGTTAGGCTACCTGACTGATATTCGGGAGCGGATTGTCAATGCCAAGAGTATTACAACAGAGATTAAGATTCTGGTTGAACACGCTTATAGGGCCCAATTAGCCAGTGACACCAGCTTGTTGGAGAAATCCCTAAGCGACTTTGCAGGCTTTGAGGAAGCCCTTGAAGAGTACAAAAAGGGATCCTCCAGTGCTTCAGACCAGAATTACCTGGCGCAAATCAGTTTATACAGTGAAAAATATAAGGAATCCCTTCAAGGCGTCCTGGATGCCAATCTTCTTCGCCAAGAACAATTGGAGGCTACCCAGGCAATTTTAGATGAATTTACAATTGATATTAAGGAATTAGCTGCTTCAGGTATAGAAGCTACTTTGGTTAGTGTTGATAGTCAGGTTCAGTCAGCTACGTCAACGACAAGAATGCTCTTTATAGTCATACCTGTTGGCCTTATTCTGTCGAGTATATTCTCAATCTTTCTGATTCGGTCAATTATTAAACCAATCAATAAGGTTGTGGATTTTGCCGGTCATATTGCTGATGGTCGATTGAATGTTCAACCATTAAAAGTAGGAACAAAAGACGAAATCGGCAAATTAACACTGGCTATTAATGAAATGCACAGTAAGATCAAGGCGCTACTTGAAGAGATTGTATCATCTTCCACCAGTGTTACTGAAACTGCATCCAACTTAAACAGACATGCTTATGAAACTACCAAAACCACGGAAAATGTGTCTGAAAGCATGGAGCAGATTTCTTTGGGAGCGGCCAGGCAGGCTCAGAATATTCAGGAGGCATCAGAGGATATTAATGCTCTTGGAAATACCATTCAGGAAAGTAGTGAAAGCGCGAGAAGTTTACAGGATTCATCCAAGCACATCACTGACCTGTCCAACCAGGGTATTATGGTTATTAAAGATCTGACAGAAAAGACTGCCAGCAGTCAGAAAGCCATGGATGAGATACTCCAGGTTGTATCGGAGACCAATGAAAGCACCCTTCAGATCAGGGAGGCCTCCAGTCTAATTGCCAGCATTGCTGAGCAGACCAACCTCTTGGCCCTAAATGCAGCGATTGAAGCTGCCAGAGCCGGAGAACACGGCAGAGGTTTTGCTGTTGTAGCTGATGAAATCCGCAAGCTGTCAGAACAGACCAATGACTCTACTAAAGAAATTGACCGTATGCTCAACGAGTTCCAGGAAAAATCCCACCGTGCCATATCCACCGGTGAAGTGGTTAAGGAAGCAGTTGAAAAACAGGTTGGCAGTGTTAAAGAAACCGAAAGCAAATACGATGAAATTGCTGAAGGAATTCGCCTGTCCATGATGGAAATCGAGCGTATTATGGAAATCAGCCTGGCCATGGAAAAGAACAGATCTAAGGTTATTGAGGCCATTGAAGAATTAGGTGCCATAGCCGAAGAGAATGCAGCTGTTACCATAGAAACTTCTGCTTCGTCAGAACAGATGTTGGCTGCAATGGTAGAAGTTGAAAACAGTGGTAAAAGATTGGATGAGCTGTCCAAAGAGTTTGCTGATCTAATCAGTAATTTTCAATTATCTGATGCAGAATAAATCCAATTATTAAGATGTTTTATAGCCGATAAGGTATGAATCCATACCTTATCGGCTATTTTAGAATTGACACTTGTGTTACAATGATTTCAAGAATGAAAATCTATTGGCAGCGAGGAAGGTGAATAGGATGAGTCAGAGTCCGGTCATGCTTATTGTTGATGATGAAGCGGTTACAAGACGGGGATTATTGAATAATGTACCTTGGAAAGCTCTGGGCGTTGAGAAGATTATTGAAGCGGAAAATGGACAGCAGGCCCTTGGTAAACTAAGTGAATGTCAGCCTGATATTTTGCTGACTGATATTCGTATGCCTATGATGAACGGCATTGATTTGGCCAGTGAAGTGAAAGCCAGATTACCGGAATGTAAGATTATTTTTCTCAGTGGGTTTTCAGATAAAGAGTATTTAAAGGCTGCTATCCATCTTGGAGCTGTTGATTATGTTGAGAAGCCCATTGATATTGATGAGCTTTCAAAAACGGTGTCTAAAGCTGTAGAACTATACTGGGAGGAAGTTCGAAAGCCGATTGGTATGGTGGATGAGACGACGGTTAAACACAGTCTTGTTGAGAAGTTGATTCGTTCCAATGTGGATCTAGGTGAATGTCTTCCACTTTTGGATAGTTTAGGTCTTAAAATTAATGAAAATGATCTGATCTTTACCTTGATTATAAAAGTAAGGGACCAGGATAAGGGGATACAGGTAGCTGGGATTTTTCATATGCTGAACCAGTATTTGGCGGATGAATTTGGAACCAGTCATATCATTGGGTCCATGAAAGACAGCAAGCACCTTGTATGGATTGTCAAAAGTGACAGTTCTTATAAGTCTCAGTTGGATCATCTTAAGGCGGGTCTTATGGACCAGCATGAGCTAATAGTTTCTCAGATGTTTATGTCAGCCAGTGATCTGGTCAAGGGTTTGACTCAGGTTTATAAATCTTATCAGGATGCAGTTATTGGTTTACAGATGTTATTCTTCATGGGATATGGGAAGATGGTAACCGGTCATTTTAGTTTAGGAAGCGGGGATCTTGTATTTGATGAAAACCTTATTTCCAGAGACTTCCGAAGGCTTATATCTCAAAAAGATTATGATGGATTGATTCCTTTTGTTGATCAGACCATGAAAGGAATACGGTTTAACAACGGTTTAGTTGTTAATGATTTGAAGAATGCCGTTTTTCATATGTGTTTGGCACTTCACAATCATGCACGGGAAGAGGTGGCTTATGAAGGCGACCACAATACTGATAACCCTTATTTGTGGGAAGAAATATTTCGCATAGAAACCCTTGAAGAACTTAAAAAATTCTTGATAGATCAAATTGACTTAATTGTGAATATTGTGAAGCTTAAAGAAAACTATTCCACGTCTATACGGACCGTGATTCAGATTATTAAAGACCAATATATGGATAGTAACCTGTCTACCAAGAATCTGGCGGACCAGGTTTATCTAACTACCAGTTATTTATCTGGACTGTTTAAAAAAGAAACCGGTGTTAATATCAGTCACTTCATCCGTATGATTCGTGTGGAAGAGGCTAAGAAAATACTTAGGGAAAGTAAATATTCATTACGAGAGGTGTCTGAGATGGTCGGATATACAGATGCTAATTATTTTGCCAAGATGTTCAAAAAAGAAGTTGGTAGGTCACCTTCTGATTATAGGGAAAGACAGCAATCATGAAAAATCTGAATTTTTCCAGGACTCTTTGGGATCGACTGTTTCCGACCATTCGAATCAAAGTCATTGCTGTGTTTTTTGTTTTGATATTTATTCCCTTGATCTTGCTTGCTTTTGTAACCTATAACCGGGTAGCTGATGATTATAGGGCTGATACAGAATATGCTGCCAATCAGGCTTTTGAACAGGCTGTTGGATTTATTGAATTTAAAACCTCCACCCTTATCAGTACATCGGACTATATACATTTTAGTCAGGATGTACAAACAATTTTAAAACGGGAAAGAGAGGTCATTGAGGGTGATGATGTCCAGCAATATAAGGATAATCTGGCCCTTGAGCAGATGATCTATTCTTTGAAAAACGATCAGGATGTTTTCCGCGTTACCCTCTATGTGGCGGACTGGCTTTCTTATTCGTCTCAAGGTTACTACTTTAATACAATCAGTGAGTTCCAGAAGACAGCCGGTTATGAACGTCTGAAGGATTATCGGGGGAAGGTGGTTTGGATGCCACCCTATGAAGTGCCTGATGATAATAATAAGTTCAGGAGAGTTGAAGTAATCCCGGTGGTAAGACGGATACGTGATACAGAGGATTTAAGTAGAATTCTAGGTTATATGGAGTTGTCCCTACGACAATCAACCATTGAGGATATTGTTTCCAAGGCTGATTCAACTGTAAGAGGGGGAACATATCTGGTTAATGACCACCAGGAGTTGTTGGCTGGGGCAGGCACTGCAGATGAAGCCATCCTGTCATCAGTTATGGAATTTATGTCTGGCAGGGAAGGGGATTCGTCGGATGGAAAGTGGCTGACGGTTCAGGAAGATCATGAAAATCTTCTCCTTCGCTATGAGGCTATTGATCAAACAGACTGGTACTTGGTTGGGGCTATACCTGAAGAAGAGATTTTAGCTTCTGCTACCCAGATCAAAAACTTCATCATACTTTTATATATCGCAGGAGGTCTTATAGCTTTTGGTTTAGCCCTTATATTATCTAAATCCTTAACAGATAGAATCCATCAATTATCAGAGCAAATGGTTCAAGTTCAAAATGGACAAATGGACATTGTAGCAGATGATGACAGTCAGGACGAAATTGGACAGCTTAACCGGAGTTTCAACTATATGCTTAAACAGTTAAGGCGACTTCTGAAAAAATCATATGAAGATGGTCAGGAACTTAAGTCTGCTGAGCTAAAAGCGCTACAGGCACAAATTAACCCACATTTTCTCTACAATACCTTAGATATGATTAACTGGAAGGCAATGGATAAGAATGCCCCGGAGATTACAGCCATATCCCAGGCTCTTGCCAAATTCTATAAGCTGAGTCTGAGTAAAGGGAAGGATATTATTAGCCTGCGTGACGAGTTAAGTCATGTAGAACAATATATAAAAATCCAAAACATGCGGTATGAGGACAGGATTCATTATGAAGTAGACGTAGAAGATGAAATCTTACCCTGTAAGTTACCAAAGATTATTTTGCAGCCTCTCATTGAAAATGCAATTCTTCACGGTATATTCAAACGTGAGGATTCAGGTGGTACAATCTCTGTTTCGGGCTGGCAGGAAGACCAGGATATTGTCCTTGAGGTCACAGACAATGGTATGGGTATGTCGTCTGAAGAGATTATCAGAGTCCTGTCTTTTGGCCAAACAGAAGAAAGTCATGGATACGGTGTAAGAAATATACATGAACGAATCAAGCTTCTCTATGGCGGCGATTACGGACTTACCTATATGAGTGAGCCAGGTCAGGGAACTACCGTCATTATACGTCTGCCGGCAATTGTTTAAGAGTCCAAACTTTCTGAATCCGGACATGTCATAAGTCACTGTCCACTAGAAATCAAAAATATCATAAAATCGTCCTTAAAGGCATAAATGACTACCCATCATTTATGCTTTTTTTATGATAGTCTATATTTGATTAGGGCGTCAAAAGGAAGTTTCACTGAAATCCATATAATATATGGTATCCGGTTGATACATCCAAACACCATATATTGTATGGATTTCGTTCATCTAAACCTTTTGACGCCCTAATCATATTTAAGATGAAAAATCATGTGATTAATCATATATCACATAGGATTAAATGATTATTGGTAGTTCGTTATTGGATTTGATTTGAAAAGAAGAATTGGGAGGAAAAAATGAAGGAATTATTATATGGAGTGGCCTATTACGATGAATATATGCCTTATGACCGGTTGGAAAAAGATATTGAGATGATGAAGAAGGCCAATATTAATGTGGTACGTATTGCAGAGTCTACTTGGTCTACCCTAGAGCCACAGGATGGAGTCTTTGATTTTTCTTCTGTTGACAGAGTCCTTGATGCTATGGGTAAAGCAAATATTTCAGTTATTGTTGGAACACCGACATATGCTGTTCCGACTTGGTTGGTTAAGGCTTATCCCAATGTTTTGGCGACAACCCGAAAAGGGAAAAACTTGTATGGACCAAGACAAAATATGGATATTACCAATCCTGATTACCTTTTCTATGCTGAGCGCGTCATCAGAAAATTAATAAGTCATGTAGCCAATCACCCCGCAGTCATTGGATATCAAACAGATAATGAAACCAAGCACTACGATGTTTCAGGTCCGGCTATAGGGCTGCAGTTTACCAAATATATGAAAGACCGATATAATGACCTGGACGAGATGAACCACCGCCTGGGCCTTGATTACTGGTCAAACAGAATTAATGCCTGGGAGGACTTTCCCTCTATGGATATGACCATTAATGCCAGTCTCTCCGGTGAGTTTGAAACTTTTAGAAGAGGACTTGTTACCAAGTTCCTAGCTTGGCAGGTGGAGCTTGTGAATGAGTATAAAAGAGATGACCAGTTTGTTACTCAGAATTTTGATTTTGACTGGAGGGGCATTTCTTTTGGTATTCAACCGGATGTTAACCATTTTGAGGCGTCAAAAGCCTTTGACGTCGTAGGCATTGATGTATATCATCCCTCACAAGACGAATTGACAGGAAGTGAGATTGCCTATACCGGTGATCTAGCTAGAAGTCTGAAGCAGGATAATTACCTGGTATTGGAAACCCAAGCCCAAGGGCATGCCGGTTGGTTGCCTTATCCAGGGCAATTAAGACTCCAAGCCTATAGTCATGTGGCTTCAGGAGCTAACTTGGTTGCCTATTGGCACTGGCATTCCATTCATAATTCTCTTGAAACCTATTGGAAGGGCCTTTTAAGTCAGGATTTTCAAGAGAATCCGACTTATAATGAAGCTCTTGTTATCGGCGCTGAATTTGCCAGGTTAAGTCCCAAACTGGTAAATATGAAACATAAAAACAAGGTTGCAGTCCTTGTTGATAACACGTCGTTAAATGGATTCAACTGGTTTAAGTTCTACTATGATATGGACTATAATACAATTTTTAGAAATATCTATGACGGATTGTATCGATTGAATATATCCTGTGATATTATTGATACTTCCTGCCAAAACCTGGAAGCTTATGATGTCATTATTGCCGCTCCCCTATATGCTGTCAGTGATGATTTTCTTAATCGCCTTAATGATTTTGCCCATGAAGGCGGTCATGTGGTATACACCATTCGAAGTGGCTTTTCTGATGAAAAGGTTAAGGTGAGAACCACCAATCAACCGGGGATTATAAGCCAAGCATGTGGTGTCTCCTATAGCCAGCACACAGAGGCTAAGCAAACCAGACTACAATCAGATGTCTTAAATCTTGAAGGCCTTGATCCTTCCTTAAGTGGATGGATTGAACTCATTAATCCGGGAGAGGGCCAGACTTTAGCCTCCTATGATCACCATGTGTGGAAGACCTATGCAGCAATAACTCATTCAGCTTACGGCAAAGGATCTGCAACCTATATTGGCTGCTGTCCTACTAAGGCTGTATATGAAGAGTTATGGAAATATCTCTTTAATCAATATGACCTTTTCGATGATGATTTTGGCATGGTTTTCCCAATAGTGCATAGAAAGGCTGTTAATGAAGAAGGTAAAGCTATTCACTTCCTCATGAACTACAGCTCAGAAGATCAATATATAGAAAATCCTTTTGAGTCAAGCCTGGAGTTAATTGGTGGTGAGATTATAAAGAAAGGCCAGGAAATAAAACTGAAGGCCTGGGACCTGGTTATATTGGAAGTATCAATAAGACCGTAAAAAAATCCTTATTACCATAATCTGACACCCATCATAGAAATTTAAGACATGCTATTATAATCTTACAAAGTTGTGAAGGAGACGGAAATGAAAAAGTGGCAATATGATTTTAAAGTTCCTGAGAATAAAAAAGTCCGAGTCATCGTTCATACAGACTGTAAAAACGAGGCAGACGACCAATTTGCTCTGGCCCATCATGTGATGACACCTAAGTTCATCGTTGAAGGCATTATCGGAGGACATTTTAACAAGAATCCTCAAGACTATGGTGAAGGTCATACCGCTTCTGCCAGTATGGAAGAAATTGACCTGGTTCTTGATCTCATGGGAGTCAAAGGTGATTATAAAGTGGTCAAGGGAGCTGAACTTCCCTTAGTTGACGAAAAGACACCTCAGATCTCAGAGGGAGCTAAATTTATTATTGAACAAGCCATGAAACCTTCAGACTTACCCCTTTATATTTTGATGCAGGGTGCCATTACCGATTTGGCATCAGCAATCCTTATGGAACCTGTAATATGTGATAAAATGACCGCTATCTGGATTGGCGGAGGTGACTGGCCTGAGGGAGGTTTTGAGTTTAACCTTCTTAATGACATAGCCGGTGCCAATGTGGTTTATGAATCCACAATGCCTCTTTGGCAGGTGCCTATGAACACCTATAAACAGATGTCTGTTACTCTTGCTGAGCTTCAACTGAGAGTAAAACCCTACGGAAGAATCGGACATTACCTCTTTAAGCAGATGGTTGACTTTAATGATAAACTCAGCTTTATTCAACACTGGCCCCATGGTGAGATATGGGGACTTGGTGACCAGGGAACCATAGCAGTTCTTCTGGAAGAATCAGAACGAGACACCATATATGACATGGTTCCGGCACCACGGGTAAATCCTGAAGATATGACCTATATCCATGGTAAGTCTTCAAGGGATATCCGTTTGTATCACACCCTGGATGCCAGAAAGACCATGGAAGACTTCTACGCTAAGTTGGCGATTAACTATCCAAATCAAAACTCCTAGGAGGTAAAGCATGAGCAAAAGTGCTAAATTTAAGCGGTTTTTACCAATGTATCTAATGTTCCTGCCCGGAGCCATATATCTTCTCATTAACAACTATATCCCTATGGCTGGTTTGGTTGTTGCCTTTAAGAAATATTCTGTTAGAGATGGAATGTGGGGAAGTGCATGGACAGGTCTTAAAAATTTCGAATTTCTCTTTAAGACACCGGATGCATGGATTATTACAAGAAATACGATTTTATATAATGCAGCCTTTATAATGATTAATATGGTTGTAGGTATTCTCTTCGCTATCTTCATCTCAGATGTCCTTAGTGAAAAGCTGAAAAAGGTTTACCAGTCTGCCATTATTTTTCCCTACCTGATGTCAGCGGTTATTCTGTCTTATATCGTTTTTGCCTTTTTAAGCCAGTCGACGGGTATGATGAATAACACGATTTTACCTTTCCTTGGTATAGAGCCTGTTAACTGGTATTCAAGTCCCCAGTACTGGCCCTTTATACTGATCTTCACCAATACCTGGAAGGGAATAGGATATGGATGTCTTATCTTCCTTGCCGGTATTAACGGTATTGACCCAACTTTTTTTGAAGCAGCTCGACTGGACGGAGCCAACAAGCTTCAACAAATCAGATATATTACCTTACCGACTTTGGTGCCTACTGTGATTACACTGACGATTATGAGTATTGGTAGAATTTTCTATTCAGACTTCGGTCTTTTCTACCAGGTACCTAGAAATTCAGGTATGATTTTCTCCACAACCAATGTTATTGATACTTATGTTTACAGAGGTTTGATGGAGCAATCCAACATCGGTATGTCGGCGGCTGCAGGATTCTACCAATCTGTTGTCGGCTTTATATTAGTTCTTAGTGTTAACTTAATCGTTCGAAAAGTCAGTAAAGAAAACGCATTATTCTAGGAGGAAATGTCATGAAAGAAAAACCATATTCAGGATTTCAGATTTTGGCAAATACGACCATGATCCTGTGGACAGTAATAATTATTTTACCGTTTTTGCTTTTGATTCTTTCATCGGTTACAGATGAGAACATATTGGTTGCCAATGGCTATTCCTTCTTCCCGGAGAAGTTTTCCTTTGCTGCCTATACCTATATTTTTCAATCCAGCGGCAAAATATTTAAGGCCTATGGAGTCAGTATTCTTGTCACTGTAGTTGGAACCATTACTCATGTTATGTTGGCTGCTTTAATGGCTTACCCACTATCCATTAAAAATCTGCCTGGAAGAAATCTACTGGCCTTTTTCGTATTCTTTACCATGTTGTTTAATGGAGGAATTGTACCATCCTACCTGATGTGGACTGGGATCTTCCACATTAAAGATACGATTTTTGCCCAGATTGTACCTAACTTTTTACTCAGTGCCTGGAATGTTATGATTATCAGAACCTATTTCCAGACCAATATTCCTAACAGTCTCTATGAAGCAGCTGAGATTGACGGGGCTTCCCAGTTCAGAATTTTCGCTCAGATAGTCATGCCTCTTGGAAAGCCAATTTTAGTTACTATGGCTATCTTCTCAGGACTCATGTACTGGAATGACTGGATTAACGGATTGTATTTTATCGTTAGGAACAAGGACCTCTATAATATCCAAAACCTATTGAACCAAATGATTACCAATATTCAATATCTGACATCTTCCACTAATGTCAATGTCAGCTCTGCGGCGGCCTCCATTCCTTCGACAGCTATACAAATGGCCATCGCATTTATCGCAATTTTACCAATTATGTTGATTTTCCCTGGACTTCAAAAGTATTATGCCAAGGGTATGATGCTGGGTGGAGTTAAGGGCTAACCATAATCTATCAAGTAAAAAAGGAGAAGAAATATGAAAAAACTTTTGTCAATGATCCTAGTATTAATGCTGGTAGTATCACTTTTTAATGGATGCAGCCAAGATGATGGCAAGGATACAGGAAGTGAGTCAACAACAAGCAGTAATGACAGCAGTGACAGCTCTTCTACATCGGGGGATGAAGCAGGCGTAACAAAAACTTCTTATGGTGAGTACACAGAAAAAGATCCATATCATCTTGTTTTTGCCTACATTGAGTTTTACGAGCAGGACGATGCAGCAAGAGAAGCGGTTCTTGAGGCAATCAATGCTAAAATGATTCCGGAATATCATATTGAAGTTGAATTGCTGCCTCTTTCTTTTGCAGACTATTCAACAACTATTCAATTGATGTTGGCAGGTGGCGACGAGCTTGATATTATGCCAATCTTCTATCCATATGCATCCTCATGGATTAACATGGGTGGTGTCTTTGATATGGCTCCATTAATGGATACTGATGACGGAGCGAGAATCATTGAAGCACTTGGTAAGGAAAATGCATATGTTGGTAATATGAACGGTGTCCTTTACGGATTCCCAGCCAATAAAGAATCAGTGGAACTTGGTGGACTTGCTATGCGTGCCGATATCGCTGACGAACTTGGTATTGCTGAAAAATACGGTTTGGAAGCCAACAAGGATGAATATGAAGGCGTTATCTATGACTGGGATGTTGCAGCCGATATATTTGCAACAGTACAAGAAGCCTATCCAAATATGATTCCTTTATATATGAACTCAACAGAGCAATTACAGCGTTTTGTTTTCTTTGATGAATTGGTAGACGGTTTTGGTACCCTTGACTGGGAAGCTGATCATGGATCAACAACTGTTGTTAATAAATTTGAAACAGATACTTATGTAAATGCTATCAAGCGTCTTGCTGACTGGTATGACAAAGGCTATATTTTTAAAGATGCGGCTACAGATACCCAGGGTAGTGCAACCATGATCAAAGCCGGTAATACATTCTCCTACCTTTCAGCTATTAAGCCAGGATTCCTTGCTGAGCAGGAAGCTGCCAACGGAATGCCAATGTACGCAATGTATTTTGGTGATCATGTTGAAGGTGGTATTTCCACAACCAATGTAAGTTTCTTTAATACATCTATTGCAGGCAACTCAATGGATCCGGAAATGGCCTTTAAATTCATCTCTGCCCTTTATGGAGACCCAGAACTTTACAATTTATGGCAATATGGTATTGAAGGTGAGCATTACGTGGTTCTTGATGATGGAACTGCTTACTTCCCAGAAGGTGTAGATGGTGGAACCGCTGTTTATCACCAAAATACAGGCTGGTTTATGGGTAACCAATTCCAATCCTATGTATGGAATGACGGAAGTAAGACTGCTGACTATTGGGATAAGCTACAAGCTCATAATAACTGGGCTGAATATACTGCAGGTTTCGGATTTATGTGGGACTCTACTGAATATGCTACACAAATCACAGCTCTTAACAATGCACTTGAAACCTACCGTGCTTTCTTATCAACCGGTACAGTCAAGCCTGATGAAGTGGAAGCAACCATTGCTCAACTGAACGATGCCTTATATGCAGCGGGACTTGAAGAAGTCATAGCAGCAAAACAAGCTCAATTGGATGCATGGCTTGCAACACAAGACTAAGTATTTAATCCAGGCCATCCTAAGGGATGGCCTTCTTTATGTTTGGTTCAGCAAAAGGTATAATGATAGTAAGTAATATTGATGGAGGAAGATTGAAGATGAAAAATAGTGTAGTTAACCCATATCTGCCTGGCTGGGAATATGTGCCTGATGGTGAGCCCCATGTTTTTGGAGACCGCTTGTATGTATTCGGAAGTCACGATAAGGCTCATGGTCAAAAGTACTGTCAAGAAGATTATGTGGTTTGGTCAACACCAGTCAAAGATTTATCACAATGGACCTGTCATGGAGTTTCATACAGAAAAGACCAAGACCCGCATAATAAAGATGCCAGTAAGGAACTTTGGGCTCCTGATGTTTGTCAGGGAAGTGACGGCAGGTACTATATGTATTACTGTTTGGCTTTTGTACCTGAAATAGCAATTGCAGTTAGTGACAAGCCGGAAGGACCCTATGCCTTCTATGATTATATCAGAGATAAAAATGGAGAAATCTGGACTGAGGACCTTCCTTTTGATCCGGGAGTTCTCTACGAAGATGATGAGCACATATGGGTCTACTCCGGTTTTGGTTCAGACCCATTCCCCCAGGCTGAGTCCATCGAAGATTTAAAAAAAAAGGACCAGTTTAAGGACGCTCCAGATGATGCTTTATCTATGATTTTAGACCAGCTAAAAGTTCTGGCAAATACGTCTAAGCAATGTACCTGCCTTAGATTGGATAAGGACATGAAGACGATTAGGGAAACCAGTCCTATTGCTCCCGTTCATAGGAATGCCCAGGGATCAAGTTTTGAAGAACATCCCTTCTATGAAGCATCATCCATTAGAAAAATCAGTGATTTATATTATCTGGTCTATTCTTCATATCAGGGTAATGAGCTTTGCTATGCAACCAGCAAATATCCCAATAAGGACTTCGTCTTTGGCGGTGTTATCATATCCAACGGAGATATTGGTTATAAGGGAAATAAAGAACCTAGAGCCTATATCGCCAACAATCATGGTGGCCTTGTTGAAGCTGATGGTCAGTGGTATATATTTTATCATAGACACACCAACGGAACCCAGTTTAGCCGCCAGGGATGTGCGGAACCTCTTACTATAGAAGCTGACGGATCCATAAAGATGGTGGAAATGACATCTTCCGGTTTATATGGTGGACCCCTTCCAGCTAATGAGGTCTATTCAGCCCATATCTGCTGTAATTTGATGGGGCCAAGTGGTGCTCATCAGATAGAGTTTAACCAAGAATTACCGGTAGATATGCCTAGAATTACAGAAGAGGCTACAGGGACTGACCAGGTCAATCAATACATTTATAATTTAAGGACTGGAGCTGTCTGTGGAGCCAAATATTTTGCTTTTAATAGTGAAAATCTCATGCATGTGAAAGCGAGAGGACAGGGCAGTTTGGAAGTCCGTCTAGATTCTGAGAGAGGCCCGGTTCTTGGCCTGGTTGAAGTTAATACTGTTGACTGGGAGAATTACGAGTTAAAAATTGAAGCTGTCAATGGTATCCATGGTGTATTCTTCACTGTAGCGGAAAGTTCGAATGGAATGGATTTATCTGAGTTTGGATTTGAGAGTGACATCTAGTCCTTCATAGATTACTAGAAGTAGATTAGTTTCATAATACAATCATATACTCAAAAAAGTGGTGAAGGCTTAATAGCCTAACACCACTTTTTTAATCGCTTCAATTTTCTTCATGTCAATAACCATACCCTCTACTTGCTGAGGCAAATAATCATTGTTTGCCAGATCGCCGCCAAGAATTAAGTGATACCAAAGGGCGGCCAGGGCATATCGTCCATAAAAGAAATGCATATGAAAACCGTCTCGGCATAAGCTGAAGCCGGTTTTTTTATAATCAAATTCCGGTAAGGCCCGAAGGTCCTGGATGAGTTTCCCAAATGGGATTATATCTAGAGAATATTTGCTGGCCATTTTCTCATAGCATTTGGTCAGGGCCCGGTACATGGTTTCCTGGTCGTGGTTGTAGAAGGCAAAGTGACCGTGGTCTGAATCCGATTCATAGGCCCAGGTTTGGTGGATAAGTATTTTTGCCTGTGGACAATTGGTTTTTATCAGGTCAACCAGTGTGGAAAAGTGAGGCTCATAGGAGTCCATAAGACCGCTGTAACCACTGCATTGCTGCAAGGTTACAATGTCCCAATCTTCTTCCACCAGTGCCTGGTGAAAAGAAACTTTTCTACCGTAAAAACGGCCGTTCAGCTGGTAGTCATAGTCAGCTTTGTTTTCCTTGAGATTGTCAGCATGGCGCTCAAGACAACAACCGCCGATGTAGAGATTGACGATTTTGTGGTCCTCATTATTAAACTTAGCCATATCATATAAGTACTTGGTTGAATCTTCGGCAAAAGAATTGGCTAAACACAGTATTTTCATTTACTCCTCCTCATGATCAGTTATCGGTTTTGGTATCAGTCAAATTTAATAACATGAGAAATTATATAAATCATGATACCATGATTGCAATTATTATGAAATCTTTAAATTAAAGAAAGCTCTAACTGGATAAGACTCTTGGGCCATTAGGATGGAGCCTGAAAATTGGTTCTGTATTCATTAGGGGTCATTTCTGTTGTTGTTTTGAAGAGTTTACAGAAATAACTGAAGTCATTGATGCCGACCTGGGATGCAATCTCATGAATGGAGAGAGGTGTTGAGGTCAAGAGTTTCATTGCTGAATGAATTTTTGATTCTCTGATATAGTTGGTGACTGTCTTTCCTGTTTCCCGTTTGAACTTGGCCGAAAAGGTCTGTGGATTCTTCTGGAGATAGTCGGTAATGTCTGATAGGGAAATATTGGAATCGATATTAATATCAATAAAGGCAATGGCTTTTCTTACGTCTATAGAATACTCGCTAAAGGAATAATTTTTGCTGAGATAGGCATATTTCTTAATAATGGTATCTTGAAGTTGAAGAAGCTTGGTTCGGCGGTTTTCCATTTTTATGAACTGATCAAGTTCCTGATAGGCTCTAATGGTGTAGGCAGGATGAACTCTGTCAGAAAGCATGGCAGATTGACACCTGGTATTTAGCTCATAGAGTCCTTTTTTTATGTCTGGAATTGATTGATTTGCCTGGAAACCACATAGGGTCATATATTGAGGAAGAAGTTCCTTGGCCTTATGGTAGGCTCCATTTGTGATGGAAGTCATAAATGTGGATTGAAGTTTTATAAAGTCTTCAACTGATTTAAGGCGGTAAGCTTGGACTGCTTCATATTGTAGAGTAAATGCAGGGATATGACTGGATGTATAGTCAGTGTAGATGAGTTTACATTCAGACTTTTGAGGAATTAGTTGGTCAAGAAGGGTCATAAGGGTCATGAGGACAGTATCCTCATCTATGAAAGGGATAGCATTGAAATATGATTGAACCAACTGAAAAACGTTGGTAGGCAGATTGTTGGTCGTAATAATATTTCTTAAAAAGGACTCGGTAACTTCTTCTTGAAGAAAAGGGCCGATGATCAGGAGGTCATTAGAGATGTCTTCAGGAAACCTGTAGAGTATGTTTGTAAAATGTAGGTTACTTCTTACGACATTAAGACAGTTAGGCTCAAAATCTTCAATGCTAAGGTCGGAGTCGCTGTGAAAATAATCAAAATCTCCCCATAACATGGTCCTAAAACCGTGATCGTGTTCAGTGATTGTTGAATAGGGGTAGGCAAATATATGTGCGTTCACCTTTAAGGCAATGGTCATTACTTTTTCAATGGTAGTGAATATAGGATTTGTGGTTAATTGAATACTTTTTCTACTATCTGACATGATAATCTCCTTTGATAATCTATATCCATTTTATAATATATTTTGTATGAAATCTATAAAGATATAATATAAGACTAAAATAATTATATTTTTGTTGGTTCTCTTATAACGATTTATGTTTTAGAGTGATAATATGTATGTATATTTATATTTGGAGGAAAATTCATGCTTGATTTAAGAAAAAAACCATTTTATCTGGATGATAAAGGGATAGAGTGGGTTGAGGAAACCTATCAAAATATGTCATTGGAGGCTAGAATAGGCCAACTCTTTTCTGTTTTGGTTCCTGGAGAATTTATGACCGATGACCAGCTCAAAGACCTGATGCAAAAAGTTCGACCGGGAGCCATGCGCTATTGGAATATGGAAGCTGAGAAAACCTGGGAGATGAACCGTAAGTGCCAGGAATACAGTGAGATTCCCTTGTTGATAGCGTCCAATTGCGAAACAGGAGGCGACGGTGGCGTAAAGGGTGGAACGAAAGTAGCAACAGGAGCTGCTATTGGAGCAAGTAATGACCTTGGTGCTGCTGAGGCTGTCGGCCGTATTAGCGCTATCGAAAGTACTGCTATTGGCTGTAACTGGAATTTTGCTCCTGTAGTGGACCTTGCTTTTAACTGGAGAAATACCATTGTTCAGACAAGAGCTTTTGGCAAAGATGCCAATCGTGCACTGGAGTATGGAAAGACTTGGAACAGGGCCACTAGAAAAGAGGGGATGGGTGACTTGGTTAAACATTTCCCAGGTGATGGTTGTGATGAGAATGACCAGCACTTGTGTATGACGGTGAATGACCTGGGAGCAAAAGAATGGAGAGAGTCTTTTGGGGTTCTCTATCAAGGGTTAATCGATGATGACTTGAAGAGTATTATGATCGGCCACATTGCTCAACCGGAACTTCAAAGAGAGTTTGCCGGTAAAGATCTGGCTGATGATGAAATTCTTCCTGCCAGTTTATCTCCTGAGCTCCTTCAGAATCTGTTAAGAGATGAGTTGAACTTCAATGGTTTGATTATTACAGATGCAACTCATATGATCGGGATGATGGCTCATATGCCAAGGGAAGAAATGGTTCCAAGAGCTATTGCAGCCGGATGTGATATGTTTCTTTTTATGAATGATATCCAAGAAGATTTTGAGTTTATGATGAAAGGATATCTGAAGGGAATTATTAGTGAGGACCGTCTTCGTGATGCGGTTTACAGGATTTTAGCTATGAAAGCTTCCTTAAATCTCCACGAAAAAAAGGAAAAGGGAACTTTGATGCCTCCGAAAGAAGGTCTCCATGTAGTTGGATGTGACGACCATCAAAAAGAAGCCGGTGAACTTGCTGATCAGTACATTACCCTGGTTAAAGACCGTAAAGGATATCTGCCGCTTACCCCTCAAAAACATAAGCGACTTATGCTGGTTTTCCTTCCTGGAGATGTTTTAATCGTTGCCGGAAAGAAAATGGCGGATACAGCAGGTGCCTGTAAGGATTACCTGGTCAAACAATTGGAGGCCCAGGGCTTTGAAATTACCTTGGTCGAAGGCGAAGATATGATGAAGCGACGTTCAACAACTAAGGCTTTAAGGGAAAACTATGATGCAGTCTTGGTAGTTGCTGACACAACCGGCTTTGTACAGTTTAACACCATGAGGGTTAAGTTTCCTACCCAACTTCATCAACCTTGGTATGTTGCGGAGTTGCCAACTGTTTTTGTCAGCTTTAATCTGTCCAACCAGTTAATTGACTTCAATATGAGCCACTGCTATATCAACTGCTATATGGATACACAACCGGCTGTAGATGCATTTATTGACAAACTGACTGGAAAAAGTGAGTTCAAAGGTATATACAACGACAATGTATGGTGTGGCCGATGGGACACAAAATTATAAAAAGGAGAAGACGATAATGGATAATATAAATACCCTTGGTAAAAAAGAGCAAGTTGGCGAAAAGGGAAAAAGACCCTTTGGAGTTAAAGACAAAATCGGATATCTTTTCGGTGACCTGGGAAATGATTTTACCTTTCAGTTGGCTTCCGGTTACTTGCTTATCTTCTATACAAAAGTATTGGGAGTCGGGCCAGGCCTTGTTGGAACCCTCTTTCTCTTGGCAAGGTTTGTAGACGCTTTTACAGATGTAGGTATGGGGAATATTCTGGACCGGTCGAAAATGAAAGCTGGTGGCAGATTTAGACCATGGATTAAGTGGATGAGCCTGCCGGTAGCTCTTGCCAGTGTTCTTATGTATAACTATATGGTTGCAGATTGGCCCTATACCCTTAAGGTAGCCTATATGTTTGTAACCTATATATTATGGGGCAGTGTTTTCTACACCAGCATTAATATACCTTATGGATCCATGGCTTCGGTTATGACCCAGGATGCGACCAAACGGGCTTCTCTCTCTACATTTAGAACTATGGGGGCTCTCATTGCAGGAGTTTTTATTGGTGTCTTGACTCCCCTTATTATCTATGTGCAGACTGATAATGGAACCATCGTCAGTGGACAGCGGTTTTTCTTTCTTGCTCTAGCTTTTGGCGTATTTGCTTTTTTTGCCTACCAATTGTGTTATGGACTAACGAGAGAACGAATAGAAGTTACGACAGAAGAGAAGACCAAAGACAATAATATCTTGAAGGACTTAAAATTCCTGATTAAGGACAAAGCCTTTCTTGCTGTTATTGGATCTGCCTTACTGACTCTCGTTGCTTCCTTAAGTTCCCAGGCCCTTAACCAGTATCTCTTCCTGGATTACTTTGGCAACACCCAGCTTCTGCCGGTGGTTGGTTTAATTATGATCGTAGGGATGCTCTTTTTGGCACCTTTTGCAGGCAAGTTGACTAAGCGTTTTGGTAAGAAAGAAGCCAGTGCTGTTGGACTTTTCATTACCGGAGGTATTTACATTCTGGCATTTTTCCTTAAGATTCAGAATCCCTTTGCTTACATTGGTCTAAGTGTGGTTGCCTATATTGGCATGGGGTATTATGCTCTTGTTGGATGGGCTTTTCTTACAGATATTATTGATAACTATCAGATTCAGTCAGGAAAAAGAAAAGACGGGACGGTCTATGCAGTCTATTCCTTCTCAAGAAAAGTCGGCCAGGCTATTGCCGGTGGCTTGGGTGGCTGGACCTTAGCTCTTATAGGATATGATTCCCTGGCTACAAGCCAGACAGAAGCAGTAAAAATGGGAATCTATAATATGGCTATGCTCCTGCCAGGAATCAGTTTCCTGTTAACAGCAGTTCTTCTACAGTTTGTTTATCCCTTGACTAAAGAGAAAGTACTTAAGAATCAAAAGGAAATTGAGAAATTTATGAAAGCTATCGACTAAATGACATAAGAAAGATAGTAATGTCTACAAGTAATTAAAGAGAAAGTGAGTGAAAGATGATAGAAAGTCAGAAAAAAGAATTTGTCTTCTGTCTCGATTCAGATGGCTGTGCCATAGATGCAATGACCATAAAACATCAAAAGGCTTTTGGTCCTGAAATTATTAAGGTCTATGGACTGTCTTCCATAGAAGAAGACTTCTTGGACTTGTGGGACCAATTGAATCTCTATACCTCTTATAGAGGCATCAACCGATTTGCAGGGCTTCTTAAATCTTTTGAAATGATGGAAGCGAAGGGGTATCAAATACCGCCATATGATCAGCTGAAGATTTGGATAGGGCAGACATCTGCCTTATCCACAGAGGCTTTGATTGACTACAATGAGGTCCATCCAAGTGATCAGTTGTCCAAAGCAATTAGGTGGAGTCATCAGGTTAATGACAGGATTCAGTCTCTGGATGGAGCCTATGGAGCCTTTGACTATGTTAAGGAAAGTTTAGCCCGAATGAGTGAAGTGGGTGTGGTGTATGTTGTTTCCTCCGCTAACCGACAGGCTATTGCCAAAGAATGGGAAGACCAAGGCCTTATGGATTATGTAGATGGTATGTATGGACAGGAAGCAGGGAGCAAGGCTCAGATATTAAAAACCATCAGCAAAAAAACCAAGACGGAGAAGGATAGGATGCTCATGGTTGGCGATGCTCTTTCGGATCAAAGGGCAGCAGAGGATGCAGGCTTTATGTTCTACCCGATTTTTGCAGGTCAGGAAGATCAAAGCTGGAAGGACTTAAAAGATATATATTTGCCAGATGTGTTGAATTTCGATTATCTTGGACCAGTTGAGGACAAGATGAAAAACAGTTTTAACCAGTGGCTAAAACCTATGTAGGAGGACCTGCCTGGATTTATCCGGTCTATCGATGTTATTCTACATAGTGTAGAAAAATATTTACTTTTGCGAGTACATTACATATAATAATTGTATTGGGTGGATTAATTTATGCACTGTTATCCTTGGTGATGACTTTGTGAAGTGAAAATTCAGGAGGTTTTATGAACACAGTAGATTTATTAAAAGAGCACCGGATTGGTGTTAACAAGTTTGTCAGAATTATCTTTTGGTTTCTTTTTCTAATGATGATCGTATTAAAGATTTCAAGCTTTTCAACAGAGATTCCGGTCATTATGATTGTGATTCTTGGCTTAATCTGTTCTGCAACCACATATTTTATTGCCAAACGTAAGTTTATTGCTTTGACGTCTTATATTTACATTACGGTGCTCCTTCTGTCTATGATTCAGTCGGACACAGGGGCGGCCAGAAATATGGCCCTTATCATTATACTTTTGTCCGGTCTATATTATCAGAAGGTCTTTTTGCTCATAGGAAGTTCGGCAGCCATTGGATTGTTTGTCCTTAATCAGGCTTTTATCTCAGAAACATCTTCCAATGAGATGATTGGGACAACCCTTATACTGGTTATTATTGCTGCGATTGTCTTCTTCCTGACCCAATCAGGTTATAAACTGGTCCAGAAGTCAAAAGAAATGACGGATCAAACCCAGGGACTTCTTCAGGATATTGAAAATCTTTTGGAAGTCGTTAAGGGGAACTCTGATCAATTGGATCATGATATTTCAGAGTCCAAGGACTTTATTGAACAGGTTAAGTATACCAGTGAAACCATGAGTATTACCATGGATGAAGTAACGAAGGGTGTAATGGAACAAACCCATAGTGTTTCCCGTATTACGGAGAAAATGGGCTCAGCCAAAGAGGAAATGGATCAAATCGCAGACTTGTCCAATGCCTTAACCGATTCTTCTGCCAAGTCAGATGCGGTTGTATCTGAAGGTAACGACAAGATTTATCTGATGGACGAGCAGATCAAGATCATCAGTAACGCAGTTAAGGAGTCTCTGACTACGGTTAATGAGCTTAACATAAGTATGGATGAAGTAAATAAATTTTTGGACACCATTGTTTCCATTGCCAATCAAACCAACCTCCTTGCTCTAAATGCAGCGATTGAAGCGGCAAGGGCCGGCGAAGCAGGAAAAGGTTTTGCAGTTGTTGCTGATGAAGTAAGGAAACTTGCTGAAGAGAGTACAAGAGCTGCAGAAGAAATCAACGGTATCATATCAGAAATCAAAGGAAAAACTGTTGCCGTCGTTGATGTTGTCGTTAAAGGTGACGAGGCTGCTGCTAAAGGTGAAACCATTGCAGGTCAGGTAAAAGAAACCTTTGAAAATATCAGTGAATACTCCAATGATATCAAGAAGAACATCGACATCGAGAAGGAACGGATTGATGCTATTTCAGACTTGTTTGAGGAAATCAACCAGGATACTAATTCCATTGCAGCTATATCAGAAGAGCATTCTGCTGCTACCGAGGAATTAATGGCAACCAACACGGAGCACTTGGAAAGCATCCAGCAAATCAATCAGAGAATCAGTGATATAGCTGATGCCAGTGGTGCCTTAAAAGCCTTGGTTGCAGGTAGTAAGTAATTGGAGAAGGTGTCATAACTTAGATGTTGTATAAAATTATATAAGGCATGCATTCAGCGGTTGATCTACTTATTGATCTGCCGCTGTTTTTTGTATGCAGTCGGTACAGAACCTGTATATGACTTGAAAGCTTTTGTAAAATAATTGCTGTAGGGATAACCAAGACTTTCTGCAATGGATGTAATGGATAAGGAGGAAGTATCCAGGAGAACTTTTGCCTTTTCCATTTTTATTTTGGTTACATATGCCTTGAAGGTCATATGGGTTTCCTCCTTAAAGAGTTGGGAGAGATACTGATAATTCATATGGTGACGTCTTGCATAAAAATCAAGGCTTCGATTTTCAGAGAGATGCTTGGATAAATCCTCCTCTATACTTGCAATTACCGGGTGTCTGTCATGGTGATTGTTTCCGGCTTGAATGGCCTTGCGGTAAGTGGACACCATAACAGAGAGATAGGACATGACTTCCTCAACACTTTCCAGGGTTTCCAGTTGGAAAAGGAGATGGTCAGAAAGATTAAAGGTTACTTCAGAATCTGCCCCTAAACGTATGGCTTCACGACAGATGATGGCATTGGCGCCGATGAGGCGGTTTTTTTCTGAACGGAGGTAGTCAGCAGCTAAGGGAGGAAATAAAAGACCTTCCATGGTCTGGGTCAGGTCATGGATAGGATCATGGGTGTCAATGAGAAGATTCCTAATCATATGAGCCTCGTCGGACAAGGTATGGTGCTTGATGGTTTGAGACACGCCCTGGTATTGGTTCTTATCAGGCTGAAGGTCTTTTTTTATAGGGATAATATCAGAAGAATCATAAACCTGACTGGTGCTAAGGGTTCGTAGCAGGTAAAGGAAACTTTGATACTGATATGGATTCATTTGAGGCAGGTCCAGGAGATAGTTGGCGTAGGCTTGGGTGTTGGGGATTTTTGGTAAAAGGTCAGTTTCTTCGCTGGGTAAAAGAACCGGACCAAGAGCCAGAAGCCCCTGTAAAATCTTTTTCTTATATATGGGTTGGTATAATATTTTTTCGTTCATTTCAAGAGCCAGGATACTGGGATAGTCTGAATAGACCTGGAGATTCTTCATGAGTGGCTGAAGGTGTGATGCCAAGTAGCCTTCATAGGGCTCTCCTATTTTGTCTTGGGGAAGGATGGTTTTTAGGTCCTTTGAAACAAACCAGAGGGGGTAGCCGGTTGTCCAATAGGCAATGGCTGATAATTTCCTTATAAAGTTTTCTGATACTTGACCTGAAGCCGTAAATAACATAAGGGACCTCCAAATTACCTGTAATTATTATCTTTTATCTGTAATAAATTTCGATGCTTGGCTAATATCAGTTTACAATATATGTATAGTGAAGTAAAGAAAGGAGTCCTTGTATGGCTGTTATTCCCAAGCCTAACAGGCTGGAAAGACTGGATAAGTACATGATCTTGGGACAAAAAATAAGTGTCGGACATAATGATTTTCCCTTAATGGAAAATCTTATCATAAGTGAAATTCATCACAACTTAGGCCTTGAGATTGTCGGTTCAGGACAGTACGCCAGTGTTGAATTGAACCTGATTAGAAAAGAAACCATAGTTTTTGAAGGATATGATCTTACCCTTGATTTAGGAAAGATTCAGATTGAAGCCTCCTCTGAAGCCGGAGTATATTATGGTATCCAGAGCCTTATCCAGTATATTGTAAGCTCCAAGTCCCATAAAAACAGTTTTCGTCTTCAAGGAGTCAACATCAGTGACAGACCTGCTTATGAATGGCGGGGCTTTATGCTGGATGTCAGTCGCCACTTTATTCCGGTTGAACAAGTGAAGAAGCTTATTGAACTGGCCTCAAAAATGAAAATGAATCGATTCCACTGGCATTTGACGGATGACCACGGATGGCGGATTGATCTGGATTCTTATCCGGACCTGGTTAAGAATCAAATAAGTGGACCTGGTGGCATCCAGAGATTAGGCTATTATACCAAGTCTGAGATGAAGGAGATTGTAGCTTTTGCTAAAGAACGCATGATTACCCTTGTACCGGAAATAGATATGCCAGGTCATATCCTTGGTCTTCTGGCTGCTTATCCTCAAGTGGCCTGTCAGCCACAAGATTTTCAATTGGCTCAAGGACCTGGAATCAGTCAAGATGTCCTGTGTTTAGGAAATGATACAACTTATTCTATGATGACAAAAATCCTGGATGAGATCCTTGAGATTTTCCCGGGCCGGTATGTGCATATTGGTGGTGATGAGGTTCCGGTTACCAGGTGGTTGGAGTGTGAGAAATGTCGGGATAAGGCGATTAAGAACCGGTTGGAGACACCGGAGGACCTTAAAAAATATTTCCTCCAACAGATGGTGGACCACTTAAATCTTAAAGGGAAAAAGGTAATTCTTTGGAATGATGCTTTAATGGACGGTGGCTTAAAGGGGGAACTTTTAGGACAGTTTTGGATGACGACAGAAGGACCTGCTTCTTTGGTAAAACTGGAAGACAAATATACCCTCATCGATTCTAATTTCAAGCACTACTACCTGGATTATCCCATGGATGTCATCTCGTTGAAATCCACCTACACATATGAAAGTCTTTTTCAAAATGGACTTGGTGTGGAAGGAGCTCTGTGGACTGAATGGGTTATGGATGAGGAAACGCTGCATGACCGTTTGTTGCCAAGGCTTATGGCTATTGCTGAAAGTGGATGGACGACGAGAGAAAATAAATCCTATGAAGCTTTTGAAAAGTCTTTGGAAGATTTGGGTCCATGGCTGATGACTACGGGCTTTGAACTCCCTGATAAGAAGCAATGGAACCCTAAAGGACCAGGACGATGGGCTGGATTTGTCGGTCATTATCGGCGGATGCTGGATCTGAAAACCATAGGCATTGCCCTGAAAATGAGAAAAGAAAGTAGAACACAGTTTTAGGAGGAAAAAGATGGATTCAAATGTTACGAGAACAAGTAAAGGGGAGCGTATTGGCTATTACTCTTATTTTACAGGACAGAACATGATATATATTTTTGTAACCCTATATTTAAGTTTGTATTTTACTACAGTCTTAGGCATTCCGGCTGGAACTGTAGGATTAATATTCTTAATAGCTAGAGTTTGGGATGCTGTCAACGATCCATTGCTGTCAGTTTTTATTGAAAAAGTAAGATTCAAGTCCGGCAAATTCAAGCCGTGGATTAAGTCGGTTACGATTCTGATTCCCATATTAACTATATTGAATTTTTCTTTTTCTGGCGTTTTACAAGGATCATCGCAGGGCATCAGAACGGCGTACGCATTAATTGTCTATATCGCCTGGGGAATGGTTTATACAATTTCCGATGCTCCGGCCTATGCCCTTGCTACGGTAATGACGGATGTCAGTAACGAAAAAAACAGACTCATTACTTTTTCAAAGCTGTCCGGAATGCTGGGACTTCTGGTTTCTATGGTGGTTGCCCCTATATTGGTAGACCGTTTGAATGGTAATTGGATGCTGGTGGCAGTCATCATTTCTGTGATAGCCTTTGGCTTTCTGGTATGGATTAACGGGGCCAAGGAACGTATTACATCAGATGCTCATACGCCAAGTCTTGGTGATATACTTAGGGTTATATTTAAGAATAAGTACTTATTGATTATTGTTTTGACGATTGTTGTCATGAATGGATTTAACTTTTCTATGACCATAACACCTTTCCTGGCAGATTATATCTATGAAGATCCTAGCCTGACTTCGATAATTATGGGGCTGTCCGTTCTGCCTATCGTTATCGTTTCCCCTATGATTCCAAGACTGGTTGAAAGGTTCGGAAAGAACAAGTTAATGGTTTTTGCCTTGGCATCAACCCTTGTCCTGTCCCTTGTTACTTTGTTGATAGCCAGAGAGTCCTTTGTCCTGTTTTTATTACTTTCAATCCTTAAATTCCTTTTAAGTGGTCCTATGTTAATTATTACAGCCTTGTATTTTTCGGATATTATCGATTATGAATTTTATACCAGTGGTAAAAGGCTGGAAGCAGTTACCTTTTCTATACAGACTTTTTCCAATAAATTGGTCAGCGCAATAGCAGGAGCAGTTCCTATGTTTATACTTGGCTTAATTGGTTTTGTGGAATCAACAGGAGATGAGCTGGTTGTTCAGACTCCGGAGGTCATAAATGGCATTTGGGTCATCTACCATGGAGGTCCAGCAGTGGGGGCTTTGATTAGTTTGGTTATTTTCCTTAAGTATTACAAGCTTGATGAGAAGAAGCTTGAGGCGATGAAGAGTAAGGTGGAGTTATCATAACTGAAAATCAGGAATAAGGTATAAACAGCAAAAAGGACCTAGACTATAGGTCCTTTTTGTTCTTAACTAAAGAAATGTTCATATAAAAAAATGAATATGACTCTCATTAATCCCTTTGATTTTTGAGGTCTTTATCTAATACGGCATTTTTGTGCTTCATTTTGTAATCGTGGCTCTTTGACCAGTCTTTTCCATAATGAAGGTGGCCGCCTTTGTAAGTATCATCATAATGCTCGTGTTTTCTTGCCTTTTTCATAGAATGCCTCCTTTGCCCAATACTTTATAGCTGAGAATAAATGAGAACTCTTCTCAATTATATTGTAACAAAAATTAGACTTAAGAACAAGGTTTTGGAAGGAAATATATGAAGTAAATAAAGAGTCCGACCAGTAATGCCAGTATGACCAGGCTTATGATGGAGGCTTCAGGACCGAATTCGCCGCCGGTTAATAGGGTCTTACCAGAAAGACTGACCTGAAATAGGGCTCTAATTTCGTTATCACCACTGATATGAAGGCCTAATAAACCCGGCAGTAAGTTCCAAAGAAAATGGAAACCTAAAGACAGACTTATATTACCGGTATATAGTCGCATGAGATTAAGCAGGAGACCGCCTAAAAGGAGACTGATAAAAGCCTTTAGGGATATGTTTTGGTTGCCTAGATGGAGAATTGAAAAGATTAGCGTAACAATTACTAAAGTTCGAGTTTGGCCATATGAGCTTTCGAGTAGGGTAAAGAGGATACCTCTAAATATGATTTCCTCAAAAAGGGCTAGAACAAAAAAGAAAGCCAGAGCTGTTAGAAGGGGGGTAAAAAGAGGACCGATAATCTGGCTACTGGGCCTAATCTGAACCTGTTTGGTCATCAGCATACCGATCAGAATAAAAACCCATGCCAGTGAAGCCAAAAGACAGCCTATGGCAAATGTCATGGCCTGGCCAGACCTATTGTAGCCGCTCATATCATGGCCTAAGAAAGGCAAATCAATTTTGGGTACAAAGTAAATAAATAGGAAAAACAAAATGCTTTGGATGAGGATAGACAGGATAGCCTGAATTGCTTTTGTATTGACAGAGGGAGCAAGGGACTGGAAAACCGGCTGAATAATCAGTTTTTTACTTATTATTGTTAGAGTAGAAAAGACCACTATATATATACAAGCTTTTAGAAAAGATGTCACATAATGCATTGGTTACCTCCTTGATGATCCAGACGTTAAGTTTTAGGTAATGCTACAATAGCTAGATTATCATGAGAGGATGGAAGTATCCATAGCACTTTTCTAAATCTGTTATGGATTGATAATTCTAGTTTTACATGGTAAGTTGTTATGGAAGGAAGAAGAGGAGATGTGTGATGGCGAAAAAGATTTTTACCAGGGAACTAATTTTGGATAAGGCTTATGAATTAGCTAAAGAGGTTGGATTAGACAAACTTTCTATGCGGGGAGTTGCAGACAGCTTGTCTTCAAGCGTTGCACCTATTTATGAAAGTTTTACCAATAAGGAAGACCTGCTTGAAGCCCTATTCAATAAAATCATTAGAGAAGATTTAGAGTCCACCACTTATTTTAAGCGGAACGAGAAAATTCTCCTCTATGGACTCAATCACCCCAAACTTTATATGGATATGAGGAAGTATGGGCCGAAGTCCTACTATCTTGAGGAGTTTTATGGTGGTCTAATTGACCTTATGAAGAAGGAAGAGAGGCTTAAGGCTTTTGATGAAGATGTTCTGAAAAGTCTAAATTTTGATATCACTGTCTATATGAACGGTTTGGTCAGCGCCTATGAGGTAAATAGTTTTTCTCCACCCTTAAAAGAGGGGGATTATTGCCAGATTCTTATGCAGGCAACGGAAGTTTTTATTCTTGGATATCAGACTTATTTGGATGGTCTGTAGAAAAAGGCGATAGTTGCTTAATTGTAATGTGTCTATACTTATAGTATAATAAAGACGGATATGGGTGATGAGACTTAAAGGAGCAACATGACAAGCATTAAACGAATCGGTGTCGTTTTGACATCTTTAATTATAGTACTATCCATAACCATGATAGTTTTAAATCTATTTATGATTCAGTCATTTGAAAAATTGGACCAGGCTGAGCTTGCCAACGATGAGCTTAGAGTCCGTCTTGAGGAAATCAATCTACCCATTCGGGTTATTCTGAATATTTCCCAGCAGGATGCAAGTGATGAAGAAAAATACAAACGTTTGAAAACAGCCCTAGTTAGTAACAGTGAGCTTCTTTTGTCGAATGCAGCTAAGGCAATTGAGTTTATTGATGAGGTTAGCCACAATCTTGAAGACAGTGCAATCTTCTTTATTGCTAAGAAAAGGGCGGATGGTCTGACCCAGGAATTACTGGATATGAGTGATCAGCTAAATACTATTATTATTACCACAAAAGCAATCCAAACAAGTGAAGTTTTGGATAATTCTGAAGCTATACTAAATATTCAGGAAACCTACCAAGAGATCATGGATGAGTTTGATCAGTATGACAGTGAATACTTTGTTTATTCCAGAGCTTCCAGAGATAACTTGTTTACTTTCTTTAATATTATTCTTCTCTTGCTTGGTCTTGTTATTATTGGCTTGGTTGTCTTGGTTTTTCGGTTGATTTCAACGGATATGAAGCTGGTAGAACGGGCATATCATCTAATTGGTATTCATGATTATGATGCTAAAAAGGTTGTAGCAAAGCCTATATTCATTGAAGAAAAGCAAATACAGGATACGGTAAAAAAGCTTTTTAACAACCAGCGGATAATCAATGAATTTACTGAAATGGTTAGTAAAGCATATGTTATCGATGACATCATTGACCATCTTTTAATAACAGCTAATGAACAAATGGGTGTTGATAGGGTAGGAATTGCCTTTTATGATGAGGTAAACAACATGCTGACCACAGAGTATGGGGTGGCTATGTATGAGGACCTTAATATTGAAGTAGGATATTCCTCTGATCTTAATAAAAGCGACTTGCGTAAAATTATCGAATCAAAAGAAGGCTATATCAATAATAATCTTAAGGCTTCTCTTGATAAGAATCCTGACAGCAAGTCTATGCAGATGATTGTTGGCGAGGGTATTCGTTCGAATATGAGTCTTCCTTTGATTATCAAGAACAATGTGTTTGGAGTTGTCTTTTTTTCCAGCAAAAAAGACAATCACTTCACACAGGAAGACTACCGTTTTGCAAGTTCCCTACTATATGAAATTACAGGTGCTTTAAATCGGTCCTATCTGATGAAAATCTTTATTATTCGCATTACCAATACCATAGCCAGGCTGGTTGATAAAAAAGACATTGAAACCGGAGATCATATTCAACGAATGGTTAAATATTCAACAGTGATAGCAGGATCTCTAAAAGAACTGGATAGAGAGACCCATCCCATAAGCCGACAGATGATTCTTGCCATCGAAAGAAATGCGGCCCTTCATGATATCGGTAAAGTATCAACACCTGACTATATACTTAAGAAGCCGGGAAGGTTGACACCTGAGGAGTTTACTATTATGAAAGACCACGCGGCGGTTGGAGGAGATATTTTTAAAGAGTTAAATGAGGAACTCAGTCAATTTGATATGGCCTACTATAAAGTGGCCGAAAATATCGCCAGGTACCATCATGAAAAATGGAATGGCCAGGGATATCCTGAAGGATTAGAGGCGTATGAAATTCCTATTGAGGCCCGGGTTGTTGCCGTAGCTGATGTGTTTGATGCTCTTTCTTCAGAGAGGGTTTATAAGGCTGCCTTAAGTTTTGATGAATCACTTGGCTATATCAAAAGTCAAGGAGGTAAGCATTTTGATCCAGTTGTTGTAGAAGCTTTTTTGATGGCTATTGATGAGATAAGGGAGATTTATGACCGATCGCATTCGTGACAACGACAATTACATATTAATCAATATCAAGGCTGCTATCACTAAGGTGATGGCAGCTATTTCTTTGCCATGGAGTTTCTCTTTGAAGGCAAAGAAGCTGTAGATAATCGTAAGAATAATGGCTCCTCCACTGTAGGTTGGGAAGACGATTGCGGCTTTAATGACATCAAGAGCGCTAATGAGGAAGAAGGCCGTCAACATGTTTGGTCCACCAACAGCCAAGCCGTATCCAATTGCTTTGATGGTGATTCGTCTATGCTTTAGGGTCATAAAAAGACTGGCAATAAAGGCGGTAGTGAAGACGATAAGGAGGAAGATGTCCTTATACTGGGCTCCGATCAGGGTTTCGAAAAGTTTGTTTCCAAAGTCGCCTAGTCCTCCAATGATAAAAAACAAAAGGAGTGACAGGCGGATATGAAGTTTACGAAAGTCTTCCGGATGAATGTTGATGAGGCCGATGGCTATTAAGCTAAGGATGATTCCAATCCATTGAACGGATGTTGGAAATTCCTGCCATAAAATCAGAGATAGGATTACCGGAATAAGGATGCCCATCTTTCCTACTGCGATGGAGAGGGAGACACCGTTTTCTCTGACGGATTTTTGATAATAATAGAAGGCGCCATAGAAAAAGAGGCCTGTTGCCAGTCCTATGACTATAAGTTCAATTAGTTTTCCTGGATCGGACCAAAGAGATTTATAGGTATCCAGTTTATAGAGGGTAAAGGCCAGGCTGATGAGTATGGCTAAAAAGTAGTTGCCTGAAAGAACCACTTCATCTGAAACCTTGGCTTGATGGGCGTATTTGAGTAAAACAGGTATCATGGCAGAAAATGCAATAGCAATCAGTAAATGAATCATGAATGGTCTCCTAGAGTATGGGATACCTACACTACAATTATGTGGTATCGATGAATTATGTCATCTCACTTTAACACGGCATTTTCATTTAGGCAATGCTAAACTTGGAGGAGGCAAGGTGTTCACAAATTGTTTATAGGTTTTCACTGGCAATTTAAAATTACTTATGCTAAAATTAGGTTAGTTAGCACTAACTAGTCAATAGATAAGAGGTGAAAACATGAATAATGAAATGAATGCGGTTATGGATGAATTAGAAGAGGATACCCAGAAAGGTAAGTTCCTGACTTTTTCTTTAGGCAGTGAGTATTATGGAATTGATATTATGTATGTAACCGAAATCGTCGGTATACAGCCAATTACTGTTGTTCCAGAATTACCTGAGTTTATCAAGGGAATCATTAATCTTAGAGGAAAAATTATTCCTGTCATGGACGCCAGACTTAAATTTAAAAAAGAGCCTAAAGAATACAATGATCGGACCTGCATTATTGTCATCGATGTCCTTGAACTGTCTATCGGCATTATTGTGGATGCGGTATCAGAAGTATTGAATATCAGTGATGATAATATTGTACCACCTCCAAACATTAATTCAACAGGAAGGAAATACATAAAAAGCGTTGGAAAAAGCAATGACCAGGTAACCCTTATTCTAGACTGTGAGAAGTTGCTCAACGAGAATGAAATCGATGAAATAAAGGGAGCCAAAGAGTAGCTTACAGATAAGGAGGCCAGATATGAAATGGTTTTTAAATATGAGGATTTCACTTAAGCTGATCTCGGCTTTTGTTGTTGTGGCGATTATAGCAGGTATTGTTGGTATCGTTGCTATTGACAACATAAAAACAATTGATGAAAATGGACATACGATTTATGCAAACATGACGGTTCCCCTTGCTGAAGCTGCTGAAATGGCAAAACTATTTCAGCGTGTTCGGGTCAATACCAGGGATATGATTCTTGAAGATGATCCGGATAAAATCGATGACATGCATGATAATATCCTAGTGATTATTGATGAGCTGAACACACTTTCAGAGTCCTTTGAAGAGAAAGCTCTTTCTCAGGATATGAAGGATGCCTTTGCTTATTTTATGACTACCAGGGAGAATTTTGGAGCCCTCCTGCCGGAGTTTTATGATTTGTGTATGGAGAACAAGGATGAAGAGGCTTACGCCATGATTAAAGGTTCCATGCGGGTGGCTGCAGATGCTGAAAAAGAAGCTATCGATGTTATGGTTAATATGAAAGTCGATGATGCGGAAGCCAAGGCCTTAGAAAATGATGAGGTAACTGAAGGATCTATCCAGGCTATGATAACCCTCATTGTCGTTGCAGTTCTACTTGCCATTGGGCTGGGATTTCTTATTTCCAGAGTTATCAGTAAACCCTTAGGACAGATGGTTAGAGCAGCAGACCATATTGCAGATGGTAACTTGGATATTCATATAGATCTTGATTCAAAAGATGAAGTCGGTAAGCTTGCCAAAGCCTTCAGGCGGATGGTTGAAAATATCAACGACGTCTTGACCAATATTAATTCAGCCTCTGATCAAGTGGCGGCTGGGTCTAGACAGGTGTCTGATTCCAGTATGTCTCTGTCTCAAGGAGCTACTGAACAGGCGGCTTCCATCCAGGAACTGACAGCCTCTATTGAAGAAATTGCCTCTCAGACCAGACAGAATGCAGCCAATGCAGAAAAAGCTGAGGAAATGGCTGCATCCGCTCAAAAATATGCAGACCAGGGTAATGCTCAAATGTCGGATATGCTGACTGCTATGAGTGATATTAATGAATCCTCAAGAAACATATCCAAGATTATCAAAGTTATCGATGATATAGCCTTCCAAACCAATATACTTGCCCTTAACGCAGCTGTTGAAGCCGCCAGAGCAGGTCAACACGGTAAAGGTTTCGCAGTTGTAGCTGAAGAAGTTAGAAATCTAGCAGCCAGATCTGCCAGTGCAGCCAAAGAGACTACAGCCATGATTGAGGGGTCTATTGAGAAAGTTCAAGGCGGAACAAGGATTGCCAACGATACAGCTCAGGCCTTGAATAAAATCGTCGAAGGTGTATCCCAGGCTAGCTCACTCGTTGGAGAGATCGCTGGGGCATCCAAAGACCAGGCGGTAGCTGTAGACCAGGTCAACCAAGGTGTATCACAAATCTCTGATGTTGTTCAAACAACCAGTGCTACTGCTGAAGAAACTGCAGCTGCCAGTGAAGAGTTATCCGGACAGGCAGAAATGCTTAAGTCTCAGGTTGGGACCTTTAGGCTTCGAGGCAATAAAAAAACCACCCATTCAGGCGGTTCAGATGATCATTCTATTGATCCGGAAGTTTTACGGATGCTGGAAAGCATGAACAAGGATAATCCCGGATCCCCCAAGGGACAAAAACGCATATCCCTTAGTGATTCAGAGTTTGAAAAATATTAGTCGAATGTTTGCCTATATCTAATTGATTTGTACATCAAGGCCAAGGATCCCAAGGGTTTCTTGGTCTTTTATGATGGGCAGGCTAATGGTGATACAGGGAGACTTGGAGATACCTGAAATATAAATATTGGAAATAAAAGGCTTGCCTTTAATGGCTTCGTTAAACCAATCTCTGATAGAAGCATTTTTAATACCGGCAGGTGGATTGGAGTAGATGAATTCTCCGTCAGTCTTGTTGGTCCAGATAGCCTCAATGTAGTCGCTGGATTGTAGTTTACTGTCTAGAATGGATTGGTGGATATTTTTTTCAGGGTCCTTGTCAAGAAGGTGGTTAACAACATCTTCCATCATATCATCAATGATCTGGTTGCTTTTGTCAGAGATGGTCTTTTTGGCTCCATCCAGTAGATTTAAGTTATACTGGTGGGTAATGTTGCCAAGGCTTGTGGACATATCCTTAAGGATGCTTTCGATATGCATCATCTTCTCTGTTTCCTTATATTGGCGTTCAATGGTAAGGCCAAGCTGGGTGATACTTTCGTTGGTGTGATCAAAAGCAGACTTGGTCATATCAAGATGGTGAACAACCTGGTCGGTTTGGACTTTGTTCTTATCTAAAAGCTCGTTAACTTCCTGGATTTCTGTATCCAGAGAGTTAAAGGCATCTGTGATCATGGTTAAGCCCTTGCTGACACTGTCCGCCTGATTAACCGTCTCTTTTACTTTTTCCTGCTCTTTTTCAGAGTTACCTGAAACACTGTCTATACTGGCATTGATATTGTGCATAATAGAGATAATCTCATTCACGGATTGCTCACTGCCATCAGCTAGATTTCCTATTTCATTGGCAACAACGGCAAAACCTTTACCGGCTTCACCAGCTCTTGCAGATTCAATGGATGCGTTTAAGGCCAGAAGCTTGGTTTGTTTGTAGAAGTTTTGGACTGATGTCAGGATTTCTGATATTTCCTCAATGTTGGTTTGAAGGCCTTTGATAGACTCCAGTGTCTGACGGCTGGTATCTGAAATTGTGTTGATTTCATCGATAATGGTGTAGACCTGGTCCACTTGCCTGTTAACAATTTCTTTAGCAGAGGAGGTAGTGGCTGACAACTCTTCGGATGATTCTTTGATTAGTGAAGTTGCTTTGCTGATCTCATCGGCAGCCTCAATGGAAGCTTCTACCATTCGATTACTTTCGTCGTTGTTTTCCTGTAAAGTTTTGGCATTAATGAGCATCTCCTGTGACAGGGCTTTTTGATGGTTGAGGGTATCCATAATATCTGCAGATGAAGATATTATCTGTGATTCGACGACTTCCATCCCAAAAAGCTGTTCCAGTAACTGGTCCTTGAATTTTTCGATAATGGTGACGACTTGCTTTTTACTGCCCCTAAAGCCATCAGCATGAATAGAAGTGGTCAGACTGTTTTCGATGTTGCTTTCCAATTGTTGCAGCAGTTTCTTGTACTCGTTCATGTGGTTCCTTTCCTTTTAGAATTCCCTATGGTTGTTCAGTAGATATGTATGTTATAGATCTTATGTTAGAGTTTATGCAAGTAGAAATCTGGCGTAATAAGATAGTCCTAGGCGCTATCTTATACAAAAAAAGACAAAAACGCCTTGTGGACGCCTTTGTCTTGCTAATATAATAGTGCTTTTTTCCTAGTGTGTCAAGTCAGTTCACAGTATGTTCAAATATAGGGTTATACATGGTATAATGGTGATAATATGATTCGTAAATGGAGGGTGAACATGTATTGCTCAAAATGTGGTAATGAAGTTGGAAGTGGAGAGGCTTTTTGTGGTAACTGTGGAAACAAGCTTGAAGAACAAGTTCGGGTTAGTGCTGGTGTAATACCTCAAGAGAATGGTCAGGGTGATTCTGAACATTTGGAAAGTCCAAAAGTTTCAGACAGTAAAAAGAATGTCAATTATGAAAATCAGGTGCATCAGGGTCCTGATGGAGTCTGGAGATGGCAGCAGGATATGAATATGTGGAAGAACCCAACAGTTCTAATGACTGTCTGGAAGGTTTTTATGCTTTCTTCAGCATTTCCTGCCTTGCTTCTATTCTTTGTTGTCTTAGCGGATGATGGATTTGCTGAAGCGATTTTAGCTTTTATAAAGATCTTCCTATTAGTAGCAGCTATTGCAACCGGCTTAGTCATGATAGCTTATCCTATTGTTGCCTTTGCCTATGGAGGTAAATATCAGGTCGTCTTTGAAATGGACGAGAAAGGTATCAGTCATATTCAGATGCAGAAACAGTTTGAAAAGGCCCAGGTTCTGGCTTGGCTGGCCGTTATGGCAGGTGCTGCAGCTGAAAGTCCTGTAACTGCTGGAGCCGGACTTCTTGCCTATAGTAAAAACTCCAGTCACAGTGAGTTTAAGAAGGTGACTAAGATTGTGTGTAAGCCCAGAAGAAAGGTTATTTACGTCAATCAGACCCTTGAACATAATCAGATTTATGTGGATCCCAAATATTTTGACCAAGTGGCAGATTATATTATTGCCAGATGTAAGAAGGCAAAAGTTGTTCGATAAGAAACTTTAAATGAAATAGTGAAAAATGATCTATAAAGATGACTCTACAATTTAGGGTCATCTTTTTTTGAGCAAATATACATTTACCTGTCACAAAACCGTCACTTATCCAAGCTAAAGTTAGGTTAACAAAAGTGTTAAACAATCATAATCAGTAAAAGAGGTGTCTTATGAAAGTAAAAATAATTGTTGGAATCATAATAGTTTCATTGCTGGCAGGAGGAGGATGGTATTTTTTCCTACAGGACAGTCAAAGCGAGACGGTCGTTGAAACGGTTCAGGAAGCAACAGCCAAACAAGATGATTTGGTTATCGATTTTTTGGCTGACGGAACAGTCATGATTGAAACATATGACTTAAGTTTCATCTCCAGTGGTGTCATAAGCGATGTACAGGTTGATATAGGGGATTATGTTGAAGATGGACAGGTGCTGGCTATGCTTGATACGTCAGAACTAGAGCTGAAAATTGCCCAGGCAAAGCTGGACCTTCAGATGATGGAGGATAAGCTTGAAGCAGAAGCTAGTGGACTTAGCAATGATATCCAAATACAGAATTTGGTCTTGTCCAGTCTCTATGGAGACCTTGATGTTGAAAAAAAGACCTTGGAGGATATGGAAACCTATTCGATTTTGTATACCGCAGATGATATAGAGAACCAGAAGGCGAAAATCGCTGGAATTCAGTCCCAGATTACTATGGAACAAGTAAAACTCACAGAACTCACTGCCTCTGTTAATGGAGGAGAAAGTTTGGAACTGGAAAATATTGAGCTGGGAATACAAGTTTTGGAACTTGAACTTGAAAGTTCAGTTTTAAGATCCAATGTTTCAGGTGTGGTTGCTGAAATTAAGAGTCATGTAGGCGACTTAGTAGGAACATCGACAAGCGTTATGACTTTGGTCAACCAGAAGGAGCCAAAAATCCTTGCAAAGATTAGTGAACTGGATATTCATCAAATTTATTCAGGCCAGAAAGTATATGTAGAATTTGAAAGTGAGTATGGAAAGGCCTACGAAGGAACTGTAACCAATGTGAGTTTGATTCCGGACATCGATAATAACGGCATAGTCACCTATGATACAGAGATTGAACTGGTAGAGTTTCCTGAGTCGATTCGAAGTGGATTAACAACCTTGTTACGATTTGTCATGAAAGAAAGGTTAGATGCCTTGATTATCCCTAACAGTGCCGTAACTTTGGAAGATGGTGTTCAATCCGTTGAAGTGAAAACAGAAACAGGATCAGAAAAAAGAGACATTATCACTGGTCTTACAGATGGTATGAATGTTGAGGTTCTTAGTGGTCTGTCTGCCGGTGAGAAAGTCATTATAAGAAAGAGCAATTAAGGAGGTTTCTATGAGAATCTCAGAAATATTTAGAGCGATTTTTACCAATATTGGAGCCAACAGATTCCGTGTTTTTCTCACGATGCTGGGGATTATTGTCGGTGCGGCTACGATTATTATGGTTGTTGGTATCGGTAAAGCTTCTGAAAAAGCAGTTGAAGATCAGTTTGCCATGTTAAATGTTGGAACCCTATATATTCAATCGGCACCTGGAAGTAAGTTCCTTCTTAGTATGGATGATGTTGATCTCTTGAATGAAAAAAGTGAGCATATACAGGCTGCTACGATTGTTATGACAGCAAGAGCGGATATTAGTTCAAACATAGACACTTATAGCGGTAGTGTATCAGGAGTTACAAGCCAGTTTGATGATTTGAGTAATTTAAGTATGTATGTCGGTGATTTTATCAATGAAGTCAATGAAGAAAGAAGAGAGCGGGTAGCTGTTATCGGATACGAACTCGCTGAGATTTTATTTCCGGGACAGGTAGAGGAGTCAATTGGTCAAGATATAACCATTAGTGGTCGACGATTTGAGGTCATTGGAGTCGTTGAGCGGGTTGGAGATGCCATTCAGGGTATTGCAGTTGATGAGTCCGTCATTCTTCCCTATTCAACAGCCGAAAATTATGTCATTGGTTCATCCGGAAAACCTAAAGTAATTGCTGTAGCCAAGGACATAGATTCTGTGGCAGATGCAATTGTAGAAATTGATGCCATTATGCGGGAGGAATATGCTAGAAGCGGTGGAGCGGATATCGCAATTAAAGATGCAGGAAGCAAGCTGGTCGCAGCTCAGGATTCTGCAAGAACCATGTCAGTTCTTTTGATCAGTGTCGCGATTATAACCCTTATTGTTGGTGGTATCGGAATTATGAATGTACTCTTCGTTTCGGTAAAGGAAAGAACAAAAGAAATTGGAATTCTAAAGGCCTTGGGAACAAAAAAGAGAGATATCTTATTACAGTTCCTTTTGGAGTCCATGATGATTAGTTTTATGGGTGGTCTTGTAGGGGTTGTCTTTTCCTTTGCCATGGTACCCTTGATACAATACCTCCAGGTAGAGGTCATGCCATCTATGGAGGGATATTTAATCGCCATTGGATTTTCCCTGGTAACAGGTACCTTCTTTGGCTATTATCCCGCTACACGTGCAGCGGCCTTAAAGCCAATAGATGCATTAAGATACGAATAGTAGAATGATTTGAAAGGAAGATATTTATGAAAGTATATATGAACATATTTGTTATAGCCCTATCAGCAATCCTTATCCTTACAGCTTGTGGATCTGAGGGTGAAAGCCTTGAGGATACAATTACTCCAATAGGGGTAGATGATTCAGATGGCAGTGGGGTTAGTGAAGAATTGGCAGCTAGTGAGAGCAAGACAGATGATGACGGCCTAAACCCAGATAGTGATGATGACAAGATTGTACCTGACCGTAAGGCAGAGGTGTCAGGGATTGTAAAAAATATTATTGGAAATGAAGTAACCATTAGCCTTTTATTAAAAGATTCGGATGCAAGTGGAGAAAGTTCTGGTGAAGACAGTGAACTGACTGAAGAGGAAAAGGCGGAAAAACAGGCAGCCAACCAGGCGGCAAGAGAATCAGGTGAAAAAGGTGGTGGAAGTGGAAGCGGAATGACAGACTTGGAAGTGTCCGGTGAGACCATTGACATTATTATTCCTGTAGGTACCAGTGTAGTTAAAAGTTCAGGTGTTGGTGACGGTGAATTTATTTACCTTAACATCGCGGATATTTATCAAGGTGACAGTGTGAAGGTTTGGATTGTTGAAGGAGGTGACTTGGAGGTCAGCCTTGCAGAATTTGTACAGGTACTCTCCAATTAATTATGAATACAGTTATAGAGATGAAGGATATTATTAAAACCTACGTTATGGGTAATAACAAGTTGACAGTTCTTAAAGGTGTTGATTTAACCATTATGGAAGGCGAGTTTGTTGCTATCCTTGGACCTTCGGGATCTGGTAAATCTACTTTAATGAACATCATCGGCTGCATTGATGTGAAAACCAGCGGTACATATTTACTCGATAATAAAAACGTAGAGGACTTATCAGAAGATCAACTTGCATCCGTTAGAAATGACAAGATTGGGTTTGTTTTTCAAAAATTCAATTTGCTACCTAGATTGACCACTCTTCATAACGTTGAGATCCCTTTGCTTATTCGTGGCCTGGGATCGAAAGCGGCTAAGAAAAAGGCAGGTGCCATGCTGGAGGCTGTTGGTCTTGGTGACCGGACCCATCACAAGCCAATCGAACTTTCCGGTGGTCAACAGCAGCGTGTAGCCATAGCCAGAGCCTTGATCGGTGAACCTGAACTGATTCTTGCTGATGAACCCACAGGTAACCTGGACCAGGCGTCGGGAAAGGAAATTATGGATCTTTTTCTTAAGCTAAACGAGGAAGGTCATACTATCGTTATGATCACCCATGATGAAGATGTTGCAAAAAAAGCCAAGCGAATCATTCGAATTACCGATGGTTTGGTCATGGAAGATGAAGCTGGAGAGTTGGTGAGCGCGTGAAGAAAATCCTCTTCATCATTATACTCAGCCTAATTGGAAACAATGTTGCCTATGCACAGGATGATTCAATAATACAAGAAAAAATTGAAATCAATAGTTTAGATTATAAAATGTATGAAATGGATGCTGTCCTTGCTGAAAACAGTGCAGATGTCTATGATTTGAAGGCTGAAGAAATCAACCTTTTCTATAAAATTATCAGAAGCAAAGGAACAACAAGAACAAGTCTTTTGGATCTTTACGAAAAACTGGACTTGACCATAGAGAAGTATTTGATTCCTCTTGAGATGGATGGGGCTGCACACCTATTGTCCATGGAAGCTGAATCAAGATTGAATCAATTAACCTTGGATGCATATACCCTGATGCAGGATTTGTACACATTGGAGATCTTGATTCCAGGTTATGAGAAGGAAGTTTCTATCCTTAAGGAAATGAAAGACTTGGCCACATTGCAGCTGGACACAGGAGAGATAACCCTATTGGTATATGAGAAGTCTGCTTTTGCCTATGAGGAAGCCTATGCCAAATTAAGACTTAGTCAAATTTCTTATGACCAGTTGAGCCTGGAACTGGAGAACATTTTCGGTTCTTTTTCCAAGGAACTTATTGTAGAAGTAATGGATGAACTCCAGTGGCAAGTGGATGATCTGGACAGGGTTGACGATTATATAAACAAGGCCCTGATCCAGAGAAGTGATATGGCAGAAGCTGTCCTTGGACTGGAACTGCTGGAAAAAGAAATGGCCATCTATGAAGAAAACAGAACCTATCTCTATTACGAAGACAGAGGACTGGAGTATGAAGTTTTAGTTAATGATTATGCTATAGCCCAGGTTCAGCTCGAGGCTCTTCAACTAAAGATAGAGGAAGAGATTCGTTTTCAGTATGACCTGATATTAAAAAAATCAAGTCTTTTAGATCAGTATGAAAGAAAAGTATCTGATGCACACACGAGTTTAGAGAAAATAGAGGCATCTTATGAACTTGGACAAATCAGTGAACTAACATATATTCAGGAGCGATTAGCCTATGAAAGTATTATTTTGAATCAAAAAAACATGGAAATAGATCTGGTTCTGGAGTGGATGGAACTTGAGTATATGTCAGAGACAGGATTAGGAAGGTGAAATTATGAAGAAAGTAGTTTCGATAATGATGCTAACAGTTTTTCTCTTGGGGACTGGAACAATAGCCAGTGCTGAAACCTTAGAAGAAATTGTTGAAATAGATATGGAAGAAAAAAGTCTGGAGCAAGATCTTTATATGCTTCAAAGCCAGTTGGCTATTGAAGAAGCCAGGTTGGATGCTGAACTGGTATTGGAAGGATGGTTGCCGGAAGAAGACTACAAAGCCAGAACGACAAAATACGTTGTTCCAATCTTGGTTCAAGCTCAATTAGATTATGTGGTGGAATCCTTCGAAGAAGAAAGTCTTAACCATGCATACGACCTGTACATCAGAATTTTAGAAATAAGGCTTAAGGAATTAGAGCTTCAGTCCCTTCTTGAAGAGCTGGCCTTAAGACAAGACTATTATGAAAGATATGTTGGAATGGTAGGACAAAATACTCTGGATGGCCTGGAACTTGCCTATGAGATAGACCTCCTAAAGATGGAAGCCATGGAAGTAAATGTGGATTTGGATATGGCGACGATGGATTTAATGGGAGATATTAATCTTGATTTGGAGTCCTATGAGGACATAGCGTTACCTGATTTGCAGTTTAATATAGATGACGTGGATTTGCTCAAAGAAGAATTTGTCGATTCGAGCAGTATGCAACTCCTGTCTGCTAAAATTGAGGCTGCCGACCTGACCTATGAGATAGCTCTAGGAACCTATGGACCGGAAGAGGTCCAGGCCAAAAGCGACTGGCTAAAATTGGAGTCAGCCCAACTGAGTTATGATAAGACATTGATGGATATGAGTAGAAGGGTTGATGTATTGGTCAATAATCTTGTAAGCGCAGAAGTCAGGTTGGATCTGGCCAAGTCCATGGAAAATATGATGGAAAAAAACTTGGATGTGACCAGCCTTCTGATGGAATTGGGACGAATAACATTGGATACTTATACAGATGATCAGATAAAGTTCAGCCAAGCAGCATATGCTTTCAAAGAGAATGAAATAATGGTTGATCTGGCAAGGCTTGAATTGATGCAGGCATTGCAGATTAATCTTTGGGACTAAGTTTTTTTTGGCGGTAACACATTTTACTTAGGTTTGGAACTCCGGTCTCTCTGGCGATTAGAGGACACTTGACCATAAAAAGGTGAAAAATACGGGGGTCCTCTTGATCACTTAGGGCTTCATAGTTTCCTTGGCCTTTGGCTATGATTAGGTCAGCCTGGTGATAGACACTGAGAAAATCTTCGCTGGCATGATTCAAAATCAGGCCAGGAGTATCAACGCCACTTGATATGAGGTTTGCAACCTTTTCCATTCCTATATCCTGGGCATCCTTTAGGGTGATGTCATTAAGAATTGGCAGACCTCTTGTTGCATAAGTTATAGTTAAGTCCTGGAATTGATGCTTTAAATATTCGATAAAAATTCTGTCCAGGACAATCTCGCCACAATTATCACCGACATAAAGCAGGGTTTTTGCTTTGCTCAGCTCATGAAACAAGGGAGCAGAGTCGTCTTCGCCCAGTTTGATATGTCCAAGTTCTTCCTTAAACCGCTTAAGCCAGTTATCAGTTTCAAATTCATGAGATGGGCCAAGGTCAATAATATTGCCAAGAATGGCTGCATACATAAACCGTCTGAAATAGAGGTCCTGTGAAAGGATCTCTTTTTTTAGTTGGTCAGATATGGAATGGAGCATATGGTTATAGTCTTCTTTAAAGGCCTTATATGGATCTGGATCATCAATATAGCCTGTAATTAACTGCCAGGTTTGGCTCATGATCTCTGGGTTTTGTAGGGTGAAATCTGCTTTTGACAGGTGACTTAAAATGGATCTTAAGAGGTCTTCAGTGGATGTGGTATTTAGATTGGTCCATTTTGCAACTTTAAGCCCTTGATTGATGTGGCAGTGTAGACAATCGTAATTAAATTTCATGATTTCCCTCCAATATGGCCTATGCTATTTAATCCATATGATAACATTATGGTAATATATGGTCAATGGATATGAGAAATTTTTACAATTTACCTACCTTTGTTGACTTATGAAATGGTTATGATAATCTGAAAGTAAGAGATCAGTTTTAGGTTTTCCACCAGGTCTACAATGGCTACTTGGAACCGGTAATCCAACAGAAAGAGAGTTTTGACAGACATGAAAAGATTAAGAAATACAGGAATCATCTTGATAATTGTGGTCATCCTAAGTGGGATATTTACAGGATGTGCACCTAGTGGAGCTTTAAGGGATTCTACGATTGATGATGTTGAAGATATTTTACAAGGGTATGATAATTTTATTTCCTTAAGAGTAAGGTATTCCAGGCTTGAAAAGCTTCATATTGATTACACCATGCGGGTTCGACAGGGACTTATGGAAGACCAACTCTTTCAAATGATTGATGACCTCATTGATCATACTGTCTACTCCGAGGACCATCAGGCTTTTATTGAAAGTTTTTCAGAAAACAGAGGTATTGTATCCGGTTTTACCATTGAAGAATATGTGGAATCCGGCGATACAGATGTTTATTATGTAGAGCTATCAGATGAAGAAAATGTTGATATGTGGAAATCGGATATCCTTGGATACTTTAAGTTGGTACCCAAGCCGGAACCGGACTTTAAGGTGACTATTCTTGTAGACCATAAGGAACTTGGTACAACTACCGAAGAAGTGCTCTTTACAGATGATGATATCGACTTTATTGATTGGGAACTTCAGGAGTATTATTTTACACCGGAGTATCTGGAAGAAAATGGTAAAGCCCTGGAAGATCCTCTTTTAGGGTTTGAATTGCTGGATATCAGCAATGCAAAAAATTTCAAGGTTTATGTTGGTGGAGAAATGGTCTATGAAGGAGACTTTACTCAGCCAGTTTTCTCATCTTATATGCCTACCGGATATGTTATGGATGATTATATGAACGGTATAGTTATGATGGATGTGCGCCTGGATGAGGATAAAGAGGGTGAGGACCTTCGGTTTGATCAGCGGATTTTTGAGGTGTTTAAGGACAAGATTTTGGAGTAGAAAAATGTAAGAGTGGGTCATGTCTTTACGCGATTGGAGGAATGGTAGATGAAAAACAAAGCATTTATAGCATTTGCATTAGCCTTGATACTTGGTGGATCTAGTGGGTGCACTAGTGAGTTGGAGGACCAGATTGCAGGTCTTGAAAGTGATAATGCCAGCTTACAAAGCCAGCTTGACAACATGGAAAAGATAATGGATGAGCAGGAACTGACTATTGATGACTTGAAAGACCAAGTCCAGGAATCCAATCGAATTATTAAGACAGTGCTAGAAGACAATGCCCTTTTAAATGACCAGGAGATGATGAACCCGCTGAATCATTTTACAGAGAGTGGTTTTGATGGAGAGATTATCTATAGGGCTGATTCCAGGGTCTTTGCCTATATTGATTACACGGGATTTGAAGTTGTTGGAAATATATTTATAGGACATGTTGAAAGTGGACAGCTTGAACAAGTGACGAATTATGTAACTAATGGCAGTGATCCGGCAGTTAAGAAAATTATGTGGACAAGTTCAGGAAGGCTCTTGGCTATTGTTGGTTATGCTTATGGGACAATCAGTCAGGGTGGCAGTGTTTATGATGTGAATAGGGAGACAGGGGAAATGACCTTGCTTTTTCAACCGGGAGAAGGCCTTGAAATCATTGACCTGGTAGAATCTAATCATGGGACTAGACTTACCTTGGTTGGCATTCGGTTTGATGAGAATTATATGGACTATGAATCCTTTAGTCTTGATTATGATCTGGATGAAGTTGAAGGGATAATGGATGGAGGAAGTCACATCCAAATCGATTAGGATTAAAAATTATGACTGCTTTGACTCTCTTAATTAGAACATGCCATTTTCAAGAAGAAGTAGTATAATGAAAGTGAGGGATGTTTGAGGTAGCAAAGGATGAATAATAATAGAATATATGACAAGTCAACCAGAGTTATACGACTGTGGCCTCTTTTTCTAGCGGCTATTGTTTGTATGGCTCTTTTTTCAACTTATATACTGACAAGGGACAAGGGGTGGCAGGACGCTGCTGGTCAAGAAGGAATTGTCTGGTGGACACCTAATCGTTACAGTCACATTGATAATATGGGTCAATCCGAAGTATATGGACAAGCCATTTTGCATACCGGTGTTCCTATTGAGTTTTATCATCCCCAAAAAGGTGAGTATCGTGAACGCTTCCTGACCATGATCAGGCAGGAAAGCCTGCCCCATATTATTAGTCATGATTTCGTTACGGACTATCCAGGCGGCATCGACCAGGCACTTGATGATGGGGTTATTATGTCATTGAATCAGGTAATCGACGATTGGTGTCCCAATCTTAAAAGAGTTCTTGATGAAAACCCAACAATCCTGGATGAGATTACAACCAGTGAAGGTCAAATTTTTTGTTTTCCTTCCCTTCAAATAGATGAAGAGATTCGAACCTATATTGGCCCATATATCAGAAAGGATATTTTTGACGCCTATGATATTGAAGTCCCTGTGACAGTGGATGAATGGTATGAGGTTTTATGTGAACTTAAGGAGAAAACCGGATCTCCACCCCTTAGTTTTTATGGGGGTAAGATAATGGATACGGATTTCCTTATCAGCGCATATGGTATCAAATGGGGATTTTATGTTCAGGAGGATCAAGTCAAGTTGGGGATCATGGAGCCTGAATTTGAGACCTTTGCCAGTGAGTTTAAGAAATGGTATCAGGAAGGCTTGATTTCTCCAGGTGTTTTTACAGATTCCAATAAAGTCTATCAAACCAAGGTTGTAGATGGCCAGGCCTCCATATTGGTTGACTACATCAGTTCCATGGAGACCTACTTGTCAGAAATGGATGAGGGGGTTGAATTTCAGGGAATCACCTATCCAGTTGGGCGAAAAGGGGACTTGCCTTTTTCTGTTCACCAGACCCAGGTTTTAGTCCCTTATGCAAGCGCCTATGTAAGTAGTGATAACCCTGATCTTGAAGCCACTGCCCGTTTTTTTGACTACCTATACTCAGATGAGGGCCAGGTTTTGATGAATTTCGGTCTTGAGGGAAATCTGTATGACATGGTAGATGGTCTGCCGGTATATAGGAGAGAGGCCTTTGCTGATCAAGGTCAGCTTCTTGGTCAAATAAAGAAAGTGACGGTACCAGGTCCATATATCCGTATGTTATCCCAGTTCAATCAAATGTGTTCCAGCGAAAATCAACAGGAAGCTCTTAGATTATGGCGTATATATGATGAAGATGCATGGAGTTCCCTAAATCTTAAACAAATGGATCCTTCCATAAATTATGGAGGTATACTTGATAGCATGGATGAAGTGGTTTTGGAGTGGATGAAGGACTATTGTCATGATGAGAAAAATCAGGTAAGTGTGGATGACCTTATCATTAGTCTGGAACAAATCGGTGTCAAGGAAGTACTGTCATGGTCTTATACCTATTAAGGAGGTTGGGATGAAAATCATAGATAGGATTCATCATCTGAAAATAAGTGTCTTCACTAAATGGTTGGGTTTACAGGTACTATTCCTGCTGGCCCTTTTACTAGTGGTCCTTTATGTGGTTGATATAAATGGACATACTTTGGAAGAGTCCATGACCCAACTCTATGTAAATAAGGTTCGACATATGTCACTGGATCTTGATGGCTTAATTGGAGATGGCCTTGAAGAGGCCAATAAATTTGCTATTGATCCGCTGATTCCCAGTGCAGGTGGTGGAAATGGACCCTTAATGTCCAGAAGTATTCCCCGTCTGGTTGACGAGTTTAAGAAAACCAATGCCAGTATTGATATAATTATGGATTCCTTTGCATGGTTTGAAAATCAAGATTTCTATATTACATCCCAGGGTGCTATGGATGAGGAAACCTTTCAGACTGTTTATGATGCCTTTGGTTCTGAGTTTTTTCAGACGATCAGTGATAACCAAGGCATTGATAGCAATCAGGGAAATAGCTTGGGTGATCATATTTATCCAATAAGTCTTTTGGATGGCAGACCCACTATTCTTCTTCTGGTGGATATGATAGACAATCCCCAGGTCGAAGGCAAAATTGGGATTGTAATGAGTCCTGATATAGTGGATAGCCGTATGAGGCAAAGTTTCCAAGAGGAGGATGAAATGTATGTCTTTACCTTGGAAGACCAGGTTCTTTTTCGAACGAGTGTTATGGAGGATCTTGTCCTTGAGGATTACGAGATTTTTGATTTTCAATCTGATGAAACAGGTATTCTACTTAAGTCATATGTAGATAAGGGTAAGTGTTATCGTCAACTTTTTTCTTTTCAAAAATTATCCATATTTATTATCGGCCTTGCTGCTTTTGGCGGAATCATTATTGCCTATTATATTACATTGATTAAGTATAAACCGATTAGAAATCTAGCCAATCGTTTTGAAGAAATTTCAGGCAAGGACCTGATTCAAGGTGATGTCTTTGACAGGATTGGCCAAGGAGCCGATCATGCCATATATCATAAAAAGGTCTTGGAAAGCCATGAGCAAATGATTATAGACAGCTTCCTTTCCATGATCCTTGACGGAGATATAAAATACGACGAAGGGACTGATTATGTCAAAAATCTGGTGGGAATGGGGGAAGAGGGGCCCTACTGTGTGGCTCTGTCAAAGTCCATCAACGTTTTTGCAGGCATTGAAGAGGTGTATTGCCTTCATAAGCATCCTTATTATGTTTGTATTGCGCATAGAAGTTTTGAGGATTTTAGGTCCTGTCTCGAGGAAAGCCTTAGTAAGTGCAGTAACTGTACCCTGGTGTCTATGGGACCTGAGGTCGGCAGTGTTCAGGGAATTATTGACTCATATCAGATAGGACTTGGCAACGTGTATTTTCGTTTGATACCGGGAAAAACAATGATTTTAACCCCTGATCATGCTTTTTCTACGGCACCATTACATATGAGCAAAAAAGATGAGTTACGTTTTCTGGGATTGGTACAGGCTGGAAATGAAGAAGAGGCAAGAGGGGTTTTGGAAGATATGGTGAAGGAGGGGACAGGGGATCCTTTTGTCTATCAGATCAGCAATTATCTGGCAGCCTCTATGCTGATTCTTTTGTCTGAGGAACTTGGTGAAGAAGAAATATTAAGACTTAACCGCCAGGAACTTCAGGAAAGTCTTGCTTTGGAAGATATGGGCAAGATCAAGGCGACCATGGTAAGGATTATCAAAAGACTGTGTGACAGATACTCTGAAAAAGCGGAAAAAGGTCCTGAAATCTTAAACCAACGTCTTTTGGCTATGATTCAGGAAGACCTTTGTGAACCGGAACTGAGTCCAGATTATTTAGGTGATGCTCTGAATATGAATAGTGCCTATCTCAGGCAGTTCTTTCTTCAACACAATCATATGCCTATTTGGGATTACATCCATGAAAAACGTATAGGACTAGCCAAGGTCAGGTTGGTTCACACCAAGCGGACCATTTTGAAAATTTCAGGGTCCTGTGGCTATACTTCCATTTCCACCTTTACACGGACTTTTAAGAAGTATACGGGGATGACACCCGGCAAGTACCGGGAATGGGGAAGACTTGAAGACAATATATCTCAGGTTTCAGAACAGATATGACAAATTGAATAGACTATGACGATTTGAATCTTTAATTGAAAGCACCGGCCTTGTAAGATGGATTTATCAAATGTAAAGGAGATGAATGCATGAAAGCAAAAATGTTGGATTACTTTAAACAGGGTGGTGTTTTTTTGTTTGACGAAAATGACGGAGCCAGTGAGGCGGCCTACTATATGGTAGAGGACCTGATGGGCCAGGAAGAGGGAGCGGACATTACAGAAACCTATACTGAAGACGAAAGTCTGTGTCTCATCTATGATTGCGGTATCCTTAGTGAGGAAGAAGCCATTGACAAGTATAACAATGGATTATACAGAAGGGACTGGAGATAATGAAAAGATTAGCTTGTTTAATGATTCTTCTTATCCTTGTGACGGGATGCGGTGGAGGATCTAAGGAAACAGCCCCCGATGAAAGCGGTAAGTCCGGTGCTGAAGTTTTAGCCAGTGGTGAAGTAGAAGAAATCGTGGAAAAAAATCTGGAGGCAGCAGGACTTGAGGATGTAGAAATCAGCGATGACGGTCAGACCATCAGTTAGAAAATGATGACCAATCTGCGACTGTCGGTGAAAATCAAGAATGGCCTAAAGAGATGCCCTCAGATGTACCTAAGGTTAACTTTGGGAATATTTATGGAACAGGGTCAGCCGGATCGGCTTATTTTGTAACGGTGAATGTTGAAGATGCTGAGCTTGAGAAAATCAATGATTATCTCAATGGTTTTTATGATCAGGGTTGGAGTCAGTCCTATTACTATGAAGATGATATGTTTGGTGAGAAAACCATGGTATTTGTTAATGATGGATACTATGTCCAGGTTTTTGTTGGCGGTGGACAAGTGACCATCACCTGTGATGACATAGGTAACAATCCTTTCGCAGGGATGACTTCCCCGATGGATACCTATGATGATACAGAGGAAGGGGCCATGTCATCAGGAGAAAGTGTCCTGGGAATGGGTGATTTGTCGGATGAAAGCTTCGATCCTCCAAGCCGTTTTCCTGATTTTGATTATGGTATGGAAGTGGAAGCGGACCCTACTATGTATCCTGATGCAATAAGTGTCCGGATGTTTATCGGTGTTGCCAGTGATGAACTGGTTGATTATTTTATAGCCTGTCATGATGAAGGTTTTGGTCTTCTTATACAGGGCGAAAACGACATCATGGGAACATATGAAGCTGTCCACTCCAAAACCGATAGAAGGTTATATTTCCAATATGGTTTTGATATGGAATCACTGACCATTGTAGAATATGGTGGACAGGAAGTGTCAGTTACACCGGATTCAGCAATATCAAATGAGGTTCTTGCCAATACGATTTATTCTATAATAGATTTGAACATGGGTGAGAGTAAGGGAGGCATTGATCCATTCCCGGATTATGATGGTTATTATCAGGACCTTGTGGAGTATGATGAAGGGCAAGTATCAGCACAGGGGTGGAATTGGGCTAAGGAATATGCAGGTATTGATTATTTAGATGTGGCAAATTTCCTTAAAAGCTGTCAGGATGGTGGTTACTTGGTCGAGTTAATGATTTCTGACGATGGGGTATCAGGTATGGCCAGAGTCAGTCATGCTTCTTTGGAGGTAGATTATGGTTTGCTTATAGGTATGGATAATTCACTTTTGATTATTGAAGTGGATAAATAGTTGTTCGGCCCTTCTTTATATTGAAAAGACAGGAGGATTGACGTATGATTAGATTTGTGAAGAAATTGGTATAACCAGTCATATGAAGAGGGGGAAAAGTCGTGGAATTTTGTTTAAGAAAAAGAGTAAAAGAAATATGGGTTCTTGGTCTGATGGTCATCTTGTTCTTTTCGATGAACATATTTGTTGCTGCTGATGCAGGGCCTAAACCATCCGTTACCATTGAAGGTGAGCATATTCCAGGTCAAATCTGTTATATGGACCTGCTGATTGAATCGGAAACTGTTGACCTGGAAGCTTTTGATAGTTGGGGAGACTATGATGAGGCTATGCTAAGTCTTCTTCAAAATTATGAAGAGGATGGTTGGAGGCCTGCCCTATCAGCTGGTGCGGGAGATCTTCTCTATGGGGATATCAGATGCCAGGTCATTGATGGAAAAGTCTACAGTAACTTTTCCTATATTGGTGTACCAGACAGGTTTAAAGTGATTGTGGTTACAGAGGATTTGGAGCTTGTTGTTTCAAATGTTGTTGAGAAAAAGACCTTTCAAAGCCGGGTGAATTTTGACTTTGAAACCGGTCAGGCAAAAGAAGATGGAGTCATGAGCCTTGTACTTCAGTTTTTCCCGGCTTTTATACTGACTCTTTTGGTTGAGTTTTTGGTTTTGGTAATCTTCAGATTCCACATCAAGCAACACTGGAAGGTAGTTGTTTTTGTGAACTTGACTACCCAGATTCTCTTGCATACGGTGATTACCTGGGGCGTCATGGTTGGTGGAGTTTTTGTTGCACTTCTTTTCTTCTTCTTTATGGAGTGGCTGATAGTAATTGGTGAGTCCATTGCTTTTGCCAAGCTCCTTAAGGAACATAAGACCAGCCGTCGGGTCATGTTTTCCATTGTGGCAAACTTTTTGAGTTTTATTGCAGGGCTTTTTGTAGTGATGAATATGGCCTTGTAGGTGTTTGAAGTTTATAAATTGGGTAACCGATTAGATACATATGATGTGTAAGAAAATGATTTTGCTTATGTGGCAAGGTCATTTTTTGTGTCTGGTTTTACGTAATATTGTATACCGGAGACCTATATCATAGGAAAGGGTTTGTAAGAGTATGAACATACAGTATGTCTCTATAGTATTACAAAATAACATATAATGATTATCAACAAAGTTTGCAAGTTTAGTCCTACAAGGCTTTGGTGTTTGAAAATTGCACTTTACTTAAGTGAAATGTACTTGAAAAAAGTGTAAAAAAGTAAATTAATAGTAAAAATAGTGTAAAAAGGCAAAAAGTTCGTAAAATATACATAATTCATTCAAAGTTTATTCACAATTAGATTGGCATATGTTATAATGGAAAAGCACTTCTTTTCTCATAGCAAATGACATTCGTCACTTTGTTATGACATATCAATCATAATACATTTATAGGGAGGAATTATGAGAGTACTAAAGAAATTTATGGCTATTACCATGCTTGTGGCTTTGGTAATGGGAACAATCAGCACCAATTCACCTGTTTTGGCAGCTGACAGCGCAACAGATCTTTTATTTTCCGAGTACATTGAAGGTTCAAGCAATAATAAAGCTCTTGAAATCTACAATGGAACCGGAGCTGATGTAAGCCTTGATGCCTACACAGTTGTTCTTTATTCTAATGCAAACACAGATCCAGGTAACACGGCTTCCCTAAGCGGAACCTTGACTGATGGTGATGTCTTTGTTATTGCCAATGCTTCAGCAGATCCAGCAATCTTGGCTGAAAGCGATATGGAATCAACGGTCAACTATTTTAACGGGAATGATTGTCTTGTACTATACAAAGATTATGATTCAGAAACAAAGACAGGTACCGTAGTTGACTCCATTGGTAAGATCGGCGGAAACATCTACTATGAAGCCAATGGCGTTGATCTTCTAGACAATACCTTGACGCGCAAGACCCTTGTTGGTGATACCGACCCAACTGATGATTATGATCCATCTCTTGATTGGGAAAGTCATGATAATAATGATTTCTCATTTCTTGGATCACATAGTGTTGATTCAGGTGAGCCTGAAGAGCCAACGGACCCAGAAGAACCTGGAGATCCTACATATACCAACTTAATGACAATTAAAGAAGCAAGAGCAGTAGCTGATGATACAGTGGTAACTGTTGAAGGAATCCTGACATCTATTGATGGCAAGACCTTTATTGAAGTTGCTGATGACCCAATTAACAGTATTGAAGGAGCAGGAATTAACCTCTACAACTGCGATCTGACAACAGTTAGTGTTGGCGATCGGCTTAAGGTTGAAGGAACAAAAACAACCTATTATGATCTTGAAGAGATTGAAAACGGCAAGGTTGTTGAACTGATTTCTTCAGGAAATGACCTTCCTTTACAAACCTTAACGGCAGCTGACCTAGATCCTGCTACTCATGAGGCTGAACGTGTTGTTATGAAAAACGTAACTGTAATAAGCCTCGATGATCATGGAACCTATACCTGTAATGATGGAACCGGTGATTTTCTTGTTGACCCAAAAGCTGATGGCAGCGATACATGGGTTGAAGTCGGCAAGACCTACACGTCAGTAACCGGTATCCTAAACTACGAATACGGTTCATTGGAATTGATGCCTGTATTTGTATCCGACCTAGTAGAAGCTCCTCTTTATCCAGGTGCTGTTTCCATTACAGAAGCCAGAGCTAGTGCTGATGGTCTTGAGCTTATTACAGTAGGTATCGTGACTTACAATGGCAGTAGAATCTTCATTCAGGAAAATGATGAGGATAAGGCCGGTATCAACTTATATAAAGGCTCTATGGATGGTGTGAATGTTGGTGACCAGATTGCTGTAAAAGGTACAAAAGCAACCTTTAACGGCTTGGATGAGCTGGAAAACTTTACCGTAGAAAGTGTTCTTGCTACAGGTCTTTCCTTACCTGAAGAATCTGTAGTAACACCACTTACCTTTAACGAAGCTGATTATGAAGGTGAATTGGTCGTTGTTTATGATGTAACGATTACAGCCCAAGGTAGCTTTGGTGATTATACAGCCATTGATGCCTTAGGCAATGAAATCCAGATTGATCCACAAGATAGTTCTCTAGATGATTTCTTAACAGTAGGTGATACTTATGATGAAATTCATGGTATTACCATGATGCATTATGGTGATCTTGAGATTATGCCTATTGCTGAAAGTGGTATTGTTCTTAGTGATTCAACGACACCTTCCGATGATTACTATGCCGGTACTGAAGGCTTGGAGGGTGAGGCACTAAAAGCCAAACTCAACGATATTATCACAGAAGGTCATACGCCTGTGACTTATTCTGAAGCATATTCAGCACTTGAAACAACAGATGAAGACCCTAACACAAGTGGAAATATTATTCTTTTCTATAAAGGTATTTCAGTTCCTGCACAGACTGATGGACAGCGCTTAAGCGGCGATGGTGATATATGGAACCGTGAACATGTATGGGCCAAGTCCCATGGCGACTTTGGAACAGCTACCGGTCCTGGTTCTGACCTCCATCAACTACGTCCAACAGATGCAAGTGTTAACTCATCCAGAGGACATTTGGACTTTGATGAAAGTGACAATCCACTGACTGAAGCGCCAGCAAACTCCATTGACAGCGATTCTTTTGAACCTAGAGATGAAGTGAAAGGTGATGTAGCAAGGATTCTCTTCTATATGGCTACCCGTTATGAAGGTGAAGATTATCTGGATCTTGAACTGTCCAACAGCTTGGATTCTGTATCAGCTACAACAAGCGGATATGGCGAGCACGGCGTTCTTGATACCCTTCTTGCATGGCACCAAGCGGACCCTGTTGATGCTTTTGAACTGGCAAGAAATACAAAAGTTCAGAATGAACAGGGAAACAGAAATCCCTATATTGACCACCCAGAATTTGTTGCCCTTATATGGGGTGAATCTGATGGTGAAACTCCTGTAGATCCTCCTGTCGGTGAAAGTATTGATATTTCACTTGCCAGACAAGGTGCTGTCGGTGACAGTGTACAGGTTCAAGGTGTAGTAACCTTTGATGAAAAAGATACCCTTATCTATATTCAAGACGATACTGCAGGTATTAAACTGGATACTTACGGAACCGGTGTATCCCTTGGTTCCTATAATATGGGAGACCTAATTACCGTAAAAGGCCAATTGGATACATTTAATGGTGAGCTTGAGATTAGTGTAACATCAGCAGATGATATTACCCTAGATGGAAGTTCGGATCTTCCGGATGCTCAGGATGTAACAATTCCAGACCTTGAAAATGGTGATCTTCAAGCTTCTATCGTTACGCTTCCAGAGTTTAAGATTACTGGCATTGGTTCCTACAATATTGATGCCGTAGATGCAGAAGGCAATACAACGGCTATCTACCATGCAAAAGCGGATGGTTTTGATGCCAGTAACTATGCAGAAGGAGATTGGTATCAGGTAACCGGTATTGCGGCATGGTATAACAATGACCAGATTAAGTTAAGAGACCCGGCAGACCTGGTTAAGGTCGAAGCTCCTGCAAATCCTGATGCCGGAAAACCTGTTATTTCAGGTGTATACCCTGCAGATATGTCATCTGTTTATGAAACCAGTGTAGAAGTTTCTTTCACCATTGAAGCGGATGAAAATCCTATTGATGAAAACACTTTGGTTATTAAACATAATGGAAATGTAATAAGTGGCAGTTTGGTTGATGGACGTGTAAGCGTGACGCTTCCAGGTCTTAGCCTAGGTAATCAGTATATGGAAGTTAGTGTGGCTGACACAGCAGGTTTGATTGCAAGCGCTGAGTGGTTCTTTACCGTAACTGAAGATACCGACTATGATTTTTACTTCGGTATTCCACATAGCCATTCATCTTTTTCAGATGGTAAGGGAACACCTAGAGAAGCTTTTAATTATGCAATCAGCAATGGACTTGACTGGATGTTCTTAACAGACCATTCTAACTGGTTTGACGGTGTGGCTTATGAAGCAAATACAAGTTTACTGGCAGATGAATCCAGTGAATTCTACCAGGCTGACTATGATACAACATTTGAATATAACAGCTCGACTAATCAATTTGAAGGTGTAGCCGGTTCCGAATGGACCCGAATTGGTGAAACCGTTACTTCCTTTAATGACGCCTATGATGATTTTGTAGCCTTTAGAGGTTTTGAAATGACTTTTGGTGATGTTGGTCATATCAACGTCATTGACAGCGAAAATTATGTTGAAGCTAAATCTCAAATGAGATCATTGACAGATTTCTATGAGTGGATTGATAAGCTTTCAGAAACTCAGGATGACCTGGCTCTGGCTTCCTTTAACCATCCTAATTGGCCAAGTGATTCTTTCTACAATCAGGCTTATGTTCCTGAATTGGATGAAGAAATGTCTATGATGGAAGTGGGTAATGGAGCGCCTCCATATTCCTATGCAAGAGCGGAAGAACAGTATATCAGAGCCCTTGATAACGGATGGCATCTGGCTCCAACCAATGGCCAGGACAACCATTCCATGAACTGGGGTGATCCTGACAACTTAACCGCAGTAGTCGCAAAAGACCTCACTGAAGACGGTATTAAGGAAGCTATTTCCAACCGTCGTGTATATTCAACAGAAACTAGAAATCTGGAGTTAACCGTTAAAGCAAATGGCTTCTGGATGGGTTCTGTCGTTAATGTAAATCAAGGTGACACTTTAAGTTTTGACATTCAAGCGACTGATCTTGAAGAGCCAATTAAGGAATTGGTCATCATAACTAATGGCGGTAATATATTAGACTCCAAGTCTTTTGTCTCACCGGTAACGACTGCTACCTGGAATCCTGAGATTGTAGTTCCAGGCGGTGCCAACTGGTATATGGTAAAAGTTATCCATGCCAACGGCAAGTGGGGAACAGCAGCACCAATCTTTACACCGGAAGCAGATAAAGACGTGAAGTTTACCCAATTGGTTGTGAATCCAGATATTACCCTGCCAGGATTTGAAACAGAGCTTAGGGCAACCGTATCCAATATGGGCCTTCATCAAGTGAATGATGTAGAAGTTTCCTTCTATGTAGACGCTATTGATCCTGGAAATCTTGTGGGAACAACTAGTGTAGAAGCTATTCCGGCTGGTGAAAGTGCAAACTTGTCCATCAACTGGACACCGGTAAACGATGGTGAAACTTTAATTATTGCAAAAATGACTGAGATTCCAGGTGTAACCACCGTTACGGAAATCAGCAAGACCATAACAGTTGTACCTGAAAATGGAAAATCTATTTTGATAGACGGCAGTCATGGTAACTACGATACACCAGGCGGTATCGGTGAGTTTATCTCTTTGATGAGACAATATGGCTACCAGGTAGATATTTCATCAGGTGAGATTACGTCAGCGGCTCTAAGCAGCTATGATGTATTTGTAGCAACCCAGCCAAGAGGCGGAGCATACACAAGCACAGAAGCAAGTGCCATTGCAGATTTTGCAGCTAATGGTGGCGGTGTATTCTTATCCGGTAAGTCCAATTACAGTGACGAGCCTACCCGTTTTAATACTATTTTGGAAGCTATGAACTCAGGTATCCGTTTTAATGATGACAACGTATATGAACCTGAAGATTCAGAATTCTATAATGGCGGTATGGTATGGTCTGTGTACTCCTACAACCTACCTGATGCTCCATCCGGACTTAATGAAAACATGGAAGCCATTCGTATGTTCTCATCAGGTTCATTAACAGATGAGCTGAACCAACCATTGGTCAATGATCCTTCCAGCGGACTTGAAATTCTTCTTGGAGGTAATGCATCATCCTATAACTACGCAGTCGGTAAGCAAACTGGTGGTGGATATATGTATAACCCTGAAGGAAGCCTTGATGGTGAGGCCATTCCAATGATTGCAAAAGAAGAAATCGGATCCGGTCATGTAGTGACTGCAGGACGTCATTTCTATTCAGACTTTGAAATTGGAAATGATGTCAGCAATACAGCCTTAACCCTCCAATTAATGGATTACCTGGCAGATTATGATCGTATTATGACCATCCAGGAAGTCAGAGATGGTTTTGAAGCCGGATTGCTTGTGGAAGGTGATACAGTAACTGTTAAGGGATCTGCTATTGTTGATGAAGAAACATTGTTTGATGTTATCTATGTTCAAGATGAGACATCAGGTATCAGTCTGTATGGTTCATACCAGGACAACCCAGCAGATGTTTTTGAAGGAACTGAAGTTATTGCAACAGGTACCATTGAAATCTTTGAAGGCGAAATGGAATTGGCTTACAAAACCTACGAAACTCAAGTTCTCTATATTGGATTTGATGAAGTTAGATTGCCGGCACTAATGTCTTCAAGTGATGCCATGGCATCAGACGTAATGGGAACTTTGATCAAAACAGGAGGCCAAATTACAGCAATTAATGAAGCCGGTTCTTATATGATGATTGACGATGGAAGCGGCCCAGCTTATATCCACGTTGACGGTTATGTAGGTGTGACTATGTCCGACTTCAATGTAGGCGATTGGGTAGACGTCATGGGTATTGGTTCACATGGAGCTAACGGTCCTAGAATCCGTGTTCGATATGCATCCGATATTCTGCTTGGTGAAAAACCATTTACCGGCAGCGAAGCTGCAGTTATGGCAACAAAAGAAGTGGTTTACAGGGACAAAACAAGTAACTTGATCTTCACTCTTGATGTGGCGAAAGCTACAGATATTAATGCTATCGACTTTACCTTTACCTATGATCCTACGGTCATGACCTTTAAAAAGGCAAGCAATGCTGAAGGCTTTGATGGTTTCCTTAAGGCAGTGGATACTGATGGCAGTGTAAGGGTGATTGGTAACTATATTGATCCTGTATCCTCAGAAGATGGAGCCAGCATTATTAAACTTACTTTTGCAATTGTAGAATCAGATCAACCTATTGTTGATGGTCTGGTGAGTCTCATAAATGTAGATATGGTAGAAGCCGGTCAATCCGCTATGAGTGATGTTGTCATTACAGCAGACAGTGCTGTTACAGAAATTATTGCAGATAAATATGACCTTAACCATGACGGCGCTTTCAATCTTGTTGACTTGTCTTTTGCAACCAGCGCTTATCAGGGGGCTGAAGGTGATGACAACTGGGATATGATAAAATATGCAGACATCAATAATGACAAAGTCATTGATTCTATTGACTTTAGCTTAATTATCCGTCAATTGTTTAAACGATAAGAGAAAGGCTTGATTCCATGAAAAAAACGAGCTTATTGATAACTATACTTACACTGATACTTTTTTCATCCAGTCTAGTCTACGGCGAGGAATCCACATCTGTGGATTTCCAAGCCTCTGGACTGGAGGTGGAAGCCGAAGGCGACAGCTTTGAGGTTGAGATTATCCTTGACAGCCCTCAGGCTTTTTCAGCGGCAGAGTTTGCCTTGGTTCTTGAGGGCGTAGAGCCTTTTGATATGGAGGATGTGACCTTTGTCAATCTGTCTGTTGAAAACTCTCAGTTTATAATTAAGGATGATGTATACCATTTTGGTTTTTATGACATGGATAATGTCTTTGAGGCTCAGGGCCTTATCTGTCGCATATCCATGAAAAAGGCAGGATCTGATCCTGGATCTGTTAAACTTATCGAAACAAAAATCGGTCGTTTTGTAGATGATGAGACAGCAAGCTATGAGATACTGGATCCGGTTGAAATGACGGTGACAGTGGCTGATGGCGGTAATGAGCCTGGAGAAGATACCGGCAGTGGAAATCCAACCGGTGATGATGGTGGACAAACTGAAGACAGTCAGGAAGAGACTATTGATGGGGATGAAAGTATCCCTGAAGGACTTCTTGAAGTGAATTTCCTTGACCTTCATAAGGCACCTTGGGCCAGCGCTTATATTGTTTTTCTGGCTGAAAGAGGTATCGTTAACGGAACATCAGCATCTACTTTTGATCCTGATGGTATGCTGACCAGGGAAGCCTTTATTAAGATGTTGGTTGGATCACTGGGACTCCTTGACCAAGAGGCGGTTGCCTCCTTTAATGACCTGGAACCAGGCAAGTGGTATAACGTCTATATCGCTTCAGCTGAAAAATATGGTATAACCGACGGTATTGGCGGTGGCAAGTTTGGACTTGGTCAGAAAATAACCAGGGAACAAATGGCCGCAATGGCTTATCGGGCCATTAAGGCTGTGGATAGAGACTTAGGCCTTCAAGGAGAGGCAATTGTTTTTAGTGATTTGGATCTAATTGCATCCTATGCTGTTGAACCCGTGGAAGTTATGCAAAGGGCAGGGATTTTTAGCGGAAAAGGAAATAACCGCTTTGCCCCTAAAGATTTTGCGACTCGGGCAGAGGCTGCCAAGATTGTTTATATGTTAATGCAAGATTAATTCATGAAGATGGTCATGTAGGCCATGAAAAGGGTTAAGAAGAGGAACATAGAACCTATGACCTGATTGAAGGTGAGTTCGATTTCACGGATGGTCTTAAACCATTTGATTCTATGGTCCAGGAGACGGTAGAAGAGAATAGCTATGATGACCTGGCCAGTGTATAGAAGGAGTTTTTCTATATAATCACCAGGTGCAATTGTAAAGTCAAACTCAAAAAGATAAGACACAATGGATGGTCCGACGATTCCTCCCAACAGGCAAATACCTGTGAGGAGGATGAGGGCCATTTTTTGATTCCATGGAAGTTTTGTTTTTTCAGTGGACTTACCAAAAAGCATGGAGGCAAATTTTACAAAGACCGTTATGGTCCCTAAATTGATTAAGGTAAATCCTATTTCGTAAAGTGAGGAGAAACTAGCTCCTTTTTGGAGCATATATTTGGAAACAGAACCGTTAAAGAGGGGGGCTCCGGTAATACCTAGTATTGCCAGTGGAAGAACCAGGGCAATAAAGGGGATTCGCCTGGCAAGACCCTGAATATCCTTAATGTTTCTGGTTCCGTAGGTTTCCACAATGATCCCTGCTATGAGAAAGAGGGCGGTTTTGAAGACTGCGTGGTTGAAGATGTGGTAAATAGCTCCGAAATACGAGTAAGTATTATAGGTAGACAGGCCGAAGAGAATAAGACCGACCTGGCTGATGGTTGAGTAGGCTAAGATAAGCTTGATATCCTGCTGGCTTAAAGCGAAGATGATCCCTACTATGGCAGTGGAGAAACCTAGAATAAGGAAGAGGATATGGACATCAAAGGTGGAGGAGAATAAGTTAGAGATTCGGATAAAGAGATAGATGCCACCTTTGACATATAGGGCCGACAAGACCGCCGAAATGATACTGGGAGCGCTGGCAGTACAGTGAGCCTTAGGCAACCAGGAGAAAAGGGGCATAACCGCTGATTTTAATGAGGCTGCTGTCATGAGGAGTACAAAGGGAACCAAAAGGACTGTGGGATCCTCGATCTGCTGGATTTGATTATGAATTTGTGCCATATCCATGGTGCCAAAGATGCGGTATATGAAGCCTAAACCTAAGAGGAAGAGGGTCATTGCGCCAAGATTGGTCAAAAAATATAGAATGCCGTCATAGACGAACCTGGAGTCTTTTTTGAATATAATTAAGATTGAGACCACGATACTTGAAAGCTCAACCATAATGTAAATATTGAAGAGGTCTGCGGACAGGAAGATGCCGTTGATTAAACCCTGCAAGACCAAAAAGAGGAAAAGAAATAAGTGGGTCATATAAGGCTTATGGATATTGAAAAGGATAAGTAGGGTGAAAATAAAGACTGTTGTTAAAACCAGAAGAGCTGAAATCATGTCCAACTGAAATCCGATTCCCACGCCTTGAGGGTGGTTTCCGATGACTTGGTATATGGGGCCATGGGTTTTGACGCTTATAAAATTCGTCACAGCAAAGCCTAAAAAGCCTAATTGGAAGAAAAGGATTAGGAGTTTGTTGATGGATAAATGAAGCAAGTAAGAGATAATTGCCATTAGGATGGGAAGCAGTACAAACCAATATAAAGTCATATTCGTCTCCTTTTCTGTAAAGAGTCAAACAAGAATTCTGATATGTATAGCAATAGTATAATTATATGGATAATGATACATGATGGAGACCTATATGGCAACTCTACTTGATCTTTTTAAGCTTTTTTTTGTGATAAAAAAATGATAATAAAAAGAGCATTGACCCATTAGGAGATCAATGCTCTTCGATTATGCTTAACTACGACGTCTGATGACTAGACCAACAAAAGTGAGTGCCAGTCCTCTAAGTGCCCATGCACCTGAAGTTGTTCCACCAGCTTCCGGTAAGGCTTCATCCATGAGATCTTCTGAAAGCTCTTCATCTAAGAGTTCTTCAGGAAGTTCTTCATCCAAGAAGTCAAATGGCTCGTCTTCTTCAACAGCTACAGCACTGATTTCAGGAATATCTTCTGGAACGAATTCATCTTCAAATACTGTTTCCGGCTCAGGAGTGGAGTCAGGGTCCGGGTTGGTATCAGGATCCGGATTAGTATCAGGATCTGGCTTGGTATCAGGATCTGGGTTTGTGTCAGGGTCCGGATTGGTATCAGGATCTGGGTTTGTGTCAGGATCCGGATTGGTATCAGGATCTGGGTTTGTGTCAGGACCTGGATTAGTATCAGGACCTGGATTTGTTGTTGGGTCCGGATTGTCATCAGGATCTGGATTTGTGTCAGGATCTGGGTTGGTATCTGGATCTGGGTTTGTGTCAGGATCCGGATTAGTATCAGGATCTGGAGTTTCATCAGGGTCCGGGTTATCAACTGGATCTTGACCATCGGTATTATAAGCGATGTGGCTCAAAACCAATTTTGCACTGTCATTGTCGCTGCTTACCATAACGTATGCATCCAAAAGGATATCACTTCCGGTACCAACATAGAAATGCTGCATGGAGGATAAGGCTTTGGAGGTTGCTACGCTGACCTGGCCAGCATTCGAAAATGTAGCGACAAGGGTGTAATTACTGGCGTTTGGCACATTGTTAAGAACGAAATGCCATACTACCGGAGTAGTTAATCCGCCGGTTTCACTAGGTTTGTCAACATATACTGTCACTTGTGGATTTTCACTGTCAGACCCTCTGTGTGTTTGGTGAAGATCGATTTTGATATCTTCCTGGAACATAGCTTCCGGAGTTTCCTCGTCTGCTAAATCAAGATTCTCATCGTTCTCGCCATCCTCTGATGGTGAATTATTCCCGCTGTTGTCTGATTGACCATTGTTTTGGCCTTGGCCATTGTTTGTGTTTTGTTTTCCATTGTTGTTCTTAGCTTCATTGGAATCGTCGTCTTGGCTCTCTTCCACCGGATTGTTTCCATTACCTTGTCCGTTGGTGCTTTTAGCTAAAACAATGCTTCCGCTTCCAAATATAGTAGCTATAGACATGGATGCAACAAGAAAACCTACTAATACTTTCTTTCTCCAAAGTTGCTTTGACTGTAAACCTTCACTTCCAAAAGAAAATAGTTTAGATAATTTCCTATTCATATAATCTTCCTTTCTTATTCGTAAGAAAGGGCCGGTTGCACTACTTGCTCACTGTATTTAAAGTGCCCAATTACAAAATACAGTTCATCGCATCCCATGAAATTGTAACTATCATATTTGACCCAATATAAAGTTTTTATTTTTTCTCTATCTTTTTAGACACAGTGGTCCTTTATACCTAGTATTATAGCAGAGGAATTAAGACTATATATGGATGAAATATGAACAATGTTTGAGAAAGATGTTAAAAGTAATAGAAATGTAAAGGTTTTTGGCTTGGTGTTTGGGGGGAAGAGGGGTAAAATATGGGTAGTATCAAATTGGGAGTATTATGATAGAGGTGAAAAATGAGAAGAAGGGTTTTTGGATGGATTTTTGTTTTGGCTTTATTTTTGGGCGGATCAAGTGGCTGCAGTCATACTAGTATTGAAGAACAAATTATAGATATGGAAGACATATGTGAGAGTTCTGAGAATAAGGGCAGTGTCGATGATGATGCCCAGATTGTTACTGAACAAGATCCTCACATCATTGATTCTGTTAAAGATGAGCCACTTGATGAAAGTTCAGATAAGGATCAAGGACATACATGGAGACCGGCTAAATCCGGAATTATATTATCAGATAATTATGAAATTCCTGGAATTATAGAAAAGATGGTAGTTGGTGAATATGGCCAGGACAGAGATCTGGTTTATTTAGGTTACTATTATGGAAATTATTGTTTTGTGACCCTTGATGAAATGGAAGCTAACACATTGGAACTGGAAATTTTTTATGCCGCCAGGGATATGTCCAATGTCAGAGCGATTAGAAAATACACCCTTGAAGGGAGTCTTCGGGATATAAGTCCCATTGAGGTTTCTGTTGGTGATTACTTTGGTTATGAACCTATACTTAAGGTCTATACTAAGGATGACTACTATAGTTTTTTCTTTAGGAAGGGACAAAAGAGCCAACCGAAAGAGTGGCTTCTTCCGTCTCAAGGCCAGGCCAAGAACCTTCATTATGATGAGGCTGATAGGTATGTCTTATACACAGATGATGAAGGCGTCAAAATTTATGATCTTTGGCTAGAAAAAAGTAAACTGATCTATAAAAATGAAGCTGGAGATTCGACTTTTGACCCTGGATTAAGAGGGGAAGCTGTTGGATTTCAATCGACTGGTGGATATGGTATCTTCAAGGTTAGTGAGGATAATGAGATCAGAGGATATGGTCTCTATAATCTTGCAAATGGACAAGTATCCTTATTTGACGGTGTTGAGTATGTGGATAATGAGTGGTATGGTGCTTTTATATACAATTCAGAAGATGGACAGCAATGGATGGCAAGGGTTTATGATTACATAGATGGAAAAGAATTAGTGACGGATGTTCCTGTGGGATTAGCCTCTGCATCATTGGGGAAAAATTGTATTGCCCTTGTTGATACCTGCTTGATCTACTGTCGATACGATGAACAGGTGAATCTGGTAAGTCATGACCTGGTAAGTGGTGAAACTGAAGTCCTTGGTCGCTTTTCAAAAGAATTTAGCCTAGATAAGGAAGCCCTTGTAGCTGCAACTGGGGATGGCCTTCTGATTCAAGTACCGGGTCAGGATAATAATCAAACCTGGGCTTGGTTTCCAAGGATTAAGGATGACCAAAGCATAAAGACAATAGATGTTGCAGTTGAAATAAATGTCCAGGCGGATGAGTATAATCGGATTCTTGATGGGACTGCACATTTACCTGAACCAAATTGGTCTGATGACATTCGTATCCGGTTTCTAAAAACAAGAGATCATACATTGACTCAAGCGGTGAAGGCGGCATTTCCCGGAAAAGAAGTTTTCATGGATTCAGGTGACCTGGTGGTTCAGTGGAAGGTAGAAGGTGCCGACCGTGTAAAAGTTGACAGAACTATACTTGAACCTAATGGTTACATGTTGAATCAAGATATTGATATTAGCTTTTCCGGTGAAAATATGGATTTTGACCTGGTACGGTGGAATGAAGACCGAACTGAAAAGATGTGGTTTACCCAAGAACTATTAGATGATGCCATATACTTTACCATGACTTTTGAGGAAATTGTTAACCAGGCCCTTATTGAGGAGGCTATAGAATCTAATTTGGTCTACCTGTCACCAGAGGCGCCACTCCCAAGGGTCGACTTTAAGTGGATAGATGAAAGGACTGTGAACATCGATATTCAAGAGCTCAAAGAGGATGCAAAATACCTTTTGTCCCTGAATGGCTATGTGAATGAAGATGGGATGATGTATTTTACAAGTGACGAAACTAAAAGCTACATGGAGTCTTTTGAAAATTATATTCGTGGAGGATATGAATTTGTAAAACTGGAAGCCGACACAAAGTCCTATGTGACCTATTCCTTGGGAAAAGGGTTGCTTGAAAGTTATTGGTCTTTACCCACCTATTCTCTACCCATAGGAACTTCGGATGGTGAAAGTGGTCTTGTCCAGTTAGGTGGAAGAGGTGAGTGGCAATACCAGAATATTGTTTATGACAGAGACCTTAACCAGTTTGTAAAGGCCGATTATGGTATTAGTACTTACTCAGATAGTGTGTTTTTTAATGGAAGGCTTCATCAAGGTATATATAATAGGATTCAGGTTTATGATGAGATGGCAGGTGAATTCGAAGAGGTCTTCATTTTGGAAGGTGAGGAGGAATTTATTTATGGCCTTACACCTGCATCTGATGGGCAAGAAATACTTCTCTTAAGCATGAGTGATAATATTGAAGAACCTTCATTTTTTATGACAGTTTTAGATACTTCATATCATTTGCTGTCGGAATCTGTCATCGACTTCATTCCTGCAGGTACTTATGAGGTGAATACTGAACTCTATTGGATCAGCGATCATGAAATTGCGATTACCGGAAGTCAAGGAAGCAATGACTCATCCAGTCACTTGTTGACCTATGTCTTTGACGTTTATAGCGGAGAGGTCAGTCAGTTGTATGCCCGGGAAAAGGTCATGACTATATCTGACGATTACAGGTATCGATTGATGCAGGATGAGGATGAGGATGCAGGAATTATCAGGGTTTATGACCAAGATAACCAGCTTTTATTTGAAAGAAACATGGATGAATTTATTGACTATGATTATCGTAAGCAGTATGATTATTATGATTTTTGGTTGGGCTCTATCTTATATTTACAGTATGGAAGAGACAATAGAATTATAAAATGGAATATGGAAGATAACAGTATTGCAGTTTTCCAATTACCATATGGGTCCTTTGTTATTGAAAAGGTTGTAGAGGAAGATCAATTTAGATTGTGGCTGAACTCGGATTATATGCATCGAAGCGCCATATATTATCACTAGTGGGAGGAGACAGAATGACCATGATGGCTTTATTAGGACTTGTAATTATTTTGTTTGTAGGAGGTGTATTTATTGGCCTCCAGATTTTGGCATCCATTAAGGGCCCAAAATTTACAGGGTTGATTTTACCTGTTCTGCAAATTTTTATTGGTTTTATGATGATGTATGCTATACCTATGGTGACCAATGGAAGTCCTCGAATTATGAATATTGGAATCCTTTTCTTAGGATTTGTTGAGGTCGTTTATTTAGGGATTTTCTTTATCGGATTGACGGTAAAGAAAAAGGCTGATGAAAGGATGTCCTAATGGGAAAAAGTAAGAAAACCAATGCCATGAGGATTTTGGACAGCCATAAGGTGGATTATATGGTCTATGAATATGAGGTTGTAGATGGTAAGACCGATGGTTTGACCGTTGCTAAATCCGTTGGCATGGATCCTAAAATAGTATTTAAGACTTTGGTTACGGTGGGAACCAGTAAGGAAATGTATGTGTTTGTGATTCCTGTTGGCCAGGAACTGGATTTGAAGAAGGCAGCTAGGGCTGCCGGTGAGAAAAAGATAGAGATGATCCCACAGAAGGATCTTTTGAAAAATACAGGATATGTTCATGGAGGCTGCTCACCCCTTGGGATGAAGAAGGCCTTTAAGACTTTTCTTCATGACAGCGCACTGGAGAATGAGAGAATTGTATGCTCTGGTGGCAGGGTTGGTATGCAGGTGGATCTTTTGGTTAAAGAACTGGTTCCGATTGTTGAATGTGAGATTTGTTCATTAATTAAATAAACCTTCTTGCACAGGAGACCTTTTTTTCAGTATAATATAGTTAGTTAGTGTTCAATAACCAAGTGGATAGTGAGGTGTAGAGTGCAAAATAATAACTATATTCAACGAATTAATCAGGCAATGATCATCATTAGTGGATTTATATCTGTTGTATCTGTATCTGCGCTGACGATGCAGGTCAGTCGGGGTGAGCGTAGTATTGGCTTGTTAATAGCCTTTATCGTATTGGTTCCGGGTTCTGTTGTCATCTCTTATATTATTCTTAAAAAGAGGCCTGAATCTATTTTGCCAAGTCATTTGACCTTGGTTATTTATTTTTTGGTCTGGCTGGCAATTTTTATGACCAGTGAGTATCTGGTTATTTTTGCCTTTTATTTTCCTTTTTCTATTGTGTATGCCCTGTCAGGTAATCAGAGGGTGTCAGGTGTGACGTCGCTATTGCAGCTGATTGTCGTCAGCGTCAAGACAGGACTTGATCTGTCTGGTGGAAAAGGAGCTGATGGTGGCCTCTTGACTTATATTCTTATGATATTCATGACTTGTCTTTTTGTTATAGCTATTTATCTGATTGCTTCCAGTATTAAGAATTATCAAGGAATTACCAATCGGCAAATGACGGAAATGGCCCTAAATATGGAGGTTCAGGATAAAATTATCTCAACTTCCCAGGAAGCTATTGAAAAGCTGAATGACAATAGTCAGATGCTTAGAGATGTTTTTAAGGATTTGCAAAATATATCTGAAGAACTGGATGAGGAAGCGGATGTTGTTTCTAGGTATGTCCACGAGACTTTTGAGGCTACTTCCAGACAAAAACAATCCGTTGATGCCATTGGCGATAAGATTTTGATGGCTAATTCTCAATCAGACCTTCTCAGTGGCCAATTGGAGGAGGAGTCTAACAGGGTGGCACATATTGAAAGTGAGTTGGCGGACTTAACCAAGAAGGGCCAGGAAGTGGACCAAAAAGCCGATGATATGGAACACAGGATTCAGCTGTTAAGTGAAGAAACCAAGAAGATTCTGGAACTGTCTAGTTCTATTGAAGGTATCGCAGACCAGACGAATCTTTTGGCCCTTAATGCTTCAATCGAGAGTGCCAGGGCAGGCGTTCATGGCAAAGGTTTTGCTGTTGTTGCAGAAGAGGTCAGGAAGTTAGCCGAAGCATCGAAGGTTCTGACAGACGAAACCAAGATGAATATTGATAAGCTTAAAAATAATACGGAAACAGTTGCTGAACATATGATGATTCTGACCAGACTTAACAGTCAACAACAGGAGTCCCTGGGCAGAGTTGGGGACAATATGAAGTGGATCATTAAGACCAGTTTGGATAACTACCAAACCATAAAGGCCCTAAATGAAGGCATTAATGAAATTTCTGCAGGAAGTCAGCAGATAGCTTCTGAGATTGACAGTGTAGTTTCCACGACTGAGAAAACTGATCATATATCCGGCGAGACTAAGGCCAAGGCTGATAGAATGCTGGATATGATGTCCGGTTCAATGGGAAGTCTTAAAGAGTTGCAAGTGATTGCTGACCAGCTATACAGGTCGGTTAAAGATAAGGACATAGAAGGGACAAGCTAATGGAAGACCTAATTAAACGACTAAGAGCCTTTACTAGAGATAGGGACTGGGAACAATTTCATTCGCCGGAAAATCTGGCAAAGTCTATTGTTATTGAGGCGGCTGAACTCCTGGAGAATTTCCAGTGGGATGCCAGCTTTAATGAGGATAATGTCAAGGATGAGATTGCAGATGTGATGAACTACTGCATCATGTTGGCAGACCAGTTGGGGATTGATGTCATTGAGAACATGCACAGGAAAATTGATCTTAATGAAAAGAAGTATCCCGTTGATAAAGCCAAGGGATCCAGTAAAAAATATACAGAATTATAAGGTGGTTGGGAGTCTGTCTCCTAGAGACAGACTCCCGGCCCTTGATTGGATTTTATAAAAAAACGTTGAAAAAGAGCTTCGGCAATGGAAGCTCTTTTTTGTATGGAAATTTCCGAGTATGGCGACTGGATATCTAGTTGATACCAGTTACTGTTAGGGTTGATTCAAAATCCCTTCCATCTGTTGATGTATCCGGGTCGTTAAGGGAAAGGCTGAAAGTAATTAAACCATTAAGGTCAGTGACACCAGTAACATCCTGGTTGTAATAACCGGACCAGCTTGCTGTGACGGTTACGCCGCTTGCCGGTTGACCGGTAGTCAGATTAGTGACTTGAACAGTTGCGCTGTCACTGACGATTATTTTTTTCTTCAGAACCTTAAGTGCTACGCTGTCATTGGTGACGCTGGAATCATAATCAAGGACTACAGAGGAATCACTGACATCAATGGTAACGCTGGCTGTATTACTGGTAGCCTTTCCGTCAGATGCTGTATAGGTGAAGCTGTAGGTTCCAGTTGATGATGGCGTCAAGGTAACAGTTTGGTTACCGTCAAAAACATAATCGTCCACATTGTTTGTAAAGATTGGCAGATAAGTTAAAGGATCATTGTCAGGATCACTGGCTTGAAGGCTAATACTGATGGATGGTGATTGGCTGAGATCCAAACTTTCTGAGATGTTGGAAGCCTGTGGTGGATTGTTGGTATCAACCGGTTCTGTATATACAGCGTTGAAAGCGTTAATATAGGCACTGGTTTTTATACTGGTTAGGCGGCTGTCGTAGACACCTGTATCATACAAGTCGCTAATCACCTGTGTAGTGGACCTTGTATTATCCATGGAGAGCATGAGGGCTAAAACACCGGATACATGAGGGGAAGCCATGGAGGTTCCAGCCATATAGAGGTATTTGTAGTCGGATTCGCTTTCGTATGGATAAGCACTTAGGATATAGACGTCTCTATTTTGCTCTGGATAGAAGGAAAAACCACCTGGTGCTGCAATGTCTACATTCTTGGTTCCGTAATTGGAAAAATAGGAAAGCAAGGTTGAAGTGGAGTAATCCAGGTTATCCATAGAGGCTACTGATACGATATTTGCTGCTGCATAGGATGATGGATAGTGGCGTAGACGGTCTGAATTAACTCCGTCATTACCTGCTGCTGCTACGAATATTCCTGGGAAGGCATTAATGGCAAGCTCAAGAGCTCTGTCTTTTCCATAGGATCCCCAAGAGGCATTGATAATATCGGCTCCGTTATCGGTCGCGTATTCGATGGCTTGGATAGCCTCGCTGGTATAGCCGCTTAAGCTGTTGGAACCAAAGAATTTTAGTGACATTATCTGGGTTCCAGGTGCTACACCGATAATACCGACACCGTTGTTTCCTGCTGCGGCAATGGTTCCGGCAACATGGGTTCCGTGGGCATCTTCATAGTAGCCGTCTGCATCTAAGGTTGTTTCGAAGGTTTGACCGTTTTCGTCGAGAACATTCCAACCATAGATGTCATCTGGATAACCGTTGTTGTCATCATCGATACCGTTGCCAGGAATTTCTCCAGGATTTTGCCACATACTGGATGCCAGGTCTTCGTGATTATACATGATACCTGAGTCGATAACTGCAACGACTACAGGGTTAAGGTTTTGATTGGCCTCAGTTACTGCCCAGGCTTCAGGTGCCTGTATAACTTGATGACCCCACAGGGCATCACTGAACTCATCGTTGCTTGTAATACCAATGGATTCCTGACCTATAAGGGTTTGAAGGTCTTCGCTCATCGGAAGGTATTGTTGGACGGGGCGTTGATATTTATAGTCAAGTTGGGCGAACTCTATATTTGGATTCTTGTTGAGGGCTTCGACGATTTTTGTGATATTGCCTTTACTTTTTAAGGTCATGACTTCAACACCTATGTTGAATTGGGATTTTTTGGTAAGGCCGTATGCTTTTCGAACTGAGTTTTTGGTTTCCTCGGATGCTTGGTTATTGAATTTCACTAAAAGGTTAGTTGCTGAATATGCGGGTACCATGTTTTCATTTTCTTTACCGGCAACACTGGTGGCTATAAATTGAAATGATGCGATAACCATAGCCGAAATAACACCGATAGCAAGGATTCTTTTTATCATATTATGCTCCTTTCACGTCCTACTCTCCACTAGTAACTTATGTCTAATATGTCTGTATCTATTATACCACATCTGGTACCTGACCCTAGGTTGGATTGTGAAAGAAAATGGTATATTGTGAAAGTTTGAAAAATTTTTTTACGATTTTATTAAGGTTGTGGGATCGGGGCCGGGAGTCTGGTAGAATAATGATATAAATGAGGAGAGAGTGAAATGGGAAAAATACGATTAATTGGGATGGCCATGGTTTTGGTCTTTCTTTCTACATCCTGTGTGGGAAAAATTAGAGATTTGGAAGATGAACTTTCAAGAGCAGAGCTTGAGTATGTTGAGCTGGAAAAAGATTATGCGGATCTTTTGAAGGCTAATCAGAAGCTTGAAGAAGAGGGAGCAGGTGGTGGCCAGGAAGAGGTCCAAGCTGCCATTAGTGACTACTTGAAAACCAGCAGGCGGTTTGAGGATGTTGCTGTTTATTATGCTGAGGTTCCTAACAATGTTTTTACTTATGGCTTTATAGCGGATGTGTATGCAGCAGACCATATGACTGATGAGGATTTGCTGTTTTTTGATTTACTTGGCCCTGATGGTTATAGAAGGATGACTTTTTCGTCGGAAAAACTTATGGAATCTATCGCTTTTAAAGTGGCTAATGGAAAAGTATATCTTGGTAGTGCTGAGAAAGATTCGGATGAAGTTTACCTTTTTTATAGTGAAGATGGCCAAGGATTTGCTGATGTATATCTCATGGGTGTAGATCTTGAAAATGATAGTGACATAAGTTGGGAGTTCGCACGGAAAATAGCCCTGGATTTTGAGGTTGAGAAGGTTCATAAGACCTTGAATACCCTGATTTTTGAGACTACAAATGTTGAAGGGGAACGTGAGTGGGTCCTTTGCGACCGTGACCTTGAGATAATTGAGAAACTTGTGGTGCCCGAGGGAATGATATTTGGACAGGTTCGATATGATGATCATGATGAAATGCTTCGGTATTTCTGGGAAGTCGTGGTTGATGAGGAGATTAGGTATTATGCTATAGATGTGGATTATTTCGGATATGGAGGGTCACACTGTATCACAGTTCCTAGTGGATCTATACATTATATTAATGGCCTGAGAATGGATAATATTTATGTCCCGATATTTGATGCGATAAAGGGGAAGGTACTGCATCAAAATTATGTGTTCGATACCAGTAATAGTGGGTTGGTAACCAGGGTGAGGAGCCTAAAAAGAGATATGCCTGAAGGAGCGATTAGGGACTATATGGATCATCAGGCCAAGGACTTATTTTATTTTACTTCAGGAAGTTCCGGTGTCAATCAAAAAGGCATTATATATATGGAAAAAGGGGATCGGCTAATAGCCGCAGAGCATCCTATTTTTGAGGCATCGATAAAGGATAATGTTATAAAATATGATGCGGACTATTATTACTATATTGAGAATGATTCTTTGGACTTGGTTCGTTTGGACCAAAACCTGAATGAAAAGACCAGATTTGATTTTAACCAGGATAAATTTATCAAGAAGTTTTCTTTTAATCTATCAGAGGATATATCTTGGGGAATTGTTGATAACCGTTTAGTCTGGGTTGAAGGAAGATATATCACTTGGATTGATCTGAAGAGCGGAGAAATCAGGACAATGAAGACGGAGTTTGAAGACTGGATTTTTAGGAAAAATGGCCTCTATAACAGTGATTCAAGAAGTTATAGATATGATTTTGACGCGTTAGGTCCTCGTGCTGTCTATGAATTTGCTGTAAGTGCATCTTTCGGTGATTTGGGTTATTACCTTTATGAAGGCATTATGTACTATGGGGATGATACCAGGGTTACAGAGGGGCCAAGTGAAAGATTGGCTGAACGGGAGGATATTTTGCCTGTATCTCAGGCTCCTGAGATCTTACATAAGGGTGAGTCGGTGTCCTTAATGGATACTTCTGAGCTTGAGGGATCTTCTTACGTCCAACTTTTCGGTAGCAGATGGATTGGGCTTGTGGAAGAAGGGGAGTTTATACCTATTATAGATAAGCCGGTTCGGTCGGTTCATTGGCAAGGCGACAAGATTGTTTACTTAGGATATGATGACTTGGATCATAGGATCTTCTACTATGATGGCTTAAGAGAGTACCAAGTAGAAGTGGACGTGGCTGTTGATTCGGTTGCTCTTATGGGGGACCAGATTTTCTATGTGACCGGTGGTGCGGATCTTTATAGTCTTTCTACAGACCAGATGGTTTATGGGGAGGGGCCTGGCGTATATCGGACAGCAATTGATGATATGGTGGAGAAAAGAAGATATGTCTATTCGTCGGCACCTAGTTATCAATTGTCTTCCAATGAAAAATATTTGATTATATACGATTTTTATAAGACCCTGGTCTATGATAAGGAATTGAATCTTATTGATGCTTGTGAAGGAAGATTTGTAGGATTGACCAAGGATGACCAGCTGTTGGTAAATGTTTACTACTATACTATTAGGCGAGACTTAGCTGGTGGCGGGGATTATATCCTTGATCTTGGTGGCCATACCTATTATAAGTTGCTAAGTGATGATGCCATGATTAGCCATGCTTACGACTATGGTCCAGGTATGACAGATATAGTAAATATTTATGAGGATCTTGGTGATACCAGGGGGATGAAGACCCTTAACGACAGTGGTGGGCAGGGTTATGATTATTCTATAGAGATTGGTCGTTCCAATACGACCCACATCATGATTTATGATCATATAGAGAAGAGGCTGGATGTTATATATTGGATAGATATAGATGATTATGAGCTTAGGGAAGATGGCTTCTATTATCGGGATGCTTACGATTTAGATGAGAATTTTTATCCTCTGAGACCTGATTCAAAGGTTCGGATATATGAAGAAGACCGATTTTAGTTGGAAAGTCGGAGTCTGTCTCGGAGAGACAGACTCCCGGCCCTTGGTTGGATGGTGGAGGTTTTCGGTAGATATTGTAGGTTGACAAAGAACGATTACAGTTGTAATATTTAGTTAGATTACAAGTGTAATCGTTTTCGTATATGTAAGTTTGAAATGGAGGTGGCTTTTGTGAAAGAGAAGATTGCCGGGTCGGAGTGGCCTGTTATGGAAGTGTTGTGGGAAGCGCCTAATCTTTTGGCGTCGGATGTGATTGAAGCTTTAGGGGATGTCGACTGGAGTGACAAGACGGTGAAGACTCTTTTGAACCGCTTGGTAAAAAAGGGGCTTATTGATTATACAAAAGAAGGCAAGTCCTACCGGTATTTTCCCCTTGTGGAGAGGGCGGCCTGCGTCAAGGAGGAGAGTAAGGCCTTTGTTGAGAAGGTTTTTGGGGGTTCGGGAGCAGCCTTTCTAACCAATATGATAAAAAATGAGCGGTTGAGTCATGAGGAGATTGATGAACTTCGCAAACTGCTGGATGAGAAGGATGGTCAGTAATGGATTTTTGGAAGGATGTTTTGGTTGAGTTGGTTCATATCAGTCTTTTGACGGCACCCATGATTGGGCTGGTTCTTGTGATTCACTGGGCTTTTGGGAGAAAGCTGTCAGGCAGGTTAACCTATGGTTTATGGCTCCTGGTATTGGTTCGGATGCTGGTACCTGTGGGGATCCCGAGTCCTCTGTCTTTTGAGAATGTGGCGCCTGAGGTGTTTGAGGTTTTCTATGAAGGAGATGAGATTGCGTCTGACTTGGCTGAAAATGAGGTCATTACCTATGGAAGTCTTAACAAGGAGATTTATAATTATCCGACGTCTTTTGACCGGCTTATGTCGGTTCTCACCTATGTGTGGCTGTTTGGGATTTTTGTAGTTATGTTTTTTCCTATTATTTCATATATTACCTTGAAACGGGCCATTGAGGAGGATGAATCTGCCATTCATGTCAGTCACGGTGATATTGCTTATGAGGCCAGGAAGCTGGCTGGGGTCGAGCGAATGGTTGTGAAGTATTCTTATTATCTGGATGCACCTGCACTTATTGGGGTATTTCGGCCAATGATTATTTTGCCGGCCAATATGAAGGAGGTGGAAGAGGATAAACTTCTGAAAATACTCCTTCACGAGATGATTCACTACCGTCGTCAGCACCTGACTTTTCAGTGGATTTTCTGGTTGGTCAAGGCGGTCTATTGGTTTAATCCCCTGCTGTGGATTGGGCACGAGTGGATGAAACTGGATGGTGAGTTCGCCTGTGATGAAGAGGTCATTATGCTTCTTGGCGAGGATGAAATTGGAGATTATGGTCATGTTCTTTTGGACCTGTCGGAGGGCAGTGAGAAGAGTCCTTATGCCATCAATGCAGCCGGACTCATTAATCGTGACAGCGAATTGAAACGCAGGATTGTTCGTCTGGGACGTGGACTTAGGACCTCTAAGGTATTGTCGATTTTAACCGTCCTTGCTATGGTTGTGATTTTGCCTGTCTTTTTTACCGTTCAGGCCAGGGAATATGATAGCTTTGAAAACTATGTTTTGGAGGGGCTTTTGGACTTTGAACCTATGGTAGAGGATGATATGGAGCTGGACCTTTTAGGTTTTTCCTTTAACTCCTATACCGGTGAACTCCTTGTAGATTTTCACTACAGATTTGGTGAAGATTTTGTGGCCTCTTTTGAGGATGTTGAGGCTATAAGCTTGAATTTTGGCCTGTATTTTCCTAAGTCCTATGATCCGGAGATTAGGACTGAAAGCCGAGGAGAACGGGTTGGTCTGGATTTTGCGCCTGGAGAAAGTTCTTTTGCCCAAGGGGAATTTCAATTGGCCTTTAGTGTTGAAAAATATGATGTCAAAGCCTTTGGGGACCCGGTTGTGGTTTATGAGGGCGGTGAGATTGACATCATGAGTCATCAGGTCTTTGTGTTTAATGAAGAGGCTAAGGGGCGAAGTTTTGCTGTGGATGATAACTTGAATTTTGTCCTGGTTGAAACTGATTTTGGCGCCAATAATGGCTGCTCTTTTGGCTTGGAAGTGGATATGAAGGGTGATTATGATATCTATTTTCGCGAAAAAATGGAGCTTTTGGATGGCCAGGGAAATACGATCAAGATCAATGGATATGGTGGAGAAGAATCTGAGAATTATATGGGCTATGATGTAGATACGGCTACAAGTCTGGTAAACGTAGAAGAAGTTGTTTATGAAATCGATGGCTACACCATAAGACTGGGTAACTGGGTGTATTCCACCAGGTATGATAATCCATCATCCTGGGAGTTTTCCATAGAGAATGAGTAGGTGAGTGTATGACAGAAATTGATGAAAAAATGAGTCCTTCCGAATATCGTTCCTTGAAAATGAAAAAAAGAGAGGCACTTAAACGAAACCGAGATAGGAATATTAAAAGGGTGGTTGTAGGGATTGTTCTTGGACTGATTATATTTGGGATTGGCAATCATTTTTATGATGAGTATCAGCATGAGATTTATAGGGCTAGGAACCAGATTATGTCTATGAATGAAAGACTTGTATCGGATTATATTCGGAATCTAAGGTATAGGTCCAATGTGATTTCAGACATGCTTTTTGACCGGGTTGAGGACAGGGATCTTGAAAGAACGATACTCACATACTCTAAAGTGAGCCTTCGTGATTTTTATAAAGATTACAATACCTATTATATGAGCGACTGGTCAGTTGAAGAATATGAGAACTCCCTCTATGTCATTACAGATTTACTGGAGAAAGAATCCTTGAATGAGGTGGAGAAAGAAGGCCTGGCGAAAATCCTTGGAGCTAACACGGAGATAATTAAGGGATATGAGGCTATTTATCAGGATGTCAACTATGAAGAACATAGGGAGGAGCTTCGATATCTCTATTATTACAAGGGTGAAATGTATTACATGCTGAACAACTTGATTTCAGTGGTCGGGGCTGACCTTGATTATGATTTTTATGATCTGGAAAGAATTGACGATTATGTTGATGATTCTATGGATCGGTCGATTAGTGAGGATGAGGTCAGAGCCTATGCAGACAGGTTGTATGAGTTTTTATTTAATGACCAAGATGGGCTTCTTGAAGAAGAGCGGAATTATTATAATAATCCTCAGGACAAGCGGGAACTTGGGTCTATAACCTATGTGGCAGATGCTTTTAGGTTGAATGAAAATATAGATTCAAGCAGTGAAGGTCATGTTGATTATTCCTACTATGGTTATGAGGTGGAGCGGGGTGTAAAAGACAGCTTGGGAGAAGAGGAAATTAAAGCCTTGGCCGATATATATATTGGTAGGTTAAATCAGCCCATGCTTGAGTTTTACTCTATTGATTCACATAAGACAAGTGCTGACAATGATAAGGAATTCAGGCGGTATAATGTGTCTTACATGATTAGGAATGTTAACTATGTTGACATTTATAACCGGGTGGATATTTCCTATAGTGAATATGGCGACTTGCTTGGTTTTTCAGTAGGCGATGGCCTTCTTTTGAGTCAGGCCTATGTGGAAAGAGAGCCTAAGCTTAGTCCTGAAGAAGCTGCCATGGTTTTGGACAAGGAATTACAGGATCATGTTGAACGTGTTGTGCTGGAAGTGAATTCCAGGTATGTTTATCATGTGATCTTTAAGCAATATGGTGAGACTTTTGTTGCCGATGTTCATGGAGAGACCGGTGAGCTCATGAGTATTGTGGCTGAGGATATGGTTTATACATATTATTAGATGGATTAGGACCTAGAATTATTGCAGGAAGTTACTGGATGATGATAACAGAAAGATGAGGGAGAAACATGGAGAGTAATGGAAATAAGACGGATAAAGCAGTGGGTAAGAGTCAGGTGGATTTGAAGCAAAATATTATTATTGGGCTTCTGATTGCTAATCTTGTGTTTTCGATGACTTTTATTTACAACAGGCAAAATATAATGGACAACCAGCTTAGGAATGTGGAAAATCAGGTGTCTATGCTGGGTAATCAGATGAACCGGATTTCCGGTGATGTGGTATATCAGATTCAGCAGATGGAAGAAGAAGCCATGAACCTGGTTGCAGATTTTAACTATGATTATGTGGGATTAAACGGGGATAATCAGACGGTGAAAACGAAATTTACGGTGGATCTTAAGGAGCGCCAGGAAGGTGGCAGAGTTTATTTTGTTCTGGAGAATGAAGATGGAAAAGGATTGAGTATTGAATCCGGTGATGAAGATCTAATGTCTTTTTCGGCCAGTCTTGACCTTGCTATGGATCAGAATTATGAGCTTAAGATTATTGAGGAGTCAGCTAGTGGAAGTAGGCAGATGAATAGGGAAAACTATTATCTCAATTTAAGACAGGACTTTTATGAAAGACGGGTTGAGGAGACCATGAGTGGTGGTGGTTCCAATAATAAATGTGTATACTACAATAAGGGATTTATGGTGAATGACTACGGAATCGATGGGTTTGGTGTCGCGGAAGTTAGATTTGTTATGACAATGGGTGAAGAGGTCATCTATGAAGAAGTGGTCACTGACCAGCTGATTGATGTAGATGCCCTGTCAGCCAAGGAGAGGACTATGATTGCGGCAGGTGAAATGTTGGTTGAGGTACCAACTGGGTTTGGCGGGATTAGTGAAGAGGCTGTTGCTGAGGTGGTTCTTGAGTCGAAAAGAGAGGAATCTAATGATATCGTCAGCAGTGGAGACATTAAAAGGTTTATTTTCCAGAAGGTTATGGTTTATGATGATTACCCGAATCTGCATATCAATCCTGATATGATGTATGAAATGGATGGGTATTTGGTCGTTACCTTTGAGGATGGGTCTAGTATGCGGGTTTGGTAGGCAGACTCCCGGCCCTTGGTTGGATTTTGGAGGTTTTTGTAGGATATTGAGGAGGTTTGTATGGACAGGCAAAATAGAATGATTGATCTTTCCCATATTATAGATGAAAATTTGGCTCACCATCCTTTTGATGAGCCTTTGGATATGGTCCATCATAAGTCTTTGGCTGATGATGGATTTAATGATACCAAGATTTCGACAGGGATGCATATTGGAACCCACATGGATGCGCCTAGTCATATGACAGACCGCAAGATCTTTATTAGTGATATTCCTCTTGAGCGCTTGGTTGGTAGAGGGATTCTTTTTGATGTCAGGGGCCAGGAGGAGATTAATCTGACTGAGGATGCGATTGATCTAGTCCAAGAGGGTCATGTGGTTTTGTTCTTTACCGGTTTTGGTGATGTCTTTGGAAGTGAGGAGTATTTCCATGATTATCCGGTAATCAGTGAGATTCTTGCAGACCAACTGGTGGCCAAGAAAGTTAAGCTTATAGGGATGGATACCCCTTCTCCGGATAAATTTCCATATAATATTCACAAGAAACTCCTAAGTCATGATATACTAATTATCGAGAACCTTGTTAATCTGGAATCCTTAATCGATGTTAAAGATTTCACTATCCATGCTGTGCCAATGAAAATTGCTGCCGAAGGGGCACCGGTTAGAGTGTGGGGCCTGACCCTTGATTAGATTGTGTAAAAATGGATAATATATTTGAGAGAGAAATTGAACAGTTGTTTGTTATAAATAAATATTTTTTGGTAGGGGAGAAGAAGCAATTTGCCTTGTGTCTGACGGTTAGTCAGGGTAGGGCAAAATTGTGGGCCCTTGGAGCCTTGCCTAAGTTGACGAAGCCGGCAAGGGAACCTGAAAATAACCGTGAGGCTATGAGGTTTCACTACGAGATGGAAGATGTCTATCACGACAGTTTGAAGGAACTTCGGATTTATGGCCAGTCTTTTGAGGTACTTGGTTTTTCTTCCTATGGGACTTTGGATATACCTGAGGCCGGTCAGCGGATGGAGTATTTTGGCCAACATGGTTGTCAGATACCGGATACTTCTGACCAGCAGATTTTGATGGAGCATCATATGGAGTTGGAGGGCAAGGCTATTGATGTCAGTCTTGAGATGGATTTTGGTGTTGTGGCCAGATCTATTCCTAGGCATCATTTTGCCAATGAAGTTTTTTGCCTGCCAATAGGCGGGAACCTTTCGGGTTTGGAGGCTATCGTTAAGCATGTCCTGGAACCTGAAAACGGCAAATGGCATACTTATAAGATTCATCGGCTTTTTGCCTTTGACGTCCGGGAAAAATATAATCTGCCTGAAAGTGCTTATGAGCATCTTCCTGTAGAAATTCGCATACGAACCATGGAGGAGAGGCAAAAAACCATTGATTCCCTGTGTCCTGAAGGCCATCTCCTGGTTGTTCTGGAATATGAGGCTGAGGAGATTAACTTGAATTTTTATTCTACGGACTACCTGGAAAGTGACTATGGGGAAAGTGATGGAGATGGTCCTTTTGGCTTGATTTTTGGTGGTGTCAAGGGTGATGAAAATGCTCCTCAGATGCGGTATCAACATCTTGGCCATGTTTCCAAAGGTTTTGAAGGAGACTTTTACTTTGAGCTGATTGGTTGGAGTATGAAGGAAAGAGATTAGACTCCCGGCCCTTGGTTGGATAGTGGAGGAAAGAGGAAAATTATGAAGTTTTTGGGAAATATAATTTGGTGGATTTTTGGTGGAGTTGTACTTGGTCTGATCTGGTTTTTGATTGGGCTTTTGTTGACAGTGACTGTTATTGGGATACCTTTTGGAGCCCAGTGTTTTAAAATTGCCGGGTTTACTTTTTTTCCTTTTGGAAAAGAAATTGAGTTGGGTGGTTTTGGTGCAGGAGGATTTCTTTTCAATATTGTTTGGATCCTTGTGGTTGGATGGGAGCTTGCTGTAGCTCATCTGACCGGGGCTTTCTTCTGTGGGATTACTATTGTGGGGATTCCCTTGGCTATGCAGCATCTGAAATTGGCTCAGTTGGCTTTTATGCCTTTTGGGGCTAAGGTTAGGTAGGAAGCTGGCTGGAAATAAGTTTGAAGGGAGGAGGACTTGGTGTATAGTTATTTTATTCTTGTTGGGTTGTTGGTTGGGGTTTTGGTTAGATTTGGACTTGTTTTTGTTAGAAGTAAAAAGGGTTCGGATTTTCTTGAATATGGCGAGTTGATTATCTTTGGAGTCTTGTGTGTGATTCACGGTTTTGCTATTACCGGAACATTTTTGAATTGGTTTTTGGTTAGTGGTATATGTCTTGTCTTTGGTCTTGTCTATGGATTTAGGCCTTTTAGGGAAACTGTTAGGATTAAGGATTCTTTGTGGACGGTGTTTGGACCTGGATTGTTTTTAATTTTGTTTCTACTAGGACAGTATTTTGTGACGGTTCATATTGGATTTTCCTTTTTACCGGTTATGCTTATGGGCTTTATATTATTTACTGGTAAGTTTAAGCCTCAGACGCTTGGTCTATTAATGGGAGGTCTTGGCTTTGTGATAGTATTTGCTGTCTATGTAGGCGGAATTTATATGGGACTTGCGGAAACCAGCCATCAGGAATGGATGGCCAGGAGGTATCTGGCTGAGACTTTTGACAGTGAAATCGAGATTAGGGAAGTTGATTATGGATTTCGTGGTGATGATATTTATGTAGAGGCAGTCTTAAGTGATCCTTACGAGAGAGTGTATCTAGAATATATTAAGGGTGGTTATGATACTTACGGTCTTGAAGATCGGTGATGCAGACTCCCGGCCCTTGGTTGGATAGTGTAGGAAATTGTTGAATTTTATTGGAGTTGATGAAGTATGAAAGAATTGCGATTGCCGGTTGGCGAATATAGTAGGGCGACGGATTTTTGGTTTAAGCAGGTGGAGTTTGGTCAGTTTAACTGGGCCCTTATTGAGGAAGTTGAGGAGGAGTATGTTCTCTATTTCTTTGATGTGTCAAAAGGAGTTTTTGATGTGCTGACTTACCGGACAGAGATTGTGATGAAAAAAGAGCTCCAGCTTAATGGTTTTGAGAGATATGAGCGGGAGGCTGTTCATGTTGATGAGCCCAGCGGAGACTTTTATGTCAGTGACCAGGCAGATTTGGAACTTTATAGTTCCGGTAAGTTTTGGAAGGCTTTGCCGGAGAGGCTGCTGAAGAAGTATGGGGAAATCTGACTCCCGGCCCTTGGTTGGATAGTGGAGAAAAGTGAAAAATTACGAAATTCTTACAGAAATGGAAATTTCTTTGATTGGCTCTTGGTTTGTTGTAGAATTGGGATAAGGAGAGTTATTGATATTAAGGAGGTGGAGATTTTGAGTGGAAAGAATTTTGGGACTTTGAAGAGTGGCTTCTTGCGCTCTTTTTTTTAGTATGGTTTTATGGGTGAGTTTTGTTGGAGTTGTTGTTGGTTTTAGTGGATGTGGGGTTGTTAGTGATCCGCCTTATGAGGATGATGGGTCTTATGAAGCTGGGGTTGTTTCGAATGAGGATGAGCTGAATGTTTTGCAGGGACCGATACTTGAGTTTGTCAATGAAGATGGGGTCTTTGGTGTTCATGGGTGCTATTCCAATGTGAATAAGGAGACTGGACGGTTGACCTTGTATTTGGAGGCCAATGAAGAGACCGGTGTGGATTATGAGGCTTATAAGGAGAAGATTTGGGAGAATTTTGGCGGGGGATATGACATTGTTTTTGAATTGATTCCATTTCCGGAGGAGGCGACCATTAGTGGTGTGATTCGGGATGTTTTTGTTGAAGAATCCAGGGACGGAAAATATGTGGGGACTATTTTGGTGGTGAGTCAGGAGTCTTCTTTTGTGGCTGGAGATGGTGAGCCTTACTATGATGCCTCTCAGATTTCAGTCAATGAGGATGTTGAGATTGTAGACAGTCAGGGGCGTGAGCTTGGTTTTGATGATCTTGAGGAGGGGATGTTTGTAGACTCCTTTTATCGTGGCTTGACGCTGACTGTTTATCCGGGCCTGCAAGGAACTGAGATGCTGGTTGTTCATGAGGATTATGATTTGCCCAGGGCTGGGGAGACTTTTTCAGAGGAGGCTTTTGAGAGTCTTTTTGATGGGGAAAATTTGCTGGGTCCCTTTCCTATGGTCATGGAGACTTGGTCCAGTGAGGTGGAGATTCCTGAGTGGGACATGGAAGTGACCTGGTATATGGATTCGGGGATGGCTTATTACGATGAGGCCGGTGGATTTGATGAACCTGTTCTATATATTGGGAATCTTAAATATACGGCCATGGGGCCTCATGATCTGTATGTGACTGGGAAGGTTGAGAATGTTGTGGTTAGGCCTGGGGGCAGTGTTGAGATTTTGGAGATGGATGATGAGTTTTTGTGGGTGAGGTTTGAGGTTGTTGGGGAGTATGGGGCTTCTGTTGATGAGCGGAAGTTTAACCGAGAATGGAAGTTGACTCCCGGCCCTTGATTGGAAAGTGTAAAAAAATATAAATTTTTAATGAGGTGAGGTAAGTATGAAAACAGAATTGAATTATGGTGCAAACAAATTTCTTATGTTCGAGCTGGATGGGATGGCTTATGAGTATGAGAAAGAGGGGAAGGATGTTATTCGGCTGACGCTGGGTAAGTCGGAGCTTCCTCTCCATGACAAGATTAATGAGGCTATGGAAAGGGCCCTTCATGATTTTGACAGGTCGACGTTGGTGTTTCCGGCAGGATTGCCTGAGTTGCGGCAAAAGCTGGCCAGACAGTATGAGGCGGATTATGGTATTGAACTGGATCCGGAGAGGGTCATTATTGGAGCTGGGACCTCATCCCTGTTTAGGAATATTTTTCAGCTGCTGATTGAAACCGGTGACGAGGTCTTGATACCCAGGCCTTATTATTCCCTTTATCATTTTTCAGGTCTTTTGGTCGGGGCTAAGATTCGGTTTTATGATATTAATCTGGAAACCATGTCTCTGGATAAAGAGTCTTTTGCCAGGAATTTTACGGACAAAACAAAGATTGTTGTGGTGAATTCTCCAGGGAATCCTCTTGGGAATATGATGACCGAGGAGGAGTGGTACTGGATGGATGACCTGGTTGATGGTCGGGCTTATTTTATCAGTGATGAGATCTATGCCAACGCTTGTTTTGAAGAGGGGAATGTGACGGCTATGGAGCTTAAGGATACCAAGTCCGACTTCATTGTGACCAATGCATTTTCCAAAGGTTTTAGGATGTATGCCAGACGGGTTGGATATGCGATTGTGCCGGAAGAGTTGGTTGAACCGTTGACGGTTATTCAGCACCATACCCTTTTGACCCTGGATCCCATTGTTCAGTTTGGAGCTATGGAAGCTTTGGACCACAAGGATGAGGTGGAGGCTTTGGTGGCTGAATATAAGAGGCGGTGTGTTTATACAATTAATGGCTTTGAGGGAAGTCAGGTGAGGGCGATTCCTTCCAAGGGAAGTTTCTATATTACTCTGGATTGTCAAAACTATATGAAGGCAAACAATATTCCCAGCAGCCTGGATTTGGCTATGGATATTATGGACAAGGTTCAGGTGGCAACGGTGCCTGGGTCTGATTTTGGTCTGCCTAATACCCTGCGTTTGTCTTTTTCTTCTCTTCGGTATGAAGAGGGGATTGATCGGTTGCAGGTATATTTTGGAGGTGAGGTCTGATGGGTTCTAAGGCGAAGTTGATCTCTCTTCGGGTGGCTCTGGACGATATGAAGAGTTTTTCCAAAGGCTGGTTATTTAAGTTTTCCAATGACAAGGTCGGTGGGTCTTTTTCTGGTGAAGAGTTGACGGTTTTGTCGGATTTTATTTTGCATATTAACTGGGTGGAATCTTTGGGCCAAGTGAATTATACCAGGATTGGCAATATAAGCCTTGGGGCTGAGCTGGTTCATGGGACGGTGTTAAAGCCTGGGCAAATGTTTAGCCTTCGAAGGGCGCTGGGAAATGCGACAGTGAAACGTGGGTTTGGTGCAGGGCCGGTCATCAAGCATGGGGTGACCACGACTACGGTAGGAGGCGGTCTGTGTTTGGTGAGTTCTATTCTTTTTAATGTTGCCTTGCTGGCTAATCTGAGGATTCATGAGAAATTTAACCATGGGACAGACCTTTGGGGTGAAGACCGGTTTGTTGGGCTTGGTCTTGATGCCACCTATGCCTACGGGATATTGGACCTTAAATTTGAGAACAGTTTGGACCATGACATTGTTATTGAGATGGGAGTTAATGAGGAAGAGCGTTTTCTCTGGTGCAGGATTCTTGGACATAAGGCTGATAAGGCTGAGGTGAGGATAGAATCTGAGGTTTTGAAGGAGTTGGTTCCTGATGAGCATGAGATGGGTAAGGACTTTCAGAAGGGATGGGAGGTTCGGACCCTTCGATATGCTGGTGATGACGGGGAGGAGATTACTTATGATCAGCGGGAGGTTTATCGTTGGTTTTATAGGTGACTCCCGGCCCTTGGTTAGAAAGTGGAAGAAAGTGAAGGATAATGGAAAACCACCGGGTTTGGCCGGTGGTTTTGCTTTTTAGGTTGAGTGTATTTCGAGTTTTAGGAGTTTTCGGTTTGTGGTTTGAGAGAGCCTTTGTTGGTTTTTTCGGTGTTTTTGACGATGTTGTAGAGGACTAGGATGGCAACTGAGGTGGTTAGGACGTCAGCTGTTGGTTGGGCGTAAATGAAGCCTTGAAATCCCCAGGCCGCGTTTAGGATAAAGAGTGAGGGGATGAAGAAAACTCCTTGACGCAGGATGGAGAGGAAGAGGGCTGCCTTTGCCTTGCCGAAGGCCTGGATGGTGGTGTTGGCCAGCATCTGCCCTCCAAGAACAATAAGAGACCACTTCATGGCGTTAAGGATTTGGACGCCTTTATCGATAACCTGGGGCATATCCGAGGCAAAGACTCCGATGAGGGGTCTGGCGAAGATGCCAAAGGCCAGGGAAAGGACCGCTCCAATTCCTGTAGTCAGCAAAAGGCCTTTGACCAGGATTTCGTTGACTCTGGAGTAATTACCAGCGCCGTAGTTGAAACCTGTAAGGGGTTGGCAACCTGCAGCAAATCCCATGAAGACGAAGGTTCCGATGGTCATTATTTTGAAAGAAACACCGATGCCGGCTACGACCACGTCGCCGTATCCTGCAGCTATGTTGTTACTGATGATCATGGCCACACTCATAAGGAGCTGGCTGAGGGAGGCAGGAAGACCGATACCGAAAATTTCTTTTATAATAGAGGCTTTAAACTTGATGGCTGAGATCTCAAACTTGACCAAGGTTTTGCCTGTTTTGTAGTAGTAGATGTAGTAGAGGACGCCGGCTGCGTTACCGATAACGGTTGCAATGGCTGCACCTTTGACGCCCATACCGAAAACAAAGATGAAGATGGGATCAAGGACGATGTTAAGGACAGTACCAATCATCATACCGGTAATGGAGGGCATGGCGGCGCCTTCGCTTCGAAGGAGCTGGCCGATGGCGTAGTTACTCATAATAAATATGGAACCGATGAAGAGGTAGAGGCCGTAGTCTTTTGCATAAGGATAGACTTCAGGGCTGGCACCCAGGCTCCTTACCAGAGGTGACAGGAAGATCATACCGGCTATGGTCACGATTGCTGCCAGGACTCCGATGATAAGGATGCTGAGAGACAGGGTCTGGTTGGCGGTGTCATAGTCCTTGCTGCCAAGACTTCTGGATATGTAGGAGGCGGCGCCGGTACCGACGATACCGGCGATGGCCATCATCATCATGAAAATGGGTGTGGTGAGATTGGCTGCTGCCAGTTGGTTGGGGTCGCCCAGGCGGCCAATAAAAAAGGTGTCTACCAGGTTATAAAATACCTGGACCATCATGCCCATGACAACAGGCAAAGAGAGCTTGAGGATGGCTTCCGTAACAGGAGCCTTACTCATAAGTTTAATTCGTTTATCATTCATATTCCAAAATCCTTTCGATGGATATACTTGTAAAAGCAACTAAATGTAGTATACATCATAATCCTTGCTTTTGCAACTAAAAATAGATATAATATTTATAAAGATTCAAAAAGGAGAATATGAATTGGAAGAAAGACATTGTGGACCTAGGCCTATTGAGGATCTGGGAAAAAATATATGGATAGCAGATAAATATTGCAGGCTTTACCTAAAGACTGCCTTTGGACAGGATGACCTGAATCTGGCTGAGGGTCTGACTTTAATGGTTTTATATGGGGGAGACTCCATTAGCCAGGACGCCATTATTCAGGAGCTGCATCTGGATAAGGGGGTTATGACCCGGACGATTAAGGGCCTCAAAGACAAGGGCTATGTTCATAAGGTCAAGGATCCTGAGGATTCCAGAGCCAGTCTTATTAAGCTCAGTGATCAAGGACGTGGCTATCGGGAAAGAATGGGTCAGGTCCTTAGAGGCTGGAATGAAGTAATCTTAGCCGATATCAGCGAGGAAGATTTAGAAGTGGCCAACCGGGTTTTGGTTCAGATAAAAGACCGGGCTTTGGGCTGGTTGGGAAAAAACTAACTCCCGGCCCTTGATTGGATTTTGGTGGAAAGCGGTAGATTGTGAGGTTTTGTAATGGGGAATTCGATTGATTATTATAATGTTAATGGTGACCGGTATATTGAGGATACTGTTCATGTAGATATGGGTGGCCTTCATGGGATTTTTGAGAAATATCTAGGAGCCGGGGACTTGGTGCTGGATATTGGATGTGGGTCCGGTAGGGACAGTGTGTATTTTCGGGATCAGGGCTATGAGGTATATGCTCATGATGGGAGTCGGGCTATGGTCGACTATGCCAGGAAAGAGCTGGGTGACCGGGTGGCTTTGGCCAGATTTGAGGACTTTGATCCGGTTGTTTTGTTTGGTGATGGTGATTCGGCTGGTGGAGGATTTAGTGGACCTAGTCGGTTTAAGGGGCTTTGGGCTTGTTCTTCCTTGCTTCATGTTGATGAGGATGACCTTGTTGGAGTGATCAAGAGGTATGTAGAATGGATGGCTGATGATGGAGTCTTCTTTATGTCTTTTAAGCATAGAGAAGGCAATCATGAGAAGGATGGCCGGACCTTTACGAATTTTACCAGAGACAAGTTGGAGAAATTGATTGGGGCCTGTGGTGGTCTTGAGATTGTGGAGTGTGTGATGACCGGTGATGTACGGGAAGGTCGTGGGGAGGAAGGCTGGATTAGTGTTCTTGTGAGGAAGACTCCCGGTACTTGATTGGATAGTGTAGAAAAGTGTTGGATAATAATAGAAACCACCAGCTTGGCTGGTGGTTAAGTTGGTTTATTGTAGGTTTTGGATTTCTTCCAAGGTTAGACCGGTGAGTTCGGATATGGTTGAAGAGTCCATGGATTTGGATAGCATGTTGAGGGCGACTTGGTGGAGGGCATTGGATTGGCCTTCTAGGATGCCCTCAGCTTTACCTTCTGCTTTACCTTCGGCTCTACCTTCAGCTCTACCTTCTTCAAGACCGATTTCACGGCCTTCTTTTATTGCGTTGCTTCTTGCGGTATTCATATCCCAAATAAACTTCTGTCTGGCTTCCAGTCGTTCACGCATGAGTTCATCATCGTTGATTTTTGAGTATTCATCATAAGCCATCTTAAACACACCTTCTTTTGCTAAGAGTCGGTTAATCAATTTCTTTTTCTTCTGATCATGGACGTCTTTGATAAAGGTCATCCATTCAGTGAAACGATCCATGATATCTACTTCTATTGTATCATTGATTAAGGGAAGCTGTACATAATGAATTTCAAGGTCTTCGCAGAGTTTTCGTTGTATGGCAGGGCTGTAGGCGTGAAAGGAAATGTGGGGAGTGGTGATGTCTTAGATTCATGTGGAACTGAGGCTCAAAGGCTACCTGTATTTCGATGTCGATAAGTTCTAGGTCGATGGTATCAACTTTGGAATAAGACTCCCGGTACTTGATTGGATAGTGTAGGAAAGTGTTGGATAATAGAAACCACCAGCTTAGCTGGTGGTTGAGTTGGTTTATTGTAGGTTGCTGATTTCTTCAAGGGACAGACCGGTGAGTTCGGATATGGTTGAGGGGTCCATGGATTTGGACAGCATGTTGAGGGCGACTTGGTGGAGGGCCTCAGCTTTACCTTCTTTCATAGCGTTGCTTCTTGCGGTATTCATATCCCAAATAAACTTCTGTCTGGCTTCCAGTCGTTCACGCATGAGTTCATCATCGTTGATTTTTGAATATTCATCATAAGCCATCTTAAACACACCTTCTTTTGTTAAGAGTCGGTTAATCAAATTCTTTTTCTTCTGATCATGGACGTCTTTAATAAAGGTCATCCATTCAGTGAAACGGTCCATGATATCTACCTCTATTGTATCATTGATTAAGGGAAGCTGTACATAATGAATTTCAAGGTCTTCGCAGAGTTTTTGCTGTATGGCAGGGCTGTAGGCGTAGAAGGAGATGTGGGGAGTGGTGATGTCTTTAAAACAGGTGGTACTCATGATGTTTATGCAGATGCTCTTCTTGAGCTGGTCATATTGCTGGCCTGACTTTAGCTGTGAAGAGTGAAGTTTGGACCAGTAGTAGAGGCTTCTCTTGTGGAACTGGGGCTCAAAGGCTACTTGCATTTCGATATCGATAAGTTCGCCGTCGCTGGTTTCAACTTTGACATCAAGGATGGTTTCCTTATCATCGATGTTGGATTTCATGTTAATGGGATTTTTGTGGGTGACTGATGTGATGGCATTATGGTCTGACCGATTTAGAATCGTGTTGAGGAGATCCATGAGTATGAGCTTGGATTCTCGGGTATCTCTGCCGAATACGGCCTTGAATACCATGTCTACTTGAAGTGATAGAGGTTGTCTGATGGTTGTGTTTGTCATGTGGTTCCTTTCTTGGATTAACACTCCCGGCCTTTGATTGGATATTGTAAAAAATTAACAATATATGAACGTTTTTCAGTTTTGTTGCTTTGGATGGGGATTAGGGGTAAAATAGTTAGAGGTGAGTAATTAGTAAAAAGGATGATTAATAGTGGGGAAGAGATGATGAATTTTGTGAGGGCAAATTCCATTTTTGGTAAAATAAATAGGATTATTAGGAGCTAGTCTAGTACTAGGCTCTTTTTTGGCATATAGAATGTGTGGACCCTAGGTATTGTTGGGGTTTTGAGAAGCGAGACTCCCGGTACTTGATTGGATTATGTAGGAAAGTGTAGAATAGTTGTGTAGTTGCTTACAGGGGATAAATGAGATGTGTAAATTGGACCTTTTTATTGGAGATAAAGTCGAAGACAGACAAAGAGTGATTAGTCGGCTATCGGTTCGGATGGTTGTTGAGAAATCAGGGAAGTATCTGATGATAGGAACTAAAGACGGAGACTTACTGTTTCCCGGTGGTGGTGTAGAAGAAGGGGAGACCCTTGAGGAAGCTGGCATTAGAGAGTTAAGAGAAGAGACAGGTTATATATGCGATTCTGAACCGATTTATATTGGTAGGGTGGTTACTTGTAGGCCTGATCGATTTGAAGAAGGTTACCATTATGAATCGGATTGCCGTCTGTTCAGATGTGGTGTAAAAGATGAAAATCTTGGTTTGGAACTTACTGAAACTGAAATAGAATGTGGTTATTATAGGGATTGGTACAGTAAGGATGAGATACTCCAAAAGAATCAGGAGTATGAGATAAAGATTGGTCAGAAAGATATGTGGTGTAAGATGGTGGGGGAAGTTCTTGCACTCCCGGTACTTGGTATTATGTTGTAGGAAAGTGGTGGATATTGTTGTTATTGATAGTGGGACCACATGCGTAGGATTTTGATGGTTTGGGTTTGAGTATTGAGGGTGTAGATGAGACGGTGTTGGATGTTGATTCGTCTTGAGTACATACCTGTTAGGTCACCGACTAGTTTCTCGTATGAGGGTGGTGTGGTGAAGGAATCTTGCTTGATCAGTTCAACCAGTTTGTGGACTTTAGATGAAAGGCCGGCTGACTTAAGCTTTGCAAGATCCTTAAGGGCTTTTTTGGATAGGAGGACTGTGTACATTACCACTTGACCTCGTCTGAATCTGTAAAGTCGCTATCAGGTGCATTGGCTGCTTCTAATAAGGAATCTCTCATTTCAGGAATAGATGTGAGATGCAGGGTTTCGATGAGGGCATTGTAGTCTTCTTCACTAATGATAATGGCGTTGCCTTCCTTGGTGTTGATCTGAACGGGTTCATTGAATTCAATGGTCCGATTGATGATGTTGTAGATATCTTTACGTAAGTTAGAAATACTAAGTGTTGTCATATGAGCACCTCCTATAGTGATTATAGCGTACTAAAATACGTACGTCAATTAAAGAGGGGTATGACTCTCCTTTTTGGAAATGCATGTTTAGGTGCTTAGTTTATTATAGCAAATTGAAAGTTGAAAAGAGTCCACATTTTGTGGACTTTAAGAAGATAAAGTACTCCCGGTACTTGGGTGGATATTGTAGGAAAGTGGTGGATATTGGTATGGTTAAACCGATAGTTAAGGATGTATTTTTTTTGAATCAGAAGTCGGAGATGGCGTCGGAAGGTGATGGGCAAGTGGTCGTTGATATACTAGATACATTGAAGGCTAATGAAAAGGGATGCGTTGGTTTGGCAGCCAATATGATTGGTGTCAAAAAGAGAATCATTGCCATCAATATGGGTATGATTAATGTGGCCATGATCAATCCGGTGATTACTAAGAAATCTGGAGCTTATGAAACTGAAGAGGGGTGTCTCTCATTAGTTGGTGTAAGAAAAACGACCAGGTATGAAGAGATTGAAGTGGAGTATCTGGATCAGAACTTTGTGGCAAAGAAGAATAAGTATAGAGGTTGGATTGCCCAGATTATTCAGCATGAAGTTGATCATTGTAATGGGATTGTGATCTAGGAAGGACCAGGAGATGTTTGGAAAAGAAGACAAGACTTATGATTCACTTCGAGAGAACTCTGTGAATCAATGGTTAGAAGATATGAGTCGTCATGAGGATGTGACTGTAAGAGGTGGCGTTCAGGTGACTCGAGATTATATTGAGAGTCTAAATAGGAAGATTGAGTCTTTGGAGAGTAAGAATACTTTGAAGAATGAGTATTTGAAGAAGTTGAAGGGTTGACTCCCGGTACTTGGTTGGATTTTGGAGGAAAGTGGAGAATTACTCTACTATTTTATGAGTAGTAAATGGAGGTAAAGAATGAGTTTTCAAGACATAAAAATTAGAAAAGTATACAGAAATAAATATAATGATATAGATAAAGAGCTTATTATTCCATTACTAAAAGATAGCAAGCTATATTTGAGAGGTACTGGGTATTTTTCTTTAGGAGGTTTGGCATCAATTGCAGATGGGCTCATACCTTATATTAAGAATGGAGGAAATATAAAAATCGTGACCTCAGTTGAATTGGGAACAACTGAAAAAGATATTATAAAAAAAGGAGAAGTGCTTAAGGAAGAACAAATTAATAAAATAATTGAAGCTGAAATTGATAAAGTTATAAATGATGAGAATGTTCAACTTAGTTTGGACTTGATCACGAATTTAATAGCAGCAAGTAGGTTGGAAATTAAAATTGCATATTTAGAATCTAATGGTATATATCATGAAAAAATTGGATTCTTTCAAGATAATGAAAATAATATGGTTTGTTTTATTGGCTCAACAAATGAAACCTTTAACGGATATAATAGAAATATAGAAAGTGCAGTGACATTGGCGTCATGGAAAGAAGATATCCTGGAAGTACAAGAGCAGTATGATTATTTTTGCTCATTATGGGAGGGGAATGAAGAAGACATAAAGGTGTATTCTTTTCCAGAAGCATTATCAAAAAAAATACTGAAAAAATATAAAAAAAGCGAAAATATCGATGTCTCTATAAGAAATAATTTAGATAATAAAAAAGATGACAAAAAGAGCTTATACCCTTACCAAAAAGAGGCTATAGATCAATTTATTAATAACAGATATTGTCATTTTTATGAAATGGCTACTGGAACTGGAAAGACATACACTGCCGTAAAGACAATCAAGAAGTTGTCTGAGCTTGAGAAAAAGAAAATGGTTGTAATAATTGTCCCTCAAAAAGACTTGCAAGTCCAATGGGAAAAGGCATTAATAGAGGAAGGGCTTGAATGTTCTCTTTTTGGAGGTGTTGTATCAAATATTGATTGGACTGAGAGGTTAGATGATGTTATTTTAGATTATATGGCAAATGATATGGATGAAATAATTGTTTCAACGTATGATACTTATTTTGATAAATTACATTCAGAGCTTAAAAATTGTGATTTTGAAAAGATGTTAATATGTGATGAAGCTCATGAATTGAGTGCTAAGCAGATAAGTCTTTTGCCCAAAGATTATAGATATAAACTTGGCTTAAGTGCAACTCCTGAGAGGTATAACGAAAATGAAACAGAGGCAATTCTCAAATATTTTCTAAACAGTAAAACGGAAACTTTTATGTATTCAATTGAAGAAGCAATCGATAAAGGATACTTGGCAAATTATAAGTATTTTCCTTTATTTGTTCATCTTGATAGGGATGATTTCGAAAAGTATGGTAAGCTTACAAAAAGGTTAGTAGTACTAATGAATAAAAAAGTCAGAGATGAAAGTGAGATTAATGAAGTACGGAACAATAGAAGTCTTATATTAAAGAAATCTCATCAGAAGGTGGAGCTATTGAAGAAAATGCTGATTGAAAATAAACATGACTTTACAAACTCTGTTGTATATTGTGGGCAGGGTAAAAATGAAGTCCTTGATATTAGATTAATTGACGAGGTTACAGGCTTATTAGCTAATATTGGATGTTTAAGAGTATCACAGTTTACTAGTAGAACAGAAAATAGAACTGAGGTATTGCGTGAATTTGAGAATAAATATTATGATACACTTGTTGCAATTAAATGCTTTGACCAAGGAGTAGATGTTCCGATGCTAGATAAAATTTATATCATGGCCAGCGACGGTTCATTGAAACAAACGATACAAAGAAGAGGGAGAGTTTTGAGGCAATGCAAAGAAACGGGTAAAGAAATTGCATATATCTTTGATTTTGTGATATTACCACCAGAAGGGGTTTTTGAGGGTTTAGGAGTACGTGGAATACTGAATTGTGAATTGAGTAGAGTCAAAGAATATAATAGGTTAGCTTTAAATAAAGAAAAAAATCAAAAGGAAGTAGATTTCTTTGAAAGTGTTTATGAAATGGAGGGTGAAGATGAAGAAAGCGATGAATATTGAAGAGATTTTGGATGTTTTAGAATTTGATGAAGAAGAAAGAGAAATTTTTTATAAGAGTATAGAGTTGGTTAAAAGTTCTATTCAGGATAATAGAAACATACCTGAATCAGAGATCAACTCTTTGTTAAGGGGGGTTTTTGAAGATGAAATTTAAGTCAATTAAATTCAACAATTATAGGTGTTTTCTAGACGAGAAAATGGAGTTTAATGAAGATGATAAACAAAATATAACGCTCATAATTGGGCCGAATGGTGGCGGCAAAACAGAAACTTTATATGCTTTTTGGTGGGTGCTGTATGATTTTGATTTTAATAATTTAAGAGGTAAAGAAGATACACCTTACGCACTGAATTCTGATTTATACAAACAATTGGAAAAATCAAAAGTAGGAACAATTAAAAGTTGTGAAGTAGAGATGCGATTAGAGCACAATAATGTGGAATATGTAATAAACAAAAGAGCTGATTTTAGAAAAACAGATAAGAAAGTTGTGGTAGATACTTACCAAACCGTTTCAGAAATTGAAGAGTTTGGTGGATTATCCTTGCCGATTAGAGATACAAATAAAGTTCGAAAAATACTAAATTCAATAATTCCTAAACCTGTTTTGTCTGGGTTAGTTTTTGACGGAGAAAGGATGAAGAAATTAAGTTCATTAGATGAAGAGTCTAAAATGACCATAAAGGGATTGATAAACGATATTACAAATGTTGAACTTATTGAAAGGTGTATTAATGTTAATGAAGAACTGCTAAAGGGATATAGGAAAGAGCAAAGGAAAATTGCGCGAAAAAAGGGTGATCAAGATTATGATGATTTGTCAAATGATATTGATTCTGATGAAAATGAGTTAAGGAAATTAAGAGACGAAGTTCAAGAATTGAGAGAACTGCTTGTAAGCAACGAAGAAGAGCAACTATCGATTAGTGAGAAACTTAAAACATTTCAAGAGACTAGCAAACTTGAAAGAGAGCGAGATGAAAAAAAAGTAAAGTCAAAAGATTTAGGGGATGAGATTGATCTATTATACAAAGATTTCTCTGATTCATTAAAAGATGGGTACCAACTAATTATGGTTGAATTACTAGATGAAGTTTTGGAATTACTTGAATTGTATGATGTTCCAGTTGGATTAACTGTGGAGGCTGTGAAAAGTATTATCAAAAGAGATGAGTGTATTTGTGGCAATGTGATGTCAAAAGTTGTAGTTGAAAAGTTAGATAAATTAATAGCTACTTTACCACCCGATAATATGAACAGTACAATTGCAGAAATCATTCGTCAGTTAAAAATCCAACAAGGAACATTGAAGAAAACATTAGATAAAGAATTCAAGTTAATAAGAAAAAAAGAGCGTGAAAAAATTAGCAATGATGGTGAGTTAGCATCCTTATCAGCACAGATCCTTGAAGTTGATTTGGAGGAGGCAACTTCATTAGAGAATGAAAATCAACAGCTCATTAAGGACCAACTAAATTACGAAACTGATATAAGAGTAAAATCTGAATTATCTTTAGATACAGAGAAGGCATTGATTGATAAGAAAAAAAGGTTGGCCTCATTAGGGGAACATAACGAAGAGATAAAACAATTACAAAAATATATTACATATATAGAAAAATCAATTAAAGCGTTCGATATGATAAAAGACATTAATAAGTCAAATGCTTTAGATAAGATTAACGAAAATATAAGAAGTGCATATCAAAACATGTCTGAAGACTATGATTTGGGTCGTCGGATCTATATCGTAAAATATGATCCTCAAAAACAATACCAAATAATTGTTTATTTAAAAAATAACGTTGATACACTAATCAATGAATGGAAAGAATCAGGTGAATATCAAAATCAAATTGATAATGGGACATCTGAAGAAGTTTTGATGGAAAATGCTATACTTATGTCAAGTGATTCGAATTCTACAGGACAGAGCAAAATGAATACGTTGTCCTTTGTAAAGGCAATCCTAGATTATTCAAACAATGAAAAAACTGAAAACGTGATTGGTGTTACCAAAAAATATCCTTTGTTAATTGATGCTCCTTTTGGTGATATTTTTGAGAAGAATTTAATCAACTCTTCAAAGGAATTACATAATTTTTCGGAACAAGTAATTATGATGTTATCAAGAGAGAGTTATACAAACGTTAAAGCACAAATTGAACCATATATTAAGAGTAAATACATACTCTCAAAAAAAAGTGAAGAAAACAATTCATCGTTATATAAGGAGTTTTAATATGTCAGTTTATGTAAACAACAAATATAGAGTGAAAAGAAACCTCCAGTACCATGAGAAAATGCAAGCTCTTCAAAAAATTGGATTATTTGGCTCATATAGGGATATTATCATGATTTCTGCCATTATTGGAGTGAAGAATGATTGTTATGTTCCAATAGATAAGACAGCAGAAGGTATTTTAATGCAATTTTTTACTGAGAATGACTATGATATCATTGATATTATCGCATACAAGTATAAAAAAGAACAATCGATACTAAAGAAAGATTCTAAATATGATATTTTTGCCAATTTCGCTAATGGTGGATTCCCGATATTACTTGAAAAGTTAGGGATTGAGTTCAATGAGAAGAATGAAGTGGTTGGTTATAATCGTGAAGCTGTTATAAAGAAGTACTATAAACTTTTGCTCACAAACTCATTTGATATTAATAAAGAAGATTTGGATAAGCAATTAATAAAGGAGTAAGTTAATGAAAGATATCCCTTTTCCACAAGCAAATGATTTAGGAAAAATTTATGCTACATTTTTACTAATTCCAGAAACAGGGCTCAGTAAGTTTGAGGTCATGGAAATGTTCGATTTAGTTGAAAGAGAGGGGGCTTATTACCTGGATGCGCTAAGATATATTGGTGTTGTTGAGAAAGTTAGTATTAAATACTATTTGACAGAAATTGGATATACTCTTAGAAAAAAAGAAAGCTCAGTGACTAGAAAAGGTTTTTGTGATGTCATTTTAAGTCATAAACTCCTTTCGCAACTACATGAAATTTATATAGATAAAGCTAATACTATAGAATTGAAAGAATGTATAGCAAATGCAATTTTTCATAATACCAATTTAAATATGAACACAGCTACAAGAAGAGCGAGCTCGATAATAAGTTGGTTTAAGTGGATTAGTTGATTTATCTATTACAAATTGCGGAAATCAATGATAATTATTGTTTTGGAATTAGAAAGACAGATATAACAGGTGTCATTTATATAATTTGACATCTGTTGTATAATAAGTATGCATAATTATAGAACAAATGTGTTTTATAGTGAGCAGTTATTATTTGAAATTGGAGAACTTAAAATGAAATATAACAATTCAGTAGCGCCTATTCTTAAATGGGTTGGTGGAAAACGACAGATTTTACCTGAAATACGAAAATATATACCTGAAAAATTTTCAACATATTATGAACCATTTTTAGGTGGAGGGGCGGTGTTGTTTGACATTCAACCTAGCAAAGCAGTTGTGAATGATGTAAACAGTGAGCTGATCAACTTATACCAAGTTGTTAAAGACAATGTTGAAGATTTGATAGTTGATTTATCTAGGCATGAAAATGACGCAGCATATTTTTATGAAGTCCGTTCTTGGGATAGAGATCATAAAATTTATTCAGAGTTATCTGACATTGAAAGAGCTTCTAGGATTCATTATCTAAATAAGACATGTTTTAATGGTCTTTTTCGAGTCAACTCATCAGGGCAATTTAATACTCCGTTTGGAAGATATAAGAACCCCAATATAGAAAATGTAGAAGTCCTGAGAGCTGTAAATAAGTATTTTAACGAAGCAAATGTTGAGTTTAGGAATACAGATTTTGAAGAAGCTGTTAAAGGTATTAGAAAAGGTGCATTTGTATACTTCGATCCTCCTTACGATCCAGTATCCGATAGTGCTAATTTTACAGGGTATGATAAGGGTGGGTTTGGAAAGCAAGAACAGGAAAGATTAAAAAAGTTGTGTGATAAACTGGACGAAAGAGGTATTAAGTTCATGTTATCAAATGCGGCAACTGGTTATATTCGTGATCTGTATGATAATTATAAAATTGAGGTGATAAAAGCTAAAAGAGCAATTAACTCAAAGGGAAATGAACGTGGGGATGTAGATGAGGTTCTAGTAAGAAATTATGAGTAATCAATAACATAGATTATATATTGTTGATTTACCCTATTCCTAATATGCTTTCTAGGATGAAATTCAAAAGTAGGCTATTGTAAGGGTAAAAGTTAATATAAGTATGAGAGGAAACGAGGCTTGAAATGAAAAAAACTCCAATTTTTGCACCTTTTTATATTTTAAGAGATGAAAAGTTATATATTTCCTGGCTTGTTACCATTATATTTTTTGGATTGCTTAATGTATGGGCAGGTTTATTAATGGGTGATTTAGAAGCAGTAAAGAGCTCGTTTAGTGAAGGGATTGTATATACTTATCTTATTTCAATATGTGCACCATTTATTGCAGAAACTTTGCTTTATATATTAGTTAAATCAAAGTCGAAGGAAAAGATTGAATTCATAAGTTACAAAATACTATCCATAGTTTTCAATTTATTTTTAATATTTTTCTTATCGTATATTTGGGTGGGGCGATACAAGGGTGTGATTTGGCTACAAATATTGATTGGGATTATTGTATCGTTATATTCTTTTTACATGTTTTGTGTAGATAGAATGAACTCACATAAAACAATTGTTGGAGAATATGACCATGATGAGTATCTTAATTCAGAAAATAAAGATATTAGTAATCTGATAAATGCTGCATCAGAAGTAGAAGCGATAAAAGATGAGGATGGTGATATCAAAGTATGAATCATAAAATATTTTTGATGGAAATAAATCAACCAGTTGGAACGTTTTATATTAGCAAAATCAGCTCGGACGTTTTAGTTGATATTGCAAACGTAAATAGAAGAGATGGCAAGGTGGGGATCCAAAGAGAACTCTCCAGAAAAAGAACAGTTGAAATAGCAAAATATTGTGAAGACCCAGATGCTACGTTCCCGACACCTATTATATTATCAATACGCGAGAGTGATGTTATAAGTATCAAACCTTTTAAGGATTTGGATGGAATCTTCGAGCTAGAATTTTCAGATCGTAATAGTTTTGCAGAGATATTAGATGGTCAACATAGAGTAGCTGGAATTCAAAAGGCTGAAGATTTTTATTGTGAGCTAATGATTGCAATCGTTTTTGACGTTACCGAAGAAGAAAAAGCATATATATTTTCAACAATTAACAGTAATCAAACAAAAGTTGACAAATCATTAATATATGATTTGTTTGAGTTAAGTAAGGACAGGAGTCCTTTTAAGACATGTCATGAAATTGCTAGGATAATGAATTCAGATAAGGAATCTCCATTCTATAATAGACTGAAAATGCTTGGGAAAAAAGGGAAAAAATCAGAAACATTATCTCAAGGAACTTTTGTAGCTTATTTATCAAAATTAATATCTAAAACACCAAAACAAGACATGATTGATATTAAAAATAATAATGAACTGGTACCAAACAAAAAATTAGTACTAAGGAAATATTTCATTAATGATCAAGATGATATAATATTAAAAGTTTTAATGAATTATTTTAAAGCTGTTAAGGCGAATTTCGAATATGAGTGGGATAATAGCGATGAGTTTATACTGTCTAAAACTACTGGCTATGGGGCATTGATTAAATCATTTCCTGATTTGTTTCAAAAAGGAGCAACACAACGGGATTTATCATTTGACTTTTTCAATAATGAATTTAAAAGGATAAAGGAGTGCTTAAAAGAAAAAGGCTATGAGTTGACGTCAGATAATATCTCTTCAGGAGAACAAGGACAGAGAGAACTTTACTTAGAAATCATCCAATGCATTCAATAGATTGACTTAATAAGTTTTGAAAGAATAAAAGGTATAATTTCATGATTATACCTTTTGGTTAGATTGAATTAATATAGCGAACGACAATAGCTACATTGACTTTGGTCCCTTCTACGATTCGTATAGCGGCCAGAATATCCATAGTCAGTGACATGCTTTATACCTGAGCATTTAGGGCATACCTTTAAAAGTTCATGACCATCAAACCCTACTAAATTAGTGATTCTATTATTATTCGAGTCGTAACCACTGATTTTACTAAAAGAACAAACTTCTAATCCTCGAGAAGCAGGGAATATGTCCGATACTTCGGTTCGTCCATCAAAATAGGTTATCTTAACAAAATCATCAAATTGAACTGGAATGTTCATCACCATAATTATCACCTCCCTCATTAATAGTTTATTATAAAAACAGGAAGATATCTACTAAAAATATTGAATTATCCGGATTTTTCTATAACTATGTTCTGCTATCTGATACCCGTTGGTGAAACCGTTATGAGATGGTTGAGCATATTGACTATATGTGGTGTGATATAATAGAAATTGAAGATTTAGATTGGGCTCCGGCGGATATCCAGATTGTAAGGAAGTTGTGTAATATAAAGAATATGAAATCTATATACTTAATGAAACAATAAAGTAGGTTGTCACTTATTTTAATGTTAAATGGTACTTGTATGAATAAGGGGGCTATTATAATGATAGATATGATAGCAAATTTCAGACGAGCAATAGAACGAGCTAGAGATAATGGGTATTTTATTAAGGATATATCATTTATGAGTTTTCCGCTTGGATGTTGTGGCGATACTTGTGATTTATTAGCTCAATTTCTTCAAGATGTTGGAATTAGAACATATTATATATCGGGAACATATGCAAGTGGAAATTTTCATGCAGTTCGTAGTCATGCTTGGTTGGAGACAGAAGATGGCACAGTTATTGATATAACTGGTGACCAGTTCAAGGACCTCTCAGAATTTGGTTATTTTAACTATTCAGTTTATGTTGGATTGAAAACAGAGTTTCACAATCTCTTTGAAGTTAGAGTAAGTGATATCAGTCTAAATCAAGGAATTCGTTCGTTAGGATATGGATGTCAATCACGTTTGTTGGAGTTATATGATATTATTTGTGACCAGCTCTAAATATTCTTAAACTAATGATGGTTGGGAAATTCCATGGTAATAAATATTGGAAGATAATGGCTGTTTGTGATGAAGAAGTCGAGAAATATATGTTAGGTAACTCTTGGAAAGCACATGCTCTTAGAGTGTTTGAATTTGAAGTTATTAACATTGATGTTGGTAATGACTTGAGAAGAGAAATACTCGAAGCGTAAAGATTACAAAGTGAAGAAATGAAGTTAACACAATGATAAATGTAGAGGTTACAAATGAGGGTGTTGTTGTGTTTTGGCGTTGTGCGTGTAATGATGTTTGCTTTTTACAAAGTTTGCTCTATTATAAATTTTTACATAAAGATACTGTTAAAAATGCATTAACATTATATATGAAAAGGAGAGGGCGTATATGAGAAACAATATCTATAAAAGAGAGTATATCCGTTTTGAGTGGCTCAATAAATACTGTGATTTGTATAATTTATGGTTCTATAATAAATCAAATATTATTAGGGCACCTTTTGAAGCAGCATTAAGTCTATATCTTGCTGAGCTTTATGTATTTTTTTCTAATAAGTTTGGTATAGTAAGACTAGATAGTAATCTTGTTGGCATTATTTTTTTTCCAATAATTATTGCTGTTATTGTATGTGTATTATATTCAGTAATTGCAATTAGAAGTGTTTTGAAATCAATGGAGAAGATAATAAAAGATTTCATCATGAAAAAGGAGCGTATAAAAAAAGATATACTGTTTAATGAAATTGATACATGCTTTAAAAAAAGAATGCTAGGCATACATGTTTTAGGTGCGGGGCTTTATATTGTATTTGCTATAGTTTTTGGAATTGTTCTCAAAAGTATATATAATATACAAGATTGTAGTATAATAATACATCTTGGAATTCTAGGTGTCGTATCAGGCTCATTATGGAATCTTTATGGACTCATAAGTGATCAGAGAATTGATTGGAGGAAAATACTACTTGTTTTTAAAATTGAAGATAAATCAATAGAGTCTGTTGAAGTTACTAAGCATGTATGGGAATTAACAAAAGATATAAAAATTAAAAAATTCAAAATGTGGTTTTTAAGTATTCTAGTACAGGCAATAATTATACTTTTAATATGTGTATTTGGCTTTTATGTTTTATCACGTCTTGATGTTAAACCATCATCAAAAGTTGAATTTGGAATGCTTGATTCGGTTTTTGTATCTGCCTTTTTTGCAACGTTAGTCGCATATTTGAAAATGATGTATAAATTATTTTTTCAAATGAAATCATTGAAAAACGAGCCAGAGGGAGTATTTTTGAATTTATTTGATTTAGTTGATAAAGAATGAAACACGAACATATGGAATAATAAAGAGTACAATATTTCCTAATTAACATTTTGTAAACTATAGTATATGGATAACTTTTAGTATTGGAGATTAACCATGCCACACCACACCGTAACAGCAGCAATCCTAACCAACAAAACCAAATACCTCTGCATGCAAAGAGGCCCATCCAAATACACTTATGTCTCAGAAAAATATGAGTTTCCAGGGGGAAAAGCTGAACTAGGCGAAACCAATGAAGAGGCCTTAAAGCGTGAACTCTTGGAAGAGATGAAAATTGATATAGAGGTTTCAAGTGATCACTACTATATGACAGTAAATCATACATATCCGGATTTTTCTATTACGATGCACTGCTATCTGATACCAGTTGGTGAGATTGAGTTTGAGCTGGTAGAACATATCGACTACAAGTGGTGTGATATCATGGAAATTGAAGAATTGGAGTGGGCTCCGGCTGATGTACCGATTGTGAGGAAATTGGTTGCTGATGGTGGGAGACTCTAATCGGATAGTGGGTTCGTCTAATCTAATCTCTGATGCACTGACTAATAATCACAAGAGTAATACAAAACTAAATAAAACTTTTTAAGGGGCTGCGGCTTAATCGTATGCAGCGGGATGCCTTGAAAGCCTTGGAGGAGCTTCGGTATCAGGGAAAAGACAAGGCGATTCTTATATCGGCGACGGGGACAGGGAAGACATACCTGTCTGCTTTTGATGTGATGGCGGTGAAGCCTAAGAAGTTTCTTTTTATCATTCATAGGGAGAATGTGGCCAGGAGGGCTATGGAGTCTTATCGGCATGTTCTTGGGGATGAGGTTTCGATGAGATAACGTATAATAGATTTCGCAAATTCATAAAATAAAAGGACATGAGTCCCAGCCGTTTGGTAGAATTAAGTTACCACACAAAACCTATCAAAGGAGGCTAAGAACCATGTCCGATAATATTATACAACTTAACGAACAAGTAATCAAAACCGAAATTAAAGATCTTGTGAGAACCAGCGTCGAGGAGACCTTGAACAATCTCCTAAATCAAGAAGCTGATGAACTCTTGAATGCGTCTAAGTATGAACGTACTCAGGAACGTCAAGGCTACCGATCCGGCCACTATAAACGAAATCTTACCACCACATCTGAGATGTGACTTTGAAGGTGCCCAAGTTGAAAGGAATCCCATTCGAAACAGCCATTATTGAAAGATATCGTCGTCGTGAATGCTCTGTAGAAGAAGCTCTCATTGAGATGTATCTTGCCGGTGTATCTGTTCGACGTGTTGAAGATATCACCGAAGCCCTTTGGGGGACCAAGGTTTCTTCAGGTACTATCAGTAATCTAAATAAAAAAGCTTATGAACATATCGAAACATGGCGTAATCGTCCATTGAATGGCGGTGAATATCCATACGTATATGTTGACGGTATCTTCATGAAACGTTCCTGGGGTGGTGAATATGAGAATGTTGCCATTCTCATTGCTATAGGTGTCAACAAAGATGGTTATCGCGAAATTCTCGGTGCCGCAGAAGGTATGAAAGAAGATAAGGAAAGCTGGAAATCCTTCTTGTCATGGCTAAAAGAGCGCGGATTGACTGGTGTTAAACTGATTACAGGTGATAAAAGTCTTGGAATGCTCGAATCAATACCTGAGGTGTTTCCAGACGCCAAATATCAACGGTGTACGGTTCATTTCTATCGCAACGTATTCTCTGTCACACCCAGATCCAAGATGAAACTTGTCTCTAAGATGCTAAAAGCGATTCATGCTAGTGAAAGCAAAGCAGCAGCGAGAGAAAAAGCCAAACAAGTGGCAGATGATCTAAAGGCAATGAAACTTCACAAAGCTGCAAAAAAAATCGAAGATGGTATTGATGAGACTTTAACATATATGAGCTTCCCCTATGAACACTGGAATAGAATCAGAACCAACAACAGCATTGAACGACTGAATCGAGAGATTCGACGAAGGACAAAGGTTGTCGGAACATTCCCAGACGGGAATTCAGCGTTAATGTTAGTATGTGCCAGATTAAGACATGTAGCAGGGACACAGTGGAGCTCAAAATGTTACCTCAACATGAAACACTTCAACTCGGTGGATCTATTGGACACGGAATCCATCGTAAGCTAGTGGGCGTCTATTAGACGGCTGATTTAAATTTGCGAAAAAATCTTGACGGTACCTTCGATGACGGTGCTTTCCGGGAACCATCATCTGAGTGAGGTGCCTGAGGATTATATTTTTGCAACGATACAGACCATGTCTAAGGAGCGGTACTTGGAGCGGTTTGCACCGGATTATTTTGACTATATTGTTATTGATGAGGTTCACCGGGCTGGGGCGGCAACCTACGAGAAGCTTTTGGGGCATTTTCGCCCTAAGTTTTTGTTGGGGATGTCGGCGACACCGGAGCGGATGGATGGATATAATATTGTGGAGTTGTTTGACTATAATATTGCATATGAGATTCGCTTGCAGGATGCCATGGAGTATGATCTTTTGTGTCCTTTTCACTATTTTGGTGTGAGGGAGTTTATGGTGGATGGCCAGGACCTGGATGAGCATAGTGCCTTTAACCGCTTGGTGGATGAGGGGCGGATTGATCATATTGTGAGTAAGCTGGATTACTATGGATATAGTGGTAATCGGGTGAGGGGACTTGTTTTTTGCTCTAGGAAGGATGAGGCGGTGACTTTGTCTAAGCTTTTTAATGAGCGGGGATATAAGACGGTTGCGCTGACGGGGGATTCGTCGGAGGAGAGTCGAAGGATTGCCATTGATCGGCTGGAGCTTTTGGAGCGGGAGAATGGACTTGATTATATTTTTACGGTGGATATTTTTAATGAGGGGATTGATATTCCCAGGGTGAATCAGGTGGTCATGCTGCGGCCGACTGAGTCGTCGATTATTTTTATACAGCAGTTGGGCCGGGGGCTTCGTAAGGCGGAGGACAAGGATTATGTGGTGGTTCTTGATTTTATTGGGAATTACAAGAATAACTTTATGATTCCCATGGCCCTGTCTGGGGACCGGACTTATAACAAGGATACCTTGAGGCGGTTTGCCAAGGAGGGGAATTCGCTGATTCCTGGGTGTTCGACCATTAACTTTGATGAGGTGACCAGGACCAAGATTTATGAGTCGATTAATCGGGCTCAGTTTTCGTCCTTGAATCTGATTAAGAAGGAGTATAATGCCTTGAAGAACGTGGTGGGGCGGATTCCGACTTTGATGGATTTCTATGAGCATGGTGCGATTGACCCTCAGATTATTCATGCAAAGACTAAGACTTATTATGAGTATTTGGTTAAGTATGAGAGAGATTTTGACTTGGTTTTGTCGGAGGACCAGGTGAGTTTGCTGCGGTTTGTGACGACGGAGTTTGGCGGTGGATATCGTCCCCATGAGGTGTTGATTATTGGTCTCTTGGTGGATGGGATTGTGGATAAGGGTGCGTCTGGTGTTTTGCTTGAGGAGGTTTATGGGATTCTTGAGGAGGACTATGGTTTGGTTGATCAGGAGGAGACGGTTAGGCATAGTCTTGGGATTTTGATGGATGACTTTCTCCAGGATAAGGATAGGAAGAAGTATGGTGGGGTTCGGTTTGTTGAGGACGTTCGGGACGGATCTTGTGCTTTATGAGAAAGTATACCAGGCGGGATGTGTGCCGCTTGCTTCGATGGGACCGGGATGAGGGTTCGACGGTGAATGGTTACCGGGTGAAGCATGGGACTTGTCCGATTTTTGTTACGTATCATAAGGATGAGGAGTTGCAGTATACGATTCAGTATCAGGATCAGTTTGTGAATCGGCATCAGTTTTCTTGGATGACGAGGAGTCAGCGGCGTTTGTCTTCGGCGGAGATTCAGCCGATTTTGAATCAGGCGGCTTCGGGCCTTGAGATTCATCTTTTTGTGAAGAAGGGGGATGATGAGGGGGCTGCTCATTATTATTTGGGGCGGATGCGGACTTTGACGGCGGTGGAGACTGTGATTGGGGATAAGGGGGATCCGAGTCGGCAGAAGCCGATTGTGAATGTGCGGTTTGCTATGGAGGAGGCTGTGCGGGAGGATGTGTTTGGGTATTTGGTTGAGTGATGTGGTGGAAGGCTTGTGAATAGGGGGATGCACGCGGTTTAGTGGATTTTCTGGGGCTTATTGGTGATGGATTTGGAGTGGAAATTGGGGTAGTCTTTATCTTAGTTGATGGAGGGTACTGTAATGAAGAAGATAAGTTATCACGGTATGGAGCTTTTGCCTGTTAAGCATGATATTGTGTTTAAAGCTGTTTTTGGTAAGAATGACAGTCGGGATATTCTGGCGAAGTTTTTGTCGGCGATTTTAGAGATTGATATAGATCAGCCAGAGTTAATTGAGTATACAAATACTGAGTTGTCACCGGATTTCGCTGAGGATAAGCTGAGTCGATTTGATGTTAGAGCAAGGCTTTCAGATGGGACTCATGTGGAGATTGAGGTCCAGATCCAGGATGAGAAAGATATGATTATGAGAGCGCTTTATTATGAGGCGAAATTATTTCAAGATCAGATGCGCAGTGGCCAGGGCTATGATGAGCTTTCCAGGGCGATTACACAAAATATTCTTGATTATATTTTGCTTGAAGAGGAGAGTTATCATAATCGATATCGATATATGAACTGTGATACAGGGGTGACCTTGTCAAACCTATGTGAGATTAACTTCCTAGAACTACCAAAGGTGCCTGAGAAGTGCTATAATGAAAAGGTAGCGTGGGCGTTGTTGTTTGCAACGGATAAAGAGGAAGTGATAGATATGCTGGCTAAGGATAATAAGGACATTGAGAAAGCAGTTGAGAAGCTTAAATATGTGACTGCAGATGATATAGAGAGATTTAGAATAGATCAGATAGAGAAGGCGAGAATGGATTACGCTGCCCGTATGAGGCAGAATTATCGAAGAGGGAAAGAGGAAGGGCTTGCTGAAGGGTTAGAGCAAGGAATACAGCAGGGAATAGAACGAGGAATAGAAAAAGGTGCTAGGTTGGCTAAGTTTGATATGGCTAAGGCCTTGATTGGAAAGATAGATGATTCTGAGATTATTGATTTGATTGGTATTAGTCAGGATGAGCTAGATGAATTGAAATAGAATGGATTTGGAAGCCGCTGTGAGGCGGCTTTTTTATGTCCGAGGTAGTGTTAAGAGCCGGTCCGGATTTAGTCATTGCTGATTTGTGAAAAGGTTTTGGAGGTAAAATACTGTGTTTGAAGAAAGTAGTGTGTTAGAGTTAAAAAGAGAAATCACAGATGATATAAAGAAAGAGATTATAGCGTTTGCAAATGCAGAGGGTGGGACTATTTTAGTTGGTGTTGATGATGATGGCAGTTATGAAGGTTTGAGGTCATTAAATCAAGGGCTGACATTTGATTATTGTACCAATGAATTCAGAAAAAGAAATATTGTATTTGAAGAAGCGCAAATGAAGTCAATGGGATTGATTAGATCAGGTGATAATATGTATTCAAATACGGGTATGCTATTTTCTGATCAGGCTGTTCATACTATAAAAGCTGCTGTGTTCCAAGGTGAAACGAAAGCTATTTTCAGAGACAGGAGAGAATTTCACGGATCAATACTTAAACAGCTTGATGAGGTTTACCAATACATTGATATGTACAATAGAACACATGCAGAAATAAAAGGCTTATATCGGGAAGATCGGAGAGATTACCCGGAAGTTGCACTAAGAGAAGTATTGCTTAATACCATCATTCATAGAGAATACGCATTAAGCGGAAGTACGTTGATCAGTATCTATGATGACAGAATTGAGTTTGTGAGTCTTGGGGGATTGGTATCAGGGATTTCCCTAGAAGATATTAAATATGGAATTTCCATAACAAGAAATGAGAAAATTGCCAATGTCTTCTATAGATTAGAACTTGTGGAAGCTTATGGTAGTGGTATAGGGAGAGTATTTGACAGCAGATCAAAAGAGGATTATTGGAATGGTGAAGGAACAGGGAAAAATCAAAAGGAAAGATGTTGAAATGTTGCTTGATATTTCACAGACCATGGCAGGAAGATTACTGAAAAAATTAATCGAAGAGAATCAATTGTCTAGAAAAGGGAAGGCCTCTAATACGGTTTATGTTATTAAGGAGGACTAATGCATAAACAGGTTTCGTGATTCTATCGAAGGGTCGCTGATTAAGCCTGTAAAGAAGTTAAATGTATTTGGTTTTAAGAGTGTACGGTGAACCGTATCATAAATAGATGTCATCTGCTGGAAGATTATATGAAGCGGAATAAAGTTTTTTTTACAGATTCAAAATGCTCAAGGTGATAAATACATAATCAAAGAACCAAAGGACAATCCTTTGGTTCTTCGACCGGACGGGGATGTACCAGTCCCCGATTTATTTTAAGAAAGAAAGGCACTACAATGTAAGAGAACTACACACCACACCGTAACAGCAGCAATCCTAAACAACAAAACCAAATACCTCTGCATGCAAAGAAGACCGTACAAATACGCCTATGTCTCGGAAAAATATGAGTTCCCTGGGGGAAAAGCTGAACCAGGCGAAACCAATGAGGAAGCCTTAAAACGTGAACTCTTTGAAGAGAGCATAGAATTCCATTCGAGGTTTCAATTGATCCGTTCTACAGTCCATCAAATATTGAAGCCATTGATAAATCCATTGAACAGATAAGGCAGGGAAATGTTGTTATTAAAACAATGGAAGAGCTTGAGGCAATGGAGAGGAAAATGTCAAAGAAAAATCTGATCACATTATCTTTATACTCGATAGCTTTATCGTATTCATTGTCTGTTTTTGATGGAATTGAAGGTCCCATCTATGATTTCATCTTCGTTTTTCCGGTTGGTCGCAATATCCGTTACAGCCTTGTAATCCTGACGGTCCTTTAAGGGACTAGAAATCGAACAGACAACAAGATGCACGTGTTTTCTTTCCAGGAACTGAAGTAAACTATAGGCTGCAGTAGCTATACCGCCTGCCCAAAGGGGACAGACCAGAATAATGTCATCATCTGAAGACAGTGGCTCACTTAAGTGGGTTTCCACTGTCTTTTTCTTTATGGAATAGTAACCTGCCTTCATATACCCGAAGAAGCCTTTCCAGTTCATATCATCTTCCAGAGTGATGAGGGGAAAACCTGTCTTCCTGGCAATTTTTTTTGCAATTCGTTTGGAGTTGCCTGAGCGTGAGTATACGACGATCTTTTCCATGGGTGCATTGGCATGAAGGGGAACATCATGCCTCTCCTTTCTATTCTTCTTCTTCGAAGTGATCATCTTCGCCCTTTTTAAGGCGAAGGGTCAATAGGGTTTCATAGGACAGTATATCAGTGGGGCAGGCATCGATGCAGTGACCGCAGCCGACACAGTCCATACTGGAAACCGGAAGTCCCTTCCGGATATTCTCTGAAATGGAGATGTTCATGGGACAGTTGCTATCGCAGACTTTGCAGGCTATACAGGCTTCTGGTGACTCGGTTCTGATCTGCCCGCCTGCGAATCTGGAAAGGATACCAAGAGCGGTTCCCGCCGGACAGTAGAAGCAATAACCGCGACCATTGTAGATAAAGTAAAAGACCTGCAGCGCCAGCATATCAAACAGCATGTATTTAATCATCTCGACTTGCCTCAGAATGGCAAAATTCACTTTGATAAGGGGAGAGAGGGCCATTAGAAGAATCAGCAGCAGATTCAGGACAAACAGACCGTACTTGATGATATTTTTCATCTGTTTGTGGAATGGTGACAGCTTTGGACGCTTCTTCCCTACTAAAGGCAGTGCCAAGTCGAAACTTTCTGCGTGGCACCCGGAGTATGGGCAAAGCATGGAACAGTGAAACCGTCTTCCAAAAGCAAGGGTGCCAATGACAATGACCAGCTGGTAGAGGATATACATGATCAGCAGCAAATCTACCATCTGCTGGCTGTAGGATGTTGAGAAGAAGGCACCGTCATGAAGGAGCTGAACTGGCATTGTAGACCAGGGAAAAGGCATGAAGGCAATGGAAAGCTCCCTGATGCCCAATAGGAGTGGTATCAATATAAAACTGACAGCCATGAAAATCGACAGGGAGATCAGATTTTTTTTTCGCATGGCTGACGATTTTTTCTTTTCCTTCAAAATGGAAAGCGTCAACAGGCTTGAAAAAATGACAATCACACTGCGAAACACATTTTCGTAGAGAAGATAAACGTGATGGACGTTTTCCTTTAGTGCAAGGTTATCGGATTTGCTGAAGGCGGCATTCATGCCTCCAATGAGAAACCCGGCGATGATGAAAATGTAGACTAGACTTGTAAGGATTCTTTTCTTGTTCATGATTGATCATTCTCCCAGAGTATCATTTGATGCATCATTTGTGACAGGACGTTATTGGCGATTTGGAGGATTTCTTCAGATATTCCCTGCAGGGCAATCCGGTTCCAGTCATTCTGAACTCTGATCAGACGGGATATGTAGGCTGCACACCTGTCTGAAAGTCACGGTTTCAATAGAAACAGACTTGGAATTTACTTGCTTTTACAACTAATAATACCATTGGTTGGTTGTAAAAGCAAGTAAATTCCTGTTCTATGTAAACCATTTGCCTTATCATATCCGGATCAATGGGAAACATTGACACTTGTAGCCAGTCGTAATTCTACAATACGGTTTTTCATCTGCACCTCCTTTTTGTGTAAAGTTACCTGTACATAGAATGCAGCACAAAAAAACTTGAATGTATAGCAAACGTTACATTCAAGTTCTTACAATTGGAGAAGTTAGGTCTGGAGGAAAATACACCTGTGTATAAAAGACTTTTTTGTGATGGGGTGGAAGGCTTGTGAATAGGGGGATGCACATGGTTTTGCGGATTTTATGGGGCTTATTGGTGATGGATTTGGAGTGGAAAATGGGGTAGTCTTTATCTTAGTTGATGGAGGGTGCTGTAATGAAGAAGAGAGTTATCATAATCGATATCGATATATAATACGGAGCTCCCGGTGCATGTATGGAGGGTGATCACTAAGGGTAGAATGTGTCGGAAGAAGAAAAAATGGTTATTGACAAGAGAAAACTAGAGAACTATAATTAAACTAACTTAGTTTAGACTAAGTTAGTTTAATTATAGTTGGAGGTTTCTATGTTTGTAGGAAGAAGGAAAGAGTTAGATAAGTTAAATGAACTTTATCATAGCCCCAATTATGAAGGTATTATCATCTATGGTAGAAGACGAGTGGGGAAGACTTTTTTGATTCGGGAATGGATGTTTGATAAGAATGGGATATATTTTGCTCTAGAGCAGCAGAATAGTCAGCTCTTGCTTAAGAAATTTTCGGAGTTGGTTCTTTCGTGGAAGCCTTCGCCATATATTTCAGAATTTCAGGACTTTCGTCAGGCAATCTTATATGTTGCCCAGGAAGCGAGAGATGAATCTTGTATCCTTGTTTTCGATGAAATTCAGTATTTGGCAGTACAGGACAAGGTTTTTTTGTCCATGCTACAGCATCTCATAGATCATGAATTAGTGGAAACCAAACTGAAATTGGTTCTATGTGGGTCTTATATCAGTTTTATGGAAAATGAAATATTAGGAGAGAAAAGTCCCTTGTTTGGAAGAAGGACAGGATCATTTAAACTTGAACCTTTAAGGTATAAGGAGGCTTTTGAGCTCCTGGGTTGTAAGGATGACTTACAGGGCTTTGGAGCTTGGGCGGTTCTTGGAGGAATGCCTCTTTATCTAAAGCAATATGATGTGGGAATGACTTTGAAGGAAAACATCATACAAAAAATTCTTGAAAAGGGAACTCTGCTTCATAATGAACCCCTTTTTGCCCTTAAGCAGGAATTGAAGGATCCTGCCCTGTATTTTTCTATTATTGAAGGAATCAGCAGCGGAAGAAGTAAATATAATGAAATTTCAACTTTTATCGGCACGGAGGCAGGATATTATCTGAATACCTTGGTTGGACTGGGGATTGTTGAGAAGATTACTCCGATTGGCCAAAAACCCACATCACGCAAATCTATCTATAGGATGAAGGATCCTTTTTTTGCATTCTGGTTTCGTTATGTTTCCAGGAGATATTCTCTGGTTGAAATGGAGAAGCAGGAAATCATGTATGAGCATACGATTAAAAGCGATATTGATAAATTCATGGGTCACAGATTTGAGGATTTTTGTCTTGAGTATCTAAGCCTTCATAATGGCTCTGACCGAGTTCCGATTATTTTTACAGAGATTGGGAAATGGTGGGGTACAGATCACCGGACAAAGACAGAGGTCGAATTTGATATCCTTGCTTATGGAGTCAATGATGATGCAATCATTGGAGAATGTAAATGGCGAAATGAAAAAGTTGCAAGTGATATCCTTGTCAAGCTCTTGGATAGAAGTGAGTTGATTAAAGGTTCTGATAAATACCTTATGGTTTTTTCGAAATCAGGTTTTACGGATGGAGCAGTTCGGTTGGCCGAAGAAAGAGGTATTAGGCTGGTGAGCTTTAGGGATATGGTGGAGTAGGGATGCTGTTAGAACCTTTTTAGGTATAGGCGTATGGCAGCTGAAAGTAAGAATATAGAAGAAATCTAGGAGAATGAGATGATAAAGATTGTAAACACTAAGAATTTAACCGGTGTTACTATTACAGGAACTAATGAAGATATTGCAGAATTATACGAAAGTATAGGAAGGGTTGCTGGTTCTGGCTTGGAACTTGAGCATGATAATGCTGTCCTTCTTAGAATACAAGGTGTTCTATATGATCTTAGGCATTGCTTAATGGGTGACCGTGAAATTGAGTTTGTCGACAATGGCTATACCAGTGAACTTCAAAAATATCATGGAAAAATACATTCAGATGTGAATGTGGAATTCTCAGTGAGTATAATATGGCATGAGGCTATGTTTGCAGCCTTGGCTTTGGATGATTTTGTTATCGTACATGAAGATGATAAAGCTTATAAGAAAAAAATGGATATTCCCGGACTGCCAGAACAAGTTGTTGAGAACTTTGATAAGTGCCGCTATCGAGATATTGCTATGGTTCGTCTATATCAAGAATTAATGTGGGAGGCTTTTCGTGATGCATGTGGTCTTGCAGCTTATAAGCGGCTCAGAAAAAAGTCAAAAGAAGGTCAAAGCAGATATTATAAGTCCATGCAATATGTTGGTTTTATAACCCAATATTTAACTATGTTGGAAATGAAGTACATCGATTGTGATCGGGAGAAAAGGATTAAGTTATTGGCGACTCATGTTGGTAAGATTATCCGTCAAAGTAATGATTATATGAAGTTATCCAGGGAGGTCATTGAAGCAGCTAGAGAGTATGGGGTTTCAGTGACTGATATTAGATATAGTGATGAAGAATGGCCTGAGGATTTGGAGTGGTAAAAGAGTAGATTTGTGTAAGTGCGGTGTATTTACAGTGCACGATAATTGGCGTATAAATTAGATGTGATAAAGATGGATGGAGTGATGTTTCATAAATATTTATCTCTCATACTTGCTCATATACTCTAATAGTACTATACTTAAATAAGTACTATTAAGGGGAAAAATATGGGAGAGATTATTTTCTTTGACACAGAAGTGTCCCTTGACTCGAAAGAAATTAAGGACTATGGTGCCACCAGCGACAAGGGAAGACAGCTTCATACAGGAAACAGTCATGAGTTCTTTAGGTTTATTAGGGGAGCTTCGTATTTGTGCGGACATAATGTGTTTGCTCATGACCTGCAGTACCTGAAGAGACTTGATCCTACTATTGTAAATGTACCACTCATTGATACACTGCACATTTCTCCGCTTCTATTTCCAAAGAAGCCTTATCATCACTTGGTCAAGGATGATAAATTACATACTGAGCAAGTGAATAACCCCTTGAATGATTCCTTGAAGGCAAAGGATTTGTTTTTTGATTGCCTTACAGCTTATAAGCAATTAGATGAATGGCTTAAGGATGTTCTTAAATTCTTGCTGCAAGAACAGAGGGAGTTTGAGGCTTTCTTTACATATCTTGATTCTTTGAAGAAGACAGGTTTGATTTCGAGAATATCAGGAACAAGAGATGGTGAAAATACGGATCGTGTTAGTGCAGAGAAAAGAATACGCAGTAATATGGATGGGTTGATTTGTGGGAATGTAGACCTTTCTAAATTGATTGATGAAAATCCGGTTGAGTTGGCTTATGCTATTGCAATTATTCATGCAGATGACCAATCCTCTATTACGCCAAGATGGGTTCTGGTGTCATACCCTGAAGTTGAAACAGTGCTGAATAAACTGAGGAATAATCCTTGTTTAACAGGCTGTTCTTATTGTGATAAAGCCTTGGATCCGCTTGTGGGTTTAGAAGATTTTTTTGGTTACCAGGCTTACAGAAAATTTGATGGTGTTCCACTTCAGGAGAGGGCTGTTGAGGCTGCACTTTATGGAAAGTCTTTGCTTGCAATTTTTCCAACAGGTGGAGGGAAATCTATTACTTTTCAGATACCTGCTTTAATGGCTGGAAGGGCAACCAGGGGATTAACCGTGGTTATATCTCCGCTGCAGTCATTGATGAAGGACCAGGTAGATAATCTTGAGAAAAAGGGGATTACGGAGTCTGTAACCATTAATGGTTTGTTAGATCCAATTGAACGTTCAAAAGCTGTTGAGAGAGTTGAAGATGGATCTGCAAAAATTCTATATATATCGCCTGAATCACTGAGATCAAGGTCTATGGAAAGATTGCTTCTGGGTAGAAAAATTGAAAGGTTTGTTATTGATGAGGCCCATTGTTTTTCTGCATGGGGCCAAGATTTTAGGGTGGATTATCTTTATATCGCTGAGTTTATACGGAACATATATGAAAAGAAGCAATTGAATGACATGATACCGGTGTCTTGTTTTACAGCGACTGCCAAGCAAAATGTTGTTGATGATATCAGGGAATATTTTAGGATAAATCTGGATTTGGATCTTGAACTATATACGGCAAGTGCGGCGAGGAAGAATCTTAGATATAAAGTCATTCCATGCTCGAATCAAGATAAGTATGATCGATTAAGAACGTTAATCGCTACTCATGACTGTCCTACAATTATATATTCATCATCAACCAAAAAGACAGAAGATTTAGCTAGGCGTTTGTCCAGTGATGGGTACCGGGCCAAAGCCTATCATGGAAAAATGGATAAAAAGGAAAAGTCTTTTAACCAAGATCAATTCACCATGGGTGAAGTTGATATCATGGTTGCTACCTCAGCTTTTGGCATGGGAGTAGATAAAGCAGATGTAGGTTTGGTTGTTCATTATCAGATATCCAATTCATTGGAGAATTATGTTCAGGAGGCGGGTAGAGCGGGACGAGACCAGAATATTAATGCTGAGTGTTTTGTTCTCTATAATGATGAAGATTTGAATGGGCATTTTACCTTGTTGAACCAAACTAAACTAAATATTTCTGAGATTGGTAATGTGTGGAGGGCGATCAAAGAGATTACCCGGTTTAGAAAAAAAGTTTCCAAGTCAGCTCTTGAGATTGCAAGAAAAGCTGGATGGGACGATAGTGTGTACGATATCGAAACCAGGGTTAAGACTGCAATTTCAGCCCTGGAGCAGGCTGGATATTTAAAAAGAGGGCAGAACAGTCCAAGAGTATATGCAGACAGTATATTGTCGGAGAGTGTACGAGAGGCCGCTGAAAGGATCAGGGGGTCCCATCGCTTTGAAGAAGCCGAAGCTGAGTTGGCTATTCGTATTGTGTCCAAACTTATTGCAGCAAGAAGCAGAAAGAATTCTGATGATGTTGGAGAAATGCGTATTGAATACATCAGTGACCAATTGGGGATAAAAAGAGCTGATGTCGTACATATTGTTGGCCTGTTAAAGGAAGAAAAAATACTAGCTGACAAGAAGGACCTGGCTGCATATCTGAAGGAAGACATGACCAAACAGAAGGCGTTAAATCTTTTTAAATGGCACCGGGAACTGGAAGCTTTTTTATATGAAGTTATTGATGAGGACGGCATTGTCAATATTAAAGAGTTAAATGAGGAAGCAGAGAAGAGAGACTTAAAACGAGTATCTCCTGAGAAGATCATTACAATCTTAAATTTTCTTGGCATTCAACATGTGATTAAGAAAGAGAGTTCCAGACAGTCGAAAAATCACTTTAGAATACATTTCCTTAAGGATAGGGATAGTATTCTTAGGGCTTATGAGAAGAGGGTGACTATAGGAGATTTTGTTTTAAGGTATTTATATGATAAGAGCGAAGAGGATCCACAAGATGAAGGTGTGGTGGAGTTTTCTGTTCTTGAACTTAGGGATGAATACATGAGTGAGTTTCGCATGTTTGACGCGAAAGTCAGTCAGAAGGACATTGAAGATACCTTGTTCTATCTTAGCCGGATTGAGGCCTTGAAGATTGAAGGTGGTTTCCTGGTTATCTATAATGCTCTCAATATTGAAAGACTTGAAGAGAACAATATGATTCAATATAAAATTGAGGATTATAAGCAGTTGCAGACATATTATGAGCAAAAGGCTCAGCAGATTCATATCGTCGGAGAATATGCGACTAAAATGCTTGAGAATTATGAAGCTGCCTTACAATTTGTGGATGATTATTTTACCTTGAATTATCAGACCTTTCTAGCCAAGTATTTTAAGGGTTCCAAGGGGAAGGAAATAGGTAAAAATATAACACCGGCAAAATTCAGACAACTTTTTGGAGAACTGTCTACAGCTCAGCTGGAAATTGTTAATGACCAGGATAGTAAGTATATTGTGGTGGCGGCAGGACCTGGAAGCGGCAAAACACGGATTTTGGTACATAAATTGGCCTCCTTGCTTCTTATGGAGGATGTTAAGCATGAGCAGCTTTTGATGGTGACTTTTTCGAGAGCAGCGGCTACTGAGTTTAAGAGGAGGTTAAAACATCTGATTGGAAGCTCAGCTAACTATGTGGATATTAAGACTTTTCACTCTTTTTGCTTTGATATCCTTGGAAGAGTTGGGGATATTGAAAAATCTACCAATATAGTCATGGAAACAGCTCAACTGATAAAAACGGGCCAAGTGGAACAGTCAAGGATTACAAAGACAGTTATGGTTATCGATGAGGCTCAGGATATGGATGAGCACGAGTTTCAGTTAGTCCGGGCCATGACAAAGCAGAATCCTAATATGCGGGTTATTGCTGTTGGTGATGATGATCAAAATATATATGAGTTTAGAGATGCAAAATCAGAGTATATGAAGAAAATTGCCATGGCTGATGGTGCAAAGTTATATGAGCTAGTGGATAACTACCGAAGTGAGTCAAATTTGGTAGAGTTTTGCAATCAATATGTAAAAGGGATTAGTGAAAGAATGAAGACGACGCCAATTATGGCCAAGTCCCAGTCTGATGGTGCAATTGAATTGATTCGATATTATCATGATAATATGTTGGATGGTGTGATTGAAGGCTTGACCTCTAAAGGGGCTAGTGGATCAGTTTGTATTTTGACTGCAACCAATGAAGAGGCCTTACAGGTTGCTGGAAGGCTGACCGATTTGCAGATTCCTGCTAAGTTGATTCAGACCTCAGAGGAGGTAAAGCTTAAGAACCTTGATGAAATAAGATTTTTTGTAGATTGCTTGGCCCTGGATGACGATCAACCAACCATTGACTTTGAACGATGGGGGAATGCCAAGTATAAGACTTTGAAAAAATATGCTGCCAGTGAACATGTTGGATTGTGTAAGCGATTGTTCTCTGATTTTGAGATTTTAGCCGGAGAACATAAATACGTATCGGATTTTAAGATATTCCTTAGAGAATCCAAACTCGAGGATTTTATCTATTCTGAAAATGATGTTATTCTGGTTTCGACTATGCACAAAGCAAAGGGGCGGGAGTTTGACAGTGTCATCATTATGTTGGATAAATTCAGAGATCAATGGGATGAAAATAAACGACTTTTGTATGTTGCTATGACCAGGGCTAAAAGAGCCTTGGTGGTTCATTACAGGGATATGGACTTACACAGGACGTTTACTGAGATTCAATCCATGAGAATACCAAGTGCAGCTGAAGAAAAGGGACTTTATCTAAATAGTAAGCAGAAAAAGATTGAGGGTGTTAGTTTGTCAGATGTGAAGAATACGTATAAGACGCACTCAAACATTAGCTTCCAGTTGGGGTATAAGGATATTTTTCTGAGTTTGTTTAGTAAGGATGAGTTCAAAGAAAGGGTTGCTGATCTTAAAAGTGGTGATTCGCTTCAAGTAGATCTTAGAGGGTGCAATAATCAGTTTGGCAAGCAGGTGTTGGCCTTTTCCAAAAGTTTTCGAAATCAATTGAATCATTATCGTGATAAGGGGTATGTGCTTCAGGATGCCAAGGTGCATATGGTTGTATATTGGAAGAATGAGGAGATGGATGAGGATGTTAGGGTTCTTATGCCTATTGTTAGGATGAAGGAAATGGGAAGATGACCATGTTATTGGTTATTTTATGCTGGTAATAAATTCTGTAGTTATCTGAATATTCTCAATATTCAGATAATAACTTGAATTGTACTTCTGGCCGAATCGGTCAGAAGTTAAAAATCGGCCAGGGTATTAAAGGATTTTACATGTACTGGCTTAATATTATATAATAACAGAGCAAGAGACAGTAAGATTTTGGACGATTAAGGAGATTTCGGGATTATATGCTATATATAGATTTTCACGTTCACACAAGTTTATTATCTGGCTGTGCAAGCTCAACACCTGAAGAACAGGTTCAATCAGCTATTGGCCGTGGGATTGATGCTATGTTTATAACGGAGCATATGCGTCTTTTTCCTCAGGAGAAGATTGATGCACTAAATAAGAAATATGCCCCTTTCCAGATTTTTCAGGGGATTGAAGTTACGGTTCGTGGATCCAGTTGGGATGATTTTGTGGTGCTTGGGGTTCATGATAAGGCCATTGAAGGTGAAAACTGGACGTATAAAGATTTGTGGAAGTTTGTAAAGGCTCGTGGTGGGGCTATCATTCTGGCTCATCCTTACCGGTATTCAGACAAGGTTGAACCTGGAATCTATGAATATAAACCGGATGCTGTGGAAGTTCTTTCCAGTAATATTGGTTCCTATAAATATGAGAAACGGTTGGCTCTTGCCAAGGAGCTTGGCCTTCCTGTTGTAACCAATTCGGATAGTCATCATGTCTCGACGACAGGATGTTATTCAAATATTTTTCCTGATGATTCCTGGAGTGAGGAGATTATTCTTGAAAATCTCCTGTCTGGGAAGTTCGAGTCTGGGAAGATGGAGTAGACTTAGGGTTTATCTTTTTTATGATCGATTAGTTTGTGAGGTAGATGATGGCGTCTGAAAAAAGTTTTACGGTATATAAGTTGTTGTTTGAAAAGGGCTTTCCTGATGAGTTTTGTAAGGAAGTTGCATATAAGTATATGAATACGGATTTTACTGCTGAGAGGATGGCAGGGTATCTGTACAGGTATTCCCAGCCTAGTTTGGAAGAGGTTGTGGATGAGATGTTTGCAATTATCAGTGATCGGGACCGGATTGTGGATAAGCATCGGTCAGAGCAGGCTCAGGCGAGGATAAATGAGATTTATCGGGATGGGTTGTAGGAAGAGTTCATTGAACTACCAAAGGTCCCAAGAGAGTGTTATAATGAAAAAGACGCATGGTCATTATTGTTGGCAACTGAAAATGAGGAAGTGATAGATATGCTTGCTAAGGATAATAAGGATATTGAAAAGGCTGTTGAGAAGCTAAAATACGTCAGTGCAGACGACGTGGAAAGGTTTCGGATTGATCAGATAGAGAAGGCCAGGATGGATTATGATGCCCGGATGAAGATGAATTATGACCAGGGAAGAGAAGAAGGAAGAGAAGAAGGGAAAGAAGAAGCAGTTACTGAAATGGTGTTGAAGTTGATAGGAAGAATAGATGATGATGAACTGAGTAAGGTTAGTGGTTTGTCTCTTGATGAGATTAGGATATTGAGGAATCAAAAGAATTAATTGATACATATATATTGGTTTAATAACGGTCCTGTGGCCGTTTTTTTGTTAAAATTTACTTATTTGTGGAGTATGATGTTAAATGTTTCCCGGAGGTTAATATGATTAAAATCGAAATACCAGGTTATGATACGCTGGAAATAGAGAATCTTGTTCTTGATTATAATGGTACGATTGCTTGTGATGGTAAAGTTGTTCGTGGAGTTATGGAAAAGCTTCAAGTGTTAAGGACGAGGGTTAAGGTTTATATTTTGACGGCAGATACTTATGGTAGTGTCAAAAAGGAATTTGAGAACACCGGAATTGATGTTCATATATTGACTAGTGGAAATGGAACCCAGGAAAAATCTGATTTTGTGAAAAGTCTTGGAGCTATGAGGACCATGTGTATGGGAAATGGAAGTAATGATGCTAAAATGCTTGAAGAGAGCCGACTTTCTATAGGAGTTATTGGAGGAGAGGGGTGCTCTATGAAGGCTCTAGCTGCTGCCGATATTGTGGTAAAAGATGTACTTGAGGGATTGACATTGCTTGAGGAGCCTTTGAAGATAAAGGCCACTTTAAGGGAGTAAGTATACATTGCGACAATGGAGAAGTGTGATTAACAGAGTTGATGGCTGATACGATAAGGAGGTTAGTATGAAAGTTTTGATTTTTGGAGCAACAGGCGCAACGGGGAGTATTTTGACCAAGTTGTTACTCGATAAGGGGTATGATGTTACGGCTTATGTACGGAATCCTGATAGGATGGCTATATCTCACGAACGACTTGATTTGATTGTAGGGGATATTTTTGATAGTGAGGGGATTGGACGGGTTATGACTGGACATGATGTTGTTATGTCTTGTTTAGGGTCTAGTACGACAAAAGCTTCGGATCAGCTAACTAGAATGGCCCAAAGTATTACAGGTGCCATGAAGATTGTTGGAGTGAAGCGGGTGGTTTATATGGCAACAGCTGGTATTGAGGACGAGTTTAAGGGTCCTTTTAAATGGTTTATTCGGATGTTGTTGGGAAATGTGATTGATGATCATAGAGGTGCTGCTGACTTGTATAAGCAAGAGGGATTTGACTATACGATAATTCGTCCTATGCAGTTGAAGAATGGTGAGCCTACAGGTGATTATGAGATCGCAGAAGAAGGACTTCCTAAAAGGAAAAAGGCTGTTTCCAGGGCAAATGTGGCAGAAGTGATGGTCAAGGTGATGGAAGATGAGTATTTTGTTAAGAAATCAATTGCTTTAGCGGAGTAAAGCACTCCCGGAGCTTGGTTGGATAGTGTAAGAAAGTTAAAAATAGTGGGTGAGTTCGGCGGGGGTCATGGGTTTGAAGAAGTAGTAGCCTTGGATGTAGCGGCAGCCGTAGGAGGAGAGGATGTCGAGTTGGTCTTTGGTTTCTACGCCTTCGGCAATGACTTTTAGGTCAAGGGCTTTGGCCATATCGAGGATAGCGAGGGAGAGGTTACGGTCTCTTTCGTGTTTGGTCAGGTTACGGGTGAAGCTTATGTCCAGTTTGAGGATATCGACGGACAGGTCTCTGATTCGACCGAGAGATGAGAAGCCGGTACCGAAATCATCAATGGCAATGGATACACCTAAGTTGTTTAACTGAATAAGGGTTTCATTGATTTGGGCATGGTCATCGATGAAGATGTTTTCTGTGAGTTCCAGCTCCAAGTAGTTTGCAGCGATATGGTATTTTTCAAGAAGGGATTTGACAAAATCCAGAAAGCCAGGGTTGTAGAGTTGGGCTACGCTGACGTTGACTGAGACTTTCATGTTGGTGAAGCCCAGGTTGTGCCAGATGTGGTTTTGTCTTAGGGCTTCTTCCAGTACCCAATCGCCTAGCTGGTCGATGATGTTGGACTTTTCTGCAAGTGGAATAAAGACACCTGGTGATTGTGGGCCAAGGGTTGGTGAGTTCCAACGAAGGAGGGCTTCGCAAGAATGAATCATCTGGGTTTCAAGGTCTACTTGAGGTTGGTAAAGGAGATAGAGTTCATTGTTGGCAATGGCATTTCTTAATTGATCGGTAATAAGGATTTCCTGTTCGGTTTTTTCTTTCATTTCTTTTGTGCAGTAGGCATAGGTGTTCTTGCCGCTTTCTTTGGCAGAATACATGGCAAGATCAGCCCGGCTGATTAAGGCGCTTTCTGAAGTGCCGTCTTCAGGGAAAAGAGAGATGCCGATACTGGCTGAAATCGCATATTCATAGGCCTCATAAATAATTGGTTTGCTGAAGAGATCCAGGAGATTTTCGCAAAATTCTGTCAGGTTTTGCTTGTTTGTTAAATTGTCGTAGATGATGAGGAACTCGTCGCCTCCAAAACGGGCGATGAAGGAGTCTCTTTTGATGAAAGACTGTAAACGCCTGCTGACGATTTTGAGAATCTGGTCGCCGACATCGTGGCCTTTAGTATCGTTGATGACTTTGAAAGAGTCCAAATCCAGGAAGAGAATAGCAATTTCTCTTGGCGATGATGTGGCGCTTTCAATGGTGGAGGCTAAGTTTTCGGTGAAATAGGTTCGGTTAGGAAGCCCAGTCAGAGCATCATAATAGGCCATGTGGTGTTGGGTTGCAATCTGGAGTTCATTTTCCTTGATTCTTTCCAAGTATTGCCTGTTGATGAAAGTAGTAAAGACGACCATTAGTGCAAACATGGCTAGTCTAAGGGCGTAGTCCCAGCCGGAAATATTAACATCAACATTGGGGGCGTAAGACCAGGTTAGAATCTGGGAAACACCCAGGGCTATAGTTAGAAATATGATGGTTTTATTATTGTTAAAAAAGGCGAAAATAAATATTACCAATATGGCTCCGGACCAGGTTGTTAAGCCGCCAGTGGGAAGCATATAGACGGATGCGGCTACAATCATTTGGAATAGGAAAAAAATCAGAATAAAGTCTTTCATGTAAGGTTTTATTCTTGATTGACGGATGAGGATGAGGAACAATGAAAAGGCCAGTAGAATCAAAGAAGTTTCTACCTTGATAAAAGTAAAAGAATCTACGAGTATATAATTGAAAATCGAACCGGATAACATGGAAATAGATATGAATAAATAGATGGTTGATGAAATTTTTGGTCCGATGATGTTTTTTACATGAAAGAGATTGGCAGCGTTAAGGAAGTTGGTTTCTCTGATGGATTTTACGATCATATAAATAGGTACCAATGCCAAAATAGGTGCAATTCTTATATAGTTAATGGCATAAACCGAAGTTAGTAAGATGTCAAAAAGACTACCTAAAACAAATATTATAATGTTGGATAAAAGAATAGAGCGGGAGACTTTTGGATTTTCTTTGGATATAAAGTGCCAATGGAGTAAAAAGGCAAGGATAATTATCATATAAGAAATATAGTAAATATAAAAAATCTTGTCTGGCAAGGTGAGAGAGTTGGAAAAGTTGTGCCAGCCAAAAGGAGTTTTTTGCATAAGATAGACCTGAGCATCGTATTTGCCTGAAAATACATAGGCATAGATCAAGTAGGCAGCAGGTAGGTAGGTTAGACCTATAAGTGATTTTGAAATTTTGTTTAGTTTGATATGGCCAGGTATGATTTGAGTGAAATACATGGAAAAATGAAGGAGAAGGGCGTAGAGGCTTGTCCATCCTAAGGCGCTTATTTTTCTCCAAAAGAGAGCAACTTCTTGTCTGGGTGCGCCAATGCTAAATGAAAATCCTAAAGACCAAAAGCTTAGAGATATGCAGACAAGAAACAGGAGAATGTTCATAGGTTTATTCTTAAGTTTTTCCGACACAACAAGACCTATAAAAAGGTATAAGGAAAAGGCTATAAAAAAGAGTGTGGAAATAAGAAATATCATGATATCATCCCCGATAGTAAAGCGTGCTTATGAATATTATAGCATAGAATGGATGGTGGGGAATGAAGAGTTTTTGAATAATGGGTACCTAAATTGTTAAAAAGTTGTATGATTTCATGGAAGCTTTATATGATATAATGGGCCCGACATTATTGATGATAGAACTGGATGAAATGGGTGAGAAAATGAGAGAGATAGAGATTAGGAAAAAAAGGTTTTTGACAATAGATCTTGCTATGGTGTGTTTACTAATAGCTAAGCTGTTTTTCTTTTACTGGATTACGGATATGACGGGTATTAGGATGATTGGGCTTCTGATTACTGCCCTCTTTATCGTACAGATTGGTTTGAGCTTTTCTCTGAGTCGCCGAAAAGGGACTTTGGTGGTCTTTGGTATTTTGTATGGTTTGATTTCGTTGTTGATGTTTGTGGATTCCATGTATTTTTCATATTTTAATCAATTACCGTCTATGATGCAGTTGATGCAGTTGGATGCGATGATGGTTGTGGATGCTGATACCCTTAAGGTGAGTCTGCCGCCCCTTAATATTCTGTTGCTTGCTGATATTCCTTTTGCCATCTGGTATTACAAGAAATTGAGTCAGCGGTTTGGACGTCTGTCCGACCCTTATTGGTTACCGAGACTTAAGATGGCCAATTTAATTCTGGTTCTGACGGTTCTAGTGGCGGTTGTTAATCCCCTTCATGCAGATGCCTTTAAGATAGTTAATCAGAGTGAGTTTGTGACTTATCATCTTAGGGATATTTATGAACAGGTTTCGGGGCAGGATCTTATCTATGTGGATACCGTTCGGGAGGCCATGGAAGTTGTGGAAGGGGTTAATGAAAATATTAATGGTGATAAGGCTAGTCCCGAGACTGATGAAGAAGATGGCGTTTCTGGGGGCTTAGGCCGATATGGGAAATTGGCCGGTATTGGTGAAGGCAACCACTTGATTGTTATTCAGGTTGAGTCTTTACAGGACTTTGTTATTGGTAAAACTGTGAATGGTGTTGAGCTGACGCCGAATTTGAATAGGCTTATTGGCGAGAATTCTCTATATTTTGACAACTATTATCAGACCATTGGTAGGGGGAATACATCAGATGCTGAGTTTGCTTCCAATAATTCGGTGTACCCTGTTATGTCCGGTGGAGTTTATGACCAGTTTTTTGATCATGAGTTTAAGGGACTGCCTTGGATTTTGAAGAGATTGGGATATAGGTCGGTGGTTTATCATGGATATATGGGTGAGTTTTGGAATAGGGAAGCTGCCTATCCAAACCAGGGATTTGATGATTTTCTTAGTATGGAGGACCTGGATGTCAATGAAAAAATCGCCTTTGGGATTTCAGACAAAAGTCTTTATAGTCAGGCACTTGAGGATATGGATGAGAGGTATCATGAGGGAGAGAAGATCCATAGTTTTATGGTGAGTCTATCCTGCCATTATCCTTATGAAATGCCTGAGGAGTACGGAGTGATTGAAGACCAAGAGGATGCTAGATATGGGAGTCTTTTTGCCAATTATTTAGCCGGCGTTCGTTATTCTGATGATGCCTTGGGGATGTTTTTGGACACCTTAAAGGAAAAACCTTATTATGATTCATGTGTGATTGCTATTTATGGAGATCACCATGGTTTGAATTGTAAAGACCGCCAGAATAAGAAGTTTATGTCTGGCTTGTTGGGCAAGGACTATGATTTTGATGAGATGTTGAATGTGCCTCTTATTATTCACTCACCTGCTTTGGTGGGAATCAGTGAGGAAGAGGCTATCAACCATAAGGTGGGAGGTCAGGTGGACTTGCTACCTACTCTTGGGTATCTGATGGGTTTTGACCCAGGAAATGAAATCTTCGGTCAGAATCTTTTGGATGATGGATCGGGGTTTGTGGCATCAGTGACCTATATGCTAAAAGGTTCTTTTGTGAAGAATGATATAATTTTTCAAGCTTCATCGACAGAAGTGTTTGATGAAGGACGGGCTTGGAACCGGGTGACCGGCGAGGTTTATGAAGATATTGATTTTCTCTATGAAGATTATATAAGGGCCTGCCAACTGGTAGAGGCTTCAGAGTATATGTTGGAGAACGATCTGCTGGATGTGAAGCGGTTGGGACACCCTTTGGTAGAGTAATGGATTGGATTAATGAATAAAGATTGTGAGGTAGAGAAATGACGGCTTATGTCATGTTATATGATGGATTTGCGAATTTTGAAGTGGTAATGCCTATGTATCTGCTTAAGACAGGTATGGATGTTAAGACTCTGGGCGTGAGCAAGGAACCGGTAAAGAGTATTGAGGGACTTACAGTTATTCCCGATAAGACACTGGACGAGGTTAAACTTCTTGAAGAAGATGTTTTTATTATTCCTGGAGGAGATCCTTCGGTTCTTGATGGTGAGGAAGGATTTTATGATCTGATCAGGCAGGGGAATGAAGCCAGGACTTTGCTTGGGGCTATATGTGCAGGGACTCTTCATCTGGCTAAGGCAGGGGTACTTACAGATAAAGAGTACACGACCAGTATGGCCAGGACTAGTGAGTCACCTTTTGATCCGGATCTTTTTGTAAAGAAAAACGTGGTGGTGGATGGTCATATTGTTACGGCTCAGCCTAGCGGATATGTGGAGTTTGGCATTACACTGGGGCAGTTGATGGATATATTTAAGGATGAAGAAGATTTGAATGAGACAGTGAACTTTTTTATGAATTTTGATATTCAAGGTTAGGCGGATTTATACTACTGACTTATTGAGTTCAAATTGAAGGAGTTTTGTTTAAGGAGTATAATTAATCTGTGACCATCAATAGTATGAGGATGGAAGGGTTGATTATATGAAAAAGTTTCTAGTATTTTTGTTGGTAGTTAGCCTCATTGCAGCTAGTATAGCGGTTTACATTAATCGAGATGTAGTGGCTGATACTCTTAGAAAAGAGGTTGGCGAGACCATAGGGAAACTTGTGAATCCTGCTTATAGAGCTAGGGAGAAATCATATGAAGCTTTCACCAAGGAGAGAAAGGCAGCTTATGATGACTTGGGTGAAATCGGTGGGGAGCTTATTAGTCTGGTTCAAGATATTATGAAGGATTATGAGACCGTTGATCAGGAGCTTTTTTTGCTCTTAAGTCATTTGTCCGATATTAGTGATGAAAAGGACTTCGCACAAGGTCTTATGAGTGAAATTGTAGCTAGAGACCTTGAGTTGTATGAGATGGACTTGGTTCTTGAAGAGACAGGGGTAATGGGAAATAAGGACCAGGTTTTTTTTAGCCAGGCTGATAAGTCATATATAGAAATGGTCATCGGTTGTGCAAAAGCGAGGCATGTTCAGGATCGTTTATTTTTGATAATGGGAATTAGTGAAGTTTTGAAGGATATGTCCCTTGAGTATCCTGAATTAGTCCCTGTGATTGATGAAATCACATTAGATTTAGATTATTTGGATGAGATCTTTGAAAGCTACCTATACGATTCAGAGCGTTTGATAGAGAAGGCCTACTATCTATATCATGGACTGGTGGTTGCCGATTATCAGGAGACAATCAATCAATATTCTATCAATATTCAGAAGATGGATAAGTTGGCAGATGAAATAAATGCCACAAGAATGTCTTCCGATGATATTTTACTTATGGAATTCATGGAAAATGTAGTTGATCTTAATGGAGCATTGATGACACAAGAGTTATGGGAGGCTTATGAAGCAGTGTTGGAGTTGGATCAGGATTATGTTGATGAGTTAATGACTTTAAATCAACAAAAAACTTCATGGAATCCCTTATCTGTAACTGCTTATGCACAAGAGACTGAACTTTCATCAAGTTCTCTATACCTGCTTTATGATACAGCTGGAACCATTAAGAAAGCTGGAGAAAAAGGTGATGATTCAAGCTTGATTAGGGATGGTTTGACAAGGTTGGCCCAGGGAACCAAGGATTATGTCAAAGGTCGTGTGGAAGAATTTAGGCTGGTTAGGAAGGGTGTTACGCTTGGAGTTGGTGTGGCTGACTACCTTTTTGATTCGGCAGTCATGACTTCTATGGTTTATATCGATTACAAAACCCAGCAGATGCCAATAGATAAGGCTTTTACAAAATTCAGCCAGATACAGTACTACACATTTCAGAAATTTTATGATCAGGCAGCTAAAGGCAAGGCTGGAGTTGAAACCTTAAATGATACTGTCAAGGGTTTTAAATGGTTTGTGAATGGTGTCACTAAATTGACCAAGGATGGAGTTAGGGGACTGACAGGAAGTGATAAACTAGCAAATGCTTCAGGCATTATTGTTAAGTATATCGGCGATAATTTGACCAAGTTGGGCGTTGCTGCTGCTACAGTGGCTAATCCGGAATCCAGTGAATATGATGTTGGTGTGGCACTATATGATATAGCTACATGTTTAGTTGGAGGTAAGGCCGTAGTTAGTGGTCTTGGTTCAACGGTAAAAGCTGTCGTCGGTGATTCGGCTATGAAAATCCTACATAATTATACTAAGGAATTATTGGAAGATTTTTTGAAAAATGTTGGTGAACGGTTTACAGGTAGGACCCCTGAACGTTCTGAAGCAATAGATGAACAGGCGATTGACCGTCTGGTCAAGCGGATGTTTGAAACTTTCGGAAATCAAGGAGATTCCAATGAACGTTTGGTAGATGTTTTTGCAGAATATTTGGGTCTTAAGGGATTTTCTGCTGAAGATATTGATAGGGTGGTCAAAGGAATAAAAGAAAAGGAAGAAGATGGTCAAACTGATTCCAAAGAGCCTGATCATCAATCCGAAGAGGAACGGAGTCCCGGAGATAATCGTGAAGCAGAGGAAGGGAATGAACCTATAGGGGGTCAGGAAGAAACTTCAATCATAACTTCTGGTCAAATTGAAGGCTGGTATGATGGGGTTAATTATGTGCTTATGGATTTTGATATGGAAGCATTAACACCTGAAGGAGCGTCTTATTACAGAAATACCCTTCAGGCAGCTGAGCAAGCATTGAATCAGTCCATGCCAGGTGCTATAGATATAAGCTTTTTAGATGGTGAAAAGGGTCTTATTAGTTTCTACCGAGTCGGTAGTCCTGTGAATCCAGATGAATTGTCATATATTATTGATCCTATTGAGTTTCGGTTGGCAAAGGATCATTTGACTGCTGACATAAGCCTTCAAGATTCCAGTGAGAATGGAAGAGTTACTCTTGATATGGTTGTTACTATAGATGATCAAGGTGGGATTTTGTTGGATGGACAATTGACCTTGGACATCACCAGCAGTAGTAATCATGAGTTTTATGATTTTCATGTTTATAATACAAGGTAGTGTTTGGAATAATTAGGTTTATATTTTTTTGTAGATGGGAAGTGTAATATGACTAAAACTACTTTTATTGAAGAACCAAAAATTCCAATGATAGTGAATTTACTAATCACCTTTGCAGAAAAGAGACTGGGGAGTAAGATGATGCCGGCCAGGCTTTTACTGTGGACTCCCAAGGCGTTTATATCTTCTATGATTCTGGAGGGTTTGGTGGCCCATAAGGCCGGCAGGCTGTCTCCAAGGATCTTGAAGTTGATTCGCATGCAGGTAAGTCTTCTGGTGACTTGTCCTTTTTGCATTGACATGAATAGTAACAAGTTTAGGGATTATGGAATCACCGATGAGGAAATCCGGTGTATGCAGGGCAGACTTAGGTTAAGCCAGGTTCAGTCCTTGAGTTTTGAGGAGAAGTTGATTTTAGCCTATATCAGAGGCCTTGTCAGAACGCCTATAAAGCATAATCCCAAGGTGGTTAAGGCCATGGAGAAAACTTTTAGTGAGAAGGAGTTTGGGACCATTGTCACGACTGTTGCCCAGGTGGACTATTGGACTCGGGTGATTCAGGGTTTTGGTATTCAGCCGGCGGGTTTCTTGGAGACTTGTGATCTGGAGTTTATGGTTGGCCTTGAATAGTTAATACTGATGAAAATGGAACCAATTATCGAGTGACTACGTCTAAGTGATGTAAACAGATAAATGGTGCAACCAGGAAGAAATTGAGTCATGAGACTTATAACCTGTTTTGCAGATGACCTATTCAAACAGGAGACTATTATGAGAAAACTAGTGAGTGTTATATGTGTTCTAGCTTTAGTGCTTGGTGTGATTAACCTGCCGTAAAAGCGGAAAGCAATTTTACGGATATCGAAGGTAGCTTATATGAAGAGGCGATTATCAGTCTTTTTGATCTTGGTTTAATTCAAGGTGTTGGTAATGACCAATATCGACCTGAGGCTTGGCTGACTAATGCTCAGGCAATCCAGATGTATGTTAACCTCTTTGATCTGAATCTGGATTTTATTCGATTTATTAAAGCGCCCATGGCCAGTGATTATTTTGCTAATGCTGATAATGATGGCTGGTATGCAGATGCCTTTATTAAGGCAGGGGTCAATGGCGTGGCTGCAAACAGTAACTTGAATCCTGACCAGGAGATCAGTCGTCAGGAGTTTGTGGCAGGGTTGATTTTAAAAATGGAAGATGTATATCATATGCCTACAATTAAAATCAGTAGTCCTGAAATTGCTGACAATGAAGCCATCAATCTTGAGTATTCAGGACCGCTTGCCAGAGCCTTGCATTATGGAATAATCAGTCTTGACAGCCAGGGAAAGCTGGTCCCGGAGGGGCTTATCAGCCGTGGGGAGGCGGCCTCGATTATTGATGAGGCTATTAAGTATCTGAAGACCGAAGGTTACTGGACTGAGGCCAGTGATGTGTTTGATTCAAGTTTGGTCCTTGAGGAAAGTGATGGTCAGGTTGTTTTCAGCTTTACGGTTGCCAATACCACTGATATGGATCAAACCATAACTTACAGGTCCAGCCAACGTTTTGACTTCAATGTATTTAATGAGGCAGGCGATCAGGTTTATAATTGGTCAAGCATGAGAAGTTTTCTTATGATGATCCAGGAGCTTGTTGTTGAAGGAAATGGTGAACTTAACTTTGAAGAAAGCTGGGATATGAAAGACGCAAGTGGAGCTGATCTTCCGGCAGGTTCCTATAGGGTTGTTTTCGAATCTTCGTTTTACCAAGGAGAAGAAATGGTTAAAGTGATGTCAGAGGGGCAAGTTACTATTACTGATTAGTGGTGGTGCAAGTCACAAGATTCAGAGACAATTGCATGTTTTATGAATAGATAAACCTATGTGTTCCACTTGTTTGGATTGGCATAGGTTTATTTGACGATTGGGTAAGAATTATATAGAATAAGTCTTAGTTATAAAGTTGTTATTTGGATGACTGTGTAAGGAAAAAAGTTAGGATAGGTGGAGATGAATGGCATATCAAATCAGACCATATATAGAAAAAGACTTTGATGAGGTTATAAGCCTTTTGGTTGACAGTTACCGTAAATATTTTAAGAAGGTTTTTGATAATGACCAGGAACTTTTTGATTTTTTATCAGATATACAGGCAGTACCCAGAGTCCAACCGGAGGGCTTCTATGTTGCAGAAGAAGAGGGGAAGGTTACCGGGGCTATTTGCTTAAAGTGGAATACCCTTAAACATACATCTTCATTGGAGCTTATCCATCGCAGTGTTAAGTATAGACATTTGAAATTATATCGCAGAATAGTGGGGGAAATTGTTTTTGACCACGATATTGAGGATGATGAGTGTCATATTGAACAGTTTGTCGTGAGACAGGGGCAAGGAAATGATGAGATTGCCTGGGATCTGCTTCAAGAAGGGGAGGCTTTTGCTGCTAATCATCTATACAAGCATATTACTATGGAGGTGGCATCAGGAGAGCCATTTATCGAGAGGGTGTTAAAGGTAAATGGATTTAGAACTAGAAATGTTCGAAACAGTCGGGTGCTTAAGTATTTTAAAGGCGATGGAACCTATAAGTTTATGGAGAAGACCCCTGGCAATAAGAGTCATCAGTTGACAATCGGTATGTTTACCGATACTTATATGCCCCAGATTAATGGTGTTGCAACATCCATCAGTATTTTGACTAATGAGTTGGAAAAGATGGGCCACAGGGTCTATATTATTACCATCAGAGATAAGATGACAACAGTTAGTTTTGACGGAAAGGTGCTAAGAATACCTGGGGTTAAGGTGCTTAGGGGGACAGACTACCGTTTGGCCAATATTATTGTCTCCAGCCAGGTAAGTAAAATTGTCAGGGAACTTAATCTGGATGTTATCCATACCCATACGGAGTTTGCCATTGGTTTACTGGGCACCCATTTTGCCAAGTCAGAGCATTTACCCCATGTTCATACTTATCATACTATGTATGATGACTATATCCACTATACGACCAACTTTAAGCCTTTTCAGAAGCTTGCTATGGGGATCATCAAGACCTATGTCAAAGAGTTTACCGATGAATGTAATAAGGTTTTTGTTCCAACGGAAAAGACCAAGGATGTGCTAGTGGATTATGGCGTTGAGGCGGAATTGGTGACCATACCAACCGGAATCGATTTCAGTAAATTTATAATTGATGAGAGTCACGAAAAAGTTATTAACCTGAAAAAAGAACTTGGATTTGCTGAGGAGGATTTTGTATGCCTAAATATTGGCAGGGTCAGCAAAGAAAAGAATGTTGAGGCGATTATTGACAATGTCATCGATTTATTGCCTGATTATGAAGGCCTGAAACTTGTTATTATTGGTGATGGTCCGGATTATAACCGTTTGGTTGACAAAACAAAGGATTATCGAGACTCTATTGTTTTTTTGGGAAGAGTGGCCTGGGAAGAGATTGGCTACTATTATAAGCTTGGCGACGTGTTTGCTGTGGCATCAAGATTTGAGACTCAGGGACTGACGATTATTGAAGCTCTTTCATCGGGAATTCCTGTTATCTGCCCTGATGATGAAGCTTTCGTCAATGTGGTAGAGGATGGAGTCAATGGAATGATTTTCAGCCATGATGACCAGATTAAGGATAAGATCCTGGCCTTGATGGATGAAGATACTTACGACCGTGTACTTGCCAATACAAAAAACAGTGTGGTGAAGTATTCTGCTGAATATTTTGCTGAGACTATACAGAATCAATATTTGTCTTTGATGGATTAGGAGGTCTTACACATGGATTATATCCAGGATTTAATCGTTAATATAGAGAGTATGTTTGAGAATTATCCTCTTGTTGAAAAGTTACTGACTTCAGTGGTTTTATTGTTGATAACCTTAACAGTAATCAGCATCACCAACCGATTGCTATTCAAAACCATTAAGGATAATACCACATATTATGTAACCAGGAAGCGTTTTTATTATCTGTATATTTTTATTTTTCTCCTCTTGCTGGCCGTTCAATGGTCGTCAACCAATGTAGATCTGACCCTGTATGTTGGCTTTATTTCTGCTGGTATCGCCATATCCCTTAGGGAGATTTTTACTAATATGGCGGCTTGGATTATTATTGTGACCAAGAAGCCTTTTGAGGTGGGAGACCGGATTACTATTAATGGAAGGTCCGGTGATGTGATTGATATTAAGCTCTTTCATTTTGTAGTGATGGATGTTTTGGATAAGGATTTGGGAGGCCAGTCTACAGGCAGAATTTCCCATATTCCCAACAATTATATTTTTCTCCATCAGCTGACCAACTCGGATAAGGGGATTGGTTTTGTCTGGCAGGAGATTGAGGTTCGACTGACGGGAGATTCCAACTGGCAAAAGGCAAAAGAGGTTATCTATGGAATAATTAACAACCAGGAATTTCATCTTTTTGATGAGGTCCAGGATGAACTTCGGAAGGCGTCCAAGCGCTACATGCTCTATTATAACAATGTGACGCCTATAATATATGTTTCCTTTAAGGGTGGAAACGTAGTTCTGGTTCTTAGGTATTTGACCAAGCCTAGACAGTGGAGGATGACAGAGGATCTGATCTGGTCGGAGATGCTGGAGGCATTTGGACAGATGGAGGATGTAACTTTGGTCTAGTAAATCTGCAGAAGAAAGAAGAGTTGACAATTCAACTCTTCTTTTTACATATTGCCGTCACACTACCGTCACAAACCCAGCCTAAAATAAACTTATCAAATCAAACAAGTGAACATCAGAAAATGATGAGAAAAATTTTAGGTTGGCATAGCCTCCGGTTATTGCCACCTGACAAATCCAGGAGGAAAAGAAGATGAAAAAATTATTAGTAACAGTAACAGCGGTAGCAGTTTTGGCAATGTCAATGATAGCAGTAGCAGCAGAAGAAGTGGCTGTAGATGATGTAGAAGTTGGATATCAGGTTAATTTTATTGATGAAGATGGCGATGGTATCTGTGACCTTGCCGGAGAAAACGGTTATGGACAAGGTTTTGTCGATGAAGATGGTGACGGGGTTTGTGATTATGTGGGCACAAATCAAGGCCAGCAATTTAAAGGTGCTAATGCCGGTGCTAATGGTCAAGGCAGTCAAGGCCGTGGACAGGGCAATGGCAGTTATGGACAAGGTGGTCAAGGTCAAGCAGCTGAAAGAGGTTCAAGAGGTATGCGCCTTCAAGATGGCAGCGGTGACAATGAGGATTGTATTCTTAACTAATTGACTTAGAGGTTAGACTTCAAGCAATGAATTCTATATAAAATTGAGTTAAAAAATATTAAGCCATATGTAGAGGACTGGATCCTTTCGTATGGCTTTTATTTTATGGATTCTCTTGTGTTATAATAGGAGAGTAATGATAAAGAATATCAAATAAGGTGGTGTTTAAATGAAAGTTAGTGGCTATGTAAGCTTGCTAGTTGTTATTGTTCTATTGGCTTTTACTGGGTGTCAAGACGTGGAAATAACCGATAGGAATATAGATAATGAGGAAATGTTAGATGAAGAAGTTGAACTTGAAACTGATGATATAGTTGCGGAAGAAGCGGAAGAAACGGAAGAGGCGAAAGAAACGGGAGATGTGGTAGAAGATACTCTTGCAGAAGAAGTAGAGGATGAAATTGAAACGCCAGATCAGGTGGCTACAGAGGAGGAAATTCAAGAGGCAAAAAGAATGGAAATGGAAAGAGAATTATATAAAAGCGGCTTTAGTCCTGGAACATATAGGTTTGACCGGGTTTTTGAGGAGACAAACTTTTCAAGGCCCTTGCTTATGACTTCCGTTTTTCCGGGAAGTAATCTGGTCTTTATTGTGGAACGTGGGGGTCGGGTTTTAAGGGTTGATAAGGACAGTGGCAAGTCAGATGTTTTTATGGATTTGTCCGGTATCGTTGATGTCAGTCAAAATGAGACAGGGCTCCTTGGCTTGGCTTTTGCACCGGATTATCCGAGAGATATGAGGGCATTTGTCTATTATACAGACCTTGCTGGTACAAAGGTTGGCGTGATGAGAACTAATTTTGACAATGGTATGCTGATGGCAGAAGTGGAAAGTTTGGTGACTATATTGGCTTTTGAACAGCCTTTTGTCAATCATAATGGTGGACATATTGCTTTTGGGCTAGATGGTTATCTTTATATAGGCAGCGGTGATGGTGGTTCTGGCGGTGACCCTAGTAACAAGGCTCAGAATCTTAGTAATCCTTTAGGCAAAATATTACGTATTGATGTTGGTAAGTCCTATGACTTCAATGTTAGTGAAGGGTATAGGATACCTGAAGATAATCCTTTTGCCGGACAGGAAGATGTTATGGAGGAGATTTATGCCTATGGCCTTAGGAATCCTTGGAAGTATAGTTTTGATTCTCTAAGGAGGATTCTCTTGGCTGCTGATGTTGGCCAGGATGCTGTTGAGGAAATTAATGTAATTGTCGCTGGTGGCAATTATGGCTGGTCTAGATATGAAGGGTCCTTGTTATATAAGGACATTGAGATTGGAGAGGCAATTTTTCCGATTTATGAGTATGAGCATCCTTTAGGGCAATCCATAACAGGTGGTTATACTTATTATGGCGATGATCTACCTTCTTTATATGGAGTCTATGTCTATGGAGATTTTATGACCGGGCGGATTTGGGGACTTTGGATTCATGAGGATGGGTCCACTGTTAATGAGCTTCTAGGCGAGACAGATATGCGTATTTCATCTTTTGGCTTGGATGGAGATGGTGAAATTTATGTGATTGATTACCAGGGAGGAATTTACCGGATTATTGAAAACTAAGGAGTAAATAGGGTATAATTATTGGATGGAGTATGTTTTACGAGAGCATGCTTCATCTTTTTATTAACTTGTTAATGACATTTTTTAAGGGCGAGGGTTAAGATGGACATACGAGAGATAATAAAAAAAGAAGGCCAAATCAAAAAATTCTGTATGTATGGTTTTTTTAAGAACCTGAGATTCTTTGAACCTTATTTATTGATTTATTTTGCTTATCTGGGTTTTGACCTTTTTGAGATTGGTGTTCTCATGTCCATACAGGCTGGGATGACTTATGCTTTTGAAGTTCCCTCTGCTATAGTGGCTGATTATTTCGGTAAAAAAAATGAGCTGATGATGTGTTTTGCCTTCTATATTATCTCCTTTGTTCTCTTGTTTATTGGTTGTGAGTTTTGGCTGGTGGCTCTTGGAATGGTGTTCTTCGGACTAGGCGAGGCCTTTAGGTCGGGAACCCATAAGGCAATGATCCTAGGCTATCTGGAGCACCGGGGATGGTACGAACATAAGGGTTTTGTTTATGGAAGAACCAGGTCCTATTCTTTGACGGGATCAGCGATTTCTGCATTTCTTTCTATTCTTCTTGTTCTACAATTTAATAATTTAAGATGGATTTTTGCGGTAAGTATTGTACCCTATATATTGGATTTCATTCTTATAGCCACTTATCCTGAGTATCTCAATGAACGGCAGATTCGTGGTAAAAAAGAAGAGTCCTTTCGTAGAACCATTCACAATCATATGAAAGGGATCATCAGGAATGTGGACGTGATGAAGGTGATTACTTCCAGTGCAACTTATGATGGTGTCTTTAAGATCTTGAAAGATTATATTCAACCGATACTGAGTGTGATTATTTTTTCTGCTGGATTTAAGGCTCTGGATGGATTGGATCATGATCAAATGCTTAAGGTTATCTTGGGGGTTGTGTATGGATTTTTCTACTTGTTCAGTGCCCAGACATCCAAACAGATGTATAAGGTAACCGGCAGGTTTGGTGAAAACAGGATTTATGACCTGCTTTTTGATCTCTTTGGTGGTGTTCTAATTCTCCTATCCTTTACCATTAAGTCGGAACAGCTTTTTGTTACGGTGGTTTTGTATTTTGTTCTATATTTGATGAAGGATGCCAGAAGGCCTACTTTTCTTGAAGTGTCCAGCAATTATATGAAGAAGTCGGAACGGGTGACAGTACTGTCTATGGAAAGCCAGTTAAGGGCGGTATTGATGATGATTTTCGGTCCTTTGTTTGGCTTGGTAGCTGAAACTTTTTCTATCAGTTTTCTGTTTCTTGTTCTGGGATGTGTCTTGATATTGGGGAATCGGGTTTTGAAAATTGGAAAAAGGGATTGCACATGACAGTACAATCCCTTTTTGCTTATAATCATCTAAGGTTTTATAAACTATTCTTCTACCAACTGATCAACGATGACTGCACAGGTTGCATCGCCGGTTACATTGACGGCTGTTCTCATCATATCAAAGATTCGGTCGACTCCAAATAAGATTGGTAGACCAACGACTGGAATATTGGCGGCTAAAAGAACCGCAACAACCAATAATGAAGGTCCCGGTACGCCTGCTTGACCGATTGAACCGATGGTTGCTGTTAAGATAATTGCGATAAACTGAGGTAAACCCAGCTGAATGTCAAACCATTGTGCAAAGAAGCAGGCAGCTAGAGCATAATAGATAGCGTTACCATCCATATTGATTGTCGCTCCTAATGGGATAACAAAAGAGGTAGTTGCCTTGCTGACGCCAAGATCTTCCTGACAGGTTTCCTCGTTAAGAGGTACTGTAGCCATTGAAGATGCAGTGGACAAGGCAAAAACCTGTACTTTCCAGAAATTCTTATAAAATTTCAAGACAGGCATTTTGCTAAAGAGCTTGAGCATTAATCCGTAGAAGCCGTAAGTGTGAATAAGCAATGCTATTGTATAGAGGATAAGAAGTTTCATCACGCTGAATAGGACTTCCCATCCAAAGGTTCCAACTGCGTCAGCCATAAGGGCAAAGACTCCTATTGGAGCAATAATCATAACTTTTAAGATGACATAGACTAAAGCGTCGGTAATACCGCCGATAATATTCATAAGCGGCTGTCTTTGTTCCGGTTTTAGGGAATTGATACCAAATCCAAAAAACATACTGAAGAAAAGGATTTGCAAAATATTTCCAGATACTAGTGAATCAAAAGGATTTGTAGGTACAATTCCAATTAGGGTATCGAAGAAGCCGGGTACACTGCCTCGGTCTGCATATTCATTGGAAAACATATCCTTGAATCCTTCCAGGCCACTGGTAACACCAGGTTGGAAGATCTGACCCAATATCAAAGCAAAGATTACAGCGAAAGCAGTTGTTGCCAGGTAAAAAGCGAAGGTCGCCAAGCCGACTTTACCTGCTGATTTTGAATCGCCGATAGATGCTGCTCCATTGATGATGGAGAAGAAGACGAGTGGTATAACCACCATTTTAATAAGACTGACGAAAAGTGTGCCGATAGGTGCAAGTGCTGAAGCTTTGTCTTGTAAGACAGCTCCTGCTATGATACCTAAAACCATAGCTGCGAGTATCCACAAGCCCAAGTTGCCAAAAATACTCTTTTTTATTTTTTCCATAATAACCTCCCAGGTTGCATGGGCGAGCAGTAAATCGGAGATTTACGACCAGCCAGGTTGCATGGGCGAGCAGTAAATCGGAGATTTACGACCAGCCAGGTTGCATGGGCGAGCAGTAAATCGGAGATTTACGACCAGCCCAGGTTGCATTTTGGAACATCATAGCACCGTCGCTTTAATCTTGTAAAGGGATGACAGGGTAACGCGAAAATGTTTTTGAAATTACGTAAAAATTTTGGCGAAAACTTAAATCGACAGAAAATAATCCTAAATCTGACTTCTATGACTGCTTAATATAGTTATAGCTATGGTCAATCGGCATATAGGATAAGCTGATAAAGGGCCTAATAATAGACCCCTTACCGAAGAATCGACAAGGGGCCATAAGAATATGGAGAATTTATATAAAAAGATTATTGGTTAGGGTCAAAAGGAAGTTTTACTGAAATCCATACAATATATGGTATCCGGTAGATACATCCAAACACCATATATTGTATGGATTTCGTTCAACTAAACCTTTTGACACCTAACTATTATTGATAGTTAGCCATCATACGGTTTAGACTTCCACCGTTTTCAAGGTTTGTGAAGCCCATGGAACCAAGAATCTGCATAGCATAGGCGGATCTTGCACCTGATGCACAGTAGAGGATGATTTTGCGGTCTTTGGCACCTAATTCACCGACACGGTTTTGAAGGACGTCAAGAGGAATGTTAACGGCACCTGGGAAGGCTCCGAAGAGGAATTCATCTTGAGTTCTAACGTCGATGATTAGTGGGCCAGTTGTTTCTTCAACTTTTGCTGAATCTGTTGCAGCTGATGTTTCTTCTTCCTCACCACCAATGGTTTTTGACTCCAGTTTTGGTAGGTGAACCAGGAAGTTCTTAGGTGTTACAGATCTTGAATAGTTGGTTAAGCTTAAGAAACCACCACTGATGTTGATGACATTTTCAAATCCTGCGCCCATAAGAGTACGTAGGGCCTGATGACCTTTTTTGCCAGTTGCATCGTAAACCAGGATGAGACGGTCAGTCGGGATTTGGTTAAGTACTGAAGGTAGTAGTTCGAGTGGTACATTGGCAGCGCCTTCAACTCGGGCTTTTTTGTAGGAGAAGACATCTCTGACATCAAGCCAGATTGGATTTTTGCCTTCCAGGTATTCATCAAGTTCCACAACTGTTAAGGCTGGTGAGTAGCCTGACATACGGTTTTCTGCGACAAAAGCTGCCATATTGATACCGTCGTTGGCGTTTCCAAGTGGTGGTGAGTAGGCAAAGTCGATATCTGACAGGTCAGAAACGGTAAGTTTTGCAGCAATAGCTGTTGCAAGAACGTCGAGTCTTCTGTCAGCACCTTCATAACCTGCAGTTTGGCCACCAAGGATTCGGCCTGTTTCTCTATCATATACAACTTGAATGGAAACCATTTTAGCACCTGGGTAGTAGGTTGTATGGTGTTCTTTGTGAACGACGATAGCATCTGCGTCAAAACCTTCTGCTCTTGCAGCAGCTAAGGAAAGACCTGTAATACCTGCTACGGCTTCAAAGACTTTTACGATTGAAGTACCGATGGCACCCTTGTATTCTTTTTTGAAACCAAGTGCGTTGGAAGCAGCGATACGTCCTTGACGGTTAGCTGGTCCTGCAAGTGGAATACGGACTTTTTTGCCCATGATACGGTGTTCAAGTTCAATCATATCGCCGGCAGCGAAGATGTTGTCATCGGAAGTTTTAAGGGTTGAGTCTACCAAAAGACCGCCTGCCTGGCCCAGTTCAAGACCGGCTTCTTTTGCCAGTTGAAGGGTTGGACGAACGCCGATAGACATAAGCACCATATCAGCTTTGACGGATGTTCCGTCGTTGAGTTTAACATCATTAGGACCGACTTCTGTAACAGCTCTGTCAGTATAGAGGTCGATACCATAGGACATAAGTTCTTCCTGGATAAAGCCTGCAATTTCAGCTTCCATGATACCCATAACATGTGGCATCATTTCAACAACAGATACTTTCATGCCTCTTTTGGCAAGGGCTTCTGTCATCTCCAGGCCGATAAAACCACCGCCGACTACGACTGCAGTCTCAGGTTTTTGGTTGGTGATGTAATCATCAATGGTATCCATATCATCAAGTGTCCAGAGTTGGAAAACATGATCTTGACCGGCGCCTGGAAGTGGAGGAACGATTGGCTTTCCGCCTTGGGCAAGGATAAGTTTTGTGTATTCGAAAGTCCTTTTATGACCGGTTGTTGTATCTTCGGTATGAACGATTTGATTTTCTCTATCGATTTCAGTTGCTCTTGTGTAGAGGTGGACATCTGTTTGATACTGGTCTTTGAAACTTTCAGGACTTTGTAAAATCAATTTGGATCGGTTTTTGATATCTCCACCGATATAGTATGGAAGTCCGCAGTTTGCGAATGAGATGTCTGGACCTGCTTCTAAGATTGTGATTTGGGCGTCTGGGGAAAGTCTTCTGGCTTTTGCAGCAGCTGTTGCACCGGCAGCGACACCACCGATGATGATGATTTTTTCCATTGTGATTCTCCTTTTTATAAGTTCTTTGGGAAATTTTAAACAATCGATGGTTTAGGTAGCTATACATGGTTTGAAAGAGTGGCCATCAATGTTATAATTTTCTTATATGTTTTGTATATGAGTTTTTCCGTATATTATTATATTACGATATAGTCATATAGTCAATGGGTAATTACGATTAAAATGGCATTTGCTGATATGATGATTTTGTAGTGGTTGCACAAGAACTTATAAAATAAGAGTTTGCGTTGGGAGGATTGAAGATGACACAAGTTAAAAGTTTTGAAGAGTATCTTAAGACAAAAGGATTGGCTAAGGCAGAACTACTGCCTCATGAGATGGATGAGTTTTTATCACTTCATGACCTAAGTCTTGATGAGATGCTGGTTATTTTTCGGGAAATGAAGACTTTAAATCGTGATGTGTACGTATATGGTTTGTCATTACTGGGAAGATTAGGAGTTCTGGAAAGTATATATAAAAAGGCTTGTAGGCTGTCGGAAGGAAATATACCTGACTTTGACTATCCAAGAGAAGGGATGCCAATGAGTCTTTTGCCTGATTTTGCCCAGGATATGACTGAGTTTCTAAAGGAACATCTGGGAGACAAGGCTTTGGAAGCTTTGGCTGACAATCATCATGAGATTCCTGATGAGGCATTTTTTGCAGAGAAGGAGTTTTATGACCAGGCTGAAAGTTTAGAGGTCTATCTTAAAGGCCGACATGAAAGGAAGGTTGCCACTTTACAGGAGCACTGTGACCAGGACAAGGTCTGGTTTGAGCAAATCATTACCCAGGAAGTTGTGGATTATGTAAAAGACCATCCTGAAATGCTGTCAGGGGTTATTGAGGATGGCTACCTCTATATAACCAAGATTCCTTATGACACCGTCGGATTCCTTCACGGTCAAAAGGATGTGGAAAAAAGAGCTTCGTATTGCCACTGTGGTTTGGCCAGAGCTGCCATAAAGTCCGGAAAGGTCATGGATGGTGATTGGTGTTATTGCAGTGCCGGTTTTGCCAAACGACCTTTTGAAGTGATTATGGGTAGGGAGCTTCAAGTGGAAGTTCTGGAGTCTGTTTTAAAAGGGGATATGCGGTGTCGATTTAGGGTGCCTGTTTAAGTCTGATTAATATTTCATTATTATGATTAGGGCGTCAAAAGGAAGTTTCACTGAAATCCATACAATATATGGTATCCGGTTGATACATCCAAACACCATATGTTGTATGGATTTCGTTCATCTAAACCTTTTGACGCCCTAATCTTATTATAGAAGAAAGTTGGTAATTATGATAGATGCGGATAAGATGTTCATCGATACATTAACCTCAAAGACCGGCATCACTTATTCTCGGATAGAGTCGGTCTTTAGGGAAAGTGGTTTGAGTGATCAAAAAGAGGTATGTAATCTCTTTATGGATAAGTTTCAGATGAGCTTCGGGTTTGCCAATACGTTGGCTGAGATTATCTTGAAGGATTAAATGATTGAAGACCTTGCAATGGAAGAATGCACATGGGTTTTTACTAAGTCTGTGACATTTGTAGGATTGTTAAAGGAAAATCTTAGTGATAATATATACTCAATATAGGATGGAATTAGGTAAAACTTATTGAATTAAATAGAAAGATTGCCTAAAAGAAAGGGTTTGGTTTTATGAGAATATCTACTACTACCTTGCAAAATTCCTTTGGTAAGTATCTAAAGCTGGCTGTAGAAGGTAAGCATATCTATATTGAAAAGAATGAAAAGCCTGTTGCAATCTTAAAAGGAATTGGGGAGGAAGAACGTTTTTTGATGAGAGAAGAAGCGGCTGCTTATGAGGTGGCTCATCAATATACCTACGATGAATTTAAAGCAATTGCGGATACTGAGGGGAATGTGAAACAGTACGAGCTTATTCACGGTCAGATTTATATGATGTCTTCACCAAGGTTTAATCATCAAAAGGCGGTTCATGAGATATTTGGACAGTTTTATAATTGGTTTAAGGGTAAGTCTTGTATCCCACTAACTGGTCCTTTTGACGTTAAATTATTTGGAAAGGCAGCGAGCTTTGATGATAATCCTAATGTGGTTCAGCCAGATATAGTGGTTGTATGTGATCAAGAGGAAATACAGGAGGATGGAACATATGGGGGTAAACCATCTTTGGTTGTAGAGATTTTATCGCCATCAACAAGGTCCAAGGATGTCATGATTAAGTCACAGTTATATATGGAGAGCGGCATTAAAGAATATTGGATTGTTGATACCGATGAGAAGCATATTTTGATATATGTTTTTGAAGATTGCCAATTAAAAGATCATAGAGTTATTACAAAAGACCATGAGGCAAAATCGGTGATATATGATGGACTGGTGGTTGCTACGAATGATGTATTTAACTAAGTTTCGAGAGGAGAGTAGGAATGAAAAGTTTTAGATGTGTGGTGTGCGGTTATATTTGCGTCAGTGAGGAGGTTCCATCTACATGTCCGGTTTGTGGGGCTCCTGAGGAAAATTTTGAAGTAGTCAAAGATGAAAAAGCTAAAAATCCTAAAACCAAGGAGTCTGGTCATCAGGAAAAAGCACATGTGGATTTTCGTAAAGTTGTGGTACTTGGTGGAGGAATTGCAGCCCTATCTGCTGTTGAAACATTAAGGGACCTTCATGATGATATCGAGATTACCATGATTACCAATGAAGCATCTTTACCTTACTATCGTCTAAACCTAACAAGGTTTTTATCCGGTGAAATTGATGAAAGTGACCTCTATATCCACGGACAATACTGGTTCGATGATCAGCGAATCAAGGTGTTCAAGAATAGGGTTATTACTGATATTGATAGAGAAAACCGAAAAGTCCTAACGGGGGACCAACTTGAAGTTGAGTATGACAGGCTGATTATTGCCCTTGGCGCCCATCCTTTTGTTCCTCCTATTAGAGGCGTCCATCAGGAAGGGGTATATTCACTTCGGTCTATTGAAGATGCTAGAGACATGAAGAAACTCGTTAGCCAAGGCACCAGGGTTATGGTGATTGGTGGTGGTGTGCTAGGCCTTGAAACTGCAGGAGCTCTTGCAAACCTCGGAGCTGAGGTAAGAGTGGCAGAAGGTTCTTCTTGGCTGATGCCCAGACAGCTGAATCAGGCAGGTGGAGAGGTCCTTGAAAAATATATTGGTGAATTGGGTATTCATATTCTCTTTGATTACAGGACCAATGAAATTATAAAAACTGAGGAAGGTCTCCTTGTCAAAGGCAGTGGTGGCGATTTTGAAGCGGATCTGATTGTGATGGCGACAGGCGTTCGTCCTAATACGTATCTAGCCAGGAAAGCCAACCTGGAAGTCAACCACGGTCTGGTTGTGGATGATCATCTGAAGACTTCGGATGACAGGATTTATGGCATTGGGGATATTTCTGAACACTATGGAGTCGCCTATGGCTTGTGGACAATAGCCCAGTACCAAGGGAAGATTGCTGCTATGAATCTAATGGGGCAGGAAAATCCCTTTGGCGGTGTACCTAGAAGTAACATGTTGAAAGTTTTGGGAGTAGATTTGTTCAGCATTGGTGAAATCCAGGCGATAGATGCATCTTATGAGGTCATTGAGAAGAAGACTGACAAAGCATACCTGATGTTTGTCCTTCATGATGGCTATGTAGTTGGAAGTATAGCTGTCGGATATCCTAAGTTCAACCAGAAGATTAAAGTTCTGGTTGAAGGCAAGGAGAATATTGGCCATCTGCAAATTTCAAATGCCGAGGATATGATTGCCTACCTGAATAAATAGGTTTGACCCCTTCATAGAAGGCCTAACAAGGAGAAACCTGCCAATGATTAGATGAATCATATGGCAGGTATGAACAAATGTTAATGGTTAGGGATTTCCATCAACTAAACCTTTTGATACCCTAACCATTATTCACTTTAAAAAATTATCGTTGGTATCCGGAGATACCACATGCTTCCATCCATAAGAGTTTGGATTCGGAAAGGGTTGCCAGGTCTGAATCAGGCTGGCCATCTATTCTAGTTAAGTCATCTTGTACTCTTTGCAGGTCGTTATAGGTTAGGTAGGGGTAATCGGTATAGCCCATTCTTCCGCTGGGCAAAAAGGCGTATTCCAGATTACCGCTTTCCATAATCCATAGATCGCTGGTCAACTTAATGCCATTGAGCATTTTTTTGGCATAATTATAGTAGTTTGAGTCATGTTCCATTTCATAACATTTTAAATAGATATGAATGGCTTGAAGTTGATGATTAAGTGAAGAGTGGGTCTTGACCTTCAGGTCAGGATGGCTGTAGTCACTGACCAACCATCCAATGTCAGTGCCGCTGGTAAAAGTGAAATGGTTGGACCGGATATGATTTGTGTAATGGGTGATCAGCCGTGTATATGCCTCTCGAAATTCCGGATGTCCAAATTTGTTGTAAGCCAGCATATAGGTTTCAATCATATCAGCGTTAAAACGGGTGTCAAAAAATCCACCATCTATATTATAAGTCTCAAATAGCCATCGACTTTTTGGTAGTGAAGGGAAATAACCTTCAGGGTTAATGTTGGTCAGCCCTGTAAACAGAAGGGATTGGCCCATAAGATCTGAGGCCAGGCTACCTCCTGTTTTTACAAAGGATGAAGCAAGGTACATGGAAGGTATTTTCCAATAAGAGTTGGAGGTGGATGGAATATAGGAATCTGGAGACTTGAAATAATAGCCATCCAGAAGGATTCTTGCACAGTCATCCAAATCATAGGCTGCCCAAATATCCTTGTTGCTTCCGTAGTCAAAGTCAATGAGTTGCTTAGGAGACCCGACTCCCCACATGATCCCGAAGGTTCCGGGATGTTTATCAAAAACATAGGTAATGCGCCAGCGGTCCTCGTATTTTTTGAGATATATAGAGGCTGTACCTATGCTTTGAACAGTTCCGTCTTCCAGTTCTTCATAGTTGTAACCTTGGCCTAGAACATATGAATAGGCATCGGTGTCAATAAAAAGTTTACTTCCTGTTGGCAGCTTTCCATTTTTTAATGGTTGCTCGATGAGCTGACCGTTTTTATAATGGCGTAAGGTGCCTTCATTACCAGGTATATAGAAGCTGGTTCTATAATCGGTGATGTCGTCTAGATAGTCAATCTGTCTGCAAAAATAGTAACCGTTTCCTTCGAACTGATAGGTGTTCTGGGTGTATCTGTAACCCTGCCCCTCAACAGGAGTTAGCAGATGTTTGATGTCATAAGGCTTTTTGGCTCCAAGCTCACTAGGATAGTTACTATTGGTGGTTAGTGTCTGGTTTGATGCCATAATGGGTTGGTTCATAAGAATCACCATGGCCAACAATGTTAGATATTTGCTCATACATACTCTCCTCATCAATGAAAACTTTACAATCAATGAATGGTTAACTGATGAACTTATTATAACCAGCCTGAAGTTTCAATTGGTCTACTAAAAGTAGACTTTTCATATGTGGGCTAAAAAGGTATAATGGTGTTGGGTTATTCATGCAACCTGGGGACTGGTCGCAAACCTACAGTTTGCTGCTCGCCCATGCAACCTGGCTGGTCGCAAATTCAAGAATTTGCTGCTCGCCCATGCGACCTGGGAGGTGAGAGATTTGCATAAGACGGAACAGTTAATGGATTATCTGAAGAACAATACCAATATTAACGATTTCTTTAACAAATTCAAAAAAGATTTTCACAATAAGAAGCAGATTGAGGTTTTGGAAGACCTGCTCTTGGAAAAGAATTTAACTAAGACAGACATTGTCAACCAGACTCAACTGTCCAGGTCTTATATTTATAAGATTTTTGGTGGGGAGAAGATTCCGACAAGGGATAAACTACTGCAGATTTGTTTTGCTATGAAATTAGATCTTAATGAAACTGATGAACTGCTTCGCTTGTTTGCTCATTCCAGTCTTTATCCAAAAGTGAAAAGGGACGGTATTATTATTTTTGCTATTAATAAGCAGATGACAACTTTTGAGGTTAATGATCTTCTGTGTGAAAATCATGAAAAACCCTTATTTCAGCTAAATTAAAAAAAGGAAATACAAAGACCTTTGTTGTCCAATGTATTTCCTTTTTAATTGCCATAAACATCTTCACCTGGTGTTTCCGGTGTATCGTCGATTGGTTCATCGGTGGTCGTGTTATCTATGGGTTCTTTCTCGATGGGTGTTCTTGGTAAGTCGCCTGTCGTTTCTGAATTATCTGGACTTTCATCTTCTGTATCCTGATTATTATCTTCAATTTCTATATCATAGGCTTCTTGAAGTTCAAGGAGCTCGGTTTGGAGTTCTTCAAGTTGGAGGGTCAGGTCATCTATGGTTTTTTGCAGATTTGCAGCTGTTTCTTCTGAACTTAATAGCTTGTCCTGTTCTTCCCCAAGAAGGCTATTATATTCTTCCAGATCTTCCTCAAGTTCAATAATGTCTCTGGATTTATTGAAGATCTGATTCTCCAAAATATGTGCTCGGTTATATTGGTATATATTCAAGCCTATGGAAACGATGATGATTAAGGTCATCAATGAAAGACTTACCAGTATCCAGGCTGATGGCAGTCTTTTTAAGCGCTCGATTTTCTTGAGCTCTGTTTTTATTTCAGTAAAGTTCTTATAGCGCTCAGAGGGAGAAAAACGGGACATTTTTAGGATGACCTTACTGAGCCTTCTTGAAACTTCCTTATCCTTAGTCATATTCTTGCTGGCATCTGCCGTTAAGGTTTTGCTGGTCAAAGAATAGTACATTAGGGCTCCCAAACTAAAGATGTCTGATTGAACTGAAGATTGATTATAGACGAACTGTTCAGGTGCAATAAAACCTGCAGTTCCAATCATAACCGTGTCTTGGTTCTTGCTTTCATCATACATACGAATAGACTCAGTATCTATAAGAATAGGTTGGCCATCATCGTCGATAATGATATTTTTAGGCTGAATATCACGGTAGATCAGGTGACTCTTTAAGTTGTGCAGATAATCCAAGGATTCGATAAGACCTTTAGAAATACGGATACATTCATCTTCAGAAAGGACACCTTCCTCTTCAATGTACTGATAAAGGGTAACACCTTCTACATATTCTTTGACGACGATGTAGAAATTCTGGAAGGGTTCGATAAAGAATATTTTGTTAATGCCGGGATGGTCTAAATCTAGAAGAGTTTCAATATAGGCAGGGCTCAACATATGTTTGTCGACCACTTTGATGACCCGGTACTGAAGTCCATTAAGTTTGGCCAGGTAGACCCGTATGTTGCCGTCGAGAGGGTAGGCGATTTCATAACGTTCATTGGAACGTTTATTCAGGAATTCTTCAATTGCTTGTCTTTGATCCATGTTATCCTCCCTCTCACAAAAGTTGTCTCTATTTTACTCTATATGGGATGGAGCGTCAATGTTAGGGAGAAGGATAGTAAGTTATAGTTTCTTACAATATTCTTACACTACTTGTTGGTTGGGAGTGGTATTGATAGAATTAGGATGAGGTGAGAGTGATGAATAAAAAATATTTTGTGAGAGTAGGGTTTCTTCTGGCTGCTATGGTTATTGTCTTGTGTTCCTGTACTATGTTAGAGGGAGAGGGCGGAAAATCGGAAGCAAAGGAGTCAGTATATAGAAATCCTGTAGACCGTCTAGTATTTATCCAGGAACAAGAATTGAATTTAGGAAAACAAGAAGTTGTAATCAAGATGGATAAAGTTTATGGTGATGAGGCTTATCAGCTAAGTGTCCTTAATGACAAGGACAAGACCACTATTGCTATGGGCTATAAGAAGAGTCTATTTAAGGCTCTTGTTGGGGATCTGCTTGAGTTTACCTTTGATAGAAAGCCAGAGTCTGTTGAACTGTTCGAGGTTGAAGGTGAAAGAAAGGCCCAGGTATCCTTGTTGAATGGAGATGGTTTCCGGTATTTGGTCCAGGCAATGCATGGGGAGACTAAGACTTATGAGTTGGTAGCTTATTGGCCGGATCAATGTCGTAGTTATACCTTTAGGATTGGGCCTGAGGAAGTGGCAGACATAGATACCAGCATCAATAAGTCAGATGAGAAGGAGATGACAAAGGGTTCGGGTTTGAATGAAGAGGAGCTTGAAGAGGTTCAGCCTTATTTTAGTCATGATGTAGAAAATGCTAGTTGGAAAGAGTTCACCTATTATTGGCCATATGTTATAGATGATGAACTAATCACCCTGGCAGCTAAAGATGCTTATCCTTTTATTTACAACAAACTAACAGGAATAGCTAGCCCGAATATGACTATCCGGCACAGGTGGCAGGAGATGGAAATTGAGGAACAAGATTACATGAGAGATAGTCATGGCTATCTTAATATGGATCACAAGCAATATGTTCTGTTTAATGAGAGTGATGGTTATAATCGATTCTCAAGTATTGATGCGTATACAGGAGGGAAGGATTTATCCATTCTTGGTGACGATTTATACATCGATCAGAATAATGTGGTAAAAAATAAATCTCGATTAGATGAAGCACTTATGTTTAAGGAAGAAGCTGATATCGACCGGCTGGATTATAATGACGAGTGGGTCGCCATTAAATATAAGTATTCAGATGAGTTGAACTTCATCAATAGAATAACTTATGAGAGCTATCAATTGGATGGTATTTATGGCTTCTTTCATGTTGTAGATGAAGGCGTAGTATATAACAAAGGTGGCGAAAATTGCGGCCTATACTATTTTACCGGTGAACAAGAAAAGCAATTGCTGAATTTTGCAGTTTTGGATGGAATTATCTATGAAGGTGAATTATATTATCTGGATATCAACTATCAAATCTATCATTTAGGCAGTGATGGGGCGGAACAATTAACGAAATCTCCGGTAATTGAGTATATTTTTGATGACCAAATGGTCATAGTATGTGTGGAAGGTGATTTGACTCACGTTCTCTACAAGATGATAAATAAAAAACTTGAGTTTGTACGACAGCTTACACTAAAAGGTGTGGAATGTTTTGATTGGTTTTTTTCTGATGGACAACGTTTTTATTATAAAGAAAAAGATAGTTTTGAAGCTTTTTCAACTTCAATGGACTTAGGTCAGATAACCGGAGAAATACTCTATGAAGATAATCAGGTACGCATCATGAATTTTTATCGTTATGGTTGGGAACACGCTACAAGTGTTGTAGAAGTATATGATAAGATCCATAATACATATGAGAATATTGGTAAAGAAGTTGACTTGGTTAATTATTATAAGGAAGATAATAAATATATTTTTATAACCGGTAATGATCAGACTGGTAAATCTTTCATATACTCATATGATTTGGATAAACATAACATTGAAGAAGTCTATTATTTGGAGAAGGAAAAAAGTCAAGATGTGATTCTGGATTTGGATGAAGAGAATGATGTTATCGTGTATCGCAATAATTCAAATCCTTTTCAATCACAGGATGGTAGTAATATTTATGTTGATATTGAAGGAAATATAGATTCAATAATTCAGGTTATGGAGAATGGCTGCTATTATCAAACATATGATGATGAGATTTGCTTTTTTGATTACCCTAGTAAAACTGCTACAATCATAGATATAATGGACTCCCAGCATGCTTCAGAATTTCATCATGAAATAGGTAGAACTTTTATTATGTATCAGGCAAATGATCATTTAATCAAAAAACTTGATTTTGAGACAGGTAGTGTATTGGAGCTTGCTGATAATTGTAGGGATTTGAAGGGGTGGCCATTGAATGGAACTTATTACTATATTGGGACTGACGAGCATCTTTATGGAATTAGGGATGATGTATCTGTAGATATCTCAAAAGAAGCTGTTGTGGATAGTGATGGATATTATAAGTTAAGCTATTATAAAAATGGATATATTGCAGATTTAGGTGAAGAGATTTATTTTATTAATCTATTGACGAACCAATTGATGACATATAATTTTCTTACTGATAAAGTTGAACTTTTTGAGACTCAGGAGTTTGTTGGAGATTTAAGAGGTGTACTTAATCAAGTAGTAATGAATCAGGAAATTCTATGGGTCATGTGTGAATCAGGAAAAGATGGGTCTTACGTATGGTTTTTGATTGAGATGAGGTGAGTGCTATGTTTGAAGTAATAATGAAATTGAGTGTCCATATTTGTTTTATCTACTTAGTTTTTCAGGGATTTATTAGTATACGCAATCGAATCCAGGGCAGAGGTGAATATACCAGGGAATTTAAGCGATACCAAAAAGGTGATGGGTTCTGGCTTATATTAAGTATATACCTATTGGTTTTCTTTCGAGGGATGGACCTTGGGGTGGTATGGACAGACATTGGCTTCTTGATGACGAGTCATTCATATAGCCGAACATATCTGTTGCCCTTCAGATGGATAAGAGATTCCATAGAAATGGATCGTTTTTATGCCTTTTTGGAGGGGCAGACCTATCAATCCAATTTGTGGAAGGAAATCATTGATAATCTAATAAGATTGATATTGCTCCTTATACCGATGCCTCTGATTTTTTACAGGATATGGTCAGGAAAATGGTTGGGACTCTTGGCAGCTGAAGTGGTGACAGGACTGGTTCTGTTTTTGGCCTATCCATATTTTGTTGGGGATGGGATCTTAATTGTAGGCTTGATCTACTGTATCTGTAAATGGATGGAGAGTGTGGTTAGGAAGAAGAGAGAAGTCTCCATTGATATGAAAATTCAGTATGGTTTCATCATCAGTTTATTGATTGTTTCGGGAGTCATACTTATTGACGTAGGGAGTCATAGTTTAAGTACTGATAAAATTACTGGAACCATGGAAATCAATGAAACATATGCCTTGTATGATGGTTTAATCGATCTAAATATTAATCAAGTAGAAGTTTTTATCAATAGGAATGGTGAGGAAAATGTCCGGTTCCTTGGGAATCAGGAGATTAACCCTGACTTGAAAGAGGTATTTGGCCAAGATATAAAAAACGAAGTCAGTTTTACCTATAAATATGCCTATAATGGTGTAACCCATTATATAGGTAGAAGTGATTGGGATTTCTATGATGGTTATGAAAATGAAGCTGGAAAGACACCGGAGACAAGGTACCTCAATTTTGAGTCATATCCATATTCTTTAGTTGATAAGGTGGATGAAAACACAGAAGAAGCAAGATTTTTTGAATTTTTTGGCTTGGAAAGTATAGATTTTTATGTGAACGACGAGAATGTTAATGAATTTGCTGAAGTCTTAAGTGTCGATGTCGGCAGAGATATATATCCCTATGTAGCGTATGCCTATAAGGTGAAAAAAATAGATGGACGAGTTCCAGATGTGTTGATAGGTGTTAGTTTATATTCAGATCTTGGATCTGTAAATTTTTCTAAAAAAGAGTCAAGTGTTATAGAAGATCATGAGGCATATCAAGTCCTTAAGGTTGTAGCCTATACTTCTGATAAAGACCTGGAAGATGAAGAGCTTAAGAAGGCTGATGTTAAAATCTATAGGGTGGGCAAAAAAATCGAGGGATTAGGCTCTGAAAGCTTGTTTATGCTGGATGATGATGAGTTATAGGACTAAATGGCAAGACTTCCTATGTATATATTTTCATAGGAATCTTTTTTTTTACATTTTTTCCTTGACACCTCCTATAATTTGATTATAATATGAAAAAGAAGTTTACAAATGGTAAACCTAAAGTTTAGTAATAGTAATCAGAAAGTAGAGATAATAATGGATATTGGAGCAAAGCTAAAAAGCATGCGCACCGTCCAGGGACTGACCCAGGAAGAGCTGGCAGGACGGGCTGAGCTTACAAAAGGATTTATCAGTCAACTGGAAAGAAATAACACTTCACCATCCATTGCTACCTTAACAGATATTTTGATGTGTCTTGGGTCAGATCTTCAGCAGTTTTTTTCAGAAGAAGAGGACAAGCAGGTCGTCTTTAAAAAGAAAGATTATTTTGTCAAAGAAGACCAGGAACTGAAGAATTCAGTTGAGTGGGTTGTACCCAATGCAACCAAGAATATTATGGAACCTATCCGCATGACATTGAAAGCCGGAGGCAGCAGTTTAGAGGACCAACCTCATGAAGGTGAAGAGTTCGGCTATGTCATGAAAGGGACGGTAACTATTCATCTTGGCAAGGAACAGCATGTGGCTAGAAAAGGGGATTCCTTTTACTTTCAGTCATCGGTAGTACATTATATAGAAAATACAGGTTCATCAGAAGCGGTGGTCTTATGGATCAGTTCACCACCGAGTTTTTAGGAGGGAATCATGGATTTAAAACCAATTATACGACTCGAGCAGATTTATAAAAGTTATGATGGGAATCAGGTTATTGAGAACCTGACTCTGGATATAAAGAAGAATGAATTCCTGACCCTCCTTGGTCCAAGTGGTTGTGGAAAAACCACCACCCTTCGAATTCTGGGAGGATTTGAAAAACCGGACAGCGGTAAAGTCCTCCATAATGGAGTGGACATTGGGAATGTGCCGCCCTATAAACGTAATATCAATACGGTATTCCAGAAATATGCCCTCTTTCCCCATTTAAATGTTTTTGACAATATTGCCTTTGGTCTCAACCTTAAGGGCCTGGATAGTAAAATCGTCAAAGAAAAAGTTTCAAGGGCAATGGAAGAAGTTGAACTCAAGGATTTCGGTAAAAGAAGAACTTATCAGCTATCAGGAGGCCAGCAGCAAAGGGTGGCCATAGCAAGAGCTATAGTTAATGAGCCTGAGATTCTTTTGTTAGATGAACCATTGGGTGCCCTGGATCTAAAATTACGTCAGGAAATGCAGTATGAGCTCAAAAGACTTCAAAAAGAACTGGGAATTACCTTTGTCTATGTTACCCATGACCAGGAAGAAGCCTTGACCATGAGTGATACTGTGGTTGTCATGAACAACGGAATCATACAGCAAATGGGCAGTCCCGAAAGCATATATAACGAGCCGGTCAACGCCTTTGTTGCAGACTTCATCGGTGAGAGCAATATTTATGAAGCCGTCAAAACAGGCCCTAAGTCTCTTCTTCTTTTCGGGCAGGAAATTACCTATGATATGGGTGAATTTGCTGATGGACAATTGGTGGATGTGGTTATTCGCCCTGAAGATGTTGAACTTAAAGCTGTTGCCCAAGGACGGATTACAGGGCAGGTGACAGATTGTATTTTTAAGGGAGTCCACTATGAGACCTGTGTTCAGACTGAAGGTAAGGAATGGGTTGTCCATGATACCAAGGCCTTTAAGCCAGGTGAGATGGTAGGAATCGATATTGACCCGGAATATATTCATGTTATGAAGAAGGCAACCTTACCCAGTGAGAAGGTCATGGAGGAAATTTAAATGAAAAGAAAATTATTAGCTGCACCCTACTTGGTGTGGATGGTGATTTTCATCGTCCTCCCCTTGTTGATGATACTTTACTACGCCTTTACAGATGCATCCGGTGGAGATACCATCCTTAGTTTCAAGCATATGGAAAAGACCCTAAATCCTATTTACATCAATGCTTTGATGAAGTCTTTTCTCTACGCTGGTATTTCAACCCTTATTTGCTTTGTCCTGGCTTACCCACTGGCTTTAATACTTGCCGGTAAAAAAGATAATGGATCCGCCATTCTCTTTATATTTATTTTACCTATGTGGATGAACTTCCTTCTGAGGACCTATGCCTGGTTGAGCCTTCTTGAGACAAACTCAGGCTTCATCAATGTGATTCTTAGGGGAATAGGCTTTGACGGCCTGAATATTATAGGAACACCCAAAGCCATTGTGCTTGGTATGGTCTATAATTTTCTCCCCTTCATGGTTTTGCCGATTTACAATGTACTGATCAAGATAGATTCCCATGTCCTTGAGGCTGCATCGGATCTTGGAGCCAATCAACTCCAGAGACTGATGCGGGTTATACTGCCTCTGAGCGTCCCGGGGATTATGAGTGGTATCACCATGGTTTTTATGCCGGCTGTGACTTCTTTTGTTATTCCCAACCTCTTAGGCAGCGGTAAGGTGAACCTCATAGGTAACATGATTGAGCAGCAATTCCTAATGACTTATGACTGGGGATTTGGGGCGGCCTTATCCTTCGTGCTTATGGTTATCATACTTTTGTCCATGGGCATCCTAAAACGCTTTGACAAGGATCTGGAAGGAGGAACCAACCTATGGTAAAAAAAAGTCTTGAACGATTCTACTTGGGATTGATCATTCTCTTCCTCTATGCACCGATTATCACCTTGATGGTTTTTAGTTTTAATGATTCCAAGTCCAGGTCCAAATGGGGTGGTTTCACTTTCAGATGGTATGAGAGTATGCTTAATGATCCTATGATTTCCAAGTCCCTTTACTATACCCTGATTATTGCCTTGATTTCAGCGATAGTTGCTACGGTTCTCGGGACTATGGCGGCTATCGGCATTCATGTTATGGGTAAACGAAGTAAGGGCTTGGTCATGAATATAACCTATCTACCGGTATTAAATGCTGATATTGTCACAGGTATTGCCTTTATGCTTTTCTTTGTTGCTATCGGTCTTAAATTAGGTTTGGCATCCATATTGATAGCCCATATTACCTTTAACATACCTTATGTGATTTTGAGTATTATGCCAAAGTTGAACTCTATGAACCCTTTTGCCTATGAGGCTGCTCTGGACCTAGGAGCAACGCCTCTTGTAGCTATTAGGAAGGTGATTCTTCCGGATATAAAAGCCAACATCATCACAGGCTTTCTGATGGCACTTACCCTCTCCCTGGATGATTTTGTCATCAGCTATTTTACAGCAGGCAGTGGTGTTACCAACCTTTCCATTACTATTTATACCATGACTCGAAGGGGTATAAAACCTGAAATCAATGCACTATCTACGGTAATGTTCTTATCGGTACTGATTTTGCTTCTGATAATTAATAAACGTCAAAAAAATGAGAGACAGGAGATGGTCAAATGAAAAAAATAATTGCTATGATAGCTATTGCTGCCATTATGATTACAGGATGCAGCCAAGGGGAATCTGCTGACCCTAATAAACCATTGGCAGGCACGACAATTAATGTTTACAACTGGGGTGACTATATTGCTGAAGACACCATTGAAAACTTTACTGAAGCCACAGGAATAAAAGTTATCTACGAAACCTTTGACTCCAATGAGATTATGTATGCCAAGTATAAGTCAGGTGCTGTAGACTATGATGTTCTTTTGCCTTCTGATTATATGATTGAGAAGTTGATTGCTGAAGATGAGCTTTTGCCATTGAACAAGGAAAACATTCCCAACCTTTCTTATATCGAAGATGAATTTATGAACCAGGGTTTTGATCCTGAGTCTAAATATGCTGTTCCTTATATGTGGGGAACCCTGGGCATCCTCTATAACACCAATATGGTTCAAGATGGAGTTGATTCATGGGATATACTTTGGGATGAGACATACAAGGGTCAGGTTATTATGATGAACTCAGTAAGGGACAGTTTTGCAGTCGCCTTAAAAATCCTGGGTTATTCATTGAATGCAAAAGACCAGGGTCAGGTGGATGAAGCCCTTAAGCTTCTTGTAGACCAGGCGCCTTTGGTTCAGGCTTATGTGGTTGATGAAGCCAAAGACAAGATGATTGGTGAAGAAGCAGCTCTATGTGTGACTTTCCAGGGAACTGCCTATATGGCCATGGATGAAAATGAAAATCTTGCCTATGCACTGCCAGAAGAAGGGACCAACCTTTGGATAGATGCTATGGTCATCCCAAAAAGCTCCAAGAATCAAGCAGCTGCAGAAGCCTTTATCAACTTCATGTGCGATCCTCAAATCGCTTTTAACAATACGGATTACATTGAATACTCAACTCCTCACAGTGAAGTGAAAAAAATGCTGGATGCCGACGTGGTCAGTGATCCATCAGCATATCCGAGTGCTGAATATCTAAGTAAATGTGAAGTCTATATTGACTTAGGCAGTGAAATGACCAGCTACTACAATGAAAAGTGGAATGAGTTAAAAGCGAATTTGAACTAGATGATCATGGAATGAAGTTCATGTGAATGCTATAATAGAAGGGTAACGGCTGGTGCTGTTACCCTTTATTGAGTTTAAACTATGCAACCCGGCTGGTCGTAAATCTACGATTTACTGCTCGCCCATGCAACCTGGTCTGGTCGTAAATCTGCGATTTACTACTCGACTATGCATCCTAGGAGGATAAATGAAAGAAAAACAACGTACTTATATTGCCATCGACCTAAAATCTTTCTATGCCTCTGTTGAATGTTTGGAAAGACGGTTGGATCCGCTGACAACAAATCTGGTTGTTGCTGATGGTTCAAGGACTCAAAAGACCATATGTCTGGCAGTAACACCTTCGCTTAAGGAAATAGGTGTTAAGGGCCGGCCAAGGCTCTTTGAGGTAACCCAGAAGGTTAAGGAAGAGAATTACAGACGTAAAGTCAATTCACCATACGGGCGACTGGAAGGATCTTCCTGGAATAAAGAAGACTTGGAAAAATCACCAGAGCTGGCTCTGGATTTTATAACCGCTACACCGCGAATGGCCAAATACATGGAGTACTCAACAAAAATATATGATATATACCTACAGTATGTGGCTCCGGAAGATATCCACGTCTATTCCATTGACGAGGTCTTTATGGACATTACCAACTATCTTCCGGCAACGAACATGACTCCCAGGGCTTTTGCCAAAAAAATCCTCCAAGAGGTTGATGAAAAGATTGGTGTAACAGCCACCTGTGGTATTGGGACCAATCTATACTTGAGCAAGATAGCCATGGATATAGTAGCTAAACATATTCCGTCAGATAAAGATGGGGTAAGGATTGCCCAGCTGGATGAGCTGTCTTACCGAAAGTTACTATGGACCCACCGACCTTTAACTGATTTCTGGCGTGTTGGAAGAGGCTATGCCAAGAAATTGGAAAGCCATGGCATCTATACCATGGGTGATATAGCCAGGTGTTCCATTGGCAGTAAAAAGGATTATTATAATGAAGACCTGCTCTATAAAATATTCGGCATCAATGCTGAGCTCTTAATTGATCATGCCTGGGGCTATGAACCCTGTACCATTGCTGATGTGAAAGCCTATAAGCCTGAAACGAAAAGTATGGGTTCCGGTCAGGTCCTTCTTTATCCCTACACATTTGAAAAAGCCAAGTTGATCGTTCGTGAGATGACTGATCTTTTGGTTCTTGACCTGGTAGATAAGGGTCTGGTTACCGACCAGATTGTGTTACATGTAGGATATGATATTGAGAACTTAACCAATCCGGAAATTAAGAAAAAATACAAGGGGCCAGTGAAAACAGATTACTATGGACGTCAGGTTCCGAGACATGCCCATGGTACAGCTAATTTTGATGAGAAAACTTCGTCAACTAAGTTAATCATCGATGGAGTTATGGATTTGTTTGATCAGATTGTTAATAAGAACCTTTTGGTTAGACGGGTTAATCTTTCTGCCAATCACGTTGTCAGCGAAAGCGACGCTGTTAAGGAGAAGGAATCCGGCCAAGTGGACCTTTTCCAGGTCCTGGATGAAGCAGGTATAGACGAAAACGAAAGACTTGCCCTTGAGCGTGAAAAGAAGATGCAAAAGGCAGTTCTGGATATTAAGAAAAAATACGGCAAAAACGCCATTGTCAAGGGCATGAATCTTGAAGAAGGTGCCATGACCATGAACCGGAATAAGCAGATTGGTGGCCATAAGGCCTAGGAGTCAACCATGATTAAAGATGATAAAGACGAATCCAGGTACGATGATATTATTGACATGCCCCGCCATGTCTCAACATACAAGAAACAGATGCCTATCGCTGACCGGGCAGCTCAGTTTTCTCCCTTTGCGGCTTTAACCGGTTTTGAAGGTGCTATTTCTGAAACTGCCAGATTGACGGATGAGAAAATTGAGCTGACTGAGATAGCAAGAGTTGGACTAGATGAAAAGCTTCAGATAATTCAGGAAATTGGTGGGCAGAAGCAGGTGGACATTGAGTATTTTGTTGCTGATGAACATAAGGAAGGAGGCCATTATGAAGTTGCCAGTGGTGTCGTTGTGAAAATAAATACCTATGACCGTTTGGTGGTTATGGATGATGGCTCAAGGCTTCCTATCGATGATATTATAGACATTCGGGGAGATTTTTTGAGGTTATTGGAAGAATAAGAAACAAGTGTTTCAGATAAAAGATGGAACTTGTAGATTTTGAGTGAAGGATATGAGGAGGTAGGTAATGTTTGAATTTAAGCTGGAATCTGGAAGGTGGTTCAATGAGCCCAAAAAACATCGTATAGAAAGAGACCAATTAGTCATTGTCACTGACCCCGGAACAGATTTTTGGCAGAGGACATATTATGGTTTTCAGAATGACAATGCTCATGTCTTTTACCAAACCGTTGAAGATAGAAGCTTTACTGTGACCGTAAAAGTGACTTTTAATACTCATTCTTTGTTCGACCAGTGTGGGGTGGCTATTTATCAAAACAGTGACTGCTGGTTTAAGGCAGGGATTGAATATAGAAATGAAGAGGAAGCTTGGATGGGCAGTGTGGTTACCAACCATGGATATTCTGATTGGGCGACAACTATGATAGAGGCAGGAACCTCATGTATATGGTACCGTTTATCCAGACGGGAAAGTGACTTTCAGCTGGAAAGTTCTTTTGATGGTGTAGATTTCAAGCAGATGAGGATATTTCACCTTTTTGATGGAGGAGAGGCTGTTAACATTGGTCTTTTAGCCTGTTCGCCATCTGATCAGGGAAGTTTTGAGGCTGTATTTTCTGATATAAAAGTTGAAGACTGTTTATGGCAAGCTCATGAGATATAGAATAAATCTCTAATAGAGAAAGGAAGACATGTATGACTATTGAAAAACTGATGGAACTGGATATGGAGTTTTGTGAGACTACGGCAAAACTGGGTGCCAGCGGATGGGCCAGGTTTTTTGGTCCTGAAGGATTAATGCTTACCAAGACAGGAGCCAATATCCTTGGATCGGATAATATATATAGGGCTATGAAACCCTTCTTTGAGGTCAAAGGGAATTCTCTGATGTGGTCACCGGAAGGTGGCGGAATTTCAGAAGGAGGAGACCTAGGTTACACCTATGGCAAATACATCAGACAGATGACAGACCAAGAAGGAAAAGCCCTTAAGGAAACCGGTCGTTATCTGACCATATGGCGCCGTCTGGAAGATGGCAGGTACAGGATTGAATTAGATGTGGGAAACTAAGATGTATGGTGGAGCACAAGTGATAAGATATGATTATTAAAAGCATAAGCTAATTATGTTATACTAGTAGTAGATTGACATCATATGATTTCCGAAAAGAGGTGTGGGATGAGTCGGTTGAAAGATATTGCTAAAAAGCGTCTGTCTAAACCTTTTATGACTGATGATATATATACCTTCATTATTAGAAATCAAAGGATATCTCTGTCTATTGTTCTTTTTTTCTATATTGCTTCACGAACCATGTCTATTATTACAGTTGCCCTAAGTTACGGGTCTATAAGTAACAGTGAGTTTTATGCTAAGATTATATTTCACCTCAGTTTTCTTATTTTGCTGATTATTGGACTTAAGTTGATATATCATGATAAGGAAAGTATATCAATAGGAATTATTATTATATCCATCGTATCGACCTTCATATTCTTTTTATATAATCAACCGGAAAGCGATGTGATTTTTATCATGTCTCTATTTATCCGTCTGATCTTTATTCAGATGGTCATACAGTTTGTTCTCCATAATAATAAGGTAAACCTTGCCTTATTTTTTGTATCCATTGTTATGGTGTTTCATTTCTCAATAAAACTCATGCCTTTTAACATAGAGATCAAGGAAGGGTTTGACCAGTTTTTTATGACAATCGTAATATATGGTATGGTATTGTTTTTACTCTTTATATTCACCGTCAATAATGAATATCACCGTATTATACGTTTTATCAAGCAGCTTACCTACGTGGATTATGACCTTGGTCTTTTTAACGAAAAGCAATTAGCCATTGATTTTGATGAACTGATTAAGGCAAGTGATTCAGTAATATTTGTAGCCGTATATATAACGAATCTTCTATCTATCAATCGACAAATAGGTCATAAGGAGGTTCAATTTGAATTCTTGATGAGGGTTAAAGAATTGAAGGCTATGCTGAAGGGTACCTCTAAATTATATAAGTGGGAAGGCCCTGTCTTAATTTTTAGGTTAAGCGATAGGGAAGAAGACTTAAATAGATTTACGGAAAGCATTGAGATGATTTTTGGCAGATACAAAAAATTTGATCAAGGTAGAATTAATTTTCATACAAAAATATTGGCAACTGTCTTTCCTCAAGATGGAGCGTCTATTGATATTATACTAAAAAATTTAAGAATGCTAAAATATTCCTACCACAAAATAAATGAGAAATCGACGGATATCACCTGGTTTAATGAAGAACTCTATCAAAAAAGCCAAAGAATTATGGCACTGGAGAAAGACATTCATGAAGCTGTTCATAATGGAATGATACAAATCAAGATTCAACCTAAAATTGACATAAAACATAATGAAAGAGTCTTTGGAGGGGAAGTGCTGGCTCGTTGGAAACATGAAACTTATGGAGATATATCACCTCTTGAGTTTATACCAATTATTGAAAGAGAAAACTTGATGGACCGTTTTACCAAATTAATTATTGAGAAAACGGAGCCTGTCATCAAGATTTTGCTGGAGAAAACTGGCCAGCATATGAGCTTGGCAGTCAATATCTCTGCGACATCTATCTATAATGGATTTATCAACGAACTTTTGATTGAAAGATTGAGTGATGAGCAAAAACAAACTTTTAAGGGGACTGAATTGGAATTAACTGAACATATACTCTTTGAATTAACTGAGGCTAGCAAAAAATTAATTCGAGAGTTGAAACAAAATGGTTATCTCATATCCATTGATGACTTCGGGACAGGATTCAGTAATTTTGAGTACCTTCAACAAATGGAAATTGACTTCTTAAAAATCGATAAACGGTTTATCGACGAGATGTTGATAAACCAAAAGTCAAGACATGTGGTCGATGCAATTATAAAAATGGCACATACTTTGGGAGTTGAGGTCATTGCAGAAGGCGTAGAAACATTTGAGCAAAAAGAGGTCTTAGTAGATATAGACTGTGATTACATTCAAGGTTACTACTATTCTAGACCTCTGGAGACAATTGACTTTGTCGACTATGTGATTCGAAAAAAATCAGGGGAATAAGGGGGAAAAGAATTTATTGAGCCGAATGAGTATGAGGCATAGTAAGAAATAGGAAAAAATAAATCCAACAATAAAGAGGCTTACGTTTAGATAAGAACCTATACCTATTGGATAGCTTCCCCTGGGATTGATAAACCAATACGGATAGAAACCTGTGATTTTCCCGCGAACAAGAGATACAAGAGCATAGATGAAGGGATATACTGCAAATAATGGTATATCTTTTTTATTGGGTATATAGTCATTGAAGAAAAAGATAAAATAAGCCAAAGTCCCAAAAGGTACAAAAGTATGACCTAGAAAGTTGGATATAGCCCCCAGGCCTGTTGGGTGAAAAAGATTGGCCAGGAAAAGGTGAAAAATAATCCCTGTAACCAAGATGAGGCCCGTAGATATAGCCATTAGGAGGGGCATAAATGAAATCTTTGGAATGACTTTATAGTCCATTAATAGGTAGATGGCCAAGGTAGCCATAACGATGGCATTGGATTGGATGGTATAGTATTGAAAAAGACTGAAGAAGTCTGCAACAGACTTGGCAGTCATCATATGAACAATAAAAAAGGTGATACAGGCTAGGAAAAGAATCCATTTTGATATGCGGTTAATTGTATGATTCATGGTTAACTCCTTGTAAGTAAATGATGTATATAATTATAGCAAGGTTGATGAGTGGTGACAATGGATGAATAAAATAAAAAGATGGTATAAATTTATAATATATCGTAATATTATTTATTGCCTTTACATCGACAGATGACTATAATTAATCCATTAAAATTAAATAGAATGGAAAGACCAAGGTCTTGGTAAACCTAATGAAATTAGTTTCATTTGACATGCTTCGTACTCTGAAAATGAAGGATGTTGTACATGTAAAAGCCGACTACTATCTGAAAGAAAAGGAATCCCTTTGGTCGGCTGACTGGTTACTTTTTCCCGAATACTGGCAAGTGAATTCTCTCGTTTACGGTATGAAAAAAAGAATTTTCCCAAGTATTTCCACTTACCATCTCGGCCACGACAAAATTGAAATGACCCGTGTTTTGTCTCAAGTGGCACCTGCCCACATACCCTATACTGAAATAAAAGCTAATACTGAAAACAACATAGAATATATAATGGAAGTTTTTGACTATCCTTTTGTTGCCAAAGATGTTCGGTCCTCCATGGGTAATGGAGTATATCTTATTGAATGCAGAAAAGACTTTTTAGATTACTGCTGTCGAGCTGAAGTCTTATATGTTCAGGAATACCTGCCCATTGACAGGGATATGCGCTTGGTGTACGTCGGTGACCGGGTAATTGCCGGTTATTGGCGGGTAGCTGGAGAGCACTCTTTTAAGAACAATGTGGCCCAAGGTGGTTCAGTGCTTTATGATGAGATACCCATAGAAGCAATAAAGCTGGTTGAAAGGATTGCAAAAGAACTGGATATTGACCATGCTGGTTTTGATGTAGCTTATGTAGACGGATACTATTATATTTTTGAGTTCAATGTTATGTTTGGAACCAGTGGTTTGTTATCCCAGAATATTGATTATATGGGGGCAATTAAGTCCTATTTGGAGTCAAAGTATTCAGATTCACACAAAGAAAAAGAGGCAACAGCGATGGTTCTATAAGCGTTGAGCCGCACCCAACCCGACATTCTTTAAATGTTAGTAAAATAGGAGTATAATCTATATTATGAGTATATCCATAATCAGCATTTATAGGAAGAAGGTGCCTCTTGATGAAAAAAGGTCTAAGTATAATTGTCATTTTGATGATGATTATAAGTTTGTTTGGCGGAAATGCCTTTGGAGAAACGTATGTAGACATTGAAAATGATTGGGCAAAGGAAGCTCTTGACAAAGCGGTGGATAATGGCTTACTTGTTGGAGAAGGTAATCTATTGCGGCCGGATGCGTATTTAACCAGAGCTGAAATGGCTACGGTCATGAATCGCATGTTTGGCCAGTCTCCAAGAGTGGATTTAGCAACATATACAGATGTAGAAGAAGCTGCATGGTATTATGACCAGTTGGCTATGGCGGTTCAAAAGGGATTCTTCCTTGGTTATGAAAACCGTTTGGAGCCAACAAGGACAATTACCAGAGAAGAAGCTTTTATCGTAATGGCACGAGCCTTAAAGCTGACCGGAGGTTCAAGTGAAAATCTGGATGTTTTCCTTGACAGTGAAGAGATAGGATTTTGGGCTCTAGATGCTATGGCGTCCATGGTTGAGGCAGGATATGCCAACGGATATGAAGGTTATCTAAGACCAAAAGACAAGATAAGCCGAAAAGAATTTGCAGCGCTTATTGATAAGGTGATTAAGGGTTATATCAGTACTGAAGGTGAGTTTGTCAATATCCCAGATGGAAATATCATGATCAACTCGCCAAATGTAGTTCTTAGAAACGTTACAGTTAATGGAGACCTGATTATTGGTGATGGAGTCGGTGACGGTGATGTAACACTTGATAATGTTATTGTTGCCGGGCGAACAGTTATACGAGGCGGTGGTGAAAACTCCATTAAGATTACCGGAACTTCCAGCATGAGAAATATAATTATCTCGAGGGTAGCAGGGAAAATCAGAGTATATAACGAGGATATGACAGAAATCGGTGAAGTAGTTGTCGATGGCAAAGATGATGTCGTTATTGAAGGTAAAGTTACAAATATAACTGTTCTGGCAAAAGACATCCATTTAAATTTGAAAAATACAGTCGCAGATAGCTTGACCATTAAAGGTGAGTCTATCAATCTTGATGTTGACAGTGGTTCAAGCCTAAAATCAGTCCTCGTTTCGGCAAAGGGAGCTGCAATCAATGTCGATGGACAAGTGACAACTATTGACGTCGAAGGTGAAGATACCAGTGTATCAGGTACGGGAAGTGTTGAGCTGGTCAATGCCAATGCAGACAATACAGTTGTTACCACACCGGATACAGATGTAACCGCCGGACAAGGAACGACGGGCGTTATTGCCGGGGATACACCTGTAGAAGAAGGTTCGAGTACATCCACGCCAACAACATCAACAACAAGTTCAGGAGGATCCTCTGTAGATACAGCACCACCAAGTGGCTATAGTGTGGCTTTTGACCAGGCAGCGGTTAATAATGCAAACAAAGCAGCAGTAAGCTTTACTTTTGCTGCTGCAGAAGCAGGAGCCACTTACAATTACAGTATTGATGATACCAACGGTGGAACAGCTGCAGTTACAGGAAACGGAACCATCAGTACGGCCGCAGACCAGATTGCAGGTATTGATGTCAGTGGATTGGATGACGATACTTTGACCTTGACGGTTTATTTGACTGATACTTCCAGCAATCAGGGAGCTGATGTTACGGATACTGTTACTAAAGATATAGTTTTGCCAAGTGGATACAGTGTATCTATAGACCAGGCTGATGTTAATAATACCAATCAGACTGCTGTAAGTTTTACCTTTGCAGCTGGAGAAGTTGGAGCTGCATACAACTATAGCTTTGATGATACCAATGGTGGCACCAGTGCTGTAACAGGAAGCGGTACCATCAGTTCTGCCACAGACCAGATTACAGGAATAGATGTTAGTGGATTGGATGACGATACATTGACCTTAACCGTTTATCTGACGGATACAGCAGGAAACCAGGGTAATAATGTTACAGATACCGTCGTAAAAGAATCCCAAGCCCCAAGTGGGTATAGTGTCAGCTATGACCAGGCAGCTGTGAATAATTCCAACAAAGCAGGTCTTAGTTTTACCTTTGCGGCAGCTGAAGTAGGAGCCACTTACAATTACAGTATTGATGATACCAATGGTGGAACAGCAGCAGTAACAGGTAGTGGAACTATCAGTACGGCTACAGATCAGATTACAGGTATTGATGTCAGTGGATTGGATGACGACACCTTAACCTTGACGGTTTATTTAACCGATGTCGCCAGTAATCAGGGCTCAAATGTTACGGATACGATAAGCAAGGATGTCATTTTACCAAGTGGCTACAGTGTGTCTCTTGACCAGGCGAATATTAGCAATTCTAACAAGACTGCTCTAAGCTTTACTTTTGCAGGAGCTGAAGTTGGAACTTCATATAACTACAGCGTCGATGATACCAACGGTGGAACGGCGGCAGTTACAGGAAGTGGAAGCATCAGTACAGCCACAGACCAGATTACAGGAATAGATGTCAGTGGGCTGGATGATGATACCTTGACCTTGACTGTGTACTTAACAGATACAGCGGGAAATCAGGGAAGTAATTCAACAGATACCGTAGTTAAGGATGCTACTGCACCGAGTGGATATAGTGTTGTATACGATCAAAGTTCAGTTAATAACTCCAATAAAGCAGCAATCAGCTTTACCTTTGCAGGAGCAGAAGTGGGAGCCACCTACAACTACAGTATCGATGATACCAATGGAGGAACAGGAGCCGTAACAGGAAGTGGAACCATCAGCACAGCCACAGACCAGATTAGCAGTATTGATGTCAGTGGACTGGATGATGATACCTTGACTTTGACGGTTTATTTAACTGATACTTTTAGTAATCAGGGTTCAAATGTTACAGATACCATTAACAAGGATACAGTCCTTCCAGGAGGCTACAGTGTATCTCTTGACCAGGCGTTGATTAATAACTCCAATAAAGCGTCACTTAGCTTCACCTTTGCAGGAGCAGAAGTGGGAGCCACCTACAATTACAGTATCGATGATACCAATGGAGGAACAGGAGCTGTAACAGGAAGCGGAACTATCAGCACAGCCACAGACCAGATTAGCAGTATTGATGTCAGTGGGCTGGATGATGATACCTTGACCTTGACTGTGTACTTAACAGATACAGCGGGAAATCAGGGAAGTAATTCAACAGATACCGTAGTTAAGGATGCTACTGCACCGAGTGGATATAGTGTTGTATACGATCAAAGTTCAGTTAATAACTCCAATAAAGCAGCAATTAGCTTTACATTTGCAAGTGCAGAAGTGGGAGCTGCCTACAATTACAGTATCGATGATACCAATGGAGGAACGGTAGCTGTAACAGGAAATGGAACAATCAGTACAGCCACAGACCAGATTAGCTTAATAGACGTGACAGGGCTTGACGATGACACCCTTACCTTGACAGTATATTTAACAGATACAGCCGGAAATCAAGGAGTCAATTCAACCGATACAATCGTTAAAGATGTTATCGCACCAAGTGGATATAGTGTTACTTTTGATCAGGCATCCATTGATACTGCCAATAAGACGGCCATCAGCTTTACATTTGCCGGAGCAGAAGTTGGTGCAACTTACTATTACAGCATTGACGATACCAACGGAGTTACAGCGGCCGTAACAGGTAATGGTACCATAAGCACTGCTACAGATCAGATAACTGGTCTTGATGTGAACAGCTTAGATGATGATACAATTACCTTGACGGTTTATTTGGTAGATGCTGCAGGAAATCAAGGCAGCGATGCGACTCATAGTGTAACAAAAGCACCATAAACAGCTTAAAAACTAGGAGAGAATAAAAAAATAAAAACTAAAACGAGCTGATACTCGGTAAATTAAATAAAGTATCAGCTCGTTTTTTTGTGAAAAGTCTAATCTGTCTTAAAGGAGGCAATCAATTGATTAAGGTCCTTTGCCAGATGATTTAGCTGTGATGAAGCATTGGCTATTTCTTCAAAGGTTGCCAGTTGTTCTTCAGTGGAGGCGCTTGTCTCCTGTGTTGCGGCAGCATTTTCTTCTGCAATGGAGGACAGTGAATGAATGGATTGTGTTACCTTGTCCTTTTCAGCTTCCATTTGAAGGCTTGCTGATTCCAGATTAGCAATAGCTGTTTCCGTATTCTTAATCGCAGATGCGATTTCATTGTACTTGTCGGTTATATTTACAACGCTTGATTTTTGGTCCTGAACAAGTTGTCGGGCAGATTCCATTTGTGTAACTGCCTTTTTAGCATCTAGTTTAAGAATATTGACCATTTCATCAATGATCTTTGTAGAGGATGTTGACTGCTCGGAGAGTTTTCTGATTTCTTCAGCCACAACTGCAAAGCCAAGACCATGTTCGCCGGCACGGGCGGCTTCGATTGCAGCGTTTAAGGCCAGGAGATTTGTTTGATCGGATATGGAGGCAATGAGTTGACTGGCTTCGCTGATTTTTTCAGAACTTATATCAGTTTTTAAGATACTTTGGTATACCTGGTCCGTTCGCTGGCTGTTCTCCTCAGTTTTAGCATTAAGAGAGGCAATGATATCCAATCCTGAATCAATAAGTGTATTGACTTGAAGAGATGATGCGCTGACGCTTTCCAAGTATTGTCGGTCTGTTTCGATGACCTGACCTAGATTGTTCAACTTTTCAGCTCCCTGAGAAGTAAGCTCAGCCTGACTGGAAGCGCCGTTGGCTATTTCTTCTACTGTTCTGGCTACCTCTTCGGAGGTGACTCTGGATTCTTCTGAGGCCTGGGATAACTTGGTGGAAGAACTAGCGACCCTGTCTGATATCCCTTTCATTTCAAGAACAATATTGAGGAGCTTCTCCTGAATCGCAGCAATTGAACGGGTTAATACACCAACTTCGTCTTTTCGTCTAAGGTCTTTCGGATTTATCTGATTGTTTAGGCTATAGTCGGCAAGGCTTTCCATTGTTCCTACAGCCCGTTCAATAGGTTTGGTAATGTTGACGGACAGGACAAAGGTTATGATTTCAAGAATAATCAGTAAGATAATGGAAGCGATTATAAGAACCGTAATCAAGCGGCTAATCTCTGTTCCGATAAGTGATTCAATATCAGATTGGCTGATACCTAGAAAGAATATACCGATGACTTGGCCTCTGTCATCTATAATAGGATCATAGATTGTCAAATAAGGTATATCAAGAATTGTAGCCTGTCCAATATAGGTTTTACCTTCCTCTATTGATGGGTAGGCGGCACTGTCAGGTCCTAGGTAGGTTCCTACGGCTCTCGTGCCATCGGCTTTTATAATATTTGTAGTGATACGAATATAGTCATTATCATCTTTAGCAAAAATAGTGGCCACATTATTGAATTTTGAACTCCAGAAATCGATAAACTTATGATTGATATTAAGGGGAGTGCCCTCTTGGCTGTATAACATGCCATTAGAGTGAGTTAAAGAACCAAATTCACTGATCAGTAGTTCTTTGCCAACATTTAAGTCAGCTTCCAACTTCTGTTCCAGGGTCTTGGATGCGAGATCTTCCATACCGGAAGAGGCAGAGTTTATCCCTATAGTGCTTAAGATTAATACAAGAATTAAACTTAGACTACCATAGATAAGTGCTAGTTTGATTTTAAGGTTATGCATAAATGCTCCTGTTCTCTCTCCGCCTAGAGGATACTTTAACACATGTTTTATAAGGAATCAACGAAAAAGGCCATGAACAATTTGTGAATAATTATGCAATAACTTTGTAAAAAATTACATTTTTTTTAAGTAAGCCTTTTAATTATTATTGGTTGAAAAATGAATTATCTGTTAAGATGATAGTAGTAAAAATCTTAGCAAGACGGGATGAAGCCTAATATGAGAGAAGGAGTTGATACTACGCTGATGACTCTGTCTGAACTTAAAAAGAAGCTACGAGACTTAAAAAAATATGAGAATAAATTACGCTTTTCATCTTCCTTGGACCAAAGTAAAAATCAGTATATCTGGTGTGAATTTTTTTCAACACAAAATCCTGACGACGATTTTGTGAGATATAATATGTCCAGCCTGCTGAAGATGTCCCGCACATCTTTGAAGGAAGTCTATGAAGAGTTTTTTTACCATCTGTACATACAGTATTACCGTGAAAACGGTTGGTATCTTAAAGAAATGCAGGACCTTGAGCTCCTGAATGAGTTTGGATTACCACTGGATGCTAGTCTGGTTGATATTAAGAAGAAGTTTAGGGAATTGGCTAAAATTCATCATCCGGATTCTGGTGGTGATGAAGATGCCTTTATAAAGTTATATGAAAGCTATGAGAAATTAATTGACTGGTCGTAAATCTATCGATTTACTGCTCGTCCATGCAACCTGGCTGGTCGTAAATCTATCGATTTACTGCTCGCCTATGCAACCTAGGAGGTTAAGGATGAAAATTGGCATTATTGGAATAGGAGATATTTGTAAAAAAGCATATTTACCCGTGATTACATCCATGAACAAGGATATAGTCTTGTGTAGCCGTAAGAAAAAAATCGTAGAAGAAACGGCTAATAAATATAGAATAAGTGACTACTGTTATGACTACCATGACCTGGTGGATTATTGTGTTGAAGCCGTATTCATCCACACGGCAACATCCAGCCATTATGAAATTGCCAAGTTTTTTTTAGAGAAGGATATTCATGTCTATGTGGATAAACCGATTTCAGACCGCTTGGAAGAGACCATGGAGCTGTATGAGTTGGCTTTAGAAAAAAAATTGGTCCTTATGGTTGGATTTAACAGGCGATATAGCCCAAGGGTTAGGGAGCTGATGACCCTTGATAGGCCAGAACTGGTCATTATTCAGAAAAACCGCCATAAGCATCCGGGGGACGTCAGAACCTTTATCTATGATGATTTCATACATGTTGTAGATACCTTGCTCTTTCTTTTTAGAGGTCAGGAGGAGGAGTTTGATTACAATTTCTATATGGAGGGAGACAAGCTCAATCATGTGATCCTCATCCTTCAGGGACAAGGGGCGACAGGTATCGGTTCCATGAATAGAAGATCAGGGGCCAAGGAAGAACGTATTGAATATATGACATCGGACCGGAAGAATATTATTGAAGATCTGGATGCCGGTCTCCTGTTTGAAAACAATCATAAATCAGTCATCCAGTATGATGACTGGACAGGGATACTTAAGCGGAGAGGATTTGAGGATATTTTGAAAAGATTTTTCTCATATGTGGAGGAGCCTGCCTTGTCTTTTGATGAACTTGAGATGTCTCTTCGAAGCCATGAAGTCTGTGAGTATTTGGTGATGGAAATTTCCAAGTAGTGTATAATGGATATAGGTTTTATCTATGAAAATATTGGATGGTCTGGATTGGAGGTATCTTCATTGAAGACTTTTGAACACATTGGCAAGTTAATAAAAGTAGTCCTTGGGTTAGTAAGTCTGGGGATTATCTACTGGATCAGCCGGGTTAATTACTTGCTCTTTCACGCGACAACAGAGTTTTTTTCTATCATCATTGCCATGACCATATTTATTATTATTTACAATGGCAGGAAGTATGTGAAGAACAATTACCTGATGATTATTGGGATGGCATACCTTTTTGTGGGAATTTTCGACTTTCTTCATGTTCTGGGTTTTAAGGGTATGCGCATATTTACGGATTACGATTATTATGCCAACCAGTTGTGGATTGCCGGCCGTTTTTTTGAAAGTGTCATGATTCTTTTGGCCGTAGTTTCTGTTAAGTGGAGACGAATGGTCTCACACCGGATGTTATTGGCTATTATGACAGTAGTTGTTGGTCTTGTGCTTATTAGCATATTTCCAACAGATATATTTCCTGAGTGCTTTGTTGAGGGCTATGGACAGACAAACTTTAAGATTATAGGAGAGTATGTTGTCATCGCCATATTGGCTTTGGCGGCCTATCTTGTTTATCGTTATCGTGGTTTGTTTGGAAAAGATATTGTTCTTGTGTTGGAAGCATCCATTATTTTGACTATTATTTCTGAATTGTGTTTTACCCTTTATAATGATAATTATGGTGTTTTCAATATGTTGGGACATTTGTTTAAGATTGTATCTTTCTACTATATCTACCACGCCATGATTGTGAAGGTTATACGGGAACCTTATGATACTATCTTTAAAGAGCTGTCGGAAATGAAAGACAGACTGGGGATGGAAAATGAAGCCCTTCATGAAGAGATTAATGCTGACCCTTTGACGGGTGTTTATAACCATGGATATATGCTGGAGCGTATTAGGCGGGAGACGATTCGATGTAAGGATAAGGGTGGAATCTTTTCATTACTCTTTATTGATATCGATGATTTTAAAGAAGTCAATGATCACTTTGGTCATAAGGTTGGAGACCAGGTTATCAAAGACTTTGCCGGGATACTTAAAGATCACTGTCGCCATGGTGATTACGTTGGACGGGTTGGCGGCGATGAGTTTCTAATGCTCCTGCTGGATACAAATATCCATATGGCTCAGATGATTGCGGAACGGGTGAGTGACAGTGTTCGGGACTATGACTATAATGGTAATGAAAAGATAACAGCCAGTATAGGTGTCAAGGAGTATGGCGGTGAAGAGGCTGATATCCTAATCGAATTGGTGGATCAGCAGATGTACTCTGCCAAGAGAAATGGTAAGAACCAAATAAGTTTTTAATGATTTTAATAGAAGAATCCCCCCACTTCCCATTGGCGTTTGCGCGAATCGGGCAGAGAGGGGATTGTTTTTTGCATTAAGTTTTAATAAAGCCTTAATTATAATCAAGTTTTCCTAAAGAAAATTAGTTGCCAATTTCGCCAATGGAAAATGGACGGTCTCCCCATTCCTGATATATTTCTGACTCGACAGCGGGTCCTTCAGACATGATGTCTTCAACTTGGCTGGATCTGGATAAGCCAACAATGGTCAGTATAAGGGAGAGAATGCTAATGGCTAGGAGTGAGAAGAATATGAGTTTCAATCCCCTGTTTGATGACTGAGGGCTTGTCCTGATTCTTGATTGGGGCTGTGGTGACTGGTATATTGGTTGGGATGGAGTCGGGGGTTTGACTTGCATATTTCTATTGGTCGGCCCTGCAATAGGAACTAACTGATGACCGCATTTGGCACAAAATTTACTATTGTCTGGAATTTGATTTCCGCAGTGTTTGCAATACATAAGCCCTCCTATTGTTTAATGTAGACTTCATAATGGCCTTGGCCTGAGTCAATGAGATATAAGTTGCCGTCGGAGCCAAGGGTTGCGAGACGTCCGTATATGGATAGGTTACCATTCATGTCTTTTCCATTGCCTTCAAGGGTATACCATACTGGACCGTTGGGCATTAATTCAGCGTAGGTGAAAACATAATCAAAGCCATTGATAACCAGGGTGTATGAGTTTTCGTTGACTGAGGCATTTTGATTAGTGGAGTAAGTCATTTCTTGAGCCAAACCATCAATTGCATTACACTGAAGAACATATTGGCCGTTGTTTACAGACTTCCAGGTTCCGTCTAAACCGCTTGATTCTTGGTCTGGTTCTTCCTCTGGGAGATAACGGGTATAGTATCCATTATTTAAGGTTCGAATATAATCGTCACTAATATCTGACTCGTACACATATAGGTCAATAAGAAGAGTATAGTCTCCACTCCATGAATTTGTAGAATCAGAAATTTTGAAAACTGGAGAAGGTTCACCGGTGTTTTCAAATGTATTTCCATAGCCCCAGAATTCAATATCTAAATGGCCACTTGGACAATATCCTCTTGAGTTTGGGCTAATAATATTCATGTCTTCATCGAGGAAGGAGTAGGTATAATTACCTTTTTGATCGATGGTAAACCGAATCATGTAAACTTCGTAAATATATTTTTCTCCATCCCATATTTGTTCCAGTACAGGGCTGGTATATGATCCTGCCAGAGCGTTATAGGTAAGATTTTCACCAATAGAATTAGCTGCTTGGGTGTCCCCTTGTGGGTCTGGGTCATCAGGATCATCTTCAGGTTTTTCCACAACTTGAATTTCACATGATCCCTGACCGATAGGAAGCTGGTCCTGATCTAGAACAGTTACAGACATAGTATAGGTACCGGGGGTCTGATACATATATTGAAACTCGTTGACCGATTGGGGGTTCTCATTACCGCCATATTTCCAGACATAGGTGACGCCTTGACTCAATTTCGTGGTTGAAAAGGTAACCCATTCATCAACTGAAACAGTGGATTTCCCAGGCTTAACTTGAATTTCTTTTACTTCTTGAAGTGATTTACCTTCAATGATAGCAAGAAGTTCAGCGATTTCCCCAGGAAGTTTATCACCATTGGCTTTTGCCTGTTGGTAGGCTAAGAATTCCGTTTTGGTCATGCTGGATATGTTGCCTGAAGGACCTTTAAACTGGATCCCTGCGATTTTGCCATCTTGCAGAACACCTCTTAGGGTTTCGCCTACACTGTAGGCGGCCATGACCCCATCTTTTATATTGGAAAAATCAAGGGACAATATATCATTGGTGAAGGTCATGGTAGCAAAGGCGTCATTGACAGAACCTAAGTTGGCAACAAATTCACTGTTGTCATAGCTGTCCCCCATGACGATAAAACAACCATCGTCGACAGACTGTAAAATCCAGCTGGCACCACTGACTGCAAACATGACTCCTTCAGCTGACAGGGCTGCGGTTCCAGCAGCAGGGGCACCTACAACCAGGAATGCACCTTGAGCTGCAGTTTTTGTAACTCTTGCAGCTTTTTCAAGGCTGAGAGCAGTGTCACCATACTTGTTCCAAGAAGCTGCAGTAACCTCTCCTTGAGCTACTTGAAGGGCTTGGAAAGCATACTTCATATCTTTGCCTAAATAAGTTGCCACGGCCTTTAATTTACTGCCGGCTTTGGCTCCATCATAGACACGAAGGACTTCATCAGAGTCAACAGCATAGGCTGTCAAGGAAAAGGGATTGGAAATGTGACCGGATTCCACTAAGTTTTCCAAGTCTTCACGATCTGAATTTTCCTCAATAATAAGTAAGATGGATTCCAGTTGGGACCAGTATTCATTGGCCTTGCTGACATATTGATTCCAGGTTTCATAGTCCAGCTGGCTGGGATCTGCCGAGAGTGCCTTGTCGGTATAATATATACCTGCACAGTAGAGTTCGCTTGCTCTATAGGCGTAGGCGCTGATTTCCTCCAAGCTTAGTCCATCATCATTTTCTGAGGAGGGAGACATAGTCCATGCGCCAAGAGCCAATACGACCATAAAAAGACTGATAAAACTCATAAGGATAATACCAAGTATCCAGCCGGTTTTGCCTTTTGATTTCATAAAACTCCTTTCTGATACTAGCATATGCAAGATTTCTTATATTCATTGTAGCATAGATTGGAAATAAAACTTTAAACATTCTGTAAAAGAACTTTGAAGAAAAGATGTGTTAAGATATAATGGAACTATGCTCCTATAGCTCAGCAGGTAGAGCGCTTCACTCGTATAAAGATAGGTATCCAGATTATCCCGAAGAAATTAGTTATTTGTTTTATATAAATGATTTAAGGGATTGTATTATGGCGCTTGATTACAATTATAAAATGAAAGTACGTGAGATAGAGAAAGGAGCAAAGAAGAAAACGCAAGAGATGGTAAATAGACATTGGAACGCCCACAGATCGTGATATAAAGAGAATGTAGTGAGAATTTGGCTTGGGTTGTCCCAAGCTTTTTTAGTTTAGTTTTTCTTGTATTAGAAATTGGTTGTGGTAGTATGTTTATATGAGGAATGTCAAACAAGGTGAGGTATAAGATTATGAGGAGGTATAAGTGAGTAAAAAAGAAGATGTTCTTAATATGTCTGATATAGACAATATAACTAGTATAGAAAAGAATCATGCTTCTTCTGATGTCAATGAAGCAGATAATCTCTCAGAGGTAAATTTTGGAAATTTGAATGGTAATCAAGTTACTGAAGATGTAACAAAAACAAATGGGGACATGACTTCAAAAAGTATTGAAGTGACAAAATTCAGTAATAAAAAGTATGTGATTATAGTACTTATTCTTTTGATGATTATACCAGCGCTTTTTTTTATATCGATAACTAGAGATTTAATCAATGATTTGCATACAAAGAAAGAATTACATGATATTTATGAGACACAAATTGAAGACCGAGTTATGAGGTTCTTTGAAGAAAAGCCCAAAATTGAAGAACTTAAAGTTATTGAATCTGGAAAGTTTCTTTCTATAAAACATGATGAGAGCGACATCGAATCGACGGCTGTTAAGTATTACATTAGTAGAAATATCTATATTCAATATAATTGGTTCACAGAAACTAAAGATATTAAAGGTGGAAATAACAGATACATTAAATTAGAATTTTCGAATGAAAGGTATGAGTTTGAGCAAATATCATACTTATTTGATATGAAATATGGACCGTATGATTACGAAAAAACCGAGAATGGTATTACAAAATACATATGGGATATGGATTCTTATACTATTGTTCTGAGCGATAATTCAAATGAGGCATCATATTATATTAATTAAGAAATTTTATTAGAATAAGTATCGCTCAAAATTATTTGTAGGAGGAGTCAACATGAAGAGATTTTTAGTTTTGATTGTATTGATGTTTTTTGTTTCATCATGTAGTAATAAAGATGATTTTTCGAAAGAAATACTATTTGATATGAAAAATGAATCCAAGAACACTCAATTCTTTGAATTGGATTCAGAACAGTATTTAAAGAGTATGTACGAATTAGATAGTGATTCAATAGATAAAATCAAAATACTTGAAGATCTTCTTATAACATATAGCTATAAGTTGTTCGACTACAATGAAGCGAAAAGGGACTATGAGAAAATTGAATCAAGTAAATTGAAAAAAGAATTTTTAGATGAAAGTAAACTAACTGAATTATATTATGAAGGTCAACTAGTAGATGGAACACATATTGGTGCATGTTATGACTATGGAAATGTAGTTATCAGTAGCATTCTATATAGCAAAATGCTGAAGTTACTTGAGCAAGATGTAAGTTATGGGATTGAAGCTGGTTCATACGTATATTGTTTGTTCAATCCAGAAGTTAATATTTATCCTGTAGAAATGACAATCAATGGTACTTTTTCAGAAACTTGGAAAGGATTTTCTGACCAGTGTAAAATTTTTGTTAACCGTAAAGATGTCCAAGAATATATTGATTTAATTAAAGAAGAGTATGAAGAAAATATTTCAAGAGAAGAAGAGGTTCTTGATAGAATCGAGCTTGAAGAAAATGCATTGAAACAGGTCTATGAAGAAATAGGAAACTACGTTAACTATTTTCCTGATATTGAATTAGTTGATTTTAATTCATTAGAACAACCGGTAGATGATATTATAGATATCGGTAGAGATGAACTAAAACAAGATAGTATTCCAGAGTATACTATTTCTGTGCAAAACGCAGCTAGAATTAATCGACTAGCAAGTCAGACAAGCGATTATTTAGTGGAAGCAGGATTCAACGTAATTGAAATTGGAAATTATGAAGAGGGACCGATTGAAAGGACTATTATTAAGACTCCTGATGAAAAATTCGGTGAGCAATTAGCACTTTACTTCAACAACCCTGAAGTATTTGTTGACGCAACTCTGAAAGATGCCGAAATTCAAGTAATTATTGCAGTTGGGACAAATGATTCTAAGTACTAGAAGGTTTGATTATAAAATGTTCGGAAAAAAGAGCAAAACATATTACAACTGTGATATGTTTAGAATCAGTAAAAATTGAGCTTGGGTTATTCCAAGCTTTTTTGCTTTCTTTTTCTTGTATTAGAAATTGGTTGTGGTAGTATATTTGTATAAGGGTAATATACGTTGGATTATATGATATAATGTATAGGTGGGTGGAGAAGTCTTTGTGATTTTCCTGATTTTAAACTTGGATATAGTAGTAACCAATACTTTATATTTATTTTTCAAAGTAAATTATAAGGTCTTATTTGGCGATATCATTAGTTAGAATTTGGCTTGGGAGGATTTTATGGAAGGTGAAAGAAAAACTCAAAAATCGTAAACGCTCCATAGCCAGTACCTACCACTGACCATTTATTTTTGAGATAATGTTCTTATTACACTATGAGTCTTAAAAGTTTAGTACTAAACTTTTAAGACAAGTCAAAAGGAGAACAAGATGAAATCTCAAACAAGTATCGTTGCTAAACAAGTCCGCCTAAAAAAGTGGGCTGAACAGATTAAAGACTGCCAGGCTCGCCCTAAAGGGACCAATGTTGAAGACTGGTGTAATCTTCATGGTATATCAAAAGCCAATTATTACTATCGTCTTCGGTGTGTTCGGGAAGCATGCTTGGAACAAATCCAGCATCACCCTACAGAGTTTGTAGAATTATCACTACCTCAGCATACAACCAGGTTACCAAAAGTTGCTGTGCAAGAACCCATTGAAGCAAAGTCAGTAGCTATACTACACGGCCCCAATAACATAACCATTGAACTCTTATCGTCAGCAACACCAGATTTTCTCCATGCTATTATAGGAGCTCTTTACCATGTTGGATGATGGTCATGGCTTCAAGAAAATATATATAGCAACCGGTTATACGGATCTCCGTCGTGGCATTGATGGTTTAGCTGGTATTATTCGCTTTGAGTTCCAGCTGGATCCTTATGATAGAAATACCTTGTTTCTGTTTTGTGGCAGACGTACAGATCGTATCAAAGCATTACTTTGGGAGGGCGATGGTTTCTTGCTCTGCTATAAACGTTTGGAGATTGGAGCTTTTAACTGGCCAAGATCAGCTGACCAAGCAGTTGAAATTTCTGAAGACCAATACCGTATGCTTATGCAGGGTCTTGAAGTTATTGCTAAACGTCCCATTGTTAAGATGGAAAACCCTCCAACTATCATGTAAGTTTTTGTACATTTCGTAGAAAATAAAACCTGTTTATAAGTTCTAGAATCCTAAAAATCCTAAGATTCTGAAGTATTATCCACACATGATACCTTGAAAGAGGACATACTCACTCTTTGAGGTATCCGAACAAGCAACTGTGTGGATAACAGTGCTAATTAGTCAAATATCCTTGACTCCTTAGCATAGTTATCCACCGTCATAATGACGAAAGACGGATGACTGTATATTCGCCTAAAACCGCTGTATCTGCTATAATCAAGGCAATAAAGGAGCTTATGATTATGGCATTTAAATATACAGAAGAACAACTGAATACAATGGATAAGTCACTCCTCATCTCCCTCTTTCTTGGCCTACAAGATCAGCTGGATGTCCTGACAAAGGAGACTCAAGCATTGAATGATAAAATGCAGGTCATGATGGAACAAATGATTCTTGCCAACAACCACCGTTTTGGTAGATCCTCTGAGAAGATGGAAGATACCAGCCAAGTCATGTTTATGGAAGTGGATGGACAAATTATCTTCTTCAATGAAGCTGAAGCCGTCAGTGATCTGGATGCTCCTGAGCCTGATGATCTGGAAATCAAGCCTCCTCGAGGTAAGAAACGTGTTGGTAAAAAGGACCAAGATCTGTCTGGTCTGCACAAGAACATCATTAACCATTACATATCTGAGGATGAACTCGTGAAGGTCTTTGGTGAAAACGGTTGGAAACAATTGCCAGATGCAATCGCCAAACGATACAAATTTGTTCCGGCAAAGGTCGAGGTTGATGAACACCATATTGGTGTATACTCCAGCAAGTTTGATGGATCTATTATCAAAGCCAAGCATCCCAAAGGCTTGCTACATGGAAGTCCTGTATCAGCTTCACTGGCTGCAGCTGTTATGAATGGTAAGTATGTTAACGCAGTTCCTCTTTATCGGTTAGAACAAGAATTCCAGCGTTACGGATTGGCTATCACAAGACAGAACATGGCGAACTGGATGATTCGTCTGAGTGAGGAGTACCTGGGAATCATGTATGATTATCTTCATGACAAACTCTATAACTATCATGTCATACAAGCCGATGAAACTCCGGTTCTGGTAAATCGTGATGGTAGGTCAGCAGGAAGTAAAAGTTACATGTGGGTTTATCGTTCAGGTTTTATGTATAGGGATGAACAAATCATCCTATATGAATACCAGAAAACGAGGAATGCTTCACATCCCAGGACCTTCCTTAAAGATTTCTCCGGTATTTGTGTGACTGATGGCTATCAAGTCTACCACAGTATAGAGAAAGATATTGAAGACTTGATGATTGCAGGATGCTGGGTACATGCTAGGCGTCGCTTTGACGAGGCTGTCAAAGTAGTACCGAAAACCGGCCAAAAAGAAACCATGGCATATTTGATTATGAAGCAAATACAAGCCATATACCGGGAAGAAAACAAGTTAAAAGATCTTTCTTCCGGGGAGCGACTTAAGCAACGCCAGGTGATTATCAAACCCTTGGTAGATGCTTTGTTTGTGTTCCTGAAACAGAATGACCATCTTGTACCAAAAAACGGAAAACTTCGTGATGCATTAAAATATATATTAAATCAAGAACGTTATCTAAAAGTGTTCTTAACTGATGGTGACGTTCCAATGGACAATAATGCCAGCGAGCGTTCCATTCGAGGTTTTTGTATCGGTAAGAAGAATTGGCAAGTCATTGACACTATCCGAGGTGCAAACTCTTCTGCCATTATTTATAGTATAGCTGAAACAGCAAAAGCGAATAACTTAAAGCCATATGAGTACTTTGAATACTTACTGACTGAGATTCCTAAACATATGGAAGAAACAAGTAAGACCTTCTTGGAAGATCTGCTGCCTTGGTCGGACAAGTTACCGGAAGATATCAGAAAACCAAAGAAGTAAATAATTGGTCATGAAAATGACCATTTATTTATAGGGGTACTGGCTATGGAGCGTTTACCAAAAATCATTGGCCTCATATGCAGTATTTGCAGAATTGTATAACCAGGGAAAGCAGAATGTTTATGAGATTATTTCTGCTTTCGTGAAAGAGTTAATTGTATCAAAAGGGATATATCAATTTGATATTAAGCAGATGAATAATGCAATAAAAGAGGAATATTCTTTTGATTTGCCTGATTCAGTAGTAAAAACTTCAATAAAAAAGATTGAAGGAATTATTAAAAAAGATGGTAATTATATTGTGAGTAATATCGATTCTGTAAATCGAGAAATTGACACACAATACGAGGCTGAATTAATACAATCGAATGAGGCAATTATTCGTAAATTAACAGAATATGCAATGTCTAAATGTTCGGAAGAAGTTGATATTGAATTATTGTCACAATCATTTTGTCATTTTTTACTTGATGAGACAAATGGAGAAAAGTATTCAGATATAATTAGTGCTTTTATAGTCTCGAATAAAGATGATAAAGAATTCAGAGACCAAATGAATCGAATTAAAGCCGGTGTGATTATTTATAGCGGATTGAATTATGATAACAGTCCAAATGTAGCAAATGTCTGGAAAAATGATATTGTAATGTTTCTTGAAACAGAGGTTTTATTTCATTTAGCTGGATATCATGAAGATACATTCAGGAATATATTTGAAGATTTTTATACTTTAGTTAATGATATAAATTCATATAATAGAAGAACTGTCATAAAACTGAAATTTTTTGAAGTTACGAAGAATGAAATAGATGTATTCTTTTTAAAAGCTGAAGAAATAATCAAGAATCGTAGAATTCCGAATCCTTCAAAAAAGGCCATGTTAAGCATACTGAATGGTTGTAAATCGATTTCTGATGTTCAACAAAAGAAAACTGAGTTTTATGCAAAGCTAAGAGAAAAAAATATAACATTAGATAGTTATAGTCAATATTACAATCCTTCTAATTACCGATATAATATTGAAGATACTAAGTATCAACATACAGTTCATAGAGAATATGAAAAAGAAAAGCTTTCATATAATTTAAGATTATTAAGCTTTGTTAATATAAGAAGAGAAGGTCCGATTTATTCTAACGTCGAGAATTGTAAGTATCTTTTAATCACTGAAAATTCTCATATATTAAACCTTTCCAATATGATACGGGATGAGTATCAATACACACCTTATCCAATGGCAATTAGTCTTTATCATATAACAAATAAATTATGGGTACAACTGGGCAAAGGTTTAGGAAACGATGTCTTGCCTACAAGCTTTGATGTTGTTACTAAGGCCCAGATAGTCTTATCAAGATATCTCGATGAGTCCATTGAAATCAAGTATGAAGAGATTAAGAGCAAGTATAGTAAAAATGAAATTGACGAGAATTATGTTTTGGAAATACTCGCAAACTTGAGAGAGCAAGCTAAAACACCAGAAGAAATACATGAAGAAGAGGTTGATGATATTCTTTGCAGTATACACAATGATGATTTAGAAGCATATATTGAAAGACGAGAAGAAGAGCAGAATCAAAAAGAGAGAATTGTTCAACGTAATGAAGAACTAACTAGTAACTTGGCAAAACAGAAAGAAATGACTAGTGAAAAAAATAGATATTTGATTAAGTTCCAGAAAGAGTTAGTTATAGAAAAAGAGATTAGGCTAATAGAGTATGAAAAAGAGTTTGAAGTACAAAAGAGTGCAAAGGAACTAGTAGATTTAAAAGTTAAGAACACTAGCAAGCGAATCTTGAATATTCTTCTTTTCTGTTTGGTTATTTATCCGATTGGTGTAATTGCTTCAATCCAAATTTTATCATGGAATAAGGTTGAACCTATTGTTTATGTAATGGGATTGATATATGCATTAGGAATAATAATTATGAAGATCAAAACTGGAGAAGAGTTCAACGTACAAGGTGTTAAGATATATATAAATAGATATCTTACAGAGTGGGAGTACAAAAAAAGGGGTGTTAGTGTGGAGCACATAGATGTTTTGAATCAAAAGATTCTCTCTTTAAGAGAGGAAATTGATGGATTAGTGCATTAGACATTATCTGCCTGATAAACTAATGTATTCTTAATAAGTATCTATTAATGAGGAGTTTTAATATTTGGAAAATATAGTGAAGCTTATAATTATGAAGGGGGTAAGTAATGATATTGAAAAGTTGTCCTAAATGCAAAAAAACATTAAGAAATGATATACGACTATGTCCAAATTGTGGATATATCATTAGTGATAATAGCCAACCAGTAAATGATTATCAAGATAAAGTACAGTCGATTAAAGAAAATAACACATATGAGCCTAAAAGAATATCAGGTGCCTTCAAGGGCAGAAAAATAATTGTTGGAATTATCGGTGTCGTAATAATATGGACACTTATTCTTGCCTTATATAGTTTAATTGTTGATAGCTTTGCTAACATTGATGAAGAGTCCAATGAATCAGTGTTAGTAAATAATGAACTTAAATTGAATAAAGATGAAATAACTAAAATTCTTGATGGTTATATCTTAGATAAACAACTTCATAATCTAGTAATATCTAAAATTATTGTTGAAGATAGATATGGTCAAGATGTTTATCATTTATATTTATATAATCAAAACTTTGGAAATTTCACTTATGATGCTAAGAATGAAATATTTCAGGATATTTTAAATAGAATCAATCCCGAAGGTCTAGATGAAAAAATTATAATTAAAATATTTGTAAGTGAAAATGAGTTTTTCACTATTCAGAACGATAAAGTTGTATATGCAGAAATTTCTGAGACATCTGAGAGAAAATTGACTGAGAAAGAGAAAGAAAAATATAAACAAGATGAAGGTAGTTACGTAGAATATAAGTATATATATAGTTTTTCGGATGGAACATTGGCTACAGCTTTTGATACTGTATTTAGTCTTGAATCTTTTGGAGAGGGAACTACAATAATCTCAATTTATGGTATCACGGAGAATGATTATGATCCATATGTAGATGATGAAGACCTCAACTGGATTAAACTTTACTAATACTTAATAATTCTATCTTGATATTACTTAAAGTATATGTTGTTTTGATTTATTGATAAAATCATGTTAATTGTGAAATAAGCTCTTGTAGCTCAGTCGGCTAGAGCACTTCACTCGTAATGAAGGGGTCGTCAGTTCGAATCTGATCAAGAGCTTTTAATATAATACAACCTTATGAAACAAAAAAAGCAGTAATAAAGGTAAAAAAATAGAAAATTTTGAAATAAATATGTTGTATCCACTTAAAATTTAAACTTTTCTACGTTTCTAACAATAAGGTACTGCTTCACTCGTAATGAAGAGGCCAGCGGTTCGAATCCGCTTAGGAGCTTACGCGAAGAGACCTGTGAAGAGGAGTCGTCATAGGATGGAGCATGAAATTGTTAACAAGGGGGAGCCAAAGTGTCTTTTCAAATAATCAGAGCAGACATCACACAAGTTCAAGTCGATGGAATCATCAATGCAGCCAATTCCAGCCTAATGGGAGGTGGAGGTGTTGATGGGGCCATTCATAGGGCCGCCGGACCGGGGCTTTTGGAAGAATGTAAAAGTTTAAGAGGGTGTCCTACAGGCCAAGCCAAGGCGACGGGCGCCTATAAGCTTCCTGCCAAGTACATCATTCACACCGTCGGTCCCAGGTGGAGGGACGGTAAGCATGATGAGGAAATTCTTCTTAGGTCCTGCTATAAGGAATCCCTGAAGTTAGCCAAAGAATTGGGACTTGAAAGCATTGCCTTTCCATTGATCTCTTCAGGTATATACGGTTATCCAAAGCAAAAAGCCATGGAAGTGGCAACATCTGAAATCAGAAAGTTTCTTGAGCTGGAAGATATGATGGTCTATCTGGTTATTTTTGATAGGCAGTCTTTTGAAATTTCTGAGAAAGTCTATAAAAATGTAAAAAAGTATATTGATGAACACTATGTCACCGAACACCTAAAAAAAGACACAAGAAGGTCCTTTAAAAAGGAAAAATCCAGAGCTGACAAAGACCTCTTTAAAAAAACCACCTTCCAATCTTTTGATGATTCCTATATGGTTTCCGAATCCTTAAATCAAGCCAGACCAGCAGCAGCTGGGCAACCAAAGGCTGAGAGAAAGCTGGATGATTTACTGGCAGGCATAGAGGAGTCATTTTCTACTATGCTCCTTCGTTTAATTGATGAAAAAGGAAAGACAGATGCTGATGTTTATAAGAAGGCCAATGTGGACCGAAGACTTTTTTCCAAGATTCGAAATGACAGGGACTATAAGCCCAGTAAGAAGACTGTCCTGTCTTTTGCCATAGGACTGGAGCTGAATCTGGATGAAACCAGAGACTTGCTGATGAAGGCGGGATTTGCCTTGTCCCATTCCTCTAAAGAGGATATTGTGGTGGAATTTTGTATTAAAGAAGGTATTTATGATATATTTGAAGTTAATGAAATTCTTTTTAAGTTTGACTTGAAACTACTTGGTGTATAAATAGCCTATTTATTTGTCGCATATCAGGAGACCATCTACCCTTCACTTTATTATATCCTTTAATCATTCAAAGAATGGAGGATATGAAAATGAAGAAAAATATGACAGAACTGGTTTTTATTTTGGACAGAAGCGGGTCTATGAGTGGTTTGGAAAGTGATACGATCGGTGGCTTTAACTCGATGCTTAAGAAACAGAGAAAAGAAGTGGGCCAAGTGGTGGTCACAACAGTTCTTTTTGATGATCGTTACGAGTTGCTTCATGATCGAATGGATTTACATAAGTTGAGTGAGATGACAGACAAGGATTATTTTGTTAGAGGGTCGACGGCACTTTTAGATGCCATGGGGCGGACAATCAAAAAGGTAAGTCAGACACAGAAGGAGGCGCCAATGAACCAAAAGGCTGACAAGGTTCTCTTTGTCATCATAACAGATGGTCTAGAGAATGCCAGCCGGGAATTTAGTCCTGAGAAAGTCAAACACCTTATCAGTAAGAAAAAGTCTAAAGGTTGGGAATTTCTTTTTCTGGGAGCCAATATTGATGCCGTAAAAACTGCCTCATCCTATGGAATATCAGCGGACAGGGCAGCTAATTATCACTCGGACCAGGCAGGAACAGCCTTGAATTTCGAAGTGGTCAGTGCAGCAGTTTCTTCCTATAGAAAGGGAAAAGCTTTAAAGAGAACTTGGAAAGAGGAAATTGATAAGGATTTTGCAAGTAGACAGTAATCATGGTAGAGGATTACAAATCTTCTATCCATCAGACCATAAAGGAGATAGACATGAAGAATCCAATAGCAATATGTCAGTGGGTATTACCGGAGCCGGACAATAAGCCCTTTCACCAGGCCAAAAATCTTGGTATCGATGGCTTGGTCATTGATTTTAAAAGGGAAGGTCAAGACTCTTTGATTAAGAAAGAAGTCCGTCAGCAATTGATGGAGGCATCCAGGGAAACCGGTGTCTATATACCGACCTTGGCCCTAAATGCTTTTATCAGTAAGGGTATAATAGAAAAAGACAACCACAGCGAGTTGCTGGATCTTACCCATGAGGCAGTGGAAATAGCTTCAGAAATGGGAATCCGCAAGCTTCAGATTCCTTGCTTTTATAAAAGTTTTATACATACAGATGAGGATGTGGACCATGCCATCGACTTTTTCAAGGAGGCGGTAAAGCTTGGTAAATCCAGAGATATTATTATTGGGTCCGAGAATGTTATGACCATAGGACAAAATCTAAAGGTCATAGAGGAAGTGGATTCCAAGTATTATAAACTTCTCTTTGATACCCAGAATCCATGGCGAATGATGAATCAGGATGGAGTCAGGATTGCCGCCAGTCTTAAGGAACATGTCTGTGAAGTCCATGCCAAGGATTCAGATTTTGACCTTGCCAGTGGAGAAAAGACCTTTCAGCTTCTGGGTGACGGCGATGTGAATTTCTATGGGTCTATGAAGCATTTTCATGATATAAAGTTTATGGGCTATATTGTTCTGGAAAGCCCTTATGGACTGTCAAAGGAGTTTCCACCTCTTGTAGCCATTCGAGAGGATATAACCAGGATTCGAATGATCTAAGGTGGGCTGAAACCAGCCCTTACTTAGGACTGAACAGGAATGTAAATCTCACTGATGGAATTATCATTGTAGGGGCCCAGATAATCAGGGCCATAATATTCAAAGTCGTAAAATTCTTTTAGTTCATAGTTTGAGTGAGGCAAAAAATCTTTATAGATATAGTCATAGGTCAATCCAACTTGGTTGGATCGGCCTTTGTGTTTAAATCGAAGATATTTTCTTGAAGCAATGACTTTTCCGGTTAGCTGAATAGGCAGACCTTCCAATGAATCGACCTCAATCCCAACAAAAAAATAGATGGAATCATCAGCCTGATCAGGAAACCAAAACTGTAGTTGGTAATAGCGGTTAGGCTGGTGAATATGTGGAATGTATTTTAAGTTATCCATCAGGTGTTGCCATTGTGGTGTTAGGTCATTCTGGCAGGATACATCATAGTAAAAGGGGATACCGGCTAGTTTGACCTCAGGAAGGTTGACCAGGGTCGGTGCTTCATTAACTCTAAATGCCTGTCTTTTAAGGCTTTCTTCTGTAATTTCATTCATTCTTTTCATAGGATTGACCAAGCCTGTTTTTCGGATGTCACTAGGTGTAAGGCCAAAAGACTTTTGAAAAGCTCTTGTATAGGTTTCGTTGGAATTGAAACCGTATTTTAGGGCGATATCTAGAATTCGAGCATCACATGTTAGCAGGTCATGGAGACTTTCGGTTACCTTTCTACCAATAATATAGTCCTTGGGAGACAGGTTGGTGATCCCCTTAAAGAGACGGCTGTAGTAAAAACTGGAGAAGCCAAAGTGGTCAGCAATATCCCTAATAATTAACTCATCCTGAAGGTGGGCTTCGATATGTTTTATGGATTTCATAATGATGGACTGATTGTTCATGACTTCTCCTTTCTGAAAGTACTTTAGGACTTTAAACTAGTGTAGCACATTCCGGTTAATCTTCAAAGTTAAAATCAGGTGGATTTGATCTTATGTGACTTTTACAATTTTATGGCTTATAATGAATGGGAAAAGTTTTTTATGAGGTGGATCATGATTATTTCCTGCAGTAGGAGAACGGATATACCGGCCTTTTACCCTGAGTGGTTGATGAACCGCTTACGGGAGGCTTATGTGTGTGTCTCAAACCCTTTTAATACTAACCAAATATCGAAAGTAAACCTGTCTAAGGATGTGGTGGACTGCATCGTTTTTTGGACCAAGGATGCCGGTCCCATGATGAAGTACCTGGATGAGATTGACGAGATGGAGTATGACTATTATTTTCAATTTACTATTACACCCTATCAAAAGGATATTGAAGCAGGCATTGATGATAAGCATGAGATTGTGAAGAACTTTATTAAGTTGAGTGACAAGATCGGCAAAGAAAGGGTTATCTTAAGATATGACCCCATCTTAATTACTTCCAACTATAGTGTTGATTACCACGAAAAAGCCTTTGGCATACTTTTAAAAACTCTTGGAAAATACACAGAGAAAGTGGTGATTTCTTTTGTTGATCATTACAGAAAAAATCGTAAAAAGCTCCTTGAGGAAGGCATATATGAGTTGACTGAGGACCAGGTTAGAGACATCGCCATAAGGTTTGCAAAGATGACCAATCAATATGGATTGACCCTTGAAACCTGTGCTGAAAAATACGATTTGGATGACCTTGGTATCCGTCATGGCGCATGTATTGACGGAACTTATATAGAAAAACTCATTGGCAGTGAGCTGGCAAACGCCCATACTAAGGACGGTAACCGTCAGGTTTGCGGGTGTATGCAATCTATTGATATCGGGCGATATGATACCTGCCTCCATGGCTGTACTTATTGCTATGCCAATGTTAATGACCAGGTTGCCAGAGATAATTGGAAAGAACATGATCCGGCTTCCCCGATTTTAACTGGCTGGGTTGATGAGGAAAAAGTAACCTTAAGAAAGGGCCAGAAGTCATTTCGCAAAGATAAGGAGAACGGCCAGCAAAAGCTATGGTAATCACCTTTTTAAATATAAGTTATTTAAGTAACAAATCAAGAAGACTACTGTGAAGAGAGGTAGAATCATGAAAACATTAAGCCCATTTAGACTTGGAAACATAGAACTTAAAAATCGTTTGGTTATGCCGCCTATGTGTATGTATTCGGCAACTTTAGACGGAAAGGCGACTGACTTTCACTATACCCATTATGAAACAAGGGCGATTGGCGGAGCCGGTCTAATTATAGTTGAAGCAACAGGCGTTGCTCCGGAAGGACGAATTTCTGATCATGACCTTGGAATTTGGTCAGATGACCATATAGAGGGGCATGCTGAGATTGCCAGACGGATTAAGCAACATGGAGCATGTCCGGCTATTCAGATTGCCCATGCCGGACGTAAAAGTGAGGCGGTAGATACCATGCCTGTTGCCCCAAGTCCCATTCCCTTTAGTGAAAAATACAGGACACCGTTAGAATTAAGCCTGGAAGGTATTGATCAAGTGGTAAAGGCCTTTGCTGATGGAGCAAAAAGAGCTGTCCAGGCCGGTTATGAGATGATTGAGATCCATGGTGCCCATGGTTATCTTAATCACGAGTTCCTGTCACCGGTTACTAATTTGAGGACTGATGAATACGGTGGAAGTCTTGAAAACCGGTGTCGTCTTCTCAAGAGAATCATAAAAGAAATCAAGGCTCTTATACCTGAACAAGTTGCCTTAGCCCTTAGAGTGTCAGCTTCAGATTATGCTCCTGAAGGTATTGATGGTGATGAAATGGTAAAGATCATTAATGAAGTCAAGGAAGGTCTTGATATTGTTCATGTTTCATCTGGAGGGACTTTACCGGTTCAGATGAATGTTTATCCCGGATATCAGGTTCAGTTTGCCGAAAAGATCAAGAAAGCCTGTGGTATAGATACCATTGCAGTTGGTTTGATTAACACCTTGGATATGATTGAAGAGGTCCTTCAAAACGATCGGGCTGATCTGGTTGCCCTTGGAAGACTCCTTCTTCGTAACCCCTATTTTCCACTTCAAGCCTATGCAGAAGCTGGTTTTGAGGAGGCAATACCTCAGCAGTATAAGCGTGGATTCTAGAAATACCATATCATGACATAAGAATAGGCGTTATGGATTATTGACTATAATGGCTAATTTAGCTAAAATAAAGCTAGATTAGCCATTTTAATTTGGGCTCTTAACTTGGAAATTGCTTTAAACAAGCCAATTTCCGTCGAACAACTGGAACAATCCGCGATGCGGAACCAGTCTCGTTAAACGAGACTTTTGTTCTTAACTTGGAGGTTTATGATGAAAGTGACTTCAACAGATATTAAAAACAGTTTTGGCAAGTATTTAAGACTTTGTTCAACGGAGCCGGTTTATATTACCAAAAACGGCAAGACTATTGCCAAGCTCCTTAATCATAGTCAGGAGGATGAAGAAGGTGAGGGTTCATTTCCTTTAGGGCTTTTGTATGGTGTCAATGATACTTATGTTAAAGCTTATCCACCTGGGCATATGTCGGATGCTGCAGAGGCCTATAATCTTCAACCGGTAACCATGACCTTTGAAGAGTTTACCAAGATGAATGAAGAGGCCAACAACCGGTATGAGTATATTGACGGGCAAGTCTATATGCTGGCTGCACCTACAGTTTTTCATCAAAGGGTCATAGCCAGAATGCATATCGTATTTAATAATTTTCTTGAGGGAAAAACCTGTGATGTATTTATGTCTCCTTTTGATGTTACCCTACACAGGAGAAATCATCAAAAGTCCAATGTTGTGCAACCGGATCTACTGATCGTGTGTAATTGGAGAGATGAGGTGGATGAGAGTGGACATTATTTGGGTATACCTAGATTGGTAGTGGAAGTCCTTTCTCCAAGTAGTTCCCGAAAGGATATGATTACCAAATTAGACCTGTATAAGGATTCCGGGATAGAAGAATACTGGATAGTGGACCAGGAAATGTCCCAGATTCTTATTTATCATTTTGAAAATTATGAGATTGCCGGTGCAAGGATTTACAAGGAAGGGGAGACCTGCCGGTCCTTTATTTATGAGGGATTGGAGTTTTGTGTTAAGGAATAGCATTTTTTGCATTAAAAAAGGATTACAATCCTAAGATTGTAATCCTTTATCATTGTCTGAATTATTCAGCAACAATGTTCTCAGCTTGTGGGCCTTTTTGACCTTGAACAACTGTGAAAGAAACGCTTTCGCCTTCTTCTAAAGATTTGAAACCGTCTTTTTGGATTTGTGAGTAGTGAGCGAATACGTCAGTTCCGTCTTCTGCTGTAATAAAACCAAATCCTTTGTCGCTGTTAAACCATTTTACTGTACCTTTAGTCATTTCTTTTTCCTCCGAAATTTTATTTTACCTAATTGTTCAAATGTTTAAAAATTCCTGATGAAAAACCCTAAAGGCATATCAAAAAACTTCTATTCAATTTATAACTTTTAAGCTTGCTTAGTATATCATGGTTTCAATAATAAAACAAGTAAAACTTTTTGACAGTCAAAATTATGATGTTTTTGCCTGGTAATCCAGGTGGGGACGCCCTTTGACATAATCCATATTAACAAATTCTTCAGCATGAATATCAAAAACCTCAACCAGAATCTTGTACTGCATTTTGGCTTCTGCCTCATTGCTAAGAAGAAAAACAGTGGTGAAAACGTCCTTATAGTTATCGTTACCAAGTCTTAGAAGGGCAACGGCCTTCCTGTTCAGTAAATCCAGAAGATGGGTTCTCTTGATTCGGACATCGTTCATGACCATAAGCCTGTCGATGGTTTCAAGTACCCGGTTATACTCATTTCTACGATTATAGACATAAGAAAGATTAATATGGGCAACTATAAAATAATCATTTTGCCTGTTGCTGCGGTTAGCCACGAATTTCAGTCGGTTAATGATGGTAAGAAGTATATCCTCAGATTTTTGGAAGTCGTCTGCCTGGCGGTAAATAACCGCTAAAATCATAGCCACTTGTATCTCTAGATAATAGAGCTCCTGATCACCAAGGATCTCGGCTTTGTTTCTGGAAAAATAATAAAGGAGCTGTTCCAAGAAGGCAGTGTTATGAAGGGAATATCTAATGGTAAAGAATTCCTGGTGTTTAAAAGATTCAAGGAATTCGATGAATTTCATATTGTCTGTCGATTTTTGAGTATCCTGGAGATACTCTTTTTTGATGTTGTCAATTAAGGTCTCGATTTTTGACAAAAAGCCGTCGTAATCAAAGGTGTTAATGAGGTTTTGCATATCATCCAGGAATTCCTCAGAAAAAAAGTCAGAATTGGTTCTTGTATGAACAAGTTCGTGAACCAAATCAGCCTTATAAAGCTCAGACAGGCGTTCCAAGGTAACCAGACGGGGCTCTCTATGACCGTTTTCCAGCAGCCGCTGGGTCTCTACAGAAATCCCTGTCAGGCTGTAAACAGCCTTTTGAGAATAGTTCATTCTCTTTCTATGGTTTTTGATGATACTTCCAAATCTAACATAATCAAATGACATGATGAACCCCTATGTAATGTGGTGTTTTTTTAGGACCAAATCCTATTATTCTTACATTATACCATCAATTACAGCCTAACAGGAGGTTCTATGAAGAAGATTTTAGCTATTGTACTCGCAGTGATGTTAACGATTAGTGCTATTGGATCTGGAGACATGAGGGGGCAGGATCTTTTGACTGACGGAGAAGACTTTACAGTAACGACCGGATAGAAGAACCCAGCTGACGCAAGTAAAGGAGAAGTCATGTTATTGGCATTTAGATGTCGGGACTATGATGAGATGGTGGCTGTGGCAAAAGAAAGAGGTCATAGCTTGGGAGAGACAATAATTGAAGCGGTGAGAATCGCAAGAAGGGACCCTAACTGTTATTCCAATCCAAAGATACTTGAAGAGTACAACTTGATGAGGCAGGTTACGATAGATATGGAGCACCAAGACTTTCAGAAGGTTTTGGAACATGCGGATTTTCACAACGTAAGTCTTGAAACTTACATCTTCGGTGCTGTCATGATGTTAAAATGGATGGAACATAGCAGCTAACATAAAAGGGTATGAGAGGGCATGGTCTGGCGGCCATGTTCTTCTTTCGTGAAAACATGAGGAGAGCAGAGAGATATAAAGAGGTCAATGGGGATGCTTGCATAGCCATTGGCCTCTTTGTATCTCTCTATTCTAGGACGTTCGCGACGGGTAGTGTAGCGAAGCGAAACGGACCGTTGCGAAGGTCCTAGAAAGACGGGTAGTGTAGCGAAGCGAAACGGACCCTTGCGAAGGTCCTAGAAAGACGGGTAGTGTAGCGAAGCGAAACGGACCGTTGCGAAGGTCTAGAAAGACGGGTAGTTGAGCAAAGCGAACCTTGTTCTATAAAGCAAGAATCTGTTATAATAATACAGATACTATGATGAGACAGAAACAGAATGGAGGAGACATGAAGAAATTACTAGTTATATTGACACTTATGTTGCTGATCGTAAACGGCTGCAGTGCTGAACCTATTGATACAGCTAAGGAATCTGAAAGCGAACAGGATCAGGACACACAAGAGCAAGGCACTACTGAGGATAAGGAATTGACTGAAACAATCGATGCTGAACCAGAAGAAGCAATCGATGTATATGCTGTTGAAGCAGGTATGAAAGTTGTGGTGCAGGCAAGTAAGCTAAATGTACGTGACAGTGCCGGTCTTTCAGGAAATGTTATTGCAACAGCTGTTCAGGATACTGTATTGACTGTGGATCAAATCATGATTACTGAGGCAGGATTTCCATGGTACAAAACAAATGTTGACGGAACAAGGGGATGGATTGCAGGCTGGTTTTGTATTGGGGAAGATGACTTGAACAATGGAGTTGGGAAAGGACTTTTATTATCTGCTTTTGATGGACATCTGGACGGTATGTCAGTAACAGTCGATGACCACAAGGATGACGTTATTGGAGAATTTGGTACGGCTTATACTGAAGAATATTTTATGGGTGGAACCTATTTGGGTTATGAGAATATTGGATTTAGCCTTTATGGACAAGGCGTTGAGGGGAAGGCTGTTGGTGATATAGCAGACATTTTCTACACAGGCAGCCAGAAGATGTTTGGGATTCAAGTTGGTGACTCAATCGAAAAAGTAAAAGAGACACTTGGCTATCCAAATAGAGAAGTTATCTATGAAGATTTTGCAGGAGAAGGTCTCTATAGCGATGGTGCATTATTGATGGCATATTATACAGGGTCATATCAGGTGGTTCTCAATGCCGATGACAAGGAAAGCATCAGTTTTATCCAGTTGATGCCTCTAAGCTATTTTGAGCTGGAAACCATTTCAGACTCAACAAACAGTGAAACAGGTTCTGAAGTAAGTAGTGACAGGGTCTATAGTCTGTGGGATTTGTCAGTTGGCGATACCCTTGATGAACTGACTGTTAAATCCATTGAGAATGACATAAAGGGTGATCAGGGCCATGCATATATAGAGTTTACAGGCCGTCTTCAGCTTTCAGGACAAATCGAGCTTGATGAGATGTATCAAGAACCGGTGTTTATTTGTGCTGATGGAATAGAGAATATGGTTATTGATATGTCAGATTCCAATGCCAGCGAAAGCTATAAGGCTGAAATTCCTGGGAGTTTCTTTTATTTTAGAAATTCAGACAGTTTGAGAATTTACTTGAACAGCATAGGCGAAGATCTCTCAAACCCATATAAGTGTATGATTGAAGTGGAAGATCCCATTATTAATGTCAAGCTTAACAGTGAAGGGGGCATGTCTGTCATGTTCCTTGAAGAACTCAATTTATAGATTGTGGGTTTAGAAGTAAGGCTCTTGTACCTGATATAGGATACAAGAGCTTTTTTAGTCCATAAATAAGCTATTAAGAGTTTGGTTTGTCATCGTTGTCCTTAATTCTTTCGACCTGACGATAAGATGATGGTGTCAACTGCGTTTTATTCTTGAATAGGGTATAAAAATATTTGGTATTTTCAATACCGACCAGCTGAGTGATTTCCTTTATGGTCATGTCGGTCTTAACTAAAAGTTCCATGGACTTTTCAATTCTTATCTGGTTAATGTAATCGCTGACGGTCATTCCCTCTATCAGCTTGAAGGCTTTGCTCAACTTACTCTGAGATATGTCCAGAAAATAAGAGATTCCGGACTGAGTCAGATTATAATCTGTATAATTGTCATCGATATAAGCTTTAACCTGATTACAGATGTGAACTTGTTTAGACTCAGATAAGTCATTTTGAAGCTCAAAAGTAGCTCTTATATGATCAATGAAAATTGTGTTGATGTCATCAATTGTTTTGGCGGAGAGAATCTTTTTCTCAAATCCGTCAATGTCCACATTCTTTTCCACATTCTTATATTCTTTTAGGAGGGCCAGGTAATAAGTGTCGATGGTCAGATAGAGGCTTTTAAGGTTAAAAAGTATAACAGAAAAACGGTGGTCTTTACATTGATCAATCTGTTGATGGTAGTTTTCAATAGCCTGTTTTAGGTCAGATGCTTTTAAGTAATGGAGAATCTGGGATTCAAAATAGCTTTGGTCATGATTTTCCTTATTTTTCTTTAGAAGCCATGCTTCACTAAGTAGGTTGCGATCAGGATAGAAGATGTGGAGACGCCTAAGTTCCTGAAGTCTGATATAGGACTTACGAAGGTCTCGAATATCATAGACACTTATACTGAATATACAGAGTGAATATCCCTGGTCTATAAAGGTCTGGCAAAGGGATTCAATAGACAGGGCTTCTTGAGATTGGATAATCAGTAAGTCTTGACCGGCAATAGTCAAGGATTCGTGGTGGATAATACTATCCTGATTAAGGTCAATAAGTGGTTTGTCAAAATCCTGATGATCTGATTCCAGGTCTGAGGGCATCTGAAGAAGGACCAGGTAATAAGGCTTGCCATCGATAAAAGGAATTTTATAGAGGTTAAACTTATTGGTAATGGTAGGGTCTACAGAACTGGTTGAAAGTAGGATGTGCTTTAGGAACTCAGATTTTAGTAAACTGTTATAGCTGTCAGATACTTCCTTTTGATTGGCAATAAAAAGATCAAAATCTCCGACGATATCTGTCTGTTGGTCATCCATCCCCTCATGAACAGGGGAGAGGGTGGCCATAATTTTTTTTAGGGGACTGTAAAAACGCTTCATGGATATATAGGCGATGAGGAAGCCGCAGATGATGAGGATTAGTGCGATAACAATGGTATAGTAAATCATATTTTTCAGTCCGGCCATACAGTCAGCATAGGCAATGACTTTAACAAAATACCAGCCTGACTGAGGCATATGGGTATAGAAATATATAGTTTTAGAGCCTCTATCCTTATTAATAAAGTACCCCGACCCTTCATCGCTGGGTAAATGATTGAGGAGGATATGCTGGTCGATAGCTTCCATTTCTTCAGCCATAGTATTGACCCTATAGGCATCAGAAGCAGCCATGATCTGAAAATCCTTGTTAAGAAGGAGGAGATAATCATTGGTATCAGTGGTTGAATTAAAAAAGATATTATTGTATGATTGGGCAAATATATTGATGAGCATGGATCCGTTGTTGTATTCAGAGGTTCTGTCATGGACTAAAAATGAATAGACTACATCAGGTTCTTCATCCAAGTCCCAAAGAATTTCTCGGTGTATAGGCGTCAGCTTGGGGTAGGCATCCGGATTGGTCAGCATCATAGTTCCTGTTTTGTCAAAAAATTCATGGCTGTAGAAAGATCCGATTTCATATGTGGTAAAGATATAATCCTTTTCTTCATTATATACATATATAGAGTGGATGAGGTTGCTGCTGACCATGCCGGCATTCATCGTACGAATGCCTAGGATGCCTTCGAAGTTAGTCAGGTGGTCAGAAGTTCTCAGAGTTGTGACGGAAGGGGAAAAATAAATCTGCATGGCAGAAGTAATGACTGCATCCTGAATTTGGGTAGACATTTGATCAGCATGGATGGAAAACTCTTCATTTAATGAAGAAACCAGATTGACCGTAGCATATTCATAATTCTTTGATAGAATAAAAACAACAAGAAGGAGACCGATGGTTAGTATGAAGAGGTTTCTTAACCAGGTCGACATGGAATAGCTGATGGATTCTACATTTTGTTTATATCGAGTTTTCATATATCTAGCCTTTCAGAATGAGAATAGTGAAGGGGAAAACTTTGCATCTTCCCCTGGTTCACATTATGATTATAGTATATTTTCCTAAAAATGATAATGTCCAAAATAGCTCAAATCGTCAATTCAACCATATTGAACTATAAAAACCCCCATTTCAGGGCTATGATTCAATGGTAAGCAAAACTTAATTCAAAATGATGGAGGTAGAACAAATGAAAAAAAGACACATGTCAACACTTGTAGCAATTTGTTTACTTATGGTCATGGTGCTCAGCGCATGCAGCACAGGTGAAGAAACCAGCTCAGGGGGAGAAGGAGAAACCAAAAGCCAAACAAGTTCTGAAGCTAAGGCAGAAGACGGCCCTTCCGGTGAGGTAATGCTTTACTCATCTATGCAGGAAGCTCAGCTTAAGGCTCTTAAAGAAGGTTTCACAGCAAAATATCCTAATATTAAGATGGATTACTATTTTGCAGGTACAGGTAAAGTTGTTACCAAGATTGCAACTGAAAACCAATCAGGTCAAGTAGCAGCTGATGTCATCTGGGTTGGAGACCCTGGAAACTACATTACCTTTAAAGAGAAAGGTATCCTGGCAAAATACGAATCTCCTGAAGGCGTTAATATCGGTGCCAAGTTCAAGGATCCAGAAGGCTACTATACCGGAGCAAGACTTGTAGTTGCTGGTTTTGGCTACAACACAAACCTGGTAACACCTGAAGAAGCACCAAAAACATGGGATGATCTTTTAAATCCGGAGTGGAAAGATCAGATCATCATTACAGATCCGGGTTCATCAGGAACTTCCTTCTATGCAGTTTCAGCCCTTCTCAATCATGAAGATTATGGTTTTGATTATTTTGAGAAATTAAAAGCCCACGGCGCTGAACTTGAAAGTGGAACAACAGCAACTCATAACAAAATCGCAGCAGGTGCATACAAAGTTGGATTATGCCTTGATTATGTATCAAAGAACCTTGCAGCAGACGGAGCAACTATTGGATTCAAATATCCTGAAGAAAATTTGATTTCCATAACAAGTCCTATAGCTCTTATTGAAGGTTGTGCCAATGAAGAAAACGGAAAACTTCTCTATGATTATATTTTATCCAAAGAAGGCCAACAAATTCTCTTAGACAACAACTTAAACTCAGTCCGTGGCGATATGTCAAGTGGTGAAGGCATGACAATTCCTGAAATCGAAGCAGCCAGCCTGCCGGTAAATGATGCAGAATTAGCAGAAAAAAGCAAGAATATACTAGAGCAGTTCGACAAGATCTTTAAATAGAAAGGGGATATTATGGCAGACATAAGATTTGAAAATATAACCTTTCGATATGGAGAACATACAATCCTTAATGATTTTTCTCTGACTGTTGATGAAGGTCAGATTATGGGGATTGTCGGGCCATCGGGTTGTGGAAAGACAACATTGATACGACTTTTAAGCGGTTTCATTAAGCCTGAGAAAGGTGAAATTTATATTGGTAACACATGTGTGTTTAGTGCTGCTAAGCGAATCAATATGTCTCCTGAACGAAGACGTGTAGGAGTAGTTTTTCAAGATTATGCAGTATGGCCACATCTTACGGTACTTGAGAACATCAAGTACCCGCTGAAAAAGAAAAAAGTAGCCAAGAAAGAAATGGAAAAGAGGGCGCTAGAAGCTCTTAAGCAAGTGAGGATGAGTGGTTATGAGAAACATCTTCCTGCTCAGCTTTCAGGCGGGCAACAGCAGCGTGTAGCTATTGCCCGGGCCATAGTATCATCCGATGATGTGATCATCCTGGATGAGCCTATAACCAATCTTGATGCCAAGCTTAGAGAAGAGATGCTGGTGGAAATCCAGATGATTCAGAAAGAAATAGGCACAACCATTATCTATATCACCCATGACCAGGAAGCGGCTCTTCAAGTCTGTGATAAAATAGCCATTATGGACGGTCAAGGGGATATATGCCAAATCGGAATCGATGAGGAGATTATCAAGGAACCTGTTAACAAGTTTGTATACTCCTTTATAGGAGTCAGTAATTTCATCCCAATGACCAAAAAAAAGGACGGGGTTTATTTTTCATGCCTGGATTCGGTCAAATATGCAGAAAAAAATCCTTTAGGCTTTGATTCTGACAGGGAAAATGTTATGGGGATACGTCCTATGAATATTAAGTTCAAAGACGATTCACCCTTCAAAGGAACTGTACTTAATTCAACATTTTTAGGCAACCACTACAACTATTTTGTGAAGTTTGGCGATGTTAAACTTCGTGTACAACGATCAACCATCGAGGTCCACCAAACGAAAAATTATGATGAAGGCGAAACTGTGGGTCTTGAGTTCGTGGAACCCAGGTACTATGGCGCCAATGAGAAAGGAGCGGATGATTATGAGTAAGATGGCTGTCAGTTCAGACTTGGCAAGGATCGACGGTAAGAAGTTCAGCCTGGATAAGATGCTTACCATCATCAGTGCAATCCTTCTTGTCATCATTGTTGTTATTCCGGTATCCATGATTTTTGCCAATGCCTTATTTTTAGACGGCAAGCTTGATCTTGGCATGTTTGTCAGGGTTATCGGCAGGGCGGAAAATGTCAGTGCTATGTGGAATACCATGCAAATAGGTTTTTGGGTAACCCTTCTTGGTACTATAATGGGTATCTTTTATGCCTGGCTTCTAGGCCGGTCAGATGTTCCCATGAAGTCATTAATGAGAGGACTTTTTACCATACCCTATATGTTCCCACCCTTTTTCGGAGCCATGGCTTGGGACCTGATGTTTTCAGGAAGAGGTGGCTATGTCAATACCTGGCTTATGTCAACCTTCAACTTAAGTTCAGCACCCTTTAACATGAACTCACTTTGGGGAATCATCTTTGTTGAGGTATCCTATTACTTCCCCTTTGTTTTTATGCAGGTGGTTTCAGCTCTGGAACGTATGGACCCAACCCTGGAAGAATCAGCCAGAATTGCCGGTGCCAAACAGGGTTATGTTATTAGAAAAATCACCTTGCCATTGGTTAGACCTGCCATTTCAGCTGGTGCTCTCCTCATACTGATTTGCTCATTGGCCCACTTCGGTGTACCACAGATCCTCGGCTTCACCAATAATATATTCACCCTACCAACCAAAATATATGACCTGATCAGCCGGGCAGCCGGTGACTTCCAAGGGGTTAGAGAGGCAACGGCCCTTTCCATTCTCTTGATTGCCGTGGTGGCAATAGCCCTGGTTGTTCAGAAGCTGGTTCTTCGTTCAGGATCCTATGACATCATTAAGGGTAAGTCCATGCGACCAACCTTGATTAAACTTCGTAAGGCCAAATATCCACTTTTGATCTTATCCATTGTAACCCTGATTTTCATCGTTGTGGTTCCATTAGTTATGATTTTCCTGGTAGGTATGTTAAAGGCATACGGTTTGCCGCTGATTCCGGAGAACTTTACATTTAGAAACTATACCAACGTTTTGGTGGACAACAAAATGGTGACCGACTCTATCAAGAACTCACTCTTCCTGTCTGTAACCGCAGGTGTAGTGACCATGTTCCTTGGTGTAATGATCGCCTATGTTATTAACAAAATCAAGCCAAAGGGAAAAGAAGTGTTGGAGGTTATTTCCGTACTACCATATTCTATTCCCGGTATTGTTCTGGCCATCGGTGTTATCCTCGCTTGGTCAGGAGCCTTAAAAGTCAGCCTGTACAATACGATTTGGATTATCCTTATCGCTTATATTGCCAGATACCTGTCCTTCTCTATGAAAAGTGCATCTGCTGCTCTTAGACAGGTTCACTCCTCATTGGAAGAAGCATCCAGATCCTGTGGTGCTTCCCATTTGGAATCACTCAAAGACATTACACTGCCACTAATCAGACCTGCTATGGTATCAGGATTTTTCTTAATCTTCCTGCCGGCAATTCGTGAATTAACAACATCCCTATTACTTTACGGCCCCTACACAAGAACTCTCGGGGTTGCCATCTACTCCCTAAGAGAAAGCGGATTGATTCCACAGGCATCAGCCCTGGCATCGGTGGCCATATTCATTATCATTATCTGTAATGTGGTGGTTACCCAAGTGACCAAAGACAGGAAAGGGGTATAGTCATGAGCCAAATTGTATTAAGTAATGTAACCAAACAATTTACGACCAAAACCCTGGGAACCATTACAGCGGTTGATCAGTTCAACCTGGCTGTGGAAGAGGGAGAATGTTTCTCCTTTCTCGGTCCATCAGGATGCGGAAAAACAACAACCCTTCGTATGATTGCAGGCTTTGAAGACCTGACTGAAGGTGAAATCCAACTGTGTGGTAAAGTCGTATCCAATGACAAAAAGAAAATATATGTCCAACCGGAAGACAGGGGCCTTGGTATGGTGTTTCAAGCTTTTGCCGTCTGGCCACATATGAATATCTACGATAATGTAGCTTTCCCACTGCAAGTTCAGAAAATCAACAAGAGTGAAATCAAAAAGCGTGTTGAAAAGGCCTTGAAACATACCCAGTTAGCGGGTATGGAAAAAGTCTATCCATCCGACCTATCCGGTGGACAGCAGCAAAGGATTGCCCTGGCAAGAGCCATAGTAACCAATCCTAAGGTTATGCTTCTTGATGAACCTCTGTCAAACCTGGACCCTAAACTTCGGGAGTCCATGCGTTTTGAGATTAAAGAGCTGCAGAAAAAATTTAACTTCACCATAATTTTTGTTACCCACGACCAGTCAGAGGCAATGGCCCTGTCTGACCGGATGATGGTTATGGATATGGGGAAAATCATGCAGGTCGATACACCTGAAAATCTTTATAACAATCCTAAGAATCGTTTTGTTCACTCCTTCCTTGGGCAATCAACCTTTATTAAGGTGGATATACGAGGTGGTAAAGTTTATCCAAAAGGCCATAGCGGTCAGGAGATTCCAATTCAGATGCCGGATAAGGCTAAGGAGAACATGATTCTAGCAACAAGGCCAAATGAGATTAATTTAAATAAAAGTAGTGGCTTCAAAACCAAAATAGAGAAAAAAATCTACATGACTGACTCTACCAGATATATGGTAAAGGTCGGAGAGCAAATCGTCCAGATTGAAACACCTCACTGGAATGAGTTTGGAGAAGGGGAACCATGCTGTATAGAAATTCTTAAACCTATGTGGTATGAAGACGACGGAGGTGAAGCTGAGAAAGAAAGAATGAAACGACAACTCATATAATAAGCTCAACTTAAAGATAAGAAGTCGGCCATCCTATTTGGGTGGTCGGCTTTTTGGAGTTTTTGGCATATAAAAGTTTAACAAAACAGTGTTCAAAAAAGATGGTTATGCTATAATTTATAGTAAGAAGCAAACATTAGATTTAATTATTTTGTGTAATATATTCATACACTGGTTTAACACATATTCATGCATACTTTCAAATATAAAGAGATAAAATACAGATAAATAAACGAGCGGCAACTGATCATACACCAAGTAGGAAGAATCTAGAGTTAGGTTCCATATTGTGGTGCCTTTTTCTTGTAGATCTTTGGAGGACCTATGGATTATATTAAGAAGCTTAGGTTGATGGAAGAACAGATTATAAATTCCCTTTATATTGCTATGGTAATTCTGTTTCTACCTATGATTTATAACATATCTAAAAGGGTAGCAGTAATTGGGTTTGATTCATCATCCATCATTACATTTGTCCTCATGTCAATTGTTGTCCTGTTTTACCTATTTAAAAAGCATATTCCTCAGGTAATTAGAACGGGCTACATTGTTCTAGCCTTCTATATCAATGGAGTTTCCATGATGCTTGCCTTTGGTCTGGTAGGTCTGGGATTACTTAACTTTCTACAATCTGTTATTATCGCGTCCCTATTCCTTAAGAAGAAATATTATATTATTGATTTTTCTCTAGTCATTGTAACTGCTTTTACTTTTATGTTCCTGTATTTAGAGGGCATATTGACTTATTCCTTTGATGTGAATGACTACATCAAGAGCAGCAATGCTTGGATAGCACAAGTCGTTGGTTTTGTTGCCGCTCTTGGTCTTAACAGTGTACCCATCCATATTATGACCAATATTCTCAAGAATACTACAAAAGAAGTGGTCACCAATGAAGACAAGATCAAGACCCTTCTTGAAAGTGAAAACCAGCGGTTGGAAAGTGAAGTGGCCAAGAGAACAGCTGAACTGGAAGAAACCTACAATGAGTTGATCAAACAAGAAAAAATGGCCTCGCTAGGTCGGCTGGTGTCAGGTGTCGCCCATGAAATCAATACGCCTTTAGGTGTTTCTGTTACAGCCGTCACTTATTTACAGGACTTGAACAATGAGACTTTTGAAGGTTTGCAAACCGGTGGTTTTACCAAACAAAAATTAATTGATTATATGAAGCATGTTGATGAAAGTACTGAAATCATTAAGAACAATCTGGAACGGTCATCAGAGCTTGTTAAGAATTTTAAGAAAATTTCGGTTAACCAGGTGAGTGAGTTTAAAACCAAGTTCAATGTTAAGGAGTATATTGAACAGGTTTTTATGACCTTGAGGCATGAATACAAGAATAAGAATATTGACATCAGTATTGAAGGCGATGAGGAGATCGTCATCAAGTCTTATCCAGGCATGTTTTCCCAGGTCTTTACCAATCTCTTGATGAATTCCTTAATTCACGGTTTTGAAGGAAGGGATAAGGGTAAGATTACTTTAAAGATAAGAGAAGAAGATACCTGGTTATATATCGATTACATTGATGATGGTGTAGGGATATCTGAAGACCAGACCAGTATGATTTTTGAACCCTTTTATACGACTAAGCGAAGCAGTGGAGGATCAGGACTGGGTATGCATATTGTTTATAATATTGTTACTGTCAATCTTGGTGGAGAAATTAAGCTTAGGAAACCTGAAGACGGTGGAGTATCTTTCAGTATAAGGATACCTTTGAAAGGAGAAGGACATGAATAAATGGGAAAATGTGGATATTGATTTTCTTGGGGAAGAAGAAGTGATTCCTGATACATCAGTTGGGACAATCAAAGTATTGGTTGTTGATGATGATGATGAAATTCACCGGGTTACCAACATGGTTTTAAAAGGCTTCACCTTTGAGAAAAAGACGGTGGAGCTATTACATGCATATACTGGACAAGAAGCCCTTGAGATGTTGGAAAAGCATCAGAATATTCAGGTCGTATTTTTGGATGTTGTTATGGAAACCAATACGTCTGGGCTTGATATTATTAAAAAAATCAGAAAAGAACTGGACTTGAAACTTCTTCGTATCGTTCTTCGCACAGGTCAACCCGGCGAAGCTCCTGAAGAAAGTGTTATTCATGACTATGATATTAACGATTATCATTTGAAAACGGAGCTGACTGCAAGAAGGCTAAAAACAACCTTGATTGCAGCCCTCAGAAATTACCGGGATCTGATGATTATTGAAGGTCATCGCAAGGGACTTGAAAAAATCATTGAAGCCAGTGGACGTCTTTTTCAACATAATCAACTAGGCAGTTTTCTGGAAAGTATTTTAGAGGAAATGTCCAACTTCCAGGTGGATAATCCGGATATCATGTATATTCGTCAAAAGACCGGAGATGGTTTCCTTACCATCAACAATGAGAACAAGAACCAGATTGTAGCAGCCACTGGTAAATTCAGCAGATTTATTGGACATGATATTGAAGATGTTGAAGAACTGAGGGATATTAATTTTTCCATTGAAACAAGACTTCCTAACGAAGAGCATATTAAAAGCCTGGATAAAGGAATTCTTGTCCAGTCCATCGGCAAGAGTAAAATGGCCAACTATATATATATAGAAGGTAATGAAGAGGGCTATGACTACAACCTGATTCGACTTTTTATGAATAACTTCTCGATTGCCCTGGATAATTTTATTTTGAATAACCTACTGAATACGACTCAAAAGGAAATATTAATTGCCTTGGCTGAGACGGTAGAAAGTCATTTTCAGGAAACCGGTTCCCATATACGGCGTATCGCCAATATGATGTATAAGTTTTCCTATCATATGAATTTTTCCTACTCAGAATGTGAAATGTTGAAATTGGCATCCACCATGCACGATCTGGGAAAAATTGCCATTCCAGACGCCATTCTTAAAAAGCCGGGACGGTTGACCAAAGAAGAATTTGAGATTATGAAAACCCATCCCAATTACGGCTATAAGATTCTTAATAAATCAGGACTTGAAATACTGAAGACTGCAGCCAATATAGCCCTCTATCATCATGAAAAATTTGATGGGAGTGGTTATCCTACGGGATTGCAAGGAAAGGATATACCGGTTGCAGCAAGAATGATGGCTATCTGTGATGTGTTTGATGCCATGACCCATAAACGGGTCTACAAAGATGCCATGAGTAATGAGGAGGCTGTGTCATACCTTAATGCCAACAAAGGCAGTCACTTTGATGGTAACCTGGTTGATATTTTCCTTAACCACCTTACAGATATTACCGATGATTTAGAAGCTATCTAATCACAGCAAAGGAGGATTACCTATGAATCAGTCAATTATCGTGACCATTAAAGAAAATATATACTTATCCCTGAGAAAAGCAAGTATTGCAGTATTCACCTTTATTCTCATATATGCACCGATTACTCAGTTACTTAGTCCACCGGAGATAAGAACCTTTGGCATTGAGATTATTGGAACCATGATTTTTGCAGCTTTGATTATTATTCTTTCGGTATTCTCAGTAAAAATAAAAATGACCACAGACCGAAAAATATCCATGATGGCTTTTTGGATTGTTATTGGAATCCTTTTGGTTTATGCATCGGCCTATAGCATTAATATTACCCTATATGCCCTTCTCTTTGTGGCCTTTGTTCCTTTAGTTCTTATTCATGGAAGAGCTATGACAATTATCTATGTTGGCCTGATTATTGCTGCTGCAACTTTCATATCCTTATTAGGTACATCATCAATCAAAACAGTGTCAGGAAATGTTGATTTGGAATTGGTTTTTGAAGGAAGAATGACTTTGGCGGCTATGCTGGGTATAGGTTTGGTTATTTCCCTTGTTATAAGGCGTTCGATCATAAATATCTTTGAAAATCTACGAGTTGCAGTTGAGGGACAGGAAGCAGCAAGACAGGAAATTGAAGCTTCCCAGGAACTGCTTATTGAAAGTGTCAACAAGGCAGAAGAAGATTTGACAGCCCTTAATGGTTATATTTCAGACATGCAAAGAGGCTCAAGTGAAATTGGAATGGCTGTTGATGACCTGTCCAAGGGAGCTGTTAACCAAGCCACTGACCTGGAAAATGCCATGACTGTTATGGGTCGTCTCAGTAACTCCATGGATGAAATCAATGAGAGTATCAAAGTTCTGATTGACCAAACCTCAGAAGGAGAAAAGGTCAACGAAGAATCGACGGCATCGATTGAAAGGTTAGAGATGACCATCAAAAACTCAGCCCTTCTTAACAATGAAATATACGGAGTTATTGAAAGAATGTTCCAGGAGTTCAAGGAAATCATTGAAGCTATCCAGAAGATTGACTCCATTGCAGGACAGACCAACCTTCTTGCTCTTAATGCTTCCATTGAGTCAGCCAGAGCAGGTGAAGCTGGAAAAGGTTTTGCCGTTGTTGCAGAGGAAATCCGTAAACTGGCAGAAGATACATCAGAAAGCGCTAAGAGTATCAACACGGTTATCGTAGGCATGGATGAATACATGAGTAAAGCCCAGAAATCTATGGAAGCTTTGAAAGACCAGTCAAATGAGACCAGTAAGATTGTAGATACGACTGCCGGCAATATTAATAGAACCATCGACCTTCTAAGAAATACCATCGCATCACTGGAAGGCACCTGGTCCAAGACCCATGACCTGGAAGCATTTAAGAAAGAAGCTGTTGAATCCATCAGTTCCATTGCCAGCGTTTCTGAGGAATACTCGTCAACAACAGAAGAAGTTAATGCTTCAGTTGAACAGATGCTGGAAGGTATTGATCACATAGCTAAAAACTCTCAATCCTTAAAAGAAGGCTTTGACCAGCTTATTGAATCGACAAAGTAGTAGCTTATCTATAGGGCTAAACGCACATAAAAGTTAAAAGGATAGTCCATAAAAATCATATACGAATTTACGGGAAGTATTATACTTATAATATGTTGACAGAAAATGTATGGAGGTATCATGTTAAATTTTCAAGATGTATCAGTCAAAAAAGCCTTAATGTCTATCATTAAGTCTATCGATTTGTATAATTATCTATTGCAGAGCCATCATCGGCGTACAGCGATTATTGCTTATCAGCTGGGGAATAGACTGGAGTCCAGGGAGGTCAATCTTTCTGAGCTGGTTTTGGCTGCATCTTTACATGATATTGGAGCCTTGAACATTAAAGAAAGGGACCAACTACTGGAAGTGGATGTAGACAATCCTGAACCTCATGAGAAGTTGGGCGCTTATATGCTGGAAGGTTTTGAGCCTTTTGATGGTGTTAGAAAAATCGTCAGACACCACCATATTAAGTATGAAGAGGTTGAAAAGGGAAAAGTTCCTGATGAGGAGGTTCCTTTTGAATGCTATATTCTTCACTTAGCTGATAGAATAGAAATCCTTTCTCATGGAGAAGGTGAAAAACCTGATATTGAAGCTATTACCAGGCAGATTATGGACCGGTTCGGATCTGTTTTTCATCCAGACCTGGAAGAGGTCTTTCTTAATCTGATCAGTGAAGTGAGTTTTTGGGATAATGTAGAGAGCCAGTCCTTCCAACAGCTTCTATACACATCGATGAACAGTCCTTCCTACAGCCTTAGTTTTGTGGATGCTGAAAATCTGGCTCTCATATTTGCAAAAATCGTTGACCTAAAAAGTCCCTGGACCAGTAATCACAGCCGGTGCGTCAGTGCCCTCGCCTACCAGCTGGGCAGATATATGGGCCTTAATCAGGAGACCTGTTTTGAGCTGCGTTTGGCCGGTTATCTCCATGACATCGGTAAAATTGCAACTCCGACTGAGCTTTTGGATAAGCCAAGCCGATTGACACCTGAGGAATTTAGGCGGGTTAAGGAGCATGCCATGTTTACGTCTCTGATTCTTAATGATATTGGTGGTCTTGAACAGGTGGCAGCATGGGCTTCTTCCCATCATGAGAAGCGGGACCATTCCGGATATCCTATGCAGTTATCTTCCCAGAATTTCACCATTCCTATGGACGTCCTTGCTTTTGCAGATATCTTGACGGCTCTTCTGGAAGACAGGCCCTACAGGCCAAAGATGAGCAAGGCCCACATTAAAAAGATTCTTGAGTCCTTTGTCCCCAATCAATTAAGTCAGGATGTATATGATGTTTTGGTGGAACGTTTTGATGAACTCCAAAGTCTTCATATTAAAGTGAGTCAGAGCCTTGTCCATATTCCTAACCCACAGGAAGAAATTGGTGTATAAGTTAGACCTTTGATATAATCTTATTAAACAAAAGTAATCAACAGCCTGGTCCTAGGCTGTTTTTTCTTTCCACACATAACAATTGTAAGTCAAGAGGAGGTAAAATCTCTTCCTGGCCTTGACTTTGACGTCGCGTCATCCCTTATGCTTATGAAGGAGGAGTTGATTTTATGGAAACCATCAGTCAGATATCAAGAATGTTCGATGTGTCAACCAGGACCCTTCGATACTACGAAGAGGTTGGTTTGATTACCAGTTCCAGGATTCCGGATTATGCCTACCGGGTATATAGTCAGGACCAAGTGGACAGACTCAAGTTCATTCTACTTATGAGGAAAATGAATATCTCTTTAGCAGATATTAAGAAAGCCCTTCTTTCTTCAGAGTCATCAGAGTTGGTTCAAGTCTTGGAGAAAAAACTTGAGGAGGTTAGGGACCAGATTATATCCTTTAGTGAGCTTGAGTCAATATTAAGGGATATGATAGACATGATTAAGTCTAAGGAGATTAAAGATGCTAACCTTATTGAGGACAAGATAGTAATGATTGAAGATGATTTAATCAACCAAGTCATGGAATCAACTCAGTTAATCAGCAAAAAATTAAAGGAGAAACAAACCATGAAAAAAGAGGAAAGAAAAGTAGAAACCGGTAAACTTAAAGACGTCAGAATCATTCATATTCCAAGTTTTACAGTGGCATCAAGTCATTGCCCTGATGGCGAAGCTCCAGAGGAGGAGGCTGGCAGAAAGCTGGAAGACTTTATCCTGTCGAAGCAACTTTGGGAAGTGAAAGAGGATTTTAGGGTTTTTGGTTTTAACAATCCGAATCCGGATGCAAGTGGAGATCATGGTTATGAGTTCTATGTAACCATTCCTGAGGATATGGAAGTTGATCCACCTATGGTTAAGAAGACTTTCCAGGGAGGCTTATACGCAGCCCATGGTATTAAGATGGGAGACTTTCATGAGTGGCAGGATTTTGCAGCCTGGTTGCAGGCCAGTGAGGAATATGATTATGAAAGACGGGAACCTCTTGGGATGGAAGGTTCTTTAGAGGAGCATCTCAATGCCTACAATTATTACAGGCATAATGAAAAAGAGTTTGTCCATTTGGATCTTCTGATTCCAGTCAAAAAAAGATAAGTACTATAGTTTCATTGTCAAGGAGCCATATGTCTGATACAATAGTTTCTGTTCAAAATTTGTCGGCGTTTGCAGCTGACACCTATACTAAGGAGGAACAACATGAAACTTAAAAAATTACTTGTGATGACAATGGTTCTTGCCATGGTCTTAACAGCATGCAGTGGTAAAGACCAAGCAAAAGGTCCTATAACAGTAGCCAGCATGATTGATGCAGAAGGTGCTGTACTTGGAAACATGCTTATTCTACTTCTTGAGCAAGACGGATTTGATGTCGTTGACAAGACTGCTCTTGGTACACCTGATATTCTTCGTAAGGCTTTAGAAGGCGGCGAAGTTGACTTGGTTATTGATTATACCGGTTCAGGTCAATACTATGGAGCTGTCGGCGCTGATGGTGCCTGGTCAGATCCTGAAATGGGTTATGAAGCGACTAAAACCTTTGATAAAGAAGCCAATAATATTTTATGGCTGTCACCAGCTCCTGCCAATAATACGGAGATGCTGGCTGTTAAAGAATCTTTTGCTGCTGAACATGGTTTAGTGACCATGGAAGATTTTGCAGATTATGTGAATGGTGGCGGTGAGGTTAAGCTTATCTGTTCATCCAAGTTTTCAGAAAATATATTAGGTCTTCTTGGATTCCAGGAAACCTATGGATTTACATTAAACAGTGACCAGTTGATTGTTCTTAGTCATGGTAATACAGCTGAAATGCTGAAAGCTCTTAACGACGGAACAGACGGTGTTAATGTATCACTTGTTTACGGTACTGACGGATCTCTTGCAGAAATGAACATGGTTATCCTTGAAGACCCTGAAAACGTACCTCCGGTTTATTTACCGGCACCGGTTCTTAGAGGCGAAATCGCTGAAGAATATCCTGAAGTAGTAGACTTGTTTACAGAAGTCTTCAACACGTTAGACGTTAAGACCCTTCAAGCCCTCAATGCAAAAGTTGCTTTTGGTGGTGAAGAAGGTAAGGATGTTGCTCAGGCCTATCTAGAAGAAAATGGATTTCTCAAATGAGAAAAATTAAATTCCAACCGACATTAACAACATACACAGGGGTTGGTTTGATGATTACAGGCGGTTTGGTCCCTGGCTTTTTACAGCTAAGGCCAAACCGTGTTGAAAAAGGGACAAGCATAAGTTTTGCAGCTTCAGTAGAAAATCATTGGATCCTTCTCGTGGCTGTGATTCTCATGCTTTTCTTTTTTTATATTGGTTCTAAGGGGCTGGCCCCAAGCAATGGAAAACGTCTTCATCGGTTATATGACCTAGGCCAGATTGTCAGTGGACTTTTAGGGCTCTTTAGTCTCTTTTTCATTGCAGCCAGCAAGGCTTCTGTCCTTCTGATGGATATGGAAAAGGCAGCTAGAGTCTCCTTTGGAGGAGGTTTTTGGTTGTGCCTGCTAGGCTTGATGCTTGTCATTTATCAATCCTTAAATAAGGAGACCATCTCCTGGTGGCAGCGACTTTTGGTTCTTGGAACTATACTCTTGGTATTTTTTACAAGCTATAAGTTGGGGTGGTTGAGTTCCCTATCCCTGATTCGGGAATTTGAATCCAAAGATGACCGTATTCTTGGAGAGATGGTCAGACATATGCAGTTGGCCCTTTCGGCCAGTTTTACAGGTCTTGTCCTATCTGTTTTCCTGGCTGGACAGGCCTACAGACATCCGGAACGAAGAGGTCCGGTTATGTCCCTGGTAAACATGGCTCAGGTTGTTCCGACCCTTACTTTTCTTGGCTTGGTTATGATTCCACTAACAGGTCTTGCCAATACCTTTCCTATTTTGAAAGACTTAGGTATTACAGGTATCGGTTTTGTACCTGCCTATATTGTCCTTTCTATGTATACCCTCTTACCTCTGACTTCCAACATTCTTGCAGGTTATCATTCCATATCCAGAGATGTTGTCATGGCAGCACGGGGAATGGGAATGACAGACAAACAGATTGGCAGACAGGTTGAACTTCCCCTGGTTATGCCCTATCTATACGCAGGCTTTACAACGGCTCTCATTCAGGCAGTCGGTAATACGGTTATTGCCGGACTGGTTGGCGGTGGTGGTATGGGATCCATTCTTTTTCTAGGATTGGCCCAGTCGGCCCCAGACCTTGTTATCTTAAGTGCCCTTATGGTTGTCAGTGTTGCCATGATCCTCAAGTGGATACTGGGAACCTTGGAACCATTGATTGATCTGCATTTCGGACAGGTGACTCGACAAGCATCAGGCAAGGAGGTTGCCAATGATTGAACTTAGACATATATACAAATCCTATGATAAACAGGAAGTGTTAAAAAATATAGATATTACATTTAATCCCGGTGAGTTATGTATGTTGCTGGGGCCATCAGGCTGCGGTAAGTCGACTATGTTAAAGCTGATTAACCGACTGATTGAGCCGGATGAAGGTGAGATTTTTATCAACTCCAGGAAGTCTTCTGACTTGAAACCTGAAGAACTAAGGCGTCAGATTGGATATGCCATTCAGGGCGTTGGTCTTTTCCCACATATGACCGTTAGACAAAATATAGCAGTTGTTCCCAAACTTCTCAAATGGGATGACAGGCGTATTGAGAAGCGGGTAGATGAGCTAATGGAATTGATGGGTATACCTGAAAGCTATGGATCCAAAAGACCTTCCATGTTGTCCGGTGGCGAAGCCCAAAGAATTGGTGTGGCTAGAGCCTTAGGTGCAGATCCTGATATTTTGCTTATGGATGAGCCCTTTGGTGCCCTTGACCCTATAACCAGATCCCGTCTTCAACAGGAGTTTGTAGGTTTACAGAAGAAACTGGGTAAAACCGTTATTTTTGTTACCCATGATATTAGTGAAGCCGTAAAAATGGCTGACCGTCTCATCCTTATCCATGATGGTCAGATATTGGCTGACGGAAAGCCGGAAGGCATGGCAAAAGAAGGGGGCGAATCAACAAAATCCTTCTTTGGTGATCAGTTTGTATATGAGCTTTTGGATAAATTCACCTTGGAGATTCTTTTAGACAAGGGTGTAGTTGGTGAATATCAGCCTAAGATTGTTCTTGAAGCTCAGGCCACTTTTAGGGACGCTATGACCCTCATGCTGGAAGAAGGTCAGGACCATATAGGTCTTCGTACCGATCAAGGCGTGAAAGTTCTGTCCTTTGGAGACCTGGCCGGTCATTTCGGAGGTGAAGCTATTGAAGCTTAAGAAGTATCGACAGGTCTTAAGTAAGTATTTTGCAGGTGAGTTACTTCTTTTTGCCATGCTCATCTATTTTATTTTTAATTTTAATCAGGTGGAGACCTGGTTGAGGGTTCTTATGCCCACCAGTAAGGAAATTGTTGAATGGGCACCTCTTTGGGAATTGGCATTGGAATATGGTCTGGTGGTACTTTTGTCTTCCTTGGCTTCCTTTTTGATTGCCTTTTCCCTTGGTGTGGTAATACATATTTATCGATTGAAGGAACTTAAAGACCTTATGCTGTTGGTGACTGATTTTGGTACGACCTTTCCTACAGTGGCTCTTATGGCCCTTTTCGTTCCGGTACTTGGTTATGGTTTTGAACCTGTTGTTGCAGCTCTGGTTATCTATGGACTTTTACCTATTCTTACCAATACCCTTAAGGGCCTTGAAGAAGTGGATGAAGACGTTCGTCAAGCCGCCATCGGTATGGGCATGAACCGGGTCCAACTTTTTGCACAGGTGGAACTTCCTCTGGCTATGCCTATGATTATAGCAGGGGTTAGAACTTCAGTGATTATCAATATTGCGGCTGCTACCGTAGGATCAGCAGTTGGAGCCGGTGGTTTAGGAGTTCCCATCGTGTCAGGTATCCGTTCCAGCGAGCCTATACAGATTCTCAAGGGAACTGTTCCAGTTGCTCTCATTGCTATGATCATGGACAGGCTCTTCTATAGGATGGAGGTCAGATATCAATGGAAATAAAAGTAGTCGAACAATATTTTCAGGCCTATCTTGGACTTGACCATCATATGGTAGGGGTCAAACTTTTGGAGACCCAGGTGGAATATGATCAGTGCCAAGCAGAAGAAAGAAAAGGCAGAGCCTTTTATTGCCAGCTTATAAAAAAAGCAAGTTCTTCCTATATGACCAAGGCAGCCCTTCCTAATTTCTCCTGTGATACGTCAGCTAGAATCCTTGGCTTAAAAGACTATTATGAAGAAAAAGAAGGCATCGATGGCTGGTACCAATCCGGTTTGTATGCAGATGAAGCCATTGCCGAGGTTCAACACAGGTCTGTTCAACCGGTGACAAGACCCAACTATGGTGTCCTGGTAGGATCCCTCAACTTAATAGGTCTTCAACCAGACCTGATCCTTCTTGCCTGTAACCCTAACCAGGCCATGCGGTTAATCCAGGCCTATACGTATGGCTTCGGCTTTAAGAAAGATATGAAAATCAGTGGTCAGTGCGGGATTTGCTTCGAATCAACAGCCCTTCCATTAGCAGACAAGGATCTGACGATTTCACTTCTGTGTTCAGGAACCCGGTTCTTAAGTCAGTGGCCGGACCATACTATGATGGTTTCCTTCCCCTTTAATATGGTAGACAAGATATTGGAAGGTCTGGGAGCAACAGCCCAGCATGTGGAACCTGATCAGTCCAAGGACCTTATTTTGGACAGACTAGAGGAATTAGGTCTTAAGGAGTTAGGCCAGATGAAAGCATCTCAGGCATATTATTATAGAAGAGAAGAATAATCTTGGATTATTCTTTTTTTTTTTGCCTTTTTTCAGTTTCTTTTCAGAAAGGAAGTTTATGATTAGACTATCTTAAAGGAGGTGCAAGACATGAGAAAAGCATTTTTCTATGGTACTTATTTTTTATCACCCATGATTATGATCCGGGTTCTTTACTTAAACAGCCCTTTAAAATATAGTTCTTGGTCCATGTTTATACCTATGATGGTTGGTGTAATGGCCTACAACTGGTTTGTTTGGCAGTTTATCTTGTCAGCAAGGCCTAAATTTCTGGACAGATGGATTGGATTTGATTCCATCTACAAGGTACATGGAAGAATGGCTGTCATATCTATTGGCCTGGCCCTAAGCCACCAATGGATATTTGAGGAAATTTATGGTCAATCACTGATGACCTTTATGGGAAGTGCAGGTCTTAATATATTTGCACTTGTGACTCTGGTATCTGCAGTTGTATACACCCGTAAATACTGGGGGGTTATGAAGCCTTTTCAATGGATTGGAAATCAGATGGGAAAAATGAAGGTATTTAAGTATGAATCCATGAAGACCTTTCATAACTTTTCTTTTGTGGGACTTATTTTTGTTCAGATACATGTGATGATGACATCCAGTGCCAAGGGAAATATATGGATTGCCAATATGTACACCCTTTATTTTATAACCGCTGTTCTCTTTTATACTTACCATAAGTTATTGAAACCCTGGATTTCCAGGGAGAATGCCTGGAAGGTCTCTGGAGTCCATACCCTGTCAAAGACGGCCAGAGAAATTGAACTGAAACCCCTTTATCGGCATTTTCGCCACAAGCCCGGTCAGTTCGGTTTCTTTAGGATCAAAGTGGCAGGTTTGGAGGAAGTACATCCTTTTTCATTTACTTCCTCCTCAAGAGAGAAAGGGGAAGTAAGTTTGGCCATTAAAAATCTTGGTGATTTCACGGGAGAGATGGATTTGATTAAGACAGGCGATCAGGTATCCATTGAAGGACCATACGGATCTTTTTCATACCTGAACTATGAGGAAGATGGGGAACTGGTTTTTATAGCCGGTGGTATTGGGATTACTCCTTTTATCAGTATGCTGAGACATTTGGCAGAAACAAGACCGGAACGACAGGTGACTTTGATCTACGGCATTCGTAGTGAAGATGAATTTTTGTTCAAAGAAGAGCTGGCTAGACTTACACAGGTCCTATCCCATACGAAAGTAATCCCAGTATACTCCCAGACCATGTCAGGTCAAGGAGAAAAAGGCTATATCGATAAAGACCTGATCAAAAGAAATATTGATTTAGACTATAGGACCTTAAGAGGAAAAGGATTTTATATCTGTGGTCCATCAAAAATGATGACAGGTGTCCTTAAGGCCCTAAAAAGTTTGGGTATTGATAAAGAACATATACACTATGAAGCATTTGCCATGTAATTAGAAAGGAAGTTAAAGATGAAATTTAAAAAAGTCGGAAAAATAATGATGAGTATGCTGATACTGGCATCTATTGCCATCGTCTTTTGGATTGTAACTGACACATTTGCTCAAATAGGGATACCTGCAAAAGAAGTGGCCATGACAGATGGAGGTCAGCCTCAAGGCCTGTTTAGCTTTTTGGACCAGCCTCAGACGCTGGCATCCACTGCAAATTCAGCCACGAATATAAGCACAAGTACGACCGCAAGTACTGGGCTGACCCCTGATACAAGTGGTCAGATGACCTTGGACCAACTGTCGGCCTATAATGGCAAAAACGGCAACCCGGCCTATATTGCTGTAAATGGTAATATTTATGATGTATCCGGTCTTTTGGCTTGGAAAATCGGTGAACACCATGGCTATAGTGCAGGTAATGATTTGACTGAAGCTTTCAGCCGTTCACCTCACTCAGCTTCCATTTTGAACAATGCAGAATTAGTCGGTGTTTTAGTTGATGAGGTTATCCCGGCTGATAGTGCTTCAGCTCAAAATGCATCAAGTAATAATACGACTACTGTAAATGGAACAAATGTCACTGATCAGACTGAAAATATACAGGCTGAACAAATTCCTGCTGATGCAGTTAGCTCAGCAAGTCAGCAGGTCACTGGTGGTGATACAGGTACCACTAGTCCGGTAGATCAAGGAACCAATGTAAGCAATAGTCAGAATCCTGTAACAGTCCAGGCAGAGAATAACCAGAATACAAGTCCATCATCAAGTACAGCTAATACTTTCAATTCCTCCAGCTTGGCAGGATTTGATGGAAGAAACGGCAACCGGGCTTATATTGCAGTTGGCGGCATTGTATATGATGTAACAGATGTTGGTGCCTGGTCTAATGGTAGTCATCACGGCCTTCAAGCAGGGCAGGATTTAACAGCAGCCTTTGCAGGGTCCCCTCACAGTCAGTCGATACTGGACATGGCAGTGGTTGTTGGAACCTATAGTGCATCAGGATCAAGTAATGTTAACATCAACAATCCTGTAAGCCCTAATCCGGTCACCACCAGTCCACTTATAAAAGAGGAAAGTATAGATGATGACGATCATGACTACGATGACGATCATGAGTACGATGAAGACGACGACCATGAAGACGACGACCATGAAGACGACGACCATGATGATGACCACGAGGACGATGATTAAAGGAAGAGAATCCTCTACTTGTCTCATCTTAGGCTGTGGTATAATGAAGGAGTAAAGTACTTAGTTAAAAAAGGCGGGTAATCCTATGATTTTATTGGCAGAAGATGAAGTGAAAATTGCAAAACTACTGATACATCTCCTTAAAAAAGAAGGATATGAGGTGGATCATGCAACAAATGGGCTGGAAGCCTTGGATTATCTGTCTATGAACACCTACGATATTATCATTTTGGACTGGATGATGCCTGAAATGGATGGTATCGAGGCCTGTAAGGAAATGAGACTTAGAGGATATGAAGGTGGTATTCTTATGTTAACGGCAAAAGATACCCTGGATGACAAGATTATCGGACTGGAATCGGGAGCTGATGATTACCTGATAAAGCCCTTTGAGTTTCGTGAATTACGGGCCAGGTTAAGAGCCCTTGAACGTCGTTCCAATAAGTCTATAAGAAGAGACGAGATGGTCAAGGGGGCTTTTAAGATTGACAGGTCCCAGCAAAAAGCTTATTACAAGGAAGCTGCCTTTGATTTTTCCAAAAAAGAATATCTCCTCTTTGAACTTTTGTTTGAGAATATAGGAAAGACCATAACCCGGGCTACGATCATAGACCGGGTTTGGGGCATTGATGGAGAAATTACCGAGAATAATCTGGAAGCCTATATCAGGCTCCTTCGCAAAAAAATCAATACCAAGTGTAAAGATAAGGTTATTGTAACCGTTCGTGGTATTGGTTATAAAATGGAGGTGTAATATGTTCAGAAGAATGCAATTACGCCTAGCCCTTGTTTTCAGTCTTATACTTGTGGTTATACTGGTGGCCAGTTCAAGTGCCGTTTATTTTGTTTTGGCTGCGTATAATGAGTCCCAGATTCTGGATGAAACCAATCGGATGATTGCCAGTATTTCAGAAACAGAATGGATTGAAGAATCCTATCTAGAGGAAGACCACCTTATTGATGGTATTCCTGAGGACGGAGAATACTCCGGTTTTGAAATCTATTTGGAACATGAAACTAAAGACGATGACAGTGATGAGAGTTCGGAAGATAGTAGGGATGACAGGAATATAAATAGCGATAGTCAAGAGGATGATATAAGGGAAAATCAAGAAGATACCAGGACTGAGGATTCTGACAACACGAGTGAGTCAGAAGATACAGAAGAGATAGAAGATACAGAAGATACAGAAGATACAGAAGATGTAGAAGATACAGAAGATGCAGAAGACAAAGAAGATGGAGAAGATAAAAAGGATACAGAAGAGATAGAACAGGAGGAAGGGGGAAAAGACAAAGAAGAAGAAATAAAGGTAGAGGATGAAAAAGACGAAGAAGACGAAGAAGAAGACGAATCAGATGACATCGGCTATGGTGGAAGTCCATTTGGTTCTCTAGCAGCAGGACCTTTAGGCCGGCCTTTTATGGCCCTATCACAGACCCAGGAATCAGAAACTGAAATATATGGGGCAGGTGGTCAGGAGCTTATTATACCGGGAACCTTTGATGCCTTTTCCTTTTACTTTATTTATGACGTCAATGGGAACCTGTTAAAATGGAAAAGTGACTTTAATGAATGGAATGATATTCTGGCTGAAAAGTCCAAATCCATGACTGTGAAGGACCAGCCGGAAGTTTTTCGTGTCGATGAGGCAGACAAGGTAGCTTTTATTATGCAGAAGCTGCCGATTGTCCTTGATAATGAAACGGTTGGGTATTATACAGTTGGGCGGGATGTAAGTATTGTGGACCAGACCCTTGATAATCTTCTGCTTATTCTGATTGCCAGCCTGGGCTTTGGTATTCTTGCATCAGCAGGTATTGGCTATTTGATTGCCGGCCGTATGATTAAGCCTATTAAAGAAGCCTATTTTTCTAAGCAGAGATTTCTGGCAGACGCATCCCATGAACTTAGGACTCCCATTAGTGTTGTCCTTCTTTCCTGTGATACGTTGGATGAAGGTGGTATGATTGAAGATGACTTTGGTAAGGAGGTCGTAACAGGTATCAGGAGTGAAACCAATCGGATGAAAGATTTGGTGGAGAGGCTCTTAAACCTGGCTAGATATGATGCAGGAACTGCTAAGTTCAGTAAAGAAGCCCTGGACCTGGGGCAAGTGTTAGACGCCAATAGAGATTCCTATCAACATATTGGAGCCAGAAAAGGAATCCAGATTGAACTGGATCGAGAGGATTTCCTAAAAGTCAATGGAGACAAGCAGCTTCTTAACTCCCTGATTTCCATTCTTGTGGATAATGCCATTAAATACAACCATGAAGGTGGAAAAGTTATGATTGGAGCCAGGAAGATCAAAGAGAAAAAGAAAGGCTATATTGAGGTTACTATTGAGGATACTGGCAAGGGTATTCCTAAAGAGGACCTGAAATCAATTTTCACCAGGTTTTACCGTGTGGATAAGAGTCGTGGAAAAGAAATTGAGGGACATGGATTGGGACTTTCTATTGCTAAGGAAGTTGTCAATCTACATAAAGGTAGAATTATGGTAGACAGTCATGAAGGAAGTGGGACAATTTTCACCGTAATTTTGCCTGAAATAGACTGAAAACTAGAAAAAATTACTGTTGTGATGTCATGACGTAAAGACATAATTACAGCAAGTGTCATAATAAACAAAAAAATATATGGCTTTAAGGCAAAATGACCCTAGACTTTACATTAATTTCATATTAAGATAATACTGTTGGGATATTCTATTAAAGAGTGTCCCTTGCTTTTGTAAGAAAGGCACAAATAATAGGGTAGGTGGATTTAATGAAACACAAGTTACGCGACGATCTTAAAGCTTATTTATTTTTATTTCCAGCATTGCTGGTAATAGCAGTATTTGTTATATACCCCATGCTTCGATCGATATATATGAGCTTTTTCCTTGAGTACAATATCTTTAAACATACCGGTTCAGGTTTTGGTTTTAAGAATTATCTTTCTGTATTGAACGACTCAAAGTTTTTCCTTTCAGTCATCAATACCTTTAAGTATACCGTAGTTGTTGTACCTGTATCTATTGGTATATCTTTGGTTATTGCAGCCTTCCTTAATTCCAAGGTTAAAGGGTGGCAAATTTTTCAGAACATCTATTTTGTTCCTTACGTTACCAACTTAATGGCTATTGGTCTTGCATTTAGGGTTATCTTCCATTCTGAGTATGGAGTGCTTAACTATTTATTAAGATTCTTTGGTAGTGATCAGTCGATTTCTTGGTTGGGTGATGCCAATTATGCCATGATATCTTTGATGATCTTTGGTATATGGTCAGGTTTGGCCTTCAAGATCGTTGTTTTCCTTGCGGGGATTTCCAACATCGACAAAACCTATTTTGAGGCTGCCCAGGTAGATGGTGCCAATCCGGTACAGATTTTCCTACGGGTAACCTTGCCACAGTTAATGCCGGTCATTACTTATATATCCATCGTATCGGTTATTGGTTCCTTAAAGACATATATAGAAGTTATTGGTTTGTTCGGTAATGGTGGACCTGCCAATTCAGCATCAACCATTGTTTACTATGTATACGATGTATTCTATAATGCCAATAAATATCCAAAAGCCGCAGCTGCCGCTGTTTTGTTGTTCCTAATGATTCTGATTATGACATTCGTACAGAACAAAGTAATCAACAGAAACGATGAATATTAGGAGGGTGAGAAGATGACTGCAGAACGCACCATGAAGATTTTAAAGAAAATAATTATATATGCTGTGCTTATTGGCTTTGCTATAGTTCTTATGTTTCCTTTTTACTGGATGCTAACCGGATCTGTCAAAAGCTATAATGAGATTATTGCAAACCCTGTTATATGGTTTCCCAAAGTATTTCATTGGGGGAACTATAAGGAAGCATTGGAAATTGCTCCTTTTGACCTTTTCTTCAAGAATACGGTTTTTGTGTCCTTGATGAATTCACTGATTACACTGTTTACAACTATACTTGCAGCCTATGCCTTTGCAATTCTAGACTTTAGAGGCAAGAAGATTATTTTTTCACTAATGCTGGCAACTTTGATGATTCCGGGACAACTCTTGTTTTTAACTAACTACAAGACAGTTACTGTAGACCTGGGTCTTGCAGATAATCTTTGGGCTTTAATTGTACCTTATACTGCTTCAGCCTTTTATATCTATCTTCTGCGTCAGTTCTTTATGGCGGTTCCCAAGGAGTTATATGATGCGGCGAAAGTAGACGGCTGTGGAGACTGGAAATACCTTTGGTCCATTATGGTTCCCAACTCCAAGAACGCTTTGGTAACGATTTTCCTTTTTAACTGGATTGCATCCTGGAATGCTTACCTATGGCCTTTAATGGTTACCAATAAAGAAGAAAAACGGGTCCTGTCAGTTGCCTTAAAGTATTTTTCCAATGATGCAGGAACAGACTATCAACTTCTTATGGTTGCAGGAACTATCGTTGTTGTGCCATTACTGATTATTTATATAATCGCAAGAAAATATATCCTGGAAGGCGTTGCCGGCGGCGGTGTCAAAGGATAGGAAACCAGTTTGGAAACTGGGTAAAGGATTGAATCATGAGTGGTCTTATGTAGAGACGATATAAGACGTAGGACTGCTTTGATTATACATGTACATGAACATTTACATTTCTAGGGAGGAAAAGAGAATGAAGAAACTCTTATCATTACTGTTGGCTTTCGTATTGACTGCATCACTTTTTGCTGGATGTGGTACTGATGAGGCTGACACAACAGAAACTAACGACGCAAAAGAAACAGCAACTGAAGAAACAGCATCAAATGAAACAACAGAAGAAGCAGAAGAAACTGCAACTGAAGAAACTGAAGAAGCAGCTGAACCATTTACATTGTCAGAAGGCATCGAACTTCAATTCTGGCATGCAATGAGTGGTGATTATTCAGAAGTAGTTGAAAAAATCTGTGCAGACTTCAACGCTTCCAACGAATACGGAATTACAGTTGTTCCTACTTACCAAGGTGGATATTCTGACCTTCACGCTAAAGTGATGGCAGCTCTTCAAACTGATGAGATCCCTAACTTGGCTCAAGCTTATGGTAACAACATTATTATCTATACTCAATCTGAGCAAATCGTACAACTTGACGATTTCATCGCAAGTGCTGATTATGGTATCAGCGACTTTGATGATATCCTTGAAGGTTACAGAGTTGAAAACTCTTCTTACCCAGATGGAAAATTCTACTCATTACCTTTCAACAAATCAACAGAAGTTCTTTACTACAACAAAACTTTCTTCGAAGAGAACGGTTTAGCAGTTCCTGCAACTCTAGAAGAACTTAAAGACGTATCTATTGCAGCATCTGAGATTCTTGGTAAGCCAGCATTTGGTTACGACTCACTTCAAAACCTTTTCATCACTTGGGTTCAACAATTCGGTGGTGAATACACAAACGGAAACGCTGATGTATTATTTGATACTCCAGAAGCAAGAGAAGCTCTTCAATACTTCGTTGACGGTGTTGATGGCGGATACTTCAGAGCGGCTGGTGAAGACAAATACATGTCAGGTCCATTTAACAACGGCGATGCTGTTATGTTCATCGGTTCAACTTCAGGTTCAGCTTACCTAGGTTCAGACGAGTTCGAGTGGGACTGTGCTCAAGTACCTATGGGTAAAGAGCGTAAAGTTATCCAACAAGGTTCTAACATGTTTATGTTAAAATCAACTGAAGAAGAGCAAATCGCTACTTTCATCTTCATGAAATACTTAATGAGTCCTGAAGTAACAGCTTACTGGGCTATGAATACTGGTTACCTTCCAGTACGTCAGTCAGCTCGTGATCTTCCTGAGTATGTTGACTATGTTGCTTCTGGCGTTAACCCAACTAAATCTGTTGGTACTTCATACGCTGGTTCAGACTACATCTTTGACCCTATCTTCCCAGACTCCTATGACTACCGTGTAGCGGTTGGTACAGCAGTTGAAGAAGCTATTGCAGGTCTTAAGACAGTAGATCAGGCAATCACTGACGCTAAGTCATCTTTACAATAATTATTTTAACTGTTAAAGTTGCCTATAGTTAATAGGATTAAGGTTTCAAAAGGTAGTTTTTGTAACAAGAACTCTACCTTTTGAAACTTAAATCTTAATAGGCAACTTTTTTTTCTCAAATATGGTTAGGGTGTCAAAAGGTTTAGTGAAACTTCCTTTTGACAGCCTGACCAAATATTATATGAAGAGGTAAACCATGAAAAAAATAATTATCCTAATCATGGTCCTATCCCTGATACTTTCAGCCTGTACAGGTAATGATAGTTCAAGTGATAGTGCCAATGACACATCCAGCACACAAACGACATCTGAGGACGCATACGGCGATGAGGCTGCAGCGGACCAATCTTCTGATCATCCCGTCGATGAAAATGCATTAAGTGAAACAGAATCCAATGAATCTGAAGATAAGGCATCGGATACAGATGCTAATGATAAATCAGGCTATGCAATGCCTACTTTACCGGACCTTGATTTTGAAGGGATGACCTTTAAAGATGACGGTTATGAAATTGTTGAATACAAGAGCCTGTCTGATGGTGATACAGCTAACTTTAAGGTTGGTGGTATGACAATGGCCTGCCGTTTCCTTGCTATTGATACACCGGAAACATCAGGCAACTCCGGACTTCAACCTTGGGCCCTTCCTGCCAAGGCCTTTACCCAGAATGCACTTGAAAATGCAGAAGTCATTATATTGGAAAAAGACCTGGAGAGTGATATTGTTGATGATTACGGCAGACTTCTTGCCTGGATCTGGGTTGACGGTGAGCTTCTAAACTACCAGCTGGTTGAAGAAGGCTTGGCTTGGGTTAAGTATTTATACGGTGACTACAAGTATAATCCTATTATGATTACCCTTGAATCCAATGTCCAAAAGACAAAAGTCAAAATCTGGGGAGAGGATGATCCGGATTATGATTATAACGATACAGTAAAAGAAGTGACTATAGCAGAAGCCAAGACAATGCAAACAGGTTCTACAGTGACCCTTCGTGGTGTGGTTACCAACTATATCGGTCAAAACGCTTTTATTTCAGACGGTACGGCCTCTGTTTATATCTATGCCAATAAGTACAACTACGGAGCCCTTGATGATATAGGAACCGAAATTGAACTGACAGGTAAAATTATTGAATACAACGGCTTGATGGAAGTTTCCAGCATTGTTGATAAGAAAATTACGGTTATATCAGAAGGTAATGAAGTAGTTCCCTCAGAGGTATCGATTGATGATATCGGAGAAGACATAGAAGGTGATCTGATCAGGCTCACAGATGTGACCATTGAAAGAGTTCATGTTGCTGACGGCGGAGGATATGACATTATCGTTTATAAGGACGATGCCTATACAACCATCCGTATCGATAAATATCTGGAAGATTATCCTGATCCGGCTACTCTTGAGCCAGGTATGGTTTTAGATGTTATTGGTTCAGTAGGCCAGTTTTTGGAAAATTACCAGGTAATGATCTGTAACAGCGATTCCATTACCTTTAAATAATTGGTTAGGGTGTCAAAAGGAAGTTTCGCAAAAGCTTTTGACACCCTATCCTTAGTTAGGAGTTTTAATGAGTAGATTTGATTACAAACCATTTAAAGAAAAGATAGAAAGCTATGAGAAGATTATCGTCTTAACCCATAAGGCACCGGACTATGATGCTATGGGATCCCAGCTGGGTCTGTATTTTTCCTTGAAAGCCACTTATCCTGAAAAGGATATTTATGCAGGAGGGGAATGTAAGGATGATGATTTTGTCCATGTGTATACCAGACTTGAGGCTGGTGATTATATAGGCGCCTTGGTTATTTTTACGGATACGCCATCAGAGGCCCTGGTTAGCGACCTTAATTATAAAGAGGGTGATTATGTGGCAGTCATGGATCATCACTTCTCAAGAGGCGATTTTGGAGATTTGTCCTTTGTGGACACTTCGTTAATCAGTGCCTGTTTGCTGGTTTATGATCTGATTGTAGATTTGGGTATGGTTATGAATAAGGAGATTGCTGAACTATTACTCCTTGGACTGGTATCCGACAGTGGAAGATTCCGCTACAAGAATACGGATAAGGATACATTTGCCGTTGTATCCGCTTTGTTGGCTAATGGGGCAGATCTTCAAGGGGTATATGGAAGAATCTATAATCAGTCCCTTGCCTTTGTCAGACATAAGGGTTATGTCATGAGTCATTTTGAAGTGTTTAATCATCATATTGGGTATATCGTTCATACGAAAGACTTGATTGAGAAAAGTGGCTTGACCATGTTTGAAGTAACCAGAGGCATGGTTAATTCCATGGCAGATATTGAAGGCATTGAAGCCTGGGCGAATTTTACTTATACAGAAGATGGTGTGAAGGCAGAATTCAGATCCAAGAGAATACCTGTGGTTCAAGTGGCAAAAGCCTTCGGAGGCGGCGGCCATGAACTGGCATGTGGGGCAACCTTGGCTTCTGATGATTTGATTGAGGACTGTTTAAAGGCCCTTAATCAGGTTATAGAGGGCAGTCAGCAATAATCTTGTTCTTACCGTTGCTTTTAGCATGGTAGAGGTGTTTGTCGACCTTTTCAAGGATTTCATCCATGGTCTCCATAGGATTGCACTGGTAGACACCTCCACTAATGGTGACCTTAAGCGGGGAGAGAGACCAGGTCAGGTTTTCCAGCGCCAGACGCATGGATTCGGCTCTGGAGAGTGCATCTTCTAGGCTGGCATCTTTTAAGAGAACAAGAAATTCCTCGCCACCAATGCGGCCGACATAGTCGGTATGACGGACGTGACCGGCCAGAATACGGCTGGTACCCTTTATGACTTCGTCGCCAATCTGGTGGCCAAAGGTATCATTAATATTTTTAAAGTTATCAATATCCAGCATGATTAAAGACATGGTGGATTTTTTTTGCATGTCCAGATGGGTTTCCAACTCTTTCATAATAAAACGACGGTTGAAGACTCCGGTAAGTTCATCTGTAATGGAGAGTTCGTATAATTTGGAGTGCATGTCATTCAGTTCCTTAATCCGGAGATTATATTCCTTCATAAGCCTAAGAAGGATACCAAGGGTGATGATACCAACCATAAAGGCAGAAACTGCCATATCCAGTATTTGAGCCATTCGGCTGTCATAGGTAACTATCCACAGAGGATACTTGATTTCAATATAAACCAGGGTTGCCAGGGTGACCACCATAAGGGCCAGTAGAAAGGGAATCTTAGGTCTATCGACGATAATACCGATTAGGATAAGAACAAAAATATAGAAAAAGCCTGTTGGACCCTTACTTCCACTGTTGGTAATCCATAAAAATGGAAGAATGAAAAGTATAAGCACATGAAAAGCAGCATAGGCCGGACCTTTGTAATTTTTTTGTCTGTAGGAATAGATAAGAGCGGCAAGACAACCGCCGCCGGTAATAAAGGAGATAATAACCGTGATGATAGGCAGTCCGATGAACAGATTAAAAAAGCCGTTGAACACAGAAAATAAGACACCGACTGTAGCTAATAAATAGAATATTTTACCCTGTAAGGGTACCCTCAAATAAACATCTTTTAAAAACCGCAACTGCTTCATAGAATCACCACCCTATTTTATTATAATAGGTCAAAGGAACTAAATCAATAGATTTAGTAGGTCTTAAGAACTAGTTTTTTATTTAACAATGAATTTGAATTGGATAATGAATATTTATGGAAATTATTGTCAAAAGCCTTGTCAGATATGATAAACTAGAGTAAGAAAGACTTTATAGAAGGTTGGGGAAAAGGAATGAAACGATATATTGGTTTAGTCATAGGAGTAGGTGTAATAGCCTTCATTCTTTATATATTCTTTGGCAGAGGACCTCTGGATTTAACACAAGTAAATACAGACCTGGTTATAGACCATATGGCAGAACTGTCCGGTTCTAAATACCAGGGGAGAAGCCCAGGTTCAGAGGGCAATGAGGCAGCTATGGCCTATGTAGAAGCTGCCTTCTCTTCCTATGGATTAAAAGAAGTGCCTGAAGAATTTGGCCTTGACAATATAGGTTACCGTCAGACCTTTAAACTAATCGTTCCGGAGATTGATCTTAATCCAAGCTTTAAGATATATGGTCAAGATGATGACGGGGTCCTGTCCTTTGACATGTACAGGGATTACAACGCCTTACCCTACTACATGGGTGGTGGCCTGGACTTTGATGGACCTGTTTTGGTGGCCGGTACAAATCTCCTTAGAACGGATCCGGAACTAATCAAAGACAGCCTTGTTGTTGTTGATGCCGGTCATATGGATGCCAAGTGGGTCCAGTATGTGGCTGAACATGGAGGAAAGGGGCTTCTTATCTGCACAGACAAAGCAGGTTACAGTCTTGCCAGAAGATACGAAAGAACCAAGTCCTTGTCAACTTCCGGTAAAACAGGGGATTCCCTTCTTCTTGGCTATCTGTCAAAAGAAGCTTATGATGAACTTGAAGATATACTTGGGGATGATAAGGACGGCAAGCAGGGAAGACCACTGGGAGTAATAAAGCGGGCTCAGATACATATCGATATGGAGTTTCCTGTAGTGGAGACCTCAAATATTCTTGGTTTTATAGAAGGAAAAGGTAATAGGGACCAGGTTCTAATCTTATCAGCCAATCTTGATAATGTAGGCATGGCTTCTGAGTCAGCTCAGTTTCCGGGAACTCTTTCAAAAACATCTGGTTTGGCAGGTCTTCTTGAAATAGCCAGAATCCTTGGAAGCCTAGAGGGTGTCAGTGAGGAGTCTATCCTTTTTGTTGCCTTTAACGGCCAGGAAGCTGATATGGCAGGGACTGAATATTTTATTAGGAATCTAGGTCTTAATCCTGACTTTGTCAGACATATCCATATTGATGGAATCGGTGAAGACTCTTATGACCCAATAAGTCTTGCATATAATCCAGAGCTTTCAACGATACTGGGTCAACAGGTGGCGATGTATGGCCAGGACCAGGAAATCCAGGTAGCCAGTGTACCTGCTTTAGGAGGAAGTATCGCCATGTTTGGTAATGCCGGCATATCTTCCCTTACCTTATCCAGCAGTCTGGTTGTTAATGATATGGAAGATACCATGGACGGCTTATCCACTTCTAAGCTGGAGAATAGCCTTAAAGTGTTGATGGCTTTCCTTAAACACGAAGTATATGGGGATAATCATATCGATTTCATGACAGGGACCGAGAAAGTTATGGTAGGTCTTCTACTTTTCTTTGGACTTGTTCATCTAGTTTTAGATCAGTTCATCAAACTTTATCCCAATAAAATCCTTTATGGCAAAAGGATGGACCAAATAGGCCTTTCCAGTCCGGTTATGATACTTAGAGGCTTTTACAGGTATGTCTTTCCTTATGGCGTGGCCGTATTTGTACTTGCAATTATCGCCAATATTAATCCGGAAACCAATGTAATCATTCGAGGAAATCGGATGACCAGTAATTTTTCCATGTATCTGACTTTAAAAGATGCTCTTTACTATGTTAGGTCTCTGGTAAATCCGGCAACCTATAATCAGGAAACAGTAGGTAATATTCTGGAAGTTATTCAGTCGGCAGGCAGCAAGAGTATTCAATTAGTGGCAGGTGCTTTGAGCCTGGCCTTTACCCTGGGAATCATTCGTGGTGTTTATGAAGGGTATAGACATAAGGGTAAGGAGCTTAGGTCCTTGGGCAGTCTTCTGATTTTTTCCATTCCGGATGTCTTGGTTGTTACCCTTGGCCTCTTACTGCATACTTTTATTGCCATTCGTTTTCCGGACCTGAATCAAAGACTAAATCCAGGTGAGTACCTATTCCCTTTGCTGACCCTGTCGGTTATACCAACCATCTATATTTCCAGAATCACCTATGTGACCATTCATGAGGAGCTGACCAAGGATTATATAAGACATGCCAAAGCCCTGGGCTATAGCAAGTTTCGCATTTATATGACAGAAATGATGCCGGCTATACTCTATAAGATATTGGACTCTATTCCTGCCATTCTAACCATGGTGTTTTCGAATATGATTATTGTTGAGTATCTCTTTAATTATAACGGGGTGGTCTATTATCTTCTCTATCTATACAACCGCCATGATGTTCAGCGTTTTGTTCCTCTTGCTGTCAGTTTAGGCTTGATCTATATTTGTCTGACAAGTCTTACCTCTTATATAAGGTTTTTACTCAACCCCATGAAGGGAGGGCTTAAAAGATGAGAAAACTGAATCTTCCGTTGGTGATTGGTGGTTTAATTCTAACTTTTATTATTATCTTAATGATTGTACCAGAAGCCTTTACCGATAAAAGTCCCTATACGATTAAACAGCTTAAGTTTATACATGAAGATGGAAAGCTTGATGTTGAAAAGGCTCCTTTTGAGCCGTCAGATGAAGCCATTATGGGGAGTGATGATCTGGGAAGGGATATCTACAGTTTTATTATTTACGGAACAAAACTGACCATTAGCCTTGGGCTTCTGATTGCTTTGGCTCATTTTATGATAGCCATACCCATTGCCATGATCGCCGGTTTTGGTAACAGTTTTGCCAAGAACCTGATTAACCAGTCCAATATTATATTTTCTGCTATACCGGGCCTCTTGATTAATGTCATTATCCTTCAGCTTGCTTTTTTCTTTGGTTTGGATAAAACCAGGTCCATCATAGCCTTTGTGATTGTTATTACCCTGACGGGATGGCCTAAACTGGCAAGTCTTATTGAGGAAAGGGTAGAGGCTATATTAGCCAAGCCCTTTATTACAGGAGAAATAGCCATAGGAAAATCCAGATTGGGTATCGGACTTCAAAATGTTTTCCCACATTTGGTTCCCGAACTTCTGGTCCTGCTCTTTATGGAAGTAGCCAGAAGTCTGTCTATGATTATGCAGCTTGGCCTCTTTTCTGTCTTTATCGGTAACCTTCGCATTATTTTAAGTACAGATTTTGGGCGTGTTACCTATTACGATGTTAGTTTTGAACCGGAATGGGCCTCTATGCTGGCGTCTTCAAGAACGATGATTTCAGTTGCCCCCTGGACAGTCCTTTATCCTGCCTTGGCTTTCTTTATCAGTGTCTTAGGCTTTAACCTCTTTGGTGAAGGCCTTAGGGAAATGCTCCAGAAGAAGAATTCCAAGATTATTCCCCATGCCAGACAGGCTTTATCCTTAAACGTCAGGTATTTTACCAAGGGTTTCAAGACCTTAAGTTATAAGAAGCTGGTCCCTATATTGGCGGTTATTACTCTTTTCGTCATTTCACTGACTTTGATGGGAGATGACTACAGGATTGAAAGCCTAACAGACCTAGGTGACTTACCGGACCAGGCTATGATTGGAAGTTCTGAAAGTGTGGAAGTGGCAGACTATATTGCAAAAGAAATGGACAAGCTGGGTATAAGGGCCTTAGAGGAGTCGCTAATCGTAGATTATGAAGCTTCAGCAACTGCCTTGGTTGAATCCGGTCAGGTGGAAGTGACATATGATGGAAGAGGACTTGAACTTGATCCAGGCAGTGATTATGCAATACTTGCCGGTAGTCAAGGGGCTTTTGAAGGAAAGCTTGTTGATTTTACAAGTTATGACCTCTACAGCCTTCATAGGGACCTGGAAGAGGGCTCTGATATAAAATTAAGTCATGGGGAAACCATCAGCTTTAAGGACTTGAATCAGGCGATGATCTTGATTGACAGTCGACTCTATAATGATATGTTTCTTTATTCCTTTATGGCAAATATCAGGTCTCATGTCCAGCCGGAAGGTTTTGTCTTCATAGGCAAGTCCAGCGATATAGAGGAAAAGCTGGTTTTAGACCAGGTTGATGATATACCACTTATCCTGGTTTCAGACCGGATAGGAAGACTTCTATGTGAGGCAAAAGACGCCAATATCAAGGGAGCTTTCGGCCTTCGGATGCTGGGTCAGGATGGACGGGATGTTCTTGGCATATATCCTGGTGGAGATCCATATATAAGTGAGGAGGCTATTCTGATTGGTATGTCCTATAATTATTTGGACCAGGAGGGCCGGGATAAATTAGCCCTTCAACTGGATTTAATGAAAAATCTATGCAGCAGAGATAATAAAAGATCCTTGATTTTTGTTTTTGCAGATGGAACCTACAGTGATGCCAGTCATGGCATTCATGTCCTGGCCCAGGACTTTCCATACTCTTCATCGAAAATCAAGGCCTATATAGATATGACAGGTATAAAGACAGATACTTTTTCTTCATTGAATTTCTCGACCAAACAGGCACCAGTAACCAGACAGTTTGCCTGGAGTATTGGTCATTACCTGACTCAGGAGTTTGAAAGGGTAGGTGTAAGTATAGAGGAGCCGGTCAATATTAACCGTGGTGGTGAGTATTATTATACCGATGCATACTGGATGAATACCTTGTTCTGGGATCGGGGTGTTGCCACCATCCACTTGAGCTCTGACCAGGAATCACTTATAACAAGTGGTGAAGAAAGTAAGGATAGTATAAACCGAGATGAAATAAACCTCATGGAAGTCAGTGAAATTCTTTTGAAGGTTATATCCATGAGTAATTATTAGTAAAGAAGGTATGGCATGAAAGACAAGAGTCCTATGAAGCAAGTTCAACAATTGAATAAGGGAGAGGATTACGTAAATCTTCTGCAAGTGGAAAACCTTCATTTTTCTTTCTATACAGACCAGGGCAGGTTACAGGTTCTTCGAGGTGTTGATCTTTCTATCAAAAGAGGAGAGATTGTGGGAATATTAGGAGAATCCGGCAGCGGTAAGTCAGTATCTGCTATGAATCTTATTCGGCTTTTTAATGGTGATGAAGGCCAGGTAGACCAGGGTGACATCTTTTTTAAGGGCCAGAATCTTCTGAAAAAAAAGGAAAAAGCCATGACTCAGATTAGGGGAAAGGAGATTGCCTTTGTTTTTCAGAATCCGACAGCAGCCTTTAATCCATATAAGCGAATCGGCAGCCAGATTAAAGGAGCCCTAGTCAGACATAGTGTTCCTTTTCACAAGGCAACAATTATGGACGCCTTGGAGGAAGTTGGTCTGGAAGACCCCTACAGTATTCTCCAGCGTTATCCCTCACAACTGTCCGGTGGTCAGAATCAGAGAATTATGATTGCTATGTGTATTTTGCTCCAACCTGACTTGATTATTGCCGATGAACCAACCAGCGGTATAGATGCTGCCATGAAGAAAGTGGTCCTTGATATTCTTGGTCGATTATGTAAAAAATACCAAATGGCCCTTATGATGATTACCCATGACTTTGAAGCCGCCCACTACCTTTGTGACCGCCTCATTATCATGTATGGTGGCTTAACTGTGGAAGAGGGAGCAACAAGCCAGCTATTGGAAAATGCCAGACACCCTTATACAAGAGCCCTTATAGAGTGTACCGAGTCACTGGGTAAGTCAGATGAAATCTTGTATGTCCTAGAAGGTATGGCCTTGTCACCTAATGATTTTAGTCCGGTATGCCCTTTTTCTGCCAGGTGTCCATATGCCAAAGATACTTGCCTGGAAAGGATACCACCCATGGAAAAAGAGGGCAGTGGAAGCTACCGGTGTTTTTATCCAATGAAAGAAGAAGGAGGGCTTAAGGATGAATAGTCAAGCAATTCTTCAGGTAGAACATTTATCAAAAACCTTTATCATGAAAAATGGTTTATTCTCAGAAAACCAGTATGTGGAAGCTGTCAAGGATGTTTCTTTTGTGATTTATAAAGGGGAGTCTTTTGGTCTTGTGGGAGAAAGTGGATGCGGTAAAACGACAGTCGCCAACCTGGTCCTTGACCTCTTAAAGCCAAGTAGTGGGACCGTTCTATTTATGGGAAGGGATATGCGGGGAATTAGTCACAGGGACATGCAGAGGCTTCGAAAGGATCTTCAGGTGGTCTTTCAGTTTTCAAAGGCTGTGCTGGACCCGCAAATGACCATTAGTGAGTTGATGGCAGAACCCTTGAAGATTCACAAGATTGTAGGACAAAACGAAATAGAAGCGGAAACAGAACGCCTCCTTGGCTTGGTCGGACTCTCTATGGATATCAAAGACCGGTATCCAACCCAGCTGAGTGGTGGTCAAAACCAAAGGATTATTATAGCCAGAGCTATTGCTACAAGGCCTCAGTTGATTATTTGTGATGAGCCTGTTTCGGCGCTGGATGTATCGATTCAGGGGCAGATCATTAACCTCCTTCAAAGTTTAAAGGATGAATTGGGTCTCTCCTACCTTTTTATATCCCATGATATGAAGGTGGTTAAGCATTTGTGCGACAGGATTGCAGTCATGGATAAGGGACGTATTGAAGACATATTTGACCCCGCCAGCCTGGATAGCAAACCCTTATCCTCCAGCATAAGCCATAAAAATCAATCCTAAATATGGTTAGGGTGTCAAAAGGAAGCTTAACTGAAATCTATACACTATATGGTATCCGGTTGAACCATCCAAACACCATATAGTGTATAGATTTCGTTCAGCTAAACCTTTTGACACTCTAACCAAATATTAGGCATCTTTTTATGGTCTTATGAGTTGACGGACGTTAAATATATGTTAAGATATTATTGGATAGTGAGCAAAAGGTGACTAGAGTTTTATCGAAGGAGTAATCATGAATAAAACGTATCAATCCAAGGGAATCAAAGTTTTTGCAGGTTCTTCCAACCGTCCGTTGGCAGCTAAAATTGCTGAAGCTATGGGAGTAACCTTATCAGATATGGTAACCGGTCAATTTTCAGATGGGGAATCTTTTGTTCGGGTTAACGAATCCGTCCGAGGCTATGATGTCTATATCATACAATCCACATCTGAGCCTGTTAATGACAGTCTTATGGAACTGCTCATTGTTATTGACGCCATGAAAAGGGCATCAGCAGGACGAATAACGGCGGTTATCCCTTATTTTGGCTATGCGAGACAAGATCGCAAATATTCTGCCAGAGAACCTATCAGTGTTAAGTTGGTAGCTAATCTACTGGAAAAAGCAGGCATTGATCATATTATTACAATGGATCTTCATTCCGTTCAGATCCAGGGATTCTTCAAGAAACCTTTAATAAATATGAAAAGTATGCCTCTTTTTGTGGACTATTATAAGAAAAAACTGAGAGATACCCAGGGTGACTTTGTTGTGGTTGCACCTGGAATTGGTTCAGTTAAACAGAATCGTCAGTTGGCGGAAGAACTGAACGTACCCCTGGCAATTATTGACTCCAGGGTTTCAAAAGTCGGTGATGGACTGGAACATATAGTCATCGGTGATGTTGCCGGGAAGCATGTGATTACGACTGTGGATATTATTGATACCGGAAACACCATTTACAACGCTGTCCATATACTGAAAGCTGCCAAGGTCAAGAAGATTTTTGTGGCTGGTATTCATCCGATACTAGCAGGAGACTGTGGAGATATGCTAAGAAGCCTTGATATGGAGGAAGTCATGATCCTGGATACAATCAGTCATGATAAATCTGATAATGGTGACAAGGCTTCAGCTGGTGGACAAGGAGAGTCAGAAGTTGTTGATAATACAAGGGGCTTTGTAAAACTTAGTGTATGCGACATCTTCGCCAATGCTATCATCTCAGTACACAAGAACCGTTCCGTCAGCCGTCTCTATAATGAGCTTTATGTTGTTGAAAAAGAATAAATCTTACTAAGTCAGTGACATTTCTATAAGCTTAACAAAACGTTCACAGTTTAGTAGTAACTTACTCATGTTTATTTAATAGAATGGGTGAGAATGGTTACTATTTTATGATGAGGATTTGAACAATAGTTTTATTGAATTGGAGTTATTGATTCCTGTGCTTTGGTATGAACCCTAAGTCATACCAGTTAGGAAAGATTTATGAGCAAAAGAAGAATGTCCCTAAAAATCAAATTAATCGGTTTTATTGTCTTACTCTTAGCGATAGCCAACATCGGGCTGGGTATACCCAGCTATATTGTGGCGCGTAATGAATTAGAGGAAAAAGGGAAAACAATACTTAAAAATGGCGTAAATATGGCCATATCAACCATCGAATCAGCTGGACTTGCTGTTGAGGCGGGTATCATTTCTGAAGAAGAGGCCAAAGAAAGGGTTAGAGGTTTCCTTGTTGGTCCTATGCAGGAAGATGGGAAACGAACATTAACGACACCCATTGATCTTGGTGAGCATGGGTATTTTCTTGCCTATAACGATGAAGGATATGAAGTCATGCATCCTACTATCGAGGGAACATATGTTTACGATGTTGTTAGTTTTGGAGAAGAAGAAGTATACATTGTTAAAGAACAATTAAGAATTGGAAGGCTGGGTGGCTTCCTGGAGTATAATTGGCACTATCCTGACAGTGACAACATTGGAAGAAAATTTTCTTATTCCAAATACGAACCCCGCTGGGGATGGACAGTTGTTGCGACTGCCTATGCGTCTGACTTTAATCAGGCAGCCAATAACATCATGTATTTTATGATTGTTCTCTTTTTGGTAACCCTGTTTTTTATCGTCCTCTTTGCCAACCACTATATGGATCAGGTCCTGGCACCTATTCTTCGTATTATACATTCCATGAAAAAATACGAGAAGAATAAACTGGTCAAGGTAGAAGGAATCAAGAAAAAAGATGAGCTCATGGATTTAACCAATGGTTACAACCAAATGGTAGATTCCCTTCAATATAATATCAATCAACTGAAAAGTAGAGAAAAAGAATTAAAGAAATTAGCCTATATTGATGATTTGACCGGTCTTCCAAACATGAATATGATGGAAGAATTTGTTGATCGACAAATCGAGGTCAATAACCGGATAGGATATCTTTTGCTCCTTGATATAAAGGAACTGAAGATGATTAACTCGATCTATGGTCTTTCCTATGGCGATGATATGATTAAGATTATTGCTGAAGGTTTGCGCCACCGTAAGCCAGGCTATAAGTCTCTTGTTGCAAGGCTGGGTGGTAATGAGTTTGGAATATGGATTAATGACGATGATGAAGATCTGGTTCTGAAATGGATTGAAGATACCCATCAGTTTTGGAATCAGGAATACTATACAAGACAGCTGGATGTAAGAGTTGGTTTTAGCGTTGCCTATGTCAGGAATGATGAACTCAATGAAAACTTTGAGCGGATTCTTCAAAAGGCCAATATTGCTATGCAGTATGCCAAGGCACAAGGATTGAATCAAGCCAAATATTCACAGGAAATCTTTGATATGATTGAAAGTGAATCGGTTCTTAAACGACATGCAGAATCCGGCCTTGAGAATGATGAGTTTTACCCGGTTTATCAGGAAAAAGTTTCCATGGTGGACGAAAGAGTCGTCGGGGTAGAGGCCCTTGCCAGATGGGAGTCTAAGGTCCTTGGTTTTGTCAGTCCGGGAGTTTTTATACCAATTATGAATAAGACAAAGATGATTCTTGATTTTACCGAGAAGATGGTCACCTATGTTTTTAAGGATTTTGAGGGATTAACCCGGAAATATGGTCATGAAGTATCGGTTTCCATCAACATAAGTCCTCTTTTTTTCATGAGTGACAACTTTGTTTCATATATGTTGGAGAAAGCCAGTGAATATAAGGTTCCCACCCACTGTATAATCCTGGAGATCACAGAGGATATACTGATTGGCAATCTGGATAAGGTTAACACCAGGGTAAAAGCCCTCCGTAAGGCAGGTATGAAAATATCTCTTGATGATTTTGGAACCGGTTATTCTTCTTTGAATTATTTGCAGAAAATAACCCTGGATGAAATTAAGATCGATAAGTCTTTTATCGACCATATTGTAGATGATCCTATGTCCAACAAGCTTTTCCATTCTATTATTGATGTCATCAATAATTTTGGCTGCGATACAGTAGCAGAAGGTGTCGAGACCAAAGACCAGATAGATATCGTAAAGAGTGCAGGATGTAAGGTGGTTCAGGGTTATTATTACTCAAAACCTGAAAAACTGATTATCTAGGAGTAGTCGATAACAATGAATAGGTATAGGTAGAAAATAGGATTAATGGCACTTGACAATAACTCTCTTTTTTATTAACGTATTAGTGAGAGGTGGATTGTCAGGAGGTATTTATGTCAGAGTGTGTTAATCTAGCAGCTTGTCCCTTTGTTAAATATTGTAATGAACACGATGCAGAAACGTCGGTTAAGGGATTTATAACTATGTATTGCAAGGGAGACCGAAAGGATTCCTGTATCCGTCTCAAATTATGTACCCAGTTCTCTAAGGCAGTGGTTCCTAAAACCATGATGCCCAATGGCCTGCCCCTTCCAGGAACCAATAAAGATGACTGGTCAGAGGAAGCCAAGAATTATCGTAGGGTACTGGCCTAAAAGGACATTAAAGATAAGAAAAAGTATAGGAAGCTTGGAGAAAGTCGAATGGATGATTCTCCAAGCTTTTATTATGATTTCTCCACAAGCTATTTCTATTAATTACTGTTATAATGAATATAGGATCCATGAGTTTGAAAGGGCGGTGGTTTTTTGTCGAAGACAATAGGAACTCTTTTGTTTTTCATATATATCGCTTATATGATTATGTTTTATGTCATACACAAATATGATGAAAATCAAACCAAAGCCGGGAAGTATATGATGATTTTTATGGTCAGCGCATTGACTGTAATCCTTGATGCAAGTACATATATTAGACCTGTAAGTATAACCTATATTCTATTGGGGACGATCTATTGTTTAAGTGCTCTTTTAATGATTGATGTTATATATGATTTTGAATTTCTTAAGAAGACCAAGGGTCTACTTTCTGCCATAGGATTGCTAGGGCTGGTTAATAGTGGTATCTACTTTATATCTATTTTTTATGATAATCAGAAACACAGTTTGATGACTTTGATTTCATTGTTGCCCTTATCATTCGCCGGAGGCGTGCTGGCTGTTCACCAGATAAAAAGAATGAATTCCCGGACTAGATTTAGACTCTTTGATCTTATATTACTGGAAACCTATATTGTATTTTTCGTGACTACTTTTTTGGCCTGTATAACCCAGTTTCAACGTTTACTGGGCCAATCTGTTTTTCTGGATACTGAGTATATCTATAAAATCCTAGTGTTTGTTATCTTTCAGTTTGGCTTGGTTTGGATAGCTGAAACGACAATCACAATTATTGACCGCCTCAATATAGAGCGATATACAGATCCACTGACAGGACTTCATAACCGGAGGTATTTTTTCGAACAACTGAAACTTGGGCAGATAAAAAAAGGTGTCTTTGGATTATGCGTCATTGATGTAGATTATTTTAAGAAGATTAATGATCGTTATGGACATGATATGGGTGATAAGGTCCTCATCAACCTGTCAAAAATTCTCAAATCAGTGGAAACGGAGGAGATTCTTGTTGCTCGAATTGGTGGTGAAGAGTTTGCGCTAGGTATTCTTTCTGATCAGATTGATTATGAAGGTGTTATAGAAAACTTGAGAAAAAAAGTGGCAGCATCGCGAACTCAGGATATTCGGGTAACCATTAGTGGTGGACTTGTGAAGGATGAGTCAGGCAAGGAAAATATTGATAAGTTATACACGATAGCCGACCAGTGTCTTTATAAGGCAAAAGAAAACGGAAGAAATCAAACAGTTACATGCAATCAAGAATCTGAATCCTAAATAATGGGTTCAGATTTATTTTTTTGATATTTTCATAGTTCGAAATATATTGAACTATGAAAATATTAATGCTATAATATATTTGCGCGTATGATAATGTTATCCAATTATGATTTGGGAAGGAGAATATATCGAAAGCAGATATATCAGAATGCAATGAAAAAAGAAATCAGAAACATGATTCTTGCTATGGCGGGCCAGGGTGTCTCCATATTAGGAACCAATCTATACAATTTTGCCATTAGTTTTTATATACTTAAAGTAACAGGAAGTCCCACTAATTTTGCCCTATCCTTAATATTATCAACTTTGCCACGAATATTAATTAATCCTTTTGTAGGGAATTTAATTGATCGGACCAACAAAAAGGTAGTCGTTGTTGCAGCCGACTTTATATGTGGTCTCATTATGATTTCCTTATTCCTTATGACCAGTCAGCAAGATCTGGCTCTTTGGATGATCTACTCAGCATCAGTTCTTTTGAATATTAGCTTTGTCTTCCTCAATAATGCCTATTCAGCTGCACTCTTTAATATTGTAGGCTCTAAATATATTATGAAAGTAAACTCCTTTAACCAGTCCATCGTCGCCATCATCCAAATTATTGCTCCAATTGCTGGTGGAGCCATTTATGCTTTGGTTGATATCCGTATGTTTATCGTGGCTAATGCTGTATCATTTTTTGTGAGTTCACTATCAGAGACCTTTATTGATTTTGACCTACACTCCAGGATGAAGCGGGCAGGTGCAAAGGCAGAAAGCTTTTTTGCGAGTATGAAGGCAGGGATTAAGTATTGTTTGGAACAGAAAGCCCACTTAAATCTAGCTATATATGCCTTGTTTCTTAATTTTTTTATGAGTGCCTTTTCTGTAATTATGCCATACACCTTGGTCAATATACATCAATATGAATCCAGGCTTGTTGGAATAATAGAAGCTGCTTTTCCTGTAGGTATGCTGATAGCATCCCTGATCATTGGTATGATCAATCTCAAGTTTTCACGTAAGTATTTTGCCGGCGGAATTGTGGCTATGGCACTGGCTTTAGTTGCATTTTCTCTACCTGCCATGGACTTTTGGTCGCTAACAGGAGTAACTCCATTCTATTATGGAGCAGTTTTTATGATTATGGCAGGTACAGCTGTTTCCATTAATGTGCCTCTTGGTGTGAGATTCCAGACAACAGTAGCTGAGGAGTACCGTGGAAGGTTCTTTGGTCTCCTGTCCACCATGAGTGAAGGTATCGTCCCTTTATCATTTTTATTAAATGGCCTCTTGATTAATTGGCTTCCAACCTATATCCTATTAAATATACAGGCGATTGCCCTGATATTAATCAGTCTTCATATTCGTAGTAACAGGAAGCTGGATATGGATACTCAAGTAGAAGCTGAAGAGGTGGTTGAAGTTGTTTAAATTTCAAGTTAACAATTTAATTGACTTTGGATATAGTCTAAAGGTCTTGATCGATAAGAAAAAATATGTGAGCTCGGATTACCAATTCGAGATTCCGGCCCTTAGAGAGAGCATTGACTGGATGGAAAAACAGATTTCAGTTGTTACCTTCAGACAGATCAAGGATTTTGTTCGTAAATATATGCTCCAGGAGATGATTGTTAAATATGCCATGTACCATCCTGAAACTGATGAAAAGGCTTATATCAGTCATCTCAAAGGATTGGACGAGCATGCCTTTATGGTAGAGTACACAGAATATGTTATCAGTATTAAAGGTGGACTTGCTGATGATGACAAGATAAAAGAGAACATCCAGACCATTAACGGCAATAATCTTCAAAAAGAAGCCCCTTCTTTTACGGCCTATACCTATATCAAGCGAAATGCTATAACAGTAAAAGAAGCTTTTGTTGAATTACTGGAAGCATATTTACCCATTTATCTTGAAGCCAAGAAACGAGTCCTGCCTGTCACTCGTGAATCCCAGGACATATATGAAGGTAAGATCCATAGCTTTGAAGAGTTTCTGGAGGTTATGCCCCTGGCTGTAGTTGATGCCTTTCCTAAACATGACAAGTGTGTCTGCTATGTAACTGGCTTTATGTATACTGCTATTTATCTTCATCTGGAAGAGTGTTCAAAGACCATGTATATGGCCATTGGAGCTGCCTTGACCTGGATGCTGACAGATGATTACAAAGAAGCCCAGGAATTAGCCTTTTATAAATGTTTTTCTGACCCAACCAAATTAAAAATGTTAAAATATATTAAGGACCAACATATGTGTGCAGATGATCTGGCTAAGGAAATGGACTTAAGCAAATCCAATATTTCCCACCATATCAGCCAGCTTTTAACTGCACAGCTTATTCAACTTTCGGCAAAAGACGGCAAGAAAATGTATTACGGCATTAACACCAGTCAAATGGAACATATGTTTAACAAGACTCTTGACCAGTTTAGGGACTAGGTCAAGGTCCATAAAGCCAAATAGACTTTATCAGAAACACGACATAGGATAGGAGTAAATAATGAACAATTGGAAACAAATGAATTTCCGTAAGGTCATGGGAATTATAATAGGCAACATATTAATTGGTGTCGGTATCGGAATTTTCAAGTATTCCCATATGGGAAATGACCCTTTCTCAGCAATGGTACTGCGGTTACATGAGTTCCAGCCCCTGTCCTATGCACTATTTCTTATTTTGGTAAATTCCTTTTTCTTTTTATGGGAATTGATTTTCGGAAGAAAATACATCGGTGTCGGAACTATTATCAACTGGTTTTTAGTGGGTTATGTGGTTCAATATTCCATTGAATTTTTAGAAGGGAATTTTCCTGTATTGGAGTCTTTCTTGATACGACTGGTAACCGTCATTATTGGAGTACTCATTACAGGTCTTGGTATATCCTTGTATCAAACTGCTGATTCCGGGGTGGCTCCCTTTGACTCCCTGCCTCTTATCGTAAGAGATAGGACCAATATTCCATATTTTTGGGCAAGAATTTTCTTTGATGCCATCTGCGCAGCTGTTGCCTTCTTTGCCGGCGGTCTCATTGGACTTGGAACCTTGGCTTGTGCCTTTGGCTTTGGCCCTGTTGTCTCCTTCTTCAATAAGACAGTTTCAGAAAAACTGATTCCAGCAGACTAGACTTTTGTTTTATATAAAAAAGATATATAGATTAGTACTGGATTTGAGAAAATCCAGCTCAATGATAAGGTAATTAGTAAATGATGAGTGTTAAGGAGGTATGTATGGAAACCATTAAAAGATTTGGACAGGACCTGTCAAGAATAGCCTTTGGTGGTGTTGTGGCTATGAACGAGGACCAAAAGGATGCAGACCGGTATGTAGCTGAGGCTATCGATCTGGGGGTTAATTATTTTGACGTTGCACCAACCTATGGGGATGCTGAAATCAAGCTGGGCCATGCTTTGGTAGGCAAGCGTGACAAGATCTTTCTTGCCTGTAAGACGGAAGACCGGACCAAAGAGGGAGCCAGAAAACTTTTGGAAGCATCCCTTAAGAACCTGAAAACTGATTATTTTGACTTATACCAGTTACATGCCGTCTTCAACCTTGACGATGTAGAGCGGATATTTGGCCCGGCCGGTGCTTTTGAAACCTATATGAAAGCCAAAGACCAGGGACTTATCGGAAAGATTGGTTTTAGTGCCCATTCTACGGAAGCAGCGCTGGCACTTATGGAGCGATATGATTTTGATTCCATTATGTTCCCCTTTAACTTTGCTTCCATGATGAAACTAGGCTATGGTAAACATGTCCTTAAAAAGGCAAAAGAAAAGGGAATGACGGTCCTTGGAATCAAGTCTATGGCTATGACCAACCATCAGGAAGAGGACAACATCCACCATCCTAAATCCTGGTATCATCCCATTGATGATTATGAGATTGTTAAGAAAGCAGTCAATTACTCAGTGGACCAGGGTGTGGACATAATTATTCCTACAGGTGAATACAAGTATTTTAAATGGGGCGTTGATATTGCCAATGAAGGGTTCGCCTTTAATGAGGATTACCGAAAAGAGTTACAGGCCCTTGCTGATGGAACCATACCACTATTTCCGTTAAAACAGAGGTAGAATTTGCCTAAAAGATGATTCAATAATTCCAAATTAGTTAAATCTTCTAAAACTCCGAAGTTTAGCAAGAATTTTACGGTGATTTCATCTCTAACAAATAATGACTGCATATGATATAGTTAGCATGAAATCACATGCTGACCAGAAAAAGGAGTATCATATGATTGATTTACACGCCCATACCACCGTATCAGACGGAACCCTTTCACCAAAAGAACTTATTCGCCTTGCCAAGAAAACAGGTCTTTCAGCTATTGCAATCACCGACCACGATTCCATCGAAGGTCATGAAGAGGCTGCTAAAGAGGCTGGAAAACTAGGTATAAGGCTCATAAAGGGAATCGAATTCGATGCTTATTACAAAGGCAGACGTTTACATATACTTGGCCTAAATATCGATGGAGATCATCCGGACTTTCTTAAGATTTATCAGTCTTACCGCAAGGGAAAAGAAAAGCTCTTAGGTCCTGTTTTTGAGGGGCTTGAGCAATTGGGTGCTCATATATCATTAGAAGATGCTAAAGTGTTTCAGTCAGGAGATTATCTAGACAGACAGGCCCTGGCCAAGTGTCTTGTAGATAAAGGTTATACCACAATCATGAAAGAATCATGGATCAACTATTTAGATAAAATACCCCATCAGGAGGGTGAACTTTTAGATATCCAGTCTGTACTGGATGCTATTCACTACGGTGGAGGCAAAGCCTTTATGGCCCACTTCCATTTGCCTATCGGACTTGCGGGACTTAGTGATGAAGGCGCCAGACAATTCCTAAGTGAACTCAAAGAAATGGGACTTGATGGACTTGAATACTACTATCCATCCTTTACCAAAGAAGACCGGCTGAAAGTGGCAGACTATATCCAGGACTTTGGTTTCTTAAAAAGTGGCGGATCCGACTTCCACGGTGCCAACAGGGCCCATATCCAGTTAGGCATCGGCCAGGGAAACTTCAAAGTACCTGACCAAGTGTTGGAAAATATCATACCCAAATCTAAAGAGAATGCTTCAGCTTAATGCTGAAGCTTTTTTATACCGCCATATATTCTTTCACATCATTAACTAATATAAGTAAGTTCTATTTCAAGAAGTTATTGCCATTGAAATTTCTTATTGGTAGAATTGTAATGAGGTGAGAATAATGAATAGAATTTTTAAGGGAAGCATTTTGCTTGTTCTATGTTTTTTGCTTGTTTCGTGTGAAAATAAGGAAATAGACAAGTCAGACCAGCTAATTCATGAGAGTCTGAATGAAAGTGATTCAGGCAAAAGACAGGATCAGGATAATACCCAAATTCCTTGGGATGAGACCAAAGAGAAGAATAGTGAAACAGAAACAAGTGAATCTGAGGATGCCAAGATAGACAATGGTGAGTTGAGTCTAGATCAAGAGGTTCAGGATGAGCCAGAATCAAAAAAGAAAGTAGATCTGCAGGAATTTACATACTTAAGGGATGAAAAAAACATAAGTGGTCTAGAGGCCTTTTCTGATTTTGTGGACCCGGAAACCGGAAAATTCATAATGGATTTTAAGCTTCTTTTTGAACGTGGTGAGAAGCTCTATTTTAGTGGAATAAATGAAGAAAAAAACATAATAAATATCCTTCAAATAAACAAGAGCAATAAGGAACTAGAAGATGTTTTTGAAGTTAAATTGGCTGAGGATGAAGGCTTCATTGAGCTTTATCCTGGTAAGGACTTTTCTAAACAAAGTGAAGATGAAGAAGGTCAAAGTATTTACCTATTAACAAGTCAAAGGATCCTTGTGATAAATGAATCTCTGATAATAAGACATGCGGTTGATATACCTGAAAATATTGACTTTAAGTCCTATTGCGTGAATAGTGACATTCATAAAATGCTTTATATTTCACAGAAGGGGATTAGATCCTATAGTTTCACAAGTGGTGAAGACTTATTCCTGTACTCCTTGGATGAACTTAATCAAGGTCTAGAAGATGATGTCAGGTTAGCTTTTGATGATATTAGTTACATTAATGATTCCGATCGTTTTATTGCCAGGGGATCTGGACAGGGAAATACTTGGGGATTTGTATACGGAAGTGATGGAGAGCTTGTGGATAAGAAGGCTTACATAAGAAGAATATATGACCAAGATATCCGCCCTTTTATCAGATGGCAGGATAGAGATTACTTGATTGTGGGTAATAGCCAAATGTTGGGTTCTATTGATCCGGACCCTAGTCAAATCTTTATGCTGGATCTTTATAGTGGTGACCAAGTACCGGTTCCCTATTTTCTGAAAAATATAGACCTGGGCTATCATGATGATGCCTACTATCAATTTAATACCCAGGGTTTTTATGGTATTGGTGGTGCATTTAACCGATACATCTATGTACTTCCAAACGGCACCTATAGAGCTATAAGAATTCCTGGCGAATGTGACTTTAGAGTCATTGGTGATTACTATGACAGTGATGGTGATCTGATAGTCTTGCTAGAGGTCTTTGAAGAAGCATTTAAATCTCAAATCATTACGTATAAGATTGATTCATTCAGTGAAATTATGGGATATAATCGGATAGAGAAAGAGGCCTTTACTTATGAGAGTATTGAGTCAAATGATTATGATGGGTCCCTTTTATTATCCAATATGTCTTACGATGGGAATGTAATCTATGAAACCAATATAGGACAGGGAGAGCTTGTGGATATGGTTGTTTATGAAGATTCGTCATATCTACTGATAAAAGGGGAAGAGGAATGTTATCTATTAGGATGTAGCCTTCGCAAGCCGGATGAAGTAAGACTTCTTCTTCATGAAGGCTTGGAGGGGCCACTAGATACTATTGGTTTGCAGGTAATTAAGGATGAGCTATTACTTGTGAACAGTGGGGGACATCGATATATTCTAAGCTTTAAGGATGAAATGGTAAGTGACATGGACTACCTGTTAGACGTCTATTCAATAGAAGGCGGCCCTGACCCATCAATATATACCTATATTGAGAAAGGTTATGGAGTTATACACGTAGAGGGAGAGGGTGAAAAACAGATTTTTAAGGGGTACTCAAACGCAGATGCCGGAGAATCAGGCTTTTATGTCAATATACCGACAGACCTAACATATTCTAATAAGGGGTCCTATTTTTCGTTTTTCACATCAATTTATGAAGGGAGACTAGGGCCATACATATATAATAAAAGTGGTGAATTCATTTATTCACCGACACAGTTTTATAGTGACTATTCTGATGGAGAGTGGATCAGTGACAGCCAATTTATACCAATGGAATGGTTCTTTGGTCAACCTAAATCTGCGATTATGGACTTTTCAGAAAACAAAATCACCTATCTGCCCTTTGATGAGGGGATTAGTGAAGTTGAAGTTTGTAGAGAAACAGGAAAAGTCGCAGTCCATGAAACTGACTATGTATCTCTTAAGGAACCAAGTTTGTTTTGGATTTTTGAACCGGATACATACGAAACCATGACTCAGGTTTCACTTTTTTGTGATGAAAAGGTATATTCTCATGAGACTAGGATGCAAATGTACATCACTGATGATGAAATCATCACCTATCATTTTGACAATGGCAAAATCAGGATTCATTTTTATGAATATGAAGAGAATTACCAAGAAATAAAAGCATTGGGAAGTGAAGACCTGCCACTAGCCTCCGGCTATGTTCAGCTCTACAGTTCATTATATGGCCGGACTGATGGTGGAAGCTTGGACCTCTTTTATAGAAACCCTGATACCGGTCACTATACCTACGTTGATACCATTGACGAAAGTAACCAAACCAGAATTATCCCATTAGTTGAGGAAGTATATGATAATCAGATCCTCCATGTTAACAAGAAAAAACTGATTGATATTGAAACCGGTAAACAAGTGGAAAATGACTGGCTGGACCAAGCTCTAGGGCATAAAAGTTATGAGATTCTTGCATCTGATATTTCTGATTACGCTATTGCATATATGATTGGCTACAAGGAAAGTGATTCCTATCAGATAGAAACATATTTTAAATTTATGGCTGAAAATGAGTTTCGTATGGTAGACCAGTTCAATATGGGAAATGATAAGGTGAACAAAGATGGGTTTTATATTCTCATTGGACCTAACTCTACTTTGTATATGGATCATTACAACTCTGATAATGGTCAATCATCTATACTCCAGTATGTGGATAATGAACTTAGCCTATATAAAGAAATGGCAAAAAGTCCAATAAACCTGCTGGAAACCCAGTGGGTTAATCATGGCTACTTACAATACTTTGACATAGAAAAGGGGACCTATGTGATTGAAGGGGAGAGCAAAGCAAAAAATCTTGGCTATTCCATTCCGATAATTCCGATACACAATGGTTATACGGGTTTTGAAATTAATGAGGAAGGAACGACAGGCTACTTGTTGGATTGGCAAAATTTTGCTGTCATAGATGAGCTGTTTATTGAAAAGCGTTTGCTCGTACAAGTAGAATCCTTTGGAAATATGGTCCGATATACATTATTGAGTTGGCAGGATGGTAAAGTGGATGTATTGTATATTGACCATAAATTAAGATTACAATAATATCAGTGACATGTTATGTAAGTATTTTGAAAAAATATAATCCTTCTCATAATAGTTTCTCATAATTCAAGGGTTACATCGTTAAATATGTGACAAAAAAACAGGGTTGTATTATAATAGACTATGGAATAAGGAATAGACGATAACTTATTCCGAAAATAATAAGAGTATGACAAATAGTACTATGGAGGAGACGAGCATGTTTACATTTAATTACGCAGAAGGTGCCAGTGTTTTTTCAGCTTGGGGTATCTGGTTTGCTGTTCTGATTAGTTTATTCCTGTTCAATGAAGTGGCCAGGCGGTTTAAGTGGGTAGGGCTTTTTAGCTTTACGGTACTACCCCTTGGTCTAACAGTGATATGGATGACTGTGATGAAAGAGCAGACCTATACAGACTGGTTCCATCTGGCAAAAGTTTATTCAGCAACAGCCGGATCATTGGGATTCTGGATGATCAGACACTATGAAAAGAAAGACAAAGCAACTGGTATGGTTAAGTGGCGTTTGTCTCAGGTGAAATTCGCCTTGATATTCCCACCATTAATCCTTGCCATCAACATTATGGAGGCTGTAGTAAGGGATATTGAAGTTGGACTCACCTATTGGATGACTAATTCAGGTGCCATTGAAGGTGAAATCGTAGGTGTTATGGGTGGCCCATGGAACTTTATGAATGCTGCTGCCGGCATACTTAATATCATTGCTATAACCGGTTGGTTTGGCATCGTTATTCGTAAGGAATCAAGCAAAGATAAGAGCAGAGACATGTTGTGGCCGGATATGCTATGGTTTTGGATTATCGCGTATGATATCTGGAATTTCGTATATACTTACAACTGTATTCCCACCCATGCGTGGTATGCAGGTTTTGCATTATTGTTTGCACCGACCTTGTGTGCCTTTACTGTTGGCAAAGGAGCCTGGCTTCAGCACAGAGCCCAAACCTTGGCCATATGGTGTATGTTTGCTCAAACATTTCCTCTTTTCCAGGATGTGGGAATGTTCAGAGTGGAATCAACCTATAATTCAACCATCTACATGATTGCCGGTATCCTATCTTTGGCAGCCAATGTTGGAGTTATAAGTTTTATGATTTACAAGATTAGGAAAACCAACCGTAATCCATACAAAGAAGACCTTTATGTTGGATTAGAAGCCTATGACACCATCAAAGATTTGGCTGTCAGTGAAGCTTAATAATTGAAAATATATCAATACCTCTGTATTTACTTGAGTTTATACAGGGGTTTTTATTATGTAAATTTATGAGAATTATTTAGGGTTAAGGGTATCTTTCTTACAATTTTATGAAGGCCTTGCCAATAAAATTTCCTATTGATAAAATGATAATGAGGTGAGGAAAATGAATAATAGAGTATTAGGATTAATGACAATCCTGGCATGTCTTTTTTGGGTAACAGCCTGTAGTTCTTCAAGTCAGCTTCAACAAGTGAATAAAATTCCTGAACAAATGGAAAAATATGGTCAAATCAACAAGCCGGATTTGGATGATCAGATTTCTCTGGACGCCTTTATATTGAATGGTGGTGTCTGTTTTTATGAAGGTTCCTATAGAAATCTTGATCGTTTAACAGGATTCATCCATGATGTACAAGAGGGAAATCCTTCAACAGTCACATCTTGTTATCTTGTTGATGACCAAAGTCCTGTATTGACCTACCTGTCTTATGATGGTGGTGAAATTGAGGTTTGTATTGATGAAAGCTCAACAAAAGGGCTTCTTTTAGGTGGTAGTTATGAAAATATCACCTATCGAAGAGATGGTGACATAGAACAAATAGTTTTGGAAAAAGACCAGGATGAGTTAGTAGTTTTTCAAGTAAATCTGCAATCCGTAAGTAAAAGAGTTCCAACTATGACACTTCTTGCAGATGGCAAGGATTACCTGGCTAAAAGTGGGACAAGTTCTTGGACCCATTATCAAGGTAATGGTGTGAATGTGGATATAGAGACAGACTCGGAAGGTCCGGTCAATCTGGCAAGTCTAGGGCAAGCTGTCATTATTAAAGAAGATGAAGAAGTGATGATTATCTTTGACAGACAGCCTGAATCCTATAAAATTTGGGAGGTCACTGAAAATTCCAGAAAATTGGTGGAATCATCAGAATTAACAGATTTTGGCCTTCTTGTTCAGGCTGATAGTGACCAATGGATTTGGGACCATGAAAATGGACTAGGATATAGGATATTCGAAGTTCAGGCTTTCTGGCCTGAGGGAAATGCCTATTATGCCTTCCGTGTAGAACAGGAAGTAGATGAGGGTATCTATAGTCGGGACCAGGCCATTGAATATATTGAAGATTTGGGTTACAGCCTTGGAGAACTAGATGTGGCATACATTGACCAGGAAGTTATAGAAATCATTGATACTTATAATCGAAATAAAATCATGCTTTTCAATTACAGGACTGGAGATTTTCAGTGGGTATTTAATGGATATTTGATAGAAGCAATTTCATTTATTAACAATGAAAAGTTAAAATTATATAGCAACGGAGAGTATATGGCATTTCCGGATTTATCAGGACCCAAAGAATTTGTTTATTTTATTAATGAAGATAGCGAAGATAAGTTTATGGAAGTCCCATTATCTTACTATTTAGGAAAGTCTTTTTCGTTTGGCCTTAAATCTCCTTCAGTTCTTGAAGATATAGCAATAGGATTCAAAGATATTCAATTAAAATTTGGACCTAAAGAGGGAGCGGAAGTTGACTGGTATGCAGGAAGTATTTATGCACCCTTAATTCATTTTGGTGAGAAGAATCAAAATTTATACCTGGAAATACCTGATTGCCAACTCTCCGATCAGATTAAAGCTAAATATAGCTTGAATACTATACAAGGTGCATCAGCTGTAAAGATTGAGGAAGACGATAACCTTATAGGGATCTGGATAGATCTTCAAGATGGATATAAGTTTGATGTGGATTGGTATGAACTATATGGAGAATATGTTGCTTATGCTGTTGTTGAAGTAAGTATTGTGAGGGAAGATTGATGATGAAATCGTTCCCCAAAAACCCTTGCGCCATAATATTTTTAGGCATAGAATAAAATAGATAGCAGAATACGAAGAACGCATGCAACCTAGGAGGTTATAATGAAGATATTATTTATTGGTGGAACCGGAATTATTTCAACTGCCATTTCAAAGGCTTTAATCGCTAAAGGAGAGGACCTCTATATAATCAATAGAGGAAACCGTAATGATGTACTGGGAAGTGAAGGAGTAACCTACCTTACCGGTGATATAAATAATGAGGAAGAAATTGGGGAATTGATTAAGGACCATACTTTTGATGTGGTTGCAGATTTTATTGCTTTTGTTCCTGAACAAGTGGAAAGGGATTATCGACTCTTTAAGGATAAGACCAAACAGTTTATATTTATCTCTTCTGCATCTGCCTATCAGACACCGCTGTCCCATTATGTCATTGATGAAGGTACTCCATTGTCTAATCCAAATTGGGAGTATTCAAGAAATAAAATAGCCTGTGAAGAGGTTTTAATGAAACATTATAGAGAAGACGGTTTTCCTATTACCATTGTGAGACCAAGTCATACTTATGATGAGAGAAATATTCCTTTGGGAGTCCATGGAGACAAAGGATCCTGGTCAGTGGCTAAGCGGATGCTTGAAGGTAAGCCGGTCATTATCCATGGTGACGGATCATCTCTTTGGACCATGACCCACAATTCGGATTTTGCTAAAGGATTTATTGGTTTGCTGGGAAACCTACATGCTATTGGAGAGGCCGTTCAGATTACCTCTGATGAGTCACTAACCTGGAACCAGGTTTATGCGTCAATTGCCCGAGCCCTTGACGTTGAATTAAAACCCTACTACGTACCTTCTGATTTTCTTGATGCAGTAGGACCTTATGATTTTAAAGGTGGACTTTTAGGTGATAAGGCTAATAGTGTTGTTTTTGACAACGCTAAGTTAAAGCGTCTGGTTCCTGACTTTAAGGCGACTGTTCGGTTTGATCAAGGTGTTAAGATGACCATTGACCATGTTCTGAGGACTCCTGAACTTCAAGTTGAGGATCCTGAGTTTGATAAGTGGTGTAATCGGGTTATTGAGTCCATGGAGAGGGCTAAGGAGAGTTTTAGGTGATTTAAATGGATAGGCTATGCATTGAGTTTTTTTGATGTATAGATTTTTTTGGGTGTTTGCAGTATGAGTTGAAAGCCAGAGGTCATCCCTCTGCCCTTACGCACTTCGTGAAGCCGGGCAGAGGGACGACCTCTGGCTTTCTGCTTTACTGGAAATTTTAAAAATTAATATACAAATAAAAGTTAGTGATAGCTTTGCAATGAAGGGGTTAAAATCGCCTGATCCAAGGTTTTGGGGGTTTCGCTTTGTTGGTGTGATCTGGGAGTGTCTGGGCTTGGGTTGGGTGGTTATAGGAGTGATATTAGGTAGGCGGTTAGGTTGATGGAGAAGAGGGTGATGAAGCCTCCTATCATGTATCCTAGGACTTTGGAGTAGCCTTTTGGGGTGATTAGGCCTTTGGCGTCCAGGTCTTTGACGATGGGGTGGAGGCGCCAGTAGTAGGTTCCTATGGATAGGATAAGGACGATAAGAGTATATAGTTTTGCTGTATTGCTTGCGGTAAAGACCAGGATGATTAATAAGACGATGAAAATCAGTTTGGTTCCTGCAACCCAGTTTGTCATATACCTGACAAAAAGGTGCATATCCTGGTCATTTTTAGACGTTTCCCAATGGTTGAAGACGGCTACACCATTACCGTATTTGGAATCAGGTGCAAAATATAGAATACAGACGTTTGCTGTTTCCAGTAAGATGAAAATAATGATTGAAATATCAAGAATACACATGAAAAAATCTCCCTTATGTTAGTAGTCATATCATACATCATGACGTTACGTAACATGCAAGAGATTTTTACATTTATTTTGGTAAATGAAAAATTAACTTCTCATTTGAGACACTAACATTAGTCTAGATATTGGTCCTTTCCAACTCCTCGAATAATGATATGAATGATACGCTTCATATCTTCAATGGAGGTCTCAAAGGATTGGGAAAAGAAGTCTTCACGGTGGAAGTATTTTTGCATACCACTGAAAAGTGGGACGAATAGTGTGATAATAAATGACTGGATGCTTTGGCCATTAAGGTTGATAGAACCATCCTTTATGCCGGCTTCCACAATTTTGTAGAGATCGTGTTCCTTTAGTTCTTCCAGATTTCTTGCACCCATGAAAATATTATAATCATTATAGGCATAGTCAAAATGGAGAGACATCACCATCATGATTTTGTCACTTAAAAACTTATCAAATAGGGAAGTCATATAATATTCAAGGAGTTCAAGACCCGTGTGATTTTCATAGTCCAGTGACATGTCTTGCCAGAGAGAACTGGAGTAATCTTCAACAATATGGTTGATGACATCATTAATGTCTGCAAAATAGTTATAAAAGGTTTTTCTGTCTATTTCTGCTTTTGCGGCAATATCTTTTACACTTGTTGCTACGACACCTTTTTCCATAATTAATTGCAAGGTCGTATCAATGATGTGTTTTCTTTTAGCTTGTTTGGTCTTGCTTAGTTCCATACCTTTACCCCCTTTTTTATTGAACAAAGGCTGTAATAGTGATCCCAATTTGTTTCGTTTCTCATTATTATACACATAAATATTAAGTGTGTAAATATTGTTTCTACATTGTGTAGAAAAAACTTGACTAAAATTTCCCCAGAGTGTAGAATAAAAATGCAATAATTCTACATAGTGTAGAAAAATGGAGGAAAACATGAAGAATGTATTTGTCAAAGTTAACAAAAAGGGGAAGAGAAGACCACATATCCGAAACATAGTGGTCATACTCTTGGTAGCACTTATCGCTTTTAAGGGAATCTCACAAACGATTATTAACCACATTGGGAAAGATTTCAGAGATGGAGCAGATAAGAAATTTCTTGAGAATGTAACAGCCGCTGCCTTTTCATCACCTAATATCATTGTTATATATGTTGATGACTTGGGGTATGGAGATTTATCTATTACTGGATCCAGGGCTATTGAAACACCGAATATTGACAGTATCGGTCAAGATGGTGTTATGGTAACGAATTATTATGCTCCTGCTCCAATTTGCTCTGCTTCAAGAGCTGGATTATTAACAGGAAGATATCCTTTAAGAACCCATACACCAGGTGTCTTTATGGATGCAGAAAATATGGTTGGTCATGTAACCAATAGTGTTATCAGCCTTACAGGAGGTTATTCCTTCGGAGTAGACGGAATACCATCAGATGAAATTCTTATGTCAGAAGTCTTGCAAAAGGCAGAGTATGAAACTGCCTTAATCGGCAAATGGCATTTAGGCATTGATGAAGCCCAAAGACCTAATGCCAATGGCTTTGATACTTTTTATGGGGCTCTCTACAGCGATGATATGAACCCTTACAAGATTTATCATAACGACACTGTGATTCACGATGCACCCTATGACCAGTCGACCATGACCGGTGAATTAACGGAAGTTGCAGTGGACTTTATTGAAGAACATACGGATGAACCTTTCTTTATGTATTATGCTTCGCCATTTCCCCATTATCCGGCCAATGCATCAGAAGCTTTTATAGGTTCATCAAAAGCAGGTATATATGGAGATTGTGTTCAGGAGCTTGATTGGAGCGTAGGTCAAATTCTTGATACACTGGAAGCCAATGATTTGAGAGATAATACTTTGGTTATTTTTACCAGCGATAATGGTCCTTGGTTTGAAGGGTCAACTGGAGGTGACCGAGGTAGAAAGGATACGACTTTTGATGGTGGTCAGAGAATGCCCTTCCTTGCATCAATGCCTGGAACCCTTCCGCAGGGACAAGTGTATGATGGGTTAATGAGCGGGATCGATATTTATCCGACGATCATGAGTATGGTTGGCATTGATTTGCCCGATGACCGGATTATGGATGGTATGGATATGACCTCTTATCTAAAAGGTGAGACGGAGTCACCCAGAACCTCCCTGGTTCTAGATAAAAACGGAAAATCCTTTTCCTATATTCAAGATGGTTACAAATATATGGAAAAAACAAGCAGCGATAACGGTTCATACTGGATGCTGAAGCAAGGGCCCTATCTTTTTGACCTTGAATTGGACCCAGATGAAGCCTACGACGTTTCCATGCTTTATCCGGAACTTGCCCAAGACATGAAAACCAGTTTGGATAACTTCAAGGTATCTCTTGAGGAGAATTTAAGGGGTTGGAAGTAAGATTGAAAGATTTAAGTGTACTGATTAAGCCTTCATCCAATAGGTGTAACCTTAACTGTTCCTATTGCTTTTATAACGATGTGACGAAAAACCGTGATAGGAACAAGGGGACCATGATGAATCTGGAAACTTTAGAGGCCATTGTCAAAAAAGCCTTTGACTTTGCTGACAGACATGTTACTTTTGTATTCCAAGGTGGAGAGCCTACACTGATGGGCTTGGATTTTTTTAAATCCTTTATCAAATATGTTCACCAATACAAGACTCCTGGTATACAGGTGGATTATACCCTGCAGACTAATGGAATTCTTATTGATAAGACCTGGGCAGACTTTTTTATGAAAGAAGGTTTTCTTATTGGTTTATCCCTGGATGGTCTCCCTGAAATTCATAACATGTACAGGGTTAATCATCAAAATGAAGGTTCATATAAGCAGGTGGAGAGGATCCTTGGTCTTCTCCAAAGGTCTGGGGTTGAACATAATGTACTTATGGTCGTATCAAAACCCCTTATCAAAGTTGTTCCTGAGACCTACAAGTACTTGAAAAGACTAGGTGTTAATTATCTCCAGATTATTCCTGTTCTGGATCCTCTTTACGAAGGCTATGATAATTATGACTACTCCCTTTCAAAAGAAGAACTGGCAAGCTTTCTAAAGGTTCTCTTTGATCTCTGGTACAAGGATTTCATAGACCAAAAAGAAGTTCGAATCACCTATTTTGAAAATATTGTGTATAAGATGCTGGGACATCCCCATGTGTCCTGTGCCCTAAACGGCAGGTGTGCCATTCAGATGGTGATTGAGGGTGACGGTTCAGTTTATCCCTGTGACTTTTATGTTCTGGATGAATGGAGACTGGGCAACATTAACCACACGTCATTTGATAGGCTCCTGCATCAGCGGGTGGCTGACCACTTTGTTACGGAAAGCCTTTCTTTAAACAGGGAATGTCATCAATGTCAATGGTTTGGTCTTTGCCAAGGCAGCTGTAAACGTTATCAGCTAAAAGAGCTGGATACCTATGAAAACTACTATTGTGAAAGCTATAAGGACTTTTTTGACTATGCCCACTCAAGACTTGAGTCCATAGCCAAGGCATATCAATAAAACATGACAAAAATAAACCAGCTGATTTCAGATTAGAAATCGGCTGGTTTTGTTTTATGTATGACTTTTGAATGAGGACAAGGCCTCTTCTAGAGGTCCAAGACTTCCTGAAGCCGCTTATGCATCTGGTTATACCTAAAGGCCTGATGGTTGGCATAGGCTTTACCGTCTTTCATACCAATCGTTACAAAATGATTGGTTGAAGCTGTTGGAGCGATGTAACCGTTTTCCAAAACCTGGACTTGTCCATCAATTAACCTGGTCAGAGAAAAGGCAATGGAATTATACCAGGATCGTTCAAATTCAGCGCCTAGAGCCAGACCCTCCTCAGAGAATTTTAGGCCTCTGATTTTCTTCTCTCCAATGAGGACAGGTATACAGATTCTGGTATCAATGAGACCTTTTAAACTATTGGTGGATATATCAATACCGGTGAAATCAAAGTCAGGAATCATAAAGAGGAAACTTGGAGCCAGCCACCGTATATCTTTTCCGGCAAGCATATCAGTAAAGGTTTTAATGAAGATGTTGGCTGAAAATTGTGGGTAGCGGCCAGGTGCATATTCCAAAAGGTTCTGATACAGGTGTCTCCGATACATATCAATACCATGTAAGATAAAAATAAATTCTGACAGTTCTGTCATGGGAGGAATCAGATTAGGGACCGTCACGTCATTTCTGGAAGCATATTTGTTGACAAAAAGGTCTACAATTGCTTTGGTATCCGGGTATTGATAAAGGTAGACCTGGTCGGTCTGGAAAATAAGAGAAGTCGGTATCTTGTTATCTTTTAAACAGATCCACTGCTCAGCCATAGGTGCCTGACCGCCGCCAAAACGAAGGTGGAGAATCTTGTCCGGTTGGGCTATGGTTGTCAGGATTGTGGTCAGAACATTTTCGTGGCTTGGATCTATGGTTAGTCTAGCGTCTGCTGAGAGTTTTGCAGCTACATCACTGGCACTTAAAGGAGAGAATGAGCTGGGGGCCAGGTTGGCTTTTTTCAGCAGTGCAGCTAGATTGGAGTAGTCCATGGCGTATTTTTTATAATTATCACTCATTTCATTCATCCTTTCCGTAGAGATATTTTAATCCGGTAGAGGAGATATACTGGTATCTGCCGTGACCGGGAAGATTTAAATAAGGGCACTCAAAGGTATAGGCCTTTAGGGTCAGTGACGGATCGTCAGGACTGATCCATAGAAGTTTGCCCATACGAATCCACTTTTCTATATTGTAGTCCAGATCATCTTCTGTGTAAGTTTCACTAAAGACATGAGGAGTACCAATAGGCGATGGGGACCGGTAGTTTTCTGTGCCATAGAGGTTGATTCTCGCTACATCAACCAGGTGTGGATAGGTAAAATAAGTCATCCACCACAGGGTATCCTGACCTATTCTTGTCGAGGACATGACCACCTTGATTTCGTTGTTTTCCAATATATCAGGGATAACAAAAGGTTTGTCCGGTCCGGGAGCTATAGGAAAGGGACTAACAATGGAGGGGTCATTAATTTTTAAAGCACCATCCAAGGCAAAAAATGTTTCGGGTGCCTGGATTTCTTTTCTGGCAGGGTGGTCAAGATGCCACCAGGGTCCATCCAGGCCTTGTAAATCTAGGTCATAAGTAACCAGCTGTCCTGTATAAGGGCACCTTGAAATGGTAGAACTTTCCAGGGTAGTAATATAGGATTCCCTTACTGCAAGCAACTGTTTGGACAGGACGTCCATAAGGTCCAGATTTTCCTGAGACCTGTCTTTTTCAAGCTTACCCCTTAGTTCCCAATGCTTATCAAGTAGACCTATATAAGTTTGTATCCATTCATTTCTTTTTGCGTTTGCCATATGTCATCCCCTCCTTAATTCTGGCCTTGGGCAGCTGTGGCACCAAATTTTACAGTTTCAATGCCATTGTATGCCTGACGGGCAGTGTCGATGGTGGATGGATCAGGAGGTAGACGGTGGATATCATAAGCACCGTAGCCTTGTGTAATGTTACCGTTACTAAAGGTGAAGACACCTTCATCCCCGACTTTTCCGGCTTCGACCATACCGTCTCTTGCACCGCGGTGGAAGGTCGGGTGGTCCTGAGCCCATTCGGTTAGGCTTCTGTGCTCAACCCTGGATCCGGTTGTGTTGATGAGTCTGTCTTCAACACGTCTGGCAAGGGCTGCAGGTGCCGGTGTTCCGTCTGCCATAGTAATATCATAAAGGTCAACATCTCCGGCAACATATTTACCGGAACCCATTTCCTGTACTCTTCCGTTAACCACCTGGAAGCGGCCTTCGGCTTCGAGTTTGGCAATATCATCGCCGTACTTGTTAAAGGCACTTAGGCGCTGATTGTAGCGTTTGGTAATTGCGGCCTGCATTTCATCGGAATATTTGGCGATATCATCAGGCATGGTTGGTTTAAAGTGACCAACCAAACCTCTAGAATCTGCCGGGCCACCAATAAGTTCATCAACTGCATTAATGGTTTTGGACTTGATACATTCAGGTTTTGGAATGGCTCTTCCTTCATCCAGCCATTTAACGGAATCAACGTTACCCGGACGTACATGAACGGCAACGCCTTCTTCCTGGGCAATCTTGCTGATGATGTTCTTGCTTTCATCAGTCATGGAAGCAGGATTAACAGGATGGGACTGGATATAGTCGCCACGTCTTCCCAGTTGACCGGCCATGTCATCGCCATATTGGCTGGCCACGTTGTCCACTTGGGAAGTGAAGGCACGGTCAGCACGCCAACGACCAAAATCATCGGCGTAGTTTTTCAATCCGCCTAGGGCATCTTTACCTGAGGTAATAGCTCCTGCAAGCTCAAATGAACCCCACAAGGCTTGACCAACCCTGTCCCAACCGGACCGGTTAGGATCCCAGGAGTTACTGAAGTTATCAGCACCAACCATATCTTTGATGGCCTGATAGACTTTTTCAGGATCATTCATGGTATCAGAGAATCCATCCCATACATTGGAGAGGAAATTCCCGGTTGCAGATGCAGCGTCGCTTAAACCGTCTACAATACTTTCAGGATTGTTCCAGGCATTTTCAAGGGCCTCGCTGGTCCAATCCAGAGCGTTGTTGGCTCCGTTATAAAGGTCATCGGCAACACCGTCTATAAAGGCTTGACGCATGTCATCATCAGACATGACTGTAACAAAATCGTCAGCCAGCTGGCTGGCACCATCATATAAATCCCCTGCAAATTCAGAGGCAGAATCATACATATTCCCAAGATCTTCACCCATGAGGCGAATCCACTCATTACGCAGGTTGGAATCAGTTGCAAGATCATAGACACCTTCGCAGAAAGCCTCACCGGTTTCGTAGAGCTCTTCAGCTCCCCGTTTAACAACATGGACGACAGTTCCACCAATGTCCTTGGCTGTTTCGACGACGGTTTCTTTAACGACTCCGCCCCAATAGGTGGCTTCGTCTTTGACTTTGGTGCCAAAACTTGAGAGTCCATCCCATGTGGCAGTTGCTGCTGAAGACAAATAACCACCAAGTATACCAAGAAGTCCAGGTCTAACACCTGTTCTGACAATGGTACCGGAACCGGGAGAATTAAACCACTGTCGCCAGGTTCCGCCAGCTTCGGATTTGCCACCGTCATCAGCAAGGACGTGGCCGGAAATCATGAAATAAACATAATTGGCTAGGGCGACGATGAAGAAGACAGAGGCTGTCTTTTTATTGATCAGGTTGAATTTTACGATAATCAAAAGAGCAAGAACCACGACGGGTATGACAATGGAATAGAGGAACTTATATTGGTCAGGAACAAAGGCAAGAACAAGGCTGGCTGCCATAGCACCAACAAATATAACTCCTACAGTTGCCGTGTTAAGGGATTTTTTTTGCTTGCCTTTTCGAAAAATTCTCTGGATATCTGAGTAGACAAGTTTGGCAACAAAAGTCAGCATGCCTTCGTCTTTTGATGAAAAAGCCAGATATAGAATCAGAATAAAGACGATATAGACATAGAAATTCTCATTAAGATGTCCGGTTAGGGACATGAGACCAAAGCTGAAGAAGAATCCATAAAAAGCAATCGAGCTTTTGTCAAAACAATGGATGCCCCAGGCAGGTGCTGTAAACAGGTCCCCGAAGAATTTCTTGAATTTCTTGGCCCGTATGGTAGAGTAAACTGACCTTAGCCAAAAGACAGTTAAGAAACTGAGCATAGCAAAACCGCCTCTATTGCCTTGAATATTCAGTAAGTCATAAACAGGTGAGGTTGGTGGAATGGCATTGCCATAGCCTTCGTTGACATCAGCTACTAAATATATATTAAGGAGCATAATGGCGACAAAGGTAAGAGCTGGCACAATTAAGGCGCGAAGGATCATTTTAAGACCCATTTTAGGCAAATTCTTTATCATGTTTTTTATCATGAATACAAGGAGTTGGAAGGTCGTTTCAGGTGTTTTTGGGGTCTTGTCAGCTTTTGGATTGGCTACTTTAGATTTTTTCAACAACTGCACCTCCAATCAGGATGGTCATCAGTTTTAGTATCCCCAGACAATAATACTCATTACCTTTATTATATAATATAAAACTTTGATGTTCAATGGAATAGGCCAGACCTCTGCATATAAGTCCTGCTTTTTTTTCATATTTGGTAATGCTATAATGGAAGAGGTTTATAATACAAGCTTGTGTAGGTTATCTATACTAGTTTCAGGGAATTTTGGGAGGTGATCATGTGATTGTTGAACGCTTGGATGAAGTCCAATATAGATTTAATCAGAGAACCATCAGTCTTGTGGTTATGATTATCTTTTTAATTATAGGTGTTATATTAGTCGTGTTTGAAATCAACAATGACCGGATTACCATGAAAAACCAACTCTACAGTGACCATAAAATCGTCTCCAATGAGATTATGCTTAAGAATCTGATTATGGAGTATCAACTGGACCAGTCTGTTGAATATCGGAAATCTTATCTTAATAATTATGGCTTCCATACCAATGATCCTCATTTTGACCTTATTGACAATTCAGAAGAATTATTTGGTGATACATTAGACTACTATGGCTACCGTATTTATGTCTACAGTTCGCAACCCTTGGATGAAAATGATTTTGCCAGAACTGATGATATAAACCATATGATCAGCTTTGTCAGAACCATTGGAGATCAGGATATTGATGGTATTTACATCTATCAATCCCAGCTTCATAGCTATACCATCATTTATCCTTTAGGAGACACAAGAAATGATGTTCAAGGTAATCAGGAGGAAATCCGCAAGATAGCCACGGAGTTTATGTCTATAGATAAAGCTTATTCCTATTCAGAACTTGTAGGCGACACCTTATACAGATGGGTTAATATTATTAATATGACCAAGGTAGACCAATCCGGTTTCGCCTTGGTCAATCCTGCAAGCTCCATTGATATTGACAGTCAGCGATTTATCGATGTTACGATTCGAACACCTAACGGAGATTTGGTTCTCCATGGTGATTCCTTTAGTCTGGTTGAAACAAGAGATTTGCCTATTGGACTCTCCTATGAGCTTAGAAGTGAAACCGATGGAGATTATATCTATTATACGAGAAAAATCTCTGATGATCTTAGTTATATTGGCAGGTCCTCTGACAATCTGATTTTTTTGGAATCTATTGCCCAGAACTCTTCTTTTATATTGATTGTAACCTTGGCTTTTTTTGTTATGGTTTTGGCCTATTTATTTCTTCTTAGGTACAAGAAGTATCTAGACCTGGAAGTTCAGAGCAACGAGCAGGAAATGAAAAAGTCTATCTACAAGTCAAGACTTGGTTACGTGATGAATACTATTTCCGAGGCCTTTATCAGGGCAGACGAGGAATTTAGAATTATAGAGGTCAATCAGGCTGCTGCTGACATGCTTGGCTATCAGATCGTTGATATACTAGGCAGGAATCTTGGAGATTTTATTTTCGGAGGTATGGAGCGGGACCTGGAGGAAAGTGACGGCCTCTATCACAGGTATGAGCTTAACCTCAAGCACAAAAGCGGACGTGTCATCCGGTGCCTGGTTAATCAATCCACTATTATAAAGGATATTCAGAATAATCGGGAACACTATATTATGGTGACGGATATCACACCGCTTATGGAGGCCCAGATGAGGGCAGAAGAGGCCAATCGGTCCAAGTCCAGATTCATAGCCAACCTATCTCATGAAATCCGTACACCCATGAATGCAACCATCGGATATATTTATCTTTTGGAACAGACCAAGTTAACTGATGTTCAAAAGAAATATTTGGAAAAAATGGACTATGCTTCCAACTCACTATTGGAGATTATCGATGAAATTCTGGATTTCTCCAAGATTGAAGCGGACAGTATCCTTGTTGAAAATGTCTCTTTCAGTCTTACAAAAGTTATATCCAATGCCTTGTCCATGTTTGATACAGAGGCCTACAAGAAGCGAATTGATTATGAAATTAATTTTGATGACAAGTTACCTGACCATGTGTATGGCGACCCTTATAGGATCAGGCAGGTGGTTGTTAACCTCTTAAGTAATGCCTTTAAGTTTACCAGTAAGGGACTTATTTCAGTAAATGTTTTTCCGGCCGGTCAGAAGTATCAGATCGTCGAACCTAGTCATGATGAAATATGGGTTCGTATCGTCATTGAAGATACGGGTATCGGTATTGCAGAAGATCGGATGGAATCACTTTTCGAGCCATTTGTTCAGGCTGATGAGTCTACAACCCGTTTATATGGAGGTACAGGACTGGGGCTGGCCATCTGTAAACGTTTGGTTACCCTAATGAATGGACGTATCTCAGCAAGGTCTACACTTGGACAGGGATCCTCTTTCTATGTGGACCTGCCCCTGCAGGCAGCTGAAGAAAGCAAGATTGAAGTCGGTGAAGCCCCTAGGGATATTCTGGTCAAGCCTAAGGCCAACAAGAAGATTCTTATTGTTGAGGACAATCCTCTTAATCAGGAGCTTTTAGTAGAGCTTTGTATTCAGGAAGGATGTAAAGTCGTTGTAGCTAACAACGGTAAGGTAGCAGAAGAGATTATCACATCAGACCATACCAAGAAGTTTGATTTAATTCTTATGGATATTCAGATGCCCTTGCAGGACGGCTATGAAACCACCAGGTTCATTAGAAATTCAGATAACTACAGGGATATTCCCATTGTGGCGGTTACAGCCAATGCCGACAGGGAAACCCAGAATATGATCAGCGATTCAGGTATGGATGGCTATGTACTAAAGCCAATCAGCGCCGTGGAACTATATTCAAAAATAAGCACATTTTTATAAGGAGCAACATGAGATATCATCAAGTTATTGAAGGAAGATTTATACGCAGGGTCAACCGCTTTATTGCTGAAGTTGAAGTGGAGGGTAAGGTAGAATCCGTTCACGTAAAAAATACAGGAAGGTGCAAGGAGCTGTTTATTGAAGGTGTCAGAGTCTTTCTGGAACCGGCAAAGAATCAGGACAGGAAGACCAGATTTTCCCTGGTTGCTCTCTACAAGGGTGACATGCTGATAAACATAGATTCCCAGATTCCTAATGCAGTAGCCTTTGAAAGTTTTGAAAACAATCCTTATATACTGGAACACTTTGGCAAGGTCACTTTTCTTAAGAGAGAGGTGACCTATGGTAAGTCCAGATTTGATCTCTACTATGAAAATGATGAGACCGGTAAGAAGGGCTTTATTGAAGTTAAAGGTGTGACCTTGGAGGAAGAGCGACAATCCAGATTTCCCGATGCACCGACTGAGCGGGGGGTCAAACATATTAAGGAACTGGTTTCAAGTCTTGAGGATGGCTATGCATCCTATATCCTTTTTGTTGTTCAAATGAAGGAAGTGGATTCTTTCAAACCTAATGATGAGACGGATCCTAAGTTTGGCCGTGCCCTTCGAAAGGCTACAAGGGCCGGTGTTGGGGTCTTATGTTTTGATTCCATTGTGACTCCCGATTCCATTATTCTGGATCAACCGGTAAAAGTTGATATGGAACCTTTTTGAATCGAATAACGTCTAAAGTCTATAAGTATCGTTAACACCACAATCATGGATGTCTTGAAGCAGGCATAAGCCCTAAAGACAGGACATTCTCATGGGTTGTTTAGAGAGAAAGGACGAGGTTTATGAAGAAAAGAATTATTGGTGTGGTTGTAGCAATAGCTCTTGTTGCAGCCAGTGTTTTTACCTATCAACAGTTTAACAAGGAGTCAGGAACAGTGTATGCAGAAAATTTCAGGGATGGTTATTTGATTGCACCGACTTTAGTTGACGGCGCAGGAGTCAAGGTGGACTCCGACTTTATTTTGAAGTGGGAGGATGAGGCCGATACCATCAGCCTTGAAGAGGTTCAGGATCTTCTTTCTATATCTCCTGAGACAGCCTTTAGCTTATCAGAAGTCGATGATGGGATTTTAATCAGTCCTTCTGGTGACCTGGAAAGATCCACGATTTATATACTGGATTTTGACGGTATTACCTTTGCCTATAAAACCGAGGCGGATTTTGCTTTGATCGGAACTTTTCCAAGAAATCAGACAACGAATGTACCGGTAAATACCGGTATAGAATTTGTCTTTAATATGGAGGGTGCTGAGGTTGAAGATTATTTTGAAATCAGTCCTGAGGTAAAGGGCAGCTTTGAAAGTCATGGCCGTATTGTAGCCTTTGTACCTAAGGCCCTTGAAGAGGCTACGGTTTATACCGTTACCCTAAAAGCCGGATTGGAACTTGCTGGTTCTGATAAGGTTCTTAAGGAAAATGTATCTTTTTCCTTTGAAACTGAACAGACAAGCGGTGAAAATGAAATCAGTGGTTACATTGGTTTTAGACAATATATGAGTGAGTATACCTTGGATGAAGTACCGTCTATCCTTTGGGACTTTTATTCCTACGATGGCAAGGCTCCAAAAGAAGCAGAGATCAGCGTCTATGCCTATAAGGATATTCTTGATTTTGTCAAAGACTTGAATTCTTTCGACGCCATGCCTTATTGGTCTTGGTACGGAGCCCGTAACCTGACCGTCGATACAGATAACCTGAAAAGGGTGATGAGTTTTGATTATGAAATGATGAATGACGGATCCTATCCACAGGCACTAACCCTACCGGACAAGCTGGACCAGGGATACTATCTGGTGGATGTTTCCTGGGGAGATGTTAAAGCACAGACTTATATCCAGGTAACAGATTTAGGTTTCTACTATACCCAAGGAGCCAATGGTGAGGTCTTCTGGACCCATGACCTTAGCAGTGGAAGGCCACTGGCAGGAGTCGGCATTCGGGAATATATTATGCCTGATGAAACTTCCTATTCAAGTAAGGACATTGAGAATAAAGACTATTCAGTAAAATCCAGTGAGGATGGTATTATTGATTTGGTGGAAAGCAGGACGACAGACTCAGGTAAGACCAAAACCTACCTTCTTGAAAAAGATGGTATGCAGACTGTATGTTTCTCTATGAATACAGACTTTTACAGGTCTTACTACGGCGATAATGCCAATTACTGGAAGTATTTTGGCAGCGACAGAAACCTTTACAAACCTACTGACCAAGTAGAGTTCTTCGGTTTCCTTAAAAACCGTTATGAGGACGAAGTCATTGATAAAGTGACTGTGGAAGTGACCATGGGTTCCTATTACTATTGGGATTTCCTCCCTTACGCAGTGGACCGTCTTTCCTATGTAAGCCAAGAGGTAGATGTGACCAATGGCTTTTATAGCGGCAGACTAAACCTTCCCGGACTTTCAGAAGGCGGATATGAAATCCAGGTCAAGTCCGGTGAAACAGTGATTGCAAGGTCCTATATACGAGTTGAGAATTACATAAAACCAAGTTATAAGATTGAAACAACTACTGACAAGAAAGCTGTTTTTGCCGGTCAACCTATTGAGATTACCGTCGATTCTTCTTTCTTTGAAGGGACACCGGTCTCCTACCTGGACTTCGAATATAATATTGGTGGTCTTGACTATATAAGTGGTAGAGAGCAAACGGATAAAGAAGGCAAGTATGTTATCAATTACATACCTGAATATATTCGAGGAAACCAGGGACAGCAGTACTATTACTTCTCAGCCTATGCCCAGCTGCCTGAATCCGGTTCTATTTGGACACAGGAAGAATTTAGGGTTTTCCTAAATGATATTCATGTTAATGGCAATGCCAAAATCGACAATAATGTGGGTACCCTGTCACTGGACGTTCATACCATTACCTTGGACCGAATCAATGATGATACAGCTGAGTCCTATGATGACTTTTTGGATCAACCGGTTGACGGTCAAATAATCTCTGGTGATTTATTTAGAAATGAATGGATAAAAACAGAGGTCGGTGAGTACTATGACTTCATCAATAAAGAAGTCAGAAAACGTTATGACTATCATCTGGAAACTGAAAAGCTTCAAAGTTTTGAAATTATCACAGATGGTCAGGGTCACGGAGAGCTTAAGGCAGACCTTCCAAAGGAAGACAATGTCTATTATACAGCGACTATACAGACTCAAGATTCCAATAAGAGACTCATTGAGCATGACTACTATTTTGGCAATTACAGTTACTACCAACCATCATGGGGTGATTACTACAGAGTTGAGCTGAATGAAGACCTTTATGAAGTAGGTGACCAGGTGGAAGCTGAAATCCTTTATGGTCAAGAAGCTTTGGAAGGCAACTTCCTCTTTATTGGAGCCCAAAACGGAATTGTTGACTACAAGACAAGTGTTGAACCGGTAGGAAGGTTTACTTTTAAGGAAGATTTTATTCCAAATGTAGATATTAGTGGTGTTTACTTTAATGGTAAAACCTATATTCAAGCCGGATCAGCCCAGGCTAGATTCGATTTTTCAAGGAGAGAAATCGACCTGGAAATCACTACGGATAAGGAAGGTTACCGTCCAGGAGATGAGATTCAGGTTGACATAGCTGCCTACTATACTGATGATAATGGCAATAAAGTTGGCGTATCAGGTGGCGTGGTAAATCTGGGACTTATCGATGAAGCCCTGCTGGCCTTGTCGGACCAAAGTGTTAATCCTTTGGATGAGCTTTATGCTTACGTTTCCAGTGGTATCTATCAATCCTATGGCAGTCATACCGGTCAGGATTCCAACGTTTTCTACGGTGGAAGAGGTTTTGGCATGGCTACGGATACGGTTGAGGAAGCCAGTATGGAAATGGATATGACTATGGCGGTCGATGATGGAGCCATGGTTAAGACAGAGAGTGCTGGTGAAAACAGTGTAGCAGTCAGAAGTGAGTTTAAAGATACAGCCTTGTTTACGACCATTAAGCTGGATGCGGATGGCAAGGGCCAGGTGACGGTGAAGTTACCGGATAATGTAACTTCCTGGAGACTGACCGGTGCAGCCATATCCACTGAACTTCAGGCAGGCAGCCAAGTGGAGGCCGTTCCTGTAAGTTTACCATTTTTCCTAAATACAGCTGTTTCATCGACTTACCTGGTTGGTGACAGTCCATATATGGGCGTAACAGCTTATGGATCAAGTCTTAAGGGTGATGAGTCCATCGACTATATCATCAATGTTTATGATATGGCAGGAAGCCTTATTACAAGCGAAAGACTTACGGGCAGTGTCTTTGAAAGAATCAATCTTCCCCTTGGTAAGTTTAGCCAAGCCGGAAAGTATGAGGTTGAAGTTAAGGGAATTATGGCAAACGGTACCGGTGATGGTTTAAAACTTCCAATTGAGGTCTTTAATACCTATCATGAGCAATTGGTGACTGAGTATTTAAAAGCTGAGGTTGGCATGACCTTCGACCAGGTCGATACCGGTGATGTTACCCTAACCTTTACTGACCAAGGAAAATCCAAGTACTTAAGAGCCCTTTACCGACTTGCTTATTCAAACGGCAAGCGTATTGATCAAAAATATTTGGCTTACCTGGTTAAGATATATCTGAATGAGAATTTTGGTCAAGACTATGAACTTTCAGAAGTTCTTGTTAACGACTATATGGTAAATGGTGGTTTGGCAATACTCCCCTATGCAGATGCAGACCTTGAAACGACTGTGAATATGCTGGGAGCTATCGGAGATAAAGTCAGTCCAGTAAATATTGCCCTCTACCTTCAAAATGCCTGGTATGATAAGAACCTTAGTGAAAAAGGTCCAATCCTATATGGCTTGGCAAGACTTGGACAAAGCAATCTTGGTGACTTAAACAGATACAGTCAAGTAGCCAACCTGTCTGACAAAGATAAGTTATATGTAGGTTTAGCCTATGCTGAACTTGGTGACACCTATATGGCTAAGCTTATGTATATGGATGTTGTTACGGCCAAACTTGTTGAGCATGATACGACTGCTTACGTGGATGCAGGTAATGATGACCAGGATCTCGAACTTACGGCTATGGCAATGGTACTTGCAGATGCAATTAAGTTGGATGTTCATCATAAATTCTATGACTATGTGTCCGGTAAGTATTCCAAAGAAGTTCTGATCAATACCTGGTTATATGATTATGCCACTTCCCGAGTGGAAAATTCAGACCAGACTACAGGGTCAGTGACCTATACTTACAATGGTCAGGAAGAGGTCCTGGATTTTGAATATGGCTATGCAAGGTCTGTAACCCTTCCAGGTCAAACTTTGAACCTCCTAAGCATTGATGATGTTCAGGGAGACCTTCAAGTGGCAGTAACAGCCAAAGATCCAATGAAAGGTCAGGTAGACCAGGATCCTAACCTGTCAGTGACCAGAACCTATTATAATTACCAAACCGGCCAGGAAACGACTAGCTTCAAAGAAGGTGACATTGTAAAAGTTGTTTTGGAATGGTCCGTTGGTGACGATGCTATTGATGATTACTATCGGTTAACCGATTATGCACCTGCAGGTCTAAAACCTATAGACAATCCATGGCAACTGGGTCTTCGCCATGAAGGAAGATATATGTGGTACCGGGATGTGGAAGACCAGAAGGTCAGCTTCTATCTCTACAAGGATAAGGAGTATCACAACTATGAACCTTTGGTTTACTATGCAAGAATTGCATCCATTGGTGAATTTAAAGCGGAAGCTCCTGTGATTCAGGGAAGCCGGATCATGGATAGCTTATATATTGGAGACCAGGATACACTATATATAAAAGGGGAATAGTACGGTCGATGGACTGGACTAAGCAATGAAACTTGGTAAAAAGACAAGCCAAGGCCTATAGTGCGCAGCTAGGCATTATAGACAAATAAAATCCTGTAAGTCTCGTTTTCATGTGGCATATGGAGAACTTTTGGTTTTCCATATGCCTTTTCTTGTGTTTATGGGCCTTGGATGGTATGATACATGAGTCAAATCTCGGTTTTTCGAGATGTTAGTTTTAAGTTATTACTTATTTTACGGTGTACGGAAATAGTAGGAGATTTTATGAGAGATAAGAAAATCATCAATATCGCAGTTATTGCCCATGTTGATGCAGGAAAGTCAACCTTGGTAGATGCCATGCTGGCACAAAGCGGTGTTTTTGGTGAGCATGAAGAAGTAGTAGATTGTGTTATGGACAGTAATGACCTGGAAAGGGAAAGAGGAATTACCATCTATTCCAAAAACTGTTCCATCAACTATAAAGATTATAAGATAAACATTGTAGATACACCTGGTCATGCCGACTTCTCATCAGAAGTAGAGCGGATCATAAAGACGGTGGATACAGCCATTTTATTGGTTGACTCCAGCGAAGGTCCAATGCCACAAACACGTTTTGTACTTCAAAAATCATTGGAGCATGGCCTGTGTCCGATACTTCTTATTAATAAGATTGATAAAAAAGACCAAAGGGCAGAAGAAGTTGTGGATATGACTTTCGACCTTTTTGCAGACCTCGGTGCAGATGAAAAGCAACTGGATTTCCCAATCCTGTACGGAATTGCAAGAGAAGGTATCGTCCGTTACGATATGGAAGATACCAACGAGGATATCGAACCTCTTTTTGAAACCTTGACCAAACATGTCGTTCCATTTCCTGACCTTGATGAGGAGCCTTTACAGCTTCAGATTTCAGCTCTTGGATATGATGACTACATCGGCCGTCTAGGTATTGGACGTATTACAAAAGGAACTATTCATCCAGGTGATGTAGTCAGTATAGCTAAACGTGACGGTTCCATTGCCAGAGGCAAAATCGGTAAGACTTTTGTCAACATCGGCCTTAATAGAACAGAAATGGATGAAGTCCATACTGGAGATATCGTTACCATCTCTGGAATCTCTGATATCAGTATTGGTGAAACCATCGGTCTTTTAGACCAGGTAGAGCCACTTCCCATGATTGATATTGAAGAGCCAACCCTAAGTATGAACTTCTATGTTAACAACTCACCTTTTGCAGGAAAATCCGGTAAGTTTGTGACAACCCGTCACATCAAAGCCCGTCTTGAAAAAGAGTTGGAAACCAATGTAGGTCTTCGTGTTGAAGAGATTGAAGGCACCGATGCCTATAAGGTATCCGGACGTGGTGAGCTTCACTTATCCATTCTTCTTGAAAACATGAGACGTGAAGGATATGAGCTTTCTGTATCCAAGCCTGAAGTTTTGATCCACGAAACAGAAAGCGGTAAACAGGAACCTTTTGAAAAAGTCATCTGTAACGTACCTGATGAGTATGCAGGCGCGGTTATTAATAAATTGAATCTGAGAAAAGGTCTTATGCACAATATGCTCTCAGAAGACGGTTATACCAAGATTGAATACCTTGTACCTACAAGAGGTCTTCTGGGATATAGAAGTGAGTTTATCAATGATACCAGAGGTGAAGGTATTATGGTAAGGTCCTTTGATTCTTACCAGGATTTTGTTGGCGAAATCCCTTCAAGAATTAATGGGGTCCTTATTTCCCAAGAATTGGGTTCAACTATGGCTTACTCACTCTTTAACTTAAGCGACAGAGGCCGTCTCTTTGTAGGACCTGCCGTTGATGTCTATGAAGGTATGATTATCGGTCTTAACAACAGAAGCGAAGATATGGTCGTTAATCCTTGTAAAAACAAGAAATTGACCAATACAAGATCATCAGGCGCTGATGAAGCCCTTAAACTGATTAAACCCAAGAACTTCTCTCTTGAGGAAGCTTTAGAGTTTATTGAAGATGATGAATGGGTTGAGATTACTCCGGATGCTATCCGTCTTCGCAAAAAATATTTGAATACCCATGAAAGAAACCGTTATAATAAGAGTCGTGGATTATAGATTTAATAGAAGCTGACCAATAAGGGGAATACTTGTGGTAATTGTTTATATACTTATAGCACTTTTGGCGACAACATTTGGAAGTATGGCAGGCCTGGGCGGCGGCGTTATCATTAAGCCGGCTATGGAATTTATGCAGGATTATGACATAGCAGCTATTAGTATTATTTCATCCATAACTGTATTCTCTATGGCAGTGGTCTCTACCTATAAACTGATAAGAGCAGGATATAAGCCTAAGTTATCTATAGCCTTTATTGCCCTTGGATCCATTCTAGGTGGGATCATTGGCAAGGCACTTTTTAGTCAGATGTTAAGCCATATGGATCATGATATAGCCGGATCCATCCAGTCTATTATGCTTGCGGTTATTCTAATTGTGGTCTTACTTCGCCACAAGCTTCCTGATTATGACTTGAAGAATCCTATTGTTGTTTTTGCAGTAGGACTAATTCTTGGTACAACAGCTTCCTTTTTAGGTGTTGGTGGAGGACCAATAAACGTTATGGTTCTGATGCTTTTCCTAAATATGAAGATTAAGGAAGCGGCCGGAGCATCGATTATTGTTATTCTCCTGTCCCAGTTTTCCAAGATATTCACTTTGGGCCTAACAGGTGGTTTGGTTTTTAGTGAAATCAACATTATTGTGTATATGATCCCAGCAGCAATTATCGGTGGATTGCTTGGCACCAAGATTAAGGATAAAATTTCTGAACACATGCTTCACCTTATGTTTAACTCAGTTGTTGTTTTGTTGGTTATCCTGAACTTCTATAATGCATACGAGTATCTCAGCTGATAGGATTTACAAGGCATTTCCCACGCCTTTGCAAAGTATTTTTTGAAAAATTTATAGCGAATACATGATTTGGACATACTTGTTTGATACAATGTCATCATAGACAAACTATGATTAGACGAAGAAAAGGCAGGTGACATATGATTGATTTAAGAAAAAGTTTGACTTCTTTCATCACGGTAATCGTATTGTTGCTTGTTTTTTTATTTGCAGCAGTTATGGAATATCGGTATGAAATTGAAGTGGAAAAAGACTCTCTTCGTGAAGAATTGGTTAATGTCGCAATCAATATTGAAGGTATGATTTCTTCTAGAATTATTAATGCCAATGGTGTGGCTGCTACAATCCAGATTGAACAGGCTAGTGGTCAAAATCTATTTGACTTATTTGCAGAGGGTATATTTGAATCTGAAGATCAAGTTGTAAAAGATGTTGTCTTTATAACAGATACAACCATCACCGATGTTTATCCAGCATATTTAGGTTTAGATGCGATAGGAGTCGATTTAGCCAAAATTCCTGAGCAAAGAGATTTACTCTTATTTAGTAAAGAAAATATGCAAACGGTTTTCTTTGGGCCTGTTGATCTAGTGGAGGGTGGGAAAGGTATCATCGTCCGCGTTCCGGTAGCTATCGAGGGTGAGTACTATGGTCAGGTTGCCATTGTTTTTGATTATTGGAACTTCACTGTTGTTAGTGGCTTGGAAGATCTGGCAGATAGGAACCATATTCATTTAAGTGGTAATGATCCTCTGACGAATGAAAGTACTGTAATATGGGGAAGTGGAGATGAGAAGGATGAACGTTTTATCAGTGAGACCATCGATCTATATGACATTGAATGGACAATCAGTGCTATGCCGCATTACTCTTGGCGTGGGACGTCAACCCTTTTCTATCTGATCCTTATCGTTGGATTTATAACGGTTTTGGGAGCTACTTATTCAATACTGAGGGAAAGACGGCTTAAAAGGCAACTCCAAGCTGCCAATAAAGATCTTAAAAAGACTGTTGTAGAATTGGCACACAGCAAGGAAGACCTTCTACGTCAGAATGAGGAAATCAGGGAAAAAGAACGTTTCATTCAGCAATTGGCAGACCACGATGGTTTGACCGGATTATATAATCGACGATTGTTTACCGAACACCTGACTAAAGCATTGGGTGAAGGTGTCCATGGATTAGTTGTTCTCATTGATATCGATGACTTTAAAAATGTCAATGATATTCATGGTCATGTCTATGGGGATGAACTCTTAAAAGAATTTTCAGCAACTCTCCATGAAATTTTAGGAAACAGCAACCGGCTCTACCGTTTTGGGGGAGATGAATTCCTGGTTCTTTTTGAGAATGAATATGACAACAAGAGAATTATGGAATATGCCTCTTCTGTTCAACAGAAGGTCAGTGAAAAAATCCGAAGAAAGATACACAGTCCTATCACCATGAGTACAGGAGTTGTTCGCTTTCCTGAACAGGGAAGTGATGTTGAATCCCTCCTTATCCGGGCTGATGTTGCTATGTATAAATCCAAAGATTCAGGCAAGAACCAGGTGACCATTTTTGAAGAATCCCTGCTGCGGTCACTGGATAAGAAATTGCGGATTGAAGACCATATCAGAAAAGCCTTAAGTGAAAAAGCTTTTTCCATGTATTATCAACCTATTGTTGAAGCTGGTTCAGGAAAGGTTGTCTCTTTTGAGGCTTTAATCAGACTTAATGACCGGGCTTATTCTCCTATGGAGTTTATCCAGGTTGCAGAGTCCACAGGTTTCATTATCAGACTTGGTGAGTGGATTCTAGAAGAAGTCATTGATAAGGTTAGCTTGTGGCTCAGTAAAGGCTTGCCGGTAAAACCGGTTGCCATTAATATATCACCACGGCAGCTGGTGGAGCCAGAGTTCAGGCAGATGTTTATGGAGATTATCAGGAAGTCAGAAGTACCACTTCATCTGATTGAATTGGAAATCACGGAGAATGTTTTCCTGGAAAACCAGATGGAGAATATTGCCATACTTCAGGATCTTAGAAGTGCCGGAATTAAGGTTTCTATGGATGATTTTGGTACCGGTTATTCTTCCTTGAAGTATTTGACCTATCTGCCCATTGATAAAGTTAAATTGGATAAAAGTCTGAAAGATCAACTGCTTGGTATGAACAATAAAAATGTCCTTTCCGGAATCATAACTATGGTTCACGGTCTGGGAATGAAAGTTGTTACAGAAGGTATCGAGGAGAAGAGAGAATGGGAACAGCTTAAAGCCTTGGGTTGTGACTTTGTTCAGGGATATCATTTCAGTAAACCGGTTCCTTGTGAAGACATACCGGAACTTCTAGAAAAAACATATATGTAAACAGCGAAAAAGGTAGTCATGCAGTTTGACTACCTTTTCCACTAAAGCTCATTAAAGGAATTATTCATAACAACTAGAGTTGTATAAATACAAATGTGTGGACTTATAAGCATATAAGTCTTTGGGTGAGTCTATGGTTTAAATTGAACAAGACTCACTTACATATTATATATGAATTATTTGAATAATACAATATATATTTAGTCTATAGGAATAAAAGTTATGTTTGTATGAAAAGACATTATAAATCGTACTGTTCTTTAAGAGTTCCCAACATATCGACTTCATCCCAATTGATATTGTACTTTTCTTCGAACTTCATGAGATAGATGTCAAAGTGTACATACTGGGAAATCATTTTAACAAAAAGTCTGTTTCGGCTGAAGGTTCCGATAAAGTTCTCATTCTTTTCAGAGCCTGCAATAAGGGCTGTCTCATAATCGCTGACAATGGTGATGGATTGGGTCTCATCATTGCGTTGAGGATTACGTTCCGTAGACTTCTGATACAACTCCAAAGGAAGGTCCACATCATTAATGGGATAGAAGGAGAATACGATAACTCTTACGTTCCGACGGAGAGCGGAAGCCAAGGCTCTTTTAAAAACACTTAAAGGATAGTTGGTATTAATATAAATCTCTTTACGTGCTGACTTAATCATTTCTTTGGCTTTTTGTACGATATTCTCTTCACCTTCTATATTGAAGTAGATGTCTTGCTTGGTCTCTTCATTAAGGTGTTCTAAGTCTTCCATCAGCTCTTTGGCAGCATGGTTGACTTGATTTTGCAGTTCCTTCAGGAGTGCGTTTGGTTGCTTGGCCACATAATCCTTGGAATTACCTGATACCAGATAAACAGCGCCTTTTTTATAAAGCTTATCCAAAGCAAGATAGGCGGAAGGTCTGGTAATATTTAATTCTTTGGCTATCTGTGATCCGTTTTGATTAGGGTGCTTCAGAAGCTCCACATAGACCTTGGATTCATTATCTGAAAATCCAAGTAACTTAAATTTTTCGATGATTTGATTTGATAGATCCATAATTAACCTTCTTCTCTAACTTCCGTTTAGGCATAAAAAAACAACCCAAACCAGTGTGGTAAGACCACGTCCCTAGTTACAATCCCTGTACGTAAAATTCTTATCCACGTAACCCTAACCCAAGTGGATATGACGACGTACAATGTATATTTACTATGCAAAACTTCTAAAGTAATATACATTATACAACAATAATAGTACACTTTGACGATTTTGTCAATTTCGAATTGTACCAATTTGTAGCGAATATTCCATTTTAAGACAAGTAAAAATTTACTATAATGTTCCATGTAGCAATGAGCGATGATTGGTCGCTTAAATCAAATACCTTAGGGGGTACAAACATGAAAAAGTTTTTATCATTATTACTGGTTTCTATTATGGTACTTTCACTGGCTGCTTGCAGAAGTGAAGAAAGTGCAGAAGAGACTAAGACTGAAACAACAACTGACGGTGCATCTGAAACAAAGACAGATGGCGATTCAGAAGAAAAAGCAGATGAAACAGGTGCTGACGAGGAGATTACCTTAACCATCTATGCCCAGTATTCAGACGATGATACAAAGATTCCTTATGATTACGCAGTGGAGGAACTTGCAAAAGCATATCCAAACGTAACCTTGGAATTAGATATTCAAGCTCAAGATGACGGACAAAAATTACAAACCTATGCAGCAACAGGAAATCTTCCTGATATTTTCCAGGTAGGTTTATCACAAATCAATGCATTTAAAGAGTCTGGTAATATTTTGGTTCTTGATGATTATGTAGAGTCTACAGGATTTGGTGACAAACTGGTACCAAGTGCAGCAAACTTATTATGGAATGAAGACGGTCATGCATATGCATTCCCATATGCAGGTAACGAGCTTGTTCTTCTCTACTACAACAAAGCGATTTTTGAAGAGTATGGTGTTGCAGTACCTGAAACTTATGATGATTTGGTAGCTGCAGTTGAGACTTTTAAGGCCAATGATATTATTCCACTTTCTATATTTGCAAAAGAAGGTTGGATTACAACTGCCCTTTATGATGTATTTGCTACACGTATGAATCCGGCAGGTATTGTAGCTCTTGATCAAGGTGCTGCAATGGCATCTGATGCTGACTATGCTCTTGCAACTGAAAAACTGGAAGAATTGGTAAACTTAGGCCTTATCGCTGATGGAGCTACCAATACCAACTATGACCAGGCAGCATCCTTATTCTATGAAGGAAAAGCAGCTATGTTCCTAAACGGTCAGTGGGAAATTGAAGGATCAACCAACGCCCTTGGTGATGATGTTGACTGGATGTGGTACCCGGTACTTAATGAAAATCCTGATGCTGCCAGAGCCTTGTCCGGTGGTGGAGCACCAGGTGGATACGCAGTATCTCCATACTCAGATCACGTAGAACTGGCTGCAGAAGTTGCAGCATTCATTTCAGAAAAATATTGTGAAGCCAAGTACAACTTAAGAAACAATCCACTTCTTGCTGTTCAAGTTGAAACAAGCCCAGAAGTAGAAGCCAGCTGGCCTCCAATGATGCAAAAACTTTCAGCAGAACTTGGAAACATTACATCAACTTCAGCTTTTGCATGGGGACTTCAAAACCCTACCTTTAAAGTTGCAGTAGAAGAACAATCACAGTTCTTATTAACGAAAGGTTATACTGCAGCAGAATTTATGGAAGAAATGGATAAGGCAATCGAAAAAGCCAATCGCTAGAAAACAATGAAGAGGTGGCTGGGCATGTCCTGGCCACCTTTATTATCTTAAAAAAACCAAAGCTCATTACAGGGATTTTCAAATCAGCAGATCAGATTATAGAAAGACGTGGCAGGATGGATAGATTTTTTGGGAATAAAAAGGCAATTTTAGTATTTATAGGACCGGCACTCTTGCTGTTTACCGTTATGGTATTCTATCCGGTTGTTCAAGTATTCTTTCGTTCCTTTTATGATTGGGACGGATTAGGTCAAGGAATTTTCATTGGATTTCAGAATTATATGGATATGTTCGATGATACCATTTTCAAAACATCCATTAAAAATGGATTGATTTTCGCAGGATTCATTACTGTGTACCAGATCTCCATTGGATCGGTACTCGCTTTTGCAGCCTCCAATGTAAAGATTAAAGGAAAGAACTTCTTTAGAATCGTGTATTTTTTACCGGTGGTTTTATCGGTAACTGTAATATGTCAATTATGGCTAAATGTCTTTAATGCAGAATTTGGTCTTTTGAATAAATTATTTGAACTGGTTGGATTTGACTTTAGACAAAACTGGCTGGAAGACCGTTATAAGGCTATTTATGTTATGGCCTTTGTTAATGCCTGGCAGTATGTGGGCTATCAGTTTTCACTGATCCTTGCCGGAATCAAATCTGTACCAAAAACTTACTATGAAGCGGCGAAAATTGACGGCGCATCAGGCTTTATGGCCCATGTGAAAATAACCATACCTATGTTGTCTGAGACCTATAAATTCTGTCTCATCATGGCAATTACCGGTGGACTGAATGCCTTTACCCAAATGTTTATCATGACCGGTGGCGGCCCTGGTACATCAACCTATACACTGACCTTCCTTATGTACCGTTCAGCCTTTATGACTATGGAATACGGTTACGGTATGACTGCAGCAGCTATTTTGGTTGTGGAATGTCTGATTGCAACAATCCTTATTAACAAGCTCATTGCCAGAGAGCGGATTACCTATTAGGAGGAGAGTCATATGAAAAAGAAATTTAGTCCGGGAACCTTATTGTATCGAATCTTCCTATGGGGATACGCAGCCTTATCCTTATATCCCTTGGTTTGGATGCTGTTTTACTCCTTCAAGAATAATGATGAGATTTTTGTCACCAATCCTTTTGGACCACCAACTGTCTTACGTACGTCTAACTATGTAGAGGCCTGGAGTCAATACAATGTACCTAAATATTTTGCCAACTCACTCATAGTTTCAGTGGCAACAGTGGCTCTGACGATTTGTGTTGCCTTGATGTTCTCCTATGCGACAGCAAGAATGCGTTGGCGATTAAGTGAAACAGCCCGAATTTTTGTTTCTATCGGTATGTTCATCCCTGTTCAGGCTATCCTGATTCCATTAGCAATTATCGTAAGAGACCTGAACCTGACCAACTCCTATTGGTCCTTGATTTTACCCTATACAGCTTTTAACCTTGCTTTTTCTTCTATGGTTTTCTATGGGTCCTTTCGTTCCCTTCCAGAAGAATTGGAGGAGGCAGCCTGTATAGATGGTGCAGGCATATTTAGAACTTTCTTTTCCATCATTATACCAACGGTTAAACCGGCGATTGCAACGATGATTATCTTCACCTTCCTACAAGCCTGGAATGAGTTTCCAATCGCCCTTGTTCTCATTAGCAAGGAAACGATGAAGACCTTACCTTTAGGCCTTTTGTTCTTCCAAGGTCAGTTTACAACGGATTGGGGGGCTATGGGAGCGACTATGGTTATTGCCAGTTTGCCGACTGTCGTCGTCTATACCCTTTTCAGCAACCAGGTTGAAAAGGCAATGACCATCGGTGGAGCTGTCAAAGGCTAGGAAAGATATTTTCTCATATCATAGCTTTTGCTATAATATGATGTTGGGGTCAAAAGGAAGTTACACCAAAATCCATGCAATATATGGTATCCGGTTGATAGATCCAAACACCATATATTGCATAGATTTTATTCAACTAGACCTTTTGACCCCAACATCATTATATAATTCATCGAATAAAAAAAGCAGGAGGGGCTTATGGCAATCCAGTTAGACCATCAAAACAAACGTGCACACTTATATAACGACAGAATTTCATATGTAATGGAAACTTTTGAAGGTGAGCTTATTCACTCCTATTGGGGTAAACGCATGACACTTCCTGAATGGTCACCTATCATACCTGTCGATGTTTTTGCAAGTTTTTATCCTAATCCCAACCCGGATAATCCTACCTATTCTTTAGATACACTGCCTCGGGAGTACCCGGATTTCGGACGTAGCGATTATGGCCATCCGGCAGTACGCGTCCGTCTGCATGACGGGACTGCCATTACCAGGTTTGTAGTTAAATCTATGGAACTTGTGGATGAGAAAAAGCCTTTAAAGGGGCTTCCTTATGTCTATACGGAGGAAGGGGATGATGTCCAGACCTTAAAGGTTACCCTAGGAGATCAAAAATCAGGACTTTTCTTAGACCTTTACTATACCATTCATTCCGACTATGATGCCATCATCCGCCACTGTGAAATTAGAAACCAAGGCCAGGAGACCTGCCAAATTGAGAACTTAATGAGTGCCAGTCTGGATTTTTACAATGACAGAAACTTTGATTTGATTCATTTTCCAGGTTCCTGGTCAAGGGAAAGAGATTTTTCCAGAATACCAGTAGGCAGATCCAGTCACCTGGTTGAATCCAGACGGGGGTCATCCAGTCATATGCAAAATCCCTTGGTCCTTTTGGCGAGACCGGAAACAGATGACCTGGGGGGACAGGTTTATGCCATGAATTTTGTCTATAGTGGGTCTTTTAAAGCTGTTGTTGAAGTGAATTCTATGGATTCTACCCGGTTTCAGATGGGGTTACAGGATTTTGATTTTTCGTGGAAGCTTAAGGCGGGTGAATCCTTTACCTCGCCGGAAGTAGTCATGGTATATTCAGACCAGGGCTTTAATGGTATGAGTGATGCCTTTCACAGGCTTTACCGAAACCGTTTGATGCGAGGTGAGCACCGTGACAAGGAAAGGCCGGTTCTTATTAATAACTGGGAAGCGACCTATTTTGAGTTTACTGAAGACAAGCTTAAATCTATATGTGATGTGGCGTCAGAAACAGGCTTGGAGCTTTTTGTTCTGGATGACGGTTGGTTTGGCGTGAGAAATTCAGACCGGTCCGGACTTGGAGACTGGTTTGTCAACAAAGATAAATTGCCTGAAGGCCTAAAGGGTACAGCGGACTACATCAATGGAAAGGGGATGCAATTTGGTCTATGGTTTGAGCCGGAAATGATTTCGGCAGACAGTGACCTTTACAGGGCCCACCCCAACTGGATTTTACATGCCAAGGGACATATACGAAGCCAAGGGCGAAATCAGATGGTACTGGACTACTCCAGAAGAGATGTTCAGGACTATATCATAGAAGTTGTAGGGAATATTCTTGCCAGTCATCCTATTGAATATGTTAAATGGGACATGAACAGGAATATGACAGAGGTTCATTCGGAAATTCTTCCCATTGACAGGCAGGGAGAGGTGACCCACCGTTATATGCTGGGTCTGTACCGGGTTCTAGGAAAGCTGACTGAAAGATTTCCCCAGATTCTCTTTGAATCCTGTTCAGGTGGTGGTGGTCGTTTTGACCCTGGCATGCTCTATTATATGCCACAGACCTGGACATCAGATGATACAGATGCTCATGAGCGCTTGTCCATCCAGTACGGGACTTCCTTTGCTTATCCGCCGATTGCCATGGGAGCTCATGTCAGTGTAGCTCCTAATCATCAAGTCGGTAGAATGACATCATTAAAGACCAGGGCCCTAACCTCTATGATGGCTAATCTTGGTTATGAGCTGGATTTGAGTCAATTAAGCCAGGATGAAAAAGATCAGGTAAAAAGGCAGGTTGCCTTTTACAAGTCTATCCGTAAGGATATTCAGTTTGGTCGTTTCCTTCGTTTACTTGCACCTGGAGATTCCAGGGGAACAGCCTTTATGACGGAGTCACCGGATAAAAAAAGATACTATTTATTCTACTTTAGAGGCCTGAACCGACCCCATGTAGCATCCTTTACCTTACCCCTTCATTATCTGGCTCATGGCTCATATAAAGGGAAGATCATTAACTTCGATGATGGTAAAGCTATGGACCACACCTTCCCCATACCGCCAATGGATAATGAAACCCTTGGTAAACGTACTTATACCAGCGACTTTCTCAATAGGTTTGGCTATACCTTTGACAGACAGGCAGGTGATTTTGACAGTCATCTCATTATTTTTGAAAGGTGTGACACTTAAGAGTCAGAATACCTTGTTAGTGGTTGATCTCGTATTGACTTGGTGAGACACCATAGTATTTTTTGAAACACTTAGAAAAGTAAGATGAATCATTATAACCTACCATCTCGGCAATATCAGCCAGACGGTGGGTTTTTCTTTTAAGTAAATCTGCTGCATTTTCCATACGTGTTTTAGTTAGGTAATCACTGACAGTCATACCATATTCTTTTTTGAACATGGACCGCAGGTAGGTCTGATTGATAAACTGGGCAGAGGCGATGTCCTGGACAGTAAGGCCTGAATTTGTATAATTGTCATCAATAAAACTCTTACCTGTCAGTGCTATCTGACTGGACCGGCTGGAGGTGTTTTCAAGAAAATAATCGATAGTTTTTAAATAAAGGTCTTCCATCAGTTCCTGTTGTAAAAAGATAGTGTCTGCCTTTTCAACTGCCTCAAGAGGAGTCAGTTCAGAACCGAATATCAATTCCATGGACTTGCCGGACTGGGTGATATGACTAAGTAAGAGACTGATAAGACCCTGACGGATAATTTTGGCAAACTCAAAGGAAATATGATGGTTTTTCATATTTATATAGAGGGTGGACAGGTCTTGGATCAGTTTATCCTTGTCACGACTTCGAAGGGCAGATAGGATGTTTTCGTTAACACTGGCATTGTACCAGGAAAAATCCCTGTTCTCCTTAGGAACATCATGAAAGTAGATGATTCTCTTATTGAAGTCAATGAACTTGTGGTGGAGGGCACTTAAGGCTTCGTCATAGGCAAGTCCAATCCCGGACAAACCCTTATGGATGGTTGAGATACCAATGGTTACTGTAAAGTCCAGATATTTGCTGACAGAAGATACCAGTTGTTCCATAACAGAGGAAAAAAGGCCGTCAAAAGTATGACCTTCCTCATCTGAGATATAGAGGCAGGTTATGTTGCCTTCATAATCATAGAAGATGTGGACCCGGTCACTGTCAATGGAATGATCATCTTCTACCAGTTCCTTAAAAATATTCATAACGGAAAACCGCCACAGCATTTTTTCTTCCTGGTTTGTATACCGATGGTCTAAATGGTCAATATCCAAGCAGGCCAAACCATAAAAACAATCATCAGTAAAACCCAGGTTTTTGGCCTGGTTGATAAGCTTGGTGTCCCTGCTTAGTATATCTGAGGTAAGCAGGGGCATGATAAAGTCATAAAGGTCTGTATCATTCATAAGTGAATCCGTACCTGCTTCATGTATATTATCCTTGATTTTTAATAGGGTCAGTACCAGCTCTTCTTTTTCGAAGGGTTTAAGAATATAATCACTGACGCCAAGACGAATAGCCTTTCTAGCGTATTCAAATTCATTATGGCCGGTAATAAAAACGACAGAAGTTTCAGGAGCCAGTTTCAGGAGTTCAGTAGCAAACTCAATGCCGTCCATTTTAGGCATGTTAATGTCAGTCAGAACGACATCCGGTTGGTGAAAATCTGCCAGTTCAAGGGCTTCGACACCGTTCTTGGCTTGGGCGACAAGGTTAAAACCATACTCTTCCCAAGGAATAAAATTCACAAGAAAATCCCTAAAGAGGGGTTCATCATCTACGATCATTAGGTTAATCATTACCGGTCTCCTTTCCTGTAGTCGTCTCAATGGATTTGTCTATGTATGGAATATGAACCCTAACCTTGGTACCTTTTCCGGGTTGTGATTCCAGAGTCATGCCATAGCCAGTCCCAAAGGTCAATTGGATTCGGTGAAACACATTATATAATCCATAATGCTGGCGATTCTCTTTTGGTTCCAGAAGTCCTGGAATTTTTGCTTTATCCATACCAAGACCGTTATCCACAATCTCGATATAAAGGTCTTGACCTTCTGCATAAGCTTTTATAGACAGATGTCCAAAGTCATCTTGGGCCTTTAGGCCATGATAGATGGCATTTTCTACGATAGGTTGAAGGGTAAGTTTTATAATTTTTTGGGTCTTTAAGTTTTCTGGAAGATCAATGGTATAATCAAAAACATCGGAGTACCTGATCTGTTGGAGGGACAGGTAATCAGCTACGTTTTTAAATTCCTCATCAAGGCTAATGATATCAGCACCCTTTGACAGGGAAACCCGGTAAAAATCAGCTAAAGCCTTGGTTGCCTTAGCAGCATCTTTTTGCCTTCCCATAAGGTTTAAGGTATAGATGACATCAAGGCAATTGTATAGAAAGTGGGGCTTAATCTGTTCCTGGATCAAGGCCATTTCATATTCTCTTTTTTGCTGCTGTTCTGCTTCAACGGTTTGTAGTAGATCCTGAATTCTATCGGTCATATGGTTAAAGCTTTCGGTCATCTGGCCGATTTCATCAGAGGAGGCAGTAGTAAGGGGCGACGAAAAATCCCCTTGACTGACCCGGTGCATACCGTCGTTAAGCCGCTTGATGGGCTTGGTCAGAGTTAAGGAGAAAAAGAAGGAAAATAGTGTTCCAAGGATAATAACCAAAACAATCATCACTAAAAGGTAAAGGCTGTTCTGTTGAAGGTCCTGGGTCAATTCATCATAAGGAACCTGGCCGACCAGTCGCCAGTGGCTGGTGTTAAAGGGCAGCATCGTGGTAACATAAGAGATATTGTTAAGGGAACGGAGCCCAATATAATCCGTGTTACTTAAAAAGGACTGATCAAAAATGGCATTGTTCATTGGCTCAAGAACCGGTTGATTGTCATTGGTTGAAATAATTTTATTATCATCATTTATGATCCAATAGTTATAGTCCTGCTTGGCTAAAATCCTCTGAAAGGCATCTTCTTCTATGTTGATAATCAGATAACCCAAGGTGGAACCATCCGCGATATTGACAATTTTCTTGCCCATAGACAGGTTGGCCGTATTCTGATCCAGGACAAGGTAGTCTCTATACATAAGGGGAAACCAAAAATTTGGCCCAGTGGTTGCTTCCAGTGAAGTATAAAGGTCACTGGACCAAAACTTGGCCTCCTCATCGGTTAAGCGATAGGTAGAAGTATAAAGATTGCCTTCTACTGAGTAATAAGCGATGGAGGTTATATAAGGGTAGGTCAATAAAGCGAAACTAAGTTCATTATTCAGAGTCTTGGTCAGTTCCAAATCTCTGGTTTGCTGACTAACCCCTTGAAGGTTATCGTAGATCTTGTTAAGATTTATGGTAAGGAGATTACCACAGTCTTCTCCCGACGCAAAAATAGACTCGACCTGGTTAATAATCAAGTAGGAATTATCCTTGGCTCCTGCCAAAGTCCGGTTAACAATAAGGTTTTCAGTTGTGGCCTGTATAATCATGGCGACCAGAATCAGGGGAATGAGACTTAAAGGAATTAAGGTCAACATAATCTTTCTGGACAAAGGTAAATGCAGATAAAAAGTGTTGATTTTTTTTAACATAAGAACTCCTTTAAATGATGAATAATCCTATTATATCATGAAACAATAAAAAGAATATTCTGAAAATTACACAATATATGAACGTGCTATGTGCAAATAATGAATTTTAATCAAAATCTAATGAATATAACCAGAGTTTTATCAAAATTAAATACATTTGTAAAAGGTTGTTAACACTTTCGAAACATTTGTTTGCTATCATAATAAATGTAATAACTATCCCCCCTTTTATTATATAGATATTAGCTTAGTCCTACCGATTCCGGTAGGAATTTTTTTACGTAAAAATGAGGAGAGCGTCAGAGGAAAAGGAGGCCCAAGGGAGTGCTCGCACGCCCTTGGGCCTCCTTTTCCTCTGACATTCGACGAGTGATACGACCGACTGCGAAGCAGGAGGTGCGCGAAATTAAGAGGCGAGCAGCCGGCAGCGAGCCGGGGTCCAATGCTCAGCCTTGATGGCATAGGCGGACGGAGGCCCAAGGGCCTACGAGCACTCCCTTGGGCCTCTGTCCGCCTATGCTCGCGGTGTCTAGGCATAAACTGCCATATGTGCAAGCACCTCCGCCCGCCTATGCCTAGACACCACCCCCCACCCCCCCCAAGAAAATACATATTGAAATAAAACAAATCTTTTGCTAAGGTGAAATAAAGACCCCGCTCACAAGCCCATCCAAGGAGGTAATCAATGAGTTTTGAAATCAAGCGCTTAAATGAAAGCTTAATACCCGAGTATCTGGATTTTTTTGACAACATTGCTTTTTGTGACAACCCTGATTGGTCCCTGTGTTACTGCTGTCATTATTATCTATCGGATGATAATGATGTGGATACCAGAGAGTATTGTCAGGTCCTTATCCGTGAGGGGAAACTTAATGGCTTCCTAGCCTTTGATGGTGACATACCGGTTGGTTGGCTTAACTGTGATATGATTACCAACTATCCAAGGATTATGGATAACTTCTATAAGGATGAGGATAAGACGGACACAGTGGCTGCTGCATGCTTTGTTGTGGATCATAAAAGAAGAAGACAGGGAATAGCAAAAGAATTACTTGCTGCTGCCATGGATTATTACAAGGAAGCAGGCTATAAATGGATAGAAGCTTCAACAAAAAAGGGAGCCAAGACAGATGCAGACAATTATTATGGACCTAGAAGATTATATGATAATGCCGGCTTTGAGTTTGCCTGGGAAAATGACATGTTTTATATAATGAGAAAAGAATTGTAAAATAACCCGAAAAGTCCGTATCTTTCCAATCACTATCGAATAATCCATTTCAATCCAAGACTAAACCATATATAATAGGACTATACTTGGCCATATTATGTATGGTTTAAATTTTTTCTTGGAGGTTACCATGAACTTTTTTCATATGGATAGCTGGTTTGGTCGGATTGGAGCAAAGGTCTTCGACTTTCTTATACTTTCACTATTGACCCTTGTCATCAGCCTCTTTTCAGCTACATTACTTTTAGGACCGGCTTTGACAGCCTTTTTTTATGCCATTGACAAGGTGGTTGTTCACGACCGGGGCTACCTAATCAAAAATTATTTTTCAAGTTTTAAAGAAAACCTTTTGAAAGCTGTGGCACTTGGTGTCATAATTATAGTAGGATATGGTTTGGTGGGTTGGATCATGTATTACGGCAGCGATAGAAGGATGGTTCTGGTTGCCTTATATTTTGCCATTATTGAATTAACCATTATTGTGTCCTATTGCTTTGTTCTCTTGGCCAAGTTTCATATGTCTTTAGGAGAGATTATAAGTAAGTCTCTTTTGTATGGACATAAACATCTTGCAACTACCCTAGTTATTGTCAGTGTAGTCTTGGGTGTGGCATGGTTGACTGTTTATGTCCATCCTTCACTCATGATCATCGCCATGGGACCGGGAGGGTATGTGATTTCCAGGCTGGTGCTGGAAAGAGTGGTCATACATTATATAGAAGATGAGAGGTTACTAAATGGAGAGTCTAACGAAGGCCAGAGTCAGTGAAGCTGATATCAGGGCCATGTGTCTTAAGGGTTTTGGATTAGACCTGAAGGCTTATAAAGAGCTTAATGATGGATTTTACAATATTTCATATTTGGTAGAACTTACAGACGGAAGGGAAATGGTTCTTAAAGTGGCCCCTCCCGGTGACGTCGATATTTTAACCTATGAAAAAGATATTATGGCAGCAGAGGTCACTTTTTATAAACTCTGTCATGAAGATGCAGACATACCTGTTCCCAGCATATTATTTGAGGATTTTGATCTGGATATCTTTGCAAGTCCCTATTACTTTATGTCTAAGCTTGAAGGAATTCCGGCAACCTATGTAAAAGATATTTCACCCGCTATGAGACGGGAAATCTATGAACAGCTGGCCGCATATCTTGGCCGTATACACCGGATCAAGGGCCAAAGTTTTGGTTATATTTCCATGAAAGACCGGTGTCAGGATAAATCCTATTATGAATGCTTCAGGCTGATGATGGATGTCCTGTTTGAAGATGCCAAGCGTGTGGGTCAAGACCTGCCTTTTGATCTGGAGAGAATGAAGGGGCTTCTTGAAAAGTCCAAGTTTGCTTTTGATGCTGTTTCTGAGCCCTGCCTGGTCCATTATGATTTGTGGGACGGTAATATTTTTTTGAAGGGACATGCGGACATGACCATAGAAGGTCTTATTGATTTTGAACGGGGCTTTTATGGTGATCCTGCAGCGGATATTTCCCAGGCAGGTGGTTATATTGATTTGGAAAACAGTGATTATTTTTGGGATATATATAATGAAAATGCAGATGTAAAGGTGACCTATGACCGACCTATGAAGGTCAGGATTATGTGTTATCGCCTTTATGTATTTATGATTATGTATGTAGAGACTTTTTATAGGGACATAGATGGAAGTTTCGATGGACAGAAACAATGGGTATTAGGAGAGATTCCAAAGATTATGGATGGACTTAATGAGGCTTTAGAGGAGGACTAGATGAAAAAACTATATCGTTCATGGGTTTTGATGGTAACCTTTGTCACCAGGATTCCCCTGCCTATACGATTTGAGATTCGAGATGAAGACTTTGCAGCAGGCTATAAGTTTTTTCCCATTATCGGACTCTTGTTGGGCTTTGTCTTAAATCTACCCTTTCTTATAGAGGACTATGTTCCAGAAACCTTATTGGCTTTCTTTATCATTATCCTATACCTGCTTTTGGTTGGCGGTTTACATATGGACGGCGTTTCGGATGTTTTTGACTCGATTTTTTCGGCCAGGGACAGAGAAAAAATGCTGGTCATTATGGAAGACTCCAGGGTAGGTGCTTTCGGAGTCATCGGACTTATCTTGGCTTTTATGGGCCTTTACCTGGGCCTTTTGGAAGTAGTGAGATTGGATGGAAGCTTGTATGGCATTGATCTTCGAATGATTATCATTGGACTTACACCATTTATCAGTCGGACCATTGGTTTGATTACAGCCGGTTTTTCTTCCTATGCCAAACCCGATGGATTCGGAAAAGTTTTGATCGACCGGTTTTCTCCTCTTGTATCCATAAGTCTTAGTGTGCTATTATGTGTTGTAAGTTCTTTTTTTCATATATACATGACCATAGGTGTGGTCATCACAATATTAATTTCTCAAGTGATCAATTATCGTATACACAAGCTTCTGGGAGGAATTACCGGAGATGTTATCGGTATGATGATTGAATGCTCACAAATCATTTTTTTAATTTCAGCCGCTGTCTTGTTTCAAGGTTAGATGTCCTTCCGGGATTATCAAGTATGCAAGGAAGTCTGGCTTAATCATTATGAAGTACGCGTAGGGTAACTCATTAAATTAGATTGCAGAGGAAGGGGTATGCTATGAACATTACATTGATTAGACATCCACAGACAACTGCCAACAAAAACCATATTATTTATGGGGTTAAAGATTTTGAGTACACAGAACGTGGCGAGCATCAGTATCTTTGGATCAAAGAGTATATGGAAATGAATTACAGTATTAACAATCAGTTCCAGGAACATAAGGACAGGTATCATATTATTTCCAGTCCCAGAGGTCGTGCCCTTAAACTGGCCCAGGGAATAAGTAAGGAACTGGGAATTGATTTGGAAACCAAGGATGAAATCGGTGAAATGAACTTTGGGATTTTTGAGGGTCTGTCAACGGAAGAGGCCAAACAAAAACACCCGGATGCTTATTTTAACTTTCAATATCATTTTGACACTACAGCCATACCCGGTGGTGAGTCTTATGAAGATTTTATGACCAGGATGGATCGTTTTATCGACTATTTAGGCAGCCTTCATGGGTCAGGACAATTTGATGAAATCATCATTGTCAGTCACGGTGGCGTTATTCGGGAGTTGACTGAAAATTTACTGGAGTTAGAGCCTGGAACCAGCTGGAAGTTTTCTGTTAGTAATGGATGCATTATCAAGCTTGAGTTGAAAGAGGATGGATACCGATTGAAAGAGCTTGTTGCAAATAAATTTTAACAACGGAGTAGAACATGAAAAAACTAGATATTAGAACATTAGTATTAATGGGGCTCTTCATTGCCATGTCCTTTATTGGAGCCATGATTAAAATCACTGGATATTCTATTGCCCTTGATGCCTTGCCTGCCTTTTTTGCAGCAGTATTTTTGGGTCCGGTTTATGGCGGTCTGGTAGGTTTGCTTGGTCATCTCTTTACATCAGGCATGGCTGGCTTCTATCTTTCTCTGCCGGTACACATAACCATTGCACTTATGATGTTTGTCGCCTGTTATGGCTTTGGCTGGGTCTACAGACTTAACAAAAAAACGACGACAAAGATTGCAGGTATCGCAACTGGTATATTCTTAAATGGTCCTGTGTCTTTAGGTGTTACGGCCCTCATACTAAGCTTTTCGATGGGTATGGAAGGGGCTAAAGGCATGTTCCTTGCCATGTTTCTTCCTTTATTGATTGGAGCCTCAGTTAATGTAATCTTGGGTTCTGTTATTTATGAACTGGTAAAAGATAAAACGAAATACCTTTAAATAGGGAGCTTTTCATGATTAGATATGGAGATTTGCAACTGATTGAAAATGGTGACGACTACCTGATTATTGCCTGTGACAGTGCCGGCGGTATCGGAAATAAGCCTGGAGACACCATAAATGTTGACCCTGAAACCAGTGGCTATTACTGTGGTCTTGTACCTCTGATGGAAATTCTCTGTGCCAGAGGTGAAGTCATCAGTATTGTTGATACCCTAAGTGTTGAAATGGAACCAACAGGCCAACGAATCATCAAGGGAATAAAGCAGTTGATGGAAAGTCTTGGCATTGATAGAGATCTTTTAACAGGTTCAACAGAAGAAAATGTTGAATCAAGTATGACAGGCATAGGTGTTACGGTACTTGGCCGGATCAGCAAATCGAGACATGAGGCAAAAAAACTGACCAAAGACCATATTATGGTTCTTATCGGTTATCCCAAGGTAGGGGAAGAGTTCCTAAAGGATGAGATAAAAAAAGGTTTACATGAATGTGTTAAGGCATCAGATGTGGTCTTAATAAAGGATGTTGAGATTATCCATGATATGATTCCTGTAGGCTCTAAAGGCATCGCCTACGAATGTGAGGTTTTGGCATCAAGACATGGTCTAGCATTTGTAGAAACCGATCACCCGATAGATATGAAAAAGTCAGCAGGACCTGGGACCTGTATCCTTGGTGGACTCTTGCCAGGAGATCTTGAGACCCTCCTGACTCATATTAGCCCCTTGCCAGTAACAAAAATTGGAGGATTTATTTAAATGAAATATAAGTGTCTGGTCTTAGACCATGATGATACAGTCGTTCGTTCGACACCTACCATACATTACCCATCTTTTATTGAATCCATGGCCAAGCTGCGTCCAGAAAGAGAACCCTTTTCTTTGGAAGAATTTCTGGGTTATTGTTTTGAACCTGGCTTTCACAGTTTATGTGTAGACGAGCTGGCCTATGACAGTGAGGAATTAAAGGTTCAGCGGGATGTTTGGCGTGGTCACACTGAGAAAATGATTCCACCTTTATACGATGGTTTTGAAGAGATTATCAAGAAGTTCAAGGCTGCAGGTGGTATTATATGTGTGGTTTCCCATTCGGAAGTAGACAGAATTATTCGAGACTATATGGAACACTTTGGATTTGAACCGGATATGGTTTTTGGATGGGATGAAGATGAAGATAAACGAAAGCCTCATCCTTATCCATTACTGGAGATCATGGAAGCTTTCCATCTTCAACCAAAGGATCTTCTTATGGTTGATGACCTTAAACCAGGCTTGGATATGTCCATTGCTGCAGGCGTAGAGTTTGCCTGTGCAGGCTGGTCACATTTCATTGACTCGGCTAGAGAATATATGCTTGAAAAAGCTGATTATTATTTTTATGAAGTAGATGAATTAAAGGCGCTGCTGGACTTATAATCCGGAAGCGCCTTTTATACACTTTGTTGTTCTTTTTCTTTATGATAGTAGACTTTGTTGTCTTCCATAATCTGATCGGCAATTCGAAGCAGTTCCTGAAGATCAGTTCCGTCAATACCATAGCAGGCTATACCATAGGAAAAACTAATAGGAATACTTTCGTTAAGATATACGATTGGTGACTGGGCAAATTGTTCCTGGACGGTAAGCATTAAACGTTCTGTTTCATCTAGTCCATATGAAGGGAGAATGACAAGAAATGTATCATCGCCGTATCTTCCAATAGATCCCTCTTCAGGTAGGAATTGTTTAAAACCTGATGCAAAAGATTTGAGAAGCTCATCACCGATGTGGTCTCCGTATTTATTATTGGTCTCTTTTAAGTCATCCAGGTCGATTGCAACTAGTGAGTAGACTTTCTTTTGGCTTGAGGCATAATCATGGATGTCTTTGATGATTTCTTTAATATGTTTACGATTGGGAAGCCTTGTCATGTGGTCATAATTCATATGGTATTCATTGGCTTCCATAGAGTTAAACAAGTTCAGGACATTAACAATTTCTGCCGCAAAGAGCTCGATGATCTCTATGTCATAGGCATCATAGGCTGCAACCTTTTTACTGTCGATATTCATCATTCCATAAAGCTTTCCTTCAAAATAAATAGGAGTACTTAAGGTAGTCTTCACATCGTAGGAGCCAGCTTCCAGGATAATATCAATATTTTTGGCTCGTATGTTTTTTCTGTCATACTCAAAAGGGTTATGAATTTTAACAGTTTTGCTGATAGACCCCTTGGATTCCCTATATAGGTAGGTCTGTTCCAGTTCAAGGAAGGTCTTGCTCAGTATCTTCATATCATATCCAATGGAGGCAACAAAAGACAATTTTTTTGAGGAGGGATCCATAAGCATAATGGTTCCCTTACTGGCTTGGTCAATACACATTAAAGCACTTTCCAGTATTCTATGAAAAAAGTCCTGTTGACTTTTGATATAAACGGACTGTTGGAGCAAGTCATAAATAATATTATTAAGCCTCGAAACCCGGTTGGTCTTCTGAAATGTGGGAAAGAAGACAATGAAACCGATACCGAAGAGGGCTATAATAAGGAAAGTAGCGAAGAAGTAGACACTTAAGGATAAAATATAGTGATAATTTTCGTTGTAGAGAAAAATAATAATCAAAGTGCCTGATATCAGCTGAAGAGATAAAATGACGACAATCAATATATTTAAAATGCCTGAACGCTTCATGAATGCCTCCTTTCCCAGCTAAAGCTTAGTTTTAGATGACTATCGGTTGCAAAAGAAATATTACCTTCTATTATAATACGATTGGTAGGATATATCCAGAGGTTGAGTATTTGTTTATGGAAGATAATAGGGAATAAGTCCATATAAGTCTTGATATATTGTGATATGACAAATCTTCATGTATCATATTATATATTGTTATAAGAGATTACTCTGAATTTAGCATCATGTTCAGAAACCAACATGATGCGCTAAGGAGAATTTCTCGCCACCGGCGAGAGTGACGAAGACACTCTTCTTGATTTTAATGATGTAAGATGAAAGAGGTAGATATGGGAAAGTTAATCTTATATAGCGCGATGAGCCTGGACGGTTTCATAGCTAAAGCAGATGATAACCTGGATTGGTTAATGCAGTACGATTTAAGCATAGATAAGCATGCGGATGTGGAACACAGTCTGACCTATGAACAGTTTTATGACACCATAGATAAGGTGATCATGGGCAACGGGACCTATCGATATGTGGTTGACAAGGGAATACCGAATCCATATGCAGACAAAAAAACATATGTCTTCACCAAAGGAGAAATCCTGGATAATCCATATGTAGAATTTATGAATGGTGATATTCTGGAGTTTACAAGACGACTAAAAAAAGAAGATGGAAATATATGGTTAGTTGGTGGCAGTATCATTAATGGAATGATGATGGAGGCCGATTTAATCGATGAAATCCTTTTGGATATTTTTCCAGTGGTTCTAGGTCATGGTAAAAAGCTCTTTAACGGTGACCCGGGCTTTAAAAATTACCTGTTGGAATATGCTGAAAGTTATCCAACAGGTCGTATACAGGTTAAGTATTATCGCTAGTCTTGTGACCTAACTTAATTCATGAAGAATATAGGTGTTCTTGCCTTTTCGTTTAGCATCTAGAAGGGCTTTTGTTGATTGGTGATAAAGCTCTCTCGAATGTTGAATCTCATAGGTGTTTATGATTCCTATAGAGGCCGAAACCGATTCCTTGACTCCATGACTTGAAAAATCATAATTATGGATTTTATCTAGAGTTCTCTGGCAGGCAGCTTCAACGGCTTTTTTTGATGCATCAATGAGATAGACGCCAAATTCATCACCGCCAATGCGGACAATCCGGCTTTCAGGTTTTGTTAACAAGACCTGAAAGCTGTCTTTAAATATGATAAAGGTCTGGTATATGACCTCATCACCAGCGTCAAAGCCATACTTATCGTTAATAGATGCAAATCTGTCTATATCCAGGGTAATCATAGTCTTTAAGTTGTTGGGATGCTTGGCTATGGAAGCATCGATAAATTCACTGAAACCTAGGGTGTTCTGAACTTTATAAAGTTCTTGTCTTTTTTCTTGACTGATCATAGGTATACTCCTTTTCTCGGAAACCTGATTCGGTTGTCCTTGGTCATCGCTGATGATGTTAAAAGTATCATCAGAGACATAATTAATCTGTCCTGGATTCCTCTCAACATAAGTAATAAAATGCTGCAGCTTAAGGAGTTGACGGTTGGCTGTATCAGCTTCCAGTCTTAGGTGGGCTTCTTTGTCTTTTAAGATATCCATAAATGCATCAACGGCTAGTGGTAAAGACAGAAGATTTTGGATTTCCTTTAAGGAGAATCCGAAGTCTTGTAAATGTCTTATTTTTTTGACCTCATCTGCCTGTGATGCCTTATAGTATCTGTATCCGTTGTCTTCGTCCAGTGAGGCCGGCTTGATCAGGTCCAGCTTGTCATAGTGACGGAGCATACGTTTGGATATGCCGGAAAGTTCTGCGAAATCCCCTATGCGGTAAGTCTTCTTGTCCATGTCATCCTCCTTGTATACCTATATGATAGAGTATAACATAGTGTGAATGTCAAGAGTCAAAAAGTTGAGGAGGATTAACGTAGGAGTGGGTATAGGGGGGACGCCGGGTAAGGACGGGTCTTTCCCGGTCGGTACAACCCAGATGGCACCGGGACTTTCCTACTAAATGGAATTTAGAAGGAAAATCCCGGTGCCACCAGTGTTGTAAGGCCCAGGTAAGACCCATCCTTACCCGGCGTGGTTATAGCCAGCGTTAATCCTCCTCTCTTTTTTCGGTGTTTGGGGTACGCGATGAGGGGGAAGTTGTGGGAGACGGGCGCTGGCCCATTGGGCGGCGCTTGGTTGGTGGTTGGGGGCGTTGGCTCTGCGAGCGGCACTTGGGGTTGGGGACGGGCGCTGGCCCATTGGGCGACGCTTGGTTGGAGGTGTGGGGCACTTGCCCTTTGGGCGGCGTTTGGGTTGGGAATGGGGTGGCGTAACACAAAGTGTGATTATAATTATAAATAAATGTGGTAAAATTGGCCTAAAGGTCTTGACAAATCATTAATAATATCACATAATGTTATGTATCGGATGATAATTATTATCATTTGTGGATTGATAATAATTGTGGAATTGGAATTAATATTGTGTGATTAGAATGAAAAGGTGATTGGATGAATAATAAAGAGACTTTGATGAAGAAGAATGTGATTGGGCGGATAGCTCAGTTGTTTGTTGACCGGTTTGAGTTGACGGTTTTGTTGATTGGTATGATTACGTTATTGGGTATTGTTAGTTTGGTGTTTTTACCTAAGGAATCTTTACCGGAGATTGTGTTTCCTACTTTGACGGTACAGACTGTTTATCCTGGAGCTAATCCTGTAGATGTTGAGCTTTTGGTGACGGAGCCTATTGAGGCTAGACTTAGTGGTTTGGATGATGTGACCGATGTTGTTTCATCGTCTAACTATGGATTTTCTTTTATTACTGTTTCTTTTGATGAAAGTGTTGATATAGATCAGAAGAAGGTGGAACTGGATGGTGCTATCGGAGATGTAAGGCTTCCAGCTAATGCTCTGACTCCGGTGACTTCTACCTTTAAAACTTCTGAAATACCTTTAATCAGTTTAAGTTTGGCTGGAGATTATAACCTTTATGAACTCACTGAATATGCAGAACTTGTTAAGAATGAACTGTCACGTATTCCTGGTGTGGAAAACGTCTTAATATTTGGTGGAAGCCAGAGAGAATACCAAGTGGCTTTGGATTCGGATAAGTTAAGCCAAGCAGGCCTAACTCCTAATGACGTGGTTTTGACACTTCAGGGGGATAATGTTAATTTCCCATTAGGTGATGTTCAAATCGGTAACGAAAATTACTCCATTCGAATCGATGAATCCTTTACTTCAATTGAAGATATTGGAGATACAGTAATCATCAATGGATTGGGAGAAGCATATAGACTTAGTGAGCTAGGTGAAGTCGTTGACGGTAATAAGGAAGTCAGTGAATTCAACCGTTCTTTTACCCAGGAGTCAGGACTTGGCAACTCTATTTTCCTATCTGTCATTCGTCAGAATAGAAGCGATGTTATTGGTACCAGTGACAGTGTCAAATCGACAGTAGAAGGAGCCGTAGGCAGCTTGATGCCGGCAGATATCAGCGTGGTTATTTCCAGGGATACAGCAGTTCAGGTTGAGGATGACTTAAGTTCCATTCAGTCCAATGCCCTATCCGGTTTATTTGTCGTTATTTTGGTTCTCTTCCTATTTATAGGTTTTAGAGAATCCTTAATCGTATCGATAACCATTCCGCTTACGCTTCTTGGAACCTTAGGAGTTCTTAGTTTTGTAGGTATTACATTAAATACATTTGCCATTTTAGGACTTATTGTTGCCCTTGGCTTATTGGTTGATAATACTATTATCGTTATGGAAAATATGGACCGATTAAAAGGCAAAGGGCTTAGCGTTAAGGAAGCGGCTGTATTTGGGACCAATCAAGTGGGATACCCGATTGCTTCTGCAACTTTAACAACTGTTGCTGCCTTCTTCCCATTGGCTATATTGCCTGGAATTATTGGGGCCTTTATTAATACCATACCAAGAACAATTATTATTACCTTGGTTACTTCTTTGATTTTGGCAGTTTCCATTACTCCAAGTGTTTACCATTTTGTTTTCAAAACCTTTACAAGTGACAAGAAAATTGGTAAAGGTCTTTTGATTACAGGAAAAATAATGAAACTCATCCTGGTTGGAGCCCTAAGTGTATTTGCCTTTTATGGCCAGGACGTTTGGATTGGAATTCCGATTATTGGGACTGTATTTTTCTTAACAGCAATTTTTATTAAGGAGTTCTTTACAGGAAAAGATTCTATATTTTATAAAAAAGAATCACGAGGTGAAAGCAGGATACTGGAAGGCTATCAGACTTTTATGACAGACCTGACCAAGTCCAGAGTAAAAATGACCTTTGTCCTTCTTATAGCTGTCGGTATTTTAGGTTCTTCATCTATGCTTATTGCTAACGGGTCCCTGAAGATTGCCTTCTTCCCTGAGCCTGAACCAAGAAGTGTAGCCCTTGATATTGTGACACAAGCGGGAACAGGCCTTGATCAAACCGGTGAAATCATCAGTGACATTGAAGCAATCCTTATGGAACAAGCGGTCGTTAAGCAGTTTAATACAACCGTTGGAGGTAATGAAGCCAATACAGGCGTCATCACCCTAGACCTCAATCCTGATTTTGATGGATTTGAAAGTGTAGAAATTATTCGCCAACAGCTTGCGACCATTGAAAATGCAGAGATAACCTTTGAGGCTCAAGGTGCAGGTGGCCCACCGGTAGGTAAACCTATCGAAATCAAAATCATTGGTGATGATATTGAAACTACCAAGGCCCTGGCAAGTGACTATGAGTTGGCCCTGTCCCAGCTTGATGGTACTTTTAATATTGAAAATTCAATGACAGAAGGGGCCACCCAGCTTCTTTATGACATTGATGAGGATAAAGCCAAGGAGTATGGTCTTTCCACCGGCTACATAGCTATGGAGCTTAACAAACTGATTTCAGGTCAAGTGGCAACCACACTTAACAATAATGGGGAACTTATTGATGTTCGGGTTTCCCTTCAAGATAGATCCGTAACAGATTTATCCAGTTTACAGTTGACCATACCATTTGGTCAGACTGTAGATGCCCAGGAGTTTATCACTATTAATGAAAGGGTTGGTGTTTCCGGAGTTAACAGAGAAGACGGCGAACGGGTCATTACCCTAACGGCTGACCTTGAACAGGGATATAATGCAGGTGAAAGCCTGGAGGCATTTAAAGCTTCGGTGGCATCCATGAGTATTCCTGATGATATACGGGTTGATTATGATGGTGAAGCAGCAGGTATCAATGAAAGCTTTGGAAATCTTTTTAGAAGTATGATCATTGCCATTTTCCTTGTATTTATTATTCTAACCATTCAATTTGGTTCAATAAAACAACCTTTAGCAATTCTCATGACCATACCAATGGCCTTAATCGGAGTTCTATATGGATTGTATTTTACAGGAAATGAATTTGGCTTCTACGCTTTTATGGCTTTGGTTTCCTTGGTTGGTATAGCTGTTAATGACGCAATCGTCTTAATCGATTATATGAACTACTTGAGAAGTCAGGGAATGGCTTTCTTTGAAGCCATTGGCCAAGCAGTTAAGACAAGGTTCAATCCGGTTCTTGCTACGACTATGACAACCATTGGAGGTATCCTGCCCTTATCATTCAAGAACACCTACTATGCACAGTTTGGATATGCTCTTATCTTTGGTCTTTTAGTGACAACCTTGATGACCCTGGTGATTATTCCCATCATGTATTCACTTCTTGAAGGTGGAAAAGAACGGAAGACTCTTCGTGAGAGCCTTAAAGAAGAGAGGGAAGACAAGATTCCTCTCAAAAACCGATACCAGAATTAATCACTTGTTCTAATTCCACAAGAGGCTGAACACTAATTAGTCATTAGGGTTCAGCCTCTTTAAATGCACTTTATATGTTTATCTTCTGGATTGGCCAATCATTCTGGCCAGGTGTTCAATCTTTTTATAGCAATGATCAAAGAAATAAATATAGGAGTCACAGAAATAATTGGCATAGGATTCACCTGCAGATAGGCCGTGTTCATCCAGATACATTTCTTTGTGACGCCGGCAGCCGGATCTGCAAAGCCCTGAATAAGGACAGGTCCTGCATTTTTCATCAAAGTGATGACCGGTACTTAAAAACTGGTCTGCCTTCCCAGTTGCCATAAGGCCTTCAAAAGTAGCTTCGTTAATATTACCCAGTTTCCAGGAGTCCAGAACGTAGAAGTCACAAGGGTAGACAGAACCATCAGCCTCAATGACCGGATTGACAGAACAAAAACCGTTCATATCACAGCTTTCGGGGGGAAGGCCAAGGAGCATTTGGACATAGTTGTCAAACATTCGAATACTGACATTATACCCGCTCATAAGGTCTTTATACCAAAGTTCAAAGAGTTCTACTAAAAAGTGACCATATTCTTGAGGTGTAATGTTATAAGGCTTCAAAACCGGTTCATTGAAATCATTAATACAGGGAATGAACTGGAGGTATCGATAGTTTTGGCTTTTGAAGTAGCTATAAATCTTATGGATATGGCGGACGGTAACCTTGGTCACCACAGTCAGTATATTAAATTCAACCTTGTGTTTGGTTAGGAGTTTGGCAGCCCGATCCACATCTTTGAAAGTACCTTTTCTTCTTTGGTCCAGACGGTTGGTGTCATGAATATCTTTTGGGCCATCCATGGATAGACCAACAAGAAAATGATTGTCGTGGAAGAACTGACAAAATTCATCGGTCAAAAGAGTACCGTTTGTCTGTATAGCAAAATTTACTTGCTGAGTAGTCTTATACCTGTCGACCAGACTGACAAAAGTTTTAAAGTAGTCCAAGCCAATGACAGTGGGCTCACCACCCTGGAAGGCAAAGGTGACCTGCTTTGTAGCAATTTCCAAGGCTTTTTTGACCAGTTCGCTGGAAGTGTCTGTATTCATAAATCCAAAGCTCTTATGTTCCCGGTTTGCTGCAACATCATAGTAGAAACAATATTTGCATCCCAGATTACAGTTGGCTGAGGAGGGTTTGATTAATATTGATAATGCTTCCATAAGTATGACCTTTCTGTTAGTGTTAGCTAAGCATTTGTTCTTAAGCAATTAGCTGACAAGTGACTCTATGCTGTACTATTATAACACAGATTTAAATCTTGTTGACAGGATTAAGAGTCATATGTATAATTATATACTAATTAGTATAAATATGCATTCTGCTGATAAGGTTTAGGATTAAAAATTATATGAGTCAGAAATGTTATAATGAATAAAGAAAAGAATTAATTGATTTACTGCTCGGCTATGCGACCTAGTCTGGTCGTAAATCTATCGATTTACTGCTCGACTATGCAACCTAGGAGGAAGATATGTTTAAAGTATATGTTGACGGACAGCACGGAACAACCGGTTTGCTGGTTAATGAACGGTTGGAACAACATCCTTTGGTAGAAGTATTAACCATTCCATATGAAGAACGACACAATAAGGACATGAGGATCCAACTGCTGAATGAGGCAGACATCGTATTCCTTTGTTTACCTGACGATGCAGCAAAAGAAGCAGCCCAGCTTGTTGCCAATCCTGAAACTAAGATTATTGATGCATCAACAGCCCATAGGACTCATGAAGATTGGACCTATGGGTTTGCAGAATTAAGCAAAGGTCACCTGAAGGCAGTTCAAGGAGCCAAGCGCCTGTCTAACCCTGGCTGTCATGCTACTGCAAGTATAGCAGCCTTATATCCTCTGATCCAAGGCCGTATATTAGAGGATGACCTTCAGTTAACCATCTTTTCCCTGACAGGCTATTCAGGTGGCGGCAAGCAGATGATCGAAACTTACAAAACAACAGATGCCATCGCCTATAAGGCACCAAGGCAGTATGCCCTGTCTATGAACCACAAGCATATACCCGAGATTATGGTGAGAAGCGGTTTGAAGAAAAAGCCTTTGTTTGCTCCTATCGTGGCTAATTTTGAAAGAGGTTTGGCTGTGACCATTCCTTTTGCAGTGGATCAGATGAAGAAGCCTATGACTAAAGAAGACCTGGCTGACTTTTATAAGGACTTTTATAAGGATGCCCATTATATTAGGGTTCATGAAGCTGACAATGTAGACAGTTTAGTCGATAACTGTATTCATGTACAAGGTAATAATGATACCAATTATCTGGATATTTTTGTCTATGGCAATGAGGACCAGATCCAGGTCATATCACGTCTGGATAATCTGGGTAAGGGAGCCTCCGGTGCGGCTATTCAGAATATGAATATTATGCTGGGGATTGATGAAACTACAGGTCTGTAAATCAACATCTTTTTCTAATGAACCTCTAATCTGATTAACATGGTGGTTTAACTTAAGATGGATATACTTGTATCATCAAGAAAGTTAAAAAAAACAAATTAAAGTTAAGAGGTGAAAAACATGAAAAAAAGACTATATCGTTCAACAACTGATAAGATGATTTCCGGTGTTTGTGGTGGTATCGGTGAATATTTTGATCTTGATCCATCATTGGTCCGTTTGATATTTGTACTTCTATCCTTTGCATCCAGTGGCGGCGGTTTAATCGCCTACATCGTAGCAGCTATCGTCATCCCTGAAAAACCAGCGGATTACAGCTATAACGCAGAAGAACAAGAAATCTATGATGATGAAGGCAATCCAGTTGGTGGCAGCCCATATACGCAAAAAAAAACTAAACAAATAATCGGATTTGTTCTCTTAGGCTTTGGTGGCATGTTGCTTCTTGACAATATGTTTGCCTGGTTTGACAAAGGTGTTATTTGGGCCATCGTAATTATTGGTGTCGGTGGTTATATGTTGTTCAAAAGAAACGAAGAATAAAATTTGTATAAATCAATACCCTAATCCCCTTTTCATGCAGTCCTTAACCGGACTGCTTTTTAAGTTATAACAAATTAATCTAAATTTAGCATCATGTTCAGAAGCCAACATGATGGGCTTTTATGCATATATCGACCTATATAACCCTATCCATGTAATTGTGCTATAATAAACATAAGGGGTTCTAATTATATCGCAATTCACTTTATGGAGAAAGGGTGATACTTGTGGGTAATGTTAATGAAACGTTGAAGAACAACCGAATGACCAGAGAAGAACGGGAACAGTATCTCTTTGGCCCCTGGTTATCTGAAATCAAATCTGAAGAGGATATTCCACCTCAGTATTTCTATGCAAAAGACACAATTTTAAAGGCTGAACTGGCTGTGAAAGTACCGGTTAATAAGGATCGGAAAGACTTAAAGCCCGGTATGCTTATGTACAAACAGGTACTTGTCATGAATACCGATGATCTTATGCTTTACAGCGCTTCCCAAAATGGTGTTGATGAAGAACGGATACCAATGGAAAACCTGATTTTTGTCATACGTGGTGGTGAACTTCTTAACAACTATATTGCCTTTGGAACTGACGACAGTGTAGTTAGGATAGAATATTATTCCGTGTCTCAAGAATTGACCAGTCATATCTTGATGAAAATTCGAGATTATTTTGAAGACAACCATAGACCTATTCCGGTACCTGAAAAATCCTTTAGTCAAGCAAAAGATACGGTTTTATATTCTTATTTTACACGTAAGGAGTATACCAGAGAACCTATGAACATTATTGCCTATCAGAAGGAAGCCTTGATGAAGGTGGCTGATGGTAATCTGATGGATATTTTTATAAACCGGTTTAAGCAGCCAAGGTTGGAGGAAGTTCTTTTCTTGACCAACGGCAAGGAGTTGATTATCGCCAGTGGGGATATTGACAAAGGAAATCAGGGAACGGTTGACTATTCCTACAGGCACTGCTATATCCGCTTGGACGCCTTGAAAGGATTTCTACTATCCGATGATCCCATGTACGATGAAAGCAAGATATTAACAGTTGAAACCACAGGACAGAATTTCATCATTAATGTCAAAGAAGGTTTTGACTTATCAGGTCTTAATGACTTGATTTATGAAATACACGATTAAAAATTGATAGTATAGCATGATTCCTGCAAGGTTGTGAATAATTTGTCATATTAGTAAAATAGTATGAAAATTGTTTCAATTTGATTAAATTGTTGAAAACAAGTAGGGTCATTGCTATACTATCTATATATAGATGGAATTCTTGTAGAAGTTGTCATAGGACAGTGTATAGACTGCATGAAGGCCGAGGTATTGTTTCTTATAAAACTAGAGTTTACTGAATGAGAGGTGTTTATTATGGAGTTAAAAGGAAAAGTTGTTATTGCACAGGGCGGGGGTCCTACTGCCGTAATCAACCAATCTTTGGTTGGTGCGGTTTTGGAGTCAAGAAAATTTCCACAAATCACCAAAGTATATGGCGCTGTTAACGGGGTTGAGGGTATCGTTAATGAAAGGTTTATGGACTTAACCAGAGAAACTACCAACAACCTGGAAAAAGTTGCCGGTACACCAGCATCAGCCTTGCTTTCAACCAGGGTCAAGCCTGACGCAGCTTATTGTAAAGAAATCTTTAGGGTTCTCAAAGCCCATGATGTTCGTTATTTCTTCTATATTGGTGGTAATGATTCTTCAGATACCGTTAGAATCGTTAATGAACAAGCCAAACTATCTGATTATGAATTTAGAGCAATCCACATTCCAAAAACTGTAGACAATGATTTGGTCATCAATGACCATACACCAGGCTATGGATCAGCAGCCCGTTATGTATCCACTGCTTTTATTGGCTTGAACTTGGATAACAGAGCTCTTAAAGGAGTATATATTGCCATTATCATGGGACGTAATGCAGGCTTTTTAACAGCGGCAGCATCCCTTGCCAAGAAGTATCCTGATGACGGTCCACACCTTATATATCTTCCAGAGAGACCTTTTACTGTTGATAAGTTCCTTAAGGATGTTAAGGAAGTTTATGATAAATATGGACGTTGTATCGTAGCAGTTTCAGAAGGTATTAAAGATGAAGAAGGTAATCCAATTATTTCATCCCTTACTGAAAACGTTGAAACAGATGCCCATGGTAACCTACAGCTTTCGGGTTCAGGTACGCTGGGAGATATGTTGACTCAATTGGTTAAAGAGCAGCTCCATATCGATCGGGTTCGTTCCGATACATTAGGCTATACACAACGTAACTTTATTTCCTCCATTTCAGATGTGGATTCTCAAGAAGCCCGTGAGGTTGGTGAAAAAGCGGCTCAATTCGCTATCTGGGATAATGTTGATGGTTCTATTGTCATCGAGAGAACCGGTACATACTCTGTTAATTATCGCCTGGTAAACTTGGAAGAGATTGCAGCCAAGACCAAATATATGCCAGATCATTTTATCAATGCTGCAGGTAATAATGTAACCCATGATTTCTATCTCTATGCGAGACCTCTGATTGGCTCAGGATTCCCACAGCCTCATAGACTTCGTGCTCCTATGGCACCTAAGCTTCTTGTATAGGATTTTCAATCAAAATTTTGCAAATAAAAAGACCAAGGATCTGAATGTTCTTATTCAGTAACCTTGGTCTTGTTTTAAGTTAAAAGAAATTGCTCTGAATTTATCATCATGTTCAGAAACCAACATGATGCCCTAAGGAGAAGTCAAATGATTAATCGATGATGTGTCCCATGTTATAGAGTCCGGGAGCCTTTCCTGCAAGGAAGAGGGCTGCATTAATGGAACCTACGGCAAAAACGTCTTTGGAATTAGCCATGTGGTTAATCTCAATAACTTCGTCCTGTCCCGCGAAGATGACTTGGTGCTCACCGACGATCGTGCCACCTCTAACAGCATGAAGGCCAATTTCTTTCTTAGGGCGTTTTACCCGGTCCTTACTGCGGTCATATTGATAGGCATACTCATTGTTCAATGTTTCGTTAATGGAGTCTGCTATATAAAGGGCTGTTCCACTGGGAGCATCCACTTTTTGATTGTGGTGTTTTTCGATAATCTCAATATCAAATCCGGCAGGTGAAAGTATGGATGTAGCTTTTTGAACCAGACTAATGAGAAGATTGATGCCTAATGACATATTGGCTGAGAAAAGAACCGGAATATTTTCAGCAGTCTGATGAACCATATCAATCTGTTCCTGGCTGAGTCCTGTTGTACAGACCACAACAGGAAGCTTTTTATCTGTAGCTGCTTTTAGGAGACCTTCAACAGCTCCTGCAATGGAAAAGTCAATGACTACATCGGCATCAAGAGTGCAGTCTTCTAAAGACTTGAAAACCGGATAATCAAAAGAAGATACCGTGTTAGGGTCAATTCCTGCAACAATGGAGCAGTCATTATGGGCGGCAACCAGGTTGGAAATGGTGTGACCCATTTTACCGTTACAACCATGCATAATAATTCTTGTCATTAGTTCTTCACCTCAATACCAAAATTAGTCATTGCAGCTTTCATAACAGCAACATTTTCAGGAGACATTTCATAAAGTGGCAAACGACATGGACCTGCGTTCATACCCATAAGATTCATGGCTGCTTTTACTGGAATTGGATTGGTTTCAATAAACATTGAGTTCATGACTTCCATCATCTTTAATTGAAGATCCAAGCTTTCCTTTACCTTACCTTCCATCCACAATTCAACGATATTATGGGTTTCTTCAGGAAGAATGTTGGCGATTACTGAAACGACGCCTTTACCGCCCAGGCTAAGAAGAGGCACGATTTGATCATCATTTCCTGTATAAAGGTCAAGGTCACCCTGGCAGAGAGACATCATTTTGCTGATAGCACCAATGTTGCCGCTTGCTTCCTTAATAGCCACAATGTTTTCTATTTTACTAAGCTTGGCAGCAGTTTCCGGAGTGATAGACATACCAGTTCTTGATGGTACATTGTAGAGCATAATTGGAATATCAACGCTTGCGGCAATAGCTCCAAAGTGAGCCAGTAAACCTTGCTGTGAGGTTTTGTTATAGTAAGGGGTTACCTGTAAGAGGGCATCCACACCAATTGCAGCAGCTCTTTTGGATAGGGAAATACCGTGAGCGGTATCATTACTGCCTGTACCGGCAATGACTGGAACACGTCCGCCTGTTTCTTCAACAGCTACACGGATACATTCCAAATGCTCATCATCATTAAGGGTAGAGGCTTCTCCTGTAGTACCGCAGATAACTATGGAATCAGTTTTGTTCTCAATCTGCCAGTTAACAAGTTCTCGAAGCTTTGGATAGTTAACAGAACCATCCTGGTTAAAGGGTGTTACAATGGCTACACCTGAGCCGGTAAATAATGACATAAGAGTCCTCCTTGTTATTAACGATTTGGTAGCATCTTTGAGACATTTCCCTATATAAAACAAAACAGCCGACATGAGCCGACTGCGTATCTTTATAATAAAAACACCAGTAGCTCCCCACATTCATTAGAATGTGACAGTCGTACAGTTATTGACTGCACAACCAGGATCTTAAACAACAAGACTTAAGTCCTTCGGCGTCTTTCCCTTTCTATAACCGTCATTGATCCTTGAAAATCTCAGATTATATACTGATAAAAGACGCGCCTCTACCAAAATAGTTAATGAAATTTTATCGTAAAAGTAAGGTTGAAAATAAATATATACGAAAAGTAGAATATCATTTTACGAAAAAAAAGTCAAGAGTAAATGGTAAGAGATTTTGACTTTATCCACACATTGGTTTTTTGATGTATCAAAAACCGCATATGTATCTTTGTAGAAACTTATGTAAAGCCTTGTTTTATAAGGGTTGCAGCGTTTAGTTAGTGAACACTCTCAAATAATAATCATTATCGAAGTTATCCACAGTTTCCACACTGGCCTAAAAAGAGTCATAAGACTTTGGTCCGATATCATTTTCTATTCATGAAAAATTAACGTCTTATTATTCTCCTTATGATATAATCATTATAAGACATTGGAAGTGGAAGGTGCAAGATGAAAGAACGAATTCGAATTGTATTCATAGCTGCTGTTTTTTTGACTGCAAGCTTTTTGATTTCATATATATTAATTGACCAACTGCAAGGTGTACATTTAGCGTTACTCATATTTCTTGTTATGATTGCCAACTGGATTATATTTGGATCAGCGGTTACCTTGCTCCTTAAAAAATATTTTAATGTATACAGCGGCATTAAGGATATTTACAGCAAGTATCAGATGAATAAGATTCTTTATGAACTTTTAAAGGTCCTGGCCTCTGTTGAGGAGACTGCTGATATTTATTCCCTAATCTTGGAAGCCGCAACAAGAGCTATACCAAAAGCCAAGTTCGGTTCCATTATTATGAATGATATGGGTAAGATGACCTTTAAAGCAGCTGTTGGCTTTAATATGGACTATCTGGAACTTATTGAAATGGATCTTCAGGATACGGCCTTATACAGACATACGGATGGTAAAATGGACAGGCCCATTATCGTTTCAGACATACTAAGTGAAGATGCCGGACAGATTGATGAACGTGTTGTAGACCTTTTGTCTAATTCGGGTGTATCAAAAGTCCGTTCCACCATGTCCGTACCTATTATTATTTCCAATTCAGTTGTAGGTAGTATTAATCTGGATTCAGATGAAGAAAAGGCATTTAATCATAACGATATAGAGTCTCTGGATATCTTTGCCCTGGAAGTCAGTAAATTTGTTCGTCTTCATCAGATTATTGACCAAAACAGAACCATGTCCAGATATGATGAATTGACCGGCATTTTTAATCGGGGATATTGCAGCCGTCTTATTAGGGAACTGATGCAAAAAGAGAGTCCCTTTATACTGGTATCTGCCGATCTCAACAACTTGAAAACCGTCAATGATCTTCATGGTCATGACATGGGAGATTTGTTGATTAAGAGTTTTGTTAACCAAGTTAAGCTTTTTCTGCCTGATGATGCTATATTTGCAAGATATGGTGGTGACGAATTTGTCATTGTTCTACCTGGATCATCAGTTGTTGAGGCAACGGTTATCATGGAAGACATTTCAAGGTTCTTCAATCAGTTTACTCTTAGGGAAGTGGATTTTCCCATAGGTATATCCTTCTGTTATGGAATTGTTGATTTTCCGATGGAATCTGCCACCTATGACGGTGTCCTTAAACTGGCAGATAACCGGATGTACCGACAGAAAAGAGTTTATAAAGAATCCAATTATGGCGGTTTGGAATATTCCAGTGACCATTTATAGATTAGAACTTGATGAGGAATTCTTAAAAAAACCTAAAAAGATTGATTTATGGCCAAATATTATGTATGATAACATCAGTATATTTCTACGTTTAGACAGGAGTTAAATATGTACGGTGATATTATTTATGTAGAAAGAGAACCCCTATTATGGCGTTCCGCTGAACAAAGAAGAAATCCAGAATCCAAGAAACTGGATTTAGCTATATATCGAATGACTAAGTACCGTCATTATGGAATTGACCTAGGCAATAATCAGGTTGCTCATTTTTATGCCAACAGTATTTGGGAAAGGGCCAACAGTGAGATTATTATTTCATCTATTGAAGAATTCACGAAGGATGGAAGATGTCAAACCTTGCAATTTGTACCCTTTGGATTCACCCGAGAGGAAGTTGTAGAAAGAGCTCTTGGAACAGTTGGTACAAATTTTGGCGGCTACAGTATTTTGGAGAATAACTGTGAACATTTTGCTATGTGGTGTGCTACTGGCAGTCGTGCTTCCAATCAATATGTATTGTTGAAAAACGGTATTACGCGAGTGTCCAAGCCAATTGCACCAATAAGAAAGAAAGTATTTTCATTTGCCAATTACGGTCTTTCTATGTCAAGGAACTGGATTAACCGAAATTTTTAGGCCCTCAGTATAAATGAAACATTCGATTGTGGTAAATGAGCCGGATCTTAAATTTGTGAGACTTTCTTAAGTGTATAATTCTTATATACCTAAGAAAATTCCATAGATATTTAAGTGAAGGCTTTTTTTGTGCTTAATAATATGATGGAGGACTTAAACTTATGGTAAGCCTGGTTAATTATATTAGCTAAAAATATCAAATTAACTAAAAAAATATTGAATAATTCGCCTAGTATATACAATTATTAATTAATGGCCTATAATATGACATATATTTTTAAGAAGGCCATCTTTGAATGAAGGGAATAAGGCCTGATGTTGATGAATAAGAGCATAACCAGGATATAGGAGGAGTGTATATGGATAGGATTGATGTTGAAATCTTAAATCTGCTCAATGAAAACGGACGCGCAACAGCAACTCAAATAAGTAAATCAGTTAATATGTCTGTACCTGCAGTATCTGAAAGAATAAAAAATCTTGAAGAAAGCCATGTAATTGAAGGTTATACAGCCAAGGTTAATCGAAAAAAATTAGGCTATGGTCTTCTGGCCTTTGTTTTTGTCGATATTGCCCTGGTTGAAGAAACAGACCTTTTTAAAAGAGCCATTAGCAGGCTGCCGGAAGTTTTGGAGAGTCATCATATAGCTGGTGAACATGACCTGCTACTTAAGGTTTTAGTTGAGGATACAGAAAGTCTGGAATCTTTTATTTCTCAAAAACTCAAGCGGATTCATGGGGTCGCCCGTACCAAGACTTCTATCGTCATGTCGACCCTGAATGAACGTTTAAACAGGGAGATGACCTTATGATTCTGAAAGGCTTTCGATTTGGAATGATTCTTCAGTTGGCTCTAGGACCAATCTCTTTGTTTATCCTTCAGGTGGGACTTGAATGGGGGACTGCTTTAAGCCTTCAAGGGGTAATGGGAGTGACTTTGGTAGATGGACTATATGTTCTGGGAGCTATCCTGGGTATGGGAGCATTAATAGAAAAGTCTCCTAAGGGAAAATTGTATTTGAAATATATTGGAGGGACCATACTCATCTTGTTTGGTCTGTCTTATATTCTTCCGATTTTCAGCTACCAGGTCATGGCAGAATCCAGTTTAGAACCCGTATCCAATCAGTCTATCTTCATTCAGGCGGTTATCATGACAGGCGGCAATCCTTTAACCATGGTTTTTTGGGCTGGAGTTTTCTCTACTAAAATGTCTGAGGAAAATATGACCCGAAAGTCTATGTATCTTTTTGGTTGTGGGGCTATATTATCAACCCTCCTATGTATGACGCTGATAGCTCTTCTGGGAGGTTACCTGTCCTTACTTGTAAGTAGGAGCCTATTAGTGGCCATGAATGTTATTGTAGGTTTATTACTGATTGTATTTGGTATCAAGACCATATGGAGGAGAAAATTACCGATTGCTGATTCATAAAACAAGGCTCTTGTTGAGGATGTTACCTCTGACAAGAGCCTTTTGTTTAAGTTATAAGAAATTCAATTTTAATTAGTCCTGGTATTTGATCCGGGTACGAATCTGCTTTTCTACTTCTGCCACAGTAACACCCTTACGCTTGGCATAGGATTCAACCTGGTCTTTATCAATGTGAGACAGGTCAAAGTACCTGGAGTTGGGATGGGTAAAGTAAAGACCGCATACACTGGCACCGGGAACCATCATATAAGATTCGGTCATGGTGATTCCTGTATGTTCAGTTACCTTCAGCCAATCGAAAAGTGTTTCTTTTTCTGAATGATCAATAAGTGACGGATAACCAAATGCAGGACGGATGCCTTGGTATTTGGCAGCCAAAAGATCGTCAAGGTTCAAGTCCTCATCGCTGGCATATCCCCAATAGTCTTTTCTAAGATCTAAATGGAGTTTTTCTGCAAAGGCTTCAGCTAAACGGTCTGCCAGAACCTTAATCATAAGGCTGTGGTAGTCATCGTGTTCTGCCTCATACTTATCTACCAGTTCCTGGGCTCCAATACCTGCAGTTACCGCAAAGCCACCCATATAGTCTTTGGTTCCTGTAGCTTCCTGGTAGTCCTTATCTGTAATAAAATCTGCAAGGGATAGGTAGCCACTGTTTTTGCGTTGCTGCCTAAAATTGTAGAAAGTAAAATCACCGTGCTCACTTCTAACAACAATATCATCACCGGTCCTATAGGCTTCTTCAATGGAAATAACTCCTTTGGCAGTCAGTGACTGGTTAAGTCTCAGGTCTTCCAGAATGGCCAGAGCATCATGATGCAGTTTTTGGGCTTCCTCACCAATAACCGGATCATCCAGAATTTCAGGATATTTTTTACGAAGTTCCCAGGCTGTAAAGAAGAAGGTCCAGTCGATGTAAGGAATCAACTCATCAATGGAGGCTTCAACAGATAGGGTTCCGACGAAGTTCGGCTCTTTGACAGGTGGGAGTGAAGCCTTATCCTGGCCTGCTCCTGAACTGTTCTTAAGGCCAGACGCTAGAGCCTGAGAGTAAGGAACCAAGGGTACTTGATGTTCTTTGGAGATACTTGAAATCCGGTCATACTCCTCATAAATATCTTTAACATAGATGGGGCGCATTTCCTTGTCCATTAGAGCCTTGGCACCTTCGACACCTTTGGTTGCATCTTTGGAATAGATAACGGGTTGGTCATATTTAGGGGCTATCTTTAAGGCGGTGTGTAGCATGGATGTGGTGGCACCACCAATCATGAGTGGAATATTTGATCCCTTTTCCTTAAGAAGTTCCGCCAGGGTAACCATTTCGTCCAGAGATGGTGTAATAAGGCCGGAAAGTCCAATGATATCTACATTTTCCCTAATAGCTGTTTCAATAATCTGTTCGGGGGGAACCATGATGCCCAAGTCGATAACTTCAAAGTTGTTACATTGAAGAACGACACCGACAATGTTCTTGCCGATATCATGAACATCACCTTTAACAGTGGCTAGTAAGATTTTACCAGCGCTGGTAGAAGTGGCTTCCATGTTCTCAGCTTCAATATGGGGCAAGAGGAAGGCAACAGCTTTTTTCATCACACGAGCACTTTTAACAACCTGAGGAAGGAACATCTTACCGTCACCAAAAAGGTTACCAACGATTTTCATGCCATCCATGAGGGGGCCTTCTATAATTGAAATCGCATTACCCATTTTGGCATGGGCTTCAACAAGATCTTCCTCAATATAGGTTGTAATACCCTTAATCAAGGCTGTGCTTAGTCGTTTTTCAACGACTTCTTTACGCCAGACATCTTCAGTCTTGGTGGTTGAATCCTTTTGGTCTGCTAAGGTAGATGCATACTCAAGTAGAAGATCAGTAGCATCTTCCGACTTGTTAAAAATAACAGCTTCGACTTTTTCCAAGAGGCCAGGTTCAATTTCATCGTAAATCTGAATCATTCCGGGATTAAGGATAGCCATGTCCAGACCTGCATGTATAGCATGATATAAAAAGACGGAATGCATAGCTTCACGAATAAGATTATTGCCTCTAAAGGAGAAGGAAAGGTTACTAAGTCCTCCTGAGGTTTTGGCGTGAGGCAGGTTTTCTTTAATCCAGCCAACAGCTTCAATAAAATCAACAGCGTAATTGTTATGTTCAGCAATACCGGTTGCTATAGCCAGTATATTAACATCAAAAATTATATCTTCCGGTGGAAAGTTTAAGTCCTTAACTAGGAGATCATAGGCACGTTTGGCAATGGAAATCTTCCGCTCGTAAGTGTCTGCCTGACCCTTTTCATCAAAGGCCATGACAACCACTGCTGCATTAAATTTCTTAATGATTTTAGCATGATGCATAAATTCTTCTTCACCGTTTTTCAGGGAGATAGAGTTAACAACAGGCTTGCCCTGTATGGATTTAAGGCCTTCTTCAATAATCTCCCATTTAGAGGAGTCAATCATCATGGGGACCCTGCTGATATCAGGTTCAGAGGCTATCATTTTAAGGAAGTAGCCCATTTCTTCTTTTCCGTCCAGTAGGCCGTCGTCAAAGTTAACGTCGACAATCTGGGCACCGTTTTGAACTTGTTCTCTGGCAATATCAAGGGCTTCCTCGTATTTTTTCTCACGGATGAGTCTGGCAAATTTTCTGGAGCCAGCTACGTTAGTACGCTCACCGATGTTGACAAAGTTAATGGCCTTATCAATAGTTAGTGTCTCCAAGCCGGCAAGGGTTGTTTTGTTGTCCCTGGCCTTTGGTAGAAAAGGAGCAAAAGGAGCTACCGTTTTAGCTATAGCTTTTATATGGCCAGGAGTCGTGCCACAACAACCACCTACAATATTAAGGTGGCCACCGGATGCCAGTTCTTCTATGAAGGAAGCTGTTTCTTCAGGCAGTTCATCATATTGCCCTAATTGGTTTGGAAGACCAGCATTCGGGTGAACGCTGATATAGGTATCTGACAGCCCCGAAAGTTGTTTGACATATGGAATCAGGTCTTTGGCACCAAATGCGCAGTTCAGGCCAATAGATAAAAGGTGGTCGCTGCGAAGTGAGACCACAAAGGCATCCAGCATTTGTCCGGATAGGGTTCTACCGCTTTTGTCAGTTATGGTACCTGAAATCATAATCGGCATGGACTGGTCTATTTCATCAAAGACTTCCTCACAGGCAACGAGAGCGGCTCTGGCATTATGGGTATCAAAAATAGTTTCGATGAGCAAGAGGTCTACACCACCATCTATAAGACCGCGAACCTGTTCTTTATAGGCGGTAACAACTTGATCAAAGGTTACACTTCTAAAACCGGGATTCTCAACATCCGGAGACATGGATAAGGTCTTGTTGGTTGGCCCAATAGAACCGGCTACAAATTTTGGATTTTCATCAGTAGAATAAGCCCTAGCACATTCTTTTGCAATTTTGGCGGATTGGAAATTGATTTCATAGGTATAATCACCGGCTTCATAGTCAGCCTGACTAATGGAAGTGGCATTAAAGGTGTTGGTTTCAATAATATCAGCACCAGCTTCAAAGAAAGAATTGTGGATATCCTTGATAGCCTCAGGCTTGGTGATGGAAAGCAGGTCATTATTGCCCTTTAGGTTACAAGGGTGGTCTTTAAAACGGTCACCCCGAAAATCTTCTTCTGTCAGTTTGAGTTTTTGTATTGATGTACCCATGGCACCATCTAGTATGAGGATTCTTTTTTTCAGTAATTCTTCTATTCTATGCATCATTGACCTCCTGGCTTGGTCTAAAAAATCTTTTCACTCTATTATACACCTTAAAGACCTGGTCGGCTAATAGAGAAAAGTCACAGTTGGATATAGCTAATATCTATAACTAAAAAGAAAATTAAAGGTTTCTAAATAACAGGATCTATATTATAATTGTCCTAATTATAGTTAGGGTATCAAAAAGATTAGTTGTATGGATTTCAGTGAAACTTCCTTTTAACACCCTAACCAATTATTCACGAAAGATCGTCGCTTAATGAGCAATTAAGATAAGGGTATAGCACAAGACAATAATTGCAGACCACATAATGAGTGGTATAATAGACTAGTAGAGCATAAAGCATGGATGATAAGCATAGGCTCTAGCTTAACCTTTGGTCCATATTCGTGAGGAATAAAAGTCGAGGTGAAAGAAAATGAAAGATAAATTACTAGCTAAAGAATATGGCGTACTGACTTATGGGATTACACCACCAAAAGCCAACAATTCGGAAGAGAAGATTAGGCAGATTGCTGCCAAACAGATAGAACGGATTTCACAATTGGACATCGATGCCTTGATTATTTATGATGTCCAGGATGAAAGTGACAGAACCAATGATGAACGTCCATTTGAATTCGAAAGCTTTGTAGATCCTTCTATGTATGCCAACGAATATCTGAAAGACCTGGATGTACCAAAGGTTGTTTACCGCTGTGTCGGTAATTATAACAAAGATGATTTTGAGGAATGGCTGGAGTCAGGCATCGACGATTATTCAGTTTTTGTTGGAACTGCAGCTACAGACCAAAGAGTTAAAATATCCCTTGATGAAGCCTATGACAAGAGAAAAACTTCCAGTAACAAACCCCTATTAGGAGGGGTAACCATCCCGGAACGCCACCTGGTTCTTCGGGACGAACATCTTCGCCTGGAAGCAAAAGTCAACAATGGCTGTGATTATTTTATCAGCCAATGTGTTTACGATCCGGCTATTTCCAAGGCCTTCCTAAGAGACTACAAACATTATTTCGATGAAAACAATCTGGAGATCAAACCAGTCATTTTCACCTTAACACCCTGTGGCTCCGAAAAAACCCTGAAGTTCATCAAATGGCTGGGAATCAGAGTCCCGAAATGGGTTGAGGAAGATCTCCTGCGTGAAGAGGATATGCTGGCACATTCCTTAAATCTTATCTCTTCCTTCTTCGTAGAACTTACGGCTTATGCCAAAAAAATCGGAGTACCTATCGGATGTAACATTGAATCCGTTTCCATTAGAAAGACTGAAATCGAAGCATCTATAGAACTGGCCAAAGAGATTAAAGGATATATTGAAAGACAAAAGTAGATTGTTTGAAGCAGTCTTTCAACTATAAGCTAAGCTGGTATTTATATGGTATTAGGAGGTAGTCTATGGAGACTTTTGAAGAATATTTTGAGACTATTGATGGTGAACATGGTGATAAAATGCGGATAGTGTTTGACTGGATAGAAAAAACCTATCCTAATCTGGTCAGACGGGTGGCATGGAATCAACCTATGTACACCGACCACGGAACCTTTATCATCGGCTTTTCCCAGGCCAAAAAACATATGTCCATCACTCCTGAAGGACCTGTCATGCCGATTTTCTCAGATAAGATCAAGGCAGCCGGTTATGAACAGACCAAGATGCTCTTTAAGATTAAGTGGGACCAGGAAGTGAATTATGACCTTCTTGCTGAGATGATTGAATATAATATGGAGGACAAGAAGGACTGTGAGACTTTTTGGAGGAAGTAACTCATACCTCAGCGTTAAAAGGGTAGTTGTTTGATCCTCAAGGTACATAGCGGAGAAGGGTCAAAAACTTGGTCTTGTGACGGAAATCGCTGTGGGACATGAAAAAGTTTGATGGTAGGAAGTGGGAGTGCAGTACCCAGATAAAACCAGGCTAAACTTACCAAACCAAAAGGTTAGGAAAGTTTAGCCTATTTTTATCAGGCCCCTGAGTTCCCATGGTATCCCACCATCAAACTTTTTCTGCTAACACCAGTCACAAGACCAAGTTTTTTCGGGTCCGCAAGGAACGAGGAGCGAGGAGCGCAGCGACGACAGACCTTCGTCTAAAAGCTATAAACATCAAAAGGAGCCCTTGTGGCCAGCAACAAAGTTGCTTACACAAGGGCTCCGGAAGAAGAGAGGATGAAGTGAATTCGGGGAAGGATGCATATTGTTTATGGGAGATATGTCATCAGGCACTTAAGGCGATTATGCAGTGAGTTTGTTAACTCATTGCGACTTGGCTCTCATGTTGTTCTTATCTTCCGATGGCGAAACAGATAGGTGGATGTGGGTCTTTGGGGTGTGGTGCTGGGACTTTGCATCCTGAGTCTCCTCAGGCATGCACGGCCCGGCACCACATCCTAAAGAGCCCGCATCCACCTGACTACTCAGTCATCGAAAAATAAAAAACTCCATTGACTTAAGTTTCCAAATAAGCTATCATAAACTCACAAAATAAACCTTTGATCAAGAAAAGTAAGCAATTAAGAAGACTCCAGAGAGCTGTCGCAGGTGTGAGTACAGTGTCGGATAATTGACTGAATGGTCTTGTGAGGGCAGCCCGAAAGTTGAGTAGGCGTTGACGGAAACTCTAACCGTTATGATGAGAGCATATGATGGTATGTGATAAGGTGGCTTAATAGACGACTTCTATTCCTTATGGATAATAGAGGTTTTTTTATTGCCTTTTCATACCTAAACCAGCAAAAAAACAGGAGGAAGGCAATGAAGAAAAGAATTTTAACAGGAGACAGAACAACAGGAAAACTACATTTAGGCCACTATATTGGGAGCTTGAAGAACCGGGTATCCCTTCAGAAGGAATATGATACTTATATTATTTTGGCAGATGTTCAGGCCTTAACAACCCATTTTAAGGATCCCCAATTGGTTAGCCAGGGGATTATGGATGTGGCTATGGATAATCTTGCAGTGGGGTTGGCACCCCAGAATATAACCCTCTTTCAACAATCTCAGGTCAAGGCGATTGCTGAGCTGACAGTATTTTATTCCATGTTTGTCAGCGTCAATGCCCTTAAACATAATCCGACTATTAAAAGTGAGGCTAAGCAATATGGCTATCAAGATCTGAGTTACGGATTTCTTGGATATCCGGTCAGTCAGGCGGCTGATATCACTTTTTGTCAGGCCGATCTCATTCCGGTTGGCGATGATCAATTGCCCCACATAGAACAAACCCGAAAAATTGTCAGACGTTTCAATAATCTTTACGGGAATGGAAAAGATATATTAAGAGTACCGGATGCACTGCTTAGTGAAGTGTCAAGATTACCAGGAATAGACGGCAATTCCAAAATGGGTAAAAGTCTTGGCAACGCTATATACTTGTCAGATGATGCTGAGACCCTTGAAAAGAAAATAAAGGGTGCCAAAACCGACACCGGACGGGTCCGACTGAGTGATAAAGGAAAGCCGGAGGTCTGTACAGTCGCTACTTATCACAAGGCGTTTAACTCAGAGGAATATGACAACATCTGCAACATGTGCAGACAGGCCACAATAGGTTGCTCCAGCTGTAAAGCCCAACTGACTAAAGTTCTTAATCATATGCTTGAGCCCATGAGAGAGACAAGGACTTACTACGAAGTCAGGCCCGAGATGGTGAAAGAAATTATTAGGGCCGGCAGTGAAAAAGCCAATAAAGTTGGTGATGGAATGGTGGAGCTTGTGAAAGAGGCTATGCATTTGAACTTGTAGATAGTAAATACCGTCTTAGTGTAAAACGGTCAAAAACAGTCAAAAACTTGGTCTTGTGACGGATATCGCTGTGGGACATGAAAAAGTTTGATGGTAGGAAGTGGGAGTGCAGTACCCAGATAAAACCAGGCTAAACCTACCAAACCAAAAGGTTAGGAAAGTTTAGCCTATTTTTATCAGGCCCCTGAGTTCCCATGATATCCCACCATCAAACTTTTTCTGCCAACACCAGTCACAAGATCAAGTTTTTTCGGTTCCGCAAGGAGCGAGGAGCAAGGAGCGCAGCGACGATAGTCCTTCGTCCAAAAGCAATAATTACTAAAAAGGAGCCCTTGTGGCCAGCAACAAAGTTGCTTACACAAGAGCTCCGGAAGAACGGTATATTTCTTTCTATATCATCTCAAAATCGCAATGGTCAGCCCACTGACCATAAGCCCACCCAAGCAGACAACCGTCAGCACACACGTTTCAGATAGTCTTGTACGCTTTTATACCCGATTACGAAACAGAAGGTGGATGTGGGTCTTTGGGGTGTGGGGCTGGGACTTTGCATCCCGAGTTTCCTCGGGCATGCACGGCCCGGCACCACATCCTAAAGAGCCCGCATTCACCTGACTATCATCGCAATCTCTTATATAAGCTTACCAAGAATATCATTAGATCTCTGAATAAAAGCCGTCATTTTCTCAGGTGACAATGGCTTATGACTAATCATAGCCAAGTCATAAATCTGCTCACAGAACAACTTAACGTCAGCTTCTTTTGCAGCATCATCTTTATGGTCAAGTATAAACTGAACCAGGTTATTCTTATTGTTAAGGACTAGTGTTTCCTCAGTAGGCATCATGGCACCCATGTCCATACCCATCATACCGTACATTTTGGTCATATCCTGCATACGTCTGGATTCTTCTGCAAGTAAGATCATGGCAGAAATCTCTTCAGATTTCAAGGATTCAACCTGCACTTTGAGGTTATCGTTGCCAAGAGCTTTTTTGAAGATGGCTTCCAGAGACTCAGTTCTGGATTTCATTTCTTCTTCAGAGTGGTCTGACTCACCTTTAAGGGTATCAGTCAGATCAGCATCAATACGGGCAAACTTGACATTTTCATTCTTCATTTCCATATGACTGATAAATGGTTGGTCAATGGAGTGGTTGAGGATGACTGCATCCATGCCGTGAGTTTTAAACATGTTGACATATTGGGCCTGAACCACTTCGTCAGTAACATAGTAAACCTTGTTCTCGTGTTTTTCTCGATTGTCTTCCAAGTACTCAGGAAGAGTCACATATTTTCCATTAATGGTCTTAAATAGAAGAATGTCATTGGTCTTGTCAAAGAATTTTTCATCTCTAAGGGCACCGAATTTGATGAAAGGATGAATGTCTCCCCAATAACCTTCGAAAGATTCACGGTCCTTTTTGTAAAGAGACTTAAGTTTGTCAGCAACTTTTTTTGTAATGTAATCACTGATTTTCTTAACAAATCCATCGTTTTGAAGGAAGGAACGGGATACGTTCAGTGGCAGGTCAGGACAGTCGATAACACCTTTCAGCAAGAGAAGAAATTCAGGGATGACTTCCTTGATGTTGTCGGCAATGAATACCTGTGAGTTAAAGAGTTTGATCTGGCCTTCCATGTTATCGAACTCGTTGCCCAGTTTAGGGAAATATAGGATACCTTTTAATCTAAATGGATAATCCATGTTAAGGTGGATCCAGAATAGAGGTTCCTTGAAGTCCATAAATGTTTTACGGTAGAATTCCTTATACTCTTCATCTTCGCATTCGCTGGCTTTCTTTAAGTATAGAGGTGAAGGATTGTTAAGTGGCTTTTCCTCCTTAACAATAACATTACCTTCTTCATCTTTTTGAGGTTCTTCATTCACATCTGTTAAGAAGATTTCGTATGGCATGAAAGAACAGTATTTTTCTATAGTTGTTCTGAGTGTCCATTTGTTAAGGAAATCCTTCCCGTCATCACCTACATGAAGGATGATGTCTGTTCCGCGCTCTGTGCGGCTTCCTGCTTCCAGTTCAAATTCAGTTCCGCCATCACAGGACCAATGGATTGGCTCTGCACCTTCTCGATAGGAAAGGGAGTGAATTTCTACTGTTTCAGCAACCATAAAGGCTGAGTAGAAACCAAGACCGAAGTGACCGATGATCTGGTCTATGTTTTCTTTGTCCTTATATGTGTTGAGGAAATCCTCAGCACCTGAGAAGGCAATTTGGTTAATGTATTTTTTGACTTCTTCATCAGTCATACCGATACCGGTATCTTTAATCGTAATCGTTTTTGCTTTTGCATCCAGCTCAACTTCGACTTTGAATTCGGTGCCTTCAGCTAAATCAAACTCACCCATAGCGCTAAGTTTCTTCAGTTTTGTCATAGCATCTGAAGCGTTGGAAATTAACTCTCTCATAAAGATATCATGGTCAGAGTAGAGCCATTTCTTAATGATGGGAAAAATATTCTCGGAATGTATGGATAAGTTACCTTTTTCTGTGTTCATTATACTACCTCCATTCGTTTGACCGGATGAACTACCGATTTGTCATCCAATAAAACATTCAGTTATAGTTTCGTCAGTAAATATGATAACGCCACCAATAAAAAAAGTCAATAAAAAATTAGCACTCAAATAGAAAGAGTGCTAACAAAATAATTATTATCATAAAATAGTAAATAATATTGATTTATAGACCTGAATTTAGCATGACTGCAATTTCATGGCGCTTGAAAAACTTAAGCATAGAATCATCAAAATACTGTTCAGCCTGCTTGTCCATAGTGAAGTTGGCATAGTTGGTTCCTGTGATAACTTTGATCTTTTTGTTCTCGTAGGTAAAGGTAAAAGTAAAAGAGTTAATATCATTAGGATTTCCATAACCGATTCGGTCAAGGGTAGCCATTTTGGCCTTTTCATGAAGACTAAAGACGATTTTCATGGTTGTTGGTGCCCTGTGGCCCTTGATCATATCGTAAATAGATGTCTTTAGATCTTTCCAGTGGACAAAGGCCCTGGTTCCTGTTATCTCTTTCTCATCACTGGACAGGAAGTCTGGCCGTATCTGACCGTCAATATTGACCTTAAAGAGGCCGACCATTTCGAATTGGGTACACAAAAAATCGTCAAAAATTTCATCTTTTAACAATTTTTGCATACATTCCTTGGTTTCTTCTATCATAAAGCTTATCATGGTGGGCCCTCCGGTTCTAAATGCTTCTCTTATTATATAGGATTGACGCTCTTTGGCGCAAGTGTTACACTAAATTCATTATATAGAATTGGTAATGACGCCCTAACCATAATTGTCTACCAATTAAGGAAGGAAATGAAATGGATTACGTAAACGGATATTTTGACTTTATGAAAAAAGCAACGACAGCAGTTCAATCTGCCGATGCAGTTAAAGATATATTGGATAAAAACGGATTCAAGGCCTTAAGTTTAAAAGAAGAATGGAACTTAAGTCCAGGAGAAAAATGTTATGTCAGTCCATTCCCAACTATGGTAGTGGCTTTTACCTTGGGAACTGGTGCCTTTATTACCAAAGGATTTCGAATAATTGGTGCCCATACAGACAACCCGGGATTCAGGATCAAGCCAAATCCAGAAGTGGTAAATGAAGGGATGATGACCCTTAATGTAGAGCGCTACGGAGGGCCGATCTTTTCATCATGGTTTGACCGTCCCCTGTCACTGGCAGGTAGGATTGCTGTGAAATCTGACGACATACTTAACCCTAAGGTCGTCCATGTAGACTTTGCAAGACCTGTACTAACCATCCCAAGTCTTGCTATCCATATGAATCGCAATGTTAACGACGGTGAAGCTATCAAGGTTCAAAAAGAATTACAGCCCCTTCTTACCAATCTTTTAGAAGATGAAGTGAAAAAAGACTATTTTCTTCATATGATTGCTGAAGAAGCCGGAGTTAAAGCTGAAGAGATTCTGGATATGGATATGAACATCTATTGCTATGAAGAGGGAGTCCTTATAGGAGCAAAAGGTGAATATATGTCCTGCCCAAGGATTGATGACCTATCTATGGTTTACGCAGCGACCCAGGCCATCATAGATGCTGATCATACAGAGGGTATTAATCTGGCTGCTTTTATGGACAATGAAGAAATTGGTTCAATGACTAAGCAGGGAGCTGATTCGGTTCTACTGTCTACGATCCTCGAAAAAATCCGTATCGGACTTAAGAGAACACCAGACCAGTTTATTCGTCAACTACAGGATTCCTTTATTATTTCAGCAGATGGAGCTCATGCCCTACATCCAAACTATGGTGAAAAGAATGACATTACCTCTAAACCAGTCATGAATAAAGGTATTACCATTAAGATATCAGGGTCCAGATCCTATTCATCAGAAGTTGAATCTATCGGTGCCCTTCAGCAGTTATGTGACCAAGCAGGCATTGCCTATCAGAAATTTGTTAATCATTCAGATCAAAGAGGTGGGGCTACATTGGGACCCATTATGAATAAATATCTGCCAATTTATGCCGTAGATATGGGAGTTCCTATGTTGTCTATGCATTCTACGAGAGAGATTATGGGTAAGCAGGATTTTCTGGATTCTATTGACCTTTTTAAAACATTCTATCGACTTTAATTGCATGATTTATTTTTGGCTATAGGCCCGTATAACACGATTGACTAACAAGTATTTATCGTGTTGTCCGGGCTTTATATCTCTTATTGTCAATATGTGTATGCCATGCTATAATATATAGTAATTAATACTACTTAGTAAGGAGTCAGTAATGAAATTTAAAATTGTAGCAGACAGTTCAACGGATTTAAGCCCTGAACTTCTGGAAAATATGAATCTTGAATTTGCACCCTTAACACTGGAAGTCGATGGTATTCGTTACGTAGATGATGAGAATATGGATATTCCGGCTTATCTTGAAGCAGCAAACTCCAGCGCCAATAATCCGAAAAGTGCTTGCCCATCACCTGATGATTATCTTTCCAGATACCGTGGTGAAGAGGAAGGCGTATTTGTTGTTACCCTTTCATCCGAACTTTCAGGCTCTTACTCGACAGCTATGCTTGCAAAAGGTTTAATGGAAGAGGAAGATAATCAGAAGAAAATTCATGTTTTTGACTCTAGAGCAGCAGCTTCAGCTCAGGCGGCTATTGCCCTTAAGATTCAGGAGTGTATCGATAAGGATATGACTTTTGAAGCCATCGTTGAAACAGTAGAGAAGTACAGAGATGAAATGGCAACCATATTCGTTCTTGAAAAGATTGATCATCTTCAAAAGGCCGGTCGTATGAGTAAAACCAAGTTAACCATTGCCAACGTACTTAACATAAAATTAATCCTAAAAGCCAGCAGTGAAGGTGAAATTCTTTTACATGCACAGGCGAGAGGAACCAAGAAGGCTCTTGATAAAATGGTCAAATCCTTTAAGGAAGTGGGAACTGTTTCCAAGGATAAAATTTGCGTCGTAGCTCATTGCCAGGCTAAAGAGAGAGCACTTAAAGTATGTGATATGATTAAGTCTTTATATGATTTTAAGGACGTCATTCCTGTACCTATGAAGGGCTTGTCTTCCAACTATGCCAATATTGGTGGTATTGTAGTCAGCTTCTAATTGTTGATATTTTAGGCAATTTTGGTCCATATGGTGGATAAGATAGATAAGGGTAGTAGAGGCATTTTGCTTCTATTATCCTTTTTTTATACGGAAAGTATCCTTTGTCGTATAAATTGGATATAATTGAGAGGAATAAGAAGATTCATCTATATAGTAAACTAGCAGAAAGGATTCCGTATGTCATTAGTAGGATTTGACTATAAAAAAATATATATCATGTTCATTGCCTTGATGGTAGTTGTCTTGACTAGCTCTTGCCTTCAGGAACAAAATAGCCAAACTCCAAAGATTTCAGATGCAGAGAAGATTGATCAGGTTTACTATGTTAGCTTAAGTGGTAGTGATGATAATCCTGGAACTTTAGACCAACCCTTTAGAAGGATTAGCCAAGGGCTTTTGCATCTAGCACCTGGAGATACTCTTATGATTGGACCTGGAACCTTTGAAGAAAAACTTGCTATAGAGGTGAGTGGAACCAAAGAAAAACCAATCCGTATTATGGGAAGTCTTGGACAAAATGGCAAAGAAACAATCATAAGTCAAGGCAGTGAAGATCTGGATGGATTAATCAATATAGACAGTCAAAGTTATATTAAGTTGGAATCCTTGATTCTAAAGGGAAATCAAACTGGTGATACACCTATGGGTATTTATGTTACTGGAAGTGGATCAGGATATACTTTGAGTGACCTGGATATTAGTGACATTCAATCTAACCAGGATGCCCATGGAATTGCTTTTTATGGTAGTGGGGAAGAGGCCTTGTCAGATATTATTATTAGTGATTCAAGTATTCATGACTGTTTGTTAGGATCCAGTGAAGCCTTAGTCCTAAACGGTAATGTAACTGACTTTGTCATTGAGAATAACCAGATTTATAACCATAATAATATTGGCATTGACTGTATCGGATTTGAAGGAACCTCATCTTACCATGACCAGGCTAGAAATGGAATTATCAGAAATAATCATGTGGAAAATATTTCAAGTCTTGATAATCCGGCCTATGGAGGACAAGGAGCGGCAGGAGGAATTTATGTTGACGGTGGAAAAGATATTCTCATCCAGAACAATGTGATTGTCAATTGTGATATTGGAATCGAAGTGGCTAGTGAACATTTGGGTAAAGTGACTTCAGGTGTAGAAGTCATTCATAACCTTATAGCTGAATCAGGGCTATATGGAATCGCTGTGGGAGGTGCTTCCTTTATGAATGGGAAGGCAGTTGACAACATATTCACTGGCAATTTTTTTCTAGATAATAGGGTTGATTTGGCTATACAGGAAGGCCATAGTAATATCTTCAGACAAAACACTTTTTATAGGTTGGAATTACAAGTGGAAGGAGATTTGGACAACCAGGTTTTTGAGGAAAACTTATTTTTGGATCCTGATGATTTTACGGGAGATTATGTGGACTTGTTGAATCCTAAAGTCGATGATTAAGATCAGTATACCGCCAATTGAAAGGAGGGATTGTATGATTGAAAGTGATATTAGTGACATTAAGAGTATCAATAAAAGGTTACAAGACACTGAATATGAATTGAAAAGGAGAAATGAATATGAGTTACAATCCCTCAATACCAAGAGACAGATATAATAATTATGGAGACCGGGAATGGATGCGCCTGGAGAAAGATGGACATGGAGAACTCCTCTATAGGGTTCATCATGATATTCTAGTCAGACACATCAATAAGGGGGACAAAGTTTTGGAAATTGGTGCAGGATCAGGTAGGTATACAAAAGACCTGGTTGGCTTGTGTCAATCACTGACCGTCGCAGATATATCAGAACATCAAATCACATGTAACAAGACAAAGATGAAGGAACTGGACTTACTTGAGCAAGTAGAAGCCTATCATGTACTGGATATCATTGATATGTCCATATTTGCAGATGATAGCTTTGACTTCATCGTATGTATTGGAGGAGTCATCAATTATCTTTTGGATAAAGAGAAAGATGGCATTAGAGAGATGCTACGGGTATTAAAGCCTGGTGGTAAAGTAGTGGTTGGGGCTATGAGTTTTATAGGTGCCTCTCTTTATTATCTTGATGGTATCAGGTATGAAAAAGACCAGTTTGGGATCGAGGCAACCAAGTGGGTTTTTGATACAGGAGTTCAAGATGAAGACCATTACCCGGTACCCAGTAAACACTATGTGCATATGATGAGAAGTAGTGAAATGGATGAATTGTTCAGTCATTTTCCTGTTCATGTACTGGAACGAAGCTCAGCCGGTCTATTCTCACAATCCGGTGATGTAGCTCTGGAAAATGCAAGAAATGACAGGGAATTCTGGGAACTTATAGTAGAAAAAGAGCTTGCCTTTACAAAAATGCCAGGAACCCTTGATTGCGGCATGAATATCATCTATGTCATCGAAAAGAGCTAATTGATCTATATAGACGATAACACTAGAAAATGAGTCAGTAAATAGTTATATCGTACGATTGAAAAGATATATCGTGCGATATAAAATTGAACCGTACGATAAATCTGTGTTTGATGAAATAATATGGTGTGATTAACTTAAGCTGATAGAAAGAAGTGATAGAACCGTGGAAAATACTTATGATGGAATGATAACAGCAACTGAACTTAAAAAGAATCTGGGTAAATACTTAGACTACGTATCAGAGAATCACGAGATAGTTATTACAAAAAATGGCCAGCCATCAGTTAGGTTGTCGCCCTATATTAGCAAAATAACCACCTATATGATGATGAAAGAAGAGGCGCCAAGATATGGGCCTGATGAGCTTTTGGTATCTTATGAGGAATTCCTTGAAATTTCTGAGAATTCAGATGTCCGTATGGAATATATAAATGGTGAGATTATCATGCAAAGCTCCCCAAATTCTTTTCATCAGGAAGTTGTAGGTAATCTTCATGTAATCATGAAGTTGTTCCTTAAAGGTCAGAAATGTAAGGTTTTTCTAGCTCCTTTTGATGTGACTTTATATAAAGAAAAGAAAGATGGGGAGAAATTAAAGACACCTGATGTGATTCAACCGGACCTTTTGATTGCCTGTGATACTGATGAGAAAATCAATGAAAAAGGCCGTTATTCAGGTATTCCGACACTGGTTGTTGAAGTCTTGTCACCGTCAACCAGAACCAGAGATATGGTGACAAAGACCAATTCTTTTCTACTTGGTGGGTGTCAGGAGTTTTGGCTCATCGACGTTAAGAAGAAGCAGGTTATGCAGTATATTTTCGAGGATAGAGACGTTGTTCTATGTGAGATACTTAAAATAGGAGATAGGGTTGAATCGGGTTCTGTTGAGGGCCTTGTTGTAGAAGTCGAAGATATCTTTGAGGGGTTGTAAGAAGGATGATAGGATCTGCAATTTCTGTACAAAGCGAAAGTTTCGTGATAAGATGATAAATATTTACCATAACCGGAGGCTACTATGATTACCATCGATGATATTGCCAAGATTGCAGGGGTCAGTAATACGACTGTATCCAATGTGATCCATGGACGAACCAAGCGCGTTTCAAAGAAAACCATTGATAAAATCAACAATATCATACAGGAAACAGGCTATGTACCCAACATGTCAGCCAGGGCATTGGCTAGCAAGTCATCTAAAGTGTTGGCTCTGATTAATCACCTGGATCCCAAACGAAGCGGTAACTTTCTTGCAGACCCCTTCTATTCAGCTTTCATTGGTGCTATAGAAAGTACCCTGAAAGAGCACGGTTATTATATTATGCTACGTACGATATCAGACACAGAAGAGCTCCACACTTTTCTTAGAAACTGGAATGTTGCTGGACTTTTCCTGACCGGTATCTTCCAGGATGAGCCTATCTACCACGCATTAGGTGAGTTGGATATTCCGGTTATATTAACGGACTCCTACTTAGATGACTATATGAACATGATCAATATTGGACTTCATGATCTTGAAGGTGGTTATTTGGCTACTAAATATTTAATCGAGTCTGGACATGAGAAGATTGCTTTTGCGTCTCCGACAATCCATGAAAAGGGTGTTGTCTCCAAACGTTTTGACGGTTATAAAAAAGCCTTGGATGAGGCAGGACTTCCCCTTCGTTCCGATGCTGTTTTTGTTAGTGAGTTCCAGGTGAAGGATACAGCTGAACTGGGACGTCGCTTGGTAATGGAAGAAGATGTTACTGCAGTATTTGCTACTGCAGATATTATGGCTGCCGGTATTATGTCCGGTGTTCATGAAGCCGGTTATCAAGTGCCTAGAGACTTAAGTGTCGTCGGATTTGATGATATTAACTGGTGTAAAATGACCAATCCCATGTTAACCTCGGTTCACCAGGATGCCAATGTTAAAGGTGAAATAGCGGCTGACTATATGGTGGCTTTACTTGAAGGCCGTCAAGTAGAGAATAAGCAGGTGGTCCTGCCGGTTTCCTTATCAGTACGAGAAAGTGTTTTAAATCTTAAAGAAGATTAAACTATATATCCATATATTTAGCACATAGACATCAATAATTATATTATTGATGTTTTTTCTTTTGAGGTTATTCCCATCCTATCCGGCTTTGTACCATATGAGATATCAGACAATGTAAACAAAAATAAAAACATGATTGACAGATAAATATAAGATATGCTATATTAGGTTTAGCGCCAAACCTATGTGCAAACTTTAGAATTATCGAATTTGTGCATAGATATATTTTTTACCACTCAGGTTTAGCGCCAAACCTGTTCATAAATTTAGGAGGATTTGTTATGAAAAAACTATTAAGTGTATTGTTGGTTCTTATGTTGACACTTAGCCTGTTTGCAGGATGTGGAAACGGTGATGAGGCAGCAAGCGGAAGCGACAGTGAAGTGGCTACAGACGGGGATACTGCAACAAATGATGACAAAGATGATACAAAAACTGATGATACAACTAGTGGCGGTGAAACAGAGGAAGCTGCTGATCTTGTTGAATTAAAACTTGGTATCTGGCCAGAAGATACAGATCCAAATGCTATCGAGCTACATGAAGGCTATCGGTCAGTATTTGAATCCACACATGCAAATGTTGAAGTTGTACCAGCTAACTACAAGTATGCTACTGACACATTTATTTCTTTGGCACAAACCGGCAACTTACCAACTGTTTTTGAAACTTGGTTTACTGAGCCGCAAAAATTAATTCGTGGCGGTTTCGTTAGAGATATTACTGACATCCTTGAAGCTAGAGGTTGGGCAGATGCAATGAACCCATCTATTCGTGGCCTACTCAGTGATGCTGAAGGCAATATCTATGGTATTCCTCGTGATGGTTACGCGCTTGGCTTAATGCTTAATGTTGAATTATTTGAAGAAGCTGGTCTTGTTAATGCAGACGGAAGTGTTATGATTCCTGAAACATGGGATGATGTAGCTGAATTTGGTGTGACAATTAAAGAAGCAACCGGTATGCCTGGTCTTTGCCTTCTTGCAAAAGACAATGCAGGTGGATGGCATTTCTCAAACATCGCTTGGGGATTTGGTGCTGATCTTTGTACTACCGATGATAGCGGTAACTTTGTTGCACAGTTGAACTCCCCTGAGGCAATTGCAGCTATGCAATATGTGAAAGACCTTCGTTGGACTTACGACATTCTTACTCCAGACCCAACAAACGAAGACTGGGGAACAGGATTTGTTAACCTGGGAACTGGTACTGCGGCTATGTACATCGGTGCTAACGATGCTGTTAACCAACCAACAGAAACCAATGGACTTCCTGTTGATAAATTGGCACTCGTAGCTATGCCAGAAGGTCCAGGCGGACAGTTTTCACTTTCCGGTGGTACTCCTTATATGTTTGCTGCTGATGCAACAGATGCACAAGTAGAAGCTGCTCTTGATTATCTTGAGATCATGGGTAAAGCCCCAGTTGTAACTGACGATTCTATTGCTGGTATGAGAGCTGATGCTGAATACAGAGTTAATGCTGGTATCCCTGTGATTCCTAGATTCCCAGCATGGACAAACCAAGAACTTCTTGATGCTGAAAATGCAATTATCGAAGAATTCTCAAATATTGACATGGGTCTTTACCAAACATATTTTGATGCAACCAAATCAGACGGAAACTTGAAACTTGAAGAAGAGGGACTCACTCAAGATATGTATGCAGAACTTACAAAAGTTCTTCAGGCAGTCATTATTGACAAAGATGCAGATGTTGCTGAACTGATGAATCTTGCCAATGAAAACTACCAACAAATCTTAGATTCAAACGCTAACAAGTAGTCATAGACAGGAACAGGAACATCTAGAACATATAGTATACTTTGGCCGCGCTTTAGGCGCGGCTAAGGTATGAAACAGGAGGTCTACGTATGGCACTATTCAAGAAAAACATAGGAGCATGGTTGATTATGCTACCATCTCTGCTTTTGTTTTCTTTTTTTGTGTGGGCACCCCTTATTGAAAATATTCGTCTTTCCCTATATCACGCCAATGGAATTGAGATTATTGAATTTGTGGGCTTAAAGAATTATCAGCTATTGTTACAACATCCAAATTTTTGGCCGGCCATGAGAAATACTTTCTCTTATATATTCTGGTCATTATTAATCGGTTTTTGGGCTCCTATCCTATTGGCTTCTTTATTAACAGAGGTTGTACATCTAAAGGGACTCTTTCGTACAAGTATTTACCTGCCTAATATTTTGCCTGGACTTGCCAGCGTAATTATGTGGGGATTTTTCCTAAGACCCGGCCCAACCGGAGTTCTTAATCAACTGTTAGCTTTTATCGGTGTGGAACCTTTTACCTGGCTGATTACCCCGGGATGGACCATACCTCTTATTGTAATGACCATGACTTGGAAATCAGCAGGTGCAACAGCCTTCATCTATATGGCAGGAATTTCTGCTATACCGGCTGAGCTTTATGAAGCGGCAACCATTGATGGAGCAACACCTTTAAATAGATTTAGACATATTATGTTACCCAGTATTTTGGGGCTTGGGAAAACATTGCTTATTCTGCAAATTATTGCCGTCTTCCAGATTCTCTACGAGCCTTTGGTACTGACTAACGGTGGACCAAACAATGCTAGTATATCCATTATGCTTCTGGTTTACAAATATGCATTTGAGGATTATAACTACCCAATGGCTACAGCCTTGTCTGTTCTAATCTGTATCATATTGGTCATATTGACACTCATTTACTTCAGATTGACCAAAAAGGTGAATAAGTAGAAAGGAGACTCGTTATGTTTTGGGATAAATATCAGTATAAACAAGAAGGCGTTATTCGCTTTTACGATACCAAGTCTCCATGGATGAAAGTTTTTACGATATTACTTTTTCTTGGTGGACTATTTATACTTGTCGGTTCAGTTTTTCCGGTTGTGTGGGTCTTCTTAGGTGGCTTTAAGGACATTAAGGAATTTAGAAGATCGACAGAAATCATGCCTCAGGTTTTTGATTTCGAACGCTATAAAATAACCTGGCAGCAACTAAAATTTGCCAAGTATTATATCAACTCATTTATTTCAGTAGGAGGCAGTGTTGGATTTGCCATACTCTTTAATGGGCTTCTGGCTTATGTTCTTGGTGTCTTAAAACCAAAAGGTCATAAATTTGTAGTTACCTTGGTTTTGTGGTCCTTATTGATTCCACCGACAACCTCCATTGTTTCTCTTTATGTGAACATTAACCGGGTTGGACTTAACCAAACTTTTTGGCCACTGTGGATGGCTATGGGAGCTAATGCATTCTGGGTTCTTCTTTTTAAAGAGTATTTTGAATCCATACCAAAAGAATATATGGAAGCAGCAAAAATCGATGGGTGCAGCGACCTGATGATCTTTAAGAACATCGTGGTTCCACTGGCTAAACCTATTATTACCGTTGTTGCGATTTTTGCCCTGACAGCAGCCTGGTCTGACTTCCTTCTTCCTTTCCTTGTACTTGCAGGAACGGATAAGGAGACAGTGATGGTACGCTTGTTCGAGTTTAGGACGGCATCTAAATCTACAGATGTTGATGTCTTAAGATCCATTGTGTTCTCCATTGTCCCACCGATGATTATTTTTGCCATATTCCAAAAAAAGATTACCGATGGTGCAGGAAGCGGAGGTATTAAAGGCTAATGAGTAAATTTGCAGATCGATATTTTGAGGTTCAGCCTTGGAGTGTACTTGAAAAGGGATTTGATCCTGATTATGCCTTAGTCAGCGAATCAGTCTTTTCTCTAGGTAATGAGTACACCGGTTTAAGAGGCTATTTTGAAGAAGGATACTCTGGAGACCGTCTACAGGGATCTTATATTAACGGTGTCTATGAACAAAGAGACACCAATGGACAAGGCTATAAAGGTGTTATTGGTTTTACAGAGTTTATGGTCAATGCCGTCGATTGGACTTATGTAAGGCTTGCCTTTAATGATGTTCAACTTGATTTGAAGAAAAGCAGGATCAGTGACTTTAAAAGAGAACTAACCTTCACCAGTGGCCTTCTGACCAGATCTTTTGTCTGGCATGTTGATGAAGAGACAGACGTCGAACTTTCTTTTGAACGGTTTTTATCCATGACAAAGGAACATTTAGCTGGACAAAAAATAAGGGTCAAGGTTTTAAAAGGAAGGGGTCAACTTTCCTTTTCCTATGGTTTGGACTTTTCCAATATGCACCATAACTTAAATACTAATCTGTGGGACCTAATAGAAAAAACAGGCGATCCCGAGTCTCAGACGATTGAGGCTCAAACCATGCGAACCAGGCAGAGAGTCTTTTGCCAGGCAAGAACAAAATGGCAAATGCTTGGTGGTTTTGAAATAGGTAATGACGGTTATCCGGATATTGACACAAGAGATGAAAAAGCCATCATCATCAGTAAGCAATTTTTGATGGAACCAGGGAACCAAGTAGATTTTGAAAAATTGGTCCTTATTGACAGCAATGAAAAAGGTGCTTATAGCTACACCAATGAAGAAAGACTTGAAGCTCTTAAGCTTGACTATAATAACTTGAAAGAAGAATCAACAAAGTGGTGGCAAAGGCAATGGAAGATATCAGATATTGAGATAGGTAATGACCCCCTTAACCAGCAAGGTATCAGGTTCTGTATTTTCCAAATGAACCAAACCCTTCACAGTGACAAGAATTCAGCTGTAATTGGAGCCAAAGGACTTACGGGTGAAGCCTATAACGGCAACACATTTTGGGATTCAGAAGTATATTGCCTACCCTTTTATCTTTTTAACAACATCAAGGCTGCCAAAAGTATTCTGAAACTTCGTTATGATACGCTGACTGAAGCGAAAGAGAGAGCCAAGATGTTGGACTGTGAGGGAGCTTTCTATCCAATAGCTACTATAAGCGGTCACGAGTGTTGTGATCTCTGGCAGCATGCAAGTCTCCAACTACAGGCTTCAACAGCAGTAGCCTACGGCCTATGGAATTATGAAAAAATCTCTGGGGATATGGCCTTCGTCTATAAAGAAGGAGCAGAGATGCTTGTAGAAATCTCCAAAATGCTGGCTTCAAGAGGGGACTATGATGCCCAAGGTCAGTTTTATGGTTACTATGGGGTCATGGGTCCTGATGAATTCCAAATGATGGTTAATCATAATGCATATACGAATTACATGGCTAAAAAGACTTTTGAGTATACATTGGATGTGCTGGGACGTCTTGAAAAAGTTCATCCGGAAGCCTTTAATGCCCTTGATTTTGACGGTGATTTAAGGACAAGAATGGATGATTGGAAGCAAAAAGCTGATGCTATGAAGATTCTTTATGATGAGTCTAGTGGTCTGATTGAACAGCATGAAGGCTATTATACTTTACCGGCCCTTGATATAAAGTCCATTCCGGTAGTGGATTTTCCTCTTTATCATCACTGGACTTATGACCGTATATACCGGAACCAGATGCTTAAGCAACCGGATGTCCTTATGTTTATGCTTATGTATAACTCTGATTTTTCCAATGATGATTTAAAGGTCAACTATGACTTTTATGAACCTAAGTGTATTCATGAAAGTAGTCTGTCTCCATCTGTCCATTCCATACTGGCAGCTCAGTTAGGTTACGAAAAAGAAGCCTATGACTTTTTTGGTTTTGCTACTCGAATGGATCTTGATAACTACAATCGAAATACGACAGAAGGTCTTCATACAACATCCATAGCCGGAAGCTGGATGAATATTGTTTATGGATTCGGAGGACTAAGAAGTGACGGAGATTTACTGACACTGCGGCCAATTTTGCCTGAAGGATGGGAGCACTACCGGTTCTCCTTACGTTATGAGGACACAGTGATTCGGGTCTTGGTAAGCCAAGAGGATATGCGTATCCATGTCGATGAAGGCCATGTGAGGCTAAACATATATGATGATGTTTATGAAGTAACTACTCAGGATACAGTCGTACAGTTAATGAAAAGGAGTGCATAATGAAAGATTATATTGAACGATCCGGTTATGATGCCTCCTTAATCGGTGATGACGGCAACCGTTTCTTAATAGGAAACGGTTATGCCGGTATTCGGGGCACGATGGAAGAGGACCGTAAAGACAGGATGGTAGGCATCACATTAGCAGGTATCTATGACCAGGTTGGCAAAGGATGGAGAGAGCCGGTTAATGCTCCAAATTTCTTCTATACCTGTCTTTACCACCAAGGGAAGAAACTTGTTGTTGATGAAAAGACAGAAAGTCACAGTCAAAAACTGAATTATAGGTACGGTATCAGAGAGAGACGAACAAGCTGGAAACTCAGTGAGGGCATAGTAACACTCACTTCAAGAAGGATTGCCCACATGGTTGAACCTAATCTTTTTATGATGGAGTATGAGCTGGAAGCAGATGGAGAAATGACCTTGAACTTGTCTGCAGGTATTGATGGGGATGTTTGGGATATCCATGGTCCCCACTATGCCCAGATTATGTTTTCCAGGGAAGATGGGATTATCAATGCCAATGCCTATATACAGAATTCTAATGATAAAGTTTGTGTCACCAGAAGTAATCATATTCGACAAAAGACTAAGGCAGGATATGAGTTCATGACGGTAATTGAATCCAGCCATAAAGAAGAACAGGTATCTGCCCAATGTTTTGAATGCCATTTATCTCCTGGAAGTCCAATAGTCCTAAGGTCATATGCGGCCGTATTTTCCAGCAAAGATTCTAACACACCTGCCAAATCCTGTTATGGAGCAATCACAGATCTTGGTTGGAAGGACTATGATCGACTGTTAAAATCTCATATGGAGAAGTGGGATGATATTTGGGACAGGAGTGAAGTTGTCATTGATGGTGACAGTGAGGCCCAGGAGGCTGTGAATTACTCCCTTTATCATCTGAACATCATTGCACCAAGACATAAGCAGGGCTTATCTATTGCGGCCAGAGGTCTGTCTGCCCAAACTTACAAAGGGGCTGTTTTCTGGGATACAGAGATGTTTATTGAGGATTACTTCCTGTTTTCTCAACCTGAAGTTGCCAGGTCTTTTGTCAAATACAGGGTTGATGGTTTAAAGGGTGCCCTAAAAAAAGCACGTTCCTATGGTTTTGAAGGTGCTTTCTATGCCTGGGAGAGCCAGGAAGAGGGCGAAGATGCCTGCTCTGATTACAATGTTATTGATGTCTTTACTGAACGGCCGGTGAGAACTTATTTCAGGGATAAACAAATGCATATCTCCTCAGCGGTTGTCTGGGGGATGAAAAATTATATGGAACATACTGGAGACACCAGTCTTCTTCTTGAAGGTGGAGCCAGAATGGTTATTGAATGTGCCAGGTTCTACCGGTCACTTCTTATTAAACGGTATGGCCATCAGCAATATGAAATCCATGATGTAATCGGTCCGGATGAGTACCATGAAAGGGTCAATAACAATGCCTACACCAACAAAATGGCTGCATTTACCGTTGATTATGCCCTGGAAGTAGTGCAGATGGTTAGAGATTTGGGACCGGATGCTTATGATGAATTGAAAAGTCAGGTCAAAGATCTGGAAAATTTTGTCTCTGAAATTTCAGACCTTGCACCACGAATTTTGCAAAAAGAGCCGAATGCTGCCGGTGTCATTGAGCAACATGACGGGTATTTTAAACTGGAGGATACAACGCCTGCCAAAGTAAAAAAACGTTTGAAACATCCTAAAGAATATTGGGGTGGTGGTCACGGTGTCGCAACCGATACCCAGGTCATTAAACAGGCGGATGTCATTGCCATGTTATCCCTATTTCATGATTCATACACTAAGGATATTTTGGAGAGGAACTTCGATTACTATGAACCACGAACAGAACACGGCTCTTCCCTAAGTGCCTGTATGTACGCCATGGTTGCCTGCAAAATAGGAAAACCGGACCTGGCCTATCCCTTCTTTATGAAAAGCGGAACAGCGGATATTCGAGGTGGGGGAAAACAATGGGCCGGATTGGTCTACATAGGAGGAACTCATCCTGCATCTGCAGGTGGAGCCTGGAAAAATCTAATCCAGGGCTTTGCAGGTTTATCCATTGTATCAGGACAGATACAACTTGATCCTTGCCTGCCGGAACATTTTAAGGCTATCGAATTTCCCCTTGTTTTGTCCGGTAAGCTTCACAGAATTAAGGTGACTCATGACTCGACCAGTGTCCAGCTTGTTAAGCGTTTAAGTAAGGAGTATGTATGATAGAAGCAGTTATTTTTGATCTGGATGGGGTTTTAGTTTCCACTGATGAGCTTCATTTTGAAGCCTGGAAGGCCCTTGCAGATCGTTTGAATATAGTGAATTTTACAAAGGCGGATAATGTGAGACAAAGGGGAGTTAGCCGAATGGCCTCTCTGGAAGTTGTCCTTGAAAAAGATAATAAGATATATTCAGAAAAAGAAAAGACCAGTCTGGCCAATTTCAAAAACGACCTTTATGTTAAGAGTCTTGACAGTCTTGATGATGAAGCCCTTTTATCCGGTGCCTTGGAGACTTTAAAGCTCTTAAAAGAAAGGTCAGTAGGTATAGCCTTAGGATCAGCTAGTAAAAATGCCCCGCTAATTATTGAAAAAACAGGTATTTCATCATACTTTGATGCTATTGCCTGTGGAGCAGACGTAACTAAGTCTAAGCCGGATCCTGAGGTTTTTCAAGTCGCAGCCATGCGTCTAGGTGTGGCTCCGGTTAATTGCCTGGTAGTGGAAGATTCTGACGCTGGTATCCGTGCAGCGAAAACTGCAGGGATGACGGCCTTGGCGGTAGGAGCCGCTAAAGATAATGAGGAAGCTGATTATTCTTGCCAGGACCTAAGTGATGTAAGTATAAATTGGGATGAAATTCTAGGTTAGTCTTAGTTGGATTTTTATATCAAAGGCTTGATGATGAAATATGCTATGTTTAACCGGGAAGGTGAGTGAAATGAAAAAATACAGGTATTTGTTATTAAGTGGTGCAATTGTGTTGATGATTGGTCTTATTGGGGGAATAAGTGTGTATAAGAGCAGGAACAATCCAACAAGTTCAGAGGAGAATGACATGAATGCCACCTATAACGGATCTTCAGAGAAGATGAGTCTTACCAGTAAAGTGGTACTTTACCAAGGCCCTCAGTCTTTGAAGGTAAGCCAGACAACGGATTTAAAAGCAACAGCAGAAAATTTACGGGATTTTTCCCTTATGAAAAGCGGTCAGGTTCAAGTGGCGGTAAATGATCGTGACCTATATGTCTATGAGACTAACGTCAATCATACCCGCTCATGGTCCAATTCTTACCTCCCGCCTATAGCCAGAACTCCGATTACCTATTTTGATTTCGAGGGAAGGGTTAAAATCGATGTGACTGTTCCGGATGGAGGCATTGAAAATCTATCCCTTAGTCCTATAACAGCAGGTATTCAGCCTATTATTGACGAAAGTGGGACCAAGGTCACCTTTTTCATTGATAGTCCAGACCATTATACCCTTATGTTTAATAACACACCTTCAAGAGCCCTCCATATATTTGCAGAGGAACTTGAGGAAGACGCCCCCAGTCCTGATGATGAAAATGTGATTTATTTTGGACCCGGTGAATGGGAGGTGGGAAATGTTGCAGTCGAAAGCAACCAAACCATCTACTTAGCTGGTGGTGCAGTAGTACATGGTACTTTTCAAGGTAATTATGTGGAAAACGTAACGATTAAGGGACGGGGAATTCTCGACGGTTCTTTTTATGATGGATGGAAGGGTACCAGTGCCTTTATTCCTCTTAAATTCGATAATTGCTCAAACGTTCGAATAGAAGACATTATTGTGCTTAATTCCAATGCCTGGGTCTGCCAAGCTTATAACTCAAAAGACGGTGTCATAGATGGTCTGAAAATAATTTCTCCACGGCCCAATGGCGATGGTATTACCCTTCAGTCCTGTGAAAACTATGTGGTTGAAAACTGTTTTGTCAGAACATGGGATGACTCCTTGGTAGTTAAAAACTATGCAGGATCCACTAAGGACATTAGCTTTAAAAATATACAGTTATGGACAGACCTGGCTCAATCCATGGAGATTGGCTACGAAACCAACAAAGGCAATCAATCGGATGTCACCATAACAAATATCACTTTCGAAGACATCACCGTACTACACAACTATCATAAACCTGTTATCTCCATTCATAACGGAGATGATGCTTTGGTTAAGAATATAACCTTTAAAAATATTTTGGTTGAAGATGCCCAGATGGGATCCGGAGATGGGGACCTTATGCCATACCTTATCGATCTTCATATTGGTCAGTCAACCAACTGGTCAACGACAAAAGAGCGTGGATATATTGAGGATATCCTGATAGAAAATGTTGAAGTTGTCGGAGGTAAGTTTAATACATCAAGAGTACAAGGTTTTGACAGTGACCATCAGGTAACTGATGTAACTATTAAGAATCTACGTATCCTTGGAAAGAATATTGAGGATGCTGCATCCGGTAAAATAAAGATTGCAGAGGATTCAACAAAGCGGATTACCATTGATACGGATAAGGATTATCTAGGCCTTCTTGGGCAAAATCTTAATGAAGACTTGGATACCTCATTACTTTTAGAAGCTGCGGAAATCTCAATGGATTTAGTGCTTGTTGAAAGCCCAGCCCAAGATGCACCAATGGAACATCCTGACTTTATTAAAGAGCCTTACGTCTCTCAAGTTCCATCTGGAACCAATATCGCATTAGACGGAAAAGTCACCGTCAATTCCTTTGTCCAGTCATTTACAGCAAGGAAGGCCAATGATGGAAAAGTTGCTGGCCCATCCTACTGGGAAAGCGAAGGCTTTCCGGGAGAGTTAACTCTAGATCTAGAGAAAGAAGCGACCATCCATGGTCTACGCCTCCGATTAAACCCGGACAGTGTGTGGGGGAAACGTGAACAAGCCTTCGAAGTTGCCATTTCATCCGATGGAGAGAATTATGAAATCCTTTATGAGTCAGCTTCCTATACATTTACACCAGATGAAGGCAACGAAGTTATCCTTGAGTTTGATCCGGTTGCAACCCAGTATATTAGACTGGTCTTTAGTGAGAATACCGGTGCCGGCGGTGGTCAGCTGGCGGAGATAGAGGTTTTTGAGGAATAGTTTTGGGGGTCTAAGTTTGGCTGCAGAGACATCGCTATGATACGAATGCTGAAGATTCCATAGGTCCTTTGGGAGTGCAAGACCTAGAAAGGTTCAGGACCTTGGATCTAAAATGAATTTCAGGTCCAAGAACCCAAACCTTCCAAGGCCTAGAGTTCCTATTACGAACCTATGGAAACTTCAGCATTGCATATTGATGCAGCCAACTTCTCGGTACAAAACCATCGCAAAAAAAGATTTTAATTAGCTTGTAGTTGAGAGACTATGGGCTTTTTTGTGTGTTTGGGATTGTTGAGACTTGATGGTTTATGTATAGTTGTAAAATTATGAGATACTTATGAGATACCCAGTTAGAAAAGCTTTATATTGTAGAAGTTCTTCCGTCTCAAACCAGGCGCATGAGCTTGTGTAACAGAGTGGAAGTGTGGGTCTTATGTCCTTGGTCTAGTCCTTTGGGTCACTGGTTGCTGGGTGTTTACACTCAGCAATCTGGGGGACACGGGACTGGGACAAGGATATAAGTCCCGCACCTTCAGGACTGCTACACAAACTCCCAATCTGTGGGACACGGGACTGGACTGAGGATTTAAGACCTGCACCTTCAGGACTGCTACATAAAAACCGCTATACAAGCAAAAGAACCACTGCATACCCCACAAAAGACAACAAGGTATTGACCAAGAGCAACTGTGTATAAAAAGCCTTTGACTCCTGTTTTTTAACAAACAAGGGAATGATAAAAGGTGGTGGCAACATAAGAAAGCCTAAAAAACCGGAGTAGAACAGAGGGATTAGTTCTTTGCTGATGAAGGGAAATACTGCATAGCCAAGAGCGATGGCAATGCCTACGCCAATCCATCTGGATAAACTGTAAGTGAGAGTTTCCATAAACTTTAATGATCTGAAATCCAAGTTAAAACCAATGTAAAGCAAGATCATAGGGCCGACTGCTGGGGTGAGGATTGAAATTGTTTTATAGATGATCTGCCCTATAGCAGAGGATTCAAAACTAGAAGTGAAACCTATGGCGTTAACCAGTATACCCAAAGTAATACCGATGACGGTTGGTGTTGTCATAAACTCTTTTATTATCTTAAGGTAATCTGTTTTCTCTCCATCTTTTCGGTTTAGGTTGGGAGCATAAAAGAACCATATAAAGAGTTCATGACCAAGAGCCAGTGGCATAACCAGTGGAAGAATGGACTCATCCCAGATGACTGCCAATAAACCAACACCCATCATACCGAATTCAAAACCGGTCATAAAATATCCGCTCTTTTCATAAGGAGTAAGCTTTGGTAACAGCCTTCTTATCAGGTCTCCATAAAAATACAAAAGCAAGCAAAGGATAAACATGAAGAGAGCCAGCATCCAAGTAGTCAGTGACAAATCTGTATGGCTAAAAGAGGAGAAGAGTACACCTGGAAGTATTAATTTCACGATGATGTTCTTAAAACCATGGACATCCTCTTCTTTTATTATCTTAAGTAGTTTGGATACAAAGCCCAGTAGCATGATTGCAATCAGGGGAAGTAAAGTTATGAGTAAGTCTTTCATAGGAGGCTCCTTTTGGGTTTTCTTTTAGCATAACATATTGCTTTTGTTTTGTGGGTCTAAGTTTGGCTGCAATGACAACTCTATGAGACGAATGCTGAAGATTCCACAGGTCCTTTGGGAGTGCAGACCTAGGTGGTTTTGTGGGTCGATGAATGGCTGCACTGGCATCACTATGCGACGAATGCTGAAGATTCCATAGGTCCTTTGGGAGTGCAAGACCTAGAAAGGTTTGGGCCCTTGAACCTAAAATGAATTTCATGACCAAGGGCCCAAACCTTCCAAGGCCTAGAGTTCCCATTACGAACCTATGGAAACTTCAGCATTGCATATTGATGCAGCCAAACTTCTCGGTACAAAACCATGGCATATAAGGCATTATTTAGCTTGTAGTTGGGAGACTATAGGCTTTTTTTGTGTTTGGAATTATTGAGACTTGATGTTTATTGATTGAGTTGCGGAAAACCTATGAGATACCCAGTTAGTGAGGCTTAATATTGTAGTAGCTCTTCCGTCTCAAACCAGGAGTAAACGGGAGTCTTGTGTAACAGAGTGGAGGTGTGGGTCTTATGTCCTTGGTCTAGTCCTTTGGGTCACTGGTTGCTGGGTGTTTACACTCAGCAATCTGGGGGACACGGGACTTGATCAAGGATATAAGTCCCGCAGCTACGGGACGGTTATAAAAGAACTCCCGGCCCCTAGGAGGATTTCGAAGTTTTGGATAATAAAATATAATAGCCAATGCTATAAACGTGAAAATGTAAGTGAAAAAAAAGCCAAGGAATCCATCTATGAGCCGCTTGGAGGTGGATAGTTATTTGTTTAACAACTTTTCTTGGTTAGAAGTAACAAAAAGATGTTGACATTTTGTGTAAAACTTATTACTATGTATGTAAGTAGTTACTTACATTTAGTAAATGAATTGGAATAAATGTCGATTGGGAGGAAGAAAAGTGCGTTTAGAAGGTAAAGTTGCTGTAGTAACAGGTGGAGCCAAAGGATTAGGTCGTGCGATTACATTACGTTTCCTTGAAGAAGGTGCCAAAGTAATTGCTGTTGATTTGAACATGCCTGAGTATGAGGAAGCTAATGTAGAAGGCTATGCTTTGAATGTGACAGACCGTGAAGGCTGTAAAGAATTTTTTGACTATGCCAAGGAAAAATATGGCAAGATTGATATCCTTGTCAATAATGCAGGGATTACCAGTGATGCCCTGATCAATAAAATGTCTGATGAGATGTGGGACAGGGTAATCAATGTTAACCTTAACGGTGTTTATAACCTGACCAAACATATCGGTGTAGACATGATGATGGAAGGCCAGGGATCCATCATTAACATCGCCTCTGTTGTTGGAGAGTTTGGTAATGTTGGTCAATCCAACTATGCAGCTACCAAGTCTGCCCTTTATGGTTTAAGTAAAACATGGGCAAAAGAGTTTGCTAGAAAAGGTGCTAATGTACGTGTAAATACGATTTCACCAGGTTATATTATGACGGATATTTTGAAAACAGTTCCTGAAGAGCTTCTTGAGAAGTTTGCAAAAATGACCATGCTTGGTAGACTGGGCCAACCGGAAGAGATTGCTAATGTAGCATTATTCCTGGCCAGTGATGATGCTTCTTATGTAACAGGACATAACCTGTCAGCTAATGGTGGAATGAGGTTATAAATATGGAAGGAATTGGAATTGCAGGTATAGGCGTCTACATTCCCGAGGGACGGATGTCTGCTGGTCAAATCTCAGCAAAGACAAAGGGTGTTTGGGCTGAGGAAGCTATATCTGAAAAACTTGGAATTATAGAAAAACCAATCCCTGGACCAGATGACGGTACACAAGAGATGGCGGTGAAGGCTGCAAAAGCAGCTCTTCAGGATGCTGGTCTAACAGGAAATGACATTGATCTGGTCCTGTGTATGGGAGAAGAGTGGAAGGAGTATCCATTAACAACATCTGCTCTTTATATACAAGGTGCTATTGGTGCTCATGATGCATGGGGGATTGATGTTCAGAATCGTTGTTCAACGACAGTATCAGCAATTAAGATGGCAAAAGATATGATGAAGGGTGATGATGACCTTCAAACAGTTCTTATTGCCGGAGGATACCGAAATGGTGATTTCCTCAATTATGAAGATGCATCAGCCTCTATGATGTTTAATCTGTCAGCCGGTGCAGGGGCCATTATCCTTAAAAAAGGAATGACTAAGAACCTGGTTCTTGGCAGTCATATTCTTGGAGATGGAACCATGGCCAGAGATGCCGGTGTTAAGTTTGGTGGTATCAATCATCCTATAACTGCAGACAATGCAGACTATGCTTATCAAACCCTTAGTCTTTTTAGACCCAAGGAAATGAAAGACCGGTTAAATGCAGTATCCATGGATAACTGGATGATCTGTATTGACAAGGCTCTTGAAAAATCTGACATGACTAGGGAGGATATCGACTATGTGGCTATTCTTCACATTAAAAGGTCTATGCATACCTTTATGCTGAATGAATTAGGTGTTAAGGAAGACCAGTCCATATATCTGGAAAATTACGGTCATATGGGACAGGTTGATCAAATTCTATCCCTCAAGTTAGGGCTGGATCAAGGCAAAATTAAAGATGGTTCCAATGTACTCTTAATAGCCGCAGGAATCGGTTATGTATGGGGAGCCAATGTTATACGATGGGGAGGCATGTAGATGTCCACATTAATTCAGTTATTATTTTCAAGTATTGAAACAGGAAGTGTATATGCGCTGGCTGCACTGGGAATCATTATTATTTTTAGAACCAGTCGGATGACCAATTTTGCTCAAGGGTCATTGGGTATGCTTAGTGCTTTTAGTGCCACCTTTGCTCTGATTTATTTAGAAATCAATGTATGGCTGGCAGCCCTGATTGGAATGGTTTTTGCCTTCCTTTTAGGTATTGCAGTGGATTTAACGGTGATGCGTCATGCAAAAAATGTTTCACCGGTAGCCAAGCAGATCATTACCTTTGGCTTGATTATGCTCCTCCTGGGGGTGGCACCAATGATCTTCGGATCGACACCCCTTAACTTCCCCAAGTTTATTCAAAACGGAGCTTTTAGTTTAGGAGAAGCCAGTATCACCCATAATGCTATTCTCAATATTTCAGTGGGACTGGTCATTATGTTGGGGCTCTTCTTCTTTTTACAGAAGACCAAGTGGGGACTGGCTGTTCGGGTTACAGCTTCTAATGAAACTACAGCTCAGCTAATGGGAGTTCCGACTCACATTGTTACCATGGGAGCATGGGCAGTGGCAGCGTCTCTTGGTGGACTTTCAGCCATGATGTTGGCTCCGGCTATTACAGTTAATGTTTCCATGATGGAAAATGTTCAGATTAATGCCTTGATTGCCTGTGTACTTGGAGGTTTCCAAACCTTCTACGGTCCGGTTTTAGGTGCCTATCTGATCGGTATCAGTAAAGTTCTTCTCTCTTATTATGTATCATCAACCTGGGGAGATGCGATTCTTTATATTTTGATTCTTATCTTTATCGTTTTTAGACCTAACGGTTTGATCGGTAAGAAAATCAAGAAAAAAGTATAGTGAGGTAGACATGAAAGAACGATTAAGTCAACACATATACAGATATATTATATTCGGTGCTTTTTTGTGTCTCATACCTACACTGCAGCAAATTGGGATTCTTGAAAGTGCTACGGTTATTGTTATAGGAACGGTTATGTTCTATTCCATCGTAGCCATTGGATTAAATGTTTTACTAGGCTACTCCGGCCTTATTTCGCTGGGAACAGCAGGTTTTATGGGATTGGGATCCTATTTGGCAGCATATATGACGTCGGATCTTGGCTTGCCCTTTATCCTGTCCGTGATCGTTTCAGTATCCATTCCTCTGGCTATCGGTTTGGTGATTGGTCTTATTTCCCTCAGAATAGAAGGTTATTACCTGGCTATTGCAACCCTGGGTGTTTCTGAGATTTTGAAACAGGTCTTTGTGGAAATGGAATTCTTAACCGGTGGTTTTTCCGGAAAGAATGCTGCTTATCCTAAGCTTTTCTTCTTTAAACTGGATCGCCAGTGGACCTTTATATTAATTGCAGTCGTCTTGGTTATTATTTTGATTCTGACTGAAAACTTTATAAAATCCAGAACAGGTCGGGCTATGTTGACCATGAGAGGCAGTGAATCGGCTGCAAAGGCTATGGGAATCAATATTCTACGATATAAATTGACAGCATTTGCGGTGGCTACCTTATATGCCAGTCTGGCAGGGGTTTTATATGTACATTTTATCCGGTTTTCCTATCCGTCAGGATGGAGCCTGACCTTGTCTCTTCAGATTTTGGCGGTCATCGTTATTGGTGGCATGAGAACCATATCAGGACCTATACTGGGATCATTTATTGTCTTCGGTGTACCTGAACTTGTATTAAAAAGACTGCCTGTCATCGGTAACATTGACGGACTGGCCTTTATTTTCACCGGTGTCCTTATTATTGGGGTTATCCTTTTCTATCCTAACGGTCTCATACATATCGGTACAGACATCAAAAGGTACTGGGCTAAAAGGAAGGTGAAGCGGACATGAGTGAGAGAATACTGGAACTAAAGGAACTGACTATGAAATTTGGCGGTATTATCGCTGTTAATGAATTGAGTTTTTCCGTTAATGAAAAAGAGATATACGGCCTGATCGGACCTAATGGCGCCGGGAAGACCACGGTCTTTAATTGCATTACCGGTTTCAACCAGCCACAATATGGACAGGTGATTTTCAATTCCAAGACCCATGATACTTTGAACCTTATTGGAGAAAAGACCCATAAGATTATCCATCATGGTCTGGTTAGAACCTTCCAAAATGTAGAGCTGATTGGAGAATTAAGTCTTCTTGATAATCTTTTGGTTGGAGCCCATATTAAGTTTGAAACCGGCATTCTCCATCATGCTTTCAGAACCAGGAAGGCAAGGCAGGAAGAGGCCAAATGGGTTGAGAAGGCTGAGGGAATACTGGAATTTCTTAGTTTGACTTCAAAAAAAGACGAGCTCATTGCAGGGCAACCCTACGGAGTCCTTAAGAAAATAGAACTTGGAAGAACCCTCATGAGTGATCCCAAGTTGATTATACTGGATGAGCCGGCGGCAGGTCTTAACGATACGGAGACCTTGGAACTGTCTAAGCTCTTAAAAGAAATCAGGGATACCTACCATGCGACGATTCTTTTGGTTGAACATGATATGCGGCTGGTTATGGATGTCTGTGACAGGATTTGTGCCATTTCTTTTGGTAAGAAACTCTGTGAAGGTACACCGGCTGATATTCAGCAGGATAAAAGTGTTCAGGAAGCATACCTGGGTAAGGAGGAATAATGGGATCTGTATTATTAGACGTTAAAGACCTTCATGTTTCCTACAATAATGTTAAAGCCCTTCGCGGTGTTGACATACAGGTAGAAGAAGGAAAGATAGTGGCTCTTCTTGGCTCCAACGGAGCCGGTAAGTCAACGACACTTAGGACCATATCCGGTCTTGTAAAAGCGGAGTCCGGAGACGTTTTGTTTGAAGGAAAATCCCTTCTTGGAAACCGGGCATCTAAAATAACCGGAAGAGGGATTATACAGTCACCGGAGGGGAGGAAGATATTTCCAGACCTGACCGTAGAAGAGAACCTTAAAATTGGTGCATTTACCATTAAGGATAAAAATGAAATCAAAGATAATTTTAAGAAGGTGTATGACTATTTTCCACGGCTCTTGGAAAGAAAAAGTCAATACGCAGGAACCCTGAGTGGAGGCGAGCAGCAGATGCTGGCTATTGGAAGGGCTCTGATGGGAAGTCCCAAGGTTCTTTTGTTGGATGAACCGTCCTTGGGACTGGCTCCACTAATTGTTCGGGATATTTTTAAGATTATCAAAGAAATCAATGAGGCGGGAACAACCATCCTCATCATTGAGCAAAATGCACTGCAGACATTAAAAATTGCAGACTATGCCTATGTACTTGAAGTGGGGCAAATAAGCATGGGAGGTAAGGCGGAAGAATTAATCAAGGACAAGAAACTTATTGAAGCGTATTTAGGTGGTCATTAAATCTAGGGAGGATTTACAATGAGAAGATTAGTAGCAATTATTTTAGCAAGTGTTATGGTTATGTCCCTTTTTGCAGGATGTAGCGGAGAAAGCAATAATACTCAAGGTGTAACAGATACAACAGTTAAAGTTGGTAACTCAATAGCAACATCAGGAGCACTGGCTCCAGTTGGTGTTCCTTTTAAAGCAGGTATCGAAGCATACTTTAAGATGATCAATGATAATGGTGGTGTTGACGGAAGAACTATTGAATACGTTCACCAGGACGACGAGTTCAACCCTGAAAAAGGTAAGGCAGCCGTTGACCGTATGATCAATGACGAAAAGATTTTTGCTTTCGTTGGTCACTTTGGTACTCCTATTGTAGGTGCAACTCTTAATGATATTAAAGAAGCCGGAATTCCTGCTGTTTATTTTGCTACAGGAACTGGTATCTTATATAACGAAAATGCAGAAGGTGCAGACAGAGGTATCTATCCTGTACAGCCTGTATACCCAATGGAAGGTAGAATCATGGCGGCATGGGCACTTGGAGAGTTCGCAGCATCTAAAGTCGGCGTTATCTATACCAACGATGATGCTGGTAAAGACCTTTTAAAAGGTATTGAGCAAGAAGTTGATGCAAGCATGTTGGTAGCTGAACAGGTACCTCCAAATGCTGATGATGTATCTGCTGCTGTTACAAGACTTAAAAACGAAGGTGTAGATGTTGTTATTATTGCAGCTATCCAAGGTACTTTCCCACAAATCGCAAAAGAACTGGCTAAGCAAGGTAATACTGCACCAGCTCTTACTACTTATGTAAACGTTGCTGCATCTATGGTTGATGCTGTTAAAGCCGACGTTGCCGGTCAATATGATATTTATGGAAATGCTTGGGTTGATATTACAAGCCCTAATATGGCTGAGTTTGGCGAGTGGGTAACAAAAGTCAGTGACGAGGACTTTTCTGTTAACGCATTTGCTATGACCGGATGGATCGCAGCACACTTCTTTGTTGAAGGACTTAAAAATGTTGAAGGCGATTTAACTTGGGAATCCTATATGGACGCTATTGAATCAAAACCAATCCAAAACCCATTTGGTGGCGTTATTGATTTCTCAGATGGAAAACGTCTAGGAACACAGGAAATGTCATTGGTTAAAATGAATCCAGAAGCAGTCGGCGGATGGGAAGCCTTTATCGGATTTAAATCCATTGATGAAATTTTGAAATAATTGATTTGTTGAACTAGTAAAGGAATAGTTATGGACTATAACGATAAGCTCATTACCGTAAGCCAAGCCCTTCTAAAAGTCCAATCCGGTGACACCATTGTCACCGGGTTGGCCGCTTCCGAAGGACGGGCCTTTCTTGAACAATTACATACCATTGCTGACCGTGTGGAAAAGGTAAAAGTGGTCAACTGCCTTCCTATGTTGCAGGCTGAGTATTTTACCAATCCGGATTATCAAGGCAGCTTTAGCGTAGATGGCTGGTTTTACACCGGTCCACTGCGTAAGGCTCAAAAGACCGGCGATGTATCTTTTATTCCTAATCACCTGCATTTAGCTGGTGTTAAACGGTTAGATTATGAAAAACCCAACATTTATGTGGGTAATGCTACCAGACCGGATGCACACGGTTATGTGTCTTTGTCACTGAGTAATGTTTATGAGAAAAGAATGATTGAAGCTGCTGACTTGGTCATTCTTGAAATTAATGACAAATTACCCCGAACTTTCGGTGATATGGAATTGCACATTCGGGACATCGATTATATGATAGAAGTAGACTATGATATACCGGTGCTTCCTGATGTGGAACCTAACGAAAAAGACCTTAAGATTGGTAAATTCATTGCAGATTATATTCATGACGGTGATTGTATTCAATTAGGCATTGGTGGTATTCCTAATGCTGTTGCAGAGTCTCTCTATGATAAGAAAGATCTAGGAATCCATACAGAAATGCTGACATCAGGCATGATGAATCTGGTTAAGGCCGGTGTGGTGACAGGTAAGCATAAAAATGTGAATAGAGGTAAGGTCGTCGCCACTTTTGCCCTTGGTAATCGTGAACTCTACGACTTTATTGATAATAATCCTTCTGTGGAGCTTAGAGATGGCAATGTTGTTAATGATCCCTGTGTCATTGGCCAAAATGACAACCAGGTGTCCATTAACACTACTATTGAGGTGGATTTGACCGGCCAGTGCTGTTCCGAGTCTATTGGTCCAGTCCAGTACAGTGGTACAGGCGGTCAGGCAGATACAGCCATCGGTGCTCAACGGGCTAAAAACGGACGTTCTTTCATTGCCCTATATTCTACGGCCAATGTTCGAAATCCTGAAACCGGTCAAAGAGAACGGATTTCAAAAATTGTTCCTATGCTTAAACAGGGGGCGGCTGTAACCCTATCCAGAAATGATGTGGATATGGTAGTTACCGAATACGGTGTGGCTCACCTTCGGGGAACATCCATCAGTGAAAGGGTGAAGCGGCTAATAGCCATCGCTCATCCGGATTATAGACAAGAACTTTATGACCAGGCAAAAGATCTGGGATTCATACATTAAAGAAGCAATGAAAGGGGTTTAACATGGCAACCATTGAAGTCAGCGGTAAACAGATTTATTACGAAATACACGGACAGGGTCAGCCACTTATGATACTTAACGGTATTATGATGTCTACAAAAAGCTGGCATATGTTCCTGAAAGATTTCAAGGACTTTCAGGTCATACTAATGGATTTTATTGACCAGGGACAGTCTGACAGTGCGGACACCTCTTATACCCATCAAGTACAAGTTGAAGCAGTACTGGCACTTATTGACCATCTTGGGCTCAAAGAAATTACATTAGCGGGTATCTCCTACGGATCTGAAATCGCCCTTCAAGTTGCACTAGCCGATCAAAAAAGACTTAAACAGTTAATCATATTTAACGGCGCAGCCAAAACCTCTTTTTGGCTGAAAGATATAGGTATTGCCTGGCAACTGGCAGCAAGGACAAACAACGGCAACCTGTTTTACCATGTGGCAATACCTTATATCTATTCTTCTGGCTTCTACTCAGACAATGAACAGTGGTTTAAAGACCGCAAAGATGAACTTTTGACTGTTTTTACACCGGATTTCCTAAACCGGATGGACCGCTTGATTGCTTCATCTGAAGACTATGATATCATTAGCCGGCTTAAGGAGATTCAAATTCCGGTTACAGTTGTATCTGCGGACCAGGATTTCATAACACCTCCTCATGAGAGCATGATCCTAATTAAAGGCCTTAAGGATGTTAGGGCAATCCCTCTTGCAGACTGTGGCCACGCATCTATGTACGAAAAACCTGACCGCTTTGCTGAGATTATTTGTAAAACTGCAGCTAAAACAGGCTCCCGGCCCTTGGTTGGATAGTGGAAGAAATAGGTAAATAAGTGGAATCGGCGGAAAAGTTTCGTATATTGGGACGGGTATCTTGGACTGTGATATAATGATAGGGTTACTAGGAAGAGAGGTGGCACATGTCAAAAAAACAGGAAACCAGAGAGAAAATCATCGCTGCGGCTTTACAGCTTTTTGCAGAACAGGGGTATTATTCGACAACGACAAAGGAAATTGCAGCAAAGGCGAGTGTTAACGAAATAACACTCTTCAGACATTTTGGTTCAAAAGAAAATCTACTTCAGGAATCGACGGAAGAATATGTACACAGCATTGATATTCAAGGGGAAATCAAACGTCTTGTCAAACAGGATTTTACAGAAAGTATGATAGAAATATCCAGAGATTATCTGGATTTCTGCTTCAGAAATGAGCAGTTATACAAGATACAGATGCGGCTAAAAGACGATGAGAGTCATTTTGTTCGTTTGAAATTATCCAGAGGTTTTGTTAGTGAGCTGGAAGTTTACTTTCAGCACCTGCTTCAAAATAGAACCATTCAAGGTCAGCCACATAAGATGGCAGTCACCTTAATTGACTCTATACTGGGTGCTTTTACTGTATACCTCTTAACCAATAATACCTTTACCGAGGTACCTATTGAGGAATTGGTTGATGAGCATGCCAGACAATTTGCAGAATATTATAAGTGTTAATATAAAGGAGAAAACATGGAGAAAGTATATGTTGTAGCAGCGAAAAGAAGTGCCATTGGTTCATTCCTAGGAACCTTGTCATCTGTTCACCCTTCAGATTTAGGCTCTCAGGTACTTAAACAAATGCTGGAGGACGTCAAGGTTGATCCAAAAAAAATCGATGAAGTAATTATCGGTAATGTTTTGCCTGCCGGTCAGGGACAAGGCCTTGCCAGACAGGTTTCGGTGAAAGCCGGTATCCCGGTCGAAGTACCTGCATATGGTGTAAATATGGTTTGCGGCAGCGGTATGAAAGCCTTAATGAATGGATACTCCGGTATTCTTTCTGGTTTTAGCCACTGTGTTGTTGTTGGTGGTGTTGAGTCTATGTCAGCAGCACCCTTTATTACACCGGGTTCTGTACGTATGGGCCAGAAACTGGGAAATATAAGCCAGCATGATGATATCCTTCTGGATGCACTTACAGACGCTTTTGAAGGTTATCATATGGGTATTACAGCAGAAAATATTGCCGAAAAATACGGAATTACAAGAGAAGACCAAGATGCCTTTGCTTTTGAGTCGCAAAAAAGAGCTATAGCAGCTGTTGATGGTGGACGTTTTGTTGATGAAATCGTTCCTGTTGAAGTTAAGATGCGTCGCGAGACAGTGACTTTTGATACCGATGAATATCCTAATAGAAAATCCAATCCAGAAAAACTGGCAGCCCTTCGTCCGGTCTTTAAAAAAGACGGTAGTGTGACAGCCGGTAATGCATCAGGAATTAATGACGGTGCCAGTATGATGATTCTGGTGTCTGAAAGCTTCCTTAAAGAAAACAACCTGACACCTCTAGCAGAGGTCTTAGCTATTGGTCAGGGCGGTGTTGATCCATCAGTCATGGGCCTTGGTCCTGTACCTGCTATTGCTGATGTTCTTAAACGGACCGACAAAGATTTGTCAGATATGGAGCTTATTGAGCTTAATGAGGCTTTTGCTGCTCAATCAATCGGTGTTCTTAAGGAGTTATCCTCAACTTATGGTCAGGAGATGGAGGGGCTTCTTGCAAGAACCAATGTTAATGGTGGAGCTATTGCTTTAGGTCATCCTGTAGGTGTATCCGGTAACCGAATTATAGTTACATTGATGTATGAAATGAAAAAACGTGGACTTGAATATGGACTTGCTTCCCTCTGTATTGGTGGTGGTATGGGAACTGCAGTTGTCATCAAAAACATCGGCTAGTCCAAAAAAATCGGGTCAAGATATTTGAACAACATGACTTGTTAGTGATTGTGTGATAGGTAGACAGGAGGTTCTATATGTTTAATGAATTATTAAGTGTTACACTGGCAAATGGTGAAACCATAACCTATAGGGAGTCGGGTAAAGATCATAAAGATCTTGTTCTTTTGATTCACGGAAACATGACATCTAGTTTTCACTATAATACCTTGTTTGAAGCACTGGAAAAAGACTACCATGTGATTGCTCCTGATATGAGAGGTTTTGGTGGGTCTTCCTATCATAAGCCTGTTGATGCCTTAAGAGATTTTGCAGATGATATTTCAGAGCTTATGGATGCTTTGAAATTAAAGAAGGCAGTGACTCTGGGCTGGTCAACAGGAGGTGGAGTTGCTATGGAAATGGCTATTCACCGACCAGACCTGGTAAAAAAACTTATTCTGGTAGAATCCGTCGGAATCATGGGCTATCCTATGTTTAGAAAAGATGAAAATGGACAACCGATCATAGGCGACTTTATCTCCTCCAGAGAAGATATCGTAGCAGATCCAACCCAGGTATTACCTGTGCTTGAGGCCATCAGGACCAAGAACAAGGAAACCTATCGAGCTATATGGAATGCGGTTATATATACCCACAATCAGCCGGAACCTGATATGTATGAAGCCTATCTTGACGATATGCTGACCCAGCGTAATCTGGTTGACGTGGATTATGCCCTGGTCCATTTTAACCTGACATCTGAACATAACGGCGTTGTGATAGGTACAAAAGAAATCGCTAAGATTACCTGTCCGGTACTTATTTTCCAAGGTGAAAGGGACATGGTTGTTCCCAAAAGTTTTGGAGATGGTATTTATGAGGCTTTGAAGGAAGTAAGTACTTATATTACCGGTGACTGGGGGCATTCTCCTTTTGTTGACTGCCCTGAGTTTATGGTTGAAGAGATCAAGAAATTTACAAGTTTATAAGTGTCTACAAACACCTTTAGGTCAAGATTCCAATTGATCTGAAGGTGTTTTTTTGTGGTGCTTAAATCACTTTTTCTGGGGTCTATTTGTACTAGGATTTATTGAATATGTTATAATGAACTTATTGAAATGACTAGGAAGAAAGCTGGGAGATTGTATGAATGGCAAAAGGTTAAAGCATCAGGCAAGTAACGAATGTAAGAACCGTCCTTATTCAAGAAGTCGATACAAAAAAGGCAAAAGTATCAAGGACTCAATTAAAGTTCAGGACAGTTTCTTTCGGGACAAACTGCTTAGTAAGGCAGTGCATCAAATATTAAATAAAGATGAGTTTTTTCGGTTGATCACCCCTGGTGACGGTATACTTCTATTGGTTCAATTTAGCCGGATGAAGATTTTAGGTGCCCTATATAACTACAAGTACCTTCAGGATATTATGGAATCCATAGAGGAAGCTTTTCTTGAAATCAAGCAGCCGGCTACTTTAGTGGCGAAGACCGGTGACTATGAGTTTGCCTGGTGGTTGCATAGGGAAAAAAATACATTCGATGATCGTGATCTTGATAATAGTAAAAATATTCTGCGACGGGTTTTTGAGGCTAAGGGACTTAGTTATCAATTTATTTTCAATGCAGGGTATGCAGTATCTTTAAATAAGCATGAAGGAAGACAGGCCTTATATGATAGGGCTTTAATAGCTTGTGAGATGGCCGGTCAAAAAGGGGGATATGGCTATGTGCTGCCATTCGATACAGAACTAAGTGAAGAACTGGAACTTGAGGATGAGCTCATTGGAATTTTGGAAGAGGCAATTATAGATAAGGCTTTCTATATTAACTATCAACCGATTCTAGACATGAAAAAAGGTGAAATCCATTCTGTTGAAGCTTTGGCCAGGTGGGAAGCGCCGGAGAGAGGCCTTGTTTCACCAGCGGTTTTTATTCCCTTAATTGAAAAAACCAATCTTATGGTTCCCTTTTGTCATATGATTGCTGAGAAGATTATGAAAGACTATAAGCAATTAAAGGTAAAATATGGTCAACATATTAAAGTTGCGATGAACGTGTCTCCCAATCAGCTCTTAGATCCTGGTTTTCCTGATTTTATAAGTGATTTGTGTGAAAAATATGATTTCCCGGCCCAAGGCTTGGTCCTTGAAATCACAGAAGAAGTTATGATTCATGATGCAGAGTCTATACAAGAGATAATTCTTAAGTTAAAAAATAAGGGATTTAGTATATCCATTGATGATTTTGGTTCAGGATATTCATCATTAAGCTATCTATCGAAACTCAGCTTTGATGAAATAAAATTTGATAAGTCCCTAATTGAAAAAATATTGACTGATCCCAAGATATATGGTTTAGTAAAAGCCCTTTTTGAAATTCAGAATATTTTTGATGTCGCTGTTGTAGCTGAAGGTGTTGAGAGCAAAGAAGAGTCAGATATGCTTATGGATATGGGATGTTCTCTGCATCAGGGCTATTATTACGCCCGACCGGAAGGTCTATAAGTCTAAAGATTGCTCTAGCCTTTTGATAAACAGAGCTATTAAGTTGCATTTATTGGCAAGTAAGTTTATAATGGTGACTGTTTATAGATATTCTTAATTTGAGGAGAAAACTCATGCGTATGTTACTCTACCTTGCTATGCTTCTTATTGGTATAGTTATTGGATATAAGGAAATCAGCCACAAGAAATTGTTGGAGTCTTTGGATAAATTTCAGATGGCAGCCCTCTTGGTGCTGCTTTTTATTATGGGATTACGGATTGGTGCTGACCCGGAAGTTATGGCTTCCATACAGGTCATCGGTTTAAAAAGCTTTATCTTTGCCGGAATTACTGTGTTTTTCTCCGTATTCTTTGTTTGGCTATATACAAATAAATATATGAAGGGTGGCCACCGTCCGGAAAAGAGGGATAGGATATGATTGTTATTTTAGCAGTTATTATAGGGATTCTAGCCGGTATTTGGTTGATACCCACAGGGTGGATAACCTATACTGACCTGATTATGGATATTGGTCTCTGTATGCTTCTCCTATTAGTTGGTATTGATATAGGAAAGCAAAAAGGGATTCTGACAGAGATAAAGAAACTTGGCAAGAGTCTGGTGATTATACCTGTTTTAATCGGCCTTGGTAGTCTTTTTGGGGGTCTGGTAGCCGGTTGGATCCTGGGTATGCCCATGAATGAAGGAAGTGCCATTGGGGCCGGATTTGGATGGTATTCCCTGTCGGCTGTTATATTGACCGATTATTCCAATGAACTGTCGGCTATGGCCTTTTTGACCAATGTGATTAGGGAGCTTATGGCCATCGCCTTAATCCCCTTACTGGCCAAATATGTTAATTATGAAGTATGTGTCGCTCCAGCCGGTGCAACGGCTATGGATACAACTTTGCCAATTATTACAAAATATACTGATGCCCGTATTGGTGTCTTAGCATTTGTTTCAGGAGTTATTTTATCAACAGCTGTTCCGATTCTGGTTCCGCTGATGATCGGAATTTAGAAAAGAGGTTTAAATGGAAAAGATTAAAATGGATTTACATACCCATACCATTGCCAGTGGGCATGCATATTCAACATTGGAAGAAAACGTTCGGGCAGCAAAAGAGGCAGGCCTTGAATATTATGGTCTTTCGGAACACGGCCCAGCCATGCCTGGTTCACCCCACATCTATTATTTTCAGAACATGAGGGTCATACCCAGAGAAATTGCAGGTATGAAAGTCCTTAGAGGCGTAGAAGCTAACATTATAAATGATCGTGGTGAAATCGATATGCTGCCTGAATGGCTGAAGTTTATTGACTATGTTATTGCCAGCGTTCATATACCGGTTATGGAATATAAAGATGTTGAATATAATACCAGGGTCTTGGTCAAGGCAATGAAAAATCCATATGTTCATATTATTGGCCATCCCGACGATGGCAGGTTCCCTGTTGACTATATTGAACTGGTCAAAGGTGCAAAAGAAAACAATATCATACTGGAAGTCAACAACTCCTCCTTAAATCCTATTGGATTTCGACAGGATGCAGAAAAAAATGTTAAATACATGTTGGAGCTATGTATGAAAGAAAAAGTTTCGGTAATCTTAAGCTCTGATGCTCATATTTCCTTAGATGTAGGGAATTTTAACTATATCTTCCCGATTTTGGAGGAAATATCTTTCCCCAAAGAGCTCATTGTCAACCAATTTCCCGAAAGATTTTTGGAATATATTCAGTATAAAGAATAAGTTTGGTTCTTTGGGCCTCGGGGAAAGAATTTCTTTACGTTGACAATTTAGTGTGGTAAAATCTTAATATAGAAGTTCACCCGAATTTTAAGGAGAAGAGGCATATGAACAAGAAGATCAGATCCGAGGAAGTCAGCCATCTTTTCCAAGCTATACTTTGTTTGGAAAACATCGAAGAGTGTTACGACTTTTTCGAGGATGTATGTACAGTCAACGAATTACATTCCTTAGCTCAGAGACTGCAAGTTGCCAAAATGCTCAGAGAGCAACATACTTACCTGGAGATTGCAGAGAAGACAGGCGCTTCAACAGCAACCATCAGTCGAGTTAACCGTTCCCTGAATTATGGAAACGACGGTTATGACATGGTATTTGGCCGAATGAATGATTAATATAAAGGACTGCCCACTAAATTGAGTGTGCAGTCTTTTTTAAGTTGTAAGACGTGTCAAAGACACTCTTCTTGGTGGGATTTTTGACATCTGGTGAAAAATACAAGATAATATCTATAATAGATTTTGACATTAAATAGAAAATATAAAAAGATGAGAAGGAGTAGAAGAATGGGCGAGTTTAAGGGGAAGAGCAAGTATCTTACCATGTCTTATGTAACCTTAAGAAAGGTTATTGGTTGGTTGGGAATCACCCTGCCTTTTATATGTTTCCTTGGTGGAAGAGCTTGGGGTGGAATTAAATACGAAACGACTTTAAGTGGTTATTATTACACTAACATGCAGGATGTTTTTATAGGTGTTCTAGTGTGCATGTCCCTATTTTTAATGACTTACCGGGGATACAACAACAAAGACCATTGGACAACCAGTTTTGCCGGTTTTGCCGGTCTTGGTGTGGCCTTATTTCCTACAAATTGTGTCGGTAATGGAAACCTGCCAGTAGGGGTCTTTCATTTGATGTCATCTACATCCAATCAGGTCCATGTAATATTTGCCACCGCTTTTTTTGTCCTTTTAGCCTGTGTATCGATGTTTCTATTTACTAAAACAGATGAATATAATGAAACAACCCCAAGAAAGATCATAAGAAATAGGATCTATATGGGGTGTGGCATTGGAATTCTTAGTATTATTGCTGTCATGTTTGGTTCGACCTTTGTTTTGGATCAGGACTTTATCAGGACATCACCCTACTTTTTGATCATGGAGAGTCTCATGTTGGTTGTTTTTGGATTTTCATGGATAGTCAAAGGGGAAACTCTCTTGGCAGATCCTAGATAAATTTAAAGCTTTAAGTCGTGAAAACGGTCCCTCTTTCTTTTTAAACGTCTGCGTCTGGCAGTATCCTTTATTATAAAGAAAGAGGTAAGACTTATAATAAAAACAATGAGAAGTGCTCCAGTGAAATACTTTGGCACTTCAAGTAACCTGTTGAAAAAAGTCTGACTATCCAGTCCTTCTGTGGATAAGTCGTTGGAGATACTATCTTCTGCTAGAGATTCAGACTTGTTGGAAACCGTAACCGTAGCAGATACTGTAGAACCACCTGAAAGACTGTTTTCTGTATCCTCGCTGGCATGAGTTTGGCCTTGTGTGTCACTATCCTGATTTTCGGAGCTTATACTGTCCTGGTCTGATATTTGTGGAGTTGGGAGTGGATCGGCTCTATATCCATATTCAATCAACTTGGCAGTATCTTCATATCTGGATTTGTTATCACTGTTAAAGACAGCAATGATCAATCGTCTTGTTCCGTTATCAGCAACGGTTACCAAGGTATGACATGATTCAGATGTATAACCTACTTTTCCGGCAATAACATCTTCCCGGTATATACGCATGTCGTTTTTATCATTGAGCATTTTATGCTGCTGGGCCAGGTATCTGGTTTCATCACACTGATTTGTCGGTGGAATCTCATACATGGAAGTTTCCATAATGGCCATAAATTCAGGCCACTTAATAACTTCTTGGGTTATCAAGGCAATATCATAGGCTGATGTGTAATGGGTTTCGCTAAAAAGACCATGAGGATTAGTGAAATGTGTATTGGTGAGCCCTAAATCCCTGGCTTTCGCATTCATGGCAAGAACAAAGTTGTCTACTGATCCGCTAACCTGTTCAGCGAGAGCGTTGGCGGTTTCGTTGGCTGACATGAGCAAAAGGCCATGCATGGCTTGATCAACAGTCAAGATTTCATTCACCCTTATACCAATGGAAGAAGATCCGTATTCAAGACTTTTCACAGCTGTTTCTGAAAAAAGAACTTGGTCTGTCATGGATATGTTTTCAAGAACAAGTAAGGCTGTCATGAGTTTGGTGATACTGGCTGGATACATCTGACGGTTCATCTTTTTGTCAAAATAGATGTCACCTGTCTCAGCATCCATGACAATAGCTGTCTCAGCTATGATTTCATCTGGAGAGAGTTGAGTTTCCTGACCCTGGACAGGACTTATACTGGCATTTATGGCAAGGGTAAGGGTAATCGTAATTATTTGTAATTTTTTCTTAATTAATTTCATTTTATATGGTCTTAAAGCCTAGTTACAGGCTAATCTCCTTCTTATAGTCTTGGGTATTTTAACATAATAATGGTTAGGGCGTCAAAAGTAAGTTTCACTGAAATCCATACAATATATGATATCCGGTTGATACATCCAAACACCATATATTGTATGGATTTTGTGCAACTAAACCTTTTGGCACCCTAACCAATAATAGATATAGTGCAAAATTAGGAGACATAGTGTATGATGGTGTATAAGTACTTCCCGTACAGATAGAAACGACTAGTTGAGGTATAAAATGTCAAAATATAAAATTGCTCTACTGGCTATGATCCCATGTGTTTTATGGGCCAGTGTGTTTCCCGTAGTAAAAATGTTGCTGACTGAACTGGATATGACGACCAATACCAGTGGTAAGGTGGCCCTTGCAGGTATGCGCTTTTTTTCAGCTGGATTATTGATCCTGCTGACATCTATTCTTATGAATAAATCATTTCCAAAGGTTCAAAGAAAAGACTGGAAGATTCTTCTTGTGACAGGACTTTTTCAAACAACAGGTTTGTATGCCTGCTATTATATATCCATGGCCTTTGTCACTGGCGTTAAGGCCTCCGTACTTAGCCAGGGAGGAATTTTTTATATGATTATTCTTGCCTACCTTTTTCTTGGTGAAAGGGTTAAGCGAAATCAGATTGGGGGCATTATATTTGGTTTGATCGGTATCGGTGTCCTTAATCTGGATGGATTGACAGGGGGAGGAAATCTCTTTTCTTTTCAACTAAAGGGGGAGGGCTTGCTCTTATTATCAGGTGTCTTCGGTTCCCTGGGTCAGATTATCGCCAAGTTGAAAGGTCGACATATTCAAGCTATGAGTCTTAACGGATGGCAGATGACCCTTGGAGGAGGAATTCTTCTTATTATCGGAACAATCATGAATGGAGGATTAGTGCCCTTAACTTCGGCTTTAAGTATTTTCCTTATGTTATATTCGGTTTTTGTTGCTGCAGTGGGTTTTACTATTTGGTATTATCTCCTTCAAAATGCAGATGTTAATGCTATTGTTCCTTATCGTTTATCTATACCGGTTCTTGGTGCACTTTTTAGTGCCTTGGTACTTGCCGGTGAATCCATAACCATCAATATTATATTTGGTCTGGTTTTTGTCGTTGCAGGAATGTATGTCATCAGTAAACCGAGAAAACGAGGTGTCCAGTGAGAATCACCAAAAGTGGAATCATGATTACCGTCATTGTTGGAATCCTTTTTCTAATTGGCTTTAGAATCCTGTTTCCATCCTATGATGGACCAATCAGTATTCCTGATCCCATTCAAAATGAAATGACCAGTGAAATTATTTCCCATAGAAGTCTGGACGGAAGTTCGGTGGAGATCGAACTTTTGGCAGAGTATGAAGGGAATTTCGCTGTTCAAGGGGTGGAAAAATATAAGACCGATGGTGCGGCACTTGTATCATCAAGAGATTTTATTCTGTCCTGGGGAGATTTACCCAAGAAAAGCATTGACGACGAGATTAATTACAGTCAGAGGAACCGTTGGTACTATTATGCTTATTCAGGGGACTGTCCAGTGGATGGTAATTATATTTCCACCCATTCTGCCAATACCCATATGATTGGTGCCGATGAAAGTGTTCAAGCCATGATTGAAAAAGTGAAAGAAAACCAATACATCCATCTAAAAGGCTATTTGGTAGAAGTTCATTTTGAACATGGAAGCTGGACTTCCAGTCTAACCCGGCAAGATACCGGTGACGGTTCCTGTGAAATCTTCTATGTGACAGAGATTAGTGGAAGATAAGGGGTAAAGGTGTGGCAATTTTTCTGGTAGTTTGGTAAAATTTAAGTAAGTTAAGCGTCCATAAGAAATGGGCTTAGGATAAATACAGTTTAGGTTAGGAGAGTTATGGAAAAAGACAGACGGATTGCGGTTCTCATTGACGCAGACAACATATCAGTTAAATACATTAAGTTTATTCTTGATGAGATATCCAACCATGGGATTCCGACGATTAAGAGGATTTATGGAGATTGGACAAGACCTGAATTAGGTTCATGGAAAAACATTTTATTAGATTTTTCAATCATGCCAATTCAGCAGTATGGGTATACATCCGGCAAAAATGCAACAGATGCTGCACTAATCATTGATGCGATGGACATTCTCTACTCTAAGAATGTTGATGGTTTTTGTATTGTTTCCAGTGACAGTGATTTTACAAGACTAGCTGCCAGACTTCGTGAAGCAGGTATGTTTGTGGTAGGTATGGGTGAGAGAAAAACGCCAAAAGCCTTTATTGCTGCCTGCGAGATGTTTAAGTATCTGGAGGTTCTTGCTAAGGAACCTGTAACAAGAAATGGTCAGCAAAAGGCTGGAAAAAGTAAGGAAAAGCCAGGTTTTGCTGATAAAAGTGAGATTACACGGGCTATTCAACTCATTGTAGATGACTGTTCAGATGAAGAAGGCTGGGCTTATCTAGGTGAGGTGGGAACCAGAATTAACAAAAGGTATCCGGATTTTGATGTTCGTAACTATGGACATTCCAAGTTAACACCACTGATCCAATCGCTGAAGGCCTTTGATATTCAGTCACAGAAAACAAGTAATCCACGGGTAACCCAATATTATATAAGGAACAAATAGGACATTTTAGACGTTGTTTGCTATATTTTAACCGAAGTCTAATGCTAGATTTTAAGGATGACGGTATAATGTTATGTACAGACAGATCTGGTTGCGGAGGATATAATGAACAAGAAAGAACTAACCGATATGGGTAAAGATATAAAAAAAATTGTATATGAATCCATTAACAGTGGTGATTACAGTAAGCTCGGTAAAGAGGTGGGCTCTACGATGAACACCGCTCTTGAGGCAACCTTGGAAGAAGTCCGCAAGACTGTTAACAACATCCAGAAAGAGTTTCAGGATGTGACCATAAATATAGATCATGATAAGAGAAAAGTGTCAGTGACCAAACAGCCTGGTCAGGTTAGGAAAATGCCGCCAAAGCGGATAGCGGCCAATATGCCTGCCAGCAAACAGTACACTGCACCGAATCAGCTGGTGATGAAGCGTCCAGGTACTTATGTGGCCAGACCAACCAGAAGAAGACCTAAAGGCAATTACTATTTTCCTCATGTTGCCAAGGGAAGAGGTGCAGCCGCAGCCCTTTCGGTTTTTGGTGGTATGGGAACTGTAGGTTTTGGCGTAACTGTATTGGTTCTGAGCCTTGTTGGTGCTCCGGCAGGGTTAGTTGGCGGGATGATGGCAGGACTTCTTGTCAGTCTTGGAATGGATTTTAAAGGTGCTTCACTTGCCAAACGTGTCAGGCGTTATCGCAGGTATTTAGGATTTTTTGAGAATAAGACCAATGTGTCTTTGGTGGATTTAGCTGCCTACAGTGGCAACACCCCCAAATATGTATATAAGGATGTACGAAAAATGATTGATCTCGGCATGTTTCCCCAGGCTCAGTTTAATCCTGAAAGGGACAGACTATTCCTCAACCATGCCTCTTATGATAAGTATAAACTAGAGCTGAATGAACTCCAGGAAAAACGTCTGGCTATTGAATCCAGAGGTTTTACTGAGGATCAGATTGTTGATATCAATGATACGGTTATGGAGGGCAAGCGCTTTATCCAGGAAGTGGAACGGGCCAACAGTCAGATTCAGGATCCAGAAGTTTCTGAAAAAATCAGTCGTATGGAAACCATTATCAGGCAGATTACCGACTATATTGAGGTTCATCCCCACCAAACTTCTGAGGTTCGACGGTTGATTCAGTTTTATTTGCCGACAACCGTTAAACTTTTAGACGCCTATGATGAATTCGAAAAACAACCTATTGAGGGTGAAAATATTAAAAAGGCAAAAGTTGAGATCAAGGATTCCCTCGATATGATTAACACGGCCTTTGAAAACCTATATGATTCATTATTTGCATCTTCCTCTATGGATATATCAGCTGATATATCTGTTCTTAAAACCATGCTTGCTGAAGAAGGTCTTACTAAACAGGAACTGGTTAGTGATTATGGTCAAGAGGATGACATAATTTTGGACAATGATTTTGGAGATGATGAGATATGACAGGGACAGCCTATGTGCTGGATGCCTATTCTTTTTCTGATAAGGAAAAGGCTCAAATTGTAGAATTTTCCAATCGAATACCTTTAACAGATTTTAACAGGATTGTTCAGTATGGAGGCGGAATTCAGAAGAAAATTGCTGATTTTTCAGGAATAATCCTTGCAAGTATGCAGGGCCATGTAACCGATGATATTGGAGATAGACTGGTAAAAACTGTCAACGCTATGAAAACCCAGGATGATTCTAGGAACGGTGCCTTTTCCTTCTTTAAAAAGAAAGAAGTACCCAAGGCGACCAGGGCTGAGGTGCTTGGTAGCGATAGTCGCATTGATAAGGCTGTTTTTTTGCTGGATGATTTTCAAGTGCAGTTATTGAAAGACAATGCCAAACTTCAACAGCTTAGACATAAAAACAAGGTTTTTAATAAAGAGTTAAGTATGTATGTTGCAGCAGGAAAACTAAGGCTTGAAGAAGAGAAGAAGCGAATTGCTGATAATGAAGCCAAGAACCAGAGTCTTATTCAGATGACAGACCGGTTTGAAAAGAAGATCCAGGATCTTGAAGTTACTGGACTCATATCCAGGCAAATGGTTCCTATGATTGAACTTATCAGGAAGAACAATATGTCTGTCATCCATCAGATACGGATGATAAAAAGGCAGATGGATTCGGTTCATTCCTCCAACATTGAACTCTTAAAAGGTCTGGATGAAGTTCTTCGGGTCCGGAGTGAGTGCGAGATGGCCAGGGCAAGAGCAGAGGCTGAAATTCGTAAGTTAAAAGCAGAACTAAATAAGGAACTTTAAAAATGTCACTTGATGCAGGTGACATTTTTTATGTAATTTGATTTTACTATTGACAATTTCTTAGTATAATTATAGTAGGCTTGCAGTAAATCTGCGATTTGGGAAGAAGGTGTCAATATGCTCACATCACGTATGAAAAAAGTTATTCGGATTCTTTTGAAGAACGACGACTATATCACGATTGCTTCTATTGCTGGGGAAATAGAAGTCAGTACTCGTACCATTCTAAGGGAATTAGACGATGTGCAGCAGTGGGTGGAAGAAAACGGCGGTTATATTGAGAAGAAAAAGGGAAGAGGCTTGAAATTTATTCCTGGTGCATCAGGGGCGATAGAACTTGGTCAGCTTTTAGCTGAAACAAAAAGTGAAATCATCTATACACCGGAAGACCGAAAAATGATTATTCGGGCGAAGCTGCTTCAATTTGATGAACCGACGAAGCTCTTTGCTTTAACTCGGCTGCTAAATGTAACAGAAAGCACAATTAGTAATGATTTAGATGGATTGACCGGCTGGTTCAATAATTATAATTTACAGGTCATCAAAAAACCGGGTTTGGGAATTGTAATTGAAGGTTCAGAAACAGGTAAGCGTAAGGCAATCGTTGCCCTTATTTATGAGCATTTTCATATGAATGAATTGATTCAGGTTATATCGAAAAGGTCAGCGACTTCAAATGATCTTTTCGGTATGGAAGGTAAAATCAATTCGGCGCTTCTTGACCTTCTTGACATTAGCAGTGCATCGGAAGTTCATGAATTTATATTGGCTTTTGAACAAGAAATGGGTTATCAGTTTGCGGATAATGGTTTTATTGCTCTTGCTATACGTTTTGGAGTGACCCTTAAACGTATGAAGTTTTGGGGACAAATTGATGTAGATGAAAGCCTTATGGACACGTTTAATAAAGATAAAGTTCTTCAATTCTTCAATCAATACTTGCGAGAAAATCCGGAACACGCTTTAAACAAGCTGCCATATAAGGAATTAGTCTACCTGGCAATGCATGTAAAGGGGACCAAACTTCGGGATACAGGCAACTACAATAAAATATCCATGATTGAGGATTTCAAGGTTATACAGCTGGTTAAGGATTTTATCGAGCGTACTGAGGCAGAAACCGGTGTTTATCTATCAGACAATGAACAACTTCTCATTGGCTTGGTCAAGCATTTAAGACCTTCTATATACAGGATAAAAATGGATCTGGATATCATCAACCCTCTTGTGGCTGAGATTAAAACCATGTATCCAAAACTTTTCAAGGCTGTTAAGAAATCTGTACAGATTATTGAAGAAAAAGAACACATAGAGATACCGGATGATGAAATTGCCTATTTGGCAACCCATGTTGGTGCTCTTATACATAAGAACAGCAGGAACCAGGTTAAGAAATACAGGGTAGTTGTTGCCTGTATGTACGGTATTGGTGCTTCATCTTTTCTGGTTGCCCAGATAAAGAAGAATTTTCCAAACATCCTAATCAATGATGTGGTCAGTGTTATGGATGAGCAGATTATGTCCATTGACGAGGATCAAGTTGACCTGCTTATCACTACAGTGCCATTGACTACGGTTAACGTACCGTATGTACTTATCGATCCAATTCTAAAACCTAAAGATGTAGCCATGATTAATAATAAGCTGGATAGTCTGGTTCCTTCATCAGCACTTGCAAAGTCCAAAAAGAACATTAATCTACGGGAGAGAATGATCGCTTTTAATGAGTACTCCAGCCTGATACTCAAGTTTATGGACAATTTTAAATATTCCAAGGAAGATAACTTGCATTCCATCAGGGATATGATTGCCTTCGTTAGTGAAGACTTAAGTGAGAGCCAAGAGGAAAAACTTGCACTTTCAAAAGCCTTTATTCAGAGGGAAGAAAAAGGATCAACGATTTTATCTAAAAAAGGTATGATTCTTCTTCACTGCAGGGCGGAAATCTCCAAGGAGATTGCTCTTAGAATCATTCATCTGAATGAGACCATGTTTATTCGCAAAGAAGACAGAAAAGTTCCTATCAATGATATTATTGTTATGGTAGCGCCGGTCGTCCTTAATCAGAAAATGCTGGAGATTTTATCTGAAATCAGTCGCCAAATCATTACAGAGGGTTATGCAGAAGTTATAAAGACCAGTGATCAGACAGAAATAGAAGGCAGACTTAATATCATCCTTGAGAAGTTCTACGAGAATGTGGTTTTAAATCAGGATTAGAAAAATCAGACTCCCGGCCCTTGGTTGAATTTTATAAAAAATGGGTAATATCCCTTAGAAAATGTCGCTTGTTGCAAGTGACATTTTTTTTGTGTCTTGCGTTAATTAAGTGACAAAGTGGGTTAAAGCCAGTGAAACAAAGGGTTTTGAGCGTGTCACTTTTTGTCACTTTCCAATTTGACAAAGCTCTCTTTCAAATCCTTTATTTTTATTTGCCATTGGGTATACAATGCAATCAAGCCCGACAGGCACACACAATTTGCATGTGGGATTTTAATATGTAACCGGGTGAATAACCCATCATTTTTTACAAATTTATATTATTTAGGAGGAAACATGGATAGTACAGCAAGAGCAAATGGGGCAAACACAGATGCAAAGCAAAAAATCCAAAAATTTGGACGTTTTTTAAGTGGTATGGTAATGCCAAACATTGGTGCTTTTATCGCATGGGGATTGATAACAGCACTTTTCATTCCAACAGGATGGTTACCAAATGAAAATTTAGCAACTCTAGTAGGACCAATGATTATTTACCTACTACCATTATTAATCGGTTTCACAGGTGGTCGTATGGTATACGGCATCCGTGGTGGTGTACTTGGTGCAATCGCTACAATGGGTGTTATTGTAGGAACAAGTATCCCAATGTTTATCGGTGGTATGTTAATGGGACCATTTGCAGGTTGGGTAATTAAGAAATTTGATGAAGCAGTAGACGGCAAAATCCCTACTGGTTTCGAAATGTTGGTTAACAACTTCTCAGCAGGTATCATCGGTGCTGTTCTTACATTATTAGCTTATGTAGGTATCGGACCAGCAGTTGAAGGTTTAAGTAATGTTTTAGGTTCAGGCGTTGAAGCGATCGTTGAAGCTGGTCTTCTTCCAGTAGCATCCGTTTTCATTGAACCAGCTAAAGTTCTTTTCCTTAACAATGCAATTAACCACGGTGTTCTTAGTCCACTTGGTATTGAAAAAGCAGCAGAAGCTGGAAAATCCATCTTCTTCTTGCTTGAAACTAACCCAGGTCCTGGACTTGGTATCTTAGTAGCTTACTGGGTATTCTCAAAAGGTATGATCAAGCAATCTGCACCAGGTGCAATCATCATCCACTTCTTAGGTGGTATTCATGAGATTTACTTCCCATACATTTTGATGCAACCATCATTAATCCTTGCTGCAATAGCAGGTGGAGCTTCAGGTGTATTCACATTCGTTGTAACTGGCGCAGGTCTTGTTGCTGCTCCATCACCAGGATCAATCTTCGCACTTTCAGCAATGGCTCCTAAAGGCGGATTACTTCAAGTATGGGCCGGTGTAGTCGTATCAGCTGTTGTATCTTTCTTAGTAGCTTCTGTACTTATTAAGAAAAAAGGTGGAGACGAAGACGAATTAACAAAAGCTCAAGACAAAATGCTTAGCCTTAAAGGTAAAGGATCAAGCGTTGTTAAAGGCTCAGGAATCAAAAAAATCGTTGTAGCTTGTGATGCAGGAATGGGTTCATCAGCAATGGGCGCAAGCAAACTTCGCAACAAAGTAAAAAAAGCAGGTCTTAATATTGAAGTTATCAACTTGGCTATTGATGCTCTTACAGGTGATGAGGATATCGTTATCACTCACAACCAATTAACAGAAAGAGCCAAGTCAACAGCTCCAAACGCTCAACATATCTCTTTAGATGATTTTATCATGACAGATGTGTATGACAAATTGGTTGAAGAACTTAAAAAATAGTTAGTAATAAGCTTAATGCGGTAATCCTGTCACCTGACTCAAGTGACAATGTCTTTTTTCTAAAGCTGGGATTACCGCATTATAACCTTTATACTGTATGTATAGAAGGTAATTGTACATGATTGTATCCGAGTTGAATCTTTGTTGGCATAGCACCCCAACGCGTAGCTGATAAAGGTTCCCTCGGTTAACAATACAGACTGAGTGATTGTAACAAAGCGTTACGGATCTCCAGTGTTATATAGGAGGTAATAGAATGGATAACACAGTTAATTCTAAAGCAAATAGTAGTTTGAACAATAAAGTTCAGAAGTTTGGTCGCTTCTTAAGCGGTATGGTAATGCCAAATATCGGCGCATTTATTGCGTGGGGACTTATTACGGCTCTATTCATTCCTACCGGATGGCTTCCAAATGAAAACCTGGCTACATTGGTCGGACCTATGATTATTTATCTGCTGCCTCTTTTAATCGGTTTTACAGGCGGTAAGATGGTATACGGTATTCGTGGTGGTGTCCTCGGAGCTATTGGTACCATAGGCGTCATAGTAGGAACTAGTATCCCAATGTTTATCGGTGGTATGATCATGGGTCCTTTGTCAGGATGGATCATGAAAAAAGTCGACGAAGTACTTGAAGACAAAGTACCGACAGGTTTTGAGATGTTAGTTAATAATTTCTCAGCAGGAATCGTAGGTGGTGTGCTGGCAGTTCTGGCATATCTTGGAATCGGTCCTCTTGTTGAAGGTTTAAGTTCAGCTCTTGGTAGCGGTGTTGAAGCTATTGTAGATGCAGGTCTTTTGCCAATCGCTTCCGTTTTGATAGAACCGGCTAAAGTATTATTCCTAAACAATGCCATTAACCATGGTGTGTTAAGTCCTTTAGGTATTGAACAGGCTGCAGAGCTTGGTAAGTCAGTGTTCTTCCTGCTTGAAACCAATCCTGGACCTGGACTTGGTATCCTTTTAGCATACTTTGTCTTTACTAAAGGAACAGTTAAGCAATCGACGCCAGGTGCTATGATCATTCATTTCCTTGGTGGTATTCACGAAATTTATTTCCCATATCTCCTTATGCAGCCTAAACTGATTTTAGCTGTGATGGCTGGTGGAGCTTCAGGGGTCTTTACATTTGTTATTACCGGTGCCGGTCTTGTTGCGACACCAAGCCCAGGTAGTATTTTCGCTTTAATGGCTTTAACAGCCAAAGGATCCTTCTTCACCGTTCTCTTAGGTGTTGTAGTATCAACAGTTGTTACTTTCCTTGTAGCATCTCTGCTTATTAAGAGGGATACAGAAGAAGATTCATTTGCATCTGCAAAGGAAAAATCTAAAGGCATGAAAGTAAAAAAAGAAGAAGTAACGATTACAGATGTCCACGTTGAACTTGGTAAACATGATTTATCTACAGTTAAGAAAATTGCAGTTGCCTGTGACGCAGGTATGGGCTCTTCAGCAATGGGTGCAAGCAAACTTAAAAATGCACTTAAGGATAAAGGCGTCAGTGTAAGTGTCGGTAACTATTCCATAGAGAATATACCAGAGGATACTGACATTATTATTACCCATGGATCCTTGGCATCCAGAGCAGCTAAAGATGCACCATTTGGCATCCACTTGGCTATTAAAGATTTCTTGACAACAGATGTGTATGATGTTTTAGCTGATAAACTTGCGGCAGTCAAAGCAACTGATGAGAAGAAAGACCATGAAAAAGTCGAAAAGAAATTAGAAACTTTAACCAGAGACAATATACGTCTGAATCTTCCTACTGTATCAAAGGTTGAAGCCATTCGCATGGCAGGCCAGATTCTTTTTGACGCAGGATATGTAGAAGAAGAATATATTGATGCTATGGTTCAAAGAGATTCAGAATTATCAACTTATATTGGAAACGGTACAGCTATTCCCCATGGTGTTAGCGAAGCCAAGAAGAAAATCAAGCAAACCGGTATCTCCATCCTTCAGTTCCCTGACGGTGTTGATTTTGATGGAAATCCAGTTTATCTGGTAGTTGGTATTGCAGGTGTCGGAAACGAACACTTAATGATCTTGGCAAACCTTGCTGAAATCGTTGAAGATGAAGAAAAAGTTGAAGAAATACGCTCAACAAATGATGTTAATTACATATATAAATTATTCACTAGTTAATGAAATATAGGAGTAGAGATATGAAAACCAATGCAGTACGTTTATACGACGTCAATACCCTTAAACTGGAGTCTTTTGAACTTCCACAGATCAAAGATGACGAAATTCTTGTCAGTGTAGTGAGCAACTCAATCTGTATGTCTACCTACAAGGCAGTTATTCAAGGGACAAAACATAAACGAGTTCCCGAAAATATTGCTACAAACCCAACGATTATGGGTCATGAATTTTCAGGTACAATCATCGAAGTCGGTGATAAATGGAAAGACCAATTTACACCAGGTCAAAAATATGCAATTCAACCAGCTCTTAACTATAAAGGAAGTCCATATGCACCAGGATATTCATTTGAATTCTTCGGTGGTTTAACTACCTACTGTGTAATTCCACAGGAAGTCATGGAGCTTGGTTTCTTAATTCCTTATGATGGTGAAGCTTTCTATGATGCTTCTCTTTCAGAGCCTATGTCCTGTATCATTGGCGGTTTCCATGCCAACTACCATACTGAAACCGGTAAATACGTACACCATATGGGTATCAAAGAAGGCGGTAAAATGGCTCTTCTTGCAGGTGTTGGCCCTATGGGACTTGGAGCAATTGATTACGCTCTTCACTGCGACAGAAGACCTAGTCTTCTTGTCGTTACAGATATAAACAACGATAGACTTGACCGCGCACGCCTTCTGTTCCCGGTTGAAGAGGCTAAGAAACAAGGTGTTGAACTTGTTTTCTTGAATACTGCAGAAGAAACTGATGCAGTGGCTAAAATGATGGAACTTGCAGATGGAACCGGATACGACGATGTATATGTCTATGCACCGGTTGCTCCAGTTCTTGAAGATGCAGATAAAATCCTTGGTAAAGACGGATGCTTAAACTTCTTTGCAGGACCAAGTGATACATCATTCAGTGCAAAAGTTAACTTCTACAACATCCATTACACACCAACCCATATTATGGGATCTACTGGTGGTAACGATGATGATATGAGAGAATCTTTGATCATGTCATCGAAGGGTCAGATTAACCCAGCGGTTATGTTGACTCATGTTGGTGGTATTAACGCTGCCATTGACACTATCTTGAATCTGCCTAAGATTCCTGGTGGTAAGAAAATTGTATATAATACAATAGATATGCCACTGACCGCAATTGCCGATTTTGAAGAACTTGGCAAAAGCGATCCATTATTCAAAGGTCTCTATGACTGTGTGTCTAAGACTAATGGACTCTGGAATGCAGAAGCAGAACAATATCTGTTGGAGCATGGTAAGAAGTACAACGGATAATAAACACGCTAACCTTTCTAACTTTCACAAACATATAATCCATACGACGACAACTCCAGAGATGGAGTTGTTGTCGTATCAGGCTATAGGAGGTATTTGGATTTATGGAGCAAATGGGGTTCTTAGTGAAGGAAAGTATTCGTATGCAGGAGAATGCGGATGCTGTAAAAATGATTAATGAAGCAGGGGTAGAAGTACTCAATGACTTGAAAGATAAGGCTAAATCAAGCTTGGGGGCCAATGAAGACCTATATCTTGCAGTCGGTAAACTAACTGAACAAGTTAAAGGTATTACTAATTTTACCCAAAAAATAGTAGGAATTGCAGACCAGTCCAATCTATTGGCACTTAATGCTTCTATAGAAGCTGCAAGAGCGGGAGAAGCAGGACGGGGCTTTGCTGTTGTAGCAGATGAAATAAGAAAATTAGCCATTGACTCAAAAAAAGCTACGGATGATATTAAGAAAATTATCGCTTCAGTTGAGGAAGAAAGCAGGTCGACCATTCGTGTTATTGACAGTATGAAAGAAATTGCCGCGGACCAGCACAGTGCGATCGCCAATGTTGATGTAGCCTTTCTGGAAGTCGTACGTACAGTTGATATTATCAATCAGCAAATCAATGCTGTTGTTTCTGAGATACAAAAAGCAGAATAGACATAACAAAACCCTTCATTCCAGAATGAAGGGTTCTCTTATTGAGGGGGCTTGCGATCTTATTTCTATAGCATCTCATCAATGCCAGACAACCAGATTATTGATCCTTTGTCTAAGAACCATGTAGAATTCATTAATGGTTCCGTTATCTCATTTACAACGGAAAGCTTATATGCTAGATGTGATCTGCCTACCTTCTAACATTCCATAAACTCACTTCTAAAAATAAGTCACTGTCGGTAACTGGACGATCATGGTGCCTGTGATCTCTACCCAAGCACTTTAGACTCTCGGTTTTGCGTCTTATCTTTTTAGATAATTTGCTATTACAAGTCCTCTCTAAGATTATTATACTACTTTTGCCTGCAAAATGTAATCGGTATTTCTTACTATCTTTATTGAGTTAATGTTAGATGTCTTATAAATTTACTGTTTTTTTACGATAAGCAGAAGGTGCATGACCTGTTCTCTGCTTAAACATTTTAGAAAAAAGAAATGGATCCGGATAACCAACAGAGTTTGCTACCTCAGCAATGCTTAAGGTGGAATCTTTTAAGAGTTCTTCGGATTTTTTTATCCGCAGATCCAGGAGGTACTGTTTGGGAGACCGGTTCATTTTATCTTTGAAAATCTGATAAAGGTATTTGCGGTTGACACTGATATGATCGGAAATAACTTCAATACTTATTGGTCTTGAGAAATTGGTATTCATAAATTCCACTGCCTGGTTGAGATAGAGTTCCTTGTCAGTTGCGAAAACCGGATCCACTTCAGCCTCGTCAATAAGCTGGCCAATCAGGTTGTAAAAGGCAGCCAGGGCCCGAATATCCATAGACTTTGGATGGAACTCCGTATGGAAGAGTATTTTGAAGTTTTCCAGAAAGGAAACAGGGTCTTTAGGAGAGAAAAGGGGAGAAGAGGTCTTAATGCCAGCTCGTTTAATATAGTTTAGTGCATTGACACCATTAAAGGCGACCCAAAAATACCGCCATTGGCTGCCAGGGACTGGTGCGTATGAGGTTAGTGTTTCGGGATGAATGACAAAGCCTCTACCTGCTTGTATAGGGTATGAATCATTTCCCAGGGTAAAAGTACCGTGGCCTTCAATGCAATAAAATAGCTTATAGTGGTCAATCATACCGGGTCCCCAAAATTTGTTGGTCTCACATCCATCGAAAGCACAATAATACAGTTTTATATCACTATGAAGATTTTGGTTGTCGTGATCGTTTTTTGGTTTGAATCCTATCAAAGCGTTGCTCCTTTGCGTGTCATGTCTTCTTAAACCATTGTGTGAAGATATAATAAATGAATGAGTGGTTTTATACTTGAAGACAAAATTACATATTTTTCTGTTATTATGCAATGTTATTATAACAGAAAAAAGGATACAATGAAAATCGAAAGGATGTGAAAATATGTATAAAGCAAATGATAAACGTTACGAAGATATGATTTATAGAAGGGCAGGAAGAACGGGTCTTAGATTACCCTTGATTTCTCTTGGGTTATGGCACAATTTTGGAGACGTAACACTTGTCGAAACCAGTCGTAAAATGATACACAGAGCCTTTGATCTGGGAATTACCCATTTTGACCTGGCTAATAACTATGGACCTCCTGCTGGATCAGCAGAACTTAATTTTGGCCGCATTCTAAAGGAAGATTTACAGGCTTACAGGGATGAAATGATTATTTCCACCAAGGCCGGCTACTATATGTGGCCAGGACCTTATGGGGATTTCGGTTCTAGAAAATACTTGATTTCCAGTCTGGACCAAAGTCTGAAAAGAATGAATCTGGATTATGTGGATATTTTCTACCATCACAGACCGGATCCTGATACACCTGTTGAAGAAACTATGCTTGCACTTGACCAGATCGTCCGTTCCGGTAAGGCTCTTTACGTAGGGATTTCCAATTATCCAAGTCAGAAGGCTGATGAAGCTTTAACGATTCTTAAGGAATTAAAGACACCGGTTGTCATGACTCAACCTTCTTATTCCATGTTGAATCGATGGATTGAAGAAGACGGACTTCTTGATACAACTGCAAAACATGGAGTTGGTAATATTGTATTTAGTCCTTTGGCTCAAGGTCTTTTGACCAATAAATATCTTAATGGTGTTCCAAGAGATTCAAGAATCAGCAGCGGCAGTGTTTTCTTGAATGAAGACAGGTTAACGGAAGAACTACTTGGAAAAGTAAAAGCTCTCAACGCTATTGCAGAAAACAGAGGTCAGTCTTTGGCACAAATGGCATTGGCATGGGTACTTCGTGATGACCGTGTAACCACAGCACTTATTGGAGCAAGTAAAGTCAGCCAAGTGGAAGACAGTGTTGCAACTATTAACAGGCTTGACTTTAGCCACGATGAATTAGGAGCTATTGAGAAGATATTAGGATAGATTATCTTGCCTATATCATAATATCTAGTAAATAGTGAAGAATAAAGCCGGGTATAGAATCATAGGATTTTGTACCCGGTTTAATTTAAGCTTAGAGGGTGGAGCTGCAAGTAACACTTCGCCACTTGTATATGATATAATTATCATGATATGACTCTTAGAAGGAGAAGACCATGAGTGTTGATTTTAAAGAACTAGGCAATTCCATATCTGAAATCAGAAAGGAATGGGGATATACCCAAAAGGAGGTATATGATCTAAGTAAGGTTTCCATCGAAACCCAGAGAAGGATTGAACATGGCCTTAAGGAACCTAAAATATCAACCTTGGAAAGACTGTCTCTTGTCTACAAGACAGATTTGGTTAAACTTGCCCTGCAAACCAGAAAACGAATTTCCTACTTCTCCGATGATATGATTAAGTTTGTTAACAAAACCGTCTGGATGAGGGATGTGGATTTGGCCAAGAAAGAAATTGATGGGTACGTAGATGAACTTAAAATTTATATGAGAAATTTAGAGTCAAGTGATGATCTTGAAACAGAATTAATTCAGTGCTTTCTCGACTTTTTAACAGTCGTTAAAGATGCTGCAACAACAGATGTCCGCAACAAAGCGCATAATTACATTGTTATGGAAAAGCTATTATTCCGACTGAACAGAAACGGTACGGGTTACCTGAGTGATTACTATCTCTTTAATTTGGAAATTACAATTGGTTTGTTTTTATGTACTGTGCTCAAAATGAATAGGGAAGTAGAAAAATCATTTGAGATCTTGCAAGTGCTCGAAGATGCAGTCAAGAGATATCCAGTTAAGGATAAAAGAAATGAAAATTACTATATGACAATTATTATTAATCGAATTATCAATCATGAGATTAATAAAGAATTTGATCGATCTTTGGAATTATGTGACCGAATCATGTTTGAAGAATTAAATATCGTTGGTAATGTATTGTGGAAAGATGTCCTGTTTCTCAAAGGAATATCCATGTTCCATTTAAATCAAAAGGGATATGAGCATTTTTTAATCACTGCGATTATGCTTGAAAAAGGAGCAAGGAAAGAAGCTTTTATCGGGGAACTGGAATATTATGGTATAAACATTGAAATTCCTTAATCTAAGCAAAATCATGGTTTCTATGTCTCAAATGTCATGATTTCTTCAAAAACACCACCAAATTAGTGTTTTTATATAGGACTAAAGTAGTATAATAATTGCAAATGATTAGGGAGTATATCATATAGACGAGGAGTTTTACTTTGCACAAGGTAGGGCTCTTTTTTGCGTTATAAGAAATTACGCTGAATTTAGCATCATGTTCAGAAACCAACATCATGCTTTTGGAGAAATGAGTTCATGAGCTACTGGTTATGATATAATGATGAGGATAGGACTAAAGGAATCTCATTGGAAGGAGGAGACCATGAGTATTGATTTTAAGGAGCTAGGTAATTCCATATCTGATATCAGAAAAGAATGGGGATATACTCAAAAAGAAGTGTATAACCTCAGCATGGTTTCGATCGAAACCCAAAGAAGAATAGAACATGGCATTAAAGAACCTAAAATCTCAACCCTAGAAAGGTTATCCCTTGTCTATAAAACAGACCTGGTTAAACTTGCTCTTCAAACCAGAAAAAGATCCTCCTATTTTTCCGATGATATGATTAAGTTTGTTAACAAAACTGTTTGGATGCGGGATGTAGAGTTGGCTAAGCGTGAAATCAAGGATTATATTGATGAACTGAAAGTTTATATGAATCAATTGGAAGTGGCAGATGAACTTGAGATGGAATTATTTCAATGCCTACTTGACTTCCTGCTTGTTGTCAAAGATTCGGATATATCTGATATTCGGAATAAAGAGCAAAATTCTATCTTAATGGAAAAGCTGCTGTTTCGTTTGAATCGGGAAAGCAGTGGTTACTTAAGGGACTGTTATCTCTTTAATCTGGAAGTAACAATTGGTTTGTTTTTGTGTAATGTTTTAAAAATGAGTGGTGAGGTGGAGAAATCCTTTGAAATTTTAGATACCCTGGAAAGAGCGGTAAAAAGGTCGAAGGTTAATGACCGTAGAAATGAAGATTACATCATGACTATTGCCATTAACAGAATCGTTAACTATGAAATTTTAAGGGAGTTCGACAAAGCCTTAGAAATTTGCGATCAGTTATTGACCAATGGAAATAATTTTGTCGGCAATGTCTTATGGAAGGATGTTCTTTTTCTCAAGGGGATATCAATGTATCATCTTAATCAAGAGGGGTTTGAGTATTTTCTTCACCCGATTTTGATGATGGAAAAAGGTGCCAGAAAAAAAGCCTGCTTGGATGAATTGGATTATTATGGAATAAATATTAAAATCCCTGAAGACCAGATGGAATAAGGCCTGACAGCTTGTCAAAAAGCAGATATTTTCCTAAAAACACTACCAAATTAGTGTTTTTATATAGGACTAAAGTTGTATAATTGCAGCAAATGATAAGGGAGTATATCATATAGATTAGGAGTTTTACTTTGTTCAAGGTAGGGCTCTTTTTTGTTTACCCGGATATAGAGGTTTGTAATGTGTGATATACTCATTTTAGTGAAGAAGGTTTGCATCCATAGGCTTCTTTGAACATTCGGTTGAAAACCTTGTAGTTGGTAAAACCATGTTGCTGCTGGAGTTCAGTGATACTGGCATTGGAATCCAATAATGCCCGATAGATATGGGATAAGCGAACGGAATTGACATACTGAATAAAGGTCATACCCATTTCTTTCTTAAAGGTCCTACAAAAATATTCAGGACTTAGGGCGACGTACCCGGAAATATCTTTGAGGCTAATGGGATCCTTATAGTGTTGATCTACATAGAGGATGATTTGCTTGAGGCGCTGGTCATTTTTGGAATATGGCTTTGCCAGAGGCTCTTTTTTGCGTGTGGAGAAATGAACATAGAGGTCGTGTAAAAATCGGTTAAGATGGGCATTGAACATAAAAACATAGCCTTTTTCTTTTTTGTTATAGACCTCGCGCATCAAGTCCAAGTGGGCTGACAAATCAATAAACTCTCTTTTGCTGTTTAATTTCCTGGCAGACAAATGTTCTTGAAATTCGACTTGGTCAAGATCCGGAATTGAGTTAGCCAAAAAATCCATTGGAATCTGAAGCATGGTGTTGGTAGCCTGACCCTTGGATTTGGTTTGATGGATCTGGCCTGAATTGACGATAAAGAAGTCGCCCACTTGAAGATCATAGTGACGGTCTCCGCGAATAGCCAGGATCTGCCCTTTTTCTATATGGAGGATTTCTAAATGATGGTGCCAGTGGTTGGGGATCATCATATTTTTAGGCTGATGTGTAGCGAAGTGAACTGACAAACCACGACTGGGTGTAATGACTTCATGAGTTGACATAAGACCTCCCTGTTTTGTCTTGTTAAAAGTTGTGACCGTGTCCTTAAAGTCAAAATTAGCATAAGATAAAATAAAAGTCAATATCGACCGAATAAGTAGTCAACATAGGGCTAGTAAGAGTCGGGGCTTAAGTTTATGATGAATTATATAAGAAAATCGATGCAACCTGGGAGGTAATTATGAAAAGATGGACAAGGTATATGTATACGCCTAATTTGCCACTTGGCAAAGGCGGGGAAAGAGTAACAGCAAGTCCTGAACACAGGAGCTTGTCAAAAAACGCAGCAAAAGAGGGAATGGTTCTTTTGAAAAACGAAGGACAGGTTCTGCCCTTGGCAAGTGGTGCAAGAGTGGCCCTTTTTGGAAAAGGAACCGTTGATTATGTTAAAGGAGGTGGAGGTTCAGGTGACGTAACCGTATCTTACACTCGAAATCTTTACCAGGGAATCAAAGAGCTTGATCTCCATGTAGAAGTCTTTGAACCTCTAGTGGACTTTTACAAAAAGGAAGTGGAAAACCAGTATCAGGGTGGTGCTGAACCGGGAATGACTCTTGAGCCGGAACTTTCAGAGGACTTAATTAGTGGAGCCAAAGCTTTTACAGATACGGCTATTGTTTCAATCTGTCGTTTTTCAGGTGAAGGATGGGACAGAAAAAGCTCCTATGATAAGGATGTAGTACCAAATGAACATGAATGGTCCTTAACTGCTAAAGCTGCCAAGATCTTTGAAGATGGAGATTTTTATTTAAGTCATGCAGAGCAAAAAATGGTGGAAGCAGTAACCGATAACTTTGATAAAGTGATTGTTGTTATGAATGTAGGTGGTATGGTGGATACCCAGTGGTTTAAAGGAAATTCACATATCCAGTCAGTCCTCATGGCCTGGCAGGGTGGTATGGAAGGTGGTCTTGCTGCAGCTGAGTTGCTGTTTGGTCTTGGGACCCCATCTGGTAAGCTGGTTGATACCTATGCAAAACGTCTTGAAGACTATCCCTCAACATATAACTTTCACGAGTCTGAATCATACGTAGAGTATACAGAAGATATATATGTTGGCTACCGGTATTTTGAAACTATTCCAGGCGCCTCAGACAAGGTAAACTATCCTTTTGGTTATGGTCTGTCCTATACTACTTTTGATTGGTCCGTACTTGACTTAATAGATCAAAACGATCAGTTTACCCTTGAAGTTGATGTTTTAAATACAGGAAAATATGCGGGGCGGGAAGTAGTACAGGTATATGTTACAGCTCCTCAGGGAATGCTGGGTAAAGCATCAAAAACATTGGTTGCTTTTAAGAAAACCAAGTTGCTTGAGCCAGGTGAAAGTCAGCTGCTAAGTTTAAGTTTCTCAGCAAGTGATTTTGCCTCCTATGATGACCGTGGCCTTGTTGCCAAATCTGCCTATGTGCTGGAAAAGGGTGGCTATGAGTTCTTCGTAGGTACTTCCGTTCGAGATGGCGAGATATTGGAATACGACTGGATTTTAGATGAAGATCGTATCGTAGAAAGTTTAAGTGAAAAATTAAAACCAAGTCACTTGTCTAAACGATTAAAAGCAGATGGGTCTTATGAAGAACTAGAGGTCGGAGCCGGTAATAATCCGGATGACAATGATCTTAATCCTTTGACAGTAGAAGAAACAGACGGTTTTGCACCACTGATTCGTCAAGCAGACCGTTACACTTTATGGCCAAGAAAAAATACACCTAAGTTTATACAGCTTATTGATGTAGCTGAGGGTACAGCTTCAATGGATGACTTTCTTGACCAGATGAGTGATGATGAACTGGGTCACTTCCTGGGAGGACAAGCCAATACCGGTGTTGCCAATACTTTTGGCTTTGGAAATCTTCCTAAATACGGTGTTCCAAATATTATGACTGCCGATGGACCAGCTGGTCTTAGGATTAGAAAAGAGTGTGGCGTCAATACGACAGCTTGGCCATGTTCAACCTTACTTGCCTGTACATGGGATGAAGACCTTGTCTACTCGGTAGGACAGGCTGGTGCAAAAGAAGTTCGTGAGAACAATATTGGTGTTTGGCTGACGCCTGCAATCAATATTCACAGAAGTCCTTTATGTGGACGGAATTTCGAGTATTATTCTGAGGATCCTTTTGTGGCCGGTAAACTTGCTGCTGCTATGGTAAAAGGTATCCAATCTCAAAGGGTGGCAGCAACTGTTAAACACTTTGCTCTTAATAATAAGGAAACCAACAGGAAAAACAGTGATTCCAGAGTTTCAGAACGTGCAGCCAGAGAAATATACCTTAAAGCCTTTGAAATGGTAGTAAAAGAAGCGGATCCATGGTGTATTATGACAGCCTATAACATTATTAACGGCCATCGGGCATCTGAGAACAAGGACCTGATAACAGGAGTTCTTCGTCAGGAATGGGGCTTTAAGGGTATGGTCATGACCGATTGGTGGACATATGGTGAGCATTATAAAGAAGTTAAGGCCGGTAATGATGTGAAAATGGCATGTGGTTTTCCAGAACGCTTGATAGAAGCTATGGAAAAAGGTGTTTTATCAAGAGAAGAGATGAAGGTTTGTGCTAAGAAAGTATTTGAATTGTTTTTGAAGTTATAGGGTAGGTCTTAAGAGGAGATTTTACAAAAAAATGAAAAGACACATAAAAGACACATAAATGTCCTTTCATGGACATATGTATACTTTATCATAATAATTGTAAAAAATATATTAGAATCCCCTCTCATTATAGCCGGAAAGAAGAGAAGCATTCTGCTTCTCTTTTTTCTGTCCAAAAATAAAGATGGGCCAGATCAAAGGTTTTTAGCAAAGTGTTGTGTCCAGGGTGAAAATATACTATAATTGTAAAAGTGTATTGAAATGAGGGGACTTCAGTACTTTAATGCCAAATATATGTATGAATAATTGATACTCGGACTATACTATAACGACAAAGGAATCACCATTGGTGAATAGTTGACATGAGAAAAATTATAATTGGCTTAAGTGTACTCGGACTGATAATCGTATTTGGTGCATTAATAACGGACAATTCTATATATACATCTTTGCTGGGAAAAGAAGTTTCACATCCGGCTTTAGGGTCAAACCTGACTTTAGGAGTTATACAATCTGAATTTGACTCTGGCGTCAGTGAAATGGAAAAAAGTCTTTACGACCAGATTCTTAAAAATTTTGAAATTGAATATGACATTCATACATCCATTAAGGGATATGATACCTTAAAGGCACTTTATGATGCCCTAAAAGAGGGTGAGGTTGTCTTGGCTATGACTAACAGGGGATTGCCTGATGATGATGTATTGGAAAAATTTCCTATGGAGCTACAGTATTCCTATGGTTTGTACAGTGAAAGTAAGTATACCCTTAATTATCTGAATGAACTCCTGGGTGGAAAGAGTGGCTTCGTTGAGCCGGCTGTTATGGAGGAAATTAATAAATACTTTAAAGAAATTACATTTGGTGATGTACAATATGAATCTTATGACCAAATGCTAAGTGACTATGAGAAGGACCATGTATCTTATCTTTTTATGCCTTATGATGGTAAGGAACTCTTTCTGGATAATGGTAAGGTATTATATCTTAACTGTTTGCTAGACGATTTTCGTTTAACCAATACCTTTTATTATAAGCCTTCGACCATCAAAGAAATGGAGTTTTTAAACCAGTGGTTTGGTCATCTGGATGAAGGGAATGACAACTCTGCACTTGAAACCATGGTTAAAGATAATGCCTTGATTATTGCAAAAGAACGTTATAAGGAATACATAAATGATAAGGATATTGGACAGGATGAAGATGAATTCATTACGGTGATATACTCGTCCCAGGATATTCCTTTAGCAATAGAAGACAACCTGGAGCCCTATGGTATTTTGCCGACTTATTTTCAGGATATTCAGACGATTGTAGATAAAAAGGTTCGTTTTATTCATGTTGATTCTATTAAAGACGATGAAGACTTGATGGCAGTGGCTGACCTATATACAAAAAGTGCCTATGAGGCAGCTGGACTGGATATAGGTGAAAACAGGACAGATATGCTTTTTTCCAATTCGACACTTATTGTAGGGAGAATTGGCGAAGATAAGTATGTTCATGCCAATCAGTTGGCTATGAAAGAAGTAGGTTTGGTTAATGGCCGGTCCGGGTCGTCCAACCTGAAAGAATCATATCCTGAAATAAAAACTCCGGAATATCAAGATCCAAAACTTGCTGTAGAGGATCTGAAAAAGGGCATCATCGATTATATGATTCTTGATGAATACTCTATGCTCTTTCTCACCATCAGTGATTTGACCAATGAACTGTCAATCCTCGGTGAATGGCGAAATAATTCCAATGTATATCTTTATGCACCAAGTATGGATGAACCAAGTTTGATGATGATTAACAGGGCCCTTAATTACGTTGACGGTGAAGATGCACTTCAAAATGCTATTCAGGAAGTTGTACTTAAGGAGCAGGCAAAATCAGATTCCAAGTTTCCTTATTTGGTTATTGCGGCACTTGGACTCATACTTTTGGTGTCGGCATATCGTGGAAGCAGATACCGGTCAGAAAAGCGGACCCTGGATTATCTGGCTACTCATGATCCTCTGACCAATTCTCTGAATCTTTTCGGTATGAAAAAGAAAATGATGGGAAAAGATGCTATCAGCGATAATTTCCATCTCCTATTAGTGGATATTAACCAGTTCAAGAGGATTAACAATTCCCACTCTTTTGCCTATGGAAATAAGGTTCTTATGGAACTGAATCAGGCTATGGAAGCTTATGTTGGTAATGAGGGGTATGTAGCAAGAAATGGCAGTGATGAATTTGTTGTAGCCCTAAAACTGGAAAAATACAAGAACAATACAGGTTTTATTAAGGGACTTTATGAAGAACTGACCAAGGTTCTTAAGTCCTTGGTTGATTATGAATTAAGTATTGGTATAGGTGTGGCAACCCTTAAACACTTTGATGAGTTGGAAGAAGCCTTTACAAGAGCTGAAAATGCCCTTAACCAGCAAAAAGAAAAAGCAGGCAGCGGTATTGCCTATTATACAGATGAACTGGGTACGAGGCTCAAGCTTGATAAAATGCTGTCCAATGAAATCCAGAGAGCTTTTGAAAACCACGAATTTGAAATGTTCTATCAGCCACAGTTTACTAAAAATGGCATGGAGATTGTCGGTTGTGAAGCCCTAATCAGATGGCGACACCCTGAAAGGGGACTTCTGGCACCAGGTAAGTTTCTGCATCTGATCCGCAAGGAAAATGCAATTAAGCGATTGGATCATTACGTCCTGGAACATGTGTCGAGGCAGTTAGAGATATGGGAATCTCAAGGTATCTATATCCCTAAAGTCTCTGTAAATATTACTCCTATCACCCTATGTGATTACGAGTTTTTATCTACCCTAAAAAGGGTACAAGGAAGTTATAAGTATAAGCATTTGCAATTGTGTCTTGAGATAACAGAAGACGATCAGATGCTGGATACAAAAGAATTGGAAAAACTTTTGATGGAAATAAAATCCATGGGCATCTGTGTCGCTATTGACGATTTCGGTGCCGGTTATTCCTCCCTATCCTATATTGTCAAGTATCCTGCGGAATATGTTAAGCTGGACAGAAGTCTTGTCAACAATATTGTAATTAAAGAGCAGGACTTTGATTTCCTGAAAGGTATCATTCATGTCTTGCAAGGACTGGGTAAAATCATTATAGTAGAAGGTGTAGAGACAATTGGTCAGATTGAAAAGTTGAGTCATTTCGACCAGCTTTTTATCCAGGGTTACTGTTATTCAAAACCTGTATCTGTTGAACAATTGGTTCATATATGGAAGAAACTAGATGGTCAAGACGACGAATAAGAAGATAAATCGATGAATAATAGAATACTGAACTTAGCAAAAGAATTTTCAGAAGATCTAATCAAGCTTAGAAGAGAATTACATCAATATCCTGAAGTGGGATATCATGAATTTCGTACTGGAGAGCGGATATCTCAAGTTCTGGACGAGATAGGTGTGAGACATGAAAAGGGAGTTGGAACTACAGGCATTGTAGCCCTTATTCATGGAGAAAAGCCGGGAGAAGACAATCAGAAGGTGGTTATGCTCAGAAGCGATATGGATGCCCTAAAGCTTCAGGAGCTTAAGGACTCTTCTTTTAAATCCAAAAATGATGGTGTCATGCATGCATGTGGTCATGATGGCCATATGACCTGGCTGATTGGAGCAACAAAGATTCTTCAGGCAATGAAAAGTGAGTTTTCCGGCACTGTAAAAATAGTTTTTCAGCCGGCAGAAGAAGGTTTGGGTGGAGCTCTTCGAATGGTTGAAGATGGGGTTATGGAAAACCCTAAACCGGACATGGTTTTTGGGGCTCATATATGGCCGGATATTGAGGCAGGTAAGATTGGAGTAAAATACGGAGGCGTCATGGCGGCTCCAACAATGTTTACCATCCGCATTATAGGTAAGGGCGGGCATGCAGCTATGCCGCACCTGACTGTTGATCCAATCTCAATTGCCAATCAGGTTTATTTGGCCTTTATGCAAATCGTGGCTAGAAGGCTCAATCCAGTAGAGCCCATGGTTTTATCCGTTACAGAAATACATGGTGGAACTGCCCACAATATCATTCCGGAAGAAGTGGTCATGAAGGGGACTGTGAGAACTATGACCAATGAGGCCGGCGGCTGGGTCAATAGGGAAATGGAAAAAGTCTTGGGGCAAATCTGCGGTGTCCAAGGGGCATCCTATACTTTTGATTTTAACACTTATTATCCACCGGTTATTAATGATGATGAAGCGGTTGACCACCTTATTGATTCAGTTTCGGATCTTTTAGGTCATGAGACCATTGTCCATATGAACCAACCATCTATGGCAGGTGAGGACTTTTCCTTTTATCTTCAGGAGACTAAAGGAGCATTTTTCATGGTAGGTACAAAAAATCATGACAAAGACGCTGTTTATCCCCTGCACAGTCCATATTTTACCATGGATGAAGATGTCCTTCACAAGGCATCGGCTGTGATGGCTAAGGTCGCTTTGGATTTTCTAGGTCAGTAATTGGTTAGGGTGACAAAAGGTTTAGTTGAACGAAATCCATACAATATATGGTGTTTGGATGTATTAACCGGATACCATATATTGTATGGATTTAGTGAAACTTCCTTTTGACACCCTAACCATAATTATACTGACAAATACCTGTATTAGGATTATAATTGAAATACCAAGAGGATGAATAATCACTTGAGATGATTTTAATCATGAGTGAGGAGCAAAAATCAATGGCTGATAAATTAATCTTTCCTAAGTATAAACGATCCATCGTGAACCTGATGGCTTCTATTATGAAGTATTACCAGGTTCATTCTGATTATGAGACCATCGAAGAAGTGGATCAAGTCTTGGGAAAATCTTATAAACACCTGCTCTTAATGGTCTTTGACGGTATGGGACAACTTTCTCTTAAGGCCCACTTGCAAGAAGATGATTTTCTGCGGTCCTATATGAGGTCGCCAATGGAATCGGTTTTTCCTCCGACGACGACAGCAGCCATGACGTCGTATTATACTGGTCTTGCACCAGGTGAGCACGGTTGGCTTGGCTGGTCTTTACCATTTAGGGATTATGGTGGAATGGTAGATATATTTCCTAATACAAACTCCTATGATGGGACGCCTGTGAAGACCAAACGGATTGCATATCGTGAACTTCCCTATGAAAGTGTTTATCAAAAAATTCATAGTGCTGTTGGTGAGCATATCGAGATACACACTGTTAAACCGGAAGAGATTTATTTTCCATCCAAAGGTAACCGGCATCATCCGGCTAGAGACTTAAAGCATATGAAAAAAGTAATCAAGAAGATTACAGCTGGTGACAGTGAGTCCTTTACTGCACTCTACTGGCCTGAACCTGATGCCAGCATGCATATATACGGACCCTATGACAAAGCCGTTAAAGAGCAAATAGTCATCATAAATGATTTTGTCCGGGAACTTGGTCAGACCCTCAAGGATACCTTGATTATTGTAAGTGCAGACCATGGTCAGCTAACCATTACAAAGGAAGTTGAGCTTCATTTGGATGAAGAGATTTCCAAGATGCTGGTTATACCTCCAGCCCTGGAGAGCCGGTGTGCAAGTTTTTTTGTTAAGGGAAAGTATTTAGCTGAGTTTCCAAGGGCTTTTGAAAAAAAATACGGCAGTGGTTTTAGACTATATTCCCACGAAGAGGCCAAGAGAATTCAATTGTTTGGAAAGGGCAAGCCCCATCCTCGGTTTGATGACTTTGTTGGCGACTATATTGCCGTAGGCATCGACAATACGCTTATGCATTATAAAACAATAGGAGGCAAGGAGCCTCATCATTTTAAAGGACATCATGCAGGAATGAGCGACGAGGAAATGCTGATTCCCCTCATTATTATTGAAACATAGGACTATTATTGGTTTGTTTCCAAGGAGCGAGGTGTATCCATGAAAAAATTGACTGCTACATCATTTTTAAGAGCCGAAAAGTATATTTTATCTAATGGAAGAGAACTGGAGAAGGCCCTGTTTTCTTTTCATTTTAAGGGTGACCATGGCTTAGGTATCATTAAGGCTCTAGAGGCCTATCAGAATGAAGACGGAGGTTTTGGACATGGGATCGAACCGGATTTCTGGCTTAAAGAATCTTCTGCTATGGCGACATCTATTGCCTTGTCCCATCTCATGCTGGTTGACCATCATAGTGAGGCTAAGGATATGATAATGAAGGCTGTGGAATACTTGGAAAAGACCTTCGACGGTAAGCGATTTGGCTGGTATGCAGTACCTAAAGAAGTCAATGATTATCCCCATGCCCCCTGGTGGGAATTCGATAAGGAGGAAGGTCAGACGGTTATTGACAATTCCTGGGGAAATCCATCTGTTGAGCTGATAGGATATCTCCTTCGTTACAAAAAGTATGTTAAGACCCTTAATGTTCATGAACTCATGGAATTTGCCATTAAACACTATCAAAATGAATCCAAGATTGAATCTGAACATGAAGTATATTGTTACATACGCTTTTATAATCAATTGGATAAGGCTCACAAAAAAGACTTAAAGCCAAAATTGGTAGAAGCCATTGCTGACCTGATCAATCCCGAGGTGGACCAGTGGACGTCTTATGTTCCTATGCCTCTAAATTTCATTGATCTAAACTCAGATGAACTTTTTGATATCAGCCTTCAGGATATCAATAAGAATCTGGATTATTTTATCGATGAAATTGATGAAAACGGAGCTCTCAAACCCGTATGGTCATGGAACCAGTATCCTGATGAGTGGATTGTCAGCAAGGCACATTGGACGGGAGTCTTAACCCTGTCTGTTCTTTTGAAACTTAAGCGGTTTAACCGTTTATCCGAATAGGTAATTAGTCCTTCTTGCATTACATTCACAATTTGTTTACATCTTGGACTTCTTTCATTCAAACTGTTAGACTATAATTTTTACTAGGGTGTCCGAAACCGTTCTGGGTTCGAACAAATGTAATGGATATTAAGAGTATAGTGTAACAGTTTGAAAGGGGTCTATTATGTCGTTTAACATGTATACAGACAAGTTAACCGGCGCAGGAAATCTCATGAAGTTTTTAACGGATGATTATGATTCTGTTTTTGGTGACAGAGGCCAGATTCTTTTTGTTAAGTTAAAACCTATTCGTCAGCTTAATGAAATTTACAGTCGTCAGGCTGTTGATGAAATGCTGATGGCAATCATGAGAGAACTCGTCCAGTTTGAGGGAGCTGACGTGTACCGAATTCTTGGTGGAGAATTTGTAGCAGTCTTTAAGGATAATTCCCATGATTACGTATCACAGCTAAACAAAAAATTTCAGGAAGTCATGAAATATTACTTTACCAGCCATAACTATAGTGAGGCTTATTTCTTGCATCTGCAAATGGATTATCAGGAGCCACTGCGTTCTATAGCTGACTTTTATGGTCTTTTTTATGATACGCTGATGAAAGAAGAAGAGTTGGAGAATGGCAAAGAAGTCCTTAAATATGTCTTGGAAAACCTGGCCATGATGATTAAAAGAACGGTTTGGGAATGGACAGATGTCCATGATTTTGCCCTTCACGATGATGTTTCAGGCCTGCCTAATTCAAAGTCTGCCAAATTATTTATACAGGAGACAGAGAAGCCTAATGAAAAATACACAGTTTTTTTCATCGATGGAGATTCCTTAAGTCTATTTAATGAGGTTTCTTATGATGAAGGTAACCGTGTTATTCACGAAATCGCCTCCGTACTTTCCAACACTATCAGAAAAGGCGATAAACTTTTTAGATGGCTTTCCGGTGATGAATTTATAGTGATCGCATCCGATATAACCAAGGGTCAAGCTGTTCACTTGGCAGAGCGGATGAGAAAGAGTGTTGAGGCTCATTGTCTGAATATGCTGTATCCGGCAACCATCTCTATTGGAGTTGCATCCATGTCTGAAGAAGACGATGATCTTGACAAGGCGATTTCAAGAGCTGAAAAAGCCAACAAAGAAGCCAAAAGACGTGGAAGAAATCAGTTTGTTTTCTATGAAAATATCGATTTGACCATCTAATTTTTATTGTAAAAAATTGAAATTAAATATATAATATCTATGGGACCTGTATAGGTCCTTTTCGGGGTGTAGCTCAGTTTGGCCAGAGCGCTAGCTTCGGGAGTTAGAAGTCGCAGGTTCGAATCCTGTCACCCCGAGATAAGCGGTTCATCAATGGATGAACCGCTTTTGTTTTGTTAAAAGAAATTATTCTGAATTTGGCATCATGTTCAGAAACCAACATGATGCGCTAAGGAGAATTTCTCGCCACCGGCGAGAGTGTCGAAGACACTCTTCTTGTGTTAAAAGAAATTATTCTGAATTTAGCATCATGTTCAGATCAGTGAGCCACCAGTTGACCAGGACTTCTAAACATGATATAATCTCCAAATGAAAATAATTATCACTTAGGAGGTAATATATGGCTTGCGGATGTCACGCAAATGAGAATGTCATGCTGGAATTGAAAGAAGTCGTTCAGCATAATAAAGATACATACAGTTTTGATTTTGTCAGTCAGTCACCAATTTTTTGGAAAGAAGGGGACAGTTCAAAACTTTTCATCGATATCGATGGTTATAAGGAAGGGAGAAAGTTTTCTTTGGCTTCCCTGCCCTTTGAAGATTCAATTCGGTTTACAACACGTATTCGTAAAAACCCAAGTTTATATAAAGAATTTCTTGGAAAGTTGAAAGTAGGCGATGTTTTGGAATCGACAGCTCCTTCAGGTAACTTCTATCTGAGGAGAGACGGAAGACCGGCCCTCTTACTCAGCAACGGTGTCGGAATTGCAACGATGAGATCTCTCATTAAAGCCTTTAACAATGATTCGACCTATGTCAATAAGATGACCCAGATCAATGTCGATGGGACGGGTGCTTTGTTTAAAGACGAAATGGACGCACTGGCTGAAGATAATATGTTTTTTAGATCGGTTTATGCAAGTAATCGGGAAGATTTTTATGATATCCTGGATTATGAAAGCCAAAAACTGCTTTTTCAGACTGGTTTGATTCCCAATATTTATGTCGTCGGCAGTGACAGGTTTGTTATTGATATATCGTCTTATCTGATGAGTATGGGGTTTGATCAAAGCCAAATCATTACCGATGGTGTTTATGCGCTTAGCGGCGGAGGTTGTGGTTCTGGATGTGGATGTGCTAGTGGTGGTGGCTGCGGTTCAGGATGTTCCTGTGGCTAAAAGCTCTAGCTGATTATGACTGATGCACCCGGTCAGTCACTATATGACTGTGAGGGTGCTTTTTTTATTAACTAGGAAATTGCTTTGAAAAAGCCAATTTCCGTCGAACAGCAAGAACAATCCGCGATGCGGAACCAGTCTCGTTAAACGAGACTTTTGTTCTATGTTCACTTCTTTTTTCTTTTGTTGCAAAAGGCTGCAGACTGGTGATAGAATTATAGTGATGATAAGTGGTCAAATTGACTTTTGTGACTACTTTATCCGCTTGATTAATATTGAAGTTGAGGTGGTCCTATGAGTAGTAGAATGCCGGCGGAATGGATGGAACATGAAGGGACAATAGTGGAGTGGCCAGTAAGAAAGTCCATGATACATCCGGAAAACTATGAGGCTGTTTGCAGTGTATACAAGAACATAATTGAAACCATAGCAAGCTTTGAAAAGGTTTATGTTATCCTTAATCCCAGTGATAAGGTCGTCTTTTCTGATGAGCTTTTAAATAATATTAAACCAGTTATGATTCCCCATAATGATGCATGGGTACGAGATAACGGACCGACATTTGTCTATGGTCCAGGTGGTATTAGAAAAGGAATCGACTGGAAATTCAATGCCTGGGGAGAAAAATACACTCCCTATGATCTGGACAATGCTGTTGCAAGTGAATTTATCCATCGATTGGGTGTGGATGGCTTAACTGTAGATATGGTTCTAGAAGGTGGATCCATTCATGTTGATGGTCAGGGTACCCTTTTATCGACGAAGGAATGTCTCCTTAATCCTAATAGAAACCCAGATATGAGCCAGAGAGAAATTGAAGACCACTTAAGGGATATATTAGGGGTTGATACCTTTATATGGCTTGAAAATGGCTTATATGGCGACGAGACAGATGGACATATCGATAATATAGCATGCTTTGGTGATGAAGCCAGAATTTTTATACAAACCTGTAGGGATGAAGAGGATCCCAATTATTCGATTACCAGTCAGGCCTTAAGAGTACTTGAAAAGGCCAAAGACAGTAAGGGTAGAAGGATAAAGGTTATTGAGCTGCCTAATCCACAAGCTCACTATTATGAAGAGGAACGCTTGACTTTAAGTTATTTAAACTTCTACTTTGTTAATGGTGGTATTCTATTACCTGTCTTTGGAGGAATTCATGAGGAAACGGATGCACAGGCAAAGAAAATACTGGAAGAGGCTTTCCCAGAGCGCAGTATTGTTCCTATAGAAACTATCGACTTAATAAAAGAAGGTGGAAATATTCACTGTATTACACAACAGATACCGGCGGAGAGGTTGATACTATGAGAAAAATCAAGCTTGCAGCGACACAAATGTCCTGTTCAAACATAAAGGAAGACAACATTGCAAAAGCTGAAAAACTGGTGAGACAGGCTGCCAGTGAGGGGGCTCAGATTATTCTGTTACAGGAACTTTTTGAAAGTCCCTATTTCTGTCAAACTGAGAAAGAAGATTATTTTGACCTGGCTAATGAATGGAAAGATAATCAGGCTATTGCCCATTTTTCCAGGATCGCCAAAGAGCTTGAGGTTGTTTTACCAATATCATTTTATGAAAGAAAGAATCTTGCCAAGTTTAATTCTATGGCAATGATTGATGCAGATGGTCAGGTCTTGGGTATATACAGGAAAAGTCACATACCCGATGGTCCAGGTTATGAAGAAAAGTTCTACTTTAGCCCAGGTGATACTGGCTTTAAGGTTTTTGATACCAGATATGGTAAAATTGGTTTGGGAATCTGTTGGGACCAGTGGTTTCCTGAGGCGGCAAGGATTATGACCCTAATGGGAGCGGAAGTTCTTCTATATCCGACGGCCATTGGATCAGAACCGGAAAATGGAAATATCGATTCTATGGGACACTGGCAAAGGACTATGATCGGTCACTCAGCTGCTAATCTTATCCCTCTAGTTGCCTCAAACCGTATAGGTAAAGAGGTCCAGGACCAGTCAGAGATTACTTTTTACGGTTCTTCCTTCATTACCGACGGAACCGGTGTGAAAATTCAAGAAGCCGGTAGAAGTGAAGAATGTGTTTTGATTGCAGAGGTGGATCTGGATGCATGTAAAGCCTTAAGGGAAGAGTGGGGTGTATTCAGGGACAGGCGGCCGGATCTTTACGGGCGATTGTTAACTTATGACGGTAGTGAGTATCCAGGGAGGTCAGAATGCTAAAATTAATGTTTTCCAGAATGAACCTTCCCCAGAAGGTCATGTCCATATCCTTTGGATTTATTCTTGTGGGTATATTTGCACCTTGGAGATTTTATATATTTGGATCTATTGGGATTTTAGGTATGTTAATTGGATATATTTGGAATCTTGTCAAAGAAAAGAAAACAAATGATGAGGGGATTATTGATGTGGATATTGAAGTCTCTGATCCCAAGCCTATGAATTTTGATGATAAGCTTAGAAAGCTAGAAAAACTCAAAGAAGATGGACTCTTGACTGAAGAAGAATATAATAGGAAAAGAAGTGAAATATTAAAGACCAAGTGGTAGACTTGGTCTTTTGTTTGTATTATTTTTGTTCAATTTATTAAGCATCCATCTCGGATAATTCAAGGGTGTCATCGGCTTCAATAATCTGATTCTTTCCGGTCTTTTTAGCCTTGTATAAGGCGTTGTCAATATTTCGAAGGTAGGCATCCAAGGTTTGATTCGTGTAATAATCATAACCGCCTGACAGGGTTACCTGACAAAGCTCTACCACTTCCAGGTGACTAAACCGGTGCTTGAATTTCAGCATACACATGTCAAGGACGTTGGGTTCGGCAAAAAGCAAGAGGATAAATTCATCACCACCATATCTGGAAACATAACCATATGGACCAAACTCTCTATCCAGGGCTTCAGCGAATTCGGATAATACTTTGTCCCCAACTAAGTGGCCGAAGTTGTCATTAACGTTTTTAAAATCATCGATGTCAATGATCATGGTAACAAAGGATTCTTTGTTTTCAATGGATTCCTCCAATTTGTCAAAAATAAAGGCCCTGTTATATACACCGGTTAAAGAATCGGTATAAGCAATAATTTCAAGCTGACGATTGGTTTCCTTGAGCTTTTTGAAGTTCTTGGTATAGGCTCTTGCAAAATACATAAGAATTAGATATGAAGAAAAAAGTGCCATCGGGATCTGCAGTAGACGGTCTGTATAGGAAATACTTTCGGAATACTGAATTAACCACTGGGGCATGAGATGTTCGATGATGATAAAAGAGGTATACTCAATAATGGTTAGGGTGACTAGAAAATACTGTTTCCATCCCTCAAACATAAAAGATAAACTGATAATCACAAGAAAAATATAGGCTATAACATTGTTGTTGTTAGCGCCAGAATGTATCCATCCGAGAGGGATAAGGAAAAGGATGATGATTAAAGTATATACGAACTTAAGAAAGTCATAGGCGGGATAGTACTTTCGAATTATCAAGGTGGCTAGGATGACAAAGATCCATTTTATGTTGACATGCTGGGGATAGCCTACAAATTGATTAACAACAATATTAAAAGTGGACACCAAAAGAACCATCATTAGAATGATGTTAAAAAGCTGATTAGCCATGGGTTCTTCAGTTTTAAATGTAAAAAAATCCTTTAGATATTTCATGATGTCCTCTCACTCTGTGTGCCCTGACACTGCCATGTTATGAATTAATGCTACTACCAAGATGTACATGTGTCAAGTGAACACTTTATGAATAGGTAAAGCTGGTGTTAGGGGTGAAAAATAGTGACAATTGTCATGTGCTTGAGCCTATAAAATTGACTCGATCGCATCCAGGGTCATCTTGATAATATCAAAGCGGCAATTTTCACCCATATGACCAATCCGGATAAGTTTGCCAGACAGCGGGCCGAAGGCTCCTGTCAAAACGATATTGTACTTAATGAGGAGTTTTTCAAGGAAGACCTTATCCGTAAAGCCTTCTGGAACATGGAAAGCTGTTACAGTGTTTGAGAAACCCGCCTTGGGATAGAGTTTTAAACCCATCTTGATAAGACGTCCACGAACATAATCAGCAATTTCCTTGTGCCGTTCAATGGTTTTGGCATCCTCCAAGTAAATATCTACCGCTTCAGAAAAACCATAGAGGTCGCTGATGGGCTGGGTATAGGGAAACCACTTCTTTTCATACCATCCATCCCATATGGTTAGATTGGCGTAAAAGCCGGGAATAGGAGTTTTACGTTCAGACATCTTAAGTTTGGCTTCAGTGCTTAAACTAAGGAAGGTAAGGCCGGGAGGAGCGGATAAACACTTCTGCGAACCACCTAGGAGGACATCGATGGACCAGGCATCTGCTAAAACTTCCATGCCTCCAATGGATGAAACAGCATCTACTATGGAAAGGATCCCGTAAGATTTTAGCAGTGGGCATAGGTTTTCAATTGGATTAATCAAACCACTGGGGGTTTCGCAGTGAACCAAGGTGGCGCATTTGAAGTTGTGGTCTTTGTCTAGAAAGGCCTTTAGATCTTCTCCAGTGACAGGTTCCCTAAAATCTTTGCTTAAATATACAGGAATTCCTCCATACATGGAAACAAAATCTCCGAATCCTTGGCCGAATACACCATTGCTGATGACCAGGACTCGGTCACCTGGTTCAATTAAAGAGGCACATGCTGCTTCAAGGCCAAGAATACCCTCGCCATCAAGAATAAGGACCTCATTGCGGGTATGCATAATCGTCTGAAGCTTTTCAGTTATATCTTTATAGAAGTCAAAAAAAGACGGATCAATATCCGGATTAACAATAGGTTTGGCCATGGCCTGGCGAACCCGGTCCGTAACATAAGTAGGACCGGGAGTCATTAATAAGTGTTTCATATATCCTCCCAGGATGTATAATCGAGCAGTAAATCGATAGATTTACGACCAGACTAAATAGATGCTAATTTTCTAAGTGAAGATGATGTACCAGTTTGATTGAGGACACCAATCAGTGGCAAGGACAAGGCAATACCGGCTCCGATTTGAATGAAATCACCAGGTAGTGAAGCTGTAGCTACTGCCCAATTACCATAAAGAAGGATGTTGTAGAAGTAATAACCTGCAATCATCACAATACTTGGTAAAACAAAGGCTGAAACCATACGAAGGAGACCAGGTTTTTCCTTGGAACCACCATGGTAGATGGCTCCAACCATATAACCCATGATACCTCTGATAATGAAGGTTGCAGGAGCCCATATTACCCAAGCAGATAAAATGTCAAAAAGGGCCATACCAAATGCTCCGCTAATAGCGCCATATTTCTTGCCGAACACAATGGCAATGGTAAATAATGCAACATTTCCAAGGTGGATAAGCCCACCTGTTGCAATACCAGGTAAAGGTATTTGAACAGCGTATGTAGCGATGAAAACGATAGCTGTAAATAATGCGTTTAGAATGATGAAACGTGTTGACATAATTCTTGATCTGTTATCCATAATCTTAGTCAGGCACAAGTAAAATGCCCAATCCTTTCTATAATCTATCTTCAGTATACTAGAAAACTGACCTTGTTAAAAGTGACAAAACATATAAGTTTAATGGGGCCAGATTTTGCTTGGTTGAAAATACATCATCTTATGGATATAATAGAGAAAAAAATGAAGGGGATTACTATGTTAAGTTATCATAACCCATTAGTATTGATGGGCATTACAGCAGGAGGGTTTATCATGGACAGTTTGTTGGGGGATCCTTATTGGATTCCGCATCCAATTGTTTATATTGGTAGATGGATCAGTAAACTTGAGAAGTGGATAAGGAAGGGAATATCCAATAATCGTTTAGGTGGTTGCCTCCTTGTCATAGGCGTTTTGATGGTGACGCTTATACTACCCTATGGATTATTATGGCTGGTTGCACAGTTTAGCCAAGTCATGGCAATAATTATAGAGACCTTCTTTTGCTTTCAGATTTTAGCCATGAAGTCATTGAAGAAAGAAAGTATGAAGGTTTATCATCCACTTGTTGATGGTGATATAGTCAATGCCAGAGTCAAACTGTCCTATATTGTCGGGAGAGATACGGATTCTCTTGATTATCAAGGCATAGTCAAGGGAGCCGTTGAAACGGTTGCTGAAAATACAACTGATGGCATTGTAGCACCTCTTATTTTTTTGCTTATAGGTGGAGCGCCTCTTGGCTTTCTATATAAGGGAATTAATACGATGGATTCAATGGTTGGGTATAAAAATGAGAAGTATATGGAATTTGGAACATGTGCTGCAAAATTAGATGACTGGGCAAACTATATTCCGGCTAGACTTAGCGCTCTCTTTATGGTACTTGCAGCAGGTATTCTAAAGTTTGATTGGAAACAGGGATGGAAGATATTCCTAAGAGACAGGTATAATCACAAAAGCCCAAATTCAGCCCAGACCGAATCTGTTTGCAGCGGAGCCCTGGGCATTCAGTTAGGTGGAGACAGCATATATTTTGGTGAGAAAGTTGCAAAACCGACCATAGGTGATGCATTGCGGCCGGTGGAAGCGAAAGATATTATAAGAGCTAATCAATTAATGATTGCCACATCTCTGATATGCCTTTTGGCGGGCTTGTTGCTGAGAGGGTTATTATGGATGGTCATATAAGACTTTATGGAAATCAGAAGAAGGAGTTGCCTATGAATCACGGAGGCGATATTTATACATATAAGAAAAATAGAGGGCATTGGCCAATTGATTTTTCAGCCAATATAAACCCCTTAGGCTTACCCAGGAGGGTTAAAGAGGCCTTAGCCGAAAACCTGGATATGTTTACACATTACCCGGATGTATCAGCAAGGGATCTCACTCAATCAGTTGCTGCCTATGAAGGCATAAGTGAAGAGGAAGTCATCTTTGGTAATGGTGCAGCAGAGATTATCTATCGTCTGGTCCAAGTGATAAAACCTGGCAAAGCCTTACTTGTTGGACCGACTTTTTCAGAATATGAAAAAGCTGTCAGGACCTTTGGTGGCCAGTGTGAGTATGTGAAGGTGGATGATGAGTTTGGGATTGGAGAGTCTTTTATAGACAGGATTAGTGATCATCAGTTAGTTGTTTTATGCAATCCGAACAATCCTACAGGTCTGACAGTTACCAGTGAATATGTTCGACGACTTGCAGTTAAATGTCGCGAACAGGGAGCCTTCTTGTTAATTGATGAGTGTTTTATGGATTTTGTTGTGGATAAAGCCAGGTATTCCTTCCTTCCCCATATCCATGATTTTGAAAACCTGCTGGTTTTGAAAGCATTTACCAAATTTTTTGCTATGGCTGGCCTTCGATTGGGGTACGGAATTACTTCCAATACAGAACTTCTTTTTGAGTTGAAAGGTATTGGTCAGCCATGGAATATATCAGTACCGGCTCAAATAGCCGGGGTGGCAGCATTAGAAGATCAAAAGTATATTGATGAGACACCATATGCGATTCAAAAGGAAAGACAATTTATGGTGCAAGCATTGACTGATATGGGATGGAAGGTAATTAACGGTCAGGCTAATTATATTTTTTTCAGTACCGGTATGAGAGAAAAAGAGGCAAATGATGAATTTATGGCCTATTGCCTGGAAAAAGGTTTTCTGATTCGTGACTGCAGTAATTATCACTATCTCTCCTATGGCTTTTATCGTATTGCTGTTGGGAGTGAAAAAGACAATCAATCCTTATTAGGATGTTTTAAGGACTACTTGAATAATTAAGCTATACATAAACAAGAGCTTTGACCTAAGATACATCTGTGGTATCATAGTTCAAAGCTCTTCATTAATATGTGAGGAGAACACAAGTTATGCTTTTATTTTTTCTTCAAAGGCTTTAGGATCATCGCAGGGTGCGTTAAGATCAGGGACATCAATTGCTTCGTAATCGATTTCGATACCGATGGATTCCAGTTCTTTAATAACATCGTTATATGTCATAAAACACTCCTTTTTGGTCAACTGATTTATTGTAGCTATATTATAGCAGAAAATAATATAAATAACAAATAATAATTATCAATTAAATACAATTTTTATATAAGAATATAAATATTTGCTTTAACTTCATATTTTTAACACATTTACTCTTTAATATAATAGATGTTAAGATAGAAATAAGACGAAAGGAAAAAGAGTATGGAACTTTTATTTAGTGTAATACTGGCCTGGGTGGCAACGATTTCAGTTTTTTTACTGGGAATCATATATATATTACGTAAAATCGGCAGGAAGAATAGGGAAGGTCAATTATACCGGTTGAATAAGTCCTTGAGAAAATACCATAAGTGGATGGGAATGGTGGCAATTGGATCCGGTCTCCTTCATGGATTCTATTCGTCCTTTAAGATTCTTTCTTTCAATCAAGGAACATATGCCTGGATTATGATTATACTTTTAGGAGTTGGCTATATGTTCAGAAAGAAATTAAAAGGTCGATGGGCTAAGAGTCACCGGGTTATGGCGGCAGCAGTTTGGATATTGGTAATTATGCATGTGGTGGAAGTTGGTGGATTTGTCGGTGTAGACGGTCTGGCATACGCCTTGGAGCGAGAGGGTTATATACAAACGGAGACCACAGCTTTAGCCAGTAATGAGAATGCCGGTGCCAACACCATAAGGAGTACTCTTACAGATTCGGACGAAGTTGCTAATGAGGAAGCGCAAGTCCAATCAATTACAGACAGTGAAGTAAAGGAGGACTCATCTGCATTTGAAGCGACACAGGACACAGATGTCAGTGATTTAAGTGATGATACTGGAAGCAGCGAGGTTGATCAGGCTCTGGCTGACGAAGTCATTGGGTCGGTGAATGAAAGTATTACCTGGGATGGTTTGGTCTTAGCAGATGGAACTTATACAGGCGTTGCAGATGGGTATGGACCAAACCTTACAACCAGCATTGTCGTTGAAGGTGGAAAGGTTGTATCTGTTGAGGTTGTTTCCCATAATGAGAAAAGAGAACAGTTTTGGGGAACGCCGGTTGCAGTCATACCAGGCTTGATTGCTGAAGAAGAGACAGCTGATGTAGATGCCATAACAGGTGCTACCTATACCTCTTATGGAATTATGATGTCGGTGCAAAATGCTTTGGAAGATGCCATTATTTCAGGAACTCAGGAAGTCATAGTCATGCCTGCCATAACAAGTGGCCGTGGAAGACATTAAAAGGAACAAGGCTTGAATAAAGGACAAATGAGTATATGGTCGTCATAAGTGTCAATTAAAAGAGGTCTGTCTCAACATCATGTTGAGACAGACCCTTATTTTATATCCTCATATATTTTAGGGTGTTACGATAATTATTTAATCTAATTGGTTAGACGGGAAGCTGTCTCTTGAATTTGTCCCATAGATATGGTGACATTGGAAAGGTTATTATCTTGTGCTTCAATGGAGGCGAGAATCTCTTCACTGGTTGCGGCGTGATCACTTGCTAAATCCGCAATAGATTTTGTCTGGTCCAAGATTGTGTTGAACCCTTGTGCAATCTGATTGATATTTCTTGTTTCTGCATCAATTTGACTACGCAGTTGCTCATATGAATTCTCCATAGTCTTGAAGGACTGATTGAAGGTATTCATCACATAAAGACCATCTTCAACATTTTCCTTACCTTCGCTTACTTTATTAAGGGCAACTGTTGAAGTAGCCGTCAACTCATTGAAAATTTTAACTATATTCCCTGCAGTAGCACCAGTTTGCTCAGAAAGTTTTCTGACCTCATCAGCTACAACCGCAAAACCCTTGCCGTTTTCGCCTGCTCTTGCTGCCTCAATAGATGCATTTAAAGCCAGCAAATTTGTTTGGTCTGCAATATCCGTGATGTTGGCAAGAAAAGCTGTAATGGAATCTGTGTTTTTAGTGAGGTTTTCAACAGTTTCCTGAGCGGTAATCATCGTTTCGCCAATGGTATTCATCCGCGCGTACATCGTATCAAGTTTTTCCTGATTGTCTCTAATTTGTGTAAGCAATTCTTCAGAAGTCTGGTTAACATCTGCAGCAATAGTATGAGTCTCAGTTACTAACTCCAAGGACAAGGCAGATGCTTCAGATACCTGGTTGGAAGCGTCTGATTGGGTTGAGATACCATCTGCCATAACCTGCATAGCAGAGGTAATGGCTTCGCTGGATTCTCTCATCTGTTTGATATCATAACCGGTTTGATCGATGCTGCCTGTCAATTCTTTGACGGCGGTTTTATTGGTTGTAAGAAGTTGGTTAACCTCTTCCAGCAAATTATCTGCATCAATTTTTGAAAGAACTGCGTCTTGGATGTATTTAAAACCCCATCTCGAAACAAAAATTGCTACAAAGAAGAGCATATTGATTCGAATCAGGTTATCAACAGCAATGGAAATAGGTGCGTCAGCATAAACAATACCGTTTCCTAAGATAAAGGCTACGGTAATCATTTGGATGTTCAGAACGATGACGTCAATGATAACTAATCGCGGATCAAAATATAAGGCACCCATTAAAAGCGTAGCGGCCATAATAATAAAGAATGAATCACCGGAGCCTTCAACAATGCAGAGCAGCATATTCAAGGTGGCGGGAATCATCGGCAGTATAAAACTTTTGATGTTTTGTGGTATAAATCCCATAAGGTTAATTAGATTGGTAAAGATAAATGCTGCACCTAATACCATAATACTGGTCATGGCATCCTCACCGGTTACAAGTAAATTAATAATTAAAAGAACACATATTGTTGATATCAATATGGTGTTTAAGCGGTTGGCCTTTTTAAAATCTATAGCCTGTCTCGTTAGTATTGTTGAATTAGTCCCCATTGTAGCCTCCTTTGAATGTACTCCCTGATAGACATTTTATTACAAATTCAGATAGGTGGCTATAGCTAATTTGAAATTTTGTGAATCTTTGATAAAGTTTGAAGTATATTCAGTGTTCTTATATAATAGACTTAAAAAAAGTGAGCATGACTTTGATTGGTTTTGATTGTTATATAATGAAAAGGGAGATAGAGGTCTGATTATGAATCAAAATTGGATGGATGGTCTTGAAAAATTAATACAGATAAACCCTAAACTTCATGGGAATATCGATTACTTTATCAAGCATTATCCCATAAAGGATGTTATATTTAAGGGAAACAATGCTTTAATACGTGGAACCAGTGATATGAATTGGGTCTTTTTCCTGGTAAATGACAGAGATGGTTTTATGAAGCTCTTACCCCTGGTCAAGGAGACCGATAAACATTTTTCTGTTATTGAGGAATATATGGTGGATGAGCTGGCTGAGGAAGAGGATATCACCATGAGTCTTGACTGTATGCGGGTAATTTTATCTGATGAGGGTGAGGCAGATATTAGGGCATCTATGAAAAGAGTCTCTTCTTATGAAGAATTGTTTCGTATGAATCCGGAGTACGGAATCAGACCTCTTGAGGAATGGGACGTTTCATTTATATTTCATCATTATGATTATGCTTCCTACACAACTAAGGAATACCTGGCTGAACGGATCAGGAAGGACATCGGCTATGGGATTACTTATAGAGGTAAGCTTGTTGCATGGGGGATGACCCATGACGAAGGGTCTATCGGTGTTTTACATGTACTTGAGGCACACCGTAGAAAGTCATTGGGACGCATGATTACTAAAATTATCACTTATGAGAAACTTATAAAAGGAGAGATTCCCTTTATGCATATTGAGCATGATAACATCGCTTCATTGAGAATGGCAGAATCTTTAGGCTTTGTTAAAGACAGAAGAATTTTATGGATTAGTCGCAGATAGGAAGAAAGGAGATATAATGAGTGACTTTAGTGAACGAGTTGTTAGTATATTGAAAGGAATACCGTCAGGAAAAGTTGTATCCTATGGACAGGTAGCCGATTGTGCAGGTAACAACAGAGCAGCCAGGGCAGTTGTTTACATTCTTCGAAGTAAAAGCCTGCGTGGTCAATTACCCTGGCACAGGGTCATCGGAAAGACCGGACAAATACGCATCAAAGACCCGGAAGGATACCTGACCCAAAAGCATTTATTGGAATCAGAAGGAGTCATGGTCAGTGACTCAGGTATGGTGGATATGGAAATTTATGGATGGGATTGTCAAGGCTATAACCATATGCTATAATAGTTAGGCTGTGTGCGGATGTAGCTCAGCTGGATAGAGCACTGCCCTCCGGAGGCAGGTGTCGGAGGTTCGAATCCTCTCATTCGCGTAAGTGACAGTCGGTCAAAATTGACCGGCTGTTTTTTACGCGAAAAAATGAGGACTAAGAGAGTGCTTGCACTTTCTTAGGACGAATGCCGCGAAGGGGATTGCAAAGCAAGCCCCTTAAAGCGAAAAAATGAGGACTAAGAGAGTGCTTGCACTTTCTTAGGACGAATGCCGCGAAGGGGATTGCAAAGCAAGCCCCTTAAAGCGAAAAAATGAGGACTAAGAGAGTGCTTGCACTTTCTTAGGACGAATGCCGCGAAGGGGATTGCAGAGCAAGCCCCTTAAAGCGAAAAAATGAGGACTAAGAGAGTGCTTGCACTTTCTTAGGAATAAACCACCTATATATGATAAAATAAACATAGATATGAGTTATTCAGTTGAAAAGGGATATGAGGAGGTTATTGATGAAGGTTTTTGGATTTTTATTCTACCTAGTACTACAAATTTTGATCTTACCCCTAACCATTCTTGGCCTTATTGACGGTGCCTATAAGGAGTTGGTTATTGGCAAGAAAATGGGTATTTCTTACTCTGCAGGGCAAACACTGCAGTACCGGGTGTTCATGCATTACTTTGGTTCCAGACAGGATCCCTATACCATAAATTTTACCAGGAAATTTCCCTGTGAATCTCTTTTTGGCCTTTGGTCGGTTTTTGGAGCATTTTTTCTTGCTAGAAAGTATCTTGGCTTTTCGACCAAGTTAAACGAAATTCCTGAAGACGGAAGGGAAACGTTGGGAACAACAGCAGGCAAAAGAGTCCTTCTTTTTGATGGAATTATGGAAAAGTACATTGACCAAGTGGAACAAGTGGTTCTTCCCGGCGTAGGCTTTGATCTGATTGCCCATCATTTTACAGAAAGTAAAGGTATAAGGGTCTTTGAGATTGACCAAACAAATACCATAAAAGTAAAAGTGGATACCCTTGATAAAGCAGGAATCAATCATGAGTGGATAACCTATATACCTGTTGATTACCATAAGGAAGCATGGTCAGATAAATTATTGGAAGCCGGATTTGTCAAAGGAAAGAAAACTCTTTTTCTCTGGCAGAGTGTTTCTCATTTCCTTAGCCAAGACCAAGTGAAGGAATGTCTGGAAATCATGAAGGATTTTTCTGGACCTGGCAGTATGATTGTCCAGGACTTCTATTCAGACCACTTTATCCATCATAATAATGAGATGGCTGTCAAGAAGCAGAAAAGTATGATGGCTAAAAGAGGTGAGCCATGGATTTTCGGGATTGATATGTCTGAAAATCCAAAGGAAAGTGTTGGATCTTTTCTTAATTCCTGTGGTTTGGACCTGACCGATTATCACCAATTCGGTAAAGAATTGAATATTGAGCCTTTTTACTGCATTGTTGAGTCATATATAAGCTAAAGTAGTGTATATTATTGGCGCGACATTGACAAAGAGCCGAAAATGCTATATGATGCTCCTATCAACAACTAGGGGTGTCCGATGAAAATCGGGCTGAGATTGTATTAACTGACCCTCATACCTGTACGGATCATGCCGACACAGGGAAGTTGCACGTCTGTTAATGCTCCTTAGAATTTAAAGGAGGATTTTTTTATGTTCCAACAATTTCAAGATGCACTGGCGAGTGGTGACTTACAGATGGTTGTAAGCTCTACGGTCGGTCAAATCATCATCGCAGTTATTGCCCTTGCTATTCTTTTTCTGGCTGTAGTTTTTGCAGGTTCCAGTAAAGATGGAGTGAGAGTCAAGGCGCTGACTTACTCAGCCATTGCTATGGCAATCAGCTATGTCCTGTCACTTGTCAAACTTGTCGCATTGCCTCAAGGTGGATCACTGACTTTGTTTTCTATGTTATTCATTATCATTATCGGGTATTTCTTTGGAATACGCACCGGTATCCTTGCAGGTATTACTTATGGATTACTACAATTGGCTTTAGGCGGTTGGGTTATGCACCCTATTCAGCTCCTTTTGGATTATCCTTTGGCTTTCGGAGCCCTTGGCTTATCAGGACTTTTTACAGGTTCTAAAAATGGACTTGCAAAAGGAATTCTTGTAGCTTCGGCTGGTAGGTTCCTATGTCACTTTATCTCCGGTGTGGTTTTCTTTGCAGAATATGCCCCCGAAGGATGGAACTCAATTGTTTATTCCTTCTGGTACAACTTCTCCTATGTGGGAGTAGAAGGTATTATTACAGCAATCATCATTGCTATACCACCGGTATCGCTTGCTTTTACACAAGTAAAAAAACAGGCAATCAGCTAGTAACTTAAGAAGTAAGGCTGCCAGGGAGTTTGAAACTCTTTGGTGGCTTTTTTGATGAGAAAATTTCAAAGTCACTTCTTCATCTATATCCGTTTACCTTTCATATACGGACGTTTATAACCAAAGATTGACAAAATATAATATAAGGCTTTATATGGTCCATAAACCATGTATAATTGTGGTGATAAGAAAACATAAAGATAAACTATATACCAAAGAGGATTCTTGTTAACAAGACGTCTCTTTGATGACAAGGAGAAATAATGAATTATCAAGAGTTATTGGTGGAAGCAAAAAAAAATATCGGTCCACATTGTAAGGTTTGCAAAGTATGTGATGGTAGAGGATGTCGTGGTGTGATTCCCGGACCTGGAGGCAAGGGGACAGGAGCGGGTTTTGTTCACAGTTACGACCGCCTAAGGGATATTAAGTTGAATATGAATACCCTTTATGAGAAAAATCAGGAACCGGACACCTCTGTGGAACTTTTTGGCCATCGGTTTAAGTATCCGGTTTTTGCAGGGCCTCTAGGTGCTGTCGCTATGCACTACAGTGATCTTTATAATGATCTGACCTATTCTCAGGCAGTACTAACAGGGTGCCAAGAGGCTGGAACTTTGGCCTTTACCGGTGATGGAACTGATGACGCAGTTTTTAAGGGGACTATAGAAGCTATTGATGGTTTGGAAGGAATAGGCATACCAACCATCAAGCCCTGGGAAGACCATATTGTTAAAAGAAAAATTCTAATGGCCCAGGAAGCCCATGCAGTGGCTATTGCCATGGATATTGATGCAGGTGGTTTGGCATTCTTAGCCAAGGCGGGACAGCCCGTAAGTCCTAAGTCAGTTGCCAGCCTAAAGAATTATATAGATATGACTAGTCTTCCCTTTATTGTAAAAGGTGTCATGACCCTAAAAGGGGCCTTGGATGCCAGGGAGGCAGGTGCCGCTGCTATTATCATCTCTAACCACGGTGGTAGAGTCCTGGATGAGACACCTGCACCAATTGAAGTTCTGGAGGATATTGTCGGGGCACTTAAGGGTAAGGTAAAGATTCTGATTGATGGTGGCTTCAGGTCCGGCATCGATGTGGTAAAGGCTTTAGCACTAGGAGCTGATGGCGTTGTTATTGCTAGACCTTATGCAAGCGCTGTATATGGTGGAGGAAGTCAGGGAGCAAAGTTTTATACGGAGATGATTGGCCAGGAAATTGCAGATGCCATGACCATGATTGGTGCATCAAAATTAGATGACCTTTGCAAGGAACACTTATTTATGAAAAACTTCTAAACTGCAAAAATATTATGACTCAATGAGGGTTATTCAACAAAAGATTCGGACTTGGCCGTAAAAACTAGGGTTCTGTGACCGCCATATTGTTCAGATAAAAATATGGGAATATAATGGGTTTTGGAGAAAACTTTTGTTCTTGAACCTGGAAGAACTATCAAATATTTTTGTCTTGGAGGAGCTTTATGAGAAAAAAAGCGGTTACCCTTGAAACTTATGTGACCCTGATAATTTTTGGTGGGGCATTTATAGCCTTTAGTATGATTATGGGCGTATCCAATTTTATGAACACTTTCATTAATACGGCCTATTACTTATTGGTTGAAATAGCCTTGTGGATCATGGCGGTTGCTGTCCTTACAGGAGCTATCGGTGGTGTGTTTTCAGAGTTTGGCGTCATTTCCCTCTTAAATATTATCCTGTCACCAATTACCAAGTTTATCTACAATTTGCCTGGGGTTGCATCACTGGGAGCAGTAACGGCCTATCTGTCAGACAACCCGGCTATTGTATCCCTATCCAGAGAAAAAGAGTTTAGGAAGCAATTTAAGGAATACCAGATTCCGGTCTTGTGTAATCTTGGGACTTCTTTTGGTATGGGGCTGGTCATTGCTATTGCCATGATATCCTTCCAGGGACGTTATAATGGGAACTTCATATTGGCAACATTTCTTGGGGTTTTTGCCTCTATTATCGGAAGTGTGGTCAGTGTTCGACTTCTTTCCCATTACTCACGAAAGTTTTACGGAATTGACCATGATCCAAATCCTATAAAAAAGGTGGAAGGTGATGAAATTGACCGCATTGCCAGAGAAGGTGGAGCTTTTAACCGTTTGTTGGAAGCCTCACTTGATGGTGGACGCAATGGTGTTGACATTGGACTTCAGATCATTCCAGGCATCTTGATTATATCAACTATTGTGATTCTTCTGACTAACACGGTACCGGATGGTGTTTATACAGGAGCTGCCAATGAAGGAATTGGTGTTCTTCCCATGTTGGGAGATTACCTTATGTTTATTTTTAAGCCTCTCTTTGGTTTTACAAGTCCAGAAGCGATGGCTTTCCCTTTGACCTCATTAGGTTCAGCAGGTGCAGCACTTGGGTTTATACCTAATTTCCTGGATAACGGTTATATTACCATAAAGGATATTGCGGTCTTTACTGCAATGGGAACCACCTGGAGTGGCTATCTTTCAACCCATATCTCTATGATGGATTCCCTGGGAGCCAGAAAATTGTCCGGTAAGGCTATATTTTCTCATACCATTGGAGGATTGGTATCCGGAATTGTTGCCAATTATCTCTTTATACTTGTGGATATGATTTTCTAGCTTTCAACATATGTATTGATTTATGAAGGTATTAATAATAAAATAAATATATAAGACATAAAAGCGCTTAGGCGCTTTTTTGATTCGTAAATTTGGGAGCGGTTTTAGACGTATAGCGGAAGGAGACATATGCAGAATTTTTCATATTTTAATAAAGTTAAATTTGTATTTGGTAAGGAAACAGAAAATCAGGTTGGACAGCTAGCCAAGGAAGCCGGGGCTACAAAAGTACTCCTCCATTATGGTGGGGGAAGTATTAAAAGATCCGGTTTATATGATAGAATTTTGGCCAGTCTAAAAAGAGAAGGAATAGAGGTCGTTGAACTTGGTGGTGTTGTTGCCAATCCTAGGATTTCCTTGGTTTATCAAGGTATAAAACTTTGTAAAGAAGAGGATGTTGACTTTATTCTGGCCGTTGGTGGTGGATCAGTTATTGATTCAGCCAAATGTATTGCAGCAGGTAATTATTATGATGGGGATGCATGGGACCTCCTTATAGGCAAAGGGTCTATTAGCCAGTCAACGCCTCTTGCTACTGTATTGACTATACCGGCAGCCGGTAGTGAGGTGAGTCCTGATCTTGTTATTACAAAGGAAGAAGGACAGCTTAAAAGGGCCTACAGTCATATCAGTTTGAGACCGGTTTTTTCCATTCTTAATCCTGAGCTAACCTTTACCTTGCCAAAGTTCCAGACGACTTGCGGTATTGTGGATATGCTAGCTCACACCTTTGAAAGATATTTTACAAGAGAAGCTCACGTTGAAGTAACAGATAGAATGGCGGAAGGATTGATGAAGGCTATCATAACAACTGCACCAAGACTTCTTCAAGAACCTGATAATTATGACTATAGGGCTGATATTATGTGGGCAGGAACCATGGCTCATAATGGACTCCTTGGAACCGGTCGTATTGAAGACTGGGGGTCACATATTATTGAACATGAGCTTAGTGGTATATATGATATTGCCCATGGCGCAGGTCTTTCAATTGTTTTTCCTGCCTGGATGAAGTATGTCTATAAAGAAGATGTGGCATTTTTTGCCAAATGGGCCAATAGGGTGTTTGATGTGGAAATCAATCCTCATAATCTGGAAGAAACGGTCTGTATAGGGATAGGCAAGTTGGAAGCTTTCTATAAGAGTTTAGATATGCCAACCCGCCTTAAAGATGTTGATATTTCTTCTGACCGCCTGGAAGAGATGGCTTTGAAAGCGACAGATAATGGAGCTGCTCAGATTGGTAACTTCAAGCAGTTAAATCATGAAGATGTACTGAATATTTATAAGCTTGCTCTTGAATAGAAGTCTGTACAAGTTAAGTGTTTGTAAAAATACAAGGTCCTTACTCCCGATTATATGGGACTAGGGACCTTTTTTGCAATAAATAAAGTTAACAATATGTTCATTGATTTAATAATGGTTATGTTATAATAATTATATTAGCTATCTGAAAGGTTCTTCATCGATTCTTTTATTTTTTTCTAGCACAATGATATCCTTTATGATACAAGACAAGACGGTGATGTCAGTGAACATCAGTTAACCAGAGAAATTAAATATGCCAATATGGAGAGTGAGTCATGACTAAAAGAATTTTGATTTTATTTTTGGTAGGAACAATGTTGATAGTGACCGGCTGTAAAGAAGAAGAACCACCTGAACTTCTTTTCTATATTGGGATTACGATGGTTAAGCCGGTAACCCAACTGGCCAATGAGTTTGAAGAAAAAAACAACTGTAAGATAACAATTGTACAGGGAGGGTCTCAAGACCTTTATGACAGCCTCAAATTATCACAAGTGGGTGACCTATATATGCCCGGATCATACTCCTACAGAAAGAATAATTTGGAAGACGGCCTTTTATTGGATGCGGTTGTTGTAGGTTATAACAAGGCTTCTCTCATGGTGGCTGAGGGTAATCCTATGGGCTTTACTGCAGACTTGAATCAGTTGGCTGATAGTAATAATAAAGTTGTCATCTGTAATCCGGAAAGCGGAAGTATTGGACGTGAAACGAAGAGGATTCTTGATGAGTTCGGTAATTATGAAGCCGTATTTGACAATAGTATTTATTTGACAACGGATTCAAGAAATTTAACAGACGCTATTGTTAATGGTGATGCGGACCTCGTTATGAATTGGTATGCTACTGCAGTTTGGCCGGATAATAAGGATAAAGTCGATGCCATACTGATTGATGAAGTATATGGCAAAAAAATGCTGGTTATGAGCTTAACCTCCTGTTCCATTTACCCGGAACTGACCAAAGCCTTTATGGAGTATGCATCCTCAGACCATGGTCAGGATGTTTTTGAAGAATATGGATTTATTGATGGAAACGATCGAGAAGAGATGGAGAAAGTTGAGCTGGAATGAAAAGCCAAGATCAAGTCGGACTACGTAACTTAATAATATTTATTCTGGTTATCTTCATTGGATTGGTCTCTATTGTTGCTATCAATAGGGTTTTTAGGAGTATTTATGACCGACTGGACCAGTCTTACCAGAATAAACAGATGGAGGTAACCATAGGAAGGTATATCCTAAGTCATCTCCAGACCATTGAAGGCCAGTTTTATAAAATCGGCTTAAGTAAAGACTATGAAAATGGTCTCCTTATCATGGATGAAATGGAAATTGAAATCAGTCATCTCAAAGAGTCTTTTGATACCCTGCAAAATGGCGGTACAATTTCTCATCATATAGAACTGAACTTAGTCGATACTCCACAATATCTGGAAGACCTGGAATATGTGGCAACTCAAAATATCAATTATAATTTGGAGGCTATAGATATAACCCCTAAACTGGACCTAACCTTGGAATACTCACATGACTTAATCCAGATGATTGGTAACTACCAGGAAGCTGAAGTAAATATGGACCAGATGATGCTTGATGATATTGATCAGGAAATCAACCGTTTTATGAAGCTGATTCCTCCACATTTCATCAGAATGAAGGAGAATGCCAGCAGACTTATCTATGAAAGTAAAATTGAGGCTGATGCCTATCAGAAAGACATCCTTTCTCAAAAAGAAATGTTTGATTTCATTGAACTTGTCGTGTCCATTAGTGTTATCGTTACGATTATTCTTTTAGGATATATTTTTGGAAAACAGATTATTGATATTAATCAAACCCTTAGTCAATATGCAGTGGAAGCTGAAAAAGCCAACGTGGCTAAAACTTTATTTATCAGCAATATGAGTCATGAAATTCGTACACCCCTCAATGCAATTATAGGATTTTCAGAGGTCCTGAACGGATCCAATAAACTTCCTGATAAGGAAAAGGAATATAGTGAAATCATAACCAGAAGTGCCAGCTCATTACTGGATATCGTTAATGATATACTGGATTATTCCAAGATTGAAACGGATAACGTTAAACTGGAGCAAATAAGTTTTAAGAGTGAAGACTTATTAGAGGAAATTATTGAGTTATACTCTTTAAAGGCAGATGAAAAAGAAATACAACTTATTTACAGTCCGAATGTCTTAATGCCCAGGTTTTTATTTGGAGACCCTATCCGGTTAAGACAGGTCCTTATCAATCTTCTGACCAATGCCATAAAATTTACGGATCACGGTGGTCAGGTAGAGCTGAAAGTTAATATTTCCAATATGACCCAGGAATATGTCGATCTTGAATATGCGGTCATTGATAATGGAATCGGTATTGCTCCTGAGAATCAAAAAAAAGTTTTTAAGAGTTTTGAACAGGCAGAAAAAGGGACTATGCGAAAGTTTGGCGGAACAGGCTTAGGACTGGCTATTTCACAAAAGTTGGTTAAGTCTATGGGAGGCCAGCTTCACTTAAGGAGTGAACTGCATAAGGGGAGTGAATTCAGTTTTACTATACGCCATACTATTGATGCTGAAAGCATTAAAGAAGAGAAGTCTCTTAACTGGAGTATGAAATTCGGTGTATGCTGCAAAAAGACTCAGTGTGCCGTTCTTAGAGAAAGTATTATCTATTATCTTGCTGATTTTGGAACAGTAATCAATGATTTCGATACCAAACATTATTCAGATATGGATATGATTTTTGTTTTCTATAATTATGATATTATTAAGCGTTTGGAGTTTATCTCAGAAAATTATCAGGATGTTCCAATTATCTATGTCGGTGATGTAAGTCTTCTTAATACCAAGGAACGCCAGTATATGAATGATATTATGACAGCGCCAATCTATAAATCAAAAGTCCTTAAAATGCTGGCAAGATATTATAAAGGCGGGCTGGTTGCACAAGATGGAAAAGCAATAAATTACCAGGGTCGGGTCTTGATTGCTGAAGATAATCTTATCAACCAAAGACTCATGGATGTCCTTCTGACTAAATATGGCATCAAGGCTGATTTTGTCGAAAATGGAGAAGATGCAGTAAAAAGTTTCAGAGAAAAGCCTTATGATTTGGTTTTTATGGATCTTAGAATGCCTGTTATGGGTGGTATAGAGGCCACCAGAATCATTCGAGACCTGGAAAAAACCCTAAACTGTCATACTACAATTATTGCACTGACAGCAGATGCTTTAAGAAATTCAGGGGATGATAAGGACCTTGACCGGTTTGATGAGTATATGACTAAACCAATTCAGGTTGATAAATTAGAGGAATACTTAGGGAAATATCTTGTCCCTATCCTGGATGTTGAATTTGAGAATCTTGTTGAACAAGGTCTTGACCTGAATAGGGAAATAGGGTTTGACAGCCATAAAAAAGTAGAAGGAATGTATTTAGACGCTGGATATGATGTAGAAGAAAGAGCAGAAGAGATTGGCTTCACTAAAGATGAGTTTATGCCTTTGCTGGATGATTTTTTTCTTATGAGCCATGAATATATTCACAGTATTCGACAAGGACTTGATGAAAGAAACAGTGAAGAATTAAAAAAAGCCCTTCATCAATTAAAAGGAACGAGTGCAAATCTTAGACTTAAAGGTTTAGCTGGGAAAATGTTGGAGTATGAAGGATATGCAGTCAATCATGAGTTTGAAAAGATTGATTTAAATGGAATTGAGGAGTCTTTGGAAAAGCTCCACGATCACATTCAAAACCAGAAATAAAAAGAGATTTGAAGGATAAATATTCAGAGCATTTACCAGGTTATTTGTATCAGGAAACTGATTTACAAATAACTTTTTTTTATAATTGCCAACAGGTTATTAGCATATGTTGAAAATAGTTATTGACATATGCCAATAACAGCGTATAATCTTAAGTGAAATCAAGCTTGAATTCATGATAGGATTTAGTTACTTGGATAGTGGCGATGAAAAAGTCGTCAAGCTGTAAAGGAGGTAATCTTATGGCTAATGGTAATGGTTTGGGTCCATATAATGATGGACCAATGACTGGAAGAGGACTTGGAAATTGTGGTTCAGAAACAAAAGACAGGTCTGGTAACATTGAAGAAACAGTTGGAAAAGGATTTGGCCCTGGTAATTATGGGATGGGATTAAGAAATCGAGGCCTTAATGCTAATCAGGGACGTGGTATGGGAAGAAGGGGCGGTAGACGTCAGTTTTTTCGTCAAACTTCTAGTGTTAATGATCTTATGGATAATGAATAGTTGGTGGCAGGATGCCAAGACCACATAAACCTCGAAAAGTTTGTCAGATGCCTTTGTATAAAGGCTTTGCACCAATTAGGCAGGATCCAATGAAGAAAGATGAAACCGTAATTCTTACGGTTGACGAGTTTGAAACAATTCGGCTTATTGATTACGAAAAAATGACCCAGGAAGAATGCGCCAGACAGATGGGAATCGCCAGGTCTACAGTCCAGAATATTTATGACTCATCGAGACATAAGCTGGCTGTCATGCTGGTAACTGGCGCAGATATGAACATTTCAGGCGGTAGTTTCTCGCTGTGTGAGGAAAGAAGACAGGGTAAACCTTGTGGCAGATGCAGAGGCTATCACCATGAAGATAAGGAGATACAATGATTGTTTTAATACCGACAAATGAGGATAAGATAGGAGACGGGATTTGTCCATCCTTTGGTAGAGCACCCTATTTTATGATCTATAATACAGAGAATGAGACCTGGGAGTTTGCTAAGAATCCAGGTGCAGAAAGTTCTGGAGGTGCCGGAATTGTTGCTGCCCAGGCAGTACTTGACTTAAAGGTAGAGCTTGTGCTTACACCAAGACTTGGTAAGAATTCTGCAGACCTTCTGACTAAAGGACAAATAGAAATCTTTAAATCCGTGACGGATGATATTATGGAAAACATTGACTTGCTTAAAGAGGGAAAACTTGATTATTTGACGGATATTCATCCAGGTTTCCACAGTCATGGGTAAGGTTTATGAAGATAGCTGTTTTAAGTGGTAAGGGTGGTACTGGCAAGACTTTTGTCAGTGTAAATTTGGCCTCAGTTGTAGATGATTCAACTTACATTGATTGTGATGTAGAAGAACCCAATGGCCACCTTTTCTTTCAGCCAGTCTGGTTAAAGACAGAGCATGTATACAGAAAACTACCAAGTGTGGATAAAGACAAGTGTAGAGGATGTAGGGTGTGTACAGAGTTTTGTAAGTTCAATGCCTTGGCATATATAGCTGATCAGGTTTTGGTTTTTGATGAGGTGTGCCATTCATGTGGTGGATGTGTGACCCTTTGTCCGGCTCAGGCGATTTCTGAGAAGAATAAATTAGTCGGTGAAATTCGAAGGGGAATGTCTTTGTCACAAAAGGTAATTTCAGGTAGGATGGAGGTCGGAGAGGCCAGCGGTATTCCTCTTATTCATGGGTTACTTGATGGCATAGATAAAGAAGCACATGTGATTATTGATTGCCCTCCCGGTTCTGCCTGCAGTGTCATGGAAAGTATCAAGGAAGCAGAATACTGTATATTGGTTGCTGAACCTACTATATTTGGAAGCCATAATCTGGCAATGGTTCATGAACTGGTTGAACTTTATGAAAAACCCTATGGAGTTGTATTGAATAAGTGTACAGATGAAGAAAATCCATCCAAAAAATACTGTGAGGACCATGGAATAAAGATTCTATCTGAAATTCCTTATGATGATGAATTGGCTGCTTTACAGTCCAATGGACGAATTCCTGTACGTGAGAATGAAAGATTCAGACATATGTTTCTAGACCTGCTCAATAGGGTTTATGTGGAAAAGGCAAACCGAAAGTTTAAGAACAAGGAGGACCATCATGAAGCAAATCTTGGTTCTTAGTGGAAAGGGTGGAACTGGAAAAACGACTATGGCAGCAGCCTTTTTGAACTTACTTCAAGCTAAGGCATTTGCTGATTGTGATGTTGATGCTCCAAATCTTCATTTGGTGACTGGTATGAAATCAAAGCCCATAGAAGAGGTATACTATGGAATGGAAAAAGCCAGTATTAATGAAGACTTATGTATACAATGTGGTCAGTGTTATGATTCCTGCCGTTTTGGAGGAATTCTTAAAGGCCAGGATCAGACCTTCAGAGTTGATCCATATGCCTGTGAAGGATGTTCGGTCTGTCAGGCAGTCTGTCCTTTGGGAGCAGTATCTATGAATAGGGTTCCGGATGGTCAAACCAAGGTTTATCAAGAAGACAGGGTCTTTTCAACGGCACAACTAAAGATGGGAAGTGGAACCAGTGGGAAACTTGTATCTACTGTTAAGAAAAATCTTGCAAGTTATGTAGCTGATGATGTTGACATAGCCTTGATAGATGGATCACCGGGAATTGGTTGTCCGGTAATATCGTCCATAAGTGGTGTCCATCTCATTCTATTGGTGACTGAACCGACTGTATCAGGTATCAGTGATATGAAAAGACTTGTAGAGATTGGAGATCATTTTAAGGTCCCAATAGCAGTCTGTATTAATAAATACGATGTTAATAAAGAAAAAAGCTTGGAAATAAAAGACTACGCTGAGGACAAAGGATGCAGCTTTGTCGGTCTTGTTCCCTATGACAAAGGAATTGCCAGGGCAACCAATCAAGGACTGAGTGTTATGGAAGTTGAAACTGAAGCAAAGACTTATATTGAAGAAGTCTTCTTTAATACAATGCAACTATTATAAGAAAAATAAGTATATGAGGAGTAGAACGATGAAAATAGCCGTAGCAAGCGAACAGGAAATGGTAACAGGTCACTTTGGCCACTGCAGCAACTTCAATATTTACAATACAGAAGGCGTGGATATCATCAGCCATGAATCTATCCCCAACCCAGGACACAGACCCGGATTTTTGCCAAGATTTTTACATGAGCAAGGTGTTCATGTGATTATCTCAGGTGGTATGGGTGGTGCAGCGGTTCAAATCTTTAATGAGAATAATATTGAAGTAGTTATCGGAACCAGAGGTACTGCAAAAGAAGCTGTTGAAAAATATGTACGAGGACAATTGGAATCAACAGGTTCAATCTGTCACGAACATGAGCATGCAGATGAGTGCCACTAGAAAGTAGTTCACTTTTTGACTGATGGAGAACAATTAGTGCCGAAGAGCAATGAGAAAATATAAAGCAAGAGGAAACCAAATTAGAAAACGGCTTCCTCTTGCTTTTATGAAATAAGATCACTATGATAAATATTCTGTTATTAATTCAGACATCTAGGCAAATAAGCTTAATCCAGCTTAAATGCAGCAATGGACTCATTTAAATCAGTGACCAGATTCATATTGTTGGTTACCTGGTCATGAATATCACTAATGCTGGAGGTTTGCTGTTGTACAGAAGCGGTAATCTCTTCGGCACCTGCGGCAGTCTCTTCAGAAACACTGGAGATATTCTCGATTTCATGAAGTACTTTTTCTTTAATGGTATTGACTTTCATAAACTGGTCATCCAGTTCATTGATCAAGAGCGATACATCTTCTACATCAGTATTAATTTTCTTGAAAATGGCCTGAGTCTCTTCGACGGAGTTATTAACTTTATCAATAGCGATGTTGGTTCCTGAAATGGTTTCAGTAGTAGAGTTAACCAAATCAACGATTTCAGAGATAATACCATTGATCTCTTCAGAAGATTTGGAGGACTGCTCAGCCAGTTTTCTAACTTCATCAGCAACGACGGCAAAACCACGGCCCTGCTCACCGGCGCGGGCAGCTTCAATTGCAGCATTGAGAGCCAGCAAGTTGGTTTGGTCTGAAATATCCTGGATGGTTGAAATGATTTCGCTGATAGTGGAGGATTTTTCAGCCAGTTGGCTAATACTTTCATTAACGATTTTGGTTGCTTGAATATTATCATTAAAGTTATCTTGAAGGACTCGGAGGGATTTTTCGCTGGCGTTACTGGATGACTTGACTGAGTTGGTCAGGGTGATGGTGTGACTTAATCCGCCTGCAGCCTGATCAATCTTGTTGGCCAGGTCACTCATGGCTTCAGCAGCATCCATGGTGGACTGGGCTTGGGATGTAGAACCAGTTGCTATTTCTTCAACCGACCGGGAAATTTCTTCATTGCTGACTGTTACGTGTTCAATGATCCGGTTGATTTCACTGGTGGAGTGGGTAACATCTTCTGTAAGTCCCTTGGTTTTTAACATCATGGATTGGATGTCGCTTAGCATTTTGTTAAAACTGGATGCAAGTTTGCCAAGTTCATCTTTGGACTTAAGTTGAATATTTACTGAGAGATCTCCATTACCTGCAAGTTCCATTTTCTCAGTCATGTCTTTCAAAGGTTTGAAGAGACGGCGGGTTACGAATATAATGAGCAGTGCGATTAAAATCAAGACAAAGGCCATAACGATGGCAAAACTGGTCATTAGGCCCGCAATATCATCGGCAAAGTCTGCTTCAGGAATTGTAGCCACATAGGTTAAACCATCATGGGTTTCAAAGCCTGCAAATATATGATTGCCTTCATAGTTGTATTGGAAAAAGCCATTGTCACTTTCCAAAAGTGGACTTAGAAAATCCATTTCATGGATATCAGTACCAATGTTGGAAGGGGTCTTATGATATACAGTTATACCATCTGAATCAACAATATAGGCATAACCGCTTTTGCCAATTTTTAAATCTTCAACTAGACTTTGCACACCAATAATATCTCTAAGTTCATCAATATAAGAAGGCTCTAAACCTATTTGAACAATACCGGGCTCGTCAAGTCGTGAAACACCGATATACTGGAAGAGTACTTCGTCTGTTCCACGAAGAGATGGATCCTGAGCCAAACGTCCATTTTCCTGACCAATCAAGTCAATAAATGGTAAGGTCTGGTCGGACGTATTAAAATCAAAACCGAAGAAACCTTCAATATTACCATTTGTAAGTACACCTTTGCCATCCATGACGTGGATTTCATCAACGTTAATGGAGGAGGCGATGTCAGTCATATTATTAAGTTCCATTGATTCTGGTGAATATTTGATGATTTCAGCTACAGCCTTGGTTAAGTCAAGGTTTTTTTCGTTTAGAGTATTAAAAAAAGTAGCCTCAACTTCTTCACGGGTGTTAACGTTGGCGATTAAGTTTTCCAATTGACTGGTTATCTGATTGTTAATCATGTTATTAACAAGATTATTCTCAACTTGATAAAAGATTAGAACTCCAAGGGCTATGATTGCAATGGCCACAATGGAAAGAACAGGGAGCAAGAGCTTATTCTGAAGTTTCATATAGGACCTCCTTAAGGCACGTTCCCCTCACATAATTCACTTCACTTATATTGATTATATCACTAAAATCCACTTTGACATAGTAAAGAAGTGAAAACTTGTCATCATAAAGGTCAAGTTTTGAGGACTATCGGTGCAATGACTGATTGGACTTTGGCCTCCCCTATGATATGATAATCTATAATGATGAAGTATAAACGGTGAGAAAGGAAAAATATAGAAGGATTTTTGTGTCTTAAGAGTGCTTCTATACCGGTGATATATATGAAAGAAGTCATGGATATCTTAGTTGATTATATGCGGGGCTTTACTGACTTACCTGAAGATAAACTTTATGAGTTAGCCAGTGAATTGCCATATAAGACCTTCGAAAAGGGCAGTGTTCTTATAGAACAAGGAGAAGTTCCGACCAAATGTTATTTTGTTTTACAAGGCATTGTGAGAAAATATGCAGTGGATGAAGACGGCAATGAAACGACCTATGGCTTTTATTCCGAACAGCAGAACATCGTAGTCTTTTATGATATTTATCGAAGAGATGAGTCGCCCTATTCCTTTGTCTGTCTAGAGTCTACCATTACTATTGTTGGTGATCTGAATATGCAGGAAGCTGATTTTGAAAAACATCCGGAGTATAAGGAAATGACCAGGCTAATGGTTCAGGAAAATACCGATAAGATCCAGGAAGATTTGGCATCTTATATTAGAAAAACACCAGAGGAAAGGGTCAAGCATGTTATGGACAGTCGTCCGGAGCTTCTTGACCGTGTCCCCCAGCATCAATTGGCTTCTTATCTTGGTATAAAACCGGAATCCTTAAGCCGGATTAAACGGCGTTTGGAAGCTGGTCACTTGAAACTTGTGGATTAGTTTTGCCACCTTTGACGATGAGCCATATACCAAAGGACAATTCACCGATTGTCATAGGTATGGACATAAGGGATTCAATGGTATGCCCCAGTTGGGTGTAAGCAGGTAAGAAGTTATAAATACCGTGAATCAGACTGTAACCAAAACCTGCAACGATTAATAATAATCCAATAAGTAAAGGGATTTGTTTTGTATAGAGAGTACCTATTCCGGTGAAGATCAGGTGAAAACCAATGACAAACAGTCCAAATGACCAGAATTTCATAAAAATTTCAATGTTGTTCCAGAAAAGATTGGCAATACCTATGGCGAAAATGGCAGAATATAAGAGTCTGAAACCACCTGAAAGTAGAGCCATTTTTTTGTTGATTTTTTTAAGGACCATATAAAATCCTATAGCTACCAGAATATCGGTAATGAGGATTAGAACCCAGCCCAGGTTACCTGATAAATAGAGAAGGCTGGAGGACTCAATATTGGCTGCTGTTGTAATGGGATCATTTTCCACGTATATGGAAGACATGACGAAACCGAAAGAATAACCCGCCAGAAGAGCCATCACAACCAGTGAGATACCGGCGATTAGTGCATATTTCCTTGTTTCATTTATTTTTGTTGATTTCATAGTATTACCTCCAAATTCAATACTTGTTGTTTCGTTTAGGATGAGTTATCTTGTGTCTTGAGACTATTGTGCCAGAAGATTTATGAGCATGCATTGACTTAAGTCAATGGACTCAGATTTATGGAAATTTTTTCTTGTATTGGAAGAATAGGTCATTGAATGATAAGATGGTTATAGAATATGTTAATAAAGAAAAGCCTATATAGACGAGGAGTTGTATATGTTTAAAAATAGAGTCATGATATATCAAAGTGCTAAAGATAAGGCAAGGACAGATAGGAAGTTTTGTGTCTACTGGATGCAGCAATCCCAGAGAACCCATTACAATCATGCTTTGGAATATGCCATTGAAGTGGCTAATCGATTAGATCTTTTTCTTGTCGTTTATTTTGGCCTTACGACTAATTATCCCGAGGCCAACCTAAGACACTATGGATTCATGATGGAAGGCCTAAGTGAAGTTGTTAAGGACCTTGATGATAAAGGAATAGGCTGGGTCATAGCAGACGCTTCACCGGAAATAGGCATTATTCCCTTGTTGGCAGACACTGAAGTCCTTGTTATGGACAAGGGATATATGGGCATACAAAGGATTTGGCGTAAAGACGTGATCAATAAGACAAAAGATGCAGGAGTAAGTGGAATATATGAAGTGGAGTCAGACCTGATTGTTCCTATTGAAACAGCTTCTGATAAAGAGGAATATGCTGCAAGGACGATTAGGCCTAAGATTATGAAGAAGCTTAATGATTATGCAAGACCTATAGAAAGCAAGATACTAAGAAAATCCTGGATCAAGGAAGAAGAAAATTATCTAAAAAAACAATACCCTCTTTTTAAAGGAGAAGAGTCTTTTAATTGGAAAGACTATTTAGAGGCTAGTCCTGTCAGTAAGGAAATTGGATACAGTCCTGTATACAAGGGGGGATACAGTCAGGCAATTATATGTCTTGAGGCCTTTATGGAGGAAGGTTTGTATCACTACGATGATAGTAACACACCAGCCAAGGACTATACCTCCAAGATGAGTTTGTATTTGCATTTCGGACAGATTTCTTCCTTAGAAATTTATATACGGATCATGGATTATGCCAGTGTCAATCCGGTGTCGCAAAAGGCTCTTGACGGCTACATAGAACAGTTGGTAGTCAGACGGGAACTGGCTTTTAATTACTGTTACTATCGAAAAGGCTATGACCGGTTTGAAACAATGACCTATCCATGGGCATATGACTCTATGAAGGTACATGAACTTGACTATCGGCCTATTGTTTATTCTCTTGAAATACTGGAGGCCTACGATACTCATGATCCGTATTGGAATGTCTCTATGAAAGAAATGGTTGAAACCGGCTATATGCATAATTATATGCGGATGTATTGGTGCAAGAAAATTATCGAGTGGAGTCCAAGCCATGAGATTGCATATCAATGGGCCATCTATTTAAACAATAAGTATTTTATAGACGGACGAGATGCCAATTCCTATGTAGGAGTTGCCTGGTGCTTTGGCTTGCATGACCATGGCTGGAAGGAAAGGGAAATCTTTGGCAAGTTAAGGTATATGAATGACAAGGGATTAAGAAGAAAGTTTGATATGGAGGCCTATATAGAACGGATTAATGAACTTACCAATTCAGGCAGTTTACAGCTAAAAATAGATGGATAGTTTTTTGCTGTAAATATATGGTATAATTGACTTGGTTATGAAGAGGAAAAGGAGTATCCTATGAGTTTACTTCATACAGCTGAAAAGATGCAGATTGAAAAAGACATCCGTTATACACTTTTTAATTGGTATATAACGTTTATTGGGGTGCTGGGACTTGTTTTTATGATCGTTAATGCCATTAATCGCAGGCCTCTGGTGAATGTTCTGACAGGACTGATTATTACCCTTCTCTGTATTTTCTGGTATCTAACGTCAAAAGTTTACCATCGCTATACTTTGGCAAGAGTTTCTTTCCAGGCCTTTATCACTTTTGTTTATGTTCCCTTTGGCTATTGGACTTCTCCAGGAACTGAAAGTGCCATGGTGTATTTGATACTACTGTCAATATTTATGCTGTCTTTTTCTGCTATTCACCACTTGGAGTATTTGTTTTCTCTGGCCATAATATTTGAGGCCTTGATTTTATTTCAAACAGAACTCTGGATTCCTGAACACTATTATGTTTATACAGATCCTGCATATAGAATTTTTGACTTGTCCATTAACTTTACCGTAGTAGCTGTAGCAATAGTAGGAACTATCCATTACGTATACAAAAGAGTCAATGATCATAGCAATCAACTCTATGAAATCAGTATAACAGATGGTTTGACAGGCCTTTATAACAGACGGTTCTTTACTGATTTTATTCAGGCTGAATATAACCGTTCAACAAGAAATGGCTATGTCTTTTCCATGGTTATCTTTGATGTCAATAACTTCAAGAAAATCAATGACAATTATGGCCATCCGGAAGGCGATAAGGTTCTGAAAACCATAGCAGATATTATTAAGAACAATGTAAGAAGTTATGATATTGCCTGTCGGACCGGTGGTGATGAGTTTGTCCTTATTATGCCGGATACCGATGCTGATACGGCCAGAAGTCTTGTGGGCCGTATGGATGACCATTTTAGGGATCTAGCCAATAAATATACAGACGTTGAATTATCCGTAGCTTTTGGTATTGAAGATTCTTTGAATAAGAATCTGGAAACCCTATACCATATTGCAGATAAGCATTTGTACCAAATGAAAAAAGATCAGAAAGGGCAATGACATATACTTTATGAACAGAGCGATGAAGCATGGCAAAATAAAAAGAATTATAGGGTTTTTTGTGACCCTTTTTATCATCGGCTGGTCTTTCCAGCCGATTTTAGCGACTTCGCACGAAAACTTAGATGTAACATGGGAAGAAGGCCAGCCATCTGGCTGGGCAATCGATTCCATATCCCTGCTTAAAAAAATGAATTGGCTAACACCTTCCCTATATGAGAGGTATAGAGAACCAATAAACCGATTGGACTTCGTTAATGGTCTAGTCGATTATTATGAATTTGTTACAGCGTCTGATGTCGTATACGAAAACCTTGAACCCTATGGGGATAACAACTCAGAAATCGTCTTAAAAGCTACGGCTTTAGGTATTACCACCGGAAAAGGAAGCAATGATGAGGGCCAGCTTCTCTTTATGCCAGAAGATACATTGACAAGGCAGGAGATGGCTACTTTTCTGATACGTGTGATGGATCTTTTGGAAGAGGAGTCTTTGGAAGACAATCAAGGATATGAGTTTTTTAGTGATGATCAGGTAATCAGTGATTGGGCAAAACCATCTGTTTATAAATCCAGAACCATGGGATATCTTGATGGTGTTGGAGATAATCGGTTTGAGCCTATCAAGACTGTTTCCAAGGAAGAGGCTCTTGTGATGTTGGCTAAGGTCATGAAGCAGAAGACGGTCAATAATATGAAATATGTTCTGCTGTTTAGCATGGAGATGCCTGTGAATTACAGGGTTTCACATGACAATACTATGGTTCAGGGAGATTACGGCAAATACGGAGAACCTCTCTTTAGGCTAAAAAAAGGTCAGATCATCAGTGTTTTTAGAAAGTATAAGGACAGTAACGGAAGTGCTTGGGCTATGACATCCAATTATTCATGGGTTGACATGGATGATTTGGAAGAAATTATTGAAGAAGATGAACCGGATAAGGAAGAGATAGATACATCTGAAGACTTATACTGGATGTATAAGGTCTTTTCTGGATTGGTTCCAGAGCGTGACAGCCTAAGTCTTGACTTAAGACCCATGAATTTCGTTGAGCCGGTAAGACTTGAGGGTAAAGGTTATGTTTTTTATGACGAAAAGGGACGAGCCTGGTCAACAGTTGAGAATCGATTTTATTATATTGGTATGGAAAGCAGTGACAAGAGTATGGAAGTGGATGGTGATTATTCCACTTTATCATTAGCCGGTAAAGTAGATTACCTTTTATCAAAGATAGGCTTTGATACTCCGGTCAACAGCCTTTATGATCTGGATACGGCCAGCGACCTTATTGTTTTTCAGGCTTTTATGGGGACCTATTATGGAACTCCAATCGATGGGGAAATTTCAGAAACTACAATAGATATACTGGAAGCGGCCCATATGTATGGTGTTGATTATGACACCATCAAGAGGCTTTATATTAGCAAATGGGAGCCTCCAAGTCCAAGTATAGAAAAAGACCCGACCCTAAACGGTCGGTTGGGTGATCATCAAATAAATTTGGTTAAACTGCCGGTTCGTTATGACCAGGTAGGATATGGGGAAACATCAACGGCTATAGCCTGGGCTATGCTTGTTCATGAGGGCAATTACACTAGTCTGGGAGCTGTTGATAATTATTTTTATCTGACCTATCCTGAATCGGGTTATCGTACCTATGACCAGCAAGTGACTCTCTTTAATAAATATGGAAGGTCACGGGCTGCTTACCCTGGAACCAGTAATCATGGTTGGGGGCTGGCCCTGGATCTTAATATCACGGCTTATGTTAGGGGTTTGATTGCATATGACCCAGGGAAGTTAAAAGCTTTTGAAACCTTGATGCTTGACTATGGTTTTCATCCTCTTAAATACAGCGATGGCAGCTACTGGGAAGAGTGGCACTGGGATTATGAAGGCTGATCAGATGAAGGCTCTCTGGTTTTTGAAAACCTGATAAAGTTAAGTCCAATACCGGTCCAGATAAGGCCAAAACTTATGAGGTGATGACTGGTGAAAGGCTCACCGTAGAGAAGAACACCGGATAATAGGAACATCGTTGGTGTAATATATTGTAGAAAACCTATGGCGTTAAGGGGAATTCTTTTAGCCCCTTCTGCAAAAATTATCAGGGGAGTTATGGTGACTATTCCGGCAAGGATGATGAAGACCCAGTGAATAGGGCTGGTAGACCCTATTTGACTCCCCTTTTGACTGTCATAAAGGAAAGTCAGGACAAGCATAATGGGAAGTAATAGAATGGTTTCTACTAATAGGCTGTTGAGGGAGTCAAGATGATAGATTTTCTTGAATAAACCATAGAGACTAAAAGAACCACCTACAAGGATGGCAATCCAGGGAAAAGTTCCATAGGAAAAGACCAGATAGATAATTCCTGTTGCAGCTAAAAGTATTGCCCCATATTGATTGAGACTTAACTTCTCTTTTAGAATAATGACTCCAAGAAAAACACTGATTAATGGACCGATATAATAGCCTAAAGATGTTTGTAAAACATGACCGGAATTAACTGCGTAAACAAAAACACCCCAATTGGTACCAATAAGCAAGGCGGTAAGAAAAAGTGACCTCCTTGTTTTTTTATTGCGAAAATAGGAAAAATAGTGGTTTTCTCTACCGCTATGAATAATTAAAAGCAAGGTGATAACAGAAAAGAGCACTCTCACCGTTAGAAGCTCGATGGAATTGAGAATCTGAAGCTGCTTCCAATAAATCGTAAGGCTACCCCATATGAAATATGCCAATGCTGCATATATAAAACCAATCTTATCCTTGTGCATGCTTAAAATCCTCCCTCAAAATATCTTGTTGATATTATAACATCTTTTTTGATGAATTTGTTATTATGATATTTTGAGAAAAAAAGAGCTGTCCACTCTTGATTTGAAGAGGTGAACAGCTCTATAAAATGAGTTTGCGATATAGCAAGGTGCTTTATGAAAACTGGTTATATCGTCTGGAAACTTCCTCCCAGTTAACGACATTCCAGAAAGCGGCAACATAGTCAGGGCGGCGGTTCTGATAGTTTAAGTAATAAGCGTGTTCCCAAACATCCAAACCAAGGAGAACCTGCTTTCCTTCACTTATAGGGGAATCTTGATTAGGAGTGGACTCAACGGATAGAATTCCCTCTTTGATCACCAGCCAGGCCCAACCAGATCCGAAACGGGTTTTAGCTGCCTGATCAAAGCTTTCTTTGAAGGCGTCAAAACTTCCAAAGGTTTTATCAATTGCCTCAGCCAGCTGACCTTCCGGCTGACCACCACCATCAGGTGATAGGAAGGTCCAGAAAAGTTTGTGGTTATAATAGCCACCACCATTGTTTCTGACGGCATTTCTTTTTTCATCCGGTACCTGGTTCAAGTCTGCCAATATTTCTTCAATGGAAAGATCGAGCCCGCTGCCTTTAAGTGCAGCATTTAAGTTTGCTGTATAGCCGGCGTGGTGCTTGGAATGATGAATTTCCATGGTGCGACCATCTATGTGAGGCTCTAAGGCGTCATATGTGTATGTTAATTCTGGTAATTTAAAAGTCATATTATTTCCTCCAAAATCTTATATGTTAATGAGAATTATTATCATTTATACAAGTAGGTTAACATGACATCTTCTTAAAAGCAAGAAACAATTTTGTTTGTAAAAGGATGAGAGTAAAAGGCAATGAGGGCATAAGAATAGCACCTGGAAAACCAGGTGCCTATAAAAGGATGAGGGGGAGAGTATTTATTGTAAGAGGTAACTTGTTCTTACAAATATATTATAGAACATAAATGTGTCACTTATATGCATCTTTTATGAATTAAATGTTAATGATTTAGTAGGAATTAATGAGTCCAATAGTTATTAGATTGACTTTTTGAGACCGGGATGTACAAGGAAAACATTTGATGTATAATAGATGTAAGACTATATGGGAAGATTCATACTTATAAGGATATGGAGGTGTCCTATGGATGTATTTATTGTCAGACAGCCTGTGTTTAATGATCTAATGGAAATAATAGGCTACGTCCTTTTGGCTGATAACGAAGGGGAGCGAAAGTCAAGTAGTGATGAAGTGACTGCAACCGTCATCATTAATGGCTCATTAATGATGGGATTAGAAGTACTAACCGAACATAAGAAAGCTTTCATCAGTTTTACTGGAAAGCTTATTTTGGATGAAATGGCCACCCTCCTTGATCCTGATGAGTATGTCATGGATATTGCCGATGAATGTTGTTCCAAGGGTATGATGGATGCGGTGAAATCCTTAAAGGAAAAAGGATATACAATCTCTATTAATGGTGATAACGATGTAAGCTCCATAGAATCCATGCTTAAGTATATTGACATGGTAAGAATTGATTTCTCTGTATTGGAAAGAGACCGCATTGAGAAGATAGCCGGTTATTTCAGTCGAAGAAGGATTGAGATGATGGCTACACAGGTAGATACCAGGGAAGATTTTGACTTTGCAAGGTCTTTAGGCTGCCAGTATTTTGTTGGATGCTTCTTTAAGAAACCTAAAAAGTTCAAGGCTAAAGATATAAAGGTCTTTAAAAACACCTATTTGACACTTATGAAAGAACTTTATCACCCCAGTCCAGAATTCAACAAAATTTCTGGGGCTGTTGAACATGACTTATCCCTAACCTATAAGATTATGAAGCTGGTGAATTCGTCAGCATATTCAGGAACTAACAAAATTACAGATATTCATCAGGCCCTTGTTCGAATTGGGATGAAAGATCTTTATAAATGGTTTGGACTCATTGTTCTTCGGGAATTATCTGAAGACCAACCGGATGTTTATGCCTGGACCTCCATTATTAGAGCCAAGGTTTTAGAAAATCTCGCTGAGCGAGTTGGGCTTGAATCTATTAAACAAGAGCTTTTTATAACAGGTATGTTTTCCATGATTGATATTATTCTGGAAAGACCCATGGAAGAGATCTTAAGGGAGCTGCCATTAGCTGATGATGTTATAGATGCACTTATGGGAAAAGATAATGTTTTAAGTAAAGGTCTTAGAATATTGGATGCCTATGAAGAGGGTAACTGGCATGTTGTTCTGTCTATCAAAGGTTTTGGTAATGAATCCTTGGAGAAAATTGTTCCTCATTCATATTTTGAAGCCGTAGAATGGGCCCAAGAAGTTTTAGGCTAAACAGCTACTCATGTAATTCTTGTGGAAGGAGGCGTCATTGAAAGTTCGAAGATATCAACCTGGTGAAGAAATGATATTATATGAAATTTTTTCTACGTCTATCCATCATAACGCCAAGGGATACTATAACGAGGATCAGTTAAGGGCATGGGCTGGTGAGGATATATTGGAAGACCAATGGATCAAACGGATCCACGGAATCAGCCCTTTTGTTGTTGAAGAAAATGATGAAATTATCGGATATGCGGATCTTCAGTCAGATGGCTATATTGATCATTTTTTTATTAAAGGTGGTCACAGTGGGCAGGGCGTAGGCAGGTACTTAATGAATTATATTATTGAACTTGCCATTCATAAGAATATTAAAACTTTAAGTGCTGATGTCAGTTTGGCCGCTAAAGATTTTTTTAGTAAGTTTGGTTTTGAGATTGATGCCCATCAGTCTGTCGTGATTCGTGGTGTGGCACTTGATAATGTAAAGATGTCATTAGATGTATGGCGTGCTATTTAAGAGATTATAATATATAAGGAGCAGGGGTTTATGAATGATGAGTTGAAAAGGCTGGGACCCAGAAAGGCCTATTATGGAATTGGTGTGGCAGTGGCTGTTGCAGGTATTGTTGCAGCGGTTTTGACTATGGTTTTCGGTCTCTTGTCCATGGATGATGATGCCATTCGATTTACGGTCCCAGGTAGAAACGAATACTATTTGGAAGCCGGTAATTATACGGTTTTTCATGAATACAGATCGGAGCTTGGTGGGGAATTCTACAACACAATGAATGCTGATATTTCAGGTCTTAGGATGTCTGTTTATGCCTATGATTTGGAAGATTATATTGAAATAAAACAACCTATGGGGTCTTCAACCTATTCCATTGGTAATAGACAGGGCTATTCCATATGGTCTTTTGAAATGGAAGAAGACAGTCAGGTTATTATAGAAAGTGCTTATTTGGAAGATGAAGGACCTAAAGCTGTTTTGTCGGTACAAAATGGTTTTGGCGGCGGTATAATTAAAACTGTCCTTTTCTTTATCCTATTTTTATTTGGAGGACTGGGAGCGGCAGGGCTTATTATTGCACTTGTCTCGTCCAAACGGTCCAAGGCAATTTATGAGTATAAGCAGGCACTGAAAAGAAAGGAAACCCAGGAAAGAGAGGACAAGAACAAGTCCAGATTGTGGCAGCAGTTTGTTGACAACAGGGCTATTGATGAGACTAAATATGACCGGTGGTCTTTTGGGGCGAGTGAAGAAACCGCTGATCAACTGGCGGACCTGGTTTTACAGGGAAAGAAAACAGGAACGGCCTCCCTTTATCGTTTATATGAAATTGAAAAAGAAACGATACCAAGAGCCGGAGAGTACAGTGTTATATTAGATGGCTTTGAAAGAGAAAGATGCATTATTCAAACGACCAATGTAAAATTAATGGCTTTTGAAGAGGTGGATGCAAGTTTCGCTACCAAAGAAGGAGAAGGTGACCTTAGCCTGGCTTATTGGAAAAGGGTTCATCGACAGGCTTTTAGTGAGGAACTAAAACCCTATGGAATTCCATTTGATGAAAAGATGCTGGTTGTTCTAGAAGAATTTAAAGTCGTATATAAGTAAATGCTTAAGAAAATATATTTTTTGCGTGATGAAATAACAAAGTCTTGTTCCTGCAACCTATGGTTTGATGGAACAAGACTTTTTATATTGCTATTCAATTAATAAGTGTAAAACTCCATATCTTCCATAAGTGGAACGAGTATTGCTGCAATTGCTCCACCAAGTACGAAGGAGAGTACAATGGATATAACAGCCATGATTAAGACGGCTATGGCGAAATTCTTTTTATTGCGGTTTACCTGACTGCCGAAAATCCACATTAACATCATAATGAAGTTAAGGAGGGGAATGGCCATGAGGATGAACATACCTACATAAGAGAAGACCCCAAGTGGAGCGTTAAGGTCTACCATTCCTGGACGGACACCTTGTGGCTGTTGATAGCCTTGATTTGGTGGTGGGGCCGGTCTGGATACTGGAACTGCCTGCTGAACCGGTTGAGGAACTGGTTGAGGAACCGGTTGAGGTTGGACTGGTTGAGCTTGAACCTGTGGTTGTTGAACCGGTGCAGGTCTTGGAGTAGGCTGAGGTGCCGGAGCTGACTCAGCTACATTGGTACGGGTGCCGCATTCTGAACAAAAAGTTGCCTGGTCTTCTAATTGAGATCCACAATTAGGACAATACATAATAACCCTCCTTGAATTTACTGATATTTTTAATCGTATATGATGATACCTATATTATATTACTAATTATAACTAAAGATACTAGGATTGGAAAGTGAAAAAAGGCACTTATTGAATATCAGCTTAATACAATAAGTGCCCTTGGTCGAGTTTTAGATTTTATCCAGTTCGGATTTTGTGTAATCCCTGTCACCTTTGTCCTTAATTGCATCCAGGCAGGCATAGGCTTTTTCTTTGTAGTTATCTACTTCTTTCATATTTCCCATTGCTTTGTAAGCATTTGCCATAGCCTCATAGGCAAAGGCAATATCAAAATCTTTAATATCATTCTCGAGACAGATCTTCAAACAGGCCTCAGCATGAAAGAGACCTTGCTGACCCTTGCCAAGAAGGCTGTAAACTTTTGAAATCTGCCATTCTCCCCGTTCAAAGTGTAAAGGCTGACCCACTTGACCCCAAAGGTAGCGGGAGGTATGAGCACAATGAATCATCATCAGGTCATCTTCAGGGCTTCTGTTTTCCTTTTCTATGTAATCCCAGCATTCATTAAAACATTTGATTGCCTGTTCCTTTTGAAATTCTTGAATTGTCTTTTCCATAGGACTCCTTTTTCATATAATATTAATGGTTCAAATTAATTATACAGGATTGATTCTTTGTTGACAATTGGTGTTGTAATGAAGGAGCATTTCTTGTAATATATAATATATAACTTGTTGAACAGGTTGTTACGAATCCGAGTCAGTGTCTCTAAGGCCTTGCTATGATAGCTGACCGATAGGTAGCTCAGGAAACTGTCCTGCCTCCCGTGTTTGGAAAGGAATGACGTAACGGTAAGTTTCCTTATAAGGACCTATGAGGGTCATCAATCACAGGAGGTATTTTTAATGCAAAAATTTATTCGTATCAATATGACAACAATGGAAACATCTATTACCGATGTGCCGGAAAAATATGCTGGTCTTGGCGGTCGGGCTTTAACATCAACCTTTGTCAATGAGGAGGTCAATCCTATTTGTCACCCCCTTGGCAAGAACAACAAAATTGTCTTTGCACCAGGTCTTCTTTCCGGTACCAGTGCACCCAATTCAGGAAGAATGTCCGTCGGATCAAAAAGTCCTTTAACCGGAACAATTAAAGAATCCAACACCGGTGGTTCGTCCTCTCAGATGCTGGCAAAAATGGGTGTTAAAGCTTTTGCAATTGAGGGGATGCCTAGTGGTGACAAATTTTATATACTAAAATTATCAATGGATGGAGTAACCATCGATGCATGTCCCGATGAACTGCTGGGTGGTGTGGGTAATTATGAAGCTATTGGAAAGCTTGGTGAGATGTACGGAAGCCATGTGGGCATTGCCATCGTCGGACCGGCTGGTGAGTATCGGTTCCCATCAGCCAACATCTCCTTTAAAGATCCGGACGGCAATATTAGAAGTGCCGGACGAGGTGGTCTAGGTGCAGTTCTTGGTTCAAAGAAAGTCAAGGCTATTGTTATTGATTCAAGAGGAGCCGGCAAGGTGGATATTGCTGATCCTGAGAAGTTTAAGGCTGCTTCCAAGGTTTTTGCCAAAGCCCTTATGGACCATCCGGTTGCCGGTCAGGGACTTGCAGCATATGGGACTGATGTGTTGGTGAATATACTTAATGAAGCAGGAGGACTGCCTTCGTATAACTTTACAACCGGTCGTATTGACCACAATGATAATATTTCCGGAGAGACCATGAATGCAACTATTACTGATAGAGGTGGTGATGGCAAAGTATCCCATGGTTGCCACAAGGGTTGTATTATCAGATGTTCACAGTGGTATCCTGATAAACAGGGAAAATATATCACCAGTGGATTTGAGTATGAAACCATATGGGGCCTTGGAGCAGACGGTGGTATTAAAGATTTAGATGCTATTGCCTATATTGACAGGGCTATGGATGATATGGGTGTTGACAGTATTGAGACTGCTGTTGCGGTAGCTACGGCTATGGAAGGGGGACTTATTCCCTGGGGAGATGGTGAAAAAGTTCTTGAAATCGTCAAAGATATGGCTAAACCCAGTCCACTTGCAAGAATCATCGGTGGTGGAACGGCAGTAGTCGGTAAGGTCTGTGGCCTTTATCGGACCCCAGTTGTTAAAGACCAGGCAATACCAGCTTATGATCCCAGATCTGTCAAAGGTATTGGTTTGACCTATGCCACTACGACCATGGGGGCTGACCATACTGCCGGATACTGTATTTCCGGTAATATCCTAAAAGTTGGAGCCGATTTGGATCCTCTCAAAAAGGATGGACAGATTGAATATGCAAGGGCCATGCAGATAGGAACTGCAGCCGTTGACTCTACCGGAATGTGTCTCTTTGTTTACTTTGGAATAGCAGATAATCCAGGTGGATATCAGGCTCTTATCGATATGATTAATGCCCAGTACGGCTTGAATCTAAACGCTGATGATGTTGATGAATTAGGAAAAACCGTCTTGAAAACGGAATTGGATTTCAACCGACGTGCAGGCTTTACCAATGCCCATGACCGTTTGCCGGAATTTATGGAATATGAACCTATAGAGCCTCACAATGTGGTTTGGGATTTCACACCTGAAGAGATAGACCAGGTTCTTCAGTTTTAAGATGAGAGAAAATCCCAAGGAGTTAGAAGTGAGAGGCTTTCTACAATTAGACAGCTTTCTGAGAAAAAAATACGGTTCTATGCCATTTTATTACACCATAGACCAGCCAATCAGCGGTCTTGACTTATCCATAGAGATGGGAATTGACCGGGATGATATAGAAGTTATCTTCGTTAATGGTTTCGTTCAAGAACTTTCCTATGTCATCCATCCAGGAGACCGAATAGCATTTTTGCCACCAGGTTGTCCTGGACCCTATCGGATCGCCTTAGGCTTCTATGGAAAAAATGAAGGAAATGAATCCAGTTTTAAGATTAAAGGAAAGGGCAAGGAGTCTGACTAGTGAAAGTTACAGTAAAATTATTCGCTACCCTTCGAACCAACAGAGAGAAAATCATGACTATGGATCTACCTGATAAAGGAACGACAGGTCATATTCTTAAAGAGTTAGGTATTCCAAAGGAGGATGTTGCCATTATTATGATCAACGGAAGAGGGGCAAAAGTTGACCAAGCCCTTAAGGACCAGGATGTTGTTGGTATATTTCCTCCAGTTGGCGGTGGTTGACCAGGTGAAAAACGAATCTGGCATTTGACTTTATGGATGGACACTTCTATAATGGTATTGAAAACAATTCTTAATTGGAAAGTGATAGGAAATATAGAATTCAATAAGACATCTTAGGAGGTAAATGATGAGTCACTTAAAAGATACATATAAACTTAGTAATGGTCTTGAAATTCCGGTCATTGGTTTTGGTACATGGCAAACACCAAACGATGATGTGGGATATAAAGCGGTTCTGACAGCCTTGGAGGCTGGATATAGACATATTGATACAGCGGCAGTTTATGGCAACGAGGAAAGTGTGGGACGTGCCATTAAGGATTCGGGTATTCCAAGGGAGGAAATTTTTCTAACTTCTAAAGTATGGAATGATGCCCATGGTTATGAAGAGACCCTGGCAGCCTTTGATGCATGCCTTAAGCGGTTGGATACCCACTACCTGGATTTGTTCTTGATACACTGGCCCAATCCACTTGCAATCAGAGACCAGTGGGAAGAAAAGAATGCCGGTTCCTGGAAGGCCATGGAAGAACTTTATGAAGCTGGAAAGATCAAAGCCATTGGTGTCAGCAACTTTTGGAAACACCATCTGGAAACCCTTTTAAAGACGGCTAAGATTGTACCACAGGTCAATCAAATTCGCATCTGTCCAGGCGATCATGATCTGGATTTGATCTCTTACTGTCAGTCCAAGGATATTCTTCTAGAAGGATACAGTCCACTTGGAACAGGCAAGGTTATGGAGGTTGAGGCCCTTAAGGAGATTGCTGAAAAATATAATACCAGTGTGGCTAAGGTATGTATTCGCTGGAGTCTCCAACATGGTTATCTTCCACTGCCAAAGTCAGTAACCCCGGAGAGAATCTATGCCAACGGCCAGGTATTTGACTTTGTCTTAAGCCAAGAAGACATGGACCGTATTGATGAACTGGATGATGTTGCAGGAAAGTCAATCAGCCCGGACCTTAGAAATTTTTAATATCAATAACATTTACTGCTGTAGGACTTATAGTCTTACAGCAGTTTTTACTATATAATGGATATAATGTTATTTCGTTTGGAGGAGAGCCATGAGTGAACAGGAGAATAATCAGGTATTAAGTGAAGAGGTAAAATACCAAGCACCACTTGCTGATCATGACCGAATACAGCACAGGCCTGTCGGTAAGGCAAGGGCAATTGTGGCAACGGTTTTTGGGTCTATGTTAACAGGTGGTTTTGGACTGGGCAGTATCTTGGCCTTAACATTAAATGGGCATCCATCAATGGTTCTGACCTTTGGAGCTCTTTTAACGGTTGGTTTTGGATTGGATGCCTATGCTTTTGGAGTTTTCAAACGCCTAAAGCGCTACAGAAGATATTTGTCACTGTTTAGGCATGCTGATTTTGTACTTATGGAAGAAGTGGAAGAGTATATGAACAAAAGCCATAAGTATCTGGTGAAAGATCTTCGCAAGATGATGGAATCAGGTATGTTTCCTGATTTGCATATGACAAAGGGTGAGGAAATGTTGATTTTGACCAAGTCATCCTATGACAGGTATATTTTGGAACAACGACGGAGAAAGCTTCTCATGGAAGACCAAATCAGTTTAGAAAGCTCAGGTCTTAACAAGCCTAAAATGATTGGGGAATCCAATAATGAACTGGTTAAGGGAAGGGCAGAACTGGAAAAGATTAACAGGATTAGTCAAGATGTAAGATCTGTCCTCATTCGGGATAAGGCTAATGTAATCGAATCCATTACCAAGCAGATTTTGAATCATATAGAAAACAATCCGGAGCAGGTGGGTAACGTATATCGTTTTGCAGAACATTATTTACCTACAACCGTGAGACTTCTTGATAAGTATGTAGAATTTGAGAAACATGGAGTTAAGAGCCAACATGTCATCGACTCTATGGAAGAAATCAGTTTAGCCCTGGATAAGATTAATGAGGCCTTTGTTAATCTCTTTAATAATATGTTTGCAGGTCTTAGTGTCGATATTCAGGCGGATATAAGCGTTCTCGATACCCTTCTTTCAGAAGAAGGATTAATAGAGAATCCATCACAGTTAAGTTTGTCTTCTGAACCTTAATAAGGACTTTGGCTGGATAATATCCACTTCAGTAAGAACGACAGAGGTGAAAATGATTAAACCACCTATAAGAATTTTGAGTGTCAGAGGTTCGATGCCCAATATGACAGAGAAAAGGGTTCCAAATAAACTTTCAGTGGAAAGGATAATACCTGTTTTGCCGGGTGTTGTCTTTTTTTGTGCACTGGTCTGCATGAAGAAGCATAGACTTGTAGAAAAAAGGCCAAGAAATAAGACGGATGGGATGGCGGCAAATAGGTTTAGATTTCCTATAGAACTTTGACCACTTAAGAAGGAACCGACGATTGAGAGTAGGGTAGCTGCCAACATCTGGATAAAAGTGATTCTCAAAGGGTGGTTGCCTTTGACAGCCACACTTACATAAGCAATATGGGTTGCAAAAGCGATAGCGCAGAGAAATACATAGAAGTCACCAGTATTAACGGTAATCGTCGATTCCGGATTCACTGTTAGAATTGCTATCCCAATAAAAGTAACCAAAGCTAAGAGAAAGACTTTGGTTTTTGGTCTGTGTTTAGTTAGTATCCAGGCGATAAATGGAACAAAGACTACATTGGTTGCCGTTAAAAAAGCAGAGTTGGATACGGTTGTCATACTTTGTCCAAAGGTTTGGAAGTAGAAGCCTAGAAAGAGAAATACTCCTGCAATACTACCTTTTACCCATTCATTTTTGCTGATTTTTTTTATATCCTTATATAAGAAGAAAAAGAGGGTAAGGGTGGCTACAGAGAAACGCCCTGCCATAATATGTATAGGATTGAGTCCTGATTCAATAGCATATTCAGTTGCAATAAATCCGGTACCCCATATAATGGCTACAATCAGCAGCATAAGGTCCGGATGTATAGGTTTTATTTTCATGGTATTCTTATCCTTTTTCGGTTTTTGTATATCCTACCTTGATTGGATAAGAAAGTCAATACAGTTCAAGGTAGATCTTTATGAGACTTCTCTTAGGATGGCTGCTTTTTCTTCTCTAAGTTCAAAGAGAACCAATTCTGTTGCTGCGATTTCTGCTTCTATTTTCATCTGGGCAATGTCGCCCCGTCCACTTTGATTATTACCGTAGTAGATCCATAGGGTATCTATGGTCTGGTTCAATGTAAATATATCATGATCCAGGTTTCCGGATAGCCCGGCCCTTAGAAAACGATAGGTTGAGTCAAATTTATCATCATATATAGTATCATTAAATTGATTAAAATCCATTTATATCACTCCTTTTATGTGATAATATATCATAAATGATAATAATTATCAACAAAAGACTTTTATCATATTTGTCCCAATCATAAACGTGGAAGATGTAACCTAACTGTGGTAAAATAAAAAATAGCGTTTTATGAATTTTTCGGAGGGAATATAATGAAATTAATTAAGGATGGAACTCTTTATACAATGGCCGGACAAGCCGGTCAGCAAATGGATATACTTATTGATGGTGGTAAGATCAGCAAAATAGGCAAGTCACTGGAGGTTCCGGAAGGGACACAGGTAATTGATGCAAGTGGCAGGTTTGTATTTCCTGGATTTATTGATGCCCACTGTCATGTCGGAACTTTTGGAGCAGCTGCCGGTGATATGGGAGTAGACGTCAATGAAATGTCAGATCCCATTACTCCCCACGTTCGGGTTATCGATGGAATCAATCCTTTGGATGAGTCCATATCAAACGCCGCCAAAGGTGGTGTCACAACCGTGGCCACCGGACCAGGAAGTGCCAATGTAGTTGGTGGAACTTTTATTGTAATGAAGATGATGGGGCACCGGGTTGATGATATGGTCATCAAAGACAATCTTGCTATGAAATGTGCCTTTGGTGAAAACCCCAAAAGAGTTTATGGCAGTCAGTCCAAAATGCCTACAACAAGAATGGGAACAGCTGCAAAGTTAAGAGAATTGCTCTTCAAGACAAAAGAGTATATAGGAAAAATCGAAGGAGCTGAAGATGACAGCCAAAAACCTCCATTTGATATGAAACTGGAAGCTATGATTCCGGTTGTTAAAGGCCAAATACCACTGAAAGCCCATGCCCATCAGGCAGATGATATATATACGGCAATCCGTATTGCCAAAGAGTTTGGTTTGAAGTTAACCTTGGACCATTGTACGGAAGGACACTTGATAGCAGAAGATTTGGCAAAAGAAGGTTATCCATGTATCGTAGGACCAACTTTTGGTTTTAAGTCCAAATTTGAACTTAGGAACAAGTCTTTTGATACACCAAAGATATTGGTTGAAGCCGGTGTAAAAGTAGCGATTATGACAGACAGCCCTATTATACCCATTGATGCATTGGTTATGGCTGCAGCTCTTGCCCATAAGGCTGGACTTGACGAAGAGGAAGCTTTAAAAACCATTACCATCAACCCAGCAGAGATTTTAGGTGTATCAGACCGGGTAGGCAGTCTTGAAGTTGGAAAAGATGCAGATATAGTTATCTGGAGTGGGCATCCCTTTGATATTTTAGCAGCGCCTGAGATGACGATTATTGATGGAGAAGTTGCATATTCTAAATAGTTTGATGCAATTCATGGAATGAAAGCAATAGTGAAATATGAGAAAAGACAGATTGTATTCTCATATGACAGAGAACAGCGATACAGATTTAGGAGACATAAATGACGAAGTTGGAATTACTGAAGAAATACTATGGGTATGAAAGTTTTAGACAGGGACAGGAGGCAATGATTGATGGGCTTCTTGACGGAAGGGATGTTTTGGGGATTATGCCTACAGGTGGTGGTAAATCTATCTGCTACCAGATACCAAGTCTGATGATGGATGGCATAACCCTGGTCATATCTCCTCTCATTGCCTTGATGAAGGACCAGGTTGATGGTCTGAATGACAATGGTATTCCTTCAACTTTCATTAATTCCACTTTGTCTCTGACTGAAACCAGACAACGTTACGAGGCCATACGAAACAAGGAATACAAGCTAATCTATGTAGCGCCAGAGCGGCTTTTAACGGAAAGTTTTATGTTCCTGGCCAGGAGTATAGCTATCGATTTTATTGCTGTTGACGAAGCCCACTGTATTAGTCAGTGGGGACATGATTTTAGACCAAGTTATAGGGACATACCGGTTTTTATAAGCCAGTTGGACCTTCGGCCCAGGGTTGGTGCTTATACGGCGACCGCAACCTCCTTTGTTGTAGATGAAATCAAGAGATTATTAAACCTGCATAATCCCTTTGAACTGGTTACCGGATTTAACCGTGCAAATCTTATTTACCAGGTTGTAAAGCCTAAAGACAAGTACCGTTATACCACGTCATACTTAGAAGGGAAATCCCAGACAAACGGGATTATCTATTGTTCAACAAGAAAGACAGTAGAATCGTTGACGATGAAACTTAAGGGAGCTGGTTATGCGGTAGAAGGCTACCATGGTGGAATGGAACCTAACATAAGATCTCAGGTTCAAGAGGACTTTATGTATGGGGACACAAAGATTATCGTCGCCACCAATGCCTTTGGTATGGGAATCGATAAGCCGGATGTTCGCTTTGTCCTTCATTACAACATGCCCAAGAATATGGAATCCTATTACCAGGAAGCAGGTAGAGCTGGAAGAGATGGGGATGAAAGCGACTGTATACTCCTCTATTCACCAGCGGATATTGTTAAACAAAAACTTTTGATCAGTCAAAACAGTCTGGATGAGGAAAGACTTCGTATCCAGTTTGAAAATCTTCAGTATTTGGTTAATTACTGTCATGCAGATTCCTGTTTAAGACAGGAAATCTCTACTTATTTTGGTGAAGATATTGGTATGGACAACTGCGGTTCCTGTGGCAACTGTTTAGAGGAAGCCAATTATATTGACATGACAAAGGAAGCCCAGATTATCATGTCCCTTGTTTATAGGACGGGGCAGCGTTTTGGCCTCTCTATGATTATTCAGACCCTTAGAGGGTCCAAGAACCAGAAAATTCTTTCCTGGAAGCTTGATGAACAGTCGACCTATGGAATGCTTAAAGACTATTCAGAAGGTGCCCTTCGGGAAATTATGATGAACCTTATTGCACGCGGTTATCTCCATATGACTACAGACCGTTTCCCTTTACTGAAACTGACCCCTGCATCAAAATCAATTTTGAAGGGTCAGGAAATCATCAAGGTCAAGCAGGAAAGGGCTAAGGTGACAGATTCCAAAGCCAAGGCAAGGAAGAAAAAAACCAGTGGCCACCTGGACTATGATGACAAGCTCTATGAGATGCTGGCAGCTAAACGTTACCAGATTGCAAAAGAGAAAAGAAAAGCGGCATATCTAGTTTTTTCAAATGCAACCCTGGAAGAACTGGCTTTTTATAAACCTATGGACAGGGATGCTATGATGGAAATTAAAGGGATTGGTGACCATAAATATGAATTATACGGTAACCTTTTTATGGACGTTATTAAAGATTATCTAGGGAGTGACTATGAGTAATCATGCAATTATTGAGGCAGGAAGATGCCTAAAATGTAAAAAACCATTATGCAGTGCAGCCTGCCCTGTAAGTACAGATGTACCGGAAATGGCAAGACTTATTGAAAGCCATCAGATTGACAAGGCTGGGAAAATGCTTTTTGACAACAATCCACTCAGTGTCATATGTTCCTTGATCTGCCCTCATGAAAAGCAATGTGAAGGCAGCTGTGTTCTCAATAGAAAAGGTGAGCCTGTTCATGTTTCTACCATGGAAAATTATATCTCGGATTTTTACCTGAATAGAATGGATACCCAGGTATCCAAGGAGCTCATTGAATCCAGACAAGACAAACCCATTGCGATTATTGGTTCTGGTCCATCAGGTATTACATTGGCTTTTTTGATGGCTAGAAAGGGTTATCCGGTGACGATCTTTGACAACCATGACAAAATTGGTGGAGTACTGCGTTATGGTATTCCTGAGTTTAGATTGCCCAAGAGTATTATTGACAGAATGAAGAAATGTTTGTTGGAGCTTGGTGTTCTTATCCGACCCAATACTTTAATTGGCCCCAATATTACCCTGGACGACCTTTTCAGAGATGGCTATAAGGCTGCTTTTGTTGGTACCGGTGTATGGAAACCCAACAAATTGGGAATCAAAGGTGAGACCCACGGAAACGTTCATTTTGCCATTGATTATCTTAAAAACCCAGATGTTTATGACTTAGGTAAACGCGTGGTCATTATCGGCGGTGGAAATGTAGCTATGGATGTAGCAAGGTCGGTTCTAAGACATGGGGTGGAAGAGTCTGTGATTCTCTACCGAAAGGGAGAAGATGATTTACCTGCCCTTTTGGAAGAAGTGAAATTTGCAAAATTAGATGGTGTTCAGTTTGAATTTTTTAAAGCACCTCTAGAGATAAGAAAAAATGGTGTCATATATCAGAATACTTCGTTTGTAAAAGATGATACCGGGAATGAAGTGTTTATTGTTGACCAAAGTACGGTTGGCATGTGCCTGGCTGACACTGTCATTATCGCAGTCAGTCAAGGTCCCCAAGCCAATATTGTATCCTCTTCCAAGGGAATTGATGTCAATAATAGGGGACTGGTTGTTGTTGATGAGGTAGGGCGAACCACAAGACCAGGTGTTTTTGCTGCCGGAGATGTAGTGACTGGGGCTAAAACAGTTGTTGAGGCGGTTCGCTTAACCAAAGAGACAGCACTTGCCATGGAAGAGTACTTGGAAGGAATCGAATAATCACAGGATGTTTGAAGTCTCTACTTTGTTAAAGGAGTTATTATGACCATACAGGATGTAATCTCAATTGTTCACTTTATGGCCTTTGGTGTATATTTTGGATTTGCCATGTTAGTGATTACTCAAAACTTCAAAGATAAGATCAACAAGGTATTTGGGTCTATTCTTATGCTTTTATCGGTATGGGCATATTCTTTTTCCATAGCCAATTCAGCCCTTGAATATGAAACCGCTCTTCTATGGAGAAAGGTTGGGTCTATAGGATGGGGTCTTGTTTATTCTTTTATTCTCCACTTACTCTTGATGATGGTAAATGATGAGCAAAATAAACTGGTTAGATTCTTGAAATCAAGACTAGGATTAATCTTGATTTATGGTAGTGGTTTTATTAATGTACTTGTTTACCTGATCCTAAAGAATGTTGCGGATAAACAGTTTAGACTTTTATGGTCCCAGTATGGTTGGATTAGTATTGGTACAGGAACCTTGATTTCCAATTATTTTAATCTATATGTTGGGGTCACCTTAGCCTTGTCTTTGTGGGCAAGTTTCCTATGGATTAAGCAACTTAGAAATTCAAAAGGGATTAGACAGTCCTATGCCATAATTATTTCTTTTTTTGCTGCTGCATTTATTGGGGTCATTGTAGACATTATTGCCACAAATATGTTGGGGATTGCCCTTGTCCAGGTTTCCATACTTGTAGGAATCATACCTGTGTTGACCATTTTTTTGACGTCTAATCAGTTTCGATTTGCTCCGGATGCTATTATTTCAGAAGAGCCAAAGGGCTTTCATCTTATACCCCAGGGGTCACGAAGAGATATTGCCTTTTATATGTCTGGAATGGTTTATATCGGAGCCCTAAGCAGTTTCGTATTCCGCTTTTTTATATATGATGAGAGTCTCTTTATTGCCTCGATTTACAGTATAGGCCTTTTTGGAATGGCGGCAGTCTTGTATCTTATACCACTGCTGAATTTTAACGATGAAAGAAAAGATTTTTGGGTCCTAATGACAATAACTGTTTTTATACCCTATGTACTTTTCCATTTTGCAAGTGTTGATGCTGCGGTTACTATTTGGGTTATGCCGGTATTTCTTATCCTTCTGTCTGTCGTATTTTCCAGTCGATTAGCCACTTATATCATAAGCGGTGTAACGGTCATAACCTTGGCCTTAATCGGTGGTTTTAATCCTATAACTCATAAGACCCTTTATATTGAGGAACATTTACTTCGAATAGGAATAGTCCTTGTCTTTACATGGTTATCACTGTATGTCAGAAGATTGTATATTAAAAGGCTTCGGGAAAATGAGCGTCAATACAAGGTTCAGAAAATGATAGCTGATATATCAACGGATGTACTCTTTATTGATGAAAGGGATTCTTTACATAAGTTGGATCATATATTTAAACGCATCGGTGAGACAGCAGAAGTGGATTTGATTTTTGTTATTGATATGGAAGATCCATCAGAAGAAATCGTATATCAACAGCGATGGTCAGAAGATGGCAATCCATCGTTTATCAGAAAGTTCCCTGATGTACTGGAACCTATTAAGAAAATTGTTGATTCAGAAAAGTCCATACTGATTCAAAAAGTATCAGGAATTCCTTCCAATTACCGGGTGGTTAAAGACATGTTGGAGGTTTTGGATATACAAAGTGCCATTATGTACCCGATTTTAGTGGAAGATAAGCTGTCAGGTATATTTGGTATGGCTTATACATGGCCCAAAAAAAGTTTTTCCAGTGAAGATGCTGAAATCTATCAGACAACGGCCAATATTCTTTCTGATGCTTATCAGAAGGCAAGAGCCGCAAGGAAGATTCATGACCTTGCCTATTATGATCAGTTGACAGGTCTTCCCAATAGAAGTTCTTTATACGATTATCTGAAGGATAAACTAATAGAGATGGCAATTAATAAAGACCAGCTGGCCGTCCTATTTCTTGATTTAGATGCTTTTAAGTGGGTCAATGATTCAATAGGTCACTGGGGTGGAGATAAGCTTCTAATGGCAGTGGCAAGACGTATTGGACAATGTTTGGCTGGAGACGACAGGGCTTTTCGATTTTCAGGAGATGAATTTGTCCTGGTCCATGTCATTCAAGATGAGGTGACAGGTTTAAACCGTCTTGTAAATAACTTATTGAATAAGCTTAAGGAACCTTATACCATTGAGGATATGGTTTATGAGGTGACCGTAAGTATAGGAGTGGCTACATTCCCAGAGGATGGCGATGATTATCATGAGCTTCTTCGCAATGCTGATTTAGCCATGTATGAAGCTAAAATTGCCGGAAAGAATCAGGTTAAGTACTGCACTAATGAGTTTAAGAACAAGCTGTTCGATAAACATCAATTGATTCATAATCTTCGAAAGGCTATAGACAATCAGGAGTTGGAGGTTTATTATCAACCGCAGGTTGATGGTATATCCAAATCAATTATTGGTTACGAAGCACTACTACGGTGGAATAATCCGGAACTGGGTCATGTTCCTCCAGGTCTGTTTATCGGAATAGCTGAGCAAACAGGACTGATTGTATCAATTGGTGAATGGGTACTAAGACAGGTCTGCCTTCACTATAAAGAGTGGAAGGGACTTGAAATGGCCAAATTGCCAGTTGGTGTCAACTTATCATCCTATCAGCTTAAGGACCCTGGCCTCTATCATAAGGTGATTCGTATTATTGAAGAAACAGGTATGAATCCGGATCTGCTGGAGTTCGAAGTAACTGAAAGTGTTGCCGTTGAAGATTTTGGCCAATCAATAAAAGTTTTGGAGGCCTTTCGCCAACTGGGAATTAAGATAGCTATCGATGATTTCGGAACTGAGTACTCATCCCTTAACCGACTCAAGGAGCTGCCGGTTGACCGGGTTAAGATTGCAATGGATTTTGTACATGGCATCCACCTGAACCCTAAAGATGAAGCTGTTGTTAAAGTTATTATTTATTTGGCAAAACGGATGGGTTTAAGGGTTATTGCGGAAGGTGTTGAAGATGAGTTTCAACTGGATTATCTCATTCGAGAAGGGTGTAAGGATGTTCAGGGCTATGTTTTCTATAAACCCATGGATGCATCATCCCTGGCAGACTTGTTTGAATAAAGAGGAGTTAAGATGCGGCAATATATAGAGTCATTTAGTTTTCCTGATGATGGACGGGAATTTGATTTTCTGCTCAATATAAAAAGAAAGTGTTATGATACCTTTTATCCCTTTAAAATTCTGTCAAAATCCGGTTTGTCAAGACTGGATTTTAGTCCGGTGACCATCCTTTATGGTGGTAATGGAAGTGGTAAGACAACGGCATTGAATGTCATAGCTGAAAGTCTGGGACTTAATAGGGAGTCCGTGTATAACCGCAGTAATTTTTTTGAGGATTATATCGGATTGTGTACTTATGAAGTGGATGAGGCCATACCGGAGGAAAGTAGGATCATAACCAGTGATGACGTTTTTGATTATATGCTGAATATTCGGATGTTGAATCTGGGAATCGACAGCAAAAGAGAGGATCTTCTTGATGAGTATCTTGAATACAAACATGCTTCCTTCAAGATGAAATCTTTAGATGATTATGAGGAATTAAAGAAAAACAACCTGTCCAAAAGTAAGACTCAGTCTATGTATGTCAGAAAAAGGGTTATGGATAATGTGATTACAAAATCCAATGGAGAAAGTGGCTTTATGTATTTTACCAATCATATTAAAGAAAATGCCCTTTATCTTCTGGATGAACCTGAAAACAGTCTTTCACCAGACAAACAAATGGAACTTATGTCTTTTATCGAAGACTCAGTTCGTTTTTTTGGATGTCAGTTTATCATCTCTACTCACTCACCTTTTTTACTGTCAATGCAATACTGTAAAATATATGATATGGATGCAGAACCTGTTAAAGTCAAAAAATGGACAGAACTTGAAAATGTTCGCCGGTATTACAATTTCTTCAAAGAAAGAGAAGAAGAATTTTAGAAAAGCAGCTTGGACTGAATTTAGTCTTGACAAATGTATGAAAAAGGGTTAATTTATTAGTTACGGACGCTTAACTCAGTTGGTAGAGTGTCAGCCCGACATGCTGAAAGTCGCTGGTTCGAGTCCAGTAGTGTCCATTAAGTTTTATGATAAGAGCACCTAAGACAGGTGCTCTTTCTATTGCAAAAAAATTCATGATTACAAGTTGGATATATCCTTGATTAATTCGTTGACAGACTCAGTAACAGACATATAAAGTGTTGCCAATTCAGGCTTGGTGACTAAGGAGCCTATGAGACGGATGGGGGAGTCCTTTTGATGACTGGCCAAATCCTCATAGACATATTCTCTTAATGCATCTATTTGAATATGAGGAAAAATATTCCATTGCTTTGCTGAAATAAGGTGGTGAATGTCTACATGGGCATTTCTAACTTCATCGGTTATTCTGGTGACGATGTTTTTGGAAATATGGCCATAGGCAAAGGCCACTAAAGTCGTATTGATGTTCTGCCTTGCAGTATGAAAAAACTGGATTTTGCCTTGTTCTCCCAAATTATCTTTGTAGTAAGTAGTAACCAGGTGTTTGTTGGCTGCCTCATAACTGCAGGTAATAAAGGGATTGGTTGTTATTTCTGCCATAAAATGATTAAGAATAGGATCTGATATTGCCTGATTCTTCAAGGGTGCAGTGATCAGAACATAATCATAGTAGGAATCATCGTAGTCTGTAGAAACCATAACCCTATTATCCTGTCTTTCAACAGCATTAACTGACAGGCCATACCGTATATCAGAAATATTGGCACTAAGACTATTGATTAACTCGGAGGTACCCTTATCTATAAAGAGGAGTTTTTCGCCTTTGATAAAAGACAGGATGGTTTCAACATTGAAAATTTTGAAAGCATAATATGCTGCTATATGATCCATGTGTCCAAAGCCGAAGGAAGATAGGTGGGGCCCGATAAACTGATGTAGGATATGTAAATTGTGTTTCTTTAAAAATGTACTAAGTGATACCATAAGAGGCTGTGGAACGTAGCCATAATTAACAGTCTGGAGATAAGGTGAAAAATGAGCAAGTATAATCCTTAACCGATCCAATTCTTCCATGAGCATATGGACCTCATCACGACTAAGGTGCTCAACCAGATTGTAGTTTTCATCTAGAAAATTACGGTAGATAAGGCGTTCAGTATAGGCAATCTTGAGTTCAACCAAAAGTTCTTTAATCTGTCTTGAGAAAGAAAAAGTGGTGCCTATATCTGTACATGATTTTTTGCTTGTTAAGGTATGACAATGTCCGCCTATATGAGATTCCTTTTCATAGACGGTAACTGATATGTTCTCCTTTTCCAGGAGATAGGCTGCTAACATCCCAGAAAAGCCGGCTCCGATTACTGCGACTTTCACCATAATTCTCCTTAATATAAACGATCAATATATGCCCAAACAGGCAAGATGGTCTTGGTACCACTTAACTTGTTATGGTAATCAACTGGTGTATAACTTCCGTCAGGATAGGTCTGGTCTTGATGAAGGTTATAGTAACGAATAAACTGCTGGAGACCCAGCCTGCAATCATCAAGTGTCTCATGGCTGGCTATAATAGATGTCAAGGCCTTCATACAGTATCTGGAATAATTATAGCGCATTTGTTTAAAGGCCTGAACTTGATGACCGGAAATGATGTGACTGTGAATATCAAAACCATTATCCCTAATCGTATTATGAAAGCGACCTAAAAAGTTGTGTTTTTTTGTGTGTAGTAAAAGGCAATCTTCAAAAAAACAGATAAGAGAAGGTTGAAGATTCAGGGACTGGGCTATAGGAAATGCAACAGACGTCAATAGATCCTCAAAATTACTGAAGTCTATTGTCTTATATAATCTGGTACAGGCAATTCTGCTTTTGGCATCAAATATAGTATATTTGAAGAGGTGTCCCAAGACATGTGTACTTCCTAAATCTGAAATCCAGAAAAGCCAGCATTGACCACTTGCTAATGAGCTAAGGTCAGGTGACTGGTCTAAGAAAGTATTTACTGAATGGGTGGCAAACCCTTGTCTTTTTTGCCTCGTTGATAGGTCATGACGCCTCATGACGTTGTAAACACAGGATTCACTGATCTGATAACCGATTTCGTCAAGCAGGTAGGATAAGGCCTTAGGCCCATAATGGGGATATGAACGAATTAAGTTGAAAATGACTTTTTCTGTTGATGGTTGAGTCTTGTTGGCAGGGGCTTTACTGGTTCTGATGCCGCCTAAACCATCCAGACCCAGTGATTGATATCTTTTTAACCATCTGTAGTACAAAGTTCTTGAAATTTTGTATTTCTTACAGGTCAACGTCACACCATCTTGTTGACCCTCAGAAATAATCCGATACTTCATCTCTTTTTCCATTATAGCCTCAATAGAACACTCATTTTTAGTCATGTTGACCAGTTAGGATAATTCTATCATTTTGGACCTGTATTTTCAAGAGTGAATCATTGTTAAAGCCTAGTTTTATTAGGGTTGAGAACAGAAGAAATAAATTTTACTTTAGGGAAGTGTTAACAGTGATGACATGGAAAAATATGATTTTCAAGACAAAAGTAGGATGAATAGATGGTTTGTGAAGTGTAAACACTTCCCTAAAGTAAAATTAGGCATATTGACTAAGAAAACGGACTATTGTTGCGTAGAAATATAATTGTTATAATCCTAACAAAGACTTGTGAGTATGACTTAAGTAAAAAATTGGACTAGTTAATCAATGAGAGGTGAACAATGGAATCTTTTAAAGTATTTACAATTAAAAAGAACATTCATGAGGATAATGCCAAAGTGGCTGAAGCAACCAGGCAGGAACTCAGAAATCAAGGAACCTATCTTATCAATGTCATGTCCTCCCCTGGAAGTGGAAAAACATCAACTCTGGTGGCCTTGACCAAAGTATTGAAGAACCAATTCAAAATCGGTGTTATGGAAGCTGATGTGGATTCAGATGTGGATGCAAGAACAGTGCAGGAAGCGGGTGCAAAGGCAATCCAACTCCATACAGGTGGGATGTGTCATCTGGATGCAACTATGACCAAACAAGGTCTTGATGAACTGGAGACAGAAGATTTGGATCTGGTTTTCCTGGAAAACATCGGTAACTTAATCTGTCCTGCTGGATATGATACAGGAGCTATGAAAAATATGGCTATACTAAGTGTCCCGGAAGGAGATGATAAACCACTTAAATACCCGAAGATTTTCGGTAAGGTAGACTTACTGGTTATCAATAAAATTGACTGTCTGGAACATTTTGACTTTGATTTTGACCTTCTGGATGAAAGGGTACGTAAACTTAATCAGGATATTCGAATCATATCGATTTCAGCAAAAACAGGTCGTGGTGTAGAAGAGTTGGCAGATTGGATTAGCCAGCAGGTAAAGAGGGGATAATATGACGAAGAAATCATTGAAAACCAATTTTAACAAATCAAAGCGTTTTGAATTCGCTCTGACATGGGCAGATGTAAATGACCGCCCTTATAGACAGGAAGTAGTAGACCTAGCCAATAAGATTGGCCGAACCAAGGCGGGTACGTCCAGGGAGGCTATACCTTTTGGGCCGGAGTACTATGCTATCGATCCTTGTGTTGATGCATACCAGGCTAAGATTGCTATGCATCTTGCCTTTAGGAAAAAGTTGAGTGCTCAGGATGTGGCAGATTCATCTGGCGAGCCTCTGGACAAGGTGGTAGAGGTTCTTGAACACCTTGCATGGACCGGACTTGCCTTCGTCAATAATATAGACGGAACCGATATGTACTGGCAGGATATTTTTGTACCAGGGCATTTGGAGATGATTAACAACAATAAGGAATTAGTAGAAAAATTTCCACAGGTGGCAGAAGCCTTTTATTATTTTGGCAGTAAAAAAGGACCTATGGCAGCAGGAATCATGCCTGTTGGCGGTGGACCAATGCGTGTTATTCCTATTGAACGTTCTATTGATGGCAACTCCAAAAAGGCGACTTATGAAGAAGTTTCCAAGCACCTTGAAGAGGCAGAAGTATTCTCAGTTTCAGACTGCTCTTGCAGGACCTCCAGAGAAGCCATGGGAGAAGGGTGTGGTCATCTGAAAGAGGAAATGTGTATTCAACTAGGCCATGCAGCAGAATATTATATTCGAACCGGAAGAGGTAAAGAGATAACAAGGGACCAGGCCTATGACATCATTCGCAGGGCAGAAGACAATGGCCTCATGCATTCCATTCCTAACCTGGATACACCAGGCCATACCCATGCTATTTGCAACTGCTGTGGATGCGGCTGTTATGCCATGAGATTAGCCAATGAATATGTCAACGGAGATATTGTCCGCTCCAATTACAGGTCAAAAGTAGATGAAGACAAGTGCGTAGCTTGTGGTGAATGTGTAGATGTCTGTCCGACAAACGCTCTTCGTTTGGGACAAAAATTATGTTCAACAAAGCCTTTAGATGAAAAAATGACAAAACTAACACCTAGAAATACAGAATGGTCAGAAGACAAGTGGAACTCCAACTATCGAACGTCAAGAAAAAACTCTTTGGACTCAGGAACAGCTCCATGTATTACAAAGTGCCCGGCCCATATACCGGTTCAAGGCTACATCAAGCTTGCCTCTCAAGGTCGATATACAGAGGCTTTGGAGCTGATTAAGAAGCATAATCCTCTGCCAGCAGTATGTGGAAGGGTCTGTCCAAGTTTGTGTGAAGAAGACTGTACACGGGGCGAACTGGATGAGGCTGTAGCTGTTGATGATATTAAGAAGTTTATTGCAGAACAAGATCTAAGGAGTGAAAATCGCTACCTGCCCAGGAAGAAACATGATTACAGTGATAAGAAAATTGCCATTATTGGTGGCGGTCCATCAGGTCTTACCTGTGCCTATGACCTTTCTGTATACGGATATGATGTTACAGTCTTCGAAAAAGAAGAACGCCTTGGTGGTATGTTGACCCTTGGAATACCTTCATACAGGCTGGAAAAAAATGTCATTGATGCAGAGATTGATGTGCTAAGGGAAATGGGGGTTAAATTTATAACCGGTATTGAAATCGGCAAAGACAGAACCATTGAAGAACTTAGACAGGAAGGTTATACAGGCTTCTATCTTGCTATTGGTGCCAATAAAGGTCGTAAACTTGGTATTGAGGGAGAAGATAGTAAAGAGGTAATCAGTGGTGTGGATTTCTTAAGGAAAATAAACCTTTCACAGGATACAAGAGTCAGTGGCAAGGTAGTGGTCATTGGTGGTGGTAATGTAGCTATCGATGTGGCAAGGTCCAGTGTACGTTTGGATGAAGTAGGGCATACGGAAATATTCTGTTTGGAATCAAGAGAAGAAATGCCGGCTCACCATGATGAAATTGTTGAAGCCCTCGACGAAGATGTTTGCATCAGCAATGGTTGGGGACCAGTCAAGATCATTCAAGAAAATGGAAAAGTTACCGGTGTTGAATTTAAGAAATGTCTGTCTGTTTTTGACTTGGAGGGTCGATTCAATCCACTTTTTGATGAAGATGAAAGGGAAATTGTAGCCTGTGACTATGTTTTGCTCTCTGTAGGACAGACCTTTGATTATGGCCATCTTTTGGATGAAGAGAATCTTGTTTTGTCTCCAAGAAAAACAATCAGTGTCGATCCAGTTACCCTTCAGTCATCCGTTAAAGATATTTTTGCAGGTGGTGACGTGGCACACGGACCAAGACTTGCTATTGACGCTATCGCTGCCGGTAAAGAAGGAGCAGTTTCGCTCCACCGGTTCGTTCAAAAGGGTCAGTCCCTTGTTTTCGGTCGTGATACCCACACCTACTCTATGCTGGACAAGGAGAGTTTAAGGGATGTTGACTCCTATGACAGAATTCCAAGACAGAAGACTCAACACGTCGATGGAGCGGTATCTAAAGAAACCTTTAAGGACCTTCGTGGTATTTTGACTGAAGAACAGATCAAGAAGGAAACGGAAAGATGTTTGAGCTGCGGAGCAACTAAAGTAGATGAATATTTATGTGTTGGTTGTGGTGCCTGTACACTGGCCTGTAAATTTGATGCTATCAGCCTTGAGAAAGTTTACGATGTTAAGGGATTTGAAATCGAAGAACTTCCTAAAACCATTATCAAAAAAGCTATTGGTAGAAAACTGAAGATTACTGCCAACAAGATAAACCCATTTACGGAGACCAGATAATATGCATGAACTGGGAATTGTTTATGAAGTGATTAAAATAGTAGATGGTTTTGTCAAGGAGAACAGCCTGACAAAAGTCGATAAGATTGTCCTTGAAATCGGTCAGCTCTCTCAAGCCATACCGAGATTTATTGAAGAATGTTATCCAGCTGCAGTCAGTGACACAGATTATGAAAAGACTGGTCTTGAAATTATTTCTTTACCTGCTGAGGGAATCTGCAGGTATTGCGGGGAGACTTATAATGTGGTTACCCATCGTAGACAATGTCCGGTGTGTAACCGGACTGACTATGAGTTAATAAGTGGTGAAGAGTTCAACATTAAGGAAGTTGTTGCTTATTAAACTGGGAAGTTGGTAAACCTGCGGTTTACTGCTCGCCTATGCAACCTGGCTGGTCGTAAACCTGCGGTTTACTGCTCGCCTATGCAACCTGGCTGGTCGTAAACCTGCGGTTTACTGCTCGCCTATGCAACCTGGCTGGTCGTAAACCTGCGGTTTACTGCTCGCCTATGCAACCTGGCTGGTCGTAAACCTGCGGTTTACTGCTCGCCTATGCAACCTGGCTGGTCGTAAACCTGCGGTTTACTGCTCGCCTATGCAACCTGGCTGGTCGTAAATCTAGCGATTTACTGCTCGCCTATGCAACCTAGGAGGATATTATGGGGTTTTTATTTGAAGGATTAACAGTTATGAGTCTGCTTATGCTCCTTGTATTTATTGGAGTTTTACTGGGGTTGAATGAGCTGTCCAGACGTTCGTTGAGGCTTTCCCTGCTGGCTTTTGTGGTATTGCCTCTTGTGCTGGCTGTACTGGTTTTTAGTGGTGTATTAGGGTCACCTACAGGAAGAACCTGGTTTGGATGGGTTAAGGTTGTTTCTGCTCTTATTGGGGTCTATGGATTTCTCAGCATTAGATACTCTAAACTTGGGCAGACCAAATTTGCTGCTTATTTTCCGGTAAGCATTTTATCGATTAATATTGCAGAGGCTGTCTATAGAGAAGTTGAGGTTTTTATGACCTACAAAACCTTGACCGTAGATCCGGGAGGAATTGTAATTCTTGGTGGCAGCTGGAATATATTCAATGCCATATCAGGAGTTTTATGTATTGTGACCCTAACTGGGTTTATTGGTATTCGGACATCGAAAGACGGTAAACATGATATGGTGTGGCCGGATATGACCTGGATGTATATTGTTGCATATACCTTGTGGAATTTTGCCTATGTTTATAACTGTATCTCAACAAGGGCAATGTATGCTGGGTTTGGAATCCTGCTGGCAGCTTTAATTGCAGAGTTTTTTTCAAAAAAAGGAGTATGGCTTCAACACCGTGCCCAGATTCTTTCTTTATATGCCATGTTTAGTCTGTCTTTTGATTTCCAGGCCAACCCATGGTTTCAGGTTTACCCAACCTATACTGAAAGTGGGATGTTAATTATTAGTTTGACAGCTTTTATTTTTAACTTAGGAGCATTTTTCTATATGCTGTATGTCATCATGAAAGAAAAAAAGAATCCTTTGACCCAGGAAATCTATACACATACTGGCTACTACAAGGAAATCTGTCAAGCTAATCAACTTTAAAGATTTAAGTCTTTTCCTCCACTATGGAGGAGAAGACTTTTTTTAAAAGGTTGTATGAAATCAATCGTAAATCATGTATAATATAATTAGATATTGCTATTTAAGCTGGTTATTAAAGAGGGATCAAGATGACTGCCAATTACCGTTACCTGAAAATTTTATCGATGGTACTTTTGGAGCTGGTCATTCTATGGTCTTTTTTATATGTCCTTCATGACCAGGTATCCAGAGAGTCTCAGCCTTATATGGAGAGCCTTCAGGGTCAGGAAAATCTGATGCTGGATGAGAATGGTCAAATCGATGGCATAACTTATGAACTGGCAACTAATACTGGTGATGAAGAAGTAGTAGATGACACGGTGGCTTTGTCGGATACTGCTAGTCTAGTAGGCCAATATATGGAGCTTGCCCCTTCCAGCCAGGACTATTTAGAGCCTTATAGAGAAGTTTCCAGTGTGGAGAGGGCTGAAAATGCAGTGAAAGCAAGACTTCGTCAGGCTATTGAGACGGAAGCCAATCATCATAAAAGTATCTATGATAAGAATCCATCCTATTATAAGCCTGATCTCTACTCTGATTCCATCCTTGGCCGAACCCTTCCGGCAGAGCAAAGCTATATGGATGAGATTATATATGTGTGTGATTCGCCAACGTATTGGATTTTGCCTTACGGGTTATTATCACAGGGATCAGGGTCCAAGCAGGTTTGGACAGGTCCCAACGGGACTATGACCATTACTTATCACGAAGGATATGAACTCTACGATCCAAATGATGGTCAAAGAAAGCTCTTGATTGATATGGTAGAGGAACATCAACCGTCCATGATGATTACTGCTCTTGGAATCAATGGCATGTCTTTTATGACAGAGGAGGAATTTGTAACCGTTTATAGTAAGCTGGTTGAAAATGTTTTATCTGTTAGCCAGGATACTCAAATGATTCTCATGTCAATTTACCCAATTACTCCGGCGTACAAATATTGGGGAAGTATCGATAATGTGAAGATTACCAGATACAACCAGTTGATAGTGGAAGTTGCTAACGAGTACGATGTTTATTACCTAAATACTTTTGACCTCTTTTTTGATGATAATGGAGAATTGGATTGGACTCTCTACAGGGATGATGGTCTTCATCCAAATAAAGAAGGTTTAAGTAGGGTATTGGAGTACATTAGAAATCATAAAATTTGGTAAGTTCAACCTAACACCGTAAATGTGGGGCTGGTCGTAAATCTTACGATTTACTGCTCGCCCATGCAACCTGGCTGGTCGTAAATCTTACGATTTACTGCTCGCCCATGCAACCTGGCTGGTCGTAAATCTTACGATTTACTGCTCGCCCATGCAACCTGGCTGGTCGTAAATCTTACGATTTACTGCTCGCCCATGCAACCTGGCTGGTCGTAAATCTTACGATTTACTGCTCGCCCATGCAACCTGGCTGGTCGTAAATTATACGATTTACTGCTCGCACATGCATCCTAGGAGGTAATTATGAGAAGTTTTATATTGATTATTTTGATGGTCCTCCTTTTTGCTTTAGCTGGATGTCAGGTACTTGAAAATGCTTCATCAGGAGCTAAGTCAAGTAAGATGATGACAAAAGAAGAGGAAAAATTGAATAAACCTGTCTTGCCGGATGGCTTGTTCCTTTCAGAGGATGAGAAAGCACTGGTTTTTCGTGAAGTAGAGGATTCCAGCCAACTGTCATCCTCTGATTATCATGATATGTGTGAATATTTAAGTGGGCTGGATGATGAGGCCCTGGACTTAATTAATCAGGAAGATGCTATTCTCATTGACCAAGGTGTATTAATCAGTGACTTGGATCCCTTGGATGATCTCCTGATGAAGGTTCGACAAAATCAGAGGAATTCGTTGTCTGTCGTTAATTTGACCATTCAGGGACACCCTGTTATCGATCTTCTTCTTTTTGATGGTATACGGTTTTATGGTATACATGATACGACGAGAGATCCATATGTGATAGGCAAGCGTTTTGAGTATGAATTTCTCTTTTTGAAAAAAATCAAGACAGGTGATGAGATTATATATTTGCTGATTAACAGTGAAGACTATAGTGACCAGGAAATAGTAGATGCTTTGGACAGTGTTGAGACCAGCGAAAAAGTATTTAATGGTCATGTCTTGTTGAGATATCAAAGATAGGAGTGAGTAGACATGGGATCAAAGACGTTTATTGTTTTAAAGCCGGATGCGTTGGAAAGAGGACTTGTTGACCAGGTAACACAACGCTTTCTTCAGGCAGGCTTTGTTATTGAGCATATTCATTACCGAACCATTGACAAAAGCTTGATTCTGGATCACTATAGAGATGTTATTAAAAGGGAAGGTCCTGGCTTTGTAGCTTGGCTCGACCAGGAGTTTGTAGGTAAACCTGCAATAGCCATGATTCTAGCCTATCCTCAAGTGAACGGCATAGATGTTGCCAGAGACTTGCTTGGTGACAGGAGACCGGAAAAAGCAGCAAAGGGAACCATACGAGGAGACTTTGGAATACCTGCAGTCATTTCCGATCAACCGGCTATGAATTTGGTTCATGCAAGTGACAGTGAACGTTCTTTTGACAAAGAAAGGAATCTGTGGTTTCATTTTTAAGAATAGAGTAGTATACTGCTCGCTATGCATCCTGGCTGGTCGTAAAACTCCGATTTACTGCTCGCCCATGCAACCTGGCTGGTCGTAAATCTTCGATTTACTGCTCGCTATGCATCCTAGGAGGACATATGAAAGAGACTGAAATAAAGATCATGAAATATTTATATGAAAGAGGGATTGATGAGGAGAAAGGACAGGGGTATGAACAAGGTGTTTTTTATCAAACGTATTTTGATGTCGATGAAATGAAGAACATACTTCAAGTACCTGACAGTCAACTGGAAGAGAGTATAGAGACACTTCTTAATAACCATTATATAGATTTTGTAAAATCTAAAATTGGATTAAACGAAATCGGATGGGCAACTTATATTGACGGCTATTATCATCGATGAACTCGGCCGGCTGTAAGTCAATGGTTTACTGCTCGCCCAAGGATCCTAGGAGGTAAAGATGGGACAAGAAATTAGATATAACTATCAGCGTGTCAACCTTTTTAATTCTATTTTGGCAACATTTCTTTCGACTTTTTTGTTTGTAGAAAGTATTCTGGTAGGAAACTTTTCATTAACCAACACAATTGCACTATATACACCGATACTAATTGCTTTTGGGGTTACCTTTTCCAAACTTCATTATAGGATTAAGATGGTGATAATTCCGCTACTGCCTTTTTTGGCCTTGGTAGCCCTGGTTTTTGCAAGAGAAGGTATCTCTTATTTTTACATCACTGCCTTGGGAAGTCTTGGAATGGCTGCCTTGTATTTTGAGAAGAAGAATCTTTTAGGAATTATTGCTTTTATCAATGTTGTTGTTATTGCAGTTCTGGCCATAGACTATAGTGTGCCAATGGGACAAGCTTATTCGCTGAAGGATAACGCAGATCATCTTTTTAGGTTCGATCTTATCGCCTTACTCATGTATTTTACAACCAGATGGGGGTCTGAATATGTGCAAAATGCCTTTAAAATGAAAGAGGAAGCAGATCAACTATTGGAACGGCTGCAAGAGACTTTTAGTGTTATCGACGCTTCCACTTCAATCCTAGATGAAAGAATTGATCATCTGGTAAGCAGTTCAAAGGAGTCTAAGGAAGTATCAAAAGGTGTCCATTTGGCTATAAAAGAAATGGCGGACGGAATATCCTCCCAGGCCGGAGCAACAGGAAATATTAATGAATTGGTACATCAGTCAGATTCATATATTAATAAAACCAATGACTTGGCAGGGGACGTAAAAGACCAGACAAGGGCACTTTCGGACACTGTTGTCGCTAATCAGAAGAAGATCATTGAAGTTCAAGGCAAGATGAAAGATATATCAGGGTCCATGGAAGAGGTGAGCTCAGAAGTAAATACTCTCCAAAGTAAACTGGTCGATATTACTGATTTCCTTGATTCGATTTCAAATATTGCTTCCCAAACCAACCTTCTAGCCCTCAATGCATCTATTGAGGCGGCCAGGGCTGGTGAACAGGGAAAAGGTTTTGCTGTTGTTGCAGATGAAGTACGAAAGCTGGCTGAAGAAAGTAATACAACCGTACAAAGAATATCTACTATTATCGATGAGTTTAGAAAATATACAGACAATACCCTGCAAAGTGTAGCAACAGGTAATCAGGATGTTCAGTTTGGTGATGAAATCGTTAATTTACTTGCTTCGGATTATGAAAAGATGTTAAATGTTTTTGAAAAGCTTCAATATGTTATTGAAGAAGAGTATAATAACATTATATTAGTATCTGATCATTTTGTGAAAATAAAAGAAGAAGTTGATCATGTTGCAGCGATTTCTCAAGAACAGTCGGCTACATCGGAGGAAATATACTCTTCAATTGAGAAGCAGCTGGATGATATTGATCACCTAAATGTTTCAATTAATGAAATCAGTAATACATCTAAACAGCTAACTGAAGTACTTAAAAAATAGAAGGAGGCTTACATGGATTATCAACGATTTGGAAACAAGATTGTGGCTAGAATTGACAAAGGCGAAGAAGTTGTACAGAAATTGAATGAACTTGTCAAGATGGAAGGCATCTTATTAGGCGGAGTTCAGGCAATTGGTGCAGTCGACAAGGTTGCTATTGGCCTATTTGATACAAGGCGTAAAGAATATATGAAAACCACCCTGGAAGGTGAGTTTGAGATTACAGCTTTGCTTGGAAATATTTCCACAATGGCTGGTGAACATTACCTTCATCTTCATATTACAGTGGCTGATGATACCAATAAGGCTTACGGTGGGCACTTAAACGAGGCCTATGTCAGCGGTACCTGTGAAGTCATCATCGATGTTATTGAAGGGCAGGTTGATCGGGAATTTTCTAAAGAAATAGGATTGAATTTATATGAGTTTGAACAGGATGAATTCAAATCCTGCTAATAGATAAGTGAGTGATGAACATTGAGTTATGGTTTAATAGTCATTGGTACATCGGCAGGTGGTATTAAAGCACTTAAGGAGATTTTGACGGATTTAAAGAACCCAAGAGGACTACCAATTATTATTTTGCAACATATTAGTTCTGATGCTAAAAGTTGCTTGGCAGATATATTGGAACGAATGACTGGAGCCTATTCCTATGAAGCAAGTGAAGGGCTTAGGTTATATCCAGGATGTATCTATACGCCTGCACCTGGATATCATATGGTTGTTCATGAAAATCTAACACTGGGCCTTGTGGATTCACCCCCGGTTTGTTATGTAAAGCCGGCTGTAGATGTTCTTTTTGAATCCATTGCAGAACATGTTGGAAGCAGGGCCATAGCAATCATCTTAACAGGCGCTAATAATGACGGAAGTCAGGGGATGGTTAAGATACAGGCTTCTGGTGGTTATACAATGGTTCAGGATCCAAGAACTGCCTATGCAAATCGTATGCCCAAATCGGTTCTAAATATTATGGAGCCTGACTATGTAGGGACCTTGGCCGGCATAAAAAAGCAATTGGAAATTATTATTCAAGATTCATGAATCCAGCTGTCTTCATAGAGGTTGTCTGGTGAGTTGCTAAAATTAACTTTTGGAGGAAGACATGTATATTTTAAGATATCAAAATCAAGATGAAACCTATGAAAGTGATTCTGAACTGATAAAAAAGGTGGAAGAACTTAGCCAATCTGACCTTTTTGATCATCAATTGGTTGTAGTGGAAAGAGTGAATGATGGATATATGGAAATCGGATTGGGTATGAAGGAAAAAAGTCTTCTCATCTATACTCCTGAAAATGATGACGAGGATTGTATATTATCCTGCAATCCAACGATTCAGAAAGCATCAGTTGATGAACTGATTCTTAAGGACCTGGCTAATGAAGACCTTGTTCTTGCTTCATCAGATACAATTAACCTGGATAAGGCATTGGAAACCCTTGCCGCTTATCTTAAGGGAGAAGAGTTTAAGACAATTATTGACTGGTACGTATATTAATCGACCGAGATAGGAGAATACATGAATTTACAACTTAGTAGACTGACGAGGAATTACGCTGTATTGAAGCTGAATCCCAAGGCTGCAATACCCTTTTGGCTGCAACAGGAGATGTTTGTTTCTATTACACGAACCGATGAAGAATTGTCTATCGTCATGGATCAAGACCTCATTGGAGACCACATTGATGAACTTCAAGGTGCAGAGGTTTTTAAAGGCTTCGGAGGACTAAAAGTAAAAGGTCCCTTGGATTTCAGCCTTATCGGAATCTTGGCAGAAATTTCAGGAACCTTGTCAGAGGTGGGCATTAGTATATTTGCTATTTCCACTTTCGATACGGACTATATTTTTCTGAGTCAGGAAAATATGGACCAGGCTATAAAAGCCCTTGAGTCAAAAGGGATGATTATTGAATAATGACTGAATTAGTTGTTATTGTTATTGTGAACGACTTGGTCGATGACAATAACCAGACAGAGGATAAAGGCGTAATCTTCATCGTCGTCGATATCAATACCATATGTATCACTAAAACTAAAGAATTTTTTGTCGATGGTTGCTATTTGGCGGCCATTTTTTGTGATGCTGTAATTGTAATTCATGGGCCGACCCTCAACTGCGTAGTTGCCAAATGAACTTGTAATGTCAAACTTACTGCCTAGAAAGCTGAATTTTTGTTTACAGGTAGCAATGATTTGGCCGTTCGATAATATGTTGTATTCTGCAAACAGTTTCAAGAGTTTCTGCTCAATAAAATACAGTTCTCTTCCACTCATATCCTGAAGAGAGAGTTTATCACCTAATGATAAGACTCTGCCAGCTACTTGAAAATAGTCATTGTCATCTTGGTCTCTAATGGTAAACTTGTCACCAATACTAAATATACGTTGCCTTACTTGAAATCTCATAATTACCTCCCAGGTCGAATGGGCGAGCAGTAAACCGAAGGTTTACGACCAGTCCCAGGTTGCATGTTTTAAACAGTGTCCTCTACATGATTTATACTAGCCTATCTTAGGAGGGATAACAAGTGTGTTTGGATGAAATGTCAGTTTACCAGTCTGTATTAGCTGGGTTCGGTGATAATTATAATTGACTAATAATTGTTATCGTGATTTAATATAACTAATATGAGTAAGATAAAATCGGTTGATGGAAGTGTATATACCGATAATTCAAGGAGGATTTATGAAAGAACAAGTATTGGAAGCATTGAAAAAAGCTGATGAGCCAATGAAGGCTGGAGAAATAGCTGAGTCGATGGGTATTGATAAGAAAGTTGTGGATAAGGCCATTAAGGATCTTAAAAAAGATGAATTGATTGAATCACCAAAACGTTGTTACTATGCTCCAAAGCATAAAGGACTATTATAATACTAGTAAAACCATCAGTATAGCAGTGGGAAACCACTGCTTTTCATATGTCGCCATTTATGGAATTATAATCATAAAACTTGAATCTATAAATCCATTCTGGATGAAAAATTATGAGGTCTTATGTTATAATAATGAAGTTGGTAGGGAAGAAAGAGGTGGCAGATGAAGGTTCAATTAAAGGTTTTTGGCAGAGTGCAGGGCGTTGGTTTTCGCTATTATACCAAACAGATAGCGGAGGGCTTGGGATTGACAGGTTGGGTAAAAAACAACCTGGACTATACAGTGTCAATAAGTGCTGAAGGTGACAAACCAACTTTGGACAGATTTATCGCTATGATTGAAAAGGGACCTACCTATGGAAGGGTAGACCAAGTTGACAAGGAATGGAGCCAGGAAGAAGAAGGCTTACATTATTTTCAAATCAAGCTATAGAGGGAAAGGTATGAAGTCATTCATTGAAAAGACCTACAATATCCAGGTTGATTGTGTTATGCCTGGTCCAAGAGGGTGGACATCTATTGGATATAAGGTTGATACGCATAGTTGTAGTTATTACCTAAAGGTTTATGACAAGGCTCGAAGCTCCACCCAAAGGGTTGTGAACAGACATAAGGTCAATATGCCTATTCTGCAACAATTGAGACAACATCCCATACTGGGTAAAAAGATGAACAAGTGGATAGCCGCTACGAATGGGCAATATATTATCGAGGACAAGGGGGCATATTATATGCTCTTTGAATGGATACAAGGCAATGATTTGTTCAAGGATGATCTGACAAAGAGTGAAGTTGGAGACTTGACCGGATTCGTCTCTGCACTCCATAATTTTCCCTTGGACCAGAGTCTTATGAGAAGAGAGATATCCTTGGATATTGAGTTTTTGGATGCCCTGGAAGCTTTTCTTGAGAGTGGTATAGTTAATTCCAGGGAAGAAGTCCAGACCATAATCAAACCCTTGATTTCCAGGTTGAGAAGTGGAGTTTCAAGGCTCAGAGAGATGGCACCCAGTCTTTTGGGAAAAGACTATCAACAGGTTCTGTGTCATGGTGATGCCCATGGTGGTAACTTGATGAGAACCAGGAAAGGCCTTATGGTCATTGATTGGGAGGACCTTTCTATAAGGCCAATAGAAGGGGATTTGTATGTTTTTCGTTATGAGCCTTTTTTTAAAGATTTTATCAAAAGGTATAGAGACTTAAATCCCTGCTTCGACATCGATGAAGAATTAATGAATTTTTATCAGTTAAGAAGGGTTCTTATAGATTTGTGGGAACATATTGAACTCATACATTATGATTCAGTTGGTGAAGCCTTGATCCACCAGAATATAGATTGGTTGAAAAACGTGACAAGGAATTTGTCTAAATAAACATTAGAAGATAGGAGAATACGATGTTAAAAGATGTACAGGAAGTATTAATATCCGAAGAAGAAATACTTGAAAAGGTTAATGAAATTGCAGACAAGATTAATGAGGATTATGCAGGGAAACCTTTGTTGATTATCGGGGTTCTAAAAGGTGCCAATGTATTTGTGGCAGACTTGATCAGAAAAATCAATATACCGGTTATCCTTGACTTTATGGCTATCTCCTCATATGGAACATCTACCGAAAGTTCAGGAGCGGTCAAGATTCTAAAGGACCTTGATGAAGATATTAAAGGCATGCATGTACTGGTTGTTGAGGATATCATTGATACAGGCCTAACCCTGTCCTATTTGACTAAGAATCTAGAGTCTAGAGGCGCCCAGTCCATAACCCTTTGCACCCTTTTAGATAAGCCTGAAAGACGTAAAGCGGCGATTAATGTCAAGTATAAAGGATTTGATATACCGGATAAATTTATTGTGGGTTATGGAATTGATTATGCTGAACGCTATCGTAATCTTCCCTTTATTGGTGTCCTCAAGCCTGAAGCCTATAATTAAGAGTGGAACTTGAATCGAGTCATGTTTAATCACATAATGCTCAGTTAACCTTTGACTAGAAGAATTGTTAGAGTTACGGTTACAGCACTGAGCAAGGTTGTCAATAAAACTGTTTCGGAGGCGTATTTAGCGTCTCCGTCAAACTCCATAGCAAAAAGTACACTGTTGACGGCGGAAGGAGCTGACGCTCCGATTATTAATACTTCAGCTGTAGTTCCTGTAATGCCAAGGACAAGAGTCAGGAGCCAGGCGATGACTGGTGAGATGATGAGTCTCATGCCGACAGCGATTGGAAGACTTTTATCCGATAGCTTTATATCTGTATTTGCCAGCTGGGCACCAAGTGTGAATAAGGCCAGTGGTACGACACCATTTGCCCATATAGAAATGCTGGCTTCCAGTGGACCGGGTATGGTTAAAGCGAATCCCTTAAACATAAAACCGAGGATGACCACGTAAATCATAGGCATCTTAAGTACTTTCAACATGGCATCTTTTTTGGTATAGGAACCGCTGGAAGCGTTATATAAACCGAAAGTGTTGAGGAGTACATTTGTAGTCAGCAGGACGATCATGTGAACGGATAAACCGTATCCGCCTGCCGTTGCTCCATATAATAAGGTCATAAGTGGTATGCCAAAATTTCCCTGGTTCCTTAAGGTGACAGCATTGACAAAGGCTTTTTCTTTCTTTTTGTCTAGACCAAGGAGCTTGGATAAAAGGGTGCTGACAAACATTAGGATAAAAAAGACAGCCACTGTAAAACCTACAATCAGAAGAACTGTATCGCCTTCCAACTGACTGGTGGCAATTTTATAGAATATAAGGGCCGGGATCATAAGGTATAACTGGACCTTGGTCAGTGGACTTAAGTCCAGCTTGAATTTTTTTTGAATTCCGTAACCGGCAATAATCATAATAAAAATTGGAGACAGGATTTCGATGAATATTTGATACATCCGATACATAGGCAACCTCGTTAGTCTTTTTGGAGTTTTTTCTTTTAACAAAAAATAGTATATCACATCTTGACAAGATTGGAATCATCATATATAATTTGAGTATCTTAAATTTAAGATAAAAAGGAGGCCCACAATGGATATGAAAGAATTTAATAACATACCAGAGATTAAATTTATGATTGTTCTTGGTAAGATGGAAGCCTCGATTTTCAATAAAGTAGAGCGTCATATTAAGAAATTAGGCATCAATAAGACTGAGTTTATGATTATGTATGCTATTGCATCACATGGCTCATTAACTATTCAGGATATTGGAGAACGAATTTCCATGACCTCAGGAAACATGACTTATACTATTGATAAGCTTGAAAAAAAGGGCTGGATCAAGAGGGTTAGGTGTCCTGAAGACAGAAGAAGGATTTATATTGATTTTACAGAAGAAGGAAAAGCGAATTGGTCGAAAATGATGGATGAGCATATGAGTCATATCAAAGACCTATTTAGTGTTGTTGATAGTTCAATACTATCTGAGACTATTTCCAATATGAAACTTATTGGCCGTGCTTTTGATGAAGAATAAAAAGTTTATCTTTTTATTTATGCCTATATCTTAAAATTAAGAATATTCAATTTGGTTTAAAAAGTAGAAAAATTAACAAAGTTAAATTATGCAACAATACATTTAATGAACTTACAACCTGGGGCTGGTCGTAAATCTAACGATTTACTGCTCGCCCATGCAACCTGGCTGGTCGTAAAACTAACGATTTACTGCTCGCCTATGCTACCTAGGAGGAAAAAAATGAAAAAAATACTTTATATTAACGGAAATCCACAAAACACTCAAGCATCATACAGTCGTCGTGTCGGCGAATATCTACTAAGTAAATTTGAAGATGAAGAGGCAACTGTTGAGGTCTTCAATGTATATGATGAGTTCGTACCACTTATTGATGAGGATGTTTTAGGCGCTTGGGGAAGCCTAAGAGCTGGAAAAGACTTTGCTGATCTTTCCATAGACCAACAAAAAAAAGTGGGCCGTATGAGTGAAATTTTAACTCAATTTAAAGCTGCCGATGAATATGTCTTTGTCACTCCCTTATGGAACTTCTCAGTTACACCCATGTTGAAAGCCTATATTGACAATGTGATGATAGCTGGTGAAACCTTCTATTACACAGAAAATGGACCTGAAGGACTTCTGAAAGGTAAAAAGGCAAGAGTGATTCAAGCATCTGGTGGTTTCTATAATAATTCTGAAGCAGCAGGTATGGAACATGGTTCCAATTTCCTTGAAACAGTTTTGAAATTTATGGGTGTTTCAGATATCGACCAGGTCTTTGTTGAAGGTGTTGCTATTCCAGGACAATCTGATGAAGAAAGACTGGCACCGGTTTATGCTGTAGTTGATGAACTGGTAGCTTAATTCATAGAAATCCAACTTAATAAGTCATTAAATCAATGACGAGTCATTTGAAAAGCCTCTTAGAGGCTTTTTCTTTTGAACTTGAAAATAAATTTGCTGATTGTTTTTAGGAGTGGTAAAATAGTTGGAGTAGAGAGAGATTGTTTGTGAGAGGGAGTTTAATATGGATTGGAACAGAAGTCTATGTATTATTGTTTATTCAATAGTACTTGTTCAATGTACAATTACCATGACATTTACCTACATAAAAATAAAACGTTCAGATGCCTTTTATATGTTGATGATCAATGAATTGGTTGTCAGTTTATGGTTGATTTTCGGCATGAATGAAGTTCAAGCCACCAACCAGGAAGAGCTTCTCTTCTTTGTGCGTCTGACCTTACTGCCCATTGTCCTTTGCAGTGCCACCTGGTTGATTTTTGCTCTTGTCTACGCTAAGTTAATCACTTTGAAGAATAGGAAAATCATCGGTTTAATTCTAGCACCAAAACTTCTCTTGTATCTACCCGCTTTCGGGAATAAGTACTTTCATTTAATAATTATAGAAAAAACATACGAAAATACAGCTTACACCCATTGGGGAATATTTACTCAATTGAACTTTACCCTAGGTTATGTCTATATTATGGCCGGAATTGTGATTATTATGGTTAAGGCCATTCATGATTATAAGATTCTAAGGAAAAGGATAGTCTTTGTTATACTGGGGCCCTTTATCACCCTAATGACCAACATTGGCCTAAGGTTGGGGATATTGCCCCAGGTAGGCTTTGACTATACGCCGGTAACCTTCTCTTTGTTTGCTATGTTCCTGTCTTTGGCTATATTTAGATATAAGGCTTTTGGTGTTATACAAAATGCAGCTATGGATGTTTTTAAAGATAATGAGGAAGCAATTATTATTCTTGACAAGGATTATAGTATTGCGGAATACAATGGGGCAGCTGCAGATGAGTTTGAACCCATGCTTTTGTTGGAAAACTGTCCGGATATCTATACCTTTATCGATCAGCTGAAACAATATAACAGAAGTGTCGTAAAGCTTAACAAGATTGTGGAATCTATTGAAGTTCATGAAGAGTTAATCGATCATTACTTTATTGTTGAAAGTCCAGGTGGAAGACGTTACTATTCCATGATTTTACGTTATGTTAAGGATGATGAAGGCTCGGTTCAAGGAGCTGTTCTAAAAATTGCCAATAGGACGATACACTCCATGGGTATGTTAAAGGAGGAAAGGACCAGGATATCAGGTGATATTCATGATAACCTTAGTAATATGATTAATGTGGTTTCTATGAATCTGGATTATTCCATGAAGAATTACGACTCTAAGGACAAGGTCATGCGATGCATGGGAGTGGCTTATGAAGCTTCCAATCAAATACGGCTTCACCTTAGAAGGATTCTTGATGAGCTGACACCCGTCAATATTGAAGACGTTGGCTTGATCAATGCAATTAAATCTCTCTTTAAGAGGGTTGAAGGAATTGGAGTCTCCATAGACTTTAATTGGGAACTTATTGATGATTATATTAATTTTGATGAAGAATATGGAATGATTATTTATAAGACCTGTATGGAAGGTATTAACAATGCTTTCTTTAATGGAAGAGCCAATGCTATCAAGGTGGATTTGACCTGTCGAAATGAATGGGTTCGGTTAAGAATGGAAGATAATGGTATTGGATGTGCCAATATTGTTAAGGGAAGAGGCTTGACAACCATGGAACGCCGCTTGGAATCTGTTGAGGGCCAAGTCAGCTTTTCCTCTCAAGATGGAGAGGGATTCCTTATCGATGCAGAATTTCCACTTAGGTACGATGTTTTACGAAATGAAGCGACATCTTAGATTATAAGATGGTAAAAATATATACGAGCTAATAGAGGCAGTGTCAAAGTCAGGTTATGACGATGGCATTGCCTTCAATTGATTTTGCCTCTTTTTTCACACTGGACATGTATTTTGACAGTTCTTCGACGGTTTTAAATCTAGCCAGATTGTTGTAAATACCAGACACAGACAAGGTGGTCAACTTGTGGTTTCGCATCATACCTTCACGGTCAAAAGCAGAAATATACCCTTTTTGAAAATCTTCCTGGGTATAGAAACGTGGTTTGACTTCTTCGAACTTATGGATTAGATCCTGACAGATTTCCATAGCCTTTTCCTTGGAGGTTTCAAGAACAAAGATAAAATCATCTCCGCCTATATGTCCCACGAAGCTGTTGTAGGGAAGGTCGTTTTTAATCGTTGAAACAATGATTTCAGATACGGTTTTAATGAATTGATCACCACTTTCAAAGCCGTAGATATCATTGTAGGGCTTAAATGAGTCAAAATCCAGATAAACGACGGCGCATGAGGGCTTGTACAGGATTAAGTCGTTAAGGACCCTATTAATGATGATATTGCCAGGTAAGCGGGTTAATGGGTTTAGTTCTTTTGCAATCTGAGTCTCATGAGTAATTAAATGTTGGAGTAAAGAATTAATGGAAAGGGTTCCATAGTACTCTCCATGCCGGGTAACAACTATAATGTCATATATTTTGGATTTATCTCTGGACATGGCCTTAGTGGAGACTTCGGAGATGGTCGTGTGATAATCTACCATTAGAAAGTCAATATCCATGATGTGACTGATTTTTTTCTTGGCATAGAGGGAGAGACCATATCTGGAAGACAAGATCGTGAGTAGGTTTTCCCGCATGACGATTCCGAGGGGTTTGTTTTTTTCGTCGATAATGGTCAGTCCTTCAAAGTCACTGTACTCAAATTTCTTTTTAACATCATCGCAGGATATATGACTGACAACAAAAGAGGATTGATTGACAAGAGAACCAATCATGTCTTTTGCATCTTTAAATAAGTGCATATCCTTGGCGCTAGTATTCTTGAACTTGATAAGCTCAACAACTTCTGGACGGATATCTGTCAGGTCTTTGCCAGGCCGTTGGAGAAAGTAGCCCTGACCATAATGGACACCCATTTCGATAAGCTTGCTTAATTCATTTTCCGTTTCGATACCTTCTGCAATAAGACGGATATTGGTTGTAATGGAAAAGTTGAGAAATGCATTGATGAGAGCCTCCTTAATGGAATCCTGATCAATGTTTCGAATAAGCTCCATATCGATTTTTATAAAGTGGGGCTGAGTTTCACGAATGGTGCGAAGGCCTGAATAACCTGCTCCTACATCATCAATAGCAATTTTGTAATCCTGTTCCTTATAGTAATTAAGGATGTCATTAAAGGCATCATAATCAGAGATCATAGACCTTTCAGTCAGTTCCAGGACCACATTGGTTGGTTTCATACCTTTTTCAGCCAGCATACGTCGGGTTTCGCCCTTTTGGATATGGTCTACATTCATGATTTTAGGATTGACATTAATAAAAAGACGTTGGTTGGCTTTAAGTCCATGAACATTGTTGATGGCTTTTTTTCTGAAAAGGTATTCCAGCTCATGAGTCAGACCGTGTTTGTCAGCTTCTTCAATTAATGCTACAGGAGAAAAAAACTGAGACCATTCAGGCCCTCTGCTTAATGCCTCATAACCCATGGTCTCGCCTGTAATCAGGTTAACTATGGGTTGATATAGGGTTGATATATCTTCATCGTGTATGATCTGAAGAATTGATTTATCCACTTTTCGCACCTCTCTCAATTATAACCTATTTCACATCATAAGCTGAAACGCGGTTGCTATCAATGGTTTTTGCAGACCCTTAATGGAAAGATAACCCTGGTTTAACAAGTTCAAATATTGTTCATATAGCATAGGAATTGTGTCCTATGTCAGATTGAAGTATAATGAAATGGAAAATAAGAATGACCATGCAACCTGGGAGGAATAATGGATTTTAAGTCGATTGTAAGCGAAGAAGTAAATAAGGCTATTGGGTTAATGGGGTTCAAGGAGCCAACACCTGTTCAGTCTCAGGTAATTGAAGTAATCCTGAAAAAGGAGGATCTTGTTGTAAAAGCCAAGACTGGCAGTGGAAAAACGGCAGCCTTTGCCATACCCCTTGTGGATAAAATAGATGTGGAGGTTGTCAGTCCTAAGGCTCTCATCTTAACACCAACAAGAGAATTGGCAGTTCAGGTTCATGAAGAAATCGGGGCTATCGGCAGGTATAAAAAGATTAGGTCCTTGGTAGTCTATGGCAAGCAAAGTATAACAAAGCAGATCAACCAGTTGAAGCAGAGAGTACATATTGTTGTAGGAACACCTGGAAGGGTCATAGACCTTATTCGAAGGGGCGACCTTAAACTGGATGAGATAGAGTATTTTGTTCTGGATGAAGCAGATGAGCTGCTTCGAAGAGGCTTTTTGGAGGACATAGAGTATTGTTTTGATCAGCTGCCGGAAGGAATTACCACTCTTCTTTTTTCTGCGACTATGCCGGATGAAATTAAAGCCATATGTGATCAGAGGATGAAAGCACCTAAATGGGTTGAGATTGAGGAAGAACCGCCTGAGATTCATGAGACCAATATTTTCGGTGATGACCTGGATAAATTCAGGCTTTTACAGCTTGCTCTTAAAAAGTATAAGCCTTTTACCTGTATGATCTTTTGTAACACGAAAGTGGAGGTTGACAATCTTTATGGTCAGATTAAGAGTGCCGGAATAAGTGGTTTAAAACTACATGGTGGTATGAACCAAAGGGACCGTTTAAGGACCATAGATGCCTTTAAAAATGGGGATGCTATGTGCTTAGTGGCCACAGACCTTGCTGCCAGGGGTATTCACGTTGAGAGTTTGGATTTGGTAATTAATTATTATCTGCCCTTGATTAGTGAAAACTATACCCATCGAATCGGCCGAACCGGGCGTAAGAATGAAGCAGGTCATGCCCTGTCCTTTATTGATGCAAGTGAAATTAAAGAACTCAAGGAAATTGAAAAATTTCTTGGTTGTCCTATGCCGATCACTGGGATTAAGGCCTTTGCAGGTGAGGATTACGAGGACTTCATAGCAAACTCAAGAACCAACACAAGAAAGCTGATGAAGGAAAGAGCTGATAAAAAAGGTGATTTTGAGAAAAAGAGACAAAAGATTCAAGTAGCCGGAGATGTGACGAAAATCCGAATAGGCATTGGTAAGAAGAAAAAAATCCGGACACTGGATATTGTCGGTGCTATTTCAAGCATTGAAGGTATTGAAGGTGATGATATCGGTATTGTCGATGTCAGGGATACCTGTACTTATGTGGATATTATGAATCATAAGGGGAATTTGGTTTTAAAAGAACTGGGTAACGTAAAAGGGAAAACTGTGAAGGTCGTAAAAATCAAAAGGCAAAGGGATTAGCATGAAAAAAAGTCGAGCATTTGGTATAGCATCCATAAAAGCCAGAATGGTTATTCTGGTCATTATCATATCCGTATTTCCTATGGCCCTAATGGTTATTATGGCATCTTTTTCCTACGATAATATTTTAAAAGAGCGGTTTGTTTCTTCGTCTCAAAACAATATGAAACGTTTGGTTGCGTCCATTAATGATGATGTGGATGATATGAATGCTTCAATCCTGCGTATGCTTCAGGACCCTAACTTTAATGATTTGCTGGTTAAGCAGCCCAATATAGATATCGGTTCTATCGATATGTTTAATCTGAGAAGAGATATACGGTCCTATCTTTCGACTATTGTATTTTCAAAAAGGAATTTTGATACGGGTGGTATTTACTTTTATGAAAACGTTCAGAATATTACTTATGCTAGGGAAGCAGGACTGATCAGCGAAGAGGATATTCCCTATCTTGAAATGGAGAAAGTGGCCAAAGAATCCAGAGGAGCTGTTTTTTATAAAACCAGGGTGGATGACGAGTTGAATATTTATCTTATTCAACATGTACTCCATAAGGATACTTTTGAGCCCCTTGCCATGATGTATTTTCGGATCGACCCTGATTTCTTAAGGGATATTTTTGCTTATGGTTACGACGAACTGGATGAATCACTATACCTTTATACAAAAGAAGGGGAGCTTATAGCAAGGCAGGGAAAACTGAATGGGGAACAGATTATTCTGGATAATGCCTATTATGAAAGTCAACCTATGGTCTTGGTTCAGGAATACAAGGACGAGGAATATTATTTGATTACTGATGAAATAAAGTCCCTGGACCTGACGGTTATTACCATTATTTCTACCAGAATACTAACCCAGGATTCAAGAAAAGTTGTTGATCTTATTGCAATTTTGTATATTGCGGCAGTTCCGCTTTTTATTGGACTGGCCTATTACCTCTACGGAAATATTGTAAAGCCGGTAAATATTCTGATCGGCAAGATGAAACAGTTTGAAGGTGGGGAGTTTGATACCCAGATCAAAGAATTTAGAAATGACGAATTTGGTTATATGTATGAAGCCTTCAATAATATGACGGCTAATATCAATACACTGGTCAATGATGTGTATATCAAGGAACTTGCCAGGAAAGATGCTGAAATATCAGCCCTTCAAGAACAGATCAATCCACACTTTTTGTATAATACTCTGGAGTCCATTAACTGGAGAGCCCAAATTGCCGGCCAACAGGATATTGCCCTGATGATTCAGGCCCTTTCCAAACTTATGGATGCCAGTATCAACCGGGACAAGAAGAAGCTGATTCCAATGAGTGAAGAAGTCAAGTATATGGACCAGTATATGTTTCTTATGCAGATGCGTTATACCGACTCGCTGGTGTATAAAACCAATATCAGTGAAGAGGTCCTTTCTATAGAAGTACCCAAACTTATTATTCAGCCCCTCCTTGAGAATGCGGTGAAATATGGTATTGAACCGGTTGGGGAAGGGACTATTGAGCTTAACAGCCACTTGGAAAATGACTGGCTTATTATTGAAATTGTAGACAGTGGCAAGGGCATGACGGCCTATGGATTATCCCGAGTACGGGAAATCATTGAACTGGAACAGCAAAAGACCGGACTTCTGAAAGGTACCAGAGAAAGTGTTGGATTACAGAATGTTGCCAGAAGGATGCAGTTGATTTATGGGCAGGAAGCGAGTATCCTTGTCTATAGTAAAGAAGGAGCAGGAACTACCATAACTTTGAGAATACCTCTTAACCTATAAGCTATATGACAGGAATAAGGAGTTAGAATGAATAAGTATAAAATTTTTATTATTGATGATGAGCCGATGATTGTAAAAGGACTTCAGACCCTGGTACCATGGGAGGATATCAACTGTGAGATCAGTGGGACAGCCAGAAATGGCGAACAGGGACTTGAGCTTATAACAAACAACCCACCGGATATTGTAATTAGTGACATTCGTATGCCTAAATTATCCGGTCTTGGTATGATTGAACGGATCAAAAAGACCAACGAAGGTATAAAATTCATCATCCTGACTGGACACAGGGATTTTGAATATGCCCAGAAAGCCATCAACCTTGGGGTTATAAAATACCTTTTGAAGCCTACGAATATTGAGGATATAAAAGAGGCAGTGCTTGAGGCTATGATGATCTTGGATGAAGAATACTCCAAATTGGAAGATATTGAGCGATTGAGGGAGAAATTAAACCTTAGTGTCAGCTCCCCGGTTGCTGACATAGACCAAGACCGGGAATTCTCAGAAATATTGGACAGCAATTCAGGCTACGATTCAACGGACGATACCAGCTCAGGTGAACACAAGATAAAGTTCCTGGCTGTTCAGGCTGTCAATTATATGAAAGCCAACTATGATAAAAAACTGGATCTTCAGACGGTAGCAGACCAATTATTTATCTCAACCTGGTATCTCTGTAAGGTTCTGAAGCAGGAAATGGACAACTCCTTTGTTCAGCTCCTCAATGAAATCAGGATTCAGGAGGCCAAGGTCTTATTGACTGAAACGACATATAAGGTCTATGAGATTTGTGAGATGGTTGGTTACCAGGATACCCCGTATTTTACTAAGACATTTAAAAAGCATACAGGCATGACGCCAAACCAATATCGTAACGAAAAATATTAAGATTGTCCTATTTTGCCTAAGAAATGACTTTTGCATGGCCAAAATTGTACAAAACAACAAGAATGAACAATAAAGGACAAGATAGACTTCTTATAACTTGTCCAATGGGATGCTAATATATAGCTACAGTAGTTGTTACTTAATATTTTAAGGGAGGAAACAAAATGAAAAAACTATTAGTACTTGTTTTAACTGTAGCGATGATCACTTCTGTTTTTGTGGGATGTGGTAAAGAAGAAGAGGGAACTGAAAGCACTTCAACCAGTTCATCAAGTTCATCAGAAGAAACAAAAGATGAAGCTAAGACAGAGGATGCTGGTACAGAAGAAACAGCTCAGGCTGAAGAAATCGAACTTCGTATCGTAACAATGTTCGGTGGTACTGACCCATCAACAGAAGCTTTTGAACAACAATTAGCAGATTTCATGACAGCTAATCCAAACGTAACTATCGTAAACGAGTCCATGACTTCAGTTGGTGATGAGTTCAGAACAGCTGTTAAAACTGACTTCTCAACAGGCAACGAAGCAGACGTAACTTTCTTCTACACAGGTGCAGACGTTCAAGGTATTGTTGAAGCCGGTGGCGTTGTTCCTTACGAAGAAGTATGGGAAACTTATCCAGAGGTTGGTGCTGATATCTCTAAAGGTATCCTTGACTCTGTAAGAGAAGCAGACGGAAAAGTTTATGCACTTCCTATGACTGGTTTCTATGAAGGTTTATTTGTAAACAAAGAATTATTTGACCAATTCGGTCTTGAATTACCTACTAACTGGGATAACCTCCTTAAAGCTGTTGAAGTATTCAACGAAAATGGCGTAACTCCTTTCGCAGGACCTATCGCTCAATCACACTACCTTATCGAGCACTTCATCCTTTCAGAAGCTGGCGTTGAAGGTCACCAAAACGTTCTTGACGGCGATGTTCCTGCAAGCTGGGTAGCTGGTCTTAACAACATTAAAGACCTTTATGACATGAACGCATTTTCAGCAGATGCTCTTTCAATGGAAATTGAAGCTTCACAAAACCTTTTCCGCCAAGGAAAAGCTGGTATGATCTTAGAAGGTTCATGGTTTATCGGTGGATGTGATGATGAACTTAAAGCTAAGATGACAGTACTTCCTATGCCAACTGCACCAGGTGGAGCGAAAGATCCAAGCTCAATCGTAGCTGGTTATTCAAGTGGATACTATATCTCAAGAAGCTCATTTGAAGATGCTTCCAAGCAACAAGCAGTTGTTGACCTTGTAGCTTACTTGACTTCAGCAGAATCCATTAAAGAACTTGCGACTGCTAACGGTGGTACTCCATCAGCAATCGTAACAGTTGAAGGTCTTCCACAAGTAGCACTTGACGGGCACAAGATGGCTGCATCAGCTTCAGCGCTTACTATGCCAATCGACTCAAGATTGACTCCTGAAGCATTTAACTACATCGTTAAAGAAGGTGTACCATTTATCGCTTACGGCGAAAGAACTGCAGAAGACGTACTTGCAGAAGTGAAGAATATCCAAAATAGATAATAAGTAAACTTAATAGCAGCATAGAATGGACCAAAAGTCTATGCTGCTATTGTTTTGCCCAGAAATAGAATAACTTGGAGGTAATATAATGAAATTCTATGAAAATAAAAAAACTATAGCTCTCTTTTTACTTCCAGCTCTTGCCTTTATGACCGTGTTCCTTTTCTATCCTTTTGTCATGAATATCATAAAAAGTTTCTACGAATCTGATGGATATATGAATTCAACTTTTATTGGACTGGATAACTACAGAAGGATGCTTGATGACAGAACCATTCATTCAGCGATTAAGAATACTTTTGAGCTAATGGTATATGTCGTAGTTTTCGAAATCGGTATTGCACTGATTTTGGCAGTCATGGTTAACAGCATTACAAAAGCTGGAAAGTTTTTCCAAACGGTCTACTTTTTCCCAATCGTTATTTCAGCCACAGCCATTGGTATGATGTTCAATCTTTTTTATGCGTATGACGGTGGGCTTCTTAATAACCTGATTATATCTTTTGGTGGTGAAGCAAAAATATGGAAAACCGTTGAAAGTGCCTTGAAGATCGTTGCCATCCCAACCATATGGCAGTATATCGGTTTCTATTTTGTTTTGTTACTAACTGCAATTAAACAAATACCTAAATCCCTCTATGAATCAGCACTTATTGATGGTGTAACAGGAATCAAGAATCTTTACTATATTACCATTCCATTGATTCGAAATGTCCTGATCACCTGTTTGGTTCTTGCAGTCACCGGTACTTTAAAAGTATTCGACCTTGTCCTTGTCATTACCAACGGTGGACCACTGAATTCATCACAGGTCCTTGGTCTTTACATGTACCAGAAAACATTCATTGATGAAGCCTTTGGCTATGGTGCTGCAATATCAGTCCTCATTGTTGCCATCGGTTTGATTGTGTCCTTTATTGTTAATCGAGTATTCAAAAAAGAAGACTTTACTTATTAGGAGGAAGGAAGATGAAAAAAATTACACCATCTAAAGTCGTTACCTACACCTTTTTATCTTTGTGGGCAGTGACAACAATCTATCCTTTACTCTGGGTTATCCAAAACTCTTTTAAAGGAACACAGGAAATTATTGAAAGCTCCTTTGCCATGCCGGCAAGTTTATTCTTAGATAACTATTTAGATGCTTTTGAAAACAATATCCTTCGGGGATATATGAACTCCTTGATCATTTCTGTAACCGTTGTGGTGATGGTTCTGATTATCGGTTCTATGGCATCCTATATTATGGCAAGATTCAGATTCCCAGGTAAGACGGTGATTCAAGCCTTAATCATCTCATCTTTAATGATTCCAGTCTTTGCAACCATAGTACCGGTATTTGAAATCCTGCTTAAGATGAACCTGTTCAACAATTATTTAGGACTAATTTTACCTCAGATTGCAGGTAATCTGGCCTTTACGATTTCTGTATTGACCTCATACATGACAACGATTCCTATTGAAATGGAAGAAGCAGCTTTTATGGAAGGATGTACTCCTTTCCAGGTTTTCTCAAAGGTGATTGTACCCATTACGAAGCCCTCACTGGCAGCTTCAGCGGTTTTTGTCTTTTTATGGTCCTATAATGACCTCTTTTCATCACTTATTATTCTTAGAACAAGAGACAAGATGCCAATTAACGTACTTTTAACAGATATCTCTAGTCAATATGGTATCAATTACGGTTTGATGGCAGCAGCCATTGCCATTATCGTTGTACCGGTTCTGATTGTTTATATCTTTGCGCAACGCTTTATTATTGAAGGTATGACTTCAGGAGCTGTTAAAGGTTAATTCATGAGAATTAATTCTTCAGGAGTAGAAAGGACAGTCATATGTTAAATACAGTAAAGAAAAAGGAGAGCCAGATGATTCAGTTCGGAACAGGTGGCTGGAGAGCCATTATTGGCGATGAATTTGTAAAGTCCAACATCATCAAAGTGGCAAAAGCCCTTTGTGACATCATGGTAGAAGAAAATGTAGCAGAGGGTGGTATTGTTCTTGGCTATGATCGACGATTCCTGTCCAGAACTTCAGCCAGATGGCTGGCAGAGGTTTTTGCTGGCAATGGAATCAAGGTTATGTTGATTGATAGGGAGGCACCTACACCGATTATTATGTTCGGCGTAAAAAAATATGATACAGATTATGGTATGGCTGTAACTGCCAGTCATAACCCTGCTTCCTATAATGGTATAAAAGTCTTTATGAAAGACGGAAGAGACTCATCGGTGGAAGTAACCGATAGGATTCAGGAAAAAGCCAATGCCTTTGACCCAGAGTCTATTGAAACCATTGGTTATGAAGAGGCCCTTGAACAAGGATTAATCACAGTCATTAATCCTTTCAACGAGTATATTGACACCATCCTTTCCATGCTGGATGTTCAGTCAATTCGCGAAAAAGATTTAAAGATTCTTTTGGACCCTATGTTCGGCGTGTCCAAGACATCCCTTCAAACTATTTTAATGAGTGCCAGATGTGAAGTGGATGTTATACATGACAGACATGATACTATGTTTGGTGGTCGTCTGCCTTCACCAAGTGCTCAGACTTTAACAAGATTAAGTGATTTTGTCGTTGAAAAAGGATATGATTTGGGGATTGGAACAGACGGAGATGCAGATAGACTTGGTATTATCGATGAAAACGGTGACTTTATTCATCCAAACAAGATCATGGCCCTCTTGTATTATTACCTATTGAAATATAAGGGGTGGAAAGGCGGAGTTGTCAGAAACCTGGCAACAACCCATCTTCTTGATGCTATAGCCGAAGCTCATGGTCAAACCTGTTATGAAGTACCTGTTGGATTTAAACATGTATCCTCCAAAATGGAGGAAACCCAGGCTATTATTGGTGGAGAATCCAGCGGTGGACTTACAGTCAAAGGTCATGTTAAAGGTAAAGACGGTATTTTTGCAGCAGGTTTGCTGGTGGAAATGATTTCTGTCACCGGTAAGAGACTGGCAAAAATGCTGGAGGAAATAGAAGAAACTTACGGCAAATTTGAAATGCTGGAAGCCAACCTGGAATTTCATCCAAGTGAAAAAGCCTCCTTGCTGCATTTGTTATATGAAGAGAAACAGGTACCGACTTTTAATGAACCTGTCAGTAAAGTCTCCTATATGGATGGAGTTAAGGTGTTCTTTGAAAGTGGCGCCTGGCTAATTGCCAGATTCTCAGGAACGGAGCCTTTGATTAGAATCTTTGCAGAACATGAATCGGAAGTTAAGGCCCAGGAACTCATTAGTGAAATGAAAGAATTTTTAGGTATATAGGAGTTTAACATGTTTAATGCCATAGAAGTTTTTAAGCAAATGACTTTAAAAGAAAAAATCGGACAAATGTTTCTCCAATATTATCAGGGATATGAAGATATCCCTGATAAGTTTAAGGAAATGAATAAGAAGAACCAATTAGGCGGATTTATATTCTTTTCCGGTAATAATGTGAGAAACCTTAGTCAGTTAAGAGCCATGACAAAAAAGATTCAAGGCTATGCATCTGAAAACAAGTATAATCTTCCCTTTCTTATGACCATCGATCAAGAAGGGGGACAGTTAACAGCTATATTTAATGAAACCACAATTTTCCCGGGAAATATGACCCTAGGTTTTGCCAATGATAAGATTTTGGCTTATGAGCAGGGAAAACATGTGGCAGGTGAGCTGCAGTACGGTGGTATAAACCTGTGTTATGCACCTGTTCTTGATGTGGACTATGATGGACTTAAAGGGGTTCCTCTTGTGGATAACCGTCGTTTTTCCGCCAAGCCTCAAGTGGTTGCAGATATGGGTGAGTCCTTTATCAAGGGAATGGAAGAAGCCGGTCTTATGGCCTGTGGCAAGCATTTTCCCGGTATGCGGATAACTGAAGTGGATACCCATTTCCAGGTGGATAGAAGTCCCTATGACAGAGAGCGACTGGACCAGGTTGAAATACATCCTTTTAAACAGGCTATTGCCGGTGGATTATCCTGTATTATGACCCACCACGGTATCTTTGACGCAATTGATCCAAGTTTACCTGCATCTTTGTCACCTAAGACGACTGAACTTTTACGTGAAGAGTTGGGATTTGAAGGGCTGATTGTAACCGATGACCTGGTGATGAAAGCAATCCTTAATGAATATGGACAAAAAGAACCGATTAAGTTGGCCATTAAAGCAGGTGCTGATCTTATTATCTCAACCTGCGCTGATGACTGGTTTGTGGATTATGTGGCTGAAGAAGTCGAAACCGGTCAGATTCCCATGGAGAGAATTGATGATGCCTGTCTTCGAATTTTGAAAGAAAAGGAAAGAATCTTTAGTCGAAAAGAGGAAACTCCGGCTCCAGATAAAGCAACTGGTGATTACTTGTCTAAAGAAATCGCTGACAAGGGAATTATTCTCTATAAAGGAAGTCAGGAACAATTTCCTGTAGACTTGACCAATAAAAAGTTGGGAGTTGTATTTGGCAATCCAGCAAGACTTGTTATGTCAGATGCTACTAACCTTTATGATATTTCCTGGAAGACTACTATTAACAAGATGATGGGCCATGCAAATACCAAAGAGGCCATTATGCCTTGGCATCCAACAGATGAAGAGATTATCAGTCTTGCAGATGTAGGTATTATTTCAGATGTGATTCTCTTTTCTACGGTTAATGCCTATAAGTTTGACAGACAGATTGAAGTATTAAAGGAAATCCGTAAGTACTGTCCGACTAAGACGATTATCGGTGTGGCTTCTAGATCGCCGATGGATGCAAAGATTCTTAAAGACTACTGTGATGTGGTTATTATTACTGGCGGTATGACAGAAAGTATTTTTGAAGCTGTTTGTGACCATGTCTTTGGTCATAAAGCTTTTGAACATAATCCTGCAAAAGAATTGAAATATTTGGAGATTTAGGATGAATACCAAAACGTTACAAAACTATGTTGAACAATACAAAGGAATACTTATGGGCCAGGACCTGGAAAAAGTAGGTCAGGTTCCCGGAGGTTTTTTAGTCGGTGATGAGATATTTGCCACACCTAGTGACGCTGGTGACTGCCGCTATCCTTATGGTGATGATGGATTTAACTTCTGGACCTATGGTTCCGGCTATATGCACTGTAATGAAGGTTTGTTTTCTCCTTTTCTTAGGGCGACCGAAGGGGGAGAACCTAAGATCGCTTTTTTTGCTGGTGATGAAGAGGACAGATTTTCATGCTTGTCTGTACCGGTTCTTTCCAGTGAACCGGATGATCTTGTTCGCTTTACGGTTATCAGACCGGATTCAACGATTTATATATCAGAAACCAAGTCCCTCATAACCGGATTGAAAGCTTTTGTCAATGGAAAGAATATCTGTTTTGAACTTAAGGTGATTAATAAAACCGATCAAAAGAAAGAGATTTTCCTGACTTCCTATTTGAATCCTTTTCTTAAGAATGCCCTTATGGAGAACTCGACGGACAGGTGGTTTAGACAGGTGTCTTATGATCAGGAAAACCGTCAGTTTGAAATTGAGACCTATGAGGAAAAGGACAGGGGAATTATGTCCACCAATTATGGTGTGGTTAAATATGGCCTTTTGATTGACGGTGTAAAAGTTTCTGATCAAGATGAAAATATTCTTGAAATGAGCCAAACCACTTCCAGATATGAATATGTAGGAGGTTCCAGATCCAGTCTTCATACAGCTAAAGTTCTTAATGAGTTAAGTCTATCCGGTAATCACCTGTCGACATCTTTTACTGAAACGGGGATTTGTGGTGACCTCCTTCGCCTCAAGTGCCAGGAAAGTCTGACTTATCTTGTTGAAGTATCCTATACACTGGAAGAAGATCAAATCGATGCTTATAGGTATAAATCCATAGACTGGAGCGCTTTTGCAGCAGAGGAAGGCGTAGAAAGCCCCTTAGGGTCACCTTATGCCAAGCCCTTGGATTTTAAATTTACAGAGGGTAAGGATTTGGATGACAGGGTTATGGATCCATTTATGACTCACTTGAAAAAGCAGGTGGCTTTTTGTTCAGAAATCAAGGGATTTATTCAGTTGTCCCATTTTTCTTTAATAGGAATCCGAGATATTTTCCAAGCCCTTGAAGCCTATATGGTCTATGAACCTGAAAAGGCAAAGGCGAAAATGTTGGAGGCTCTGTCCTTTACAAACCCGTCAGGACAGTTGCCAAGGCAATATTCCCTTCCTGTATCAGAAGGTGCAAGGCCGGCTATGGATCTTAGACCCTTTATTGACCAAGGGGTTTGGGTAATCTCAACTATTGCCAACTATTTGCGATTGACAAAGGATTTTGACTTCCTTAATGAAGAATGTGGATATTACGAGTTTCTTGATGAACATCGCCATATAGCAGAGAAGTCTACCCTTAAGAACAAGGTGATTGACCACATGGTGGTTATGATGAAATACCTGATTACCAATAGGGACCATGACAAGACCAAATGTGTCTGTGCTTTATATGGTGACTGGAATGATGCCTTGGATGGCCTTGGAAAGAGTAAAGATCCAAATAAGGAATATGGAACCGGCGTATCCGTTATGGCTACCTTACAGGTCTACCAGAATCTTTCGGAGATGATAGAAGTTTTATCCTTAGACCAAGTTAATTTGAAGGATAAGGAAGCTTTGATTCATGAATATGAAAGGGTTCGTCAAGAAATATTCCATGGATTAATGGAACATGCTATTGATGAAGACCGAATTGTTCATGGATGGGGGGATAAGAAATCTTATTTGGTAGGCTCCAGAAAAGATCCTGATGGCCTGGCTAGAGATGGCCTTACCTCTAATGCTTTTTGGGTCCTTTCAGGACTGCACAAGGAAGATCCTAAGTTTGTCGATCACAGACAAATGATTTTGGATGGATTCAAACGTCTTGAATCCAAGTACGGCCTCAAAACTTTTGAACCTTATTTTGAAAAAGGGACGGAAGGGGTAGGGCGTATACCTAACCTGCCAAAAGGTACGGCGGAAAATGGAGCTACCTATATCCATGCATCTATGTTTGGAGTTATGGCCCTCTTTGCCATGGGAGAAAGCCGGAAGGCTTGGGATGAGCTCATTCGACTTCTTCCCTTTACCCACGAAAAAGTATCTGTATCACCCTATGTACTGCCAAATTCCTATGGTCTCAATGAAGAATTTGGTATTGACGGTGAATCTATGCAGGACTGGCAGACCGGATCCTCCAATGTCCTTTTGAAGACCATGATTCGATTCGTCTTTGGATTTGAACCACAGATAGACGGGGTGGTTATTCAGCCGCCAGCTTATCAACCATTTAAGGAACAGACAATGGAAATTGGGTATATGGGTAAAAGGATAAAGATTACCCATAAGACGGATTCAGCAGGGAAGATGGCTGGAGAAGAGGGAGCTGGACGAGAATTCTCTCTTAATGGAAAGCCTTACAAAGGTCAGTTCGATAGCTTTATGAAGATAGAGAGTCTGAGAATAAGTGACCAAGAGCTGGAGCAACTAGGTGACACTATCGAAATACTTATTTCGGATTACTAATATTAAATGTAATCATTTGGCTATGATGATTATCATAAACCTCCTTTGATTGTCATTATATTACCCCCAGGGAAATAAAGGCATTTCTCGGGACAATCATACCCCTGCTGGCAAGGTTGGCATCCAATCTTCCGGGAGGGGATTTTTTTTGAGGAAAGTACAGACTGAGGAAGGAACTTTTGACTCTTCATGTAGAAATTTCTCCCTAACTTAGACCATAATGTGATACAATGGTATGAGATTTTGTGAGCGGTTTCCTGTAGGCGTTGATTATAAATTACAGGGGCAAAGATCCAATGACACGAGTGAGGAGATAGATGATGAAACGGGCCATGAAACTATATTTTATTATCATTGGTTTAACAGCGGTGGCTCTTGCCATGACCAATGATATCATTCAAAACTTTTTTAAGGATGCCTACCATATAAATGCCTTTCAAAGAGGGCTCTTGGAAATACCCAGAGAGGCGCCAGGCTTTCTTTTGATCCTAATTGTAGCTGCCTTGGCTATGTTCTCGGATATCAGAATTTCCATGTTCGCTCAGATTCTGAGTTTTATTGGAATAGCTGTTCTTGGATTGGTAACACCCAGTTTCTCTGTTATGATGATTTTTATCTTTATCAATTCAGCAGGGATGCACCTCTTCTTTCCTATGCAGGACTCCATCGGTATAGCTCTTGCTGAACCGGAAAAAGTCGGACGGCGGATGGGCCAATACAAAGGGCTTTTTACCGGGATGGAAATGTTGGGTGCAGGAGTGGTTTTTGCAGGTTTTTATTTTGACGTATTTTCTTTTGAGAGAAATATAAAAATTCCCTTCCTTATAGCTGGTGTCCTTTTTCTTGTGATCTTCTTTCTTTTTGTGTATTTGAATCAAGCCATGCACATCGAAGGCAATCATCCCAAGAAGACCAAATTTGTCTTTAGAAAAGAGTATAAGTTTTACTATATACTGGTCGTTATGTATGGTGTTCAAAAACAGATGATGATGGTCTACGGACCCTGGGTTCTAATTGAGCTTCTTGGCAAGGGAACGGATACCATAGCAGCCTTGGTTATGGTTGGACTCTTTGTTGGCGTCTTTTTTATACCCGCCTTGGGCAGATGGGTAGACCGGTTTGGTGTGAAGAAAATGCTTTATGCCGATGCCATTTCCTTTGTAGCTGTCTATTTTGCCTATGGTATGCTGTGTGTTGGATATGTAACAGGAGCCCTTGGTACCAGTGGGTGGCCGGTAGCCCTTGCTTATGTACTTTTTATCATTGACAAGATGTCCTCCCAGATGGGCTTGATCAGAACCGTCTACCTAAAGAAAATTGCCATTGCCCCGGAAGATATAACCCCAACCTTATCTTTGGGAATCAGCATGGACCATATTATGTCAATTACTTTTGCCGTCATATTTGGTGCCATCTGGTCAGCCATTGGCCCCCAGTATGTTTTCTTTATGGTTTCAGCCCTGTCTTTGATAAACCTTTTGGTGGCTTATAAGCTGAAGGTTACCTGGGAGTAGATAGATTAGAAGTTCATTAGAATGATTGACAGACTATAGAACCGGATATACAATGGTGATGAAACAAGTATGATCATTGAAAGAAGGTTTAAAATGGCTAAAAAGCAAAAAGTAGCTACCATCTCAGGTAAAGAACTGATGATGAAGCGAAAAGGTAAGTTAAGCAGACACGAAGGTGTTGTAAAAAGTGGAACCGGATATCACAAAAGTGATAAAGTCTATAACAGAAAATCCAAGAAAAATCAGCAGCTCAAGGCTCGATTGAAAGATTATGGACCTGGAGCTGTTTTTTTATACCCTTTTTTAATTGACAATCATTATCATTTGAGCCATAATGGTATACAAATCTAAAGTAGACTAAGGTATAATTGTATATGGAAATCAATTGACCCTAATTCAGAATAATTAAATACTCAGTAGAATGAGTCAGGAAAGGAGTGATTGGATGGCATGTCATGAAAATAACTGTTGTTCACATGAGACAAATAAAGGAGCTTACAAAGACCTTAGAAATAAAAGTAAAGATATTAGCGAAGGAGTTAACCGGACGCCTAACAGGGCCATGCTTAGAGCTGTAGGCTTTAAGGATGAAGACTTTAAAAAGCCTATGGTAGGTGTGGCATCTACCTGGTCGGAAGTAACTCCCTGTAATATGCATATTGATCAATTGGCCCTTGAAGCCAAAGAAGGTATAAAATTGGCAGGTGGTGCACCTCTTATCTTTAATACAATTACCGTGTCAGACGGTATTGCTATGGGACATGAAGGCATGCGGTTTTCCCTTCCCAGCCGTGAAATAATCGCTGACTCCATTGAAACCGTTGTCGGTGCTGAGCGGCTTGACGGATTGGTTGCCATCGGTGGCTGTGATAAGAATATGCCCGGTTGTATGATTGCCATTGGCCGGATGAATTTACCGGCTATTTTTGTCTATGGAGGTACCATACAGCCTGGAAAACGTAATGATCAGGATATTGATATCGTTTCTGCCTTCGAGGCAGTGGGTAAGTTTAATAAAGGGGAAATTGGGGAGGAAGAGCTCCATGATATTGAGTGTAAAGCCTGTCCCGGTCCCGGTTCCTGTGGAGGTATGTACACAGCCAACACAATGGCTTCTGCCATTGAGGCTATGGGTATGGCTCTACCCAACAATGCATCAACCTCTGCTGTTTCAAGTGGTAAAAAAACGGAAAGTCAAATGGCCGGTGAGCAGTTGATTCGTATTATGGAATTAGGATTAAAACCTAAAGATATTATGACGAAAAAAGCTTTTGAAAACGCAATTACAGTGGTTATGGCCCTTGGAGGCTCGACCAACGCCTTCCTTCATTTGCCAGCAATTGCCCATGCTGTGGATGTAGACTTATCCTACGATGACTTTGAGAGAATCAGAAAGAAGGTTCCCCACCTGGCAGATTTAAAACCTAGTGGCAAGTATGTTATGCAGGACTTAAGCGATGTTGGCGGAGTGGCCGGCGTTATGAAAATTCTTCTGGCCAAAGGCTTGCTTCATGGAGATTGTTTGACAGTGACCGGTAAAACCCTGGCAGAGAATTTAGAGGCCGTGCCTGACCTTAAAATCCACCAGGAAATTATCCGAGATTTTGATCAGCCCCTTAAGCCGGAAGGACCCTTATATGTACTTAAAGGAAATCTGGCTCCCGATGGAGCAGTTTGCAAGATGTCCGGATTAAGTGTTAAGAAGTTGGAGGGTCCTGCAAAAGTTTATGATTCAGAAGAAGAGGCAACCCAGGCGATTCTTGATGACCAGGTTGTTGAAGGAGATGTGGTTGTCATCAGGTATCAGGGTCCCAAAGGCGGTCCTGGTATGCCGGAAATGCTGTCAATTTCTGCCATCGTTATCGGGAAGGGCTTAGGCGGAAAAATTGCTATGCTGACAGACGGCAGGTATTCCGGTGGATCCCATGGTTTTGTTATCGGCCATGTTGCTCCCGAAGCCTTTGTAGGTGGGCCTATTGGTTTGATTAAGTCTGGAGATATAATCAGGATTGATTCAACAAAGAATCAACTGGATGTCCTTCTGTCCGATGAAGAGCTTGCGGAAAGGAAGGCAGGATGGAAGCAACCTGAATACCGATATAAGCGCGGTGTCTTGAATAAATATGCACGTCTGGTAACATCAGCTGACCGGGGAGCGGTTACCGATTAGTTCAATTTCGGAGACCAGTTACAGATTGGTCTGATTTTTGGATATTTATCTGTAAACCTTTACCCTATAAAAAACTAAAGGAGTGATTCCGAGACTAAAGCTCTGGAATGACTCCTTTTTAAGTGATGCTTCTATTTAAAGGTTTGTTTTATTTGAATTGATTGTGATCAGGATCGTAGTAGTAATCGACTTTTGCCAGAGTAGTTTCCAGATCTCTTCTTGAGATATTATAGCTTTTGCAAAAATCATCCAAGGTCTTATGATGATCACGAAGCTTCATATTAACAGTGCTTAGAAGCATGATTGGGTCTTTAGGTAACATAGGCCCTCCTTTATGTGTAATGACATGATTTTAGCATAGGAATAGGTGCAAATCAAGTGAAGTTCCCTTAAATTTTGTCGATGCATTGAAGTGGTAAGATATTCATTCTATAATGGAGTTAATGAAACAAGGAGGTTAGGGTATGGAAATAATTGCGCACAGAGGTGCATCCGGCTATGCTCCGGAAAATACTATGGAAGCTTTCAAGAAAGCTCGGGATATGGGTGTAAAGACCATTGAGCTGGATGTCCAGTTGACTGCTGATGGCCAAGTGGTGGTTATCCATGATTATTTGGTAGACCGGACAACCAATGGATCCGGTTTAGTTGGTGAGAAAAGTTATAAGGAAGTAGCAGAACTTGATGCCGGATCCTGGTTTGGTCAAGCTTTTAAAGGGGCAAAAATTCCCTTGCTGGCAGAGGTTCTTAAGGCTTTTCCTGAGCTTCGAGTTAATATAGAGCTTAAAAGTCTAGCCTTTATGCCGGTTCCTTTGGTAGAGAAGGCCGTAGAGGTTGTTGTAGAACATAAGGCTATGGAGAGGGTTTTCTTTTCTTCTTTTAATCATGGATATATAAGAGAATTGAACGAAATGGGAATCAAGGCTTGTGGTCTTCTTATTGGGTCCAGGATGATAAAGGCCTGGGAATATATCGATAATGGAAAACTTATCTGTCAGTCTATCAACCCCTCCTTGGACAGTGTCGATTTGGAATTTGTCAAGGAGTGTCAGGAACAGGGTTATCAAGTGATTCCCTATACCGTCAATGATAGAAAGCTGGCAGAGCTCTTTCAATCTATAGGGATTGATGGAATATTTACAAACTATCCTGATATTCTAAATCGGTAAGTTGTATGGAAATAAAGATAAAATTTTACTGAATAAATATAGGCAGAAGTTAATATAAATAAAGGGTAATCCAGGTGTCTTGTCATAAATGTATAGTTGATTAAATGTTTAAATCAACAAAAGGTAAAAATATACAAAAGATGACGAGAATATACCTGGTTTATTTTTTATAATGCTTAATTTATTAATAATTTTAATTAAAAATAATGTCAATATTCTTGACAAGTGAGTGATTGGGTAGTAAAATTTAGGCATATTGTTTTATAAATATTTTTTTGGCTTAAATAATTAAAAGGTTTAAGCATTAGAAGTGCTTATAAAATAAATCTGGACAAAGGAGCTATTATGGGAAGGAAAAGTGGATCATATAGGATGTACATGTTTAGACAAAAGAGTGTACCCTATCTTTTTTTAGCACCAAATCTATTGATTTTTACAATTTATATTATTACACCGGCGATTATGGGGATTTACTATTCTTTTACAAGATTTGATGGCTTGCATGATCCGGTATTCATCGGTGTGGCTAATTACATTGAGCTGTTTACAGAGGACGAAAAGTTTATAGCAGCACTGATCAATACTATTAAGTATGTGGCAGTTACCATTCCCCTCATATATGTCATATCCCTGGCCCTGGCTATGATCATCATTCAGGAAATACGGGCAAAAGCTTTTTTCAGGGCAACTTTTTACTGGCCGGTTATGATTTCTTTCATTGTAGTCGGAGTTATGTGGCAATGGATTTTTGGTGATACCTTCGGTATCTTTAATGCAATTTTGGAAGCTCTTGGCATAGGAAGAATTCAAACCCTGACTAATCCAACCTTTGCCTGGTGGGCTGCTGTATTTATTATGGTCTGGTCAAAAGCCGGTTATTATATGATTATTTTTATCGGCGGACTTTTAAGTATTCCATATAGTCTCTATGAAGCAGCTGAAATTGATGGAGCCAACAGTTTTCAAAAGTTTTTTCGGATTACATTACCGGTGATTAAGCCAACGTCGCTCATGGTGATTATCCTTTCAACCATGCAGGTGTTTAAGGTCTATCCCATGATTGTAACCTTCACCAGCGGTGGCCCCTATGATGCGACCCGGTTTATTGTACAGCACATATATGAAGCGGCCTTTCAATCCTATGAAGTTGGATATGCAAGTGCTATGAGTGTTGTGATGTTGGCTATTGTGACTATATTCTCAGGTGTCAATTACATGCTTAACAGGGAGGTAAACTAAGATGAATAAATCCAAAAATCTTAAAATCCTTCTCTACATAGCAGCCATATTCTTTACATTAATATTTTTATTACCGGTACTCTATATTATCTTCAACTCATTTAAGACATCCGGCCAACTCTTCTCTGGCGAAGTTTCTTTTTTTCCCAAAGAATGGACATTAGCCAGCTATATAGACGCAATCGGTAAAGGAGACTTTGGCCTTTATATTCTAAATTCTGCATTTGTTGCCATCACCTCTACTATCCTTATGGTGGTGATTAACACCATGTCGGGTTATGCACTGGCTAAGTTTAAGTTCAAAGGCATGAATCTTATAATGATTATTATATTGTCGACGATTATGCTGCCCCTAGAAGTAATTATGGTTCCTATCTTCGATATGCTGAATATGACAGGGCTCTACAATTCTTTATGGGCACTGATTATACCACCGGCAGCAACACCTACAGGGATTTTCATTATGAGACAATTCCTGGTTACAATACCAGATGAATTGATGCAGTCGGCCCGTATTGACGGAGCCGGTGAGTGGCGTATTTTTACAAGTATTATTATTCCCAATGCAAAACCTGCTATTGCCACTCTGGGGATCTTCTCTTTTATGTGGAGATGGAATGATTATGTTTGGCCCTTGATTGCAATCAGTGATCCGGATAAGTACACCTTACAGTTGGCAATATCCAATTTCTCGGGAGAATATGCTGTAGACTGGAATGCCATGTTGGCTATGTCGGCCATATCCATGATACCCATGCTGATCATCTTTCTGATCTTCCAACGTCAGTTTGTTCAAGGAACAGCAACCAGTGGTATGAAAGGTTAAGGATATTAATTGTGATAATGGGGTTTTGTCACAATTCTTATAGAGCCGGGTGCTCCTAAAAACACCTAAACTGATATGATGTCCACATTATATCGGTAGATATCAATCATAATAATTGGAGGAGGAACAAAATGAAAAAAATTAGTTTGTTATTAATTATGGTACTTGTAGTATCCTTGTTTGCAGGATGTGGGTCAAGTGATGAGGAATCATCAGGTCAAGAGGCTACAACAACTGAAACAAAAACTGATGAAACTGAAACCGGCTCAACAACAGAAGAAAAGGCAGATACTACTGAAGAAAAGCCAATGGCATCAGGTGAACCACTTCAAATGCTATGGTGGAATGACGGTATTGAAGGCGAAGTTATGCAGGGCATTATCGATTCCTTTACAGCAGAGACTGGAATAGAAATTGAATTAGTCGTTCTTGCCTATGATGATTATTCAGCCAAGTTAAAAACCATGATCCGTGGTGGTGAGGCTCCAGCACTTATGAGAGCTACTGAAGGACATATAGCTGAGTTTAAGGAATTCCTCTTACCTCTGGATGATGCCTATAATAAAGCAGACTATACCAATGTTTACTTCAACGGCAACGGAGAGACTATTGTCCTACCAATGGATGTTACAGCCAACGGCTTGTTTGTAAACCTTGACCTCCTGGATGCTAACGGAGTTAATTACCCAGGTCTTGGTCAAACATGGACCTGGGCAGAATTTGAAAGCGAAATGGGTAAATTAATGGGAGCTGATGGAGTAGCCTTCCCAGGTGTATTTGATAACAAAGCCCACCGCTTCTTCCCTATGGTATACCAGTTTGGAGGCAAAATCTGGAATACACCTTATACAGATTCAGCCTTGACTGATCAGGCGGCAGTTGATGCCCTGACAACCCTTCAAAGAATGAATACCAACGGCATGCTTGATCCTGCAGTGTGGGCAGGTGCTGCAAAGCCTAATGAGCTTTTCCAAACTGGCCAATATGGTTTCCATATGTCCGGCAACTGGTTTGTAGCTGCTTACCAGGAACTCGGTTTCAACTGGGGTGTTGTACCAATGCCTACAGGTGATGGTTCAACTCAGGCAACTATACTTGGTGGTAAAGGTTTATGTGCTGTCAGTGAATCAGGTCAGGAAGAAGAGGCTCTTCAATTTATTGAGTACATGGCTAAAGGTGAAAACCACGACAAGTTTACCGGTGGAGTTCCATTCCTTTCACCTCGTTTAGCTGCAACACCTGATTATGGTGATTTCCAAGCTGCATACGAAGTGTTCCAGGCAGAGATTGCCAACACTCCAGCAGCGGCTGTAGCTGACTGGCAGGCACAAGTGGAAATCTCAGGTATGTATCCCATTATCAACCAGGCTGTAGAAGCTTGTATGGGTGGAGACGATCCTTTAGAGACTTTGGAAAGACTTGAGAAAGATTTAATGGATAAAGCTGCAGAGCTTGGTTTATAATCAGAGTTTATGGGCCGTTCCCTTATGGGGACGGCTTTTTATTATTACATGAAGTCTTCTGATAAGTAGAAAGTTGGATGTATTTGGTGGGCGGTTGTGGTACAATAGTATTAGGTTTGATGGATGGGGATCCATAGAAGATGGCTTTCTTTGAGTGGAGAGTGATAGGATGAGGATGACAGCAGGTTTTTTCCTTGTTTTCGTATTTTTATTTAACTACATAGCCTATGGCCAGGAGTCGGATATGATGATTGACATCAATGATCATTCTACTGTTATGCTTATTATTGATCCTGAGGATGGCAGGATTAAGGATGCAAATGGTGCGGCTCTTGATTTTTATGGGTATACTTATGATGAATTGGTAGGTATGCCTGTTAGTAATATCAATCTCCTTTCTGACGAAGAAGTAAGAATTGAGATGGATCAAGCGGTGAAGGAAGAAAGAAAATTTTTTACCTTTAAGCACCGTTTAGCCGATGGATCAGTTCGGGATGTTGAGGTCTATACATCTCCAATATCAATCGGCGGCAAGACCCGTCTTTTGTCGATTATTCATGATATTACAGCTAAGGTTGAGGCTGAGGAGAGAGCAGCCAAGAACAGGGTGATCGTTCTTTTCTTAATTGGTCTCTTTCTGGTATCAATAAATATTTTTCTTTTGAAGGTTAATAATTTACGTCGTTATTATAAAGATTTAAGTATGCGCTATGATGCTCTTTTTTCCAATATGAATGATGGAGTTGCCTACCACGAAATGGTGGTTGATGAGGAAGGGAATGGAATCGATTACAATTTCTTAGAGGTTAATGAGGCCTTTGAAAGAATTGCCGGTGTCAGAAAAGAAGCTATTATTGGTAAGTCGATCCGGGAAATTCTTCCAGATATTGAGACAACCTGGATTGAGATTTGTGGAAAAATAGCCAGCCAAGGCGGTCTTAAAACCATTGAGGAGTACTATCCCAGACTGGGTAAGTATTTAAATGTGACCATTTACAGTCATGAGCAGAGAAAGTTTTTTATCGTTTTTAGTGATGTGACAGAACAAACCTTAGCAAGACAGGCTATTGAGAAGGAGAGGGCTCTTCTTAAGACTACCCTGTATTCATTGGGGGATGCGGTTATAACAACAGATAGGGAAGGCACCATTGAGATGATGAACAAAGTGGCCTCAGAGGTGACAGGATGGCAGATTGAGAGGGCCATAGGGCAGAAGTTTTGTGACGTTGTTCATATTATGGAACAAAGAACAGAAAAGGATTATGTCTGTAATATTAATGATGTTATTATGGGTAAGGCAAAAGTTGACCTGACAAACGGCTATCTTTTGGTGGATGCCCATGGCGTTAGAAAACCTGTAGAGCTTAATGCTGCGCCGATTATTGATGGATACGAGTACGCACTTGGTATGGTCGTCGTGTTTAGGGATGCCAGTGAAAAAGTGGAGAACCTGGAAAAAATCACTTTCCTTAGCTATCATGATCAATTAACCGGACTCTATAACCGGCATTTCTTCGAAGAGGAGCTTTCAAGGCTAGATAATAACAGACACTATCCCATTTCTCTCCTGATGGTGGATGTTAATGGATTGAAGCTCACCAATGACGCTTTTGGACACCAAATGGGTGATCAACTCTTAAAGACAGTAGCTCATGTCCTTAAAGAGGTATGTCGTGAAGAGGATATTATTGGACGTATTGGCGGTGATGAATTTGTTGTCTTACTTCCGGATACCAATAAGAAGAGTGCAGCGAATATTATGAACCGAATCTACGCAAAAGTCAGTCAGAGCAAGATTAAAGAGATTATTTTATCGGTGTCTATTGGTTTGGCAACTAAAACGAATGACGGCACATCTATGAGTAATATATTTGCTGAGGCAGAAGAAGACATGTACCGCAAGAAATTGACTGAAAGCCAAAGAATGCGGAATGAGACCATTGAGATCATCCTTAGAACCCTATATGAAAGCAATCCAAGAGAAAAGGTGCATTCGGAAGCTGTCAGCAGGCGGATGGGAGCCATAGCCAGAGTGATGGGGCTTAAAGAGGATGAAATCAAGCAAGTTGAACTGGTGGGTCACTTATACGATATTGGGAAAATTGGAGTCAGTCATTCCTTACTGGAGAAAAAAGGAACCCTCAGTTATACCGAGTATGATGAGGTAAAAAAACATCCGGAGATTGGCTATCATATCCTAAAATCGGTCAATAAATACGGCGAAATCGCTGAATACGCCTTAAATCATCATGAGTATATGGATGGAACAGGATATCCTAGAGGCTTGAAAGGGGATGAAATTCCGCTTATGGTAAGGGCGCTTAGTTTGGCAGATGCTTTTGAGGCAATGCTTATTGATGCACCGTACAGGAAGGCCTTGACTAAGGAAGAGGCCCTTGAAGAACTCATAAAATACTCCGGATCAAGGTATGACCCGGAGCTCATTGTTTTGCTTAAACAAACTATAGACTAGGTAAAATTTCGGTTAGGACTGCAACAGCTATGAAAATCAAGGTTGTCAGTATCAAGGGAATAGTAAATATCCTTTCCCTTGGCTTTGTGTCAACAGGAATGCCCAGTTCAAGGACCTCTTCATCTGTAAGGATTTTTTCTCTGGCAAAGAAATCAGAGGATTTGGCGTTGGATTTTAGTAAATCCCATTTGTTGTTCACCATGACCATGGCAAAAAGTATACCTAGGAAAAAGGGTAGGGATACAAGGAATAAGACGATAACGACCCCTAATGACTGAAGTAAGAGCTGGGAATGGTCCAACTGCTCCATCATGACCTCTTGCTCTTCATAACCCGGTAAAGAGGCAAAAATATCACTGGAAGCCACAAATGCCAAGGACAGGTTGGTTCCGTTAATGATAAAGTGCATGAGCATGGAAGTGAAAACGGAACCTGTAATATGAACCACAATACTGAGCAGGAAACCAATGACAAAAGCATACATGAACTGATTCATATTCATATGCATCATGCCGAAGAAGAAACCGCTGATCACAGAGGTTACCAGCACTTTGTGGTTCCTGTAATGGGACAAGATAATCCCTCTGGATATCAGTTCTTCAAAGACACCTGGAAAAACAGCGATAACCAATATGGCCAAGAGATAATTTTCGCTGCCTATGTTGGCAAGTGTTTCATCCAGTGCAGGTTTGAACATAAACTGACTGATTAGATTAACCAGCATAACCAAGGGAATTGAAGTCAAAGCCAAAAGACCGCTTAAGAGAAAATTCAAAGGATTGGTTTTATAAAGTCTAAAAGTTGATTTAACCGGTGTTCTAAATAAGAAGCGGTAGTAGACTGAGGGCAGGAATACCAGAAGGATCTGGGTCATTCCTATTGTGGGAAGGATACTGGGCATGGCTGGAAAACTTGCCAGTATAAGTGCCAAAACCAGATTACCTGCTAAAAAATGTATGACGAAAAATAATGCGAATAGATTGCCTTTTTTTGTAGAAAACATAAATACCTCCAATAGTAGATGTCCTCAGTATCATATCAGATATTTTGACCTTATTCAACGGACTTGGAGTGATAATATGAAATTAGGTATTGACTATATTGTAAAAACGTAATATAATGATTTCGAACTGAGATATTAAGAATGATTCTTACTATTATCAAAGTATGTGAGAAATATGTCAATATAAGGGTAAAATCCCATATTTGAAGGAGGAATTATAATGGCAGCATATGTAACAGATGGAAATTTTGCAACAGAAGTATTGCAATCAGATGTACCAGTATTAGTTGATTTTTATGCAGATTGGTGTGGACCTTGTAAAATGATCGGACCGGTTGTTGAACAATTGGCAGGCGAGTACGAAGGACAAGCTAAAATCGTTAAACTTGATGTAGATTCTAACCAGGCAACAGCTCAAAACTACCGTGTAATGTCTATTCCTACACTTTTGATTTTCAAAGGTGGTCAGGTTGTGGATACAATCGTTGGTGCTGTTCCTAAAGCTACAATCGAAGGAAAATTAAAAGCACACTTATAAGATTTGCTTATAAGTGAAGCGACTGAAGATAGAACCTTTGGTTCAGTATTAGATACTGAATCCGGGGTTCTTTTTTTTGAACCTGTCAGGACCTTTCTATGTTATAATCTTAGAGTATCTGCAAAACAGGCAGAGCGGGATTGGGTAATAAAATATAGGAGTGAAATGATGAATGAATTAAATGTAAGATCAGGGGCTTTTGATGAAGCCTATGCCTATGAAGGTAAAGATTTGGGTTGTCTTTACTCCAAGGACCAAACAAGCTTAAAAGTATGGGCCCCAACCTGTGATCAGGTTAAGGTTCATATTGAAAAAGCAGGAAAAGAAGAAGTTCGAGATATGATTAAGGAAGAACGTGGAGTATGGTCTATCCTTTTGGACGGTGATTATGAAGGGGCATCCTATGTTTACCAAGTGTTTTTTGGTGACAAGATGAACCTGGCTACAGACCCCTATGCGCGGGCATCAACAGCTAATCATGAACGAACCATAATTATCGATTTGGAAAAGACCATCATTGACAGCCGTAAAGATCAGTTAATGAAACTGGAATCCTATACAGATGCAGTTATTTATGAGCTTCATGTTCGGGATTTTAGTATGGACAAGGAATCCGGTCTTCGTCACCAGGGAAAGTTTTTAGCTTTTACAGAGGATGGGGCAAGGACTACATCTGGCCATTTGTCTGGGATTGATTACTTGGCTGACTTGGGTGTTACCCATATACAGCTCCTTCCAGTTTATGACTTTGGCAGTGTTGATGAGTTAAACCCCTTATCTCGTTATAATTGGGGCTATGATCCTGTCCAGTACAGTGTACCGGAAGGTTCTTACTCAACAAATACCAACGATCCATATGCAAGGATTATTGAACTCAAGCAGGCCATTGCTCATATGCATGAAAAGGGCCTAGGGGTAATCATGGATGTTGTCTACAATCATATGTATGATAAGGATGAATCGGCCTTTGAGAAGATAGTACCAGGCTATTATTTCCGTCAGGATGAAGAAGGGAATATTTCCAACGGATCTTTTTGCGGGAATGATTTTGATTCGACGAGAGCCATGACCAGAAAATTCATTTTGGATTCGACAAGAATATGGATTGAAGAGTTTGGCTTTGATGGCTTTCGATTTGACTTAATGGGGATTCTGGATATTACAACCATGAACATGATATACAATCAGACCAAAGACCTGGATCCTTCTGCTATGGTATATGGTGAAGGATGGAACATGCCAACCTTCCTCTCAGATGAAGACAAGGCGACCATGATGAATCATGATAAAATGCCTGGCATTGGATATTTTTCTGATATATTTAGAGAAAAAATCAAAGGTGGCACCTTGGAAGACAAGTTCAATCAAGGCGGATTTGGTACCGGTGATGAAGGCAAACTTATTGACGCCATGCATCTCTTAAGGGGAACTGTATTACCGGTTTCTATAGAAAACAACTATATAGAGTCCTACTTTAGTGAACCCTCTCAGACGGTGAACTATGTAGAGTGTCACGATAATCATACCCTTTGGGATAAACTTCGCCTATCCATGAAGGAAGAGAGTGATGAGACCAAAGCTTTAAGGCATCGGTTTATTACTGCCATGGTTATTTTAAGCCAGGGTATTCCCTTTATACATGCAGGTCAGGAATTCTTCAGAAGTAAGGGGGGGGACCATAACTCCTACAAGTCTTCTGATGAAGTGAATATGTTCAGATGGGGCAGGAAGGACCTGCACCTGGATACAGTGGACTATATTAAGGGGCTCATTGAACTTCGCAAGTCATATAAGGAACTCCGGTTAAACAATAAAGAGGACATTGAGAAACTTAGTGAAATTCATCAATCCGGTCCGCTCATTGTGTATAATTTACAAGCTATGGATCATGACTGTGGATATAATGGTTTAACCTTGGTCATCAATCCAGGTTTGGAATCGGTGACCTGTGATGAAGTTAAGGATAAAACCATGATTTTCAACCGTCGTGGTTATGTGGATGACCAGGTGGAAGAAAGACATATCATCGAGCCAATCAGTGTTCAGGTGTATAGATTCTGATAAGGAACTTTTATCGAAACAAAAGCAAAATATAGATTTAGGCATCATGGATGAGGATGAGAGTATGGAAAATCATAAAGAACAACGAACATATCGACCTATTAAGCAGATGGAAAATAGTATGAATCATAGCCCTCTATCAGAAGAGGAGAAAAAAATAAGAGATCAAGAGGTCAAAGACCGGATAATTGCCCGTCATAAGAAGAATAAGGTCCGTGATCGCCTGGTTATTCTTGGCGTTATTGTAATTCTTGCAGTTCAGGCTGGCTTTTATGGTCTGGCTGTTTATTTGGCAGATGATGACGGTCAGGCGATTGCTGATGACTATATGAATAACCAGGGAGATCAGGTTATTGAAAACTACGAGGCAGATACATATGAAGATCTGGATGCTGAAAGTTTAAACTTCGTAGCCTTGTCCTACCTGGATGAGGAGCGCTATGAGGAAGCTGTGGAAGTGCTCCTTGATGCTGAAAAAATAGTTAATATGAATGATATAGACATGGTAACGGCTATATACAATAATCTTTGCTGGGGGAACAACGGTCTGGGCAATTATGAAGAAGCCCTGGAATATGGAAGAAAAGGTTTGGACCTGGGTGATGAGTCCACCTATATTTATACAAATGTAGGCAACTCTTATTTTAATCTTTATGAATTTGACCAAGCTATTATCATGTACAAAAAGGCTATCAAGAGTAAAGAAGGTCCTGATGATTTTGTCTATTCCAACATTGGGGAGTCTTACTACCAGCTGGGTGATTATAGCATGGCTTCCAAATGGTTTGGTGACTATCACAGGAAGGTACCCGATGACCCCTATGGCCTATATGATTTGGCATGGTCTCTTGCTATGGAATATAACGACTGGGAAAGAGGCTATGCTTATTTGGAACGGCTGGATGGACTGGAAGAAGCGGATATCATTCTAGCACATCAATCGGAGTTCCTAAATTATTTTGAAGTGTATGAGGAATCCTATCAACTTCTTGAAAATCAAGTAAGGTCCTTTTATATAGGATACCCAGACCTTACCAGTAATTTTCTTGTGGCTGCCTACTATACAGGCAATTACCGGGAAGGGATTAGGGTTGCAGAAGAGGTTATAGAAGATGGCAGTCTTGACCTGGATATATGGTATAATCTACTAGATTTATATTATATGAATGAGGAACACGAAAAGGCATATGATCTCGTTTCCAAGTATGACCTTATGACTGAGGATTCTTTTGATACGAAATTGGAAGAAGCCTATATGTATGGGTATAATTTCTATTATAATCAATCAGCCGTCTTACTTGAAGACCTTGTCCACGGTCGTTCAGGCTATGATTATACAGGAGACCAATGGGAGAATGCCCTCTACGAATGGATTTATGTCTTGGGTGCCCAAGAAAATTATGATAAACTGATTCAAGTGATCCGCAGGTTTCAAGAAGATACAGATAATATAAATATGGATTACGAGTTGGCCTATGCCTATATACAAATTGGTGATTTTGATTTGGCAAAAGACTACTTACAAAAGTCCATTGAAGTATTTCCGGATGATCAACTTGCTTATGGAGATTTGGTTGACCTTCTCCTGTATGATGGTGAGGCTGACCAGGCTGAAAAAGTAATTGAGGAAATGGTTCTTAGAGGCTTTCCCCAGGATTATGTCGATTACCAGCGGCAATACTATGAAGAGATGGTTGAAAAATCTCCATCAGACTGGCTTTTTGATTATATAGAAAATCATTATATGTATCTGGAAGACCCGGAAGAACTGAATGCTCTACGGGCTGAATATGAGGATGAAGACTCTTTCTCAAACAAAGACCTGGATCGGATTACAGAAATTATATTCGGTCAGGATATATTTTCATACATGGTCTATCCTGATGAAGTGGAGATGATGTTTGATATGGAGGAGACCCAGTCCGTTACCGGTGTTTGGTTGAATCCCTCTGACTATCTATTGGATATTGATTTCTTCTCATCACTAACGGATACTGAGATTTATCGACTCTTAAGTCGAATTGAAGACAGTGGGGACAAGAATCTGATTATTGATTTGAGAGAAAACTATGGTGGAGATGCTGATTCAGCCTACCATATCCTGGATTACTTTTTACCTAATCTATATCTGGGAGAGTGGGATTCGCCTATTGAAGAATCTTATTCTTATTACAGTAACGGCGATTATTTTGATTTTAATGAGATTATTGTTCTGGTGAATGACCATACGGCAAGCAGTGCAGAGCTCATTGCTCTTGGTTTGCAGCTTCTGCGAGACAATACCCTGGTTGTAGGTCAGACCACTTATGGCAAGGGTGTCGGTCAGGTTGGAAATGTGAATATGACCCATGGATTTGGGGTTTTTGTAGTGAATGCCTACTGGACCATACAGGACGTTAATATACATGAAAAAGGTGTTGTACCTGATGTTGAGACAGATGTCTCGAATTTGCAATCCATGATTAAGGCAGCTAGAAATCATTAGAAACAAGGAGAGAGAAAAATGCACATAATTCCTTTTGAAAAAGAACATGTAGACCAGGCTTTAGAAATATATAATTATTATATCGCTCATTCAACAGCAACATTTTCTGTGGAACCTTTGAAGACGGAAGAGTTTGAAAAACTTGCCTTTACAGGCCTTGAAAGGTTTAAGTCTTTCGCTATGATGGAAGAGGGCAAGGTTATTGGTTATGGACTTTTAAACCGGTATAAACCAAGAGAGGCCTATGACCGAACCGCAGAGGTTACCGTATATTTGGATAAGGACTACCATGGTCATGGTTATGGAAAAGCCTGTATCAAGCATTTGGAAGCATTTGCAAAAGACCATGATTTCAGGGCACTTCTTGCAGTAATCTGTGCTGAGAATGAGGCCTCCATTAAGCTTTTTCAAAGTTTTGATTACTTTGAATGTGCCCATTTCAGAGAAGTGGGAGTTAAGTTTGGAAGAGTTTTAGATGTTGTCATTTACGAAAAGCTGATTTAAGGACAGGGGTATGAAGAAAGAAGAAAAAATCGTCAGCATAGATATGGGGACGACGAAAATTAAAGTTGTCAAACATAAACATGGTGACTATTATTACGAAGAGTATTATCGTCATGAAATGGATGATATTATTGACCGGGCAGTGGAAAAGGGATATACAGCCATACTTCTAACCGGTTCAGGTGCCTCGTCCATTAGCCAGGAGGAGGTAGAGATTGATCAGATTCCTATACCGATCTACCGCTATAATGAGTTGGAGTGTGTTGCCAATATCGTAAAAGAAATAGGCAAAGAGACCGGTCTGGTAGTCAATATGGGAACAGGAACATCTATCCTTTATTATGATAAGGGAGCCTTTACCCATGTAACCGGAACTGGGCTTGGTGGAGGGACTTTTGAGGGCTTAAGCCAGAGACTTCTTGGTATGACTGACTATGAGGGAGTTGAACATCTGGCTGGTCTGGGTAATGTTGAAGCTATAAACCTGGTCATCAATGATATATATGAAGAGAGACTTGGCTGGTTGCAAGGAGATATTACAGTCTCCAATTTTGCCAAACAGGGTCTTGAAACAGAAGATGTGGCTCTTGGGATCCACTCACTGGTAATGGAGCCTATTATATCCATGGTGAAAGGCATCCTTCAGTTTAAAAAGGAGACCTGTGTTTATTTTGCCGGTGGTGTGCTTAACAATCAAGTCATCTGCGGGCTGATTGACAAATACGCCAAGTTTTTTGGCTTTGAATATGAAGTGATTAATAATCCAAGTTTTGGTACCGCTAAAGGTGCCATAGAAGTTTTTAGGAGGTCAGTACAATGAAAAGACTGTATGTAGAAGGAATACCATCATATCATGTGATGGAGGAAATGCACTTTAAATATGTTTTATATGACGGTGAAGAAGCAGCGGCAACAAAGGAAGTTTATCATGAGTATAGAAAGCCGGCCCTGGTAGGCTTATATTCAATTATTCTGTTAATGAAAGAGTTTCCTGAACTTAAAGATGTAGAGGTTCAAGTCATCGTAAATGATGGTGCTCTTCTGGAACAGATTAGGGGAACTTCTACGACTAAGAATAAGGATATCCTAAAGGTGGCAGAGCTTTGTAGAAAGCAACTGGACAAGTTTGGTGGCAAAATATCCTTAATTAGCGTTGCCGGTAAACATGAAGAAATGGTGAAATGGGAAAGCAGCCTTAAGGTATGAGTGTCATAGAATTTGGCGAAAGGCTTGATGGTATCGATTATGAACCCAGGCCAGGAGCTTATGGCATAGGTTTTCGAAAAGTTAAACAGAGCGTTAAGGGTCGAGTGGTAGATGAAGTCCTTCAGTTGGGCCTTGTTCATACTCCAAGAGGCAGGTTTTTGCCAGGTGGTGGTATTGAAGACGGTGAAAGTCATGAAGAGGCTATCAAGCGAGAATTCGTTGAAGAAATCGGACGGGATGTCAAGGTCCTGTCTTTTGTAACTCAGGCCAACCAAGCGGGGCTGACACCGAGAACCCAGCGATATGTGGTTTTACAGGGTTATTTCTACCTTGTTGAGATTCTTGGTCCAAAGGGGCAGCAAGTCGAAGAAGACCATGAACTTAGGTGGATTGATCTTGACGAGGCCCTTAGAAGCCTGAGGCTTATGAATCAAAGTTATGCAGTCAAGGAAGCCATCCAAGTGTACTTGGGATTATAGCCTGGGGCGAGAGTGTCGAAGACACTCTTCTTGTCCAAAGGTTTCTACTTGATGATTAAGACATATATTTTGACAGATAAGGATAGAAGACTTAGGGGTTGGTACAATGCTTATTGATAGGTAGTGATATCTTGATATAATGTTAGTATAGATGAGGCGGTTAAAACGATTTAAGATATGACGGAGGAAATTATGTGGACTAGTGCGGAGTTAAAAGAAAGAGCGAAGATTGCCCTTAAAGGCAATTATTGGAAGGCATTTGGGGTGTCGTTGATTCTTGTTTTCCTAAGCGGCGGAAGCGGCGGAGGAGGCGGAAGCTCATGGCGAACCGGTGGTGGTGAATTTGGTGACATTGACCCTGGTATGGTCATGATCATCCTTGCAATTGTATTGGTAGTTATGGCTTTGGCCATTGCATTTCAGGCTTTTGTTTCTAACCCAATCACAGTAGGTGGAAAAAGATTCTTCTTAACACAGGCTGAGGTTGCAGGTACTGAAGAGATTGCCGAATTTGGATTAATCGGTCATGGCTTTAAAAATGGAAAATACATGAACGTCGTTAAGACGATGTTCTTTATGAAACTGTTTATTTTCCTATGGTCTCTTCTTTTGGTCATCCCTGGCATTATTAAGTCTTATGCCTATGCGATGGTTCCTTACCTTTTGGCCGATAATCCTGATATGGATTATCAAAGAGCTATTGAGTTAAGCAAGGAAATGACAGACGGTGAAAAAATGGATATGTTCATTCTAGACTTATCCTTTATTGGCTGGTATCTCTTAGGATTTATTGCCTGCTGTGTTGGTATCTTCTTTGTATACCCTTACTATTATGCAACTCATGCAGAACTTTACCGTACCCTTCGTGAGAAGGCATTGGAAGAAGGCATGTGTTCATATGAAGAACTTGGTTTTATGGCTCCAGATCAAAGTCAAGTTATGGATCAAGACGATCAAGATGACAACCATATTGAGTTTTAAAAAGTATTAATTAAAACTGTTAATTAACTATTGATTTCTCCCCTATCCTGTAGTATGATTAGATTAATCAGCAAGTGAGACCCACTTGTATACTAGGATTAGGGGTGATTTTTTTGGCTAGACGTTCAGGAATTAATATGAGTGATGTTAAGATGAGTAACCGCGGACTTATCTTGCGACAGATTAAAGATAAACCAAAACCACGTAAAGATATTGCCGAGAAAATCAAGTTAACACCTGCTGCAGTAACAATACTGGTAAACGAGCTTATTGATCAGGGGTGTATACGTGAATCCGGTCAGGTCAATGAGCCTTCTAGAGTAGGACGAAAGAAAGTATTTATCGAACTAAACAAAGATTATAAGTACGCCTTTGGTATTAATATTGAAGGCAGTCATATGAATATATGTATCGGTAACCTCAAGTGTGAAATTCTTGATTATATGAATGTAAAAATCAAGGATATAGACCCTTATAAAGTATTGGATCTTGCCATTACCATCATTAAGGATATGATGAATGAACGGAATCTGACCAATGACAGGATAATCGGTGTTGGTCTTGGAATTGTAGGTAATGTGGATTCCAAAAGAGGCTTGTCTAAGCATGCTTATGGTTTGTGGGATAAAGAGGTCAAGGTAGTCTCCTATTTAAGTGATCAACTAAAGATTCCTGTTGTGGTAGAGAATAATGTTCGGACTCTGGCTTTGGCGGAACTGGAACTGACTACCCACCGAAAGATCAGAAATATGGTTTTTATGAAGTTGGGTCCTGGTATTGGTTCAGCTGTAATCTTGGATAATGATATTTATAAGGGGTCCTATAACAACTCTGGTGAATTAGGACATATGGTTATTGATCTTGAGGGTAAGAAGTGCCGTTGCGGACAGACAGGTTGCCTGGAGACGGTAGCTTCCATAGCCAGTTTGATTGATGGGATTAAAGAAGACTTCTCAAATGAGCATTATCCATATCTTTATGATAAAGTTCATGGCAACCCTGAGAATATTTCAGAAGATCATATACTGGATGCTTATATGGCAGGGGATCAACTAATCCTTGAAAAGGTGGATAAACTGATCTGTTTTCTTGCTATTGGGGTTATAAACAGTGTTAAGTTTTATGACCCTCATAAGATTATTATCTACTCAAAGATGTTTGAGCAACCGGTCTTTATGAAGAAACTGGTGGAAGAGATTCTTAAACACGAATCCATTGAAGACCTAAGTGAACGAATTGAACCTTCCAGTTTGCAGACGGAGAAGTCTGTAGGAGGTTTGGTTCTTGTTGTCAATGAACTCTTCTTTAAAATTGGAGCCATTGAACCCGGTCTAATTCGGGAAAAGTAGGTTTAACGATAAGCGGTCGAAAGTTGATGAATAGACATAATAAATGGTTATGTGATTGCATAGCTATTTATTTTTAAATAATTGATTAATAAATTTAATTAATAAAAAAAGGAGGATTAATCATGACAGAGGCGAAGGTTGTAATCGGGGGTTTGATAGACTCAGCCAGAAAGGCCCAGGAAGCCATAGCAAACTATAGTCAGGACCAAATCGATGACCTGGTTTTAGCTGTTGGGTGGGAAGTTTATAAGGATGATAATATTAGTCGCTTGGCTCAGCTGGCTGTAGAAGAAACGGGTATGGGACTTGTAGAAGACAAGTTTAAAAAGCATAAGGGAAAGGTACTTGGTGTCCTTAAAGACCTTAAGGGAGCAAAATCTGTTGGCCTTGTAGAAGAAGATCCAATTAAGGGTATTAGCAAGTATGCAAAACCAGTTGGCGTCGTTGGAGCGCTTTGTCCGGTTACCAACCCAACTGCTACCCCTGCTTCTAATGCTGTAAGTATTTTGAAAGGAAGAAATGCAGTAATTTTCGCACCCCACCCAAAGTCAAAAGCCTGTTCCAAGCTTGCTGTTGACTATATGAGACAGGGGCTGAAAAAAGTTGGGGCGCCAGTAGATTTAATTCAGATTATTGAAGAGCCATCCATTGAGCTGACTAACCAATTGATGAAAGACGTTGATCTGGTCCTTGCAACAGGTGGCAGTGCTATGGTTAAGGCGGCCTATTCCAGTGGAACCCCTGCATACGGTGTTGGACCCGGAAATTCAGTACAGATTATTGCTGAAGATGCTGATGTAGACGACGCCATGAAGAAAGTAGCCCTGTCCAAAACCTTTGATAATGCTACCTCCTGTTCATCAGAGAACTCTATTATTATTCATGAATCTATATATGAAGCATGTATACACAGGCTAAAGGAGGAGGGCGGTCTTCTCCTTAAGGAAATGGAAAAAGCTAAGCTCAAGGACTGGATGTGGAGACCCAACAAAAAGGGTTATGTGACCTTGAATCCTAAAATCGTTGCCAAGCATGCCAGTGTCATAGCAAAGGAGGCAGGCCTTAAGGTAGATGATCAGGATCCCGGGACCATTAGAATGCTATTGGTTGAGGGACAGTTACCGGTTGAAGAGGATTCTTTTAGTGAAGAAAAATTATGTCCTGTACTTACCTTGTGGAAGTACAGTGATTTCGACCAGGCTATGGATATACTGATACGGTTAACAACCGTCTCAGGTACAGGGCACTCCTGTGGTATTCACACCTATAAGGAAGCCTATATTGAGCGTCTAGGCATGGAAATGAAGTCCAGCCGGATTATGGTCAATCAACCTCAGGCTCCTGCCAATGGAGGTAACTTCTTTAATGGCATGCCTTCAACGACGACTTTAGGATGTGGAACCTGGGGAGGTAATATTACGACTGAAAATATTAACTATAAACATTTCCTCAACTTAACTTGGGTGTCCAGATTGATACCTGTAGACAAGCCAAGTGATGAGGAAATGTGGGGAAGTTTTTTTGAAAAATATGGTAAGTAAAATGGAGGACTTATGAAACTTTTTGAACATCAGGCAAAAGACGTTTTCAGAAAATACGGAATTGGAATACCCAAGTCCTTTCTGATTAGTGGAATGGATGAGCTGGAAAGAGGTTTTGAGTATGTTGGTATTCCAGCTGCCCTTAAATCCCAGGTCCTTCAAGGTGGAAGGGGCAAGGCTGGTCTCATTCCTTTGGTTAAGACCATGGATCAGGGTAAGGAAGAAGCCAATCGATTATTTAAATCCGAGTATGGAGTCAAAAAAATTCTGATGGAAGAGATGATTTCCATTGCCAGTGAATTGTATCTTTCAGTGACCCTTGATCCAAAAGAGGCAAAAGTTCTGATAATTGCCTGCAGTGAAGGTGGCATTGATATTGAGACATTGGCCAAAGAAAGTCCTGAAAAAATCATTTTTGAGACAGTGGATATTTTTACAGGAATCATGCCCTATCAATGTAAGAACATCGCCTATGGACTAATAGAAAATACGGAGTTTAAAGATGGACTGAATAAGAAGCAGATTGTTAAACAGCTGAGTCAGATGATTCAAGACCTCTATGAAATTTTTATAGATTATGATGCTGAACTGGTTGAAATCAATCCGGTATTCATTACTACTGACGGGCAGGTCATGGCTGGTGACGGCAAATTGAGTATTGATGATAATTCACTTGATCGCCAGGATAATTATGAGATTACACGAGAGTATTTCGATTCAGATATGGCTTATGAAGCATCCAAGGAGGGAATTCCTTATATTCAGTTTGATGGGGATATTTCACTCATGTGTGCTGGGGCAGGTTTGACAACAACGGTATATGACCTCATCAATTATGCAGGTGGTCAGGTAGCCAATTATTTGGAATTTGGTGGCCCTAATTACCGAAAGGCTGAGGAGGCCATGAGGCTGTGTCTACAAAATGAGTCCAAGGTCATTCTGATTGTAACTTTTGGAACCATAGCAAGAGCTGATGTCATGGCTGATGGTATTGTTGATGCCATAAAAAGACTTAAGCCCGACCGACCTATTGTAACCTGCATCCGGGGAACCAATGAGGTTCAGGCAACAAAGACCCTTGAAGAAGCTGGCCTTGAATGCTTAAGTGACACAGAGGATGCAGTAGCCAGAGCAGTGGAAATTGCCAGGGGAGGACACTAAGATGAGTATATTTATTCAAAAAGATACCAAAGTCCTGATTCAGGGAATAACCGGAGCTGAAGGCAGCTTTTGGACCAAACACATGTTGGATATGGGAACCCAGGTAGTTGCTGGCGTTACACCAGGCAAAGCCGGGCAGAAAGTAGAAGGCATACCTGTCTATAACTCAGTCAGAGATGCTATAGCCAAACACGCAATTGATGCAGCCATGCTCTTTGTTCCGCCAAAGTTTACAAAGGATGCAGTTTTTGAAGCCTTGGATGGGGGAATCAAAAAGATTGTTACAGTAGCTGATGGTATTCCCTTACATGAAACACTTGAAATAAGGCAGAAATCCCTTGAAGCCGGGGCCATGGTTGTTGGTGGCAACACTTCAGGAGTTATTTCGCCTGGCCAGGCTATGATGGGATTTTTCCCCTATTGGATTGAAAGGGTTTATAAACCCGGGAATATAGGCGTTATGACAAGGTCAGGATCTTTGACCAATGAAGTGACAGCTATGATTGTGGAAGCAGGATATGGTGTATCAACCCTTATTGGCGTCGGTGGCGATCCTGTTCCAGGGACCCGGTTTGCAGAGATGCTTCCTGCTTATGAAGCAGATGACGAAACGCTGGCACTTGTTATTATCGGAGAATTAGGCGGTACCATGGAGGAAGAAGTGGCAGAAGCCATGGAAGCAGGTATCTTTACCAAACCTGTCGTAGCTTTTCTTGGTGGCCGTACAGCTCCAAAAGGCAAGCGCATGGGTCATGCAGGAGCAATCGTATCCGGAGGTAAGGGATCTGTTGAGGGCAAAATTGCCGCTCTTGAAAAGGCAGGAGGTCTTGTTGCCGATAGACCAAGGAAAGTTGGAGAGCTGTTACATAAGCTCTTGGATAAGTAGAGGAGATCAAATGGAAAAATCAACGAGCAAAGTTAAGAATATCGTCTATATAGCCATTGCATTTTTGGTTATGTTGGTTGTCATCAATATACCGCTAAGTGATAACTTAAGGTTTATTGGGGAAGCCAGCCTGACTAAGGAAGGGCAGACGGCAATAGCCGTTCTGGTATTTGCTTTAATCTTATGGATGACGGAAGCCGTTCCTTTTCACATTACGGGTATGTTGGGGATCGTTATTATGGCCATTGCCAAGATTGACGGATTTAAGGAATTGGTAAGAGATGGCTTTGGTAATGATGTTATTGTCTTTTTTATTGGAGTCTTAATCCTATCATCTTTTATCACCAGGTCAGGACTTGGTAAAAGAATCTCTATGTACATTTTGAGTAAGACCGGAAATAAGACCTCCAATATTATCCTGGGCTTTCTTGTAGCCGGTGTAGTCCTGTCCATGTGGATTACGGACATGGCAGTTGCCGCCATGTTGATGCCTTTGGCAAAAGCAATTCTGGATGAGGAAGGATTGAAACCTTTAGAGTCAAATTTTGGAAAGGGACTGATGATATCCACTGCCTGGGGGCCGATTATCGGTGGTATTGGAACACCTGCAGGGTGCGGAGCTAATCCTCTTGCAGTCAGCTTTCTGAAAAGTATGGCAGGTATTGATGTGACCTTTGGTGACTGGATGATTTATGGTGTTCCTGCTGCCATCCTTCTTATATGGCCTGCATGGTTTATCTTGGTTAAGTTTTTTAAGCCTGAAATGGATCATCTGAAGAAATCCAAGGAAGAGTTAAGACAGAACTATCTTGATCTTCCTGCTATGGATCATGAGGAAAAGATAACGGTTGTTCTTTTTCTGGCCACAGTTATTTTGTGGTTGACCAGTCCCCTTATTAGTGATTGGTTGGGAATCAGCATACCGATTTCCATGCCTGTTATGTTGACCGGCTGCCTCTTTTTCTTCCCAGGCATGACCAAGTTTAAGTGGAAAGACATTGAAAAAGATATGTCCTGGTCATCTATTGTCTTAGTCGTTTCCGGTGTTTCTTTAGGACTGGCTCTTTATCACACTGGAGCAGCACTTTGGGTATCAACAGGTCTTCTGGGCGGTATCGGCAATATCCCAACCTTAGTACGTATTTTTACTATTGTCATTATTGTATCCTTACTTAAAATAATCTTTTCCAGCAATACAGTTACCGGAACAATTATTATCCCAATTATGATCGCTCTATCCCAAACGCTAGGACTTGATCCTCTGGGAATAACCATGCCTGCAGCCGTAACGGCATCTTTGGCATTTATTCTGGTAACTTCGACACCAACTAATGTTATTCCATATTCTTCGGGCTTCTTTTCCATCCAGGATATGGCCAAGGCTGGTACCCTACTTACCATTGTTTCATCCCTGATTGTTGCCGGGGTGCTCTTTATTGTTGGCAACATGACAGGACTATATAGTTTCTAATTATTGCATATTATTCTACAGGCTATGTATGAGGGTGACCTGCCTGTAGGTACCTAGAGAAGGAGAGCTTATGAACGCAGAGTTAGTTAATCAAAAGGAAATAGTCAATGACTTACGATTAAAGGCTACAGAGTTAAGGAAATTGACTATAGAAAGTATTGGAAAACTGGGAGTTGGACATATAGGTGGCTGTTTGTCCATCTGTGATGTTTTATCCGTTCTTTATTTTCATGAAATGAAACTGGATCCAAGGCAACCGAAGATGGAAGACAGAGACCGTTTTATCCTATCTAAAGGTCATGGAGGACCATCAGTTTATGCAGCACTTGCCTTAAAAGGATACTTTGATATAGCCTTGCTGGATACCCTTAACCAATCCGGAACTCATTTACCCAGCCATTGTGATATGAATCTGACGACAGGCATCGATATGACTGCCGGATCTTTGGGTCAGGGATTTTCAGCAGCTGTTGGCTTTGCCATTGCAGGTAAAATGGATGAGGCAGACCATTATGTATATTCCATTATCGGAGACGGTGAAAGCCAGGAAGGTCAGGTTTGGGAAGCGGCTATGCTTGCCGGAACAAGAAAGTTGGACAACTTTATTGCCTTTACTGACTTCAACAATGCTCAAATTGATGGATCCTCTGATGAAATCAATTCCATTCGCCCCTTGGATGCCAAATGGGCAGCTTTTAACTGGCATGTCCAGGTTATTGACGGACATGATATTGGGGCTATTCTGAATGCTATAAAAGCAGCTAAAGAGACTAAGGGGCAGCCTTCTATGATTATTATGAATACGATAAAAGGCAAGGGAGCCTATTTTGCTGAAGGTCTGGTGACATCTCACAATATGCCTGTCAGCGAGGAAATGTGGAAGAAAGCCTGTGCTGATTTGGACCAAGAAGTCAAAGAAATGGAGGACAGATAAGATGGCGCTTGAAATGAAGGAACTTCGTGAAATATATACAGATACTTTGATGGAACTGGCAGAATTAGATGACCGTATTGTCCTACTGGATGCTGACTTAATGAGGGCATCTAAAGGGATTCCTTTTAAGGAAAAGTTTCCGGAAAGAACGGTGGATGTTGGTGTAGCTGAAGCCAATATGATTGGTGTTGCAGCGGGACTTGCTGCCAGTGGCAAGATTCCTTTCACTCACACCTTTACACCTTTTGCTACAAGGAGATGTTTTGACCAGGTGACAATTTCGGTGGCTTACTCCAAACTGCCGGTTAAAATGATGGGCTCAGATCCTGGGGTTAGTGCTGAGCTTAACGGAGGAACCCATATGAGTTTTGAAGATATGGGACTAATGAGAAGTCTGCCAGGGATGTTGATTTTTGAACCGGTTGACGGTAACCAGATGCGACAGGCCTTACCTTATATTGTCGATCATGAAGGACCTGTTTATATCCGTATGTTCCGTAAAAAAGCAGAGTCAATCTTTGATCAGGACTATAAGATTAACTGGTTAAAGGGTGAAACCTTACAGGATGGTCAAGACCTTACCATTATAGCATCGGGCTTAATGGTCAAAGAATCTCTGGAAGCTGCAAAAATTCTGGAAGCTGAAGGGTTAAGGGCAAGAGTCATTAATATTCATACAGTCAAACCCATTGATCAGGATATAATTATAAAAGCAGCCAAAGAAACCGGAGCAATTGTAACAGCTGAAAACCACAATGTTCTCAACGGATTAGGCAGCGCAGTTGCTGAGGTATTAGTAGAAAACTGTCCGGTTCCTATGAAGCGGGTCGGAGTTCAAGACCATTTTGGAGAAGTTGGTAAAATGCCCTATTTGATGGAGAAATTTCACATGTTGCCTAAAGATATTGTTGCTGCCGCCAAAGCAGTATTTGACTTGAAAAGGAGCTAAGAATGAAAAAAATTATTGTTGGAGCAGATAGATCTGGAAGACCTTTAAAAGATGCATGTCTTGCATGGCTTGAGTCCATGGGATATGATGTAAAAGACGTAGGTATGGTATCAGAAGATGAGTTTAAGGCCTATTATGAGGTGGCCCCAAAAGTAGCTGAGGCAATCTCAAGTGGAGAATATGAAAAAGGGATTCTCTTCTGTGGAACCGGAGCGGGTATGAACATTATTGCCAACAAGTTTAAAGGTGTTTATGCTGTGGTCTCAGAAGGTTCCTACACAGCTCGAATGTCCTCAATTATCAATTCAGCCAATGTCTTGACCATGGGTGGATGGGTTCTTGCTCCCGAGCAGGCTATCGATATGCTGGACAGGTGGTTAAACACCGGGTTTACAGAAACTTTCGAACATAAAGCGGAGTTTCTTTGCAATGCTTTTGACCAGGTGAAAGCTATTGAGGATAAGAATTTTAAATAATTATGTGATGTATTATGGGTTATATGTGATCAAGTGTTAAAATCATGTATGTCAAAAGGAGAAGGCATGTATAGACTGGAAGTTATTGATGACGGTTTTCGGGTATGGGAAGATGAACTTATCTTAATTGAGCATAAAGCCAGCGCGCCGGCTGTCTACTTAGGCAGAGGCCAGGAGACCTTTCATGAGTACCGGGGAAATTTTCGAGTAGAGGATTACACGTTGGAAAGAATAAGCCTTCCTTATTTTTTGATTCAGGACAATCAAATTCTTTTTTTTAGACATCAAAAAGATATGGAACCATTGCTTATGATGACCCTTAAGGAAGAGGAACTGGCATTGGGGGCAAATCCTTCCTGTGATAAAACTGGACTTGCTATCAGTCTTGTAGCAACAGATGCGAGCATGAACAGGTTTTGGATTCGCCTGACCAGTGATGGTGAAGAAAGGGTGTATGGACTTGGTGAACAAATGTCCTATTTCAATCTTAAGGGAAGAATGTATCCAATTCTAACTTCCGAACCTGGTGTCGGTAGGGACAAGACCACCTTGACCACCTTTTGGGCCGATAAGAAGGACAAGGCAGGTGGAGACTATTATAATACCAATTATCCGGAACCTACTTTTGTTTCTTCCAGAAATTACTGGTGCCATGTGGATACGACCCTTTATGGAGTGGCGGATTTTAGGAATGATAATTTTCATGAATTAAGCTTTTTTGGTATACCACCCAAACTTATCTTTAAGGTGAACCAGTCACTGGAAGCAACGGTCAAGTCCCTAGTCGACTTTGCCGGTAAACTTCCACCTTTACCTGACTGGGTACACGATGGAATTATACTTGGTGTCCAGGGAGGCAGCCAGCTTGTTGACGGGTATCTGAACCAGGCCCTTGATGCCGGTGTTCAGGTTTCAGGTCTTTTTGTTCAGGACTGGCAAGGTATCAATATGACTTCCTTTGGTCAGAGACTTCGTTGGAACTGGATTTGGGACCAGGAGAGGTATCCAGGACTTTCTGGAAGAATTGGTGACTATGAAAAGATAGGTGTAAAGTTTCTTGGCTATATTAACCCTAATGTTGTGAAAGATGGAAGTTTATATCTTGAAGCAAAAGAAAAGGATTACCTGGCCCTTGATGCAAATGGTCAGGTTTATGACCTTGATTATGGTGAGTTTGACTGCGGTATCGTTGACTTAACCAATCCTTCTGCCTTTAAGTGGTTTAAGGAAGTCATCAAGAAAAATCTAATAGATTTTGGACTTAAGGGATGGATGGCAGATTTTGGTGAATACCTCCCTATGGATTGTCAGCTCTATAATGGTGTCAGCGCAAAGGAAATGCATAATGCCTGGCCGGCCTTATGGGCCAGGTGTAATTATGAGGCAGTGGAAGAAGCAGGGCTCTTGGGTGAAATTTTGTATTTTATGAGGGCCGGAGGTTTTGGATCTCAGAAATATTGCGTATCCCTTTGGGCTGGGGATCAGTCGGTGGATTGGTCAAGACATGATGGCATGGCTACTGTAATCAGTGGAGCCTTGTCATCAGGCATGGTGGGTAATCCCTATCACCACAGTGACATTGGCGGCTATACCAGTCTTCATGGTAATATCAGGTCTAAAGAGCTTTTTGAGCGGTGGCTGGAAATGGGGACTTTTTCATCGCTCATGCGGACCCATGAAGGCAACAGGCCCAGGGAGAATTTTCAGTTTTACCAGGACCAGGATACCTTAAGGTTAATGGCTAAGTTGACCAAGCTTAGAAAGGCTTTAAAACCTTATATAAAAGCTGTGAATCTGGAGGCCTCCTGTGAAGGTTCAGGCCTACCCATGCAGCGACCATTAGTCCTTCATTATCCAACGGATCCTGAAACATATAGCCTACAGGATGAATATCTTTTGGGACGGGACCTTCTTGTGGCACCTGTCATGGTGGAAGGTGGAAATAGTAGAGATGTCTATCTTCCACAAGACCAATGGATTCACCTATGGTCAGGTGTAGAATATGGTAAAGGACATCATCAGATACAAGCCCAGGTTGGATATATACCTGTTTTTTACCGCAAGGATTCAACCTATAAAGCATTATTTGATAGACTTGTTGCTGAGTTTAAGAATACCTTATAAAAAGAAAACCGCTTAATTGTATGTCATACAATTAGGCGGTTTTCTTTAGGGCCCACTTCATCGTATAATAAAATGGTTAGGGCGTCAAAAGGAAGCTTCACTGAAATCCATAGAATATATGGTATTTGGTTGATACATCCAAACACCATATATTCTATAGATTTTGTTCATCTAAACCTTTTGACACCCTAACCACTAAAATCAAGAAATTAGATTGTGTTTTGGAGGAGCTCTCATGAATTTGGATTGGTTAAGAAATGAAGTCATTGGTGGAAACACCTGTATCAAGACCCCCTACGGTGATCGCCTGATGACCTATGCAGATTATACTGCATCCGGCAGAACCCTGAAGTTTGTAGAAGATTATATGAAAAAAATAGGGGAAACCTATGCCAATACCCATACAGAAGACTGCTTTTTGGGTATGCAGACAACAAAACTCTATCACGATGCCAAAGAACGAATAAAAAAACTCTTGAAAGCCGATGACGATTATGTAGTTCTCAGCGTCGGTAATGGTACAACTGGTGCCATTCAACGACTGGCTCAGATTATTGGTATTTACGAAGCTCCAGCAACCCGTGTCAAATATGATAAAGACTCAAAATATTATAACCCAAATAGGCCCATTATTTTTGTAGGACCTTATGAGCACCATTCCAATGAATTGATCTGGAAAGAGGGAAATGCTGAGGTTGTGGAGATTGCCCTTACAGATGGCGGGAAATTCTCAACCCAGGATTTGGAAAAACAGGTTTCAGACCCTAAATATAAGGACCGTATTAAAATTGGTGCTTTCTCAGCTGCTTCCAACGTTACCGGTATGAAGTCTCCCATCAAAGATATTACCAGAATTATGCATCAGTATGGTGGCTTGGTTTTCTTTGATTTTGCAGCATCAGGACCTTATGTAAATATTGAGATGGTACAAAAGGACGGCTGTTATTATGATGCTGCCTATTTATCACCCCACAAGTTCATTGGTGGTCCGGTTCAAATGGTTTACTCCTTTTTAGAAAAGATATCTATAACGGTAATGTGGGGCCAACCTGTGCCGGAGGTGGAACGGTGGAATATGTGAGTTCCCACAATTATGACTTCATCAAGGACATTGAAGTTAGGGAAGATGCTGGGACACCTGGGATTTTTCAAACCCTTCGAGCTGCTGCAGCCCTTGAAGTTAAGGAAGCAGTTGGTATCGAGAGAATTGAAGAGATTGAATCTATTTATATTAGCCGGGCTATTCAGCGATTGACCAAAGATCCCCGTATTGAGATGATTGGCCCTAAGGATATGGAAAACCGACTGGGTATTCTTTCCTTTAATGTAAAATATAAGGAAGGCTACTTACACCCACGTTTTGTAACGACCCTTCTTAATGATTTGTTTGGTATACAATCCCGTGCCGGCTGCTCCTGTGCAGGACCCTATGGTCATCTACTTCTAGGAATTGTACCAGAAAAATCAGAACAATATCGACAGATTATTAAGGATGGCTGTGAAGCCCTTAAACCAGGTTGGGTAAGACTAAATTTCCACTATTTACTGGATGACCAAACCTATGACTTTATAGCCAGTGCACTGGAGTTTATTGCCGATTACGGATACCTCTTCCTGCAAGATTATACTGTGGAATGTGAAACCGGCAACTGGAGCCATAAGGATAAAGCCCAACTTATGTCCGGTAAGTTTCTGGATTCCTTTAATATGGAATCTATGCTGGAAGCAAAAGATTATCAGGTGAAGTCCTACGACAGGGAAAAGGCTAGAAAATCATATGAAACCTATATGAAAATTGCCCACCGCCTCAAGGAGAAACACGAAGTAACCGACACAACCTATAGCCTTTACAGACAAGAGGATTTTGGTGAATTAGCCTGGTTCTATGTTAAAAAATAGGATTCTATGTTAAAATAATTATAAAAATAGGTTGTGGAGGAAAATGATGCAAACAGTTTTTATAATTAACAGCAAGGGAATGGGACAAGGTGATGATGACCTTGGAAATATACTCATTGGTGCATTTTTAAAGAAAGTTTGGGCAAAACGAGACAAACCGGATATGATGATTCTTTATAACAGTGGTGTAGAATTACTGGGTAAAGAATCAGAGTATCTGGATGCACTTATGGGCTTGGAAGAATCAGGTCTTGAAATTCTAGCCTGCGGAACCTGTCTTGACCATTATGGTATTTCGGACCTCAAAGTAGGAAGAAGAAGCAATATGGCAGAAATCGTAGACATTATGATGAGCGCTGATAAGGCCATTACCATATAAATAGTTTCTTCTTTTGCTAGGATAATGGAGTGCCTACAACAAGAAAAGATATGAAAAAATTATGGATAACATTGGTTATATCTGCATGTATCCTCATAGGGTTTTCTTATGCAGGTAAAAATCTACTGGCTGAAAAAGAACCTGTAGAAGCAGGACGAATTGAAAATGAAGGTTCTATACAGGAACCAATCAACCAGGGTGATGATGTCGGTGATGAAAGTGAATCTTTAGAAGATTTGGATAATCATGATAGGGACAATTACCCTGTTTTTGTTATGGACAAAGATATTTTTTCGTATGAAGTTTTTGATAATGGTGATTTTTGGTCCATAAGGATTCCTTCTGATGACCATCTGAAGATTATTGAGAGACGGTTCCCTATTGAAGGTAACATCCTCAAGGTTTATATCATGGAAGACAATGAGTGGAAGATCTTCGATGCATATCCTGGTGATTTGGAAGTTAGGAACTATGTGTTTATTGTGACTGATGAGAAGGAATATATGTTTTCCAGACCTGATTCCTATACAGATATCGGCTATGGAACGAGAAAGAGTCAGGATGATATACGTATGGCCACCAAACTGAAAATTGCTGAAGGACAGTGGTCCTTATCCTATTACTTTCAATCGGAGCCCTATGTACACCACATTATATGGGGAATCTCTTCAGATGACACACTAGTCAATTTTGAAGATGAGTCTACTGAAGAACGCTTTGGAGCATATGATTTCATTAACCAAGCCAGGTTTTTAGAGGATGGATATTATTATAAAAGTCCTGAGTCCTATCTGCCATCAGACATACAGTCTTATTGGAGAAGCCCTTCTATGTACTTAGTCACCCATTTTGTTGAAAGAGGAAGTTCCCTGGCAGAAGAACTTTTGGCCAAGGGTTGGCTAAAGGTTGCCAGCCGCAATATTAATGCTCAGGGATATTTCACATCCTTACCAAGAAGTAACTGGCTTTATAAGGACTATGGTATTGAGGATGGTTTTTTTGATACCCGGTTTAATGGGGATATGATTACTACTTATCTTGAGGCATATCAGAAGTTTGGAATTGAATCGTTTAGAGATTCATATTTAGCTTTAGGTGATTATTATCTTCACCATGCAAGTGATCATCACTTTTCTTTTGGTCAAAGGGGTCAAGGATGGTTGGTCTACGACTATTACCACGAAGATTCAGGTAAGTTACCTGTACATACCAGCCTTAACCACCAGGTTCATGCTATTTCCATGTTCCTTAAACTCTTCTTGGAAGAGGGGAATTATGATTATTTTGACACAGCTATGCATATGTTAAGAGGGATAAAAGCAACTAGAGACTTGTGGATTAACGAAGAAGGAGACCTTCATTATGCCATGCTTTCTGATGGAACCATGGGACTCTATGATTATCCCCTTCTGACCATGAACGATATGATCGATCTTCAAGAGGTGTTGGAAGATGATTTTTATGGCAGAGATCCTGACCTTGATATACTCATAGAGGTTAAGAAAACATATTATGGGTATGATTGAGTTTTCCTTAGCAGTTGACAAGGATTAAAAACAGGAGTAGAATACTTACAAGTTTTACATTTTTGAAAGACTGTGAAAAGGAAAGTAACTTTAGGCAACATTCTCAGAGAGTCTGCACATGGTGAAAGCAGATAATGTTAAACAAAGTGAAAATGGCCTTGGAGTCGGGTACCGAGAACTATAGTTTTAGGCTGCCACGGGTCTCGCCCGTTATAGCGATAGGGTATAACAGGTTTCCTGCGTACTCGAAGAGGTTCGTATAGTGATATACGAATAAATAAAGGTGGTACCGCGAATACACTCTCGTCCTTTAGAACGTTGTTCTAGAGACGGGAGTTTTTTTACGCGTAAAAACGAGGACGATGAGAGTGCTTGCACTCTCATAGGACGAGAATCGCGAAGCGGATTGCGAAGCAAGACGCTTAAAGAAAGGAGAAAACATATGAAAGTTTTAATTGGAGGCGCTTGGGTCTACGCTAATGGACCCCTGCATATCGGACACATAGCTGGCTTGTTGCCAGGAGACATTATTGCAAGGTATTATCGACAAAAAGGCGAGGAGGTATCTTATATTTCCGGCAGTGACTGTCATGGAACCCCTATTACGATTCAGGCAAAAAAAACAGGACAGTCACCGGAAGCAATCAGTGACAGGTATCATGATGAGTTTGTGAAAGGATATGAGTATCTTGGCTTTTCCTATGACCATTACGGTAAAACTTCCAGTCAAGACCATAAAGATTTTGTGACGGATTTTCACAAGAAGCTTTACCAGAGTCCCCTTATCCTTGAAAGGGAAGAACCACAGGCTTATTGTCCCACATGTAAAAAGTTTTTGGCTGACCGATTGTTGGAAGGTACTTGCCCCCATTGTGGTGGGGTCACTAAAGGTGAACAATGTGATCATTGTCATGAAGTTCTCCAAGGCAATGAATTGTTAGAACCCAGATGTAGAGACTGCCACAGCCAACCTGATTTTATTCAGGAAAATCATCTGTATCTGACTATCAGCAAGCTGAAATCCTTTATTGAAGAGTCAATTAATGGGGGAGTTTACTGGAGGAAAAATGCAGTTGATTTTACTAGGAGGTATTTGGATGAAGGTCTAAGAGACAGGGCAATTACCAGAAATCTGGACTGGGGTATTGATGTGCCTAAGGCTGGATATGAAAATAAAAAAATCTATATATGGGCAGAAAATGTGTTGGGTTATTTATCAGGAAATAAGGCTCATCGTCAGGCCCAGGGTGGAGATTGGAAAGACTATTGGACAGGTGATGCTAAGAGATATTTTGTTCATGGTAAGGATAATATTCCCTTTCATACCATTATCCTTCCGGCTCTTTTAAAGGCACATGGGGAGTATGATCCACAGGCACATGTTATTGTGTCCAGTGAACATTTGACCTTGGAAGGCAGTAAGATTTCAACCAGCAATGATTGGGCCTTGTGGGTCAATGATTTGATTGGTACTTATAACCCAGATACGATTCGATATTATTTAACATCAATCTATCCACAGAGGAGGGACTCGGATTTTTCAGCAAGGGAGCTTAAATATGCCAACAACAGTGAACTTCTTGGAGGCTATGGTAATTTTGTTAACAGGGTCCTTAAATTTGTTGAGCGTTACTATGATTCACTGATACCCCAAGGAAGCCTTAATCCAGCCTTGACCAGAAAGATTGAAGAGTCTTTTGATACCACAGGTCAAGCTGTTGAAATTGGTGATGTGAAAACAGCTATAAAGAGTGCTTTTGAACTTGTACGCTTTGCCAACAAGTACTTTGATGAGAATAAACCATGGATTACCATAAAGTCAGAAAAGGAGATTGCGGACAATACTATTGCCGGATGTATCTATCTTATTATCAATCTGGCTCAAATTCTTAAACCCTTTCTTCCTTTTTCTTCTGAAAAAGTGGAAAAGTGGTTGGGATTTGAATCTTCTTGGCAGGTTTTAGAACCAGATTTTGGGAGACACCTTAATCCGGTTGAGCCTTTATTTGACAGGTTGGAATAATTGATTCGCTTACATCGGGTAGTCGAATCGTCTAAACCTTAATGACTAGTAGGTTATGAAACCATTTTATCAAAGGCTTTTCGGTACTGGAGAGGGGTCATATCCTTGACTTCCTTAAATTTACTGATGAAATAGGAAGTTGTGGAAAATCCGACGGTCGCCCCGATTTCGGTAATGCTGAAATCGGAGGTGGTTAGGAGATTGGAAGCCTTGGTTACCCGGATGAAGCTTAAATAGTCGGTAAAACTTTGCTGCATTTTTGATTTGAAGAATCTGGAAAAATAGGAATAGGACATGTTACAGAGCTCTGCCATTGCCTCTACTTTAATATCTTCAGCATAGTGCTGCTCCACGTAGTCAAAGGTCTTTTGCAGTCGCTCAATGGTAGAAGCATTAAGGCCGCTGTCGATGTTGAGGTTAACGTTGTTGTGATGCCATTTGCGAAGAATCCAGAGGAAGATTTGACTGATATGATTGCGGATAGCCAGCTCAAATCCATATTCTTTTTTGCTGTGTTCAGTGATGATTTGAAGGAGGAGGTCAGGAATAAAGGTGTCCTTGATTTCCGGCTCTTTAAAAAGTTTCTGATGGGTAGAAGCTTTGATGGTAAAAGGCAGAACATATTTGGACTCAAAGATGGACTCCTTGGAGGTATAAAGAAGCTCGGGTTCGAAACGGATAACCAGATATGCGTTGTCTTTTTCAGACAGGGAATAACAGGTATGGGTTTCCATGGAGTTGATAATAATCATATCTCCCTTTTCAAGAATATTTTCCATACCATCCAGGAGTATCTGGAAAGAACCGGATACACAATACAGAATTTCGATATTTTTATGATAGTGGGGCCAGGCGGCCATTTGCTGGCCGTAATTAACTTGAACATGGCAATTAAAGGGGTAAACGATATCATTATCGATAAATTTAGTATCTTCAAAATAGACATTCATCATCTTTTTCCTCCAAACAAAGACAAAAATTCATATATAAAATTTCTTAATGACAAAATATTGATATTTTTTGGCAGTTCAATTATATTATAGTTTTTTTACTATGTCTATAATGGAATAGAAGGTAAAAACTAAGTTTGACAGATAAATATAACATTTTGGAGGATTTTATGGAAAAGGTAAAAGTAGGAATTATTGGATGTGGTGGAATTGCCAACAACAAGCATATGCCGGCATTAACCAAACTTGATCACGTTGAAATGGTAGCGTTTTGTGATATTGAAGAGGCAAAAGCTATAGAAGCCTGTGAAAAATTTGGTACAGAGGATGCTAAGGTATATACTGATTATTTGGAACTTCTTAAAGATGAATCAATTGTGGCTGTACATGTTTGTACACCTAATAAATCCCATAAAGATATTTCTATAGCAGCTATGGAAAGCAACAAGCACGTGCTATGTGAAAAGCCAATGGCAAAAACTGCAGCAGATGCAAGAGCCATGGTAGAAGCCGCTAAGAAAACAGGAAAAATTCTTTCCATTGGCTATCAAAACCGTTACAGAGAAGATTCAACTCACCTCTACAAGGCTTGTAGAAGAGGCGATTTAGGTGATATTTATTTTGCAAAGGCTCATGCCATCAGAAGACGCGCAGTTCCTACATGGGGTGTATTCCTTAATGAAGAAGAACAAGGCGGCGGACCACTTATCGATATCGGAACCCACGCCCTAGACCTGACACTATGGGCTATGGATAACTATGAAGTTGAGAGTGTATCCGGATCAGTATTTAAAAAGTTGGGTGACCAAACTGAAACTGGCAACGCTTTTGGTGACTGGAAACCAGATGAGTTTACTGTTGAAGACTCTGCTTTTGGTTTCATCAAAATGAAAAATGGTGCGACGATTATTCTTGAGTCCTCATGGGCCCTTAATACATTGGATACCGGTGAAGCTCAGACAACCCTTTGTGGTACTAAAGCCGGAGCTGATATGAAAGATGGCTTACGTTACAACTTTGCGGACCTTGGTAAGCTTTCTATTAAGAAACCGGGTCTTGGTGGAGCTGGTGTTGACTTCTATGAAGGTGGAGCAGACAGGCCTGAGGTTGTTGAGGCAAAGACTTTCTATAAAGCAGTTACAGATGGTGAAGATTTAGTTGTAACGCCAGAGCAGGCTCTTGTGGTTACAGAAGTGTTGGAAGCCATTTATGAATCAGCAAGAACCGGACAGACTGTTCACTTTTAGGAGGAGACATGACAAAAATACATGCACAACTTTATTCCGTTCGTGATTATCTTGAAAAAGACTTCATGGCAACCCTTGAAAACTTGAAAGAAATGGGCTATGACGGTGTTGAATTTGCAGGCTACTACAATTTTGATGCCCAGGTAATTCGAGAAAAACTTGATGAACTAGGTCTTGAATGTGTTTCGGCCCATGTTCCTCTTGAACTTCTGGAAAACGATCTTGATCATCAGTTGGAGATCTTAAAAACTTTAGGTGGATCCTATATTGTATGCCCCTATGCAGAAGTGAAATCAAAAAGTGATATCGAGAAACTGGCCAAGTCTTTAAACAGGATTGGAGCCATCACCAAGGAAGCCGGACTTCCTCTGTGCTATCATAACCATAGTCATGAGTTTGTTATGGAAGATGATCAACTCCTTATTGATTACCTTTATGAATTGGTTGATGAAGGTAATTTGTTACAACAGCCTGACCTCTACTGGGTTGCCCATGCCGGTCTTGATCCTCTTGAGTATATGGAAAAACATTTGGACAGATGTCCTATGATTCATCTTAAGCAGATGAAAGATATGGACTCAAAAGAAAATGTATCTGCTGACCAGGGCATGATTGACTTTGGAAAAGCTATAGACTTAAAACCACAAGGAATCTTCATCTACGAGCAGGAAACCAGAGGTGATGAGATTTTACCAGGTATGGATAGATCAGTAAAATATTTAAAGGGTTTTTAATGGCCCATATATGTAAATAAATTTTGGGAGTGTAATAAACATACAAATCGATATTATTGTCAAGAAAGGATAAAAAAAATGAAATTAGCTGTTTTCACAGTACCCTTATATGGATTGCCTTTTGAAAAGGCAGTAAAAAAATTAAAAGATATGGGAGTTCAGTCACTGGAAGTTGGAGCTGGTGGCTATCCTGGTATGGAGCACTTGAATCCATCAGAACTCCTTCAAGATGACGCAAAGATTCAAGGAATCGTAGATATGGTTAAATCTCATGAAATGGAGATATCAGCAATTTCCTGTCATGGTAACCCAGTACATCCTGATAAAGAAACTGCCAAGACCTATCATGACCAATTCGTTAATGCAATATTATTAGCTGAAAAAATGGACGTTCATACGATCGTTGGCTTTTCAGGATGTCCCGGTGATTCACCAACATCCCAGTATCCTAACTGGGTAACCTGTTCATGGCCTGATGACTATGGTAAAATTCTAGACTACCAATGGAATGAAGTGCTGATCCCATACTGGAAAGATATGGTTAAGTTTGCCAATGAACATGGAGTGACAAAGATTGCCCTGGAAATGCATCCTGGATTCTGTGTCTATAATCCTGCCACCTTATTAAGACTAAGAGAAGCCTGTGGTGATACTATTGGAGCCAACTTTGACCCAAGCCATTTATTCTGGCAAGGTATGAACCCTGTTGAGTCCATCAAACGTTTAAAAGGCGCTATTCACCATTTCCACGCTAAAGATACCAATATTGATGCCCATAATACGGCAGTTAACGGTGTACTTGATGTTGGACACTACGGTAATCTTATGGACCGCTCATGGACATTTAGAACTGTAGGTTACGGTCATGGAAAAGCAGTGTGGAACAACATTATTTCAACCTTAAAGTTAGTTGGTTATGACGGAGCCATTTCTATTGAACATGAAGATCCTCTTATGTCAGTGGATGAAGGTTTGTCAAAAGCTGTTGAATTCCTTAAGGATGTTATTATATTTGAAGAGCAAGGTGATATGTGGTGGGCATAGGCCTGGCACCTATCACTGGAAATACGAGGTATTAAAATGCTGACAATGGCAATTATCGGTTTCGGTGGTATGGCATCATACCATGAAAAGGAACTGAAAGACTACGACCGCCTCAAGGTCAAAGGGGTTTATGACGTGAATCCTGAACGTATGGAAGTGGCTAAAGAAAGAGGGCTTTATCCATACGGTTCAAAAGAAGAGCTTCTTAATGATGAAGAAGTAGATATTGTACTGGTTGCGACTACCAATGAGATCCATAGAGACTTATCGATAGAAGCCCTTAGAGCAGGAAAGCATGTTATCTGTGAAAAGCCGGTAACATTGAACTCTGATGAACTGATTGAAATTATGGAAGTGGCTAAAAAAACCGGTAAAATCTTTACCATTAACCAGAATCGAAGAACCAATAAAGATTTTCAATTGATGAAGAAACATGTTGAAGCCGGTGACCTGGGAAAACCTTATGTGATTGAATCACGGGTTGAAGGATCCAGAGGTATGCCAAAGGGATGGAGAACCATCAAAGCCCTTGGTGGAGGTATGATGCTGGACTGGGGTGTTCATCTTATCGATCAGCTTATGTATATGGTTGATGAACCTGTCACCAATATCTTTTGTAAAATGTATCGGATAGAATACAGTGAAGTTGATGATAACTTCCGTTTGACTATGACTTTTGAAAGTGGCTTGACGGCCCATGTGGAAGTGTCCACCAACAACTATATTACCCATCCGAGATGGTATGTTCTTGGTACTGACGGAACGCTTCAAATAGACAACTGGGAGTGTCAAGGCCAGATCGTTCGTTGCATTGACAAGGAAAATTCATGGACTGAAGAAATTGTTTACACTAAAGCAGGACCAACAAAAACCATGGCCCCCAGACGTTCAGAATCCACTGAGACCATTGTCTTATCTGAGCCTATGGATGTCCTTGATAAGATTACGGTTGTATATGATGGACTTATCGATGCTATTACTGGTCAAGGTCCTCTGAGAATTACGCCAGAACAAGCCCTTCGTGTTATGAAGGTCATGGAAGCTGCTTTTGAATCAGATGAAAAAGGTATAGCTGTAAACTGCCGCATTTAAAGGTTTCATAAATCCTACTTATATAGGGGTGTTGTCAGAACTTATTGAAGTCTGTCAGCATCCCGTTTTCTATATGGTTCTTTCATGATATAATGAAATTGTTAAAAAAAATGGCTTAAATTCATTGATTGTTAATATTCTTCCTGTATACTTGTAGTATAATGAGAAGAAGAATGTAACGTTTTGAAAGGTGACAAAACAGTGGGTATTGATAATAAAGAACTGACTATGGAAGATATCATTAATAAAGTCAAAGAGATCCCGCCTTTTCCACAGACAATCCTTCGGATTCTTGAAATCATCGATGATGACCGGACAGGAGCTAAAGATCTTGAGACAGAGATCATGAAAGACCAGGGTTTGACAACCAAGATCTTAAAATTGGCTAACTCTGCTTTTTATCGGGGTAGGAGAGAAATTTCCACTGTGGCTGATGCCAGTGTGCTCTTAGGTTTTTCTGCCATTCAAAGTATGGTTCTGGCAACGGTCGCCGGTTCTGTTATGAATAAGGAATTGCCAGGTTACGCTTTGGAAAAAGAAGCCTTGTGGAAACAGTCACAGATCTCGGCTATTATGACTAGAACTATAGCCAAAAAAATAAAATACACAAGTCCTGACCAGGCATATACAGCAGGTTTACTTCGAGATATTGGTAAAGTTGTATTGGATACCTATGTAGAGGGCGCCTATGATGATATTAATTTCCTTGTTGAGAATGAAGGAAAATCCTTTATTGTGGCTGAGGAAATGATTCTCGGATATCATCATGGACAAATCGGAGCAAAAATTGCGGAAAAATGGAATCTACCTGAGGAATTAGTAGAGGTTATAGCCTGTCATCACAATCCGGCAGTCGCTTTTGTAAATCCTGAACTGGTAGCCATTACCCATATATCTGATTCCCTGGTTATGATGATGGGAATTCATATAGGAATCGATGGACTTGCCTACGAATTCTTTTCTGATTCAGTCAGGATGTTAGGCTTGGACGACATCATGTTAACTGAGATTATGTCAGAAGTTGCTGACATTATAGAAAAAGACGACGTTTTATTGGAAATCTAATCGAGCACTCTTATTCATATTTTAGGAAGTGATTGTATGCAACCAGTAAATAACCAAATACAAGGCTATGGTGCTTCTTACAGGCAATTGGATAATGCCTATAATGGCAATGGGATCTCTGGAAGACAAGCCAGTCTTGGAGGGGCCGGCCATCATAAGCAGGGCAGGGGTCTTCCACAGGTTAGTGGACAGGCAGGTGGCACCGGAAATTTTATTACTCCTGCTGAACAGCGTCTTGATAAGCTGAAAGAACAGTTTGATGAAAAGACTTTGAAACGGATGGGAGTTGTTGAGTGTGCAACTTGTGCATCAAGAAGTTATCAGGACGGATCCAATGACCCGGGGGTTTCTTTTAAATCGCCGCAACATATCAGTCCTGAGATGTCAGGCTCTGTGGTTATGGGCCATGAAATGGAACACGTGACCAGAGAACAGTCTGAGGCAGAGATGAATGACCGGGAAGTGATTAGTCAGTCCGTTCAGCTTTTTACAGCTGTTTGTCCGGAGTGTGGCAAATCCTATGTTTCCGGTGGTGTCACCAAGACAACTACAGGAGCCAAGAATACCGGTAATAATGAAAACATGAATCCGACTCAAGCCTATGGAAAGGCTAGTCAAAGAAATACAGAAGGAAATTTAATGGATATTACTCTATAGTATCATAGAGCAATATCCATTTTTTATTTACTCATTAATTGTCCTGAAGGTGCAACTAGTCTGCGATGGGAAAGACCACCTAGAAGAGTTATCCTATCTATCCAGCTGGTATTTTTTAACCCGTTCATCTAAGAGGGCCAGTACTACTGAAGTAATTGGAACCGTCAAGAGCATTCCCATAATACCAAAGAGGCGGCCACCTACTGTGACAGAGAAGATTACCCAGAATGGTTTTAGTCCAACTGAGTCACCGATGATTTTAGGTGAAATAAGGATGTTGTCGATTTGTTGGGCAACCAAAACGATGATAATAAGGGCCAGGGCAGGTACAAATCCGTTAATCAAGGCAAAGATTATTGATGGAACCGTGCCAATAAATGGTCCGACATAAGGAATGATATTGGTAATCCCAATAATAAAGGCAATAAGTGGCAGGTATGGAATATCCTTGGGGAAAATCAGATTATATATAAGACCAAAAGCTGCAACCATTAGACCTAAAAAGAGACAGGTGTATAGCTTGCCCAGAAGAAATTTTTTCATGGACTGGTCCGTCATCTTGGCTACTCTGACAATCGGGGAAATGAAAGAGTCACCAAATATTGCTCTCAGGCGTAACTCGACATTTTCTTCGATTTGGGTATAATCCCTTAAGGCATAAAAAGCCATCAGCAGTGAAAGTATAAATATACCAAGGGCTATTATTGCATCCTTAAAGGATATAATGATATTGGTCGAATATTCCAGAATGTTTTGGCTAAAGGAAACCAGGATATTAGAAAAGTTTTTGAAGAAGGTGATAAGGTCGCTTTCTTCAACAAAAAGGTTTACAAAAGGAAGTCCCATAATGATGCTGGTAATCTGGTTGGTCGACTTAGGTAACTGGTCCATTATTGCTGATATGGAGCTGATCAGACTCGGTAGAATAATAGAAATAAAGCCTGCAACAATAAGAAACAAGGTTAGAAAACCAAGGACGACTGCCAGAGTTCTTCTGTTTTTACCTGTCTTTTTTTCCAACATGGTTTGATATTTATTTACCATAGGTAACATAAGATAGATGGTTAAAAGCATAATGATGACTGGAGTAGCACCTGCGCCTAACCAGGCGATGACATCACCGATGAAAATCATACGTCCTGCTATAAGTACAGCCACGATAAAAATAAAATATCGAATGAATTTTTTGTTTTCTGTCATATAAATCTCTCCTTTGATTTAATGATATCACATCTGCTAAAAGTGTGTATTAGAATTTCATAAAAGTATTGAAATAGGTGTATAATAAGAGTGGAGGTGGTCATATGAAAATGAATTTTCTAAGAAAAAGGATACATCAGTTTAAAGAAGGAATTGAACGTTTTCCTGAGAGTATAGGAATAGCATTTTTGTTTGCCGTATTTTTAATTATTACTGTAGAAGCTGACTCGAATGATGATTTTTATCAAAACATGAATATGGCCCTTGTTGTTGCGCTTTTGGCAGTTACCGATGGGCTTTTGATTGCTGAAAGATTAAAGAAAAAAATTCGCTATATAACAGATGCCTTGGGACTTCTTATTGGTGTCATCCTTCATTTCATAATACCTGAAAGTCTAGATGCGGGGTTTATGACCTTTTACTTATCCCTGGTTGGAAACCTGTGTATCTGGTTCCTCTTGATACCTTATGTGTTTACCAGGAAGGGTTTTGGCTTCTATAGTCTGAAAGTAGCACTTCGAGGCTTTGTCAGCGTTCTCTATGGCCTGGTTCTCTTCGCCGGCGTTTCTGCCTTAGTCTTTGCGGTGGAAAGTCTTTTTGAAGTGGAATTTTCTGAAATGATTTATTTGGAAGTTTTAATTGTATCTATGGTCTTTGTGGCTATTTCCCATTTTTTATCAACGATTCCTTCCAGTGCTGATGACTGGTCCTATGATCAGTATCCAAAGGTCATCCACATACTTCTGACCATGATTGTTATACCCCTGATACTGGCCTTTACCCTTATTATCTACGCCTATTTTCTGAGAATTCTGGTGACCTTCACCTGGCCGAAAGGCATTGTCGGACAGCTGGTTATCTGGTTTGGCCTGGCGGCATGGATGACTCTCTTCCTCCTGGATGAGTTGATTTTAACAAAGAAATGGCAAATAACCTGGAAGAAACTTTTCCCATACACCTTTATCCTTCCAGTTGTTATGCTCTTTATTGCCATCGGTATTCGGATCAATCAACACGGTATTACCCAGTTGAGATATTACGTAGTTCTTGGTGGAATATGGTTTTCCATAAATATTCTAGCCACTTTGTTTATGTCAAAATATAAAAATATGATTTATGCCATCAGTGGCTCTGTCCTGCTCCTTGTAGCATCTCTTGGTCCTTTAAGTTCAGTCAATATGAGTTTTCGGTCTCAGGAGGGGATTGTCAGGCAGATACTTGAGGTTGAGGGACTCTTGGTTTCGGGTCGGTTGGTGGAAGCTCAAGAGGATAGGACCCTGTCAGAGGAGGACAATCGGACTTTATATAGTGCCCTATACTATCTGGAGGATATAGGTAAACTGGAAGATGTGGCTTTTTTAGATGCTGATTTTGATTTGAGCCGTGATTATGAGGCGGCTTTTGGCTCGCCTATAGTCAGTCCCAGATATATGGGAGACTATCGATATCTTGAGTCCAATCAGGAAACCAGTATTTATGTTGAAGGCGGTTATGTGATTCCATTTTACCGGTATAATAGTTTTAGGGATTTACCTGCAGGTAATTTCCTGGTATCTCTTGATGAAAAGGGTATTGAGATAAATGCCTTTGACGGTAATCAGGTTTTTCTTGTAACCTACGAGACAATGGCTGAGATTCTGGAGGCCAGGGACTTGGCTGATGACCGAAACTATGAGGCAAAGGACCTTAGATTAGAATTTAATGAAAAATCCATCAAAGTCATTATCCAAATCTATAGATTCAACTATAATAGAGAAGACATGGATATAGATCAGGCTGAAGGTCTGATAATTATTGAGGAAAACAGATAAATAAAGAAAGGCTTTTTATGGGAGAGAAAATTCTGATTGTAGAGGATGATCATCATCTTAGGGAGAAAATAAAAAATGTATTGGAGTCCTATGGCTACAAGGTTGCCAGTGTAAGAGCTTTTGACAAGGTAGAGGAGGTTTTTGAGGAAACCGGTCCAGACCTGGTTCTAATGGATATTGTCCTTCCAATGTATGATGGCTATTACTGGTGTCGTCAGATTAGGAAAATATCCAATGTCCCCGTTGTTTTCATTTCCAGCAAGGACATGGATATGGATATTGTTCATGGCATGGAAATAGGTGGAGATGATTATATTGTCAAACCCTTTTCAACAGAAGTTTTACTGGCAAAAATCATGGCAATACTTAGACGGTCAGCCAGACAGGAGCAGAGTCACAATCGATTAGGTTATGGTGACCTTCAGCTCTTGGAAGACCAGTCTGCGGTTTCATATGAAGATAAAGTCATAGACTTAACCAGGAATGAGTGGCGGATTCTTCATGAACTCGTCCTTAAAAAACAAGAGATTGTCTCAAGAAACCGATTAATGGAAGTCTTGTGGGATGACGACCAGTTTGTGAATGAAAACACCTTAACTGTTAATGTCAATCGCTTACGACAAAAACTCATAAGCCTCGGTCTTGAAGGAGCTGTTGAAACCAAGAAAGGTTTAGGATATATATTCAATTTGAAAGATCTTGATTAAAGGATAGGAATAGGATATGACGATACTTATGGAATACTTGAAGAAACGCTGGTACCTAATTGTCTTCTTTAATCTTTTTTTTGGAATTGTCAACGGGATTATTTATACCAGTGGTGTAGACCTAATTGGTGTTGATGTTCTTTATATGAATGGACTTCTTTCTGTCTTAACCATTGTTTTTTTTATATACGACTATTACAGGTTCATTAAGGATATGAGAGACATTAAGGACAGGAATAAGGCTTTAGATCATCAAGTGGACATGGTTGAAAAATTTAGAGATGAGATTGGAGAAATTGAAGATTATCTTACTAAATGGGTACATGAAGTAAAAGTCCCCATCTCAGTTGCAAGGCTAATTGGTGAGGAGATTAACACCAGCCATGGAAATGAACTTATCCGGGAATTGGACCGGATGAATTTCCTCCTTAATCAGCTCCTTTTTCTTAACCGGGCCAGAAGCAGCCAGATGGACATGAGGATAGAAGTTGTCGACATAAGACCTCTTGTTATGGAGTCGGTGAAAGCTTTTAAACGTCTATTGATTCATAAGAACATCTCCGTAGATGTTAAAGGGGAGGCTAGGGTCAGAACCGATAAAAAGTGGATAACCTATATCTTCAATCAGATTATACATAACGCCTACAAGTATATGGATGACAATGGGTGGCTTCATATAGTCATTGATCAAAAGCATGACCAGGTAGTTATTAGTTTTGAAGATAATGGTATTGGTCTTAGTGATTATGAACTTGATCAAATATTTAAGCGTGGTTATGTAGGTAAGAATGGTAGAAACTCTGACCAATCAACTGGTTTTGGGCTCTATCTAAGTTGCAAGGTTGGAAAGCATATGGATGCTGATCTAAAGGCCTTTCATGGCCAGGCAGGCGGTCTGATGATAAAGGTTTATTTACCGGGAGAATCCCGCAACAACCAAATGAAAAAGGACTATCATCGGTGAAGGTGACAAAAATGTCACCTTTTTGTCATGTTAATCGATGGAAAGGTATCTTTCCAAAATATATACTGTGATTAACAAAACAAAAGGAGAGTCATATGAAAGAAAATATAATCAATATACGAGATTTGAGAAAAACATATAAAAGCAGGGGTATTGAGACCAAGGCTTTAAACGGCGTCAGTATGGAGGTTAAAGAAGGGGAGTTTGTCTCGGTTATGGGACCTTCGGGATCCGGAAAGACAACCCTTCTGAATATATTGTCCACAATTGATCATCCAACATCCGGATCCATATATTTTCAAGGCAGTGACATGGCTAAATTGAAGAAAAAGGCCTTGTCTGAATTTCGGAGTAATCATATCGGTTACCTTTTTCAGGACTACAACCTATTAGACCACTTAACTGTTTTTGAAAACATTGCCTTGCCGATGACTTTTGATAATCGACCATTTCAAGAGGTGAAGAGTAAAGTTCAGGAATTGCTGGCTTTCTTTTCTATTGAAGAAGAAGGAAAAAAATACCCCTATGAACTGTCAGGGGGCCAGAAGCAAAGAGTGGCGGCCGCAAGAGCAATACTTAAGAATCCTTCTATTGTCTTGGCCGATGAGCCAACAGGAGCCCTTGATTCCAAATCATCCCTTGAACTTCTAAGTCTCTTGGGTCGATTAAATGACGAGAGGCAGGTTACCATACTTATGGTGACCCACGATCCTTTAAGTGCTTCCTATTCGGATAGGGTCGTCTTTCTAAAAGATGGTAAAGAACACTCAGAACTGGTAAAAGGTCAAAAGAGAAGTCAGTTCTATCATGATATCCTTGACCAATTGGCATACCTTGGAGGTAGGAATCATGAAGTTAATTAAGATTGCTGTTGGTAATGTAAAGGCTTCACTTAGCCTTTATAAACTCTATCTTCTTTCCCTGGTTTTCACTGTTCTTCTCTTCTTTTCCTTTGTCAGTCTGAAGAACAATCCTATGGTTAGACAGCTGGAAGATGTGATTATCTTCGATTCCTTGGTTATCGTCTCCCTGTTTGTTATGCTGGTTTTCGTTTTCTTCTTTTTAATGTTCTCAACGAAATTTTTTATAGCAGAGAGGAAAAAGGAGATTGGTCTCTATGTGATGACAGGAGCATCCAAGAAGAAAATTGCAGCTATGGTGGCTATGGAGAATATGTTGATGTATCTTCTGGCCATCATGATTGGTTCCTGCTTTGGGGTTTTGCTCAATAAGTTTTTCATTATGATTATCACAGATTTTCTTAATATGGGAATCACCATCGATTTTTATGTTTCTATCAAGGACCTATTGATAACGGCTGGTGTCTTTCTTGTCTTAGGAGGTGTGACATCCCTTAGAGGCTATGTATTGGTGAATCAGAAGAGAGTTATTGATTTGCTTAAGGGGAAAGCCAAAGAGGAAGGGATGCCAAAAGGCAACATCCCAATAGGACTTATAAGCCTGCTTATTATTGGATACGGATATCGGTCTGCTATGCTGATGAATTCAGAAGGACTCCTTTTTTATGCCTTTAGTGCGGTTGCCTGTGTTATCGGTGGAACCTTTCTTTTTTATCGCAGTGTTATGACTATGTTTCTAAAGGGTTTAATGAAGCAGGAGAGGCTGGTTTACAAAAAGAACCGTCTTTTGATATTCTCCAATCTATGGTACAGAATCGGGAATAATTACAAGGTATATGCAGCCGTAACGATTTTTCTCACCTGTACCTTGACTGCCATCTCTACAGTGGCTTCCTTTTCATACTCTTACAATGATATCAGTAAGGTGCAATATCCCTATACGATATATATTGAAGATGATGGATCCGGAACCTATCTGGAGGAAGCTATAGAAATTATTGAAGCTCAAGGGGGACAGGTTGCTTACTCCAACAAGGCTATAGAAAGCTATACCATAAAAGGAATAGGAAATGATGTTTGGCGCTATACATCTACCATGACCCTTGTTTCAGAGGATACCTACAGGAGGAATATGGACCATATTCCTTTTGAAACAAAAGCAAAGGTATTACCGAGTAAGGCCTTGGAAGATGATCAGGTATATTATGTCAATAATCCAAGTTCATATGTAACCTTAGGCAGCATTAAAGAGTTATTTATCGAAGATGAAGCGTTAAAGGTTATCTGGTCTAAAAGAGCACCGATTTTTGGTATGAGTCGGGGAGATGTTTTGGTTGTCTCCAATAAGTCCTATAACCGTCTTTTTGATACCTATGGAGATGGGGACAAGGATTACTTTTCAGGAATTGAGCTTGCAAACCAGAGTGACGTAAGCCGTGTGGAGGAAATCCTGGTGGATGAACTGGGTGACCATGTGACGGTTATCTCGGAACAAGATCAGGTGACAACCATGATTGTCCTGATTAAACTCTTTTTTATCTTTGGTGTATTTTTAGGCTTAGCCTTTATTCTTGCAACCGGAAGCATTATTTATTTTAAGGTTGTCTCTCAGGCAAGAGACGACAAAAGAACATATGAGCTGCTTTTTGATATGGGGATGGATGACAGGAAAATGAAAGGAGTCATCCATAAGCAAATCCTTATGTTTTTCATTATTCCCTTGATTCTGGGAGGGCTGCACACTTTTGCTGCCAGCAGGGCCTTGGAAAGGTTTTTAGGAATTAGCCTACTTAATCCTCTTGGTTGGTCCATTGGGCTGGTTGGTGGAATATTCTTCCTTTACTATCTTATCACTGTTACCAGATACAAGCAGATTGTGATTAAAGAATGATCCTAGAAAACATCTTCAACGACATATATTGACTTTCTTTCAGAAGGGGGCTACAATAATGAATATAGATTCATTATTGTAGCCCCCTTCTAGGTCTTATAAGAAATTACTCTGAATGTAGCATCATGTTCAGAAACCAACATGATGTGCTAAGGAGAATTTCTCGCCGCCGGCGAGGGTGTTGGAGACACTATTCTTGTTGAGAAGGAAGTGGAGAATATGGACAAGGAGTATGTATGGCCCAAATATTGAAAGATGAAATCAGAGAAAAAATACGAAAAAGCGGTATTGAAGTTTTTACAGAGAATGGATATAAAAAGTCCTCTATTAAGCATATAGCAGAAGTTGCAGGTGTATCAGTCGGTAATGTTTACCGATATTTCAAGAATAAGGAAGACCTTTATGATGATGTGATTCAGGGTGTTTATGATGGAATGGAAGCCTTGATCCTGGCTGTTGAGGAATCAGGCCAATATCAAATGAAACCAAGCATCGAGATGCTCCATGAAGAAGGTGGAAAAATTATGGAACCCCTTCAGGCCTTTATCAATCTCTATATAGAAGAGAAGGATGTTTTTACCATGCTTTTAAATGGTGAAAAAGACGATCATTATGATAAGACAGTTACGCGTTATATTGAACTTTTGAAGAAGCATTTTTACTCCATGTGGGGCAAGGAGAATATGGAAGGTGGACTGACAAGAGCTGAGGTAACAGCCCTTACCAATGCTCTTGTATTTGGTTCTATTGGACTCTTAGCGGAGGTTGAAGAGAATCAGGTTCCAAAGCTCCTTACTTCTTTTATATCCGACCTGATGAAAGGGTATTTCTATGTAAGACAATACAGGGAGGCGAAGCAATGAAGATGAAATTGATTTTTTTGGCCATCATGTTAGGTATTCTTGGACTTGCCGGCTACAAAATATATGACACGGTGACTGAGGAATATGTGGCTGAAGTAAAGACGCCTATCCCGGTTACAACTTTTGAGACAGAACTGATCGACATTCCTTTGACCATTGTTTATCAAGGAAGTGTAGCTCCATTATTTGTTGAGAATATCAGTTTTAAATCCGGTGGACGGCTGGAAATGTTTGATGGACTAGAAGGCCAGGAACTTAAGGAGGGCCATATACTCGCCAGCCTTAACCTGTCTGACCTTAATCTGGCCCTTGACGCGGCCAAAAACCAGCTGAGTGCAGCAGAGGCAGACTATGCCAGAGCTCTTAAGGGGGCAAGAGATGAAGATATCGAACTTGCACGAATTTCTGTAGAGAAAGCTGACCAGGCCCTTACCTATCTTGAAGACCAGGTGACTAAAATGACCAGTCTTTTTGAAGAAGGTATTGTAAGCCAAAGCGAGCTTGAAGGTATTCAGCTGGAATTGGATTTAGCCAGAAAAGATGCTGAGCTTGCGGAAGAAAATCTTAATAAGGCCTTAAGTGGTACAGAAGCTGAAATCATTCAGGCTGCTGCAGCCAATGTTGCCCTGGCTAAAACCAATGTAGCCTCCAACCAGGCAATGATCGATGACGCCTCTTATACACTGGAAAAAGACATGATTCTAATCAAAAAGCTATATGAAGAAGGGGAGCTGGTTCCTGCCGGATATCCGGTAGCTGTCCTAAGGAGTCCAGAGAAAATTGTAACTATCGGTGTTAGTGGAAAAGATTTGTCAAAAATTCAGTTGGGGCAAGAGGTTGACATTAGGAGTGGAGATAAGAAAGGAACCGGTATCATCAATCGTATAGCTGAAATACCTGACCAAGACCATTTTCTATATGAGGTTGAAGTCTTGGTCAAGGAAGGTGGCTTCATCATTGGAGAGATTACCGAGTGTCAGATTACCTATGACCAGATTCAGGGAATAGCCTTGCCCATATATGCCCTTAAAAATGATGGGATTGACTATGTTTATATTTATGAAGATGGCCTGGCTAGAATTCAAAAGGTAGACATACTGGATATTTACGACAACCAGGTCTTAGTAGAAGGTATAGAGGAAGGAACCCAGATTATTATCAGCAACCTGAACCGGATATCAGAAAATTCATCAGTCAACATAAAGGAGTAGCTTATGATTGGATATGCCATTAAGAATCGCAAAATCATATTCTACCTCTTATTCGTCATATTTATCGGTGGAATATACGCATATATTACTATGCCTAAGCAGGAAGCACCTGATCTGTCGGCACCTGTTGCCAGAATTACTGCTGTTTATCCGGGAGCATCAGGTACAGACGTTGATAAATTTGTTACGACCAAGATTGAAGAAGAGTTAATGAATATGGAGGAATTCGATTATCTCAATTCTTATACATACAACTCGGTGGTAACCGTCATTGTTTTTATGGAATATGGGTCAGATATTGACAAGACCTGGACTAAACTTCGCCGTATTATGGCAGACTTGGAAAATGACCTGCCTGATGAAGTGATGCCTCTTGAAATTGATACGGACTTGACGGAAACGGCAGGCATGATCATTGCACTGACAGGGGAAGGCTATGATTATGATGAGTTAAGCTTTTATGGAGAAGGTATTATTTCAGAACTTAAAAAAATCGATGGCGTCACTAAATTTGAAATGATTGGAGAAATCGGACAAGAGGTTAAGATAACCTTGGATACAGAGGAACTAAACCGTTTAGGCTTATCCCTTGGTGATATTTCCAACCTGCTTAGATCACAAAATCTTGAAATACCATCTGGCTCTATTGAAACAGACGACGAAGATATCCCTCTTCGGATTAATGGATCTTTTGATTCGTTAGACGATATAGAAAATATTGTCCTAAATGTTTCAAGAGACAATTACTCTGTCCTTAAACTGGGAGATATTGCCAGGGTAGAATTTGAAGAGGAAAGCGCATCCACAGTCTATCGCCGTAATGGTTCAAAGGCAGTGCTTTTGGTCGGCTATTTTGAAAATAATCGGAATGTACTGAGTATTGGCAGGGAGGTCCGACAGGTTATTAAGGATGTAAAAAGTTCCTTGCCTGAATCCATGGAGTTTGGTGAGGTTATTTTTCAACCTGAGGAAGTAGAGAATTCCATAAATGGGTTTATGATGAACCTTTTGACAGGGATTGGTCTGGTTATACTGGTTGTCTTCTTTGGTATGGGATTTAGAAATGCCCTGATTGTATCTTTTGCTATCCCTGTATCTATTATGGCTACCATCCTTATGATGCCGGTTTTTGATATTAAAATTCATGCCATCTCCATTGCAGCCTTTATTGTAGCATTAGGGATGCTGGTGGATAATGCCATCGTTGTCAGTGACTCCATACAGAATAAGCTGGATGAGGGTCTGGAACGGTTTGGGGCTTGTGTAGAGGGGACTAGTGAAGTTATTATTTCTATCCTTACATCTACCTTGACAACAGTGGCGGCTTTTTCACCTTTGATTATGTTGTCCTCCATAGCTGGAGACTATGTGCAGGCCCTGCCACAGGTAGTTATTTTGGCCTTAAGTTTTTCATTCCTCTTTGCTTTTCTAGTAACTCCAAGCCTTGCCTTTGTGTTTTTTAAACCAAAGGGGAGAGGTGAAAAAAGAAGTGATACCTTGATGGCCAGCCTCCTAACCTTGTCCCTGAAGAAAAAATTTCTGTCTTTTGCTTTAGGGCTAGTCCTTCTGAGCGGGCTGGGAGCAACTTTTTATTTTGCCAATATTATCTTTTTTCCAAAGGCAGACAAAGAAATTATCTATATTGATATTAAAGCAGAAAAGAACATCGATACGGATTATACCAAGTTGGTGACTGACCAGGTAGAGGCCATTGTATCCAAACACCCGGAAATAATAAATATGACAACAGCCATTGGCGGATCCGTACCCAAATATTATGATACCTTGGGAGTTTATGCTGCTATTCCTGAAAACGCGCAAATGGTTCTGGAAGTGGATTTGGAAGGTTCGGCTTTTGTTAAGAATACTGACCTGGTAAGAGCGATTCAAAAAGATATTGACAGTCAGCTCTTGGATGGCAGTGCCACCGTCAAGGAACTGGAATATGCTGAGCCTATTGGTGCACCTATCTACATTCGGGTAACAGGACCGGATATGGACAGTCTATGGGAAACAACCAAGGAGCTGGAGGAGATTCTTGACTCTGTTCAGGGATCTACCAATGTAAGAACAGATTACAATCCCTTTGTTTATGAATATGAACTGGTTCTGGATGAAGAGAAAGTATCCTACTATGGTTTACTTAAGTATGATGTCCTTAATGAAGTCAGTATTGCTCTTTCCGGCAGGGATGTATCAGTTTTTAGACAAAACGGAAACGAATATGATATTCGTTTGAGTTCCGATGCCAAATCCATTGAAGCATTGGAAAATCTTATGATTAAATCTTCAGCGACGAATCAGAAACATTTACTTAAAGACCTTGGCAGTATATCACTTAAAAAAGTCCGTCCGGCAATTAGGAAATATAATGGTGAAAATACTATCATTCTTATGAGTGACATTGAACCAGGTTTTGATGCCAGGACCATTGAAAAAGCATTTCTTGAAGAAACCGGATCAATGGACCTGGGACAGGCGAGAATGGATCTTGAAGGCGAGTCTGCCAAGATTGTGCAGTATTTTGGCAATCTGGGAGCAACGGCAGCCTTTGCAGTGCTGCTTATACTGACCATATTGCTTTTCCAGTTTAGGTCCTACAAACAGGCCTTTATTATAATGTTAACCTTGCCACTTTCTGCTGCAGGTGCAATTTTTGGACTTTTTCTTATGGATCAACCTATCAGTTTTACAGGTATGCTGGGAATCATATCCCTAATAGGTATTGTCGTTAATAATGCCATTGTTCTTATGGAATACATTAATATGAAAAGGCGGGACAATATGTCTGTAGATGAGGCCTGTATATCTGCCTCGGTAGTTAGATTCAGGCCAATTATCCTATCAACGGTGACGACGGTTACAGGACTTTTACCACTTATGTTCAGTAACAGTGAGCTCTTTAAACCTATGGCTGTTTGTTTGGTTTTTGGTCTGTTGATATCTACTTTTTTGACCCTTGTCTTTATTCCATTGACCTACAGTGTCCTTCATCACCAGGAAGCTTAATTAAAGGATAATAGGTTAACAATAGACTGGCTGGAGGAAAGTGACAGTCATATTCTTCGCCTTAAACTAATGGATTTATTTTCAAGGAACCATTATAATATAACAATGACATATAAGTGTGTACTCTTCAGTACATATAAGCATGGTGAAGGAGAGAGGAAATGATAACTGCTATAACTTTTAATCCAGCTCTAGATAAAACCATAAAGGTAGAAGCTATTACTTATGGAGAAGTTAACCGGGTTGGACACTTTCGTGAAGATTTAGGTGGAAAAGGTATTAATATGGGCCGGATACTTGGAGGCTTTGGTGTTCCTACCAAACATATTGTTGTTTTGGGCGAGGAAAATGCCAACCGGGTTTTGGAACATTTTGAAGATGATCATATGGAAGTGGACTATGTTAAGGTGCAAGGTGCAACCAGAACCAATATGAAGATTGTTGAAACGGCTAAAAACATCACGACAGATATTAATGAAGCCGGAGCACTTGTTGGTGACCAGGATATAGACCTTTTGTTTAAATTGATTGACCAGGCAGCTATTGACAGTAATTATTTGGTTATGGGAGGATCTCTTGCCGGAGGAATGCCTGTAAATATGTATGGTCAAGTTGCAGGAAAATATAAGGACCATTGTAAGGTTGTAATAGATGCTGATGATGATTTTCTTTTGGAAGGTTTAAAAGGCAGTCCCTATATCATAAAGCCAAATATCCATGAGTTGGAAAATGCCATCGATAGGGAACTGGCGACTACTGAGGAGGTTATTCAAGCAGCTAGGGAAATTATCAGCCAGTATGGTGTCGTTTATGTACTGGTTTCTATGGGAAAAGATGGAGCCCTTTTGGTTACTGGTGATAAAGCCATACGCAGTGAAGCTATCCCGGCCACTGTAGTCTCTACTGTGGGAGCCGGTGATTCTATGTTGGCAGGTTTTGTATATGGTTTGGAAAAAGGCATGAATGATATGGAAGCCTTAGGTTTTGGGGCAGCCTGCTCTACCCTAACCATAACGGTGGAAGGATATCCAAGACTGGTACTTGAAGAGGCTTTGGAAATGGCAAAACAAGCTAAAGTATATGAGATATAAGTGTAAAATAGAGCTGATGATAATTTCATCAGCTTTTTTTGTGCAGATGTTTAGATCAGATGGGATTACTTTGAATGTAAAAATAACATATAAAACATATATGTGTTGACGGATATATTAAATTATGATAGAATAAAAAAACAAAATGAGAATGATTTTCGATAGATTACGGAGGTTTCTATATATGAATACTTTAATATGTCCTATTTCAATAGAGAAGATTAATAAAGGAGTCGTTAGGATCAACGGTGCCTTAGTTGTAGCAACAGTTCTTTTGTACATAGTAACTGCCAGCCCTTGGCTGATTGGTCTCTTACTATTTGATTTTACTATTAGGGGGTTTACGACTTTGAAAGTCAGCCCTTATAGCTTTGCAGCTAAGAAGTTAAACGATGCAATTGGGTTAAAGCCGGTCTTAATCAATAAGGCTCCTAAGCTTTTTGCAGCAAGAGTTGGTTTTGTTTTTACATTAGCCAGTTTAAGTCTGTATTTTGTAAGTCCCATATCCAGTATGATAATTGCAGGGGTTCTTATGTTTTTTGCATTCTTGGAAGCTGCCTTTGATTTTTGCGTTGGATGTTTAGTTTATACCTATATCGTTTTACCATTAAATAAAGAATCATAATTCTTAAAGGATCGGTGACATGTGATACGTGTATCGGTCCTTTTACATTTCTTAATTGTTTGATTGCCTGACACCATGTATAATAAATAGGAGGGTATGGGTCGACGTTAAGGAGGATAGACATGGAAATGTTATATTTGGAGTCTATGTCAGATAGAGATGATAAAGCACGGTTTCGGGAAAGAGTCAGTGACCGTGTTGTTTTTGTGCCTTTTATGATGATTGGTAACCATACTTTTGACTATGTGATGAATGAAGAAGAACGGCAAATTTTAATCTGCGAAGGTGATTGCCTACAGGATATTCTATATATTAATTTTCTTCGTAAACTCTTGGCAAGTGACCGATGCTGTATTATCTTAGTGGGTGCTAATCCAGAGGCTGATTCTTATCCTGATGTTTTGAAATTATATGACTCGGTTGTTCATATTGATTACGCTACTGAAATTCAAACCTTTGAAAGTATTGTCTTATTAATGAAACGAGTCAAATCTATGATTAGGCAAAGTGACCAAGCTCCAAGCGGTCTGTATGAGGTCTATAACGAGAAATTAGTCAATATTATTGATGCGCTTCCAGACCTGGTCTGGCTTAAGGATATTGATGGATACTATTTGACGTGTAACAGAAAATTTGAAAGTTTTTTTAATGCATCCAGAGAAGAGATTATTGGGAAATCAGATTATGATTTCGTGGACAAAGAAACAGCAGATATGTTTCGCCTTAACGATAGGATGGCAGTGAACAATGGACAAGCCAGGTCCAATGAAGAGACCTTGATTTATGGCGATGATGGTCATGTAGAAATTGTTGAGACCATAAAAATGCCCTTATATACCAATCAGGGACAAGCATATGCTGTTCTGGGTATCGCCAGAGATATAACCCATCGTAAAGAGGTGGAAATGAATCTCCAGGAGGACTATGATCTTTTGGAGAAGATGGTTGAGGAAAGAACCAGAGTTTTAAAGATTACTTCTGAGCGCTTGCGCTTAGCAACAAGGGCAGCCAATATTGGTACCTGGGACTGGGATTTACGGAACAATCAACTATGGTGGGATCCGGTATTATATGATTTTTTTGGTTATGAAAACACCTACTCCATTCGAGATGAAAAATTTGCCAGTGAGTGGATGAAGTCTGTCCATCCTGAGGATTATGATTATGTAGCTAAAGAAATGGACTTTGCCTTGAAATATAAGACAGAAGATGAAGTACGTTTTCGTATTATACGTGAAGATGGTGAACTTAGGTATTTATCCGTTCTCTTCAATATTATTCGTGATGATATGGGCATAGCCAACCGATTGGTCGGTATGTGCTTGGATGTGACAAAAGATATGGTTCAAAAGGAGCAATTAAGGGAAGCTACCTTGGCTGCCAATCAAGCCAATGAGGCAAAAACCAGATTCCTGGCTAATATGTCCCATGAGATAAGAACACCAATTAATGCTATTATTGGTATGAATTATCTCCTTGATCAGTCAGACCTTGATGAGGTTCAAAAAGACTATGTTCACAAAATTCAATTATCTTCTAATCAGCTCCTACGAATTGTCACCGATATACTTGATTTTTCGAAAATCGAAGCCGGAAAGCTCCAGCTGGAGTACATTCGATTTGATTTGAAGAAGATAATCTCAAATATCTATGATATGCATAAGCATGAGGCAAAGGCCAAGAATCTTGAATTCAATCTGGTTTGGTCTTTTGACGAAGAATACTGTTTGGTAGGTGATCCATTAAGGCTGGAACAGGTACTTAATAACTTGATTAACAATGCCATTAAGTTTACAAATAAGGGAGCTATATCCCTTAACATAAAAGAGCTGATCCATGATGGAAATAAAACCAATATTCGCTTTATGGTGGAAGACTCAGGGATTGGAATTTCCAATCAACAGTTAAAGCACCTCTTTGAAGCCTTTGAGCAAGGAGATTCCTCAACAACCAGAGAATATGGGGGAACAGGCCTTGGGCTTATTATCAGCCAGGAAATCTTAGATTTAATGGACTCTAGTCTTCGGGTGACAAGCCGGCTTGGTCAAGGAAGCAGGTTTATATTTGACCTAAGTTTTCCTGTCTGTAAAGTGCCTTCAAAATCCAAGTTGGAAGAAAAAGAAGAAGTTGTGTCCCTGAGTGGAATTTCTATTCTGGTTGTTGAAGATAATGCATTAAATCAAGAATTGATTCAGGAGATATTGATGAATCATGAAGCTCAGGTTTTTGTTTCCAATCATGGGCAGGATGCCATAGACCAACTGAGGGCGGGGTTGAAAATTGATGCGATTCTTATGGATATCCAGATGCCGGTGCTGGATGGTAAAGAGGCCACACAATTAATCAGACAGATGGAAGCCTATAAGGATATTCCAATTATCGCCTTAACAGCAGATGTGATGAAAGGAGTCAAGGAAGAATTAATCCAGGATGGAATGACCGATTACATTCCCAAACCCGTTCATGTTCAGGAAATGATTAAGGTAATCAAGAAATGGGTGTAAAATATCAAGTGAATATAGATTTTACGAAAAAATATTCTGTTCATACAGGATATTTTTTGTTTGACTAAAAATAATCCTGACAAAACAGAAATATAAAGAAATTATTTGGTAAATATTTAGAAATATTGAAATATTAAGGCAAAAGTGTATAATTGAAGTATAAATTACGTAAGGAGAAGAACGTATGGATCAAATGGATAAATCGATTCTCCTTCTACTGGAAGAAAACGCCAGAATGACGGTATCTGAGATCAGTGGAAGAATCAATCTTTCAGTTTCAGCAGTTTCTGAACGTTTGAAAAAGTTGGAGAATACAGGCATCATCGAGCAGTATACAACAATTATCAATTCCAAATATCTGAACAAGAATTTGACAGCATTTATGTCCGTGGCATTGGACGGCCCTCATTATGTGGAAAAACTTCAAGAGTTTGTTGAACAGGATGAAGAAATTCTAGAAGGTTATTACATAGCTGGTGAGTTCGATTATATGCTCAAAATCATCACTGAAGACACAGAATCCCTGAAAATTATCTTGGACCGAATTAAGGGTATCCAGGGCGTAGGAAAAACCAAGACCACTGTTTGCTTATCCAGTATTAAGACTAAGCATTCCATTGTACCTAATTAGCATAATGCAGGAGAATTCAAAGCCATCTTGCATGTAAACACACATTAATTTGAGGCATAACATTTTGGGCGAAGATGTACATAGGGTATCCCTATGATAAAAAATTAAGGTTAAGAGGTGTAGTTTATGATTATTGGAGTACCAAAAGAGATTAAGAACAATGAAAACCGTGTAGCGTTAACTCCAGCGGGTGCAAGTGCCCTGGTAAAAGCCGGACATACTGTATATGTAGAAAACAATGCAGGTCTTGGCAGTGGTATTACTAACGAAGAGTATGAGGCAGCAGGTGCTCTTATTCTTGAATCCAACGTTGATGTTTTCGCAAAAGCAGATACAATTGTTAAAGTTAAAGAGCCATTGCCTCAGGAATATGACTTATTTAAAGAAGGCCAAACCTTATATACTTACCTTCACTTGGCAGCAAACCTTGAACTGACAAAAGCTTTAATGGATAGAAAAGTCACCGGCATTGCCTATGAGACTGTTCAGCTTCCTGACCGTTCTCTACCACTTCTTCACCCAATGAGTGAAGTTGCAGGCCGTATGTCAACACAAGTAGGTGCCAACCTCCTTCAAAAGTATAATGGTGGTATGGGTGTTCTTCTTGGTGGAGTTCCTGGTGTACCTCCAGCCAATGTAGTTATTATTGGTGGTGGTGTCGTAGGTATCAATGCAGCAAAGATGGCTGTTGGACTTGGCGCAAGAGTAACCATGCTTGATATTAGCGCTAAGCGCCTTGGATATCTTGATGATATTTTCCAAGGTCGTGTTGAAACCCTTTACTCCAATGAGTTTAATATTGCGGAATCAGTTAGGAAAGCTGATTTATTAATTGGTGCAGTTCTGATTCCAGGAGCCAAAGCACCTCATCTTGTAACAGAAGAAATGGTTAAAACAATGAAACCTGGTGCAGTCGTTGTTGACGTTGCTATCGACCAGGGTGGATCCATTGAAACAATAGATCGAGTAACAACTCATGATAATCCATGTTATGAAAAACATGGCGTTATCCACTACTCCGTAGCAAATATGCCAGGAGCAGTGCCAAGAACTTCAACTTATGCCCTTACAGGTGTAACCCTTAAATATCTTCTTGATATTGCCAACAAGGGTCCTGTAGAAGCTATGCTGGAAAACAAAGATTTACGTCTTGGTCTTAATACCTACAAAGGTTACTGCACATACAAGCACGTAGCTGATGACCTTGGTGTAGAGTACAAATCACCTGAAGAATTACTATAATTTGAATAAATGTCCTAATTAATCTAGTAGAGAGGCTGTCCACCAAACTGCTAGAAGCAACTCCTTAAAATTCCAAGAGCCACCGTCAGGTGGCTTTTGTGCTATGACTTGCCATTTCTCCTTCCTCTTGATAAAATAGGAGAATAAGTTTCAGGTGACTATGATAATCGCCTGAAGCCCTATGTAAATCAGAAAGAGGGGATCACATTGAGAAAAAAAGTCATATCCAAGGAACAGGTCATCGATGAAGCTATCAAACTCATTAGCAGCCAAGGGCTTGAAGCCTGCAGTATGAGAGCGCTGGCCAGTAATCTATCAGTTGCCGTCGGTACAATTTATAATTACTTTGCTTCCCAGGATGAGCTTTTCAAGGAACTGTTTGTCTACAGTTGGCAAAGGACGATTGAACGCCTTGAAGAAGCGGCAGGAACTGAGCATGATGATGTAGAGAAGTTTAAGACTTATTCCTATATACTTTTAGAAGAGATTGAGAACAGAAAAGGTTTGGGATTTTTTGTTTTTGGAAGACTGGGTGTTGGCAAAGTCATTGCGACTTCTGATTATGGCCTAGGTAAAGGGCTGATTGAACCTTTGAAAAAGATCTTAAAAGGTTCCAAAAAGAATCGAAATCTGGATGACAATCAGTTGACCATGACAGTAGAATGGGTCCTTTTTGCCTTTAATTCATACTTTGTCTTTGAGCGTAAGGACCCGGATGCATTTGTGGACTTGCTGGTTGAGCGTTTCATATAAGAAGTATTTGACTCAATATGATTGAAGGTTTAATTGCTTAAAGAGGCAAAGAAGCTGTCATAGTGAAGGATTAACCCGGACCACCAATAGGGTTTGGTTAAATGAATATAAGATTTAGAACTGGTTGAGCCTTTAATGGTATCAGCCAGTTTTTTTTGCAGGTCGCTATGGTCTGTATAGAAAATTTCAGGGTTATCCTTGATCTTGTATAAATCAGGATAGGTCAGACGGTCAGGAAGAATAGGCTGCGCACCATATGCGATGGCTTCCATAACGCTGATTCCAAAAAAGTCGTGATAGGAGGTTACGGGGAGAATAGGAGCCAGGGTGAGAAATCCCAGGTAGTCCTGGCGGCTGACGAAACCAAGTGCTATGGTTTCCTCCTTAAGTTCTTCCAACAAATGTTCATAGTGATCCAGGTTTCGGTGGTTCATTTGTCCAAGAAATGCCAAAGTAAAGGTGATTCCCTCTTTCTTAAGTCGGATGAGGGTTTCAAGAAAACCTTTTGGATTTTTGTCGTGGTCCAGTCGATGATTCCAAAGGATGAGTGGTGGATGATTATGGCGGATACCATATTTTGCCATAAAATCATCTAGATCCGTACCGGTTAGGGGTGTAGGAGCTTCAAGACCTATAGGCAATATACTGGTCTTACCTTTGATCTTCTCTAGGGAACCTGTGTGTTGATAGTCCGGCATCTTGTCAAGAAGTTTACCCAGTTCATGAAAGAAAGTATCCCGGTTATGGTTGGAGTTAAAAATAACATAATCAGCTGTCAGGGCAGTGGTGTAGTTGGTCATGCCATAGTGAACATCTCTCTTTTCTTTAAGGTCATCTCCACCTGGTCTCCAGGGATAGGCCAGTTGATTTTCATGAAAATAAACGGCAATTTTGGGATTGCCAAGCCTGTGCAAGGTGTCTTTAGATAAAGCAATGAAGGTGGAAAGGTCCAGCATATCGCTGACTATAATCAAATCAAGGTCCCAGTCCATCTCCTTAAGCTTTTGAGACATAGTAAGGGAAGCGCCATACATGCGCCATTTCCAAGACTTGCCATCCATGGTTAGTCTTTTAATATTGTGGCTTGAATGAAGGACCAACTGGTCCAACCAGCTTTTATGGGAGCCGGAGTAAAAAGGTTCTATAAAAAGAATGTTCATATTGGTAATCCCTTTCGTCATAAAATTGTAAAAATGCAAGACTAGGATAACTGTTATAATAGCACTTACAGAAAGACGGGTCAACGACAGTAAATATGCTATAATGGAGAAATACAGATGAAGAAGAGGAAAAGACTCATGATATATATACTTACAGCACTGGTTGTTCTGGCTATAATCAGTTTATGGAACCAACCGGTTTACAGACGCTATCAGGTGACATCAGAGAAAATCAACAAACCTGTTACACTTGTACAGCTTAGTGACTTACATGGATCTATCTATGGTAAGGACCAGAAAGGTTTAATTAGAAAAATCAAGGCAGTAAATCCGGATATCATTGTGATGACCGGTGATATGGTGGATGATGTTGTCGATGAGGCTGGTGCCTATACCCTGATGGAAGCATTAAAGGATTACCCTTTGTACTATGTTTCAGGTAATCATGAAGGTTGGCACCCGGACACAGAAAAAGTTTTTGAAACCATAAAGAATATGGGAGTTACCTGCTATTTTAATGATTCAGAGGTTATAGAAGTGAATGGTAACCTGATTAATATTGGGGGAATATTGGATCCTGCCGGGACTGGTAACCGACGACATTCCTTTGGTGACAGATTTAAGAAAGATGGAAATGACCACTATAATGTTCTATCAGTCGATGAAGAGATTAGTGCATCCGGTTTAGTCGATTTGGATTCGGATAATTTTACACTTTTACTTTCCCATCGTCCGGAATATATGGATACTTATAAGACCTTTGATTTGGATCTTATACTCTCCGGTCATGCACATGGAGGGCAGGTTAGAATACCATTCCTTATAAACGGTTTATACGCCCCTAATCAAGGGACTTTTCCCAAATATGCAGGTGGTTTGTATGAGGAAGACGGTTTACATCTGATTGTCAGCCGTGGACTAAGTTTGAACTGGCTCTTGCCCAGGGTGTTTAATCCACCTGAGGTGGTTGTTATTACATTGGAGTCTGGGAACTAGGATGAAGGAGAGCGGGATGAGAAGGTTAAGTCTATTCATATGGAGTATATGCATATTCTGTTTGCTTTTTGTGTCAGTCAGTTATGGTGAGGAAACAGATCCTGAGGTTTTAGACCGAATCAGGATATATGAAGAAAGCAAGGCTAAGGGTATCACTGAGATTTCAAGCCAGATTCAAAGCCTGCTTAACCAGGCCGGGAGTAATGAAAAAATGCCTGTGGATATAGTGATTAACAACCGGTTTCTTAAATCGGATGTAGATGCTATGATTATTGGAGGTAGAACCTATGCTCCGCTTCGGGCAATATGTGAGGCCTTTTCCATTACAGATATTTCATGGAATGAAGAAGCCTATCGGGCTGAGATTTCGATTGACGGCCAGGAAGTTCTTTTTCCCGTTAATGATTATCGGATGGTGGTAGACTTTCAAGACCTTCCTATGGATAGCCCCAGCCTTTTGGTTAATGGCCGTATCCTTATTCCTATACGATACTTAAGTGAGTGGCTGGGTTTTGCAGTCTCCTGGGATGGAACTTTTTATACGGTCCATATAGAACTTGAGGACGAGTACCTTAATGAAGACCGATTGGAAGAACGGTTTTATACATTGAATGAAATGAAGACCCTTTCCCGATTGGTTATGAAAGAAGCGGGTTCTGTCACCTATGAAACCATGCATGGAGTGGCTAGTGTGGTGATGAATCAGGTAGAACATCCTGGATTGGAAAGTTCTATTGAAGGTGTCATCTACGATGTATCAGGCAGTGTCCATTTTCCGCCGGCCCATAAGGATGGGTTTGATGAGACTATACCCTCATACCTATGTGTTCTTGCCGTAAAAAATGTACTTCGAGGCGAAAACAGTGTTCCTGACTGTATATATTTTAATACCAGACCCTTTAAGGGGAAAACTGTGTATAAGGTCAGCGATGGGGTCTATTTCTGTTATTAAAGGTCCCTATTGTTCTTAAATCGTAAGAAATTCAGCCAGTGATTTTTTTGACTTATTTGTTATAATGAAGTAAGGTGATAATGTGGTCAAAAACAATTTTCTCTGAAATTAAACTTTTTGCCCCATCATCATAAGAGTGTGAATTCGATTTTTCGTGAATATAATATAGAACCCCTGCCAGGGAGAATTTAGTGAGGTAGAAACATGTTTAATGTCTTGGTATGCGATGATGATAAGGATATTGTAGAGGCAATAGCAACCTATTTAAAAATGGAAGGATATAACCCTGTAAAGGCCTATGATGGCGAACAGGTTTTAGACATATTGAATGAACAGGATATCCATCTTCTTTTGATGGATATTATGATGCCCAAATTAGATGGTATTGAGACAACCAGTCGAATCCGAAAGAACTTTAATATACCTATTATACTGGTATCAGCCAAGTCTGAAGATTTTGACAAAATCATGGGCCTCTCCTACGGTGCTGATGATTATGTAACCAAGCCTTTTAACCCTTTGGAGCTGATGGCAAGAGTTAAGTCCCAGCTGCGTCGCTATACCAACTTAGGCAGTATGGTATCTGAAGAGCATTTGCTAAAGTCAGGGGGCTTGACCCTTAACCTGGATACAAAAGAAGTACGGGTTGATGATGAACTGATCAGTGTCACACCGACAGAGTATAAGATTATTCATCTCTTGATCAAACACCCCGGTCGTGTTTTTTCCATTCAGGAAATATATGAGAATGTATGGAATGAGGACGCCATTGGTGCAGAGAATACGGTAGCTGTCCATATCCGCCGTATTCGTGAGAAACTGGAAATCAATCCTAAGGAACCTAAATATTTGAAGGTGGTGTGGGGCATTGGGTATAAAATTGAAAAATATTCCGTATAATATTTTCACCAAGTTCATAGGCCTGGCCCTACTTGTATTTGCTATGTTGACAATTATTGATTATCAATACCTGTCTTCCTATAACAGCGAATATTTTTATAAGGATTCCTATTATGAGACCGATGAGTTTCAGCAAAATTATGTCCGTTTAAGCCATAATGTTGTTGAAAAGGAATTGGACCTTATTGATGAGACAAGTATAGAGAACACAAGAATCGGCAATGACAAGGCTGTTTCTTTAAGCCGTCTAAGTGCTATTAATGATAACCTTAGACGGAGCCCATCTTTTATCTACCTCCTATTGGATAAGGAAACCGGTGATACGATCACCAATATTCCTGATCTTCAATATTCTTCTCTGGGTTTTAATCATGTGGAAGAATATATCAGCTCTTTTGAGACGGTTATCCAATGGGATTCAACAGGACTCTATTTTCCTGTTTCCAGTGTCATGGCTGACCAGCCACTGGCTTACCGTCATTATAATACTACATCTCAATATACGACCACTAACGTTACGGCTTCGGATGTGGTCTACCGGCTTCGTGAAGGTAAATGGATCTACTATACTGCTGTAGATTTTAACCTTATGGATGAGGATCTTCTATTCGGTGGTGGCTACTACGATTTTATGCAGTATAAGGAAAAGGTCAACAATGAGTTCCCCATGTTGGTCTTTAGTGTTTTTGCTGCTTTCTTTGCCGTGATTTATTTGTCCCTGGTTATTGGTAAAACTTCCTACGAAGGCCCGGTAAAACTTTTCTTCTATGATTATATACCATTGGAAATTCAGGCCATGATTCTCGTGATTTCCATCGTACCCCTTGCCAGATACCAGGCAAGTGTCTATCAGACGACGGATATCAACAGCTTAAGATTTCAACTGGTTGTATCTTCCGGGACTTTTGTTCTTGCAACTGGAGCCATATTCCTTTCAGTAGCCCGACTGGTTAAGACCAAGTACATCTATAAGAATCCTATAACCTTTAAGATTTGGTGGTTGATTAAAAGCCTCTTTACCATGGACTTTGACAACCCCTTGAACAAGTATAAAATATTTATTATTTTGTTGGGTTATGTAGGTCTCAACCTGGGATTTTTCGGAGTGATTGCACTTTTTGATTCTTTGATGATCACCTTATTCATCACCGGATGCTTTCTTGTCGTTCAGGTTATTGCAGGCATGTACGTCCTGGCAGTCATCAGAGATTTAACCAGTCTAATTGATGCAACCAGACATAGGGCCAATGGGGATACTTCATACCCTATAGATGCCAGTAAGTATCAGTTGGCTTTTCATTCTTTTGCCAATGACCTTAATGAACTCCAAAACGGACTTCAACTGGCTCTGGATGATGCCATCCGGGGAGAAAAGATGAAGACTGAGTTGATTACCAATGTTTCCCATGACCTTAAAAATCCTCTCACTTCCATTATTACCTACCTGGATTTATTGGAAAAGTCTTTGATTATGTATCGACAGCCTGGTAGAAGTGAAGAAGATCGGCTTGAGATTCAGAACAATATGGAAAACTATATAAAGATTCTCAGCAATAAAGGATATCGGCTGAAAACCTTAATTGAGGATTTGGTTTCTGCCTCAAAAGCATCTTCAGGTAACCTTGACGTTGAGCTTATGGATATTAACCTTCGCCAGATGCTGGTTCAGATTATGGCAGACAGGGAGGAATACTTCCAGAATGAAGGCTTGCAGGTTGTCTTTGAACCTGAGATTGGTGAAGCGGCATGGGCCTTGGTAGACCCTAATCATATGTATAGGGTTTTTGAAAACCTGATTTCCAACATCCTGAAATATACCTTAAAAGGAACCAGAGTCTTTATAGAAGTTGAAAACTTGAGTGAGGATGTTCAGATTACCTTTAAGAATATTTCCAATCATCCTCTGGAATCGAGAGGCAAGAACCTGGCAGCCAGGTTTGTACGAGGGGATGAATCAAGAACGTCAGAAGGATCCGGTCTTGGGCTGTCTATTGTTGAAAGTCTTCTGAAACTTCAGGAAGGCAGCCAGGAAATCATTGTTGATGGTGACATGTTTAAGGCTGTCATTCGTGTACCGAGAGGTGAGAATCCTCATGCAGAGATTGATGCCATTAAGGCTTTGGTAGATGTTGAAGAAAACTACGAGAAACTAGGTCAAGATGAGGAAGAGGCTAAAAGTAAAGATTTATTGGAGATAGAATCGAGTGAGGTTGGATTGTGATACATGTCTTTAGATTGGCCCTACCTCTTATAGGGCTCTACATATTATATTTAACTGTTTTTCACTTTACAGCAGGAATGTTGCCGGTATGGATAGGTTTAATGGGCTTTTCAGCTTTCATGTCTTTTGAAAAGACCTTTACCTGGTTTATGTCTAAATCCATTCTAAAAGGCGGTCTTATTATAGGAATTATGACCCTGGTTATTGTTGAAGGTATGATTATCTATGCTGGATTTAAGGAAGTTTCCAACCAAGAACAGGATTATCTCATCATTCTCGGTGCCAAGGTGAACGGTGAGAATATGAGTGTTTCTCTGCGAAAGCGGGCGGAAAAAGGGTTGGCCTATTTAGAAGAGCATCCACAGACGGTAGCGGTTTTGTCCGGTGGTCAAGGGCCGGATGAAGGTATTAGTGAAGCTGAAGCCATGAGACGGTATCTGACTGGTAAGGGTATTGAAGAATCCAGACTGATTTTGGAGGATGCGTCCACGTCTACTATAGAAAACATAGACTTCTCAATGGAGAAAATTTTGAGTCATCATGAGACAAGTGGCAGTAATCGGATGAAGGTGGCTGTTGTAACCAACCGTTTTCACATACTTAGGGCACAGATGATTGGCTGGAAAAAGGGCTATGATTTTGGTGGCCTGGGAGCAGAATCATTTCCCCTGCTTCTCCCTAATTATTATTTGAGGGAGTTCTTCGGTGTTATCTATATGGTCTTTCAATCCTATTAAAGAGAAAAGCTTACAAAATATATTTGTTGAAAGTATAAAAGAAGGCATATAAGAACTAATAAAAGAATACAAAAGAAGTGCTGCAAGCTAAGGCCTACCAGCACTTCTTTTTAGAATTTATTTGTTATGATTAATCAAGGTGATTTTTTATGCTGCATCAACAGCAGGTCTAAATTTTTTGCTTTGCATAACCTTGTAAAGGAAGAAGGCAAATGTGACAATACCAAAGGCAATGCCAATTGGATAGGCGATGCTTGGTGCAATTTTAAAGCCTTCTGGTGCAATGAGGATATAGGTTGTGGTTACTGAAGTCATAAAGGCTGCAGGCAAGGAGGTAATCCAGTGGAACTTATTGTGTTTCATCAAGTAAGATGAAGCTGCCCATAACATCATCATTGCCAAGGTTTGGTTGGACCATGCAAAATATCTCCAGATGATACCAAAGTCAATAAAGCAAAGCGCAGTACCGATGGCAAAAAGAGGAATTGCCACCATGAAGCGGTTGCCTATTTTGCCTTGTTTCAGATTAATCGCATCAGCGATGGCCAGTCTGGCACTTCTAAAAGCGGTGTCACCGGAGGTGATTGGACAGGCAACAACTCCGAGAAGGGCAAGGAAACCTCCAAAGGTACCAAGGACAGAAACACTGATGGTGTTAACAACAACTGCGGCAGATCCGGCTTCTGAAAGGGTGACAGTATCACCGAAGTAGGCAATGGCAGCAGCAGCCCAAATCATGGCTATAACACCTTCTGCAATCATAGACCCGTAGAAAATTCGACGGCCAAGCTTTTCGTTAGGTAAACATCTGGCCATAATGGGTGATTGAGTTGCGTGGAATCCGGAAATAGCTCCACAGGCGATGGTGATGAAAAGATAAGGGAAGATTGCCTTGCCGCCTGGATGCAAGTTCGTTAATGAGATTTCCGGAATGGTATAGCCTTTTGCAAAGATACCAATAATAATACCAAAGCCCATTATAAGAAGGACGGCACCAAAAACCGGATAGATTTTACCTATAATCTTATCTATAGGTAATACCGTAGCAAGCATATAGTAGACGATGATGAAGCCAACCCAAGCCATACGTGGGAAGCCGGTCATATTCTCAAGAATTCCGGCAGGACCGTTTACAAATACAACGCCTACCAGAACGAGGAGAACAACTGAGAAGATTCGCATGGCATTTTTTGCAGTAGTACCTAGATATCTTCCAATAATCTCAGCTACGGTTTCGCCACCATGTCTAACTGACAACATACCTGCAAAAAAGTCATGAGTAGCTCCTGCAAACACGCAGCCAAGGACTATCCATAAAAAAGCTGCTGAGCCCCAGTAGGCTCCGGCTACAGCACCAAAAATCGGCCCAAGACCTGCAATGTTTAAAAACTGAATGAGGAAACCACGTTTCCAGTCAAGTGGCATATAGTCTACGCCATCATTCATAGAGTAGGCCGGTGTTTCTTTTGCCTCATCAACACCAAAAACTTTTTCAACAAAACGCCCATAGAATACATACCCCAAAATTAAAGCAACAATACAAATAAAAAATGATACCATAATTCCCTCCTAGGATGCATAGTCGATCAGTAAATCCTTAGATTTACGACCAGACCAGAATGTATAAGCGTCCCATAACCAAGGTTATAATCAGCTTATATAGGTTGACGGTCTTTTAGACCTGGTTTCAACCGGATGGTCTTATAATCCATTTACCCCTGACCCAACCGGTTCGTGTAGGAATATTATAAGTCTTTGTTTCATGTTTAAGGTCACTTGGAAGATAAATGCCAGCATAAAAAAGCTGAACGGTATGAATGTTCAGCTAAACGGATACATGCTATTTGGTTAGATCATAAATTGAGAAGTTCTTTGAAGGCTTTAAGATTACGACGGCTAATTGGAATCTGGTCCTGATGGCTTCCGACCTTGACAACATAGGTGTTGTTAAACCAGGGAATCACTTGAGTAATGTTATCCAGCTGAATAATAAAACTGCGGTGACATCTGAAAAAATGCTCACTGCCAAGAATTTCCTCGTAATGATTTAAAGGATCTGTCGTGATAAAGGTATCTTTAAGGGTGACAACCATGGTTTGACCATCCCTAGTCTCGATATAGTCAATATCCCTGGTATTAATCAGGTGAATCCGGTCATTTTTCCACAGGGGTAAACGCTTGGCCTTATTTTCCTTATGGTGTTTTTTGAGCATGGAAGTAAGAGCATCTGTTTTAGTGACCCGCTCATCCATGGACTTTTGAAGTCTTGTAATGGTCTTTTCCAGACGGTCCTCTGCAACAGGTTTAAGTAGATAATCTACAGCATTGATGTCAAAGGCTTGGATGGCATACTCATCATAGGCAGTGGCAAAAACAATTAAGGGTGGCTGTCTAAGTTTGATAATGGCTTCAGCTAACATAAATCCATCCATTTCGGGCATGGAAATATCCAGAAAGCAAGCATCTACCTGGTTAAGAAGTATGTATTCCAAGGCCTTTTTAGGATTAGTGAAAGTAGCTGCAATCTCCATATCATCATAGGATTCCAAAAGGTATTCCAACTCTGATAAAGCAGGTATTTCATCGTCTACTATAATGACTCGCATTAGTTGCTGCCTCCTTTGATAAGTTTGTCTTTTGGAAGGGTAATGGTAATAGAAGTTCCTTCATTGCTTGATTGTATAAGCATATCCGTCTCATAAATAAATTTGATCCGATTGATCACATTGGATAAACCAACACCTGAATGGTAAGCCGTAGACGAAATCTGATTCAAGCGCTTGTCCTCGATTCCGGAACCATTGTCAGATACTTTTATTTTGACATTTTGATCTTCCTTAAAGACTTCAATATTGATTTGACCTCCCAGAGACTTTTGTGACAATCCGTGTTTAACGGAATTTTCCACCAATGGCTGAAGAATTAGGGGTGGTACATCACAAGAGATGGTCTCATCAATGGAGTAATTGACTTCCAGCCGGTCTGAAAATCTGGCTTCTTCAATATCCAGGTAGTTCTTAACATGCTCCAATTCTTTTTCCAAGGGGATAAAAGCTTCACTGGTTTGGAAACTGGTTCGCAAATAGATGCTGAGTTTGGTCAATAGGTCTCGGGCTTTTAGAGCATCTGTTCGGCAATAGGAAATAATCGTATTGAGGGCATTAAAGAGGAAGTGAGGCTGTATCTGGGCCTGTAAGGCCTTAAGCTCTGACTTGGTAGCCAGTTCTTCCTGATAGGTCAGCTGGCTTAACTCCACCTGGGTAGAAAAAAGGTATCCCAAGCCCTTGGCCAGTTCCACATCGGAAAGGGTAATGGCTCCAACGCTTTTTTTATAGAGTTTTAGGGTTCCGATAATATTGTCTTTCATTTTTAGGGGAACAACCACGGCGGAATGGAGTTTACATTTAGGGTCTGAACATTCGATGTCTTCCTTACTGTCGGCAATGACAGTTTCCCCGGTTGAAAGAGCCTCTTTGGTTGTCTTAGTGTGGATATCTTTACCCTGGAGGTGGTGGTCAGAGCCTGTACCAATATGGGCCAATATTTTTGTACGGTTTGTAATGGATACAGCATCCATGTCGGTATTATCAAAGATAATCTGACAAACCTGGACTGATGAGATTTTGTTTAAACCCTTGCGGAGAATAGGCAGGGTTTTGGTGGCGATTTTTAGGGCTAAACTTGCCTTGGAAGCTGCCCTTAATTCGTTTTCTCGGCTGATTTGTTCAATTAAGAGGATAAAAATACCAGTACCGAAGGCATTAATAAAGGCCATAGGCAAGAAAATAATCTGAACCAGGTTAACAGCATCTTTCAAGGGTCTGGCTATTAGAATAATCATCATCATCTGGATAGCTTCGATGACAATGGTCAGGAGGGCGCCGGAGATGTATTTTTTCTTTTGTTTTCGAATCCATGAGGCTGAGTAACCGGAGATAGCACCACCAATAATAGTGGATAATCCACAGGCGATGGCCGTAAAACGTCCAGTAGGCAGGAGCATACGGTGGATACCTGCAATGAGCCCCGCCGCTATACCAACAAAGGGACCGCCAAAAAGACCGGCTACTATGACTCCAACAGACCTTGAATTAGCGATGGCACCGTTGACGTGAACACCTGAATAAGTACCTAGAATACCGATTAAACCAAATATAACAGAGAAAACAAGTTTTTCTGTGATTTTAGTCTTATCCTTGATTAAATATCCTTTAACGAAACCTGTACGACTGAGGAAAAAAGCAAAAAGAACAATAAGGCCTAATTTGTTAAACAAGCTTTGTAATAAGTTCAGTAACATCATAACCTCCAAGACATATAGAGGACCCCTTCGTATAAAAGGCCCATGTATTTTTTCATTATAGCATAGAATTAAGGATTTTGTTTAGGCTTAGAAAGTGGTATAATAAACTAATTGTGTATTGGATTATTACAAGGAGTTAGTTAGATTATATGAGTTTAGATAAGCAGGTTTTAGCATATGAAGAGAAGCGGCTTTCAGAGGTTATGGACCAAATCCACACTGATCTGGAAGAAGCAAAAGATAAAGTAGTCAGTGGGAGAGAATCCCTTAAAGAAATCAATAAGAACATGATGTCTGAGTTTAAGTTTGAAACAGAATCCTTAGTTGATCTTGAAGGTGCTGCCGTTATGCACCAGTATCAATCCATGGGAAGAAATGTAGAAAATGCTATGGACTATCAGAAGCAAAGGGTAAGAGAATTAAGCAAACTGGCATCCAGTGCTTATTTTGCCAAAATTGATTTCAAGGAAGCTGATGAGGACCTGGAAGAAATCTATATCGGTTCTTCCTCTTTGGTTAAAAACAAGGGTTTTGAGTACCTTATTTACGACTGGCGGGCACCGATCTGTTCCATTTTTTATGACTACGAAAAAGGGGATGTCTCCTATGAAGCACCAGGTGGGAAAATCAAGGGAGAGTTGGTCAATAAGCGGCATTTTAAGATCGTCAACGGCCAGATCAAATTCGCCTTTGATTCCAATGTCAACATTATGGATGACATGCTAAAGGAAGCTCTGGCTAAAAGTGTGGATGATAAGATGAAGACCATTATTACCACCATCCAAAAGGAACAAAATCAGGTCATACGTGATGAAGAGGCGGATGTCCTTGTGGTTAGCGGAAGTGCCGGCAGTGGAAAAACATCCATTGCCCTTCACCGGATAGCCTATCTTCTATATAGGAACCGTAAGACTGTTATGAGTTCCGACGTTCTGATTTTTACACCGAATGATATTTTTAGTGATTATATCTCCCATGTTCTGCCTGAACTGGGTGAACAGAATGTGGATTCCATTACCTTTAATGAGTATATACAGTCTGAGCTTGGTGTTTATATTCCTGTTTCCAATGAAGACCATGAATTTGTCTATGGTGAAACAAGAGAGGATGGGGAAGAGAATCCGGAAAGACCGGACCCTGCCCAAAACCAGATTCTTAAGTGTTACTGGGAAGAGATTGAATCCTATTATGATCAGATGGAATATCTCTTGTCTCCTGTTCATGATGAGGAGTTTAAGGCAAGGGTTGAATCCATGACCAGAAAATCGTCGGTGGAGTTTTTCGAGGCATTTGATGCATACATTCATCAAATCGAAAAGCGAACGGATTATTTTGAGGATTTTTATTATAAAGAACATTTGCTGTTATCAAAAGAAGAAATGTATGAGAGCTATTTAGATTGTGTAGGCGTCATCAAGTGTTCTTCCAGACTGAAGCAGGTTCGAAACCGTCTTATGGAAAGAATTAAGGAAATGAAGAAAATCGTCGCTTACAACTATGAGAAATCCTTAATTGAATCCGATGAGTATTATACCAAAGCTGATATAAACCGAAAGGTCTACAAATACCTGAAAAGGTCTTTCAAACCCCTTCATAAGAAAGTCAAGGCCATGACTTCCTTAAACCTTTTATCCCTCTATAATGATTTTCTTGAGAGTCAGAGACTTGCCAGGGTCAGAAATAAGCTGGACTTTGAAGATGCCCTCTGCCTTATGTACATGAAGGGAAGATTGGACACCATTAAGGAAGTGAACAAGGTTAAATACCTGGTTATCGATGAAGCCCAAGATTATACCTTGCTCCATTATAAGATCATAGCCCTTATATTCGGTCACTGTAAGTATACCCTTTTAGGTGATCCCAACCAGGCTATTCATCCCTATATATCCTCAAAGGTCAACGGTATGGTTGAAGATTTCTTAGGCCAGGCACCAAGACATATTCGGTTAACCAAAACCTATCGTTCAACCAAGGAAATCAGTGATTTTTGCAGCCGGATTTTGCCAAGTTCTGTTACAGGAGAAAACGTCCTTAGAGATGGTAAGGAGCCGGAACTAGTTAAGTTTAAAGGATTGGCAACTGATGATATAGTATGTCTTCTTGAGAATGTTCTTAAAGCTTCCCAATCCGGCCTTAGGTCAATAGCGATTATTGGAAAGACCAAAGAACATTGTAATTTAATGTATGAACACATTCAGGAAGTTCAACATGAATCTTCCCATCTGTCAATTAGGGACCTTAGTATAGGCTTGCTCAATAATGAAGAACAGCTCTATAAGACCGGAATTATCGTCATTCCCTCCTATCTGGCTAAAGGTTTGGAGTTTGACAGCGTACACGTTGTATCTGACCACCTATACCGGTATGATGCGGAAAGAGAAAGACAACTGTTCTATACCGTCTGTACCAGAGCCCTTCATGAATTAACGATTTATTATGAGGGCCAGGAGCCCAAGTTACTGTCTTAAGTGAGGAGTATTATGGAGACTATTAAGAAAAAAGGTAAGTTTAATATCATCGATTTACTAGTCATTGTCATGGTAATTGCTGTGGGAATTGTAGGATATAATTATCTGGCAGGTAGTGAAGATAATCAACCGACATCAGTCGTTCATCTTGATGTTCGCGTAGAGCTGGATTTTATCAAAGAGGAATTTAATGACACCATAAAAGTGGGAGATTCCTTAATCGCCTTAAATGCCAGTCAAAGTGGCCAGGTGGTTTCTTTGGAAGTACTACCCTATGAAGAAGTACAAGCCATTGATGGCCAATTGGTCCCTGTGGAAGATCCTTCTTATATACGAATGATTGTGGGTCTTGAAATTCAGGCTACCAAATATGGCCCCTATATGGATTTTTCAGGCAATGAATTGAAATCAGGCAAGTTATTTCGGCTGGAAACAGATGCCTATGGCTTTGAAGGCAAAACGATTGATGTAAGGGTGGTGGATTAAATGAAGATCATGGATAAAAAAGGCATCCTCTTTAATCGAATACATATTATAGATAGCCTCGTTATCGTGGCACTTATTGTTGGCGGTCTTATGTTTGGCATCTCATTTTTTGGAAATGGTGAGATTGAAGTTAAGCCTCCTGCAGAAATGGTAACTGTGGAAGCGACTTTCCTTTCCTATCCTTATAGACAGGAATTTCTTGAGTCTTATCATGTAGGTGATAAACTGGCAAAAGACAAGACCTATCTTAATGGCAGCGTCATCTCTACAGAAATTATCGACACCTATATTAGTTTAATCGATAACAATGGAATTGAAGTCACAGATGTCCATCCCTACTTAAAAAGGGCCAGGGTTACCGTCAGGGTTGAACTGGAAAGAGACCAGCCGATTATCTTCTTTAAGGGGGCTGAAATGGTGATTAATGAGAATCATTTTTTGACGACTGAGACATCGGATTTGTCTTTTAAGTTGGAGGGGTATACAATTTTGGGGGAATAAGTTTTCTCTGGGTTTTTAAGAGGGCTCTGTATTGGCATTTGATATGTTGGTATGGGGCTTTTTTGTATGCAAATTGGGACAGCTATAGTATGAAGCTTTGTGTATGTGATATGGGACAGGCCCGGGTATGAAGCTCCTAGTGGGCGGGCGGTGCGTCCCAAATGCAGGTGGAAATATTGAGGATGGGAAGGGTGTGATGCATTCGTGAAGCAAAGCCCACCCAACAGGACATCATACCCAGACCTTGCGTATCACATGAGAAAGGCCTCATAAAGAAATCTCATAAGCACAAAAAACACATATCATATATCAATGTCATGAGAGTTATGAAAAACTCGGGAAGTCTATTGGTGGTGCAAAATTGTAGTCAGCTCCTAGTTTGGTGGTGTTGGGGGACCTTGCTTAGTAGACGGATATTTAGTGAAGAAAAATTTAGGTAATCTGTAGATATCCGTCTACTAAGTTTTTAGAGACGGTCGAGCATGATTATTGATTATCTCTGGTTATGATGGATTTATGATCTATATTGCGACAGGTTGGTGGGTTGGATGTCCTGGCTCATGGGCTTTGATTCACGAATGCGTCTTTCTTGACCCACCTATTACTGGGTCATCGCATTTGGGTATCACTCGCCCGTGAGCTAGGAGCTTCCAGCCTGCCAACCGTCCCCATATATATAAAACAAAACTGTCAAAATCTAAAGAATCCAATAATCAGGCAAGAAAAGTTGCAGGATAAGACCAAGAGGACTATAATTTAAGTATAGATGATTACATGGCATTGACTATAATTTAACAATCCTTTATACTGATGTAATTTGACAATTCTTTCACATTCCTAAACTCCCAATCTACTTTTTCTAGACAGAATTTAAGCATACTTAAGGACAAGTCATAACTGAATATTAGATGTATGTGGACTTCCCTAGACCTAATCTTGCTACAGGATGAAGTAAGGCTGACTTATGAATATTCATAGGTCTGATTTGGTTACTGTATTTTTGATGGCTAATAAGCCCCAAGTGAAATGAGAAACATGTTGAAACCAGTGATGAATGAATAGTCATGAAAGGATGGGCGAAATGGAAAGATTAATGACTTATTTAAGGCGTAAAAGTCACATTGAGTATGAAATGAACTGTGTTGAGAAGTATATCCACGGAGGAGACTTTGATAACAGTCTTGGTAAAGCCTGGAAGGATATGGAAAATGAACTCAAAGAAGTTGAAAAAGAAATCAAGCTTTTGAGTAATCCGGATACAAAGGAAATGGAGTTAAAGAAACTGGAGCTTTTAGATGAAATCAGGGAACATGAAAAGGCAATAAATAAGCTTCAAAAACAAGTTGAAGAACTGAAGAAAATGATGCTGGTCCAAGTTTAGACGGTAACTGTTAATCTAGAACCTGAAAGGGGGGCACTATGGAAACAAAGACAAAATGTAATTGGGATAATATGACAGAGGAAGAGCTCTTGGCTTTTGTTGATGAAGTGATTGAAGACTATGATTATGATGAAAAAAACCTGATTCAAATCCTTCATATGGCACAGGCTGCTTATGGTTACCTGCCTATTACATTACAGGAACATATTGCTGATAAAATGGATATCCCTTTATCAAAAGTTTCAGGAGTTGTGAGCTTCTATGCCTTGTTTTCCAAGGAAAAGAAAGGCAAGTACGTTGTAAAGGTCTGTTTAGGAACTGCCTGTTATGTTCGAGGTGGAAAAAAGATAATTGCCAGAATGAAGGAAGTCCTTGGTATAGATGTTGGACAAACCAGTGAAGATGGACGTTATTCCCTTGAGATTACCAGATGTATTGGGGCTTGCGGTTTGGCTCCTGCCATGGCAATCAATGATCAGGTTTTTATGCAGGTCAAGGCAGATAAGATACTGGATATTTTGGATGACTTGGAATAAGGGGGGATTAGATGATTAAGACATTTGAGGAACTGAATTTAATTAAGTTTAACCGTAATCAGATGCTGAAGAAGATGGATAAGATTGTTAATATCTGTTATGGTGCTGGTTGTATATCAGCCAACTGTGAATCTATTTACAGAGAAATGCAGGAAGCCCTGACTAAATATGGCCTGGGTGAAAAAGTGAAGATTAATCAGACCGGTTGTATCGGTGCCTGTGACATGGGACCTTCCGTATACATTCAACCGGATGATGTTTATTACTGCAAGCTGATTCCATCTGATGTGGACAGGATTGTATATGAGCACCTGGTACATAACCGGATTGTTACGGAAAAATGTTATTTTGATCAGGTAAAACACGAGTATTTTGAACATATGCGTGATATACCTTTTTTTAGCAAGCAGCAAAAACTGGTCCTTAAAAACTGTGGTCTTATGGATTATCACAGTTTGGAAGCTTATATTGGCAACGATGGTTACCACAGCCTCTATTATGTGATCAAGGAGAAGAAGCCGGAAGACGTGGTTAAGGAAATTCAGGATTCAGGACTTCGTGGTCGTGGTGGTGGTGGCTTTCCTACAGGACTCAAGTGGTCTTTTGGTGCCAAGTCAGAAAGCGACCAGAAGTATATTATTTGTAATGCAGATGAAGGCGATCCAGGTGCCTTTATGGACAGGTGCCTTTTAGAAGGTGACCCCCATTCCATTCTTGAGGGAATGGCAATTGGTGGTTATGCCATAGGAGCCAGTAAAGGTGTTATCTACATCAGGGCAGAGTATCCCCTGGCTGTAGACCGGTTAACAGATGCAATAAAGCAGGCTAGACAAGGTGGTCTTCTTGGCCAGAATATCTTTAACTCCGACTTTTCTTTTGATGTGGAGATACGTATTGGAGGTGGAGCCTTTGTATGTGGTGAAGAGACTGCTTTAATGAATTCCATTGAAGGTAAAAGAGGTGAGCCAGACCAGAAACCACCTTTCCCAACCGATTCAGGTCTCTATGGAAAACCTACAGTTATTAACAATGTTGAAACCCTGGCCAATATCCCTATGATTATTCTAAATGGTACGGACTGGTTCAAACGATTTGGTACTGAAAAGTCCAAGGGAACCAAGGTTTTTGCTATAGCTGGTGCCGTTCGTAATGCAGGGATTGTTGAAGTTCCTATGGGGATTACCTTGGGTGATATTATCTTTGATATCGGTGGAGGTATCAAGAATAACAAAAAGTTTAAGGCAGCCCAAACCGGAGGACCATCCGGTGGATGCTTGACCAACGAAGCGCTTAATACTCCTGTTGACTATGATTCCCTCAAGGAAAAAGGCGCTATTATGGGATCCGGCGGCTTAATTATTATGGATGAAGACAACTGTATGGTAGATGTAGCCAAGTTCTTCATGGAGTTTGTACAGGATGAATCCTGTGGTAAATGTGTCCCTTGTAGACTAGGAACCAAAAGGATGCTGGAAATACTGGAAAGGATTACCAGTGGTCATGGTCATGAAGGTGATATTGATCTACTCATTGAACTGGGTGAAAGTATTAAGGAGTCAGCCCTTTGTGGTCTGGGCCAGACAGCTCCAAATCCGGTTCTATCGACGATCAAGTATTTTCGAGAGGAATATGAGACCCATATACGGGATAAAAAATGTCCTGCAGGTGTCTGTACTGACCTCTTTATGTCACCCTGTCAAAATGCCTGTCCTGCAGGTGTTAATGTACCGGGTTACTTGGCCCTTGTCAGTGAGGGACGGGTTATGGATGCTTATAATCTCATCCGTCGGGAGAATCCTTTTCCTGCTGTTTGCGGTAGAGTTTGTACCCATCCATGTGAAAGCAAATGTCAACGGGCTATGCTGGACGAATCCCTTGCTATTGCTGATGTTAAACGTTATATTTCTGACAAAGTTTTTGAAATGAACCAACCTTTTAGGACGATTCAATTCCCTCCAACAGGTAAAAAAGTAGCTATTATTGGAGCCGGTCCATCCGGACTTACCTGTGGCTATTATCTTGCTCAAACCGGACATGATGTCACCGTTTATGACAGCCAGGAATATGCAGGTGGAATTCTTAGGTATGGCATACCTGAATACCGTCTGCCAAAAGAGGTTCTTCAAAAAGAAATAGATATACTCAAACAATCCGGTGTTAATATTGTTTTATCGACTGAAATCGGCAAAGATGTCACATTCGACGAATTAAAAGAGGGCCATGACGCCATCTATATCGCGACAGGAACCCAGTATTCAAATTCGATGGGCATTGAAGGAGAAAACCTTAATGGTGTATATCCCGGACTTGATTTCCTTAGAGATATCAATATGGGGGATGATGTTACAGTAGGTGATATGGTTGCAGTTATCGGCGGTGGATCGACTGCTATGGATGCAGCCAGAAGTGCCCTGCGCCTTGGAGCCAAAGAAGTTCATGTCATCTACCGAAGAGAAGAAAAAGATATGCCAGCTGATCGCAGAGAAGTTGAAGAGGCCGTTGAGGAAGGGGTTCACCTTCATGAGCTGGTTGCACCTGTTATGATCGAAGGACATGGTCATGTCTCAGGTATTCGGTTGGTAAATTTAAGCCAGGGTCTTTTTGATTCATCGGGAAGAAGACGGCCGGTTAAGGAAGTCGGTACTGAATTTACGATGAAGGTTGATATGGTTATACCGGCAGTCAGCCAACATAGTGATCTCCCCTTTATTGACAAAGATCTGATAGAAATGACACCTTGGGGAACTTTTGTCGTTGAAGCGACGACGGGTATGACGAGAATGCCAGGTGTTTTTGCAGGCGGTGATGTAGTTAGAGGACCCGACACAGCCATATGGGCTATTGCTGATGGTAAAAGGGCTGCTGTATCCATCGACAGGTATTTAGGTGGAAGCGGAGAACTTAACAAGGGTGAGGAAGTTCAGATTCCTTTAGCCAGGGATGAGGATTCACCAGATGAGCATATACGTTTTGAAAGACGGATGCTAAGTCCTGATGAAAGAAACGCCAACTTTAAAGAAGTATCCAAAGGCTACCACAAATTAAATGCTATGGCAGAAGCGATGCGATGCCTCAGATGTGACAGAAGATAGGAGGGTATTATGGTATCATTAACCATTAACAATAAGGCCATAGAGTGTAATGAAGGATTAACCATTATCGAAGCAGCCAAGGAAAATGGCATTAATATCCCTAGTTTCTGCTATTTGGAAGGTGTCCATGCAGTAGGATCCTGCAGGGTTTGTGTCGTTGAAGTTGAAGGAGCAAAGACCTTGCAGGCATCATGTATGGCCAAGGTTAAGGAGGGCATGGTCGTTAAGACCAATACAGAAAAGGTTCGAAAAGCCAGGAAGGTTGTTTACGAACTCTTAATGTCCGACCACAATCAAAACTGTTTGATCTGTTCAAGAAACGGTTCCTGTGAGTTTCAGGCCCTTGGTGAGTCCTTACAGATTACTGAGGCCAACCCTTTTGAAGGTGAAAAATCAAAACCTATGGTCATAGACGATTCCAATCCTTCAATTGAACGGGACTTATCCAAATGTATTCTCTGCAGACGGTGTGTAACTATGTGTAATGAAGTTCAAGGTGTCGGTGTTCTTAACAGCCAAAACAGAGGCTTTAAGTCTTTTGTCGGACCATCGGAAGAATTTGAACTCATGGACATTAACTGTACTTTCTGTGGACAATGTACAACGGTATGCCCCACAGGAGCCCTTAAGGAAAAATCCTACATCAAAGATGTATGGGAAGCCATTAATGATCCGGACAAACGGGTAGTTGTTCAAACTGCACCAGCTGTTAGGGCTGCGCTTGGAGAAGAGTTTGGTTATGAGCCAGGAACTTTGGTGACAGGAAAAATGGCAGCTGCCCTTCGGATGCTGGGATTTGATGATGTCTTTGATACAAACTTTGCTGCTGATTTAACTATCCTTGAAGAAGGAACGGAGTTTCTAGGCAGGGTTAAAGATTTTCTCGGTGGACAAGAGGTCAGTCTTCCTATGATAACCTCCTGTAGTCCAGGATGGATTAAGTACATTGAACATAATTTTCCGGACCAGTTAGACCATCTGTCTACCTGTAAATCACCTCATATGATGTTAGGTGCCCTGGCTAAAAACTATTATGCACAGACGATAGGTGTCAAAAAAGAAGACATGTACGTGGTTTCCATCATGCCTTGTACAGCTAAGAAGTTTGAAGTCAGCCGACAGGAAATGATTGAGGACGTGGATGTGGTTTTGACGACCAGGGAACTGGCAAGAATGATTAAGGATGCCGGTATTGAATTTAGGATGCTGGCTAATGAAGACTTTGATAATCCTTTTGGACTCTCCTCAGGGGCTGCCGATATATTTGGAACAACAGGTGGTGTAATGGAAGCTGCTCTACGGACTGTTTATGAAGTGGTTACAGGATCAGATGCGCCTTTTGACAATCTCCATGTCGAGGCTGTCATGGGTCTACAGTCGATTAAAGAAGGAAGCCTGACTTTTACCAATGTTTTGCCAGAGTACGCGGGACTGGTAGGTAAAGAGGTGAAAGTTGCTGTTGCCAGTGGCCTTGCCAATGCCAGAATCCTTATGGAGCAGATCCGAGATGGTAAGTCACCCTATCTCTTTATTGAGATTATGGCCTGCCCAGGTGGCTGTATCAGCGGCGGTGGCCAACCCAGGATGACGACTCAGGACATCAGGCAAAAGAGAATGAATGCCATATATAGAGAAGATGAGGGCAAAACCCTCCGTAAATCTCATGATAATGAGGCAGTTCAGAAACTTTATGAAGAGTTTCTCCTTGAGCCTAATGGACATAAGAGTCATGAGTTGCTTCATACGCATTATATAAAGCGAGGATAGTATTACAAAAAGGGCTGCGGATTTATTCTGCAGCTCTTTGTTCTCTAGATAAGGGGAACAATCCACTAAAGCGGAACCAGTCTCGTTTAACGAGACTTTTGTTCTTTGTTGCAATATTTTTAGGTATTGTATACAATGATACTAATAGGCATGAGAGGGCTTATACAGGAGGAGATTATGTTTTTTAAAAGAAAAAGCAACAGAGGTAAGGATAATCAAGAGGTTGAAAGCTTGAGCCCGGTGGATGCGGTCAGATTGGAATATGAAGAGAAACTTAAGGCGTGTCGGGGAGAGCAGGTGGAAACCTTAAAGCAGGTAAACAGTCTCTTGAAATATATTACGGAACTGGATTATGTTCATGATATGCTCCTTGCAGTTGATAAGCAAACAAGGATGGTCGAAGGCATTGCCTCCTCCAGTATGCAGATGACTTCATCTATTGAAGATATTTCAACCTTTGTTGAGTCGTCAAATTCAAAGGCTCTGGAATCGGTGGAAACAGCCAATAGGTCCATGAATGATTTTGACGAAGCTTTTGAGCAGATTAATGTGACCTATGAGGAATCCAGGAACGTTCAACGAATCATGAATGATGTTAATGAAGAGGCGCAGAAGATTACAGATATGGTAGGCATCATTAAAGGGGTTGCTGATCAAACCAACTTATTGGCCCTTAATGCATCCATTGAAGCTGCAAGAGCCGGAGAACATGGTAGAGGTTTTGCTGTCGTCGCTGATGAGATTCGTAAACTGGCTGAATCAACCAACCAACAGGTTGATTTTATCCAAAAGGTTGTTGCCAATCTGTCGGGAAAAATTGAGAAATCCGATGAGGCTATCACCCATTCCAATCAATCTTTTGAACTTGGAAAAGAAAAAATGTCCACAGCTGTAGAAGGTCTGGAGGCAATGAAGTCCAGTCTAGGTGGCATCAGCTCATCCTTTATGGAAATCAGCGCCAATATTGAAGAACAGACCGCTGCCAGTCAGGAAATGTCCAGCGCAGTTCAGATTGTAAATGACCAGGCCAAGGTTATGCAGGAAGAGACCAATAAAACAGGTATGGCCTTTAATGCTGTTTCAAAAGTTGTTGATGATATGAGACTGGAACTCTTAGACAGTGATATAGAACTGAATATGAAAACCCAGATAGAAATTTGTATCAGTGACCACTTAAGCTGGCGCTGGAAGGTTTATAATATGATCCTGGGTTATGAGGAACTGGAGGCCAGTCAGATAGGCAATCATAGAACCTGTAGACTTGGACGGTGGGTTGAGGCTGACAATGGCAAGTCCGAAAAGGTTAAAGGTCTGCTGACCAAACTTGATGGACCTCATGCTAAACTCCATGAAATAGGTAAGCATGCTATCGAAGCATATAATAATGGCCATAGGGACAAGGCTGAGGAATATCTGGCTCAGATGACCAAAGTTTCGGAAGAGGTTGTGGCTGTCTTGAAGGAAATGAAAAAGGGCGATAAGAAGAGTAGAAGATAGGAAACTGACTTCCCAAAAGAGCAATTTTTGAGTATAATGGATGTAAGGATTTGCAAGGAGATTACTATGAAAAATAATGCATTTCATGAACATCCATTAGGACAAATGAATATACCAATTCGGTGCGGTTACCATAAGGAACCTTTTGAGTTTCCTCTCCATTATCATCAGGAAGTCGAAATGATCTTTGTTGAAAAGGGTAGGGTAGAAATCAGTGTGCTTCAGAAAGACTATGAAGTCAAGGAAGGACAGCTGGTTATTATTGGATGCAATCATATCCACTCCTATAAGGATCACCGAAAAAACGAGGCAAGGGCTTATCACGTACTTCTCTTTGACTGGAGACATTTGCTAAAGCATTTTGATCCAGAGGTTGAGGAGCTCTTGTATCCTCTTTTCTTTGATGTTACCGTCATTGATACCAAGAAAATTCATGGTCTTTCCGGTGTAGGTAGAATCATGAATACATTAAGTCTGGAAAACATGAATGAAGAGTCTGCCAGTCAGTTCATAAAAATGGGTTATCTGCTTGAACTCATTGGTACCCTTTTACGTTTCGGTCATTTCAACGCCAGATTTGATTATATGAGTAATCAGATGGAGAAGGAACATGAACTTTTAAGTCAAGTGAATGAGTATATTTTTTCAAATTATCAGGATGGAATAAGTCTCACTTCCACAGCGAAATTTTTAGGCTATAGTGAATTTCATTTTGCAAGACAGTTTAAAAAGTATACCGGTGTTACCTTTAAACAATATCTTATGCATTATCAAATATCTATGGCTAAGGAAGATGTGGTTGATGGAGATTTGACCATCGTACAAGTGGCGGATAAACATGGATTCAATTCAGTGAAGACCTTTAATAGGGTTTTTAAGACCTACTATGGTGTGGCACCTACGGTTTACAGAAAAGAGAATAATGATCAGGATGACGATGCATAAAGCGTAAAGTTAAAGAGATTTTAACCTATAGGTCTGTTGACGCTCTCTTTCCTTTCAAGTACAATAAATGTATTAAGGAGTATGGAGGATTGTATGGGCGGTTTGGATTTTATCTATTATACATTTATGCTGTTGATTTACCTATTGATCTGTCTATACTACTACTCTGCCAGAAAAGAGCGGAGAGACAGTGTTTTCAGTGAATCCAGAGTTTTGATCTATGGGGGCATGGGCTATATACTCATGCTTTTTTATAATGGTGCCAGACAATACGGCAACCATCTTTTTTATGTCTTTTGTTTGATTACCTTGGCTATGACCTTGGTTATCATGACCAAGAATCTTAAAAATCAAATTGTCATACCGGGAAGGTTCTATCTTGGTGTACTCTTTTTCGGGATTTTATGGGTGATTATTTCAATCCAATCCGGATATTCATACGAAAACACTGTATTGCCGATTATCTTATTGCAGTCCATGTTGTTTTTCCTTATGGGTCTTATTTATCTCCTCTATGAGGAGTTCGAGATTTCAATGAGGAATTTATCGGGCATCCTTTTTATTCTTATGACAATCGTAAAACTATCCTATCTATTTAATTTTAATGTTGATATTGCCCATCAGATCAATACAATTTTTAAGCTGGATTTCTCTATGTATCTGTTGATATGCTTTGTCCTGGTTGTTTTTGAGTATAATCAGGCTTGTCTTCTGAACAATAAATCCAGCCGCAGACTGGTTGAAAATATACAGCATCTACCTATTGGTATTATTGAGTTAAACCCTAGAGGAGATATTCTTTCCATGAATGATCCAGTGAAAGAACGGTTTGCTCAAGCAGGAATCATGGATGAAACCAGCAAAGTTGTTAACCTGCATCAGATTACTAGAATTCCTTTTGAGAAAAACTGGTCTGAGATTGTTGAGGTTCTCTCTACTGGTAAAGTCTTTACTGTTGAAGCGGATATATTTATAGATGAATCCAACCAGAAACTGGAGTTTATTTTTGTGCCTAACCAGGAACATATTGAGGGTGAAAGTATTCTATCAACGATTACAGCTTTCATTGTAGGTAGAGACCGATATTTGAGTTTGGTCAGTCAGGCAGAATCTATTCAGAATGAACCCTTATCTATCCCTAATAAGTACAAGTTGATGGAGCTTTTTGACCGTGGAGTTAATGTCTATCATATGACAAGATTTGGCATGTTCCTCATAAAAATTGTTAATTATAACAGTCTGACCACAATTGTAAATGCCCATGAAACCATAACTATTGACCGTATGCTGGTAGATAAACTGTCAAAATTAAGTTTTGTCTATTGTGTAGGTAAGGTCAGTGAAGATACCTTTGAGGTGTTGACCGTCAACACGGTGGTCGATGGTGAAATTCATCAATATATCCAGTATATCAAAGATATCCTGTCCCACCAGAATTTCTATGATAATGATATGAATGTCTATAGCCTTGATTATCGGATTGGTATTGCCATGGCTCCAGAGGATGGGTTCACCCAAAGAGACCTCTTGAAAAATGCTACCTTGGCAATAGCCAAGGCTACTTCGGAGGACAAGGGATATGTTCAGTTCTATAATGAACATATTAGGGATGAGGTCGTTAATAAACTTCAACTGGAGACAAAACTTCGTGATGGTATCTTTGCCAAGGAGCTTTACCTGGAGTTTCAGCCACAGTTTAGACAAGAAGACCACAGCATACGTGGATTTGAAGCCCTTGTCCGCTGGCAGCTTCAGGATGGTACCCTTCTCATGCCCAGTGAATTTGTCCATTTGGCTGAGGAGGTTGGTATTATTGATGAGCTGGGAGAATGGGTTCTTAATACAAGTATTGAAGAGGCCATAAAATGGAATCGGAACTATTACAAAAACTGGATTCTATCAGTTAATGTTTCCGTTCTACAGTTGGAAGAGGAAGGCTTTGCGGCACAGGTTATTTCTGTTCTTGAACGAACCGGTTATCCTGCTGAGCTTCTTGAACTGGAAGTAACAGAAACCAAGATGCTTCGGTCTTCAGACAGGGTCTTTCTTGAACTTAGCCGTTTACATGATAAGGGAGTTAAGATTGCTATTGATGACTTTGGAACCGGCTACTCATCTCTGGATTATTTACGCCTGCTGCCCTTTGACCTACTTAAGATAGATAAAGGGTTTATTGAACGGATGCATGAAAATGACATGGACCACAAGATTTTGGAAAACATCATTGATTTGGTTGAGCGTATTGATATGGAATGTATTGCAGAGGGTGTTGAGACCAAGGAACAGCTTGAGTTTCTTCAAGGCACCTCATGTCAGTATATACAGGGTTATATTTATTCCAAGCCCATGTCAGCCGAAGCGGTGCTGGATTTGATCAACGAATCAGAGGAATTAGGATGAAAATAACGAAACTGATCATCAAGAATTTTCTTTCAATTGAATATATGGAAATTACCGATATTGATAACACCTTGATTCTAGTCGGTAAAAACAACGTTGGTAAGACTTCGATTCTTAATGCAATAAAACTCCTTAGTGGAGATTATGAAGTCAATGCCTATTCTTTTCATGAGCCAAACCGTCCCATTGAAGTTCAAGGGACTTTTCGTCTTTTTGAAGAGGATATAGAACATCTTTTTAATCAGAGACTGGTCAGCCGTCACCATAAGTATGAAAAATGGTATGATGAATTCCAGGAAAGGATCATGATGGAAGATGACTTGACGACAGTCATTATGAAAGTATATCCCAATGGTGATATGAGGATAGGAGACCCGGTTAATAAGGACAATCCTTATGCAAAAGAAGTGGTTCCCAGTTTACATATTGTTAGAGAAAACCGTGACCTGGAATATCTGGACCGTCAGTTAGTGGATATTCATGGTTTTTCAGATATGGATGAGGTGATTAAGAATACCTGTATTTTTGATTCCTCCAGACCCTGTAATGACTGCTTTGACTGTATTGGTTATATTAACAAAAAGACTCCGGTAGACCTGTCTTTGCAGGAAACCTTTAAGTTAGTTAACTATAAGCTCTATTCAACCAACTTGAAGAAATATGCAGACTCTATTAACAGGTTCTTTAGAGATAATTATGGTAAGCACTATGAGATATACTATAAGTTTGATTTTGATGTGGAATCCTTGTTAAAAATTCGAACGATGGTCAAAAACAATCACCTGAATTTTGAAAAAAGTTTGGATCAGGTCAACTTGTCTATGATCAGCATTTATATTTTGTCACTTTTTCAGGCCTACCTTGAAGTAGAAGGTGTCATGCACAGTCTAATTATCATTGAACAGCCGGAACTCCATCTCCATCCCGAACTGCAGAAAATTGCCAGTGAGATTATTTATCGCCTGTCCAAGAAGAATCAGGTTATTTTTACAACCCATTCACCCCATATGCTCTATAATTTCTCAACGAAACAGATTAAACAGATCGCTATTTCTTATGAAAATCAAAATACGGTTCTTGGAACTGCAGCAGGTATCGATCAGATTTTGGATGACCTGGGTTATACGGCTAATGATATGATTAATGCTGATTTTGTCTTTATTGTTGAGGGCAAGGATGACCGGTCAAGACTTCCTTAATTCTGGATAAGTATTATTCAGAGATCAGAGACGAAGAAGGGGACTTGAACCGAATTGCCATAATCCCAACAAATTCATGTACCAATATTAAGACGTATGCCAATCTGAAATTTATCAATAGGGGATTTTTGAAAAATAATTTTATGATGATCAGGGATAGTGACGGACATAATCCTGAAGCCTTGGTCAAGGAACTTTGCCGGTATTACTATCGAAGAATTCAAGAAGATGATGCCAAGATTCCGAGGATTAAACCGGAGAATGTTCTGGTTCTTAAATATTATTCCATTGAGAATTATTTTTTGAATCCTGGAATTATGACCCGGCTTGGTATCATTGAGAATGAGGCGTCTTTTTATGAGATATTATTTGACAAATATATGCTCTATTTACACAAACTGAAGTCCAACAAACGGTTTGTGACTAAGACAGGCATTCGTATTACCAGTGTAGAGGATGTTCGTCAACATATTGAGGATATCAAAATTTATATAAGAGGGCACAACCTCTTTGATATTTTCTATGGTAAATACAGAAAATCCAATCAACAGGAACTTCTTTGCAAATATGTTGACCTGGCACCAAGGGAGGAGTTTAAGGATATTCTTGATTCAATTGATCACTTTATCTTCTTTGAGAATCGGAAAAAGTGATGTATAATTAAAGTATAACAACCGCCACTTGGCGGTGAAATCTATAAGGCAGGTAAACAAATGGCAAAACTATTTTTCAAGTATGGTACGGTATTCAGTGCCAAATCACTTAATCTTATTGCAACAGCACATAATTATGAAACTCAGGGCAAAAATGTCCTATTGCTTATCCCATCAATGGACACCAGAAGTGATGGACATATATCAACCCGAGCAGGTTTTAAAATGAAGGCTGAAGTAATTGATACAGACACGAATGTTATGGATATTTTCAATGAGCATATGAAGCGTCATGAGAAAATTGACTGTGTCCTGGTTGACGAAGTACAGATGTTAAAGGCCCACCATATTGACGAGCTTCGTGAAATATCCTTGTTGTTTAAGACACCTGTTATTTGTTACGGACTACGTATGAGCTATACCCTGGAATTGTTTGAGGCATCCAAGAGGCTTCTTGAACTGGCTGATAAACTTGAAGAAATCAAGACCGTATGCTGGTACTGTAATTCCAAAGCGACTCACAATCTAAAATTGGTTGATGGGAAACCCGAGTATAAGGGAAATCCTATTGATATAGGCGGATTGGAGAAATATATTCCGGTTTGCTATGAGCATTATGCGCACCCACTAACGACAACTATAAATAAGGACTAAGTCCTTATTAAGGGAGGTCTTCATATGATTAAGAATTATGTAATTGATACCAATGTCATGATTCACGACCCAAATTTCCTGACCAGTTTTTCTGACAACAATGTCATTATTCCTGTCATCGCTATTGAGGAACTTGACAATCTGAAGCGAAGAGAAGGCTTGGTTGGATTCAGTGCAAGAAGAGTCGCAAAAGAACTGCAGGTTCTTATGGCCAAAGGTGATATTCAAAAGGGAATACCACTGGACAATGGAGGAACCTTACGTGTAGAGCTTAATCATCTGGATACATCGGTCCTGCCGAATGGTATTGATGTACATAAGAATGACTCTAAGATCATTGCAGTCACATTGAATTTACAGGAAGCCGAAGACATACCAACCATATTAGTAACCAAGGACCTATACATGAGCATCAAAGCCCAAAGTTTAGGAGCCAAGGTAGAAGACTATCAAAACGACAAAATCACATCTGAAGATGTATACAAAGGATACAGAGATTATTCGATGCCATCAGATTCAATTAATCTCATATACTCTGGTGGCTTGGATTTACCTGAAGAGCTTGTTGGACAGGTTTATCCCAATGAATTTATTCATGTGAAAAGCACTGACAGTCAAGGACATGAAGTGATTGCCAGATTTGACGGCAAGCGGATTGTACCCCTTAAATATGTCAACGAAAAGGCATGGGGATTAACACCTATTAACAGGGAGCAGAAGATGGCTTTTGAGCTTCTGATGAATCCGGATATTCATTTCGCAACAATTATCGGTGGTGCAGGATCGGGTAAAACAATCCTTGCAACCTCAACAGCCCTTCAGAATGTTATTGAAACCAATCGTTACCGTAAGATTGTTTTTGTAAGACCTGTTGTGGCAGCCGGTAATGATATCGGATATTTGCCGGGAGATGAAAAGGAGAAGTTAAGACCTTGGATGGGTTCCTTCTATGATGCTATTGAGAATCTCAGTGATATTAGAGATACTTCTAAAGACGGCCACTATATGAAGCCAAGCTTTACTGTGGAAGACTTTATTGATCAATACCGTCAACGAGGCGTTATTGAGACCAAGACCTTCACCTACATGAGGGGACGGACCTTCACCAATTCTCTGATTATTGTTGATGAAGCTCAAGAAATGACTCCCCATCTGGCTAAGCTTATGCTGACACGGGCAGGAAAAGACTCTAAGTTTATTTTCCTAGGTGACCCCAGTGATAACCAGATTGACAACCATTATGTGGATTCAAAATCCAATGGTCTAATCTATACTGTTGAAAAGATGAAGCCATATACCATTACAGGCCATGTATCTCTTAAGCGGGTTGAACGTAGCCCACTTGCAAAAATTGCTGAACGAGGTATGTAAAACTATATTTAAAGATTTCTTAATATTTAACTGCATCCATTGTCCATGGATGCAGTTTGCTATATAATGAAATTCCATAGGATGCATAGACTGCCCTATGGAAGGACAATCTGACAAGGTCAGATTAAAAGACAAAGAATGGGAGAGACACAATGAAAAAGAACCAATTAATGAAGAGCTTAAGTTTAGTACTGATCTTGATTTTGATACTGGCGGCTTGTAATCAGGATGAAAATGTTAAGGATCAGGACGAGCTTACAAGTGAAAATTCCGCTAGCAATGTAGAAAATTCACAAGATTCGGATACTGCCAATTCAGAAGTATCAGAAACTAATGAAACAAATACTGATGAAACAGTGGAAATTATAGAAGATCAACCTGTGGACCCTTTGGAGGAACAGGCTCGTTTTGATGCCTTTCTTGAGCGTTTGGCCAGGACTGCCCTGGAAGAGTCACCCTTAACTGCTACTTTTACCCTTGGAGATTTAGAGGCTGAAGGTCTTCTTGACCTGGCTGCAGATATTGATCACTTAGACATTGAAGATTTATATGGACAGATTGATCAGATGATTCTGGACTATGATGAACTCTTGACTATTGATAAGGACTTACTTACTCCAGACCAACAGATAAATTACGAATTGGCAAAATTCAACCTTTCATTTGCAGAGGAATCCAGAGCTTTTATGTATATGGATCATCTTATTCAACCTTCATCAGGTGTTCAGGTTAATTTCCCGCTGGCTCTTATGCAGATTGAGTTTGAGTCAAGAAATGAACTGGATGCATTCGTTGAAAGAGTCAGCAAGGTTCCACGTCTTTTTGATGAGGTTATTACCTATGAACAGGAGAGGTTTGAAATGGGATACGGCCTACCAGGCCATCTTTATCAGGAAGTTGCTGATCAGATAGCAGCTATGATAGGACAACCTGAAAACTTTATGATGTACTTAAGTTTTGTTGACCGGGTAGATGCCTTTGAAGGTTTAACAGACGAAGAGCGAGATACATATAAAGCTGACTACCTTGCCCTGATTAGGGATGAGATCTTCCCGGCAATGGAAAGGCTAAAAGTACAGGCTGAAGCAATGATTTCCTCTTCCAATACAGGCTCTGTAAGCCAGTTGGCAGCAGGCAGGGACTACTATGAATCTGTGGTGAACTATAAGACAGCAGGCGAACTGGATGTCGAAGGTTTACGTGCCTGGGCTGGTGAGCAGATGAATTATATTATTGGTGATTTTCAGCTTTTGATTCAGAAGAATCCAGAAGTTCTTGAAATGGATCTTATGGCTGAATTGCCGATTTTCTATGAGATTCAGGAGGTTTATGACCTGGTAGATGCTATTTATACTGAGCAATTTGAGGATTATGGGACAGTCCTGGCCAGTGAAAACGTTATTCCGTCCTATCTTGAAGAACACCTGGCTGCAGGATTTTATTTCCCAGTAACCGTTGATGGAGAAGATTATGGTAATATGTTCCTTCAAAAAGGGGATTACGATGATGTGACCATTGATACAGCCATCTTATTCTATCATGAGAATATTCCGGGACACCATCTCTACTATTCTTATATAGCAGACTCTGACCAGCCTTTGTACAGGAAGATGAATGAGTTCTTAACCTATGAAGAAGGTTGGGCAACGTATGTTCAGAATTTATGCTTTGATTACATGGAAATGGATCCATTGGCAGTTAAATTCCTTGAACTTAACTCAGCCTATACCAATGCCTTTATGGTGCAGTTGGATATTCAGTTTCATTATGATGGTATGACAGAGGACCAGGCAATTGAACAGCTGATTCTACTAGGATATGATGAGGAATCTGCCCAGTCCGTCGTCACTAGAATGATTTCCAAACCAGGTGAAATGATTCACTACATGTATGGTGAGTATAAGATGCAGGAACTGAAAGACAAGTTTAAGGAGGCAGCAGACACAAATTATAGTGATAAGGCCTTCCATGATTTTATTTTGAAAAACTATGGTTTGCCCTTCTACATCGTCGAAGAGCAGCTGGAAAACATGAAATTCTAGCAATTGATTTAGGATTCACGGTCAAGGTATCCCTGTAATGCCTTGGCCAGCTGATCCGGACATGAAGTGTTCTTGAGACCACAGGTAATACCCTTAAGGCGGTCAATGATTTCTTCTACAGGTTGTCCTTTGACCAATTCCTTAATGGCAAAAAGACTGCCGGGACATCCTTTGACAAAGTCTACATCTATAATTTTTCCATCTTCAATTTGGAAATGAATTGCCTTTGAGCAGGTACCCTGTGTTTCGAAAATTTCCATAAGTTTATTTGTCTCCTTTACATTGTTTAAAAGTTATCAATCATAGGTAATTAGGAGCTTTATGTCCATAAATGATACCCCATCAATTATAGTAGTATTCAGATAATAAATCAAGCCAAAGGCCCATTTTTAGCCATATGAGTTGATTTAAAAAGTTTTTTCATATATAATACCCTTGACAACAACTATTTATGCTAATGGCTTATAGCTTAGGGTATATAACATAGGGTGAGAACCCTGATTATACGGAGGTAAACAAATGTTAACAACAGCAACAGAAATGCTTAAGAAAGCGAAAGCAGGCAAGTATGCAGTAGGACAATTCAACATTAACAACCTTGAATGGACAAAAGCAGTCTTATTAACAGCTCAAGAGAATAACTCACCAGTTATCCTCGGTGTATCAGAAGGTGCTGCTAAGTACATGGGCGGATACAACGTAGTAATGGGTATGGTTAATGGTTTCATCAAAGACAACGGAATTACTGTTCCAGTTGCAGTTCACCTTGACCACGGTACTTGGGATGGCGCTATGAAAGCTATCGACGCTGGTTTCTCTTCAATCATGTTTGACGGTTCACACTATCCAATCGATGAAAACATCGAAAAAACTACAGCTATCGTAGCAATGGGTAAAGAAAAAGGTTTCTCAGTAGAAGCTGAAGTTGGAGCTATCGGTGGAGAAGAAGACGGTGTTGTTGGTAATGGTGAAATTGCTGATCCTAACGAATGTAAGCAAATTGCTGACCTTGGCGTAGATATGCTTGCAGCAGGTATTGGAAACATCCATGGTAAATACCCAGAAAACTGGGCTGGTCTTAGCTTTGAAACTTTAGCTAAAATCCAAGAACTTACAGGTGAAATGCCACTTGTACTTCATGGTGGTACTGGTATTCCATCAGAAATGATTCAAGAAGCAATCTCACTTGGTGTTTCTAAAATCAACGTAAACACTGAATGTCAATTAACATTTACAGCAGCTACTCGTGAGTACTTCGAAGCTGATAAAGACCTTGTAGGTAAAGGCTTTGACCCACGTAAAGTATTGGCTCCAGGTTTTGAAGCTATTAAAGGTACTGTAAAAGAAAAAATGGAAATGTTCGGTTCAATTGACAAAGCTTAATTGGTTGAGCTTAGTATATGAATATAGCTTATTGGAGAGTCTTTCGGATTTCGAAAGACTCTCTTTTTTATTTCAGAGAATTTAAAGAGTCTAAAAATTGATGGATATTTGTGGTAAGATTTTTACATAAGACAGTATGATATGGGACCAGGTATACACGTGGGTCGGTCCCGCCTAGACAAATATGGGACCTTGCTACTAGATATTAGTATCAAGAAGCCAGGTCCCATATTCGCCCAGGCGCGAAAGCCCATCTTAGTACACCTTGTCCCATATCATTGCTCTAATACTACCACAAATATCCAACAATTTTTTTCGGCTTCAAATGCTGAAATTAAAGATAGACTTCAAATCCTAATGTCATCCCGATTAACATTATTAAGTAGTGAAAAGTAAGCCCAACGGTATAAGGCCATAGGCGAAACGGAGGCTTACATCATGCTTAAGAAAATTATCAGGTACTTTACAAGGTAATTAAGAACCATGAGAGCGGGCGTTTAAATTATGTTCCTTGAAATTTGAGCATCTTGAAATCTTAATGAATGTTTGAGTGTGAAGGCTAAATCATTTCTGTAATTATTACTTTTGTTTCAAAACTGCAGCGAGGGAAATCGAGTGCCCGGTTAGGACCTGGGGGTTGGTTTCTGGGACTTTGCCTCACTGGTTAGTCATGACCAGATATGTAATAGAAATCATTATGTGATATGAACAGGTCATGGCTAATCTGGGATGCAGGGACTAGGAACTAACTCTCCAGGTCCTGACCGGGCACGACCGTATCCCTCAATTGCACTTTAAAAGCCCAAGTAGTATAATTAAAACCGAATTAAATTAATATTAAAATGAAGGACAAAATATCTATTTATATAAATTCCAGTCCAAAATCTTAAGGAGCCACGCCATGAATGTAGAAACCCCAGAACTAAAAACCCTTATAGAAGAGATTTGCAAAGAAGGTCTAATTAAAGGGACCCTTAGCCAACCAAAGATGAAAAGTTATGAATATGTAAAAGCCCAGATTCAGTTGATTGAAGAAGCTAAAGCCTTCTACCAGATTGAATCTTTTACTAAGGAACAGGCCTTTCATCAAAATGTGGATCCAGATGCTCTGGCAGAAGTCTTATATGAGGTCAGTCTTAACTATAAACAAGTCCATCTCTTTACAGGTAAGCAGGAGAGGATTATTCGTATCTCCAAAAAGGGCAAGATTCATGTGACGGCTAAATTAAATGACAAGGTCTTAACATCCAGAACCCATAATACCAAGAAAAAGCATATTTTACCAGAAGGTCAGCCGGTGGACTTTCTGATTCATTTGGGAATCATGGATGAATCAGGAAATGTGAAACATAAATGGTACGATAAGTTCAAGCAGATCAATAGATATCTGGAGTTTATTGAAGATTCGCTTAAATATATCGATAGTGAACGACCTACCATTATTGATTTTGGTTGCGGTAAATCCTACTTAACTTTTGCCCTCTATTATTATTTAGTAAAGATTCAGGGCAGGAAGGCTACTATTATTGGCCTGGATTTAAAAGAAACGGTTATTCATAATCTAATACAATTAACAGAAGAACTTGGATATGAAGGTTTGGAGTTTCGTGTGGGTGACATTGCCATGTTTGATTATAAGGAGCCTATAGATATGGTCATATCCCTGCATGCCTGTAATCTGGCTACGGACTACGCTCTTGAAAAGGCAGTTAAATGGGATGCCAAGGTCATTATGGCTGTGCCATGCTGCCATAAGGAAATCAATGGACAAATCGATGGAGGCAAAATGCCGGGAGTCATGAATCATGGAGTCCTGAAAGAGCGGATTGCAGCCCTTATGACTGATGGACTTAGAGCAGAACTTCTGACCTCCTGTGGTTATGAGACCAAGGTTATGGAGTTTATTGATATGGAACACACACCTAAAAATCTGATGATTCGAGCTATCAAGAAAACAGAGAAAAGTGATAGACCTTCAGATGATTATTATGAAACGGTTCGCAGATATGGACTTAAACCTACTTTGGAGAAACTCCTATTTTAGTATGAATTGATTCGTCCCTTTACTAGAGAACCAGGTTTAAAGAAAAGTTTAGATATGTCAAAAGCTGTCCGCCATCATGAGTCATGATAGGGACAGCTTTTATCTTTTGTGAGAAAGATTCTTACATAAGAGTAAGCACTATTATGTAGGTTTATGTAAAGGTTGTACTTGTTTGACTAATTATTGTTTGAGACTAGTAGCGGTGCATGGTCCACGCGCCCATACCACCTGATACATTGGTCACGTTTTCGTAGTTTTGTGACTTCAGGAAACGAACGGCAGAAGAGGATCTGGCACCTGATTGACAGATAACAACAACTTCCTTGTCTTTAGGAATTTCGCTAAGGCGGTTAGGAACCTGGTCCACTGGAATATTTTTGAAACCTTTGATCTTGTTTGATTTGAACTCCATTGGTGTTCTTACATCTAGATAAAAAACATTGGCCGGTTTAGCACTGATTTTTTCTTTTAATTGAGTAACGTTAATTGAGTTTGAACCTGCTCCGAATAAACTACCGAATAATGACATAATTTCCTCCATAAATGCATAGGCTTATATTGGTTAGGGGGTAAAAAGGAAGTAGCACTGAAATCCATTTGAAACACTAACCAAAATGTGGTACCTATATATCAATAAAATTGTTTTTGATTTCTTCTTGGAATGATTATATCATATTATTTGAATATATAAAACTAAAAATTTAAATTCGTTAAAATATTAATAATATCATATAATATTATAAAAACCTTATAAATCCAGTAATTCTTTAATCTCGTCTACACTTAAGGATGTGATGAAGTTTTCACCCGGATCAATAACCAGGTTAGCCAGTTTCTTTTTACGTTCCTGAATTTCGTATATCTTTTCCTCAATGGTTCCCTTGGTGATCATCTTAAAGACCTGGACATTCTTTTCCTGACCGATACGATAGGCCCGGTCTGTCGCTTGATCCTCAACTGCAGGGTTCCACCATGGATCGAAATGAATAACCAAATCTGCAGAGGTCAGGTTAAGACCTGTGCCACCGGCTTTCAAGGAGATGAGGAAAATAGGAATATCCTCATGATTAAAGCGGTGGATGATGTCTTTTCGCTTGCGACCCGGGACAGAACCGTCCAGGTAGGCGAAATCAATCTCATCCCTAATCAGTTCCTGACGAATCAGATCAAGCATGGAGGTGTACTGGGAGAAGAGGAGAATTTTATGCCCTGAACTAATAGACTCATGAATAAGTTCCATCAGCTGATCCATTTTACCACTTCCGCCGGAGTAATCATCAATGAACATGGAGGGGTGACAGCAAAGCTGGCGCAGCCTGGTAATTAGGGAAAGGATTTCCAGTTGGTTTTTCCGATAGGTACCACCTGCAATATCATCCCGGATTTTGTCCTTGGTATCTTGGAGAAAGGCTAAATACAGCTTTTGCTGGTGGTCATTTAGCTTGGAAACCAATTTGGTTTCGATCTTATCCGGTAATTCCTTTAGAACCTCGGTTTTAAGACGCCTTAAGACAAAGGGTTGAATCATGGATTTAAGTTGATTTAAGGCTTTCAGGTCATTGTCTCTTGTAATTGGAAGTTCAAAAGTATCTACAAATTTTTTGTGGGTAAACAGAAGCTTTGGCATGATGAAATCGAAGATGGACCAAAGTTCGGTTAAGTGGTTCTCAATAGGAGTACCAGTCAAGGCAAAATACCCGTAGGCATGAATCTGTTTAACCGAAAGGGCGTTTTGAGACTTTGGATTTTTTATGTGTTGGGCCTCGTCAATGATGCAATAGTTAAACTGGACCTGCTCATAGGCTTCAATATCCCGTCTGATCAAAGGATAAGAGGTGATGACTATAGGATAGTCAGGTGCTGATCTGATGAGGTCTTGTCGTTCGTTTGGATTGCCATCGATAATCAACACATCCATACCTGGCAGGAACTTGTGAATTTCTTCACTCCAGTTGTAGACAAGTGAGGTTGGAGCCACAATGAGTGTGGGTAACTGCCTGTCTTTATATTCACTGAGTATGAAGGCAATGGTCTGAAGGGTTTTACCAAGACCCATATCATCAGCAAGGATACCACCAAAACCATATTTAGCCAGAGTTTTTAGCCAGGAGTATCCTACTTTTTGGTAGTCTCGAAGGATATGGTTTAGGTCTTCAGGGACTTCAAAAGTCAATTCTTCCGGCGATTGGATGGTATCAATCAGCTGCCTGAAGGCAGACTTCCTCTTTAACTTAAAGTGCTCGGACTGACTGGCAAAATGATGAAGCATGAATGACCTATAGGAAGGTAAGTTGATGGTGTCTTTGGTTAAATCAGAATAATTCAATGCCAGCTTGTCCAAAAGGGTGGAAAAGTCATTGAGAGAGTTGTCCCTAATACCAATATAGGAACCGTTGGTCAGACGATAGTATTTCTTTTTTAGTTTGATAGCCCCAAGGAGCTGATGAAGTTCTTTTTTATCCACTCCATCAATATCAAAAGAAAATTCCAGGAAGTTGTTCTTTTCCTGATAATTAACCCGAGAGGTTATGGTTGGTGAAGTGTTGATTTTAATCGCTTTAAAGGCTTCTGAGTAATATACATCGGCTTGATTAAAAAGCTCAGGAAGACTCTCTGTCAGGAAGTCATAAGACTTGTCCTCATCGTATAAATAGAGGCCGTCCGGCTTTATGACAAAATCAGAAAAACAGGATAGAATCATATCTTCACTGGAATGGTCTCTGAAAATAATAGGACGGTCTTCATCATCATCACGACCAAAAGGATTGATTTTCCACTCATCATAATAAAAGTTGGCAGTAGCAAAAATATAAGGACCTTTTTTATCCAGATAAATCTCTGCATTAAGGGGAGCCTCTACAATGGATGAAGCCAGAGCCTCATCTAAGGTAAGGTGACCTAAACGTTTTAGATAGGGAATGACTTCAGAGATGAAATGTTCCTGTTTGTCTCTGGAAATGATCAGGGGACTACCAAGAATAAGCCCCGGGTACAAAGGGGATAAGCTGCGTATGGTTTTACTGGATAATTTGACTACCTGTTGATTCAGAAGAACATAGTGGAAATTATGACTCAACTTATAAAGTTCAAAATCGAAATGAAGGAGATAATTACCTTCCTCTGATGATAAATGAAAGTTATAGTTCTTTTCATCTTTGGGAATCGACTCAATCAATCCTTCAAACTGGTAGTGCCTATAGCCAAACTCAAGACGAAAGTGCTTATCTGCTAAAAGTTTGTAAAGACGGTCTACATATGTATCAGGTAGAAAAATCCATTTTTCTTCAATAATTCCGTCTTGATTAAGTCCATGATTGTTTTTTAACTGATTCATAAAAATATGGTCAATTTCATAAAGCTCCCGCAGAAGTTCCAGTATTTTTAAGTCCTGCTTTTCAAAATAGTAGTCGTGACTGTTATAGGTAAGGCTTTGTCCAAAGCTTAAGTCCTCACCTGAGTCCATAGCTCCAAAAAACTTGCCGAAATCAAAGACATAATAAAGTCTTTTGGTCCCGATACGCAGGCAACATCTGGGCATGGAAGCTGTAGATTTCTGGAATATGGTGTCGTATTTGATGGTTAGTTCCAGAGTTAGCTGGAAACGGTCATCGTCTTCTATATAATTGTTTTCATAATTTACATTAATAAATGGATAAGAATTCATGTATTTACCCTCCACCTTTCATCATACATGAGCCACTGTAAAAAAACAAGATATGATAAAAAAGATTGATTTATTGGCTACTCCCTAGTAAACTTATGGTGATTGTTTTTATAGAAATGAAGCATTAGGAAGGAATACAAATGAGTATATTATCAGTAGAACAGGTGAATCATAATTTTGGAGGAAGGCAGATCCTGGAAGACGCAACATTTCGTCTTTTGAATGGGGAGCATGTTGGGCTTGTTGGAGCCAACGGTGAAGGGAAGTCAACTTTTCTTAATATCATTACTGGAAAACTTATGCCTGATTCAGGAAATGTGGAGTGGTGTAACCGAATAACCACAGGGTATTTGGACCAGCATTCTGTTCTGGAAAAAGGAAAAACCATACGGGATACCTTAAGAGATGCTTTCAAATATATGTTTGAACTGGAAGAGGAAATGTTGGGCCTCTATGAAAAGATGGGCGAGGTAGATGAATCCGAGTTGGCACGTATTATGGATGATGTCAGTGACATACAGCATATTCTCGATCATCATGGATTCTATACGATCGATGCTAAGGTTGAAGAAATTGGAAGAGGACTGGGCCTTGCTGATATAGGCCTTGATAAGGATGTATCAGAGCTAAGTGGTGGTCAAAGGACCAAGGTTCTTCTGGCCAAACTCCTTTTGGAATCTCCTATGATTCTTATTCTGGATGAGCCTACCAACTACTTGGATGAAGATCATATCATCTGGCTGAAGCAGTTTTTGATTAATTATGAAAATGCCTTTATTCTCGTATCCCATGATACCAGTTTTCTCAATGAGGTTATCAACGTTGTTTATCACATCGAGAATGCTATTCTAACCCGTTATAAGGGGGATTATGAGAATTTTGAACGTATGTATGACCTTAAACGTAAACAGCAGGAACAGGCTTATGAAAAACAGCAGAAAGAAATCAATAAGCTTGAAACATTTATTGCAAAAAACAAGGCAAGAGTAGCTACGACCAACATGGCCAAGTCCAGACAAAAACAGTTGGACAAGATGGATAGGGTTGAGAAAGTCAGAGAAAAGGTGAAGCCTACTTTTGGTTTTAAGGAAGCCCGAGCTGCCGCCCGTTTTGTTGTAGAGACCAAGGACCTGGTCATCGGTTATGAAGAAGCTTTGACCAGACCTCTTAATCTTGTTATTGAAAGAGGCCAGAAGATTGCCCTTAAAGGGGTTAACGGCCTTGGGAAATCGACCTTGTTAAAGACAATACTTGGCATTAACCCGCCAGTTTCCGGATCTGTTCACTTGGGTGATTATGTTGAGCCGGGATATTTTGAACAGGAAAGTTCTGATGGGAATCGTAATACAGCCATAGAGGAAGTTTGGCAAGACTTTCCAAGTATGACCAATCGTGAAGTAAGGGCGGCACTGGCAAGAGCCGGACTTACCAATGAACATATTACATCTCTCATGATGGTCCTCAGTGGTGGAGAGGCTGCCAAGGTTCGATTGACCAAGATTATGCTTAAGGAAGTGAATTTCCTTGTTCTGGATGAGCCAACGAACCATTTGGATGTAGAGGCTAAGGAAGAACTGAAAAAAGCAATCAAGGCTTTTAACGGCACAGTTCTGCTGGTTAGTCATGATCCTGAATTCTATGGTGATGTGGCCACAGATGTATGGGTAGCGGAGGACTGGGCCCTCCTTGGCTAGACCTAAAGACAAGAGAAGCATAATATCTATTGATTCAGAAAGTGTGATAAGATGATAAAAAATAAAATGTGGCTGGCTCTATTTCTTGTTGTGATACTGCTTCTTCAAGGATGCAGCCAAGAGGAAAAAACCATATCAGAAACCGGCTTTGTCATTGGAACTATAGTCACGATTCAACTTAAAGGAACTGATGATGAAGCTATTATGGAAGGATGTTTCGATATTCTTTCAGAAGTTGACAGCTGGATGTCTTTAAACATCGAGTCTTCCCTGATCAATGCATTAAATGATCATGCCGGTCAAGGACCTATGGAAGTTAGCGAAGAAGCTTTTTATGTCATCAAAAAAGCTCTTGAATACGGCTATATTTCAGGTGGACTTTTTGATATATCCATGGAACCGGTCATTGATCTTTGGGGAATTGGGACCGAAGAGGCAAAAATCCCCAGTGACAATGACCTAAATGCTGCCCTGGCTTTAGTAGGCTATGATAAAATCATTCTTGATGAAGGGTCACTTAGCGTAGATTTACCTGAGGGTATGAGTATTGATCTTGGTGGTATCGGCAAGGGATACGCAGCTGACCTCATTAATGAATATCTAAAAGCCAATAAGGTTACTGGTGGTATCATTAACCTTGGTGGAAATATTGTTATCATGGGTGCCAAAGAAGATAATGCCCCTTATCGGGTAGGCGTTCAAAATCCTTTTGAAACACGAAATGACTACTTTGGTGTTGTTGAGGTCATTGACAAAACCGTTGTAACATCCGGTATCTATGAGCGTAACTTTGAAGAGGACGGTATCCTCTACCATCATATCCTGAATCCAGAGGATGGTTACCCCATGAATAATGGTGTAGCAGGAGTAACGGTTATTACGACTTCCTCTATTGATGCAGATGCCTTGTCTACGGTTCTTTTCTTATCTGGTATCCAAGATGGACTGGCAATAGCAGAGTCTATGGAGGATGTGGAGTGTATATTTGTGGATGAGGACAAAAATGTCTATTTGTCTCAGGGAGCGAAAGACATCTTCAGTCTGTCTGATTCAGATTTTACTATTGTTGAATAAGAGGAATTAAGTTTAACCATAATAAAAGGACTGCTTAAGCAGTCCTTTTTCAATACATTTATTTATCCATATGTATGTCCATTTGAGGGAAGGGGATGGAAATACCCTCCTGGTCAAAGCGTTTTTTGACAGTTTCCATAAGATCAAAATGAACAGCCCAGAAGTTGGCTGAATCTGTCCATACTCGAACAACGAAGATAACAGCGCTGTCAGCATGTTCAGATACTTTGATAAATGGAGCCGGGTCTTGGTGAATAAGTTCGTGACTGGTACAGATTTCAGTAAGGACATCTTTTACCTTGCTAATATCCTGCTCATAGCCTACACCAAAGTTAAGGTCAACACGCCTTGTTGATTTTTGACTGAAGTTAATGACACTTGTGTTGGACAGGTTGCCATTTGGAATGCTGATGACCTTATTGTCAGGAGTAACCAGTATGGTGTTGAAAACGTGAATGGCTTCAACAGTACCGCTGTGACCGACAGCAGTGATAAAATCACCAACTTTGAATGGTCTTAAGGTTAGTAGAAGAACACCGCCGGCCAAGTTGGATAAAGTACCCTGGAAGGCAAGGCCTATAGCAAGGGATGATGCACCGATAATGGCAACAAAGCTGGAAGTATTAACACTTAACATACCAAGTACAACGATGACCAAAAGCACCTTTAGTGCGGCTGCTGCCAAGGAAACCAGGAATGGCTTAAGTGTGTCGTCAATTTTGCTTTTTCCCAAGGCTGTTGAAAGAACCTTCTTAAGCCGTTTAATAACATAGAGACCTACAACTAGGACGATGAGTGCCCCGATGATTCGTGGGACATAGGTCACAACCAATTCTGCTGCGGTTTGATATAATTCTTGAAGATCCATAAATCTCTCCTCTCTAATATTTATCTAATAATTATTATCCTCTAAAGTATACAACAAAAAAACACAAAATCAACAAAAAGTTCATTTTATGTCCTTGAAAAAGAGAAAATAGGTATTTTGGCTTATGCTACAAAAGTATAAACATGTAGGCAATTGAGCCTCCTAAGGATATGAATAAAGCGATGATTAGGCCATAGGAGATATGGACTTTTTTTCTGCCGAGGAAGGGCAGGTTGATGAAAAGACCTGTTATGGAAATGATGGCTGCTGTCACAAATAGCCACATGGAAATACTTGCACTTCCATAGTCCCAGGTTTCCCTAATATCTTTTGCATAGCGGATATCAAGGATGGTACGGGTTTCAGGTCTTGCCTGGTCGAAAAACAAGAATGCAGCAAAAATAATGGCCCATACTAAAAGGTCCATGATCCGGATGAATATGGTAAGTCCACTGGGTTTTGTCGAATATCTGTCCATAAAAATACCTCCTACTATATCTATCGGAATAGCAGGAGGTTTTATTTAACCTTTTTTTGGGTAGTGTGGTGTGTCGCAGTACTCACACCGATACTCATGTTTCTCTTCATTGGCCAGGTAGAAGGTAATATCTTCAATGGTTTCCATGGTGGAGACACATCGTGGGTTTTTACATTCTAAAATACCACTGACCTTTTTCGGAAGTGACAGTTTTATCTTGTCAACGACATCTTCACCTTCGATAATTACCAAGGTGATATTAGGATCAAGAAGTCCCAGCATATCAAGGTTAAGGTCAACGACGTTATCGATTTTGATTAAGTCTTTTTTACCAAGTTTTCTGGATGAAACGTTAAGGATGAGGGCTGTTGTATAATCAACCTGGTCAAGTTTCAACTCACGGAAAATTTCATAACCCATACCGGCTGTAATGTGGTCAATAACGATACCTTTTTTGATTGAATCTACTTTAAGCATGTTGGTCTCCTTTCAGAAGTTTAAGAATGAGAGCCATACGAATGAACATGCCGTACTTAGCCTGCTGGAAGTAAACAGCTCTTGGATCATCGTCAACAGAAGGATGAATTTCATCGACTCTTGGAAGTGGATGCATAACGATCATGTCATCTTTTGCTGATTCAAGTTTCTTTTTGGTGAGTACAAAATAACCTTTTAACCGAAGGTATTCTTCTTCATTGAAGAAGCGTTCCTTTTGAATTCTTGTCATGTATAAAATATCGAGTTCAGGTAATATCTCGTCCATTGAGTTTGACTCGATAACCTTGTGGTTACCCAGGCTATCCTTAATATAATCAGGGATGGCAAGCTCAGGAGGAGAGATAAAGACAAAAGTGATGTTTTCATATCTTGCTAATGCCTTAACCAGAGAGTGGACCGTACGACCAAATTTCAAGTCACCACAAAAACCGATAACATTACCGGAAAGTTCACCTTTTAAGGATTTAATTGTGTGCAAATCTGTAAGGGTTTGAGTTGGGTGCTGATGTCCGCCGTCACCTGCGTTGATGACTGGGATGTTGGAAGCTTTTGAAGCCAATTTCGGAGCACCTTCCTTGGGATGGCGCATGACTGCGATATCGGCGTAGCAGCCTATGGTCCGAATGGTGTCTGCTATAGTTTCGCCTTTGGAAACGGAAGAAGATTTTGGTTCTGAAAAACCGATGATCTGTCCGCCCAAACGAAGCATAGCAGCTTCGAAAGAGAATCTGGTTCTGGTTGATGGCTCATAGAATAAGGTGGCAAGTAGATTGCCTTTAAGAGCATCAAGATACTGATCAGGGTGAGTTTCGATACGGCTTGCCAATGCACTTAAGTCGTTAAGTTCATCGATGGTCAAATCCGTAGGTTCGATGATGTGTTTACCTTTTATCATGTTTTTCTCCTTTTTAGCCTCACAGGACTAGTTTAAAGTAATTCCTTTGATAGATTATCATGTAATAAAGGGGATGTCAATGGACTTGAATTTGGAAATGCATTTCCGCAAAAGATAGGGAAAACTTTTGTCATGGCAAAATTTTTTATGATATAATAGGGGTATCACAAATAGATATTATTTTGCCAATATCCCCAACAGACGATAAGGAGGTCGCAATGGATTTAATCGGTATTATCGGTGCGATGGAAGAGGAAGTCTTAACACTGAAAGACAAGATGAATATACAGGAAGTTAGAAGCATAGCATCTTTGGATTTCTTTGTAGGAGAGCTTAAGAACAAGAAAGTTGTAGTTGTACAGGGAGGCATCGGTAAGGTTAATGCTGCTGTATGTACTCAGATCTTAATAGATGTATTTTATGTTGATGCCATAGTTAATACAGGTGTTGCCGGAGCTTTGTCTGATAAGCTTGAAATCGGTGATGTGGTCATATCCAAGGAAGCAATTCAACATGACTTTGATGCAACCAGCTTTGACTATAAACTTGGCGAGATACCAAGAATGGATACCAGTGTCTTCAAAGCCGATGAGCATATGATCAAGATTGCAGAAAAAGCCAGTGATGTTCTTGATTCACATGTAAATGTTTATACAGAAAGAATTGTTAGTGGAGACCAGTTCATTGCGGATCCAAGACGTAAGAAAGAGATTATTCGCGATTTTAATGGTTTTTGTACTGAAATGGAAGGGGCTGCAATTGCCCATGTCTGTTACCTTAACAGAATGCCCTATGTTATCATTCGATCGATTTCTGATAAAGCAGATGATTCTGCGGATATGAATTTTGCTGAGTTCACAAAAATGGCTGCCTTGAATTCCTGCAAACTTATCGAGAGAATATTGGAACTTCTTTAATTTGATTAAGAATTTTATTGTATGGATCATGGGTATTGTCACAAAACTTGGTACTTGGATTCTTCTCCTTGTACCAAGGACAATTCTTAAGATTCCAAGACAGATGATGGGCTTGCCGAAAAGAATTCGACGCACAAGACTACTCATCAAAATCCAAAGAATTCTAATTAGGGTTCTAAATCTGGCAGCCTCTGGATTTAGCCTATTCCTAACCATTGAACCAATCATAAAAAAATTCCAAACAGAAGAAACAGAATGAGAACATATGTTTGCAAACATATGTTCTTTTTGATATAATTAGATATAGGCTTCCAATTGATTCGTTTCACATATGGAGGCAAATATTGGCATTGTCAGAGAATGGACAGTGAGAAGCAGGTGAGAGCATGTTAACGAAAGAGACCTTGGATAAATTAACAATATTGGCTGATGCAGCTAAATACGATGTATCCTGTGCATCAAGTGGAGTAGAGCGTAAGAATTCAGGAGGTATCGGAAATTCAGCTGCTATGGGTATTTGTCATACCTGGGCTTCAGATGGGCGTTGCGTCAGTTTGCTTAAGGTTCTCATGACCAATAACTGTGTTTATGACTGTGCCTATTGCGTGAACAGACAATCCAACGATGTTCCCAGGGCCAGCTTTACACCTGAAGAAATCGCCAAACTGACTATTGAGTTCTATAGACGAAATTATATTGAAGGACTTTTCCTAAGTTCAGCTGTAGAACATAATCCTAACTCGACTATGGAGAGAATTGTTAAGGTCCTTCAGCTTATGCGGCGGGAATATCACTTCTCAGGTTATATTCATGTCAAAGCTATTCCAGGTGCTGATCCATTACTCATTAAAGAAGCCGGATATTTGGCAGACCGAATGAGTGTAAATATGGAACTGGCAACTGAGGAAGGACTAAAGCTTTTGGCTCCTCAAAAGCCCTTGCAGAAACTCCTCCTGCCTATGAAAGATATTCAGACAGGAATCCATCACGCCAAAGATGACAAAAAGTATTTTTCCCATGCCAAGTCCTTTGTACCAGCTGGACAGTCGACGCAGATGATTGTTGGGGCAACGAGGGAGACTGATCGGGCTATCCTCTTTCGCAGTGAAAATTTATATAATCAATTCGACTTAAAGAGGGTGTATTATTCTGCCTATATGCCTGTTAACAGTGGAGAATTATTGCCCAGCGTGCAGACTCAACCTCCCCTGGAAAGAGAACACAGATTATATCAAGCCGATTGGCTCCTTAGATTTTATAAGTTTACTGCCAGTGAAATTCTGACCGAAAGTGACTTGAATCTGGATCTGGACTTTGACCCTAAAATGATTTGGGCTCTTCGAAATATGGATTATTTTCCTATGGAAGTTAACAAAGCCCCCTATGAAATGTTATTAAGAATACCGGGGATTGGACTCCAAAGTGCCAGACGCATTGTGACACAGAGAAATGCCAAGTCCGTGGATTATGACAGTTTGAAGAAGATGGGGGTTGTCCTAAAAAGAGCCAGGTTCTTTATTACCTGCAAGGGGAAGTATTATGGAGACCGACAGTTTACACCAGAGTACATACGAAATACCTTAATGACAAACAGTCCCTACCATCAGATGACCTTAACTGAAGTAGCCGGATTTTAAAAGGGGGATATTGGATGATCTACTTATATGATGGATCTTACTATGGTTTGTTAACCTGTGTTTATGAGCATTATTACACCTTGAAAGCCAATGAAATCTATGCAGTTCAGCTTTTTGAGGGATCATTAATCGATGAAACCAGGTTTGTTACTACTGAAGAGGATAAGGCAGAGAAAGTTGAATCTGCTATCAAAGACAAATTTTCCTCTAACGGCTATATGGATATGTATAGAAGCTTTCTCTCAGATGAACCCAATAAGGATAACTATATCCTTCAGTATTTATTGGCCGGATTCAAAATGGGAGCAAAGATTGATCGGATGTATAGTGAGCCATATGTCATTAAGATCCGCGAACTAAGCCGGAGAGTTGGATTTGAATGTCATCGTTTTTTAGGATTGCTTCGCTTTGTTGAAAGAAAACCCTATCTATACGCCAAATTTGAACCGGATAGTGATATTTTGACCTTGATGGCTGATCACTTTGCTGATCGCTATAAGAATGAGAGAATCATCATTCATGACCTTAAACGCCAAAAAGCTCTGATTGCCCATGGAGGACGATGGTTGGTCTACGACGTGGAAAACCAGCCCCGGTTTTTGGATGAAGAGGAAAATGATGAGTTGGAAAATCTCCTTCAGGAACTGTGGAAAGGCTATTTCGACCATATCGGTATTGAAGGGAGGAGAAATCTTAAGCTTCAGCAAGCCTTTGTACCCCTTAAATACAGAAAGCATATATTGGAGTTCAATTCAATGAATAAGTAAGCAGATCATAGAAAATTGGCAAAGAAAAAGCACCTTGCAAGATGCACGGTGCTATTGTAAAGGATGAGGGGGAGAGTATTTAATATGTAAGAGGTAACTATTTCTTACACCCTTATAGTACACCTTAATTGTGTCTATAATATGCAGTAATTGTGAACAAATTGTAAAGATATGATATTATTACAAAGTAACATGTTAAAGTTATATCACAGTCAGTAGCTGGGATGTATTGAGACTTTATACCTATATGGGAATTAAGAAGATCATCTGAATTTTGACAAAAAAAAGAGCACCGTTTTTAGACTCGGTGCTATTGTAAAGGATGAGGGGGAGAGTATTTAATATGTAAGAGGTAACTAATTCTTACAAAGAGAATAATAGCTTATAAATATGACGTATCCATGACTTAATTGTGAACAAATTGTTAACAATTGAAGTTTCTGTAAAATCCGTTATTTAATATACAACAAATGGTGGAAAATATAAGTTTTTTAGTCGGATATCGTTAGTTAGGACTAATGAACTATGACATATTAGAGCTCTTCATTAATTAAAACCATATGAATGTGGTCTTCCCAGGTCCCGCAGATTTTTAAGTATTTTCTGGCCCTGCCTTCGTTTTCAAAGCCTAGCTTGGTAACCAAGTTAAGTGAAGGTATATTCCTTGGCATAATATTTGCCTCAATTCGGTGAAGTTTTAAGTCGAAGAAAGCATATTCGATGACTTTTAACATAGCTTCTGTCATATAGCCTTTTCCTGTAGATTTCTGGTCAAGCTTGTAGCCGACAAAACAAGACCTGAAAACACCCCGGATTATATTGGAAAGAGCTACTGTCCCAATGGGAGTCTCAGGATCCTCCTTTGTAAAAATCCAAAACCTGACCATGGCCAGACTGTTGAATCCATCCATATCCCATTTAAGCATAGATTTCTGGTGTTGTTTCGTATAGAAATAGGCTTGTCTTTCCGGCTCAAAAGGTTCCAAAAATTCCTTATTGTTCTTATAGAATTCCAATGTCTTAGCAGCATATGATGCTGGTAGGGTTCTAAGAATTAATCGGTCAGTTTCTAATACTAGTTTCTTCATGACTATCCTTTCAACGATAACTTACTATTAATTGTATCAGATGTGAAACACTTATGCTATAATTTATTCAATAGTATGATTAGGTATAGGCTAACCATAGATGATATTGTATAAGAGAGGTGGGAACATGCAAGCGGTACTAGCAACCTATAAGGATAGGCTGGTTAATATCAGCGGAAGAAACAGAAGTCTGGTATTACGTAAGATTTACAAAAAAAGGACTTTTGATATTGTCGGGTCTTTTGCAGAACAGGAACAGGATCTGGACGGATTAATCACCAGCCTCCTCCAGGATGAGAAAAAAGCAACATTAATCATTGATGACCCCTATAAAACCAGAGTTAGACTGATGGGAGACTCTAATGAACAATTGGAGATTGATAAGGAAGAAGAAATTCAGGCTCTGAATAATGTACTTAAGAAACAGGAATCCTTATCTGCTGAGGACGAAGCTGTCATTCGTAAACGTCGGTCAGAGATAGAGGAAAAGTATGCAGTTTTGGCATCAGAAGAGAGTAAGCGGATCGAATCTATCTATGAGAACTTACTGTCCATGTCCAACCATATAAATTATCTCTATCGTGAAACCTTAGCGATTGAAAAAGAAACCGGTAAGTATGACCTTTATATTGGCTACCCTTTTGTGGAAGGCCGTTTCAAGGACGGGTCTTTTGTCCGTGCGCCTTTTTATTTATTTCCCGTAGAATTAGAAGTTAAAAACAACAGATGGTATATCCGTAATAATCCAGCCAGAGACCCTATGGTGAATAAGGTCTTCTTATTTGCTGCACAAAAATGTCAGCAGTCGTCCATTAAGGAGTACGACACTCCGGATTTTACAGAGCTTACAAGAGAAAGTCTGGTTCAACATATACTAAAGGAACTGGATGATATGGGGATGGTTTGCCAGCCACACGACTATGATTACGCCAAGTTAAAAGCTTATACAAACGCAAGTGTACCCAATTACAAATACGGTGAACTTCGTTTAATGCCTTATGTTGTGGCAGGTCAGTTCCCAATCAGTAATTCCATTTATACAGATTATGAGCTTCTTGAAGAGGAAGATGATTATAATGAAAGTCTTAAGGAACTACTGACCAATGTAAGTGTCAACAATGCCAGTGAGGGTATTGACTTTTCAAAAATTGAGATACCTAGAAAAGAACTTTATACAATAGCACCTATAGATTTTAGTCAGGAGACTGCCATTAAGGCTCTGACAAAGACCAATCAATTGGTTATTTATGGACCGCCAGGGACCGGTAAATCTCAAACAATTGGGAATATGATCAGTGATGCCCTAGCCAAAGGGAAGAAAGTCCTTATGGTTTCTCAAAAAAGAGCGGCTCTCGATGTTCTCTACAACCGACTGTCACCCATCCAGTCAAAACTTATGTTGATTCATGATGCCAATAAGGATAAGAACAAGTTTTACAATAAATTAAGAAGTCAGATTGAAGATGGTTTTGATTACATCAGTCATAATGGAAAACTTGAGTTCGAAGAAAATGCCATAAAAGTTGATAATCTTCTGGATGAGTTAAAACTGGTAGAACATGAGTTGACTATTCAGAGACCTTTTGGCATCAGTCTTCAACAAATGTATATGAAGACTGAGGGAATATTTAGTCAAGAGGATCCAAGATATCCTTATTATAGAAAGTTTCGTGAAGATAATCCATTTATGGATGTCAATTATGAAAGCTTAAACCGATCTTTTGAAAAACTTAACAAACAGCCTTTTATTGTTGATACCTATTTCAAATATGCCAAGTTAATCGAGGAATTTTCATATCTTCCCGGTTTTTCAAGACCTATGACCTTTATGGAAAAAGAAGGGGTCATTGACCTTGCCCCAAAAATTGAGACCTATCAAAAAGATTTGGCTGGTCTTGATAAAACCATTGTATCTTATATTAGTAAATATTATGTTAGTGACCGTCTCACATTAAGTGAAAAAGAGCTGAAAGACTATGCCAAAAGTTACAACAAGGAATTGAATCATGAATTGACGGATGGTAATAAAGTCAATTGGTGGAACGTGCCTAAAGCCATTGGATACGCCCTTAAGTCTAGGGAACGTAAAGACAATGCTGCAAAGTTTATGGCTGAGGAAGTGAAATACCAACAGCTTTTCACTGCCTGCGGTAATATCTACAATTCACTCTTCAAGGACATGGCGGGGGTACTTGAGGTTATGACCAGCGATGGCAAAAAAAGGGTCATTCAGGAAATGAAAAATCCCGGTAAAATGCTCTTATGTCTTGAAGGTATAAAGTCCAGCCTGACCAACCAGGATTACTATAATGAGCTTCTTGTCAGCATTCATGCCCTTGATGTATCGGACCTTATGCTTCTCGATTATTCTTTTGGACATGCAGAACATGTTGATGAAATGGGCATTATGCTGGATAATCTTTTTGATTTCATTATTCTTGAGCATATTCACCGCATTGAAAAAACAGAAGGTTTTAATGAATTTTACCTTTATTTTAACCGCTTTAATCAGATCACCGATGAGATTAATGAATTAAGTGGTAAGAATGAAACCTTAACTGCAAGTATTGTCACTTCTTACTGGAATGACAAGATGCAGCTTTTTGAAGGGGATGCAACCTATAAGGAACTTAAGCGCCAGGCTGAGAAAAAACGCCGTTTGTGGCCAATACGCAATATGATTTTTGAGTTTTCAACCATGCTCTTAGGCATGTATCCCTGCTGGTTGATGAGTCCTGAAACCGTTTCCGATGTCTTGCCTCTTAAGGCGGACATGTTCGACTTGATAATTTTTGACGAGGCATCCCAAATGTTTGTCGAGAATGCAATACCTACAATTTACAGAGGTGCCAAGGTTGTTGTAGCAGGAGATGACAAGCAGCTTCGACCTACATCAACCTTCATGTCCAGGTTTGAAGAAGATGAGGAAGAGTTCCTGGATATTGAAACGGCTGCAGCCCTGGAAGAAGAGTCACTCCTGGACCTTGCCAAAGTTAATTATGATCAGGTCCACCTGAATTATCATTACAGGTCCAGATATTCTGAACTTATTCAATTTTCCAATTATGCCTTTTACGGTGCCCGGTTAAATGTTTCACCTAACAGGGTTAAGTTTCACTATGACGGCAGTCCGGCCATTGAACGGATTAAAGTCAAAGGTTTGTGGGAGAACAGGCGAAATTCAGAGGAAGCCAACAGGATTGTTGACTTGGTTGATCATTTGCTTAAAAATCGAAATGACAATGAAACCATTGGAATTATCACCTTTAACATTAATCAAAAGGATTTGATTGAAGACCTTTTAGATGCCAGATGTCAGATTGACGAAACCTTCAAGACTCTATATCAAGAAGAGTTGGTTAGGACTAAAAAAGACGAAGACGTTTCGATCTTCGTTAAGAATATTGAGAATGTACAAGGTGATGAACGTGATATCATTATCTTCTCAGTAGGTTATGCACCTAACAAACAGGGTAAGATTAGTGTTAATTTTGGGTCCCTGTCTCAAGACGGCGGTGAAAACCGACTGAATGTTGCGGTCTCAAGAGCCAAGAAGAAAACTTATGTGGTAACATCCATTGAACCTGAAGAACTCTATGTCAACAAAACCAAAAATGATGGGGCTAAACTCTTTAGGAAGTATCTGGAATACGCAAAAGTTGTTTCAGACAAGCAGTTTGACAAGCAGCAAATCCTTCTTGAACTTATGTCCAAATCTAAATCTGTTTTACTTGTCGAAGATGAGTTTAGGGATCAGTTGGCCAATCGTTTAAGAGAGCTTGGGTTAACCATTGAAACTAAGGTTGGATCCGGCAAGTATGCTTTGGATTTGGCTGTTTGGGATGATCGCCATCAGGCTTTTGTTCTTGGTATTGAATGTGATTCTACCCTATACAGCAATGAGCAGACAACCTTGGAAAGAGACATCTATAGAAGCCGTTTTTATAAGGCCAGGTCCTGGGATGTTCTAAGGGTCTGGGCCTATGACTGGTGGCGTAATCCAAACCAGGTCTTGGAGATGGTTAGGAATCATTTGGATAAGGGTTACCAAATCGAAGTTGATATTGCCAATCCTCCCGTCCAGACTACCCAGTATCATATGACAACGGCTCCAGCTGAGGATGTTTGCTGGTACGGTGACCGGATACAGCTTAAGGATATGATTTCCGGTGAAATATTTACTATTGATATTGATGCCAGTGAGGAAAATAAGGATCAGTTAAATGAATTCAAGAAGCTCTTAATCAATGAAAAAGTTGGGGCATCTATCGTTTATAGAGACTATGAATATATTCTTCATCAAATACTGAAAAAGTCATAAAAATGGAGTTTTACTAAAATTCGGGGTTGAATCCCCGAGTTTTTTTATAGATTTAGTTAAATTTAATTAGACAAAATGCACATATTTATCTCAACAAAATTAACTTTGCTACTGAAAATTCTATAAATACTTGCCTTGATGATAGGATGTAAGTATAATGACTTTAGTTGAACGTTTAACCCAAGTAATGATGTTATATGGAGAAAGCAAATGAGACTTTTTAAGAAAGCAACTCAAAAAGATATTGCCAGAGAAGCAGGTGTATCGGTGACGACCGTGTCCAATGTTCTCAACAATAAAAATGTAACCTCGTATTCAGAAGAAACCAGAAATGAAATCCTAAGATTGGCAGACGAGATGAACTATGAAATCGACATGACTGCTAAAAATCTAGTGACCAGGGAATCCAAAACCATAGCAGTATTAATGCCCTCCTATATGTTAGGGGGTCTGCATAATTATCCTTTCTACTTTCACGTTATTTCAGGTGTGGAGTATAAGGCGACTGATATGGGATGTGATGTTATGATCCGCTATGTCAAAGAAAATGAGACGGTTGATGAGCTGGTATCCTGGGCTAGGGGAAGAATGTTAAAAGGGATTATCATTGTAGGTGAAATCAGCAAACACCTGATTATTGGTTTACATAAGTTGAATGTAACGTTGACACTTATTGATAATTACACAGATTTTGAGTTTAAAAATGTCTTTTATATTAATACCATGGACGAACAGGGCGGGTTGGTTGCCGCCAAACATCTGATTGACTGTGGTTACAAAAAGCTATGTATCCTCACATCATCCATCACCGGTGAACAAGTGGATTCTTATCGATATCAGGGGTTTGCAGCTATGGCTCATAATCATGGAATATCCTGTGATCTGATTGTTGTTGCACACACTGTTTATCAAGAGGGATTTGATATAAGTTATGAATTAAAACGTATGGGTATCGATGGCGTTTTTGCCACATCCGACAACCTGGCTTTAGGAGTAGTAGACGGTTTAACTAAACTGGGAGTCAAGGTTCCGGAAGATGTGGGAGTCGTTGGGTTTGACGATTTCGCCAGAAGCAGGGAGAATTGGCTTCCTCTGACAACCATACATCAAGATGCGTTAAAAAAAGGGGAACTTGCAGTAAAAACACTGTTTAATACGGATACGCCGATTAAACGATTAAAAGTCTCTGTCGGCTTAATGAAAAGACAGACGACCAGGGACAACGGAGGAAAGCAATGAAAAAGTTATTAAGCTTATTGGTAATAAGTATATTGGTTCTTAGTATGGCAGGATGCCAGAACAATGGGGTTACAGCAAAATTTGCAGAAGATTTGAAATGGGATGAAGAAACAGGAGCATATGAAAACGAAAAAAATGCTGAACTGGTTCTATGGGCAGACAATGATGCATGGGCTGAAAAAGTTCTTGCACTATGGAATGAAAAATATCCAGATGTCACCTTGACTTATGAATCAGTAAATCCAACAGATGCAGCTGAAAAAATTAAGTTAGATGGACCGGCAGGTCTTGGTGCTGATGTTTTCTATATACCACATAACTCTATTGTGGACCTAAGAGAAGCCGGAGCACTTTTTGAACTTGCTGACAGGGATATGAAGGCTATTCAGTCATCAATCCAGGAATCAGCATACAAGGTAACCATGTATGAAGGTAAAATGTACGCTGTACCATCTTCTGTTGAAAATATTGCCTTGGCATACAACAAGCAGATTCTAGCAGCTATACCTGCTCTTGAATCAGTTATCGACAGTGGAGCTGCAAACCTTCTTGAACAGATTGAAGGTAAATCCATCTATTTGGAAGAATTATTTGCAGGGTTCGCTGATATGGGCAACTCTTTTGCTGGAACAGGGGCTGAGATTCCATTTATGGAAGACCGTTTTTATGTTGCTGAAGCAGAAGGAGAGCTAGGTTCAGAAGATATTCATACTCTTATTGCATGGCAGCTGTACGATGCCTACCATAACTATCCCTTCTTAACAAGAGATGGTTATAGGGTATTTGGTCAGGACAACAACGATCCTTCTAAATTCGATATTGATTCAGCGTCGGTAACAAGCTCAATTAAAGCAGTTACCGGAGACTGGTACGGAACGAAAGAATCTTCAAGACTCTTCCCGGGACTTGCAACGATTGAAGATGTAGGTTGGGACCAGGGACCTGCCAGATTCCAAAAAGGTCAATTGGCTATGACTGTTTCAGGACCATGGGTTATGGGTGGAATTCTTGAAAACTGGTCAACATGGATTGAAGAAGGTAAATTCGGTATTACAGGTGATACCAAGGTTTCTGATATTTTCGGAGTGGTTAATCTTCCATCTTTTGACAACGGATCTAATCCTGTGACCTTCTCAGGTGTTCAGGTAACTGGTATGAACATATACTCCAAGTATCCAAATGCAGCGATGAACCTAATGAATTTCCTTGTTAGTGATGATGTTATGAAAGAAATTTATACGACATGGGGCAAAATTCCGGCTGTTGCTGATTCTGCAAAGATTCCTGGCCTTAACGAAGATGCTATTGCCCAAGGTTTCTTATCACAGGCTGCTTTCTCACATCCTATGCCAGTTATTCAGGAAGGTAACTATATGTGGGATCCACTGAGAGATGTATGGACCAATGTATTTAATGAAATGATGACACCGGAAGATGCACAGAAGAAATCATTGGAAGACTATCAACAGATTTTGGTTGATTCCGGAAGTGTAGAAGAATAAGTAACCGGTTTATGGCTGGAAGTTTCTTCCAGCCATTCTTTTTGGATAAATCTATCCGATATAGGGAGGAAACATGGAAACAACATTAGAAAAAAAGGAACTTAAAAAGTGGCAAAAAGTCTTTGGCAGACAGATGACCGGACCAGGATGGCTGTCCCTTCTTTTTCCGGGATTAGGACAGTTCGTTAACAAGCAAAAGGGTAAGGGATTTCTCTTTTCATCGGTTTACATCGTCTATATTCTTATAGAAATCGTGACCAGTTCACTGGTAACTGCACCAATTCCCGGCCAGCCGGAAGCGTGGGGACTGGGTTTTTTCTCCAAGGGTATTTGGGGGGTTGTGACCCTGGGTTCAACGACGGGAGGACGATTTAGAGATAATTCACCAATTCTTATGATTGAAGGTCTTATTGTCTTTCTCTTTCTTATGATTCTTGCCTTCTTTTGGATTGCCAGCATAAAGGATGCCAATGAAACCCACTTGATCTTTAAATCGACTGGACTTATACAATCTTCCAAAGACTATTTTAAGGAAGTTGCAGAAAGCGGTTTTGCCTATTTGGTTAGTGCACCATCCTTGATTTTACTCATGTTTGTTTCTATTATGCCTATATTGTTTGCCTTCTTTATCGCCTTTACCAATTATGATGCCTATCATAATCCTCCGGCAGACCTTATTGATTGGGTAGGGCTTAAGAACTTTGTTAAGATTATTGATCTACCAGGATGGCGGACTACATTTGTAGGGGTTGCTTCCTGGACTGTTATCTGGGCTATTATTGCTACGGTAACTACCTTTTTTGGAGGCTTATTCCTAGCCGTTGTTATTAATAACCACAGGGTTAAGTTTAAGCGTTTGTGGAGAACAATTCTGATTCTACCTTGGGCTATTCCCGGTATGGTATCCCTCCTTGTTTTCAAGAACTTTTTTAACCAGACCTATGGACCGCTGAATCAGATGTTGGGTCTGTCCATTCCCTGGTTGAATGATCCCATACTGGCCAAGGTAACCATTCTTCTCATTAACTTCTGGCTGGGCGTCCCTTACTTTATGATGCTTATGACAGGGATTTTGACCTCTTTTGACAAAACAATTTATGAAGCGGCCAAAGTAGATGGCGGAAACCGGAACCAGATATTCTGGAAGGTTACTTTTCCTATTTTACTAAGTCAGGTTATGCCTCTTCTTATTATGTCCTTTGCGGCTAACTTCAATAACTTTGGTGCGGTCTTCTTCCTGACCAACGGAAGTCCGAGAAACATAGCCTTCGAATATGCCGGACATACAGATATTCTCATAACCTGGATCTATAAGATGACTAAAGATTTCAAGATGTATAATATGGCATCTATCATGTCTATTCTGATCTTTATGTTAATTGGAGGCATCTCGACCTGGAACTTTGTCAGAACAGATGCATTTAAGGAGGACTAGACCATGAAAATGATTGATAAAATAAGTCATAGCTTTAATAAGTTTCAGCAATTAAGTTTTCTTGATAAGTGTAAAGAAATTGTTGCCTATTTTGCCATCTATACTTTACTTTTTTTCCTGGCCTTTATTATCCTTTATCCGGTGGTCTGGATCGTAGGTTCGGCCTTTAACCAAGGGACCTCTCTGGCATCAGCAACAGCTATTCCAAGAGAACCGACCCTTAACAACTTTAAACGGTTACTGGAAGAAACCTCATACTTAAAATGGTATGGAAATACCTTGAAAATTGCAGTGGTTAATATGATTGTGTCTGTCATGCTGACAGGAACAACAGGATATGTCTTTGCCAGATTGAAATTTGCAGGTAAGAAATTCGGATTGCTTTCTATCTTGATTCTTCAGATGTTCCCTTCCTTTATGGGGATGATAGCCATCTATGTTTTGTTTCTGAATTTCGGACTTTTGAATCAACCACTGGCCCTTGTGATTATCTACGGCGCCGGACAGATTCCTTACAATACATGGTTGGTTAAGGGATATTTGAAGAATGTACCTCTTTCCCTGGATGAGGCGGCCTACATCGATGGAGCGACTAAATTCCAGGTTTATAGGAAAATCATTCTACCCCTTATGTTCCCCATATTAACCTTCGTTGCCATCACTCAGTTTATGGCACCATGGTTTGATTTTATTTTACCAAGTTTTCTTATCTCATCTGATGAGAAAAAGACATTGGCTGTTGGTTTGTATGAGTTAATCAATGGTCAGGCTAATAATAACTTTACGATGTTTGCAGCAGGAGCCGTTTTAGTTGCTGCCCCAGTAGCCGTTCTCTACCTTTTCTTGCAAAAATACCTGGTAGAAGGCTTGTCGGCAGGAGCGAACAAGGGTTAGGAGACTACATGAATGAAACAAAAAAGCCGTTAAGGCATTTATATACACAGCCTTTGGCCAGGGCCAATGAAGATAATATTGTCTCGGGTCAAGGTTATCGATTTACCCTACTGTCACCTAAAATGATCCGTATGGAATACCATCCAAACAACCGGTTTGAAGATAATAAAAGCCAAGTGGTCATGAACCGGTATACCCCAAAGGTAGACCACCAGGTGGCAAGCAAAGATGGATGGCTGATGATTAAAACGGAATCTCTAAGTCTTGCATATAAAATTGGTTATCCTTTTTCAAGAGAAAGTCTTGAGGTTAAAATGGAAACCAGGTCTATTCTGGGAACCGGTTTATGGCGTTATGGTATGAAAGAACATGGCAATTTTATGGGAACAGCCAGGACCCTTGACAATGAAAACGGATCTACGGAGCTTGAGGAAGGACTCTTGTCCGATGAAGGCTACCATGTTATTGATGATAGTAATTCTTATCTCTTCAATGAGGATGGCTGGCTGCAATCAAGGGACGGACTGGGGTTCGACTTGTATTTTCTTGGCTATGAAAAGGATTATAAGGGCTGCCTAAGAGACTATTATGAATTAACAGGTCGGCCGCCACTTTTACCCAGATACCTTTTAGGAAACTGGTGGAGCAAGTTCTATAGATATAAGGATTCTGAGCTACTGGAACATATGGATAACTTTGAAAACCATGGAATTCCTTTATCAGTCTGTGTATTGGATATGGATTGGCATACAACAAAGGTTACTGATAGCATAGGGACAGGATGGACTGGATATACCTGGAATGAAGAATTATTTCGGGATCCCAGAGATTTCCTGGAAGAGTTGAAAAAAAGACATTTACGGTCTTCTCTGAATCTGCATCCGGCCCATGGAATTAGGAAACATGAATTTTGCTATGAAAAGATGTCTAAACGCCTGGGTAGAGAAGACCTGGCCTTTGACCCGACAGATGTGGAGTATCTGAATGCTTACTTTGAGGAAGCCCATCATCCCCATGAAGATATTGGTGTTGATTTTTGGTGGCTGGACTGGCAACAGGGAAGAGAATCTGCCCTTGAAGGACTTGATCCCTTGTGGATTCTCAATCATTTCCATTTTCTGGATTCAGGTCGGGATAGTAGCAAGCGGCCCTTTGTTTTTTCCAGATGGTCAGGTCTTGGTGGCCATAGGTACCCTATTGGTTTTTCAGGAGATACGGTTGTATCCTGGGATTCCCTGGCCTTTCAACCTTACTTTACAACCACAGCTGCCAATGTTGGTTATGGCTGGTGGAGTCATGATATTGGTGGCCATTTTATGGGGACAGAAGACTCGGAACTCTATACCAGGTGGGTACAATTCGGTGCTTTTAGTCCAATCATGCGCCTCCACTCATCCAGTAACTTTTATCATAAACGTGAACCTTGGAGACATGTAGGGCCATACAAAGAAGCTGCTATATCCTTTATGCGGTTAAGACATGAATTATTACCTTATCTGTATTCCATTAATTATCAACATGCAGGTGGAGACCTTCCTTTAGTGACGCCGGTATATTTCCACTGGCCCCACCGGGGAGAGGCATATGCTTATAGAGGTTCCTATTATTTTGGAAGCCAGCTTTTAGTTGCTCCATTTGTAGAACCCATGGATCCAGACATAAAGGTCAGTCAAGTTGAAGCCTGGTTACCGGATGGACTTTGGTTTGACTATTTGAATGGTAGTCATTATGAAGGTGGTAAGGTCATTAAGTTTTATGGTGGTATTGATAAATATCCGGTTTTTGCCAAAGCTGGGGCAATCATACCAAAGCAGAACCTGGACATGATCAGTCATTTGAATAGGACAGATAATCCTAAAGACTTAATTATTGAAATTTTTCCTGGAGCCAGTAATTCCTTTGAAATATATGAAGATGATGGTATCACCTCTTCTTTTAATGAAGGTTTGAGACATATAACAAGAATTAAGATTTCTTATGAAAAGGGGATGTCAATTAAAGTAGAGGGTGAAGGTGAAAGGACGGTTATACCTGATGACCGGCAGATTATACTGAAATTTAAGAACTTTAAGACCCTGGTTGCCAGTGATTCCGGCCATATTTTGGATAGAATTGGCGATGATCAATTGATGACCCTAACCAATGAAAATCACCAGATTCAGCTACAATTAACGGGTCAGGAGCAGAATGCTGAGGAAATAGGGGACCTGGCCTACCAGTATGTGGATACTAGAGATACTTATATTGAAGAAATTATGGAACTCCTTGAACATGCATCTATTAAGAGTTCTTATAAACAGCAGATTGGTTATGTCAACGGAAATAATAGAGATGGAATTTTGGGCATGAAAACCTCTAAGCTGGATAAGGTCCGCAGGATCGCGCAGTTAAATATACCTTGCAACCTGAAAGAAGCTATTATGTCCATCCTATTACGAGGAGCTATGTAAATCATGAAAACAAATAATCAATATTTAAAGAATATGACCCTGTATTCTATATATGTAAGGAACCATAAAACTGTTGCAGGAAGACATGGTATGTTTACCGATGTCATGGAAGATCTGGATAGGATAAAAGACCTGGGAGTGGATATACTTTGGCTCTTGCCCATCCACCCAATCGGTGAAAAGAATAAAAAAGGATCTCTTGGATGTCCATATTCCATCGCTGATTATGATAGTGTTAATCCTTTATATGGCAGTGAGGATTCCTTGAAAGACCTGATAGACAAAACCCATGAAAAAGGTATGAAGATTATCATTGATGTGGTCTATAATCATACGTCTCATGATGCCAAACTTCTTAGTCAACATCCGGACTACTATTATCGAAAAGCTGACGGCAGTCTTGGTAATCGAGTGGCTGACTGGGATGACATTATTGACTTGGATTACAGCCATAAAGGATTGTGGGAAAAGCAAATTTCCAGTTTGGAACATTGGATCCATCTTGGAATCGATGGATTCAGATGTGATGTAGCGTCTTTGGTTCCTCTTGAATTCTGGCAGGAGGCAAGACGCCGACTTTCTATGATTAATCCTCAAGTCATTATGATAGCGGAAAGTGTTCATGGTGAATTCATCAACCATATTAGAAAATCTGGAATTCCTATTGCATGTGACAGTGAACTTTTCAGTGTATTTGATGTGTGCTATGACTATGATACCCATGGCCAGTTTTTAAGCTATCTCCATGGTAACATAGACTTGGAGACCATGTTGGAAAAGAAAAGGATGCAGTCCTACATCTATCCTGATCAGAGTATAAAACTTAGATTTTTAGAAAATCATGATATGCCTAGAATTTCCAGTCTTGTGGAAGGTCGACTACTTGAAAACTGGACAGGTTTCAGTTTTTTTGAAGCAGGTTTAACCATGGTTCATGGTGGTCAGGAAAAGGGTGATAAAAACTGCCCTTCACTTTTCGAAATTGACCCGGTGAACTGGGATGAAAATCCAGAGGGCCTAAGAATCAATGACTATATTGGTAAATGGATTAACATAAGAAAAAAATCCCTCTTTCAACAGGGTTACTATACCCTTAGAAATCAAGTCATGAAAGGGATTGTTACGGCAAGTTATGAAAGTCAGGATAAGATGCTGGTAGGAGTCTTCAATGTAGAACAAAAGAGTGGAGATCTAACATTAGATTACTTGTTATCAGAAGGATGGATCAAGGAGCAAGACAGTCTTGACCTTGTCAATCTATACAATAATCAACCTATTGAGATACATGGAGGAAAAATCAAGTTAAAGAAAGAGCCTCTTGTGTTTGAATTATTAAAGGCAGGTGTTGGAAATGAAAATTAATCGGATACTATCTAAAAATGCATTCCTTATTCTTCTAGCATTAAGCCTTGTCGTTACCGCTTGCAGTCCAAAGGTCTATGAACGTGAATCGGAGCTTTATGAAGACTTATCATGGGCTCAGGATGCTGTTGTCTACGAGGTTAATGTGAGACAGTCTACAAAGGAAGGAACCTTTGATGCCTTTAGAGAAGAACATTTGGACAGGTTGGCTGACATGGGAATCGAAGTTCTTTGGCTCATGCCTATTCATCCAATATCCAGTGAAAACCGGATCGGAAGCCTAGGATCCTATTATGCCGTTCAGGATTATAAGGGTGTGAACCGGGAGTTTGGTGATCTGGAAGACCTTAAAGAATTGGTGGATGCTGCCCATGACCGAGGAATGAAGGTTATTCTGGATTGGGTAGCCAACCATACAGGATGGGATCATGTCTGGATAGAGGACCATCCGGACTGGTACACACAAATAGATGGTAAAATCGTCAGTCCCCAGGGAACCGGTTGGCTGGATGTGGCTGATCTGGACTTTAACAATACAAAAATGCGTCAGGAAATGATTAAATCCATGGTCTACTGGGTAGAGGAAGCAGATGTTGACGGCTTCCGTTGTGACTATGCAGCAGGTGTGCCCAAGGATTTTTGGGACCAGGCTACAAGCCGTTTGATGAAGGTAAAGCCTGTTTTTATGCTGGCAGAAGATAATACAAGTCCACAACTGCTGGAGTACGCCTTTGTGGCTAATTACAACTGGGACCTCCTTGGTGTTATGAATCAGACGGCAGGGGGAACCAACAACGTAAAGAAGATTTCAGATACCTTGAAGGCATATGAAAGTCTTCCCACAGGAAGCTATCAAATGAATTTCATTACCAATCATGATGAAAACTCATGGAATGGAACGGAGTATGAAAGGCTGGGCCAGGCAGTAGACCTTATGGCTGCTTTGACCTTTGTTATGCCTGGGATTCCACTTATCTATTCAGGCCAGGAAGCGGCTTTTAATGAGCGGTTGGAGTTTTTTGACAAGGATGAGATTCAGTGGGGGAATTATGAGAAGGAAGATTTTTATGCCAGACTTATAGACCTAAAACAAGACAATCCAGCCCTGTTTCATGGTATTCATGGAGGTGACTTGACGGTTCATTCGGCTAGCAAAAATCAAGTCCTGGCTTTCACAAGGGCATCCGGTGATAATAAAGTCTTGTATATTGCCAATATAAACAGTGAAGGTGCAGACGTTCAGCTTCCTTTCCTTGACTATGACCATGTCATGACAGATGCCTTTTCAGGTGAGGTAATGGATATTAATAAGGATGCCCTCTTTGAACTAAGTCCCTTTGAGTATCGAATCTATATCTTGGATTAGTTTTTACTATCTCCACATAATATGTTATTATATTGATAATTACTTTCAATTGATAATGTAAAAGGAGAACGCTTATGAAAAAAATATTGACTATTTTTGCTGTCTTCTCTATGATGTTCATAATAGGTTGTACATCAGATGATACAAAATCATCAAATGAAGACCTGGGCACACAAGATAATGAGACTAAGATAGAAGAGGAAGCGCAAGTGGCAGAATACAAGAAAATAAGCCCTAGTGAGGCTAAAGACCTAATGGATGAAAATACAATAGTATTGGACGTTCGAACAGAGCAAGAGTATAATGAAGGATACATACTTGGAGCTCTTTTACTACCTCTGGCAAATATTCAGGACCAGGATTTTGGCCCATTAGAGGATAAAGACCAAAGAATTCTGGTTTATTGTAGAAGCGGAAATCGGAGTCGTCAGGCAAGTAACCTGCTTCTTGAAGCAGGATATACCAATGTATATGACTTTGGTGGAATTATGGATTGGCCATATGATATCCAGAATTAATAGTGGTATTAACTGAGGGACTCCCTCCCTTAGATAATATAATTGCATGTTATGGAAAAGGAATGACAACACTGGCAGTTGTCATTCCTTTTTCCGTTTTATTATTAAGATATCTAAAAGGGTAGATAAAGAACTTAATAAGCTTATTTAAGAGTGGCGTACATAACAGCTTTAATGGTATGCATGCGGTTTTCCGCTTCATCAAAAACAACTGATTGTTTGGATTCAAAAACCTCATCGGTTACTTCCATTTCAGTCACACCGAACTTATCAAACATTTCCTGACCGATGACGGTTTTGGTATCATGGAAAGATGGCAGGCAGTGCATAAAGATTGCTGAAGGTTTAGCCAGCTCCATCATTGACTTGTTGACCTGATAAGGCTTAAGCATAGCTATTCTAGATTCCCATACATGGTCCGGTTCGCCCATGGATACCCAGATGTCGGTGTAGATGATGTCAGCATTTGCTGCACCTTCTTCGATGCTTTCTGTCAGTGTAATGGTTGAACCGTTTTCTTTAGCCAAGACAAGGGCTTTTTCAACCAGGTCATCAGCAGGGAAGAGTTCCTTAGGTGAACAGGCTGTAAAGTTAATACCCATTTTAGCACAGGCAATCATCAGTGAATTTCCCATATTGTTTCTGGCATCACCGGCGTAAGTAAAGTTAAGGCCTTTTAGGTAACCAAATTTCTCTTCGATAGTCATAAGGTCTGCAATCATTTGTGTTGGATGGAATTGGTCGGTTAAGCCATTCCATACAGGAACGCCTGCGAAGGCTGCCAATTCCTCAACCAATTCCTGACTGTAGCCTCTGTATTCAATTCCATCATAGAGGCGTCCAAGTACTCTGGCTGTGTCGGCAATGCTTTCTTTTTTACCCATTTGGGAGCTGCCGGGATCTAAGTAGGTGACACCCATGCCTAGGTCCATGCCTGCAACTTCAAAGGAACAGCGGGTTCTTGTGGATGTTTTTTCAAAAAGAAGTACAATGTTCTTGCCTTTTAAATATTCATGTGGGGTACCGGCTTGTTTCATATTCTTGAAGTTTTTGGACAAATCAATCAAGTAGCGGATTTCTTCTGGGCTATAGTCCAATAAAGTAAGAAAATGGCGGTTTCGTAAATTAAAACTCATAATAATCTCCTTTAGTTTTCGGGTCAAAAATAATGATAAGGTATAGAGTCTTATTCATAACTATGTATTATTATACATCAAAATGGAAAAATATAAAGACCTATTTTGCAAAAAAATGTAAGAAAGTATTTAATACCTAGATATATTATAAGTAAATGAGATTTTTACCCCTATCTATGATACAATAGCCAATAGATATTGTGATATGTAGATTAGGAGATAAGAATGGTACAGGAAATCATACAGGCATTTTTGTTAATATTCATCGCTGAAATGGGTGACAAAACTCAGATTCTCGCCATGGCATTTGCGACTAAATATTCGGTTAAAAAAGTATTGTTAGGAATTGGGATTGGTTCTTTTCTTAATCATGGACTTGCTGTAGCCTTGGGCAGTCAATTGGTTAGGGTCATCCCCATGAACTGGATACAGGTCGTTGCCGGTTTGGCCTTTGTGGTTTTTGGTATCTGGTCTTTACGGATAGAGGAAGAGGAAGAAGAAGAAGTATCTGTCAGCAAACATGGACCGGTTCTTACTGTAGCCTTAGCTTTTTTTATTGGTGAACTGGGAGACAAAACCCAGCTCACAGCTATTACATTGGCGGCAGGTGCTTCTTATCCGGCTTTTATCTTGGTGGGTACAGTTGCAGGAATGTTGACAACAGGTGGTTTAGGCATTTATGTTGGAAAGAAAATTGGTGATAAGGTACCGGAGATTGCCATTAATATTGCTGCTTCAACCATATTCTTGATTTTTGGTTCTATTAAGCTCTATAATGCACTTCCAGGAACTATGATTGTTTACTGGACTATTAGTATTTATGTGCTTGTCATTGGTGGAATATTTACGTATTTAACCTATAGAAATTATAAAGCCTACAAAAAGGGATTTGTATCCCAATATAGGTCTATGTCAGGAAAACTCTATGCCTATTATCAGCATTTGGATTTTTGTGCCAATGAGCTTTGCCTAGGAAAAAACAGATGTGGTCATTGTGATGGTCTGCACTGTCCTGTCGGAAATACCAAGGCAATTATCAATCAGGAACTTAAGGGCCAGGAGTCAGTCTCCCATGGTCCTGATATAGATATTAGTAGAGACAAAGCCTTTAACAGAGAAATGGTAGAGCAAATCATAAAGAATACAGAAGCGATCAAGGATCATGCATCACTTGAAGAGCGGGAGCAACTGGACAAGATTCTTCATAATATGCGGGTTGCCAGTAAGCATGAGAAATAAAGAACACAAGTAAAGTCAAAAGATGGAGTTTTATGGTGACGGGAAATACCTGAAAGACGAAGGATTAGGACCTATAGCCATCCGGCGGGAGTCTTGAACACAGAACAATATAGGGCCAAGCGACTAAAGAAATTTAGAAGCTTGGCCCTATATTGTCCAGTGATCAAAAACCCACTCAGATGGCTATAGGCCCTAATCCTAGCTTCAAGGCATTGTCACCATAAAACTCCGTCTTTTTCGATTATTTGTGATGAGCCTCATTGTGTGAGATAAGCTTGAATAAATATTTAAACAAATATACTTTAAAAGTGAACGTATAAAAGTGAACCCAATTAGATACAAGAATGTGTCACTTGTTTGTCACAATTGTAGTTTAGGATGAATTATATGACAAAAGCGGATTTATTGGATACAATAAAAGTAGTGATGAATCTTTTGATTATAGAGAGGTTGTTAATATGAAAGATATAAATATTTTGCTGGTGGAAGATGAAGAAAAAATTCGGGAGATTATACGTACATACGCAGTTAAGGAGCAATATAACCTTTATGAGGCTGGAAGCGGTAAAGAGGCTTATGATCTTATGGATGAAAGAGAGTACCACTTAGTACTCTTGGATGTCATGCTGCCTGATACGGATGGATGGACAATTCTTCGGCGAATCAGGAAGGAAAACAACATACCTGTCATTATGTTGACGGCAAGAAGTGAGGAAGACGATAAACTTCTGGGCTTTGATCTTGGAGCCGATGATTATGTGACCAAGCCTTTTAGTGCCAAGGAGCTTATGGCCAGGATAAAGACTGTTCTCAAAAGGAATCATGTGGTCACCTTGGGGGAGATTTTAACCATTGGATCCATGGCCATTAATACGTCTTTTCACCAAATCCAGATTGATGGAAATGAAATTGAGTTGACACCTTTAGAGTATAAACTCCTTATGTATTTTGTGGATAACAGAAATTTGGCCCTGAACCGTGACCAGATTCTCAATGGAGTGTGGGGCTACGATTATTTTGGTGATGAACGAACTGTTGATACACATGTTAAAAGGCTTCGTAAGAAGATTGGTGAAGAAGGAGCCAGGATAAAAACAATTCGGGGTATTGGTTATCGAATGGTGGTAGAAGAATGAAAGCATCAATAAGTGTAAAAGTCTTCGGATATATGTTCATATTTTCTTTAATCATCGTTGGTGTCATTGGGGCAGCAACAAAATTTGTCCTGCCAACTTATTATTTGGATCAGCAATTGGGACTTCTAGATGAATCAAAAGTAGATATTCAGACGGCTTATATGAATGAAGATTATGACCTGGTATTAGATATTATGGAAGAGATGGAAAATGAACTGGGCGGCGAGCTTTACTTCTATAATGAACAGGGAGGACAAACCGGCTACTCTATGGGACGGGGGAAGAACCGTCCAGTGACTCAAAATGGTCAGTCTTTTACGCCAACAGGTGATTTTAGTGTTTATCAGTACACCAATAAAATTGGGGTTGATATATATGTCATTGGTGTACTTATGGATGAGGAATATCTGGTTTATGAAGTTCCGATTCAGACCCTGAATAAGGCTACAGATACCATGATTGATTTTATCTGGTTACTACTAGGTCTTGTTCTTGCCCTTGCCCTTGTGATGGCATGGATCTTATCCAGAAATCTATCCAGTCCAATAAAAAAATTAAATGCTTTGGCTGAGTCTATGAAGACCAAGACTGTGAAGCCGGTTATGGTCTCAAAAGGCAGAGATGAAATTGGCCAGCTCAATAAAACCCTTAATGAGCTCTACGAAGAACTTAGAGGCAATATCTATATGCTAAATACAGAGCTTAATAAGGAAAGAAATGCTGAAAACCTAAAGAAAAGGTTTCTTGCCCAGGCAACTCATGAACTGAAAACGCCTATTGCCGTCATCAGCGGTTATGCTGAAATCCTATATGATGGTATGTATAAGGATGAAGAGGAAAGAGACCGATATCTTAAAAATATCTATGAGGAGTCTGAGGCAGTGTCCAAGTTGATTTTGGATGTTCTAGACTATACAAAAATGGAAACAGGGAATTATAAGCTAAAACCACAGAAAGTCAGGGTTAAGCCCTTTCTTGTAGGTCTCTTTGACCGGTACGAAGATTTTGTGGAAAGTCATCATCTTCGTTTTGAACTGGATATGGATTTAGAAGAGAACTTTCATATGTCTATCGATCAGGAGCGGTTTGAGCAGGTTTACCGCAACTTAATCTCCAACGCTGTGGAACATGGTCAGTCACTCATAAGAACAAGAGTTCAAAATACAGAGTCCAAGCTTATTCTGAGTGTTTATAACGATGGTCCCTCTATTGATGAGGAAGACATTGACAATGTCTTTGAGAGTTTCTACAAGAAAAAGGGTAAGAAAAAAGGTACCGGACTGGGGTTGGCAATCCTCAAAGAAATAGTTCTACTTCATCAAGGAGAGTACAGAGTTGAGAATATTGAGGATGGTGTTGAATTTACAGTTATGATCTGATGATAAGAAGAATTTGGCAGAATTAATGAAAAAAATTCGAATTGTCACTTAGTTGTCACAAAAGAAATTTATGATACAACCAAATAATAAAAGGAGAGTTGTACTATGAGAATTTCAAGAAAGGCAAGGACAATCAGTCAGGTCTTATTTTTTGCTATTGTTGGGCTGATTGGTTTCAATCATTATCTCAGTGAATCAGGGACTACCATTCCTTTTATCGGTTCAGCTTCACTTCATGCCATATGTCCCTTTGGAGGTGTGGAAACTTTGGTTTCATGGGCTACATTAGGTGTATACGTACAGAAGATTCATGCCTCATCAATGGTCATTATGGTGATTATTATGGTTTTGGCTTTGGTGATGGGACCTGTCGTATGTTCGTATATGTGTCCCCTGGGATCTGTTCAGGAATGGCTGGGGAAAATCGGTAAAAAATTATTCAAAAAGCGGTATAATACCTTTGTACCCTACAAAGTTGACCGGGTTCTTAGATACTTGAGATATGGTGTCCTGATATTTACAGTATATTTAACGACCAATTCACTGAAATTGGTATTTCTGGAAGTTGATCCCTATTATGCCCTCTTTAACTTTTGGTCTGATGAAGCAACAGTAGGAGGGATAATTGTCTTGGTAGTGGTCATGCTCATGTCCCTTTTTGTTGAGAGACCCTGGTGCAAATATGCCTGTCCTTTTGGGGCGGCTATTGGACTGACTAATTTATTTAGTTTATATAAGATTCGTAGAAATGAAAAGTCATGCATCTCTTGCGGTAAATGTGACGATGTATGTCCCATGAATATTAAGGTATCTGATAAGAAAGTTGTAAAAGACCATCAATGTATTCGATGTGGCCTGTGTACGTCAGAAAATCATTGTCCTATAGACCATACTCTCGAGATGCAGATTAAGGCCGGAGGTGACCAATGAGACTTAGAAGTTTAGGTGTTGCGGTAATTGGTGTACTTGTTGTTTTCGGAGGAATTTTGGTATCAGATGCTATGGGTCTATGGCAGACCGAATCTACAAAATCTCCCGCAAAATTTAGTGATGGTGCATATGAGGGACTGCCTGATCCTGGTGATATAAGAGGGTCTTACACATTCCAGGATGTTGAAAATGCCTTTGATATCAAAGCTGAGCTTATAGCGGAAGCTTTTGCTTTGACAACGGACAGTCCAGAAAGCATACAAGCCAAGAATTTGGAAGAAATCTACGGTGAAATTAGGGAAGGTGTTGAAATCGGAACGGGGTCCCTTCGCTTATTCGTTTCCCTATATACAGGATTACCCTATGAGTCGGATGATTATTTACTTCAATCTGCTGTTGATGTTCTGATTAGGGAAGATAAATGGAATGAAGAAAAGGCGGCCTATATGGATGGACATATTCTGGTTTTAGACTCAGGTCTTATAGAGATTAATGATGGGGCCAACAGTCTTGATGAGAACCAAATCAGGTCGGAAGATCCGGAAGAGGAACACGAACAGACAGTAGCTGTCAGAGGAAAGACAAGTGTGAAAGACCTTATGGACTACGGCTTATCCCTTGAAACAATCGAAGAAGTTCTTGGTGTTTCAGTGGACAATGAAAATATGTTGATACGGGATATATGCAGCCAGAATAGTTTGAACTTTTCTGAGGTAAAAGAAATATTCAATGAAATGTTGGGTGTGGATTAAGACAGATAAATGAATTCTGAATTGAAATGAACTTAGGCGAAGAAATATGGCCTGGAATCTCTTTTTATGGGATGCCAGGCCTCTTGTGTGTCTCCAACGGAAAAACAAAAATTGTGACAAATACTAAAAAAGCCTTGCAATTGTCAGTCACTTCCTGTAATATAGTCTGAAATATCTTGAGATAGAAAGCTGTTCATGAATAGAAAAAGATTAATAGCTATGTTAGGAGAGCATGATGAAGAGTATTAGTGTCAAGAACCTTACCAAAACATTCGAAACTAAAATTAAAGAACCTGGATTCTCAGGAAGTCTAAGAAGTATGGTCAAACCCGAGTACAAACGTATTCAAGCGGTAGACCATATTGATTTTGATGTGGAAGAAGGACAAGTCCTCGCTTTTATCGGACCTAACGGAGCCGGTAAGTCTACAACTATTAAGATGATGACTGGGATTTTGCATCCCACTGATGGACAGATGGAGGTCCTTGGTCTTAATCCTGTTAAAGACAGACACCAACTGGCCTATCAAATAGGGTCCGTTTTTGGTCAAAAATCCCAGTTATGGTTCCATCTACCACCTGGAGACAGTTTTCAGTTACTTGGTAAAATATATGAAATCGATAAACACCGCTTGAAGAGGCGGATCGATTATCTGACTCAGGTCTTCGAAATTGAAGAACTTCTGAATATACCGGTAAGGAAAATGTCTTTGGGGCAAAGGATTCGATGTGAAATAGCTGCATCCCTTTTGCATGAACCAAAGATTATTTTTTTGGATGAACCTACCATCGGTCTGGATGTTATCGTTAAACAGAAAATCAGAGATCTGATAAAAACAGTTAATAAGGAAGAGAAAACAACTATATTTCTTACCTCCCATGATGCAGGTGATATTGAGGAACTCTGCAAAAGGGTTATTGTCATTAACCATGGTCAGGTTGTCACGGATGAGAGTGTGAAAAACTTAAAATACAATTATCTGAGTAATAAGGTCATCAGTATCAAATACAGTGATAAAGTCACCATTGATGACCAGGACATAAGGGTGATTAAGAGCAAGGGATATGGAGTCAAAGTAGAAGTGGATACAGCCAAGACTGACATTGACGATGTCATTACCCGGTTGATGAAAAAGGGGAGAGTACTTGATATAACTATTGAGGATCCACCTATGGAAGAAATTATTGCATCTATCTATAAGGAGAAAAATAAAGGTGGTGGCAGCTATGGTAGCTAAAATCACTAAGTACGGATACGTTTTTAAGACATCCATGATGGATGCCATGGTATATCTATTAGATTTTTTTGGCCGCAGTGGTTTTTTTGCATTTATACTAGGTGTGTATCTCTTGCTATGGAAAAATATATATGGGAGTGGTGATGGCCTTATAGAGGGCTTTAGCCTAAATATGATGATCTGGTATTTGGTGATGACAGAGATTGTTACCCTGTCGACCACCAATTACTATAAAGAAGTTGCTGCTGATGTTAAGACCGGTAATATAGCCTATCTCTTAAATAAGCCCTATGACTATATTCTGTACTCCTTTGCCAATAATATGGGTAAGATCACCATCAGGATTTTTGTGAATATTATTGTTGGGGGTGGAGTAGGGCTGCTGCTTGTAGGCATACCTAATTGGGTTAATGTTTGGACCCTGCCTCTTATACTCTTTAGTATTGTTATGGGGATTGCCATTAACTTTTTTGTAAACTTTTCACTGGCCCTCACAGCATTCTGGGTTGAGGAAAATTCAGCTTTTCAATGGATTTATCAGAAGTTGGTATTTACTCTAGGGGGTATGCTGCTTCCCCTTGAGCTCTTTCCGGAATGGATTGAAGGCTTTAGTAAGCATTTGCCCTTTGCCTATATAACTTATTATCCGGGCAAATTGTTTGTTGATTTTTCCGGTGATTTGTTTGTTCAGGTCATGACAGGTCAGTTGATTTACTTAATCCTCGCGGTTTTCATCTGCTATGGAGTATATATGAAAGGAGTTAAAGGCTTAAATGTTAATGGTGGTTAAAAAAATGAAAAAAAATATAAGTGGAAATTTAGGGCTCCTTGGCGGATATTTTAAATTGAATCTTTCATCAGCCATGGAGTATCGTACCAGCTTTTTGATTCAGACCTTTGGCATGTTTCTGAATAATCTTTCCTTTGCTTTTTTCTGGTGGCTGCTTTTTGAAAGGTTTTCCAGTATAGGTGGTTATGGATTTAGGGATGTTATGCTTTTATGGGCTTTTTCCTCAGCAGGCTTTGGTATCTGCTTTATCCTTTTTGGAAATATTACTCGGTTGGTGGAGATGATTATAAAAGGAGAACTGGATTCTTACCTTCTCCAGCCTAAAAATGTACTCCTTAATACAATTGCTTCCAAAACCAATATTTCTGCATGGGGAGACCTACTATATGGTGTGATTCTCTTTTTCCTTGTAGAGGGATTTAGCTTTATGGGGGCAGGCTTATTTATATATTTTTCGATTACAGCGGCTATGATTTTCGCAGGAGTTCTGGTCACAGCCAATGCCCTGGCTTTTTGGTTTGGCAATATTTCCTCCCTGGCCGGCTTGGCCTTTGAATTCCTTATTACAACTTCCATATACCCGGCAGATATTTTCCAAGGTGTCATTAAGTTTATGCTCTTTACTGTCCTTCCTGCCGGTTTTATATCTATGGTACCGGTTCGACTGGTTAGTGACTTTGATGCCAAATGGTTTTTCCTTTTGACCCTTGCAGCGGTTTTATGGGTAATCCTTGCCTTTGTCGTCTTTTTTGCAGGATTAAAAAAATATGAATCCGGCAATCTCATGGTTCAGAAGATGTAGACTGTGATATAATAGAAATGAGGGCGGAAGGAAGTGAGGCGAAGTATGTTTCAAAATCAAGATTTGGAATTAAGAAAATTTGTTGCTCCTGAGATCATAACAGGTCAGGATGCAAGACTTCTTGTCGTCAGATATATCAATCATTTTGCTTCCAAAAAGCCATTTTTGGTTACTGATGGGCCAGTTCATGGGCTGTCATGGTGTCAGGAAATCATTGACGCAATCGAAGAAGTCGTTGATGAAGTCATTGTTTTTGATTCGGTGACGCCTAATCCAAAAGATATGGAAGCCATGTTGGGTGCAGAGCTTTTTCTAGCCAATGGATGCGATTTAATCATTGCCATTGGAGGAGGCAGCCCTATTGACTGTGCCAAATGTATCTCTATTGTCACGACCAATGGAGGTCATATTCTGGATTATGAAGGTGTAGACCAGATCAATTTGCCGGGACCACCCTTGATCTGCATTCCATCGACATCAGGAACTGCAGCTGATGTATCCCAATTTGCAATTATTAATGATACACACAAGAATATTAAGAAAGCTATCATTAGTAAAAAGGTTGTACCGGATCTTGCCCTTATTGATCCTGTGCCTTTAATGACCATGGATCCATATTTAACTGCATGTACAGGGATGGATGCATTAACCCATGCCGTTGAGGCTTATGTCTCCAATGCCCATTCAAGTATGACAGATATACATGCCCTTGAAGGCATTCGGTATGTTGTCAATAACATCAGAGAGGCTGTTAAGCCGGATAGGTCTCTGGGAACCATGTATCAGATGATGATTGGTTCTACAGAAGCAGGCCTGGCTTTTTCAAATGCAAGCCTGGGAGCGGTTCATGCCATGGCCCATAGCCTTGGTGGTTTGCTGGATTTGCCTCATGGAGAATGTAACTCAATACTTCTTCAACATGTTATTGATATGAATTATGATGCTGCCAGCGATCGCTATGATCAGATTGCCAGTGTCATGGGAATTGATATAGATGGAGCCGGTGAGGCCGGTAGCCATTCAAATAAAGAAAAACTTATAAATAGAATCAGTGAGATAAGAGAGAGTATTGGAATACCGGCTTTTGTTCAAGTCGACTATATGGATGAAGAGGTAAAGAGTTCATTAGTAAAGGCTGCTTTGGCAGATCCCTGTATGTTAACTAATCCGAAAGAATTGACTTTCGAAGAAGTAGGTGGACTGTTTGACAGAATCATCAAAAAAGAATAATCGATATACCAGGGAATCCATTATTGGATTAGGCGAAGACTCATTTCGTAAGAACTATTACCCTGAACTTCAAAGCAAAATTTTGGATTTGGAAAGGATTAATGCCAGGAATAAGATTATTATAAATACTATTCCTGACTTAATGCTGGTCAGTGATAAGGAAGGGAATATTTCACCCTTTACCTTCTCCAAGGAGACAAATCCTTTTTTGCATGCCCTGATTTCTGATATGACCATGATGAGTGAGTTACGATTACTTATTAATCAAGTAATTTCAGGGAATGCACATATTACCAAGCGTTTTGACTTTGACTACAAGGACCAGGCTATGGTTCTTGAAGTCCGTCTGAATATGTCAGATATTGGTGAGATTCTCCTAATGATTCGTGATGTAACCGAATCAGTAAGAATGGAAGAAAAACTTCGTGATATGATCGACAGAGACTATATGACAGGTCTCTACAACCGGAAAGTCTTTGAAGAATATATGCGATATTATGAGGCGGCGCCAGGAACATCAGTGGCTGTTGTTATTGTTGATATAGATGGTCTAAAGATGATGAACGATACCTTTGGACACTTGGCGGGTGACGATGTCATTAAGAAGGCGGCTGGATTTCTCAAGGACAGTATTGAAGAGGTTTCCTTGATTGCCCGTTTAAGTGGTGATGAGTTTGGTATTCTTATGGAGACCAGTGAGGAAGAAGTCGTTTCAAAAGAAATGGCCAAAGTAATGGCCAAGATGACTAAGTTTAATGAGGAATCTGAGCTGATACAGATATCTTTATCATATGGTTATGCTATCTATAAAGGTGGACAAGTAAAGAATAATATGACAGACCTGTTCTCTCAAGCTGATAACTTTATGTATCAGCATAAGATGCTTAAGTCTGAAAGCGTTAGGTCTGGCTTAGTGAATACATTAATGAAGGCTTTGGAAGCCAGAGATTTTATTACCGAGGGACATGCAGACCGGATGGAGAGTCTGGCCTTTCGTTTGGCCAAAAGAATTGGACTTAGTGGAGGTCAGCTTGATAAGGTGAAACTCCTGGCTAAGTTCCATGATATAGGAAAGGTTGGGATACCGGATAAAATTCTTAATAAGCCTGGACAACTGGACCCTGATGAGTATAAAATTATGAAGACCCATTCACAGATCGGCAAAAGAATAGCCAGTGAATCCAAGGAACTTCGGGATATCGCCAACTTAATTCTCTACCATCATGAGCGTTGGGACGGTAATGGATATCCTGAAAAACTGAAGGGGGATTCTATTCCTATTGAATGTAGAATCTTGTCTATCGTCGATACATTTGATGCTATGACCAATGACAGGCCCTATAGAAAGGCTTTGTCAGCACAAGTAGCATATGAAGAAATAATCAAATATAAAGGCAGACAGTTTGATCCACATATTGTTGATGAATTTATTGATATGATGGGTTATGAATTGGCCTGAATGATGAAAGAATAATATAGGAGATAATAATGAAGAAAATTGCAAGTTTTACTGTTAATCATGATACTCTATATCCTGGGGTTTATGTTTCCAGAGTTGACCATATAGGTAAGGAGTCCATAACATCTTTTGATTTACGGTTTACAAGACCCAATTTTGAGCCGGCTCTTGAAAATGCACCTATTCATGCTATTGAGCATTTAGGTGCCACATTCTTGAGAAATCATGAGACATGGGCAGATAAAGTCATCTATTTTGGACCTATGGGATGCAGAACAGGATTTTATCTATTGTTAGCCGGTGAGTTACAACCTATTGATATTGTGCCACTATTAAAGGAATTGTGTGAATTTATCCTTGGATATGATGAAGAGATACCGGGTGCAACAAGAAGAGATTGTGGCAATTTCCAGGATATGAATCTTTATACAGCTAAGTACCATGCCAAGAACTACCTTGACCAGGTACTGACCGATATAAAAGACGACCGTATGGTATATAGTGACTAGTTTATGGAAGCGTAAAAATCACCAAGGATTTTTGCGCTTTTTATTTTTTTTGAAAAACATCCACACAACAAATTCAACATATGTTATAATCAACCACGTAATAGGCCTTAGAGGCGATGGATTCGGAGGATTATATGGACATTTATGAAAAGTCACTGAAAATGCATGAAGATCATGTCGGTAAAATTGAAATGGTTTCTAAAGTTACTGTCAGCAATAAAGAAGAGTTAAGTATGGCATACTCACCAGGTGTTGCTGAACCCTGTAGAAAAATTGAAGCGAATCAGAATGATATCTATAAATATACATCCAAAGGCAATTTGGTAGCAGTTATCACTGATGGTTCTGCAGTACTAGGGCTGGGTAATATCGGTCCACACGCAGCTATGCCTGTAATGGAAGGAAAGGCTATACTATTTAAGAATTTCGGTAATGTCGATTCTTTTCCTATCTGTCTGGATACTCAGGATACAGAAGAGATTATCAGAACCTGTAAATTGTTGGCTCCAGGCCTTGGTGGAATCAATCTTGAAGATATTTCAGCACCCAGGTGCGTAGAAATTGAAAGACGTTTGATTGAAGAGTTGGATATACCTGTTTTTCATGATGACCAGCATGGTACAGCTATTATTACTATCGCAGCTCTCATTAACGCCTGTAAACTGACAGGCAAGGTTAAAGAAGAATTGAAAGTTGTCATTAACGGAGCAGGTGCGGCAGGCAGCTCCATCGCTAAGATGATTTATGAATTTGGCGTTGGCGAAATTATTGTTTTGGATAGGAAGGGAACCATTCATTCCAGAAGGGACAATCTTGATTTTGTAAAAGAAGAAATTTTAAGTTTTACCAATAAAAATGATGTGGAAGGGACCTTGGCTGATGTCATGGTGGGTGCAGATGTCTTTGTCGGCGTTTCTGCTGCAGGATGTGTGACCAAGGAGATGGTTGAGTCCATGAATGACAATCCTTTTATCTTTGCCATGGCCAATCCAACACCTGAGATAATGCCTGAGCTTGCTATCGAAGCAGGTGCAAAAATTATCGGAACCGGTCGCAGCGACTACCCTAATCAAATTAATAATGTCCTTGCCTTTCCTGGTATTTTTAGGGGAGCCCTTGATGCAGGAGCCAAGAAAATCAATGAAGAGATGAAATTAGCTGCAGCCTATGCTATTGCATCTGTTCTTAAGGAAGAAGAACTTAGGGAAGATTATATTGTTCCATCACCTTTTGATAAGAATGTGGCAAAAGCTGTTGCAGAAGCTGTTGGGAAAGCAGCCAGAGATACAGGTGTTATTAGATAAGCAGGAATTGAGTTAAGACTTAATTTTCTGGTTCAATTGTTCTAGGATAAGGAGGTATTGTATGGGTTCAGTGTTTGTCAATTGGGAACTAATCAGTGAATTTGTGGAAGAGGCTTTTGTTGGGTATGGTATTCCAAGAGAGGATGCAAAAATCTGTCGCGATGTTTTACTTGCGTCTGACAAGAAGGGGATTGATTCTCATGGTGTTAACCGCTTTAAGCCGATTTATCTTGACCGGATCAAGGCAGGTATTCAAAAGCCTGTTACCGATTACGAAATCGTCAGAGAAACACCAACAACTGCCGTTGTTGACGGTCATGACGGTATGGGTCAGGTCATCGGTTACAAATCCATGTCGATGGCCATTGAAAAGGCCAAAGAATATGGAATGGGTATGGTAGCTGTCAGAAACTCCACACATTACGGAATAGCCGGATTTTACGCGGAAATGGCTGCCAATGCTGGCTGTATAGGCATCACCGGAACCAATGCAAGACCATCAATAGCTCCTACCTTTGGTGTGGAAAATATGTTGGGGACCAATCCGTTGACTTTTGGATTTCCTACAGATGAAGCTTTTCCATTCTTATTGGACTGTGCAACTTCCATTACCCAAAGAGGTAAGATTGAGTATTTTGCCAGAACTGGAAAAGACACACCTGCCGGAATGGTTCTTGACCGTCAAGGTCTTCCTATGACTGATTCTGAAGAGATACTGGAAAGCCTTGTATCAGGAGAAGCAGCCCTTGCACCACTCGGAGGTATTGGAGAGGAGCTTGCCGGTTATAAGGGCTATGGTTATGCCACAGTCGTTGAAATACTGTCAGCCGCTCTTCAACAGGGGAATTTCCTGAGAATGTTGACAGGACTGGGCGATAAGGGAGAAAAAGTTCCTTATCACTTAGGCCATTTTTTTATCGCTATCGATACAGAAGCCTTTATGGGACTTGAATCCTTTAAGAAAACAGCAGGTGATATCTTAAGAGACCTTCGTGGTTCGCAAAAAGCACCAGGTACTGAAAAAATATTCACTGCAGGTGAAAAAGAATACGAAGCCTGGCTCTACAGGAAGGATAAGGGTGTACCTGTTAATGAGGCCGTTCAAAAGGAACTGGTTTTCATCAGAGATGAACTTGGTCTTTCTCAATTTACCTTCCCTTTTGAAGCATAGGAAGGTAAGTTGCAAAAACCAAAATACGGAAAAAGTAAATAGTTATAGCTAATAAAAGCGTATATCCCTTGTTGTGCAAAATAACGGATATGCGCGTTTTTTTGTTAAATTGTTGTTAAAATAGCATAATGAAATGGACCTAATTTCAGTACTTAATCTTTTTTTAAAAGCGGTAATTTCTTGCATTTTTATGGTAGAATTTATACTAAGCAGATTTTGGCATTTTCATATTTATGCACATTTCTGCTAGAAGTTAATAATTGGCTTAAGGAGGTTAGAGGTATGATTGTTTTAGTTTTCATTGCTGTAGCCATTGCATTACTTGTAGCGTTCTACAATTTTAATGCAGTGAAGAAGTTAAGTCCTGGTACAGAACTTATGCAGGAAATCGCAACTGCGATTCAAGAAGGTGCCAGTGCTTTTATCAACCATGAATACAAGGTTATCGCCCGAATTGCAATTTTAATTGCTATTGCACTGGGTATCCTAGTTGATTGGTATGTTGGTGTTGCTTTTGTATTTGGTGCTCTTATGAGTGGTTTGGCCGGTTTCATTGGTATGCGTATTGCTACTATTGCCAATGTTAGGGTTTCAAACAAGGCTAGAGAGAGCAAAAGTCTTGGTCAGACACTTAAGGTGGCTTTCCAGGGTGGTTCTGTAATGGGGCTTAGTGTTGGTGGATTTGCTTTACTTGGACTTGGTTTGATGTACTTGGTATTCGGACAGCTTTTAGGACAGCTTGATACTGAAAATCTTGTTATCCAGAGTAACTGGATTGGTATTAACTTTATACCTTTTACAATGACGGTTTCCGGTTATGCCCTTGGCTGTTCAATCATAGCCATGTTTGACCGTGTTGGTGGTGGAATTTATACGAAAGCTGCAGATATGGGTGCTGACTTAGTTGGTAAGACTGAAGCGGGTATTCCTGAGGATGATCCAAGGAACCCAGCTACTATTGCTGACAATGTAGGGGACAATGTAGGGGATGTTGCCGGTCTTGGCGCTGACCTTCTCGAATCCTATGTAGGTGCACTTATTTCAGCTGTCGTTTTAGTATCATATATGTTCTATACGACAAGTACGACAAGCAATACGATTGCTACAGACCTGTTGAAAAACCTGATTAATTATCCAATCGTTTTTGCTGCAATTGGTTTGGTATCTTGCGTAATTGGTGTGCTTTTCCTTGTTTTCAGAAAGGTATCAGAGCACCCACATAAAGAATTGAATTATGCTGTTTGGGTATCCGCTGCCTTGACTTTGGTTGGAACCGGTGTTTTAACCTATTTCTTCTTTAAAGGTCAAGATACTTCCGTTCTCGGCTTTAAGGCCGGCGCTCTTTCACCATGGCTGGCAGCAGTGTTTGGTATTGTAGCTGGTATTGCAATTGGTAACCTGGCTGAATACTATACATCCTATGATTTTAAACCAACCAAGAATATTGCAAAAGCATCTATTCAAGGTACAGCTCTTACTATTACACAAGGTTTGGCTGCCGGTATGAAATCTACTTTTTACCCTGTAATTGTTCTTGCAGTGGCAACCCTTTCCGCTAATTATTTTGCAGGTCTATATGGTGTAGCCATGGCTGCGATTGGTATGCTGTCATTTGTTGCAGCGACTGTATCTGTGGATACATATGGTCCTATTGCTGATAATGCGGGTGGTATCTCCGAGATGAGCAAACTGGATCCGGGAGTACGTAAGATTACAGACAAACTGGACTCAGTTGGTAATACAACTGCTGCTATCGGTAAAGGTTTTGCTATCGGTTCAGCGTCACTTGCAGCCCTTAGTTTGCTGGCCTCATATTTATACTCACAGGCTAATCCTGGTGATACCAATGGATTTTCCTTATCATTGAATATGATCAATACCTATACACTGGCTGGAGCTCTTGTAGGTGCTGCTCTTCCATACTATTTCTCAGGAATTCTTATTGAAGCAGTAGCCAATGCAGCAAGACGTATGGTTGAGGAAGTTCGCCGTCAGTTTAAACTTTATCCTGGTATCCTTGATGGATCACAAAAACCTGACTATACCGAATGTATTTCCATTTCTTCAGCAGGAGCCCTAAAAGAAATGAAGCTTCCTGCACTTATTTCTGTATTGGTTCCAATCGGTACAGGATTTGTCTTTGGTGCAGAGTTTGTCGGTGGACTTCTAATCGGTACAACACTTTCAGGTATTATGTTAGCCCTATTCTCAGCCAATAGTGGTGGAGCATGGGATAATGCTAAGAAGTTAGTTGAGTCAGACGGTGTTGAAGGGCATGGTAAAGGCTCAGATGTCCATTCATCAGCAGTTGTTGGTGATACAGTAGGTGACCCGCTTAAAGATACAGTAGGTCCTTCATTGGATATCCTGATTAAGATTATGGCAGTCATTTCATTGATTACAGTTTCAATCTTTGGTCAGTATAATTTATTTGACTTGTTCTTTTAAGATTAGGGTTATATCAATTAAATAAAGATAGTAAGATATGCTGTGGACTGACTTCTTGGTCCACAGCATTTTTATGTTAGAGGAAATTATGTTGAATTTAGCAGTATATTTAGAAACCAACATGATGCCTTGAGGAAAATTTCCGCTCCGGCGAGAGTATCGAAGATACTCTTCTTGTCTAAAAAAAAGAGCCTTAGATTAGCTGGTTGTTACTGCTAATCTAAGACCGCTTATTAAACGAAAGGAAAATCAAGTTGTCAGTACTGGTGACTGACTTTCTCGTAGTTCATATCGATAACATTGGAAGGATTCTCTTCTCTAATTATCTCAGAATCTTTGACTGCTTTGTGCTTTGGCTTCAAAGTCAAAGTATCATTAATGTTATCCAAAGATTGGTATAAGTCATTAAAATCATTGGAGTTCATCGTAATGATATACTTGTGCATGAGTTGGTTGTAACTGGACTGGAATGTATCCAGTTTCATACGCATGTGTTTTATTTTCTTTTGAAGTTGTCGTAGTTGTTCTTCAGCATTCTCCCGGATGTTTTCGGCTTCTTTGTGGGCATCGTTAATGATCTGTTGTGATGCCATTTCTGAATGAATAATTGATTTTGATATAGCCGATTCTTTGGATTTGTAGTCATGGAGCTCAAGTTCAAGACGCTCGATGTAGCGATCAACTTCAGATGGCAAATAGCCTTTTTTGGATATGGAAAATGAATGTTCCATAAGTGCCTCCCTTTACCCTTATAGCCTCTTACAAATATCACTTTTTATCATATCATAAATAGTCACGGTGTACAATCATCAAACCTAATAGAGTTGTTATGAGGTTCAGGATATGATAGAATGCCTATGAAGAAGTCGATGTGAGAGAACAGGTGGTTTGAATGGAGAATGATACAAGTAAAGATATGTTGAGTCACGAAGCTTATATGGATATGGCGATTGACCTTGCCATGAAGGCCTATGAATTGACTGAGGTTCCAATTGGTGCCTTAATCGTATATCAAGATAAAGTTATCGGACAGGGATATAATAGAAGAAATACAGACAAATCCACCTTTGCCCATGCTGAGATGATTGCCATGGAGCAGGCTATGGAAGTGATTGGAGACTGGCGCCTTGAGGAAACCACCCTTTATGTTACATTGGAACCATGCCCGATGTGCGCAGGAGCCATTGTTCAGGCAAGGATTCCAAAAGTCGTTATTGGAACCATGAATCCAAAAGCAGGTTGTGCCGGGTCCGTTCTTGACCTTTTGGATGAGCCTGGTTTTAATCATCAGGTTGAAACCCTTAAAGGTGTTCGGGGAGAGGAATGCAGGACCATGATGCAGCAGTTCTTTCGAGACCTTAGGCAAAGTAAAAAAGACCAAACCAACCCGGAACAAGACAAAAGTGACTAAACTTCTTTAATAGTCTTTTAATAAATCATTCATTGACAAGGCTTATAAAAAGTAATATACTATGAAAGCTGTATCTCTTAGGGAGACCCATAAGACAGACTGGATATGAGGACTTGCGAAGACGGACATCTTGAGTACAGCCATTTAAATACGTTATAAAGTTTCCGTGCAGCCGGGGAGTCAGCGGTGCCCTGTACCTGCAATCCGCTATAGCAGGGGTGATGCCAAACTGAGACTTTCATTTTGTGGAGCAGCCTTATACAAGTGGCGTTGACGGCTGGGTCTTACGCAACAGAAATCTGTGAACCGTGTCAGGTCTTGACGGAAGCAGCACTAAGCAGAACCTTTTGTGTGCCGTAAGGGTGCCTGGCTTGAGCAAACTATATGAGTAACGTCTGTGAGTGATCGGCGAAGGGCGGCGCACGGATTTAATTTATTTCGTATATAATTTTAAAGTTGATGGATCGGGCCTAATGATTCCATTCTAAGAGTAAGCACCTGGTAAATGGTGTTTTTTTTATGTTATGAGAAATTTCTCTGAATTTAGCATCATGTTCAGAAACCAACATGATGCGCTAAGGAGAATTTCTCGCCACCAGAGAGAGTGTCGAAGACTCTCTTCTTGTGTTTCCAACCAGCTGGGAAATCAAATGAATACCCTGTGGTTCTTGTTCAGGAATGGCTTCTATTGTATAATAGAAGGCAAGGTATAAAAAGCTATAGATGGAGTAGATGAAGATGAGCTATCAAGCATTATATAGAAAATGGAGACCGGATCACTTTGATGATTTGGTAGGACAGGACCATATTGTAAGGACCTTGACCAATCAAGTGGCAGCAGACAGAACCTCTCATGCCTATCTTTTTTGCGGTACAAGAGGTACGGGAAAGACAACGACAGCCAAAATTTTTGCAAGAGCCGTTAACTGTGAGCATCCAATTCAGGGTAGCCCTTGTAATACATGCCCTACCTGTCAGCATATGCTCAACCACCAAAACTTAAATGTTATTGAAATTGATGCTGCATCCAACAATGGTGTGGATAACATTCGTGAAATACGAGAGGAAGTTCGGTATACGCCAACAGAAGGCAAGTATAAGGTCTATATTATCGATGAGGTCCATATGCTGTCTTCAGGAGCCTTTAATGCCCTCCTTAAGACCTTGGAAGAACCACCGGGACATGTCAAGTTTATATTGGCAACGACAGAACCTCATAAGATTCCTGCTACAATTCTATCCAGGTGTCAACGCTACGACTTTAAAAGAATTTCAACGGAAACCATTGCAGCTACTTTGTCCGGTTATCTTAAAGAGGAAGCAGTAGATGCTGAGGATAAGGCCATAAGATACATAGCCAAAGTTGCTGACGGATCTATGCGTGACGGATTAAGCGTTCTTGACCAGTGTATTGCTTTTTATCTAGGAGAAACCATTACCTTAGATAAGGTACTGGAGGTTTTAGGAGCCGTCGATACAGATGTTTTCTATGAGTTGACGGAGTCCATCATCAAAAGGGACACTGGAAAATCTATGAACATCCTCGACCAGGTAGTTATGCAGGGGCGTGACCTTAGCCAGTTTATTGTTGACGAGATAGGATACTTGCGAAATCTTTTATTGGTTGGTTCTGTTTCTGAGTCCTCAACACTAATCGACGTTTCCGGTGATGTCATGGACGCTCTCAAAAAGCAAAGTGGTGAGGTGGACGAATCTACCATCATCCACTTAATCAGGTCTTTTTCAGAGTTGGAAGCTACCATTAAGTATATGTCCGGTAAAAGGACCTTAATTGAGATTGAACTGATTAAACTCTGTCAGCCGGCCCTAAATACAGATAACGATGCAGTATTATCCCGGTTAAATCAGATAGAACAACAGATTCATTCAGGCATCTTAAGTGCTGAGCGATATGATCAGAACCATTATGAAGCACCAGAGGGACAGGTTGCCAAACCTAAAGCCAAGCCTATAGAACTGGCAACGGATGCTTTTCCTGAAGACATTAAACAGGCGATTAGAGATTGGCCTAAAGCTATACTGTCTACTGCCGGATTATTGAAAGCGGCTATGAAGGAAGCTAAGCCTTTTTACTTGGATGATGAGCGGCTAACACTTGTCTGCCAGGATGTTGTTCAAAAAAACACCTTGTCAGAAGAAGTAAATGTGAGTAAAATAGAAGAAGTACTTGCCAGCCTGCATGGCAAAAAGTTTGACCTGAATATCATTGCTGAAAATGAGTACAGCTCTAACCATAAAGGTGGACTTGAAGATATTGAAAGAGCAATTCAGGGTCTTAGGGGCAGGATAAAATTTGACGTTGAAATTCAAGATTAATCATAGCAGGTAATAAACCTAATGTTTATTACCCATCTATGGAACATAGGAGGAATAATTATGGCACGTAGAGGCGGCGGCTTTCCAGGTGGAATGCCTAACAATATGAACAACTTAATGAAACAGGCTCAGAAAATGCAGTCAAAAATGGCTGATATGCAAGAAGAGCTGGATGCAAAAGAATTTGAGGCAGTAGTTGGCGGTGGTGTAGTTAAGGCTGTTGTTACCGGTAAGAAAGAATTAAAAGCAATCAATATTGATCCTGATGCAGTAGATCCTGATGATGTTGAGATGCTTGAAGATCTTATTATTGCAGCAGTTAATCAAGCTCTTAAAACAGCTGATGAGACTGTTAACAAAGAGATGTCAAAACTTACAGGAGGATTAGGCTTACCAGGAGGTATGTTCTAATCATAGTTTATGGATTATTATGGAAGCCATATTAAAAAGTTAATTGAGGAGTTCTCCAAATTACCGGGTATCGGAGCCAAGACGGCTCAACGTCTGGCTTTTCACATTGTCAATCAACCCGAAGAGGTTGCGGCAAGATTTTCAGAGGCCTTAATTGATGCCAAGAAGAACACCAAATACTGTATCCAGTGTTGCACCATAACAGATGATGAACTTTGTCCGATCTGCAAAAGTGAAAAGCGGGATAAATCCATGATTATGGTAGTCGAAGAGTCTAAGGATTTGGTTGCCTATGAGCGGACCAAACAATTCAGAGGCCTATATCATGTCCTTCATGGAGCTATTTCACCCATGTTGGGGATAGGACCCAACGAGATCCGGATTAAGGAACTTCTGACCCGGTTGACAGATGACAGGGTTAAAGAAGTCATTCTTGCCACCAATTCAACGGTTGAAGGTGAAACAACAGCTGTTTATATCAGTAAACTCTTAAAACCTTTTGAAATCAAAGTGTCAAGAATTGCCAACGGTGTTCCTGTCGGAGGCGATTTGGAGTATGTCGATGAAATAACACTCCTTCGAGCCTTAGAGGGAAGAATAGAATTATAGAGACGATATTACATATTGTCACCATATAATAAACCCCAACAAACTAGATTAACTTTAAGAAACAAGAGAATAAAGACTAACAACCACCCCAACGAGGACCCGAATCAAAACCTCGCTGGGGTTTCTTTTTTTGTTATTTCGGACCAGATTTCGTCCTGAAAAGACATCCGATTTTAAGGTTACAAGGTCACAGTGTGTAACCTTGTAACCAATCTTTTAATCATCCGATAAATTAGTGAACCATAAAAGTAAATTCCCACAGCCCTCTTATATCGGGCATTACATTCGACTGACTAATCTTACGTTAGTCAGTTTGAACTCGGACTAAAACATACCTTTCGATCACTACAGTGAATCGACAGCGGTGGTTTTCTGGTTCGCATATGGCCCCGTTAGGGGCAGATATGAATCATGCTTAAGGAATACGCCTGGAAACGGGCAAGAAGGCCTTATAATCTAAAGAAGCAGCCGATGTGGCTGCTTCTTTAGAGATATAAATAAGGTTTCATAAATAATTTATTTACGAACGAGTAAACATTTTAGAAGAACTTAGAAGAGCAAGTCAAGTTTCTTTTTATCTTTTCGGGTAAAAGTGCAAAATTTGTCGCCTCAAAACGAACGCAACCCCTTTCGTGATGAGGGTTTGCTGGATTCTACTAATAATACATATTATATATAACACAGGTTAGGTGTCTGAATACTCTTCTCTGCATCTTTTTCAACTAATTTTTCTGACGACCAGTGCATAACTCTGTGCTTATGGTGGATAACTGTTGATTACTGCTGGCTAATAAGTGAAAAGACAACCGCATCAACGGTTGTCCCTTCTGTCACAGCAATAAACAGGTTTGATGCCATTCTAATGGCACATCTTCATCATATCTATTCATCTATTAATGAATCAAGTTTCTTTTTCGGATTAATCAAAGAAAGCAGCCTAGGGGCTGCCATCTCTGAATCATCATGTGTTTTTGACTATAACAAATATAGGACTCTATAAGGATAAGCCATCTTTCTTAGTGTATTCAAGTTATGTCTACCACACTGGCAGATCTTTTATCTTTACTCCTAAAACCTGGCATTTATTCATAATAGATCTCTTGTGCGAGCATTGTGTAGAAAAAAATTTATGACGTAAACCCTTTAAAATCAAAGGTTTCTGGAGGTTTTGTACTAGTCTATCAAAAAAAGATGATCCAATAATCATTCACTTGGCTTTATATCTGTTATGTTGACCTTAGAGGGGTTGATAATCCCTAAATAAAAAAACTTTAGATTCGTTGTAAGATTTCTGGTTGGTCGCGACAATAAGTAATTAGTACAACACGAAAAAAGAAAGAAGGTAATAATTATGAGCAGAGTACGTAAGTTAAGCAAGGTTAAGGTTCAAGGAATGATTGAGAGAGGTGAAGTTAAAGAGGTTTTGACATATGCTGATCTCATGAAGATTCAAGAGTTTATGAAGTTGGAAGTCGGGTTTGATTCAGGCAAGTCAAGTGCCTGGGGAATCGACAAAAATGTAGCAGGGTTTGGTATAAGAGGTGGATTCAACTACAGAGGAGAAAACTGGCTTGGTGTACATGTAACCCATGATGAGAAACTGTTGGTGCTTAATAATCAAGGTGGCTTACTAATTAAGTGGAAAAGCGTTCATGATAGTATACATGCTTCACTGGTCTTTAGAGGAGATGTTTATGATACGAGAGTGGCTGAATTCCTGGCAAGAATGAGTGATGTGATTGAGGATGATGACGTGGTTAAAGTAGTTATAAGAGATTTATACAGGACTGCATCCGGAAATATCTTTACTCACTTCATTACTTTCTTAACAGATCTTGTACCTATGGAAGAGATAAATAATGGCCATAAGTACCATAGTGTGATTGCTGTCCTAGAAGAGGATGAGTTAATTGAAGAGTATGGAAGTGTAAAAGAGGCGCACGACTTTTTGGATGAAGTGAAAGTGAATAGATATCAACCAGCATGGAATACTAATGAAATGAGTGAAGAGAACGCACTGGTTACCCTATAGACGGTTGAAGCAATCCACTCAGAAAAGAGCATTTTTACCCCTCTTACCCATTAAAAGGGAAAGTTAGTAACCAACTGACCTTACAGGGCTAGGAAACGACAAATACAGGCTCAAGAGACCGAGAAAACCGTCGCTGTCAGTCCACTGATGTGGCTACAAGGCGTGTTTTCGGTTTCAGAGTCAACAATAATAAGAAATGGAGATGATGATTATGGGATTTTTCTCATGGAAGACAGTTGATAAAGAAGAAAGTATTTCAAACAGATATTCAGAAAGAGGACCTAAAGAAGTAGCACTACTTATACCGGAAGAGTTTGGTGGAGGTGCATTGATAGAAACAGATTATGAAGGATATGGTAAATTCGGTGGCCGGGATGCCTATGCTTTACTTGCTGAGTGGAATGATCTGGAAGGCTACTGTGGAGAGGAGCAGAAGGATCGTATCCTCGGTATTCAGGCTTTTAATGAAGAAACGTGGAACGAAGATGCAGGCAGAAAGAAGTCAGGTCTGAAGTATAAGTTGAAGTTTGTGGCTCTTGAAGATTACCAGCAAAAGGATTGTAAGTATGAAGATTATGAGGGATATTCAAAGAGATGTGAGGAACAAGGATATTTTTACTTGAATGAATCTGATGAATGGATGATATGGATAGATTGATGATTGAAGGGCTTCGAGAAACGTTTGCCCTTTGGGAAGAGATGGGTATAGGACTTGAAGTGCTAGATTGATATGGGAGGCCCCTAGGCCTCCTTCTTTTCATCTTTACCCCGGAAAATTTAACGTTGAAACATGGTCCGACACGTTTGAAGTTATGTTGCCAGTATTTCAGGCATCTTTATTGTATGATATACTGAACTATATTTTGAATCTTGCCGAACTTGTGGTCAGGCGAGGGTAGAGTGAACCATAACTACTTATGTTGACTATTTTTAGAATGATGGCTGGAATGCTCTCTATGAGAGGGATGCGGTGGCCTGGAACTTTTTTGTGGATATGGTTGGACTTTATTGTTGTTTCTCACATATAAATGATCAATTCATTCAGTGAATTGATCATTTTTTTATCAAAAGATATAAAGTTTTACTTAATCTTATTAATATTTTATTAGAATTCACCAGAAGGATAGACGTTTAAAGATAGGCGTAGTATAATAAAAATAGGGCTAAAGTACTATGTGAGGTGCAATATGTTTAGTAAGAAAGAACTACAAGACCCCATGACGAGGATTTTCGTCATTATCTTGTGTATTTCTGTTCTAGCACCGGTGATTCTAATAATTGAGACCATTGTTCTCGGATACCCATTTCATCACAATGTGAAATGGATCCTGACATTGGTTATTTCTCTTATACTGTTTTTTCTATACAGGAATCCCGAATTTAGACAAGTTATACACCATGGATATTTTATTACAATGATATGCATTATTCTGCCATTGGGTTGGATTTATTCAGGTTTGAATAACCACTTTACTTTGGCATACGTATTTATTATATTGATTGCCATTTCGTATTTTTATCTGGGTAGGACACGAATCCACTACATTCTTATGTTGGCCATTGTCTCAGCTGCCATGTTGACGTTAGAGGTCCTAAAACCTGAATGGTTTACGGTTATGGAGGATAGCAGGCTTTTGGTGGACAATCTGATTCAGCTCCCCCTAACCCTTGCTATTGGAGGCGGTATGCTTATTGCTTTTTCTAATGCCTTTCATGAGAAAAACAAGCAGTTGGACGCTTTGACAAAAACGGATGTCATGACAGGTATTTATAATAGAAGGTATATTTATGAATATCTGGATGATTTGAAAGAAAGTCAGTTCTCCACAACCTATATCGGTATCGTGGATATGGACAATCTTAAGCAGATTAACGATACGTACGGACATGGATGTGGAGATAAAGTCATAACATACTTTGCAAGATACCTAAAAGATTATTTTGGTGATGATGCTATTGTTGGTCGTTTAGGTGGTGATGAGTTTGTTGTCATCCTAAGGGGAGGTCGAAGCTACTTTACTGAGCAGATGATTAATGATTTCAGTGAAATCGAGCCTTACTTCTATTATGACACAAAAGTAGAAGTCACTTTTTGTGCAGGTTTTGTCTGTAGGGACGAAGCGGTCTTTGTCGATGATTGTATGTCCATCGCTGATGAGCGAATGTACCAAGGAAAACGGAGTGGCAAAAATGCCGTTAACGCTTGTTGAAACCCATAATCATCATAAGAAAACCGGAGAAAGCAGCATTGTCAGGTCCTAGATTTGGGCTGACCATCTTCCGCATTTCCATCAACTGTCTACGGTATTCGATATAAAAAGAGTAGGAGGGTCTTGGTTTATAGATAAGGCCTTCCAGTTCGAAGGTAGTTACAATTCCTTTGACGGTTGTTGGCTTCATGAAAGCCTCTGTTTGGGGATAATAGTAGTAGGGGATAAGCGATATCAGAGACCACTTGGCAAGCTTGCCAGAAGTCAAAATATCCAATACCAGGTTGAAGCCCTTTTCAGAATCACCATGAAGCTGCAAGTATAGACCATGTGCCAGGAGAGCTTTGGTTTCCTGGTCTAAGGACCTAATGTAATCTCGGTATTTGGGTTTTTCAAAGACAGAGATTAGGGAAGAACGGGTTACAATTTTTATCATATTTTCTACAATTTCCTGGGTAAAACCGAATTTGTCTTTGTCAAAGGCATCATGAGCCATTTCAGTCATTTTGGCTACCTTATGTCTTTTTTTTATGGCTACCATTTCAGGATCATCAAAGCCTTCAGGATAGATGGAGAAAAATTCTGCTTCAGCAGCTTTAAGAATGTCAATTCGCATAAATACCTCCCGGGTTGCATGGGCGAGCAGTAAATCGGAGATTTACGACCAGCCCGGGTTGCATGGGCGAGCAGTAAATCGGAGATTTACGTCTTGCTTTTATAGTTTCGCTAAAACCATTATAGCATAGGGCCAATACATGTGTTATAATATCTGCTGGAGTTTTCACCAGCAAGTTGAAGACTTGCCAAAATTAATTGATTGATGAAACACGTTTAACCCTCCAGGTTAAACTTTAGAGGTATAAAATGAAACACAATGATTTAACAACCGGTCATATCACCAAAAAGATTACCTTGTTGGCCATGCCGATTATGGGAACCAGTTTCCTTCAGACGGCCTTTAACCTAATTGATATGATTTGGATTGGGAAATTGGGACCTGATGCAGTTGCAGCTGTTGGAACTGCCGGATATTTTATGTGGTTTTCCATGTCCCTGATTGCCCTGTCCAGAGTAGGAACCGAGGTTAAGGTGGCTCAGTCTTTGGGAGCCAAGGATATTGATAAGGCGAATGAAAATATAAGTACCTCCATGATATTTATGCTGGTCATGGCCCTTTTCTATATGTTGGTCTTGATCTTCGGCCGCCATTTGCTGATTGGATTTTTTAATATTAATGACCGAATCGTGGAAGGCTTTGCAAAAGATTATTTAAGAATTGTTGCCTTTGGGATGCCCTTTTCTTTTATGAATATGCTCCTTAGCGGTATTTACAATGGATCAGGACAGTCTTCAACACCATTTAGGATTAATTCTATTGGCCTGGTCCTCAATATGGTCCTGGACCCTTTGTTTATCTTTGGTTTGTCATTAGGTGTCAAGGGAGCGGCCTATGCAACTATTTTGTCTCAGATCAGCGTAACAAGTCTCTTTGTTGTTGCCATTATTCAACGTAAACATCCCTATAGGGGATTTTCCATGGTCCATAGGCCTTCGATTAAGGTTTTAAAAGAAGTCTTGACCATATCTTTACCCGTATCCCTGCAAAACGGCCTCTTTACTATACTGGCCATGTTTGTTGCAAGAATTATTGCCATGCATGGAACTACAGCCATAGCCGTACAGAGAGTTGGTACCCAGGTTGAAGCAATCTCCTATATGACTGCACAGGGCTTTGGCGCTGCTTTAAGTGCCTTTGTTGGTCAGAATCTTGGAGCAGGTAAAATCAAAAGAATAAAAAAAGGCTTTCTGTCTGCCGGTAAGGTGATGACAATTATCGGTATCATTACAAGTTTGATTCTTTACGTCTTAGCCGGACCAATTTTTTCACTTTTCATTAATGAAGAACCTGCCCTATCGATGGGGGTTACTTATTTGCGAATATTAAGTTTGTCCCAACTCTTTATGTGTATAGAAATTACCTTTGCAGGGGGTATGAATGGGATGTCCAAGTCTATGCCACCGGCTATTGTCAGTGTGGTCTTTAATGCCTTAAGGATTCCTGCGGCGTATGTGCTGTCTGTATATACGGTTCTGGGCCTTAACGGCATATGGTGGTCTATCAGTATTACCTCCGTATTTAAGGGGATCCTACTGACCTTGATTTTAATATTTGTACTTAGAAAAATGAAACATGATATAAAAGTAGAGATGGGTTAGATAACTTCCCATCTCTTTTCTATTGCAATTGCTTTTAACTTTGCATCAGGACGAACTGCCACCGGGTTACCGGTTAATTCCATAATATCTACGTCATAATAGGAATCTCCAAAGGAAATAGAGTTTTGCCAATCAATGTCCTGGTCGGAAAAGCGATCAAGAATTGCCTGTTTTTTACGATGACCAGTGATGACCTTTGGCCTTTTACCTGTTTCCAGAATTTGGTCTGAATTGAAGAGTAAGTGAGTGCCGATAATTGTATCAAAGGAGATAAACTCGGAGACCTCTTGAAGAGATAAAGTATAATTACCGGAGCAGATTACGGTATGATATCCCTGGTTTTGGGCTTCTTTGACTGCGTCGACTACTGGAGGATAGAAATGTTTGTGCATTTCACAGGCACAGTCTTTGAAGAAACCTGTAAGCTGATCCTTTGACATACCATCAAAAAGATGAATGAAAATTTCTGCGGCCTTTGTTCGGAAAAGTCGCTTGTCCATAGACTGATAGCCAATTTTATATAAGATGACAAGGCCGATGATTTTGGCGTATGTTCTCAGATAGGGACTTAGGGGTCTTTTATTTTTGCGCCAAAAGTTAAGAATAAAGGGCAGGGTCTCTTTGGTAAAAAGGGTTCCGTCGAAGTCGAAGATGGCTAATTTCATAAATTTCCTCGTTCTTTTCTAGCTAGATGAATAGGATGTCTGAGTTGTCAACAATGTTTTGATTATCAAATTATATCATAAGTAATCTATTTTTTGCCATTAAGTAATAGGTCCTTAGTACCGACATATTGTATATGAAAAGGAAATCATCAGAATGGAGTTGGAACTATGACCATAACCGGTATAGGTGATGTGACTGTTACTGGGTCAAACAAAAAACTGAATACGGATCAAATGGAATTGAAGCAAGGAGATATCATGGAAGGTAGAGTTGTTAGTCTTTCTGATACCTCTCTTTCTATTTCTGTGGATAATTCTGATAAGGTGATGGAGGTGGCTCTGGATAAAAAAGTCGGGATATCTGCCGGTGACAGAGTTGAGATTAGTGTCCTAAAGGCTGATGCCAAAAGCGCTCAAGTGTCCATAAAGAAATTGGACGAGGCAGGGGAAGACCTGACCAGTAAAATGTCAGGTTCGGTCAATACCATGGAAGTAAAGCGTGCTGTAATGGAAAGCCAAACCCCCCTGGTTTATTCCAAGGAAATGGATAAACACATACAGGAAGCGATAGCTAAAGTTGATTATTTACTGGATACATTTTCTGACAGTGAGATTAAGAGTCTTCTTAGCGGTGGACTTGACCCTGAGAAAATGACCATAGACCTCCTTTACCAAGTGGGGCAGTCCAGGGCTTTAGATAAGAAGATAAGCTTGACGGACGGTGAAAATCCACAAGTAGCTATTGGTGTCAGTGAAGAAAAAATAAGTCAGCTTATTGAGGAATATGGTGAAAAACATCCTATTAATCAACTGGATCTTGATCTTTTTAGGACTGTATCGGACAAGTTTGATGAGGCAGGCTTGCCTCTTAACTTAGATCAGTTCGAGAAAATATCATCCTTCATTAATAAAATTGATGCCATTAAAGATATGAAAAAAGAAGATCTTATGAATTTTCTTCACAGCGATAAGGAATCAACGATCAAGGAAATGTATAAAAGCCTGTTTATTGGTAATAAAAAGGTGCAGAAAGATCTAATCGGACAGGGAGATTTTGAGAAAATCAAGGCCCAGGTCTATGATTGGGTAGATGAGTATTTTCAGGTTGATGAGACAGGTAACCAACGATTTAGTAATGAAGAAATGAAGGATATTGTCAAAGAACTGGTGATGAAGGGGGTACCCCTGGATAACCGAACCTTGGAAACCCTTACCTTTGTCAATGAGAAAACGAGTAAGGAAGAATCAATAGATTTGGCTGTTTCCAGACTGGTTAAAATGGAAAAACCGGAATCCTATTCCATTGTTAATGGAGTTGAAAAAAGTCAGTTTTTGTCTAAAACTGATATTCAGGAACTTAGGTCCTCACTAAGTAAAGCTGATCAACATGTTTTGACCAGGGTTCTGTCGCGGTCTACACAGGTTACCTTGAAAGAGCTAAGCCTGGAAGTTATGAAAATGGATGCTAAAGAAAGTCTTTCAGAAATTCAAGCATTAGATATGGAAGTCGACAAGAGAGTATTGGATGAAGCAGTAAAAGATATTCAGGTTCTAAGATATAAAATGACCTATAAAGCTGCCATGTCTTTAAATATTAATGGTGTTGATCTAAAGAATGATACTGTGGGGAATATACGGAAGCACCTAGAGGAACTTGAAGTTTCCATCACTAAAGTTCAAATAGATCGGGTAACAGGTAATCAGGAATCAAAAACAGACAGTGGGAACCTGCCAGAGGACAAGTATCAGGCTTCAAGAGAAAGAGTGGAAAATGCAGCTACCACTTCCACAAGGCTCAATCAAATCTCCTATGTGAGCAGGCAGTTGGCCTTAATCTCTTCAGCACCACCTGAAGCCATTGGTCAGGCTGCCCTAAGTCTTGAGGAAAAAACGATTGAGTCGGTGGCCCAGGCCCTTAATGAGAATGCAAGGAGTTATCAATTGGCGAAAGCTGCTGATACCTATGACCAGCTTAGAACTGAGGTTAGAAGAGACCTAGGTGACAAGATTGAAAAAGCTTTTTCCAATGTTGATGATATACTTAAGGATCTTGATCTGGAAAAAACTGCCTACAATCGAAGGGCAGTGGAAATACTGGGTCGAAATGAAATGCCGATTAGTATTGAAAACATTGAAGCGGTTAAAGAACTGGATATAATGGTTCAAAACCTTACCCAACGCCTCCTTCCAAGCCATATTGGTGACTTGGTGGATCTTGGTGTTGATGTGGTTAATGAGCCCATGGAAAATATTATTGCCTATCTGAATCAGAGGGATAGTGAAATACTATCAGATCCTTCGGAGGCAGTAGCAAAAAATCTTCTGACCTTAATGAAGGAAGGAATATCTGAGGAAGAGCGCCGGGGTATATTGGGTGTTTTTAGAATGCTTCATACCATTGAGGCATCCAAAGGTGCTGCCGTAGGTATGATGGTTGACAATAAAATGGAAGTGACCATGGCTAATCTATTTGAAGTAGCCAAAGTCATTGGGACAGGTAAATCCGGTCAGCCTATAATTGATATGAACGTATCGGATGCTACCGGTATACTGGAGTCCATTGCTAATATGGGTCAAAGGATCAAAGAGCAGATTAAGACTGGTTTTTATGAAAAAGATCTGGAAGTTGGTCGTCTAGTAGATTTGATTCGATCAGGTGACCACTCAATCATGACTGGTGAGGCGAGGACTTCATCGGGCAGTTATGGAGGCAGTGACCAGGGAAGACCTGACCAGGATCAGCAAGTGAACCAGGCTCAGGAAAGCATGAAAGCTATTCATGAAGTTCAGGAAGAGGAAGGAATCAAAGCTTTTAGGGAACTTTTAACATCTCTGAAGGCCATGCCACGGGAGACGATGGAAAAGGCTTTACCCATGGATCTTAATATGAGCCAATGGAAGTCCCTTGATCAATTAAGTGGAGAGTCTTATCTGTTTAAGGACACCTTGACGACCTTGGGAAATTTCTTTAACCAGGCTGAGCTGGATGCCTTCCGGGAACTGAGCGACGGGTATTTGGACCGATTGGATGAAGATGGTCTTTTTGAGTTTGAATCAAAACTTAACCAATTGATGAAAAATGTAGCCTCACGCGTAACAGAAGAGCTACTTGTTCAAGGCCAAGAAGACCTGGGAGATGACTCTTTCCCAGAGAAAGTGGCTGGACTCAAAGAAGAGGTTATAGATAGGGTAAAAGAGGTTAGGCAGGAAGTGGGCTTATCCAGGCAATTAACGCTGGACCAAGACTATTACAGTATTCCGGTCATGATCAATGGTCAGATTCAGGAAATGAATATGTATTACTTTAGACAGGCTCAAAGCTCTTTTGATCGGGAAGAGACCTACAGTGTTTATTTTTCTATCTCAACTGAACATATGGGATCCTGTAATATGCGGGTTGATATAGGCCAAAATGAGGTAAATTTAACTATGTTTGCGACCAGTGACAGAGGTAATAGGGAGTTGAAAGCCTATGAGAGTCAGTTCTCTGATCTATTTGAAGACATGGGTATGCCCATCGAGAAGGTACATTATCAGAGCTTTGATTTCCCGCGACTGATCGAGGAAAAGAAGTCCCTTAAGCGACAGAATCAGATCAAACGGTATCATTCACGTTTTGAAATGACAACATAGGAAGTTGGTGGTCTTTTGCAGGCAGATAAACGGGTACAAAAATTAGCAAAACAATTGGTCCAACTGGTTGGGAAAATGGATCAGGAGATTGGCACCAATGAGGCAATGAAATCTCAGGAAGCCGTAAATATGGCCTTCCGAGAGGAATTGTCAAAAAAAAATAATAAAAACATTAATATTTGACATCATTTAGTCGATAATTTAGGTAGAAAACAATTAAGAGTAGAAAACTTAACCACGTTTAATTCAATCAGAAAGGTGTGTATTTATGAGAATTAATCACAACATTCCAGCCCTTCGTGCTTTGCATCAACTTGATAAATCTAATGGTAAACTGGACAAAACTTTGGAAAGGTTATCATCAGGACTTAGAATCAATCATGCAGCCGACGACGCAGCTGGACTAGCAATTACTCAGAAAATGGATACGCAAGTAAGAGGATTGAAACAAGCGAATCGAAATGCCATGGACGGCATATCATTAATACAAACAGCAGAGGGTGCTCTTAATGAAGTACACTCTATGTTACAAAGAATAAGGGAATTGGCGGTTCAAGTTTCTAACGGTACTTACGATGCGACAGACAGGAAAGCTGTTCAAGATGAAGTAACACAATTACAAAATGAAGTTCAAAGAATTTCAGACGATATCGAGTTCAACGAGATGAAACTGCTAAACGGAGATATTGACCGTAGAGCCTTTTCGACCAATGCAGATATTGCAGATATTGTATCCATGAGTGATACAGTTGAAGCCGGTGAGTATACATTTGATGTAGCTCAATTGGCAAGCAGAACTTCGGATACCGGTGGATTAATCACTTTATTTGATGGTGATTCCAAAGCGACTGTATCCGGAACTATTAACATTAACGGTGAGCAGGTAGAGGTAACTGCCGGCGACACCAGTGAGGAAGTCTTTTCACAACTTCGTGACCTTGCTTCCAGAGTTGATGTAAGTATCACCATCGATCCTGCACCACCATTTGGCAACGGAAAAGCCCTCGACCTAGAGATGAATCAATACGGTCCAAGAGAATTGAATGTTACCGGTGATTTATCCCTATTACAAGCTTTGGGTCTTGATAACCAACATTTCCAACCAAATACGGCAGAGATTTATAATACTACGATTGATATTGATGCTATATCAGGTGCATTTCCTGCTACAGCCAACGTCCTTGTAAACGGTACGACCATTACAGTGACCAATACAGAAACCAACCAAACTTTTTATGAGAAGTTAAAAGCCGTTAATATCCCTGGCCTTGAACTTGGTTATGACGGCACAGGACAGGTACAGATTTATTCTGCTAAACCTTTGATCGTTGAACCGGCCAACCCAACGGATGCCAATGATATTGCCTTGGCCACTGACCTTGCTGGTCTTGAAGGTGGTACTGCAGTAACCGGTATCGGTGGAGACTTGACTAAGAGTGTTCCAGATGGAACGGTTGACATGACTGCCACCATTAACGGTGATATAGCTATTTATCTTGATGGAGCTTATGATTCTACCTTGGCAGCAGGTAACTATGACCTTTCAACTCCAGCCGGTGTAGAAAGTTTTATGGAAGACCTAAACGCTGTTGGTGTAGCTAATACAAGCTTTACCTTCAGTGATGATACACCTCCAAAACTTGAAATTTACAATCTGGACGGATTGGAAGTTACATTGAAACCATTGTCAACCTCAACAGCTGCTGATACAGACGCAGTTAGAGATCTTGGCTTTGAAACAGGAAATGTAACTCTTGAAAAAGGTTTTGGTAACCTTGGTCGAAACGTGCAGATTGATGCAGGTAGTATTACTTATGATGATCCATCAACAGTAAATGTAATCGATGGCTTCCCAGCCGGAACCACCGTTACAACTTCAGGAACTGATGTGATTTTTGAGTCCAATGATAACTTTGAACTACGTTTGGTTGCTGGAACTCAAATAGGAACTGTAACCATGAATTTATTGGAAACAGGACCCCTTGATTTGCAAATTGGTGCCAATGAAGGCCAGTTCATGGAAATCAGAATTCAGAACCTTTCACCTAGAGCTCTAGGTATTACAGATATTAATCTTTCAACTTCTGATGGTGCACAGGAAGCTATTGGAATTATTGACAGTGCTATCGAGACGATTTCCAATGTACGTTCAAAACTTGGTGCTTACCAAAACCGTTTGGAACATACTGTTGCCAACCTGGAATCAGCCAGTGAAAACATGACAGCTTCCCTATCCAGAATTCTGGATGCTGATATGGCTTATGAGATGGCTCAGTTCACCCAACAGAATATTATTCAACAGGCAGGTACATCCATGCTTGCCCAGGCTAACCAAAGACCACAATCACTGCTTCAATTATTACAAGGGTAGGTGATCTAGATGAATAAACAGTTAGTCAAAGATTTTCAAACTAGAATCGTTAACGCAGGAAGAGGAGAACTATTGATTATTAACTACGAAATGTTGCTTGCACAGATTGATGATGCTATAGAAGCTATTAGGGAAGGCGATGATGAAGAATTTTCTAAAGCTATGGTGAATTCCCACAAGCTCCTGAGAGAACTGTCCAGTGGACTTGATTTTCAGTATGATATCAGTAAAGAGCTCATGTCTATCTACATATACGTTAATAAAAAGTTCATTGATGCTTCCATTAACCAATCCGAGTCTGATCTAGTCGAAGCTGGCAAGATTCTTGGTATTCTTCTGGAAGGCTGGAAACTTACCGATTATGACGAAGATGCACCTGTTATTACAAACGGTCAAAAAGTATATGCCGGATTGACTTATGGTAGACGCAATCTGAATGAAACGGTTGATACAGATATAAACAGAGGATTTAAAGCATAGATTTAAACGTATTGGCCGAACATCTTGATGTTCGGCCTTTTGTGCTTTTTTAAGAAAGGAGAGGGACTTATGTTGGTTAAAAACCCTGTAACCAGATTGCTCTATGAGTATGGTTATAACGGTAATGAAGATATTTACAGATACTGGACAGATAATCATAAGGGATTGGTGGAATATATAGCCGGCAGAATCGATAAAAAACAGCTTTCCTACAGTGACTTGGAAGTGTTTGAGCTTAAGGTTAGATGGGCCTCTCATGAAGGCATGTGGTTCCGTTTCCAGGTAAAGTCCTTATTTAGAAGAGATAAAGCCTTTAGCAGGTTTGATGAGATTAGCTTTCAGTCTGGTCCCCATCGCCTTCGACTAAAGGATTTTCATGATAAAACCGGTCTATATATTAAGCCGGTGGAACGACAGGATCTTCGGGGTATCAGTCTCTTAAAGGTGCGTTTTCATGATGCTTATATTGAGGATGTAGATTTTTCTTACGGTGCCTTTGATTTTTCGACCTTTACCAATGTGGTTTTTATTAACTGTAAATTTGACCATACGACTTTCTACAGGTGCCGGTTCTTGGGCTGCTCTTTTTATGATACCTGTGAGCTGGATGACAATGACTTCGGTAGGGCAATGATTGATGCAAAGTTCGACTGTCCTATTAACAATCCACAGGTTATTGAACCAACATGGATTGAGGAGAAAGTGTATAAGGTTATAGGACAGGCAGAATACAATGAAGTTTTGCCCTTGCGTTTTACATGGGTTCGGGATGCATCTTTTACGGAAAGTATGACCAGGAGTTAAGAGCTTGTTCAAGATCCTTAACGAGTTGGATAAATGAAGTGAATAAAGTAGACCTGAGAGGTACACTGATTTTTTTGTATAAAAAAAAGAGGTAATACCTCTCTTTTTATAATCGTATTGATTATTCTGGTTGAGGAGCATCTGTAGGACATACGTCTGCACATGCACCACAATCGATACATTCATCTGCGTTGATTACGTAGATTGAATCGCCTTCTGAGATAGCACCAGTTGGGCATTCAGCTTCGCAAGCACCACATGAAATACATTCATCGTTAATTAAGTAAGCCATGTTATTACCTCCTGTAAGTATATTTATTTGGTATGCTAACTTTCATGGTTAACACACTTATTGTAAACTAAAGCCTTTATAATTACAAGTCATTTTTGAAGTTGGGCTTTAGTTCATCATCACGTTAAGATTATGTTTTTTGAAAGTGGCAAGGGCCTCTATCATCAGGTCTTTACTGGGTTCATCTGTATCTTCAAGTTTGTAGGTGAGTCCCAGTTCTTTCCATTTATATTCCCCCATCTTATGGAAGGGAAGGAGTTCAATGCGATCGATGTTGGTGTACTGACTGAGATGTTTGCTTAAACCTTCAATATGTTCCATCTGATCTGTAAGACCGGGAACCAGAACATATCTGATCCATACATGGATACCCTGGCTACCCAGGTAGTCAAGGAAGTCAAGGGTAGGCTGGATGTCCACACCTGTCAGGTTCTTATAATGGGTCGGATCAAAATGCTTAATATCCAGAAGTACAAGATCCGTAAGATTAAGTACTTCTTTTACCTTGTCATTAAAAATATAACCGGATGTATCAATGGCAGTGTGTATGCCCTGTTTTTTTAATTTGGTAAAGAACTCCTTAACAAAATCAACCTGTAATAAGGGTTCTCCGCCGGTGACTGTTACGCCACCGCCGGAAAATTTCATATAAGACTGATATTTAAGGGCTTCTCTGACTAATTCATCAGCAGAGGTTTCTTTACCGTCGCTCATTTTCCAGGTGTCTGGATTATGGCAGTATTGGCATCTTAAGGGGCAACCTTGAGTGAAGACCACAAAGCGAATGCCAGGGCCGTCGACGGTGCCGCAACTTTCTATGGAGTGAATTTTTGCCATAGGAAACCTCCTTTATGGGTAGATGTCTTACGCTCTTTCGTGGAAAGTACGATGAATGACATCCAATTGTTGTTCTCTGGTTAATTTTACAAAGTTAACTGCATAGCCGGATACGCGAATGGTTAATTGAGGATATTCTTCGGGTCTTTCCATTGCATCAAGCAAGGTTTCCTTATCGAAAACATTGACGTTGATATGGTGACCACCATCGTGGAAGTATCCGTCCAGCATACCTGTTAAGTTGCTGATACGAAGGGTCTCGTCTTTTCCAAGTGCTTTTGGAACAATGGAGAAGGTATAGGAAATACCGTCTTCAGCGTGTTCAAATGGAAGTTTGGCAACAGAAGCCATTGAAGCAATAGCACCGTTTGTATCACGACCGTGCATAGGGTTGGCACCTGGTGCAAAAGGTTCGCCTGCTTTACGTCCGTCAGGAGTTGAACCTGTTTTCTTACCATAGACAACATTTGAGGTAATCGTGAGAATACTCATGGTTGGTTCTGAATCTCTATAAGTTTTATGCTTCCTAAGCTTGTTCATAAATAATTCTACTAGCTCAGAGGCAATTTCGTCAACCCTGTCATCGTTGTTACCAAAGGATGGGTAGGAACCTGGCTCAACGTCATAATCGACAGCAAGACCATTTTCATCACGGATAACTTTAACAGTGGAGTACTTAATGGCTGCCAGTGAGTCGGCTACAACTGATAGACCGGCAATACCGCAGGCAGAAGTTCTTTTGACAACTTTATCATGAAGAGCCATCTGAAGTTTTTCATAGGCATATTTATCATGCATATAATGGATGATGTTAAGTGTGTTGATATAGAGCTGTGCCAACCAGTCAAGTACCTGGTCAAACTTACCCATTACATCATCATAATCAAGGATATCACCTTTTACAGGAGCAAACATAGGAGCTATCTGATTGCCTGATTTCTCATCAACACCACCGTTGATTGCATAGAGAAGGGCTTTTGCCAAGTTGGCTCTTGCGCCAAAGAACTGCATTTGCTTACCGATAGGCATAGCAGATACACAGCAGGCAATACCATAATCATCACCATAAGTTGGACGCATCAGATCATCATTTTCGTATTGAATACTAGATGTATCAATGGAAACCTTGGCAACAAACCTCTTGAAGTTTTCAGGAAGTTTTTCTGACCATAAAACGGTCAGGTTTGGTTCTGGAGCAGGTCCTAGTGTATAAAGGGTGTGAAGAACCCTGAAACTTGATTTGGTAACCAATGTACGTCCATCGATACCCATACCGCCTATAGACTCTGTAACCCATGTAGGGTCACCGGAAAAGAGTTCATTGTAGGATGGTGTACGAAGGAAACGAACCATACGGAGTTTCATAACAAAGTGGTCCATAAGTTCCTGGGCATCTGTTTCAGTTAAAGTTCCATTTTCCAAGTCTCTTTCAATATAGATATCAAGGAAGGTGGAGATACGGCCAAGACTCATAGCAGCCCCGTCTTGCTCTTTAATGGCAGCAAGGTAACCAAAGTAGGTCCACTGAATGGCCTCAGCTGCGTTAAGGGCCGGTTGGCTAATATCAAAACCGTATGATGCTGCCATGTCCTTAAGCTCTTTAAGGGATTTGATCTGCTCAGAGATTTCTTCTCTAAGGATGATTACGTTTTCTTCCATATAATCCATTTCCAATTGTTTCTTGGAAACTAATTTTTCTTCGATTAAGCGGTCAACACCATAGAGGGCAACACGACGGTAGTCACCAATAATACGGCCACGACCGTAAGCGTCTGGAAGACCGGTAATGACACCTGAACGTCTAGCATCACGCATGGCATCTGTATAAGCGTCAAAAACACCTTCATTATGCGTTTTTCTGTAATGGGTGAAAATATCAAGTGTTACAGGGTCAAGTTCATAACCATAGGACTCCAATGCGTTTTTAACGACACGGATACCACCATTGGGCATGATACCTCTTTTTAGAGGTGCGTCTGTTTGGAAACCGACAATTTTTTCTTTTTCTTTATCAAGATAACCTGGGCCGTGGGAAACAATAGTAGATGGTTTCTTGGTTTCAACATCAAGAATTCCCTTGTCTCTTTCCTGTAGCATAAGTTCAGAAACTTTTTCCCAAAGGTCAGAAGTTGTATCAGTTACACCTGCCAAAAAGGAATCGTCACCTTCATATGGCTTATAGTTTGTCTGGATGAAATCACGAACGTTAATGCTCTTGGTCCATGCTCCTGGAATAAATGATTGATATGCTTGGTTCATCATGTGCCTCCTTGTATCATTACACCTTTTTGAATCAATTAAATATTGTTAAGATAATATCAAGGCCTTAAAAGTGGTCTTGATTTATATGTACATTATATACTGTATATTGTATACACGTCAAGCGGTTTTTAACAGATAATCATTATCCACAATAATTATACACTATATTTTTTGCCTTTGTATAGTTTTTTCTTATAGGCAGTGTTATAATAGAAGCAAATTTTCAGAAGTTAGGAGATAAAATGAGCGAAGTACTTGATTTAGTGATTATCGGAGCAGGCCCAGCAGGTATGACTGCAGCCATTTATGCCAGCCGTGCCCAGTTGAAATTTAAAATCTTAGAAAGGTCATTTGCAGGTGGCCAGATTACCAATACATATGAAATAGAGAATTACCCCGGTGTAAAGATGACTTCCGGATTCGAGCTTTCCACTATGTTTAGGGAGCATGTTGAACATTTCGGAGTTGAAATACTGGCTGAGGATGTAGAAAACGTAGAACTCGAAGGTCCTGTGAAAAAGGTTGTTACCAATGCAGGGACCTATGAAACCAAGACTGTTATTGTAGCAACAGGTGCTACATGGAAAAAAATCGGCATTGAAGGTGAAGAAGAATTTTCAGGAAGAGGTGTATCTTACTGTGCAACCTGTGATGGTGCCTTTTATAGAAATAAAACTACCCTGGTTGTTGGTGGCGGAGACGTTGCTGTAGAGGACGCCATCTATCTTGCCAGAATGTGCGAGAAAGTATACATCATTCATAGAAGAGATGAGTTTAGAGCTGTAAAAGTTCTTCAGGAAAAGCTCTTTGAGATTCCAAATATTGAAGTGATCTGGGATACGGAGCTGGATGAAATTAAAGGCAGTGATTTTGTAGAGAAGGCGGTTATCCGCAACAACAAGACCAATGAAGCCAGGACACTTGATGTTGACGGTGTCTTTATTGCAATAGGCAGTGATCCAAATACAGGCTTCCTTAAAGATAAGGTTGCCATGGATAGGGGTGGCTATATTGCAACCGGAGAAAACTGTATGACTAACATCGAAGGAGTTTTTGCAGCAGGAGACTTAAGGCAAAAATCACTGCGTCAGGTTATTACAGCCTGCGGGGATGGTGCGACAGCAGTTTTCAATGCTGAAAGATACGTATAGGGAGTTGAAAAATAAACTTCAATTGATAATAATTATCATTGACAAATAGCTTTTCATCCTTCATAATGTGTATAAGAACTTACTAGCAGTGTAATTTCTTTAAGGCAAGTGCCGATTTACATAAAGGACAATTGAAGAGATAGTCAAAAGATTGGAGTGATGTATATGACTAATCGACATAAAGATGTTATATATGGAAGCAATCGTACCGAAAGAGTTGCTGACGTAGAACATTTTGAACCGGACACTCATATTAACATTCCTCATGAAGAAGCAGTTGAGGATGCTAAACATTGGGTTGACGATAACGAACTATAATATTCCCCTGAGTACAATGGGTACTCAGGGTTTTTTAATGGAAAAAATGGGTCCGACTGTTAGGACTAGAAAAACCTAGGACTTTAGTCCTGAAAAGCCTCTATAATCAGGCCTTTTAGGACTTTTTTACTGGTGTTTTTAAAGAAAAGTTCATACTTTATACACGGGGAGTCAGTATGTATTTAGTATACTATATATAGTATTAAGAAGATGTTACAGGCTATTCGCCTAAGCAACCTGGGCAAATTGCATAATGATGATTGACAATTTGCCTATGCGACCTAGGAGGTTATTGATGAAGAAAATTGTATCACTACTAATAATAATGACAATTGTTATTGGGGCCAGTAATACAGTTGAAGCGTATTCCGGTGTTAAATCATGGTTCGTAGACGAGATAAAAGAAGCCGATGATAACTGGAAAATTATTCCAAAAAGTTTTAATGAAAAAGATTTTAATACAAACATGACAAGAGCAGAGTTTTGTGAAGTACTTTACAGGGCTTATTTTATGCTCTATATGGACAGACCGGCTGATGTTCAGGAGAATGTCTTCACTGACACCAACTTAAATCACGTCAATACCATCTATCATCTAGGATTGGTTTCCGGTTATCCTGATGGAAGCTTTAAACCAGATGGCCTCATTACCAGACAGGAGATCTTTAAAATTCTTCATAAGTTCCTGGTTATGTATAAGGGTGAATATGAGTTTGATTCAGAAGCATCATCTAAGATTTTAAGAGATGTGAATGATATGAGTGTTGTCAGCGATTGGGCTAAAGATGCAGTCACTGTAATGAGATATGAAGGCATCGCCAGCGGTGATAACAGGGGACATATGAATCCACGCAGCAACACGACCATTGCAGAAGGTATTATCATGGTTAAGCGTATGCTGGATTCTACCGTTGTAAAAAAAGTTGTCCTTAGCGTAGATGATGATGAAAATGAACACGATCATGACCATGATTCGAGTTTCTCTACATCTGACAGGAACTCCTGGTCAGGCTCTTGGTCACAAGAAACAGGGGATCCTCTTAACAGACTTGGTTATAATTCAAGCAAAGAAGAATATATATATGGAAGTGGAAGTGCCTATACTTCCAGTGACCAGGCCCTTGCCCATATGGAAACTATTACCATTGATGTATGGCAGTTGGGATCAGATGGACTCAAATACAGTGCCCAGAAGACCTTAACCGTTAACGCATCTATTGCTGAAAGAGTCAAACTGGTATTTAACGAAATATATAATGGCGATGAGAAATTCCCTATACACTCCATTCATGCCTACGCATGGAGATCCAGTTCAACATCAGAACATAATCAGGGAACTGCCATTGATATAAATCCCAACGAGAACTATATGATTCGCAACGGACGTATCGTAGCTGGTCTTTACTGGAAGCCAGGTGAGGATCCATTATCAATTTTACCTGATGGAGATGTGGTTAGCGCCTTTGCAAAATATGGTTTTGCCTGGGGTGGCAATTATTGGCGTTCCGCTAATGATTACATGCACTTCTCATACTTTGGAAGATAATGATATATGTCACATGAACATGTTATATGTTCATGAAGTCATTACAAAATATAGAACAATTTGCATATGCTAAAAATAGTAAAAACTCATAAAAACAGTCGGGTCAAGTAAATCCGGCTGTTTTTTGTTTGACTATCAATTGAAGTAAGATATAATTGAAGTAACAGTTAAATTCAGGTAAAAAACCATCAACTACATACGATAATCACATGTGTTTTCTCGAAAGGAGATAAGTCCATTGAGTTTACCAAATGAAATCAAAGTTTTTGCAGGAAGTTCAGGGAAACCATTTGCTCAGAGGATTTGCAGCTATTTAGGAGCGGACTTGGGGAGGTCCAATGTCATTACTTTCTCAGAAGGTAACACCTATGTCAAGGTCGAAGAAACTGTTCGTGAAAAAGATATTTTCCTTATTCAATCCATCGGATTAAAACCAAATGACGAGTTTACAGAGATTTTATTCTGGATTGATGCTTTTAAAAGAGCATCTGCTAATTCAGTTACTGTTGTTATGCCTTTTTACTCTTATTCCAAAGGAGACAAAAAAGATGAGCCCAGGGTCTCCATAAGAGGAAGGGTCTGTGCAGACTGTATTCAGATGCTGGGGGCTGACAGGGTTGTAACTATGGACCTTCATGCTCCGCAGATTCAGGGCTTTTTTACTATTCCTGTTGACCATCTTTTTGCCCTGCCTATGCTGGCTGAATATATTAAGTCCATGCAGTTGGAAGACCTTTGTATTGTTGCACCGGATTCAGGTTATGCAAAAGAAGCCAGACGGTTTGCCAAGTATCTGGACACCTCTGTTGCTATTGGTGATAAGGAAAGGGTAGACCATAGTGAGAATGCCTCAATTGTTGAGATTGTTGGTAATGTTAAAGGGAAGAATTGTGTTGTTGTGGATGACTTTATTATTTCAGGCGGAACCCTCTTCCAACTGGCAAAAGAGCTTAAAAGGAGAGGGGCTAAAAAGGTGATTGCCTGCCTGTCCCATATTTTGCTTAATGAAGTCGGTGTTGAACGACTGGAAGAAAGTGATATTGAGCTCCTTATTAGTACAGATTCCGTAGCAAATCCTCATGTGGCCTGCTCCAATAAGATTAAGATTGTATCAGTAGCACCACTTTTTGCAGAAACTATACGGAGAATCAATAACAGGGAGTCTGTCAGTCCTCTCTTTGATAAGGTACCACTGGATATTGTACAACTACAGATGGATTTGGATTGCCTATAAATAGTACCAATTACTTATATAATTTTTAACAAAGTCTCATAAGATAGGTTGGAAATCTGTCGATATATAAAACGAGAGGTGTAATGACAGTTATCATGGATGATGACTGTCGGCTATAACGAGTAAAGAAAAGAGAGTGATACCATGGAAGGGAAAGTACTTTTATTTATTAGGGATTACCAGTTAAAAATTAAAATCATACCTGCACTGACGGATATGCATGTACCCTTTATTGAGGTTTTTGAAAAAGAAGAGCTTCCATTTAAAATGAAGCTTATTGACCAAGCCAATAAATTGTATATTCATGAATATATCCAGGATGATGACGAGCAATTTAAAAAAATCAGTGCAATGAAAGCCAGTGGATGGAAAGTTCTGGTTATTTTTCCTAAATATGAGATCAAGTATATTGATGCCAGTCAGGAAGCGGGAGTAGACGATCTTATGGCCAGACCTTTGGAAATACCTGCATTTAAGAAAAAGGTCACTACCTTAATGCGTTTACCTCAATTACGGGTTGTTGTTTCCCATGAGGAAATAGACAACTTTAAGTCGACAGTGGAACTTGAAGTAAATCGTGCTATGCGTGGAAACTATGACCTGTCTTTTGTTATGGTGGATTTAAGTGTTATGCCTGCTGAAGAGAAAATGATCTTTATTGATGTGCTAAGGTCGACCCTTAGGGAAACTGATGTAGTGGTTAAAACCCACGAGAAGGACTATTATCTTATTGTATGTCCTTTTACACCTAAGAACTTTTTAGTGGAAGTGGAAAATAAAATTAGACACCAGTTTAATACAAATAAAGAAAGTGGAGTCATATCTGCCAAAGGCAAGCTGTATCTCTATGGTTTGACCCTGGGACCGGATGGAGATAACTTTGAAACCATCCACACTAAACTGATGAACTCCATTGATAATTCGAAAATTCTGGACCAGGCAATATCACAGAATATGCGATATGATAAACATAAAATCAACAATTATAAAACTATATTACGAAAGTTTCAGTGATTATATGAATCTTCTTGTGAATCTAATCTAAATGTACTATAATTGAAGTGATGTAGCAAGGAAGGTGGGTACTATGGAAGAAAGACGTCGACACAAGCGTTTGCCGATTAAATTGGTCATTGATATTGATAAGTTGTTTAAACAGGATAACGAAGTCATTACTGATATTAATGAAGCTATTGAGGTCATTAATATTTCGAAAACAGGGATTGGTTTTATCTGTGGTGATGATTTACCTTTGGACTATTATTTCAATGCTAAAATTGAATTCAATGAAAATCGTTTTTTCTACTGTGTCATTAAGATTATTCGTAAAGAAGAAGCTGAAGGCAGCAACCTGTACGGATGTGAGTTTGTTGGTTTGGCAGAGTTTCTTTCCAACAAAGTTGACGAGTATGAGGCATATCTTGAGGAGCAGGATATCAACTAATCTGAGACAAGAGATCGTTACAACTTAGGATTAAGTAAAGCAATAATTATACAATATATGTGAAGCAGCTTCTTATGGAGCTGCTTTTACTTGTTTTTAGCACGTTGCTATGCTAAAATAGTGAAAACGTAAATGGATATGTAAATAGATATTTAGATGGGACTGATCTTGTTTTGTTCATACATGATCAGTCAAAAACCTAGGAGGTTTCACATGATCATGTTTCAAGCGGCGCAAGCGGCCAAGAAAGCTTCCATATTACTAGCGGCTGCCGGATCTGAGGAAAAGAATCAGGCCTTAAACAAGGTGGCGGATAAACTATGGGAAAGAAGACAAGCTATATATGCTGCCAATGAGGCGGACCTTAAAAGAAGTGAAGAGGAAAATCTGGAGATGCCGCTGATGAAGCGCTTAAAATTCGATGAGTCCAAATTAATTGGAGTTGTTGAAGGCATCCGAAGTTTAGTCGGCCTTGAAGATCCCATTGGCAAGATTTTAATGGAAACTGAGCTTGATGATGATCTAACCCTTTACCGTGAAAGCTGCCCAATTGGTGTGATTGGTGTTATTTTCGAGTCAAGACCAGATGCCTTGGTTCAGATAGCAACATTGTGCCTGAAAAGTGGTAACGCGGTTCTTCTCAAAGGTGGACGAGAGGCAATTGAAACTAATAAGATTTTAGCTGAAATCATTAATGAAGCTTCTGTCGAAGCCGGTATGCCGGAGGGGTGGCTGTTTAATCTGGAATCCAGGGAAGAAGTCGGTCAGATCCTTGAGTTAGACGAATACATTGACTTAATTATTCCAAGAGGCTCCAATTCCTTTGTTCGATATATTATTGAAAATTCAAGAATTCCGGTTCTGGGACATGCCGATGGTATCTGTCATGGATATATTCACAAAGATGCAGATATTGATATGGCGGTTCGAATTGCCTATGATTCTAAAACCCAGTATGTAGCCGTATGCAATGCAATGGAAACCTTGTTGGTTCATGAAGAAATTGCAGAAGCATACCTGCCTAAGTTGGCAAAAGAACTGGCTAAGAAAAATGTGGTCCTTCATGGTGATGAAACCACCAGAAAATACATCGACTGTATTCCAGCAAGTGAAGAGGACTGGAAGACCGAATACCTGGATTATGAACTGTCCATAAAAGTAGTTAAAGATATGAAGGAAGCCATTGACCATATTAATACTTATGGCTCCGGTCATACAGAAACCATAGTGACATCCAGCGAAGACCAGGCTAAAGCCTTTATGATGCTGGTGGATTCAGGTAATGTATTCCATAACTGTTCAACCCGATTTTCTGACGGCTTTAAATATGGTTTTGGAGCTGAAGTCGGTATATCGACCAACAAGATACATTCAAGAGGTCCTGTGGGCCTGGATGGACTTATTATCTACAAGTACAAGATGTTTGGAAAAGGACAAGTCGTAGAAGATTACGCCACAGGCAAGTCCACCTTTAAACATCGTTATATTAAATAATCATTGAAACTTCTTTTTGACACCCTAACCATAACTGAATAGTAAAAAAATAAGGGAATCTTGGCCTGGGTAATTTCACCTAAGAGGCTGAAGGTTCCTTGTTTTTGCCTTATTTTTCTGTATAATGGATATTGGCAGTCTATAAGAAAAATGAGTTTAGGTGGATATTATGAGACAAAAAATAAGTCATGTACTTTCGATTTTGCTGGTATCGATCCTTATTATAGGAGGATCCTTTTCATCATATGGAAGTTTGAATTTTACAGATATTAAGGCCAGTGAATGGTTTTATACAGATGTGATGACCCTGGTGGATAGGGGAATCATTAGTGGTTATGAAGACCACACCTTTAGACCGGCAAGTCAGATCAAGGTCAGTGAGTTCATTAAACTGACGGTTGTTGCTGCAGGTATTGATGTTCAGGATACCCTGGGAAGATATTGGTATTCACCTTATGTGGATGCAGCAGTCAATGCTGACATCATCGATATCGATTACTTTGACAATTACAATAGAAATATTAGCAGGGGTGAAATGGCTGATATCATCAGTCGCCTTCTTAAACTTGAGGAAACTCAGGACCAGGAGGTGATTCTAGGCTATGCTTCTGATATAAAGGATTACGCCAGTATTAAAGCTAACCACCGTTTGTCTGTCCTGCAAGTATACGGAGCCGGTATCATTACCGGATATGAAGACGGTAACATACGAAGTGATTTTCTGGCTACCAGGGCAGAAGCTGCAACCGTTATTATTCGAATGCTGGATGAATCCAGGAGGAAGCTGCCAAATCCAACTCTTGCCGTTGCTGGTTATAATGAAGCTCTGGAGAGTGACTCCTCCATTAATCAAGACTACAAGATAAAAGGTATATATGTGGGTATGGAGCGTGGCGAACTTATTCAGGCCCTGGGAAATCCTAAAGATACCTATATCTCTCTGTCAGGTTACGATACCTATGTCTATTATGATGATTATTCCTGGCTCCTCTTTGTTGAACTGAATGGGCAAAAGGTTGTCAGTATAGCCAGTAATACAGATTTAAGGACGCCCTATGGCATAAGCATAGGCAGCAGTGAGGATATAGAAGCTTATTATGACAACATCGGTGTTTACGGTTATTACTTGTATGTAAGAGATGGTGACTTAAATATTAAATATTACAGTGATGAAAAGGTCACCGATGGTATATCAGGGGTCCTTATTCGAGACAAGGATACAGATTTTACCTATAATTATACATGGGAAGCCCTAAGAGGCCAGGAAGCAGCCATGTTTCATTTGACCAACAGCGAGCGAGTTGAAGCTGGTCAAGATATATTGTCCTATTCCTTTCAAGCCTATGATGCTGCTTACAAACATTCGGTTGATATGGCTGAACATACTTTTGGTCATACGGGATCAGATGGTTCACAGCCCCGTGACCGGATGACAGGTGAAGGTATTCAGGCCCTCTACTGGGCTGAAAATGTTGCCGGTGGTTATTCAACGGGTATGGATATGCATTTTGGATTTATGTTTTCAGAGGCTCACAGAATCAATAAACTGAGCGACAGGGTAGAGTATGTGGGAATTGCTATTTATGTCGATGAGAGTTCCAAGTACACCTATTATGTAACTGAAAATTATTATGAACCTAAATAAAAAAGGTCGATTATATGGGCTAAGCTGTTGCCCTATAATCGACCTTTACTAGTTATTGTTATACACTGAATCTATATGTTGTTTTTGTTCTGTAGACTTGGTCCGGACTTAAGAACTTAGGCTCCATAAAGTCGTTATTCATACAGTCAGGATAGTATTGGGTTTCCAGGCAAAAGGCTGCTCTTGGATGAAGAGGAGTGCCGCCATGTGCAATATATTCAGGCTTAAGGAAGTTGCCGGAGTAGAAAACAACACATTGTTCATCTGTTGTTACTTCCATGATACGACCAGTTTTAGGGTCTTTAACTCTAATCTGTGGACCTGGACATGGTTGGTTAAGCTGGAATGCGTGGTCATAACCTGTACCGAAACGAATCTGTTCATCATCAGCTTCGATATCTTTGCCGATCGGTTTGGCAGTGGTGAAATCGAAGGGACCTCCCTCTACCGGAACAATGGCAACAGGAATAGTTACTTCGTCAACAGCTACCAGATGATCAGCTTGCATCTGAAGTTGGTGGTCAAGTACCTTAGTTGTATAATCACCACTTAAGTTAAAGTAGGCATGATTGGTTAGGTTAACAAATGTTTTTTTGTCGGTTGTACAGACGTATTTAAGGGTTAAGGCATTATCATCATCGAAGGAATAGGTAATATTAACATCCAGGTTGCCTGGGAATCCTTCCTCAAGATCAGGGCTTAAATAGTGAAGAGTTACACTGGCCTTTGTGTCTTCCAGTAGTTCAGTAGCCTCAAAAATCTGTTTGTCCAGACCATTGTTTCCACCGTGAAGGTTGTTGGTTGCCTGGTTAACCGGTAATTGATAAAGAACTCCATCAATGGTTAGCTTGCCGCCTGCAATTCTTCCGGCAGAACGTCCAATAGCTGCACCGATAAAGTCAGGACAGGATTCATATCCTTCCATGGAATCAAAGCCTGCAACGACATTGGCCAGATTACCCTCCAGGTCAGGTACAAGTATTTTGCTGATGACCCCACCGTAGGTGAGTATAGATACGCTTGCGCCGTGATTGTTGGTCATGGTATATTCAGTTACCTCTTTGCCGGAGGATGTCTTACCGAATGGCTGATTCGTAATTTTCATTTTGCTCTCCTTGTCTGGACCTAAATTGACCAGAATGTTATGATGTCTAGTCCATCAGGTTAAAGTTTTCTTTATTATACACTAACAAAAGAGCGGTCTCAATCCGAAAATATTTTTCTAGGGCCTTCTATTGCAAACTCCCAGTAAATATGTAATACTATTGAGTGATGTGTCCTCTGGTTGTCAGAGGCGGTAATTAGAGCAGATCAAAATCTGCAAGAGAGTTAGGAGAAAAAATGGAAAAAGTAGTTTTAGCAAAAGTCGGTGATGTAGAAATCACAAAAGACCAAATGGTTGGAATCCTCAGAAACATCCCACAAGAACATCAACAAAGCGTTGCCGGAGAAGAAGGCAGAGCCCGTTTACTTGAAGAAATGATTGCTGGTGAGCTTCTTGCACAAGACGCTTACGCTAAAGATATGGATAAAGAAGAAGGTTTCATCGAAATTCTTGAAGAGGCAAAAAAAGGCCTGCTTCAACGCTATGCAGTGAATAAATTGTTCGAAACAATTGCGGTTAGTGAAGAAGAAGCCAGAGGTTTCTATGATGAGAACAGAAGCCAATTTATGGACCAGGAAAAAGCAAGTGCTAAGCACATTCTTGTAGACAGCGAAGAAAAAGCCAATGTAGTTAAGGAAGAAATCGAAGGCGGAAAATCCTTTGAAGATGCAGCTAAGGAATACTCAACTTGCCCAAGTAAAGAGCGTGGCGGAGATCTTGGCTCATTCGGTAAAGGACAAATGGTTCCTGAATTCGAAGAGGCTGCTTTTGGTGCAGACCTTAATACTTTAGTAGGTCCTGTTCAGACACAATTCGGATACCACCTTATTGTAGTTAGTGAATTGACTCCAGCTGCAGTCCAACCTTTTGAGACTGTAGCAGCTAATATTAAACAAAATCTTGCAGGTGCTAAGCAACAACAGGTTTACCTTGATAAGGTGGCTGAACTTAAAGACGTTTACCCTGTAACTGTGAACACGGACAACCTAAAATAGGTCTGGTCCTATATTTTCTATAAAAAATAGGAAAATTGTACCTATTATGCCGGGTTCGGTGTAAGGACACAGAAAAGACACATGAATTACACATGAGAGACTTATACTTTTAGTATATTAAAGTTGCTCGTTTATAGTATTGTTATAATTGGGATCCCCTCTCAATATAGCTAAGAGTTGACAAGGTTTTGTCAACTCATTTTTTTTGCCATAAAACGGGGCACTTATGATATAATAAAACCTGAATTATTCCTAAGGTAAGGAGTCTTTAATCATCATGAATATGACTAACGAGCAGTTTTTAAATGATATATATAGAGTAATTAGACAAGAACAGGTTCGCCTCAATGAACCTTTAAAAACCTATACTAGTTTCAAAATCGGTGGTCCCTGTGATTACTTTATTGAACCGGAAAGCGCAGATCAGATCAGTCAGGTCCTTAAAGCATGCGACAAACATGGGATACCGGTTTTTCTTCTAGGTAACGGATCCAATCTTCTGGTAACGGACAAAGGCTATCGGGGAGCGGTCATCCACCTCTATCAAAATTTTAATGATGTGTCCATAGAGGGGACACAGATTAAAGCTCAGGTTGGTGTGTCCCTGGCGGCTTTATCAGGAGCAGCAGCCAGAGAGTCCCTGACAGGCCTTGAATTTGCATCAGGTATACCTGGAACCTTAGGTGGTGCAGTCTTTATGAATGCTGGAGCTTATGGCGGTGAAATGAAGCAGGTGGTGACTGGGGTTTTGGCAGTCAGTCGACAAGGTCAGATGCGGACCTATACATTGGATGAATTGGAATTTGGCTACCGTCATTCCAAACTTCAAGATAACGGTGATATTGCCCTTGAAGTGACCATGGAATTAAAACCAGGTAATGAGACCGATATTAAGGCTGTAATGAAGGAACTAAATGGTCGCCGCAAGGATAAACAGCCCTTGGAATTCCCAAGCGCCGGGTCTACCTTTAAACGGCCGGAAGGCTACTATGCCGGTAAGCTGATCATGGACGCCGGTCTTTCCGGTTATCGTATTGGCGATGCCATGGTTTCAGACAAACACTGCGGCTTTGTTATTAATGCAGGTCAGGCAACTTTTGAAGAGGTTTACTCTTTAATTCAATATATACAGACAAGGGTTCTTGATGCATACGGTGTTGAACTGGAGAGAGAAGTCAAGATCGTTGGTGAAAGATAGACATTAAAGGTTACCGATTGTGTTTGAGTATATGTAGAGGTGAATGATGAGATTTTCTATTGTAACAGGTATGTCAGGGGCAGGTAAGTCGACAGTTCTGAAAATGCTTGAGGATTTAGGGTACTTTTGCGTGGATAATCTTCCGCCGGCCCTCATTGGTAAGTTTGCAGATATCTGCTTCAGTCCGGATTCGGGTATTAATAATGTTGCCCTGGGGATCGATGTCCGTGGAGGAGATTTTTTTACCAAGCTATTTGAGGAAGTGGACAAACTGATAGCCGGTGGCTATGAGATCAACCTGGTTTTTATGGAGGCTTCCGACGAAGTTCTTATTAAGCGTTTTAAGGAAACCAGACGCCGCCATCCCCTGGTGGTCAGCGGTCGAATTGAAGACGGAATCCGGGAAGAAAGGGTTCTGCTTGAGGAAGCCAAGCGGAGGTCCAACTATATTGTGGACACATCCAGTCTTCTGACCAGAGAATTAAAGACAGAAATCTACAAGATATTTATAGAAGAAAAATCCTATGACAACCTGATTGTAACGGTATTGTCATTTGGTTTTAAATACGGTATCCCATCTGATTCAGACCTGGTTTTTGATGTCAGGTTTATTCCCAATCCCTTCTATTTGCCGGACCTTAGGTCAAAAACCGGTAACGAGAAGGAAGTCCAGGATTATGTTATGAAATGGGATGTTGCAGGTGACTTCCTTGAAAAGTTGAAAGATATGGTGACGTTTCTTTTGCCTAATTACGTAAAAGAGGGTAAAAATCAATTAGTTATTTCAATCGGCTGTACCGGTGGTAAGCACCGTTCGGTCACCTTGGCCAACAAATTATTCGAAAGCCTGTCGTCTGAAGATTACAGTGTTAATATCCATCATCGGGATATTGAAAAGGACGCCAGAAGAGGAAAATAAGTCATGTATACTAATAAGAGGGTTGTTTGTATCGGTGGTGGTACCGGTCTTTCAACCATGCTTCGGGGACTCAAAAATTATACAGAAGAAATAACGGCTATTGTAACTGTTGCAGATAATGGAGGAAGTTCAGGAATCCTAAGACGGGAAATGAATATGCTGCCTCCTGGTGACATTAGGAACTGTATCCTTGCCCTGGCTGAAACAGAACCGGTTCTTGCAGAAGTTTTTCAATACCGGTTTACCAGTGGAAGTCTGGAAGGCCAGAATTTAGGAAATCTATTTCTTGCTGCTATGACAGAGATCTATGGGTCTTTTGAAAAGGCTGTGGAAACTGCCAACGATGTTTTTGCCGTTACAGGACAGGTTCTACCGGTGACAACTGAGAATATACAGCTGCGGGCATACTATGAGGATGGTACGACGATAACCGGTGAACACGAAATCGTCTATACCAATAAGGTGGTCAGAAAGAAAATCGATACTGTTGAACTCCTACCCAAAACGCCTAATGCCTATTACAAGGCCATACAGGCTATAGCAAAGGCTGATACCATCATACTTGGGCCAGGTAGTCTTTTTACATCGATTATTCCCAACCTCCTGGTTAACGGTATTAGCAAAAGTATCAGGGATTCTTTTGCCAAAGTAGTCTATGTAGCCAACATCATGACTCAACCTGGTGAAACGGATAACTTTACGCTGAAAATGCATGTGGATGAGATTGAGCGTTACTTAGGACAAGGGGTTATCGATTATGTTATCGCCAATAATTCCAGTTTGGATTCCCAGACTATTCAGCATTACAAGGAAGATGACGCAATCCTGGTGGAGAATGATTATAGGGACAAAACAGATTTTGAGATAATCGAAACTGATTTTGCTACTGTATCAGGGGACCTGGGCTATGTTAGACATAATGCAGGCCATTTGGCTGATATCATTATCAAATTATAAAATAAACGAGTACATATAGAAAGAAGTGGATAGGATGTCTTTTTCCTCAAAAATCAAGGAAGAACTTGCCAGACATATTGGTAGTGCAAGGCATTGCCGTATTGCAGAGATAACTGCTATCATTAATCTGAACGGTCAGATTGAGTATGATGAGTCAAGTGGAACCTATGGTATAAAAGTTCATACAGAAAATCCCACTGTAGCAAGAAAATACTTTACATTATTGAAAAAAACATTTAATATAAATGTTGAAGTGGTCATGCGTAGAAGCCACCATTTAAAGAAGAAACGTGTGTATAATGTCTATGTTTTTGGAAAGGCTGAAGTGACCAAGATTCTACAGGCCTGTCATCTGATTAAGGATGGAAAGGTTAGTCACAGAATCGACCCATTAATTGTAGGAACTACCTGTTGTAAACGGTCCTACATTCGTGGCGCTTTTCTCGCAACCGGCTCTATGAGCGACCCTGAGAAGACCTATCATCTTGAGATAGTGGATCTTAGAGAAGAACACAGCCAGCAACTTATGGATCTAATCAATCATTTTGATATGGATGCCAAGACGATTTTGCGAAAGAAGTATCAAGTGGTTTATCTGAAGGAAGGTAAACAGATTGTTGAATTCTTAAATGTAATCGAAGCCCATGTATCCTTGATGGAGCTTGAGAACTTAAGAATACTAAAGGAAATGCGTAACAATGTTAACCGTATTGTCAACTGTGAGACGGCCAATTTGAACAAAACCGTATCAGCTGCTGTTAGGCAGATTATGGATATTGAGTATATCAGAGACACAATTGGCCTTGAAGCATTACCGGAACATCTAGAAGAATTAGCTCATGTAAGGTTGGAAAACAGTGATGCAAGCCTAAAGGAACTAGGTGAGCTCTTAACCCCAGCCGTCGGTAAATCAGGTGTCAATCACAGACTTAGAAAGATTAGCAGATTTGCAGAGAGCTTAAGAGATAAAAGGGAGGACAACAATGATTGAAAAGAAAATGGAAGTAAAGATTGAATCAGGCTTAGAAGCCAGACCGGTAGCCCTTTTCGTACAGGCAGCCAGCCAATTTCAGTCCAACATCTATGTAACCATTCAGAACAAGAAAGTGAACGCTAAGAGTATCATGGGTATGATGTCCCTTGGAGTTCTGGAAGGCGAATCCATATTGATCAGCGCAAGTGGAGCAGACGAAGCTGAAGCAATTGAGGCCCTTGAAAAATATTTGACTGAATCCTAAGACTAAAATAGAGTGCCTGTGGCACTCTTTTTGTTTATAGCGGGTGAAATCCTTCGGAGCCCACCTGCTATAAATAAAAAGTGATAATAGATTAAGGAGAAAACCAATGAGTAGAATCGATCAGCGATCTTTTGATCAACTAAGAGAGACGACCTTCATCAAGGATTTTGTCATCTATCCTGAAGGCAGCGTTATGATACATATGGGGAATACTAAAGTATTGTGTAATGCCAGTGTAGAAGAACGGGTTCCGCCCTTTAAGAAGGACTCCGGTCAGGGCTGGGTGACGGCAGAATATAATATGCTGCCACGGTCAACCCATACAAGAATGCAGCGGGATATATCCAAATTAAAGAAAAACAGCCGTTCCACCGAAATACAGCGTTTAATTGGCAGGGCCTTACGGTCAGTCGTAAACTTCGAAAAACTTGGCGAGAGGACCATTACGGTGGACTGTGACGTGATTCAGGCCGATGGTGGTACCAGAACTGCCAGCATTACCGGTGGCTATGTAGCCTTGGCTCTTGCAGGTCGTAAATTAGTGGAAATGGGCCTATGTGAAGAAAACCCTATTGAGGGCATGGTATCAGCCATCAGTGTCGGTATACAAGGTGATCAGCCACTTCTAGACCTATGTTATGAAGAAGACTCTAGCGCTCGAGTGGATATGAATATTATTATGACAGACAAAAAAGCCTTCATCGAGGTTCAGGGAACAGGAGAAGACGGGTCTTTTACCAGAGACGAACTCAACCAACTTCTAGACCTTGCTGAAAAGGGGAATTTACAACTACAGGAACTACAGAGAAAGGCATTGGAAATATAAGTATGGACAAGTTGATTTTTGCTACCCAAAACGATCACAAGATGATTGAAATTAGAGAAATTCTTAAGGACCTTCCTTATGAAGTTATATCCATGAAAGAGGCAGGCATTGATATTGATGTTGTGGAGGATGGAACAACCTTTGAGGAAAATGCAATCAAGAAGGCCAAAGAGATTTCAGCTGTAACAGGCGAATTGGTTTTAGCAGATGATTCAGGTCTTGAAATAGATTTTTTTAATAAGGAGCCAGGCATCTATTCAGCCAGATACTTAGGTCGTGATACGCCTTATATTGAGAAGAATACGATCATCCTTAACCGATTGAAGGGTGTTAAAGACGAAGACAGGACTGCCAGGTTTGTCTGTGTCATAGCAGCAGCCTATCCAGATGGTCAGGTCCTAACAGCCCGTGGAACCATTGAGGGGATTATCGGCCATTCTATAGCCGGAGAAAACGGTTTTGGCTATGACCCTATATTCTATGTACCGGAATATGGTATAACCACTGCAGAGATGGCTCCTGAGCTTAAAAACTCTATTAGTCACAGAGGGAATGCACTAAGACTTATTCGAGAGAAAATGGAAGAAAAGAATGTATAAAATTTTAGTCATCAGTGATACACACGGAAGAAAGCGGTCCATGTTTAAATTAGTGGACCGAATTTCCGACGCCGATCGAATTTTTCACTTAGGGGATATGGTCGGTGACGCCATTGATCTGGAATCAGTGGTAAATATTCCTGTAGATTATGTGGCAGGAAATTGTGATTTTTATGAAACGAATGCTCCACAAAGAAAAATTGTAGAAGTTTTAGGAAAAAAATTCTATTTATGTCATGGACATCATGAAGGTGTAAAATATTCTTTAGGAAATTTGGAACATTTAATTGAGGAAAATGACTATGATTGTGTTTTATTTGGACACACACATATGAGTCATATGTCATACCATAAAGAAAAAATTATTTTGAATCCCGGCTCGATTTCTTCTCCTCGAGACGGAAAAAAACCAAGTTTTGCCATAATTCAAATTGATGAAAAAGGCCGTATTTACGCCACTTTCGGCCATCTCTAAAAAAGTTTTAAAAAAACTTTGGAAAAAGTGTTGACTTATACCTTTATTGTATGTATAATATCACTTGCGTCTGAAGTGAGAGACAAACACGACAGACTTGCCGATGGTAAAACATCGGGGTGTGGCTCAGCTTGGCTAGAGCGCCTGATTTGGGTTCAGGAGGCCGCAGGTTCGAATCCTGTCACCCCGACTATTACATCTGCGGGTGTAGTTCAATGGTAGAACACCAGCCTTCCAAGCTGGATACGTGGGTTCGATTCCCATCACCCGCTTATTTTTATCTAAGCAATTGCTTTAGGTTAAGATAAGAAATTCATTATGTGCCTGTAGCTCAGCTGGATAGAGCACCGCCCTTCTAAGGCGGGTGTCCTGGGTTCGAATCCCCGTAGGCACGTAACATGGTGGATATAGCTCAGTTGGTAGTAGCGCCAGATTGTGGTTCTGGATGTCGTGGGTTCGAGCCCCATTATCCACCCTAGCCGAATGGCTAATGAACTTTGTAAAACGTTCGAATGATTACATGCAGTAATCCGCTTCGGATTAAAATATCAATCCCAAACCCCACATATAGATTATGAAGTACCGTGGGTCAAGAGATTGAGGATTCGACGTCAAGTCTATGACGAGTACGATTTATCAGAGGATGGGTCATACAGGACCAACCCAAATAAGTCCGAGGTTATCTACAGAGGCGGAAGAATCATATTAATGGGCATTCGCCAAGCGGTAAGGCACAGGACTTTGACTCCTGCATTCACTGGTTCGAATCCAGTATGCCCAGTTAATTTTTGACCATATACATCCATCTTGCTTCGTCAGGACTGGGGACTTGTCCTCGGTTACGTACGATTGTACGTGCCCTCGATATGCCTTGCCTTCCTTGAAGCTGAATGCATGAGATCAAAAATTGCTATTTTGGATACAAGCGGCAGATTGCTGGTTATAGACAAAATATTATGGGGCACTAGCTCAGTCGGCTAGAGCACTAGACTTTTAATCTAGGTGTCCGGGGTTCGAGTCCCCGGTGCCTCATTACCATTAAAATTTCATATGAAACTTAAATGGGACACACTAAATAAGCGGATGTGGCGGAACTGGCAGACGCGCTAGACTTAGGATCTAGTACCTACGGTGTGCAGGTTCGATTCCTGTCATCCGCATTTAGTAAAGAAAGAAGATTACATATACAATATGTAGTCTTTTTTTTTGGGTTATTATGTATCAATAAACATAGGATTACATACTAGCGTTCATAAAATAAATATTTATCATGAACATTCCAAATCTTTCAAAATTCGTAAGAAACACCTAATGAAATCCCAATGATTATCTGTTAAACTATGCCTAAACAAGCAAAGACAGAAAGCGGAGGAAGGCATGAAGAAGATTATGATATTAATGGTGTTAGCATTGGTATTAAGTGCATGTAGCACCAATAATAATTCAACAGATACTGTAACAGACCAAAAGGAAACAGCGAGCGAAAATGTGTATGAAGATATTGAGGAAGTGGAAGAGGATAAAACCGAGTTGGTAGAGGAACCTGAGCTCAGCGATGAAGAAAAGATTTTTGCCTTTTTGGGCGGATATATTGAATCACTGGATTATCCCGTTGAAGAGAGTGACCTGACCATCTTATATGACGATATAACCGGTAATGGCCAGGAAGACATTCTGGTCACCATATCAATATATAATGCTGTCGCACTAACCAGAGATCAAGATACTTATACAATTATTGGTATTATGGAATTGGGTAAGACACTGGATAATGTAGCTATTGAAGATGGTTTTATCATTTATGATATAGGATTATCAGGAACCGGTACAGGGACGAATTACAAATATATCTATAAATACGATGGGAGCAAAGTTGTACTCTTGGAAAGTTTGGCCATGGCTGGTTACGACGCTGGTGGCGATATTAGCTTGGCCGGTGAATTATATTTTAACCAAGGATATCGTTCGTTTACCTATTACTTTAAGAAAATAGATATTCCAGGTGACCTGGTACTGGAAAACTTAACTGCAGTCTATACTTATAATGATGAAAACTCTCAGTATGATGTAGAACATCAAGTGCTCATATCAGAGGATATGAATGGTATATATCTGAATGAGTTGACTTTGGGTCAGGAAATTGAAGGTTTTGTTGTTGATAGCCTTGAGTATTCTGATGACATTTTTAACCTCGTTCTTCTTGGCAATAAAAGTGTAAAAGGCAAAATTGGCTTTTATTATAACGAGATGTATGATATGGATGAATTGTACTTTGTCAGTGATGAACCCATTCTTGACCAGGTGTTTTTCCATCAATTTAAGGATGATCTGGAACCTGATCCGTATGCCTTTTCCATCAGCTATGGTATAGGAAGTCATGTTATTTATAATTATGATGATCTATTTATCCTAGACCTATTGGACAAGCTAGAAGATGGTCAGGAGCTTGAAGTTCAAGTTCAGGTGACAGGCCTTTATGCTGGTGGCAGGTTCCGGTCGGAAGGTGGACAGTCAATCAGTATTGGAGATGTTACAATCCTTGATTAAAACTGGATAAATTATAATAGATGAGGGATAATATCCTTATACATAAATGATATGTAAGGAAATGATATTAAAGAGGTTTAGGAGGTAAAGAATGACTATATTGGCTATAATCGGAGGATTAACCGTGATCCTGTGGGGAATCGCCCATCTGTTTCCAACAAAATCAGTAGTAAAAGAATTTGGAAGTATAACACTGGATAACCAAAGAATATTAACGATGGAGTGGGCGAATGAAGGATTAACACTGATTTTTCTCGGTATCTTAACCATAGCTGTTTCTATCATTGGTGATTCTGGGAACGGCGTGGTTAGACTTGTTCATATTCTGACAAGTTTGATGCTGATAGCTATGGCTGTCCTATCTTTAAATACCGGTTTTAAGGTCAAGTTTTTACCCTACAGACTGTGTCCATTTATTTTTTCACTGTCAGCGATTTTGATATTTATAAGTACTTTTTAGCTACATGGTCAATTCAATTGAAAAGTTGTTTAAAGCAAGTTATTACTAAGGTTTAAGGAGTCTGATTGTACAGACTTCTTATTTTTTTTTGAAAAAGATGTTGACAAAAGAAAAAAAGGAGAATATACTGTGCATATAGAACATACACAGTATGCACAATATACACAGTGGAGTTTTCACTGATGTATATTCACCATCCTAAATCGGATCACTTGGTATTCGGTTTTAGGATAAGGATAGAAAGGATCTTAATATGTATGCGTTAGAAGTAAAAGGACTTCATAAGTCCTACGAAAAATTTCAACTGAAGGATGTTAACTTCAGTCTAGAACTTGGCTATATAATGGGATTTATCGGCAGCAATGGTGCCGGTAAGACGACGACATTAAAATCCATATTGGATATGATACATGTTGAAAGTGGAGACATCAAAGTTTTGGGTCAGTCCTTCATCAACAACGAAATTCAGCTTAAGCAGGACATTGGTTATGCCTTCGGTGGTACTGACTTTTATATGAAGAAGAAGATCAAGCAGGTAACCAAGGTTGTTAAGCGGTTCTATAAGAAGTGGGATGACAGTGTTTATGAAACCTATTTGAAGAAGTTTAAGCTGGATCCGGATAAAAAGATTGCTGAGCTTTCAGAAGGAATGAAGGTCAAGTATGCTTTGACTTTAGCACTTTCTCATGATGCCAAGCTCTTGATTTTGGATGAACCGACATCAGGGCTTGACCCGGTAGCCAGAGACGGTTTATTGGAACTCTTCCAGGAGTTGGTTGAAGATGGAACCAGGTCCATACTCTTTTCAACTCACATTACGACTGATTTGGAAAAATGTGCTGATTTCATTACCTATATCAATAATGGAAAAATCATTGATTCAGCAACTAAAGATGATTTTATCGGTAAGTACTATCTTCTTCAAGGACCGACGGAAAAAGCAAAGTCCCTGGAAAAAGAAATGGTAGCCTACAAGACCAATTCCTTTGGATTTACAGGCCTTATCAAAAAAGAAGACTTCAGACCGGTTGAAGGTGTTGAATTTGAAGCACCGTCACTTGAGGAAATTATGATCTATTATGCTAAGAAGGAGGATCAACATGCGGGATTTACTCTATAAGGATTTAAGTTTGGCCATTAATCCGTGGTTTTTCATATTACCGGTATTTACAGGAGCTTTGATGCTGATACCTGGCTGGTTGTATTTTATCGTATTACTTTATTTTTGCTTTATTATGGTACCAAATGTTCTTGGTGGATTTAAGGCCCAGAATGATTTGATGTTCTCCATTATGATGCCTGTCAGGAAGAAAGATATTGTTGGATCAAAAATAATTGCCTTCATGACATATGAGCTGATTCATGTTATGATAGCACTTGTATATGCCTTGATTAACTTTAAGATTTACCCGGATTTTCCAATGATTTTCTTAAAACCAAATGTTGCTTTTTTTGGATTGGTATTTGTCATGTTTGGTCTGGTGAATATCACCTTGTTCCCACTCTATTATAAAACCGGTTACAACTACGGTTTGGCAGCTATTATTACCAACGTGGTGGCGGTTGCTTTTGCAGGAGCAGTAGAGGTGCTTGTCCTAAAAGTAGATGGACTTTACATGTTTATGCATTTGGTTCCACCAACGACTGTTTTGTCTCACTGGTTGCTCTTGATTGTTGGAATTATCTTCTTCTTATTGGCGTCATGGATTGCATATATGATTTCTATAAAACGTTTTGAGAAGGTTGACCTATAATGAACATAAACATTTCCAATACATCGGATAAACCCATATATCAGCAGTTGTTTGAGCAGATCAGTGGACAGATCATTAAGGGTGATTTGCCCAGTAATTACTCTCTGCCAGCAATCCGGACAGCTGCCAAGGAGTTAAGAGTCAGTATTATCACAGTGAAAAAGGCCTGGGAAGAGTTGGAGCGACACGGCTTCATCTATACCATGGCAGGCAAAGGCTGTTTTGTTGCAGATCTGAGCCGTGGTGATATCGCCGGTATGAGGGATGAGCTGGCCGATCAGAAGATGGAAAAGGATATGGAGTATTATAAAGAACTGGGCCTAAGTATGGAAGAGATACTTGAACTGGTTAAAAAACATTATTAAGACATTGAGAACCCCTTTGATTCAGACACAGGACTGGCAAAGGGGTTTGTTTTTTCTTTTGACACTTGGCTGGACTAGGACTAAAATATGAGTAGGAGCTATAGTGGGAGAATTCTGAAGAAATTAATGTGAATTAGTTTTGGTAGGAAGGAAATCACAATGAAAGTTTATGCTTTAATAACATGCCTGGGATTCTTCCTGGGTTTGTGTTCATATAATCAACAGACGGTAGACGCCAATGACCGGTATGTTACTGATCAGACAAGTAGCGGGGAAGAGTCAGTCTATGCTTCTTTACCTGAGGCTGAGTATGCATCAGGCTATGATATCAGTTTTGAGAATGCGTCCTATGGTCTCGTGAGTGTTTTCTATAATTCCACATCTGATAAAAAGAAAAAACTTGTTGTTGAGAAGGATGACGACAAGTATATATATAATGTCTTTAATGACGTAAACTATGTCAATTACCCCCTACAACTTGGCAATGGATATTACAAGGTGAGTCTTTATATTAATACCACAGGAACCAAGTATAAAAAGCTAAAAACCAAGACCTATAATGTTCAACTGGAAGAGGAAAATATTGTCTATCTTCAGTCGATTCTTGAAATACAATGGACCTTTGAAGACAAGTCCATCGAACTGGCAGGTATGTTGATTGACCAGGCCATGGATAAGAAACGCGAGGAAGAGGGTATAGATGAAGTGGAGCTTACTCTGGAGGACATTAATGAGGCCTTGTATCAGTTTGTTATAGATACCATTGAATATGATTATGACAAGATCAAGGGGCTGGATTTTTCCTATGTACCTAATAATGATGAAACCATCAGGACGGAAACCGGAATTTGCTATGATTATTCAGCTCTTTATGCTGCCATGCTAAGAAGTCAGGGGATTCCTGTTAAGATGGCAAAAGGATACGCCAAGGATTCAGATGTCTACCATGCATGGAATGAAGTTTATATTACAGAAGAAGAACGGTGGGTTGTAGTGGATACAACCAGTGATGCTTATATGAACCGTAGGGGCTACCCCTTTGAATATGAAAAAGAAGTTTCTGACTATAATAAACTAAAAGAATTTTAAGGAGAGAAACAAGAGGTATGATCAAGATAGAAAGAATTGATGGATTCGATGATTTTTGCAGGGGCCTAAAGTTTGCTGGGTTTTCCATGGGTGGGGGAAATGATGAAGGTATATTTTCCCTGGCTGCCTACTATGGTGATGGGATTGTAGAGCATACAGGAATTTCTAACACAGACCCATGGGATTGGCGGATGAGAGGAATTAGTGAGTACAAGGACTTTGCCTACAGCAAGGTTTTCTTCAAAAAAGGTGGCTGGGTAACCAAAGAATGGTATCCGTATTTCTATCTACTGCGAAGGAAAGGCTTTACTATGGATGAATTGTACGAAGGGGGTCAAGTCAGTCAAATAGAAAAGGAAGTCTATGGTCTGATTCAGAATAATCCCCATATTGCTCTTCATGAAATCAAAAGTGATTTAGGCATAGACAAAAGCAATAAGTCTCAACTGGATAGAGCTATTACCAATCTACAGATGGGTTTCTTCATTACCATCAGTGGGCAGAAATATAAGATTTCAAGTAAGGGGGAGCCTTATGGTTGGCCAGTGACGACCTTTTGCCTGGTTGAAGATTTTTGGGATGAGGAAGTCTTTGAAAAAGCAAGTCGATTAAAAGCTGATGAAGCATTTATCTGTATTGAAGACCAGGTGAAAAAGTTGAATCCTAATTATAATCCCAGAAAGCTTAAAAAGTTTATTCTTGGTTAGGCATGTACTAAATATTGTTTCCACCTAATGTACTAGATATTGTGTTTTTCATAAGACCAAGGACATATTGACTCAAAATACCGTTATGATAACATATTCCTATGGAGGGAAAGAAGGAGGTAGGAGTATGACAAACGTCAATAAATTAGTGGAGTTCAGTAATAAGATACTTGGTTATGAAAGTGTCGTAGATGAACATGCAGACCGTATTGTAGCATCGATCAAGAAGGAAGGTAAAGAGGCCAGCTATAACGGTAGAGAGATAGTTATTGAAAGTCTGTCTATACCAGTTGCCAAGGAACTCTTTATTCGTAACAATGTTTGTGAATTGATTGCCAAAGAAGTGAATTCAGACAAGGTAGAAGAGCTTTTGGTGGATCATATTGAGGAACTGCTTAGAAGAGGCCGGTTTTCCTTTGTCTAATAGTAAAGATATTGCATAAAAATAACTAGAGACTCTTTCGCTAAAATAAGCTATAATATTCTTAGGTCTTTTGGACTATAAAATCCATAAGATGTGAGATATTATAGTTTTTTTATGGGAGTTATGATGAATAAAGGGAAACGATTACTAAAAATTTCAAGTCTGATTCTTTGGCTGGCAATAGCTCTTATTGGACTTCTGCAAATACCAATACAATCAGCATCACAAATAGGGTCCGAAGGGGAGTCATTAGAGACCAGTCTCAAGGTTTATGAGATGAAAGGTGATGACGAGGAAACTTTTTTTAAGGCCTTTCATAGAGGTGAGATAGATTTTCTTCTTTATGGGGATACAGACTATGCTGGATCCCTTACAGATTCTGCCTATTGGTTCTATGTGGAAGAAGCGGTCATCGAGGGTTTTAGATCGGGATATGAAGATGAATTAAACCTTATTGAGATTGGAAAGCCACAGTTGGATTATTTTACTGTGTATATGCTGGATGGTGACAAAAACATTCTTAGCCAAAAGGATTACGGACGAAATTTGTCTTTTGACCAGCGGGACTATAATCACCGGAACTATTATATTGAATTGAAGGGAGACCAGGTTGAATCGGTTCTCTTTTATGTCAAAACAGATTCCTATCTCCAGTTTCCAATAAAATTATGGCACGAATCCGGTTGGGTGGATATGTTGACTGGTGATATGTTTGGCCATGGTATCTTTTATGGAGCCCTTTTGATTATGCTGGTCTATAATATGATTCTAGGAATATCCATTAAAGATATGAAATATGTCTATTTTTCCCTCTTTATTCTATCCTATACCATGCTCCAGGCAACCTGGGATGGATTTGCCTTCCAGTTCCTATGGCCCAATAGTGGCTTATGGGATCTGAGAGCCAATCCGGTATTTATTGATTTGGTTTCCATGTCCCTACTTGGATTTACTATGAATTTCTTGAAGGTTCCGGGAGTCAACAGGCTGCGAAAAGTCTATTTGGCTTCCATGTGGATACATCTGGTATCCATACTTCTTGTCTTTATTCTACCCAGCAGTCAAAGTGTTTACCTGGCTATGTTTAATGCTTTGTGTACTTTGGTTATAGCTACCCTTGCTATTGTCAGTCAAAAAATCAGTAACCGGGCCGAGGTGCTCTTTCTCCTGGCATGGCAGTTTTTTATTGGTGCCAACGCTTTGAATATTTTGTCAGGTCTTAAGATGATTCCTTATACAATGGTAACTGAGCTGTCCCCCAAGATTGCCATACTAGGTCTTATCTCCATTTTTTCCTTGGCTCTTTCTGAGAAGTTGAATACAGTTGAGTATTTGCGTGGAGTAGAAGTGGAAAAAAGGTTATTGCTTAAAAATCTACATGAGATGCATGTCAAGATATCCTCAGCCCAGGAAATTGAAGATGTATTTGATTATCTTCTTGATATGTTCCATTCCATTACTTCCTACGATCAGGGGATGATTGGTCTGCTGGACCGTGAGAGAAAGCATATGGATATTTATGATAAAGAGGGGCAGGAAATACGCCACCTTTCTTTGGAAGAGGATGTCTATACCAGTATTTATGATGAACTTAAACATCATGAGGCATCCGATTATACAAGGACCTTAGCCTTGGCTACAGCTCATGGGATCAATGATGAAAATGTAGATGTTATCCCTTTGGTTAACCTGAACCATCCTATTGGCTTCATTGCCCTGGGGAGTCAGTCGACGGTTATCGTCAATGAGAATGTGCAGGAGACCATTGAGGATTTTGCAACACAGATTGCAGTCACGATTGATAATAAACGGCTTTTGAGTAACGTCATCTACCAGGCCAGACATGATTTCTTAACTAATGCCTATAACAGAAGGTATTTCTTTGACCTGGCAGAAAAGCTACTCGACCAAATGGTTGAAGGAGAAATACTTGGAACCATTATGATTGATATAGACGATTTTAAGCAGGTCAATGACCGCTATGGTCATCTTGTGGGCGATGAGGTCTTGATTGCCAGTGTAGACCGTATTAGGGAAAGTATTGGTCCCTCAGATATTCTGGGCCGTTATGGTGGTGAGGAGTTTATTGTCTTAACCAAAGTCCAGAATATGGGTGATGTGGAAGCCTTGGCTCAGCAGATTTTGATGGCCTTTCAGAGCAAAGCTATCACTCTTTATAAGGAGTCAGAGACAATCTATTTAAGTGTTACAGCGAGTATTGGTATAGCAAGTGGAAGACGTGATGTCGAATCCCTTTTCGCCTTAACAGATGCTGCTGATAAGGCTTTATATCAGGCAAAAGAAAATGGTAAGAATCGTATTGAGATATGGAAGTAGGTTTTCTTTACCGTCCAAGAACTTGGTGTGGTTTTTGCCTGGTTCAGACTTTGACAGGCAAAAAGTCGTAAAGCCTTTTTAAAGCTAGTGTGTGTTTTCTGTCATTATTTCTTAAACTCCTATTGATAAACTCTATATTAGGAGGTAAGGGAGAATGAAAAAAATACTTATGATATGTTTCGTTACAGTTTTTATGAGTGGGTGTCTTGAATCTGGAGGGGATGAAATCTATGATTCCTTAAAAGAAGCCAGGGATATCCCCAATACAATCAAGCCTCAACCTAGTGATACAGTCAAAGAGGGTGATCAGGCTTTTGAATTCCAATTGCTGGGACAATTAAATACAGGTCGCGAAGAAAACCTGGTTTTTTCACCCTATTCCATTTCAGAGGCTTTAGGAATGGCTTATTTGGGTGCCTTAGGTGAGACCAAGGCTGAGTTTGATGTTGTCCTTGGAACCTTGGATCTGTCAGAGGATGAGTATAAGGGGGCAAAAAAATTCACCAGACAAAGTTTGGTGGATCAGGAGGACATTCAGCTTGAAGTATCCAACTCTATTTGGACCAGACAGGGATTTAAGCCCAAAGACCAATACTTGATGGATACTATTGAGGTTTTTGATGCTTATTCTTATGAGCTCGATTTTGAAGATGGACAAGCAGTAAGGACCATTAATGACTGGATTGAGAAAAGTACAGAAGGCAGGATTGAGAAGATGTTGGAAGGTCCTATTGATGACCGTGCTTTTATGTATTTAATCAATACTATCTATTTTAATGGCCAGTGGAAGTCGCCTTTTAAAGAAAAGGCAACTAAGAAAATGGATTTTTACAATCATAATGGTGACAGGGTTCAGACAGACTTCATGAGAATGAAAGAGGATGTGGATTATTACGAAAGCAATAAAATCACAGCCCTATATTTACCCTATGAAGGTAATTCGACCGGCATGGTCTTTATCTTACCCCAAGAGGGGATTGATATTGATCAGTATATATCAGACTTTTCAGAAGGTCATGCAGGCCTGGAATATATATTGGATGGTTTGAGGCAAGAAAGTCATGTGACCATAGAAATCCCCAAATTCAAAATAGAATCAGGCCCTTTATTTTTAATTGAGGATTTAAAGAACTTAGGACTTATGGCGCCTTTTTACAGCCAGACTGCAGATTTTCGTGGTATATACCAAGGCCAGGATCCCCTTTATATCAGCAATATTGTCCATAAGGCAGTCTTTGAGATTGATGAAATCGGAGGCAGAGGGGCTGCCGCTACAGAAGTGGAAGTGACTAAAGAGGAAGCTTTGGAAATTGAGGACCCCAAATCATTTGTTGCGAATAGACCCTTCTTTTTCATTGTCTATGATCAGGAAACTGAAACCATACTCTTTATGGGGAAAGTGAAGAATTTTTAGTCGAATAGGGCCAATACATTGAGTGAATATCTGGGATATGTATTGACCCTAAAATTGAAGTGTGCTATGATGACAAAGTAAATAAAGTTAACTAATTTAAGAGGATTAAAATGTATTTGCACAATAGAACGGCATATAGACTCAAAACTGAGTCTTATTTTTTGTTTTCAACTTGGAGGATCGTTTGATGAAAAAGAATTTACTCTATATTTTTGCAGACCAGTGGAGAAAAAGCGCAATAGGATTAGAAGGTGAACCTGTTGAAACACCTAATATAGATGCCTTTTCCAAAAGCAGTATATGCTTCAATAATGCTATAAGCTCTTATCCCTTGTGCTCTCCCCACAGGGCGGCTCTTTTTACAGGGAAGTATCCTTTTTCCTGCGGAATGTGGACCAATTGTAAGATAGGGTTGGATGAGGTGGTTATGTTGAAGCCCCAGGAAACTTCGATGGCACATGTCCTAAAGGACAAAGGTTATCAAACGGCTTATGTAGGTAAATGGCACTTGGATGCCAGCGAACTGAATTTTAATGATCAACCGGAATCAGGTGCCTTAGAATGGGATGCTTTTACTCCGCCAGGTGAGAGAAGAATGGGCTTTGACTACTGGTATTCTTATGGAGCTATGGACAATCATCTACGACCTCATTATTGGAAGGACACTCCGAAAAAAATTTATGTGAATCAATGGTCACCTGAACATGAAACGGATATTGCTATTGAGTATATGAAAGGAGCAGATCGTGATAAGCCCTTTTATATGGTCTTGTCATGGAACCCACCTCATCCACCATTAGATCAGGTGCCGGATCGATATCTTGCAAAAGTCGGGGACTTGAGTTTGAGGGAAAATGTTCTGAATGACTTAATAAAAGATCAAGAGTATCTCCTAAAGGTTAAACAATACTACGCTGCTATAGCCGGTATTGATGAGAACTTTGGTAGAATCATTGATTATCTAAGAAAAAGTGGACTTATGGAAAATACTGTGGTAGTTCTATCTTCAGATCATGGTGAAATGCTAGGTTCACATGGCTTGATGGGTAAGAATATCTGGTATGAAGAGGCTATTAATATACCCTTAATGATTAAGCACCCTGACTTAGAGCCACAAAATAATGATTTGCTGGTATCGAGTATGGATCAAATGCCAACTCTTTTGGATGCTTTGGAGTGTCCAATACCAGATACGGTTGAAGGTGATAGTGTATGGCCTCATATACAAGAACCTGGTTTGGATGAGAAAGACAATGTCTTCATTAGTATGATTCCGGGCATGCCAAGCCATGTGAAAGCTTTTTACGAGAAGGGAATGTCTTCAAAAGCCCATGGTTGGAGGGGAATAAGAACCAAGACGGAAGTCTATGTGATTAACAATGGAAATGAGCCAGGAGCAAAGCAGGAGAGATTGTTGTATAATCTAGATAGGGACCCTTTTCAGCTTGAACCTGAGTTCCTTGACTCATCAAATGATAAGAGCAGATTTTTTGATCATCTCTTAAAGGGGCACCTGGATCTTATCGGAGATCCCTTTCTAATGAATCAGAATGATAGATATCAGGGGTGATTGAATGAAACACAGTACCTACTATCGAAGGATTTTTATTTTCTTTTTTATCGTTATGATGACTCTGTCTTCTCTAGTCCTTGGGCTTTTTGATTATCAAGTAATACAGAATAATGATAATGACCAACGTGATGATATAAGTATGAACATGAACGTTATTCAACATGACTTGGATACCCAACTCACCTTTATGTTTGGTTACCTTAGCAAAATAAGAGGTAGCGAAGAGGCATATCTATGGTCTGAATCAGAAGGTGAAGATTATTATTTTTTTATGAAGCAGGTTCAAAAACTGCTCTCACAACAACAGATGATAGTCAGCGGTCTGAACTATTATGTTGGAGTAGCCCTGTCAGGCTATGAGAGTTCTATTGTCACTGCCAATTCTTCTATGAGCAAGACTGAGTATTTTTCTGATTTTGGTATGACTGTTGATGATGTTTATTCCATGGAAAAAAATCTTGAAAAACTGGAAAGGGCTGATACCAGTGATATTGTTATCAGTCAAAAAAAAGATGGGACTAGGTATATCCATTATATTATCAGTGCTAATTTTTATAAGGAAAATCTGATTTTTTATCTTACTTTGCCTGAAAAAGCCATTGGCGAACGATTTGAACACTTAAGAGGAAGTTGGATATTATGGGGGCGTGATGGTGCTCTCATACATGAAAAAGGCTTAGATGAAATGGGTCTTGAGGCTGTCTATGAGGTAACACAATTGGAAGAACTCGATCTTGATCATGGTGGAAATTATTATAAACTTAAAGAGCATATTGTTTACAGTATGCCTATTACCTTTGGAAACTGGAAGATTTACTATGTGGAAGCAAAATCAAAGTTGTCAGGAACAGCATTTCTTTTTATACTTGTCTTACCCGCACTCTTGTTTATTATCATTAGTTACGGTTTGGCTACTCTGATAACTAAATACCTGTATCGCCCGGTTTTAAGCCTTATACAACTTTTTTCAGATAGTGATGAACTGTCTCCGGCCAAGGATGAGTTCAAGCTGATTCTCAAGGAGACTGAACGCTTAAAGACTTCTAATAAGAATATTCTCGAAAGAATGAGCCAGCATGACGAACAATTGAGGGATTATTGGCTAAAAGAATTATTATACGGAAATAAAGTAAAAGAAAAGGACTTAATCTATGTTGGTCTTGATAAAGAGGCTGCCTATATAGTTGGAATAGTTGAGTTGAAATTAGAAAAGGAAAGCTTTAATTCTGATGGACAGCTTCAAGCTGGTAGAGATCAGGTTATTGATTATGCAGATAAGTATCTAAAAACCCATGGTATAAAAATTGACAATCAGATGATCTGTATTATTCTTAGCGAAAGTTCTATGGATGAAGCCAAAAAGAAAATGAAGGATATGATTGACATAGTCGAAGAGGGAAATAACCTTCATTATTTTGTGGGCTTAGGAAACAAGGTTGATGACCTTACAGATATCAGTAAATCCTTCAAAGTAGCTTTAAACCTTATGGAATACCATTATCTTATGAGAAGGCATTTGATACTAACCCCAAAGATGATGGAAAAAATTGATTTTGACCAGAAACTTTATTATCCACTGACAGTAGAAACAAGGATTATTAATATGGCAGTTCAGGGGGATGAGAAAGTTTTTAAAGAAATTGAAGCCATTATCCATGAGAATCTGGTGGTCAGAAAGTTGATTAAAGATGAACGAAAAAAGTTAATGGTTGCAATAAAGTCTACAATTTTCCGTATCATTAATGAGTTGAAAATTGAGGATAAAGTATTTAAGAGAGATATTATGCCCTTGATTGAAGCCTTGGAAGGTCTTTGGTTTGAGGATGGCCAGGATGAAAAGGTCACAGATATAATAGGTTTGATTATGCACCGAAGAAAAGAAGAAGACAGTCATACCAAGGATATCCTCCATGAACAAATGAAAAGGTATGTTCATGATAACTATGCTGATGATATCATGTTAAATGATATGGCAGAAGATTTGAACATGTCAGCAAAATATTGCAGCGCCTTGTTTAAAAAGCAGGAAGGCCAGAACTTTAAAGATTATTTGAACTCCTACAGGATCAAGGTAGCCAAACACATGTTGGAGACGGATCCTCAGATGAAAATTTCAGAACTTGCCCTAGAAGTTGGATTTAATACAAGCAACTCATTTATTCGGGTTTTCAAAAAATACGTTGGTATGAGTCCGGGCAGCTATAGTAAAGAAGTAAATAAGAATCAACAATAATCTGATGACTAAAACAGAGTTTCTACATAGAACTCTGTTTTTTTCTTGCCTATAAGCCGTAATTTACAAGCATTGGTGAAATTTGAATACCTAGATATGGAATATTGTAGATGGCAGATTATTGCAGATTTATTTTTGAAATTACAGGTCATATAATAGGCTCATCAAGAAGCTCGCATCCAGTGAGCCGAGTAAGTTGGAGGTTTGTAAATGGAAATATTGATTAAACGTCTTCGACGGGATTGGGATTTATACCTTATGTTCCTACCTGTTGTGATCTGGTTTGTATTGTTTATGTATAGACCGATGTGGGGATTACAGGTGGCCTTTAAGGATTATAACTTATTTAAAGGTATTGAAGGCAGTGATTGGATAGGTATGAAAAATTTTGCTGACTTTATATCAAGTCCGGATTTTTTTCGTACCATTAAGAACACCTTGTTGTTAAGTCTCTATCGAATTGTTATTTGTTTTCCTGCACCAGTCATATTGGCCTTGATGATTAATGAGATAAGAAATGGTTTTGTAAAAAAAACCCTTCAGACCGTGACTTTTCTTCCCTATTTTATTTCTAGTGTTGTTGTTGCAGGTATAGCTGTTAATTTTCTAGCACCAAGTACAGGAATCATTAATATTGCTTTAAGAGGTTTAGGGCTTTCTGAACAGTACTTCTTAGTGAAACCTGAATACTTTCGTGGTATATTTTCATCCATTGTGCTTTGGAGGGAAACAGGGTTTAGCGCCATTGTCTATATTGCAGCCCTAGTAGGCATAGACCAGGAATTGTATAATGCGGCAAAAGTTGATGGGGCAAACAGGTGGCAGCAGCTGACCAAGATAACGATTCCCAGTATTTTGCCAACTATAGTGATTATGTTTGTTCTTAATATAGGTAAGATTGTAAAACAGGGATTTGAAATGGTCTTGTTGATTTATCAACCAGCTACCTACGAAACATCGGATATTCTTGGAACATATATCTATAGGACAGGTCTGCAGAATCAAAACTTCGGTATGGCAACTGCAGCAGGACTTTTTGAAGCCTTGGTTGCATTGCTTTTGGTAGTAATATCCAACCAGTTAAGCAAAAAAATGTCAGAAAGCAGTTTATGGTAGGAGGACTACATGACAGAAAGCAAAAGAATTGAAAATAAGAAGATTAAGGTTAAGATGAGTCTTGGAGATCGAGCCTTTGAGGTTCTTGCCTTTGTAATTGGTCTCTTGATTACATTAATTGTTCTTTATCCCCTCTTTTATATATTGATATCATCTGTATCAAAACCATTTTTTGTAGATAACGGAAGCGTTGTATGGTGGCCTGTTGGTTTTAACCTGGAGTCCTATAAGAAAGCATTTGATATACCCGGTTTTTTTGTGGCTTACGGGAATACCTTGTTCTATACCATATTTGGAGTTGGTGTCAACATGGTTTTAACTTCCTTGGGGGCGTATGCATTATCAAAAGACAGATTTATGTTTAGAAAGTTTTTTACTTTTTTCGTTGTCTTCACCTTATGGTTTAATGCCGGAATTATTCCAACTTACCTGAATATTAAAGAATTAGGCTTATTAAATACTAGGTCAGGTATACTAATTGCTTTTGCCATAAATGCCTATAACCTGATTATTCTAAGGTCTTTCTTTGAAAGTGTACCTAAATCCTTGGAAGAAGCCGCTTATATGGACGGAGCTAATAATTTCAAGATATTCCTAAAGGTGTATTTGCCTTTATCAAAGCCGGCACTTATTACGATTTCCATGTTTTATGCCGTACATAGGTGGAATGGATTTTTCTGGGCTATGAATATGCTTAGGGACGACAGTAAAATGCCTTTACAGGTCTTGTTAAAAAAATTAATTGTAGATCGAAGTGCCAATGAGGTAGAAGCTTCAATTATAACAGCTAATTCCATGTCATCACCACTGACTGTTATTTATGCAGTTATTGTAGTAGCAGTTGTACCAATGATACTGGCATATCCTTTCATACAAAAGTATTTTAAGAAAGGTGCCATGATTGGTGCAGTCAAGGAGTAATTAATGCAGCTTATGCTGTATTGATGTATAATAACTATCAAATCTAGGAGGTATTATCATGAAAAAAGTTTTAGCTATTGTACTTATTCTAGCCCTTAGCAGCATGGTGTTTGCGGGGTGTGGAAACAATGGTGGGGATCAAGCTGGTTCTTCAACATCAGAGAAAGTAGAAGACAATGACACAGCAACAAGTGATGACACAGCGAAAGAGGACACAGAAACAAGTAAAGAAACAACAAGTGATGCAGCAAATGAAGAAGTAAGTGGTAAAGTATCAGATGAACCTGTAACCTTCACCTTCTTCAATGTATTCGCCGGTATGCCATTTGATTCGGAATGGGAAGTCTGGAAAGAGATTGAAAAAGAAACAAATGTAAAGTTGGAAGGCTTGGTTTCCTTATCAACAACAGAGGAAGAAACTGCCTATAATATGATGCTTTCATCAGGTGATTTAGCAGATATCATTTCATACAAAGATATTGCTGAATTGGAAAAATTAGGTCAAGATGGTGGTTTGATTCCCCTTAATGACTTGATTGATGAATATGCACCAAATATCAAGGCTTTCTTTGAATCTAATCCTGATTATAGAAAAGGTGCGACAGCTCTGGATGGAAATATTTATTTCATTCCTAAGTTTGATAATTTCCCTGTTTCCCAGGTCTATTGGATTCGTAAAGACTGGTTGGATAAATTGGATTTGGAAGTTCCTGAAACATTAGATCAACTTCAGGAAGTATTGACAGCTTTCAAAGAAGGAGACCCCAATGGAAATGGCCTTGCAGATGAAGTACCATATTTTGACAGGGATACTACATGGTTTTTCGATAATGTTTTATATATGTGGGATGCATCCACTGATTGGTATGCCAGAGATTCAAAAATCACATTTGGTCCCTTAGAAGAAGAATTTGCATATGGTATTCGTGAGGCTTCCCAGTGGTATGCGGATGGACTTATTGATCCTGAAATCTTTACCAGAGGTGGTAAGGCAAGAGATACTCTTTTAGGTGGTAACCTTGGTGGAATGACACATGACTGGGTTGGTTCAACTTCTAATTACAATAGTAAATTGGAAAGTGAAATTGAAGGCTTCGAATTAGTACCAATGATGCCTGTTGCTAACCAAAAAGGAGATGTTGTAAACAGGACATACCGTTACCCGATTATACCGGGTTGGGGAATTTCAACACAGTGTGAGGATCCTATTACAGCTATTAAGTTCTTTGATTTCTTCTTCGGCCAAGTTGGACATAATCTTATGAACTTTGGTATTGAGGGAAATTCTTATAATCTTGTAGATGGAAACGTTGTTTATACAGAAAAAATAACAGGTGCTGAGGGAACTCCGCTTTCTGCTCTTCGTTCTATGGGGGTACAGTACAGAATCGGTATGGTTCAGGATTTTGCCTACGAGAAAGCACAAGTTTCTGATATTGCCAATATAGCCTATGATATGTATTCTAATGGTGGATTCATTAATAATCCTGTTCCTTCAATCAGTGGCAGTCTTAACTTAAGATACACAGAAGATGAAGCAGCTGAGTATCAACGTATAATGGCAAACATCGATTCTTATGTTGATGAGAATGTTCAAAAGTGGGTACTTGGTGCAGGCGATTTTGAAACTGAATATGACATGTTCGTAGAAGAATTAAAAAATCGTGGTATCCAAAGAGCCATCGAGATTAATCAGGCGGCTTACGAGCGATTTCTAAATAACTAGACACAATCTGGGTAAACTTCTTATGGCTGCTTCTATTTGGAAGCAGCCATTACTATGAAAAAAAGTAGTAAATTATGTGAAAAGAAGAGTTCTAGAACTCTTTAATGTAAGGACGGTAGAAGATGAAAAATCAATATGGCGAATTTATTGATAATAAAGCAGCAAGTTACCAGATAAAAACTATGAATACACCGGTACCATGGGAGTTCATCTATCAAAATCAAGATATACTTCTAAAGGTGGATCAATATGGCCCTGTTTATATACAAGAACAACCCCCTAGCGGATTGATGATGATTAAGCGGGAACCATATCAAAAAGTATCATCATGGTTAACGTGGATAGAGGTCAAAGGCCTGTGGGAAGGACCTGTTAGTAACTACTTCAGACCTAATCTATTAGGAAAGAAACCTGGTTTTGAACCTGATAATATATCCATTCACTATTTCCCTGAAAAAGCTGTTTATGAATATGAGTACAAAGGTATTTGGGTACAAACTCAACTTATTGTTCCGATTACAGGAAGAGATGTCCTCATGGAAGTTAAGGTTAGAAATGAAACATGCAAAGCCCAGAAGGTTTTTATGACTCCAGTGCTTAGACCTTATATCAATAAGGCTCAGTTAGCACCATGGGATAGACCAGAATGGTATCTGAAATCTTCGCTTTGCCGTGGAGCCCATCCCACCTTTATTACGAGACTTTTAAATATGGATTCTAAAAAAGAAGAAAGAAGAACAGCGGCTTTAATTCTAGATGAAGAAGACTTTGAATCTTTTGATATTAGTTATGAAAATTTTCTTGGTCAAGGAACTTATGAAAAACCAGCTTGCCTTTATAAAAAGGATTTATCTATGGCTGGAAAAAATACTGCTCGATGGGGAACTTTTGATTCTGAGGCCAGTATATATGGATATCCACCTGTCTATGCCCTTAGAAAAATAATTTCTCTTGAGCCAGGGGAATCCTATACATTGAAGCAAGTCTTTTGCATGGTTGAAGAAGATGAGAGTGGCCTTATGCCTGAATATCAAGCCTTGAAGGCTAAAAATGCTTACCTGGATAAAGGTCAATTCGAAGTTGAAGAGGATAAAGTTAGTAGCTTCTTCAATTCCTGGATGAAAAAGAGGCATATTAAAAGTCATGACTCTGAACTTGATCGTTTTGTCAATGAATGGCTGGCTCTAGAAATGTACTGGGTAGCATCCCTCGATAGGGGATGGCCATCAGGTATGCGTGGATCAAGAGATGCTGCTAATGACTTTACATCTATGGTAGCCTTGGATCCGGCCTGGTCGAAAGAGATTCTTGAGACTCTCTTTAGCTGCCAAGAGACAAACGGATGGTTTCCACGCCAGATTTCAGCCCAAGGCAGGAAGGGTAGTCATGATATGCGAAAGCATGTGGATGCTGGCTGTTGGGTTATTGAACTTCTTTATGAGTATCTATGTTTTACAAAGGATTTTGAATTTCTTGAGAGAAAACTTCCATGGCTAAACTGGGAAGAAAGTGTCTCAGTAGGGGAACATGCCCTTCGGAGTCTTGACTATTATTTGGAGCGTCGTGGTGAGCATGGACTTTGTCTCATTGGGGAAGGCGATTGGTTGGACTCTGTTAACCGTGCAGGTCTGAAAGGAAGAGGCGAGTCGGTTACTGTCTCTAATCAATTGATTATAGCTATGACCTATATGAAGGAATTATGGAAGTCCAAAGAAGTCAAACGGATTCTCAAACAAGACCAGGATAATTATAATAGGTGGAGGACGAGGATTTCAGAATATGGAACTAGTATCAATGACATGATAAAAGCAATTAACGACGGGGCTTTTAATGATAAGGGATTCTATAACTCAGTTTTTACTGATGGCGGATATTGGATCTTTTCCGACAAGGACCCTGATGGAAGATTACGTATGTATGGACCAGCAAACTGGTATAGTGTGGCTTCAGGTGTAGCAGACAGTAAAAAGCAGGAAAGTGTATTCCATAATATGAACTACTTAAAAAAAGATATGGGATATGCTCTTTATCATCCCCCTATGGGAGATATACCTATTGATTACGTTGGTCGGTCAGGTTCTGGAGATATGCCGTTTGGATTGTGGGAAAACGGTAATGTATATAATCAAGGATCCCATGGTTTTCTTGGTCGAGCCCTTGCTGTATCAGGTAAAGGAGACAATCTGCATGAGGTGATTCGTTATATGCTGCCTTTTGACCAGGAAAAACACCCTTCTGAAAAGGTGATGACACCACCCTATGCTGTGGTCAATTGCTGGCAGCAGGTTCCAGGATTCAATCACCGGGGAGGATTAAGCTTCCTTACAGGGTCCACGGCTATGGCTCTAAGAATGATCTATGATTGGGTATGTGGAATAAAACCAAGAATTGAAGGACTCTCAATTGATCCATGTGTCTCTAAGAAAGCCAAGCATACTCAAGTTGAGTTTGCCTATTTGGATACACCTGTCACCTTAACCATTGAAAATCCCTGCCGAAGAGAAGCTGGAATTCAGTATGGCACCTTAAATGGTGAAATCATAACCGACAGAATCAAGGACTTATTTAGTCAAAGATCAGCCCTATATATTGAAGATTCATATTTTACTGGTAAGCCAATTACAATCTGTGTCAGCCTTTAAGAAGATTGGAGGAATATAAAATGGCGCTTTATACAATAAATAATCAAGATAATAGTGGACCTAAAAGAAGACCTGTGCAAACCATTCTTATGATGACGGATACACAGAGAAAAGATATGATTTCCTGCTACAATGATGACTTGGACATGCACACACCTAGCCTGGACAGTATTGGAGCAAAAGGTATGAAGTTTGAAAAATGTTATACCGCACAACCTGTTTGTGGTCCGGCAAGATCTTGTCTTTTCACCGGATATTATCCTCATACTAATGGAAGCATAGCCAACTCAATACCCCTAAATGCCTTGACAAAAACTATTGGCCAGCGATTAGGTGAGAAAGGTGTTCACTGTGCCTATATCGGTAAGTGGCATCTGGACGGTGGTGATTATTTTGGTGATGGTGTTTGCCCTGAAGGTTGGGATAAGGACTACTGGTTTGATATGAGAAATTATTTAGACTTGATGACTGATGAGGATCGATATCTTAGTCGACAGGAAGAGACTGTTATAAATCAGGATATAGATGCTGAGTTTACATTTGCTCATCAATGCAGTGACAGAGCGGTGGAATTTATTAGAAAACACAAGGATGAAGACTTTCTTTTGGTTGTATCCTATGACGAACCACATCATCCCTTTCTTGCGCCGGCCAAGTATTTTGATCCTTTTAAAGACCGGATTCATACCCAATATGGTAATGTGGGTATAGATATGACCTCTTTTCCTGAACATATCCAACTTTGGGCAGAAAATGACGGGGATATCGATTTCACTGCTAGATGGCTCATGGGCTGTAACTCTTTTGTTGATAGTGAAATAGGTCGGGTACTGGAAACCGCTGAGACCAATCTTGATAATCCTTGTATTTTCTATACATCCGATCATGGAGGAGGCTTGGGATCTCATGGAATCAAGGATAAGGGACCTGCTTTTTATGATGAGATTGCCAATGTACCCCTTATGATACAGTGGACTGGTATTATACGCCCACAATCGGTATATCCAGGTGTTGTATCTCATGTGGATATTGTACCCACACTTTTAGATATACATGGATGTTCAATTCCAAATGGTCTAGAAGGGAAAAGTCTATTGCCTGCTCTAAAAGACGGCAAAACTCCTATTCAGGACCATGTGTTTATGGAGTTTACCCGTTATGAGGTTGATCATGATGGTTTTGGTGGTTTCCAGCCAATGAGGGGGATAACAGATGGACGCTATAAGTTAACCCTTAGTCTACTATCCTCTGATGAACTATACGATCTGGAGACAGATCCGGGTGAAAAGGTAAACCTAATTGAGGACATAGATTTTATGAAGATTAGGAATCAACTCCATGACAGACTTCTTGATTGGATGAATGAGACAAGAGACCCATATAGAGGCTATTATTGGGAGCGAAGACCATGGAGAAAAGATGCAAGAACTGCAAGCTGGAAGTATACAGGGATGACAAGACAGAGGAAAACAGAAGATGGGGAATCCCGTCAGCTTGATTATGCAACCGGACTTCCCATACATGATTATGTGAGGCTTAAATAATGATGGATTTTCAATGGCTTATAAAAGTACTTAAGAAAAAATATCCAATTGATGTTAATAGGATTATTGAAGCAGCCAACCTTGTTGTTGAGCAAAAGTTTGTTTTTGATATGGAGTGGGATATGGAACAAACCCATGAGATTGTTCATTTCCCTGATCGGATTGACTGGCAATATCAAGGTGGAGATGATCCTGAATGGACATATGCCTTAAACCGTCATCGATTTCTGATATACCTGGGAAAGGCCTATCGCTTAACAAGACTTGAAATATATCGACAGACCTGGATAAATCACTTTATGTCATGGTATGAAAGTGTTCCAGTGACTGAAGAGAACAAGGGGATTTGCTGGCGAAGTATAGAAGCTGGTTTGAGGATGAATTATTGGTTGGAGAGCTGGCAACTTATAGATGGTGAAAGTATGCCAAGGGATGTGAAGGATGCCTTCTGCAAATCTCTTCATGAACACTGTGATTATATTAGGAATGTGGACAGGCCCTTTAGTAAAATAAGTAACTGGGGACTTCTTGAGAATCAGGGACTGGCAATTGCCAGTCTTTTTCTGGGAAGAGACAAGGATCTGGACTTAGCTTTGGATAGAATTACTAAGGGACTACAACTACAGTTATTTCCGGACGGTGTGCACTGGGAACAATCACCTATGTATCACAATGAAATATTAAGATATGCTATGGATGTTATTCGAAAACTAAGGGAAGCAAATAAAGTTGTTCCATTAAAACTACTGGATTTGACAAAGAAAATGGCTGAAGTGAATCTATATTGGGTTAAACCAAATAGAGAGCAATATAAACAAGGAGATAGTGATGGTTTTAATCTTAAAGGTCTTCTTATCTATTCTGCTATACTTTTTTCAGATGGAAGATACAAATATCTTGGGGGTGACCTGGACGCTGGTAACCTATGGGCCTTTGGCAGAATGGGATATGAATTATATGAGGCACTGGAAGAAAATCCTCATATATCTCATAGTTTTGGCCTTATAGACAGTGGAAACTTTTTTATGAGGTCCGGCTTGGATTGTGAGGCGAATGCCATTAGATTTTCCTGCGGCTATCTAGGCGGTGGACATGGTCATTTGGAGAAATTACATTTTCAATTAATAGCAGGTGGAAGGGACTTACTCATTGATACAGGTCGATACACCTATAGAGATTGTCCTGAAAGATATGTGCTAAAGGGTGCAAAAGGACATAATACTATTATTCTGGATGATAGTCCTTTTTGTCAGATGAAAGATGTTTGGGGGGTTGAATCAATTGCAACTCCAGTAAACACTCGTTTTATAACGAGTAAAATCTATGATTATGTTCAGGGTGGACATTTAGGTTATATGAAAAAGGGTTGGTATATTGAAAGGCGATTGCTTTTTATCAAGCCGAATATAGTGATTCAGATGGATTATTGTCTGGGAGAAGGTAAGACTCAAATGAAATCCTTTTATCACTTTTCTAAGGAAGGACTTGTGTCTGAAACATCTGAAGGATATCAGTATAAGAACAATAATGTCCTTAGTTATTTAATCCCTGTTGACTATGATTTTATACATGTGGGTGAGAGTATTCATTCAGATTATTATAATCAGTTGGGACAGCATACAAGACTTGATTGTATCCAAACTATAGATGGACAAGGCATTCAAGCAAAGGTATGGATCTTGAACTCGGACAAAGCATTTAAAGTTCGAAAACTTGAAGTGAAAAGTTTTGGAGATACAAATGCTCATTCATCGGATTCATTAAGTGGTCTTGAAGTAGAATACTCTGGAAAAAAGTATCAAGTCTATATGGCATTTGAGGAAATGTGGTCTAATCTTAATTCTGTAAACATGGATGGAAAACAGCTTGCCGGACAAGTAGTGCTGTGTATTGATGAAGAGGTGGTGAGAATAATATAAGTGAATGTAGTTGAAAATCTGTCTCAAATAGAGAATTTGTGGTAACATATACATATGAGGGACCTATATTATAAAAAGAGAGGTGTTACCATGAAAAATATCAAACATAAACCTAATATTATAAATAGAAGTTTATCCATCTATATGATCCTTGCACTCTTGGTTCTCATGACTGCCTGTAGTCCGGACCAACCTGATACCAGTCTTTCCGATCAGTTAAATGAAGACCTGGCTAAAGCCCGTCAGACCATAGAGACTTTGACAGAGGATATGGATATCAGTAAAGAAAGCCTTGAAGAGAAGAAAGAGGAGCTGTCTCAGGTCCTTGAAGACCTGAAAGAGAAGGAGATGGTCATCAGTGAACATGGGATTACGATTCAGACTCTGACAGATGATAATGAAGTCCTATCTGAAAAAGTGACTGAATTAGAGGATCAGTTGAGTGAATCTGAAGAAATGATGGTGTCAGGACCAAGTCCTGGTGCAAGTCTTCTGGTTGAGGCAAGTCAGGTTCTTGCCCTTATGCAAGTCGGAGATTTTGCGGGACTGGCAGCTTATGTTCATCCTGCATCAGGCCTTAGGGTTAGTCCTTATCAATATGTAGATACCGGATCGGACATCGTGTTGACATCTGCTGATGTTAGTTCTTTAGCTACCTATCCCTTAACCAATTGGGGTACATATGACGGTAGTGGAGAGCCCATCAACCTATCGGGGATAGATTATTTTAATACTTTTATCTATGATCAGGATTTCCTGACTGCTCCATATGTAGGCCAGAATGTTATCCTATCAGGTGGGAATATGATCAATAATATCGGAACCGTCTATCCGGGAGCTTCCTTTGTTGAGTTCTATTTTGATATGTTTAATCCTGTCTATGAAGGTATGGATTGGGAGAGTCTTACATTAGTCATGGAAAATTCCGGCGGAATGTGGTATCTTGTTGGTATTGTACATGGTCAGTGGACGATTTAAGTCATAGGATATATGAGTATTTTTACAGGCCATCCTGGATGGTCTGTTTCTATGTAGACATAAAAATAGACATCAAGCAATATAAAGACAACTCAAGTTAAGCGAATAGACTGAATGAAAAGAGGTAAGACAATGAAGGGTATTATGATTCAAGGAACAAGCTCAGATGCAGGTAAATCCTATATCGTAACAGGGATCTGCAGATTATTGGCCAACAAGGGTTACAAGGTAGCACCTTTTAAAAGTCAGAACATGTCCAACAACTCCTATGTTACCTATGACGGATTAGAGATCGGCCGGGCACAGGGGGTTCAGGCTGAAGCGGCCAAAGAGATTCCCAATGTTCATATGAATCCTATACTTTTGAAACCAAGGATGGACTCAAAAAGTGAGGTAGTCCTTCATGGTAAGGTTTTCCGTTCCTATTCAGGCATGGAATATGGAAAAAAGTTCACCCTTGATAAGGGTATGGAAGCCGTTAGGGAGAGCCTAAAGTACATAGAAGAACATTACGATGTGGTTGTTATTGAAGGTGCCGGTTCACCAGCTGAAGTGAATTTGAACGATCGTGAAATTGTCAATATGCGAATTGCTGAAGCTGCAGATGTAGATGTCATATTGGTAACAGATATTGACAGAGGTGGATCTTTTGCCAGCCTAATTGGCACACTCGAATTGGTATTTGAACATAGACACAGAATTAAGGGTGTTGTCTTTAATAAGTTTCGTGGGGATATTCGCCTATTGGAAGACGGGCTTACATGGTTTGAGGAGTACTCAGGCGTTCCAGTGCTTGGCGTCCTCCCTTATATGCAAGATATACATGTGGAAACTGAAGACGCTCAAAGTGCCCAGCTTCTCAATCAGTTTGATACCGAAGTGCCTCTTGATATTGCAGTTATTCATATGGATAGGGTAAGCAACAATACAGATGTAGAACCCTTTATCTTTGAAAAAGACTGTTCTCTTCGTATCGTTAAGAATGGATCTGAGTTTGGAAAACCTCATGCTGTTATTATACCAGGAACAAAATCTACTATCGATGATCTCAACATCTTAAAATCCAGAGGGCTTGATGAAAAGATTATCAATTTTGCCAAGTCTGGAGGTCGGGTTGTTGGCTTGTGCGGTGGTTTCCAGGTGTTAGGAAAAAACCTGGAAGATACCATAGGCATAGACAGCGATACTGTCCAAAAAGCTGAAGGTCTTGGCCTTCTCAATATTGAGACTGCTTTTGCAAAAGATAAACATGTTCGACAGATATCCGGCCAGGTCCTTCAAGGTCTTGGAAGTGACCAAAAGGTAGCGGGTTATGAAATCCACCTGGGAGAAACCTCTTATGGGGATGAGTCAGAGGCCTATATACGGTTAGATGATGGAAGGTTGGATGGAGCTATCAGTAAAGAAGGAAATGTTATAGGGACCTATCTACATAATCTCTTTCATAATGATGCCTATCGCCACTTGTGGTTGAATGATGTAAGAGCCTATAATGGTCTGCCCTTACAGGATAAGGTGGATACCTCTAGGATTAAGGAAGAGTCATATGATCTTTTGGCTAAGAGGATTGAAGAGAGTTTTGATATGGAGCTTTTGATGTCCCTGATTGGTTAGTTTGTTGCATAGGTCTCTTTGTGCATAGAAGGTCAGTTGAAATAAGGAGTTAGTCACTCTGCCCTTGCGCACTTCGTGAAGCCGGGCATAGCAACTAACTCCTTATTTCGGCTGAACTGAATGAGAAAGAGATATGTAACATCCAGGTGGGCTTGTTTCGGTGGGATATCGGCATGTGGTTCAATATAACCTTGTATGGGTTGTGAAAGAGAGAAGTGTAGAATAGAGAAGTTTGAAAAGCATGTGAAAAGGAGCTTTCCGTGGGCAATGTGGATTGCTGGGCAAAGCTCCTTTTTGTAGGTGGGTTATAGCTTTGAGATTTGAGTTATTACTGCTTATGCGAAGGTTGGGCCCTGGATTTTTCCTGGGTTTATGGGGGCCTCTTCTTCGGTGGATGAGGAAGCGGCTACATCTGGAGTTTTTGTGCCTGAGTAGTTGCCTTCCAGGATGTCCATGAATTCTTCTCCGGTGATGGTTTCTTTTTCGTAAAGGAACTTAGCCAGTTCGTGAAGTTTATCCATGTTTTCTTCGAGTAAAGCTTTGGCCTTGCTGTACTGCTTTTGGACCAGTTCAACAACCAGCTTGTCAATCTTGGCTGATGTTTCCGGTGAACAAGCCAGGCTTGTGTCAGCACCAAGATATGGATTGTCTACTGTTTCGAAGGCTACCATTCCGAATTCTTCATTCATACCAAAACGGGTAATCATGGCTCTGGCAATTTTAGTTGCCCTTTCGATGTCGTTGGAGGCACCGGTTGTTACAGAATCAAAAATCAATTCTTCAGCAACTCGACCACCTGTAAAGACGGCCAATTTGTTTTCCATTTCTGTTTTGGATTGAAGGTTCTTTTCATCTTCCTCCACCTGCATGGTGTAACCAAGAGCACCCGATGTTCTTGGGATAATGGTAATCTTGGTGACAGGGGCAGTGTGGGTTTGAAGGGCTGCTACTAGAGCGTGGCCAATTTCGTGATAGGCAACAATCAATTTTTCTTTATTGGAAAGAATCTTATTCTTCTTTTGATAACCGGCAATAACCGTTTCTATACTTTCTTCAAGGTCTTCCTGAAGCACGACCTTGCGTCCAAGCTTGACGGCTCTTAGAGCACTTTCATTGATCATGTTGGCAAGTTCTGCACCTGATGCACCGGAAGCCATTCTGGCTATACGGTTAAAATCAACTGCGTCAGACAACTTGATTTTCTTGGCGTGAACCTTAAGGATTTCTTCACGGCCTTTTAAATCTGGAAGTTCAACAGGAACACGTCTGTCAAAACGTCCCGGTCTAAGTAAGGCAGGATCCAGGGTTTCCGGACGATTGGTGGCACCAAGGATAATAATACCACTTGTTCCGTCAAAACCATCCATTTCAGATAATAATTGGTTTAAGGTTTGCTCACGTTCATCGTTTCCACCGCCAAAACCTCTGGCATCACGTTTCTTACCGATAGTATCAATCTCATCAATAAAGATGATACAGGGGGCCTTTTCTTTTGCCCTCTTAAATAAGTCTCTAACTTTTGAAGCACCCATACCGACAAACATTTCTACGAATTCAGAGCCTGATATGGAGAAGAAAGGAACACCGGCTTCTCCGGCTACGGCTTTGGCTAAAAGGGTTTTACCGGTACCGGGAGGTCCGACCAGTAGAGCACCTTTTGGCATGGTTGCACCGATTTCAGCATATTTCTTAGGTGCATGCAGGTAATGGACGATTTCGGTTAAGGCTTCTTTTGCCTCATCTTCACCAGCTACATCTTCAAACTTAATACCTGTTGTGTTGCCATCAGCATCTGAGCCATCGTAAACTTTTGGATTACTTTTTCCAAAGGACATTGGATTGGAGCCCATGCCGCCTTGGCCCATGGAACCCATTAATTTCTTACCGATGTAGCGATAGAATAGGAAGAGTAGTCCAAAGGGCAGTACCCATGAAAGTAAGAAACTTATAATCGGTGGAATCTCTGTTGTAGGAATAGATGCAAATTCAACACCAGCCTGGTGAAGACGGTTGACTAATTCAGGATCCTCAAAGCTTGGTGTACGATAGGCAGCCTCCTGGGATGTATTATCGGTGTAGTATACATAGGAACTGTCAATTTGGACAGTACCGATTTCTCCGTTTTCCAACATGGAAAGGAAGGTTCCGTAATCCACGTCTTTGACATTGCTGTTAAGCAGGGCGGGCATGACTACTGTGGAAAATGTCAGGACTGCTATGAAAACAGCGATCATGATAAATCTATTCTTGTTGGTTTGGTTCATGTGATCAACTCCTCTATATTACCTGGAATATCCAGTCTCATATGTGTCTGTTTTTGTGTTGAAAGCATCATACCATATTTTTAGGAGAAAATGCGGCTTTTATATAATCATTTAATTGTTTTTAATAAAGTTTTTAAGATTTTGCCAATAAAAAGCCCGGAGTTCAATACCAGTATGAGGTAATGAATCCGGGAGCTTTAATCATATAAGATCATATATGTATCATGTTTTTTTATTTGGCAGGAAGAGGAGCTTCTGCCTGAGCCAGCATCTTAAGGGCGATATTCTTGGCATCGTCTTCATACTGGGGTCTGACACAGGATCTAGATTTGATGTTAAGGTCCTGAATCTGGAAGTCTCTTAATTCGTCTTCGGTTATTTGGAAAGCATATCCTTTGTCGAAGAGCTTGTTTACCAATTCTTCGTCTTCGGTATCATCCTGAACCAGGATTCCGAAAGGAACATCCAGAATAAGGCATTCAGCAACAGAGGACCAACCACCTTTAATAAGTGCAAAAGAGGAGGCTGCTATATAGTCCTGGGTATGGGAAACTCTTGGTGGCAGTTTTACCAGGTGAACGTTACCATCAACCTTGATATTACCAGTTGCAAAAATATTACCTGATGGGAAGTGTACATTAAAGTTCTCTTCCTTCTTTTCAACCTGGCCAACACTCATGTAAACGGCTGGCCAATAAGTTTTCTTCAGGTCACCGGCTGCCATTTCATTAACCCGTCTACAAACCAGACCAACATCTTCTGTAGGACAGGTAATACCTTCCATTTCGTCAGAGAGCTCAAACCTGTATAAGAGATCAAGTTTGTTATACCATTTTTTATAAACGTTAATAATCTCTTCGCTGATACCCATGGTTTTGAATCTGTTGTACCAGGTGTAGTTGGAGATGCCCACAACCTTAACTCCAAGTTTCTTGGCAACCATAATACCCATGATACTGATATCTGTAATGACCATGGCAATATCCATAGCTTTAAGGAGATTATATTGGTTGGTAACGTTCTGATTGAGCAAACGCATGAATTGGTTGATGTTGTTTTCGGTTTCTTCTACATTGACTTTGAGAGAGTTCTCGATAAAAGCTGAATTGGCATCGGTATCAACATCAATAAAGATAAGACGTTCTTCGTATTGACGCAAGCCAATCTTGGCGTGATCGTTTTGGTTTTTGTTGCAAACGATAAGAATATAATAGTCACTGTTCTCAAGGATATACTCGATGATAGCAGTACTTCTGGTTAAGTGACCAAAGCCACTGTCTGTAATGTAATAAGCAATTGTTTTCATAGGCTGACCTCCCAATCAATGATTCATGACCATTGCCTGATCCTCATAGGTTCGTAATACAAAAATTATATCATATTTTGATAGCATACTTAAGTGTTTTTGTGTTTGGACTTAAAAGATTTAGGTTTTCATGGTACAATATTGGAATAAAACCGGTGGTTTTATCTTGGTAAGGTGGCCCCTTATCCGTCATAAAAAAGAGAGTGGATGAATAATAATATGGAGAGCTTGCATGATTATAGGAATTGACTTAGGTACAACCAATAGTTTGGTTGCCATATATAATGATGGTCTGATGAAAATCATTCCCAATAGATTTAATGAAAACTTAACACCAAGTGTAGTCAGCTTGCTGGAAAAAGGCGAAATGGTTGTTGGTAAAACAGCCAAGGAGCGCTTTATTGTAGACCCTGATAATACTTTTGCAGCCTTTAAGAGAAATATGGGGACAAAAAAGGTCTATCAGTCAAATTCGGTTCAATTAACCCCTATAGAGTTGTCTGCCATTGTTCTTAAGAATATCGTAGATGATGCAAGATTAAAGTTGGAGGAAGCCATTGACCAGGTTGTCATTAGTGTACCGGCATATTTTACGGATCTGCAGAGGAAGGCGACTTTAGAGGCTGCCAGAATAGCTGGTCTTAATACCTTGGGGATTGTTAATGAGCCAACGGCGGCTGCCCTGGCCTATCACCTGCATGAAGTGGAACGGGAGCGGATGATAGGGATTGTGGACTTAGGGGGCGGTACTTTTGATGTTTCTATTCTGGATATCTATGATTCGGTGATTGAAGTTAAGGCTGTTGCAGGAGATAACTATCTGGGTGGAGAAGATTTTGATTATGCTATTATGGAATTTATCTGTAATAAGTATGGTATTAATATTGAAAGACTGGATTCTCTAAATACCAATAAACTTAAGTATATGGCAGAGCATATAAAGCGTGAGTTTGACCACTCTGAATTTATTAATGTTCCTATAACCCTTTCCGGTATGATTCTGGATGTACAGCTGACAAAAGAAGAATTTGAAGAGGCTTGTTTACCGGTCCTTGCCAGACTAAAGGAACCTGTAAGACGGGCTTTGATAGATGCAGGACTTGACCCCATGGATGTAGAAGAAGTTATTTTGGTGGGTGGTTCCACTAAAATGCCCCTTGTTCAGCACCAGATTGCCAGACTCTTTGGTAGAGTTCCCTTGTCCTATTTAAATCCAGACGAGGTGGTGGCCAAAGGCGCGGCTGTTTATGCAGCTCTTCGTGAGCAAAATGTAGAGCTAAAAGATATGGTCATGACAGATGTGTGTCCTTATACACTCGGAACAGAGACTATGGTACTAGGATCCGATGGTAGATATCATAAAAAGCTGGATCCTATTATTGAAAGAAATATGACGGTACCAATTTCCAGAACCCACCAATATGTGGCTATTGACGAGGAACAAAAAGAACTTCGCATTAAAATCTATCAGGGAGAGCACCCTAATCCTGAAGAAAATGTTTTTTTAGGGGAAATTGTACACGGGATCGATTCAGGTTCAGAAAAGGATTCTATGACAAGTGTCCGTTTTACCTTTGATAGGAACGGTATTTTGGAAGTCTTGACCCAGAATCATAAAACCAAGGAAATAAAGCGGGCGATTCTTCTAAATAACAACGCCCTTAGTGAAGAAGAAATTGAAGCCTGCTTAAGCAAGTTAGGTGATCTAAAAGTTCATCCTTATGAAAATGAAGAAAATCTTTATCTCTTATCCAAGGCTGAAAAATTGTACAATATAGCAGGGGAAAAAGATAAAGAAGGTATATACAATGCCCTCTCCTTCTTTAGGGAGGCTATGCAAGGCAGCAATAAAATCCAGGTGACAAAAGGAAAAGAGCGTTTGATGGACTTATTTGACACCTTTAAGGAGTTGATCTAATGTGGTGGCATATATTGGGTTTAGAGCAAAATACGGACTTGAAAACCCTTAAGAGTGTCTACGCCAAGCGTATTCGAGCTTTGGATCAAGACAAGGATATAGACGAGTTTACAAGGGTTAATGAGGCCTATAGACAGGGAATTCACTCTTTTAGTGGGGAAAAAACCAGCTTAAGTGTTTCTGGTGATTCTGATGGTCACTATTTAAGGGAATTGCATGACTTGTACCACAGTAATAAACGATTAAAGCCTCACATGTGGATAAATCTCTTTAACTGTATGTCTTTTGTTGAGGAAGAGGATTTTGAAAAGCGCTATCTTTCATTTTTTAATGAACACTATGAGCTGACGGATGAAGTATGGCAGGTTATCAGAGAAAAATATCCAATAATGGACCACAAGGATTTTTTGTGGAAGGAAGTTTGTTCTGACCACTTTCCCTGTTCTTCAAAAGAGCTTGAGGGACGGGAATGGGAAGAAGCCAAAGCTTACATCAAGGACAAAATCAAGATTTTCCAGACCATGTGCAGAATGGAATATGCTTTGGCAGAAGGTGAATGTTATAAATTTATGGAAGCTTATGGTCAGAATACAGACATCCAGTTTTACTTGAAAGTCATTGAATCCTATATAGGTAAGGAAGCTGCATATCCTGACTGGCTTGATTTGGATGGTTTAAGTCCCAAAGAGATACGGCTGCTGGCAAAGGGAGCCTATGCTAAAGTCTTTGGTAACCCTGGTAAAAAAACTTTTTTTGGTTTAGTGAGGTAGGTATATGCATATTGATACGGGATGGTTGCTAAGTGGACTTTCATATATTGGGCCAAGACCTGACCTTGACCGATTGACAGAGACCGGATTTTATAAGAAGGGGACCAGTGATCTGATTCCCGCGACCCTGGATATAGATAGTAGTGTCTTTCGAACATATAAGCAGCAATACATTGATTTTCTAAAGGATATGGCTGTAGAGGACAAGCAATCCTTTTATTTGAAAATCAATGATCTTATGGAAGGTCCCGAGGATGAAAAAATCCTCAATCGTTTTTATGGGGTGTGCCGTATACTTCCTAAGGCGATCAAAGAGGGGACTGGCGAAGTTGTTATCCATGGCCATCATTATACAAGAAAAGTGTTTGATGTTTTTAAGGAGTATGAAAGTTTGTGGCCTCTTGAGGGGGTTTTTGCTTATGATATGTGTAATCTTATCCTCCTACTTCGAATTGGACAGTCCAAGGGCTATATAGATGAAGAAAAGGCTTTGGTTTATCTGGAAAAGGCCATAGCAAAGATCAGGAAAAAATACACTACCCTCAAGACTTTCGCAAGAGATGCTGTGATATGCCGGAGGATCTATTTGGCTTATTTAGAGGCTATTGAAAGTCCCAGAAAACTACCAGACATGGACAAAACTTTGGTCATGGCATATTATGGACTTTTTGAATATTTGGACTTGGGATTAATTAAGGATTGACCCATATGTAATTTGTGATATAATATTATCAACTAATAATCATTATTTGTTAATATGAAGTAAAGGAGTTTCGATATGGGAAGAAACAATGAAGTAACAAGCGGCGGTAATCCGGTAACCTTGTACGGCGAGGCTATTAAAGTTGGTGATAAAGCGCCTGATTTTACAGTTCTTGATGTAAATCTTAGTCCTGTTAAGCTATCAGATGCTGAAGGAAAGACAGTAATTATCAGTGTTGCTCCTTCAATAGATACATCAGTATGTGCGACTCAAACCAAGAAATTTAATGAAGAGGCCGCGGGCCTTGAAAACACAGTTATTTATGCAATCAGTGTAGACTTGCCTTTTGCCCTTGGAAGATTTTGTGGAGCAGAGGGAATTGATGCAGTTAAAACATTATCTGATCATAAAGATTTGGACTTTGGTAACCAGTATGGATTTACTATTGAAGAACTTCGTTTGCTGGCTAGAGGTATAGTAGTTGTTGGTCCGGATGGACTTGTTAAGCACGTTGAATACGTCAAAGAAGTTTCAACACTTCCGGATTTTGAAGCGGCACTAGCAGCAGCAAAATAGAAAAAAACAAACCGACCATTAGGTGTTTACCTTTGATGGTCGGTTTTTTAATTCGGTTTTTAAATGGTATAGAAGTGTTATCTCGGGTCGAATATATGAGAATAATTAGTGGGTTATGTAACAATCTTAAAATTATATTGGTTGCGCCCTTTGGACTTTGATAAGTACATCTGCTCATCTGCAGCATGAAGGAGTTTATCGCCTATGATCGTAGCAGAATAAACCAGACCGATTGAGGCTGTTGTATGAAGCTCGGGATAATCCCACTCCAAATCAATGATGTTACGAAGGACACGTTCAGTGATGTCCTTGGCAATATCTGTATCCTTGGTATTGATCATAATCATAAACTCTTCACCACCATAACGACCGACATAATCTTCGGGTCGAAGGGAGTTTTTTATTGTGCGGGCGACCTTTTCCAAGACTACATCTCCATAGATATGACCGTATGTGTCATTGATCTCTTTGAAGTGGTCCAGGTCAAGTAGGGCGATACAGTACTCACCAGGCTTGATTCTGTCAAATGTATCCATAATCTTATGTCGGTTGTTTAACTTGGTTAAGTGATCTGTTATGGATAATAGGTGGAGGCGTCGTCTTTGCCATAAAAGAGCCAGAAGGGCGATGACGGCGATGGCTCCAAGGATGCTGATAATGATAATGGCCCTGGTCAATATTCGGATATTTGCTTCCTGGGAGGCATCTAATTGTTGGTATACGGTTAGTTTGTCTTCGAAAAGGGATTCCTCGAAATTAACCAAATTTTCCTTAGCAGTCAAGGCTGTATCCATTTCCTCCATGTCCGGCTTTTGCATATAGAGGTCTGCATAAAGGTCAGCAGCGTGCTCGAAATCTCCTGAAAAATAGGCTATATTTGCCTCCAGTGACGAGAGGTTTTCTTCGGTATAATATGCTTTGAATAAAGGACCGGTGAATGAGTATAGCTGACGTAAATTTCTAAAAAGCTTGTCAGCTTCAATATAGTCGTCATTATAAATATGATAGTCTGCCAACATGTATTTTACTGAAAATAAAGTTTCGTAGTCATCTGGATCAATAAGTTCTAATGAGGTTTCCAGACTTTCGATTGCCTGGATATAATCATCCTGAAGGAAATAGTAATAGGCTTGGTAATCATATAATTCAAAGGCTCTAGGAACTCCCAGAAGATCTGAAGCGTTGGTTTCATCAATTAAAAGCAAGGCCTCCTGGATGGAATTCAAGGCTTTATCGAATTCTGAAACATCACTGTGGAGCATGGACATTCCCAAATGGTAATTAATTAAAGTGACCTGACTGTCATCTTCATATCCATAAGTGACCATATCTTGGAGCAGGTCATATGATCCTTGGTTATCGTAGTCCATATATTTGATGAGGGAAAGATTATATATGGCCTTGAAGAGATAATCGTCATAAGCTTCCTCTTTGGCCAGGTCATACATTTCAATGGTGTGCTGGGTATGGGCATCAGGAATCCAGTAATAATATTCCAGCTCAACCAGATAATTCAAAATTTTGAGTTTATCAATGGAGGGTGTCCTGTCAGTCCATGAATCATAAGCTGTCAGTGCTATATCATAAGCAGCTTCTCTGTCAAATGTACTGAGTTTTGCTTCGATTTCGCTTATATAATTAGCCATATAATCCGTTTGATTCTCGGTGGCAATATATGAGACTGCTGTTTCGGCTGCTTCCAGTTTTTGAAGTGGCAGGAATAAATATAGTAGAAGTGTTATGGTGAGAACACTGGCGATCTTTCTTTGCATAAGCATCATCCCAACTGTTGTGGTGGACCTGCCCTAGTATAATAGGACAGATAGACTATGTTACCCCATCATTATAGCACGGATGAAAGCCAGTCTCAATAAGGGAGGAAAATGTTTACACTTTTGACAAAATTTGTTATTACAAATATAATTGACAAGAGGTCTTGACAATGATTATCATTTTCGATATACTACATGTAGTTATTGAAACTACATCAAAAAGTTATTGAAGACTTAATAAGGAGTATCATATGTCAAGAGCACAATGGAATAAACGATTAAAAATATACGCAACACCTCATACAGGCAGGGCAGTCCTGCAACTTATGAATACGTTTCTGCCTTATCTAATACTGCTGACAGGAGCTGCATATTTGGGGCAAAGAGGAAGTGCCTGGTATCTGCAGGTGCCGGTTCTTACACTGGCAGGGCTCTTTATGGTCAGATCTTTTATACTCTTTCATGATTGTACCCATGATTCCTTTTTACCGAGTAAGAAGGGGAACAGAGTAATTGGTCATCTTCTTGGAGTCTTTACTTTTACACCTTATGAACCCTGGAAAAAAGACCATGGTATTCATCATGGTGCTGTTGGTAACCTGGATCATAGAGGTGTAGGTGATATTTGGACCTTAACAGTAGAAGAATACAAGGGAAAATCTCTTTTTGTAAGAGGTCTATACAGACTCTTTAGAAATCCATTTTTCTTATTTGGGATTGCACCCTTCTTTCTGTTTATGATTATTCAGCGTGTACCACGCCGTGGTTCCAAACAAAAAGAAAGAAGGAGTTACCATATCACCAATGCAGGTATAGGTTTGGTATTTCTTGTATATGCTAGTCTTTTTGGACTCTTGAATTTCTTCCTGGTTCAGTCTATCATAATGATTATAGCTGGTGGAGTCGGTATCTGGCTCTTTTATGTACAGCATCAGTTTGAAGAAGTTTATTGGGAAAATGAAGAAGGATACGATAGTGTGGCGGCGGCTCTGAAAGGGTCAACCTTCTACCAGTTACCTTTATGGCTGGAATGGATAAGTGGTTATATAGGATACCATCATATTCATCATCTTAATGCCAGAATCCCTAATTATCATCTAAAAGCTTGTTACCAAGCTTTTGAGGAACTTAAGCATGTTAAAACCATTACATTGACAAAAAGTCTGAAGCTTGCTTTTTTACAGTTGTATGATACAAAAGCCAAGCGGTTGATCTCCTTTAGAGAATTAGCACTTCTTAGAAGAAGGGGGTTGTCAGTGTAAACCTAAGATAAGAGGTGTCTATGAATAAAGAGCAATTATTGTCGGTACTTGAAATCGACGGAGAGAACTATCATATCATTGATTTAAAAAAGGTTGAACTGGAGGGCTACGATTTATCGGGACTTCCGAAAACCATTAAGATTCTGCTTGAGGGTGCCCTTCGTAATTATGACGGCACCCTAATTGAACCTGCTCACATTGACCGTCTTCTTTCCTATGGAAAAGGGGGTAAGTCTGAGGAGGTTCCTTTTGTACCTGGAAGAATTGTCCTTCAGGACTTTACAGGAGTACCTGCGGTCGTTGATTTGGCTGCTATGCGTGAGGCGGTTAAAGCCAAAGGTAAGGATCCTAAAGTCATCAATCCCAGGGTTCAGGTTGACTTAATCGTAGACCACTCGGTTATGGTTGATGACTATGGTAAAGCTTCCAGTCTCGATTATAATGTCAAGCGGGAGTTTGAGAGGAACGGAGAAAGGTACAAGTTCCTAAAATGGGCCCAGGAATCTTTTGAGAATTTTCGGGCTGTTCCTCCGGCAACCGGTATTATTCACCAGGTGAATTTAGAGTATTTAGCCAAAGTGGTAGCCAGTGATGATGGGCTCCTCTATCCGGATACACTGGTAGGTACGGATTCCCATACCACCATGATTAACGGTATCGGCGTACTTGGCTGGGGAGTTGGCGGTATTGAGGCAGAAGCCGGCATGCTGGGGCAACCGGTTTATCTTGTCTTGCCCGAAGTTGTAGGGGTTAAACTGACCGGACAATTGAAGGAAGGTGTGACATCAACAGACCTGGCTTTGACGGTTACCAACCTGCTTAGGCAACACAATGTCGTCGGTAAATTCGTCGAATTTTTTGGTCCGGGTGTTGTTGGTCTTTCCTTGCCTGACAGGGCAACTGTGTCCAATATGGCTCCTGAATACGGTGCAACTATGGGGTATTTTCCTGTAGATGATACAACCATCGATTATTTAGGTATGACCGGAAGGGACGAAAAACTACTGAAGATTATCCAGGCTTATATGAAGCATCAGGGATTATATGGTGCTTTGGAGAATCCTGATGTCTACACTTCTGTGGTTGAACTTGATTTAACCACAGTTGAAGCCTCACTTGCTGGCCCTAAACGTCCCCAGGATAAAATACCTTTATCAGACATGAAGGAAGCCTTTATTAAAGCGGCCCAAAGTCCTGTCGAATCCGGTGGTTTTGGATTGAACCAGGAAGCATTAGCGAAACGATGTAAGGTAAAAGTAGATGAGACAGAGGAAGACTTGATTGCAGGAGCTGTCGTTCTTGCAGCAATAACCTCCTGTACCAATACATCCAATCCCTCTGTTATGCTTGGAGCAGGACTTCTTGCTAAAAAGGCTGTTGACTTAGGTCTTAGGACCCCAGCCTATGTAAAAACATCCTTAACTCCAGGGTCACAGGTAGTTACTGAGTACCTAAAAAAAGCGGATGTTCTTGAGAGTCTGGAAAAACTTGGCTTCTACATCGCCGGTTATGGGTGTGCTACCTGTATTGGCAACTCAGGTCCCCTTAATGAAGAAGTGACGAAAGGCATTCTTGACAATGATCTTTTAGTTGCATCGGTGCTAAGTGGAAACAGGAATTTTGAGGGACGCATCCATCCTCATATTAAAGCCAATTATTTGGCATCACCTATTTTGGTTGTCGCCTATGCTCTGGCTGGTCGTGTTACCATTGACTTTGAAAATGAGCCCATTGGTCTGTCAGGAGACGGGAAAGAGGTTTATCTTAAGGATATTTGGCCCAGTCAGTCAGATATTCAGGAAATGATTGCCCAAGTTGTGACTAAGGATATCTTTGTCAGTCAATATAAGAATGTTTATGACAGTAATAATCAGTGGAATGCAGTTGATTCTGGTGCCAGTGACTGCTATCAGTGGGAAGGAGATTCTTCCTATATAAGGGAACCTGATTTCTTTAAGGACCTACATAAGAAAACATCAGTAGACACGGTTAAAGCTGCCAAGGCCCTCCTTTACCTGGGGGATTCCATAACCACAGACCATATATCACCGGCAGGTGCTATTGGGGCTAACAGTCCGGCTGGTCTATATTTAAAGGCTATGGGAGTGGAAGGTAAAGATTTTAATTCATATGGTTCCAGAAGAGGTAACCATGAGGTTATGATGCGAGGTACCTTTGCCAATGTCAGGATTAGAAATAAACTTTCAGATAGGGAAGGCGGTTATACTCTAAATCAATTAAATGGTAAGATCGAGTCTGTCTATGATGCAGCTATGGCTTATAAGGAAGCTGATGTACCTTTGATTGTACTTGCCGGTAAAGAATATGGTACCGGATCATCCAGAGACTGGGCCGCAAAGGGCACCAATCTGCTGGGTGTTAAGGCTGTCATCGCCAAAAGTTACGAGCGTATACACCGGTCCAATCTAGTTGGTATGGGTGTGCTCCCATTGGAGTTTATGGAAGGTCAGGGAGCTGAAAGCCTGGGTTTGACCGGTAAGGAAAGCTTTGAAATTTCTGGACTCCGTGAAGGTTTCGGGATTAATGAAGTCTTAAGTGTCATAGCTAAGGATGAGGATTCAAACACCATAACCTTTGAAGTAAGAGTCAGGATTGATTCTCAAGCCGAGATTGAATACTACCTTTCAGGCGGTATTTTACACAAGGTTTTATTGGATGATAAGTAAATACCTTATTTAATCTAAAGTAAATATATAAGTCACAGTCAGGAACTCATGTCTGGCTGTGGCTTTTTGGTGCGCCTAAATGATGGTTTTAGACATTCTAATGACTTTTTAATGGAATCGGTGTAGTATTTTTATCTGAAAAAAGTTAAACTAATTAAAGTAATGATACCGATTAATGGAGGGTCATGATGTTAGAAATAAAAGATTTAGGAAAAATATATGGACAGGGCGAGGCTTCAGTAGAGGCTTTAAAGAGAATTAATCTTACTATCGAGCGTGGAGAGTTTGTTTCCATCATGGGACCTTCAGGTTCGGGGAAATCAACGCTGATGAATATAGTTGGATGTCTGGATAGGGCAACCAGCGGAAGTTATTCTTTGGACCAGGTGGATGTTGAAGGTTTGAATGATGATGAACTTGCCTTAATTAGAAACAAGAAGATTGGCTTTGTCTTTCAGTCCTTTAATCTCTTGCCGAGAATTTCTGCCCTTAAGAATGTGGAACTTCCTATGGTTTATTCAGGAGTTCACCATAAGGAACGGAAACAAAGAGCTATTGAAGCCCTGGAAAGAGTAGGTTTGACTGATAGAATGGACCACAAACCCAATGAGATGAGTGGTGGTCAAAAACAAAGGGTAGCCATTGCAAGGGCTTTGGTAAACCGACCGTCCATCATTTTGGCAGATGAACCGACTGGGAATCTGGATTCGGTAACATCTGAGGAAATCATGGAACAGTTTCAACGGCTCAATGAAGAAGGGGTAACAGTTTTGATCGTAACCCATGAACCGGATATAGCCGAGCACACAAAACGGATAGTTACCTTTGCAGATGGTTATCTCGTCAGTGACACAAGGGTTGCGGAACCTTTAAGTGCAAAGGTTATTTTAGAAGAAAAACAAAAAGCTTTAGATAAATCATTAGGAGGCCAAGGATGAGTGAATTTGAAAATCTAGAAAGTGTTGAACCAAAGAAAATGAATACGTTAACCAGGGTTGTTGGAATAATCGTTAAGCCAGGAGAAACTTTTGAGGCGATTAGGCGAAAACCTACTATTTGGATTCCTATGGTAATTCTCTTATTGCTGCCCGCCTTGTATTATATCCTTATGTGGGATCAACTGGAACCGGGGATGATAGTAGCTTTGGAAGAGCAGAGCGCCTTATATGGCACAGAACTTACACCTGAGATTCTGGCTATCCAGATACCTATTATGAAGTATACCTCATATGCAACCGGGATTACCTTTATTATTGTCACACTTATTACAGCCGTCTATTACCTCATAGCCAACTCCATAGCAGATGGTGATGCAAAATTTTCACACCTCTTATCGATGAGCCTCTATATTAATATGATTAGCTTATTAAGTTTTATTGTCATGGCTGTCGTAGCCTTGTTGGGGATGGAATCAACGACGCCTGTTACTTCTCTGGCAAGTCTTTTGCCGGTATCCATGTCAGGCTCAATTATTTATGCCATACTTGCGACCGTTGAAGTCTTTAATATTTGGGGAATGATTCTTGCAGTTAAGGGACTTCAAATAGTTGCAAACATGTCTAAACGTGCTTCGATTATTACGGTGGCCCTATCCTATGGCTTTACCTTGGCCCTTGTGATTGGATCTGTCGTTTTGGCTAAAGTATTTTCAGGGTTGGCCTAACCCTGCAGAAAGGAAAAAGACATGAAAAAAGTATTGATTGGAGCAGGTATTATTACAATCATATTGGTTATGATTCTGCTTAACTTATATAAAAGTCAAGAGGAAACAGAAAGTGGATCAGGAGTCTTTGGCGGAAGCAAGGGACAACCGGTAGCTGTTGAAGTTGTTGGTCTTGGGGATTTAAGCTCCAGCGTTTTGGTAAACGGCCTGGTCCAGGAAGTCCATAAAAAGGACATGTTCGCTGTTTCCAGCCTTAAAGTTACCAGCCTTTCCGTTGATGTGGGTGATGAGGTCCGGGAAGGGGATGTCCTATATACCATCGATTTGTCCGGCCTGGAAGATGAACTTGCCAGTCTAAAGCTAAATCGAGAGATTCAAGCCCTTACTCTTGAAAAAATACAAAATGTATCGACGACAGCCTCCTCAAAAGGCGCCCAGGTTGCTCTGGAACTGGCTAAAATCAATGTGGCCAGCGCTGAAAACTACCTGGCAGGTGCCTTGGAGAATGTGGAGAAAAATAAGGCCCTATATGATGAGGGTATCATATCAAAGACCGAGTATGAAAGTCTGGAAAAAGCTGTCGATGAAGCCCAGTCCCAAGTGGATGTAGCGAAGCTTAATATGGAAAGAAGCGAATCGGACTTGTCTCAACTGTATTCCTCCAATTCGGCTTCCAAGGAGTCCTTGGAGTACGATGTCCAGATTCAGCTGAAAAATCTGGAAAGTATGGATATGAGCATAAGAAAAATTGAGAAACAGATTCAGGAAATCCATGATTCCACTAAGGCAGAGATGACTGGCGTTGTTACCATGAGGAATTTAGAGGTTGGTGATACAACTGTTCCAGGAAGTCCTCTCTTCCAGATTATGGATATGACTAAGCTAGAGGTTGTCGCTAATGTAAGAGAGTTTGATATTCGGGAAATGGTTCTTGGTCAGGATGTGAAGTTTACAGGTGATGCAATAGGTAAAGACCAGGAGGTTACCGGGAAACTGACCTATATTGCACCGGTAGCTGCTTCCTTGGTGATTAATGGCAGACAGACAACCGGTATTGAAATAAAAATGGACATCAGTCATGGAACTGAGTATTTAAAACCTGGATATTCTGCTGAATGTGAGATTATGACAGAAACTGCCAACCATGTTATTGTCGGAAATTTTAATATGTTTAGGGAAGACAATGAAGGGAACCGGATCGCTTTTGTTGTAGAAGATGGAATTATTCGTGAGAGAACCATTGAAACCGGCATATCCTCGGATTTTGAAATGGAAATCATCAGCGGACTTGAAGAAGGTGATTTGGTTGTTTCCAATCCATCTCTTGCCTTAAAAGAGGGGATGAGAGTAGAAATCACCAATGATTATATGGGTGATATGGAAGAAGGGAACTAGTATGCATTTTAGCGAGAATTTTAAACAGGCCTATTTAAGCCTAACCACCAATAAGCTGCGTTCTATTTTGACCATGCTGGGTATAATCATGGGGGTATTCTCGGTAGTTGCGATTATGGCTATCAGTAATGCTACAAAAGTTTTTATGGTATCCGAGTTTAACAAGTTAGGTGCCAATACGATTTTTGCGGCCTATGGCGGTGATGGTGATAACCCTTCTGAGTTTTTCACCTTAGATGATTTGGAAAATGTCTCTAAAGGGATGCCGGAAGTAAAAAGCATAACAGCCATTCAGTCCTTTTCCTCCAACATAAGACTGGAAGAAGGGACCAGGGATGCCAACATAACTGCAACTACAGCTCAATACACTGACTTTTCAGTACTGGAATTGGTAGAGGGAAGGTTTTTGTCCTCTTCGGATATTGATGGTGCCAGAAGGGTTTGTATTGTTCCTGACACCTACGCTTTAGAGTATTATGGGACAACAGATATTTTGGGCCAGGAAATCAGTTTGTATAATTACTGGGATGACATCATGAAGTTTAAGGTGGTTGGTGTTGTCAGTACCGAGGGCAATATGTTTTCAGGAATGATGGCCGGTCTGGAACTGCCTGTGGATATATATGCACCTATTACAACCATTCAGGAATTTTACTACAATGATTACTTTTATCAAATCCAGATAGCTGTTGCAGATGGAGTTAACCTGAAAGATGCCGGTGAAAAACTGGTTCGTCTACTTGAGTTTACCCATGATGTCCAGGATGTATATTATGCCGCCAGTGTGGAGGACATTCAACAGCAGGTTGGGACAGTCCTCAATGTCATTTCTTCAATACTTCTGGTTATAGCGATCATTACACTGGTTGTTGGCGGTATAGGTATTATCAATATATTGCTGGTTTCGGTGACTGAAAGAATTAGGGAAATTGGTCTTCGGAAGGCTATTGGCGCCAAGAAAAGAGATATCGTTATGCAGTTTTTAACGGAGTCCATTATGATGACCGGATTTTCAGGCTTGATTGGAATTATACTTGGCGTGATTACTGGCGGGGTTATCTCTTCCGTTATCAAGATTCCACCGGTGGTTGATTTCAAAATCATTATTATTACATTTATGGGATCCCTTATGTTAGGTTTGATTTTCGGTGTTTATCCGGCAAAGCGGGCAGCAGACCTGGATCCAATAGAATCTTTGAGATATGAATAAGAGACCCTAGGGTCTCTTTCCTTTTGCTAAACTTGAGTTTTTGTAGTCGGGATTTTCTGATACATCGGTTGCGAACCAGTGTGGTGGGATGAAAGTCTTGGCCTCATCTAGTGAGTCGAACTCTACTTCGGCAAGAATAAGTCCTTGGAAGTAATCATGAAAGATGTCCAGCTCAATGGTGTAAGACTCATAAGGAATATAATACCTGGTCTTATGGATAAGAATTCCCTCAGTCTTTGTGGAAAGATGATCGAATTCCTCGCGGGAAATATTTAACTCGAATTCTTCACGTTCGATATGCCCTTTGCCTTTTACGGTCAAAATAAAATCTTTTCCAAGCTGTCGAATACGGATAACAGGTTCTGTGGAGACGTAGGCTTGTTTGATGGATTTATGGGGATATTTATCCAAAAAATCCGGAGTTTCTTCTATAATATACTTGCGTTCTATTTCCATTGGAATTTCCACCTCATATGATTATATCAATTGGGTGGAATCCTCCTTTCTTTGTTGAAGCTCTGATGATAATATCTTGTCTAAGAAGAAATATAATGATAAAATGGAATTAATTCGGAACATTACAGATATAATTATATACTAGGAGGATGTTATGAGTAAAGCTGCTATATTTTTAGCCACCGGCTTTGAGGAGATAGAAGCGGTTAGTATAATTGATGTGCTTCGCAGAGGCGGGATGGAACTGGATATTGTTTCGGTTTCAGGTATGGAATATGTAGAGGGAGCTCATGGAATCGTTGTTAAAAGTGACTTGTTGTTTTTTTCTATAGATTTTAGTGAGTATGACCTATTTCTTTTGCCAGGCGGCATGCCGGGAACTGCTAATTTGTCCAAACATGAAGGATTGTGCCATTTGCTTAAGGATGTTTATGAAGAGGGTAAACTGATCGGAGCTATATGTGCAGCACCAACAGTGCTTTCTGAAGTGGGAATTCTTGAAGGGAAGATGGCAACCTGTTACCCTGGGTTTGAAAAAGAATGTGCAAATGTTAATTTCCTTGATCAGGACGTTGTGAAGGATGGTAATATCATAACTGGGCGTGGTGCAGGAGTGGCAATGAAATTCGCTTTCGAGATATTGAAAGAATACATGTCATTAGAAGAAGTTGACAGCCTGGAAACAAAAATGATTCACCGTTCATAATTTCATATAAAGAAGTTGCAAAACACCTTTTTGGATATACTGGAAAGGTGTTTTTTAATAGATAAAAAAGTTCGCAAACCATTGATGCAAGGTGGCTCTGCGTTAATCTGATGATGTGATTGTCATAACTAGGAGACTCTGTGAAATCAATAACAAGCTAATTCGAATGAAAAGAAAAAATTGTTTATAATATGCAGGATTTATGTATTAATTTGTTGGTTAAATGAAGTTATTTTGAGAAGTGGATTCATAAAGTATTTAAAGTTAACGGAAAACTTGCATAATTATTACAAACTTGCAATTTTGACATCAAGAATATTGTCCTAGAAACATATTTGTACGCCTGAAAAAAACGTTTATCGGGATATAACAAAAATATTACTAAAAATTATAATATAAACTTGGTTTAAATATTAATGAAACTTTATATTTAATAACTTGCAATTTTGAATGAAAGTAGCTAAGGCCTTTAAAATCAAGGGTTTTAGTCGAAAATGAATGCATGAAAATGGGTGAATATTGTATAAAAATACCTGTCCCTGTGGCATAAACGCTTTACAATGAATTTAAAATATTATATAATAATCGAGTATCAATCGGCAATTGATTATATGAGAGTCTGTGTTAACTCAATGGTTGACGGGGTTGGATATATTTTTTTGCCATTGGGAGAGTCGGATTGTAATACCTCTATTGCAGAGAGAACATCTTGGGTATATGAACCGAAACTGGTTCATGTCTTACTGGTTAAATTTGTACTTGAACAAATACTATGATTGGGTGTTTCATATTATGATAAAACTGTATTAAATGAATAGCAGAGAAATATATCGATTGACAATGGGGTTGATTTTGATTAATTAGGACGATTAATGAAGCCATGACTGAGATATATTTTATTTTATGTTAGGACTTTGATGAAGGTTTTCAGTTAATGATCATAGAAGATTCAGTGCACGGGCGTAAACCATGAGGCAAACCTTGAGTAAGAGGACTTATGACTTTACAGAACAAGTTAACCTTGAAAGGAGTTATTAAATGAGCGGTTATTATGTTAAAAGGATTGTGTCATCCTTAATAACACTCTTGATTATCACAACGTTGATATTCTTCATGATGCATTCAATTCCGGGAGGACCTTTTACTCGTGAAAGACCTGTACCTGATGAAATAATGAAAGCCTTAAATGAAAAATACAATCTTGATGCGCCATTGTATGAACAATATTTCGATTATCTTAAAGGTTTGGTAACCTTTGATCTTGGCCCATCATATTCAAAAATAGGAACAACTGTTAATGAACTGTTGATTTCAGGTTTCCCGGCATCAGCCAAAATTGGTGGTTTTGCCTCCATATTGATTGTTGTACTGGGTATTCCGGTTGGTATTATATCTGCCCTCAAGCAGAACAAACCTATTGACTATTTTGTTATGTTCATGGCGACTATAGGTGTAACCGTACCAAGTTTCGTTATGGCAACCCTGATTATTTATTTCTTTGCCGGTCAGCTGGGGTGGCTGCCTACCTTTGGTATTGATACACCTCTGGGCTACATAGGACCGATACTGGCCTTGTCGGGATATTCATTATCCTTCGTTGCCAGATTAACCAGATCAAGTATGTTGGAAGTGTTAAGACAGGATTATATTAGAACTGCAAGAGCTAACGGTATTCGTGAATACAAAGTTATCGCCAAGCATGCTGTAAAGAATGCACTTATTCCTGTTGTAACCTATATTGGTCCAATGGTTGCTGCCATTATGACCGGTTCCTTCGTTATAGAGAGAATTTTCGCAATCCCAGGAATGGGCCGTTATTTCGTTGAATCTGTAACAAACAGAGACTATACAACATTGCTAGGTATTACCGTGTTCTATTCTGCGTTTTACATTGTAATGGTGTTGCTAGTTGACGTAGCTTATGGCTTGATCGACCCTAGAATCAGACTTGGGAAGGAGAAATAATAGTGGCTGACAGTAGATTTCAATTTGTAGAAAACAACTTTGAGGATGATGAAATATCACGTCCTAGTTTAACGTACTGGCAAGATGCCTGGAGACGTTTGAGAAAGAATAAGTTGGCTATGTTTGGTGTTGTTGCAATCATCTTCATCGTATTATTCGCAACAGTTGGACCTAACTTGACACCATTTACTTATTCCGACCAACAGAATGAGTTTAAGAGTCTTCCACCAACACTTCGTGTATTTAATGTTAGTGAAGATGTGAATTTATATTTATCAAGTGACTATAACATGTTTTTGGTTAGCGACAAAGGTGTTATGATTGAGCGTTTAGAGCTTGATAAGAAACAAAGAGACCTAATCAATAAGGTTTATGTTTACAAGTATGGTGAAGATGAAGTTGTATTGGACTTCTCCTACAACCTGCTTAAGAACAAAATGGGTTATGATTACAACTACACCATTGAATATGATGGTGAGATTTATTACCAGGGTTCAGACCAAATGACCAAAGTTTTAAACAGAACTTTCCCAATGGGAACAGATGACTTGGGTCGTGATATTCTGACCAGAGTCATGTATGGTACTAGAATTTCCTTGTTAATCGCTTTTATCGCAACTATGGTTAACCTTTTTATTGGTGTTATCTATGGAAGTGTAGCTGGTTATGAAGGTGGTCGTGTTGATAATATCATGATGAGAATCGTTGACGTTATCAATTCAATTCCACTGGTCCTATATGTTATCCTTATTATGGTATGGTTTAGAGATAATGACGGACTTTCCAATATTATCATTGCTTTATCTACAGTTTACTGGGTATCAATGGCTAGACTTGTTCGTGGACAAATGCTTTCTCTTAAGAATCAAGAGTTTGTTTTGGCTGCAAGAGTTATTGGTGTTCCAAGACATATGATTATTTTCAGACACTTGATTCCTAATGCCATGGGACCGATTATCGTTTCTATGACAATGATGATTCCTTCAGCTGTATTTACAGAAGCTTTCTTAAGCTTTATCGGTTTAGGTGTTTCTGCGCCTCAAGCATCATTGGGTACATTGGCTAACAATGCATTATCAGGTCTATTGACTTATCCTTACCAGTTGTTCTTCCCAGCGCTTACAATTGCTCTTGTAATGTTGGCATTCAACTTCTTAGGTGATGGATTAAGAGATGCACTGGATCCACGTTTGAGGAAAGGATAGGAATTAATCATGAGCAAGAATATTTTAGAAGTTAAAAATTTAAGTACATCCTTTTATACTCACTTAGGGGAGGTGCAAGCAGTCCGTGGTAATACTTTCTCAATGAAAAAAGGTGATATCCTAGGTATCGTTGGAGAATCCGGATCCGGTAAAAGTGTTACAGCTATGTCTATTATGGGCCTTGTTGATCATCCGGGTAGAATTAAGGATGGAGAGATTATATTTGATGGCAAAGTAATCTCAGATAATTCGGAAAAAGAAATGTCAGATTTACGTGGTAAAGAGATATCCATGATCTTCCAAGATCCTATGACATCCCTTAACCCTGTTTATTCAATAAAGAACCTTATGGTTGAGGTTATCCGTCGCCATAAGAAAGTATCGCATAAAGAAGCTGTTGCTATAGCCATCGAAAAGTTGAAGATGGTAGGTATTCCTGAGCCGGAGAACAGAATTAATTCTTTCCCTCATGAGTTTTCAGGCGGTATGAGACAGAGAGCGATGATTGCTACTGCCTTATCCTGTGATCCTAAGCTTCTCATTGCTGATGAACCGACTACAGCCCTTGACGTTACCATTCAGGCACAAATTCTTGATATTATGAAGTCTTTGGCCAAAGAGATAGATACTTCCATTATTATCATCACCCATGACCTTGGTGTTATCGCTGAGACATGCACTAACCTGGTTGTTATGTATGGTGGTTTGATTATGGAAAAGGGTACTGTTGACGAGATATTCCACTCACCTCAGCACCCATATACAGTTGGTCTTTTGGAATCTGTTCCTCGTATGGACAGTAAAGAAAAAGGTCGCTTGGTTCCTATTCCTGGTTCACCGCCAGACTTGATGAACCCACCGAAAGGATGTCCGTTCTCAACCAGATGTCCACATGCTATGACAGTATGTAAACAAGAACTCGCTCCTACCTTTGAAGTGAGTCCAGGACACACATCTGCTTGTTGGCTATTACATGGTGATGCACCTGAAGTTGGCAATTACGTAAAAGGAGTAGAGATTAATGAGTGATAGACCATTATTGGAAATACAAGATCTTCAGAAGTTTTTTACGGTTAAGAACTCTATCTTCAAAGACCGTAAAAAAGTACTTAAGGCTGTCGATGGTATTTCTTTTGAAATCAAAAAGGGTGAAACCTTTGGACTTGTTGGAGAATCAGGATGTGGTAAATCTACTACCGGACGTTCAATTGTAAGACTTTATGAACCAAATGGCGGTAAGGTCATTTTTGACGGACAAGATATTACCCACCTAAGCGAAAGGGAAATGCTTCCTTATCGTAAACGTATTCAGATGATTTTCCAAGATCCTTATGCATCTTTGAACACTAGAATGACTGTAGCTGATATTATCGGTGAAGGTCTTGATATTCATACAGATTACAAGGGTCAGGCCAGACAGGAGAGGATTTTTGAACTTCTTCGTCGGGTTGGACTAAAAAAAGAGCATGCCAGCCGTTATCCACACGAGTTTTCAGGTGGACAGAGACAGAGAATCGGTATAGCAAGATCTCTTGCTATTGAACCTGAACTTATCATCTGTGATGAGCCGATTTCAGCTCTTGACGTATCTATTCAGGCTCAGGTTGTTAATATGCTTGAAGATTTACAGGAAGAACTAGGATTGACATACTTGTTCATTGCCCATGACTTATCTATGGTTAAGCACATTTCAGACCGAATTGGTGTTATGTACCTAGGACATATGATGGAAATTACAACCAGTGATGAGCTATATGAACATCCATATCATCCATATACTAAAGCTTTATTGTCTTCAATTCCGATTCCGGATCCAAGGGCTAATAAAGACCAGAGAATTATCCTTGAAGGTGATGTTAAGTCACCAATTAATCCGACTGAAGGCTGTCGTTTCAGTTCAAGATGCCGGTACTGTAAGGAGCTTTGCAATGAGAAGACTCCTGAACTTCGAGAAGTGAAAGAAGGTCACTTTGTGGCTTGTCATTTCGTCGAAGAAATCAACAACCTGTAGACAAGAAACAAAGAGTCTGCATATATAGTTTTACACGATATTACTTGTTATATTCTTATAGCAATTAGTATAAATCTTCATTAAGATAAAAGGAGGTCAAACATGAAGAAACTATTATCATTACTTTTAGTATTAACTTTGGCTGTATCTTTATTCGCAGGATGTGGTTCTGACGAAAAAGAAACAAAAGAGGATACTACTTTAAGTGAAACAAAAGAGGACACTACAAAAGAAGACACTACTACTGAGGAAACAGGTTCTGAGGACACAGGATCTAATGATGCAGCCGAAGAAACTACAGAAGCCGCTGCTAAAATCCTTAAGTGGAATGTTGGTGCTGACCCAAAAACTATCGACCCTACACTTAACGGTGCTAGCGACGGTGGTGATGTAATCAACCAAACTTTCGAAGCTTTGACAAGAGAAAAATCTGGTATCGTATATCCAGGTATCGCTGAATCTTGGGAAGTATCTGAAGATGGTTTAACTGTAACTTTCAAATTGAGAGAATCAAACTGGTCTGATGGTTCACCTCTTACAGCTAACGATTTCGTTTATGCTTGGAAAAGAGGAATGGATCCAGCTACTGCTTCTGAGTACTCATGGATTTGGGAATACACTAACGTAAAAGGTGCTGCTGCAGCTGCTTATGGCGAAGGCTCACTTGATGACGTAGGTGTTTATGCATCTGATGATTACACTTTGGTAATTGAACTTGAAGTTCCAACTGACTACATCGTTTCATTGTTGTCATTCTACCACTTCATGCCAGTTAAACAATCTGCTGTTGAATCTGCAGCTGATGGCGCTTGGGCAAAAGATCCTGAACTTACAGTATCTAACGGTCCTTTCGTATTAACATCATACACAATCGGTGAAGGCTTAACACTTGTTAAGAACCCAGAATACTGGAACGCTGATGCTGTTATGCTTGACGGTATCGACGCTGTATTTATCGATGAAGAGTCAACTGCATTCCAAGCTTTCAACAATGGCGAATTAGACTTTATCCCATCAGTTCCAACTGCTGAGGTACCAAGACTTATCGCAGAAGATCCAAACTTCTACGTATTCCCATTACTTGGAACTTACTACTACAACTTCAACTTAGATCTTGACATGTGGGCTGATCCTAACGTTCGTCGTGCATTGTCATTAGCTATTGATAGAGACCTTATCTGTGAAACACTTGGTGCTGGTCAAGTTCCTGCTGCTGGTTTCGTGCCACCAGGATTCTTAGACGCTAACGGCAACGACTTCTTCGAAACTGCTGGTACTTATGGAGTTGCAACTGATGACTCTAAAGTAGCTGAAGCTCAAGAATTATTGGCTGCAGCTGGATTCCCAGGTGGAGAAGGTTTCCCAGAATTTACACTTCTTTACAATACTTCAGAAGGCCACCAATTGGTTGCTGAACTTGTTCAAGAAATGTGGAAAACCAACCTTGGTATCAGCGCTAAGCTTGAAAACCAAGAGTGGGCTGTATTCCAAGACACTCGTAAAGTTGGCGACTTCGAAGTTTCTCGTGGTGGTTGGTTAACAGACTTTATGGATCCAATGGGTCTTCTAAGTATCTTTACTTCAGAAAATGCATACAACGATCCTAACTACTACAACGACGAGTATGATACACTTCTTGCAAATGCTATCCAAGCTCGTGGTCAAGAACACTTCGACTTCTTATATGAAGCTCAAGAAATGTTAATGAACGATATGCCTGTAATTCCTGTATACCACTACTCAGATACTATGCTTGCATCTGATAAAGTTGTTGGTTGGGATAGATCTGTACTTGGTACAATCGACTTCTCAGGCGCTGATTTAGCTGAATAATTAATGAATCTCAAAGGGGAGATTGTTGCGTGGCAACAGTCTCCTTTTTAATATATATTTTGATTTTCAAAGTATATATTGTCTGCAACATATTATTTATACGTATCAACCATAACCTGCTTTAAGTTATATAGCTTTAAATAAAAAGTTATGGAAATGTCACGTATGTAATGATATAATACTATGTATGTAAGTCCTTGTGTCTGGCACGCTTGCTAGGGAGAGGCAAGGCTTTTCCATATCATTATGGGGATAGGTACTGTGATGGGGCGCTATACTAGGCTCGTGGAAGTCATCATAGAGTTATCTTTTGTCGAAGATATCTTTTTTTGGGTATCCAAGATGAAAGTAATCAAGTGCAAAAAAAGAGAAAGGAAAGTATGTATATAACTTCCAAGTTCATACAAAAGGTGATATGAGGAAAACAAATTTATTCAAGTATCTTAGTTTGGTTCTTATCCTGGTTATGTCAGTCGGATTATTCTCCGGTTGTGGTAAAGAGGAAGATCCAAAAGAAGAAACAACTGTAACTGAAGAAACAACTGAAGAAACAACTGAAGAAACTGCAGAAGAGACTACAGAGGAAGCTGTTGTCGAAGAGGAAGTTGAAGCAGAACCAATCTCAACTACTCCACTTGTAGCTGGTTACTCAGCATTTTCTGCTAAGTTCAGCCCATTCTTCGCTGATACTGCTTACGATCAAGATGCACAAGGTTTAACACAAGTTGGTTTGTTAACAACTGACAGAACCGGTGGTATCGTTTACAACGCTATTGAAGGTGAAACTATTCCTTACAACGGAACTGATTACCTTTACACTGGTATTGCAAATGTTGACGTAAACTATGATGAAGCTGCTGACCAAACTGTTTACACTTGGACAATCAGAGATGATGTAATGTTCAGTGACGGTGAAGTAATGACAGCTGATGACATCATCTTTACTTACTACGCATTCTCAGATCCTTCATATGATGGTTCATCATCATTGTACTCAGCTCCAATTCTTGGTATGCAAGATTATCGTACTCAAACTTCTTCAGAAGTTTATGACAAGTACAAAGCTATGTATGATGAAATCTTTGCAGCAGGTCCAGACTATGTAGCTACTGACGCTGATACTTTCACAGCTGACGTTCAAGAAGCTATGTGGAACATCACTAATGAAGAGTGGTTAAAAGACGTTCAAGCAATCGTAGATTACTGCTATAACAACTATGCAGCTTACTACCCAGATTATGCAGGTTTCCCAGCTGAGGAAGCAGCAGATGATGCAGGTAAAAAAGTAGCAGCTGGTATGGCTTTATGGGGATTTGCTTCTGTTGATACAGAAACAATGATCTTAACTACTGCAGTTACAGAAACTCAATTTGATATTGCTAATGGCCAAACTCCTACAGTTGAAGATTACTTCAATGAAGTAGTTGCAGCTTACGGCACAATTGATGCTTATGTAGCAGCTGGAGAGTCACCTAACGATGTTACTCCAGACGTAGTTGCAAAAGATAGATTTATCGCTGAAATCGGTTCACAAGATGAATCAATGGGCGAAGGTGGTGTTCCAAACATCGCTGGTATCAAGAAACTTGATGATGTTACCGTTGAAGTTACTCTTAGCGGATTCGATGCATCAGCTATCTATAAATTAGGTGTTACAGTAGCTCCACTTCACTACTATGGTGACGAAGCTATGTACGACTATGAAAACAACCAATTCGGTTTCCCATACGGTGATCTTTCCATGTTGAAAGCTAAGACTAACGCTCCAATGGGTGCTGGTCCATACAGATTCATCAAGTATGAGAACAAGGTTATCTACTACGAAGCAAACGAAAACTATTACAGAGGTATGCCTAAGACTTATTACCTTCAACTTAAAGAAGGTGCAGACAGCGATAAAATCTCTGGTGTTGGTACAGGTACTATTGACGTAACTGATCCTTCATTCGGTACAGCTGCTGTTGAAGAAATTAAGACTTACAACTCAAACGGTGAAGTTACTGGTGATGTAATCACTACTAACACTGTTGACAACCTTGGTTATGGTTACATCGGTATCAGCGCTAACACAGTTAACGTTGGTGGAGTACCAGACAGCGATGAGTCAAAAGCCCTTCGTAAAGGTTTTGCTACTATTCTTGCTGCTTATAGAGATTTCTCAATCGATTCATACTACGGTGAGAGAGCTTCTATTATCAACTATCCAATTTCAAACACTTCATGGGCTGCTCCACAAAAGTCTGATGAAGGTTACAAAGTTGCATTCTCTGAAGACAAAGATGGTAATGCTATCTATACTTCAGACATGAACGCAGAAGCTAAGTACGATGCAGCTCTTGCAGCAGCAGTCGACTACTTCATCGCTGCAGGTTACACTTATGATGAAGCAGCTGGTATGTTTACAGCAGCTCCAGCAGGTGCTAAACTTGAGTACGAAATAATCGTTCCAGGTGGTGGATCAGGAGATCACCCATCCTTTACAATTGCAACAATGTTCAAAGAAACACTTGAAAGCGTTGGTTTCTCAATTATCCTTAATGACCCATCTGATACAAACATCCTTTGGGACAAGTTAGATGCTGAGACTCAAGAACTTTGGTGTGCTGCTTGGGGAGCAACAATTGACCCAGACATGTACCAAATCTATCACTCAGATAACTCAACTCATTCAAACCACTATCACATTGCTGATGCTGAACTTGATAAGTTGATTATGGATGCTCGTAAGTCTGATGATCAAGCTTACAGAAAAGCTGCTTACAAAGCTGCTCTTGATGTAATCATTGATTGGGCTGTTGAAGTTCCTATCTACCAACGTCAAAACTGTATTATCTTCTCAACTGAGAGAGTTAACCTTGATACAGTAACACCAGACATCACTACTTTCTGGGGTTGGATGAATGATATCGAATTGTTAGAAATGAACTAATTGATAAGATATTAATTTCATATACAATGACTGGAATTTGAGCCCAAATTTTGGGCTCAAATTTCCGTCTGTATAAATAAATTTTATTACTTCATCGCAAAGAAGTATGAGATAAGAAGTGTCCAATGGCTATGAGTTTTTTTGGTTCATAGGTTTTGGTCCTTGAGAAAAACATTGGAAAGCATGCACACTTTCCAGACAAAATTTATTAGGCGGTTAGCTGACGGGTGCTGATTGGCTTAGGAAGGGTTATTAAATTGCGAAATTATATTATTAAGAGACTATTTATCAGCGTCATTATTCTCTTTTTTGTTACGCTGATTGTGTACACGATACTGAGAAGTATTCCAACTTCTTATGTTGAACAAATTGCACGTGAGAGAGCGAACCTACCAGGTTCAAAAAGTTTTGACGAATGGCTGGAACAGCTAAATGTCGTCTACGGTATGGATAAAGGTATTATCGAAGGTTATTTTGTATGGGCTAAAAAGGCCATTGTAGGAAACTTCGGTGATAGCTGGAAGTATAACGTACCTGTTACACAAAAATTCAAAGATACAATATGGTACTCCTTTGCACTGGGTGCTATTACATTTGTACTGCAGATTATCATTGCAGTCCCCTTGGGTATTATGGCGGCGAGGAAGCAGTACAGCCGGCTGGATTATGCCGTTACTGTTATTGCGCTTTTGGGTATATCCTTACCCCTGTTTTTCTTCGCTACAATACTTAAACTCGTATTCTCCATTAATTTGGGATGGTTGGACCTCTATGGAACGGTTGGTAGATTCCATGAACAACTATCGCCATTCGGGCAAATACTTGATATAGCAAAACACTTTATTCTACCAACTGTTACAATCGTTATTGCAAGTATTGGTGGTTTGATGCGTTATACCAGAACCAATATGCTTGAAGTTCTGAATTCTGATTATATTCGTACTGCAAGAGCTAAAGGTTTGGCTGAAAACCGTGTTATCAACTACCATGCTTTTAGAAATACATTGATTCCTATCGTAACCATTTTAGGTGGATCATTACCTGGTCTTTTTGCAGGTGCTATGATTACTGAAACTTTATTCGGTATTACAGGTATCGGACGTACGTCATATGAGGCGATGATATCCGGAGATATACCATTCTCCATGTTCTATATGACATTTTTGGCAATTTTGACTTTGCTGGGAACATTAATTGCAGATATTCTATATGCTGTCGTTGATCCCCGTGTCAGAATACGATAGGGAGGTTCTAACATGTCAATTGAAAACAAAGATTACGAAAACAAAGTAGAAAAACAGGATGAGCTTGATCTTGGGGATGAGTCCCGGGTCAGAACCCTGTCTCCTACGATGCTTGTACTTAAGCGTTTTATTCGTAACCGTTTGGCTATAACGGGAATGATTTTTATCGTGGGAATGTTTATTTTTTCATTTATCGGTGGTTTTTTAATGCCTTACAGTGAAACTGAAGTATTCAAGAAATACGAAGGTATGTATAAGGTTTATGCCGGTATCACAGAAAACGAAAACTTAAGATACGTCATTGATGAAGGTGTTGAATTCACGACCTTGGACATCAGCCAGTTCGTGCTTGCTACTTCTCAAGATTTACCTATATTTGAATCTGGAGATACGCTGTATGCACAACGTATGATTGATGAAGATTTCTATATGATTTATTCCGTTGAAGAGATTGGTCTAACTCTTTCCCTTCGTGGTGATGTATCTGTTAATACAACTGTAGACGGTTTGGGTGAAGATTTTAACCAGGCTGTTATTGGCGCTATTGGTGGTGAAGAAACTGTCTTTGACTTTGATGGTGGTACTTATATTATTGAATACAACAATAAGAATAATGTTCTCTACAGAGCAACACCAATCGTAGTAGCTTCCAAAAATGTATATGACTATGCATCTGTGGAAACCAGTCATTCTTTTGATTTTGCTGCAGCAGTTGAGAGAGGCATCCGTGAGGAAGCAGACTCAATTGAAGTTGATGGTGTGACCTATACACTTGGGGATAATGAAGGTATGACTGAAGTATCCCTTGATGGTAACCTTTATGCCAATATTTCCCGTTACTCTATTGAGCCGTTCTACGAGGATTCATTCTTTGCCCTTGATTTCAAGGCCAGAATCCGTGAAGCAGTTCAAGGTGAGGAAGAGACCTTCCTTTATGACGAGAAAGGTGAGGGCCAAGAAACCTTCCGTCTATACAGACAAAACCTTCAATGGACTTTGGAACATGAAGAATCAACCTATCTCGTTGATGAGTATTCATCTCCATCGACTGAGCATTTGCTAGGTACTGATGGTCATGGTATGGATATCCTTACAAGACTTATGTATGGTGGTCGTATCTCTCTTCGTATCGGTTTCCTGGTTGTTGCAATTTCAACAACTATTGGTATTATCCTTGGTGGTATGGCCGGTTACTTTGGTAAGTGGGTAGATATGTTAATCATGCGTATCGTTGATACTTTCAACTGTATTCCATCTTTACCATTATTCATTATCATCGGTTCAGTTCTTGACCAGTTGAGAATTGATCCTCAAATACGTCTGAATATGCTGATGTTGATATTAGCCGTCCTTAGCTGGCCTGGTATCGCCAGAATGGTTCGTGGACAGATTCTGTCTCTTCGTGAGCAAGAATTTATGACAGCAACTGAAGCTACTGGAATTCGTGTTTCAAAAAGAATTTTCAAACACTTGATTCCAAATGTTATTCCACAGCTTATTGTAATATGTACACTTAGTCTTGGTAGTGTAATCCTTACTGAGTCTGTACTTTCTTTCTTAGGTGTTGGTGTTAAGTTCCCATTTGCTTCCTGGGGTAATATTATTAATGCAGTAAACAATGTACACGTTCTTTCAAACTATACCTTTGCATGGATTCCAGCCGGTATCTGTATCCTGATTACCGTTCTAGGTTTCAACTTCATTGGTGATGGACTACGTGATGCATTTGACCCGAAAGCGAAAAGATAAGGAGGACGACCATGGCTAACAATAATAAGAAAGCTAAAAATTCCAATTTTCTTTCTGCTAAAGAGTCAAGAGCTATTTCGAAAAGTAACAGAAAGATTATTACAGCGTACGAAAAAAAGCATAAGCGTAAAAACGTACCGGAATCTGAATATATAACTGAAATGAAAAATCCTGACAATGTTGTTGAATTTGACAACTTACATACATTCTTCTTTACGGATGTCGGTACTGTAAAGGCTGTTAACGGTGTATCTTTTGAAGTGCCAAGAGGAAAAACAGTTGGTATCGTAGGTGAGTCAGGTTGTGGTAAGTCAGTAACGTCACTGTCTATGATGCAATTGGTTCAAAGACCAAGTGGCCAAATGGTTGAAGGGCAAATTCGTTTCAATACCGGTGACAAGGTGTATGACATCACAAAAACGCCACAAAGTGAAATGTACTCTCTTCGAGGAAACAAGATGTCTATGATCTTCCAAGAACCCATGACATCACTCAATCCGGTTTTTAAAATCGGAGCCCAAATCGAAGAAGTTATTGAGCTTCACCTGGAGTATGCTCTTCAGAATGATCCTATTAATCGTGATGATTATGCAACGAAAAAGCAGTATACCAAAGCGCTGGCTGAAAAAATGAAAAAGAGAACTATTGAAATGCTGGATATGGTTGGTATTGCCAACTCAGAAGGTGTTTACAATATGTACCCTCATGAATTATCAGGTGGTATGAGACAAAGGGTTATGATTGCCATGGCACTTGCCTGTAACCCGGTACTGATTGTTGCAGACGAGCCAACAACAGCTCTCGATGTAACTATTCAGGCACAAATCCTGGAAATCCTTCATGAACTGAAAGACAAGATCAATTCCTCCATCATGATGATTACCCATGACCTGGGTGTTATTGCCGGTATGGCTGATTATGTTGTCGTTATGTATGCCGGTCGTGTAATCGAAAAAGGTACTGTTTATGAGATATTCAAGAATCCTAGTCATCCATACACTGTTGGATTAATGGCGTCACTGCCAGGTGTTAACAAAGGTGCAGACAGACTTTACTCTATTCCGGGTAAGGTTCCTAACCCTGTTGATATGCCTGACTACTGCTACTTTAGAGACCGTTGTGAAAAAGCTTTTGGTAAATGTCAAGGGAAATACCCTCATGAGGTAAAACTTACTGACACTCACAGCGTATCTTGCTACTTGTATGAATAGAAAAGGGGATTGAATCATGGCTGATAAAATGACCAAAGAAGAACGTAAAGCACGTGTCCATATTGACACGGATTATACGCCTATAGTCCCTGATACAAATAAATACATTCTGGAAGTCAACAAATTACGTAAGTACTTCCCTATAGAAGATGGTTTATTACAAAGAACTGTAGGTTATGTTAAAGCCGTTGACGGCGTTAGTTTTAAAGTGGAAAGAGGTACAACCATGGGACTCGTTGGTGAGTCCGGATGTGGTAAGACAACCGTTGGTCGTACACTCCTTCGTCTTATCGACAAAAGTGCCGGACAGGTACTCTTTGACGGTGAAGAAATTTTTGATTTTAACAAAAAGGAACTTAGATCTGTAAGACCTAGATTCCAGATTATTTTCCAAGATCCATATTCAAGTCTTTCACCAAGGCTTCCTGTTAAGGAAATTATTGGTGAGGCTGTCGTTGAACATGGTATTGTTCCAAAAGAGAAATTGGAGTCCTATATTGATGAGATTATGGAAGCCTGTGGCTTGCAACCATACCACAAGGACCGTTATCCTCATGAGTTCTCCGGTGGACAAAGACAGAGAATCTGTATTGCAAGAGCCTTGGCTCTTAATCCAGAGTTTGTTGTATGTGATGAGGCGGTATCTGCCCTTGACGTTTCAGTACAGGCTCAGATTATTAACCTCCTTATGGACTTGCAGGAAAAGTATAACTTAACATTCCTTTTCATCTCCCATGACCTATCTGTTGTAGAGCATATTTCAGATACAATTGGAGTTATGTACTTAGGAAATATTGTTGAGTACGGGAAGAAGGAAGATATCTTCAGAAATCCATCTCACCCATATACAAAAGCCTTATTCTCAGCGATTCCAGTGCCGGATCCAACGGCTAAGATTGACCGTATCGTAATGGAAGGAACACCTCCATCACCGGCCAACCCTCCAAGTGGTTGTAAGTTCCACACCAGATGCCAGCACTGTATGGATATCTGTAAAACGACAGCCCCTGAGGAAATTGAGGTTGATCCAGGACACATGGTATCTTGTCATTTGTACAACAAGTAATTGGCTTTATACTAAAAGTAGGTGTTAACAATGGGAAAGAATGATTTCCATGATGATGGTCGAACCATCGTAGATATGAGTGAAACAAAACAAACCCCTTGGTATTTTAGCTTTTCAGCCTTATCCAGGAGAAATGAAAAGTTAAGAGGCTCAGAGGATTACCCGTCGTCTGAGAATACTCAGGAATTGAGTAAAAAGGAAAGACGCAGCCTTATACTCTCAGCCATTTTGGCTGGTCTCACCATTGCAATGATCTTCGTAGGTGGAGGTTACCTGTTTATTCTGTTTTGTATTCATATCTGGTTTAAGTAATAAGGACGCTGCATCAATTTATGGTTGATGCAGCGTTTTTTGTTCTTAACTAAGAAATTGCCCTAAACAAGCCAATTTCTGTCAAACAGCTGGAACAATTCGCTAAGCGAAACCAGCGTCGTTGAACGACGCTTTTGTTCTTATATAAAAGTACACTTTTGGGGTTCACATGAAAAAAGACTTATGTTATAATATGTTAATGGTTTAATTTGGGCTCGTATGCCTTGAATATAGAGCTTATCTAAGGAGGAAACACAGTACAATGAGTACAAAAGTTGAAACACTTGAAAACAGTATGGTAAAATTAACAATTGAAGTTGAGGCTGACACCTTTAAAAAGGCTTTGAATCAAGCCTATAACAAAGAAAAGAAAAGCATTCAAATTCCTGGTTTTAGAAAAGGTAAGGCACCTAGAAAGTTAATCGAGAAAACTTACGGTGCTGGTATTTTTTATGAAGATGCAGCTAACATCTGTATTCCAGATGCTTATGATAAAGCAGTTGAAGAAGAAGGTTTAGAAGTTGTATCAAGACCTGATATTGATGTAGAGCAGATTGAAGAAGGAAAGTCTTTTATCTTTACTGCTGAAGTGGCTGTAAAGCCTGAGCCAGAACTTGGTGACTACAAGGGTCTTGAAGGTGAAAAAGATGCAGTAGAGATCAGCGATGACCAGATTCAAGCTGAACTTGATAAAGTTCTTGAGCAAAACTCAAGATTAGTTGATGTAACTGACAGAGCTGTTCAAGACGGTGACACAGTTAATATCGATTTCGAAGGTTTTATGGATGGAGAAGCTTTCCCAGGTGGACAGGCTGACGGTCATGATTTAGTTATCGGATCACATTCATTTATTGATACTTTTGAAGATCAATTAGTTGGTAAGAACATTGGTGATGAACTTGAAGTTAATGTTACTTTCCCAGAAGAATACCAACAACCTGATTTAGCAGGTAAACCAGCTATGTTCAAAGTTAAGGTTAACGGAATTAAATTCAAGGAACTTCCAGAACTTGATGATGATTTAGCCAAAGACGTATCTGAGTTTGATACTCTTGCTGAGTATAAAGAAAGCATTAAAGCTGGCTTGGCTGAAACAGCTCAAACAGCTGCTGATAATAAACTTAAAGATGAACTCTTGCAAAAAGCAGTAGAAAATGCAACAATTGTATTACCGGAACCAATGGTTGATCTTGAAGCAGAGAATATGGTTTACGATATGGCAAACCGTCTTCAATACCAAGGTCTTTCATTAGACCAATACTTCCAATATACTGGTCAGAATATGGAAACATTGAAAGACAGTATGAAAGAAGAAGCTAAGAAGAAGATTGAAGCTAGACTAGTTCTTGAAGCTATTGCCAAGGCTGAAAACTTTGAAGTTTCTGACGAAGACGTTGAAGCAGAAATCACTAAGATGGCTGAAATGTATAATATGGAAGTTGAAAAGATCAAAGAAACAATTGGAACTGACGAGAACGAATCCATTAAACAAGACATTTTAAATCAAAAAGCTTACGACTTTATCGTTGAGAACGCTAAAATCAAGTAATTGATCTTAGTTAAGTCGATCAACTTGAGTAGCTTTTGATTAGAGGAGGTAAACTATGGCTTTAGTCCCTTATGTCATTGAACAAACAAGTCGTGGAGAGAGATCCTATGACATATACTCAAGATTATTAAAAGAAAGAATTATCTTCCTAGGTGAAGAAGTGAATGATACAACAGCCAGTCTGATTGTTGCCCAACTTCTTTTCCTTGAGGCAGATGATCCAGATAAAGATATACATCTGTATATCAACAGCCCAGGTGGTTCTATTACTGCAGGCATGGCTATTTATGATACCATGCAGCATATTAAGCCTGATGTATCAACAATATGTGTTGGTATGGCTGCAAGTATGGGAGCATTCCTTTTGGCAGGTGGTCAAAAAGGCAAGCGTTTTGCCCTTCCGCATTCAGAAGTCATGATCCATCAACCACTAGGTGGTTATCAAGGTCAGGCCACAGATATCAAGATTCATGCAGATCGTATCATTCAAATGAAGAAAACCTTGAATGAGATTTTAGCGCAGAATACTGGAAAAGACCTTGAAGTAGTTGAAAAAGATACAGAAAGAGATAACTTCCTTTCTGCAGAGCAGGCTGTTGCATACGGCTTGATCGATGAAGTGATTGTTAAGCGTTAATTGAAAGTGGTGAATATATGCCAAATAAATTTGAAGACAAGAAACAGTTAAGATGTTCCTTCTGTCATAAGCCTCAGGACCAGGTCCGTAAGCTTATTGCAGGACCTAACGTATATATTTGCGATGAGTGTATAGAACTTTGTTCTGAAATCATCGAAGAGGAATTTGCTCAAACTGAAGTGATGGCTGATCTTACAGATCTACCCAAGCCTCAGGAAATCAAGTCATTCCTTGACGAATATGTTATAGGTCAGGACAATGCAAAAAAAGCATTATCTGTTGCTGTTTACAACCATTACAAGAGAATCAATGCAGAAGATATTCCGGATAACGTGGAAATCCATAAGAGTAACATCTTATTTGTCGGACCAACCGGTTCCGGTAAAACGTTATTGGCTCAAACTTTGGCTAGAATGCTTAATGTTCCTTTTGCTATTGCAGATGCAACCAGTTTGACAGAAGCCGGATATGTTGGTGAAGATGTTGAGAACATTCTTCTGAAGATTATTCAGGCTGCTGAATATGATGTTGAAAAAGCTGAACGTGGTATTATCTATATTGACGAAATCGATAAGATTGCCCGTAAATCTGAAAACCCATCCATCACCCGTGATGTATCTGGTGAAGGTGTTCAACAGGCACTTCTGAAGATTTTAGAAGGTACTGTTGCCAGCGTTCCTCCACAAGGTGGACGTAAACATCCCCATCAGGAGTTTATTCAGATTGATACAACCAACATTCTTTTTATCTGTGCTGGAGCCTTTAATGGTTTGGAAAAGATCATTGAAAGCAGAACCAATAAATCTGCTATGGGATTTGGTGCAGACATTGAGAGTAAGGAAGAGAAGGAAATCGGTGAGATTTTAGCTAAACTTTCACCGGAAGACTTGATCAAATTCGGATTAATTCCTGAGTTTGTAGGTCGTGTTCCAGTATCCGTTGGACTTCAGAATCTTGATGAAGATGCTTTGGTTAAGATTCTTAAAGAGCCTAAAAACTCTTTAGAAAAGCAATATCAGGCAATCTTTAAGTTGGATGGTGTTGAACTGGAGTTTGAAGAAGATGCTCTTCGTGCTATTGCAAGAAAATCTCTTGCAAGAAAAACCGGTGCCAGAGGCCTTCGTGCTATTATCGAAGACATCATGCTTGATATTATGTTTGTTATTCCGTCTGATGAAAGCATTGAAAAATGTATCATCACGAAGGAAACTGTCGATAATGGTGCCCAGCCAACGATTATCACCAATGAAAACTTAAAAAGCATTAAACAAAACAGTGGTGTCAAGAAACGCCACCTTAAACCTAGCGAAGACGAAACAGCCTAGGATTAGATTGTAAAACTGAGCCCTTGCTATGCAAGGGCTTTAATAGAATTGAGGTAGTTAGATGAGTGACCAGTCACTGGATAATTTGAAAGTATTGCCTGTATTAGCTCTAAGAGGAGTTAATGTATTTCCAAAGATGTTTTTGCATTTTGATGCCAAACGTCCTAAATCCGTAAAAGCCTTGGATAAGGCTATGAAAACCAATCAACTTCTATTTGTTGTAGCTCAAAAAGAGGCCATAAAAGAAGAAATCGATATCCATTCCGATATTTATGATATAGGTACTATTGTCCGGGTTAAGCAGGTTGTTAAACTGGCCGGAAACGTATCCAGGGTTCTTGTTGAAGGGATTACCCGTGGAGAATTATTGAAAGTCATTGATGGTGCTACTTATTTTACAGGGCAGGTTCAGGTCCTTGAGTCTATAGAGGCCAATTATACGCCAAATGAGCTGACAGCTATTGATCGAACCCTGGAAGATATTATCAGTGAATTCAAGGCCATCAATACAAACATTTCCAAAGAAACCCTTGAAAATCTAAGTAAGATTAAGGATATGGGTCAATTGTCAGATGCTCTGGCAACCCATTTCATTAAACCCCTGGAGAACAAGCAAAGAATACTGGAAGAAATTGATGAAGAAATTAGACTTCAATTGGTTATCAAGATTCTCAATAATGAAATCGAAGTTGCCAAAATCCAGAAAAACCTCCATAAGAAGGTTAAGTCCAATATTGATAAAAACCAAAAAGAATATTATTTGCGTGAGCAGTTAAAAGTCATTCAAAATGAGCTGGGTGACCAAGTTGATACCGGTGAAGAGATCGATGACTATTTTAAACAGGTTGATGAGCTGGATGCTTCTGAAAAAGTAAAAGAGAAGTTATATAAAGAGATCAAGCGTCTTAAAAAGATGAGTATGTCATCATCTGAAGGGGCTGTTATCCGTAATTACATAGATTGTCTCATAGATATGCCATGGAATAAGGTTACTGAGGAAAACAGGGATCTGAAAAAGGCTCATGAGGTTCTGGTTAATGATCATTATGGTCTTGATAAAGTTAAGGACAGAGTATTGGAACATCTGGCTGTCAGAAGTATGACCATGGATTCCAGTGCCCCAATTATCTGTCTGGTAGGTCCTCCTGGTACAGGAAAAACCTCCATTGCAAAATCAATCGCCAGTGCCATGGAAAGAGAATATGTACGGATTTCCTTGGGTGGAGTTCGAGATGAAGCTGAAATCAGAGGCCATAGAAGAACCTATATTGGAGCTATGCCAGGAAGGATTGTCAGTGCCCTTAGGCAGGCAGGTACCAGTAATCCCCTGATTCTTCTTGATGAAGTGGATAAAATGTCCAGCGATTTTAAAGGAGACCCAAGTGCAGCCATGTTAGAGGTTCTTGACAGCGAGCAAAACCATCAGTTCAGGGATCATTATGTCGAGTTGCCGGTTGACCTGTCCAGAGTTCTTTTTGTTGCTACAGCCAACTCACTACGAACGATTCCACGTCCGCTTTTAGACCGTTTGGAGATTATTGAAGTAGCTTCATATACTGCTAATGAGAAATTCCATATAGCCAAAGAGTACTTGTGGCCAAAACAAATGGAAAAACATGGTTTGACCAAGTCCAAGGTAAAACTTACGGATGACTGTATTTCCTGTATTATTAATGAATACACCAAAGAAGCCGGCGTCAGACAACTTGAAAGACGGCTGGGTGAAATCTGCCGTAAGGTAGTAAAAGCAGTCATCGTTGAAGGTAAGAAAAGTCTGAAAGTAAGTTCCAATAATATAGAAAAGTATTTGGGGATGCCTAAATACCAGTACCAAAAAATGTTTGATCATCCTCAAGTAGGTATTACCAGAGGTTTGGCATGGACTGAAATGGGTGGTGATACCTTATCTATTGAAGTCACGGTTATGCCGGGAAAAGGAAAGTTCCAGGTGACGGGCCGTATTGGAGAGGTTATGCAGGAATCTGCTTCTGCAGCTATGTCCTACATTAGGTCTAAGACAGAAGTTCTTGGCATTGAGCCGGACTGTTATGAAACCAGGGATATCCATATTCATATTCCGGAAGGGGCGGTACCCAAAGATGGTCCATCAGCAGGTATTACACTGGCTACAGCCATGATTTCGGCTGTTACAGAACGTCCGGTAAGACACGATATAGCCATGACTGGGGAAATCACCCTTAGAGGCCGGGTTCTGCCAATAGGTGGTTTGAAGGAAAAAATCCTGGCAGCCAAACGGGCAGGAATTTTTGAACTGATTGTGCCTAATCAGAATAAACGCAGTGTTTCTGAGCTGGACCAGGAGATTCTTGATGGAGTGACCATTCATTTTGTTGACTCTATGGATGAAGTAATTAAATATGCCTTACTTGATAAGTAGGCCGGTTAAGAGTAAAGTAGTATTGAAAGGAAGAAGCATCTAGGTCTGAAAAGACTTTATGCTAGTTGCTAATATGAATGTACAAAATGTTTTTTTGGAGGCTGTCGGTGTTAAGGAAGACCAATATCCTACATCAGGTCTTCCAGAAGTTGCTTTCGCAGGTAAGTCCAATGTCGGTAAATCCTCCTTGATTAATGGATTGATTAATCGTAAAAAATTAGCCAGAACCTCATCGGCACCTGGAAAGACCCAGACAATAAATTTTTATAATGTTGAAGACCAGATTTATCTTGTTGACCTTCCGGGATATGGCTATGCCAAGGTTTCGAAGAAAGAGCGGGAACGATGGGGGAAGATTATTGAAGACTATCTCCACCAGCGACAAACTTTAAGACAAGTCATTTTACTGGTTGACGGGAGACACGAACCGAGTAATAATGATATTATGATGTATGATTGGATTAAGACTTTTGGTTTTGAACCAATCGTTATAGCGACCAAGATGGATAAGCTTAAACGCTCACAAAAACAGAAGGCTTTAAGCACAATTCGAAAGAAATTGAATATGAAAAGTTTTAATCTTTATCCATTTTCGGCTGAAACAAAAGAAGGCAAAGAGGAGATATGGGAAGTCCTGGATGATATCATCCGTTTTCACAATGAAGAAATGGCAAAATAAGGAGTTCTTATGAGATTAGTTGCGTTTGAAGACCTAAAACCAAATATGATTATTGCAGACGATTTTTATGGTGTTCGTGGAGAGATTTTGGCAAAAAGAGATACAGCCATTACGGAGCGCTATATTGAAAGTCTGGCCAAGTACGAAATACCTTTTCTGTATATTTTTGATGAACCGGGAGAAGGTATAGAAGTCAAGTGCAGTATTACATCAGGGGCAAGAAATGAGGCAACCCAAAATCTTAAGAAGTTTTATGAAAACATTCAAACATCTTCATCGTCAGGATATACCAAATATCTTGATAAATGCAAAAAATCAGTTGAAGCCATTATTGATGACGTCATCGCTGAAAAAATCGATTTATACGATGTTTTTGATATCAAACTGATTGAGAATTACCGTTATCAACAGCCTGTTAATGTCATGGTGATTTCTACAATTATTGGTAAGACTTTGGGCTTTTCCTATATGGAGTTATATGAAATGGGTTTGGCTGCCTACTTTCATGATATAGGAAACCTTTTTATCGACGAAGATATTCTTGATAAGTTTGATAAACTGACCGACCAGGAATATGAAATTATTAAAAAACATGCGGAATTGGGCTATAAATTCGCCAAAGAAAAACTTATGCTTCCAATGAAGACCTATTTGGCGATTGGACAGCACCATGAGCGATATGACGGTAGCGGTTATCCTTATCAAAAAGTTGGTAAAGACATTAATCGTTACGCTAGAGTAATTGCCATTGCCGATGTATATGATGCTCTTTCCAGTCGAAGAAGACAAAGGAAGGCCCTGAATCCGGCCCAAGCCTTTAAAGCCATTGTGGAAGGTGCGGGAAGCCACTTTGATCCTAAATTTGTTAAAACTTTCTTTAACATGGTATCCCCCTATCCTGTTGGGTATACGATTAAGTTGCCGGATGGTAAAGTAGGTGTTGTCAATGAGAACTATGTCGGTAAACCTTTTAATCCCATGGTAAAGATCTTTAAGGATAATGATACCTGGCTGAAGGAACCATATGAATTGGTTTTAGAATAGCAGACAGAGGTAAGGTGCAAGCAATAATTAAAAAGTATTTTTACAATAAAAAGACGACCTTTATGACAGGTCGTCTTTATGTATGTCAGCAAGTAGTGTGCTGAGGATTGTCTTATATAAAACGTGGCTTTTGTCCTTCCACTGATCACAGATGGCAATGGCATAATCTTTATCAAAAACATTGAGGGTTAAGTCAATCAGTGTCTTTTTATTCTCTTTGGCGACTAGGTGAACCAGATAATCGCCATCCTTTTCGGGTACATAATCGGAGGTTATCTCCAGTTTTTCCTTTATATCATACTTATTAAGTTCAAGATAGTCATGGATCTCTGCCATAATAGTGCTTGAAATCCTGTTTTCGAAGAAATCAAGGGTTTTAATCCCTTCCTTGGTAATATCATAGGAAGTTGACTTGGAAGTGGATATGGTGCGTATTAGGTCGGTCTCAATCAATTGATGAATTATTTCCTGAAAAGAGAAGTAATCGGTGTAACCCCTGTCGATAATGAACTGACTTAACTGGGTATTGGTCAAAGGCAGCTCCACTTCACGAAGCATATATAATATAATGAGTTTGTTAATACTTAAATCGTGATTAATCATGTGAATTCTCCTTAGAACTGGTAATATCCTGACCTTGGTAGGCGCCTGATTCCTTCATCATCTTGGCAAAAGTTCCGAGAACCAAACGCTTATTCAGTGACCATTTGGGCTCGATCAGTAAATCTTTCGGACCATCTCCAGTGATGCGATGTATAACCATATGGGGAGGCAGTCGTTTTATTGAGTTAATTATGAGATCAATATATGTTACCATATCAGGAAGTTCAAAGGGGTGATCCTGATAATAAGTATGCAAATCTGTATCCCTTAGAATATGGAGAAGCTGGAGTTTAACTCCCTGGCTTCCGCTCTTAGCTACATAGTCAACGGAATCCATAATCATGGACCTGGTTTCTCCTGGAAGACCCAATATAAGATGGGTTATGACTGGAATACCACTTGCCCTTAGCTCTTTCATTGCCTGGTCATAAATAGGAAGGGGATAAGACCTTCTGATAAATTTGGCGGTGGATTCATGGATGGTTTGCAAACCCAGTTCAACATAGATGTCAACCCTATCCTGGAGTTTCCTAAGGAGTTGAACAATTTCAGGGGAAATACAGTCCGGTCTCGTTGCTATGGATATACCTACGATTTGGCTGTCAACCAGGGCTGAAGTGTAGATAGTTTCCAGTATATCTACCGGACCATATGTATTGGTAAAAGACTGAAAGTAAACGATAAACTTTTTGGCATCAGTTTTGGAAGACAGTCTTTTCTTGGCTTCCAAAACCCTGTCTTTAATCGTCCAAGGCTCGGAGACTGCAAAATCTCCGGAGCCTGACTCGCTGCAGAAAATGCAACCTCTCGTATCAAGGCTTCCATCCCGATTGGGGCAGGTGAATCCTCCGTCGATAGCAATCTTATATACTTTTTCGCCGTATTTTTCCTGATAAAAACTGTTAAGTGTATGATAGGGATACTGTTTACCCTTGAACCTGTTTTCCATTATACACCATCCCTTTCCAGATTTTTATATTTTATCAGAAAACTGCCTAAATGTCATGGGAAATCCTTGTCAAATTGATTAGAAAAAAATTTCCTTTTAGGTATTGTTAATAAAGGTTTTGGAGAAAATTAAACATTTTAACTAATTATCAAGAAGGGGATTTATATTCCTATGAAAAGATGGTATCATAAATGAAGCAGTAGCAAAATGAAAAGGGGTGTCATTATGAAAAAATATATTATGTCATTGGATCAGGGAACAACCAGCTGTCGGGCTATACTTTTTGACAAGGAAGGTCAGATTGTTGAAGTGGCTCAAAAGGAATTTACCCAGATATATCCTAAGCCAGGTTGGGTAGAACATGATGCCATGGAGATTTGGGGAATTCAAAGTGGGGTTATGCGAGAAGTTCTAGGCAGGGCTGATGTTCATGCGGAGGAAATTGCTGCTATTGGAATCACCAACCAAAGAGAAACAGCAGTTGTTTGGGATAAAACCACTGGTAAACCTATTTATAATGCCATTGTTTGGCAGTCCAGACAAACTGCATCTATCTGTGAGGATTTAAAGGCCCAAGGCCTTGAACAATATATTCATGATACAACAGGTTTGGTTATTGACGCATATTTCTCAGGAACCAAGATTAAGTGGATTCTTGACCATGTTGAAGGTGCCAGAGAAAAAGCCCTTAAGGGAGACCTGCTTTTTGGAACCATGGATACTTGGTTGATCTGGAATTTAACCAGAGGAATACATGTCACTGAATATTCCAATGCATCAAGAACCATGCTTTTTAACATAAATACACTGACATGGGATGAGAAGTTGATGAAAGTTCTGGACATTCCAATGTCTATGATGCCTGCAGTTAAGAATTCTTCTGAAATATATGGTTATACCCATGAAAAGACCTTTGGAGGAGCGGCCATTCCCATTTCTGGAGCTGCCGGAGACCAACAGGCAGCCTTGTTTGGCCAGGCATGTTTTTCACCGGGAATGGCTAAGAACACTTATGGAACAGGAAGCTTTATTCTGATGAATACCGGCGATGAAATTGTTAAGTCAGATAATGGTCTATTGACTACCATTGCCTGGGGAATTGATGGTAAAGTTGAATATGCCATTGAAGGATCTATTTTTATTGCAGGGGCTTCTATCCAGTGGCTCAGAGATGAAATGCGCTTAATTTATTCAGCTGATGAAAGCGAGTATTTTGCTTCCAAGGTTAAAGACTCCAATGGTGTTTATGTGGTGCCTGCTTTCTCCGGTTTGGGAGCACCTTATTGGGACATGTATGCAAGAGGAGCTATTGTTGGTCTTACCAGAGGGGCCAATAAGGATCATATTATCAGGGCTACACTGGAGTCAATTGCCTATCAATCCAGAGATGTCATTGAACTTATGGTGAAAGATTCCGGTATACCTCTTGAACGGTTAAAAGTTGATGGTGGAGCGAGTGCCAACAACTTTCTTATGCAGTTCCAGTCAGATATATTAGGGGTTCCGGTAGACAGGCCCAAGGTGGTGGAAACAACTGCCCTTGGTGCTGCATATTTAGCAGGACTAGCTGTTGGTTTCTGGGATAACAAAGATGATATTGTCGGGAATATTGAAACAGGAAAAACTTTCTTTAACACCATGACTGAGGAAAAACGGACTAAGATGTACAGAGGCTGGACTAAGGCTGTTAAAAGAGCCTTGGCATGGGAAGATGAAGATCAGGATGAAGTGTAATATTTAGTATAAGATATGGGCTGGTACATGAAAGTATCAGCCTCTTTATTTTCTTTGAGGAAATCGATGATATGACTCATCGATCGAAAGGTCAGCCGGTGCGGTTGACGAATATAAGTATGGAGGTTATAATTGGAATCAGCTTAAAGGAGTTAGTTTATGAAGATTATACATCTAATCAGTGGCGGAGATTCCGGTGGGGCAAAAACCCACGTATTTAACTTGTTAGATACCCTAAGACAAAAAATAAATATTCAACTGGTATGCCTGACTGACGGGCCTTTTTTACGTGAGGCAAAAGCTTTGGGCATAGATGCCCTTCTTCTTGAACAATCCCATAGATTTGATTTGTCTATTCTTAAAACCTTAACTGATAAAATTAGAAGTGAAGGGATTGATGTCCTTCACTGCCATGGAGCCAGAGCTAACTTCATCGGAGCTCTTATTAAGAAAAAGATTGAAATTCCATTGGTTACGACTATGCATAGCGATTATCGCCAGGATTTCTCCCATTCACTGCCTAAGCAGTTGGTTTTTATGCCTATTAATAAGTATAGTCTTAAGCGAATGGACTATTACTTCAGTGTTACCCGCATTTTTCAGAAGATGTTAATTGAACAGGGCTTTGACCAAGACAAAATTCGTGTTATATACAATGGTATTAAGGTAGAAGATTTTACTCAAGATTTGGAAATAGAAAGTGGTATGGGCAAAATCCGATTTGGATGTGTAACGACCCTCAGACCAATAAAAGGAACCCATTTTCTTCTGGAAGCGGCCATGCTTCTAAAAGAAAAGACAAAGAATTTTCACATATCTATTGCCGGAGGCGGCAGTGGAAAGTATGTAGAAGGCCTTTATGAATTTGTTGAAAAGAATGACTTAGGAGATTTTGTAAGTTTTGAGGGATATGTCAAGGATATGGATGCCTTTTATAAGTCTATTGATGTAAATATATTACCTTCATCAACAGAAAGCTTTCCTTATGCACTACTGGAAGGTGGCATACGAGGGAAGGGAACCATAGCATCTAAAGCTGGTGGTATTGTTGAGATGATTGAAGACCAGGTTTCCGGCCGTTTGTTTGAGGTTGGCGATATTGCAGCTCTCAGTGAGTTGATGAAAGACTTTATTGACCAGCCTGAACTCGTACAAACCTATGGAAAGGAGTTTCGACATAAAATTATTCAAGACTTTTCAGCTGAATCAATGGCCAAGCGACATGTAGAACTCTACCAAGAGATTATAAGTTAGCCTTTTGACCCCAACATCAAAAGTAAAGGTTTATAGCATTTTTTCAATAGTGATGGAGGATTCAGTCATAAGGTCCACCATCCTGTCACCGATTTGAACAATGGGTCTTGAAGGAGACTGATTGTGGATAAAAACAATTCTAGCCTGGTCCCCTGTGGATAATAAGGCGTCATTACCTAAGTAGTTATGGGCAATGTTTTCCAGGAAGACAAAGAGAAGCTTTGTATCTAGAAGTCCGTAACATTCCTCCTCAAACATTTTTATAACTTTAAAGGGTGAGAACTTATCGTGATAGGTTCTTTTACTTGTCATAGCATCATAAATATCCACAATGCTGATTATTCTGGCATAGAGGGGGATTTTGGAAGCCTTTAAGCCTAGTGGATAACCGGAACCGTCCAATTTTTCATGGTGAAAAAGAACACCGTTTTTAACAGCGTTGGATACGTTCTGGTCTTTTAGAGCGTGGTAACCAAAGGTAGAGTGTTGTTTGATGATTTCAAACTCGTCATCTGTCAGCTTACCTGGTTTGTTAAGGATATTACGTTCTATCTTTAGTTTGCCAAGATCATGAAGTAAGCCGGTTAAGGTAAGTTCCTTAACTTCTTCAGGAGGCAGCTTAAGCCATCTTGCAAATACATTGGCCAGCACTGATACGTTTAGACAATGGGTATAAGTGTAGTCATCTTCTTCTTTGAGATAGTATAAATAATTGAATAATTCACTTTGGGTTCTTAAGGAATCAACAAGGACAGTTGAAACTTCAACCAGATCGTCTTCGTTGATAGGTTCGCCTTCAAAGATCTCGTTAAGCTTTTTTTCAGTCAAATCATGATGGACCTGATAACGCTCTTTAAATTCCTTGAAATTTTGGGTGATTTCACCTTCGAAATAGGACTCGATGGTGGACGGAGGGATGAGTTTGCTTTCATCCTCGTTTTCGATGAGAACGTTAAGTATCTGATATAATTTAATCCTAAAGATATGTTTTTCATCAAGAACGGTACCTTTGGGTATTATCATAAGTCCCTTTGGCGTATAAACATCCTCAGCGACTTTCATATCAGGTATTAACTTGTTAACACGTACGCGTATTCTATCGATCTGGCTCATAGCATAAACCCCTATTTAAACTTCCTGTAACCCAATAGAAATTTACAGGATAGAAAAAGCATCATGACACCATGATGCTTTTATCTCTATAAAGATACACTACCATATCTAAAAATAAAGTCAATTCATGTAAAGAATTGTTCACAGAATATTTAGAGACTTGAAATATTTGGTTTATTTTTGAAGGACTAAATGTTTGTAAAGGGGTTTGAGTGACAGGTGGGCAAGGTAAGTCAGGATGGAAACCGCAATGGCCTTGACCACGTTAAAGGGCAGGATAACAATGCTGATATATGACCAACGGGCTGCAGCAGTCATAGGCTCCTGGCTTAAGAATGACCAATAAGCTGGTAACAGTAGGAAATAGTTGGCTAAGCAAGCAATTACAACCATTGAGATTGCGCCGGTAATAAGACCTGTAATCAGTCCTTTGCTGTTTTTAATCTTTTGGTAAATTAACACAGCTGGAAGGACATAGGCAATACCCACAATCAAGTTGGCAAGTTCACCGATGCCGGCGGTACGGGTAACAATAACAACTTTTAATAGGTTTTTTATTACCTGAATACCAACAGCGGCCAGAGGACCCATGGTAATGCCACCAATCATGGCAATAATATCACTTAAGTCAAGTTTTAAAAACTCAGCAAAGCCAATATAGAATTCAGCCAGCATAACGACAAAGGCTAGGGCTCCTAAAACTCCGATACGTGTTAAAAGTGCAGTTCTTGTTCTGTTTTGTTGATTCATAATCATTCTCCTTTTTTCGAGAATACCCGATGGATTTATTGACTGGATTATCCAAGAAAGTTCAATTACCAGGATGTAGGGCTGGTCATTGACTTTAGCCAATAAAAAAACCTCGACACAGTCGAGGCGCATTAACAGTTTTATAGTGAAAGAATTAACGGAAAAAACCATCAAACCTACCACAATCAACTTCTTTCATCCAGACTTTACTGTCGGTCTTGGAATTACACCAAGTCAACCAAATAGGTTCGCGGACTATAACCGCCGGTCGGGAATTTCACCCTGCCCCGAAGTATTCTTCATATTTTATTATGGTTTGATTATACAAGGGGACTAGGGAGATGTCAACACACTTTTATGGCTTTTGTTACACAAATAGAATATCTGTAAGGAAATTGTAAGGTCCTGTTTCTTGCAATTTAACAGTGTTGGGTTATAATCTAAGTTGTATACCTGTATAATCATGATATTGGGTTTAAAATGATATAAATAGAAGATTTAAATAGAATGAGACGTAAAAGATGAAGGACCTTGGAGGTTATAAGATGAAAAAAATATTGTCATGGACAATCTTGACCACTTTATTGGTGACAATGATGATGATTCCGGTCGAGGGACAAGACTGGATAATATATGAAACGATAGAAAGCAGCCATGTGACAAAGGGATTAACTTATGAGCACAAGGAGGTCTTTTCAGAAGATGGCTGGGTGGATGTTCATGTCCTTTTATGGGATGTGGAGTCAGAAGACTTAACGATGGAAATTCTTTCTTCTACAGAGGCTTTTGGTCTAAAGGAAACAGTTGAGGATTTTGCTGCTGAATACAATGAAAACAATAATGGTAAGGTAGTCGGTGCTCTTAACGGATCCTTCTTTAATATCAGTGATTCTGAACCTATTGGAACCCAGTACGACGGTGATTATCAATATGCTGTCCATAACTATAATGTTGGTGGACATGGGGCGGCTTCTCTAATTAAGACCATCGATGACCAGTTTATGATGGACTTTTTTGGAATCTCTTTAACGTTTATGAATGAAGATGAGAGAAGACTTTATCTTAGAGGCATCAATATGATTAACGAAGTTACAAGTCCTGTTATCTTTAATAATTTGTTTGATAAAGATACGGCAGCCATTGATAGCCGGCAGGAGGTTTATAAGCTTGTCATCGAAAATGATATGGTAGCCAAGGTAGTAGGTCCCGGCAGCGTCACGGAAATACCGGCTAATGGTTATGTGATTACCATACCTGCCGCTGATGCTTCTTTCCATCTTCCATATTTTGAGGTAGGAACCGGCGTCAGTTTAAGTATTGATTCGACCATTGATGCAGAAAATCTGGACTTTGCCATCAGCGGTGGAGGTAAAATACTGGAAAACGGTCAAATTGTTGAAGACGGTATGATTGTAGAACCGACTAAGCGACATCCAAGAACGGCTCTTGGTCTGACAGGTGATGGAAAGACCCTTGTTGCCATGGTGGTTGATGGACGAGGTGCCAGTATTGGTGCAACACATGAAGAAGTTGGGGCTTATCTTCAAGCCTACGGGGTAACTGATGCCATTCACATGGATGGAGGTGGAAGTTCTACCCTTATGTCAAGAAACCTTGGTAGAGAAGAATTGACAACGTCCAATACACCATCAGGTGGATACCAAAGATCTATTATCAATGGATTGGCTTTTGTTTCAAGTGCTGTAACAGGCCCGGTGGAGACAGTAGAGATTATTCCATCTACAGATGTGGTCTTTAAGAATAATCCAATTGAGCTGGAGCTTATTGGATATGATATTAACTATAATCCTGTTCCTGTAGATATGGGAAGAGTTTTTTGGAGTGTCAGCGGTCAAGTGACAGGATCCTTCGGTTCTGGAACTTTTACACCAACGACTGCTGGTGAGGGGACTTTGACCTGTTATTACAATGGAATCAAAGCGGAAAAGACCATACGAAGTCTTGATGCTCCCATCGATATCAGCGTGTCACCTAGAATTATGCAACTGGATTATAATGATCAGGGGATATTTGAGATATTCGGTAAGGATAACTCAGGCTATGAAGGAGAAATCAATCCTTCTGATATCACCTATACGATTGATGATCCGGCTATAGGTGCTTTTATCAATGGGGAGTTCTACAGTGGTACAAAAGCTGGTATGACCAAGGTCAAGATGCAGATGGGTAAACGCTGGACAACAGCGTACGTGGTTGTAGGCAATGAAAGTCAGATTTTAGATGATTTTGAATCAGCATCCTATGAACAAAGAACCTATCCGGAGACCGTTGTCGGCATGGCCACTCTTGATAAGAATTTATTTTTTGACACGGATAGGTCCTATAGATTTGATTATGAGTTAACCTCATCACCAGATCCACAGGCTGTTTATATGATGTTTAATGATTATGTTATTGAGGACAAATCCGATTCCATTTCCCTTCAGTTATATGGCAATAACAGCGGACATATGTTTAAGGGTAAGGTTGTAGATGCCCTAGGCAATAGTCAAACCTTTACCTTTGTCCATGAAATTGATTTTGAAGGCTGGAAGGAAGTTACTGCAGAGTTGAACAGTGACCTGGTTTATCCTATCAAACTGGACCGTCTTTACTTGGTTGCCCTCCAGTCCTATGGGGATTATCAGGGTAGAATCAATATTGACCAGCTGTCTGTCCTTAGTAGAATCAAGGCAGCGGATGTCAGCTTTGATGATGAAGGCTTTATTGATGATGAAATGAGGGTGGATATGCCTGTCCAAAATGCAAGAGAGATATCTGTATTTGGACCAACGGCTTTTAGAAACCGATTACTTGACAATATCCTTCTTCAAAAAATATATGAAACTATGAATGAAGGGGATTACAGTGTTTTTGCAGGATATACAGATATTCATGATGAGAAGATTGATGTACCTTTTATCTCATGGGATAATACTTATGAAACCATCAGTATCGATGGCGCCAAGATTATAAATCTGGCAACAGGAGAAGGTGGACTTAGAAAAACTGACAGCAGTCAGTACGAAAGTCTTGCAAATACCTTGAAAACTACGTCTGAAAATATTATTATATTGGTTGGTAGTAAAAATCCACTAACATCATTCAGTGATTTAAGAGAAGGACAACTTCTTCATAGCATACTTAAAGAGCATTATGAACAGACAGGAAAGACCATCGTCTATATTCATGGTGGTGGATATAAGACAGATGTAACCATTAAAGACGGAATCAGGTATTTTGACTTAAGTGGTTTGTGGTACAAGGTGGAAGATCGATACGTTGACTTAAATGAATCTTTCTACACATTAAGATTATACGTAGATAAAGGCCAGTTAAAGTATATGTTTGAGCCATTATTTCCTGCTGTAGAATTTTAGATAGGACCAGGTGTCCGCAAGAAAGGGTTATTATGAGTAAAAAAATCTGTATTATGGGGTTGGGTTACATTGGTATGCCTACAGCAGCCATGTTTGCCAGCAACGGTTTTGATATTGTTGGTGTAGATGTCAATGAGCTTGTTGTCAACCAGCTGAATAAAGGGCAAATCATCATTGAAGAACCTTACCTGGGTGATTTGGTAAAGCAAGTTGTGTCAGAAGGAAGACTGAAGGCATCTACAAAACCGGAAGAGGCTGATGTATTCATTATTGCTGTACCAACACCGATTAGAGAAGACAAAACTGCTGATATGTCCTATGTTGAAAGCGCAACCCGAATGATCGTACCCTATTTGAAAAAAAATGATATGGTCATTCTTGAATCTACATCACCTCCAGGGACTGTAGAAAAACTTATGCTTCCAATACTGGCTGAATCCGGTCTTGATCTTCATGAAGATCTTTTTATTGCCCATTCACCTGAAAGGGTTATACCAGGTAAGATACTGATTGAATTGGTAGAGAATAACAGGATTGTGGGCGGTATTAATGAGGCCTCCTCCATGAAAGTTAAGAAATTATATAAATCGTTTGTAAAAGGTGAGATCTTCCTGACTGATGCAACTACTGCAGAAATGTGTAAGCTTATGGAAAATACCTTCCGTGATGTTAACATCAGTCTTGCCAATGAGCTGGCCATTATCTGTGAAAAAATGGGCATCAATGCATGGGATGTTATTGAGTTTGCCAACAAGCATCCTAGAGTTAATATACATCAGCCAGGACCTGGTGTCGGTGGTCACTGTTTGGCCGTTGACCCCTGGTTTATCGTGGAAAAATATCCTGAGGATGCCAAAATCATTCGTTTAGCCAGAGAAACCAACGACTTGATGCCTATGCATGTTTTTTCCAGAATGAAGGAACTTTTAGGGTCTCTGAAGGGGAAAAAGATTGCGATTCTTGGAATTACCTACAAACCGGATATTGATGACCTTAGAGAAAGTCCAGTGCTTCATTTGGTTGGTCTTTTGGATGAAATTGAAGGAATTGACCTTAAGTTGGTTGACCCATATGTAGCTGATTACAAGAACTTGGTAGAGGACGGCAGTCAGGCAATCGATGAAGCTGACCTTGTTGTTCTTGGTGTGAACCACAGTGAGTTTAAGGAAATGGACTTTTCAGCTATGAAGGGCCTATTCCTGGATACAAGAAATTTCCTTTCCAATGACCAAAGAGAAAGTCTTGGCTCCAGATACTACTTAATCGGAAAAGGTGAGTAATGAAAAAAGTCTTGATTATTGCCAACCAGTATCCACCTATGGGTGGTTCTGGTGTTCAGAGAAGTGCCAAATTTGTTAAATATCTTCCGGATTTTGATTTTCAGCCGGTTGTACTGACAAGAGAAATGTCCAAGGGATTGCTAGACCAATCCCTTTTTGATGATTTACCAGACCACAAGATCTATAGGACCAAGGCCTATGATTTTACCCAGTGGCCAGGTTTTTTATCCTTGGCAGGTAAGGTCATAGCCAGAAAAATTATGATTCCTGATGGTGATTATTTTTGGAATGTCTTTTCCTTTGATAAGGCAGTCAAGATCATTGAAGAAGAGAAGATTGATATTATCTATTCAACCTCATATCCGTACAGTGGACACCTTCTGGGCATGAAGCTGAAAAAGCGGTTTCCACATTTGCCCTGGGTGGTGGATTTCAGGGATGAATGGACCAAGAATCCCTATATCATTGACATGAATCTGCCAAAATTCAGGATGAAGAAAGAAAAAGCTATGGAGGAGAAGGTTGTCAGTCTTTGTGATGCCTTTATTACCAATACCAGGTATATGCTGGATAACTTTTTAGAGGATTATCCAGACCTTGACAAGAAAAGTTACGTGATACCCAATGGCTTTGACGATAGTGATTTTTCAGCGTTTGATACGACCTATTTTTATAAGGATACCTTTAGACTGACCTATGCTGGTGCCATGTACGGACGAAGAAAGCCTACCAAGTTATTTGAAGCGGTTAGACGTTTGACTGATGCTGGAAAAGTGGATCTTAAGGACCTTCATATTCGATTAATCGGTGCCATGGATGTCCCCCGTATCAAAGGATATATCGAGGATAGTGGATTAGACCAGGTGGTGACAATGGAAGATTACCTGCCCCACAAGGAAGCTATAGAAGCATTGACCGAGTCAGATGCCCTTCTTTTGATTATTGGTGAAGGGAAGGGAGCCAAGAATTTTGCCTCTGGTAAGATTTTTGAGTATATCAATTGCCACCGACCTATTTTGGGCATCGTTCCTGAAGAGGGGGCAGCTGCTGATATTATTAGGGAAACCCAGGCGGGTATTGTTTGTGAGACATCAAGTGTGGAAGCCATTGAGGCTGGTTTTCTTGCCTTATATGAGGACTGGAAGCATAAGACTTTGATTAGGGAAGTTAACACGAAAGAAGTTAATGCTTACCACCGTAAAAACCTTACCTCCCAGTTAGTCAATATTTTTGAAAGTAAGAGTCTATGAAGAAAATCATGAGAGGGGTACTGAACTCCAGTATGGGATACCTTCCCTTTAAAATCATTGAAGGTATCTTTGGGATTATCAGTATTCGACTGTATACACACCTGATTACAACTGAAGACTATGGTATTTACGGAACAGTTAATATCACTATGATGGTCATATATCTTCTGACCCTTGGATGGTTCATGTTTGTTGCCATCCGTTATGTGAAAGACCAGAAGACTGTGGAAGAGAAAAAAAGTTTTTATACCAATCAGTTACTTATGCAGGGGATGACACTTTTGGTCCTCATTCTTATCTATATGGGAGCATCAGGTTTTATCTCATCCAGATATGGATTTAACAGTAGGATGATTCTTATCATTGGACTCTTTTTTATGGGTTATGGAAGTACTCAGTTTTATACCCATTTACTCCTCTACCTTGACAGGAGAGCCCTGAATATTTATTTGGTTGTTGGATCGGCAGTACTTAAACCTATCCTTGTTTATGGCTTATATAAAGGGGGGATAGACACCCTTTATATTCTCTTTCTTGGCCATGGTTTGGTAGATTTGCTGATGGGACTTATTGCATTTTTGACTATTAGACCTTTTAGATATTTTGACCGGTCCTATATAGATTTTCGAAAGTTCAAGGAATTTTTTTCCTATGGATTCCCTTTAATAGGACTGACCTTGACCATGTTTGTCCTCAATATGTCCGACAGGTATATAATTGAAGGCTTTTTTTCAAACCACGAGGTAGGTCTCTACATAGCGTCTTATTCTGTAGTTTCCGCCGCCTTTCCTATGATTTCCTATGGATTGACCAGAGGCTTTTATCCAAGACTTTTAGGAGCCTGGAAAGATGGGGATATGGAAACTTCGTCACAGATTCTTTCCGGTGGTATTAAGAATTTCCTTTTTATTGCCTTGCCAGCAGCCACAGGTATGTCACTGGTCAGTAATGAAATAGGCCATATGATTATTGATCCCAAATTCATGGAGGGATATCCAGTTATTTCCTATGTTGCCATGGGTATGTTTTTCCTTGGTTTGACAGAGTATATGAATAAAGATTGGGAGTTGACGGGAAATACTAAGCCAATATTCTATCATTCCCTAATAGCTGCAGTTTTCAATGTGATTCTAAATTTAATCTTTGTTCCTATATATGGCTTTATAGCAGCAGCAATGACGACTGCTGGATCATTTGTCTTGTACTTCATCATCTCTTTACTTCGCCGGGAAGGAAAGATTCCCCTTAAGCTGGTCCCAAGGGAGATTATTGGAATACTTATATCCAATCTACTGATGGCAGGAGGACTTGTCTTCATAGATCAGCTGGAAATTGGAACGGCTCTAATGTTGATGACAAAGATTCTTGGTGGTGTCGGTATTTATGGTTTGTCTATTCTAGTTTTTAAAGTTTATGATATAAGAGCTTGGTTGAACCAGCATCGATAATGAAAAGGAGGAATCACTCAGGTAAGATAGGGTTAGCCAATCTTAATGAGTGAGGATTAATATGAAAAAGAAATTAAGTGTATTGGATCTAGTGATAGTCGTCGTAGTTCTGTCTGTCCTTGTAGGTGGTTTTTTCTTTATGAGATCAAGAAACCAAGGCAATGATTATCAAGCTTCTTCAGGAAAAGTTGACGTGATCTTTGTTGCTGAGGCTGTTAATATACCTGAAGCCATGTTGACCCAAATAGCTGTAGGTGATCAATTAGTGGCAGCCGGCAGCTACCAAAATGCAAGTATTCAAAGTATTGAGGTCTTTAAATCAACAGATATTGCGGCTGTGGATGGAAAAATTGTATCCTATGAACTGGAGGAAACCAGACGCCTGGTTGTGACTATTCAAGGCCAGGTTAACAAGTATGGACCATATATGGATCTAGGTGGACAGGAAATCAAGGCCGGCAGCCCTTACTATATTAAGACGGACCAGTTTGAAGCCTATGGTAATGTTGTAAATATTCAAAGTGTAGGAGAGTAGGAAGACATGATAAGAAAAGGAAAATTATTCGGAAAAATCCACATATTGGATCTTGTCATTGTCCTGGCGCTGGCAGGCGTTGTTATAACAGGTATAGGCAGGTTTTCAGGTGGTGAAATCATCGATCTTGGCAGCGGAAGTGCAAGAAGTGTCAGGATTGAAGTGACGACAGCCCTCTATGATGAAGCATATTTTTATAACCTTGAAGTAGGAAAAGAACTGGCAGACAATAAGAAAATTCTGGCTGACAGTGAAATCGTAAGTGTTGAGATTGTAGATGCTGTGGTGACCAAGGTAGACAATAATGGTCAGGTGGTTACAGGTGTACATCCATCCAAGAAAAGAGCTGTTGTTACCATTGAAGCTGTAGCTGAGTATAAGAACCCTATCTATACAATTGGGCAACAGGAAATTAGAGAAGGTTATCCCCATTTTATTTTGACTGCGGAAACCAATCTGTCCGGGACCATCAGTAAAATGGAAATATTAGACAATTAGGAGTAGTGACCAATGCATAAATTACTAAATTGGATACGTCAGTCTATCCTAAACAGTCTCATCTACAATTTCATAGCCAATATGGTTAAGATGGCGTCAGGGGCTTATTTCTTTACACCACAAGTCTACAGTGGATACAGCCAGGTGGGTGAAGTCAGTGACAAGTCTCTGCTTATCAGATGGCTTAAGAGCTTTGATCAAAAAATGGAAGGTTTGTATGAATGGATCCGTAAAACCGTAGATCACAGCTTCTTTATTGGTCTTTTTAAGAAGGTCCATGATTGGCTAAGTAACTCCAGGGTCTATAGCTGGTTATGTCAATTTAACCTTGTATATCTACTGATTCTTTATGTTTATGTCGATAGAGGTGTGAGAACTTTTCTGGTACCTTTATCCAGTGTTTGGGATGAGCTTCTTTTACTTACCTTTGCAGGTTGGATACTTGTTCGAAGGATACTTTTTAAGAAGAAGTACTATTTTACCCGATTGGATATACCCCTTATCTCTTTTATTCTGGTCTATACAAGTATAACCTTTATCTATTCACCGGACCTAGGTATCGGTATTGAAGGTCTTCGTGCCGTTGTACAGTATATGTTATGGTACTTTATGATTGTCCAAATGGTCGATAGTGAAAGTGTTCTGGAAAGAGTCCTTATGCTTATGGTTTTTTCCGTAGGTTTATTAGGAGCCCATGGGACCTGGCAGTATTTTACTGGTGCTGAAATGCTGGGTAATTGGGTGGATTCATCAGAATCCATACAGACCAGAGCCTATTCTATCGTTGGTGGACCAAACACATTAGGAAGTCTTATGGTTATCAACATCCCCATTGCCTTTGGTATGTTTATTGTTGAAAAAGATATTATTAAAAAGATCCTATATATGGTTTCCACCCTTTTTATGGGACTTGGTTTGATTTTCACCTTTTCCAGAGGTGCCTGGCTAGCTGCCTTTATCGGTATTATCATCATGTTTGTCTTCCTGGCGAAACGGATGATCATCAGTATTACAACAGTTCTTTTAGCTGCGGTTATGTCCATCGATACTATTTGGAACCGGATTTACTATATGTTTACTAAGGAATATATATCAAAGGCCTCAACAGGAGGCCGCCTGTATCGGTGGCAATATGCCTTGGAGGAATGGCAGGAGAGACCCTGGTTTGGACTAGGTGTCGGTCGTTTTGGAGGTGCAGTTGCAACCAACCATAATTTGACTCCTTTTTATATGGATAATTATTATTTAAAGACTCTAACGGAATCTGGTATAATAGGGTTAACAGCCTTTGTTCTCCTGGTGTTATCCAGTGTTTGGAACATGATTCTCTATATAAGAGGGACTCTGGATCAGCGCTATCGGATTATTATGATTTCCATATTTTCCGGTGCAATCGGTTTATTGATTCATAACGGGGTTGAGAATATTTTTGAATCACCATTTTCTGTGGTGTATTTTTGGACCTATGTAGGTTTGTTGGTTGCTATTCATAAGATAGAAAGGTCAAAAGTCAAATGAAAAGAATTGTTGTAGCCGGTTATTACGGATATCAAAATTCAGGGGATGATGCTATTCTTCATTCGATTTGTCATGATATCAGACAACTGGATGTAGAGACAGATATTACCGTTCTGTCCAATCAGCCCAAAGTGACCAAGCGAGAATATGATGTTAAGAGTGTTAACCGCTTTAATATGGGTGAAGTACTTGCTGCTATAAAGAATACAGATATTTTGGTAATGGGCGGTGGGAGCTTAATACAAGACCTTACATCTACGCGTTCACTTTTCTATTATCTTGCCCTTTTATGGATTGCCAAACTCCATAGAAAGAAAATTATGCTCTATGGTAATGGAATAGGTCCCATAAAGAAGTGGTATAACCGGCCCTTGGTAAAATGGACCCTCAATGGTGTCGATGTGATTACCCTTCGGGAACACTTGTCCAAGGAACTTTTAAAAGGTTTAAGGGTTAACAGACCGATTGTGGAGATCACAGCAGACCCGGTTTTTAACCTGGAACTGGATGATACTATCGATAATTCAGATATCTATGAAGTGGAACGTATACCTGAAGACAAGCCGATTATTGGCCTTCTCTTCAGGTCCTGGAGCCATGAAGACTCCTATACCCGGAAGATGGCCAAGGTTTGTGATCAGATTATTGAAACCTATGACTATAATATAGTATTTATACCCATGAAGCATCCGGCTGATCTCATTGTTTCCTTTGAGATTGTCAAAAAAATGCACCACAAGGCCTATGTTATTGAGCACCGTTATAACGAGAAGAAACTGATCAGTTTTCTTGGTGGATTGGATATGCTCTTAAGTATGCGACTTCACGGGTTGATATATGGAGCTCTTAAGCAGGTTCCTGTCATTGGCTTTAACTATGACCCTAAAGTAGAATACTACGCCAAAGAATTGGACATTCCCTTCGTTGAAGATATGCGACATATCCACGTGGATAAGATTATGGAAATGATCCGGGATTTGGAAGAAAACCGTGAATCAATTATAGCCAAGATGAAGGTTCGGGTTGATGAACTAAAAAGCGAAGCCAGAAGAAACAGAGACTATTTGAATGACCTTTTGAAGTCTTAAAGCCAAATCCTCTATTATAATCAAGTGTTTATCCTATTACATGAATAGTGAATTAAGAAATCATGAACGGAATGTAAATCTTTACGGATTTTGATTATTAGGAGACATAACTTATTGATGATAAAACATCCCTATGCTAAAATGTTAGGCAGGGATGTTTTTTTAATAAACTAAATGAGGTGATGACATGAAAGGTACCGTAGTAAATACTTGGATCAAGACATGCAGAAAACTGTACGGTGATTCAGTAATCAATACAAGTCTAGAGAAAATCGGTTGGGAAACCAAGGTTTCTTTTTCACCACTTGTAGACGTAGAAGATGTGAAAGTTACAGAATTAATTAAAACAGTCAGTTCGAAAACCGGAGAAGATACGGACTCTATCTGGGGCAAAATCGGTTTTGATAACATTGCGACATTCAGCAGCAATTACCCTGCTTTTTTTAGACAGAAAAATGCATATAAGTTCTTAAGCAGGATGAATGATGTCCATGTTATCGTACGAAAGAAATTTACAGGTTCTAAACCACCAATTTTGGATCTGGTTCCACTTGGTGGCAACAAGGCCAGCTTTACCTACCGTTCCAAAAGAGGGATGTTCCCATATCTCCTAGGTTTGGTTCAAGGTGTTGCGGCTCACTTTGGTGAGAAAATTGAAGTTCAGGAAATTTCAAGAAAAGACGGCGAACTGGAAATTGAATTAACTTTTGAGTATCAGGTTCAGTCTGTTAGAAAATATACATTTAACCGCCTCTTATCTTTTGGTTTTATTAAAAGTACAAGTGCTAAAATAGCGATTATGTCCACAATTATTATGGCTGTTGTATTTTTTTCCATGGCTTTTTTATTACCGAGTCAATCCATAGCCACTTCCCTTGGAGCAGCAGGTGTAGGTGTTGCTATTGCAGGTCTTTCAACTTTTATATCTGCCAAGATTATCTCCAGGCCTATGTATTATATGTATGAGGAACTGGATAACTTTAAGCAGCATAATTTCCAATCACGTAAAAAAATCATGTCCAATGACAGATATGATGACATCTTTGATAAAATGAATGAGTTCAAGGATATGTTGGCTGAGGATTTTGTTGGTTTCAACAGTATGTCCGATGAAATGAGTGCATTCTCTGATACCCTTAGTGAAATAGCAAAAGAGATGTCTTTTACATCAGATGAGATTTCAGATGTTGTTGAGCAATTAGCTTTTGCAGCAACCAACCAGGCTGAAGAAACTGAGACCTCCATCTATCTCTTGAACGACAATATTCAAGAAGTTAAGAAGATTGCAAAGGAAGAGACTGCCAACAAGGTTGAACTGGAACAATCTGTAGGCCAGATTGAAGCCAGCTTCACCAATGTTTCCAGAACTGCCGGTGAGATTAACGAAATTCTTAAGAAGTTCGAAGTCGTTAAAGAAAACGGATTGAAGTTAATGGTGAGCGCTAAAGATATTACTGAAATCGTTTCCTTAGTTTCAGCCATCAGTCAGCAAACCAATCTTCTTGCCCTTAATGCTTCTATTGAAGCCGCAAGAGCTGGTGAAGCCGGTAAAGGTTTTGCCGTTGTTGCTGATGAAGTTAGAAAACTGTCTGAAGAAACTAACGATGCTGTTGAGAAGATTAACTCAAGTCTTGGCGAATTTATCGGAGAAATCAACGTCTTGGTTGACGACATCGATTCCCAGTATACTGTACTGGAAAAAGAAAATGTTCAGTTGTCCAGTGCTGTTGAAGAATCCAGTGTTGCTAATACGACTATTCAGGGCGTTGCCAAAAACATGGCTGTTACTTCCAAGAAGTTGGATGATGAAACAGAAGCTATTACAAAAGTATTTACGAACATTGAATCCCTGGCTGCCATCGCAGAAGAAAATTCCGCATCTGCAGAACAGGTTTCAGCTAATGTTTCAACATATACTGAGCAGATCAAGAACCTTTCACAAAGTATCAATGACTTTAAGGAATTGACTAAGGACTTTAGTGAGGAGCTTCAGACTTTTAAAGTTTAAAACTTTCATATTTTCTATGATATAAACAGTGCACTGACTTTTGTTGGTGCACTTTTTTATGATGATTTCTGGTAAGAGTTGAAGGCCAGTCATGATCCCTCTGCCCTTGCGCACTTCGTGAAGCCGGGCATAGGGACCATGACTGGCCTTCTGCTATACAGAGTTATATAAAGGTGCTATAAAAGGGTACAGATTTTATGAAGAAGAGATGAGTAGTGGCTGAGTTTAAACTGAAGCTCCTTTTTTGATTTTATTTGAGTAGATCGGTTAAGGTGGTTCCGTCTGGATTTTTGAGTTTTACCTTTAGGAGGTGGGCGAAGGTGGCTCCGAGGTCTACCAGGCTGCAGGTCTCCAGGCGAACACCTGGTTTGATATCGGGACCTTTGGCAAAGAGCATGGTTTTCATGTTCGGATGGCTTGGCATGTAGCCATGGTCGCTGACATAGAGTTTGTCCAGTTGGTCAGCCGGTATAATCCATTGGTCCCTGATTTTGTTTTTGAATACATAGCCGTCTTTTGCTTCCAGTATGAAGGAAAAATCGCCGAAGAGCTTGTGCTTCTTGTGGGCCGTTTTTCTGCCTATGAATTCTTTTATTGGAGTACCTGGCATCATGGACAGGTGGTTCAGGAGGTCACTAACTTTATGATAGTGGTCGCTGTTTTCAGGTTCTTTCAGATGAATCTGACAAGATCCCCCAGCGCCGTTGGCATAGCAGATGTAGTCAGAAATCTGATTATCGGAAGTCAAGGTAAGTAGTTTGTGATCAGCAAAGTATCGATTCATAAGAATAGCCTGGTCAAAATCATTACCACCATGGTCGCCGAAAAGAATGACATTGGTAGTGTTGAGGCAATCTTTTTTTTCTAAAATCTCAAGTAAAGCAGCCACCCGTTCCTCTGATTTAATAAGTGCTTTTTCGGCTTGCTCCGATTGAACGCCATACTTATGTCTGGCATCATCCAGCTCTGTGAAATGAATAGCCGTTAAATCCAGCTTTTTCTTTCTGAGCAAATCTTTAGCAAGAGCCTCAGTAAAATTATCTACATTCGGTTGCTTTTTACCATCAAGGAGATGCTGGTGTTTACCAACGTATGGGAGGAGTTTCAAGGAGCCGGATTTAAGGAAAAGACTAAAAGAGCTTTCGCCTGTATTGGACCATATTTCCGGTACATTGTAGTGAATGGATTTAGATTTACCTGTAACCGGCCAAAGCAAGGTAGCAACTTTTCTTTTATCAGCGGCCACCAAGTCAAATATGGTAGGCAGCTTGATCGCTTCACTATACCAAAACCAGTCCTGGTCTTCATAAACATCAGGATTGTATTTTTCGTTATGGTAGATGCCATGCTTATCCGGATAGGTTCCGGTAGCAATTGATGTATGACAGCAATAGGTGAGTGAAGGATAAACAGAATCTACACTTCGCACATAGGAACCATTTTCAATAAAGTCTTTAAAGACAGGGAAATCTTGTATTGTATCAAAGTCATTAGCGTTAAGTTGGTCAATTGAAATGAGTAATAATGGATTTGTCATATACCCTCCAAAAAAATCTTGTTTTTTTTCATTATACTATAGAAAAAAAGCCTAAACAAATGTTAAAATAGACATTAAGATAGATAAGGCATAATGGGAGAACGGGTGACAGAATGGCAAATAGAGTAAATAGAAAAATTGATAGAATAACCTCCAGTACAGGATTTTTTTATGTACTGCAGTTTTTAATTATTTTAGTAGCACTTTTATATTATGTGGCTCTTTGGCAGGGGATATTTGGTAATGACTTATATGTTGATCCTCCTGTGGTTTTAGGCTTGATATTAATCGTAACTCTCATTAATCTAACTATGATTCGTAAAGACCGAAAATATTATCGAAGAATCCAAGAAGAATCCTATGGTCGTGAAGATTCCATCAAAAATATCGAGAAACTCAATAGAGACCTAAGGGCCCAGCGACACGATTTTCTTAATCATATTCAGGTTCTCTATTCTTTAATGGAACTTGAGGAATATGAAGAGACAAGAACCTATCTCAACCATCTATATGGTGATATCATAAAAGTAGGTAACCGGATCAAGACCAAGTCAGTATCAACTAATGCCCTGCTACAGGCAAAGGCCAATGAAGCAGAGAAAAAAGGTATCCACTTTGACTTGATTCTGAAGTCTCAATTAACGGATATTCCTATTGGTGAGTGGGAGTTTTGCCGAATCCTTGGTAATCTGATTGACAATGGATTTGAAGCTCTTAGCGAAGTAGATATTCCGAAGAAGGTCCTCACGGTCCAAATTTATGAAGCTATTAAAACCATTGAAGTTAGAGTCAGAAACAACGGTCCCTTTGTTCCGGAGAAGATGGTCAATAGAATCTTCGAAGCAGGCGTCTCTAGTAAGGCAGAAAAGAAAGACCATGGTATGGGCCTTTATATCGTCAAGAAACTCCTTGAAGACGATGGCCACTCCATAGTACTGGAACAGGAAGGCGATGTATGCTTTCATATAACCCTAAAAAAATAATAAGTTTTTATAGATGTCCCCTAGGTTGATGCCTAGGGGATTTTTTCACGGAGTCAAAGAACTGGACCTTACAAAGACTTACTTGGGTATTCACGGCCAAGATCAGGGTATGATAGACCTGCACAACCATGACCCCCTGTATTATCAAAACCACGACAATTGAGACACCAAAACGATGGTTACGTACAAAGACCATTGATAAAAAGCTTTTTTCAGGTAGGATAGTATTATAGACAAGTTTGATAAATATGAAAGGAGGCATTGTATGGATTCCATAGCTTTAATACTGATTTTGATTGGTGTTGTTTTGCTGGTAGCTGAGATTTTTATTCCAAGTTTCGGAATAACCGGTCTCATTGGTATCGTATCCATATTGGCAGGCGTTATTTTTACAGCAGATACATTTATTGGTGGTTTGTTACTCTTTACTGTCATCTTGATTGTAGCAGTAATCCTAATGTATATTGCTTACCGTATCGTTTCATCCGTTAAAAGTCCTCTGGTATTAAAAGAGGCCATTGAAGATGAGAAACCAAATGAGAAGCTTGAATTTTTTGTTGGAAAAGAGGGAGTTGCACTTACACCCCTTCGTCCATCGGGAACGGCTGACTTTGACGGTGTACGTCTAGATGTATTAACGAGAGGCAATTTTATTGAAAAAGGCAGTAAAGTAACTGTAGAAGAAATTAACGGCAAGAAAATTCTTGTAAAACAATTATAATTTAGGAGGAGGATTACTATGACTCAAAGTTTATCTTTATTAAGTGGCGGTTTTGTCGCAGAAATAGGTTCTTTATTGGTAGTAGGTCTTATTGTTTTAGTAGTTGCAGTATTTTTCAGTTTTATCCCTGTTCGTTTGTGGGTTGCAGCTATTACATCAAATGCAAAAGTTGGACTTTTGGACTTAATCGGAATGAGACTTCGTAATGTAAAACCAGCCCAAGTTGTCCATCCGCTCATTCGTTCAACAAAAGCCGGTATTGTGATTCCAATCAAAGAGTTGGAAGCCCATTTACTTGCGGGTGGTCGTCCGGGACGAGTTGTGGATGCGTTGATTGCGGCCCATAAGGCTAAGTTGGAATTAAGTTTTGAAAATGCGACAGCCATTGACCTTGCAGGCCGCGACGTCCTTGAAGCTGTTAAAATGAGCGTTAAGCCAAAAATCATTGAAACACCATTGGTTATTGCAGTAGCTAAAAACGGTATTGAAGTTAAGGCCCTTGCAAGGGTTACAGTTAGAGCCAACCTTGACCGTTTAGTCGGTGGTGCCGGTGAAGAAACTGTTATTGCCAGAGTCGGAGAAGGTATCGTAACAACTGTAGGTAGTGCTGAAAGCCATAAGGAAGTTCTTGAGAACCCAGATATGATTTCTGAGCGTGTTTTATCAAAAGGTTTGGATTCAGGAACCGCTTTTGAAATTCTTTCCATCGATATTGCAGATATTGATCTAGGTAAAAACATTGGAGCAAGACTGCAGATTGAACAAGCCGAAGCTGATAAAGAAATTGCACAGGCAAAAGCAGAAGAGAGACGGGCTATTGCTATTGCACAAGAACAGGAAATGAAGGCCAGAGTTGAAGAGATGCGGGCTAAGGTTGTCGAAGCTGAAGCTGAAATTCCTATGGCTATTGCAGAAGCCTTTAGAAAAGGTCAATTGGGTGTTATGGATTATTATAAAATCGAGAATATCAAGGCTGATACCGATATGAGAGAATCCATCAGTGAAGGTTCTGACAGTTAATATACCTAATAAATAATGGAAACAGCTTATGAAATGCTGGTTTATACCAGCAGTAGAACCATGAAAGAGGCGATTTCATGAACGAATATAAAAGTTTAACCAACAGTCTTGTTAGAACCATTGCAAAAAGCATTAATACAATGTCAGGTGTCAGTGAATTGCCGCCTGGCATAAAACAAATGAATCCAGGCAGACCCAGTGGTCAAAGGAGAAACATGAGTCAAGACAGTGGGAATCCATCTGGAAAAGGAACGCCATCTGTAAGACGGACCAGGCCTGATCCACAAAGAGGGACTGCCAGAGATGAATCGGATTTTGTACGTAAGGATGATATGTATGATCAGGTAGAGGCTGCCAATGATCGGGCTTATGTTGATAAAGACCTTGAAGGTATTGAGAAATATAAGAAGCTTAAGAGTGGAGCTTATCACCAGAAGAATACGGATGCCTTTGGCATTCAAAAACCTAAGAAGAAGGTTAGACATCCGATATTAGAAGGCATCACCAAAAGTGAACTGAAACGTGGTATAATATTCAGTGAGGTTTTAGGTAAACCTAAATCATTACAGTAAAGGAAGATTTCATGAGAGTATTAATTGCAGATGATGACAAAAGCATGCGTTTTGTCCTCAAAAAAGCATTGGAAAAAATTGAAGAAATTGAAATAGGTGCAGAAGTTACTGACGGCGCAGAAGCTGTGGCTGCTTTTGAAGATAATACCTTTGATGCAGCTTTTCTGGATGTAGATATGCCGACTCTTGATGGTATAGAAGCTGCCAAGATGATTCTTGATATTAATCCCAAATGTATGGTGGTTTTTGTTACTGCCCATGAGGAATATATGCAGGAGGCTTTTGAATTATACGCTTTTGACTATATGGTAAAGCCCTTTAAACTTGACCGTTTGAAGCAAACCATCAAAAGGATGTGTGAGTTCAGAAAAGCCCAAGAGGATTCAGTCAGTGACGTTCAGGAAAAGGTTGAGGCAGTCAGCAACGATCTTTTACTAAAGGTTAAGGATGGAATGGTTGTTGTTAGGCCCGAAGATATTATTATGATTGAACGGGAAAACCGATCTTCAGTTATCATAACGGAAAGAGATCATTTTGCTATTAACAAACCTTTAGGTGAGCTGGAAGCGCTCTTACCTGAAGATGAGTTTCTAAGAACCCATAAATCGTATATCATTCGACTGGATAGAATTGAGAAGATGAGTATTTATGGACGCTGGACCTATGTTGTAAAGCTTAAAGGTACTAAGAAGGATGCTCTCTTGACTAAAGAGAAGGCCAAAATATTAGAGACCATCTTTAATCCCCTCTAATCTATAGAAATCTTTGAAGACCGTTCATTGGTGTGGACGGTCTTCTTTTGTAATCCTTTTGAAATCTAAATGGAAGGTGACTGTGCTATAATAGACTTAATCCACTTCCGTGAAGATGCAACCTATCTGATATTTACTTCATAAAACTCTTATTGTTTACTTCTTAGAACTTGCATAGTCCATATTTCCTACGTTTACATGACTAGACTGTAACTGACATATGAATAAAAAGTTAATTATGATTTAAAAGGGCTGTTTTAGGAGCAAAGACCTATTTTTCATGACCTATACCTGTGAGAAAATAGTACTAAAGGGGCCTTCGAAAATACTTAACTGTTTTTTTTAGGAGGTAATCATGAAACAAAAGAGGAAAATTTTCAGTATTGTGCTGGTCATTGTACTAGCCTTATCAGTAGTAACCATTGATGCACGTACCATGTATAATAGTGACAGTGATGACCGTTTTACAGATGTGGATGAGGACCACTGGGCATATCAGTATATCAAGCTGATGTCAGAGTATAACATTATTAACGGTTACGGTGATGGACGGTTTGGTCCAAGTGACAAGGTTTCAAGACAGGAATTTGCCAAAATGATGGTCTTGACACTTCAATTGGATACCATTAGTCCTTCAACACCTTATTTTGAGGATGTCAGTCGTACAGACTGGGCTTATAAGTATGTTGAAACCGGTAAAAGTTATCTTACGGGTTATATTACGGGGGATAAGTATTATTTCAGACCAACAGCCGATGCAGAGAGAGAAGATATGGCCGTTGCTATTGTAAGAGGATTGGGAATTAGTGTTGATGGAGTAGACTTAAGTATTCTGGACCAGTTTGCTGATGCAGGAACAATTTCACCCAACTTAAAACCTTATGTGGCTAAAGCCGTTGAAGAAGGGATTATGATTGGTGATGACCAGGGGAACTTTGGTGCCAGAAATACATTGAAAAGAGCAGAAGCGGCAACTTTACTGTATCGCTTAATTGAAGGTGAAAAGGTAGTCTTTGATGAAGAGAAAATTGTTATCGATCCTACCGAAGAAACCGTCGATTACGAAATGACGCCAGTGCTTACTGTTTATGAATTGGAAGAAAAGATTAAGTTGGATTGGACAGAAGTCTATCATGATGACTTTAAATACTACAAAGTCGTTGTCTCCAAATACAACTCATCACCATCTTATCCAGATGATGGTTATGCCCAGGCTATTGGCAGCGTAACAACAACCAGAACTTATCTGGAACCTTGGCAGGGACTGAACGGTGCAGACGTTTCCAAACTTCAGCCAGGTGAAAGCTATTATGTAGCTATTACAGCCGTATATGAGGGATCACAGTATTACACCAGTAATGTTGAAGTGATTACAATACCTGAAGCTGAGGAAGAGGTCGTTCCAGAACTTGATGATTTGAAACCTACTTTAACAGGATACATTGATGATGGTGGAATTAAACTTGACTGGACGGATACTCCTGCTGACGGTTTTGTCTATTATAAGGTTGTCTTATCAAGGAATGATACAACACCGATTTATCCAGGTGATGGATATTTGACTTATATTTCTGACAGACAGGATTCGGACTATTTTGTACATGAAGGACAGCATTATAATGGAGGCGATGTTTCTGGCGAGTTGGATTCAGGAGAAACCTACCATATCTCTATAACTGCTGTATATAAGATAAATGGACAATCCTACTATGCACCATCAAACACCTTAACCTTTGTACTACCATAGTGAAGTTATTTATAAAGTTTTAAGAAACTGATCAACTCAATAAGAACTCAATGAAGAACTGTTACGTTGGCATTTAAGCTGACGTAACAGTCTTTTTTATGATATAATATAGCTTACGTAAAAAGGGACATGGAAGGGAGTACCTATGTTAAAAAAATACTTTAAGAAGTACTTTTTGAGATACTTAATTGGACTGACAGCTGTTATCGTAGTTGATATCCTCCAATTAAAAATACCGGAACTAACAGGGCAGGTAACTGATGGCCTTCAACAGCAAACCATAACTAGGTCTGACCTCTTATCTATGATGGTCTTATTGATGGCCATTGGTTTGGGTGTCGTAGTCTTTCGCTTTATATGGAGAATGAATGTATTCGGAACATCAAGACATGTTGAATACCACTTAAGAAATGAGTTTTTTGGTCACCTAGAGACCCTAAGTCCAAGTTTTTATAATAAACAAAAAACTGGTGACCTGATGGCTTATGCAACAAATGATTTGAATGCTATACGGATGTTGGTAGGTCCTGGTGTTTTAATGATGCTGGATACGGTAACCTTAACCACCATCGTTATCACCAAGATGGTAAGTTCGACTAACTTGTCATTGACCTTGCTGGCTGTTCTTCCAATGCCAGTCATAGCCATCGGAAGTCTTTTACTGGGTGAGGTCATGAGACAGCGGTTCAAGGAAAAGCAGGAGGCTTTTGCCCATATGTCTGACCTTGTTCAGGAATCTATTTCCGGTATTCGAGTGATAAAAGCCTTCGTTCAGGAGAGCTTTGAAATTCTTCGCTTTAAGGAAGTAAATAATGACAACTACGAAAAAAATATGCGGGTTGTTAAGATTCATGCCTTAATCTTTCCTTTGGCTATGCTAATCAGTGGTGTGTCCATAACCATTACCCTATTTGTTGGCGGGCGGATGGCTATGACTGGTGGGATTACCCTAGGTGAGCTGGTAGCTTTTATTCAATATATTATGATGCTGGTTTGGCCCATGATCGCCCTGGGCTGGTTTATCAATATTTATTCCCAAGGAATGGCTTCGGTGAAAAGGTTTAATGATATATTGGATGTAGTGCCTGATATACAGGACAAGGAAGACCTTTACGATGGTGATCTAAAAGGAAAAATCATCATGGACCATATGGATTTTCAGTATCCGGAAACTCAGGCATATGCCTTATCGGATATTACCTTGACCATAGAAGAAGGTCAGCATATTGGTATTGTAGGTAGGACAGGAAGTGGAAAGACTACCTTGGTTAATCTGATTATGCGCCTTTTTGATGTTGCAGAGGGAAGTCTTATGGTAGATGATGTCATGATTAAGGATTGGCCAATTAAAAAGCTTAGGTCCAGTATGGGTTATGTCCCACAGGATTCTTTTCTTTTCTCGGATACTATTAGTCACAATATAGGTTTTGGCGTGGATGAGGCTAGTATGGCATCTATTGAAGAAGCAGCTAAAAATGTTGATGTTCACGATAATATTATTGAGTTTGAGGATGGATATGAAACCATAGTCGGTGAACGTGGTGTTACCCTTTCCGGTGGACAAAAACAAAGAGTATCCATTGCAAGGGCCTTAATTAAAGATCCTAAGATTCTGATACTGGATGATGCAGTATCAGCTGTTGATACTAAAACGGAAGAACGTATCCTAGGTCATCTGAAAGAGGTGCGAAAAGGAAAGACAACCTTAACGATAGCCCATAGGATATCAACGGTCAAGGATTCGGATATGATACTTGTTCTTGATGAAGGTAAGCTGGTTGAACAGGGAACCCATGACGAACTGGTTGCCTTAGGTGGTATTTATCAGTCTATGGTTGAAAAACAACAGTTGGAAGCATCTATATCAGAGGCAGACTAGGAGGGGAAGATGAAAGAGACAAAACAAACAGGTCTGGATCGGCAGTTGATATCAAGACTTTTAAGTTATACAGACGGTTATAAAAAATATATAGCCATATCTTTGGTATTGCTCATATTTGTTATTGGTATTGATCTTGCAAGACCGTTTTTAGTTGGTATTGCAGTAGATGATGTCATATCCAATTATGACAAGGTCATTGAAGAGGAGATTGACGGTAAAACCTATATCTCCACCTTGATTCTTGACGAAGATGGCCACCATTACTATTTAGTGGACCAGCTGGATAAGGATGTGTATGACAGGGGATATGGAAGCAAGGAAATCATTGAAGTTAATGGAGAGTCAATACGAGTCCTTATAGAAGGTGACGAATATACCTATAATCTTATTGACCAGGAAGATATTAAGGATTTTCGGTCACGGGATTTTTCTGACCTAGGCTGGATTACCCTTTTATTCATTGGATTGACTGCCTTAAGCCTTTTGGTGAATTATGGTCAGATGCTGCTTTTACACTATACAGGACAAAAAATTATCTATAAGATACGGAATGAAATTTTTGAACATATTCAGAGTCTGTCTGTTCAGTTTTTTAATAATCAGCCTGTAGGTAAAATTGTGACCAGGGTAACCAATGATACAGAAACCTTAAATGAAATGTATACCAGTGTTATTGTTAACTCTGTTAAGAATGTTCTGATGATTATCGGTATTGCAGGGATGATGGTCTTTCTAAATCCTAGGATGGCCCTTCTTGTTTTTAGTGTGATACCACTGATATTTTTAAGTGCCTTTCTTTTTAGAAAATTTTCCAGAAAGGTCTACCGTGATGTAAGGACTAGAGTGGCTGCCATCAATGCTTTTCTATCTGAACATTTATCCGGTATGAGAATTGTACAGATCTTTGCCAGAGAGGACCAAGTATATCAGAAGTTTGAAAAAGATAACAACCTTCTTAAAAAGGCTAACCTGAAACAACTGCTGATTTTTTCGGTCTTTAGGCCTTCCATGTATTTCCTATATATATTGGCTATGGCAATTACCCTCTTTTTCGGAGGTAATATGGTTATTGAAGGCCTTATGTCTATTGGTGTTCTAGTCATGTTTCTTCAATATGTATCCCAGTTTTTTGACCCTATACAGCAACTGGCTGAGCAGTTTAATATTCTCCAGTCTGCTATGGCATCAGCTGAGAAGATCTTTACCCTTCTCGATGATAAATCCATCATTGACGACAGTGATGAGGCTGTGGAAATCGATGAGATTGTTGGAAAAATTGAGTTCAAGAATGTTTGGTTTGCCTATGACAAGGAGAATTGGGTTCTTCGGGACGTCAGCTTTGTGGTTGAGCCTGGAGAGACAGCAGCATTTGTTGGTGCGACTGGAGCTGGCAAGACTTCTATCTTAAACCTGATCAGCCGCTATTATGAGATCCAAAAAGGTCAGATTTTAATCGATGATATACCTATTCACCGAATAAAAAAACAGTCCATCCGTAAATATGTAGGGCAAATGCTTCAGGATGTATTCGTCTTTACCGGAGATATTAATTCCAATATCCGGTTGAAGGATCCGTCTATTACAGGGACGGAAATCGTTGAAGCATCCAAATATGTCAATGCCCATCATTTTATATCCAAGCTGCCTAATGGTTATGAAGAGCATACTTACGAACGGGGTGCTACTTATTCAACTGGACAGCGTCAGCTTTTATCCTTTGCACGAACCTTGGCGTTTAAACCTTCGGTTCTGGTTTTGGATGAGGCAACAGCCAATATTGATACAGAAACTGAAATTCTCATACAGGATGCTCTGGGTAAGTTAATGGAAGGTCGAACAACCCTTGTTGTGGCCCACCGTTTATCAACAATCCAGCATGCCGATAAGATTATCGTGCTGCATAAAGGAAAAATTAGGGAAATCGGTAACCACCAGGAGCTGCTTGCAGAAGGTGGATTGTATTATAATCTCTATCAACTCCAGTATAAGGATGTTGGATGACACCCTTTTAAGGATTGTAGTTTGGTATCAGCCCTTTGAAGATTTACAGGAAGTAGAGAATGACAATGAGTTTTGACATTAAAGAAGCACTGAAAAATCTACCGGATAAGCCGGGAGTATATTTGATGAAAGATGAAAACGGTCATGTTATCTATGTAGGTAAGGCTAAAGTTCTTAAGAACCGTGTTCGTCAATATTTTCATCAGTCAAGCAACCACACCAATAAGATCAAGCGTATGGTTTATCTCATACGGTCTTTTGAATATATTGTTACGGATTCTGAACTGGAAGCCTTGATTTTAGAGTGTAATCTTATTAAGAAGTATTGGCCCAAGTATAATACTATGCTAAAGGATGACAAGACCTATCCTTATATAAAGATTACAGTCAGTGAAGATTTTCCCAGGATTATGTTGGTGAGAGAAGTCAAAAAGGATAAGGCCAAGTATTTTGGACCTTATGCCAGCGCTTATTCTGCAAAGGAAACCATTGATTTATGCCGTAAGATGTACAGGATTAGAACCTGTCACAGGGTTTTACCCAGAGATATTGGCAAGGAACGACCATGCCTTAACTATCACATTAAACAATGTGATGCACCTTGTATGGGATATATTTCCAAGGAGGATTACGGACGGAAAATTGATGAAATTGTTACTTTTTTAGGCGGCAACTATGATCCTGTCATTAAAGAACTTAAGGGATTAATGGTTGAAGCCTCTGAAAATCTGGACTTTGAAAAAGCAGCTGAATATAGAGACTATATGAAAGCTGTCGAAACGATTATGGAAAGACAGAAAATCGTTAAGGCTGCCAATGAGGACCAGGATATTATTGCCTTTGCAGCCAACGAAACGGAAGCCCTCATTCAGGTCTTCTTCGTCCGTAACGGTAAGCTGATTGGTCGTGAACATTTTAGGATGGAACATATTGAAGACCAGAACTCAGAGGAAATTATGACGGCCTTCGTTAAGCAGTTCTATTCAGGAACACCTTTTATTCCTAAGGAACTGATTCTTCAGAATCATCTGACTGAGGCCAAGATTATTGAGAACTGGTTATCGGACAAAAGAGGCCAGAAAGTCTATATCAAAGTACCCCAAAAGGGAGAGAAGAACAAGCTGGTAGAGTTGGCTGCTAAAAATGCCAATATTACACTGGAACAGTTTGGGGAGTCTATCAAGAAGGAAGAAGAACGAACCATTGGTGCTATGAAAGAACTGTCAGAAGCAATCGGTATGGCAGAACATATCAGCCGGGTTGAAGCTTATGACATTTCAACCCACCAGGGTGTTGCCACCGTTGGATCCATGGTTGTCTTTGAAGAGGGTAAACCCAAGAAGAGTGACTATAGGAAATTCAAGATAAAGTATGGTATGGGACCGGATGATTATGCATCCATGAATGAAGTCTTGACCAGGAGGTTTAATCACGCTCTTGAGGAGCAGAAAGATCTTCTGAAAAAAGGCCTGGATGCTTCTGAAGGTAAGTTTTCCAGATTGCCTGACCTGATTCTGATGGATGGAGGTAAAGGTCAGGTCAACATTGCCCTGCAAGTCCTTACTGAGGTTGGACTGGATATACCGGTCTGTGGCATGGTTAAAGATGACAAGCACCAGACCAGGGGGCTCTTCTATAACAATGTAGAAATTCCTCTGTCGACCAGATCGGAAGCTTTTAAACTGGTGGCAAGAATTCAGGATGAAGCCCATCGATTTGCTATCGACTATCATCGAAAATCCCATAAAAAGGAAGCTATCCATTCAGTTCTGGATGATATTGAAGGTATTGGCCCGACTAGACGAAAAAATCTGATGAAGGCCTTTGGAACCATCGAAAAGATAAAAACTGCGGAAGTCAGTGACTTGATGGAAGTACATGGTATGACCCAGGCAGTCAGTGAAAATGTATATAGGTATTTTAGAAAAGACCCCATTTCTTAAGAAAAAGTTTTTCTTTCTAACAAAGAGAACTTATGTTACTATAGATGAGATACAAGGTGGCTAATAGAGCCAAACGGAGGTGTACCTTGGAACAGGAATTATATTATGTCTGTCTGAATGACATTGTCGAACGAATGAATCTTAAAAATTTAACACCTGATATTGAAACGAAAGGGATTAAAATCTGGCAGAGCGATTTGAACCGTCCTGCGCTACAGCTTGCCGGCTTTTTTGACTATTTCGATTCAGAACGTGTTCAGATTATCGGGAAAGTGGAATTTACTTACATGCAGAATCTTTTTTCTTCTGAAAGGAAGGCAGTGTTTGCCAGGCTTTTCAATAGTCATATTCCATGTCTCGTTTTGTCAAGAAGTCTGGAACCATTGGATGATATGCTTGAAATTGCTAGGGAAACAGGCATTCCGATTTTGCAGACCGACATGGCAACTTCCTATTTTCAGTCTGAACTGAACAGATACTTAAAGTCAGAACTTGCTCCTCGAATATCCATTCACGGGGTTTTGGTTGATGTATACGGTGAAGGTGTGTTCATTACAGGCGAAAGTGGTATCGGTAAGTCAGAGACAGCACTTGAGCTAATCAAAAGAGGACATCGTCTGGTAGCAGATGATGTAGTAGAGATTAAGAAGGTATCGGATGATACATTAATTGGTTCAAGTCCGGATATTATCCGACATTTTATTGAGGTACGCGGTATCGGTATTGTTGACTGTAAAACCCTGTTTGGTGTTGAATCCGTTAAGGAGCGACAAACAATCGACCTTGTTATTCAATTGGAAGATTGGGATCCGGATAAGGAGTATGAGCGTTTGGGACTCAGTGAGAATTATATGGATATTCTTGGCAATGACATTATCTGTCATGCTATTCCTATACGTCCGGGACGTAACCTGGCGATTATCGTTGAATCCGCCGCTATTAATCACAGGCAAAAAGCGATGGGTTATAATGCTGCTATTGAGCTGAACAACCGGGTTACCAGCAATCTGGAAAGACGTTCAAGAGAACGGGAAATGAAGAAAGAACAATAAATCTTGATAACATTAGTGGAGGAAACATGTATAATATTGGTATTGATTTAGGTGGAACCAACATTGCAGCTGCAATTGTTGATGAATCAGGAAACATTGTAAGAAAAGGCTCAGTGCCTACTCTACGTGAAAGAGATTACACACTGATTGTTAAGGACATGGCAACTCTCGCCCTTAATCTTGTAAAAGAGCACGGCCTTGATGTAAAAGACATTCATTCCGTAGGTATTGGAAGTCCAGGAACCTGTGATGCAGAAAATGGACTTATTGTATATGCCAACAACCTTCAATTTAAGAACACACCAATCCGTGATGAGTTTAACAAGTACTTCAATGTACCTGTTTATATCGAAAACGATGCTAATGCAGCTGCCTACGGTGAGTTTATTTCAGGAGTTGGAAGCAAGTATAAGGATTTTGTAGCTATTACACTTGGTACTGGTGTAGGTGCCGGTGTTATTATTGAGAATAAGATTATTACCGGTTCTTTCCATGGTGGAGCTGAATTAGGACATATGGTTATACAAGTAGGTGGTTCAACCTGTTCATGTGGCCGTAAAGGCTGTTGGGAGGAATATTCATCAGCAACTGCCCTTATCCGTGAAGGTAAAAAAGCCGCTATGGCCCATCCAGAATCCAAGCTTAATGAATTCGTCGGCAGCGATATGGATAAGATGAATGCCAAAATCGTTTTTGATGCAGCCCAGGCTGGTGATTATCATGCACAGTCCCTGATTGACTGGTATATCGATTATCTGGCTATTGGTTTGGTTAACGTTATTAACATCTTCCAACCACAAGCTATTGCTCTTGGTGGTGGTGTTTCAGCTCAAAAAGACAACTTGATTCTGCCATTGATTGAGAAAATGAAACATGAAATCTATGGTGGTGCTGAATCACTAGTGACTGATCTCTTGGTCTGTGAGCTTGGTAACGACGCCGGTATTATCGGTGCTGCTATGCTTTACAAACTATATGATAAGTAAATAGTAGTTTTCAACTAAGAATTAATGGACTGTTTCCTATACTCAGTAGGGGACAGTCCTATTATTTTTTTAAAGGTTCTGGTGAAGTAGTAGGCATTTTTGAAGCCAAGGGATTCTGAAATGTCCTGGATTGTTTCATCGCTGGTGGATAGCTTATGCTTAGCCTCATCAATCTTTAGTCCGGTTAAAAATTTATTGAAGCCTTGACCGGTATCTTTTTTAAAGCGATCGGATGCATATTTATAGTCTAGGCCTAAAAAATCACAGATTTCCTGAAGGGATAGGGAAGTGTTTTTGTGTTCGTCAACATAAAGAAGGAGACTGTTGGTAGAGGCTGAGTAGTAAGATTTATTTCTACTGACTTCAACCTCTTTACGGTAGTACTGAAAGAGAGACAGCTGCATTTGCCAGATGTCTTCCAGATTCTTGCAATCTTCAATCTGATTAATGAAATAATCAGAAGACCCAAAAGCTTTTTCTGAAGAAACTCCTAATTTAATGGCCGCCCTGGACAGGATAGTCGCGGTTACGACAAACCTGTTTTTTTCTGACCTAATAGGGTTAGAGGCTAGAGGTGGTGCAACTAAATTGGAAACTTTGGCCAGATTTTTCAATGCGATATCTACAAAATTTTCCTTAGATAATAGAATGTTCTGAAGGACTTTTTCTTCATGTTCAATGGTGTGATGGGCTATCTTTCCGGATAGCTTTTTTGTAATGTTTAAATCCTCACTGATGTCTTCAATCTGATGAGAGGATATAATGGTCGGGTCGTAAAAGGTAGATTGCATCGTTAGATTAATCAGGTTAAGGAGGTATTGAATCTGGTACTGATTAATGAGTGGTAGGTCATTGAGGTAATGTTGAATGGATTGGTCCTTGCTTATGACATCGATCGAAGTGCTGGTTTCGGTGAGACCCTTTGTTTTTAAAGGACCAATGAAAAGGGAACCAAGAAACCGTCCCTTGTTATATACAGTATGACAAAGTAAAACCTCAGAAAACTTGAGATAAAGTATGTGAGATTTGTTCATTTCCTTTCGCTTCAAGGTGGCAAGATAAGAAGCGATATAACCGGAATAGGGCTCTTTACATGTATTAAACTGATGAAGAGCCTCTATTGTCTCATTGGGATAAATAAAGCTTATTGGTAAACCGGTAGTATGATGAAGAGTTGAACCGGTAAACTGTAAAAAAGGTTTATGAATTCGACCATCTGATGTATATAACATAATAACCTCCCAGGTTGCATGAGCGAAAAAATACAAGGTATATGGAAATTGTACTTATTATATCATGAAAATCACGGTATTATAAGGTTAAAGTTACTGATAATCTGTGAAATTGTATAGTATCAGGAGAAAAATGTGAATAGTGAAAAACTTATAAAACAAAAAAATGACTGGATAATGGAGATGACTTTAGAAGAAAAGGCATCTCTTATGTCAGGTGCAAATTTCTGGAACACCAAATCCATCGACCGACTGGGTATACCTTCCATTATGTTGACAGATGGTCCTCATGGACTTCGTAAACAAGGAGGAAAGGCTGATCACCTAGGTCTTAATAAAAGTCTGCCTGCAACCTGTTTTCCTACAGCGGCTACATTGGCCAACAGCTGGGATGAGGAACTTCTCAATGAAGTCGGCGAGTATCTTGGTAAGGAAGCGGCAGCAGAAAATGTAAGTGTCCTTCTTGGTCCTGGTCTGAATCTTAAAAGAAACCCACTTTGTGGAAGAAATTTTGAGTATTTTTCTGAAGATCCCTTCCTTTCAGGAAAAATGGCAGGTGCAATGATTAGAGGAATACAGAGTCAAGGTGTATCAGCTTGTGCCAAACATTTTGCTGTAAATTCTCAGGAAAGAAACCGGATGCAGGTTGATGAGATCGTCGATGAAAGAGCCCTTAGAGAATTATATTTGGAAGGATTTCGCATTGCAGTAAATGAAGGACATCCAAAGTCCATTATGACCTCTTATAATAAGGTTAATGGAACATATGCAAATGAGAACACCCATCTGTTACTGGATATACTTCGTGAGGAGTGGGGCTATCAGGGATTTGTTGTTACTGACTGGGGTGGAAATAATGACCGGGTTGCTGGTCTAAAAGCCGGAAATGCCTTGGAAATGCCGTCGACTGATGGTATAACCGATGACGAAATTGTCCAGGCTGTGAAAAATGGTCAGCTTAAGGAAGAAGTACTTGATGAGCGTGTTAGTGAACTTCTTCAATTGGTTCAGGAGACCGGTCATGTGACTGGAGATCCGGTTCAAGTGGAGAATCATCATGAGATGGCTGTTCGAGCTGCCAGGAAGTCTATGGTTCTACTTAAGAATGAAGATGAGATATTACCTCTTAAAGTCAAGGGAAACCGTGTTGCTGTTATTGGTGATTTTGCAGATAATCCGAGATATCAAGGAGCCGGTTCTTCGCTGATTGAGCCCACCAAACTCGTTGATTTTTTATCTGTTTTCAAGAATAGCCAGTATGATTTTATAGGATATGAAAAAGGTTATGACCGTTTAGGCGGTACAGATGAAAATTTATTGAGTAAAGCTGTTCAGTTAGCAGAGAAAGCAGACACGCTTCTTCTTTTTATGGGTCTGGACGAAGGTTCGGAGGCAGAAGGTGTTGACAGGGTTCATATGCGGTTGGCGATGAACCAGAATCGATTGGTGAAGGCTTTATCTAAAGTGTCAAAATCAATTATTGTAGTACTTGCTGGTGGTTCACCTATTGAATGTCCCTTCTATGACCAGGTTAAGGGAATTTTACACGGTTACCTTCCTGGACAAGGTGGCGGACAGGCGATTTATGATGTTTTATCAGGGGACTATAACCCATCAGGAAAACTAGCAGAAACCTATCCCGTAAAATATGAGGATGTTCCCTCGGCTTCTTATTATCCTGGAATGGAGTTAACCTCTGAACATCGTGAAAGCATATATATTGGTTATCGATACTATGATAAGAGAGGCATGAAGGTTCGTTTTCCTTTTGGCTTTGGACTATCCTATACAAGTTTTAGGTATTTGGATATGACAATTGAAGATAACACCGTCAGTGTCAGCATAGAAAATACAGGAGCTCTTTATGGTGAAGAGATTATTCAAGTATATGTGGAACCTCTTGACAGAAAGGTCTTTCATGCACCCAGAGAACTAAAGGCATTTGCCAAAGTTGGTCTTAATCCTGGAGAAATCAAGAAAGTTCTTATGACAATCAGTGATCATGGCTTTGCCTACTATAATGATGCAACAATGGAATGGCGGGTTGAATCAGGAAGATATAAGATCGGTGTGGGTTCATCATCAAGAGATATTAAACTATGGGAAACAGTGAACCTAGGTGGCCAGGAAAAGAAAGCCGATGGTCAAGGTATACCATCTGCTTATGAGGAAGGCCTGGTCCATAATGTCTCATCAGAGGATTTTGAAATGCTCTTAGGAAGGCCGCTGCCTGATGCAAAATGGGCTAAAAGCAAGGTGTTGGGCAAAGGGGATGTACTGGATCAGATGAAGTATGGCAGTTTTCTTGCCAGAGGTCTGCACAGGTTCATCCATCTGGTTAACAGGTTCCTTAAGTGGAGAAAAAGGCCCATAGCAGCCAACAATGTCTTATTTGTACTGGCTCTACCGATTAGAAGTTTGTCTAGAATGTCTGGTGGACGAATCGATATGAAAATGCTGGACAGTATTATAGATATTCTAAATGGTAAAGTTCTTGTTGGTAGCGGAAGCTTAATTAAAGCGACCATAAAAAAGTTATTTAAATAAAAGTAAAATAAATTTTAGAATTTATATAGAATCAAAGGAGAAGGCATAATGAACCGAAAAGAAATGAAGGCAAAAGTGAAAGAGGAATTTCGCAGAAGTCAGGAAGAAAAAAAGGCAAGACGACTGGTATTATCTTCTATGTCTAAAGAAGATAGAAAAGAGGGGATCAAGGCCGATAAAGAAGCTAAAAAGCAGAAAAAGAAGGACAACAAAATTCTTCTTAAATCCATGGACAGAAAAGAAAGACGCCGTGCAAAAAAAGAACAAAAGCTTTTTAAGAAAATGGAAACCCGAACACGACGTTATATTACATGGGGCCTTGTAGGACTTGTTCTTGTTCTTTTAATGGTTGGTGTTAGTCCTATCCTTGGAGATATCAGCAAACTAATGTCAATTGAAATCAGCTCTGACAGCCCTGATGCTATAGCGGCCAGAGAAGCCGGTGAGGAATTGGCTGAAGTTATAACCGATGAAGGAATTGTTCTCATTCAGAATAATGAAGACCTTCTTCCTTTAATGGATAAGAAGATCAATGTATTTGGATATTCAGCCATTAACTTTAGAATTGGTGGTGGCGGTTCCGGTGGATCAGATGCCAGTCGTGCGGTTGGATTCTTCCAAGGTCTTTCCAATGCAGGCATCACCTACAATCCATCTTTATATGATTTTTATGAAGAGACCAATGAAGCAGGTGAAAACAAGACAGGTCTTATGCAAGTAGCTTCGATGATTGTTGGTGGTAAGGAAGAAAATGAACCGGCTATCGACTACTTAACCGATCAAATGATGTCTGATGCAAAAGATTATTCAGACCAGGCTTTAATTGTCCTTTCCAACACCAGCGTTGAAGCTTCAGATGCAAGCTTTGAGGAACTTCGTTTAAGTCAAAATCAAAAGGATCTTATTGACCGAGTTACCAGGGAGTTTGATCATGTTGTTTTAGTGCTCAATACCGGAAATGCAAGAGAACTTGGCTTTATTGAGGACTATCCATCTATAAAGAGTGTTGTATGGGTAGGAACTCCAGGACCTAAAGGAGCAAACTCTCTTGGAAAAGTGCTGACTGGCCAGGTTAATCCTTCAGGACGCTTGGTTGATACCTATGTGTATGATGTTGAAAGTCATCCTTCAACGGTGAATTTTGGTGATTATGATTATACCAATATTGATGGCATGTCATTCCTGGAATATGAAGAAGGGATTTATGTTGGTTACCGTTATTATGAAACCAAATATGCAGGTGATGAAACCGGTTATGAAAAAGCTGTCCAGTTTCCTTTCGGATATGGCTTGTCTTATACAGATTTTACATGGGAGCTTGTCGGGTCTCAAATGAATGAAGAGGAAATCCTTGTTGAAGTCAAAGTAACTAATAGGGGAGATCTTGCCGGAAAAGATGTCGTCCAAGTCTACTTCACACCTCCTTATACTGTAGGCGGCATTGAAAAATCAGCCGTTGAATTAGGTGGCTACGGTAAAACCGAACTTTTAGAACCAGGTGAAAGTCAGGAGCTTACTATCTCTTTTGCAACCAGGGATATGGCATCTTATGATATGAAGGACCTTGAAGCATATGTTCTTGAAGCTGGTGATTATGAAATAAAAGTATCTAAAAACGTCCACGATGTTGTTGAGTCAGTGATTTATACACTTGATGATTCAATTGTTTATACAAGTGATGAAGTTACAGGTACAACTATAGAAAATCAGTTTGATTATGCAGCTGGCGATTTGACCTACCTGTCAAGAAGCGATTTTGATGGAACCTATCCGTCACTTGATGATATGAATTTTGCAGCCAGTGAAGAAGCCTTAGCAGCTTATCACGAAGAGCCTGAGAAGGGTACAGGCCAGGAACCAAAAACAGGTGTTGACAATGGCATTGTAATCACAGATCTTAAGGGACTGGATTATGATGATCCTATGTGGAATGACTTTTTAGATCAATTCACCCTTGAAGAACTTAACGAATTGGTTAACAATGGTGCCTACAGAACCGCTGCTGTTGAAAGACTTGGCGTTAAAGCTTCTCTCCTTCTGGACGGACCTGCCGGTTTGAACTTCTTTTTTAAAGCTTTAACAGCTGCTTCTTATCCTACAGAAGTGCTCATTGCTTCTACATGGAATGATGATATTGCCTATGCATATGGTGAAGCAGTTGGTAAAGAAGCCAGAGAATTAGGGATCCATGGTTGGTATGCACCTGCTATGAATGTCCACCGATCACCACTAGGCGGACGTAACTTTGAGTACTTTAGTGAAGATCCACTACTATCAGGCAAAATGAGTGCAGCCGTTACAAGAGGTGCACAGGACCAGGATGTTATGGTATTTATTAAACACTTTGCCTTAAACGAACAGGAAATCAATGCAAGATCCGGAGTCTTAGTCTGGGCCAATGAGCAGGCAATGCGAGAAATCTATCTTCGACCTTTTGAAATTGCAGTTAAAGAAGGTGACCCACATGGAGCTATGTCATCCTTTATCCTTATTGGAACCAAATGGGCCGGAGGTAACGAAGACCTTCTCCAAGATGTCCTAAGAGAAGAATGGGGATTTGATGGTTTAGTATCTACGGATGCAGTTCTTGGTGGATTTATGGATCTGAACCTTGCTATTCGTAACGGTAATGAATTAATGCTAAGTATGTTGCCAAGCTCCAATGAAAAGTACTTCGATGAACTTTATAAGGAAGATCCAGTTGGTGTCGTTCAAGGTGCCAGAGATCGTGTTCATGCCATTTGCTATACCTTATTGAATCATACCTATTTATATGAAGAATAATTCCAAACATAAAAAAGCAGTAAGAACCAATCGTTCCTACTGCTTTTGTCATGTGAAATGAATAAAATTATTTTTCGTTTTTAAAACCGTTAATGATATCTTTGCTTGTCATGGAACCGTCATTCCAGGCTTTCTTCTTCATGTCGGCGATACTTTGACCCTCTGTTCCAAAAGGTGTGTCGTCGTCATGTCTTCTTTTTTGACGGAGTTCCTGAACTTTTTCACGCTTACGTTTGATTTCGGCTTCATATTCCTTAAGCAACCTGTCTCTAGCATTCATCTTTTCTGCAAAGGCCCGATTCCTTGTACGGATGGTTATAAAGGCCAAGAGGAGTAGTATTACTATGTTGGCATATATGGCATATTCAGTATAACCGATAATGATTAGGACTGAGCTTGAAGCCATGACTGCTCCTAGAAGTCTTAATACATTTCCTGCTGTTTTGTCTTTATGGAAAACGTAGGAGACTATGATACTTACTAGAGCGTTATTGGCTGTCAGATTGAGTCCGACAACGATAAGCAGTATTAAACCGATGATTTCAGTCATTGTTAACATATTTTGACCCCCAAGTCGAAATTGTTATGATCAGCTAGTCACTGCATGTTACTACCTGTATTGTAGCATATTCGTGGAAACTTGTCTTCCAGTATGAAAAATGTTAAAGGATTATTCATAGAAATTCATCATATATAGCTAAATAATCAGCTTTTATGTGAGGACTTTTGGGATCAAGGGAGAGGTCAAGGTTGTGGTTTGGGAAAAGAGAATGTATAATGGATATAGAACATATGTACGAGCAGGTGGAAGATGGAACAGGTGAAGAATGATCCGGTAAAACTCCATAAAATATCCGTTAGGGAAGTTGTTGATTTTATTTTACGTTCGGGAGATATTACAACAGTCAGCCTTAGTGATAAACGAATGGTGGATGGTACTAGAGCCCATCAAAGGTTTCAAAGGGAACAGGACGAAACCTATGATGCGGAAGTGCCGATTCACTATTCTTTTGAGCGGGATGATATCACCTTTATGATCACCGGAAGGATTGATGGGGTAATTCCCTCCTATGAAGGGGCGCTTATACCTCTGATTGATGAGATTAAGTCGATTAGTGGCGATTTTAGCGCTGTTTCCGGTGACAATGTTATGCACTGGGCCCAGTGTAAGATGTATGCCTATATGTATTTAATCCGGGAAGGTCTTAAAGAAGCCAAATGTCGTTTGACTTATGTAGACCTTGATACTTTTGCAGTTAAACATTTTGTGGAGAGTTTGACCTTCCAAGACTTGGAAACATTTTTTAATCATATAATGGACCTCTATATTAACTTTGCCAAGATGATTGACCGTTTTGAACATGAGATGATCAGTGGATGTCGGGAAATGAATTTTCCTTTTGAGTTAATTAGAGACGGTCAAAACAAGTTGATGAAGGGGGTGTATCGGGCCATTAGAGAAGGTGAAATTCTCTTTAGCCGAGCCCCAACCGGAACAGGTAAGACCATTGCCACGCTTTTTCCTGGAATAAAAGCTATTGGTGAAGGTGTCACTGAAAAGCTCTTTTACTTGACCCCTAAAACCATTGGTAAGGAAGTGGCAGTGAAAACTGTAGAACTTCTTAAGAGTAAGGGGCTTCCTATAAAATACGTGGTCATAACAGCTAAAGACAAAATATGCCTTCATACTGAGACTAATTGTAATCCGGAAGTGTGTCCCTATGCCAGAGGTCATTATGATCGGATTAATGAAGCTCTTAAGGTCATGTATGAAGAGGAGTCAGGTTATACAAGGGACATTATCACTAAATATGCGATTATACACAGGTTATGTCCCTATGAGTTATCTCTGGACCTGGCCTTGTTTTCTCAAGTGGTGATTTGTGACTATAATTATGCCTTTGATCCAAGTGCCAAGCTGCGACGCTTTTTTGTTGAAGGCGGAGGAAAGTATACCCTACTGGTAGATGAAGCCCACAATCTGATTGACCGGGCCAGAAATATGTTTTCTTCTGAGATTACTAAGGAAGCGGTACTGGAACTTAAGAAAAAGGTTAAAGATCTGGATAGTCGCTTGTATGGATATTTTACGAAACTCAATAAGGTTATGATTGAAATGCGCAAAGAGATGAAGGACAATGATTCCAGAGAGGAGGTCACCAAAGAAGCCCCTCTTGAACTGGAAATGCATCTTCGGGGGATTATATACCGGTTGGAGAAAATTTTTAAGCTTCATAAGCAGTGGGAGCATATGGACGAACTCTTGGATTTTTATTTTACTGCCTATGATTTTTTGAAGAAGTTTGAAATTTATGGAGATAATTATGTAACCTATTACGAGCGAAGTAAGAGTGATCTCATCATCAAGCTATTCTGTGTTGATCCACGGCCTAATCTTCGTGAAGAAATCCTCGAGAAGCAGGGAGTGATCTACTTCAGTGCTACCCTGTTGCCAATGAATTATTATAAGCAGCTTCTGGGAGGAGATGACAAAAGCTATGGACTTAACCTGCCTTCACCTTTTGAAGAGGAAAAGTTAAATCTCATGATTGATGATAAGCTGTCGACCAAGTATGTGGACAGAGAGGCAAGTATAAAAGAAATCGCTAGGCGTATACAGACTTTTATTTCCATGAAACAGGGAAATTATTTGATTTTTTTCCCTTCATACAAGTATCTGCAAATGGGTATAGAAGCCTTTAATGATCTGATTGACGCCAGTGATAACGGAAATTTTGGTAGAACCGAAGTCATGATTCAGGAGCGCAATCTATCTGAAGAGGATAAGGAGAAGTTTATTGAAGCTTTTTCTCATGAGGACCCGGACAAGTCATTGCTGGCCTTTGCGGTTCTTGGGGGCATGTTTAGTGAAGGTATCGACTTGGTTGGCGAAAAGCTATCCGGTGCAGTTATCGTTGGCGTTGGCCTACCACAGATTTGCTTTGAGCAAAACATTATCAAAGATTACTTTGAACAATTACTGGGAACCGGATTTGATTATGCTTATACTTTTCCAGGTATGAATAAGGTTATTCAAGCGGCAGGCCGTGTTATTAGGACAACAGAGGATGTAGGAAGCGTTCTTCTTATTGACCGGCGGTTCGGAACCAGAAGGTATGAAGAAATTTTCCCCGCTGAGTGGTTCCATTCCAAGAAAATCCATAGTAATATAGACTTAAGTGACTCACTGGAGAAATTCTGGGAGTCTTGGAACAAATACACAACCTAGTCTGGTCGTAAATCTTGCGATTTACTGCTCGACTATGCAACCTAGTCTGGTCGTAAATCTAAGGATTTACTGCTCGACTATGCAACCTAGTCTGGTCGTAAATCTAACGATTTACTGCTCGACTATGCATCCTAGGAGGAAGAATGAAAAAAGTAGCTATTATTTTTACAGGTGGTACGATCTCCATGAAAATTGATGATCGTCTAAAGGCGGCAATTCCAGCCCTTAGTGATCAGGAAATCTTGGAAAAAGTCAGCGGTATAGAGAAGATAGCTGAAACTGAAGCTTTTCATTATGGGTCATTACCGGGACCCCATATATCACCGGAAGTCATGTTGGACTTATCCAGAAAAATTAGAGAATATTTAGATAGAGAAGATATAGATGGTGTTGTCCTTACCCATGGAACAGATACCTTGGAGGAAACGGCTTATTTCCTTGATGTCATACTAGACTGTAATAAGCCGGTGGTTGTAACAGGTGCCATGAGAAATGGGTCGGAGCTTGGCTATGACGGACCAGCCAATCTTTCAGCTGCCATATGTACAGTAGTTTCTAGGCAGTCAATTGGAAGAGGAGTCTTGGTTGTTTTTAATAATTCCGTATATGGAGCTGATGAAGTTCAGAAAACCCATACGTTGAGTCTGGATACATTTCAGAGTATGGATTTTGGTCCCCTTGGTATTGTGGACCAAGACGAAGTCATCTACTACCGGGGCAAAAGAGATATCCAACCGGTCCTCTCAGAAAAAATTGAGTCAAAGGTTGCTTTGATCAAGTCTGTTGCAGGAATGGACTCTGAGCTTATCTACTATTATTTAAAAGAAGGTTATAAGGGAATTGTCATTGAAGCTATGGGAAGGGGAAACCTTCCACCTCGGATGGTTGCAGGAATTGCCAAAGCCATAGAAATGAATATACCTGTTGTTATTGTGTCAAGATGTCCAAAAGGAAGGGTTCTGGATTCCTATGGCTATGAAGGCGGTGGAAAAGGTCTTAGGTCTCTAGGCGTTATTCTGGGAGACAATTTAACCGGTCCAAAAGCCAGACTTAAACTGATGATTATCCTTGGAATGACAGGAGATGTCAACAAGGTCAAAAAAATCTTCGAAAAGGACCTTTACAAGAAAGTATAAGATTTGATAGGGCTTACTTGTTAAAAATTCAAGTAAATGTTACAAGAGTATTAAGGCCTTCGTCAGAATTGACAATAAAGAAAAAGAATAAACTTAATGTTTATGCACACTTATAGCTAGTATGCTGATATAATTATTATTGTAAAACCCCCCCCAATACAATATATATATTAAGTTTTTGCTACACCCCATAAGAACAAATACCTTCTCCTTAAATAGGACAGCTACGGAAGCTGTCCTCTTTATTTACGCGGAATTAAGGAAGCGAGCAGATAATGAAGCGTTAACGGATAGAGGTGCTTGCACATCTATCTGTTGATGATACATTATCTATTCGGTGGTAATCGCGACAGGCCGCTTTCAAGCGGCCTGTTGCGATTGCCAACGTAGGCTAGGAACTAGCCGAAGCGAGCGCCCAGAACAGATGGCGACTAGTTTTTATCACATTCGACCCAGCTTTCAAGCGGCCTGTCGCGATTGCCACCGTAGGCCAGGAACTGGCCGTAGCGAGCAGCAAGAGTAGATGGCGACTAGTTTTTATCACATTCGACCCAGCTTTCAAGCGGCCTGTCGCGATTGCCACCGTAGGCTAGGAACTAGCCGAAGCGAGCGCCCAGAACAGATGGCGACTAGTTTTTATCACATTCGACTCAGGTCCCAAGCGGCCTGTTGCGATTGCCACCGTAGGCCAGGAACTGGCCGTAGCGAGCGGCAAGAACAGATGGCGACTCTTTTGTTTGTCATTACCCATAAAACAAGATATAATATGAATATCCGCATTGAAAAAGTTGGACTAAAAGGAGGCATGGCATACGCCGAAGATATGAGCATTCAGATACCATTCGATCAGATGAGTCATTCTCAGAAGTTATTTACATATATACAAACGAGACAAACCATACTTGAAGAACGTGCCATTCACTCTGATGGGACGTCCAATTATCGTATTCCGGCCGAACCGGATATAAATTCAGAAATGACAGTTCGACTTCGTACTGCGAAAGCTAATGTAGATGAAGTCTTTTTGTGCTACGGAGAACAGAGGGTGTCATTGGATGTTGCTGAAAGTGACGAGCTCTTTGATTATTATGAAGGAGTCATTAAGCTGGGTAAGACCAGGCTCCATTATTATTTTGAACTCCGTACAGGAAAGCTAAAAGTTTATTACAATAAAAAAGGGGTTACCAGAGAACCTGACCATTATTTTGACTTTAAGGTTGTTCCTGGCTACAAGCTCCCCAACTGGGCCAAAGGGGCGGTCATGTATCAGATTTTTGTTGACCGTTTCAATAATGGTGACCCATCCAATGATGTGGTGGACAACGAATACATGTACTTGAATAAACCTGCCAAGAAAGTAACCGACTGGAACAAACTGCCTGATGCTGATGGCATTCGTGAGTTCTATGGCGGTGATCTTCAAGGGGTCATTGATAAACTGGATTATTTGAAAGAGCTAGGCATTGATGCTATTTACTTTAATCCGATTTTTGTGTCACCTTCCAACCATAAATATGATACCCAGGATTATGATTATGTGGATCCCCATTACGGTACCATTGTATCTGATGGTGGGAAGGTTCTAGCAAAAAACAAATTAGATAATAAATATGCATCCAAATATATTCAAAGAACAACCGAAACCCTGAATCTGGAAGCCAGTAATGATATGCTGGCTAATCTGGTGGAAGAGGCCCATGAGAGGAATATTAAGGTTATTTTGGATGGTGTCTTCAACCACTGTGGGTCTTTTAACAAGTGGATGGACAGGGAGAAGTTTTATGCTAACTCTCACAATTACCCACCGGGAGCTTATACATCCAGTGGCAGTCCATATTTTTCCTTCTTTCATTTCAACAATAAGGAAGCCTGGCCGGATAATCCCCATTACGATGGCTGGTGGGGCCATGAAACCCTGCCAAAGCTTAATTATGAAGGTTCTCCCAAGCTTTATAAGTATGTTCTTGAAATCGCCAAGAAGTGGGTGTCAGATCCCTACAATATTGATGGATGGCGCTTGGATGTTGCAGCTGACTTAGGCTATACCAAGGAGTTCAACCATCAGTTTTGGAGAGATTTTAATACAAGTGTCAAAACTGCAAACCCTGAAGCAATCATTCTGGCAGAACATTATGGGGATCCAACAGACTGGCTCATAGAAGGTGACCAGTGGGATACAGTTATGAACTATGATGCCTTTATGGAACCGGTAGGCTGGTTTTTAACGGGTATGGAAAAACACAGCGAGGAATATCGCCATGATTTATTAGGAAATCATCGGTCTTTCTTTGATGCCATGCGTTACAACATGGCAAGATTTCATGCATCCAGTCTCCAAATAGCTATGAATGAATTGTCCAATCATGACCACTCAAGATTTTTGACTCGAACCAATAGACAAATTGGACGAACCCATACTGTAGGTGCTGAAAAGGCCAATGAAGGTGTTAATAAAGGGGTTATGAAGGAAGCGGTTGTTATTCAAATGACCTGGATTGGGGCTCCCACTATATATTATGGTGATGAAGCAGGCCTGTGTGGCTGGACGGATCCGGATAACCGCAGAGCTTATCCCTGGGGTAATGAAGACAAAGAGATGATTGCTGTACATAAGTCTTTAATCAGCCTAAGAAAAGCCATACCAGCGCTTAGAACAGGGTCTCTTAAGTTTTTATACGGTGAATACAATATTATTTCCTATGGCCGTTGGGATGATGCCGACCGGGTCATAGTTGTTGTTAATAATAATGATCATCCTAAGACGGTATGGTTACCGGTCTGGGAAATAGGTATTACCAACAGTGATATCTGTCAGCAGGTTTTTGAAACGACAGTGGACAGCCATACGACTGACGATTTTAAGTATGATGTAGTCAGAGGCAAAATTATGGTAGATCTGCAGCCTTTTAGTGGTAAGATTATTAAAGCCAGAAGGACATATAATACAGACAGTTATTAATTTGTAAGTAGTTGTTGAATTTTGTGAAAATTCTAAGTAAAATAGAGGTACGGTAAGTATCTCTATTTTTGTGAGTCGCTTATCTATATGGAGAGATGACCGAGTGGCCGAAGGTGGTGCTCTCGAAAAGCATTGTCCGGCATAACCGGACCGAGGGTTCGAATCCCTCTCTCTCCGTTATTAGAAGCAAAAGTTATGAACAAAGGATCAGGTAAAGCTGCCCAGAAATAGTGGAGGTAGAAATCGATGAAATTCCAACGTCATGAATGGATACCAGAAGTTTTTTTACTCTTCAGCCTTGTTATTGGATGTGCAGCTTTGTCATGGTTTTTTGAAACTCTATGGATTGTACCCATCCAAATTCTCTTACTGTTTTTTTATTTAGTCTATATTCGAAAAAAGCTATACAGGAAAAGTATAAGCTTATCAGAGACCTATGATTTAGAAATCCAAAAGCAACAAAAAATATTCCATACCCAGCAATTAATGTTGGAACTAAGTAACTCAATGATTAAGTTAAGCGATACGGATGACTTACTCCAAATTATTTTGGATAAGGCAGTTGAGGTGGTTCCAGGTAGCGAGTATGGTTCTCTCTTGGTGATGAATCAGGATAATATGCTTGAATTTAGAGCTCTGGTTGGCTTTGATGATATGCTGTATGAAGTAGAGATTGATCCTAAACAATCCTATCAGTGGAGAGCTACTGACGGAGATTTTAGAGAACCGATCATTTTGAAGAACCTTGATGAGTATACTAAAGAAGCTGTCGATGAAGAAACCTACAAGGAGATGAAGGATGCTGGAACACTAAATATCAATTGCACAGTAAGTGCCCCAATTCTCCTAAATGGCGACTATTATGGATCTATCAATATCGATAGTGAAGAGGTTGACTTTTTCTCCAGCGAGGACGCCAAAAACTTATCTTTCTTTGCCAATCAGGCATCAATTGTCATTGCCAATCATCAGTTATATGAAAAAATGCTTTATTTATCCAGATATGATAATTTGACTGGAGCTATGAATCGTTACAGTTTTGTGGATTCAATTAATCAGATTTTGGAAGTTGAACTTGATGAGACAAGTATTAACTCTATTGCCTTAATTGATTTCAACGATTTTAAATCCATTAACGATAATTACGGTCATGCAGCCGGTGACGAAGTCTTGCAGATATTTACCAAAAGATTTAAAACTATGATTAAACATACGGACTTATTCTCCCGCTTTGGCGGCGATGAGTTTGCCCTTATTTTTCAAAATTGCAGTTTGGAAAATGCACAAAAAAGGTTGTTGGAAATATCAGAGTCTTTCGAACGGAATCCTATTATCTTATGCGATTCAGGAAAAAGTGTTTTTTGTCGATTCAGTTATGGTATCGCAGAGAGTCCAAATGAGGGCAGAACACCTAAGCAGTTACTAAGTATAGCTGATAAACGGATGTATGAACATAAAAGGGGTAGTAAGCCTTATTAGTATAAGAATAATGAATTAAGGAAAGGAATATAATGGAAAAAATTCACATCTTGGGCACCGGAAATGCTATGGTAACAGAGTGTTACAATACCTGTTTCAGCATTGAAGTGGGACATAAACATTTACTTGTAGATACAGGCGGCGGTAACGGAATCCTCAAGCAGTTAAAAGATGCATCCATCAAGATTGAGGATATTGAAGAGATTTTTATCTCACATAATCATATTGACCATATCATGGGAGCTATATGGATTATTCGAGCTTATGCAGCCAAGGTTTTAAAGAATCCCAACCTTGCTGATCTTAGGATCTATGGTCATGATCAAGTCATACATATTATAGAGACCATGTGTGACCTACTCTTAAATAAAAAGCAGACAACTTGCCTGGCAAGTAGGATGCATCTTATTGAAGTAGAGGGTGGCCAAGGCTTTAAGGCTGGTCAAATTCAAGTAGATGTCATTGACATTCGTTCAAGCAAAGACAAACAGTTCGGTGCCAAGTTCACTATGCCAAGTGGCAAGACCCTTATGTTTCTTGGGGATGAGCCTTATAAAAATCATATGGAATCTATGTGCCAAAATGTTGACTTTCTCTTTCATGAAGCCTTTTGCCTGGATGAAGAGAAAGACCTTTATGAACCTTATAAGAAGCATCACTGTACCCTAATTGACGCCTGTAAGAACGGAACTTTAGTGAATGCAAAGAATCTGATTATTTATCACACAGAAGAAAAAAATTTAAAGAACAGGAAAAAGCTATATACAGAAGAAGGAAGGCCATACTATAAAGGCAATCTTTTCGTTCCTGATGACCTTGAGGTTTTTATTGTTTAGAAAATGTAAAAGTTCTAGAATTATGGTAGATTTAATGGTATGATAGTAAAGATGGGAAAACAGCATAGGCTGTTTTTTCTTTTGATGATAACCCAAACGTTTGGGTAAAACGAATATTAATTGAGGTGGAATATGGGAATTCGGATGAAAGATGTGGCAGAAAGAGCTGGTGTATCCGTATCAACAGTCTCCAGAGTCATCAATGGAGAAGCCAAAAATGCAGCAGGTCCTGAAACGGTTAAGAAGATATGGGACATTGTTAAGGAAATGGGATATTCTCCTAATCAGAATGCTAAAAACCTTGTTAAATGCAGTGAAGACCAAGAAGCAAAAACCAAACACATTGGCTGCCTTTATTCATCCTCCTTTGACTTGAATAATGATCCTTTCTTCTCATGTATTGGACTAGGCATGCAAAGAACACTAGGCAAAACAGATTATAACATGGTTTTCTCCATGCCAATCGGTCATATTTCCTACGAAGAGATATACGCCAATCTTCATAAGTATGACGTGGATGGTATTGTCCTCTTGGGAAGAATTGATAAAGCTCTATTAACCCTTCTAAAAAAATACGTTAAGTATATTGTTTATGCGGGGATTGACTCCGTTGATCCAACTATAGATGAGGTTGTCTGTGATGGCTTTGAAGGTAGTCTTTCAGCACTGGACCATCTAAGAAATGGTGGCAATCATAAAATTGGTTTTGTTGGTTCTACAGATGATTTAGAGGACTTGGAACATCCTTTTGAACAACGTTATGCTGCTTACCGGTCTTTTTGCCTTAAATATGGAGGGGCAATTAACCCGGAATGGGTTGTTAATACCAAACATAGGACAAGTCAGGCATATGAAGAAATGAAAGCTTATTTGAAGACGGCCAAAACACTTCCCCAGGCTTTTTTCTGTGCCAATGATGCCATAGCATTTGGAGTTATGAGAGCGCTAAGGGAAAATAATATTATGGTTCCTCAGGATATAAGAGTCGTGGGCTTTGATAATGTTGAGATGACAGAATTTTTTGTGCCCCAGCTTACCTCCGTAGGTATTCCTAGAAGAAGACTTGGAGAGCAGGCAATTAGTGTTCTGATTGAACGGATTGAAGGTAAAAGAGATTATCCTATACAAGTCAAGTTACCCTTTGAACTTATAGAACGAGAAAGCAGTCAGAAAGATAAATAAAGAGATTGATAGAAGGATGGTGCACCCTATGCATATGAGTGATGCTTTATTAACACCTGTAGTAGGTGGAACTATGTTAGCCGGAGGATCGGGAATGATCGGTTACTCCATTAGGAAACTAAAAAGTGATTTTCTTGAAGAAAAAATTCCTTTAATGGGAGTTATGGGAGCTTTTCTATTTGCTGCCCAAATGATTAATTTTGCCATACCGGGAACCGGATCCAGCGGTCATATTGGCGGGGGTATGCTCTTGGCTATTATTCTTGGGCCGGCGGCAGGTTTTCTAACCCTTTCGGTAGTACTCCTTATTCAAGCCCTGTTTTTTGCTGACGGTGGTTTACTGGCCTTTGGCTGTAATGTAATCAATCTGGGATTTTTTACTTGCTATGTGGCATATCCCTTAATATACAAACCAATTGTTGCCAAGATTAAATCCAATAAAGGTATGATGATAGGAGCCCTGGCAGCGTCTATAGTTGGCCTACAGCTTGGAGCTTTTGGAGTTGTTGTTGAAACGCTTTTGTCCGGCCGTTCAGAATTGCCTTTTGGAACTTTTGTCTTGTTTATGCAACCCATACATTTGGCTATAGGTGTCGTGGAAGGTGTTGTGACAGGTGTGATTGTGATTTATATTGCCAATCATTCCAAGGACCTTTTGTATAAAGGAGAAACAGGTAGATTAAGAAATAAATTTTTATTAATTACTATATTGGTTGCAGCTTTAGTTACCGGAGGAATCCTGTCGGCTTTTGCATCAGGTTCACCGGATGGTTTGGAATGGGCTATTGAAAACACAACAGGAAGTGAAGCTCTTGACCATCGGTCAAGCTTTACAGCCTGGATCGAAGACTTTCAGGGAAATTTTGCTCTTATGCCGGACTATGCCTTTAGAGATAGTGAAAGCGGAGGTTCCCTTGCAGGTGTAGGAGGCAGTTTGCTGGTTCTTGCTATCACTGGCGTTGGGGCTCTTGGTATCAGGCGTATGAGAAGGCTGCGAACGGATAATGACTAATATAAAAAAGATTCTGGATCTTAGAGAGATTGAAGTTTTATCAAGAAGAAATCTTAGGATTAACCATATGTCACCGGAGATCAAGGTGATCTTTACTTTGGTTTATATTGTGGGGCTTGCCAGCATTGGAAAGTATGATTTAGAGACAGTCCTTTTGTTTTTTATATACCCAATCATCATGGTTGTTGCCCTGGATATTAATGGAGTGAGCTTCTTTTCAAAACTGATTATTCCTATGTTTTTTTCCTTGGGTATAGGTATGTGGAATCCTTTTTTTGACCGACAGGTTTGGGACCAAGTTATGGGATTTGCTGTTACAGGAGGAATGATATCTTTTGTGGTTGTTATCATAAAATCACTTCTGTCCTTTTCGGCAACCATGCTTTTAGTAGCGACCACACCTCTTTCTCAGATTAGCAAGGGGCTTAGATGGCTGCGAGTACCGAAGGTATTTGTCCTGCTTTTTGTGATGACCTATCGCTATATTATTGTTTTAGGTGAGGAAGTCATGAATGGTCTTGATGCCTTTCGCTTAAGATCAGGAAATAAGAAGGGATTGCCTCCATCACTATGGGGACCCTTTGTTGGAAACATCGTTATGCGCTCCTATAGAAGAGCCCTGGATATACATCATGCAATGGAACTAAGAGGTTACAAGGTAGATTAAATGATCAAACATATTATAGAAATTAAAAACCTGCATTTTTCATATGCAGATGATCCTGTAATTAAAAACATGTCCCTGGAGATTGACCAGGGGGCAGTAGTGGGACTGGTTGGAGCTAATGGGGCTGGTAAATCCACTTTGCTCAAGTTAATCCTAGGTCTTGAAAAATTGGATTCGGGCTCCATATCTGTCAAGGGAATGCCTATGAGTAAAAAAAATCTTCAAAAGATTCGCAGTCATATTGGTTATACTTTCCAAGAGGTGGACCACCAGCTTTTTATGCCGACAGTATTTGATGAGATCGCCTTTGAATCACGACAAATGGGTCTTGAGGAAGACCGTGTCAAAGCTATTGTACAAGAAGCTTTAGAGTCAGTTGAAGCCAGCCATTTGGTTGACAAGGGTACTAACCAAATGTCAGGAGGAGAGAAAAGACGTGTTTCCTTGGCTGTGGCCTTGGCAGCAAAGCCGGAAATTTTGATTATGGATGAGCCAACCCTTGGTCTGGATCCACGGGCAAGGAGACAGCTGATTGAACTCTTGAAGAAACGTAGTGAAACGAAGATTATTGCAACCCATGATATGGACATGGCTCTTGACCTGTGTGATCAGGTTGTGGTCATGCATCAGGGAGCTGTTTATGGAAGTGGAAGACCTGATGAAATATTTAGAAATAAAGAGCTCTTGAATCAGAATCATTTGGAACAACCATTAAGGATGCAGGCGTGTCCTGTTTGTAATCAAGATTAGATGGTTTAGAGAGGTAAAAGGAGTACAGATGAGAATTTTATATTATGATGTATTTTGTGGGCTCAGCGGTGACATGAATTTAGGTGGCATGGTTGATCTTGGCGTAGATTTTGAATACTTGAAAAAAGAATTAGACAAACTTAATATTCGGGATGAGTTTGAGTTGACCATGAAAAAAGTGGTCAAACATGGAATCACTGGGACTAAAGTCGATGTGAAACTGTTAAATCAGCCGGATGACCATTACGACGAGGGATATTGGGGCCAGGGAGAAAATGGGACCCAAGATCATGGACATGACCATCATCATGGAGACCAAGCCCACGATCATGACCACCTGGAAACCTGGCATCATCATCACGACCATGATCATCAGGGAACCGGTCACCACCATCACGACCATCATCATCACCATCATGACTACAGAAACTTTCAGGTCATTAGAGAGATGATTGAATCATCTGACTTAAAAGAAAAGGTGAAAGAAACTGCAATTAAGATTTTTAGAATCATTGCTGAGGCAGAAGGTAAGGTTCATGGTAAACCTTTGGATCAAGTACATTTCCATGAAGTTGGCGCAACAGATTCAATCGTTGATATAGTAGGAAGTGCCATATGTCTGGATGCTCTTGGAGTGGATAAGGTTATGGCTTCCACCGTTCAGGTTGGAGGGGGATTTGTCTCCTGTGCACATGGAAAAATGCCGGTTCCAGCACCTGCTACAGCTGAAATACTTAAAGGGCTTCCTGTAGCTTATAATATTGTTCCTTTTGAAACAACCACACCTACAGGAGCAGCTATCTTAAAAGCGATTGTGGATGAGTATACAGACCACCATGAGTTGGAAATCTTACAAGTTGGGTATGGTTCGGGGAATAAGGACTTTGAAGTCCCTAACATGATTCGGATGTATTTGGCTGAAGAAAAAAAGGCTGGGACCTTATCGGATCTTGAAGTTGCAAGTCAGTGGATGATGGAAACCAACATAGATGATATGAACCCAGAACTTTACGGATATATCGAAGAAAAACTTTTTGACCTGGGGGCACTGGATGTAACCAAGACTCCCATCATTATGAAAAAAGGAAGGCCCGGTACAAAACTGAGTATTCTTTTTTCATCGGAAAACCGTCACAAGCTTATGGAGTTTGTCCTTAAGGAGACAAGTGCAGCCGGCGTGAGAGAATATGAAGTCAATAAATACATGATGAAAAGAAACTTTCGTCAGGTATCAACTACCTATGGCCAAGTGACGGTTAAAGATCTTATATTAGATGGTCAGGTTATAAAATCCAAACCTGAATACGAAGATTGCAGACATCTAGCTAAAGACAATCAGGTTTCGATACAGGATATTTATGAGGCTGTTAGGAAGGAAGAAAAATGAGTTCATATCACGAATTATTAGACTACCTAAAGGGTTTAAAGAAAGTTGCTGTTGCCTTTTCCGGTGGCGTAGATTCCACCTTTTTAGCTTATATGTGCCAGAAGGCTCTAGGTAATGATGCTGTGGCTATTACTGTGGCATCACCTTATATACCGAAATGGGAACTGGAAGAGGCTAAGGAACTGGCTCAGGAAATTGGCATTCGTCATGAAATCATTCCTTTGCCAATTCATGAATCTGTTTATCATAATCCAAGTGACAGGTGCTATCGCTGCAAAAAAGTTGTATTTAGTCAGATTATGGAAAGAGCCAAGGAAATGGGCATGGAAGTGGTCGTGGACGGTTCTAACTTTGACGACACCAAAGATTATAGACCGGGAATGAAAGCTCTTAGGGAGCTATCCGTTGACAGTCCCTTACTCAAGTGCCAGTGGACCAAGGATATGATTCGACAGGCGTCTGAAAAGGCAGGCTTGAAAACCTATGATAAGCCAGCTTATGCCTGTCTGCTGACCAGGATACCCTATGATACGACCATTGACCTGGAGGAACTGGCTAGGATAGAAAAATCAGAAGTTTATATGATGGACTTAGGATTCAGGGCAGTAAGAGTCAGGTCCCATGGTGATATAGCAAGAATTGAAGTGGATCCTAAGATGCGTGAAAAACTCTTTGATATAGAACTCCTGGACAGGATTTCGGAAACCATTAAGTCCTATGGGTATCGTTATGTCTGCATTGAAGCCTCTGGTTATGCAATGGGCAGTCTAAATAAACAAATCGGAAAATAGATTGAGGTATGTGATGAATAAACTGGAAGTATTAAAAGTATTACAGGCTGTTGAATCTGGTAAACTTTCACCGGAAGAGGCCCTTAATGAGGAACTTTTAAAGGAGTTTGGTGATTTGGGTTTTGCCACCATTGATAATTTCCGTGAAGCCAGAGTGGGCTATCCAGAAGTGATTTATGGGGAGGGAAAGACCTGTGACCAGGTAGCCGCCATAGCAAAATATATGACCGGTAACGGCCAGAACGTTTTGGTTACCAGAGCTTCTGTGGACATGTACGAGGCTGTAAAAGAAGTATGTTCTCATGCAGAATATAATGAAATCGGCAGGACACTTGTTATTATCAATAAAGAGTTGGAAGTCAGTGAACACACCATAGCTATTGTTTCAGCAGGCACATCTGATCTACCTGTCGTAGAAGAAGCCTATGAAACGGCCAGAATTTTTGGCAATCGGGTCAATAAAATTGTTGATGTGGGAGTTGCTGGAATTCACCGCCTTTTTAACCGGTTGGATGCTATTCGAGAGGCGAGAGTGGTCATTGTTGTGGCCGGAATGGAAGGTGCTCTTGCTTCGGTTGTTGGTGGATTGGTAGACAAACCGGTAATCGCTGTCCCTACCAGTGTTGGTTATGGGGCCAATCTTGGAGGTGTGACAACCTTACTCGCTATGCTTAACTCCTGTGCAAGTGGTGTCAGTGTTGTAAACATTGACAACGGATTTGGTGCAGCCTACAGCGCCTCTATGATTAATCAATTGTAATTCATTCTTAGATATTGATTTTCCAAGCCCTTTAAGTTACCATTAAGGAGAAAGGTTTGAGTCGCAAACTAATTGGTTTGACCTGGTCTTAGGACAGGAAGGGGTTTGGAATGTCACATGTTACTGCAAGAGGTGCCTATGAGAAATTGGCAGATCGAATCAATCGATTTCCCCAAGGAGCACCTCCATCAAAAACCATGTATGATATCTATGCATTGCTATTTAATGAAAAAGAAGCTGAATTGGTAGCTAAGCTACCTATACGGCCTTTTCAAGTGGAAGAAGCCGCCAGAAGATGGAAAATGAATATAGGTGAGGCCAGGAAGGTACTTGATAATCTGGCTGACCGGTCAATACTTGTGGATACCCTTCATGAGACCGGAAGGACCTATGTCTTACCGCCACCTATGGCTGGCTTTTTTGAGTTTTCCATGATGCGGATTCGGAATGATATAGATCAGAAGCTTTTGGGACAGCTTTTTTATCAGTATTTGAATGAGGAAGAGGATTTTATCAAAGAACTCTTTTATGGGACCACGACTAAACTTGGAAGAGTTTATGTCAATGAAAGCGTTCTGACTTCTGAGCAAACAGTCAGTATTCTGGATTTTGAAAAGGCGACCAACTATATTGAAAATGCAGAGCATATGGGAATCAGTATGTGTTATTGCCGTCACAAGATGGAACATGTAGGTAAGGCTTGTGATGCTCCTATGGATATCTGTATGACTTTTGGTGGTGTGGCAGATTCCCTGATTAGACACGGTCAGGCCAGACGGGTTGATGCTGTTGAAGGAATGGAGCTTTTACATCAGGCCTATGAAGCAAACCTGGTTCAATGCGGTGAAAACGTCAGGAATGAAGTTGCCTTTATCTGCAACTGCTGTGGCTGCTGTTGTGAGGCTATGGTTGCTGCAAGGAAATTTGGAAATCTTCATCCAGTGGAAACAACAAGATTCTATGCATATGTGGATACTGAATCCTGTGTGAATTGTGGGAAGTGTGTAAAAGCCTGTCCTGTTGATGCAATCCGTCAACTGGATGATGGGGTTGAAGTGGTTAAGGAATTATGTCTAGGCTGTGGTGTCTGCCTAAGGAATTGCCATAAGAATGCCCTCCATTTTGGCCAAAGGGATGAGAAGATTATAACTCCAGCCAACTCGGTTCATAGGGTAGTCCTTATGGCTATTGAAAAAGGCCAGTTACAGAACCTGATTTTTGACAATGAGGCCTTATACAGTCACAGGGCTCTGGCAGCTGTTTTTAGCGCCATTTTAAAACTGTCACCTGTAAAACAGGCAATGGCTTCAGAACAGTTTAAGTCTAAGTATCTAGACCGTCTGATTGAACGGTTTTCATAAAAGTCCGAGACCTTTTCCACAGGGCGATGACAGGTTTTTTACAAATTTTGTAAAACTGTAATTTAGTATTTGTTTTTTTGCCATTATCGTATATAATATTAAAGAGTACGTTACAGGCTAAATAGAGCCTTTGGAAAGGGGAAACACATGCCATTTTTTTCAGCTGATATTGGAATTGATTTAGGAACAGCAAATGTTCTTGTATATACGAAAGGGAAAGGTGTTGTCCTTCGTGAGCCAAGTGTTGTGGCTTTTGACCGAAACACAAATAAGATTTTAGCGGTAGGAAGCGAAGCCAGAAAGATGCTTGGTAGAACACCTGGAAACATTATTGCCGTAAGACCGCTCCGTCAGGGCGTTATCTCAGACTATACGGTTACCGAGAAAATGCTTAAATACTTTATTGCCAAGGCAGTAGGACGTCGACTTAGAAAACCAAGGATCACTGTATGTGTGCCTAGTGGGGTTACTGAAGTTGAAAAGCGTGCTGTTGAGGATGCGACTTATGAGGCTGGTGCCCGTAAAGTAGAGATTATTGAAGAGCCTATTGCTGCAGCTATCGGAGCTGGTATTGATATTGGTAAAGCCTGCGGTTCTATGGTTGTAGATATCGGTGGTGGTACTTCTGATATCGCCGTTATTTCATTAGGCGGTACTGTTGTATCTACATCAATAAAAGTGGCGGGTGATAACTTTGATGAAGCCATCGTTCGTTACATGCGTAAGAAGCACAATCTTTTGATTGGTGAAAGAACCGCTGAGGAGATTAAGGTGAAGATCGGTACAGCTTACAAACGTCCTGAAGTTCTACAGATGGATGTACGTGGACGTAACTTGATCACAGGTCTTCCAAAAACTATCACAGTAACTTCAGAAGAAACTGAAGAGGCGCTAAGGGAAACCACTTCAGCCATTGTTGACGCTGTTCACAGTGTTCTTGAAAAAACTCCACCTGAGCTTGCATCTGATATTGCCGACCGTGGTATTGTCTTAACCGGTGGCGGTAGTATGCTTCAAGGCCTTGATCATTTGATTGAGTCTAAGACAGGTATTAATGTTATCAGTGCTGATGATCCGCTGACTTGTGTTGCAGTAGGAACCGGTCAATATGTCGAGACTTTGGCTAAGTATAACTTCTAGAACTTTAGTTGGACCTATTTAGGTATTCGGACATTCAGTATTTGATAAGATGATAGAATAATCTTATATTGAAGCCTATACATAAACTTACATATTAACAGCTGATCTACTATATAGTGGATCAGCTGTTTTTTGTGAGATGGTTTACAGTTGTGAGATGATTTGTAATTTCAAGAAAGTGAAAGAGGTCTACTTGACCCAGTATAGCTGTCCGTCATTTTTTCGGTCCAAAAATCCATACTGAATGAGGTAGCGTCTGATTAGGACATAATCATCATAGATACGTTCTAAAACACGGTTAATTTCTTTTTCGCTGTATTCCTGGTTGGGTTTGAAGTTTTTGGTAATTTCACGCAGGATAATAATCTTCTTTTTTTCCTTTGATGGAAAGGTGAGAAGGGCGCCGTTGGAATCAAAATAGTTTTCCAGTGTCTTGATGGTATCTTTTTCTGTGATGTTATAGCGGTCATCAACTTGGGTAGCCCCTAAGTGTGGGGTGATAACAGGGTTGGGGTCTTTAGCGGTATCATTGCCAAGATTGGCAAATATGCTGAGTAAGACTTTGGCTTGCTTTTCTTTTTCCTTAAACTTAAAACGATAATTTCTAATGGTTGATGAGGTTATCCCCAGTTCTTTGGCAATTTCCAAGTCACTTTGTCCCTGGTGCATAAGGGTAAGGACATTTTTTTGGCTGTCACTGAGTGAAGTGTAGGATTTGTTAAGAGACATCATAAAGTCAAAAACACCACCATGGACTTCCTCAATATGGAGTTCCATCCGTTTATGGGCATTGTAAAAATTGTCTTTGTAGGGATAGACCTGGTCTTTTTCCATCAACTGGCCACAAATAAGGCAAGTATAGGCCCCGGTCTTGGAATCATAAAAATATCCCCTCTGCATATCTTTTAGGTCAGCATTCCAAAAAAGTGTTTGTATATTCATCATTTGCTCCTTTTTAATAAAAATCAAATCTTGTTTGTATTATTAAGGACATAATATCAGAAAGTTTGTAAAAATGCAAACGCTTATTAAAAACGCTGCTGGAATCGAAGACTAGGCTATCAGATGGTTTGTTGATTTAAAGAGAATATTAAAAAAATAAAGTTTTTCTAATAATAAGGTTAAGTTTTAGGGGACTTTAGGCGATAAATAAAGTAGAAATCGATTGAAAAGGAGCAGGATATGTTAAGAGGTTTATACACAGCATACACCGGAATGAAAGTACAACAGCAGAGAATGGATGTGGTTGCCAATAACCTGGCAAATGCAAGTACAGCCGGCTTTAAGCAGGATAATGTTGTGATGAAGTCTTTTAGTGATGTCCTTGCAGTTAAGATAAATGATCCTAATATGCCTGGGAACCAGAATATTGGCTCAATGACCCTAGGTGTACAGGTGGATAACATATATACGAATTTTGAACAGGGAGCCCTTAACTATGTAGGAAGCCCTTATTCTCTGGCTATTGAAGGTGAGGGAATGATGACTATCGGAAGTCTCAATGATGACGGTACCTTTAATGAAGTCTTTACGAGAGACGGGGCCTTATTGGTAGATAACAACAGTCATCTGGTTACAAAAAACGGCTTTTATGTTCTCGGTGAACAAGGGGTCATTACAGTACCTGAAGGTGATTTTGCCATTGCTGGAGATGGAACAGTTTTTGTTGACGGTGAAAAGATTGATAAGATTCAGTTTACAGGATTTGAAGATTACAGAAACCTTCAAAAAATTGGAGATTCAAACTATGCTATGACTGAGTTTTCAACAAAGACTGATTTTATGGCTTCAGTTAGACATGGATATGAAGAATCTTCAAATGTAAACTCAGTGAAAGAAATGATTGAAATGATTAATTTGCAAAGAACATACGAATCCAATCAAAAAGTGATTACAACTTATGACGAAACGTTAGATAAAGCTGTGAATAATGTTGGACGGGTATAATAGGAGGATAAGCTTATGATGCGATCACTATGGACTGCAGCGTCCGGAATGAAAACTCAACAATTGGTAGTAGACACCATTGCCAACAACCTTGCCAATGTGAATACGATTGGTTACAAAAAGGAAAGAATGGAATTTAAGTCCTTGCTATATGAAACATTGGAATCAGCCGGTCAGATTGATAATGGCGGACAGCCGATCAATCTTCAAGTTGGTCACGGTGTTCGTGCAGCTGGATCAGTCAAAACTTATACACAAGGTAACTTGGAGAGAACAGAAAACCCGTTGGACTTTTCCTTAACTGGTGGCGGATTCTTTATGGTTCAAGATACGGATGACGAATTCCGTTTTACAAAGGATGGTTCATTTAAAATGTCAGTGAACAACGGTCAATTAATGCTGACTGATGTAAACGGTAATCCTGTCATAGGAACTGATGGGGGACCAATTACTTTTGAAGAAAATACTTTGCCACAAAACCTGACCTGCGATGCCCAAGGTAACTTCTTTTATTCAACGGGTGGAGCCACTATTGATCTAGGTATTCAGTTTCAGGTAGTTCAATTCAGAAATGTATCCGGCCTTAAAGCTGTTGGTAACGGTATGATGGAACAGACCATCGCATCAGGCCCACCACTTGCCGAAATAGATAATGGGGATTTAGAGCCAAGTACAGTTAGCCAGGGAACTTTGGAATCCTCCAATGTTCAAGCGGTAGAGGAAATGGTTAAGATGATTATCGCCCAAAGAGCCTATGAATTATCCTCAAAAGCCATCCAAACCTCTGATGATATGCTTGGATTAGCCAACGGATTAAAGAGATAATTGACTTCTTGATTGTTTTCAGCTACTCTTAGAGTAGGTTTACATAGAAAGGTGATTGTATGGAAATTCGTGGTATTGGCAATGATATAACAAGTGCATATGCTCAGATCAATGAATCTGAAAACAAGGCTTCGGATTTTCAGAAGATTATAGAACAAGCAATCGCTGAACAGGATGACCAGGAATTGAAAAATGCCTGTGAGGAATTTGAATCCTATTATGTTCAACGTCTTTTTAAAGAAATGCGCAAAACCATTCCGGATGGTGGCTTGTTCGAACAATCCAATGAGAAGAATATCTATACAGAGATGCTGGATACAGAGTATTCCAATGTGATTTCTAAAGGAAGTGGAACAGGCATCGCTGAAATTCTCTATAAACAGTTGTCACCGAAAATTCAAGAAAAGGAATAGATAATAGTAGACCGGTTATGCCGGTCTTTATTTAATTCTTGAGAAAACTGATTTGTAGGAGGTGTAAAAATGATTCGAGTGATTAAAACCGGCTTCGTCAATGTATTTCTTCTAGGTAAGGGGCCTTATATCCTGGTAGATACAGGAGTCAAATCCAGTGGCAGGAAAATCCTGGACTATTTGTATGAGTATGACATTGATCCTAAGGATATTGAGTTGATTGTTTTAACCCATGGTCATGGAGATCATATAGGGTCCTTAGACCTGCTCCGAAGAAAAACAGGAGCCAAAGTCCTAATGAGTGAAAGAGAGTTCTCTACCCTAACCGGTGAGATTGATCATGGTATAAAGCCTGTAGCAAAATGGATGAAGGTACTAGCCTTTTTATTTGGCTGGCTCCCTATGAAGGCTAAGCCTCTTTATTTGAACGTGGATATTTTGATGGAGTCTGAATTTGACTTAAATGCATATGGTCTTGATGGAAAGGTCCTTTTAACCAGCGGTCATTCGAAAGGGTCCTTATCCGTTATTATTGGTGAGGAGGCGATAATTGGTGATTCCCTAATGGCCTTTGGCAGAAATACCAAGCCACATAAACCTTTTATTGCAGCCAGTCTGGCAGATATAAAGAAGTATATGGAGATGCTTATAGACCAAGGGATAAAGGTCTTCTATTTATCACATGGTGGTAGATATGAAGTGAGTGATATTGAGGATGGGATAAAGGATTTGTAATGATATGTTTGGATTAAAAGAAGTCTTTAGATTACTTATAACAATGATTCATTTAATGACCAGTCTCGGTTTATCGATCGACAATATTGAAGTGGATGGCTACCATCAGGAAGTATATACAATCAGAGCTGATTTGAGGTCTTCAGAGATGAAACAGGCTTTATCTTTTGATGAAATGTACGGATTTGAAAAAGTGTCTGACATGTCAGGTCCTGGTGAGCTGGGTGTCAATGGTATGTTTTACAATGATATAGGAAAGCCGGCAGGTCTTCTTGTTATGGATGGGGATTTGGTGAAAATCCAATCTATTGGGACGCCTCTTTTTATTGTCTATAAAGATGGTCGGGCAGAGCTGAAAATGCCTGAGTTAAAAGCTTATATTGTTCATGAAGGGATTTCTTATCCTACCTATGAACTTAATGAAGGTATGACCAACACACTTTTGGCAGTTTTTACTTCTTGGTATGGCTACCACAACCGGCGAAGATATAACCATCATAATTTCTGGATCGAAGACAATCAAGTTGTGAAAATCAAGGTCGGCGAGGGAAGTGATATTATTCCTGAAACCTATAGGAACCCATTAGAGGGTGACTTTATGCTGGCATATGAAAGTCTGCGCTTTGATCTGGATATTCGAGTAGGCGACAGGGTAGAATATGTAGTTGAATCTAATATTGATCTGGACCAGGTTAGTCAGGCCTTTCAAACCGGCGGCTGGCTTATAGACAAGAGCCAGATTATTGCAAAAGATTTTGAAGGTTATGTCGGTTCCACAACATCTCTTCAACCGAGAACTGCAATAGGTATTAGGGAAGACGGCAAGATTATTATTAAGGTGGTTGATGGTAGAAACCCTGGAGTCAGTGAAGGGGTGACAGGGTATCAACTGGCCAAGCTTTTCCTTGATGAGGGGTGTGTCCAGGCAGCTTTTCTAGATGGTGGAGCTTCTTCGACAATGGTTTATGATGGTGTAGTACTAAATAAACCCAGTTTAGGTGAAGAAAAACCGGTAGCTCACAGCCTCTTTTTTTATCGAAATGTTATGAAGTAATTACTTTTTAGAATTAAGTGTTGCATTTATATCTATTTACAGTATAATAATAATGATTATCAAGATAGCATTTGGAGCTATCGGTGCTTAAGAAAGACGTTTGTGTAGCGTCTAAGGAGGAAAAAATGGCAAAAAGACTTTTTACGTCAGAATCTGTTACTGAAGGACATCCAGACAAAGTATGTGACCAAATCTCAGACGCAGTGCTAGATGCAATACTGGAGCAAGATCCTAAGGCTCGTGTTGCCTGTGAAACAGCAGTTACAACCGGTATGGTTATGGTTATGGGAGAAATTTCTACCTCATGTTATGTAGATATTCCTAAAGTCGTTCGTTCAACAGTAAAAGAAATTGGATATGATAGAGCTAAATATGGATTTGATGCAGAAACCTGTGCAGTCTTGGTTACCCTTGATGAACAGTCTGCTGATATAGCAATGGGTGTTGATGCATCTCTGGAATCAAGAGAAAGTGATGCCCATGATACAGGAGCCGGTGACCAGGGTATGATGATCGGTTTCGCATGTAATGATACAGAAGAATTAATGCCTCTGCCAATTGCCCTGTCTCACCGTTTGACTAAACGATTGGCAGCAGTTCGTAAGGCTGGTACAGTAGATTACCTTAGACCTGATGGTAAATCACAGGTTACTGTAGAATATGATGGCAGCAAACCTGTACGTGTGGATACTGTTGTTATCTCTACTCAACACGATGAAGTGGTGACACAGGAACAAATCCGTAAAGACTTGATTGAGTTGGTTATTAAGCCTGAAATTCCAGCAGAATTATTAGATGATGAAACTAAGTTCTTTATTAACCCAACTGGCCGCTTTGTTATTGGTGGACCACATGGTGATGCCGGACTTACCGGTCGTAAGATTATTGTCGACACTTATGGAGGATACGCAAGTCATGGTGGCGGAGCCTTTTCCGGTAAAGACCCTACAAAGGTTGACCGTTCAGCAGCTTATGCTGCCCGTTATGTAGCCAAGAATGTTGTTGCAGCCGGTCTTGCTGATTCCTGTGAAATTGAGTTGGCTTATGCCATTGGTGTTGCCCACCCTGTTTCCATATTTGTTGATACCCATGGTACCGGTATTGTAGCGGATGATAAGATTACTGACATCGTTAATGAAGTCTTTGACCTTCGCCCTGCAGCCATTATTGATGCCCTTGACCTTAGACGTCCAATATACAAGCAAACAGCGGCATATGGACATTTTGGTAGACTTGATTTGGATCTTCCTTGGGAAAGAACGGATAAGGTAGAAGAATTAAAGGCTAAACTTAAGTAATAAAACTTTGTAAGAACATAAGGATGGTGCTATTTGCTCATTGAGGAGGTAGCACTTTTTTTATACGATTAAATTCAAAACTATGCTATAATAGCAAAGGTACAAGAACGTTAAGGAGATTCCCATGGAAAAAATGGTCGGTATCGTTGAAGATATCATATACAGAAATGAGAACAACGGATATACCATTCTTGCAGTTTCAACTGACCAAGGGGAGAAAACCTGTGTCGGAACTATGTTCCAACTTTCAGTCGGAGAAGAAATATCTATGGAAGGTCATTACACGACCCACTCCATCTATGGCCTCCAGTTTAATGTAGAGTCTTTTACTACGAATATACCCCATGAAAAAAATGCATTTGAGCGCTACCTGGGTTCCGGAGCCATTAAGGGTATCGGACCGGTTCTTGCTTCCAAAATTGTGGAAGCCTTTGGTGATGACACCTTCAGGGTTATTGAAGAACAGCCTGAGCGTTTGGAAGAGGTCAAGGGTATCAGTATGGCCAAGGCCCAGAGTATCGCAGAGATATTTTATAATCAGAGAACCATGAGGCAGGCTATTATTTTTTTGCAGGAATATAATATATCCTTGACCTATGGTATGAAGATCTATGAACACTATAAGGATAAGACCTACCAAATTGTTCGAGAGAACCCCTATCGATTAGCAGAGGATATATATGGAATAGGCTTTAAACTGGCAGATTCCATCGCTGCAAAAACAGGTATTGAAAGAGACCATCCCCACCGCATTATGTCTGCAGTTACCTATGTCCTTAATCAAGGTGCTCTTGATGGACATGTTTATCTGACGAAAGAAGAACTGGTCAAGCGAACCGTCGAACTTCTTGGCATCGAGATAGAGTTTATCGACCATATACTACTGGAATTACAGATGAAACAAACCATAGTCGTCAGAGGTGGTGAAGGTGAAGAAATCATATATCTTGCCCATTACCATCAAATGGAGGAATACTGCGCCCACAAAGTTTGCTCACTCCTTACATCAGAGGTTGAGACCATTGACAAGACAGAGAAGAAGATAGAAGAGGTTGAAAAACGTGAAAAAATCAGCCTGGATTTTACCCAAAAGGAAGCCGTCAGATATGGTGCTAAATACCCCTTCTTTGTTCTAACCGGGGGTCCTGGTACGGGAAAAACAACGACCATTAATACCTTGATTCAGGTTTTTGAAGATGCCAATCTATCCATTAATCTGGCCGCGCCAACTGGGAGAGCCGCCAAGCGGATGACAGAGACAACCGGATATGAGGCAAAGACCATTCACCGACTGCTTGAAATTAACTTTTCCGGTGATGAGTCCAGACAGTCTTTTGAACGGAACGAAGACTATCCTCTGGATTGTGATGTCTTGATTTTGGATGAGGCATCTATGGTGGATATTGCCTTGTTTTATCATGTGATGAAAGCTGTGCCTTTAGGCTGTCGTGTGATTATTGTTGGTGACAAGGACCAACTTCCATCTGTAGGAGCGGGAAATGTGCTGAGGGACTTAATTCATGCCAAACATCTGATTCCTACAGTTATCCTGGATAAAATCTACCGTCAGGATGAGTCTTCGGCAATTATTGTCAACGCCCACAAGATCCATCAGGGACATTCCATCGAATATAAGAATAAAAAGGATTTCTTTTTTATAAAAAGGCGGTCCAGCAAGGATATACTCAGTGAAGTTATAACCTTGTCAAAAGATAGGTTGCCTAAGTATACCAAGGTGAATTTTTTTGAGGGTATACAAGTGTTAACGCCTATGCGAAAGGGTATGCTGGGAGTGGACCAGTTAAATGTATCTCTTCAGAAGGCCATTAATCCTGCGGGGAAAGACAAGGCCGAGAAAGTCTATCGGAATACGGTGTTTCGGGAAGGTGACAAGGTCATGCAGATTCGAAACAACTATAATATCAGCTGGAAGATTATGAGTGAATACAATGTCCGTATTGATGAAGGTGTAGGTGTTTTTAATGGTGATATGGGAAGGATTATCGATATCAACCACTATTCTGAGACCGTAAAAGTCGAGTTTGACGATCTTAAACAGGTAACCTATGAATTCAGTCAGCTGGATGAGCTGGAACTTGCCTATAGTGTTACCATACACAAGTCCCAGGGGAGTGAGTATCCTGTTGTGATTATTCCTTTGTTTAAGGGACCTTCCATGCTGCTTAGTAGAAACCTCTTATATACGGCAGTTACAAGAGCCAGACTTATGGTTGTCCTGGTTGGTGATGAGTCTATCCTGAATCATATGATTGACAACAACCGGGAAATTCACCGGAATTCAACCCTTTTTGAGATGATTGAAGATGCCAAGGAAGTGGTTGGTGTTCATGAGGTCCATTATGAGTATGAAAACTCATAGTAAATATAAGGGCGGAATTCTTGGAACATTGGTAGAATGGCTATACCCTAACCGATGTATCGGGTGTTACGGGCTTCTAGAAGATGAAGAAGCAGATTGCTGCCAATTGTGTTATAATGAACTAAAGACAATTACAAAAGGTTACTGTGAAAAATGCGGCAAGCTTCATGAAACTGAGGATCCTATATGTTTTGATTGCAGGAAGGTTACCCATTCTTTCGAGGCAGGCAGAGGAGTATTTGCATACGATGGTCTCATTAAGAAAAGTCTTTTTGGACTGAAGTTTTTTAAGCAGACTTGGCTGGGATATGAATGTGGCAGTATTCTTGCAGGATATTACAGACAGGAAAACCTATGGGATGTAGACCTAATTATTCCAGTTCCCTTGCATTTGTTTAGATTTATGGAACGTGGCTATAATCAGTCTGAAATCATTGCTAATAAACTGGGTCAGGAGCTTAAGATACCCTGTAATAGTCAGATTCTATTTAGGTCCAAAATGACCAGACCCCAAAAGGACTTGACAGATGATGAAAGATTCCATAACCTTAAGTTAGCATTTAAAGTAAAGAATAGAGAAGCGATTGTCGGTAAGAGAGTTTTACTTATTGATGATATATATACAACAGGTGCAACTATTGATTCTTGCGCCAAAGCCTTGATGGATGAAGGGGCTAGTCAGGTTTATTTTTTGACTCTTGCCATTGGCAGGGGATATTAATCTTTTATTTCGCAGATAAACGGGTAAACTTAGGAGGTTCGTGATGGACGTAAGAACATGTCAGAGATGTAAGAAGATTTTCAATTATGTGGCTGGGCAGCCAGTCTGTGCATCCTGTAAAAGAGATTTGGAAATATTGTTTAAAGATGTTAGACTCTTTATTAGGAGGAATCCACAGGCTTCTATTCAGCAGGTTTCAGAAGAATGTGGCGTGGAATCTAAGCAAATCAAACAATGGATACGGGAAGAAAGACTCAGTTTTTCCAGTGACAGTGCGGTAGGTATCGAGTGTGAACGTTGTGGCAAGTCAATTAAGACTGGAAGATTTTGTGATGAATGTAAGAAGGAAACCCTCAATGATCTTCAAAGTGTTCAGAGGGGGCAAAACTCTGACTCGATTAAATCTGTACCTGAAAGTTCAGAAAGAAAAAGTCAAATGCGATTTTTGAATAAAGACAGATAGATAAATAGAGTCCGTAAACACCAAAAACATAGTTTTTGGTGTTTTTTTATCTTTATCAATGATTGTATATTTTTTTTTGTATTTTTGCTAAGCAAATAGTGTTTAAGGTCCGATACATATTATGAAAATAAGCAAAGGTGGTGAAAAAGATGAAAATAGATGGAATCGGAAACGTAGGGAATGTATACAAATCTAAGCGTGCCAATAAAGCTTATGGAAGTAATGTATCAGCTCCTGCTAAAGACGAAGTTTCATTTTCTTCCATAGCAAAGGATTTGGCTGTAGCTAAAAAAGCTGTGGACAATACACCAGATGTGCGTATGGAAAAGGTGAATGATATTAAAGCCCAGATTCAAGCTGGTCAGTATAATATCTCTGCCAACCAGATCGCAGAAAAATTATTGGCGCAAAGCAGGGAAATTTAGATTGAGTGAGGAACTACTCAGTAGTTTCTCTTTCATCTTTCCCTTGCATCTGGTGCATATGTAACTGTAAACTCGCGTATCAAGGCAAGATGATTATATAGATGGAAGGTGACGCGCGTGGCAAGTTTAATTGAAGAATTGATTAGCGTTTTGGAGGAAACAACAGGATGTTATGAATCCCTCCTAATCGTGGCAAATAATAAAAAGGAAGTTATTATTAAGGGAGATGTGCCCAGCCTACAAACACTTACTGATGAAGAGCAAGGTGTAGCTGGGCGCTTGTTACGTCTTGAGAAGAAAAGACAGCAACTGATCGAAGATGTTTGTTTGGTGACGAATAAAGATCCCAAGATAATGACCATATCTTCCTTAATAGATTTACTGGCTGGTCAACAAGTGGAGCAGGAACAATTAAGACAAGTTAGTCAGCGGATGATGGATGTTATTGACAGGGTGAAGAAAGTTAACGACATCAATAAGAACCTAATTAAAGAATCACTGGATTATGTGAATTTTACCATGAATGCTTTGCAAAGTGCATCAGCAATGCCACAAGGCAATGCCTATCAAAAAAAAGGTGGCTTATACGAACAGCAAAGCGGAAGAAATTTCTTTGATGCTAAGCAGTAATGACGCAATTAATTGAGTTTGTATGCAACTAGTAAAGAATGCAGTTTATAGAAAGGAGTATTTATGAGTACGATAGCAGCATTATCACGAGCAGTTTCCGGCCTCATGGCCAACCAAGCAGCATTGAACACGACAGCACATAACTTGACCAATGTAAATACTCCTGGATACGTCAGACAACAAGTTTTAATGCGGGACTCCAATTACATTAAGATTGGGGAAAGCGCTACTTCATTTAGCCAAGTAGGCCTGGGAACCGATGTCCAAACCATTAGACAGGTTAGGGATCAGTTTTTAGATTTGGCATATAGAGATGAGAATGGCCGTTTTGGTTTTTATTCTTCACAAGCACAATCAATTGAAGAGATTGAGAATATATTAGGTGAGACAGAAGGAGAGGCTTTTTCCCAAATCCTTAATGATCTCTGGGAGTCCATGAATGAACTCTCGAAACATCCTGAAGGATTAGAAACCAGAGGATCTTTTGTCCAGAATGCAGTACTCTTTGTCGAAAAATCAAACTTAATTATGAAACAGCTAAATGAGTACCAGACAAACATTAATAATGAAATTAGTGAAAAAGTTAATCGTATAAATGAAATCGGCGAAGAAATATTTGAGCTCAATAAAATTATTGTTACCGAAGAGGCCAATGGCGGTAACGCCAATGACTATAGAGACAGAAGGAATACACTGATTGATGAATTGTCTTATATTGTTGACATATCAGCTAAAGAGGATCTTCAGGGAAATGTTTTGATAAGCATTGAAAACGTTCCTTTTGTAACAGTAGGAGAAGCCTGGAAGCTTGGAACTGTCCAGGCAGAAGACTTTAGCCAGCTTATTGATCCTTACTGGCCACATTTAAGTACGGTAGGTCCACCAGCAATTACTCATAAATTGTTTAACTTTGATAATCCAGTTGGAGCTCAATATGATAACAATAAGGGTGAGTTAAAAGGTCTTATGATTAGCAGGGGAACACGTGTTGCCAATTATACGGATTTACAAAATCAGACGACATACGAGGACGAGGTTGAATCATCCACTATTATGACTGTTCAGGCTCAATTTGATAATCTTATTCATGGGATTGTTACTATGATTAACGATGCCATGTCACCAGTTGTTGGAGGTCCTCCAGGGACCATGGATCCTAATGCCCCGTATGGTCTTAACGGCACGCAAGGTGTAGAGTTTTTTACAAGAACATATATGGATCGGTATGACGGCTTAGGTAATTATAATCCGGAAGATCCTGCAAATGAATACAGCTTATACTCTGCCGGTAATATTCAAGTCAATCCAGACATACTTGTTGATTATAATAAAATAAGCTTAAGCTTAAACTTAGGTGTTAATGGAGACAGTTCGGTTGTTCAGGATATGCTGTCAAAATGGCAGGAACCTTTCTCAGTGTTGGAGCCTGGAACATCAAGTAATTACAATTTCACTGACTACTATAATAGTTTTATTTCAAACGTAGGTAATATGGGGAATTCCATTAACAATCAAATGGAAAACCAGGATATATTGACAACTCAAATAGACAATCAGAGATCTCAGTTGATGGGAGTTTCAACAGATGAAGAATTGAGCAATATGATGAAATATCAACATGCATACAATGCTTCAGCAAGGGTGGTAACCGTTCTGGATCAGATGATTGGCAGAATTATCGATCAGACAGGATTAGTCGGCAGATAGAAAGGAGTAATCTATGCGTTCCTCATTTTTTGGATTTAACGTAGCACAGCAAGGTTTATATACTGCAAGAACAGCAATGGATATAACCAATCATAATATAAGTAACGCTGAAACTGAAGGTTACTCCAGGCAATATGGTGTTCAGGAAGCTCTTAGACCCCTTAGCAACACCTTTAGAGGTATGGTGGGAACTGGGGCAGAAATAACCAGTGTCAGCCAGTATAGAGATGAGTATCTTGACTACAAGTATTGGAACATCAATAGGGACTTAGGTTCTTATGAAGTTAAATATGAAGCCTTAACCCAAATGGAAATGATTTTTAATGAACCAACTGATGTTGGATTTACAGCTTATTTCGATCAGGTTTTTCAAAGCTTGCAAGACGTATCCAAGAACCCCAGTGATACGGCTACCAGGGTTAATTTTGTAAACTCCCTTGAAAGTTTCACGACTTATATGAATGATATGAATGACCAGTTTAGAGAGCTACAGAACGAAGCGAATTTTGGGGTGAAGACAAGTGTAGACCAGATGAACTTTATCTCTAATCAAATAGCAGTTATCAATCAACAGATTGGGAACCTTGAACTTACAGGTGACCGAGCCAATGACCTTAGAGACGAACGCATGCGCTTAATTGATGATTTGTCTAAAATTGTGAATATTGATGTGGATTTTACAGAAGATATCAACGGTATGGAAACTTTGGACATAACTATCAATGGTCAGCAACTGGTTCACGGACCAGTTGCCAATGAGTTGGAAGTTCGGCCAAAAACATATATATCCAATCCGGAAGATAACGTGGATATGTATGATGTATATTGGAAATCAGGCAAACGTTTATATATAGAGAATCCTAATCTTTCCGGCGAGCTGAAAGGTTATCTGGAGATTAGGGACGGCAATAATAAGGATAATTTTAAAGGTACCATTACTGCCGGTGCAGGTACGACTACCGTTACCATGAATCCGGTTTCCAGACATGATCTTCCTCCAGCAGGAGCAATAACCATGGACGGATTGACTATTGAGTATACATCCTATACATACAATGATACAACAGGAGATATGGTCTTTACTTTAGATCCTGCCACTCCAGCACCAGCAACTGCAACAGCAGCTACTATGGGAGTGGAAACGGAGTTTAAGGGAATACCTTATTATATTCAGCAATTAAATGATTTTGTTAGAACAATAGCCAGAGAGTTTAATACTCTTCATGAACAAGGTGATTCTAACACAGGCCTTCCACTGTTCACCTACGAGGGATATACAGGAGCACCTCCTTTAGATGTAACAAACCCAAGTTCTTATGATGTGATTACCATAGAGAATTTCAGGGTTAACCAAGAAATCGTTGATGACAGTGATTTGCTGGAAACCAAATATAATGCTGGTGATGGTGAAAGTGCCAATGATTTAGTGCTTGATCTTATTGAACTTCGACATGATACCAACATGTTTGCAAAAGGTGTTCCCGATAATTATATTCAGTCACTGATCAGCGAAATGGGTATCGATGTTAAGCAGATTACTTCTTTTAAAGAAGGGCAGGAACAGTTAAGCAACCTTATTATCAATCAGAGATTATCCGTTTCTGATGTTGACTTGGATGAAGAAGCCATGAACCTTGTTAAGTTCCAGCAGGCCTATAATATGTCTGCAAAAATTATTTCTGTTTTTGACGAGATATATAATGTAACTATCAATCAAATGGGAGCCAGATAATCTATAATTTAAGGCTTATTATTGACAGAGCCCAGGAGGCGATGATATGCGAATTACCAATTCAATGATGACGAATAATATTTTATTGAGTTTAAATAAAAACAGGTCTTCTTTAGCTTCTTTGGAAGAGCAGATGTCGACAGGTAAAAGAATTCAACGACCTTCAGATGATCCTATTGTAGCGGCCAGAGCCCTTAAATTTAGAACCAATATCAGTGAAATCAAGCAGTATGAAACCAATACCAACGATGCTCTGAGTTGGCTAAGTGTTACAGAACAGGCGATTGCCAATAGTACAGATATTATCAAACGTATTAGTGAATTAGCAGTTCAAGGTTCTTCAGGAACCCTGACAACTAAAAATAGAGAGAGCATGATTGAAGAAATCAAACAGCTAAAAGAGCAATTAGTCAGTGAAGGAAATGTTTCATATGCCGGACGCCATGTATTCACAGGCTATCAAACCGACAAGTCGTTGGTATATGAAGGAGCAGATAATACGGAGACCTTCTCAATTACCGAGCATTTACAAAGTTCTCAAATGGAGACAGTAAAAAAAGTATATGGTGAAGAAATTCATGAAGTTTCTCGCATACGTTTGGGATATGATACTGTCAATGAGGCAACTGTTCCAGCAACGATTGCAGGTTATACTGTAATTGCTATGTCAAGTACAGATACTTTATCTTCAGTTCCACCTGCTGCCAATGAAGCCTATGCACCTGCTGTCAATGAAGTTCATTTTCTAACAGATACCGGTGAACTTGTTTTCAACCAGGCAAATGTTAATGCAACAATACCTCCAGCTTTACCTGGAGATCCAGAGTTGATTCCGTCAACATTTGACTTCGATTACGAAAAAACTGAGTTCAGCAAAGGAGAACTTAGACCTGACCATTATTATGATTCTACCAACCTGACAACTGGAGATATCTTTACTGTTGCAGAAGAGGCTATGACCTATCAGGTTTCCTACAGCCAAAATATGCAGGTTAATGTTATGGGTTATGATTTTATAACAACTGATCTTGTTAGAGATTTAGATGAAATTATCGATGCTACTACCTCAATTTCCTATGATGGATCCTTATCAGATGAGTTAAATCAAGATTTGCTTACCGAAAAGTTTAGTTCCCTCATAGGAAAGATGGATAGGCACATACAAAGCAATCTTAATGTGACATCCTTGATAGGTGGAAAAGTAAACAGGCTAGAACTGACTCTTAACCGTTTATCTGAAGATGACTTGAACTTTACAGATCTATTGTCAGAAAACGAAGATGTTGATATGGCAGAAACCTTAATTAAGTTTTCTGCCCAGGAAGTTGTATATAATGCGGCCCTTAGCTCAAGCAGTAAGATTATTCAGCCAACATTACTTGACTTTTTAAGATAAATATCATGAATAAAATGAATTTGTAAGTTAGTGAAATATGATATAAAATACAAGTAGAAGATTATTTAATAATCCATATTTTCGGGAGAAGGAGTGACTAAAGTGAAAATTGATACAAGACATTTTGGTGAAGTTGAGATTGATGATGAGAAGATAGTTAAGTTTGGAAAAGGTATCTTTGGTTTTGATGATATACATGAATTTGCTGTGCTCTATGAGGGAGAACAGGGAGCTCCTTTTGCCTGGCTTCAAGCTGTCAATGATAAAAATGTATGTCTCCCTATGGTTAACCCCATGATGTGGTACCCTTCATACTCTCCAGATGTTGATGATGAGTTAATCGGAGAGATAGGAGAATTAGACCAGAATTTATTGGAAGTTTTTTCGGTTGTGGTTATTCCAGAGGATATAACACAAATGACGACAAATCTTAAGGCCCCTATTCTAATTAACCACGATTCAAAAAAAGGAATTCAGGTAATCGTCAACGATGACTATGACGTTCGCCATAATTTATACGATCAAATTCAATTGTTGAAGAAGGCGGGTGAATAACCATGCTTGCATTAACCAGAAAAGTTGGTGAATCTATCATAATTGGTGATAACATCGAGTTGACAGTTATCGCAGTTACCGGTGACCAGATAAAATTGGGTATTGATGCTCCAAGAAGTGTCAATATATATCGTAAAGAAATATTTCTTCAAATTCAAGAAGAGAATAAAAGTGCCGCACAAACCAGCGATGCCGGTGCAAAAGCGCTTAAAGATTTAATGAAGAAATGATTTGTTTAATTATTGTTCATGAATTGTTTACAAAAAAGGTATAAAATAAGGTTAAGGAAGTTGAATTCCTTACCGAAATATTACCTGTAACTGATAAATAAGTTGGTTACAGGCGAACTTCAGTTGGCCAACTGAACTTCCTAGCATGGATGCTAGGGGACAAAAATCTCAATTTTAAATTTCAAGGAGGAAATATTATGAGAATTAACAACAATCTAATGGCTATGAATACACACAGACAAATGGGTATGACTGCGTTGGCCCAATCCAAATCTATGGAAAAACTTTCATCTGGTTACAGAATTAATAGAGCAGCTGATGATGCGGCTGGTCTTTCAATTTCTGAAAAGATGAGAGGTCAAATTCGTGGTTTGTCACAAGCAGCTAGAAATGCTCAAGATGGTATTTCATTTATTCAAACTGCTGAGGGTGCTTTGAATGAAGTAAGTTCAATGTTAACTCGTATGAAAGAGCTTACTGTTCAAAAAGATAATGGTACTTATGCTACTGCTGACATTTCAAACCTTAACCTTGAGTTAACTCAATTAGGTACTGAAATCGGTAATATCATCACTAATACTGAATTCAATGGTATCAAGGCTTTAACTGCTACTGCTGATATCCAAATTACTGATGATGATGCTGCTACTTCTTTCACAGTAGGTAGTGTAGTAACTAACCCATCATTAACTTCATCTTCAACTACTGCTAATGTTGAAAGTGCTATTGATTCAATCAACACAGCTCGTTCTACTTATGGTGCGCAACAAAACAGATTGGAGCACATCATAAACAACTTGAATACAACTACTGAGAACCTTCAAGCTTCCGAATCTCGTATTCGTGACGTTGATATGGCAAAAGAAATGATGGAATTCACAAAACAAAACATTCTTTCTCAAGCTGCTCAGTCAATGTTGGCTCAAGCAAACCAAAATCCACAAGGTGTATTACAGTTATTAAGATAATCACTAGTGAAAAATATAGGGCGTTTTATAACGCCCTATTTTTTATCTAATTATTTAGTCGTTTAATCCCAGCTTGAGCAGGTTCGTACCCTGATTTATTTGCTAGATTATAACATTCTAGTGCTTTTATGGTTTGACCTGTTGTCTCGTAAAATACTCCAAGATTATAGTGTGCTAGAAAACTACCTGTTCCGATCATTGATGCATGTGTGGAGATGTCTCCAATTTCAAGACAAGCCTTGTAACAAACTTCGATTAAAGGTAAATAATCTAAGTTTTTTTGCGGGTCTGACATTACATAATCAAGATAGAAGCCAGCGCTTTCAAAGTAGAAATCAGGATAGAACTCTAGAAACTGTTCATTTTCCTTGATCACATCCAATCCTTTTATGAAGGTAAGACTTTTTCTTAGATAGGTAATATAATTGACTATAAACTGAGGAAAAACTGCATCAGAAGGTTGTATTGAAGCATAGGCACGTTCAAAGTAATTGCCGGCTTCTTTTAATTTGTTTAGCCCAAGATATTCATTGGCTATTTGATGAAGATAATATGGGTTATTAGGATGTTCGCTCAATGATTCAGTTAATAAATCGATGTTTCTTGTAAACTTATTTGAGCTACGTTTAAAATACCCATCATGGGTTAGTTCGATTGGTACAAGTTGCCGATCTATAGTGGTATTTGGCTGCTCATGAATCCTTCCGATGTAGTATACTCCTTTAGGAAGAAACCGTGAAATATATTCGGGATGAAACAAGATTTGACCATTTTGCTCAATCTTGTTTTTTTGAGTTATGATACCTATTTTGTTTTTTTTCATAAAGGATTTAATGAGAGATTTGTCCCAGTGAGTGACATATTCATCAGCATCGATGACTATATTGTAATCCCCAGTTGACTTAGTTAATGCAAAGTTCCTTGCAGCGCTAAAATCGTTGACCCAATTAAAATAGTAGAGATTTTTGGTATATCGACTTGCGATTTCTTTTGTAGAATCTGTTGATCCTGTATCGACTACAATGATTTCATCAACGATATCGTTGATACTGGATAGACATCGATCAAGAGTAGCTTCTTCATTTTTTACTATCATTACTGCTGAGATTTTCATATATTCTCCTTGAAGTTTTATAATATAATTATACATGAGTAGAATGTCAAATTCTACTAGCATATTAAGAGAATAGTGAAAGTTGTCGATAATATTTAAGATACAACTAATAGTTTGAAAAGAGGTAAATCTATGAAAGTTGTTATTTTAGCTGGTGGATTAGGAACAAGAATCAGTGAAGAAAGCCATTTAAGACCCAAGCCGATGATTGAGATTGGTGATAAACCAATTTTGTGGCATGTAATGAAAATATTCAGTTCTTATGGATATAATGATTTTGTTATATGTCTAGGTTATAAAGGTTATCAAATAAAAGAATTTTTTGCAGACTATTATCTACATATGTCGGATGTAACCTTCGATTTCAGAAATTCCAATAGCATGCAGATACATCAGAATGTTGCCGAACCTTGGAAGGTTACTCTTGTGGATACGGGATTGTATACCCAAACTGGAGCGCGGGTAAAAAAAGTTCAGAAATATATTGGAAATCAACGATTTATGCTAACTTATGGTGATGGCGTAGCAGATATTGATATCGATAAGCTTGTTGAATTTCATGAAGCAAATGGCAAGCATGCTACAATTACTGCTATTCAACCTGGAGGAAGGTTTGGAGTCCTGGACATTGATGACGATAATGGAATCAAAAAGTTTAGTGAGAAAGCAAAAGAAGACGGTGGATGGATAAACGGTGGGTTTATGGTTTTAGAACCTGAAGTGTTTAATTATATAGATGATAATGATGAATGTATGTTGGAAAAAGAACCATTAAGCAATCTGGCACATGATGGACATTTGGGCGCATATAAGCATATGAGCTTTTGGCAATGCATGGATACTCAAAGAGATAAGGAAAAGTTGGAATTATTATGGAATAATGATAACCCACCATGGAAATCATGGGATTAGAATTGGAGGGATATTTTGTATACTTTTTTTGAAAATTCTCAGGAAGAACAAGTAATAGCTATTGATGATCATTCAAGAACATATACATACAGTGATTTTAAAATGTTTGGATTTGAGTTGAAAAGGAATCTTGTTTTTATTCTATGTAGAAACTCAATTGAAGCCTTGTTTGGATATCTATATTGTATAGAAAATAAAATTGTTCCATTGTTACTTAATGAAAGTATTGATGAAAAACTCCTTAAGAAATTAATAAGTGAATATAGGCCTAGTCATATTTGGGCTCCCAAAGGTAGAACACAAACAAATAATAAACCTGATTATGAATACCTTGAATATGAACTGCAAGCAACAGGTTTAACAACCTTTCCCTTGCATGAAGAATTAGCATTGCTTCTAACTACATCAGGAAGTACAGGAAGTCCTAAACTTGTTAGACAGACTTATAAGAATATATTTGTTAATGCAGCTTCTATAGCATCATATCTTGAAATTGATGAGAGTGATAGACCTATCACAACACTTCCTTTAAACTATACATATGGCCTTTCAATTGTTAACAGTCATATTATTATGGGTGCATGTATCCTTTTGACCCAATTTTCTGTTGTAAACAAAGAGTTTTGGGATTTTTTTAAAGCAGAAAAAGGGAGCTCTTTGGCAGGTGTACCTTATACATATGAAATATTAGATAAAATGAGGTTTAATCGTTTGATATTGCCTTCTCTAAGGACAATGACTCAAGCTGGAGGCAAGTTATCAAAAAGACTTCATGAAAAATTTGCCAATCTATGTCATGAGAAAGGTATTAGATTTTTTGTTATGTACGGAGCTACTGAAGCAACAGCAAGAATGGGATATTTGCCCTGGGAAAGATCCATCGACAAATGTGGAAGTATAGGTATTCCTGTTCCTGGTGGAAAATTTATGCTTATTGATGATAACGGGAGAGAAATCAATCAAATTGATACTGTCGGCGAATTGGTTTATATGGGTGATAATGTAACTTTAGGTTATGCAAATAGAGGAGAAGAACTAGCATCTATGGATGTGTTGCATGGCATTTACCATACTGGAGATATGGCAAAAAAAGATGCAGATGACTTCTATTACATTGTAGGAAGAAAGAAAAGATTTTTAAAGATATTTGGTAATCGTGTAAGTTTGGATGAATGTGAAAATCTAATTAGTTCAGATCTTGATATTGAATGTGCTTGCTATGGTGACGATGACTTAATGAAGATTGCGGTTTTAGACATAATTACACCTGATGAAGTTATTGCTTATATTAGTCATAAAACTGGGTTGAATCCAAAGGGCTTTCAAATTATCGTTCTTTCTGAAATTCCTAAAAACTCATCAGGAAAAATTGATTACGTGAGGCTTTCCAATGAAAAGTGAAGAAATAAAATACATAGATCCTTTTTTATGGGATAGAAAGAAAAAAAGAATTTTTTTAACTGAGGAATTAAAAGCTCTAACTGAGTATCATAAGGAAAAATGTATCGAATATAAAAAAATAGTAGACATCATAGGAAAAAAATCAATAAATGAGTTGGAGGACATTCCATTCATACCAGTTCGCCTGTTTAAAGACTATGAACTGAAAAGTATCTCGCAGGAAAACATAACAAAAACAATGACATCATCTGGAACAACAGGCCAAATTGTATCAAAAATATTTCTTGATAAAGAGACATCGGATATACAAAGAAAAGTTTTGGTGAAGATTGTGTCTGATTTTACAGGTGAATCAAGACTGCCGATGTTGGTGATTGACAGTCCTTCTGTTATACGAGATAGGAATATGTTTTCAGCAAGAGGTGCAGGAATCTTGGGGTTTTCTATATTCGGGAAACAGATTACCTATGCTTTAAATGATGATATGAGTCTAAATGTTACTGCAGTAAAGGATTTTATTGAAAAGTATCATGATAGAAAAGTACTTTTGTTTGGATTTACATATATGATTTGGCAGCATTTTTACATGGAGATGAAGGCATTAAAATGGAAACCAGAGCTTTCGAGGGCAATACTGATTCATGGAGGCGGATGGAAAAAATTAACTCAAGAAAGTGTTTCAAAAGAAATTTTTAAGAACGAACTCAATAGTCAGTGCGGACTTAGTAATATTCATGATTATTATGGTATGGTAGAGCAGACGGGGAGTATATACATGGAATGTGAAGATGGGCACCTGCATGCAAGTTCATATTCAGATATCATCATGAGACGGAAAGATGATTTTTCAATATGTGCTAAAGGTGAAGAAGGAATAATACAAGTTGTCAGCCCTTTGGCTAAGTCTTACCCAGGGCATTCCATTCTCACAGAAGATACAGGGATTATCTTAGGTGAAGATGATTGTAAATGTGGTAGAAAGGGGAAGTACTTTAAGATAACTGGAAGAATAAAAAACGCTGAAATAAGAGGATGTAGTGATACATATGTTATTCAATGATATTGAAATAAAGCAGCTTAAAGACACAGCTCCAAATCATATATTTGACGAGTGTGTTGTAGGTTTTTTAAATAGTCTTTCACTCGTGCTTATGAAGAGTGGGAGAGCTTATAGTGATGTGGTAACCTTTGCGTATTGGTGTAGGAAAAACTCAATTAGGAAAATGTCAGAAATCTATTTAAATGACAGAACAACTAGGATTGGTAAAGGTATCGTCTTTCATATAGCACCTTCTAATGTTCCAATAAACTTTGCATATTCAATGGTAGCGGGGCTTTTGGCGGGCAATGTAAACCTAGTTCGCCTTCCTTCGCGTTCGTTTCCGCAGGTTGAGATTATTGTCACTGCTATCCATAAATTATTAAAGGATCAGTGGAATTGTCTGAAGCCTTATATCCACCTTTTTTCTTACGGACATGATAAAGGTGTTACTGATATGTTGTCATCCATTGCAGATGTAAGAGTAATCTGGGGAGGTGATGAAACCATTTCGGTGATCAGACAATCACCTTTAAGGGCTAGAGCTACTGAAATTCCTCTCGCCGACAGGTATTCCATTTTTTTGATTAATGCAGAAGACTATTTACTTGAAAAAGATAAGGTCGGACTTGCTAAAAAATTCTATAATGATACATTGCTATTTGATCAAAATGCATGTACTTCGCCACGTTTGGTATGCTGGTTGGGAAATAACATTGAATCGGCTAAAGAATTATTTTGGTTAGAGTATGTGAACTACGTTCGTAGTAATTATGAAATTCAGGAACTACAAGTTATTAATAAGTACTATCAGCTATGTCGAATGGCAATTGAGTCAAATCTTATTGGTCAAGTACATCCCAATAACTTAGTGACAAGAATTCAATTACAATCAGTTACTAAAGAGACTGAAAAGTTCTTTTATAATTCTGGATTTTTTCTTGAAGTTGATATTAAGGAATTAGATGAACTTTTACCAATACTTACTGAAAAATGCCAGACAGTGGTATATTTTGGAGATATAAAAGATCAAATTAAATATTTCATAAATAGAAGAAAGCCTAAAGGGATAGACCGTGTCAAACCAATCGGGAAATCAGGGGATTTTTCATTGAAATGGGATGGGTTTGATTTAATAGTGGCTATGAGTAGGCTTATTGAAGGATTTGATGACATATAGGAAGGTAAAGAACATGATCGACATGAGTAAAACTACTGAAGCAAAACAATTGTATGATAAAGGTGAGTACTCAAATGCTCTTGAAAGTATCAATGTATCAATTTCTCGAGGCGATACATCAAATGCTGCTTTTATTCTTAGAGGCCGTGTCTTAGAAGCTCTTGGAAGAATCGAGGAATGTTCTGAAGATTTTTGGCATAAAATTAATTGGAAAATACCTTCAGAAGATGATGTTGAAATGATTCGATTAACTTCCCAAGCAGCAAAGGCTCAAAAATGGGATTTAATTGAATATAGACTCAACTATATTCTTGAGCGCATGACAGTCAACAATAATGGTCCAATTATCACAGAAGTTGGTAATAAACTATTGGAGAATCTGAGAAAGATAGAGTTGGGTGAAATTGATTCTGAACTTTTACTAGAGACTAGCTGGTTATATACAGCGTCTAATAATGTTGCATTTTCAGCAGTATATCTTATGGCATATCAGAAATATACAAGTGAAAATCTTGAAATAATTGATGTGGAGTGCGGAAAAGTAAACTCATTCTTTCCAAATATATCTGATATATATATGTATCTTCAGGAAGATGTTAACCATACAATCTGTCTTGCTGTTGGTAATGAGGAAGACACCTATCATTATAATATCCTTGCTAATATACTCCTTATGCTTGGTAAAAAGGTTCTTGTTATATTACCTGAAATAGACTTTGATGTTGAAGACGAGGAATATGATCTTGAATATTTTGTTCAACATAGTTTTAATAATTCTGAAACTCATGGTCAAATCACATATTATGTACCTATGTCCATTCAGAGTTACGGAAAATATATTGAGAGCACCACATATCGCCTTTTATATCTTTTAGCAGTTGAGGAAAAAGGACATTTGCCTCTATTTGCAGAAAGAAATACCTTAGACCAATTAATCGATAATGAGATAGAAAGAAAACATATTCACTATCAATTCAATGCATTTGAACATGTAAATAGCAGATGGTCAACATGTTTTGGTTATATCTTGGGGTATAAGGATTATTTATCTTTATTATATGAGATGGATATAGATGAAGCATTGAATAAAAAAAGTGGTTGCGATTACAGTATTGTTATACCCGTTAGGAATAATGCAGCAACTCTAGCAAACACAATAGATTCATGTTTGATGCAAAACTATTCTGATTTTGAAATTTTAATTTCTGATAACTCTGATAGAGATGATTTCAATATTAAAAACCTAGTGAAGAAATACAAGGATATTAGGATCAAGTATATTAGAACGCCAAGAAATCTACCAATTGCAAAAAGCTTTGAATATGCTTATCTCAATGCGGCTGGTGAATTTATAATTTCACTAGGAGCAGATGATGCATTAATGCCTGATGCTTTTAATAACCTTAACAGTGTATTTAAGCAGTTTCCGCAGGAAGAGTTAATTATGTGGGATACGATTCATTATGTTTGGCCAGAGTTTATGTTTTCTAATCAAAGTGATCAAATGATTATCAAACGTATGTATGAGCCTAAAAAATTAAGAACATTATATCTTAATAGTCAAGATATACTAAATGAAGTTATTAATTTTAGGAGGTCTCAATATGCTATTCCGTTATTATATATCAATTCCGGATTCAAAAGGGATTATCTGAAAAGGATATTGAAAGAAACAGGTGCAATGATTGATGGCATAGCTCAGGACATCTATACTGGTCTCGTCAATTTAACCATTAAAGAGAAAATTCTTTATCTTCAATATCCAATTACTATGGCTGCCCTAAGCAGTAATAGTAGTGGTGCGGTTTCCCTAAAAGGTGTTACAGACCAAGAAACGACTGTATTAAGGGACAAGGAGTACCTGGACACCAATGTTGGAATAAATGTTGAGCGTGGTATGGAGTCATTGATTATTCGAACAGATGGAGATATATCTGTTGTCTATGCCTCGCTCTTTAGGCTGATTGACATGAATTGTCTTCCTGATTCTATAATCGATACGATAGATTGGAAAAGGACAATAAAGAATATTATTGAACAGTTACAATATGATGATATACATCTTGAAAAAGTTTTTATTAGTTATCTCAATTTTGCACGAAGTATTTCTGAGGAAACCTATCAATGGTTGATTAATGAATTTAACAATGGTGAAGTCAGCTTTCTGAAAAATGTTCAGGGATCAGAGAAGGACTATTTTAAAGGTATAGATCAATATGGTTCTTTGCATATAGATGCATCTGATTTTGGTGTTGTTGATGTTAATACTGCTGTAGAATTTGTCGGGAAACTATTACAACTTTAGAATCAATTGAAAAAGTAAAGGGGAGATAGATATGCTCAATATTTATAATGGTAAACGTGTATTAATTACTGGAGATACAGGCTTTAAAGGGACGTGGCTTTCGCTTTGGTTGACAAAACTTGGCTCAACCGTTTACGGTATTTCTTTACCGTCTGTTACTGAACCATCTCTGTTTGATGTGTTAAAGATGGATGAGAAGATAATACATACTAGTCTAGATATAAGGGACTATGAGTGTATTAAAACTCAAGTGGCAGAAATAAATCCACACTTTATTTTTCACTTAGCAGCGCAACCTCTTGTACGTCAATCATATATTGACCCCCTCGAGACATTCACAACTAATATAATTGGTACTACCAATCTTTTGCAGTCAGCTAAATTATTAACCGAACTTGAAGGTATAGTTGTAATAACTTCAGACAAATGTTATTACAATGAGGAATGGGAATATGGGTATAGGGAAAGCGACCGCCTAGGTGGATATGATCCTTATAGTGCAAGTAAAGCATGTGTAGAGTTGATTGTTGATTCTTACCGGAATAGTTTTTATCAGGAGTTGGGAATACCTATAGCAAGTGCAAGGGCTGGGAATGTAATTGGAGGAGGAGACTGGTCCAAGGATCGTTTGATTCCGGATTTTGTAAGAGCTTCGTCACAAGCTGGTGTATTGGAGTTAAGAAATCCATATGCAACTAGACCATGGCAACATGTGCTGGAACCCTTGTTTGGGTATTTGCTTTTAGGAAAATCTTTGATGGAAGGACAACAGAAAGGTGAAGCATGGAACTTTGGACCATACATACAAGGGAATGCAAGTGTTGAATATGTCATAAATTCGGCTTTATCACTTTGGTGTAAAGCCCAGGTGAAAATGGACAAGAATAAACAACCACATGAAGCAAGTTTGCTGAAACTGGACATTAGTAAAGCTGATTTGAAATTGAATTGGAGCCCAGTGTTGAGCCTTGACGAAAGTATTGAAAGAACGATAACGTGGTATAAAACATATTATGAATCTAAAGAGATAGATATGCTGGCCTATACCTTAGGGCAAATCAAAGAATATGAAGACCGGATAAAAGCGAAGTATAAAGAGGTATAATTATGAAATTAGCAGTTTATTGTGCTGGAGGTTTTGGCAGAGAAATTTATGACTTGGCACAGAGAATTAATCACATAGAAAATCGTTGGAAGGATATTGTTTTCATCGATAATTATAAGTCAGAGTGTTTTTTTGAAGATGTAGGACTCTTTGCAATGAAAGACTTGCCCTACAAACCTGGAGAAATTGAAATCATCATAGCTAATGGCGAACCAGCTGAAAGAGAAATTATTTATAAGGAACTTCAGGAGTACGGCTATGAAATTACAACACTAGTTGATCCTTTGGCTGTAATTTCTCCAAATGCACACATTGGAAAAGGCTCTATAGTGATTGGTTATACCATGGTTAATTCTTTTGCTACAATCGGAGAGAATGTTGTATTGCAAAGCCATTGTGTGATCGGTCATGATGTGTGCGTAGGAAATCATTGTGTGTTATCATCAGGTTTTATGCCCAGCGGCAAGACGAAGATTGGTGAGAGGGTTTTCCTGGGACTTAACACATGTACGATAGATGGTGTTGAAATTGGTGACGATGCAGTCATCGGAATGGGAGCAGTAGTGCACAGGAATGTTGAGCCTAATATGATTGTAATGGGAAATCCAGCTAGACCAATCCGGAAAAATGAAGATAAAAAAGTATTTAATAGGTGACAAATGAAGAGAAATCCTTTAGTAAGTATTGTGATTCCAAACTATAATTATGGTGTGACCCTTAAAGAGTGTTTGGAATCTGCAATTCATCAAACGTATAAGAATATTGAAATTCTGTTTTTGGATAATTGCTCAAGTGATGATTCCTTTTCAATTGCCAGGTCATACAAAAAGTATGGTGTTAAGGTTTTTAAGAACAAATATAATATAGGTGTTCGATCACATAATAAGATTGCCAGTCTTGCCAGGGGCAAGTATATACATATATTGCATTCTGATGATGTGGTAGAACCTACATTTATACAAGAATGTGTTGATTTGATGGAAGAAAATAGTAGCGTTTCTGTAACGGTTACAGAACGTATTGAAATAAATGAAAATGGAGAACAAATAACTGAATATTTGCCCTTTTACAATTGCTCATGTATTATTCCTGGTATTTCCCAAAAAGCGGTACTTGCAATGGCGTCATATTACGTACCTTCGCAAACTGTTTTTCGTACTGATGTATTTCGCAAAGCAGGTCAATATGATATTCATTATTTTATGGATTGGTGGATGTTATTTCTTGCAACGAATTACGGTGATGTTGGTTGTATCAACAAACCCTTGATGAAATACAGAATATGGGCAAGTACTGAAACGGGATATATGGTGCGCAATCTACTAATGCCTTTTAGTGGCTATCTCATTAGACAGGCAATTATTGATGTGTCAAAACTGCGGGATGAAATGATGGTCGTACAAAGAGAAGAGGCTGCTATGCATAAACAGGCAGACCTTACTCTGAAATTATCTGTAGAATTACTTAGGAATGAGTTGATATTGCCTGCTAAACAATATTTGCATATTGCTAAATTCCAATCCCTTGATATAGTGAACAGTCACTTATATCAAGCATTGGAAACTTATATGAATAGCCCAGTGATTCATAGGAAGATATCTATAGATGAATATTTGGCAGAACAAAATCTAGCTGGTCAACGAGATAAGTCTTATGAACCGCCAGCAGGCTATGTAATCTATAAAGGAAAGTGAGGTCTATTATGTTTATTACAGAGACATTTGCAAGAGAATATATAGAACAGTTTATCAATGAGGAAATTAACCGTTTTGAAAACAAGACGATATATTTACATACAGTATGTGAGATGGGGGTTTATGTCTTTGAACTCTTAAATGATATGAAAGTTGAGGTTAAAGCTTTTACGGACTTTAGTCAACGATTTTCAGGGTTGAATATTTATGGCGTTCCGGTTATTAATCCAGACGAAATTGAGCCGGATAGTATTGTAATGGTGACGTCTACAACAGTAGCCATTCGAGAGAAATCAAAATTGATTCATTCAGGTATTAATGAAAAAAATATAATTATGCTGTATCCTGAAGTAATTGCTTATTTCCATGATTACTTCATGTCAAAAGATCAAGATATATATGGTAATTTAAGTAAAGAAGAGAATATGAAGTTGAGAACAAGGGAACACTTTAAAGAAGTTGAATTAAAGAGTTTGCCGTCACAATTGATTTTAGATTTGACTACCAAGTGTAATCTAAATTGTGTACATTGTACAGACCATCATAACAGGGAAGTTTCCAGGTATCGAAATCAGGCGGAAAACTATATCCATGATGATCGATATAGTTTTCTGTTCAATTATCTAGATTCAATATATCTAAATATTTCAGGAGAACCATTAATGACACCTAAGTTTTTCGAAGTCTTGGATCAGATTGATGAATCAGATAATAATCCTTATTTATTTACAATAACTAACGGCTTGCTTTTAAACGAAAAAAACTCCAGAAGAATTGTGAACTCAAAGTTTAAAATGATTACAATTTCAATGGATGCTGCTACAGAAAAAACTTATGCTAGGCTCCGAAGAGGCGGAGATTTTAAGACTTGGGTGGAGAATGTAGGAAGGTTTGTGGAATTAAGGAATGAAGCAGGTAGAACCGATCTTGAAATCAGACTCCTATATACTGTCCAACGTGAGAATCTTTCAGAAATCCCTATGGCTGTTCAGATAGCTGTTGACCTAGGTATTGATTTTATGGAGGTTCACCCACTATATGATAATATTGCAGGTAAAGAAAGTTGGTTAATTGATGTTGATGATACATTTCAATATTATTATCCTCAACAAAATGTGGAATACTATCCTCAGATGCTCAATAGAGTGCTTAATGAATCAGAAGAAATAGCCAAAGGGACAAGCTTGTCTTACAAGATATCACCGAGATTTAAGACCTACTCTTATGAAGGAGATGACTTGGTTTATCCGATGAAGATAAGTGAGTTTGTCGAAAAGGTAACTGCTATAGAAGCTGCAAGACAAGTTGCTCCAGTAATCGATGAGCATTCACTAAATATAAAAGATATAGACTATTGTGAGCTATGTAATAATCCATGGTCAATGGCAATGATTTTTTTAAATGGTAATATGATGCATTGTAATCGAATGAATCAGCCACAGGCAAATTTGAATTTTAGCTCTTATTATGATATTCATAATAGCATAAACGCACAAAATATTCGTAAAGGTCTGTTAAATAGAGACCTAAGCTGGGATTGTTACTACTGTTCAGGTTGTGAGTATGGAGATGCGGTTAAAAGACTGACTAGAGATAAAGTTTATTTTAAAAAGGGTGATAGGCTAGTCTTTAGCTTAGAGGAATCAGATGCTCTTAGAGAAATTCAGTATTCGGGTATGAGTAGAATCCAAAGGTACGGTTCGTGGAATAATCTTTCGAAAAGTGAGTTTAAAATATCTGTACTGGATGTAGAAAAAGTAGATCGTTTGGAGGTGACACTTGAAGCCTTTGTTATACCTGGGATGGTTGACAAACAGGAAGTAAATGTATACCTTTATGAAGAACTTGTTGATCATTGGGAGTTTAAAGATAACAAGACTACTACAAAATCGATACCACTGAATGAAGTTAAGGAGGGGCAAATCCATCTGACATTTGAATACTTGAATCCGGTTTCACCCCTTAGTATAGGTTTGAGTAGAGATGATCGAGAACGTAGTCTTTTCATTAACTCTATTCAATTAGTGTAGGAGGACTTTATGGAACGTATCTTCTTATCTCAACCCCACTTGTGTGGTAGAGAGATTGATCTTGTTAATAAAGCAATGGAGTCTAACTATTTGACGTATTTTGGTGAGTATGTTGACTTATTTGAAAATAGGATCTCCAATTATTTTGGAGGATTAAATGCATTAGCTACAAATTCAGGAACCAGTTCAATTCACCTAGGTCTAAAAGCTTTAGGGGTTGGATTAGGAGATCTTGTGTTTTGCTCTTCTTTTACATTTATTGCCAGTGCAAATCCTGCCGTTTATCTTGGTGCAGAACTGGTTTTTATTGATAGTGAACCTGCAACTTGGAACATGTCGCCGCGTGCTTTACGAAAAGCTTTTAAATGGGCCCAGGAGAATAACAGGCTACCGAAGGTTGTTATTGCAGTTGATTTATATGGACAGAGTGTTGACTATGATCAGATACTTGAAATATGCCAATCCTATAAAGTCCCCTTGCTTGAAGATGCAACTGAAGCTCTAGGTGCTCTTTATAAAGGAAGGAAATGTGGTACATTTGGAGTAATCAGTGCCCTTAGTTTTGCAAGTAATAAGTTGATTACAGCCTCCGGTGGTGGTATGGTGTTAACAGAAGATGCTGCGTTGTATAAAAGGATGGCGTATTTAGGGAGCCAGGCAAAAGAACCACTGCCTTACTATTTGCACAATGATATCGGCTATAACTATAGACTTTCAAATGTTAATGCTGCAATTGGATCTGTTCAGGCAGAATTGATTGATGAACGTGTAAAACAAAAAGTCGAAATCTATAAGCGATATAAGCAAGGGTTTGAAGGTCAGCCAATACATATGATGCCTCTTCTCGAAGGCTCATGTGCATGGTTAAGTCTGATTTATTTTGAAGAAAATGATCCGATGGATATTGTTAGGATTTTGGAAGAAAATAATATCGAATCTAGATTGGCATGGAAACCGCTCCATACACAACCTATATTTGAGGAAAATTTATTTTTTGAACATGATGGGGATTTTTGTCAGGACTTATTCGATCATTGCCTATGTCTTCCAAGTGCAACAATCATGACTAATGAGGAACAAGACAGGATTATCGAGGTTATAATAGATGGGATCAATAGGAAAAAAAAGACAAAAACACATCGTTAGTTTAATCGTAGCAGTTAAGAACGACATCAAGTTTGTTGATAGGTTTCTTCATTGTATCTTGAATCAAAGTGATCAGCGTTTTGAAGTGATTTTCGTTTGTGAAGAAGAACATGACGGTACTATAGATTATTTAAGAAGTGCTTTGTTATCAATGAATAAAATCGATTACAAAGTTGTATTACGTAAGAATGACTTTTCATATCCTGTAAGAATTCCAAGAAAGCTAGTCAAGATTTGCTTTCGTACAAATATTGACTATAATCAATATGTATTTAAAATTAAGTGGCTTAATTGGTTCTTTACAAAAAAGGAGAAGAATGGTATTGAATACAGGTATCCAAATTTTGAAGCATGTTTTAATATGGGAGATGAGCATGCTAAAGGTGAATTTGTGGTATTCTTATCTATGAACATATTTCTGGCCAATTCATTTATTGAAGTTATTAAAAGAGAAATTTCTTTAGATGACAAACTTGGTATACTAATGATTCCCTTAACTCAGATAGGTGATTATCGAACATTGGTCCAGAGTAAGCAGTTTAATACACCAAGAAAATATGAGCCTATTGCTGGAACTAAACGTAATATTGAAATGAATCAGTTAGGACAAAATGTTGTTGCTATGAAGCGCCAGACTGATGTGGAACATACAAAAAGGTTTAATGTTTTTTACCGCACGCTCAAAGAAAAGTCATTTGATTTGGGAAAAGGTTATGGAGAAATAGCTGTATTAGAAGACTATGCTAATAAAATCAAAAACAAAGTGTTACTTTCCAATCGTTTTTTGGAGTTGAAAACCTATTTATGGGAAGTGAACACTCATCATAATATCGGTGTTGATATTGAAAAAGTACAAGATGTTCTTAATGACGGGATTCAGGATTTGGCTAGAATTGCTAAAGAACTTAGTATTTTCTGTGCTCTGGATGGGGATAGTAAGCTAGAAGCTGAGTACAAAAACTTTCGGACAATGATTGATATGATATCTGATAGTAATGGAGGTTGGCGATGAATATAAAAAAAGAAGTAGATGAAATTTATAGCAAATTGACTAGAAACTGGAATGAACTTCGCTGTTTAGACATTGATCGCGAAATAGCTTCTTGTTCATATGTTTGCATGTTTGGGACAGGTGATTGGTTCAGATACGCTGTTGATAATTGTGAACCTTTTGTTTCGGGGAGGCTGGATTTCGTTTGCGATAATGATCCTGACAAATGGGGTACCGTTATTCATGGAGTTAATTGCATAAATCCAGCCGAACTCATTAGGTATAAAGATGATGTTTTTGTTTTTGTTGCCGTTAAAAATCCTTCTCCAATATTTGAACAATTGAGCAGGATGGGAATTAAACACATGAATATTGTTCACCCTTGGATAAATCAAAAATTAGAAGACAATGTGTTTGAAGACCCCTCATGGAAAGAAACTTTTATACAAGATGTCATTAAAACTGCAGAGCTTATGAATGATGATATTTCTCTTCAAACATTAGTAGGTGTTTTGAAAAGCAGATATTCGATCCAGCCTGAATTCGAAAACTATTCATCCGTTATGGTGTCTCATGGAGATGATTATTTCTATCAAACTCCGATAAGTGACTTTATTGGATGTCACGAGTCTTTTATTGATATTGGCGCTTATACAGGTGATACCCTAATGAGTTTTGTTGAAAGAACCAAAGGTTTGTTTGATTCGGTCCATTGTTTTGAATTAGATGTGACAAATTATGATTTGCTAGAGGCAGAGTTCATGAGAGTAAGTAGCGATCTTCGAGATAAAATCCATCTCTATAATTTTGGATTAGGGGACGAAAATGAGACTGTTCATTATAAAAAAGGAAGAGAAGCATCAACAGCTGTGGGAGTTGTGAGCGACGATGATTTTCTTTATGAAGGACAGGTGAAAATCCTGGATGAAGTATTATCTGGCCAAAAAGTTACCTTAATTAAGATGGATGTAGAAGGTATGGAGACTCAAGTTTTGAAAGGCTCCAGAAATATTATCAGTACACAAAAGCCCAAAATGGCAATCAGTGTATATCACAAAAATAGTGATATCTGGAAGTTGCCACAACTTATTTATGAAATGAATCCAAATTATAAATTCTACTTACGACATCAAGCGTGTATTAACGCTTCAACAATACTATATTGCATTTAGAAAAGGAGAAAAAGATGGACACACTAAAAAAATATAATAGCATATTTATGGAGGCATTATTAATAGATGAAGACCAACTTAAAGGTTTGAAATACCAAGATGTAGCAGAGTGGGATAGTGTAGGTCATATGAGTTTAATTGCCATGATTGAAGAGGAATTTGATCTGGAGTTGGAAACGGATGATATCATTGATTTTAGTAGTTATGAAATAGGAATTGAGATTTTGACAAAATATAATTTAGACTTTGGGAGGTAATTATGGCGACTGTTTTGGAGAACCTTTCAGCAATTGAGATTCAGGAATATCAACAAAATAGGTACCCATGCTTTTTCGTTGATAAAATATCTAAGGCAATCCCCGGAGTATCGGCCTCAGGTTATAAAAATTTCACCTATAATGAATGGTTTTTTCCGGCGCATTTTGCTGATGAACCTAATGTTCCGGGATTTATTCAAATCGAGTGTTTGACGCAAGTATTCTTGATGACGTTTTTAACCCTGCCTGATTGCAAAGGAAAGAAAACCGGATTTGTCAGTATTAAAGATGCTCGATTTAAGAAGAAAATTATTCCTGGAGATCGCTTGGATGTAGAAGCGAAACTTAGTTCATTTAAACGTGGATTGGCCAGGGGTGTGGTTAAAGGATTTGTCAATGGTGAAAATGCTTGTGAGTTAGAGTTAACAATTACAATACCAGACATTATGCTGCAATTTAGACCTAAAAGTTAGAGGTGTGTTATGATTAGAGTGGCAGACTATGTAGTTGCCCGTCTTTTTGAAGAACAGGTTAAACATATTTTTATGATTACGGGTAGAGGAATACTATACCTAAGTGATGCGGTTGCTAAACATGAACATATGATGGCTGTATCAGTACATCATGAACAGTCTGCTGGATATGCAGCAAATGGATATGCACAGTATAATAATCATTTAGGGGCTTGCTTTGTCTCTACAGGCTGTGGAAGTACAAATGCTATCACAGGAGTATTGAATGCATGGCAGGATCAAATACCAGTAATATATGTTTCCGGTCAGAATTTTTTAAGAGAAACTACATACTTCACCGGTGTGAAAGCTAGAACTTATGGTAATCAAGAAGCCAATATTATCCCAATTGTTGACAGCATTACAAAATATTCGGTTATGGTAACAGATCCTCATAAAATTGGGTACATTTTAGATAAAGCAATACATGAAGCTACTAGTGGTATTAAAGGACCTGTATGGATTGATATTCCAGTTGATGTTCAAAATATGAGAATTGACCCCGAAGAGTTGGAAAGGTTTAGCCCGGAATTACCACACAATGTACCTGAAATTGAAAAAGTTCAAGAAGTATTATCGGATATTTACAAGGCATCTAGGCCTATAATGATTCTTGGTGAGCATGTTAGAACACTGAAACTTGAGAATGAATGCCTTTTGTTATCTCAGAAATTTGATATACCTATCGTTGCAGAGCAAAGTGTTTCGGATTTATACATGTATGATGAGTCGAACTTTTTGGGTACACTCGCGGCTTTGGGTGGAAACAGGTGTGCAAATTTTGCAGTTCAAAATGCTGATCTTATATTAGCCGTTGGTGCAACACTTAATCCTGCAACTACAGGTGATGAATATCATCGTTTTGCTCGCGAAGCAAGAATTGTATTTATTCATGAGTGCGATTTGACCACGATGTTAAATACAATTCAATTTGATGATGTTCGTATATACAACCTTTCTTCCTTTGTCAAAACTGCACTTAGTTATTCAGAAGAATGTCATAAAACAGATTGGATAAAGCTTTGCCGGCATTGGAAGAGTTTGTTTCCTAGAAGAGTTTGTAGTTCTGATGAATCAGAAGCAGTCGATTTGTATGATTTGGCCTATATATTATCCAAACACACATCTGAAGGATCTGTATTTGTTACTGATGCTGGCTTAGAAGAACTAATTATACCATCAGCCCTATTCTACAAGGAAAATCAAAGATGTATTCACCCTGTATCTCAAGGGTCCATGGGTACAGCCTTGGGTTTGGCAATAGGCAGCTATTTTGCAGCTAAGAAAGAAATCATTGTTATTGTAGGTGATGGCTCTGTTATGATGAACATACAAGAAATGGCAACCTTAGTACAGTATGATATACCAATAAAAATATTTGTTATCAATAATAATCTGTACGATATTATAAGGCAAAGACAGAAACAACTCTTTAGAAACAGAACTATAGGGACTGATGGTATGAATGGAGTTGCCGAAGTTGACTTTGAAAAAATTTCTCGTTGTTTTGATTTTGAATACCAACGAATAGGAAGAACTTCTGACTTGAACCTTGGAGTTGAAAAAACTCTTCAAGGACAGGGGCAAATACTATGTGAAGTAATTGGAAAAGAAGGCCAAAAATATCTTCATAATTCTTATAGGCAGAATGAAGGGAAAAGGCTTGTCAAAACATACTTAGAGGATCAGTCACCGTTTTTAGATTTGGATTTGATAAAAAAAGAAATGATTGTAGATATGGATGTATAGGAGTTAAAATGGCACAGTTAATTTTAGGTAATGGAGTAGTTGTCGGAAATAATAGAAGACCATATATAATTGCTGAAGTGAATTCCAGTCATAATGGAGATGTGGATTTGGCAAAGCAGATGATAATTGAAGCGAAAGCTTGCGGTTGCTCATGTGTCAAGTTTCAGTCATGGTCACAAGAATCTCTTTATGCTGAAAGTTATTACAAGGAGAATCCGATTGTTAAACGAATAATCAAAAAGTTTTCTCTATCAAAAGAACAGATTAAAGAATTGAGAGATTTTTGTTTCGAGCAGCAAATCGATTTTGCTTCTACACCCTATTCAGAGGAAGAAGTGGATTTTCTGACCGATGTTTGTCAAGTTCCTTTTATTAAAATCTCATCTATGGAAATTAATAATTTGGACTTTATTAAGTATATTGCAGAAAAGGGAAAACCTATGATTATGTCAACAGGTATGGCATCTTATGATGAGATAGAAGCAGCTGTTGCAGTAATCCGAAAGAGTTGTAATCATCAACTAGCAATATTACATTGTGTGTCAGTCTATCCAGTAGATCCTGGAGTGGTAAATCTTAATAATATTACTAGTCTAATTGAACAATATCCTGAATACCCGATTGGATATTCTGACCACACAATAGGATCCGATGTGGCTGGGGCAGCAGTAGCTTTAGGTGCAGGTATTATTGAAAAGCACTTTACCTTAGATCGTAGTAAAATGGGTATGGATAATAACATGGCTACAGAACCTGTTATGATGAAAGAGTTAGTTAATATATGTAACGTTATATGGTCAGCTATGGGTAGTAAAGAACGTATACTGTCAAAAGAAGAACTTGAGCAGCAACATAAAATGAGAAGAAGCTTGATGACTAGATACAACTTGGAAAAAGGAACAATTTTGAAAGACGAGGATTTGATAGCTAAGAGACCCGGAACAGGTATTCCCGTTAATCAAAAGGAAATTTTGATTGGCAAAAAAATGAATAAATCATTGGAAAAAGAATCTATAATAAGTTGGGAAGATGTAAAGTAAGGTTAACTTGTAAACATTTTATTAACAGACTAAATTAACTTTGTATATGACCGATATATACTGTAGAAACCATTACAAGGAGGTAATCGTATGCGAATTGATAGTGTTGGCGCTGATGCTTCGTATCAACCCCAAACAAAACAGGCAGGAATGGAATCCAAATATAACAACCAAGGAACACAAAAAAGTGACAATATACAGCAGGCTAAAGTTAATCAACGGGAAGCAGAGATCGCTGCTGAAGTTAGAAGTCAAAAAAGCGAGAAAGAAGTTATCCAAGCTATTGAACAGGCTAACAAACATATACGTACATATGACAGAAGGTTGGAGTTTTCCATCCACGAGTTAACCAAGCAAATTATGGTTAAGGTGATTGATACCAATGATGACTCAGTCATAAGAGAAATCCCCAGTGAGAAAGTTCTTGATATGGTCGGCCATATGTGGGAAGTTGCTGGGATTTTGGTTGATGAGAGACGATAGAATGGTGGTGAACTTATGGGTATTCAATTTACTGGATTAGCATCCGGACTTGATACACAAAGTATTGTCGCAGACTTGATGAAAGTTGAGCGTACAAAAGTCGATAATATTGAAAAAGATAAAACCAGGGTCGAATGGACTAAAGATGCCTGGTCAGAACTGAATACAAAAATTTACTCTTTTTACAAACAGGATTTATTTACATTTAAATCTTATGGAAGTTACAGTAAAAAAAGTATTACAAGCTCGAATGAATCGGTTGTAAGAATTAATGATGGCTCTAATGCCACTAACGGGGTTCACACAATTGATATAAATTCAATGGCAAAGGGTTCATTTCTTACGGGTAGTAAATTGGCTGATGATGTGACCAGTAGTACAACTATTGGTGAATTGGCTGGAATATCAGGTAGTGTGACGCTTAATATAAAGACCAACACATCTGACGTTTTTGATGCCAGTAATGAGATAACAATCGCTGATACTGATACAATTGGAGACGTACTGACAAAAATTAGTGATCTCGGTTTGGACTTAAATGCAAGTTTTGATAATACTTTTAAGACTATGTTCTTGTCGTCAACTAATACAGGTCAAGATGTACAAATTTCAATGACAGGAAATGGTGATGCAAATGCCAATGCAGTAATGACTGCATTAGGATTTTCGTTAACAGGCAATGATGCTGTTGGTTCAGCGGGTGTAGATGCCAGCTTTGATTATAACGGAACAACTTTTACAAGTTCTTCTAATGAAGTGACAATCAATGGGTTGAATTTTGATATTTTAGCAGAAACTGGATCCTCTAATATTGTAGTTAATACAGATACCGAAGCTATATATGACTCGATAAAAAGCTTCATAAATAGTTATAATGAACTTATTGTTGAAATGGGAGTCAAACTTGATGCTGATTCAGCAAGAGGATATGACCCCTTAACTAGTGATGAAAAATCAGCAATGACAGATGATGAAATCGAGATTTGGGAATCAAAAATTAAAGATTCTCTCCTTAAGAATGATACAACACTTTCAAGCTTGAGAAACGAAATGAGAAGTATACTGACAGTGTCCAATGGATTGGATACAAGTGGGTTGAGTTACAATTTCTTTTCGGAACTAGGTATTGTTACAGGGAACTATACTGAAAAGGGTATGTTGCATATTGAAGGTGATGCAGATGATCCGCTATATGCTACCAGTGACAATAAGTTGAAAGAAGCCCTTGAAAATGATATTGAGGGTGTATCTGAGTTTTTTGCAACATTAGGTCAACACTTGTACGATCAAATGTATGAAAGAATGAAATCTACTACTTTAAGTAGCTCCTTGACGTTTTACAATGATAAAATGTTGGACACTAAAATGGATGACTACGATGATGATATTGCCAGACTAGAAGAAAGACTTGCTGCTGTCGAAGAACGTTATTACAAGCAATTTACAGCAATGGAGCAGGCAATACAACAAAGTAACTCAACAGGAGATTGGCTTGCCCAACAATTATCAGCTTTATAAAACAGGAGGAATCGGATATGACGAATAATCCGTATGCAAAGATTAAACAAAACTCGATATTAACGGCTTCACCGCAGGAATTGACATTAATGCTTTATAATGGAGCTATAAAATTTGCCAATCAAGCAGTTGAAGCTATTGATGTGGGTGACATACAAACTGCACATAATAAAATCATACGGGTAGATGACATTGTTTTGGAATTTATGGCGTCATTGAATCATGACTATGAAGTTTCTGAATCTATGGAACTCTTGTATGATTATATGCATAGAAGATTGATAGAAGCCAATATGCTTAAAGATAAGGATATACTTGTTGAAGTAACTGAAATGTTAAGAGAATTTAGAGATACATGGAAAGAAGCTATGACTTTGGCTAAAGAAGAAACACAGAAACAAAAGCAAGCATTATAATCCATACAAGGAGTTGATTAAATGGATATTGCAGCATTAGCAACAATACAACAGATGGGAACTGTGAGAGGTGAAGCTTCTATTGCAGTTGCATCAAAGGTGAAGGATATGGTTGAGCAAAATGGTGCTAATTTAGTTAGAATGATGGAGCAAAGCGTTACCCCGCATCTTGGAAAGAATATTGACATAAAATTATAATATAAAGTTAAGACGGTTGTTTCTTTTTGGGGCAACCGTCACTTGCGATTTTGGAAGTTTGTCTTTCATCGAAATTGTATTCTGATATAATAAGTATAAGATAAGTAGTACTAAGCGGACACGAAATTTACTGAAGGAGCAAGAGGCATGCATGAAATAACAGAAACCCAACTTGAAATATTCTGTGCATTTGTTATTGATTTCAACAAACTGAATAATACAGTTAATGCCATGATTAAAAGCGGCAGCAATACAGATCTTGGAAAAGTGAAGAAGATGTATTCCTATGTTGCTGATATTATGGATAATGGCTCTTCAGTGGAAGATATACTTGAACGAATTAATGAGGTTCCTGTAGGCGACCGCTTAATTAAGCTGGTTAAATATATTAATGTCATCATGATGAAGGATCCGGTTTCTTATTATCAAACCTTAACGGAACACTACAAAACCTTGGACCATCAATTGGAAGTAAACCACATTACTAAAAATGTAAATGCAATTTTTGAAGAGGATCTTATTTCAGCAGATCCCAAAGCGCCTATTGAGAATGATGATTTGAACTTCTTAAACAATTTGGCAAAATATGCTGTTGAAAATGTTGCCGAAATGGCTGAGGCAGAAAGGGAGATGAAGACCCTTACTTTTAGAACGAAGGTTCGTGAACTTTATCATAAAAATGCTTTTTATTTTGAGCAGACCTTTAGTAATACGGCGATTAAAGTACAGAAGAAGATTCTAAAGATTATTGAAGACTTTTATGACCTTAATGAGCCGTCGGAAGAAGAAAGGGAAGCCTACCAAAACTTATTGGATATTTCCATTTTAACGGATATCGATAATCTTGCGATTAAAAGTAAAAGTAATATATCTGACCATCAAGCCTTTGATGCCTTTTGCAAGATTCTGCGTAAGAACACCAATAAGAAATTGATAAATAAGGTTTTACGCGAAAATATTATTATGACCTCCATGTTTCAGACAAATTCCTCTACAATAGGCGAGTTTTATGCCCTTAGGAAAATGTTTGTCAGTGCCAGATATCCTGTTAATCAGACGATTATTCAGCGGTATATGCAGCTCTTGGAGAAGACAGAAGCTGAGATGGCCATTATTTTTAAAGAACTCAAACGTGATTTTGAGTTTAATAAATCCTATGAATCTTTTATTAAAAGCAAGGAAACCAATGAGTTTAAGAACTTTGTCAAAACATTGATGAATCATCTGAAAGAAGATGATGTGACATCCGGTACCATGGAAAGTCTTTCCTTTGTTATCGAATCCTTTATCTTTATGGAAAAACATGATGATGATATTTTGACAGTTGAGAATATTTTTTCATATATACAGACAATCTATGAGTATATGCTTAGGAATGACTTGTATAAGAATAATGAGACCTTGGTTCACAAGATGAAAGAACTGCAGCGTGTCAGGATTCATAATTACCTAAACGAACGCATTAATCTCTATGAAACCGATGATCCTTCCGTTGTTTATGGTTTAGCTGCTTCAGATATTTGGTATGAGCTCAACAAATTCATAAAGAATTATCAAGTTACCCATATACATAAGTACTATCTGAAATATAATGAGATTAAGGGCTTTGTTTTTGAACCCCTAGGTGAGTTGCTTAATTATGATAGCCAGATTAATAAAATAGACAGCAGAAATATGGCACCTGAGGAAGCCTTGATCATGACAGCGGATGTCGATAATAAGAATTTTGACATTTTTGTTTATGGTGTTTTTAACCGTGCAGCCAAAAGTATTTACAGAAATGCTATGGAAGTCCAGATGTCCAAAGTCGAAGGCGGCATGTTTAGAAAGAAGGTTATAGAAGGTCTCGATAAGGATTCAGAAATAATATTGAAGAAAATGTACTTCAATATTATTACTCTTATTCTGATGCATGATATGGAAGAACGTGTTTTTACTGAAGTGATGAAAAGAAAAGTTCGCCCGATCATTGATGACCTCCTTGAGTGTAACATTTCAAAAGAAGACATTCAGAACTTCGTGACTGCCCCTTTAATTAGTATTGAGAACTTTGCAAATAAAGCGGCAATAAGAGAGTTGGATAAACGTTTGTCTTCCTTTAACTTTAAAACATCAAATGTTGAATATCTGGAATTATATGATATGATAGAAAAACTGTTTTTGAGTAATCCTCTTGAAGAGGTCAATGAAACAGAAGTAAGCGATAATGAATAATTTGAAAGGAGATGCATCAAGCCTGATGCTAAGTACAAATTATGTCAGATGTAATAACTACAATTAATGTATTAATAGATGGCCTAAAGAAAAAGAAAAAGTCTCTTTTTGAAATATATGAATATACCCTGGCTCAGGAAAAGCTCTTGAAGGAAGAAGACTTTGATATGAAAACCTTCAATAATATAATGAAGAATAAGCAGTTCCGTATTGATACTGTTAAGCAGATTGATGATGGATTCCGTCCGGGGTATGAGAGGGTACGGGTTCATCTGGAAAAAAATCCAGAGCTCTATAGAGAATATATCAAAGAGATGCAGGATCTAATCAAGGAAATCGGCGACCTCAACATCAGTATCCAGGTGTTGGAAGAAAAGAACCATACCAGGTTTAAGGTTGTGACTGCCGGCAAGAAAAATGAAGTCAAGTCCTTCAGGAAGAATAAAAAAACCGTAACAGGTTATTACAACAACTACAATAAGCAACAGGAGTCTGTTCGCCAGAACTTATATGATTCAAAGAAATAGATGATAATTATACAAGGCTCCCGGTACAAATAAAAACCAGTTGACAAATAGTGCCCCTCATAATATAATGTTAGTTGCACGTTTAGAGGGCATTATTTTTTTTGCCTAAAAAACATCCTTAAATGACAAATGTGGAGGTGGAAGTTGTGCGTGTAAAAATTACTTTAGAGTGTACGGAATGCAAGAACAGAAATTACAACATGACCAAAGATAAGAAAGCTCATCCGGAACGCTTAGAAACAAAAAAATACTGCAAATTCTGTAAAAAGCACACAGATCACAAAGAGACTAAGTAATTGGTTTTTAGTGGGGCTGCTTAGGCAGCATGCTAACAGAAGAAAAGGAAGTGAAAAAAGTGGCAGAAGCAAACGCTAAAAAAGTTAGTTTTTTCAAAGGTGTTAGAAATGAATTCAAGAAAATCATTTGGCCTAACACAAACACTATTGCAAAGAACACTTATGTAGTAGTGCTTTTGGTCCTTATCCTTGGCGCTGTTATTGCGGCAATTGATTCAGGACTTCAGTTCTTAATTTTTGATTTATTGTTAGGAAATCTGTAAAAGGTGGTTACTATGGCAGAAGAAGCAAAATGGTACGTAGTTCATACTTATTCAGGGTATGAAAACAAAGTAAAAGGAAGTATTGAGAAGCTTGTTGAGAATCGTAAACTTCATGATCAAATCGAAGAAGTCATCGTTCCGATTCATAAAGTTTATGAAGAGAAGAATGGTGCCAGAAAAGAAGTTGAAAAGAAGTTGTTCCCAGGTTATGTTCTACTTAAGATGTTTATGAATGATGAAACATGGTATGTAGTTCGTAATACTCGTGGTGTTACAGGCTTTGTTGGTCCTGGTTCTAAACCGGTTCCTTTATCTGAAGCTGAAATCCGTGCAATGGGTATCGATTTGACAGTTGTTGAATTGTTTGTTGAGCTTGGAGATACTGTTACCGTTGTTGACGGACCATTTGAAGGCTCTGTCGGACTTATCAAAGAGATCCACGATCATAAGAGAACTGTTATTGTAAACCTTTCTATCTTTGGACGAGAAACACCGGTAGAATTGGATTACTCAAAAATTCAAAAAATGTAAGCTTTTTTCGAAAGAAACTAAGGAGGCACTAACATGGCAAAGAAAGTTACAGGAATTATTAAATTGCAAATTCCTGCTGGTAAAGCAACACCAGCTCCACCAGTTGGTCCAGCGCTAGGACAACACGGTGTAAACATTGTGCAATTTACAAAAGATTTTAATGCGCGTACTGCTAAAGACGCTGGTCTTATTATCCCAGTAGTTATTACAGTATACCAAGATAGAAGTTTTACTTTTATCACAAAAACACCACCGGCTGCAGTTCTTATTAAAAAAGAATTAGGTCTTCAATCTGGTTCAGGTGTACCACAAAAAGATAAAGTTGGCAAGATCACTCAAGATCAACTCAGAAAGATCGCTGAGCTTAAAATGCCAGACTTAAATGCAGCTAATGTCGAATCAGCTATGTCAATGATCGCCGGTACTTGCAGAAGTATGGGTGTCGTAGTAGTAGACTAGTATTCGCTTAACACTGTGGGAGGGAAAACTCCCGATAATACCACAAGGAGGAATTTTTAATGAAAAAAGGTAAAAAGTATTTAGAACTTGCCAAGTTAGTTGACAGAACTAAACTTTACGATACGAAAGAAGCATTTGACTTAGTCATTGAGACTGGTAAGGCAAAATTCGACGAGACTGTAGAAGCTCACATTAGATTAGGTGTTGACTCACGTCACGCTGACCAACAAGTACGTGGTGCGGTTGTATTACCACACGGTACTGGTAAAAAAGTTCGCGTTTTAGTATTTGCTAAAGGCGAGCAGGCAACTCAAGCTGAAGAGGCTGGTGCTGATCACGTAGGAGCTGAGGAATTAATTCCTAGAATCCAAAACGATGGTTGGTTAGACTTCGACGTAGTTGTTGCTACTCCTAATATGATGGGTGTTGTAGGTCGTTTAGGTCGTATCCTTGGTCCAAAAGGTTTAATGCCAAACCCTAAAGCCGGAACAGTTACTATGGATGTTACTAAGGCTATCAATGATATCAAAGCCGGTAAAATCGAATACCGTCTTGATAAGCAAAACATTATTCACGTACCACTTGGAAAAGTATCCTTCGGTACTGAAAAATTAGTTGACAACTTCCACACTTTAATAACAGCAATTATAAAAGCAAAGCCAGCTGCTGCTAAAGGTCAATACCTTAAGAGCGTTAATGTCGCTTCAACAATGGGTCCTGGTGTAAAAATCAACCCTGCTAAGGTAGACGACTAATCACTTTCCACAAGAATCTGATCAATAAAACCTTGGATGTGGACAACTTGTTTGCTGATATCAAAGGCTGTTGATAAGATTTGAAATTGCAGTTACCGGAGCGGTAACTTAAGTGTTGCCGCTCCGTGTTTAAGAAATATCAAAAAAGTGTTGACACCGCCCTTAAAGAGGTGTTATACTAACCAACGGAAAATAACTACCGCAGACAGTAGGTGCTGGTTTCGCCAGCGTAACGTATACAACCTACCGAGGAGATATAAGATGAAAATCGAACTCTTTCTGCGTGTGCATGAAAAGAGTTTTTTTATTTGTAAAGAATTTGGACTAATAAGATTAGACATTTTACATATAAATACTTCTTGAACCCGAATTATCGGAGGTAGTTTTTCAAAAATAATCAAGGAGGTGTAACAGTGCCAAAGATTGAACAAAAACAAACGATTATCGATGGAATCAAAAGCACAATGGAAGGCGCAAGCTCAATCGTTGTAGTTGATTACAGAGGTTTGACAGTTGAACAAGACACTGTACTTAGAAAAAGTTTAAGAGAAGCAAATGTAACTTATAAAGTTTATAAAAACTCAATGATGAAATTTGCTTTCGACGGAACTGATTTTGCACAACTGAATGACGTGTTAGCTGGTCCTAGTGCCATCGCTGTCAGTTATGAAGATGCAACAGCAGGTCCACGTATCCTTAAGCAAATGGCTAAGGACATGAAAGCTTTGGAATTCAAAGCTGGTGTTGTTGAAGGTACATTGTTTGATGCTGAGGGAGTTATTAAAGTTGCTTCCGTTCCATCAAGAGATGAACTTATCGCCAAGTTGCTTGGTAGCTTCAAGTCTCCAATTTCTTCATTCGCTCGTACGATGAAGGCTCTTGCAGACAAAGTTGCAGAAGAAGGTAAAGCCGTAGCAGGTGATGTTGCCACTGGCGCAAGCACAGCTACAGAGGAAGCTCCAGCTGCTGAGGCAGTAGAGGCTCCAGCAGAGGAAACTACAGAGGCAGAAGCAACAGAAGCTCCTGCAACAGAAGAATAATATTATCGGAGGTAAATTATAATGGCTAAATTAACAGCTCAAGAATTAATCGATGCAATCAAAGAATTATCTGTATTGGAATTAAACGAATTAGTAACAGCTTGTGAAGAAGAGTTCGGTGTATCCGCAGCAGCAGGCGTTATGGTAGCAGGTCCAGCAGCTGACGGTGGTGCAGCTGTAGAAGAAAAAACTGAGTTCGACGTAGAGTTGACTGAAGTTGGTGCTTCTAAAGTTAAAGTTATCAAAGAAGTACGTGGTATCACAGGTCTTGGTCTTAAAGAAGCAAAAGAACTTGTTGATGGTGCTCCTAAGATCATCAAAGAAGCAGTTTCTAAAGAAGAAGCAGACGCTATGGTTAAAGTACTTGAAGAAGTTGGAGCGAAAGCTACTCTTAAGTAATTTCGATTACTCAGGGAGATCGACATTTGTCGGTCTCCTTTTTTGTGTCCGATTATAGTGAGGGGACGGGTGCGGGTATATAGTCTCCCTGTCCGGGCGAGTGATACCCAAATGCGATGAAGGGTGTTGGAGTTGGGAACTGATAGACGCATTCGTGAATCAAAGCCCAGACAAGGATGACTATATACCCACACCCTGGTTACTATAATTGGGTAGCAAAAATGGAGTACAGATGTGATGGGAAGTGATCGAAATACTTGCGGTTTAGTATGGGGTTTGGACGAAGGTTGTGGAGGACGGTTCGGGGCGCTGCGCTGCCGAAGGAGTGGATTAGCTTGTAGTGGTTTACTAGGTAATGGGGAGTGCGCTTCGATTTGATAGTGAGGGGTGTTGGTTAAAGACGATAAGCTCAAAGACTACCATCTTGCTATACCCTTCATAGCGCCATCGTCCCACATCCCACCGAGTACGATTTAAGTCTTTTATAGGCGTTTGAGCTTTTGTGGTTTTATATGGCGACAGGCGGGTGGGTAGCGTGTCCTGTCTCCTGGGCTTTCGGGTCACGAACGCTTAAGTTACTCCCCAATGAGTTATGAGTCGGGCGTTTGTGGGACGCTTGCCCGGGAGATAGGATATGCTGCCCGCCCGCCGTCCCCACATAAAACCCCAAAAAACAAAAATCTTGTTGACAGCCAACCCTCAATATGATAGTATATAAAAATGCGTCAGTATGGAATTGTACGCTCATTTTTATGATGTCAAAAAAAGGTCTCTACCAGGCTTTTTTATGGTATCCGCATCGTCACAAAGATGTGTAATGGGCATTACTTGATGAAGATTATAATATAGCCAAGGGGTGAATCATAACTATGGAAAAGAATAGGATAAAACCTATGAAAACAGGAGTTAGGGAAAGAATGTCCTTCTCCAAGCAAAAAGAAGTCCTTGACATGCCAAATCTGATTGAGGTTCAAAAAAATTCTTATAACTGGTTCCTAAACGACGGTCTAAAAGAAGTATTCCGCGACATTTCCCCAATTACGGATTACACTGGGAACTTAATATTGGAATTTACGAACTTTGCTCTCAGCGATGAAGCGAAGTACACTATTGATGAATGTAAAGAAAGAGATGCTACATATGCAGTACCTCTTAAAGTTCGTGTGCGTTTAATCAATAAGGAAAAGGACGAAATCAGTGAGCATGAGATTTTTATGGGCGACCTGCCAATGATGTCAGATACCGGTACGTTTATTATTAACGGTGCTGAACGTGTTATTGTAAGTCAGCTTGTAAGATCACCTGGTATTTACTATGCTGTTGACTTTGACAAGATAGGTAAGAAACTATACTCGTCAACAGTAATCCCGAATCGTGGAGCATGGTTGGAGTACGAAACAGACTCTAATGACGTGTTCAGCGTAAGAGTTGACAGAACTAGAAAGGTTCCTGTAACTGTTCTTATCAGATCTTTAGGTATTGGCACAAATGCTGAAATCCTAGAGTTGTTTGGTGAAGAGCCTAAGATTTTAGCATCGCTTGAAAAAGATAGCTCTACCAACTATGAAGAAGGTTTGATCGAGATTTACAAACGTATCAGACCAGGTGAACCACCTACAGTTGAAAGTGCCGAATCACTGCTTAACTCCATGTTTTTTGACCCAAGACGTTATGATTTAGCCAAAGTTGGTAGATATAAATTTAATAAAAAGTTATCCTTTAGAAATCGTATTACAGGCAAAGTTCTTTCTGAAGATGTTATTGATGCATCAACAGGAGAGGTGCTTGCAGAAGCAGGATCAGTTGTTACTTTAGCAGTAGCTGATGCTATTCAAGACGCGGCAGTACCTTTTGTTTATGTTACGGTTGAGGATAGAAAAGCCAAAGTCTTAAGTAATATGGTTGTTGACATTAACAAGTATATTGGTTTTGATATTGATGACTTAGGCATTCACGAAAAAGTATTTTACCCAGTTCTTAAAGAACTGATGGATACCTATACAGATGAAGAAGAACTTAAGGAACAGTTGAACAAGAACATTCACCGCCTTGTTCCTAAGCATATTACAAAAGAAGATATTATGGCTTCTATCAACTATAATATGCACCTTGAGTATGAAGTCGGAACAAAAGACGATATTGACCACTTAGGTAACCGTCGTATCCGTGCTGTTGGTGAACTTCTTCAAAATCAATTCAGAATAGGTCTTTCCAGAATGGAAAGAGTTGTTCGTGAAAGAATGACAATTCAAGATCCTGAAGGTATTACACCTCAATCCTTGATTAATATCCGTCCTGTAACAGCTTCAATCAAAGAATTCTTTGGTTCATCACAGTTGTCACAGTTTATGGACCAGAATAACCCACTTGCTGAGTTGACTCACAAGCGTCGTTTATCCGCATTGGGTCCAGGTGGTCTTTCAAGAGAGCGAGCTGGTTTCGAGGTTCGTGACGTTCACTACTCTCACTATGGTAGAATGTGTCCAATCGAAACTCCTGAGGGTCCAAACATCGGTCTGATCAACTCCCTTGCTACTTATGCGAGAATCAACGAGTATGGTTTCATAGAAGCGCCATATCGTGTTATTGATAAAACCGGTGACAATCCTGTAGTTACAGAAGAAATCGTTTATGTAACTGCTGATGAAGAAGAAAAATTCCGTGTGGCACAGGCTAATGAGCCGCTCAATGAAGACGGAACTTTCGTACATAGATATGTTACAGGTCGTGACAGGGAGCACATCATCGAGATGGAAGCTTCAACCATCGATCTTATGGACGTATCACCTAAACAGGTATTCTCAGTTGCAACATCACTGATTCCTTTCCTTGAGAATGACGATGCCAACCGTGCCCTTATGGGTTCCAACATGCAACGTCAGGCTGTTCCGCTATTGGTGACTGATTCATCAATCGTTGGTACAGGTATGGAAGGTAAAGCAGCTGTTGACTCGGGTATCGTTGCTGTGGCAAAACGTGCAGGTATTATTGACCGCGTTTCGGCTGGTGAAATCGTTATCAGAACAACTGAAGGTGCCAGAGATTCCTACAAACTTCAGAAGTTTGCAAGATCCAACCAAGGTACTTGTATCAACCAAAGACCTCTTGTTGTTAAGGGACAAAAAGTTGAAGCAGGTGACGTTATCGCTGATGGTCCATCAACTCAAGATGGTGAATTGGCTCTTGGTAAAAACCCCTTGATCGGATTTATGACTTGGGAAGGTTATAACTTCGAGGATGCGATTTTGCTTTCTGAGAACTTAGTTAAAAACGATGTTTATACATCTGTTCATATTGAAGAGTATGAAGCTGAAGCCAGAGATACAAAGCTTGGACCTGAAGAGATTACAAGAGATGTACCTGGAGTTGGTGAAGATGCTCTTAAAGACCTCGATGAAAGAGGTATTATCCGTATTGGTGCTGAAGTTAGACCTGGCGATATCCTGGTTGGTAAAGTTACGCCTAAGGGTGAAACAGAACTTACTGCTGAGGAAAGACTGCTTAGAGCTATCTTTGGTGAGAAGGCAAGAGAAGTACGTGATTCATCTCTTCGCGTTCCGCATGGTGAAGAAGGTATTATCGTTGATGTACATGTTTTCACAAGAGAGAACGGTGATGAGTTGTCACCTGGTGTTAACCAATCCGTAAGAGTCTATATCGCACAGAAGAGAAAAATCTCTGTTGGTGATAAGATGGCGGGTCGTCATGGTAACAAGGGTGTTATCTCCCGTATTTTACCTCAAGAAGATATGCCATTCCTTCCAAACGGTAGACCGCTTGATATCGTACTTAACCCATTGGGTGTACCATCCCGTATGAATATCGGACAGGTACTTGAAGTCCACCTTGGCCTTGCAGCAAAAGCTCTTGGTTTCAAGATTGCGACTCCAGTATTCGACGGTGCTCACGAGAATGACATTATCGAAACCCTTACTATGGCTAATGACTATGTTAATACACCATGGGAAGATTTCGAGGCAAAATGGAAAGATCAATTGAACGATGATGTTATCGACTTCCTTCATACCAATATGGATCACCGCGATGAGTGGAAAAACGTTCCTATTAGTGAAGACGGTAAGATTTACTTAAGAGACGGACGTACAGGTGAGTATTTTGACAACCCTGTTACCGTTGGATACATGCACTACTTGAAGCTTCACCACCTTGTTGATGATAAGATTCATGCTCGTTCAACAGGTCCTTACTCACTTGTAACGCAACAGCCACTTGGTGGTAAAGCCCAGTTCGGTGGTCAACGTTTCGGTGAGATGGAGGTTTGGGCACTTGAGGCATATGGTGCTGCTTATACACTTCAGGAGATTTTGACAGTTAAGTCTGATGACGTTGTAGGACGTGTTAAGACTTACGAAGCCATTATTAAAGGCGATAACATTCCTGAACCTGGTATTCCTGAGTCCTTTAAAGTACTTCTTAAAGAACTTCAATCTCTGTCATTGGATATTAAAATCCTTTCAGAGAACGGTGAAGTTCGATTCAGAGAAGACATTGATGACGAAGGCGATATGGAACTTCACTTGACTGAAGAAGAATTTATAGCTAGAAATGAAAACGCTGCAACAGATAGAAGCGGAGACTACATCGATGATTCAGATGACCTCCTCGATGATTTTGATGACAGCGATGACTTATTGATCAGCTCAAGTTTTATTATTGATTCAGAAGATGATGACCTGTAAAAAAATCTTAAAGGAGTGTGTGATTAATGCCAACTCAAACAATAATTGATCAATCAATCAGTTTTGATGCCATTAAGATTGGTTTAGCATCACCTGAACGAATTCGTGAATGGTCTCGTGGTGAAGTTAAGAAACCAGAGACAATTAACTATAGAACTCTTAAACCAGAGAGAGATGGCTTATTCTGTGAGAAAATCTTTGGCCCTAGCAAGGACTGGGAGTGTCACTGTGGTAAGTACAAAAAAATTCGTTATAAGGGTGTTGTCTGTGACCGTTGTGGTGTTGAAATCACAAAATCCAAAGTTCGTCGTGAGAGAATGGGACATATTGAATTAGCTGCCCCAGTTTCACACATTTGGTACTTCAAAGGTATCCCATCACGTATGGGTCTTATCCTTGATATGTCACCTAGAACTTTAGAAAAGGTTCTGTATTTTGCATCTTACATCGTTATCGATAAAGGTGATACAAACCTTCAATATAAGCAAGTATTGACAGAAAAAGAATTCCGTGATGCCTATGATAAGTTCGGAAATACTTTCCGTGCAGCTATGGGTGCTGACGCCGTTCGTGAAATCCTGTCAAATATTGACCTGGAAAAAGAATCTGTTGAGCTTAAAAAGGCTCTTAAAGATGCTACAGGCCAGAAAAAAGCAAGAATCATCAAGCGTTTGGAAGTTGTTGAGGCATTCAGAACTTCAGGAAACCTTCCTGAATGGATGATCTTAAGCGTTATTCCGGTAATTCCACCGGATCTTCGTCCAATGGTACAGTTGGATGGTGGACGTTTTGCAACATCTGACCTTAATGATTTATATAGAAGAGTTATTAACCGTAATAATAGACTTCAACGTCTTCTTGACCTTGGAGCGCCTGAAATTATCGTTCGTAATGAAAAGCGTATGCTTCAGGAAGCGGTTGACTCACTCATCGACAACGGTCGTCGTGGACGTCCGGTAACAGGACCTGGTAACAGACCACTTAAGTCTCTGTCAGATATGTTGAAAGGTAAGCAAGGACGTTTCCGTCAAAACTTACTTGGTAAACGTGTTGACTACTCAGGACGTTCTGTTATCGTTGTTGGACCTGAACTTAAAATTTACCAATGTGGTCTTCCTAAGAAGATGGCAATTGAACTTTTCAAGCCGTTCATTATGAAGCGTTTAGTTGAAGATGGTGTTGCGCATAACATCAAATCCGCTAAAAAAATGGTAGAGAGATTGGAAGATGGAGTGTTTGATGTACTTGAAGAAGTAATCAGAGAGCATCCTGTTATGCTTAACCGTGCTCCTACTCTTCACAGACTTGGTATTCAAGCTTTTGAACCAGTACTTGTTGAAGGTAAGGCGATTCGTCTTCACCCACTTGTATGTACTGCTTACAATGCCGACTTTGACGGTGACCAGATGGCTGTCCATTTACCACTGTCAGTTGAAGCACAAGCTGAGTGTAGATTCCTTCTCCTGTCACCAAACAACCTTTTGAAACCATCTGACGGTGGTCCTGTAACGGTTCCTTCCCAGGATATGGTTCTTGGTACTTACTACCTGACTCTTGAAAAAGAGAATGAAAAAGGTGAAGGCATGTCCTTCAAGAGTATCAATGAAGCGATACTTGCTTACGAGAATGGTGAAGTTACTCTTCATGCCAGAATTAAACTTCTAAGAGCATTGGAGATTAACGGAGTTATTGAAAGACGTTTGGTAGAAACCAGCGTAGGACGTATTGTCTTTAACGAAGCAATTCCACAAGATTTAGGTTTTGTAGACCGTGAAGTGGAAGGCAACGATTTCCTATACGAGATTGACTTCTTGGTAGGTAAAAAGCAATTAGAGAAAATTTTGCATAGATGTATTGATATTCATGGTTCAACAAAGACTTCTGAAGTTCTTGACTCAATCAAAAAATTAGGTTTCAAATATTCAACTAAAGGTGCGATCACTGTATCAATCTCAGATATGGAAGTACCAGAAACCAAAAAAGGTATCATTGAAGAAGCAGAAGAAACCGTTGAAACAATTATGAAGCAGTTCAAGCGTGGTATGATGACTGAAGATGAACGTTATCAAAACGTTGTTCAAACTTGGAGACAAGCCGATGAGAAAATCACACATGAACTACTAGATAATCTGGATCAATACAATAACATTTACATGATGGCTGACTCCGGTGCCCGTGGTTCTAACAACCAGATCAAGCAGCTTGCCGGTATGCGTGGTTTGATGGCCGATACACAAGGTCGTACCGTCGAACTTCCTATCAAGTCAAACTTCCGTGAAGGTCTTGACGTACTTGAGTACTTCATCTCTGCCCACGGTGCTAGAAAGGGTCTTGCCGATACAGCGCTTCGTACAGCTGACTCCGGTTACTTAACAAGAAGACTTGTTGACGTATCCCAAGACTTGATCATTCGTGAAGCTGACTGTTGTGCAGGTGAGCCAGAAACTGTAGGGCAAGTGGTTAAAGCCTTTATGGATGGTAAAGAAGTTATTGAAAGTCTTGAAGAACGTATCACTGGCCGTTGGTCGATTGATGAAATTGCTCATCCTGAGACAGGTAAAGTTATCGTTAAGGCCGATACCATGATTAACCCACGTCAAGCACGTAAGATTGTTGCTGCTGGTATTACAGCGGTTAAAATCAGAACAGCCCTTACATGTAAATCCGATATCGGAGTATGTGCTAAGTGTTACGGAGCTGATATGGCAACTGGACTTCCGGTTCAAATTGGTGAATCTGCCGGTATTATTGCGGCTCAATCTATCGGGGAACCTGGTACTCAGCTTACAATGCGTACTTTCCATACCGGTGGTATTGCGACTGCGGATGACATCACCCAAGGTCTTCCAAGGGTTGAGGAGCTTTTTGAGGCTCGTAAACCAAAAGGTTTGGCAATTATTGCAGATTTTGCTGGTGTTGCCAGAATTAACGAAACCAAGAAGAAACGTGAAGTTATTCTTACAAGCGATGACGGTATGAATACAAAAGCCTATTTGATTCCTTACGGATCAAGGTTAAAGATTGACGATGGTCAAATTCTTGAGGCTGGTGATGAACTGACAGAAGGTAGTGTAAACCCACATGATATCCTGAAAATCAAAGGACGTCGTGCGGTACAAGACTATATGCTTCAGGAAGTTCAGAATGTTTACCGTCTTCAGGGTGTTGAGATTAACGATAAACATATCGAGGTTATCTGTCGCCAGATGCTGAAGAAAATCAGAATCGAAGAAAGTGGAGATACTGATTTCTTGCCAGGTAGTCTGGTTGACAAACTTGAGTTTGATAAAGTAAATAATCAAATGGAAGCTGAAGGTCTTGAAGTTTCAGAAGGTACACAAGTGCTTCTTGGTATTACCAAAGCATCACTTGCTACCAACTCCTTCTTATCAGCAGCATCCTTCCAGGAAACAACCAAAGTTCTTACCGAAGCTGCGATTCATGGTAAAGTGGATCCGTTGATTGGTCTGAAAGAAAATGTTATCCTTGGTAAGCTTATTCCAGCTGGAACAGGTATGAAACGTTATAGAGACGTGGATATCGAGAAGAAAGTGGAATATGATATGGATGATGATTTACTGTTTAACGAGTAAAAATGAATCTGGGCTATGCACTTTTTGTGCATGGCCCTTTTTTGTTCTCACGATTTATAGAAAGGGACGCTTGTGAAGGTGGGCTGTCCTGGGCTTGCAAGTAATACTTCACTAAACGTCTTCAACTAAGTCGTTCAGCATCACTTGCAAACCCAGGACAGCCCACCTCCACAAGCTGCTCACTATAAATGAGACAGTAAAGAGGTTCATGAAATGAAGTGTACAACCCTTAATTATCGGCTTTGTTCTGGGGGGTGAATTATCACATAATCCACAAATATGTCTACCACCCAAACAGGCGTCGTCTGCTGTTAATCTTTTAAGGTCTTATGTCTCATGGTGACAGGATGGTGGGAGACGTGGCTGGGGAAGGGGCAAGTAGGGCTGAACGACTTAGTTGAAGACGTTTAGTGAAGTCCTGCTTGCCCCTTCCCCAGCCATGTTTCCTGCCATCCGTTAACTGGAGAAAACAAAACCCAACAAAAGATTAACAAAGAAAGTCTTGACATTAATGGGTCTAGGGTTTATAATTCATCAGTGTGCATTTTCTTGTACATGCTTTTATCATGCTCTTTTGCATATTTTAGTGTGATAAAGTGAATGCAAACCATGAATTTTAAAGACGGAGGTGAAATGAATGCCAACTTTTAACCAATTAGTTAGAAAAGGAAGATCTACAGCTGTAAAGAAGTCAACTGCTCCTGCTCTTCAAAAGGGTTACAACTCAATGAAGAAAAAGCTTACTAACAACTCTGCTCCACAAAAAAGAGGTGTATGTACAGCAGTTAAGACAGCGACTCCTAAAAAACCTAACTCAGCACTTCGTAAAATTGCCAGAGTTCGTTTAACTAATGGAATCGAAGTTACTGGTTATATCCCAGGTGAAGGTCACAACTTACAAGAGCATAGTGTTGTTCTTTTAAGAGGTGGTAGAGTTAAAGACTTACCAGGTACTAGATACCACATCGTAAGAGGAACTCTTGATACAGCTGGTGTTGCTAACCGTAGACAATCTCGTTCTAAATACGGAGCGAAGAGACCAAAGAACTAATCAATTATTTTAAGAATTGGTGCCGGATAGTTAAATCAAGAACCTCGAAGTGAAATTGAGTAAGTATAACTGATAGTTGGTGTTTATTCCACATTAATATACGAACTGATTTCCCACTGAAGAAGAACAAGTTCTTCGTAGGAAAGAAATAATTAACCGTGCGCGATCAGATCTTAAAGACTGAGTACCTATGAATTAATTTTTATTAAGGAGGGAAGAACCGTGCCACGTAAAGGTCATATTGCGAAAAGAGAAGTTTTAGCAGATCCTATCTATCATGACAAGGTTGTTACTAAGTTGATCAACAACATCATGTTAGATGGTAAGAGAGGTACTGCACAGAAAATCGTATACGGAGCTTTTGAAAAAGTTGCTGAAAAAACTGGTAAAGATGCTATCGAAGTATTCTATGAAGCATTGAATAACATTATGCCTGTTCTTGAAGTAAAAGCTCGTCGTATCGGTGGTGCTACTTATCAAGTACCAATCGAAGTTAGACCAGACAGAAGACAAGCCTTAGGTCTTCGTTGGTTAACTCTTTACACTCGTAAAAGAGGCGAAAAAACTATGGTTGATCGTCTTGCTAACGAGTTAATGGATGCTGCAAACAATACTGGAGCTTCTGTTAAGAAGAAAGAAGATACGCATAAAATGGCAGACGCTAATAAAGCATTTGCAAGCTATAGATGGTAATCTAATACCACGAGTAAATATAAACCTATCAACAATCCGATCCCAAGGAGGATGTAACTTTGGCAGGAAGAGAATTTTCATTAGCAAATACCAGAAATATTGGTATCATGGCGCATATCGATGCCGGGAAAACTACTCTAACTGAACGTATCCTTTTCTATTCTGGTCGTACTCATAAAATTGGGGAAACTCATGATGGTGCGTCTCAAATGGACTGGATGGAGCAAGAGCAGGAAAGAGGTATCACAATCACTTCTGCTGCGACTACTTGTTCTTGGTTAGATCGCAGGATTAATATAATTGACACACCTGGTCACGTTGACTTTACCGTTGAGGTAGAGCGTTCACTGCGTGTACTTGACAGTGCTGTTGGTGTATTCTGTGCAAAGGGTGGTGTTGAGCCACAATCAGAAACAGTTTGGAGACAAGCTGATAAGTATGGTGTTCCACGAATGGCCTTCGTTAACAAGATGGACCGTTCAGGCGCTGACTTCTTCAACGTTGTTGAAATGATGAAAGAACGTCTTGGTGCTAACGCTATACCTATTCAGATTCCAGTTGGAGCTGAAGAAAACTTCGTTGGTGTTGTGGACTTGTTCACAATGGAAGCGATTATTTACAAAGATGATTTAGGACAGGAAATTTCCCATGAAGAAATTCCTGCAGAACTTAAAGATGATGCAGAAATGTACAGAGAACAAATGGTTGAAGCTATTTGTGAAACTGATGAAGACCTTATGATGGAATATCTTGAAGGGGAAGAACCTTCAGTTGAAGCCCTTAGAGAAGGTTTACGTAAAGCAGTAGCAAATGTACAAATCATTCCGGTTATGTGTGGTTCTGCATACAAGAACAAAGGTGCTCAATTACTTCTTGATGCTGTAGTTGAATTTGCTCCATCACCTCTTGATGTACCAGCTATTAAAGGTACATTACCAGATAGTGAAGATACAATTGAAAGACCTTCATCTGATGAAGAACCTTTCGCAGCCCTTGCGTTCAAAATTATGACGGACCCATTTGTGGGTAAATTAGCATTCTTCAGAGTTTACTCTGGTGTATGTAATGCAGGTTCATATGTCTTTAACTCAACTAAAGAGAAAAAAGAACGTATGGGTCGTATTCTTCAAATGCATGCTAATAAAAGAGAAGAAATTGACAAGGTATATGCAGGAGATATCGCTGCTGCAGTAGGTCTTAAATTCACTACAACTGGTGATACCCTTTGTGATGAAAAAAGTCCAGTAATCCTTGAGTCAATGGTATTCCCTGATCCTGTTATCTCCGTTGCTATCGAGCCTAAGACTAAGGCCGGTCAAGAGAAAATGGGTATCGCATTATCAAAACTTGCTGAAGAGGATCCGACTTTCAGAACTTTCACAAACCAGGAAACTGGCCAAACAATCATCGCTGGTATGGGTGAGCTTCACCTTGAAATCATCGTTGACCGTTTATTGAGAGAGTTTAAAGTTGAAGCAAATGTTGGTGCTCCTCAGGTTGCATATAAAGAAACAATCACTCAAGAAGTTGAGATTGATTCTAAGTTTGCAAGACAATCAGGTGGTCGTGGACAATACGGTCACTGTAAAGTTCGTTTCTCACCTATGGACGTTAACGGTGAAAAAGAATACGAATTTGTTAACTCCATCGTTGGTGGATCTATTCCTAAGGAATACATTCCAGCTGTAGATGCAGGTATCCGTTCTTCAATGGAAGCCGGTGCTCTTGCAGGTTACCCAGTTGTTGGTGTTAAGGCTGAATGTTATGATGGTTCTTACCATGATGTTGACTCCTCAGAAATGGCCTTCAAAATTGCCGGTTCAATGGCGATGAAAGATGCTATGAGAAAAGGTGCAGCTCAACTTATGGAACCAATCATGAAAGTTGTTGTAACTGTTCCAGAAGACTACATGGGTGATGTTATCGGTGATATCAACTCCCGTCGTGGACAAATGGAAGGTATGGAAGCTCAAGCAGGTGCTCAAGTTATTAAGGCATATGTACCGCTTTCAAACATGTTTGGTTATGCAACTGACCTTCGTTCAAAATCACAAGGTCGTGGTAACTACTCAATGGAGTTCCACCACTATGATCCATTGCCAAAGGCTCTTCAAGAGAAGGTTATCAGCGGCAAGGGAGATGAATAATTAGGACTTGCCAAGTGCAGGGCTTAATAATATAATTTTATTAATGGCACAAAGTGCTTATTAGAATTCAAAGTAAAGTTTGGGGAAGAGACCCCCGAAAATAAAGGAGGAAAATTCAAATGGCAAAGGCTAAATTTGAAAGAAGTAAACCACACGTTAACATCGGTACTATCGGACACGTTGACCACGGTAAAACTACATTAACAGCTGCAATCACTAAGACTCTTCACGAAAGATTAGGTACAGGTGAAGCTGTTGCTTTCGATAACATCGATAAAGCTCCTGAAGAGAGAGAACGTGGTATCACAATCTCTACTGCTCACGTTGAGTACGAGTCAAACGCTCGTCACTATGCTCACGTTGACTGTCCAGGTCACGCCGACTACGTTAAGAACATGATCACTGGTGCAGCTCAAATGGATGGTTCAATCCTTGTTGTTGCTGCTACTGACGGTGTTATGGCTCAAACTAGAGAGCATATCCTTCTTTCACGTCAAGTTGGTGTACCTTACATCGTAGTATTCATGAACAAATGTGACATGGTTGAAGATGAAGAGTTACTTGAACTTGTTGAAATGGAAATCAGAGAACTTCTTGATGAATATGAATTCCCAGGTGATGATACTCCTGTAATTCAAGGTTCAGCTCTTAAAGCTCTTGAAGATCCATCAGGCGAGTGGGGCGACAAGATTCTTGAACTTATCGAAGCTTGTGACTCATATGTTCCAGAACCAGAGCGTGACATCGACAAACCATTCCTTATGGCTATCGAGGACGTTTTCTCAATCACTGGTCGTGGTACTGTTGCTACAGGTAAAATTGACCGTGGTGTACTTCACGTTCAAGACGAAGTTGAGATCGTTGGTCTTCACGAAGAATCAAGAAAAGTTGTTTGTACTGGTGTTGAGATGTTCAGAAAACTTCTTGATGAAGGTCAAGCAGGTGATAACATCGGTGCTCTTCTTAGAGGTGTACAAAGAGACGAAATCGAGAGAGGACAAGTTCTTGCTAAGCCAGGTACTATCACTCCTCACACTCAATTCAAAGCTCAAGTATACGTACTTAAAAAAGATGAAGGTGGCCGTCATACTCCATTCTTCTCAAACTACAGACCTCAATTCTACTTCACTACTACTGACGTAACTGGCGTTATCAACCTTCCAGAAGGTACTGAAATGTGTATGCCTGGTGACAACGTAGTAATGGATATCGAACTTATTGCTCCTATCGCTATGGAAGTTGGTCAAAAATTCGCGATTCGTGAAGGTGGCCGTACAGTAGGTTCAGGATCTGTAACTGAAATCGTTAAATAATTTAAGCTTAGGCTTTTAAAAAGAGATGCACCTTGGTGCGTCTCTTTTTTTACGCATAAAATGAGGAGAGGGACCATGCTGGCATGGTCATTCGACGAGAAAACGACTGACTGCGAAGCAGGAAGTACGCATAAAATGAGGAGAGGGACCATGCTGGCATGGTCATTCGACGAGAAAACGACTGACTGCGAAGCAGGAAGTACGCATAAAATGAGGAGAGGGACCATGCTTGCATGGTCATTCGACGAGTTAACGACTGACTGGGAAGCAGGAAGTGATGTTCAAGCATCTAAGTTCTTGTAAGCGGTTGCTGCACCATCAACATCTAGGACTATAAGCATGACAATAATGACCTGCAAAATGACATTTGTCATTTATATAATGACTTATGGGAATTGGACCCTATCCTTCTCTTTAGTAGAATAGTTATGTAAGATGATTATAGATATGAAGGAGAGATAGTATGAAGAAAATGATGAGTGTGCTTATGATAGTGGTCTTGGTTCTTGGATTAAGTGGATGCGGTGAAGAAGCGAGTGATAGCACTGGTGATGCTTCAAAAGAATCAAGTGAAAAGGTGCATGATTCTGATGGTGGAACAAGTGGTGAAGAAGAGTCTCAAACGGTTGATATAAAAAGTGATACTTCTGAACCAACGGAAACTGAAAAAGAGGATGCAGCTCTTGTGGAAGAAGTAACTACTGAAGAAGAGGTGGATGAGCCACTAGTTCTAGATGCAGGTTTAACCAATCTTGAATTATTGGCTAGAGTACCCTATAAAGTACCGGATAAGGTAATGACTGTTACGGAATCGCTAGCGGCAGATGGGACTACATCCACTTCGGTTATGTATCAAGATGGCTTTAATATGAGAACAGAAACGGTTTCAGAAGATATAGGAACCCAAATTATGATTTACAATGCAGATGAAGGTGTTATGTATTCCTATAATGTAGAAGCAGGCAGCGGTATTATGTCTTTAGACGGTGACGGTGACAGTGATTTTTCCATGGGTATGGATATGACAATGGATAATTCAATGGAAGTTATGCCAGAAGGTGATTATTCTATGGCCGACGTATTTGTAGACCCTGCCATGGGTGACTTTGAAGCAAGTTTAGAAGACCTAAAGGGCATGCAAGTCATTCATCTGGTCATCTATTCCGATGATGGTATGGGTGGAACCATGGATATTCATACTTGGTACTCAGTAGAATACGGCATCGTCATGAAAACAGAAATGTACATGGGTGGAACGCTCCTCGGAAGTTCAGAAGTCATCGACTATGACCTTGATCCAGACATGGATGATTCTATGTTCGAAAAACCAGATGGGATAACATTCATGCAGTGGTAAGGTTTTTTGATAGGGACGGGTGCAGATATTACAACCTACTTGCCGGGCAGGCGTCCCACAAGCGCATGATAGATTGTGAGAAAGAGACGGTTATGATGCGCTAGTGACCCGAAAGCCCAGCCAGCAGGCAGTAATACCCACACCCTGCATACCAAATGCACAGACGCCTTCAAGCCCTCACTGGCGTGTTGGGCTTGTGGAAGAGAAGACATGCGCGTGTAGAGGTCTTAAATATTTTCAGAACTTGTGTCTGACTCTTGTGTAGGGTTCGTTGGATTATGTGATTATGAAGTAGTTAGTTTATATTATGAGTTCATAGCGATATAATTGAGACAAAAGTCCTGTCTCCTAGGCTTTCGAGTCACGAGTGCTTCAGTTGCTGCCCATATATGGCGAGCTGAATAGCAGTCGTGGGGCGCCTGCCTGGGAGATAGGATTTTTGTCTATAGGGATAGTGATATAAACACAAAACAATACTTACTAATCTTAATTATTCAGTGAAATAAAACCAACCCACAAAAATCAAACACAAGACAAAAAAACTTTTTAAAAACCCCTTGCATTCCACAAGAATCTATGATATTATAGATAAGCTGTGACCAGAGAGCGTTGAAGTTGGAGGTTGCTGCTATAGCGGTATTATGGCAGGTTTTCCAGCGGAGCGAGTCAAGTTCACGAAACAAGACGACAAGATCACTGTACAACAATTATCTTAAGATTAGGATTATGACGCTCAGGAGTGGCATGCGACACACCTGGCAAGATGTACAGTCACCACTTGTCGTACAATAGTACGAAAAGGAGGCGGCTTTTTTTATGGCAACACAAAAGATGAGAATCAGTTTAAAAGCTTATGACCACAAGTTAATCGACCAATCTTCAGCAAAGATCATTGAAACTGCGAAGAAGACTGGTGCAAAGGTATCTGGACCAATTCCACTACCTACTAAGAAGGAAGTAGTTACTATCCTTAGAGCGGTACATAAGTACAAAGATTCAAGAGAGCAATTCGAAAGAAGAACTCACAAAAGATTAATCGATATCAACATGCCAACAGCTAAGACTGTAGATGCTCTTATGAGATTAGAGTTACCAGCTGGTGTAGATATCAAAGTTGATGTAAAGTAATGAACACAGTAAAGATAGACGTAGGTTACTTACACCCGTCTAGAATGAATGCGTAGCATTCCGCTGTAGAAACTCAGGAGGTGCAAGAATGAAGAAAGCATTAATTGCTAGAAAAATCGGTATGACACAAATTTTTGTGGAAGACGGTTCATTAGTGCCAGTTACAGTATTACAAGCTGGCCCATGCACAGTAACTCAAGTTAAGACTGTTGATAACGACGGTTACTCTGCAATCCAAGTCGGATTTGAAGACAAAAAAGAAAAACACACTACTAAACCTGAACAAGGTCACTTTGAGAAAGCTGGCGTAAGCTTTAAGCGTTTCGTAAAAGAGTTCAGATTAGAGAATGCTGAAGAATTCGTAGTAGGTCAAGAAATCACTGCTAGCGTATTTGAAGCTGGAGACAAGATCGATGTATCTGGTACATCAAAAGGTAAAGGTTACCAAGGCGCAATCAAGAGACATAACTTCTCTAGAGGACCTATGGCTCACGGTTCCAAGTACCACAGACATGCCGGATCAATGGGTATGGCATCATTCCCAGGTAAAGTATTCAGAGGAAACAAACTTCCAGGACACATGGGTGCTGAAGCTACAACAATCCAAAACCTTGAGATTGTAAGAGTTGATGCAGAACAGAACCTAATCTTGGTAAAAGGTGCGGTTCCAGGACCTAAGAAATCTATCGTAACAGTGAGAGATGCCGTTAAGGCCTAAGCTTACGGGAAGGAGGAATACTAATGGCTAAAGTTGCTGTTTTAAATATGCAAGGACAACAAGTTGAAGAACTTGAACTTAATGATGCTGTATTTGGCGTAGAAGTCAATGAGCATTTATTACATAGAGCTGTAGTTGCACAACTCGCTAACAAGCGTCAAGGTACTCAAAGTACTCTTACACGTGGAGAAGTTAGAGGTGGTGGAGCTAAGCCATGGAGACAAAAAGGTACAGGACGTGCTCGTGTCGGATCAAGTCGTGTTCCACATTGGACAGGTGGTGGTGTTGCATTCGCTCCAAAACCACGTGACTACTCAAAGAAAATGAACAAGAAAGAAAAGAGAGTTGCTCTTAAGTCAGCTTTGACTGCAAAAGTTGCAGACTCAAAATTCGTTGTTGTTGATGATCTTTCATTAGATGCAATCAAAACAAAAGATATGGTTAACGTTCTTAATAACCTTAACGTTGAAAAAGCATTAATCGTGATTAACGATGCAAACAAAAATGTTGAACTTTCAGCAAGAAATATTCAAGGTATTAAGATGGCTTACACAAACACAATCAACGTATATGATCTTCTTAAATACGATACTTGTGTAGTGACAAAAGCTGCAGTTGCAACAATAGAGGAGGTATACGCATAATGGCAAACCTTTCTTATTACGACGTATTACTTAAACCAGTAATTACTGAAAAAAGTATGGAAGCTATGGGCGAGAAGAAATACACTTTCAAAGTACACCCAGAAGCTACTAAAGTTCAAATAAAAGAAGCTGTTGAAAAAATGTTCGCTGGAACTAAAGTAAAAAAAGTGAACACAATGAACCAAGCAGGAAAGACAAAGCGTCGTGGCATGACTTTCGGAAAAACTGCTAAGGTTAAAAAAGCTATCGTTACATTGACAGAAGAAAGCAAAGATATCGAATTCTTCGAAGGTATGTAAAAAAAAGGAAAGGTCACTCACCGAAGTTTTACCAAGCTTCTTCCTGTGACCTGCATGAGTTTTCTCTATGATAAAACTCGTTTATCGTGCATTTGCGGAAAATAAATGACACACTAGGCAGTGTGGTAAACTTTTAAGAATTGAAAGGAGTACATAATGGGTATTAGAAAATACAACCCTTATACACCTTCCAGAAGACACATGACTTCATCAACTTTCGAAGAAGTTACTAAAAAGACTCCTGAGAAATCTTTGACAGTAAGTCTAAAGAAAAATTCTGGTAGAAATAATCAAGGTAAAATTACAGTAAGACACCGTGGTGGTGGAGCTAAAATCAAATACAGAATCATCGATTTCAAACGTAACAAAGATGGTATTCCAGCTAAAGTTACTGCTATCGAGTATGATCCAAACAGAACAGCGAATATCGCATTGATCGTTTACGCTGATGGTACTAAGAGTTATATTCTTGCACCAAACGGATTGAAAGTTGGCGACAAATTGATGAACGGACCTGAAGCTGAGGTTAAACTTGGTAATACATTACCACTTGTTAACATTCCAGTTGGTTCTAACGTACATAACATTGAAATGAAGCCTGGCAAAGGTGGACAATTAGTTCGTGCAGCTGGTAACGTTGCTCAACTTATGGCAAAAGAAGGTAAAATGGCTACACTTCGTCTTCCATCAGGAGAGATGAGAATGATTCCGCTTGAGTGTAGAGCGACTCTTGGTCAAGTTGGTAACATCGACAACGAACTTATTACAATTGGTAAAGCAGGACGTAAGCGTCACATGGGTATCCGCCCAACAGTACGTGGTTCTGTAATGAACCCTAACGATCACCCACATGGTGGTGGTGAAGGTAGAACTTCAATCGGTCGTCCAAGTCCAATGACTCCATGGGGTAAACCTGCTCTTGGTCTTAAGACACGTAAGAAGAATAAGCATTCTGACAAGTACATCGTTCGTAAACGCGGTGGAAAGAAATAGATAGGAGGAATCGATAAATGGCACGTTCATTGAAAAAAGGACCTTTCGCTGATGCTCACTTACTTAAAAAAGTTGACGCTCTTAACGAAAGTGGTGATCACTCAGTAATCAAAACTTGGTCAAGACGTTCTACGATCTTCCCTAGCATGGTTGGACATACTATCGCTGTTCATGACGGTAGAAAACATGTTCCTGTATATATTAGTGAAGATATGGTTGGACATAAATTAGGTGAATTCGTTTTAACACGTACTTACAAAGGTCACGGTAAAGACGAGAAGAAATCAAGACGATAATCGGAAGGAGGAATTAAACAATGGCTAAAGGACATAGAAGTCAGATAAAAGCAGAAAGAAACAGCAATAAAGATACAAGACCTAAAGCTAAAGTTTCCTTCGCACGTGTGTCTACAACTAAGGCACAAATCGTTTTGGAAACAATTAGAGGTAAAGATGTTGCTACAGCACTTGGTATCTTGGCTTACACTCCAAGAAAAGGTGCTAAAATTATAGAAAAGTTGTTAAAATCAGCAGTTGCCAACGCAGAGAACAACAACAACTTGGATCCAGCTAGTCTTTACGTTGCAGAGGCTTTTGCCAACAAAGGCCCTACAATGAAAAGAATCAAGCCTAGAGCGCAAGGTAGAGCGTTCAGAATCGAAAAGAAAACAAGTCACATTACAGTTATCTTAGACGAAAGATAAAAAAGGAGGTTAAGCATGGGTCAAAAAGTTAATCCTCACGGCTTGAGAGTCGGTGTTATCAAAGACTGGGACTCCAAGTGGTATGCTGAGAAAGACTATGCAGATTACTTAGTTGAAGACTACAACTTAAGAACATTCTTGAAGAAGAAGCTTTATCAAGCAGGCGTTTCTAAGATTGAGATCGAAAGAGCTTCTGAGAGAGTAAAAATCGATATAACAACTGCAAAACCAGGTATCGTAATCGGTAAAGGTGGAGCGGCTATCGAATCACTTCGTAAAGAAGTACAGGCAATGACTACTTCTAAAGTGATTCTTAATATTAAAGAAATCAAGAGACCAGAGAAAGATTCTCAATTAGTATCTGAAAATGTTGCCCTTCAACTTGAAAACCGTGTGTCATTCAGACGTGCAATGAAACAAGTTATGGGTAGAGCACTTAAATCAGGCGCTAAAGGTATCAAGGTTACATGTTCAGGACGTTTGGGTGGTGCTGAGATGGCTAGAACTGAGTCATATTCAGAAGGTACAATTCCACTTCAAACACTTAGAGCAGACATTGATTACGGTTTCGCAGAAGCAGATACTACTTATGGTAAGATCGGTGTTAAAGTATGGATCTATCATGGTGAAGTTCTTCCAGTTAAGAAGCAAGAAGGGAGAAAATAATTATGTTAATGCCTAAAAGAGTTAAAAGACGTAAGCAATTCCGTGGTCGTATGAAAGGTCAAGCGTCTCGTGGAAATAAATTAGTATTAGGTGAATACGGTATCGTGGCTACTGAGCCAGCTTGGATTAAGTCAAACCAAATCGAGGCTGCCCGTATCGCAATGACTCGTTACATGAAACGTGGTGGTAAAGTTTGGATCAAAATTTTCCCAGACAAGCCTGTTACAGCACATCCTGCCGAAACTCGAATGGGTAAAGGTAAGGGTAATCCAGAGTACTGGGTAGCTGTTGTTAAACCAGGCCGCGTAATGTTTGAAGTTGCTGGAGTACCTGAAGAAGTAGCTAAAGAAGCGCTTAGACTTGCAACACACAAGTTGCCAGTTAAATGTAAAGTCGTTTCTAAAGCAGATTTAGAAGGCGGTGAACAATAGTGAAATCAACAAAAATGTTAGAAGAATTAAGAAATAAATCAGCAGTTGAGTTACAAGAAGAATTAGTGTCAGCTAAGAAAGAATTGTTCAACCTTAGATTTCAGAATGCTACGAACCAATTAGACAATACTGCCCGTATTACAGACGTTCGTAAGAATATTGCTAGAATCCAAACGGTTATCACTGAACAATTAAAAGCTGCTAAGTAATAATCGAAGAAGGAGGCAATAGAATGTCAGAAAGAAATCTTAGAAAAGTTCGTCAAGGACGAGTTTCTAGCGATAAAATGGACAAGACAATCGTTGTTGAAATCATTAACAACGTTAAGCACCCACTTTACGGGAAAATCATAAAAAGAACCTATAAACTTAAAGCTCATGACGAGAACAACGAATGCCAAATCGGTGATACAGTAAAAGTTATGGAATGTAGACCGATCTCTAAAGACAAGAGATGGCGATTAGTTGAAGTCGTTGAGAAAGCTAAATAGAATCATAAGGAGGTATTAAGTATGATTCAACAAGAGTCAAGACTTAAAGTTGCCGATAACACTGGTGCGAAAGAGCTTCTTTGTATTCGTGTTTTAGGTGGCTCAACAAGAAGATATGCGGCTGTTGGCGATGTCATTGTTGCTTCTGTTAAGCAAGCAACACCAGGTGGCGTTGTTAAAAAAGGTGATGTTGTTAAAGCCGTTGTCGTGAGAACAGTTAAAGAGATTCGTCGTAAAGACGGTTCATATATCAAATTCGATCAAAACGCAGCAGTTATCTTGAAAGATGATATGACTCCTCGTGGAACACGTATCTTTGGCCCTGTTGCAAGAGAGCTTCGTGAGAAGAAATACATGAAAATTCTTTCACTTGCTCCAGAAGTATTGTAGGAGGTGGCAAGATGACAACTAAACTTAAAAAAGGTGATACAGTTATCGTTACTACTGGTAAAGATAAAGGTAAAGAAGGCAAGATCGTAGATGTCGATCGTAAAAATAACAGAGTATTGGTTCAAGGTGCTAACATGGTAACTAAGCACGCAAAACCAAGCGCAGCCAATCAACAAGGTGGCATCATGCATCAAGAAGCATACATCGATGCTTCAAACGTTATGTACGTTCACAAAGGTAAACCAACTAAACTTGGCATCAAAGTTGAGCAAGTAGAGCGTAACGGTAAAACTAAAAACGTTCGTAAGCGTGTTGCTAAAGTGACTGGCGACGTAATCGATTAATCAGAGAAAGGAGGTTTCCTAAGTGAGCAGACTTATTGAAACATACAATAACGAAATCAAAGATGCAATGATGAAAAAGTTTGAATATACAAGCGTTATGCAAGTTCCAAAACTTGAGAAAATCGTAATCAACATGGGTGTTGGTGAAGCGAAAGAAAACGCTAAGGTTCTTGACAATGCAGTTTCAGATCTTACTAAAATTGCTGGTCAAAAACCAATTATCACTAAAGCTAAGAAATCTGTAGCCGTGTTTAAGGTTCGTGAAGGCATGAACATCGGTTGTAAAGTAACTCTTAGAGGAAAGAGAATGTACGAATTCCTTGACAGATTAGTTAACCTTGCCCTGCCTCGTGTACGTGACTTCAGAGGTGTTAATCCTAATTCATTCGATGGTAGAGGAAACTACGCTCTTGGTATTAAAGAGCAGATTATCTTCCCAGAGATCGAATATGATAAGATCGACAAGATCCGTGGTATGGACATTATTTTTGTAACTACTGCAAACACTGATGAAGAAGGCCGTGAATTGTTAGCGCAATTCGGTATGCCTTTCACGAAGTAATAGGAGGAAGACATGGCAAAAACATCCATGAAGGTTAAGCAACAGCGTAAACCTAAGTTCTCTTCAAGAGCTTATACACGTTGTAGAATATGTGGACGTCCACATTCAGTACTTAGAAAATACGGAATCTGTAGAGTATGTTTCCGTGAATTAGCATATAAAGGTCAAATCCCTGGCGTTAAAAAGGCTAGTTGGTAAAATTTAGGAAGGAGGAAACACAGTATGTATAGCGATCCAATTGCAGATTTACTTACTAGAATCAGAAATGGTAATGTAGCTAAGCATGATTATATAGAAGTACCTACTTCAAAAGTTAAACTTGCTATCGTAGAGATCCTTGAAAAAGAAGGATATATCAAAGGATACAAGCTTTTGAAAGACGGTAATTTCGAAAATATCCGTGTACAACTTAAATACGGAGAAACTAAGAACGATAAGGTTATTGCAGGTATTAAGAGAATCTCTAAGCCTGGTCTTCGTGTTTATGCTGGTAAAGATGAACTTCCTAAAGTATTAGGTGGTCTTGGAACGGCAATTATTTCAACCAGCAAAGGTATTATCACTGATAAAGAAGCTCGTGAGCTTCAAGTCGGTGGTGAAGTAATCGCATTTGTTTGGTAATTGTTAACTATTTTAAGGTGAAAAGATTATAACCAATAGGCAGAAGCTTCTTAAGTGGCGAGGTAAAAGCCGCTTGGATGGGAAGGCTGACCGGGTTGTAGTCCTAATCAAACCGTAGGAGGAAATGAAATGTCTAGAATCGGACGTTTACCTGTTGAAATTCCAGCAGGTGTAGAAGTTACATTAGCAGAAAATAATCATATTACTGTTAAAGGTCCTAAAGGAACTCTTGAGAGAACTTTAGTTCCAGAAATGAAGGTTGAAGTTGAAGGTAACCAAGTTGTTGTTACTCGTCCTTCAGACCTTAAGAAAATGAAATCTTTACATGGTCTTACAAGAACACTGGTTTTCAACATGGTTGAAGGTGTTACTAAAGGCTATGAAAAGACACTTGAAATCAACGGTGTTGGTTACAAGGCTAACAAACAAGGTAACACTCTTGTTCTTAACTTAGGTTATTCACACCCAATTGAGATGGAAGATCCAGAAGGCGTTGAATCTAAAGTTGATGGAAACAAAGTTATTGTTTCCGGTATCAGCAAAGAAAAAGTAGGCCAATACGCAGCTGAAATCAGATTCAAGAGACCACCAGAGCCTTATAAAGGTAAAGGTGTTAAGTATATTGATGAGATTATCCGTCGTAAAGAAGGTAAAACTGGTAAGAAATAGAAAGGGAGTGAAACCGATATGATCAAAAAGGCTTCAAGAACAAGCGTACGTGTTAAAAAACACAATAAGCTTCGAAATAAATTCTCAGGTACAGCTGAAAGACCACGTCTTGCAGTGTACAGAAGTAATAAACACATCTATGCTCAAGTGATTGATGATTTAAAAGGTCACACACTTTGTGCAGCTTCCTCAAAAGCATTAGGCCTTGACAAAACTGATGATGTTGCTGCTGCAACAGCTGTTGGTCAAGCAATTGCTAAAAAGGCACTAGATGCAGGAATTGAAACTATCGTATTTGACCGTGGTGGTTACGTATACCATGGTAAAGTTAAAGCATTAGCTGATGCTGCAAGAGAAGCAGGATTGAAATTCTAAAGGAGGCAAAATCGATGAGAAGAACAATGATAGATGCCAACAATTTAGAGCTTGAAGAACACGTAGTAACGATCCGTCGTGTAACAAAGGTTGTTAAAGGTGGTCGTAACTTCAGATTTGCAGCTTTGGTTGTTGTTGGTGATAAAAACGGTCATGTAGGTGCTGGCGTTGGTAAAGCAACTGAAATTCCAGATGCTATCCGCAAAGGTATCCAAGACGCAAAGAAAAAATTAATCGAAGTACCAATGGATGAGAATGGTTCAATTCCACATGACTTCTTAGGTAAATTCGGAAGCGCTCAAGTACTTCTTAAAAGAGCTCCTGAAGGTACTGGTGTTATCGCTGGTGGCCCTGCCCGTGCAGTACTTGAACTAGCAGGTATTAGAAACATCAGAACAAAATCTTTAGGATCTAACAATAAGAATAACGTTGTAACTGCTACAGTAGCTGGTTTGGCAGGCTTGTCAACTCCAGAAGCGGTAGCTGCAAAGCGTGGAAAAACTGTTAGCGAAATATTAGGATAGGAGGTAGCACAATGGCAGAATTAAAGATTACTCTAATTAAATCAACTATTGGTGCGAAACCTAAGCATATCAAAACTGTAGAAGCTTTAGGACTTAACAAGCTTCACAAGACAGTTACACAAAAAGATAATGCTGCTATCAGAGGTATGATCCACCAAATCAACCATCTTGTAAAAGTAGAAGAAGTTTAATCCTAAGGAGGTGCATATCGTGAATTTATCACAATTAAAGCCTGCTGAAGGTTCAACAGGCAATAAGTGGAGAAAAGGCCGTGGAGCCGGTTCTGGTAATGGTAAAACTGCAGGACGTGGTCACAAAGGTCAAAAAGCCCGTTCAGGTGGTGGAACTAGACCAGGTTTCGAAGGTGGACAAATGCCTTTGTACAGACGTTTACCTAAACGTGGCTTCACAAATAGAAACTCTCAAGAAATCGTTGGTATCAACGTAGACGCATTAAATAGATTTAGAGCTGGAACAACAGTTGATGTAGAAAAAATGATCGCAAGTGGTTTAGTAAGCAATCCTAAGGATGGTGTTAAAATCCTTGGTAACGGTGAATTAACTAAGAAACTTACAGTAAGAGCGAATGCTTTTAGTAAATCAGCGATTGAAAAAATCGAAGAAGCTGGTGGGAAGGCTGAGGTGATTTAGGTGTTTGGCACACTTAGAGACGCATTTAAAGTAGAGGATTTAAGAAACAAAATATTTTTTACATTATTGATGTTTGCTGTTATCCGTGTTGTAGCTGCAGTGCCGATTCCGGGTATTGACAGTGCGAAACTTATGGAGTTTTTTGCAACTACTGATCTAGATGCCCTTGGCATGCTAAATGCATTCTCAGGTGGTTCATTTTCACAAATGACACTATTTGCCCTAGGTATCGTACCTTATATTAACTCAAGCATCATCATGAACCTTTTGACTATTGCTATTCCTGCACTTGAGGAAATGCAAAAAGAAGGTCAAGACGGTCGTAAGAAAATCGCTAAGTACACTCGCTACTTAACAGTTGTTCTTGCACTTATTCAAGCGATTGCTATTTCAATCAGCTTGAAATCCATGTTTGTAAGCTATGACTTCTTCTCAGTTGTTGTTGCTATACTTTCAATGGTTGCCGGTACTGCATTCTTAATGTGGATCGGTGAAAGAATCACAGAAAGCGGTATCGGAAACGGTATCTCACTTATCATCGTTATCAACATTTTATCCAGACTCCCAAGCGGTGTAACGATGATTATAGATAACTTGAAGCAAAATAATTACTGGCAAGTTGCCCTTATTTTGCTCCTCTTCCTTGCTATGGTAGTATTGGTTGTTATGATCCAGTTAGGTGAAAGAAGAATCAATGTACAATACGCAAAGAGAGTACAGGGAAGAAAAGTTTATGGTGGACAATCCACTCATATTCCTTTGAAGGTTAATATGGCAGGGGTTATTCCGGTAATCTTTGCATCATCTATCCTTCAATTCCCTTCCATCATCACCAGCTTCTTTAATGCAAACCCAACTGGCTGGTGGGGTACAGTTCTTAACTGGTTGAACTATTACAATATCAGAGGAAACTATGGCTTTGGTGCCCTTCTTTACTTTGTGTTCGTAATCGGTTTTGCTTACTTCTATACAGCGATTATCTTTAATCCTTTTGAAGTGGCTAACAACCTTAAGAAAAATGGTGGTTTCATTCTTGGTATTCGTCCAGGTAGACCTACTGTAGATTACTTGACTACTATCCTGAATAGAATGGTCTTTATTGGTGGTACTATCCTTGGTCTTTTGGCCTTGGCACCAATCCTTGCATCCTTCATTACAGGCGTTCGAATCAACTTCGGTGGTACTTCACTGATTATCGTTGTCGGTGTAACTATCGATACATTTAAGCAAATCGAGTCACAACTTGTTGTGAGACATTATAAAGGTTTCCTTAATTCATAATTCGTGTATAATAGTTAGTGATACTATATAATGTGTGGATGCTTCCTTGTGGGAGCATCCTACACATACGTTAACAGGTCAGGAGGGAAAAGAATGAAATTAATCATGTTAGGAGCACCTGGTGCTGGAAAAGGAACTCAAGCAAAGAGATTAGCAGCTAAGTATGATATTCCTCATATTTCAACTGGTGATATTTTTAGAGCCAACATTAAAGGTGGTACTGAACTTGGAAATAAAGCAAAAGCTTTTATGGATCAAGGTTTACTTGTACCAGATGAATTGGTGCTTGAATTAGTAGCAGACCGTTTGAGTCAAGCGGATGCCAAAAAAGGTTTTGTCCTTGATGGTTTCCCAAGAACAATTCCACAAGCGGAAAGCTTAACAGAAACACTTGAAAAAATGGACTCTGCAATTAATTTTGCAATTGATGTTGATGTTCCAGACGAAAATATCGTTCGCCGTATGTCCGGTAGAAGAGCTTGTGTAAACTGTGGTGGAACTTACCACTTGGAATACTTAAAGCCAAAAGTTGACGGTGTATGTGATACTTGTGGAAGCGAATTGGTTCTTCGTAAAGATGACGAGCCAGAGACAGTTCTTAAGAGACTGAATGTATACCATGAGCAAACACAACCACTTATTGACTACTACAACGGTCGTGGTACCCTTAGAAGTGTTGATGGTACTAAAGGTATCGAAGAGATTTTTGAAGAAATTGTTGGCATCCTAGGTGAATAATATATGTCAATAAGCATTAAAAATCCATCTGAAATTGAAAAGATGAGAAAAGCCGGAGCCTTGGTATACGAAACTCATGAGTTGCTTCGTAAGCACCTAGAGGTAGGTATCAAAACTTCGGAACTCGATCAGATAGCAGAAAAGTTCATAGTGGAACATGGAGCAGAGCCTTCTTTTAAAGGCTACAACGGATACCCGGCTTCAGTGTGCATCTCCATCAATGATGAAGTTGTTCACGGAATACCAGGTGACCGTGTCATAGAAGAAGGTGACTTGGTAAGTCTTGATATTGGAGCTTATCTTGATGGCTATCATGGCGATGCAGCCAGAAGCTACGTCGTCGGTGAAGGTAATCCTGAAGCCAAGCATTTGGTGGAAGTTACCAAGCAAAGTTTCTTTGAAGGACTTAAAGTGATCAAGCCCGGTAATCATTTACATGAGATCTCAGCAGCTATTCAAAAGTTCGTTGAGAAAAACGGGTATTCAGTCGTTCGGGATTTAGTGGGACACGGCATTGGCCGCGATCTGCATGAAGAACCACAGATTCCTAATTACAAGCCAATTGGTAGAGGACCTAAATTACAGGCCGGAATGGTACTTGCCATTGAACCAATGGTTAACGAAGGAAGATATGATGTGGCAATCCTAGATGATGATTGGACAATTGTTACGAGAGACGGTTCACTGTCAGCTCATTATGAGAATACAGTACTGGTAACGGAAAAGGGTTATGAACTTCTAACCCTGATTGATTAGAGGTAGTATATGATTGATGTTTCAGTAGGACAAGTTGTTTTTTCCAAATCAGGAAGAGACAAGGGGAATTACTTCGTCGTCATTGATTACAAAGAACCTTATGTTTTTATTTGTGACGGAAAACTTCGTCGCTTGGAGAACCCCAAGAAAAAGAAAGAAAAACATATCCAATTAACTAGTTATGTCCATAAGGACCTAAAGGTTATGTTGGAAAATCAAAGTCGAATCAATAACGCTGATATTAGAAAAAGTTTAAGTCAATATTTTGAAGAAACAGTAAAGTAGCCTTAAGGAGGTTTATATGTCAAAAAAAGATGTAATCGAGGTAGAAGGTAAAGTCATTGAGAAGTTACCTAACGCTATGTTTCAAGTTGAATTGGAAAATGGTCATAAAATCTTAGCCCACATTAGTGGTAAGTTAAGAATGCACTATATAAGAATTCTTCCAGGTGACAAAGTAACTGTTGAAATGTCACCATATGATCTCACTAAAGGTCGTATCATCTGGAGAGATAAGTAAGGTTCATTAAGAAAGGAGCGAACGAGATGAAAGTCAGAGCATCAGTAAAACCAATTTGCGAAAAATGCAAAGTAATTAAAAGAAACGGTCAAGTTCGTATCATCTGTGAAAATAAAAAGCATAAGCAACGTCAAGGTTAATTATAACTGAGACTTATGTTATGACGATTAACCCAGAAAGCTTTGCTTTCTGGGTATATAAATGTCTAGAGAATGGTCCTAGATGGACCTAGCTTTTATACATTTTCATGATTCGAATTAACTGTTAAAAAATATTACAAAAAAGCTTGCAAAATCGTTGCAACTATACTATAATTGGTATTTGTGACGCCTATGTATATAACTAAGTGTTTAGATCAAAGCAGTATCTACCGATCCGTCACAGATTGGGTTTTGATTAAAAACATCGCATTGGTGTGTCAAACGATTTATTCAAGTCTCACCGCCTTGAATGAAGCATTGGCATATCAATGACTAACTAGTGATCCACGTTTTCTCCTTTTAAGGATAGTTAACGGGTGACAGAGTCTAGAGCTCAGGTAATTGGTTTAGCCCCAGTTATGTCGACCGCGTTGATAGGAAGCGATGAATCATCTATTTGTGCGTAAAGGGAGTATTCCTTTGAATCAACGTAGTATCTGACAGATTAAGGCTTTGAAGGTCTGCAGGTGTTGGTTTAGCATTTTGACATCACGTTTTAACATGATAAAGAGTATGAGTCACTGGACTTATACAAATGATGAAGATCATATTAGTAATTGATAATAAGATTATCACGTAATTTTGATATGGAGGTGCGAAAGTACATGGCACGTATTGCTGGTGTAGACTTACCAAGAGAGAAACGTGTTGAGATTGGTCTTACTTATATCTATGGTATCGGTAAAGCAAGCTCACAACGTATTTTAAAAGAAGCAGGTATCAATCCTGACACAAGAATCAGAGATTTGACAGATGATGAAGTCGCAAAAATCCGTGAAGTCATCGATGCAAGTCAACAAGTTGAAGGTGATCTTAGAAGAGAGATCGCACTTAACATTAAACGTCTGATGGAAATTGGATGTTACAGAGGAATCCGTCATAGAAAAGGTCTTCCTGTTAGAGGTCAAAAGACTAAAACTAACGCTAGAACCCGTAAAGGTCCTCGTCGTACAGTTGCTAACAAGAAGAAATAAATAAGGAGGTTTGACGATTATGGCAAAGACAGCCAGAAGAAGTACTAAAAAACGCGTTAAAAAGCATGTTGAACGTGGTCAAGCCCACATTCAATCAACATTTAATAATACAATCGTTACATTAACTGATGCCGAAGGTAATGCATTATCATGGGCCAGTGCAGGTGGTTTAGGCTTTAAAGGTTCCAGAAAATCTACTCCTTATGCTGCTCAACAAGCAGCTGAAACTGCAGCTAAAGCAGCAATGATCCATGGTCTTAAAACTGTAGAAGTTATGGTTAAAGGTCCAGGTTCAGGTAGAGAAGCGGCAATCAGAGCTTTATCAGCAGCTGGTCTTAACGTGACAAGCATTAAAGACGTTACTCCAGTTCCACACAACGGATGTCGTCCACCAAAACGTAGAAGAGTTTAGTAGTAGGAGGTGTTAGATTAATGGCAAGATATAGAGGTGCAGTATGTAGACTATGTCGTCGTGAAGGTGAAAAATTATTCCTTAAAGGCGAAAGATGTTATACAGGCAAATGCGCAATGGACAGAAGACCATATGCTCCAGGACAACACGGTAAAAGAAGAGCCAAAATGTCTGAGTATGGTAAACAATTAAGAGAAAAGCAAAAAGCAAAGAGAATCTATGGTATTCTTGAGACTCAATTCTTTAACTACTATGAAATGGCAGACAGTAAAAAAGGTATCACTGGTGACAACCTTATGATCATCCTTGAAACTCGTCTTGACAACGTAGTATATAGAGCAGGTCTTGGTCGTTCAAGAACTGAAGCCCGTCAAGTTGTACGTCATAACCACGTACTTGTTAACGGCAAAAAAGTTAACATCCCTTCATACTTAGTAAAAGCTGGTGATGTTGTAACTGTCAAAGAAAAATCACAGAGCCTTCAAAGATTTAAAGATATCCTTGAAACTACTGGATCTAGAATTATTCCTGAGTGGATAGAAGCAGATCTTGAGAATAAGCAAATCAAAATCAACGCAATTCCAACTAGAGAAGCTATTGATGTTCCAGTAAATGAGACACTTATTGTCGAGTTGTACTCTAAGTAATAAGTGCCCTTAACAAGATAAGATCAAAGGAGGGTCCTATACAGTGTTTGAATTTGAGAAACCAAAAATTGATATTGTTGAAATGTCAGAAGATAATCGTTATGGCCGTTTCGTCATTGAACCATTAGAAAGAGGTTTCGGTACAACTCTAGGAAATTCACTTAGAAGAATCATGTTATCATCACTTCCTGGCGCAGCTGTAAGCAGCGTTAAGATTGAAGGGGTTCTTCATGAGTTTTCTACAATTCCTGGCGTTAAGGAAGATGTTACTGAAGTAATTCTTAATATCAAGAATTTGTCTATTAAGAATAATTCAGACAGCCCTGAACCAAAGGTTGCTTATATTGAATTTGAAGGTGAAGGTGTTGTTACCGGAGCTGATATTCAAGCTGATCCTGATATTGAAATCGTCAATAAGGATTTAGTTATTGCAACACTTTCAGGTGGAGCTGACAGCAAACTCTTTATGGAATTAACGATTTCTAAAGGTAGAGGTTATGTTGGTGCAGACAAAAATAAAACTGAAGATCAACCTATTGGAGTTATTCCTGTAGACTCTATTTTCACACCTGTAGAGAGAGTAAACTTAGTTGTTGAAAATACACGTGTTGGACAGATTACAGACTTCGATAAGTTAGCACTTGAAGTATGGACCAATGGATCGTTATCTCCTGATGAAGCCGTATCATTAGCAGCTAAGGTACTCAATGAACACCTTAACCTGTTCATTGATCTGTCTGAAAATGCTAAGAACGCTGAAATCATGGTTGAAAAAGAAGACGATGAAAAAGAAAAAGTTCTTGAAATGAGTATTGACGAATTAGAGTTGTCAGTACGTTCATATAACTGTTTGAAAAGAGCTGGTATCAATACGGTTGAAGAGCTTACTAACAGAACACCTGATGATATGATGAAGGTGCGTAACCTGGGACGTAAGTCACTTGATGAAGTATTGCTTAAGCTTAATGAACTTGGCTTAGAACTGAAGCCAAACGATGAATAGTATACTGGTAAGGAGGTCTAGAGATGCCTGGATATAGAAAACTTGGCAGAACTTCTTCTCAAAGAAAAGCCTTGCTTCGTAACCAAGTAACTAACCTTATCTACAATGGTAAGATTAGAACTACTGAAGCTAGAGCGAAAGAAGTTCGCAAAATTGCAGAAAAGTTAATCACTTTGGCAATTGCAGAAAAAGATAATTATACTGAAATGACTGTAACTCAAAAAGTACCTAAGAAGACTGCTGATGGTAAAAGAGTTAAGGATGTTGTTGATGGTAAAAAAGTAACACAATTCGAAGAAATCGAAAAGACAATCAAGAAAGACAACAACTCAAGATTACACGCTAGAAGAAAAATGTTGTCCGTACTTTACCCTGTTACAGAAACACCAGAAGCTAATGCTGGTAAAAAACGTAACACGAAAGAAGTAAACTTGGTTGACAAGTTATTTGATGATATTGCACCACAATACGTAGACCGTAAGGGTGGATACACTCGTATCGTTAAGATTGGTCCTCGTAAAGGTGATGCATCTATGGAAGTAATTCTTGAACTTGTTTAATCATCTTTGATTACTTGATTTTAAGGACGACCTGTTTTATAACGGGTCGTCTTTTTACGTATAAAATGGGAAGAGAGACTTTGATTAATTTTTCTTACGGTTGTTTTACGATTCGATGAGTGTATTGATAATTGTTTTCAGTTAGGGTATACTGAGTGTACTATTAATTGGTTTGAATTGGAGGTACATGATGAAGAAGATATTGATGAGTTTGTCTTTGGTTTTGATTTTGGCTTTGGCTGGATGTGGAACTGGGACTGGTGATGAAGATAAAAGTAGTGAGTCTGTAGAGGTTGCTGAAGTTAATGAGGACAGTGATGTAATGGAAGATACTGCTTCTGATACTAGTGACGATAATATGACCGACGAAGATACTGCTTCTGACAGTGTGTCAGAGGAAACAGATTCTGAAGAATCTGCTTCAGAGGATGGATTGGTATTAACGCTGGAAGAGCTGTCTCAGTACAACGGCAAGGACGGAAATCCGGCTTATGTTGCTGTTGATGGTGTAATCTATGATGTGACCGATGTCCCACAGTGGAATAGGGGAAGTCATAATGGACAGGTAGCCGGTAATGATTTGTCGGATGAAATTGCCAATTTATCGCCCCATGGCAAAAAGGTTCTTGAAAAGTTGCCTGTAGTTGGAAGAATTGGTGATTAATTCTTTGGTGACTTGACTTCCTGTATATGCGTGATATGATAGAGTGGCAATTAATCTTCCCTAGTGAGGTGTAAGGATGAATAAGCAATGTTATGAGTGCCTGAATCTAGGTGAGGACCTTGAAACCGGTGAAAACTATTGTACCATGTATATGGATCAGGATGATATGGAGCGGTCAATGTATAACCGTCAGAAGGGATGCCCTTATTTTCGTCCTGGAGATGACTATACCATAGTCAAAAAACAAGCGATTAAGTAGAGGTGTCTCGTGAGTCATTATTTTATAGATGATAAGAATGTTAAAAGTGATATAAGAACCATCCATTATGAGTATAAGGGTATTGGAATGACCTTTAAGACTGACAATGGGCTTTTTTCCAAGGAACATGTAGACTATGCATCCGATATCCTTATCAAGGCCTTGCCTATCTTAAGGGGTAAGGTTCTAGATTTAGGATGTGGATACGGACCTATTGGAATATCCTTGGCAAAGGCTTTTGATATTGACCTTACCATGGTCGACGTTAATCCTAAGGCAATTGAGTTTTCAAAGATCAATTGTCAGGCTAACGGCATAGAAGCTGATATTTTATTATCCGACGGTTTTAAGGAACTTAAGGGTACTTTTGATGCTATTGTTTTGAATCCACCGATTCATGCCGGTAAGCAGGTCATTTATGGTATGTATGAAGATGCCTATAAGTTTCTGAACCCTGGTGGCAGTTTTTATTTGATCATTCAAAAAAAACATGGGGCTAAAACGACTTTGGAAAAATTGGACACTATATTTAACCAAATTGAGACCTTATACAAGAAGAAAGGTATTTTTGTTCTTGAGTGTATGAAATAGCCCTGATTTATAGTTTGAAAATGATATGTTGAGGAGAGAGTCTTTTGTTATTGAGTTGTGATAATGAAAAGACTCTTTTTGTAGATATGGATTTGTTGGGTTAGAAAGGCTATATAACTTGATTTATTCTTATAAAATGTGTATAGTAAAGGGTGATGTTTAGATGGATTTACAGGTCCAATTGAAAGAGGTTTTTCATGTTTATCAAATCAGAAAAAGTTGTTTTTGACTATCATATGCAGAATGAACTGGGTGAAATTGAACACACCCACAGAGCTCTCGATGGTGTAGAACTAAATATAAACAAAGGCGATTTTGTGGCTATTCTTGGGCATAACGGTTCAGGCAAGTCAACTTTTGCCAAGCATATTAATGCCTTGTTGCTTCCAAGCCAAGGAACCCTTTATGTGAAGGAAATGGATACAAAAGATGACAGTCATCTTTGGGATATCCGGTCAAGTGCTGGTATGGTCTTCCAAAATCCTGACAACCAGATTATTGCCACGATTGTTGAAGAAGATGTTGCTTTTGGGCCTGAAAATCTTGGTGTGCCCTCAGAGTCAATTGGCTTTCAGGTAGATAAGGCTCTTAGTACGGTGGAAATGAGTGAATATGCCAAGCATTCCCCTAATAAGCTGTCAGGCGGTCAGAAACAGAGAATTGCTATAGCTGGTGTACTTGCCATGCATCCAGAGTGTATTATTTTGGACGAACCAACAGCTATGTTGGACCCTTCAGGTCGCAAGGAAGTTCTTGATACCATCCACTATTTGAATAAGGAAGAGAATATAACGATTATTCTTATCACTCATTATATGGAAGAAGCTGTTGATGCGGATTATATCTATGTCATGACTGAGGGTAAAGTCGCTTTTGAAGGCAAGCCGGAAGAAGTTTTTGTTAAACGGGACCAGATGAAAGAGGCAGGTCTTGATGTGCCTCAGACAGTTGAACTTGCGGCTAAGCTTAGGGAGCGGGGCATTAATCTAAAGCCTGATATTTTGAAAGTAGAAGAAATGGTGGAAGTCTTATGGCAATTAAAATCCAACAATTAGTACATATCTATTCCAAGGGAACCCCGTATGAAAAAAAGGCCCTTAAGGGAGTAGACTTAACAATAGAAAATGGCGAATTTATTGGACTGATTGGCCACACGGGATCAGGGAAATCAACTCTTATCCAGCATTTGAATGCCCTTCTTGAACCTGCAAGCGGAAAGGTTCTGATTGATGATGTTGATGTCTTTCATGAAGATACCAAAAAAAGGGATATTCGTCAAAAAGTAGGTTTGGTATTTCAATATCCGGAGCACCAGTTATTTGAAATGACCGTTTATAAGGATGTTGCCTTTGGACCCCAAAATTTAGGTCTGGACCAAGACCAGGTGGACCTTCGGGTAAGGGATGCCTTAGATAGGGTTGGGTTGGATGAAGAAATCTATGAGACCTCACCTTTTGAGTTGTCTGGTGGACAGAAAAGACGGGTGGCCATTGCCGGAGTGCTTGCCATGAAACCAGATGTTCTGATTTTGGATGAGCCAACAGCCGGACTTGATCCGGAAGGCCGTGATGAGATTCTGGATGAAATAAAAAAGCTTCATGATCAAATGGGTATTACAATAATTCTGGTCTCCCATAGTATGGAAGATATTGCCAACTATGTGTCAAGAATCATTGTAATGGATAAAGGCCAAGTGGTTCTTGAAGGTGACAAATATAAGGTTTTTGAAGAAGTTAAGTTATTAGAGGACATCGGTCTTGGTGTGCCACAGGTCACTAAAATATGTCATTTGCTGGCAGATAAAGGCCTGACGATAGGGAAGACAGTGACGACTGTCGATGAGGCTGTTGAAGTTCTTGTAGGACTTCTGGAAGGTGGTGGTATCAGTGCTTAGAGATATCACTATTGGACAATATTATCCAACAGAATCATTGATTCACCGATTAGATCCCAGAACTAAGATTGCCATGACTTTTGTCTTCATTATTTCCTTGTTTTTTTCAACAAGCTTAATCGTCTATGCAGTGGCAGGATTTGTGCTTTTTTCAGTGGTTAAAATCAGTCAAGTACCCTTTTCTTATATGATAAAGGGACTGAAATCCATTGTGATCTTAATTCTGTTTACTGTAGTCATTAATATTTTTTTAGAACCTGGAGAAATGGTGATTTTGGAGATCGGTTTTGTCCGTATAACAGTAGAGGGTTTGCTGGCGGCAGCATCTATGGCTCTTCGTTTGATCATGTTGATTATCGGTTCGTCTCTTTTGACCCTGACAACATCACCTATTGATTTGACCGATGCAATTGAGCGACTCCTTAAACCTCTTGAGAGAATTAAGGTTCCAGCACACGAGATTGCTATGATGATGACGATTGCCCTGAGGTTTATCCCGATTTTATTAGAAGAGACGGATAAGATTATGAAAGCACAAATGGCTCGAGGTGCTGATTTTGAGTCTGGCGGCTTAATAAAAAAAGCCAAGAGTCTTGTACCCTTATTGGTACCTCTCTTTATATCTGCTTTTAGAAGGGCTGATGATTTGGCTCTTGCTATGGAGGCCAGATGTTACCGAGGCGGTGTGGGAAGGACCAAAATGAAGAAGTTGATCTATAAAAAAATAGACTTCGGCTGGTATGGTTTAATGGCTGCCTATTTGGCTCTTATACTTGTCATGAGTCGGTTTTTTCAGGGTGCGGATCTGCTTTTCTAGATAAAACAATCTAAGTTGAAAGTTTAGTAAGGATATCAAATGAATTATTATCGATTAACCATTGCCTACGACGGAAAGGATTTCTGTGGCTGGCAGGTCCAGCCTAATGGACAAACCATTCAAGGCAGTCTGATGGAGGCTGGTAAGAAGTTTATCAAAACACCCTTTACTATAACGGGGTGTTCCAGAACTGATTCGGGTGTTCATGCCTTAAATTTTGTTGCTCTTTTGGCAGGAGATATTGAGATGAAGGCAGACCGGATTCCTAAGGCTTTTAATGCTCACCTACCTGCAACTATCGTTGTTCGGGACTGCCTCCTTGCCGATGAGGATTTTCATCCAAGGTACGGGGCAAAAACCAAGCACTACAGATATACAATTTATAATGGACCCTATCCGGTTCCCCAGTATATGCACTATGCCTACTTTTATCAGAAATACCTAGATCATGAAGCTATGGGTCTAGCTGCCAAGGCTTTTGTAGGCAGACATGATTTTATCGCCTTCTCTTCGGTGAAGACTACTGTTGAAGATACCATTCGACAGATGGAATCATGTGAGGTGAGCCGCCAGGGTGACCATATATATATTGATGTTATTGGTAACGGATTTTTATATAACATGGTTAGAATTATGGCAGGAACACTTATTGAGGTTGGAAGAGGAAAGCTGGACCCAAAAGCTGTTTCAGAAATTCTTGCATCAAAAGACAGGATGCAGGCACAGCTGACAGCTCCGGCAAACGGATTGACCTTAGTAGACGTTACATATGCAGAAGAAATAACTTAAAGAAACTAGATAGAGGACCATAAACTAAGCAGAATACATGCAAGGAAGATGAGGTTTTTAATGAAGAAGTGGAATAAGTTAGTGGTACAAGGTCTGTTGGTAGCTCTTGTAGGAGTCGTGTTTATGACAAATACCTGGGCCTCAGAAGAGGAAGGTTATCAGTTGCCGGAACTTTATAAAGGAAAGATTGTTGAAATCGTATCTGAAGAGAACAACTCGATTGAAACTTCAGGCGGTACTTATGGACAAAGAGTTCAGATTGCAAAAGTAAAATTACTGGATAAAAGTCGTAAAGGTGAAATCATTGAAATAAAAAATTATATCGATGAAATTATGGCTTATACAATAGAAATTAAAGCTGGAGATGATGTATACATTTTCTTTGAAACTGATGAAAATGGTAATGAGACAACTCCCCACATCCACGAGTTCAGAAGAGATAAAGATATATATATCCTGATTGGAGTTTTTGTAGTCTTAATGTTTATCCTGGGTGGTATTCAGGGAATAAAATCATTAGTGACCCTGGGACTTACTGTTGTTGGCGTTTACTACATGCTGGTAGGAATAATGAATGGCGGACATCCTATATTCCTTTCTGTGGTTATCTCATTTGTTATCACTATTGTTACCATGTTTCTGGTTGCTGGATTTAATCTAAAGGCAGTTTCTGCCATAGGTGGAACCTTCAGTGGTGTCATTATAGCGGGTATACTAGCCTTAATCGTCAGTCAAAGCTCAAAGTTGACCGGTCTTGGAACTGTTGAGGCTCAAATGCTCATGTTTTCAAGTCATCCTGTAGATTTTAATATTAACGGTATCCTTTTTGCCAGTATACTTCTTGGCACGCTGGGAGCGGTTATGGATGTATGTATGTCTATAGCTTCAGCCATTAATGAGATCACAGAGGCCAATCCACTTCTGTCAACCATTGAGCTCTTTAAGTCAGGAATGAATATTGGCCGGGACGTTATGGGGACTATGGTTAATACTCTGATTCTGGCCTATGTAGGAACATCTGTGTTTATGATTTTGATATTTATGGTGAATGATATACCCTTTATTGATATTTTGAATATGGACTTGGTAGCAACAGAAGTTGTCCGTGCCTTGACAGGTACCATTGGTCTGATCTGTGCAATTCCAATTACTGCTATAATCTCAGCATATCTGGAAAAGAAGGGTGTAGGATATTGATATAAGCGTGCAAAAACCCGTCAATGTCGACCCTGTGGATAAATCCTTAAAATCCCTTGATTTTTGTGGAAAAAAGTGATTGACACACCAGGGTCTATGTACTATAATATCTAGATGTGAGTTCACTAACAAAAATCCAATGCCCCGGATTTTCGTAATAGAGAATAATTCGATTAACAAGGAGGAAATCCAATGAAAACTTTCATGCCTAACGCTGAAACAGTTGAAAGAAAATGGTATGTAGTTGATGCAGAAGGTCAAACACTTGGTCGTCTTGCTTCAGAAGTTGCTAAAGTACTTAGCGGAAAAACAAAGCCTATTTATACACCACATGTTGATACCGGTGATTTCGTAATCATAATTAATGCAGATAAGGTAGTATTAACTGGTAAGAAACTTGACCAAAAACTTTACAGATGGCATACAGGTCATCCAGGTGGTCTTAGAGAAGTTAAATACCGTGACATGATGCAAAACAAACCTGAAGAGGTTGTAATGCACGCTGTTAAAGGTATGCTTCCAAAGAACAAACTTGGTCGTAAAATGCTTACTAAGCTTCGCGTTTACAGAGGCGCTGAGCATAAGCAAGAAGCTCAAAAGCCAGAAGTACTTACATTTTAATTAGGATTCGGAAGGAGGAAGACTAGTGGCACAATCAGTTAAATATTACGGTACAGGCCGTAGAAAAAGTAGTGTAGCAAGAGTTTACTTAGTACCTGGTACTGGTAAAATCACAGTAAATAAAAGAGATATCGAAGAGTTTTTCGGTTTAGAAACACTTAAAGTTATCGTAAGACAACCACTTGTACTTACAGATACACTTTCAAAATTTGACGTGATCGTTACTGTTAAAGGTGGCGGATACACAGGTCAAGCTGGTGCAATTCGTCACGGTATTTCAAGAGCACTTCTTGAAGCCGATGCTGAACTTCGTCCAGCACTTAAAAAAGCAGGTTACTTAACTCGTGACCCACGTATGAAAGAACGTAAGAAATACGGTCTTAAAGCAGCAAGACGTGCTCCTCAATTCTCAAAGAGATAATCTGTCGAGCGAGCCATTTATGTATGGAACAAAGCTCTGGAATGTTTACATTCCGGAGCTTTTTTACATGCATAAATACACGGTCATTTGACCGTAAGAGATGGATCCCGCATTATGCGGGATTCAAGCTCTTGGCTCGCTAAGGATTGCGACTGCAAAACGCAACCCCCCACCAACAGTTAATAAATTGTTCATAATTACCCATATGCCAATTCCTTTTCAAAACCTCCCCAATCCAAATCTGTTTAAAATTTCGTAAAAAATACCAAAATACAAAGAATAATATAGCAAAAAACCATAAAAAATATCTACAAAAGTCCAAATGTTGCATAAAAATAAACGAAACAAATAGGCTATATCACGAAACTTTATAAATTCAATAAAATAAGTCGTTCTTGATTGAATCGTTCATATTTGGTCGGTATAATGGAAGTAACGTTTAAGTTTGGGGTGATTTATATGAAAAAAGGCAAGCGATTTACATTTAAGAAACCGTTCATGAAGCGCTCAGCTTCAAAGGCTATTGAAAAAACAAGTGTAACCGATCAGCAGTCACAGGTTCCTTCAAAATCTAATAAAGGTAAGAAGGAGAAAGCCTACCATGGCAGAGTTTCCGTTAAGTTAACTTTGATCATATCTCATTTCTTGATTGCTTTGATTCCAATTCTATTGATAACCGTTCTATTATTTATCAATGCAAAAGATTCATTAACAGAAGAAGTAACACATGCCAACATGGCCTTGTCTGACCAGGTAACCAAATTAATGGACCTGAAACTGTCAGAAATTGATGCCACTTCTATTTTGTTGATTTCCGACCAGGACGTACTTGAAGTTATCAGTAAGTCTGAAGATGATTATGAAAACCTTTATTACATGCTGAAGGATAGGGATGACAATCTGTTTTCCTTGATCCAATCCTTAAAATCTTCAACAAGAGATTTGAAAGTTGTTAACTTTATCAATGACAATGAAGTTATTGATCCTGACAAGAGTGGAGTATTTGCTGAAGAAGATTTTGTTAACACATTCTTCCAAAGTGAAGAGTTTACCATTGCTGCAGAAGCAAAGGCAAGACCTGTCTGGTTCTACGGTTTATATGGAACTGATGATCTCTATTTTATGAGAAGCGTTCGAAATATCTATTCTGCTAAAGCCAATACAGTATTGCTTATGTCTCTGGACCATGAATATTTGAGCGAAGACTTAAATGCAGAAGAACTTGGTGAAGGCGCCCGTATGAGCTTGGTTGATGAGAAGGGTAAAGTTATTGTATCTTCTGATGAAACCATAACTATGGGATTTGAAATTGCCGGTGCAGGTCCACTGCTGGATAATATTCAGGCAAGTATTGATGCCAGCGAAGATAAGGTTCCAAAGGCCAGAGGTAACTTTATTTCTGATAAGGGTGGAGACAGAGAGAGTCTGGTTATTTTCCAGGAGCTTTCCAATGGATGGTACTATGTAGCTGAAATTCCAACCCAGTCAATTTTAGGTGGTATTGAAACAATTAGGGGGCTAGCTATTGGTCTTGGTAGCCTTGCAGCTCTTGCAGCCCTTGCTATAGGCTTCCTATTGGCAATGAGTATATCTAAACCGATAGACTATATTCGCGGAAGAATGCGTCTGGTAGAGCAAGGTGATCTGACAGTTCGTTCAACCATGAAAGGTAAAAATGAGTTGGCTCAGCTGTCAACCAGTTTTAATAAGATGACAGAGAATATGGCCCAGCTGATTGAGGAAACCGGCGAGATTTCCAATGAAGTATCTGCTGATGCCATTGAACTTCAAAAGATTGCAGGCCAGTCGGCTTTGGCATCCAAGGAAGTTATTCAAGCTGTTGAGTCCCTGACTGAAGGGGCAACTGAGCAGGCAACAGATGCTGATAAGGCAGCCGGTATAGTCAAAGAACTTGTTGATCAGATGAATAAGACAGAAGAAAGTTTTAAAGCAGTTGTTGATGTAACCAATAGAACCAAAAAAGCCAGTGTTGAAGCGGCTGGAACTATTGATGAACTTTCCAATGCGACAACAGAATCCATACAGCTTTCTGATAACATTAAAACGGATATGGCTCAGCTTACCGAGCGTTTCAAAGAGATTTTGGGTATTATCGATATGATTAACGCTATCAGCTCGCAAACCAATCTTCTTGCTCTTAATGCGGCTATAGAAGCGGCTAGAGCAGGTGATGCAGGAAAAGGATTTGCAGTTGTTGCCGACGAGGTAAGAAAACTTGCCAGTCAGTCCAGTGAAGCTGCCCAGTCCATTAGCGATATCGTTAACAATATCTACAAAGAAACTCAGAAGACGGAAGTCATGATTGAGAATGGAGCTGTCATCTACGAAAGACAGGAAAAAGCAGCTAAGAATACTGAACAGACCTTTAAAGTTATCGTTGAAGACATGGATAATATTATTAGGGAAGTTGATACGGTATACGAATTGCTTTCAGGTTTGGATGTCATTCAGAATGATGCAACTGATTCCATTACTTCTATAGCAGCCATTGCACAGCAATCAGCTTCTGCCATAGAAGAAGTACTTGCAACCGGAGAAGAGCAAACTGCAAGTGCCGATCATTTATCAGAAATGGCAGAGAGTCTTTCAAAGATCATCGATACCTTATCTGAAAATGTAAAACAATTTAAAGTAAATTAGTCATAAGTATATATTATTTAACTATTAGGTAGCTGCAGTTCCCGCCATCATCGGGAATTCTGGAGCTGCCTTTTCTTTAGTTACAGTTAAGATATCATTTACGATTAAAAGGGTGGTGTTGAGTGCGTATATCACATCATTTTTCATAGAGACTTCAGAGCTGTAGTAATCCCAAACACATTTTTGGATGGTCGCCTGATGAGAGTGGAGAAGCGTTTTTGGTAAAGTGGCTAGTTTTTCTTCCAGTGTTTTATGGTTCATCAGGTCATAGAGCAAGCGAAAATGGAGCAGTGTTTCATAAAAGAAATGATTAAATAGATTTCGCTTTTTGTAAGGTAATCTGGCATGGTAGGTACATGCATAATCTGTGATGAAATGGGTAACAACGCCAAGACTGACAGACCTGTCCTTGTTTGAATAGGAGTCATCATAAACAATTTCAAGAGCTTCATCAACCAAGTGTCTGGTAGATTCAAAGTAATGACCGATTTTTGCCATTCTACCTGTAATATCCGGTTTTATGTTGCCATAAATAAAATGGAGTGGATGAAGATCAAAGCGTTGATGGTCACTTTTCCTGACTCTGCGTTGAAGAAATGAACCAATGGTAAAATGTGATCCAATAAACATGGTAAGGCCTCCTTGTCATCTCAATATATGTCCATTGTAAAATTTTTTAATAAAAAGCATTTTAAGCTAAGGTTATAGATGAGTTAAGATTTTGTTAGGAAGTAAATTGAAACTTAAAAGGGAATACAAGGAGAGCCGTCCCAAACATCCATTTATTTGGAGGATTAGTACATGGATTTAAAGGTGCTAGTATGTTACAATGGAGATTATCAAAGTTTAAGGAGTGTCTACATTGAACAAGCAATTTACCCACCTTCATTTACATACAGAATACTCTATGCTGGACGGTTCCAGTAAGATCAACGAGCTAGTCAAAAGAGTGAAGGAATTGGGCATGGATTCCGTTGCCATTACTGACCACGGGGTTATGTATGGAGTCATTGATTTTTATAAGGCCTGTAAACGGGAAGGCATCCATCCGGTTATCGGTTGTGAAGTCTACGTAGCTCCAAGAGGAAGGGCCTTTAAAGAAAATAAATATGATGCAAGCAACTACCATTTAGTTTTGCTTGCCGAAAATCAAACCGGCTATGAAAATCTCATGAAGCTGGTTTCCTTTGGGTTCACTGAAGGATTCTATTATAAACCCAGAATAGATTTTGAATTGATGGAGCAGTATTCAGAAGGTATTATTGCTCTGAGTGCCTGTTTAGGCGGCCATGTGTCTCAGCTGATTATGCAAAATGATTTGGAGGAGGCTTATTTAACAGCAAAAAAATATAAGGCGATTTTTGGTGAGGACAATTACTTTTTGGAACTACAAAAACATGGATATGAAGAGGAAACCAAGGTCAATGAGACTTTGGTCAAGATGTCCAAAGAACTTGATATACCTTTGGTTGCCACTAACGATTCCCATTATACATATGAGGACGATGTTCAGTCTCATGATGTACTTCTTTGTATACAAACCAATAAGAAGGTTTCTGATACTGACCGGATGAGGTATCTAGGAGGTCAGTTCTTCGTAAAAAGTCCTGACCAAATGTATGAGCTTTTTGATGAAGAAGAAGAGGCTCTCATCAATAGTCATAAGATAGCCATGCGGTGTCAGGTGGATTTTGAGTTTGGTGTAACCAAGCTGCCAATTTTTGATGTACCTGAAGGATTTACGGCTGTATCCTATTTGAGAAAACTCTGTGAGGATGGACTTGAAGAAAGATATGGAGCAGAGATGAGTCAGCATCAGGAAAGACTGGATTATGAATTATCCACTATCGAGAGTATGGGTTATGTTGATTACTTTTTGATTGTTTGGGATTTTATCCGCTATGCCAGAGACAATGATATTATCGTAGGGCCAGGTAGAGGTTCGGCTGCCGGAAGTCTTGTTTCCTACTGCCTTCGAATTACAGATATTGACCCTATTAAATACAGTTTGATTTTCGAGCGTTTCCTTAATCCGGAGCGTGTATCCATGCCTGATATCGATATCGATTTCTGTTATGAACGCAGGCAGGAAGTTATAGATTATGTAATTAGAAAATACGGCGCTGAGAAAGTTGCCCAGATTATTACCTTTGGTACAATGGCCGCCAGAGCGGTTATAAGAGACGTTGGACGTGCAATGGATATTCCATATGGAGATGTGGACAAAATAGCCAAAATGATTCCCAGCGAGCTTAAAATGACTATTGATAAGGCCTTGACCATGAACAAGGACCTTGCCCAGTTATATACCGAAGATTTACAGGTGAAAAAGCTGATTGATACTTCCAAACGTTTGGAGGGATTAACCAGGCACTCCTCAATCCATGCAGCCGGTGTAGTTATTTGTGACCGTCCGGTTTATGATTATGTACCGCTGAATGCCAATGATGATTCTGTGACAACCCAGTTTACCATGGGAACCCTGGAAGAATTAGGTCTTCTTAAAATGGACTTTCTTGGGCTGAGAACCCTGACTGTTATTCAAAATGCAGTAAAAGAGGCCAATAAGACTGCCGACCAACCTATCTCCATGGAAGATTTGGATTATGCAGATCCTAAAGTGTTTGACCTGATTGCATCAGGTAAGACCGAAGGTATTTTCCAGTTGGAAAGCGAAGGTATGAAAAACTTCATGAAGGAGCTTAAGCCCCAGAATCTGGAAGATATTATAGCCGGTATTTCTCTTTACAGACCAGGTCCTATGTCTTCGATTCCGGATTATGTAGAAGGAAGACATAATGCCGATGAGGTTCGTTATGTAACCAAGGAGTTGGAACCCATACTAAAGCCGACTTATGGGTGTATCGTCTATCAGGAACAGGTTATGCAGATCGTTAGAGACCTGGCCGGCTACACCTTGGGCCGGTCTGACCTGGTTAGACGTGCCATGTCCAAGAAAAAACTGGATGTTATGGATAGAGAGCGGAAGAACTTTATCTACGGTAATGAAGAAGAAGGTATCAGAGGCTGTCTGGCAACGGGAATCAGTGAAGAGGCCGCCAAGCAGATATTTGATGATATGGAAGACTTTGCCAAGTATGCCTTTAACAAGTCCCATGCAGCAGCTTATGCCATCGTCGCCTATCAGACAGCTTGGCTTAAGCAGTATTACCCGGTTGAATTTATGGCAGCTCTTATCACCAGTGTTCTTGGACACCCCAGTAAGGCTGCTGAATATATTATGCATCTTCGCGAAATGAATATAGAGCTTTTACCTCCGGACCTGAATCATGGGTATCCCCATTTCAGCGTATATGATGGCAAAATCCGCTTTGGATTGGCAGCTATTAAAAATGTCGGTAAGAATATAGTCGCCAATATGGTCGTCGAAAGACAAGAAAACGGACCTTTTGAATCTATGTCCGACTACTGTATGAGAATGGAGCCTAAGGATCTTAACAAAAGGGTTATTGAAAGCCTGATTAAGGCCGGAGCCTTTGATGTGTTTGGCAATACCCGTATGCAATATATGCAGGGATACAAGACCATACTGGATTCAGTCCTCATGGGCAAAAAAAATACCTTTGACGGACAAATGGACCTTTTTGCTATGGGTCAGGAAAGTGAAACCTCCATAGAGGACCGGCTGCCGGATGTAGGTGAATTTTCGGAGGAACAATTGCTGGCTAATGAAAAAGAGGTTTTAGGCCTTTATATCAGCGGACATCCTTTGGAAAAGTATGAAGACTATATTAAATCTAAAGTCACTCACAGGTCCTTTGATTTTAAAACCATAGATGACAGTGGTGAGGATGGTGAGGCAGTACTGACTGACAATGCCATAGAAGACCTTGGAATCTTTGATGGACAAAAGACGATTGTTGCGGGCATGATTCATACAGTGACAAGAAAGACAACCAGAAACAATGCTCAAATGGCCTTTGTTGAATTGGAAGATATGTATGGCTCAGTTGAAGTTATTGTTTTCCCTAAACATTATGAACGGTATAAACACCTTTTGGAAAATGATGCCAAACTCATCATAGAAGGACGGATCAGCGTTCAGGAAGACCAGGATGCCAAAGTTATTATGGATAAGCTTTATGAGTTTGAAGAGGCTAAAATTCCAATAGGCATTCCCCTTGATACAGGCTCAACGGTTTGGATTAAGTTTAGGGATATGAGCCAATATTTGGATTCTTTTGCCCTGGTTGAAGAAAAACTTAAGGAATGCATTCAGGGGGATCATGAGATTATTCTTTACATTGAGGAAGGCAAAAAACGCAAGAAATACAGACAAACACTGACTTTGACCGACAAGATCCTTGAGGACACAAAAGGAATATTAGGGGCGAATTCTGTAAAGGTTGTTAAAAAAAGTTGAAAAAAGTAAAGATTTGTACTACAATGTACTATGATAAATTGGGGATTTATCTTGAATTTTGTAATGACGGCAATATGAGGTACACAGATACATTGTACTTAGCATAAAAGGGGTAACCCAAAATTATAATGGTAAAACGATTCGATGAGTGATGATGGAAAGCTGGTCAATGAATGTTTTACCCAAAAAGTGTGATTACATGAAAGTTTCAGGAGGTTTGTAATGGCTAAAGAAATCAAAACAATCGGTGTGTTGACAAGTGGTGGAGACGCGCCAGGAATGAATGCAGCTACTAGAGCAGTTGTTAGAACAGCTCTTGCTAAAGGCTTGCGTGTAATGGGTATTCGTAAAGGATACAATGGATTGATCAACGGCGACATTTTCGAAATGGATGCGAAAAGTGTTTCAGATACAATTCAAAGAGGTGGAACTATTCTCTATACTGCAAGATGTCTAGAGTTTATTGAGCCGGAAGGACAACAGCGTGGAGCGGATATGTGTAAAGTGTTCGGTATTGACGGCCTGGTTGTTATCGGTGGTGACGGATCCTTTAAAGGTGCAGAGAAATTAGCAGGACTTGGTATTAATACGATTGCTATTCCAGGTACCATTGATTTGGATATCGCATGTACAGACTATACCATTGGTTTTGACACGGCTGTTAATACAGCAATGGAAGCCATTGACAAGATTCGTGATACGTCTACTTCTCATGAAAGATGTTCAATCGTAGAAGTAATGGGTCGTGATGCAGGATATATCGCTTTATGGTGTGGTATCATTAATGGAGCTGAAGATATTTTCCTTCCTGAGAAAGAAAATATCACTGATGAAGAACTGATTCGCCGTATCCTTGAAAACCGTAAGAAGGGTAAGAAACACAACCTGATTATCGTTGCAGAAGGTGTTGGTGGTTCAGCGGAGCTTGCAGCTAAAATCGAAAAAGTAACTGGTATTGCAACAAGAGCTACAATTCTTGGTCACCTTCAACGTGGAGGAAGCCCAACTGCAGTTGATAGAATGCATGCTTCTATGATGGGAGCAAGAGCTGTTGAACTTTTGGCTGAGGGTAAATCCAACCGTGTTGTTGCATATCGAGATGGTAAATACGTCGATTATGACATCAATGAAGCTTTAAAAATGGAAAAAGACATTGACGATTTCCAAATGGAAGTGAGCAGAGCGTTAGAAACCAGATAAACCCGGAGGTAACCTGATGAAATGTCCAAATTGTGGGGAGACCCTTAAAGATGATGCAAAGGTTTGTTTTTCCTGTGGTGAAAAGTTACAGGATACACATTTCGAGGATTTAGTTGATTCTATGATTAAAGAAGATGAAGCAGCCAAGAAAGTGAAGGCTTCTGAAGCATCAGCAAAAGACGAGGGTTCCAAAAAGAAAAAATTTGGAATACCACTTAAGAAAGACACTAATAAAGACAAAACTAAAATCAAGGATAAACCAGGTGACAAGTCTAGAGACAAATTAAAATCAAAGACGCCGACAAAGGTCTTATCAGGAGATGAGCCAAAGCAAGCCCTTACTTTTGGCAGAGGAGTACAAATCACCAGATATGTCACAGCTGCCATTGTTCTCTTTTTCCTTATTACCATGTTGTTTGACTGGTTCTCATTCGGCGGCAGAGGAGTTTTTAAGGGATTTCTTCTGGATCAGAATAGTGGAAGTTTTATGACCAGTGAAGTGATGACGTTGAGTTCAGAGGAGATTGAAGCCCTTGATCCTGAGGTTGGAATTCTTAGATATTCACCCAAGGATTTGATGGATTATGTCAAACTCTACGAAGAGGATTACAAGTACATGACTAACAAGGATGGAGAAGACCGCTTGTCCTGGGGAGCCATGGTTCAAATGATTTATATTCGAGGATTTATAGTCGTCTTGGCAGCTGGCCTGCTGGCTATTGTTTTTCTACTTTTGGATAAAAAGCTTAAGACGGTTGAATGGTCAAGAGGTTTCTCAGTACTTTCTATTGTTATTATTGGAATGAATTGGGCATCAATGAAAATCCCATTCCTAAGCATGTTTGCCATTCGAACTAGAAATCTGCTTCGATTTGAAAATCAATTAAGCTCAGTTACCATGAATTTTAACGGTATTAACATGAATAATGAGTTTTATCCTTATAACCTAATGGAAACAAGAGGATTTTTTATAGCCGTTGGGGCATGTGTTCTCTGGTTTGTTCTTACTACTGTTCTAGTAGAAATGAAAAAGGATAAAGAATACGCTTAAGATATTGATTCAGACATTTAAGCCTATCAATTAGACAATTCTAGTTGGTAGGCTTGTATTATTAAATTCATTGTTCTATAATGGATTTTGTATTCGTTTTGACAGAAGAATTGATAAGCATTATGGAGGGGCCACCGTGTTAAACAGACTTAGAAAGATTAACTTGAATCCTACCCAAGTTTTGGTTCTGGGATTTCTGGGATTAATATTACTTGGAACCATATTTTTATCGATGCCAATTGCCTCAAAACCTGACGCATCCGGTATCAGACATTCTATCGGTGTTATTGACGCCCTTTTTACCGCAACATCAGCCGTTTGTGTAACGGGCCTGGTTGTGGTCAACACTTTGGAACACTGGAGTGTTTTTGGCAAGGTCGTTATCATTATACTGATCCAAATAGGCGGACTTGGTTTTATGACCATGGCCACAACCTTATTTATGGTTTTGGGTCGAAAAATTGGACTTAAGGAGCGATTGGTTATACAAGAGGCTCTTAATCAAAGCGCAATCAGTGGTATGGTACGGCTGGTTCGTTATATATTGATGGGAACATTGATTATTGAAGGACTGGGAGCTCTTTTTCTAACCATTAATTTTGCAAAAGACTATCCGCTGCTTCATGCCATAGGTCTTGGAGTCTTCCATTCGATTTCGGCCTTTTGTAATGCGGGATTTGATATACTCTCTACATCCAGTTTGTCACCATACGTTCATGACTGGGGAGTTAACTTAACCATTATAGCCCTAATCGTTCTTGGTGGACTTGGTTTTACAGTCTGGATCGACCTAATGAAAACCACAAAATTAAAGTTAGACAAAAAATTCGATATGAAACACTGGTTTATGAAGCTGAGTCTTCATACAAAGCTTGTCCTGGTCCTTACAGGAATTCTCCTTGGTGGTGGTTTTATACTTTTCTTCTTACTGGAAATGAATAACCCGAATACCATGGGAGATTATACACTGCCACAGAAGGTTCTGGCGTCCCTTTTCCAATCGGTGACACCGAGAACTGCCGGTTTCAATACGATTCCCTTAGACCAAATGACAGATGGTTCCAAGTTTTTGACAATCATCTTTATGTTTATCGGTGGTTCACCGGCTGGTACAGCAGGTGGTGTGAAAACTGTGACCATCGGTGTTCTGCTTTTTGCAGTCATATCAGTTGTTAGGTCTAAACAGGATACAGAGATTTTTGATAAAAGAATTCCAGAAGATATCGTAAAACGTGCTCTGGCAGTTATTATGATCAGCTTGTTCGTCGTTATCGGTGTAACCATTACCTTAACCATAACAGAGGACTTCACGTTTTTGGATACATTTTTTGAGGCTGTATCAGCATTTGCGACAGTTGGACTAACATTAGGAATTACCGGTGGGCTTACGACCCTTGGTAAATTGGTTATATGTGTTACCATGTTTATAGGTAGATTGGGCCCAATGACCATGGCGGTAGCATTTGCCATGAGGTCCAATAGAAAACAAGTTAAGATTAAAAAACCTGAAGAAAAGGTTATGGTAGGATAGGAGGATTCACATGGCGAGCAGAAAAGATTTTGTAGTATTTGGTTTAGGAAAATTCGGTCGAAGCGTTGCCCAGACCTTAACAGAAAATGGTTGTGACGTTTTAGCCATTGATCAAAGCGAGGAAACCATCCAAGATGTTTCGGAATTTGTAACCCATGCTGTACAGGCTGATGTTACAGATGCTGATGCCTTGTCGGCCCTTGGTATTCGAAATTTTGATGTAGCGGTAGTTGCAATTTCCAATGATATGCAGTCATCGATTATGTCAACAATTTTAGCGAAAGAGATGGGTGTCGACTATGTTATAGCCAAAGCCCAAAACGATATTCATAAGCGGGTTCTTGAAAAAGTTGGTGCAGACAGGGTTATTTTCCCGGAACGTGAAATCGGCGTACGTATAGCCAACAACTTGACTTCAGACAGTTTTGTTGATTTTATCGAGTTGTCTGAAGACTTCTCCATTGTGGAACTGGAAGTTAAGGAACAGTGGAGGGGAAGAACCCTTCGTGAACTAGATATGCGAAATGCATTTGGTATTAACGTTATCGGTATGCGTCAAGGCGAAACCATGACTATCACTCCAGGACCAGATAAATTACTGGAACTTGGTGAAATCCTTATCGTTATCGGAAGTAACTCCAACTTGAAGAAAATTGGTGATGAATGACCCTATGGTTAAACGAATAGATTCCAATAAGAATCACTTTGTTAAATGGATAAAAAAGCTCCAAACCAAGTCTAAGGTTAGACGGGAAGAAGGCTTATATATTGTTGAAGGCTATAAGCAGGTAAATGAACTGGAAACCAGCCAGATTCATACTTTGGTTTATACCAGGGAATCTGATGTTGAAACCTACGTTTCCTACAGCCATTGTAAACAGGTTTTAGTACCGGTAAGTATCTTTAAAGAGATGAGTACAGATCCATCTCCTCAAGGTATTTTGGCTGTGGTTACTATGACTAAGGATGATCTTTTTAGCCATCAGATATCAGATGACGGTTTATATCTGGCGCTGGACGGCATACAGGATCCTGGTAATTTGGGGACCATGATAAGGGTTGCTGATGCAGCAGGTGCAACAGGGATTCTATTAAGTAAGGATACCGTCGATCTCTACAATCCCAAAGTTGTAAAAAGTACCATGGGATCCATGAAACATATTAAAGTTTTCGAACTGGAATCCCTTGTAGAAGGCCTTAACTACCTCAAAGACAGAGGTGTCAGGGTGTATGGTGCATATTTGGATGATTCCAAATACCACTTTACCAATGACTATACAGGTCCTAGCTGTTTTGTTATCGGTAATGAAGGCAATGGTATTTCCGACCAGGTCATTGAAGTGTGTCATGAAAGGGTAAAAATACCCATGCCAGGAAAATCCGAGTCATTGAATGCATCCATAGCAGCGTCAGTTTTACTCTATGAAGCCGTAAGACAAAGATTTTCCGAGTAATCCAGTTTGAGCACTTTAAGATATATCTTGTTAAGTAATGAATTGTATCGACAACTTAATAAGTATTAGATTGGTTCTAAAAGAGCAAATTAGAATTAACAGCATAAATAAAGAAAAAAGAAGTGAAAAATCACTTCTTTTTTAGTACCATCATTTATTCATCTTGAAAAAAATCTATAACCTTCTATTAAATAATCATCCTAAATCTGTTTCCTACCAACTAATCAATATCAACAAAAAGCGTTTGAGTAGCCGAATGGGAAGTAGGTCAGGGGTGTCGTGGTCTGGGACTTTGAATCCCAGGTTTGAGTTTATTCAAATCTGGGCATGAGCGGCCCGGGCCATGATCCCCCTGACCTGCTTCCCATGACGTCTACCCAACACTCTTCCTAACGTGATTCCCCAAACTCTCAACCATATCAACAGTAACTGTACTCAATCCATTGATACGATTTACATCAATAGAATTAATGTATTCAAGAGCCTTATTAAGGTCTCCTTCTTCAAAGGCGATCTTAGCCAGGAAGTATTTTGAATCGCTCATATCCTTTTTATAGCTTAATCCTTTGGTGAAGTATTCTTTTGCCTTTTCTTTATTGCCTCTGGTATATTCAATCTGGCCCAGGTTATCATAGGCAGGGCCATAGTTTTCCATTTTTTCGATGGAAACCTTGGAAAAATATTCAGCCTTTTCCAATTCATCGTTTAGGTACATCATAAAAGCCATGGTGGTGAAATCCTGGGCATTAAAGTTATAGTTCTTATCAATACCTTCCTGTAGGTTATCGTCAGATAAGTTTTCTACAGGTTCTGTATCAGGGAAGTAATATAAGTCTTCGTAATTTTTGGAAGCCTCATGTATATTGCCAAGTTTCCAGTCGCATAGGGAAATATTGGCTGTAAGAGCTTTTTTGTAAAAGTAATGTTTGGAGTTTTCGCTTGCTTTCAAAAAAAGTTCTTTGGCTTCTTTAGGTTGATAGTCTCTTAAGAGAATTAGGCCATAGGCTGCCAAAATATTCGTGTTTGTAGTGCCAAGCTTTATAGATGCTTTGTAGAAAGGAATAGCTGGTCCTTCTTTCTTTAGAAAACTGTGAATGATAATACCTGGTGCTCCAACAACCAGACTCAAGAATACAATACCGGTAATCAATAGATAGATATTGAAGGCTGGTATGAACAAATCTGTTCTTTTATCCAGAATATAAGTAAAATATATGTAGCAGCCAATAAAGTATATAGCGGTAATAGGTATCCATTTTTTTCTAATCCAATTCATGTGTAACCTCCCTAGGTGATTTTATGCCTCTATTTATTATGCAAATGTAATGAATATCTTCGTCTTTTTACTTTTTTAGAGGTGTCAGTCAATATTTTATCATGGTCGGTCTTTGTAGACAATCACAAGGGGGCTTTTTAAATGAAACTTTTATATTTTCGTTGATTTGTACAGGTACTTGGGTTAGTATAATGGGATAAATATGGTATGATAGAGAGAGAAGATTCTGATATATAAGGTGGTCTAGGAGTGTCTTGTGACTTGACCGCTCTATATGAATATGGATTGAAGGTGGAAGAATGGATTACAGGAATAAGATTTTTGGCTTGGCATTTGAAGGTGGCGGAGCTCGTGGTGCATATGAGATAGGCGTATGGAAGGCTATCGATGAGTTGGGAATCAAAATTGGTGCTGTTGTAGGTACATCGGTTGGAGCTTTAAATGGAGCTCTTTTGGCCCAGGGAGACCTTGATAAGGCTCTTGAAATCTGGGAAAATATCCGTTATTCATCGGTTATTAATATCGAAGATGAACTGGCAGAAAAGCTGACTGGCTTTAAGTGGAGAGAAGTATCTCTACAGGAATCAGGCCAGCGCTTTCTTGAGTTGATAAAAAACAGGGGATTTGATATCACACCTCTAAAGAACCTTTTGGCAGAAGTTTTGGATGAAGAGGGGTTAAGAAAGTCTGATATAGATTTCGGGCTGGTAACCTTTAACTTAACGGATTTCAAACCAATGGAACTCATGATTGATGATATACCTGAGGGGCAGGTGGAAGGATATCTCCTGGCCAGTTCCTATTTGCCCAGCTTCAAGTCCGAAAAGATTTTTGGCAAACGGTTTTTAGATGGTGGTTTTCACAGTGTGGTACCCTCTCATATGCTTGCAGAACGCGGTTATGAGGACATTATTGAAGTGCGGATTCAAGGACTGGGACTGGAACAAAGTGTTGATGAAGACCAGGTGAATATCATCCGGATTGAAGCACAGGAAAATTTAGGCGGACTACTTGAACTTAATGCCGAGAAGGCTAAGCGAAGCATACAATTAGGTTATTATGATGCCTTAAGAGTGTTTAAAAGCTATTCAGGCTTTAAATATTACCTGAATGATGATCAAGGCGAAGCTACCTATCTTAAAGAATTTCTAAAGATACCAAGGACCAGAGTTGAACACATGATTATATCTCTTGGTGGAAAAGCCGGCATAGTGGACTACAGGTCCAAGGAAAGACTGGTTTGTGAAATATTGATACCCATGGTGCTTAAGAAACTAAAGCTGGACCAGTCGGCTACTTACAAAGAGATTTACCAATTGCTTTTAGAGCATAAAGCGGAGGCCATTGGAGTCAATCGATTTATGGTATATGAACTGGCAACCTTTAAGGAGGTCATTCGAAAGAGCTTTTTGAATATGGATAAGGAGATTGCTAAGGATATGTTAAGAAATGACGAATTGGTTGAATTAGCAACGTGGATGGGGGTATAATTACCACTAGATGCCCTTGAAAGCTGAGAGGAAATAAAATATGAGTAAAAAAGTTATTGGGGCCATCGATGTAGGTTCCCATGCTGTACGAATGAAAATAGGACAGATCACCAAAGCCGGTAATTTTACTGAACTGGAGACGGTTAGAAAAATTGCTGTTTTAGGACATGATACATTCACCAATGGAAAGTTGAGTTTTGAGTCTGTTGATATGATTTGTGATTTGCTAAAGCTCTTCAGTCAGTCCTTTGCAGACTATGGTGTTGAGGCCTACAAGGCAGTAGCGACCAGCGCTATTCGTGAAGCTTCCAACAGGGACTACATTGTTGACCAGATTATGCTGAAAACTGGCTTTAATATTGATGTTATCAGTAATTCAGAAGAGCAGTTTTTGACCCATAAGGCTATAAGAGATAACCTTGAGGACTATGACAGGATTATTCAAGAAGGTGCAGTTATTGTAGTTGTAGGTGCCGGCAGTATACAGATAACCACCTATAAGGATGGGCTTCTTCAGTCTTCCCAGAATGTCAAAATGGGAGCCCTTCGGGTAAAAGAGGCTTTCGGTGACCTGGAAAACAATATGATTAACTACAATGATATGCTTAATGAGTATATTATGACTAATCTTGAAGGAGTAGATTTCTTTAGAGACAATAATGAATATGAGCACTTAATAGCAGTTGGAGGAGAAATCGGTGTTATCAGCCGTTTGATCGAAGAGAAATACGGTGAAGAGATTCATGAATTATCAAAGAAACGCTTCTATAAGTTGTACGATAAAATCTCGGATATGTCAGTAGAAGATATTGCTGACAAATACAATGTTAAAAAAGAAAGAGCCAAAATTCTATTACCAAGTATGATGCTTTTTGGCCGCTTCTTGGAAAAAGTTAATTCAAACCGGATTATTGCCCCACAGATCACCTTAAGTGACGGGGTGATTCGAAGTATATATGAAGATATGACCGGCAAGGCCATGTCAGAGGAAAACATAGCAGATGTTGTAGGAAACGCCAAAAAGATAGCAGAAAAATTCAATTACAACAAAGAACACTGTGAACGGGTAGAAGGTATATCCAGTTTTCTTTTTGACAAGTTAAAAAGACTCCACGGTCTTAATAGTGAGCGGACCCTGTTGCGAGTTGCGGCGGTTCTTCATGACATCGGTAAATTTATATCTCTGGATCGACATAACCTTCATTCTTACAATCTGATTCGGTCTCTAGAAATATTTGGTATGTCGACAGAGCATATGGATATGATTTCTAATATTGCCTATTATCATTCCACAATAAAACCGGATACCCGTCATACGAATTACAGTGTTTTATCCAGAGAGCAGAGAACAACCGTATCCAAATTGGCAGCGATTCTTAGAATGGCAGACGCTCTTGACCGGTCCCATAAAGGCAAGATTAAAGTAGAATCAGCTAAGATAAGAGACAAGAAACTGATTATTACAGCAAAAACAGATATGATTACAGATACAACCCTTGAAGAATGGACTTTTCAAAAGAAATCGGAATTCTTCACTGAAGTGTTTGGCGTTACACCTGTACTGAAAATAAAGAGGGAGCTTTAGGATGAAGAAAGAGTCAAAGAAAGTTATAGATCTAAATTCAACTGAATATTATGAAAACAGGGAACTGAGTTGGCTTGAGTTTAATCAGAGGGTCCTTTGGGAAGCTGAAAATATTGACAATCCTTTGCTGGAAAGACTTAAGTTCTTATCGATTGTCAGTTCTAATCTGGATGAGTTTTTTATGGTTCGTGTGGCCTCGCTGATTGAGCAGATCAGAGCCGGTTATGATAAGGAAGATTTTTCGGGGTTAACACCAAAGGACCAGGTCAAGGCTATTGCAGAAAGAACCCACCTAATGGTTGAGGAACAGACCCAGTGTTTCAAACGAAGTCTGGTTCCTGCCATGAAAAAAAATAATCTTAAAATGATCATGGATCCAAAAAGTCTGAGTGATAGGCAAAATGCCTTTTTGGAAACTTATTTTGAACAGGATATCTTTCCTGTCTTAACACCTCTTGCCGTTGATTCTTCAAGACCCTTCCCTTTGATTCTTAATAAGTCATTGAACATCGGATTATTGATTAAAAAGGACAGGGAAAAACTTTTTGCAACTGTGCAGGTTCCGTCAATGCTGTCCAGATATATTGAAATTCCTCCTGATGAGGAAAATGTTCGTGAGTTTATTTTGCTGGAAGATATTATTATGTTATTTATTGACCGTTTGTTTATGGGTAAGGAGGTTTTGTGTGCCCATCCATACCGAATCACCAGAAATTCAGACTTAACCATTGATGAAGAAGAAGCAGAGGACTTACTCCTGGAAATTGAAAAATCCATCAAAAAACGTAAGTTTGGTGATGCTATTCGTTTAGCTATAGATGCCAAGGTGGATAAGGAACTTCTTGATTATCTCCAAAATGAATTGAAACTCCATAATCGTGAAATCTATCTTGTGGACGGTCCTCTCGATTATACCTTCCTCATGAAAATGTATGGTGCCCTTAAGATTGATGAACTGAAATATCCTGATTTTACACCTCAGACTCCCCAGGACCTATTAGGTAAGACCAATCTATTTGAGGCTATTAAGGAAAAGGATATTTTTCTCCATCACCCCTTTGAAAGTTTTGAACCTGTTGTAGACTTGATCCAAAGAGCAGCAAAAGATAGAAATGTCCTGGCTATTAAACAAACGCTTTACCGGGTTTCAGGGTCATCACCTATTATTAAGGCACTTGCGGAGGCTGCGGATGCCGGTAAGCAGGTAACTGTTCTGGTGGAGCTTAAGGCGAGATTTGATGAAGAAAACAATATCCAGTGGGCAAGGCGTCTTGAGAAAGCCGGATGTCATGTTATTTACGGGTTGGTTGGTTTGAAGACCCACTCTAAAGTAACCTTGATTGTCCGTAAAGAAGACGACGGTATTAAACGCTACGTCCATTTGGGAACAGGAAACTATAACGATATTACAGCCAGGTTCTACACAGACCTTGGTCTTTTGACTGCCAATGAAGTTCTTGGAAGTGATGTATCCAGTGTTTTTAATGCTTTGTCTGGGTATTCGGATCCTCCAAAACTAAAGAAAATCATTATGGCACCAACACATTTGAGAGAACAGTTTGTAAAAATGATTCAAAAAGAAGCAGAGAATGCTGAAAAAGGCAAAGAGGCAAGAATTCAATGTAAAATGAATTCCCTCTGTGATTTTGAAATCATAAGAGAGCTTTATAAAGCATCCATAGCCGGCGTCCAAGTGGATCTGGTTGTGCGTGGTATTTGCTGCTTAATTCCAGGCATTGAGGGTGTAAGTGAAAATATAACCGTTCGGTCTATAATCGGAAAGTATCTGGAGCACTCTAGAATTTATACTTTCCACAATGAAGGTGAGGTTAAGATTTATCTTTCCAGCGCTGACTGGATGCCGAGGAACTTAAACCGACGGGTAGAACTTCTTTTCCCAATTGAGGCCAGCCATGTTCGAAAAGAAGTGATGGAAATTATGGATATTCAGTTCAAGGATGTTGTGAAATCCAAGATTAAAGATGCAGATAAGAACTATAACCGGATTGACCGTCGCGGTAAGGATGTCATCAACTCACAGATTTTCTATGAAAATAGAGCTGTCAAAATTGTTGAGGATTTTGAAGATGAAGTCAAGCCTGAGATTTTTGTTCCACGAACCGGGGAATAAACTATTGGGACAAGTAACCTGGTGGTTGAGGCTGTGTTTTCAATGATTGAAAGTGCTTGACTAATAAAATCAAGTCGGTTACAATTGACCATAAGATATATGAGAAATGCTATGAAGAGAAGAGTAGTACAGGTAAGGCTTAAAGAGAGTTCCGGTAGGTGTGAAGGAATAGTGGATCCTGTATGAAACAAGCCTTGGAGCAGCATTGTGGATGGGAACTGATACAATGACGTATGTTCACGTTACAGAACTAGGATATGTAGTATCCAAAAAGTAATAAGATAGAGTGGCACCGCGATGATTCGCCTCTACAGTTAGACTGTAGGGGCTTTTTATGTTTTTAAAGATAAGGAGTTATTAAATGGGTAGAAACAGAAATAAGAACAAAGATAAAAATGCATTTGTAAAACCGAGACCGACTTTTCCAAAGAAAGCGGTGGTAACTGGTGGTATGCCTTATGGTAACAAGTCCCTGCACTTTGGCCACATTGGTGGTGTCTTTGTCCACGCAGATACCTATGCCAGGTTTTTGAAAGACCGTATTGGTGAGGAGAATGTTATCTTTGTATCCGGAACAGACTGTTACGGATCGCCAATTTTAGCCAGTCATAAAAAATATGTTGATGAAACAGGTGATGATATTGGAATCGCTGATTATGTTTACAAGTTTTATGAAGACCAAAAAGCGACTTTGGCCAATTACGACGTAAATCCCAGTCTCTATGCAACATCTGCTTTTGGTCGGAGTGGTGAAATTCACAAAGAAGTGTCTGAAAAACTCTTTGATGTCTTATATGAAAAAGGTCATTTGACAAAAATGTCTACCCTTCAGTTTTATGATAAAGAACAAGATACCTTCCTTAATGGTAGACAGGTTGTCGGTTCATGTCCTTTTGAAGGATGTAAGTCGGAACACGCCTATGCTGATGAGTGTTCATTGGGCCACCAGTATATGCCAAGTGAATTGATTGATCCGATTTCAACCTTAACCGGTGAAAAGCCGGAACTAAAAGAAGTTTATAACTGGTATTTTGATCTTGAGAATTACACAGCTCAAATGGAAAAAAAGATCGATGATAATGATAAAGACCGTGTAACTAGGAAGATTATTATAAATGCCATTAAGGAATTCCTTAAAAACCCGATGGTCTATGTGACCAGAAAAGAGTTTGAGAAGTTCCAGGAACTGGGGCTGACCCTTGAACAATGCACGATTATTGATGAAGAGAAAAAGCCATCGGTGACTTTTGAGTTTGATAACCTTGATGCAAGAGACAAAGGTCGTGAGCTTTTTGACCAGCATACGATTCGTTATAGGACTGGAAAGACTTTAGTTCCATTCAGGCTGTCAGGTAATTCGCCATGGGGGGTTCCTGTGCCCGCCAAAGACGGTCTGGATGATCTGACTTTTTGGGTTTGGCCTGAGTCTCTTTGGGCACCGGTATCCTTTACCAAGGCATATCTGGAATCCATCGGCAAAGATACCGGTGAATGGAAGGATTACTGGTTGAGTCAAGATGCCAAAGTTTATCAGTTTATTGGTGAAGACAATATTTATTTTTATGGTATTGCTGAAATGGCTATGTTAATGGCTTATTTGGACCATAAGGGCGATTCAGAAGAAGATTTGACGGGCATTAACTTCCCACATTTGGTCGCCAACTGTCACTTGCTCTTCTTGAATTCCAAGGCATCAAGTTCAGGGAAGATAAAACCTCCAATGGCAGCAGAACTATTGGATCATTACACCAAAGACCAGTTAAGAATGCACTTCTTAAGTCTTGGTCTTAATAAGAAGAGTGTCAGCTTTGATCCAAAACCTTATAACCCTGACGCAGATCCAGGTGAAAAGGATGTTGTTCTTAAAGATGGTAATCTTTTGACCAATGTATATAACCGACTTCTTAGATCTTGTTTTTATACGGCGCAAAAGTATTACGATTCCAAGATACCTCAAGTGGAAGTATCAGAATCAATTATGGAAACTGTTAAGAAGTATATGCTTCAGTATGAAGATATGATGGCTAAACAAGAATTCCACAGAGTTATTTATACGATGGACAGTTTCATCCGTGAATTAAGCAAATACTGGGCAAAGGAAATGAAAGTAGCTGATGCCAACGAGGATGAAGGCCATCGTACTCAAGTCCTGGGAGATATGTTCTATGGAGTTAAAAGTGTTCTGACCCTTCTTCATCCTTTGACGCCGTCAAGCGCTGAAATGGTAAGAGATTATTTGAACCTTAATGAATCATTATGGTCATGGGTTGATCCCTTTGCACCAATCGAAAGTCATATGGATGAAAAAGAAGACCATAGAATCAAGGAGATTCCTCCAAAATTCGATTTCTTTGAACGTCATTTCAAACAATTGGAAGAGTTGGAAGAGGATGAGTAGGTAGATCTAATAGCATAGGATAAGGGGTGTGGGCATGAGAAAAATAAAAGAACAATTGAAAAATAGAACTGGGCTCCAGCTAGGGTTGATTGCCCTGGTTTTGGTCTTGCTTTTCCTATATGCTATTACAATCCAGCTTGTAAAATCACCTTCAGAAGGATTTTCTAGGGAGAAGGTCATAGCAAGCGTAGCCAGTGGTTACATAAACCAGGTTCATGGGCATATACATACACAGAAACTTAGTGAGGACCTGGCCTTAATAGTTGCTGTAGATGGTGACAGCCTTCGGCTGATCAAGCTGGATCCAAGTGGAAATGTTTTGGAGGATCAACTGATAGACATTAACCTTTCTGAGGCAAGGGAGATGGACTCCTATCTTGTTAATGACAATGAGTTGGTTATCTATTATTCTGTATACGACTTATACCAGGTTAGTATTAATTTGAAGGAAGGGTCTTTTGACCAGACTATGGTAGTTGAAAACTGTCGGGGATTTATCCTGGAAGAAGGGCGCTTAATCTATGAGTCAGACCAGGGGATTTATGGTTATGATGGAGAAAGCCACCTTTTGACGGACCAGGCCCTTGATTCCTACAGTGCCACATATTCTGAGGATGGTTTATATCTTATTGCAGCTTTTAACAATGACTACAAATTCGATTATCGTTTGTTACGCTTTGATGAGGAGTATCAACTGATTAGCGATCATATGTTGAAAGAATTTACGAAAGATACCTATATCAGAAATATTGAAGACATAGTCGTTACGTCTTCATCCATGTGGGAAGGGAAGTTAGCGGGTATTGAGTCGGAGGAAATCATTACCGTCTTGTACCAGTGGACAGACCGGAGATTTGGATTGGATTATGTAACTATCCAAAATCATGACGGAGGGACTGGTGCCTTGCTTGAGGAATACAGGCACGGATTAAATGTCCATAAGAGTAATTTTAAGATCTTGGATATTCAGGACGGAAAAGTGCTCATGGTCTTAATGGGTGATTTCGAGGGGCAAGTTAATTTGATGAAAGCCTGGTTCAGTGCTGATTCTTTTGAAAGGGATTATTTGACAAAGACCAAAGGTTTATCCATGTATGGTGGTTATTACCGTTTAGGTGGGGATGAGTGTATTGTTTTCGCAGATATCTCCAGTGGTAAAAAAGTTATACAATATGCTTCCTCTAATGAAGAGCTGGTTAAGGATACAACAAGGTTATTAACGGTTGACCCCCTTCGGGTTCTGGTTGTCATTATTGCCATTGTGATTGTAGGAGCTTTTATGAGCTTTGCATCCTTTGGCCTCTATGTTATTCTAGGGCCGACAGCTCTGGTTGCAGTCCTGTATCGGATCTTGCATCCATGGAAAGATAAGCTAAAAGATAAAATGGTGTACTGGATAAATGGTGCAGGAGCTCTTGTCATGATGATGGTTAAACTTGTTTTCCTCAATCATTTGATCAACCACTCAACAGGCTTGTTTGCCATTACGCGTCCACTTATCGGTAATCCGGTCGGACTCTATGTATTTATGATTCTATCAACTTTGATCGCTTATGGAGTTGCCTACTTGTTTACCAAGAGAAATATTACCTATCCATCCACCCGGGTTTCAGGATACGCTCTTATGATTTTTGCTGAATTCATGCAGTTTACTTTAGGCGTTTATGTGTATATCAGTGGATCTACCTTACTTTATAAAATCTAATAACAAAAACGGCGGATATAGGTCCGCCGTTTTTCTGTGGTCAATTTTATGGTCTGGGTTTTATAAGTCGGCTAATCCGTTCAGAGCTTGCTAGTCTTCAATCAGACGCTCAACGTAGATATATCCAACAAAGCTTTCGCCACCAAGTCTTACGTTGTAGGTTCCTGCAGTTTCGGCAGTGATTTCAACAACATCCTCAGCATCTGTCTGGAACTTATAGAGGATTTCATTATCTGGTGACAATAGAACAACCTGAAGGTTACCTTCTCTTACTTGTGATTCGACATAAATAGCCAGACTTTGACCCTCTTCCATGCCGGTAGCCAAAATATCAGTGACACCGATAGGGGACCACCGTCCATTTCAAGAGCATCCAGGTCAATTTCCTCGTCAGCATCGATTAAGGTTATGTTGTCTCGAATAGAATTGGTTGAGATACCGCTGCTGGAAGCACTAATCGATGTAGAAGCGATTTTCTCGTCATTAATGGTAACAAGGGAAGTGTCGTCGCCGTTGGTGTCTTCAATGTGTGAACAGGCTGTAATAGAGAGTAGGAAAACAAGAAGTAAAAGATAGATTAAAAAATCCTTCATGGAAACTCCTTTATATATGTAAGAAAACAGTTACCAAAATAAAGTTGATTCTTACTACTAATTGTAACAAGCAGGTGGACAGCTAGAACATACCACCATCGTAGGTGATAATCTGGCCGTTAAGATAGGTGGCAGTCTCTAAAAGGCTTTTGGCAAAGACAGCCACTTCTTCCACACTGCCGTATCTCCCAAAGGAAATCATGTTCTTAAGGCCTGTGATTTCTTCATCACTTAAGAAATGGTTCATGGATGTGTCAATGACACCACAGGCCAGAGCGTTGACGGCTATATGGCTTGGGCCCAGTTCTTTTGCCAAAGCTTTGGTAAAGGCGTTTAGCCCGCCTTTGGAAGCAGAGTAGGCCACTTCCATTGACGCCCCGTCATTGCCCCAGATGCTGGAGATGTTTAGGATTTGACCATCCTGGTTTCTGATCATATCAGGTACAACGTGATGACACATGTTGTAGACAGAAGTCAGATTCGTATTGATCATATGTTGCCAGTCTTCAGGGCTTGTTTCTGTAAAGAGCTTGACCTGACTTATACCTGCGTTGTTGATCAGTCGGCGAAGGGGTAAGCCCAGGTGACTGATTTCCTCAAATGCATTGGATACAGCCTTATAATCACTGATGTCGCAGAGGATAGGGTGGGCTTGGAAGCCGCTGTTTTTGATTGTTTCTATGGTGTTCATAAGACCGGTCTGATCTTGTTTGGATATGCAGACAAGCAGGGTTTCCGGTGAGGCTAGTTTTAAGGATATAGCTTTTCCGATACCCTTGGAGGCGCCGGTAACAATGGTTATATATTTAGGATTCACTCGGGTCTTCCTTTCTGAGGTAGTTGATTTCCTGTGCGTAAAGATTGGTTTTTGCATCTAGCCAAGGTGTTTCAAGGATCAAGGGTTTGTCTTGGCAAACCGGATGGTGGACCATGCGCCAGATGGCTTCTTTTCCAATGTAGTCTTCCCCTTTTTTACTGTTTGTATCAGCCCCAAGATTGGCATGCCGGTCTTTTCTGGCTCCCCTGGGATTAAGTGACCCGTTGATATGAAAAACCTTTAAGTAATCCAGACCAATGATTGAATCAAATTCCTTAAGGACTCCCGGGAAGTCATGGATGATATCGTAACCGGCATCATGGGTGTGGCAGGTATCAAAACAGACACCCAACTTATCTTTAAGGTCCACTTTATCCATAATAGCTTTTAACTCATGAAAGTTTGAGCCGATTTCAGTCCCTTTGCCGGCCATGGTTTCCAGGCAGACTCTTATTTTTTGGTCTTTATGGAGGATGTGGTTTAAGGCCTCAGCTATACGACTGATTCCGTAGTCCAGGTTTTTGTCGGTGTAGGCACCGGGGTGGATGACAATACAGTCGGCTCCAATTGCCTCTGCTCTTTGGATTTCTTCCTTGAAAAAGTCTTTTGCCAAAGTAAATATATTGTCTTTATAAGAGGCCATATTAATGATATAGGGGGCATGGACCACGGGTCCCTTTAGGCTGTGTTCTCTCATAAACTTTCTGCCTTCAAGAATCTGGAGGTCCTGAATGGGCTTCCGTCTCGTGTTTTGAGGTGCTCCGGTATATATCATAAATGTATCTGCATTATAGGAGTGTGCCTCTTTAGCTGCTCCTATTAGACCTTTTGAAATGGATACATGAGAACCAAGTATAAGTGACATGGGTTACCTGCTTTCTATATAGATTATAAGCGGCTCATTGGTATGCCGGTTTCTTTTAAAAGTTTCTATGACTAATATATAATAAATTTATTACAATATCAATTTTTAGCTACTTTTTTAAAGGAAATATGTTAATATAATGGGTAGAGTTCATGGGCGATACCTAGGAGCTGTGAGAGAGACTTCACTAGAGGTGGAGGTGTATTCTCTTCAAACAAAGTTAACCCCAAGTGACGTAAAAACCTAGACTTTAAAACGATGACTTAATGAAACGACATTAGATAAAGAGGTTATGAAATGGTAAAAAAAGATTTAAAAATACTAGGACTCTTGGCCAGTGGGGTAGTGATTATTTTGCTTACCACATATTTCGCAATGGCTAATCATGAAGATATAATGGTTGAAACTAGGATTGTGTTAAATGATAGAGATGATGAAGCAGAAGAAGTAGTGAAAGAAGAAGAAACTCTACCTGATGAGGAAGAAGTTGTTGAGGTTGTAGAGCCGGAACCCTTAAATGTAGATTCTGTGACCGGCCTCCTCATTGGTATTGATGCCTCCAGTGGTAATACAGACGTTCTTATGGTAGGACACTTTGATGCAGACCAGAACAAGTTTAAGATTGTTTCGGTTCCAAGAGACTTGGAAATTGATTGGTTTGAAGAACCTTTTAAATCCATGCGTAAGAGTTTTAATGATAAGGTAAATAGTGGTGAGATTGATGCCAATCTTCATCAGAGGTCTTACAGCAAGGTGAATGCCATCTACCTTGATACTGGTGAAACCAAGGCAGGACTTTATTATACCAGAGATGTGGTCGAGGAGATAACAGGCTTGGAAATCGATTATATTGCCTTTATAGATGTTTACGGATTCATGGATATTGTCGATATAGTAGGTGGGGTAGAGTTTGATGTGCCTCAGAGAATGTATTACAATGATCCTTATCAGGATCCACCTCTTCATATTGACCTGCAGCCAGGCCTTCAGGTTCTTGACGGTGAGCAGGCCATGGGTTTGGTAAGGTATCGTAAGTATAATATGGGAGATATCCAAAGAATTCAGGTTCAGCAGGCTTTTGTAGCTGCTATGTTCAATCAGATTATTGAGGACTCGGATGTCGACCAGATGATGAGTGTTGCAGACTCTATGTATAAGAAATTTGAAGCTGACTTCGGCTTTGGCTTAATATTGGATTACATTCAGTACGCAGTTGAGCTGGACATGACATCTTTATTGGATCCTGACAACATGGTAACCATACCCTCATGGGGAGAGTTGGTTCAAGAAGAGATTAATGGAGAAACAGTCGGTAGATGGCATCAGTACTGGGATATGGACCAGGCCCATGAGATTGTAGAAGAATTAATGAACAAGTAAAGTGTGAGGTGTAAACATGGCTAAAAAGAAATCCAGACAGATCAGGTTGTTGAACCGGTTCATTAGAATATTTTTCATTTCCTTTGCAATATTTATTGTAATGGCTGCTATCGGTACTATTGGGTATGTTCAGGTGGCCTCCAGCAATAACCTAAAAAAGCTTAAAGATAACAATGTAACAACTCGGGCAGGAGGAGAGGATATTGATGATGTTCTTGATGCTGATAGCGCCAGTGCCCTGCTTTCCAGAGAGATAACCACAGTAGCCGTATTTGGTGTGGATAAGGATGGATACCGGACAGATGTTAATATGCTGGTCTTCTTCCATCATAAAACCGGAGAAATTGACATTGTTTCAATTCCCAGAGATACAAAAGTTAAAATTCCTGATGATATCTTCCAGGAAATCAACGAAGTCCGCAGTGGTGTTAAGCAAAATGAACGGATAAATGCTATCCCGGCTTACGTCAGTGCTTCCCGTAGAAATGAAGTGTCCGTCAGTGTTCTTGAAAACGTATTTGGAGTTGACGTGGATTACTTTGTGAATATGGACCTGGATGGTTTTAAGTATATCGTCGATGAAATCGGACCCATTGAGATAAATATACCTATGGATATGCGGTATGATGATCCGGCTCAGAATCCTCCTTTACATATTGATCTGAAAGCAGGGCTCCAGGAAATTAATGGTGCCCAGGCTGAAATGCTCATCCGATATAGAAAAGGCTATGCAACAGCTGATATTGGCCGAATTGAGATGCAGCATGAGTTTATGAAGGCTTTTATGGAAGAACTTCTTAAGCCTGAAAACCGGTTTAATATGGTAGGGATTCTAGATACGGTTTTCTTCAATGTAACCACAGATTTTAAAGATGCTGTGGATTATCTGATTTACTTGGATGACATTTCTGTAGATAAAATAAGTATGCAGACCTTACCAGGCGGTGGCAGTCCTCATGATGGCTCTTATGAGTATGATGTGGCAGCTACCAAGGTTATGTTTGAAACTATCATTAATAAGAACTATGACGATGATCAAGGTATTGATGTGGCAGAAGGTCCTGAGGAAAATTCTTCCAATAGCGGAAGTGATGATTCTGCTACAGAGGATTCCGGTGGTGATTCGGAGGATAAGGTTATTATAGAAGTAGAACCTATTGAGCCTGTTGATCCGGCTGATTATACAATTTCAGTACAGAATGCCGCAAGAGTCAGTAAATTGGCCAGTCGAACCAGCGACAGATTGACAGAAGCAGGCTTTAACGTTGTTGAAATCGGAAACTACGAAGTTGGCCCGATTGAAAAGACGATTATTAAGGCCCCTGACCGCGAAATTGGTGAACTCTTGGCTAATTACTTTGATAACCCTGATGTTTATGTTGATCTTGACTTGAAAGATGCAGAGATACAAGTTATTATAGCTGTTGGTACAGATGACGCAGAAGAATAATGGGACAAGTATCGTATTCGTCCTCCTTAGGTATATCCTTGGATATCTAGGATATATAATAGAAGAAATAAGCTAGAATTTGTGAAAGGTACAGATAAGAATATGAGAAATACAGTAAATATTCTTGGTGTTAAATTTGATAATGTAACCATGGATGAAGCCGTGGAAATTGGACTTAGCCTCTTTGATAAAGAGGCTAAGTATTCTATTTATACACCAAATCCTGAAATTGTGATGGCTGCCTATAAGGATGTCAATCTTCAAAGGCGTCTAAATGAAGGAGCCCTTTGTATACCCGACGGTATCGGTGTTGTTATTGGATCAAAAGTCATTGGCAGACCTCTTAAGGAGAGGGTTGCTGGATTTGATTTTACCAGAAATTTATTTAAAGCCTTAAGCCATACCGATAAAAGGGTATATTTTTATGGGTCTAAACCTGGTGTTGCTGATCTGGCAGCCAAGAAGATTGAAGAAGAGTTTCCCGGCATCAAGATCGTTGGGACCTGTCATGGATATGAAAAGGATCAAGAGAAGATTATTAGGGATATTAATGATAAAAAGCCTGATCTTCTCCTTGTAGGACTTGGGGCTCCGCGTCAGGAAGAATGGATTGCAAGTAATATGGAGGGAGTTGAAGCCAAAGTCTTCATTGGTGTTGGCGGGTCCTTTGACGGTTTTTCAGGCGTAGTCAAGCGTTCACCGGACATTTTTATTAAACTGAATCTTGAATGGTTCCATAGGCTTTTGACACAGCCCAGCAGATGGAGAAGAATGCTCCAGTTACCTGTTTTTATGATCAAGATGATTCTTGAAGGTAGAAAATACCGCTAAATATAGATTAAGATATGTATATTAGAAAGTTTAGAGGCATGAACAATGGAAATAAAAAGTCATCGACATCCTGTATTGGATTATTTATACATTATGCTGGGAACGACTATACTGGCTGTCAGTATCAATGTTTTCCTTGATCCGCTGGATTTGGTAACCGGTGGGGTGACCGGTTTTGCTATCGTACTTAAGAGTATGACTTCTGAATGGATTGAAGGTGGAATTCCAATTTATTTGACAAACCTTGTTGTCAACATTCCACTTTTCATATTGGCATTAGTGATTAAAGGCAAGAATTTTGGTGCAAGAAGTCTTTTTGCAACGGTTTACTTGTCTTTTGCCCTGTTTTATACCGGTTATATCAATCCCTTGACAGGCGATGTGCTCCTAGGTGCTTTGTTTGGTGGAGTCTTGTCCGGTATAGGTCTTGGTTTTGTCTTTTCTGCTTTTTCAACCACAGGCGGTACAGATTTGATGGCCAGTTTGATTCAGCATTTTTTCAAACATGTGACCGTGGCAAATATTATGTTTGTTCTGGACGGTATGATTATTTTGCTGGGGATGTATATTTTTGGTGTGGAAAATGCTATGTATGCCATTATGTCCATTTATATAAGTGTTCGTGTTATTGACACCATGTTGGAAGGTATTCATTTCTCAAAGGCCGCCTTTATTATCTCCAAAAGAAACGATATTATTGCAAGGGCAATACTGGAAAACCTGGAGCGTGGAGTTACAGGTTTGGAAGGACAGGGAAAGTTCACAGGAAATGACCGAGAAGTCCTCTTGTGCGTTGTGTCTAAAAGAGAGATTGTAAAATTAAAAGAAATTGTGCGAGATATTGATTTAAACGCCTTTGTGATCGTTGCCGATGTCAGGGAGGTCGTAGGCGAAGGGTTTATCGAATATGAAGCTTCTAAAATTAGTGTCAAAAAATAGGCAAAAAGTAACAGAAGTCTTTGAGATAAGAGTGTAAGAAATGTTACGATTTGGTTAAATCTTATATAAACCTTGGCCAAATTTAGCGAATCGTATATATAAAATACAGGGCTAGACAATATAAACAAAAGGGATTCAAGGCTTTTGTCTAATTAAGCAATAGTTTTTCTTTGCCACAATAGTGTAAGATACGTATATGGAAACATGATGATTAATAATAATACGTTCGCACAAGGGGGCATATTAAACTATGGCAAGTTTATCACTCAGAAACATTAAGAAAGTTTACTCAGGAAATGTAACAGCAGTACAAGATTTCAATCTTGAAATTGCTGACAAGGAATTCATTATTTTCGTTGGACCATCAGGTTGTGGTAAGTCTACAACTCTTCGTATGATTGCTGGTCTTGAAGAAATCACTGGCGGAGAGCTTTACATCGGCGACAGACTGGTTAATGATGTAGAACCTAAAGACCGTGACATCGCAATGGTATTCCAAAACTACGCGTTGTACCCACACATGACTGTATATGATAACATGGCATTCGGTCTTAAGCTTAGAAAAACTCCTAAAGCTGAAATCGAAAAACGAGTTACAGAAGCAGCTAAGATCCTTGGTATTGAAGCACTTCTTGACCGTCGTCCAAAAGCTTTGTCTGGTGGACAAAGACAAAGGGTTGCAATGGGACGTGCAATTGTACGTGAACCAAAAGTATTCCTTATGGATGAGCCTTTATCAAACCTTGATGCTAAGCTTAGAGTACAGATGAGAATCGAGATCTCTAAACTTCATCAAAGACTTCAAACAACAATCATCTACGTAACACATGACCAGGTAGAGGCGATGACTCTTGGTACAAGAATCGTAGTTATGAAAGACGGTATCATCCAACAAGTTGATACTCCTTCAAACCTTTACGATAGACCAGGTAACCTTTTCGTTGCTGGTTTCATCGGTTCACCACAAATGAACTTCCTTGATGCTAAGGTTGTTAAAAATGGTGATGATGTAGATTTATTATTTGGATCTAACAAGATTACACTTCATGATGCACAAGCAAAAGCTGTTCTTGAAGGTGGATACGAAGGTAAAGAAATTGTATTCGGTATTCGTCCAGAAGATATTCATGAAGATGCTGCTAACCTTGAGAAATACTCAGATGCAGTTGTTGACTTTACTTGTAACGTTGTTGAGATGCTTGGTGCAGAACTTAACATTATCGGTACAGTAGATGCATTTGATGTTACTGCAAAAACTGATCCAAGATTCCCTGTTAAACCAGGTGATACAGTTAAGTTAGCATTCGACCTTAAAAGACTTCATATTTTTGATAAAGAAACTGAAAAAGTTATAAGAAATAACTAATATTCAAGTGAAAATTAGAGGGAATGCACAAAGTTGTGCGTTCCCTCTTTCAATTTTGTTGAATATGCTATAAAATAGTATAGAGATAAAGATTACCTTGACTTTATAAGTACATATAATATATGAGCTTAAATAATATATAAGGAGAGACGGTATGATATCAAACCAAATTATTCAGAATACCATAGACGGCCTAAAGACGATTACCCGAATTGAACTCAGTGTCATGGATCCTGATGGAAAGATACTGGCAACTACAGAAGAAAGTAAACTTGAAGAATACAATTTTGCAGTACCTGACTTTGTGAACTCACAAGCAGAAAGTCAATTGGTACAAGGCTATCAGTTTTTCAAAGTTTTTGATGACCATAATGTTGAATATGTAATTTCAGCAAGAGGTGAAGCAGAGGATGTGTATAAAATTGGTAAGATTGCTTCTTTCCAGATTCAAAACCTGCTTGTAGCCTATAAAGAGAGATTTGACAAAGACAATTTTATCAAGAATCTTTTGCTTGATAACCTATTGTTGGTTGATATATATAACCGTTCTAAAAAGCTTCATATTGAAACAGACGTAAGAAGAGTTTCTATTATTGTTGAAACTAAATTTGAAAAAGACAATAACGCGCTTGAAATCGTTCGCAGTATTTTCCCATCCAAGACCAAAGACTTTATTACAGCAGTGGATGAGAAGAATATAATTCTTGTCAAGGAATTAAAGTCAACGGATACAATTGATGATATCGAAAAATTAGCCAAGATGATTGTAGATACTTTGAATGCAGAAGCAATGAGTTCTGTATATGTATCAATCGGTACTGTCGTCAATGATATCAAAGATGTATCCAGATCCTATAAAGAAGCCAAAATGGCCCTTGAAGTAGGTAAGATTTTCTATACAGAGAACCATGTAATTGCATATGAAAATCTCGGTATAGGACGATTGATTTATCAATTGCCAATTCCACTTTGTAAAATGTTTATCAGTGAAATTTTCCAAGGTCAATCTCCAGATGAATTTGATGAAGAAACCTTGATTACCATCAATAAGTTCTTTGAGAACAGCTTGAATGTCTCCGAGACATCAAGACAACTGTATATCCACAGAAATACTTTGGTATACAGATTGGATAAACTCCAGAAGAATACAGGACTTGATCTTCGAATCTTTGAAGATGCCATTACTTTCAAGATTGCATTAATGGTTGTTAAGTATATGAAGTACATGTCCAGGTCTGACGTTTATTAATATGAGAATGATAAGGTAATTGTGAAAGCAATTACCTTATTCGTGTCTTATGGAGAATCGGATTTCCAAATGTTATCCTTAAACCAAGGTAATCCAGGTTAAATGAATTGTTCAGAATTTGTGAGATAAATAGACATAGAGTTGACATATTTAAGCTGTATAATGGATGAGGACAAGTGGGCCTTGTTTTTATACAGCTTGAGTCATAGTTAGACAAGATTAATGTAAGCCGGGAGGGTGAGTCACCATGATTCGATTAGAGAATGTGACGAAATTATATCCAGGAAGTGTTAAAGCTTTAGATGATGTATCGTTTAATATAGATAAGGGTGAATTTGTGTTTATTGTCGGTGGCAGCGGTTCAGGAAAGACAAGTATTATTAAGACCCTCATGCGTGAGATTGATGTGACTTCAGGACATGTATATGTTGAAGGGGTTGATATTACACGAATCAGCCGGCGTAAAATACCTAAGCTTAGAAGAAACCTAGGTGTTGTATTTCAAGACTTTAGACTGCTGAACAATTTATCAGTCTATCAGAATGTGGCTTTTGCCTTGAAGATGACCGAAACCCCTAACCGCATTATTCGTAAACAGGTGCCAACCCTATTATCCATGGTAGGCTTGGGAAAAAAAGCGGAAATGAAACCCTTGGAGCTATCAGGTGGTGAGCAGCAAAGGATTGCCCTGGCAAGAGCTTTGGCTAATAATCCTCCGATATTGATTGCCGATGAACCTACTGGCAACCTGGATCCTCAGAAATCATGGGATATTATGAAACTTCTTCAGGAAATCAATATGAAAGGTACGACCGTTCTTGTTGTGACCCATGACAGGGAGATTGTTGATGCCATGAAGAAAAGGGTAATTGCCCTTAGAAACGGTCGGGTTGTGAAGGATGAGAAGAAGGGAGACTATGTTCATGAGCATTAGAATTCTATCTTATTGTCTGGGCCAGGGAATCAAGAACTTCTTTAAGAACCGTTTGATGACTATGGCTTCTGTTACGACTATAACTGCCAGCCTTTTTGTAGTCAGTGTTTTCTATTGTATGGCTGTTAATGTGGATTATATTATCGATAGATTTGAACAGAATATCGGTATTGCCATTTTCTTCCAGGAGGATGTTAGTGAAAATGAAATCCTTACCTTGAAGAATCAGCTGGAAGCAAGAGCAGAAGTTTTTCAAGTCAACTACATTAGTGAAGATATGGCTTGGGACACCTTTAAGAGCGACTATTTTGAAGGCAGGGAAGAACTGTTGGAAGGGTTTTCCGGAGATAATCCATTAAAGGGATCAGCTTCCTTGCAGGTTTTATTTGACGATATCAGTAAGCAGGAAGGCCTTGTGGATCTGCTTATGGAGGAAGAGATTGTCAGACATGTACGTGAAGCCCAGGAAGTGACAGATATTATTCAGGATATGAATCGATTAATATCCTATGTCAGTATTGGATTGATTGGATTACTCAGTTTGATTTCCCTTTTCATCATAGCCAATACTATTCGTTTGGCAATTGCCATAAGAAAACGGGAAATCTCCATCATGAGATATATCGGAGCCAAAAACTCCATGATTCGAGGACCCTTTCTGGTTGAAGGCGTTATCATCGGCTTGGTAGGTGCGGCAATACCTACCGGTATTATTTATTATTTTTATGATGACGTGGTTTATAATCTGTCTGTTCAGTTCTTTTTATTAAGGGATTTTCTGGTCTTTTTACCAGTTGAGGATATCATCACAAGACTTTTGCCTATTTCACTACTTGTAGGTGGTTTTCTTGGATTTTTAGGCAGCCGATTTACTGTTGGACGCTATTTGAAAGTATAGTGAGCAGGTGAACCTATGAAGAAACATATAAAACTTATACCATTCATTATAATTCTTGTATTGGTCTTATCTATGGAATCAGGTTCGACCGGTTTCATTTCCTATGGAAAAACCTCGGTCAGTGATTTGGAGGACCAGATGGAAGATATTCAAGCTGAGATTGAAAAAGCTCAGAAAGAGATATTGGCCAGAGATACAGAGCTGTCTTTTATACAGTCTGAGATTTCCAAGGCAGATATAGCCTTTCAGGAATACTCCTTAAAACTTCTTGGGTTGGAACAGGAAATCAATGTTAAGGAAGATGAAATTACCTTGACTGAGATTAAGCTTGCCCAGACCGTGGAAGAACAGAAGGACTATTACGAACAGACCAAGGACCGTATCAAAATCATGTATGAACATGGTAATACGGAATATCTGGAAGTTTTGCTGGAGTCAAAGGATACCAGTGATTTCTTCAACCGTTTGGAGTACTTGAACAAGCTCATTGAGTATGATCAAAGTATTTTGGATGAAATGGATATCTTGAAGGCGACAATTATTTCCTATGAAAATGAACTTCTTGGAGAGAGACAGGATCTTGAAGATCTGAAAGTTGAGAATACCAAGCAGTTGAATGAAATAGAGCTTCTCTTGGTACAGAAAAAAGATGACCTTAAGAAAATAGAAAATGATAAGGATCTTCTTTTTGAAAATATTCAGCAGTGGGAAAAAGAACAGGAAGAACTGGATGCCAAGATTCAGGAGTTGATTCGCCTGTATTCAGATGCCAATCTCCTTTTTGGAGATGGTAAGTTATCATGGCCTGTACCTGGTTATACCAGGGTGACATCCAAGTTCGGTCCCAGAATACACCCTGTTTATGGTTACAAGTCAACACATACAGGTATTGATATTCCGGCACCTTATGGCCAGAATATACTGGCGGCAGCGTCAGGAAAGGTTATTTTTGCCGGATGGGGGAATGCCTATGGGAATTATATCCTCATTGATCACGGCAGGGACAATCAAAATCGACATATAGTTACCCAATATGCTCATTGCTCAAGATTATTGGTTGTTGAGGGAGATGTAATACTTCGAGGTGACGTTATAGCAAAGGTAGGCTCTACAGGTTGGTCAACTGGTAATCACTTGCATTATGGTGTACAGATTGGTGGAACCTGGATAGACCCATTGAATAAAACAGACAAATAAGGAAGGCTTGATATTATGAAAAAAACACGTTATTTTGTTGCTGGTATAGTTGCCGGTGTTGCAGGGGTTCTTATATTGGCAGCGATTATTTTGACAGTTTCAGGGATTGGTTTGAATATCATTTCCATGAGCCATGAAAATACTGTAAGTGAGGCTCTTGTTAGTGAAGAGGTGGAGACACTTGAAGAAACTCCCCTTTATGACCCTGATCAATATGATGAATTTGAAGAAAAAGTCACAGATATTCTTGATTTATTAGATAAGTATTATTACGAAGATGTGGATTCAGAGGAACTATATGAAGAAGCTGTTCGTGGCTTTGTGGATTCAGTTGGAGATCCCTATACATCTTATTTTACTGATGATGAATATGAGTCCTTCCTGGAAAAAATGGAAGGCAGTTATGAGGGTATTGGTGTTGTTGTATCTTATGGCGACTCAGAAGACGAAATTGTTGTCGTAGCTCCTTTTAAAGATTCTCCAGGTGAAGTTGCAGGGATGGAACCTGGTGATCGAATTATTGCTGTTGACGGCGTTGATGTGATTGGTATGGATCTTGATAAGGTTGTGGAAAGGATCAAAGGCGAAAAAGGAACTGAAGTCGTTATCACTGTCCTTCGCGGAGAAGAGGAAATTCAGGAACTTGATATTTCCATTATCAGAGATGTTATCGAAATTCCTACTATTGAATTTGAGATGTTGGAAGGTAATATTGGATATATCTATATGTCAGGTTTTGACTTGATAACAGAGGAACAATTCAGTGATGCTCTTAAGCAATTAGATATCCAGGGCCAAGATGGAATGATTATTGACCTTAGAAACAACCCAGGTGGTTACCTGCATATTGTATATGCTATTGTTGATGAATTACTTGGAAAAGGTGACCTGGTCGTTTATACAGAGGACAAATACGGTAACCGGGAAGAGTTGATTACGGAAACCAGAGCCGCTTTTAACAAACCTTTAATCGTTCTTGTAAATGGAAATTCAGCAAGTGCTTCAGAAATCCTGGCCGGAGCTATCCAGGACCATGAAAAAGGTATTATCATGGGTGAGACCACCTTTGGTAAGGGATTGGTACAAAGAACCTTTGATCTTGATGATGGATCAGCAGTTAAGATTACAGTTTCCAGATATTATACACCAGATGGTTCCTATATTCACGGTGTCGGTATTGAACCGGATATTATTGTTGAATATGACCCTGAAAGTGAAGAAGATAATCAATTGAATGAAGCGATAAAAGTGATGAAGGATATGATAAACAATCAATAATTGATACCGGCTAATACAGTCTATAAAGTCGGTAGGAATGATTATAGTTAGGGGCCTATTATGGTAGAAGTCATGAGCTTTACCTTACAGGGAATCGGTTATGCAGTATTGAATCTGACTTTCTTTGCAAGCGTTTGGCTATTGTATGTGATGAATCGAAAACTAAATGTATTGGATTTCTATAGAACTGTAGTTAAGAAACCCTATTTATATCTTTTGTCAGATATAATTCTTCAGAGTATTATTGCTGGAGTAATCATCAGTTTGGTTCTGGTTTTTATCGGTGTGCCCCTTTTCTATAATGATATGCTGCTTTTATTGGTTCCGGTATCCATTTTGCTAAGTACCTTTAGATTAAGGTTTCTATGCATAACTTATGGTGGTTTTCTCATAGCATTCTTTTCGCTGGTTTTTAATGGTCAGGAGATGCTGGGGTTTCATTTGCCGGATGTAGAAGTGCACGTTCCCAGCTTGATTATTCTTGTTGGAATTCTCCACTTAATTGAAGGTGTCTTTGTGTATCTTTTTGGTCACCAAAGGGCTGTTCCAGTAATCAGCAAAAAAAATGACAGGATTGTCATGGGGCATATTATTCAAAAAACATGGGTGATTCCTTTGGCTGTTATTGTTCTGCAAATAGGAATGGCATCAGCAGGCGGAGTGGAAATGCCCAAGTGGTGGCCGGCGGTCAAGTATACTGGATATGGAGAGTCCATTTTTTACACCCTTCTTCCCTTGATTGCCTTCTCTTCCTATACATCAATTTTTTATGGTGAGACACCCAAGGAGAGGACAAGGTTTTCAGGCCTTAGCCTGATGGCTTTTGGGGCTATTACCCTTATTGTTGCCAAATATGCCGTGGATTCAATTCTTCTTCAATTGTTTGGTATTATCCTGATGTTAATGATACATGAGTTGGTATATATGCTTGAAAAGCAAAGGGAGAAAATAAAATCTCCTGTTTACATCCAGCCAGAACAGGGAATCCGAATTATGGATGTTCTTGAAGGCGGTTACGGTGAGCAGATAGGGCTTGAAAAAGGGGACATTATTGAAGAAATTGATGGCCTAGCCATCGATAATATTAATGAGTATATGCGGATAGCAAAAGAGAAAAAAACAGAAGCTATTATTTCAATTAGGCGATTGAATGGTGTGTTAAAAGAGTTCCAAATCCATGACAGAAACCACTTGGAGCATTTAGGAATTAGAGTTGTACCGGAGAAACCTATGTTTTTATACCCCTACGATAAGCTTTCTTATGTAGGAATGTTTGAATTTTTGAAGAGGTAGAAAGTGATTCACTTAAGGGTGAATCATTTATATTGTGTATGAAAAAATATTTAATGGAAAATCAATTAATAATGGCAAGGCAGCTTAGTGATGCCGATCCTGTCAAGGCTCGGGAATGCTTTAGAAAAGTTATGGCAACAGCTACTCATCTTATGACGGAAGAGGATTTTCTGACCTATGGTTTTGCCTGTGAGGATGATGATGACTTTCAGGTGGCAAAAAAAGTCTATGAGAGCTTAACCCTGGAGTTTCCCCAGAGTTTTCGAGGTTTTTATGCTCTTGGAGTTGTTAATGAAGAGCTGGAAAATTTGGAAGAAGCAGAGCTTGCTTATCTGAAGGCTATAGAACTTAAAGAAGATTTTGTGGAGGCTTATTTTTTTCTGGCTGGTGTATATGATGATATGGACCAGGACAAAAAAGCAGAAAGTAATTATTTAAAAACTGTTGAACTGGAAGATGACCATTTCTTCGGTTGGTTGAACTTGGGTTCAATCTATGAAGGGCAGAACAAGAACGAAAAGGCCAAAGCTTGTTTTGAAAAGGCGCTAAGTATTGAAGAACATTATATGGCTTATTTTAACCTGGGGGTAGTTGCAAGTAAAAATAAAACCTATGAAGAGGCCATTGTACTTTATGAAAAATCGATTGGTCTGAATCCTGAATATGGATATGCCTATTTGAATCTTGCCTTGGTTTACAAGGCTAAGGACCAGTACCTTCAGGGTATTAAAGTCCTTAATAGGGGTATTCAGGAGACAGAAGATGTTTCCTATCTCTTTTACCATAGAGCCTGTTTCTATGTCCATCTTGGAATTACTGACAAGGCAATGAAGGATGTTAAAGAAGCTATACGACTTCATCCTGGGTTCGAAAAATATATGTTAAAAGACAAGGAACTGAGTTTAATACATGACCTGATTAAAAAATTGGAGGTTTAGTCATGGAAGTGAAAAAGATGGACCATGGAGATCTTGAAGACTTTTTAGTTTATTGCAGGACTTACGGGAGTCAGCATGATGACTCTTATCTATATCCCGATGACCTGAAAGCTTTTGAAATAGGGGACAAGAATCCGACTTATTTACTATATGTCGACGAAGAGTTGGCAGGGGTCCTATCCTTGATGATTGATGATTATTACCTTGGAGATCAAAAGACAAGAGTAAGGATATTTCACTGTCAGGACTCTAGACTGGAGTATTATCAAGCCTTATTGGATGAGGCTTTGAAAGACAAACCAGACTTTCACCAACTTGGAATACATAAAATCGAGATGTTTATACCCGAAAGGCTGGAGAATACAATATCTGTACTGAAGACTCTGAATTTTGACTTCTTTCGTACATCATACGTCATGGTCAGAAAGAATAAAAAGCCTTTGCAAGCTCAGTGGCCAGAGGGTTATTGTCTTAAAGCCTTTGAAAAAGGGAAGGACGAAAAAGCCTATTTACATATACGTAATGCAGCTTTCAAAAATTTAAAGGGATCGACAGTACCTTTGACAGAGACAATGGTTAAAAAGCTTTATGAGGATTCTAGTCTTTTGAAGGATGGCATGCAGCTGCTGTATCATTGGGATCAACCAGTAGGTATCATCCGTGTAATTAAAGAAATTGATGAAACGGGTATCTATTCTTTTGTTGCACCAATAGCCTTGTTGCCTGACTATCAGGGAAAAGGTCTTGGAAGTAACCTGCTAAGAGCTGGAGTTGCAATAGGTCAAGACAATGGGCTGGATGATTCTATGCTGGTTGTTAATGCTGAAAATCAATTGGCTCTGGGACTCTATATGAAGACAGGTTATGAGTTGGATATGGCAGTCTCTTGTTATCAAAGGAATGTGTAAAAGACTCTTGCACAAAAAGGTGATTAGACAGGGGAATACGTGTCGAGACACTTTAGAATAGGGGCATTTCAAAAACACGAACACTATTGCGAACATATGTTTGCAAAAGTGTTTTTTTGTGCTATAATAGTACTGTTCGAAATGAGCTGATGAGAATCTCTATCAGTATCATAAGTGAAATTGAAACAATATAGGGAAAGCAGAGGTGTGAGATGACAGCATTCAAATTGAAGTCAGAGTTTGCTCCTACCGGAGACCAACCGGAGGCTATTAAACAATTAGTTGAAGGATTAAAAAAGGGTAACATGCAGGAGACCCTCCTCGGTGTAACCGGATCCGGTAAAACCTTTACAATGGCTAATGTTATACAGGAGCTTCAACGACCCACTTTGATAATGGCCCACAATAAGACCCTTGCTGCACAGCTTTATTCTGAATTCAAGGAATTCTTTCCTGAGAATCGTGTAGAGTATTTTGTCAGTTATTACGACTACTATCAACCGGAAGCATACGTACCCCATTCGGACACTTATATAGAAAAAGACTCATCCATTAACGAAGAGATTGATAAATTACGACATTCGGCCACTTCAGCCTTGGCTGAGAGACAAGATGTCATTATTATTTCATCAGTTTCATGCATTTATGGATTGGGTTCTCCTATCGATTATCAGAACATGGTTGTCAGTTTGCGGCCAGGTATGGAAATAGATAGGGATGCTATGCTCAGAAAACTTGTTGATATACAATACAAGCGAAATGATTTGGATTTTGCAAGGTCAACATTTAGGGTTCGTGGTGATGTAGTGGAAGTATTTCCTTCCGGTTCCCATGAAAATGCGGTGCGTGTCGAATTTTTTGGCGATGAGGTTGAACGGATTACTGAGATTAATACTTTAACTGGAGAAGTCTTGTATGAATTAGAGCATATCGCAATTTTCCCAGCATCTCATTATGTTATTTCGCCAGAGCGTATTGAAGAGGCTCTTTTAAATATTGAAGAGGAAATGGTTGATCGGGTTAAGGAATTCAAATCGGAAGATAAATTGATTGAAGCTCAGAGAATCCGTGAAAGAACCAGTTTTGATATCGAGATGATCAGGGAAACTGGATTTTGCAGTGGTATCGAAAACTATTCCAGACATTTAACGGGTTTAGCGCCAGGTGCACCACCCCATACTTTGCTGGATTATTTCCCGGATGATTTCCTCATGATTATTGACGAGTCCCATATGACCATTCCTCAGATTCGAGGCATGTATGCCGGCGATCAATCGAGAAAACAAACCCTTGTAGATTACGGGTTCCGCTTACCGTCAGCAAAGGATAACCGTCCACTGAACTTTTCAGAATTTGAAGGTAAAAGGGATAAAATGCTTTATGTTTCTGCTACTCCTGGACCATACGAAAAGGAACATGAAGACCTCTATGCGGAGCAGATCATCAGACCGACAGGCCTTCTTGATCCTGTGGTGGATGTCCGTCCTGTCAAGGGGCAGATTGATGACCTTATTGCAGAAATCTATAAGGAGACCAAGAAGGGTAATAAGATTCTGGTGACGACCTTAACAAAACGGATGTCTGAAGACTTGACCGATTATATGAAAGAGTTGGATATACGAGTCCGCTATCTCCATTCAGATATAGATACACTGGAGCGAATTGAAATTGTCAGGGACCTTCGTATGAATGTATTTGATGTATTGGTTGGTATCAACCTCCTAAGAGAGGGACTGGATATACCTGAAGTCTCCTTGGTAGCCATAATCGATGCGGATAAAGAAGGTTTTCTTCGATCAGAAACTGCTCTTATTCAGACAGTGGGTAGAGCTGCCAGAAACGCTGACGGTCGGGTAATCATGTACGCAGACAACATGACCGGGTCAATGGAAAGGGCGATCGGTGAAACCAATCGCCGTCGTAAGATACAGGAAGAATACAATATTAAAAATGGCATAACGCCTGAAACAATAAAAAAAGCTGTCAGAGATATTATTAAGATATCCAAAGCAGCAGAGAAAAAAGGTAAATACATGTTGGATAAAGATCCTGAGTCCATGGACAGAAAAGAGCTTGAAACAGTGGCTAAGAAACTTTCTGATACCATGAAAAAGGCTGCGTTGGACCTGGATTTTGAAAGGGCTGCCATGCTTCGGGATGAGTTGTTTAAAATCAAGAAACAGCTGCAAGACATGTAAAAGGAGTAAACCATGTCAAGAGATAAAATTGTCATTAAAGGTGCCAAAGAGCATAACCTTAAAAATATAGACCTGACCCTTCCAAGGGACAAGTTTATCGTTATCACCGGTCTAAGTGGATCAGGGAAATCCTCTCTGGCTTTTGATACCCTATATGCTGAAGGACAACGGAGATATGTAGAATCCTTGTCAGCATATGCCCGTCAGTTTCTTGGACAAATGGAGAAGCCTGATGTTGAAACCATTGAAGGACTTTCACCGGCTATATCCATAGACCAGAAAACCACAAGCCGAAATCCAAGGTCTACTGTTGGTACTGTTACTGAGATTTATGACTACTTTAGACTTCTTTATGCTAGAGTCGGAGTTCCTCACTGCCCTATTTGTGGACAGCCCATACAGAGACAAACCATAGATCAGATAGTGGATCATGTTATGGGTATGGATCAGGGAGCAAAGATTCAGGTTTTAGCACCATTGGTCAGGGGGAGAAAAGGGCAACATACCAAGCTCCTTGAACAGGCTAAGAAAAGTGGCTATGTCAGAGCGCTTATCGACGGTATCGTCTATGACCTTTCTGAAACCATAGATTTAGATAAGAACAAAAAACATAATATTGCAATTGTCGTTGACCGTTTGATTGTTAAGGATGGCATTCAAAAACGTTTAAGTGATTCCATCGAAACGGTAATGAAACTAACAGGTGGCATATTAGAGGTAGATGTTGCAGGTGACCGCATGCATACCTATTCACAGAATTTTTCGTGTCCAGATCATGAGGACATCAGTCTTGAGGATATTGAACCTCGTATGTTCTCCTTTAACAACCCTTTTGGTGCTTGTCCAGACTGCCATGGTCTTGGATTTACCATGAAATTTGATCCGGATTTAATTATTCCCAATCAAAACCTAACCATTGCTGAAGGGGCTATTCAGGCTCCGGGTTGGGGATCTGTGGGAAAAGAGAACAGCTGGGCAATTAACATATTTAAAACTCTTGGAGAGCGTTATAAATTTGATATACATACCCCTTATAAGGACTATCCGGACAAGATTAAAAATATTATTATGTACGGAAATAAAGGAGAAAAGCTAAAAGTTAAGTACGTAAATGACCATATGAGTGGTGAGTACGAGACTTCTTTTGAAGGTGTCATTAATTCCTTAAAAAGGCGTTACAAAGAAACCTCCAGTGAATATATGCGTGGTGAATATGAAAGTCTGATGACCAACAATGAATGCCCAAGCTGCCACGGGGCCAGACTAAAGAAGGAGTCCCTGGGTGTGACGATCGGTGATAAAAACATTGCAGAGGTCACGGATATGGCTATCGTTGATATTAAGGATTATATGGACAATCTTGAACTTACTGACCGTCAAATGATGATTGGAGAACAGGTTCTTAAAGAAATTAAGGCAAGAATCAATTTCCTGGTAGATGTTGGGTTGGATTACCTGTCCTTATCCAGATCAGCAGGAACCCTATCCGGTGGAGAAGCACAAAGGATACGCTTGGCAACTCAAATAGGTTCAGGTTTGGTAGGTGTTGTGTATATTCTGGATGAGCCTTCCATTGGACTTCATCAAAGGGATAATGAACGACTCCTGGCAACCCTTAAGCACTTGAGAGATTTGGGTAATACACTAATCGTTGTTGAGCATGATGAGGATACTATGCACGAAGCGGACTATATTGTTGATATAGGACCGGGAGCCGGTGTTCACGGCGGTGAAGTTGTATTTGCCGGTACACCCAAAGCTATCCTTAAATCCAAAAATTCCATAACAGGTAAGTATCTGTCAGGTGAGCTTCAGATACCGGTACCCGAACTACGTCGTGAGACAAGTGATCGGTGGTTGAAAATCATAGGTGCCCAAGAGAATAACTTAAAGGATATTGATATTGACATCCCATTGGGAATTCTTACCTGCGTAACTGGTGTTTCCGGATCGGGTAAGTCTTCATTTGTAAATGAAATTCTTTACAAACGTCTTGCCAGAGACCTTAACCGGGCTAAGATCAAACCGGGAAAACATGTTAATATTGATGGTTTGGAACATTTGGATAAGGTTATCGATATAGACCAGTCACCAATTGGACGTACACCACGATCTAACCCTGCAACATACACCGGTGTATTTGACCACATAAGAGATATTTTTACGTCGACACAGGATGCAAAAGTTCGAGGATATCAAAAGGGACGTTTTAGTTTCAATGTGAAAGGCGGACGCTGTGAAGCCTGCCGAGGAGATGGCATCATCAAGATTGAAATGCACTTCCTTCCAGATATTTATGTTCCTTGTGAGGTTTGTCATGGCGAACGGTATAACAGGGACACATTGGAGATAAGGTATAAAGGTAAGAATATCAGTGAGGTTCTTGACATGACTGTGGAAGATGCATTGGAGTTCTTTAAGAATATTCCTAAGATTAAGCGAAAGATGCAGACTCTTTATGATGTTGGATTATCCTATATTAAGCTTGGACAACCTTCGACGACCTTGTCAGGTGGTGAAGCCCAGAGAATTAAACTGGCCACAGAACTCTCGAAGAGATCTACCGGAAAGACTATGTACATATTGGATGAACCAACGACTGGACTTCACTTTGAAGATGTGAGTAAGTTGATCAAAATCATACAGACGCTAGTAGACCAAGGGAATTCAGTTTTAGTCATTGAACATAACCTAGAAGTGATTAAAACTGCCGACTATATCATTGATATGGGACCTGAAGGTGGCCACCGTGGAGGTAGAGTTATTGCCAAAGGTACCCCGGAAGAAGTCTCAAAAATTAAAGGGTCCTATACTGGTCATTTTCTTGGACGTATGTTAGAACAATAACAGACAAGGTAAATACAGATACATAGTTATAAAAAAGTTTTTGGTGAATGACAATAAGTTGACATTATTTTTACAATCTTGCCAATAATTGGGGCAAAATTGTAGAAAAATATAAGAGATAATAAATTTTATAATAGGAAAAAAGTCTCAGATATTCATTTGAGGCTTTTTTTGTTAAAAGTATACCATTGAATAATATAATAAAAACGTATTATATATAAGAAACTAGGTTTAAATAAGAACCAATTTCAATACCGCCAAGCCTTGTAAAATCATTGTTTCAGTCTATTTACAAGGATGAAAGTGTCTGTTATAATAAATTCGTACGGAGCAAAATTTGTCAAAGATTTAACGATTATCATCAATGGAGATGTGAATGAAAGTTAAATATGATTTACACATACATACAGCATTATCTCCTTGTGCTCTTGAAGAAATGACGCCAAATAACATTGTCAATATGTCCCTGATTAGTGACTTAAATGTTATTGCAATTGCAGACCACAATTCATGCGGTAATATCAAACCGATTATGGAGCTGGCACAAGATATGGACTTGACAGTGATTCCTGGAATGGAAGTTGAGACCAGAGAAGAGATACATGTTGTATGTTTATTTGCGGATTTTGATAGTGTATACAAAATGCAAAGCTATGTATTTGAACACTTGCCTCCTATGAAGAACAAAGCAAAAGTATTGGGTCATCAACTGCTCTTTGACCGTGAAGATGAACTGATCGGTGAGGAAGAAAAGCTCCTTTCGTTTGCAACGGATATCAGCTATGAAGAAGTCATTTCTAGAACCTGGAAACTTGGAGGCATCGCAATTCCTGCCCATATTGACCGGCCCAGTTACAGTGTAATTTCAAACCTAGGTATGTTACCGGTTAATGATGAAGTTAAGGTTCTTGAGATTTCTCAGTATGCAGATTATGAAACATTTCGCAAGAAGTATCCTGACTATCTCTTGACTCAATCATCAGATTCCCATGAGTTAGGTTTTGTTGGAATATGTAATCAATATCTTGATATACCATTGGACAATGGTAATAAACTGGATGCTCATGCATTCGTTAAATATCTGAGGCAGTACAAATAAAAAGATAGAAAGAGACTTAAGTCTCTTCATATACAAAAAATGACTATTAAATATTATTAAGGAGGTAAACAATGGCAGCTCTCGAATTAACCAAAGACAAGTTCCAGGAACTTGACGCTTTTATTGATGCATTGCCAGAAACGAAAGGTGAACTTATTAAAGTGCTTCACAAGGCACAAAGCATTTTCGGATGCTTACCACAAGAAGTTCAAACACATGTAGCAAAGAAATTAAAGGTATCTACAGCCAAAGTATTTGGTGTAGTTACATTCTATTCTTTCTTTACTATGGAACCAAAAGGTGATCATGATGTATGTATCTGCCTTGGTACTGCATGTTATGTACGTGGTGCTGAAAAAATTGCTGAAGCATTCAAAAAAGAATTGGGCATTGGTGTTGGTGAAACAACAGCAGATGGTAAATTCTCCATTACAGGACTTCGTTGTATCGGAGCTTGTGGTCTTGCACCAGTTGTAACTATTGGTGAAAAAACATACGGTCGTCTTACTGCAGATATGGTTAAAGACATCGTAGCAGAGTACAAATAATCGAGGAGGAATTATCATGGCAAAGATTAAATCTTTAGAAGAACTGATGAAAATCAAAGCTGATGTACAAAACAAAGTCGACCTTCGTGAAAAAGGCGAAAACATTGAAAACCTTATCCAGGTTCGTGTTGCAATGGCTACATGCGGTATCGCAGCCGGAGCTCGTGAAATCATGGATTTTATCATCGAAGACACTCACAAAGAAGGCATCGAGAATGTAGTAGTTACGCAAACAGGATGTATGGGATACTGCTATGCAGAACCTACTATCGAAGTAACACTTCCAGGTAAAGAACCTGTAGTATTCGGCGATGTTACAGAAGAAAAAGCTAAAGAGATTATCGATAAGTATATGAAGAATGGTGATCTTGTAGATGGTATAATCCCTGTAACACACAAGACAGTAGAATAGGAAAGGTTAGGAGGCGTAAAAATGGCTAAGGAAAAAATGCACGTATTAGTCTGTGGAGGTACAGGATGTCTCTCAGCTGAAGGTGAGCAAATCGTTACGAATTTGAAAAGCCAGATCGCTGAAGCGGGTCTTGATACAGATGTAGCTGTACTTAAGACTGGATGTTTCGGTTTCTGCGAAAAAGGTCCTATCGTAAAGATTCTTCCAGACAATACTTTTTATGTACAGGTAACACCAGCTGATGCTGAAGAAATTGTAAAAGAGCATCTTGTAAAGGGTCGTAAAGTAGAAAGATTATTGTATGTAGACCCAGATAAAAAAGAGTCCGTATCTGATTCCAAGAATATGGATTTCTATAAAAAGCAAATGCGTATTGCACTTCGTAACTGTGGTTTCATCGATCCTGCTAGTATTGATGAGTACATCGCAAGAGAAGGTTATATGGCACTTGGTAAAGCATTAACTGAGATGACACCTGATGAAGTTATTAAAGTTGTTAAAGACTCAGGTCTTCGTGGCCGTGGTGGTGGAGGTTTCCCTACTGGTCTTAAATGGCAATTTGCCAAAGGTTACGAAGCAGATCAAAAATACGTTATCTGTAACGCTGACGAAGGTGATCCAGGTGCTTTTATGGACCGTTCAATCCTTGAAGGTGACCCAAACTCAGTTATTGAAGCAATGGCTATTTGCGGTTATTCAATTGGTGCATCTAAAGGTCGTGTTTATATCCGTGCTGAATATCCACTTGCTATCAAGAGACTTCAACACGCAATTGACCAAGCTAGAGAATACGGACTTCTTGGTGAAAATATTTTAGGTTCAGAATTCTCATTTGATATCGAGTTGACTCTTGGAGCTGGAGCTTTCGTTTGTGGTGAAGAGACTGCTCTTATCCACTCAATGGAAGGTGAACGTGGTGAACCAACAACTAAACCTCCATTCCCAGCTGAAGCAGGTTACTGGGGCAAGCCTACCAATGTAAACAACGTTGAAACTTTTGCAAATATTCCAGTTATCCTTCTTAAAGGTGCAGAATGGTTCTCAGCAATTGGTACAGAAAAATCAGCAGGTACAAAAGTATTTGCACTTGCAGGTAAAATTAATAACGTTGGTCTTATTGAAGTGCCAATGGGTACCACTCTTCGTGAAGTTATCTATGATATCGGTGGTGGTATTAAAGATGGGAAGAAGTTCAAAGCTGTTCAAACTGGTGGACCATCAGGTGGATGTTTGACAGAAAAAGACTTAGATACTCCAATAGATTTTGACAACCTTATCGCTAAAGGTTCCATGATGGGATCCGGTGGTATGATCGTTATGGATGAAGATGACTGTATGCCTTCTGTTGCTAAGTTCTACCTTGAATTTACAGAAGAAGAATCATGTGGTAAATGTACTCCATGTCGTGTAGGTACTAAGCGTTTATCTGAATTACTTGAAATGGTATGTGATGGTAAAGCTGAAATGAAACATCTTGATGAGCTTAAGAGACTTAGCCGTGTAATCAAAGATACAGCTCTTTGCGGTCTTGGTCAAACTGCTCCAAACCCAGTTCTTTCTACAATGGAAGCTTTCTGGGATGAGTATATAGCTCACGTACAAGATCAATCATGTCCAGCAGGACAATGTTCAAACCTTGTAAAATATGTTATCAACGATAACTGTATCGGATGTACTGCATGTGCAAGAGTTTGTCCGGCAGAATGTATTTCAGGTGAAAGAAAACAAATGCACACCATTGATCAAGATCAATGTATTAAGTGTGGTGCATGTTTCGATAAATGTAAATTTGGCGCTATTGACAAAATGTAGTTAAGATAAGGAGTGTACCCAATGTCAGATATTAAAATGAATATTGACGGTAAAGAGGTTGTTGTTCCTGCTGGCAGTACCGTACTTGATGGTGCGAAGGCCCTAGGCATCGACGTTCCTACTTTATGTCATTTAGATTTACATGATACAAAAATGGTTAACCAAGCTGCTTCCTGCCGTGTTTGTGTAGTAGAAGTAGAAGGTAGAAGAAATCTTGCGCCATCATGTGCTACACCAGCTGTAGACGGTATGGTTGTTAGAACAAATACAATCCGTGTTATGGAAGCACGTAAAACAGTACTTGAGCTTTTAGTATCAGACCATCCTAAAGATTGTCTTGCATGTGCTAAAGCTGGTGACTGTGAACTTCAAGATTTATCAGAGCGTTGTGGACTTCGAGGCGATTCAATTTCAGGTCAGGCAATGTCAACATATAAAAAAGACATTACACCATCTCTTATCCGTGATATGGATAAATGTGTTATGTGCCGTCGTTGCGAAACTATGTGTAACAACGTACAAAAAGTTGGTGCGCTTTCAGGTATCAACCGTGGATTTGATGCAGTTGTATCTGCAGCATTTGAACTTCCAATGGAAGAAACTGTATGTACTCACTGTGGACAGTGTGTTGCTGTATGTCCTACAGGAGCCCTTACTGAAAATGATGCAACTTGGAAAGTTGTTGAAGCTCTTGCTGATCCAACAAAAACTGTTATCGTTCAAACTGCACCTGCAACAAGAGTTGCAATTGGTGAAGAGTTTGGTCACGAACCAGGAACTATCTTTACAAACAAAATGGTAACTGCTCTTCGTCAAGTTGGCTTTGATCACGTATTTGATACAGACTTTGCTGCTGACCTTACTATTATGGAAGAAGGAACTGAGTTGTTGACTCGTCTTCAAAATTTCCTTGATGGTGGTGAAGGTGCTACTCTTCCAATTCTTACTTCATGCTGTCCAGCTTGGGTAAACTTTGTAGAGAGTCAGTTCCCAGAACTTATTGATATTCCATCAACAGCAAAATCACCACAGCAAATGTTCGGTTCAATAGCAAAGTCATACTTTGCAGAGCAATTGAAGATTGATAGAAAAGACTTGGTTGTTGTTTCAGTTATGCCTTGTCTTGCTAAGAAATATGAAGCTAATAGAGAAGAATTCAAAGTTGACGGAGATCCAGATGTAAACCTTGTTTTATCAACTCGTGAGCTTGCAGATCTTATCAAAAAGCTTAACATCGATCCAGATGATCTTGAGCCAACTGAATATGATCAACCACTTGGAGTTTCAACTGGTGCAGGTGTTATCTTTGGTACTACTGGTGGTGTAATCGAGGCAGCTGTTCGTACAGCATATGAAGTTAGAACCGGTAAAGATCTTCCAAAACTTGATTTTGAAGAGCTTCGTGGTTTTGACGGTATCCGTGTTGCAACAGTAGACATGGATGGTCTTCCAATCAATATCGGTATCGCTCATGGTCTTGGTAATGCAAAAGCTTTACTTGAAGAAATGAGAGATGGTAATCCAAGAAATATTCATGCAGTAGAAGTTATGGCTTGTCCTGGTGGATGTATCGGTGGTGCTGGTCAACCATATCACCATGGTGATGCTTCAATCCTTAAAGCACGTCAAAAAGCTATCTACGATATTGATAAAGAAATGCCTATTAGAAAATCTCATGAAAACCCAGCGATCACTGAGCTTTATGAGAAGTACTTAGGTAAGCCATGTGGACACCTTTCACATGAATTGCTTCATACCGGTTACACAGTAAAAGAGAAAGTTTAAGATTATAATTTATAATCTCTAAACATATAGGAACGAAGTTTCCAATTGACTTAATAATATTTAACATCATTTTGCCCCCCTGGGATAACCTAGGGGGGATCCTTTATGTTCATAATTACTTAACAATCCATGTGTTATGTTAGTATGGGAAATGTGGTATAATACTCTTAAGGCAGATACAGTCGTATCATTCAAGCCAGGGTTCCATTGATGAGGGAAAGTCTAAGATGGAGGTCATTATGAGTAATGAGATGAACACAACTAATCAATCAAAATCACACAAAATCAAGTTCGGAATTTCACTTAAAATCATATTATCCATTATTGTAGCAAATATTATAGTTGCCTTAAGTATTGGTGTCTTAGTGGGTATCGTTGTGAATAATAATGTTGGAGATCAGACCGACAATTTCGCAATCGAGCAGATTAATGCCAATGTCCATAAAATTGATGCTTCTTTTATGCGGGTAGAAGACGCTACCAAGACTTTTGCTGCCCAAATAGAAGCCTATGTTGATCTGGATCGATTGGCTGATGAAGGCTATGAAAAAGAATTTGAAGCCTATTTTGAAAAGGCAGTTCAGAATTTTGACAGACATACTGATATTACAAGAAGCATCTATGTCTACTTTGATTATGACCGTTTTGGAAGAGAATTGGATTATTGGTGGTATGATGATAATGACGGAAAAGGATTTGTCCAACAGGCTTCCCTTGATGTAGATGGTTATTATGGTGAGTATCATGAGTGGTACAATGAGCCATTAAAAGGGAATTCCTTGTGGACGGCTCCCTATATGTCAGCTACAGGCAGTCCCATAACCTCATATGTTATACCATTGACGGTTGATGGACAAATAGTTGGCCTTTGTGGAATGGACCTCTATATGGGTGATATTCAGGAAGGTATTCAGGAATTGGTTTTATTTGAAACAGGCTATTTATATCTTATGACTGATAATGGTGACTTTGTTGTTCATCCACGATTGGACTGGATAGATGGTGTACCGCAGAATATTCTTAATACTGGTGATAATCAGGAACTTTTGGATGAAATGAACAGTAACGAAAGAGGGATTACCTCATATGTCAGAGATGATGGTGAATCTGTATTTTCCGCTTATGGCCATTTAAACAACGGCTGGATTTTGGGATCAAGTATTCCTGAGAATGAACTGTCACAGGTGCTTAGTTTTATATTAAGCTTGATGACAATCATTGCACTGATCGCTATAGCTGTTGCTGTTGTGATTGCAGTCATCGTTGGTAAAACCATTAGCAAACCTATAATTAAAGTTGTTAATGCAACTAGAGAAATAAGTAAAGGTGATCTGACTGTACGAGTTCAGGTCAATACAAAAGACGAAACGAAACTGTTGGCAGATGGTTTGAATGAAATGGTTCACAATGTAAGTGAACTGATATCCGGTGCTAAAGTTGCATCAGCGGATATGGTTCATACGGCGGCGGATTTGGCGGCTATGTCAGAAGAGACCAATGCTACTGTAGAGCAGGTTGCATCAACAGTTGATGAAATATCCAAGGGAACACAGGAAACATCTCAGGAAGCTGAAAACGGAGCTCGTATAGCCCATGTTATCAATGAGAAATTCGAAGTTCTAAGGACCAAAAGTGATAATATGCAAGCGTCGGCAACATCTGCAATTGATGTCAATAAGTCAGGGCTGTCTGCACTTGGTACCTTAAAGGATAAATCAGCAGTGGTTAAGAAATCCAATACAAAAGTTTCAGAGGCCGTTGCCAACCTTGAAAAAAGGACTTCTGCCATCAGTGAAATTATTGCAACAATCACATCTATTGCAAACCAAACCAATTTGCTGGCCTTGAATGCATCTATTGAGGCTGCAAGAGCAGGTGAAGCAGGAAAAGGTTTTGCAGTTGTCGCAGAAGAAATCAGGAAACTGGCAGAGGACTCCGGTCGTGCGACGGATGAAATTCGAGGAATTGTGTTGGCTATTCAAAGTGAAAGTCAGGAAACCGTTGCAGTCATGCATGACCTTAATGAAATAACCAACGAACAAAATGATGCTGTTGAAGATGTTAATGATGCTTTCCAATCTATTTTTAATTCTGTCGAAAGCATAACCAAGGAAGTTGAAAGCGTAACCATGGAATTGGATGCTCTCTATACTTCAAAAGACGAACTGGTAAACTCTACCAATAATATATCTGCAGTATCTGAAGAAACTGCTGCGGCTACCCAAGAAGTCAATGCCTCCATGCTCGAACAGACAAGGGCTATTGAGGAAGTAGCAGCCAGTGCTGAAAAGCTTAATCACTTATCCCAGGAGCTCAGTCATCAGATTGAAGTCTTTAAAGTAGACTAGACGCTGGATGAAGACAAGTTTGTAGAAGAGGTTCGTAAAAGTAAGTGTAAGTGAAAGGATTTCAAAGTTATAACATAAGAAAAGTAGGTCAATATTGGAACAGCTGTATGGCGATTCAATATGGTCTACTTTTTTGTTTGATCAGAATTGTTTGGTCAGATCTTAGCAGTAGGGAATGACCTTGGCTCTTTTATGGGAAATGTAGATACATGGCCTTATGTATATGATCAATTTTTAATTCGCAGCCTGCCAAACAGTGGACTTATCATACAAATTCCAAGTGGAAGACTGGTTGGGGTGCATGGACAGCCTTTACCTAAGGAGATCGTTTCAGATATAGCCAATGAGGAACTTGAAGATATCCATAATAAACCTTAAAATAGTCTAAATATACCCAAAGACTTGCGATTATGTTATAATTAACTTAATTATAAACCTTGAATATTGTGAATAAAGGGTGAACATTTCGATATTTTCAGAAAAATTTCAAAGAATAAAAAGGAAATAAGATGGAAATATCGAATTAATAATCATAAACAAAAGATTCATAACAAGACACAAAATCCAACATTAAGGTTATGGATCCGAAAGGAGTTGTTATTATGCGTTTTACAGTAACAGGTAAGAACATCGAGGTAACAGAGGCTATGAAGGATGTAGCGGTACAGAAAATCAACAAGTTAGAGAAGTTTTTCACTCCGGAAACATCTGCTAACATTACCATGAGCGTTGAAAAAAAGATTCATAAAATCGAAGTTACAATTCAAATTAAAGGCGGTGTTATCCGTGCTGAGGAACACGATGAAACCATGTATGCCGCAATAGATTTAGTAGTTGACAAGTTAGAAAGACAGCTACTGAAACACCGTAAGAAAATTATTGACAAACACCGTCATTCCGGTCATTTTCAAAATGACTACTTGGAATTTGATGATGATGACAGTGAACATTTAAGAATTGTTCGAAGCAAGCGATTTGCAATGAAACCAATGGATGCAGAAGAAGCTTGTATGGAACTAGAACTTCTAGGTCATGATTTCTTTGTATTCAGAAATGCAGATACGGACGAAGTGAATGTTGTTTATAAGAGAAAAAATGGAGCCTTTGGTCTAATTGAACCTGAAATTTAGAATTTCATGAGTACTCCTCCTAATATATAATAGCTCAAAAGCATGCACCCAATGGGTGCATGCTTTATTGTTTGGATATATAAATAAGTTGGTAAATGCCTAGTAATAATGCTTTAGCTATTCAAGGCATTAGATACTAATCGGTTACAACGTCACTGTATTTGGTTAAGACAGCTGTTATGTGAACGTTTTCACTTCCTCTTGATAGGCTGATTTTGATGGAGTCGCCAACGGATTTTGTTGATAAGGCATCAAATAAATCCTCTGAATTCATCAAACGTTGTCCATCCAGTGAGTAAAGAACGTCACCCGCTTGAATGCCTGCGGTTTCAGCAGCGCTATTTTCATATACTTCTACGATATAGACGCCAAAGGGCATCTGAGTTTCATTATAGATATCATCATTTATATCTGATATTCGAACACCCAGGAAGGGTTTATCACCATTTATTTCATAGGCAATATCAGATCCTGTGCCAGATTCGATAATGTCTTCGATTATTGGAAGTGCTAAATGAATGGGGATAGAAAAGCCCATACCTTCAACGCTTTCGTCTACATATTTAGCTGTGTTGATTCCGATGACTTCGCCCCTGCTGTCTACAAGAGCGCCTCCACTGTTACCAGGATTAATTGCTGCATCTGTTTGCAGTAGGGTTAGATCAGTTCCGTCAATGGTAAGTTGACGGTTAACAGCGCTTATGACTCCAGCAGTGACTGTAGAGGAGAACTCTTTACCTAGAGGGTTACCAATAGCAACAGCTGTTTCACCGACTTTTAAATTTTCAGAATCACCAAAAGTTGCAACTGTAATGTCACCTGATCCTGCTTGATCCAGCGCTAGAAGAGGGATTGACAATACCGCTAAATCCATTTTTGAATCGTATCCTACGATGGAAGCATTGACGCTGATTCCGTCATGCATGGTAACTTCAACATCAGAGGCGTTTTCAATAACGTGGTGGTTGGTAATAATGAGAAGATTATCATCTGTAATTTTATAGATGACACCTGAGCCTGTTCCTTGAGTTTCCTGTATCTGATTACCGAAAAAAGAATTATAGTTATACTGAATGGTTGAGGTGACGGTTACAACCGAGGGCCCTGCTGTTTCAGCGATAGTCACAATAGTATTTCCTATTTCCTCGCTGGTTGTTGTCGAAACGATATTTTCTATTTGATTAACGTCAAAAGACAGGGTCTGTTCATCTTCTTTGACCAGATCTGGTGTCAATTGGCTTCCAAGATAAATTGCAGTTGTGTATCCGGCACCAAAAACGATACCACCAAGGAATACAAATATAATAAACACAGCAACAAAACGAAAGAATCGAAACTTTTTCTTTGGCTTTTCCGGTTGATTAGAGTAGGAAGAAAATCCATCTGAGTAGGTATCTTCGCTTGCTTCAGCCCAGTTTGAGCTGTCTGTTTCACTATATTGACCATAATTTTCCTCCTTATCTTCCGGTTCATAAGTGTGAACCGGTTTATACTGACGGTAACTGGTACTTGTCTCATCCTGTTCGGAGACTTGTATATTATCAAAATCAGATTCATCTGGTTGATAAATTGGATCTATATTATTGTATTTGTCATCCATAGGTTAAGCTCCTTTCTGCTTATAAGTTTCCTTCTGAGTTCATCATAGAAGATTTATTTGGCAGGAAGCCGTTACAAATGTTAACAAATTGTGAACAAGACTAAATACTCTTGACTTTCCTTGTCAAAAACCTGTATTAATAGTATATTTAATATGGCTATAGTCAGTTTGGTCTAGTACCATATCATACCAGGGAAATAGGACATTACACATGAAGTCAGAAAAAATTACACATATTGAAACTGAGATATATTCTATCCCTTTATTTGGAAAAAAAGTCGGTCTAAGCAATATTAAGCTTATGATGGAAGGTCTTGAAAGTTATGTTAACTTAGTTGATCTTTTTAATTCTGCAAAAATAATCCATGTAACCGGAACCAACGGTAAAGGGTCTGTTAGTGCTATGCTTTCAGAGATTTACAAAGCCCAGGGATATCGAGTAGGTCTCTTTACATCTCCTCATATTCATCAGGTAAATGAGCGGGTTCAATTCAATAATCAGAATGTAAGTGAAAGTCTTTTTGCAATAGCATATGAGGCAGTTAAGGCTATTGCTGATAAGCTTGGACAAGTGGGGGTGGAACCAACCTTCTTCGAGTGGCTCTTTGCTATTGGCTTGTACTGTTTTGCAGTTGAGAAACCTGATATTATCATTGTGGAAGTCGGTATTGGAGGACGGTTGGATACAACCAACGCAATGCCAAGAAAAGATCTGTGTGTCTTGACACCTATTGGTTTGGATCACCAGGATATACTGGGTGAGTCAATTAGTGATATTGCCCTGGAAAAAGCCGGAATTATTCAAGAGGGTGCCCGTGTAGTTTTATGTAATGACAATCAAGAAGCTGAAGCTGTCATTGATGAAAGAGTAAGACAAACCAAGAACAAATATTACAAAGTTTTGCCAAATATTTTAAAAATCCATGAACAGACCTTAAGTGGGATTGATTTTTCCCTCCATAACAAGTATTATTATTATGAGAAGCTACGATTGAACGTATCTGCTGGTTATCAAGTTAATAATGCGGCAACTGCCTTGACAGCCATTGAAGCAATGAGGGATATACTGCCAATTGATGAGGCGAGTATTCGCCTTGGGCTAGAAGCTTTTCATTGGCCAGGAAGATTTGAACAGATTAGTAACCATCTTATCATTGATGGTGCCCATAATGAATTAGGGATAATGAATCTCTTGCAAAGTATTGATCAAGTCATGCCAAATCAGAAACCAGATTTATTGATTGGTATGAAAGAAGGCAAAAATGTAGCTGAAGTCCTCCAAATTATTGGGGAAGCAAATCGATTTAAGAGATATTATGTCGTTGATATAACCATACAAAAATCAATACCAAAGGAATATATTGCAAGGGAATTAAGACGTTATTATGAAGAAGTACATGTAGTAGAAGACCTTGAGTGGTTTTTGAAGAATTATGGATATAGTGAAGGAACTTTGGTTTGCTCCGGTTCCTTATATCTAATTAGTGAAATCAGACAAATAACCTTAGGAGGATCATAATGATAAATTTTGAAGATGAATTAAAGAAATTCAAGCCCTGTTTGGAAATAGAGGAAGCTGAAGAAGCTATTTACGCCTATGAAACAAAAGATATAGTAGACATTCTGGGCGATATGATGAAAGAAATGAAAGAAGAAGAGTAGAGGGGAAATATAATGGCTGGAACTTGCGCAAGATGCAATAATGAACTTGATAAACATAATTTTTGTTCTCATTGTAGCATTACTGCAAGCGCTTTGGATAAGGTTAAGGCTATGTCCAAACTCTTCTATAATGAAGGTTTACAAAAAGCTAAGGCTAGGGATTTATCCGGCGCTATTGAGATTTTGACTCGCAGTATTAAATACGATAAAGAAAATATTGACGCCAGAAACCTTTTGGGTCTGGTTTATTTTGAAATTGGAGAAGCTGTCTTGGCACTCAAACAATGGGTTGTCAGTCAGAATATTCAACCAAGCAATAATCTTGCCAACGATTATCTGGCGAGAATCCAGGAAAACACACATAATTTGGAGAAGCTTAACTCTTCAATAAAGAAGTATAATCAGGCCTTGTCTTATATTGAACAGGGGTCTGGAGACCTGGCTATTATTCAATTGAAGAAAATTCTGTCTCTCACACCAAATTTTGTGAAGGCATATTGTCTATTGGCCTTGGTCTATATTAAGGATGGAGAACTTCTTAAAGCCAAAAAAGAGCTGGTTAAAGCCTTGGCTATCGACAAGAGCAATTATATTGCCAATAAGTATTTTGAAGAAGTTAGTGATTCAGGTGAAGAAAGTGTTATGATATCACCTGAAGAGGAAGTGAAGAAAGAAAGACACAGGGCCAGAAGACAGGTTGTTATTAACCAGTCCGTTCAACAGTTTTTAGGTGTCGTTTTTGGACTTGCTGTTGGAGCTGCTCTCATTTATTTCTTATATATGCCTGATAGAATTGATTTGAAGGATGCAGAAATCGAAACAAGAAACGAGCAGATTGAAACAATCAACGGCAGAGTAGAGGAACTTGAACTTTTAGATGATGAGAACCAGGCTGCTATAAGAAAGCTTGAACTGGATCTGAGAAATGCAATTACAGAAAATGAACAATTATCATCAAAAGATTCAAAAGTTCAGAAGTTAATGTTAACAATGACATCCTATTTGGAAGGTGATGTTTACGATGCCGCTTCATATCTTGAGACTATCGATATTACGGATTCTACAGATGGTATTCTTAATGGTCTATATGAGCAACTGGTGGATATCGTTTATATTGAAGCAGGTGCATTAGCCTATAATGAAGGTAAGTTCGCTTACGATTCCAGAGATTATGACACTGGTATTGATAAACTGGAGATAGCGGCGAAATACATAGCTGATGATACTTTGGCTGACAATGCCCATTATTATCTAGGCAGATGTTATCAGTTTGTTGAGCGTATCGATGATGCGCTTGAACAGTTTAAGTTTGTTTTGGATAATTATCCGGACTCGAATTTACGAGGTTATGCGAGAGATTTCTATGTATATTTAGGTGGAACTCTTGATTAGAATAGAATATGAGGTGTTCTAATGATTCGTGGTATAGGCGTATCAGAAGGATTGATCGTGGCGAAAGCCATACTCAAAAAAGAAAAAAAGATCGAGGTTACCCGGCGTGAAATTGTCAATGTTGAAGACGAGATTACCCGGTTAACCGATGCAGTATATCAGTATACTGAACAACTGGAGAAGACTTATAAGAAAACGCTGAACATTCTTGGAGAAGAAGAGGCGGCGATCCACAAGAACCACTTGAATATCCTAAGGGATTCAGTGGTTATTGGTGGTGTCAAAAAGCAAATCCGTGACAAGGGAATTAATGCTGAATTCGTCCTTAATGAAGTAAAAGGCAAGTATGAGTCTATTTTTAAACGTATGGACGATGCTTTTCTTAGAAAAAAGGCTGAATATATTAAGAATATTACCGAAGGTATTATTAAACAGCTGATGAATGCTGATGTCCAGCCTTTTGAACTTGGAGATGAAGCCCTGGTTCTGGTTGCAGATGAAATTCACAGCTCAGATACAATGGAGCTGGAAAAGGATAAGGTGGCTGCCATAATTATTGGTGATTCATCCAAGTTGAATCATGGAGTTATGTTGGCCAAGAACTGGAAAATTCCATGTGTCATCGGCGTAAAAGGTGTCATGAATGAAATCAATGATGGTGACCTTTTGATGGTAGACGGGAACAAGGGTGAGATTATTGTTAACCCAGACGCAGAAACCTTGGAATCCTTTAAGAACAAGCAAAATAAAGAAGAAGAACTGGATAAGATCTACGACACCTATATTAATGAGAGAACCATAACCAAAGATAATCATGTCATTAATATTAATTCAATTGTCTCTAAAGCTGAGGAAGTTTCAGCAAGTATTAGTCTTGGATGTGATCAGGTAGGGATATATAGGACCGAGCATATGTTTATCGGTATATCAGACATGCCTTCAGAAGAGTCCCAGTACCAAGCCTATTTGCAGGCAGCCGAAAAAGCAAATGGCAAAACCATATGCTTTAGAACCTTTGATTGTCATGGGCAGAGTGATATTCCATATATTCATATACCAGATCAAAGCAATCCCGATCTTGGTTTTTTCTCAACCAGGATTGCGCTAGCTAATCGGGAGATCCTCTTAAACCAAATCAAGGCTATATTAAGAGTATCTGCGACCTATGATGTCAGCTTTGCTGTTCCTATGGTTTCATCAATTGACGAAACTCTGGATATCAAGGTTTTAATTGAGGAAGCCATGCTTGAACTTTCTGATAAAGGATTTCCTTTTAAGCGAGATATTCGTTTTGGAGTTATTCTTGAGATGCCATCAGTGGCTATTATCACGAATTTCTTTGCCCAGGAAGTGGACTTCATATATGTGGACATTGACGACATGCTACAATATGTGACGGCTACTGACAGAAGAAATGATGATGTTTTTGAATACTATGATTTCCTGCATCCAGGTTTTTTACGTATACTAAGATCTATGGTTCGTGCTTCCCATAGGGAAGGTACCCAGATTACTTTTACCGGACGTCTTTGCAGCAATGAACTACTTATTCCGATTTTTGTAGCAATGGGGATTGATGAATTGGTTGTTCACTACAAGAATATACCCAAAGTCAGATGGGAAGTTAATTCTATGGAGAAAAAGTTTTGGGAAGATCAATTGGATACAATTCTTAAATATTCTTCAGGGACAAAAATCCGCCAATTTCTTGAGAAAACTTATGGTGACAGTTTCCTTTGGAATGAATAGATGCTTGAAGACGCCTTTGTATTAGATAGGGGATAAGATGAAAAAGATACCCATAATCCTGGACACAGATCCAGGAGTTGATGATACAACAGCCATCGTTATGAGCCTGGCCAGTGAAAAACTGGACCTAAAAGGGATCGTTGCGGTGGCTGGAAATGTTGAAAGACACCATACCGCCAACAATGTCAGAAATATTGTTAAAATTTGTGGACGTCAGGATGTGCCGGTTTATCTTGGTGAGGAAAAGCCCTTGGTAAGAGATTTGGTTACAGCGGCGCATATTCATGGTGAAAATGGTATGGGAAGCCTTGACTTGCCAGTGTCTGACATTCCCTTTGCCAATGAGTCAGGTGTGGATTTTATTTATAGGACTGCTTGCGAGATTCCAGGAGAGCTGAGGTTAGTAACCATCGGTCCTATGACAGATACCGGCCGGCTTATTGAAAAGTATCCGGATATTACCGGTAAGCTGCATTCCATTGTGGCTATGGGTGGTGTTATGGAAGTTGGAAATGTGACTCCAGCAGCTGAATACAATATCTATGCTGATCCTGAGGCTGCAAAGATCGTCTTTGACAGTGGAATACCTATCGTTTTAGTTGGATTGGATGTAACCGTACCAACGGTGGTTACCAGAGACCAGAATAAGGCCTTTAAATCAATAGGAAACCCAGTTGCAGACCTCTTGTCAGACCTTAATACCTATCTGATGGATAAGGAAAGCCCTTTTAACAAGAAGGGGGCAATCATGCATGATCCCCTGGCCCTATCCTACCTTTTGGATCCAACAATCCTGGAATTGGAACACTACTATGTAGATGTAGTCTGTGATCAGGGAAAGGCCAGAGGCATGACCTTGGTTGACAAATATAGGATATCAGGCAAAGACCCCAATGTTTATGTAGCTGTCAAAGCTGATAATGAAAAGTTCATTCAATTGTTGCTGGATTTACTCCATCGTTATTCATCTTAGAACCCGTTACATGCCGATAGTAAGTCTGTTGACATTTTTCTTTACTTATTATATAGTAAGGATAATATTACAATAGCTTAGATTGGAAGAGTAAGTCCTTTTGAAGTTACAGAGAGGGCAACGATGTGGTGTAAGTTGCCTAACGAATGATTGACTGAAGTGCATCCATGAGCTGCTGTGGTGAATTAAGTAGCCATTGCCGGACCCTATCCGTTATCATAGACTGAGTGGAAGATGTTTATCTTCAAATAGAGTGGAACCGCGTATATACGTCTCTTTGCAGGAGGCGTTTTTTTATTGAATATGAAAGTGAACGATTCATAAGGAAGGAAGATTATATGATGAATCTAATTAGTTTCGTAAAAGAAGAAATTGATGTCATTAGAGACAGAGACCCGGCCATTAAAACGACTATGGAAGTTTTCCTGTATCCAAGTTTTCATGCAATTTTGAGATACCGTTTGGCCCATTGGTTTTTTGTGAAAAAACGTTATTTTGTTGCAAGATGGATTTCCCAAAGGGCGGCTAAGAAAACCGGCATTGAAATACATCCAGGAGCTACTATAGGTAAAGGTCTTTTTATTGACCATGGACATGGTGTTGTCATTGGTGAAACTGCAGAAATTGGTGACAACTGTACTATTTATCAAGGGGTTACACTTGGCGGTACCGGTAAGGAACATGGCAAGCGTCACCCTACTATTGGTGATAATGTGATGATCAGCGCGGGTGCCAAGGTGCTTGGTTCCTTTACAGTAGGTGATGATTCCAAAATTGGGGCTGGATCAGTAGTTCTTAGGGAAATACCTCCAAACTCTACAGTTGTCGGTATTCCGGGAAGGGTAGTTAAGCGGAAGAATGAAAAAGTTCATCCACAGTCACTTCTGGATCAGACTCACTTGCCAGACCCTGTTCGTATGGAATTGTGTAAATTGACCCTTCGATTGGAAGCTCTTGAAAAAAATGAAGGGGCTTTAACCAAAGAAAAACTTAGAGAAAGAAGCAAGGAAAGATGTGGCCTTTGTCCGGACAATCCAGATAAGGATCATGCTTGCCAAATGGAAGAGAGGAATGTACTCGATGATTAGATTATATAATACAATGACCAGACAAAAGGAAGAATTTATACCTGTTGAACCGGGTAAAGTAAAAATGTATGTTTGTGGTCCAACGGTCTATAATTTTATGCATATTGGCAACGCAAGACCCTTTGTCATATTTGATGTGGTTAGACGTTATTTTGAATATCGCGGTTATGATGTAACCTATGTTCAAAACTATACGGATATCGATGATAAGATCATCAAGCGTGCCATAGAAGAAGGTATTTCAACGGAAGAGGTAGCTGCAAAATATATTGGCGAAGTCGAAACCGATGCTAAAGGCTTAGGCGTATCTCAGGCAACATACAATCCAAAGGCTACCGAGGAAGTTGAAGATATTGTCGCTATGATTGGAGACCTGATTCAAAAGGGTCATGCCTATGAAGTGGATGGTACCGTTTACTTTGAATCAAAGTCCTTTGAGGCTTATGGTAAATTATCAGGAAAAAATATTGATGACTTGGAAGCAGGAAAGCGTATTGCGGTCGAAGAAGGCAAGCGTAACCCTTCAGATTTTGTTCTTTGGAAGCCTAAAAAAGAAGGTGAACCTGCTTGGGAATCACCATGGAGTCAAGGAAGACCTGGCTGGCATATTGAGTGTTCAGTCATGGCCAAAAAATATTTGGGACCACGCATTGATATTCACGCCGGTGGTACTGACCTTATATTCCCCCACCATGAAAATGAAATCGCTCAAAGTGAATGCTCCAATGGTGTAGATTTTGCCAAGTACTGGATGCACAACGGTTTTATTAATGTGGATAATCAAAAAATGAGTAAATCCTTGGGGAACTTTTTTACCGTTAGAGAAATCGCAGATGAAATACCTTATGAGGTAATCCGATTTTTCTTATTGAATGCTCATTATAGAAGTCCCATAAACTTCTCCAGAAGTCTTATGGACTCAGCGACGAAGAGCTTGGACCGTATTAAGACAGGCTATGAGAAATTGTCCGGCTTACTTGAAGGGTATGAAGGCAACTTGGCTGATGGCAGTTTATCAACTGAAGAAGCTAAGATTATGGATGGATTCAGACTGGCCTTTGAAGAGGGAATGGATGATGATTTTAATACATCAGCAGGTATAGCAACTATTTTTGATATGGTCAAGTATATCAACCTCAACTTCGACTCTAGCTCCAATCCAGTCCTTTTAAAGAATTTTAATGATTTGTTTATCAAACTTTGTGATATACTTGGAGTAGTCTATAAGAAAGAGGAAGTATTGTTGGACTCTGAGATTGAAGCATTAATTGCCAAACGTCAGGAAGCCAGAAAAAACAAGGATTTTGCAACTTCTGACAAAATCCGTGATGATTTACTGGCCAGAGGTATTGTTCTTAAAGATACAAGAGAAGGTGTCCTCTACTCCAGAGTCTAATCAAGATCAAACATATGGAAAAGTTTTTTGATGAATTTAGAGAAAAAATGCATATGGAGGAAGTGGACGTTCGTACTTACAGTCCGCTTTCTCTTGCTTATGTTGGTGATTCCGTCTATGACTTTCTAGTCAAATTTTATTTGGTAAGTAAAGGAAACCGTTCAGTGAATCAGTTTCACAGGGAAACCAAGTCTTATGTGAAGGCGTCTGAGCAGGCGGCCATACTGGACCGAATCACACCAATCCTTAATGATGAGGAACTTCGTATTGTTAAATGGGGAAGAAACGCCAAAAGTCAGTCAGTGCCCAAAAATGCCACAAAAAAAGATTATCAGATGGCAACGGCTTTTGAATGTCTATTAGGCTACCTTCTTTTGGACAGGCAATATGAACGCTTGGTAGAATGTGTAACTGAGGGGATAAAACATGACTAAACAAACACAGACTTTTATTCGAAGTGCCTTGATCTTATCCCTTGCCGGGATTATCGCCAAGGTCATCAGTGCCTTTTATAAGATACCCTTAAAGGTCTTAACCGGAACTGCTGGGATTGGATATTATCAAGCTGTATATCCAATTTACAGTATTTTGACAGCGGCAGCCTTAATGGGAATACCAAACTCAGTGGCTAAATTGGTTGCAGAAGAATTAGCAAAAAAAGAATATAATAAGGCCCATCAAACCTTTCGAATTTCTTTTATGATTACTGTTACAATGGGCTTGATTGTATCTGCCTTATTCTTGATTTTCAGATATGAAATTGTAGAAATCTTTAATTGGGATGGTTCTGTATATGCCATTGCAGGATTAGGGCTTGCTCCCCTGTTTATCGGTATTGCAGGAGCTATTCGAGGTTACCTTCAGGGGATGCAGGAAATGGTTCCATCAGGTGTTTCACAAGTTATTGAGAACACCTTTAAGGTTCTGATCGGTATATCTTTGGTTGTGTATTTTCAGCGAATGGGTTATACCCTGCCACAACAAATAGGAGGAGCTGCTCTTGGTGTTACGGGTGGTCTATTTCTATCCGCTCTTTATTTAAGTTTAGTATATATGGGCAAAAGAAAAGCTATAAAGGCCCACATAGAGGCTAACGATAAGGAGGTCAAGTATTCAAGGAAGAAAATCGCCAAGAAAATTGCATATTTGGCGGTTCCTGTTACTATAGCCAGTGCGTCATATTCCATTATGACATTTATTGACAGTTCAACCTTACCTCTGATTCTATCCAACCCCATGTTTGTTGATGGGGTGAAAGTGATTATAGACTCCAAGATTGTCAGTATAGGTACTTATACAATAGGGGTTTTAGGTCAGGTACAGGCAATTGTAAATGTTCCGCTTGTAATCAGCCTCTCTTTGATTATCAGTATTGTACCGTCTATTTCAGCTGCCAATGCGAAGAAAGATGGAGAAGAGCTAAAGGCTAAAATCCGGGAAGCAACTGAAATTGGAGCCAAGCTGTCCATACCGGCTGCTATGGGCATCTTTGTATTGGCAGGTCCCTTGCTTCAAATGATTTTTGGAGACAGGGAAGGGACCTTGTATCTTCAAGGTTACGCTCTATGCCTTGTTTTTATGATTCTTAGTCAGTCGTTGATAGGGATTCTACAGGGACTGGGTAAGTATTACCTTGCCTTACTTGTCGTTGCCGGAGCGGCTATTACGAAAACCCTAATAAATATACTAACCATAAGGTCTTCAATCGGTGGATTTGGCGCGATTATCGGTACCCTTGGATATTATATGTTCATAGCCTTGACATGCTATGTTATAATCAGAAAGCTGACTCATTTTACACAGTCTTTTACACATGCTTACCTGAAACCTTTGATAGCTTCGGGGATTATGGGGATAATTGTTTATTTTACCTATGAACTTGTGCATAAGTTCTTAAACAGCAACATCCTGGGAACAGGAGTCAGTATTATCATTGGTATGATGGCCTATGGAGGAACAATGATTTTTCTGAAGGCATTTACCAAAGATGAAATTATGATATTACCTAAGCATGAGCGGATTTTGCCATGGTTAGAAAAAAGAAAGTTAATATAAATTCATGCTCAAACTGTCTGGAACAGGGAAAGGAAGCATATGGATCACAATGAAAACTCCCTTATAATTGAAGGAAGAAACGCAGTAAATGAAGCTTTAAAGGCAGACAGATCTTTTGACAAATTGTTTATACAGGAGAATTTAGGTAATGAAGGTCCTATGAAAGCCATTGTTGCCAAAGCACGTAAAAAAGGTATTGTTGTTCGTTTTGAAACAAAGGAGAATATGGAAAAACGGTCTCAGGGCGGCCATCATCAAGGGGTCATTGGATATGTGGCCGCTTATGATTATGTCAGTGTTGAAGATATTCTTCAGAAGGCAAAAGATAAGGATGAACCTCCATTTGTAGTTATCTTGGATGGGATTGAAGATCCACATAATCTGGGCGCGATTATTCGGACAGCCAATATTTCCGGCGTTCATGGTATTATTATCCCTAAACGAAGAGCATGTGGCCTTACTGAAACCGTTGTTAAGACCAGTGCCGGAGCCCTGGAGTATACGCCGGTTGCCAAGGTGACCAATATATCCCAAACTATTGAAGACCTTAAGAAAGAAGGTCTTTGGATAGCGGGAGCTGATATGGATGGAGATGTGATGTACAAGGTAGACCTAAAAGGTGCCCTTGGTTTGGTTATTGGTGGAGAAGGCAGCGGTTTATCAAAGCTTGTTAAGGAAAAATGCGACTTTATTGCTAAGATTCCTATGAAAGGTGATATTACTTCCCTCAATGCATCGGTTGCCTGTGGAGTCCTTATGTATGAAGCCCTTCGTCAAAGAGAATTCTAAATGAATCTGACCTTTAAAATGCTGAGTCATATTGTCTCAGCATTTACTTCATCCATGATTTTTGATATACTATAATTTACAAAAAGATAAACCTTGATTATAGATGAGGAGTACGCCTTTGAAAAATAAAGTGAATTTTGATGAATTCCACTTGTTAGAGGATGAGCAGCTTCTTGAGCTCATCCATGATAAAAATGACTATGCTCTTGACTTTTTGATGAGGAAGTATAAGCTTTTAGTCGAAAAAAAATCCCAATCCTATTTTTTGATGGGAGCAGGTAAAGATGATATTGTACAGGAAGGAATGATTGGTCTATTCAAAGCCATTCGGGATTATAATCCGAATAAAGAAGCCAGTTTCTATTCTTTTGCTGATTTATGTGTTACCAGGCAGATGATTACGGCCGTAAAGGCTTCAACAAGACAGAAGCATATGCCCCTTAACTCCTATGTGTCTTTGAACAAACCCTCCTATCAGGATGAAGATGACCGTCCAGAGCTTATTGATTCAGTCCCTTCAGGCCGGATTTCCAATCCTGAAGAGCTTTTTATTGGTCGGGAGAACCTTCATATCATAGAACATGAACTGGCAGATAAACTGTCCAAGTTCGAGAAAGAAGTCCTCCAGCTTTATATTGATGGAATCGGTTATGTTGAAGTAGCGGGTATTCTGGATAAGCCTGTAAAATCCATTGATAATGCTCTACAGCGTATCAAGAAAAAAGTCGAGAAAATTCTTCTTGACAAACAGGTATAATCGTGTAAAATAGTAAAGGCGGCAGTGGTTACCACTTCCCCCTTTTACACAGATTGCTCCCATGGCTCAGTAGGTAGAGCGCATCCATGGTAAGGATGAGGTCACCGGTTCAAATCCGGTTGGGAGCTTAGATGAAAGAACTCTTAGGAGTTCTTTTTTCGTGTATAAAAATCTCTTGTCCTTGCCCAAGATTTACTTGACTTCGTCTGGGTAAGGAGTATAATGAAGCCAAATAACATACATAGTAAAAAACAAGATCACTTTTTGGTTTCGTTATGTAGGTAATTGTAATTAGCTGTTGACGATGAAAAGCTCCAATGAAGTGTTTTTTTATTATGAAGTAGGTTTAGAAGAAGGAGTATTGTTTACAAGTAAACATAGGTGAATAGGTCAGTGAATGAAGTCATAAATCAAATCATTTTAGGCTATGGTTTTCGTTTGGCAAGAAAAGAAGATCTTAAGGGACTGATCAGTCTTGAAAAAGAGGCTTTTGAAGAATATCGACAGTCGAATCAGGAAAGTATTAATCGGACCATATCAAGTGACAAACAAATATTATGTGTAAAGGAGTCTGATGATCATAAAATTTGTGCAAGTCTTACCCTAAGAGTCTATAAAGAAGCGCTTAGGATAATGTCTATTGCTGTCTTGAAGGATTACCAGGGAAAAGGCTATGGCCTTGAAATGCTTAAAATCGCCAAGGATATCGGTAAGGTCCTTTCCTGTAGGCGCTTGATCCTGGAAGGAGATGCTTCAAATTATAGGTTGATTGAGTGGTATGAAGATTTTGGGTTTGAACAGGAAAAGGTACTCAACAACTATTATAAAGAGGACTCTCATGCCATTCGTATGGTCATGTATATTGACTTTCATGGCCAAAATGTGGTGGTTACGGATTATGATACGGATTTTTTTGATCAGATGGATACGGTCAAGCATATAAGGGCTAATGAATATTTTGAAAATCAGGCCTTTTACCGGACAAAAAATACACGGGTATTTAACTTCTGTCAGTCTTATGACTATCAATCAATAGGCTATTATGTATCATTACTGGGCCTCGCAAGAAACCAGGTGACATATCCCAGTGCCGGTTTCCTTAGAGATATTCATAATCATCAGGTTATCAAGAGTGTTGGACAGGAAATCAATGACTTGATACAGAAGACCTTTAAAGGTTATGATCAGGCTATGATTTCCATTAACTCTTTTTTTGGCCGTACAGAAAATCCGACCTATCAAAAACTGATTAATAGTTTGAACCGTTTGTACAGGACACCCCTTGTTTCTTATCATTTTATCCTAAATAAGCAGTGGGACCTTAGTGGGATTGAACTAATATCTCTGGAAGATGCAATGAAGAATATGCCCCATGGGCTGGTGGATAAGGCAATTCAGTATTTTGAAGACGAAGGCTTTGTCAGAAGTAATTTTAAACGTCATGATTACGATATGGCCATTCTTATTGATCCAGATGAACAACTGCCCCCTTCAGACAGAAAGGCACTGGAGGCATTTGAGATTGCTGCTGAAAAAACCGGATTCTATGTGGAGTATATCACAAAGCTTGATTATAACCGGATACCTGAGTTCGATGCGCTATTTATTCGAACCACGACCAATGTCAATGATTATACCTATGATTTTGCCAGGTATGCCTATGCGGAAGGTTTAGCCGTCATTGATGATCCTTGGTCAATCCTACGTTGTGCCAATAAGATATATCTCTATGAAACCCTTAGAAATGCCAATGTTAAGATGCCTAGGACCTGGATTCTCAATAAGATGAGTGACTATAAAAAAGTAGTGGCCAGCCTTGGATTTCCTATTATTTTAAAACTACCTGATTCAGCTTTTTCAGCAGGTGTTTTTAAGGTGGTTAACCAGGAACAGTGCCTGGAAAAATTAGATATTCTATTTACTCAATCTGAATTGATTTTGGCCCAGCAGTTTCTTCCGACTGATTTTGACTGGCGGATTGGGGTTTTAGATGGTAAGCCTCTGTATGCCTGTAAATATTATATGGCCGGTGGACATTGGCAGATTGTCAATTGGCAGGAGGATCACAGTGGTTTTTTGGAAGGGGATTATGAAGTGCTCCCTATAGAATCGATACCTGAAGGAGTCATAAACACAGCTTTAAGGGCTGTGAAGACCATTGGAGACGGATTGTATGGGGTTGATTTAAAAAGCTCGGGTCAAGAGGTCTACGTCATTGAGGTCAATGATAACCCCAGTCTTGAGTATCAAGTGGAAGATCTTATTGAAGGACCCAAACTTTATGAGAAGATTATGAAGTCTTTTTATGATAGAATAGAGAATAGTGGGACAACCCTTCGGAGTGTTACATAAATGAAAGCGTGAAGGTTTATGAAGACAAAAGAACTAAAAAAACTCTATCAATTTGATGAGGAAAGGGGCAAATTCATATTAGATGTCCAGCTGGAAGACTATCGTGATGCTTACAGCGAGTGGGATTTTTCTCCCTTTATCAATAGGGACCTGGATGAGGATCTCATGGAATATCTTTTACAGTGTTCCTTTGAGATACCCCTGAAATATGAAATTGTCATTAAATTCTATATACTTAATCAGACCGTTAATGAGAGCAGGGAGAAACGGTCAATTACAGGCATCTATAACTTCTTTCAATATCAGATTCGAAGGCTGAATTTTCAGAGGAATGGAATCTTAAAGCGGATCATAAGTTTTGCCCTCTTAGGCAGTGTCCTTTTGATGAGCGGTGCCTATTTTGGGGACCATATTGAAAGGTCCCTTATCACAGGGGTTCTGGTGGAAGGTTTGTTCATTGGCGGTTGGGTGATGCTCTGGGAAATGTTTTCGGCCTGGCTTTTTGATATTAAGGATGTCAGGTATAAGAAGAAGCACTTTCAGAGACTTTTGGACGCAGAGATCCAGTATAGATACCCGGTTCACTAGATAAAGGCAGGTGATGAATATGAAGAAAATTCTTGTATTAGGAAGCTTGAATATGGATTTGGTGACCCAGGTGGATCATATACCAAAGACTGGAGAAACAATTTTGGGACATGGTATGGATATGATACCTGGTGGTAAAGGTGCCAATCAGGCCCTTGCAATCAGTAAGCTGGGTGGACAGGTCGCAATGGTAGGAAGAGTCGGTCAAGATGCTTACGGTAAAATCCTGGTGGATAATCTAGCCAATCAAGGTGTCCAAACCCAAGGGGTAAAAGCCTTGGAAGGACAAAGCTCCGGTCTTGCCTTCATTATGGTTTCAGCAGATGGAGATAATTCAATCGTTGTTATTCCAGGGGCTAATTCTATGGTGAGCCACCATATGGTCAGTGATGAAGTCTTGGAATCTGTTGATATGATTTTGTGTCAGATGGAAATTCCCATAGATGCCATTGACCATATAATGATACGAGCCGGACAAAAGGGTGTAACCAGAATTCTAAATCCTGCACCTGCCGGACCTTTGTCTAAAGAACTCTTAAGTAACCTTGATATGATCATTCCCAATGAGACTGAGTTTAAGGCCCTTACAGGCAAGGATCCTGGGTTAGCCAATGAACTTGATGCAGGGATGAAATATTTTTTTGACTGTGGTCTAAAAGAGGTTATTGTGACTTTAGGTGGACAAGGGGCTGTTTATCAATCCAAAGAGGGGCAGGTAATTCATTCCAAGGCCTATAAAGTCCATGCTGTTGATACAACTGCAGCCGGAGACAGTTTTATTGGTGGTTTCTTATCAAGGCTGGCCATGGGATGGTCTACAGAAGAGGCTTTGGACTATGGCATGATGGTTGGTGCCTTAACGGTCAGCCGTAAGGGAGCCCAAAGTTCCTTGCCTACTGAAGAAGAAGTTGAAACATTTAAAAAGAGCATAGGCTGATGATTCAGCAAATGCTCTTTTGTATATATAAAACTCATCATTTCGTTGGAAACAGCATTTTCAGGCTGAAAAACTAACCTCTTACAAGGTATTCAAGAAGTAATACGGTGTCTTCCGGTTCAGATACTAACAATTCGATTTCTTCAATAGTTGGATCACTAAACATTCCGGTTAAAGACACATACTGTGATAATTTGGATTTAAGGTTCAGTCTGTCGCCTTGCTTTGTAAGAAGCTCAACACGGCCTTTGCATTTGTCTACTGTCTTAAAAAATCCATCAACATCTTTAATGTTCTTAATAATCATAACCTATTCTCCTTTACAGGTCATATATTTTGTTTACATCCTTATCATACTCTATGTCATTACATTGGTCAATAGATAGACAAGTGATTGTTTTTTTTCTATCAATTTGATAATTTGCATAAAATTAGCCTGGTAAAATTATGCAAATACACAAGAATGTAAAGTGAGGTAAGGAATATAAAACAAAAAAATGACTTAAAAAATGTAAGATAATCACAATAAGAAGTTAAAATGCTGTCTTTTCTCTCATTTTTCTTGACCTTGTGTAAGCATTTAGGGATAATCTAAGGAGTATAACCATCAAACTAGCTTCAGGAAAGGAATTTTATGGACAGCGCAGTGGTCAAAATCATACCTATATTTCTCTTTATTGTTCTTGGAAAGATATTTGAGCATAAAAAATTGGTTTCAGATATAACGATACATCAGATGAAACTGGGAATCATAAAAATAGCCCTTCCCATGATTCTCTTTATCACTTTCAAAAATATGGAACTTAAATCGGATTACTTTTTGCTGAGTGGAATTACCTTCTTGATGATGGGATTATTCTTCTTATTTGGGAAAATCGTAAACAGGGTGACTCTAAAATCGATTGTATTGCCTTTCTTTGTAACGGGGTATGCTTTCGGGCTTCTGGGAATACCTCTTTTTGAAGGTGTTTATGGTATTGAACAGCTTGGAGAACTATCCATATTGGGTATTGGTAATGAGTTCTTTATTTGGTTTGTTTATATTACCCTCATTAAACAAGAGCTTAATAACCAACCCTTTGATTTTGGGACACTGGTTAGTTTCATTAAATCCCCCATGATCATAGCCATCATCCTGGGTCTTGTTTTTAATGTTCTACAAGTTGATGGGCTTATAGGCGGATCTGTTCTTTATAGCGGTATACTGGCCACCATAGATAGTGTCTCAGCCATGACGACTCCAATCATCCTTATTGTCATCGGAGCAGGGATAAAACTTGATGTGAACCATGTTAGAAAAGCGGTGTATTTTGTTGTGCTCCGTATCCTGGTTACACTGGGGCTTGGCTTAAGTATTAAATTTTTGATTATCGACAGCATTTATGAGACCAGTCATATCTTTAATTTAGCCTATTTCACCTACTTGATCCTGCCACCTCCGTTTACGCTGGCAATCTTTGTCAGTGAGTACTCTTCTGAGGAAAATGCAATAGTGGTTAATAACGGTATCGTTATAAGTACGGTACTAAGTATTGTAGCCTTTGTAGCCATGGTTCTTATTACCGGCTAATCGATAGACTGTTTGAATGTAAGTTAAACCGGATTGAAGAAGGTGAATTAGACTTTTTCCTGTGTTATAATATAGGGAGTTTAAATAGATTGGATTGAATAATGAGTAAGAAAATAACCATTGGTATTCTGGCACATGTCGATGCCGGAAAGACAACCTTATCAGAAAACATACTCTACCGTACAGGCAGTATTCGAAAAATGGGTAGAGTTGATCATAAAGATACATATCTGGATACCTATGATCTTGAAAAAGCAAGAGGGATCACTATCTTCTCCAAACAGGCAGTTTTTGATCTGGAGGATATCCATGTAACCCTTCTGGATACCCCTGGACATGTTGATTTTTCCTCTGAGATGGAAAGGACACTCCAGGTTCTGGACTATGCTGTCTTATTAATTAACGGAGCAGATGGCGTTCAGGGTCATACAGCCACCTTATGGAAACTGTTGGAACGCTATAGCATTCCAACTTTTATTTTTATCAATAAAATGGATCAGGTTGGAACCAATAGACAAGACCTTTTGTCGGGTCTCCAAAAAGATCTTCACAGAGACTGTATCGATTTTTCGTCAGATATTCAGACGGAAGTCATTGAAGAGGATCTTGCCTCGATTGATGAAAAACTTATGGATAAGTTCCTGCTAGAAGGGACTTTGACATTCAGAGACCTGAAGCCGGTTTTTCATTCAAGACAGTTTTTTCCGGTATATTTTGGTTCTGCCCTAAAAGACAAGGGTGTTGATGACTTGCTTAAGGGTATTGTTAACCTGAGTAATAAAAAGACCTATCCAAAAGACTTTGGGGCCAGAGTCTTTAATGTGACAAGGGATGAAAAAGGAAACCGTTTGACCCATGTAAAAGTAAGTGGAGGCAGGCTCAAGGTTAAGGATGTGCTGGTTGGGAAGACCTTGGAGGCATGGGAGGAAAAGGTTAATGAAATAAGAATCTATTCAGGTAAGCAGTGGACTGGTGCCCAGGAAGTGGAAGCAGGCAGTATCTGCGCCTTAACCGGCTTATCAATGGCAAAGATCGGAGAAGGTCTTGGCTTTGAAGACTCTATTACTGAACCGGTTCTCAGCCCGGTTCTTAATTATAAAATAAACATGCCGGATTCTGTCAATACACATGAGATGCTTAATTATCTTTATGAGCTGGAGGAAGAGGAGCCCCATCTCAATGTAGTCTGGAACAAGAAGTTTGGAGAAATTCATGTTCAGGTCATGGGTGAAGTTGAGCTTGAAATATTAAAGAGTATCATAAAAGACCGATATGGAGTTGATGTAGACTTTGATGCTGGAAGTCTTGTTTACAAGGAAACAATTAAAGATAAAGTTATTGGAATCGGGCATTTTGAACCCTTAAGACATTATGCTGAAGTCCACCTAATGTTGGAAGCAGGAGAAAAGGGTAGTGGTATAACTTATGAACTGAAATGCAGTGAGGATGTTCTAGCCAGGAATTGGCAGCGTTTGATTCTAAGTCATCTGAAAGAAAAGCACCACAAGGGTGTTTTGACAGGATCTCATATAACGGATGTGAAAATTACGGTCATTGGCGGTAAAGCCCATCTTAAGCATACAGAAGGCGGGGACTTTAGGGAAGCAACCTATAGAGCTGTTAGACAAGGTCTGATGGAGGCAGAATCACTTTTGTTGGAGCCTGTTTACCGGTTTCGCATTGATTTACCCACTGAGTCTATAGGAAGGGCTATGTCAGATATTCAGAGGATGTCTGGCCGCCATGAGGAACCCCTTATTGTAGAGAATAAGGCTGTATTGACAGGTTATGGACCTGTAAAGACAATGATGCATTATGCTACAGAAGTCAATACCTATAGCAAGGGTCAGGGCAGATTGTCCTTGTCTTTTTCAGGCTATGAACCCTGTCATAATGCAGAGGAGGTCCTGGAAGCCTATGCTTATGATCCTGACCTTGACGCTGATAATCCGAGTGGTTCTGTATTTTGCTCAAAAGGTGCAGGATATACAGTGGGCTGGGAACAGGTCAAGAGTTTCGCACATCTTGATACATCCAAATATTTTGGTGGAAGTCTTAGCTTTAGTACTGAAGTCAAAAATTCAGGTATAAAAAGAGTAACAGGTATCAGTCAGAATGAAGTTGAGGCCATATTTGAGCAAACCTATGGACCCATTAAGAAAAAGACAGTTCAGCAGACGAAATTTGTAGGCCAAAGACAAAAAGATGAGTCCTATGATAAGACATATGTTGAAAAGATGAAAAAGAAAGTGGAAAAAGACAAGGAAAAATACCTGCTTGTTGATGGCTACAATATTGTCTTTTCCTGGAAGGGTTTGAAAGAATTAACAGAAACCAATATGGATTTAGCCAGACAAAAATTATTGGATATTATGAGCAATTACCAAAGCCAAACTGAGGAAACAATCATTGTTGTTTTTGATGCCTATAGAGTTGAGGGGAATGTAGGTTCCATGGAATCCTACCATAATATTCATGTCGTTTACACTAAAGAAGCAGAAACGGCTGATCAATATATTGAAAGGCTGGTTCACCATATCCGCCCGGATTATGAGGTCACAGTGGCTACCTCTGACAGGGTTGAACAGGTCATTATCATGGCAAAGGGAGCAAGAAAGCTGTCAGCAGAAGGCCTATATCTTGAAGTGGCCAGTAAAGACCAACAAATAGAAGAAAGTTTTATGCAGCAGGAGGAGTTACGTAATCGTATGGAAATTGATTGGAAAGATGGTAATAAATAGTTTAATTCAACTATATTATTTGGTATGATAGACATATAATGGTTTCTAATCCGAAAGGAGTCCGCCATGTTGATCAAAAGAAAATTACCCATAATATCAATTCTGATCGTATTTTTTGCCATGCTTTTATCAGGTATTGTTTACTATGTTTATATCTATAATCTCCTTGAGGAAAACAATGAAAGGCAGATGAAACAGATTACAGAAATGGGGAGTATCGCTTTTGAGAACTTCTTTACCTCTCGAAAAATCGAGCTGTCATATCTGGCTAAAAACGCCAATGTTCAAGAAACACTTTCCGACTATGTTCAGACTCAAGAAGAAAATTCAGGTCAGGAGCCTCTTTATGATCATATGAATAGGGTCTTTGAAGATTTAAGGAATATTAATCACGACATCAGTCATGCTTTTATACTTGGCCTGGATGGAAGGGTGGTTGCCAGCAGTCATCCCGATTCCTTGTATATCGACCTTTCTGACAGGCAGTATTATCAGGATGCTCTTATAGGCAAAACGACCGTTAGCAATCTTCTTCAGGATAGGGTGGACGGTCAAAGTGTCCTATTTGGCGCCGGACCTGTGTATGATATTGAATCCGGTAAACTCCTTGGTGTTGTCTGCACCATCATTGACAGTGGAAATGCATCTAGAAGTATTACTGAGTTAATCGACCCATCTTATGGTGTGGCCTATTTAATGACGATTGACGGAACCATCATCTTTCATATAGATGAAGAGATGATAGGAACCCTCCATCAAATGGATGAACTCAGACCTCTCATCAGCGAGGTGGGGCAAAATCCAATTGTTTTTGAACATGAACATGTGGGTGAATCATTTTTTGTGGCTATTCGTAAAGTCGTAAATACACCCTGGTATTTGGTTATTGAACAGAAGAAATCCCTGCTTCAAACTCAATCAACTCGTATTCTTAATTTCATCGGTTTGGTTTTTATACTCTTAATGGGAATTGTTGTTTATATCAGCCTTGCTTTTGCCAAATCTATTACCGGTCCAATTTCTGAACTTGGACAAGTTATGGAAAGAACGTCAAGAGGTGACCTGAGTTCCAGGTCTGAGTATAGGGTAAGTAATGAATTGGGTGACCTTTCCAGGAATCTTAATCATATGCTGGATGAACTGGTTGGAGCCTATGAAGAGGTTGAGGACAAGAACGAGGAACTTATTGCAGTAGAAGAAGAATTACGAAATAATAATAATCAGCTTGAAGAAAGCCAGATGGAAATAAAGAAAGTTGCCTTTAGGAACCCCTTAAGCAAAATACCAAACCGTCTAGCCTTTGGCATTGATATGAAAGCGCTTATTGAAGCTGATCCCCATAAAGAAAATCCTTTTTCCGTCTATGAAATGGATGTAGATAATTTTATGAGGATTAATGATAGTTTGGGACACAGATTTGGGGACCAGATATTGATTGAGATTGGAGAGCGACTAGAGACTCAATCCGGCCATGGCCTTAAGTTCTATCACTTGTCGGCTGATGAATTTGCCTTTATCGATCAGGAAAGCCATGATGAAGACAGTATTAAAGCACGTTTAGACAGTATATATTCTGTCTTTTATGAACCTTTTGAAGTTAAGGGGAGAACCCTTTACTTGGCCATTAGTACGGGTATCAGTACTTATCCAAATGATGGGGTTGATGCAGAAGTTATTATTCAAAACGCAGATACAGCTATGTTTGAAGCCAAAGCCAAGGGAAAAGGAAGCTATGTTTTTTACAAAAAAATCATGTCAGAAGCGGTTCAAACCAGAATTGAAATTGAGGAATTACTGAGAGAGGCGGTTGCCAATCAACTGGTTTATTTCCAATTGCAGCCTCAGTATCCAACGGATTCCAGTGAAAAGATTTCTTTTGAGGCTCTTATGAGAATGGTCAATTATGAGGGCGATACAATTACACCTTATATTTTCATACCTATTGCTGAGGAAACGGGACAGATTATAGAATTAGGTTATTGGATTTTGGATAAGGCGGCAGAACTCATTGCTTTATGGAGAGACAAGGACTATGACTTTGGACATATTAGTGTCAATGTTTCCGGTGTCCAACTGAAACAATTGGACTTTATTGATCATGTCAAAGCGATAGTGGACAAACATGGAGTTTCACCAGGAGACATAGAACTAGAAGTTACAGAAAGTGTCCTGGTCAACAATTATGAGAATGGTAATAATCATTTGTCCATGTTGAAGGATTTAGGTTTTAAGATTGCCCTTGATGATTTTGGAACCGGTTACTCCTCCTTTAGTTACTTAAGTTACATGCCTTTAACGACGTTAAAAATCGACAAGTCCTTTATTGATAATATTGCAACATCCAAAAGAGATAATGATCTGATTCGCCAGATGATCGAAATCGCCCATGATCTCAACCTCTTAACTGTTGCAGAAGGGGTTGAAGATAAAAACCAGGTGGATATACTTAGGTCTTATCAATGTGATTACATTCAGGGTTATTATTATTCAAAGCCTATTGATGTATCAGATGTTCTTGAAAAACTCCAAAATAAAGACTGGAACTCATAAGAGATTCCAGTCTTTTCTTTAATCCATTGGGTAATGGGCAGTTGAAATTTTCTGTAATTGATCTTTTAACTCGTCCCTTATGTCTGGATTAGTGGCAAGTATAGAATATTTGCCATCCAGTTCCCGATAAGTGCAAATACCTCCGGCTTCCTGAATAATCAATTGGCCTGCAATAAAATCCCAAGGGTTTAAGTACATCTCAAAATAAGCTTCCATTCTTCCGCAGGCAACATTGACCAAATCCACACAAGCTGATCCGGAACGACGGATCCCTCCAACTTGGGGCATAATAAGACTAAAGTAGTCTAAATTATTATTGGGCGAGGTTTTCTTGTTATAGGGAAAACCAGTTGTGATTATAGAGGTTTCCAGGGTCTTCTTATGACTGACATGTATTGGTTTGTCATCAAGATAGGCGCCAGCTTCTTTTATGGCCCAAAAAAAGTCTTTTAAGTAAGGGAGATAAATGACTCCAAGGAGGCTTGAGCCCTTGTATTGGAGCCCGATGGAAATGGCGAACAAAGGATAGCCATGGGCATAATTGGTTGTTCCATCGACAGGATCAATGACCCATAAGTAGTCACTTGTATTGGTTGTCATACCACTTTCTTCAGCAAGGATACCATGTGTGGGATAATGTTTGCTGATAAAATCAATAATCATTTCTTCTGAACCCTTATCGATTTCAGTGACCAGATCCACAGAGGAGGATTTGGAGTCAACGATTAAGTCTTCTCTACCTAAATTTTCCAGTTGATATGCACCAACCTCAAGGCACAGTGCTTTTAGTTGGTCTTTCAGTATGAGCAGGTCTTCTTTATTCATATAAACCTCAATTCTACTAGTTGGGGTATCCAAGACCAGCCACAAGATTCAATAGCTTGGCCTTGATGTATCGCCAACATTATACCATATATTACAGCTTTATATGGTCTTTTTAAGAAGTGTTGGCAAAAAGGTTAAAGAGAAGAGAACACTGGATAGCATAGTGACCCACATGAGTGTTGCAACATTAGTGTGAATAGCCAAAGGCGATATGAATAGTGCGCTTAAACCGAAGGATAGGCCCAATGCATTGGCAATAATTGGTCTTGCTGTATAAGCGTAGGTTTTATCTATGAGTTCCTTGCCTGTCAGGCCGTCTTTTTTTAGGTGAATAAATACAGAAGTAAAATGAATAGCGTAATCAATACCTACACCTACTGTAATACTGAAGATAGTAGTAGTCATAATATTGAGGGATATACCGCTTAAGCCTAAGAAGCCAAATAAAAACACCATGGTCAGTGATATGGGAACTAGGGAAATCAGGGCCGGTATAGCCTTTCTTAAGGCAAGAAGCAGGAGGAGAAAGACAATAACCATGGCCAATCCGGTCGAAGTTAACTGATTGGAGAACATAGAATCATTAAGTTCGTTTAGTAGATATTGGATACCGGTTACTTCAATAGTCATCTGATGATGAGCGTTATAGTCGTCAATGAAAGCTACAAGTTTGTTCAGGGTTTCATTGTTGAGATCCTTTGGAAAAACAATTATCTTTACAATACCTTGGTCAAAGTTCATTAGGTTGTTAAGGGGAGAATCTTCGTTGGATGCAAGCATGGCCTGGATTTGGGATTGAACCATTGGATCTGAAGGATAGGTATCCGTGCCTGGCATAAGTACACCACTTAAAATTTGGACGATATCATAAGGGGACACCACTTTTCCAATATAGGGTTCTTTCTCCAGTTCATTGGTAAGGTGTTGAAATTTCTCGGCATTGTCACTGGAAAGAAGTTCTCCATCTATATCCATGTAGAGATATAGGGGAATAGAACCTTGATTGATTTCTTGAATCTTTGCAGCGCTTTTGTAGATATCTGTACTTTCTTTGTAAACCATCAGCATATTAAACTCAGTTTGAATCTGGCTAAAGCCAAGGATGAAAATCAGAAGGACTGCTCCCAGAAGACCAAGTGAAGGGAGGCCCCACAGTTTCTTCAAAAAGTTGAAATTCATGGGTTTTCTTGGACTGTGCCCATGGAGACGGACATTACCTACCAATATCAAAGGAAGGACATACCAGGTAATAAGACCTGCAAAGAGAATACCCACTGAGGCAAACACGGCCAGATCAACAATGGCAGATGTGTTCATGGTTAAAAGAGCCATAAAACCTGCTATAGAGGTTACAGTTGTAATAATCATAGGAAGCCCTACCATCCTAAGTGTAGAAGTTAGACCGGTAATGTTGTCATGGCCATTGCGCTCTTCATCTTGAACGTGTGAAATAAAGTGTAAACCGTCAGCGCTGCCAATAACAATAGTAAATACGGGGGCTAGTACGGTGACTATGGATACTTCTTTACCCAGCCAGCCAACGAAACCCAGAGTCGTCAAAGCTCCAAGTCCAGCAGGTAAAATGGATAGGAAGGTTGCCTTAAGGGATTGAAGCTGAATCCCAAAGATGAGGAGTACAAAAAACAAGGCAATTGGCGGGATGAATTTGAGTATGGTAAGTATATAGTCGAAGATGAGGAACTGCATGTAATTGTCACCGGTAGCATAATAGGTAAAGCCTTGATCCGTAATAACATCTTCCAGCTGGTGAACTTGACTTGCGCTATAGTTCTCACTGATAAAAATAGTAAAACTTCCATAGGTTTGACCCTGGGAGGTAACTATTGGTGACATCTGGCCCATTAAGTCAAAATAGGTCTGGAGTCGAAGAAGAGAAGCAGGATCATCTGCTTGTATCGTCAGGCTATTTCCTGCCATTTCTATGGAAGCAGGCGCAGGTCCAAGATATCTAAGTACTTCCGGATCTGAGTCCAAATACTGGTGGATTTTCTGAAGAGAAAGGTAGGCATCCCTGTCCAAACCATTCTTGAGTGGAATCATAACTATAATCTGGTCAGAGCTTGGGAAGTGTTCATTCATATAATCCAGTTTTTCCTGGTGAATGGATACCTCCGGAACAAAAATACGAAAATCACTGCTGATTTTTATTCTGGTAATTCCAACAATAGATAGGAGTACAAGTGCTACTAGCAGAAGCCGTAAGGGGATTGCGTATTTCTTAATAAAGAGTATATATTTTTTCATCATGTTTCTCCTTGTATATAATAATTAGCCTTATTATAGCTTTATGGTCTGGTAAAAAAGTTCAAAATGCTGTCTCATAATTTCCCGTCTCTTCATATGGTCTATATCAGGAACCATAAAAGAGGCGATTACCGGACTGGCCATGGTAGTCAAGAATTGACTTGTGAGGTAGTCAATGGGTAAGTCCTTGATCTCTTTCCTAATGATGGCTTCTTCAAAAATCGGATCAATGGCATCTTTAACAGTAGGCCAAACTTCATGTTGAAGAATAATTTTTAGTTGGTCGTTAATGAGGGCTTCCTGATGCATGATTTTAATGGCTAGGTTGTTTTTATCAAGAAAATCAATTCGGTTTTCAAGGACTGCCTTTAGGGTTTCGTATGTATTTGATGATTGGTCCTTGATAATTGATTCAACTTCTTCCTTAGATTTTTTTTTATAAAGTTCCACCAGTTGACCTAGAATAAGTTTAAAAAGATTTTCTTTTGATTTGAAATACTTAAAAAGAGTTCCTTCAGAAACCTGGCTAAGGCTGGCAATTTCTTTAGTGGATGTCCCATCGTACCCTTTGTTGGAAAAGGTTTTGAGGGCAAATCGAATTATTTTTTCTTGGGTTAGTTGTGATTTCTTTGCCAATATGATGCTCCCTTCATGAAAAGTATAAAAATGAGTGAGTACTCACTTATATTTTGCTCCCGGTAATGAAAAATGTCAAGTGGTTTCATGAAAAGTATTCCTATTGGAAAAAATGATAAAAAAAAGACAAAGATAAGCAGTGAAAACGCGTTTTTTTAGGTGTTTCAAGATGGGGGATTAGACCCTTATAAATTATTTTTTGTGAAAAACGCAATAATGAATGACTTATATACCATATGTATTGCATAAGTATGATTCTGGCTTTATAGTGAACTTGCCTAAAAGACAAAAGTAAATTCATTAAAATACCATAAAAACCCAGGCAATTAGTTGACATGACTAGTGAAACAAGGTAGAATTTGTAAGGTAAAGTACGATGGGATAATGTTTTTTTATTGATGAAAATTCACAATTATACAACAAATAAAGATGAAATCTATTAAGAGATATTTTTTTGAGCTGACTTGTACAAAGAATATTACATGACAAAAAAATAACGATTAGAAGATCTTGAACGATGCATTGTGAAGGCTCTAAACTTTCAAAAAATATTAATTATCACACACAAAATTGGTTATTATGGATTATATATGAAATTTTGTGTTGAAAAACTTGCAATTTTTCTGTATTATATAATTGTATGTTTGGCCTGTTGCTTAAAGGTGTAGGAGATGTAAATAGAAAGAATTGCTTATAGGAGGTCAGAAAGTGAACATTTTAGAATTATTTGATTTTACACCAGAGATTGTAGATATCGTATCTAATGCGCCATCTGTTACAATCCCTGAGGACCGTAATCACATCCTAAGAATGGCTACTGGTGGTGGTCAAGATGAGTTTAAGGTAAGCTTCGACGTTCCAGGTAAAGGAATTGTAGAAGAAGTTGTTGTAACTAAGTGTAAGAATGGTTTGTCTGTTAATTATAACGAGACATACATGAGAAGAAGAGACCCTCATTGTATGTGTATCGGTGACGATCTTCCTACTGATAAAACTACATATAAAGAAAGATTTGGTGCAAGCTTTGAAAGTGTACGCCAAGAAACTTTCGAATGGTTAAAAGGTCAAGAACTTATTGTTATGCCTTTTATCTCAGGTGATGCAAGACATGGTGGTTACGAATCCATTATTATTGCTCCTAGAAATACAGCCTTCTTTGTAGGTGGTTTAGGTGACCTTCAAGGTTTCATTCCTAAAGAAGAAATTAGACAAGGTTTCAAGCCAAAAGCAGTTATCTATCTTGCTCCGACATTTAGACATACACATTACGATGGTAAGCAAGTGGTTGTTCACAACCGTTTAGACGAAATACATGAAGTTTATTCCTTCAACCTGTATCCAGGACCTAGTGCCAAAAAAGGTATCTATGGAGTTCTTTTGAATATTGGTGAAAGAGAAGAATGGATTACAGCTCATGCTTCTACAGTAAGAGTTGTAACACCATATGACAACTCAGTTGTTATTATGCATGAAGGTGCTTCAGGTGGTGGTAAATCAGAGATGATTGAAGAGATACAACGTCAGCCTGATGGCCGAGTTGTTCTTGCCCATGATGAAGTACAGGATGAAAAGTTAATGATCGAAGTTGGCGATACTTGTGAAATGTATCCTGTTACAGATGATATGGCGTTATGTCATCCTTCCTTCCAAAAAGGCAGAAAACTTAACGTAGCCGATGCAGAAGCAGGCTGGTTCTTAAGATTTGACCATATTAAACGTTATGGTACTTCTCCAGAACATGAGCGTTTAACCATTCATCCACCAGAACCACTTATTTTCCTAAATATGGATGCTTCTCCTAATTCAAGTATCCTGATTTGGGAACATACGATGGATGCACCAGGTAAGCCTTGTCCCAACCCTCGTGTCATTATGCCAAGGCATTTTGTTGACCGTGTTATTGATGAACCTGTTGAAGTTGACATTCGTTCTTTCGGTGTTCGTATGCCTCTTTGTACAAAAGAAAATCCTACTTATGGTATTGTCGGCTTACTTCACGTATTGCCTCCAGCCCTTGCCTGGCTTTGGAGATTGGTTTCACCAAGAGGTTTCGCTAATCCAAGTATCGTTGATACTGGTGGAATGTCCAGTGAAGGTGTTGGATCATACTGGCCTTTCGCTACGGGTAAAATGGTTACTCAAGCCAACCTATTACTTAATCAAATTGTAAGTACTCCAGACACAAGATACGTCTTGATTCCTAACCAGCATATTGGTTCCTATAAAGTTGGATTCGTAGCAGAATGGTTGGATAGAGAGTTCCTTGCAAGAAAGGGTAATGCCAAGTTCAGACCAGACCAATTGGTAGAATCCAGATGTTCAACACTTGGTTATTCACTGAAGAGTATGAGGGTTGATGGAACGGATATTCCAAAAGGACTTCTTAGAACCAACCATCAGTTATCGATCGGTGATGAAGCTTATGATGCAGGTGCCAAGATTCTCACAGACTTCTTCAAACAGGAATTATCCAAATTCTTGGTTGATGGACTAAGTGATCTTGGACGTGAAATTATTGAAGCTTACATGAATGATGAGCCACTTAGCAAGTTTGATGAACTAATCAAAGTAGACTAAGTAAAACAAATATCAGCCACTCCATCTCATGAGGATGGAGTGGCTTTTTTAAAGGATGGTCCTATGATTAAATTACCCATTAGATACTACGTAAAAACTATTCCACGTCAGGAATTAATGAAAACTTGGTCATTTGAGGAAGTTTTGACCTACTGTAAGTCATGCAATAATTATGGGAAAAATTACTCTTGTCCTGATTTTACCGACGATACTGAAGAGCTTCTGGAACAATTTGACTATGTAACCTTGATTTTAACTGAGACTTCTTCAAAACCCATTCATGAGAAATTTGATGAACTTTCCAGCTATGACTTTTCATCAAGAGTTTCTGACCAACAAGACAGGAAAGATAGTGATCTTGTATCTCAAATTGCCATGTATATTTTTAATGAGGTGAAGGACAGTATTAGTGGTCTTCTACTAGAGGCAGAAAAAATCTTCTTTGGATATTCCAGTCCGCCTGGTGCATGTACAAAATGTAGGACCTGTTTCAAAAACCTTGGACAACCATGTATACATGAAGAAGAATTAAGGTATTCACTGGAAGCTCTTGGATTTTTGGTTTCTGATATTTACAAAGCCTTCTTTAATAAGGAACTTGGATGGACCAGTGGCCAATTACCTGAAGCTTTTCACACTTGTAGTGGATTGTTTACAGTTAAAGCTTTGGACCCGGATCAAGTATGTCAGTGGTTAAATGAAAGATATATGGAAGTGACGATTGATTAAGTGTATCATTAAGACCAAAAAGTGTAGCAAATAGACAAAAAGACTTTATAAATATTTTCTTTCGTTTATGATAGACCTATAAGAAATGACAAGGAGTGAAAGATTATGCCAGAACCGATATTTTTTAGTATATTTCCCATTATTTTTTTCCTGATATTTGCCATAGTCATTAGTATGTTTGTTATTGTGGCAGTTAAGGGTATATCGACTTGGAACAAAAACAACCATTCACCAAGACTTAAAGTAGATGCGATTGTCGTCAGTAAAAGGACTGATACATCATCCCATTCATCCATGAATAATGACCACCACCACCATCACCATACAACATACTATTACGTTACCTTTCAGGTGGAAAGTGGGGATAGGATTGAATTTTCTGTCATGGGTCAGGAGTTTGGTATCTTGGTTGAAGGAGATGTTGGCCAATTGGAGTTTCAAGGAACCAGATATCATGGTTTTGACAGGGAAGTGGATCAGGTTAGCTTGTAGATCAATCAGCGGTAGCATGTAGAGAGGTGAAGAGATGGATGCTGGGGTATGGATTGCAATATACTTGCCATTGTTTGTTATCTTTTTTGTAGTTTATCCAAATAATGTTAAGAAAATCAAGTTGATTAGGCAATTAAAGAAAAGAAAAGGAGTAAAGGTTATGAGTAATGAGTTAATTGGAGATTTAGTAGGTAAAGAAGTTTTGATTTCAACCGGTTCATTAGGTTCAAGTTATAATAAGGTGACTGTTGTAGAAGTTGTTGATAATTGGATTAAGGTAGAGAAAAAGGGTAAATCAGACTTGATCAATATAGATTTTGTTCAAGGAATTAAGATTTTATAGATAAAGATTGACTTCACTTGAGTAGTTTGATATATTTATATCGAAAATATTATATAGCTAGGGGTGCCAATGGATTGGCTGAGATAAAGTTCTTAACTTTGACCCTTGACCTGATACGGATAATGCCGTCGTAGGAAAGCGAATCAGTGGATCCTTGGTATGAATAACTTCATAACAAGATCACATCATGATTGAGATGACGGCCATTTATTGTAAATGGCCTTTCTTATCGCAAAATATCAATTCAAAGTTTTGATATGACAATCATCATTATTCCATGAAAGTATAACCTACAACTATATATTAGCCTCGTGTCAGCTTCTAGCGGAAAGAGGATTTGATGCATATTTTTTCAAGAAAAGCAAATTATAAAATGGCTTTATCTGGAGTGCTGGTAGCACTCGGGGTTGTACTGAGTACATTTTGTATACCTTTTGGTGGAGCAAAAGTATTTCCTGTTCAGCACCTGATTAATGTTCTGGGAGCAGTACTTTTAGGTCCAACCTATGCCCTGACGAATGCCTTCATTATTTCGGTCATTAGAAACATGAGTGGTCTTGGATCCCTATTAGCCTTTCCAGGGTCTATGATTGGTGCTTTTTTTGCCGGTATGTTTTTTAAGGCAAAGGGGAACTACAGATTTGCCGCCCTTGGTGAGCTCTTTGGTACAGGTTTCATAGGAGGGGTGATTGCAGGTCCATTTGCTGCCGCCTTCATGGGCAAAGAAGTAGCTTTATTCTTTTTTGTCATCCCCTTTTTTATCAGTTCACTGGCAGGCAGTTTAATTGCTGTTCTTCTATTTGAAGGTACAGCATTGTGGCAAATAGTCCAACAACAATCAATCAATCGGAGGATAGATAAATGAATCGAGGATATACAACACAAATGAATGCAGCAAAAAAAGGAATCATTACAGAGGCCATGGAGATCGTTGCCAAAAAGGAAAGTAAAAATCCGGATTATATTAGGGACATGGTTGCCAAAGGTAGAATTGTTATACCTGCCAATATAAACCATAAGAATATTGATCCTGAAGGGATTGGCCAAGGACTTCGTACGAAAATCAATGTTAATCTTGGTATCAGTAAAGACTGCAATGACCTGGATATGGAGTTTGAAAAAGTAAGAATGGCTCTGGAAATGGGAGCAGAGTCAATTATGGATTTAAGCAACTATGGGAAGACTGAGGACTTTAGACGAAAGCTGGTTGAGGAGTCTGGTGCTATGATTGGAACGGTACCGGTTTATGATGCCTTTGGTTTTTATGACAAGGACCTTAAAGATATTAAACCAAAAGAATTTTTAGAGGTAGTCGACAAACATGGGGAAGATGGTGTGGATTTTATTACGATTCATGGGGGTATAAACAAGGCAACTTCCAAAGTCTTCCTGGACAACCCCCGTTTAATGAATATCGTTTCCAGAGGAGGGTCCCTTATGTTCAGCTGGATGCGGATTACCGGCCATGAGAATCCCTTTTATGAATATTATGATGAGCTTCTTGATATTTGTGCAAAATATGATATAACCCTTAGTCTAGGGGATGCTCTAAGACCGGGAGCCATTGCAGATTCAAGTGATGCCAGTCAGATCTCTGAACTGATAACATTAGGTCAGCTAACCAAAAGGGCATGGGACAAGGATGTGCAGGTTATCATTGAAGGGCCGGGACATATGGCCTTAGATGAAATTGAAGCCAATGTATTATTGGAGAAGAAACTGTGCCATGGGGCACCTTTTTATGTCCTTGGGCCTTTGGTGACGGATGTGGCTCCTGGATATGATCATATTACAGGTGCCATAGGAGGTGCTGTAGCCGCTGCTGCCGGAGCTGATTTCCTTTGCTACGTGACACCTGCTGAGCATCTTAGATTACCTAGCCTTGAAGATATGAGAGAAGGGATCATCGCATCCAAGATAGCAGCTCATGCAGGGGATATCTCAAAAAAGGTAAATGGGGCCAGGTCTTGGGACAATGCCATGAGTCATGCCCGTGTAAATCTGAACTGGGAAAAGATGTTTGATTTGGCACTGGATTCCGAGAAACCTAGAGAATACAGGCAGGGAGCTGTACTTGAAGATGAGACAACCTGCTCTATGTGTGGAAAGATGTGTGCCGTTAGAAATCTTAATAAGACTTTGAATGGTGAAGAGGTTACGATTTTAAAGAGGTAGGCATTCGAGTAAATGCTGGAAGAACGATTGACACAAGGAGCTTGTTCGGCTATAATACAATACAATTAAAGAAATGATTCTTATCAAGAGTGGCAGAGGGAACTGGCCCTATGAAGCCCGGCAACCGGTGAAAACCAAGGTGCTACATCCAGCGGTTTTACCGACAGATGAGATTTTTAGGACTTCTCTATGCCGGGAAGTCCTTTTTGAATTACAAGAACATTGTAAAACACAAGTTTGGAAGGAGTATTATGGCTGTAAAGAAAACCTATGAAGAGATTAATGAAAAAATCAAAAATGGCCAGGCAGTTGTAGTAACTGCAGAGGAAATTATTGCTATCGTTGAAGAAAAAGGGCTTGAGGCTGCCGCAAAGGAAGTTGACGTGGTCACAACCGCAACCTTTGGACCTATGTGTTCAAGTGGAGCTTTCCTGAATTTTGGTCACTCAGATCCAGCTATGCGTATGGAGAAGATATACCTTAATAATGTAGAAGCCTATGGTGGCCTAGCTGCGGTAGACACCTATATTGGTGCTACTCAAGAATCTGAAACTGAAGGATATGAGTACGGTGGAGCCCATGTTATCTGCGACTTAATTGCTGGTAAAGACATTCATCTAAAGGCAAGAGCAAAGGGTACAGACTGTTACCCAAGAAAAGAAATTTCGACGTATATTAATAAAGATACCATTAATGAAGCCTATTTATACAATCCAAGAAACTGCTATCAAAATTATGCGGCTGCTATTAATACATCCTCTAAGCGTTTGTTTACCTATATGGGGGTTTTAAACCCAAATTCCAGTGTGGTTACCTATTCAACATCAGGACAGTTAAGTCCCTTACTCAATGATCCCACATACAGAACCATAGGACTTGGAACCAGAATATTCCTGGCAGGAGCTCCTGGCTATGTGTCATGGCGCGGAACCCAGTTTAAGTCTGGGGCCCCAAGAGGTGATAATGATATACCTAAAACTCCAGCCGGAACTCTGGCGCTTATCGGTGACCTAAAAGCAATGGATACCAAGTACATTCAACCGGCTGTTTTTGAGAAATATGGTACTTCTATGTTCGTAGGGGTGGGTATTCCCATACCGGTTTTAGACGAAGAAATCCTAGCCCATTTGGCTGTTAAAGATGAAGACATTAAGACAAGTGTTTTTGACTATTCAGTGAGTGAAGGTCCAAAGCCAATACTTGGGGAAGTATCCTACAAAGAACTGAGAAGTGGACAAATTGAGATTGATGGTAAAAAAATCCCTACGGCACCTTTATCCAGTTTGAAAAAAGCCCGGGAAATAGCCAGTGAATTAAAAGAATGGATAAGAAAAGGTGATTTTCTCTTGCAGGAACCTATTGAAACTTTTCCTTTGGATAACCATCTTAACGGCTTAAAGATCATTAAGAAAGGTGGCAGGTAATGAAGCAAATTGTACTTTTTGATTTTCCAAGAGAAGAAACAAGACATCCTATTGTCCACGACCTCATTAAGACTTATGATTTAGGTATTAATATACTCAGAGCTTCCATAGATTATAATGCAAGAGGTTTTTTACTTGCTGAAATAGATGGCCAAGAGGCTACTATAGATGCGGCCCTTCAATATGCAAGCACTTGTCATGTTGTGGTTAATAAGATTGAATCAGCAATTCTGATTGACAAGGAAACCTGTGTGGATTGCGGTGCTTGCACAGCTGTCTGTGCAGTGGGTGCTTTGAAAATTGATGAAAATTATGAACTTGTTTTTGACAAGGAACTTTGTCTGGACTGTAAACTGTGTGTTACGGCCTGTCCGGCAAGAGCTATAAGAGCTGTCCTGTAAAATTTCTAAGAGAAAGCGTATAAGGGAACATCATGAAGACAAGTGTTTTTGAAGAGCGTTTTTACCGTAAATGGCATCATACCGAGGGGAAACTTTCCTTTAATGTCTCTATCGACGAAAGTGACTGCGATATTATCATTGAGCCGGTAGACGATATAGAAGTCTTAAAAGAGAAGGTTTACACCACTATTCAAAGAGTACGGCAGGATATTCTGAATTTCTCCAAGTTGATTCCTGAGTTTATAACAGGACTTGAACCTATGTATCTGTCAGAAATTGAGGTGGATATCCTATGTAAAAAAGCTTATATAAAAGAACCTGATATCATCCGTCAAATGCTCCATGGATCCAACCAATGTCATGTTGGTCCTATGGCCACCGTTGCTGGAGTGACAGCACAAAAGATTGTAAAAGATCTCATGGAAGATTATGGTGATGTTCATATCATCGTTGAAAATGGTGGAGACCTGGCTATGAATGTAGTTGAGGCATCCAGCGTCGCAATATATGCAGGTCAATCTGTTTTATCAGATAAGCTGGCTATTCATCTTAAGGAAAATTATGGCCCTATCAGTATTTGTACCTCAAGTGGTAATCTCGGTCATTCTCTAAGTTTTGGTAAAGGGGATGCTGTTGTCGTTCTTTCAAGACTGGCTGATATTGCTGATGCTGCAGCCACCTATTTGTGTAATCAAATTCAAAGCCCTGAGGATATAAATAGGACCTTGGAATTAGGCCAGCAGATACAAGGTATCATGGGGATTGTTATTATCATTGAGGATAAAATTGGTCTTTGGGGCCAAGTAGATTTAGTCAAGCGAGGTGGTATGAATGACATGTAGAGAAATATCTTTTGGTTCAAAAGATTTTTATGAGGAGTTGGCACTTCGAGATGAACTCTTAAGAAAACCCCTTGGTTTATCCATAGAAGATGACCCAACCCATTTGGAGGATAAGGAAATACATCTTGGTTGTTTTGATGGGACAAAGCTAATTGGTGTCCTGATTTTAAAGCCTCTTGATGATAAGTGTCAACGGATTAAAATGAGACAGGTCGCTGTAAGTTCAGACTACCAGGGACAGGGAGTAGGCAAAATTTTAGTTGACTTTGCGGAAGAAAGGGCTAAATCTCTTGGCTGTGAGTGTATTGAACTTCATGGCAGGCAGGGGGTTCTTGGTTTTTATGAAAAGTTGGGTTATGATATGGTAGGAGATGTTTTTATGGAGGTTGGCATCAACCACCGTAAAATGGAAAAACATCTCAGAAAGGATAACCTATGAAAATCGGTGTTTTTAATGACCGTCTTTTTGAGTTTTTAACTGATAGATATGCAGAAGTAGAAGCAGAATTAAAGGGCAAGGAGATTCAATGGGTCAAGTTCTCAAAAGATAATTTTGACAGGAAAATAGATTTGGATATTGATGCTATGGTTCTACATAGAATCACAAGACCTCAGCTGGATCAGCTGGAACAACTCAAGTATATTTTTATACCCTTTACAGGAATGGATCGATTTGATCTTGACTATCTAACAGGAAGAGGAATTCGAATAGTCAATGCCCATGCCCATGCAAAATTTATTGCCGAACGAGGTATGGCTCTGACGATGACCCTCCTTGGAAGAATCAAAGACCATGATGGAGCTCTTCAAAAGGATATTTGGTATAGAGGCGATAAGGCTGGTCAATGGACGTCTTTATTTGATAAGAATATTGGTATCTATGGATACGGTCATATAGGTAAGGCTTATGAGAAGATGGTAAGGCCATTTACGGATCATATTCATATTATAGATAGGGGACATATGGACTCCTTAACTCTTGAAAGAAATGGACTTACAGGTCATAAAGACTTGGAATCTCTGGCATCAGCATCGGATATTCTCTTTATTGGTGCACCATTGACTGACCAAACAAGAGGTTCGGTAGATCAGCATATTCTTACCAAGATGAAGGATGGTTTTATTATTAACGTAGCTAGAGGACCAATTGTGAAACAGGAAGACCTGATAGAGAGCCTTGAAGACAAAATCATTGGTGGATATGCTTCAGACGTATGGTACAACTATCCAAAGGATTATGACAAACCCTGTCAGGTGACTGATCAGCCCATCGGACATTTTTCCAATGTTGTCTTGTCTCCTCATAATGGCTGGAATACAGACATACAGGGAAGTCTAATAGAAAATGAACTGTTTGACAATATAATAGGGACCTTGCACTCATAAAGTGCAGGCCCCTTTTTTTGAGAACTTTTTATTGAGATCATCCATTGCTGACATATGACTGTCTAGGGATGATTTATTTTATAAGATTTGCATATTCAACTGCTATTTGACTTCCAACTCTAGCGTTGTTATAAACCAGTTCAATATTGGATTCAAGGCTGTCACCACCGGTTAACTCCTTGATTTTAGCCAGAAGGAATGGTGTGGTTTCTTTTCCTTTGATACCAAGATCTTCAGCTTCAGTAAGGGCCTGGGTAATGGCCTGATTAATGACTTCAACATCCATACCAAGTTCATCGGGAACAGGGTTGCCGATAACAAAACCACCTTTCAAATCAAGATCCCATTTGGCTTTCATGGCTTTGGCTATTTCCAATGGAGAATCTACTCTGTAATCTGCTGCGTAACCGCTTTTTGATGTATAGAAGGCAGGAAATTCATCGGTTTGGTAGGAAAGAACCGGTACTCCCTGGGTTTCTAGATATTCAAGGGTTAGGCCTATATCCAGAATGGATTTTGCACCAGCACATACAACGGTTACATTTGTGTTGGCAAGCTCTGTCAGATCTGCAGAGATATCGAAAGTCTTTTCGGCGCCTTTGTGAACGCCACCGATGCCTCCAGTAACAAAGACTTTGATACCGGCGAGAGCTGCACCAATCATGGTAGTAGCGACTGTTGTAGCTCCGTTAAGTTCCTTGGAGATTACGATTGGAAGATCACGTCTGGATACTTTGAGAATGTCTTTTTCCTTACCCATAAACTCAAGTTCATCAGGAGTCAGACCTATTTTGAAGCGGCCTTTTATAATACCTATCGTTGCAGGTACTGCACCTTTTTCTCGAACAATAGCTTCAACGTTTTTAGCTGTTTCAACATTTTGTGGATAAGGCATACCATGTGAGATGATGGTTGATTCCAAGGCAACAACGGGTTTCCCTTCAGCAAGGGCTGCCTTTACTTCTGGATGAATATCGACATATTGATTTAATATTTCCTGGTTCATGATTATCTCCTCTTAATAATTGATTTAAATAGGTGGGGGCCACCTACTGTTTCTTTTGAATGAAGGGCTGCACCGGCTGCTGCCTGTGCAAAGTTAATGGTTTCAGCCAAGGGCATTTGGTGATAAAGACCATAGGAGATTCCGGCAGTAAAGGCGTCTCCAGCACCGTTGGCATTGATGACGTCGACAAGAGGTGGTTTGGCAATTTTCATCTTGTTATTCTCAATGAAGGCGATACCTGAGGGTCCCAAACTTATCATGGGCTCTTTAACACCTTTTTCTTTAAGGCTAAAGAGGGCTGATTCAATATCCTTGTCGCTGGATAGGCTTGTCTCAAGTATGGCCTCGGCTTCTTTACGATTAGGCTTAATGGCATATACGTTATGTAAGTATGGCTTGATCTTGGCTGATTTGGTAACACTGACGGTATCGATGATAATACGCTGATCATGAAATGTTTCCATGACATATTCGATAGTGGCTTCAGGTAAATTCAGGTCAAGGATCAGAAGTACAGCCTTCTCGATCAGTGACTTATGCTTTCTAATATAGGCTCTATCAATAGTGTTTGTAATATCCATATGGGAAAGGGCTACTTTCATATCTCCCTTTTCATCAAGAATCGACATGTAAAGTGAAGTGGGATAATGATCAGAAATCTTAATGTAGTGGGTATCAACACCGGCCTCATTGGTTTGTGAGCTGAGTTTGCTTCCATAAACATCATTGCCAATTGCTGTAAGAAGTTTGACATCTAAATCCATATAGGCAAGATTTTCAGCGATGTTTCTTCCAACACCCCCAGAAGAAAGACTTATGGTTCCTGGATTGGAGTCCTCCATAATTAAGTTATGGCTAGGGGTTCCTAATATATCCATATTAGCACCACCTATGACAACAACATAGTCTCTTGATTCCATGATATAGCCCTTGCCTTTAATAATTCCTTTTTTGGTCAGGTTGGAGATATGGACGGCAACACTTGACCGTTCAATACCAAGGGCATCAGCAAGTTGCTGTTGGGTGATTAAGGGGTTTTCTTTAATGAATTCAATGATTTGTGATTCACGTTCAGTCATTTTGACCTCTTTCTGATATAAACATATGTTTATGATATAATCAAATGTTTATATTGATTGTACCTCTTTGGTGGATAATTTGCAAGATAATTATCTTTATATTATAAATTTGACTGCTTTCATGAAAATGTTACCTGACCTTATGACTGGGTGAAAAGATGTATCTATCAAGGGATGAATATGCTATAATAATTGAAAAACAGCAACCTAGTCTGGTCGTAAATCTATGGATTTACTGCTCGACTATGCAACCTAGTCTGGTCGTAAATCTACCGATTTACTGCTCGACTATGCGACCTAGGAGGAAGATATGATTTCTGAAAAAATGAAAGATTTGGTGGCAGGCTCATCTCTGATCCGTGCTATGTTCGAAGAAGGTAAGAAACTAGCTGAGATTCATGGGATTGAAAACGTTTATGATTATAGTTTAGGAAACCCAAACGTAGAACCACCAGAAGCAATTAAGGAAGCTATTCGGGAAATTTTAGAAGATGAATCACCAAACATGGTTCATGGCTATATGAACAATTCAGGCTATGAAGATGTTAGAAAAGCAATTGCTGATCACACAAATAGTAAATACGGAACCAAAGTAAGTGGTGACCATATTGTCATGACCTGTGGAGCTGCCGGTGGCCTTAATATTATCTTCAAAACTTTGTTAAATCCAGGTGATGAAGTCCTTGCCTTTGCTCCTTATTTTGGCGAGTATCGCAATTATGCAAGTAATTTTGAGGCTAAGTTGGTCGTTGTTCCTGCCGATACAGAGACTTTCCAACCCAACCTTCAGTTAATGGAAGAATATATCACGGACAAAACGAAAATTGTCATTGTCAATTCACCCAACAATCCATCAGGTGTTGTATACAGTGAAGCAACCATTAAGGCTATGGCTGATATCTTGACAAAGAAAGAAGCCGAGTTTGGGCACAGTATATTTCTTGTTTCGGATGAGCCTTATCGTGAAATTGTATATGATGATGTTTTTGTACCATATTTATTAAACTATTACAAGAATACAATTGTAGGATATTCATATTCCAAATCTTTATCACTTCCCGGTGAACGTATTGGGTATTTGGTTGTTGGTCCGGAAATTGAGGCTGTTAAGGATGTTATGGCATCTTTGAATGTGGCTAACCGTATCCTTGGCTTTGTGAATGCGCCATCTTTGTTCCAAAGGGTTATTGCCAAGACCTTAGATGCCAGTGTTGACGTTAGCGTTTATAAGAAGAACAGAGATACCCTCTATGATCATTTGATTAAGACCGGTTTTGAAGCACTAAAACCTGAAGGTGCCTTCTACCTCTTTATGAAATCACCTATTGAGGATGATAAGAAGTTCTGCGCTGATGCCAAGCAGTTCAACCTTTTACTGGTACCTGGAGCTGCATTTGGCTGTCCTGGCTATGTACGTTTATCCTATTGTATCTCCTATCAAAGGATAGTTAATTCATTACCTGCCTTTGAGTCTCTTTACAAGCTTTATAAGGGATAATACTGCTTTTAAGAAGAATATTTTCATGGTATGATAGAGATAATAGGGTGACAAGTGGAAAAGTATCACCTATTTCGAGGAGGTCTATATGATCAATTATGAAATCATGGCAGAACCGGTAGGTTTTATCATATATGCTATACAGGATGGGACTAGACTTTCATTAGGTGCCTTTGCCAAGGCGACAGCCATGGATATTTTACAGGTAACGCAGTTAATGGCTAAAGAAGGTGGTTTTAAAGCAGAACCAGATGATGCCCTGGCATTTTTTCTCTTTGAGGACAGGGCAAAAGCCTTTATTACCGCCCTTGAGAATTTGTAATTGAAAGAGTTAGGAGTTATATGGGTAAGTTAGAGTGGAAACCAGGAAATATGTTGTACCCGTTACCGGCGGTTATTGTTACCTGTGGTGAGAGCCAGGAGGATTATAATGCGATAACCATTGCCTGGACTGGTACAATATGCACCAATCCCCCAATGACCTATATCTCTGTTCGTCCGTCACGTCACTCTTATGATATCATTAAGAAGCAGGGCGGCTTTGTCATCAATTTAACTACAGAATCAATGACTTTCGCTACAGATTATTGTGGTGTAAGAACAGGCGCCAAAGAAGATAAGCTTACCAATATGAAATTGGATTACGATATAGGGCATATCATCAAGGCGCCTTTGTTGAATGACAGCCCTGTTTGTATTGAGTGCAAAACAACAGAGATTAAAGAATTAGGTTCTCATCATATGTTTATGGCTGAAGTTGTCAAAGTACATGTTGATGAAAGATATATGGATAAAAATAATAAGTTTCATCTGGACAGGAGTCAACCTATTGTCTACAGCCACGGTAATTATTTTGGCCTTGGTGATTATAAAGGGAAATTTGGTTATTCAGTAGCCAAAAAAAACAAATCTCAAACGAGTAAAAACATAAGACACAGGAGAAAGAAGAAATCATGATCCTTGTAAGTGCCTGTTTAAAGGGAGACAACTGCAGATATAATGGCAAGGTCTTAGGTAATGAGGCCTGTATAAAGGCTTTCGAAACCGGCCGGATGGTAGGGGCTTGTCCTGAAGAATTAGGTGGTCTTCCAACGCCGAGAGACCCCTCTGAGATTGCACCTGATGGATCAAGAAAAGTTTTTTCCAATCAGGGACTTGATGTGACTGAGGCTTTCAAAGCCGGAGCTGTCAAAGCCTTAGAGATTGCCAAGGCTAATAAGTGCCAAATTGCAGTGTTAAAAAGCAGAAGCCCTTCCTGCGGCAATAAACAGATATATTCAGGATATTTTGATGGAAGACATATTGATGGTGAAGGTATTGCAGCTGAACATATGCGGCTTGGAGGACTTAAGGTCTTTAATGATGAAGAAGTATCTTTTCCAAAGCTGATTGTTCACGATTATTTAGTGAGTAATGGTTATACTTATGAGACCTATAGTCATGAACCAGTATACACAGTTGAGGAAGCCAAAATTTACAGTGGACATATACCTGCCCAGCATTGTAAGAATCTGTTTCTTCGTAATCGAAGAGGCAATCAACATTTTTTGATTATCATGCCGGAAGATCAGGCGTTTGATATAAAGGCCTTTGGAGATAAACATGATATCATAAAGCCTTCCTTTGCATCAAAAGAAAGACTCTATGAACACCTTGGGGTTCAACCAGGTTCTGTATCCGTATTTGGTCTCTTGTATGACACCAGGCGTCAGGTCCAAGTATACATATCACCTGCATTCAAAGAGGATCAAAAGATCAGTTTTCATCCGTGTTCAAATGATGAGACTTTGGTCCTTGAATATAGAGATGTAATGAAATTTATCAAGCAATTAGGATATGAGGTGAAGATTCTGTAGGTCTTATTGGGTATTAGTCATACAGAAGAAAAGTCTAATGGAGGTATTTATGAAAAAGTTTTTTAAAGGTTTAGGAATTTTCTTGGGTATTACAAGTATTATTAATGGAATTATTGGTGTGTTTTTTGCCTTAAAGGCAAAATCATTAAGTGACGAACATGACATAGCCATAACCTTTGACGAAAAGACTCTTGATATGGCAGAGCAGGAACCGCATGTGGATTTAGGTGTTATGTTTGCCGGTGTAACCATCGATTATAGAGGATGTGAGGTTCTTGATGAACCCTATGAACTATTTCTTTACAATCGTTTCTCAGGAGTAGAGATCGTCGTGCCGGAAGGCTGGTATGTGGAATCAAAGGGAAGACTGGCTTTTGCAGGAATCGAGAACTATACAGCTACTTATGAAGACCAGAAAGCTAATGTAATTCTGCGTTTTGACACTGCACTCTCTGGTGTCAGTGTTAAGAATGAAGTTTATCACGTAGAAGAAATGGAGGAGTAATATGTATTTTCAGGAAGATGACCTACAAAGACTTGAAGAGTACACAAACTCCATCGACAGAGGTTTCTTGTCCCAACATCAGTATTATAAACGATTTATTGCTGTTAACGCTTTTAAACATAAAAAGGTTTTAGACACAGATCAGCTAAAGGACTTAATGAAATATATGAGGCAGACTACCAGTTTGTTTTCACCATTTAGAAGTAATTCCTTTGCTATTGGTGCTATGTTAATGACTAATTATAGGGATCCAAGAAGGGCTTTTGACAGGATTCAGACCCACTATAGTCTTCTAAAGTCCGGTGGATTCAAAAGCAGTCAATTTCTGCCAATGACTTCATATACTGTGGATGCCATCATGTTTGATGATAAAATTCAGGATATGGCTATTCAGACCGAAAGTTATAGAAATGACCTCATTCAAAAGGCAAAAGTGGTTTATGACGACATGAAGCACAACCATCCCTGGTTGACCGGTGGCGATGATTATCCTCTTGCTGTATTGATTGCTCATAGCGGAGTTGACCTGGACCGTATTGAGAAAATATATGAAGGTCTCCATCTTGAAGGGCTTAAGAAGGGGAATAACCTTCAAAGTCTGGCAAACATTGCTTCTCTGTCCGAGGAAGACAATCATATCATTATCCAGAAGGTGATGGATTCCATTAATTATTGTAAAGAACAGGGCTTCAAAATTAATCCGACTATGTATCCAGGTATTGGCCTTATGGCTATTGTCTCAGAACATCCTGAATACATGCAGCAGGTTATTGATGCCGCCAAAGAGATTAAAGAACTGAAAAAATTCAAGTGGCTGGATAAGAACTTGATTTTTATGTTTGCTGTAAATCTTGTTAGTGAAGAAATTAAAAACGAGCTTGCCAGTAAAACTGTTTCTGAAACTATGCTGTCGATCACCGTTGAACAATTGGTTATGGCTCAAACAGCTGTTGTTGTTGCTGCCATTGCAGCCAGTTCTTCAGCAGCAGCCACTTCTTGATCTTGTTAGGTGATAAAGTTTTAGAAAAGACGTGCAAAATGTTAGTTACAATATAAGAATAGGGTAACAAAGAAGAATGTTAACCAGAAATGGTTTTTGGTTGACAATAAACCGAAGCCTCTGTATAATATGCATATATTGATTACGGAGGCTTTTATGATGAATAATAAATTATTGAATCTGATACTTATTGGTATGTTTGCAGCTCTTATGGCGGTGGGTGCCTACCTAAAAATCCCTACACCATATGTACCGATTACCTTTCAGTTGTTTTTTGCGGTTTTTGCAGGCTTACTTCTCAAACCGTTGTCAGCGCTTATGTCCCAGGTTACATATATGCTGATCGGTTTAATCGGTATCCCGGTCTTTTCAAATGGTGGAGGATTCTCCTATGTATTTAATCCAACTTTTGGGTATATCATCGGATTTGGTGTTACAGCCTTTATAATCGCATGGTTGATTGCTAAAATTCCAGAAATCAACTTAAGGCGGGTTCTAGCGATTAGTGTTATAGGATACACAGCTACCTATGTCATTGGAAATCTTTATTTTTATATGATTATGAATGTAGTCGTGGGAAAACCTATGGGATTGTTAGCAGTTTTTGGGATTATGGTTCCTTATATGATTAAAGATTTTATCCTGCTGATTATTGCTGCCATGGCTGCAAACAGTGTGATTCCGGTCTTGCGTCGGAATGGTTATGCAGCAACGAATTAAGAAGCTTAAGAAGGGGACTGTGCAGTAAATCTCTAAAGATTTGGTGGTCAGTCCCTTTTTGCATAAAAAAATCCCGGCACAAAACTGAAATTTAGTGTAATATTTAGATATGACTAGGCATCGAATATTACACATGAACTATACACGAATGGTAACCTAATTCTACTCATGTTTCCAATTAATCTGGAAGTTTTGATTTCAAAGACGAGTTAGGAAGTATAAGCCTTTTTTAATTCTATCAAGGTATGTGATTAAGAAGGATAATCATGAGATAGCTATGGAAGGAGAATTGTATGATTGAGGTCAATAATTTAACTCAGACTTATCCAAGTGGCAAAGGAATTTTTAATGTTACCTTCTCTATTGAGGAAGGAATGGTATATGGTTATCTTGGACCCAATGGCGCGGGAAAAACGACAACTATACGTAACCTGCTCGGATTCGCCAATGCCAATGAAGGCAGGGCTTCCGTCAAGGGAATGGATTGTCGTAAAGAAGCCCATAAAATTCAAGCGTATTTAGGTTATCTCCCGGGAGAGATTGCTTTTTTTGACCACATGAAAGGCTTGGAATTTTTGAATTTTGTTGGAAATCTAAGGGGGATGAAGGACGTCAAAAGGCGGAATGATCTTATTGAACGCTTTGAATTTGATCCTTCCGGTGGAATAAGAAAAATGTCTAAAGGGATGAAGCAAAAGATTGGAATTGTTGCAGCCTTTATGCATGACCCTGATATCTATGTGCTGGATGAACCAACCAGCGGTTTGGACCCCTTAATGCAAAACAGGTTCCTGGACTTAATTGATGAGGAAAAAAAGAGAGGCAAGACGGTCCTTATGTCATCTCATATTTTCGATGAGGTTGAGAGGTCTTGTGACCAGGTAGGTATTATCAGGGAAGGACGTATGGTGGCTAATGAGACCATACAAACCATAACATCCATGAAAGAAGACAATTATGTTGTCAAGTTACGGAATGTCTCTGATGTTGAAGTTTTGATGCAGTCATCTTTCGCACCTGAATTGGTTGGACAAAAGAAGGTTCAGTTAACTGTGAAACAAAATTATAAAGAATTGTTTACTTTATTAGCTGGTTTAGATGTTATAGGTATGGAGGCAAGACAACAGTCCCTAGAAAACGTATTTATGAAATACTACGGGAAGGCAGGTGGCAATCATGAATAAGACATTGTTTTTAGGTACATTAAAAGCCAACTACACCTTGGTGCTAGGTTTTATATTCTTTTGTTTAATCTATGTTTCTGTTAGTATCGGAACTTACAAACCTGACTCTAGTGAAATGATTGATGCCCTCTTAACCATGTTGCCTGAGCAAATGGTAAGTGCCTTTGGTTTTGATAAACTAGGTAAGGATTTAACTTCATACCTGTCCGGGTATTTGTTTGGATTTATATTGATTGTATTCCCGGTTATTTATTCAGTCATTATCGCCAATAACCTGGTTGCAAAACTGGTCGATAAGGGATCTATGGCGTATCTGCTTACCTCAACCAATACAAGGTTAAAGGTCATTATTACCCAGTATGTCTATATGATTCTGAGTCTTCTTTTTTTATTCGGTGTAACCTATAGTGTGGCAGTTCTGATGGCTGTTATTATGTTTCCTGGGGATTTGGATATTCTCGCCTATCTTCAGCTGAATTTACTGACCTTCAGCGGTGTTTTTGTAACGGGAAGTATAGCATTTTTGTTTTCCTGTATCTTTAATGAATCAAGAATTGCTACAGCTGCCAGCTCAGGAGTTGCAGGTCTTTTTATTGTAACCCATATGGTAGCAGGTCTTGGTGAGTCGACTGAGTTTATGAAATATTTAAGTGTGTTTACCCTTGTAGATGTAGACCTGGGTATTAATGACACGGGCTATGCCTTGTTAACCAGTTTGATCCTGATTCTTATAGGTTTGGCAGTAGGATGTTTTGGTGCCTTTCTATTTAACAAAAGGTCCTTAACCATATAGACAATCATACCATATAGTGGATTTATCGGAGGATGACAATAAATAGCGATATATTGTACAATCGAGCTAAAAATAGACAATATATTGTTTTGACCGTAAATGTAAATTGATATATTAGAATTGAGTAGATTTTTCTCACAGAGAAACCGCAGGTTAATATCCTGCGGTTATTTTTATGGATTATTTTACATATATTGAGGATAGGAGGTGACGAAATGAGGTACGTTAAAAATTTCTTCTTAATATTATTAAAGCAATTTATTTATATTTTCTTTCTTTTAATCACATTGGGAGGGGCTGGTATATGTGTTATGCATGATATATACGTAATTATATTGGTGTTGAGCACTTTTATTTTACTGGTGGCTAAAGTGAAGAAAGAGAAGGAACTACAAAGTCGATTATTAAGCTTTTGGAGGTATTCTTATATACCTATCGCAAGTTTTAATATAAATGCATACCTTGAGTATCAAGAGGCATACTTAAGTAATAATCATTTGCTTCACATCGGTGCATTTTTAAGTTGGTTCTATTTAATACTAATTTGTATTTATCTTGTTCAACAAACAAAGAAAAGACAAGAAAAGTTAAGCAGTTGACGGGTCACGATATTTGCGTTTCTCAAGGTATTCAATATCCTCGTAGTACATCTTCATGACCTTATCTTCATTGATAACATAGATAAAGATATCGCTCACTTTAGGGTGTTTCAGAATGGACGATACAGTTGCCCAGCGACCACCGTTGGTTCGACTTTTAAACTTGATACCGAAATGTTTACAAGCACGTTTTAGACGTGCTTCTGGTATATCTAAGAGGTAGTTCCTCTTATCAAAGCTGATAACGTGGTCTTCCTCATCAAATTTGAAGTGTTCATTCTTTGTAGCACGTCTTGCTTCTTTCGTATGTTTCTTTAGAAGAGTCGTATATCTGGAACTTGGTTTTGGTAAATCTAAGGTTGTATTCTTCATATCTGTGATAGTATATGTACCTTGATTTTTAAGTATCTCAATAAGGATATCCTTTGCATCTTTGCGAGATAAAGGATACCTACCGTTATCAACTTTCCAGTTCTTAACGTATGTGAAATAGCCAATGTAATCTGCTAAATACTTAGTAGATACGTTGGTCATTTTTTTGTTTATAAATAGCTTTATATCAGCGTGTAACTCATTTACTCTGGCAAGGTTGAGGTTATTCATCTCACGGATTTCCTTGAAGGTATCATAATCAATCAAAGCGTCATGAGTGAGTCTATCAATTAAGCCCTTCTTGTAGAGCTTACGCCTGATTTTATCATTATCCTTACGTTGTTTCTCTGCTTTTACTTTATCAACTCTTGTTGGTTCAACATAACCATTATCTTTAAGCTCAGTCAGATAGTTGGATGGTCTTTCATAGTGGGCAAGCTTCATGACTTCACAGTACTTATGATATACAGGATTAGCATCTGTACATACGTAAGCTGGTGCATTAAAATGGTCTTCGAACATATCGGTGAAGACTTCAGGTGTAAGCCTACCAAGACCTGTCACCTTACATACACAATGACCTGTATTATCAATGGCGGTTGTGATGGTAGCAAACTCTGCTCCCATAACGCCATATTTTGATGGTTTACGCCCGTAACGAGGTTCTCTGACTTCATCTTTGCCTATGTAACTCACAAGCTTCTTAGAGCCTTTCTGGGCTTCTCTAACAAAAGTTTCATCAACTTGAACAATCCCACTAAGCTTTGGCTGTGGTATCTTAGCGAGTGCACTGATAATTTTATGTCTCCAAAGAAGAACAGTCTTTTGGTCAATGCCAATACATCCAAAGTCAGTTGCCAGTACATGCTTCATTTCAGCAAGCGATACGTTGTTTAGAGTAAGACGCATGACTTCAACCCAAATACTCCAATCCCATTTGGTCTTTTCCATAATGGTATTTGTGAATGGTGTGAACTGTGTATTGCATGCCTTACACTTGTAGCGTTGAATATGGTTTCTCTTGCCATTCTTAACGATATGCTCTGAGCCACATTCAGGACACTCCTGATTCACTCCGAGTTTCTCAAGTCTACGCTGTAAATCGATAGATGTAAGAGAAGTAAGGTCTTCAGAAACATCTATACTTCGATTATAGCCATATGAACGAACCATACTCTGAAGTTCAGAATATGGCAAAGTATTTATATGCTTTTGAAGTTCGTCTCGGTTTAGCTTCATAGTCGTCAATCCCAGTTATTGCAACGTTTATAGGGCTACAGTACTATTATAGAACATTTGTTCCTGTATTGCAACGAGAAAAAGAACGTTTGTTCTGATTTTTAGACTTGAAGCCTTGCTATCACAGGATTAGAAGCCATCCTCCGATTATTGTAGTATATGGCAATCATAAAGAACTATTGACAATATGATTTAACTTGTTATAATAAAAGCAACAATTAAAGATTTATTGCACGAATACGTTGAAGAGACGAGTAAATTGCATGGCCCATACTAGAGAGGAAGTTGTAGTGCTGAAAGACTTCTTATGACCGGTAATTGAAGACTAACTCTGAGTGGCTCTAATCCAGCCCGGTGACTCCGTTATAGTCCTTGAAGAGGCAGGTTCTTTCAGATCCTGCAATGTGGGTGGAACCGCGGAATTGATTTTTCGTCCCTTGTTGTGTTTTAACATGACAAGGGACTTTTTATTTATACTTTTGTTCATAACTAGGAAATTGCTGAAAAAACAGCCAATTTCCGTCGAACAAGTGGAACAATTCGCGATGCGAAACCAGCATCGTTAAACGAGGCCTTTGTTCATTGTTAAAGCGGTGTTGGCAATGGAAGTCGAAGATTGAAGAAAGGAAGAAAATGATGAATATTACACTTAAAGACGGCTCAGTAATGAGTTTTGATCAACCAAAATCTGTTTTGGAAATCGCAGGTGAAATCAGTGAAGGTCTTGCCAGAATGGCATGTGCCGGTGAAGTAAATGGCGAGGTTGTCGACCTTAGAACTATAGTAGACGGTGATGTGGAACTGAGTATTTTGACATTTAATGATGAAAAAGGTAAGGCGGCTTACCGTCATACAACTGCGCATATTATGGCTCAGGCGGTAAAGCGTCTCTACCCGAATACTAAACTGGCAATTGGCCCATCCATCCAAGATGGTTTCTACTATGACTTTGATACTGAAGAAACTTTAGCCAATGAAGACTTACTGAAAATTGAAAAAGAAATGAAAAAGATCATTAAAGAGGCTCTTCCTATCGAAAGATTTGAATTGTCACGTGAGGAGGCTATCGCCTTAATGACTGAAAAAGGCGAAGATTACAAGGTTGAGTTAATCAATGATCTTCCGGAAGATGCAAAACTCTCCTTCTACCAGCAAGGGGATTTTGTTGACCTATGTGCAGGTCCTCACCTGATGAATACAAAGGCAGTGAAAGCCTATAAGCTTTTATCAACTGCAGGAGCATACTGGAGAGGTGATGAGAAGAACAAGATGCTTTCAAGAATTTATGCAACTGCTTTTGCTAAGAATGCTGATTTGACTGCCCATCTTGAACACCTTGAAGATGTTAAAAAACGTGACCATAACAGACTTGGTCGTGAACTTGAGTATTTCACAACTTCTGAATTAGTTGGTCAAGGTCTGCCACTGATTATGCCAAAAGGTGCAAAAGTTATCCAGACATTGATGCGCTACGTTGAGGATGAAGAAGAGGCTAGAGGTTATGATTTCACTCGTACACCAATCATGGCAAAAAGTGATCTTTTCAAAGTATCCGGTCACTGGGATCATTACAAGGATGGTATGTTTGTTCTTGGTGATGAGGAAGTTGATGAAGAAGTATATGCCCTTCGTCCCATGACATGCCCATTCCAATACTTAATCTATAAGTCAAAACAAAGATCCTACAGAGACTTGCCAGTAAGACTTTCAGAGACTTCCCCTCTCTTTAGAAATGAGGCTTCCGGTGAGATGCACGGACTTATCCGTGTCCGTCAGTTCCATCTTGCTGATGCACATATTATGTGTACTCCAGAGCAGTTGAGTAAGGAATTCAAGGATGTTATTACTTTGATTCAGGACATGATGAAGGCTATTGGTATTTATGACGATGTTTGGTACCGTTTCTCAAAATGGGATCCAAACAAGACAGAAAAATATATTAACAATCCTACAGCTTGGAATGAGACTCAAGACTTGATGAGAGATATCCTAAATGAAGTAAACCTTGATTTTACAGAAGCTGATGGAGAGGCTGCTTTCTATGGTCCTAAGCTGGATGTACAGTTTAAGAACGTACACGGTAAGGAAGATACACTCTTTACAATCCAGGTTGATTTTGCCTTGGCTGAACGTTTCGATATGTCTTACGTCGATAAGGACAACCAAAAGAAACGTCCATATATCATCCATAGATCATCGATTGGATGCTACGAAAGAACACTTGCTATGTTGATTGAAAAATATGCCGGAGCCATGCCTCTATGGTTAGCACCAGTCCAAGTGAAACTCTTACCAATATCTGAAAAGCATACTGACTATGCAGAAGATGTGGCTAGAGCTCTTCGTAGAAAAGGTATCCGCGTAGACATTGACAACCGTGCTGAAAAAATCGGTTACAAGATCCGTGAAGCAAGACTGGAACGTGCACCATACATGGCTATCGTCGGTCAACAGGAAGAAGAAGACAAAACAGTTTCCATAAGAAGCCGTGAAAAAGGTGACGAAGGTTCCATTTCACTGGAAAACTTCGTAAACCGCCTGGCTGTAGAAGTTGAAGATAAATATATTTACCACGAACACATCGAAGAAACTAAGTAATTAATGAAAACCATCTTGTTAAATCCTTAAAGGAGCAAGATGGTTTTCTTTATTTTGACGATTCGAAACATCGATGAATATCTCAAGTAACTATTCTTTGTTATGATTACGCCACCTCAAATCCCAGTGACAGCGAGGTGCGAAGGCCCTCATCCAGCCAAAGGCGCCGATGAGCTGATGATTACTAGTGTCTTGGGGTTACAAGAAAATGGCGGTATGTCTGCGGGAGTGGGCATCGGGTCACGAAAGGGCTTGGGTCCATATTTCCAGAACATTGAATTTCTGGTAATATGGACCCAAGCCCTTTTGGGAGACGAACGCCCGCCAAGCAGATAAACCGCCATTTTCGCCTGCAAAATCAAACCAAATACTTAATCACCAACTCCAAAATCCGTATTGGTCCACAAAACATCACACTTATGCAAATCATTTAACCAATGATATTCCATTTCGAACCAATGAATCAGGTCCGGATCAGCTATAATATCTGTTGTGTTATTAACATATACATTAACCGTAAAATGGTCAAAGTTATCCATAGCCAGCTGAATATCCTTTGTTATCATGTCCTTTGTTTGACCCTTGATACCGACCATAAGGCAAACAGAGTCAAAGTAGAATTTAAGTTCATCAATATCTTCATATTCAAATCCTTTTTGTAGGTGTTCTTCACGGAACTCCTGATGAAAACTTTCCAGACCTGTTTTGACAATGGTTTTGACACCAAAGAAATCACGCATTTCCTGAATCCGATTTCTATAAATCCAATGGGATTCGAAGTAAAGGGTATGAATATGCTTTTCCCTGACTATGGCTTTAACCAGGCTCAAGGTATCCTTAGGAAGCTCGAAGATATTACCTGAATTGATGACTTCCAGTACACCATACTCACCGGTTACATGTCCTAAGACTTCTGTATTTATAATATGGTTATTCTCTATGTCTGTTGAGTTGTCATCAATATAATCACAAAAAGAACACCGTCCCCACTTACAGGGACTGCCTTTCAAGAGAACAATTTCCCGTTTGTTTTTATTCAAGATATGACTATACCGATCCATAATTTCCTCCCAGCTTGCATGGTCGAGCAGTAAAACTTTGTTTTACGACCAGACAGGTTGCATGGTCGAGCAGTAAAACTTTGTTTTACGACCAGACCAGGTTGTTAAACGTTATTTGTATACCTATTATATGCCCATCGTAAGTATTCTACAAGTCCAGATGACAATAACATATGGCCTGTATATTATGTTGCAATTACAAGGGAGACTCTCTATAATGGTTAATGCTGCAAAAATCCCAAGATTGCAGTCCCAGTTCGTAACCATCCTGGGTAATCAAAACTAGGAGGAAATATTTATGAGTAACATTACAATCTTTTTAATTTTTGCAGTAGTGAACTTTGCACTTATTACTATTGCTTATCGATTCTTCGGAAAAAGAGGAATTCTCGGCTACATTATTTTAAGTGTTATCGGTGCCAATATGCAGGTCAACAAAGGTGTTATTTTTGACTTTGGATTATTCGAGCTAGAGGCAACGCTTGGTAACGTTATGTTTGCAGGAATTTTCCTGGCAACTGATTTACTTAATGAGAAGTATGGTTATAAAGAAGCCAGACGTGCCGTTAATATCTCAATCTTTGCCAACCTATCCTTTGTACTGATTATGTTTATATCTACCTTGTTCCAAGGCCTTGATTACAGCGCTGACTTCAATAATGCATTGGACTTGTTTTTCGCTGTCAATGGAGGAACCTTGAAAGCTGTTTTAGTAGGAAATCTGGTATATTTTATTAGTCAGAGTCTGGATGTCTTTGTATATGCCAAGATTAAAGAGTGGAATTCTTCAAATAAGACTTTATGGATTAGAAATAACGGATCAACTTTTATATCTCAGTTTGTAGATACAATTTTGGTGACGATTGGATTTGCTCTTGTAGGCATTTTCCCAATGGAGATTGCAGGATCTATTATCATTACAACCCTTGTTGTGAAGTATTTGGCTGCACTCATTGATACGCCATTCTTGTACCTTATGAATTTGGTGAAACCAGTTGATAAGACGACAGAACTTTAGGCAATAGAAAATACATATAGCGATTATTAATAAATCCATCACACCTTCACAGTGTTTAGTAGAGATCTTAGCGGTCTTAAAGAAGGAAGTGGTGGATTTTTTGTAAAAAAAATCCCTTGAATCGGCGTAGGAATCAAGGGAATCAGAGAATTATATATAAAGAAACTGCTAGTGGGCGCTAACAGTTCTCCACTCACCACCATGTTCGAGATAAAAATGATGGAGCCATAGAACATGTTTTGTGCCGCAAGTATGACAATAATATTGAATCTCGTCAAAATCATCGGTTTGCAATTCGAAAGTTTTTTCAAGATTGCCATTGGCCATGTAGGACATAGCGTGTTGTTTTGCCATTTCAAGATCTTCTTTGGTATGTATTGCTGAATATTTCTTTAGTGGATGGCAGGTAAGACACATAATATCACTCCATTCTCTCGTTATAAAATTAACGATATAATTTAAAAAAAACAAAGTTTTCTAGTCAATTACTGACTGATTTATAAACTAAACAGGTTCGGTATAAGAATTTGTGTGAAAACTCCTTGTCTTGTTAGTTAAAATAATAACATACTTATTAGGTTCTGGCAAGGCTTTTATGTAAAATATATTAAATATTTCCAGGCTGATTATCTAGGTTGGTCTTGAGTTAAGCCAGTCGTAGTGGTAGAGTTGTGGATAGAGATTTATATTAATGGAGGATAAGCATTTGGAAAATTTGTTGATCTATACAGGTATACTAGAAAATTCATGTCTTAAGCATTTTAGGGAATGTCTTGAAGCGGAAGACCATCATATAAAGAAGAAAAAGCTTTTTGATGGAATACGAGTACTGGTAGAAGAAAAGAAGAGTTTTGAAGACCTGTTTTTTCAAACCATGATGGAGGAAAAATCCTCCTTGCTCCAGTCTTTAAGTTTTGATAGTGCGGACAGTATCGGAGTAAACTGTTTACTTTTTGACCTAAAAATATTAAAGAAGTTTCTTGATGATATTTATAATCTGATGGACACCTATAATGAAGATGGCAAGGAGATCATCAGAGAGCTCTTTCGAAAAGTGCCTGGTCATGAAGGGCTAAAAGCCTATCAGGAATTTTTTGTTCATATGTATCCGGATGATCTTGATACTGGAGACGCCCTGAACTTCATCAGCCTTTTAAAAGCGTATGGTACTGGTATTTATGCCCTACATGAAGCTTTTTATCTTAATGATGATCAGAATTTAATGCCTATAGCCAATTACTGTCCTTTGGAGTGGGATTACATTTATGAGTATGAAAGTCAAAAAGCTGCCTTATTGGAGAATACATGGGATTTTATTGAGGGTAAACCTTTTAATCATGGCTTGTTGGTAGGTGCCAGCGGCACAGGAAAATCTTCATCAGTCAAAGCTGTCGTTCAACTCTTAGCCCAAAAGAAATTAAGACTGATTCAGTTATATAAGGGGCAACTGAAACACTTGCCTGAGCTCTTAGATAAACTATCCAGGGCAAACTTTAAATTTATACTTTTTTTAGATGATCTTTCTTTTGAAGCCAACGAAGATGAATATAAGTTGCTTAAAACCTATATAGAAGGTGGAGTGGTTGATGTTGCGGGTAATATAGTTTTTTATGTAACGACCAACAGGCGGCACTTGATAAAAGAAGTTCGTACGGAACGTGAAAGCGACATCCATTTGCAGGATTTTATTCAGGAAATGACATCTTTGTCCAAGCGCTTTGGTTTGACCCTAACTTTTGAACCCCTTGTACAAGATGAATACTTTTCGATGATTCGGAAGATGATGGATAGACTGGGTCTTGATTATGATGAGGAAGAGCTGGAAATTGAGGCAAGGAGATTTTCTCTTCGAAAGGCCGGTATGTCAGGCAGGGTAGCCAATCAGTTTGTTAAATCCAAAATGAAAGCCTGGTCTTAGACCAGGCTGAAACATTTATGTGAAGTTCTTTTGGCTTCGTAATCCCTAATGAAAGCATCGTTTTGGTATAGGGCACATCCGCCTTGACCTTCTTCCAATAGATGGTGGTTTTGACGAATATGTGAAAGCAGGGGCGACCGCAGGGCATCAATAAGATGCATATCTTTAACATTTACATCAGAGTAGGGGGCAAAGGGGCAGGCTTCCACAGCTCCTGTAGAGGCTATATGTAAAAAGCCTCTGCCGGCGGCTAAACATCCGCCATACTGGTCTTCATTCCCAGGTAGAACAACCGGTAACATGGAATAGTCTTTTCGTATTTGTTTGACCTTGTGGATGAGTCTTTCCTTTTGGTCTGGCAGGAGACAGAGGTCCAAATTGCCGGAGCAGGGAACATATTCTATAAGGAATAAGCCTCTAACTCCGGAAGTCTCCAGATTACGTAGGTATTCATCCCTGATGACATCATTAAGATTGTCCCTGGTTACAGTGATGGAAGTACCAAAAAGCATTTTCTTCTTATTAAGTGTATCCATAATATGGATTGTTTTATCATAGTAGCCCGGTCCCCGTCTAAGATCAGTCTGTTCTTTGGTGCCCTCCAGGCTAATAACCGGTATGAGATTCCTGAGGGTTTCCATTTGTTCCAGTATCCTGCCTCTTATAAGAAGTCCATTGGTAAACATGACAAAGAGCATATCCGGATGTTCAGATACAAGATCCAGGATTCCCTTTTTCATTAAAGGTTCACCGCCAGCCAACATGATGATACCGACTCCCAATGCTTTAGCATCAGCAATTAAATAGCGCAAGGTTTTTAAATCCATTTCCTCATCCCTGTTTCTGTCCTGCTCATTGGCATAACAGTCCAAGCAGTTTAAGTTGCAAGCGTTGGTGATACTAATAATCATAATGGGTGGAACGCTTAAACTTTCACGGTTTAGATAATATGCCCGTCGTCTTTCCTGAAGTAACAAACGAGTGGATATACGTGAAAATGCGGTCAGATAATGGCTGCGGCCATTTAGAAAATTACGGTTGGTTACCAGTTGACTTTTTAATTGATCGTCAAATAATTGCATAATCACTCCTCCTTTACAAAAGAATTAAAATCTCCCTATAATAGATAGTCTAAACTAAGGATGTAAGGTGGGGATTATATTAGGATTAGAATTGGATTAATAAAAGATCTGGATAATTGACTGATATTTTATTTATTGTCTTGACGAACCTAATCACTTATGTTATTCTTTAACGGAATTAGATAACTTCATATAAACGAGATTTATATGATCATGAAGCTAGTATGCATAGCTACCTTTTAATTTGGTACGAGAGACCAGCAAAGGAGAAATAATGATGCGAGACATCGGTGCGTGCTTTTGTTATGCCCAAAGTGGGTTTGGCAATCGGGAAAAACATTATATTACAGAAACTATAAGTAGTTTACCTTATATCATTATTAAGACAAGCCAAGTGTTATTATCGGGATTGTCTTCACTTGTGATTCAAGGTTTAAACTGCTTTTTTTATAATTTTAGAATGGGAAGGCAATATGTCTTCTAGTTATTAAGAACAATGGCCTATTGTTCTTTTAATTTGGATAAAAGATGATTAGAGTAGCCAAGTAAAGGAGAAAAAATATGCTTATTAAAAATGGACTCTTAATAGATCCCCTACATGATATAGAAGCCATCCGAGACCTTCGAATAGATGAGGGACAAGTTGTTGAAATCGGACAAGGTCTGGAAGCTGGGAATGAAGAAATTATCGATGCTAAAGGTAAATGGGTAATGCCTGGTGCAATTGATCTTCATGTACACTTGAGAGAACCAGGATATGAGTACAAGGAAACCATAGCCACCGGTTCAAAAGCTGCTGCAAAAGGTGGGGTGACTACAGTTTGTGCCATGCCAAATACCAGTCCAGCAGTAGACAGCCCTGAGGTGGTTAAACTAATCCTTGATAAGGCCAAAAAAGAAGCCCTTGTCAATGTTCTTCAAATCGGTGCAATTACTAAAGGGCAAGAGGGCCAGGAGATGGCTGATATTAAAGGTATGAAAGAAGCCGGTATCTGTGGACTTAGTGAAGACGGAAGAACAGTTATGGATTCAGCCAAACTTAGAAAGGCTATGGAGCTTGCCAAAGAACTGGAACTTCCCGTTTTTTCCCACTGTGAAGATGAAGCCATTGCCCATGGATGTATGAATGAAGGAAAAGTATCCAAGCGTCTGGGTCTTCCGGGAATACCAAAAGAAGCCGAGGATATTATTGCTTCCAGAGACATGCAGTTAGCCAAACTTACCCATTCAAAAATTCATCTCTGTCATGTTTCAACCAAACACAGTGCAGAACTGATTAAATTTTATAAGGACAGAGGCGTCCAGGTAACAGCAGAAGTTTGTCCTCACCACTTTACACTAACTGAAGATATCATCGATGGAACCAACACATATGCGAAAATGAACCCACCACTGCGAGAGCAGGAAGATGTTGATTTTCTTAAGGAAGCCATCAGAGATGGTATCATTGATACCCTGGCTACAGACCATGCCCCTCATTCCGTCGAGGAGAAAAAGGCAGACTTTTCCAAAGCACCTAATGGAATTGTTGGTCTGGAAACCTTGATTCCACTAACCATCACTGAACTCTACCTTCAAGGATATCTGACAAAGACGACCATGGTAGAAAAACTGTCAACAAATCCAGCAAAGATCCTTGGTATAGACAAAGGCCACTTGGGACTGGGAGCGACAGCAGATATAGCCATCATCGATCCTGATGCTACTTACATCATCACTGAAGATGAATTGGCAGGTAAAAGCGTGAACACTCCTTTTATAGGAAAGGAAGTAACCGGTAGGGTTGTATATACCATCGTTGGTGGACAGGTTGTATATCAATATTAAAGAAAACCAATAACAAAAGATAGATAAAGGCAAACTCAGCCAGAGACATCTTTAGAGTGTCTGGCCCAACTTATAGGAGGAAAAAAATGATTGATCAATTAGTCGCAAAAATCCAAGAAACCAAAAACCCAACAGTTGTAGGACTTGATCCTAGATTTGCATTCGTTCCAAGCGCTATTAAGGAAGAGATGCTAGATACATACGGAAAGACACCAGAGGCAGTGGCAAAGGCTTACTTGGCCTTTAACAAAGCTATTATTGATGAGGTTTACGACCTGATTCCAGCAGTAAAACCTCAGGTTGCCATGTATGAGCAACTAGGCGCAGTTGGTATTCAATCCTATATCGATACCATTGCCTATGCAAAATCCAAGGGTTTGATTATTATCGGAGACATTAAGAGAAGCGATATTGCCTCAACTGCTCAATCCTATGCAGAGGGTCATATAGGACTTGTTGATGTGGAAGGTCAAAAACACGAAATCTATAAGGAAGACTTCATAACCCTGAATCCTTTCCTTGGTATTGACTCTGTTGAACCTTATTTTGAAGCCTGTAAAACAAGAAACAAGGGGATGTTCCTTCTAGTTAAAACCTCAAATCCAAACAGCGGCCAACTTCAAGACTTACGTGTTAATGATCTCTACCTCTACGAATATGTTGGTGGCCTTGTCAGCAAATGGGGAGAAGACATGATCGGTGAATCAGGTTTCTCCAAGGTTGGAGCTGTTGTAGGAGCAACCCATAAGGAACAAGGAATTCGCTTGAGAGAACAGATGCCACATACCTTCTTCCTGGTACCTGGCTACGGAGCACAAGGAGCTACTGCTGAGGATTTGGCAGGAACCTTCAACAAGAATGGACTTGGATCCATTGTGAATTCCTCAAGAGGCATTATTGCTGCATACCAAAAAGATGTTTATGCAGACTTTGGTGAGAAGGATTTTGCAAAGGCCAGCCGTCAAGCCGTTATCGATATGAGAAACGACCTTAACCGAGTTTTATAATAAAGGAGAATCTATGAAAGCCCAACTGATTTTGGAAAACGGCACTGTCTTTAACGGCAATGCATTTGGATATATAAAAGAAACAGTAGGAGAAGTTGTATTTAACACAGGAATGACCGGATACCAGGAAGTCCTGACAGATCCTTCTTACTACGGACAGATTGTTACCATGACATACCCAATGATCGGTAATTATGGAATTAATATTGATGATATTGAATCTTCATCTGTAAAGGTTAGAGGATTTATCGTGAGAGAGAACTGTTCAAAACCAAGTAACTGGAGATGTGAGTTTGAGCTTAATGATTACCTGAAAAGAAATAAGATTATCGGACTTGAAGGTATTGATACGAGAGCGTTAACCAAGATCATCCGTAACTCGGGAACCATGAGAGGTATTATAACGGTTCGCGAATTAACACCATCTCAAATTGAGAATAAACTGGATTCCTTTAACAATGAAAACGCTGTAGCTGAAGTAACAAGAAAAGCGGTGGAAGTTGTAGAAGGCAATGGACCACACCTGGCTATGTATGACTTTGGTATGAAGAATAATATTATCAGATCTTTTTCTGCCAGAGGGTGTAAGATGACTATTTTCCCTGCGTCTGCAACAGCAGAAGAAGTGCTTGCTGTAAAACCTGATGGGGTTTTCCTAAGTAATGGACCTGGTGATCCAAAGGATGTTGGACCGGTTATTGAAGAAGTTAAAAAATTAATGGGTGTCAAACCCATTACCGGCATCTGTCTTGGCCACCAGATACTTGCCCTTGCCATGGGAGCCAATACTACAAAACTAAAATTCGGTCACCGGGGTGCCAACCATCCGGTACTAGATAAAGCAACTGGTCGGGTTATGATTACATCACAAAATCACGGCTATGTGGTTGAGGATGAAACGTTACCAGGGGATATTGAAGTAACCCATGTTAACCTTAATGATCAGACAGTGGAGGGTATGAAGGATGGAAAGAGAGGCATCTATTCCATTCAATTCCACCCTGAAGCATGTCCGGGGCCACATGATACGGACCCGATTTTTGATGAATTTGTTGCTTTAATGAAAGGAGACACCCATGCCTAAAGATCTATCCATTAAGAAAGTACTCGTTATCGGTTCCGGTCCTATCGTCATCGGCCAAGCCGCTGAATTTGATTATTCTGGAACACAGGCTTGCCAGGCCCTACGTGAGGAAGGTATCGTAACTATTCTTGTCAATTCCAATCCTGCAACCATTATGACAGATAAGGAAGTTGCAGATAAAGTATATATTGAACCATTAACCATCGAATTCCTTGAGAAGGTAATTCAGATAGAAAAACCGGACTCTGTTATTGCAGGTATGGGAGGCCAGACAGGCTTAAACCTTGCAGTTGAACTCCATGATGCAGGTATTCTTGAAAAGTACAATGTACGGGTTATCGGAACACAAATTGATGCCATCAAAGAAGGTGAAGACAGAGAAGACTTCAAAAAACTGATGGAAAGAATCGGTCAGCCGGTTATTGAGAGTAAAATTGTAACTACCATGGAGGATGGTGTTGAGTTTGCAGGACAAATCGGATATCCGGTTGTTGTTAGGCCGGCCTATACACTCGGTGGTTCCGGTGGTGGTATTGCAGAGGATAAGGAAGAGTTAAAACAAATATTGGCAACCGGTCTTCAGTTAAGTCGTGTTGGTCAGGTACTTCTGGAAAAATCCATTAAGGGATGGAAGGAAGTTGAATATGAGGTTATGCGAGATGCAGCCGGAAACTCAATTACCGTATGTAACATGGAAAACATTGACCCGGTTGGGGTTCATACAGGTGACTCTATTGTTATTGCCCCTAGTCAGACCCTATCAGATGTTGAGTACCAGTTGTTGAGAAAAGCATCTCTGGATATTATTAATGAAGTTGGAATTATCGGTGGCTGTAACGTTCAGCTGGCCCTGAATCCGGATTCTTTTGAATATGCTATTATCGAGATAAATCCTCGTGTAAGCCGTTCTTCAGCACTGGCTTCAAAGGCTACAGGTTATCCAATAGCCAAAGTAAGTGCCAAACTTGCTCTAGGCTATCGTCTGGATGAAATACAAAACGCCGTAACCAAGAAGACCCAAGCCTGCTTTGAACCAACCCTTGACTATTGTGTTATCAAAATTCCTAAATGGCCTTTTGATAAGTTTAGACGTGCCAAGAAAACCTTAGGTACCAAGATGATGGCAACCGGTGAGGTTATGGCCATTGGCAACAACTTCGAATCAGCCCTTCTTAAGGCTGTCCGGTCTCTTGAAATCGGTCAGTACAGTCTTCATCACAAAAAGGCTGCCTCCAGAAGTCTTGACGAATTGAAAAGAAGGGTTCAGGTTCCTGATGATGAAAGACTTTTTGATCTGGCTGAACTTCTCAGAAGGGGCTACCGTAAAGATAAGATCTGTCGTATTACAGGTATGGATACTTTCTTTGTGGATAAGATTGAAGGAATCATAGACCTGGAAGAACAGTTAAGGGATCTTAAAATTGAAGAAATTGATCGGGACCTTATGGTACAACTGAAGAAAAAAGGTTTTTCAGATAAAGCCATTGCAGACTTTACAGGATGTAAGCCGGTTGAAGTCATGAATCTTAGAAAAGCGTTCAAAATAACACCGGTTTATAAGATGGTTGACACCTGTGGTGGTGAGTTTGAGGCTCTTAGCCCTTACTACTACTCAACCTATGATGAATATGATGAAGTAGAGGTCAGTGATAAGAAAAAAGTACTGGTTATCGGTTCAGGTCCTATTCGAATCGGTCAGGGTATAGAGTTTGATTACTGTTCAGTACATTCAATACTGGCACTTAAAGAAGCCGGTATTGAGACCATTATCGCCAATAACAATCCTGAGACCGTCAGTACAGACTTTGATACAGCAGATAAGTTGTATTTTGAGCCACTGACAGAAGAGGATGTACTTAATATTATAGAAAAAGAAAATCCTGATGGGGTCATCCTACAGTTTGGTGGTCAAACCGCCATTAAGTTGGCTTCCTTCCTGGATGAAATGAGGGTTCCTATACTTGGTACCAGCCCTAAACAAATTGATGAGGCTGAAGACCGTGAGAAGTTCGATGCTCTTATGGAAGCCTTAAACATCAACCGTCCAAAAGGTAAGGCTGTATGGACAGTAGAAGAAGGACTTTCAGAAGCAGAACGTCTTGAATATCCTGTATTGGTTCGTCCATCCTACGTACTTGGTGGTCAGGGTATGGAAATCACCTATGAAGAAGCCCAGCTTAAGAGATACCTAATCGCTGCCTTTGAACGAGATGCCAAGAATCCAGTACTGATTGATAGATACTTAATTGGTAGAGAAATTGAGGTGGATGCCATCTGCGATGGTGAAGAAATTCTTATTCCAGGTATTATGGAGCACCTTGAAAAAGCAGGAGTTCACTCCGGTGACTCCATATCCATCTATCCACCACAGAATATCAGTCAGACTATTATTGACCAGATTATTAAAGAGACCAGAAAAGTAGCTATAGCTTTGAAAGTCTCTGGTATGATCAATATCCAATATATAGAGTTTAAGGGTCAACTGTATATCATCGAGGTAAATCCAAGATCATCAAGGACAGTACCTTATATCAGTAAGGTAACAGGCGTTCCGATGATTGACCTGGCCACCAGATGTATGCTTGGCGAAAAGTTAAAAGATATGGAATATGGAACAGGTCTGTACAAGACAGCTGATCTGGTTGCTATAAAAGTACCAGTATTTTCTACACAAAAGCTACCTGATGTAGAAGTTTCCCTAGGGCCAGAAATGCGTTCGACCGGAGAGGTCCTTGGTGTTGGAAAGACCTTTGAAGAGGCTCTTTACAAAGGATTTGTCGGGTCAGGTATGGGCGTTATTAAGTCCAGAGGAACAATTCTTGCAACCATTAAGCCTTACGATCAGGAAGAGTTCCTTGAACTGGCCAAAGGATATGTGGAATTAGGCTTTAACTTTGCTGCGACAGAAGGTACTGCAAAAGTTCTTGAGGCCCACAATATACCGGTTCAACGCGTGAAAAAGATCAGCGAAGGTGTTCCAAATGTTATTGACCTTATCCGGTCAGGTATGGTTCAAATGGTTATCAATACACCAACTAAGGCCAATGATGCAACCAGAGACGGTTTTAGGATGAGACGTGCGGCAATTGAAGCCAGTGTACCGGTTCTGACATCACTGGATACTGCAAAAGGCATGTTGGACATTATTTCAGCAAAGCTAAATGAAGATACAATGCAGATCTATAATATGGGACAAGAGGTTTAGGAGGTAAGCTATGTGTCACAACCCTTTAGACAGAGTAAAATGCAGAGTTGTTCATAATCGTGAAATTGCACCAGACATCTATGACATGACCATTGATGTAGGTGATATGGTAGACATCTGCAAACCTGGACAGTTTGTCAACTTGTATGTAAAAGGTGGTGTCCACCTTTTACCTCGTCCAATCAGCATCTGCGGTGTCAATAAGAAGGAAAAAGTACTACGGGTCGTTTATGCGGTTGTCGGTGAGGGAACCAAAATTCTTACCAGCAGACAAAAAAGAGATTCTATTGAGGTTCTCGGACCACTTGGAAAAGGCTTTACTACGGATTTAGAAAATCTAGAATCTTCAAAGGCTGTTAAGGAATTATTGATTGTAGGTGGTGGCGTAGGTACCCCTCCACTCCTAGAGTTGTCCAAAGACCTGAAAAAAACCTATGGTGACAAGGTGAGACTAACCATTGTTCTTGGTTTTAGGGATGATGCCTATCTTGTCAAGGAATTCAGGAAATTTGGTGAAGTTTATCTGGCTACTGACAGCGGAAAATCCGGTTACAAGGGTAATGTTATCCAGTTAATGGAAGACCAGTTGGCAGACACCTTAAATCAAGAACAGTCATTTGATTACATGTATTCTTGTGGCCCAACACCTATGCTGAGAGGCTTACAGGGATTCGCCCTTACCAACGGAATTCAAGGTGAATTTTCACTTGAAGAAAGAATGGGTTGTGGTTTTGGAGGATGTGTTGGCTGCGTCGTACCAATCAGACGAATAGTCACTGAAGAGACTCTTAAGTTAAGGCAAGACACTATGACTGATGATGACTATGATTACATGAAAGTATGTAAGGACGGTCCTGTCTTTGATTTAACGGAGGTGATTTTCTAATGAATACACAAGTTGAATTTTGTGGAGTAACTTTTAAGAATCCTGTTTTCACCGCATCAGGAACTTTTAACTCCGGAAGAGAATATGCTGATATCGTTGACTTGAACCAAGTTGGAGCAGTTGTTGTTAAAGGTGTTTCCATTACACCATGGAAAGGCAATCCTGCCCCTCGTATTGCGGAAACCCATGGTGGCATGCTTAATGCAGTCGGCTTACAGAATCCGGGAATCGACCATTTCATTGAACATGATATTCCATTTCTTCGCCAGTACGACACCAAAATCATTGTGAATCTGGCAGGAAGAACGGTTGAGGAGTATGTTCAAGTAGCCCAAAAACTTGCTGATGCAGATGTAGATATGCTGGAGCTTAACATCTCCTGTCCTAATGTAAAAGAAGGTGGAGTAGCCTTCGGAATTGATCCTGATATGGCCAAGCTGGTTACTGCTGAAGTCAAGAAAGTGGCCAAGCAGCCCCTGATCGTTAAGCTAAGTCCAAATGTAACAGATATTACAGCCATTGCCAAAGCGGTTGAAGAAGGTGGAGCTGATGGTATATCGCTGATTAATACCCTCATCGGTATGAAGATAGATATTCATAAGAGAAAACCGGTTCTAGCTAGAAAAATCGGAGGATTCTCTGGTCCTGCCATTAAGCCGGTAGCTGTTCGCATGGTCTACCAGGTGAGAAAAGTAACTGACCTGCCTATCATCGGTATGGGTGGAATTATGACAGGTGAAGACGCTATAGAATTTATGATGGCAGGAGCCAATGCCATATCAGTAGGAACTGCGAATTTACTAAATCCAAGAGCTACAATGGATATCCTTGACGGTATGAAAACTTTCATGAAAAACAATAATTTACTAGACATCAAGGAAATTGTTGGTATAATAGAGTAAGACTCATTGAAGGGAAAGATGTTATGGATTCTTACAAATTGGATTTTATTGAATTTATGGTAGACTCCGGTGTGTTGACTTTTGGAGATTTTACAACTAAAAGTGGCAGAAAGACACCGTTTTTTATCAATACAGGCAATTACACCACAGGTCGTCAACTTAACCGTTTAGGCGATTACTATGCAAAATCAATCAAAGATAACTTTGGAACTGATTTTGATGTGCTTTTTGGACCTGCTTACAAGGGGATTCCTTTAAGTGTTGCTACTGCGATTTCACTGTCTACGTCTTATGGTGCCAACATCGAGTACTGTTCAAGCCGTAAAGAGGTGAAGGACCATGGTGATACAGGTGTTCTTCTTGGCGGTAAGGTTAAAGATGGTCAAAAAGTTCTTCTTATAGAAGATGTTACAACTGCAGGAACTTCTATTAGAGAAACGATACCACTACTTAAATCTTTGGCAAATGTTGAAGTTGTTGGTTTGATTATTTCTGTAGACCGTATGGAAAGAGGTCAGAATGACATTTCAGCCCTTAAGGAGCTGGAAAATGAATTCGGTATTAAGACCCAAGCCATCGTTACAATGGAAGAAGTGATCGAATACTTATACAATCGACCCATTGATGGCACCGTATATATTGATGATGCAATTAAAGAGCGTATTGATGCATACTATGATCAGTATGGTGTGAAGTAAGACAATTCATATATTTTATGGATTATTAAGATTAATATAACTAAATTAAAGGTACTGTAAGAGAAGTCTCTCTTATAGTACCTTTTTTTAATAGTCCATTCATACCATGTTCATAGATGAATGCTATAATAATTGTAGTAATTGGTAAAGTTGTATGGTGTATAGAAAGTTGGTGAACATATGGATGTTGGAGCATTATCAGGCTCATCCCCATATATAAATATAGCTTCCGGACAGAGAATAAACAGTGCTGCAGACGATGCCGCAGGGCTATCAATATCAGAAAAGATGAATGGTCAGATTGCTGGAGCTGAAAAAAATCTTGATAATATCGCACTAACCAATGATGCGTTGAGTACGGCAGAAGGAGCTATGGATTCCATCAGTGAAAGCCTGGGTAGAATCCGTGAATTATCACTTCAGGCCAGTAACGGAATTTTATCTAGTGATGATAAAAGCATGATCCAAGGTGAGATTAGTCAACTTTTGACCGGTATTGAGGACATTGCCAAGAATACATCATTTAATACAAAACCATTGCTGGATGGTAGTTTCAATGCTGTACAAGTAGGTGATCAACAGGATGGAAGCGGATCTACTGTATCCATCGGTGATTCATCCCTAACCGCTTTGGGTATTAATGGATATGATGTAACTGGAACCTTTAGCATCAGTACAATCGATGATGCTATAGATAAAGTGAACTCAGCAAGAAGTGAAATTGGTTCAGTACAGAATTCTTTTGAATATGCATCCAATAATATTAGTGGTAAAATCAACAATATTACGTCTTCAATGAGTAAAATCAAAGACGCCAATATTGCAGAAGAAATATCCCAATTGAAGAAGAATCAGATTTTGGATCAATATAAGATGCAAATGCAAATGATTAGACAGCGTAATGAAGAGCAGAAACTAGGAGCCATCGCAGATTTCAAACTATAATTCTGGGTGGGAAGAGTGTTTAGCCCTAACTACAGCTGTAATGATGAGAAGTATTTATTAAGTGGCATGGCTGCCAATTGCAGTCATGCCATTTCTACGTTATAATGAAGGCATATATGGCATTTGTTTGGAGGCATTTCTAATGTCATACCCCAGTTAAACATAAAATAAAACCTGAAGACAAGGTTATGCTAGGAGACGTATGGACTACAGACAACTACAGGAAAAATATCAAACATTTAATTATGAATCATATGAATATCATATAGAAGGTAATAGCTTACACTTAACCTTTCATTATAGCTTGATTGGTCACGAATCTATTGAATTTACCCATAAAGTAACCTATGGAGGAGCAGGTAATGTTATTTTTGATCCGGCAAAGGTCAAGGACTTGGAGAATTTTGTGTTCCATATTGGCATGGTCGAGACCATTAATTACTGGAAGCTAGCCTGCCCCAGAGAACTTCACGTGCTATGCGGCAGTCTTAAGGAGGACCAGATAAAATGGTGGAAGAAACTTTACTATCACGGTTTAGGTGAATTTATCTATCTTAATGATATGAAAGATCTTGTTAACGAAGAGAATTTTGTCCATATAGTATCTGAAAACAAACAGGGACCTTCTCTTGAAAAGACAGGACTTTCTTACTTTCCTGATGCAAAAGGTAATCTTATACCGGTGGGTGGAGGAAAGGATTCAGTGGTCACACTTGAGGTCCTTAAGGACTCTGTTTCGGACAACATACCTTTTGTTATGAGCCCACCTCAGGCAGCCTATGATTGTATTGAGGTTGCAGGCTATCAAGGATATCTTGAAGCTAAACGGATTTTTGATATGACTATGATTCGGATGAATGGTCAAGGATTTCTAAATGGCCATGTTCCATTTTCAGCCATTCTTGCATTTATCGCAACCTTGGGAGCTGCCTTTCTTGGGAAGCGATATATACCCTTATCCAATGAACGGTCTGCTAATGAACCCAGTGTTATAGGAACCAGCTTTAATCACCAGTATTCTAAAAGTTATGAATTTGAAGAGGACTTTAACACCTATTCAAGGACTTACCTGACACCGGATATTGAGTATTTCAGTTTGCTTCGTCCCCTATATGAAATCCAAATCGGTCAGATGTTTGCTAAGTATAGTGCTTATCATCAGGTGTACCGGTCCTGTAATCGGGGAAAGAAAGACAATGTATGGTGTGGTTCCTGCCCTAAGTGTCTTTTTGTTCAAACTATTCTAAGTCCTTTTATAGAAAAAGATGAGTTAATCGAACAGTTTGGCAAAGACCTTTTGGATGATATAAACTTAAAATCTATCTTTGATGAATTAATAGGAACAGCTGAGACTAAACCTTTTGAATGTGTGGGAACCATATGGGAAGTACGCCATGCCCTTAACCTTGCTATAGAGCAAGGGCGGGAGGGAAGCCTGCTGGATTACTATTTATCGATAAAGGGTAACCAACTGACAGATGAGCCAACGGATTATGAAGAAGGCGACTTACTGCCGGCAAAACATAGAGAAATTCTAAATAGGGAGTTGAGAAGAATTGAAGGATAAAATTTATGACAGTCTAAGACAGCGTTACGACGGACATAAGATTCTGATTCTGGGTTTTGGTAAAGAAGGCAGGTCTACTTATGAGCTTTTTCGTCAGCTGGAGGGTAATTTTGATCTTTTTATTATGGACCAGAATGATCAGGTTGCCAGTGATTATATCAAGGCGGCCAAGGATGTTCATACTGTTGTACTAGAGGCTTCTGAGTATATGAAGAACCTGGATGCCTTTGATGTGATTTTTAAGACTCCTGGGTTACCGGGATACCTTCTTAACCACATTGGAAAGGCTAAAATCACCTCACAGACCCAAATCTTTTTGGAGTATTTAGGTGACCGTACTATTGGAATTACAGGAACCAAGGGTAAGTCGACAACGTCCTCTATCATAGCCCATATTTTGGCTAATGAAGGAATTAAAATCAAGCTAATCGGAAACATTGGCCAACCAGCCCTTGAAAGCCTGGTTGAAGATGATGGAGAAACCCTTTATGCCTATGAAATGTCATCCTTCCAAACTGAGTTTTTACAGGTAGGGCCAAGAATTGGTGTCATACTCAATCTTTTTCAGGAACATCTCAACAATTATGAAGGCTATGAAGCTTATCAGGAATCCAAGCTTCAGCTGTTTAAGGCAAAAGTTAAGGATCCTTCCAGGCAAACCTTGATTTATGGTTGTGACAACCACCTTTTAACTGAGAAAATCAAGGCTCTAAGAAAAATTCATGATGACAGACGTTATATGGCCTTTGGACAATTGCTAAGAAATACGATGTCAGACCATGGGTACTTTCTAGATGAGGACTTTATTGTCAGACAGGATGACAATGGCATCTCCAAGGTTTCAGGAACTGATTTTTCCAGAAAAATCCTGGGTGAGCATAATCTGCTAAACTCTCTGGTGGCTTTTATTGTTGTTGATGCCCTTGTTGAAGAAGGCTTGGTTCAACCTATTGAACCAGACCATATTATTAGTCATTTAAGTACTTTTAGAGGATTACCCCACAGGCTGGAAGAAGTTGGGACCTATAGTAATATTACTTTTTACAATGATTCTATTTCCACTGTTCCTGAAGCAACAGTGATGGCTATTAAGGCTATCGATAATCTGGACACCCTGATTGTGGGAGGTTTTGACCGTAAAATCGGATACCATTATCTGGCTTCTTATTTTGATGCCCTTCCTGGTCTTTCACTTATATGTCTGCCTGATACAGGTTATCAGATTTATGACTTATTAAAAGACAAGAAAAGAGCTTTTAAGGTTGAGGATATGGTAGAAGCTGTTGCCAAGGCTTATGAGATTACAGGTAAAGGGAAATCCTGCCTGTTGTCACCGGCTGCGTCCTCCTATAACCAGTATAAGAATTTCGAAGAAAGAGGAGACCACTACGTTGAATGCATCAAGAAATTCCAAGAAACGGTTCCGGAGTAATCTTATAGCTTTTATTCTTATATTTGGGATATTTTATGCCTACGTTTTTTTGACCAATTCAGGGACCAAATGTTTTTTTAAGAGTGTGACAGGGATTCCCTGCCCTTCCTGCGGTATGACCCGATCCTTTTTACATGTATTTCATGGTGAGTGGGGGCAGGCTTTCTATGATCATCCCCTGTTCATAACGATTCCCTTTATTATTGGAGCAATTGTTCTGTCCTACTTTTTTTATGAGCACAAAACCATTAGACGGGGGACCAATATCTTTCTTATTATGATGGTTATATTGTTTATAGGTGTCTATATTTACAGGATGTTCCTATATTTTCCTGACACGGATCCCCTGAAATTCTATGACCGGGGACTTGCACCCCGTATGTATAGGCTTGGTCAGGACTTGTTCTTTCACTAACCAGGAGCTGTTATATATTTAACTTATTTCTTAAAAAACTGGCAAATATGTTGAATACTGCTTAGTGTATAGGTATAATATGAGTAGTTGATTAAGGCGTCTATTGGGTAATTACCTTGATTAGCTGATTAGATTTGTGTTAGGAGAGAGATTATGTATCAACAACGAAGTGTAGCAACAGTCATTATTTTATCTATTGTAACATGTGGAATTTATATGTTTTACTGGTTGTATGTGTCTATGAGAGATTTAAACGATTATCTGGAAATCTCTGATATGGATCCGGCAGTAGAACTTCTGATCTGTATTTTCTGTTCACCTTATATTATCTATTGGTTCTATAAGTATGCAGGAAGAATTACAGATGCACAAATTAAGGCTCAAACTGAAGTGGCTAGCGATAATGCTGTTATCTGTTTGGTTCTTGCGATTTTTGGTTTTAGTGTGATTTCTATGGGAATTATGCAAAGTGAATTGAACAAGACTTGGGCAGCAGCTACCGAAAGTGAGATTATGTAATTAGTGAGTGGCAGTTTGTCATGGAATTGAATGAAAGTTAAACCTAAAGGGCTTATGAACATACATTATGTTCATAAGCCCTTTTTAGTAATGCTGTAATTCCCCCTATGAAGAAATAGACGGTTGGAAAGTTTCGTCTTGACAGATATATGACGAATTGATATAATAAACGCGTGTTTATGAACGCGCGTTTATTGCGTGCAAACCATAAGGTGTTAGACCAATAATTAGCGTGTCGTCTTTAAAAAACCAGTCAATAGCTAGAGTGATGACTCTTTAGATAGAACCAGCTAAGAAATTCATGGGGTATAAAATGAAAAGTCAAGATATAGCCAAGCTTGCCGGTGTTTCCAGATCCACTGTTTCAAGGGTTATTAATAATTATGATAATGTACCTGAGGAAACCAGGTTAAAGGTAATGAAGGTTATCGAAGCCTATGATTACCATCCCAACGCCTTTGCCAGGACCTTGGCAGGAAAAAAAAGTGAGACCATCGGTGTCTTTTTTATTGTTGAGGATGGAAAAGAAGGTCCTTCCAATCTTATTTATAATGACTTTTACACTGCCTATTTGGATGCAATTGTTGATATCGCCAATGAACGGGGCTATTATGTTCTGGTTCAGACCATCTGCAGGGATGCGGACTATATGAGAGTTTCCAAAGCCTTCAGGGAAAAACGAATCGACGGAGGAATCATTATAGGTACAAGGCAGGATACCTTATCTAAAATACAGGTGGATAAGTTAAATGATGTTCTGGTTATCTTCGATTATGAGCTGTCAAAGATCAAGGAGCTCAAAACCAGGGACAAGATTACCATATTGAATTCTGATGATGAGAGAGCTATGGAAGAGGCTGTCAAACACATGAAAGCCTTAGGTCACAAGGATATGGGATTTATAAAAGGGGATTCTACAGCCCTATCAGCAAGAAGGCGTCATGATGGATTTATGATGGCTATGAAAAAGTATGGACTTACCTATAAGGCAGATTTTGTTATCGATGGGCGTTTTGAGCAGCAAACTACTTATGAAGCAATGAAAAAAGCTATTGGTGATGGCAAGCTGGCCCAGTCCTATATCTGTGCCAATGATTATATGGCAATTGTAGCTATGGACTGCTTGAGAGACCATGGCATTGGTGTTCCTGAACAAGTATCTTTTATTGGGTTCGATAATACAAGAACCGGTCAGTTAATGACACCAAAACTGACTACTTTAACACCGGACTTCATGGGAATGGCTAAAAAGGCAGTGGAAATCATTCATGTGAAATCCACACAAGAACAAACACAGGTACCTGATCTTATTGAATACAAGGTAGAGTTAATTATACGTGATTCAGTAAGTTCTAAATAAATGCTCCTAAGATTGAGGGATGAATTCTTTTATGACAGCCTTCGATCCTATAAGCAAGAATCTTTTAATTAATTTTGGGACCGCTCCTAAAGGGTCAAGACGGAGGTATTATGAAATTCGGTTTTTTTGATGATCAATCCAGAGAGTATGTAATTACTACACCGACAACACCTTATCCATGGATCAATTATTTTGGTATGGATGATTTTTTCTCCCTATTTTCAAACACTTCAGGTGGCTACGCTTTTTATAAGGATGCCAGACTCCGGAGGATTACCAGATATCGATACAACAATGTACCGGTGGATAATGAAGGTAGGTATTTCTATATCAATGAAGGTGGTAGTATTTGGTCACCTGGTTTTAAACCTGTTAAGACAGAACTTGATTCCTATGAATGCCGTCACGGTCTTGGCTATAGTGTCATTGATTCCTCAAAGAATAGCTTGCAGGTTAAGCAGCTTTCTTTCGTACCCCTCGGAAAAACCTGTGAGGTTCATCAACTGACATTAAGAAATACTTCCGATAAGGCTAAGGAATTTGATCTTTATTCATATGTGGAATTTGCCCTTTGGGATGCTCAAGATGATATGACCAACTTCCAAAGAAACTTTAATACTGGTGAAGTTGAAGTTGTGGGTAGCGCCTTATATCATAAAACAGAATATAGAGAGCGTCGCGATCATTTCAGTTTCTATTCAGTAAACACAAGCATTGATGGCTTTGATACAGATCGGGAATCCTTTATTGGTTTATATAATGATGTTAGTCAGCCTCAAGTTGTTGTTGAAAATCAATCCAGGGATTCAGTGGCTTCAGGCTGGTCACCTATCGCATCCCATCATCTTAAGTTAAATCTTGAACCAGGTCAAAGTCAAAGCCTGATTTTCATTCTGGGATATGTTGAGAATGGTGAGGACAAGTGGGAGTCGCCAGGTATTATCAATAAAACCAAAGCCAATGACTTAATGGCTGCCCTGGCTACAGATGCTGATATTGAAAGAGAAATGACCCTTCTAAGGGATAAATGGACCCAACTTTTGTCAGCCTATATGGTTGAAACAAAAGAAACAGAAGTTAACCGTATGGTTAATATCTGGAATGCTTATCAATGTATGATTACTTTTAACCTGTCAAGATCTGCTTCCTTCTTTGAGTCAGGAGTAGGTAGAGGGATGGGCTTTAGAGATTCCAATCAGGATATTCTTGGATTTGTTCACCAGGTACCTGAAAGAGCAAGAGAGCGTCTTATTGACTTGGCAGCAACACAGTTGGTTGATGGTGGTGCATATCATCAATACCAGCCATTAACCAAGAAAGGCAACCATGACCTGGGAAGCGGCTTTAATGATGATCCATTGTGGATGATTCTTGCTGTTGCAACCTATGTCAAAGAAACCGGCGATATGACAATTCTGGATGAAATGGTACCTTTTGAGAACGATGACGCTTTGGCTGAAACCATGATGGAGCACTTGAAACGTTCCTTTGACCATGTCATCAATAACGTAGGTCCTCATAATCTGCCTCTCATCGGAAGAGCTGACTGGAATGACTGTTTGAACTTAAACTGTTACTCAACAACACCAGGTGAATCCTTCCAGACTGCCAATAACGGAACAGACGGTCTTGTGGCAGAATCTGTTTTTATTGCCGGAATGTTTACATTTATCGGTCCTGAATATGCTGAACTCTGTAGACGAAGAGGTGAGATGGAAGAGGCCAAGCGCGCAGACGGTTCTGTAGATATGATGAAGCAGATTGTTCTTACCCATGGTTATGACGGTGAGTGGTTCATGAGAGCCTATGATGCAAATGGCAATAAGGTAGGTTCTGATGAATGTGAAGAAGGAAAAATCTTTATTGAACCTCAGGGTATGTGTGTTATGGGAAGAATCGGTATTGAGACCGGCCAAGCGGAGAAAGCCTTGGATTCTGCGTGGAAGTATCTGGATTCCGACTATGGTATGGTACTTAACCAGCCTGCATACACCAAATATCATGTAGAGCTGGGTGAAATTTCTTCCTATCCACCTGGATACAAGGAGAACGCAGGTATTTTCTGCCATAACAATCCTTGGGTGGCTTGTGGCGAAGCAACTATTGGCCGGGGAGATAAGGCTTTTGAAATCTACAAGAAAATTTGCCCTGCATACTTAGAGCCAATTTCTGATGTCCATAGAACGGAACCCTATGTATATTCCCAGATGATTGCTGGTAAGGATGCCAAGAATCACGGTGAAGCCAAAAACTCATGGTTGACCGGTACAGCAGCTTGGAACTATATCACAATTACCCAGTGGATCTTAGGTGTTAAGCCCCATTATGACGGTCTTCTTATTGAACCGGCTATTCCGGCGTCTTGGGATTCTTATAAGGTTACCAGACGATTTAGGGATGTTAATTATGAAATCTCCATAGATAATCCAAACCATGTATCCTCAGGAGTAAAAGAGGTTAAGGTTAACGGTCAAGTGATTTCCGGAAATGTCGTTTATGTTCCGGATAGTAAAGAAACAGTAAAGGTAAGTGTTCTGATGGGTTAGTTGTAAGCAAGGGGGCTTTATGAACTACGGATATTTTGACAATGAAAAAAGGGAGTATGTGATAACGACTCCTACAACACCTGTAAAATGGATTAACTACATTGGTGGTCTTGATTTTGGTGGCTTTATCGACCAAAACGGGGGAGCACTTCTATGTAAGGGAGACCCTGCCCTTAACAGGATTACCAAGTATATTCCCCAGTTGCCGGCATCACAGTTTAATGGAACAAGCCTATATATCAGGTTGAAACAAGAGGATGGATATCAATTGATATCCCCTCTTTTTACGCCGGGACTTGATCCATATGAATCCTATGAATGTCGGGTTGGATTGGGCTATAGTCAATACATTAGCGTGATTGACGGTATCAAGACAGATATGCTGGTTTTTGTTCCTACAGAAGGACAAAGGGAAATCAGGGACATTCGGGTAACCAACTTGCGTAATCACGCCGTGGAGCTATCCCTTATTCCTTTAGTTGAGTATTCCCATTTTGAGGCTATCAAACAGTTTAATAATGCTGACTGGGTTCCTCAAACCATGCAGTCGGAAAGACTTGTCGACAGACAGGGCATATCGATTATTAAGCAGTATGCTTTTATGCGAAAAGGAAGACAGGAAAACTATTTTACAGCCAACCGGGAAATGGATTCATTTGAAACAGACAGGGAGAAATTCCTAGGCCAACATGGTTTTGGAACTTTTCAGAAACCCTTGTCTCTTGAAGGAGACCACCTGTCTAATTATGAGGCCTTACGTGGCAATAATATTATGGCCGCTATTTATGATTTTGGACTCATTCAGCCTCAGGGCGGAGCCCATCTCATCACTCAATTGGGACAGACAGATTTTGATGTCCATAGTTCTCAAGATCAGGCCCAGGTAATAAAACACCAGGAGCTTATTGAAAAGTTCAGGGATCTTGCCTATGTAGAGGCATCCTTTGAGCCTCTCATTAAAAAATGGCATGACTACTGTGATCAATTTCATGTTGAAACGCCAGATGAGGATTTTAATACCCTGGTTAATATTTTTAATCCAAGACAGTGTATGATTACCAAGAACTGGTCCAGGTTCCTGTCTCTATATCAGTTGGGCTTAGGGGCCAGAGGCATTGGTTTTAGGGATACCAGCCAGGATTTAATGGGTGCCATGATTATAGCTCCCCATGAAACAAAAGAAATAATGATCAAGCTTCTGTCGACCCAGAGAAGGGACGGATCCGCCATGCACCAGTTCTTTCCCCTTACTATGGAAGCCACTTGTGGTGATTCAGCTGAAATGGAAGACAGGCCGGATTATTATGGAGACGACCACTTATGGATTGTTCAAACCGTATGTAAATATCTGAAGGAGACAGGAGATATGGCTTTTCTAAGGGAAGATGTACCCTTCTATGAAAAGGACAAAGAGGGTAAGCCTTTGGAAGTGAAGCCAGTCCTGGAACATCTTCTGAGGAGTCTTGAATTCACCAAGAAGAATAAGGGGGCTCATGGCTTGCCACTTCTTGGATTTGCAGATTGGAATGATACAGTAAACCTGCCTACAGGCAGTGAATCCATTTTTAATGCAAATTTATATGGCAAATCCTTACAAGAAATGATACAATTAATGGAGCAATTGGAGAATGTCGATAGGGCTCATGAACTTCAAGCAGATTATGAGACCATGAAAGAGGCTGTTCAGAAGTCTTGTTGGGATGGCCATTGGTTCGTCAGATATTTTGATCACAAGGGGAATCCTCTTGGATCCAACGAAAATTCTGAAGGAAAGATATTCACTAATGCCCAATCATGGACGATTATGTCAGGATTCGCTGAGGCTGATCAAGCTCATGAGGCCCTGGCCAGTGTACATGAGAGGCTGGCTACTGAACATGGTATTAAGCTTTCAAGTCCTGGTTATAATGGCTTTGATCCTGAAAAGGGTGGTGTATCAACTTATCCACCTGGAGCTAAAGAAAATGGCGGTATATTTTTACATGCCAATCCTTGGGTCATTATTGCTGAAACAATGATGGGAAATGGTGATCGGGCGTACAGCTATCATCGCCGCATCAATCCTGTAACCAAGAATGAGTCTGCGGAAAGTTTTGAAGTGGAACCATATGTATTCCCACAGAATATCTTGGGTAACGAACATTCACAGTTTGGTTTAGGAAGAAACTCCTGGCTTTCAGGCACCGCTTCTTGGATGTATCAGGCAGCAACAGAGTATATTATGGGTGTTCGGGCTGATTATGACGGACTGATTATTGATCCCTGTGTACCAGGTGAATGGAAGACGTTTAAAGTGACCAAACGTATTAAAGGTGATATTTATCATATTCATTTTGATAACCAACAAGGTCTGTCAAAAGGAGTTCAATCAATAGAAATGGATGGTCAATCCATTAGCACAACAATTGTTCCATACCAACTCGATGGACAGGAACACCATATTAACGTGATTATGGGATGTTAACCCCATCCTATAACCTATATTTAATCCCTAGGACCTGAGATAACCCCTCAGGTCCAATCCCTTTTACAGGGATATTTTTTTGTAAAAGTTTGAGGATGGAGCCTTTAGGTTAGGGAGCATGTTATATCGTCAATATTATATTGAGTCTCATAAAGTGGAGCAGTTTCAGGAACATTTTAAAAGCTATGTCATGATGTTATAACAAACTAGACAGAAAGCTTATTGCATGGTTGATAGCTTAGGTATATCATAAAGATAACGTGATTTTGATGAATGAAGAAGTCTATGGAGGTCTGGAATGAATTTAGCAAAGTATATTGATCACACAATTTTGAAACCGGATGCTACCCGTAAGATGGTAGTTGATATTTGTGAAGAAGCTAAGGAATATGGATTTGCATCTGTATGTGTTAATCAATACTATACAGAATTGGTAAAAGAAGAACTTGAAGGTTCTGACGTTATGGTATGTACAGTTGTTGGTTTTCCGTTAGGAGCTGTCACAAAGGAAGTCAAAGCCTTTGAAACAGGACTTGCTGTCAAAGCAGGGGCAGATGAAATCGATATGGTCATCAATATTGGAGCACTGAAAGATAAAGACAACACAGTTGTTTTTGAAGATATTAAAGCTGTTGTTCAGGCAGCAGGTGGAAAGACTGTCAAAGTTATTATCGAAACCTGTCTTCTTACCGATGAAGAAAAAGTAAGAGCGTGTGAACTGTCTCTTAAGGCAGGAGCTCATTTCGTTAAGACCTCAACTGGATTCTCAACAGGTGGAGCCACCGTTGAAGATGTTGCCCTTATGAAGAAAACCGTTGGTGACAATGCCTTGGTTAAAGCTTCTGGCGGTGTTAGAGACTACGATGGCGCTATGGCCGTTATTAAAGCAGGAGCCAACCGTATTGGCGCTTCCTCAGGGGTTAAAATTGTGAACCATGAGGTTGCGGATACAGATTATTAGGTTTTAGCGTTTCCACAGTCAAAACGAACAGCAGGCAGGAAGTGCCTGAAAGACATACAAAAAGAAGGGACATACACAGGCGGGAGCGTCAAACACAGAAACCTGCAGGACTTGTATACCAAACATAGTTTGGAATACAAGTCCCACAGATTCCAGTGATTGAAGGCCCATCCTTGTGTATGTCCCTTCTTTTTGTTGCATTTAGGTGTTGCCTGCTGTTCGTTTTTCGGTTTGAAAAACTAAGGCGCTAGTCTGTGGGTGAGAGTCTCATCATAGTTAAGTCCCAGACCCACCCACAATAACCTTCCCATAACTCAGCCAACCGAACGCGCAACGCTGGAACAGCGAGCAAGAGATTCCCTGCGGAACCGACAAAAGACCATAAGGCGGGATCACCATCCATATGAAAAAAAGGATGCATTCCGTAATGGGTTTTCAATCACTGGAGCCCTTGGGTCTAATAGCCTGGAATTTCATTGTAGGTTATTAGACCCAAGGGCTTCTGTGTTTGACGCTCCCAAAGGGATGTATCCTTTTTTTTATATCTATCATGGCGATTTCCACCGCCTTATGGTCTTTTGGACTCTTACTGTAGAAGATACTCTTCCAGCGCATCCAGCAGCTCATCATTCTCTTCTTCAGACAGAATACAAAAGCGGAAGAATTCGTTATGAAGAAATGGGAAGCTTGAAGTATCACGTATCATAAGTCCCTTTCTTATCATGAATTCAAAGAGTGAATGGGCGGAGTGGTTCTCATCCAGAAGTTCCACAAAGAAGAAGTTGACGTAGGAGGGGTAGGCAATAATTTTGTCCAGTTCACCTAATCTTCTTAGGATTCTGATTCTTTCTTTGGTTATGAAGGCCATAGAAGTATTAATGAAATCCTCATCGCTAATCAATTCCTTTCCTGCAAAAGCTGAAAGTGAATTGATAGACCAGTGGTGTCTTTGTTTTTCCAGAGCACGGTGGCAGTTCATATCACTGGTGATCCCGTATCCAAGCCGTAGACCTGGAGCTGAGAAAAACTTGGAAAAACCTCTAAGGACGATACAATTATTGTAAATATTTGTTAGTGGCAAGGCACTGATGGTCTTATGATTTTCTACAAAATCCATATAGGTCTCATCAATGAGAATATAGATTCCATAAGCTTTGCAGTGATCAAACAAGGGGTATAGGTCTTTAGCGGTAACCATAGATGCAGTTGGATTGTTGGGGTTGCAGAGGACCAGTAAGTCCATTTCCTGAGTCAAGCCCAGGATCAGGTCATCAATATCCAATCTGAAGTCATCATCCTTACTGAGAGGGTGGTAATGAACTTCGGCTTTAAGGGTTCTAATTTTTTTTTCATATTCAGAATAAGTTGGACCGACAATCATAGCTTTTTTTGGACTGACATAATCAATATAGTGGGCGATGAGTTCCGTTGACCCATTACCTAAAAGGACATGGTTAGGCGAAGTGCTGGTATAAGAGCCAATACTTTCTTTTAGGCTGACATAATCGGGATCCGGATAGGATGTAACCAGATGTATATTGGCTTTCAGTTTGTCTGCCAAAGTAGGAGATAATCCAAGTGGGTTAACATTACCGCTGTAGTTATGAATATCTGACTGGTTAAGGCCATAATACTTGGCAACTTTTTCAATGTCGCTGCCATGGAAATTTACTGTTTCTTTCATCTCATCACCTATTCATCATTTTTTTTATATGTTATAATGGTTAGTAACTGTAAGTTCAGTGTAATTAAGAATCTATCAAATGATTCTATGGATAAATCTATATTGATTATATGATGCTGGGGTTAAAAGCAAGTTTCTCAGAAATTCAATCAAGATATAGTATCCGGTTGAAACATCCAAACACCATATCTTGATTGAATTTCGTTCAACTAAATCTTTTGACCCCAACATCATTATATAGTGATTAACTGAAAATTACCAGTATCAGCCAGGTGATATTATGACAAAAAATGAATTTCTATTAAAATTGATTCGGCAAAAAGAGCACTGGATATATCCTATGCCTAAATTCGACTCTATCAAACAACTCATACAACTGGACAGTCAAGGGATTTACTATGGTGCGTGTTCCATACTAGTGGAAGAGGACCAGGCTTTTGAATGCTATTTGACATCCTTAAAGGGACTGGTTGAACCTCTTGAATCCATGATATCGTCCAACCATCCGGTTATAGAGTATCGAATTGAGGCCAAGGGGCTTAAGGAAGGTTACATTTATGATGATCTTCTTTTTTGTTATTATCCTGGAGGCTACCATGAAATAAGGGTAACCTTTAAAGTTAAAAAATCCAATAATGTAGATGACGATATGACCATCAGCCAAGAAGAAAATCAATACCCTCCCTCGTCAGAGAAAAAAAGTCATGAGGATAAGAAAAGTAAGGTAGTTCAAAATGAAGGGCACTTAATCAGTTTCCTTCATAAGCCTTCTTATCATTTAAGAGACCCAATCAAGATTCATTTTATTAATGGGTCTAAAGGACCTAAACGCATCATGATTAAGTGCCATGATCCGATTATATCACCTATGGAAGCAGAAATTTTCATGAAAGATGAGTGGAGTCAGGAATGGTTCATTAGAAAAAACAGTCTGACTAAATTACTGGGGAATTTCATTGCCAGGACACCTTTTCGTGAGATTGATTTAGAGGTCTATATTGATGGTGAAAGTAAATCTACTTATCAGATACCTATTACCATTTGCGAACTTGACCCATATGAGACCAGCCAGGTCATCGCCAACGATTCTGAGTTTTCAAAAGTACTTTTACAGGTTCATAAATTTTATTTTAATGCCTTGATTCACAGCCAGTCAAAGAAAGATACAGAATATCACCTGGATCTCCTACGGGCTTGCCTGAATTATAATCAAAAAAACACCAATAACCGTTTATTATACATATGGCTGCTTTTAGAGTTTGGCTACAAAAGAGAAGCTAAGAGCCAAATGGAGGTTATTAATAGATATGAAGAATATTTTTCCGAACATGATGATTATCAATTGATTGATCTTATGAACACAATCCTTGAAAGTGGTGAAAAGAACGTGGATATGGATCCAAGACTGCCGGCCAAACCCAATTGGCTGCAAATTCTTGCTATAGCCCGCTATGCCAAACTGCCCACTTCAAGTTATGACTATTATGAGGACCTTTACAAACAGGGGGTACGAAAAAGTTTCCTTTTTGCTGAAGTTCTCTCCCTGGTGAACAAACACCCTATGCCTCCAAGAGTCAATGATCCTATGTATATGCCGGTCCTTAAATGGGCCCTAAGGAAGAATCTGGTTTCCTCAGGATGGTTGGGAAAATGTGAACAATATTACTATCAGCTGGAAAAGAATATTGGCATGACCTCTTATATCGGGCTTTTGCTTTATGAAGCCAAGGGGTCCAAGAATTTTCTTAGGTTGCTTGTTTCTATGCTCATGAAGGAAGAAGCCAAGACACGGGAGGCTTATGACTATTTTGAGTTGGCATTGGCACAGAATATTTATATCAAGGACCTAGAAAAATATTATATTGAAGCCGGTTATGCTCAAGATATGGCTTTGGATTTTGGTCTGATCAGAAGCTTAGGAAGTCTTGAGGATATGGAAAACAGTGTCAAAGATTACCTCTATGTCCAAATCATAGAAAACCGAACCAGGTATCCTATATATTACCGACGGATATATGGTAAAATGGCAGAGGAGTATCTGGAAAGGACTACTTTCACTGAAAATGCCTGTAAGGTTCTTGCCAGCATTTTTGATGATTGGATTGGTAAACGTATACATTTTTTTGATCAGATTATGGAACGGTTGGAACTTATTGTTGGTGTTTCGGGTTATGAAGATTTTCTGGATAGGGTTATTGCATATGCACTGTTAAAAAAAGATGCCTATGGTGAAAAGTGGTTAAAGTTAATTGCAAAAAAAATTGGATTTGAAGGCATGACTGAATTTATGACCTATGAGAGAGTTCTTGACCTGTCTTTAACCTATGGAGATCATCAGGGCCATGTCTTCATGAAGATAGAAGATTTCAGGGCGAGAAAGCCTGAGCAAGTGGACCCATTACTCATGATATTGATTGAAAAACCTATTCAGGAAATCATAGACGCTATAGGTGACTTGGCTGGTGAAAAGTCACCTATGCATGATCTTGAATTTAAGAAGGTTTGGTACTATCATTTGTCTAAGGCTATTGTAATGAACGGCCAAGATGTTAGCGAAGATATTCTGAGAGATATGATTTTATATTACGGGATAGACCAACACGATTGGTTATATGCGGGTATTTATCATATGCTGGGGAAATCGAAACAGGAAACGATTGAGTTTTTTCATGATGTTCTGGATGCTCATGCTATAATAGAACCAAGTCTCATCTTAAATCATAGAAAAACCGGTGCAACTTATATTGAGTTTTATGCCCATCCCAAGAGTTTGGTGACCATTCATTATAGATATGATGAAGATCAGACATATAGAAGGGCCTATATGGAACATCTTGCCTTTGGCATGTTTGTTTATCCGCTAAAGCTTTATATGGATGATACTTTTGAGTATTATATTGCAGTTGAGAATAAAGAAAATCAACCATATATTCCCTGTTCTGACAAAATATCTTATACTGACAGGATGGATTCAAAGGATAGGTCATCTGTTGAGGAAAGGATTACAGCCGGGCTTTTAGCCTATCAGATGAATGATGAGGATAGTGCTGTGTCTATTATTGAAGAACAAATTGAGTATGAAAGGCTTTGTCACGAGCTGATTAGATTTTAGTATATTGGATTGAATAGGAGTAGGAGTCGTTATGGGTACTTTGAGTTTAGAGGTAGAAAAAGGATTATATTTAGGGATTGATTTTGGAACTACCAACTCGGTAGTCAGTATTTATCAGTATGATCAAGATCAAGTCCATACTTTACAGATTGATGGTATGACAGTTTTTCCAACAGTACTTCAGTTTGACTTGGATGACCAGGATCAGTTAATCAAGGTATTCGGCATTGAAGCCAAGGAAGGTGCTGTTATATATCCTGAAAGTACCATTTCATCCATAAAAAGGAGGTTGGACCAGGATCAGCCAGTAACCATTCGCATTGAAGACAAGGAATATGTTTTTGAGGTTGAGAGTCTGGTAGCTCAGATACTCAGTCACCTAAAAGAACAGGCAGATATTTATATCCGGGAACAATTGCAGATAGCAGGTACTTTTTCAGGATGTGTTATTACTGTACCTGCCAATTCAACCGATAAACAGAAAAGGAGGATGAAAAAAGCAGCTATTATGGCCGGATTTCTGGAAGAACATGTCTATCTAAGACTGGAACCTGCAGCTGCAGCTATTGCCTATGCCACTACCATCAATGATGACCGAAAAGTGCTGGTTTATGATTTTGGTGGAGGTACTTTTGATGCCTGTCTTTTGGAAGTAAAGAAGCAGGAAGATGAACCTGAAATATCTGTCCTCAGTACTTTTGGTGACAACTATTTAGGGGGAGATGATCTTGACCAGATTATGGTCGATATTATTTATAATGAATTTATCAGGCAGACTGATGGCCAAATAGATCTTTTTGATTTTGATAAAAACGATGGATTAAGCGTTAGAGATAAAAAAATGGCTATGATCCGGATGAAACAGGTTGCCAATCACGCAAAAGAAAAACTATCTGTGACTGGAACAACCAAGATTGTACTTGCTCCCTTTATTCAGCATCCTTATCCGGTGAATATTCAGTTGGAATGTAGTCGGGAAGCCTATTACAACCACAAAAGGATTCATCAGCTGGATGATCTTCAACCGGTCTATGAGCGAATGAAAGGCAAGTCAGTTATTGACCTGGTGGCCAGAACTATTGAGTGTATGGATAAATGTCTTCAGGGGGCATCTTTACACAGGCAAGAGATTGATGAGATTTTTTTAGTTGGTGGTTCTTCAGCTCTTGTAGAGGTTCATAATCAGATATTAAGTGCTTTTGGGAAAGAGCCCTATAAGTCTATGATCAGTCCTGCTCTTAGTATCTCACAAGGAGCAGCCCACTATTGTAATCAGATTATGCTTCCAACAGTTAGAGGGCCAAAAGTTCATGAAACCAGTATTCATGCATTCGGTATTGAAATTGCAGGGCGACGCTTTCTGGAGGTTATAAAGCAGGGAGAAATAATACCTGAAGAAGGCCTTCGCAGAGAAGCACCATATACAATGGAAACAAATTTTGATGATATAACATCTATGGCAATTGTCGTTTATGAAGATCTTGAGCCAGACCAGTTTAGCCGGAAGTTTGTATATCAGGATGGATTAAAACGATTGGCGGGAACTACTCTTAGGGGAATTCCATCCAGGGCCAAGGGAGAAGAAAAAGTTAAAGTTTACTTCACCTTATCAAGAGACAATGTTTTAAGAGTAGAAGCAGAATCTTTAGGTGAACATGATATCAAGACCAGTTTGTCTGTAGATGACTTATATGAGAAGTGAGGGTAATATGTACGCATTTATTAAAGAGAAGGAAATAGAACGTATTGTTCTTGAACATCTGATTAATTCAAAGAAGGTAGAAGAGAACTCCAAGGAATTGATTCGTCATGGATTTGAACAGGCGATCTCTATTATGTTATTGCAGATCAAACAGCATATTGAAAGCCATAACCGTTTTAAAGCCAGTGAGGATATCTATGAAGCCACCAATGAACTTCGAGATGAAATCGAGGATTATGTGACTATAGATTTTTCCAATGATGCATTAGCTGAATACGAAAAAGAAGTTTTTGGTGACATGTTTAAGACGGTAAATGAGGTTCTGTCTGATTTTCCTTTATATGATGAGAATCCAATCGAGTATGAACGGATGTTAATCATATCTACCGGTCTACTGAAAATCAAGGAAAAACTCCAGAAAATTCTTGATGATGTGGTTTATAGGTTCAGCCTGCCTGAAGAATTGAAAATTGATGTTGAGTTGGTTTTGACCAATTATTTATCCGAATCATTCTTACATACATATAAGGAATTAGAACCTCTGATTGACTCAATTATTGAGGAACTCAACGAATTCAACAATCGTAAGGATTTAAAAAAATACTGTAGCTTTATTACGAATATTGAACGCTTATTGGCCAATTTTATCAATTTTAGGTTTGAGGCACCAGAGACGGAAGATGGCATTGATTTAACTGGAAAATATATTGCTCCAATTCAGAGTTTTGATAAGAAGCTAAAAGATATTACAGCCATCTGTGAAAATGATAGGGTTAAAGACCTTCAAGTTGAGGAAATTTCCATAACCAATGTGGATGAGGTTATTTACAAGAACCTGAGTCAGGACAAACGGCTAAAAGAACTTTTTGAAGTCATTGAAGATGATAAAAATAACACGGTAGACCGTGTGTTAGTTCACATTAATGGCGAACTAACCAAGATAACGACAGCACAACTTAATAAGATTAAAAATGCATCCAACCGGTTTGAACTCCTCAGCCTTATTGTTTTGGAACTCTTTGAAGAGACGCTTCAGGAAATTCTCCATCTCCAATCGGATGTAGAAGAGTCTTCGATTGAAGGAAAGATTATGAAAGGGGTAGAGGATACCCTTCATTTGAAATATGCTTCTTTAAAAGACAAGGATGAAGACTACCATATGTCGAAGAAGGAAGATTTCCTTATATATTCAGAAGGTTTCATAGCCTTCAAAAATCAGTTTGAAAAGAACTGTGAATCCTACTTAAGTCAGGCTATCGGTGGTTCAATTGATGCTTTTTTGGAGGCCCAAAATAAGTTTGACCGCCTGGTTGAACAGGCTTTTAGTGAAAATGAAGATAAGGATCTTAAATATATTAAGACAGAAGTTCTATTTGAAATCAAGACCTTGGAAGATTTGATTCATCATTCGATTATGAAGTTGAAGGAATCTGACAACAAGTCCTGTCATGAATTTGCAGATATAGTAGATACCCTCTATAGCCGTATTGTAGCCCAGTTAAAGAGAATAGATATACTTAAGATAAATCCTAAGCCACATGATAGTTTTAACGGAAAACTTCATGAGGTCCTGGTTACAGAAAAAGCAGAAGATTTTACCAAAGGCCAGATCATTCGCAGCCAGAATTCGGGATTTGTTTATGGTAAGAAGGTTTTACAACGGGCAAGTGTTATTGTAGCTAAATAGAAGGTGAGGTCCATTTGAAGAGAAAGCTTTTTCTTGAAATCTATGCCCAGAGCATACTTATTTACATAAAGAATGATAAGGGAAGCATTGAACCCATGGATCTAACTGGTGGTTATGGAACATTGGATGTAGGTTTGAACCTCTTGATTCTTAATCAGGAATCTTTTGTTGGACAAGATGCTCTTCAATTTGATCTTGATGATAAGGGTAGATATTTAGACAATGTATTATCTGGTGATATAGACTTTATTGAGTCGTATTTGGTTACCCTGCTTGATAAAATAAGGGATTATACTTCATATAAGAACTTGGACCAGTTGGTCATCATTCATGACCATCATCATGGAATAGAAAGTCTAAAAAAAAGGTATCCCAAAAGATTTGAAGACCTTGATCTAGACTATGTTACTTATACAGAAGCAGTAGCAGGATATGGGTGCCATCACCAGGAGTCTCTTGTGATTGTTGATGAGGAAAGGATAAGGTCCTATAAGGTTCATAAGGTGCTTGTTGAAGAATCCAGGAAAAGATGTTCAGTTATAAGCAGTGATTATGAAGTGAATACCCTCTACCTTGATAATTTCTATCAGGACTTACTGGCAGATGAGCTTGAACTCATGAGCAAGGAAGAGAAAAAGCCTTTGTCAGATACATTGGCCCATGATTTACGACGTTTATATCTAACCCAAAAAAACACCCTTCGCAAATTGCACCTTGGAATGGACAGGGTATCCATATACTCATCGATAAGCTTTCCGCCACGTAAGGTGGTTATTGAAAGGGTAAGCATTGAAGGTGCCTTTGAAAAATTAAAAGGCCAGGTTGACAATTGCTTAAAGTCATTGGAAGTCCTTAAAGAAGATAAGGACTCAGTTGATGACTTTCTTTTGTCAGGAAGATGGGAAATACTCCGTTGGGTCTTGCCTGATGACAAGTTTATGGGACTTAAGGGTGGACAGGGACTTTTAAGTTATGGGGCAGACTATTATCTAGAGGAAAGGGAATCCGGGAATGACCTTTTAAGTGTCTCATCCCTCGGGTTTACAATAGGAATAATTGAAGAAGAATATCATCCCCTGGTTTTTGAAGATGAACCTTATCATAAGGGGATTTCACTGGACCTAATGATAGAAGATGATATTGAGGAAGTGACTTTATACAAAGAAAAAGAAGGTCAGGTTAAAGAGCTGGCCCGTGTCAGCCTGGACAATCATCTTGATAAAGGTTTTTTTAACCATGATAATCTTGGATTTAGGCGAATTAAGATATACTTGAATTTCGATAGTAATAAAGAAGTAAAAGAGGTGTACCATGAATTTGGAAAATTATAGAAAAGAGTTGCTGGAATCCGGCCTTGGAGAAAATGATTATATTATAGGCATCGACTTGGGAACTACCCATTCAGTCATATCTTTTTGGAATCCTCAAAAAGAAATGGCTGAGCCAATTGATATGAGTAATGGTTTTGGAAAAATCCCCATGCCAAGTGCTGTTCAGTTTCGAAAGGATGAATTGAGTGAAGAGTGGGTTATCGGTGATGAAGCTTATAATTCCAGGGTTATTTATCCAGAGACAACATTACTTAGTGTGAAGACCTTAATGGGGTCTGATACAAAGCTTTGGATTAATCATGTGGATTATACACCTGAGGAAATATCTGCCAAAATACTAAAGGCATTAATGGATCAACTCCATTCCATAAATCCAAAGAGCAAGTGTGTGGGCATGGTAGTTTCAGTACCCTATGATTTTGATGATGCAGCCAAAAAAGCTACGATGAGGGCCTGTCAATTAGCAGGACTTGGCAGTCAGCTTATCTGTCTGATTGAAGAACCAAAGGCCGCAGCCCTTGCCTACAATTATCATCATCCTTTTAAAAAAGATGAAACGATTATGGTCTTTGATTTTGGTGGTGGAACTTTGGATATTACCTTATTCAAAGTGACCGAAATATCAGACAATGAGCAGACCCTTAAAGTCCTTAGTGAAGGTGGAGAAGCCAAACATGGTGGAGACATTCTGGATGAGCTGGTCTATAATCATTTTATTGAAGTCCTGAAGGAAAAGGGTTATGAGGTGGATAATCTGTCCAAAGAGGTTATTGCAGACCTTAAAACCAAAGCCAAAGAAACTAAAGAGAGACTGTCAGGAGCAGGAAAGGTCCGTGTTCCCTTTACTGCTTTAATGCCTCCCTTTGCCCTTCCTTTTACCAGGGAAAATTTAGAGGATATTGGTAAAGATTTTATTGCAAAAACCAGGAATCTTATTGTCAGAACCTTGCAAGAAGCCTATCAAGGTGCTATAAAGCCAGAAGAAATCGACAGGATTTTACTTGAAGGCGGTTCGTCACAAATGCCTTGGGTAAAAGAGCTTATGCATCAGATTTTTAATGATGATTCCAAGATATATGTTTCTGAGCGACCTGCACTGGATATTTCACTGGGTGCAACGATTTATGCAGCTATGAAATTGGGCCTCCACAGGCAAAAAGATATTGAGTATGGCAAGAATATTGTCAATTTTGAAGTTTGTCTCCCTCATGATATTGGTTTTGAGGTGGATGTCAACCATAAGAAAACCTTTTACTCTATGATTAGTCGGGGCACGCCTTATCATCTGGCTAAAAGGTCCCAGATTTTTACAGTCCAGGGTCAGACACCGGAAGACATGACCAAACTGTCAGTAAGAATCCTTGAGAGAATTCATCGGGATAAAGGGTTTGAAGGGTGCAGCTTAATCGGAGATGTTGAAGTTACAGGGCTTCCTAAGCGTCCATCAGGAGAAACTCAACTAAAAATCAACTTGTCCATTGAAGAGAACACAGGTAGTGTTCATGGGCAAATAGAGGATATTGGATACAAGGATATTCACCCACCATCAGGTTTTAAAAAGGATTTTGTTCCTATGCGTTATGAACCTGTAGAAATCAATCAAGAAGACTTTTAAGGAGGCGACCAATGGCTTTTTTAGGAATAGATTTAGGAACAACGAATTCAGTAGGGCTTTTATATGATGATGCCAGCGATGATCTTTCCATTGTTAAGATTGACGGTATGGAGGATGTTCTTCCATCTGTTGTCTGCTATCTGGATGATGAAGTCATCGTTGGAAGTGAAGCAAAAAACTCAGCTATTATATACCCGGCTGAGACTGTATCTTCTGTAAAACGCCAGATGGGGTCCAAGGATCCAATTATCATCGGTGATCTTGAACTCAGCCCCGAAGATGTCAGTGGCCAGATTCTTAGGAAGATCAAGGAAAGTGCAGAGGGACAGACGGGTGAGGTCTATGATGAAGTCGTTATAACCCATCCCGCATATTTTAATGATACCCAGATCTATGCTACTAAAGAAGCTGGTTTAAAGGCAGGATTTACAACTGTTCACCTTTTGTCGGAACCTTTGGCGGCAGCCATTGAATATGGATACAAGCAGAACTATGTCCAAAAAGTTCTCATCTATGATTTAGGTGGAGGGACATTTGATGCCTGCGTGTTGGAAGTCAAGCAGGATATGTACGGTAATAATAATTTTAAGGAGCTTTCTGATGTTGGGGATATGTATCTAGGTGGTGATGATATCGACCAAATATTAATGGACCATCTCTTGGCAACCTTCACTAAAACCCATCAGTTGGATATGGATGAGCTTGAAGAGATTGAGCAACGGAGAATTTTTCAAAAAATTAACCAGGAAGCCGAAAAATGTAAGAAGGCCTTGTCGGAGGCCAATAAATTCACTATTAATGTATCACCCCTGACCATTGTGGATGGTCTGCCATACAATCTAAATTTTGAACTTACAAGAGATGATTTTGAGAACATGATAAAGCCCCTGGTTGAAAGGTCTCTGGAAGTTGTTGAGACCGCTTTTGAACGGGCTGGGGAAAGTCCCGAATCTATTGACAAGGTTATTTTGGTTGGAGGATCCACCTTGATTCCGATGGTTAAGCGTCTTATAGCCGGTAGAATTAAGGAACCCTACAGGGCTTCTGATCCAGCTAAAAGTGTTGCCATGGGTGCAGCTATTTATAATTATCTTATTCATTTGCCAAATTCCAGTGTTCAAATCGGCCAGATTATGAGGCAGCACATTGGAACCAGGGCTATTGTTGATGAAGTATCAGGCCAAAAAGCCATGATTCCAATTCTCAAGATGGGAACTGAGATTCCTGCCAAGGTAACGGATTCGAATTTTAAAGTTTCGGGTGGTGCCAGTGCTGTTCGGATTGATTGTTTTCAATGGGAAGAAGGTATGGAACAGGATCGAAAGTACATTGGTTCACTTACCCTTGAAGGAATTGTTGAGGAGTCAAGCCTGGCCATTACCTATAGTATAAATGATGACAATATTTTTGAGATGTCTGTAAAAGATGAAACGACTGGTCTTATCGTCAGTGATTCTTTTGACAGGTCTAACTCTGTACCTCCGCTGCCTGTTGAAGATAAAACCAGTGATATCAAGGGTATGGATATAGCTTTTGTCATTGATACGACAGGAAGTATGGATTCTTATATTGATGGTGTCAAGGAAAAGGCTATTGAGTTTTCCAATATACTGGGTGATAAGGGAATCGATTATCAGTTGGGCTTAATCGGATTTGGTGACCTTGGTGAAAAAGAGAAGCCTAAGGTCTATAAATGGACCAAGGATGTAAAGAAATTTCAAAAAAATGTGAAGAGGCTTCCAAGAACCTATGGTGGAGATATACCTGAATCGTCACTTGAGGCTTTGGAAACAGCTATCCAGTATTTGGATAAGAGACCGATGAAAAATAGTTACAAGGCTTTTGTACTGATTACCGACGCCCCTCCTCATATTCCAACCTTTCATGGTCATTCTCTAGGTGAGGTTGTCGAAACTTTAAATAAATCAGGGGCTATCTGTTATGTGGTTGCAAAGAAAGACAGGAAAAGTCTGGAAGCATACACTCCATTAACGAAGGAGGGTGGCCATTATTTTTCTATGGAAGATGATTTTCACTCTATTTTGGATCAGATTGCATACAAATTAGCTGACCTTGTGAGGGCGTAATCATGAGCGTTTATCCGGTTCATAAACTGGAAAAAAACTGGACAGATACATTAAATAAGCTTTCGGATCCAAAATATCATGTTGAAACGGTCGAGGGACTTTGCTTGCTCCTTGCAGGGGACCTATACACTTTTATGGATTGCTGCCATCAAGAGTTGACAAAAGATCAGCATGAGGAGCTTGTCCATTGGTTAGGACAAGGGACCTATATAAAGGGAAAAAGTCAACTAATATGTGAATATCTCGAATTACTGGGGATGGAAACTGAGGATCTGTGGAAAAAAATTGGAAATCACTTCTATGATGTGGATAAATTCCATAAAGCCTATGAAATTTATGAGAAAATGATGAAGGCTAATCCTGAAAATGATTATGCCTTGGCCAATATGGGACTGATTCATATCCATTATGGTCAATTGGATAAGGGATTAAACCTGCTTGAACAGGCTTATACAATTAGGGGGAATGAAAGTATATATCTGCAGGCCTTAAAAGTCAAGGCTATCTTTGATGTCTTGGAGGATGAAGAGGACATTCACCAAGCAGCCCAGGCTATTCATGAATTTAATGATGATACCTTAGGTTATCTTATTTGGTATTATGATCGAATAGGAAAAGAAGAAGCCAGTGCGACGTCTTACTTGAGATTGACGTCTATGAAGTCTAAATGGCATTATCTTGGCTCTTATATGACTTATATGATAGGTTCAGGAAATCTTTCAGTAATGGAGCATATCCTTAAAGAGTTGAAAGAAAATAACCCTGACTTATTTCTTGCACGTTTAATTGAGGTTATGATTAAGCTTGAAATGTATGAGAAGGCACTTGAGTATCTGGAAAGCTACAATCCCGGACCGCTGCCTAATTACGTTTATATACTGGAGTCCGTGTGTTATACTAAATGTGGTTCGATTATTCAAGGAGTAAAGTCAATGAATCAGGTGGAAGCTGAAGGACTGAATACAAGAGAGCTCAATGCGTATTATCAACAAATGGCTAACTTGGCATCTTATTCCAAAGATATATCCAAAGAACATGAGTTTTATCATGACCTTATTCGGTCATGGAAGGCAAAATACCGGGATATATGGTTGACCCTTAAATACAATGAAACTGGAAGGTAGAACAATGAAGAAGTTTTTTCACAGCTTTGTAGATTTTATTTCACATATAAAAGCATTCTTTAAGCCATATGAAGAAGAATTAATGATGGGCTTTGATGTTGAAAAACTGATTAAGGATCCCAAGCGTCAGATTAAAGTTGAGCATATGCTGACCATTAATCACAAGAAAACCTTGCAGTTGACCGAACGATATAATCAATTCATGAATGAGTATGTTGTCATTCAGAGAGTTGCAGAGCTTCCTACGGATCTTTCACGAAAAATCCAAGCCATGTGTAAACAGTACTCAGAGCTTAGTGTGATTAAGGAAGAGACAGAGAAGTCGACTCTTGAGGCTAAGTCCAAGGAACATCCGACCATTGGTGTTTACATCAAAGATATTCCTAAAGCTATTGAGATACTTAAAGAACATGAAGCAAACCAGCAAAATGTAAAACATGACTTGAATATTTTGGAAGGTGAGAAACAGGATCTCCTTTATCATTTTAGAAATCTAAGACGAAGTCTGGTTTTCTTACGAAGTTTTTTGATCTTTCTTGTTTTTGCATCAATGGTAGGGGCTATTGTTCTGTCGACCATGCTTTTAAGGTACAATCAGGATGTTTTTGTCCCATCTCTTATAACGATTGTGGTCATTGCTTTTCTCTTTATTTGGGCATATGTATTCAGAAGGTATTGTAATCATGAGCTAAAGAAAAACCAGCTCATGCAGGAACGGGCAGTTAAGTTGATTAATAAAACCAAGATTAAATTTGTACACAATCAGCAATTGCTGGATTTTCAATATAAAAAATATAATGTCAATTCATCAGAAGTGCTGGAGTTAAGGTATGATAACTACCTGCAAGCCAAAGAAGAAGAACGGAATTTTGACAATGTTAACCGGTCTATGAAGAATATCGTCGTTGATTTGGACCGTCAGCTAACAAGACTGCATATAGAAAACACAGAATTTCTCCTTCGTAACATTGATTTCTTTTCAACTGCCAAAGGTATTCGTTCCCTTCACCAGCAATATGAAGAAGAAAGAATAGAAATCCAACATGAGTTGAAGGTACTGGAACACGAACAGGAAGTCCTTGAGAGTATATCTTGACAAAAAGACAAAAACCTACTATCATAGGTAAGAACAAATGAACTATATATATGTATAAATCTGTGAGAAAGAGGAGTACATAAGGAAAACTATAAAGAGAATGGAATCCACCGGCTGAAAGGTTCCTATAGCAGACTTTATGGAAGGTAGCTTTTGAGACAATCACCCAGAACCAATTGTTGATAAGTGATTGCGGTTAATGGCGTTAAACATTGTAAAGCTAATGTAAGATACATTGGAAATTAAGGTGGTACCGCGGTTTTTTCGTCCTTTCGAAGAAGCCGCTTTCTTGCGTTTAACAAGAGGTGTGCAACAATCTGTATATGAAATCGTAGCGGACTGTGGCGAATATCGTCGAATCAAGTATCGTTACTTGCATAGCTCTAGAACAGCAAAAGAGGTTGAAAGGTAGGTGATCTATTGCTGGAACTTGGATTAATATTAATAGGGACCGGACTTATCGTCCTCCTTGCAGGTAGGGCTATGGTTAACTCTACCAATAAGACTGTCGATGATTCGAGAAGATACCAAGATATGTTAACGGGTTTTCAGAATGATCATGATGAATCTAGAACCGAAAATGATTTTAAGAAACTGGTTAAAAGAACAATGAAGATATTATATGCCGTCGGCGCTACGCTGATTGGTTTGGGAATTCTATTATTGCTCATCAATAGATAAGGAGAAATTATGGCTAAAGAACTGGCAAAACAGTACAATCCACATGGCATGGAAGAACGTTTATATAGCGAGTGGATGGAAAAAGGATATTTTCATGCTGAACCAAATCCTGATAAGGAACCCTTTACAATTGTGATTCCACCACCAAACATTACAGGACAGCTTCATATGGGACATGCTCTGGATAATACCCTTCAAGATATTATTATTCGTATGAAGCGTATGCAGGGCTTTGAAACCCTTTGGCAACCAGGGACTGATCATGCGGCTATTGCTACTGAAGTCAAAATCGTTGAGAAAATGGCACAGGAAGGCTTGGTAAAAGCGGACCTTGGTCGCGAAAAGTTTATGGAAAGAGCCTGGGAATGGAAGGCAGAATACGGTGGAAGAATTGTTGAGCAATTAAAGAAACTTGGTGCTTCCTGTGACTGGGAAAGAGAACGTTTTACCCTTGATCATGGTCTTAATGACGCAGTAAATGAGGTTTTTGTTCGTTATTATGAAAAGGGTTATATCTATCAAGGTGATAAGATTATTAACTGGTGTCCAGAGTGTCAAACTACCATTTCTGATGCAGAGGTTGAACATACTGAAAAAGCGGGGCACTTCTATCACTTAAGATATCCAATCGTAGGAGAAGAAGGGTTTGTTGAGCTTGCTACAACCAGACCTGAAACCATGCTCGGAGATACGGCAGTTGCTGTCAACCCTAAGGATGACCGTTATAAACACCTGGTAGGAAAAACTGTTTTATTACCACTTGTAAATAAAGAGATTCCAGTTATTGCAGACGAATATGTAGATATGGAATTTGGTACCGGTGTTGTTAAAATAACACCAGCCCATGACCCTAATGACTTTGAAGTTGGTGCCCGTCATGATCTTCCTCAAGTTAATATCATGAATGATAACGGAACTATTAACGAACTTGGTGGCAAATATGCAGGTATGGACCGTTATGAAGCCAGAAAAGTTATGCTTGAAGATTTGAAGGCAGGCGGTTATCTGATTAAAATTGAAGACCATACTCACAATGTTGGTACTCATGACCGTTGTAAAACCGTTGTTGAGCCCTTAATTAAAAAGCAATGGTTCGTCAAGATGGATGAACTTGCAAAACCAGCCATTGCATGTATTGAATCAAAAGAATTAGAGTTCGTTCCGGATAGATATTCAAAGATTTATATGAACTGGATGAACAATATTCGTGACTGGTGTATCTCAAGACAACTTTGGTGGGGACATAGAATTCCTGCTTATTATTGTGATGGCTGTGGTGAAATCATGGTTTCTAAAGACCATGTTGATACCTGTAAAACATGTGGGTCAACCAATGTGAGACAGGATGAAGACTCACTGGATACTTGGTTCTCATCAGCCTTATGGCCATTTTCTACACTGGGCTGGCCTGAAAAAACTGAAGAACTTGACTATTTTTATCCAACCAATGTTCTGGTAACTGGATATGATATTATCTTTTTCTGGGTTGCAAGAATGGTATTCTCTGCCTATGAATTTACCGGTCAAGCTCCATTTAGTAAGGTTATCATGCATGGTTTGGTTCGTGATTCCAATGGTCTTAAGATGTCTAAATCATTAGGCAATGGTATCGATCCACTGGAAGTTATTGAAGAATTCGGAGCAGATGCCTTAAGACTTACACTGGTAAGCGGTAATGCATCCGGTAACGATATGCGTTATTATCAGGAGCGTGTAGAAGCTAGCCGTAACTTTGCCAACAAGATGTGGAATGCATCCAGATTTATTATGATGTATGATCTTGAAAATGTACCGGATAACATGGATACTAGCAAGCTCACAGCAGCTGATCGATGGATCCTTTCAAAATCCAACCAGATGGTTAAGGATGTTACGGAGAGAATGGAGGCTTTTGATTTAGGTATTGCTGTTGAGAAGTTGACTGCATTTGCCTGGGAAGAGTTCTGTGACTGGTACATCGAAATGGTTAAGCCACGCCTTTACAATGAAGAAGATGAAACAAGGACAGCTGCCCTTTGGACTCTAAGAACAGTGCTTGTCAATATACTCAAGCTCCTTCACCCATATATGCCTTTTGTTACAGAGGAAATCTATCAGACCCTTCTTGATACTGAAGATTCCATTATGGTTTCGCCATGGCCGGATTATAATTCTGAATGGGACTTCAAAGAAGAAGAGGAAAGTATTTCTCTTCTTAAAGAAGCCATACGAGGAATTCGTAACATTCGTTCAGAAATGAATGTTCCAAACAAGAAAGAAGCCAAGGTCATTGTTGTAGCAGCTGATGAGAAGACGGCTAATATTTTCACAAAAGGTCATTTGTTCCTGGCAACCCTTTCAACAGCCAGTGAAGTTGTGGTTCAGATGGATAAAGCAGGCATTGAAGATGATTTTGTTTCCATCGTTGTCCCCAATGCAACCCTTTACATTCCATTAACTGAATTGGTTGACATGGAAAAAGAAAAGATTCGACTAGAAGATGAAAAGAAAAAACTTCAAGGAGAAATCGATAGAATAGTGAAAAAACTTTCAAATCCAGGTTTCGTTAATAAGGCACCTGAACAAGTCGTTCAAGGTGAACGTGAGAAACAGGAGAAATATGAGATCATGTTAGCACAGGTCGAAGAAAGACTTACAAGTTTCTAGATTAAATATCATCTGATTTTTTGAAGATGTAAATAAAAATAAGGGCTTGGTAAATTTGGATGATCTCCGAATTTACCGGCCCTTTTTATATCTTCTTTTCCAACTGTGCCACCCGTTGAGAATTCCTCTTTATAGCCTAAAGATCAAAGGGACAGGGACAAAATGCAGATAAATACAAGGATAATGGCTAAATATCCATAAGTCATGAACTTCTCAATTTTTCCCATATTTACACATCCTTTCTTTTTAGGCTTTATATCATGATGATTCATTATAGCTTTTTAATGTGAATACCTTATGGGTATCAGGTAAACTAGTGTAAAAAATAGAAAGGAGAAATGTTAAGTCGAGTGAGATTGAATCTTGCATGAATGATTGTCATATGATAAAATGAAAGCAGCAAAGACGCATCCGTTTGATGGTCTTTGCTTTTTTTGTATCAAGAGTTGCTTTTTACTCGTATGCTTTTGGTGCTTGTTTAGGACTGGGGAAGAAAAAATGGCTATATTGGAGGAAAATATGAAATAAGTGTTAGCGGTGAATCCACCGGAAGGAGGCAGTGAATGAATACAGTGTATACGGAGTATGGAACATTAAAAGGTGTTGTGCGTTATGATACCTATATTGATGGTAAGGTTTTTGATTGTGAACTTAGTGAATATAATGAAATTAGGACACCCTATGGAGTTTTTGTGCCTAAGTACACAAGCAAAGATATAACTGACAGGATGCATAAACAGAGAAGTTCAATAAGTTTTTATGAAAATGGTGTGGTTAAAAGTATTGCTCTTGAAAAGCAGATGACTGTTTATTCTCCTTTTGGTGATGTTAAGGCTGAGCTGGTCACCTTTTATGATGATGGTAAAATAAAACGTGTTTTCCCTAGAAATGGGCAGATTAATGGTTTTTGGTCAGAAGAAGATGAAGGAAAATTAGTTGAAGACTATCATTTTAAGTTTGAGTTTGGTGAGTTCCATACTAGAGTTATCGGACTGTATTTTTATCGTTCAGGTCAGATTAAAAGTGTAACCTTATGGCCGGGAGAAACTGTCGCCCTAGATACGCCGGTGGGGCCAATGAAGGTAAGGATTGGTTTTTCCCTTTATGAGAACGGTAAGCTGAAATCTGTTGAACCAGCTAGTCAGATACAAGTTGACACACCTATTGGAAAAATCTGGTCCTTTGATTATGATGCTATTGGTATTCATGCAGATCATAACTCCCTCAGATTTAGTGAAAGTGGACAATTAACCGGAATCAAGACTTCGGCTAACAGTGTATTTATTAAGAATCAAAAAGAAGAGTATTTAATTGAACCCCAGGAAGTGGATTCCTATATAGATATGACGGATACGACATTGATTCCTTTGGAGATTCTCTTCCAAGAAGATTCGATTATATTTAATAATGGTTCGATTTTGAATTTCCCTAAATATAAATACAGTTTTGAAATTCGAAGATTTGACAGAATGAAGCCTTTTGGCTGTTCAGCCTGCTCATCTTGTGGTGCATAGCAATATTTTTCCATTACGAATTATTTGATCCAAAGGATCCTAGCGGTTCTTACCTGACGCTGAGTATAAGAGATAAAAGATTAAATTGAACTAGATTAGCGTGCTGTCCAAATTGGCTATTGTCTTTTTAAGAAAGACATACTATAATAGACCTTAAGTTAAACAGCTGTGAAGAAAACTGCGATTTATTGAATGTTGAAGAGAGCCGGTGGGTGGTGTAAACCGGTACAGGATTGAATCTTTCCACTTTCTGAGCTGAGGTGAAAGCCTAAGGGTAACAGCCTTTATCCTGTTTTCGAGTGGTCGGTTTACCGGCAATTTGGGTGGCAACGCGGAGCTTTTCGTCCCATAGTGAGTGTGGATGGATGGCTTTTTTTGTTTAGAAAAATTAATTTCTAGGAAAAAAGTGATTCATTTCATCCACTGGCGTTTATTCTAGAATCCTTGTATAGGAAGAACTTAAAGGAGAAATAAGATGTTAGATATCAGATTTGTTAGGGAGAACCCTGACCTAGTTAAAGAGAACATGAGGAAGAAGTTTCAACATGACAGGGTTGGACTTGTTGACCAAGCTATTGAACTGGATGAAAAACGTAGGAGCGCCCAGCAGGAAGCTGATGGACTCCGGGCTGACAGAAAAACTATTTCCAAACAAATTGGTGCTTTAATGGGCCAAGGCAAGAGGGAAGAAGCAGAAAAAGTGAAATTACAGGTTCAAGAAGGTGCCAAACGGTTGGTAGAACTTGAAACTATTGAAAAAGAAGTTGGAGAAAAACTGACTGAAGTTATGATGGTTATTCCAAATATCATTGATGACAGTGTTCCAATTGGTAAAGATGATTCCGAAAATGTGGAACTTGAAAAGTTTGGTGAGCCGGTTACTCCTGATTTTGAAGTCCCTTATCATACAGATATTATGAAAAGGTTCGATGGTATTGATCTGGAAGCAGCAGCGAAAGTGGCTGGTAACGGATTTTATTACTTAATGGGTGATATTGCCCGACTACATTCAGCAGTAACTTCGTATGCCAGAGACTTTATGATAGAAAAAGGTTTTACATATTGTATTCCTCCATATATGATTCGCAGTGATGTAGTCACCGGTGTTATGAGTTTTGCTGAGATGGAAGCTATGATGTATAAGATTGAGGGAGAAGACCTTTATCTCATCGGTACTAGTGAGCACTCCATGATAGGTAAGTACATCGATACAATTATTCAGGAAGAGACCTTGCCTCATACCTTGACTTCATATTCACCATGTTTCAGAAAAGAAAAAGGTGCCCATGGTATTGAAGAGCGTGGCGTTTATAGAATCCATCAGTTTGAGAAGCAGGAAATGGTAGTTGTTTGTAAGCCGGAAGATTCTATGAAATGGTATCATGAGATGTGGAAACACACGGTTGATCTTTTTAGAAGTATGGATATTCCTGTAAGAACACTTGAGTGCTGTTCAGGAGACCTTGCAGACCTTAAAGTGAAATCTGTTGATATCGAAGCCTGGTCACCAAGACAGCAAAAATATTTTGAAGTTGGTTCATGTTCAAACCTTGGTGAAGCACAAGCTAGACGCCTGAAAATCCGTTATGTCGGTGAAAGCGGAAAGGGCTTTGCCCATACCTTGAATAATACGGTTGCAGCTCCTCCTAGAATGCTGATTGCCTTCCTTGAAAACAACCTTAACGAAGATGGTTCAGTTAATATTCCGGAAGCCCTTAGACCATATATGGGTGGAAAAGCGCTTATTGAACCGACTGATAAATAGTTGAGTAAGAAAAGTTTATTCATTTAATGAAGAGTAAAACTAGGCGCCTATGGTCTTATTCCATAGGTGCCTTAATATTTTTTTAATATTTTGTTAATATCTATACTATTATTCATATGATAAAATGTTTTCAATGTGAGTAATAATCTCGTATTTTTCGGGAAACTGTCTTAACTAACACTAGAAGACCATGGGATGTTTAGCCTGTGAGCTTGTATGAAGGGCCTAATGATGATACAATATATTGGTTAAGGCAAATTAATGAATTGGAAGGTGAACATAAGTGGGATTTTTTGACAAGATCTTCGGAACCCATAGTGAGCGTGAGCTTAAGAGAATATATCCGATAGTAGATGAAATTGAGGCATTAGAGCCTGAAATAGAAAAGTTGTCTGATGAAGCATTAGCTGGGAAAACTGCTGAATTCAAGAAGCGTTTGGCAGATGGTGAAACAGTAGATGATATCATGGTTGAAGCCTTTGCTGTTGTCAGAGAAGCTGCGCGAAGAGTTCTTGAAATGAGACCTTACCGTGTTCAGCTTGTGGGAGCCGTTGTACTCCACCAAGGTAGAATTGCTGAGATGCGTACCGGTGAAGGTAAGACTTTGGTTGCACCGATTGCAGCATACCTGAATGCTCTAGAAGGTAAAGGCGTTCACGTTGTTACCGTTAATGATTATCTAGCCCACCGTGACGCAGAGTGGATGGGACAGGTATTTAACTTTTTAGGTTTGACAGTGGGTTGTATTCTTAATGGTATTGACAATGATGAAAGAAGAGCAGCCTACCACTGTGATATAACTTACGGAACCAACAATGAGTTTGGTTTTGATTACCTTAGAGACAACATGGTTATCTATAAAGAAGAAATGGTTCAGAGAGACCTTCATTATGCTATCATCGATGAGGTTGACTCCGTCTTAATTGATGAGGCCAGAACTCCTCTGATCATTTCAGGGTCTTCTTCAAAATCAACCCATCTCTATCAACAGGCACATATGCTGGCCCTTCGCCTTAAAGAAGGTCGGGTTATTGGTGAGATCAATAAGCTGTCTGCCCTTATGAATGAAGATATTCAAGAAGAAGGGGATTTTGTTGTTGACGAAAAAACCAAAAATGCTACCCTGACGGCAGAAGGTGTTTCTAAAGTCGAGGCTTTCTTCCAAATTGACAACCTTGCGGATCCTGAAAATATGGAAATCCAGCATCATATGAATCTAGCCCTTAAAGCTTTAAAGCTGATGCATAAAGATAAAGATTATGTTGTTAAAGATGACCAGATTGTTATCGTAGATGAGTTTACAGGTCGTTTGATGCCGGGACGCCGTTATTCCAATGGTTTGCACCAGGCTATTGAAGCAAAAGAAAATGTTAAGGTTAAACGCGAAAGCAAGACCCTGGCAACGATAACTTTCCAGAACTACTTTAACCGATATAAGAAAAAAGCGGGTATGACTGGTACAGCGTTAACTGAGGAAGAGGAATTCAGATCCATCTATGGTATGGATGTTATTGAGATCCCGACTAACCGACCAATCGCCAGACAAGATCATAATGATGTGGTTTATAAGACCATACCTGAAAAATACAGAGCTATCACAAAAGAAGTAAAGGAATCCTACGAAAAGGGTCAACCTGTTCTTGTAGGTACTGTATCCATTGATTCTTCTGAGGAATTGAGCAAATACTTTAAAAATAACGGAATCCCTCATAAAGTTCTTAATGCCAAGTTTCATGAACGTGAGGCGGAAATCGTTGCTGATGCTGGTCAAATGAGCGCTATTACCATTGCAACCAATATGGCTGGCCGTGGTACAGACATTAAGCTGGGTGAAGGTGTCAAAGAGGCCGGCGGTCTTAAGATAATCGGTACTGAACGCCATGAATCCAGACGTATCGACAACCAGCTCCGTGGTCGTGCCGGCCGTCAAGGAGATCCAGGTGAATCCAGGTTTTACATCTCACTGGAAGATGATTTGATGCGTCTTTTCGGTTCTGACCGTATGAAAAATACCGTTGAACGGCTTGGATTGCCTGATGATGAACCTATCAGCGCAGGTATTCTTTCCAATAGAATAGAAGATGCCCAGTCTAAAGTTGAAGGTAACAACTTTGGTGTTCGTAAACGTTTGTTGGATTACGACCAGGTTATGAATGAACAAAGGGAAATCATTTATGAAGAGCGCCAAAAGGTTCTCAAAGGGGACTCTATGCGTTCGATTGTTATGAACATGATCGATCAGATTATTGAGCGTAATGTAAATGCCCACTCCAATGGTATGGACCATATGGATGAATGGGACCTGAAAGGACTTCGGGAATCCTTAAGCAAGATTATTCCCTTCCCTAACTTCAATATTTCAGAAGAAGCCAGAGACGAATTCACAAAAGAAAAATTTATTGAATTCCTCCAGGACCTTGCCCATAAACTTTACGAGGCAAAAGAAGCTGAATTTGATACACCTGAGATGATGCGTGAACCTGAAAGGGTCATCATGTTAAAGGCTATTGACCAAAAATGGATGGATCATATTGATAATATGGATCAGATGCGTCAGGGTATTTCTTTACGTGCATTTGGTCAAAGAGATCCTCTGATTGAATACAAATTCGTCGGATTTGATATGTTTGATGAAATGATTGAAAGTATTCAGGAAGATACAGTACGTACGCTCTTTAGAATTGCTCCAAAGAACAAATTGGAGAGAGAACGGGTTGCCAAGAATATTTCAACCAATAGAGGCAATGAAGCCAATAAACGTACTGTTAAGAAGGAAGGTCGCAAGCTTGGCCGTAATGAACTTTGTCACTGTGGAAGTGGTAAGAAGTACAAGCAATGCCATGGACCAAGTGAAAACTTCAACTATCGGGTAGAAGCTTAACAGTTTGTTCAAAAATTATTAACTTTATATGGTCTGTTACTACAGATTTTGTACTAAATTTTATGTTATAATAATAAAAACCGGAAGAGGTGATTTAATGTTAGCCATTGAACAGATCAAGCAAGACTTGACTGGTTATACGACTAAGTTAAATGAATTGAGTGTTTCACTTTGACTTGGATAATGTTAAAATAAAGATAGAGACTCTTGAAAATGAAATGGGTCGGGAAGATTTCTGGGATGACCAGGCAAATAGCATGGAAGTTATGAAAACCCTTAAAGGTTACAAAGACCGGGTTGAAGACTTTGAGAGGCTGTCTGAAGCCTATGATGATCTATTGACCATGATTGAATTGGCAGTTGAAGAAGAGGATGAATCCCTTATTGATGATATCAAGGATATGCAGACATCTTTTACAGCTGATTATGAAGACTTAAGGATTAAGACCCTTTTGTCTGGCCCTTATGACAATCATAATGCTATTTTATCTTTACACGCCGGAGCAGGTGGAACCGAATCATGTGACTGGGCTGCCATGTTGTATCGTATGTATACCAGATGGGCAGATAAAAGAAAGTTTAAGGTTGAAGTTTTAGACTATTTAGATGGAGACGAGGCAGGGATTAAATCTGTAACTTTCCAGATAAGTGGAGAGAATGCCTATGGTTATCTCAAAGCTGAAAAAGGGGTTCATCGATTGGTACGTATTTCGCCCTTTGATTCATCTGGACGACGACATACATCTTTTGCATCCTGTGATGTTATTCCTGAAATTGATGATACCATTGAACTGGACATCCCTGATGATGAAATCCGTATTGATACCTATCGGGCAAGTGGTGCCGGTGGGCAGCATATCAATAAGACGGATTCAGCTATACGTATAACACACTTACCTACAAAAATTGTCGTTCAATGTCAGAATGAACGGTCACAACACAAGAATAAAGACAAAGCGATGGCTATGCTTAAGGCCAAGCTCATCGAGGTTAAACAAGAAGAACAAAAGGCTGAGATGGATGACATCCGGGGAGAAGTTTCTGAGATCGGCTGGGGTAGCCAAATAAGATCTTACGTAATGCATCCTTACAGTATGGTGAAAGACCACCGTACGTCGGTTGAAACAGGAAACGTCAATGCAGTAATGGATGGTGACCTGGATCGGTTTATCAATGGATATCTGGTATGGCTTACGTCAAAGAACCAATAAAAAGGAGGAAGGCACATGGCTTCGTTACAACAAGTAATTTTTAAACTCGACAATGAAGAGTATGGACTGGACATTATGAAAGTTAGTGGTATTGAAAAATACCAAGAAGTTGTAAAAGTACCCAATTCACCTGAGTATATCGAGGGTATCATCAATCTTAGAGGTGAAGTACTTCCAATCTATAGTTTAAGAACGAAATTCAATCTGGTTGACAAAACTCCAGATGACGAAACAAAAATCATTGTTGTTAATACTAACGACATGAAAATCGGTTTTGTCGTGGACTCAGTCGTTGAAATATTGAATATCGATGAAGAAAATGTAGAAGGTGCACCGAAGCTTGTCACCGGAATCAGTAGAAAATATATTAAGAGTGTAGCTAAGCAAGACCATCGGATGATTATTTTGATCGACATTGATTTGATTGTATCAGATGAAGAAAAGATTGAGCTTGGTGAAGTTGTTGAAGAAGTTTAGAAGTTGATATATGAGGAAGACACTAATTGTAGTGTCTTCTTTTTTTGATTGCTTTTCTGAGGATCTATCTCACATTGTCTTTAGTCTTAATATGTGGTAATATTTACAGAGAAAATATAAAATGGAGGGTAAACTATGATAGAATGGTTTGAACAATTCGGTCCAGTGCAGCAAGCCCTGATTGGTACTCTTTTTACATGGGGAGTTACGGCTTTAGGTGCTGCAATGGTTTTCTTTTTTAAGACAATAAATAAAAATGTATTAAATGGTATGCTGGGATTTGCAGCCGGTGTCATGATAGCTGCCAGCTTTTGGTCCCTTTTGGCACCGGGTATTGAAATGGCGGAGGAACTTGGGCAGATTGCCTGGATGACGGCTGCAATCGGATTTCTTGGTGGCGGTGGTTTCCTTTACTTGGTGGATAAGTTGCTGCCCCACCTTCATATGGGCCTGGATAAGTCAAAGGCAGAAGGTATTAAAACCTCTTGGCAAAGATCTATACTCTTGGTTTTGGCCATCACACTGCATAACATACCAGAAGGTTTAGCTGTCGGTGTTGCTTTCGGGGCAGCCTATGCCGGAAACCTTCAAGCTGCCAGTGTGGCAGGAGCCATTGCCCTTGCCATTGGTATCGGACTTCAAAACTTTCCTGAGGGTGCAGCAGTTTCGATTCCCCTTCGGAGAGAAGGCTTCACTAGAAGAAAAGCGTTTCTTTATGGTCAGGCTTCAGGAGTAGTAGAACCAATCGCCGGTGTTATCGGTGCGGCAGCAGTTGTTACCATGCGTCCCATACTTCCATATGCCCTGGCTTTTGCAGCAGGTGCTATGATTTATGTAGTAATCGAAGAACTGATTCCTGAAGCTCAAAGAGAAGAAGGCGGTTCCAAGACAGATATTGCAACCATTGGATGTATGGTAGGATTTGCAGTTATGATGATCCTTGATGTAGCCCTTGGATGATGTGATTGAGATAAGAGAGAGACACTGGTTTTTAGTGTCTTTTTTTTGTGTATTTGAACGGTCATGTCCACCAGGGACTAGGGTCCCTTTTCCTGGGCGGCTCATCCCAGATTGGCTTAGGTTAGGTGGGAGATTTATGGTAATAAGATTGGTATGCACCTAACCTAAGCCAACCAGTGATTCAAAGACCATAAAAAGAGACCCTAGCCCCAGATGGACATATCGATATACATAAAAGGAAGATACTAAAGGATTGGTCCTCCTCATATCTCTCTCAATTGTTTCTAATTACTTTATGAACAGGGGTTCTTCTTTCTCATTAGCCCTTCGCGAAGCACAAGGGCAAATCTCCCGTCTTTGAATACTGAACGTTTGGTTAATGCACTTTTGCATGTGAGGCTTGTGTGCGTATCAGTTTTTTTGATTCCGAGTATCATTGGGGTTAGTAAGAAATGAAAATGTGGCCTTCGTCGTAAATGGGTTTTCAGGCACTGGTTGTCTAGGATTTTCTGTTGGATACCTTGTATTCATCAGAAAGTCCTGGACAATCTGGGCATGACCCTCCCAGTCGATGAAGGCCATCTTTTCATATGTCTTCCTCAGCAGTCAACCCAATGATAGGACCCATAATCTAAAACCAAAGATTTACCTAAGACTAATATCCAAACCCCTTGCATAAACCCGATAAGTATGCTATTATCTTTCTAGCGAAAACAAATGTTTTTCTAACAAATACAAAAGGATGGTGTTACTGTGCCGGATAATGCAAATTATTATATCATTAAACGTAAGGCTTTGCCTGAAGTTTTTCTAAAAGTTGTACAAGCAAAAGCACTTATTGAAAAGGAAAGAGCCATGACAGTCCAGGAGGCTGTTGATGAAGTGGGTATTAGCCGTTCTTCCTTCTATAAATATAAAGACAGTATTTTTCCCTTTTATGAAAACGGGCGCGGCAGTGTCATCACCTTCGGTGTTAAAATCGATGACGAACCAGGGCTTTTGTCTATGGTTATCAAGCGTATCGCTGATTTTAAGGCCAATATATTAACAATCAATCAGACAATACCGGTTAACAGCGTTGCTAACTTAACCCTAAGTATTGAGATTTTACCGACTACTGGAGATATCCAGGAACTGATTGATACGATATCAGCATATGAAGGCATCCACCAGGTTAAGATACTAGCGAGGGAATAAGATGGCAAATATAGCAATACTCGGGTTTGGAACTGTAGGCTCAGGAGTTTATGAGGTTCTTGAAACCAATAAGGACAGTATTAATGAAAAAGCAGGTCAGGATGTTCGGGTGAAATATGTTCTGGATTTAAGAGACTTCCCCGGAACACCTATAGAGCAATTACTGACAAAAAACTATGAAGATATATTGAACGATGAAGATGTTCAGATTGTTGTTGAGGTGATGGGTGGTTTGAATCCTGCCTATGATTTTACAAAGAGAGCCCTGGAAAAAGGTAAAAGCGTTATTACCTCCAATAAGGAGCTTGTTGCCAGTCATGGACCTGAACTACTCGAAATTGCAAGAAATAAAGCGGTAAATTATCTGTTTGAGGCCAGTGTCGGTGGAGGGATACCAATTATACGCCCCCTCAACAAATCGTTGACAGCAGATGAAATTACAGAGATAACTGGAATTTTGAATGGAACAACCAATTATATCCTAACCAAAATGACAAAAGAAGGGGCAGCTTTTGATGATGTCCTTAAAGAGGCTCAAGATCTTGGCTATGCAGAACGTAATCCTGAAGCTGATGTGGAAGGACACGATGCCTGCCGCAAGATCGCTATTTTATCCTCCTTGTCTTATGGAAAGCACGTAGACTATGGTCATGTTTATACAGAAGGCATCACTAAGATCAGACCTAGGGATATTGACTATATTAAGGCTATGGGCTGTCAGGTTAAACTTTTGGCAACCAGTAAGAAGATAGAGGGTAAGGCCTTTGCTATGGTATCTCCTATGATCATTAGCAACGATCATCCCCTTGCCAATGTTAATGATGTATTTAATGGTATCTTTGTTAAAGGCAATGTTATTGGAGATGTTATGTTCTACGGAAGTGGAGCAGGTAAGTTGCCTACTGCTTCAGCGGTTGTCGCTGATGTTGTGGATGCTGTGAAACATTTAGACAAGAATATTATTACCCATTGGTTTTCAAAAGAAATGGAACTTCTGCCATTGACTGAAGTACCTGCAAGGATGATGATCGTTGCAGAAGGAACACTTGATTCAAGAGTCATAAGTGATATATTTGGTCAAGTGACATCAATTGATTCTGATGATGAAACAGTTTTCATTACACCAAAATCGACAGAAGGAAAACTGGAAGCATCCATAAAAGCATTTGAAGATAAGGGGATTGTGATTCTTTCACGGATTCGTCTAGAAGAAGGTGCCCTATGAAACATATATTGATTTTAGCAGATGGTATGGCTGACTGGCCCATAAAAGAACTGGACGGAAAAACACCCATGGAAGCCGCCAAAAAACCTGTTATGGATTTTTTGGCAAGTAGGGGTGAAATTGGCTTGGTCCAAACCGTTCCAGAAGGCATGAGTCCTGGGAGTGATACAGCCAATTTATCTGTCCTGGGTTATAATCCCAAAAAGTATTATACAGGCCGTTCACCACTTGAAGCTGTAAGTATCGGAGCTGATATGGCATCTGGTGATGTTTGCTTTCGCGTGAATTTCGTTACGGTGACAGAGGATGAGCCTTATTTAGAAAAAACAATTCTTGACCATAGCGCTGATGAGGTTTCAACAGAGGAAGCTGCTGAGCTTCTAAAAGTCATTGAAGAAGCCTTTGGTGATGAAATGAAGAAGTTTTTTACTGGAGTCAGTTACAGACATGCTTTGATTATGAGTAGTGGCTCAACCAATGTAAATCTCACACCACCTCATAATATACTGGGAAAAAAAGTGACAGATTATATGCCTAAAGGCGATAATGGAGATTTTTTCAGTGATATGATGATCAAAAGTTATGACTTGCTCAAGGATCACCCGGTTAACCTGAAAAGAAAAGAGAAAGGTTTAAGACCAGCTAATTCGGTTTGGCCTTGGGGTGAAGGAACCAAACCGGAACTGGATGCTTTTGAGGACTTGTTCGGTAAAAAAGGGGCTATGATCTCGGCTGTTGACCTCTTAAAAGGCATAGCTATAGCTGCGGATATGAAGAGCATTGATGTTGAAGGTGTTACAGGAAATATACACACAAATTACCAGGGTAAAGTGGAAGCAGCCTTAAAAGTACTTGAAGATGGCGCGGATTTTGTGTATATTCATATAGAAGCTCCTGATGAATGTGGTCATCAGGGAGATATCGAGAACAAGGTAAAGGCAATTGAGTTGATCGACGAGAAAGTATTAAAGCCTGTAGTTGAATATTTTGAAACTAAAGGCCTGGCTTTTAAAATTGCACTTTTGCCAGATCATCCTACACCTATTGAGTTAAGAACTCATACTAATGAAGCTGTCCCGTATTTTATCTATAATAGCGATAAAGTAATGAAGACGGAATATGCTTTTAGTGAAGCGGGTGCAAGAGAAAGTGGACGATTGATTGAAAAAGGTCATGAGTTCATGCCATATTTTTTGACATAACGGAGGAAAAACATGCTTATCGTAAAAAAGTTCGGCGGTAGTTCAGTTGCTAATAAGGAAAGAGTCTTAAATGTCGCCGGTAGAATATTAGAAGACTATAACAAGGGACATAAGGTAGTAGTTGTTTTATCTGCTCAAGGAGATACAACAGATGACCTATTAAAAAAGGCCAGAGAAATTACAGATAATCCTTCAAAAAGAGAAATGGACATGCTTTTATCTACAGGTGAACAGCAATCTGTAGCCCTAATGGCTATGGCCCTTCATTCACTTGGAGCTCCGGCGGTGTCATTAAATGCCTTTCAGGTAAATATGGCAACTACCAGCGCCTATTCAAATGCCAGACTTAAGGATATTGATGCAGAACGAATCGACATGGAACTTTCCAGAAAGAATATTGTTCTTGTGACTGGCTTCCAGGGGGTTAATCGTTACGATGATATTACAACCCTGGGTCGTGGCGGATCAGATACAACTGCAGTCGCTCTTGCGGCAGCTCTGAATGCTGACAAATGTGAAATTTTCACCGATGTTGACGGTGTGTATACAGCAGACCCACGTGTTGTGAAAGATGCTAGAAAAATGGATGCAATTACTTATGACGAAATGTTGGAGTTAGCATCTCTTGGAGCTAAAGTACTTCACAACCGTTCTGTAGAACTTGCAAAAAAATACAATGTAGAACTTGTAGTCAGATCCAGTTTGACCCGAGCAGAGGGTACTGTTGTTAAGGAGGAATTGAAGATGGAACAAATGATGGTTAGTGGCGTTGCAGCCGATAAAAATGTAGCCCGAATTGCTGTTGTTGGTGTTAAGGACAAACCTGGTAAGGCTTTTGATCTCTTTAGTCTATTGGCGAAGGCAAACATCAGTGTTGATATTATTTTACAGTCAATCGGTCGTGATGGTACGAAGGACATTTCCTTTACAATTGCCAAGGATAATCTTGAAGAAACAAGACAGATTCTTGAGAAGAACATAGAACATCTGCAAGCGGAGAGAATTGATTATGAAGACCATGTAGCGAAAGTATCTGTAGTAGGAGCAGGTATGGCTTCCAATGCAGGTGTCGCCTCCAAGATGTTTGAGGCCCTTTACGATGCTGATATCAATATTAATATGATTTCAACATCTGAGATTAAGATCTCAGTTTTGGTTCATGAAAAGGATGTTGATGATGCAGTGATTGCTATCCATGATCATTTCAAATTAAGCTCAAGATAATTACTTAATAGTCTAGACTGTTTTTTGCCCTTGTAAAAAGCAGTCTTTTTTATTGGAATGCTGTATTGACGCATGGATGGTTTGATATTATAATGGTTATGCACTTTATGTACCTTGGAAAAGTATGCATATGTGTAATAGACGAGGAAGGTAATGATATGGATATTAAACAGATTTTACTTAAGGAATTCGGACTGAAACAATGGCAGATTGATAATACGCTGAAACTGATAGACGAAGGAAACACGATTCCGTTCATTGCCCGTTACCGTAAAGAACTTACCGGTTCTCTTTCGGATGAAGTCTTAAGAGACCTATTTGACCGGTTAACATATCTTAGAAATTTAGAGAGTCGTAAAGAACAAGTCTTATCCTCTATTGAAGAGCAAGGAAAACTGACGGAAGCCATTCGACTTTCCTTGGAAAAAGCAGTAACCTTAGTTGAAGTCGAGGATATCTACCGTCCCTATAAACAAAAGAAAAGAACACGAGCTACCATTGCCAAGGAAAAAGGTTTGGAACCATTGGCTATGGTTATTTATATGCAAAAAGAAACAAAACCGATTGAAAGTCTTGCTGCGGATTTTATTGATGTCGAAAAGGGTGTGGAATCTTTTGAGGATGCCTTAAATGGAGCCATGGATATCATAGCTGAAATGATATCCGATGAAGCCAAGTTTAGAAAATTTCTTCGAGAAGGGACTTTAAGATACGGCTTGATCCAGACTAAAGTTAAAGATAAGGAAGCTACTGTGTATGAGATGTATTTTGATTATTCAGAGAGACTTAATGGACTTCCAGGACATAGAATTCTAGCAATCAACCGTGGAGAGAAGGAAAAAGCCCTAACGGTTAAGATTGAAATGGACCATGACCGCAATATTAATTTCCTTAAAAAGCATGTTATTCATAATCCGAATGGATCGGGTAATGAGTATTTAAATCAAGCCATAGAGGATGGTTATAAACGTCTGATTTTCCCGGCAATTGAAAGAGAAATCAGAACTGGCATGACAGAAGAAGCTGAAGAAGGGGCTATTAAAGTATTCGGTAAAAATCTGGAACAGCTTTTACTTCAACCACCAATTCTTGGCAAAACCGTATTGGCTCTTGACCCAGCCTTTAGAACAGGTTGTAAAGTGGCGGTTATTGATGGCTTCGGTAAGGTCCTTGATACTGGCGTCATATATCCAACACCTCCACATAATAAGGTGAAAGAGGCAAACAAGGTTATTGCCGGTCTGATTCAAAAACACGGAGTAGAGCTGATTGCGATTGGTAATGGTACTGCATCCAGAGAAACAGAAAGTTTTACCTCTGATCTTTTGAAATTAATGCAGTCCAGAATCCAATATGTTATTGTAAATGAAGCAGGTGCATCTGTTTACTCTGCCTCCAAGTTGGGGACAGAAGAGTTTCCGGAATACGATGTTGCTCTTAGGAGTGCCGTATCTATTGGTAGACGGTTGCAGGATCCATTGGCAGAATTGGTTAAAATCGACCCTAAATCCATCGGTGTTGGCCAGTATCAACATGATATGAATCAAAAACGTCTAAGTGAAACCTTAACCGGTGTAGTAGAAGATTCAGTTAATAAAGTTGGTATAGATTTAAATACAGCCAGTGTATCTCTTCTTCAGTATATTTCTGGAATTAATAAGACCATTGCCAAAAATATCGTAAGTTACCGTGAGGAAAACGGTGAGTTTACCAGCCGTCGTGAACTTCTGAAAGTAGCCAAACTTGGACCTAAAGCATTTGAGCAAAGTGCAGGATTCTTAAGAATTAGACGTGGTAAGAATCCTTTGGATAATACAGGCGTTCACCCTGAGGCTTATCAAGCAACAAAAGGTCTAATCGATCTTCTGGGACTCAACAAGGATTATTCACCTGCTGAGTTAAAAGGGGCTGTGAAAAAAGTAAGAGATTTACCAGGTCTTGCTGAAAAATTGGAAATCGGTTTACCAACGCTTCAAGATATTGTCAAAGAACTTGAAAAACCTGGCCGGGACCCTCGTGAAGAGATGCCACAGCCTATACTTAGGTCTGATGTTCTTGAAATGAAGGATCTTAAAGAAGGTATGGTCTTAAAGGGAACTGTTCGTAATGTTATTGATTTTGGTGCCTTCGTTGATATTGGTGTTCATCAGGATGGACTGGTTCATATTTCTAAAATTTGCAATAAATATATTAAGCACCCATTGGAAGTTGTATCCATTGGAGACGTTGTTGAAGTTGAAGTTATTTCAGTGGATGTCCATAAAAAGCGTATTGGATTGTCCATGTTAGTAGGACAGAAGGGTTAGGAGAGAATATGCCGGATATTGTGCAAGCTACAGTGCGAACAAGTACCAAGGACCTTTTTAGATTTATGGTCTTTCATGCATATAGTAAAATCAGCGGAATGATTACCTTAGTATTTTCACTGATATGTTTGGTTATGCTGCCTATCAGCTTATTTAGCTGGAAAGATCCTTTTACAACGGCAGCCTTTGGTATCATCGTTGTTATGTATCTAATTTTGACACCATTAAATATGTTGTCTCAATCCAGAAGACAGGTAATCAGCAATCCAGTTTTCAAAAATCCTATCACCTATCATATCAGTGAAGAAATCTTCGAAGTTCAGCAGTATACTGGCACGGTTCGCCTATACTGGGGTCAGTTGTCAAAGGTTAGAAAAACACCTTTTGACTACCTTTTTTATGTAAACAGTGAACAGGCTTTTGTTTTGCCTAGGACAGCAGTGGATCCTGATGAAGTAAACATATTGGATGGCATTCTTGAAAAGATTAAGGATGAAGTCGGTGGAGATAAGAAGACCATTGATCCTTCTCAAGTTGAACTAAAGAAACCTCAGAATTCTAGTGAAATACATAAATCGACGACCAAAACTAGTCCCAAGTCAAAGGCAAAGGGCAAGGGTAAAAACAAAGGAAAAAGCAAAAGTGACCTTCTGGAGCGCCAATTAATGGAGATGGCTGCAAAGGACCAGGTAGCGATTGATGAACAAGAAGAAATTGAAGAAGACACAATTAGCGTTGAAGAAGAGATTAGAACGGAAGAATAGATGAAATATGAGTCAAAGTCTCCTGAGGAAACCTTTGAAATTGGTTTAGCCTTAGGTAAGGAAGCAAAAAAAGGACAGTTGATCTGTTTGATAGGTGATCTGGGCGTTGGGAAAACTGTTTTTACTAAAGGTTTTGCCAAAGGCCTGGGAATTGAAGAGGCTGTTACCAGTCCCACTTTCACCATAGTCAATGAATATGATGACGGCCGGTTGCCTTTTTATCATTTTGATGTTTATCGAATAGAAGATTTGTATGAAATGGAAGAAATCGGTTACGAAGAGTATTTTTATGGCCAAGGAGTTACTTTTGTTGAATGGGCAAACCTGATTACAGATTTAATACCTGATGATGCTCTATGGATTACCATCAGGAAAGACTTGGACAAGGGCTTTGATTATCGAGTGATTGAAACAGAGGTGAAATAGATTATGCGAGTACTTGGAATAGAAAGTTCATCAACAACAGCATCCATGGCAATTATTGATGACTATACCTTGGTCGGCGAATACACCATGAACAATACAATGAAGCACTCAAAAACCTTGATGCCTATGTTGGAAGACTTAATGAATAGACTGGATATGGATGTCAGTGATTTGGATCTGATTTCCGTATCTGAGGGGCCTGGCTCTTTCACCGGCCTGCGAATAGGATCTGCAACTGCCAAAGGACTGGCTCATGGACTGGGTTTGCAGGTGGCAAGTATCCCTACTTTGGAAGTTATCGCATCTACAGTTAAGGTGCCAGGTGCAAGAGTTGGCGTTGTTGTTTTTGCCAGAGCAAGGGAAGTCTATTATGCAGAGTACCTGATTGATTTTATTGACGGCATATTTTTGCCTCGAGAAGTAACGCCCATTAGAGCGTTAGAGATTGAGGATTTAATTAAAGAACTTTCAGATAAACATATAGAAAAAAATAATTCACTTAAAAAGGACGCTGACAATCCTACTGAACTGGCAAAAGCTTCTTATTATCTGATTGGAGATGGTGTCTGGAAATTTGAAAAAGAGTTTATAGAGCTTTCTGACCAGTACGAAATACCTAAACCGATATTTTGTTCTTTTTCGGCAAAAAACGTTGCTTTATTAGGTCTCAGCAGGTATTATAGTGGTGATGTCATGACATATTTCCAACAAAAACCTTATTACCATAAAAAATCACAGGCAGAACGGGAATATGAGGAGAAGCATAAGCATGATTAGGTCAATGGAAGCTGCTGATATTGATGCAATTTTTGAAATAGAGAACTTATCGTTTTCTACACCATGGACCAGGTCAGCCTTTGAAACTGAATTGACCAATGACAATGCCCATTATATCGTTTTAACTGATGAGGACAAGGTGGTTGGTTATGGAGGTTTTTGGAAAATTGTAGATGAAGCACACTTTACAAATTTAGCCATTCATCCCGATTTTCGTGGGCGTGGATACGGGAAAGTCTTGATCCAGGGGATGCTGAACCTGGCAAAAAAATTAGATATTCAACATGCAACACTTGAAGTAAGAGCCAGTAATGAACCTGCTCTCAAAGCCTATTCCACTTTGGGCTTTTATATAGAAGGCAAGAGAAGCCGCTACTATACTAACCCGGTTGAAGATGCACTCATCATGTGGGCATCTTTGAAATAAGGAGGATTTATAATGAGTACTATCCAAGAAACCAGTGTCAATACGATACGTGTTTTATCCGCTGAAGGTGTGCAAAAAGCAAATTCAGGTCACCCAGGCCTGCCACTTGGCGCTGCACCTATGGCATATGAATTATGGGCTAATCACTTAAACCATAATCCTAAAAACCCAGAGTGGGACAACAGAGACCGTTTTATCCTGTCAGCAGGACATGGTTCTATGTTGGTTTATTCACTGCTTCATTTGTTCGGATACGGAGTGACCATTGATGATCTGAAAAACTTCAGACAATGGGGATCTAAAACTCCTGGACATCCTGAGTTCGGTCACACGGTAGGCGTTGAAACAACAACAGGACCTCTTGGTGCAGGTTTTGCTACAGGTGTGGGTATGGCTATGGCTGAAAAACATTTGGCAGCGAAATATAATGAAGCTGATTTTGACATCGTTGATCACTATACATACTCAATCGTAGGTGATGGATGTCTTATGGAAGGTATCACAAGTGAGGCAGCATCTCTTGCAGGTACTCTCGGTCTTGGTAAGTTTATCGCATTTTACGATTCTAATAAAATTTCAATTGAAGGTTCTACAGATTTAGCATTTACTGAAGATGTTGGAGCTCGTTTTGAAGCTTACAACTGGCAGGTTATTAAGGTTGAAGATGGAAACGATCTTGAAGCTATCGGTAAAGCAATTGAAGCAGCAAAAGCTGAGTCAGACAAGCCTTCATTAATTATTGTCTCAACTCTTATCGGTTATGGCTGTCCAGCCAAGCAGGGTAAGGCAAGTGCTCATGGCGAGCCTCTTGGTGCAGACAATCTTGTAGCTACAAAAGAAAACCTTGGATTCCCAACAGATAAAGAATTCTATGTTCCTGAAGAAGTAACTGCACATATGGCAGAACTTATAGCTGATGGAGCTAAAAAGGAAGAAGCCTGGAAAGCCTTGTATGATGCTTATACGGCTAAATATCCTGAAAAAGCAGCAGCATATGCTAAGGATATGAGCGGTGAAATTGATGTAGACAAACTGGATGATGAAGCTTTCTGGTCATTTGATAATAAGCCGGTTGCTACAAGAGCAGTATCCGGGCAAGTGATCCAAAGACTGATTGATATTGTTCCAAATATGTTTGCCGGTTCAGCAGACCTTTCTCCATCTACTAAAACATGGATGAACGACCAGGGAGAATTCTCAAAGGAAACTCCTGAAGGCAAAAACATCCATTACGGAGTTCGTGAACTAGCTATGACAGCAATGGGTAATGGTATTATCCTTCATGGAGGTCTTAAGTCCTTTACTTCAACATTCTTCGTATTTAGTGACTATATGAAACCAATGATCCGTTTGGCAGCGCTTATGAATCTCCCACATACTTTTGTTTTAACTCACGACAGTATCGGTGTAGGTGAAGACGGCCCTACTCATCAACCAATCGAGCAGTTGGCATCACTTCGTACGATTCCAAACCTTGTAACTTTCAGACCATGCGATCCAAAAGAAGTTGCAGCTGGTTGGTATTATGCAATGACAAGCAAGACGACTCCTACAGCTCTTGTTCTTACTCGTCAAAATGTAGGTTTCTATGAAAAATCAGGTAAAGCAGCCCTTAAGGGTGGATATGTTCTGATTGACTCAGAAAAAGAAACTCCAGATGTAATCTTGATGGCTAGTGGTTCTGAGGTTGGCGTTATCGTTGAAGCTCAAGCTAAGTTGAAAGAAGAAGGCATTGATGCACGTGTTGTCAGTATGCCATCTATGGAACTTTTCAACGCTCAGTCTCCAGAATATAAGGAAAGTGTACTTCCTACAGGAGTGAGAAAACGTTTGGCTGTTGAAGCGGCAAGATCTTTTGGATGGTTCCAATATGTAGGTCTTGATGGTAAAGTTCTTGGTATTGACCACTTCGGTGCTTCTGCTCCAGGTGAAAAAGTATTTGAAGAGTTTGGTTTCACTGGTGAAAACGTAGCAGCTCTTGCAAAATCTTTATAATAAGTAACTTGTATTATCAGTAAATTCAATATGGATAGTAAAGGCAGTTGGCTTCTTATGTCAGCTGCCTTTTTCTGTCGAACAGCAGGAACAATTCGTCAAGCGAAACCAGCGTCGTTAAACGACGCTTTTGTTCGTCATGAGGTGCTTTCTTGACATTTCTCTGATTCAAGATATAATTGTCTTAGCATATTAGAAAGAGGAAAATACATGTTAGATGTTTGTTTATTAGGAACAGGTGGCATGATGCCATTACCATATAGATGGCTTACAGCCTTAATGACCAGATATAACGGCAGCAATCTTTTGATTGACTGTGGAGAAGGAACCCAGATCACTATGAAACTTCAGGGATGGAGTTTTAAGGATATAGACCAGATTTGTTTTACCCATTATCATGGTGACCATATCAGTGGTTTGCCAGGACTTCTTTTGTCTATTGGTAATTCGGATCGAAGAGAGCCCTTAACTCTTGTTGGTCCTAAAGGTCTTAAAAGAGTTGTAGACGGCCTTCGGGTTATCGCTCCAGAGCTGCCCTTTGAAATAAAGTATATTGAGTTAACAGAAAATGTACAGACTCTGGAACTCAATGGCTATGTGATTGACGCCTTCAAACTAAATCATAAAATCACTTGTTATGGCTATTCTATTAGTATTCCAAGGAAAGGTAAGTTTGATGCTGCTAAAGCTAAGGAGCTGGATCTTCCTGTGATGTACTGGTCAAAACTCCAAAACGGTGAAACTATTGTATATGAAAACAAGACCTATACACCTGATCTGGTTATGGGGGATGCCAGAAAGGGAATAAAGGTTACTTATTGTACCGACACGAGACCGGTTGACAATATGGTCCTTGGAGCTTGCAATGCAGATCTTTTTATTTGTGAAGGGATGTATGGAGAGCCGACTGAGGAAACCAATGCAGTTGCATATAAGCACATGACCTTTCAGGAAGCAGCCAGAGTTGCAAAAGAAGCCAATGCTTCTGAACTGTGGTTAACCCATTTTAGTCCTGCCCTGGTAAAACCAAAGGAGTTTTTACATGTGGCCAAGGCGATTTTTCCAAATACAAAGGTTGGCAAAGACCGTATGACAACAACCTTGAAGTTTGAGGATGATTAAAGCCTTTAGATAAGATATATTCAATATTTACCTATAGTTTCCGATATATTTATAGTATACTAGTCATATACAATAACTTACAGCTGGAGTTGAGGTGTATTTATGAGAAAAGTATTACCAATATTGATTATTATCATAGTTATGGGCGGTATAGGATATTATTACTGGACCAATATGGATTCAGGTGTCGTTGAAAATGCTGAATGGTTAACTGAAAAGCGCTTTTTAGAGATTTCACGCTCACCAAGTGAGCTGGTGAACTTCATTGGTGATGTCAAGAAAAATCCACAATCGGTTATGAATACATATACCCTTTTAAGGAAGATGATTTACAGTGGTGATTATGATGCACCTAACAGGGAGAGTCTTTTGGTTATGCAGAGAAGTCTACTTTATGAGGACCTTTTGGAGCAAAATCCCAAAGAACTACATGTTCTGAAAATGGAAGCAGAACTGGAAAAATGGCAGGAAATAGAGTTTAAAATAATCGGATCAGACTCCCTTCCTCCAGATTATTATCCACTTTCCATTTTTGAAAACATGCAAAACCCGCCTGATGACATTCAGGAAGCTGTTATTATAAATGTAGTCTATTATACCAATGATGTAGAATCGGAAGAATATCAGGATACAGATTTATACACTGAGTATATCTTGGTTCAGAATAGTTTGGGGCTATGGGAAATCTACGGATGGAACAGGACAGACCCCTTTGAAATTGTTAAATAGATGGAGTGACTATGAAAGACATTAATATTTTAGCCATTGAATCATCCTGTGATGAAACTGCAGCAAGTGTAGTGAAAAATGGTCGGGAAGTTTTGAGTAATATCATATCTTCCCAAATTGATTTACATAAAAAATTTGGTGGTGTTGTGCCTGAAGTGGCATCCCGTAAGCATATTGAAAAAGTTGATGTAGTTATCGATGAGGCTTTAGAGGAAGCTGGCATGGGATTTGATGACATTGACGCCATAGCTGTAACATATGGTCCTGGTCTGGTTGGTGCCCTGCTTGTAGGCGTGGCCAAGGCTAAGGCCCTTGCTTTTGCCTTAAAAAAGCCATTAATAGGTGTTCATCATATAGAAGGTCATATTGCGGCCAACTACATTGAGAACAAGGATTTTCAACCTCCCTTTCTCTGCATGGTCGTATCCGGTGGTCATACCCATCTTGTTCATGTTAAAGATTATCAGCATTTTGAAATTATTGGGAAGACCCTTGATGATGCAATCGGTGAGGCTTTTGATAAGGTGGCAAGATCCATAGGTCTAGGTTATCCGGGAGGACCCAAAATTGATAAACTGGCCCCAAGTGGTGATGAAAACAGCATTGTTTTCCCGAAAGCCAATGTGGAAGGCTATGATTTTAGTTTTTCTGGTGTCAAGTCGGCAGTCCTCAATTATTTAAATCAGTGTGAAATGAAAAATCAACCCATTATCCAGGAAAACGTTGCAGCATCTTTTCAAAAAGCTGTTGTAGATGCTGTTGTTGAGAAAACCTTCATGGCAGTAGATGTCTTGGGAATGAAGAATCTTGCCCTAGCGGGTGGTGTTGCAGCCAACTCTAAATTAAGAGCAAGAATGCAGGAAGAATGTGACAAACGACAAATTCATCTCCAGTACCCTTCTATGATTTTATGTACAGATAATGCGGCGATGATAGGTGCTGCCGGCTATTATGAGTATATTAATGGAAAGAGTCATGGTATGGATCTAAATGCTGTACCGAATTTGAAACTAACCAATAAGGGTTAGTTTCATTTGTTGATTTGAAGGAAACATTAACAAGGGATTTAATGGAAAATCTGATGAGTGACCTGGATTACTAGAAGTAATATAGGATGACATGCACATAAGGAATCATTAAAAAAGCTGCTATATCTAATTAGATATAACAGCTTTTATTAAGATCAAGTAATTATGCACCAGTTGGTGGTGTAAACACTCTGGTTGCCATTTCCTCATCAATTGAGTAGAGCATAGCAGGATCGTTCTTGGCACGTTTCACTTTTTGCAATAAGGATTTAAATGTAGCCATTTCTTCAACCTGTTCATCAATGAACCATTTGAGGAAACTGATTGTAGCATGTTCTCTTTCCTCAGTTGCGATGTCCATTAGGTGATAAATACGGTCGGTTACAAACTTTTCATGTTCAAAGGTAAACTCAAAAAGATCTACAATATCTTCGTAATTACTTTTTGGTCCATCAAAAGCTTTCATTACTATGTCGGCATTCATCTCGTTAATATACTTGAAGAATTTCATAGCGTGGAATTTTTCTTCTTCAGCCTGTACAATAAAAAAGTTTGCAAATCCATCTAAATCTTGTTGGTAGCAGTATGCAGCAGCTGCAAGATATAAATGAGATGAGTAGAATTCAAATTTGATCTGTTCGTTTAATTCGTCTGTTAGTTTTTGACTTAACATATCTTCCTCCTTCTATTAAATGTTGTACTTTATTATATCACAAAAGAATAGTATACTAAATGATGAATTGTTATAAGATAGTTGAGACTTTGTCTTGGGTTTTTATTGAAATCCCTAAGGGACTATTTAAAGAACAAGACAAGTATTTGAGGTGAATACATGAATGTTGCAGCGATTATCCTTGCCGCTGGCCAGGG
>OY782500.1:622500-860000 GCA_963677885.1 Vallitaleaceae bacterium | reverse complement strand
GTCAGTAGTCGTAGACCCGAAACCGGGTGACCTATCCATGTGCAGGTTGAAGTTACCGTAAAAGGTAATGGAGGACCGAACTCACATCTGTTGAAAAAGGTGGAGATGACGTGTGGATAGCGGAGAAATTCCAATCGAACCCGGAGATAGCTGGTTCTCCTCGAAATAGCTTTAGGGCTAGCCTTGATTTAGTCTACTGGAGGTAGAGCACTGAATTGCCTAGGGGGCTTCACAGCTTACCGAAGCATATCAAACTCCGAATGCCAGATAGATGATGATCAGGAGTCAGACTATGGGAGATAAGTTCCATGGTCAAAAGGGAAAGAGCCCAGACCACCAGCTAAGGTCCCAAAGTATGTGTTAAGTGGAAAAGGATGTGGGATTTCGAAGACAACTAGGATGTTGGCTTAGAAGCAGCCATACATTCAAAGAGTGCGTAATAGCTCACTAGTCGAGAGGTCCTGCGCCGAAAATGTCCGGGGCTAAAACACAACACCGAAGCTGTGGATTCCGTAAGGAATGGTAGAGGAGCATCGTATACGAGACGAAGCCATATCGTAAGGAGTGGTGGATTGTATACGAGAGAGAATGCCGGAATGAGTAGCGAGAGAGAAGTGAGAATCTTCTCGGCCGAATATCTAAGGTTTCCAGAGTAAAGCTGATCTTCTCTGGGTAAGTCGGGACCTAAGGTGAGGGCGAAAGCCGTAGCCGATGGACAACTGGTTGAGATTCCAGTACCGCATATGAACAGAACTGTGGGGACACGGAAGGATAGGAAGAGCCAGGAATGGAAAAACTGGTGCAAGCGCAAAGGCTGTGTGATAGGCAAATCCGTCACACTGAGGCTGAAGCGTTACGCGGATCGAAATAAAGTAGAGAAGCTTCTGAATCCATGCCGTCAAGAAAAGCCGCTATAGATTGATATGTGCCCGTACCGCAAACCGACACAGGTAGATGAGGAGAGAATCCTAAGGCCGACGGGAGAAGCGTTGTTAAGGAACTCGGCAAAATGACCCCGTAACTTCGGGAGAAGGGGTGCCATCTTCGGATGGCCGCAGAGAATAGGCCCAAGCGACTGTTTAGCAAAAACACAGGTCTCTGCAAAACCGAAAGGTGAAGTATAGGGGCTGACGCCTGCCCGGTGCTGGAAGGTTAAGGGGAGTGGTTAGGAGTAATCCGAAGCTATGAACTTAAGCCCCAGTAAACGGCGGCCGTAACTATAACGGTCCTAAGGTAGCGAAATTCCTTGTCGGGTAAGTTCCGACCCGCACGAAAGGCGTAACGATTTGGGCACTGTCTCGACAACGCGCCCGGTGAAGTTGTAGTACCGGTGAAGATGCCGGTTACCCGCGACAGGACGGAAAGACCCCATGGAGCTTTACTCTAGCTTGATATTGGGATTCGATGTTACATGTACAGGATAGGAGGGAGGCTAAGAAGCCAGGACGCCAGTCTTGGTGGAGCCGCTGTTGGGATACCTCTCTTGTAGCATTGGATTTCTAACCTAGCACCGTCAACCGGTGTGGGGACACTGTCAGGTGGGGAGTTTGACTGGGGCGGTCGCCTCCGAAAGGGTATCGGAGGCGCTCAAAGGTTCTCTCAGAATGGTTGGAAATCATTCGTAGAGTGCAAAGGCATAAGAGAGCTTGACTGTGACACCGACGGGTGGAGCAGGTACGAAAGTAGGACTTAGTGATCCGGTGGTAGAAAGTGGGATTGCCATCGCTCAACGGATAAAAGCTACCCTGGGGATAACAGGCTTATCACTCCCAAGAGTTCACATCGACGGAGTGGTTTGGCACCTCGATGTCGGCTCATCGCATCCTGGGGCTGTATTCGGTCCCAAGGGTTGGGCTGTTCGCCCATTAAAGCGGTACGCGAGCTGGGTTCAGAACGTCGTGAGACAGTTCGGTCCCTATCCGTCGTGGGCGCAAGATATTTGAGAGGAGCTGTCCTTAGTACGAGAGGACCGGGATGGACTGACCTCTGGTGTATCTGTTGTCATACCAATGGCATAGCAGAGTAGCCAAGTCGGGAAGGGATAAACGCTGAAGGCATCTAAGCGTGAAGCCCCCCTCAAGATAAGATATCTCATCCATTATGGAGTAAGATCCCTGGAAGACTACCAGGTTGATAGGTCGGAGGTGTACGCATGGTAACATGTTTAGCTGACCGATACTAATAGATCGAGGGCTTGAACAAAAGCTTTTAGAGTATAATAGATTAGGTTATTACTTGGATTGTAAAAAAATAGGTTGACTTTATTCATGTATCAATGTAAAATAAATGGCGCAGTACTCTCTCAGAGAGATTGAATATTCCTCAATAGCTCAATGGTAGAGCACACGGCTGTTAACCGTGGGGTTGTTGGTTCGAGTCCAACTTGGGGAGCTAGTAACTAGATAGTTGCTTATATACTAATATGGAAAGAATAACTTTCGTCTTGAGTTTTGTTTCCAATTTTTATGTCAAAATTAAGGCCCGTTGGTCAAGCGGTCAAGACACCGCCCTTTCACGGCGGTAACAAGGGTTCGATTCCCTTACGGGTCATTTTGTGGTTTGCTGTAATGGCAAACTTTATTAAACCAAAAATGTTTATGGCATATTATATGCCGACGTGGCTCAATTGGCAGAGCAGCTGACTTGTAATCAGCAGGTTATCGGTTCGAGTCCGATCGTCGGCTTCAACATCGAGATACATCATGGGGACCATTAGCTCAGTTGGTTAGAGCATCCGGCTCATAACCGGACGGTCCGGGGTTCGAGTCCCTGATGGTCCACGATTTGGCCCAGTGGCTCAGTTGGTTAGAGCGCCGGCCTGTCACGCCGGAGGTCGAGGGTTCGAGTCCCTTCTGGGTCGTTATCTCTGTTATAACGATTGAATAATTACATGTCCCAGGGCGCATAGCTCAGCTGGGAGAGCACCTGCCTTACAAGCAGGGGGTCACAGGTTCGAGCCCTGTTGCGCCCACTATATCGTAAGATATATAATTTCATATATGCCCGAGTGGCGGAATTGGCAGACGCACAGGACTTAAAATCCTGCGATGTAACAATCGTACCGGTTCGACTCCGGTCTCGGGCATAATTCCAAGTGCGCATAGCTCAGCTGGATAGAGCGTCTGGCTACGGACCAGAAGGCCGAGGGTTCGAATCCTTCTGCGCACGCTGCTATAATGAGTCTGGTGACTATCTAATATGATGGTTGTTAGGCTTTTTTAGCGTAGTAAAATAAATGTTGGATATTTGAAGTGTTGTTTTTATGTCTATTTCATAAAGATGAATCAGTAGAGGATATGATAAAATGCTGGGAAGTAAAAAAGGAAAAGTGCTTGTATACAGACATTAGTTGTTTTATATAAAGTAGTTTGGCTAGTATAGAATTTACTTTCACGATTTTGATTTATATGTTATTATGATTCAGGAGATGAGAATTGTTTTCTATAGGCAAGAAATAAATTGATTTTGAAAGGAGTTGGTAGTATGGAATCTGGGCCGGAACACAGTAGGATAACCGCTACCGTGTTGGTAGCTAGATAAAGGAGGCAACCAATGGAACTCAATAAAGATTTAATAGATGAACTGGAAGAATTGGTTAAAGAAAGAAAATTTGGCCAATTAAAGAATCAATTTGAAGACATGCTCACTGCCGATATTGCCGAATTACTGGAAGAGATTCCGGTAAAAGATGCATTAATTGTATATCGCTTACTATCCAAGGATATAGCAATAGAAGTCTTTAGTCTCATTGATGTAGAACGGCAATCTGAGTTGACTTCTCTTATTAGTGAAGACGAGTTAACTGAGATTGTTGATGAACTGTTTTTTGATGATATGATTGACCTGATTGAAGAAGTACCTGCAAGTATAGTCAAAAAGATCCTCAAAAATGCTACACCAATAAAAAGAAGCCTGATTAATCAGTTTTTGAAGTATGAAGATGATTCGGCTGGTAGTCTGATGACTATTGAGATGGTGGATCTAAGAAAAGATATGACTGTTTCACAGGCTATGGAGCGAATTAAACGCACTGCTGTTAATAAGGAGACTATATATACCTGCTACGTTGTTGACAACCATAAGAAGCTTGAGGGAATTGTATCTCTTAAGGATTTGGTTTTAACGGAAGATGAATCCTTAATCGAAACAATCATGAATGATGACTTTATTTCCGTTGGAACAAAAGATGACCAGGAATATATAGCAGAAGTTTTCAAAAAATACGACTTACTGTCTTTACCTGTAGTTGATAAAGAAGATAGATTAGTTGGCATTATTACCATCGATGATATCGTTGATGTTATTGAAGAAGAGACCACAGAAGACTTCCAGATCATGGCAGGTATTACACCATCAGATGATGAATATATGTCAATGAGTGCTTTTGAATTAGCCAAGAAGAGAATTTTATGGCTGGTCATACTGATGTTCTCAGCAACCCTTTCAGGTTTTGTCATGGAAAAATATGAATTTGTTACAACTGAGTTTGTGTTTTTAGCGGCGATGATTCCTATGCTTATGAGCACTGGAGGAAATGCAGGATCTCAGTCATCAACCTTGATTATTCGTGGCCTGACTCTGGGCGAAATCGAATTTGAAGATACCTTGAAGGTTATATGGAAAGAGATTCGAGTGGGTTTGCTGATGGGACTTACATTAGGGGTTCTTAATGGAATTCGTATAGTGGCTTTTTATCAGAATCTTTCATTAGCAATTACAGTTGGATTAACATTGATTGGTACGACAACAGTTGCGGCTCTTCTGGGTGGTACATTACCAATTGCAGCTAAGAAAATTAAGTTGGATCCAGCATTAATGGCAACACCTTTAATTTCTACGATTACTGATGCTACAACATTATTAATTTATTTTACTATTGCAATTATTATATTTTTAACTTAGAATATATTGGAAAACAACAGTTAAGGCTGTTGTTTTCTTATGTAGAAATCTGTATGAATAAGGTTATCTTGTTGGAATAGGTAATATCCAAATCATTATCAAGAGTATATTATAAGTGGATGTTTATCCATAACTCGGTTCTAAATGTCATTGATCGGTGAATTGGGGTAAATCCTAGTATATAGCAATTTTTCTTGAATTACTGATACAATGTGGTATAATGAAATTAATCTTCAATACGGTTTATACCGTCTGATACACTATGTTCTTATTCTAGAAGTCTTTCGAAACTCCCTGATTTTAAGATGAATATCTATGAGTGGTTTATTTTGATTTGATTTAATACGGGTTAATTGTTACAGGAGGAAATGGAACAAATGAATTATGCAAAAATGAAAGTGGCTGAGCTTCGAGAATTAGCGACTGAATTGGGAATTATGAATGCGAAATCATTCAAAAAAGTTGAACTTGTTCAGTTGCTGGTTGATATAGAGAAGAAAAAAGAAGAAGCAAGCAAAAAAAAGAAGTACAAATCAACGCGTGAATATGAGACCAGAGAGCTGAATTATTCAGAGATTTCTCAACATAACGCTGAAATGAAAAGTAAAGATCCGGAAACTGAAGAGACAAGTAGGACATCCGAGTCCAAAAAATCCAGTCCCAAAAAATCTAGTATTAAGCCTGTGAAGACTGATGAAGCATCAGACCAGTATGAAGAAAAATATGCTAACTTTGATACTGATGATGAAATAACTGAAAATGGTAGTCAAGAGAATGGTGAAGACAAGAAGACTGATGGTAAGAAAAGTGAAGGTAGGAAGAAGAAGGGGAATGATTTGGACAGTGGTGTGACCGTAAAAGGTATACTGGAAGTTCTTCCTGATGGCTTTGGCTTTATTCGCAGTGATAATTATATGCCTGGTGAATCCGATGTATATGTATCTCCTTCACAGATTAGACGATTTGGCCTCAGAACAGGTGATATTGTTGAAGGTAATATGCGGGTTCCTAAAGAAAAAGAAAAATTCGGTGCACTTTTATATGTTAAGAGTGTAAATAATGATGAACCGGCAAAGATTGCTAAACGTCCAAGATTTGAAGACTTAACACCAATTTTCCCAAATGAGAGAATAAACCTTGAGACTGCGCCTAATAACTATGCGCTTCGTCTTATGGATTTTGTAGCACCCATTGGTAAAGGTCAGAGAGGCATGATTGTGTCTCCACCAAAAGCTGGTAAAACTACTTTATTAAAGAAGGTTGCCAATGCAATTACTCAGAATCATCCAGATGTAGGACTTATTGTTCTTCTGATTGATGAAAGACCTGAGGAAGTTACTGATATAAAAAGATCTATTAAGGGAGATAATGTTGAAGTCATTCATTCAACATTTGATGAGCTGCCTGAGCATCATAAACGTGTTGCAGAGATGTGTCTTGAAAGAGCTAAGCGTATGGTAGAGATGAAGAAAGATTTGGTTATTCTTTTGGATAGTATTACACGTCTTTCAAGAGCTTACAACCTGATTATCCCTCCAAGTGGTAGAACTTTATCCGGTGGTCTTGATCCAGCTGCTTTACATATGCCTAAGAAATTCTTTGGTGCAGCCAGAAATATTGAAGAAGGTGGTTCGTTGACTATTTTGGCAACAGCACTTGTTGAAACAGGTTCCAAAATGGATGATGTCGTTTTCGAGGAGTTTAAAGGAACAGGTAATATGGAGCTTGTACTGGATAGAAAACTTCAAGAGAAACGTATTTTCCCAGCTATTGATGTTAGTAAATCCGGTACTCGACGTGATGATCTTTTATACACGGATATTGAGAGAGAAGCGGTCAACAAACTTCGTAAGGTTTCAGCTAACATGAGGGCAGAAGATGTAGTGGACAGCATGCTGAAAGTCTTTGTTGATACCAAGAGCAATGAAGAATATGCCCTGAAATTATCCAATAATATTCTCAATAATTATTAGTCAAAATATTTATTGCAATCTAAAAATAACTATGTTATAATATGTAAGCTGTCTTCGTGAACTAGAATTTGCAGGACAAGATTCTATGATATATAGTAGTAAAGTTGAAAGAGGTGAAAAGTCATGAGAGAAGGAATTCATCCAGAATATCATCAAGCATCTGTAAGATGTAACTGCGGTAACGAATTCGTTACAGGTTCAACAAATGAATCCATCCACACTGAGATCTGTTCAAAGTGTCATCCTTTCTATACAGGACAACAAAAAGCAGTTCAAGCTCGTGGACGTATTGATAAATTCAACCGTAAGTATGGCATGAACAACGACGCTGAGTAAAAAATGAAAGTTGAGGTGAAAACCTCAACTTTTTTTATACATAAATATAGACTTTATACATAAATATTAACTGTATAAATTAAGATAGGGTTGAAGCATAAATATAGAGTTGAAACATAAATATGGAGTTGAAGCATAAATATGAGTTGAGGCATTAAGAGAGGGTTGAGGCATAAATATGGAGCTGCAAAATAAATATAGTGTTGATGCTTCAATATATATAATGTGCTGCATAGAATTAATGTTGTCTTGTTCAAGGCAGGTTAACTAATAGATGGTCAAATTTGGCCTTTAAAATAGTCATGAAGAGATTGTTTTTTGATTGAATGAGGGTTGTATCATGCAAGACATACAAAAAATGACGAGATGAAATAGAAATTTATGTACATATGCACCTTTATTTTGATTGTGTATAGGTATATAATAGAGAATAGTGTTAAAAGAAAGGCGTGTTTTTTATGGGCAAACTTAATGTTGGAGGGCAAGCGATCATAGAAGGAGTCATGATGCGTAATGATGAGATTTACGCAGTGGCCATTCGTAAGCCGGATAAAGAAATTATTGTAGAAAAACAGCGGAAAGTATCGCTGATGAAGAAGTATAAGATTTTGTCATTACCCTTGATAAGAGGCGTTGTGGCTTTTGGAGAATCAATGGTTATTGGTATGAAGATTCTTACGTATTCTGCTGAGTTTTTTGAAGTAGAAGGTGAAGAAGAGTCTAAACTTGATAAGTGGATTGAAGAGAAATTTGGCGACAAGGCTGATGACTTAATTATTGGAATCAGTGTTGTTCTTGCTATGATTATGGCTATGGCTTTATTTGTTTTGGTTCCTTTAGGCTTGAGTCATTTACTGAAACCGATACTTCCAAGTCCCTGGATGGTAAATTTGGCAGACGGTCTTATTCGGGTTGTTGTTTTCTTAACCTATATTACTTTAATATCCCGTATGAAGGATATTCAACGTGTATTCCAGTATCATGGAGCTGAACATAAGTCCATTAACTGTTATGAATGTGGGCTGGAGTTGACGGTTGAGAATGCTATGAAGCAAACTCGGCTGCATAAACGTTGCGGAACCAGTTTTCTTTTGTATATTGTTGTAATTAGTATTTTTCTTCTGACAATTATCAATCCTACAACTTTATGGATGCGATTTGTTGTTAGAATTATTCTTTTACCGGTTATTGCGGGTATTTCATACGAAGTACTTAAATTTGTTGGCAACAACTCATCTACAGTCTTGGATCTCTTTGCCAAACCAGGTCTGGCTCTACAGAAATTGACGACATCAGAACCTGATGAAGAGCAGATGGAAGTAGCTCTTGCATCATTAAAGGCGGCTCTTGAGGTGGAAGAAACCTTGGACAAACAAGAGGCTGTTCAAACAGAGGAATCTGTTCATGAGCTTTAGTATTGGTGAGTTGATTCGCCAGGGGAAACAGGAATTATCCAAGTATAATATTCCTGAAATTGAAGCAAGACTCATTGCTGAACATGTGTTTATGGATAACTTTACCGGCATCGTCAATCGATATCAAGAAATTGTTGATGAAGAAACGGTGAAGGTATATAAGGATATTATAGCTAAGAGAACAACCTACTACCCCCTTCAATATATAACCGGGCACCAGACATTTTACGGTATTGATTTTCATGTTAATGAACATGTTCTGATACCTAGGCCGGAGACTGAAATGTTAGTCGACCTAGGTATTGATTTTGTTAAAACAATCAGTGAAGAAGCTGATAAGAAGAATGTAGCTAATATAGAAGATGAAACGACAAAGCTAGATGATACTATGATATCCGCTGAAGCTATTAAGCTGAATGAAAGTAAGACAATAGGCAATTCGGTGGGTAATAGTAGATACAGGGATTTATTTATTCTTGATATGTGCACCGGGTCAGGGTGTATAGCAATTAGTCTTGCAAGCGAGTTGGATAAACTTAACTATAAGGGTGAGATTTCTGTTCTGGGAGTCGATGTGTCACATAAGGCGTTAGAGGTTGCCAGAAAGAATATGGACATGGTTAACCTGAATAGAGTCAGTCTTCGTTTTCTTGAGTCTGATTTATTTGAAAGACTTGAAGGTATGAATTTTGACTTGATTTTATCTAACCCACCTTATATTTCACCCAGTGACATTGAAGGTTTAATGCCTGATGTCAAAGATTTTGAGCCGCATTTGGCCCTAGATGGTGGTCCTGATGGATTGGACTTCTATAGAAAGATTACAGAGTCTGGGGCTAAACATTTGAACCCAGGTGGCGGACTGTTTTTTGAAATCGGTCATGGTCAAATGAAAGAAGTAGAGCAATTACTATATAAACAAAACTTTAAGGGAGTCGATACGATGAAAGATCTTGGGCAATTTGAACGTATTGTGTATGGTATAAAACTGAATAAACCAGATTAGCTGTTCCTGCATGAATCAGAAGGTAAGTGGAAAAAGAAGACCATAAGTCAGATGACTTGTAAGAAAGCTATGAGGTAAAGAAATGTTAGATAAATTAGAAGGAATTGTAGAACGCTTTGAGTTTTTGTCTGAGCAGATTAATGATGCTGAGATCATTGCCAATCAGGAGATTTGGCAGAAGTTTATGAAAGAGCATGCTGACTTGACTCCTATTGTAGAAAAATATAAAGAGTATCAGGAAAACCAACAGACCATTGAGGATTCATTGGAGATGCTCAAGGAATCAGATCCTGATATTGTTGAAATGGCAAAAGAGGAATTAAATGAAGCGAAAGCCAATCTAGTAACTATTGAAGAAGAAATTAAGGTTCTTTTATTACCTAAGGATCCTAATGATGATAAGAACGTATTTGTGGAGATTCGCGGCGGCGCCGGTGGTGATGAAGCGGCTCTATTCGCTTCAGATCTCTATAGAATGTATAGCAGGTTTGCTGAGCGTAACCGTTGGAAGACTGAAATTGTCAGTTTAAATGAAAACGGAGTTGGCGGTTTTAAAGAGGTTGTCTTTATGGTGACTGGTCAAGGTGCTTATTCCAAACTAAAATATGAAAGCGGTGTTCATCGTGTGCAAAGGGTTCCTGCTACTGAGTCCAGTGGTAGAATCCATACATCAACTGTAACAGTAGCTGTTTTACCAGAAGTTGATGATGTGGATGTAGAAGTGGATCCTAACGATGTGCGTGTTGATGTGTTCAGATCATCAGGTAATGGTGGTCAGTCGGTTAATACAACGGATTCTGCGGTAAGATTGACACATTTACCTACAGGTATTGTTGTCTCATGTCAGGATGAGAAGTCACAACTGAAGAATCGTGATAAAGCTATGAAAGTTCTTAGATCAAGACTTTATGATATGGAACTTGAAAAGCAGCAAAGTGAGTTAGCTGCAGATAGAAAGAGCCAGGTGGGAACCGGGGACAGAAGTGAGAAAATCAGAACCTATAATTTCCCACAGGGACGGGTAACCGACCACAGAATTAAGCTTACACTCCATCGCCTTGAGGGGATATTGGATGGAGACCTTTACGAAGTGATTGACAGTTTAATAACAGCTGATCAAGCAGAGAAGCTTAAGAACATTGAAAGTGCTATGTAGGAGGCTATACAATGCATTTTGCTGAAATGTTTGAACATGCAGAGGAATTTAAATTTTTACTGGAACTTGCTCTAATATTACTTGCAGCGTCAATTGGTGGTGCCATATCAAAAAGCTTGAAAATGCCACCAGTTCTTGGCCAGATTATTGTCGGGATTATTATTGGACCAACTGTTTTTGGTTTTCTAAAGGGTGAGGATGAACTGATTCATGTGATTTCTCAACTTGGGGTCGTTTTCCTCATGTTCCTGGCAGGACTTGAAACAGATCTTAAAGAGCTTAAATCATCAGGTAAAGGAGCTTCTATGATTGCCCTTGGTGGCATGTTGGTTCCGCTTGCTCTTGGAACCTTGGTTCCCTATATGTTCTTTAGGGATTACATTCCAGGAAGCTCTGACCATGATGTTTTCCTAGGTGCCGTTTACATCGGAACTATCTTAACCGCTACATCAGTAAGTATTTCTGTTTCTGTCCTCAGAGATATGAAGCAATTAGCATCCAAACAAGGAATTTCCATTCTTGGAGGAGCTATTATTGATGATGTTCTTGGAATCATCATGCTTGCTGTTGTATCCGGTATGGTCAATCCAACTAAAGGAGGCAATATTGGCAGCTTGTTATTGAGTATGTTAATATTTATTGTTTTAGTCCTGGTAATTGGATTTACAGTCAGCAAAGTTATTACACGTTTTGCCCAGGGATCTCATTGGAGAGACAGAATTATTACTGTATCCATTGTCATGTGTTTCCTTTTTGCATTTGGAGCAGAACTTTTTAGTATCGCATCAATTACCGGTGCTTATGCAGCCGGAGTCATCATTGCATCCACACCTTATCGTCATCGAGTGGTTGACAAAATTCAAACAATCGCTTATTCTTTGTTTACACCAATCTTTTTTGTCAGCATTGGTCTGAGTGCGAAAATCACTTCAGATGTTCTACACTATATCGGTTATGCACTATTGATTGTAGGAATTGCTGTTTTCGGAAAAATCATTGGTTGTTATGTTGGTGCAAAAATGTCTGGATTCAGTCAAAAGCATTCCCTTCAAATCGGTATTGGTATGATTGCCAGAGCTGAGGTTGCGCTTATTGTTGCCAATCAAGGTTTCAGGGGAAATATTATTGGTATCGAAACCTTTACCAGTATTGTATTGCTTGTTGTTATTTCAACAATTTTAACACCACCATTATTAAAAGGATTGTTTAGGGGTGAGCCGCCAGTAATGATGGCGAAACTGGAAGATTAACGGGGGCCAAGTTTAAGGAGTGAAGTAATGTTCGCATTGTTTATTGTTTTAAATGAACCTGAGTTTTTACCACAGGTATTGTATAAAATCAAACAACTGGATATACGTGGAGCAACAGTGATTGATAGCATGGGTGCTTCAGCAATCAGTAAAGATGTATATAACATCCCTCTTATCGGTGGGTTAATGAAGAGTATGGATGGCGATATTCATTATAACAAAACGATTTTTTCTGTTATAGAACGGGAAGAACAAGTTCAAAAAGTCATGCACCACATAGAAAAAATATTAGGTGGCGATATGAAGAAACCTAATAAGGGGATAATGTTTGTAGTCCCTGTAACCCATATGCGTGGTGGTGAGCTTAATAGGCATATTATTAGCCGTGAAAACAAGAAATTCATGAGCCAAGAATTTAGTAGCGAATACTATTAGGAGGCTGTTATGGACCAACAATATGTTTTAGTATCAGTTATTAATTCGACTAAGGCTTATAAAAAGGTAAAATCCCGTTTGAAGGAAATAGGTTATAACCGATTTACGGCGATTGATTCAATGGGAGCCACTGAAATTTTGGTTGATATGGAATTTTCAACTATGTTCTCCAAATCATTAAGTGATACCGATAGTAAGACCTATAATAAGACATTGATACTTGTATTACCTAATGAAGAACAAGTTTTGTATGTTATGGATGAACTTGAGAAAATTCTTCATATGGACCGAACCAAGCCAGGAAAAGGTATTATGTTTACGATTCCGATTATGACCAGCCAGGGTGTAAGGTTCGGGGAATAAATGCCAAGAGCTAGTTCAATGATTTAAAAATGAATATGAAATATAAGAAGACCATTGCTTTACTTAGTAAGCAATGGTCTTTTTTCATATCAGTAAGTGATTTGATAAGTTCAAATATTGTTATTTCTAGAAAGAATGTGATTCAAGCTCTATTTATAGACGATAGGAATTGTCAGAAATCAGTGTAGGCCGGCCTGTACTCTTGGCTGCGTACAGTCGTTTGTCTGTTAGGTTAATGATATCATGAATATTGCCAAAAGGTAGACTTTCCTTAAAATCACTCATCCCAACACTGGCAGTCAGATTTATGGTATCACCATGAGATTCGAAATCACCTTCACTAAATGCTATTAAGACGTTATTAGCGAACTCCATGGCTTTTTCATAAGACTGGTCCTCCATAAGAATTGCAAACTTGTCACCACTGTATCGGAAGAGATGGATACCATCATGAATAAGGCTTTTAAGGGTCTCAGAAGCGAATTTAAGGGCTTCGTCCCCGTATTTGACACCAAAGGTTTCATTAATCATAGAAAACCCGTTCATATCCACGAGAATCAGTGAATGAGAGATATCATTTAAGCTCATTGCATTCAAAGCTTTCTGGTAGAAGAGGTTAATAAATTCATAAAAGGCTTTGGTATTCTTAAGACCTGTAAGGCTATCTACTCGGCTCTCTTCGTCAAGAGAAGTGAAATCATCTTCCTTGAGCCGGGGTTCCTTTAGTTCTGAGTGATTCATATTAGTCGAAGCAACATTGACAGAATGTCCCCAAGTTCCAATGATGTTACCATCATGATCATATAAAGGATATTTAGAGGTAACGACATAGGATACAAGGTTGTCTTTCCAGGTTTCCTGCTCAATAATACCAAGAAGGGGCTGACCTGTACGAATGATTTCCTGCTCATCATTAAAGGCTCGGATGGCATGATCTTTGGAAAAATAATCGTAGTCTGTCTTACCAATGAGTTCTTCTGGAGATTCGACGCCTAGATATTCAGCCATATTGTTACTGGCAGCGATGAATCTGGATTTTAGATCCTTAAAGTATATATTTTCGTACTTATTGCTTGTAATATTCATAGCAATAATTGAATGAAGTTCGTCTTGCAGCTTGAAATCAGACATAGGACACCTCACAGTATAATCATATTGTTAAAGTTTTTGATTGAAAGGTAAGTTCATACATTTAATTGGATAAACTTTAATAGTAATATTATATCATAAAATTTTCTGAAACCATAAATTTTCAGAAAAAATAAACAAAGACGAAAATAATGATAAAAAATTAACGAAAAACTATTGCCTTTTAAAGTAAGTCGTGATATTATGTCTTTGGATAACAAATGAAACACCTGATGAATCCAGTGTTTGCAGGCTTTTCATATGATTACTCCATAGAAAGTCGTGTTTTATTAAGAAATAAATGCAAGTTTGCTGTTTTTTATTTAATAATAATTGTTAAAGTATTAACGAAAAGAGAGGTGTCAAGATGAAAATTACAAACGTAGATGAACTGACCAAAGGTATCCAAGCTATAAGACAAGCTCAAAAAGAGTTTGCAACATTTTCACAAGACCAGGTTGATGAGATTTTTCTAAAGGCTGCAATGGCTGCCAATGATGCAAGAATTCAATTGGCAAAGATGGCTGTTGAAGAAACAAAGATGGGGATTGTAGAAGACAAGGTTATTAAAAATCATTTTGCTTCTGAATACATCTATAATCAGTACAAGGACGAAAAGACATGTGGTGTTATTGATAAGGACGAAGCTTTTGGTGTGACAAAGATAGCAGATCCAATTGGTGTTATTGCGGCTATAGTCCCAACAACGAATCCAACTTCTACAGCGATTTTTAAAGCTTTGATAGCTCTCAAAACTAGAAACGGAATTATCTTCTCTCCACACCCAAGAGCTAAGGGCTGTACCATAGAAGCGGCTAAGATTGTCCTTGATGCTGCAGTAGCGGCAGGTGCACCAGAAGGAATTATCGGTTGGATAGACCAACCAAGTGTAGAGTTATCCAATGCAGTTATGAAAGAAGCAGATATGATTTTGGCTACCGGTGGTCCTGGTATGGTTCGAGCAGCTTATTCATCAGGTAAACCAGCAATAGGTGTTGGTGCAGGTAATACACCAGCTATCATTGATGATACAGCACATATTAAAATGGCTGTCAGCTCAATCCTTCTTTCAAAAAGTTTTGATAACGGCGTTATCTGTGCCTCTGAGCAATCCGTTCTTGTTATGGATAAGGTATATAAAGAAGTTAAGGAAGAGTTTGCTGCTAGAGGTGGCTACATCCTTAACAAGAAAGAAACTGATGCGGTTAGAAAAATAATCGTAGTCGACGGAAGATTGAATGCAGGAATCGTTGGGCAATCAGCAATAACCATAGCCGAGATGGCCGGGTTAAAAGTTCCAGAAGACACAAAAGTTCTTATCGGAGAAGTAACAAGTGTTGAACTTGACGAGCCCTTCTCCCATGAAAAATTATCACCGGTACTGGCTATGTATAAAGTAAAGACTTTTGATGAAGCACTTACTAAAGCTGCCAGACTTATTGAACTTGGTGGCTTGGGACATACATCTGTTCTTTATACAGACCAAAACACACAAAAAGACAGAATCGACCAGTTTGGCGCCATGATGAAGACCGGTCGTACTATTATTAATATGCCAAGTTCACATGGAGCCATCGGTGACTTATATAACTTCAAATTGGCACCATCACTTACCCTTGGATGTGGTACTTGGGGGGGTAACTCCATCAGTGAAAACGTCGGTGTAAAACATCTTATCAATGTGAAGAGTGTAGCAGAAAGGCGAGAGAATATGTTGTGGTACAGAGTTCCTGAAAGAGTATATTTTAAAGCTGATTGCTTAAGCATTGCCTTAGATGAATTGAAGGATCTTGGTAGAAAGAAAGCTTTTGTCGTAACGGATAAAGTTCTCTATGATCTTGGATTTGCTGAAATTGTAACAGACAAATTAGATGCCTTGGGAATTGATACAAAAGTATTCTTCGATGTAGAGCCAGACCCAACCTTAGCAACTGCAAAAAAAGGTGCTAAAGAAATGTTGTCTTTTGAACCGGATACCATTATTGCTCTTGGTGGAGGTTCACCAATGGACGCGGCAAAGATTATGTGGGTCCTCTATGAACATCCTGAAGTAAGGTTTGAAGATCTGGCTATGCGTTTTATGGATATTCGTAAACGTGTGTATAAATTCCCAAGACTTGGTGAAAAAGCTATGATGGTTGCAGTTCCTACAACAGCCGGTACCGGATCAGAGGTTACTCCTTTTGCAGTAATTACTGATGAGAAAACAGGTGTAAAATATCCTTTGGCTGACTATGAACTGACACCGGATATGGCCATTGTAGATGCCGGTCTGATGATGAATATGCCAAAAGGTCTTACAGCAGCATCTGGAGTAGATGCTTTGACTCACGCTATTGAAGCCTATGTTTCTGTTTTGGCATCAGAGTTTACCAATGGTCAAGCTCTTGAGGCAATAAGACTGATCTTTAAATATTTACCTGAAGCATATAACAACGGTAGTGTTAATGTAAAAGCCAGAGAAAAAATGGCTCATGCGTCGACGATGGCAGGTATGGCTTTTGCCAATGCTTTCCTTGGAGTTTGTCACTCTATGGCACATAAATTAGGAGCTGCTTTCCATGTTCCTCATGGAGTAGCCAACGGTCTTCTGATTAATGAAGTTATTAAGTTCAATGCAGTGGATAATCCAAGAAAACAAGCAGCTTTCCCACAATATAAATATCCAAACGCCAAGTGGAGATATGCAAAGATTGCAGATTATTTGAACCTTGGTGGTAAAACAGAAGAGGAAAAAGTAGATCTTTTGATTGGAAAAATTGATGAACTAAAAGATGCTGTTGGTATTCCTAAATCCATTAAAGAATTTGGAGTCGGAGAAAAAGCCTTCTATGCAAAACTCGATGTAATGAGTGAAAATGCATTTGACGACCAGTGTACTGGAGCAAACCCAAGATACCCACTGATCAGTGAATTAAAAGATATGTACATTTCTGCTTTTGAGGGATCCAAGTAGGAATTACAATATAAATCATAAAACTCAATATACCCAAAGAAAAGAGGCTGATTAACAGCCTCTTTTCTAATTTCTGTGGTTGAAATAATTATTGATTAAATTCGCCTGCCTTATCTCTTTCAATAAGTTCCAGGACCTTTCCCTTAATGATATCTCTCGTCACTCTAAAGTCGTCAATTGGACTACCGGAAGGATCGTCAAGACCCCAGTCTTCCCTATGGTCGCAGGGGAGGAAGGGACAGTCTACATTGCAGCCCATTGTGATGACAATATTTACTTTTTCTGGAATATCCTTGAGAAGTTTTGGATGATGTGAAGACATATCTACCCCTGCTTCTTCCATAACCTCAACTGCTAAAGGTTTAACAGCTGGATAATCTTCGGTACCAGCTGAATATGCATCAAAATAATCACTTGCTAAATGTTTGGCAAATCCTTCAGCCATCTGAGAACGGCAGGAATTGTGAACACAGATAAATGCTACAGATTTTTTCATAATGAGTGCTTGTATAGCCCAAATAAGCTATACTCTCCTTTCATAATTGGAGTAATGCTATACATTACATTAAGGTCATTATATATGGGATGTGAGAGGAATTCAATTAAATCCATGTTAATTCATCGATAATCATCGATTTGTGATAAAAATGAGTGTATAATACATAGGCTTTTATGAAAAAAGGATAGGCCAATTGAATGAGAGGTCACTTATTTTTTAAAATATGAAAAAAATGTGAACAAAGTATAAATAAATTTTGAAGACAGTCGATATATAGTATGAGGTCTAGATAGGGATAATGCATTATAGGCATAAGAATAACTATCTAAGAGCCTTCAAAATTAGTCTTAGGACTATCATTGAGTAGAATAAGAGGAGATTTCAAATGAAGAAAAGACTGTTTGCCTTGCATTTGATTTTTGTTATGCTCTTTTCCGTTACTCTTTATGGGGATGAAGAGGAAAGCTATCGTTTAAAGGATGGAGAGGCCTATATGGATCAAACATTCATATATAGCGTCGAAGGACAAGAGGGAAGAGAAATATTGGTCTTATGCGCTGAAATGAATGCACCGACCTATGATGAGAAAAAAGGGTTAATGACCTGGATTGATTACAAAGTATATAGTCCTGAGGACATCTTTGGACTGGATGCAGGAGGTCATATCAGGAGTATACTTGAACTTGCAGGACCCCATCTGGATTCGGATCAAGTTGTTGAGGAACTAAAAGAACTGACCGGTATAAGTGAATTAACATATGATGAAGTAGTTTCGGCTATGCAATATGGGATTTGGTTTTTCTCGGACCAGGATTTCAGGATACCTACTTCCAGTAATGGAGAAGACTTATATAGGTATTTCGTTACCCTGCCTCCTTCGAATGGAGAAGTCAACCAGGAAATGCCAAATGTTTCCCAACCGGAGTATACCGTCGACGAAGAAGAAAATCAAATCCTTATTGATTTCAATTACTCAGGCCCCAGTGGAAGCAACCTATCCCACTCCTATTCCACCAATATAGTAACGAATTATAATGGGAAGGAAAGTATTAGGGTCGAAGATGGCGTATATTATGTCAGACTAACTATTCCAAGAGTAACCATGAGTATGGATATAGATTTTGAAGTAACCGTTTCTGGGACAATGCCCCCAGGTCAAGAAGCCTTGGTGTTTGCTCCTGAAGAGCGGGGGAGTGTGCAGATGCTGGTTGGCATAGGAGACTTGGGCAAAAACCGCTCCATGCGTCCACGAACCAGAGAGATTCGATACAGGTCATATCGACTCATTCTTAATGATGGTTCAGAACAAACCATAACCAGCCATAGGGAAGATACAATTGTTACACTGGATGAAATTAATTATATTAATCCAACAGGTAAGTCCGGATTTCGATTTGACGGATGGTTGGATGAAAGCGGATTAATTGTTTTTGAAGGTGTTTTGATGGACCATGACAGAGTATTGGATGCACTTTATAGTCAGATTATTAACCAGGAACAAGAGTTACCGGATGAAGATTTGCCGACGGAAAACCCTGAAGGAGTTGATCCGGAAGGAGATAAGAGCAATCCGGGTGGAGATGAGCCGGAGGGTGACAGCAACAATCCAGGTGGAGAAGACCCAGATGGTGACGACAGCAATCCGGATGGTCAGGAACCGGAAGAACAAGACTTGGATCTTGATGATGAGTCTATACCAGAGGATAGTAATCCCGGCTGGATGCCGAATACTGGTGGAGTTCCACTGCTGATATTTGTTACATCAGGTTCCATTGCCTTAATACTAGGTGTTTATCTAAGGAAAAAACCCAGTTAATTAAGAAAAATATATGCAAATGCAGATAAGAATCGATGAGTTGCCCATAATAAATAAAGGGATTGAAACCTTGGCATCAATTGCTAAGGCTTCAATCCCTTCTTTCTTACAGTAAGATAATCATAAAACTACTTGTGAATCTGTAGGAATGGACTATACTTCTTGTCCCGCGTACATCGCTTTAACCCGGGCTTGAAGTTCTTCATTTGCGAGGTATTCGTCAAACTCAGTCAGTTTGTCAATGATTCCCATTGGAGTGATTTCAATCACTCGATTAGCAACGGTTTCGATAAAACGGTGATCATGACTGGAAAAAATAACGTTACCTTTGAAGCTGATCAAACCATCATTAACAGCTGTGATGGATTCGAGGTCCAAGTGGTTGGTAGGCTCGTCAAGAAGTACAACGTTGGCTCCTGAAAGCATCATTCTTGAAAGCATACAACGGACTTTTTCACCACCGGAGAGGACGGAAGCTTTTTTGAAAACTTCTTCACCTGAGAAAAGCATTTTTCCAAGGAAACCACGGATAAAGGTTTCATCTTGCTGGTCTCTGGTTGCTTCGGCATATTGTCTTAACCAGTCGATAAGATTAAGGTCGCAATTTTCGAAGTATTCTGTGTTATCTTTAGGTAAATATGCTCTTGTTGTTGTTATACCCCAAGTGCATGTACCTTCATCGGGTTCCATTTCACCCATGAGAATTTTGAAGAGGGTAGTTCGGGCAATTTCATTCTTGCTTAGAACAATAATCTTATCATTTTTACCGACTGTAAAACTGATATCATTAAGGACTTTGACACCGTCTATAGTCTTGCTTAAACCTTCAACCCGAAGAATTTCTTTACCAACTTCACGCTCCTGGGTAAAGCTGACAAATGGATACTTTCTTGAAGAGGGTTTAATGTCTTCGATCTTGATTTTGTCCAGCATCTTTTTACGTGATGTTGCTTGTTTGGCTTTTGAGGCATTGGAGCTGAAACGGGCGATAAAGTTTTTAAGCTCGTTGATTTTCTCCTCTGCTTTTTTGTTCTGATCAGCAATCATTCTTGCCATTAACTGGCTGGACTGGTGCCAGAAGTCGTAGTTACCAACAAAAAGGTTGGCTTTGCCGAAGTCGATATCCACGATATGAGTACAGACATTGTTGAGGAAGTGTCTGTCATGGGATACAACGATTACAGTATTAGGATATTCAATAATAAATTCTTCCAACCACATAATGGTTTTGAAATCCAAGTGGTTAGTCGGCTCATCCAAAAGAAGAATATGTGGATTTCCAAAAAGAGCTTGAGCAAGAAGAACCTTTACCTTGTCTGAACCAGAGAGGTCTGACATAAGGTTCTGGTGCATATCTTTTGGGATTTCCAGGCCAATCAATAATTTTTCAGCATCATATTCAGCATCCCAACCGTTAAGTTCAGCAAATTCAGCTTCAAGTTCAGCAGATCGGATACCATCTTCTTCCGTAAATTCCTCTTTGGTATAAAGGGCTTCTTTTTCATGGATAATATCAAAGAGACGTTCGTGTCCCATGATTACTGTATCCATAACAGTTTTGTCATCGTATTGGAAATGGTCCTGTTTAAGAACGGCAATCCTTTCGCCTGGAGTCAGGCTGACATCACCCTTATTCGCCTCGATTTCACCGGATAAGACCTTAAGAAAGGTTGATTTACCGGATCCGTTGGCGCCGATAACACCATAGCAGTTTCCATGAGTGAATTTTAAGTTGACATCTTTGAACAATTGTTTATCACTAAAACTTAAACTTACATTATTTGCACTTAACAATTAGGGTACCTCCATATAAAAAAACATAATCGGTTAATTGTAGCATAGATAGAAAATCACGTCAATAATTATAAAAATGTACTATGAAAAAACACGATGTGTGGTATAATGAACGTATAAACAAAAGTGAATTAATAAAACTGCTCGTTTTGTATTATTCTAAATAAGTTTAAAAGAATAGGAAGTGTAAACATGTTTGGAGACAAATTAAAAATACTACGAAAAAACAAGGGCCTGAGCCAGAAGGAGTTAGGGGATCTCTTTGATCTGGGTCAGACGACTATTGCCAATTATGAGAAGAATATACGTTTTCCAAGTCCGCAGGTACTTATACAGATAGCAGATTATTTTAGATGTTCTTTAGATGAGTTAATGGATAGGGAAAAAGATGATATTGGCCTACTTGATGAACATGAACTTCACGAACTGACCAGTCAAGTCATAGATCTGGTAGTAAATGAGAAGGAAGATCAACTTAGAAGGCTTTTTTCCGGTATGGCACTATCACTTCCACGATTGGTTCAGCTCTATGAGCAAGTCATGATGCCTGTCATGATGTATATTGGTGATTTATGGCAAAAAGGCCAGATAAGTGTAGCTAAGGAGCATTATATTACAAATATGCTGTTTTCAGTCATCAGCGGTTTGAAAGTAAAGCTATATCACGGCAATACTGAAGGGTTTCAAATTTATGAAAAACGTCGTGCTATCTGTCTGTCCCTTGCCAGTGAACCGCATACATTAGGTCTTCGAATGATTGCTGACTATTTTGAACTTTTAGGTTTTAAGGCTTACTATTTGGGATCAAATGTTCCAACTTCATCACTCATTCATATGATTGAGGAGGTTAAGCCGGAAGTTTTAGCCATTTCAGCAACTATGGACTACCATATTGATACTTTGATTAATTTAGTTCAGGTTATCAGAAATGAGGAGAGGATAAAGTCAAAGCTGGATAAGTTGAAAATTGTGGTTGGAGGTCAGGGATTTAAGGATGAAAGCCAAGCAAAAGAGGCCGGAGCTGATCTTTTTGCCTATGATTATTCAAGTTTGAAAAATGGACTGGAAAGCATTGGACTATTAGAAGCTGACTAAATAAATGACACTTGATACGTATAGAAAGGATAGCTATGGATTTTGGCAGCATATTGTGGCTAGAGGAGTCTCTTAAGATTCCAATAAACCAGCAGGTTATTAAGGATCTTAACCTTTTGAATGTATATGATAAGTTAGTATCCAATGAGGATATACTTTATCATTTGATACAGGACAGAGAAACCCTGACCTATAGACAGGAAATCATGGAAGATTTTATGTCCATAGATGGTCTGACCGGTGATCTTGTTGATTGTTTGGTTGAATTTGAAAATCTAAAACCCCTCTTTATACACGAAAAACAACACTACTTTAATATATATCGTTTGATAGATCTTTTGATAATCATTGAAAAGTCAGTGAAAGTTCTGGATGAGTTAAACCAAACCTTATATTACTATAAGGTATCTTCTCATGGACTGAAAGCTTTAAAGTCGAATGTAGAATCGATTATCAATGCAGACAGCTTCAAAGAAATGAAACAGGATTTGAAGGCCATTAAATATATTTTTTCCACCATAAGGTCAGCTACCCTGTCAGTGAATATGAATGTTGGAATGAGGCCGGTTTTTGCCCAGGTGACAAGTCTGGATGACCATCGATTTAGGTATCCTAAAGCTTTTCGAAAGGTGTCGGATGTACTTCGTATGGAGCCTATGTTTTTAGGACAGCTCCTTTCTTCCTATGCACCAGTTTTTAAAGTCAATAAACTGAATTATGATCTGATGGAGGAAATTGAGTTTGCATTAAGAGAACACCAAAGTCAGCTTAAGACTTTTGTTACCAAATATGAGCAAATTGATGTGGAACCATTTATCCGTCTCCTGGATGAGATTCGATTTTATGAAGCAAGTGTAGGGCTCTTTAAGAAGATTGAAGCAGGTGGGCTTCCTTTTACAAGACCAGAGTTCGACTTTGAAAGCAAAAGCTTTTCAATGGAAGTAAAAGGTTTTTACAATCTGAATCTAGCGGTCTTCAATGATGAGCATGAGAAAAGTGAAACCATTATTAAAAATGATGTGGCTATTAATGATCAACGGATAGGGACCCTTATTACCGGCGCCAACCGCGGTGGAAAAACAACCTTTACACAGGGAATAGGGCAGGTTCAGCTCCTAGGTCAAATGGGTCTTTATGTACCGGCAATTTCGGCAAAACTTAGTGTATCTAATGGTATTCTAACGCATTTTCCAGTAAGTGAAAGTGAAACCTATGATAAGGGTAAGTTCGGTAAGGAATGTCAACTCTTTGTTGAGAAATTTAAAGAAGCCGGGAGGATGACCTTGTTTCTGATGAATGAATCCTTTACAGGAACCAGTCATATGGAAAGTCTTAATATTGCAGCGGAGGGGTGTATGGCGCTGGTCCATAATAGATACGCTTTCGTTTTTAACACCCATCTTCATGAACTCTATCAATATCTAAGGGAAAGCCTTGATGAGAAAGACAAATCTCTCATATACAGCCTGGTTACAGAGATGGAGGAGGGACAATCGTCTTATAAACTTATTGAGAGAGAACCCTATGGACAAAGCTTTGCACGTAAGATTGCCCTTAAATATGGGGTAACCTTGGAACAGCTGAGGGAGGTGTCCCATGAGACAGGAAATTGATTATGGACAGTTTCGATATGAGGGGCTCAGTCTTTTATGGCCTGAAAATAATAATAAAAAATATTTTACCATGACGACTAAAGATATTGAGGATGTCAACTTTCAGTCCCTTACAAAACTACTGGAAGAGGAAAAACTACATTTGGCAGATTGGATCAGTCAGGTGCCTTGTGATAAAAAAACCAGTATATACCGCCAGAGGGTAATGGAGGATATGATTCAGAATGAGGGGCTTTATGAGGCCCTTATGGTGCATGGTGAAAAAGCCCACAACAATATGACTATGGGTAAATTCGCCTTCGAAAAAGAAGCGACTGTTTATAACCTATTGAAAAGAACCAATGAGTTTGATGAATTGGATGATATGTTAAAAGAACTGTTAAATGTCATGAGAAAAGCCAAGCTACAGTCCCAGGGGATGCAAAAATACAGGGACCTTTTGAGTGAAATCGTTGAATCGCCTATATATGAATCGTTTTCCGAGGATGTTAAATCCATAAAGGAACTTGAGGAAGGTGTCAAAAGCATAAAAATAGGCCTGAATCTTGATGCGTATCTTCAGCCTAAGGAGGCAATCCTTCTTGAACTAAGTGGTGAGGAATTTAAGTATGACAGGTTTTCCAAGAAGATGGGCTATTATATCGGCAGCGGAATCAAGGAACTAAAAATGCTGCCCAGAAAGCTTTTTGCCAGGGAAACTGTTAAGGCACCGGATGCCTTAAACACATTGGAGAAAACCATAGAACCTGCTACCCTTCAGTTGATTACTTTTTGTGATCAGTTTATAATGAGGATTCTTGAGGTTGTCAGTGTCCTCTATCATGAATTACCATATTTTTATATTGGACGCAGAATATACCAGGAACTGACCAGTCATGGTGAACCATTGGTTTTACCAAGATGGGATGAACCTTATGGAGTCTATGACCTATATCATGTGAGTTTGGGTATCGACAACAAACACCCTGTAAAAAATGATTATATATTTAGTAAGGATCAGAAAATTTCGATTTTGACCGGGGCTAATAGAGGGGGCAAGACAACCTTTACTCAAGCCCTGTGTCAATGTATCTGGATGGGCCAGCTGGGATATTATATACCTGCTAAGATAGCGTCCCTTCCCTATGTGGACAAAATTCTGATCCATTTCCCGGCAGAGGAAAAGGAGTCCGTAGATTTAGGTAGGCTTGGTGAGGAATGCAAGAGGTTTCGTGAACTTTATATTAAAGCCAGCGGAGAGTCTATTATTTTTATGAATGAATCCTTTCAGGGAACCTCACATCAGGAGAGTCTGCAGATTGCCCTTGAGACCATTCAAAGCCTGAAGGAAAAGGGGTCCATGGTAGTGTTTAATACACACTTACATGAATTATATGATAGTTTGGTGAGCCAGGGTACACAAGTGAAATCTTATATAGCAGGTAAGAATATGAAAGAGGCACCCTTCATTATTGAAGAAGGACTGCCCCTTGGAAAAAGCTATGCAATGGATATCGCAAAACGATATGGTATGACTTACCAACAATTGATCAATCAGTAAGTTAAAGGAATAATTATCCTATATGTGAGGAAGTAAGGTAGCGTTTTAACCCGTCAAAGAGCTGGTTGAAACGCTCTTTATCTACCTGATAATAAATACGCTTACCTTCCTGGTACTTAAGATGAATGATACCGATATCGGTTAATCTGCTAATGTGATAGGAGATGGTAGCTGTTGTAATGCCAAGATAATCTGAAATTTCCTTGTTGTAATGTGGTGTATTCATCAGGTACTTGATTAACTTTCTTCGCGTATCATCAGCCAGGGATTTTATTAATTCTTCATACTGGCTGGTTAGATTATCTGAATAGAGCTTTTTCTCTGCCTGGGCACCGTAGAAGAAGTACACGTTGTTAAGTTCGCCGTATGCGACATTAACTTTGTCCCCATAGAGATTAGAGACAAAAATTCGAATGATAGCGTTATCCTCTTCCAGGGATTCCTTGGATTGGAATAAAATAGCATTAATAAATGCATCAGGATTCTCATCATATAGTTTTTGATGATGTTCACTGATATCCATTAGTTTGGTCTTGAATACATCCTCCATAGGTTTAAAGTAATCATGATATAAGACGGTTAGAGAATGGACAAAACGTTCAACAATACCCTCTGGATACTTTAGGAATTCAAAATAAAGTTCATGGTCGATGCCAGACTTGTTGAATTTAGTTGAAAGGTCTGTTAGGACGGTTAGGATTTCACCTTCATCAGAATCTGTTGTAAGAGAGGTTTCATTACTTACCAAGTATTGATTGAGAAAGAATGTGGTGTCCATGGTTTTGAAATAGTTGATTAAGTCCAGGGGACTGACCATATTTTCTCTTAAGATAACATCTAAAACAGTGACATACATACATGAAAAGTCATGCATAAAAAGTTGAATGTCTTTTTTGACGATGTTAGGTATCTGCTCATAGGTAGTATTGACAAAGTCAGACATATAATGCTGAAATCTTGAGACACTAATATCTTCGTCTGCTTTTTGGCACTCTTCGAAATAGGCAATACCCATTAGGGCACACATAAATTCAAAGGCTAGATTGGCTTCAATCTGTGGTGTTTTCATTGGGATCCTTCTTTCTATCTTAGGTATTTGCTAATGGTGGGAGGCTTATGTCCTAGACATTCCTAACATGCTTTCTGTAATGTACGGCGTAGGTGGCTATGGCAATTAATTTTACGATAATGGCCAGAAAAATACTAATCCATGATGCCGGTGAACCGGGAAAAATGACAGTAATGAATACGGCCAGAGAATAGAGAACTGTTCCTGTCTTGCCTATCTTATTGGCAGGAATAACTGATTTTTCTTTTTTGAAGTATAAGAAGATACCCCCCAGTATCATAAATACTTCTTTTGCCGTTATAATCAATGGAAAGATATAGTGTAAATCGCCTGCAAAAAAGAGTGTATAAACAGCGGTCAGCAACATCAGCTTATCAGCCAATGGATCCAGAACCGTGCCAACTTTGGTGATCAGATTGAAATGCCTTGCCAAGTATCCGTCAAGAATATCTGTTAAGCCAGCAATAATGAATATAATAAGGGCATTCCTGGTGTTATTGGGCGAGTCACTGAAATATGCAATTGGGAAAAATGGAACTAAGAATATTCTTAGAACTGTTAGAACATTTGGAATATGTTTATACATAAGCTCCTCCATTAACCGTTTAAGACTATTTTAGCAAAGCTTGGTAAAGATTTCTAGTTTTTTCGTCATACATATGATATAATTCTTTGGATGAACAAAAACTGGGGTAGGCCTTAAACCTAGCGGTTTACTGCTCGCCCATGCAACCTGGGAGGCTAAAATGACGGACTTTATAGAAGAATTAGGCTTGTCCTACTTGGTTGAAGGGGAAGGTAAAGCTCTCGTTATCCTTCATGGATGGGGCTGTAATAAAGAAATGTTTCAGTTCCTTATTGATAAATATAAAGACAAATATCAAGTATATGCTTTTGATTTACCTGGCTTTGGTGCAAGTAGAGAACCGAAGGAAGTGATAGGTACAGAAGCTTTTTGTGATATTCTTATAAAGGCTTTTAAGATTTTGAAAATTGAGAATCCCATCATGATCGGTCATTCCCACGGTGGAAGAATTATTCTTCGACTTTCTTCAAAAATGGATTTTGACAAAGTGATTCTTATGGGAAGTGCAGGTATTGTCAATAAAAGGCCTGCTTCTTACTATATAAAAGTATACACATATAAAACCTTAAAAAAGATATATCAGTTTTACCCTATTAAAAAACTTTTCCCGGGCCTACTGGATAAATATAGTAAAAATGCAGGTTCAGAAGACTATAGAAATGCATCGCCGATTATGAAAGGTGTACTTTCCAAAGTCGTTAATGAAGATCACAAAGAATACTTACCAGGAATCAAAGCTCCAACACTTCTCATCTGGGGAGCCAATGATACGGCCACACCACTATCAGATGGTAGGCTCATGGAGAAGATGATTCCAGATGCGGGCCTGGTTGTTTTTGAGGGGGCTGGGCACTTTGCCTTTTTAGAGCAAAAGCAGCGGTTTTTGGCTGTTTTGGATGCATTTATTTAGACTAATTGAATCAAATAAGTAGATAAATGTATGAAATTTAGATTGGAGATTCTATGGACTTAATCATTTTTATTGGACTCTTACTTATTGTTGGGGCATATATTGTTAAGAGGACTCTGTATCATTTACATATGTTTCAACTGAATTCTTACCGATTAGAACGATATTTCAGATTTTTGAAAATGAATCATAAAAAAATACTTTCACCTGCAATCCTGTTTTTTTATGGCGTCATACTGATAACAGCAGGACTTTATACTTTGATTATTGACTTTAGAGTCCTTGTTTTTCCTATTATATGGGTTGTCTTTGTTGTTATTCGGGATATGAGTCTTTACAGGAAAGGTGAGAAGGTCAAAAAGCCATTGGTATATACGATGCGGGTTAAGCGTATATTACTAGTGACAGGACTTTTTGATGTGGCCCTGATTCTTGTTCTACCTAGAGACTTAACTTCACTTTTGGCCTTAAGCCTTCTGATGATGGGGGTTCCATTCATCCTATTGCTGGCCAACCTGATATTGAAACCGGTAGAGCTTTATTTAAAGAAACATTATTATAATGATGCTAAGAAAATACTGGATTCACATAAAGACCTGATTAAAATCGGTATCACAGGTAGTTATGGAAAGACTTCAACGAAGTTTATCCTTGAGACTATTTTGTCTCAAAAATTCACAACCTTGGTAACACCACATTCTTATAACACAACCCTTGGTGTTGTCATCACAGTCAGGAAAAGTCTTAATCGTTCGGTTGAGGTTTTTGTTGCTGAAATGGGAGCCAAGCAAAATGGGGATATTAAAGAAATATGTGATTTGGTCAAGCCGGATTATGGAATGGTTACAGCTGTTGGACCTCAACATTTAGAGACTTTTGGTTCACTGAGTCATGTGATTGATACTAAGTTTGAGATGATGCAGGCTGTAAAGGGTAATAATAAAAAAGGCTTTGTTAATGGTGACTCTTCCAATGTAAGAGAAGGGATGAAACGTTATCCAGATGTGAACTATATCAGCTATGGAAGCAAAGAAGATAATAAAATCAGAATTGAGAATGTGAAACCAACAGTCCATGGGTCCAGCTTTGATATTGTATCAGATAAAGGAAGACATTCCTATACAACCAAGTTGTTGGGTATGCATAATATATTGAATATTGCAGGTGCCATTGCCATAGCTATGGAACTAAAAATGACACCTGAGCAAATAGCTACAGGGGTTAAGGAAATTAAACCAATTCCCCATCGATTGGAACTCAAACACCAAGGGGATTATTATATTCTAGATGATGCCTTTAATTCCAACCCAACTGGAGCAAGATTTGCCCTGGATGTCTTGAACCAGTTTGACAGTGGCAAAAAAATTATTATGACCCCGGGAATGATTGAACTGGGTGCTATGGATATGGAAGTCCACCTTGAGTTTGGTAAGCAGATTGCTGGTGTTTGTGATTTTGTTCTTCTCATTGGAGATAAGAAAACGAAAGACATTTATGCTGGTTTAAAGGAAGCAGGATACCCTATGGAGCAAGTTGTTGTTCTTAAGTCTGTTTATGAAGGTTTTGGATATTTAAGCAAAATCGTCACCAAGGGTGATGTTGTATTAATTGAAAATGATTTGCCGGATAATTTTAATGAGTAGGAAGGTGCTAAGATGAAGCTGCATATCGGTGTTTTTTTTGGTGGAAAAGCAACAGAACATGAAGTATCTGTTATATCAGCTCTACAGGCGATTGAGAACATAGATAAGGAAAAATATGAAATTGTACCGATCTATATTTCTAAAGATGAAAAGTTTTATACATCGCCGGAACTGATGAATATTGAAAACTATAAGAAGTTGGATGACCTTCTTGAAAAGTCATCACTGGTTGTTTTTGAAAAGGATTATAGTGAGAATCGAGTGAATCTTTTTAAAGCGCCACTGAAGTTCATACCAAAGAAGCTTGGCTATATTGATGTTGTATTTCCGATTCTTCATGGAAACAAGGGAGAGAACGGAGCTATCCAGGGGATGTGTGAAATGTATAACCTGCCTTATGTAGGTTCCAATGTTCTCGCTTCTTCTATCGGTATGGACAAAGATATTGCAAAGATAGTAGCTAAAGAAGCAGGGATAGCCGTTATTGATTTTATGGCCTTTAATAAATACGAATATTATCAAGATACGGAGGAGATTTTAACCAAGGTCTTAAGCCATTTGGAATTTCCTATGATCATTAAACCTGCTTCAGGAGGCTCTAGTATAGGAATTGAGATTGCCAAGGATTCTACCAGTTTAAGATCTTGTATCGAGAATGTCTTTACTTTTGATGTGAAAGTTATTGTAGAGAATAAACTGGAGGCCATCAGAGAAGTGAACTGTTCAGTTTTGGGTGATATAAGTGATGCCCAGGTTTCAGTTATAGAAGAGCCCTCTACCCTTGATGAGATCCTATCTTTCGCAGATAAATATATGCAGGATTCAACAAAAGGTATGTCCAGCGCCAAAAGGAACATTCCAGCAGATATTCCAAGTCAAATGGCAGAGATTGTTAGGGATTATTCTCTGAGAGTGTTCAAGAAATATGGGTGTGCAGGGGTAGTGAGAATCGACTATATAATTGACACAAAAACGGATACCGTTTACTTTAATGAAATCAACACCATACCAGGATCCTTATCCTTCTATCTGTGGAAGCCTAAAGAACTTGAATACTCCAAACAACTGGACTTAATGATTAAAACAGCTCTTAAAGTCCACAAACGAATGAACGAATTTAACTATGTCTTCGATAATAATCTCTTCACATCCAACGGCCTAAATATGAAAGGCAAGCTGAAGGGTTAAAAGACGAAAAAAAGGTGCATGACTTATGAGATATATTCTCATAAGTCATGCACCTTAATTTTAGCTAAGATCAATTACTTGTTCATACAACATTTTTTGTACTTTTTGCCAGAACCACATGGACATGGCTCGTTACGACCGATTTTCTTTTCCTTTACGACCGTCTTAGAAGCGTTGTACTCTTTTTTGAGTTCTTTTCTGCGTTCTTCAGTCAGGATCGGAGCCCATTCTTCCAAGTTGTAAAGCCACTCTGCCTGAGCAGAATGCATATTATAGTATAGGGTCTCAAAGTCAATCTCCAGTTTAACTGGTGATTCTTCTGTCAATTCTTCTAGGTTAAGTTCGTTGACAAGGCTTGTATTGATACCGTCAAGGAATCCGACGAAAGTCATTGGGTCAAAATCAAAAGTTTTTGCTAAATTGGCAAGAGTATCTTCATAAACCTTTTGGTGGTTAGTTAGAAGATCAACATAGACGGTTTGCTCAGCAGGTAGGTAATCACCCCAAAATTTATCGTATTCTTCTTGAGTTCTCTCCTGATAAGCAAGATCTTTCCATTGTTCATATAAAGACATAGTGTATCCTTTCTTTTGTTGTCAAATGAATTCAAAGGGTATTATAACATACCATGGACAAGGGGGCTAGATATTTCAAAATTTATAGTTAACTTTTAGAAAAATATGATATAATGAACGTAAGTAAGTTTTTTGGGAAATTTGGCTATGAGAGGTAGATTCTTCTTAAGTTGAAAGGAGATATCTATGGCAAGAAATTATCCTGAAAATGTGTCTGATAGTTCAACAAAGGCAGGAAGTATAAACAAATCTGGGGGCAAGGGTAAAATTGGCATTGGTTTGAAGCTGATTATCAGCTTTGTTCTAGCGGCCATGGTTACCTACCTGGTCTTATCTGGAACACTTTACTTTAAGTCTACTTCTATATTCAAAACCAGTCTAGAAAATACGATGGAACAAGTTATAAATGAAATTGAGAATACCCTCCGTTATTACGAAGAAAATCTAACCCAGGGTGTCGATTATATTGCAAGAAAAGATGAAGTCAAGGATTTGGCTGTTAATGAAACAGACACTCAAGCATCCTATAAGATTTTTGAGGAATACATTGCAACACACCCGCAAATAAGCAATATTTACCTAGGTACAGAGACCTCTAACTTCTATGTTTATCCTGCTCTTGATCTACCGGAAGGGTATGATCCAACCATTCGTCCCTGGTATCAGGATGCATCATCGGCTGGAAAACCGATTATTACTGATCCTTATGCTGACGCCTCAACCGGTGCCTTAATATTAACTGTTGCAGCTCCGGTCATTGTTGATGGTCAGGTTTACGGTGTACTTGGCTTTGATGTTGACATGCAGGCCCTCAGGGAAACTATAAACAGTATTCAAATAGGGCTGGATGGCTATCCTGTCTTGATTAACAAGGATATGATTACACTTACACATAAAAGCATAGATCTTGTTGGTAAGGAACTTCCTGTTGAGGCCATTGCAGAGGCCATGTCCCTAAATGATGAGGGGTCTGTCCGCTATACCTATGATGGAGTTAAGAAGATTGGTGTGTTTAAGTTAAAGGATGACGCCAATTATTATATACTGGCAACCTTAAATGAATCAGAGATTTCAGAAAGCACCCAGGAACTGATTAATACAGCTGCGATTGTACTCTTTCTGGCCTTAGTCTTAATCATAGGTTTGGCGTGGTTTATCTCAACCTTAATTACCAAAAATATAAAAATTGTTGCCGCCAGTCTGTCAAAGATCAAGGATGGTGACTTAACCGTCGTTACCCAGCTTAGGACCAGGGATGAAGTGGGAACCTTAAGCAGGGACCTTAATGACACCGTTGGTTCCATCAAAGATATCGTCACTGAATTAAAAACCATATCTACTGATGTGTCTGCATCCAGTCAGGTTCTATCATCGACAGCCGAAAGAACCAGTGCCTCAGCTGTTGAAGTTACCAAGACAGCGGAAGAAATAGCCAAAGGTGCTTCTGAACAGGCGGAAGAGGCTGAAAGAGGCGCAATTATGACGGCCAATCTTTCAGAACAGATGGACGAGCTGCTGAGAAATACAGATGAAATGCAGGAACTGGCAAAAGTAGCTTTGTCATCCAATGAAAGTGGAAAAGTATCAATGAGAACACTTTCAACAAAAACTGTAGATAACGATAAGGCAACAGGACGGATCGAGAAAGCAATCCTGGTTTTGGATGAAAAAACCAAGGAGATTGTCAATATTCTAGATACGATCACATCAATAGCTGACCAAACCAACTTACTTGCTCTTAACGCTTCCATAGAGGCTGCCAGAGCCGGTGAACACGGAAAAGGTTTCGCTGTTGTAGCGGATGAAATCAGGAAACTTGCAGAGGACTCCAGGTCAGCGACGGAAGATATTCAGGTAATCGTATCAGATATTCAACAGACTTCCTCCCAAACCGTTGATATTATGCAGGACGTCAAGGAAAGATCTGCGGAGCAGACGGAGGCTGTTACGGATTCAAGTCATGCCTTTGATATGATAACAGAAAAGATTGATGAGATTGGTAATAAGATAGATTCCATCAATAATTTCGTTAAAGAGATGAATAAGGAGAAAGACAATATCGTCATGTCCATCAGTAATATATCCTCAATCTCAGAACAAACAGCTGCTGCCAGCGAGGAAGTTACCGCTTCTATGGAACAACAAACCATTGCCAATGATGACGTGGCCATGCTGGCGTCTGAGTTGGATAAATTGGCAGCAAGACTCAATGAAAGTTTCTCAAGATTTAAGATATAGAGTATTAATAACTACGTGTAAGAGTGGGAATTACCTTTATAGGCCTATCATCAGGTCATCTTAAATTCCTTTACATTGAATACGCTTTAACATAAAATATTACTAGATTATAAACATGATTACCTAAGGTAATCAGGAGGTATTCAATGAAGATTAGACTATTAACAGACTCGAGTTCTGATTTACCACTGTCCTTTTTTAAGGAGAACAGCGACATATTAGATTTGGTATGTATGCCAATCACAATTGATGAGGAAGAATTTATAGATGACCTTGGTGAGAAGTTTTCCCATGACCATTTTTACAATCGCCTTCAGGAAGGGGCTATGCCAAAGACATCACAGATAAACACCATGACTTTTCATGACAAGTTTATCGAACATTACGAAGCCGGATATTCAACCATTTATATTGGTTTATCTTCCGGGCTTAGTGGGACTTATAACAATGCTAATTTAGCTAAAAACATGGTCCTTGAAGATGTCCCCCAGGCTGATATTACTGTTATTGACTCCTTGGCTGCTTCAATCGGTTTAGGCGCACTTATTATGTATACTCTTTCGCTTATCAAAAGTGGTAGGACTACGGAAGAGATTAAGAAACTTGTTGAAGAAGAGAAGCTTAAAGCAAACCATTGGTTTGGGGTAGATGACCTGATGCATCTGAAAAACGGAGGTCGTATACCGGCAGCAGTAGCTTATGTTGGAACTGTCCTCAATGTTAAACCTATACTAACGATGAAGCATGATGGAAAGCTTGAATCCTATTCTTCTGTAAGAGGGAAGAAGAAGGCTTATAAGTATATTGTAGGTAAGGTTGTCGAACATTTGGCTTCCAGCGATGTACCTGTACTGGTTGGTCATGCCAATGTTAAGAGAGACGCCGATATTTTGGTTGAAGAACTCCGCTCAAGAGGTGTTGAAAACGAAATTATTGAGACATGTCTTTCGGCTACGATTGCGTCCCATGTTGGACCAGGTATGCTGGCTATAGCTTTTATGGGTAATGAAACCAGAGAAGACAAGTAATCCTATGGGATAGGTGATAGAATGATTCTTAATGGAAAACCGGTAGACCAGGAAAAACCTATACGTGTCTTGGATTTTGTTCGGTCCTACCATCTAAGCCGTCATGTGGTAAGAATCTCCATAAATGGCAAAAGAATCCATAAAGAAGAATTTGAGACAACCTATATTCAACCTGAAGACCAAGTTGTATTTACTTCCCTAGTAAGTGGAGGTTGATTTATTGGGGCGGTTTGTTTCGAAACGTTTTGGATTTTTAGGAAAACTATGTTTTTTTGTGCAATAATACAATTGAAGACAAGTATGAATGAATGCTATACTTAATGATAATTGAGTATAGCTTTTTTTTGGAAGGGTGTGATCGGATGGCAACAATAAAAGATGTAGCAAGGGTAGCCGGAGTTTCTGTTACAACAGTATCCAGAGCCTTGAATAACTATGATGATGTTAATGTTAATACAAAGGAACACATCGTTAAGGTGGCCAAGGAGTTGAATTATGTACCAAACCGTGCTGCGAGAAACCTGGTAAAGAAAGAAAATACCACCCTGGCCTTTATTCTATCCGGTCTAATGAAAGATGGTGGACGGGACAATATTGTGTATCGTTTATTGGCAGGTATGTATGCCTTCGCGGAAACTATCGATTATGATGTTGCCTTGTTTACGACTGACTCTGCCCATCAAAAGAAAAAATCTTATGTTGACTTTTGTTTGGAGCATAATATTGGTGGAGCTGTCATTACAGGTATTCGACTGGATGACCCCTATCTGAGAGATCTATTTAAAAGCGGAACCCCGTGTGTTCTTGTGGATGTCGATATGGATTCAGATAATGTATCATCCATTTCCATCAACAATGAGCAGGCTTCCAGAGAAGCCGTTCAGATGCTAATCAACCATAACCATAGACGTATTGGCTGTATTGTTGGGCGGGAAGAGGCTGATGTAACTATTAAACGTCTGGCCGGATATGGGATGGCACTTAAGGATAATCAAATTCCATATGATGAGGATATAGTTGTTTGCGGTGATTTCCTGGAAGATAAGGCTTATGAGGCTGCCAGCCAATTACTCGAACAAGATTCAGATATTACAGCTATCTACTGTTTTAGTGACATGATGGCTCTAGGTGCTATACGTGCTGCCCATGACAAAGGATTATCTGTACCGGAGGATATCTCGATATTAGGCTTTGATGATATTCCATTGGCAGAATACTTGAATCCGCCCCTAGGTACTGTGCAACAGGATTTTTATGAAATGGGTTATCATGCAGCCAGACAGCTTTTAAGGATGGCAAAAGATGAAAGCAGGGGTAAAAAAATATTTATCGAACATAAAGTACTTGCCAGAGGAACAGTTCGTATGATATAATCAAATCGTTCAAAACGTTTCGGATAAAGCTCAGGCTTGTCCGAAACATATATTTTGACTATTTTCCAAAACGTTTCGGTTGAATAAGGAGACGGTTTGGATTATCTTATAATATTTATCCGAAACGTTTCGGATAGTATAGGAGGATCATATGCAAAATCAAAACATCAGTCATAGTCCAGACCAGTGGTCCATTATCGAAAATGATTTCAATTCAGATTATATCGGTAAATGTGAAGTCATAATGGCTCTTGGTAATGGATACATGGGTATACGGTCTACACCGGAAGAAAAGTATTTAACTGAAACCAGGAACTGGTTTGTATCAGGGACTTTTAATAAGGCTCATGATACAGAGGTGACAGAATTACCTAATATCCCTGATGTGATTCAAATGACATTGGAGATTAACGGTAGACGATTTACTCTAGATGAGGGGCAGGTTAAGTCATATACAAGAAGCCTTGATTTAAAAACCGGAGAGTTGGTAAGAAACATATTATGGCATACAGATGAAACCGGAGATCTGGACATTGAATTTCATCGCCTTGTATCCAGTCATGACCTCCATCTAGTAGCTCAAGAGATAAGGATTAAACCTCTGGAAAAAGACTGTCAAATTAAGGTCGTATCAGGAATCAACGGTCAGGTTACCAATTCAGGTGCACAACACTTTGTTGAAGGAAGCAAACGCTTTTATGACAAAAAAGTTATGCATATGAATCAGGTGACTACAGAAAGCGATATAGAAGTTTTCATTAATGTTATGCACCGAATAGTCCTTGATGATCAAAGACTTGATCATGATACGCTGATTATGATGGACCGACGCAAGATATTCGGTCACATGTCTTTCAGTACCAGTGTGGGCAGCCAAGTATCAATCACCAAGTTTTCCAATGTAGGAACAACAAGAGACTTGGAATTCGTAGACATGGACAGAGAAAGTATTAAGAAGGAACTACTGAATCGGATTGAAGGATACTGGGATAAGAGCTTCCAGGAAGTTCTTGAGGCTAGTGGACTTGCTCTTAAAGACAAGCTCTGGGATCAGGCTAGAGTTGAAATTGATTCCAGTGTAAGCTTTGACCAGGTAGCTGCTAGATTTGCCATGTATCATCTCTATGGCATGATGCCAGCTCACGACAAACGGATGGGAATCGGTGCCAAAGGTTTGTCCGGTGAGGGGTATAAGGGGCACTCCTTCTGGGATACAGAAGTTTTTATGTTCCCCTACTTCCTATATACAAGACCTGAACTTGCCAGACAACTTCTTGAGTACAGGTATCTGACCTTACCCGGCGCTAGAAAGAAAGCCTATGAAAATGGATTTGAAGGGGCGCAATTCCCTTGGGAATCTGCTTGGCTAGAAGATGGTGAGGTAACACCTGTCTGGGGTGCTGCAGACATTGTAACCGGTAAATCAACTAAAATATGGTCAGGGTTTATTGAACAGCACATTTCAGCTGACATTGCCTTTGCTATTTATCAGTACTACAACGTAACCGGTGATGAAGCTTTTATGGAAGACTTTGGATACGAGATGCTGTTTGAAACGGCTAAATTCTGGGCAAGCCGCCTTGAAGATGGCCAAGATGGTCTTTTACATATCAATAATGTAATCGGCCCTGATGAATACAAAGAGCATGTTGATGATAACGCTTTTACCAACTATTTGGTAGACCTTAATTTTGAACTATCAATTTCTTTTGCAAAAAAAGTAAGGGATGAGAATCCTAAGCTATATAAAGACTTTGATAAAAAGTTAGGTCTTGATTCCTGGATTAGTGTCTGGGAAGAAAAAAGAAGAAAAATTTTCTTGCCAAGACCTAATCAAGACCGGGTTATTCCTCAAGATTCCACATATTTGACCAAGGAAATCATCGACTTGACCAAGTACAAGAATCAAGAACATGTAGGCAGTCTTTTTCATGATTATAACTTGACCCAGGTTAACAATATGCAGGTCTCAAAGCAAGCTGATATCATGATGCTCTTCTATTTAAGAGAAGACTTGTTTTCAAGAGAGGTTAAGTTGGCAAATTGGGAATATTATGAGCCAAAGACCTTGCATGACTCGTCCTTGAGCTTATCTACCCATGCGATTATTGCTAACGATATCGGCAACAAAGACTTGGCATATGAACTCTATACCAGGTGTCGTGAAATTGATTTAGGCCAGAATATGAAGTCATCAGATCATGGAATCCATGCAGCATCACTGGGAGGTATGCTACAGGTTGTCCTCAATGGCTTTGGTGGACTAAGGATACTAAATGGAAAACTAAGAATTGAACCTAATATACCCAATACATGGAAGTCACTTACATATGATTTTCATTGGCAGGGAGACACCCTAAGGGTTGAAGTCTCCCAAACAGAATTTGTTATCAGCAACATGACTAAAAACAATGACATGGTTGAATTCTCATACAAAGGGAATGACTATCTTTTAAGAGAAAAGACCACCGTTCTATTGGACAAAGTAAGTAAGTAAAATGTATGTAAGGCTATGGCTTAACATAAATCTAATGTACAATAATATTAAGGAGGAAGTTACGATGAAAAAATTATTGGCAGTGGTATTAATGATGATGATCGTGCTTAGTGCATGTAATTCAGGAAACACAGATGAAAAAGCAGGTGGGGAAACTTCAGAGAAAACAAACACAGAGGCAAGCACAGACAAAGCAAGTGATGAAACACCAGCTACGGATGAGTCTGATACTAGTGAAACTGCTGAGCCAGCTAATGATTTAAGCGGCAAAACAGTAACTGTTGGCCGTTGGGGCGGAAATGACGCTGAAACTGCAGCCTTTAATCAAATGCTTGAAGATTTCACAGCTGCAACTGGCGTAAAGGTTGAGGAAAGAGTTTACTCAGATTTTAACCAAGAGCTTCAAGCTGAGTTAATTGGTGGAACTGCACCTGACGTATTCTATCTTGATGCTTATATGGCTCCATTCTATGTGCAGCAAGGTGTTGTTTTACCTCTTGACGCAGGAACATTTGAGATTGACGAATTCTATGGTTCACTGGCATCAGCTTTTGAATTTGGTGGCGACTATTATGCAGTAAGTAAAGACTATTCAACATTGGCTCTTTACTATAACAAGAAATGGGTTGACGAAGCAGATATCCCAACAAGTATGGAAGAACTTCTTACCGGAGATTTCTTGACCAATCTTCAAGGAACCTTACCTGAAGATGTCATTGCAATGACTTATAATCAAGATTTGGCAAGACAAATGTATATCGCTGAATCCGGTGGACTAGACATCGTACGTGATGAAGTGTATGCTAACCTTAGTGCACCTGCAATCGTTGAAAACCTTTCATTGGTATACGATGCAGCGGCAGCCGGCAAAATCAAAACTCCAGCAGATTTAGGTTTAGGTTGGAATGGTGATGCTTTTGGTAACGAAAAAACTGCCATCATGATTGAAGGTAACTGGTCACTTGGATTCCTTAATGATAACTTCCCAGATGTAGACTTTGGTGTTATTGAAGTTCCAACCATTAAAGGACAAAAAGGAACCATGGTATTTACAGTTGGATATGCAATTAATGCAGCATCTAAGAATGTTGATGCAGCAACTGCCTTTATTAAATATGCAACAGGTGTTGATGGTATGACTACTTGGACTACAGGTGCAGGCGTACTTCCTTCTAGAGATGATGTAACTGTAGCGACTGACGTAGCATCAGATCCTAAGAAAATCGCTCACATTGCGGGTGCTGATTACGCAACACCATGGCAAAAAGGTACAACAATGGATACTATCAACAACGAATTCAGAAACTACATCCCATCTGTTGTTACTGGTGAAAGAACTTTAGTAGAAGCACTTGAGCTTGCTGAAAGTGAAGCAAATTCAATTATTGAAGCTAACCAATAATTCATATCACATATTCATTTAACCCCTATTTAGTAAAAGTAATTTTGCTAATTCACATTTAGTAACATTGATTTGAGGCTAGCCCAGCTAGCCTCAATTTAAGGAGGTAGCTATGACAACAAAAAGAGCAAGACAGGAACAAATGAGAGGTTGGCTCTTCGTGACACCTGCAGTGGTGGTCATTTCTATTTTTGTATTGATTTCAATTGGTTTTGGTATTTATATTTCTTTTAATAAGGTAAACCTCTTTACCGGCTATTATGAGTTCATCGGATTTGATAATTATTTACGCATATTTACGGATACAAAAGCGGCTAAAGCTTTTCAAAATACATCCTTGTTCGTTGCAGTTGTAGTACCTATCCAAACATTTTTGGCACTCCTTACTGCATCGGTTCTAAACTCAAAAATCAAAGGCAAAAAAATCTTCAGGACTGTATATTTTCTTCCTACACTGACTTCCAGTGCTGCACTTACTATGATTTTTATGTTTCTTTTTAGTCTGACAGGTCCAATTAATGAATTGGCTATTTCTCTTGGACTCATGGAAGACAATATTAACTTTCTTGGTGATAAAAATTTTGCCCTACAGGTTATTATGGCTATGAACATCTGGTCTACAGTACCTTTCTTCATGACCATATACCTGGCAGGTCTAATGGATGTTCCGGCAAGTCTATATGAAGCAGCCCAGGTAGATGGTGCCAATGCGGCCCAACGGTTCTGGCACATTACTATACCAGTACTGAAGCCTATTACTACCTTTGTTCTTCTTATGGGGATTATAGGTACTTTCCAAATGTTTGATCAAGCCTATATCTTTTCCAATGGTTCAGGTGGCCCTGAAAACTCAACCCTAACCGTGGCCCTTCTTATCTTTAGAAATGCCTTCGGTCAGAATAACACCATGGGATTTGCATCTGCTATGGCTATCGTCTTGGCTATTATCATCTTCACAACGTCAAGTGTAGCCCAACGACTCAATAAATCAGAAAGTCATTACTAGGAGGGGGAAAGATGAATAGACGTGAAGGAAATCCATATGTTAAACCTATACTTTATACGATTTTGATTGCCTATGCAGCATTTACCCTTTTTCCTTTTCTATGGGCAGTGTCAGCATCCTTTAAGCCATATAAGGAAATAACCGGTGGAGGGCTTCATATTATTCCACAAACCTTTACTTTGGAAGCTTATAAGGTTTTGTTGTTTACAGATGAACACTTTGTAAGATGGGTGTTTAACTCCTTTTATCTGTGTTCTTTGGTTACCCTGGCCAATATTATTTTCAACTCCATGGCAGGCTACTCATTAGCACGCACTAACTTTACCGGAAAGAAAGCGGTATTTTATGTTATTTTGGCAACCATAATGGTGCCAGGACAAATACTCCTTATACCCAACTACTTGATTATTAAGGAGCTTGGTTTGTTAAATTCCTATAACGCAATCATTTTTCCATCAGCCGTTAATGCCTCTTATATTTTTATGATGCGCCAGTTCTACATAAACTTCCCGAAAGTTGTTGAAGAGGCTGCTGAGATAGATGGACTTGGGAAATTCGGCGTGTTCTTTAGAATAGCCATGCCCCTGGCAAAACCCTCTATTGCGACCATGGGTGTCTTTACCTTCCTTGGAGCATGGAATTCTTTTCTAGGACCAAAGCTGTATTTGGCAGATCCCAGTAAGTACACCCTAACCGTAGGTATTCAAACTATGATGAGCCGTTATTCAGGGATTACTCAATGGGACCAGGTAATGGGAGCCAGTGTCATATCCCTTATTCCAATTCTACTCATATATGTAACCTTGAATCAGTACTTTATGCAGGGCATCCGAATGGATGGAGAAAAATAATTATCAGAACCTGTATATGATATAATTAGGGTACTAAGGAGGATATAAAATGTATAAATGTGCCATATTTGATTTAGACGGAGTTCTGACAGAAACCAGTGAGCAACATTATGAAGCCTGGAAGGTTTTGGCAGATGAGTTGGGCATTGATTTTGACAGAGACTATAATGAGCATCTAAAAGGTGTTTCCAGAATGGAATCCCTTGAGCTCATTTTAAAAAATGGAAATAAGACGGATGCTTTTTCAGAGGAGGAAAAGATTGAATTAGCTACCCGTAAGAATGATTTGTATAAAGAATTGATTGCAGGCTTTACGCCAGACAACTTATTTGAAGGTGTTAGAGAACTATTTGATATTCTTAAATCAAGAGATATTAAAATTGCACTTGCCTCAGCATCCAGGAATGCCCCATCCTTAATAAAGAATATGGGCATAGCTGATGATTTTGATGTGGTTGTAGACCCAACCAGTGTTGAAAAAGGTAAGCCAGATCCTGCCATCTTCTTACAAGGGGCTAAGATTCTAGGCATAGATCCTAAAGACTGTATTGGATTTGAAGATGCCTATGCAGGGGTTACTGCCATTAAATCCGCCGGTATGTACGCTGTTGGTATTGGTAGCAAAGAAATCTTGCCTCATGCAGATATTGTCTATCCGCACATTAAGGATGTTGAAATTAAAAAAATCCTGGACTAGGGTTTTAAGTTCAGAGAAACAATTTTTAAAAACTGATCCAGGGTTTTGTCAGTGTCAAAAGAGTAGGTGATGATATGAACCCCGAACTCATTGGCCTTGTCGATAATACCCCTTGTAGGAGCCGCTGTAGTAAATAATATTTTAACAGCGGCTTCATTGCCGAGATGAACTGCATTGGAATAGAGTTCATTAATAAATTCCGGCTCTATATGACTGCGGTCTTTACAAGAAACTACATAGAGTTGATTATCTTTGATGCCAATAACATCTATTTCGTTATTGGCTTTTCTTTTTTTATCCCAAAGGAAACTTAAGCTGGCTTCAACATCATCACAGCCGACTTCATTCATAAGAACAAAACATCGATGTTCAAGCCACGTACCTGTTTTTAACAAATAGGACTTATAACTTTTGTGTTTAAAGTTAATGATTACCTGGCTTTTCAATTTTTGATGAATCCGAATAATATCCTGGTCTACCATAAAGTTTAGAAACTTCCATAAGATAGATTGGTTGCCTTGATTTAGCTGGTTAGGAAAAAGAATAAGTTTATTCTTATTGTCAGGATAGCTTTTATAAAAGCTGCCTCCTGAATGTTGATTTCTAAAAAGGCTGACATAATCCTTAAAATTGGCCTCAATAAAATTAAGAAGATTGACTATTCGTTCATGGGTAAAGAGGTTGGTGGTATCAGAGGTTATAAGACCGCCACGACTCAGTATATAATCGTTGACATCAATATTGGTTGCATCGCCAACAAAGTGAAATCCGCTATTTTCTTTTTCCCAAATATCACCATCTTCTTCAACAAAACATAGCTTCACGTCTTCCTTGTCTAAAAAAGAAAAGAGGTTATATCCGATGATCTGCCTGGAGGCAGGTAATAGAAATACAGTCTCATTTTTGGCGGATTGAAGAAGATGTGACAGTTTTTTGGGCAAATAAGCAGGGTCTGAGTTTTCTTTCAGTTTAAGGGTTAAGGTGTCAATAGTATAATCCTGGTTACTTAAATAGGTAATAAACTGCTGGATGAGGGCTTTATCATCCCCAGGTTCATGGATGAGTATAATATTGTCAGGCTCATAATGTTTAATGGCCAGGAGGTTGTTCATATTATCTTTTTGATGGATGCAGATTAATGTCGTCATGTTCTATCCTCTCAAGAATCAAGTCTGGTGACTTATCCCACGTTTCATAAAATTTTATATGATTAAGTTAATTATAGCAAAAAACTGCCTTGTTGTGGTTAAATATTGTATGGTATACTTTGGTGGATGGGTGGAGAAATCTTTTGATTTCCCTTTTTAGAATTGAATAGCTGATTTATTAGTCAAGTAATGGAGTATAGACTTAGATGCTTTTAGTGGTCTGTTCATGTTGGATATGAATGAAAGGTATGTGACAGAAGAGACGTATTAAAGTAGGGTTTAAACGAAAAGACTAGTACAAAAAGTGGTTATTTATTATGATGATTAAAAAGGAAGGTATGATGAAGGGGAATATGAAATTAGTTAGAAAGATAATAATATGTACAGTAATAATTTGTTTGTCTGCTTGCAGCCCTGAGTCAGAAGATGTCATCATTGGAAATAGTATTTTTCCAATGGTCTTAAGTGAAGATGAATCAGGACTTGTAAAGTTAATTGAAGGGAAGGATCCAATTGCCCTCCTAAACACATCCTTAGATGGAAGTTTTAGACATCTTAGAATGTTTGTAGAAACTTATGAAGATGGGCAGCTTCTTGGCAGCAAGGATGGTTTGACCATGGATTTGGAAGAAGGGCTAAACCTGAGCTTTTCAATTACTAATGAAGACTTTACTAAATGGAATATTAACGCTGGGAGTGGAAACTCTGTACATTCCACACAGTTAGAAGTGGATGAAATCATTGACGTTGAAGATCTGGATTATGTGTATTGTATGCTAAATTATGAGGTGGAATTAAAGGCTAACCAACCTCAGATGATCGGGATCGTCTATTTCGATGATTCTGAATCTATGTACTGGAGAGCTGGTGACTTTGCCTATAACGAAATAGAAAATATGTGGCACTATAAAAATCTTTATGTGTTGAAAGTTGTGTTTGAAACTTCACCTAAGTTTAGTCTGAATGAGTACTGATGTGGGAGGAAGTGATATCGTGAGTAATAATTTCAAAGATATAAGCATAAGGGATCATGAGTATTTTATGAGTATAGCTATTGAAGAGGCAATGGCCGATATTAAAAATATTGTCGTAGGAACTGAGGATACCCATATGGCGACGAAGGACTTAATTAAAAATCATAAATGGCTTAATAAGAGTATTTCTAATTATATTACTTGTGTTAATGAAGAAGCATGTAGAGACTTAATTCTTAATTATTGTGATGAAAAAACCATCGCCCGATTGTTAGGAAGTAAGTAAGGAGGAGAAAAAGTATGAAGCAATTGGAGACAGAACGTCTAATACTTAAAAAATGGACATTTGATGATGTGGATGATCTATATGATTACGGGAAAAGCCACTTGGTTGGGCCCAGTGCTGGATGGAAACCTCACAAATCAAAGGATGAAAGTAAGAAAATTATCAAGATGTTTATAGATGCAGACGATACATTGGCCATTACGCTTAAGAATACAGGAAAGGTTATTGGAGGGATTGGCCTTCATAAAACAAATCCTGTTGAGTCGATTGCTCATTTAAACCAAAGAGAGATAGGCTATGTGCTGCATCCCGATTATTGGGGGAATGGGTATGTACCAGAAGCAGTTGAAAGACTCAAAAAGTATGCATTTAACGAATTGGATCTGGATTTATTATGGTGTGGTCATTATGACTTTAATATGAAATCAAAACGTGTTGTAGAAAAATGTGGATTTATATATCAATTCACGAGAGAGAAAGTTCTTGAAAAATTGGATAATAAAAGAGTACATATGCTCTATTATTGGATTGAACATCCAGAGAGGAATTACATGACTGGACAATAGGCTGGTCGTAAATCTGCGATTTACTGCTCGCCATGCAACCTGGGAGGAATTATGACTGAAGAAGTTAGAATTAAGAAGTTTAAAGAAGTTGAAAGTGACTTGATTAATCAAGGATATAAAGGTAAGGAACATACCATATCTATACTCAAAGCCAATATTATGGCCTTTATTTTGGCAGGCCCAATAGCAATATTTTTTTTGCTGGCTTATGATTGGGTTCATGAAACCCATGACTTTGGTTTTTCAAATGGTCAAGTAGTTCTTTTGTTTGTTTTATTAATTATATCTATGGGAGTTCATGAGGTTTTACATGGCCTTGGATGGTCCAAGTTTTGTCAAAATAAGTGGAAAAGTATCCATATTGGAGTGATTTGGAAAGCGCTCACTCCGTTTTGCTGTTGTGTAGAACCCTTAAATACTAGAGCCTATGTTGTAGGAAGTATCTTGCCGCTTATAGTACTTGGATTTGGCGGATCTATTCTGGCAATACTTATGGAAAGTCCTTTGCTCTTGGCACTTGGAATAATTAATATAATAAGTGCCGGTGGTGACGTGACAATACTAATGATGCTTCTCAAACAAGGTCATAAGAAAATTATGGACCATCCAACTAAATGTGGTTTTTGGGCATTTGGCCTATATAATTGATAATATTTTGGCCTGAAAGGTAGATCGTTCTCTAAAAACCATCTGTTTCTTACAGCATCATTACGATTTCCCTAAAAGATTGTCTAAACAATGCTGGAAAGGTATAATATGTGTAAAAGTAAAGAAAGACAGGTTAATAGGAGGACGGACTAACATGAAGTTAAGATTATTAATAGCTTTCGCTTTGGTTTTTATATTGATGATGACAGGGTGTACTGGAGAAGATGATACCCTTGAACCTTTGGAAGGTGTTGAAAGAGATAGCCAGGAAACGGAAGAAGAAGGTTATAAGGAAGTTAATGTAGCGGATAACAGCGACTCGAATGTAGATGGGTCACTTAGTGAAAACAAAGAAGAGAACGCAATTCAGGAAGAAGATACTGAAATCAGTGTTGTAGATGAAGATCCTGAAGAGAATGAAAGCGAAGTAAACTCCGAAGAAAATGAATCAACCTTCGAAAATGAAGCTGATCAAGAAGTCATTCAAGATGAGTATGCTGTTTTGGATTTGAGTCAGCCTGAAGACCCAGATAACTATACAAGTTCATTGGTTTTTATCCGTCAGGAAGACGATATTTGGAGAGTTGTTGACAGAACAGGTAGAGTTCTTCGAGTATTCTCCTCTTATGATGGGGCAAAACCAGGAATCGTGAATAATGGTGCGACAGTTGAAGTTAAAGAAGGCATCCCCTCAGTCAGTATAATTAGAGACTATACCTCCTATGACAATGCATATGTTTTAGAGACTGATCCGGAAGCCCTTGCTGAAAATTTTTCAAAGGCACTTTTAGAAGCGCAGAAAGCTGTTAGTGGTAAGAGTCAGATCAGCGAGTATACCTTAAAGTCTGCCCAAATTGTTGAAACAATAGGGAAGGGTATCGTTAAGATTCAGATGACCTTTGATGTACTTGTAGATACAAGCATGAGTGATTCACCATGGGGAAGTGGAAGTGTTGAGAATATTGTATATGACTATACTCTATATGGTTATGAGACGACATGGATATTGCCGGTAAAAGAGCCGCTGTACAATTCTGTGCCAGAAAACGAATCCGCTAGTCAAGAAGAAAGAGAAGAGGCAGATGTGTCCAATGACTCAAGTGACACGGATTCAAATGAATCAGACTCAAGTGAATCAGACACAAATAATGATAACCAGGCAGTTGATGAGACCGACGACGAATCTCATGTTATAGTGGTTACAGACCTGAAGGTTGATATTGGTGAATTAAAGGGAGTAACTGTCTTTTATGAGAAGGTGCTGCTTCCACAATCGGAGGCTTTTAGTGGTACTGATATCTATGAGCATAACGTGAATCTTAAGCTGCGCAAAGATGGAATTGAATCTACAGTGGTTAAAGGTGAGAAAAACGGTACCTATGAATGGCTGGCAGGCTATGATAGTAAGGCTTATCTCTTCAATCAGATTCATGTACCTGCATCTGAGGTGGTTTACAGCGGCATATCCATGGTAAATATAGAAGATGGGGCTTATCGGACCATCTATAATGGAGCTGTAGCAAAAGGTGTTTTGCTTGATGATCGATATTATGTATTCGGGAATGATAATCTTTTTGAAATCAATCTGGTAAACAATAGTTTGCGAATTGCTGCAGTTCTTCCCATGCATCTGGATTTCAGTCAGGATAGCCTTCGGGTTGTTGAAATGAAAGACCAGATCATGACTCTTGAGATTACAGACAGCGATTCGGTGACCAAGTATGAAATTAATGTAAGCAATGGGGAGATGAAGGAAATAACCCCATAATGGCAAAAGGATTATTATCAATTATTTTTGATACATATAGACAAATTGTCATACTGTTATATGAAAAGTTATGGTATAATAGAGACAGGCGCTAAGAGAGTTATTCTTTTAGTGCCTTTTTTAGTTAGTCCAGATATGTTATTCCCAAGGAAGGTGGTGAACAAATGAAAAAAATATTAATCGTGGACGATGCTATGGAGAATATGGATGAAATGATTGAATTACTTTCTCCTATTTATGATGTAACTTTTATGAATTCTAGTTTGGAAGCTTTAGTTATGGTTCGTAATGAACGTTACGATTTGTTGATGATTGACATTACGCTGCCTGAAATGCATGGCTTTGATTTGCTTGCAGAAATACGTAAGTTAGAGCCTTACAAGGATGTGCCAATTATTATGGTAAGTCAAATCCTCATGGAAGAAGAAATTAACCAGGGTTTCTTCTTAGGAGCAACAGAGTTTTTGACTAAACCATATCATATGCAGCTGGTACTTCGGAGAATCAAGAATATTTTGGATTTGGCTGAATATACAAGAAGTCCTATTGAAACACCAAGGAATAAGACAGATGAAACCATTAACAATATGTACCGTATGCTTGAAAACCTATGTGAGGTTATTGAAAGTAAGGATTACCATTCTGGCGTCCATATTATGCGGTCAGGTCACTATTATAAGTTGTTACTAAATGAAATGATGAAAGACAAGAAAATAAAAAGTTATTTCAGTGATGTCAATCTTGATGAGCTGATTATGGCATCAAAGATGCATGATATCGGTAAGATTGCAACACCTGATAACATTTTGAATAAACCGGGATCTTTAACCAGGTTTGAGTTTGAAACCATGAAGAACCATGCCTATAACGGCTATCATATTTTAAAACGGATGGCTAAACGTCTGGAAGACAAGCAGATGATTGAATACTCGGAGCAGATTGCCCTTAACCACCATGAAAAGTGGAATGGCAAGGGTTATCCGAGACATTTAAGAGAAGAAGAAATACCGTTGGTTGCCAGGATCATGTCTGTTGTAGATGTTTATGACGCTCTTACTTCTGACCGGATTTACAAGAAAGCAGTAAGCCATGAACAGGCCATGAGAATCATCCAAAAAGAACGGGGCCAATCCTTTGATCCAATCGTCGTTGATGCCTTCCTTAATGCTCAGGATAAGATTTTGAACACCTATAATATATATAGGGAAATGGAGTCGGATGTTGAGTTGGATAAGAAGGAGATGGATAAGGATCTGGGTAATGATATTTTGGTCATTGAAGAGGATCCAATAGCCAGAGAGATCATCAGGAGCCAGCTTAGTGAAAGAGGTTTCAAGGCATCTTTTGCAGCAGGTGGTATGGACGCTATCATGACCCTTAGGAACTCTGATTTGACCTATGGATGTGTTTTGACAGATATGAACATGGTTGATTTTACTGTTGAAGATTTCCTTTTACTTCTTCGTAAAATTAATCCAGATATTATTGTTTTTAGCATGGTTGAAGACAAGTATAATATGAATGCCAAAATATCCGACGATATTGGATTTGATGGTTGTTTCTTAAAGCCATTGGATTGCGAGCTTTTATTCTATAAGTATCACCATGTGATGGGTGAAAGGCAGATGGTTGCTTCACAACTTTAATGTTTCTATTAGCCCGTAACTGTAATAATATGTTTAGATTAATCATAGCGATAAGTCAGCTGGAAGTGAGTTGTCTTATCGCTTTTGTTGATTAAAAATTTATCTAGAAAACTCTATTGTGGATAGGCCCTTTATGATATGATGATAGGAGATGTGACCAAGTTTATTCAGGTTACAATAATATATAGAGAAGGTAAAAAGATGAAGGCACTATTAACAGAGGCAGATAAAAAACATTTCAGTGAAAGTCATTACAAATTTAATATGGCCCAGATGATGATAGGATTAATCATCCTTACTATAGTAATACAACCCTTATTCCTTGATCGGGATAATCCTAATGGAGCCTTGATGGTTGCTGCATTTTTGGTAACTATGATTGCCTTTTCAGGCATTGGCTTTTTGCTTATGGTTACAGTGAGAAAATCATTGATTAGGGGTCATCTGGAAGAAAAGATTAAGGTGGAGGACGTAAAAAGTTTAAAGGCTGAGATGGATTACTATGTACCGGCGGAATACATTAACGATAATTATCAGGCTATCAGCGGTCTCTTTTTCTTTAACCTTTCTTCCTATTACTTTTTTAGTGCAGATCAAGAGATTGAACTTGCAGAGGATTTTCCGGCACTTGATCAGATAGAATACAAAGAAATTCATATAAAGGGGCTGTCAAATATTTTGAAAAATATTCCTAAACGTTTATATATACCAACAGATAACCAGGTCCATGTCTTTGTTATACCGGAAGGCCATAAGGTACTGGAAGCTTTGGGAGACAAAAGGAATAATGAGAGTTGACTCCAGTATTGACAGATTTTAGGATAGGGTATAAAATAAAATTAGCACTCAACTAAAGAGAGTGCTAACAACGAGTATAAAGGAGGGTTCCTATGAATTTTGAACAACTAACACAAAAGTCCAGTGAGGCGCTGGAAATTGGTAAAAAAATGGCTATAAAGCTGAATCATTCCCAAATCGATGGTGAACACCTTCATTATGGATTAATTGCAGTTGAAGACAGTTTTATACTTAAACTCTTGGCATATATGAAGATTGATCTTAAAGGATATCGAGATGATCTTCTGGCATATTTGGAAAAACAACCGTCTGTTGAAGGTTCTAATGAACAGCTTTATGCAAGTAGAAGAATAAACAAGATCCTTTTGGATGCGGAAGATGAAGCTAAGAAGATGAGTGACCAGTACATCAGTCTGGAGCACATCTATTTGACGCTTATGCAGGAAAAGAGAACCTATAGCAAAGATTTAATGGATAAATACCATATAAGTAAAGATCAGTTCTTGCTTGCCTTAAAGGAAATGAGAGCAGATAAAAGAGTGACTTCTCAGAATCCGGAAGTGAATTATGATGCCTTGAATCAATATGGTCGTGATTTAGTGGAAATGGCTAGAAGTGGTAAACTGGATCCGGTTATCGGTCGTGATGACGAGATTCGACGTGCAGTTAGAATTCTGTCGCGAAGAACCAAGAACAATCCTGTCCTTATCGGTGAACCAGGTGTCGGCAAGACAGCTGTCGTTGAAGGCCTTGCCCAAAGGATATTAAAGCATGATGTGCCTGAAGGGCTTAAGGATAAGAAACTTTTTGCCCTGGATATGGGGGCCCTCATTGCAGGTGCCAAATATCGAGGTGAGTTTGAGGAACGATTAAAGGCAGTCCTTAAAGAAGTGGAAGAGTCCAAGGGTGAAATCATCCTCTTTATAGATGAACTTCATAATATTGTTGGTGCAGGAAAAACAGATGGAGCCATGGATGCTTCCAACCTTTTGAAGCCTATGCTGGCAAGAGGGGAACTGAGATGTATGGGAGCAACAACCCTGGATGAATACCGGATGTATATTGAAAAGGATCCTGCCTTAGAGCGTCGTTTCCAGCCGATTCTTATCGACGAACCAACGGTTGAAGACACAATTTCTATTCTAAGAGGTATTAAAGAAAAATTTGAAATCCATCATGGTGTACGAATATCAGATAATGCTCTTGTTGCCTGTGCTAAATTATCTGACCGTTATATAACTGACCGTTTCCTTCCTGACAAGGCCATAGACCTAATGGATGAGGCAGCCGCTATGATCCGAACAGAAATTGACTCTATGCCTGCAGAGATTGACGGTGCTTCCCGAAGACTTATGCAGCTGGAGATTGAGAAGGAAGCCTTATCCAAGGAAGAAGACCAGGATTCCAAGGATCGATTAAACATTCTTGAAAAAGAGATTGCAGAGACCAAGGCAGAGTTTGGCACCTTAAAAGCCCAGTGGGAACTGGAAAAAGCTGAGGTTATGAAAGAAAAAGAGATCAAGAAAAGAATCGATGAAGTGAAGCTGGCTATTGACGAAGCAGAACGAAACTATGATCTGGAACTTTTGGCCAAGCTTAAATACGGTGAGTTGCCGTCTCTGGAAAAACAGCTGGCCGAAGAAGAGTCCAGACAGGGACAAAGAGAACTGACCATGCTGACAGAGGAAGTTACCCAGGAAGAAATTGGTGAAATTATATCCAAGTGGACCCATATCCCCGTCACCAAACTCAATGAATCTGAAAAAGACAAGCTCTTACATCTAGATGACCATCTCCATAAAAGGGTCATCGGTCAGGATGAAGCAATTCAGGCTGTTACAGATGCTGTAATTCGTGCCAGGTCAGGGCTTAAGGATATTAGCAAACCTATGGGATCCTTTGTTTTTCTCGGCCCTACCGGCGTTGGTAAGACTGAGTTGGCTAAGTCTTTAGCGGAAGCCCTTTTTGACAGTGAAGACAATATGGTTCGAATAGATATGAGTGAATATATGGAAAGGCACGCAGTTGCCAGACTTATTGGAGCTCCTCCAGGATATGTTGGTTACGAGGAAGGTGGCCAGTTGACTGAAGCCGTCAGAAGAAAGCCTTACGCAGTTATTCTTTTTGATGAGATTGAAAAAGCCCATCCGGAAGTCTTTAACGTTCTTTTGCAGCTATTGGATGAAGGTCGGTTGACGGATGCCAAGGGTAGGACTGTCGATTTTAAGAACACAGTCATTATACTGACATCAAACATAGGTAGTCAGGCCTTACTTAGTGGAATTGAAGCAGACGGAACAATCGGTAAGGAGACAGAGAATATTGTTTTGGGCCAGCTTCATCAACATTTTAAGCCTGAATTTCTTAACCGCTTGGATGATGTGGTTCTGTTTACACCATTAACCAAGGCTCAGATTGGTGAAATCGTTAAGTTATCCCTGGATGATATTAATGAGCGATTGACTGACCGACATATCAGCCTTGAATTATCCGAGGAAGCTCTCGCTTTTATCAGAGATGAAAGTTATGAGCCTCAGTTTGGAGCTAGACCGGTTAAACGGTATCTGCAAAGAACTGTCGAAACCAGTTTGGGTCGTGCTATTCTTAGTGGAGATGTTGTGCCCAACAGCCATATCATCATTCGGGTTGAAAATGATCAGTTGGTATACAAATCTTAAATAGTAACATGACTAAGAAGATCCGGAGTCGTATTTGGACTCCGGATTTGAAAGATTATTTAAAAAAACCTTGACATTGCAGTTTATAAGTGATAATCTATACTTCGGTGAAAACAAAGCAGAGTCTTCCACTCTCACCTAAGGACAGGTAAGTGCTTGGGTCAAATATTAAACAGCAATTGTATTGCTATGTTTATTATTGTGAGTGGATAGGTGACTATCCATTTTTTTTGTTAACTAAGAAATTGCTCTAAACAAGCCAATTTCTGTCGAACAGCTGGAACAATTCGCGAAGCGAAACCAACGTCGTTAAACGACGCTTTTGTTCTTTCGTCATTCATATGACGATTCATTAAAAGGAATAGCAACCAACAGACAGACTCTACCATGTGTCCTTATGGGACCAGCAGATAATCAGATTAACAGGAGGTGCTAACTATCAGCGGCCATATGATTAATGAGCAAATCAGAGACAAAGAACTACGAGTAATCGGATCTCAAGGTGAACAGTTAGGAATCATGAGTGCAAAAGATGCCCAGAAGCTTGCCAGAGAAGAAGGTCTTGACCTGGTTAAAGTTGCTCCAAAAGCTAAACCACCGGTTTGTAAAATCATCGATTACGGTAAGTTCAAGTATGAGCAAACCAAGCGTGAGAAAGAAGCAAAGAAAAAACAAAACATCATTAGTATCAAAGAAGTTAGGTTGTCACCAAATATTGAAGAGCATGATATCAATACTAAGATGAAAAATGCACACAAGTTTCTTACAAAAGGCGATAAAGTAAAAGTTTCTGTACGTTTTAGAGGTCGTGAATTAGCACATACTTCAGTAGGTAGAGGCATATTACTTGATTTTGCAAAAGGACTTGAAGACATAGCAGATATTGAAAAGCAACCTAAGATGGAAGGTAGATTCATGACCATGTTTCTTACCCCCAAGAAAACAAATAAATAAGTTACAGGTTTAACTTATAGAAACTTAACCAATCGAAGGAGGAACCACCATGCCAAAAATGAAAACACACCGTGGCGCAGCAAAGAGATTTAAAATGACTGGTACAGGAAAATTAAAGAGAAATAAAGCGTACAAACGCCATATTTTGACTAAGAAGAGTCCTAAAACTAAGAGAAATCTTAGACATGCAGAGGTTATGGATAAAACAAACGAAAAGGTAATGAAGAAGTTATTACCATACTTATAAGACGATTCGTAGGAGGAAATAGAAATGGCAAGAGTTAAAGGTGCAATGCACACAAGAAAAAGACGTAAGCGTACCCTCAAATTAGCTAAGGGTTATTATGGTAGAAAAAGTACAAACTTTAGAATAGCAAAACAAGCAGTTATGAAATCAGGCGTATATTCATATGCTGGACGTCGTCTTAAGAAAAGAGACTTCCGTAAGCTTTGGATCGCAAGAATCAACGCTGCAACCCGTGCTAACGGTATGAGCTACTCAACATTCATGCACGGTCTTAAAGTAGCTGGTATTGATATCAACAGAAAAATGCTTGCTGAAATGGCAGTTAACGATGCTGCTGCTTTCACTGCACTTGTTGAAACTGCAAAAGCTGCTAAATAATTACAATTCATACATAAAGCCGATGAATCAATTCAGTTGATTTCATCGGTTTTTTATTTATATATATCTTTTGTGGTAAAATAGTTAATGGGATTAAATACGTATCGAAAGGATTAAATATGGATAAGTTTGTATATGTAACAAAAAGGGAATTGGTTCAAGGGTTAAAAGATGCAGGACTAAAAAAAGGGGATCATGTTATTGTTCATGGCTCCCTAAAGGCCTTTGGCTTTATTGTTGGCGGTGCTGAGGTAGTTGTTGAGGCTATCTTAGATTTAATCGGTCCTGAGGGAACGATGATGGCACCTGCTCAGACATGGAAAAATCTGGACCCGGATATTGGCGTTCATTGGGATGTTCCCAAAGAATATCATCCGATGATCCGTGAGGAGTGGCCAGCCTTTAACAAGGATGTGACACCATCAATTGGCATGGGGCGAATTGCAGAAGCTATTCGTGTATGGCCAGGAGCTTTTAGGAGTAATCATCCTGCCAGGTCTTTTGCGGCAGTCGGAGCAAAAGCAGACTACTTAACACAGGACCATGATCTATCCAACATCTTCGGACAGGGGTCACCTCTTGATAAATTATATGGTCTTGGAGGCAAAATACTGCTTTTGGGAGTTGGCTATGATAAGAATACTTCCATTCACCTTGCAGAAACCAGAGCAGACTTTAAAGGCAAAAAATGGACACGAGAATCCTCTGCTATCCTTGTTGATGGGGTTCGTAAATGGGTTTCCTATGAGACCCAGGATGTCGATGACAGTGATTTTGTTGAACTTGGAAATGATTATGATAGGGATGGTTCAGTTAAAGTTGTGCAGATAGGAAAGGCTGATGTGAGGTGTCTGGATATGCATAATTTTGTTGACTACACCCTTGATTGGTTGGAGAAACACCGGAACTAAGTCAGAAAATTAAAGAAGTATTAAAATCTTTAATATATATTGACCAAATCAGCAAACAGTTATATAATACAATAGTTATAAAAGTTAACTATTATATTATATAACTGTTTTGTTGTGTTGACTTATAATAGTTATTGCTACAGGTCATATAGAGAAGGAAAGGAGATTAAATGACATCAAAGGAACTGGTTGAACAGTTGTATACTATTGTCCCTTCCATTAATCATAAGTTCTTCCATCAAATCCCCAAAGGCGGAATTCCTAAGCAGCAGTTACGCCTTTTGCATGCTATTCGGCATCATGATGGAAAACCTATGAAGTTTTTTAGTGAGGATATGAATATTTCAAAACCCAATTTGACCAAGCTGGTTGATCATCTGATTGAACAGGGATGGGTAGAGAGAGGTCGATCAGAAGAAGATCGGAGAATTGTTATCCTCACGACTACTGAAGCCGGAAGAAATGAGTTGTCAACTCACTTTAACCTTATGAAAGAAAAAACCAGTCTTTTGTTTGATGTGTTCTCAGAGAAAGAAAGAAAAGAACTCTTGGCGCATTTTATGGAAATCAAGAGACTGATGGATAAAATTGATTATCAAGACTAGAAAGGAACCAATATGCAAAAACTTGTGAAACATTTAAAGCCGGATTGGCTTTCGATTGTGGTCGTCATTGTCTTTGTATTTTTCAGGACATTAACAGACCTATATCTTCCAACACTTATGTCAGATATCGTCGATACAGGTATCGTAAATGGTGATACAGACTATATTTTGAAGACAGGTGGGATCATGCTGGCTATTGCCTTGGCAGGAGGTCTTTGTGCCATCGTATCCGGATATCTGTCAGCTAAAGTCGGTACAAACTTTGGTAGAAGTATTAGAAAGAAACTATTTACAAAGGCAACCTATTTTTCCTTGCATGAGATTGATCAGGTAGGTACAGCAAGTCTAATCACCCGTACAACCAATGATATCGTTCAAGTACAGAATGTTATGACCATGCTCCTTCGGTTAGGTACTATGGCTCCTTTAATGGCTGTTGGAAGTATTATTATGGCCCTTAACAAGGATGTAGCCCTTAGTGGAGTCATTGTCGTCTTTATTGCAATTCTAGGTATTGCTATTGGCTTGGTTGTCAGTCGTGCGATTCCGCTTTTTAAGATTATGCAAAAGAAAGTAGACCAGCTCAACCTTGTTATGAGGGAGCGTCTAACAGGTCTTCGGGTTATTCGAGCTTTTAACCGTGTAACAACAGAGGAAGAGCGTTTCGAAAAGGCAAACTTTGAACTAACGGATGTTGCTATTCGTGTTAATAAAATTATGGCGTTTATGATGCCTTTCATTATGTTTACTGTTTCAATGTCAGGTGTTGCCATTGTTTGGTTTGGAGCCTTTAGAGTTGATTCAGGTGCCCTTCAGGTTGGTGACCTGATGGCCTTTATCTCTTATGCTATGCAGGTGCTTTTCTCATTCCTTATGCTAAGTATGATTATGGTAATGGTACCAAGAGCGTCAGCTTCAGCTGAAAGAATCAATGAGGTTCTTAATATGACAACTGAAATCAAGGATCCTGAAGTGCCAAAAACGCCTTCAGTTTCAAAAGGTGAAATTGAATTTAAGGATGTGTCATTCTATTATCATTCTGATCATGGAGCCAGTGAGCCGGCTATAGCCAATGTCAGTTTTACTACAAAACCAGGTGAGTATACTGCCATAATTGGTGGTACAGGATCCGGTAAATCGACATTGATTAACCTGATTCCCAGATTTTATGATGTTTCAAAAGGCCAGATCTTAATCGATGGACTTGATATAAGAGATTACAGTATGGAAGCCTTAAGAGACAAGATATCCCTGGTTCCCCAAAAAGCCCTCTTGTTTAGCGGAACAGTCAAAGAAAATATTATGTATGGTAAATCTAATGCATCGGAAGAAGATATTAAGGAAGCCGTAGAGATAGCCAGGGCTACAGAATTTGTGTCTGAGATGGATGGAACTTATGATGCAGCTATTGCACAAGCCGGTGCCAATATATCAGGGGGTCAGAAGCAGAGACTGTCTATTGCCAGAGCTGTTGTACGTAAACCTGAAATCTATCTTTTTGATGATTCGTTCTCGGCACTGGATGCCAAGACTGAGTCTGAGCTTCGAAGCAGACTTCAAACCTATACAAAAGATGCGTCTCTGATTGTAGTCGCCCAAAAGGTTACATCAGTTATGAATGCCGATCGAATTATTGTTTTGGACCAAGGTAAAGTAACCGACATCGGTACCCATAAGGAACTGATGGAATCCTCAGAAGTATATCAAGAAATTGTGGCTTCTCAATTATCAAAGGAGGAGATTGCAAATGGCTAATAATAAAAATGTAAGCAGCGAAGATCAAAACAAGGCAGGACGTCGACCAAGAGGCGGAGGCGGTCCAGGTGGTGGTCATCACGTAGGAAGACCTGTTGAAAAAGCAAAAGACTTTAAGGGAACCGTTAAGCGTTTGCTTAGGTACTTGAAGAGCAGACGAATCAGTCTAATTGTTGTATTGGCCCTTGCAGTTCTTTCAACTGTCTTTAATATCGTTGGTCCCAAAGTACTGGGCCGAGCAACGACAGAGCTTTTTAAAGGCTTCTATGGCAAGGTGATGGGCGTGCCTGGTGCAGCTATTGACTTTGACCGTATAGGAGAAATATTGTTATTCCTGGTGGGGATATATATTATTAGTGCCCTGTTCGGATTTGTCATGCAGTTCCTTATGGCCAGTGTGGCTCAGAAAACTGTTTATGAGTTAAGAGAAGAAGTAAACCATAAGATGGAAAAAATTCCACTTAAGTATTTTGACTCTAAAACTCATGGTGAAATTTTATCCAGGGTAACCAACGATGTAGATAACATTGCTAATACTTTGCAGCAAAGTTTGACCCAGTTGATTACATCGGTTATCACAATTATTGGGGTTATTGTCATGATGCTGACCATCAGTCCGCTTTTGACATTAATTACCCTTATTACACTGCCAATGTCAATATTTATCACCAGCTTCATCACCAAGCGAAGCCAACCTTATTTTATTAAGCAACAAAGGGTTTTAGGTGAACTTAACGGCCATATTGAAGAGATGTATACCGGACAGAGAATTGTAAAGGCCTATGGTAAGGAAAAGGATTCGATTAATACATTTAATGAAAGCAATGATGAATTATATGAAGTAGGCTGGAAGGCTCAGTTCATATCAGGTGTCATCATGCCAATGATGCAGTTTGTCAATAATATCGGATATGTCTTAGTATCTGTTGTCGGCGGTATCATGGTTACTAAACAGTCGATTGAAATTGGTGATATTCAAGCTTTCATTCAATATTCAAGACAGTTTGGCCAACCCATTGTTCAAACGGCTCAGATTGCCAATCTTATTCAGTCTACCGTTGCATCGGCCGAACGTGTTTTTGAGATTCTTGATGAATTGGAAGAATCACCTGAACCACTTAATGCAGTCACTTTAGATAAGGTAGAAGGATACGTCAGCTTTGAACATGTGAAGTTTGGCTATGTAGAAGGCGAGCCTTTAATGAGTGACATTAACTTCCAGGCAAAACCAGGACAAAAAATTGCTGTTGTTGGACCTACCGGTGCTGGTAAGACTACCTTAGTAAATCTGCTTATGCGCTTCTATGATATATGGGACGGCGATATAAAGGTGGACGGTATTTCTACTAAATCCATGACTAGAAGTGACCTAAGAAGTAAATTTGGAATGGTTCTTCAGGATACCTGGTTATTTAAGGGTACGATAAGGGACAACATTGCATATGGTAGAGACAATGTGACAGAAGAAGAGATAGTAAGGGCTGCCAAGATGGCAAGAGCTGACCACTTTATCAGAACATTACCTGATGGTTATGACACCTTGTTAGGTGAAGATGCCGGTAACATATCCGGTGGACAGAAACAGCTTCTGACTATTGCAAGAGCGATCTTGGCTGATCCTGAAATTCTTATTCTGGATGAAGCTACATCCAGCGTCGATACCAGAACGGAAATAACCATTCAACATGCTATGGAAACCTTGATGGAGAACAGAACAAGCTTTGTTATTGCCCACCGTTTGTCTACAATTAAGGATGCAGATATGATTCTAGTCATGAATCATGGAGATATCATTGAAGTCGGAAATCATCAACAATTGATTGAAGCAGATGGATTCTATGCAGATTTATATCACAGTCAGTTTACGACTAAACATGCCTCATAGGTTTCAAAGCCTTATAAACAAAGAAGATACTGGATTATGCTAAAGCGGTACCGTATCATATATGAATAGGTTCTATAAACAAAATGCAGGATGACTCGAGTCGTCCTGCATAAAAATACAATCTAATGAAATGTCATGAATTTGTGGAAAAGGTGTTGACATTTGTCTGAAATTTTCATAAAATTTAATTAATCAAATGAATGAAAAGAACTTGACGCATCACTGGCTTGGATACGACCAATTGACGGTGAATGACGAAAAAGGTGCATTATTAAGGAAATGGATAATTATATCTGTTTCCTTTTTTTAAGGATTTGAACAAGAGAGGAGGATTTCAAGTGGTGAAAAGCTATGTGGAATCAGCAACTGGTGTGTTAAAGAAGGTGTTACTCTGTCCGCCTACTTACTTGGCCTTAAAGCCAATTAATAAGATTGCGGCAGATTGGATGGAAAAAGGTGAGGTCATTGACCAAGTGAAAGCTATCGGAGAACACAATGAACTTATAGAGATTTACAAGGACAATGGAGTAGAAGTGGAAATTCTGGAGGCTGCAGAAAACTTAACTTCCATGACATTTGCCAGGGATTTCGGATTTAACCTTAGAGAAGGTTACGTTCTAGGGAGATTTAAGGAAGAAATCCGAAGAAATGAAAGTGAACTCTATGCAAAAAAATTAGAAGAGCTAGGCGTTCCAATAATTGCCAGATGCAGTGAAGGTATTATTGAAGGTGGTGACTTTTGGCAGTTGGATGAGAAGACCTTGGCTATAGGTAAACTTCAACGGTCTAATGAAGTAGGTATCGAAAATATAAGAAAGCAGTTAGAGCCATATGGCTATGAAATTATTGAGGTTGAATCTGATGAGGCATATCTTCACCTGGATATGATTTTTAATATTGTTGGAGAGAAGACTGCCGTAACCTACTATGATGGGTTGCCTGAGGATTTTAAAGCCTATCTGGATCAGGCGGGTTATGACCTGATTAAGGTTAAAGAAGAAGGTGTCTTTAAGCATTTTTGCAATCTTCAGGCCTTGGGTAATCAACGGGTGATTTCCCTCAAGCAGAACTTGGGTGTTAACCAGGAACTTCGTGACCGTGGGTTTGAAGTTATTGAGCTGGACTGTGAAGAAATACTTAAAACAGGTGGCGGACCCCATTGTATGACCTTCCCTCTAGAACGGGAGTAATTCTGAACAATCTGTTAACAATAGCCGGTTTCATTGACTTTGAACTGGATTCATAATAGAATGAGTAAGAACGACAAGGGTGTCTTTTCTACCTTTTGTCGTTCTTTTTTTTAGAGTTCAATGAAGTGACTAATATGTAAAGTAGGATGGCTATATGGATATTAAGAGGATTATTGAAGAGGAAAGGGTTGAGATATATTTTCAGCCGATTATGTCTACCCATAACTCAAGATTTTTAGGTTTTGAATCCCTTGTTCGAGGAGTTAATGAGAATGGAGGGAATATTCCGCCTGACCTTTTATTTAAGCAAGCCATTGCTGCTAAACAGGTGTTGGAGTTGGATAAGCTATGTATCAGAAAGGGCTTGCAGGAAGGTTCACAATTACTTGAAGAGAACCAGGATATCATTCTTTTTCTAAATATTGATGCTTCTGTTATTGATTACTATATTCATTCGACATATATACTGGATTTGGTTGATGAAATTCATATACAGCCTGAAAACATCGTTCTTGAAATCAATGAGTTGCCTGTAGACTCGCTGGAAACAATGAAAAAGTTCTCCAGATTATACAAAGAGGCAGGTTTTATGATCGCCATTGATGATATTGGTGGAGGAGCCTCCAATCTTGATAGGATTCCTATGATTATGCCTGATATTATGAAAGTGGATAAGGAGCTTATTCGTGGAATAGAGAAAAGTTTTTATAAGACCCAAGTCGTTTCTATGATTATACAGTTGGCTACCAATCTAGGTGCTTTAGTCGTTGTTGAGGGTATAGAAGATATAAAAGAATTAAGGGTCATCGCTGAGAATGGTGCCCACCTGATTCAGGGATACCTTTTGGGACGGCCAATGGATAGGCCATCTGTGGACCTCAACAAGATTACAGGCCGTGTAAACCATATTATAGGTCAGCTTCACTATGATTCTGTGATCGCCTCCAAAGAACAAGCCAGAACTCATCAATGGATGAACAGCCTTTGTGATGACTTGATCAAATATATTCGAAGTGGACAGATGGAATTCCTAGATGAACATTTACCCAATTATCTGCGTATGGTAGATATAGAAGACGCCAGCGAAAGTGTTTATGTCATTGACCAAAATGGTACGATGGTAACGTCTACAATATTTAATGATTCTATACATATGAATAGAAACAACAAACTATTTAAACCATGCTTAAAAGGGGATAGTGTCAGACTGGAAGTTTATTACACCAAAATTATGGATGAATCCCATAATTTCTGGGTATCAAAAGAATATATCTCAAGAGCCACCGGTAATAAATGTATGACCTTATCCAAGAAATTTTCAGACAAAAAAGGAAACCCATACATTGTCTGTATGGATTTCCATATGAAAAATCTCAGTCGTTCTCTAGCAATGATGAAAATGACTTCTTAGAAAAATAAATCACGTTCACCATTTTCGATGCGGGCTAAACGGTCAATTGTGTTTGCGCGCATCTTTTCACTTGGTATGAGTGAAATATTTTCTTCAATAACCTTATTTCCAAGTTTTCTTAAATCTTCATCTGCATAGTCCATCAGGTACTCTTTGAGGGTCATCATAGCATTTGGATGACAGAGATTTTGAATACTACCGTTTTTGGCGACCTGCATAAACCGGTCCCCGGTACGTCCTGCACGATAACAAGCTGTGCAGTAACTAGGCAGATAGCCTTTGTTAAGTAAGACTTCAATAATTTCACCCTGGGGTCTATGGTCGGCAAGTTCGAATTGGCTTTCCATCTTATCGCCTTCTTTATAGCCTCCAACATCTGTTTTTGAACCGGCAGAAATTTGAGAGACACCCAGTTTGACAACTTCTTCCCTGAAGTTGGCTTCTTCTCTTGTTGAAAGAATGATGCCTACATAAGGAACTGCCAAACGTATAATGGCAACCAGTTTCTTGAAGTCTTCGTCGCTGACTGCATATTCCAACTGATTGGCATCAACATCTTTGGCTTTTTTGATTCTTGGAACACTGATAGTATGGGGACCAACGCCGTATTTTTCTTCCAGATGATCCCTGTGCTGCATAAGGGCAAGGACCTCAAAACGATAATCGTAAAGACCAAAGAGCGCACCGACACCTACATCGTCGATGCCTCCTTCCATAGCTCGGTCCATGGCCGTTAAGTGATATAGGTAGTTGGATTTTGGACCGGTTGGATGGTAACTCTTATAGGATGGTTCATGGTAGGTTTCCTGGAAAAGAATATAAGTTCCGATGTCAGCAGCTTTAAGCTTTTGATAATTTTCAACGGTTGTAGCAGCGATGTTTACATTGATTCTTCTAAGGGCGCCATTGCCAACTTTTGTCTTATAGAGGACATCCATTGCATGGACAACATAGTCAATAGGGCAGTGGGCATCATCTTCACCTGCTTCAAAGGCAATTCTTTTATGGCCCATTTCTATTAGGATTTTGGCTTCTTCCCTTAACTCGTCATCGGTAAGTATTTTTCTTTCAAACTTATTTGAGCATTTATAACCACAGTAGGTACAACCGTTAACACAATAATTAGAGACATATAATGGTGCAAACATAACAATTCTATTGCCGTAAATGCGTTCTTTTAGTTGTCTGGCAGCATCAAAAACCAGTTCAAGATGGTCTTCATTCTTGATTCGCAGGAGAACTGCAGTTTCTTCTACGGTTAACATATCCTTATTGAGTGACTTTTCAATAATAGCTTTTACTTCTTCAAGACTGGGTTCTTTTTCATCATGTATGAGTTGGTTAAGGTAATCTTCGTTAATAAATTTATCTTGGGCGGTTAATAATCTTTTTTCATCTGCTGGTCTCATAGTTTTCCTCTTTCTTTTGTTAGGCATATTGGTTATTTATAAATTGGTGAAAACGTCTTCTTGGAAACAGCGCTTTTTACACTGACGCCTGGGATCTTGCCCAGTTTGCCGGCCAGGCTGCCTATTTCGTCATTGGATCCGTCAACAACCAAGGAAATGACATTGACTTTTCTACCGTTGATATCTGGGATGCCCATTCGACCAGAGATAATTGAAGAATGGGTATGTAGTATTTGATTGACTAAATCTATTTGGTCCGGTTGTTCCAGAACGACTCCGACCACTCCGATTCTATGTTCCATAGGGTCACCTCTCACTCTCTTGATTTTTGGATTGGTCCCAAATGAGTTTGGCTAGTGGAAATGGCTCAAGGGCTCTATCCAGTATTCCGTGCACATAGGCAATTAAGACACCATAGTTAACAATTGGTACTCCCTCAGATACCGAAGAGGTGATACGGTGTTCCATGGCTTTTTTGTTCAGCATACAACCACCACAGTGAACAACCAATTTATATCCTTGGAGATTGTCTTTGAAACTGACACCTGCTGTATGTTCAAAGACAAGGTCTTTACCAGTAGCCTGCCGTAACCACCTCGGAATCTTAACAGTTCCGATATCATCGGACTGACGGTGGTGGGTACATCCTTCAGCTATGAGGATTCGATCGCCGTCTTCCAATTTGCTGATGGCGGCGGCTCCTTCAACCAGGCTGATCAGGTCTCCCTTGTGTCTGGCAAAAAGTATGGAGAAGGAAGTCAGTGGGATATCTGTAGGTGTATCGGCAGACACCTTCAGAAAGGCTTGGGAATCAGTAATGACCATAGCAGGTTTTCTTCCCAGATGGGTAAGGGTTTCCTTTAGTTCCTGCTCTTTGGTGACAATGGTGATGGCATCACTTTCAAGAATATCCCGAATAGTTTGCTGTTGAGGTAGAATCAAACGTCCTTTTGGAGCTGCCTTGTCAATGGGGGTGACCAATACAACAAAATCACCGGGCTTAATCAGGTCACCAACAATTTTAAACTTGTCTTCATCGGTCGGTGTGTGTTTGATTAACATATTTTTAATATCATCAATCCCATGGCCAGTTTCGCTGGAAGCCATTACAAAAGGGATGCCAAGTGTGTCCGTATATTTTTTGATGAATTCTTTTTCGTCATAACTTGGATCTGTAAGCAAATCTGTCTTATTGATAATGCCAAGGGCTGGAATCTTTTTTGCTTTAATCTTATCAATAAGTTCAATTTCGGTTTCATGTATGTCTTTGGTTGCGTCAAAAACAATAAGGGCAATTTCTGTTTTGTTAAGGACTTCAAAGGTTTTTTTGCTTCTTAGGTCACCAAGTTCTGTGTTATCGTTAAGACCGGCGGTGTCAATCAACATGACCGGGCCGATAGGCAGCAATTCCATGGCTTTGTAAACAGGATCTGTCGTTGTTCCGGAAACCCTGGAAACCAAAGCGATATCCTGATTGGTCACTGCGTTGATCAGACTTGATTTACCAGCGTTGGTTTGGCCGAAGAAACCTATATGGAGTCGGTTGGAGCTGGGTGTATTATTCATATGCATCCTATCTTTTGCCGGGTATACCCGGTTGTGTCAGCTGATGGGTATTAAGTATCTGGTCTATACTTGTTTCATCGAGAAGATTTTCTCTCAGAAGGTATTCCTTGATCGTTAGATTTGAAGCGGCAGCTTCTTTGGCTACCTGACTGGCTTTGTCATATCCCAGGCTGTCAATGAAGGCAGCAGCAAGAGAGTATGAGGATAAGGCCCTTTCTCTACAGGTATCTTCATTGGCTGTTATAGTTTTGATACATGAGTCATCAAAGATCTTTATGCTCTTAATGAGCAGATCCAGGACTGACAGCAATTCGTCAGCAATCAGTGGCGTATAGGGATTGAGTTCCAATTGTCCACTTGATGCTGCCAGAGTAATGGTTGCATCTGCTCCTATGACCCGGAAAGCTACTTGACTGATCATTTCGCATATAACAGGATTGACCTTACCTGGCATAATAGTAGATCCAGCTTGGTGGGCTTGAAGGTTGATTTCGCCAAAACCTCCAACAGGGCCAGAGGCCATTAAACGTAAATCTCCTGAAATTTTAATCAAATTAGTTGCCAAGGATTTTAGCAAACCGGATACTTCAGTAAAAACATCCATATTCTGGGTTGAGTCAATCAGCAAATCGCTTCTGGAGATTCCAAGTCCTGTTAGTTTTTGAAGCTCTTCCGTAACTGAGTAGATATAAAGCAGGGGAGCATTCATTCCTGTACCCACAGCAGTTCCGCCAATATTGACTTCTCTAAGACGTTCTTCAACCTTATAGATACGCCAGCGGTCTCTGCTGATTGCTCTGGCGTATGCACCAAACTCCTGTCCCAGAGTTATTGGAAGGGCGTCCATAAGTTGGGTTCTGCCAAGTTTAAGAAGGCCGGAAAATTGGTTTTCCTTTTCTTGTAAGGAAGTCTGAAGGTTTGCCAGTACATCAGCAAGTTGGCGAACTTTTTTAATGGCTGCAATTTTAAGTGCTGTAGGATATACGTCGTTGGTGGACTGACTCATGTTTACATGATTAAGTGGATGAATGATTTCATAAGAGCCTTTTGAGTGACCCAAGATTTCAAGGGCTAGATTGGCAATAACTTCATTAACATTCATATTGGTGCTTGTACCGGCTCCGCCCTGAAGGGGATGGGTTATGAATGCATCGCTATATGCTTGAAAATCAGCAAGTATAAGGTCACAGGCCTCCTTGATGGATTTGCTGATTTCTGGTGACATGAGTTTGGCCCGTTCATTAGAGATAGCGCAGGCCTTTTTAACTAATACCATACTCTTGATTAATGAGCTATTAACCCTGCTCTCGTCTTCTATAAAATTATGCTGTGACCTTAAGCTGTTTATACCATATAAGGCTTGGTCCGAAAGATTAAGCGATCCTAACTGATCCTTTTCACTACGCATGTTGACCTGCTTTCTATAATTTACTTGTCGCTAGCTCTTGGGAGATCTTGACCCAAAAAAGGGCATAAAAAACGAACATACTGTTTGGTTGATTAATCGCCCAAAAAGATAGCTGTAAATAGGTATCCGGCCTGTCAGTATAACCTTCAGGATGGATTGTTAAACTTTTGACTATATTGTACTATCTTAGTTGCCCTTTGTCAACCTGAAATACTTGGGAAAAGATAATAAAAGAGCCCTATTATAGGGCTCTGGTCAAAAAGGTATCTATTTGTGGGTAAGTAAGGTTATGAGGCGGTTTAAGTCCTCTTTTGGAAAAGCCGGATCTTTACTATAGGTCTTTTTCAAGGCTTGTAAAAATTCAATGGTTTTGGAAGCCTGTGGGAGCATAAAACCTGCTTCCCGTACAAGGTCTTCAGCCATTCGTTCATTAGACCTGGCTATAGCGTCCAATAGGTTTTTGTCAAAGATTTCGGTTTTATCTTTGAAGGCTTCAGTATAAAGAGCCTGTTTGGCTTTAGAAAGGGATATGTTGATCAGTCCTTGACTTACTTCATCACTCGTAGGAATTGGCTCGGGATAGTGTGAAGGAAGTAATGAAATGGCATGTGAAGGGCAGGCATCAACACAGAGTCTACATCCATCCAGACATTTGCCTGCATCGATTTGTCCGTCTTCTGTATCTGTGGCACCGGTTGGGCAGACTAGTAGGCAGAGACAGTCTTTGGTGCATAGTGTGATGTTTCTTACGGCTCTCATAAGACACCTCCTACAATTTCGAAGATTTTTTGGTTAGGGACTTTACAGACCGGGCAGATAGACGGTTTATCACTTCCAATATGAACGTATCCGCATATATCACAGACAAAAACTTTGTCATCTTCTTTTACACTGCCTGGGTTCAAAAGCAGTTTGTCCATATTTGAAACTGCTTCAGCCCACTTGAGAGCCCGTTTGGCACCTCGGTCATTGAAATCTGTTGCAGGAATTTTGGCATCAGCAAAGCCTTTCGACAGATCAGAAGCAAGCGTATCGGTCAAGTAGTTGTCAATGGAGACAGGCGGTTCCAGATTTGCCATGGCCTGTTTTTTAAGATATTTGGATAAGTTGTTGAAGAGCTCCATTTCTTCCGCACGAAACTGTTTTTCGCAGTTTTTCGCTAAATTGGAACAGATAAAAGGGTTAATGAAAACCATTTGGTCATCTTCAACTGGTATGAGGGGTTGAGTTTCAGTTTGATCTTGTGGTTTCGCCGGTTGATTTGCTTCCGGTTTAACAACAAAAACTGTTTTGTCAGCTGTGCATACGGGGCATTTCCAATCATTAGGCAGTTGGTCAAATGGTGTGCCTGGGGGATAACCTTTATCAGGCTGACCAATGGATTCATCATAAATGTAGCCACATACTAAACATAGATATTTCATATAAGTCACCTCCTTATTCTATTGTAGGATAAGTCAATCAATAAAACAACTGGCATATGCCTGTTAGACCTCTATTTTCTTAAGTTTTACTTGATGAATGGAAATAGTAGATGATAAAATAAAATAAGTACGTGGTTAGAAACTTTAAGAAATAACATGATTCAGAAAGGATACAGGATGAAGTACACAGAATATGGAAAGACAGGAAAGAAAGTATCCGTAGTCGGCTTTGGTGGCATGCGGTTTGATATGAACAAGTCTATTGAAGAAAATGCCGAGTTGGTTCGGTATGCCAACAAAATGGGCATTAATTATTTCGATACTGCGCCAGGATATTGTAACGATAAAAGTGAGGAAATCTTTGGTTATTCCTTTAAAAATATGCCGGGAGATTTTTATGTGTCTACAAAAGGCATGCCAACAACTTTTGATACAGCAGAAAAAGCCTATAACCAAGTGAAGAAATCCATTAAAAGAATGGGTGTCAAAAAAATTAACTTCTATCATATTTGGTGCATTAGACACATGGATCATTATAATCTTGCCATGAAGCCGGGAGGTCAGTACGATGGCCTTTTAAAGGCTAAGGAAGAAGGCCTGATTGACCACATTGTTTTGTCTTCACATCAAATAGGAAATGAAGTAAAAAAAATCATTGACGAGGGTAAAGTTGATGGTATATTATTAGGCGTCAATATATTGAACTTTCCCTATCGTTGGGACGGTGTCAAAGCAGGATATGAGAATGGTTACGGCATCGTAGCTATGAATCCCTTAGCCGGTGGTGCAATACCCTCTCATGAAAAGGAGCTTCAGTTTTTGGCTACCGGTGACGAGAGCCCAACCGAGGCTGCTCTTCGTTTTGTAATCTCAGCTCCCCAAATATCCGTTGCCCTTAATGGCTTTACCACCAAGGAACATATAGATATGGCCTGTCGTATTGCTGATGAATCTCAGCCTTATACCGATGAGGAAATCAAGGCAATTGGTGATAAGATTGGGGAACAAATGAACGAAGCCTGTACCGGCTGTGGATACTGTGACCAGTGTCCGGTAGGTATAAAGATACCAAGTTTTATGATGGTTTATAATGAGCATCATATTTTTGGAAAAGATGATAATGAAATGAAACGATTCATGAATAATGCATACAGCTGGGGGATGTTGGTAGGACATAAAGGAACTCACAGTGATTGCATTGCATGCGGTTTATGTGAACGAGAATGTACGCAGCATCTACCTATTATCGAACGGCTAAAAGCTTTTGATTCTTGGACAGATGCCAGCTAATGTAAAGGCAGGTAGAAGATGAAAAATAATAACAAAGTCGATCCACTAACCAGGTGGACTATCGCTAAGTCAGAAGAACTTTATGGAATTAAGAATTGGGGTAAAAGGTATTTTTCAATCAGTAAGGATGGAGAAGTTACCGTGAACCCTTTCAGTAAAGACCATGAAGGCGTCAGTCTGATGGATATCGTATCAGGTGTTAAGGAACGTGGGCTGGATATGCCGGTACTGCTGCGCTTTGAAAATTTACTAGATGCCCAGATTACCTTTCTAAATGAATCCTTTAGAAAGGCAATGAAGACCCTTGACTATAAAGGTACTTATCAGGGAGTTTATCCCATAAAGGTCAACCAGCAACAGCAGGTCGTTCAAGAAGTTGCAAGATTCGGTCAAAAGTATCACCATGGGCTTGAAGTAGGTTCCAAACCTGAATTGATTGCAGCCTTATCTGAAATGACTGATAAGGAAGCCTGTATTATCTGTAATGGATACAAGGACGAAGAGTTTATCGATCTTGGTCTTTTCGCTATTAAGATGGGCTTTAAACTTTTCTTTGTTATTGAGATTCCTGGTGAGTTGGATATAATCGTAAAAAGAGCAAAAGTGCAAGGGATTACGCCCAATATTGGTGTGCGTATAAAATTGTCAGCCAAAGCCGGTGGTCACTGGACGGAGTCCGGTGGAGACAGAAGTATCTTTGGTCTTAATATGTCCCAGATCATTGAGATTGTAGATATGCTGAAGGCTGAGGATATGCTACATACCTTGAAGCTACTTCACTACCACCTGGGTTCCCAGATACCTAATATCCGTGATATCAGAACCGGAGTAAGAGAAGCAGCCAGAGTGTATGCAGAACTGATGAAAGAAGGCGCTCCAATGGGCTACCTGGATTTAGGAGGAGGCCTGGCAGTTGATTATGACGGTTCCAATACCAACTATACTTCCTCATCTAATTACTCCACAGAGGAATACTGCAGTGATATTGTTGAAGCTGTTATGAATGTTATGGATCAAAGTGAGCTGCCACATCCTATTATTGTTACGGAGTCTGGTAGGGCATTGGTTGCCTATTACTCTATTTTGATTTTTAATGTTCTGGATGTGGCCAAATTTGAGGAACATGAAATCCCTGAAAGTCTTCCTGAGAATATTGCTGAACCCATTATGAATCTTCATGAAGTCAACAAGGGTCTGTCTATCAAGAATCTCCAGGAATGTTATAACGATGCCCTTTATTATAGGGACCAAATAAGGGATATGTTTAATCATGGCAGAATCAGTCTTAGAGATAGATCAATATCAGAAAAGATTTTCTGGAATACCCTTTATCAGATTGTTGAGAAAAAGGATAAGCTTAAATTCGTACCGAGTGAGTTGGAAGAGCTTGAAGCAGCCATAGCAGATATATATTACTGTAATTTTTCTGTATTTCAGTCGATTCCTGACTCCTGGGCTATTGACCAGCTATTCCCTGTCATGCCTATTCATCGATTGACAGAATTACCTGACAGAAATACAGTTATAGCTGATATTACTTGTGACTGTGATGGGAATATTGATAAATTTATCGATCTTCATGATGAGAAGAATACCCTTGCTCTTCATAACTTGAAACAGGATGAGGATTATTACATCGGTATTTTCTTGGTTGGAGCCTATCAGGAGACCTTAGGTGATCTTCATAATCTTTTTGGAGATACGAATGTAGCCAGCATCCGGATTAACCAGGACGGAAGTTTTGATGTGGTAGGAGAGATTGAAGGAGATACTGTTGAAGATGTATTGTCCTATGTCGAGTTTGATACAAAAGATATGCGTGTATCATTCCGAAAGACGGCTGAAGAGGCGGTCAAGGCTGGATTGATAACACCATCAGAAAGAAAAGAGATACTGGATTCCTATGAGATAGGTCTCCGTGGATATACTTATTACGAACGATAGAACCTAGGAGGTAAAAATGGGAAAAGTCTTAATTATTGGTGCCGGCGGAGTAGCCGGAGTTGTTGTACACAAGTGCTGCCAAAATCCTGATGTTTTTGAGGAAATCATGATTGCCAGCCGTACAAAATCAAAATGTGATGCACTTAAAGAAGAGTTGGATGGCGGAAAGACTATTATTCATACTGCCAAAGTAGACGCAGACAGTGTTGAAGAACTGGTTGACCTTATCAATAGTTTTAAACCGGAAATGGTTATAAATGTAGCTCTTCCATACCAGGATTTGACAATAATGGATGCCTGCTTGGAAACGGGAGTACATTATTTGGATACTGCCAATTATGAGCCGCCAGAGATACCTAAGTTTGAATATAAATGGCAATGGGCCTACAAGGAAAAATTTGAAAAAGCTGGCCTTACTGCCATCCTTGGTTGTGGTTTTGACCCGGGTGTAACTGGTGTCTTTAGTGCCTATGCACTTAAGCATTATTTTGATGAAATACATTACATTGATATTTTAGATGCCAATGGTGGAGACCACGGTTATCCATTTGCAACCAATTTCAATCCTGAAATCAATATTCGTGAGATTACTTCCAATGGAAGATACTGGGAAAATGGTGACTGGGTTGAAACTGAGCCCCTTGAGATCAAAAGAGTCTTCGATTTTGATCAGGTGGGCCAAAAGGATGCTTATCTTCTTTACCACGAGGAATTGGAATCCTTGGCAGTGAATATGCCAGGCATTAAGAGAATCCGTTTCTTTATGACCTTCTCACAGAAGTATATTACTCACTTGAACGTACTTCAGAACGTTGGGATGACCTCTATTGAACCGATTACTATTGATGGTATCGACATTCAACCTTTACAGTTTTTGAAAGCTGTTTTACCTGACCCTGCATCATTAGGACCCAGAACCGTCGGAAAAACAAACATCGGCTGTATCTACCAGGGACTTAAAGACGGCAAGCCGGTTAAATATTATGTTTATAATGTTTGTGATCACCAGGAATGTTACCATGAAGTAGGCTCACAGGCGATTTCCTATACAACTGGAGTCCCAGCCATGATTGGAGCTAAAATGCTTCTTGAAGGCAAATGGCTTAAGCCAGGTGTTTATAATGTAGAAGAGTTTGATCCGGATCCATTTATGGATGAGCTTAACAAGCAGGGGCTTCCATGGGTTGAAGAATTTAATCCAACCCTGGTTGATTAATTAGGTGTTTATGATGAATAAAAAAGATATTGCTATGATGGAGTCGGTAACGACTCCTTCATATATTGTGGATGAACGTTTGTTGGAAAAGAATTTGCAGTTACTAGGGTCAGTTATGGACAGAACCGGATGTAAGATCCTTCTAGCCTTAAAAGGATTCTCAATGTATTCTACATTTCCTCTTGTCGGTAAATACCTGGCAGGCATGACATCTTCATCTCTTAATGAGGCTAAGCTTGGTGCTGAATATATGCAGAAGGAAGTTCATATCTATGCACCTGCCTACCGTCATGATGAAATCGATGAAATTCTGTCAATTTCTGACCATATTGTATTTAATTCAGTCAGTCAGTTTAATCTTTTTAAAGACAAGGTAAAGGCAGCAGGGGTAGAAGCCGGTATTCGACTTAATCCGGAATATTCAGAAGTAGAGACTGAAATCTATGATCCTTGTGCAATCGGATCAAGGCTTGGAACGGTTGCTTCCAGGATTAATGCCAGAGATGTTAAAGAACTTGATGGACTGCATTTTCATACTATGTGTGAACAGAACTCGGATACGCTGGAACGAACCCTTGAAGTGGTTGAAGAAAAATTCGGACAGTATTTTTACGGTTTGAAATGGGTTAACTTTGGGGGTGGACATCATGTAACCAGGGCTGATTATGATGTGGAAAGATTGGTTGGTCTTATTGAACATATTCAAAATAAATATGATGTTCAGGTTTATTTGGAGCCAGGTGAGGCGATTGCCCTTAATACAGGTTTTCTGGTGACAACAGTCCTTGATGTCCTTGAAAACGGTATGGAACTGGCAATCATTGATTCATCAGCTGCCTGCCATATGCCGGATGTTATTGAGATGCCATACAGACCTCATATCATCGGTTCAGGAAAGCCTGGTGAAAAGGCTTATACCTATCGACTGGGCGGCATGACCTGCCTTGCAGGAGATATTGTCGGAGACTACTCCTTTGATGAACCACTTAAGCCGGGAGACAAATTGATTTTTACTGATATGGCCCACTATACCATGGTCAAGAACAATACTTTTAACGGTGTGAATCTTCCGTCGATTTATTTAATGAATGATTCGGGAACCCGCTTAATTAAATCCTTTGGGTATGATGACTATAAAAGAAGGCTCTAATGAATAACTCCTATCGTTTTTACAGTAACCGGGACTGCAAATATTTTCCCTGCCATGAAATCAAGAATCCTGAGACATTTAACTGCATGTTTTGTTATTGTCCATTATATCTATTGGATGACTGTGGTGGTAACCAAAAAGAATATAAGGGAATCAAGGATTGTTCGGGATGTATGATTCCTCATAGTGAAAAGGGATATGATTATATCAACGAAAAATTAAAGCAGGTATTTGAAGCAAAGAAACACGCTCGAGAAGGGAAATAAAATGAAAGAGACAATTTTTATCTCAGATTTTGACGGTACCCTATCAAAAAAAGATTTCTATTGGATTTTGCTGGATGATTATATTGGTCAGGAAGGTATCGACTATTACTACGATTGGAAAAAAGACCATAAAATCGGTACCGAATTCTTGAATAGAATCTTTACTTGGCACAGATTTAGTGAAGTGGAAAGGCTTGAAGCCTTAAGCAAGGTTGAAATTGATCCCAAACTTGAGGAAGTTTCCGGCTATATAGAAAAACGTGGTGGAGAGTTTATGATTCTTTCTGCAGGTTTTGATTATTACATTGAGGATGCCCTTGAAAAACGTAATTGTCAGCACCTAAAGCTGATTACCAATAAAGGGACTTTTAGAGATGGAACCTTTATTATGGAGCCTGATGAGACAGGGGAGTTTTATTCACCTGTCTATGGTATCGACAAGGAAAAAGTTGCCAAATATTTCCGCAAGCAGTGTAAGAAAATGTACTTTGCCGGTGACTCTGAGCCTGATTATTTGGCTGCTTTACAAGCCGATGTCATCTTTGCAAAGAACGAGCTGGCTAAATTACTGAGAAGAGATGATCATCCTTTCATTCCCTATGAAAATTTTGGGGATATCCTTCAGAAGCTAAAAGAAGGCCTTTAATCAACCATATAGACCAGACCATATAGGGAGACTTATCCCTGAATGGTCTGGTCTTTTTTTGTTGGGTAAAATCTTGGTTAGGATCAAAAGGAAGTTTCATAGAAAACCTTTTGACACCCTAACCAATCTCTGTTAATAAAAATGTCAATACATGTTAAGACAAGGTTAAGAAATGATGGTAAATAGTTACAAATGAGTCGTAAGATATGTATAAAAATAAGAGAATATAACCATACATAATCCGGGACATGTATGGTTGACACTGGTAAAATAGCCAAAAAGACTATAGTAATTTAGTCCTGGTTGGTGAATATTCCAAATAGCGAGAACCCTTGTGTTTAGGGCGTTTAGGGAAATTGGCAAAAATATGTAATAACATATCCTGTTAATGTGTCCTATTATGTCATCATGGTTGTGCTACACTTAATTATGTACTATTTGTTAACAAATCAGTGTAAGGGATCATATTATGAAGGAGGACTTAACATTGAAGAAACGGTTAAGCATTTTATTAACTTTGGTCATGTTAGTTACCATGATCATGCCACTCAGTGTATCAGCAGAAGACGTATATACTGTTAAGGCAGGGGATGTATTGTGGAGAATTGCTCAGTCTTATGGATTGGACTGGGAGGATGTAGCAGAATATAATGAGATGGATAATCCCCATCTGATTTATGCAGGTGATAAGATTCGCATTCCGAGTGAGGCAGAATTAGCTTCTATGGGAGAAAAAACAATTACGGTACTTGCGACTTCAGATTTGCACGGGCGGATTTATCCATATGATTATGCAATAGATGACGCAGATGCAGATGCAGGTCTTGCCAAGGTCGCAACCATTATCAAAGCTGAAAAAGCTGCCAGTGATAATGTTGTACTAATGGACCTTGGTGACACTGTTCAGGACAACAGTGCTGAATTATTTAATAATGATGCAGTTCATCCAATGATCAAGGCCCTTAATCTTTTGGGTTATGATACATGGACAATTGGTAATCATGAATTTAACTTCGAGAAAGATTTTCTTGAAAACAACATAGCTACTTTTGAAGGTTCAGTGCTTGCTGCAAATATTAGAAATACAGCAGATGACGATTACTTTGTTGAACCTTATACTATCATTGAAAAAGATGGCGTCCGTATAGCAATCGTTGGTTTGTTGCCACCACATGTAGATACATGGGAAGCAGCTGCTCCAGAACACTTTGATGGTTTGTACTTTACAGGTACTGTAGAAGAAGCCGAAAAAGCTGTTGCAGCCCTTGAAGGAAAATACGACGTTCTTGTTGGTGCCTTCCACTTAGGCCAAGATGGAGAACATGGATATGATGGCGCAGCAGCAGTTGCTGAGGCTTGCCCTGAGTTTGATGTTATCTTTATGGGACATGCTCACTCAAAAGTTAGTGAAGCGGAAGTCAATGGTGTTAAACTTGCTGAACCAGGTGCTTATGGTTGGGCAGTTTCCAAGGCGGAGATTACTGTAAAATCCGGTCAGGTTACCAGCGTTATGACTTCAAACATTGAGACTTCAGGAGTAGAAGCAGATCAAGAGATGCTGGATGCATTCAAATATGTACATGACACATCTATTGAAGATGCCAATACTGTTGTTGGAACAGTTGCAGCTGACTATATTACAGGTGTTGACTATTTAACTGGTGCAGCAAGTGTAACCACTATGCCTACATCTCAAGTAGAAGACACCGCACTCATCGACTTAATCAATGAGGTTCAATTGTTCTATACAGGTGCTGAAATCAGTTCAGCTGCAACCTTTAAGAATGATATGAATCTGGTTGCCGGTGACTTCAAGAAAAAAGATGTTGCCAATATTTACAAGTATCCAAACACACTTATGGGTGTTAATATTACAGGAGCCAATCTTAAGGCTTATATGGAGTGGTCAGCAAGCTACTTCAATACATATGTACCTGGCGATATAACCGTAAGTTTCAACGAGAATATACGTGGTTACAACTACGATATGTTTGCTGGGGTAACCTACGATATCGATATCAGTCAACCAGCTGGAGAAAGAATTACAAATCTCATGCTTAAGGGCAGTGAAATTGATGATGCCATGACCTATAAACTTGCTGTTAACAACTACCGTTTTGGTACGCTTCTGGGACTTGAACTTGTTACTGAAGATGACAAGTACTACGATTCCTATGAAGAAATGCAGGATGCAGGCCGTATCCGTGATTTGATCATCAAATACATCGATGAAGAAAAAGAAGGTATAGCAAGTCCATCTGTTGACAATAACTGGAAGATTATTGGAAATGAGTTTGAACATGAACTTAAAGATGAAGCCCTTCAAATGGTGAAAGATGGTAGCTTGACCATTCCAACCAGTGAAGACGGACGTACTCCTAATGTTGAATCTATTAATATTTATGATTTGATCAAAGATGGTCTATTCTCATCAGAGTATAAGACATTAACCATTCTTCATACCAATGATATGCATGGATTCTTCATTGAAGGCGCTTATGATGGTATGGGTGCAGCCAAGATGAAAACTGTATTTGATATGTATCGAGCTGCAAGTGATGCAACATTAGTTGTTGATGCAGGTGATGCAACACAAGGTGCTAATCTTGTAACCCTATCAGAAGGAGCTAATGCTATTAAAGTCATGAATGCTTTAGGTTATGACGTTATGTCAACAGGTAATCATGAGTTTGATTATGGACAAGCCCCATTGCTTGCCAATGCAGCTGCAGCAGATTTTCCAATTTTAGCTGCAAATGTTAAAATGGGTGATGACTATTTCTTGACTCCATACGTTATAAAAGAAGTTGACGGAATAAAAGTCGCCTTCTTTGGACTTCTAACTCCAGATACAGTATTCTTAAGCCATCCTGACAACTCAGTAGGCTTAACATTTGAAGACCCAGCAACAGTTGCTGAGGAAATGGTTACAACGCTTACTCCTATGGCTGACGTTGTTGTTGCCCTTGTTCACCTTGGTGATGAAGGAACAGCCAACACATCGACAACCTTGGCAAATACAGTTAGCGGTATTGACTTAATTATCGATGGACACAGTCATTCAACCTATCCAAACGGCGAATTGGTTAATGGTACACTCATTGTTTCTACAGGTTCAAAAACTGCCAACGTCGGTGTTGTTGAAATGTCCTTGAAGGATAATGAACTACTCAGTGTTGGAGCTAAATTGTTTACAAAAGCACAGTCAGCTGATATAGCTGAAGATGCTGCTGTACTTGCTTTAGTTGAAGAAATCAAGGCTGAAAATGCCGTCATAGAAGAAGAAGTTGTTGCTTCAACTGATGTTGAACTTATAGGTGTAAGAGGAGAGGTTCGTACAGGAGAAACTAATCTTGGTAACCTCATCACTGCAGCCTTATTGGATGTTTCAGGAGCTGATTTTGCTCTTCAAAATGGTGGTGGAATCCGCGCATCTATCGACGTAGGTGACATTACTAAAGGCGAGGTCTTGACTGTACTTCCTTATGGAAATACCGTACGGGTTATTGAGCTTACCGGAGCAGAAATGATAGCAGCCATTGAAAATGGAATAGACATCTATCCAGATGCCAAGGGTGCTTTCCCACATATTGGTGGTATGATGGTGGAATTTGATTCCAGTCTTGCAGCTGGCAGCCGTGTTGTTAGCATTATGGTTGATGGAGTTGCGATTGATGAAGCAGCTACTTATACACTGGCAACCAATGATTACTTAGTTGCGGGTGGAGATGGATATTCCATGTTGGTTGGTAAGAAAGTTGTTGCTGAGTTCGGAGCAGTGGATGAAGTGTTGATTGACTATATTAACGCCAATGGAACTGATGCTGGCGCAGTAACTGGCCGCATTAAAGATATATCAGAATCCTCAAGTTCATTGGAAGAGATTCTTGTGCCAGCGGCATAAGCGACATATGAAGCCTTGGTGATAGGTCTAGCACAATTCCAGTCGTTTAAATGATAAAATTAAGGCAGTCGGTCAAAGACCAAAATGGTCGTTGAAGGGCTGCCTTTTAGTGAATAGATTTTTATACAAATATATTGATAGTCTTAAATACCTATGCTATACTTTTTTTGAGGGAAAAATTTAATAATAAGGGAGAGAGGTATGAAAGTTATATTGTCGTTTACATTGACTGCCGCTTTGATTCTGACTGTGGTCAGTCTTGTTTTATTTCAGCAATCAGGTATGAGTTTGATACAATTACACCAGGAAGTTTATGCTCATGATTCTGAATCGAGCCAGGAAGGGGCTGGAGTGAGTCGTGTCATGGAGGAAGAAGGGTGGTCGTGGTTTAATGCTGTTGGTGTTATCGATGTAGCAGGTATGCTGAATCAGACTTCGGATTCTTACATGAATGTTCCTGATGAAGATAAACACAATGGTATAGATACTTTTGGATTACCTGATCAGGGAATCTTCTTGAGTGGTGTTTATATACCGGTTCAGTCAGAAGTTAAAAATGAGACACTGTCAACTTTGGACAACTATTTAGAGTACAGGATTCGGATGAATCAGATGATTGATTATTTAACCATAACTCAAGATGACCTGGAACACGAGTGATCTAAAACTATAAAGCTTCAGGTTTGTAATAATAATAGCCTTGTATAATTCGGCATCCGAGTTGTACAAGCTTTTCTTTTTGTTCAGCAGTTTCAACTCCTTCAGATACAACTCTTAGGCCGTATTGGTTAGATAGGTTGATAATATTTTCCAACATAATGGATATTCGATAGTTGCCGTCAATCTGATCAATAAAGGATTTGTCTATTTTGAGCTCACTAAGTTCCAAGGTGGTAAGATAATTCAGGGATGAGTAGCCGGAACCAAAGTCGTCAAGGGAAATTTCAATCCCTCTATTTCGCAAGGTGTGGAAGATATCACGGACTAACTCAATATCCTGAATCATAATATCTTCGGTGATTTCAAGGACAACATGGCTGTAGGGGACCTGATGATGGCGGATGCGCCTCAATAGATAATCAACAAAATTCTGGTCAACCAAATGCTTTGGGGAAATATTGATGGAGAGTGATATATTGTCTCCATATTTTTTGCAGATGTTGGGATAGTCAAAAAGGGCACAGTCAATAATATATTCTCCAAAAATAACAGACATGTTTGCCTGATCAATAACCTTGATAAAATGAGCAGGAGAAATATTCCCCATTATGGGTGAATTCCATCTTGCAAGAGCTTCTACTCCAACAATTCTATCGAAAGCAGTATCCACTTTTGGCTGGTAATGGAGGGTGATTTCTTTACGTCTCATAGCAGACTCCAGATTATCTTTGATATTTTCTTCGAAGATGATCTGACTGTTTATTTCATCATTATATTTAATAACTCTGGATAAATTATTCCGTTTAGCAAAACTCAAGGCTATAATCCCCTGATGATAACATTCTGCCAGTGACATGGACCTATTATTCAAATCAGTATAGGAAATGGTAAACTCAAGCTTCTTGTTCATTTTAGGAACATGAAATGTAGTGTAGAATTTTGAGGTTAGTAAGTTTAATTCTGATAGCAGAATCTCCTCTTTTTCCTCATTAATCCAATAGACAAATTCATTACCGTTTATACGAGCCATATATCTTTTTTCTGGTGTCAGAGAAAGGATGGTTTTGACCATGACCTTAAGGACCTGGTCGCCGGTATTTTCGCCATAGATAGAATTTATGGTACTTAAGTTTTTAAGGTTGAACATGAGAAGAAAACCATGATGTCCAATGATTTCCTGGAGGTCCTTTTTGAATTTATAGGCATTAGGGAGGCCTGTTAATTGGTCGTAATAGGCCAGTTTATTAGCCTGAACCATACTCTCTTCCAATTCATGAAGATTATCTGTTAAATAACTTCTGATGGAATAAACGGATACGTGAAGAATAATCAGGTAAAGTATAAAGACTACATAATGAACGATAAAATAGGCCAGTTTTACCTGTGATATTGCACCTATATCAATGATTCTAGACACAATTATTAAGCCGCCAAAAACAAAAGCGGAGCCAAAAGAAAAAATAGTGCTTGATCTATGGTCTAAAAACATGACTGTTACAATATTTGCCAATAATATCAAGGTAATAAAGGCACTGTTTAAGGCTCCATCAAGAAAGGAAAAAACTCCGATGAAGCAGGCGGCAGCAATCATAATAATGATTTTTGCACGTATATCGATTTTTTGACTGAAGGCAGTTAACAACATGAATATTAAGGCAACCAAAAAGTCGACAATCATAAAAGCCAGTGGAATATCGGTGAAGTAGATAACCACTGATGAAACAAAGGCGGTAACGGCTGCATAAGGTAATACCTTATTAAAACCCGTCTCTATACGCTGTAGAATCTGCTGGTTATAGGGATCTTCTTTTTGTCCCAATGTCTTTAATGGAAACATATTATCACATCCTTAGGTCTATTATACACGAAAATCTTACATGAATATATATAGTTAGTGATTATTAACTAACTGTTCATATGTGGTTAAAAGATTTTAAAGTTTAGCGATGTAACAAATTAAAGTCATCATCTGATTTGTGGAACCTTTTCTATTCTTCTATCGTCTTAATGTTATAAAAAGTGTAAAGCAATGAAGAAGGAGGTACACAATGAAGAAAATAATATGGATAGTTATCGTGATTATGGTTATGACCATGGCCGGGTGCGGTTCCAAGGAAACTGCCACTGACAGGAATAAGGATATGGTCTCAACAGACGTTAAGGAATCTGAGGTTTCCTATGAGGCAACCACTGAGGAGTCAAGAGAATCAAGTTCTGATGTTTCCTATGATACAGACTATGGTGTTTCCGGTGCTGGCGAATCAGACGGGCTATCATCTAAAGCAAGTGCTTCAAGTGATGGAACAGCATCTGAAAGTGTTAGTATACATATTAGCGGTGAGTCTGAAGTGTCAGTAACTGTAGGAGATGACAGGTCAGATGGACTTGTTGAGGAAGGTGAATCTGCCTACACAACTATTGATGAAGGCAGAGACTTGATTATCCTAGAACCGGAAAAAGAAACATACAAACCACAAGCAGGCCAACTAACAGCAGGTGAGTGGAATGATAACGAGCATTTTGATTTTTTTATGGATATACTTTCCAATAATAACTGGTACCGAATGAAAGAACACTGGGATTTTGTTAATTGGGAACGGTTTGAATTCGAAGTCGTCAACTCCAATGACCAGCCATTAATTGGGGCAAGAATATCCCTCATGAATGATCAGGACAATATTATCTATCAGGGTAAAACAAATAATAGAGGTTATGTAGCCCTTTACCCATACCTGAATTTATTTAATCAAGGATCTATTACCCAGGCTGAAGTCAGTTATGACGGTCTGACATACAGTTTCCAATTAGCCAGACAGCAGGGAGTTAATAAAATAACCCTTCAAGAAGCCCTATATAAGCCTGTAGAAGACCTTGAACTTATGTTGATGATAGATACAACCGGTTCCATGAGCGACGAGCTTGAATACCTAAAATCAGAGCTGCAGTATGTCATCCAGGAAGTCGAACGCAGAAATGTAAACAATCTGAATATTCGCCTAAGTGCCAACTTCTACAGAGATATTGGTGACGAGTATGTGGTTCGATCCTTTTACTTTACCGGCAATCTTGATGACGTGGTCAAACAAATAGAAAATCAAAGTGCCAATGGTGGTGGAGATTTTGAAGAGGCTGTCGTATTAGCCCTTGAAGATGCAATCTATTCCCACCAATGGTCTGATGATGCAGGGGCAAAACTATTATTCCTAGTCTTAGATGCACCTCCGCATCACACTTACGATAATATTGACCGTCTTCATAAAGTAACTACTGCTGCAGTTGAATCAGGAATCAGAATCATACCGATTGCTTCCTCCGGCATTGATAAAGAAACTGAGTTTCTCTTGAGATTTATGGAGACAAAAACCAATGGAACATATATTTTCCTAACAGACCATTCCGGAATCGGCGGTGATCATATTGAACCGACCATTGGACAATATCAGGTGGAGCAATTGAATGATTTGCTGATTCGGGTTATTGGAGAATTTGTTAACTAAGACTTTGGAACTTGCAATCACTATATAAACGAAAAGGGTGGCATAGTAGGTTTTGGGAGTACATCTCCTAACAGAGAATGGGCACATATTACTAAAGTGAACTTCAGAAATATGTACCCATTCTCTGTCAGGACCTGAGTTCCCATTGCACCTACTATGCCACCCTTTTCGGCTAGTGATTGGAAGACGCAGTGTTTGGGTGTGGGTGATGGATATGGGGAAAAGGGTAAGAAAAAAGACGATACGTAAGTATCGTCTTCGTGCAGTCGGAGGGACTCGAACCCTCACAGCCAATCCGGCCACAAGATCCTTAGTCTCATTTAAGAAAATGTGCGGTATTAACGCATAAGTTAAAAATATAATGACAAGACTCCAAATATGAACATAATTCGTAAATTGACCGTGATATAGTGCTGTGGTACTATAATTATTGGCATTTATATGTTTTGTGAGGAGGAAAAGAAATAATGTCTAAGACTAAGGTTAAAAAACAGGTAACTTATCAATTAAGGTTATTGCAGAATGTGCTTTTGTTGGATGAAGCTATTGAAAACAGGGAGTTTTATTCTGCTATGTTAAATGAAATCATGAGAAAAATAAAAGAGGTATAAACCTCTTTTATTATTATTTAGCTACATTTTTAATCGTTAGTATTTTTCTTTGTTGTGGGTCTATAAATAATCCTAATAGTCCAACAAGATATTCGTTATATTCTGATTTACTTCTGTAAACGCTGATTATAAAATAATTTTCTCTGTGATAATGTGAATAAACTTCTTTTAAAATGTTTTCGTAGGATAGACCAAAAATGCTAGATCTATTGTGTTCTTGTACGTAATCTGAATTAAAATATAGATTAGCTAAATCTCGTTCGTTTGGATTAAGAAAAAACATGATTATTACGATGATGATCAATAGGTACTTGATGTTAATTTTAGTGATTTTTTCTTTTCTTATTCCTCCATGGTATGGTTCATGATATCTCATTCCAGGATGATTTTTAAGCGAATCCATTTGTTTTCTAAAGTTTTTCTGTGTTTCTGCAGCCATGTTATACTCTCCTCTAAGTTTACATGTTTTCGATTTTTTGTTTCCTGAGAAGATATTTAATATCTTCCACTGCATGTTTTTTGTTCTTTAGGTCTAATCTTTTGTAAGTTTCGATTATAATATTTAGGTCTTTGTCAAAATCTTCGTCTAAGTCATTTTTACCATAAATTAAATAATCGGTTGTTGTGTCAAGTGCTTTTGCGATTAATCCAATAGTATTTGGACTTGGGATGTTTTTGCCATTTATATAGCCAGACATACTGGATTTTGCTATATTACAAGTTTTTGACAGGGATGATTGAGAAATTTTTTTCTCTTTCATCTTTAATTTGATGCGTTCGTAAATTTCCATTATTCGTACCTCGTTCGACATATTGAAAAAATGTGCTTGACAGGTGCGAAATGTTGAACTATAATAAGACTCAACAGTTCGACATGTTGAACTAATGATTAAAATATCTTCTAACTTTTAATTATAACAGTTCACCATATCGAACACAATTAAAAAATGTGCGTGTGAGGTGCAAAAATGGACAAGATATTACACAAAAAACCGTTTTTAGTTGAAGCCATTGAATTAAGCCTTTATAACTCTGGTTATATCGGACGTGATTATATCCTTGTAGGACACCAGCTTTTAACTGAAAACAGTAAGGACGTAGCAACTTTGGTTTATGCCATTGGAAAGACTGGTCTTGATTACATTCGGATGTACATGGTCGACGATTATTTACATGTTAATAGAATGCTTCTCGATACTGATGTATTAAAAGCTTCTTTGAATGAAAAGGAACTTGTAGATAATGGAAAACTTAAGCGGATGAATTATTTTTTAGACCAGCTGCTTAAAAAAAGGGAAGTCCTTTTTCATGATCTCTTGATGGGGTCTAATCGTAACAATCATAAAATGATTCATGATCATTATGATAAATGTGAGGTGCTAACTGCTGATGATATTCAGCCAAACTTTAGTTTAGGAAGATTGGAGATTTAAGGAAATGAATGTAATTGTAGAAGGAACTGTAATGGAAAAAATACTTTCAACATTTGAAGGTGAGACTAAGAAAAAGATTCGTTTGTACCAAAAAGGTGTAAAAAACCTTGTTGATATAACTGTTGAAGATGCTACTTACGACCAGTGTAAAGAAGGTGCTTCAGCAAAACTTAAGTGTACTGTAGGGACTTACCAGATGAACGGTAATGTCGGCATGTATGCTAAAGAGATTATGTAACGGCGTTTACTATTTTATATAGACGCATCTCACATTGCATTTTAGATGCATTAGCATGGTAGGGGGTCAGATCCCTATCATGTATTTCAGAAACTAGGTGATAGGATGATAGGCTTTGTAAAGTTCTTGATGATATTCATCATAATGGTATATTTCTTTAGAATGTGTTCCATGGTATGAGGTGGAGTAATGACAAGTAATAAATTGAAATTAATAGCTTTGATATTAATGACTGTAGATCATGTAGGGGCAGTCTTGTTCCCTCAAATAATCGTTTTAAGGGTTATTGGTCGCTTGTCCTTCCCATTGTTTGCCTTTCTCTTGGTAGAGGGCTTTAAGCATACTAGAAGCTTTACAAATTACCTAATCAGAATATTGGCTTTTGGTTTCATTTCAGAAATTATATATGATTTAACATTTCATGGTAGTTTCTCATTGAATAACAGACAAAATATTATGTTTACTCTGGCGCTTGGATTAGTGGCTATGAAGTTGATTCAGCTAGTAGAACAAAAGAAGTCTCCATGGTACTTATTAATACTTCAAATGTTTGTTATTTTGGCTATGGCATTAGTAATGAATGTAGATTATGGCTTATATGGTATTTTAACGATAGTGATATTTTACGTTTCTGATGTTAAGAAGAATCCTTTCGTATTGTCCGCTCTTTTGCTCTTGCTTAATATAAGCTACTTGCCTGTATATGGCATTATTCAAGCCTTTAGTATCTTTAGTGTTTTGATTTTGGCAGCTTATAACGGTAAAAGAGGTAGGAAGTTAAGAAAGTTTGATATGTATGTTTACTATCCAGCACACTTATTATTGTTGTTTATTATTAGTCAGGTGGTCTTATGAGAAAGATAGCTATAGTTTTAGCCTTGGTTATGACAATTTCATTATCTTATCAGGTTTCAAATGTGCAAGTTGAAGCAACTGGTTTAGAATTGGTGGTTGGCGAATTGCTTTATGATCTTCTATTATCTATTGTTATTTCGGTTGCTGGTCAGGCTTTCATTGATGAAATGATAGAAGCTGGTTATGTAGCTGGTGAGATTGAATTGACGGATATAGGGCAATTCATAAATGATAATAAAAAGCTTATTCTGATTGCTGGTGGTGTCATGGTAGTAGACTTGATTACTGGTGAGACTGATACCACTGTAGATTTGAATCCTGATGATTTAGATTTATCTGAAGGTAATATGGCTTATGACTTGGTTACAGGTGAGAATACTGTAGATCAGCAGAAAGAAGACTTTATGGATTGGTATTTTAACTCTGTTGAATATGTCGGTACCTATCCTGATGGAGAATACAAGGTCTTAGAACCAACTTGGTCAACTGCAACTAATCAATATTATTATGTTTATCGATTTTATGATACGTTAGAGGAAGCGTTTAGTCATTTTCCTTATGAGTATCAACAACTAATGCATGAATTTGGTGAAGACTGGGTAAATTATTATTCTAAGGTTTGGTCTGAATACCAGGTTGAAAGTGGGAATGTTGGTTCATCATCATTTGAAGCTGGTCAAAATATAATGGATGCTATTGAGTATGCTAATGGAATGGTTGATACTTATGGTTGGGAATACTATGCAATATTTGAAACTGCTTCATATGACATTATAGTATTGTCTAGTATGCCTTTCGATATATCTGATTCTAACTTAGCTGTTAAGGTTTATGGAATTTATGGCTATCGGGCTGTACGTAGTTTAGATACTGGTGAATGGAATGCACTTGTGACTAATAGTAGTACGAATTATGTAAGTTATGCTTCTATTAGTTCTGCTGATTGGATTAATTTATATACTAACTTCCCAGCGTTTTATAATGATAATCCTGTAGGTCAATTGATAACCTCTGCTAATACATCAGCGGATTACTATCCTCTTGATGTTCCTGTAAATAATGACGGTGCAATAAATTCTGTTATTGGTACTCCTGTTGATGTACCTTTTGAGGAAGACGAAAACGAAAATTTATATCCTACTCCTGGTGTAATACCTGGCGTGGATTTGCCAACGGTTGGAGAAGCTGGTGAGACAACGGAATTGGACGTTGCGAAAGAGAATCTGAATGTAGGTCAAAAGATATTGAATTGGATTGAAACTTTAGTTGAAACTAATAGTATTGCTTTCGAAGACGATCCACAACAAAAGCCAACATCAGGCTTTAATGCTCCTTCTATACCTAATCTGCTTGCATTGTTAGTATTGATACTTATAGAAATATTACTTTTGTTTATTAAAGGTTTTGTCATTGTTGGCTTAATATTTAAGATTCCTGTTTCAACGGTATTATTTACTGCTGATACTATAGAAGCTATAGATAGAACTAAGCAGATAACCTTAGGAAGTTTCAATTTGTCTATACATGAACTTCTTACATGGATTGTAACATTTGTCTTTACGTTTTTATTACTAAAGACTCTAAAACGTCATTTAGACACGTTTAGAGTAACATAAGAGGTCGAATTATGAGTATATCGGATATGATGGATACAGCTAAACAATTCTTTAATACTTTTGGTAACGTAGTTGCTGACATATGGGATGATTTTGTAAATGCTCTGATAACTGCTTTTACATCTATTTATGAATTTCATTCTATGCTTGTTGACCAGAATATAGTTATGCAAGATATGATAGATCAGATCTCCGCCGGTAATACTTTTGACGGTGTTAGTTTAGTGACTTTTATAGGTGCTTATAGGTATCTTGCTGGTGAAGCTTTGTTTATGTATACCTATTTGATTATAATTGCTGGTGCTGGCTTTATGGTGTATAAATTAATACTTGCAATTATTAATTTCATTAAAAATGTTTTCTTCGGCTCTGGTGATATAGTTGGTAAGATAGCTGGTGGAAAACTTTTTAAATAAATATGTTATTTAATTTCGCGAATTAAATATAAAAAAACTGTCTTTACGGAGGTAAGAAGATGAAAGACACTAACAGCAAAAAATTAGCTGGAAAAGAAACTGGTATCATGAAAGGTTTCTGGGGCAAGTTACTTAAAGGGAAAGATTTAGCGGTTGCTTTTACTTTCGCTTTACTGATTGTTCTTGGTACAACTCCTGGTTACTGTGAAGAACCAACAACATTACAATTGAATTTCAACATGACAGAAATGTTTAGTTGGACTCAAATGATCCTTGACGTAATGATGCCAGTTCTTTATATCACTCTTGGTGTATCTTTGGCATTCATCATTATACGTGCTTTGAAATCTGCATTTAATTAATCTTGATGAATTAGAGGGTATCACTACTAAGTGATATCCTCTTTTGCTAAATGAAAGGAAATGAGTATGCAAGAAATTTATTTACAGTATTTAGTAGCAATTGGTTTAGTTCAGCTTGGTGTTATGGTAACTATGTTAACCGCTATTTTAATGAAAAGAGGTAAGGTCAAATAATGGATAATGTGATTATAGAAGTTACGTCTTTCGCTATTGTTTTGTTTGCTGGTTTAATGGTAATTGATGCGGTTGTTGCTCTTGGCGCTAAATTAGTATCCTTCACTAAGTCGGCTTTTGATGGTGTAAAATTTGGAAAGTTTGGAAAGTTGGGTAAGTAGTATGATTTTAGATTATAGTATTGTTATCGCTTGTATGTTTGTTGTATATGCTTTGTCAGGCATTATAAATGTAGCTGGTGATATAGATAATCGGAAATATTAGAGGTGATTTTGTGAGATACGTTCTTATTACTGATAATGAAGTTATTATTAAGACTTCATTGAATAAGTTAAAATCTGCTACAGCAGCAGAGTTAACGGAAGATATGTTTAAACAATTTGGTAATGCAAAGGTTGTTAATATAACGAATGTTGATTTAAAGGTTTTGGTTGATGCTAAAAACTTTATGAAAATACCAGCACATAAGTTATTTAAAAGAGATACAGGATATATATATCTCTTGCCTATGTATATTCTTATGATTCTAGTTTTGTTACAGAGTTGTACGGGCTGATGCAATTAGATTTAAGTAAAATGTTTGATGAGTTCTTTGCTGGTGGTGACTCATCAAGTGCGGTTAAAGAAGTATATAACATAATTCCCACGTTTAAACAAGAACAGCTTAATATCATGGTAGCTTACATGTATTATGCTGAAATCTACGATTTAGATCATGTTCGGGAATTTATTAAACAAATAGAAATGATGCAGTCTAAGAATAAGAATTTAGGTTTCTTCCAGACTGGTACAGCTAAAGGATTGTTAAAGGCTTATACCCTTGAAGATATGATGGGTAGAGTTAAGCCACAAGTATCCCACGTAGATGAACAACAAAGGGGGTAAAACATGGCTGGTACAATCATAGGTGCACAAGGTTTTCAAAGGTCAGGAAAAACCTTTCTAATGTACAGTATAGCCCAAAATTTGGCTAAGAATTTCGGCTTAAAAGTTTATGCGAATATTATAGTTGATGATCCTAATTGGATATTCATTAATTCCCTTAATGATTTTCCCTTTAACTTTGAACCGAAAGTATTGTTTATAGATGAAATCTATAACGGTGCTGATGCCAACGATTGGAAAAAGCTTAAGGATATCTCTATTTTTATCAACACAATAGGTAAGCAGAATGTAGTATTTTTGTTTACCACAATAGATTTCGGTATGGTGTTTAACCGTATTAGAAACCAGATGAAGTATAGTATATTTGTAAAGTCTGATTCTAAGCATATATATTATAGATCTATTGATGTTGAGCAATTAACGCAAAATGATTTTACCCTAAAAAAGTGTCCTGATCTCTATAAAGACTCTAAGTATGATCACGAATTTGTTCCTCTCGAGTTTGATTGGTCTATGGATAAGTTTAAGGATAAAGTAGTTATGTATTATAAAGATAAGTATCCACAATTATTAAAGTATATAGATTAATTAATATAAAAATGGGGATAGACCGAGGTTGTTGTTTGGCAAATTATTCCGCGTGGCAATTTGGGCGAAACCTATCCCCCTCTCTCCCCAACAGGACAAAAAGCGTAGGCTTTGTCCTGTGGGGGAGATTATATATAGTATAATATTTCATTGGCAATTATGTAACGTTTAAGTGTAATAATCGGTCAGGTGGGTTTAATTCAAAGAATTAATGGAAATATAAATAATGGTTAAAGAAAGTGAGGTAAAGCAGATGAAAGCAGAGGAATATAAAAGCCTGGGTTTATATCGGTTAAATGCAATGATTCCTGAATATTTAGGGCAAGCTCTAGAAGAATTGTCTAGACCTTCAGCGCTGAATATGAAAAAAAAGGACATTGTAGCGTTGGCTCTGAAAGAGTTCTACGAAAAGGAAAAAAAGAGAATTGCCGATCTCAAGAATATCTGATTCGGGAGAAAGAGAAAAAGATTCTCGGTTTTGTTTGTTAAGAAAAAAAAGGACTTTATAGCTATAAAGATTAGTACCTGTTGGTACTGTGGTTAAGTCGGTTGGACTTAGAAGCCCTTGGCATTGGTGATTTAATCATTGTTGTTAAGGTGTGGTTAAGGTCTGGGCATGCTGTTGTCAAGTCGTTGCGTTAGCGTTTTTAGACTTGTCAACGGTATGTCCATGGGCTTATCCATCGGCTTATCAACATTGATTAAGGCGCTAAGGCTCTAGGGATTCTTAGTTAAACTGACCTTATCCATCAGTATCAATAGGTTTTGCTTTTCTACAAGGTAACTATCAGCGCTGGAGGTCTAGACAATTCTTCTAGAGCTACGGTGTGGTTCGGCTAAGATTCATGGTAATCATTAGCGTTTAGAGATATAGGGTTTTGTGTTGCTTTGTTTTTAGCTTGCTGGCTTACTTTCTACCATTGTTTATCTTTTAAAGATGCTTGGGATTGATGAAAAGATAGTTTTGGCGAAGCTTAACCCCCCGCCCTACTAATAGGGGGGGTGCAAAATACAAGAATAATCAAAGAATGCTGATAATATCAGCGTTTGTTAAGGATTTATGTATTTTTAGGGGGTGTCCTCTGGACCTAATAATTTAATAATGTGAGGTGCTTATATGATATGAATACGATAGTAAACATTGATACTTTGGAAATTGGTTTTGACGTTTATGATTATGAGTCTAGTATAGAGTCATATTTAGATCTCCTTGAAGAATGTAAGAATGAAAAACGTGATTCAATGTATAAAGGAGAAGATCATAAGTCATTTATTGAAATCGGTGGTATTGATTTTGAGGTATTGCATGCTGGTAAGCATGGATATGCTTATATTCTACATAATGATGATATGGAGTTGAATATAGCAAAATTTAGAAGTACCATTGATGATTTTTACCCGATTAGGGTTCGTTTTAAGGCTAAGTTGTTATGGGAGCAAGGACAATTAGCTTATCAGTATGTAGCTAGATTTATTCGTGATAATTTCAATGATTTCGGTACAACTAAAGTTGGACGTGTTGACTTTGCTTGTCACACTGATGGAATAGACTTAGAAGTGTCTGATTGGGATAATTTTGTTGGTAGACATAAAACAGACCAGGCTATTCGATTTAATAGAGTTTTAGAGACTCTCTATTTTGGTTCACGTAAAACGAAAAAGTGCTACTGTAGGATTTATAATAAATCAAAAAAAATACTTCGTGATAAAGATGGCGAATGGTTTTTTGATATATGGATGGAAAATGGACTAGATCCATTGAAAGTTTGGAATATAGAGTTTGAGTTAAAACGTGGTATGTTGAAAGAATTAGGTGTTGAATCCTATGAGGATTTAAGTGCTAATATTCATTCTATTTGGATCTATTTAACAGGGAATTGGTTAACATGGAGAATCCCCGGTAAAGATTCAAATAAGTCTAGGCATGATATAAGACCAGAATGGATTGATATTCAATCCGCTTATAAGGATTTTGAGTTTAATGGTTTTATATCCAGGTATAGACAACGTATTGTCGATTCAAATAAATATATTCCAGCAATATCAGGATACATAACTAGTATATCAGCTGTTCTTAATCTTGATGATATGGATGATTCAATCGATTATTTAAGGTATGTTATATCGGAATATCTGAAAGAAAAAAAAGTTAGTACTTTTGAAAATGAGGTCAAGAATAAGAAGAAAGTTTTAGCCCAAAGAGGTGTTGAAAATTTAGATATCATTACAAGGATGAAAGCTAATATACCTGGTAAGGAAAATAGAAAAACTAAGTTTCCTGTTGAAAGGGCTAAACGTCTGCTTAAGCTGATGGAAGAAAATAACGTGCCTTTTGATATTGTAAGTAAACAAATGAAGTTAATAAACCGTTTAGAAAGTGAGATGTCGAACGATGAAAATTAGTGAAGCGCTGGATTTATTCGTAACTGAAAAGGATATGATTGGAGTAAAAGAAAGTACGATTAAAACGTATACCGATATCCTTAACAATTTGTTTATTCCTTTGGTTAGTGATAAAGAAGTTAATGATTTAAACTTTGCTGATCTACAATCATTTATCATAGCCCAGAGGAAGAAAGATATTAGTGTTAATACGGTAAAAACTTATTATAGGCATGTAAAAGTCTTTGTTAAATATCTATATGATAGTGATTTGTTGGAGAAAGATATAACTAAGAAAATACCGCCTTTAAAGGGTTATAGTTATAGCAAGGATATTTATTTAGATGATGAAATAGAATTGATATTTGCAAGTATTAACGGTCATAGTCGATATGCCAGAATGAAAAGATTAATATTTGCTCTTTTGATTAATACAGGAATTAGGGCTAGTGAAGTTTGTGATATAAGAATTGATGATATTAATATATCACATAAGTATATTAAAGTTCGTGGTTCAAAAGGACGTATGGATAGAAAAGTACCTATATGTACCGCTACTTTAAAGTTGTATGATCACTATTTACAAAAAAGGGTCATGGCTGCCGAACCCAAAAATGATGATTATCTATTTATTGGGCGTGAAGGTGAACCGATTACAAGGGCTTCTTTGACTGCTTATGTAAAACATAATGTTAAAGGTCAAGGGATTAAAAGAGGTACTGTCCACCTTTTTAGACATACTTATATCACTAGATTATGTATGGAGTCCCGGGACGCTTTTATGGTTCAACAACTTGCTGGTCATCAGTCCTTAGATACTACAAAGGGTTACTATCAAGCCGCTAGTAGTTATAAGTTAGCTAAAGTTGAAATGATGCCTATAGATCGTTTGTTGGCAAGTATAAGATACTATTAAAAAAAAGAGATTCTAAGAATCTCTTTCATGGATTAATATGTCGCTTGGCTGGCAATTGAGTAAATCACATAAAGTATCAATGTTTTTCCAGCTGATAGGCTCGTTTTTTCGAAACTTTTGTAATGTTGTTTCTGAAAGAATGTTTTCTTTTCTAAGTCTGTAGGTTGTATATCCTAAGGCTTTTAGTTCTTCAAGTACATCAATTTTATATTTTAGCATAGTAACCTCCTGGAAATTATCATAGCACAAATATACATTAAAAAAAATGTACACAATAGCCAAAAACATACATTAAAATTCATGTATAATGTCAATGGAATATACATTAAGATTAGAGTATAATGTATTTATAAGGTAGTTAATAAATATTGAAAGGCGGTTGTGTTATGGATTATAAGTATTTGAGGGCATGGGCTAAGCAATCAGTAGAAGAAAGTTTACAAGTTGAAATGAATTATAGTGATTTATCTGCTGAACAGAGGATAGAAGCTATCCGAAATATCAATTTGTATAATAAGACTTTTGATGTTAATGAGTTTGTGTCTGAATGGACATGGTTGGTAACTGATTTAAGTGTTCAACGTGGTTATAGAAGGTAGGTAAATTATGAATATGAAAGAAGTTTATCAAGAATATTTAGAATGTTGGCATTCAGTTATTTTAGATTCATGGAAAGAAGCAGATCAATTTATTGAGTATCTTAAGTTAATAGGCTATAAGCCAAAGCATAATATTAAGATGAGTAACTGTCAAAGTATGGGTAAACATGCTGTTCATGTATGTGAACCTATGTATGTAAAATAGTTTATTATTCGTGAAATAACTGTTTCGTGTATAGAAAGTAGGTATTTATGGTTGAATGTCCAATTTTTAAAGAATATTGTCCAGGTAACTGTATTGATTGCTGTCATAGGCATTTAATGAAAATTGTTTTAAAGTTACCTGTTGATGGTATTGATATGGTTAAGTCTATTCAAGAAAGTATTTCTTTAGAGTTAGGTAAAGAATTATCAGATGATGAAGCGGTTTATATTGCTTTATTTCGTTATATGTCAATGAAATGTAAATCACTTAATGATTAAATATAGGGCTATTAGCCCTTAAGGAAAGGAATAATATGAATTCAAGTTTATTGAGTAGTAAAAAGATGGATTGGAGAACTCCATTACCTTTTTTTAATGAATTGAATCGAGAGTTTGATTTTACTTTAGACCCTTGTGCTGATGATGATAATTTTAAATGTGATAATTATTTTACTGTTTTAGATGATGGGTTATTACAGGATTGGAAAGGTCATAATGTTTTTGTTAATCCACCTTATGGTAGAGAAATTGGTAAATGGGTTCAAAAATGTTATGAAGAAAGTTTAAAGGATGATACTTTGGTTGTTATGCTTATTCCATCAAGAACTGATACAAGCTATTTTCATGATTTCATTTATGGAAATGCTGAGATTCGTTTTTTACGCGGTCGTATAAAATTTTGGGATGATAATGATCAACCACAAGATCCTGCTCCATTTCCAAGTATGATTGTTATATTTAAATAGATAGTATGCAACTATAGGGCTATTAGCCCTTAGAAAGGAGTAATGATGCAATGGACTAGAGAATACTGCTTTGTATCAAAAGATACTTTTTCAATGAAGCCACTTAAAAATCTGTTTTACAAGTACTTTCATCAAGAAAATCCTGAACTTGTTGTGGATCCGTTTGCTAGAAATTGTAACTTAGCAGATTTAACAAATGATATTGATCCAACTACAAAGGCAGAATACCATCTTGAAGCATCAGACTTCCTTAAGGATTTACCTTCTAACTCAGCTGATATAGTGTTGTTTGATCCACCATTTACTTCTAGACAAGTAAAGGAATGCTATAACAAACTTGGTCGTACAGTGAACTGGGAAGATACTCAAAATACATACTGGACGAAAATAAAGAACGAAATCATGAGAGTTTTAAGACCCGGGGGAGTTTGCATTACATGTGGATATAACTCTAATGGAATAGGTAAATCTAGAGGTTTTGAAATTATTGAGGGTATGAATATTGCTCATGGAGCAATGCATCATGACACAATTATCGTAGTTGAAAGAAAGGTCCAAGTGAACTTATTTTAGTAAATATGCAACTATAGGGCTATTAGCCCTTAAGAAAGGTGGTTATTTTATTAAGACAGATTTGACGTTGGAAATCGAAGAAAAATTGAAAGCAAAGGCTATACGTGAAAGCAAGCGATATGCTTTTGAAGTGAGAGTTCCTAATGGTATATGTGATTTTGTAACGACAAAAATTGATTTTAGGAATCATAATATACCGTGGGTTACTTGTTATGAAATTAAGGTTTCATTTTCTGATTATCAGCACAGCGAAAATGGAGCAAACTTCTTGGGTGATGAGAATTATTACGTAATGCCATCTGAACTACTTGAAGAAATATTAAGCAAGAATGCACAAGGGAAACTTCAAGGTAAAGGGCTTTATACTTACAAGGATGGACGATTTTACAAGAAGACAGACGGTAAAGCATATCAATGTAAATTGTCTCTTGAAGATAAATGGTTGCTAATGGATAGAATGATAATGAAATCACTTTATAACGAGTGAAATACATTCGCAATTGATAGCAAATATGCAACTATTAGTTAATAAAACAATGATATAATCACAAGTCAAAAGTCTTGTAAATCAAAAAGGGACTACATATTGTATGTAGTCTTTTTAACGTATACAATGCAGTCGGGGGGACTCGAACCCCCACAGCCTAGCGGCCACAAGATCCTTAGTCTTGCGCGTCTACCAGTTCCGCCACGACTGCATTTCCAAGGGTGTTACCCTTGGCAGCTAGATTATAATAGCATAGGTTTTTATCTTTTGCAATAGTTTTTGTGAAAAAATTAGTGATTTTCTATGTAATTATTTGCGAAGTCTAGTTTAGTTCCATCCAGGCCATAATTTACGGCAAGTTGGAAATGTTCCTTGGCTTTGCTGGTGTTATTTTTCTGGAAGGAACTATACTGAAGTGCAATACCGTAATGGTGATAGGCATCAGTGGAATTGTGGGTTAAGTATGTAGTAAACCACTCAATGGCCTGGTCTACCAATCCTACATCAGCGTAGGCCCAAGCCAGTGATGAAAGGGCATCCTTGTCGTTAGGTTCTAAGGCTAGAACCTTTTGATTCCAGGTTTCAATGGTTGTCAAATTATTGGTGGATTCTGTGTAATAGGCAGCTAGTGCTTTGGTTGCAATGAGGTTTGTTGGTTCCAATTCTAGGATTTCCAAGTATTTTTCCATAGCATCTGCCTTTTTGCCTTCAGCTAGATATTTTTCGGCTGAATTGAAGAGGCCATCCAGGGTTGAAATTGTTAAGAGGACGGTTTTTGTTTGGGCATCCCAACCAACTTGGCCACCAAAGTATTCGGTGATAAACCTTACAGGTACGTATGATCTTGAATTTCTAATGGTCATAGGCAGTTCCATAGTTGTTGGAAGACCATTAACATAAACAGTTGTGGAATTAAGCTGCAATTTTAAGAGGGTGTCATATCTGTTAATAAGTACAGACTGGGTTTCTTGATCCCAACCTACTTCAGCGCCAAGGGCTTCCGCGATTTTTCGGAGAGGGACTAAAGTTCTTCCAAAACTGCTGTTAATATAAGGCTCCGTATCAAAAAATATGGGATTGCCATTAAGGGTTACTTTGATTGGTGAGTTATTTAATCGCTTGACTAAGAGGGCACTGGAAACACCTATATCGGTGCTTACTGTATTGGTTCCATTAACATTCAGAGTAGACGTTGGACCAAAATTAAGCTGCATAGCCTGAACCATTTCCAGTTCAAGGGCTATATCAGCAAGATCGTTCAAGGTAACATTTTCGATGGTAGCCATACCTAAAAGTCCGTTTTTATCTGTACCAATAAGTCCTCTGGTCGTAGCGGAAGAATCACTGTGGTAGGATCCGATACCACTAGTAGATAAATTGGCTTGTTTGATAGAGTTTTTTACCAGTAGAGGACCGGCACCTAGACCAGTTCGGATATTTTCAAAGATGTTGGTGTCTTGATTATTAATACGGTAGCTGAAGTCAGTCGTGATTGAATCACTAATTTCAAAATGTTCTATGGATATACTATCAGGTATGAGTAGTGTAAAGCCCTCAGTTGGTATGTCAAAATCACCTTTTGATATTGTGGACACAATACCATTACTGCACTGAATACTGTACATGTTATGGGCAGGTTTTGGACCACTATAATCGGAAGTAAAGTATAGAGGGCTTGCCGGATTATCTACATAGTGATTTATTAGGGTCGTTGCAAAAGTAGCTTCTTCAGCAGATCCTGGTTTTGTTGTAATGTTTAGTGTGATATCAGCATCATAAAAATTGATGAGACCACTTTTGTCATAGGTAAAAAGTGAACCGCTATTTCCAATATGTTTGACTTCCTTATCTACAATAAGTGTTCCATCCGGTTGTTTATCGTCCTTATAATCATAATTGCCTCCACTAATAGCTGCGTAGACATGACCATCCAGATCATTGGAAGCATTCATCAGTGATGATAGGGAAGTCGTTTGACCAATCTTACTACCAGGCAGACCTGTTTCAATTCGAATCTTTTCATCACTGGTATCAACCCATAAAACGGAAAAAGTATAAGTCTTACCATTAAGGGAGATGACTTCTGTTGATGTACTCATTCCAGGAACCGAATTGAAATCAATAGTTGCAGCAGTTAAGATATAACTCGTAGTGAACATGAGAAGAAAAGCAAGTAAAAGTGATTTTTTTAATCCTTTTGTTGACATAGTAATCTCCTTTTTAAAATCCAGTAATGGTTACCTCTTATTTAATAATACCATAAGCCAGTTTAAGCTCAAGTATACGAAGAACTGATTCGTTGAGACGATCCTCTGTTAACCTACCTTCACTTATTGCTTGTAAGATGCCGTCATAGGTTTGGGTAAAATCATTTGGGATAAGTATAATATCTCCACCTGCTTGAAGGTATCTTGTTCCAATATCATGGGGCTGGTAAAAGTCAGTGATTGCTTCCATTCGTAAGGAGTCAGTGACTACAAGACCTTGGTAATTCAGATCATCCCGAAGGAGACCTTGAATTAGGATAGGAGATAGAGAGGCTGGATACTCCGGGTCTATATTTGGAATCGTAATATGACCTATCATTATAGAAGGAATATTTATATCAATACCGGAAATAAAAGGAATAAGTTCTCTCTCGTAAAGGTCTTCTTTGGTACCTGAGATAGATGCCATACCTAAATGGCTGTCCGTTTCTGTGTCCCCATGTCCAGGGAAGTGTTTGGCTGAGGAAATGACGCCACCTTCATTTAGGCCTTGACTAAAAGCATTGGCATAGTCAGCAACCAGCTCAGGATCTGAACCAAAAGACCTTGAACCAATGACAGGATTGTTTGGATTTGAGTTGATATCATATACTGGGGCAAAATCATAATTGAATCCTAATTCTCTTAATTGAAGGGCTAATTCCATAGCTGATTGCTGAACTTCATCAGATGTGAAGGTTGTGGCTAGATCTGCTGCTTTATCCAGATGGTTAATACCAATATCCTTACTTCCAAGACGTGATACAATTCCTCCTTCTTCATCAATAGCGATAAACATATCCAGTTTTGATGCCGATTGAAGCTGACTGATAAATGTTGAGGTTTGATCGTAAGTATCTATGTTTTCACTGAAAAAGATGACCCCGCCAATTGGATATTGATCAAGAAAATCAACAAGCTCCTGGGATATAGACTGAGTATGGTATTTTCCGGTCATATTATATAGATCAAGAACAAAAAGCTGACTGACCTTATCTTCTACAGTCATAAGTTCGAGGATTTGCTGGCTTCTAGGTAGCTCTTCGTTAATTGGTGTCTTTTCATCCGTTTTTTCTATTGTGATTACGGGTTGCCTTATTGCTTCATCTTGATCAGATGTACTCGAATCTGTACTCATTTCTTCGTTGGCTCTTGAATCATCAGATGAATCCAATTCCTTCGTTTCATATAATTGTGTATTGCATCCGGTTATGATAAGCATTAACATAATCCAGGCAAGTATGGTCCTAGTAATAAATAGATGTTTTTTCATTGACTTCCTCCTGTATTGTTATTATAGTCAATGGAGGGTAAAGATTCAATCTGAGATTTGGTAAGACTCAGTGACAATAAAAAAAGTAAAAAAAGTTTTAAAAAAAGTGTTGACGAAGGCCTTAAACCTATGTTATACTTCTTCAAGTCGACAGGGAACAACAAGAAAACAAAAAGAAATTATCAGGTAATTTATAGTATATTACAAAACGATAAATTCTTAAAAAAATCAAATAATATTATGCGTGAGTGGCTCAGTGGTAGAGCATCGCCTTGCCAAGGCGAGGGTCGCGGGTTCGAATCCCGTCTCGCGCTCTCTTAGTTTTGTTCCGAAGCCTTTATTTATAAGGGTTTCGGGATTTTTTTGTATTTTTATTTTTGAGTACAAATTGATACTTTTTGAGTACAGTCATGATATTCTTAATCCGTTCATGTCAGCAAGGGAATTTTTAATGAGATTAGCAGTTGTTTCAGCTTCATTACAGTCAAAAATGTAGCCATGTGTGGTCTTGATGTCTGAATGACCGAGAAAGTCTCTTATTATCTCAACAGGGACTTTTTTCATGTACATTTCACTAGCTACAGTTCGTCTAATGTCGTGGGCTGACTTTTCTGGAATCTTCGCTTGCCGGCAAAACTTACGGATACGATTATCAATTTCACGTATTTTTGTACGTCCTTTTTTGTCCAGGAATAAGTAACCAGAGTCCACATAACCATATATCTTATTTACCTTTTGAACATTGCGTATGATCGTGATGTCATAATCACTTAGCGGTAAATATCGGTCCCCATAATGGCTTTTCTTTTTAGTATGATTAACTACAACAGGCCTTAAATTGTCATTATGGTTTAGCTCTAATGTTTCGGTTCTATGGATATGAATAGTTTTTTCATGGAGGTTTATATCTTCCTCTTTGATTGCAACGACTTCACCAATACGTAAACCTAGCTTAAATAGCAAGAATATTGCATATGAATCCGTAATATGTGGATTGTCCTGCAAGTCATTATTCAACTGATTGAACATGAGTTCTTTTTCAGAGGGCAAGTATATTTTGCTTTTATCACTACTTTTCTTAGGTGGTTTACAACCATAAGTCTTGATATCAACCTCATGCCATGGATTAACTTCTATATACCCATTCCTTTTTGCCATTGATAACATATCTTTCATTATGAATTTCATGTTATTCAATTCTTTTGTTGTCATGCCATATTTCCTTATGATACTATGAAAATAGTCTTCAATCTTTTCAGGAGATAGAGTAGGTAAAGGTTTCTTTGTCAGTTCGTGCGATTCATAATATTTCGTCCAATGGTTCTTATTACGTTGAATTGTACGGTCACTGACATTTTCCTTTTCCCTTTTAAGCAGCCATTCATCATAAATGGATTGAAGAGTGTGTTTTTCATCTTCATAGTAAAGAGGATATAGCTTATAGATCAGTTCTTTTTCTGACTGAGCAACAAGTTTTTTTCTTACACCATCAACTTTTATGTACGTCATCCATCTATCCTTATCCGTCTTCGGTGGTGTAATTTGATAGGGATGAATCTTATTAACTTTTGATTTCTTTGTCATAAAAAGAAATTCCGACACGTCTTTTGACATTATATCACTTTGAATCACGTCTTTCAAAAGTTCCATATCTTTTTCCGTCAATAAGTTCACCCCCTTTCTAAAATGGTGTCTCTGAATCGTCTTTAACCTTTACAAATCCAATTTCAGGATTATCCCTTAAGAATCGTTCATAGTTTTTATAATCTTTTGGTTCTACTTCAATCTGCTTATAGTCTGAATCCTCTTTGTAATGATAAATAATCTTTGTAATACGTCTCATTAATTGACTTATTGGGTCTGCATCACGTTCGTCATTATCAACCATTTTCTTATAAACCTGTTCAGGTGGATAGATAGAAGAAATATGTACCTCATTCCATAAAGCGAAAACATTTGCATATCTTGCATGGACCTGAACCTTATATACATCAAGATAATTCAAAAATTGCTGAAAGTACAAACCACCTTTATATTCATCCATAAAAAGGACCTTTTCACCTTGGTAACCGTCAAATCCGCCATTTTCATAGTCATTCATCATATAAACATCATCTTCACCATGTAATTCGCATAATTTAACGTATTGATAAGATTTACCAGAACCAGAGTCACCCATGTGCCAATAAACTTTTACTTCACGCATTATGTCGGTTTCAGCGTGTCTTTTATCAAAGTATGTCTTGCGAATCAAAGTCTCATGTTTTCGGTAATTGATACTTAAACGCATAATTTCACTTGGTTTCATACCATCATTTATCATTTGTTCAATATCCAATAAATCATTACGTTTACCTTGATGACCAACAATATCTCCATGATATCTAGCGTCTACAACTACAGTGTGTCCTTTTTCCTCAAATTTACCTTTTTTTTCAATATAACTTTTAGCTTGATTTTTGTTACCCTTAGTTGGTTCAATGTGCATACTAGGAAACAACTTTTGTAAGGCACTAAACCTACATTGATTAGAATCCTCAAGTACCATGTGCATATGCGGAGTACCTGAATCACCAATTTCATAATTAACAGCACATGATCGTGATGTTCGTGTAGCCCACATTTCTATAACCTTATCTACCATCTGTTCAGGTGTAATTTCATCACCGAATAACTTTTGGGGATTATTCAATACACAGAACCAAGACCGAGATTTTTCAACCTTATCCATAAACACCCCTTTTTGTCTCAGAAGTTAGTTTTTGTCTCAGAAGTTAATGTTTTGTCTCAGAAGTATCCTTAGCCCTTTATTTACAAGGGTTTAGAGTACTTTTTTAATTGTTTTTGTCTCATTTTGTCTCACTTTTTTTGAGACAGGGAAACCCTTGTGTTTACTGGGTTTAAAGCAGTTTTTTGTGTTTGTCTCAGAAGTTGGGGGTAATACTAGCGCCTTCGGCGCACCCCAACTTCTTAGTTCCTAATAGTTGCATACTATCTATTTAAATATAACAATCATACTTGGAAATGGAGCAGGATCTTGTGGTTGATCATTATCATCCCAAAATTTTATACGACCGCGTAAAAAACGAATCTCAGCATTTCCATAAATGAAATCATGAAAATAGCTTGTATCAGTTCTTGATGGAATAAGCATAACAACCAAAGTATCATCCTTTAAACTTTCTTCATAACATTTTTGAACCCATTTACCAATTTCTCTACCATAAGGTGGATTAACAAAAACATTATGACCTTTCCAATCCTGTAATAACCCATCATCTAAAACAGTAAAATAATTATCACATTTAAAATTATCATCATCAGCACAAGGGTCTAAAGTAAAATCAAACTCTCGATTCAATTCATTAAAAAAAGGTAATGGAGTTCTCCAATCCATCTTTTTACTACTCAATAAACTTGAATTCATATTATTCCTTTCCTTAAGGGCTAATAGCCCTATATTCAATCCTTTTCTGTACTACTTATTCCTTGATGATGCATGATGACTTCATCTGACAGATTCTCAAATCCCCTAACATACTTAAGGTAATCAAGATAAAAATTCATTTGCATACGCTCAATATTTTTCAACTTTCTTTTCAAATAAACATACAAATCAAGACATAGAATACCTAAAATAGCAAATATTCCAAATTGCATTGCCAAAACAGCACCCAATATTTCCATCATTTCTTCCATAACTTTTTCCTTTCAATCTTCATCCAATCATTAACACGTCATCCGACAAATCCTCTTTTACGCTATTTTCAAAAAGCGAAAATATCATAAAAGCATCAGCGTATGACTTATACCATGCAGTCGGTAAAGTGGAGTGCTCTCGCACCGAAGCCCTCGCTACGCTCGCGTCCACTTTTTAACCCTCTGCTTAACAAAAGCACGAACAATAAAAATAGGCTTAATTGGAAACTTTGACCTCTTTCTTTTGGTTCAATTCTTTCTCTAGGAGACGGTAAATACAGAACTCCTTTTGTTGACCGAAATCACATTGTTCGCAATTTAAATAATGTTTAAGACACGTTTCGCAAGTCATCATCATTTTCATTAGTGATCACTTCCTTTTTGGTCATCTTCTTGTACAGGTTATCTACCAGATACATAACTTTTGATATAAAGGTAGGGGGAAGTTCGACTTCCCATGTTTCCATAGGTACTTGAGGTCCTACAGACGGCATATCATAGCTATCAAAGAACCTATAGTAATTAGGTCTATAAACCATTTTCCGATTGATAATCGGCCAAGGGAACGTTTTGTAGTATCCATCTACAAATTGATGGGTTTCTTCGTCTACCTCAAGTTCCTTTCTATAACGGTGGAGCACTGTAATATCACTGATTAACCAGTGACGTTTCAGGAACCATACTTTGTCATATAACCGTCTAATCTTTATGTTTAAATCTTCCCATGATTGGGAAATGATATAGAAATCTACTTCGGCATGTCTGGATAAGATAAAATATAGGGCTTGTTGCTTAGTTAAGTTAACAGTATTAGGCAGCTCTATAGCGCCCTCATCTATATACACCTTTGAACCCCGAGGTAAATCACGTCTACCAAGATATTCTTTTACATCAAATTTTAATGCGCCGTATATAGGAACGTTACAGAATACGGCAGTTACTTTTTTATTCTTTAGATCAGCTTTAATACGTTTTGCAAAATAAGTTGTTTTTCCAGTTCCTTTGTTAGCGAACATTAATTCTATAGCGATAGTCTCACTTCCTTTCTTTAGGTTAAAACCACAACAGGGTCCCCGAGGACCCTGTTATGGTTTTCTTAGGCGTGTCTAACTTTTTTGTAGAACGCAATGACAGATACGACAAGTCCGAATCCGATAGGGATAGTAAGCAGTGGAACACTAAGTAAAAAGTTGATGAACTCAACGATTGCACCGTTTTCGTATACCAATTCAGCACCGTCCATATCTACGAACAACCAACCGAAAATAGCACCCATGAGGTCTAAAATTGCTTGCATAGACTAAATCCTCCTTATAATTTTTTTACTTTATATCCACCTATATACAGCACACCAGCGTTTATATAGGACAGAATCTTTTCAAACAGATATATAAATAGTGCAAATGCTAATATATATTGCACGTTTATACCTGCAATACCACTTGCTACGGCTTGATAGCTATGTATCGAACCGTCTGCAAGTTCATATTCAATAGTTGTCATAATCGGCTGATAATCACCGAGTATGGTAGTCAATAGATCATACATGAATTGTACTAATGTCATGTTATTCACCTCACTTTAGCCCGGGGACGTTTACGCCCAGAGTTTGTACCAGTTTCACCAGTACTTTCTCCTTTGTTAGCGTCCTGATAAAACATAATTGCCATAACCGATATAATTACACCAGCTATGAAAGTTCCTATTGATAAATCCCAGACTGAAAGGTCCATACCGTTTTCAAACCGTAAGAGGACCATTTCGTCCATTCCATGTATAACAATGTTAAGCCAATCAAATACGGCTTTAACAATCATCATAAAAGTGCTTTCGCTCATTCAATCACCCCCTATGGCTTAAATAATCCATAGATAATTACAACCGTCTTAGTAGTGACGATTAAGGAAATAGCGCCAATCATCAAAGATAACAGTGGATTTTCAACAGCAAAAGCAGATACCGCACTAATTAACTTGAAAAATCCCTCTGACATTCTCTGCATACCCTGTACAAGTTCTTTAGCTTTTGCGAGCCAATCATACACGTCACCACCATCATGTAGAACAAAGTCCTCAGGTTCATAACCGTCTGGCATATTGTTGTAGTAATCATCATTGAAAGTGGTATTAAATACGTCAGGATATTCAAGTCCAGTTACTTCTATGTCAAAGCCTACAGAATAATCATTGTCACTTAAGAGCGTTTTATCGAACCGATAGGAGCCGTAAAGGATACTACCGTCCTCACTTCGAATAAATAGGTCCCATATTTCACCAAGCTTGATTGCACCGTTATAGATAACCTCAGGAGCGTCTGCCGTCATGGGAATAACTTCATCCAGTACAGTATAGGAAATCACTTTATAGTTCGTGTAAGCCGATTTAACAAGGTCAATTTGATAGGTATTCGTGTAATTGGTCCTTAAAGTCAAATCATCCGTACTTGGGTCATAATCCAAAATAAACTTAGGTTTTATAACCGTTGTCTTAGTGGGTAGGGCCTGTTCTGGTAATATCGTTTCAGTAACTTCACTTGATTGGTCTGAATAGGTCCAAGTGACTTCAAAGCGAATCTTATCGGGGTCAGCTTTATAAGTTGTCCAATATGGAGAACGATAATCAAAGCGCCACGTATCAGTAGTATTATCAAAGTACCAAGTGGTTATATACTCTTCACCGAAGAGTTTTTCTTGATACATATGTAAATTAAAAGTTTCTACATTATCTAGATCAGTAAAATAAAAATCTACATAATCACCAGTAAAACCTTTAATGCTATACCATGAAGCATCAACCAGACCACCATAATCAGCTGAATGCAGAAGAGAACCACCAGTATCATAAACATCATAGTTTGACCATATTGCATCTACAGACCAATCATAAGTACTATCAGTAATTTGAGTTGTAGTGCTTTGAGTAACAGATGTCCAATAAGATTTATCAGGTTTTACCCAAGTAGTATAAAATTGTTCACCAGTTTCAGAAGTCCAAATAATAGAATCACCATTTGCATCTAATTTTATAGGGGAATGAGTTGGAGGCTTCGACCATGAAAGCATATACCATTCATTTCCATTATTAACGGAATGAAACACCATAACATTAGATGTATCAATGTCTATATATTCAGAATCAGTTTCAACAAAATAACTGTTTACGTAATCGACATATTCTAATGCTAACGTCTCACTTATCGAAGTATAACCAAATACCGTTGTTGCACTTCCAATCATGATAAATAGCAGAACAATAACTACTATTAAACTCATGACCTTTGTTTGCTTACTTATTGTCATGCTATCTCTCCTTTTAAATTTGATAAAGTGGTGTAGAGGAGTTGAACCTCTCCAGAACTTAATCTGTTCCATCATCACCACTATTAGGGGTAAGTAAGTAAAGGGGTAAGGGGTATATAGAAACTACATTAAGTAGGGTCTATTTTGCTAAGTCCTTGAAGTCATAAAGTTCAACGGTCTTGTTAAAGCCGCGTTGACCAAGGTCAAGGGTTACGTTATAAGCCTTTGTTGCTACTAGGTCCATATGATTTCGTTGGACCTCTCTGGAAGCACCGACAGTGATCTGTTCGTACTCTTCATCCATAAAGGTTAGTTCAGTAATCTCATAAGGCTTGCCAGCTTTTGAAACACCAGATTTTACATTTGTTTTTAGGTAAGTTAGTTTTTTATTGACTTTCATTTAATTCCTCCTATAAGTAAGTTGCTAATTCTATAGCTTCGTCTAAAGTATCAATTCCGTCATATTCTGGATATCTCATTCCATTTCCATATGACCATTCTTCCGAGGTATAAACCTCATATGTTTTAGTTTCCTTTTCATAACCGATAACACAACCTTTTACTTGTTTAACTTTTTTCATAATGAACTCCTTTACTTAATGAATAGTTAATAGTAATATGTAAATAGTACTTATATTAGCACTAGTTCCAATATTGGAACGTTTCATGTTTTGTATTATAAGGTATCAATATTGAAACGTCAAGTATTATTTTTTATAAAGGGGTAAAAAAATGAATAGTATAGCAAGTAGATTAGACCAATGGCTTAAAGATAGGGGTATCACAAGCCATCAAATTAACAAAGAGACAGGCATATCAAAAGGTAATGTTAGCGGTTGGGTAAATGGGAAATTTGAGCCATCCTCAAAAGCACTATTAAAATTACAAGACAAATATGGACTTCCCATAAATTATATTGTTTCTGGTGACCTATCTAGCCTTGAAGAAAGCAATCTTGTAAATATGTATAGAGAATTATCTGAAAATAACAAAGATATAGTTAGCAAATTCATACGTGATCTATACGAAGAACAAAAAAAAGACTAGGGGTTTTCCCTTAGTCTTTTTACAATTCGCTCAAGTTCAGCTGCATAAATCTTAGAACAATTTTTATCAAGTTGCATAATTCTAACTAATTTCTGTAAATCATTAATTACCTTCTTCGAATTTTTCAAATAATCACCCTTAATTTAATTTTTCCCCAGTAGCGAAAGCGAACAAATGTTCGTGTTTTTAGTATATCACCGAACATAATTTTTGGCAATAAAAAAAGACATTCTTTTATGTCTGTTTGAGTACAGTTTGAGTACAGTTATATATAGACGTGTCGGAAATACTCCTTTCTCTAGGGTTTCAGCGTTTACGGTATTTCTTCGAATCCCGTCTCGCGCTCTCAAGAAAACTTCGAAATTCTAGAATAAACTAGGAATCGAAGTTTTTTTGTTGTATATTAATTTAATACATAAAGTTATCACTAATGAATCAAAAGAAATAAATGTTATATTTACTAGAAAATAGGTATAATAGAAGAGAAGAGAAATAATGCGATGGGAAGAAAGAAGTTGCGATAATAATTTATTTTTTCTAGCAAGATATTGAATCAGTGAGAAGGAGGAAGGTTATGGATCAAAATCAAAAAGAGGGCTATGCAAGTGAAAAGGTAGAAAGTGATGTTAAAAAGGGTGCTGGATCAGGAAAGAATGGTAAAAAACGTAAACCGGATGATTATAAAATGAGTTCAAGGTTTAATCAGATTGTATATGCATTGATGGGAATCATTTTTATTGTTCTTGTCGTCCTTATATTCGTTTTGAAATCTAAAGTGTCCTTCGTGGCAGCTCTGCTTTTTCTCTTCTATATTGTGTCATTGTTCCTTATGAAAAACATCACCGAGTATCGTGCAGCAAAGTATTTTCTTAAGGGGATTGATATGGAAGATAAAGGAGATGGCTACAGTTCGGGTGAGCGTGTCATAAATATTTTTCAGCCAAAAGTTACAGAAATGAAAGAAGAAAGCAAATATTCAACAGGTTTCTTATTAGTAGCAATTTTAGCCATTGTTATTGGAGGATATTTCCTTTTGACATACTTGACGTCTGTCGACTTTTTTGCATGATGTAAGACAAAATAATTATAATAAATTAAAAATCCTGATATAAACGATCTTTTTAACTTGTTAGAATAACTTATAATTTGGTCGTATTTGTGCATGACTCAACTAGTTGATGTGAATGACTAAGGATGTAAGAGGTAGTTTATCATGAATCAGGAAATGGTAGTTAATTTTCAAAGAGAACCCCAGAAATTGTGGAATGGGCACTATAGTATACTCTTATTGGTTTCGCTTTTGGTAAGTACAGCCAACTTTATGTTAATGGCGCTCCTGCCTTTGCATATGATTATTCTTGGAGGCAATTATTTATCAGCAGGACTGTTAACCATGGTATATACCCTATCTGCCCTTGTCTTTCGGCCAATGTTTGGTAAGTTGGTTGATACAAAAGGCAGGAGACTTGTTTTGATGATAGGTCTTGTCGCTTTTAGTCTGGCAACGGTACTGTTAGTTATAACTGAAAATCTTCAGGTCGTTTATATCTTGCGGTTTTTTCACGGAATAGGCCTTAGTGGATTTACGACTGCCATGGGAACCATATTATCAGATGTGGTGCCAAAATCCAGATTAGCAGAGGGAGTTGGCTATTTTGGTATATCAGGAACCTTGGCTTCAGCTATTGGACCGGTAGTAGCACTTTTTTTCATTAACCAGGTTGGTTATGAACTTAGCTATATCATCACATTTTCCATTATCATCATTAGTCTTTTAGTCGGTTTGCAGTTGAACTATGAGAAAAAAAGAAAGCATGAACTGGAGCAGACAAGTGAAAGTGACCATGAGAATGAAGCAGCTAGTAAGGCGAAAATTTTTTCCTTCATAGAAAAGTCTTCCTTAAGGACCTGTTTAGTCGTCTTTTTTGTGATTTTTCCAGTAGCTGCAATATTTTCCTTTATGCCACTATTCGCATTGGAAAGAAATATTGATAATATTGGCCTGTTTTTTACGACCTACTCCTTGACCATGATAGGGGTGAGGGTTTTGGGCGGTAAACTGGTTGATCGTTATGGTCATTTTTATGTTTATATGCCGTCTATTATTATATTATTGTTGACCTTCTTTACCTTGATATTTGCATGGAATTTACCATTGGTTCTTCTGGCAGGAGTTTTCTTCGGAATTGGATTTGGCTTCGTACAACCTATATTTAATACACTTATTCTCCAGTTGAGTCCTTCTGACCGGATCGGAGCAGCCAATGCTACCTATTATGCGACTATGGATATCGCTTTTGGTCTTGGTGCTTTTGCCTGGGGGGCTTTGTCAGATACTTTTGGATTCGGGTCTGTTTTCATTGGTTCAACGGTTATGATTGGTTTATCCATTATTGTCTATTTTTCAGTTTTACATACCAAACTTAACCATCAGCCAAGTTAATAAAAATTAATATTGAGACATATAGGGTAGAATATTCTATGGAATAGTCTACCTTTTTTATGGTAGTTATTTACGGTAGTGTGATTTACAATAGATGTGATGTTTATTTATGATGTAAGACGGAACGTAAATCAAAGATTTACTGCTCGACTATGCAACCTAGTCTGGTCGTAAATCAAAGATTTACTGCTCGACTATGCAACCTAGGAGGTAGGAAAGTGAAAAAAGAAACATTGGATATAATCAAGCAAGTTTTTCATGAGGGAATTGCTGCCAATGAACTTCCCGGTGGAAATATGATGGTACTTCATAAGGGCCAAGAGGTCTTTTATTATGAAGAAGGGTTTACAGATGAGAAAGAGGACAAGGAAGTAAAAAGAGACACGATATTTCGACTCTATTCCATGAGTAAGCCTGTAACTGCTGCAGCTGTGATGATTCTTATGGAAAGAGGCTTGGTTGATCTCTTTGATCCAGTCCATAAGTTTTTACCGGGATTTAAGAACCAAAAAGTTGAAGTGGATGGTCAGGTTGTTCCGGTAAACCGTGACATGAACCTATATGACCTTCTTAGTATGTCTTCAGGACTTGTTTATGGTGGCGATAGTTTAGCCGGAAAAGGTACCCAGGATATTATCCAAAAAATAGATGCATCTACAAAAGCAGGAAGTCCAATTGGGACCGTTGAGGCAATGGATCTCCTTGGCCAGGTTCCCCTTTTGTTTCAGCCTGGTGAGTCTTGGGAGTATGGAGCCTCAGCAGATGTTCTTGGTGCGGTTGTTGAAGTGGTCAGTGGAAAGAAATTTGGACTCTTTCTAGAGGATGAGATTTTTAAGCCTTTAGGAATGAAGGATATGACCTTTCAATTGGAGCCCCATAAGAAAAGTCGGTTAACAGGTATTGATACAAGGAATAATCTGGGTATATTTACGGATTATGAAATTGGTTTTGAATCAGGTGGAGCCGGGCTTGTCGGTACCATCGATGACTATGCAAAATTTGCAACCATGCTTCTAAGTGGTGGTTGCCTTGGTGAGACAAGGATCTTGAAAGAAAAAACGATTAAGTATATGACAGGACAAACCTTGTCAGATAAGCAGCAGAAGAAGTTTGACAACTGGCAAACCCTAGCGGGCCATTCTTATGGTAACTTAATGCGTCTTGTTGTTAATCCTAATCGGGGAGGCTATCTTCTCAGAAAAGGAGAATATGGTTGGGATGGTTGGCTTGGATGCTATTTTGCCAATTTTCCAGATGAAGAATTGACCATACTTGTCATGATGCAAAAACTGGATGCAGGAACGACTTCCCTTACCAGAAGGTTGAGAAATGTGATTTTAGCCAGAGAATTTTAGCAAGTATACATAATAGCGTGTCGATAAGTTACAAATCAATAATAGGGCTCTATTTGGTATAATGTAATTATGAAAAACCAAATAGGGTCCCTTTCTTTATTAAATTGATATAAATGATAATAGAAAAAGAGGGAAAAGTTGTCAAAAGAATGTCAATTTGGAAGAAACTAGCAAAAGAACTGAAGCTAAATAATAGCTTCTTATTAGATTTCAATAAGATACTTGTATTCTTTCTTTTTCCCTCATCGGACATTATTTATGATAGGTACGTTTTTTTAGAAAGGCCTAAAATCAGGGCTTTACAGATGCATTCGGCAAATGTAAATACTTACATTTCCAAAAAAGTGTACGTTTTCTTCGGTGGTGGATTTGTAAAATATGCACGTCTCCCAAAATTGTGTCCCTTGTTTTTTGTACATAATCACGATAGTATCAGGATGTCTTCGGGAGACGAAGACGTGACAAAAATCTAATATCATATTTTATAAGGAGGATTTGTTTCGTGAAAACAAAATTACGCAGTATGGTATCAATCCTATTGGTACTCATGATGGTATTATCACTTGCAGCATGTGGCAGTGATGATGAAACAACAGATAACGGGGGTACTTCTACTACAGAAGACAAGAAGGATGACTCTTCATCAACTAGTTCAGATGATAAAGAGGAAGCTTCTAATGAAATTGAAAAACCAGAAAAGATTACAATTATGGTTGACGGTACATTAGTAACTAAAGAAAATGGCCGTGATGCATTTGAAGCAAGATGGGAAGAGTTAACTGGTATTGATCTTGAAATCATCCAACCTGACCATGACGCTTATACTGATGTATTAGGACAAACTTTTGCAGGTGGCGATTGGCCAGACGTTATTCTTCTTAACTCAGCATACTACGCTGGTTATGCAGCTGAAGGTGTTCTTTGGGACATGACAGATGCATGGGAAAACTCAGAACTTAAAGCATCAGGAAGATTAAAAGACGAAGCTTTGGTTGAAGGTCTTAAGATGGATGGCAGCCTTTACGGTATTGCTCCAAGCCGTGGTAACGGATGTATTACATATGTTAAAGAAGCATGGTTGGAAAATGTTGGTATGGAAGCTCCAACAAACTGGACAGAATTTGAAGCAATGCTTGAAGCTTTCTCAACTCAGGATCCAGATGGTAATGGTGTTGACGGTGATACATATGCATTGTCAAGTGCCGGTCTTATCGGTAATGAAATTCCATTTATCAACTACTTACCAAACTTCTACCAAGATGCATTCCCAAGTTTCTACTTAAACGAAAGTGGCGAGTGGGTTGACGGATTTACTGAAGATGCTATGGTTGGCGCACTTGAAAGACTTCGTGACGCATACCAAGCTGGTTATATTGATAAAGAAGCATTAACTAACGGAACAAAAGACTGTCGTACTAAATTCTATGAAGATAAGTTCGGTGTATTTACTTACTGGGCTGGTACTTGGGCATCAAACCTTAAGAACAACCTAGAAGCTAACGGACTTGATGGAAGACTTGTTGCACTTGAGCCAATTGAAGAAGTTGGTAAATACCTTGAGCGTCAAGCTCCAGCATGGGCTATTACAGCTAAAGCAGAAAACCCAGAAGCTATCTTCAAGTATTTCTTCGAAACAATGCTTGACGGTGGTGAAATGCAAGAGCTTTGGACATATGGTGTTGAAGGTGTTCACTGGTCAACAGCCGGAGAAACTCTTCTTGATGTAACTTACGCAGATGGTGAGTTCCATATGCTTGAGAACATGGAAAAACCTGGTACACAATATACTAAGAATCACATCGATCCACTTAATGCTGTTGCTTACTTTGGTGCAATAGAAGATCCAGGTCTTGGAACTGTTGATCCAGAAGCAAAAGCATCATCAGAAACATTTGGTGCCAACTCAAGACTTGTTGAACTTGTACCTTCAAATGATGTTATGAGCCAATATAACGGTGACCTCATTACCTTAAAGAGAGAAATCGTTGCTAACGTTGTTGTTCAAGGCGCAGATATTGCTGAAGAGATGGCAAGATTCGAAGCTGAAGGTGGCGCTGAATGGTCACAAGCTATCGTTGATGCACTTAACGGTAAGTAATTCACATCATTGATCATATAAAATAAGTATGCATGGGTGGAGGTGGAGAATTCCTCTCCACCCTTATATAAGGAAGGATTGAACCAATGAACGCCACTACAGACAAAAGTCCGGAGATAAATAAAAAATCTTTGGGAGCAAGAATATACGAGTATCGCTGGTTTTACGTGATGTTCTTACCCGTCCTAATTTTCGCAATTATCTTTAATTATGCACCATTAGGCGGACTAAGATATGCATTTTATGAGTATAAAGGCTTTAAAGAGCCGGTATTTGTCGGTTTGGAAAACTTTGAGAAGATGTTTAATCTTCCCGGTTTCTGGTCAGCACTTACCAATACGATTGAAATCAGTATTGTAAAATTATTATTGAACACTTTTATGGCAGTAATCTTGTCCCTTTTACTTAATGAGATTATAAATATAAAATTTAAGAAAGCTGCCCAAACCATTATCTACTTACCACACTTTATGTCATGGGTTGTAACTGCATCTGTATTTGCTATGATCCTATCACCAACACAATCCGGTATGGTTAACGCTTTCCTTGTACAAACCGGAATATTGGAACCGGGTCAGGAAATATATTTTCTTGGTAATAAAGAGCTTTGGAGACCGGTTTATTACATCATCAATATATGGAAAGATACTGGCTGGGGTACAATTATATATATGGCTACCTTGACCTCAATTAGTCCGGAATTATATGAAGCTGCATCCATTGATGGTGCATCAAGACTTCAAAAGATGTTGTTTATTACAATTCCATCACTTATGAATACGATTATTATAGTACTCATACTGAACCTTGCGAAGATTATGAATCTTTTCGAATCAGTATTCGTTTTACAAAATGACGCGGTTATAAAACAAGCGGATGTACTTCAAACATATATCTATACTCAGACCTTTAACAGTGGTGCATTACCAAACTATGGATACACGATTGCTGTTGGCTTAGTTAAATCTATTGTTGGTTGTGTTTTGGTAATTGCGTGTAACTATGCAAGTAAAAAAGTTCGTGGAAAGGGGATTGTTTAATTATGAGTATCAATATCCTTAAATCAAAAGATATCGAAAACATTGAAATCAAACAAAAGAAACCCCTGAAGCCTTTTAATCTTATTCTCGGTTTCTTCTTCATTCTTGTTTGCTTTGTAACGATTATTCCTATATGGAAGGTGCTCGTGGACTCCTTTGATTTACGAACTGCCTATGGAATGAAGCTTTTCCCTGAAGTGTTTGGATTTGACGGCTACTTGTCTGTATTCACAAATCCTACTCTATATAGGCCCCTGCTTATTTCATTTTTTACTACCTTTGTTGGTTCAATTGTTGGTTTGACTTTGTCTACTTTAGGTGCCTATGTACTTATTCAAGATAAGATGCCAGGACGTTCCTTCCTGTCTTCTATGTTGCTTTTCACTATTATCTTTAATGGTGGTATGATACCAACATATTTGGTTTTGGATAAAATGCACCTTGTGGATACCCTTCAGGTTGTTATTCTCTTTCCAGGTCTTAACGTATTTAACCTGGTTCTTATGAGAAACTTCTTTGATAATATTCCTAAGTCCTTGTTTGAATCGGCTTCAATTGATGGCTGTTCACCAATTGGTATCTTTTTCAAGATTGTACTGCCATTATCAAAAGCAGCTCTTGCTGCGATTGGACTTATGTTCGCAGTTGCCTATTGGAATGACTATATCCACTACAAGATATACATCAGAAACTCTGATCTATTTAACTTCCAGATGAAACTTCGAAGTGTTATTATGGGTAGTGACCTGCCATCAGCAACAGGTGCAGCAACAGAAAATACAGTACGTAATGCGGCAACCATTGTGGCAATACTACCATTTATGATTTTATATCCATTTGCACAAAAATACTTTATTACCGGTATTAACGTGGGAGCTGTAAAAGAATAATTACTGAATACTAAACATGTAAACAATAAGCTCAAACATTGTTTTTATAAGCAGATATCTTTAGGTTACCCTGGAAGGTATCTGCTTTTATTGAATTGAATAGTCGTAAATCTACCGATTTACTGCTCGACTATGCAACCTAGTCTGGTCGTAAATCAGAGATTTACTGCTCGACTATGCATCCTAGGAGGAAGAAATGGCGAAGATATACTGGGCTGGAGACTCAACAGTTAAGCAAAATACAGTACTGACTTACCCTCAAACGGGTATAGGACAGGTTATGGACTGCTTTGTAAAAAGAGGCACCCTCATTGACAATCATGCAGAAAATGGAAGGTCTACCAAGTCTTTTTTAGATGAAGGACGTTTGGCGGCAATCTATGACCTTATTGAAGAAGGGGATTTTCTCTTCATTCAATTTGGACACAATGATGCCAAGGTGGAGGATCCTTCTCGATATACAGAGGCATACGGTGAATATAAGGATAATCTGGTACGCATGATTCATATGGCCAGAAACAGAAAGGCACATCCTGTTCTCATAACCCCGTTAACCCGTTGCTGGTTCGAGGATGAGACAAAGATGAAGGACCATATTCATGGATCCTACCCAGATGCTATGAGCCAAGTAGCTTACGAAGAAGAAGTTCCATTAGTCGATCTTTTTGCAAAGTCAAGGGATTATGTGCAGATGTTAGGACGACATCAAGCCAGCAGCCTGTTTATGAACCTGGAACCAGGGGCATTTATTCAGTATAAGGATGGCCTGGAAGATAATACCCATCTGCGTCCGGAGGGTGCCCTGATTTTTGCCGGTATACTTGCAGAGGGAATAAGAGAACTTGGTGGGATTTATAAGGACTTGATTGTGGAAGCTGATTTTATGTATATATTAGATGACCTCAAAGATCATCTTGCAGGTGGAAAGAGTGGTAAAGTCAATGAATAATGAACATTTATTGTGGTCTGGGGATATGGGTGATGGGTCATATACTAATCCGATTCTCTTTGCTGATTACTCAGATCCTGATGTTATAAGGGTTGGAGACACCTATTATATGACTGCCTCAAGCTTTTCCTATGTACCTGGCTTACCTATCCTTATATCAAAAGATCTGGTCAATTGGGAACTGGTCAACTATGCAGTTGGAAACCTTCCTTATGATATGTATGATATCCCACAACATTCCAAAGGTGTTTGGGCTCCGGCAATTAGATATCACAGGGGACGGTTTTATATATATTTCGGTATGCCTGATAACGGTATTTTTGTTGTGCACACAGAGGATCCTCTTGGGCAGTGGAGTAAGCCTATTCTTGTTCTGGAAGGGAAAGGTTATATTGATCCATGTCCTTTCTGGGATGATGATGGAAGGGCCTATGTGGTTCATGGCTATGCCAGAAGCAGGATAGGATTTAAAAGCTTTCTTGGAATCTTTGAAATGTCTCCAGATGGATTTACTGCTATATCACGGGATAAGCTGATTTATAACGGTCTGGACAGCCAACCTACCATAGAAGGCCCTAAAGTGGAAAAAAGAAATGGTTACTACTATATTTTTGCTCCGGCTGGTGGTGTAACCCAGGGATGGCAAACGGTCCTGAGGTCAAGGGAGATTTACGGACCTTATGAGGAACGAATTGCCATGAAACAGGGAGATTCAGAGACCAATGGACCACATCAGGGAGCTTTGATTGATACTTTAAGTGGTGAGGAATGGTTTGTTCATTTCCAGGACAAAGGTCTTTATGGAAGAATCGTTCATCTGCAACCAGTGACATGGGAAGAGGACTGGCCCATAATTGGACTTAAGCAAAAGGACGAAGATACATACGGACAACCGGTGAGCCACTATAAAAAGCCTGATATAGGTCATACAGAGCAAGCTGAGCCCATCTATTTATATGCAAGTGACGACTTCGATCATAGCCAGGAAGCTATTGAGGCAAGAAAACTTAAACTTCAGTGGCAGTGGATGGGAAATGTGTATAGTGAGTTTTATGATTTACTACAGAAGGGAATCAGATTATACGCCTTGAACCGGACAGGTGAGCATAATCCTTGTCTTTGGACAAGTCCTAACGTCCTAACCCAGAAGATTATATGCCCCAGTTTTGAAGTCAGGGTCCAAGTGGATGTGAAAGGGCTGAAGGACTATCAGCGAGGCGGGTTGGTCCTTACAGGCGGCCAATATGCATATATAGGGTTTCAAAGGTCCAAACAAGTAAATGAAATCATATATGTTGAATCAAGGGGAACAGGTAATCACCGAGAAGAAATGATCATTGCTAGACAGGAACTGAAAGGTATCCATGAGAATTCCTTGATTGATCTTCAATTAGTTTTCGATGAGGTATCCCTGTCGGGTATTTTTGCTTATAGAGAACCGGGAATGGTTTCTTTTAAGTCCTTAGGCCCTGCATATAAACCGTCTGATGACACTTGGGTGGGTTCAAAAATCGGTGTCTTTGGTCTGGATATGGTAGCTTCTGGAAGTGAGAGCGATTGTGATGAAGACAGACCTGCAAGAGGTTACATTGATATTCTTGATTTTAATGTGATAGGTAAAGGTCGGAAAGGAAGAAACGATCATGAACATCTTTGATGTTGTAAGGCAGGAAATGTTGGATGATTTAAAAGTCATACTTGCCCATGAACCGGAAAGAGTTGATGAAACTGATCAAGACGGGGTTCCACTTAGCTTTTTGGCTGCAAAAACAGGACATATTCAAATGGTCAAGTATATTGTGGAGTATTCCAGAGCATCGATGAATACTGTGGATAAATATGGCCGTAATATTCTTCATTTTGCTGCTATGTCAGGTGCCTTAGAGGTGGTTCAGTATCTAGTAGAGAAAGTTGGTATGTCACCGGTTAGCGGAGACAGGGATTTGATGACACCTATGGATGTTGCATCTTCCTATGGACATGAGTCTGTCTTATCTTATTTTGAAGAGAGGCTTGGTTGTACATATTCTAAAATGTATAGGAATCCCATTCGTTCCGGTATGTATCCGGACCCTTCCATTATTCGGGTTGGAGATGACTATTATATGGTTAATTCAAGCTTTATTTATTTCCCCTGTATACCCATATCTCATTCCAGGGACTTAGTGAACTGGAAGATTATCGGCCATGCTATTACTAATCCAGAGTGGTCTCATCTGGACGGTTTAGAGGGTGGAAGAGGATATTGGGCACCGGATATCTCCTACCATGAAGGTGTATTTACTATTGCAGCCACTTACCGACTTAACGACACTGGAACTGTATATCGAAGACAAATAGTGGTGACTTCAGACAAGCCTGAAGGACCATACTCCAAACCCGTCTTTATTGATGAAGATGGTATTGATCCATCGATTTTCAACGATGATGATGGAAAAAGATATATGCTCCTTAACAGAGGTGCAAGGATTTTTCAGCTGAGCCAAGACGGTAAGGAAAAAATATCAGAGGCCAGTATGCTTTTTTATGGAGATCAAAAAAGAGCACCTGAAGGACCCCACCTACTCAAAAAAGACGGCTATTACTATCTCTTTTTGGCAGAAGGGGGAACCGGTCCAGGCCATCGGATAACTGTTTCCAGGTCAAGGACCCTAATGGGGAACTATGAACCCTGTCCCTATAATCCAATTATGAGGCAGTTTGATGAAAAAGGTGCTATTCAAAGGTGTGGTCACGGTAAGCCGGTGTGTACCCAGGAGGGAAACTGGTATATGGTCTATTTGTGTGGCCGCCAAATCGGTGATGGCTACAGTATTTTAGGTAGAGAAACTGCCCTTGATCCAATGACCTGGACTATGGACGGATGGCCTTTGGTCAATAATCTTAAAGGTCCATCAGCCTTACAGAAATGGCCCCTGAATATGGAATCATCCCAAGTAGGAAACAAGACAGTCATTGATAACTTCGATGGACCTGACTTGTCAAAAGACTGGATGTTTCCAAGACCTCCTGAGGAGGATGGCTATCGTCTGGATGGTGGTAAAATCTTGCTGAAAGGCAGCAGGATTCAATTATCAAAAAAAGAAGCTAAAAACATTCTTCTTAGAAGACAAGAGCATTTTGCTTTTGAAGGTACAACAAAGTTAGGACCGGTTCGACTGGTTAAGGACCAGGAGGCAGGACTCATCTGTTATTATGATGAAAACACGTGGATTAAATTTGGCCTTTTTGGATTAGGTGACGGGAAAATTGTATTGAAGGTCCTTGAACATATTGGTCATCTTAATAGGATCAGTGAAGACAAACTTGTGATTCAGAGAAATGTAGTGACCATATATCTTAAGGTCAAAACAGACTATTTGAGAAGGAGCTTTCATTACAGTTTTGATGGCAAGGAGTATTTCTCCCTGACCAAGCTCTATGATGTGAATTATCTAAGTGATGAAGGACTTGTCATGGGAAAACGCTTTACAGGAGCCATGGTTGGCATGTACGCCTATGACTCCTGTGGTAAGCTTCAGGTTCCCTTTGATTATTTCGAGTATGTACCTGTAAAGTAGGCTTTTAGATGGCCGGTGAATTCATTAAATAAATCCTCTTCGTATTTTTGCATATGCAGGTGAAGACTTTTGCCTTCATAATATAAGTGAAAATGAACAGAGCCTATGGATTCATCGGTAATTGATGACTGAATATACAAAGAGTGGTTATTCGTAGCTGTTCCCTTTGTCTGACAATATTGATTGTAAACAGGAAAGATGGATTCTATAGTGGTTTCCAAACCAAAAGGAAGGTGATAGGATTTGCCCTTAAGGGTAAATTGCAATTGACCTTCTTTTTTTTCCTGGTCTAGTTCAAGGCAGATTTCTTCAATGGAATGAGGATTTTCCCGGGCATTTTCCACCTTGTAAATTCTATTTAAGTATTTAGAATCCAGAATCGGAAGTGACACCGGTCGGATCTTAGAGGCTGTCGACAAGAGATGTCGCATAACCGCATCATAAATGATCTGATGTCCTCCTTTTATAGCCATGGTATCGGCTGTGGTTGCCACCATTAGATCGTAGTCTGGAAAGGCCATCATCAGTTGGCCACCCATGCCATAAAAAGCAAAACCATTGTCTCGTATCCGCCAGATTTGATATCCGTATCCTTGTCGCTCGTCCAGTGTTTGACCCTTCATAGAGGTGTCGACCTGATAGGATTTGGCATCCTCTATGTATTGGATGAATTTAGGACTTAGTTCCGGATAGACCTCTGGTTTCATAACCAGGTGACCCAATGATAAGAGGTCCCTGGTCTTTGCCATAAGTCCGGAACCGGCCAAGGGAGAGCCAAAGGGGTCTTCCAGAAAATAGGCTTGACTGGATATTTTTATACCTTGGGGACATTTGGACCTAAGGTAGTCCAGGAGTTTCATATGGCTGAGTTTTTCAACAAGGGCACCAAGGACATGACTTGCTGATGTGTCATAATTAAAGGTGGTTCCCGGTTCGTGGTCAGGCTCAACCATAAAAAAGCTGGCTACCCAGTCTTTCTTTGGATTGACCTTATAGGTCGTTGCGGAGTGGCAGGAAGACATGGTTAATAGGTTGCGGATAGTCATTTTTTCAATGGATGGATGTAGAGGCACATCCTTTGGGAGCTTGTCAGGAAAATAGGTGTATATAGGATCTGATAAACTAAGCTTGCCTTCACTGTAAAGGAAACCGATGGCAATAGATGTCAGGCTTTTACTGACTGAGAACATGCGGTGAAGTTTGTCCTGTGAATAGGGCTTATAGTAATTTTCAGCGACCAATCGGTCATTTTTTACAATTAATAGAGAATGCATAGGAATCTCCAGATTGTGGAGTTCCTCTATAAGATTGGCTATAGAAAGTGGGGAAAGTCCCTCTTTCTCTGGAGATGTCAGTGTAAAATCCATGGTTGGTCCTTTCTATGAGCTGCGAACATTCGATCTGGCTTCTTTAGGGGATACACCATAGGTTTTCTTAAAAGTTCTTCTAAAGGAGTGGGAGTTGTTGTAACCTACTTTATCGAATATATCACTAATATTGATGTCTGTTTCAGCCAGTAATTTCCATGCGTGTTCCATTCGTATTTTACCTAGATAGGTTGAAAAATTGACACCTGTCTCTTCCTTAAAAAGGTAGGAGAAATAGGATTCTGAAATATCAAATTCATCAGAAATCTTATTGAGACACAAGGAAGGGTCACGGAAATTATCATCGATATAGTTTTTGATTGTGGCAATTTGACGGTTGCCTGCTGTATTGTTTTCAAACATTTCACAAAGTTTTACAGCCAAGTCCTCGTATAGTTTGAGGGTCATATGCTCATCAAAGAGAAGGTCAATAGCCCCCAGGCTGGCTTCGTTATCTGCAGAAGGTTTGATGGTGAAACGAATTTTGTATAGGGTGTTCCTGATATCTGACAGGAGATACTTCATCATGTGAATGGGAAGAGAACGGACTTCCATATTTTCATGTCGAATGACTTCAAAAATCTCAAGAACCTGACTTTCATTACCGGTGGTAATAAAGTTGGTTAACTGTTTGGTCAGCTCAATAGGATAGAAGAAGGTATTGGTATCTCTTTCTATATTGGCATAGCAGCAGAAGATCTTTCTCTTGGTCGTATATGAGACGGTTTGTATGGCCTGTTGATAGGATTTCCATGTAACCATAAGTGATGGGTTCCAGTCGCCTAAACCAGCAAATGTCCAGATGGAGTATCTATTTTTTAGGAAATCATGAAGCTTGGTAAATGTTTCCGCAACTTCTATTGATGACTGGTCAGATGGTGTATCCAGAGGACTGGCCAAGAGGACGGAGTACTCCCTTTCATCCATCCTGAATATATTTACAGAATCACCAAAGAAATCATGGATCACCTCCATAATAACCTCCTGATAATCTATATTGTCAGGAACTGTGACGGCTGAGTTCTCTACATAAAGCTCATACTGGTTAACATAGGCCACAAGATGCAAGACAGAGAATTTTCGACCTTCAACTTCGATGTCCATGTATTGTCTGGCGTAGTCCAGCTCTTCAATGGTTGAAATATTTCCTTCCAGAATTTTTTGAAGATAGGACTGGACGATGATGGGTTTTTGGCGCTCAACGATTCTTGCCAATGTCTGCTGTTCCGTAATAGTATCTTCTAACTCGTTGCCTAATTGGGTAATTTTTTTCACATTGCTTCTTGAGAGGAAGACAATCATTAGAATAATAAAGAGAAGGGCAATGAGTACAATCGTAATAAAAATATTCCGGTATTGCTCCAGAGAATAAAGGGAGGCATCTACTGGCTGAACCAGGTAATAGGTCCAGTTGTTAAAGGATGAATGTCCAGTGGTAACAAACATCTGTCCGGATTCTGTAGATAGGCTGGCGTAATTATCTATATATTCCAGATTTTTCAGTTGTTCTACAGGTATAAGGCTCTCTTGGATGCCGTGAATTTCAAAGGCTGTATCACCATTATGATCCATAACGTAGAGGTAACCTGTATCGAAAAACTTAAGTTCACTGAAAATTTCTTTTAAGCGCCCATAATCAATTTCAAAACATAGGGTTGCAGGCACTTTTTTTAAGGTGTACTCCGTTAAGGGAAGCATATATAACTTGGTTGAATCGTTAAGGGTTTTGTATTTATCGATAGGAATAAACTGCCGCATATTTTCATAGGTATTGAGCATGGTTTTCCAGTCGTCAAACTTCTTTCTGTCATAGCTTTTGATACCGGTATAATAGAGCTCCAGTTCTGTAAATTGGCTTAAGGATATAATATAATTTGGATTTGGCAAATAGATGAAATGATCTTTTATGGGTAAGGTGGATTCGGTATAAACATAAACACCCATTTCATTTATAGCATGATAAGCCTGCAAATAGAATTCGTTTTGATTGGTATCATCTTCATTGGATAGGTGGACTAAATTGGAATTTGTAACCAACTGACTGGCAAAAAGGTCCATGGCCTTAAAGGTCTTGTCCATATCAGATACTGTTTTTTCCAAACTAAGTTTATTCTGTCTTCTGATTTCCTGGCTTACATTTTCAATACTAATTGAGTATAGATAAACGCCCATAATCAAGACAACAAGAATAAGTGAGCTGTATACGATAAAAAGTCTTCGAATAAATTTATTGTTTTTAACAGTCATTGCTATCCTCCATGCTTATATGGCCGTCGTTTCTCTTTTGATAAGAGGGGCAGGAAATATAAATTGAGCGGATGACTCTTTTTTGTCAAGAACATCCATTAAGGTTTGAATACTTTGGTAACACAGGTCTTCTATACGACTATCTATCGTTGTCAGTTCAGGGTCACTGCAGGTGGAAAGGATGGAGTTATTGTAACCGACAATCGACAGATCGTCAGGTACACTTAGATGATTGTCTTTAGCATATTTGATAACTCCAATTGCCAGTGAATCATCTGAGCAGATAACGGCTGTGAAGTCTTTGTCTGACGCAGGCAGCTGATTGAGATAGAGCCTGGTATCAGCTACAGTCCCATTAACATAATGGGTGTAAATAAAGTCGTTGGCCTGATTTCCATAATGCTCGTTAATTGCCTTCATATAACCGGAAACCTTACGGTCGCCGCTGTAGGATAAGGAATTATATATATACATAATACGCTTGTGACCTGCTGTCAACAAGGTCTTGGTGGTTTCATATACGGCTTGATAATCATCACAGATACATGAATAAATATTGGAATTTTCCAGTAAACCATTAACCAGAACAATAGGAAGTTTTTCCGATGCTTTTCTGATGTATTCATTGTCACCCATATCGTGTTCGATAAAGTTGGAACCTAATAAAATAATGGCATCTACACGTTTTGAAATCAGTAGGTCCATGTATTTTTTTCTTTCATCAAGATCATAGCCTGTGCAACAGAGTAAGACATCGTAATGGTTTTTGCGTAAGTCCTGCTCTAAATGATAGATGCCTTTGGCCATATAGGGATCGGATGAATCAGAACACATAATTCCAACTGTCTGCATGGAATTAAGCCCCAAGCCTCTGGCAAAGGCGTTAGGTTTGTAGTTATTTTCTTTCATAACCATAAGGACTTTTTCACGGGTCTTTGGACGAACCTTTTCATTCCCGTTGATCACGCGTGATACTGTTGCTATGGAGACACCGGCTTTTTTTGAAATATCATAAATGTTCATAAGATCAACTCTCTTGTTTGGTTTATTCGATATATTTAATGTAAGTATGGACTTGGAAAATTGTAAGTACTTACATCTGTGATTATAAATGAATCATATCCAAATTACAAGCAGGTAAAATTTATGGCAAGTATTAGGGTTGTAAAAGGCAATATTGGAAGAAAAATGCTGTAAAAGGCAATATTAGATAAAAAAATTAACACAAATCTTGATATAATAAGTATAATATTATCCTTTTGCTCAGAAATATAAGGATAGAATGAGAAAGTCGAGGCTTAGCAGTATGTTACACCAAGTAATTCAAGAGACATATCATGAGGGTAATAATAAGGACGAGTCAACCCTGGAAGAATATGTGAGGGGTGATAACCCCAATTTCATTATACATAGGACGATTCAGGCAGCTGTGGATCAGGCAGAGGCTGGTGATATCATAGAGATAAAACCTGGTATATACAAAGAAAAGCTGAGCATTAAGACCAATGGGATAAGTCTTATTGGCAGTGGACCTGAGAGGACTATCATCACCTATGATGATTATGCTCTCAAAGACTTAGACGGTGAAAAGTACGGAACATTTCGGTCATATACCTGTTTGGTTTTAGGTCATGGTGTGACCATGAAGAACCTGACGATAGAAAACAGTGCCGGAGATGGTAGACAGGTAGGACAGGCCCTGGCTCTATATGCACATGGTGATCACTTTTTAATGGAAAACTGCCACTTAAGTGCCTGCCAGGATACACTTTTTGCAGGTCCTTTGCCTGAAGCACCTAGAATACCAGGATCCTTTGTGGGACCAACAGAGGAAGTGGAATATAAGAGTCTCCACCAGTACTACTATAAGTGTCAGATTACTGGAGATGTCGATTTTATCTTTGGCTCTGCCCTTGCTGTTTTTGACACCTGTAAACTAGTTACTAGGGATAGACAGGAACCAGTCAATGGTTATGTAACAGCACCATCCACATGGAAGCATGAACCATACGGCTTTATCATGACCGGTTGTGACTTTGTTGGTCAGGACGGAATCGGAAGTCAGACCGTCTACCTGGGAAGGCCATGGCGGCCTTATGGCAAAGTCTGGATACATAAATGCAGGTTTGATGCATCTATTCATAAGGATTACTGGGATCCCTGGGGAAATCAGAAAAATTTTGAAACATCAGATTTTCGTTTTCTAGATGATAATCAGTGGATTTTGAATTTACATCCATGGCATCAAAACATATTAAAAGATAAAGAATCAAGACAATAGAATCAGAATCAGTATGATGATACAAGAAAGAGGAAGACAGGATATGGAATCAATGAAATTTCAACTTATTGCCAGTTCACCAAGAAGCTTAACTATAGAATTAACCAATGACCAGCCATATTTTTCCAGTCAGGCATATGATGTCTATCTTGGAGATCAAAAGGTTATTAACAATGGATCTAAAAATGTAATCAGTCTATTTGATCTTGAGCCATCTACTGCCTATTTGGTTAATGTAGTTCCCAGTGGCTCTTCCTTAAGCCAAGAGCTCATAACTCATGGTATAAGCCTTACAACGAATGAAGAGTATGTTTGCTTAAATATTAAAGATTTTGGGGCTAAAGGTGATGGGGTAACCATGGATTCAAGAGCTATTCAGGCCGCCATTGCTTCCTGTCCGAATAAGGGAACCGTCTATGTACCTAAAGGGACCTACCTTTGCAGTCCACTTTTTCTAAAATCCCATATGACTCTATATTTGGAAAGAGGGGCTGTCCTTCTAGGTGCAGCTGATAGAAATCTATATCCTATACTTCCAGGTTGTACGATGACGACAGATGAAAAAGATGAATATTATATAGGAACCTGGGAAGGCAACCCCTTATCCAGTCATGCCAGTCTGATTACGGCTATTGGAATTGAAGATACGGCTATTGTAGGTCAGGGTATCATTGATGGTAATGCAGAGCAGGCTGACTGGTGGATTAACCCAAAAGTGAAAAAGGATGCTTGGAGACCCAGAACCATATTTTTCAATGGCTGTAAGGACATGGTAGTTCAAGGAATTACAGTACAGAACTCACCGTCATGGACCGTTCACCCTTACTTGTCTGAAAGACTTTCCTTTATTGATATGACTGTGAAAAATCATAAGGATTCACCCAATACAGATGGGATTGATCCTGAGTCCTGTTCTGATGTCAAAATTATCGGAACCTATATTTCAGTAGGAGACGATTGTATCGCTATTAAGTCCGGTAAGTTATATATGGGACAGAAACTAAAAAGACCATCCAAGAACTTTGTCATCCGCAACTGTCATATGCAAAGTGGTCATGGAGCTGTTGTTATGGGATCTGAAATGTCCGGTGGCATTCAGGAGATTAAAGTGACTAAATGCTTCTTCGATAAAACAGACCGAGGCCTTCGCATAAAAACCCGACGAGGCCGGGGAAAAGATGGTATCATTGATCAAATTGCCTTTGACACAATTAGGATGGAGGATGTCCTGACGCCATTTGTCATTAACATGTTTTATTTTTGTGATCCAGATGGTAAGACAGAGTATGTATACTCAAGGGATGTCTTGCCGGTAGATGATTGGACTCCCTACTTAGGAGATTTTATCTTTAAGGATATACACTGCACAGGAGCCGAGGTAGCTGGGGCCTTTTTTGCAGGTTTACCTGAACAACCCATAAAAAAAGTAATCATGGATAAGGTTTATGTTGAATTTAAAGAGGATGCAAAACCGGGAGCACCGGCCATGTTAAGCTTCCTTGATGATGTATGTAAACAGGGGATATCAGCAGAAAATGTGGAGTGTCTGCAAATTAAAGACGTTACACTTAAGGGATATGAGGGGCAGGCAATTATCAATAAAGGTGTTAAGGAACTTATTGGAGGAATCAAATGAAAAAAGAAGTATTAAAGACAATCAGACAATATCTTGACCAGCTAATTAATGATTCAACACCTGAGACGCCAGCTTGGAATATGGAAAAGATCTTAAGCGGCAAGCCTAACAAGTGGAATTATATTGATGGCTGTATGATTAAAGCCGTTCTTGAGATGTATGCCATTACCGGTGAAAAAAGGTATGTGGAGTTTGCTGACTCTTTTATTGATTATTATGTGAATGGGGATGGCAGCATCCGGACATATTCAGCGGACGAGTACAATATTGATAATATCAATGAAGGTAAAGTCCTCTTTGACCTATACGAAGAGACCGGAAAAGAAAAATATCGTCTGGCTATTGATACTATTTTTGATCAATTGAAAGAACATCCAAGAACAGACACAGGTAACTTTTGGCATAAAAAAATATATCCCCACCAGGTATGGCTCGACGGTTTATATATGGCCCAGCCTTTCTATATGGCCTATGAAACCAAGTTCAATCAGTTTAAGGGCTACAAGGATATTTTTATGCAGTTCAAAAATGTAGAAGCTAATATGAAAGACCAAGAGACAGGACTCTATTACCATGGTTGGGACACCTCAAAATCCATGTTCTGGTGTGATCCAGAGACCGGACTTTCCAAAAACTTCTGGGGCAGGGCCATGGGATGGTTTGTTATGTCTATTATTGATGTAGTGGAGGCCATGGATGAACAAATGTATTATGAATACAGGTACCTTCAGTCTATGTTTAAGGATGTGGTGGATGCTTTGATAAAGGTTCAAAGTCCTACAGGTATGTGGTATCAGGTACTTGATCAGGGCCAGATGGAGGGCAATTACCTGGAAACCAGCGCCAGTGCCATTATTGCCTATGCAATATTGAAGGGTGTCCGTCTAGGCAGTCTTCCAAAAAGATACCAGGCCTATGGTCTGAAATGCTTTGAAGATATATGTAACCGCTATTTGGAAGAAGAACAAGGCAGGTTCAGCTTGGATGGCATTTGTTTGGTGGCTGGTCTTGGTGGTAAGGAAAATCGTGATGGCTCCACTCGCTACTACTTCAGTGAGCCCATCGTTAAAGATGAAGCTAAAGGTGTAGCGCCATTTTTACTGTGTTATACAGAGATTCTTCGAATAGAGGAAAGTGGGGTTCATATCTATGATTAATCGTATCGGTGTTCGTGGACATGATTATGGTAAAAATACCTATGCTGATCTTATCGATAAAATCAGAGAAGATGGATATGAGACCACTCAATTAGCCCTTAAGAAGGCAATTACAGGTGTGGAAAATCTTGAGACGATTTTGAATCGAGAATTTTGCAGTGAATTAGGAAAGATTGGTGAAAAGAAAGACTTTGAGGTTTCAGTTCTGGGAGCGTATTTGAATTATGTCGGTCAGGATGAAAATCTTAGGCAAGACCGTCTGGCTATTCTTGTGAAACATATTGAACTGGCCAATCTCATTGGCTGTCGGATGGTTGGCACGGAGACGGGTTCCCTTAATGATGATTACAGTCCTCATGGGGATAATCACGGCGAAGAGGCTTTTCTTAAGTTTAAGGAAAGTGTCATAAGGGCTCTTGAGGCAGCTGAAAAGTATGATACTTATTTTGCTGTAGAAGCAGTCTCTCATCATATTATACATACACCTAAACGGATGAAACGGTTAATTGATGAGGTTAATCATCCCAGATTAAAAGTGATTTTTGATATTTCAAATCTGATGACTGAAGAAAATCTAGATGACCAGGACCTGATTCTTGAGGAGGCTTTTGAGCTTCTAGAAGAAGCTCTGCTGGTTGTACATGTTAAGGATTTTACCTTTGAAGATGGGAAGAAAGTCATCGTTCCTCTTGGTCAAGGCTATCTAAACCTGGATTTGCTAATGAAGCTCGTTAAAGAGTCTTCTCAGGCCATCGATGTACTTGGGGAAAATGTCAGACAGGATAAATTAAAAGAGACCTATAAGATTATCAAAGGGTATTGCACGAATTAGTGCATACCCTTTTTACTTCCTATTCAATTTTCTATAAGCAAGGGGAGATAAGCCTGTAATGGATTTAAAAACCTTGCCAAGACTGGTCGAATTGGCAAAGCCAACAGTCTCTGATATGTCTGAAATTTTCCTGCTTGTTGTAACTAAAAGGCGTTGGGCCTCAATAATTCGCATACTTTGTATATATTCAAAGATGGTAAATCCCGTTTCTTTTTTAAAAAGTCTGGACATATAGTAAGGGCTAATGAAAAAAGTTTCAGCCAATTGATCAAGGCTCAGATTGTCTGCGTAATGGTTTTTAAGGTAATTAAGGATTTGGGTGATTTTATCATCTTTCTCGGACCCTTCATGTTGCCCTTTATAGGTCTTAATATATCCTGCCAGTTCAACAAGAAAAACTGAGAAGAGGGCTTGCATCTTAGTATCACGAAAGGCATTTTCCTCCCCGGCTACCGTAATCATATCTGTTAGCATGGATTCAAGACCCAATCTGCTAGCATGATCGAAGCTATATACAGATGACTTTCCAAAACAAGTAGAAAGGAGAGTTTCTACTTCAGAACCTATGATATAGTCTTTTTTAAAACTAATGAGCAATCTGGAATGGGCAGTGCCTGTATCAATGGTCTTATGAAGATCATGAGGGCGGATCAGAACAATATCACCTTCTTTTATCCCATAGGTCCTATCGTGGATAAAATACTGTCTGGAACCTGAATTCATGTAATAAATTTCATATTCATGATGGAAATGATGACTGTTCATACTATAGTGTGATGCAGTCTTTGTTTGTATGCGAAAATCGTGAATCGTATAGTTAGCAGTCTCTTGTATCATCTCTACCATCCTTTCTCTACATATTCTAACACCTAAAAAAATGAATTACCAGTAAAAAAGGAGGTCTATATTTTTATGTGAAATTTTTCGGGTATTCCATGTCGAAAAGGTCTGGTACTTAATCTATTTAAAGGGTAGTAGACTTTTAAGTGGGAAAACCAAGAGAAGGAACAACAAATTTAAGGAGGAATAGTATGAACAAGGTTTTAAGTAAAGTAACCGCAGCCTTTCTTACAATGGTTATGGTTCTAAGTGGGATGGTGTTCTTTTCAACACCGGCAATGGCAGAGGAAGAGGCAGTCGCTTATATTTCTTATGCATCATCAGATTGGGCAGTCCAATACTGGTATGACGGTAATGATTATGCACCTGTTGTAGCTGAAACAGCACCTGTATCCGGTTACGGACAATACACAGTATCACTCGATGTGACTGGTGTTGAGGGTGGAATGGGAAATGGTATCGCATTCTTGGATGTTGAAATATCCAATGGTGAATCTTTGTTCCCAGACTCATTTATGACCATTGATGAAGTGAAAATCAATGGGGAAACTGCTAGTCTTGGAAATACTTATACATCATCAGATGATGCTATAGCAACTAGAACCAACTTATATAATGAGTGGGTTGCTGAAATTGAAAAGGGAAGAACTGCAGATGGTGATACGACTGATATTACTGCTGTTCCACTTAGCAAAGATGATTACCCAGAAGTAAAAACAATTGAAATTACATTTACCTTAGGTGATGGAGTTGCCTTTGGCGGAGCAATGGCACCAGTTGGTGAACCTCTTCCGGAAGAAGGAACTACAGCTTATATCTCTATGGCCGATAATTCATGGACCTATCAATACTGGTTTGACGGCAACGACTATGCACCTGTTGTAGCCAACAACGCTACTGTAACCGGTTTTGGTCAATATACTGCTTCACTTGATTTTACAGGTATTGATGTAGGTTCTTTACCAGACATCGTATTCATGGATGTTGAGGTTAAGGACGGTGAGTTATATTTCCCTAACTCTTACATGCAAATTGATGCAATCAAGATTAACGGTGAAGAAATCGCTTATGGTCCTACATACACAAATTCTGACAATGGAACAGATACAAGAACCAACCTTTATAATGCATGGGTTGCTGAAGTGACTGAAGGCCGTACCAACGGACTTGATTACTCAGAAGTATCTGCCGTACCAGTGGACGGAGCAGCTTTTACAAATATCGAAACAGTAGAAGTTACCTTTACCCTTATTGAAGGAGAACCACTGGAAGAAGTGGAAGAAGAATATATATTCCCAGAATCCTATAATGCCTTTATGATGTTCAGTGATACAAGCGGAGCATGGCAAGTGTATGCACCAGGATTTTCCGGTGACACGGCAGTTATTGGTGATGGTAAATATTCCGTATACTTAAATGCTGAAGAAATTGGAGCCACAGGTGCTGCAGAACTTGGTCAAGTATTCTTGGTTGATATTGAAGAACTTGGAAATGCCATGGTAGCTCTTGGAACATTGCAGGAAAACGATGAAGAAGCTTTGATTGTCACAGATCTTGAAGTAACAGTTGAAGTTTACGTAGATGGTGTAAAGGTTGACTCCAACAATAAGGCAATCCGCGTTGGTGATATCGAAGGAAATGGCCGTCTTCGTCTTGAACTATACAATACATGGGGAACAGGAACAGCTGACTTCCCAGTAGTTGCACCTGAACTTCTAACACCTGCTGAAGAAATTCGTGTAGATTTCACTCTAGTAGGAACCGGTCTTAACACCGGAGCTGTTATTGAAGAAACGGTTGAAGAACCAGCAGTAGAAGAAGCGGTTGAAGTAGAAGAAGCGGTTGAAGAACCAGCTGAGGAACCAGCGGAAGAAGTAACAGAAGCAGAAGAAGCTCCAGCCGAAGAGCCTGAAGATGAAGGCATGGGTGCAGGAGCGGTAGCCGGTATCGTCGTAGTTGCTCTTGCAGCAATCGGTGGTGGCGCATACTTGGCAAAAAAGAAAAAATAATTAGAAAAAGATAAACAAGGGTGATGGGGCAGACGATTGGGTTTGCCTCATCCTTTGAAAAAGCGAAACACAATGGAGGATAGCAATGAAGAAGATACACCAAAATCAATTGCCGGTGAGAGCCATGACTTACTTGCTTCGGCTAGGTGCCCTGATGGCTACTGTCATGATGTTTTTTCCGGCGGTCAACCCATCACGAGTAACTGAATATATTAATAAGACCATGTCTCTCTTTACATCGGCTGTGTCCTATTCAACGCTGACTCAAGAAGCCATTCGTATCATCACAAAAGGCTGGATTGCAGAAAATGCATTTATTATGGTCTACTACGCCAGTATCATCATGTGCTTGGGTATAGTAGGAGTAGCGGCAGGAGCCAGTTTTTCCTTAGGTAATCTTAGGTATAAGAATCTGGCATACAAGATTTCCTTATTAGGAAGTGGACTTCAGATCGCTGGACTTATTATGGTTTACAATGCCTATGGACAGTTTATGGCATCTGAATATCTGGAAAGAGTCTCACCAATATTCCCTGGTGGATTTGCCTGGTTTGCAGTTATTGCTCTTGTTACTTTTGTAGCATCTTTTATATTGGTTGTTGTGACTCCAAAAGCTGAAAAGTCCATGCCTTTTGAAATTGAAAGAAGATATCGATTGTTCTTGATGTATCTTCCCTTTATCGCCTTGATTTTTATTTTCTCATATCTCCCATTGTGGGGATGGAGGTTTGCATTCTTTAATTATAAGGCCGGATCGACACTGACCATGGACAATTTTGTTGGTTTTAAGTGGTTCACATATCTCTTTGAGAATGAAGCTACAAGACGTGATATGGTTCGAGTCCTAAGAAACACTCTGGCTATGAGTGGTCTTGGAATTGCAACTTCATGGGTACCGATGATTTTTGCTGTATTCCTTTCAGAAGTAAAAAGTGCCGGTTTTAAACGGTTTGTTCAGGTTTTTACAACCATACCTAACTTCATCTCATGGGTGCTTGTATATGCTATAGCCTTGGCCATATTTTCCACCGACGGATTCATCAACTCCATGATGATCAACTGGGGAGTGACAACAGAAGCTACCAATTACCTGATGGGTGATTCCAATATATGGTTAAAGATGCTGGCATGGGGCATGTGGAAGGGACTTGGATGGAGTGCAATTATCTATATTGCAGCCATTTCTGGTATTGACCAGCAAATGTATGAAGCCGCTACGGTTGATGGCGCTGGCCGTTTTCAGAAAATGCGCTATATTACATTACCTTCATTGATGCCAACCTACTTCGTGCTTTTAGTCATGGCTATAGCCGCTATTCTTAGCAACGGAATGGACCAATACCTGGTCTTTGAAAATGCTACCAACACGAATGTTATTACAGTTCTTGACTTATATGTTTATCAACTTGGAATCAAGAATGGAGTTATTCCACTTTCCACCGTTATTGGTATGATGAAATCAGTGATTAGTGTCTTGTTATTATTTGTAGGTAACCGTTTGTCCAAAACCATTCGTGGTGAGAATATCGTTTAGGAAGGAGTCATTATGAGCAGCGAGACTATTAGAATCAAAAGACGACAAAAATTTAAAACCTCAGATATTGCCTTTAATGTCATTAACTATACGGTATTTTTCTTATTTACCATGTCATGTCTGTTTCCATTTTATTATCTGTTCATTAACACAATATCAGATAATGAATTAGTACAGAAAGGCTTGATTAACTTCATCCCACGGGGACTTCAGATCAAGAACTATTTGGCCTTACAAAGCGTTAATGATTTGGGGACATCCTTTATTGTTTCAGTCGGAAGAACACTCCTAGGTACAGCCCTTATGGTTGTTGCATCCGCTTTTGTCGGCTACCTGGTTACAAAGCAGGAAATGTGGGGCAGAAAGTTTTGGTATCGGTTCCTAATTATTACCATGTACTTCAATGCGGGACTGATTCCCTGGTATTTGAACATGTCCATGCTGGGTCTTACCAATAATTTTATGGGTTATGTCATCCCAAGTATTATTGCACCTTTTAACATCATTCTGGTTAAGACTTATATTGAGTCTATACCAGCTGAATTAGAGGAGAGTGCTTTTATTGACGGTGCTGGTTATATGTCAATATTTAAGAATATTATCTGGCCACTGAGCAAACCTATTTTGGCAACAATTGCCATATTTGGTGCTGTCGGTCATTGGAATGCCTTTACTGATTCCCTGATCCTTATGCAAAATGCACCTCACTTATATACCATTCAACACAGACTTTACAATTACCTGAACACATCCAGTAACCTGGCAGCACTCATGCAGTCCAGCGGTTCTGCATCTGCTACGGCGGTTCAGGATGCATTAAACTCCAAGGTAATTAAATATACAATTTCCATGGTTACGATTATACCTATCCTAATGGTCTATCCATTTATGCAGAGGTACTTCGAAAAGGGTATTATGCTTGGAGCCGTTAAGGGTTAGAAGATACAAAATATTTAGGAGGATAGAAATGAAAAAAATACTTAGTTTATTAGTCCTTTTATCATTACTGGTTTCTTTATTCGCAGGATGTGTTCAAAGAGTATCCGTAGAAGAGACTGCAACAACAGAGGAAGGCAGCAATGTAGAAACTGTAACTGAAGAAAAACCAGAACCTGTTACATTAACCGTCTATTCCCAGTTGGCCAACTACTCAGGACAGTTGACCGGATGGTTCGGTAAAGAGCTTCTGGACCGTTTTAATGCGGAAGTAATTATCGTTCCAGATGTGGATGGTGTTTATGATACCAGAATGGAAGCCGGAAATTTAGGTGATATTGTTATATGGGGAGCTGATGGTGAAGATTATCTTGGAGCAGTTGAAGCAGGTTTACTTTTTGACTGGAATCAAGATGACCTTTTAGCTGAATATGGTCCATATATTAATGAAAACATGCAGCCTGCCCTAGGTAAAAATATGGATGTATCCGGTGGTACTCTTTACGGCTTCGGCCATAATGTTGCTACCTCCTCTGAAGATCATGAAAACTTCTTCTATACATGGGACATCAGGTGGGATCTTTACAAGGAATTAGGCTATCCTGAAATCAATGATTTAGATGATTTAGTGGAAGTTATGGCAATGATGAAAGAAATTGCTCCAACTGACGATGTTGGTGATGCAACTTATGCAGTATCACTTTGGCCTGATTGGGACGGCAGCATGGTTATGTATGTAAAAGCAATGGCTACTGCCTATTATGGTTATGATGAGCTGGGTATTGGTCTTTACAATGTAGAAAACGGTGAATTCTATGATGCCCTTGATCCAGAAGGTCCATATTTGGAAGCGCTGAAATTCTTTAATAATTTGTATCAAAGAGATTTACTGGATCCTGATTCTATGATTCAAACCTTTGATGAAGTAACAGCAAAAGTTCAAAATGGAGGAACCTTCTTCTCTATCTTTAACTTTGCAGGAAATGCAGCCTTTAACTCAGATACCCATATCGATGAGAACAAGATTATGCTGACCCTGACACCTAATGAGGCCACTCCTCTTGCCTATGGTATGAATATCCTTGGTGGTAACAGAATATGGTCTATTGGAGCTAAGACTCAATATCCTGAACTTTGTATGGAAATCATTAACTGGTTGGCTACACCTGAAGGCCGTATGGTTTCTGAATATGGCCCACAAGGCATTACTTGGGATTATGATGCAGAAGGCTATACAGTACCAACAGAGCTGGGTAGACTCATGCATAATGACAGAACGACTTCTTTCCCAGAAGAAACCGGTTACTATGGTGAGTTCAACGATGGTGCCAACCAAATGAACAATACTACCTGGTCACTTGATTCAGCTAACCCTGATTCCAACGGCGAAACTTATAACTGGGACTCCTGGAAGGCTAATAAGACAGAACCACGAAATGACACAGAAGCTGATTGGAGAGCGTATTTTGGCTACGACGATATTCAATCATACTTGAATTCCAAGCCATACAAATTAGCTCTTGGAACATCCTATTCTGAAAGTAAGAGAAGTGATGAGCTGAAAGTTGTTTGGGAACAGGTTATCAAGGCTGTTAAGGATTATTCCTGGAGAGCTATATATGCTGAAACTGACGATGAATTTGATGCATTGGTAAAAGAAATGACTTTCTTAACCAAACAGTATGGTTATGATAAGTGTGTTGAATGGTCAGAAGGTGAAGCAGCAAGACGTAAAGAACTTGAAGATGCACTGAGAAACAAATAATAAGTATCTGTAAATTTCCCGGAAGTCATAGTGAACTATGATTTCCGGGCCTTGTAATTGTATGATTTGGAGACAGTCAGTTTCCGGGATAAGTTAGGTGATAATAAAATGGGCATTTTTAGTGTAAACGGTAAATTATATAGGTTTTTAGTACGTTTCTTGGATATGATGAAATTGAATTTTTTGTGGCTGGTCTTTAGTCTGCCGATTGTTACCATAGGTCCTGCAACAATAGCAGCCTTTCATGTTACCATGAAGATGGTTAAAGATGAGGAAGGTCATATTCTGCCGGATTTTATTAAGGCCTTTAAATCCAATCTTAAACAAGGGATACCCCTTGGTTTGGGTACACTTTTTGTCTTTTACAGTGCCTATCTTAATCTGGAACTTTTTAACAAGATGGAGAGTAACCCCATATTCTTTCTTTTTGCCTTTATTATCATACTGGCCATTGGATTGACTCACCTTATCTATGTCTACCCAATTGTAGCAAGATATGAAAATACCCTCTTAAACAGCCTGAGAAACGCTTCTGAAATGACCATGAAGTATTTCCCTAAGACTCTTTTGATGTGGCTGGTGATGACGATCCTGATTCTCCTCTTTATGTTCAATTCAACCTTGATGTTTTTTGGACTATTGATTGGACCGGTTTCTTTGTTTATGACAGTGAGTGGATTTGCGCTTTCGATCTTTGCAGATATTGATTAAGAAAGTGGGTCTATGAGATTGCAGGACTTTCAGATGTTGCTCCAGTCCGCTACTTCCCAGATTTATAAGAATATGACTTGGTTCCTGTTATGGGGATGTATTGGCATATTCTTATAATTCAGTGAAGTAAGGTCCTAGAGCAACACCCGAAAATCCTACAGGCTCATATCTATTTCTTAATAGGGGTGGTGTGGATTGAGAGGGTAAGTGTTGGTTGGGTTTGGGGTCTTGGGAACTTTATAGTGCTTTTTTAGTAGTATGTAAGTGCTATGTGATTAAGTAATTCATAGTGTGGTTAGGGATGAGTGTTGAGCCTGTTGAGGCTTTTTTTTGTTGGGGGAGTTTTGAGAAGGTGAGGAGTGGTTTTGGTTTAGATGAAGGTGTATAATATAGGGTATATATTGATTAGAGATGGATTTTGAAATGAGGTGTATGGATGAAGGAATATAAGTTTTGTCAATCTTGTGGATTTCCTATGAGTAAGAATCCCAATGGTGGTGGTAGTGAAAAGGATGGGAGTATTAATAAGAAGTATTGTTATATGTGTTATGAAAATGGTGAGTTCCTGACACCTTCAGAGGTGGATAGTGGAGAAAAGATGCAGAAGTTTTGTATACAAGCTATGAAAAAGGATGGTATGAATGGATTTTTCGCATGGCTGGCAACGAGAGGCATACCTAAGTTGGAACGTTGGTCTAAAAAAGTTAAATAGAAAATCCACTGATTCATTGTAATCTTGATTACATTTGAATCAGTGGATTTTATTAGTTATTTGGATCGATGTAGTTAAAGGTTATTTCTATGGTTTTGATTTCTTTTAGTTCACTAGGGTCTAGTGGGGTTGGACTGGCATAATTTTTCATGTTGGGATTTTTGACCCTGACTTCTTCCGGGAGTTCAGTAACCCAGCCATTATAGAGGTTAACCCTTGTGCATTTTTCGTCATCGGAGGTTGTGTAGGGGATGCCCTTTAAAGTGTAGGCTTGTCCGTTAATAAGTACCTGGCTAAGTTCAATAATATAGCCGGGGTAAATAAGTTCTCCATTGGATAGTCCCAAAGCTGAAAATGAGGTGGAGTTGGCAAAACCTTGGCCGGTTCCGGTGAAATCAAGACCGACGGTGTAGGTGCCCTGACCGGTAATGTCTGCTGTTGTGGCTACTACTCCATCAGAGGATAGGGAGGCGTCATATACATCACCAACGCTGTAAGTTACATTATAGTCATTGGAGTTGAACATGATCCATGCAATGGTTTCTTCGTCTCCCACAACAATCTGCTCAGGAGTATTTTTATCGTTTTCTATAGCAATGGCCAGGGCTTCTTCCATAGATGCTTTGGCATTTGCCTGGATTTCTTCTTGGCTTAGTGAGCTCTGAGCGTCTCTGCTGCGACTTAGGTATAGGTCAGCAAAAGGCTGGTCATGGATTTTTAAGTCTCTTCTGATAAAGAAACTGGAAGTATCCCACAGCATGGGAACATAGCTATAGAGGTCGCAATTGTCTAAGAAGTTGGTTGAAAATTCAATGGTGTTGTTTTTGAGGCTTCCGTCACTTTTAGTCAATACTGCATATTCACCAAAGACTATACCGTATCCCATATCTGTAAACTTGGTCATCTTGGATAAGAGTTCATTTTGATTGATATAATGTTTTTCAGTGCCCCAATTGGCCACGCTTTCAGTACCACAGTAGGACCAAGGAGTGTAGTAATGAACAGATAGGAGCAGTCTGTCATTGATTTGGTCGCTAGGCATAGAGAATCTGTCATCGACAGTCATTGCGATATCTGTATTATAGCCTGCTATAAGTAAAAATCTTGAAGCATTGTTGCCACCTTGATTTCTGATTGTATCAACAAAAACCTGGTTGATGGTGTTGGTCATATCGTAGCACTCATCAGTAGAAAGAGATCCGGAGTCTGCTGCAACATCAGCATCGTTAAGTCGGTTGCCCAGTTCCTCATTAGCAGATTCGAAGATAACATGATAGGAGTAATCCTTGAACCTGTTTCCAATCTGATTCCACATACTTACATAAAGGTCCATAGCTTTTTCTCTGGTTTCAGGGGTTTCTGAACCGAACATACCCCACCAGCCACCGTCCCAGTGGTCGTTAATCATGACATACATATCTTCATTCAAGGCATAGTTTACGATTTCCTCAACCCTGTCCAGATAATCGGCCCTAATGGTATAGTCTCCGTTTTCATAGTCCATGGTGTTGGTCCAGGCTACAGGAATCCGAAGAGAATCAAAACCTGCTTCTTTCATTCCACTAATCATTTCCTGGGTTGTTACAGGCTGTCCCCAAAAGGTCTCATAGTCACTGACAGGTGCATCAATACCAAGAGCCTCATGACCGTAGGCTTCCATGGTGTTTCCAAGATTAATACCATTACCCATTTCTTTAACAAGTTCAAGGGAGGTTAAGCCTTCAGCCATATCCCCTGGTGTGCTTTCCTTGCTTTTATCTGAGTCGGATGCATCTGCTTTCGCTTCTTCACTACTGGAAGGATTTGAATCTGTTTCAGCCTGACTGTCAGCATTATCCTTAGTAGATGTGGCAGTTTCCCGGCCTTCATTATCCGCCGGTTCTTGGCCACCTGTGCAAGCAGCCAAGGTTAGACTGACTATCAATAATAGTAGTAGATATGATTTTTTTAACATAAGCTTCTCCTCTTTTTTGACCTGAGATCAGGTCATATATTAGTTTCCCTTTTTATAACTGAATGAAACCATTTTGCCATTGTTGCGGCATATGTGTTTATGACTTATAAAGCAAACTCACCAGACAAATGGATATCTCTGGAGGATGATCCAATGAAAATCTGATACTTATCTTGTTCTGTAATCCAGGCCCTTGAGATTTCGCTATAGAAGCCTAAATCTCTAAGAGGTATCTTTGTTTTGATGACTTGATCATAGCCTGGTTGTAAATCAATTTTTACAAATCCTTTTAATTCTTTATGGGGCCTGGGCTCACTTGGATGAATCTGACTAGTATAAAGTTGGCAGACCTCTTTGCCTGAACGTTCACCAGTGTTTTTTATGGTGAAAGTAATTTCAAGATAATCATCTTTAAGGGAAAGGTTTAAATCAGAATAGGCAAAGTTGGTATAGGACAATCCGTATCCAAAGGGATAAAGGGGATCGATATCATGGGAATCAAAATGACGGTAGCCTACAAATATACTCTCTGAATATGAAACAGTGGATGAGCCTGGAAATTCACCAATGGAATGGGCAGCATAATCATTTATGTCGGATGCGAAGGTAAAAGGCAGCTTTCCGGAAGGATTTACCTGGCCAAAAAGTACTTCTGCGAGAGCACGGCCGCCTTCCATGCCGTTATACCATGATTGTATCAAGGCATCCGAATAGGTGGTTAGGTCTGTCAGATCAACAGCTGATCCTGAAATATGTACCGAGATCAGAGTTTCACAGACCTGGGAAAGTTCTTTTACCAATTGATCCTGTTGGTAGGGAAGCTTATAGTCTGATCTATCGCTGCCTTCCGTATCATGGTCATGGTTAAGACCACCGATAAAAATAACAAGATCGTGATTGCTGGCAAGACGTTTGGCTTCTTCTCTCAGATTAAAAGCCACATAGGGCCCAGCATCTTTCTCGGAGCTATAGCCTTTAATATAAGTAATTTTATGATTACCACCAAGATAGGAGGAGATACCTGCCAGAGGTGTATGTTCGTAGAGGGCCTTGATTTCAGCACTTCCACCTCCTGTTGAGTGTTTTTTGTCACCGTTGTCTCCTACAATAGCAATGGAGGTAAAGTCTTGTGGATTCAATGGAAGAATCCGGTTATTATTTTTTAGAAGAACAATACTTTCTCTAGCGACATCAAGGGCAGCGCCATGGTGATCTGGAGTGTTTCTTGATCCGGATTTTCGGATAGGGCTGTTTGTTGGATCACCCTTGTCAAGCATATGCAGGCGATCCATGATGGTTAGAATACGATAAATTTTCTCATCAATAAGGCCTTGATCCACTTTACCTGTCATAACAGCCTCATATAATGGGTTGCCAAAATAATAATCGTCAAAGTCATCTGTGACGGACATTTCAATATCAAGACCTGCCTTAGCAGATTCTACTGTAGAATGACAGGCTCCCCAGTCCGAGACAACAATACCTTTGTAATTAAATCGGTCGCGTAATAGGTCTTTTAGAAGTGTTTCATTTTCACAACAATAAGACCCATTAAATTTATTGTAGGCAGTCATGACAGTGAAACTATCTGCATTTGTCAAGGCTTCTTCAAAAGCAGGGAGGTAAATCTCCTCCATGGTCCGGGTATCCATTTGAACGTCAACTTCAAGTCTTTTCGTTTCCTGATTATTGGCAATAAAGTGTTTGACACAGGCGGCCACATCGTTTTCCTGTATGCCTGTAATTACCGGACCTGACATTTTTTTGGTCAGATAGGGATCTTCACTCATATATTCGAAGTTTCTACCACAAAAGGGACTTCTTATAATATTGATGCCTGGGGCCAGGATGACGTCCTTGCCACGGCTTCTTGTTTCGGCTCCCAGAGCATTTCCCAACTTATAGGACAGATCTGGGTTCCAGGTGGCTGCAAGAGCTGTATTTGCAGGAAAATAAGACACATAATCATCATTGTCTCCTTTTGCAGCCCAAGATGCCATGGGAAATTCCTGTCTAACACCCATTGGTCCATCAGACATTTTTAGGGGAGGGATACCTAAACGCTTGACGCCTCTTGTTTGAAAGAAACCCTGGCCATGGAGCATGCCAATTTTCTCTTCCAGGGTCATAGCACTTATCAGGTTTTTAATTTTTTCATTATTCATTGTGTTTCTCCTTATAAAAAAGGTATAACTTTATCATCTTTCATCCATGTGAGTTCCCCCGAATATAGATGGAAGTCTATATTCAGGGGAGGAAAAAGGTGTATATGATAGCTTGATTGATTTTACAGAGTGATTCTCAAGTCTTTAGTATGGGCAGGGAAATCGATGACTAGACCTTGCGCTCCGGTCTGATAAGTGGTAGTGACATCTTGGATTTCCTGAACTGTTCGTAAGACAATGGAAGCAGGTTTGTGACTGGATCTCTTAATATGAATGGATGAGCCCTCTTTTTCCAAGATTAGGGTATCTTCAATTTCTCTTTGGGTATTGTATACATCCAGCTCAATCCTTGTTTCTTTATCAAGATTAAAAACATGGTATTCAATATCCTGTAAATAGTCATAATCAGGTACCTGGTCATTGGAACCTATTGGAAGTATGGTATTTGGCTTCACATATAGAGGCAAGCTTAAATAGTCAAAGGATTCATGGTAATAACCGGCGTCGCCTTTTACGTCATTAGATAATAGGTGGGTAAATCCTGATTCCGGTAAGTAGTAATCAGCAAGTCCTTCAGCATTAAAGACTGGAGCGACCAAAAGACTGTCACCAAGGAAATACTGCATATCTGCATTTTCTGCCATGATGTCACCTGGATATTCCAAGAACATGGAACGCATCATAGGGATACCTGACTTAGCCGTTTGGTTTGCCTGACTATAGATGTAAGGCATTAAACGACATTTTAAGTTGGTAAAGTGTCTCAGGACATCAACACTTTCCTCGTCATATAACCATGGAACCCTATAGGAAGAGGAACCATGCAGTCTGGAATGGGAAGAAAGGAGACCAAAGGCAATCCATCGTTTGTATACATCACTGGTTGAAGTGGACTCAAAGCCACCGATATCATGACTCCAGAAACCAAAACCTGACATACAGAGACTTAAACCTCCGCGAAGGCTTTCTGCCATCGACTCATAGACAGAGGTACAGTCACCACCCCAGTGGACAGGGAATTTTTGTGATCCTACTGAAGCTGAACGGGCAAACAGAACCGCTTCATCTTGGCTACGGTGCTTTTGAAGAAGTTTATAAACGACTTCATTATATTGATAAGCATAGTAATTATGCATTTTGTGTGGGTCTGATCCATCGTGATACATGACATTTTCAACAGGTATTCTTTCACCAAAGTCTGTTTTAAAGGAGTCAACACCCATATCCATCAGTCGAATCAGGTGGCTCTCATACCATTTGACGGCTTCAGGATTGGTAAAATCAACAATAGCCATACCTGGCTGCCATAAATCCCACTGCCATGGATTGCCATCCAGGGTTCTAATAAAATAATCATTTTCAAGGCCTTCATCATAGAGAGGGGACTTTTGACCAATGTAAGGGTTAATCCAAACACAGATATGTAATCCTTTTGCCTTTAATCGCTTGAGCATACCCTCAGGATCAGGGAAGACACAGTCATCCCAGGCAAAATTACACCATTCATATTCTTTCATCCAGAAGCAGTCAAAGTGGAAGGTGTGTAGGGGTAAGTTTCTTTGGTCCATACCATCAATAAAAGATGTAACTGTTTGCTCATCATAGTCAGTGGTAAAAGAGGTAGTAAGCCAAAGCCCAAATGACCAGGCTGGAGGAAGTCCGGGCAAACCTGAAATAGAGGTATAGGATTTAAGGACATCCTTAGGGGAGTCACCAGGGATAAAGAGGTAGTCAAGAACCTCACCGGAAACAGAAAACTGGATTTTGGAAACCTGTTCAGAAGCTACTTCAAAGGAAACTTTTCCAGGATCGTTAACTAGAAGGCCATAACCTTTATTGGACAAGTAAAAGGGGATGTTCTTATAGGACTGTTCAGATCCAGTACCACCATCTTCATTCCAGATATCTATGGTCTGGCCATTTTTAATCAGTGAAGTAAACCGCTCGCCTAGGCCATATATTTTTTCGCCAACACCAAGATTTAAGTGTTCGCACATATAGCGTTGACCCTGTTCGAGGTCCATCATACCAAGGCCTCTGAAACCAGTGGAAGTGACGACTTTACCCTTATAGATATATTCAATCTTCCATGAATCCTTATATATTCTTGCACAAGTATTCCCGGTAATAATATCCAGGTGGGACTGTGTATCTTCAAGAGTAAGAGGTTGCTTGTCTATGGATAAATCAAAAGTTGGACAGACAGATTTTTTCTTAAAATGCACCATCTTTAGGCGTAGAACGTCCTCTTTTGGGGCAGTGAATTCAATAGTAAAAAGAGGTCCGGTCAGCGTATCACCACGATGTGAAACTTTGGTAAAAGGTGCATATATCACTACTTGATCAGGGCTGGCCTGATAGGATCTAAGTTCGCTGGCATAGGAAGCTGTAACACCTTCCTTCATTAACCATGCTCCGTTTCTGAATTTCATACTGATACTCCTTTTCATAGGTTTAACCTGATTGGTCAGGTCTGATTTTCGTAACATTAGAGGACGCAGATGTCCACAATTAATGTATGCTTTAATCTGATTGTAGGATAAATAGACGTCTTCATATACAATAAAAATTTCAGACACCGACTATAAAAAATCTAGACTAGGATTTGCAACTGATTTTTACTGGAATTATATGGGGCTGTCTACCGAATGTAGAATAATTATATGGGGGATTCCGATTTATTTAGGTAGGAAATGGGCCTCATGGCAGATATACTATAGGAAGATATTGACGCCCTAATCATATTGAAGTAAGTAAATTTCTATGATGATAAAGAGTAAGGAGAAGCTATGCACTATCAAGACCGTGTTTGGTACGGAGGAGATTATAATCCGGACCAGTGGAACGAAGACATATGGAATGAAGATTTTACCTTGTTTGAAGAAGCCCATGTTAATATGGTGACCTTGCCGGTATTTTCCTGGTCAAGAATACAACCGAATGAGGACACCTTTGATTTTGAATGGTTAATCAAGCTTCTTGATCGGACCAAGGAAGAGGGGATAGGTGTATGTTTAGCAACATCAACAGCAGTTCAGCCTGCCTGGTTATCCAAGAAATATCCGGACATTCTACCTGTCGATGCCCATGGAATGAAAAAGCGTTTTGGTGGCAGAGTTAAGTTCTGCCCAAACAGTGAGGACTATAGGAAGGCCGCTGGAATTCTTGTTACAAAACTGGCCAACATAGCTCGGGATTATGATCATGTGGTTATGTGGCATATTGGCAATGAATATGACAATTACTGCTATTGTGACACCTGCAGAGACAAGTTTAGAGACTGGGTGGCTGCCAGGTATAAGACAGTAGATCAAGTCAATAAATCATGGAACTTAAGGTTTTGGGGGCATGGAATTAGCTCCTTTGATGAAATTGAAATACCTGACTTTAGGACTGAAAACTGGGAAATGGCAGGACTGGAGCGAACAAACTTTCAAACCATCAACCTGGACTACAAGCGATTTATGAATGAATCCATACAGGCTTGCTATATGAATGAAGTAGAAATAGTCAATGAAATCACACCAGAGCTTCCGGTGACTACAAACTTCATGGGGTCTTTCAAGCCCCTTGACTATAACCGTTTTGCCAAATTACTGGACATCATTTCCTGGGACCATTATCCGGCGCTAGGTGACCCGCCTTTTAAGAGTGCTCTTCAGCATGATCTTATGCGCAGCCTGAAAAAAGACAAGCCTTTCTGGTTAATGGAGCAGTCACCTTCTCAACAGAACTGGGCTCCATATAATACCCTTAAGCGACCGGGAGAACTGAGACTCCAGTCATATCAAACCATGGCTCACGGAGCTGATGCCATTATGTACTTCCAGATGAGACGTTCTATAGCCAACTGTGAGAAATTCCACGGTGCTTTAATTGATCATGTTGGCAGCAATAAGACTAGAGTTTTTAGAGAGTGTAAGGAAATTGGTCAGGAACTCAGTGGACTCAGTGAAATGATCGGTTCAAAGGTTTACCCTAAAACTGCTATCGTCTTTGACTGGGAAAACTGGTGGGCTATTGAAATGTCATCAGGCCCAAGTATTGCACTTAACTATATGGATGTTATCACACGGTTTTACCAAGGTCTCTACAGCCATAGTCAGGCAATTGACTTTGTCTGGGAAGAAGATGACCTTTCTGGTTACGACCAGGTTTATGCCCCTTTGCTGTATATGGTGTCTGATAAGATGGCAAATCTGCTTGATGGATACGTGAAAGAAGGCGGCCAGCTTGTTCTGACCACTTTTTCTGGACTTGTAGACCTTAATGACCATGTTACCACGGAAGGTTATCCGGGACCCTTCAGGAAAATGGCTGGAATCTGGGTGGAAGAAATTGATGGTTTACTGCCTGATATGACCAATGGTATAGAGGGCTTCAATGACAAGGAATACACAGGTACTATTCTTTGTGATGTCATTCATAATGAAGGTGCCCAGGTACTTGCCAGATTTACCAAAGACTTCTATGCAGATTATCCGGTTTTAACGAAAAACAACTGGGGTAAGGGTCATGTCTATTATATCGGAACGATTCCAACCAGTGATTTCATAGAAGACTTCCATGGTTCTATCAAAAAAGATGGTCATAAGAAACCAACTGTCTGGACAGATAATGAAGAGGTAGAGATTACCTATAGACTTAAAGGAGACTGGCAATATGCTTTCATTATGAATTATGGAAGTAAAGAAGCTGAAATCTGGTTGGAAAGTCCAGCCAAAGAACTTTTGACTGGACAGGATTTAAAGGATTTAACCATATGCAAAGCAAAAGATGCAATGGTGATAAAAACAAGGTATAATGGATAAATATAGGTAGAGAATATAAATAATCATAAAAAGGAGCTTATACATGCTGAAACGACAACTTTATACGGTATACATCTTGACTTTGTTCATACCTATATTGGCAGTAGGCTCCTACTTGCTTTACAACAACTATTCAATGGTATATGAACATCATGAAAATATGCTGGCCTCAGACAATATCAGGGTCAAATCCATCGTCTTTGAACTGACCACATCCATTACCAATATCTGTGACTCCATAAGTGAAAGTAAGGAAGTCACAAGCTTGCTTACAGGGAGGTATGACAGCCGACAGGAAGCTGAAGAGGCCATGATGAGCATGACCATTATGGAAGACTTTTTTGAAAGACATACAGAAACATCTTCCATTGAACTGCTGACTAATCATCCGGATCTTTTTTCCTACGAGCAGATTAAATCTGTGAGTGGAGAAGATGAAGAGGCTTATAGACAGTGGCTGGATAATCCTGGTTACCATTGGTCCATTGTTACTAAAACCAATAATGTTGGGGTGAATTATATAGAGCTTGAACTCCTTCATCCGGTCAATGTTCCGGGAAGTCCCTATGACGGCATTTTGAAAATAACCGTTTCAGGTAATTATCTCAAAAACAGGATAGATAACAATAACCTGGATGTTGATTTAATTGTTAATGACCAGCCCATTTTTTACTCCACATGGGGAAATGATGGCAAGTCCGTAACATTCAAGGATTACATGTATAAGCCATTCTTTACATATTCTGGTACAGAATCCTATATGGATGGAGAACGGCTTTTGGAAGTGACAGCTCTCCAGCCTATTAAATCCGAGGATTCTATATATGTGTTTTCGTCAGATGCAAGTGCACTTGACAGGACAGCCAACATCCAACAGTGGACCATCTTGATTTTGGCCATCAGCCTGATTATCCCAACCCTGGTAATTATTAAGTATACCAAGCAGCTGTCCAATAGGGTAGAAACCCTGAGACGGGAGATGCACAGGGTTACAGGTGGTGACTATAATATTATTGATACCTTCAAGGGCAATGATGAACTGGCAGATCTTTTTAAGGATCTTAAGGTCATGATTCGGTCGATTAATTCCAGAGACAAGGAAATCTTTGATGCCAGGTTAAAGGAACAGGAGCTTATCAATCATCAAAAGACCATGGAAATGGAAATACTATCCAGTAAAATTAATCCACACTTTCTCTATAACACCTTGGAGACTATTCGGATGAAGGCCTTTTCAACGGATGATTTGGAAGTTGCCAGAGCTATTAAACTGGTTGGAAAATACATGCGTTACAACCTGGAATCAACAGGAGAACCTTCTAGGCTCGGAGACGAGTTGAGATTTATTAGTTTATATATTGATATTCAGACCCTTCGGTTTACCAACAGGATTCAAGCGGATATTCAGGTGGATGAGGATATTCAGGTGGATGATATGATGATTCTGCCACTCCTTATCCAGCCCCTGGTGGAAAATGCCTATAACCACGGTCACAAGGAAACCTTGGAAGATGGCCGGATTATCATAAGGGTAAAGTCTGATCCAGAGGGGATTATTGTTGAAGTTGAAGATAATGGCCTTGGTATGGATAGTAAAAAACTGGCTAGTGTTCTGAGAAGAATGAATGAGCCAGAAGACGCCAAAGGTTCCATAGGCTTACAGAACATTCACCAGCGTATTAAGCTGTACTATCCGGACAATAATGGTATTTGGATCAAGACTGAACCTGGTAAGGGTACAGTTATAGGATTTAAGATACCCAGCCTACAAAAACAGGACTGAAAGGAGACACCATGTTAAAGGTATATATAGCAGATGATGAAGAAATTGTTCGCCAGGGACTCAAAAAAATAATCAATTGGGACGAACTTGGTTTTGAAATCTGTGGTGAAGCCAATAACGGACTACAGGCATACAATGACATAAGACAGTTGAATCCGGACCTGGTTCTTCTGGATATAAGGATGCCCAAATTAGAAGGTTTGGATTTAGCCAGTCAACTAAGGGAAGAAGGCTATCATGGGCGAATCATCATACTTAGTGGATATTCTGAATTTCGTTATGCCCAGGAAGCTATTAAATGTGATGTAGATTCCTATCTGACTAAACCTATTGACGAAGATGAGTTGCTGAAAGTTGTCAAAGATATTCGACAAGCCCTTCAAAAGAAGAGACTGCATACAGAGCATCTTTCCTATTATCAGGAAAAGGCAAAATATAGAATATTGGAAGAGATGATCAAGGATGACAGGACCAGTCTGGCGTCTATAGAGTATTCCCTTGGCGAGTTGAACCTTAAGGCAGATCTTTATCAAGTTATCATACTGGAAGCCAATCTTGATGATATAGACTGCTATGCCCAGTTTTGTGATGATTTAAAGATTCCCTTGCAAAGTCATTATATCGAAAGGCTTAAAATGTCTCCCTATGATGTTATCCTTTTAAAGGGCGAGTTTGTCATCGGAAGGTTTTTAGCTTTTAAGTCCAGGCAAACAGGGGATAGGGTCCATGATTATTTTGTGGCTTCAGGTCATGCGGTAACCGGCCTTAATGATATTTATTATTCCTATCATGAGGCCCTGGCCGTTTATGAACGACGGTTCTTTTTCTCTAAGGATAGGTCTTTTGCAGGCAGAGAAGACTTGCCGGATTTAGATAAACTGACAGAAATGATGAATGCAGAGGCATCCAGAGAAGTCGGACAGAAGATTTATGATCAGATAAAGATTCATCAAATCAAGGAGGCTGGCTATATCATCGACCAACTTGGACAACGGTTACACCAGTCAAAAAACTCGACAGAATCCATTAAGAGTATATTGACCGGTATGTATCTATACCTGGTTCAGGAGTTTAAGAAGAATTACGCCAGTCAAGACCTTAAGTTCTTATCCAATACAGAGATCATCCAGAGGATTCATCACTATCAATTTCTTGAGGATATTCTGGAATTTATCGAAGATGAGACTGAACGTATGATTGGAGCAATCTCCAATGCAAGTAGTGAAAACATCGTCGATGATATTATGGATTATATTAAATACCATTATGACGAAGATATCAAACTTAAGACCTTGGCGCCAAAATTTGGCTATAACTCATCTTATCTAGGAAAGATTTTTGCTAAAAAGATGGGAATTGGTTTTAATGACTACTTGCATAAGACCAGAACAGACAATGCTAAAAATCTTTTGCTGGACCAGCGGTACAAGGTGTATGAAGTGTCACAAATGGTGGGATATAAGAATGTAGATTATTTCCATCTTAAATTCAAGCATTTTTGTGGATGTACTCCCAATGAGTTCCGTATTCAAAACCATATAGACGTTGACGAAAGATAAAGGAAGGGGTAGAATTTCATTAGTTGTCAAATTGAATTGGGAAGTGATGAAAGTGAAGCATAATATCCTGAAAGATAAATACAATAAAAATTCTGACTTTATGGCTGTAGCTGGTCCCATATTGGATACACCTATAGTTAAGAGCATGGAAAAATACAGACATCATGGCCACGTTAACTGTTTAGAGCATTCAGTTGATGTGGCTTTTGTGGCATATAGGCTAGGCTCCTTATTCAAGCTGGACAGGGATGTGCTTATTAAGGCCGGACTTTTACATGACTTATATCTTTATGACTGGCATGTTAAGGGGGATAGGAAAGGGCTGCATGGCATGACTCATGCCAGCTTATCCTTAAACAATGCCCTTAAAGTATTTGATCTGGATAGAAAAACAAGAGATGCTATATCCTGTCATATGTGGCCCCTTAATCCTAAGCCACCCAAATATAAGGAAAGTTGGCTGCTAATGATTGCAGACAGATCTTGTGCTTTTATAGAGACGTTTAGAAGATAGAGGTGGATGATGATTAGCTTACTGATAGAATATTCATTTGTTTTTATGGTTGGGGCAATGGCAGGTTGGTGTCTGGAGGTTTTGTACAGACGATATTTTGGCTTGGCAAGAAAGTGGATTAATCCTGGATTTCTGTCCGGTCCATACTTGCCTATATATGGTTCGGCAATGGCCTTGCTTTATATTATTAGCGATATACCGACTCCTTTATGGATGAAAGTACCTCTTTTTGCATTGATAACAACGGCTATTGAATATGTAACCGGCCTGTTTTTTCTGAAAAAGTATAAGACCAGGCTTTGGGACTACACGAAACTGAAATTTAATTTTCAAGGAATTATAGCCCCCTTATATACCTTTTTTTGGACCCTTTTATCACTGGTTTTCTATTATTTGATCTATCCCAGATTTGGTAAACCTATGACTTTTATCTATGGTCATCTGGAGTATTCCTTGATTATCGGTATTTTTTACGGCGTTTTCCTAATGGATATGTGGCAATCCTTTAATGTTCTGAATCGCCTGCGGGAAATTGCCAAGACTATCGGTAACGGTCGTATGATTATCGATTATGATCAATTGAAACTGGATATTAGGGAACGTTTTGATGAGTTGTCAACCAAAGTGATTGGTATTGGCGGAAAGATTGAGGACTTTGGTGACCGGCTTGAAAATATTGGTGACCGACTGGATATAGGAGAGAAACTGGAAGAATTAAACGGTCGAATGAGACACTCTCGGGTGAAGCTAAGACGGCCAACGTATTTACGACCCTTTAGCGGTGATATTAATATCAAGCGCCACCTGAAAGATCATTTTGATAAACGGAAAGACTCAGGTAAACGGAAAGATACATAAGAGTAGTGCCTAAAAAAGTCAATAAAAAGACTCCTGATTCAGGAGCCTAACTTATCTTATATGATGCCAGACCTATTGTCTGGCTTTTTCTCTGGCTGCGTTTTGAGCCTTGGCTGCTTCCAAGTCCCATTCAAGAACCGTGTTGTAACCTAATTCAATGACGATGTCCTGCATCTCATGAAGTTTATTATAGAAATCATCTTCAGTTTTGGCAAAAACCATATTCCAAGAGTAAGCGACAATTTCTTCCTTAATTCTGGCCCGTAGCGTAGATATATTGGAAGGATCCGGTTTTGCGATAAAATCAGTTCCCGGACTGACAATCATCATGTTGTTGGCCTTTAGTAAATCAAAGGAGGTTTCGGCTTCTAAGGTAGCTCGCCATGATTTGTGGACAGGAGTTGTTGTGAAATCAATATAGGATTCCCATAACCTGAAATCATAGGAAAATCCAGTTTCAGGGTTAATGGTTTTAGGAAGGACCGTTGTAAAATTCAGAGAACTGACACCATCGTTCCATGAACCGCCACCCCAGCTTTCAGGCATATCAGTTCCACCTTCCAGCATGGCTTTGATCCCAAAATCAGTTAAAACCGGCTGACCGTCTACCATTTCCCAGGTTAGTCCTTCTGGCCCGCAATAGGAACCGGTTTGAGAGGTGGACATCATAATACCCTCAGGTGAGTAGAGCCAATCAATAAAATCAGCCATACGTCTTGGGTCTTGGGCTTTTGAACCGATACCGACAACATATGTATTACCGGTTGGTGTAGCACCGTAGGAGATGACCTCCATATCATTAATAGGGGCGATCATAAATCCTTTACCGCTATTCAAGTGTTCAGTCGTATTATAAGCATCTTGACCAAGCCAAGGCCATGGGCTGAAAAGAACTGCTCCATCCCTGTATTTTCTCCATACGGTATCCCAGTTTTGTGTAGGAGAGTCAGGATCAACCAATCCCATGTGGTAGGCATCAAAGAAGAACTTTAGTGCACGTACGTATTGGGAGTCATCATCAATAATTGACTGGTCATCCCTGCCACCGACATGACTGAGAACAAAACCGATTTCATCATATCCATAGAAGCAGGCAGGCTGTTTAGCCATAACCATAAGGTTGTTATCCCAATCAGAAAAGAAAGAAAAACCATAGGTTGGTTGACCGGATTCAGACTGAGGACTTAGTTCCTGCATTTTCTTAAGAACAGGCAGAAGGTCTTCAAGGGTTTCCATTTCAGGTGAACCTATAGCAGAATACAGGTCCCATCTTAAATATGGACTAAAGGTAGGTTCCATAGACTCACCTGATTCAGTAGCTGAAACAGTGGTTACATTGGAAGGAATAGCATAAAGGCCATCCACATTACCTTGAAAGGTTTTTACAGTATTAAGGGCATCTTGATAAATGGTGACATTGGTCATAGATTCAAGATAGGGACTCATGTCCATCATAAGACCGGCTGTTATCATATCTTCCAAGCGACCATTTTCAGAACCGATCATGATAATATCACCAATATTACCGGCCGCTGAACGGGTTTGAAACAAGGTGTCGCCACCACCGGCCACATTTGGTGCAATTATATTTATTTCCATGTTGAATTTTTCTCGAACGACATCAGCAAACCAACCGGACTGTAATCCTTGATAATTTGCCTGAGAGCAGAAGACATCAATTGTGATGAACTCAGAATAATCCCGGTCTGAGTTGTTACCCCCGCGATACCAGTTATTAAAGGATGTACATCCTGCCAGTATGGAAAGGGAGACCAAGACTGTCATGAAGAATTGCCACTTTGCAAATCTTTTTTGACTCATAGAACCTATCCTCCTACAAAGTAATTCATTATAGCTTTGACAATATATAAACTTCACCCCAAACCATCATACCATTAAGTCCAGAAATTGAATACATATAAAATTGAAGAATCTATACATGAAAAAGTAGATTTAGTCATGTAAAAATCTGAAAAATGTTGACTTTAAGCATATCCATCTTTCAAGTAATCGGATAAACTATACTTAAGTCATTAATAGGTTAAACAATGAAAAGGCTTTTGTCAAGAAAGGTGGAAGTGATGAAAAATCAAACTTTATATTATAAAGAACCTGCAAATCCTAACGTATGGGAGGAAGCTTTGCCTCTGGGAAACGGGTCTTTTGGCGCCATGGTATATGGGGGTGTGGATTGTGAAGTCATTAAGTTGAACCAGGAATCGGTCTGGTTTGGCAAGGAACGGATGCGAGTTAATCCAAGTTCAAAAGAGTCATTGAACCAGGTAAGAGACCTCTTGTTTAATGGACAGCTGTCAAAGGCCGAGGAGTTGGCCTATACCAATATGTTTGGAACACCGACATCTCAAGGCCACTATGAGCCCTTGGCCAATCTTCATATTCATTTCTATAAAAAAATAAAACATCATAGTCAGTGGGGACAGGCTCACCTTAAATATAGGGATTACTCCAGAAAGCTGGATTTAAGCCAGGCTCTTTATCAGTGCTCCTATGGTGAAGAAGATGGACAGCATCTGAGTCGAGAGGCCTTTATTTCCTATGTTGATGATGTCATGGCCATTATGCTGGAGGCGGAGGATTTGTCCTTTCGACTTGAACTGGAAAGAAGTGACCAGTTTGAGTCAGTTGCAGCTAAGGATCATCGCATTGTTTTAAAGGGATCTTCAGGGGGCGGTGGATCCAGCTTTGTAGCTATGGCCCATGTAGAGATTGTTGGTGGCTCTATAGAAAAGGCTGGTGCCTACCTTAATGTTCAGGACTCCAAAAAGGCTATTATATATGTAACCGGCAGAACTGACTTTTATGGACAAGATCCTTTAGGCTGGTGCCATCATACATTGGACTTGGCTCTTGAAAAAGGATATGACCATATTAAACAAGAACATGTAGAGGACTATCAAAAGCTATACCTTCGTAATCAATTGGATATTGGTGAAGAGCCATCTGAATTGGATACTAAAGAACGTCTGCAAGCCTTTAAATTGGGCTCTCAGGACAAGGGACTCTTGGAACTCTATTATAATTACGGGAGATACCTCCTTATATCCTCATCAAGACAAGGAAATCTGCCGGGAAATCTACAGGGAATATGGAACCAGGAAATGACACCTCCTTGGGGATGTAAATATACCATAAACATCAATACCCAAATGAATTACTGGCCAGCTGAAACAACCAACCTTTCAGAATGTCATGAGGCCTTGTTTGACCACATCTTAAGGATGTTGCCAAGGGCACGTCAGGTGGCCAAAGACATGTATGGTCTTAGGGGGGCAGTAGCCCATCATAACACCGATATATTTGGAGATTGCGCACCTCAAGACCAATGGATGCCTGCCACAATCTGGCCAATGGGACTGGCCTGGTTAAGTCTACATATTATTGAAGGCTTCCGCTTTAACCTAAATCCAGATTTCATAAAAAAATACGCTCACGTTCTGGTTGAGGTTTCTGAGTTTTATTTTGATTTTCTTGTTGCGGATGAAAATGGACATTTGGTTACCTGTCCGTCGACTTCACCTGAGAATACCTATATACTGCCAAATGGTGAAAAGTCAGCCCTTTGCTATGGACCAACTATGGACAGCCAGATTATTCGTGAATTATGGCAAGGTATTCTATATATAACAAAGAAGGTAGAGGGAATTTTTGATCTTGATTTTGCTCGGAAAGTAGAAGACTTCCTTGGAAAACTGCCTGAAACCAGACTTGGATCCAGAGGACAGATTATGGAATGGACCAGAGAGTATGAAGAATGGGAGCCTGGCCATCGCCATATTTCACATTTGTTTGGACTTATTCCAGGTTCTACCATTACCCAGTCAGGTCAGCCTGACTTGTTTGAAGGGGCAAAGGTATCCATAAGGGAACGTATGGCTTCAGGAGGAGGCCATACGGGCTGGTCGAGAGCCTGGATCATCAACATGTGGGCGAGGCTTCATGATGGAGATGAAGCTAATGACAACTTAAGCTTGTTGATGAAACATTCCACTGCGGACAACCTTTTTGATATGCACCCACCCTTCCAAATCGACGGTAATTTTGGCGGGGTAGCAGGGATTGCTGAAATGCTTTTACAAAGTCATGAAAGCTTTATCCGTATTTTGCCGGCATTACCTAAATCTTGGGGTAGAGGTAAAGTGGAAGGGTTAAAAGCGCGGGGCCATATCACAATCAATATCTATTGGATAAACAATAAATGCAGCAGGCTTGACTTATTATCACCGACTTCAAAAGAAGTTCGAGTCCTGGTTAATGATAGGATGGAAACTTATCAAGTGAAAGCCGGTGAGTGGCTAAGTATCCATATGATTGATTAAATCTTGAAGTAAGATCTGGCGTTGTTGATACAAATATCTTCAACAATTTGACCAAGGAATTCAAGATCATTTGGATATTCGCCGTTCTCTACCCAGTCACCAAGAAGGTTACAGAGAATGCGGCGGAAGTATTCGTGTCTTGTATAGGATAAGAATGATCTTGAATCGGTCAACATACCTACAAAACGGCTAATGAGACCAAGATTGGAAAGCGCTGTCATCTGGTCAATCATACCTTCTTTTTGATCACAGAACCACCAGGCTGACCCAAATTGGATTTTACCTGGGATTCCGCCACCTTGGAAGTTACCAATCATGGTTCCGATAACATAGTTATCTCTTGGATTGAGAACATACAAAATTGTTTTTGGCAGCTCATCACTGGCATCAAGATTATCCATTAGGGCTGATAACTGACTGGCAAAGGTGGAGTCTTCAATAGAGTCAAAACCTGTATCCGGTCCCAGTTCGTTCAAGCGACGCTTGGAGTTGTTTCTAAGTGCTCCAATATGCAGCTGCATAACCCATTCACGCTTGGCGTATTGTTTGCCAAAGAAGTGCATCATAGCGCTTTTATAATCTTTGATTTCAGCCGGGCTTAGAGGTTGGCCACTAACCGCCTTTTTGAAGATATCTTCTGCAACTGATGGGTCAGATATGTTTTCTTCACTATAGGCAACGACATCAAGGGCATGATCAGACAAGCGGCAACCTACAGAATGGAAGAAGTCCAAACGTTCTTCCAATGCCTTAAGAAGGAGTGAGAAAGAGTCAATGGAGTAGCCAACCACTTTGGATAGGGATTCAAGCCAAGGAATGAATGTGGCAAGTTCTATATTGATACTTTTATCCGGTCTAAAAGTAGGTCTTACTTTAGTTGTAAAGCTAGTGTCGGCTGCAAGGGCCATATGGTGTTCCAGGTTATCAATAGGATCATCGGTAGTACAGATAACCTCTACATTTGACCTTGTAATCAGGGCTCTAGCGGTAAAGTCTTCAGATTGAAGCTTTGCATTGGCCTCTTCCCAGATTTCCTTGGCGGTTGAAGGATTAAGCAGCTTATCAATACCAAAATATCGTTTGAGTTCAAGGTGGGTCCAGTGGTACATTGGGTTACCGATGGCATATGGAAGACTTTTTGCAAAAGCCAGGAACTTATCGTAATCATCTTGGTCCCCGGTAATGAAATCTTCAGTAACACCATTGCTTCTCATCACTCTCCACTTATAGTGGTCGCCACCCAGCCAAAGTTCAGTAAGGTTCCTGTATGACTTGTTGTCAGCAATTTCCTGTGGAGACAGGTGACAGTGGTAGTCATATATTGGAGCATTCTTTGCATAATCATGGTAGAGTTTCTGTGCAGTTTCTGTTTTTAATAAAAAATGATCATCTAAAAAAGCTTTCATGGGTTCTTATGGACCGGAGGTTCTAATGGCTTCCGGTCCATTCTCCTTTCAAGGTTATAATTACAGGGTTACACCTGATTTAAAAATCGCAATTTCTCGGTAATTGTTGATTTCCTGTCTTGTCTTTTTGCCTTCAGCCACCTGGATAATTAAATCAACAAAGTCTTTCAGCAGGTCTTCTTGGCTGACACCTTCGACCAAAAGACCGGCATCAAAGTCAATCCAGTTCTTTTTCCTCTCAGCCAGGGCATGATTGGTGGCGATTTTTACCGTTGGAATAAAGCCGCCAAAAGGGGTTCCACGACCGGTGGTGAAGAGAACCATATGACATCCACACATACCCAGTGTTGTTGTTGCAACTGCATCGTTACCAGGTGCGCTGATTAGGTTTAGTCCCTTTGTCTTAAGAATTTCTGTAGATTTAAGAACATCCATAACAGGGGTATGACCGGACTTGGTGACACAGCCACAGGATTTGTCTTCCAGGGTGGTGATACCACCTTTTTTGTTACCTGGTGATGGGTTATCATAGATAACCTGATTATGGGCCTTATAGTAGGCTTTGAATCCATTGACCATATCTACAGTCTTGTTAAAGACATCCTCGTTGACGCACCGGTTCATTAGCTGGGTTTCTGCACCAAACATTTCCGGAACCTCAGTTAGAACGGTGGTTCCTCCATGATGGATCAGGTAATCGGAAAAACGACCGACGAGTGGATTGGCAGTAATACCGCTAAGACCATCTGAGCCTCCACACTCTAAGCCAATGTTAAGGACGCTGACAGGTTTTTCTATTCTTTCGTCTTTTAACATACCATCAAAAAGTTCTTCAAGCAGCTTGCAGCCTTCTTCAATTTCATCTTCAGAATTCTGGGTAATAAGACTTCTAAAGCGGCTGGAATCATAGTCGCCTAAAGTTTCCATAAAGGTTTCAATCTGGTTGTTTTCACAGCCCAAACCTAAAAGAAGAACACCACCTGCGTTAGGGTGCTTGGCAATGTTTTGCAAAGTTTCTCTCGTATTGACATGGTCATCACCCATTTGGGAACAGCCATAGGGATGGGTAAAAGAGTAGACACCATCAAAATTTACCAGGGATTTTAGGTTAATACCTTTATCCAGCATTCTTTCCTTAAAGCTTTCGATAATATTCTGAGAAACTCCATTTACACAGCCTACGGTAGGGATGATCCACAGTTCGTTTCGGATACCGATTAAGCCGGTAGACCGTTCGTATACCTTGACGCTTCTATCCGGTAGAGTAACAAGAGGATTTGGTTCAACAGGCTGGTAAGAATATACAAGGACATCACCAAGATTAGTGGATGTATTATGGGTATGGACATGCTGGCCCTTTTTAATGGCTTGGGTAGCCGATGCAATGACCTGTCCGTATTTGATAATGGGACTTCCGGCAGGGATATCTTTATTGGCATATTTATGGCCAATCATAAAGTCTTCAGTAGTTTCCAGAGAGATAAATACATTATCATTTGGGTTGATTTGGATCCTTTTTGCCATTAGATCACCTCTTTAATTTCATCAAACAGGGTGTCGATTCCGTCCTTTAATATTCTGTAGGCATAATCCGTTACCAGATCAGTCAGTCCAGGTAAGTGGTTTAAGTTACCTTCCCAGTTGCTTTCATAAGCAAGAACACCAGTCACAATCTTCTTAAGACTTTCCAGGCTTTCATCATAATCAGCCCAAAGTCCTGCGTAAAGTTCCATAATATCAGGGTTGTCTTTTGTTTCAATAATCTTCCCATTAACATTACCTTTATAGAAGACAATAAGAGCTGCCAGGGCTAAGGTTAGACCTTTTGGAAGGGATTTGTTGGTATCCAGATAAGTCGTCAGTGACGGCAGAACCCTGGTCTTGTATTTTGACATAGAGTTTAGGGAAATACTCATTAAATAGTGCTTGATAAAAGGGTTCTTAAAGCGTTCAATGACTTCAGCTGCAAATGTATCCAATTCTTCCTTGGAAAGGGTAAGGGTAGGAATAATTTCCTTGAATAATATATGGTTAAGGTAGTCTTGAAGTAGAGGATCTTCAACAGATTCACGAACGGTTTCTTTGCCGTACAAGTAGGCAACTGGAACAAGACTGGTGTGAGCTCCGTTAAGAATTCTTACTTTTCTCATTTTAAATGGCTTAACGTCATCCACAACCAAGAGGTTGCATCCTGCTTTCATAGCCGGAAAAGCCTCGCGAACAGCATCGTTACCTTCTACAACCCAAAGGTTGAAAAGTTCGCTTTCAACAACAAGATTGTCTTTGTAACCCAATTGATCACAGATTTCATTGATGGTGTCTCGTGGAAATCCAGGAACAATACGGTCAACCAAAGTGTTGCAGAAAAGATTGTGGTTAAGAACCCAGGCCTTGAAATCCTCAGGAAGCTTCCAGAGTTCGATGTAAGAAAAGACAGCTTCTTTTAGCTTGTCAGCGTTGTTGTCGATGAGCTCACAAGGCATAATGATAAAACCTGTCTCAGGATTACCTTGAGTTAGATTGTAACGTTCAAAGAGTAATCTTGTCAGCTTACCTGGGTATGTAACATTGGCATTGTCGTCCAATGAATCTTCAGGGTTAAATTCGATACCGGCTTCAGTCGTGTTGGAGACAATGATTGATGCAGTTTCAATAGCCGCAAGTCCAAGGAAGCTTTCAAAATCTTCATAAGGATTGATACAGGTTGAAATAGAATCGTTGATATAGTGTTCTTCGTAGGGACTGCCATCTTTCATACCCTTTAAGAAATGGGTATATTGATTGCCCTGGTCTTCCAGCATATGAATCAGTCCCTTATCCAGTGGTTGAACAACGGCAACGCTTCCATTAAAAAGACCTTGGTCATTCATTTTCTGAATCATCCAGTCTACAAAGGCACGAAGAAAGTTGCCTTCTCCAAATTGAATGACTTTTATGGGTAGTGTTTGTTTTGAATCCTTTAACATAATCGTACTCCTTTTTATTAACCTGAGCCAGTCAGGGTATATTTTCTATCTATACTATGACAGAGCTTTCCCAAGATGACAATTTGTAGATTTTGACAAAAGATGCATTTATTGACATAATATAGTCGAGGTGATGAAATTGACCAATCAATTGGATATGTATACAACTAATTTATTAGTGGAGACCCTGCCTAAGTCTCAGAGGACTCAAGAAACCTTAGAACGGTTGGGTTTGGTAGAAGACGGTTCCTATATTGTTCTGCAACTTCTCTTGAGCAGTGATCTTAAAGAACTTATTGACAGTATGAATGGAGATGAAGCCATATCATGGAAAGAGGACTTTCACGGCTTCATTAAAGAAAGTCTAGAGGACCATTTTGGAAATGGTGACTTTCTTCGTTTAATATGTCTTCTGAATCTTCAACCGATGGTTCGGACTTTGGTTCTTCAGACAGGAGAGTCTTATGAGGTGTCACAGGACTTTCTATCAGATAGATTTCAGGGATTAAATAAAAAAATCAGCCATAAATACCAAACCCAAGTGACAGGATGCTTCGGAAGCCTTGTTAAGGATTTTTTCCAAATTGGCAAATCCTATAAGGGGGCAAGAGAGCTTCAAGACTATCATTTAATTATAGGTAAGGGAAAATGTGCATTTTTTGATAAATTTGCTAGAGATGAAAAATATTCCTTAGTGGAGTATAAGTATCTTCATCTGTTCGAGGATGCTTTGAAAGAAGAAGACTGGACAGGTGCCCAGGAACTTCTTGATACAATAAAAGACAACTTAATGAAACACCGCATGATCAATTCAAAGACCACCTATGTATATAAGGAGCTATACAGCGCTACAATAAGGCACCTGTTTCAGAGACCTGAAGAGTATAAGGATGAAATTGAATTCTTAAACATGGGAATTATACACTTTGACAGTCTTTTTGATGATGTTGGTGAAATACATGATTATTATATGAAAGTTTTTCACCTGATCAGTGAAATCAGTCAGTATGATTCTATGAATCCACATATTAGGAAAAGTCTTCAAATTTTACAAACCAGGTATAATGAAGCCTTAACCCTGGAAGGTGTAGCGGAAGAATTGGGATTGTCTAAGGAGTATCTTTCAAGACTTTTTAAACAAGAAATGGAAAATAACTTTAAAACCTACTTAACAACTTTCAGATTAGAAAAGGCTAAAGGACTACTTAAGGAATCAAATAAGGATATTAATCATATCCGTGATGCAGTAGGTTATCAGTCACCGACTCAATTTGTCCGGGCTTTTAAAGCCTATGAAGGCATGACACCTTCCAAGTACAGACAGATATCCAGGCACAGATAGACTGTTATTGAGAATAATATCGTCCTTTAACGGACCGTGGTTTCACTATATGAAATCGCGGTCTTATTTTTGGGAAAAGCCATTGACCCTATGTTTTGATTTTGATATACTCCACATATAACAATGATGTTTCAAATAGTGAAACGACAAAACTTTTACCGGAACCAAAAAGGAGAAGGCTATGATTATTCGTGAACCAGCACATTCAAAAGATGTCAAACATTATACCACAGATCGATTACGTGAAGAGTTCCTTATTCAGGACTTATTTACACCAGATAAGATTCAACGTGTATACAGTCACATTGACCGTATTATCACCATGGGATTCTGTCCTTCTCAGGGGCGTCAGGAACTTGGCGAGGGGCTAGACATTTGGTCAAACCTTGGTACTGAGTTTTTTCTTGAAAGAAGAGAACTTGGTGTTATCAATGTAGGTGGTAAGGGGTCCATTACTGTTGATGGTCAGGCTTATACCATGAATCCACAGGATGGTATTTATGTTGGAATGGGAGCAAAAGAAGTAGTTTTTGCATCAGAAGACCCTTCAAATCCAGCAAAATTCTATACCATAAGTGCACCTGCCCACATGACTTATCCAACAGTACATATTGATATTACAAAGGCTAAAGCAGTACCACTTGGTGATCAGGGAACTTGTAATAAGAGAACGATTTTCCAATTCCTTCATCCAGATGTACTCGAAACCTGCCAGTTAAGTATGGGACTTACCAAAATGGACGCCGGTAATGTATGGAATACCATGCCATGCCATACCCATGAAAGAAGAATGGAAGTATACTTCTACTTCGATTTACCAGAAGACGGTGTAGTTTTCCACCTTATGGGTCAACCAAGCGAAACCAGACATATTGTTATGAGAAATGAAGAGGCAGTTATTTCTCCATCATGGTCCATTCACTCAGGTTGTGGATCAACGTCCTACTCCTTTATCTGGGGTATGGTAGGAGAGAACAAGGCATTTACAGATATGGACCATGTAGACATGAAGGATTTAAGATAGGAGATAATGATGATATTAGATACATTTAGTTTAGAAGGAAAAGTAGCAATCGTAACAGGTTCAAGCCGTGGCCTTGGTCAAGGTATGGCTCTAGGCCTTGCAGAAGCAGGTGCTGACATCGTAGGTGTTGACTATTCTCCAGAAGATGGTGATACAAGAAGTAAGGTAGAAGCTGTTGGTAAAAAATACCATCATGTAACTGCGGACTTAACAAAGATTGATAAAGTTTCAGATATTGTAGCTGAAGCTGTAGAAGTGTACGGACATGTAGATATTCTTGTTAATAATGCTGGTATTATCCGTAGAGAAGATGCTATCGATTTTTCAGAAAAAGATTGGGACGACGTGATGAACATCAATGTGAAAACTGTATTTTTCTTCTCTCAGGCAGTTGCCCGTCAGTTTATTAAGCAAGGTAATGGTGGTAAGATTATCAACATTGCATCCATGCTTTCATTCCAAGGTGGAATCAGAGTTCCATCTTATACAGCCAGTAAGTCAGGTGTCATGGGTGTTACCCGTCTCATGGCCAATGAATGGGCTAAGCATAACATTAATGTTAATGCTATTGCACCTGGTTATATGGCAACTGATAATACAGCACCTCTTCGTGCTGATAAAGAAAGAAGTGCTGAAATTCTTGGCAGAATTCCTGCCGATCGCTGGGGACTACCAAGCGACCTTTCCGGTCCAATAGTTTTCCTTGCATCAGAAGCGGCTTCATATGTTAATGGTTATACTATTGCAGTTGACGGTGGCTGGTTGGCAAGATAAGGTTCGAAGCTCAGGTAAGAGAAGTCTATGATACTGAACTTCTCCTGCTTTACGTATCCGTTGACTTTTATATAGGATATGGATACAATATATAAACATATAAACAAATTGAGTTGGCACTGCTTATGGTAGTGTCAACTTCTACTTAGTTAGGAGTAAGTCATGAGCGATTCCATTCTACAAACTGCAGACAGAGCTCTTCAAATCTTAGAGATTCTTGGACAAGAGGCAATGACTGCTACAGAGATCCAGCACAAAATGAATTTAAATAAATCAACAGTTCACCGCCTTATGATGACCCTTATGCATCGTGGATTTGTTGAACGAAATGAAATGACAGGTATCTACCAGATTGGAATCAAACTCGTTGAGATAAGCTCCATTCGTTTGAATCAAATTGAGTTAAAGACTGAAGCCTATCCCTATCTTAGGAACATGGCAGACAGGCTGGGTAAGTCTGTCCAACTAGCCATATTAGATGGCAACGAAGGTGTTTTTATTGAAAAAATTGAAAAATACCAGTCTTTCCATATGTACTGTCAAACCGGAAAAAGAATCCCCCTCTATTGTTCAGCAGTAGGCAAGTCACTCCTCATGGACTGGGACAACCAGGATATCATTAAATTGCTTTCAAGTGTGGAGATGACACCCTACACACCAAATACTAAAGCAAATCCTGTAGAAGTACTAACAGATATTCAGCAGGGGCGACGACAGGGGTTTACTGTTGATAATGCTGAGCACGAACCTGATGTTTACTGTATAGCAGCACCAATCATTGACTATAGAGGTAAAATCATAGCAGCGGCCAGTATAACCGGCTTTGATCCAAAAGTGTTTTCTGAAGAAGGGAAGGCCCAGCAGGATGATGTCATTAAGACTTGCAGAGAGATTTCGGAACGTTTAGGTTATTCGGAATCATGATTTTTGAAGTTTGAGTCAGTTCTTATACCAAGAACTGGCTTTTTTTATTGAGTTTTTTTGAGCATTGGGCGGGATAGTAGACTTCATTATGCATGTAAGAAGTGAAGTTGCATGTCCTGTGAGGGTGGATATCGGAAATGATTAATACTTTGTTTACAATTTAGCCATTCAATTTGTGATATAATATAGGTATATAGTCCTAGTTAAAATAGGACCTAAACCCTAAATCCTGTTGCGGAGTCAATCGCTCTCAGTTTAATAAAGAAAAAAGACTGATCACACATTAAAGGAGGTGAAGGCATGGGGACAGATCTTATGAATAAAGTTCAAGTTGTTTTGTCGGATGATTATATGCGTGGTTATATCTTTATAGATGATGACCGTGAAAATCCAGACCAGCTTCATGAGGATATAATGGACGCTTTACGCCAAAGGGGAATTGTCTATGGTATCAGTGATAGTCTTATTGATGAAATCTGTAACCATAATATGCCTGCCATTAATTTGTTAATCGCCGAGGGAACGCCACCTGTAAATGGTATTGATGGATCATACCGGTATTTTTATGAAGATAATCATCGATTACTGCCTAAAATCAATGAAGATGGTAGCGTAGATTACAAGAATATTGAATATTTCAATACTGTTTATCAAGGCGATATATTAATGGAGATTATACCGGCAACAGATGGAAGTAAGGGAATGAACGTTAAAGGTGAAGAAATACCTGCACTTAGCGGATTGGCTTGTGATATAAAAGTTGGACTTAACTGTTATGTCAAAGGCCATAAAGTGTATGCCAATGTAGACGGCCTTGTCAGTTTCGACGGTAGATGTATTGAAGTCAGCAACCTCTTGGAAATCAGTGATGATATAGGTGTCGGGACAGGAAATATCGTCTTCACCGGAGATGTTAAAGTAAAAGGTGATGTTCAGTTCGGTATGTCAGTTAAATGTCATAACCTAAGTGTGGATGGTGTTATTGAAGGTGCCAGTGTCGTCGTTAAGGGAGATTTGATGGTAGGCAAAGGCATTGTGGGTCAGGAATGTACTGATATTCAGTGTGAGGGAAACCTGACCTGTAAATATATGCATAGCGCCAATGTCCATGTAGACGGAGATATTCATGCGGATATGATTGTCAATTGTCAGACCTTTTGTGGTGGCAAAATTTTACTGGATGGAAAAAAAGGTACTATTATTGGAGGAACAACCACCCTTAAGAAACGGCTTCAAGCGAAAAGTATCGGGTCAGAACTTGGCGTGACTACTGTTTTTAAGCTTGGAGAAATAACCAATATCTTAAATCAGATTAGGGACACTGAAAGGGATATTGATGAGTATAATCAAATATATAAGAAAACGGAACAGTGTATACTTGTTCTCAAGCAAAAACTTGACAAGAATCCTCAACATAAAAAATACAGAACATTAAGTGCTGAATATACCAGGAACAAATTTACAGTCCAGCATAAAATCAACCTAATGAATCAGTCCTTACTCAAGTTACACAATCAGTTAACTGAATCAGGTGTTATTGAATTAAGTGTCGGAACTCTTCATCCTGGTGCCCTGTTTTACAGTGGTAAAAATGAAAAGCACATTCAAGATCCTAGAAACAATATTATGTTAAAAAGTATTCATGGTGAAATTATGATTCTGGATGCATAATTATTAAAGGTTTAATCTTAAAATCCTGGTGGGACGACCGGAATCGGACATCATACGATTAGCTTCAACCTTTACATAACCTGCTTCTTCTAACTTTTTAAGGAGGCGGTTCATAGACCTGGATGAAATGTGAAAAGCCTCAGAGAGCTCCTTGGAAGTGAAGAGCTCTTTATTTTTTTGCTCTTTTATACAATGGAATTCAAAAATTGTATTGGTGGAAATGCCTGTTCTTTCTGAAATCTCCTGGAAGAGTCCGGAAGCGACAGGTTCAGAGTGTTCATGACTCATAAGAGGTGGCAGTAAAGGCTGTGAATAATCATGGTCTTCAAAGATATAGGCCTTGTTACCACCTGATTTTAAGGCCTTGTTGAGAGCCTTTGAAGCATTTTTCTTGCCTTCCATAGCAGTTGACCCGAAACCGATCCCCACACTGATTGTGTGGCTGCTGGACTCTGAAACTTTAGACAAAAGAGGAAATGAAGATAGATTTTCCGTAGAGTCCTCCAAACTTTTTCTGGTGGAGAAAAGCATATAATTATGGATGCCGGATTCGACAACGGCTGCCTGGATTTCTTCAGCAAAGGAATAGACTTCCTCCGTTACCTTGGTTTTCTCACGCATGAGATGGTATTCGTTTTCGTAGATGAGATTATATTCACTTGGCATATCAATCTCTATGCCAAGAACAACCAACTGGCTATCTTTGTTGGAAATAGATTCCAGGAGGTTGATTAAGCGTTGGAGCAAGTTCAAAATATCTTTTTTGGAAGGCTGTAAAAGGATGGTAGGTACTTTTAGTTTCATCAAATGGTCATAAACAGAAGATATGCCAGTAATAGCGCAGGTAAAGCCTCTATTTTTGACGTTGTTGTGATGAAATTTTATAAGGTCCATAACAAAATCTTTCTTATCCAGATTAATTGTGTAAATGTCCAGAGTCGATGGGTTTACAGACATACTTAAGTCAGAAAATATGTTGATGATCTCGTCGATATCATATGAATCCAAGGATAGGGAGCCAATGGTTTTGGAATGCATAAGACTTGCTTTTAAAAGTGCGCGCTCAAAAGTTGAAGAATCATGGTCCAGATAGAGGCTGGGTATATTAAGATTCAATCGATGATGGAGAAGATCATAGGGAATCTTACCGGTGTAAATGAGACCGTCAAGTTTATCTTTATGGGAGTCTACATACATGACTGCTAAATCGATAATTTCCAGACTGTCAAATTTGATAGGCAAGACCTGGATGGGAAGATGATGGCTTTCAATGATGCTTGTTATTCGATGAATATTGGTATTGTGGCCTATGATTCCTATATGATATGTCATATGGCTGTCCTTTCACATGATTGGATTCTATGCTGTTGAGGGCAAAAGCTGGTTTCCTCATAAATCCAAACATCATTCTATACAATTATATAAGCACAAAAAGTATTTAAAGTCAATTAAAAGACAGTTTAAAGCATCTGTCTTTAATTGTATACTGTAATCAAATGAAGTAATGGAAGGAGATCCACCAATGGCAGAATATATTGCTGAACCATTTAAAATTAAAATGGTTGAACCTTTAAAAATGACGACTCGTGAAGAGAGAATTGAGAGGTTAAAAGAAGCCAACTATAATTTATTTGCGCTTAAGTCTGATGATATTTACATCGACCTCTTAACAGACAGTGGTACCGGAGCCATGAGTGATGCCCAGTGGGCAGCTATGATGATGGGGGATGAATCCTATGCAGGGGCCAGGGGCTATCAGAAAGTCATGGATGCTGTTAAGGATATCTTTAACTATGAGTATGCACAACCGGTCCATCAAGGTAGAGCAGCTGAACATGTCTTGTTCCCTGTGTTTTTAAGTGCCGGAAAAACTTCCATCAGCAACATGCACTTTGATACAACAAGAGGTCATGTCGGACTTTTGGGAGCACGGGCAGAGGATGTTGTCGTGGCAGAAGCTTCAGACACAACAACATTTGCACCTTTTAAGGGAAATATGGATACGGTCCGAATGGAAAAAATGATTCTTGACCGGGGTGCAGAAAATATTGGCCTCATTATTATGACTATTACCAATAATTCTGCAGGTGGCCAACCTGTATCTATGGCAAATATGAGAGAAACATCTGCAATAGCCCGTAAATATGATATACCGATTATTATTGATGCAGCACGTTTTGCAGAAAATGCCCACTTCATTAAAGAGCGTGAGGAAGGGTATGGAGATAAATCCATTATCGAGATTACCAGAGAGATGTTTGGTTATGCTGATGCCTTTACCATGAGTGCAAAAAAAGATGCCATCGTTAATATGGGTGGTCTTATCGGAATCAAAAAAGACCAGGAACTTTATACAAAAGTTAAAGGCTTAACCATTCCATATGAAGGCTTTGTGACCTATGGGGGGCTTGCTGGCCGAGATCTTGAAGCCCTTGCTCTTGGATTATATGAAGGAACCTCCAATGACTTCCTGAAATATCGTATCGGACAAATTCAATACCTGGGTGATCTGCTTAAGGAAAAGGGAATTCCTTTCCAATACCCTGTTGGTGGACATGCAGTCTTCCTTGATGCAAAAGCTTTATTACCTCATATTCCTTATTATGAGTTTCCAGGACATGCCCTAGCCTGTGAATTGTATATTGAAGCCGGTATCAGGTCTTGTGATATAGGATCCTACCTTATGGGAGAGGATCCGGAAACAGGAGAGCAGTTGAAGTCAGAAATGGAGTTCACTAGACTGGCTGTACCTCGTAGAACATATACTCAAGGTCATTTGGATGTGGTTGCCAGAGCCCTTGTAAATATTGCGGCAAGAGCGGAAAGTGTATCCGGTTATGAAATTTTATGGCAACCAAAGGTTCTTAGACATTTTACTTCTAAACTACAACCGATAAAATCTAAGCAGGAAAATTTTTAAACATAGTATATGTAAGTGATGTCAAGTCATTACTTACCGAGCATGGGAATGTGTCTCTTCCAATGCTTGGGGTAATGACTTATCTTTTTTTCAAGACTTGAAAATTCACTTGAAATCAGGGACAAAAGAGTGTAGGATATAAGGAGTAATTTTTTTGGAGGAGATTTTATGAGAAAGCTTCTATTTTTTTTAATAATGATGTTAGCGCTAACATCCTGTAGTGATTCAGGCGAATCAGATATGGATAATCCTGTAGAACCAGGTGTTCTAGACCAGGTAACAGATAATGATGACACACAAGTTTCTGAGGATGACCTTACAGGAATTTCAGTAGAGAATGGCTCGGAGTCCGATAATGATGACGGTCAGAGTCTTAATGAAGAAGATGAGGAGATAGTCATGAGACAGGCAATTACAGAAAATGATTTCTTAAAAGCCAATGGAAAAAATATCTACACACAATATGGACAGGGTGACTTGGTCCAGCTTAGAGGAGTGAACATCGGCGGATACCTTTTTCAGGAGTTTTGGATGTCACCAACCAAACCAAGTGAACATGTGAAGGCGGAAATTGATATTTATGACTACTTAAGTCAGGAGTACGGTGAAGAACGGATGCGAGATCTCATTGGAGTTTATCAAGACAACTACTTTACTGAAGAGGATTTTGACCGTTTGCAGGAACTGGGAATGAATGTGGTTCGTCTACCCTTCTGGTATCTCAATATTGTAGATGGTAAAGGCCAGTTTCTTGAAGACTGGTATACTCGTTTTGACTGGTTTATTGAAGAAGCCGGTAAAAGAGGTATATATGTTATCCTTGACTTCCATGGTGCACCAGGTTCACAAAATGGCAGTGACCATTCAGGTATAGATGGCCAAGATGATAAAGAAGGAGCTTCTGAGTTCTTTTTTGGTGAGGAGGAGACGGTTAAGGCTAATCAAGAGCTTTTCTATCAAATATGGGAAGCCCTTGCTGAGCGCTATAAAGGAAATCCGGTTGTTGCCGGCTATGACCTTCTCAATGAACCTTACTGTACATACCGCTACAATTCCAGCTTGTCTGCTGACCAACTGCATAAGAAGTTATGGAGTGTCTATGATGAAGCCTATCAACGTATACGGGCCATTGACGAGGACCATATACTGATGATGGAAGCAACCTGGGACCCTGTGGATTTACCGGATCCTAGGGATTACGGCTGGACCAATGTTGTATACGAGTACCATAATTACCTATATGATGATTATGATAATGAAAATGGCGGTCAGATTCGAAACATGGCAAAAAAAATCAATTTAATCAAAACTGCTGACTATGACCTGCCTTCCTATATGGGCGAATTCGCATATTTCAACAATTTGGAAGCCTGGGATGAAGGTATAAGACTTTTGACAGAGGCGGGCCTCCATTGGACGACATGGACCTATAAAGTGACTTCGAATTATGGTCATTGGGGTCTTTATCATCATAATTCCACAGATATTAACATTGAGGCTGTAGATGATGAGAAATTAGCGATTATTTGGGCGAAATCTGGTGACTCCAGACCCAATACTAGACTTCTAGAGGTAATTCAGCCTTATTATGTGGAAGAGGATCGGGCCTATAAATATTAGGTATTTAGTCAAAAAAAGGGGCAATACTACTAAATCTTTGATTCAGCAGTATTGCCTTTTGCATTTGTATTGGGATGTAGTAGAATGATAATATGATGCAAAGGTGAAAGGGGACGTGTTTGAGTGGCAAAAGTTATTAGTTCCTATAAGGCTGAGTGGGTGGAATGGTTTGAGGCGATTGCTGATTATTTAGGGAATCATTTATCTAGCTATAATAAGATTGAACATGTTGGATCTACTTCAATTCCTGGGATGGATGCAAAACCAATCATTGACATAGATATTGAAATTGAGACTGAGGCTGATTTCGATAAGTTGAAGGCGGAGTTGGAATGGATAGGCTATATCCATTGCGGTGATCAGGGTATTCAAGGACGAGAGGCTTTTAAGAGGGATGGAAATCAAAAAACACCTCTAGATGAAGTTGCTCATCATCTGTATGTGTGTACTAAGGATAACCTGGAATATAAGCGACATCTACTTTTTAGGGACCGACTTAGGTCTAATGTAAGGCTTAGAGAAGAGTATAAGGCAATAAAACATGAGATTCTTAAAAAGGTTGGAGACGAAAACCGTCAAGAGTATGTGGAAGAAAAGGAAAACAATTATAAGCATTTTTTTGAAAAGGTGCTAAAAAGTAAACCATGATGTGGGTCTAGACAAGTATACTTAATTTGTGAAGGAGAAGTTAATGGAAAAGATGCGATTAGGCAATAGAGAAGTAAGTGACAGGTCAGACATTGATGGCATTATTAGGGCTTGTGATGTAATCAGGGTAGGGATGAGCGTGGATAATGAACCATATATTGTTCCAATGAATTTTGGTTTTGATGGAGAATGTTTTTATTTTCATGGAGCAAAAGAAGGGCGCAAGATAGATATGATCAAGGTTAATCCAAGGGTCTGTTTTGAGCTTGATACGGAACATCGATTAATTGGCGACAGTGACAGAGCCTGTGACTGGACCATGAAATATGCCAGTGTTATGGGGACGGGTATAATGAGGATTGTTGAAGACCATTCGGAAAAAGCAAAGGCTCTTGATATTTTGATGCAGCAGTATGGAGGCAAGGATACATATTCGTATTCGGAAAAGATGCTGGAACGGATAGGCATATTGAAGTTGGAAATTAAGTCAATTAGGGGTAAAAGAAGTTCATAAATCTTTTAAAGAGGATATTAAATAAGGCCGAATGTATTCGATGTATACATTCGGCCTTTATCTGTTTGGAAAAATTTCTATTGACCAAGTAAGTCGATTAATTCATCTTCAGTGGTGAAGTCATCACCATAGGTGAAGGTTCTTATACGTAGAAGGGGTGAATTGATGCTAACTGATTGAGCAGCTTCTTTGGATTGGGTTATAGCAAATAGGTTTTGTCCATCCATGGTGAAAGTTGTCAGCTCTTTTATAGTCCCCAGTTGTTCCTTTGCCTGAGCTAGAACATGATCGGTGGCAAAGGCCTTTTGGTGTTGGACAGCAAGGATATAAAGTGGAACATAATAATCTTTGGCTTCTATGATGGATTCTTTGAGATCTGTAAAGAAAGCATCCGCTGGATTGGCTTCATTTCCTGGTTCCAAGCTTTGGTTGAACTGATAAAGGACTGGTGCGATATGGGATGCAATGGCATCTACAACTGTCATCTTGTCTTCATCAAATAGAAGTCCCTTATCAGTTCTAGTCGTTCCGATGACACCCAAGAGTTGATTTGATCCATTGTGAATCATAAGTGGAGTCATAAATAAGCCATTCACTGCTTGGGATTTAACGTTAAGTCCACATTCCATAAAATAATCAAGAGCCTCTGACTGGGTATAATGAACAAGCGGTTTTCCCTCGAGGAGTGTATGATACTCTTCTTGAAGATAAAGGTAGGTGTTGCTTACATCTTCAAGAAGCCACTCATTGGTATCCTGGTACTCTATGATTTTTAAGCGTGGCAGACTGGAAGACCTATCCATAAGTCCGATGAAGGCAACTTCATATCCAAAAGAAACGTGAAGTGTCCGAAGGGCCAGGTCCAAAAGATCATCTTTACAAAGGGCCGAGTTAATATTTTTCATCAGTTCATTAAGTTGTGTTAGTTGATCGAACTTTCTTCTGATGAGTTCTTTGGAAGCTTCAACTTCCTCTAAATGTCTGGCGTTTTCCAAGGCTATATAAGTTGCTGAAACAATACTTTCGATGAGTTCAAACTCACTGTCCACATAGTATTTATCTGAAACTTTGGCACCTAATGTTACAAAACCTAATATCTTGGAACCGGAATGAAGAAGGATGATATAGGTTGGTTTAAGCTTTTCCAGAAACTGGCTGCCAGATTGGAACATGGAATCAAAAGTTGCCTTCTCAGAAGAATTCATATAATTGATTACTTTGCTATAAGAGTTAACATAGGCCTTGTAAGCACTGGTATCAGGATCAGGGTATAGCCTGAAGGTTTCCTTGTGAGAGGGATTATAGACATCCCAAACCCCTTTGCACTGGAAGTTTTCCATGGTTTCGTCATATAGGAAAAGACCTGTAAGACTTGATTGAGTCAATTCTGCAAAAACACTGACTGCCAATTCGGTGAGCTTGTCCTTGTTCAGTTCACTTAGAAGGGCACTGACAGACTGATTAATGGCAAATAAGCTGAAGATCTTCTCATCCAGTAGCCTTTTTGTCTTTTCAAGATCGTTATAAGATTTATAATTATCAAGAGCTGTATTATATAGGTTCATTAAGGCTTCTGCCATACGAAGGTCATCATCGGTTTTTTCCTTTTCCCCAAAGGTTATAAAAAGTAAACCGTAAAGCTCTTTATCCATATATAATTGAAGGGTAAGGTCTGGATTGTAAAGGTCAATGATGTCAGGTTCAAAATACTGTTTTAAAACAGATTCATTAAGAATACCTGCATGAAAATAAACGATCTGATCCATCCTGTCGCTGTGAAGAGAATAATTGCCTGGATTGCCCTTTTGATGAAGGGGAGACAGGACATTTCCTTGTCTGGTCACAAGGGTCATCTGGTCGGCAACAATGAGTTCACTGGTGAACTCAAAAATATAGTTGAGAATGGCATCCAGCTCAAATCGCTGGGAAAAAAATTCTATAGCGTGTAATAGTCCTAAATATCTGTACATGTCAATCCTTCCTTATCTCGTTATTCAGCAAGTAGTAGGAGATAGGGAGGTTGCTGGCCCCCAGAACTGTAAACTCGTCTTTCATCTTGAGATGAACATTACCATGGTGCTTTTTTGTGACCCGGACTTCACCTTCTCCTCTTGTTTTTAACATAGCATTGATTCGCTTGGCATTTTCATGAAGGGTGGACATGTTTTTATTTAGTTGTCTGTCTTTTTCTAATAGTTCTTTTAATTTCTCTCCGTAAGTCTCATCCCCAATTGCCTTTGAACGGTAAATGTTGATTTTTTGCTTCAGGGCAGTTGCCTTGTCTTTATATAAGGAAAGAGCCTCCTCAATTTGTTTGAGCTTTTCCTTAAATTCGAAACGGTCATATCCATTAACATTAATGATCGTTCTAATCTCGTTTTTGGAACCAATTTCAGCAGCAATTACTTTGGTATCAACAGTGATTTGACCACCAATAATTCGACTTTTGCTGGATTCAAGAATAACTTCCTTAGCCCTTATATTACAGTTCATAGCATAGTAACCGATGTGAACGGTACCCTTACATTCGATATCACATTCTGAAGCGAATTTAGTGAACAAATCACCATCACAAACAATTTTTGCCTTGTTTTTGCCGGATATGCCACCACGGATATAAATGTTGCCCTGTTTGGATTCAATAGCCTCAACAGCACCTAATCCAAGAGCACCCATAATCTGTATATCATGTTCTGCAATTACCGAAAAATTATCCTCGATGGTGTCTTTAACATCGACAAAGCCATCAAAATCAATATTTCCAGTTGAGAAAGAAACCTTACCATCAATTTCAAGATAATTGCTGACACTAATGATACCGTTTTCTACGGTGACAGCACCTTTTCTTTTGGCTCGAAGAGTGGTGATTCCCCTAGCATCATCTAAGTCCTCATCAATGGTGGTTTTGTCATAGATGAGGGGCTGCTGGTGCCCCGGTTGGGTCGTAACAACTTCTCCAAGGACTGTTTTGCCGCAGATACCTGGAGTTGGTTCAATTCGCTGACCGACCCAATCACCTTTTTCAACTTTATTAATAAGCTCCAGTTCATAATGGTTGATCTGACCGTCTTCATAGAGCTTAGGTTGTGGTTCCTGAATTTCATAATAGGCAACAATAGCGTCTTCGCCGTGAACCGGTTTTATGCCCTCGGCAATAAGAAGGTCCTTATTGTTGACCAGATTTTCAACAATATCCTTCAAATTGATGCTGGATATAATACCTTTTTCTTCAATCATGGCAATAATATCCGTAAGAACCTGCTTTTTGTCCAGGCCCTTAAATTCATCATCGGTATAATTCAGTTTTATATAAGCTGACATATGGTCTGTGGAAACTTTAAAGTCCAGGCGAGGCTTCTTATTACCAATCTTGTGTATACTTCCGTTCGCATTGTTAAAGATACTCTTAAGCATCAAAAACTCAGTGACTTCCATTTGTGGCAATTGCTTGAGATCAGAAGCCAAGTCTTTTATATCATAGCCTTTGGAGAAAACACGAATATAATACTGGTCTGCTTCATCGAAGATCTCAAAGTATTTATTCGTAAAAATAACCGCATCAAACATAAATACCTCCCAAAACCCAGTATTTTGTCCATAAAAATATAGTAGAATCCACTTGTAAGTCTATCAAATTTCATAGAAAAAGAACAGTCTTTTTAATAAGAATACACAAAATGTTAATAATGTTTACATCTAGGATTTAAAAAATGAGTCAAAATTGAATAAATATTAAGTATAAAGAGAGCTGCATTCTATTATCATGTTTAAATACAAGAAAAATTTGGATAGATGTCCGATGGTCATAAAGCTTAAAGGCTATAGTAATAGTGTAAGATATTGAATCTATGTGAATCGGGGTTTTACTATGAAAAAGTCAGATTTAAAAGGTGCATATGTCAAGATCAATCTGGATAATATTGTCCACAATTATCATGAGGTAAGGGACCTTTTTGATGAGCAAGTGACAGTATCCTGTGTTGTTAAATCAGATGCATATGGTCATGGAGAAGGAGAGGTTGTCAAGACACTTATAGAAGAGGGACTTGGTTTTATATGTGTCAGTACAGTGTATGAGGCTATACGCCTACGAAAGCAATTTCCAGATATTCAGATTCTTATTTTAGGTTATACGCCTACATATCTTCTACCTCAAGTTATGACTTATGAGCTTATTCAGACAATTTCCAGCATCGAAGAGGCAGAGGCCTTAAGTGATCTTGCTATGGAAAACTCAGATCATCATGAAATTCATATACATATAAAAATTAATACTGGGATGAACCGCTTGGGTTTTGATGTGGAAAAACCGGAAGAAATACTTAGATTAAAGAATTTTGATGGAATTAGTATCGATGGTATCTTTAGTCATCTCCATTCCAGTGATTCCCTTGATAAGACTAAGGCAATGAAACAGATTCAAGTTTTTAGTGACTTGATTCAACATCTTGAAGAGGGGCATATGCAGGTAGGGACCAAACATATATTAAATAGTGGTGGCATCATTGATTTAACTGACCACCATATGGATATGGTGAGACAGGGAATTATGCTATATGGACTCTACCCGTCTCAAACAGTCGACCATCATAAAGTTCATTTGAAGGAATGCATGGAAATGATTTCTTATATAGCATCTATTAGAAAAATCAGTCCCGGTCAGGGAGTTTCCTATGGTCATACCTTTATTGCCAAGAAACCCATGACGATAGCAACTGTTAACATGGGTTACAGTGATGGCCTCTTTAGACATCTGAGTAATCTTGGCCAGGTTATTATCAGTGATCAAAGAAGACCTATTGTGGGACGGGTTTGTATGAACATGTTTATGGTAGATATTACTGGAATGGAAGACGTTCATGTGGAAGATCCGGTTATCATCTTCGGAGCCAGTGACCATGAGCACATATCTATTGATGAGACAGCGAAGAGAGCAGGAACAATATCCTATGATATTGTGTGTAGAAGTGGTTACAGTCTGCCTAGAGTATATGAAAGATTTGGACAAATCATGAAGGTGGAAGAGCCAATGTTGATTGAAAACAGGAAAGCTAAAATGGAGGAACATTATGTATCCTAGGGTTGTTATTGACTTGAATAAATTCAGTCAGAATGTAGAAAAAGTAAAAGAACAAATGGACGCATATGGGATTGATATATATGGGGTCACCAAGGTTTTTCGTGCTGACCGGCAACTGTCAAAAATATTTGCAGACCAAGGTCTGTCGGCCATTGCAGATTCAAGAATAAGAAACTTGAAAAAAATTGCAGGCTTGCCTATACCTAAGGTTCTCCTTAGACTTCCTATGCACAGCGAAATATCAGATGTCATCACCTTTTCTGATATATCCCTTTGCTCTGAGATTTCCACAATGGAGCTCTTGTCAGAGGAAGCGGTCAGACAGCATAAAACCCATGGTGTTATTCTAATGACCGATCTTGGAGATCTGAGAGAAGGTTTTTTTGACCGGAATGAGCTTATGGAGGCGGTAAAGGAGGCAAGTCGACTTGAAGGTATAAAGATTCTTGGGATTGGTACCAATCTTACCTGTTTTGGCGCAATTATCCCAAAACCTCAACATATGGAAGAACTTCTTGAACTCAAGTCAATCATTGAAGAGGATTTTGGGCTAAGTCTTAAGGTTGTCTCTGGTGGTAATTCTTCATCATATTATCTCGTCAATGATGGTCTTATGCCTCTAGGTATTAACAACTTGAGACTTGGTGAAATTTTTGTGTGTGGCGTTGAAACTGCCTTTGGTAGAAGGATTTCGGGTACCTATGATGATGTGTTTGTTCTCGAGGCGGAAATCGTTGAACTGAAGAAGAAACCTTCTATGCCGATTGGCGAATCAGGCATGGATGCCTTTGGTCAGAAACCTGTCTATGAAGACAAAGGGCAAATGCTTCGGGCAATATGTGCAGTAGGAAAGCAGGACGTTGATATTGAGGGGCTTGTTCCTATGGATTCCTGTGTGGACATCGTTGGTAGATCCAGCGACCATATGATTCTTAATATGACTAATTGCCTTAAGAAGTATGAGGTCGGGGATATAGTTCAGTTTAAGTTAAAATACGGTGGAATATTATCTGCTATGACCAGTGATTATGTAGATAAAACATATATAAATCAAGATTACGAAAGTAAGAACATGAAAAATGGCTTAAGAATGGAGGAAGGATATGGAAACTATTAAAATTGCGATTTGGGGATTTGGAGCGATGGGTGCCGGTATGGCTAAAATGCTTGACAAAAAAGAAGGTGTAGATATTGTTGGTGTCTGTGACCTGCATCCGGATCGACTTGGAAAAAGCGTCGGAGAGATTATAGGTTCAGATAAATGGACACAAATTTTGATAGAAGAAGATATTGAGTCTGTTCTAACTGGTAAACATATTGATTTATGTTTACTGGCTACAGATTCTTTTACAAAAGGTGCTTTCCCAAAAATGAAACTAATCCTTGAAAAAGGTATCAATGTTATCACCACAGCTGAAGAAATGGCATACCCTAAGGCCCAGGAACCTCAACTGGCTGAAGAACTTCATCAAATTGCAAAGGCAAATGGCGTTACAGTTTTAGGTACAGGTATCAATCCCGGTATGATTATGGACCTATTGGTTGTATGTTTAACCGGTTGTATGGAAGAGGTTAATCATATTGAGGCAAAAAGGGTTAATTCCTTATCTCCTTTTGGCCAAACGGTAATGGAAGAGCAAGGTGTTGGAATTACCCTTGAAGAATTCAACAGCCGGGTAGCTGAAGACAAGTTGGCAGGTCATGTTGGCTTTAGTGAAAGTGTCAATATGATAGCCGATGCCATAGGCTGGAAAGTGGACCGTTTTGACCAGCAGATGAAACCTATTCTGACAACAATTGATAGAAAATCCCCCTATGGATTTGTCCCTGCCGGTAACCTTGCAGGTATTAACATGACAGGTCAGGGCTATGTAGATAATGAAGTGAGAATTGATATGATTCATCCACAACAGATTGAACCTGAAATGGAAGGAACCCATACCGGTGATTATATTACCCTTAAGGGCAGCCCAGAAGTCAATATGGCAATTACACCTGAGGTGGATGGCGGTATCGGAACCATTGCTATGTGTGTCAATATGATTCCACACGTCATCAACGCAAAGCCAGGATTAAAGACCATGATTGATCTGCCTGTACCAAGAGCTGTTATGGGTGATATGAGAGACATGATCGAATAAAGAGCCTAGCTAGGAGGTTTTAGAATGAAAGCAAAAAAAGGTGACTGGGTTAGGATCTATAAAGTGGTCTTAGAAGTCGGACAAAGAAGTGATAATCTTCCGGAGGACACTAAACAAGTTCCTTTGGAAATGTGGGATAAAGGTTTTCTTTTAGATGAGGAAGGGGAACTCGGTGATCAGGTTCAAGTGGAGACCATTATCGGAAGACATATGGAAGGTCGTCTGGTAGAAATTAATCCTTCCTATGACTTGGGATATGGGGACTTTGTACCTGAGACCTTGTATATCGGTAAGCAGTTAAAGGAAATGTTAGGTGACTGATATGAAAAAGACGATAGAAAAAGATATGAGTTTTGAAGGTGTCATGTCCAGAAGAAATGAAATCATGAAGAAGGCGGTAGGAATTGACTACAGCCGGTTTGAGTCGGGTGGTATAGGATTTGACTATGAACGCATGATGGAAGAGGCAGGTTACAGTCTGGATGAGATGATCAAGATTCAGCGTGACCAGGCTGTTGGTGATACCCCAATTATTGAACTGAAAAACCTGACCAAGATAGCCAGGATGTCTGCTCCTAAAGGAAAAGGAGCAAGGATATTTATTAAAGATGAAGCGACCAACCCTTCAGGTTCTTTTAAGGCAAGAAGGGCAGCCATTAGTGTTTATCATGCCAAAAAACTTGGCTACAAGGGAGTCATTGCAGCTACAAGCGGCAATTATGGAGCGGCGGTTGCTTCTCAGGCGGCTATGCATGGTCTTAAATGTATTATTGTCCAGGAGTGTTATGACTCTGAACAGAAAGGACAACCTGAAATCATTGAAAAAGCCAGAAAGTGTGAAGCTTATGGTGCAGAAGTTGTTCAACTGACCGTTGGGCCGGAACTCTTTTATGAATTTCTTAAGCTTTTGGAGTCCACTGGTTTTTTCAATGCGTCCCTATATACACCATTTGGTATTTCAGGCGTTGAAACGTTGGGTTATGAAATCTCCAGACAGTTCATGGAACTTGTGGGAAAAAATCCTGATGTTGTAGTTTGTACCAATGCCGGAGGAGGAAATCTGACTGGAACAGCCAGAGGACTTGAAAAAGCCGGTGCCAAAGACACACAGATTGTTGCTGCCAGTGTTAATCTTAAAGGCCTTCATATGGCCAGTGACAAGCAGTTTAACAGAAAATCTTTTACTACGGGACATACTGGTTTTGGTATACCCTTTTCAACCTTGCCGGACCGTTCGGATGTCCCCCGGTCAGCAGGAAGACCCCTACGTTATATGGACAGGTATGTGACGGTTAATCAGGGAGAAGTCTTTTATATGACAGAAGCCCTTGCCCAGATTGAAGGATTGGAGAGAGGACCAGCAGGTAACACTTCTCTGACTGCAGCTTTCAGTCTTGCCCAGGAAATGGATGAGGACCAGATTATCCTGGTTCAGGAAACCGAATATACCGGAGCGGGAAAACATGTTCAGCCACAACTTGGTTTTGCCAAGACTATGGGCTTGGACATTGTGGTTGGTGATCCTAGAGATGAAGTCTGTGGTGTCAATATTGTTCTGCCAAGTCAACCCAGTCTAATTCAGGCAGTGGACCTTGATATGGACCAGCTACGGGCTTCTTACATTAAGAATGCCATGAAGTGTATTACCGGTCAGGTGACTGAAAGTGACATTCGGTATCTGGCTGAGGAAACTGCTAGAGATGTTGATTTTGTTATTAAGGCAATCGCAAAACTGCGAGAAAATAAATAGGTTAGTTAGAGGAGGAATATAATGAACTCTTATTTAAAACGGGAAGATGATTTTGAGGAACGCCGAGGTCATCTGGCAAATCTGTCAGATGAAGAATTAAAGGCAAGATTTTGGGAATTGATAGAAGAAACAGTAGATCCCTTGTTAGAAATGGCCAGAACACACACTACACCAAGTATAGAACGAAGTGTTCTGCTTCGTATGGGATTTTCTAGTATTGAAGCCAAGCCTTTGGTTGCAATGGCGATTGACCGGGAGCTGATCGGTAAAGGGGTTGGCCATTTGGTTTACAAGGCTGCAAAAAATAACAAGATGTCTATCCGGGAGGCTGGTCTGGCCATGCTTGAGGGAAGACTTTGGGACACATTGACATTCTAACGATTTACTGCTCAACTATGCAACCTAGTCTGGTCGTAAATCTGCGATTTACTGCTCGACTATGCAACCTAGGAGGTTAAAACATTGAAGGACTATAAACCAAATGAAAAATTAGATATACGAGATATCATGGATCATATTGAAGATTATCATCCGAGAAGAAGGGGATGGACCTGGAGACAGCATGAGCCAGGGCTAAAGATGGATGGCCATGAGTTTTCAGACTGTTCCACACCCCTTAAAAATTCAATAGGGATACCAAGTGCTGTCCAGTATTTTGACAATTTGGACCCACAACCTGTGGAAACCATTACTACTGAAATTGCATCCGGACGTTTTGAAGATGATATTCGACGTATGCGGATGTCAGCCTGGCATGGAGCTGATCATATTATGGTTATCCGTACGGCAGGCCAGTCCCATTTTGACGGGTTGATTGAAGGGACCCCACAGGGGATTGGTGGAATCCCAATTAGTAGAAAACAAGTCAGGTGCCATCGTAAGGCGCTAGACTTTATTGAGGATGAAGTAGGTAGGCCTATTAATTATCATTCTTACATATCAGGAGTAGCCGGACCAGAGATTGCCGTTATGTTTGCTGAAGAAGGGGTGAATGGCGCTCATCAGGATCCCCAATATAATGTTTTATACCGTAATATTAATATGGTACGGTCTTTTGTGGATGCTGCAGAAAGCAAGGCGGTTATGGCCTGGGCTGATATTGCGCAGATCGATGGTGCCCATAATGCCAATGCTACAGCAAGGGACGCTTGGAAAGTTATGCCTGAGTTGATTGTTCAGCACTCGATTAACTCTCTCTTTTCAGAAAAAGCAGGTCTTAAAAAGGAGAATATCTGTCTGTCAACAGTACCTCCATCAGCAGCGCCTGTTCCCTGTACAAAATATGATTTACCCTATGCAGTAGCTCTTCGGGATTTTTGTTCGGACTACAAAATGCGTGCCCAGCAAAACACCAAGTATATTACCTCTTCCTCAAGAGAGGCAACGGTTACCCATGTCCTCAACATGATGATATCCAAGCTGACCCATGCAGATATCCAGTCTACCATTACGCCGGATGAAGGTCGTAATGTGCCTTGGCATATCTACAATATCGAAGCCTGTGATACAGCCAAGCAGACCCTTGTAGCCCTTGATGGTCTCTTAGATATGGTTGAACTGAAGGATCAAGGATACCTTCCTGAAGAAACCAGGGAACTTAAAGAAAGAGCGGTTCTATATGTGGAGGAGCTCCTTGAAGCCGGTGGATATTTTGAGGCGGTGGAAAAAGGCTTTTTTGTAGATTCAGGTAAATATCCTGAAAGAAACGGCGATGGAATCGGCAGGAAAATTGATGGTGGCATTGGTGCCGGAACGGTCTTTAAACGTGATGAAGATTATATGGCCCCGGTTACGGCACACTACGGTTACAATAATGTTGCCCAATATGATCCTGAGGCTGTCAGTGACCCGGCAAGCCTTATTGATGGGTCCACTTTTGAGAAACCTGATAAAATCATATTTATTGATGAACTGGATGAAAATGATAACGTGAATGTTCGTTTGGAAGAGGCTGAGAAATTCAGAAACTCCAACCTGGTTAAACCGGAAATGGAATGGTTGGCTGACGGAACTGTCGTATTGGAACTCTTTTTGCCAACATCCAAGAGAAAGGCAGAATTTGCTGGTATTGAAATAGCCAGGAAAATGAATATGAGTGAGCCAGAAGTTATTCATGCCGAAGAACTCCATCCATCTGAGGGAACCAGAGTTCAGATTAAAGGTAGAGTCGATATCTCTGTTAATCTTGATGAGCTGGAAATACCTGAAGAACCCCATATCCTATCCGATGAAGAACTTTGGAAGGCCATTGAAGAAAAGCCACTTAGAGTTGTCGCAGCAACTGTCGGTGAAGATGAACACTCAGTTGGTCTTAGAGAAGTGATTGATATTAAACATGGCGGTATTGAAAAGTGGGGTATTGACGTGGAGTATCTGGGAACATCATGTCCAGTTGAAAAACTTGTTGATGCAGCAATAGAAACCAACGCAGATGCAATTTTGGCTTCAACCATCATCAGCCATGATGATATTCATTATAAGAACATGAAAAAAATTCATGATCTCTGTGTTGAAAAAGGTGTTAGAGACAAGTTGTTAATAGCATGTGGCGGCACCCAGGTTATTAACGACCTTGCAGTAAAAACTGGTGTAGATATAGGTTTTGGAAGAGGAAGCAAGGGCAAACATGTTGCTACCTTCCTGGTAAACAACCGTAAGAAGTAGTTGGGAGATGATCCTATGAAATTAGATGTATTGGTAGCTGAAATAGGTTCTACAACAACCGTTGTCAATGGTTTTTGGCTTGGTCAGGATGCCTGCTTTGCAGGATCTGGCCAAGCGCCTACTAGTGTTGAGGCCGGTGATGTAAGGGTTGGTCTTGCCGGAGCCATTGATGACTTGAAAGTAAGCCTTGGAGCGGATACAATAGAATATGACGAGATGATTGCAACCTCCAGTGCAGCAGGTGGTCTTAAGATGACCGTTCATGGCCTTGTCTATGACATGACAGTAAAAGCGGCCAAGGAAGCGGCTCTTGGTGCTGGTGCCAATATCCATATGATTACAGCTGGAAAGCTCAGACGAAGCGACTTGAAACAAATCAAGGAAGCCAGGCCTAATATAATGCTTCTAGCCGGTGGTGTTGATTATGGCGAACGGGATACTGCTATCTACAATGCAGAAAGAATTGCTGAGCTTGATCTTGGAATTCCAATTATTTATGCTGGCAATATTGAAAACCAGGAGAAATGAAGGAAATCTTTGAAGGTTCCTCATCCAGACTTTACCTGGTGGACAATGTTTATCCCAGAATTGATGAGCTCAACGTCGAACCCACACGAAAAGTAATTCAGGAAGTCTTTGAAGAGCATATTATTCATGCTCCAGGTATGGACCATATCAGGGATATGGTTTCAGGGAATATTATCCCAACACCGGCTGGTGTTATGGAGGCGACGAAAGTTTTATTTGAGTTTCTAGGTGATGTGATTACGGTTGATGTTGGTGGAGCCACAACGGATATCCATTCAGTTACAGAAGGGTCGGAGGAGATATCCCGAATCATGATTTCTCCCGAACCTAGGGCGAAAAGAACAGTAGAAGGTGACCTGGGTGTTTATGTCAATGCTGATAATGTTATTGAGATAGCCACTAGAGAAAAGATTGCAGGAGCCCTAAATCTGTCTGAAAACCAGCTGGAAGAGTTGATTAATGGTCATAAACCTATTCCTAAATCTGCCTTGGAGAAATCCTTTGTCGAAGAACTGACCCGGACTGCCTGCCACACAGCCGCCCTTAGACATGCAGGTGATATAACTTATATGTATTCGACTGCAGGTAGAAAAAGAGCGGCTATAGGTAAGGATTTGACAGCAGTTAAAGTAATCGTTGGAACTGGTGGAGCCCTTACCAGATTGCCGGGAAGGGAAGATATTCTTCGTTCGATTGCCAGAGACTTAAGTAAGGATAAACTTCTTCCTAACGAAGATGCAAGAATTCTTATCGATAACCATTACATTATGGCATCTATAGGCGTTTTATCTAAAACACATTTTGAGGAGAGCCTACTCTTTCTTAAACAGTCTTTAAATATAATGGATTAAAGCAAGAGGTACAATTGATGACAGGTACAATTGGAATTATTGCCAACGACATGGAAATGAAAGCCCTAATTGAAGATATGTACAGTAAAGAAGTAGCTGATGGTGAGCTCTTTATTGACATTTTAGATGAGGACCGTATGGAAGGACAGGCCAAGTCCCTTGAAGACAGAGGGATGAAGGTCATTATAGCCAGAGGAGGTCCTTATCGTCATGGAGTGGGAAGGGTAGAAATTCCAATTATTCATATGAAAGTATCAGTGACAGATATCCTTCAGGCTATTCAGAAGGCCATGGAAACAGGGAAAAAGCCTGTACTCATTATATGGGACCAGGTCTTCTTTAATGAGGATGACTGGAAAGGGTTACTTCCAGGTGACTTGGTGGTGGAACGCTTTGATCATCAAAGAGAGATTCATCACATTATGGATACATATGCAAGAGCCAGTGAGGATTATGTAATTATTGCTTCTGGTATTGGGTCCAAGCTGGCAAGAGAAAAGAATATGGATTCAGTTTTTCTCAACGCAACTAAAGATTCTATTAACGATGCTATTGGTCAGGCTAGAAACCTGGTCCATAACCTCCATCATGAAAAGTTTAGAAATCAGGTTCTCCAAACCATATTAGACGGTGTTCATGATGCGGTTATTGCCATTGATTACCAGGGGCTCATTATACGATATAATGACAGGGCCAAAGAACTTTTAAAGAAAGATAAGTCTAGAGTATTAGGAAAAGCCATAGAAGATGTGTTTCCTACGATGGCTTTTATGAAACAGGTCCTTGTTAATCATCAGGTCATGGATAATACCATCATGAAGGTCAATCAACTGACCATAGCAGCCAATGCTTCACTTATTGTGGTAGATGACCAGGTTGAGGGGGTTTTATGTGCTTTTCAAGATATTACCAGACTGCAGAATCTAGAGAAAAAAATTCGTCTGGAGCTGAACAAAAAAGGTCTGACCAATAAATATAATTTCAAGGATATTATCCATCACGATCCAGCCATGAAAAGTGCTGTCGCTAAGGCCATACTTATGGGTGAGACTGATTCCACTGTCGTCCTTTATGGAGAAAGTGGTACAGGAAAAGAAATGATTGCCCAAAGTATCCATGGTATAAGTCCTAGACATTCATCTCCCTTTGTGGCGGTTAACTGTGCAGCAATTTCTGAGTCCTTGCTGGAAAGTGAGCTTTTTGGCTATGAAGAGGGAGCCTTTACAGGAGCCAGGAAGGGTGGAAAGCCAGGACTTTTTGAACTGGCACATGGAGGATCTGTATTTTTGGATGAAATCGCATCCATGACTGATGCCTTACAGGCAAAGCTCCTTCGGGTACTGGAGGAAAAGGAAGTCATGAGACTGGGGTCTGACCATGTTATTCCCCTTGATATACGTGTGATCGTTGCTACCAATGAAGATCTAAGACAAAAGGTTAAGGATGGATCTTTTAGGTCTGACTTGTTCTACAGACTTAGTGTCTTGGAGTTGTCTATTCCCAGCTTGCGCCAGCGGCGGCAGGATATTGAACCTATTTTTGAAGTCTTTTTGGACCAACTTTCCCAGGGCCATCATGGGACAAGTGGTTTTGGAAAAGAAGATCTAACAGACATTGACAGACAAAGGCTAATTGCTTATGACTGGCCAGGAAATGTAAGAGAACTTAGAAATATGGCCAAACGCTATTCTCTTTTTGGTCAGCTTGATATGGATCAGGGAACCAGAGAAAGTTTGCTGGATCATGACCACTTTGAAGAGGCATTCATAGAGGATAAGCAAGTGAATCTTAAGGCTATACAAGAAAATGTTGAAGATGTTATCATTGATGGTCTTCTGAAAATGGGTCTTACAAGAACTGAAATCGCTGACAAGCTTGGTATAAGCAGGACGGCCTTGTGGAAGAAAATGAACAGAGACTAGATTGCAGGAATGTTTAGAAAAATTAACAAGGCGTTTGGAAAAGTTAACACAGGTTGATTTTGACAGATATAAATGCATAAAAATAAATAGTAAATGAGAATGTCTATCTTTAAGGTTGGCTAAAGAAGAGCAGATTGGACGTCTGTTCTTTTTTTTACGTCTGAAATGTGTCTATGTCCGGAGTTTTTGCCAATATATTTTCTTATTCATGACTATTAGAGAAAATATTTCTGAAATCTGCAAAATGATAAAAGTTGGCACGATAATTGCTTTATATATAAGTATAGAATGGTGGAGGTTATAGACATGAGTGAATTTAGAAATTTTGATCAATTAATTACAGCCGTTAAAGCTAAGGGGAATCCTAAAAGGGTTGCTGTAGCAGGTGCCAGAGATGAGCACACTTTGGAAGCTGTTTTCATGGCCATGAATCAAGGTTTGGTAAAGCCGATTCTTGTTGGAGACCAAGGTGCAATCCGTCAAGCCATGGGAGGATTTTCATTGGAGGATCAGGAAGTTGAAATCATCCATGCATCAAGTGACAGAGAAAGTGGGGAAAGGGCTGTTGAACTAGTTGCCTGTGGAAAGGCTGATTTTTTGATGAAGGGGAAGCTGGAGACGAAAGACCTTTTGTCGGCAGTTGTTGATAAGGACAAGGGGTTAAGAGGAGATCAGGTTATGACCCATTTGGCCATACTTGAGGTTCCCTCCTATGGAAAGCTGGTGGGAATTACAGATGGTGGGATGATAACCTATCCTGATTTTGACCAAAAGAGGCAAATTGTCGAAAATGCAGTGAAAACATTTAGACAGATGGGGTACATGGAACCAAAAGTAGCCATTCTTACTGCCATCGAAAAAATAAATCCCAAAATGCCTGAAACTGTTGATGCAGGTAAATTAAAGGACCTATATCTTCAAGGTAGACTTAAAGACTGCATCATAGAAGGCCCAATTTCCTACGATTTAACCATGAGTAAGGAATCAGCAGCTATAAAAGGCTTTGATTCCCCGGTTACCGGGCAGGTAGACATTATGGTGACACCGGATATTCATTCGGGAAATCTCCTTTCCAAAAGTTTAATCTATTCAGCTGGAGCCAAGATGGCAGGATTCATCGTAGGAGCCAAGTGTCCAATCGTTCTTACCTCAAGAGGGGCATCTACAGAAGAAAAATATCTATCATTGGCATTATGTGCAAGTCTTAATCATTAATCATACACAAGGAGAAGGTTTATGAAAAAACTAATGACAGGGAATGAAGCTATAGCAAGAGGTGCATATGAAGCAGGAGTCCACTTTGCAGCTGCCTATCCTGGAACCCCAAGTACAGAGATTATGGAAAATACAGGGCTCTATAAGGATTCGATTGTTGCAGAATGGGCACCTAATGAAAAAGTCGCTTTGGAAAATGCTGTGGGGGCAGCAGTTGCCGGAGCCAGGGCTTTTGCTTCTATGAAACATGTTGGGGTCAACGTGGCAGCAGACCCACTCTTTACTTCGGTATACACTGGAATTAATGGAGGACTGGTTATTATCACTGCTGATGAACCTGGCCAGCACTCCTCACAAAATGAACAGGATAACCGGCATTATGCTATAGCAGCCAAAATGCCCCTTTTAGAGCCGGCTGACAGTCAGGAATGTAAGGACATGATGAAGTTGGCTTTTGAAATCAGTGAAGAGTTTGACACCCCGGTTTTGTTCAGGGTGACAACAAGGATCTGCCACTCCAAGGGCATTGTTGACTGTAAGGACAGAGTGGAAGTACCCATTAAGCCCTATGTTAAGAATATCAATAAGTATATTACAGCACCTGCAGTTGCCAGAAAATTGAGAATCAACCTTGAACACAATCTTCACCTGATGAAAGATTATGCTGAAAGTACAAACCTTAACTATATGGAGATGAACAATCAGAGTTTGGGAGTCATTGCGTCAGGATGCGCCTATTATTTTGCCAAGGAAGTTTTTGGCCAGGAAGCTTCTTATCTGAAGCTTGGATTTACCCATCCTATGCCAGAGCAAATGATTCGTGACTTTGCCAGACAAGTGGAAAAAATATATGTGATTGAAGAGAATGATCCGATTATGGAGAATTATATCAAGGCACTGGGTATAGAATGTCATGGCACCGACACTTTTCCTTTTGCCGGTGAAATGACTCCAGATGTGATCCGTCAGTCGGTTTATGGACATGGACTGGAAACGGTAGATTACGAAACGGATAAAGTCGTTAACCGTCCTCCAACCTTATGTGCAGGTTGTCCACACCGAGGATTTTTCTATGAACTGGGCAAAAGAAAAAATACCTTTGTCTCCGGTGATATCGGTTGCTATACCCTGGCTTTTGCACCGCCATACAATGCCATGGATATTAATATAGCCATGGGGGCATCTATCTCCATGGGACACGCTGCCCAAAAGGTTTTTAATATGGAGGGGGGGTCAGATATGCGGGTTGTGTCTGTTCTTGGTGATTCAACCTTCTTCCATACAGGCATTAACTCACTATTGGACGTAGTCTATAATCGAGGGAATTCTATCAATGTCATACTGGATAACCGGATTACAGGCATGACTGGTCATCAGGAAAATCCGGGATCCGGTTATACTTTACAGGGGATGCCAACAAAAACTATTGAACTTGAACCCCTGGTTAGGGCATGTGGGATTGACCATGTCAGGGTTATTGATCCTAATGATTTGGATCAGGTGAATTCTGCTCTTGATTGGGCCTATGACCTGGACGAGCCATCCGTTATCATCACCAGGTATCCCTGTGTCCTTAAGAAGTTTTCTGCTGAGGACAAGGAAGAATTTAAGGGGGCATTTACGGACAAGTGTTTGGTTGACCAGGATAAGTGTATCGGCTGTAAGAAGTGCATTAAGACCGGATGTCCAGCCCTTAGTTTTGATAAAGAAAACCGTAAATCCCAGATTATGGCAAGAGACTGTGTAGGATGCGGTGTTTGCATGCAGGTATGTCCTGTTGGAGCTATTTCAAAGGAGGAAATATAAATGACAAAGAGTATTATGTTAGTAGGTGTAGGTGGACAGGGAACGATTCTTGCCAGTAAATTATTAACCATAGGCCTAATGGAAGCCGGTTATGATGTGAAAATGAGTGAAATCCATGGAATGAGCCAAAGAGGTGGGTCCGTTTCTTCACAAGTACGTTTTGGTGAAAGGGTATTAAGTCCGGTCATAGAAGAAGGTGGAGCTGATATTTTGGTTGCTTTTGAAAAGATGGAAGCCTTAAGGTGGCTAAATCATCTGAAAAAAGACGGCAAAGTTATTGTCAATGACTTTGAAATTGAATCCATGCCCATAAAAATTGGTAAAGCAGTCTATGCAAGAGGCATTAATGAAGAATTAAAGAAAAAGTCAGGTGCCCTTATTGTGAGAGCAGCAGAAGAAGCGACCAAACTAGGCAATGAAAAAGTAATGAATGTTATTTTGCTTGGAGCTCTTATAAAGGCCATGGATTTAGGTCATATTAGCTGGGAAAAAATCATTAGGGAAAATGTAAAAGAAAGGTTTGTAGAGATCAACTTAAAAGCCATTCAGGTTGGCATGCATATGATAGTCGGTATCGCAGCATGAGAAAAGGTGATGTCCTTTTTGGATGTGGGCTTTTGGGAATCATCATCTTTTTGATGGTTCCTTTAACCCATAGGTATTTTCTTGATTTTACCCTTGGCCATCCCTTTATGAGCGGTTTTGTTAAGTTTGCCATTTTAGCCTCTATGGGAGAACTTTTAGCTCTTCGCATAGGTGGAGGCAAGTGGTTTCTACCTAAAGGGATGGCATACAGGACTCTTATATGGGGACTTTTAGGTATAATTATTACACTTATGTTTAACATATTTGCTAGTGGGGTGGAAGCTGGTCTTAAAAAGGGGCTTCTACCAGGTGGAGAGTCCTCACTGGCATTTGCATTTTGGGTTAGCCTAGTCATGAATACAAGTTTTGCACCAACCTTTATGGCTTTTCATCGGGTGACAGATACCTTCATTGACTTGAAATATAAGGATAGATTTTCCAAGGTTGAGCTGAAGGTGCTAGTCGATGCTATTGATTGGAAAGGTTTTATTGGTTTTGTTCTTATGAAGACCATACCTTTTTTCTGGATTCCCGCCCATACCATCACTTTTTTATTACCCAGTGAATACAGGGTTCTTATGGCGGCATTCCTGTCACTGGTTCTAGGCCTTATCTTAAGTATTTCAAAAAACAAGATTAAAAAAGGAGAGCAAATATGGGCTTAAAAGTACTAGCTATAAATCCTGGTTCAACATCAACAAAAATTGCCTGGTATGACGATGAAGAAGAGGTCTTTAATAAAACAATCCATCATTCTATTGAGGAACTGGACCGGTTTGATTCCATTACAGACCAATTTGATATGAGAACAGATGCAATTGTCTCCGTACTGAAAAAGGAAGGCTTAGATCCTTCAAGTCTGAATGGAGTCGTTGGCCGTGGCGGTATTTTGCCTCCTCTTAAGCATGGTGCCTATAAGGTTAATAAGGCTATGTTGGACCGATTGAGAAATAATCCTATTGCCCCTCATGCATCTAATCTTGGGGCCTTAATTGCTAATGCCATTGCGGGGCCCCAGGGAATTGGTGCCTATATATATGACTGTGTATCTGTAGATGAAATGGATGATGTGGCAAGGATATCAGGTATGCCGGAGATACCAAGAATAAGCCTTAGTCACGCCCTTAACTCAAGAGCAATGGCCATAAAAGTGGCTGAAAAATATGACAGGTCCTATGAGGATATGAATTTTATTGTCGCTCATTTAGGCGGAGGTATATCCCTTACGGCTCATAGGAAGGGTAAAATGGTAGATCTCGTTTCTGATGATGAAGGACCTTTCTCACCGGAAAGAGCTGGAAGGGTCCCTTGTAAGAAGCTCATTGATCTTTGTTACAGTGGTCAATATGATAAAAAAACCATGCAAAAAAAACTACGGGGCAAAGGCGGTTTTGCTGCTTATTTTGGCATTAATGATACAAAAACCATTGAGACTATGGTAAAGGAAGGGGATATAAAAGCTAAGCTTCATTTTGAGGCCATGGGTTATCAGATTGCCAAGGGAATTGGGGAACTTGCAACAGTTTTGAAAGGCCAGGTTGATGCTATTGTCATAACTGGCGGGATTGCATTTTCTGACTATCTTATGGATTATATCAAGGAAAGAGTCAGCTTTATCGGTCCCGTTGAAGTTATGCCAGGTGAAAAAGAATTGGAATCCCTGGCTTATGGAACACTGCGAGTTCTTAGAGGTCAGGAGAAGGCTAGAGTCTATCAGGAGTAAAGAATACCGATTAATACTTCTTTCTAAGAGTGGCCGAAGGAATAGAAAGCTGGTTTCGGTATTTGGCGATGGTTCGTCTTGAAATGGTTAAGTCCTCTTTTAGATGGTCAGCGATTGCCTGATCTGAAAGGGGCTTGTGCTTGTTTTCTGAATCGACGAGTTGACGGATTCTGTTTCTAACGAACTCAGATGATACAAGTTTGTCACCGGAAGGAAGGCTTGACTGAAAAAAATGTTTAAGAGGAAAGGTTCCCCGATCACACTGTAGATACTTACCGTGAATACCTCGACTAATGGTTGATTCGTGGAGGTCAAGCATAGAGGCAAGATCTTTTAAGAGTAATGGCTTTAATTGGCCCTTTGGCTTAGTAAAGAAGTCTGATTGAGCTTGGACAATGGATTGGGAAATACCAAGTAGAGTTGTTTTGCGCTGTTCAATACTTAGCTGAAGGCGGGATGCCTGTTTGAGTTTATCTTCGATATAAGTTTTTGTTTCAGGAGTCAAATCAGGGGCCTTCAACATGTCTAAATATGTTCTGGATATTGAGATTGTCGGACAGGAATATTGTGTGTCGATATGAATTAGAGGTTGATTATCCTCAAGTCTTACCATAATATCCGGTTGGATATAGGGAATATGGTTCCAGCTTTTAAAAGCAGATCCAGGTTTTGGATTTGCTTTTTTGATAATTTCCATGGCTTCATTTGCCTGATCTATATGGATCTGATGCTTTTTTGCAATAAGATGAAGACGGTTATGTATAAGATCGTCCATTGATTTTTCAACAATTTCCAGAGCCAACTGTGTATCTTCAGGAAAGTTTGATAACTGAAGGGAGAGGCATTCGGATAAACTTCTGGCACCAACACCTATGGGATCAAAATGTTGGAGTAGGTCCAGACACACGTTTAGAACATCTACCGGTATATGAAAATCTTTGGAAATTTCCTTAAGATCGGCAGTCAAATACCCCTTGTCATCCAGTTGATCAATAAGGAGGCCTATGATGTATTTAGAATTCGCCGACAATTTGAGGCAACCTAGTTGGCTCATTAAAAATTCGCCCAGGTTAGGTTGAGCGAAAAGTTCGTTGGTATATTCATTTTGTCTTAATCCAGAAAGGTCATCTGAAGTCGCAGAATTACTGCGTTGCAACTTTAAAGAATTAAAGGAGTCTTTTGTCAGTGGCTCCATGACCGGGTTGTCTAAAATTTGCTCCCGGATGTATTCCTGAAGTTCAAACTGATTATAATGTAATACTGCCAGGGATTGTTTGAGTTCAGGTGTTATGATTAATTTCTGTTCATGGCTGGTATATAAGCCTTGACTCAGATTCATATTGCCTACCACCTTAGTCCTTTATCCAGTGATATTCGTACTTGGACCTACTTCAATTGTAAACGATTTAGTGAAAAAATAAAACATTTTATTAGATGGAGAATCCTCTTAATCAAAAAGACTTTCATAGTTGACATCTTTATGACCAAAGCATAAGATTTTATTATGAGCATTGTATAGAACCTATTAAGGACAGATTGGAGACAGGATGAACAATCGAATAGATTTGAATTTTGGATGGTCTTATAAAAGTGAATATAAGGATGCATTCTTAGAACCTGAATATGATTTTGGATCATGGGACCTGGTGGACATTCCTCATACCAATGTTCAGGTTCCCTATAATAATTTTGATGAAAAAATTTATCAGATAGAGTCCTGCTACAAAAAGTCCATCTTTATTTCTCATGAGGAAGAGAAAGAGAGATATCTTCTTCATTTTGAGGGTGTCATGGTTCAGGCTAAGGTCTATGTCAACAGTAGGAAAGTAGGGAGCCATAAGGGAGGCTATACTCCCTTTGTATTTGATATCACCGATTATATCAAATATGGACAAGACAACCTTCTAACGGTCTGTGTGGATTCAAGAGAAGATGAGGACATCCCACCCTTTGGACATGTTGTGGACTATCTGACCTACGGTGGAATATATAGGGAAGTATGGTTGGAAAAGGTAAGTCCGGTTTATATAAAGGATTGTCATGTGATAACAGGTCAGGTTCTTGAGGAAGAAAAGACTATTGATTTGGACCTTTTTCTAAAAAATGTAATTGGTCTGAATCAAGGGGAATTGAAACTAAGGCTTGAAAAGGACAAGGCCATCATCAAGGCTTGGACCAGTGACCTTAACCTAAATGGCCAGGAAGATCAGGAGATAAAGATCAGTTTTGATATCAAAGAAGATATTGAACTATGGGATCTGGATCATCCTGTCTTGTATGATTTTGTCGTAGAAGTCATAACTGAAAATGGAAGAGCAAGTAAAATAATCAGAAGTGGTTTTAGACAGGTTGCATTTGAAAACGATGGCTTTTACCTCAATGGCAAAAAAATTAAACTTAGGGGACTTAACCGCCATCAATCCTTTCCTTATGTGGGTTATGCCATGCCTAAAAGCGCCCAGTACAGGGATGCTGAGATCCTTAAGGAAGAATTAGGTGTCAATGTGGTTCGATCATCTCATTATCCACCATCCAATCATTTTCTGGACAGGTGTGATGAGTTGGGACTTCTTGTATTTGATGAAATCCCCGGATGGCAGCATATTGGCCCTGAGGGACCTTGGTGGGAGGTGACTCTTCAGCAGGTGGATGAAATGATCAGGAAGGACTGGAATCATCCATCCGTCTTTATGTGGGGATTAAGGATCAATGAATCCCAGGACCAGGACCAGCTCTATGGAAAGACCAATACCTTGGCTAATAAACTAGACCCAACCAGACCTAGAGGAGGGGTTCGGTGTATTGCTGACAGTCATTTGCTGGAGGATGTATATACCTATAATGATTTTATCCATGATGGTGGTAAGGTAATCCTGGATAAACCCAAGAAAATTACCGGGAAAAGAGTTCCCTATCTTGTGACGGAGCACAATGGCCATATGTTTCCTACCAAGAAATTTGATTCAGAGGGAAGAAGGATTGAACAGGCTCTTAGGCATATGAAGGTCATAAACCGGATGATGGAAGATCCCCATATTTCAGGTGCCATCGGCTGGTGTATGGCGGATTACAATACCCACCAGGATTTTGGCAGTGGAGACAGGATTTGCTATCATGGAGTATTGGACATGTTTAGGATACCCAAGTATGGGGCTTATCCCTATCAGTCGGAAGGATTGAAAATCCCTGTCATGGAAGTTGCCAATTCAATGGAAAGCGGTGATATGGACAGGTCCATGAGAGGCCAAGTATGGGTTTTTACAAACTGTCAGCAAGTTAAGCTATATATTAATGACTCTTATATAAATAGCTTTTACCCAAGTCATGATGCATATCCAGGCCTTGAACACCCACCGGTAATTATTGATGACTTTGTGGGTAACCTTATACATGAAAAGGAAACATTTAAACCTAAAGATGCTGACCAGATTAAAAGACTGCTTATTAAAGCTGATACCAGCGGTGGTAAACTTGGGCCATGGGACCTGGTCAAGATGGGCTGGCTTTTTGTCAAATATGGGATGACCATGAAGGATGGCATGGACCTTTATACCAAGTACTTTGGTGGTTGGGGTCAGGCGTCAACCACCTATCGTTTTGAAGGACTTGTTGATGGTAAGACTGTAGTTACCAAAGAGAAAGGAAGAGTTTTTCATCCCAGTCTGCAAATGACTTGTGATTCGGAGCTTTTAGTTGAAGGCCCTACCTATGATACTACCAGGATGGTTCTTAAACTGGTAGACGAAAGTGGTGATACCTGTTTGTATGCAAATGATGCTATTCAAATAGAGACCTCCGGTCCAATTAGCCTTATGGGACCTAAAGTAGTAAGCCTCATAGGCGGTTCTGTAGGTTTTTGGGTAAGAAGTTTGGGACAATCCGGTAGAGGCAGTGTTAGGATTGTTTCAGAGAGATATGGAACATTACATCAGGACTTGAAGGTTGAGAAGGAGATTGAAAATTAATGAATAAATATGATATGACCTTAAGAGAAATCAATCATATGAAACCCTTAGTTGATTATGACATGGGTTATCACGTTAGCAAAGGGCTTAATAAGGTTGAAAAAATATACAATCACAAGACTTTGGATGACTTGGGTGAGGAAGATATAATACTTCTCCTTCAGCATAAAATCATGCCGGAAGAAATTGTTGGGCTGAGCCTGGAAATTCTTGGTGGACCTAAATACTCTAATATGGATATGATACCCCTGGCTCTGTTGACAGCTATATCAATACAGGATAAAAGCTTTTGGAACAATCATCCCCAGGAAAAAAAGTCCTTTATCCATATGATCAGAAAGTATGACGAACGAATTAACTTAGCCAAGTACCATATGGACTTGATTGATATTGAAGTTTATCGGGCAGTAGAAAAGTTAAGTTGAATTTCGAAAGCCCCCATCTAAGAGAGGGTAGTCTCTGGATGGGGGCTTTCATAAATGTCCTATAAGATTTGAGCTTATTATAGGTTTACCGATTGCACGGTGTTTGAGTTATAAGAAATTTTTCTTGATTCAATGTAAATGACTATTGTAGTGTGGCATAGATAACTGCTTTTATGGTATGCATTCTGTTTTCCGCTTCATCAAAGACCACTGACTGCTTGGATTCGAAGACCTCATCCGTTACTTCCATTTCAGTGATACCGAATTTTTCGGCGATATCTGCCCCAATAGTGGTCTTGGTGTCATGGAAGGAAGGCAGGCAGTGCATGAAGATGGCTTCATCTTTAGCGTTAGCCATCATGGCCCCATTAACCTGATATGGCTTAAGGAGGCGAATTCTTTCTTCCCAAACTTCATCAGGTTCTCCCATGGATACCCAAATATCAGTATAAACAACGTCAGCTCCTTTTGATCCCTCAGTTACATCATCTGTTAAGGTGACAGTACAATTGTTTTCTGCAGCAATGGCTTTGGCTTTGGCTACCAGGTCATCAGCAGGGAAAAGTTCTTTAGGTGAGCAGGCGGTAAAGTTGATCCCCATTTTAGCACAGGCGATCATGAGTGAGTTGCCCAGGTTGTTTCTGGCATCACCGGCATAGGTGAAGTTGAGCCCTTTAAGATAACCGAACTTTTCTTCAATGGTCATAAGGTCAGCCAACATTTGGGTTGGGTGGAACTGGTCCGTTAAGCCGTTCCAGACCGGAACACCTGCAAATTCAGCCAGTTCTTCAACTAAAGACTGTTTAAAGCCCCTATATTCAATGCCGTCGTAAAGTCTACCAAGTACTCTTGCTGTATCTGCAATGGATTCCTTTTTACCCATTTGAGAAGAACCTGGATCCAGATAGGTAACGCCCATACCTAGGTCCATACCGGCAACTTCAAAAGAACAACGGGTTCTGGTTGAGGATTTTTCAAATAAGAGAACGATGTTTTTTCCGGTCAGGTATCTGTGTGGAGTGCCTGTTCTTTTTAAGGATTTAAATTCTTTGGATAAATCGATAAGATAACGGATTTCCTGGGGTGTGAAATCCAAAAGGGTTAAGAAATGTCTACCTTTAATATTCAATGCCATGTGCCTTCTCCTTTATGGTTCATGATAACTTGTTTTCTTTTATTCCATCATAGTGTATTGGGAGATAGGCCGTAGGACAACAAAGGCTTTTTTTCTTGTATTTAAGCACTAAGTGACCTTATAATAGAGACATCCGGGTTAAGTTAGTGTTTAAATACAAGATTTAAGGCTCGGGGTGTCCTTTGGCAAATTGACATAGGATTTATGGAGGTTGTATAGTGAAATCAGAACCGAAAAAAAGAACAGCAAGTGATGTTTTACATATGCAAAGTCAATACAGGTCAAGCTATGAGCGGTCTTCTATTGCCAATTTTGATGTGGAAGTTATTGATGCACCAACCAAACCCTTGATTCACCAGATGTCCAGATTTCTCTTAATCAAGGAAGGGAGAGGCAAGCTGCGCCTACAGGGTAGAGATTATGTCATGGAACCGGGTACTTTGGTTTCTATTTTGCCTTGGCAAACGTCTGATGTCTTTGAAGTGACTGAGCCTTTGAAGTTCTACTTGCTTAAATATTACTTTGATGGTGTGAATAATATTGTAAAAGCCTATTACAATACCAGTAATGATGTGATTAGCCTGATCGAGCATATGACAAGGACTCCCGTTGTTCAGTGCAATGAGGACCAGGAAAAAGAAATGGATCGACTATTCCTACAGGTACGTCGTGAAATAGGTGTGGAAATTAATGAAAGTACCATTGGAGAAGAGGATCTTAGTAATATATTCATTACCAACAAATTGGTGGAAATTGTCATCCAGTTCTACCGGATTGGCGACCTTTTGATTCATGGAAAGCAGGAACCCCAGGCTATTGATAACGCCCAGATTCTTCAATATATTTACAATCACCTAAGTGAAAAACTGACCCTTAAAGAACTGTCGGCCAAGTTTTTCTTAAGTGAATCCTCCATTAGCCATTATATTCATACGACAACAGGCCTGTCTTTCTTTGATCTTTTAAGCGAAATGCGTATAGGAAAGACCATTAACTTTCTCCTCTATACTGATTTTACCATGGAGGAGCTGGCTGAGATATTGGGCTTCGTTGATGGTGCCCATATTAGTAAAGTTTTCAATGCAAGAATTGGTATGAAAGCCAATGATTACCGAAAGACCTATCAGAAAGTAAATGATATCTGCAAAATCAAGGAGACAAAGTCTTCTTTTGAGATTGTAGATTATATATACAGGAATTACAGTGAGACCCTGACGCCCAAGTCAGTGGCCGATTACTTTAATATCTCAACCAAGCAGCTCAACCGGATTCTCCTCTACCAAGTAGAGCGGAATTATGAGGACTTCCTTAATTTTGTTCGAGTCAATCGGGCCAGTGAGTTGTTGCTGTCAACGGATTGGGGTATTACAGATATTGCCGTAGCGGTAGGCTACAACAGCGCCAAAACCCTAACAAGAAACTTCCTAAAGCTTCGTCTTATGCCGCCAGGTGTATTTAGACAGACTGTTGAGCTTCAGGAGGATGATTTAACCTGATCTTACATAAGCAAATAGGATGTTGTGTCTATGCGTCATCTTGTCCCTTCTGACCTATGTAAGTCATTAAGTTATGTAGGATCAGGGTTACATAAGGAGGAGCACACATGAAACACCATCTTATTCCCAGAGTGGTTATTGCCCTTGGAGGCAACGCTCTTGGTAAAACACCTCAGGAACAGAAAGATAAAGTAAGAGTAGCAGTTAAGTCCCTGATTGAACTGATTAAACAGGGCAATGAGATCATTATCAGCCATGGTAACGGACCTCAAGTGGGTATGATTAATCTGGCCTTTGAAGAGGCTGCCAAGGTCAATGACAAGGTAGACCCTGTGGATTTACCGGAATGTACAGCCATGAGTCAGGGCTATATCGGCTTTCATCTTCAGAATGCCTTACAGGCAGAGATTTATAATCAGAAGAAAAACTGGTATGTAGCTTCAGTAGTCACACAAATCGAAGTGGATAAAAACGACCCGGCTTTTGAAAATCCAACCAAGCCAATTGGTGGCTTTTACAGCCAAGAAGAGGCAGAGGAAATGATGGCCAAAGATCCCGCTCTTGTTATGCAGGAAGACGCGGGACGGGGATACAGGCGAATGGTTGCATCACCTAAACCCCTTCGTATTATTGAAAAAGAATCTGTAACCTCTATGCTGGATAATGAGTTTATCGTCATAACCTGTGGCGGTGGTGGAATTCCTGTTGTAAGGGAAGACGACGGTTCTTACACTGGAGTTTCGGCAGTTATCGATAAGGATTTCGCCTCAGGTAAGCTGGCTGAAGCCGTCGATGCTGAATACCTCTTTATACTGACTGCCGTTGACAGAGTATCTTTAAACTTCAAGACTCCCGATCAGGTAGACCTTGTTAAGATGTCAACGACAGAAGCGGAGAAATATATTGCTGAGGGGCATTTTGCCAGAGGATCCATGCTTCCAAAAGTCCAGGCAGCGGTGAATTATGTTAAGGGTGATCCAGAACGTAAAGCAGTTATTGCTTCCCTTGAGAAGGCTCCACTTGCCATTAAGGGAGAAAGCGGAACCATGATTTATTATGGATAAAACAAGACAGGAAGAGGTCTTGCAATCAGGAAAATATAGTTAAAAAAAGGTGGTTACAGATATCAAGTAGAGATAACTTGAAACCTGTGACCACCTTGCTTTATTTAAGATTATTTAAAAAATGGAAAAATCATAGGTACTTTCCTGGTATAGGCTTCCCAACCATGGTACTTGGCCATGTTTTTTTCAAGAAGTGGTGTCGATATCTTGATTAAAACGGTGGACATAATAAGTGGTGAAAGGATAAGAATCAGGTAGTAGATCAGAGATACCTGACTGTTTATAACCAGAGAAACACCTGATATATAAAGTCCGTTCCATATGAGAATTTCACCTAGATAATTCGGGTGCCTTGTTATGGACCATAAACCTGTCTGAAGAAGGGTTCTTGTTCCTTTTTTTATGTGTCGTCTCAACTGTTCATCTCCAATAACTTCAAATAAAAGACCAATCAGGGCAATGAATAATCCAAGATAAACCAGATATGAACCAGGAGAACTGAAGGTAAAAGTATTGTTTTGGATGGTGATATAGGCTACGGAGCCAACAATGAAGTTAATGAAACATTGGATCATGAATACCCGAAAAAAGGCTATGACTACTACTTGGTCGCCCCATTCCTTTCTCCACTGGGCATACCGGAAGTCCTCCGGTTTACCTACGTTTCTTTTGAAGAGCCTAATGGAAAGCCGTAGCCCCCAAAAGCTAATGAATCCAACAATTATGTATGATAAGAGGGTGGGTGCCGGTGTGACAAAGAGTGAGACCCAGGCTCCAATGACAAATCCCATGCCCCAGCCAATGTCCACAATGGAGTTGTTCTTAATGATGGTTGCAAGAATAAAAATTCCTGTAAAGTATATGAAAGTGACGATAAAGGGGAATAAGAGTCCATCAGATCCTAATTCTGTAAAACCTTGTGTAGCCAAGGCGAGTACCACAATTAGTAATAGTGTATAGATGATAATCCTTTTTTTATTCATTATGCTCTCCTTTTGATTTGGAATATATGTTATTATATCACAAAATGGAATATACATGCAATAAATAATAATTATTATCAATTAAAAATAAGGCTTCAACTTGATAGTGGATAGGAATCTGCTTATTCTTATGTGAATAAAAGGAGCGTCCTAAATGACAGTTGAGACAATTGATATTGTCTGGGAACATGGTTTATACTAAGATAAGACCATAAACACATATGGTTGAAGATAGAGTATCTCTTGATATGGAGGTTATAGATTTGAAAAAGGCGTTAATTGTTGTTTTATTAGGCCTTGTCCTACTAATATTTGCTGATATGAATGGATTTTTCACCAGTAATCAAACCAGTTTTCTAAAGACATATTTTGAGACTTATTTTCAGAGTCAGGTCCCTGAAAGCCATGAGGAAGTTATGAGTACCGGGGCAGATTTACCTTTGAGTTATGAAAGCCTTGACTTAGTGGAGGTCCAAGAAGCTCCAATCTATGATCCTATGGATGATGAGATTGCCTTTAACAAGGAAATCAATCCTTATGAAGTATATGGACCCTATATTGAAGAACAGTTAGCCATAATTATGGCCCAGCCTATGACATCTTCCAATCCATCTGACTATATCAGGAAGAATCAGTCAGTTTTTGATCAATTGGTTGAACTAAATGGGTCCCTTGATAAACCTGAAGTTCTATTTTATCTCTTGTTTCAATTGGAACTTTCAGATCTTCAAGTGGACCAGGGTTACGGACTTAGGGAACACATCATCCTTAACTTGTGCCAGACCATGAGTGGATATGAAGGCCAAGGTGGTTACCTAAGACCAGGTGATTGGCTAAAAGACTACCGGGAAGCCTATAGAATCCACATCGATGATTATGCTTATTCCGGTGATGATGAGACCCTAAAGGTTATCTATGATGCTGAGAAAAAGAATAATCCATCGACTTCAAATACCTTCAATGTTTACCAGATATATATCCATGATGTGATGGAAGAGGAAAGTACAGATGGCCAAAGACTGGTAAAAGTAGTTGCTGATGTTCTAACCTTTCAGTTTGAAGGTTATGACCATTTGCTGTGGATCAGTGATGCTGATCAATATACCGCGGCCTATACTTATAATCCTGAGGATCTGTCCAGTCTAGTTTATGACAGAGCTGTTGGAAAGGACCGGGAAGAGATCTTAAGAGGTATTTGCAAGTATCCGGTTACAGGAAGTCTTAATAATGACCTGTATGTGGCTATTCAGGATTATAATTACTCCTCTGAAGCTCAAAGAGGAAGGGGGGAACTTATGATAGAAAATCTTGAGAACTATCTGGATGGGGTCAAGTTGGAGGGTATGTATATTCGTACAAACCCGCCATTAAGATTGAATTAAGGATGCCAGAGTATATCAAATCGTCTGTTAAAGTCTTCATCTAAGCGATTTGGATTGATAAAATCTAGTCAATCATTTATGATAGAAGAGGTTTATACGACATGCGTAGGAGTGAGGAGGGGATCGTGTGGAATTACTAAGATATGCCTTTAACGGGGCTAACATTATACCTACAATTTTGTTAATTCTTGTCTTGCTGTACTGGATTGTTGCTATAATCGGGGTGCTGGATCTGGAGTTTCTGGATTTTGACCTGGAGGGCGTCGATGGTGCAGGACCGTTTTTTTCATTATCATTGTTCTTAAATATTGGTAAAGTACCCTTTGGTTTGGTCATCAGTCTTTTGGTGATTAACTTTTGGATGCTCTCCATGCTGGTTTATCTGGTTCCCATTGAAGTCCATGGACCATTAAGCCTGCTGGTACTTGTTGTACCACTTATAGCAGCTTTTTTTGTAACCAAGTTGGAGCTTATACCTCTTCGGATGTTTTTTAAGAATGCCAATATGGATAGTGAAAAAGAAAGTCAGGTACTTGGTGCCAGCTGCCAGCTTATGTGTGATTTGAAAGATGGACGGTTGGGTCAGGCGAGAATTAAGAGAAATGGTGCTTCCATTGTCATTAACGTAAAGACGGAAGTGGAAGAGGATTTTGAAAAAGGAGAGCTGGCATTAGTCTCCAGTAAAGATCAGGAAAAAAATATTTATTATATAAGAAAGAGTAAAGGGTGATTAACATGAGCTATGCATTACAAGTAACTTTAGTAGGAATTGGAGTAGGTTTAGTCGTCATTATCGGACTGCTTGCCCTGTTTTCAAGATTTTACCACAAGGTCGAGCAATCCAAGGTTATTATTCGTAACGGTGTCGGTGGACAGGTTGTCTGTTTTGGCGGGATTTTCGTTGTACCAATTATCCATCGTTTTGAAGAGATGGATATTTCTGTAAAGCGTGTTGAGATTGCAAGAGAAGGTAAAGACGGTTTGATTTGTAAGGACAACCTTCGTGCAGATATTCGGGTTGCTTTTTTCGTAAGGGTAAACCAGACCAAGGAAGACGTTTTAAAAGTTGCTCAACTTCTTGGTTGCCAGAAAGCATCGGATTCCAAAACATTGATGGAGTTCTTTGATGCCAAGTTTTCCGAGGCCTTGAAGACGGTTGGTAAAAAGTTCGATTTTGTCCAGCTTTATACAGAGAGAGAAATATTTAAAAATGAAATCCTTCAGATTATCGGTACAGACCTAAACGGATATGTACTGGATGACGCGGCTATTGATTACTTGGAGCAAACAGATATTAATCTTTTGAACGCCAATAACATCCTGGATGCTGAAGGTATCAAAAAAATTACTGAACTAACATCTGCTCAAAGAGTCCTTGCTAATGAAATTGAGCGGGAAAAAGAGAAAACCATTAAGAAACAGGACGTTGCGGCTAGAGAAGCGATTCTGGAACTTGAAAAGCAGAATGCTGAGGCAGAAGCCAAGCAAAAACGTGAAATTTCCATTATTAATTCCCGAGAAACAGCTGAGGCCGAGAAGGTAGCTCAGGAAGAACGTTATAAGGCTGAAATGGCTAGAGTTAAGACTGAAGAGGAAATTGAAGTGGCTATGCAGAATAAGGACCGCCAGGTTATTATCGCTGAAAAAGCCAAAGAGTCTACAGAGGCCGTTGAAGCTGAGCGAGTTGACCGTAAGCGCCTTCTTGAAAGAACGGAGAAAGAAAAGCTGGTTGAACTTGCCAATATTGAAAAAGAAAAGCAAGTTGAAGTTGAGAAGAAGAATATTCAAACGGTTATTCGTGAGCGTGTAACGGTTGAAAAAGATACAGTAACTGAAGAAGAAAAAATCAAAGATACAAGAGCTTTTGCCCAAGCTGAACGTACGAAAGCAGTTGCCCTTCGTAAAGCGGAAGAAGAAGCGGAATCAGAGCAAATTCTTAAAGTTAAGGCTGCTGAAGCAGAAAAAGCTGCGGCTGAGAAACATGCTGAGAAGAAAATCATTGATGCAGAAGCAGCTCTTAAAGCTTCACAAAAAGAAGCAGAATCCATTAAAGTCATTGCTGATGCCAGAGTCCTTGAAGAATCTGCATCCGGTATTGCTGATGCCAAGGTAATTGAAGCCAGAGCTTTGGCTCAAGCCAAGGGTGAAGCTGCAATGGTTGAAGTCAAAGAAAAAGACGGAACTGTGGAAGCTGAAGTTCTTAAGAAGAAATACATGTCTGAAGCTGAAGGTATCAAGGAAAAAGCATCCAGCATGAAACTTCTTGATGAAGTCGGTAAAGAGCATGAGGAATTCAAACTTAAACTGGATAAAGAAAAATCTGTTGAACTTGCATCCATCAATATCCAAAAAGACATTGCTGAAGCTCAGGCTACAGTTATTCGTGAAGCTCTAAAATCAGCTAAAATCGATATCGTCGGTGGAGAGACCATGTTCTTTGATAAGATTATTGGCTCTATTGCCAATGGTAAATCGGTTGACCGCCTTGTAGGCAACTCTGAAGTCCTGGGAGATCTTAAAGAAACATTAATCACCGGTGACCCTGAATACTTTAAGCAACAAATCGGTCAGATGATGGGACGTTTTAACCTGACAACTGAAGATATTAAGAACCTGACTATCTCAGGAGCCATTGGCAAGATGATGCATGGTGCAGATAAGTCAGACAGAGCCATGCTTGATAAATTACTAAACACGGTACATAAAGCAGGAGTGGCAGATTTACCTGCTAAATTAATTGAATCTACACTGAGATAGGGGTAGAGAGCTTTGAGTGATGAAAAAAATAATGAACTAAATAATAAGGAATTGAATCACAGTGACCTAAGGAATGATACTGGCAGTTCCAAGACCGGGGATCTTAATAAGAACCCCGGTGGTAATATGGAATCCGGAACCTATGAAGTCATTAAGAAAAGACTTCATAGTCAGGGGGATGAACTAAAGTTACGACTTGAAAAGCTCAACAGCCAGCGGAAGACTGTTTTTGGGTCTATTGAAACCACCCTTAAAACCAGTGAGCGAATCATTACGGAAAATAACTGTGTTCCCAGGGATATGGCTCCAGTTGGAGACCGTTTTGTCTTTGGATATAACGTCCATATTGGGCTTAAGTCCAAGGTTGAAATTTCGGATGTTTTTGCAGTATACCTTTATGATGGGACTTCTTTTACCAGGGAGAATTTAAGTCTTATTGAGAATGACCAGTTCAAAAAGGATTTTGATGATTTATACCGTTACTACAAGAATACCTTCTTTGCCAAATTTACTATTCTTGGGCCATATTTTTATATGGTATTTCAAACAGGTGTCAGTCCACGGGACATAAAGGTTTTTAAGTGGGCAATTGAAGGCCAAAAACTGGTTTATGTGGATAACCGGTCTGATCATGAAATCACCCTGGAGGATGGTAACCAACTTAAGTTTAAACGGGCTACCAGAGATGATCACAGGACAGGTCTACACCCCCATGTATCTATACTGGATAAAGTTTTTGTAGAAACCATTGGTGGAGACTTGACCATTAAGGTTGAGGACAATACAGAAACAGGAAAAGGTATTTATTCCGAGGATGTTGACGACAAGGACCAAACCCTGGATGACGCTGAGATTTCCTATTCAGATTTAGGTCAATTGATAATCATGAAGATTAGGCCTTATAAAGAAGACAAGGACCGGTATTTCATCTATAACCATAAATTAAAAAGTGTGGTTAGGATAGATTCTATACAGGATACCTGTCAACTCCTCCCCGGTGGACATGGACTTATTTTTCCCAAAGGTTATTATTTGCAAAACGGTGAGTACAAGATTTTTGATGTTCCCGCCAAGAACTGTGTCTTTGACCAGATGATATCCTCCATGAATGGAGAAGACTATCAGTATATTTTCTATAATCTGGATACTGGTATTTATCTGATCTATTCTTACAACGTTATTGAGCAGACCATTGATACACCTATTGTATGTAGTGGATACTCCCACTTTGAGAGTGGTGAAATGATTGTCTTCAAACATGAGGACGAACCTAGGAAGAATCATATGATTCAAGTCTGGGTAACCCCTTATGTCGGTCAGAATTTTGAAGTAAAAACCAGCAATGATTCAGAGCTTTTCAAAATCGGCAACAAGGATATTGTTTCCTGTATGGCTGATTGTCGAAGTGTTACTAAATTGATTGACAAGGGTGAAAGTTATCAAAGTGTTTATGTGGACATCGTTAAGGAATCAGAGCAGATTCTTGACTCTTATTTTTGGTTGTCAGGGGAAGAGGCCTTTAATCTTGCTGAGATTCTTAAACAGGTAAAAGATACAGCGTCATTTGCTGTTGGCGAGTTTGAGAAAGTTGTGCGACTGAAAAAATCTACCAAGAAACAGATTGATCAGGTTGCAGGAGATACCAAAGAGTTTTTAACCCAGCTTCAGTATGGCACTTTTGACCAGGTTGCTGCTTATGTAGAAGCCCTAGCTTCCATGAGGAACTTACGGGGAAGAATTGTATCACTAAGGGATCTTAGGTATACAGACCTTGAACTCATTGACAGACTTGAAGCTGAAGTTAAAACGAAAAATGAGGAATTTTCAGGAAAATGTGTTAACTTCCTCATGAAGCCTGAAGGGTTGAAGCCTTATGAAGATAGGGTTGAATCCCTTAAAGACGAGATTGGTGAAGTAGCAAAGTCCAAGGAAGGAAAGGAACTGGACCAAAAGATGGACCAGACATCAGAAGATCTTGAACTTCTCATGGATATTGTAGGAAATTTCAAGATTGATGATCCTACTTTGACGACGGCAATTATCGATAAGATTTCCGGTTTGTTCTCCCTGATCAACAATGCAAAGGCTAAACTTAAATCCAAAGTGGAAAGCTTTGTGAAGAGTGAAATGACGGTTCAGTTTAATGCCCAGATGAAACTTCTCAGTCAATCTGTGGTCAATTACCTGGACGTTACAGATACAGAAGAAAAATGTGATGCTTACCTGAACAAGGTTATGGTTCAGATGCAGGAGCTGGAAGGTAAATTTTCTGAATTCGATGAGTATGTGATCTCACTGGATGAAAAACGTGAAGAAATTTATACTGCTTTTGAAACCAAGAAGCAGGCTATCCTTGAAAAGCTTAATAAACGGGTGATTAGTCTCTTTGATTCAGCTAACCGAGTCATTCAGGGCATTGGTAATCGGTTGAAGTCTTTTGAAGATGTGGAAGCTATTAATGGATACTTGGCGACTGACCTAATGGCGGAAAAAGTCAGAGATATTATCGATGAGTTAAGAAATCTTGGTGATAATGTTAAGTCTGATGAAATCTCGTCTAAGCTCAAGGCTCTTAAGGAAAATACCTTGAGAAGCCTGAAAGACAGACAAGAATTATTTGTAGATGGTCAGCAGGTCATTAAATTTGGAAAGCATCGCTTTTCTGTTAACACCAAGGCCATTGACCTAACAGTCGTTAAAAGAGAAGAGGACTTGTATTATCATATTACAGGTACTGACTTTTGGGATTTGATTGAAGATGAAAGAATTTATCAGTACCGACATGTGTTTGATCAATCCATTATTTCCGAGAATGCAAGGGTTTACCGAGGTGAATACCTGGCTTACCAGCTTTTTAAAGAGGGAATACTGGAGGGCAATGAAGCATATAGTGACTTAAAAGATAAGACAGAAGCAGGACTTGTTGAAAGTGTCAGACTCTATATGGAACCCAGATACCAGGAAGGCTACACAAAAGGTGTCCATGACCAGGATGGGGCAAAGATTCTCAAGGCTCTTATTGAGCTTCATGACAACATTGATCTTCTTATTTATGATTATCGTGTCAGAGCCATGGCTAGACTTTTCTGGAAACGGATGGCTGCTGACGATGTGAAAGTAAGACTTAATGGCAGACTTAAGCAATTAGGGAAAATTGCAGGAGTATTCCAGTCAAAGGTCTCTTTGAAAAACTACCTTCCCTATTTGAAGGAAGTCATGACAAAAGCTTTTTCAGAGGTTAAGATTTTTGATGGTATTGACCAGGATATGATTGAGGAAAGTGCAAAATACCTTTGTCTTGAAATTATGGCTGGTGATGACTTTGTGGTTTCAAAGGGAGCCCATCAGGTTTATGAGAGTTTTCTCACTTACCTGAGGGACCAACATGCCTTGGAAGCTTATACAAGTTCAATAAAAGAATCAAAAGATGATTTGGAAGGACTCTACTACCTAACCAAGGAATGGGTGTCAGCTTTTTGGCAGGACCTAGGTGACAGGAATATACAAGTTCTTGACGGTGATATGTTAGAGCCAGAAACCCTTAACCGTCTTCTTGATGAAGTTATCCTTCTACTTATGGAAGAAGGTAAGGACTATGGACGGGTTATTCATGTTGGAACTTCAATGCTTGTTTCGGATCTGGTAGGCTCTCATGGTAATATCAAGGATGGATCCTATACCTTAACCTATACAGATTTTATGGAAAGGTTAAAAACTTTCGCACAGACAGTGACTAAGGACTTTGAAGACTATCAGGGTTTGAAACAGGACCTGGTTGCCGACTTTAAAGAAAATCTGCGTTTGGAAGACTTCAGACCTCAGGTCTTGACGTCATTTGTCAGGAATAAACTTATTGATGATGTATATCTTCCCCTAGTGGGTGATAACCTTGCCAAGCAGATGGGGGTTGTTGGTGACAATAAGCGAACAGACCTCATGGGACTTCTGCTCCTGGTGTCTCCACCAGGTTATGGTAAAACCACCTTGATGGAATACATTGCCAGTCAGTTGGGAATAATTCTGGTCAAGGTCAACGGACCTTCCCTTGGTCATGAAGTCACTTCCCTGGATCCGGATAAGGCCAGCCATTCCAGTGCCAGAGAGGAACTTCGGAAGTTGAACCTTGCCTTAAAAATGGGAAACAATGTCATGATCTATGTGGATGATATTCAGCATTGTAATCCTGAGTTTTTACAGAAGTTCATTTCCCTCTGTGATGGACAGAGAAAGATTGAAGGTGTTTACAAGGGTCGAGGCCAGACCTATGACCTTAGAGGAAAGAAAGTGGCTGTTGTTATGGCCGGTAATCCCTACACCGAAAGTGGTGAGAAATTTAAGATTCCGGACATGCTTGCCAACCGGGCTGATGTATATAACCTAGGTGATATGTTAAATGCCAATGAAGAAGCCTTTAAGCTGTCTTACCTGGAAAACGCCTTAACATCAAATCCAATTTTAAGTCCACTGGCCAGTGGTAATAAAGAAGACCTATACGGTTTGATTAGGCTGGCTCAGGGGGCTGACCGTGAAACCGTAGACCTGTCCAGAGATTATTCAGTGGATGAACTTCACGATTATACAGAGGTTATCCAGAAGCTCTTTAAGGTAAGGGATGTTGTCCTTCGGGTCAATATGGAATATATTTATTCAGCAGCCCAGGCAGATGAATATCGTAAAGAGCCACCTTTTAAGTTGCAGGGATCTTACCGTAATATGAATAAGATTGCTGAAAAGGTTGTTGCGGTGATGAATGAAGAGGAACTGGATTTCACCATTCAAGCTAATTACGAAAATGACTGTCAAACCCTGACGACGGGAGCTGAAGCCAATATGCTCAAGTGGAAAGAACTAAACAGTGTCATTAGCCATGAAGAAGCCCTTAGACTTGCTGAAATTCGCACCCTCTTTTTGAAGAACAAGTTGGTTAAAGGTGATGATCAAATAGGCAAAGCTGTTCTAGCCCTAAGTGAGTTGTCAGAGCAACTTGGAAAGATTAGAGAAATCCTGGGTTCTACAGACCAATAGTAGAAGCAAATATTTAGCCTATGGTTTGGTTATTATATATAACCGCCATAGGCTTTTTTATGTCAAGATGACGGTTAAGTAAAGCTTTTAAGAAAATATTGTATAAAAAATAGAAAATTGATAATTTATTGTAAAATCTGTGTTAAGATATTTCAGAAAGCGTTTTAGTAGCTTAAAACATTGAAGTTGAAGTGATGATATTTATTGGGCCATAAATCTATGGATTTAGGGCTAAATATGGAAATAGGGGGTATTAATGAGAGAAAAATGGCTGACAAAACGAAAAGAAACCAAGTATCTGGTCAGTGGTTATCAGTACTGTATTTTGAAGTCCTTGTTGGGCTCTGTTATGGATATGGACCCATATGCGGATAGTCAGGGTGAGTATTTTGTAAGAAGCCTATACTTTGATTCCATGAATAAGAGGGACCTTGTAGAAAAAGAGCTTGGTGCCGCACATAGGAGGAAGATCCGTTTTCGTTATTACAATCACCATCCTATGAGCCTGAAACTGGAGACCAAGGAAAAGGATAATCGGTTTACCCTTAAGAAATCTCTTGAGATAGGCAGAGATGAGGCCTTAGCCATGTTAACCAATGAATATGAGCATATTAAGGACGATCAACCAAGGTTATATGATCATCTAAAAACTTTTCATTACCAGCCGGTTCTAGTTATGGATTATGAAAGGGAAGCCTATGTCAGTGATCTGTTTAACCTGAGAATCAATTTTGATAAAAACATTCGGGGGACTAAGGACACTCAGAAGTTGTTTGATAAGGATCCGGCTATGATCCCAATTATAAACCCTAATGAAATGATTTTGGAAGTTAAACATGACGGTCATATACCGGACCATATCCAAAAGATTTTGGCATCCGTTGATTTGACACAAATATCTTACAGTAAATATTACCTTGGTTCCTTATAAGGGGACCTGGCTTTGAGACGAGGAGGATTTTATGAACATCGATAAATTAATGACTTTAATGAAGGCAAATGCCTATATGGAAATAGGAACTATCTTTATGTATTTGCTGGTAACCCTGGTTTTATGTACTATTGTGTTCTTGGTTTACAAAATGACTTTTTCTGGAGTTGCTTACTCCAATAACTTTAACTTTTCCATTGTTTTGACAGGATTGATTACGGCCATGATTATGATGGTTATCGGTAATAACCTGGCCTTGTCCCTAGGTATGGTCGGCGCCTTATCTATTATTCGCTTTAGGGCAGCCATTAAGGAACCCAAGGATATATCCTATCTTTTCTGGGCTGTTGCTATCGGACTTGCCAGCGGAACCGGTGCTATACAAATCGCAGTCGTTGGAACCTTGTTTATTGGCTTTTCTATACTTATGTATCATCTGATGCCTGCAAAACATCAACTCTTCCTTGTTATCGTAAAAGGAGGTATTTTTGATGAGGGATCAGTTAAAGACATACTGGGAAAGCATACAAAAAAATTCAGGTTAAGAACCAAGAATACAAAAAATGATCTGAAAGAAATGATTTTCGAAGTAAGGATAAAGGGTGATGAAGCATTGGTAACCGGTGCCCTTAATAAAGTCGATCAAGTAAACAGCGTTCATCTGGTAATGTTCGACGGCCATTTGAACGAATAGGGGATGGAATGAAAAACAAGATTCTACTTACCGGTTTAATGGTCATAGCCGGTTTATTTGCCATAATGGCCAATTGGAATGATATGAAGAACCAAAATAATTCAGGTGAAACAGGGCTTATCATTAACGAGGTTATTGCTGATAATAGGTCTTTATATGGTGATGCATATGGTGAGTTTCGGGATATTGTTGAGCTCTATAATGGCACCTCCCAACCAATTGATCTAGAGGGATACGGTATTAGTGATGACCCTGACCGAAGTCATAAATATACATTTACCCAAGTAATCATTGAACCCTATGCATATCTGGTTTTATTTGGTGGTGATAGCAGGGACCAGGAAGAAGACCTGTCGGGAAGTTTTGTCTCCAAAAATGCGGACCAGACAATATATCTTGGCTTTAATCTTGATAAGAAGGGGGAGAAAATACTCCTGTCAGACAGCCAGGGTCAAGAGGTTCATACACTGGCTTTTGGACCTATGGAAGCCAATATGTCCTATGGATTATCTTCTGAGGGTGGTTATGTCTATTACAGCCAGGGAAGTCCCAATATGGCCAATGAGGGTTATGTTATTGAAGATATGGACAAGTATCTGACCAGTATTGAAATTAGGCCAAACCTTCAGCCTGGTATCTACAACTCTGAAATAAGACTTGAGTTTTCTTTAGAGAATATGACGGACAGTCAGGATATGCAACTCAAGTATACCCTTGACGGAAGTGATCCGAATCCTTCCTCCTTAACATATCAAGAGGGGATTATAATTGACAGGACAGATGACCTGCCTTTACGATACGTCAATATTCCTGCCACCTTTGCTGATATCCCCCGTACCCCTACAGGTGATGTAAGTAAGGGCCAGGTTGTTAAAGCCCAGTATTTTTCAGGGGACCTGGCTTTGGGCCATATGTTTACAGGTACTTATTATGTCTGGGACCAGGGAAGTGACCGTTATGCATTTGATGTGGTCAGTCTAACGACAGATCCTGATCATCTATTCAATGAAGAAACCGGGATTTATGTAGTGGGCAAGAAATACCTGGAAAGGGCACCGAGAAATCCAGATGGAGGGACTCCGGCAAACTACAATCAAAGAGGGCCTGAGTGGGAACGGCCGGCCCATGTAGAGTTTTTTGACAGCCAGGGAGACCAGGTTTTTTCACAGGATATCGGTATTCGGCTCTTTGGTGGATGGTCTAGAGCCAATGAGAAAAAGTCCTTTAAGCTACTTGCCAGAGATGAGTATGGCCAGCCCACTATGGACTATGACTTCTTTGAAGGGCTGACCGATAGTCAAGGTGAGCGTATTGATTCCTTTAAACGACTATTGTTTCGATCAGGTGGCAATGATTTTGATCAGGCTTTGTTTAGGGACTTAATGATTGACTCTTTGGTTGAAGGTCTGGTGGACTATCAAGCCTATAAACAGGTCATTTTGTTTATTAACGGTGAATATTATGGCATCTATCACCTACGGGAACATTTGGATGAGCACTATTTGGAATCCCATTATAATATACCGGAAGACCAGGTCTCTATTATTACCTACTTACCGGATGGACTGGAAAACTATTATGGCAGTGAGGAAGACTTCCAAAGCTTTAAGGACTTTCTTTCCTATGTGAAGAATCATGATCTGACTATCGATGAACATTTTAAGTATGTAGAGGACCGGTTGGATCTTGCTAATCTGATGGACTACTATATTACCAATCTCTATATCGCCAACAGCGACTGGCCAGGGAATAATTCAAAGATATGGCGTTATACCGGTCAAGTGGATGAGTCGACACCTGATGGCAGATACCGTTTTTTGATGTATGATACAGAATTTTCCTTTGGTATGTATGAAGGTTCCGGCAAAAATGCTTTTGATTCATTCTCCATGCTGCTGGACACTCCGGGAAATGCTTGGCCAAATCCAGGCTGGTCCATTAATCTATTCCAGCAGCTCATGGAAAATGAGTCCTTTAAGGAAGACTTTGCCATGAGGTTTGCGGATCTTATGAACTCCAGGTTTCATAAGGACCGGGTGATTGGTCAGATTGAATATTTTGAAGACCTATATGAGCCTGAAATGGAAGAGTATATTGAACGGTATCACTTTTGGGCCATACATGATACCCAGGAGTGGAAGACTTCTATTGTCTATGGACTTAAATCCTTTGCTGAAAAAAGGTCAATGTACTTGATGACCTATGCAAAACGCCACCTGGACCTTGGTCCCATTAAAACCTTGAAAATAAGTGATTTCAAGGGCGGGACTATAAGAGTTAACGATTCCTATTACCTAAAGGATTTAGAAGACCTATTTACCTTGAAATATTATGAGGGTCAGATATTAGGCTTGAAGGCGATTCCTGAGAAGGGATATAAGTTTGCTGGCTGGGAGACAGAGGATGAGAGTCTTGAAGGAGACCTACTCAGTGGAAATCTGGATACAGATTTTATCAGCTTTGCCTTGGACAGTTTTTTGGAGATAAGACCAGTTTTTGTAGAAGAGTAAATGGCATATGAGCATTAGGTTAGTAACAACTAACTTTTGTTAGACAAAGGAAAGATTAAGTGTTATCCTATATGTAGTGAGGGCCGGAAGCGGTTTCGGCCTTCCTTGGCTGTAATGAGTAATTGAGGTGTAAGTATGAATAAGGACAATACCCCTAGAAGGTATGATGACAATTCTATACTACATACCGGATTACTCCTCCTTTTATTGTGTATCATGATTGCATGGGCTATGGCGACTCCAATACTTTCAGGAGAGACCACAGACTCAGAGGGGTCTGATTTTGATGACAAGAATGTTCTCTATATCTCTTCTTACTCCCCTTCATTTCGTACCTTCTTTCAACAGGTAGAAGGGATTAGGAAAGTTTTTAATGGATATCCGATCACCCTTGATGTTGAGTTCATGGATACAAAACGTTTCTTTACAGAAGAAAATATCCTGAATTTCCAGACAAGTATGGAATACAAACTGAATTTTGTGGAATATGATGCAGTGATTGTCGGTGATGACAATGGCATTAATTTTATTATGGAAAAAAAGGATGAATGGTTTCCTGATACCCCGGTGTTTTTCTTGGGAGTCAATAATTATGACAAGGCCTTAGCCTATTCTTCAGTGGATGATGTTACCGGGGTTTTTGAAGCGCCGTCATTTGGTGATACTATTCAGATGGCGTATGACTTAAATCCTGAGGCAAAGGCTGTGGTCGCCCTAGTAGATGCTACAGCAAGCGGTCAAGGTGACTTGGAGCTTTTCTATAAGGAAAAGGACCGGTTTAAGGATTTGGACTTTCAAGCTCTCGACTTAAGTGAGATGACTTTTAATGAATTTACAGATAAATTAGAGGATTTGGGTCATGATGATCTCCTCCTTTTGGTTTCAGTTTATCGGGATTACACAGGCCAAACCCTGTCTTTTGAAGAAGGTGTGGATCTGGTCCTTTCTGCAACGGATCAGCCGGTCTACCATCCTTATGAGCATGGGGTGGGAGAAGGTCTCCTTGGTGGAAGAGTCGTTTCTCATGTAGAGCAGGGCTGTGCAGCAGGCAAAATGGTTATTGATTATTTTCAGGGTAAGCCAATCTCCCTTATGCCTTTGATCGACCAAAGCCCCAATGAGTATATGGTTGATTATGAGGTCTTGAGCAAACACGGACTAGACAGAGACCAACTGCCGCAAGATACGATTTTGATTAATTATGAGCCTGGTTTTATTGAAGAGAACCTTGCCTTGGTCTTATGGGTTTCCCTAATCATAGTGGCGGAACTTTTAATCATACTAGCCCTCATCTACCTGGTTATAGCTCGAAGAAAAGCCCAAGAGGCCCTACTTGAGAGTCAGCTGGAACTCAAGGATTCCTATGATGAAGTTGAGGCTATGAATGAGGAGTTGAAAACCACCATCGATGACTTAAAAGTTACCAATGAAAAACTTGAAAACAGTGTTATCGAAGTGGAAATCAGGGATGAAAGGATTAATGAGCTTGTTTATCTGGATTCCCTAACAGGACTCCTTAACCGTTTTTCAATTTATGAAGAAATCGAAAGACTTCTGTATGACAGTGAGACCAAGCAGTTGGTCATTCTTTTCCTTGATGTTGATAATTTTAAAAACATCAATGATATTTTTGGACATGATGTGGGAGACCAGGTGATTCGGGATACCGGTAAAAAACTTAAGGATCTTCAGGATGAGGACATTTATATCGGTCGTTTCGGTGGAGACGAGTTCATTTTTGCCATTGCTAAACCCTGGACCATGAATGAGATTGAGTTTTTTGCCAAGGAGGTACAGGACTTATTTAAAGGAATTATACATCTGGAAGACCATGGCTTTATCCTGTCTGTATCTCTTGGGATTTCCATATATCCAGATCATGGAGATACTAAGGAACTTCTAATCAAAAAGGCAGATATAGCCCTCTATGATGCAAAAAACAGGGGGAAAGACCAATTTGTCGTCTTCGACAAGCAACTGGATGATGAACTGGCTGAACGGGTGAGCTTCCAGAATCTTTTGGCTGACGGTTTTAAGAATAATGAATTTATGGTCTATTATCAGCCGGTTTATATGGCTGGAAGTCATGGAATCAAAGGTTATGAGGCCCTGATCCGGTGGTATTCCAAAGAACTTGGTTGGGTATCACCCTATAAGATGATAACGGTAGCAGAGGAAGTAGGATCAATTATCGAGATTGGTGAGTTTGTTATTCGGCGTGCTGTTGACTTCTCTGCAAGAATTAACAAAAACTCAAAAAGGGATATATGTGTGTCCATTAATATATCCATGGTCCAGCTGATGTTCACTGGATTTGCTGATCTGATAAAGAAAATTGTGGATGAAGCTCATGTGTCCTCCAACTGTATTTGTCTTGAAATGACAGAAACGGTCTTCATTAAAAACATTATTGAAGGTCGTGAGGTTATTAATCAGCTGAGAAAGTATGGATTCAAAATATCTTTAGATGATTTTGGAACGGGTTATTCCTCACTAGGTTATCTAAAAGAACTGGATATACAGGTGTTAAAGATAGACCAGTCCTTTATTCGGTTTATGGAAAAAGGGTCCTATGACCGTTTTATGGTTAAATCCATTATCGAACTGGCCAAGCAAAAAGGAGTAGAGGTTGTTGCAGAAGGTGTAGAGACCTTGGAACAGCTGGAAATGCTGGAGGAAATGTCCTGCGATATGATTCAGGGATACTATTTCAACAAACCTATGCCGGAAAAAGAAGCTATGGCCTTGCTTGAAAAGGAAGAATAGGTTATGATACTCATTGATAAAAGACCAATAACATGACCTGCAACCTAGGGCGACCAGTATCAGTAAGATTTACTGAACGCCATGGAAGATGGGAGGAAATATGGAATATATCGTACTAGTTGATGAAAAGGACCAGATCGTTGGTTCCTGTGAGAAATTATATACACATAAGAAGGGTTATCTTCACCGAGCCTTTTCGGTTTTCGTCTTTAATGACCAGGGAAAGATGATGATTCAGCAAAGGGCTGAACATAAGTATCACTCAGGAGGTCTCTGGACCAATGCCTGCTGTTCCCATCAGATAGCCGGAACAGAGCTCATAGAGGATGTCCATGCCAGACTTCAATACGAAATTGGTATTCAGGTTGACAACCTCAAGGAGCAATTTATCTATTCATATCGGGCAGACCTTGATCATGACCTCATAGAAAATGAAGTCGACCACATCTTCACTGCAAATTACAATGGACCCATTAGCCTAAATCCAGAAGAAGCCATGGACTACCAATGGGTAGACGTGGATCAACTCCTAATCGACATCAAAAACAATCCCCAAAACTACACTTACTGGTTCAAAGGCTGCGTAAAAGAAGCTATCAACCACTACCAAAAGGATAAATAAAATATTAACCATGTATAGTTTTCACAAATCCAAAGAACACCCTACATCCAGATAACACCACAAATCCAAAGAACACCCTACATCCAGATAACACCACAAATCCAAAGAACACCCCACATCCTGACAACAACTCAGGATTTTTTTTATATTTGTTTGTATGTACAGCAGAAATAGAGAGGTGGGTCCTCTGACCGGCTTCACGAAGTGCGCAAGGGAAGAGGATCTACCTCTCTATTTCAACCGTTAATATAATAAAAAACAAAAGCTTTAGAGTTGTTTAGAAAATCTTTAGATTCTCCTTATGAGGATTTTGTTTTTGTCCTTTATTATAGACTCATAAGCAACACACAAGAAACCAAACAACAAAAATTCAGCAACCAAAATGGATTGCAAAATAGAAGAGAATGTAAAGGAGAACAACAATGAAAAAAAGAACTTTAGGATTAATCGTAGCTTTAGCAGCAGCCTTTTCGCTACTGGCAGTAACAGCATATGCAAGTGCACCAACTTTTGAAGGATATGAAGCCTTTAAGGATATGGCTAAAAGCCAGGATGACACACAAGTTGACCATGAGAACGCAACAGTAACCGGACAAGTGATTGTTAAAGATAACGGTGAGACCCTGGTTGACCTGTCAACAGTCCTTAAGACTGAAGATGAAGACAATGGCAGCGGATGGGTAAAATTTACTGCCAATGGTGTATCTAAAGAACTTAATGTATACAGTCAAGGTAGTGATGTTTACATTTTTGATGAAAGTCAAGGCTTATACTACCTAGCTGACAAAGAAGCTATGGAAGCTAATGAAGAGTACGACTATGAAGACTTTGAAGACTATGGTCACAGGTCAGGAAATCATGAAGAAATGACATCTGCCCAGGAAGAATTACTTGATTTTGTTATGGGTGACTTAAAAGATGACTTTGAAGTTACATATAATGATGACGGAAGTGAGACTATTACTTTTGAATTGACTAAAGAAGAAATACCTATGCTCTTAAACTTAATCGTTTCAGCTATTGATGGCCATGACCAAAATGTAGATGAATATGAAGAATTCAGTCCTGATGCAACATTATTGACTAAATACCCGATTCTTTCAGACTTTATGAACATGGAAAATGACAGGCCTGAAATCGTTGAAAACATTGAACTTGAGTATGTGAAAGTAGCTGTAACGACAAAAGATGACGAGTTTGCAGGTATGAAATTCGGCCTTATTGTATCCGGTGATGATGAAGAAGGACTGTCACATCTTGTTGAAGTCAGTGCTGCTTTTGAACTTAGCCAAGTAGGTACAACTATCGCCGATGCGCCTGACCTAACAGGTAAAGACTTCATTGAAATCGATCCTGAAGATTTTGAAGGTTTTCACGATGAGGAAATGGGTCCTCATAGCAGAGTAAAAGTAAGGAGATAAAAGATGAATACACTGAGAGTAGAAGGTTTAACAAAAGATTACGGTGGGAGTAAGGGTGTATTTGGTTTTCATCTAAACATGAAAGAAGAAGACATCGTTCTTCTTCTGGGACCAAACGGCGCAGGTAAAACGACTGCTATTCGAGGCATTCTGGGGTTAACATCTACTGATTCAGGTGACATCAGATACAATGAAGACATAGTAGGTGAGCATCCGACAGATTTTATGAAATCTGTCGGTGCTATGGTTTCCAGTCCTGCCTATTATGAATACATGACAGGATATGAGAATCTGAAGCTTTATGCTTCTTTCTATCCTTCAGTGGATGATGCATCTATTAGTAGAGTCCTTGACTTGGTAGAACTAAAGGATGCCGGCAATAAAAAAGTAGCCCAGTATTCAACAGGTATGAAACAAAGATTGGATTTTGCAAGAGCAGTTTTACATAATCCTGATGTATTGATTCTTGATGAGCCTTTTAACGGTATGGACATTGAAAAAAAGGCAGGTCTCAAAGACTTTCTCAGGGACCGTTCACTCAACCAGGGTGCCATGACCTTGATTTCCTCCCATATGGTTGGTGATCTTGAGAATTTGGCCAACCGGGTCGTCATTCTTTATGAAGGACAGGTCCTTTATGATGGAAGAGTTAGTGATATCAAAGAAGAGGGTTTAAGTCTTGAGGATTATTATCTTCAGGTCATAAAGGAATACAAGGATAACAAGAAAACCAAAGCTTTCGAAACAGGGAATCATAAGCCAATCGGTGCTTAGAGGAGGTGCCATATGGAACTATTAAAAGTTGAACTTAGTAAATTACTTAAAAAAAGAAATACAAAAGTATTTTTAATCATATATAGCATTATCTTTTTCGGTATGGCCTTGGTTTATGTAGGGGCCGAAAACTTATTTGACTTATCATTTTATTCAGGTGTTCAGTTTGTAGGAGCAAGTCTTTCTACTATGATGGCCTTTATGCTGCCGCTCTTGGCTATCTACTTGGCAGGACAAAGTCAGGCCATTGATTTTACCAGAGGAACCATGAAGAATATGTATCTTCTTCCGGTATCCAGAACCAAGATTTTTATTAGCAAGTTATTAGCCGTTTGGATCATCATTGGTATAGTCCTTGGCGGACAGTTCCTATTTGCCCTTCTTATCAGTTTTGTTGCAGACGGTTTTGCACTGGCAGGACTGGGAGGAACTATACTTGACTATATAGGTGCCATGGTGGTTTTAGGCTTAGTGAACCTCATCGGAAACCTGCTTGCCTTGATTTTTAAAAATACAGGACTTAGTGTTATACTGGCTTACATAGCATATGTTGGATTAAGCCTGGTGGCTGTATATGTTCCGGTATTAAAGACCATATCTATAACGACGGTAATTACCGGTTATCATATGCTCTTTAACATAAGTACCCTGAATGTGTTGTTATCTGCCCTGGCCTATTATATAATACTTTTTATAGCAGGATTATTAGTCTTTGAGAAAAAGGAAGAAAGCTTATGTCAATTCGATTAAAACTACTCATTACTTACATATTGTGTGTTCTACTCAGTGCTGGTGTTTTGGTTGTGTCTATATTTGCAGGGGCAGGACGGTTTATTGCACAGGTATCTGATATTATTTTAAATGACCACGCACCAGATGAGATTTTTATCGAATTGATTGATACCATGGGTGATATTAAGCAGGCGGAAAAGTATGAGCCTGAATCCCTTGTCGATATAGAGTTTATAGATGAGATAGACAATAGACTGTCAGCGATTAGCTCCAGTCTTGTTGTCGTATATCAAGGTCAATATTTGATGGTTGATGATTTTCCTGTTGATATTCTTCGTGAGGTCTTGTATCCCAGAGGTTTGGATTGGGTACCTGATGATGAGAAATCCAGTTCAGGGTTTAGCGTTTCCCATGGGTCGGATACCCAAGATAGTAAATTTGTAATTGGTGATCAATCCTATGTATTTTCGGATTTTACCTTTGTTATTGATGATGAAGATGTTGTATATTACGTGTTAACAGATATTACAGAATTGGTTGATTTTAATGATCAGGTGAGGCGGGGTTTTGGAGCGGCAATCCTGATATTGTTACTGATTTTGACCCTGCCCTTAATGATTCTGATTCAGAGAACAATTATTAAACCATTAAAAGAACTGGATAAGGGTGCCAGAGAAATCGGAAATGGTAATCTGGATTTCAAACTTAAGTCCAGGTCTAGAGATGAAATGGGAGCTGTTATAAGATCCTACGAGCAGATGCGGCAAGAACTTAAGAAATCCATTGAACGTCAGGTTCAGTATGAGGACAACCGTAAGGAACTGATTTCCAGTATCTCCCATGACTTGAAGACGCCCATGACTTCGATTAAGGGATATGTGGAAGGGATTCTTGACGGGGTTGCCAACACACCTGAAAAACAGGAAAGGTACCTGCGGGTAGTACATCAGAAGAGTCTAGATATGGATAGGATGATTGATGATCTTTTTACTTTTTCCAAGCTGGACTTAAAGAAACTGCCATTTGAATTTACTTATGTCAATATGGAAATCCTTATTCGAGATTATGTCCAGGAAGCTGGAATGGAATACAGCCAGGTAGGAAGTGTGGAGATGGTTTATAAGAACCATTCAGAAAAGCCACCGGTGGTGAATATTGATATTCTCCAGATTCGGAGGGTTCTACAAAATCTCATACAGAATTCCTTTAAGTATAATGAATCGGATGACAAGAAAGTTGATATTATTCTGGAGAATCAGCCGGATAGTGTATGCCTTTCCATTAAGGATAATGGTATCGGTATGGATGAGGACGAGCTTAAGCAGGCTTTTGATATATTTTACAGGTCGGATGCATCTAGGAATACAGGAACCGGTGGGTCCGGACTGGGCCTTGCCATTGTTAAACATATTATTGATGAACATCAGGGTAAGATAAAAGCGGCTTCGACAAAAGGTAAAGGTACGAAGATTACCATTAAACTATATAAGGAGGATCTTCATGAGTGAGGAAGGGAAAAAGATACTGATCGTCGAGGATGAGGTGAGTATAGCAGAGCTGGAAAGGGATTATTTGGAAATTTCCGGCTATGAGGTTGAAATGGCCCATACCGGACAGAAGGGTATGACCATGATAAAAAACGGAGACTATGATTTGATTATCTTGGATCTCATGTTACCTGAGATGGATGGTTACTCGATTATAAAAGCGGTCCGGGATGATATAGATATTCCTATACTCATGGTGACTGCCAAGAAAGAGGATATCGATAAGATACGGGGCCTGGGACTTGGCGCGGATGACTTCATTACCAAGCCATTTAGCCCCAGTGAACTGGTGGCCAGGGTTAAGGCCCATTTGACAAGGTATGAACGCCTAACCAATAAAGGACCGAAGAAGAAAGAAGTCACCATTCGAAATATGACTATTCAATTGGATGCCAGACGGGTTCTGGTTAACAATAAGGAAGTCAACTTAACGACCAAAGAATATGATATTCTTGTCTTTATGGCAGCCAATCCCGACCAGGTCTTTAGCAAGGAGACTATACTGGATAGGATCTGGGGTTTGGAGGCTTATGTGGATACGGCAACCGTGACTGTCCATATCGGTAAACTCAGGGATAAGATTCCTGAGGGTTTTATTGAGACGGTTTGGGGTGCAGGGTATCGTTTTAATGTCTAGATAGACCAATAGTTGGATGTATACATGCATACTTAAGTACTAAAGAATAATAAATGAAGGGCGACAGTTTTATCGACTGTCGCCCTATTTTTTTTACATCATGTCTTTCTTGATAAATTACCTTCTTATGACTACTCTTCAGGTAAGTCGTAATTGAGGCTCCATCCAAAACCGTATTTATCAGTTACAGAAGCGAAGATAGATCCCCAGAACTGCTCTGCAACAGGCATGGTGACTTTTCCATCGATTGAGAGTTTGGCAAAAATCTCCCTTAACTCAGCCTCTGATGAGCAATTGATGTTGATCTCCAGATTATTACCGGTGGTGATGGGTGCACTAGGAAAAGTATCGGAGAAATATAGGCGTTCCCCTCCGATATCCATGGTTCCATGAAGAATCTTATCCATATAATCATCTGGTGTAGGAGGCAGGTCGTCACTTGGCGGCATGTCTTTATATTCCATAGTGTAAATGATTTTGCCCTTTAAGGCATCAGCATAAAAGTCCATAGCCTGTCGGCAGTTGCCGGTAAAAACAAGATAGGGTATAAAATTCATAGATTACCTCCTTCAAATATGTGTATATAATTATTATAATCTAGAATGATTCTCAATTAGAATGGGTAATTTGGTCTGGATATAGGTAAATAAAAAAGCACCTACATGGTGTAGGTGCTTGGAATATGTCTATGGAATTAAAAATCAAATCCTCTGAGAAGATCCTCTAAGGTATCTCTTCTTCTAATGAGACGGGGATTGCCTTCAGTGTCAATCAAGACTTCAGCAGGACGAAGACGGTTATTATAGTTGGATGCCATACAGTAACCATAGGCTCCTGCATCCATAATACCCAGGACGTCGTTTTGAAGGACTTGAGGTAAAAGTCTGTCTTTGGCAATGATGTCACCGCTTTCACAGATGTTACCTACAATCGTAACAGGATGGGAGTTAAGTGATGGAACATTGTCTCGTCGATATACTTCCACATCGTGATGACTATCATACATGACCGGTCTTTTGAGAACATTGAAACCTAAGTCTGTACCAACATAGGTGATACCGAAGTTTTCTTTGATGGCGTGAACAGATCCCAGTAGAACACCAGCTTCGGCAACGACGTAGCGGCCAGGTTCGATTTTGAAGGTAACAGCTTTACCGTATTCGGCAGCAAATTCATGGAGAACCTTGTCCAACCGCTGTCCAAGATGCTGAAGGTCCAAACGGCCTTGTGAAGCCAATTTCTGGTAAGGGATACCAAATCCGCCACCCATATCGATGAATTCAAGGTCATGGAAGTTTTTGGCGATGCTTAGAATAGACATGGCACCATCAATGTATTTGTCTCCATCCATAAAGAGAGAACCGATATGCTGGTTAATACCTACCAGGGTTAGGTTGTATACTTTAAGAAGTTCTTTTACTTTTGGAACATCGCTGATGGCTACACCAAATTTGGTTTTCTTACCACCGGTTACGACTTTTTCATGATGACCAGCACCAACTTCAGGGTTAAAACGGATGGCGACTTTTCCACCGGTGTTTAACTTGCCATATAATTCCAATTGGCTCAGTGAATCCACACTTGTCAGAATACCCCGGTCTATGGCAAATTGCATCTCCTCAGCGGATACGTTGTTGGAGATATAGAGAATATCTTCCGGTTGGTAACCGGCTTCAAGTTCAACGAAAATTTCCCCTGGGCTCATGGCATCAGCTTTCAAACCTTCTTCTTTGGTGATTTTAAGAAGACTTAAGTTGGAATTGGCTTTTACTGAATAGTTGACCTGGAAATTTTCATAGGTTACCAGGTTTTTTAGTTCGCGGCAACGCTCACGAAGTACATTTTCGTTATAAACATAAAGTGGGCTTCCGTATTGTTCTATAAGTTCAATAGGGCTTGTGTTGCCATAAAATGACATATCTTCTGATACTGAGTTGTTAAGTCCTAGCATGTCTTGCTCCTTTCGGTGATTAAGGTTATTTCATCAATTAACGATTCACGTATAATATGTACCAAGGTTGTATTCTTGGAATATAGGCTTTGATTCAGGGTTCCTGCAATGATTTCACTGGTGTCTGCAATAAGCTTGATTGAAGCGTTTCTATCCGTAGGGTAGTAAACATGTTCCCCACATGAGATATCTTCTGATGATAAAACGACGACCTTAAGGCCTTTTTCACAGGCGATGATGAGTTCTTCTTCCAATTCCTTGAGAATTGGAGCACTGACAGAAACGTAAATTCTTTCATCAGCCTGGAGAATCACATTTTTCATCTTATCGTAAACTGCCTTTTCACCGGATACCGTAATATAGGGTTCGCTGGTGATTGGGGTGGTCTGAAGTTTATCTTCAATGACCGTTAGGGTCTTTGCAAAATCACGTTTGGCATTGGCCATAAGATCCTCTTTGGAAATAGCCACATAATGGACAGGGTTTCCGTCGATGGTATAGGCATAGCCTTTATCTACCAGATTAGATAAGGAAGCATAAGCATTAGACCTGGAAATACCACTGGACTTAGCAGCTTCATAACCAGTCATACTGGTGGCTTGAGCCAGTTTCATATATAAAACAGCTTCTTGTTGTGTAAATCCGAGATTTTTAAGTGCATCTGTAATCGTCACAGTTTCCTCCTTAACTAGTGTTTCTTTATAGAACTACTATAGTTCTTTGCTATGATTTTGTCAATGGTTTTTAGTATTTTGTTAGGAATTCGTAGGAAATGTACCATGGTTATGACATCTTGCATATGTTATAATGTATTCCGTATAAGATTAAGAGCTGAGGTAGACCATGGATATTTTTGATATGATTTCAGAGAAAAGTTTAGAAAAAGACGCCCCGCTGGCAGCAAGAATGCGGCCAAAACATATAGATGAAGTCGTGGGACAAGACCATATACTGGCTAAGGATAAGTTGCTTTACCGAGCGGTGAAAGCGGATAAACTGGGATCCTTAATTCTTTACGGACCTCCTGGAACCGGAAAGACTACCTTGGCCAGAGTCATTGCCAATACGACCAAATCCTATTTTACCCAACTCAATGCTACCATTGCCGGTAAAAAGGATATCCAGAATGTCGTTCAGGAAGCCAAAGACAATCTTGGTCTGGCTATGAAAAAAACCATATTGTTCATCGATGAGATCCACCGTTTTAACAAGGCTCAACAGGATGCCTTGCTGCCTTATGTGGAGGATGGTACGGTTACTTTAATCGGTGCGACAACAGAGAATCCTTATTTTGAAGTGAACAGGGCCCTTGTATCCAGGTCACGGATTTTCCAGCTTAGACCCTTATCAGAAGAGGCAATCCTTACCTTAATTAATAGGGCTATTGAAGAAGATAAACAACTGTCAGGTATCGGGCTTACCGTTGATGAAGACGCCAAAAGATTTTGGGCCGATGTGGCAGGCGGCGATGCCCGAGCTGCCTTGAATGCATTGGAGCTTGGGGCTTTGACAACTGATTCCGTATCAGGCAAAGTACATATTACCTTAGATGTAGCTGAAGAATGTATTCAAAAAAGAGCCATCGGCTATGATAAAGACGGCGACAATCATTATGACACCATTTCAGCCTTTATTAAATCTATGAGAGGGTCAGACCCAGATGCAGCTGTCTATTATTTGGCAAGAATGCTCTATGCAGGGGAGGATCCAAAGTTCATTGCCAGACGTGTGGTTATCTGTGCTGCTGAAGATGTGGGAAATGCAGATCCGAGAGCCTTGACGGTAGCTATGTCAGCAGCTGAGGCAGTCAACTTTATCGGCATGCCGGAGAGCCAGATTATACTTAGCCAGGCAGTCGCATATGTTGCCTGTGCACCTAAGTCCAATGCGGCAATGAGTGCCATATTTTCGGCTATGGAAGATGTAAAGGGACAGTCCATACAGACTATACCACCTTATTTGAAAGATGCCCATTACCAATCGGCAGGCAAGCTAGGTAACGGTATCGGGTATAAATATGCCCATGACTATAAAAACCACTATGTTGATCAGCAATACTTGCCGGATGAGCTCAAGGATAGGACTTATTACAAGCCAAGCAATCAGGGATACGAGAAGCATATTAATAAATGGATGGATTTTATAAAAGGAGAGAACAATGAGTAGATCGGTAACCTTGGCCATGAAAACCAAAAACAGAGATGAGTTTGTAGATATTACGGCAGATGTTCAGCATGCAATTAGAAATATGGGCATCCATGATGGCTTTGTCCTGGTTTATGTACCTCATACAACGGCAGGCGTCACTATTAATGAAAATGCTGATCCGGATGTGAGAAGAGATCTGATTAAGCAACTGGATCAAATGGTGCCATGGTCCAATAACTATGCTCATTTTGAGGGCAATACAGCTGCCCACCTAAAGGCGAGTATGATGGGATTTTCTCAGCAAATAATCGTTGAAAATGGAAAACTGCTTCTAGGAACCTGGCAGGGTATATACTTTACCGAGTTTGATGGTCCCAGAAGCAGAAAGGTCCTTGTGAAAGGATTTGAATCTTAATTGTTAAAGTTTTTCGTCATCTCTTAGTTGACTGTCTTTGACGTCCTCATCTATGACATGATCATCTTTGATCTCGCCTTCAACGTCGGAGTCACCGGAAAGGGATGCTGCTTTTTCTTCCATACGGCGCTGCCACATGAGGAAGAAGTAAACGATAATACTTAAGAAGACGTTGTAGGCAAACATGGACATACCTGCTTCGAATCCTTTGAAGATAAAGGCATAAATCGTCATGAGAAAAATAATAATCAGAAATGCCAGTAAGGCATAAGTGAATAACTTGCGATATTTGTTTTGTTTCATAAAACCTCCTCATTAGCTATAAGCTCAAGGCCTATAAGCTCTTTCTATTGTATGATGATGGGGTCAAAAGCAAGTTTCTCAGAAATTCAATTAAGATATAGTATCCGGTTGAAGCATCCAAACACCATATCTTGATTGAATTTCGTTCAACTAAATCTTTTGACCCCAACATCATTGTATAGAAGTATGGAGAAAAGCGCAAGGTATATAGGAGTAAGAATGAATAAGACTTTGAATAGACATAAAATCAACAAAGGACTGGTTGTCTGTGTCCTTTTTGCAGCCTTAACTATTGCAGGCTGTGGACCGAAAGCCAGTGAGGATTATCTGGAACATATGGATCATGCCAAAGAGCTTATGGAAGCTGGTGATTACGACTCAGCCATCGAAGAGTTGGAAGTAGCCATTAGTCATGACCCGGATTTACCTGAAGCATATATGTTAAGAGGTTTTTTGTATATGAGTTTGGGTGACTATGACAATGCAGGTCTGGATTTTGACTTTGTTGAAGACCACATGAAGGACTTTACCGATGATGAAAACAAATACCAAGCCTACCTTAATATAGGAAACTACAGGTATCAAATCGGGGAGTACACTGCTGCCTTAACCGCTTTTGAAGCCGTAGAAGATGCAGGATTAGGTGACTCCGAATTATATAATGCCTTGGGACTGGTCCATTTGGCCTTGGATGACCTTGATGAGGCCAAAGAGTATTTTACAAGTGCAATTGATGAGGAACCGGATAATTTTTATGCCTATGGCAACCTGGCGGCTCTGTTTTTGGAGCTTGGAAAACCGGATGTGGCTCTCAATGAGATTAATACAGCTCTTAATATCAATATTTACGTTCCCCAGTTTTATATAGTCAAGGGTCAGATCTTAGAGGCGCTTGATGACAGGCAGGGAGCCATCGATATATACACCAGTGCCGTCAATATATGGGAAGGCTATGGCGACGCCTATTACCTGCGTGGAGATGTCTACTTAATGGAAGGGGACTATCTCAGTGCAATCAGGGACTTTTCAGATGCCAAAGATTATGGTATTTTGGAAGGGGTACTTGGTATGGGTATTGCTTATCAGGGATTGGAACAATATGACCAGTCCATTGAAGCATTCGCTGAATATTTAGTTCAGCTGGAAGCCATCGACCTTCGGGCTCTCTATCACATGGCAGTATCTTATTACCAAATCAGTAACTACGATGAAGTGGTCAACACCATCGATGAATTGTTAAAATATGAGTCAAAGGACACAGAAGCCTTGCTTCTAAAGGCCATGGCTCTGGAGAGGATGCATGATTATGATCAATCTAGGGTAATACTTGAAAACATATTGGAGATAAATCCAATGCACAGTGAAGCGAAAGCTTTATTAGACAAAATAGAAGACAATTAGCAGTTTTAGATTCTTAGTGTGAATCATAAGCGTAACTAATTGTTAAGAAGAGGTGATCATATGAATAGCAACATTAAAGCAGTTGGAAAAGAAGAGTCGACAGAAATCGAGAGAGTTATTCTCGTTGCTGTCAGCGATAAAGGAAATACAGAAGTAACCATGGAATCTGTCAATGAGCTGGAAGAACTGGCAAAGACGGCAGGTGCAATGACCGTAGATAAAATCATTCAAAACAGAGAGGCTGTTCATCCCGGAACCTATGTAGGCAAGGGTAAAATTGAAGAAATCAAAGATGCTGTTTTTGTCACCAAGGCTCACGGCATAATCACTGATGATGAGCTAAGCCCTGCCCAGCTTAAAAACCTGGAAAAGGAGCTGGACTGTAAGGTGATTGACAGGTCTACATTGATATTGGATATTTTTGCCAAACATGCCCATACAGCAGAAGGTAAACTCCAGGTGGAATTAGCCCAGCTCAACTACCGGGTATCTAGACTTCAAGGTCTTGGGTCGTCACTTTCCAGGCTTGGAGGGGGTATCGGTACAAGAGGTCCCGGTGAGAAAAAACTGGAAACTGACAGGCGTCATATAAGGAGCAGGGCTGCTCAACTGAGGTCTGAGCTGAAGGAAGTCAAGAAACACAGAGATATGCTTCGAAGTAACAGGAAGAAGCAAAACAAACCGGTTGTTGCTATCGCTGGATATACCAATGCAGGCAAGTCTACCTTGCTTAATGCCCTAACGGATGCCCATGTTCTTGAAGAGGACCAGCTTTTTGCTACACTTGATCCAACAACCAGGGTTTTGTCTCTGCCAGAGGGTAAGGAAATCTTCATGACAGACACCGTTGGATTTATACATAAGCTTCCCCACCACTTGGTAGAGGCCTTCCAGTCAACGCTGGAAGAGGTTGCATATGCGGACATTATCATTCATGTGGTGGATGGTTCCAATCCATCCTATGAAAAGCATATGAATGTAGTTTATGAAACCCTTGAAGAGTTGAATGCAACAGGTATTCCTGTACTTACAGTTTTTAATAAGATGGACAAGGAAGACTTTGATGCCAGTGAACTGAAAGACTTTAGGGCCTTTAAGGTTTGTTACACATCTGCAAAAGAGGGCCAGGGCCTTAATGAGTTGAAGTCTATTTTAGAAGAAAAACTCCTAGATGGTCAGCAACACATTAAGGTAAGGATTCCTTACGACAAGGGTCATATCGTTCAGAACATCAGAACCTATGGACAATTGCTTGAAGAGCGGTTTGAAGCAGATGGTATTTATGTTGAAGCTTATCTGGAAGATGCACTGATTAAGAAATATGATCTATAATAACCACCACAAAGACAGCCGATAGGACTAGGCGGTTTGTTTTTACAGGAAAGACATAGTTATCAAATGTTACCCTTGATTTTAGCTATAAAGGCTGAAGTCAAGGGTTTTTTGTGATAAAAAACACAAGTTTCAATTGGTTATTCTGCCTAAATCGTCAAATTGTTATAAAATAATCTTGACCCTTATAGGTAATTACCATATAATAGTAGATGGTTGGTCAAGACGTTGTGAATTTTGACCATAGCGACAAGCTTTTATAGTCTATATACTGTAAAAGTGGGGGTTTTGATATTGGTTTATATTATTGTGACGGTAGCGTGGGGACGCTACCTATTTTTTTGCGCGAAGTTATGAGTCGAGCAAAGGGGAAACGTAAGAGCTCAGGTGTGCTTGCACATATGAGCTCTTATATTTATCCCTTTATTTGACGACAACCGCGACAGGAAGCGAAGCGGACTGTGCGGTGTTGTCAAAAGGATGCGAAGCATCCGTAAGCGAGACGGGCCCAACAATATAAATGCATTGACCGAAGTGCTTGCACATCGGGTGATGCATTTATATTTCCTTTTGACGACGTTCGCGACAGGAAGCGAAACGGACTGTGAGCTTGTTGTCAAAAGGATGCGAAGCATCTGTAAGCGAGACGGGCCCTTATTTTTTTCATACATTCACCATGACACAGGCCCTGTGCTGTGATATAATTGGAACAATGAATTTTTATGACTACTGGCGATAGAGGAGGATGAAGATGAGTTACGCAGACCAGATATTTATTAATATGTGTCAGAATATAATTGACAATGGATTTTCGAGTGAAGGTACAGAGGTAAGGCCAAGGTGGGAAGATGGTGCTATGGCACATACCATCAAGCAGTTTGGAGTGGTTAACCGATATGACCTGAGTAAGGAATTTCCGATTCAAACCTTGAGACCGACTCCTTTTAAAAATGCTATCGATGAGATTTTGTGGATTTGGCAAAAAAAATCCAACAACGTGAATGATCTGAACTCCAAGATATGGGATGCATGGGCAGATGAAGATGGAAGTATTGGAAAGGCCTATGGCTATCAACTTGGAGTAAAGCACCAATATAATGAGGGCCTTTTTGATCAGGTGGACCGTGTTCTTTATGACTTGAAGCACAACCCTTATAGTAGAAGAATTATGACCAATATCTATGTTCATCAGGATTTAAGCGAGATGAATCTGTATCCATGTGCCTATTCAATGACTTTTAATGTGACAGGTAATCGTTTGAATGCTATTCTTAATCAACGGTCCAATGATATACTTGTTGCCAACTCTTGGAATGTTGTTCAATATGCAGCTCTTGTACATATGATTGCCATGGTATCCGATCTGGAAGTGGGTGAGTTTGTTCATGTGATTGCAGATGCACATATTTATGACCGACATGTCCCCATGGTGCAGGAACTGATTGCGCGAGAAACATTTGATGCACCTAAGTTCAGAATCAAGAGAAAAGTAACAGACTTCTATGATTTTAAAGTAGAAGATTTTGAGTTGATTGATTATGTAAAAAACCCACAGATTAAAAATATTCCGGTTGCTGTTTAAGGAGTCCTATATGAATTTAGTTGTTGCGGTTGATAAATACTGGGGAATTGGAAAAGACGGTGGTCTTTTGACCCATCTGCCTAAGGACCTTGGAAGATTTCAAAGGTTAACTACTGGAAATATAGTGGTTATGGGAAGAAAAACTTTGGAATCCTTACCAGGAGGGAAGCCCCTTCCGGATAGAGAGACATGGGTACTTACCAGAGATGAAAACTATCAAAAAGATGGCGTAAAGACTTTCCCATCCATAGATGCTATGCTGAAATATGTTAAGGACCTAGGTATTGATGGGGATAAGATATTTGTTTCCGGTGGAGCAGCTGTGTATAACTCATTTCTCCCTCTAGTAAATAAAGCCTACATTACAAAGCTGGATAAAGATTTTCATGCAGATGTATTTATGGATAATGTTGATGAGTCGCCATACTTGGCATTGGAGTATATTTCTGAAACTTTTGAAAGAAAGGGTTTAGAATATTGTTTCACAACATATACCAGAGTATAAGATGTTTTCACAATCATAAAATTACAGAGTGTTTTCATGCACATGACTTGCACATTTCATGCACATGAAAAGACAGGACTTGTTTGATGACCCTACTGAGCTATAATGGATGTATATCTGTTATAGCTTTTTTAGGTGGTGAAATGAGAGTGGAAAACCAGTACTTCTATAAGACTAAAAAACTGCATAATTCAGAGGTCGATATCTATACTAATGATACATGTGATGGAAGTATTTCGATTATGCTGGCTTTGATTCTAGTGACATTGATAGCTTTTCTAATGACAATTTACGATTACACCCGATTAAGTATGATCCAAGTTCAATCCATGAGTTCCTATGGTTTGGCTGCTGATTATATGTTAAGCCAATATGATCCAGTACTGTTTCAGGAATATGGTATCCTTGCAGGTAAATCCGGACCTGAAACAGATTTGTTTTTCAGCCGTCATCTAGAGAAGAATCTTTTTCCCTCAACAGCCAAGGCCCATGACTATTATATGGATTACATATTGGAGCCTGATGCCAGATCGGTTTTTAACGGAATGATGGAACCTGAGAAGTATGAATTTAACATCGATTATGAACCTTTTCTTGAGAGGGGGCTCACTTATCCTAAAGCCCAGATTATTGACTTTATGGACCGGCGACTTGGATTAATGCTTGCAAAAGACTGGGATAGTATTATTACTTATTTTACAAAGACATCCAAGACCTCGTCAATCATAGAAGAAAAAAATGAATTAGTCAAATCCATGGGGGATATGGAAGTCTACAAAAAGCAATTGTATCAGTTAATTGATGGTATTCTTCTCTATGACAGTGGGGACTGGACTTATAATCCTGAACAAGTTTATATAAGGAGCTTTAGTCCAAAAGGTCAATTGAATTATGCGTATTTTCCAGATCAAGTGGTGTCAGATTTTCTTAAGAATGTGCTTGTACTCGAAGACGAGTTTTCCATGTTTAATAAAGATATGGAAGGAGCCAATATGTTAGTTTCAAAACTTTTTTCTGATGAGGCCTTTGGTAAAGTGGAATTGGAAAACAGTGAGGGGCAAATTGAAGTTTTATATGTACCACAGCCCATTATAGAAGAATCCATTGAAGAATTGAAAGTACTAGAGCAAGTTTTTCATCAGTATAAAGAAAGCATTGATTTCATTCTTAATCTAAAGGCTGCTCATGCTGAAGCCTTAGAGGTCATTGGCCAGTATCAGGATGCTTCTAGGGAACATATTGAGGAAATACAGGACTTTATTGACAAGACTCAAGAGGATGACGAATTATTAAAATCTGTTGTTACATGTATTGATACAGAGCTTGGAGATATTGAAACTGAATTATCAAGTGAAACAAGGTCGTTAAAGGAAACAGATAATCTTAACCTAATAAAAATTCAAATAGAAAAAAATCTACAGGTCTTATCCGGGGCAGAGCCCTATCTAAATGTTCTTAGTGAAAATCTTGACTTCGCAGTCTATGGGATTTTTCTGGATGCGTATCAGCAATCAAGTTTATCTGCAAGTGAAAATAGTATACTATATGACCAGATGTCATCAGAATTTGCTATAACTGACGATACTATGGAATATACAACCTTGCAAAATTTATATGGTTTTGCAGAGTCTTTTTTAAGTGTATATGATGGGAACATATTGATGGATTATAGTCCTTTATTGAATGATGGTCGAGTTATGTATGATTATGAAGATAAAGAGGAAGAGGCAAGAAATTATGATATAAGTCAGATTATCTGGTCAAAGTTCTCTAATGGTGTAGATGAGGCTGTTATAGACCCGTCTTCTTTGCCAAGTTCTTTTTTTGAAGGAAGTATGGAGAACTCAGGTCTATTAGGTGATGACCACGAGCAAGGTGTCGGGAGTTCTTTAGATGAAAATAATCAAGTTTCAAGTAAAGGTGGTTTTGGTGATGTATTGAGTGGAGCTTTTAACAATGCTTCGGACAACCTCTACATTAATCAATACGCTATTGAAATGTTTACTAATTTTAACAGGCAAAATGACATAAATGCAAAAGCCTTAAACGGTTATCAAGTCAATGAACACAGAATGAAATATGAAACGGAATATATCATTGGGGGAAGCCTGGACGAGAAACATAATGTTGATGTCGTTTTATCCTATATATACGCTTTTAGGACTAGTCTTAATTTGATTCATTTGGCGACAGATACAGATAAACGGGCAACGATCATGCATCTGGCCTCAATGGTTGCCGGTTGGTGGACAGGAGGTGTGGGTGCAGTCATTTTTGCGATTATTATTGCAGGTCTATGGGCCATACTCGAATCCATTGCTGACGTCTTTATACTCACCAGCGGAGAAAAAGTTCCAATCATAAAAACTTCAGGAACCTGGTATACATATCTAGACGGAAATATTGAAGAGCTTTTTAACGCTGCTGTACGGAAACTTGAAGATGAAACCATAATCATCATTGAAGAAGGGAAAGACTTAATTGAGGAAAAATTAAATGGATTGAACATTGAAATAACAGAACCTGTAGAAGAGTTAGTAGGTATATTAGGTAACCAGAAGTATGATATGGATGAGCAGAAAAAGGCTGAGCTAGAGCAGGAGAAGGCTTATATAGATGCATATTTGGAAGAGTGGATTTTTTTAGTGGCAGATAGGCTTGAGACTGGTCAATCTCTGGAGGAACTGAAAGGACAGTGTTTTGAGATGATACCTTATGATGGAAATCAGTCTTTTAAAGAACTCATCAAGGAGATGGCAGACAATGTCCTTGAAAAGGTTTTGGAATGTGATGGCGAATGGGACTTGGTCACATTAACACGTATTAAGAAAGACATCCTTGAGGAGTACAGTGTTTTACAGAACAATATTATCAATCAGATGATGGAAGAGTTTGAAATTCAGTTTAATAAAATCCTGGATGTACAACTGGAAGGCTTAAAACTTGTTACTGAAAAAGCGGTTAAGGAAAAAATCAAACTTGGAAAAAAGGCTTATTACGATATAGCAGATGATATCAAAGAGGAGTATTTGCATGTTGGCCAGAAAGAGAATCTGGAGAAGCCAGGACTGGACTTCTTATTGCCGTCTATGTCATATGAGGATTATCTCCTGCTAATACTTTGCTTGCCACAGTATAGCCAGGATACAAAGGTTGCCAGGATACTTGATTTGATACAGTTGAATCTGCAAAAGAAGTATCATGATGAGGACATTAATCTTCTCAATTATTTTGTTGGGGTAGATGTTAGTGGCAAAGTTTATGCATACTCTATCTTCGTACCTAGTCAAATTGCAAATCAGTCAAAATTCTGGGAGATTGATATTGAATCGGTTCATAAAGACTATAGATAATCAAAGAGGTGGCTTAAGTTTAGAAGCAGCCATTGTTTTACCTGTCATAATCGGTGCTTTTTTTGTGCTGGCAAATCTTATGCATATGCAGTATATCCATGCGAAGGTTCAATTGAACCTTAATAGAATATGTAACGCATACATGTACGATTCGTATTTTCTCGAGGAGGCTCAAGTGTTTCAAGGAATTCAAGAGTTTTCGGAACATAATCAGGAAGTTTTATCATTTGACGAGATTAATGAATTAATGGAGCTACAAGTCCCCTTAAATAAAAAAGTTGATGGATTATCCTTTGAGACTTTTGAGGACTTCTATGATACAAGTGGTCAAATGCTGGAGGCATGGGTGGAACTGTCGGAAGTATATAAAAGGGTATCTGCAACTGCCAAAAGTGAAAGTTCTTATTTAATAGGTAGTGCAATTGGCAGATTCTATTTTCAAAAAGAATTGAATGAAGTTTCGGAATCCTTGGGTATTGGTCATGGTATTCAAATAGAACATCTTGATGGTTTTTCCAATGGGGCTGAAGGTTTGATTATTGTCAGTTATAAATATGATATCCCATTTCATTTCATAGGTGATGGGGAAGTGAGCCTACAGAATTCATGTTCACTACAATCTTTTGCTGGATGTGAAGACCTGAACATAAAATATCATAAGGCCATTGAAACAAGTGAATACGGCAGGGGTGATGGACAATCCAAATATGATGATGATGGATATTTGCGTCAAGTATATGTAACCCCCAAGGGCCAAAGGTATCACAGGGATAGGACTTGTTATCATATTTCGGTTAACTTTCATATGATTTTACCTCAAAATGTAGGTAATCGAAAACCATGCAATAAATGTGGTGATTCAGGGAAAGCTTCATCATTTGGTTATTATTATGTTACTGACGGGAGTGATGTTTATCATAAAAACCCGGAATGCACTGCTTTATCACATCATATTGAGACCATGAGTGAGAAAGATGCAATAGGGAGAGGGCTAACAGCATGTAAATCGTGCTTGAATAGACGACTGATAGAATAAAGGTGGGTGAATGTAGATATGTTAAACAATGAAAGAGGTAGTATTATTATTGAGAGTTCAATAATTATTCCTCTAATACTTATAGTATTAATCGGTCTAATGACCTTTGCTTTTGTATTTCATGATATGTATATTAGTGATTTGCTTTTGCAGTATTATATGGAAGATCCTGGTTGGCAAAATGGAAACACAGGGTCTGAAGGGACCGATAATTTTACATTGAAGAATAATATTGAAAGAATTCAAGGCAAACTAATTTTGAAAGATATGGGTATCACTCAATCTGCCGGTCATATAAGAATGGATAAGAAGATTGACACGATAATTATAGGTGAAAAATCTTATCATACAGGAGGCTATGAGCTTGCCTTCGATGATTCAATTCAAAATGTTAAACAGATTGAAGTGTTGATGGATGCTTTTGACTATTTAAGTATATCAGATGTTATCCACACCAAGTATACTATGTCCCTTGATACAATGATGGATTTATTAGAAAGTCATTAGAGTAGAATTATTATCCATTTAAATCTATTTACCTTGAACTATTGCTGGATTATACTTGTTGAGTAGCATTAATACAGTAAATAAAACGGATAATCCAAGTCTGATCGTAAATATGAAGAATTGCCGGTCGACTATGAAACCTAGGAGGTAATTTATGGATAGATTAAGAATTCCAGAAAGAGCAATATTCGGTATTGTTATTATTTTAATTGGAGGTGCATTGCTTTTAAACTCAACAGGTATACTTGATATACATATGAGCATTGGTACTTTTTGGCCACTCATATTTATCCTTCCTGGTCTGGCCAAACTAATTAATAATGATGGAAGAAGTATAAGTAGTATATTTATGATTGTAATTGGTAGTTTTTTTCTTTTAAGAAATTTGAATGTTCCGATTATAAGTGACTTATCATTAGGCAGAGTTTTTTGGCCCGGTTTAATCATTGTATACGGACTCACCCTGAT
>OY782500.1:0-617500 GCA_963677885.1 Vallitaleaceae bacterium | reverse complement strand
GAGGCTGAAGCGTTACGCGGATCGAAATAAAGTAGAGAAGCTTCTGAATCCATGCCGTCAAGAAAAGCCGCTATAGATTGATATGTGCCCGTACCGCAAACCGACACAGGTAGATGAGGAGAGAATCCTAAGGCCGACGGGAGAAGCGTTGTTAAGGAACTCGGCAAAATGACCCCGTAACTTCGGGAGAAGGGGTGCCATCTTCGGATGGCCGCAGAGAATAGGCCCAAGCGACTGTTTAGCAAAAACACAGGTCTCTGCAAAACCGAAAGGTGAAGTATAGGGGCTGACGCCTGCCCGGTGCTGGAAGGTTAAGGGGAGTGGTTAGGAGTAATCCGAAGCTATGAACTTAAGCCCCAGTAAACGGCGGCCGTAACTATAACGGTCCTAAGGTAGCGAAATTCCTTGTCGGGTAAGTTCCGACCCGCACGAAAGGCGTAACGATTTGGGCACTGTCTCGACAACGCGCCCGGTGAAGTTGTAGTACCGGTGAAGATGCCGGTTACCCGCGACAGGACGGAAAGACCCCATGGAGCTTTACTCTAGCTTGATATTGGGATTCGATGTTACATGTACAGGATAGGAGGGAGGCTAAGAAGCCAGGACGCCAGTCTTGGTGGAGCCGCTGTTGGGATACCTCTCTTGTAGCATTGGATTTCTAACCTAGCACCGTCAACCGGTGTGGGGACACTGTCAGGTGGGGAGTTTGACTGGGGCGGTCGCCTCCGAAAGGGTATCGGAGGCGCTCAAAGGTTCTCTCAGAATGGTTGGAAATCATTCGTAGAGTGCAAAGGCATAAGAGAGCTTGACTGTGACACCGACGGGTGGAGCAGGTACGAAAGTAGGACTTAGTGATCCGGTGGTAGAAAGTGGGATTGCCATCGCTCAACGGATAAAAGCTACCCTGGGGATAACAGGCTTATCACTCCCAAGAGTTCACATCGACGGAGTGGTTTGGCACCTCGATGTCGGCTCATCGCATCCTGGGGCTGTATTCGGTCCCAAGGGTTGGGCTGTTCGCCCATTAAAGCGGTACGCGAGCTGGGTTCAGAACGTCGTGAGACAGTTCGGTCCCTATCCGTCGTGGGCGCAAGATATTTGAGAGGAGCTGTCCTTAGTACGAGAGGACCGGGATGGACTGACCTCTGGTGTATCTGTTGTCATACCAATGGCATAGCAGAGTAGCCAAGTCGGGAAGGGATAAACGCTGAAGGCATCTAAGCGTGAAGCCCCCCTCAAGATAAGATATCTCATCCATTATGGAGTAAGATCCCTGGAAGACTACCAGGTTGATAGGTCGGAGGTGTACGCATGGTAACATGTTTAGCTGACCGATACTAATAGATCGAGGGCTTGAACAAAAGCTTTTAGAGTATAATAGATTAGGTTATTACTTGGATTGTAGGTTGACTTTATTTAGTTGAATAATTTTTCTCAGATGTATATATTAGATATTGTATGATAAGCTGTTAAAAATTATAGTTAATTTCCATTTGAAATTATTAAATTTCCACTTGAAATGTTCAAAAAATTATGGTATTTTATATAGGCAGCATTCATAGGGGTATAGTTCAGTTGGTAGAACGTCGGTCTCCAAAACCGGATGTCGTGGGTTCAAGTCCTACTGCCCCTGTCCATAAATTATTAGTGTTTACATTGATGATTTATAGTGGCCCAGTGGCTCAGTTGGTTAGAGCGCCGGCCTGTCACGCCGGAGGTCGAGGGTTCGAGTCCCTTCTGGGTCGTTGCAAGAAGTTTTGCATTGTTATTTGGTTACTAACTGGGTGTGGCTCAGTTTGGTAGAGCGCTAGACTGGGGGTCTAGAGGCCGCAGGTTCAAGTCCTGTCATCCAGATTTAAAAAGTTATAAAAACCACTTGACTTCATAAACTTAAGCGATTATAATAGTTCAAGTGTCACATATCCCAGGGCGCATAGCTCAGCTGGGAGAGCACCTGCCTTACAAGCAGGGGGTCACAGGTTCGAGCCCTGTTGCGCCCACTCTTTTTGCAAGAATTGCAATTAGATAATTACATATTTGGCGAAGTAGCTCAGCTGGCTAGAGCGCTCGGTTCATACCCGAAAGGTCGCTGGTTCGACTCCAGTCTTCGCTACTAAACAACAATCTTTGATTGTTGTTTTTTTTATATTGTTGTATAATATTTGTAGTGACAGTAGTGACAGTAGTGACAGTAGTGACAGTAGTGACAGTAGTGACAGTAGTGACAGTAGTGACAGTAGTGACAGTAGTGACAGTTATATCTGTATTAGTATTCCACAGGAATATGTTTAGATATGCGTATTACATAAAATGAAGGATCAGATATAAAAGAATAGTGGGAAGTTAGGTTTGGATATAGGGAAAACAAAAAGACGATATTAATCGTCTTTTTGTTTTTTCGTACCTCAGCGTCTCAGATAGGACATGGTCAAAGGGTTAGCTTCGAGGTGTCTTTATAAAGTCATTTTCAATGTGTTCGCTAGGAATCATTTAACTTAGGGATATAGGTTTTATGATTTCTATTGAATGAGTATGACCATATGGCTTCAGTTAGTTATCTGAAGTCTTATTGGATGATCCAAGCACCCATTATCCCTCAACCGTTTAACAGGCATTGGGACTACATTTCTTAATTTTTCTTCAGCCAAGAATTTGCGCATGATATTTAAGGAACCGTTAATATCGCTATTTACTAAATGACCTTGATTTGTTCTGAAGAGACCTCTTTTTATTCTTCTCGAGTAGTTATAATATTGTGAGGAGATTGGCTCAAGATCAAAGGCACTGACTCCAGAGGTGTATTCTTCTGTTGTTTTCTTGACAATAATACCGTTAAGGGTAGCTTTGTATTCTATTTGACTGACCAGGGTTTGGAGGGGGATTTGTACAAAACTTTTGTTTTTATTGTACTGCTTTATTCCTTTGATATCTCCAAGTATAATTGCCTTACACTTGTGTTGTATAGCTAGTTGGATAAGCGTTTTACTTGCTTTGTGAAGTCCGCTGTTTATCATGCGATTTCTTTTTTGCTGAAGTGAACGAATACGATTGGTTGGTTTACAATGATTGGCATTACTTTGTTTGACTTGTATGCTTGTTAGGTGGGCAATTTCTTTGTTGAAGTATGCGTTCTTTGATTTAAGGGTTTTACCGTTAATAAGGTATTGCTGAGGAGAATTTTTAAAGGTTATTGCACAGAGGTTATCTAATCCTAAATCTATTGCCATTATGTTCTTGTATGTAGGATCAAGCATCTCTTTTTCCTTAGTGTAAAGAAGACAAAGTTCCCACCTGTACGCAAACTTTTTCCAGACAAAAGTCACTTGGAAGATTGATGGTGGATACACATAAGCGAGTGCGTGTGAGGGTAATTTCAATATTAAATTTTCCTGGTGGAAGATATTTTGGATTTTGGGAGATAGGTTTAGGACTAGTTTATCATTGTTTATAGAAAAGCATTGGCGAGGGAAAACTATATTGGTTTTTCGATTGGTATTCATGAAACCTGGCATTGTACTGCCTGGAGTGGAACCGACTGGAGTGGAGCCGGCTGGAGGCACTATCGTTTGGGATGTGTTGATGGATTTTGTCTTGTGGTTATTATGGGAAGTGCTGTGAAGAGAGAGATAGGTTTTCCAGTTGACGTCTAAGATTTTGAGGCACTTTACATAGTTTTGAGGGAGGAGAAAATCTGCGTGCCAGTTGGAGGAGTAAGTTTGGCAGGTTTTAGAGTGGGGTAGGTAGCCATGGTGGCGAAAGTCATAATTGGCTATATTATAGAGTTTGTTTGAATGATGTGAGAGCAATTCGATGATTTGAAGGTTGGTTGAGGATAGACTTGGATATAGTTTGTATGTAAGAAATATTGGACTTACTCCTTTCTGTTGAAATGATGGAGCTAGGATCAGTTTAGCATGTATTTTTAAAATGGGTAAGGCCTATTTTTTTATGTGTTCGATGTGCAAGTTGGTGTGGATAAGTGGTGAACCTGGGGATAAAATATTAAACTCTTGTTAGATTTTATGGGTTTGGATTGACAAGAAATAGGCTTGACGTTAGAATAGAGATGATTGATGAGTGTGTATACTGTATTATACAGTGGTCGTAGTGGGTGGTAAATTGTTGAGTATGTCTTGTGTGAATTGTAAATTCATAGAATTGTCAAATTTGGAATGATATGCTATATGAACTTGTACAATATGATCGTGATATATATTTGCACATTCGGGAAAATAAAAGAGGAGTATTTAATATGAAAATTAGAAAAGCAATAATTCCAGCAGCAGGTCTTGGTACCAGGTTTTTACCGGCAACGAAGGCTCAACCAAAAGAAATGTTACCGATTGTTGATAAGCCAACGATTCAGTATATTGTTGAAGAAGCGGTTAATTCCGGGATAGAGGATATCATTATTGTAACTGGTAGAACCAAAAAGTCTATCGAAGATCATTTTGATAAGTCTTATGAACTTGAAAAAACTTTGGAAGAAAAGAATCAGACTGAGTTGCTTAAAATTGCCCAGGAAGTCTCTGATATTGCCAATATTCATTACATCCGTCAAAAAGAGCCAAAGGGACTGGGCCATGCGATTTTGGTCGCTAAAAGTTTTATTGGCAATGAACCTTTTGCCGTTCTTTTGGGTGATGATATTGTTCAGTCTCAGACGCCATGTTTAAAGCAGCTAATTACCTGCTATGATGAATATAAGACTTCGATTCTGGGAGTTCAGACCGTCGCGAAAGATCAGGTTAATAAGTACGGCATTGTAGACGGACTTCATATTGAGGACCGTGTCTATAAAGTTAAGGATTTAGTTGAGAAACCATCTATTGAGGAGGCACCAAGTAATGTGGCGATTTTGGGAAGATATATTATCACGCCTAAGATTTTTGAATATTTGGAGACTCAAACAAGCGGTGCCGGTGGTGAAATTCAGTTGACAGATGCACTCATGAGACTGTCTAAAGAAGAAGCAATGTATGCTTATGATTTTAAAGGGACCCGTTATGATGTAGGTAATAAAATGGGCTTTTTGTCTGCTACAGTTGAGTTTGCTCTTCGTCGTGAAGACTTAAAGGATGAGATGAAAGCTTATCTTGAGTATTTGATGGGGAACATGGACGAAGTTCTGAAGTATGATTAGGAAGTAGAGTGACGTAATTCTGAGATATGATTAAGAAGAAGTGTGGCGAAGTTCTGAAGTGTTAGTAAGAAGAAGTGTGGCGAAGTTCTGAAGTGTTAGTAAGAAGAAGTGTGACGAAGTTCTGAAGTATGATTAAGAAGTGGAGTCACTGCTTAAGAACCTTGTTTGTAGTGATATGTCTTGAGATGTGTGATTGATTTGCTAGATTATATGCATTGGATTTTGGAGGCATATTTTTATATGAACAAAGTTTGAAAAAACGCGTTAGTATATGAATGAACTTTTAAAGTATAGTAAATTTTTATGTAAAATATTTATATGGACTAAATGTATGGTATACTGTTAATTAATAACAGTATACCTTTTTTGTAGGCCTAAAGTCTTGAATATACAACAAAAAGGTGTATAATGAAGTTATTAACGCGAAAATACTGAAAATTTTGTGTTTAAATGACAAATGTCATACATCGTGGGAAACACTCATAATTTAATTTCTTGGAATGGACTTTGTAGAGGGAGTTTGTTTCAGTAGCTTTATGTTTTACTCGTTTGACAAACAAATGAGATGGGGCGAAAGAATGTTGGCTACGTTCTTTTATTTTCAATTGGACAATTGAATAGACAGAATTTATCGGGGTGACGATTATGGAATATAGTACTAAGCGTATAGGTGACCTTTTGGTTGAGCTTGGTTTTCTTTCTGATGAAAATTCACTGAAAGCTCTTAAAATCCAAAAAGACACGGATATGATCCTGGGGCAGATATTAATAAGAGAGGGATTTGTTACAGAAAAACAGATAATTCTTGTGCTTGAAAAGCAATTTGGTATTCCACAGGTACATTTGAATACAGTAGAAATAGATCCGGTAATACCGGAAATGATTACCAGCAAAATGGCGAGACGGTATCGTCTGATTCCTTTTAGAATCGAGGATGAGACTAAATTGTCAGTTGCTATGGCGGATCCGTTGGATCTTTTTGCCATTGATGATCTTAAGCTTGCTACCGGTTATGATATCATGCCATATCTAGCCAGTGAGACAGATATTGAGCTGGCCATTGAACAATATTACAAGAAAAAAGTTGCTGAAGATGCCATGACTGAGTTTACCCATAATTTTGATGTGGATGATGATATAACCCAGGAGGAGTTGGAGGCGCTTGCTAAAATTTCTAATGCACCGGTGGTAAAACTGGTGGATTCCATTATTATGCAGGCATCGGAAACCAATGTCAGTGATATTCACATCGAACCGGATGAGGACAGCATACGAATCCGTTATCGTATTGACGGGGATTTAACTGAACACATGGTCTTAAACAAGGCATCATTATCGGCAATCGTCACAAGAGTGAAGATAATGGGGCTTATGAATATTGCGGAAAACAGGGTTCCACAGGATGGTCGTGTTGCAGTTGAAATCGAAGGGAAGATCCTTGACCTTCGGATAAACGTTATGCCTACAGTTTATGGTGAAAAAATTGTAATTCGGCTTCTTGACCGGAACAACCAGATGATGAAAATTGAACAGTTGGGTATGGACCCCTTCAATATTAAGAGGTATATGAAAATATCAAAGGTGCCTAACGGGATTATTTTGGTAACCGGGCCTACTGGTAGTGGTAAGACGACGACCCTTTATGCGACCTTGAATATTTTGAATGATATAAAGAAAAACATTATTACGGTTGAAGACCCTGTTGAGTACAGGTTAAGTGGTATTAATCAAACCCAGGTCAATGAGAAGGCAGGGCTGACTTTTGCCAAGTGCTTAAGGGCGATACTTAGACAGGACCCGGATATCATTATGATTGGTGAGATTCGTGATGCTGAGACAGCACAGATAGCTGTAAGGGCTGCGATTACGGGCCATGTTGTTTTGTCAACTCTGCATACCAATGACACATCTTCAACTATAGCCAGGTTGATCAATATGGGAGCAGAATCCTATCTTTTGTCTTCCTCTTTGACTGGAATTGTGGCTCAGAGGCTGGTGAAGAAGATCTGTGATAACTGTAAGACATCATATGAAATTACCGAACATGAAACAAAATTGATTGGAATGAGTCATGTGAGGTTGCATCGGGGAACCGGCTGTAATCTCTGTAATCATACAGGGTATAAGGGTCGGACGGCTATTTATGAGATTTTGCCTGTGACCAGGAGTATCCGTTCACTGATTGATGAAGGCAAGGGAACGGAGGCCATTAAGGATCAAGGGATTAAGGAAGGGATGACGACCTTGTATCAAAGTTGTCTGGAACTGGTCCTAAGTGGTGTGACGACCATTGATGAACTCAATAAGATGAATAATGATATAGAGAATATAGATTAGAGGGAAAGAGGGACGGTATGGAATTTCATGATATTTTGAGATATGGAAAAGAACATCGGGCTTCTGATGTACATATAAAGGTAGGTTCTCCTCCGATCGTAAGGATTGATGGAGGTCTTAAGGAGCTCGAAGGTGATATTTTTACGGGATTGAAGACGGATGAGCTTGTTAGAGAGATGTTGACAGGTAAGCAGATGGAACATTTGACTGAGTTTGGGGAGATTGACTTATCCTATTCAGTACATGATATCGGTCGTTTTCGTGTGAATATATATCGGCAGAGAGGTTCCTACTGTTTAGCCATGCGGATGGTTAACTTTGACGTTCCCAGCATGAAGGAATTGGGGCTTCCTGAGAGTTTGGAAAGCCTTGCCAATTTAAAACACGGCCTGGTGCTTATTACAGGACCTACCGGATCAGGTAAATCAACAACTTTGGCTTCTATGATTCGTCATATCAATGAAACCAGGAATGAACATATTTTGACTTTGGAGGATCCTATTGAGTATTTGTTTAAAAATTGTAAATCCATCATTGGACAGAGAGAAATCGGTATGGACTCCAAAAACTTTTCCAACGCCTTAAGGGCGTGTCTGAGACAGGATCCGGATGTTATTCTGGTTGGTGAGATGCGTGACCTTGAGACCATACAAATTGCACTTACAGCAGCTGAAACAGGGCATTTGGTATTTTCTACCCTCCATACCCTGGGGGCTGCAAAGACCATAGACCGTATTATTGATGCTTTTCCACCACATACAAAAGAGCAGGTAAGGGTTCAAGTGGCGTCAGTCCTTATGGGGGTTGTGTCCCAGCAGCTTTTGCCTATGCGTACCGGTATCGGAAGGGTTCCGGCCTGTGAGATTATGATTCCCAATATGGCGATTCGAAACCTAGTTAGGGAGCATAAGGAACATCAGATTATCAATGCTATCCAAACCGGTAAACAAAAAGGTATGATGACCATGGATGATGCCTTGAAGGATCTTTTTAGACAGGGAATGATAACAAAAGATGTTGCAGTTGAGCATGCCTTTGACCGGGAAGAATTCGTTAAGTCCGTCGGATATTAAGGGGGAATGCTATGGAATTTCAATATAAGGCAATGAAACCAAATGGAGATATCATCGAAGGTATTTTTGTGGCTGATCAGAAACAGGATGTTATAGAAATGCTGAAGAGCAAGAACAACTATCCTATGTTGGTTGAAGAAAAGAAAGTTGTCGGTACCAAGGAAATCACCTTGAGACAGGGAATTGGTCCTAAGGATTTGGCTTTTTTCTGCAGACAGTTGGAGGCCATGCTTCGGGCAGGTTCCACCATAACCAAGAGTTTGGATATTATGAAACGGCAGATTACCAGTAAGGTTCTTAGAAATGCAGTTGTTGAGATGCATGCTGAGGTTCAAAAGGGTAAACAGTTATCAGAAACCATGAAACCTTATCCTAAGATTTTTCCTGAACTTATGATCTACATGACGGAGTCAGGGGAATTATCTGGTACTCTGGATGTTGTTTTGGAACGGCTGGCCGTTTATTTTGATAAGAATGCAAAAATGCGGTCTAAGATACGATCGGCAATGGTCTATCCCGCCCTGCTTTTTGTTATGTCCAATGCAGTTGTCGTCTTTATGTCCGTCTTTATTATGCCGACCTTTGTCAGGATGTTTGAAGGATCCGGTGTGGAATTGCCGGGACTGACCCGGGTGATGCTGGATGTGTCCAAGGTCATTAAGACCAGGTGGTATATTATTTTGCTAGTGTTGGCCATTTTGGCTTTAGCTATATATCAATATGTTAACTCAGAAAACGGAAGACTTTTGTGGGATCGGTTGAAGTTAAATGTTCCAGTACTTCGGGGGCTTAATCGAAAGTTGATGACTGCAAGGTTCACCAGAAATTTATCAACTATGTTGGCTTCAGGAGTTCCATTGCTGACAGCCTTAAATAATCTGGCTAATATTATCGGGAATAAAGTGGTATCTCGACAGATATTGGATTATAGGCAGCAGATACAACAGGGTAAGGAATTTCATGAAGTTGTTAGGGAAAGTCGATTTTTCCCGCCTATGCTGGATGGAATGATTGAAATCGGAAAAGAATCGGGAACTTTGGATGATGTCCTTGCCCAAACCGCCGAGTATTATGAAGGTGAGGTGGATGTTGCCCTTCAACGGATGGTAGCTTTGTTTGAACCATTGATGATTATCGTAATGGCTTTTATTGTCGGATTCATTGTTGTATCCATGGCCCTGCCGATGTTTGATATGTTCCAAACCATTAACTAGGTGTTGAGTCTAAGGACTTTACATAAATAAATGAGTAAACTTTAAGTGAAAGAGGAAACGGAGGAAAGAAATATGATGAAACGTTTATGGAACAATGAGAAAGGTTTTACTTTGATGGAGCTCATCATTGTAATTGTAATCCTGGGGATTTTGGCGTTGATTGCAGTACCGAGGTTGATTGGATTTACAGATCAGGCTGAGAAGGCTGCTGACAAAGAATATGCCGCAGTCGTTGTACGTGCAGCTGAGTTGTATTGGGCTGGAAATAACAAGACAGCACCTACATCAATAACTGGCGCTAATGCTACAGACCTTGTTGGCGGTGGCCTGGTAGATGCTCCAAATCTGCAATACTATGCTTCAATTGACATCACAGTGAATGCTACAACAGGTGAAGCTGAAGCTAGATTGGAAGATCCTGCTACCGCAGGTTCTTTCATCATGTACTATACAACAGCAGGTGGATACAAAACAACTGTTACAGCGACCTCTCCAACATGGATTGATTAGTACTTAAAGCTGTAGCGCTTTAAGCGCTACAGCCTTTTAAATAAAGGTAGGTGATGGGATGAGAAAAAAAGACAGTAGAATTAAGAAAAATATCCTGGCTATAGATATAGGTAGCAGTGCATTAAAGATGGCTGTTGGAGACTACGGTAAGGAAAAATTAATTATAAAAAAATCTATACATACACCATTGCCTGAAGATGTTTATGCCAATGGTGAGTTGGTCAATGAGAAAAAGTTGGCTGTTATTATTAAGCAAACATTGAGGAAGAATAAGATTCGAGCTAAACAGTGTTTTTGTGTTTTTCAGAGTAATAATATTATTACAAGAGAAGTGACCATACCCAGTGCAAATAAGGAAACGATTGGTGATATGGCTCGCTTTGAAGTTGAGCAGTTTTTGCCTGTGGAGATGAATAACTATTCAGTACAAGGGTTGATTCTTAAAGAAATTGAAGTTGACAATAAGCCTTTTGCGGAAGTGCTGGTAACGGCTTTTCCCAAGAGTATCATAGATCAGATATATAAGACCGTATCCATGGCTGGTTTGAAGCCAGTTGTATTGGATATACATGCCAATGCCTTTAGTAAGTTGATTGAAAATCAGTTTAAGTTAAATGGAAATGATTACCATCGTGATTCAACGGTTGCATTTCTTGACTTTGGAAAAGATATGGTTTCGGTGAACATTTTTCAAAAGGGTAAGTTTCGTCTGAATCGGATATTAAAGGTGGGAGGAAAGGATTTGGATTTGAATATTTCCAAGTTCCTGGATATACCTGTACTTCAGGCGGAGCAGAAGAAGCGGCAGATCAATAATATTAATTATGTTATTGATGAGTATAGCGAAACATCAAAAGTCGTTAATGTTGTCAAATCTACCATGGAAAATTGGACAGATGAGATTATGAAAATATTTAGATACTATTCGGCAAAAGCACCTGGCAATAAGAATATTGAGCAGATATATATTTATGGTGGTTCAGCAAAAATCAATGGTATGTCTGATTTTTTGGAGTCAAAATTTAAGATACCGGTGGATACAATTAGGAAACTTGACAATGTAGAATATTATAATAATTCACCTGACACAGATCTCAGCGAAATGCTCAATGCATTTGGCGTGATGTATAGAAGGTAGGTGTCTGGATGTTTGATTATAACTTTTTTAAGGATTACCGTGGTAATAAAAAGAAAAGTGAACCTGGGGTGATGATTGCTTCAGTTATTTTGCTAACGGTACTTATTGGTATTGGTGGTATATATGCAAGTAATCTATATCGCCTTGAGGCCATTCGACAAGATTTATGGGAGTTAGATGAAGAAATACTCATTATTAAAACTAATGATGACTACACCAGGGTTCTTCGGAAACAAGAGCTCCTTAATAAACTTGATGTGATTGCAACTCAGGTAGAGGTGGCAAGGGATCAGCTGGATAGTAGTGAAATCATTGATGAGAATATTTTTTTAGTTCTGACTGATGCTTTACCAGTAGATGTCGAGTTGAATACGATCACAGTATCTGAGGGAGGTATTAGTGTTTCAGGAATATCGTCGTCAAGACCGGCTATTGCAGAGTTTCAGTATAATATTGTGAAATCGGATCTTTTTGATGATATGTATATCCCTAGTATTAGTGGAGTAGAGGGAACTTATAGCTTTAGTGGAGTTATTGTGCTTGAAGGAGGTGGCCAGGATGAAAATATCCAGTAGAGAAAAAATCCTCCTTATTGCAATGATAACTGTTTTGGTGGCTTGGTTTGCTTTTGATTTGGTAATAGAAAACCAGTTAACTGAGTTAATTGAAAAGGATTCTTTACTTCGACTCAAGGAGAATGAGTTGAATGAGCTGAAAGCAGTTATTGAGACCGAGAAGGATATTGACAAAAGAACAGAAGCAAAATATGAAATTATTGATGAGGTGGCTAAGGAGTATTTCAATACTACACCTCAATATGACATGATATTACTGATGAATGACTTCTTAAGGATGCCGAATATTATCAACAATGGAATCAGCTTTAGTCAAGGAACTGTTGAAGAATATAATGGGATTTCCTTTGAGAGAATAGATATTACTCTGGACTTTTCAGGACCCTATCTTTCAGTAATGAACCTGTTTAAGACTATGTGGGCTTTTCCGCAGATGATTCAAGTAGAAAATGTTTCCATGTCTTCATCGGGTTACGATGAAACAAACGGAAGTATGACCCTATCTACTTATACTTTTTTGGCTGAATCTCAGGTTGTTGATAATCTTTACCAATTATATAGAGATGAAAATTTCTTGAAGGATAATCCTTTTCAACAGATGGAAGATAATGATGTACTTGTTAGGTACCTATATCTGAAAGACAATGATGAACTGTTCAATTATAGTCGATTCTTTGAGTTTGTTGATATTGATGGACACTGGTTACAGTCTGAAATTGAGGAGTATTTGGACTATGGTTATCTGTATCTAAATCCTACATTGGAGTTTCAGCCTGATGAGCCAATTACAAGAGGTGAATTTATTGTATTAGTAGACAGCGTTTATGATTGGCCGCCAATTGATCCTTATGGTGATGAGGAGAGCGTACCTGATTTGACTAGTTTTAGAGATTATGAAGACTTAGGGTCATTGGAATCATCTTTTGCAAAAGCAATTCATCGAGGGTATTTAAGCGGATTTGTTGAAGGATTTGATGACAATACCTTAAGACCTAGGGATCCAATAACTTATCTTGAAGTTGAGTTTTTGATGAGGCGTATTAAAGGCAACGATACCTTTACTTGGGAAAGTGTTACAGGTAAACTGCAGCAAATGTCAGGCCAAAGTAAATCTGAATGGACGACAAATGATGGCCAACTTACTAAGGCAGAAGCAATATTCTTATTGTATTATTATAAGTAAACCAGAGAGTGCCGAAAGGCGCTCTAAGTGTGCTTGAAATCAGGTGAAAGAATGGAAAAAGCATATTTAAAAAATGAAAGAGGCTCAGCGCTTGCATATGTCATGGTTATCATGGTTGTTTTATTTGTCTTGGTAGGAGGCATTGTTGTTGTAGCGCAAAATGAGAACTTTCAGGCTATATATCAAAATAGATATACAAAAGCATATTATATTGCAAGAGCAGGTGCAGAGGCTATGGTTGCTGAAATGAAGGATTTGACAATTGCAGAACAAGGTGAACTTTTTGGAGGTAAGGTTGCTGAGGCAAGTGATGTGTTGGGAACTACCGGTGATTTGGAAGTTACTGTCACTCGAGATGATTTGATTCATTATACAATCACTTCAATTGGCAGTTTTGAGAATGTTGATGCTCAGGTGATTATTCATCTAATCAATTCTGAAGAGAGTGAAACAGATGTACTCTTCTATTCCGAGAATCCAATTGATGGCGGGGGACTGACGGATGATATCAGTTTTAAGGATGGAAGTTCAGTAGGGCCTATCGTGTCAGGAGAACATATAGAAATAAAAGATTCAGATGTTGATAAGATTGAACATTATGTTCAGACATTGCCTAGAATTACGAATATTTACCCCGATTTAGGCAGAAGTGGGATAGATTTGGATAATTCATATTTTGAAGTAGTTACAGACCACTATAATAATGGAAATGGAGATCTTCTAGTTGAAGAACCTACATATTTCAACACGACATACAAAAGTGGTTCTGATACGTTAAGTGGTATGACAGTTAAAACAATAACTATTGAAACTGAACCAACACCTTCCATGTCATTACCAACATATAAGAAGAATAAATTATTATTCCCTGATAATCCATTAGATACTACTAATTATGGAGTTGACTTTTTTAATGCTGAGGATTCAGATGATTTGGCCGCTGCAGGCAGCGAACTTAGCGATGAATTCTATACTTTACTATCACCTTCAGATTTTGATACATATTTTACAGCCTATAGCTATGATGGTTATACAGCCGGTAATTCTGATGATGAATGGATCTTAGTCTATTTTGAAGGTGATGTAGTTATATCGCAGGGAATCATCATAAATGGTGATAAGAATGTAATGATCTTCATCGAAGATTCTTTGACTTTGGGAGGTCTAACTATGAATGGTTCTGGACAAGTAGATGTCTATATTCTGGACCAGACAGGTTATATTCCGGCATCACCAGATGAAGTTGACGACATCAATTCGGATCCCATAGTTGAAGAACTGTATGATTCTGAGTACGATTTAGTTCTCAACTCGAATACGGATTTTGGTGTATCAAGTGCCAGTAATAGATTGAATTTTTATGTATACGATTATAATTCGGTAGATATTTCAAATAATAGTGATATATATGGATACATATACGGACCAAATGCTAGAGTGGATCTTAAAAATGGTAATACAGTTTTTCAAGGTGGCTTATTTGCAGGTGAAATAAACATGGAGGCTTCAGTCACTATCGTTGCTCCATCAGATTCCACAAGTATAACATCAACTTATATTCGTATGAAAGTTGATTATTGGGAGTGATAAAATGAAATTAGTGAAATTCCTAAAAAATGAAAAGGGCTTGACCTTGATGGAATTGATGATTTCCATGGTCTTAATCACAATAATCGGTTTTGCTTCTTTTGCAGGATTACAGTACGCCTATTATGTATTAGCAGAGTCCAGAGAATATATCGAAGATACATATGAAACCCAGGCAGGCTTTGAGCAAGGCCTAACCTATGTGGATACGTCCCAAGTCGCTGATTCAGCTTCCATACAGACAGATTCCAACTCTACTAGAGTTACGGTAGACTACACTATTGAGTTCACTTGGACAACTGGTGGTATACCTAATTTTAATGCAATTGGTCATGTGCTTGAAAAAGATATTGATGCCAGCTACTTAGGAAATACCTTGTATTTCTTTGTACCTGTGAGGAGTGAAGATAGGTGATAAGAAATGAATTTAAAGGTTAGTGGGCATAATCAGGACTACCTGAAAAATAAAAAAGGATTTACAATGGTTGAGCTTATCATTGCAATTGCAATTATGAGTATTGTTTTTGCGGCAATATTCAGATTGATGGATTTTGGTGTGAAATCGACGGCCTATGGAAACGAGAAAGCTGATGAACAAGGACAACTTAGGCTTGTAGGCTTAAGGGTCACTGATGAACTGAGAAATGTTTTTAAACTTGATTTGACAACAAGTGCTAGCGCTAGTCCTGGGATTGCTAAGGCGAATCATTTTGCTATATATCAGGATACTAGTGGTGTAGTATTTGAAAATATTGATACATCAACTAAAACTTCATTATCTGGAGACCTTGTTACTGATATTGGATTTAAAGTTACTGAGAAGAATGATAAGGTTGTTCTATTAGTCAAAATTGATGGTTTGAGTGAATCCCTTGAGACTGAGGTCCTGTTGAATAATATTACGACAGTAAACAATTCTGATATAGTTGGAACTGATATTTTAGAAGATACCTTTAGTGATTCGCTCTTGGGATGGCAAGATAAAGTATGGTTTTCCCAAGATGTTGGTGATAAAGATTAGACAGGAATTTGGCTGTATAAATATATTGTTAGTGTTGTGACAAAATAAAAAGAGTATTGCCGGATGGTGAGTGCCATTGCAATACTCTTTTGTAAGTTTCTTAAGTTTTCTTGTATGTGTTGCCCGGCAGATTGATTCTTCTAAAAGCGAATCAACTGAATGCCTGAATTACTCATCTGGTAGAGGGATAACATATGTTCTACCTGACGGTCGTGGACGCCTTCGATGTGGAAGGTGTCGGTTAGGTTTTCTACTATATATACGGTAGCTTTTTGGTTGATTTCTTGTAGGTGTTTGTTGATGGTTGTGGCAAAGTCCCGGACGCAGATGTCTGTGACGCAGCCGATGACGATGACGTGTTTGATGTTAGGACCGTTAACCAGCTCAAGAGGGTTGGTTGCCAGGAAGCCGTTGGTTGAATTTTTGGGGATGTCGATGAGGACATCTCTTTTTAATTCATCAACCAGGTCGCTTTCGGCTGTTCCGGCTACGCAATGTGGAGGGTAGTCCCGAAATTCTGCGGTGTCTTCAGGGTGACTGTCCCTATAGGAGATGATGGGGATATTTTTGTCAATGACTTTGTCTAGGAAGATGGACATGTCGGGTACCATTTGCTGGACGAAGTCGCTGTGAAGGGGGCCGATATTGCAGAAACCGTTGATCATATCTATCATGACAACCATGGTGTCTTCTGAAGAAAACTGATCAAGGGTGGTTGGTTCAAGGGTGTTTATTTTTTGGATGAATTCGCTCATGGTTAAGGTTAGGGAATTCAAAATGTGTTGAGAATCTAATTGCATAAGCTCACCTCTTTGTAATCTGTCGTTGACTGAAGGATGATGGGATATAGTCCTTTCAGTGGTTGTGATAGAATTGTATCATAGAAGTCTTTTGGTGACAAATTCAGAATATTTTGATAAGATGTTAATATATGATAGAATTTGAAGAAGAATATGATATAGATGGAGGTAGAACATGTTATGTGCGTTGATATTGGCAGGTGGTAGTGGTAGACGTTTTTGGCCGCTGAGTACGGAAGAGAAACCTAAGCAACTGCTGAGTTTGTTTTCTGATAAGACCATGGTTAGAGAAACAGTGGATCGGATATTGCCTTTGATACCAGCAGACCGTGTCTTTGTTGCTACCAATGCAAAGCTTGTGGGAGCCATTAAAAAAGAGCTTCCTATGATTCCTGAAAAGAATATGATTATTGAACCACTGCAGAAGGATACGGCTGCAGCTATTGGTTATGCCTCTTTGGTGATTCGAAGGATGGAACCTAAGGCTACGCTGGTTGTTTTGGCCAGTGATCATATGATTAAGAAAACGGATCAGTTTTTGAAGGCTATTGAGATTGCCGGTAAAGAGGCTGAACGGAAAAAGAATATTATAACATTTGGTATAAGACCTTCAAGACCGGATGTTAATTATGGTTATATCAAGGTTTATGAAAAGAAAATAAGCGAGACTGAAAAGCATTTGAGAGCCTTGCAGCTTGAAGGCGCTGCCATTGATGAGGCAGAAAAGGAAGCTATACGGCTCTATACTCCTCTGAAAGTCGATGGGTTTATGGAGAAGCCTACCCATGAAAAGGCAGTGGAATATATGGAGGATGGACATTATCTGTGGAACAGCGGGATGTTTATTTTTCAGGTCCAGGTGATGTTGGACCAGATTGAAAAATATTTGCCTAAGCATAACCGGGTGATGAAGAATCTTATGTTCTATGTGGATCAGGATTTGTATGGTATGGCCTTGGCTAAGAAGACTGAATTGCTCTTTGATGATTTTGAAAAGATTTCCATTGACTATGGGGTTATGGAAAAAACAGCGGATATCGAAGTGATTCCTATTGATGTGGGATGGAGTGATATTGGAACCTTTAACGCCTTTGCAGATGTCTATGATCCGGATCGAAATGGGAATATTGTCAGGCATTCGGATTTTAGTGCAGTGGATTCTGCTGGGAATATTATATTGACTGAGAACCTGGAGATTAAGGCTATCGGTGTGAAGGACCTGGTTGTGGTTCAGGAAGGCGATAAACTGCTGATTTGTAATAAATATCAGATTGATAAAATGAAAGAAATCGGATAGAAGTGTAAGTAGAAATAGGTATAAAGACCTATTTTGCGAACTTTTAGTTAATTCTCTGGTCCTAGCTATTTTAAAAGACCTAGTTCCGTAGTATAATAAATATATAGGATTATGCTAAGGGTGAACTAGTTCGAAAGGCTAGCGATCAAAGCCGGAGTCTAAAGGAAACCATGACGTAAAGCTGCCATAATTATTTTATTATGGTTGCTTTTTTATTTGTATTAATTTTGAAAAAGCAACTCATATGAATAGCCCCAATTTTGCAACGACCTAGAAAGTACGAGGTGTATAATGAAAAGAATTGTTGCGCTGCTCATTACGTTTGTTTTTCTATTTTCTACAACAATGAATGTTGATGCAGTACCTGCTACATCGACAAAAATGCATGTAACTCAAGATTTACGGAATTCAATTGACTCAATATATATGGTACTGACAAATGGTGACATTGTTCTGATGGAAGGATCCGGAAGTGGTTCGGGTTCCAAGCATTATACGACAGCAGATGGTGGTGGATATAATCACAGCTTGATTGATTATTTTGTTGTTAATGGTTTAAAAGCTGAATATGGTGTCCACTATACCTGGGTTAACCAAGACGGTGAACCTGATTCGGAATATGAAGCTAATGGAACTGGAAATTACCTATTGGAATCGATGCCTACTGCGCCACTTTTAAGTGTCGAAAAGACAGCAGTTGAAGGAGATGGATCATCTGTTGAAAAGACTGAATGGGAAACCGGAGAAACCATCTGGTTTAAGGTGACGGTTTCTAATCCTGAGAACTTTGATTTTTCAACTTTGAAGTATACGGATATAAAAACAGGAGCAGATGAGGTTGAACTTAATATGGTTGATACATCAGTTTCAACCTATGATTTTTGGATTAGTTTGAGTGAAGACGAGTCCGGAGACTATATCAATGAGGTTGTTATTGATGGTTATGTTGAAGTGATCAGCGGTGATGATCAGTCGGCTGTATTTAAAGTAGCATCTGCAAGTGATACTGCACCATATGAAGTCGTTCCACCTTTTGTTCCTGACCTTAACTTCACAGTAATTAAGGAAGTTGTTGAGGGTGATGGAAGTTCAGTGGTCAAAACAGAGTGGTTGGTTGGAGACACCATATGGTTCAAGGTAACTATTACCAACGAAGGTAATGTGCCTATTGATTCTTTTGAGTATGAAGATTTACTTATATCCGATATTCTTGTGGATGTGGATGAAACTATTGGCTTTGAGGGAAGCTATAGTTTCTGGATATCATATCCTGATGCAGGACTTGATGATGATGAGAATGTAATCGATGTGACCGGTTACAATGACCTCTATGAACTTGATTTTGAAGCCGGTGATGAAGTTGCTTTTACTGTAGAAGAGCCTGACATAGAAGAGCCACCGGTAGAGTGGGTGGAAAGCTTCATGGTTGAGAAGCGGGTTGTTGTCAGTCAGAGTGATCCTAGTGATAAGACTTCCTGGTATGATGATCAGGTTATAACTTTTGAGTTTACGGTGACCAATACAGGAAATGTTCCTATGGATGGTTTCTATTTTAGTGATGCTATGCTGGAAGTTGAAGATGAATTCATAGATGTTGCCTTAAGTGGTTATGATCCGCTGAGTGATGATGATATGTATGTTTTCTATAGAACATATGGACCTGGTGAGATTGGTGAATTTACCAATGTTGTTGTTGTGGATGGTGAGTACTATGAGGGCCAAGTGTCCATAACAGAGACGGGTGATGTTGACTTTAGTGTTTCAGATAGACCTTCAACACCTCCACCAAGTGTTGTCTATTATACAGTTAGTGCAGTATCTGATCCGGCTGGAGTTGCTGATTTTACCGGAACAGGTGGTGGATTTACATTTGGAAGCTCCTATGATGTCAACTATATCAATGTAAGTGATGGTTATACATTTATTGGCTGGAACCTTGAGCCAAGTGGAACTATCAGTGGTAATGTTAATTTGATAGCTAGTTTTGAGTTGATTGAGGATGAAGAAATTCCGGAGGACGTGCCTAAGCAACCAGAAAATACTCCTGTCGATGAGCCAGAGATCATTATTCCGGTTGAGGAGATTCCAGAAGAGATTCCTGTTGTAGAGCTTATTGAAGAAGTTGTCGATGAGTTTCCAGATGAGGAAATCGCTGAAGTGATTCTGGATGAAGAGATTGCTGAGGAATTTCCGGATGAAGAACTTCCTGAGGCAGGTGGTATTCCATTGGCGGTTAATATGGTAGTCGGTGGATTGGTAGCCGGTATTGGCGGAGCTTTGAGGAAGAAGAGAAGATAGAGAAGTTTTGAAGATTAATTGAGTACTTTATATAGAAAGCGTTTAAGAGCTTTGGGGCTATTGAAACCTTCGGTCAGAAATGACCGGAGGTTTTGTTCAGGTTTATATATTATTTATAGGATATGAGTTGATGACAATTGTCATTGATTTCTAGAAATTTAAAGGATAATATGTAGGGTTTCCAGTAAATATTAGTAACTAGGTACATATAGGACTTACGAATCATAGTATTGTGTTGAAAACCGTAATAATATGGTGTATATTGTTACAAGATTATAAATTGTTTGAACAGATTATGAATAAAATTTAAAAAAATAGGTCTAGAAGCCTAGATTTTTATAATACCATGTGATATAATGGTTTCAGAACAAAGGCAAACTATACGAAAGTGTAGGACGCAAAGCTAGAGTCTAAAGCGAAAGCTACGACAGTTCGGCTGCTGATTTTATTTTCAGGGGCTTTTTTTATTATAAAAAAGTAAGTGTTAAGTAAAGAAATAAACAATATATAGAGAGATGTTTAGCAGTCGAAAGGAGAATATTATGAAGAAAAGAATTTTTAGCTTAATGGTAGCCTTTTTGTTGGTTATCGGAAGTACAAATGCATTTGCAGCTACTGCGTGGTTACAAGATGCAGAGAGCAACACAGACGGATTGGTTGAGACTGAGGTGGTTGCCAGTGCGACAAACGGTTCAGTTGAACTTGTTTCAGGAAATGCTACGACTGATCCAGATCCATTGAACTATAACAGTCCTGTTGAGTTCAAGTTTACTGCAAATCCAGGGTATATGTTAGGTAGTAAAGATGATGATTTGTTTGGTGCAAACAATCCTCTAGAAGAAGAATACTATTTTAGTGCAGAGATGAGAGCTGTATGGCCAGGATCAGGTTCTGTAGAAAAAGTATTGCCTAACTTAGACGAATATTATGATCTTGAAAGTGTTATCGTTGATACTGATAACTATTCATTTGTTACTATTAGTGTTGATGTGGTTCGTAATGGAACTCCATTCCCAGAAGGCGTTGTATTTGCTCACTTGGAGCCAGAATTATCAGCAGCTGTATCAGTTACATTTGTGGAAGAAGAAGTAGAAACTTATTCAGTAACGGCTGCTTCTATACCATCAGGTGTTGCAACATTTACAGGAACCGGTTCAGGTTTTGAATCTGGTGATCCATTTGATGTCAATTTTTCAATTACAAATTCCAACTACGAGTTTGTTGAGTGGGTAACTGAACACTCAGGAAACATCGTTGAGGGTGATGTACATGTAATTGCTAGATTTAGAGAGAAAACTACTCCACCAGTATTCTATTACACAGTAAGTGCTGTAAGTAATCCAGCTGGTGTAGCTACTTTCACTGGTACAGGCGGCGGATTTATATTTGGTTCAGCTTACGACGTTCAGTATACTCAAATAGTTGAGGGATATGAGTTTACAGGATGGTCTGCAGCAAACAGCGGAACAATTAGTGGAAATGTAAATCTTGTAGCCAACTTTGAGCCTATAGCAGCTCCAACCTTTGATGTAACTGCAGTTTCTCAACCAGCAGGCGTTGCTACTTTCGCAGGTACACTTGCTGAAGCAGAAGACGGAACAGCATACAGTGTTTCAGTTGCGACTGTTGAAGAAGGCTTTGAATTCGTTGAATGGTTAGTTGCTCCATCAGGTACTATCGACGGTGCTGACGTACAAGTTATTGCAGTATTTGAGGAAGTAGAAGAAACTATTCTAGATGAAGAAGTTGCAGAAGATATTCCAGATGAGGAGTTACCAGAAGCAGGTGGTATTCCAACAATGGCATTTAGTGGATTAGGTTTAGTCGTTGCAGCTATTGGTAAGAAATTACGTAAATAATTAACATACTTGGAAAGCCCCGTATAACGGGGCTTTCTTTATATAAAGACATAAATAATATTGTTGTTTAAGGATGATGAGTCAAGTTGTATTGATGCGTTTTTTATGATAAGATGACAAAAAATAATATATGCAACGGAGAGGTAAATGATATGAATGTACCGGTAGCTTTATTTGTTTATAATAGACCAGATCACACCATTAAAGTGCTTGATGGTTTGAAAAAGAATGAGATAGAAACATTATATGTGTTTGTAGATGCACTAAAAGGCAGTGATGAAAATCATAGATGGAATCTGGAAATTTTGGATATGGTTGAGAAAATTGATTGGTGTCAAGTCAAGATATTCAAAAATCAAGAGAATCTTGGTTTATCTTTGAATATCAGGCAGGGAATAAATCGTATATTCGAAGATTATCAATCAGTTATTATTCTTGAAGATGATTGTGTACCTTTAGAAGGTTTTTATTTATATATGAAGAAATATTTGGGATTGTATGAGGAACGTAAAAAAGTGATGACAATCAATGGATATCGTTATCCTATTGAAATACCGCAGACATATAAGTATGAAGCATATTTTACTAATATTCCAACATCATGGGGCTGGGCAACATGGAAAGATCGATGGGAACTGTTTGAACATGATGAAAACAAGTATCGACGATTGATGAAAAACCGAGATTTTTTGAACAAAATAGATCGTATTAATCCACAGTATCGTATCATGATGAATTTCCAACTTAACAAATTGGTGAATTCTTGGGCGATTTTCTGGTGTTTTAATATTGTTGAGCATGATGGGGTATGTATTAATCCTACAGTTAGCCTGATTGATAATGTAGGGATGGATGGTAGTGGCGTTCACAGTCGATTTAGCGAGAAGTATATCGATAAAACTGAACAAAATTATAGTGATGAAATATTGGATACAACTGAGTATCTATGCCAATTCGAGCATTTAGAACGTGATTTTTTCAAACGAAGCTTTAGTGATTCGTTAAAGAATGCTATATTTAAATATAAAATAATGAGACCAGTTCATCGATATATTAAAGGAAAATTAATGGGGTAGACATATGATTTATCATATATATTATAGCTCGCCAGGAAATAGTGGGTTGTATTTGGACCGGATATATGAGGCTCTTAAAGGAAGTGTTAGTCAAAAGTTGTTTGTGAATCATTATTATCCTTTTGCTTATGAAGATGCAAAAAGAATTTTCTTTAAGTTCAGTGAAAAGCACGAGGATAATAATAGCTTCGTGGTTAAGTCGAAACTTAGGAAACCAATACGTCTGTTAGAACAATATATGGGTTATTTGAAAATCATTTTAGAAGCATTTAAAGACAAACCGGAGCTGATTAATTACTCACTTAATAATCTGCCGGGGTGTTTGATCCTCTTTCGAGTAATGAGACTGTTTAACAGGCAAGTAAAAATTGCTGTTACCTGTCATGACGTGTCTGAATTTAAATCTACATCATTCATTAACTATGAGAAAATATATAAATATGCAGATTTTTTGATTGTACATAATGAAGAATCAAAGAAATTGCTGATGAGTGCCTACAATGTGAAATCTCAAAAAATCTATCAATATGGTTTTCCGGATATGGATATCTCAAAATTAGTGGCAGGGAACATGTCGGTAGGTAAAGAAAGGATTAGTGATAAAGTTGATCCTATAAAGAAATTTTTGTTTATAGGTGTAATTAGGGAAGAAAAAGGCCTTAATTATCTGATCGATGCCTGGACAAAAATTGGTGATAGACCAGATTATCAATTGCAAATTGCCGGCCGTGATCCGGAACAGGTCCACAGTGACTTCGAAAAGATAAGCGATTATAGGAATGTGATTCTTAAGATAAAGCGATTAACTGACCAAGAATATCTGGAAGCTATTCATTGGGCTGATTATGTGGTGTTTCCATATGAAAAAGTGGGTAATAGTGGAGTTCTATCAACTGTAGGCAAGTTTAATATTCTCCCAATTGTCTCGGATTTAGATTATTTTACTAACCATGATTTAGTAGATAAAGAATTCGTCTTTACGGCTTGTGATAGCAATGCGTTGGTAGAGGCTCTTCGAAAGGCCCATGATCTTGATGAGGAGAAATTTTTAGAGAAGGTGGGTAAACGATTTTCATACTTGGAAAACATTGAAAAAGACTATAATCTAGCGGTTCAAAAGTGTTATCTTGAGATGCTGAATGCTAGTCGATAATTACTATTGTTCGCCAATATCATATATGGTAGACTTTTACAATATTGTACGTGAGGCAGTAAATGTTTAGGTTAATGGCGAGGAGATTTATGAAGAAGTTTGTTTTTTTGTTGGTTTTCGTGATGATAATCAATGTTATATTTCAATATGGTAAAATTGACAGTATTAGTCTTGAAACAAGTGGTAAAAGCAGTTATGAGATTATGAGTGAAGTTGGAGTTTTGAGAGGAACCTTGGATGGACTTGAGCTTGACCGCCAGATAACCCGCTCAGAATGTGTGGCTCTTATTATCAGGGCAATTGGTGAAGAGGAAAAGGCTTTAACTTATAGCTCCTTTATGGAAAGCCATCATAATGTAAAAGAATGGGCTGTACCTTATATGAATTATGCTTTGGAGCATCAGCTTATTAGAGGTATGAGGGAAGATTATATTGGTGGTTCTGAACCAATTAATTTGTATTCCTTTTTAACTATGTTGATACGCTTGCTGGATTATAGTGATTTACAGGGTGATTTTTCATGGGAAAAGGTTGTTGAGAAAGCCTATGAAATTGGTTTGGTAGATTACGAAGAAAGTGACAATTATCTAATAAGTCGGGGTGAATCAGTTGATCTTTTATACCGGGCCTATGGGATACCGATGAAGGAAAGTGAAGAGACGTTACTGATGACTCTAGTTAATGAGGAAAAGATTAGCGTTGACACAGCTTTAAAGTTGGAAATTGTGCCAGAAGAGTTGTTGATGGTGGTGAACGATGCCCTTTCTGATGAATTGATTCCAAGCTCTGGAAGTCCTGCAGAGGCAGATGCTGCAGAAGATGATTCTAGTCCCACGGATGCTGCGGGTGGAGAAGATAGTCAAATAGATGAAGTTGTTGATGAATCTGATGATACTTCCGGCAATCTAACTCCTGGTAGCGGAGAGACTACTGTGACTGAAAGTCCTGTGGTTGTGCCTAAAGAATTATTAGTTGAAAATAGTGTTAATCAAGCAAGTAAAATCAGATCATTTATTGAAGAACATAATGGAGAAAGTATTGTTTTTCCGGATAGTGGGACCTATTTTTTTGACCGTCCAATCGTCATCGCAAATATGAATAACACTGTGATTGATTTTAATCATACTGTAATTAAGATAAAAGACGGATTTACCGGATGGTCAGATGCTCTTCGATTCGGGAATTCGGTTTATATTGGTGATGCAGCTGTTGGTGTTGTTGACTCCAAGGATACGATGATCAAAGGTCTTGTAGTAGATGGAAATAAATCCAGAGTATCAAGTCAGGTTCAAACCATTGGAATATGGGTTGGACAATGTGACAATGTAACCTTCTACGATAATGAGGTAAAGAATGTTTCCTATCATGGAATTGTATTAGGAGACGGAACAAAGAATGTTAGATTTGAACAATTAAAGCTTCGAAATAATTTTGGAAGTGATAACTGTTCGGATGTGTACATTAACAATAAAGAGACTGACTCTTCGTATTTCGAAGGAGTTGATGCAAGGCGTGATACTTTATCCGGAGATAAGGTTTTCTATATCGATGGGTATAATAGCAATATTAAGGACCTTTATACTTATAACTGCAGTGTTGGAATTGGTTACCGAAAAGGAACCCATTATGCAGAAGACTTATATATGGAAAGATGCAATTCCACCATATATATTATATCGACTACCAATACGAATTTCGCTGATGTAACGGTTAAGAACCTAAAGGGGATTAATATTAGGGCAGAAGCAAATACGCGTACGGGACTTGGTATATGGGCTGTTAAAAAGGCTAGGTTTGAGAATGTATACTTAGAATTTGGAGATGATGTTACTACTGGTAACTGGGGAGTTGTCATTAGAAGAATTAATCCACAACATAGTATTAGTGATGTAAGACTTAAAAATGTAACTGTTGTTAATTCTGTGAATGCAGCAGTATATTATGAAGATCTAGTGGAAACTACCATTGTTGACGGTCTTACTGCCTATACTAAAGATGGATATGTACTTAGAACATATAATGTAAGTTCCAATCAATACATTGATTATATTGTTTCTGAGAATACTTCAATCGACGATCCAAATGATAAGTTAAGGTACTTTTATAAATAGATATAAAATGATTTAAAGATAGGGGATGTATGAAAAAAATTATTAAGGGTTTATTAAGACTGTTACCACAGAAAGATATGATTCTTTTTGAAAGTCATAGTGATTATTGTGACAATACACGAGCTTTGTTTGATTATATGATTGATGTTGGGTTAAATCAGAAATTCAAACTTATCTGGCTGGTTGAGTATCCTGAACGGTTTCGAGATGTCTATATAGATAATGTGACCTTTCATGGTGCTTTTACCGGTAGATTTAGAGATACAATCAAGTATATATATTATTTATCAGTTGCAAAATTTGCCTTCTTTTCTCATCGATCTCCTTTGATAAAGCTTAATCGTAAGGAAGTTTTTGTGAATCTATGGCATGGAACCGGTGTGAAGAATCCGAGTTTTATGGATTTGGGTTATGGATTCGATTATGTATTATATAGTAGTGATTTTTTTAAGGATTCCTACATAAAATTTTTATCATGTAAGCCTGATCAGTTGTTGCCACTTGGTAATATACGAAATGATTTGTTGTTTAAACCATCTCATGAGATGGTAAAATTAAGTGGTAAGCAGTTTGATAAGGTAATTATGTGGATGCCTACTTTTCGTAAGCATAAAAGTGGTCGTCAGGAATTTCATAAAGAGGTTGAAATTCCATATGGTATTCCAATTGTCAGAAGTGAAGAAATGTTGGATGCCTTAAATGCTGAGTTGGAAAAAAGAAATCAGTTATTGATTGTTAAACTACATCCAGCCCAGGATATGACTTATATCAACTTGAACTCTTTAGAAAACATTATCTTCCTTACAAATGATGATATCGATAGCAAGAATATTAAGCTGTATGGTCTGGTTTCCGAAATGGATGCCTTGATTACTGACTTTTCGTCTATATATGTTGACTACCTTTTGCTGGATAGGCCGATAGGGTTTACAATGGAAGATAATCAAGAGTACATTACAGGCTTTTTCTTTGATGATGTATTAGAATATTTGCCTGGACACCATATAAATGACTATGATGAAATCATTAACTATCTTGAGGATGTTCATGTTGGATTCGACGAGTATAGTGTAAAACGTAAAAAGGTGAATGAAATGTTTAATAGCTATCGTGATGGGAAACTGGCCCAAAGGGTGGTTGATACATTTTTATTAGATTAAAGTATGAGGATATAAAGTAAGCATTTATGCTTACTTTTTTTTGGAAAATAGCATGTCTTTATAACTATTTCAAGGGGATATAAACCTTTACAATTATAGAGTTCAATGATAAAGTATTCTTAACTAGTGTTCGTATTTGCTGTAAGAATCAGTCTTACAGTGTCTAAATATAATTACTTCGTCATTGTAGAGAGAGATAAGGAGATTTGATATGTTTGATGGAAAAACGTTGCTGATTACAGGTGGAACGGGTTCTTTTGGTAACGCCGTATTAGATAGGTTTTTAAAAACCGATATCTCAGAAATTCGAATTTTTTCAAGAGATGAAAAAAAGCAGGATGATATGAGAAAGAAGTATAAGAATGATAAAATTCGCTTTTATATCGGTGATGTAAGAGATATTAACAGTATTCAAAATGCCATGCATAACGTGGACTATGTTTTTCACGCTGCAGCCTTAAAACAAGTACCATCATGTGAGTTCTTCCCACTGGAGGCAGTCAAAACAAATGTGTTGGGTACTGAGAATGTTCTTAATGCCGCTGTTAGCAGTGGGGTCAAGAAGGTTATATGCCTTTCAACGGATAAAGCTGCATACCCGATTAATGCTATGGGAATATCTAAAGCATTAATGGAAAAGATTTTTATTGCAAAATCTAAAACAATCTCACCAGACAAAACGCTGATATGTGGAACCAGATACGGTAATGTTATGGCTTCACGTGGCTCTGTCATCCCTCTGTTTATTGAACAAATAAAGAATAACCAACCAATTACTATAACAAATCCAGAAATGACACGGTTCCTAATGGATTTGAAAGATGCAGTGGAATTGGTTGTTTTTGCATTCCAAAATGCTGATTCGGGAGATATTATTGTTCAAAAGGCACCATCTTGTACAATTGGTATCCTTGCACAGGCTATTAAAGAGATCTTTAACTACAAGGGTGAAACAAAAATTATTGGAACAAGACATGGTGAGAAATTGTTTGAAACCCTATTAACTAAAGAGGAATATATTGGATCGATTGATATGGGCGGTTTTTATCGGGTTCCAGCTGATAAAAGGGATTTGAACTATGACAAATACTTTATAGAAGGGACCGAGGAATTATCAACTGAACAAGAATATAATTCTCACAATACAAGAATACTTAATATTGACGAGGTTAAGGAAGTTCTTCTAAATCTTGATTATGTACAAAGAGAATTGGAAGGATGGGAATAAAATGAATATTTTAGTCACTGGTTCCAATGGATTTGTTGGTAAGAATTTATGTCTTGAACTTGAGAATAATGGATATAGTGTATACAGATATGATGTGGATACTTCTCTTGAAGAATTAAGAGGTTATATACAATCGTGTGATTTTATGTTTCATTTAGCCGGGGTCAATAGGCCTGAGAAAACTGAAGATTTTAGGAAGGGTAATGTGACCCTATTAGAGGAAATTTTAGGAATATTTGAGGAAGAGAAAAATTTTGTTCCCATAGTCTTAAGCTCATCGATTCAAGCTGAACTAGATAATCCATATGGAAAAAGTAAATTAGAGGGCGAAAATCTTCTGAGAGAGTACGGCAGGAGAAATAAGTCAAAGGTCTATGTGTTTAGATTGCCAAATCTTTTTGGAAAGTGGTCAAAGCCTAATTATAATTCAGTTGTATCCACATTCTGCCATAATATTGCTCATGGATTAAGTATACAAATCAATGATCCTGGCCATGTATTGACGCTTTGTTATATCGATGATGTATTGACAACCTTCACAGGTCTTTTAGAAGAGAATACTATATACGAGGATAAAATTTATTCTGTAGATATCAATTATCAAATTAGTTTAGGAGAATTGGCAGAGGTCATTCAATCATTTAAATTATCTCGTGAAAATCTGGAAATTCCCAATTGTGGGGAAGAACTCTATAAAAAATTATACAGCACCTATCTTAGTTATCTTCCTGAAGGTCAGTTTTCTTATCCCTTGGAGATGCATACCGATCAACGGGGGTCATTTACGGAAATGTTGAAAAGTGATGATCGGGGTCAAGTATCGGTCAATATTACGAAACCTGGCATTACTAAAGGAAATCACTGGCATCATTCAAAGAATGAGAAGTTTATCGTTGTCCAGGGGAAAGCTTTAATTAAGTTTAGGCAAGTCCTTACAGATAAAGTAATCGAGTATTATACATCTGATGAAAAAATAGAAGTTGTTGATATTCCTACAGGATATACCCATTCTATTCAAAACATCGGAAGTAATGATTTGATTACTATTATGTGGGCTAACGAAAAGTTCGACCCAGAAAATCCAGACACATTTTACTTGGAGGTATAGACGTTGAATAAGCTAAAAGTTGCTACGATTATTGGTACCAGGCCTGAAATTATTAGACTTTCGGAAGTTATTAAGGCATGTGACAAGTATTTTGATCATTTGCTTATACATACGGGACAAAACTGGGATTATACCCTTAATAAGGTGTTCTTCGAAGATTTGGAATTGAGGGAACCAAATTACTATTTGGATAGTGTTGGCAATCACCTTGGTGAGACAATAGGCAATATTATTGCTAAAAGTTATGAAATCCTTGAAAAAGAAAGACCAGATGCACTTCTTATATTGGGTGATACAAACTCTGCCCTTAGTGCAATTGCTGCTAAACGATTGAAGATACCAATCTTTCATATGGAAGCAGGTAATCGTTGTTGGGACTGGAATGTATCGGAAATGATTAATAGAAAAATTGTCGATCATATTTCAGATATTAATCTACCATACACGGAGCATTCGAGACGTTATCTTCTGTCAGAAGGTATAGATGGTAAGACAATTTTTGTAACCGGCTCACCAATGAGTGAAGTTATTAAAAGTTCATATGACCGGATTATCACCAGTGATGTCCTTGAACGATTAAATCTGGAAAAAGGTAAATATATACTTGTTTCAGCTCATAGAGAAGAAAACATTGATAATGAAGAAAATTTTATTAGTCTTATGACTAGTATTAATGAGATTGCTGAGTATTATCAGTATCCGGTTATTTATTCGACACATCCTAGAAGTATGAAGTTTATTGAAAAACGAAATTTTAAATTTCATCCTTTGGTTCAAAACTTAAAGCCTTTTGGATATCATGATTATAACCAACTACAGTTAAATAGTTTTTGTGTCTTATCAGATTCAGGAACCCTATCAGAGGAATCAGCCATGTTGGACTTCGCAGGTGTTTTAATCAGAACATCTACTGAAAGACCGGAAGTACTGGATAAAGGAACAATTGTTATTGGTGGTATAAAGAGTGAGGATGTCATGCAAGGTCTTGAACTTGCAGTGCAAATGCGTGAAAATAATGAACCGGTTGAAAAAGCCCTTGATTACTCAGATGAGAATGTAAGTATTAAAGTAGTTAAAATTATACAGAGTTATGCAAAAATAGTTAATATTACAACCTGGCAGAAATAGGTATAAGCTGTAATAGGGAGAGCGATTATATGAGAATATGTTTCCTTTTAGGAGGGTTCACTGCCAATGGTGGTATTGGTAGAGTCACCTCTTTACTGGTAAATGAAATGTGTGAAAAACATGAAATTTTCACATTAAGCTACAATAAAAAAAGTGAGCCAAATATTTATGACTTGGATCAAAGGGTTAGGCAAGATTATCTTTTAGACCATCATATGACCATGACAAAAGCTATTCTTAGTGGTGGACCTTTCCGTTTGAGGAAATATTTAAAAGTTAATCAAATTGATATACTGATAGCCTGTGGAGCACTGTATTTTCCTTTGGCCATTCTTGGAAGCGGATTGACGAAGACCAAATGTATTGGTTGGGAACACAGTAATATGAACATTACAAGTGACCATAAATTCCAGGCTAAAGCCAGGGACTTTGGGATTAAAAGATGTGATGCCATGGTTGTGTTAACAAAATCAGACCAGGAAAATCTCAATAAAAAATATGCCCTGGATCATTTGTATCAAATATATAATCCGGTCGATCCGAGATTAATAGCCTTAAGAAGTCCATATGACAGTCATAGCAGGAAGATAATGAGTGTTGGTAGACTAACATACCAAAAGAACTACCCAGCCTTAATTGAGGTGGCTAAGAAGGTTTTAAGTGATAATCCTGATTGGACCTGGGATATTTATGGAGATGGTGAAGACTTTGAATCTGTAAAGACTCAAATAGATGCAAACAAACTCAGTGACCGCCTTGTTCTAAAAGGCCAAGTGAGCAATATTTATGAGCTTTACACAGCGTATTCTTTCCTGGTAATGACATCAAGATATGAGGGATTTCCAATGGTTTTGCTAGAAGCTACATCCTTAGGGTTGCCTATGGTTAGTTTCGATATAAAAACAGGACCAAATGAAATCATTGATCATGGAGACAGTGGCTTTTTAATAGAAGCATTTAATGTTGATGATATGTCTGGTTATATACAAAAGTTAATTGATGACCAGGAAATTAGGGTTAAAATGTCAAAGAAATGTGTAGAAAACAGTGAGAAGTTTAGTCAATCATATATCGTGAAGCAATGGGAAGCTCTATTTGAGACGTTTTCGGTCTAAGTAGGTACTTCATAAGAGGAATAATATGTATATAAAAATCAAACGATTAATGGATATAGTCATAACATCTATAGGTATGGTCATTTTGTTACCTGTGTATATTGTCATTATCCTGGGAATTAAGCTAGACTCAAAAGGACCAATATTGTTTAAGCAAAAAAGAGTTGGTAAGGATAAAGCTCATTTTATGATTCTTAAGTTTCGAACGATGAGAATTGATACTCCTAAGGACACACCAACCCACTTGCTGCAAAATCCTGACCAATGGATTACTACTATAGGGCGGTTCCTCAGGAAATCAAGTTTGGATGAATTGCCACAGTTGATTAATGTTTTGAAAGGTGAAATGTCATTGGTTGGACCAAGGCCAGCTTTATGGAATCAATATGATTTGATTGAGCAAAGAGATCACTTTGGAGTTAATGATATACTTCCAGGTGTCACTGGGTGGGCACAGATAAATGGTCGCGATGAATTACCCATAAAAGAAAAAGTAAAATATGACCATGAATATCTGGAAAAACTTGGTTTTTGGTTTGATCTGAAAATACTTTTTTTAACTGCGTTTAGCGTTATAAGCAAAAAAGGAATAAAAGAAGGTGCCTAGAATGAAACTCTTATTCGTATGCCAATATTATTATCCGGATCAATTTAAGATCAATGATATTTGTGAGGAACTGGTAAGGGAAGGGCATGATATTACCGTATTAACCGGTCTGCCCAATTATCCCTCAGGCGTTATTAGTAAAGAGTATAAAAAGCCTGAAAAACGTAAAGAAGTCATAAATGGGGTTACAGTTATACGCAGTTGGCTTATTGCCAGGGGAAGTAATAACATTTCATTATCTTTAAATTATCTGACTTTCGCTATTAGTGCTACACTAAAGGTTTTGTTGTTAAAAGAGAACTTTGATAAGGTTATTGTTTATCAACTATCTCCGATTACAATGGCTATACCCGGAATCATACTTAAACAAAAGAAGAAGATTCCTATGATTCTATACAGTTTTGATTTATGGCCTGAAAGTATTGTTTCCGGTGGTATTGAGAATAAAGGTGTTTTCTACTCAATGGTTCTTAAATTAAGCCGGTGGATATACAAAAGAAGCGATAAGCTTTTGGTTAGTTCCAATCAATTCAAAATGTATTTTCATGATGTGATTGGATATAATAGAGATATCTATCATCTGCCTATATATGCAGAGAAGATTTTTGACCATATAAAAAAAGCAGATTATGAGAGTTTTGATGTGGTTTTTGCAGGTAATATAGGGGAAATGCAGGGACTTGAAACACTAATTGACGCAGCAAAGCTTTTGAAAGAACATGATCATATCAAGATTCATATTGTTGGAGACGGTTCTGCCAGATTGAAGATAGAGAATATGGCAAAAGGACATGGTTTAGATAATGTGATTTTTTATGGTCGTTATCCCCTTGAAGATATGCCTAGGTTTTATGATGTGGCCAATGCATTTTTGGTTATTTTAAAGGACAATAAATCGATTTCATACACGATGCCAGGAAAGGTTCAGACTTATATGGCTGCCGGAAAGCCAATTATCGGTTCTATCAATGGTGAGACTAAATATACTATTGAAGATGCTAATTGTGGATTGTGTTCTGAAGCCGAGGATGTGGATGGTTTGGCAGCAAATATTCTTAGCCTTTCCCATGATCCGGAATTACAATTGAAACTGGGTAACAATAGTCGAGAGTATTATGAAGAAAACTATTCAAAAGATAAATATATGAAGAAATTACAGGACTTAATTATGTGATAGATGAGTTCTATCATTTAAGGGGGAGACATGACTAAAACTATAAAAACTTATAATGACTTATTAAAAAAAATAACTCAGTTCTTCTTTGGTCTTTATTTGTTTTATTGCTTTTTTGAACCGTATATCAATACAATACTAAGTTCATATGGAAAGTATTTGATTTTTCTTGTTATAGTGCTGACCATTGCATCACACAGGTCTGTGAGCATCCGATGGTATCATGTATCTATGATTCTATGGTTGATGTTAAAACTGGTATCTATATATTGGGTAGGGTTTAATGATATCGTTCAACTACATTTGTTAACCTTAACGGCTATGGTGATGTTTTTTATTGTTACATCTGCAGTGACCTTGGAACCTGCCTATGAAAAAATAATTATTGAAACCCAATTATATTCCAGTTTTGCATTGGGTATTCTAAGTTTGTTCTTTAGCCAGCCCTTTTTAGGAAAAGCAGACTCCCGATTGGTTATAACCTTGATGGGGGCTCAAATGGATCCAAATAATCAGTCAGCATTTTTAATCATTGGTGTCGCAATTGCAATATACAAGTTATATTATAAAGAGAATAATAAATTACAAAAGCTCTTCCTTTTAGGTGTTATACTGGTTAACATTTATGGTATGTTTTTAACAGGATCAAGAGGTGGAATCGTTTCGTTAGCAGCATTGGCTGTATTTGCCATACTTTTTATGCATAACGACCCTAAGCTTTTTTCTACTCAATCTATTAAGATGTTTATAGTACTAGGGATATTTGGAGGAGTTGCCTTATTGGTAGGGCAAAGCTTTTTGCCTGAGGCAATTTTTGAGAGGCTCTTTGGATTTGGTGGGTATGAGGGTGGATCAGAAAGAACCATGTTATGGAGTAATGCTATTGAAATCTTTATTAAGAATCCGCTTATTGGTGGTGGCTGGGGTAAATATTGGGGATATAATGACATCTATCGTGTTGTTCATAATACCTATATATCTGAGCTGGCCGATGGAGGGATATTAGGCTTTCTGTTTTTATTCTCTCCAGTGATATATGTTGGGTTGAAGTCATTGCGGTTAAGGTATTTTCTTCCGGATTTTATATTGATTATGGGATTGATGCCTTCTTTGTTTCTTGATACTATCAATAAACGATTCTTCTGGAATGCAATTATTGTCTCAATCATACTCTTAAATATCAGACTTAAAAATCAAGATAGGTCTAATCATAAAGAAAGGATAACGTGATATTGTATCCTCAATTTCACAGTAGAAAACATGAGATTTAGTATTATTGTTCCTATATATAACGTTGAAAAATATATTAGTACCTGTATTGAAAGTGTCTTAAAGCAAACCTTTGATGATTATGAATTGATATTGGTTGTTGACGGATCCCCAGATGGAAGTTTAGATATCTGTAAGTCTTTTAGTGATCGAGATTCACGTATTCGTGTGATTGAAAAAGAAAACAGTGGTGTATCTGATACCAGAAATATGGGGATGAAGGCTGCAAAAGGCGATTTTATCTGCTTTATAGATGGTGATGATTATTTGAAAGATGGTAGTCTTGGCAGGTTCTCCAAGGTGATTGATGAGCATCCGGATCTTGAGGTGCTCTTGGGAAGGCTTGATGTTATCAAAGATGATGGAACTTATTTAAAGGATCCAGTTTCATATAGACATTTCGATAGAACAGCCAAGAGTTTGGATAATCTTTGTAAGTTGATTCAGTATGATGAGCTGGTTTGGAATGTATTTGCCCATATTTTTCGTCGTGAATTTATTGAGGCGCATGATTTATATTTTACCCAAGGGCAAGTAGGTTCTGAGGACTTGGATTTTGTATTTAAGGTATTGATACAAGAGTGTAGGTTGGCGGTTATTGATGAGTCCATGTGTGTTTACCGGATTTTTCGTCAGGGTTCAGCCACAACAAAGTTTAATTTTGGTTTATATCAGGGTGAACTTGCAATGGCGAAGAAATGGTTTGATTATATACAGGGTGATTTGAAAGTGACACAAGATGAGGAAAGAATATTGTGTACTTTCTTCGCTAAACAGTTTATCCGGAAAGTATCTGTTATTCATAGGTTCGATAAAGAACGATTGAATAGAGTTCTTCCGCTGATTAAAGACTCTACTTATATTATTAAGTATCCTTCAGGGGTAAAAAATACAATAATATATAGATTATATTCGGTTTTTGGCTATAAAATTGGTGCAAAAATACTTCATATTTATCATCGGATTCACTTGAAGTTAAAGGTTCTAAGGTCTTGAAATATAAGACTTTAGAACTATTTTTATGGGTTTGAACCCCTTTTTAACACTTCATATAAAGTAAGGTCATAATATGGACACAATTTAGTGTTACTATCCAAGTGTAGATAAATTGGATGAGTAATTAGGTAGCTATAATGTCCTTCCACCAGATACTACTTTGAAAATTCAATCAAATTCTACTAAAACTTAATACAGTTGATTTTAATGCTTGAGGGCGAGAGATCGCAGACACATTTGTTTAGAAATACTTCATTGATAATAGCAAACCAGTCGAAAGGCTGGGACGCAAAACTATAGGGCCTGTAAAATGGTAGCCAGTTACCACAGAAGTTATCAAGCTATTTTTCATTAGCAAAGTATTATCTAAACTCCCGTTTTAATAGCAAACCAGTCGAAAGGCTGGGACGCAAAACTATAGGGCCTGTAAAATGGCAGCCAGTTACCAAAGGAGATTAAATAATGAAAAAATTAGTTTATTTACTGATAACAGTTTTAGCTATTAGTTCTGTAGGAACAACTCATGCTAAAGCACAAGAACTAGATGATTCGCAAGTGTACGCTGAGCAATTAGATGCCATGGGTTTATTCAATGGTACTGACTCAGGTTACGAATTAGATAGGGACATGACCAGGATTGAAGCACTCGTTATGATGTTGAGATTGTCTGGTAAAGAAATAGAGGCATTATCCACAACTACCGTATCTTATAAGTTTACTGACGTTCCTGGATGGGCAGAACCATATGTTGAATATGCTTATATCAATGGTTTAACCAATGGTATCAGCACAACTAAATTTGGTTCAAGCAAACCTATCGACGAACGTTCATACTTAACTTATATGATGAGATCGCTTGGATATAGCGATCAAGAAGGTGATTTTGAATGGTCAACTGTAAAAGAAACCGCTTATTCAATTGGTTTAGCGGATGAGACCAGCAGACCAGTTAATAAGCTTAACCGAGGTGCAGTAGCGAAGTATTCATTTGCTACACTTAAGACACCTACCAAAATTGAGCAAAAACCATTAATCGTCAAGTTAGTTGAAGAAGAAATCGTTGTAGCTGAAGCTGTTATGGAAACTGAATTAATTGCTGATGAAGAAGTTTTAAAGGCAGTTCAACCAGTTGAAGAAATAGTTGAAGAAGTTATTGACGAAGAAGTTATTGAAGAACCTGTAGAAGAACCTATAACATATATTCCTTCACCAACACCAACACCAATTCCAACACCAGCTCCAGAACCAGTAGTGGAAGAACCAGTAGTGGAAGAACCAGTAGTGGAAGAGCCAGTAGTGGAAGAGCCAGTAGTGGAAGAGCCAGTAGTGGAAGAGCCAGTAGTGGAAGAGCCAGTAGTGGAAGAGCCAGTAGTGGAAGAGCCAGTAGTGGAAGAGCCAGTAGTGGAAGAGCCAGTAGTGGAAGAGCCAGTAGTGGAAGAACCAGTAGTGGAAGAGCCAGTAGTGGAAGAGCCAGTAGTGGAAGAACCAGTAGTGGAAGAACCAGTAGTGGAAGAACCAGTAGTGGAAGAACCAGTAGTGGAAGAACCAGTAGTGGAAGAACCAGTAGTGGAAGAGCCAGTAGTGGAAGAACCAGTAGTGGAAGAACCAGTAGTGGAAGAACCAGTAGTGGAAGAACCAGTAGTGGAAGAGCCAGTAGTGGAAGAGCCAGTAGTGGAAGAACCAGTAGTGGAAGAGCCAGTAGTGGAAGAACCAGTAGTGGAAGAGCCAGTAGTAGTAGAAGAGCCGGTAGTAGAAGAACCGGTAGTGGAAGAAGAACCAGTAGTTGAAGATACAAATGTTTATGTTCCTGAGGAACTGACTTTAACATCTGAATTATCAGCGTTCCTTTCTAATACTAGTGGAAAAACAATCGTTTTCCCAGCTAACAAAACTTATGTTGTTGACCAAGTACTTGCAGTAAGAAACATAAGCGATTCAGTTATTGATTTCAATTATGCTACATTTACTGTTGAGAATGGTTATACAGGTTGGGATAACAGATCAGTTGGTTCCGTATATGTAGGAAATGCAATTATGGGTATTGTTGATCTTGACAATGTTGATATTTACAGATTGAAAATTAATGGTAACAGACCTAACGTATTGACAACAGTTAGTGTTACAGGTGCTTGGATTGAAAATGCAAACAATGTTTCTTTCTACGACACTGATGTAACTGATGTCAATTTCCATGGACTAGTTATTAGTAAGAATACAGTTAATCTTGAGTTTGAAGGACTGAATTTGTTTGATAACTTTAGTGGAGATAACTCCTCAGATATTTATGTATCTAACAGCGCAACTGATTCAGCTTCATTTAATAATGTAACTGCAGGTAGAACTGAACTTGGTGGAGATCAAGTATTCTACATTCATGGATATAATACAACAATTACTAATTATTATGCACATAATGTTAGTATCGGTTTGGATTATAGAAAAGGAAAACACTTTGCAAGTGACATCGTTTTTGAACACGTTGATTCAGCGGTTAGAGTACAAACAACCACAAATACTGACCTTGCAGACGTAACGGTAATAAATCTAGTAGCAACAGATTTACAAGCCGGAACAAATACAAGAGCAGGAATGGGAATCTGGAGTGCAGGTAGAACACATTTCGAAAATATTACATTGGAATATGACGAAAATGCAAGCAATAGTTTATTTGGACTTGTTATCAGAAGATTCACTACTGATCACTCAATTTCAAATGTATACTTTAAAGACCTGACAATCAAAAATTCAAAACTTGCAACAGTTTATTATGAGAACTTGGATGAAACAGTTGTCATCGATGGTTTGACAGCTGATCCACAAGCAGGCGTTTTGTTCAGAACTTATAATGTTAGTGCAACACAAACTATCTATAATGTTAACTCTACATCATATTCATTGAAAGATGACAGTGGAGTCATTGAATATACAACTGCTCAATAATCGTAATTAAAACAAATGCAAAGGACCGGTCAATGAATGTAAATTTATTGACCGGTTTTTAATTGCTAAGTTGTATAACTTTTTCTTTTGATATATGATATAATGAAACGGATAATAAAAAGTATTATCATCTAGGACTTAAGAGGGAAAGATTCTATGTGGCTTTCAAAAAATAGAAAAATTGTGCTATACCTTAGTGTTATGGCGATAAGCCTTGGCATCAGTATCTCATTTGTTAATAACTCTAAAGAAACTGAAAATGAAGAATCCAGTTCTAATGATATAGCCAGTCAAGTCAATAAAGGTGACAATCTAGATGAACAAGTGACTGAAGTGACAGATATAAATTCTAAAGAAGGTGCTGATGAAATTGAAGTTGAGCCGTTGGTGCCTCTTGCTGTTAGAGTACCTGATGCTTATGTAAGCGAAGGAAGGATTAATTCCTCCAGCGAACTCAATCAGTTTATCGAATCATGTGGTAGTCGATTCATTACATTTCCCTACAGTCGAGAAGTAGTTTTTGACGGTCCGATTATTATACAAAACCTTGAAGATAAGGTTATTGATTTTAATTCTACGACCTTTCTTTTTGCAGATGATTTTGAAGGCTGGGGATACAGAGAACAGCGCCCCAATGATATCTATGTAGGGAACTCCCTTATCTGTATCTTGAATAATACTAGACTGAAAATCAAGAACTTAGTGATTGACGGCAACAAACAAAATATTAGCCCTGATGTGAGTTGTATTGGCCTCTGGGCAGAAAATGGTCAAGAACTTGACTTTGAAAATCTGAAAGTAGTGAATACAGGGTTTCATGGCATTGTGATATCCAAGAACACAAAGGACTTTACTTTTAATCAGTTATATCTGGAAAATAATTATGGTAGTGATAATTCATCAGATGTTTATATTATCAATGATAGTTTGAGTAACTGTGATTTTAAGCATGTCATGGCTAGTCGGGATGCACTTGTAGGTGATCAAGTCTTTTATATCGATGGTTATAATACAGATATAGAATCCTTTCATGCATACAATTGTAATATAGGTATTGATTATAGAAGAGGCAGTCATAAAGCCCGTTTATTAACCTTTGATACGTGTAACTCTACGGTTCATATTCAATCAACATCAAACATTGATTTACCCCAAGTGGAAATTGAAGATATCGTTGGTGAAAATCTTATGGCAGGTAGCAACACCAGGTCAGGACTTGGTATATGGGATGCCAAATTCGTTCATATAGAAAATGTTTATCTTGAGTACGCGGAAGAGGCTACAACAAATCAATGGGGGATTGTTATTCGACGATTTTCTGATAATGATACTATTGAAGAGGTTGTGATCGATGAGCTAACGATTGTTAATACTAAGTTTGCAAGCATACACTATGATAATTTGACCAGTCCGACTACAATTAAGAAGTTGAAGGTCAAGGGTATTGAGGAGTATGTGTACAGGGTCGACCAATGTGAAGGAAGCCAATTGATTGAAGAGATTATTTTTATGGATATTCCTTTTTGGGAAAGATTTAAGAATTTAGATAAAATAATTTACGATAACGAAGGCATTGTTCAAGTGAGTAGCTTTGATTTTGAAAATTAGGCATATTCATTGTATTGACCTAGTCTAGACCAGAAGAATACCGGAATGAAATTACGGAGAGATTTATGGAAATTAAAATAAATAGAAGAAGCGTACTAACCTCCATGATTTGGAAATTTCTCGAATATGGAGGTACCCAGGGGACTCAATTTATCATTCAAATTGTTTTAGCCAGATTATTGCTGCCAGAACACTATGGTTTAATAGCTTTGGTCATGGTATTTATAACATTGGGTAATGTGTTTATCCAAAGTGGATTTAACAATGCTCTTGTACAGAAAAAAGTTATTGATGATGCTGATTACTCTTCAGTTTTCTATTTGAGTCTGATTGTATCTACTATCTGTTATCTAGTTTTATTCTTTGTAGCCCCCTTTGTGGCAGACTTCTACCATGAATCTGAGATGACGCAAGTCATTCGAATCTTATCCGTCACTTTGATTATTGGTTCCATAACCTTAGTTCAAAATGCATATATTGCGAGAAACATGGAATTTAAGAAGTTGTTCTTTTCCAGTTTTGGTGCTGTCATCATCTCAGGTGTATGTGGTATTACAGCTGCCTACCTTGGCCTTGGTGTTTGGGCTATTGTTATCCAGCAGATTGTTAACCGGACTTTAGTTACACTTATGTTGTGGTTCGCCATAGACTGGCGACCTAAACTGATTTTTTCAATCAGTCGTGTGAAGGAACTTTTCGACTATGGTTGGAAACTTCTTGCTTCATCCATGTTGAATTCCCTTTTTTTGGAAATCAGGACTTTGATTATTGGTCGTTTATACTCATCCGCCATGCTTGGTTACTATAATCGTGGAAATCAATTTCCAAAATTAATTGTTTTTAATATTGACGGAGCACTACAGTCTGTTTTGTTACCGACTTTGTCGGCCTATCAAGATGATATGGAAAGAGTTAAACAAATGGTGAAGAGAACAATCAGTATTAGCGCATATTGTGTTCTCCCTCTAATGATGGGTCTTGCTGTTACGGCAGAGCCTATGGTCAAAGTTCTTCTTACTGACAAGTGGTTGCCTGCAGTTCCATTTCTTCAAATATTAGTTGTGTATTATGCGTTCATACCTATACATAATACGAATCTCCAAGCGATTAAAGCATTGGGGAGGAGTGATATATTTCTCAAACTTGAAATTATTAAAAAACTTCTTGAGGTTGTCATACTTGCCATAACGATTCCTTTTGGTATATATGTACTGGCCATAGGTGGGGTTTTTGCAGGTATAATTACCAGCTACATGAATGCGTATCCAAATAAAAAACTTTTGAATTATCATTATTTAGAACAAATACGTGACATATTGCCATCGATTGTATTATCATTAGCTATGGGTTTGCTTGTGTATCCGATTATCTATCTTGACTGGAAACCTTTGTATATTTTGCTTACACAGGTATTGGTTGGTGGGTCGACCTATCTTGGTCTGTCAATTGTATTTAAAGTAGATGCTTATTATTTTTTGTTAGAGACTGTTAAAGGATTGAGGGGCAAAGTGCCTTCTGAAAGTTAGGTTGTTATGAATGTGAAATTTAGTATTATTGTGCCAATTTATAACGTTGAAGAATATTTGGAAGAATGTTTAAACAGTGTTATGAGTGATGAGTACAACAATTATGAGGTGGTATTGATTAATGATGGATCCAGTGATCGCAGTGCTGAGATATGCAAAAAATATACAGAGGCATATCCTGGAATCATTCGATTAATCAATAAAGAAAATGAAGGCCTTTGCATTGCAAGGAATATAGGTATTAAAGAAGCAAAAGGCGAATACATCATATTCCTGGATTCTGATGATTTTTGGGAGAGAAACATTCTGGTTGATCTGGATAAAATTACTATAGGTAAGGCGGATGTGATTCTGGGAAACGGCTTCTTTTATGAATATGGTGACTTGTATGAAAGGCGTTCTCATGAGCTTGAAGATGTCTTTAGTAAGTCGGATTCTTGTGAGATGACTTTAATTAAGTTCCTGAAAAGTCCATATAACGGAATGACCGTTTGGGAACATGTTTACAGGACTGATTTTCTAAGAAAAAACCAATTGGATTTTCGACCTGGTATACTCCATGAAGATGTGGAGTGGACCTACAAGGTTTTATTAGCTGCCAATTCTTTTGATCTGTTTGCTAGGGTCTATTATCATTATAGGGCTCACCGAATGGGATCCATTACCTATGCTCCGGATTTTAGTCGCTGGAAGATGCTTATCGACTTATGTGAAGAATGGTTTGATAAGCAGGAATCCATTTCAAATCCTGTCCTTAAAAAGAGGATGATGGATAGGCTTATTCTTGAATGTTATCAGGCTATTAAAAGTGCTGCATATATTGATAAAGCTTTTACCAAAGACATTCAAGAGGTTATTATCTCAAGCTACTTCATTAAGCATCCTATAGGTATTAAGAACCTGGCTAGAAGTTTGAGTATAAGGTGGTTTGGAATTAGATTTTATTTTATGGTATTGATATCCTATAACAATTTAAAGAAAAAGATAAAAAAGATTTATAGGTAAAAACTTAAATCCTTGCTATAGGCGGGTTAGAGGTCATGGCTAGGGCATATGGGTGGAAATTAGTACTAAAGTATGGTATCCTTATAAGAAGAAAGATATAAGCTTATGAGGATATAGTGAGATATATTATAAAGGGATGAGACTATAAATATGTACTTATTACAACAATGTTGTGAGGTGAATTCTTATGGATAAAAAAATGCGTAAGGTTTTTTTGTATATCTTTGATGTACTTATGATAAATATAACATTTCTATTGGTTCTTTATTTGCACTATGAGGGTAAGCCTCCTTTTGACTTATTATTGAACTATATTTCTTTGTCTGTGATTCTGACACTTGCTAAAATTCTAATCTATAATCAGTTCAAATTGTATAACAGTATACTTGAATTTGCATCTATTGAAGAATTGGTGGATGTTGTTGGAGCTGTTACGGTTGGGTTTGTTATTGAAATCGTATATTTTAAGACAACAGGTATGAATCTTTATTTTGGGATACTCTTTTTTGCCTATATTCTTGAGGTGGCAGGTATTGCTTCCATAAGGTTTTCCTATCGTATCCTACGACGTTTTCGTTTACACCAGTCCATCGTAAGACTAAAACTAAAGAAGAATCTAATTATTGTTGGTAGTGGGGCAACAGCTTCTATGATTGCAAAGGAGATTCGGGAGCATCCGGATACCCATGGCCATCTTATTGGGTTTGTTGAATTAGATCGGTCTCGTGTGAATCGGTCTGTTTCCGGTGTTAGGATTATTGGAGAAGTCCATGACATTGAAGCTATTGTACAAAGGTATGGTGTCAAAGAAGTCATTATAGCTCTACCTACTGCAAGTAAAAAGAAGATAAAAGAGATTATTAAGGACTGTAAACGTGCTCAGGCTAATGTTCAGATCATACCTGGAGTACGTGAAGTAATTGATGGACAGGTGTCGCTCAGTAACCTACAGGAATTTGGTATTGATGAACTTTTAGACCATAAAACTTTGGAATTAGATGAAGAAAAAACCAATATTTATTATGAGGACAAAAGTGTTTTGATAGTTGGTGGGGGACAGATTGGTGCTGAACTTAGCCGTAAATTATGTGAGTTTGGAATAAGAAAACTTACCCTTGTAGATATCTATGAAAACAGGATTTATGATCTTCAAAATGAGTTGATTGCTTATTATCCAAATGTTGAAGTGGATATGATCATTGCATCAATGAAAGATAAGAAAAACATTCTAGACATCATGGAGGTAAGCCAACCGGATATAGTATATCAATGTGCAGGTTATACGGATGAAAGCTTATTAGAGTCAAATCCTGAAGAAGCTGTTTATAATAATGTCATTGGACATAGAAATGTTGTTGAAGCAGCTGCAGCTATGCATATTAAGGAGTTATATTATATATCCAGTAATCTTGTCTATGATGAAGCCAGCATGATCGGGGGAACCTGTAAAATTAATGAGATGATTATCGATGGTTTGAACCATTCGAATTACAATACCAAGTATACATCAATTCGTTTGGGACAAGTTCTGGGAAAAGAGTACTCAATTGTTTCTGATTTTCTTGAGCATATTAAAGAAGGGGAGCCCTTATATATTGCTCATAAAGACGTGGAAAGAGACTATATTTCTATAAGTGAGGCCGTGAAAGTCATCATTGAATGTACTCTGTTGTCAAAAGGCAACGAGATTTTTACCATTGATATGAAAGAGCCGACGAAATTATATAATCTTGCTTATGAATTAATCGAAATGTGTGGTTTGAAACCCCATGAGGATGTTGAATTGAGAGTTAACGGCCTTAAACCTAATGAAAAATTATCTTATGAAAGGCCAGACAAGTATGAAAGTCTTAAATCAACATCTATTGACCATGTCTATAAGTCTAAACTTTATTTGGTTGATTATGATATACTTCAGCAGGAGTTAAGCAAGTTGGAAGCATCAATCGTGAATGGAGACGAAAATGGATATGGAACAAGTCTAATCAATATTAATCCAAGTATTACCAGGGAGCTATTGCCTGACAGTATTGGAGAAAAGATTACCAGTTTTGAAAAGTATAGAGTTAAACATCAAAAATACAAAGAGGTGAAATAGTATGAATCCATTAAATATTCGCCGAATATTCTTAATTGTCATGGATATATTATTGATAAATTTGTCCTTTATTGTGGCCTTCTTTATACACTTTGAGGGTGCTTTTCCCTGGAGCTATATTGAAGGGTTTTATCTATTGGTAGGTATCATAACACTTGCAAAAATATCCATCAACGCATATTTTCAATTGTATAACAGTATGTGGTCCTATGCATCTATTGAAGAATTAATTAAAGTTGTTTCAGCCGTTTTTCTGGGAAATGTGTTTGGTATATCCGTTATGCTCTTAGGTGGGCTAAAGCTTTATTTTGGAGTATATTTTTTCGTTTTTGTTTTGGAGGTAACATTTATTGGGGGATTCCGTTTTGTATACCGGGTTCTTCGTAGGGTTAGTAAACGTCAATCAATAGTTAGACAGGATTATGACAGCAGGATACTGATTATTGGAACAGGATCTACTGCTACCTTGATAGCTACTGAAATAAAGAATCATCCAGATGTGCATGGTGTTTTGGTTGGTTTTATTGATGATGATCCAACAAAATACAATACAAAAATAGCCGGAACTAAAATATTGGGTAATCGATTTGATATTGTCAGTATCAGTAAGCGACTCCATGTCAATGAGATTATTCTAGCTATACCAACGGTGAGTAAGGAAGATGTCAAAAGAATACTGGATGAATGTAAACGGACAGAGGCAAGGGTAAGGATTTTACCGGGTGTTCGGGAAATAATGGACGGAAAGGTGTCCATGAACAGGATTAGAGAAGTTGAAATTGAAGACTTGTTAGGTAGGGATCCAGTAGACTTGAATGTGTCTGAAATTGCCGGTTATATTGAGAGTAGAAGGGTTATGGTAACCGGTGGCGGTGGTTCCATAGGCTCTGAATTATGTAGGCAGATTGTCCGTTTTGAACCTAAGGAACTGATTATTCTGGATGTGAATGAAAAAAATGCTTACCTGATTCAGAAAGAACTGCTTAAAGATAACAGGGACTTGGAGTTGAAGGTTATTATAGCTTCCGTACGAGATAGAAGTAATATTTTCAGGATTATCGAAAGAGAAAGACCTCAGGTTATTTTTCACGCTGCCGCTCATAAACATGTTCCTTTAATGGAGCGTTCACCAAAAGAAGCTGTGAAAAACAACTCTTTTGGAACCATGAATGTTGCTGAAGCTGCTGCAGAGTATGAAGTTGAGCGGTTTGTTCTTATATCTACTGATAAGGCTGTTAATCCCACGAATGTTATGGGAACTAGTAAACGGATGTGCGAGATGGTCATTCAAGGCTTGTCTGCCAATCATACAAAGACTAAATTTGCTGCGGTCAGATTTGGAAATGTATTGGGTAGCAATGGATCTGTAATTCCCTTGTTTAAAAATCAAATTAAGGACGGAGGTCCGGTTACCGTAACCCATAAGGATATTATTCGGTATTTTATGACCATCCCTGAAGCAGCCCAGTTGGTTATTCAAGCTGGCTCAATTGCTAAAGGTGGAGAGATTTTTGTTCTGGATATGGGTGAACCTGTCAGAATTTATGATCTGGCAATTGATTTAATTCGACTTAGCGGGTTGAAGCCTTTCGAGGATATTGATGTTGAGGTTGTTGGACTTCGCCCTGGTGAGAAACTGTTTGAAGAACTTTTAATGGAAGAAGAAGGACTCAGTCATACTAATTACAACAAAATACATGTTGGAGCACCAAGCCATATAGAATATAAAAAAGTGAAGGATGAATTTAAGGTAGTCAATCAAGTCATCGAAAACGGTAACGATGAAGACTTGGTAAGGCTCTTAAAGAAAATCGTACCTACATTTAAGGATAACACAGAAGTGAATTCAGAAGAAAATCTGATGAGTGAGGGTATGAGTAAATATAAAATTATAGAATAAACTAGAGGAGAGATTAGAGGAGAGCGTAATGAATGTAGCATTATTATTTGCAGGAGGTACAGGCGTTCGGATGGGGAATGGTCCTTTACCAAAACAGTTTTTGGAGATTGAAGGGAAAGCTGTTATTGTCAGGACTATTTTGGCTTTTGAAGAACATCCGGAAATTGATGCCATTGTTGTGGTATGTGTCGAAGACTGGATTGATTATCTTAAGGAGCTAATCGATGAAGAAGACTTTAAGAAAGTCGTTGATATTGTAGGTGGTGGACCTAGTGGCCAAGAGTCTATTTATAATGGTGTAGCTGCCATCTATGATTTTTCTGAAGATAAGGAAAACACGATTGTTCTTGTAAACGATGGGGTAAGACCTTTCGTCAAAGGTGATATTATTAGTCGTAATATCGAGTGTGTCAAAGAAAAAGGAACATCTGCAACTTCTGCCTTTGTACAGGAGACAATCATTATTGTTGATGAGGATGGCCTTGTTAAGGAGATTCCTGATCGAAGAGCTTGTATGTTATCAAAAGCACCGCAAGGATTCAGGCTTTTAGATTTGATGAATGCCCACCAAAAAGCAATAAAAGAAGGGAAATTTGACTGTACAAACTCTATTGAGTTAATGCGTTACTATGGTTATCCGATTTATGTAGTTGAAGACAGTCATGATAATATTAAGTTAACATCACAGATAGATATACATCTTGCCAATCATATTGTTAAAAGGGTCTGAGGGAGTAAAAGAGTATGAATAAAGGAAAAAATAGAGGGCAAATATCACCATCACTGATGTGCAGTGATTGGCTGAATATGGAAAAGACTATAAGTATTCTAGAAAAAGAAGAAGTGGACTGGCTGCATATTGATATTATGGACGGTCATTTTGTCAACAATATTGCTTTTTCAATCGATGCGATTAATCAAATAAAGGCTATAAGCAGACTACCCTTAGATATACATATGATGGTGGAGCATCCAGGAGAATTGATTGAAAGGATGGACCTATCAGAGGGAGACCTGGTTACCTTTCATTATGAAATTGAAGATGATGTTGATGATATTCTTGAACAAATAAGAAGGGATAAAATCTATTGTGGATTGGCCCTAATGCCAGACACTGATCTTAGATTTATTAAGCCTTACCTTCACAAAGTAGATGCAATTCTACTTATGAATACAGTACCTGGATTCTATGGAAAGACTATTGAAGAAGGGGCGATGCGAAAAATTGGAGCCTTAAGTGACCTGATCCACCGCAGTGGAGAAGATGTCATGATCAGTGTTGATGGAAGTGTTAGTTATGAGCTAGCCAGTGAAATGAGAAGCCTTGGTGCTGATATTTTTGTAGCCGGTACATCATCAGTTTTTGGTGATTTAGATGATTTATCTGGGGGGATTGAATCATTAAGAGGGATTGTTGACGGTAAATACGCTCAAAAGAGCTCGTGAATGATTTAAACAAGGAGATATAAAATGAAAGAGGTACTAGTGTATGGAAGCAGGAAACTTAGTGAGATGGTTTATTATGACTCCTTAGGTCATAAGGATTTTAAAGTTGCCGGTTTGGTACGAGACCGGGAATATATAGGAGAGGAAGATATAAATATGAACCCACCTATTATTCCATTTGATGAAGTTGAGCAAACACATCCTGCTGACCAATATGATATGCTGGTTTTGACCGCTGATTTTAATAAAATGCGGTATAGGGATGGACTTGTTGAAAAGGTTAAGGCCAAGGGCTATAATCTGAGAAATTATATTAGTCCAAAAGCCCTTGTTGCACCTGGTACTATGATGGGTGTCAATAATGTTGTAATGGAGATGGCATACATAGGTGGAAATGGACAACTTGGAGATTCTAATATTATTAGACAGATGGTCTATATCGGACATGATTTTGTCATAGGGGATAAAAACGTCTTTACTCCTAAAGTTACCATTGGAGGAAATGCACGGATTGGAAGTAACTGCTATATAGGAATTAATGCTACAGTGCTCAATAAAAAAGTTATTGGGGATGAAGCTTTAATTGGTGGTGGGGCTGTTGTTATTAAGCATATAGATTCCTATTCAAAAAATGTCGGAAATCCAAGTCGTTGTATAGGTTATCATGAAGCTGAGGGACTGGAGGTAAAACTATAATGAATAAAATTATCGTTAACTTCACTCCAACAGGTATTATTCCAAGGAAAAGTGATACGCCTTATGTACCAATCAGTGTCGAAGAAATTGTAGAAGATGTTCGAAAAGCATATGCTATTGGCATTACTATGGTTCACCTGCACGCCAGGGATGAAGAGGGAAGTCCTTCCCATAAAAAGGAAATATATGATAAAATCATTAGAGGGATTAGAAGTTTTGCTCCTGATCTAATTATCTGTGTGTCCACATCAGGCCGCGTGTTTAATGTACTGGAAACCAGGTCAGAAGTCCTGGCGCTTGAGGGGGAAAGTAAGCCGGATATGGCCAGTCTAACCCTGAGCTCACTTAACTTTAATCATGTGGCAAGTGCCAATACTCCTGATATGATACAGGGGCTGGCTAAAAAAATGCTTGAAAAGGGTATTAAACCAGAGCTGGAGATTTTTGATTTGGGCATGGTAAACTATATGAATTACCTGATTAAAAAAGGTATGATTACAAGCCCTTATTATGCCAATGTGATTCTGGGCAATATTGCCTGCGCCCAAGCTGATTTGCTTCAGGCAGGCTGTTTATTGCAGGGAATTCCAAGTGACAGCTACATATCCTTTGGAGCCGTCGGACGGGAACAGTTGAATATGAATTCAATGGCCATAGCAGTCGGTTATGGGGTTCGGTGTGGTATCGAAGATAACTATTGGTATGATGAGGCGAGGACCATGAAAGCTAGAAATGAAGACATCTTACAGCGAATCAAAAATATTATTGTAGCCAGTGAGAAGGAAATTATGACTCCGTCGGAGTTGCGTAAAAAGCTGGATTTGGAACCGGGCTACGGACGCTATGGTATGGCAGGATTAAACTAGTTTAAAGTCAACACTTATATTACAGAAAAGGTATAGTCAAAATGTTAGATTATAAAGAGTTTTCACGTCAAAAATTTTTTGATAAGGGCAATTATAGAAAATTGTATAGTCATGTGGAATCCGAGTTGATTCTAGGAAAGCCGGAGTATCACAAGATGGCTATAGTTATTCCAACTTACAAGAGGGAAGATCTGTTGGATGAGGCGCTAAAATCATGTGTCAATCAAAGTTATGATGATTACAATATTATTATTTCTGATAATGAACCGATTGCCAATAATAAGACCCAACAATTGATTGAATCTTATGATAACCCACGAATTGTGTATTATAGGAATAAGGAAAATATTGGACCACTAGGAAATTTTAACAGGTGTATTGAATTGGCTGACAGTGAGTACTGTGTTTTCCTATGTACAGATGACCTGTTGACAGATGACTTTTTAGAGAAGTCAGTTGAGATTCTGGATAAAACGGGAAAAGCTGCCATGATGCTACCGCAAAAGGATGTTGTCTATCCCGGTGTAACAAAAAAGATGATGGGCTACAGCCACTATCTTAGGTTCTTAAAAAAGCTGCTTAAAAAGGACGTCTATATGAAATTGACTCCAAAGGACTTTATGTTATATTATCCACCTGGAGGGCCGTCAGGAATCATTTATCATCGACAGATTTTCATGGACTCACCAGGTTTCAATCCGGACTGGCATCCTACTGGTGATAATATTCTTCATATATATTTGACCCACCACTACAATGTCTACTTAACATCCGTAGAATCCGGTCAGTACAGGTTTTTGGATAATATATCTATGGAAAGTAATATGAGTACTATATTTATTCTTCAAAATTATCTTTTTAAGAAAGTTTATATTGAAAAATATAGAGGTTATGAATGGGTAAAACCTTATTGGAAGGGTTATACTTTTTACCGTTTGATTCGAGACCGAAGACATGTTTTTGATGCAAAGAAAATTAGACAAGTTATGGGTCAGACCAAGTTTATACATTTTATCTTCAATCGTATGATTTGGATTTATCATATGATGCTGGTACCTTTTAGGGTTAAATGACAGAGTTGTAAAGGGAGCGTAAATGGAAAACAAGATTAATAGGGGAAATGTTGTATCCTCCCTAATATGGAAGTTTCTTGAATCAGGCGGTACTCAAGGTATTCAATTTATATTACAGATATTCTTAGCCAGACTTTTGTTACCCGAACATTATGGCTTAATTGCTTTGGTTATGGTTTTTATAAAGATTTCCAATGTATTTATACAAAGTGGATTTAATACAGCCTTGATCCAGAAGAAAGAAGTGGATGATATTGATTATTCATCTGTTTTTTTCTTAGTCGTCTGTGTTGCGGGTCTCTTCTACGCAATTTTGTTTTTTTCTGCTCCTCTTATAGCCGCATTTTATTATAATGAGCAACTGATACCTATTATTCGTGTTTTGTCACTAACCTTATTTCTAGGTGGCTTATATTCCATCCAATATGCCTACATTGCAAGGCGCCTTCAGTTCAAAAAACTTTTCTATTCAAGTTTAAGTGGAATAACTATATCAGGAATCTGTGGTATCGCAGCGGCTGCCATGGGCTTTGGCGTGTGGTCAATTGTGATTCAGCAATTGGTCAATCAAGCCATTGTCAATAGTGTTCTATGGATGAAAAATGATTGGAGACCAAAGTTTATATTCTCTCTTGATCGGGTTAAAGTACTCTTTTCATATGGATGGAAACTTTTAGTGTCCGGTTTAATTAATCAGGTATTTCTTGAGTTAAGAGCTTTAATTATCGGTCGTATCTACACACCGGCTATGCTGGGCTATTATAATAGGGGGAATCAATTTCCACAGTTAATTGTTTCCAACATTGATGGAACTTTGCAATCGGTCTTATTACCGACCCTTTCCTCCCACCAGGACGATAAAAGCAGGGTTAAGGAGATGGTTAGTAAGACTATACGAATAAGTATGTTCTGTATTATGCCTATGTTAGCGGGTCTGGCTCTGGTGGCGAAACCGCTTATATCAGTGCTGCTTACAGACAAGTGGTTACCGGCGGCACCTTTTTTGCAGATTGCCTGTGCTATATATGTACTTTTACCCTTACATAATACAAATCTTCAGGCTATTAAAGCCTTAGGTAGAAGTGATATATTCCTTAAACTGGAAGTCATCAAGAAAAGCTACTCAACAGTGATTCTTATTGCTACTATCCCTTTTGGAATATATGCTCTAGCTAGTGGAGCCTTAGTTTCAGGATTTATATCCAGTATTTTTAATGCCTATCCCAATAAAAAATTATTGGGTTATTCATATTTAGAGCAGTGGAAGGACCTATTACCTACGGTTGTAATTACAACGATTATGGGGATATGTGTTTACTTGGTATCTTTTTTAAATCTGTCACCACTACTTATGTTAATGAGTCAAGTCATTGTAGGTGCCAGTGTTTATATAGGTATCTCTGTAGCCTTTAAGGTTGAGAGTCTAAGCTTCCTCATCAGTGTTGTGAAGGGATTGATTCATAGGAAAAATCCCCAATAGGTTTAAATTTGTCATGTTGTAAAAGTAAATGTTATATGCTAATCTATTAATAGTCGTTTTTGGCATATAGATAATAACAGTTAAAAGGGAGCAGTATTATGGAAATCATGAAAGTTTTTGATGAGCTTTTTCCATTGAATCGATGCATATCCGGCCAAGGGTTGAGGGAATCTCTTGGAATCATAAATGGATATGTACCACTAACCGTAACAGAATATCCATCAGGTATGGACTGCTATGATTGGCAGGTTCCACCAGAATGGAATATTTATGATGCCTACGTAGCCAACAGCAAGGGTGAAAAGCTGATTGATTTTCAGAACAACAACCTTCATGTATTGGCCTACTGTGCACCATTTGAGGGTTGGGTCTCAATGGAAGAATTGAAGAAGCATTTCTATACACTTGAAGATATGCCAGATGCCATCCCTTACATTACCAGTGTCTATGAAGAAAGATGGGGATTCTGTCTTAAACATTCAGACCTTGAGTCCTTTACAGATGATCACTACTATGTCCATATCGATTCCAAAATTGAAGCCGGATCCATTAGTCTTGGCCAAGCCTTCCTTAAAGGTTCCAGTCAAGAAGAGGTCATCATCTTCTCTCATACAGGTCATCCTTCCATGGCAAATGACCAATTATCAGGTATTCTTACCTTGATGTTGACTTACGATAAGCTAAGGGCTTATGAAAAGGATTTAAGGTATACTTATCGGTTTATGTTCTGTCCTGAAACAATTGGGACAGCAGCTTTTCTTAGCCTGAATCATGATCAATTAAAAAATAGATTTGTAGCCGGGTATACGGCTACCTTCATCGGAGATAAATCTCCCCTTAAATACAAAATGTCTTTAAAAGAAAATACACTTGGTGACAAAGCTGCAATCAATGCTATGAAAAGTCGTGAAATATTATCCTTTACGACCTATGGATCAGATGAACGCCATTTTAACGCACCAGGTATAGACTTGCCCTTTGGTGCTTTTTATCGTGCAGGACCCTATGGATATCCGGAATATCATACATCTCTTGATAATAGAAGTGTGATTAGTGAACAAGCACTTGAAGAGGCTTCAGATATACTTGTAGAAACCCTACTTAATATTGAAGCTGAAAGAAAAGTGATTACCAAGCACTTAGGTTTTGAGCCAAAGCTTGATAAGTTGAATTTGTTTCCCACCTTGGGAAAGAAATATGGACACAAATCATTAGCACATGAAATGCTGGCTATATGGAGATATAGCAGCAAATACACCAGCTTGATAGACATAGCCAATGCTATGGGGGTCAAGGCATATACATTGAATGAGGCGCTAGAGACAGCTGAGAGAATCGGACTTGTCACTACAGAAAGGTAATAGGATGATTAAGAGAGTAGACACAAAACATTTATTTGAGAGTAAGCTTACAGACCAGCAAAAAGTGAATTCAGACAAGAACATTGAAGAAGGTGACCATGGTATTAGCCAGATGACGTCCTATCCTAGACGATTGGTTGTTGAACTGACGAACAGGTGTAATCTGAATTGTATTATGTGCGGTAGGACGGGAAGACATTTTAAACATACTAATTTCAATAGGGAGTGGTTTAAGAAAATTGAGCCAGCCCTTGTTCATACGGAGGAAATCGTTCTTCATGGTTGGGGAGAACCTCTGTTATACCCGGGTTTTTCAGATCTACTGGCCTACCTTAATGAGTTTCCTATCAGAAAGTATTTCTGTACCAATGGGATGCTCCTTGATAAATATAAAGATGATATCTTTAAACATCATGTTGATATATTGGCAATCAGTATGGATGGGGCAGAAGAAGAAACGAATGACTTTATTCGTGAGGGTGGAAAGCAGAGTAAAATTCTTGCGAATATTAAGGCTATCATCGATTATAAAAAAGAACATAATCTAGATTATCCACATATGAATTTCGTGTTTACAGGGATGAAATCAAATATTGAGGAATTGCCAGGTATGGTTGAACTGGCCGCATCTGTTGGTATTCCGGAGGTGAAAATGGTTTATTTAACAGCTTTTGATGAGGAAATGGCTAAATTGTCCCTTTTTAATCAGCAAGACCTGGTTAAGAAGAATTTCCAAGAAGCTGAAGAAAAAGCCAATGCTCTGGGGATTATGTTAAAGCTGCCTTTTGTTCAAGGAGAGGATCCAAGTGGTGACCTGGAACACAAACAGTGTTTCTTTCCTTTTAGAGACCTTTTTATTGGAAGTGACGGCTATGTAAGACCTTGTATGTCCAATACCCAGAGGCTCTTATCCATCGAGGAGGCAGGAAGCTTCGACGACATATGGAATCATCCCAACATGATTGATCTCAGAAAAAATCTAACAGAAGAATGTGGGTCTTGTTATCATTCCTCTTGTGCCAATTGGAATCTAAAAGCTTCCTTTATACATTTTGATGATATTTTGCTGCCAGACTGGGAGAAGTAGAAGGAGCCTTTCATGAGCGATGAAGCGAATAAAGTTGCAGTTCTTATTATGGCCGGTGGAAGCGGATCACGTTTATGGCCATTATCGAGGAAGAAGCAACCCAAACAATCTCATAAAATATTCTCAAATACATCTACCTTTGAACACCTGCTAAATATGGTCATGAGGTTTGTGCCATTGGAAAATATTTATGTAACTGTTGGCGCTTACCAATATGAGTACGTCAAAGGGACACAGATACTTGAAAAGAATGTGCTTTTACAGCATAGGAATAAAAATACGGGTCCGGCAATATTATATAGTGTCAACCGTATACGTGAAGATCTTGGAGACTGTACCGTAGCTATGTTACCATCGGATCATCTGATTGTGGATGAAGACCTGTATTTGAAGGCTATAGAAACAGCTATACAAGGTGCTGTAGAAATGAGAACCTTAATTGCCATCGGTACTAAACCTCTTTTTCCATCTACTGGTTTCGGCTATATTGAAGTTAATGGGGACCGAGAAGGTTTACAGGAACTGGTAGCCTTTAAAGAAAAGCCAAGTGGAGAAGTTGCAGCAAGATACGCAGTGGCCAATCATTTGTGGAACTGTGGTATATATGTGTGTCAAAGCCAGGTTCTACTAGAGGCCTACAAGAAGTTTCAACCAGAGCTCTATGTGGCCCTTGGTCATAAGGAGAGTTTTTTTGAACAGGTCAAGTCCATATCTTTTGACTATGGTATTACAGAGAAAATGGAGACCATGTATGTGGTTAAGAGCCGGCATACTTGGATTGATATAGGTACATATGAGTTTCTAGAGTACCACATGGATAAGGATGAACATAATAACACGGTTCATGGTCAGGGGCTTTTCTTCGATTCGGAATCGACTTCTGTCATATCAGAATCTGGGACTGTGGTCACCTTCGGAACTGAAAATATCCTTATTGTGAAGACCGAAGATATTGTCTTTGTCTGCGATAAGACACTGCTTCAAAAAATCGGTCAATTAGTTGATCGGATTCGGGATAATGGAGGGGAGAACTTATTATGATGGAATGTCGGAGCTGCTCTAGTCATCTGGAGCGACCTTTTATGGATTTTGGGGAATTACCTTTACCAAATTCTTTTGTAGCCTTAGACCACCAGGAGCCGGTTAAGAAATATCCACTTGAAGTCTATTATTGTGAGCATTGTCACCTGGTACAGATAAAAAATCTTGTTGCTCCTGAAGAAATTTTCAATGAGGACTACAAGTATTTTTCTTCATATAGTCAGGACTTGTTGGAGACATCAAAGAACCTGTGCCACAAAGTCATTGATAAATTTCATCTAAATCAAGAGTCCAGAGTTGTTGAGATTGCCAGTAATGACGGATATCTTCTCAATTTCTTTAAAGAGGCAGGCCTTGAAAACATTCTGGGTGTTGAGCCGACTCTTTCAACAGCCACCAAGGCAATTGAAAAAGGAATACCAACTGAAATCTGTTTTTTTAATGATGATACGGCCAGGCGTTTGGCAGAGACTGAGAAGGCAGATATTATCATAGCTAACAATGTTATTGCACATGTACCGGATATTCAAGGCTTTGCCAAAGGACTTCACACACTGATTGATGATGAGGGAACGGTTATTCTTGAATTTCAGTATGTTCTGGACTTAATCCGTGAACGTCTTTTTGACTTGATTTATTATGAACATTTCTCATATTTTTCCTTAGAGTCTATTGGTGGCCTCTTAAGAGATAATGGTTTGAGTCTTGTGCATGTTGAAAAGACAGATTCTCAAGGGGGCTCCCTGCGGGTTTATGCAAAGAAGACCCAGAACGTTACTCAGGTTGACCCCAGCGTTGAGACAATCCTGGAAGAGGAAAAAACCTATGGACTTAATCGATATCAAGTATATGAGGACTTTGCACGTGATGTCGAGGGAATCAAAAAGGACGCTCTAAAACGTCTTGAAGAGATGAAAGAAGATGGGGTGGTTATGGGGGCCTATGGTGCATCCTGTAAGGGAAGCGTCTTCCTGAACTATTTAGGTCTTAAGAAAGATACGCTTCACTATATAATCGATAAGAATATTAATAAGCAAAACATGTTGCTGTATGGAACGGATATACCTGTTTATGGACCTGACAAACTGAAAGAGCATCCGGTAGATCGGTTATTAATTCTGTCATGGAATCTTAAGGATGAGATTTCCGGAGAGTATCCTGATGAGTCTTTTTTTGTCATGATGCCCTATGATTTGGAAAGATTGTAAAGGAGGATGGATTCATGAAGGGAATTATACTTGCCGGTGGATCCGGAACCCGGTTATATCCTATAACGAAAGGAACGTCAAAACAGTTACTGCCATTATATGACAAACCTATGATCTATTATCCTTTATCAACCTTGATGCTTGCAGGTATAAGGGAGGTATTAATCATATCTACACCAGAAGACCTCCCTATGATGGAGCGGCTTCTTGGTGACGGAAGATCCATAGGTATGTCTTTTTCCTATGAGGTTCAGACGGAGCCAAGGGGAATTGCAGAAGCTTTTATTATTGGTGAAGATTTTATTGGGAAGGATTCCGTTGCGCTTGTTCTTGGAGACAATGTCTTCTATGGTAATGGACTTCACCGGTTGGTAAAGGATGCCGGTCAACATACTGATGGAGCCATAATTTTTGGTTACTATGTAAAAAATCCCAGGGCCTATGGTGTTGTGGAGTTTGATGACAACCATCAGGTACTTAGTATTGAAGAAAAACCGGAAAATCCAAAATCAAGATATGCTGTTCCAGGCCTATATTTTTATGATCATGAAGTGGTTGATATTGCTAAAAGTATTGAACCGTCAGCTCGTGGTGAGCTTGAGATAACGTCAATAAATAATGTCTATCTTGAGAAAAAGAAGCTTAAGGTTATCACATTTGGACGTGGTATTGCCTGGCTGGATACCGGTACCCACCAAGATCTGCTGGATGCAGCGAATTTTGTTGAAACCATACAGAGGAGACAGGGGCTTTATATATCCTGTATAGAGGAAATCGCTTTTAATAAGGGCTATATCAATAAGGACCAACTCTTGGAACTGGCCAAGCCATTAATGAAGACGGACTATGGACAGTATCTTACTCAAGTAGCAAAAGAGGAAAACTAAGATGAAAACTATACTAGTAACCGGTGGTGCCGGTTTTATAGGCAGTAACTTTATACGTTATATGTTTGAGGAAGAAAAAGACCTGATGATTGTTAATGCTGACCTCCTAACCTACGCAGGTAGATTAGAAAATCTTGATGACATACCATCAGATGCCAAGTATGTGTTCAGACAGGGGGATATTGCTGATGAGGCCTTTGTTAACGAGCTTTTTGAGGCATATCGATTTGACTTTGTGGTGAATTTTGCCGCTGAATCACATGTGGATAATTCAATAAAGAATCCAGGTGTCTTTGTGAAAACCAATGTTCTAGGTACTCAAAACCTTCTGGCAGCTGCCCAGAAATCTTGGGAGATTGGTAGGGATGGGGATGGTTATCCCAAGTATACCCAAGGTGTTAAATACATCCAGATATCTACTGATGAAGTTTATGGCGCCTTGGGAGCAACAGGATTATTTAGGGAAGATACACCGCTTAGTCCCAACAGCCCATATTCAGCCAGTAAGGCAAGTGGAGATATGCTGGTTGGGGCATATCATCACACCTTTAAACTGCCTGTTAATATTACCAGATGCTCTAACAACTATGGACCCTACCAGTTTGAAGAGAAACTGATACCTTTAATGATTATGAAGGCCCTAAAGAATGAAAAATTGCCTGTATATGGAGATGGACTGCAGATTCGGGACTGGCTTCATGTGACCGATCATTGTCGAGCTATCAAAAGAGTTATGGACTTGGGTGTTCCGGGTGAGGTCTATAATATTGGAGGCAAGAATGAAAAGGCTAACATCCATATTGTAAAGGGAATACTTAAAGCCCTGGATAAGGGTGAGGATCTTATTTCTTATGTTCAGGACAGGTTGGGCCATGACCAAAGGTATGCGATTGATAACAGTAAAATTAAAACGCACCTTCAATGGGAGCCAATCTATACCTTTGAAGACGGTTTAAGAGAAACGATTGACTGGTATGTGGAAAAATATCAAGAATAAGATAACTGTTTACTATAAATATGAGGTCTAAGACCCAGGAGTCAATATTATGAAAGCTATTTATGTTACAAGACCGTCCTTGCCGGATTTTGAAACCTATATGAATGAAATCAAGGACCTGTGGGATAGTCATTATATTACCAATATGGGCAGTAAACACAAGGCGTTGGAAGCAACTTTAAAGGACTACCTAGAGGTTGAGGGTTTAACCCTCTATACCAACGGGCATTTGGCTTTGGAAAGTGGCCTTGAGGCCTTTGATCTTGAGGGAGAGGTGATAACAACACCTTTTACCTTTATTTCTACGACTCATGCAATTGTAAGAAAAGGACTAAAACCTGTTTTTTGTGATATACGGGAAGACAACTTTACTATTGATGTGACTAAGATAGAAGATCTTATTACAGATAAAACCTGCGCTATCGCAGGTGTTCATGTTTATGGGAACATCTGCGATATTGAGGCTATTGACAGGTTGGCCAAAAAGTACAGTTTGAAGGTGATCTATGATGGGGCTCATGCTTTTGGGGTAAAATATAAGGGACAGTCAGTAGCAAGGTTTGGAGATCTGACAATGTTCAGCTTCCATGCCACAAAGGTTTTTCATACCATTGAAGGCGGTGGATGCTGTTATGGTGACTCCAGTCTGTCAGGGCGACTTGATGGAGATAAAAACTTTGGGATTACCGGACTTGAAGATGTATCCTATGTTGGTGGTAATGCGAAAATGAATGAGTTTCAGGCAGCTATGGGACTTTGCAATCTTCAAAGACTTGATGAAGACATCAAAAAAAGGAAGATGCTCCATGATTTATACATGGAAAAGCTTAAGGATGTCAGTGCATTGAGATTACCAAGTATTCAGGATCATGTTGAAAGTAATTACGCCTATATGCCTATAATTTTCGAATCAAAGGACCAACGGGACATAGTATATGATAAACTAAGAAGTGAAGAAATCTATTCCAGAAAGTATTTTTATCCATTGACGAAGGATGCAGCCTGTTATGGGGACACCTTTAGTCATATGGAGACACCGGTTGCAGAGAGAATATCCAATGGGGTTCTGACCCTGCCCTTATATCCGGAATTGGAATTAGAGGATGTGGAAAGAATTTGTGAGACTTTGAGGGCTATGTTTTAAGGAGAGAAGATGGAAGATTCTATGATGGTCAGTATTGACTGCATAACTTATAATCATGACAAGTATTTGGCAAAGGCTATTGATAGTTTTCTTATGCAGAAAACTGATTTTCCTTTTGAAATACTTATTCATGATGATGCTTCAAGTGATGGAACCCAGGATATTATCAGGCGTTACCAGGAAAAGTATCCAGATATGATTAAGCCATATATTCAAGAAGTTAATCAGTATTCCCAAGGAGTTCGAAGGATGGGATATACCTATAATGTAAAACGGGCAAAAGGGAAATATATTGCTATTTGTGAAGGTGACGATTACTGGACAGATCCAGATAAGCTTCAAAAACAGGTGGACTATATGGAAGCTCATGATAAATGTGGGTTTTGTTTTCACGGGGCCAGGGTCGTAGATGAAGATGAAAAAGAGGTTGATATCATTAGGCCCTATCTTCATTCCAGAAAGGCTAAGGTTGAGGATGTTATAGAAAGGGGAGGTGCCTTTATCTCGACCAATTCAATCCTTTACCGGAAGTCTCTTATGGATAATCCTCCTGAATTTTATATGAATGGTCCGGTAGGTGACTATTCATTGCAGATTTATCTATCAACCAGGGAGTACGGATATTATATTAATGAGCTTATGTCGTCTTATCGGTATAATGCTCCAGGATCTTGGACTAATAATCTGTATTTTAAGGCCGGCAGCCAATCGAAACGTGAGGCCTATGATAAGAAAAAAATTGAGATGCTGGAAGGCATTAATGTCTTTTATGAGTACAAGTATGATGCCATCATTAAAAAAATCATTACAGATATTGAGTTCAATCATCTGATTGGTCAAGGAAAATTTTCTGCCCTAGGCAAGGGCAAATATAAAGAGGTCTATCATAATCTGCCCTTAATGCGCAAAATCAGGCTGCCAATTCAGGTTAAGTTGCCAAAACTTTATTATGGTCTATGGTACATGAAACATTTTGTGGGTCAGAAACTGAGGCATATCAAGTAATGGCGGTAGACGTGTATTATGATGAGCTGTATGGAAAGTTGTATGAAACAAGTAATGTAGAATATGTCAAGTATGTTTATGAGTCTTCGCTTGGGCGTGTCATTCACCGTTTTTTAAAAAGAGGGATTGATCTTAGTCTTGACGGGAAGACTTATTATGATCTTGTGACACCCTATGGATATGGTGGACCTATTGTTGAAGGCCTTAATTTGACGGATGATCAGAAAGAAACTCTGATTAAGGACTTTGGCCAGGCCTTTGAAATCTACTGTAAAAATGAAGGGGTTGTATCGGAGTTTGTCTAGTTTCATCCATTGGTTGATAACGCCAAATGGTTTAGGTCTATTTATCCTCCTGAGTTTTACAAGCATACAGTTGCCATGAAGCTCGATGATCAGATAATGACCAGATTGTCCACTAATGCCAGAAGAAACTATCGTAAGGCGAAACAGGCAGGGATAGAAGTAGTAAATGACAATTCTCAATGGGGTATTCAGGAGTTCTCCCGTTTATACAGGGAAACTATGAATCGTCTTAAGGCCAGAAGTGGGTACTACTTCAGAGATAATTATTACCGGAAGATTGTTGAACAATCATTAGGAGATATTTATTTGGCACGATATGGTCATCAAATTATAGGGGCCATATTGGTCCTTAAGGGAAAAGTGTATCTGCATAACCACCTGACCTGTTCAGATCATCGATATGCCTATTTATCTCCATCTACGATTATTAATATTGAAGTTGCCAAATGGGGAGCAGAACATGGGTATAGCTACTATCATTTGGGCGGAGGAGTTTCAGAAGGGCGAGATGGTTTGTTTCATTATAAGAAATCCCTGAATAAGTTGGGAGAACTTAATCTTTACATGAGTAAGAAAATCTGGAATCCGTTGGTATATGACCGACTGGTGGTGGAATCCGGTGGTTTGGATGCGGCGGGGAGTTTTTTTCCGGCTTATCGTGGGAGATGAGGATTAAAATTTTGATTAATGAAGTCAGAGGTCTTTATGAAGAAGAGGGTTGAATTTCCAGAGAATGATTAAGCCGTATCCCATATTTTTGTTGTGCAGTGGAATTGTAATCCTAAAATTATATGATTTGTTTGAGAGTCCACAAGATGTGGACTCTTTTTGTGTGGGGATTTGTTATGATGGGAAGAGAAAAAAGGAGGGTATATATATGCCAAGAATGAATCGAAAATGGCATCCTAATGCCAAATACCACATTATGTGCAGGGGTAACAGAAAGGCAAAGGTCTTTAGCAGCGAAGAGGACTATCATGCCTATATCAGTATTTTGAAATATGCCAAGAGGAAGCATAACTTTTACCTTTATGCCTTTTGCCTCATGCCCAATCATATCCATTTGCAATTGGAAACGACAGACGTTTCTATCTCCAAAATCATGCATACAATCAATATGCGGTATGCTATGTATCTTAACCGGACCTATGATCTGGTGGGCCATACCTTTCAGGGCAGGTATAAGAGTATTATCGGCCACACGGATTCCTATATGCTGATGGTCAACCGTTATATTCATCGAAATCCGGTGGAGGCAATGATGGTCTTTGATCCTTCGGTTTATCCTTATTCTTCTTATCGGGCTTATCTTAATCGACGATCGAACTCGATGGTGGATTGGGCCCGATTTATGGAGACGATGCCGGTGACCTATGAGGATATTGTTGATATTTGACTCCCGGCCCTTGATTGGATTTTGTAAAAAATTCGTGAATCTTGTGTGAGCCGGGAAAGTTACTTGACTTTTGCCATTTAGGGTGGTAAAGTATAGAACATACAAGATATAAGTCATTAGTCCTATATGTGGTTTGGGGAAATCACGGACTGAAGATTATTGTAGGGACAGGATGAACAGGGGAAAAATGATGAGAGTAGATGAGTATAAATAGTCTAAATTTCTAATTTTTCCAAGAGACTTAACTAAATATAACGAGACATCACGTACAAGGGTGTACTGTGTTTTTGACATGTGTCAGGGACAGAGCTTTCTTTTGCAGACAAAAAAATAGAACAAGCAAAGGGGCCTTGTTAAAAGAGTAACTAAAAATAGATTTATAAGGGTGAGGTGACTTTATGTTACGCTGGAGAAAAAGAATTCGTAAAATAAGCTACATATTGGTTGATATGATCTGTCTCTTAGGAGCTTTCATTATCGGTGAAATCTTCTATGAGGATGTTGTAGGCAATGAATTGACCTTGACGGAATTTGAGCGTATAGCCATCGTCATGTTGTTTATGACACTACTGGTGATGATCAACCTGATGTTAAATGTATATGAGCAAACCATTGAGAACTTCGGCCGCATCAATAAGAAGATAGCCTTTAAGATGGTCTTGTCCCTGGGAACGACCTATGTGATTATGGGATTCATGTTCTACGCCTTTGGTATGATGGGGGTCCAACAAACCTTCCTGGCCGTTTATGGTGGATTCATCATCATTACCATGATTTTAAACCGAATCCTTCTTAAGCAGTTTACAGGCAGCCCCAAAAAAGCAAAGAATATGAGAAATATTCTGGTTGTCGGCAAGTCGAACCGTGGACTTCGCTATATAGAAGAAATCAAGAAACATGATTATCTGAACTTTAACCTGATGGGTTATGTCTGTATTAAGGATGATAACTCTTATGAAGGACTTGAAACTATAGGAAGTCTTGGAGAGCTCCCTCGGATCGCCACGGAGTATGTGGTGGATGAAATTGCGGTAGCAAGACCCTTGTCCTATGATGACCGCTTAAGTGATATGCTGAGAGTCTGTCAGGACATGGGAATTACAGTTACGATGCTCCTGGAAACCCAGAATAAGGATTCCAAGGCCCAGGTTGCCATGATCGGTGATCTTCCTGTCCTTAAATTCCATACGGTCAGCCTGAATGAGAGCCAGCTCTTTATGAAACGGGTACTGGATGTAATCGGCGGCAGTGTGGGACTTGTCCTATTCGGAATAGCATATCTAATTGTAGGTCCTATCATTAAAATGGAAACTCCTGGTCCGGTAATCTTTAAACAGGACAGGGTTGGTAGAAACGGACGGATCTTCCAGGTTTGGAAGTTCAGGTCTATGGGTGTCAATGCCGAAGACCAAAAGGCAGCTCTTATGGCTAACAACGAAATGAGCGGTCATATGTTTAAGATGACCAATGACCCTCGTATTACCAAGGTAGGGGCATTTATCCGTAAAACGAGTATCGATGAACTGCCTCAATTCTGGAACGTTCTACGGGGGGATATGAGCCTTGTAGGGACCAGACCTCCAACAGTTAAGGAAGTCCATGAATATCAGGCCCACCACCATAAACGGATTAGCATTACACCAGGTATTACAGGCAATTGGCAGGTATCCGGACGAAGTGATATTGAAGACTTTGAAGAAGTTGTCCGATTGGATGATGAGTACATCCGTGACTGGACCATCTGGAGTGATATCAAGATTCTCTTTAAAACAGTCCTCGTCGTATTAAAACGAGACGGAAGCAAATAAAAATAACCGCCAGAGATTACATGTCTCTGGCTTTTTCTATCCAAGCAAGGGCCGGGAGTGGTGAAACCACTCCCGGCCCTTGTTTGGATAGTGTAAAAAAATGGTGTATTTTGAGTTGACAAAATGGGTCTGAGGTCCTATAATGTGTAAATGTCGGTGACCTGGTTGGGGAATTGGGTTATTAGACTTGAGTGGAATAAGTGAGTTAAGGGGAATAATTGAATGAAAGTAAGATTTTTTTTGTTGGATTCTGTTGAGGTATCCAGACGAAAGACGGAGCGTTTGATCTGGGAGTATATTGACGGGATTGAAGCACATGAGCATATTCTTTATGAGCATGTGGAGAGTGACTACATGGAGTTCGCTGATGAACTGGTTGTAGAGGCAGGCATTCGCAATGTGTATGTGATGCCGGTAAAGATGGGCAATGATGAGGACGGCCTAGAGGTAGCAAAGAAGATAAGGGATAAGGATAAAGAGGGATATATTATCTTTCTGACTAAACATCTTGAATATGGGTTGATGGCCTATAATCTTAACCTAAGAGCTTTAAACTACATATATTCCAATGATCCGAACCTAAGGGATAATCTTTATGGTTCTCTTGAAGTTATCCGTGAAGAGGTTGAAATCGTTAAGGATCAAATAGAAGACGAGGGTAAGTCGCTGATCATTAAGGACCAAAAGAAGGTTCAGAAGATCTATATGAACAAGATCCTCTTTATAGAGACCCATCCTGAAAACCGGGGTATCCGGATTCATACCAATGACAGGACCTATTATTCCAGTGAGTCCTTAAAAACGATTATCGACAAATTGGATGAATCGTTCCTGCAGAGTCATCGGTCTTATATTGTCAACATCAAGAAGATGATTGGAATGGAGAGTGAAGGCCAGAGCTATATTGGAAAGTTTAGCCAGGATAAGCAATGTTATATCTCGAAAAAGTATTATCCGATGATTATGGATGCTTTTGGCAAAGAAGACCAATAAGGGGTCAACAAGAATATAAAATATAAGTATTCCGGTGAAATTTATAAAAATGAACATTCTATGAACAAAAATGACGGTTTGATGACATGAAAATAATTAAAAAAATCATTGAATTGCATGAAAGGACCAAAAACGTGCATAAAAGGATTTTTGGGCCATAAAAAAGATATCCTGTGCACGAAAGGATAATATGAGTTTGTGAATGTATTCACTTAAAAGGAAAAACTTTGATAGAATGAACAAGGATGAAAATCCGATGATGGGTATACAAGAGGGCGATTAACCAAAATTATAAATATAGACGAGTGCAGGGGAAAAGTTCGTAACTATATCCAATAGTCGTACAAACAACAGATGAGAATACAAAGATGTATTTGAATGATGGGAGTCGTTCAGATTTATTTGTGGTGTGTAAGTAAGTGAAATGAGGTTGAATCAGTGCTTGAGTGGAAGAAGAAAGTAAGGAAAAGTGTATACTTAATGGTAGATACCTTGACCCTGACAGGTGGTTTCTATGTCAGTCATATTATCTACGAACTCTATAGAAAAAGCCCAATGAATATTAGTCAATCTGAAGAATTTACCTTTATCGTTGTCTTTATGATGTTCCTGATTATGATGTTTAACAGCATGAACATCTATGAAGAGACCATGAAGAACTACGGAAAAATCTCTTTTAAGATTTTAGGTAAATCCATACTGGCCCTGGCCGCAACCCAGGTTATAGCCGGAGCAGTTCTCTTCTATATGAAGATACCTATGTCAAGAATGTTCTTAATTATTTTTGACCTGGTTAACGTCTGTCTCTTTATGACCAACCGACTTGTTCTTAGGAAGATATTCAAAAGCGGCGAGTACTACCGGAACAACCGGAACATCCTGATGCTGGGACATTCAGCCAGAGGTGAAAAGTACATCGAAGAAATGAAGAAGCATGATTATCTCAACTACAACATTATCGGCTGCGTCTCCGTCGATGATGAGAAAAGATATGAAGACATCTGGACCATCGGCAAGATGGATGACCTGGTCTCCATCGTCACCCAGTTCGTTGTCGACGAAATAACAGTAGCCGTTCCGGTATCCAAGGACTCCAGACTCTTAGATGAAATCGATAAATGTCAGAGCATGGGTATAACGGTTAACATGCTGCTTAATATTGTGGATAACGGCAAAAGCGTCAAGGCAACCAATGTGGGCAATATGCCGATGCTAAAATTCCACATGGTCAGCCTAGATGAAAGCCAATTAGCTATGAAACGTTTTCTGGACGTAGCAGGTGCAATGGCCGGCATGGTCCTGTTCGGACTGGCTTATATGATCGTCGGCCCTATGATCAAACTTGAATCTCCGGGACCTGTCATCTTCAAACAAAAACGAGTAGGAAAGAACGGCAGGATCTTCGAGGTATGGAAGTTCAGATCAATGGGAGTTGATGCAGAAGCCAGAAAGTCAGCCCTGATGGCCAACAACGAAATGTCAGGACATATGTTCAAAATGAGCGACGATCCCAGAATAACCAAAATCGGCGCCTTTATAAGAAAAACAAGTATAGATGAGCTTCCCCAGTTTTTTAATGTTCTAAGGGGAGACATGAGTCTTGTAGGAACAAGACCACCGACAGTCGAGGAAGTAAAGGCATATGAAATTCATCACCGTAAGAGAATCAGTATTATCCCAGGGATCACAGGCAACTGGCAAGTATCAGGACGGTCAGATATTGCCGATTTTGAAGAAGTGGTCAAACTGGACGAAGACTACATCAGAGACTGGACCATCTGGAGAGACCTTGAAATCTTGGTCAAAACTGTGGGCGTGGTCCTAGGAAAAAAAGGCAGCAAATAAGACAGATCTTTCTACGCATAAGACATAGGCCGGGTGCCTATGGTTTTGTGCGTTAAAGATAGATGACGTGTGGTAAAGAGATAACCAGACGTGGATAACAAGCAAGTGGAGGAGCATAATGAAGAAAAAGGTAAGAAGTAATGTGTCAATTCTCTTAGCACTAGTAATAGTTATGAGTCAACTTATTAGTGTAGCAGCAGCTGATGCCGATTACGTCGGTCACTGGGCTGAATCTGAAATTTCCGCATGGGTAGAAGCCGGAATTATTAGTGGATATCCAGACGGATCTTTCAAGCCAAACAAAGCCGTAACCCGTGCTGAGTTTGTAACCCTGCTTGATAACCTGTTCGGTTTTCAAGAAGTAGCAAAAAACACTTATACTGACGTTGATTCAAAAGCGTGGTATGCACAAGCTGTCCTAAAAGCAAGCGCCGCAGGCGTTGTACAAGGCAGTGACAATCTTTTTAGACCTATGAGTGAAATCACAAGACAAGAAGCAGCAATCGCGCTCTATAATGCTTTTGCTATGGAAGCGGCTGACAGCCAGGTATATACTTCTTTTGCTGACAGTCAAACAGTAGCTGCATGGGCGGCAGAACAAGTCAATGCACTTGTTGCCGGTGACTATATGTCCGGTAGAGGTGACAATGAATTAGCTCCTAGAGCATCGATTACCAGAGCTGAAACTGTCAAGTTAATCGACAATATTGCAGGTATGCTTGCCAGTCAATCACTGGAAGGAACGATGGTTAACGGCAACCTTTTCATTGCTGAGGCAGATACTGTGGTATCGGATTCAGTCATCACAGGTGACGTCTACATCGCACAAAGTGTAGGTGAAGGCGACGTGACTTTTGACGGTGTAACAATCGAAGGAACACTTGTTGTTTTTGGTGGTGGTGAAAACACAATTGAGCTTAAGGATACTGTAGCCGGTGAGCTTATTGCTCAAAAACGTAATGGTAATCTTAGAGTCCTGGCATCGGGATCAAGCCGAATCGCGAAAGTCATTGCTTCATGTCCAGTTAAGATTGAAGAAAGCCCCGACATCACTGGTGCAGGTTTCCAAGATGTTGTTGTTGATTCCAAAGATTTCGGAGTAGATCTTGACCCGGGTTTTGTTGACGTAAATGTTCCGGTTAGGACTGAGGTTAGACTACTTGGTGACTTTGATGGTCTGAGCCTAGCTAGTGCCGGAGCAACGGTCAAAGTGGAATCAGGAAGCATCAACATATTTACTGTTCTTGAATCAGCTAGGAAGTCTATTATTGAAATCCTTGAAGACGCTATTGTCAAAGAAATGGAAGTAAAGGCATCAGCTAGCGTATCAGGAACAGGTACTGTTGAAAAAGCAACCGTAGAAGCTGACGGAGCTACTTTTGAACAAGAGCCTGAAGATCTTGAAGTGAAGGAAGATGTTACTGTTGTTGTTGATGGTGAAGAGAAGACTGGTGAGGAAACAACGCCTCCACCTTCAACTAACACTGGTGGTACAGGAACAACAGTAACGAATGTCAACCTTACTTTTGATCTTAGTTCAGCAAGCAATACTCACGTCCTAACCATCACAGCACCTTCAAACGCAGACTACAAAGTTATTGCAGACAAGGTATTAACAGCTGTTAACAACGAGTTTGACGTGATCTATGACAAGTACAACACCAACTTAGAAAACAACGAAGGTATGCTTCTGATCGATTCCATTACATGGTTCGAGTATGCAGGCCAAGACATGTTAGCAGGAACAATATTTGAAAATCAAATCAGACACCTTCCAGCTACAGCAGGTCCAAACCCTGACTATACAGACCTTCAAAAGAAAGATATCGCTCATGATGTCCTTACTGTCATCGAAAACAATATCAATAACATTGATACAGTAGAAGCTGATGTAGTAAGCATTGCTAACCAAGTGACTTTTGCAGACGTTGAATATAACGGCTCAACATTCACTAAAGCGACACTTAGCAAAAACGGAAACGTCGTTGCTGAGTTCGTTCAAGGTGGCGATAAGGCAGCATTCATCGGCGTATTCTTCGATGAAGTAAAAGCTATGACAATGGGTACAAATGTTGAGTACACATTAACATTTGAACTTGCTATAGGTGGTACTAGAACTTCTGTTCTTAGTGCTCAATAAGAGAAGTGATTAGAGATGGAGAGATTATCATACTAAGGTGACTTAGTATGATAATCTTGAAGTCTGTAAAAAGGAAAAATTAGGAGTCGATATGAAAAGTTCAAGAAGATTGTTAGTTATGGTCCTATGCATGATGGTAACTTTAAATATTCCCATCAATGCATTCACAGACCTAGACCCAGACAGCGATACAACTAAATACATTGAAGAGTTCCAGGAACGTGGCCTAACCAACGGTTACCCAGACGGTACCTTCAAACCTCAAAATACGATTACAAGAGCAGAATTCGTTACCCTGATCAATCGGACTTTTCAGTATGAAGCAGTAGAGACTTCTATTAACTATACAGATGTAAAAGACACAGACTGGTTTGTAAAAGACCTTAAAATTGCAGCTGATAAGGGATATATCAAAGGCTATCCAGACGGAACCTTTAGACCTTATAAGAATATTAGCCGTCAAGAAGTTGCAGTTGTCTTAAACCGGATACTTAAACTAAGTAATGACGTGTACACAGAACTTGATGAAGAGGTCCCATCCTGGTGTAGAGATGCTGTCCAAGCCATGATCGGTCACGGGATTATGTTTGTAAAGGATAAAAAATTCCAAGCAGATGTAGATATCACTAGAGAGGATTCAGTAGTCAGTCTATTGACTGTTATCCATCAAGAAGAGGCGGCTCAAGAAGATGACACTGAGGTAGATGGTGATGGGACACTAGTTGATACGGACCAGCCGGTTAGTGGTGGGGCGGATTTGGATGAACCCATTGTGGATGAGCCAGACGCTGATGTCATCTATGCAATGGAAGTCACCATTAGAGGATTAGAGGAAGTTCTTAATCAAGAGACCAAATATGCACAAAAGTTAGAAAGTAATCACTTAGACTTAGTTAGAGCCATAAAAACAAATATGGAAAACTACTTAGCTGATTACACCTATGATTATGAAAGCAATGCACGGATAGTGAACGCAGAGTACAAATTGCTTCCTGAAAATGAGCAAAGCAACATAGAGAATGCAATTAACGCTTCGGTTCCCTATATGTATTTAAATAGATTAGAAGAATATTTTAAGAAAGATTGATGGAGATATTATGGAACAGGAATTTGAAGAAATAGATTTATTAGAACTTATACTCGTAGTATGGAAAAAGAAATGGTTGATTGCCATTGCAGTCATCATTGGCGGTATTCTAGGATTTGTGGCAACACAATATGCCATTACTCCTCAATACGAAGCAAAAACAACTTTGATGGTTAATGGAGCCGGTGGGTCAGACCTTAGCGATTTGGCAGCAAACTTTGACCTGTCTGCTATTAACGCCAGTCAAAAGATGGTTGTTACCTATAGTGAAATTGTTCAATCAAGAATTGTCCTTGAACAGGTCATTGATAAGCTGGACCTTGAGGAAAACTATAATCAACTGGTCAAGCTAGTAACTGCAGTACCAGTCAAGAATACAGAAATCCTTAATATTACGGTGACTTATCCAGATCCTGAAGATGGTGCGGAAATTGCCAATAAGATAGCCGATGTTTTTATTAAAGAAGTTATCCGTATCGTAAAAGCAAATAACGTTGAAATCATCGACGAAGCTATAGCCATCAACAGACCAGTTAACGTACATACCACAAGAAACATTGCCGTAGGTATTGTTCTTGGCGGTATGGTTGCCGTATTCGGTATCCTAGTTATCTATCTTATGGATCAAACTATTAAGAATTCTGAGGATGTTGAAAAATATCTCGACCTACCTGTACTTGGTTCCATCGTAGATTTCAGTGAAGATAAAAAAGGAGGAAAATAGGAATGAATGAATTTATCACTTACACCAATCCTAAATCCCCAATATCAGAAGCATACAGAGGCATCCGGACCAATATCCAGTTTGCCAATATTGATAAAAAGATTAAGACTATTCTCGTTACCTCATCAACACCAGGTGAAGGAAAGACAACAACCCTTGGTAATCTGGCTGTTGTCCTATCAGCCAATGGACACAAAATCCTGGTTGTTGATTGTGATATGAGAAAGCCCAGGGTACACAAGGCTTTTGAACTCTCAAACCAAAAAGGTTTATCAGACTTGTTGGTTAAAGGTGAAGATTATAAGGGTTATGTACAAAGAACAGAATGTTGTGCAATAGATGTACTGACAGCCGGTAAAATACCAGGCAATCCATCAGAGCTCTTATACTCAGATGCTATGCGAAAGCTTGTAGAACAGATGAAAGAAGATTATGAATATATTCTTTTTGATACACCACCAGTGCTTCCAGTAACGGATGCAGCGATTATGTCCTCTTATATAGACGGCGTTGTTCTGGTTATTAACTCCGGTGAAATCAAACGAGACGTTGCCAAGAAGGCAAAGGAAACCCTTACTGCTGTCAATGCCAATATACTTGGTGTTGTTATGAACAGGGTTGCGGTAGAAGACAGAAAGACCTATCAATCCTATTACTACTATCAATCATCAGATGAAAAAAAAGAGGCCTAGACTATGTATGATATTCACAGCCATATACTACCTGGTGTAGACGACGGACCAGGTGACTTAAAAACAGCTATGTCAATGATTGACGTTGCTTATAATCAAGGTGTTCGGCATATGGTATGTACATCTCATCTGAATCATCCCCTGAAGTTTCACTCAAGTGGAATCGATAAGGCATATGATCTGATGAAGGTGAATGTAGGTGCCAAATATGGCGATATGCACTTATACAAGGGCTATGAAGTCTATATAGGCAGAAACAAGCTTAAAACTATTGGTCAATTAGATCTTGGGACTATGGGGGACAGCGACTATATCTTAGTTGAATTTTCCAGGGATATAAGCTTTGAGGATATGGATACGGCTGTACATGAGTTGAGATTATTAAAACTGAAAGTTATCATAGCCCATCCAGAAGTCTACGATTGCCTGAGAAAAGACATAGGACATATGGAAGTGCTAAAAAAAGACGGCGTACTCTTCCAGTGTAATGCATCCAGCGTTATAAAAGAAGATGAAAGTCTCATCAGAAGATGGATAGAACATAATCTGGTTGACTTTATCGGATCCGATGTTCACGGAATCAAAGTTCGTCCTAACTATATGTCAGAGGCCTATGATCTGATCAAAAAAGACTTTGGTGAAGAAGAAGCGAAGAAACTGTTTGTTAAGAATCCCAAGGCTGTTGTTCAGAATAAAGCTATTGAAAGTACATATGGACCTGTTAAGAAGAAGCGAGTAAAAACCGGTGTGGAATTTGTCTTTGGATTAGTTGCAATTGCGCTTCTTAGTACTATTATATATGGGGCTACAGGCTCTATTATGTCCAATGATGAGGAAGATGTTACTACAGCTAAAGTTGAACAGATAGAAGTCAATGAAGAAGTTGAAATTGATAAAGAAGTTAAACAAGTAGAAATCAATGAAGACTTATTGACGAAACTTAGAGATAATGTTAGTGAAATTGAAGAAAAGGAAACTGTCGATGTAATAGTTCCTGAAATCCAAGAAGAAGTGACAATTGATACTGAATTGGTTGGACAGGCACAGACAGAAGATGAGAACAATACTGAGACTAGTGTTCCTAAACAAAATGAAGAAGTAACATCTCCAGAGAAAGAGACAGTCGCTAATGAACCAAGTCATGAAGAATTCCTAGTGGGTTCCTATGTAAATTACATGGAAGAATTAAGGACTCTCTACATGACAATAGTAGACGATTACTACATTCAACTAAAAGCTGCAGTACGAATCGAAGATGAAGAAGAACGCGAAGTAACAGGAAAAGCAATTAAAGCTGAATTATCCCAAATGGAAGTAGAAGTAGATAATGAAGTGAATAAGGTTCTATACGATATGCAAAATGATTTGGAAGACTATGATTATGATGTGGCGGTAGTTCAAGAGTTGAGAGATAGTTATTATGACACTAAGTCAGAGGTGTCAGGGAAGTATAAAGCAGAGTTAGAGGCTTATTATGAGCAGCAACAGACTCCCGGCCCTTGATATTATATTGTAAAAAAAGTGTGAAAATTGTTGGGCTAAAGTGTCAACAATTGTGAACGATTAGAAAAGTTGATATGAGTTGCTTGACTTTTACTATTTAGGGTGGTAAAGTATAGGACATACAAGACGTAAGTCTTAAGTCCTATAAAATGGTTTGGGGAAATCATTGGACTGAAGATCTTGTATGGGACAGGATGAACAGGGGAAATGATGAGAGTAGATGAGTATAAATAGTCTAAATTTCTTAAATTTTCCGAGAGACATAAGTGAATAGTGTTCAGTTGGTACAATGGTGTACTTTGTTCTGTGATTAAGAACAAGGCTTAATTTTGTGATATAAATTATGTACCAATGAATAAGTGATGAAAAGTATTTGGATATGTGTGTTCTGCATATCCACTATGTTTTGCAATCTGATTTTACTAGAAATATTAGAGAGCAAACAATAACAACTAATTGAGATTTTCATTATATAATCGATTCACAAGTAAATGCTTATAAAAGCAGCTATGGTAATACGCTATATGACTGTTTTGCTTACTTATTGTATGTATATTAATAGTTATAAAAATTTTATGTATTAATTGATAATAAAATTTAATTGCACAGATAACAAGTATAGTGTTTTATACGATTGATAATGAAAACTTAGAGTAAAAATACGATTAGATTTATCATAAACAGGAGAACATATTATGAAGAAGATATTGCTATTGGGAAATAGCGAATTGGTGGTTTTTGGATTTAGAAAAGAAATTGTAAAAGCATTAAATGATAATGGATTCGATGTTTATGTTACCTTTCCTAAAGGTCCTTTTGGTAGTTCGACTGATTACGAAAAAAATATTTATGTAAATATATTGAAACAAAAATGAATCGCAGGGGAAAGAATCCTTTTGAGGATATTAGTCTATTATTACAATATTTTAAAATTATAAGAAATTTAGAGCCTGACTATGTGCTATCTTATACTGTAAAATGCAACTTATATGGAGGTCTTGCTTGTAAAGCCTTAAAAGTTCCGTTTGCTCCGAATATCACAGGCTTGGGAAAAGGCTTATCTGAAGGTGGATTAACAAGTATTGTTACAAAGTTATTGTACAAAGTAGTATGTTCTTCATCGAAATGTGTCTTTTTTCAAAATGAAAGTGATAAATTGTTTTTTGATTCAAAAAGAATTAATTATAGAATCGGAAATATTTTACCAGGGTCTGGAGTTAATCTAAAAGAATATAAACTACTAAAGTATCCAGAGGATAAAATAATCAAGTTCCTCTATATGGCTAGAGTTATGAAGGCAAAGGGTATTGATGAGTTTATTGATGCGGCAACATACTATAAAGATAATAAAATGGTTGAGTTTCATGTTTGTGGTTACTGTGAGGAAGATTATATAGATAAATTAAATCATTTAGTAGATAAAAATATTCTTATATATCATGGATTGGTTAAAAATACTAAATATTATTATGAAATGTGTAGTTGCTTAATTCTTCCAACATACCATCCAGAAGGCATTTCAAATGTATTATTAGAAGCCGCTGCATCAGGACGACCAATAATTACAACAAATAGACCAGGTTGTAAAGAAGTTGTTAAGAATAATGTTAATGGTTTTCTTATTAATGAAAAAGATAGTGCAGATTTGATCGATAGGATAGATAAACTTATTAAAATGAATGTAAAAGAAAGAAGGACCATGGGGGAAGAGGGAAGAAAATTTGTTGAAAGTTGTTTTGATAGAGAAATAGTTGTGAAAGAGTATCTTCGGTTAATAAATGGATAAAGGTGATTAAATGATAGAGTTAGTAGATAAGTTGGATTGCACTGGATGTAGTTCATGTTCGAATATTTGTCCTACAAATAGTATTCAAATGAAAAGTGATAAAGAGGGATTTGTGTACCCTGAAATTGAACATGAAACCTGCCTACAATGCGGTAAATGCAATAAAGCATGCCCAATAAATAATCCTGTTGAAATGAAGACATTAGAATCATATATTGTACAAAATATTAAATCAAATGAAAGAAAGATTAGTACAGCTGGAGGAGCTTTCTATACTATAGCGAACGAAATAATAAATTCAGGTGGAGTTGTTTTTGGAGTCAGGTTTGATGAGGATTTCACAGCCATCCATGATTGTGTCAGTGATCATAAAGGCTTAATGGAGTTAGTAGGTTCAAAATATGTACAGAGTAACATTGGTACTTCATTTAAAAGAGTGAAGAAGTTTCTATTAGAAGATAAGTGGGTACTATTTTCAGGTACTCCTTGCCAAGTTGCAGGATTATATTGTTATCTTGGTGCGGATTATAAAAAATTAATTACCGTTGCAGTTGTATGTCGTGCTGTACCATCACCATATATTTTCTCAAAATATATTGAGTATCAAACAAGTAAGTACAAGAGTAAGATAGATAAAATTAGATGTAGAGATAAGTACTATGGTTATAATTATTCAACTATGTCGCTTTATTTTAAAAATGGAAAGGAGTACCATAGGAGTATTGAATCAGATCCATGGTTGCGCATATATTTTTCTGGAGTTGCTAATAGACCAAGCTGTAAACACTGCAAATATAAAGAGCCAATTGGTGACTTTTTAATTGGTGATTATTTTAAAGTCGGTGATTACTCAAGTCACATGAATGACAATAAAGGTACAACAAGAATGCAGATACAAACAGAGAAAGGAAAATGTGTTTTTAATAGTATAAAGAACAAATATATATATGCTAATATCGGAACTGAGTTGTTAAGGAAAACTGTTCATAATCAATTATATACAACTAGTCAAAATAGTATTAGAAGATTAGAGTTCTTTGAAGATGCACATAATCTAAATGGAAGAGACTTAATTGATAAATATTTTCCATATTCTTTTAAAGTTTTTATATTGCATTATGGTCGATACATTACTTTTAAGCTTGGTATATACGATTATTTGAAGAAAGTCTTATTAAGAAGAAAAGGAAGCTGATTGGTATGAAAAAAGTTGGAATTGTATCATGTTATTTTCAAAAAAACTATGGTAGCGCACTTCAAGCATATGCAACACAAAAAATTTTGGATGATTTGGGAATAGAAAATGAAACTATTAATTATAGTGGATTAAAAAAAAGTATAAAGAGAAAAAAAATAGCATATTACTTTCGCGAATCTCTGAAATTGGATGTTTTACTGGGGAAAATTGGATATATAAGATTAAAGATAAAAAAAATGAATAAATTTACAGAGTTAAGTAGTCTACTAAAATCTAGAGATGAAGCTTTTAATGATTTTGAAAAAAATTTTCGTATTTCTAAAAGGATCAATAATTTTGAGGAGTTAACTGTTTATTCTAAGCAGTTTGATAGCATAATGGTTGGAAGTGATCAGTTATGGTTACCTTCTAATTTAGAAGCTGATTATTATACGCTTAATTGGGTTCATAGTGGTGTCAAAAGAATAAGTTATTCAACAAGCTTTGGAATTAATAAATTACCTAAAAGCTACAATGAGTTCGCTAGAAATTTTTTGGAAAAATTTGATTACTTAAGTGTTAGAGAAAGAACTGGGCGTGAGATTGTAGAAGAAGTTACTGGTATGGTTCCAGAAATTGTATGTGATCCAACTTTGTTATTTGATAAAACAGACTGGAATTGTATTCATCCAGATCAACCATTAATTAAAGAAAAATATATTTTTTGTTACTTTCTAGGGGATAATCCAGAGCAACGTGATTTTGTAAATCGTTTAAAAGAAAAAACGGGTCTAAAAATTGTCGCTATTAAATTCTTGAATGTATATTCAAACAATGACAAAAATTTCGGTGATATATTGCCGTATCATGCTGGACCAGCAGAATTTATTAACTATATAAGTAATGCTGAGTATGTATGTACTGATTCTTTTCATTGTACAGTGTTTTCTATAATATATGAGAAATCTTTTTTTGTTTTTAAAAGATTTAAGGAAAATTATTCATTAGCAACAAATTCAAGAATAGATAACATATTAGATTACTTGGGCCTAAAAGCTAGGTTATTAAGTGGGTACGAAGATATCGATGAAGTAGCTTCAGATTTCTTAGATTATCATGATATTAATAAGAAAGTTACAGCCATACGAGAAAAGGGAAGAGATTTTATAAAGTATGCTCTAGACTTAGGTGATTTATATGAAAAAAATTAGAGTCTTGCATTTTGTTGATAGAATAGGAAGAGGTGGGACACAAGCTGTTTTGTATGAGTGGGCCAAGTCAATAAATAGAGATAATTTTCAGTTCGATTTTCTAGTATTTATGGATGGTCAGAGTGAATATATCCAGAAATTTGAAGATCTTGGGTGTACGGTTTATCAGGTTTCCAATATGTCTATTAGGAATATGCCTAAGTTTATTCGTGATGTTAATGTTTTCTTACGTGAAAATAATTACGATATTGTTCATGGGCATAGCAAGATAAAGAACTTTCTTTTTTTAGCTTTGGCTAAAAGACATAAAGTAAGTATCAGGATAGCTCATTCTCATAACACTAGTTTTCAGAGAATGAAATTACTTGGAGAACTATTGAAACCATTAATTAAATTTGTTGCTACAGATTTATTAGCTTGTTCTGATGTAGCTGGAGAGTGGTTATATGGGAAAAACGCAGTAAAAAATGGTAGTGTTGAAGTGATTAAAAACGGAATAGATGTAGAGAAGTTTAAGTTCAATAAAAAAGTAAGAAATGAATATAGAACTTCATTAGATATTGAAAATGCATTTGTAGTTGGTCATGTTGGAAAGTATATGGAACAAAAGAATCATCAATTTTTGATTGATATATTCTATGAAATTCAAAAGATTAAAAAGAATTCAATATTAATATTGGTAGGAAGTGGGCATGAGAATATTATTAAAGATGTTAATAATAAAATAGACTGTTTAGGATTGACTAAAAAAGTGATGCAATTAGGTTTAAGAAATGATGTTCCCAATATATTTCAAGCCTTTGATGTCTTCTTATTGCCTTCATTATATGAAGGATTACCAGTTGTTGGAGTAGAAGCACAAGCATCTGGTCTTAATTGTTTTTTCTCTGATACTATAACAAGACAAGTTAAAATATTGGATAGTACAGAATATTTAAGTTTGGAGGAGTCGCCAAAAGTTTGGGCAATGCAAATTATCGATAAATCATTAAATAGTAAACGTGAGACTGTTAGTAGCTACTTGAAAAAAAATGGTTTTGACAATAAAGATATAGTTAACAGACTAGAAGAGTTATATATGAGCAAACTTAGTGAGGAAATATCATGATGAATGGATTAGTTTCAGTGATTATACCAACTTACAAAGGTCATGAACATATAAATCGAGCAGTAGGGAGTGTATTAGAACAGTCATATGATAAACTGGAAATAATTGTTGTAGATGATAATGGAAAAGAGACAGAAGAACAAAAGGAAACACAAGAAGCTCTATCTCGGTATTTGGTATATGAGAATGTTTCATATATATGTCATAAAAATAACTACAATGGTTCAGTTGCAAGAAACACTGGTTTAAAATCTGCGAAGGGTGAATATGTTGCCTTCCTAGATGATGACGATGTTTATCACCCTAATATGATTGAACACCTAATCATGACTTTAACTAAGGAAAGTGTCAATGTTGGTTTTGTGTTTTGCGCATACAAGAGTGTATTTGACGACAAGAGTGATGAGATTTGTAGAGTTGATAAAGCAGATAGACTTAATGATTTGCTTTATTCATATATGACCGGTAAAATAAGAATCTGTTCTAGCTCAGCTGTAATTCGAAGAACAGCTATTGATGAAATAGATGGATTTGATGAGAGCTTTGAAAGGCATCAGGATTGGGAGTTTTTCTCAAGGATTTTAGACAAATATTGTGCTATATATTTAGATGAGGTTTTGATGAATAAGCATGTTATTAGAAGAAACTCACCAATTGATCCGAACGATTTTTTAAGATTGAGATTACATTATTTAGATAAAATGAATGGTATTATATCAAAATTTACAACAGATAAAGCAAATTTGATATATAGTAGGCACTATTATGAGATAGGCAAAGAGTATTTCAAGAAGGGAGATTTAAGAAAGTCTCTTGTATGGGCAAAGAAGTGTATTCATCCAGTTACAGCTTTTTGTCGATATTTTATTGATGGAGTAATCTTCATGAAAAATAAATACTTAACAAAGGAGTTATGAAAATTAGAACGATAAATCAGCAAATCAATAAAATAAAAAAAATTAATAGTTTTTCAATAGCACTGATTATTACATCACAGTTCATTGCTTATGTTTTGAATTTATATTACGGGATTTCTGGTGGTGTGGCAAGCAAAATAATTATTGGATCGGCAATGATATCTATATTGGCAGCATTAATTTTAAAGATAAAAATTGTTGTTAAATTAAGATCATTATTGTTAATATGTTTTATAATATTATGCTTTTTTTACTCATTCATAATTAGTAGTGGTGATTTTACAGAGCAGTATTTTATCGAGTTCATTGGAACAGGAGTTCTTACATTTGTTGTGATGTTGATACCTTTTGATCAAAAAAAAGTTCTTGTTAATGTCATGAGGGTTGGAATGCTATTTATACTAAAGCCATTTCAGTTTGTGTCACAATCTCTTATGAACATAGGATATGATAGAATGGATATGTTTGCTTCGTACTTAGTCGTAATAATTCTTTCTGCATCTGTATTACATCTTGTCTATTACCATGAGAGAAAAATTGAAAATTATATATTGTATTCTAATGGTTTTTTTATATTGATTAGTACAATAACTGTATTGGGACGTGGTCCGTTATTAGTTTTACTTCTCACGATCTTTGTTGCTTTTTTATTGAGAGATATATATAAAGCTTCGAGTTTAAAAAGTAATAATTTTAAGTTAAAGAAGTTTATTAAATATATAGTTATTATGGTCATTGGCTTATTAATTATGTTGTACATTCATAAAATACTTATAATAATTAGTTCGATTTTAAATTATTTAGATATTGAAGTTGCAACAATAACAAAGTCACTGATACTAATAGATCAAAACAATGGTGTCATGGGAATTCTGAATAATCGTAATTATAGATGGGAATGGGCTTTTGATATGATTAAGGATCATCCTTTTTTTGGAAATGGAATTGGTGAGTATGCGAATGTTTATAATACTTGGCCACATAATTTGTTTTTGCAAATGTTTGTTGAATTTGGTTTTTTCCTTATGATGCCATTAGTTGTTAGTGCTGTTCGTAATATTTATATTCTCTTCAATAAAAATATTAATAATGAGAATATGATACTGTTTTTGTTTTTGTTTCTAATTTCTGTACCAAGGCTGTTCTTTTCATCGTATTATTGGCATTTATCTGAATTTTGGATGTTTATTTTTTTAGGTCTTGGTTATTTTAAAATGAGTACTCAAGTTAACAGTGAAAAATCAATAGCTAAAATTATAGATAAAAAGAAATCCATATTGTTGAGAAATAAAAATTGAAAATAGACAAAGTTTAACAAACGCATATTTAATGATGTCAATAAAATTTTGATGGAAGGATTATGATTAAAGCATAATAGGTAGGATATGAAAGTAGGAGTATTAACATATCATAAATCGCATAACTATGGAGCTTTTCTTCAGGCGTACGCGCTTGCGAAATGGTTACAGGAAGAGCTGGAGATTGAAGTGGAAATAATCAACTATAATTCAATAAGTGCAGAAATACATTATATTAAACAAGTGTTTAGAGCAAAAAATGTGAAACATTTTGTTGCGAATATTAGAAGATTTAAAATATTCAATACATCTTTGAAATGGTTACCACTATCAGATAAAAAAATAATATCAGAAAAATATGAATTGATTGAAAGTAAAGTTCTAAAAAAATATAATTATGTTATTGTTGGAAGTGATGAAGTTTGGAAATTGGGGTTTAGAGGTTTCCCCAATGCATATTGGTTACCATTTGATACTAATATACGTAAGATTTCATATGCAGCATCTTCAAGAAGTGATTTTAATACATTAACGTCAACTAAGAAAAATATTTTTATAAAGCTTTTAAATCAATTTGATTATGTTGGAGTGAGAGATAAAGCTACATACGAAGAAATGAGTAAGTATCTTGCTAGTAAGGATAAACTATTTTATAATTGCGACCCAACATTTAACTATGAATTTGATGTTGATATAGCAAAAATTAGAAGTATTTTATCTAGAGTAAAAAAATTTAAGGTAAGTAAAAGGTCAATTTTATTTATGTATTCAGACAATAAGACTGCTAATGAGATTATGAATAGATTGGGTGATGATTATAATTATTTATCGATATATGATTATATAGAAGGTACAATAAATTTGAATCATTTTTCTCCTTTTGAATGGATAAGCCTAATTGCATTTTCTGATTATATGATAACAACTTATTTTCATGGGATGTGCTTTGCTATAAAAAATAACGTACCATTTTCAATAGTTGAAAAGAGAAAAACAAGTAAGGAAAATAGCAAGTCTTTTGATCTTTTGTGTGATACATCAAAAAAAAATAAATTCAATCTTTTACATGATGAGTGTTTAATAGATAATATTGTATCTTCGGTTAAATCAGATTTAGAAAATATGAATTATTCCAGCTTTGATATTGTACGAAAAGAAAGACTCAAAGCAGAAAGTATAATCGCTTATTTTAAGAATGAGAAACTAAAGGAAATGAGGTAATATATTTTCAATGAGTAGAGAAAAATTGTTAATGAAGAATACTATTATTTTATCGATTGGTACTTTTTTACCAAAAATTTCATCAATGATAGTATTACCTATATTAACTGGGTACTTGACTGCAAAAGAATATGGGACATATGATCTTATTGTTACTTTAATCGCTTTGCTTTTGCCTGCAATAACATTGCAAATCCAGTCGGCTGCTTTTCGTTTTTTAATTGATAGCCGTGGTATTATTGAGGATAGTAAAAGTGTAATAACAAATATTTTCTTTTTTTCTATTCCAATATCAATTGTTACATCAGGTATACTATTTGTGTTCTTGAGTGATTTTAATGAAAAAGTCAGGCTGTTAATTTCAATTTATTTTGTAGTTGATATTGTTTTAGTTGCATTAAGGCAAATTGCAAGAGGACTTGGTTTGAATTATCATTTTTCTATTAGCTCTGTCTTGAATTCCTTTTTTTTGATGCTGATGATAATAATAGAACTAGTTTTTCTAAATAATGGATTAATAGGAGTTTTATACGCGTTAATCACTTCAACCGCGATTAGTATTATATATCTATGTGTATTTATTTCGATTCTCAAATATATTAGTTTGGAAAAAATATCAATTTTATGGATTAAGAAAATGTTGAAATATTCTTGGCCTTTAGTTCCTAATAATTTGTCGATGTGGGTTCTGTCTTTATCAGATAGGTTAGTAATAACATATTTTTTAGGTCTAGAGGCAACTGCAATATACGCGGTTGCAAATAAGATTCCAAATATGCTAAAACTATTTCAATCTACTTTTTTAATAGCTTGGCATGAGAATGCTACACTATCTGTTAAAGACGATGATTCATCAGAGTATTACTCAAAAATGTTCGACATTATCTTTTCTTTTTTAAGTGGAGCGATGAGTATTCTAATTATGTTAACCCCACTTCTCTTTAATATACTTATACGTGGAGACTACGATATAGCTTATCAACAGATGTCAATTTTATATTTAGGCATATTTTGTTCTAGCATAGCAGCATTTCTTGGTGGAATTTATATGGCTCATATGAAAACCAGGAGTGCTGGTTTGTCCACTGTTGTAGCTGCTTTAGTGAATATAATTATTGATTTAGTACTCATAGAAAGAATCGGAATGTATGCAGCTTCAATATCTACAATGTTGAGCTATTTGTTATTAGCTGCATATAGGATGTTTGATATTAAAAAGTTTCAAAATATTAACTATAATTTCAAGAAGATTATAGCTTCGGTAATAATATTAATACTGATGTCAATACTATCTTATCAACAGCAGTCGTTTTTCGATATGTTTAATGTAATAATAAGTTTCATATTTACATATTTCTTAAATTATGAATTATTAGGTATAGTTAAATCGAAGCTTCTACCTTCTAAAAAATAATATAATGCAATATGAAAAGACCAAGAGATTCGTTAAGGAGGTTTCAATGAATAGAGTGGAGAACTGGGTGTCATTTTTTATTGATCAAGGATTTAATGATTTTATATGTTCTAGTGAGATCCAAAAGGAGTATTTGAGTGATTTTGAGGAAGAAGTATATCATGTTTCAGTTATTGAAGATGCTAGGAGTGCAGCGTTTTATTCTTTTGGTAGGTCAAAATTGTGTAATAAAGCATCTGTTTTAATTGTATATGAGGAGTATCTATCAAATTGTTATTCTGCCTTGACAGAGGCTTATCATCAAAACATACCAGTATTTGTCCTTGCAATTAGCTTGAAAAAAAATCGTTATGAATCAAGCAATGATTATCTAGATGCATGTGTAATTGATAAGTTCATAGATTATTGTAATCCTGAAATCTTTAATCAAATTCAAAATTTATCATATATTAAGTTTCCTATGTTGTTTTGTGTTTATGTTGACAAGCAAAACAGTCGTAACCAACCGATGTTCGTTGATTTCAATAAGTTGTTTGGAGAACATTCTTATATAATCGATAAGATACATACATGTGAGGTTTGTTATCCTGAAAATGAATATGATTTTGAGTTAAATAGAATAGAACTGAAATATAGATATGGTGTACTCTCGAAGTATGTCGGTTCTTTGCTAAATAGAAAATTAAAATCTATACTAGTGGTTAGCAATTCAGTGTTTGCACTCGATCAAAATATTTTGAGTAATAGGTATACTAATGATATGTTTAAGTTAATTGTTGTTACTGATAATATCTCATTAATTAGCAATTACTCCGCTTGGATAGAATCAAATAATATTAATTGTTTTCAAAACAGAGATGATATCTTAGCATTTTTAGAATCAGAGCATCAGTCAATTATGTTTATAGAAAGTGAAAGATAATAATATGTATACAGTATTAAAAAATGTTCAAATAATTGTCTCGCTTTTAAAGCAAAATAATATTAGTCATATAGTTCTTTCTCCAGGTACTAGAAATGTACCTTTAGTACATACTGTACAAGAAGATTCTTTTTTCACATGTTATTCTATAGTCGATGAGAGAAGTGCTGCTTATTTCGCTTTAGGTCTCTCAGAAGCATTAGATGAACCAGTATGTATAAGTTGTACTTCATCAACAGCTACAACTAATTATATGCCCGCTATAAAGGAAGCCTATGAAAGAAATATTCAATTAGTTGCATTAACAGCTGATCGAAATAAGTATTTTCTAAATCAAATGGAAGATCAGATGATAGACCAAATTAATATGTATGGTCACTATGTGAGATTTTCTAGTTCCTTACCAGTTGCAGAGACCGATGAAGAAATTAGCTTTTGTGAATTGAAAGTAAATGAGGCTCTACTTGAATTAAACCATAATGGAAGAGGACCGGTTCATATTAATTTTGAGGCAATAAATAAATTAGGTGTTTTCGAAAAAGGAAAAGTCCCTAACTATCGTAAAATTATTAGGGTCAATGATATGGAAGAAAATAGTGTTTGGCAGAAAATTGTAAAAAAGTTAACTAATTATAATAAGATTTTATTAATATGCGGTCAGGATTCTGAGTATAATAATGATAATATAGAGGTAATAAAAGAATTTTCTAGAAAATATGGTGTCGTAGTTTCATATGAATATATGTCAAATAAAACTAATCAAGAGTTTAGTAAAACGCTTTTAGCTATAGAAGGGATGGATTTAAAAGAGTTTGATGAGTATGTTCCTGAGTTGGTTATCACAATTGGTACACAATATTTCTCAAATATTAAATATAAGCTTAGGAAGAACAAGAAAAGAATTGAACATTGGGATGTTACAGAAAATGGCGAGATATGTGATACTTTTGCGGCATTAACACATGTTTTTGAGTGCTCTGATTTTCAGTTTTTTTCTAAAATGAATGATTGTAACACTACAGTACATAATAATGGGGATTATGAAAAAAAATGGGTCAAGAAGCTTGAAAGTATTAAGTACCCTGATAACGGATTTACAAATTTTTATTGCATTGGTAAATTCTCTGAGATGATACAAAGTGATTCTATCGTCCATTTAAGTATATTGAATAGTATAAGAATTTTAAACTTTCATGATGTTAAAGAGAAGTTTAATTGTTATGCCAATCTGGGAGCTGATGGAATTGATGGAAGTTTATCGACTTTTTTAGGTCAAGCGTCAACTACTTCAAGAATTTCATATTTAGTGATTGGGGATTTAAGTTTCTTTTATGATGTTACTGCAACCTTAATTGATATACCTAATAATGTGAGAATTTTTGTTATTAATAACTTTGCAGGAAGTGAGTTCCATAAAAATTTTGGTGTAAACATGATTCCTGCATTAGATGACTTCATTGCTGCAAGACATACAAGTAAGGTTGAAGATTGGATAAAAGGAACTCAATTTGATTACTTATCAGCCTCAAATGAACAAGAGTTGAGTATTGGGTTAAAATTGTTTACGCAAAAATCGGAAAAACCGATGATATTAGAAGTTTTTACTGATGCAGAATTAGATGCAGAGACGGTAAAAGAATTTTATAAAATAAATCAAAAATTGTCTGGGAAGGATCGGCTGATAAACTCCTTAAAAGTTACAATAAAAGCGTTACTAAGGAAATTAGGTGTTCGATAACTGGAAAGTGAGTGCAAGATGAAAAAAATACTAAAACGTTTCTTTAGATATATCTTTAAAGGTGTACCAAATTATCGTGTAGAAGTCACAGTTAGTAATATGAATTACTCTAGGTGTTTAGAAGGCAAATGTGGAATTATTACAGGTGGTAGCAGAGGAATTGGTTTAGCAATTGCTAAGAAGTGTTTGGATGAAGGCGCGAAGATAATCATAACAGGTAGAAATTATGAAATGTTAAAAAAACTACAAATTGAAATTGGAAGTGAAAATTTAAATATATTTGCACATGATGTCTCGAATATAAAAACACATGATGATCTTATTAAATATTCAGAAAAAGTACTTGGTAAAAACATTGATTTCTTAATAAATAATGCGGGAATTAGTCTTCATGAAGGTATGTTTCTAAATGTAACAGAAGAAGATTGGGATAATCAGTTTAACACAAATTTGAAAGGAAGTTATTTTTTGACACAATCTTTTGTCAGAAATCAAAATTATAGTGATAATATTGGTAGAAATATAATTTTCATATCCTCGGAGAGGGGATTGAGTGGTGATTTTTTACCATATGGATTAACAAAAGCAAGTCTAAATAGCTTAACAAAAGGACTTGCAAAAGAATTAATAATCAACAATTATCGTGTAAATGCTATATGCCCGGGTGTAACGGCAACAGAAATGACTGGTTATCAGGAAGATAATTTATTCTTAGACAAAGTACTAGGTAAAAGAGTGATTTTATCAGAGGAAATAGCTGAAGTGGTGATGTTTTTGTTGACAAATTCATCAAATTCAATAGCTGGACAAATACTTACATGTAACGAGGGAAGAATTTAGTCATTATAATTTGTTAGAAAAGGAGTATATTACAATGGATTGTAAAAATAGAGTTCTTATAACAGGAGCTGCAGGTTTCATAGGCTTTCATGTATCAAAGTTCCTACTAGATAGAGACTATATAATTGCTGGTATTGATAATATTAATGATTACTATGATACTAATTTAAAGATTGAAAGACTTAAAATTTTAGAGGGGTCAGCTGATTTTAAATTTTATAAGGTCGATATGATAAATAAGCTTGAACTTACTGATATTTTTGAAGAATTTCAGCCTCATTATGTTATCAATCTAGGGGCACAAGCTGGTGTAAGGTATTCCATAGATAATCCGTATGCATATGTTGATTCAAATCTTGTAGGATTTGTTAATATTTTAGAACTTTGTAGAGAGTATACTATAAAGCATCTTATATATGCATCATCAAGTTCGGTGTATGGTGGAAATTCTAAAGTTCCTTTCTCGACAAACCATCAAGTTGATCATCCAGTGTCATTGTATGCTGCCACAAAAAAGGCAAATGAATTAATGGCTCATACATATAGTCACTTGTATAATATACCAACTACAGGTTTGAGATTTTTTACAGTGTATGGTCCATGGGGAAGACCAGACATGGCTTATTTTCTATTTACAAAAGCAATATTGAATAATGAAACAATAAATGTGTTTAATCATGGGAAAATGGAGAGAGACTTTACTTATATTGATGACATTGTTGAGGCAATATCTAAACTGATCTTATTACCACCAAAGAGTAATCCAAATTGGAATGATGCTGATAGCGAATTAAGCAGTAGTTCGGCGCCATATAAAATTTATAATATTGGGAATAATTCACCAATTCAACTTGAAAAGTTTATTTCCGTTCTAGAAGATAAGATTGGTAAGAAAGCAAAGAAGAATTATATGGATATGCAGCAGGGAGACGTTTTACGAACATATGCAGATATATCAGACTTAGAGGCAACTATTAGTTATAAGCCGAATACTCCAATTGAGTTTGGGTTGGAGAAGTTTGTTGAATGGTATTTGGATTTCTATAATGTTAAGAGGTAAGATGTGTCATATAAATCGCTATAAACAATGAATATATAGTTAAAGGGAGAGTCATATGAAGATAACAATTGCCGGAACAGGATATGTTGGATTATCAAATGCTGTATTACTTGCTCAAAACAACGAGGTTATTGCACTAGATATCCTAAAAGAAAAGGTGGATTTGATAAATAATCGTATTTCACCAATTGTAGACAATGAAATAACCGAATACTTGAGTACAAAGAATCTAAATTTAAGAGCAACAACGGATAACTATGAAGCATATTCTGATGCAGAGTATGTCATTATAAGTACACCAACTAACTATGATCCTGAAAAGAATTATTTTAACACAAGAACTGTAGAAGCAGTAATTGCAAACGTTCTAGCTATTAATCCAGAAGCAACTATGATTGTGAAGTCTACTGTTCCAGTTGGATATACAGAAAAAGTTAGAGCTATGTTTGAAACTGAAAACATTATTTTTTCACCAGAATTTTTGCGTGAAGGTAAAGCTCTTTATGATAATCTCTATCCAAGTCGTATAGTGGTTGGTGAAGAATCTGAAAGAGCTAAAGTCTTCGCAAATTTATTAGCAGAAGGTGCTATTAAAGAAGACATTCCTATGTTGTTCACTGGATCAACTGAAGCAGAAGCTATAAAACTATTTAGTAATACCTATTTAGCTATGCGTGTTGCATATTTTAATGAATTAGATACATATTCAGAAGTAAGACAATTAAATTCCAAACAAATTATTGAAGGTGTTGGACTTGACCCAAGAATTGGTAATCACTATAATAATCCATCTTTTGGTTATGGCGGATATTGTTTGCCTAAGGACACTAAGCAATTAAGAGCGAATTATGATGATGTACCTAATAACATTATTGGTGCTATAGTAGATGCAAATAGAACTAGAAAAGATCATATAGCAGATATGATAATAAAACAGAAGCCAGCAGTTGTTGGTATCTATCGGTTAACAATGAAAACCGGGTCAGATAACTATAGAGCATCGTCAATCCAAGGTATTATGAAAAGAATTAAGGCAAAGGGAATTCCTGTTGTTATCTATGAACCTACGTATGATGGTGAAGAATTCTTTAGGTCAAAAGTTGTTAAAGATATTGATAACTTCAAGCAAGAGTGCGATGTAATTGTTGCTAATAGAATTAGCGATGACTTAAGGGATGTTGAAGAAAAGGTATATACTAGAGATTTGTTTTCTAGGGATTAGGTAATAGAAACTTAAGCACAACCTGATAAAACATACACACGAGATTAAGCGTCTGGGGAGAGATGATGTTTAACTTGAAACGTAATGCTGTCGTTGAAGAATCTTTTTTTGATAAAAGTGTTTCAATCACTGAGGACAGAATAAAGCCTAAGAAAAAGCAAGATGTTCACAGGATATTTTTCCTGCTATTTATCTTAATGTTGGTCATCCAAATATTGATTGTGGATTATGGATATAGGATGAAGATGGAGTACGATGATCAAATTAGTACTCTGAAAAATGAAAATAATACATATCTAAATTCACTATTGAGATTAGAGCGGGAAATCGATGAACTTAATATTGATAGTGATAATGTTCAATTTCATAGTAATGTTGATATTGAAACACTGGCTTCAGAAGTTGATATTCTTAGCTATAGAACAAGTAGAAACTGAGATAGCATTGATAAGAGGTCTTTTGAGAAGGCAATCATATATTTTGCCTGGACAGAGGTCTTTACTATCGAAAAAGCTATGTTTGTTGAAGAACAGGGAATCATTATTGATCTAGATGTAAAATCATCAAGTACATATAAGCATACTGGGTCAGGTACTTTTAATGTAAGTGATAGGGAGTTAAAAAGTGCCCTTATTGAGCTGAATGATAAAGTGAAAGCTAGATATAATAATTATGTTTTGGGATCTTTTAATGATTTAAAGATTGATTATTCTGTTGATGGGACTAGTATTGCTTATTGTGATGATGGTGAAGTTAAGTTGAATGTGGAATAAAGCAATTGATAAATAAGTAGCTATATAAATGGGAGTAGTATTTTATGGTGAGGGGACTATTATGCAAACACAAAGACTTGATGAACGAGTATACGATTTCTATGCATCTTTGCGTAGATTAGCAATGACATTGTTAATTATTAGTGGGGTAGGTAATGACATCAGTATCATACTTATCCGTTATCAAAGTAATTTTCAAGGTTTTGTCTGTCCGAATTCTGGGGATCATTATAATAAGGTACATATCGGAGTCGGAGTGAAACTGTCCAATCTGAAGTCGGATAAGTCTCTGATTACTATTATGATTGATGGTGTTAAGGTGGACACAGGACTTAAGAAGATGGGGGCAGTCATCGGGGACAGGGTAGAGGTTGGCTGTAATGCTGTTCTTAATCCTGGAACCGTTATCGGCAATGATTCCAATGTATATCCACTGACCAATGTGCGTGGTTATGTGGGTGAGAAGTGCATCGTGAAGAGTGACGGAAGTGTTGTAAAGAAGCGATGAGGGAATCCGCCATTGCAAATGATGTCGTTGTGGTGCCGGCCTTTACGGAGTACGAGTTGTTTGAAATGATCGGATGAATTAGTTTGATATTAATTAGGCGAAGTCACCATAATAAAATAATATTCAGATATCTTTGTATGAAGTGATAAGATAACAATAAAAATGGGAGAGTGGAAAAATGAAGAAAAATTTAGTGATAATGTTGATTGTATCATTGATAGGAAGTCTTTTAATACCGAGTTTAACTGTATCTGCAGAGGTTGACTATGAATCGGAACAGATCATTTCAGCTGGATTTAGGGACAGCTTCTTAATAGATACAGATGGAAGTTTATGGGCCTGGGGTTATAACGGGGATGTACTTTATGGTCACTATGGTCAGTTAGGAGATGGGACTACAATAAATAGGTATGAACCAGTAAAAATAATGGATGGTGTTATTTCTGTTTCAGCAGGTGACGGTCATACTATGGCAATAAAGTCAGACGGAAGTCTATGGGCTTGGGGGGTCAATTATTCAGGTCAAATTGGAGATGGTACTAAAACGTCAAGGTATGAACCGGTAAAAATAATGGACGATGTGGTGAGTGTTTCAGCCGGAGGTAGTCATACTATGGCAATGAAATCCGATGGAAGCCTGTGGGCTTGGGGTGATAATCAAAACGGGAGGCTGGGCGATGGAACTACAACACACAGGTATGAACCGGCAAAAATAATGGATGATGTAGTGAGTGTTTCAGCCGGAGGCTCTCATACTATGGCAATCAAATCAGATGGAACCCTTTGGGTCTGGGGTAATAATTTTCGAGGCCAAATTGGAGATGGAACTAATAAGGATAGGTACATACCGATAAAAATAATGGACGACGTGGTAAGCGTGGCAGCAGGGGATTATCATAGTATGGCAATCAAATCAGATGGAACCCTCTGGGTCTGGGGTAATAATGAAGTACGGAGTGCTACAGAGACAGCGCCAGCAAGTGATAGAACGGAACCGGTAAAAATAATGGACGACGTGGTAAGCGTGGCCGCAGGTAAGTATCATAGTATGGCAATCAAATCAGATGGAAGTTTATGGGCTTGGGGTAATAATTCATATCGGCAGTTAGGAGATGGGACCGGAATTGATAAAATTGAGCCGGTTAGAATAATGGAAGATGTGGTTAGTATTGCTGCAGGAGCATATCATAGTTTGGCAATAAGATCAGATGGGAGTCTGTGGGTGTGGGGGTCAAATAGAGACGGTGCAATTGGTGTTGGAGGCTACAGTAGCAATTCTTTACCACCATCAAAAGTCATATCAGATGCTCATTTATTTAGCCAGAATCAAGTAACTGAAGACCAATCTTTAGATATAGACTTTTCGTTAGAAGAGAACCTCTCTGAAACTGAAACATTATCTGCCGTTGAAACCAAATTAGGAACAATCACCAACTACCAAAAACAAGACCCGGACAGTATTGAAGACATGACCAACTACGCTGAATACGCAGCAAGTCAGTCTGCTATTATAACAACTGAATCCGTTACCGGTGAAATTGTATTGGATAGTGGACTGCTTAATGATGCTGCCAATCAAGTCGGTCAACTCATAAGTCAGATGGATTCTATCATCAGTGAAAATGATATTCAACTGAATCGTAGTATGAAAAAAGAAATTAAGGTAAAATCTGTTTCAACAGGTAATGTGTCTGTTGTCTTGGATACATCACTAAAGAACATTAAGGCTGACAAGATAACGATTGAATCAGACGCCTTTGTCCTATCCATAGACGCAGCATCGATGATGGATAACCTCAGTGATAATCTTGTTGTGAATATAGAAAAACAACAGACTGCATACATTGGAGAGGTAGAGCTAACTGCATCGATTAGAAACAATATTGGAATATTAGCCATAGGTGAATTATACAATAAGTATCTATCAGGTTCATCGGTGATTGATAAATATCAGGTTTCCTTCAGTTATCAAGAATCTGAAGAAGCTCAATTAGAAAACAAACTGGTTATCGGATTCAACAGTGCCAGCTCAGACACAGAATATAATGCCGTGTTTATTGAACGTGACGGGGTCGCTGAAGCTCTTGGAGGGAAATACAATAAGAAGAGCGGCAAATTGGAAATCAAGACAGATGAAGTCGGAACTTATTATGTTATGGAGAACAGGAAATCCTTCTCAGATATAAATGCTATGGATGAAACAACAAAGAAAGCTATAGCAGTACTTGCAGCAAAAGGAATGATCAACGGCAAGTCAGAAACAACTTTTGATCCGAACGGGACAATCACCAGAGCAGAGTTCACTAAGATTATCATCAGAGCACTATATCTGACAGATATAAATGCTGAGAACACCTTTAGCGATATAGCAGACAATTCCTGGTACCGACCATATGTGGCATCGAGTAAACAGGCAGGATTGATAAACGGGTACACAGATGGCACGTTCAAACCTGAAAATGTCATAACAAAGCAGGAAATGGTAAAGATTTGTGCAGCGAGTCTGTACGAACAAAAAGGATATAATTATCCTAGTAATATCGATCTGTATGTCAGTCGATATAGTGACACTGTAACCGGTTGGGTACAAAAATACTTGGCTTTGGCAGAACGAGAAGGAATAGTTGTGGGTAACAGCACCGGTCGGTTTAAAGGAGAACAGGGGACAACTAGAGCGGAAGCCGCAGTGATGCTGTATAAGTTATTTAGGAGATTGTAGTATATTGGAAAGAGAGCATATGAAAAAATGCATATCTATCTTAACTTCTGCCTGAATCTGCGAAATTTATTTTTTAAAACAAATGCTGATTAAGTGAAGTCCAGTCCAGATAAATATTGTTAATAATCGCAGCATGAAATTACAATGATAACAGTTTATAACATTACTAAATAAATGAACGGAAAGTGAGATGACACTATTTTTCGGAAAAATTTAGGAGTAGAATTGTGCTGGAATAACAAACTCGTTGGAACAATCAAGGATATGAAATAAAAAGTAATCGCTCCATAGCCAGTACCTACCACTGACCATTTATATTTGAGATAATGTTCTTCTTACACTATGAGTCTTAAAAGTTTAGTACTAAACTTTTAAGACAAGTCAAAAGGAGAATAAGATGAAATCTCAAATAAGTATCGTTGCTAAATAAGTCCGCCTACAAAAGTGGGCTGAACGGATTAAAGACTGCCAGGCTCGCCCTAAAGGGACCAAGGTTGAAGACTGGTGTGGTCTTCATGATATATCAAAAGCCAATTATTACTTTCGACTTCGGTGTGTTCGGGAATCATGCTTGGAACAAAAGTTACATGTGGGTTTATCGTTCGGGTTTTATGTATAAGGATGAACAAATCATCCTATATGAATACCAGAAAACGAGGAATACTTCACATCCCAGGACCTTCCTTAAAGATTTCTCCGGTATATGTGTGACTGATGGCTATCAAGTCTACCACAGTATAGAGAAAGATATTGAAGATTTGATGATTGCAGGATGCTGGTACATGCTAGGCGCCGCTTTGACGAGGCAGTCAAAGTAGTACCGAAAACCGACCAAAAAGAAACCATAGCATATTTGAATATGAAGCAAAATACAAGCCATATACCGGGAAGAAAACAAGTTAAAAGATTTTTCTTCCGGGGAGCGACTTAAGCAACGCCAGGTGATTATCAAACCCTTGGTAGATGCTTTGTTTATGTTCCTGAAACAGAATGACCATCTTGTACAAAAAAACGGAAAACTTCGTGATGCATTCAAATATATATTGAATCAAGAACGTTATCTAAAAGTGTTCTTAACTGATGGTGACTTTCCGATGGACAACAACGCCAGCGAGCGTTCCATTCGAGGTTTCTGTATTGGTAAGAAGAATTGGCAGGTCATTGATACCATCAGAGGAGCAAACTCTTTTGCCATTACTTATAGTATAGCTGAAACAGAAAAACCAATAACTTAAAGCCATATGAGTACTTTGAATACTTACTGACTGAGATTCCTAAACTTATGGAAGAAACAAGTAAGACCTTCCTGGAAGATCTGCTGCCTTGGTCGGATAAGTTACCGGAAGATATCAGAAAACCAAAAAAGTAAATAATTGTCATGAAAATGACCATTTATTTATAGTGGTACTGACTATGGAGCGTTTACGTTGTAACCTGGAAGGATGCGATTTCAGTTGGTCTTCTTTTGTGTCAAGAAGAGGAAGAAAAATCATATTGCCTGGAATTCAAATAGCAAATTTTTATAATGCTAACCTAAGGAACACGAATTTTTCCAAGATAAATTTATATGGCTGTAATCTTAGTGGTAGTGATTTAAAAGGTGCTGATTTAAGTGGAGCAAACTTATCTAATACTTTGCTGACTCATTCAGATTTAAGAGATGCTAATATTATAGATACCAATTTTGATGGTGTTGATTTTCGGGATGTTAAAATTGACAATCATCAGAGAGAGATTATCAGATTAGGACAATCAAAAGTTATGAATATAAATATAATATAGACGAGGGGACTATTATGCAAACACAAAGACTTGATGAACGAGTATATGATTTCTACGCATCTTTGCGTAGATTAGCAATGACATTGTTAATTATTTATGGGGTAGGTATTGGCATCAGTATCATACTTATCCGTTATCAAAGTAATTTCATTACGTTCATTATAGACAGCGTTTATGTTGTCTTATTAATATTGCTATATTTAAAGCCTAACAGGAAAGTCCTAGTAGGCTTTTTGAGCGTGGTTATGTTTTTTGGATTTTTTGACATGATGGCGATTATTGCCGGTGCTCCAAGTTATGGAATTATCTATAAGGTTATTATCTTTGCTATTGGGTATAGAATATTGAAGAAATCTAAAGGGCTTGAGCTTAGCAGTGAGACATATGAAGTCTATATAGATCAAGTAAATGAGATAAAAGATTATTGTGATATCTTCTATAGGGTTAAGATTGTTGATCGTATCTCCGGCAAGAATTGGTTTGTTGCCTGCTATGATGATGATGTGTTTGTTACGACAAATAACAAGAAGCATATTATGCTGGTAACATCAGATAACTTTGAGATTCTTAGATCTAAAGAGTCTGGGAGTCGGACGACCGGAAGGATGATTCTGAATGGGATCAAGTACAAGTTTACTATGAAGACGGATGAGTTTGTTGGTAGCTTGGGTAGATTTGAGTGATGTGAGTAAACCTGTTTATTGAAAATGGGATGATATAAAACGAGGTGGGTTATGGATCAAGTAGTAATGGATGAACGTGAGAAGAAACGATTAGGGAATGCTGCTATAGCATCTTTTATTCTGGGCATTAGCTGCTTATTAGGGAGCAGCATTATCTCCAGACAGATTATTGGAATCTATCTAGGAAGAAAAGGTTTGCAGTCTGATACGAGAGGGCTTGCTATTGCGGGGATTGCCATGTGTATAGCTTCAACTGTCCTGTATGTTGGGGTGATTATTCTCTTTGTGGTGCTATTTATGATGGATATTGGTAGTGGTGTTGAAGATGGGTTGTTTGAGTTGATGGTGATGCAAGAGGATTAAATTTGTAAATATTGTAATATAGATTTTTCTGAATGGTTGAGGGAAGATGTTTTGGCAGAGGGTATTGAGGTTGTATGAGAGGTGAGAAGCTGATGAAACAAATGGATAGGTCTATAAACGATACAAGAGTCATCAAAGAAGCGACTATTGAGAATTGGCTACAAGAGATTCCAGAAGAAAACTGGACAACCCAAAAGTATGGACTCATTAAGGAAGTGCTACGAATTGACAGACTAGTACATATCTTGTTCATTGTAGCTATTGTTCAAACTTGCGGGTATTTGCTTTTATATAATGCAGCATATTATAGGTTAAATATTAACGCAGAAGAATTCATAAAAGTAACGATAAACAAGGATATTGCAGCTATTGGTGTAGTGATAACACTGATTATAGCCGTAGCTCTTAAGCTAGTTGTCATGTATTCCCAACACACCGAGATTGAACTTCCGACATCCTATATGCTGAGAACAAAAGTCGGTATCTTTCTTGGTATGTCCAGTCATTTCTATTTTTTTGGCATTAGGTATTTAAGAGGACTATTAAGGCTGAATATTATTCCTTTTGTTCTATGCGCAATAGTATACATATATCTAATTTTTAATTTTTGGGTACATTACAGAAAAATGGTGGCATTAGATAAGATAAATCCTTACCAGGAACACAAAAAATTCAGTATAGAAAATGATATGGCAATTAGTCAGATAATTGAAGACAAATGTGGTCATCACGAGCTGGTTTCCCATCTGATTGATTATATAAGAAGTGTTCAAAGTGATATTTCGTTCAGCTTAGGGATTATCGGCCCATGGGGGAACGGAAAAACATCTTTAATCAATCTTATCAAGGAAGATATTAAAAAACAGTCTTATAACACGCAACAACTGATATGTGTCGACTTTAATTCTTTCCTGCACTGTGATCAGGCTGATTTTATGACGGAACTTTATGATCAAATATTAGAAAGTATATCCAGCTATAAGAAAATTCATGAAAAGAAATTCGACGGAAAAATCCTGATTTCTTCATTCCGTAGAATGAAGAAGGTCACCCGTGCTGTCCTTGAACTATCTAAGGATTACAATCCTCTAGCAAATGTATTAAGCCTATTCGTTACAGATTACAATGATTTGTTGAAAATCAAGAAAAGTATTGAAGATGAGCTTGATATGTACCATATGAAGTTAGTCGTTTTCCTTGATGATTTCGATCGTATGGATGGTGATGAAATTATTAAAGTTCTTCAGACAATCAAGCGTAATCTGGACTTAAAGAATATTGTCTTTATTTTTATATATGATGAAGAGTATGTAAAGTATCAGCTAAAGAAGATAAATAAGGATGATATCTATCTGGAAAAGTTTATTCAGGCTAAATTCACAATGCCCACAATATCACAGAAGGTAGTCGGCGATTATTTGGTCAGTGCAATTGCCGACAGATATGGTAATGCAATATCAAAAGAATTACTGGATTTAGTAAAAGTTGATTATATGAAGTACTTTCAACATATTCGAGACGCCAAGGTTTTCATCAATTCTTTTAGTATACGTGTTTCAACCCTAGAATCGAGTGAATTATATAGACAGGAAATGTGTTATAAGTCAGAGGACGGCGTCATTCTTCTAAGCTTTGATGATTTGTTCATCGTAGAGATTCTGAGTTATGTTTTTCATGATAAGTGGATTGATCTTGAGAATACGGTCTCTAGAATAAACCATACTTCAGATATAAAGGAAGTCGGCCGGTATTTGTTCGGTGGCGAATATACTGATGCCATTCTTAATTCTGAAAAAAACTATGATGTCTATATACTCCTCTGTATATTGTTTCCTAGATTAGGAGAACTCATTAAAGACGACCGATGCAGACTGGTCACACAAAAGTTTTCAAAACAACCGAGGTTATTCAAAGAGACGAAACTTATATGGAAATACTTCCATAATCACCTTGAAACCAGAGTCAGTAACTGTGTAGATGATTTTTATACACATACTCTATATGGCGATTACAAGAATGCAGTTACTAGGTTCTATGAAACATTACATCACCTAGGAAATAGTACTGAGTACAGTACAGACCATAAATTGGCGGTCATCAATTCCATATGTGAAGTGTATTATAGGCTTGACTGCAGAATAGAGAATGACCAGGCTGACAAAATGATACTGAAGCTTGAGGAATGGGTATGCAAACTATTACTTGAAATGGTTCAAGAAGAACCAAATCTTAATAAACCTATAAGTATAGAGTTGGTAACCGATGATGTGATATCTAAAATTAATGGGCTGGAGCAGGATAACATAGATGAAATATCAAGATCCCTTGCACATCTGTTCCGCATTGTATGCGAAAAACCATTATATCGAAAAACTGCATTTCGAATTTTAAGTATAGCACAGCATTTGAAACCAACTAACGGATATCTTCACTACGAAGAAGCATTGCTTTATCTTTCGATGTTTAGGGAGCATCCTGGCGATGAGAAAAGTATTATTGACAAAAGCAGAAAGGTCATCAAATGTTTTGACGAGGCTGAAAAGAGCGTTAGGTTCAATGATGATATGCTTTTAAAGAAGGGGCAGTTCTATTGTCATCTCTATATTGTTTCAAAACCCTTAATTGAGCTTTACAAAGTCATACCCAAAAATGATATTGATTACACAGTTCTAAATGAACTCAATCAAGAATCTATACTTGAAAATATTCAGAATATCATTAACCGGATTGCAGGTTTTCAGAAACAAGCACTAATCGCAGAAAAGCACAATGCTGAAATGAGCAACAGCAACTGGGGCAGTGAGGATTTCGCAGAATCTTTTAAGAATGCAATGAAGCACATTGACATTGCACTGGAACATGATGATAGATTGGAATATTCATTAATAAAACTGGAAATATATCTCAAAAATTATATGTTCGATGAATTGAATGAATATTCAACAAAGGTCTATGATAAATATAAGTCTCATTCAATTCATAAATACATAGGTGTCAGCAAATTTGAAGTATCCCAAAAGACGCTAGAAACCGCCAAATTAGCTGAGGAAGAAATTATGAAGGGGATATATTATGCTCCCAATGATTATTACTTCAAACATCTGATTGGTTATTGCTATTTGTCATGTGGTGAGTATTCTGAAGCAATTGGTCACTTTGAGCAAGCACATGAACTCCATCCATATTACGATAAAACCCTTCGGGATCTAGGTGCATGTTACGGTGCGCTAAAAAATTATATTGATTCAGAAGAATACTATACGAAGGCATTACATATGAATCCTAGATGTCATACTTCGTTGGCAGCGCTGGGCTATCTTAATCTTATTAAGGCAAACCATAAAAGAGCAATAGAGTTGTATCTCAAAGCAATTAAAATTGATGCAAAGGATGCTTCCAAACACTATTTCCTGGGTCATGCATATGCACTGGAGAAGAAAGTAGAAATGGCTACCTCTTGTTTTCACAGAGTACTTAAAAAGGAAAAGGGTAGGAGAGAAATTGTTACCGAGATTTATGAATTTATGCTTGAACGCAAGGAACATGCTAAGTATAAACGAATCTTCGAGAATCTGTTGGTTGAATGGCCAGACTTATCAATACTTGAGTTATTCATTCGAGAGTGTCAGGAGAGTGTGGAAATCGATTGACATGGTATGTTTTTAATAAATTGACGGTCTTCGAATACGACCAGACTACTTTTAGGAGTTAGGAAGGAAACTAATATGGCAGAACTGATGAATATCACTGCAAATATGACAATGCAAGTGCTGGTTTTTCGTCCTGCTTAATAATCACTATGTTTTATAGGACTTATCGGATGAGGAAGCATTTGAATGAAGAGTGAGGAAGCGGTGAAAGAATATGAATAATGAAGTAAGTTTGTTTCTGGTTATTGTATTTGCAGTAATTATTGTTGTATTGGCTACACTACCAGTGATGTTAGCAAAGGGAAAACATAAAGATAAAGTAGAGAATGCATTAGTCTACATAACTTTTTTCAATATGTTTGGTTTGGTATTGTTTGTTAACTTTGGACTCATTATTATTTCTGTAGATTTTGAGAATGAATGGATAAGATCTTTATTTTCCAGTGGTCTTTTCACTATAGTTATTATGTTGGGTTTTAAGAAAATTACTGACAAGTTAAAAAAGAACTATCAAGATCACATATCTGATTGGATGGTTATATGTATCTTGGCGCTTATTGTTTTTTCTTTTTTTAAGCTTGGAGATAGTGGATTATTTTCTTTTTCATTGATGGCAATATTGTTAGGTAAATGGATTTGGTTTGACCAGGGAAGTCCAAAACTGAAAAATGATAAATCGAATAAAGAAAGTCAGAACTTCGTCAAAAGGAATCTTCCCTATATTGGATTATCTGCCTTAAACCTTTTCTTGGTATGGCTATTGATGTCTCCATATGCAGCAGTGCTTGTTGGTGCATTTATTTTCGGAGTTGTAGTTGATGTTAGTTATATATTTAAGAGTTAAGACACACTTAGGCTAGTTTTATAGGATCTAGTGGACAAGATGATGACGTGGAGGTAGTAGACTAATGTTTATTTTTTTTGGATGGGGTAAGAGAACATTTAAGGAGTTGGGGACAACAGACAGAGTGCAATGTGGTAGATGCAATAATGTGAGACCATGGCAGTATAAGAAGATGACCACTTGGTTCACCTTGTTCTTTATACCGGTTATTCCCTATGAGATGAAGTATTTCAAGGAGTGTCCAATCTGCAGGGCGGCAGTGCTGGTTAATAAAGCAGAGGCTACGGGCAGTGAAGACAATCAAGGCCGGGCTGATGATGGTTTGACAGATGTACAGAGAAATTATCTGAAGCAGATGAAGGAATTGAAGGAAGAGGAGTAGGTGGGAGATGATGACTGAAGAGAATTACTCAAGTGAGACTGTGGAAATTATAAATCCGGTAGAGATGGAGCCGGCAGGACCTAAGGGGATTGGAGGCTGGTTGATTTTTGTTTTGATCAGTTACTTTTTATCAGCTATTAATTTATTCAGGGCTATTATAGGGTTAATACCTGCATTACAGATTAGTGAATCGGTACTGCCTTTATTTCGACTTGTCATTGGTTTTGAAATTATTATTAACATTGGTATGTTCGGGTATGTCTTATTTCTTCTAATTATGTTTTTCAGGATAGACAGGAATTTTCCTAAGTTTGCGAGTATGTTCTATCTTGCTAACTTAAGTGTTGCTGTTATAGACGCATTTTTAGTATCGTTGATGATTGGTGGTTTACACGGTGCTTCTTTCGCTCCGGTAGGGCAGGCAGTTATTGGGGTACTGATATGGTTCAATTACTTCAGGGTATCTGTTCGGGTTAGGAATACTTTTGGGTGTAATGGATTATTGGGTCGGTAGAATTTTTATATGATGAGAGGTGACTGGAAGGATAGGGATCAAAAAAAGTGCAATGGAATTGAAGCAAGAATTTTTGATAGACATCACAAAGACCTGCAAAAAACATTAGGCATTTGTTTGAACATGCTGTAATGTTTAAGATTACTAGACATTGAAAGGCTGAAAAGAAAATTTTGAAAAAGTTAATAATATTCCCAGGTGGTAGAGAAGGAAGACTGCTAAATAGAATTATAAAAAATAACATGATACAAACACCTTATGATAGAGATGAAGTAGTATTTTTTTGTGATAACAATATGATATCTGGCAGTTATATTGAAGGTGTAGAGGTAATTCATCCAGATGAGCTAGCTGCATATGACAAGAATGAATTCATTATATTAGTTAACAATAATGCATTAGTTGATGTACTATGCAAACAGCTTTATAGCCTTAACGTTGAAATAGCTGTACATATGATTCCGGACTATGTTTTTCATATGAGGTGGAATCCTAATTCTGGGTTACCATTTTCTATATCTGTAAATATTACAAAACCAAGACTACCATATCTTGAAGTGCAAATTACTACAGAATGTAACTTGAAATGCAAGGGTTGTATCGCAATGTGTAATGTAAATAATGCACAAACGATGAAGCTGGAATTGTTTGAAAAAAATCTACGTAGACTTAAAGAGCTGTTCTGGGGTATCAAATATTTGAAGATTTTTGGTGGAGAGCCATTATTGCATGAAGAAATAAACAGATTTGCAAAAGTTGCAAGATTGTATTTTCCAGATTCTGAACTTGTTATTCACAGTAATGGGCTTGCCATTCACAAAATGGATGAAGACTTTTTTGATATGATTCATGATTGTGATATACAGTTGCTATTTACCCAGTATCCGCCTACTGGTAAAATCAAACGAAGAATTGAGAATAAATTAAGAATGAAAGATATTAGATTTCTTTTTACAGAGCCGGTATATGAATTTAGGCGGTCAATAAATATGAAAGGGAGTCTTGATTCAGATGATGTGTATAGAAACTGTAGCAAATGTATCAACTTAATTAATGGGACCCTATCTTGTGGTATTGGCTATGTTATTAATGACCTGGAAGAGTTTTATAATGTAAAGATATATGAGGACAAGTTTGAGAATTCTGTAGATATACATCATACCAGCCTGGATGGGTGGCAAATTAACAATTTTCTTAACAGAGCCTCTAATCTGTGCTCGTACTGTTCTTTCATGAATTATCTCCACACTGATGAAAAGAATTTTTATCAATGGTCATCCAGTGGTAAAGCAGAATTCTCGGACTGGGTTGAAGTGTGATAGTCAAGATTTAATGAATAAATCTTAACTCTAGAGGAAGAAATCGTAAAGAATTGTGGACTATACATGAGGATATTATATAATAAAGTATAGAATAATACAGAGCTCCCGGTGCTTGTATTAAAGGAAGAGGAGAATAAAGGATGAAGAAGGTAACTGTAATACTAGGAGTAGTTATAAGCATGCTACTAATCCAAATGAACTGGTCAAATGGAGGTGAGGATATTGATTATATGCCACCTGATCCAGATGTCTATAATGGAGAAGAAGAAAAAGACTACTTGAAGGAAGATACTAAAATTAATGTTGACTTTGGTAATGACCAATCCTATGGAGCAATCCTAAGCCGTGTTAGCGGTTCGGTTCTAGCGGGACTTAATGATGGTGGGACTAAAAAAGTCTTGCTTATTCCTATTGCCTTTACAGATGTGGACTTTGAAAACGAGCATGATATGGCTCATTTTCAAGCTATGGGTGATAGACTTCGGGAGTATTATGAAGTCAATTCAGGGTATGTGGAAGGCGTTAGTGGATTATCCCTGGACTGTGTTGTTATGGAGCCTGTTTATTCGGATTTTGAGATGGCTGAATATGGTAGGGACAATGATGAGACAGGTGCGATTGACGGACAGAATGGATCTATTAGTCGTCTTGCTGCAGAAGCCGTTGAAAAATTATATGCCAATGGCGTCGACCTGAGTGAGTACGATCTTGATGGAGACAAGGTTCTGGACCATGTGATTATTATTCACGCCGGTATGGGGCAAGAATCATCATTGAATGAAGATCTTATATGGTCACATCAATACCATGTTGATGAAGCAGTTGAGCTTGGTGGTATGGACATCGACTCTTATACAATGGTGCCTGAGACTGGGCAGTTAGGGGTTTTTGCCCATGAGTTCGGACATGATCTTGGTTTGCCGGACCTTTACGATACAGACGGTATGACTAACGGCTATACAAATGGTATCGGAAACTGGGGCCTTATGGGGGGAGGTTCATGGAACCACCTTCCCAATCAAGCATCAGGATCTATGCCTTCTAATCTTAGTGGATGGTGCCGTCTATATCTAGGTTGGGCAGACGTAAGGGTTGTGACTAGAGACCAGATGGATGTAAGTATCAGTAATAACAATAGTATCAGTGAACTTGTGAAAGTCTATCCTCGTGAAAATATAGGCAGTAATGAGTTTTTCCTGGTGGAATATAGACGTCAAGTCGGATTTGATGCCGGATTACCTGGTGAAGGTGCCTTAGTATGGCATGTGGACCAAGATGTCATTGATGCGACGATTGATTACAATGCAGTCAATACGATGGAAGCAAGATTAGGTATTGAGCTTGAACAAGCAGATGGTAACTGGGACTTGTGGTCCCTGAATAACAATGGTGATGCAGGTGATGTTTTTAATGAGGAGAATAACCGGAATTTTGCCCTTGCTCCTTATGGTTTAAATGTTTCCAACGCCAGTAGGACATATACCTACGTTGACTTAATGAACTTCGATATTGAAGACACATCTTGTACTTTTGACGTATATGTAGAGAAAAAATCATCAGTTGAGAAGGTTACACTACTAGATCCTATTGACGGAGCTGTTGTTAACATTAATCCCAATAATGTCCATCCGTTTCTATCTTGGAAACCAGCACCTCATGCAGCAGTCTATGTGTTGGAGCTTGTTGACGAGAATGGAGACCTAGTTGTATCTAGGGTTCTTACACCAGGTGAGAGACTTGTCCAGTACGATGGTGAAAAATTCAGTTATGAAATCCTGACAGATATACCCCTGGAGAATAACACCAGTTATCAATGGAGATTGGCAGGGGTACAAGAGGGTATGACTCAACCTATATGGTCCGATTGGGGTCTCTTTACAGCAGAGCAATACAGTGGTGGACAAGATTTAGGATTCGAAGCCTATGAAACGATACAAGATCCGGACGATGAGTGGATATTCTATTTTACTGACCGTGAAGGAAAGCGGATTGTTAAGCTGGATTATCGAACCGGTCTTACCAGTGAACTCACATACGAATATATGCCAGAATGTATGTATATTCACAATGAAATACTATACGCAACGCTAGTCCACAGAGATCACAGTCGCTACTGGTGGGATGATGAACAGACAGGCAGCTACTGTATGATTGATCTTGAGGATTTCAGTAAAATTGAAGAAAGAGATATTGCCCTTGATCCATGGGATATTATTGTAAGTAATGATGGTTATATTGTCATACCTACCGGGTCAGGACAGCATGGCAATATGTTTGTCTATGATGGTGTTACCGGTGAAAAAACAGGGGCTAAGTTTGTTGGAGACAAGACGAATATTGAGTATAATCCAGTCTTAAACCAGGTGTATGCAGAAACTACTAATTCATATCCTAGAGACTTGGAATCTTATCGGTTGGAAGCAGATGGATCTATTTCATTTATACATGATTCGCCATATCATGGCACCTACAGACTCTCAAACGAGATTGAGATAAGCCCGGATGGTCAATACGTCTTTAATCAGGCTGGAAATGTCTTCGCCTGCACAAGCGATAGGACTACGGACTTAATACATTACGGTGAGACGGCACCATACAATGATATTATTTTTGATCTTGATAATAATTGTTTCTATCTGATTAATGATGACTACATCTATAAATATGACTATCCTTCACTGGACCTGATTTATCAAAAGCGTGTGAATTCTATTAATGATAAGTTCTATAGGGTTGAAGATAGGATGATTGGATTCACCAATGAGTATGTTGAGGGATCAACTGTCCTTAATGGGATTGAGGAAGAAGAAGTTGTCCAAATCAGTTTTAGCCTTGATGGAGAGAATGGGGGTCGTTTGATGGGCGCTACCGTTGGTATGCGTTACGCTATCGGCAGTTATTATAACTCAAAGACCAATGTTCGTGAGAATGATATGAAGTTAAGTGATGCAGAGCTTGCAGAGTTTGCTGAAAGTAAAAAGCTCTATATCCTCACCGGTAATATTATAACAGATATCAAAGACAGTCACGTGCTATTGATTGAGCTAAATGAAAGAGATCCTGAAGGTGATGCTGATTTCTTCGCAAAAGCTATCTGGAGTGAAGACACCAATCAGGTTTATGGCTTTGATGAGAAAATCGAGTATATTCACAGTGGTTTGGACAAGTGGGAAGCTTATCCGACAGACGGTTTTAAAAGTCTTTATGAAGGAGACCTATATGTAAGGTTTGCAGCCAATGGCAGGACCTTGGCTGGAGAGGCACATAAACTGGAACTTTCTGATGAATATGGCCTTAGAAATGAACTGGGCTGGCAGAAAGACCTTGAGTCCATCCAATGGATTGATGATCAAACAGGATATGTACTGGTCGAGGGTGGTTACTTATATAAGGTGAATATTGAGACAGATGTCATCGAAGAAATTCATCTGGATGTCCAGCTGAAAGATTTGATCTATCATAATAATAAGCTATATGGAATCGAAGAAGTGACTGAGATGGATTCCGGACTTATGGTCCCTATTGCAAGTCGTATTCATGAAATAGAACTTGAAACAGGACATTATGACAGGACGCTGCTTGCCAGTGTAGAGCCGGATATGTATTTTGCCGGTGGCTGGCTTGGAGAGTTGTTGTTGGCTAATAGGACCACGCATAGTGTATATGGTTATGACCTGGCCTATGATACTTTTTCACCACATGGGCACTTTGTCACAGGTCTTGATGAAGATGAGACAATTATTTTTACCAGCGATACTACAGGATTCACTAATTTAGGCAAGGTGTATAAGATAGATGGCGAAAGCATGGTTTATCAAAAGATAGGAGACTTGACTTTGACAGGTTTTGTTACAGATGTTTATTGTGATTTCCCAAAGAATGAGTATCTGGTACTGACTTCAGATCAGAAGTTGTTGGTTTATGATAGAGACATGATGTTGAAGAGAGAATACGACTTTGACAGTGAGCTCTTGGATATTGAAGTCAGTCAAGGAGGCTATATTCTTACCAGCAAGAATGAGTCCGGTTATGGTGTTGGAATCGTAGAGACATATGCTATGCCTGAAGTGTCATTGAGTTTCAGCGGTGAACACAAGAACCAGTTGATAGGATCAACTTCTATGATGGAAGTGAGCTTTGGTGATAAGTTCTTCCGTGTGCCTTATGAGGATTACCTTGTAAGACCAGAACTGATCAATGGAGATCAGGATGTAGAGATTAGATATAAATCAAGGACCAGCCTACTTGAATCAGGAGTCCTTGTTCTGGATGTTGAAGATGGGGCGAGTATGCCTGAATTAGCAGCGGATGATGAGGCCAATACCCTTGAGGGGCTTACCGGACTTATGGAGTACAGTAGTGATGGCGGGCGAACCTGGACCAGTGTTGAGGAGGTTCTGCCTGATCTTGATGGTAATGTGACACTTCTCGTTAGACTTATGGGTCATGATTTGACACTGCCAGGTGAGGCTGTTGAATATGTGTTTACTCAACCTGTTGTTGTACCTAATCCAGGCGGCGGCGGTTCGACGGTCGGCGGAACACCAGGTGGAGGATCAACAGGCGGAACACCACCTCCAGTTATACCAGTAATACCTCCAATTGTTGACGAGGAAATACCTGAGGCTAAGGGCTTCGATGTTATTGAAGAAGTTAACCTGGGCATTAATGAAGACAATTTTGGCAATTTTCTCAATGTTGATCTGTATGACAGCTTCGATATTAAGGTCAATACTTATAATGGATCCCAGGTTAAGAGGTTAAGTTTGAATGCTCAAAACCTACTATTGATCGGAGGTCATGCTTATGAGTTTGGTGTTGAGGGATGGATTGGCCAAGCATCAACCAGTATTAATACTTTGATGGATGAAATAAGTCTTGAGTTTAGCGCAGATCTTAGTGGATACTCAGCCAGTGAAATTGAAAAAATAGGTATCTACAAACTTGTGGGTGAAGACTGGATCTATGTAGGGCCTGTTGATGCAGATGGTAAAATAAGTATCATGACAAGTGAAACAGGCGTCTATGGACTAATGATGGGTACACGCACATTTAATGATATTGAAAATCATTGGGCTCGTCACTATATTGAGGTTATGGCAGCAAAACAGATTACCAATGGAAAAGGGAACAATCTTTTTGATCCGGACAACAATATTACCAGGGCAGAATATGTGGCTCTTATCGTTAGAGCTCTGGGCTTGAAATCTGAGAAAACCGTGCCTATGGGCTATGAGGATGTTGCCAAGAGTAAATGGTATTATGACGTTGTGAGTCTGGCTCATGAGAAGGGGCTGATTTCATCTAATGTCAGTTTCGATCCTGAAGTGGATATAGTTAGGGAAGATATGATGGTAATTATCGTTGAAGCCTTAAAGTTATCCGGTGACTTCGAAGGCTTGGATAAGGCTGAAGTAGACCAGATCCTTGAAGGATTTAAGGATGAAGGAGCAATTAAAAGTGTCAATCGCCAAGCGGTAGCCTTAGCAATAAAATATGGCATCATCAGTGGTAGACGAGAAGATTACCTAGCTATTGGAGAAACAGCCAGCAGAGCAGAAACTATGGTTGTTGTTCAGAGGCTCTTGGGTATTCGGTAATAAAATTTCAATAATAAAGCCCTAACCAAACGATTAGAGCTTTACTATAAATGACCATTCGGTCATCCCCTGGCCCGGTCTGTGACCGGGCTTGTCCCAGATAAAAGATGTCTTAAAATATGGACCCGGAAGAAGGTCGTGTGGACCATATTGTCAAGAGAGGAGGAATAAAATGTTTAGTGAGAGAGAATTATCCGCATGGGAAACTTTATCCTTGGTCGGTCATTTGATTGTATGTAACAATCAGATTCATTCATATCAAATAAAAGTGATTAATTATTATCTGGATAGTAAAAATAATAGAGAAGTGGAGCATTATATCACTGATATTCTTGATCATAAGCAGGAAAGGATAAGTCTTGAGAATGCCTTGTTTTTTTTCTCGGCTGAGACCCAAGAAAATAAAGATGAAATCTATATCTTGCTAAAAGCAATTGCCTCTATTGATGGATTGATTGACGAAGAAGAAAGAAATTTCTTTAAAGAATTGAATAAGAGGGGCGGATATACAGAAGAAAGATTAATTGAACTTGAAAAAATAAGTTCTGAGACAGCTCAGCATGTTATTGAGGTGTCTAACAAAGGCGACATAGACGAGACAGCTAAAAAGAATTGGTTCCAAGCACTAATAAAAAAAATGGTTCATTGGATAAAAAAAATCTTCAAAATGGATAAAAGACCAAGTGAATCCATAATCAATGAGATCTTATACAATGAGGTTATTGATGAATGTGCAGCTATTGCAAAGGAAGATTTTGAAGTCATCAGGCCGGTTTATGAGACGATTTTTGAACATAGTTCCAAGGTATGCGAAAAATTGGAAGACTATAAAAATAACATAAAGTTGAACACTATTGAGGAAGAAGAAATTAGTAAAGTTCTGGATGATTTTTCTGATATTGTCAATAGTGAAATCTACAGTCAGATAGGAAATTACAAGAAGGAGCTTTATAGAAAAGAACATGCCCTCAGTGATTTTACTGTCTCATTAGTTGGCAGAACTAAAGCCGGTAAAACAACCCTGCATAGTATACTTACAGGTGAGGGAAAAGAGAATATTGGTATAGGTATGCAAAGGACAACAAGGTATAACAGGGTATACCAATGGCAGCGACTGCGTCTGATTGACACACCTGGCATCGGTTCTGCAGAAGCAGAAGGACGAACTGATGATGAAATAGCCGAAAGTGTCATCAGTGAATCAGATGTAATCTGCTTTTTGGTAGTTGATGACAGTATACAAAGGGATATTCTTGATTTTATCGAAAAAATCTTGAAAAGGAATAAACCGATTATTCTATTGATCAATCACAAAGAAAATCTTAGGAATGACATTCGCTTAAAAAAATATTTGGAAAATCCAAAAAAATGGATAGAAGAAGAAGGTGAAGACAGTATTAGGGGACACATTCAAAGGGTTGAGCGCTATGTAGATTCAATAGGTTGCAGCCACCTTTTGAAGATTTATCCTGTCTTTTTACTTGGAGCCCTAATGGCTCAAGAGGATGACCACAAAAACAATAGCTGGGTTTTAAGAGAGTCATCTGGTATCGATGCATTTTTAGATGGTCTAAGAAATACTATCATTAACAATGGCTCTATTAATCGATCACAAACGGTAATAGATGATACTATCGGACTGTGTCTTCATTGGAAAGAAAAAATGGAAGGGGCAATAGGGCCAATAAGTACTCTGGCAGAAACTTTTAAGGAAAAAAAAGACAAAGCCGAAGAGACCCTAAGAAAAGCCCAAGAGAGGCTCATAGGTGAGTGTAAGGCTTGTCTAGAACAAAGATTTGATGAACTGGCATTAATACAAGCCTTAACTTTTGCAGAACAATATTACAAGGATAAACGAAATATTAAAGAAAACTGGGATGCTTTTCTCAATGAGATTGATTTTGCAGGAGACTTAAGCCGTGAGCTTGGTAAATACCAAAAACAATATAATGAAAAGGTTGAAAAGATCCTTGAGGAAATTATTGAAGACCTTGAGATTACATTCAAATCTATAGACTTAAATACGGATAGTATGCGTTTTTCTTCAGACTTTTCATTTAAAGCAATAATTGGAATATTTGGTTCTCTACTGTCAGTAGTAGGTATTGCTGTAGGTGCATTCCTATCAGGTCCTGTTGGCTGGATTTTAGGTATCGCTGGAACAGTTATTAGTCTGGGCTCTATGCTTTTTAAATCGAAGAAAAAGAAACAACAGGAAGCAATCAATAAGGTCTATGAGCAAATCAAGACAGAAATCTTGAAGAACAAAGATGATAACATTCAAAGTTTTATTGAGAAAATCCAATCTAACTGTGAAGAAACATTAGCAAAGGTTACTCAAACCTTATCTCTTTTGATTAACGGATTTGACAGCTTGGAAACCATTACGAGCAGTTTAGGTGAAAGGTTTGACCAAGAAGTTGATAAACTGAATAAAGTTTATGGCTGGAGAATCATAAATTTTACGATGAAAAGGAAACTTTCTATGTCAATAGACCGGATTGATGCTGATATTACAGGTGTAGTTCGGGATTACGGTAAGAAGATGGTAATTAAAACAAGAATTTGGGATTCGAGTTTTGGCAAGGGAGTTAAAGGTATCACTAGAGATAAGATCGAGATCATACATGAGGAGGATGTTATTTATGGATAAAAAAAGTTTTGAGGCAGCAATTATTTCGGAAGAGATTATGAAGTGTTATAAAGGTCTTACGAATATTTTAAGCGCAAATGGTTATGAGGAAGAGTTATCAGGCCTATCTGAGGTCATGGAAAGGATCGATGCTGAGGATAAAATAAAAATGGCCTTCATAGGTCAGTATACAGCAGGTAAATCAAGTATTATTTCAGCCTTAACAGGAAATAATGAGATTGTTATTGATTCAGATATTTCTACAAGCACAGCGAAATCATATGAATGGGGCGGCATGTACCTTACTGATACACCTGGGTTGTATACTGAGAACACGGAACATGATGAGATAACCAAAGCAGCAATTAAGGAGTCGGATCTTCTTGTATATTGTATAACCAGCGACTTATTCAACGAATATACGTTGGAAGACTTTAAAAAATGGGCCTATCAATTTAAATATTTCGAAAAAATGTTTTTGGTTATAAATAAAATGTCAAAAGAAGCAGGAGTCTATGAAGGCTTAGTCGATAGTTATTCAAGGACAATCAATAATTCATTGGCCCCAAACTCTATTGATGAGTTCAGCCATTCTTTTGTTGATGCCAAGGATTATAGGGAGGGAGTTAAAGAAAATGACCAGGATATGATTCAATTAAGTCATTTTGATTCCCTGATTTCTCAACTGAATAGATTCGTAAGGGTTAAGGGACAACTTGCAAAACTTGATACTCCTATTAAGGCCATAACAAATGTTATTAATGATATTTATATTAATGAAGTCGGTGATGAAAAGACAAAAGCCTATCTAAAATTATTGAACAGACTTGAGAAACGAGTTGAGCATCAGAAGAAACAAATCATTACTGATGTAAACAATATCATCCGAAAAGAGCTCAATAGAATTATTATGAAGGGGTATGAGTTATCAAAATCTGTCGGCATAGAAGAGGTGGATTTTACGGATGTAGCATGTGAGGAATTCATTGAAGAAGTTTGTCAAGATATTAATACGACTATTGACGATAAGATGGTAGAGGGGCGAAGGGAGCTTGCAGAAGAGACCATCGATGTCATGGAAAGTGATGTTGCTGAGTTTTATTTTTCACAAGTGGATTCAAGTGGAATTGGCAGTAGTTTCAGTCCACTCAAACTTAAGGAAAAAAGAGATGACAAGAAGAAATTAGAGGCTATTAGCGAGATAGCAGACAAAGCATCAAGTGGAATTGTCAAACTATCAACCAAAAGCGGAAGCGAGGCTGCTGCGTCTCTATTAAAAGCTTCGACTGCGGCAGGATCTAAAACCCATAAGGCGGTTCTAACTGTTGGACAGAAATTAGGCTATAAGTTTAAGCCTTGGGAGGCAGCAAAAATTGCTAAGAATATAGGAAATGTAGCAAAATTTGTTGGACCTGTCATGTCTGTACTTGGTTTAGTTCTTGATATTAAAGAAGCTGTTGATGAGGAAACCGAGTTAAAGGATATTAGAAGGGCTCAGGAAAAATATAAGCAGACTTTTAGGGATATAGCTACAAGTCTTGAAGGTCAATATGCAGACCAAATTAAGGATTACATCAGTATATATACAGATGTCCTAGACCAAATTAGAGCCGAAAAAAATAAGACAACGAAAGAAGTGGATAAAGGTAAAAGTGTATTTAGGGAGATTAAGGAGATCGAGAAGAAGTTGGATGGTTTGCAGGAGGCTATATATACCAGCAGATAGTTTGAAACTCATATAGAGAGGGAAAAGCGAGAAAGGAGAGATTATGATTGCAGAGGCGTTAATAAGTACATTTCTTGGAAGTGTTGTATCAGGTATTGTCGGTGGACGGGCTGATGCTTTAGCCAGTAAGTCATTAGATATGTTAGGCGAAAACATCCATAAAAATCACAGGTTCATTAATCATGATCTTCAAAAGGCAGTTCTTAAATCTTACTACCGCTCTATTAAGAATATTTGTGAAGAATGTCAGAAGCTTAACCTAGGAGATGATGAGAATAGGTGGATGGAAGAACAAATCCAGGAGATTAAGAGGATTGTCAGTGATATTGACCGAGATAAGTTTGAATTTATGGTCATACCTGACCTGGATAGGATCAGACTTATACTTACTACTGAGGATAGGTTAGATGACGAAATGGTATGTCTTGAAAAGGAATTAATCGGTTATGCGGTCAGTATAGGAAATCCACCTCTATTATACCGTAAATTGGTGGAAGAGAAGTTGATGGTGAATATCAAGCTTTTATTTGCTTATGAAGTTAAGCATAATCAGGTTATAGCTAATATTCTTCAGAGTCAGTTGCTGAGTAATCTGGATATAAAAGTTGATCGTCTTTATAGGAACATGCTCAAGCAGTTGGAGGAAGAACTGCCTCAGATTAATCATTCATTGGAGGCCATTGAGAAGTCTATAGAGAAATCTATGGATGTGAATCAGGACTATTACAGTAAACTTGAAGACCGGCTAATTAAAAGTGACATCAATACTTCTGAAAAATTTGATATACTTATGACAAGTGTCAGTCAGATGTCCGATAATCTTTCCACTATGATGGAAAAGGGGAAAGATTCAGGATCAGGTGACCGAGTTATTCAGGCTTCCAAGATAAAGGGGTATGCAAAAAGAAGGCTGGAAGGTATGCTCAATATGAATCGACGTCTGTATAGCAGTCGGTTTTTTGATGCTATGAGGGCCAATATTTCCATAGCCGGTAAGCAAATGAATGGTATTGAAGGCTTAATGACCTTATGGAAGCAATCCTGTCGGCATGCTCTGGTTGAGGGAGGAGGCGGAACAGGAAAAACTACCCTGCTGGTTGCATATTGGATGCATTTGTGCGACTTGGAAGATAAGGGTATTGTGCCTATTTATATACCTCTTAATGAGTATAGAGGCCAGGCAGGTTTTATTAAAGCTCGTTTGTGTGAAATCCTTGGTTGTGAATGGAAGGATCATATATCGGTTAAAGAAATGATGACTCGGATTATGGTTGAACCTAATGACAGGGAATACCCTTCATTTGTAATTATGTTGGATGGTTTCAATGAGTTACCTACAGAGGTTAGACAGGAACAGGACTATAATCAAGGTCTTCTGATTGGTGAAGTGGAAGAGCTTCTGGAGTTGGACCGGGTTCAAGTTATTATCTCCTCACGGTCTGATCTTAGAAGTGAGAATTACTGGGATTATATAAACCATATAAAGATGACCAGATTGGATGATGACCAGATAAGTTTGTTTTTTAATGAGTTGGGGAATGAAAGAGAAGTAAGCCTACCAGAGGGACCATTGTTGAACTTGGTCCGAAATCCCTTGATGCTGTCCATCTATTGTCAAATATCTCCAATTATGAACCAATATAGGGAAAGTGACCAGGTTATGATGCGGTCGGAAATCAAAACACAGGGAGATCTCTTGTGGAACTACATTGAGGTTCAACGGTTAAAATCCTGTATGCATCTTAAAAACAGACAGATGGCCTCCTTAAGAAGCTATATACTTGATCATATACTTCCTTACATTGCATATAAGATGCAGAGTGAAAACGTATATCATATCAGTGGAAGAGAACTTAACCGACTTATTATGGAAACTGTTCATCGACTGGAAGATCCTGTTTTTATTGATTATAATGAAACCTATGCCGGTCTTGGCAAAAGAATAGATGATATTAGCGGTCCGGATATAAGGAAGATAATATGTTCTGAGATGGGGTTGATGACAGAGGTTAAAGAAGAGGGATACAGGAAGAAGTACCGCTATCATTTTAACCATCAACTGTTTAGAGATTATCTTGCAGGCTATTATCTTTTTACAGATATGGTTTTGATGATGGATATGATGGAAGAAGGTGTAGAGGGGCCTGTCAGTCAAATGAATCAAAAGATTCATGAAGACTGTCTTGTACTACTGGGTGATATTCTTGTTGAAGGCCATAATGTGCCTCGACTAGAGGATAAGGAATGGTCTATTGACCACTATTACTCAAAGGAGTTTTCAGAGCTTATCCATGACTTTTTGGAAGTTTTTAGAGAGTCAGTAGAGGTTGAAAAACAAGAGGCCTATCAAGCCATGATTGGGAATATTATAAGCATAATGATTTTGGCTAGAGGCGAATTAACAGGTGCAGATTTATCAAAACTTGACCTTAGGGGCATTAACTTAAACGGTGTTATCTGCAGCAGGCAAGGTTTGGAACAAAAAATAGGTCTCAAATTGGATGGAGCTGTTATTGGTGACCGTACTTTTTTACCTGATGAAAAAGGTCATAAACTGGGAATTAAACATTGTTGTTTTGGCCCGAAAAGGTCTAGAATCTTAACAGCGTCCGATGATTTTACCATTAAGGAGTGGGATAAGGAAAGTGGTCAACTTATTCGCACATATATAGGTCATGAAGACAAGGTTTACTATGCTGTTTATAATCAGGATGAGACTAAAATATTATCCTGCTCTTGGGACAAGACGGTCAAGGAATGGGATGTAGAATCAGGTCAATGCCTAACCAGTTACTATGGACATACAAATGCCATTAATATGGTCATGTATGATCAGGAGGAAGAGGTCATATATTCTGCTGGAGATGATTATCTTATTGGGAGCTGGAAAGTTAACGAGGACATTGAGATTTGTGAGATTAAGACTTTTGATAAGGTTTTAAAAGGCCATTCTGACTGGGTGAACAGTATTAGCTTAACCAGGATTAAGGGTGAAGATATTCTACTGTCAGCATCGGCCGACGGCAGGGTCTTAAAATGGTATCTGGATTCAGGTGAATATAAAGAGGTTTTCGATTTTGATGGGAAGAAGGTTCGTTTTGCCGCTTATAATGAAAAGAAAGGCAGATTCCTATTGACTTTTGAGGATCCTGTTATCGGCGAATACGATGAGGACGGAAACTTACTCAATGAATATAGAGGACATAGGAGTTTTGTACGGATGGCTACTTATGTTGATGAGGAGAGTCGAATTCTGTCCGTTTCTGATGACCATAGTGTTCGCTTGTGGGAAATTGACGGCAAACACAACAGTCATAAAACGATTTTGGGTCATGTTGATGCTGTCATGTATGCTGATTATGATAAGGATGGATTTGTTCTGACAGGTTCAGGAGACGGGACCTGTAAACTATGGAAGGTGGAGACTCTTGAATGTATGAAAATATACTCAGCTCCTGCTACTTATGGTGTGAAAATGGCCGTCTTTAACGGTGATGAGACTAGGTGTTTGATGGCATGTCTTGATGGGAGTGTCGTTGAATGGGACTTGGTTGAGGATCGATGTCATAGAGTTTTTACAGGCCATACCGGGAAGGTAATGAGTGCTGTTTACAGCAAATCCCAAAAAAAGATTCTATCCGGATCTGTTGACGGTAGTATTAAGGAATGGGATTATGAAACCGGTTTGTGCTTACATACCTATAAGGAGCATCGGTCTTTTGTCTACAGCGCATGGTATTGGTATGATGAAAATGGTTTAGAGCGGATTGTTTCCTCATCTGCTGATGGTAGTGTTAAGGTGTGGAGTCCCGGAATTGATAAGGCTCTACACACCTTTAACCATCCTTCAAGGGTATATGAAGCCGCCTGCTTTATAGATAAGAAAATAATCTATACAGCATGTAGAGATGGACAGATATACGCTTGGTCTTGTGAGCGTGAGGATGAGGCTATACAGAAGTTAAAGGTTCATGACGATGTGGTTGAGGACATTAGGTTTATTAAGACTGAGGATGAAGCTTTTCTGATGACGGGATCAAACAATGGTGAATACGCCATATGCAAATTAGACCAAGATGGGAAAATGATGGAAAAGGACATTTCATATCGTAGAATCCACGATTTGGGACTTGTTAGCTTGGCATATGATCGTAGGAATGGGTTCATATTTAGTGGGTCCCGGGACAAGACTATTAAGAAATCAAGACTGGAAGATGATGGTGTCATCTCTTATGAGGACCATGGTCACTGGGTAAATAATATTAGTCTATCCAAGGATTATAGGACCATGCTGTCTGCATCAACTGACAGTAGTGTAGGGGTGTGGGATTTAGAGCATGACAGGTCAACAGCTTGTGTTCGCTATATACCTGGACTTTTTATTCAGGGATGTGATTTTGGAAAGGTTAATTGGACCGGTGATCAATCCGCTTTGGTGAGATTGATGAAATATTGCTGAGGCCCTTTGTTTTGGGAAATGGATGGATTGGGCTTTTATAAATTGTAAATATAGGATTTAATATATCTGCGCGAACGATGAACGAAAAAAGATGCTTTAGCGAACGAAAGAGGTGTTCTATGATTAATATTAAAGCATGTATTTCAGAGGGCGAACATAAGACACAGGAGTTTAAGGCCCAATACAGCAAAACAATGCTGAAAACAGTATCTGCTTTTGCCAATTATCATGATGGAAGAATACTTGTAGGGATCAGTGATCAGGGGAATGTAATCGGGATTAAAAATGTGTCTGAGGAACGTCTGAAAATTGAGAATGCAATTAATGATGGAGTTCGTCCAAAGCCCTTTTATGAAGTTGAAGTTACCAATCTGGAAGGTGTAAAAGTAATCGTCTATACAATCTATAAAGGAGACCGGACACCCTATACCTATAACCAAAAAGCATATGAAAGAATGGATACTTCATCAGTGGAGGTTGATAGGGAGCGTTATGACGAACTTGTTCTTCTAGGCCGTAATAGCAATTATGAAGAACTGGAGTATATGGGAGAGCTAGAGTTTAAGATATTAGGTGATGCATTAAAAAGTAGCCTAGAGATTTCAAGTGTTGACATAAATATATTGAAATCCCTGGGTTTATATCGAAATAAGTCATATAATAATGCCGCATCATGGATTGCTGATAAAGGTCAAGACGAAAGTATTGGGTTACATCTGATCTGCTATAAGGATCAAAGCATGACAGAGATTATAGATCGAAAAAGTATATCAAAGACATCAATATTGAAGCATTTCAATGAAAGTATGAACTTCTATGACAGATATATTCGCCAAAAAGATCTCATTAAGGGTGAACGAAGAATTACCTATGAAGAAGTTCCAAGAGTCGCTTTTAGAGAAGCTGTTATTAATGCAATCGTGCATCGAGACTATAGAAAGAAAGCCTTTAGCCGAATTGAATTCTTTCCTGACAGAATTGAAATATTATCTGTTGGTGGATTGCCGGTTGGTACGACAGAGGAGGAATACTTAAGAGGAAGGTTTTCGAACCTAAGAAATCCAATTGTGGCTGATCTTTTTTTTCGTTTGGGATATATTGAAAAAATGGGGACCGGTATACGAAGAATAAAACAAAGTTATAGAGATTCTGAGATTAAACCAGTGTTTCATGTGATGAAAAATTCTATACATATCACTTTACCGATTATGGAAGGCTTTGTAGACGTCAGATCAGAAACCGACAATGGATCAAGGCAAGAGGATATAAGGCTTAGCCATGAGGAAGAAAGGATCATAAACTTTTTTGCTGCTGAAGGAATCATGACGCGGATGGATATTGAAAACCGTATGCATGTGGGTAAAACGAAAGCCGTTGAGTTACTCAATGAGCTTATTGAAAAGGGGTATATCAAGAAAACTGGTAAAGGAAGAAGGGTTAAGTACGAACGAATTGAAAAAGAATAGGTATCGTTCGCGAACGTTCCGGACGTAAGGAAGGTTTCTTACGAGGAGTTTCTTGAGTAGGTGGAAAATAGTGAAGAGCGTTATGAGTTAATTAACGGTCAAGTGTATTTGATGTCACCTGTAAGAGTGATAAAACTCTTAAAGTTTCAAAGTTAATTGAAAATGACTTTTTTTAATGCCAGAAAAAGTCGTTTTTGACTTTTTATTGACTTAAGAGCGGTTGGAGCCTATGATTTTATGAGGAGCAAGACAGATTGGTAAGACATATCTTGTTAAAGAATTTGCTAAGACTTATTATGAGGATCTGATCTACATTAATTTTGAACTGGAACCTCAGTTTAGCCAATTGTTTGAAAAAGATCTGAATCCAGCAAGGATTATTTCGGATATTGAACTTATTTTTATGAAAAAGATTGACGCTTCCAAAACCTTAATCGTTTTTGATGAAATCCAACTGGAGATGAAGGGGATCACGTCGTTAAAGTATTTTGCAGAACAGATGCCAGATATTGATATTATCGGAGTCGGAAGTTTGTTGGGTGTTGCTGTTAACAGGGAAAAATTCTCTTTTCCTGTTGGGAAAGTTGAGTTTCATTATTTATATCCATTTACCTTTGATGAATTCTTAACTGGGATAGGAATGGAGTTCTACCTTGAGCGTATAAAGACTTGCTTTGAGAATAATGAGGCTATGCCGGCCCAAGCCCATGATGCGCTTACCCTCTTGTACAAACATTATCTTTATATAGGAGGTATGCCTGCTGCAATTAACGCTTACAAGCAATGTGAAAGAGATATTGTTAGATTTGACAGAAGTGTGCACAAAAATATAATAAATGCATACTTAGCGGACATGAGCAAGTACACATCGAACTCAGAAGTTTTATAGGTTCAAAAAATATATCTTTCAATACCTGACCAGCTAGCAGGAGATAATAAAAAGTTTAAATATGCTATGGTTTAAAAAGGAGCCAAAATATTTCAAGTTATATATGAGTGATGTCGGTTTGCTTATGACGCAAGCGAATATACCTTACATTACCATATGAAAAGAAAATGAACATAATTTATTCAAGGGCGCTATTACTGAAAATTATGTTGCCCAACATTTGGCGGTTAAGGATGAAGAGCTGTATTATTGGAAAAACAATACTTCAGAAGTGGATTTTATTATACAAAGAGAAGACAAAGTTATTCCTATTGAAGTAAAAAGCGGCTCTAATACATGATCCAGAAGTCTTATGGAGTAGTTTTAAGAAGAGGAAAATTATGGTATGAGACGAGTGGAAAAGGTGTAGGAGAATAATATGAAAATAGTTCAGATACTGTTCACTATATTGTAACATTTTTTTTGTATAATTAAACAGATTAAGTGAACGAAGTTCAAAAAATAGAAAACTATATATTCTAGTAACAGGAAGTCTTATTAGTGATAAGGAAACTGGTATACTAAGTCCAGTACTGAAAGTGAAAATTTATAAATAAAGGAAGAGAGTGAAAGTAGGAGGTTGTAATGAAAAGATTTATAGCTAGTATGTTATGTCTAATTATACTGTTGAGCATGGGTAGTGGTCTTGTCGATGCACAGGGGTTTAGTGACGTAAAATCAGGAGATTGGTTTAGGGATGATGTGCTCAGTCTTACGGATTTGGGTATTGTTAAAGGATACGCTGACGGCAGTTTTAAACCAAATAATAATGTTCACCGGGACGAATTTATGAAAATGGTTGTCGTTTCATTAGGTTATGATGTGGGAAATGCATCAGGCTACTGGGCTACGGATTATATTGAAAAAGCATATAATCTTAATCTGATCAGCAATTCAATATATAAAGAAATGCTAAGTGATCGGTCATACGCTTCAGACACGATGACTAGAGCTGAAATGGCAGGGATTGTAGCTAGAGCCATTGAAGACGAGGTTGATGACAGTTGGAGTAGTTATGACTTATATGTGAATGATTATAATACTATTGGTGTTGCTTTCAGAGAGGGTGTCTTGAAATCCTATCAATTAGGAGTTATAACCGGATACCCTGATGGAGACTTTAAGCCATATAATGGGGCTACCCGTGCTGAAGCTGCAACCATGATTATCAGGATGCTCTATAGTAATCGCAGAAAAACCAAAATTGTAACCCATTTCGATGCAGATTATTTGCTTGGTAAATGGGAACTTGACACTTTCAACAATAACAAGCTAGATATTGTGTCAACCCTTGAATATGATGGCAGCCAAGTTATAGAGAATCATGATGGAAATATAGGCAGCTTTTCTTACGAAGTTAATTACGAAAAATATACTATTAACAACATTCCGTATAAAATTTTGGTTCTGACTGAAAACCAGTTTATCTTCGAGGATGATACAAGACGGTTTTCGTTTGTGAAAATAAGTGATGGATTGGCAGAAAGCTCTGAGTATATTGGAACCAGTGGTGGAAGTGTTGAACTGACGGAAAAGACCAAGGTTGAGTTTGTAAATGGTGGTCTTTCACAGGGAAGTCAAGTTACTATAGAAGAGCTAGCGGATTCAGAGATGGCTTCAGTTTATGCAAGTTATTTTTCTAATGCCGGTAAAAATGTGGAAATCACACTTGAGGGGGGAGAACTTGAAGCAGCTGCATATGTCACCCTCGAATATGATGCCAGTGCCAGTCCCTCTGAACTTGTGGTCTTACATTTTGATGAGTCCGGTGGTTATGAGGTTCTTGAAGGTCTAGTCAATACAAGCAATCGTACAATTACCGTACAAACTGAGAGCTTTTCACCTTTTGGCGTATATGAGACAAGCGAGAGTTTTCGTGATGAAATGAATCATGGTGATCCGGATGTTGAGTTTATGAATACAGGAACTGTATTTGATATGAGTTCTTCAATTGACGGTCTTGAATCCTATGATGACAATAAAATGTGGTTTCAAACAGATTATTGGGGGATTGTAAATGATCCTACAGGCAGTAATATGGGCGGTGTTGCATATTGTGCTGCAGTACATAACGGAAGGTATACCGGACGCAACAGAGGCTATGAAGAAAATATGAGATCAGCCCTTGAATTTCATTATGATAATTCTGATCCTCAAATTAAGGCAGCGGTTGTGGAATTCGACTTGTATGTTGACACCCTTAGCGGAATAGGGTTGAACAAGACGGATTATTTTGTCTTGCAGATAAAACCATCTGCATATGATGCCTGGACTAACGTGACGCCAGTAGGTGCTAGTGGCCCCTTCTTTACAGAAACAAATGGTTGGCAGCATATGAAGTATAATCTACATGATTATTCATCTATGTCGGGTATAGGTTCTTTTGTTAATTACTTCGGAAATACAGGTTATCCAGATATTGAAATAAGACTTGTTTTTGTTTCCAAAGGAGATGACACACCGGTTTATGCAGATGGGGTATACGGGGCTTATGTTGATAACCTTGAGATGAATGTCGGCTATGGCAGCCCGAATAATGTGACCTTTGATGATATCAACATTTCGAGCATCAGCATTGAAAATAATATTAAATTAGATTGGAACGATGTTGCTGAGGCTGATGGTTATATGGTTGAACGTGCTGTTGGAACCGGTGACTTCGAAGTTGCTGCAGTTGTTGAGGACAGTGAGAAGAGTTTTACTGAAGAGGCGACCGGAGATACTTATTATTATCGGGTGAGGGCTTATAAAAAAATTCTTGTTGTCGGGACGATGAGTTTCGAAACTTTGGCTTACAGCGATTATTCTGATGTTGTAGAATTTGATTCAGAGACAAATGAGATTGATATTGCAGGATTCTCTTATTCTGCCAGTGACTCGGCAGCAGTGATTTTTTGGGATGAATTGGACTCAAATATCGATGTTGAACTTGAGAAGAAGATTGACAATGGTGCCTTTGAGTCATTAAAGGATTATGTTAAGACAACACCTAGTACAATTATTGATTATGATATAGAAGATGGTCATGTGTATACATATCGATTAATTGTCTACATGAACTCGCAAACTTATTACAGTCAGACCATATCAGGTACAACGAATTATTCGACTGGAGAAGAGGAAACCGAGGATCCTATAGAAGATAATGGAAATTCAGATGTGGATACGAATATAGATTCAAGTATCTTAGAAAATCTTAAAGCATATCTTCAAAACGAATTGAAATGTAGTATTTATGAAATAATTGGTCTTAGTGATGGTAATTATGCAGCTGTAGGTTACACATACTCTGAAGATAACGGTTTGCTAGTCAAAGTTTCACCTGATGGAGATATTATTTTCGTGAATGAATATGAAGTCATTGATGGGGTATTCCAAGATGTCATTGAAGGAAACAACAACCGGATCATTGCCAGTGGTTCTAAAAGGTTATCAACGAATAACCCTTATATTAGAGATATCTGGGCTGTTGGTGTCGATGGTGAGGGAGATACATTATGGGATAAGCAATACTCATCAGATGATATATTTAATGACTGTCAAAAAATTATTAAAGGAATTGACGGGAAATATGTCTTGGTCGGACGAAATGGTACGCATGCATTGCTATTTAAGATTGATGAAAATGGTAGTCTTATATGGCAAGTAGCGGCGGAAATTCTTGATGATGCCGGTGGAGACATATCATACATAAATGATGCTATCGTGGATAAGGATGGCAACATAATTACTTGCGGATCTAGTCAATTAGGCGGTACAGCTGAAATCAGTCATGCTTTTGGTCTGAAAGTTTCCAATGGAGGTATGGTTCGATGGGTGAAATTCTTTGGTGGTGAAAAGAAAGATTATTTCAGCAATGTTGAGATAGACAGCGATGGACATTATGTGTTTAGCAGTCCGTATGCTGGCTGGTATGTTACTACTGATCAAGACGGAAATCTATTATCTGAAATAAAGTAAAGACAACTATGATAAATGAAGCAGGTTAAAGACAGATATACTTAATAAGGTGATCGAGATGGAACACAGCATTAAATGGAGGAGTCAATGAAACATCTAGCTACTAAGTTGACACTGGGGATTATAGTCATTATTTCTGCTATATTTATTATTATCGGTGTTTGGTCAGTAAACAGGATCAGTGTTAAGCTGAGAGAGGATCTGGATGCACAGATCCTGGCACAAACCGGCCAGGCAGTCAGTGAGATTAGCAATGTTTTTTCTATAGCAGAGCAGGTTGCCAAACAAGCTTCCCAGGACAGGAATATACGACAATACTTAAGAGAAGTTCAAAGTCATGATCAAATTCAGTCTCATTCATTGTATGAGACTGTTTTGGATACCATTGTTTCCTATTGTGGGACGAGTGAGCATTTACTTTTTGTTTGGATAGCAAATGACGAGGCTGATTTTTATACCGATAACAGTCTTTATGTATCGGATAGGGATTATCATGTAAGGAATAGGCCTTGGTACGAACCTGCTTTACATGCAGATGGCATTACCTTTACATCACCTTATGTAGAATATGGAACTGGTTCAGTGGTCGTATCTGTTATTTCCCGTATTGATGATCCTATGAGCAATCACCATTCTTTTGTTTCTGGGGATGTGGCATTAGACTCAATTCCTGGAATCATGGAGAGTCATGAGATAGGAGAAGACAGTACCAACTTCCTTATTGCCAATGACGGCAGTGTCATCTATTCTGAATATGCACAATACATGGAAGAAGGTTTTGATATTCGAAGTGTGCCTGGCTTTAGTGAACCTTTAGAGAAAGTATTATCCGGAGAATCCAGTATCATTGAGGTTAATTTCAAGGGTGAAGAGTATATTCTCGCATATGAACCCTTGACTATTAACGGCTGGGGAGTTTTTCAACTTATAAACATGAAGACAGCTACCTCAGAAGCTCAGAGTTTTGCCAATACTATGGTTGGCATTTTTCTGACTACAGGACTTTTCCTGGCGATTATTGTATATATAACAGTTATGAAGACGATGGGCCCCTTAAACACAGCTGCCCAACAGGCAAGGTTACTGGGTAAGGGAGATTTTACACAGGACCTGACTGCCAAATATGGTAAGAGAAATGACGAGATCGGTGACTTATCAAAGGCCTTTAGCGAGATGAATGCAAGTATGAAATCACTGGTTGAAGAGGTCACGTCTTATTCGAATTCAGATCCTTTAACCGGCATTGCAAACCGCAGGTCTTTTCTAGAGTTTTTTGAAGAGGCTTTAGAAGACCACCACTGTGGTGCTGTTGTTATGGTGGACTTAGACAACTTTAAGGAAATCAATGATACAATGGGGCACGTTTATGGGGATAAGGTTCTAGGTGAAATAGCCGGTCTTTTGTCTCTGCTTGAAGCAGACCCACATATAAAAATAAGCCGTTTCGGAGGGGATGAATTTCTCATTCTTATTGATGATGTTTTTGGCATTGAGGAGATTGACAAACGTGCAAAGAGGATCTTTGATGTGTTTTCCGAAAAAATATACGTGGGGGATGATGCAATCAATATTGGAATCAGTATGGGGTTGTCTGTATATCCCAACGACAGCAAGGAGGTCAGTCAGCTGATTATGAACGCTGACTTGGCTATGTATAGGGTGAAAAGGACAGGAAAGAAAAATTATATGTATTTCGATTCCAGCATGACGGATGAAATGTTGGAACGCACCCGAATAACAGGGATTCTTCACGAGGCAATCACAGAGGATGGATTTACACTCTTGTATCAACCCATCATTGATATGGAGACCTGTCAAATCATAGGATTTGAGGCCTTAATCCGGATGAAGAACAATGAGCTTTATCCTAATGAGTTCATACCGATTACCGAAGAAGACGGCAGCATAAACATGATTGGACGATGGGTTGTCAATGAAGTAATCATTCAACTGACCCATTGGAGAGAGCTTGGTCTGGAACTTAAACCTGTTTCAGTCAACTTTTCTGCCAAACAGTTTGAAGACCAGGATTTTGTGGACTATCTTGGCCATCTTTTGGAAAAACATGATATAGGTCCTGAGCTTATATGTATTGAAATTACAGAGACGGCTATCATGGAAAACAAGGATGCTGCCCTATCCATGCTTAATCAGATGAAGGATATCGGGATTAAACTTTCTCTGGATGACTTTGGAACCGGTTATTCTTCTTTGAGTTACTTGACTTTTATACCGGTTGATAAGATTAAACTGGATAAAAGTTTGTGTGATGAGTATCTTGAACCGACGTCTCTTCGGGTGTTAGAGAATATTATTGATATTTCGCATACCTTAGGCATGGAGGTTATTGCTGAGGGCATTGAAGAGGTCTATCAATTTCGTATGCTGATGGAAATGGGTTGTGATGCTGTGCAAGGCTATCTCTTCTCAAAACCTGTTAATCCTGAAAAGATTGTCAGGATTTATGAGGAGTCTTTTGAGGAGGTTGTTGATGGGGTTGCGGGGTGAGAATCTGTTAAAGGAATTTTGTGGCGCTCGATTATTTTAGCTAAAATAGGGAATAAATCCTATATAAAAAAGCTAATTAATGATAAATAATGGTTATAACTTGTGTTTTAATTAGCTAAAAGGAGTTGTTGTTCTATGGAAATGACCGCTACACATGTTAAGAATAATTTTGGAAAGATACTTAAGACCTTAACTTATGAGGATGTTATTGTTAAGAAGAATGGAAGAGCTGTTGCTAAGATTATAGCCTATAGTGAGCCTCTTGATAAATACAATCTGATAAGGGAATCAGCAGCTTCTTATGGTGAAGAAGACCGAAAGGTTTCTTATGAGGAGTTTCTTGAGTTGGTTGAGAATAGTGAAGAGCGTTATGAGTTGATTAACGGTCAAGTGTATTTGATGTCATCACCAAGAATAACCCATCAGGAAATTGTAGGAAATATTCATGCTGATATGCATATGTTCTTTAGAGGCAAGGACTGTAAGGCCTTCTTATCACCTTTTGATATTACTTTGGAAGTCGATGAGAAGAAGAATGTTGTACAGCCGGATGTGGGTATTATCTGCGATATGGATGAAAAGCGGAACGACAAGGATAAGTATATGGGAGTTCCGAGTTTGGTTGTTGAAGTACTTTCGCCTTCAACCAGGTCTAAGGACATGGTTTATAAGTTGAATCTTTATATGTTGTCAGGAGTTAAGGAGTATTGGGTCGTTGATCCTGAAAAAGATATGGTATTTACCTATGAGTTTAAGGATTATGAGGTGGTTAATGCAGGATCTTTTAGAGGTGAGGATGAAATTGTGTCTATGACTTTTGAGGGGCTTGTGGTTAGGTGGAAGTGACAAGGGTATAGGGAGAAGTTATGAGGGTTAACTATAATATAGAAAAAAATGAAAGACGACTTATATTTGTTATGATTTTTTTTGTGATCTGTGTGTTTACAGGTTGTAATAAGGTGGAAAATCAACAAGTAGAAGAATCGATATCTATTCATGAACCAATGACTACAGAAGAAAATCCTGTTGAAGCAGACGAGGAAGCAGGGGTTGGTATATTTATTGAAGAGAACATTCCATTTGGGAATTTCAGCAGATATAAAATGTCTTTCAAAAAGGGACTCGAAGATGGGTATTACAATGATGATTTACCTTTAGATGAGTCGGCCATTAATTGTTATGAAGGGCTCTTGAAGATATATGTGGATAAGGATGGAGAATTGACGGAGAATCCATATACTGTAGATGATGTGGTTATTCCAGGGGATTATAGGCTTGAGTTTATGGAAGCTGAGGGCGGTATGGCCTTTTATGTGCCTATCCGGGTTGGAAATGAGATTATGGACCGTCAGTATATAGTTGATAAGGAAGGTAAGATATCCATTGCACCTGATGATGATGATAGTGATGAGCAAGTTGAAGCCGTGACCGGTGAAACGGGCGATATCAGCGTTGATTTGGGTCCAATAGTTTATCGTATTAAGGGAAATACGATAGAAGAAAAATATGAAATTGTTGATCATGCCGGAAACGTCATTTTAGATATACCAGATGACATGACCGGAATGTTTGATACAGATAAGGATAGTCTTGGAATTGGCTATTCAAACATGATGGATGGGAATTTTTTGTTATCTGTAGGCGGGGAAGTTTTCGTCTATGAAGAAAGCAAAGATAAGTGGCATCATATAAAAATAGACGGACAAGATGTTTCAGGTGAATTCGAAAGGTCGGATATCATTGAAATACATGGCAAATACAGCGGTAAACGTTTACTGTATTTTCTAGAGGATGAATCATTGGAAGAGGTGGTTCGTGTTGGATATCAGTATATGGACAAGGGGATTCATTGGGATGGTCAAGTGTATTACAATTATTCCTATCAAGTGGGAGAGGACATGGAGCCGATCCGGTTTTTAGACAGTGACGAACTGGTTGTCAATTATGGTGGTTTAGACTATGTTATTTCTGACAGCTTCAATTATATGGGGTCTGTCTATGTACTGGATGGACAAAAGGAAAAGCTTAGTAATCTTGAGAGCGGCCTTGCCTTGATAGAGGGATCAATTGGTTCATATGCTTATTCAGATGGTATACTGGCTTATGAAGATTTAGAAGCTTCCGCTTGGTATTATTATGATTTTGAGTCGGGAGAAAATATCAAGTTTTCAGATGAGATGTTGCCAATAGTTATGACTCATGACCGGGAAATTGGATATATTGATTCCAGGGGTCATATATCAATTTACTCAGTAAATGAAAAAAGTGTGGTTGATAAACTGGATGTGTTAGAAGAAATCGAAGGCGAATTTAGAGATGAATTACTCATGGATTTTGATGAAAATCATATTTATGTCAATGTTGGAGTCTGTTATGTGGTTGATCGAAATACTCATAATACCACTGATAGTTTTCCAATAAGGGAAGTTCATGTTGCTGAAAATGGGAGAATTTTCTATACAGTTTTAGGTTGTCTGTTTGAATACAATCCAGATAGGAAGACACATTATCCCCTGGGTATTAACGATTATTGTGTGTATCTTACATCAATGGATGACAATTTGATCGTCTATCAAGGTGTTGATGGACCAGGGAATTATGCAGTTTATGACATGGACGAATCATGGTTTGAGAGTTCAGAGGCTGCAGGGGTGGTAGGTTATGATTATATTTTGTTTTATCAAGGCACTGAGTTTGGGAGCCAATTATATGTATACGACAGGATCCATGAGCAACTTGACTTTTTGGAATCTTCTGGGGGGATGATTGATTATGGCTGGGAAGAAGCGGAAGGTCGAATTATGTATCAGAGGCTGGAAAGAGGTATGTATGGTGAAGAACAGTTACCTGACAAGGAAGTCTCCGATTATCCTATTCCAGAAGATGCGTCCTTGTATATATATGATTTTGCTATTCAATATTATAGAAATAAATTTAATGACGATGTCTTAAAAGGGTATGTGTTACCTGGGGAATTTTACGAATTGGATTATGGTCAGTTTATGGTATTTACATCACCCTATTATAATGATGGTAAATACGATGAAAAAGGGATAAACATCTACATCAAAGGAGCACATCAGAAGAATTACCCCATATGGAATGATTCTTTGAGGATGCCGTTGGAGGCTGAGGTTAAGGTTTTTAAAGTCAATGAGGATAGGGACATGTTGTATATTGTCTATGAACTTGAGGGTGAAAAATACGGTGTTGTGATATCACCTACTACTTACATGCTGCGATTTAGTGTTGTGAAGGAGATTAAGTTTGGTGATTATGAGTCTGAGGAAGCGGCGATTGAGTATTTGGATTCTAAGTTGTAGAGAATGAGCATTTGGTGTGAATTGTTTCGCCTACTTCTGGAATTGACAGAAAAAGATAGAATATGTTAGAATAAAATAAAAAGGTGATTGTTTATGATAGAATCTCATTTTGTTGAATGTAAAGAAGTTTTTAATCAGTCTGCCATAAAGGAAATCATTGCATTTGCAAATACAGACGGTGGGAAATTATATATTGGAATAAATGATCAAGGGGTTGCTGTAGGCTTATCTGATATAAAAAGTGAGTTGGAAAGAATATCCTCCACGATTAGGGATGGCATAAAACCATCAATCCTTAATTATGTTCAAGTTTCAACAACTAATATGGAGAATAAAGATATTGTAGTTGTTGAAGTTCAGAGAGGAGATGGCAAGCCATACTATATGACAAAAAAAGGTATGAAACCTTCAGGTGTTTTTGTTAGAGTTGGTAACACCAGTGTACCTGTAAGTGAGCATGACATCAGAATTATGATTGGTGAATATCATGGTATGACTTATGAATCAACAAGGAGTCTTAACCAGGACTTGACTTTTGATTATACTCGCAGGCAGTTTGGTGATCGTGGATTAGAGTTAGGTGAGATGCAGATGAGAAATCTGCATCTGTATGATGAAGATGGGTTATACAACAATCTTGGTCTTTTGCTGTCGGATCAGTGCCCACATATCATTAAGGCTGCTATTTTTAAAGGTAATGACAAGCTGGATTTCAGACATAGACAGGAATTTGGTGGATCGATATTGAAGCAGCTGGATGATGTGTATCAGTTTCTGGAAATGCAGAACCATATGACAACAACATACGATGGACTACATCGTATTGATCAGTACTTATATAATCCGGTGGCTCTTAGGGAGGGATTGCTCAATAGTATTATTCATAGGGATTACGGATTGAGCGGAAGTGTTTATGTCAATGTATACAAAGACTTTGTTGAGTTTGTTTCTATTGGAAGTCTGACCTATGGACTTCATCTTGAAGATATTTTTGAAGGTGTATCAAAGTCCCGGAATGAATGGCTGGCAAATGTTTTTTATCGACTGCAATTAGTTGAGGCATATGGAACCGGGATTATGAAGATATTATCGGCCTATAAGGGCTGGGACTTGGAGCCTGAGTTTAAGGTGACGCCTGGGGCTTTTATCCTTAGGTTGCCCTCGTATGAATCTGGTAGTAATGTTGGTGGGCAGGTAAAAGGTCAGTTGATTCGAGAGGACAAAGGAGTTTATAAGACCGATTCGGGAGTTGACTCTGGTGTTAATATAAAGGATAAAAAGGCTGTTAAAGACGATATAGTTAAGCATGTTCGTTTACAGGGGTTTATTACTAGGGCTGAGGTGGAAAGTCTGTATGGTTTTAGTCAAACTAAGAGTGGTTCTTTGCTTCGAGAGTTAGAGAAGGAGGGGGCTTTGGTTCGGGTAGGTAAGGGTAAGAATTCTTATTATGAGCTTGGATGATGGGAGGAAAGAGGGAAATGCTGAGGCGTGGATTGTTCTCAGCTTTTGATTCTTGTTAGTAGAAAAGACCTATGCTATAATAAGCTGGAGAGCGTTGGATATAAGTAGAGGGAGCTATATATTTGAGGTAACTGTTATAGTCATCATCTGATGTAAATACATAAGATGTCTCTACATTTTCATATATATCAATTAAATATTATGTTATTAACCATACTTTTGCTATGGTCTTTTTGGTATGGATAAAGAGATATGGATTTCTGAAAATATGAGGGGATGAAGATGATTGATACAATATGTTATGGATGCATGAGTGATAAGGGAATTGCTGATGTGTGTCCCTACTGTCAGTTTGATGAGAGGACCTATGAGCAACCGAAGTACGCCTTGCCTTTGGGCTATATTTTGGCTGACCGATATGTGGTCGGCAAAGTGCTGGGAAGCGGTGGTTTCGGTATAACATATCTTGCTTATGACAAAACACTGAAAGTTTCAATGGCAATTAAAGAATATCTGCCAAAGTCTTTGGCGATGAGAGATGGGACGACGATTAGCGTGGTCCCTCATTCCGGTGATACGAAAGAACAGTTTACCCATCATATGTCCATGTTTATTGAGGAAGCAAGAGCTATTGCACAATTCAATAATGAGCCCGGTATCGTCTCAGTTCAGGATGTCATTGAATCCAACTGTACGGTTTATATTGTCATGTATTACGTAAACGGAATCACTCTGGATCAGTATGTTAAGTATGCGGGTGGTTTGCTAAACTATGAAAAGACCATGCAAATCATGTCTATAGTTATGAAATCTCTGGAAAAAGTACATGAGAAGGGCTTGATCCATAGGGATATTAGTCCTGACAACATCTATATTACTAAAGACAATCAAGTTAAGCTACTAGATTTTGGTGCGGCAAGATATGTGATCACTGATGAAAGTCAAAGTTTGTCCATCATTCTTAAGCCTGGGTTTGCTCCGCTTGAGCAGTATTCGTCAAAAGGAAAGCAGGGTCCATGGACGGATGTTTATGCTGTCGCATCGACTATTTACTGGATGCTGACAGGTGTAAAACCACAAAACTCTATGGACCGGATGATACAAGATGACCTGCAAGGGGCAGATAAACTGAATCAGGATATACCGAAGCATGTGGCTCTGACCTTGAATAAAGCTATGGAGCTTAAAGTTGAGGATCGGATTCAAAGCATTGGTGAGTTGCGGATGTTTTTACAAGATGATAGTGATGAAACGGTTCTACTGGTAAACTCTTACCACATCCCAGAGGTTAAGGAAGCAGAAAGTAAAATTAAATCAAAGAAATGGATTCCTCTGGCTGCAGTTTTAGGCTTGCTGTTGGTAGGTGTTCCTACGGTGACCATGTTGATGAATGGTGAAGAGGATTATAATATTGAAAGCAGTTTGATTGAAGCCGGAGCCGGTGAGGCTGTAAAGGGAAGTTCTGATGTTAAGGGTGTATCTGAGTCAGAGGATCAGGACGTTGATAATGAGGCGTATCAAGAAGTTTCAGCAGAAGAAGATAATGCTGAGGATTTAGTTGATACAGGGGCTGAGAGTGATGAAGAGTCTGTCAGTTCTGAATCCGATGAGGCGTTGAATTCTGAGGTTAGTAATGACAGTGCTATAGATAGGCAAGTAAATGAGGATGAAAATACAGGGAGTGGGATGGACAATAGTAGTGCTGAAAACAGTGTAGAAAGCGATACGAACAACAGTCAAGCTAGGGGTTCGGATGTCGTGGAAACTGCATTAATCACGGTGCCTGAAGTGAATAATCTAAGTGAATCAGCAGCAAAAGCCAGACTCATGAATGCAGGTTTCACTGTGACTACTGTTTTTGAGGAAAGCCGTGATGTTGCCGAGGGAAGTGTGGTAGGCTGCAATCAAAGTGGACAATCCTTAGAGAATGGAACAAATGTAACCTTGGTAGTCTCAAAGGGCTTTATCGGAAAAGAAATCTTTTTTGCTGACAGCGTTGTCGAAGAAGCTGTAAGAGGAAAAATCGGGAAAAATACCGGATCTATATATGAAGGTGATGTTATGGCAATCACTGCGTTGGATATGGAGGGAGAAGTCATCGATAATCTTGAGGGGCTTCAGTATTTGAAGAATCTGGAAGTCCTAATTGCTGGAGCATATAGTAGGGGCAGTTACAGCAGTATTCAGGATTTAACTCCATTATCAGGATTAACCAAGCTTTATCGTTTGGACTTGTCAGGTAACAATATCACGGACATATCAGCGCTAGCCTCATTAACGAACATGCAGGAATTGAGCTTATATAACAATTTTAATCTTACCAGCATTGGAGCTGTAAGTAATATGAAAAAACTTACATATCTGAATCTCTGCAGCGTTGATGTTAAAGATCTGAGTCCTATTAGGAACTTGACTAAAATGAGGTCACTCCATCTTATTAACGTACAAGTCAATAATCTTGATGATCTAGTGAATATGAGTAATCTTCAAACGCTCATGGTTTTTGATATGCCTTTGATAGATATGAATGGGATAAAAGGTAAGCAAGCTTTAAAATCCATTAATATGGCAGGCACTAAAATGACTGATTACAGTGTTCTAAAAACATTGCCTGCTTTGGTGAAGTTGGAGATTGACGGTTTACCGAATTATGCGCCGACTGATTCTCATGATATGGATGATTTTGAGTTTTTGGAAGAAGCAGTTGTCGTTGATGATCCGACGGATTATAAGGTTCGGGAAGCTGATTCCATTGTAACAGTTATTCCAGGAGTCACCCTGATACCTAATTATCAGTTTATGGATTTCAACACGGCTATAGATATCAATACTGTGGATGAACGGTTGAAGGATGTGGCTTATGCATCAATAACAGGAGAATTTGATAAGACGGTAACTTTAAGTGACTTAAGAAATCAAACATCCAATCACTATAGCCATGAAGTTTCAACAAGCGGATATAACTTTGGGTCTTCAGGCAGTTATTATAATAATATCTATATTTCCTTCTTTGACAGTAGTGGGAAGAGACTGTTTATAGCCACTCATCATTTTGGGACGATTGAATATGAGTTTTTGGTTGATTAATTAGGGGATTGGGTTTGATAGCGCTATGATTATTTTGATAAAAGGTTAATAAAAGGTTTAATGGAGGAGAAATTCAGATGTTTATGAAAAAGTTTAAAATCTTACTAGGGGCCGGGAGCTTGCTTTTAGTATTGTTTACTAGTGTCTGCCTTGGCGGGGAGTCCGGGTATCGGTATGAAGAAGAGGCGGAAGTGATCTATGAGTTGGGATATGTTAAGGGAACGGGAAATGGTTTGGAGCTTGGAAGGGCTGTAACCAGGACGGAAGCCTTGATTCTTTTGTTAAGGTTATTGGGTCTTGAGGAAGATGCGTTGGCTTTTGAGGGTGATCATCCTTTTGACGACGTACCGGAGTGGGCGAAGGCTTATGTTGCCTACGCTTATGAGAATGGATATACCAATGGTGTTTCAGCAACTAAATTTGGTGCAGGTGATCCGGTATCATCTAAGCAGTTCGTGACTTTTATGCTTCGTGGATTAGGCCATGATGACCGTCTGGGGCATTTTTCATATGAAAACGCATTGGTTTATGGTGGCGACATTGGACTTCTTGAGGAAGAGGAAGTTAATAGGTTGCGGAATGGACTTGAGGGATTTTTGAGAGATGACTGTATGGGTGTCTTCTATAGGGCCCTTCAAAGTCCGAGACGGGGCCAGGTTTTAAGCATAAGCGAGACTTTATTGGCTGGTGGAGACAGTGACTTAGACTTAGAAAAAGTGGCACTTATTTCTGAGATGAATAAAAAAAAGTATGCTGAAAAGACGGAGGATGGCTGGCTGATTCCAACATTTAATCCTTTAAAGGAGGGGTTCTTTATTGATGAGAGGAATCTGCTTATAGCATACCCTGAGGCAAAATATTTCTCAGTCTTAACTTATGAAAACAATGATGAGGCTGATGATCTGAATCATAGTGAATTGGACCTTCGGTTGATGTTTTTGCCTTACATTAATCATGGGTATAGAGAGATTGAGGGGAAGGACCGAGTTATGATACAAACTGCTACCTGGGGGCTTTTCTCTAGTGGCGAGGAACCCAGCTTTACAGGTGATAACCGGTGTCTGATGATTTTTGATGAAGACAAGGATTTGATGGGCTACGCCATGATTGAAGAGGGTAGTCAGGGAGAAAATTTGGTGCTTGTTGACGGTGGAGATTTTGATGTTGCGACCTTGTATGAAAAGGGAAAGGTTTTGATTGATGAGCTGAGTAAGCAGGCGGTAGAATCTACGCGTGCTGATATTGAAAATTATATGAAAAGTTCAAGTAAAAATTCGAAACCAATCAGGAGTGAAAGTGTTATATATGATAGTTCAACCGGGAGCTATGTCATCAAGTATTCATATGATTACGTTGAAAAAAAATGGCTTAAACGGACTAATGTATTCTTTTTGATGGACGACTTTGATTATGGAAATGGTGTAATTCCCGATGAAGAATTACATGCCAAGAATCTCGTCTATGCTATATTCAAATCGGAATTAACGGATCTGAATCCTGAAAGGGGAATGGATTACTTAAGTATTGGCCTGTTTGATTATGGTGATGATGAGTTTATGGAACAGTATGTCTATATATCATCATCTTATGTTGGTGCGAATCTTGTAAGTATGCATTATCTAGTGACTTATGATGGAAGGATTTTGTATACTTATGAGCCATATAGTGGTGTGCTGCCTGATTTGGGAGAGTAGTTTTGGATTTTTGGAAGATGAAAAGATAGGAGATTTATTAGGATGAGGGGATTAATCCAGTTATTATGTTTAGGAATTTTTCTTGTGCTTGTGGGTACAAGCTGCTCTAGAGAAGGATCCGGAGGAAACCTTGAGGTGGATCTTCAAGAGGTTAGTGATAGTGGAGCTGTTGAGTCGGTTGAGACTGTTGAGTCGGTTGAGTCAGCTGAGGCTTCTGAGGTTTCAGAGGGAGCATTAGAAGATGCTGAAGCAGAAAGTTCTTCTAAAGTCGATGTGAGTGAAGGTTTGGCGGTTATCACGAATTTTAATCAAATCCTGCAGTTTGATATGGGTTATGATGAGTTTGTTATGTGGTATGGGATGCCGACTCATGAAATCATGAAGAATGATGTTGAAATTAAAAGTTATGAGAAGGGTGACTTCGAATTTAATGTGTATGTTTATGAGAATGAGATTTTTGCCTTTGATATGTTTAAGGGTATTTACAATGATATTGTTTTGCCTGTAACCCCTCACAATGGCAGTTTATATCCCCAAGGTGAATCTTTTGATTATGGTTTGAATGAGATTATTGTATCTGATGAATATGTTCTTATCATTCCGAACTTTAGTGAGAAGCTGGAGCGTTTTACGGTTGTTAAGGATGAATATATGGTTGCGACCTATTTGGATTATTTTAATGAAGAGTATATCTATGAGGCTATGACAGGTTTACTGGATGACGATTATAATTATCTATCTCACTTCATAGGTGAGGCTGATTATACATACGAAGGTCGGTACTATTTCCATATATATGAGGAAGATGGGTTGGGACTAAGAGTTGATCACAATACGGGAAGCATTCTTGAAGTTGTAACCTTTAAAGACTCGTCAAAGATTGCAAGGCTTGGTGACAATCCAAGTATGGAGTGGGAATTTGTGACAATTGCAGATAGCTTTTTTTGCAGTCAGGTTATTGATGGAGATAAGTGTCTTGGATTATATGTGGATGAGAATTATGAAATCATAGCGACAACCGTATTAAATCTTGAATACTACTTACGGCTAGAGGAGGCAGGTCAGTTAGACCAATTGGATGATGGACTAATCAGTTTCTTTGGTTATGAAACAGAAAATGGACTCCGCTGCGGTAGAATGGACTTTGAGTGGCAGTTACCTGGTGATGTGGAAATTGAGAAGATAGTTTTTGAAGATGAGAATATGACTACCTATACTTCCATTGTTAATGCATCTGACACCGGGTTTTCTACAATGACTGTAATTCATGCAGAGGATGTACATAATTATCTAAAACCTGACAACGAGGTTTTTGTCAGTGATTATCTTGATTCATCCTTGGATTCATTGAAGGAAATTGGTATTACAAAAAATGTACAGACCAAGGAAAGCCAGATCAATATTGATGGTCAGGTAGTTCGTAATATTACCCGTACGATGAAGATTAATGGGTTAGATGCTTTGATAGAATCCTATATCTATATTGGGGTCGACGACTATATTGTTGTGAATATTATGGATTATGGTGATTCAGGTACTGATCTAGATGAACTTATTGGGTCTTTTGGCGGGATTGATCCTAAGGAAGATGAAATTGTTTCTATCGGGTTGAATACTGATGATTTTATTAGCATTCCTAGTGGAGAGTATGTGACTCATGAAGTAATCATGACGCCTATGAGGGCTGTATATAGTGATGAGAATGCGCTTATGTTGAAAGATATTATCGCGAAGTTGGAAGAAGCGATTCAAGTTAATGGGGAATGGTATGAGAGTTATAGTGGATTATATGAAGGAGGGCAATTACCCTACCATGAGAATTTTGGTATAAGTGAGGAAGAGTATCTTATTCTGATTCACTCAGAAGACTTACTGGAGTTGGAAGATGGTGAGAGTTTCTCTACTGAGATCATTTTTTATGAGGATAATCATTGGTTGTTTCCTGAGGATGAGAGACTACAAACGTTTAGTCATATGTTTGTCAGTCTAGAGAACGCTGCATGGATTGATTGGGTGAAGTATGATTATGTCTCCTTTGGTGAAGGTGTTAATTCTATATTTGACGAATCATGGTCAGGCTATATGTATCAGCAGGCTTTTGAAGTCTTGGAGCCTGGAATGGAAGCGGAAGCAGATGTTACATATGGATCCAGGGAGTTTTATCTTGGAAAGTATGAGGATAGGGATGAATATCTGCTGATGTATGAAACCAATTGTTTTGAGAATGATTATAGTGAGGATTATGAGTTGTATTATAGGATGGAATTTGTGGAGGATGTAGTGGGGGATTAATCGAGCTACAGACATAATGAAAGAAGGTATGAATATGGAAAAGATTAAGAGGTTTATCAGTAAAAAGGATCTTGTTATTACGCTTATAGTCGGAAGTATTGGATGTCTTATTATGGCCTTTATGTATGCACTAAGTCAGTTTCAGGAGAGACCTTTTTCGGAATTGTCCAGGGATATGCTGAGTGTGCTGGGTGGGCGAATTGGTACAGGTTTACTGTCCAACGTTGGTATAATTCTTTGGGGAGTAGCTTTTAGTCTGTTGGCTTGTGGATGGTTCATTCGCACCATGAACAAAGAGAAGGGAGCAGGTACTATTCTGGCTTTGGGACTGATAACACTTCTTTTGTACTTGGATGATTTTCTGATGATCCATGAGTTTGTTATTCGAGACATACTTGGGCTGCCAGAGGAATCGATGATGGTTCTGTATTTTGTAGTGGTTTTGATGATTATGGGGATGAAGTGGAAGTTCCTGTGGCCTGAGGGATTGAAGTTTTTGATATTGGGATTTTTGTTTCTTGGTGGATCGGCTGGATTGGATACGGTATATAAGTATGTTTATATTCCTAATATTCATATTTTTGAAGATGGAAGTAAACTGTTGGGTATATGTTTTTGGACCATGTTTTCTATCGTTGTTTTTACGCAGTCGTTTGAGGTAAGAGGTAAGAGAAATATGTGGTATGGAAGGGACTAGTTATGGTCATAGAGGATAGGGTTCCAATGGCAGATTTAGTTTAGGTGTTTTATTAAGAAGGACATAATTATAGGAGACAAACAAGATGAAAAAACTATTAAACAGAATTGAAATCATGATTACAATTGGAGGGTGCTTAGTTGGTGTAATCGGCATACTTGCAGCTGTTAGGATTGGTATTTTTACAGGGCTTAGCTTTGATGAACTTTCACGAGATCCCCTTGGTACTTTGAATGCATCATCTTGGTTAGGTATATTTTCTAGTGGTGGAATTGTTCTATGGAGTATCGGTTGGGTTGGACTTGTTTTGTCTTGGTTTTATACGAAAGGTTACAAAGATCTTAAAGTTGCCAGGATAGTAAATCTAGGATTTGGAATTGTTGGATTTGTCATGTATATAGATGATTATATTATGCTTCATGACCGGTTTTTGCCCATATACCTTGGAATAAATGAAGTAGTCTTACCTGTAGTGTATTTTTGCGCTGTTATTGTACTGGTTATAGTGTACCTTCGGGAACTGGTGGGAAGAGGTTTGTTAATCTTAGGTGGAGCATTTTTATTCCTGGGATTTTCTGCTGGTATTGATACCTTGTTCTATCAGCAGCATGTGGCCTGGGAGTTCTATCTGGAGGATGGGGCTAAGTTTATCGGGATTGTTTTGTGGACGGGATTTTCTTTGTTTAGGACGGATTATCTTTTTAGGCGGAGGCTTGAAAAGGTTTGATATTTAATGATAGATGATGTAAGGGAGAGAGACATGATGAAAGTTAAGAAAATTTTCTGTATGATTGCAACACTATTCTTTGTAAATGAATTAATGAAATTGGTGTCTTTATTACCGGTTTTTATTGGTATGTTGGTTGCTGGGGCACCTTTGAACGGGCTGGCACCTATTTATACCTTTGGTGGCAAGCAGGAGTTAGACTTGTTTTGGCGGGCATTATTGCCGGAATTACTTACAGCAAAAAGGAGCATGAGCTAAGGGGCAAGGAAATGATCTTGTATGTGATTTTGTCTGGCTTGGTGAGTGAGATGGGTAAAATTGTCTTAGGTTTGGTAGTTTTGGCCAGGAGTCGGGGAAGGGAGTCTGTTGTCCGGGATTTTGATTCTTTTTGATGTGGGTTTGTTCGTTTGATGGGTATATTTATGTGAGTGGCTTGTATGGAGACTTGAGATAAAACTTGATGTAGGAGTGTAATGATGAGGAAATTGATATTTGGGATTGCAGTTATGATGTTGTTGGTAGTATCCGGTCAAGTAACTAGCGATATATTCGGGTTGATAGATGAAGACGTCAGTCAGTATACCATGGATGAAATGGTGGCTATTGAAGATGGTTTTATAAGTGTAGGCTCTTTAAAGGGGTCCTTGAGAGATAAGTATATAGCACGGCATGATGGAGAGGGTAAGCTTGTCTGGTTTAAGGAAGTTTTTGATGATGATCCGGAAAAGGGACGGGGTTTTGCCGGTCTTTTGGTGGTTGATGGACTTGTTTATGTTTCGGGACATACTTATTATGGGGACAACTTTATCTACCTTTATACGATGGATGGAGAGTTTATTGAAAAGCATGCTTATGAGAGACCTGATAATTCTGCAGGGTTTAACATATACAAGTATGATGAAAAATTGGTCGGGGTAAGTGGTGACAATACTTATATTATCGATTTAGATGGCAACATTGTAAACACGCTGACCATTGGTGTTGTAAGAGATTTTTTTGTTACAGAGGAGGGTGAAGCTTATTCTTTAGTCAGCTGGGAAGGAAGAGATTTCCTGCAATACCATGATGAAGACTTGGATGTTCTTAGTCGAAGTCTTGTAGGCAATTACGAAGATGAGTATCCTTCTATTTCAAACCTTTCAATAGGGGGTGTGAATCATTATCTTGAAGAATGGGAGGATGAGATATATGTTGTTGCCAATTGCTATTTTGAGGTTAATGGTTCGAGTGAAAGCGATCTGATTGTCTATAGATTTAAGAAGACCAGCTTGGAAGATATAGGGTATAGGATTTATGGTGGTCAAGGTAGAGATCAACATTGTGATTCTCTGGTTTATGAGGATGAATTGTTAGTTATGGTTGAGACGGAAGATTCTTCTTTGACTTATAAGGAGGGGCGAGGGACAGGTTTGACTTGCTATAGGATTGACCTGGAAAGCGGTGAACTTGTCGGTAACTATCCCTTAGAAAATATGATGTTGTACTTATATGATGATGTGAATGCAATGATTGGTTTGGAGAATGGCTTTTTGATAAAGGACAGGAGCAATTTTCTTGAGTATTTTGTCATGGGTGATGGAGATTATGATAGGCAGTTTTTTGTGACTTATGATGAGGTGATTAATCAGAGTGTCATGGGAATTGAATATCCTGAGCCAGCCAACAATCAAGAGAATGCTGTCTATAGGTGGGCGATAGGGGAGTCTAGTACGGAGTCTATGGTTTCTTTATTAGGACAAGATTATGTTGATGTCTTTAGAAGTGACAGGAATTATTTTCCAGGCGAAAATAGTTCTGAGAATTTGAGCTCTATTAGGTTGGGACATAAGGCGATTATTAATGCCTTTGGAGGATCTGATGAGGTTTTTGATTTATTGGATTTTCCTGTTCATGTGTGGCCGGCATTTAATGAGGGTGATGGGATATTTTGGTTCCAAAAAGAGGTCATGGACCTGGAGGGAATTGGAAGTGTGATCTATCATCTTGATGGAAACTTATGGCATATTATAATGACTATGGAGGAATTAGAGGAGATTGTTGAAGGTGGAGATGTTGGTATCAGGGTTACGGGTTTAAAGGAGGATGAACCCCATAGTTTGAGTCATGTGGGGCGGATAAAGGTTGAGTTCTTCAACGAGGACGGTCCTATTGACAAGATTGAGGGCAAGATGAATTTTATAGACCTGACCGGTGCAGTTTATTCGGGATTTGAAGGTTATGATACCAGCTTGGCAGGTGTATTGAAAGACGACGTGATTTCTGGTCTTGATGTTGAGGATATGGGCTTGTATTTTGCTATACCGATTTTTGAGTCAGGAACTTATCAACTGAAAATGGATATCATGAGTCCGACTTTTAATGATATTGACTTCCTGGATGCAAATCATGTATATCCGATAGAGCAGTTGGCTAAGAAGGGTGTTATTAGTGGCAGGGGTGATATGAGGTTTGATCCTGAGGGGTTACTGACCCGGGGTGAACTGGCTAAAATTTTGACTTTAGGATTGGAGCTTGAATTGCAAGAGGGTGACAGTGGCTTTAGTGATGTGAAATCTTCGGATTGGTACTCACCATATGTAAATGCTGTGAAGGAAGCTGGAATTATCAATGGATACCCGGACGGGACTTATAGACCTAATCAGCCTGTGACCAGGAATGAGATCGCTAAAATTATTGGATCCTGGCTTTATGAGAAGGGAATAGGGTTTCCTAGTGCAAGTGATGGTGAGGCAGCCTTGGCTGAGGCTTTCGATGATGCACATAATATTGTGAGTTGGGTAAGACCCTATGCCAAAATGCTTGCTGATGAGGGCTTTATGTATAGGATTGAAGAGGTCAAGGACTACACGTATTATTATAATTTTGCTGGGGAAGACTATGTGAATAGGGCTGATGCGGTTAAGTTGATTTATGATGGCTGGTTTAGGTGGGAGCTGGAGGAATAGGGAGATAATCCTAGTGTGCAAGGTGCACTGTGAAATGTGGATTAGTCAGTTTATAATGTTGTTGAATAAAAACTGTTTTTAAGTAGAATAAAAAAATATCGTAAACATGAACCTTTGTTAATAAATCGACTAAATTTTGTAATGATATTGAAATGAATTTGATGCTATGGTAGAATGTTTATAGCAAAGAGGCTGAGGTAGGGGAGATCGTGTAATAGCAATGTCAATTGTTTTCTTATGGTTGGACATAGTCCCCTTATGTAAATATAAATGAATAAAGAGAAATGATATATTTTTTCTCGGCACATCCAAAAGTTTGGTGGTTGAAACATTATGCACAGACAGTGTTGTCATGTGTTTTATTAGTAGTGCTATATATTGAGTATTGGAGGAAATGGATGAAAATCAAATGGGGACTAATCGATTCGGATGAAAGATTCATCAATAATTTTAAGAACTACATACAGACATATCATAATTTTGAAATTGATTTTTATGTCTTTAAAAGTGCAAGTGACTTTGAACAATACGAGCATGTTGGACAGATGGATATTCTAATGATTGCAGAACAGATGCTATCTGAAGTTGAGGTGCCAGAGGGAAAGATGACTAAGATTATTCTTACCCTATCTTCTTCTGTTAAGGCTGGTCAATCAGACTATAGCTTTATTAACAGATTTAACTCAAGTAAGGAAGTTATTGAACAAACTTTAAATATCTATTATGAGAACAATAGAATGGCCATCGTTGAAGAAAGTAATAGTCGACCATCAGAGATAAGAGCATTTTATTCGCCTATTGGAGGTTCGGGTAAAACTGTTCTTTCTATTGTATATGCAAAGTTATTGGCTAAATCAGGGAAAAAAGTATTGTATTTGACCTTTGACCAGTACTGCGACTTGGATTTATTAATTGAAAGAAGCAATAATTTTGATTTGACATACTTGCTGGCATCTTATGGTGAAGGCGTTGAATTAGCGGATGAAGTAGAAAAAATTAAAGTTGAAGATAAAAAAACGGGTTTGGAATTTATTAAAGCACCAGCCATGTATAAGGATATGATTGAACTTGAAGCGAGTGACGATCCATACTGGAATTGGTTTGTATCAGCCCTTGTTGAAATGGAAAAATATGAAATTATTATTATCGATATTCCTACAGATTTAAATGATAAACATATGGATATATTAGATATAGCATCAAGCCTGTATGTTGTAACAAATAATGGTACGATTGAAAAGAGTAAGACCCTTCGGTTTAATGATCAATTGCAGACTTTTAAATTCTATAAAAAGCACAGCGAGTTGGGAACTCTTAAATATATAGTCAACGATTCCAAAAACGTGGGAACATCCAGTACATACGCAGGTAGTGACATAAATGTTGAGTTGAGTATTCCATACGATAATGGTTTTAAGGTGTATGATCCAAAAGAAAATAAGGTTATATTAAAAACGGATACAGGGCTGGGTGAAGCACTTAAAAAATTACTTTAGGGGGAGTCATGGAAGATAACTATAAAGTTTTAAAGACCGAAGTTAAAAAACATATCATGACTCATCTAGATATTGCAGACAAAGAAACTTATGAAGTTGTAGCAGTTTTAAAAAAGCTTGTATATGAAAAAAGCCGTGATATGCACATTAGCCTTAAGCAAAAAAGAGCCTTAATCAATGATATTATCAATATGACAAAAGGACTGGGGATACTGGAAGATCTTGTGTCTGATGATAGTGTAACAGAGATTATGGTAAATGGCATGGATCGGATATTTGTTGAGCGAAAGGGCAGAATTAGTGAGGAAGACCTTCAGTTCGAATCCAACAAGGACCTGCTTACAATCGTTCAGAGAATAGCCAGTAAAGTAAACCGTCAAGTAAATCAAAATTCACCTATTGTTGATGCGAGATGGAATGGGATGCGGGTTAACGCTGTTATCGAGCCTATCTCTTTAAAAGGACCTATTCTTACTATTAGAAAGTTCCCTGCAAATCCACTTACTATGGAGGATTTAATTGGATATAATTCCATTAATGAAGAGGCAGCAGAATTTTTAAGAAAACTGGTTGTTTCCAAATATAATATATTTATTTCAGGTGGTACAGGTTCTGGGAAAACTACATTTCTTAATATTCTTTCCAATTATATACCAAATGATGAGAGGGTCATTACTATTGAAGACTCTGCTGAACTTCAGTTAAGAAACATCGACAACCTTGTTAGTCTTGAGACAAGAACATCCGGAGACAACCCAATCGAAATGGCAGATCTGATTAAGTCTTCGCTGAGAATGAGGCCTGATAGAATTGTTGTTGGTGAGGTAAGAAGCAAGGAAGCTCTTGATATGCTACAGGCCATGAATACAGGCCATGACGGTTCATTGAGTACAGGTCATGCCAACTCAGCTATTGATATGTTGTCAAGAATTGAGACCATGGTTTTATCCGGTGTTGAATTACCTTTGGATGCGATTAGACAGCAAATTAATTCAGCCATTGATATTATTGTTCACCTTGGAAGACTGCGTGACCGAAGCAGAAGAGTTTTACAAATTGCAGAAGTGACAGGTTTTGAAAATGGCCGTATTCAAATGCAGGATTTATACCGGTTTAAAGAGTTCGGCGAAACAGAGGACAAGAAAATTATCGGGGAATTAGTAAGGACAGAAAACAAGCTTAAGTATGACTTAAAGGTACAGATGGCAGGAATCAATCTTGATGAGTAAGGAGTAGAGGATGGAGACTTATATTCTAGTAGGTGTATTGCTTGTAGCGGTTGTTGCTGTGTTATTCATCAACATGAAACCTTCTCAAGAAAAAGGATCTAAAGAAAAAAAAGACAAATTAAAGAAGTCTAAAAAAGTCAGAGAATCTTTCAATGAAAGAGATTCGGATGAATATCTAGTTGAAACCGAATTGACCAGATACACAGAATATGTGATGAAGGGTTCTGAAAAAACCAGATATACTTTGATAGGTATGACAATATTATTTATTATTGGATTTATTTTTTATCATAGTATTATCATTAGCGGTATTGTTTGTTTGCTAGGTATTCTATATCCCAAAATACAGAAAAAGAATATTATTAAGAAAAGACAAGATCAGTTGCTCCTCGAATTTAAAGATGCCTTGTATTCCATATATACTTCCCTGTCAGCCGGTATATCTCCGGAAAATGCAATTATTAATGTTGTACCAGATATGGAAGACCTATATAACGGTAGAGAAAACTTCATTGTTGAGGAGTTTTCGGTTATGAAGAGAAGGATTGACTTAAATCTTGATATTGTTGATGTGCTTAATGACTTTGCGGACAGGTCCGGTTTAGAAGACGTTCAGAACTTCGTTGATGTATTTTTAACCAGTTTATCAACAGGAAAACGTCAAGGCGAAATTATTAAGAACGCAATTAATAATATCGTTGATAAGATTGAGATAAAACGTGATATTGAAGTTATGATCTCAGAAAAAAAATATGAATCAAGAATTATGTCAATCATGCCTATTTTCCTGATTCTGTTTTTATCAATCGCTGCACCTGATTATTTTGAACCTATGTATACTACCCTGATTGGTAGAACAGCGATGACAGTGGTTGGTATAGGCCTTATACTGGCAAGTATGCTGGCCAATAAGATTATGAGAATTGAGGTGTAATGGAAGATGAATTATATTATTGTTTCAGGTATTCTGGTTATCATTACACTGATTATTATATTTATTGCCAGTTCAAAATATGGAAAAATTGATTTTTCTGAATATGATGATATGGTTATTTCGTCAAAAATATTGTTCATTGGGAAGTTTATTGTTGATGATCTGACAGGTAAAAGTGTATACAAATTAGAAAAAAACAATGTCGAAAAAGTCAGAGAAAACTACGAGAAATTATATGGTGGGAAAGTCGCTAAGGAATGTGCCGAAATTCATTATTATTCTAAGTATTCTCTTGTGATTTTAGGCCTTTTTGCTTTTTCAATGTTTGCCATGCTGTCATCGGTAATGACCTATCGTGAGGCAAATGCAGAAAAAGATGTATTAGAAGAAGTCATAGACAGACCGGATTATCAAACAGATGCTATTGTTAAAGATTATGTTGCAACTCTTGAGTATGACGGTGAGGTGTTAGAACGTCGGGTAGCCGTTAGTGTGCCGGCAGAGCAGCCAACTCTTGAACAGCAAAGAGAGAATATGGATCTTGCACTTAAACGTATTGAGCAATATGCACTTAAAGACAATGCATCTTTTGATAAAATTACGGGTAATCTGAAATTATATGAAGAAGATGTTCTCTACGATGCAAGCATAAGCTGGGAAACAGATAGCCCCGAGTTTGTCAGTCACAATGGGGTTGTCCGTTTGGACCTGCTGGAAGAAGACGAAACACCTGCAGTGCTGACTGCAACAGTTATTGTTGGAGAGCTAACAGAAATTAAAGAAATCCCAATAACGATTATCAAGCCCAATCCCCTTTCATTATCTTCTCTGGTTGCTAAAGACCTTAATGTTGCACTAAAAGATGAAGGAAGTGCTAATAAGTCTGAATATGTCTTGCCTAGCAGTTTTTCCTCTATGAATGAAGAGGTTAAAATTACCTGGAGTGTTTATGAAGAGGAAGTCAGTTATAGAACAAGTGGAGTTATGCTCTTCTTTGGAATTGTTTTGTCCATACTTTTCTTTAAGGTGGTTGATGACCGTTTAAACGAAAAGCTTAAAGACAAACAGAATAAGATGACCATTCAATTTCCAGTTTTTGCAGATAAGTTTATACTTCTCTACAGTTGTGGTATAAGCCCGGTTGAAGCAATAAAAATATATTTGCAATCCTTTGAAGGCAACATTGGAAAGGATGACTATCTGAATAATGAACTAATCTTTATGTTGGAGCAAATTGAATTTGGAGGAGAAGCCATTGATGATGCGCTTCTTCAATTTGGTAAAAGAAGCAGGGTGCCGGATATTCTTAAGTTTACAACCCTTGTATCTCAGGATATTAGAAAAGGTGATAAGAATATGGCAGAATCCATTAACAAGCTTGTAATTGAAGCATGGGAAGAACGTAAGAAACTTGTTCTTGAACTTGGAAGTAAAGCATCTACAAAACTATTATTACCAATGATGCTTATGCTGGTCTTGGTTATTATTCTTGTAATGACACCAGCAATAAATACATTCAACTCATTTTAAAGTCAAGGAGGAAACAGTATGAAGGAAATTATGAAAGAGTTTTGGCAAGAAGAAGATGGTATGGGTACGGTTGAGCTGATTATTATTGTAGTAGTACTGATTGGTATTGCAATATTATTCGGTAATACAATTACTGATTTTGTTAAAGGTTTAATTGATCGTATCAATGGAACAGAAGTGCCAGATCCATTAGCAGAATGACGTTAAAAAAGAATTAAGGAGGTGTAGAGATGTCACATAGAAAGGGTTCTATAACTGTTGAATCAGCAATCATAATTCCAATAGTACTACTTATTACAGTGGCAATTCTCTACACCGCTTTAATTCAGTACGAAACTGCAGTTATATATAGGGAGGCTGAATATGCTTCTACCAATATAGCGCTGTATGATAATCCTTTGTATACAATGGAAAATATATATGACATTGATATCAATGGAGGAGACGACGATTATCCCTTGTATTGGCAATTGTTTAATAAACCAGACAGTGATGTTCATGAGCAATATATTAAAGATCATTTAGAAGATATCCTGTTATTACCTGCAGATGTGACTGTCAGTGTGGGTACAGAAGGGTTTATTGTCAATAAGAAGGTCGTCGTCGATATTCGAGTAGATTACACGAAATCAATCGGCAGCTTATTAAATCCATTGGGCATGGAAGCTATGACGAAAAGGCATGTTGTGTCCAAGCAAAACCTGAGAAACAGTTCTGAGTTTATCAGAAATTATGATTTAGTCAGTAATTTTATTATGAGTAGGGATACAGTGAAAAAATTCAAAGACATGTTAACCGATAAAACTAAAGCCTTAACAGATCCGGTAGCAGAAGCCTATGAGGGTGGCGTAAATACAACAACTGATTTAATTGACAAGTTAATTGAGTTACTAGAAAGTATTTAATCAGGGGGAATACCAAATGAATGTAAGAAGAGGGGCTGTCACAGTCTATTTTAGTATTATATTCTTAGCTTTATCCTTGTTATGTATGACTGTTGTTGATGCAGCAAGAGTCGAAATGGCAAGGATAGACGTCCAAAGAGCAGTGGATGCTGCAGTTTATTCCATTTCAACTGAATATGACCAAGAACTTAAGGACCGTTATGGTTTACTTGCATTTGACGGCAGTGAAGTCAGCGAGAAGTTTAAGTTCTATTTGAATGCGAACTTACCTAATGAAGATTCGTCACTTATTGCGAATGTTTACGAAGTGAATATAGATGAAAGTACTATAAGCGATTCCAGTGCTACACCGATTAATGGACAGAATGCCAAGAATCAGATTTTGGATTATATGAAGTATAGGGCTCCGCTCATGACTCTAGAACCTTTTATTAAGAAACTAGGGACTATTCAGACGTCCAGTAATACGACAGATGCACTGAAGGACAAAACTGAAATCGTTGATAATGAGTTGAAAGAGTTCGCAGAACTATACGAAGCCCTAAGAGAATATATTTCAGGGTGGAAAATGGGAACCGGCGGAACACCAGAAGCCAGCGGAAAAGCCTATGTCAATGGATTCAACAATATACTCATATATACTGATGCATATCTGGAAGATAGAGGGCTTAGTCCTATTTCTTATGGCCAGGATGATGCAACAATAGCTAATGTATTTACCGAATTAAGGAATCAAACGGATGGCAATGTAACAATATCTTTTCAATCATTCTATGCAGCTTATGAAGCCTTTTATATATCCGCCAATGATTTAGCCTATAATCAACTTGCCATGGATAAGTCAATAGATGCCTTATATTATGGTCTTATTAAGCCAAGTGTTACAGAGTTAGACTCTACAGTATATGGGAATGTTGAAGCATGGGAAGCTGATAAACTGGGATATTATGACGACATTAGGGCAAATAATCTTGAAATCCATGAAGAAAAATTAGAGGATGATCAGGATGATGATTATATTGATGCTTTAAGGATTGAAAATGAAGGCTTGATTCAAGATATAGCAAATATCGATAATAAAATAATCAATACTCTGAGTCAGCAGGGATATGTAGCTTATATATACTCTGCTATTAGCGATGTAAATGATCACATATATAATAGTGAAGTTGATATATTGGATTATGAAGATGATATTGATGATAAATGGGATGAGATTGACGACCTAAGGGATGATAAAAGTGATGCAGAGACATCGGAAGAGAAAGATGCAATTGATGATGATATCGATGATTTGAAAGATGACATCGATGATCTTGAAGATGATATTGATGATCTTGAAGATGAAATAGATGACTTTGAAGTCGTTCGAGCTACCTTATATAATGACCTATCCTTATTGAAGAATATGACTTTAGAAGATTATGTCTTATTCGATGAATATGATGACTTGGAATATGCTGGTAGGTTATTATCTGGTTCAAGTATCAGCTATGGAGAAGTGGTTTTCAGTACATTTTCTGATGGTGCTTTAAGGACAAGTGTAAAAGCTCATGTAGATAAAACAAAAGGTTATCTAGATGAGTACAAAGAAACATTTAATGCTATGGTTTACCAGGCAAGTGTTTTAAATGGCTTGTATGATGAATTTAGTGATGTGTGGTTTAGTACTGATTCAGCCAATACAAAGTCTTATATTTATGCCAATAATCATGCTATTGAAAAGTATATTGCCTTAAAAGATAAAGCAGAAGAATTGAAAACTTCATTAACTGCTTATCGTGATAAAACAGAAGGACAAATAAATAGTGGAGAGATCCTTGAAGATACAGGTAGAGAGATAATCAACGAAGTTGAAGGACATCTGAGAACCTTAGATAAACTTACAGGCGAGCTTAACAATGAAGATCCAGCAGCAACATCTGGATTAGGTCTTGATATTGAAGGCTTATGTAATAACAACCTGCAGATCATTAATACACTAAGGGGAACATCTGGGTCTAGAGACTATCACTTTTATTTTCAGATTGATGTCGATAAACTTGGTCGATATCTAAAAAGTGTCAGTGATTCGGATACACCTGACTGGGCATATGATTTACCCGTTTTTGACAGTGTTTTAAGTGGCGATGAGAAATATACACCAGCTGTTGATAAGACTGGCTTTAACAGCGACTTGACATTTGTTGAATTGGTCGATGATACCGGATATGAATATCAAGCCCTGACCAGTTTTGTGGAGCTTCGTGGATTGGATACGACTGACACGCGTCATGAGTCTGATATAGCAGTTACATACATCAGTGATTATGCAAATGATATCGAACTTGATGGTGAAGAACAACTAGAAGCTGCTAAAGATGCAGAAGAAATGATTATCAAAGAAGAAAATGCCGGTACTGACACTACGGGAGCCGATGGTGACGGTACATCCGATGGAAAGGCAACGACTGATGCAAGGGCTTTGCTTGACAAATTAAGAAGTGGTATTGAAGAGCTAGAGAAAGGCGAAGAAAAATTACCTGAAAGTTCATACACTGTTACGGATGACGTTCGTTTCAGTACCCAGGTAGAAATTGCTTCAACAACAAATGAGGAAGGCGAAACAGTAAGTACTGCAGAAGCCAACTATAATACTAAACCGGATGTTGATGACGATGTTAGCAATGAAAGCAGTGATGATGTTGTCGGAATGCTTGATTTTTTTGCTTCTATTGGTAAAACCATTAAAGAGGCGATTGTGGATCTTCGTGACAATGTTTATGTCAATGAGTATATTATGGGTAACTTTAAACATGCGGTTACAGAAGAGTCAGACCAAACGCTAACTTATGTTGCTAAAACAGGTGCTGAAAATCCAACTGCCTTAAACTATGAGGTAGAGTATGTGTTAAACGGTAAACCTACTGATGCAGAAAACTTTACAGCAACCAAGTGGAAAATCATGGCAATACGGATTCCTATGAACTTGATATATTTGTATACACATACACCTGAAAGGGATGTTGCCTTATCAATGGCTACATTATTATGCGCCGGAATCTTTGCCTTTTTAGCTCCTATTGTCCAATTTGTCATACTGGGTATATGGGCGTATGCGGAATCAGAGCATGATCTCTATGTTATGACCAGGCGTAAGGGTAAGGATACTAACTTTGATAATAGGGTTGCTTTTATTAAGTCTCCTGCGACGTTTTTTTATACGGTTTCAGTGAGCAAGTTTAAGAATTTGGCTGTTGACGCTGTTAATAGTACTATACATACGGTGATAAATTCTGCTATAGAGGGTTTGCAGTCTACAGTCGATGGTTATGTCGATTCAATGTTAAGCGATACGAATGCAGCTATTGGTGGAGTTGTAAATACCTGGACATCTGATTTACAGGATGTAGCCAAATCAAATATTCAAATTTTAGCAGATGAATCTGAAGCATATGTTCAGACTGTATTTGATGAGTTTCAGATGTGCTTCGAAAGAATAATCATTGATACCTTAACTCTTGCAAAAAATAAGGGAATAACCATTGAGGAAGCACTAAAAGATCCTAAAATAAAGGATTATATAGACCGGGTTGATAAGGTATATGATAGTGTTGTTGGTGGAACTATTAGCGATCAGGTAATAAGTAGAATTGGTAGTGGAGTCGTTGAATTAACCGATACAGGGATAATTGCTTTAAAAAATGAAATTATGGATAAAGCGGCTATTAAGGATAAGTTCTTAAGCTTTACAAATAAATTATTTGATGATGCCAAAACTAAGTTGGAAGAGGCTACTGCTGCTATGGTTAATGAAATCAATGATCAATACAAGCTCTACGCCGATAAAAGCGAAGAATATCTAAAAAACAAAGCACATGAATTGACATCAAAAGCTGCAAGCATTGCTTCGCAACATGCACATGCTTACGGCGATGTGGTGGCAAAGAAAATCACAGATTCTTTAGTCAGTGCAGTAAATGATAATATCAGTGATGCAATGATACAATCCAGCCCAGTTGATAAATTTAAGTTTGGTTACACAGACTATCTTAGATTGTATTTATTCTTTTCAGGTATATTAAATGATGACGTAAAAATGCAGAGAGTTTTAGATTTAATTAATATAAATATGAAAAAAAATGATGCTAATTTTGATTTGAAAAATTCCAGAGTTGCATATAGTGCAGATGTATCAATAGATATGGATTATTTATTTATTGAATCTCTTATGAACATGTGGAATGAAACGGAATCAAATTATGTATATAGAAACAAATATGAATCACAATATCAATATTAGAGAGGATAGTTTTATGAGAGCATTTATGAAGGTAATTATATACACTATGATTGGTGTAATCTTGATGGCAGGATGTAAAGGAAGTGGAGAGAGCGATCAGGTGTCTAGTAGTGATAAATCAAATGTTAGTGATCATGAAGTGGTTAGCGAAAGTGAAAGCAAAAGTGAAGATGTGAAAGAGGAAGAAGTTGTAGTTGAGGTGCTAGACGAAGAGGTTTTACTTGCTAGTCTTAATGGGTATTACGGAAGTTTTTTGGCTGGAAATCCTGAGGGTATTGGGATGTACCTCAATGATGATGAAGAAAGTGTTTCTGAAGTAATAAGGGATTATACTGAAATATTCGAAACAGGAACTAAATATATGAAAAAAGTATCAGGTATTAATGTATATAATTTTGACTCAGAGAAGAGTGAAGTTTATGTAATGTATGCATTGGAAGAGGCTAGAGTGGGATCGGATTCAGATACGCCAATTGAAGAAGCTGATACTACAACTTCTGTTTATGGTAGTGTATTCAACGAAATCGATGGTATTTGGAAGCTTTCGTCAGAAGGATTCTTAGAAAGCATGAAGTCTAACGATACTGTAAACGGTAACTACGGCGTTAATCCAGAAGCTTACATTGTTGATTACATTGACTGGTATCTAGAAAACGAGGATGTTCAAGTGAATGATAAAGTATTTTATCAAATCACTTCTGAAGAATACATGGATTAAGGAAATTTTAAAGGTTAAGGAGAAGCTATGGAGGCAAGAAGAGGATCAGTAACACTTGAGACGGCTATTGTTTTGCCAATCGTCTTGGTTTTGGTTTTCAGTATACTGATGACTACAAGAGTTTACAATACATATAATAGAATGGACAATGCCTTAACTCAGGCAGCATACAGTATTGCCAATATAGCCTATCCTTTAAAAGAAATGGGATTTTTGGATTGGCAGGAAGGTATGGATGAAGCAGCAGATGACCTGGAAAATACTATTGCCGGATCAATTAAAGATATACAAGATGTGACCATGGGAGCAGAATCTAAAGAAGTTTATAAGAACATGGCGGATGCTATTAACGCTGCGGTTAATGGAAAGAAGTCGACGATACAAGATTGGTTGGACTCTTTTGCTGAGCTGAAAACCCAGTTTGATAATATGTTGGATCTTGTAGGCAAGATGAAAGAGGTTGCCATTGATGTGTTAACAGCCCTTAGGGACCAGGTTGGAAATGTGGACGATTACCTGTACTCACAAGCCAAGCAAATGCTGGTCAGATGGTATGTTGGTCATTACGTAAGGGATTATCTTGGGGTTGACTATATGAAAGGCGGTTTATATATTCGGACATTTGACCCTGGGATGGATGGTGTAAAAAATGCTAAGTTAGTTAATTATCAGGGATCAAATGCATTCTATACCTATACAGGTGATGTGACGATTAATAACCTAATTACCTTGAATGCTGAGTATTATTTGGATATTCCATATCCTATACCGGTAGGCGACATTTATATGAAAAATTCAGTGACAGTTAGAGGAATGGCAGGTAAGTAGAATGGTAGACATAATAATTGGTTTTGTAATCGTGGCACTTGCCAGTGGAATTGGTTTTTATTTTATACATAAAACTAATTTATTTGAAGGTAAAAGAAATGTATTCTATATTGTAAACCTTATTATACTAGTATTGGGAGTTCTTGTTCTTTTTAGAACGGAACAAGGACCTATGCAAGGGATATATGTCTCACTCTTTTATGTTCTGGCATTGCTTACAGTCGTTGATATATTTAAGAAAGAAATTCATTTGGAGCTTTTTATATGTATTGCTCCAATAATCATAGCTAATCAGTTATTGTTTATTAATGAATGGGATAGGGAAAAGTTAATCTTTACTGGAGGTACTGTATTATTCCTACTTTTAATAGGCTTTGTATTTAGAAAAGGAATAGGTTTTGGTGATATACTTCTGTTTATTCTTTTGATATTAGCTCTTGAATTAAATGTTGCTCTTTTTATTATTATAGGAGCCTTTACCTTATCGGCCGTTTTTGGAATTATGGTTTTTGCCACAAGACGGGCCAAAAGAGGAACACAAATTCCTTTTACACCGTTTATTTTTGCGTGCTATATGTTATATATAATACTGTAAGGAGGATGACATGGATTACACGTTAATTAGTCAAAACAAGAGGGTCATTGTTGAAGTACAAAGTGAGTCAGTGCTTGATGAAACACAGATGAGAGGTGTTCAGGAAGGGATTCATAGCAATCGTTTTAATCGTTTTGTGGACTTTGGATTTTCGCACATTGATAATAAAAGTAGGATTGAATATTTTAGTGAAAGATTTATTTCTTTGGATCGTATGCTGCAAGCAGCTAAGAAAAGAACAAATGGTGTTGATAAAGGGGAATTAAGGAGTCTTTTTAGCCAAATCATTGATGTTCTATTATTACCATTAGAGTATTTTTATATTTCAGAAAACAATATCATGTTAGATTATGATTATGTATATTATGATACAGAAGAAAAATGTATTAAGTTGTTATATGCTCCCTTTAAGGAGGAGCAGTATGACAACAAAGAAAGAATTGGCAAGCTGTTTGGCCGTATTGGCAGCTATATTGATGAGCAGGATGAATCAACATTGCTGTATTTTTCTAAATTGAATATTTATATGACCAATGTTGAAAATGTGGACTATAGAATTCTTAAAGAAAAAGTAATGGCAAGTGTGGAAAGCACTAAGGATAGGCTTGGTGCAAGCGCTAAAGCAGGTATCGATGAAAGCCCTGCCAATAGCGGTTCTGTTACCGATCATAGAAAATCAAAGGATGGGAATAAGCAGAATAGGGATGTGAAAGAAAAAGCACTTCAAGTCAAAGAGGTGCCTGTCCAGGCTTCTAACAATGAATCGACTACAATAAGAGTGGAAAAGATGGCTAAGAAGACCTTAATAAATATTGTACTCGTACAAGTCATCATTATTGCCTTGGTAGGCCTTATTGTTAGCAGTGGCATGTTTTCAGGAGATCTTGTGAAACTGATTGGTGCAACAGTCTTGATCTTTGGTTTGGGCGAATATGTAGCTTACAAATTTATCTATTTAAAGAGCGAAAAAGAAGTTGTTATGAGGACAAGCAGTACAGCTAATACAAGTCCTAAAAGTAGACAGGAAAATAGTAAAAAAGCTGAGAGCAAGCAATCGGTCCCTAAGAAAAATAAGCAGGGAAAGAACAGGGAGGAAATTAATGCTGTACCTGTGAAGCAACATATCCCTGAAAGAGAAACAGGAACCATTATTAAAATGGATGATGAACCCTTACCAGTTTTCGAAGCTAAAGAGGAGCCGGAAATTGAAGCTGTGTCAGAAAAAATTGAAGAGCCGATTAAGTCAGAACCTATGGCTGAACCAGTCTCAGAATCAGTTTCAGAAGTTGAAGAGCCTGTTAAAGCTAATGAGCAAACCATGATTTTGCCGTCAGAAGATGATGAAAAAACAGTCATTGAGGACAGTGGAACGGTCATACTTGAGGAAGTGAAACGTGCCTGGTATATATATCGAACTGAAAGTGGTGAGAAAACTGTTCAGATCAACAAGGGCCAATTTAAAGTTGGTAGAAAGGCCAGTATCGTTGATTACTGCATGAAAGAAAAGGTAATTAGTGCTCACCATGGAACCTTCTATATTGTTGGAGATAAGTTCTATTACGAAGATGCTGGATCATCGAATAAATCATATCTGGATAACAATGAACTTGTACCATTTAAAAAAACTGAGGTTACAGATGGTATGTTAATTAAGTTGGCAAATATTGAAGGTGAAATAAAAATCACGAAGTAATGGAGTAGATATGATAGACAAAAAAAGTAATATACTGGTAGTAACAGGTTTAACCTTAGTGTTTACTCTGTTTTATGCCTATAGTTTTTTTGGAATCGGGGTATTTGCCGGAAGTAATTTTGGTGAAAACTTGGTAGAGAAGACCTTAGATGGTGATGTTGATGTTATCATTCGTGGGAAGGCAGGGCATATTATGGACTTAATGTCCATTATTGGTGAAACGGATGCCCTGGAATTACCTGAAGGAAGTGAAATCCTTGAAGACATGTTAAACCGTGTGTATGTTAATGGGAAGTATAATTATAAGGGAGACAGCAAAACACATTCAGTAGACATAGCCTTAACTGACGAAACCTATGGTCTTGAAATGATGAATATTGAGTTGTTTTATGCAGATAAAAGAATGTATTTCAAGGTGAATCCTTTACTTGAAACAGCTTATTACTATGATAGCCAGGTGTCCGAAGAAAAGGCGGACAATGATGTTTCATTTTTTGATGACATGTTTGAAGAATCAGATGGAGATGTCTCTTTTGTAAGACGTACAGGTTTTGACGGAAAATCTACCTATCAATATGAATATAACACGATATTAATGCTTACGGATGCGAGATATGTAGATTTGAGTATATACCTTAAACCGGATGGCAGTGTCTCGGAAGTCGTCATTGGTAAGGAAGACGAGACATTAAACTTATATTTTGTTGAAAGTGATTTTGAGTTGGATGTGGAAGATTTTGGTGATGCACAGGTTTATGATGCGAATACACTTAACAATGACTTAATCGATTATGCAGACGATATATTGGAGTAAAAGATGTTAAAGATAATTATTGTAGTCGTATTTCTACTTGCAAGTGTTTATTCGGATTACAAAACAGTTAAGATAAGAAATTCAATAACTTTGCCTTTTGTTGCTATTGGACTAATTATTAATGTGGTGGACGGAAGTATTCTTGAGTCTCTTATTGGACTTGTATTTCCGTTTGTCTTTTTCTTTATATTCTGGCGAATGAAGTTAATCGGCGCTGGTGATATAAAGGTTTTTATGGGTATGGGAGCTGTTCTTGGCGTTCGTATATTTATTAATACCTTGTTTCCTATATTTGTTGTCTTATTTATTATGTGGCTTTTTGTGACAAAATTTTCATTCGATGTTATTGGTCAGAGATTTAAGTATATGCATGCTTCTTTAAAGATTATGTTTCTGACGAAAAGTGTTTCCAAAGAAAACAAGCTTGAAATTGATGCTGACCATATAATAAAAATGTCGTATGGAATTTTGATTGGCTTTCTTGTGAGTGTTGTCATGAATTACTTTCAAGTAGGGCTGATATTTACTAATCTTAATTATTAGATCATAAGATGTCGATGATGAGAGATTAGATTGAATATGTAAGGATAGATTGGTGAGATGATGGAAATTCAGTACGGAGAATATACCTTTATCGGTATGAGCAGGAAACAAAATGAAGACTCAATCTTAGCTGTTAAAGTTTCGACGGAGTTCGGGGAAATACTTCTTGCTGGTGTTTTTGACGGCATGGGTGGTATGGATGATGGTGCTTATGCAAGTCAGTATGCTAAAAAAATAGTTGAAGAGTGGTTTAACTATAGTTTCCTAAGCCGATTAAACAGTGGTTTTACTTTTGAACAGATTAAAAATGAATGGATTTCTCTATTTGAAAATATTAACTCAGAACTTGTGGATTATGGCGAAGAAAGAAACAAGCATTGCGGGACTACTGCTACTTTGGGCTTGTTCTTTTATGATAAATACATCGTATTTCATATAGGTGACTCGAGATTGTATGAAATTAGTGAGGAGGTTAGTCAGATTACTTCAGACCAAACCTTGGCTGAACGGGAAGTTGAAAGTGGTTTGATTACAAGGGAACAAGCCAAAGAGTCAAAAAACAGACATGTGCTTCTTACCTGTTTAGGTGTAAAGGAAAGCATGGATTATGTTATTCAAAATAGGGAAACTGTAAAAGAGGGGTATTACTTTTTTGCTTCCGATGGATTTTATGACCGTTTGGATCATGATGATTTGCTTGATTTATGCAAGGGAGCCTATGGTTCTATAGAAGAAGGTTTAAGCCATTATGCACAGGCTGTCATGGACAGAGGCGAAACAGATAATATATCAGGTGTACTCATTCACCTAAATAATGCATAAGACGGGGAGGCAGTTATGGAATATCAGAGTTTTTTTATTATAGGTGGATTACTCCTATCACCATTACTTATCTTTTTCTTAATAATGTTTGTTTCCAGCAGACGATTTAGGAGTGTATTTCGTCCAGTAACAGACGAAGAAAAATTATCTCCAAAAGTTATTATGAAAAATCGTGAGGAAATAGAAAAAGTTAAAAAGGCAAATGCTACTGCTGTTAAGGATGATGTTTCAAGTACTGAGTTGTTGACGGATGAGAAAACTGAGTTATTAGACAGTGACACGACAAGAGACGATCATGATAAAACCCTCTTGTTAGATGAGATAGATAAAACTGAGTTACTTAAAGAAGAGGAATTTACAAAAACGATATTGTTAAATGAAGATAAAATTAGTCATATACCTAAAGAAGGTGACTTGCTAAATGGGAAATACAGGGTAGACAGAGTTTTGGGCAGTGGGGCTCAGGGGTCTGTTTTTGTGTGTACCAATATAGAACTGGGTAATACATGGGCGGCTAAGTATTTTAATGGATCCCTTAATGAAAAGGATATATTGGTAAAGTTAAATCACACCTGTCTACCTAAGATTTCAGATTTATTCTACGATGAAGGTGGCTCTTATATTATTGAGAGTTATGTTGAAGGTTTATCAATGGATAAATATCTAGAGCTTAAGGATCGAGTATCTGAAGACAGGGTTATTGACTGGTTAATTCAATTATGTGATGCCCTTCATTATATTCATGGAAAGAATATACTACACATGGATATAAAACCACATAATATTATCGTTACAGAGGACAATCAAGCTATACTTATTGATTTTGGTATCGCAACCCATATTAATGATAAGAAAAGTGAATCCTATAAGGTATATGGTTATAGTCCTGTTTATTGTTCACCGGAACAGAAGGACACAACCTTAAGTGTTGACGAGAGAAGTGACTTATACAGCCTGGCAGCTACAGCCATACATGTATTGACCAAAGAGTCCAAGATTAGCATAGATGCTTTAAGAGCCAGCCGGACAGATATATCCGGACCTTTCGTTGAGGTTCTAGATAAGTGTTTAAAAAGATATAAAGATGAAAGGTATTTAGATGCCAAAGATTTAAAAGCAGCCCTGCTCAATATCAAGAAGCTAAAGGCAGATAAAGAAAAGGCAATCTTAAGAAATAAGATTCTTCGCCTTGCCATTCTTCCTTTTGTTGCTGCGTCTCTTTTTATGTTTTATAAAGGCTATGATATGAAAAAAGCAGAAGAATTGTCTGTTATTCAAGTTAATATAGAGCAAATTACACTTACCGAACAGGAAACAGAAATTGTTGAAGTTGTTCAGGTTTATCCAGATGGAGAAGAAAATAAATTGGCACCAGAATTAATAGAATGGACTGTTGGGGATAATCAAGTTGCCAGTATAAAAAATGGGGAAATCATTGGTAACAATCCTGGTGAAACCACTATTAAAGGCCGGTATGGTAATAAGATCTTTGAAATTGATGTCATTGTAGATGCAGGTGTTCTAGGAGTGGATATTACCCTCAAATATAATACAGCCTATCATACCAGTATTTTTGCAGGAAACGGAACAAGAGATATTATTGATGGACCTTTGGAGGATGCCGGATTCTTGGAACCGTCAAGTATAGCAATTAGCCCTGATGGCAGTAAAATTTATGTGGTCGATCGGTTTATAAGAGTCCTTGAGGATAATCAGGTATCTACTATTGATACCGGTTATATACAGGCAGATGTCATTCGTGTCAACAGCAAAGGGCAAGTTTTCTTTGGATCGACTGAGTGGATTGAAAATGAAGAGTACAGATTAGGTTTGTTTGAGCTTGATGGAGAGAAGGTTGAAGAACTGGCTGCATTTGATGTTCTTACTACTGAAATTTCTGATTTTACATTTGATCAGGAGGACAATATATATTTGATTATGACGGATTATATAGAGATGTCTTCTTCAGTGATAAAGATTAAAGCGGACTTTAGTGAGTTTAGTATATTATTACAGGATGGAGAGCATTTTGAGGGGATAGCTGTTGATGCAGATGGAATTATCTATCTTTCTCAACCTGAAACTGCTGTGATTTATAACTTGGATGAAAGAAACGGAGAGCTTGACTTTGCAGCTGGTGCAAAGTATGAAAAAGATTTTGTAGATGGGTCAGTGCTTAAGTTGTTCGAACCCAGGAAATTAGTCTGTGATGGTAAGGATTTATACGTTGTAGACAACCATGTCATTCGTAAAATTATTATGGAAGATGGTTATGCAGTTGATTCGGAAACCATTTCAGGCAATATAGATGTTGGAGAAAACGCTGTATATGAAGGATTATCATACGAAGTGAGCTATCTTAGCGGTTTGGATATGGATATTACCTACTTTGGTGAAGGTAGTATTTTGGTAGCTGACAGCGAGAGTAATCTCGTTCGTTTGATTCAATAAAGTTTGTTATCTTAGATTTTATATAACAATATGATGTAGAGGAGTAAAAGGATGAGAAAAGGTTTTAGTTTAGTCATGGTAGTAGTAATAGTCTTAGGGACTTTTACGTTAAAGATTTATGGAGCTGACACAATTGAAGACACAGATTATGAGTATTTGGATATTAATCTTAGGCCAAGTGGTGCAGATTGTATCCTTAATTATGGTGATGATATCTTAGTAGCCGGCTATCTTGAATCACCAGGTTTTGGGAACACAGGTGAAGTGATCTTATATGATAAAAACTTAAATATCAAGTGGAGAACTGCTGTAGACGACGCTTTGTGGGATATTAAGATCTATGACGGTTATGTCTATGGATGGGGAAACACGAGCCTATACAAACTTGATAATTTGGGGAATATTGTTTGGAAGGTGGATTTGGATGAAATTGTACCAGTAAAGTACAATCACTTTCACCCAGATGCTATGGTAGCGTTTGAAGGTTCTATTGTTCTTAAAGGTCATTTTTATAACCAAGAAATAGATGAATTTGGAGTAGTAGATGTTAATCCTCAGACAGGGAAAATGCAAACTTTTCTTACCGGCTTTACATATGATTCCAGCTCTACCCATAATGCTTATGACCTTAGATTTGATGGTGACAAGCTGATAATAAATGCAGAGTTTACAGGTGATTATGGTAAATTTTATTCATACAGTAATAAAACGTTATCTGAAGTTTCTAAGTCGGTTTATGATAATGCAACCTGGACTGATTTTGAGAGACGCAATAAAACATTTCTTTCATCGGACTGGGAAGATGTAAATGGTGAGTATGTGTTTACAGGTTATACTGTATCAGGTACAGACATTAAATTTATGCATCAGAATGGTATTCATTTCACAGTGGCCGTTTTGAACAATAATGATATATTAACTTATACGTACTATGACACTGACCAGGGTCAGGAAAGCAAGTTTACAATTATACATTCGGGAACTGGTAGCCTTTCATCAATAGCTGAGGAATACTCTGAATCAACATTGATTGTTGATTACGAGAGTATCTCTTTAGGGGCCAGCCCTTCAACTGTTGAATCCGAGGTTACTGGGTTTATTGATTTAATAGACTTGAGAGATTTAGAGAATCCATATAACGTTGAAGAAATTACAGATTTCATAGAACATGGTATTTCGGCTTCATCATACAGTGAACTTGAAGTTATAAATGACCAAGTCATGATTGATTATGATAAGGTTGTGCCTGGCCAAGATATAGCGGTTTATGTGAAAGAAACTTTGGAATCCAGATTAAATGAAAAAACCATCGATGTTAATCGAGAATTGGAAACAGATTTAATCCTTGATGCACCTATGACAGGGGATTCTATTGATATTAGGATTGATGAATCAGTGAATAAGATTCTTGCTGATTCTGTTACAGTTGACACAGGCAATGTAGCCGTTACATTGGATCAAGCTGCATTGTCCACTGAGTTGGATGGGACTTTAGTTGTTAATATTTCCCGGAAAAGTTCAAGTCATGCACGCAGAGCCTTAGGAACAGTAGCCTCTCTAGAGCCAGGTTTTGTGGTCAATGATACAGGTCGGATTATTACGCTTGCTGACCTTCAGTTGTTTGAAGACGTAGAGGTATATGAAGTCAAGTTTATTAAAGATGGAAAAGTTATTGATAAAACCGATTCTAAGATAACTATATCTCTGGATATGGTGAGTGGAGAACCTGACTATAACAGTGTTTTCATTGAAAAGGAAGATGGCACAAGGGAAGCTATAGGTGGCAACTACAATAAAACTACCAGTAAGTTAGAGATTAAGACATCGACGAGTGGTAAATTCCTTATCAAAGAAAACAAGAAATCATTCGATGACCTTGATGGTTTAGATGCTGCAACTAAAAAGGCTATTGAAGTACTGGCTGCTAAAGGAATGATCAACGGAAAGAGTACTACGAGCTTTGATCCCAGCGGAACCATTACAAGAGCTGAGTTTACTAAGATCATAATTCGAGCTCTATATCTGACAGATTCTGGTGCTGTTAATGATTTTAAGGATGTAGCAGATACTTCATGGTATAAAACCTATGTTGCATCCAGTAAGCAAGCTGGTTTGATTAATGGTTATACAGACGGAACTTTTAAACCTTTAAATGTAATCACAAAACAGGAGATGGTTAAAATATGTTCAGCTAGTTTACATGAGCAAAAAGGTTATTTTTATCCAGCTAATCAGGATCTATATATAGGAAGATATAGTGATACAGTAGCAAATTGGGTTCAACCTTATGTTGCACTAGCTGAAAGAGAAGGAATTATTGTTAACTCTTCAGCAGGAATATTTGAAGGTGGAAACGGAATAACAAGAGCCGATGCGGCAATTATGTTATATAGACTGTTTAAAAGATTGTAGTTCAGATGGTTTTGTTGATAAGAGATAAAATTAAGATAATATTATAAAAATTATTAATGATATGTCAAAGCAAAAAGGAGATTAGCTTATATGGAAAGATTTGGGAGAACTTTGATTTTGTTATCATCCTTGGCTATTTTGGTTATTGGTGTATTTAACCTGAGGGTTTATGCAGAAACAAGGGTTGCTGAAGAAGAGAAAGAGACTTTATTTACAATTGAAGACATTAATGAGGCACATGACTTTATCATTGAGGTTCCAAGTGACTATAGCTCATTAATTTTGACAATTGGTAGTGACCGAGACACTTTCGGAGGAAGTGTATCATATTATGTTTTGAATGAAAATGGAGACACCATTTCTTCAGAGGGGGTCGCACTTTATGCATCGGATGCTTTCAGCAAGACGACGACTCAAAATATTTCTCTAGGGGAGAAGGGAAGGTATACGGTTCGGGTAGTTAGTGCAGCCAAATTGAACCCTAACTATTATGACCCGGAAACAAATGTCATCACTGAACCAATCTATATCAAATATAGTCTGGTTTTGCCTGATTTCTATGAATATAACAATACTTATGAAACAGCGACTCCGATAGTTCAGGATGAAGTCATGATGTTTAATCTGACAGGTCGTGAAGATGTAGATATATTTAGATTTGAAACAAAAAAGGCTAATGAGACAGTTTCACTGTCAATTACCAATGACGGGATGAGATTTGATACAAAAATATCCGTAGATGTTTTTGATGAAGGGTATACACGAATCTATGAACATGGTGTGAGTTCCTATGCATCCTATGCTTTTAGCAGTGATTGGGAGGATTCTTTTGTCATCGAAACACCGGGTATATACTACCTAAGAATACGAAGTGCATATCTTGCTAACCCCTATTATTACAAGAAGGGGGGGACTCTTCATCCGCTTCAGCTAAAGGTAAGTGCAGGAGCTGAGGACGGTGAAATTATTGATGATTCCACTGTGTATAATCTGTTTGATAAAACTGAAATCTTGGCTAGTGACAGTGATACACTTATTGTTAATAAATTTCTCGAGGCGTTAGAAGGAATGGGAGAAAGGCAAAAAACCACAAGCCTCAATCAGGAGGAAATTGCCAATTTTATAGAGTATTGTGTACAAAAACGGGGAAGCAAAACCGGCAATGTCGTCAACGGAAGTATTCAAATTTCTTCTGACCTCTTTGACGGGGTGGAAAGCGAAATGACTATTCTGCAGGATTTACTTCTAAAAGAGGCAGAAACTCAGATGATCAAACTTAACAGAAAACTGGATCAAGCTGTTGAAGTCGAATTGAATAATCAATCCGGTGATGTAAACCTGGTATTGGACACATCTTTAAAGACTATTGATGTAGATAAGATTTCCATTAAAGGAGCTGGCTTTGCTTTAACTATTGATTCAGTCGGTCTTGAAGCGAATCTGAATGATGACCTCATCATTAGTATTGAACACCAGCCAGTCGTTTATGAGAATGTAGAAGCAGGGGTTCTGTCGGCTGAATCTGAAAAAGGTATATTATCTATGGGAAGTCTGTATAACAATCATCTGACAGGAGCTCCAATGACTGACAAGCTTCAGATTACCTTTAAGTATTTGGAAGAGGAAGAAGAGAAGCTTGTTACGAAACTTACCGTTGGTTTTGACAGTGTGAGTGCCGAAAGTGAATATAACAGTGTGTTCATTGAACGGAACAATGGAAATGTGGAGGCTCTGGGAGGGAAGATAAATAAGAAAACCGGCAAGCTGGAAATTAAGACTGACGAAGCAGGCACATATTATGTCATGGAAAACCGTAAGTCTTTCAGTGACATCGCAAACTTGGACGAAGGAACAAAAAAGGCGATTGAAGTCCTGGCAGCAAAAGGAATTATTAACGGAAAATCTGAAATAGGTTTCGACCCAAATGGGACTATTACCAGAGCTGAGTTTGCAAAAATAATTGTTAGGGCTCTTTATCTAACTGATATGAGTGCTCCCAATACCTTTAAGGACGTTAAAGAGACAGCATGGTATAAACCATATGTTGCATCAAGCAAAAGTGTGGGTTTGATTAACGGGTATACAGATGGGACATTCCAACCAGATAATGTCATCACAAAGCAGGAAATGGTGAAAATCTGCGCAGCAAGTATGTATGAGCAAAAGGGGTACCAATATCCGGAGAATATAGAAATCTATCTATCTAGATACAGTGATATTATTGCCGTCTGGGTTCAGCCATATCTTGCTTTGGCAGAGAGAGAGGGGATAATCACCGGTGAGGCCAGCGGTTTGTTTGGTGGGGAAAAAGGTACAACCAGGGCTGCTGCCGCGGTTATGTTATATAAATTGTTTAACAGATTGTAGTTTTCATTTTGTTGGATATTTGAGAATTAAAATGATAGCTGAATGTAGGTGCCAGCGAATAAGTTGACTTTTCAGCCAGCTAGTTGATGAAAGATTTTACATTGGAATATATTGACCCTCTAAGAGGACAAAAAATTAAGCAAAAGAAGGACAGTTGAGGTTGAACGTGATGAGAAAAAAAATAATTGTATTCGGGATGACGATATTTTTGCTTGTTATGCAGATGAAGACGGCGGTTATAGCAGAAACAATTACTAAGGATGACGTCGTTGGAATATGGAATGGATATTATCAAGTCGATAGCACATATGAGTCTGGAACACTGGTTATTCACGAAATTGATGTAGATGGCACAATAAATAACGCGATACTCTACACTTATGCTCAAAATGACATAAATGGAGACGGCGGCTCATATCTAATGAGGGGAGCAGTAGATTTATTAACCGGTGACATTACTTTATATGGAAACGGATGGCTGGATAGGTATTCTGGAGGGAGTTACTACACGATTGAAGGTAGGGTAGAGGCTGGAAGAATTAGTGGTACTGGCTTTAATTTTGTTCGCGATAAAACGGATTATCATTTTGATCAAATGATTGGTGAATGGAAGGGCTGGTATACAAACAGTTCTGGTGTTATGGATCTGGATTTATACTTTAACACGATTTCGGAAACTGGATATATGAGCGATTCAGTCTATATTTTTAATCCAAGCCTAGGTAATGAGGGTGGAAAAAGTGGCTCGTACGAAATACGTGGTTATATCAATCCTATTACAAAAGAAATCATCATGGAAGGGACTGTTTGGATTGACCGTCCTTCGGGTTATATTTTCATGAATCTAATGGGGAATTACAACGAAGATACTCTGTCCGGAGTTGCAAGTACATCAAGGCCCTATAATAATGCAAGATATACTTTTGGTGTTCAGCAAATCACTGAGAAGAGGAATCTTGATGGTTTTGGTGATATATATGAGAATATCAGCAATATTACAGGTATGGAAGAAAAGATTGCTTTCATTGAGTCCCATGTTGAAAGTTTGGTACAAGATCAATTGGCGAGTCCTGACCAGATTGAAGAAATTACAGATATGGTCGAGTTCGCTGTTTCTGACTATGGAAAAATTAATGGTGTTATTTCGGATTACACTGTCAGAATCAGCGATTCAGATGTTATAGAAAGTCTCACAAGGATGGACGCATTTGAGGAAGCAGTCATGAATTCCTTAAGTGGAAGTGGTATTTCACTTAATAGGAATCTTCAACAAGAGGTCTTGATTGATGCTCCTCTTGATGGGGAAATACTTCAAATCGAAGTTGCAGGCGATGTCCAGGGGATCGACTTTCAAAACATAACTATTAACACCGGAAAAGTCAGCATAGGTATGGATAAAGAGATGCTAAGTGCTTTTGAAGGGGACACTGTCATTTCGATTCAAAGTTTGGGTTATTATACCCAGGAATCACTGGGGGAGACTTCGGCGGTGGTGATGGATACAGATTATGGTGTTCATGAACCTGCATTGGGACCCTATCATAATACTAGACTTGTTGGCAGCAGCAGAGTAGAAAAGTTTGATATCCAGATTCGAGACAACAAGGAAGAAAAACCCCTAGTCATCGGGCTGAGTTCTACCAGTGACGATAAGGATTATGACTGTGTCTTCAAAGAAGAAAATGGTATGTCGGAGGCCTTAGGTGGTTTTTATGATAAAAAGACAGATACGACAAAAGTGATCACAGGAAAATCTGCAACCTATTATGTTAAGGACAACCGAAAATACTTCTATGATATAACATATCTAGATGCAGACACCAAAAAAGCGATTGGGGTACTGACTGCCAAAGGAATGATTAACGGTAAGTCTGAAGAAGAATTTGACCCAAGTGCAAGTATTAGTCGTGCTGAGTTTACCAAGATTATTATAAAAGGACTTTATTTAATGGATACCAATGCTGAGAATCCATTTTTAGACGTTTCTGACACAGCCTGGTATATGCCATATGTTGCATCCAGCAAAAAAGCGGGATTAATCAATGGATATGTTGATGGTACTTTTAAGCCGAACAACATTATAACAAAACAGGAAATGGTGAAAATATGTGCTGCCAGTCTTCATGAGAAAATGGGTTTCTCTTATCCCGGATCGACAGGGGCATATATCAGTCATTACAAAGATCCTATTGTTGGGTGGGTTGAGGCTTATCTTGCCTTGGCGGAACGAGAGGGACTTATTGTCAACACCTCCGATGACATTTTTGACGGTGAAAAGGGAATGACGCGGGCCGATGCTGCTATTATGCTGTATAGGGTGTTTAAACGTTTATAAACCAATTTTGTCTTATAGATATGTAATGAGCATTCAAAAAATCGGTTTAATTTATGGTAGAAAGATATTTTAGAGATAATAAAATTATATGGAGGCATTATATGAACAAGAAATTACTGATAGGTGGGGGAATAGGACTAGCTGCATTAGTCGCCTTTCTCCTCATCATATTGACAGGCAAGGGTGAAATAAGTTCCATGGAGGAATACAATACCTTTATTAGTGAAAATGACATTGTCGCTAAGATCGAGACTATCCAAGTATTGGACAAACAACTTGGTGATATGAGCGAATTTAGTCTAAGTGCTGAGGATGTTACTGGTATGATTGAAAACCAGATGATGAGTATAAATGAGATTGAGGAATTAGTATCCGATATGAAGATTAGCGATGAGGGTGTTGCCAGTGCTCATTTAAGTCTCATTGATTATCTTAAGACTAAGAAAGATCTTAATGAGCTAAACAAAAGAATATATATTGAGGCCATGGAATTAGACGGAGCTTCCAGTGATGTGGAAAGTTCATATCAAACTTTGGTCAATGACATAAGAAAAGGTTTAGAACTTGATGTCAAGGCTAACCAGTTTGTTGAGATATGGAGGGCGCGATGAAAAAAATAGCATGGTTATTAATTACAGTCTGTTTAGTTGGTTTAATTGGGGTTCCTGTTCAGGCGGAAGAGACCAGTGAAGAAGTATTATTTCAAGGTTATGTCAGTGAAGTTATTGAGGGGCCAAATGGAGAAGTAGTAATAAACTTTAATAACTGGTTGAATGATGAAAATGGGAGTATGATAGCTTTTTTTGATGGTAATGGTAATATTGTTCATAAAATTGAAACCTCCCAAAACTATACCAGTATAGGTTCAACTGATACAGGAGTATATATTTTCTACAATAACAGTGATTACGAAAGCGCAACAAGAATCAATGTTCTGGAAAAGAGAATGTATTCTGGCGAGTTGATTTGGTCTAAAAATATTGTTGATGACAATGACAACACGGGAACTATATACAGAGATTCATTTGCCATAGCTATATCTGGAGAAAGGATTTTTCTAGGCGGTACATATGAAGATTATTCCAACAATCATTATGATAATTATGATCATGGTAGTTCTTATGAAATGAGAATATTTGACTTAGATGGCAATCTACTTCAATCAGTAATTTCTAAAGAAGAAGGAAATACTTATTATCACCCTATGGCAATCGAAGGTGGGGTTAAGTATGCATTGGCTAGGGATAACTATAGCGAGGATAATGATGAAATTGATGAGGCTACTTTTTGGTATAAGTTAACAGATGGTGGTTCTTTATCAGTAATTAGCGAGGAGGAATATGATTCTCTTGCCATTACTGACTCGTTTTGGGGAGGAGGAGTTCGCCGATTTTTTCCTGACAATGGACCTAGTGGTAAATCAACGGGAATTGAACAGTTTAATGATTACAGCTATGGAATTATAATTTCTGATCATGCCTGTATTTTAGTTACAGGTTCGGATTACGAGGGGGAAAGCATTGTCCTTTATTACAACAATGTTAACTTGGGAACAGACCAAGTCTTTAACAGCAATATAAACAACAAACTATATGGAGTGCTAGGCTTGTTTAGTGGTGAACTTACAGAGGGAGAACTTACTCTGATAAGACAAGTAGATTTTTCCTATTCAAATTTAAGCGACTTAGGTGGTATCGAAAAACTTGTGAACCTGGAATCTATTGATTTAAGTTTTAATAAAATTGAAGACCTTTCTCCCTTAGCAAAACTTGAAAATTTAAAGACTGTTAATGTAACAGGAAACAGTCAATTGAATGCTGAAAGTATAGCTGAACTTGAAGGTAAAGGGGTAACAATTGTTAATGAAACCATAGTCCTGAATGAAGAAATCGATATGTTAGTCAATGAAAGTAATAGTGTAGAAGAAGTTCAAGAGAATATAGAAACTTATATTGAAGATGAAATTAATCAAACAATTGGTGGAATCGTCGAAAAAGCAGTCGGTGGCAAGGAGCTTAATGGCTTTGATTTTAGTAAGATAAATAAAGAAGCAGAAAGATTAAAAGATGAATCTTATATGCAATTATTAGAAAAAGATGTAGAACTTAAGCAGTATTTGGATATCGAAGCCATGGTTCCTGTTGATATGAATAATGGCATTGACCTTGAGTTGAGTTCGATAAGTAGTCTTGATGCCTTGGATTGTGTCAGATTAAGCGACATGAATGTAGATATTATTCTAAATCCAGGTAAACTTAGTGACAGCGGAAAGTTAAGCGTTTCCAAAAAAGAAGCTGAAGTAGAATCGATGATATTGTTGGATACTTTAGCTGAGCAGGAAGGAATTCCAAAATTTTATGGAAATCTATTAAGTCAAGTGAATACTGGCTTAATTACTGCAAATGAAGCCAACGAATCTATAATAAACACATATGCAGCACTACCTTCTATAAGAAAAGTCAGTAGTGTAAAAGTTGATCTGGATTCCAAAGATGCCATAAAAATCGGCTTGCCAAATCTTCATAATTCATCAGATGCAATTATGAAGATAACTGATGATGGTTATGAAGTCATTGGTGGAAGACTTAATCATGAATCTGGTAAATTAGAAGCTTTTATAACTGAAAGCGGTGAATATTTTGTGATGGAAAATAATGTCTCAATTGATGATATTGATACATATGACCAGGAGATGCAGACAGTTATACAAACCTTATTGTCAAAAAATATTATGAAGGATGTTGATTCTTCTTTTGATGCTAAAGAGATGATGGATAGAGATGAATTGACTTTTGCAGTCATGCGTTTGATTGGTCGACTAAATCCTCAAGCAGTTCCTACTTTCAATGATGTAAATGATACAAGTCCTTACTATAGTTATATCGGTACGTCAGAAGAAATTGGTATGATTAACGGATTTGACGACGGAACGTTTAGGCCTAAGGATGATATGATGTTAAACCATATGTTAAAAGTTATGTCAGCGGCGCTTACTGTTGAAAAGGGGTATAGAATTACACCTGAAATGGATAAGTATTTAGCGTCAATTAAGAATAACAGTGAAATTGAAACCTGGGCTAGAGATTTTGTTGCTTTTGCTATGAGAGAGGGCTTTGTTAGTCTTGATTCTGATATGAATTATTTTGGTTCAAGTACTATAACAAGAGAGGAAGCAGCACGGTTGTTATATGAATTGTATTTAAGACTCTAGACAGGTTGCTTACCTGAAGGGGTATTTGTTGTTGAGTGTGCTCTGTGCACTATACTTTTATCGAGAAACTGTTATTGTATAAATGAAGAGAAGACGTTTCAAGTTGATGAAGTCTAGCAGAAAGAGAGGTTTAACAGTGAGTAAGGATTTAATCTGTTATGGGTGTCTGAGTGATATTGGAATTGCTGACACTTGTCCCCACTGCGGGTTTAGTATAAGTGCATATCAACAACCATATGGTGCGCTACCGCTTGGAACTCAACTGGATAATCGCTATATTCTGGGTAAAGTACTGGGATCGGGAGGCTTTGGTATAACTTACCTTGCTTATGATAAACGTTTGGATGTCGCTGTCGCGATTAAGGAATATCTTCCCAAATCATTGGCTATGAGAGACATGACAACCCAAACTATTAAACCACATTCACATAAGACCGAGGATCAATTTCAGCATCATATGTCCAAGTTTATGGAGGAAGCCAGGGCTATTGCCAAATTTAATAATGAGCCTGGGATTGTATCCGTTCAAGATGTCATAGAGCTTAATCAAACTGTTTATATAATCATGCACTATATTAATGGTATAACCCTGGAAGAGTACGTTGAGCAGGAAGGTGGAAGGCTTGATTTTGAAAAAACGATGCAAATCATGTCAGGTGTTATGGTTTCGCTGAACAAGGTACATCAGGAAAATCTGATCCATAGGGATATAAGTCCTGATAATATTTATATAACCAAGGATCAACAGGTCAAGCTGTTGGATTTTGGTGCTGCAAGGTATGTGGTCACTGAGGAAAGTCAAAGCTTGTCTATCATTCTTAAACCGGGATTCGCGCCAGTTGAACAATATTCAACAAAAGGGAAGCAGGGGCCGTGGACAGATGTCTACGCAGTTAGTGCTAGCTTATATTGGATGCTAACAGGAATAAAACCTCAAAATTCTATGGATCGGCTTATGGATGATGAGTTAAAGCCACTTAGTCAGTGTGAGGTCGGAGTGACGCCATATGTGAGTTCAATTATTGAAAAAGGCATGGCTATTTTGGCAAATGACCGGATCCAAAGTATTGAGCTATTATTATCCTATCTAGAGAATTCTGAAGAAGATAAAACAGTCCTACTTGAGGGTATAAGTCCTATTAATGAAAAGAAGGTAAGGATTGAGAAAAAGGATAAGAGTAGGAGGCCTTGGTTGATTCCAAGTTTGGCTATTATGGTTTGTTGCTGTTTAATCTTTTTGGGATTTGTTTTTGGACAGTCGAGAGCTGGCAGCGAGCTTAGTGAAGGTGTCAAGGTGAGTGATAATCAAAGTGAATCTCTCCAGAATGACATTGTAAATACTTCTACGCCAGAACATAATTTGAATTTATCTGAAGATGACATCCAGGTGACTGGTGAAGAAGTTGTAAGTCAAGAAGATGAAGAGAATAATGGGCTTTTTGTCTCAGAGGATGAGAAAGGCGTTGAGTTAGAGGCAGAGATTCAAGAAAGTGGTAATGGGAGTCAAAATGAACTGGAGTCTTCTAGTGGAGATGATATATCTGAGGAGGATCAGGTTCTTGATGATCATGTGGATGAAGCTGTTGTAGCAGCAGAAGTCGGTGAGGAAGATTTATCTGAAAATACAGGAAGTCAAGAGGATATAGAGCAAGTCAGTGAAATTGAGACTAATGAGGGTGTAACAGTGATTGAATCTCCAGAAGCTGAAGAAGTGGATGATAATGATTTAAGTCCAGTAATCGTCGAAAGTTCTGAAGTTGGAGTGGTTGAAGAAGTTAACTTTCATAGTGTTTACGAGCTTGGAGACTATCTTACAGCTGATAATTATCGAACCAAGGTTGTGGATGGAGGAGCAGAGGGTGTCGTTGTTGAACTTGAATATATGGGACCTAATCCTGAATATATAAATGAAATCAATCATGAGATTCTTGTTTATGATGGTCATGAAGTTAAAGCCTATATTCATGAACCTTTTGTTAATGGCAAAAGGTATTTGGACATTACGGATGACAGTCTTCAAGGAAGTAATTCCAAAAGTTTATATGTGAAGCTTTTTATTCCGGGTTATATGGATAGGGCGGTGAACGTAGGTTTTTCTTATAATCAGAATCAATTGATTAGTCAAGGATATGATGTTGAGTTGGTTGATAAGGGAAATGCATATCTGGTTTTTGCTAATAATTTTTCAACATACCAGAATAAGGATATGTACTTATATGCCAAGTATGTTGAAAATGGGGAACTTAGAACCAGGGAGTGGAAAGATCTTGTTGTCATTCAGGATCAGATTGATCTAGGTATTGAGATGACCAATATTAAACAGTTTATGGTGATTATTAGGGACTATGTGAATAGAACACAGATGCAAGATCACCGGCTCTTGTGGCATCAATGGGATTACTAGGAGATTTATCAGCAATTGTGGAGGTAGTTAATGAAAATATTGGAAATAACTGATAAGGGTAGAAGGGTCAACAATGAAGATTCAGTTATGTATATAGAAGTAAAGGATAAGTTCTGTGGTGTTGTTTGTGATGGCTTAGGAGGACATGACTGTGGAGAGGTTGCTTCTCAGTTAGTCTGTGAGGAAGTGGTAAAGGGCTTTAAGACAAATCCTATCGTTTCAGAAACTAATCTGGGAAAGCTTATACTTGATGCTCAAGAATCTCTTATGGTGGCTAAAGAAGAGAAACCGGAATTGAGTACAATGATGACAACTATTACAGTTATTCTTGCTGATGGAGATCAGATTATACTTGGCCATGTTGGTGATTCGAGAATCATGCTTTTTAATAAAAGGAAACTTGTTTATCAAACAAAAGACCATAGTGTAGTGGAGGCTTTATATGAAAGTGGTCAAATAAGTACTGAGGAGAAGCTTCATCATCCAGATAGAAACAGGCTTTTACGTGCCATGGGGATGGAGTGGGACACAGTCAAATATGATTTGGCAAGCTTTAGCCGTAAAAATAATAAGATTACCCATGGCGTTTTGTGTACCGATGGGTTTTGGGAAAATATTTCTGTTGATGAATTGGGTAAAATAGTGGCAGGATGGCGAAATCAGGATAAGAAGATTAATAAAATAAATGAAATTATACGAAACAGCGAATATTTTGATGACAATTATAGTGGGATAATCATTGGATTTTGATGAAGATAACGGCAATGAAGTAATGTTTCTAGAGGAATGAAAAGGGGATCATGATGGACAAGAAATCAATGTGTTATGGTTGTTTGAGTGATATCGGTATAGCAGATGTATGCCCATATTGTGGTTTTGACAGGGAGAAATACATGTCTCCCCTAAATGCTCTTCCGCTTGGGACAGAGTTGGACGGCCGTTATATCATCGCTAAAGTATTAGGCAGTGGTGGTTTTGGGATTACATATCTTGCTTTTGATACTAGACTTGAATGTTCTGTGGCTATAAAGGAGTATCTGCCTAAATCGCTGGCTCTTCGGGAAGCGACAACTCAAACCATACAACCTCATTCAATGGAGACTAAACAGCAGTTTGAACATCATATGGATAAGTTTATGGAAGAAGCAAGGGTTATAGCTAAATTTAATCATGAGCCAGGTATCGTATCTGTTCAGGATGTTCTGGAGTTAAATAATACTGTTTATATTATTATGCATTATGTTAACGGTATTACACTGGATGAATATGTAAGTAAGAACGGCGGAAAATTAAGTTTTGACAAGACCTTGCAGATTATGAACACTGTAATGAGATCGTTGGCAAAAGTTCATAAGGAGAACTTGATTCATCGCGATATTAGCCCTGACAATATATATATTACCCGTAGTAATCAAGTGAAATTATTGGATTTTGGTGCAGCAAGGTACGTGATTACTGATGAAAGTCAGAGTCTGTCAATAATTCTAAAGCCCGGTTTTGCACCTATTGAGCAATATTCCTCTAAGGGAAATCAAGGCCCTTGGACCGATGTTTATGCAGTAAGTGCGACGATTTACTGGATGTTAACTGGAGTCAAGCCTCAAAATTCTATGGACCGGATGTTGGGTGACGAGGTTTCTGACTTAAAAGATTTATGCGATGATATTTCCTATTATAGCGCTTCAGTCATTATGAAGGGAATGGAGATTGATTATAAGAAAAGAATTCCTTCCATGGATGAACTGTTGAATTTGCTTAATGAGACCGATGAGACTGTACTTCTCAGTAGCTTTGACCAACCATTGGGCAGTGGTAATAGTGAAATGGGAAACAAAAAGAAGAATAAGGAAGAGGACAGTCAGGAGAAGAAGAAGACGTTTCTCTTTAAATATTGGAAAGTTGTATCAGGTGCAGCTGCAATCATAATTATTAGTGCGCTTGTTATCTTTAATCCTTTTGCCAAAGAAGATAGGGATTTTCAAGCTGATGAAAGTTCTCAGGGTGGTCAGGAGGAGCAACTCGTAGTTGCAGCCGACCAAGAAGAAGCAAGTGATTCTCGTGGTGAAAATAATTCTGCAGCATTAGATAGTGAGTCCAACAGTTCTGCCAGTGGTATGACAGATGATGAAGATCTAGAGAAGTTAAGTAGTGAAGATACAAATAATAGTCCTATAAGTGCAGATGAGAATAATGAGGCTTTGGTGAATGAGAGTCAAGTTAATACAAGTCAGGACGACATGAACCAGAATCTTTCAAATCAAGATAATGTAAGTCAGAGCAATTCAAGTCAAGAAACTGCAAGTATGGGTGATAGCAGCCAGAATAGTGGAAGTCAGGATATTAGTAGCCAGAATGATATTGATGTTGATGAGACTACAAAAAACTCAGGTGATGTAATTGTTGATGAAAGTGATTCGGTAATAATGGAAGAGGTAGAGCTTTTTGTTGACGAGGCTATAAATATTCCTGACCAAGGCCTTGAAGAAGTCATAAGAATGAACTTAAATAAGCCTGAAGGTGACATTATGAAAAGTGACCTGAGGGATATGAGACGACTCAATGATGAAAGAAACAATGATACAAAGATTGAAATAAGGTCCTTAGAAGGACTTCAGTATTGTGAAAAACTTGAAGTGGTGCATTTAGGAGTTAATGATATCGAGTCTTTGGAACCGCTGACCGGAATTACTACATTGAAAGAGTTTGATATTGGTGATAATTTTAAAGCATTTGATCTGAGTCCAATTGGCCAATCAAGTATGTTAGAGTACTTTTGTACAAATAGTGCTAATGACGCTATGGTAAGACAAATCGGACAGTATTTTGTTAACTTGAAGGAATTGCACCTTGAGAGAGGAGATGTTACCAGTTTAGAACCAGTTAGCCATCTTACAAACCTTAGAGTGCTTAATGTAGGTATCAATAATATTACCGAATATGACTGTATAAGAAACTTCACATTACTTGAGTATCTTGATATGTCTCAGGTGCCTATTAAGGATTATAGTTTCCTAATCCCATTGAGAAAGCTTGTGGCCTTGGAATTAGACGGTCACTCAAACGGGGATTTAGAGGACTATGATGATTTTGAATTGATCCCCTATTATTTAGTTTATGAGTATGAGCTCAATCATTCTACCCATGAATTGTTTTATCGTATTGAGGGTGACAGTTCTTATAAGTTACTTGTAGATTTTCCTATCTCGTCTTATCAAGTATCAAAGGATAGAGAATCTCTTTATGCTATAAAAAGAGCCGGAATTTATACCGATGGACCTATTATGAAGATAAATCTTAAAGAAAAGACATTCAGCTATATTTCGCCAATTGATACCGGGACTGAATCTGGAAGAAAAGAAGGTCATTCCTTCTATGTTGATGAGTCTGTTGGCTTGGTTTATTATGCATTTGGCTTTCAGTTGCATTCAATGAAGTTAGACGGAAGTCAATGGAAATCTTATCTTGTAAATGACTGCGAGGTTGCTGGTGCCAAGGGGTATGTGGTTAAATTGGAGACCTCTGAAGGCAGGAAGTACTACAATGTTTCAGAGGAAGCTTTTACAGATGGTTACTAATTGACAAAAAGAAAAGTATTTCTTGGTAAATATGAACGAAATATGAATAAATTTGTAATTTTTCTTGAATTCAAGGGTTGGCTTTGATAAGATAGATTAATAAAGATAGTACTATAGTCTTATATATAAAGATGACTATTGTGTGTTAATGAGTCACAAGGATGAGAGTCACGACGAAATACAATTAAATAGGTGTTATACATACTTCTCTGGAGTATGTATAAAACATATATGATGAAAATCAAAGATGATTTGGTTTATTCAAGTGCGCAAAAAACGAGGAGAGTAAAGGAGAGACTAATGAAAAGGGTTGCTAAGAGGTTACTAGCTGCTGTTATGCTGCTGGCATTGATGATGAATTCAATTGTGGCAGCGACACTAACACCATCACCTGGGGATGCTCAATCAGGAGGTAGTGTTTATTTCGAGAATTTTGAGGATGAGACGATAGGAAGTCTACCATCAGGCTGGCAAATAGTCTATAACGGTGAGGGCGATGGTCTTCAACGTGTCGAAGAGATCGATGGAGACAAGTATTTTGTTCTTGAGGGAAGCACAAATTGGTCAAGTGTTGCCCGTCTGGATTTTCCTGCTATGCCTGATGCTGTTGAAGTGTCTTTTCAGGCATCAGCATTAACTACCGGTTCAATAAAAATTGGAAACGGAAGCCTGTATACAGGTTATGGATTGACTAATCATGGAGAAAATGTCTGGAATGAATATAGCCTTCTAGTGGATTTTGTGAATCAACATACAGAAGTTTATGTCAATGGAAATTTTATAAGTTCTTATGATTCATATGGTGTACAGGATCCTAATGATAGCTGGTCACCATTTGGAGCAAGTCCATGTATCGTCATTGACACTGGAAATCAAAATACGTCTTGCGATATCTTTATTGATAATATTAGTATTAATGAAGTGATTCCAGCTTCTAATCCAGAGTATATTGTTCAGGCGGTATTGCCTAATAGTAGATATGTAAGTGGGAATGAGATTAATGGCTTATATATCGATGTTTTTGAAAATGGTGATGGTTCTCTGGTTGGAACCTATGAGCTGTCTGATACAGGGTATTATGATTTTGCAGATGAAATAGGTGTGAGTCTAGAAGAAAGAGCTTATTCAGCGAATTTATATTCATTAGACCTGGCTTATTGTTTGATGGACAGTGGTATCTTCCCCTTGGATTTGAGTAGTGGTGATTTTACAATGGATGTATCTTTACAGGCTTATGAAATAAGTGGTAATGTTTACGATTATCAAGGCAGTCCTGCTGATAGTGCAGATCAGATTTATGTTGGGTTTGATTTTGATAATTTTGTATTAATTGAAGACGGTACTTATAGTTTTGAGTTTTGGGATACGCCACAAGGAGGTTATATGTTAACATCATATTCAAACCTCATTGGTTTCGGTTCTGATAATCATTATGTTGAGACAACAAATTTTATAGATGGTCATATGTCCCAGGATATTCTAATACCTGAAGAGACAATTTTTACTATTAGGGTTATGGATCCGACCGGTAGTACTATTATTGAGGACTCTCAATTTGAAATGGATTTTGTTTCAGGGAGTTGGGCGAGTGGCGGTCATACATCAGATGGTATTATTGAAGTTGATATTTCTGAAGACGGTCTCTATGAGTTTTATGCATATTCATATGGAGATGATACATATGGTGGCAGTGATAGAGTAAATATTAATGTTGTGGGAGGCCTTGCGTACGATAATAACAGCAATGCTTTGGGATCCAGCACTGATTTGCTATTAACAGATGGACTTTATGTTGGTAAGCTTTACGATGTAAATGGAAGTACAGTTGGTAGTAATCAATTAAGTATCTATGAATTGCAAAGTGAGTCTGGAAATCGAAGCTTTTATCAGAACGCTTCATCTAAGACAAATGGCGATATATATTTAGCTCCAAATGATGGATTTTATGAAGTAAATGGAAATATTTATAATCAATTTTCTGATTCGATTATTGTGGAAATAGAAAGTGGTCAAATTGTAAATAGTGGAGATATCCACATGAAGCCTGCCCAAGTTACAGGTAAAATCTATAAAGCTCCTGGGCAAGTGTTGGATTCATATGACTTTAGTATCTACGTAGAAGATAGTTTTGGGGATAGCGCAGGTGAATCTTATCGTTTGTTGGATCAAACCGGCAGTCATTATTCCTTGGGACTATTGGATGAAGGAAGATATACAGTTTCAGTAAAACCTGGTATAGCCTTAATTGAACAGGGCTACATGCGGTCAGAAAAAATTGAAATAGTTGTGGATGAAAATGGAATAGCCAGCCCATCAGTGATTGATCTGACCTTTAGAAATCAAGGAGACTACGGCTTGATTCTTGATCAACAATACGGAGATTTTTTCAGGCTTCATGAAGATAACGTCTACATCAATGTAGATCTATTGAATGTTGAGGCTGCTAATGCAGATGAAATCCAAGTAGATCTTCTTCCTTGGGAAGGATCTGCATATGGTGATCCTATTGAATTAGAAGCTAGTACATCATCTTCACCTTGGTTTGATGCCTATTGGGGTGATTCTTCCAGGCTTAGTGGCTACTTCGATTTAGATGGTTATGTTTTTAGTCCTGGTGAAGAGGCGAGAATAAGGATAACAGATTTAGGATCAAGTAGCTTGGAATCTGTTGACGTTTATTATGAAACCAGCGATCTACAACAGATTGAGTATTGCCGATTAATCGGTCGAAATGGAAATCGATATTTCCACGAGATAGGTTTTGATACCTGGTGGGATGTTAGTGGCGACGTTCATGTATATGACCAAGCCGGAGATGAAATTGGAAATGGTTATGTTGTTGATATAGAGAGTAGCTGGGATAAAATGATGGTTACTGATGTTGAAGCAGGAAAAGTTCCTTATTCATTCAGTATTGATCATACTGTTCCAAGAGAAATTGGTGCTACAAGGTTCGAAACAACAGCAAGTTGGAGTCCTTTTATTATTTCTCATTCAGTATCTAATTCCAGTATAAATATTAAACTTATTGGTGATTATATTGGGATGGGTGATATTGGGAATGTTAGGCTCTTAGATGAAGATAATCATGCTATTCAATATTTCCCAAGTTCCTCATATCCTAATTATGGACTTAGTGAGTTTGCTTCAACTGGTGATATGCCAGGTGGTTTGAATATTAGCATTCCACGAGACTCGGTTGATAATGGCAGTTACTATAGAGCTGAGATTTCTCTGACAAATGGAAGTACACATTCCTTTAGTGTTTATGTCAGTCAAAATGCGTCTGAGGTTCTAAGGCTTAATGTTCTTGATCCAACATCTAGGTTTGGGGTGTCCACTATTGAACCATACATCGTCTCAAGTCCCTATCCTGGAAATGTGTTGTATGATTATGCTAATAATCAAGTGATTTTTAAAGAGGCTTCTGATGGCGACTACGCGATTAGAGTAGCTTCTTATGGATATGATACTTATGGTCCGTCAGAGATTTTTGAGTTCACAGTATCCAATGGCATGGCCTATGACGTGGATGGTAATTTAATTGATCATATTGATGTGCCATTAACTGAAGGCGTTTATGTCGGTCAAGCTAGAGATATCAAGAACAATCCTAAATCCTGTTGGCCAATATATCTTGATTATTCCAATGATCTTTCCGGTCAGTGGGAATGGTATGGACAGATTATGACCAAAGCCGGTGATGGAAGTATTTATCTTGAGGATAAGGAAGAAATCTATTATTTACATACTAGTAGCTATGGCAATACAATTCCTCCTATGAGAACAGTAGAAATTGCTGGTGGTGGACTTGTTGGGGCTCCGATTGATTTTAAAGACCAAGCGGTACAAGCTAGAGCGTATATATATAGTCAGGCAGGTGTTCCTGTTGATACGGAGGATGTATTCCTGGAAGTTCTTGATACTAACGGCAATCATGTCGGTAATACAATTAGTAGCAGTGATGATCATTACATTTCCATAGGTGATCTTGAACCTGGAGTTTATGAGGTGGTTCTTGAGCCAGACTATGATTTAAGGCAGTTGGGTTATGCAAGTGCTGAACCATTTAATCTAATTATCGGGAATGACGGAAAAGCAGATACTGAGGTTTTTGACATGGTTTTAAGATCCGGTGCTGAAGTTCCCCTTGAAGGTAGTTTATGGCAAGATGTATACTCCTTGGGATCTAATGATGTTTATTTTTCTTATTGGTTTAATAATTCACAGGCTACAAGTATTGATGATATTACCGTTGAAATGATACCTTGGGATGGAAGTACAGAGGGAAATCCTCTTGTTTTACCTAATCCATTGCACGAGGACATGTACAGTGACGGATCCGGTTTTATTAATTATGACGTAGTGTTTAGTCTTGCTGGTTTGGGTATTGAAGCCGGAGATGAGTTTATCCTTCGCTACACAGAAGGTTCTAGAAGTTATGATAGCTATATTAGTTTTACATTAGAAGGTTTATATTATTATACCGATTATATCGGTGAATCCAGTGGATATCAGTTCCATTTTATCCAGTTGCTTGAAGAGGCAGGTATAGATTACCAAGGTCGAGTGGTCGATGTCCTAGATGATCAGGGCCAAAGTGTTGGCAGTGGTGAAATCATTAAATTAGGTGAGGATCCTATATCTGAGTATCTGATTAGGACAACCTATGATGTCAATGAAACACCAGCTTATTTTGACATGGATGGTATGGTGGCAGGAAGAACAGGAGAAGACGTTTATAATAGAGACTTGGAAAAATATAATACTGTCTGTGTTACCTCGACAGAAGAAGAGGGTCATATCATTCGGGTTTATAATGAACTGTTAACAGAAGATTTAGTTGATGAGTTCATAATAAGGGATATGGTTAGTGGGGATGTTGTATTCCCATCAGGATCTCAAACGTCTTATGATATTGTCTTGATCCCTGGTGATGAGACACATCCAAAAGGTTATAAGCTTGTATTTGAAGATGGACTTTTGGATACTGACAAGTATTATTCCATTGATATGAATGAATTGAACATGGGGACTGGAGGAATGTTTGTTGATTTGGTTGAGGATCCTGTGGTTGTTACACCAACACCAACACCTACACCTACACCAACACCTACACCTACACCAACACCAACTCCAACACCTACACCAGTGCCAGATCCTGAACCAATCGTAGAAGAAGAATTGACGGATGAGGATCTGCCTGAGGCTTTAGAAGAAGTTCCTGAATTACCTTATGAGGAAATAGATGAAGACCAAAGTGTAGATGAGGTAGTTACGCTTGTTACTGAGTCATTGGGAGGACTTGAGACCAGTGAGTTAGAAGGAGCCGCAGCAGTAGAAGAGATTACAACTTTTGTCGAGTATGCAGTGCATCAGGTTTCGACTATTGTGACTCAAGTGATTGATGATCAAGCAGTTATAGATATGGATATGGTCAAGGCATCCTTAGAAGAGGCAGATGAACTTATTGGTAAGCTTCAAGTTGAGCTTGAAGAAATGGGAATTAAGTTGAACAGGGATTTACACAAGGAATTACGCGTATCTGTTCCTATGGTAGAAGAGAAGGTTGATATCCTCATCGATGAAGAAATGAAAGATATTGATCTGGATCTTGTGGTTATTGATACAGGAAAAATCGGTTTTTCACTGACAAAGAAAATGATGGAGGATGATCTTGAAGGTGGTTTGACGATTTCTGTTAATAAAAAATCCATTACCCTCAGTGAGACTACTAAAGAAACAGGACTAAGCTTTAATAATTCACCTGATATTGGTCAACTGGCTATTGGTCAGTGGAATGGATTTGGTCTGAATCAGGCCAGTGTTATTGATGCATATGAAGTTAACTTGATAAAAGACAATAAGATTATTGAGAAAAATGCCAATAAACTTGTTGTAGGTCTTGCACCAACGTCTTCTGAGGCTGATTTTGACTGTGTCTTTATGGTGAAGGATGGATTAGACGAGGCTATCGGTGGTAACTATAACTCAAAGACCGGAAAAGTCGAAATTAAGACAGATATTAGTGGTATTTACTATATCATGCAGAATAAAATTGCATTTGATGATTTGTCTGACATTGATATGAGTACCCAAAGAGCTATAGAGGTACTTGCTGCAAAGGGAATTATTAATGGTACGGGAGATGATAATTTCAATCCGAATGGAACCATTTCCAGAGCAGAGTTCACTAAGATCATTGTAAGAGCCCTGTATCTTACAGATATGACGGCAGAGAACAGCTTTACGGATGTAAATGATGAAGCATGGTATGCTATCTATGTGGCTTCCAGCAAGGAAGCAGGATTAATTAACGGTTACGATGATGGTACATTTAAGCCTGATAAAGTAATCAGTAAAGAAGAAATGGTTAAGATTGCAGCAGCATGCCTCCATGAAGAAAAGGGATATAGATATCCAATAGCAAGCAGTGAGTACATTCTTAAGTTTGATGACGTGATTTCAGAATGGGCACAGCAATATGTAGCTCTGGCAGAAAGAGAGGGCATAGTTGTTAATGCTTCAAGCGGTTTGTTTGACGGAAAAAGAGGTATGACAAGGGCTGATGCAGCTATGATGCTTTATCGTCTGTTTAAACGCCTGTAGACATCATTGTCATATCAATGAATCAACCATAAATTTAATCAAGAGGGAAACATAGTGTGCAAAGTGCACTGTGTTTCCCTAAGTTCACATTATATAATTAAGGTGCATATATAGATTTCAGTGCTATTGTAGTGAGGAGAGTATCTACATGAAATCTGCTATGATGAAGTCGTTTACTTTTGCGGCTTCATCATATAAGTCTTTAATAGGAAGGTTTTGGGATGTATAGTATAATGCTGCTTGTTGCAAGTGAAGTCTTTTGCAATCATTTTATGAATCATAGAAATATTAGAGCTTTGGATGTTCCTATTCATCGTTTTAAGTCAAAAAGTAAACTGTTCTCAGATAGATTTCTACTCAAAAGCAACAAGGATATTCTTCTGATTGAGGAAGATTTATTTCATGAAGATATGTTTGATTGGGGTTTTTATGATATTATTTTATTGAGCCGAGACCAATCGCTGCATTATGGTAGGTGTGATGTTATTCATAAGTATTCGAAAGTTAAGGATATTGCTCAATTGCTGGCCTCAAAAATTCAGGATAGTCATCAAGTAAAAACCATCTGTGTATATTCTCCTACAGGTGGAGTGGGTAAAACTTCAATATCCATATTATTAACCAAGCTTCTTATGAAAGAGGGCAAGGAAGTCATATATGTGGGTAGTGAATGGGATCATCATATTATGGAGAAAAACCAAATTAATCATATTGGATTATATTCTCAGGAACTTCTTAAGATGAATCAAGATGGAAAACAAGGAATCATTCGTATGCTAAAGAACTATGGGGTCACAGGAGAGACCGACATAATAGTTGTTAATCTGGAAGGCCTAAGTAAGGAAGTGGCCAAACAATTCTTTGGTATATGTGACCATGTACTGCTTTTGACTAAAGGTGATTCTAATGGAGTCAGGGCCATTAGCCAGTTGAAAAATAATGAAGAAGAGGCATGGTTAGGTGAGTTTACGAACAAAACTATTCTTTTAAGGAATCCAATGTCTAGACAAGGTATCGTACAAAACGAATCAGAGGAGTATTTTAGAGATTCGTATAATTTGTCTTTTGACCCTTTGTTTGAAAATAGGCATGGTAATATAAATACAGAATCCTCAACTGCCAATGTATTATTGCTTATTGCATATAATTATTATTTATAAATGGAGGGCTTTTGTATAGGATTTAGTTGCTGTGAGGTTTTTGTGGGAGGTAGTCATGGGTTTTGTAATTGATCGAATGAGATATGCATATCTTGTATATCAAATTGATGAAGATGAGAAAATAGATGAAGACCAGGTAAATTGTCTTCAATATGCAGGTATTAGCTATATAATGAAGTGTCAACATGAAGAAAATCTATTACTCTTCGAAAGAAATGAAGGACTAGGTTTGGAAGATTGGTTGAGGCTTGAAGTGAAGGGTAAGGATAGAGACTATAAAGTATACAGACTAGTTTGTCATATTGTTGAGGCAATAAGTCAGATTGAAGAGTATCCATTTTTGAGTACTAGCCATCTTGATCTAAGCATAGAACGTTTATACGTCAGTAAAGAAGATCAAGTAGGTCTAGTTTATTTACCTGTAAACAAATCTTTTAAATCAATTAGAAGTGGATTAAAGGATTTGATTCAAGATTTACTAATTAAAGTCGAAGATCCAGAGCTTATACTTAAATTTCATAAACTTTTGCGTGAACTGGAAGATCATAAGATAGATTTTTCAGAAATTAGGGAAGGCATAATGATAAGTCAGCAAAATAAAGCAAATAAAGTGCTGTCTTCTAAGGATCAAAAAACTAGTATCGAGTTGCATCTAAGGATGTATAACAGAGACGTTGTTTATAATATTGAAAAAGATTCATTTATTATTGGAAGAGATGATCGGAAATGTGATTTAGCTATTGGTGATCCGACAGTGAGCAGAAAGCATGCAATTATTGAATCTTGTGGAGACGAATATAAGATTAGGGATCTGAGTACCAAGAATCATACGTTTGTCAACGAACAGACAATTGTGGCAGGAGAGGAATTAGCTCTAAGAAGTGGAGATATTATACGAATCGGAGAGCAAGAAATCAGTTTTATCCGTAATTAACAAAGGGAATCCTGGTTCTTGTCAGAGAGAAGCGTTTCCAGTTCATCAAGGGACTTGGATTTTTTAAGTGCAAAGGTTATGATGGCGTCTCTCAGGTCTTTGACATATAAAGGATTTTTACCTGCAAGTTTAAGAAGTCGGTTAACCTTCTGAAGATCTAAATTCATGGCAAAGCATAACTGAATGATCTTATCTCGGTTAGGAATACGGATTCCGCGAAAAATCTGATAGCAGTATGATTGGTCAATATAGGTTCCTGCTATGATGTCTTTAATGGTTAATCCTGAAAGTTTGACCATTTCAATAAGATAGGAATGAAAATCCTCAGTATTTAGATGTTTTTTATTGAGGTGAATGAAGTCATCGATATTTTCTATCCTGTCGAGGTCGGACTCAAGCCCTATAGTATGTTTGTCCATTGTATAACTTTTCTCCTATTAATTATCTTATCTTATTATAGTTAGAAATCATCAGAAATGTCAAATGTTAATAGCATTTTACTTTTACAACGAGTTTTGTTTATTGATGGCAATCTGGAAAATGTAAAAGAGGAAGAACCAGAAGGGTACATACGAATGAAAGTACCAGTTTTGAATAAAAAGAATCTAATCATCTTGTTTCTATGTATCATAAGTAATTTTACAGGGTGTAATCTGCAAGAGCTTGACGAGTATAAGACAGTTGAGGCTGCTGAATATCTAAAAAGTCAGCAGGTTGAACCCAATCAAAATGAAAAGGAAGCAGATGAAAATAATGAAACGGTGACGCAATCTGACCATGCTGTAGTTGATGTAGATGAAAGTGATGAAATTTTCCAGGAAGTCAGTAATAAAGACTTAGAGTTGATCATAGAACCTATACAGAGGATGGAAAAAATCATAAAAAAATACACAAATGATGAGGAAGAAATTAATAATCTAGTATTGTATTATCTAAGAACGGATAGATTTGGATATAAGGGAACAAATTTTAAGGCTCTGATGTGGAATCATCATATGGGTAAACCGGAAAGTGAAGCGCCCTTATTTGATCCATTAGCTGGAGATGTTGAAGAACTCGAAAAGATATCGAAAGCGATTTCTGAAATTGAGTTTTATATAGCAGGAAAGAAAGTTGATCTGCTGCATATGTTTGCTGTTATTGACCTAATCTACTCTGAGCGGTCAGACACCGAGTATGAAGAGGAGTATTATGATGTTTTATGGAGCTTTGGTGGAGATATTGAGACCTTTATGTCAGATGCTTCAAGATATGCAGGTAGTGATAGCTCCATTGATAATGAATCAATCATTAATTTTACCAAGGAACAATTGCTAGGATATGAGTATTCATTCCCTTTAGATGACCTATTAGCAGATGTAGATGGCACAAATATTGCCGTGGTTATGAAGGGCGAACATTTATTAACTTCAGACGGCATTATATGGTATTATAATAATGGTTTCATAAATCGCTTTAGATTATTTGTCGACTATTACGGTGGTAAAGACAGATTTTGTGAGTTGGTTGAAGCCATCAATTTGCGTAACACGGACTCAAAATACAATGATTATATAGGCTACAAGGACTTCCTAGATGATTTTAGGACTATCAGTGGTATGACAGCTACATTTGGCAATGATGGAGATGTTGAGATTCCCTTATGGGTTCGTGAGTCTGTTGTCAAGGGTTTTTTCGAGATTGTGAACCTTGGGATAACCGCGTATAATTTGAACTAGAAGACAAGAGCAAGACTAGAGAGGTTAGAGAAGGATTATGAGAGGGTACATGAAAAAAATAAAAGGGCTGATCAAGAGAATTATGCCCGAAAAGTTCTTGGGAATTATTAAAAGGATATTATATAAGGGATCAAAGCTTATGGATCATTATATGCCTAAAAGAATCAAGTATAGGGGAGTGGTAAAACTGTCCTCCTATGATTCTGTGTTTCCGGATTTTGAAATGGCTATTCAGAGACTGCGATTTGGTCCACTAGCCTATTTATTGGCCTATGGAGGACAACTGAGCGTAGAAAGATATGTTGAAGGCGTCCGGAGAGGAATACTTCCATTTTTTACAGACAAAGATCCCTACCTTTGGTGGATTGCTGACAAGAGGTGTATTGTACCTTTAGAAGCGGTTAAGATCGATAGAGCTGTAAAAAATATTTTCAAAAAGCATATTATGGATATTACAGTAGATCAGGCTTATGACAGCGTTTTAATGGGATGCAGAGACAGCCACGAAGGATATGTCTGGCTAACAGATGAACGCATGGGTTTATATAGGGAATTGTTTGCCGCTGGATATTCACATTCAATTGAAGTTTGGCAAGACGGAGATTTAGTCGGTGGTTTGATAGGATATAATGAAGGGCGATATTTTCTGATAGAGACTAAGTATGGAAGTATCAGTAACGCATCCAAATATGCATTTGCAGCCATTTGTATCCGATTGAAAGAGAGCGGTTATAGTATCTGTGACTGTGGTCATTGGCCGACTACTCATCTAGAACGATTGGGGGCAAAGGTTATTGAATATCAAGAGTTTTTCGAAGTTTTAGATGACGAAGTAATGCATCAGTGCCCCGTAGATGATTGGGAAAAACTTTTCGAAAATTGGGATTCCGAAGAAGCCTATCTGGCCTATTACGAAAGCTATAAGAAGAAATAGAGGTGATTATATGTTTAGGAAAATATGGAATCAAGTGCAAAAAGTCATTATTATGATATTAATTAGACGGGGATACAGTTATATCTCGGCAAGAAATTATGCTAAAGGTATTCGTAGGGAGCTCGAGAGGAAATCGGACTTATCATACTGGTTTAGAATAAAAAGTATCAAAAAAGGATATTATTCTCTGACCTATAAAGAGCTACTTGAGAAAAAAACTAATCAATATTTAATTCCTGAGTTCAAGTATTATCGTCTCCATCCAGTTAATGGCTACTACACACGATGGATTGATGACAAAATTACTATTCGTTATATTCTGGCACCTTTTAAAGAATACCTTCCTGATTATTATTATCAAGTAAATAAGGACAATGTTGTCGGTCTTCCTGATTTACCTGATGATTCTAAGCTTGATTTTGCTTCAATCATTAACCTACTTAAAGAAAAAAGAGTATTAGCATGTAAGCCCTATAGCGGAAGTGGTGGAGATGGTTTTACGCGATTAGAATATAAAAATGAAGGGTTTATCATTAACAATAATGGTATTTCTGAGAAAGACTTAATAATATGGCTTGAGAATTCAAATGGATATTGCATAACAGAGTATGTTCAGTCAGAAGACAGTTTAAGAGCAATTAATCCCTTTAGTACGACTACAGTTCGGATTTTGACGGTTAGAGTTAATAATGAAACCCATATCGTTTCAGGTTTTGTTAGATTTGGAACCAGCAAGTCAGGTACAGTTGATAATATCGGGCAAGGTGGCCTGATGGCAGCAATAGACACTAATACAGGGAAGATTATTACTCATGGTTATATGAGCCGTAAGGTGAATTTTAAGCAGTGGACCCATCATCCTGATACTGGAAAAGCAATTGAAGGTCAATTAAAACATTGGAATATGATTAATGAGAAACTAAAGGAAATGGGAAACTATCATCCACAGTTGATTTATATAGGTTATGATATCGCAATTACCAACAGTGGTTTTAAAATTATTGAAATGAACTCATTACAAGATATATTGAATCTAGAGGTGCAGATGGATATACCAGTCAATGATACATATGCGAAATTTATTCAGGATAAGATCGATGAGATTGGAAAATAGGCTAATTATAGAAAGGCGAAGAAAAATATGCCATTAAAAATAATGCTTCTAGGTGGTTCTCCACAGCAAATAATTGCGATCAAAAAGGCAAAAGAGTTGGGCTTTATAACCATATTATGTGATTATTTACCGGATAACCCTGGTCAGTACGTAGCTGATAAGTTTTATCAAACAAGCACAACAGACAAGTACGAAGTACTAGAAGTGGCTAAGTCTGAAAGCATTGATGGAATTTTGTCATATGCATCAGACCCGGCTGCTCCTATAGCAGCCTTTGTTGCAAATGAACTTGGGTTACCTGGGAATCCATATAAATCTGTCGAGATACTAGGATATAAAGACTTATTTAGAAGGTATTTGACTGAAAATGGATTTCAGAGTCCAATAAGCTATATGGTCGAGAATTATGATGACTGTTTGACAAATGCTGAAAAGTTATCTTTTCCACTCATGGTGAAACCTGTTGATTCTGCCGGTTCGAAAGGTGTGACTAAAGTTGGTTCTATGGAAGGTTTGCAGAGAGCCTTTGATTATGCAATGGCTTATTCAAAATCCTGTAAAATCATAATGGAAACCTATATTGTACAAGAACATAAACATATGATATCCGGTGACTGTTTTGTTATTGGTGGAAAAATTGTTTTCTGGGGATTTCTAAACGGTCACAAGTGTCTGAAAGTAAACCCATTTGTCCCTACTGGCACCAGTTATCCTTTGGATGATTATCAGGATAGGATTGATGAAGTCAAGAACCAGATACAGCGGCTCATTAGTGATCTTGATATTGAATTTGGTGGATTTAACATTGAGGTCATTATTAGTAAAGAAGGCAAGATAAATATTATTGAGTTGGGTCCACGAAATGGAGGCAATATGATCCCAGATTTTCTTTATAGATTATCTGGGTTCGATATGATTGAGGCTTCCATAAAGTGCGCATTAGGCTTACCATATGACTACCGGATTAAGGTGGGGTATGGCACTGAAGATGACACTTATATGGCAGCTTGTGTCTTGCATGCAAGTCAATCAGGTGTTTTTCAGGGAGTTGACTTATCCCTGATCAAGGATGAAGTAAGGGAAGTGTTTCTCTACAGTCAAAAGGGTGATGTGATTGAGCTGGGCAATTTAACTCATTATACGTTGGGAATTATATTTTTGGAATTTGCCTCAAAAACTGATATGCATAGAATTGTCGACCATTTACATGATTATGTAAGAATCAATATCAAATAGTTTACGATTCGAGAATAAATTATGGTATAATGTATAATATTAGTGTTTTAAGCAGGATTTCCGTGAAAGCCTGCTTTCTGCATATACACCAATGAGGAGGATTCTATGACGGGTTTACAGAGACTGGTACATGGGCTCTTATCATTATTACCAGTTGGAAATATTATATTATTTGAGAGTCATAGTGATTTTTCTGATAATTCGAGAGCTCTGTTTGAATATTTGATAAAACATGATTACAATATCAAATACAAAATGATATGGTATGTTGACAGGCCTGAACATTTTCAGGATATAAATATCCCAAACGTTAAGTTCATCCACTTGAGTCCCCAAAGGTTCTACTTAAAACTATACAAATATTATTATCTCTATCGTGGAAAATATGGCTTTTTTTCTCATAGATTACCTGAAGTCAAACCAAATCATGGTGAGATATTTGTTAACCTCTGGCATGGGTCAGGACTAAAAAAAACGACACATGTTGATATGATTAATCATGTAGATTATTTACATTGCAGCAGTGATTTTTTTAGAAATAACAGGGTAAAAAATTTTGGATATCCTAAAGAGATGATTCTAAATCTGGGTAATCCTAGAAATGATTGGTTGACAAGTGAACCTATTAGAGACAGGATTAGAGAAGTCTTAAAGCTAGATAAAAAGAAGATTGTTATGTGGCTACCAACCTTTCATACAAAGAAGAATGGAACAAGTGAGTTCTCATCTGAAGAAAATGGTATATGCATCGATAGTTTGACAGCTGACCAATTGAGCGAACTGAATCAGTACCTCATGCAAAACAAGATGCTGCTTATTTATAAACCACATCCTATGGAAAAGATAAAGTTAGTTAATACAGAGGGTTACGAGTGCATATTGATTATTGACAACGACGTGATGAGAAAGCTTCATATTCCTCTATATGGATTGCTTGGCTTGAGTCATGGGCTTATTACTGATATTTCTTCTGTGTATACTGATTACTTATTACTTGATAAACCTATAGGTTTTGTTATCGATAGACTTGATGATTATAAGTATGGCTACCACGTTGAAGAGCCTTTAGACTATATGCCTGGGATTAAGATAAGCAACGTTGAAGAGCTTATGAGTTTTTTTGTAAGTATTGGGGAAGGAACTGATCATTTTCGGGAAGTGCGAAAAGAATTGAATCACTTATTTAATGAAAAGAAAAGTGATTTTTCAAAGGGGATAGTTGAGTATTATAAGTTATAAGGTGATTATGGGAGGTTTTTATGAACGGTTGTATTATTTTGGCAGGTGGTAGTGGAAATAGGTATGAGAGTCAAGTTCCCAAGCAGTTTACATTTGTAAATGATAAGCCAATTCTATTATACTCCTTGGAAGCCTTTGATAAGATGGATGCAATCGATCTCATCATCATTGTGAGTTTAGAGGAGTGGAAAGAAAGTATTGAACAGTGGATCAGCGATTATCAGATTCAAAAAGTGAAAAGTATAGTGAATCCAGGGGAATATAGGCAATTATCCATCAAAAATGGATTAGGAGAAATGGCTAAGTATTTGTCTGGCCAAGACAGGGTTTTAATACATGATAGTGCTAGACCCCTAGTGAATCCAGAGGTTGTAACCAAAGTGATTGAAGCTTCATATTCAACAGGTATCAGTCTGCCGGTTTTACCCATTCACGACGCCATATACAAGGGTAACGGAAAGGGTCAGATTGAGGGAGTCATCCCCAGAGACTTTTTCTTCCATGGACAAACACCTGTATGTGCATCATTTGGTGTATACAGTTCTTTATATAAGGAAATTACAGAGGAGCAACTGAAATTAACCTATGGCTTATGTCAACTTATGCTTGATAAGGGATTTAAGGTTACTAATGTATTAGGGGACGAGAAGACTTTTAAGATTACAAAAAAAGAGGATTTGATAAGATTTAAAGATGAACTGAGCATACGAAACCAAAAATGTGTCGAGAGTTGATGAGGTACTCAAGATGATTGGTGTTAATAAGATATCATATAAAGGTTTGAATTGTGTTCAGATCATGACGTCAACATGTGAATATTACTATGATTTTGACGGTGGTGGGTTTTGCAGTATCATTGACAAATATGGTAATGACTGGATTAATTATTCTCATAAATCAGGTTCAAAAGGACTATACCGTGGAATTCCCAATATGGTCTATCCAGAAGGATATTTTCATCCTGGATATGGATTATTACATAAACCTATGGAATCAGAGATAGTGGTACAAGGGCCTGAAGAAGTATGGATAAGGACCCGAAGTCATGATCAGAGGTGGTCAGTAGTCTGGTATTTTTATGATGGATATGCCCAGATGATTGTTGAAAGGGCAAATGGACCTTTTTGGTTTTTATATGAGGGAACACCTGGTGGTGATATTAGCAAGGACAATTATATGCTCTTGTCGAATGGGGATCGTTATTCGATAGGAGATTCCTGGACACAAAGGATTGGCAAGGATAGATGGGTATGCTTTGTGAGTGAACAAGCCGGACTTTTGCTTTGGCACCAACAAGGAAATTGTTCAGTGGATTCATATAGACTGATGAATGATGACATGACTGTTTTCGGATTCGGCAGAAAGGGGTTGGAGGCTAGGATTAAAAATAGGCTTTTGACTTCTAAGAACAGCTTTATCATCAAGTTGTGCTATGAGAAAAATGAAGAAGAGATAAAGTTATTTATAAAAGAAGCGCGAAAACGCTGACAATAAATTGAAAATAGGTGAGAGTTTATATATGACAGAAAAAAAGATGAAAGAGATACTATTTCATGCCCTCGGTGATCAAGAACTACTTTTGACACTTAATGATCGTGAAATTGAAAAGGTGATGCGGTTTGCTGCTGAGCATCGCGTGCAGTACATTGTTTTTAAGTATTTGAAGAAGTATTGTAAGAATACATCATGGTTTGAAGAGCAAATGAGCCAACTAATTGTTGATGTTTTTGAATATAAGAAAGAATTATCAGTCATATCAGATATTCTGGATCGCCTTAAAGAAAAAAATATCGATGTTATGGGTATAAAGGGAATAGAAACATGTATGTACTACAAGGAACCTTATGACCGCATTATGTCTGATATTGACATATTGGTTCAGCCTGAGGATATGGATGATGTAACTATTATTCTTAAAGAATTTGGCTATTGTCCTCTTGATAATAATCATTCCTATCATATTGAGTTTAAACATAAGGAATTTATTGAAATAGAAGTTCATACAGGGTTATATAATAAGAACAAGAGAAAGCGCTTGGGGAACTTCGACAAAGAAGTATGGGATGAAAGTTCTTTAATCCATAATGTTTTTGGTGAAATGAAAGTCATGTCATTGGAGAAGAAGATCATATATCTCTGTATTCATATGACCAATCATTACATTCAGAATAGTTTTGATTTAAGGCAGTTGATGGACTTATATTATGTCTTAAAATCCTATCTTATTGAACATGACCTTAGTAGTATTCTAAAGTATGCTGAGCCTTATGGACTTAGAAAATTTTTAAGTGCCATGATTTATATCTTTTGGAAGTATTTCAAGATGCCTGTTTCTGATGATATATTAAGTGAGATGGATTACAATGAGACGATGATTGATGATATTGTGGATGATATCTTTAGAGTTGAGAACTTTGAGGGTGAAAATCGGATGAGACAGTATCATAAGCATTTGTCTTATTATTCTGAAGTTAATAAGAGTCATAAGACTTTTCGGATGCTCTTTCCGAGATCAGAAGATTTAAATGAAGCTTATGAGTATGGGAAAAGAAATACATTTATGTTGATTTTGGCCTGGATAAATCGTTTGTTTAATATTATCCTTGCCAGAGACATTAGTTTTAAAAATAAAATTGGAGCATTTAGAAACTCAGAAAAATATGAACATATTGCAGAATTTCTTGAGTTAAAAAAGGACAGTTTATAAAGGGAGAAAAAATGAAAGATATTGTTTATCATGTAAAAAAGGGCGTAGCACCTGTAAATTTTGAAGATGGATTAGCTCTTCTTAACCAAGACACGGGTGAATATTATGTAATCAATGAAGTCGGTAAGGACATTTGGGAAAAACTTGATGGAAGCAAGAAACTAAGTGAGGTAATTGACTTAATAGTTGATGAGTATGATGTGGATTATAAGGAATGTGAGTCTGAAGTGGTTACTTTTATTAGCTCTTTATTGCTAGATGGCTTGGTTAAGGAATAAAGGATGAAGAAGTATCGTATTTTTACACTGAATGTACTATCTGATTTTGCCTTTGATTTTGAAGAAGCAGATTTTCAAGAGGCTGATGTGATTTTCAGAAGGGGCCCTTCTCTAGGAAAAGAACCTGTTAAGGAACCAATTATGGAGTTTATTAATCAATCTCATGAGCTCCTAATTGTTGATATTCATAACGTTGCTGAATTTCACATTCATCATAATGATATAGTTGATATTTATAGTTATATGGATAATACCCATGTTAATGAAATTGCTCTTCATCTTCTAGGTAACATATTTGCACTGATTATGTATCGAAGGAATGTCTTTGTCCTTCACGGCAGTTGTGTTAGCTACAAGGAAAAGAGCTTGATTATAACCGGAGATGGTGGGGCTGGAAAATCAACACTGGCAAGAGGTTTTATTGATCGAGGCCATAAGGTGGTTACGGATGATTTAGCTTTTATTGATGATCAATACTATGTTCTGCCAAGTTATCCGTCTCAAAAATTATGGCAGGACGCTATGGATAATTATGGAGTGGAGGAATTTGATCACCCCATCTATAGTCGACAAAATAAATATAATGTATCCAGCAAGAAAAGTTTTTTAAATGAGAGAATACCGGTAGGATATGTTGTTATGCTTTGTAAACATGATGGAAAGGTCAAAATAGAAGAAGTTAAAGGTATGGATAAACTGAATCTATTGTTGGAAAATGCATATAGAGAAGAGTTTTTAGGTATGTATGATTTAGAAGTGGCCCATCTTCAATTTATGGTCAAATTGGCAGGACATGTTAAAGTTTATAAACTGTATAGACCGAGTGAAGGATTTACTGTGGACCAACAAATCACAAGTATTCTGGAAGAATGTTAAAAGAATATTCACAATTTGTTCATAAAAGCATTGTACCTTTTCACATTTTATGATAAAATCAATGATGTAAATATAGAGCAGATTACATATTTTATGAGAGAGTATAGGAGGTATTTATATGACTAAAAAAGTATGGCAAAAGCCAGAAGTTACTAAACTAAATGTTAAGGCAACTGAGCATGGTGGTTGGTATAAATGGTATAGGAAACAATTTTGTAACCCATACAGATAAGAAGAAATTACAAGCTGCATATTTTATGCAGTTTGTTTTTATATACGGTGATTAAATGAGATATTTTACTAGGCTTAAACGTCTACTAGACATAAGAACATATAAGTTGTTATATAAGCAGATTAGGGGTTTTGAGACAAAGATTTTCTTAATTGCCATACTCAAAGTGATAGGTTCTATTCTTGGAGTTTCTGTGGCAATCATCACTAAATTATTGATTGACTCAGCTGTTGAACAAACACTGAACAGGATTATTATTTATAGTATTTGCCTCGGCGGTTTACTCTTACTGGATATTACCAGTGAAAGTGTTACCAGCTATTATTTAACTAAAGCAACTGAAGAAATTAGAAATTCCTTGCAATTAAGGCTTTTACAGCTGATTTATGATAAAAAGTGGTTGTATATAGGAAACTTCAAAAGTGGTGATTTATTGACACGACTGCAAAGTGATGTTGGTAATATTGTTCATGTGGCAACCGATATTTTACCTTCATTGTTTGGTCTTATCCTACAAGTGACTTTGGCGTTTGGTTTCTTGGCACTATATGATCCGTTTATTGCTGTACTTGCAATACTTGTTATGCCCCTAACCATTTTGGCTGGCATGATTATTGGTAGGGCTCTTAGAAGAATTTCTATGCAGATTCAGGAAACTGAAGGCAATCAACAGGCTATTATTAACGAATCAATCCATAATCTTCTCATACTTAAAGTTTTTGAACAGCAGAAGGTTATTGCTTCACAAGTTAATGACATACAAAAGAAAAAACTTAGCTTAATTAAAGAACGCAATATTATCAGTATCAAAGCTAATATACTGATGAACATTGGTTATGGTTTTGGATTTTTTACTGCATTAGCGATTGGGTCATATCGACTTTATACCAGATCTATAAGCTTTGGTACTTTAGCAGCTTTTATGCAATTGGTAGGCCAGGTACAGGGACCTATACAGGAAATGGCCCATAAGATTCCGCAGTTGATTTCCAGTTTTAGTTCATTGGACAGAATTATTGAAATCCAGGAGCTTCCTGGCGAAACAAGAAATCAACAAGTTTTAGGAGATAAACTTGAATCAATATCAATTCATAATGTGACATTTGGCTATGATGAACATCATGATGTTTTCAGTTCATTTTCAATGGACTTTAATTTTGGAGAGAGAATAGGTGTTATCGGTGAATCCGGTAGAGGGAAGACAACTATGTTGCATATTCTACTTTCTTTACTTGAGGTAAGGGAGGGAGAAGTGATTTACTCATTTGTTGATGGGACTAGGGTAAGTAGTTGTCCTGAAGTGCGTTCCCTATTTTCGTATGTACCCCAATCGACCTTGCTTTTTTCAGGAACCATCCGTGATAATTTGCTTGTTAATAAGAATATGAAGGATGAGAGGATATATGAAATTCTGGATGTTGCCTGTGCTAAGGACTTCGTTTGTGACCTTCCAGCTGGTTTAGACACTGTACTTAATGAAGGTGGGGCAGGATTATCCCAAGGACAAACACAGAGGCTGTCGATTGCAAGAGCCTTATTACAGGATACTCAAGTGTTGATTTTTGATGAGGCAACATCAGCCTTAGATATGCATACTGAGGTGCGATTGATTGAAAATTTAAGAAACTTCTTCCCTAATAAGACACTTATAGCAGTAACCCATAGAGAAGAAATCCTAAATATTTGTGATCGGATTATTGAAATATAGAGGTTTAATCAATGAAATCATTAAAAAAAACTATTCCTTATTCAGGAGTCCTTATTTTATCCATAATCGCTAACTTTATGATTAAAGTGATTCCTTTCAAAAAGTTAATGGTGCTTGTCACAAATGGAGAGACAGAACAAGATAATGGGATTGCTGTAGCTAATAAAGATTTGGATTTTATATATTACTCCTTGGAGGCTACAAAAATCAGAGCTTTTTGGCGTGTGAAATGTTATGAGCAAGCCATTGTTGCTCTTCTTATAGCAAGAATGAAAAGGATACCTATGCGGGTAGATTTTGGTCTAAAAACAATCGATGGGAAGGTTGTGGCTCATGCATGGACAAGGGCCAATGGTAAAATTGTAACCGGAGGCAAAAGTATGGAAGGATTTGTTTCAGTCTTTCATAGAGTATATAATCCGAAGAGATAGGTCTAATAAGAAACGTTTTATATGATAGTGATTTATGATATACTTCAAATAAAACAATCTTTGAGGTGCAGCATGCATAAAATAATATATTATTTATTTCGCTTATTACCTTTAAAAAAAAGAATACTCCTTGAAAGTCATCCTGATCTCAGTGATAATTCAAGAGTTCTATACGAGTATATGCTTAAGGCGGGACTTGATAAAGAGTATCGTTTTGTATGGTTTGTTGAAAAGATGCCCATTGGAAAGAAAGCCGAATTTCCTAATACATCCTTTCTACCTATATATCCGAAGAGTATTATCGGACGAATAAAAAATCAATATGTCTTATCGACCTCCCAATATGCTTTCTTTAGTCATAGGACATTGTCCAGGCTAGTAAACCGGGAGAAGGCGCTGTTTGTCAACCTTTGGCACGGAGCAGGTCCAAAGAATCCAAGTTATATGGATCTGGGAAGTGGCTTTGACTTTGTTTTTTATCCCAGTCCTTTTTTTAAAGATGGATTCGTGAACTATCTATCCTGTAAGTCTGGACAACTACTGCCATATGGTAATATCAGAAATGATCTCTTATTTCGCAAAACGACACATATATCAAGACTATATGATCGACAGTATAAGAAAGTCATAATCTGGATGCCTACTTTTCGAAAGAACATTAGGGGGCGTGAAGATTTTGAAGGTGGTCAAGAGATGATTTTCGGAGTTCCATTGATTTACACTAAAGATAATCTTGAAGTGGTAAATGACCAACTTAAACAAAGGAATATATTATTAGTAATAAAACTTCATCCTGCTCAGGAGATGACACATATACAATTCATGAATCTGAGTAACATAAGATTTTTAAGTAATGATGAGTTGGAGGCCAATCATATTCCTTTATATGAACTGCTGGGAGAGGCTGATAGTCTATTAACAGATTATTCATCAGTATATGTGGATTATTTGTTATTAAATAGGCCTATGGGTTTTGTATTTGAGGACAATGTCAGCTATAAAACAGGGTATCTTTTTGAAGACCCCTTTGAACTCATGCCTGGCCATAAAATATATACGTATAGTCAACTGTTTGCTTTTTTTGATGATATTGTTGAAGAAATTGACTCATACAATGATCAAAGGTTGGCGGTGAATGATAAGTTGAATTACTATAAGGATGAAGGATTTGCCAAAAGGGTAGTTGATGATTTTATTATAAAACATGAATATACAAAATAAGTGTTTGCTGACCTGCAGAAATTGGAAGGTGATATAATGATAAAAGCCATTTTGTTTGATATGGATGGTGTTTTAATAGATGCAAAGGAATGGCATTATGAAGCCCTGAATAAAGCGTTAGACTTGTTTGGTGTCAGTATAAGCCGGTATGACCATTTAGTAACTTATGATGGACTACCTACAAGGATTAAACTGGAAATGCTAAGCTTGGAAAAGGGATTGCCAAGAGGTTTACACCAGTTTATTTATGATCTCAAACAGAAGTTTACGGTAGATCAGGTTCTGATAAATTGTAAGCCTGTTTTTTACCAGGAATACGCCTTGTCAAGGTTGAAAAATGAAGGTTATTCACTTGCAGTCTGTTCCAATTCAATAAGGGAATCCATTGAACTGATGATGAAAAAATCTGATTTAGGTAAGTACATGGATTTTATTGTATCCAATCAGGATGTATCAAAAAGTAAACCGGATCCTGAAATGTATAATTTCGCCATAAGCAAACTGGGTTTAAGACCAGAAGAATGTTTGATTCTAGAAGACAATGAAAATGGTATTAAAGCTGCAAAAGCCAGTGGAGCTCATCTCTTGACAATTGGGTCGATTGAAGAAGTTAATTACAGGAATATATCAAGGCGTATTAGGGAACTGGAGGTGGATTATGTTTAATGTTCTTATGCCTCTTGGTGGTAAAAGTACGATGTTTGCCAATAGAAATTACAAGTATCCTAAACATTTAATAGAAATAGATTCAAAACCTATGATAGAACATGTTATTGGGAATATAAGTCAAATAAATCCTGGCCTCACTTATACATTTGTCATCAATAAAGAGGATAATGAAAGGTTTCATTTAGGAAATGTCCTAAAATTATTGACAAATGGAAGTTGTCATAATGTCGTACTACAGGGAGAAACAAAAGGGGCTGCTTGCAGCGCCTTAATGGCCGTTGAACATATATCTGAAGAGGAAGAGTTAATCATATGTAACGGAGATCAATTGATTGACATTGATCTGAAGCTGGTTATAAAGTACTTTCAGGATAATAATGCAGATGCAGGAGTGATAAATTTTGAAGCGGTACACCCAAGATGGGCTTTCGCAATTATTGAGGATAATATAGTATATGAGACAGCTGAAAAGAAACCGATCAGTAATAAAGCACTCGCTGGTTTTTACTACTTTAGAAAAGGAAAGTACTTCCTAGAGGCTGCAAAGGAGACAATTATTAAGGGGGCTGATTATGAAGGTATGTATTATATCGCCCCTAGCCTGAATGAGATGATCCTAAAGCAAAAAAAAGTTATTGCATATGAGATTTCAAGCGAAGACTATTATACTTTTAATACACCTGAAAAAGTTGAGTCATATAGAAAGAAGTGATTGAAATGATGAATATAATCATACCCATGGCGGGTGAAGGCAGTCGGTTCAAAGAAGCAGGATACAAAAAGCCTAAACCATTCATTGATGTTTTAGGAAAACCTATGATTGGACGAGTTGTTGAAAATTTGATGATAAAGGAAGCTAGATATATTTTTATTGCCAGAAAAGAAGATCTTGATAATGAAAAAGAAACTGTTGATCAATTAAGATCTCAATATAATTGCTGCTTTGTTGAAATTGATTTCAAGACTGAAGGAACAGTGTGTTCTGTTCTTAGTGCCAGAAAGTACATATTGAATGACCAGCCTTTAATGATTGCCAACTCTGATCAGATTGTTGATATAACTATGGCCGAATTTGTAAAAGATGCAGTTTCAAGACAGTTGGATGGCTCCATCCTAACTTTTAAAGATCCTACAGGTAATCCGAAATGGTCTTACGTTAAGAGTGATGATGAGGGTTTTGTATCGGAAGTTAAGGAAAAAAAGGCGATTTCAGATGAAGCTACAGTAGGAATATACTATTATAGTAAAGGCATTGATTTTGTTAATGCTGCAATTGATATGATTGTTAGGAATGATAGGACCAATAATGAGTTCTATACCTGTCCTACATATAATTATGCCATTGCCAATAATCTGAAAATTGGGACTTATTGTATTGAATCATCAAAAATGCACGGTCTAGGTATTCCTAAGGATTTAAACAATTACATAAATTTATTGCATAAGCGCTTAGGTTGAGGCTTGGCAAAGCTTTGAAAGTGACAGGAGACAACATGAAGACAAAACAAATACGTATATTTCTTATTGCATTGATTGCTTTATTTGGATTAATTATATTTATTTTATCTGCCCAAAATGCAGAGAGCTCAAATGGGTTATCCGATAAAGTATTAGTATGGCTTAGAGTGATTACCTGGAAAGATATTGCTGAAAAATCATATAGATACTATACTTATGTTGGTGTAATTAGGCAGCTTGCCCATTTTTCCTTATATGCAGTAAGTGCGGTACCTGTTTTTTTGCTGATTTATACTTATAAAGAAAAAATAATGACGGTATATTTCTTAACAATAGGATTTGTAGGTTTGTATGCAGTCATTGATGAGTTTCATCAATTATTTGTCAGTGGAAGAAGTTTTCAAATTTTTGATATGGTAACTGATTTATTTGGTGCATTATGTGCATCTTCAGTTATGGCATTTGTTACATTCATTACAAATGTTATATACAATGAGCATTCTAACGAAAAGGTTTAATCCATCAAGAGTTTCAAGGAAAATTTATTCAAGATTCTCCTGTGAAATGAAGAAAGAATTGTGTTTGTTAGTTGCCTTAGATTTAATAAGCGTAATAGGGAGAGAAAAAAATGAAAATCACAATTGCAGGAACAGGCTATGTAGGCTTATCCAATGCCATACTTCTGGCGCAACACAATGAAGTCATTGCCCTTGATATTATCAAGGAAAAGGTGGAGATGATCAACAATCGAATCTCACCAATTGTTGATAAGGAAATTGAGGAATATCTGAAGAAAGATGAACTAAACCTTAGGGCAACAACAGATAATTTTGAAGCTTATCATGAGGCGGATTATGTTATTGTTTCTACACCTACTAATTATGATCCTGATAAGAATTACTTTAATACAAGAACAGTTGAGGCTGTCATTGCTAATGTTCTTGCTATTAATCCACAGGCAACCATGATTATTAAATCAACTGTCCCAGTTGGATATACAGAAAAAGTCAGGGCTATGTTTGATACAGATAACATAATCTTTTCGCCTGAATTCTTAAGAGAGGGTAAGGCATTATATGATAACCTGTATCCTTCCCGGATCATTGTAGGTGAAGTGTCAGAGCGGGCTCAGACTTTTGCCAATCTTCTTGCTGAAGGTGCCATTAAGGAGAATATTGATATTCTTTTGATGGGATCAACGGAAGCGGAAGCGGTTAAACTTTTTAGTAATACTTATTTGGCCTTAAGAGTTTCATATTTCAATGAACTTGATACCTACGCAGAGGTTAGAGGCCTTGATTCCAAGCAGATTATAGAAGGGGTTGGTTTGGACCCTAGGATTGGAAGCCACTATAACAATCCTTCGTTTGGTTACGGAGGATATTGTCTTCCTAAAGATACCAAGCAACTACTTGCCAATTATGAGGACGTACCCAATAATATTATTGGTGCCATTGTTGAGGCCAACACAACCAGGAAAGATTTTGTTGCCAGACAGATCTGGGAGAAGAATCCTGGTGTAGTTGGTGTTTACCGATTGACCATGAAAACAGGGTCTGATAACTTTAGGGCATCTTCTATTCAAGGGATTATGAAGCGGATTAAGGCAAAAGGAATACCAGTGGTTATTTATGAACCAACATTTGAAGAAGATGAATTTTATCGTTCAAGAGTGATTAAGGATTTAGAGGAGTTTAAATCGACTTGTGATATTATTATTGCTAATAGAATGCATGATGATATTAGGGATGTTGCTGATAAGGTATACACGAGAGATCTTTTTTCAAGGGACTAGTTCATGATTTAAGAAATAATAAGGTTAGGCAGGACTGAAGATGAACAAATTTTTAGACATAATTGGATACAACAAAAGACTTGAAGATAAAGATAGGGTAGCATATATCATTGGTGCTATCGGTACATTACAGCTTCTTTCCTTTCTTTTCTTTTACATATTTGTTGTGGGTTCCTCCATTCTTATTTTCCAGACGATTATTATTTTGATTGGATATCTCAGTGTTTTTGCCCTCTTTAAATACAAGCATTTCTTGTGGGGAAAGGTCATTATTGTATGCGGGATAACCATACAGGTAGCCTTGCTGGTGTTTGTCTGGTTTCCGGTAGAATCATACTTGGTTATGTTTTTCTTTATTGTTCCGCCAATGTCTTTTTTTATTATGGATATTGGGAATCCCAGGGAGAAGAAGGTTCTTATTGGAATCAATGTTGCAGTGTGTTTGCTGATTGGGGCTTTTGGGATCATAGAGCCTCTTGAAATTGTAGTCTTAAGTCAGGAATATGTGAGGATATTAAAGATAATGTCCATCGTTTCGACGGTGCTTGCCGAAGTGTTGGTATTCTATTTTTATGCATCCAGCTTGTATAAGACCCATGGAAAACTTCGTATATTGGCGAATACGGATGCCTTGACCCAAGTAGCCAATCGCCGGGTGCTTTTTGATCAGGGTGAGTTGCTTTTTGATCTTTGTTATCAGTATGGCCGGTCTTTTACGCTGATGATTTTGGATATTGATTATTTTAAGAGTATTAATGACAAGTACGGTCATCCAGCAGGAGATTCGGTCCTGAAGGAATTATGTGATCTGATTGCTGAAAATATCAGGAAGGAAGATATGCTTTGTCGGTATGGTGGCGAGGAGTTTGCGATTCTTTTTAGGAATACAGATGTTGACCATAAGCACATCATACAGAAGATACAGGATAGAATTAACCACCATGAGTTTAAGGTTGTTGATAAGCAATACATTCATTTGACAGTATCTGCCGGTGTGGTTGTTTGTAACAAAAGTGCCAAGACTTTTGATGACTTGGTAAAAAAAGCTGATGCTCTCTTATATCAAGCCAAGGTTGAAGGCCGTAACAGAATATACTATGATTATTAAAAAAGCCGTGAAGCCTATCTGGGTTTCACGGTTTTATAAGTTAGGGATCCCTTGGGACAGGTTTCCACACAGGCTAAACATTTTGAACAGTTAAAAGCAGTTGCTGGATTGGTCTTATCTTCTTTATAAAGACTGGCGTTTTTGTCAATTTGAGCTATATAACATGCTTTGTCACATTTGCCACAGGAGATACAGGTCGCCTTGTTATTGGTGATTTTGAATAAGGATATTTTGTTGGTGAGGCCCTGGATCCAAGATATTGGACATCCCAGTTTATAGTAATTGTACATTTGGGATTGCTTTTGTTCGTCGGAAAGGTTTTTGGTCATGAGCTCCATAATGAATCCCATTGGGCACATCCATTTACAAAAGAATTTTCCCAGTAGGATACCGAGGAGGGAAGCTATTCCTATAATCCAAAGAATGTGAATGTGGAAGTAGAAAATGAGTAAATAAATAATTGAGCCAAAGAATAATTGTATTATTGGTCTTTTGGTGATTAATGATTTCATTTAGGCCTCCAGTGTTTAGCGAAATATATTCAAGAACTATATCAGTATATCACAATATCCAAATATTGCAATTAATCTTGGTGGTTTTCAATTACTTGGATTAATATGATGGCTTCCTATAGGCCCTAAGACGGGCTTAAATAAGTTGATGGTCCCTGTGATCTGAGTTGAAAAGATTTATTTTACAAAAGACCAAAAAACATTCAAGGTCTGTTAATAGAAAATCCATCTTTGTCTATTATACTTAAATAGAGATAAGGGATGACGATGGAGGTGTGAGATGCCATTTGGTAGAAAGAAAAGCAAGACTCAAAAAGAATTCAAGCAATATGATAGAAATCATTATAATCAGTTTAGTTTAGCTTTTACAGAAGTTGAGATTATGATGAAGAAGTGTTCGGGACGAGGATATATGCGTAAAAAGGAGAGGCTGCAGTTGATTGATTCCTTGGAATCTGCAACTAAGGTGATGCAAAGGGATGAAAAAGATGGAAGAACCTTTATTCAATCTATTTACACCAATGGTATTGAGCTGGTGAGGATGACGGAGGATCTTCTGGATAGTTGTTTGGCTTCCCATGATCTTGAATTGGTTACCGTTGGATGTAATTTCCTCTATCATACCTTTAAGAAGCGATATTTGGAAGACTATAAACTAAATATTGATTTAAGTGGGAGTATTAGTGGTATACCTAGAGTAAACTTTAGTGGTGACCATATATAGTTACATATTATTAAGAATTTTGAACCAGCCTTTTGGGCTGGTTTTTATGATATAATATGTGTAGTGCTTACTAACTGGGCGACAAATGAAAGACACATGATGGGAGTACAATTTTTTTGTTAGTGATCTGTAATTTGAGAAAGCGTGAGTTTTGGGATTTAGTGGTCGACTATGCGACCTGGGCTGGTCGTAAATCTTCGATTTACTGCTCGCCCATGCAACCTGGCTGGTCGTAAACCTAGCGGTTTACTGCTCGCCTATGCGACCTGGCTGGTCATAAATCTACGATTTATTGCTCGCCTATGCAACCTAGGAGGTAAGAATGAAGTTATTTGAATGGGATGAGAAATTTTCGGTTGGAATGAAGGATATTGATGATCAGCATAAGAAGTTAATTGATATGATTAATGAATTGTCAGATGCGATGAGCTCTGGTAAATCTAAAGCAGTCATGGGTGATATCTTAAAAGGTTTAGTTCAATATGGGGTAGTCCATTTTGATACAGAGGAGAAGTATTTTAAACGATATAATTATGAAAATAGTGATGAGCATATAAAGCAACATGAGGGTTTTAAGCAAGAAGCGACAAAGCTGTTGGAAGAGTATGAAGCCGGATCCTATAAGGTTTCCTTGGAGACATTGATATTTCTTAAGGATTGGGTTATTAATCATATTAAGAAGCAAGACCTTCAGTACAAGGGAAAACTTCAATAATATTTAGGAGGTAAGTAAGGATGAGCGAGCAAGGTAGTGTACCAAAGAAAAACGGTTGTTTAAAAGGTTGTCTGGTTTTTGTTTTAGTAGCAGTAGTTATTGTAGTGGGTATTGGTGCCGGCGGTTATTTTTTCTTGAGAAGTCTTTTGCCGGAACCTGTGGAATATGAGGCCAGTGATGTGGATTCTTTTTATGACAAGCTGGGTATTGATGAAGCCAACTATGACTTTACCTTACAGGAGCTCTTAGGTGGAATGGTAGAAACTGAGGGAATGGTAGACGTTGATGTTATATTGACCAGTGCCGAGTTGACAGGGTTTTTGCAAAGCAAATCACCTAGAAGTGACATGGGGATGGACGGTCTTGATTTAAGAAAAGTAGCTTTAGGAAACACTTTAAGTTTGCCAGTCTTCAAAATGTCATCAACTTCTGCGTCAGGTACATTTTTACTAAACGATTATAATGTAAGAATAACCGGTGAAGATGAAATGGAACTTTTTGCCAGCATTACAGAAGACTTGACGGCTATTTACGATCTGGTTCCGGACCTTGAAAATTATAAGTCAGTAGTTGACAGGGCAGCAGGTGCAACCCTTTATGTAAAGATGAATATTGTACATCGTTCATCCAGTGGATTTAATATTGATGTTATAAAATTGAGTGTTAATGGCATACCAGTGCCAACTAATATGGTGGACGAGTATGAACCAGACTTAAATGATTTAGTCAATAATCGAATCAGTCAGTCAGAATTGTTGGTCATTGATGAATTCAAGCTCACCGTTGACGGATTAGTTTTCAAGGGTGAAATCCCAGAAGCCATTCGTTCCATGAATCGATAGGCGATACTGGAAGGGACTGATACCTTCGTAATTTTTAAAAACACGTGTGAAATGACTTTGGTTAGAGAAGCCCAGGGAATTAGAGATGTCCTGGATGCTGGTTGGAGTGAATTTCAGCGTGTTTTTTGAATGTTGAATTTTATAATACTGAATAAATTTTGACATGGAAATACCAGTGTCTTTTTTAAATAGCTTGGATATGTAGTCCGATGAAAAATTGAAATTCTCAGCAATATCTGTGACCGACATCCTGTCTTCAATGTGAGAGTAGATGTACTTGGCTATATTTTTAACTGGATAGGGGTATATGCTAAATCGTTCCTTATTTATGAGACTGATGAAGTCACTTACCATAGTATACTCATAGGTAAAGAGAGCTTCAGTATCCTTCAGCTCATCTATATGCATAATGGACTTGTTACGGAGGCCCACTGCCGCTTCATACGATACCCCAGCATCAATGGCAGCTGTGTAAAAGACCGTTGACCAGGCCACTAATGAAATTCTTTTTGAACGAATGTTGTCTTGTGAATATTTGGGGAGTTCTTTTGAATTGAAGTCATCAAGTATAGCATGGGCTTTTGATTCGTGGCCATAGGTGATTTCCTCGATTAGCATTTTTTCCAGGCTATAAGATGGATGATAGTAGTCCATGTTGAGATTTTTGATCTTTTCTTTTATAAGGGTTTGATTCATGTGAACCTCCATTCTCATTGGTTTGCAACGCTGAAAAGCTTTTCATAACTATTTCATTATATCAAAGTTTTTGATAAATGAAAAGAATTGTTAACAGGGTGTTCACATAATTGATGTATTTACTTCATTTTACTTATGTACAATAGTATGAAAGTACTATAAGCAAAAGTATGTGATATGGACAGGTTGAATGAAAACAGAATGGAGACAGCAATGAAGCAAGGCAAATTGATTGGATTGTCTGGAGGATTAATTGTTATTCTTCTTACGATAATTATCTTTAACAATAGAGAAATAAATATTCTGGATGAAAAAACGGCTCAAGCAGGGCAATACGCCTTGGACGATGAATCTAGGGCTACTCTTAAGGCCATTGAAGCGTTGGAAGATCTTGTTGGTGAATATCTGAAGACTGATGACAGGGATACCATTAATCAATGTGTGATGGCCTTTGTCAGAAAGGATAGATATGGATATGACTTGAAGAGTTTGAGCCGTTTTATATGGAGCAGATATACAGGTTCTCTTAACACAGAGACTGGGGTGAATCAAAGGGATGATAAGGTTTTGTATGATGAAGCAGAAGACCTTGTAAGCCAAGTAGGCAGCTTTGTTGATCCGGTTATGGGTCAGGAGATTGATTTTATTCATATGATAGCTGTTATTGATTTGGAACTGACAGATACGGGAGACAGCCAGGTTGAGGAAGATGCCTATGATGCACTTTTTAGCTGGATAGGTGATCTTAAGACTTTTGTTTTGGACACAGGTGTTTATGTTGATGAGTCAGGAAATGTCACTGAAAGTGATATTAATGAATTCGTTAGGGAAACCCTTGGTTCTGATTTTTCTTCTTTTTCCGGTTCAGATATGCGAGCTGATTTTGACGGCATCTTGATTGCCAAGACGATGAAAGAAAATGAACTACTTTTATCCCAGGCTTTAAAAACTTATTATACAGAAGGGCAATCTAGGAATCGCTATACGGGATTCTTAAGTGAATTTGAGTCAGAAGATGACTTTGTCGAAAAAGTACGATTTGGTGTAATGGTTGAGTTGCCTGTTTCAGAAGAAGGAAGTAAGTATGATGGATTTGCGGAAGATTATGACGGTATGACCCAGTTGATGGATATGTTTATTAATAAGGCTGGTCTAGTGGTTGAACCTGAGACAGAAGAGCTGGTCCTTGATGGATTTATTCAGTATATACTTGGACATGCAAAGAGTGAAACGAATAGCGAAGAACTTATAAGCTTGCCATAAAGGCAAGCTTTTTTTACAAAGTCCACTAAAAATATGCTATAATCGTTGTGATATTAATTTGGACTATATAGATAGAGAGGGAGATTTATATGTTAACTGCTTATATTATGGCAGGCGGCTCAGGAGAGCGCTTTTGGCCATTGTCAACACCGGAGAAACCTAAACAACTTCTGTCACTGTTCAGTGATAAATCCATGATTAGAGAAACTGTAGACCGTATACTTCCGATGATTCCTGCTGAGCGTATTTTTATTGGGACCAATATTAGGCAAGCCGAAGGTATACGAAAAGAACTTCCAATGCTGCCAGAAGAAAATATTGTTATGGAACCTGCTTTTAAGGATACAGCAGCGGCTGTCGGTTATGGGGCCATGTATGTGGCTTCTAAGGTTGAAAATCCATGTATGATCGTTCTGGCTGCAGACCATTTAATCAGTCAAGGGGAAGTGTTTAGAAGTATCTTAGAGACTGCCTGTGAAGAGGCTGTTGCCAACAAGAGTATCGTCACCTTGGGTATTAAGCCGGATTATCCGGAAACCGGTTACGGCTATATTAAAACTGGGGAAAAAGGAGATCTTGGTCAAGTCATGGATGTTGAGGCTTTCCTTGAAAAACCTAGTCTTGATAAGGCAGAGGCTTATGTGGAGTCAGGCCAGTATCTTTGGAACAGCGGTATGTTTATTTTTGAGGCGGCTACTATACTTGATGAGATTGAGAAGTATATGCCAAAGCATTTTACCACTTTATGTGCAATTAAAAATGAAATCGATAAGGGATTGACTAAAGAGGCCCTTGCAGAGGCGACTAAACCATATTTTCCAGATTTTGAAAAGATTTCAATTGACTTTGGAATTATGGAGAAAACAGACAGGGTTAAAGTGATACCAGGCTCTTTTGGATGGAACGATATTGGATCATTTAGTGCTTTTGGGGATGTTATCGAAGCGGATGACAATGGTAATGTTTTAAGAACGACCAGCCTTAAGGCATTGGATGCTAGAGATAATATAGTAGTCACAGATCACCAGGAAGTTGGTATTATAGGTCTTGATAATATTGTGGTGGTTCAAACAGAAGGCAAACTCTTGGTTTGTCATAAGGATAGAGTTCAGGACATCAAAAAAATCGCAAACTAATAAGACAAGTACAGGAATAATATGAATCAAAAAGAGAGAATCTGGCGGTACAGTTTAATCATTGGCAGTGGAATACTCTTTCTAATTCTTGGAGTATTTGGGTATGGGTGGCTTAGACAAGTCACCCTTGTTTCTCATATAAACATATCTGTTCACGATACCTATATTAATAATCAAGAGCCTCATAAGGAGGAACTATCTATACTGGTTTTGGCTAATGAAGATTATACTGATGAGATGGGATATGAGGAAGAACCGGAGTGGTTGGATAGACTTGATAAAAAAATGAGTCATATAGACCTTGATTATATCGCCTTAAATGGTGGAGGCTATCTTTGGGGATGGCAGCTCTATAAGCAGAATAAGTTAAAGGAATATGATTTGATTATTATTGAGGAAGAAAATCACTCAATCGATGACAGGTACTTAGTTCAACTGCTTGTGGATGTTTTGGCTGATCATGAAAATGCTCTATTGGTTCTTGTAAACTCTGATGAAAATGGTCTAGAAGTTGATGGAGAAGAATCAATAGTACATGATAGTCTTAGTAAAATGTCTTCAGTTCTTCAATTTCAGGCTCTAAGCGTTGATGACATGATTGAACTTATTGATGAGGAGTTTATTATAAATAATCAAGAAGCCCTCGATATGACGGAGAGGCAAGGTTCAATAGAAGAAATTCGTGAGGAGTTTTCTTTATGGACACAACTTGATTTTCGTCCTGAGCCGGTCAGTCATGGGAATTTTTCAACTTATGGGAACTTGATTGTTTCGACGGAGAAAAACGCCTTGTTAAGATATAAGGTAGATGAAGCCTATACTCTAATTACCTATTTGGAACATCCTGCAGGAGGCTTAATGTCAGTATATATTGATGAAGTCTTGATGGAGACTGTTGATACTTGGGGTGAACATATATCGACGAAGGTCCTCGTTTATGACACGAGAAAGGGGAGCCAGGTGGATATTTTGTCATCATCCTATAAAGATCAGTATGTGGGAATGGCTAGGGTGGCATTTGCCAGGTGATGAGTTGGCACAACGGATTTGTAATATCAACATTCATTTTTGCTTTACCTCGCTAACACATGAAAAAGTTAGTGAATAATAACCAACCTTGTCTAAAACCAATAAAATTGAGCGGATTCTAAACATTTCAGTTATTCATAAAAACGAAAATTTAAAATGATTTGCAAGTTGCCTTGATTGAACTTGCAAAATATGGTAGTATTTTTTGGTAGGCTAGTGTTAGCACATCATGAACACTAGAAGTTATATAGAGAAAGGGGAAAATCATGAAAAAATTATTATCCGTTTTATTTGTAATTGCATTAATGGCAAGTTTGTTTGCAGGCTGCGGTGAAAAGAAGCAGTTCTTGAGTATTACAACTGGAGGTACCGGTGGTACTTACTATCCTGTAGGTGGAGCAATTGCTCAAACTCTATCAGAAAATATTGATTATTTGACAGTTAACTCACAGGCTGGTAATGCATCGGTTGCAAACTGTAACCTTATTAGTGAAGGTGAAACTGAGTCGGCACTTGTGCAAAACAACGTTGCTTTCTGGGCTTATGAAGGAATAGGTGCTTTTGAAGATAACAAGATTGATTCTTTGAGAGGAATCGCATCACTGTATCCAGAGGCTATTCAAATCGTTGCCCTTAAAGAATCCGGTATTACATCTGTTGAAGATCTTGCCGGCAAAAACGTTTGTGTAGGTGAGTTGGGATCAGGTGTACACTTTGACGTAACCAATATTTTGGCTGCCCACGGTATGACAGAAGACGATATGAATGTTGATTATCTGTCATTCTCAGAAGCTTCACAAAAGTTGAAGGACAAACAAATCGATGCTGCTTTTGTAACTGCCGGTTATCCAACATCAAGTATTACTGATGTCAACCTGGCAAGAGAAATCGTAATCGTACCAATTGCAGAAGACAAGATTGCAAAAATGATCGAAACGTCACCTTTCTATGCCAAGACGGTTATTCCAGCCGGCACATATAAGGGTATTGATGAAGATGTACAAACTGCAACCACTATGGCTATGTGGGTCGTTTCTGCAGATGTAGATGAAGATTTGGTTTATGAAATGACTAAGACTATGTGGGAAAATAGAGCAGCGATTGAATCTGCCCACGAAAAAGGTAAGGACATTACCTTAGATACAGCTCTTGATGGTATGGGAATTCCCCTTCACCCAGGTGCTGAAAAATATTATGAAGAAGTTGGCGTAAGATAATTTTTAGTAAATATCAAGGCCGAGTAGAGATACTCGGCCTTTTCCGTGATAATGGAAGTATGGTCTTGTTAGGTGTCCAGTAAATAGATCGAGGTGATTTCCTGATGAAAACAAGAAATAACAAAGCTATAATTCTCGCAATCATAACATTGGTTCTACTTGTTTTCACCTGGCCACTGAAATGGTCTCTGGTGGTTGAAGACGAGGATGACATGGTAAGGTTGGTCATTCCTATTACTGAAAAACTGGAATTTACCTATTATTCCATTCATTCTGTCAGCCGTACAGGTCTTATGGAGTACCTTCATGTGGAAGAACAGGAGGGCACTTTTGTCTTTGTTGCTGACAAGGTTAGATATGAGGACCAAAGCGGTGCAGGTCTTCCTGAGTATGCCTACGATGGAAGTCGGTTTTATGAAGAAGACGGATACTTCTATATTGACGGTATGGACAGGGTTTATAAGTCCCTTAGCTTCCAAGTGGAAGAAGCCTATATGAATACTCTGTTTATAGAGGGACATGAATATTTATTATATACCTGGCCAAAAGACCGCAAGGGAAGTGTAGAATTTACAATACAAAAAATCAGTTTATTGGAGTTGCTTAAGAAGAGTTTTAAAACGTTATAAAGAGAGGATGATTAGATGAAAGAAAAGAAATCCATGGAGATGGAAGAATTTGAAGTGGATATTGAGGAAATAAAAAGCCTTGATTCGGAATCCAATTATCGGGATCTAAAGGGGACTTTTGGCATCATTATCACTGTGATTGCTATCACTATGTCTCTTTTTCAGTTATATACATCTGGTTTCGGCTTGTTAAATGCCAGATACCAGAGAACGATTCACCTGGCTTTTGCTATGGTGCTTATCTTTTTGCTCTTTCCCGGTAGCAAAAAATCAAGTCGTGAGAAATTTACTTTTATTGATGTAGGCCTTGCCGGCTTGGGTTTGATGGTCAATATGTATATTATTGCCAACTTTGAAGCGCTGGCATACAGGGCGGGAAAATATACGACACTGGACGTTATTATGGCTGTTATAGCTATAGTCCTGGTACTTGAAGCCGGACGTCGGGTTATTGGTATTGATTTACCCATACTTGGGGTGGTTTTCTTGGTCTATGCATATGTTGGTCCCTGGCTTCCAGGAGTACTTGCCCACAGAGGTTACTCGGTCAAGGCAATATCTACATATATGTATTTTACTTTGGAAGGGATATATTCAACACCTCTGGCTGTTGCAGCAACCTATGTTTTCCTCTTTGTCCTTTTTGGTGTCCTGGCTGAAAAAACAGGACTTGGAGAATTGTTTATTGATATTGCAGTAGCTATTGCAGGACGTTCAAAAGGTGGACCGGCAAAAGTCGCCGTTATTTCCAGCGGTCTTATGGGATCGATTAACGGATCGTCTATTGCCAATACTGTAACAACTGGGGCTTTTACCATTCCTTTGATGAAACGAAGTGGCTATAAGGCGCAATTCGCCGGGGCTGTTGAAGCTGCTTCTTCGACAGGTGGCCAGATCATGCCGCCGGTTATGGGTGCGGCAGCCTTTATTATGTCTGAATTCTTAGGTATTCCATATTTGATGATCCTGACAGCGGCCATAATTCCTGCCATTCTTTATTACATAGCAGTAGGAACCATGGTCCATCTTGAGGCATCCAAAAACAAGCTGGAAGGATTGGAAAGAGTTCCGGTTCTAATGGATATTTTGAAAAAAAGAGGTTATTTACTCATACCCATGGCCATCATTATCTGGCGCCTGATCGGCGGTTATACACCCCTAAGCGCAGGATTTTTGGGTGTAGTTTCTTCTATCATTATTCACTTGATTCGTTTGATGATTGAGAATAGAAAAGAACATTCCATAGGATTTGGTTTGATGAAAGCGCTGGGTGACTTTAAGTTTGCCTTTGAAAACGGTGCAAAATCAGCCTTAGGCGTAACGGCATCCTGTGCAGCTGTTGGTTTTATTGTCGGTACATCAACACTTACCGGTTTGGGACTGACTTTTGCAGGTATGACCATTAACCTTGCCCAAAGCATTGTTGACTTCCTTACCGGTATCGGTTTGGCCTTTATGGGAACTGATAATGTGCTTTTATTCTTCACCTTGTTCTTTACGATGGTTGCCTGTACTATTCTTGGTTCAGGAATACCAACGACGGCGACTTACATTATATTAGCCATGATTGCATCGCCAGCCCTTACTAAATTGGGAGTACCGGCGTTGGCAGCCCATATGTTTGTTCTCTACTTTGGCGTAGTTGCTGACTTGACTCCACCGGTTGCCCTGGCAGCCTATGCAGGGGCAGGGATAGCGGGATCCAACCCCTTTAAGACTGGCTTTACAGCAGTAAAACTTGCTATTGCCGGTTTTGTGGTTCCCTTCGTTTTTGTATATAATCCGGTTCTCCTTTTGCAGGACGTTAATATTGGCCAAGGGGTTTTGGTTATTATAACGGCTGTAATTGGGATTGTAGCCTTAGGCGCCGGTATGATCGGTTTCTTAAGAACGTCTGCATCTATTATAGAGAGAATCGTGTTATTTGCAGCAGCCCTTATGCTGCTTGTGGCAGGTATTCAGACAGACCTGATAGGATTGGTTCTACTTGGGGCTGTGTATGGATATCAGTATTTGAAATCTAAGAGGGATATGGCTGGGATTGCATAGAGAGTATTGGGATGGCTGTTCATTGACTTTTGTTGGTGAATGGCCTTTTTTGTTGATCAATAAGAGTTGAAAGATAGAGCCACCCCATCTGCCCTTGCGCACTTCGTGAAGCCGGTCAGATGGGTGACTCTATCTTTCTGCTTTATAGTGAACATGGAAATTTACCATCACAGACAAGTGATTGAACACATCCTGGTGGGGGATCTATGCAATACAGCGCATATAAGGTTTATGGTTTATTGATGCCCTTTGGTTTGGTGTAAAATTATGGATGTGTCGTGTATAGACGTAATAAGTGGAAGTTGCCTTTTTGTGTATTGGCATCTTCCACTGAATGGGTTGGTTTATGGAGTTTGGGTGTTGGATTAGTGGATTTCTTCTTCGGGGGTTGTTGTGACGTAATTGAGGTATCTGGCTGTTTGAAAGAAGTAGTCGGCTAATCGGTTGATGAATTTATACTCAAGGGGTACCCAGTTTTCATCGAAGGTGGAAGTGGAGTCCTTACCTTGGTGGATATGGGTGATTAAGGTGACAAAATCCCGTTCTATACGTCTGGTTGTTGATCTTAGGACGTGGCAATATGAGGCGGTTTCGTGTCCTGATAGGTAGATAAAAGATTTTAAGCGGCCGGTTTCATCTGCCATGAGGTCGATGTTGGATTCTAAAGTCTTGATATGATCTTCCCTTATATAGGGGATTGTGAAGTTGGAGGTGACTGTAGTACCCAGTTTAAAGAGGAGGTACTGAATCTCTTTAAGAGATAAATCGACTGATTTAAGTTTTGGATAAGATACCAGGTTATTATGAATCAAGCTTCGGAGATAGCCGATTTGGCTGTTTATCTCATCGATGCCTCCTTGTAATTGAAGTCGGGGATGACTTTTTGATATTTTTGTCCCATCTAAGGTTGTGGTGAAACCAAAATCACCATTTCTTGTATATATATGCATAGTATAGCCGGCTTGCCGGTCTCTCCTTTCGCGTTGTAATTGAGAATTGTTATTAAGTCTATTATATCATATGTTTTTTTTATTCCCAAGTGAGAAAGACTGTTTTAGATGAGGTGGATAAAAGGAGGATTCTGAGATTAAAGTTCTATTCGATTAGTTAATAAGACCTATAAAAAAGTGATTTTTTTGTGAAATATCCTTTAGTTTTTTGAATTGATAGTGTATAATACAAGTAGTTGTTCATAATTTGTTAACAAGTATAAAAGATTTGGCTTTGCCGATATATAAGGGGAAGGAGAATATCAATAAAAGAATTTGATATGTTTATCTGTAATGTGGAACACCAAGAATAAATTATGGTATTTATTATATGTTCTTCTGGCGAAAAATTTACCCGAATCGGCTATTATGCCATTTGCCAGAAACATAAGAGGTTATTTTGCCGGCAAGATAGCAGCAGCTGTTGGAAGTAATGTCAATATTGAAAAAGGTGCATACTTTACGCCGGGGTTGACTTTGGGAGACCGGTCTGGAATAGGTATAAAATGTGAGGTTCACGGAAAAGTTACTATCGGAAACGACGTAATGATGGCGCCAGAAGTCATTATTTATACAAAAGGTCATGCATACGACAATTTAACTTTGCCTATGATTGAACAGGGAGATACGCCGACGAAACCTGTAACTATAGGAGATGACGTATGGATTGGCCGTAGAGCGCTTATATTACCAGGTGTATCAATAGGGAATGGCGCAATTGTTGGAGCAGGGGCAATTGTGACCAAGAATGTACCACCCATGACCATTGTCGGTGGCAATCCAGCAAAAGTGATCAAGGATAGAAAATAAGATTTTTCAATAATTCTTAGGCACATTGACCTAAAAAATGGCATATGACTAATAAAAATCTAGTTCATATTTTATTAGGAATTTGTTTGCAAAATGTTCACAATTTAGTTATAATTTACTATAAGTAAATTCATATGAGAAGAAAATGATTTAACGGATGAGAGATAATTTAAGGAAAGGATGTATGAATGATGAAGAGGTTACTAGCAAAAATGCTTACGTTGACGATGTTAATCAGTATTATGGTTGTACCTGCAAGTGCTGCAGATGTGGTTAATCCTGAAGACAGAATCAGAGAATTTGTTAATGAATGTATGGAACTCGAGAATAAGGAAGAATTTGTAGATCTACTCTTACTATTAAGAGAAGTTGATGACTATGAGGGATTCCTAGATGCTTATACAGCTATGTTTAATGGTTTGATGCCAGGACAACAAGATCGATTAGAGTCATTTGGTGCCACCCTAGACGCAGCTGCCGGGTTTGGTAAGTACTTTATGTATGAAGTTTTTTCTGTATCTAATTTAGAAGAGTATCTAGGTTTAGATGACGGTGATATTTCTGCTGAAGATAAAGAGAACTTCTACAATGCCTTACTAAGACGAAAAGATGAATTCATGACAGCTGTAGGAGATGTTGACTACGATGTGCTTGATAAAGGCTTTGCCAGAATGGACAAACTGTTCGACATGCTTAAATTGGCTAAGCAGATTTCTGAGTCAGGACTACCTGTAACCGAATATGCATTAAAATTCTTAGTTATTGATGCATTAACAGGTAATATGTCTCAAGATCGTAATATTTCACCACTAATTGTTCTTGTGGCTAATATGCAACTCGAAGATGATATTGAGAATGGTGAACCTGTCCTTGATGGAATTGATGTGTTGGTTGACTATTATAATGACGCAAATATTCGCGATCAAGAAAGAGTATTTGATTATTTAAATAGTTACGGATTTATTCGTATCGGGCTTCTTGAAGATGATGATACCACAGGTGGAGGCGACAATGCCGGTGGAGATGACAATACAGGTGGTACCGGTGGAACAGGTAATACTGGAGGCACAGGTGGAACAGGCGGTACAGGTGGAACTGACCTTGGTGAAGATGAAGAAATCGCTGAAAGTTTAATTATTCCAGTCCCACTTGCCAATTTCTTGTTCAAAGATATGGGTAATTACAGTTGGGCAGCAAAAGCAGTTCGTCAATTGTTTATTGCTAGCATTATCAATGGTAAAGGCAATGAAGCTTTTGATCCATCTGGATCTATAACCAGAGCTGAATTTGCAGCTATGTTAACACGTATGTTCAAGGCAGAAGAGCCGACCGAGTTCTTGCCTACTTTCTTAGATATATTAAAATCTGATTGGTTCGCTGCTGAAGTTGAAGCTGCTTACAGAGCTGGATATGTTAAAGGTGTTGGTAATGACAAATACGCTCCAGGCGCCAAAATCACTAAAGAGCAGATTGCAACTATGATTTCCAGAGTCCTCATTGACTTTGGTGTCGAAGTGCCTGATGAATCTGAATACGATGAGCTCCTTTCTGTTTTTGCTGATGCAGATCAAGTTTCTGAATGGGCTAAACAAGGATGTGCAATGGCTGTTAAGTACGGTATTGTAACCGGTAAAGAGGTTGACGGTCAAATGGTCTTTGGATTTGCAGATCATGCTACCAGAGCAGAAGTTGCAGTTATGTTGTACAGAATTGAAGAAAAAGAATTAATAGATACAGATGTTATTGTTTTCGGTGCTGAAGGTGATGCGCCAACTGAATAAAGATTTGGATTTAAAATGCTGTTGTGCTGACTTAAAGTCGGTGCAGCAGCTTTTTTTGTCTTTTTGACTTAATGAGTTGAAATGGGGAGGCAAGCCCTTTGGCCCTTGCGCACTTCGTGAAGCCGGTCCAAAGGGCTTGTCTCCCCATTTCTGCTGTTTAGTAAAGACAATAATAGCTGGCTAAGGCTTTAGTTTCTGAAGGAATTTAAATATGTATAAGGTCTTGAATTAGTGAGAGTTATAATTAAATGACTGAACTAGAGTTATTTAAGGGTCTTTATATATCTTACTTGAAATATTTTATTCTTTTGGGTAAACTGAAAGTAATATAGGAGAGTTGGAAAGGGGTCGTGTATGAAAAAAGGATTGATGTTTCTAATTATTTTTATGATCTTGGGGACGACAGTCATTCTTGGTCAAGCTGAGGAGGAAGTCAGGACTGTTGAATATGGGGATCAGGTCAAGAGTGTCAGGGTTATTTGGACTGATTTGACAAATGAGAAAATTCGGGTTGAATCTGTACTTGCTGGTGGAGGTCTTGGGCAGGTTGATGAGATGATGACTATTTATGAGTCCAGTAATGATTCAGATGGACAAGCTATAGCAGCTATAAACGGAAGCTTTTTTAGTGCATATACTGATATGCAGGCCCAAGGTACTCTATACAGTGACGGCCGCCTTAAACATATAGCCAACACAGGTTCGGTTTTTATGGTGGACAAGGACAACAACTTTGTAACAGGTGATATATATGGAAAAATAGTCGGAGGACTTAATGGCCAATGGGAATGGCCTAATAATTGGTATGCCTGGAATATTAATCATTGGTATGATTCCAGTGATGCAGTTATGATTTTTGATAAATATTATAAGGGGCCTATGCCTGAACATGAGTTTACTGCAATTCAAGTGGACAAAGGTTATGTAATTGCCATAGAAAGAGGAACTTTTCAAATTCCAGATGATGGTTTTCTTTTGTTAACCAAGGATCAATCCATGATTGATAAGTTTGAAATAGGTATTCAAGCTGCTTATGACATAGAGTATTATGAAAACGATGTAGAGAATTCCTCCTATATTGGAGAAAAGATTAATTTTGACTCCATTCGAACCATGGTAGGAGCAGGCCCAACCTTGGTTAGAGATGGCCAGATTGTTGTTGATCCTGTGAGTGAAGGTTTTACGGAATCAAAAATCAATGAAAGTCAATCAACCCGTAGTCTCATTGGTGTAGATGGCCAAGGAAGGTTAGGGATGGCAGTTATTTCAGAAGTTTCTGTGTTTGAACTGGCAGAGATTGCTTTGAACCTAGGAATGGTTGAGGCTTTAAACCTTGATGGAGGAGCTTCAAGTGGTCTGATCATTGGGGGACAATATGTCTTTGAGCCCGGCAGAGATTTAAGTAATATTGTGGTTATTAAAGAATTGAACAAGGCTCCTATTAAAATTGAACTGAATGGCAGGGAACTGTTTTTCGATACAGAGCCTTATTTGAACAGTGAATATAATAGAACCTTGGTTCCATTACGGGGTATAACGGAAGCTTTAGGCGCTAGAGTGGGTTGGGATGCCCAAACATCTTCTATCTCCATTCAACGTTATGATACAGAGCTTCTTTTACAAGTGGGAAGTATGGATGTCATGGTAAACGGAAGTATAAGAACAATGGACATACCGGTTACTATTAAAGATTCAAGATCCTATGTTCCTGTCCGGTTTGTAACAGAATTTCTTGGTGGCCAGGTTGGATGGCTACAGGAAAGTCAAACGGTAACCCTAGATATGGCAGATGTCAGTGATTATCTTGAAAGGGCTGAGGCTGCCCTAAATGTGGGCAATAATCAGTTGGCTATTACAGAATATCTTAAGGTTTTAGATGAGGTGCCTAACCATTTACAGGCGCTTAAAGCCTTAGGAGATATTTATACAGATATGAACGATTTTGAGAATTCCGTGTTCTATTATGAAAAATATATCGCCCTGAAATCGGATGATACAATCATATTAGGAAAATTAGGGTGGTCCTATTACAATAATCAACGTTTCACTGACAGTATACGTATTTTTGAGAAGTATGTAGATGCAGCTCCAGACACTTATCAAGGATACTATGGTCTAGGTGCCAACTATGCTCACTATCAGGTCGATGAAGTCAGTGAGGCCAAAAAATTCTATATGAAGGCCATTGAATTTGGCTTGACTGGGTCTGGACTGGACGTGGCCAATGAATATATAGAATCACACTAAACATTGTATCAATTCTCTGTAAATGATAGAATGGTATATATTACCACTTATTGTAATCTATTAAAGTAGTAATAGACGAAGGGAAATTGTTGACAGGAATATCAGATCATTGAAAGGAGATAGTCAATAATGGAGGATTCTCCACTGACTGAATCGATAATATGCTAATCAAAGATCTTCATATTAATAAATCCATTGATACACATAAACGATACGATTGGTTGATGGAGGAAATCTCCAAAGAACAAGGTCAACCTGTCGTATTCATAGGCGAAACCTTTTATGACAAAGATATTAGTATAGGCAGTGTCCTTAAATTTATGAATTTCCTTGGTGGTATTGAAGGACCTATTTATATTCAGGACATAGATACCTTATCTGGCGAAATTTTGGATGTAAAAAATGAGTCCTTATATAAACCCATGGAGAATGAGCATATCCGCTTATTTTTGAGACTAAATGATTTGGATTTTTTGACCGAAGATAAGACAATTATTTCTTTTGGTGAAGAGACTATGCAGGTTGAGGAAGAGACGTCTTATGAAGAAGACCAGTTAAGAGCTGAACTTTCTGAAGAGCTAGAGCATCACAAACAAGACTTAATGGGTATTTACATATCGGAGGTACTGGATTCATCATTCGCTGCTCAACAAAAAAAAGAACTTACATCTATAGGTCTTGATGCGATGAAGAGGAGGTGACGATTTGTACATAAGAGGAATATATTTAGGTGGATTTGGAAAATACACAGATCGTCGCTTTGAGTTTACCCAAGGCATTAATATTCTTTATGGAGATAATGAAAAAGGTAAATCGACTATCCATGGCTTCATTGAAACCATGCTTTATGATTTGAACTCCTATCAATTCGGATTAGATGTTGATGAGAACCGTTATAAACGTTATAAGCCCTGGGGAAATAAAGAGGTTTTTGCAGGTGACCTGGATTTTGTTGATGGTGACCATAGTTTTCACATTGAAAGAGACTTTCTTAAGCCCAAAGGAATAAAAGTTTTTTTGGAAGGCAATCGGATCGGTCCCTATAGACAAACTCCTGATAATGAAATTATCAAAAGCAATGAGCATAAAATGCTTAGAGTTCTTGGAATTACTGATATTTCGGCTAAGACAGGCAGAGGCATGCTTGATGAGGTTCAAGAGCGTATCATGAACATCAAAGCCACCAATAGCGGTACAATTTCATATAATGATTCTCTTGAGCGTATTGAAAAGAAGATTTTGAGTGCTAAGAATGATGCTGAGTATATAACGCTGCAGGCTTCTTACAAGCATTACCAGGAACTTCTAAGAGATATAGAAATCAAGCAAACTTCTCATAAGAAGGTGACCATTGATTATATGAAGCATGCTCAAAAGGCAGCTTTGGTTCAAGAAGAAATAGACGCTCTTAATGAAGACCTGAGCAAACTCCAGGTTGTTGATCAACTTAAGAAAAGCAAGCGCCTACATAAGATCAACAATCAACTCAGTGAAATACAAATGAAACTGGATGAACTGAAACCCTATGAGGACATCAGTGTAAAAGACGTAGAATTTTATCTCCGAAACAAAGAGAATCGTCATGCTATGAGTGCAGACCTTAATGAGCTTCAGGAAAAACTCCAGGCTATTAACCAGGAAGTAACCTATAATAAAAGTTTGTTTAGTCCCCAGGAACTTGAATTCTACGGTAATCAAGATAAATTTGACCGTGTAGCTGAAAAAGTCGAAGCCCTTTCACTCCTTGAGCAACAGTTAAAAACTATTGAAGAGGATACAGGGAGTCTGATGAAGGAAATGCTTGCTCTACAACCGGATTATAAGGATGATTTTGATTTTCAGGGAGAAGAAAGACTCATCGATGAACACTACCAACGGTTTTTAAACACAAGCTCTTGGAAACATCGAATCGAGGAAGAAAAAGAAAACATTACCTCTGTCATCTCTCTAGAAGAACAAATGGTAGACAAGGATAATCAACTTTCCAATACAAGAATTGCCTCCCTGTCCATGCAAATCGCTATAGCCCTATTAACTTTAGCTATGTTTGCCCGTCCAACCTGGGCTTTTTGGATTTTCTTTGTCATTATGGCCTTGGTGATTGGTGTTGTCATCTTGTATTTTGTCAGAAAAAATATGGAAAAAGAGCATATCGGACTTGAATTTCAACTGAAGAATATTCATGATGAAGTGCGTAAAACCAATACCAGATTAGCAAAGGCCACTGAACAGCTGGATGATATTATCGAACGTTTTGGTGTTCATTCAGAAAGCGAATTTGTCGCTCTTTATGAGGAGAAGAAGACAGATCTAAGAAGCCGTATTGACATAAAAAGCAATTTGAACAACAATATGGCCAGAAGAGAGACGGTTGTGGAAAAAATCGAGTCGAAACTGGATGACATCCGTAAGCAGCTTGAGTTTATCAGTGACCCCTTGGATGATGCTGATGATATCCAAGCCTTGTTAAATTTACGTCTTAATCAATTTAATGAATATAAGAAAAAGCTTACTACCGAAAAGGATTTTGAAGAGTCCTCCAGAAAAATGTCAGAAGAACTCAGTGACATGGAAAGAAAATTGGAGAACGCAGATGTCTTGGAATCTATAAGGAGCCTGGAGCAGTATCAGGAGTACCGGGATGAATTGACAAAGAATCAGGAGATGCTGAAGAAGCTCGTGTCTGACAAAGAGGAGCTAATGGAAGATCAAGGCTTCTCACCCCTAGACCAGGTTGAAACCGATAAGATTAGTATTGCCGATTTTGACAATATGGAAAAAGAGTTGGAAAATCTTAAGAAGGTTAAGCTTGATAAAATGACCTACTATGAAGATTTAATGCTTAAATGCAAACGTCTGGCTGCTGAATCTGAACACTTTGAAAAACTTCACCAACCTTATTCCCTGGCACTTAAAACTTTTGAAGAGATTGCAGATAAACTTCAGGTTAAGGACCAGGAAATTGACCTTTATGAATCCTCATTGGACTTATTAAAAAGCGCAGCTGGCAAAATAAAAAGCAAGTTCACTTTCGCTCTTCTAGACAGGCTTCATGAAATTCTCCACCATGTCATAGGAGATAAATATGAAGTAACCTTTGATGAGGCTATTCATCTACGGGTTAAAGACCTTTTGACAGATGAGTTTGTAGAGATTGAAAGCCTTAGTCAGGGTACTATTGATCAAATCTATTTTGCCCTACGGATTGGTTTAATTGATGCGATGGCCGATAACATCAACATCCCACTAATACTCGATGACAGTTTCGTTCATTATGATGGAGGCAGATTGGTTCAGATGTTGGAACAGCTGGCCGGACTTTCCAGACAGATTATTATTTTAACCTGTCATCATAGGGAGAAGGATGTTTTTGAACGGTTGGGGGTTCAATATAATTATGTTGAGCTTTAAATCTTACCGAGTATGAACCTTTTGATGATATGAGCATTTTTAGAGCTGGACACTGATTCTTGATTAGTGTTCAGCTTTTTTGGTGAATTCAGATTGAGTTGCCCCATAGGCCTAAGCCCTCCTCTCTTGCGCACTTCGTGAAGCCGTTCGGATGGCTTAGGCCTATGGGGCTGCTTAATTGAAATGGAAGAAGGTTGAGCATTATTAGAAACAAGTGGTCTAGAAATGCTATGTGGCTTAAGGTTGAATAGATGGGATATATTATGCGAAGGTCATAGGCTGTAAAACGCCTCAAATGCTTTTAATGTCGAAATTTGTGAAAAGGTTGATATCGTTAAGTTTTATTTAAGTGTAATAAAAAAGAGAGTTATGTCATTAAGTATTTTAATGATCTAACTCTCTTTTGGATGTTTGATTTACTTGCCAAAAAGGCCTTTTATTGAATCTAGGGCGTTATCCATGTCGTCGGCATCGATGCCGTCTAGAACTTTGCTGACTTGATCGACGATAGGGCCTGGAAGTTTGTCGTCTAGAAAGTCTTTAAGGACACTTATAACTTTCTTGGCAGTTGCCTCATCAATATCAGCCTGGTTGACTAACTTTGAAATAAGTTCTTTCATGTTACCTCCTGGGTGTATCAAGGAGTCGTAAATCGACAGATTTAAGACTCTTTAAGCTTATTCTTCTACTTCAACAACAGGTGATTCTGCTGCGTTTTTCTTAACGGATTCAATCCCTTTCATACAGGATTCTTTCGATGCATAACCTTGACCGCTGGCAATTACCTGGCCATTGCTTGCTTTTAAACGAAAACGATATTTGTCACTTTTGTCTTTGTAAACTTCAAATTTTCCTGCCATCCTTTACTTCCTTTCCAATGCACTAATAAATGTTTCTGATTCATATAGTTACTAAGAAAAGTATAGCTCAAAGGATGGATGAGAACAATGGGACTAATTATTCAATATTAAATGTTTTATAAGAATAAATATCCATGGGAGTTATATGCAAAAAAAATATTCTTCTTGTCTGAAAATATGTTGATGAAACTATAAATTCAGGTAAATTAGCTTGTGGATTGGGCGTTTCTCTAGTATAATAGTTTTATGTTTTGTAAATGCACAGCTTGAGATTTTATATAGATTGGTTGTGCACGAGGAAGAGTGGAATGATTAGTGGGAGAGAGTAGATGGCCAGTCGTTCACGAAGAAGTTCAAGAAAGAAGAAAAAACTAAACAAAAGGCTTAAGCTTTCCATATTTAGGTATGGGACTGTTTTCAGTGCTGTTTTACTTGTGATTATTTTGGTTGTGTTAATAACAGGTGGATTCAAAGACCCAGTAGATGAGACTGTAATGGATAATGAATATGTACCTAGTGATACTGTCAAAAAAAGTTTAGATAGCAATGAAGAAACAGAAGCTATCATTAATGGGGGCAGTCAATCTGTCGAAAACATAGAAGCAGAAATCAATATTGAGCAAGAAGCAGAGTCTGATACTGACCAGACAAAGGATGAAGATATTGCTGCTAATAGTGAAGAACAGGTATTAGATGAAGACGATAATCCTGATGTTTTGAAAGATGACAATAATAGTGAATCCGGATCGGGAAACCAACTTACCAGTCAAGCTGAAGAACCAGCTATCATTGAAGAATCCAGTCAGGAAGAACAAGAAGGCTTAGTTGATAATTCTGCTGAAAATCCAAGTGATGATGATAAAAATTCAACAGAAGATGTCAATACTGAAACTATGGTAAATGGGGCAGATGCTTCGGAAGGTCCTGGTTCTGATTCGATGGAGCCTGTTGAAGAAAATATCTCCGGAGAATCCGATAAGGAAAATTATATTAAGGATGAATGGTTAGATGAAGTGATCCAGGATAATAGAAGCGAGATTAATGATCAGGATTTGGTTATAGGTGCAAATATCTATAATCAATTGGATACTGTTTATTTATTTGGATTAGCTGAAGGTGGTCTTACTGATGAAGAAAGAGAAGAGGCTATGCAATATTTAGAGGGAATTTTAACGGATGAAGAAATTGAAAAAGCTATGGAACTCGTTGAAAAATATATAGGATTGATGAATTAATGATAGATATACATACACATATTGTATATGGTGTTGATGATGGAGCTAGAGATTTTGAAGAATCAGTCGAAATGATTCAAATGGCATTTAATACTGGAACTAGAAAGATGGTTGCAACTTCACATTATATGCGAGATACTTTTCCCTATGATTTGCATATTTACAAAGTGAGATTAGAAGAACTGAATTCTTATTGCAGTTCTAATCATATCCAACTTGAAATTGTCAAAGGTAATGAATTGTTTTTGACAGCAGAGAGTATTAAAGATATCGAATCGGGTATGGTTAATACATTGGGTGATTCGAATTATGTGCTTGTTGAAATTTCTAGCTTTATGAAAATGAGCCAGGCTGAAGAATTAATGGATATTATCGTGAATAATGGAAAACAGATTCTTATCGCCCATGTTGAACGGTTGGATATTGTTCTGTCCGATTTCCAGAGAGTAAAAAGATGGATTGAGAAAGGTTATTGTTTTCAGATAAATGGATCTAGTTTGTTGAAAAAAGAATATGAAGAACATTACAAAGCTGCTCATAAACTTATGAGTAGAGGCATGGTTCATATTATCTCTTCAGATGGTCATAGAAGCAATAGAAGACGACCTGTGTTGGATAAAGCTTATGATTATTGTGCGAAAACCCTTGGTGAAGAAGGGGCTAATTTATTATTTAGAAGAAATCCTGACTATTTGTTGCAAGGACATCAGATGGTCGGATTATATGATACAATATACTATAAAAATTATAACATGAGACGACTAAAACTAAAGTTGAAAGGAGAGTACTAATGGGAGAGGAATACCAAGAAATTGACCTATTAGAACTGGTTGGGATTGTTCTAAAAAAGTGGTGGCTTATTCTGCTTTTCGTTGTAATTGCAGGTGGTACATCATATTATGTGACAGATAATTATATTACACCAACCTATGAAGCAAAATCAAAATTGTTTATTGGTAAGGAGGCCGACTTATTAGGCGAGATAAGTTTAGGTGAGCTTCAATTGGATAATAAACTTGTTGTGGATTATAGAGAGTTATTAAAGACTCGTCTAGTTACCGAAGAAGTTATACAAGAACTGGGACTGAATATTACGACAAGTCAATTAGTTGATAATCTTTCGGTTGAAACCATAAGCGATTCTAGATTTATCAATATCATATATGTGGATACAACTCCTGAAGTTGCACAAGCCATAACGAATAAGCTGGCTGAAGTACTAGTCGATTCAGTTCAGGAAATCATTGGTATTAAGAATGTGCAGATCGTTGATGCAGCTATTACACCGATTAGTCCTATTGCACCGAGTAAGGTGATGAATGTAGCTATTGCTGTCGTTCTAGGTGGAATGCTTGCCTTGTTTGTTATTTTTATTCTGCATTTGATTGATAATACAATCAAGAAAGAAGAGCAACTCGAGAAGAAATTGGGTGTACCTGTTTTAGGTGTCATTCCAAAATATAAGGAGGCTAATTAATGGATAAATCACTGATTACATATCATAATCCAAAAGCTCCTGATTCAGAAGCTTATAGAATGTTAAGAACAAATATTGGCTATACTGGTGTAGATAAGAAGCATAAAGTTATATTGGTAACTAGTTCTAGAATGAGTGAGGGTAAGTCTACAACAGCAGCAAATTTAGCTATTACAATGGCTCAAAGTCATCACAAAGTAATGGTTCTAGACTGCGACCTTAGAAGGCCAAAACTTCACAAATTGTTTGCTGTAGATAATTCGACTGGCTTGTCTGACTTGTTGACAAAAGATGAGCCCCTTACAAGCGTTGTGCATCATAGTGGTTTGGTTGAAGGTTTAGACATTGTTTCCAGTGGCGTTATTCCGCCAATGCCTTCAGAACTTTTGGATTCCAAAAAAATGGAAAAGCTTTTACACGACTTAAGGGATAAGTACGATTATGTTATAATTGACTCTCCACCAATTCTTTCAGTAACAGATGCTACGATATTATCTAAAATTGTAGATGGCGTCGTTCTTGCAGTTGCATCCAATGAAACCCACGTAGATGCAATAGTTACAGCCAAAAAAGCATTAGACAAAGTCCACGCCAACATTATCGGAACAGTACTTACTAAGGCTAAAATCGGTAAAAAAGGCTATTATTACTACAACTATAATTATTCAGACAAAAAGAAAAAGTAAGGAATATGATGCGAATAGGACATGGATACGATGTGCATCGGTTGGTTGAAGGTCGTGACCTGATCATCGGTGGTATCAAAATTGAACACAGACTTGGACTTTTGGGTCATTCTGACGCTGATGTCCTTTTACATGCTGTCATGGACGCTATACTTGGAGCCTTGGCCCTTGGAGATATTGGTAAACATTTTTCGGATCAGAGTTCAGAATTTAAGGATATTGACAGCAAAATTTTACTTGGCAGGGTCTATGATATGATGGATGAGGCCGGCTATAAAGTCGGTAATTTGGACTGTACTGTCATAGCTCAAAAACCTAAAATGGCTCCTCATATAGAGGATATGAAACAATGCATTGCTGAGTATCTACACTGTCCTATGAATCAGGTGAATGTCAAAGCAACCACTGAAGAAAAGTTAGGCTTTACAGGAAGTGAGGAAGGAATTTCAGCACATGCTGTTGTCCTGCTCGAATCAATGAATTAGGCAAAATATTTCCGAAAAGAGAAATATCAAAGTAAAGACAAGAAATATAAGTTTACAAGTATAAAAGCATAGAATAAGCTGAATCAAAATAGGGTTATTTCCCTTATATGATTCAGCTTTTTTTGTACTGAGTAGACAATTATATTATGCAGGCTATTAATCGGGCTATTAATCAGGCTAAAAAGGCTGGTTGTCGAAGAAGTTCCATGGATTAATATAGACACCGGAGAAATACATGGAAAAGTGAAGGTGGGGGCCAGTTGAGTAGCCGGTTGTTCCGATTTCAGCTACAAGATCTCCAGCTTTTACCTCTTGACCGGCTTCAACATATATTTTGTCCAAATGGTAACATTGACTGATTAAACCAAAACCATGGTCAATGAAAAGGGTGTTGCCGGTAATCGTCAACTCCTCAGCTAGGGTGACTATGCCGTTCTGTGTAGCATAAACAGGAGTTCCGGTAGGCAGGGCAAAGTCTATACCGGAGTGTCTTGAGGCTACAATGTTATCATTGGTGTATCTTATTTCTCCATATTCCGTAGATATACGTCCACCTATAACTGGTTGTATAAATGGACCTTCCCAAAGTTTACTTAGGCTGAGACCGTCTCGACCTCTGGCAAAGGCTTCATTTAGCTGATCATATGCAGCATCATTTCTCAAACTCTCAGTTGAAGAGGAGGTTTCCAGGTATTGGGTTGCAAATTCTTTTTCAATAACAGGAATGATCAATGTTTTAATAGCAGAACCGGTTTCGTCCATAATCGTTACGTAATATTCACCAGGGGTTGTTTTACTCATAATCGGTAAAAGAAGATAGTGATTGCTGCCATCAGGAAGAAATGTGACCCCCAGATTATAGATATTGGTGTCAAGAGACAACGTTTCTGGTTTGGATAAGCCATGACCGGTAATGACGATTAGGTCTCCTGGCATATAAGACTCTTGATTTAAGGTGAAATCAGCTTGGCTGGTAACTTCAATGTAAGATGAAACACGACCAGTCCCTGAATTATTTCGATCCTCAGTATTGGATGTATAGTCAAAAAGTATATCCAGCCGATAGGAGCCATCAATTGGAGGAGGATAAAACTCCAGACGCTTCAGGCCTTCTTCATCAATTATGATAAGACCATGGTCTAGAGTAGAATCCTTAATAGACCATGATATATTGGCCTTCGTTAATGCGGTCTTGTCTTTTGAAGCAAGATCATCCCAAGTGAAATCCAAAGGAGTATAGGTGATCGAAAGGTTTGTTAAAACAAGTGTCTCATCTCCACTTATAAGACCTGTAAGGGAAAGGTCAGAGGGGATTCTAGAAGAATCATAGTCTGTATATACCTTCTTAAAAGATACTTGTCTTTCTTCAATAACTGATGTGACCTCTGTTATTTGGCCATGAATCGATAGAAACTCCTGGTCTTGGCTTAAGACGAAATCAGGGCCGGAGTATGTCAGGGTTTTGCTTAAAGGTAATATGGATGAATTGAGTAGCCGTTGTACAGTCTGATCATTCAGCTCATAGGAATGAAGACTATTAGTGATATAGGCCTTGTTGTTTCCAGTATCAATATGTAGAGAGTAGGTTTGTGCCTCCTCATCACTGGACCCTGTGGCAATAGTTGTAAGCTGTATTTGAAGTTCATCCTTTAAGGTAGCCACCTGGTCATTGGGAGTCTTAAGAGGTATCCTATCCCTACGGCATTCAAAATAATCCCTTTCCAGATTATCAATTAATCCGGCAAAAAAAACATAGGCATCCGTATCGCAAGCATCATCTTTTTCATAAGAAACAGTATCACCCAATATGGGCCAGGAACTAGGTGCACTTTGTATTTTAAGATCAATCCGGTTGATCTGATTGGTGTCGAGGTAAATAATAGGGTCAGGAACCTTGCAAGATACTGAAAAAAAGCTTAAAATAACAAATATATATAAGTAGGTAAATAAATTGAGATTTTTTTTCATAGGCCAGTCCTTTCAAGTGGTTTCAAGGTTATTATAACAGAAAAGAATAGCTAGAGAAAGGCAGTGTTTCATGGTATAATATGATTAAATATGTCCTTTGCAGGCTCAGCGGTTTATGTGCCGCTATTAAACAGACTGGGACAATTCAAAAAAGAGGAGTTAGTAAAATGTCAAAGATCAGAACACGTTATGCACCAAGTCCAACGGGAAAGATGCATGTGGGAAACCTTAGAACTGCATTATATGCTTATTTAATTGCCAAGCACGAAGATGGTGATTTTTTATTGCGAATAGAGGATACAGATCAAGAGCGTTTTGTGGAAGGTGCTATTGATATCATTTACCGTACAATGGAATCAGCCGGTCTTAATCATGACGAAGGTCCTGATAAAGACGGAGGCGTTGGCCCCTATATTCAAAGCGAACGTCAAGCCAGTGGACTGTATTTGAAACATGCCATGGATCTGGTTGAAAAAGGAGAGGCTTACTATTGCTTCTGTACAAAAGAAAGACTGGAAGATCTTAGGTCGGATATGGAATCACGTAAGGAGACCTATCACTACGATAAACACTGCCTCCATCTGACTAAAGATGACATTCAGGCAAAATTAGATGCTGGTATTCCCTATGTTATCCGTCAAAACAATCCCACTGAAGGTGAAACCACCTTTTCAGATGTTCTATATGGAGATATTACCGTTAAGAATGCAGAACTTGAAGATATGATTCTCATCAAAACAGACGGCTATCCAACCTATAACTTTGCCAATGTTGTTGATGATCATTTAATGGGAATCAGTCACGTTGTGAGAGGTAATGAATATCTATCCTCATCACCTAAGTATAACCGTCTTTATGAGGCTTTTGGCTGGGATGTTCCTGTTTATGTTCACTGTCCTTTGATTACGGATGAGGAACACAAGAAACTGAGTAAAAGACTGGGCCATGCCTCCTATGAGGATTTATTGGAACTTGGTTTCCTCAATGAAGCCATCATCAACTTTGTTGCCTTACTTGGATGGAGTTCAGGTGATAACGCGGAGATTTTCTCCTTAGAGGAACTGATTCAGGTCTTTGATTACAAGCATATTAACAAGTCACCAGCTGTATTTGATATGAAGAAATTCAGATGGATGAATGGTGAATATATTAAGCATATGGACGAGGATAAGTTTTTTGATATCGTCAAAGATAAAGTCAGCCAAGCCATAGGAGGTGCTGAGCTTGATCTTAAGAAAATTGCCCTCTTGGCAAAACCTAGACTTGAGACTTTAAACGATATTCATGAAATGGTTGACTTCTTCGGTGGCGTACCTGATTATGATAAGGGACTTTACACCCATAAGAAAATGAAGACCAATCCCGAAAACTCTATTGATTTTCTTAAGGCTGTTCTTCCTGTTCTTGAAAGTGCTGAGGATTTTACGACAGAACATCTTCACGGTCTTGTAATGGATTTTGTTCAGGAAGCTGGACTTAAGAACGGTCAGGTGCTGTGGCCCCTTAGAACTGCCTTGTCAGGTAAAATGTCAACACCTGGTGGTGCCTTTGATATTATGGATATACTAGGAAAGGACGAATCAATTAACCGTATTAAGGCGGGGATTGATAAGTTGGAAGCTGAAAAAGATGCTGATTGATTTGCCGGGAAGCTGGATGGAACAACTTCATCATGAGATAAGCCAACCCTACTTTAAGAAGCTTATGGAAGCTGTGGATGAGGAGCGGGAAAAGAGTCAGGTGTTTCCACCGGAAGAGGATGTTTTTAATGCCTTTAAATATACCTCCTACGAAGATGTCAAGGTAGTTATATTGGGACAAGATCCTTACCATGATGACCACCAGGCCCATGGATTAAGCTTTTCGGTTCTTCCTGGTGTTAAAATCCCTCCCAGTCTTCGCAATATCTACAAAGAACTTCAGGAGGATCTGGGGTGTCAAATCCCTAATCACGGTTATCTTAAGAAGTGGGCGGACCAAGGTGTCTTAATGATGAATGCAGTTCTGACTGTTAGGGCTCATGATGCTGGTTCACATTCAAAGTTTGGATGGCAGGATTTTACTGATGGAGTGATTTCTGCCCTTAATAATAGACAAGACCCTCTTATCTTTTTACTCTGGGGGAATTATGCCAGGAGTAAGAAGCATCTTATTGATGGTAAGGTGCATTTTATTATTGAGTCGGCACATCCCAGCCCCTTGTCAGCAAGACGTGGTTTTTTCGGTTCCAAACCATTTTCAGCAATTAACAGGATTTTAAGTGATAATAAATGTAAACCTATAGATTGGCAGATAGAAGAAAGGTGGTCCCTAGATGGTATTTGAAGAGAGATTCATGGTTCTTTTGGTTAACGATAATCAAGAAGAACTTAAAGAGGTTTCAAGAATCTTTGAAGACGAAGGATATGAAGTAGACGGAGCAGAGACCTACGAGCAACTACTCTTTTGCCTGGAAAATGAAAAACCAAGTATTATGGTTATGGACTTTAGAAAATCCATTGACTATGTTAGGGATATATTTCTTCATATACGGGGGGATCAGCGCTTTCTGGAAGTTCCCGTACTGGGTCTGTTCGGACAGGTAACTGCCGAGGATTCTGCCAACTATTATGAACTTGGTATGGACAGCATTTGTTCTGAGCCTTTTTCTGAAAGAGAGCTGCTCATTCGTTGTGAGCATTTGGTTGAGCTGGGTCACCGAAACAAGGAACTTGAAAAGAAGAACCTGGCCATGACAGCCATCTATGAAGAAGTGAAAAGCCTGAAGTTGGATGTCAAAAGTAAACTTGAAGAAATAGAAAAGTTGAAAGATACCATTAACAGGGTTGCCATATTGGATTCTGTAACCGGCCTTTATAATAGGACATATGCTTTGGAGCAGCTGGAAATGGCTGTTTCAAGATTTAACCGCAAGGAGTTGCTGTCATCAGTGATTCTATGTAATGTGGACGGCTTCAAAGGGATAAATAATGAATTTGGACACAGCATGGGAGACAGAGTTCTTAAAGAACTAGCCGGAGCAATCACTAAGAATAAACGAAATCAGGATGTTATTGCCCGTTTTTCAGGGGACACATTTATGATTGTCCTTCCTGATACAGATATTGATGGTGGAAAGTTTTTTGCAGAAAGAGCAAGGTCAATTATTGAACAGAAATCTTTTGCTGATAAGGATATCAAGGTAACCATGACCTTTGGTCTGATGACCTATAACCAACCTATGTCTGTCGATATGGTTATGAAGATGACGGAAGATGCCTTGAAGTTTGGCAAAGAAAGTGGCCGTAACAAGGTTGTTGTGGCTAATGAATTACTAAATATGTTATAATCTGCTCATAATAAAAGGAGTTTTGCTAATCTGTCAGGATTGACAGGAAGGGCAAGAACTCCTTTTTTTTATGAGCAGAGTATAGTAATTAATCATGATGGTCAATATAAAGCATTAATGTTAGTCAAAGCATAGGCTAGGTATAATAAAATACTTAATGTTGAAACGATCAAAGAAATAACTAATGAAATACTGATATGGTCACTTCTTCTCTTTAATCGCTTGGTATTAACGATTAATGACAACAATGAGAAAAAGAATAAGATAACTGCCACAATAAAAGAAATCATCATTAGGTTTTGATCCCAGACAGTCCTTCGCGACACATCGAATAGCCGATCGAATAATGTCGTCTGTTGCGGCTTTGCTAAATCTGTTATGAAGAAGAATACCCCAAGAATGAGCCATACTATAAAACTGGATATGCGTATCCAATAAACAAGAAAATCAGGTCCCAAGCGTTTTTCCATAAAATGTTGGTTTGAACCCATAGTATCCACTCCTAGTCCTCCTTTCAAAATGCAACTAAATTATGAACTAATTATAACATAATTGTGAACAGAATTAAAGAAAATGTGAAAAGCTTTGACTATTTTCGAAAAAATGTGCGTTATCACGCACAAATATGTATTTTATTGTACAAAAAGTCTTGTTTTCCACATAATGATTTGCTATAATAATCATGATGTGAGGGTCAAAAGCAGGTTTCTCAGAAATTCAATCAAGATATAATATTTGGTTGACACATCCAAATACCATATCTTGATTGAATTTTATTTAACTAAACCTTTTGACACCAACATCTTAGCCGGCGATATAGATTATTTCGGCAATACTGACCTAAAGATTAACAATTTCCATATTTTCATTCATGGGCATTAATAAAACGAAGAAACCGGAGGGTAGAAGATTGAATATTACGACAAGCTTAGCAAAAGAATTAAAGGCAATCCCAGCACCAGAAGATTTAGGGTTCGGCCAAGTATTTACAGACCATATGTTTATGATGGAATACGAGGAAGGTAAAGGATGGTATGATCCGAAAATTATGCCATATCAACCTTTGGTTATGGATCCGTCAACTATGGTTTTTCACTATGGACAGGAGATGTTTGAAGGTCTTAAGGCTTATAGAAGTGAAGAGGATGAAATCCTTTTATTTAGACCTGAAAAAAATGGTCAACGTGTTAATATGACAAATGACAGAATCTGCATTCCCCAGCTTCCAGTTGAAGATTTCATTGAAGCAATAAAGGCTTTGGTTGAAGTGGACAAACGATGGGTCCCATACGGCGAAGGTAATTCCCTCTATATCCGTCCCTTTATTATTGCAACGGATCCTTTCTTAGGGGTTCGACCTTCACTTACCTATAAGTTTATGATTATTCTGTCTCCTGTAGGTGCATACTATAAGGAAGGGATTAATCCGGTTAAGATCTGGGTAGAGAAGGAATATGTGCGTGCTGTTCGGGGTGGTGTTGGTTTTGCCAAGACAGGTGGTAACTATGCAGCCAGCTTAAAAGCGCAAATGACTGCAAAAGAAAAAGGTTATACTCAAGTTCTTTGGTTGGATGCAATTGAAAGAAAGTATGTAGAAGAAGTAGGAACCATGAATGTCTTCTTCAAAATCGATGGTAAGGTAGTAACACCAGCACTTTCGGGAAGTATCCTCCCAGGAGTGACAAGAAATTCAGTTATTGAGCTTCTTAAATCATGGGATATAGATGTTGAAGAAGTAAGGATTACCATTGATGAGCTCCTTTCCTATGCTAAAGACGGTAGACTTGAAGAAGCCTTTGGTACAGGTACTGCAGCTGTTATCTCTCCTGTAGGAGAATTAAATTATGATGGAGACATAGCAACTATTAACAATGGTGAAATCGGAAGTTTAACCAAGAAGATTTATGATACGATTGTTGGAATTCAAACAGGTAAACTTGAAGATGCCTTTGGATGGATTCAAAAAGTATAATATAAGTAACCATGAGAAAGATACACTTTAGGGTTTGACCTTAAAGTGTATTTTTGTTTCAATAACTTATCTGTGTGAAAATATCCTTTGGATTGAGTTACCTAAAGTGTATCTTTATAAGAAGTGTACCGAATGGCAGAAATAACACAGAGAATGACTTGAATAAGATTGGTAGATGAGTCATTTGATTAGCATTTTACTGACGCATAGGGGAAAGTATGCCGAATTGAGATGAGTTAATTAGAAGTCGGTACACTTCTTATAAGATACACTTGTCGATTGAAGAACTAGGTAGAGAAATTTATAATTTCTGACAGTTATGAAGCCTTGTTCATTCGAATGATTCTACCAACAATATGGCGGCTTAAACTAAGTAAATCCGCAATTTCCTGCTGGGTTAAAGAGGATTCCTGATGGATTTTAAGGACTAACTTTTCTCTAAACTGATAGTCGCTGGGAATCAAGTCATAATCTATATCGTAGTTGGCCATCTCTTCTTTCATTATCCTTTTGGCAAGGGACACCTGGCGAGTTAAATCCTTATTAATATCGGTGATAGGAGCTGGTGTATTGTCATGGTGAATACATCTAAAAAGATTGGCTGCCCTTTCATCACTTTTAGAATCCAAAAGCCGGTATAGAATCTGTCTGTTGACCAAGGAGTCCTGGTCAGGGTTCATATAAGTCTCATAGCTTGAATAGGGATAGGACATTGTATGACAGTAACCCTGATACTTTGGCTTTTGGTGTAGGTATCTAAGGCAAGCCATGAGTTCTTTAGAGGTTTTGATTATATCCTTTTGATAGCTTTTGCTAAAGAGTGATCCAACCGTGTCAAACTTTCGATGATAGTATTTGGTATATAAAACACAAAGACCATGAATGAAGGAGGCTGTATTTAAGTTGGTTGGTCCCCAAAGTAGTAAATGAAAATGGGTGGGTAATAAGACATAACCGATCAAGTTTATTTCATGCTGACGGAGCTTGACTTCTAAAAACTTCATAAAGGAAGCATAGTCCGACTTGGTTACAAACAGGGGATGTTTAAGATTAGACTTTAAGAGTAGGTGAATGTAGCGTTCTTTGGAATAAGAGTTTTCTTGATTCATTGGTGGTCCTTTCTTATCGTTTTTTTATCTTGAACTGATTATAGCAAATTAATTTTCCAAAAGTGTCCACAATTTGTGGACTTTACAAAAAAGTTTGAATATCCTATCTCTTTATACTATAATTAGGGTGATAATCAAGTAATGTTTGACATTGCAACAACATAATATCGATTTGTCATTGGAGGAGACAATGCTTAAGAACAGAAAAGACCATTATGTACCGGATTTTGAGCATCAACGACATCATACTTTGAAAAGTCATGGTGGGGAAGCGAGTTACGATCCCATGCATGATTTTTCACCTGAACAACTAGGTAAAGAAAGAATTGATGAAGTAAGTAAGTTTTTTAGCAAACAAAAAGATATTCGAGCAATGATTCTAATCGGATCCTATGCCAAAGGGGAAGAAAGGTCGGATTCCGATGTAGATTTTATTATACTAGCCAAAGACAGAAAAAAATGGCTGAGTAATACCAACTGGACCAAACTTCTCGGTACGGTTGTCAGCATCACCCAGGAAGATTACGAAGAGGTGAAGGCAATACGTACTTATTATGAAGATAATGTAGAATTGGAGTTTGGCTTTATTGAAGAAAGCTGGTTAAAAAAGCCTCTGGCTGATACAACAAAAGAAGCTGTAGGAGGCGGCTACAAGGTGCTCTATGACCCTGAACAATTATTCCTTGACTTTTAGGGCCTTCATCTATATAATTTTAAAAGTTGAAAAAAGTTGACGTAAGACTTTATGTCGATGAAAAAAATGAATATCTCGTATAAATTTAGCAATATGGGCTAAAAGTTTCTACAAACTACCGTAAATAGTTACAGGCTACGAGTTGAATAAAAACTGATTCTAAGTTAAAACAACTCTGCTCTAGCAGGGTTCTTTTCTTATTTGTTAATAAGCTCCATTAGTCAAGCTTACATACAAAATAACTTTCCTTCAGCCGCAAACCCGGTTATGCGCACACCTTTTCCGGATAAGCTTCAACTTCCTGTACTTAACTAAGAAATTGCTCTAAACGAGTCAATTTCTGTCGAACAGCTGGAACAATTCGCGATGCTTTTGTTCTTATTAGTTTGGAAACCAAAAAGGAGTAAGATGAAGTTATTAAAGGAACGCATTCAGAATGATGGTTATGTATTATCCGAAGAAATACTTAAGGTAGATTCATTCCTCAATCATCAAATTGATCCAAAACTTATGTTTCAAATGGGTGAAGAATTCAAAAGAAGATTCTCCAAGAAAACAATAACGAAAATTGTGACAATCGAAGCTTCAGGTATTGCAATAGCAGCCATGGCAGCCCTGTCATTTAATGTGCCGGTGGTTTTTGCCAAGAAAACCCAATCCAGAAATCTGGACAAGGATACATACACTTATCCGGTATACTCGTTTACCAAACAACAAACCTATGACATTCACATTTCCAAAAAATACCTGAATGAAGAAGATCACGTTCTCATACTGGATGATTTCCTAGCCAACGGACAAGCTGTAGAAGGCCTTATCCAATTGGTAGAACAAGCCGGTGCAACACTTTCCGGTGTCGGCATCGTCATCGAAAAAGGGTTTCAAAAAGGTGGTCAGGAATTAAGAGATGCGGGAGTACATCTTGAATCTCTAGCCATTGTTGACCGTATGGTTGATGGACAAATTAGTTTTTTATAGTTTTAAGATTTAGGACTGCGTATGCAGTCCTTTTTTATTTGGAATGGGGCAAGTTACCGACAAAGTCAGGGGCCGTCAGGGCTTATCTTCCTGCTAGAGCACTAGCATTAAGTGAGACTCGATTTCGTTGGGGGGCAAAAATGGGTCAAGTTACCAACAAAGTCAGGGGCCGTCAGGGCTTATCTTCATGCTAGAGCACTAGCATTAAGTGAGACTAGATTTCATAAGGGCATCAAAAAGTTATAACTTGGGCAAATCCTGGGATGGGTGAATTGGACACAGTGCTGTGAGCAGGTGCCCAAGTTGTTAAGGAAGTTTCTGCAGGCAGAAACTGGATTATATTTTTGAAACCCTTATGAAATCAAGTCTCACTAAGAAGCCATGCAAATCGCATGAAGACAAGCCCTGACGGCCCCTGGCTTCGTCGATAACTTTCGGGTGTGGAAAAACAGGAGAGTGGCTGGTTTTGTAGTGCTTACATAAAAGTTTATGCTACTAAAATACTATGTGCAATAAAAATCAGTGTGCATTGTTGGTGTATTAATAGTTTGTATAGAGAGCTGAATAAAGTTGATTTTGGATTATGATAAAGTTATAGGAGATAGATTTTATCTGTTATACTCTTATTGGTGCTGCACCTGAATACGGAACTGGCGGTTGGCCACACCTATTAAGATAGTCTAGTCGTAAATTTATCGATTTACTACTCGACTATGCAAGCTAGGAGGTGGTAATTATATGGAGTCGAATCTTCTTGAAATTTTGACTATTGTAGGAACTTTTGTGACAATTATCGCAAGAGTAGTCTACATCAGAACACAGATTAAAGTTGAAAAAAGACAAAATAAAAAGCAACCGCCCACGCTAAGGTAAGTTGCTTTTTGTAACAAAACCTGGGCCAACCGTCAGGCAGCACCATTTCTATCTTTATTATACTATTTTGGAGATGGATGTCAAGAGATTGGAGTTTCAATTAGTGGGTCAAGTTACCAACAAAGTCAGTGGCCGTCAGGGCTTATCTTCCTGCTAGAGCACTAGCATTAAGTGAGACTAAATTTCATAAAGGCATCAAAAAGTTATAACTTGGCCAAATCCTGGGATTGATAATTGGAACGTAGTGTTGTGAGCAGGTGCCCAAGTTGTTAAGGAAGTTTCTGCAGGCAGAAACTGGATTATATTTTTGAAACCCTTATGAAATCAAGTCTCACTATGATGCCGTGCAAATCGCATGAAGATAAGCCCTGACAGCCCCTGGCTTCGTCGGTAACTTTCGGAACTAGAAGTGAAGTTGAGTTGCTATAGTAAGTAGATACTGTTGTGGATTAAGAGTGTCGGTAATATTCCTAACATATAGGCGTATTAAGTATTTCGTCTCTGTACCAAGACCGAAAAGTTACCAAGGGCGGCAAGAGGGCCTGACTGGTGTGGATTGATGAGTTTTGGGCGTTCTTTTAGTGGTGGTTGGTCGGGCATTGTTTTGAAAATTATTTTCATATTTCTGCTTGCAGAAATCTCTTTAGCAACTTGGGCACCTGTTCACAACAAAAGGACCTAATTACATAACCCAGGATTTGCCCAAGTTATAAAATTTTCAAGACAATGCCCGACCTACAACCACTTAAAGAAATGACCGCTCGAAGCAATCTATACCAGTCAGACCCTCTTGGTGTCCTTGGTAACTTGACCGATTTTCAAGACAATGCCCGATCTACAACCACTTAAAGAAATGACCGCTCGAAGCAATCTATACCAGTCAGACCCTCTTGGTGTCCTTGGTAACTTGACCGATTTTCAAGACAATGCCCGACCTACAACCACTTAAAGAAATGACCGCTGGAAGCAATCTATACCAGTCAGACCCTCTTGGTGTCCTTGGTAACTTGACCGATTTTCAAGACAATGCCTGACCTACAACCACTTAAAGAAATGACCGCTGGAAGCAATCTATACCAGTCAGGCCCTCTTGGTGTCCTTGGTAACTTGACCGATTTCAAGACAATGCCCGACCTACAACCACTTAAAGAAATGACCGCTGGAAGCAATCTATATCAGTCAGGCCTGCTTGGTGCTTTTGGTAACTTGACTCTTTTCAATACAATCCCATAAAAACTCTTCACAAAACTAAGGAAATAGAGTAGAATAGTTATGATAATGATTTTTACGAAGGGATGTTTGAAATGGAAGACAAAATGACACAGATCGAAAACGAAACAAAAGCAACTGAAGAAGTTGTTGAAACTGCTGAAACAAAAACTGAAGAAGTTGCCGCTGAAGCAACTGAGGAGGCTGTAGAAGCTGTAGCTGAAGAGGCTGTAGTTGAGGAGCCAGTTGTTGAAGAGACAATGGATGATTATAAAGATATGCTTGATTCATCTATGATGCAATTTAGACCTGGCGACATCGTTGACGGAGAAGTTATCAGCGTGACTGATACAGAAGTTCTTATCAACTTTGGTTACATCGCTGATGGTATTGTTCCTGCAGCAGAGACTTTTGCAGATGCTTCTAACCCATTAAGTGATCAGTTCAGCGTTGGTGACAAGGTTAAAGCTGAAGTTCTTAAGAAAGATGACGGCGACGGCAATGTACTTCTTTCACTTAAGAAAGCATTACAAGAAGTAGTTTGGGAAAAACTAGCTGAAGCTATGGAAGCTGGTAGTCTTGTTGAAGCTCTTGTAACTGAAGGCGTTAAAGGTGGATTAGTTTGTAAGGTTCTTGGATCTAGAGCATTTATGCCTGGTTCAATGATTTCAACCTCTTATGTAGAAGACTTCGCTGCTTACAATGGCCAGACTTTAATGGTTAAAGTTGTGGAACTTGACCGTGAAAAGAACCGTGTAATCGTTTCTAGAAAAGTTGTTGAGCAAGAAGAAAACGCTAAGAAAAAAGATGAACTTTTCGCTACAATCAAGAAAGGTGACGTGTTCACCGGTACTGTTAAGAAGAATATGCACTTCGGTTCTTTTGTAGACATCGGTGGTGCTGACGGGCTTGTTCATATTAATGAACTTTCTTGGGACCGTGTTAACAAGCCTTCAGATGTAGTTAAAGAAGGTGATGTTGTAACTGTTACAGTTATTAACGTTGACTACGCTAAGAAAAAAATCGGACTTTCTATGAAGGACACTAAAAATGATCCATGGAACCCAGAAAACTCAACACTTGTTGTTGGAGAGTCCTATGAAGGTACAGTTAAGCGTGTTCTTGACTTCGGTGCTTTTGTAGAGGTTGTTCCTGGTATTGAAGGATTGGTTCACGTCTCTCAATTAAGCGCTGAGCGTGTTAATCATCCATCAGATGTAGTTAAAGAAGGCGACACAGTGACGGTTAAGATTCTTGGCATTGATGCTAAAGACAAGAAGCTTAAGTTAACAATGAAGCCAGACGCTCCTGTTGAAGAAAAACAAGAATATGTTAACTTAAAAGATTTCCAAACAGATGAAAAAGCTACAACTAATCTTGGAAGTATCTTTAAAGACCTTGATCTTGATATCAAGTAATTATTAGTTACATTCGGATATAGACAATGAATTGAGGCAGGATACCTTTGGGTGTCCTGCTGTCTTATATGGAGGAGAGCCATGAAATGTAAAGCATGTGGATATGAGAATAATGACAGTTCCAAATATTGTGAATCATGTGGCAACAGGATGTTTGATCCTGAAGGCATGAGCCAGGAGACACCTGAGCCAGAGCTTACTGTTAGGCCAGAACCTGTTGAGGAAACTTATGAAGGACCTGCTGACAGTCAGGTAGAGGGTATGGACCAGCAGGCAGGCGATTTCAGTGATATAGAAGACCAAGTCATTAGCCAGCCGGTTAATCCCTACCAAGAAGAAGGACCTAAGAAAAAGAAAAAATGGCCTATCCTGGTTGTTGCCCTTGTTCTCATTGTTGCCATTGGTGCGGCTGGAGTCGTTTTCGGTCAAAGCTTGATGAAAAGCGATGAAGAGCGCCTGGTTGATGCTATGAAAAAAACATCAGAAAGCAAACAAATCAGTGCTATGGGTGAGTTTGGCTTTAATGATTTTAAACTTGAAGGTGTTGGCGTTATGGAAGCTGCCATGGTGGAAAACATCATCAAGGGGCTTAAAATCAACTATGTTATGATGTCGGATACAGATAAGTATGAAGCATATATGGAAATGAAGGTTAAGATGAGTGGTTCTGAACTCATTCAAGTAGGACTATTCCTCAATAAGGAATTTGTTGCCATTTCCATACCTGCCCTATACGATGAAGTCGTATATGTTAACTGGGTAGATATTAAAGACATTTTGATTCAGTATGAAATAGCCAGCCAAGAGGACCTTGAGGACTTTGATATTAATCCTGATGAGATTATTGAGAAGCTTGAAGCCTATATTGAGGCACTGGATTATCGCAATTATGAATCGTACAGTGACTTGGATGTTGAAAAATATGAAAACCTTATGTATGGAACTTACACTGATTCTATTGTTGAGGTGGAAAAGGGGTCCTATGCCATGGACCTTGACGGTGATACCATAGACTTTGGTGACCGTGTTTATACTATGGATCTTGATTATGGCAAGATGTATGATAATTCCATTAATCTCTATAAGGAACTTATTGCAGATGATGCGGTTAAGCCAATGATTCATGAAGGTTTGGAACGGTTTTTTGCAGCTGTCATTGCTCAGGAGGACGACTTTATGTTTAATGTCATTCTTGAAGCCAGCGATGGAATGGCAGAGTGGGACGGCTGGAAGTCAGAGTATGTAGATAAGATCAATGAAATCAAAGATAAGGTAAAAGAAGAAATCGACAAGGGTTACGATGAATTTGCCAAAGAATTTGCCGGTAGCTTTGAAGATGAGGAATACCTACAGATGGAACGCTTTATCAAAGATATCTACGGTGAAATCGATATGGAGATGACCCTGGTTCTTGAAGATGGCTATTACAAGGGACAGGAAATGACCATTACACTTAATGATTCCATTATTGACGCTATGAACGACTCAGCCCTGGTCCAGGAGGAACTTGATAATGCCTACGATCCCTATGGTATGAGTATGGGACTTGGCATGATGGAAGACATGGATATACTCTTTGAAATCCAGCTCTATAACAAAATGTTCTTCAAACAGTTGGATGAAGAAATTGACTTTGAGCAATTGCCTGCCAGTGCTGTTGACTTTAGCAAACTGAGCCAGGAAGACCTGTTGGCAATGTATATGGAAATATCAGAAAATGCAGAGAAATTAGTTGGATCTTTTTCATCAGGTTTCTAATGTTTAAGTATGAAGAAGCCTCGCCCTTGGTTGAGGCTTCTTGTTAGTTAAGAAAGTAAAGAGTTGGTTATATTTTCTAAGAAATAGAGTTAAGATGAGGTGGTGAGGATATGAAAGTATTTCTCTTAATAGGTAAAAATATCCTGGAAGAGATTCGGGATATTCGAAGAAACAGTCTGTTTTTCTTTTTGCCTATTGCCATCTTTTTTTGTCTCTTTCTTTATTTTAAGGTCAATGATATAGAAGTGAATTTTATTAAGCCCCTCCAGGTAGGTGTGGTTGTGGAAGACGAAACCATTTATACCCAGATGCTGGTAGACGACTTTGAGTCCAAAAAAGATCTGAGTCGCTTTTTTATACTCAGGGAGGGCCAGGCCGACGATATAGAAGAGGCTTTTAACCAGGGGCAGCTGGATGGCATGATTGTCATTCCGGAAGGCTTTTTTGCCGCCCTTTTATATTTTGACGAAAAGCCAATGGAAATCTCAATACGTAATGACGATCCTATTAAGGCTACCATTCTCTATAATGGTTTTCTAGCCTATGAACAATATATAATCAGTGTTGAAAAGTCTATCATTGCCTTTTATGAGAGTTTTAGGCCCCAGGTATCTAAGGAAGACTATTATGCCTATAATGATGCCCTAAGTATTGAGCTGATTATGATGATGTTAAACCGTAACGACCTTTACGATTATGAGGAGATTGTTGAATTGCCGTCAGCATCTAGTCTTAATTATTATTTTGTAGCCATGATGGTTATGTTTGTTTTTTTAATGGCCTTGTTTTTAGGAACCAGGTGGATATCTGAACGGCAAGCAGATGTTTTTTCCAGACTCAGGCTGACCCGTGTGAAGGCCTATGAGTATGTGGTAAGCCGCTTTATTGGTGACTGGATGGTCATTGGGATTTTGGTTGGTGGTTGGTTTCTTTTGTTTGCCTTGTTATCAGGCACAGGTGGAATGACACTTAAAGCCTTCCTTTTTGTGATGATACTGGCCCTTGGGGCTATTGGGGTGTCAGGTCTTATTGCTTTATTCCTTAATGAACTAAGTGATATGGTTTTGATATCGACCATGGTTGTTTTCTTTGGCAGCGTTTTAGGTGGTTCCATCATTCCTATCCATTATCTGCCGGACAGCTTGAAGGCTATGGGGGAGTGGACGCCTAACTTTATTGGTATCAGGACCATTCTTTTTCTTGATTCGGGTATCTCTGATTCCAGAACCCCCTTGGTTGTTATGGGTATCGTCATGATTTGTCTCCTCTCTATGTTAGCTCTGACTTGGTATTATGGAAGCGGCATCAGGAGGTGGTCTGGTGAATAAAATCCTTCAATTAACAGTCCTTAATCTAAAACTTATATTTGCCAGGAAGTCTACCAGCCTCATATATCTTGTGGTAGCTTGTCTTTCAATCTACCTGGTGGCAGGACTCTACAGCCAAACAGATAAAGGTTTTAAATTTCCAGTTGGAATCATTGATCAGGATGACAGCACTTTTTCCAGAGAAATCACAAGAGCCTTTTCGGCCAATGACCTAATCCTTGGTCAGGTGGTTGATGAAGACAGGGGTCAGGACCTGCTTAGGAACCATCAGGTAGAAGCCCTTATTACCATCCTTGATGGGGCTGGTCGACAAAGTGAGTCTGGTGAACCTGAGGACCTGTTTAAAGTGGAATATCTTAAGGATAATTCCTTTACGATGATGTTGATGGATATCCTGTCTAAAGATGTTTTGGCTGAGCTAAGCCTTCTAAAGGCGGCCAACTATTATAATGATGGTATGGAAGCCCTTGTAGATGGAAATTACATTGGAAAGGCCTATAATACAGTGTATAATATAGGTAAAACAATGGATTTATCGGATAAGACCCAGTATTATTTGTCTATCCATATGGTTGGCAGGGGTGAGTCAGAATTAGCCTGGTACAATCAAAGTCTTTTCCTTGAAAAGATGATTATAGGAGTCCTCTATATTTTGATTTCCTTCTTTATTCTTTTCGCAGGATTGTGGATGGTGACCAGGCAAAAAAATGATCTTGGTCATAAGCTGAGCTTGGTATACAGCGACCTGGAACAAACTTTGTCAGGCTGGCTAAGTCTGAGTTTGGTTGGAGTCTTTATGACTCTTCCGGTTATGGTTGTCTCTCTATATTATGGTAAGGAATTCCTTCATATGATGGTCATGAATATTCTCTTTGTTATGGGAATGGCTGCCTTTGTCTATCTCCTTATTGTTGTTATGGGAGGTGTACAGGTTTATCTTCTCCTGGGAACGACCTTGGTCCTTGCAGGAGGTATTATGACAGGATCTTTCTTTCCCATCGATGACGAAGCGGGGCTGGCAGGTCTTCTAGCCCATCTTTTGCCGGGTTATTATTCGTCAAAGGTCTATTTTAATCAGGAGTATTTAAGAAGTTTTGCTGTATATACCCTGGTTTATATGTTATTGTTATTATGGTGTTCCAACATCTTAAGAAAAGTTAAAAAAAATAAAAACATGTCCTAGCAATAGGGTGATGATGATATAGGAAAGGACTGTATAGGGAACTATGAATCAGTTTAATAATGAAATGAAAACTTTGTCACGAAAGTTAGTGAACAATGAATTAACAAAAGAAGATGTGGATTTGGCTGTTAAGTTATGCGGTGATAAGATCGGCGATTTTCAGTTGTATTCACTGGCTCTTAAATATTACAGTTATATGGAAAGGTATCACGGTAGTGAAGACCAGGATTTTGATATAGAGGATCATATAGATTATGATCATGAGCATAGTCACGACCATGAACATAGTCACGACCATGAACATAGTCACGACCATGAACATAGTCACGACCATGAACATGACCATGAGCATGACCACAATCATCATCACGATCATGATCACAATCACGACCAAAACCATGATCACGACCATGACCATGACCACAACCACGACCATGACCATCATCATCATCACCACGACCATGATTGTGGTCATGAAGAACTGACCTGTGAAAGCTTAGATGAATATATCGACATTTTTGAAAATTATATGGAAGCTCTGTCCCGTGGAGACTTGCTTCCTGAGCTTAACCTGCTTCTTGAACTGCGGGAAGGACTTAAAGACCATGTACAGGTGTTGACGGCCTATGGCGATGAGATTACCCTTCTTGAAAATGTTTACTATAAGTCAAGATATAACGATGAGAATATGATGGTTATGGATTCTGATGAATCATTTGCCAAACGGGTAACCGAGATTTTAATGGCAACAGAAAACTCCACTGAAATCCGGGAGCATTTGAAGATTATTTATCCTGAACTACCTATGCGGATGACAAAAAACAAGTTCTTTGGATTTGTCGATGAATACTTTGTCAAGCTGCAAGGTATACCAAGTGTAGATGTTAAGAACCATATCCAGATGATTAAGGAATCCTTCGATCCTAAATGCGTAGAAGGCTATGGCCAGATTGCAGGTGAAATAGCTGTAGAACTTGAAGATGTCAAGGCGATACTTCTTGACAAGGACAAGTCAAAAGCAGACAAGGACAGTGCTTACCATCATATGTATCACTTGACAGAAGATAAGAATGCCCTTTTGGAAAAGGCTTTGGATGTGCAGGAACTCTTAAATCATCTCATTGGTTTGTGTCTTGTTAAGTTTGATGGGGAGACTTCAGAAGTTTATGGAAGTATTAAACCACTTTTCCAAAATGAAAAAGATGAACTGGTTCTTGCAGGTGTTTTTGAAGATGTTGAGGCAAATTATGAGCCCCTTGGGGAAGCCCTGACTAAAGTGTCTGCTATGATTGACGGTATGTTTGAGTATAAACATATCTTTGAAGGCCTTGACCGTCTTTTTGAAATTGAAGAGCTTCGATACGCCTTTGAACTGACAAAAGAAGGCTACTTTATCGAACGTCCTCATGATAAGGATGAAACCGTTCCAGGTTTTAATGAGCTGGCTCTCATTAAAAATGAGTTGGTCGGTTATATGGATGAGGTCCTTGGCATGGAAGACAGAACCATGCGAAGAGGCAGAATGAGCCTTATGATGAGTATTTTCCAGATTGTTCATACGACTGGGCAGGAGATTTATGACCATATTTACTCTTCCTTGACATCCTGTAATGTTAAGGGTGAGAAGGTTATGAGTATGCAAAATATTTACGCTTACCTGAATCAGTTTATGGATTAATCGGTATAGATTTTTTAGGGCTTTGGAGGCTTTATGGAGAGTGTTAAACACCTATATTTCAGTCCGACAATTAAACATTTTAAACGAAGGCGTATAAGGCATCAATTAGAGAGCATCAAGGCAAAACTGCCAAGAGATATTCATCCTATTATTATGCGAAGGCAAGGGACCAATCTCTTTCAGTTTATTGATCTGGATGAGTATTATCGACTGTCGGAAATTTCCCAGGACTACCTGGTTATTGGTGCTGTAAAAAATACCAGGGAATTTGAGGATTTTGTCGCCTATTTCTTTAACTTATGTATCCGACAGTCCATTGACCTTAATAAGACTCAGATTTTGGACGCTTTAATGAATGGAGATAATATTTATGACCAACCTGCTTAAAAACACAGGCTTTGTTATATTGTACATCATGCTTTTTATTCTTTTACTTTTTACTTCATTACAGGTGGTAGTCTATAATGACAGCTATTTCCAGTGGCATTATACCAACCATGGGATAGAGGAAAGTACTGGAATGAATATTGATGAGCTTATGATTGTTACTGACAAGATGATGGACTATTTGATTGATAAAAGAGACAGCCTGGATATGGAAGCCACTGTTAATGGACAAATCGAGGAAGTCTTCGGCCAAAGAGAAAAGCTCCACATGGTAGATGTAAAAGACCTTTTTCTCAGTGGTAAACTGATGAGGGACATCAGTTTCTTAGCCGTCCTTCTTGCACTGATCGCTATGTATATTTGGAAAAAAGAATGGCTGAAAAGCTGGTTAAGGGGGCTGGGCAAGTTCTTTATTGTTGCCTTTGTGGTCATCGGTCTTGTTGGAGGGCTTTTTGCCTCTGATTTTAATAAATATTTTACCCTCTTTCATCAGATCTTTTTCAGCAATGACTTATGGCTGTTAAATCCAAAAACCGACATACTTATTAACATGGTTCCTGAAATCTTTTTCTTTCAGACAACGATGTTGATTATTGGGCTTTTTATTATCAGTATAGGTCTTGTTCTTGCCGGTGCCAGGCTGTATCTGTCTAAAAGCCGATTATAGAAAAGACGTGATTAGGATGACAGGAAGGGGGAAGAGTGTTTGAAAGTACTTAAGTTCATAGGGCTGCTTTTGCTGTGGATTTTAAAAATCATTGGCTTCATCTTAGGTTTCATTCTGCTGGTCATACTTTTACTCCTCTTTGTACCCTTTAGGTATAAGGCGGAAGGATCTTTTGATCAAGGAGTGTCAGTTAAGGTTCACTTTTCCTGGCTCTTGTATTTTATCAATGGTTTCTATGAAAAAGGTGAGGAAGAAGATGTAACCCTGGTTAGAATCTGGTTCATAAAAGTCTATGATTCCAGGAAGAAGGCAATAAAAGACGAGAAGAAGGCAATAAAAGACGAGAAAAAAGCAAAAAAAGAAAAGAAAAAAGCTGATCAAGAAATTAAAAAGTCAGATAAAAAAAGGCCAAAAACTCAAAAAGCCTTAGAGGGACCAAAGGAATACTCGACCAGGGTCAAAGAGGAAGACCTCAAGGAGCCCGTAAAAGAAGGCAAGAAAGAAGACAAGAAAGAAGATAAACCAGAAGAAGCAGTAAAAACTTCATCTGAGGCCATACAAAGAGAACCAGCTCAAAAGCCTAAGCAAGAGGAAAAAACTTCAGAAGCCCCTAAGAAAAAAACTCAAGAAGTCAAAAAGGAGAAGAAAGCTAAAAAGGAAAAAGCTCCCAATCCGACTTTGGTCAAAGCCAAAGCTATCTGGGCCTTTCTTCAGGAGCCGGAAAATGAAGGCTTGCTAAAGTTCATTACCAAATATGTGGTTAAAACCTTAAAATGGATTTTGCCTAAAGAGGTGTGGATAAGTATGGAAATCGGACTTGAGGACCCTGCCTTAACCGGTTATATAGCCGGGGTGACATCAATCCTTTATGTCAAAACCAGGAGGCATATTCATGTAGTGCCTAATTTTACAGATCAAGTGATTCATGGCAGTTTCAAAGTAAAAGGAAGACTCTTCCTTTATCAGCCACTATATTATATAATTAGAGTAATACTGAGCAAGCGAGTGAGACGACTCTATAAACTTGCAAAAGGATAGGAGGATATAATGGATTCAAATTTTAAGAAACATGTGGACTCCCTTATGGCAGGCATGGAGAATTTTGTGAATTCCAAAACTGTTGTAGGTGAACCGGTACATATTGATAATACAACCATCATTCCTTTGGTGGACGTTAGTTTTGGCTTGGGTGCCGGTGCCTCAGAGGGTAAGAAGGAAAATGATCCCAAGGCAATAGGAGCAGGTGGTCTTGGTGCCAAGATCAGCCCCTCTGCTATTTTAGTGATAACCAATGGTCATGCCCGTCTGGTTAATATTAAGAATCAGGACAGCCTGACTAAAATTATTGATCTGGTTCCAGATATCATGGAGCGTTTTGCCCCTGATAATAAATTACCGTCTAAAGACGAAGAGTAATGAAAGTGGAGGTTTGCTATGATTTTAGTTAATACGGATTATATTACAGGTAAGGAACTTGAAACCTTAAGCATTGTGAAAGGATCAACTATTCAGTCCAAACATATGGGAAAAGACATTATGAGTGGTTTGAAAACCCTTGTCGGTGGCGAACTGACAGCCTATAACGAAATGATGAATGAAGCCAGAGCCTTGGCCACCAAGCGTATGGTTGAAGAAGCCAATAGTCTAGGAGCAGATGGAATCGTTAATATTCGCTATGCATCCAGTGCTGTTATGCAGGGAGCAGCTGAAGTTATCGCTTATGGTACTGCTGTTAAGTTTATATAATGGAAGATCTACAGTTAATCCTGGCCGCCAACCTTAAGGCTATCCGTGATGAACGGGGACTCAGCCTTGATAAGGTGGCAGGGGCTACTGGTGTTTCCAAGTCCATGTTGGGCCAGATTGAAAGAGGCGAGTCCAATCCAACCCTTGCGACGGTTTGGAAGATTGCCAACGGCCTTCATGTAGGACTTACCGAACTGGTTAAAGAGAAACAGGATGAACATGAGATTATTCGAAAATCCCAAGTGGCCTATATATCAGAAGATAACGGCAAAAGCAAGGTTTATCCGTATTTTACCTACGAAGACGGCAGACCCTATGAAGTCTACAAGGTAGATATGGAACCGGGATCCTATATTGATGCAGAGCCTCATGCAGAAGGAACAGTGGAAGTCATTGTGGTTAACGCCGGTGAAATCAGCCTCCGGATCAAGGACGAAGAAGTTACCCTTCACGAAGGAGACGCTACACGGTTTTTCGGAGACCAGGACCATTCCTACCATAATTCAGGTAAGACGCCGGCCAGACTTGGTATTGTTATTTATTATGGTATAAAACGCTAACTTATTGCCTTGTGAATTTCTTATATACATATAAGAGATTTACAGGGCTTTTTATATTGTTAGATACTTTATGTTGTATAAAAATGGTCGATACTTGTTTGCAATTTTTCTGGGTAGTATAATGATTATAGATTGAATATCTTTTCAGTTAAGAAGATAGAAGAGGATGTCTTGTGGAAACACAGCATAGTTTTGTGAAAGGATATGGATATATGAAGATCGCTAATACTCAAAACGATTTGCTACTGAATCGAATAATGACAATTGCATTTATGATAATCTTCATAATTATAGCAATGGTCTATGTTTATAATCATGGCATGTATATTGCAGAATACAGTGCAGATGAATTTTATGATTTTTATTTCGAGGAGAAGAGTAATGATGTTAAAACTGAGGTTGAAACCCAGTTAGCTTCAATTCAGTATGAATGGGAACTGGTATCAGACCTTGAAATGAGTAAAATCGAACATGAAATCCTGCACCTAAGTGATATTATGTCTAAATCCTATTTAATGGATATTGAAGACCCAAAGCTTCTCAGAGAAGAAACCGTTAGACATTATGAAGAGATCATAAATTATGATGAGGAGCATTTGTATTTTCTTCTGGATGTAGAAGGAAACCTCCTTCGGTCAGGTGCTGGCAATGTCGTTGATGGAACGAATTTGATGGATGCCAGGGATATCAATGGTACTTATTTTGCCAGAGATATACTTAAGGCGATTGATGAACCGGAAGGCATATATGCATCTTACTTTTGGCCTAGGGAAGCAGGTGGTGAACCTAAAGAAAAAATATCCTTCTGTTATTACATTCCTGGTTTGAATGTTGTTGTTGGGACAGGTGTCTATCTGGAAGATATTTTTGATGCGGTCCAGAAGAATGTCTTTAGACGGCTTAATGAATACTATAGAGACAAGGAAAACTATGTTTTTGTCTATTCCAACAGTGGAGAAATCATGGTTGGTCCGACACTAGATTCTATTGGAGCAGATGCCAATGCAATTAACAGTACTGACGGACTTTCAGTGCATCAAATTTTTTCTGATTTTCTAAAGGAGAAAGACAGTGGATTTGTTAACTATGAATTCGTAAAAAAAGGCGGCAGCAAGAATTTGGAAAAAGTATCCTATATCAGCCGGATTGATGGATGGGCTGCATATATTGGTATGGGTTTTTATACAGAAGATATTGACTTGGTTTATGATGACTTTTCCAATGTTTCCAAAAAATTGCACTTGTCAGAAATAGTTTATCTTGGGATACTTTTGTCGGTATTACTGATTATTATGGTCTTTTTTAATTGGCAAAGTCGAAATATACAATATAAGATTTTTAAGAATGAGGAATCAACATACAGGGTTCTCTTTGAACAGATCTCTGATGGAGTAATTGTTTTGGTAGGCAACCAGATAGTTTTTGCTAATGGAGTCACCAAGAAATATCTTGGTGATGATTTAGATAAATACATTTCTGATGGAAAACTGGTCTTCACGAGTAATCCTGATGGAACCATAGAAACAGAAAACCGTGATATAAGATACTACTTGGAAATAATCACAGAACGGATCTTTTTTAAGGGAAGTGAAGGGACCTTCTACCGTTTGAAAAATATCAGTAAATCTTATGAAGAGCTAAAAGAATACAAACACCTATCCACAATCGATGAATTGACAGGTCTTCCCAATAGAAGAATGTTAAGACTGGACTGTGATCAACTGGTGAAAGATGGAAGCTGTGATAAAATTGTAGGCATGGTGGATTTGGACTTTTTTAAAAAGGTGAATGATGATTATGGTCATGATGTAGGTGATCAGGTCCTGTCTGAACTGGCTTATGTCTTTCAGAAACGATTAAGAAAAGAAGACAGTTTTTATCGATATGGTGGGGAAGAGTTTGTAGTTATGATTCATTCCATTGACCTGGAAGAGGCGGTTGACCTCTTAATGGAAATCAATAGAACTCTAAATGAGCGGATTTTAAACAAGTTCGGTTTTTCGCAAACCTTTTCAGCTGGTATTATTGCAACAAAAGGAATCATTGATGGGGATTTGGATGAGATTATTCGAAGGGCTGATGAACTGCTCTACCTTGCAAAGTCCAATGGCCGGAATCAAATTCAGTACTAGGTGTAAACCCAGCAATAAGTCCTAAGTAGAAAGGAGTGACTATTTTATGGAAATTAAGATTATTGATAATAAAAGAGATTATATGGACCTCCTCCTGCTGGCAGATGAACAGGAAAATATGATTGATAAATACTTGGACAGGGGCGACATGTTTGCCCTTTATGATGGCGACCTTAAGTCCATTTGTGTAGTAACCGATGAAGGAGAAGGAGTCTTTGAACTGAAGAATTTAGCCACAGAAGAAAAGTATCAGAGACAGGGCTATGGTCGTAACTTAGTGGCCTATATACTTGATTTTTATAGGGGACCTGGTCGAAAGATGATGGTCGGAACCGGTGACAGTCCTATAACGATTCCCTTTTACCAAAGCTGTGGCTTTGTCATATCCCATCGACTTGTGAATTATATACTGGATCATTATGACCATCCTATCTATGAGAATGGTGTCCAGTTGTTTGACGTGGTCTATTTGAAACAGGATTTGGGTTGATTGATGCAGCATACATTAGTAGTATTAACTACAGGTTGGGTCAATATATGTTTACTTCAAGCTTGTTACACTTAAATCTAAATAACACCAATTGAAAAACCCGCCAAAACTGTTGAAATAACAGTCTTAGCGGGTTTGGTTATACTTAAATCAGGTCTAAATCATTAGACGTTAAATCTGAAAAGAATAACATCTCCGTCCTTTACAACATATTCCTTGCCTTCGACACGGACAAGGCCTTTTTCCTTGGCTGCTGTATAGGATCCACTGGCCATGAGATCATCATAGGCAACGATTTCAGCCCGGATAAAACCACGCTCAAAGTCGGAGTGGATTTTTCCAGCAGCACCAGGTGCTTTGGTTCCCTTGGTGATGGTCCAGGCTCTGGTTTCTTTTTCGCCTGCAGTCAGGTAGGAAATCAGACCAAGCAGTGAGTAGGAAGCAGCAATCAGTTTGTCGAGTCCGGCTTCGGTTACTCCAAGATCTTCGAGGAATTCCTGTTTCTCATCATCTTCAAGTGAAGACAGTTCTTCTTCGATTTTCGCACAGATAACAAAGGCTTCAGAACCTTCTTCTTTGGCGAAGTCACGAACAACCTGTACATTGTCGTTGGAAGCACCGTCGTCAGCCAAATCATCTTCTTCGACATTGGATGCATAGATGATTGGTTTAGTTGTTAATAGGTTAAAACTTGCTGCAAGTTCCATCTCTTCTTCGGTGAAGTCGATGGTTCTTGCTGATTTGCCCTCCTCAAGGGTTTCTTTAATCTTTTCAATAAGTGCCAACTCACCCTGAAGAGATTTGTCCATTTTTGCTGCCTTAACCGTTTTGGCATAACGACGGTCCAACATTTCAAGATCCGAGAAGATTAACTCAAGGTTAATGGTCTCAATGTCGCGAAGAGGACCGATGCCACCATCAACGTGAACTACATTGGGGTCGTCAAAACAACGAACGACGTGAACAATGGCGTCTACTTCTCTGATATTGGAAAGGAACTTGTTACCAAGTCCTTCGCCTTTGGAAGCTCCTTTTACCAGGCCGGCGATATCAACGAACTCGATGACAGCTGGAATGGTTTTCTTTGAGTTGTATAGTTTAGTCAATTCGTCCAGACGTTTGTCCGGTACGTATACAATACCTACATTGGGGTCAATGGTACAAAATGGATAGTTGGCTGATTCAGCTCCTGCTTTAGTGAGTGAGTTAAAGAGGGTGCTTTTACCAACGTTTGGTAATCCGACAATTCCTAATTTCATCTTTATTCCTTTCGGTTCAGAATGGTTTACTGAACTTAAGCTTTATTCGTATTTGCTTATCGAGCATATGGTTAGGGTGTCAAAAGGAAGTCCCAACCACTATTATGAATCTACAAAGGATTCATAAACCACCTAACATTATAACATATGTTGGCGAAATGTAAACTCATAAAGTTGGATTGGCTCTTGTGTAAAGGTTCTTGTGGAAAGTGGTAAAGGATAGAGGACTTGATGGTCAATGACTTGCAATTTCTCAGGTTTCGTAATATGATGTTGGTGGTGGTCATTGGCCGCAAGCATAATTGGGTTCATGACCTGATTAAATATATGAAAAAAGAGGTGCTTTATGAGAGACCCGGATATTGTATTTCCGAATATTGGCATTGAGTTTGATAATATAGACCCTGTTGCATTTAACCTGTTTGGTATGCCTATTTACTGGTATGGACTGATTATTGTTTCCGGTGTTATGGCCGGCCTGTTTTTGGCCAGATACAGAGCCAAGAAATTCGGCCATGACCCTGATGTTTATTCTGATTTTGTCATTTATGCTTTGATTGCAGCAATCATTGGTGCCAGAGCTTACTATGTAGCTTTTTCATGGGATTCCTACAAGGATAATCTGATGGATATTTTTGCCTTTAGAGAAGGCGGGTTGGCAATATATGGTGGAGTTATCGGAGCCCTTTCTGCTCTTTTGATTTATACCAAGGTCAAAAAAGAAAGCTTTTGGCTTATGGCGGACATTGCAGGACCTGGCTTGGCCTTGGGGCAGGTTATTGGCCGATTTGGCAACTTTATGAATATGGAAGCCTTTGGTGGACCTTCTGATGGATTTTTTGCCATGGCTCTTAAGGCGTCCAAAGCCAAAATACCGTCTTCTATGCTGGAATATGTTGGCCCCTTGGATGGATTTGCCGGCAACTATTTGGTCGTCCAGCCTACCTTCCTTTTTGAAGCGTCCTGGAATCTGGTATTGGTCATCCTTTTGCACCTTTATACTAAACATAAGAAGTTTGATGGGGAAGTCTTTATGCTTTACCTCTTAGGCTATGGTATTGGACGTGGCTGGATTGAAGGTCTTCGTACAGATCAGTTGATTATTGGATCTACCGGTATCCCGGTGTCCCAACTCCTGGCTATTGTCCTTGTGGCAGTATCATCTGTCTATATTATATATAGAAGAAAAAAACTTTCTAAAGAGGAATTGCCTCAAGATAAGTAAGTAGGAATAATATGAGCCGGAAGTTGCTATAGGTATTTTGTATCATTTTCTTGTTCAAAAAAAGTTCATATATACCCATAATAAGTGATTGAACACTATATCTAGACTGAATACGATGATATTCGCCTAGATATAGTGTTTTTTTGATGCCAAATTTTGGGGGCTGGTGGTTGAGAGTGGGGAGCCTGAATAAAATCAGGTATTTCTCCTTGAAATGTCATGGAAAATCCATTAAAATGTAGATAAGTGGTTAAAAGTGTAGAGAAGTGGGTAAAAGTGTGGAATTTGGTGGTGATGTGGTATGAAAGGTGTATTTGGCGAAAATAAGCATACAATCGATGCAAAAGGCAGAATGACCATGCCTTCTAAATTTCGTGCCGCACTTGGCGAAGAATGCTACATTACCAGAGGACTTGACGGGAACCTGGACGTTATGTCGGAAGAAGAATTTGAGATTTTTTCCTCACGGCTTTTAGCAACAAAGAAGACAACAGCAGAGATTCGTATGTTGAGACGACAAATCTATGCCAATACAGCAGACGCGACTTATGACAAACAGGGACGTATTCTTATACCACAGAAACTTAGGGATCTGGCAGGGCTTACCAAGGATGTAATGGTAGTCGGTGTTGGTAACAAAGTGGAAATTTGGGATTTTGACAGATACACAGGTATAGGAGAGTTAAGTGACGATGACTATGCGACAGCTTATGAGACATATAATAATTTAGAGGCAGAAACACAAGTGTAAGCGCAAACCTAACCAAGGACGGAGGGTGACATGGATTTTAAACACATATCAGTACTATTGGATGAATGTATAGAAGGACTTAATATTAAACCTCAAGGTATCTACGTCGACGGAACATTGGGTGGAGCTGGACACTCTGGTGAGATTTGCAGCAGATTGTCAGACAAGGGCACCTTGATTGGCATTGACCAGGATTTGGATGCGCTGTCAACGGCTAAGGAAAGACTTTCAGGACATAAGTGCAGGGTTGAGTTGGTTCACAGTAACTATGAACGTTTTGACCAAATTCTTGAAGAACTTGAGATTGAAGCGGTAGACGGAATACTTTTAGACCTTGGTGTATCATCCTATCAGCTGGATACAGCAGACAGGGGCTTTTCCTATATGAAGGATGCACCTCTGGATATGAGGATGGACCAAACCAATCCTAAGACTGCCAAGGACATTATTAATGACTATTCAAGAAATGAACTGGTTCGAATTCTGCGGGTATACGGTGAAGAAAAATTTGCCGGACGAATAGCTGACAGAATTGTAGAAGCAAGAAGCCAAAAGACCATTGAAACAACCGGTCAACTGGTAGAACTTATCGATAAGTGTATACCTACCAAGAACAAGATTAAATACGGCCATCCTGCCAAGAGAACCTTCCAAGCCATACGGATTGAACTTAACCGTGAACTTGAGGTCCTAACCAATACTTTGCAGGACATGATTGACAGACTCAAGCCAGAGGGAAGGCTTCTTGTCATCACATTCCATTCTTTGGAAGACCGTATCGTAAAAAATATATTTAAAGAGAACGAAAACCCCTGCACATGCCCTAAAGATTTTCCGGTATGTGTCTGCGGTAAAGTTTCAAAAGGGAAAATGAAACCGAGAAAACCTATTTTGCCGAGGGATGAGGAGATGGAAGTGAATTCCAGATCCAAAAGCGCAAAATTAAGAGTATTTATAAGAGAAGGTGACCCTAATGAGTGAGAGAGAGAAAAAGTACAGAAGATCCCCCCAGATGAACAGGGTAGTCGGTAACAACGCTTTAGCATATGACTACGCCTTGCCACTAAGGGAACCGGATATTATGCCGGAAGAAATCCCGGCAGTCAGACCAAAAGTTAAAAAGTCACAAGAAGAAATTTACAGAGCAGAACCTAGATTTGATGCTAACTATGCTAAGATAAATAGGCTATGTACTTTCGTACTGGCATTTGTTATAATTGCTACGTTAGGCGTTCTTGTCCTGTTCTTAAAAACCCAACTTTCCTATGGTGAGTTAAACGAAGAGATTGAATCGGTAAAACGGGAACTGAATACGATGAAACGGGCTAACGTTGAATTGGAAGAAGAGATTAAAGGAATGATAGACCTGGAATACATCTATGATGTTGCTGTTAATGAGTTCGGTATGCGTTTACCAGGGCCTAATGAAGTGTATTATATCAAGAAAGAGCCTGTATCCTATACAACAAAGTATGGAGCAGTTGAGGTTCCGGAACCGGTAACCGGTATTGGCGGCGTTCTTGGTTATATTACCAGAGGTTGGTGATACTTATGATTATACGAAGTGAAAAAGTAATGAAAAGGAAGGCACAACTCCTTTTCATTGTTTTTATATGTGGATTTCTCTACCTAATAGGTAACTTAACATATATAGTGATGGTGGATGGCAAGAACCATAATTTGGCTGTCCTTAGAAATGCGACCCTGCGGGAGACCAGTGTCGATCTGAATGATAAAAGAGGGGTCATTACAGATAGAAACGGCATTATCCTCGCAGACTCGGTGACTACTTATACCCTGATATTTGATGCTAAACTCCTTAGCACCCTATCAGAAGAAACCCAGACAGATACAATTACATATTTGGAAGAACATTTTGACTTGAATCCTGATGAGATGTGGGATATACTTGAAAACCGTTCCATATCCAATTATGAAAAAATTGGCAGGACCTATTCCTATTCAGAGTTCAAAGAAGCTAAAAGCGATATTGACAACTATAAAGTCAAGGGCCTTTTCTATGTTGAAGGTTATGAACGGGTATATCCTTACCCTGAATTGGCTTCAACTATTATTGGATTTGTCAATGACGATAATGAAGGACGTTATGGAATCGAAGCTTCCTACAATGACTACCTCATGGGAGACCCTGGGAGAATCTACGGTGCCCTTGATGAAGACAATATGTTGGAAGTTCAGGAAGTTCAGGCAGTCAATGGGGCCAATGTGGAACTGACCATTGATTTTACCGTACAGAAGTATATCAATGATGCCATCGACAATTTTTACCAGGAAGATGATGCCAAGGCAGTCCATGTTATTGTCATGGATCCCAGGAATGGAGAAATTCTTGGTATGGGCAGTTCTGAAGAGTATAGTTTAGATAACCCTTACGATGTGATTTCCTATGTAGATGATGAAACCTATGCCAATATGACCCAACAGGACAAGCTCAATAAGCTTTACCAATTGTGGTCCAATGACAGTGTATCCTTTGCCTACGAGCCAGGATCTACTTATAAACCATTTGTTTATGCTATGGTTTTAGAAGAAAATAAAGTAGACTTATCTCAAACATACACATGCCATGGATCTACTATTGTTGCGGATACTACGATAAACTGTTGGAAAACTCACGGAGAGCAGACATTGCAGGAAGGGTTGGAAAATTCTTGCAATATGGTTTTTATCGAACTGAGTAAAGCTTTGGGTAGAGATGTTTATGATTCTTATAGGTCAGCATTTGGATTTGGATCGGTTACAGGAATTGAACTAGGTGAAGACAATTCTTTAAGAGATGGATTACATCCTTTGAATGAACTTAATCCAGTAGAATTGGCAACGGAGGCTTTTGGCCAAACCCAACTTATTTCACCGCTGCAACTGATAACTGGATTTTCTGCATTAATAAATGGCGGTGATTTATATGAAGCCCATCTTATGCGCAAGGTATATACAGAAGAGCAATTAATTATATCTGATAACATACATAAACAGAGACAAGTAATTAGTGAAGAAGTTTCGAATATGACGAAAATGGCATTGCAAAGTGTTGTCGATGATGGAACTGGAGCAAAAGCTAAAATCTCAGGCTATGAGATTGGAGGTAAAACAGGAACCGCTGAAAAAATAGCCAGAGATGATAAATCATATGCTGTTTCTTTTATCGGTTTTGCCCCTGTTGAAAATCCTCAGATCATTACCCTGGTAGTCGTCGATGAGCCGGTCCTAAGAGAAGGTGAAGCTCGCTTTACATCCAGGTTTGCAGCGGGGGTTTTCGTTGATGTTATGGAAGATGCAATGCCATACCTTCATATATTTAAGGCCGATGATGAAAATCCGGAAGTAGAAGAAGGGCTTGATACAGAAGGGTATGATGCAAACACTGCCCCGGAATCCGGAAATCAGGAATCTGGTGATCATGAGACAGACAGTGAGGGCTCGGAAGACTCCGATACCAATGAATAAGTTTGGTTTGTATGGATTAGAAAGTATGGATACAATACGTATCCTAGTCATAAAAGATAATAGGGAACAACTTGGAGGAAAGCAATGAAATTAAGTGGATTGTTACAGGGCGAAACAATAAAAGTGTTACAGGGAAATCCTGATGTTAATGTATCCGGAATCGAAAATGATTCAAGACGGATTGAAAAGGGCTATGTTTTTATGGCCTATAAAGGTTTTGAACAGGACGGTCATGTCTATGTGGGCCAAAGTCTTCAAAACGGAGCGAGTGCTATTGTACTAGAAGACAGAGATTCTTTTGCAGGTGAGATTCCGGAGGACGTCACTGTTATAGAAGTGGAAAACGGAAGAAAGGCCATGGCTAATATGGCTGCCAGGTTCTACAACCATCCTTCCAAGCAGTTTAAGCTGGTAGGGGTAACCGGTACCAACGGCAAAACCTCTACGGTTTTCCTCATTAATAATGTTCTTGAGTACTACAAGAGAAGAACGGGACTTATTGGGACAATTTCCAATAAGATTCATGACAAGACAGTGGAAGCCAGCAGAACAACGCCTGAATCTATTGAAGTCCAGAAACTTTTCAGCCAGATGGCAGAGGCCCAGGTTAATGACGTGGTAATGGAAGTGTCTTCCCATGCCCTGGATTTATACCGGGTGGAATACAGTCATTTTGATGTGGGTATTTTTACCAATCTTACTCTGGACCATTTGGATTATCACAAGACTATGGAAAACTATATGGAGGCAAAAGCCAAGCTTTTTACCATGTGTCAGGTAGGTGTCATCAATATTGATGATGAAGCCGGTGCATATATGATGGAGAAGGGGACCTGTTCCAAGTATCTTACCCTTTCTACCAAAAAAGAAGACGCCAGCCTTTATGCCCATAACATTGTCAATAAACTGGCAGGAGTTGAGTTTGATCTAAAGTATGACGGTGTGGACCATCACGTTGCCATGGAAACTCCTGGAGAATTTACAGTATATAACGGTATGTGTGCCATCGGAGCCCTTCTGCAACTTAATATGCCTATGGATAAGATTATTGCAGCCCTCAAGGAAGTCAGCCAGATAAAAGGCCGGTTCCAGGCTATAGAAAGCCCTAAGGGATATACTGCAATTGTAGATTATGCCCATGCTCCTGACGGTCTTTTAAATGTCCTGAAAACCATGAACTCCTTTAAGACAGGTAAGATTATTACAGTTTTTGGCTGTGGTGGCGACAGAGATAAGACCAAGCGGCCGATTATGGGTCAAATAGCAGGCAAGTATTCTGATTACTGCATTATTACCTCTGACAATCCAAGAACGGAAGATCCATACCTAATCCTTGATGAGATTCAGGTAGGCATGGAAAAAACCGATTGTCAATATGTGAAGCTGGTTGATCGAAAAGAAGGTATTGAAGCCGGACTTTCTATGGCAAAGGCTGGGGACCTTGTTCTTATTGCCGGTAAAGGCCATGAAGACTATCAGATAATCGGTAAGACAAAACATCATTTTGACGACGCAGAAATTGTCAATGATTTTTATAAAGGAGAGTAGATATGACTAATCAATTAATTCTAGCAATAATCGTGGGGTTTCTCATATCTGCCATGATTGGACCCCGCTTGCTCCCGGTTCTTGCCAAACTTAAATTTGGCCAGTATGTAAGAGACGACGGACCGGAAAGCCATCTGAAGAAACAGGGTACACCAACTATGGGTGGACTCATATTCATTGGTGCTATTATCCTTTCAACCCTTATTTTTGGGGTTAATGACAAGACGGCATTTCCAACTCTTTTTGTAACCTTGGGATTTGGTATAGTCGGTTTTATGGATGACTATTTAAAGGTTGTCAAAAAGCAATCTGAGGGACTAAAGGCTTACCAGAAACTTGCCCTTCAATTTATTGTAACTTTAGGATTTTTAATATATATGGTCTTTGTTAAAGACCTTGGAACAGATATTATTATTCCCTTTACCTATGGTGGTAGAATTGATCTAGGATACGCCTTTATTCCATTCATGTTTATTGTGATTTTAGGAACGGTAAACGGAGTAAACCTTACCGATGGGTTAGACGGACTGGCAACCAGTGTAACCAGTGTGGTGGCATTTTTCTTCGTGATGATCTCCATCGTATATGGTTTTACCGGTGGCCTTTATGCGGCCATCGTTTTAGGAAGCTTATTAGGATTTTTAATGCTGAATGCCTATCCGGCCAAGGTTTTTATGGGAGACACAGGATCTCTTGCCCTTGGCGGATTTGTTGCGGCCCAGGCCCTCATAACCAAAACTTCGGTGTTTATTTTGTTATTTGGCCTTATATATCTGATGGAGACCTTATCAGTCATAATCCAGGTAGGTTACTTCAAAAAAACAGGCAAGCGTTTCTTTAAGATGGCCCCTATACATCATCATTTTGAACTTAAGGGGATGTCGGAAACACGGGTTGTTGTATACTTTACAACGATTACCATAATTATGAGTTTAATCGCCTTCTTGGCGCTGTAAGATTAGGGATGAGAGTATGGATCAAGACGTAAGGAAAATAAAAAGAAAACCTTATAACGAATTTTTAATGAATCTGCCTACAGACTATACCATTATTTTCATTGTACTCTTTTTAACGGTCTTTGGAATTGTTATGGTTTATTCCTCCAGTTTCTATACAGTGAGTGGGGGAGGCTGGTCAGAGCCTTATATTAGACAAGGTGTCTTTGCTGTCATCGGCTTAATCCTCATGTGGATCCTATCCAGATTTCAATTGGTCTTCATCAACCGTTTTCTTGGTATTGGCTATGTAGGAACCATGGCCCTTCTCGTGGGAGTTCTCATTATGGGCACGACAATCAAAGGAGCTAAACGGTGGATATCCATTGGTGGATTTAATCTCCAACCCTCAGAGCTGGCAAAATTCATTTTGATTTTGGTTTTGGGCTTTCTTTTAACCAAGTTCAAAAAATATCTGACCAAGGGCAAAGTTCTGGTTATTCTTTTTGTACTTATAGCAATGCCCCTTGGTTTGGTTGCCCAGGAAGACTTAAGTTCAGCCTTCGTTATTGCTGTGATTTGCGGAAGTATGATCTTTATTGCCTATAGAGATACTATACGTATGATCTTTTTCGGTGTTTTTCTTGCAGGACTGGGTTCCTTTTTCGTCTTTAGGATTGGTTACCGTGTCCAAAGGATTAAAACCTTTCTCGACGGACCATGGAGTGACCCTTTAGGGGACGGCAGACAAACCATTCAGGCCTTATATGCCATCGGATCCGGTGGTCTTACTGGGATCGGTCTTGGCCAGAGCATACAGAAGGTTGGTTATATCTCAGAAGCCCATAATGACATAATTTTTGCCATTATATGTGAAGAACTTGGACTTTTTGGTGGAGTAGCCATTGTCCTCCTATATGTCATTCTTTTGTACCGCATCGCACAGATTGCACTGGAAGCCAAGTCCATGAATCATTTTCTTATTGGCATTGGTGTTATGGCCCATATTGGTGTTCAGGCTTTTATCAATATTGGTGTTGCACTGGCTCTTTTGCCGGTAACAGGAATGGGACTGCCCTTTATCAGTTATGGTGGATCGTCTCTTATTGTTTTCTTTATGGAGATAGGTTTGGTCCTCAACATCAGTAGACATAACCGGGTGGAAGCTCACTTGGGAGGAGACGCTTATGAATAGGACTTTAAGACTGGTCCTATCCATTGGTGGACTTATTTTCCTGGTCTTTGTTATCCTTTTTTTCTTATCAACGACAATTATTGACTCTATAAAGGTAAGTGGAAATGAACATTACTCAAGGGCTGAGATCCTTGAATTGACAGGTCTTAGTGATACTGACTCAGTACTTGACTTATTATTGAACCAGACTGTTACCATAGAAAACAAGGGATATATTGACCGGCTTGAAATTGTAAAAAAAGATCTTAAGCATGTGGAAATCATCATTAAGGAAAAAGAAATTATCGGCTATGTTGAATTTATGGGTCAATATCTTTGTCTGGACAGAGAAGGCTACATCATCGATTACACATCCGCTTTAGATGAAGGAAAACCCATGATTACAGGAATTGAGCTGGAATCCTTTACGACTATGGAACCTCTTGATGTATCCCAGGACATTATTAAGGCCATAGAAAGCATATACTCTTCAACAAAAGCCTTTGATCTTCCCCTGGAATGGATAGACTTTCGATATAGGGAAGCTAGTGATATTATCCTAATGATAAGGGGACTGGAAGTGCGGATTGGGGACTCCAGCAAGATGGATGCCAAATCAAAAGCCATTGCTGAGATTCTCAAAGTCTTACCTGAAGATAAGACGGGAACCCTTTATGTTGAAGACATTGACCATGACATATTTTTTGAGGGTGACTGATACATCAGACTTTAGAACTATAATTTTTTTAAAACACAATATATTGCGAACAAAATCATGAAAATTAGCATATATTGTATATTTATCACTTGCAAAAAATGATTAAAATACTTATACTATGACTAGGGAATATCAAATACACGTTAAGTGAAGCATGGCTTCTGTGTAGGAAAGACTGCTTTCCTAGTTATTATCGTGAGGAGGATACACATTGTTGGAAATTAAGATGAATGAACACAACACATCAGCCAAGATACTTGTAGTTGGTGTAGGCGGCGGTGGTAATAATGCCGTAAACAGAATGATTGACGGACAATTGGAAGGTGTGGATTTTGTAGCAGTCAACACAGATGCACAGGCTTTACAATATTCAAAGGCACCAACCAAGATTCAAATAGGTGAAAAATTAACCCGCGGATTGGGAGCAGGTGCCAAGCCTGAAATCGGTCTTAAGGCTGCAGAAGAAAGTCGTGATGAGTTAGCCCAGATGGTCAAAGGTGCAGACATGGTTTTCATTACTGCAGGTATGGGTGGTGGAACAGGTACAGGGGCTGCTCCTGTTATTGCATCACTTGCCAGGGAAATGGAAATACTGACTGTAGGCGTCGTTACCAAGCCTTTTGATTTTGAAGGTAGGGCAAGAATGAGTAATGCTATGCTGGGTATCGGTGAATTGCAGAGGTATGTGGATACTTTGATTGTCATTCCTAACCAGAAGCTTTTAAGTGTTATCGACAGACGTACAACCATGAGAGATGCTTTTAAGAAGGCGGACGAAATCCTGCAACAAGGTGTTCAGGGTATTTCTGACCTTATTTATACACCAGGTATCATTAACCTGGACTTTGCTGATGTGGCAACGGTTATGTCCAATAAGGGTGTAGCTCATATCGGTGTTGGTAGCGCCTTTGGTGATACCAAAGCGGAAGAAGCTGCAAGACTTGCTATTTCAAGTCCATTGCTTGAAACAACCATTGATGGAGCCCGCCATATGTTGATTAATATCTCCGGTGACTCCAACATGTCTATGTTTGATGCCAATGATGCTATCCAGTTAATTCAGGAAGCTGCCGGCAATAATGCCAATGTTATCTATGGCCAGTCTATTGATGAGTCATTGGAAGACCAGATCATCGTTACAGTTATAGCTACGGGTTTTGAAGAAGATGAGAATTTCGTATCTCCAGCTGCTTCATACCCAAGTCAGGCTAAAGCAAAAGAACCAGTGGCAAGTCAAGCTACTACAAGCAGCCAGGCGCCAACAGGTTCACAGACAGGCCAAGAACCTGTAGAAGACAAGACGTCAGAACCTGTAGCTTCAAGTGGAGACAAGATCGCCATCGGTTCAGAACCGGCTACACCGGCTCTTAAGCCTGACAGTCCAAGCTACGGTAAAATAGAGATTCCGGAGTTTTTACAACAGAGAAAGAAATTATAATGTATTTTTAGGAGGGGTTTATGAAGTGTCCTTATTGCAGTAGTGAAGTCATCAAAGTTATTGACTCCAGACCTTCAGAAGAGCAGAACGCCATTCGAAGAAGGAGACAGTGTGAGTCTTGTAACCGACGCTTTACTACTTATGAAACGGTGGAAAGTGCACCGCTTATTGTCATTAAGAAAGATCACTCCCGTGAACCCTATTCAAGAGATAAGCTCTTGTCAGGTGTCATTAGGTCCTGCCATAAACGGCCGGTTTCTATGGGACAGATTGACAGTGTTATTGATTCCATAGAGAATAGTCTGTATAATACACTTAAGAAGGAAATTGACTCAACCTATATCGGTGAGTTAGTCATGGAGCGGTTGAAAGACCTTGATGAAGTGGCCTATGTTAGATTTGCTTCTGTCTATCGTGAATTTAAAGATGTAAATACATTTATGGATGAACTGAAAAAGATACTCAAAGAAGATTAATCAAAGGGCTGATTGCATATATGTAATCAGCCTTTTTTGCCTATTTCCAGGTTCTTGACTTGTAGAATAAGCTTGTATTGGATCTATGGACTTCCTGTATTATATGACTAATAGATTATTCTTAAGTAAGGCGGATTGCAATAGGTTGAAACTATAATAAGATAAAGAAAAACTATAGTGTTTTTTCTTGACAGTGTAGGTCGCCTCTGATATGATGTGATAAATCCTACTAAAACACTAATGATTAGGTGGTATTATGAAATTAACAACCAGAGGAAACTACGCCATCAGTGCACTGATGGAGCTGGTCGCTACTAAAGAGCAGCATATATCCCTTAAACAAATCGCAGGTGACCTGGATTTGTCAGAAAACTACTTACGGCAGCTCTTCATGGAGCTTAGGAAAGCCGGAATAGTAACAAGTGTACGTGGAGTAGGTGGAGGCTATTTTTTGGCTAAGGACCTTGAGTCAATTTCAGTACTGGACATTATTACTGCCGTAGAAGGTGAGATTAATGTAGTCCCCTGTCTGGATGAAGAGTCTGAAGACAACTGTTTACGAACAGACCAGTGTCTTGCCAGAAATGTTTGGAAGAAGCTGAATGACAATGTTGTCAACCAGCTGGAATCCTTAAGCTTGTCAGATCTTGTCAGCGAGTTCGATCTTGAAAAGGAGAATCCCAATGGAAAAAAACTATAACTTTGATACATTACAATTACACGCAGGTCAGGAACCTGACCCGACAACTGGTTCAAGGGCAGTACCTATTTATCAGACAACATCTTATAATTTTAGAGACTATGATCATGCAGCAGATTTGTTTGCCCTTAAAGAACCGGGTAACATTTACACAAGAATCATGAACCCAACAACAGATGTCCTTGAAAAACGTCTGGCAGCCTTGGAAGGTGGAGTAGGAGCTCTTGCTGTAGCCTCTGGTTCTGCAGCTATCAACTACGCAATTCTTAACATAGCCGGAACAGGTGATGAAATTGTTGCAGCCAACACCCTTTATGGTGGAACCCATAACCTCTTTAGAAATTCACTGCCTAAGTTAGGTATTAAGACTATTTTTGTGGATCCTGAAAATCCAGAGAACTACCGAGGTGCAATCACCGACAAGACCAAGGCCCTCTATGTTGAGACTATAGGTAACCCTAGAGCAAATGTGGCTGACCTTGAAGCTATTGCCGCCATTGCCCACGAAAACGGCCTTCCTCTAATCGTGGACAATACCTTTGGTACTCCTTATCTGATCCGTCCTTTCGAACATGGTGCAGATATTGTTGTTCATTCGGCAACCAAGTACATTGGCGGTCACGGTACTTCAATCGGCGGTGTCGTTGTAGATTCAGGCAACTTCGATTGGGCAGCTAGTGGAAGATTCCCTGAGTTCACAGAGCCTGATCCTTCCTACCATGGAATCGTTTATACCAGAGATATAGGTGCAGCAGCTTTTATTGTCAAACTTAGAGTAACCCTTCTTCGTGATACAGGAGCCTGCATCAGTCCTTTTAACGCATTCCTTCTTCTTCAAGGTCTTGAAACCCTGTCCCTTCGTGTACAGCGTCACTCAGACAACTCCCTGAAGATTGCCAAGTACCTTCAGAATCACGAAAAGGTATCCTATGTCAACCATCCAGGACTTGAATCCAGTCCATACTACGATTTGGCACAGAAATACCTGCCAAAAGGCCAAGGTGCCATCTTTACATTCGGTTTAAAGGCCGGATTTGATGCAGCTAAAACCTTCATCAACTCCCTAGAGCTTTTCAGTCTTCTTGCCAATGTTGCAGATGCTAAATCCCTGGTTATCCATCCGGCTTCCACAACTCACCAGCAGTTGTCAGAAGAAGATATGATTGCGGCAGGCATTCAACCAGATATGATCCGTCTGTCAGTAGGTATTGAGGATGCTGATGATTTGATTGGTGATTTGGAGCATGCATTGAGTCTTTTGTAAGACGGTTCAAAGTAAGTGATTTTAAGAGCGGGATATTCCTGAAAGACAAACCCTATGAAACCCTGCATACCAGGCGGGAGGGTTGATCCCAGAACTAGATAGGGCTAAGCGACTAAAAAGTATTTTAGAAGCTTAGCCCTATCTAGTCCAGTGATCAAAAACCCATCCTCATATGCAGGGTCCCCTAGGGTTGCTTTTAGGTATAGCTCTTAAAATCACTTGCTTTTTCGGTTCCGCTGGTTGTCCCTATTTATGCTGCATTGCATTGGCATAAATAGGGTGAGGGTTGTATAATTGGGGCATTCCAAATTTTAAGTTTATAGTATAATAGTAGTTATAGTTAATAGAATAGACTTAAGACCCTATGTGATGGATGAAGTAAGTTGAAGGAGGGGAAGTATGGATGGTGGAAATGCTCGAGGGTATTTATTGGACTTTTTAAAAAGTTATGTAGAGGTTAGTGATGAAGATTTAAAGGATATTGTTGATGGATTACCCCTTAAAGCTTTTAAGAAAGGATCTATGATTTTGTATCAGGGCGATCCTTCTAAGCATTGTATTTTTGTCATATCTGGTTGTTTAAGGCAATACCGTATCAATGAAGATGGTCATGAGGTGACCAGTGAGTTTTATGAAGAGGGTCAATGGGTTAATGTATTTAATGAAAGTATAAAGGATAAGGTGTCAAAATATAGTGTAGTAGCTGGCGAGGACAGTCTCCTTATATACAGTGAAACTGTGGAAAAAGATGAGATGTTTAAACGATATCCAGCACTTTTGAATATGACTTCATCCATGTTGACTGAAAAGATCGGACAGGTTAACGAGAATAATTATGGATTTGCGGCCCTTTCACCAGAAGAGCGTGTCAAAAGTCTCATTGAATTAAGACCGAAGCTGTTAAAAAGAGTGCCTCAACATCAAGTAGCCAGCTATCTTGGTATAACACCTGAAGCCTTCTCCCGAATAAAAAAAGATTGGAAGCATTGATTTGAATCAATGCTTCTTTTTTTTATTCCATTAAACTGGACCTATGAAGATGGTTATGACAAGAAATAAAACCATGCTCATGTGCTAATCAATTGAGTTTGAAAGGATGTATATATGAAAGCAGTAAGATACCATCATTTTGGAAGTCCAAAAGTATTAGAAATTGAAGAGTTGCCTTTACCGGATATTGGTGAGCATCAAATCCTGGTTGAGGTTTATGCAACAAGTGTTAATTCGGGAGATTGCCATTTGAGAAGTGGAAGTCCTTTTATGGCTAGAGTGTTTGCAGGACCCTTTGTACCTAGACAGAAGATTTTGGGAACAACATATTCTGGAAAAGTCGTTGGTATTGGAGCAAAGGTGACTTCCTTTAAAGTAGGCGATTTAATATTAGGATCCTTAGGTATCCATTCGGGTACTTATTGTGAATATATTGTTGTAGACCAGGAATCAACAGTCATAAAGAAACCTGACTTTGTGACCCATGAAGAAGGGGTATCCATGATATTTGGATTTTTATCAGCCAAATACTTTTTAGATAAAGCCCAGATCACATCAGGTATGAAAATCTTAATTATCGGTGCAGGAGGCAGTGTTGGATCCCACGCAGTTCAATATGGAAAAAACAAGGGGGCTGAGGTTCATGGCATCTGTCATCCAGAGACCATGGATTTTGTTTATCAATTAGGTGCAGATAAAAATTATGACTACACAGTGGATAAACTGGAAAGGATTAGTCAAAAATATGATATTATTTTTGATACAGTTGGTAAGGAGGATATTTCTATTTTATCGAAACTTCTGACTAAGGAAGGAAAGTATATCACAACTGCGGCAAGATTAGATCTCATTATAAAGGGAGTATTTAATAAATCTTTTGCTAAGCGTTTTATGTTTGATGTTTCGAAATCTACATCCGCTGGTTTAAGTGAGCTAATGGATATGGTTGAGAAAGGTACCTATAGGCCAATGATTGACTCGATTTTTGATATGGAGGACGTTGTTAAGGCCCATTATCACTTTGAAGGTAACAGAAAAAAGGGGGCACTGGTCCTTAAGATAAAAAAGTAATTCCCAAGCAGTTGCTTAAGATGAGCTTAGAGCATATACCAGTCATTGATTTTATAAAAGAAAGGAAGTACATATGAGTTCAAATAAATTAAAGCTTATAGCCATACTGACCATGGTTGTTGATCATATAGGTTATGTCCTGTTTCCGGAGATTTTGATGTTAAGGATAATTGGGAGGTTAGCCTTTCCTATATTTACTTTTCTGATAGCTGAGGGTTATTTCCATACCAGTCATGTTAATAAATATATGCTGAGACTTGGTGTTTTTGCAATTATATCGGAGATTCCCTTTGATCTTGCTTTTCATGGAAAATTTCTGGAGTTTCACAGTCAAAATATCTTCTTTACCCTTTTCCTTGGCTTGCTTGCCATAAAAACATACCATTACTTTAAGGAAGAGTCCAAAATACTCTCCATTGGATCTCTTATCCTCATGTGTATGATTTCATTTGTCTTGAAAACAGACTATTACGTGTTTGGTGTATTGATCATCTTCTTTTTTGATAGACTGCGCCATCGCTACGCACTCAAAATGCTTGTGGCGGCTGTTCTACTCTGTGGACTGACCATTGTTATTGGGTTAAGCAAAGCAGATTTCTCATTGGCTGGTACCTACCAAATATTTTCCTTGGGGAGTCTGGTTCTCATTCATTTTTACAAGGGTGAGTTTGGTCGAAGAATACCTGGTCTAAAGTTAGCTCTTTATATATTTTATCCCCTGCACTTGATTATCATTCATTTTATCGATAGAGTGTATTTATAAAAAAGTTCAGTGATTTTTCATCTTAGGGTAAGTTAAAAGTAAAAAAATAGCAATGTTGAAAATTTACGTTGATCCCGACTTGTACGGTACACGAAGAACAAGTATAATGAAACTGAGGATTTTTTGAAAACTATAGGCAGTGGGAGGTAAATATGGCATATAAACCACCATTTACAATTAGCGAAAAAATAGTGAATCTTGTGGCGGATATAATGGAAATTATTACCCAGTTAGCTTTTGATGATGTAGTAGGAATAAACCCTAGACTTAGACGGGATAATCGCCTGAAAACCATTCAGGCTTCATTGGCTATTGAAAATAATTCTCTAACATTAGAACAAGTCACCGCTATTATTAATGGAAAAAGAATACTCGGTCCCCAGCAAGATATTGCTGAAGTTCAAAATGCATATCAAGCATATGAAGTCTTGTTAGAAAAAGACCCATACAATATTGGGTCAATGTTGGAAGCGCATCACCTTCTTATGAGTGGATTAACAAAAGATGCTGGCATGTTTAGAAGTGGGGGAGTAGGTGATTTTGCAGGACAAAAATTAATCCATATGGCTCCACCTGCAGAATTTGTAGCTGAGCAAATAGGTGAATTAATTAAGTGGGCAAAATCATCTGAAGTACATCCATTAATTAAATCATGTGTTTTTCACTACGAATTTGAGTTCATTCATCCCTTCTCTGATGGTAATGGCAGAATGGGAAGAATGTGGCAAACATTAATTTTGTATAAATGGAAAAAAGTGTTTGGTTGGTTACCAGTAGAAACTTTGATAAAAAATCGCCAGGACAAGTATTATGAAGTTTTAGGTCAATGTGATCAAGCTGCAGATTCCTGTTTCTTAATAGAATTTTTGTTAGAAGCCATAAGGGATTCGTTAATTGAATTAGGAGAAACCGAACAAGTAACCGAACAAGTGACCGAACAAGTTGCAAAGTTACTTATGGTTATTGGAAACGAACCCAAAAGTGGAAATAATCTAATGGAGTTACTCGGTTTAAGACACAGACCTACGTTTAGAAAGAATTATTTACTCCCTGCCATTAAAGGAGGTTATGTGGAAATGACGATACCGGAAAAACCAAACTCTAGTAAACAAAAATACAGAAGAGTTATTAGAAAAGTATAAAAGAGGTTAAATAATGAAGGAGTTTGAACATAGAAATAAGAGCAGTGTAAGGGATTCCTTAAATGTAATTAGGAAAATTGAACTGATAGAAGCAAATGATCCAAAATTAGTCATGAATATGTTCCAGTATTATATCTACGACATGTCCGAATATACAAAGTTCTCACCGAATCCTGATGGAACTTACCAGGTTGAAGAGAGTCTGGTTCAATTGTCTACCTATTTTGAAGCAGATGATCATTATCCTTATATGATTGTGGTGGATGGACAAGTGGCCGGGTTTTCTCTACTGAGGGTTTTTCCTTTTGATGAGGAGTACTATGATATTGGCCAATTTTTCATCCTTAGGAAATATAAGGGTCAAGGCGTTGGCAGGGAAGCTTTTCGGCTGTCGGTAAAAAAACATCCTGGAAAATGGATAACAAGAGTCCTTCCTAATAATGAAGGTGCTTTTAAGTTTTGGGAAAAGGTAATTGGTGAAATTGCCGAGGATAAGCCTTTAGTAAAAAAAGACTTGTACTGCGAAAAAGAAATGCATTATTTCTATTATCAAGTAAATGGAGGGTGAGTATATGAAACATGTTGGAACACAGAGACTGGAGTCAGAGCGACTGGTCCTTAGAAAGTTTCAAGAAGGAGATGGTCCCAGTATATTTAAGAATTGGGCCAGTGATGACCAGGTTACTGTTCATTTGACCTGGCCAACCCATCAAAGTGTAGAGACCAGCCAAAAAGTTTTAGGCTTTTGGCTGGAAGGCTATCAAAAACTGGATAATTACCAGTGGGGAATTGTTGTTAAAGCAAGTGGTGAACTCATTGGGTCCATTGGCGTTGTCCATATGGATGAGACCAATGAAGCCTGCGAAATCGGCTATTGTATTGGCCGTAAGTATTGGGGCCAGGGCATAACCAGTGAGGCCCTTAAGGCAGTCATTCAGTTCTTATTTGACCAGGTTGAACCCGAGAGGATATATGCCTTTTATCATGCTGACAATCCGGGCTCAGGACGGGTCATGGAAAAGGCGGGGATGGAATATGAAGGCAGGTTGAGACATTATAGGAAGAAGACTAGTGGGGAGTTTGTGGATTGCTTGTTTTATGGTGTTTTGAAATCGTCAAAATGATGGGTTTTGGCAGCGGGATATGCCTGAAAGACAGAGCGTAATGAGCGATGCATACATGGCGGGAGTCTTGAGATGGGTCAAAATGATTGGTTTTGGCAGCGGGATATACTTGAAAGACAAAGCGTAATGAACGATGCATACATGGCGGGAGTCTTGAGCACAGAACCATGTGGGACTATGCTACTAAAAGGTGTTTCAGAAGCATAGTCCCACATGATCCAGTGCTCAAAAACCCACCGAAGTATGTATCGCCCATTACGCTTGTTTTTATGTACAGCTGCCAAAACCAATCATTTTTCTGTTTCGCTATAGAAGCGAAAGACGAAAAGCGAAAGACGAAAAGCAAAGACAAAAGCAAAGACAAAAGCAAAGACAAAAACAAAAACAAAGATAAAGGTAAAACTATGATTAAATATTGGTATGAGTATATAAGTACGAAAGTATAAATTATTGTGTTGATTTGGAGGTTTTTATGAAGTGTGATTTTTTTCCTTTTCCGCGATTGGAAGGACGTAGGGTTTTGTTGAGGGAGTTGGTTTCTGGGGATGCTGAGGGGATTTTTGAATATCAGTCTAATAAGGAGAATTTTCCATATGCTGAGATGGTGATATATGAGGATATATCTCAGGCTAGGGCTTATATTGAGAAAATGAATGTTGGTGTTGAAAGTGGTAAGTGGATTGTATGGGCGATTTGTCTGAAGGAAACCGGTCAGATTATGGGAACAATTTCAATTTGGAATCTTAATGATGAGCTTAATCAGGGTGAGTTTGGCTATGGTATTTTTCCTCAGTTCAGGAGACAAGGGTATATGATGGAAGCCCTTGATTTGGCTATGGAATATGGTTTTAAGGTTATGGGACTTGATAAAATAGAGGCTTATACCTTTCATAAAAATGAGCCATCGATCGACTTGCTTAAGAAAATGAACTTTGAGTTTGTTAGAACTTTTGAGGATGATTATTGTGGTGGGGCTTTGATGGATCTTTTTGTGGTTTTCGGTGGGTGAGATATACAGTCAAAATGATTGGTTTTGGCAGCGGGGCATGCCTGAAAGACAGAGCGTAATGAGCGATACATACATGGCGGGAGTCTTGAGCACAGAACCATGTGGGACTATGCTACTAAAAGGTGTTTCAGAAGCATAGTCCCACATGATCCAGTGCTCAAAAACCCACCGAAGTATGCATCGCCCTTTACGCTTGCTTTTAGGTACAGCTGCCAAAACCAATCATTTTTCTGTTTCGCTTTAGAAACGAAAGGCGCAAAACAAAAGAGAAAAGGTAAAGACAAAAGATAAAAGATAAAAGATAAAAGATAAAAGATAAAAGATAAAAGACTAAAGTCAGAAGAATAATGATATGTCGTTTAGCTTCTATTATGTAGTGGATAATATTGTGTTAGCTAATTATTTGATATCATCTGACTTGTAGTTTACCCTCCCGCCAAATCAATATCCAACCCAAGACTATGTCCTATAGGAAGATCCCATCCAACCCCAAACACACTCCGACCGTTTTTTTATACACCAAAAAAGACAGTTGACTCAATATCCATTGATTTCAAACCCAAAGTCAGACATAATATAGGTATTCATTGAGTCGATCGATGTGAGAGAAGAAGGTTAGGATTTGGAGGAAGTTTATGTTACAAGTAGAGAATTTAACGAAAAAGTTCGGCCGCAAGGTTTTGGCCGTTGATAATTTGTCGGTTACTCTTGATGCCGGTGAGCTTTGCGTCCTTTTGGGACCAAATGGAGCCGGTAAGTCAACGACCATTAAGTCTATTGCAGGATTACTAAGATATAGAGGTGTCATTAAGGTTGACGGGTATATGAACCATACGATGGAGGCAAAGACCAGGTTGGCCTATGTACCTGAAACACCAGCTATATATGACCTTTTAACGGTTGATGAGCATATTCAGTTTGTATCCAAGGTCTATAAGCTTAATAAGGACGAGGCTTATGTGGAAAGTCTTCTTAAGCGCTTTGATATGGATGACAAACGAAAGAAACTGGGAGCTGATCTGTCCAAGGGGATGAAACAAAAGTTAAGCATTATACTGGGGGTTATGATTAAGCCTAGCGTCATTCTTTTTGATGAGCCCATGATTGGACTGGATCCTAAGGCCATTAAAAGTCTAAAGGCTCTTTTTGATGAGCTGGTGGATATGGGAACCATTGTCCTTTTATCGACCCATATTATTGATTCCATAGTGGAAGATTTTGACCGGGTTATCATTATGAATGAAGGACATATTGTTGCCAATTATTCTAGAAAAGAAGTGGAAGACCAGAAGATTGAACTGGAAGATCTTTTCTTTAGACTGACAACAGAGGAGGCATTGGAAGGTGAGCTGAAGGAGCCGGGGCTGGAGGTTTGATATGAGTGATGTTCTATTTCTTTATACCCGATCAGTAAAAAACGGCCTTATTAAAATGTTTAGAAAACCTGCAAGTGCTATTGGATATATATTTCTGTTGGGCTTATTAGCCTTAAACGGTTTTAACGGGTCTAGAATTGATCCATCAGAAACCAGTGGTTATGGTCAATATATCTATTTGTCGGTAGCCCTTGTTTTGGTCTATTTCTCTGGACTTTTGCCAATATATCAGGGAACCAAGCGCTTTACCCTGAAGTTCTTACCGGCTGACGGTGTCTTTTTTATGAGTGCACCGGTGAAGCCACAAAAAGTCATGTGGTATTCTCAGGTTAAACAATCTTTTATTAGTGTGGCAGCCTCTGTTTTTATGTTGGTTCAGTTACCTATGCTTAAAAACAGTCTAGGCCTTAGTAATCAAGGAGTATGGTTTTTGATTATTGGCTTGATTTTCATGTCCTTGGTTCCAAGTTTTGTCAGTTTAATGTCTTTTGTTATAGGTCTTAGAAATGAACGTTATCGGCCTGTTATAAGAGGCATGGTACTAGCCGTTGGAGGCTTGGGAGTGATTACAGTTTTATGGCCCCTCTTGGTAGATGGTTTAAGTTTTGAACATTTGTACAAGGGCTTAACTTCAGATTTGTGGGTTTTTATACCGGTTATTGGGTGGATACAGAATATGATTATTGCCAGTATTACAGGTCATGTGACCCTGGTTACCTACTTGTCAATAGCTTTAAACCTTCTTATGATCCTTGGATCCCTTGTGGTTATTAACAAGCTGGCTGATGTGGCTTATTATGAGGATGCTCTTGATATGGCCAATAAGATGGAGCATGTTAAAGCTGATCTTAAATCTGGTAAAAATCAGTTTAGGGCAGCGAGACATCTAAAAAAAACCAAGGCAAAAGTTGTAAAGGATTTTCAGTTTAGGGAAGGAATCATGGCCCTATACGATAAACAGAAACTGATTGAAAAGAAAAAAGGTTTGGGCATTATGGGCATTAGTGAGATCGCTGTTTTGGCCATTATAGTTGGTGGAGCTTATTTTATACCGACCTTAGATGATGAAATTTTACCTGCAGTCAAATATATTACTTTGGGTATTTTAACCTATGCTATGTTTTTTGTTCAGATGATGGATGGCTCTGATGAAGACTTGGAACGCCATTATATCTATTTGCTGCCCTACAAACCTATACAAAAGCTTCTGCTTCTCAATGTAAGGGGTTTTGTGAAAGTGTTGTTGGTTGCTGTTTTGGCTTTCTTGCTTACGACGGCGTTTGGAACTGTGACTTTGGCGGAAGCTCTTGTTTGCGGTCTTTTAGCGGCGATGATTGGTTATACTTTTAGTCAAGTGGCCTTGTTGGCATCGGTTATTTTTGGTCTTACAGGAACCTTGCCTCTTAGGATTTTCTTTAGGATGATTGTTGATGTCATCATCATCGGACTAGGAGTTGGGGCTGTTGTTGGAGTGATTGCCATCAGCCAAAATCAAGTGCTGGCTCTTCTAATCGGAAGCCTGTATTTATTCCTTGTATCAGCACTGATTATGATTCCTGCATCCCTGAAAGTCAATAAACCGGAATTTAATTAAGGGTAAAAGCCTGATAATTACTGGTATGCACATGCTTTTTTGAATATCATAGATAGATAGACATATTGTTCACCTCTCATCACAATTATAAAATGTGTTTGGGAGGTGACTTTTGTTTACGAAAATAATTTGCGGAACCCTTTTAGGGATTAAAGGATTACTTGTTGAAGTGGAAGTGGATGTCAGTGACGGATTTCCTAATTTTGGTCTAGTAGGTATGGCCGGATCTACGATAAAAGAAGCCAAGGAAAGGGTCAGGACCGGTATTAAGAATGCTGGCTATAATTTTCCCTTTAAAAGAATTGTAGTCAACTTGGCGCCTGCACATATCCCAAAACATGGAGTTGGGTTTGACTTGCCTATTGCCCTGGGGATATTAGCCTGTGAAGGTGCCTTTAATAAGGAGGAACTTGATGCTTGTATGGTTATTGGAGAGTTGGCCCTTGATGGAACAATACGTCCGGTTAAAGGTATATTATCCTTAGTGGATGAGGCCAAAAGTGCTGGTATAAAAACCTGCATTATTCCAAAAGACAATCTGGAGGAAGGTTCCTTGGTTGAGGGTATGGATATTGTAGGTGTTTCAAGCCTGAGGGAAACTCTTGCTCTTATCAACAGTAAATTTAGAAATAAGTGTCCAGAGAAAGATGGTTCGATAATTGAACACGATTGGTCAGAGTCAGAACTTAGCGATAAAAGAACCTTGGTAGAGGAAGGACAAAGGCTGGATTTTGCCCAGGTGAAAGGCCAGGCCAAGGCTAAAAGAGGGATGGAAATCGCCGTTTCAGGCAGGCATCATCTTCTGCTTTCAGGACCTCCTGGAATTGGAAAAACCATGCTTGCCAAGCGGGTTTCTACCATTATGCCTCATCTTAAAAGAGATGAGCAGATTGAATTGACAAAAATCTACAGTGCCGGTGAGAACCTTTTAGACAGTCAGGTACTTTTGAAAAACCGTCCCTTCAGGAATCCCCACCATTCCATTACCAAGGCCAGTTTCATCGGTGGCTCCAGCAGTGGTAAGCCAGGAGAGATTTCCTTGGCACATCACGGCGTCCTTCTCCTGGATGAATTTCCTGAATTCAAGCGAGAGGTCATAGAATCCCTTCGTGAACCCCTTGAGGCAGGCTATGTGCTTTTGTCTAGAAATCAACATGTTTTTAGGTTTCCCAGTAAGTTCATGCTGGTAGCAGCCATGAATCCCTGTCCCTGTGGCTATTACCCGGATCAAAGAAGGTGCACCTGTCTTCCGGTTGAAATCAAGAAGTATCAGACCAAGTTGTCGGGGCCGATTTTTGACCGTTTGGACCTGTATATAGAGATGAATAGTGTTGATTACAAGGATATTAGTGAGGCTGGAAACGAAGAGACTTCAGAGGAGATTCTTAAACGGGTCAAGTTGGTTCATGACATCCAGAGGAAACGCTATAAGGGGAGGGGGATATCTTTCAATAGCGAACTCAGAGCATCAATGGTTGGTGAGTTTTGCCTTTGTGATGGGGAGGCACAGAAACTTTTGAAGCTGACCTATGAAAAGCTGAATCTATCCTCCAGGTCCTATCACCGGTTGTTGAAAGTGGCTAGAACCATAGCTGATATGGATGGGGCCTCACTGATACAAGGCAAGCATCTGGCAGAAGCTGTCTCGTTGAGGTTTGTTGAGAAATGAATCGGTTTAAGTGTTTGAAATAATTCAACTAAAGCTTTTGAAGATCTATCCTAGTGGTTAGGGTGTCAAAAGGAAGTTTCATAAATTTCATACAGTATATGATATCGAGTAGAAGATTCTCAATATCATATACTGCATGAAATAATTCAACTAAACCTTTTCACCTCCTATCCTGGGCTAGATCATCAAAAGGAAGTTTCATAAAATTTATCCAATATATGATATCGAGTTGAAGATTCTCAATATCACATATTGGATAAATTAATTCAACTAAACCTTTTGAAGATCTATCCTTATTGAAAAAATTCTCCATAATGGTATAATGGCATAGTTGAGATAAATAATACCTGCCGGCTGCAGGTAATGGAGGATAACAATGCTAGAGCCTAGAATAGAGGTTAATCATCAGATTTTGATGGATAACTTAACAAAAATAGAATCCCGTTTGGAAAAATCTGTAAAGATAATGGCTGTGGTTAAAAGCAATGCCTACGGCCATGGCATGAATGAAATCAGCAAGTCTTTGGAAAGCCGTGTACATATGTTTGGCGTCGGTTATTTGGAAGAGGGAGTCAAGCTTCGCCAGGCGGTTGATAAAGATATTATTATACTTGGTCCGGTTTACGATTTTGATGTTGCCATTGATAATAACTGTATTATCTCATTGGAGAGTGTCAACCAGTTTAATGCCATGGTTCAACATTTTGAAAAGAATTTGAGAGGTAGTGATAAACGTTTACGAGTCCATATAAAGGTGGATACAGGTATGCACCGTTTTGGGGTCTCCTATGAGGAACTGATGGATATTGTGGCGACTTTTGACAATAAGCACTGTCAGGAGAATATTTCTATAGAAGGGCTTTTTTCCCACTTTGCTTCAACGGTCAATCAGAACCAAAAATTGGTCGATGGACAGTTTGAGCTCTTCCAAAAGTGCAAGCGATACATGAAGAATCATTTTAACGGTGATTTGATTTACCACATTGCCAATTCAGAAAATGCCTTGGATACATCCAAGTATCAGGAAAATATGGTCCGTATAGGCAATGGTCTTTATGGAGGGATGTATCTGAAAAATCCATTGACAACCAAGAGGATTGGAAAGATTTTGCTTCCTATTATGAGTATTCATACCCTTGAGAAGAAATCCAAGTTTGGATATGGCTTTAAGGCAAAAGGTAAGGCAGGGGCCCGATTGGGATCTGTTAAGACCGGGTTTTATGAAGGTATGAGCATGTATAAACTGCCTGTTGGTGTTGGGTTTTGGTTTAAGGCCAAGGGTCTCCTTAAACGGGTACTTAAGGTCTTCATTAAAAAAGAAGTGGTTAAATATAATTCCATGACACTTCCGGTTGTTGGCATGGTTAACATGCAGTTTTTCCAGATAGATTTAACAGGTACCGATATTATGGCAGGGGATTTTGTGGAGCTTCCAAAGGAACCTTTATTCTATGATGATTCAGTCAAACGTATACACCTGATGGAGGACAAGCATGAGATTGATTAAAAATTTGGATAGAGACAAGTTTGTTGCCTTTAACAAGACTCATTCTTATGGGTCTTTTCTCCAGACGCCTGAATGGGGTCAATTTAAGTCAATGGGTGAGTGGGATTATGAATTGGTGGGACTTGGTGACGGAGATGAGCTGGTTGGGGTTTGTATGCTCTTAAGGCGTAAACTCCCACTTGTGCCGAAATACATGTATTATGCATCCAGAGGTTTCGTTTGTGATTATAAAAATCATGACCTGGTCAAAGCTTTTACCAAAGAACTGGTAGCTTATGTCAAGGCTAATAAAGGTATGGTTTTAAAAATTGATCCCTTGGTTAAATACCAGGAAAGGGATTCAGAAGGAGACTTGGTAGAGGGTGGTGAAGACAATAAGGACTTAGTTGAGTTCTTAAAGTCTTTAGGTTATCGTCATAAAGGGATTACCCTTGATTTTGATGGAGTACAGCCTCGTTTTGTCTATAAGCTTAACTTGGACCGTTCGCCTGATGAACTATTGAAGAAATTCCATCATAAGACCAGATACAACATAAAAGTTGCCCAGAAAAAAGGCGTTGAAATAATAGAAGGGACAAGGGAGGACCTGGAGGACTTTGTTCGTATAATGGAAGTGACAGGAGAGCGGGATGGATTTATTACCAGACCTTTAAGTTACTTTCAGAATATGTATGATATTTTATATCCCCAGGGACTGTTTAAGCTTTATCTGGCTAAGTATAATGTTAAGAAAGCTCTGGAGATTAGTGTTAAGAATCTTACTGATGAAGAAAAGAAAAATAAACCAGATAACAATAGAATAGAAAAGCTTACGAAGGAAATTGATGAGCTTAAGGGCTTGGTGGCTGACCATCCTAAGGGCATTCTGGTATCAGGTACTATTATGATCCTTAACGGTGAAACTGCTTGCTATCTCTATGGAGCCAGCGATAATCTCTACCGTAATGTTATGCCTAATTACCTCATTCAGTGGGAAATGATCAGGCAGTCCTGTGAGATGGGATGCAAGATTTATGACTTTAGAGGAATTTCGGGAGACCGAAGTCCAGATCATCATCTCTATGGTCTCTACAGGTTCAAAAAAGGCTTTACAGGTGAATTTGTTGAATATATCGGTGAATTTGATTATGTCATTGATCCTTTCTTCTTCTTCATCTACGAGTGGGGATTGCCAAGATTCAAAAAATTGCTTCGTAAGCTGAAAGGCTAAAATCGGAGAAAAACTATGAAAAGACAAGCAGCAGCTATGTGGCTGACTGAACTGAAGGGTATGACACCGATCAAGTGTTGTACCCTTTTTAAATCCCTGGAAGCTATAGAGGATGTGCTGGATTATACCGTCCATGACCTGAATCGGTTTCTGGAAGGACACTTTTATGACAGGTCCATCGACTTTATTGATGAAGGGACTTACAAAAAACACTTAGACGATTTTGAAGTTTATCTTGCCCGGGCACAAGATCTTTTGCCTGACCAGCATATTCTTATGCCGGACCATCCTTACTATCCAAAACAATTACTGAATATGCCGGACTTTCCTATTGTCCTATACTGCAAAAGCCATTGGTTGAGAAAAGAGGTTGATTTTGTTGGGCTTCAAAAAGGTAGGGGGACCAAGAATATGGAGCAGGCTCCTCAAAATAAAGTGGAAAAGGGAGGGATCCCGGATTACTGTATTGGTATAGTTGGAGCCAGGCGGTGTTCCCTTTATGCTAAGGATGCCTCGTTTAAACTTGCCAAAGATCTGGCTGGTGAAGGTTTTGGTATCATCAGTGGCTTGGCCTTTGGTGTTGACGTGTCTGCCCACCAGGGTGCATTAAAGGCTGGCGGCTTTACTATAGGTGTATTAGGTGGTGGTTTGGACACCTGTTATCCACCTTCCCATCAAAAAGTATTCGATGAAATTTCTGAAAAGGGGATGCTGGTTTCGGAAGAATGGTTTGGCAAGGAAACGATGCCTTATATGTTTCCTAAACGCAACCGTATCATTAGTGGAATCAGCCATGGAGTGGTAGTCGTTGAGGCGGCAAAAAAGAGTGGATCCCTAATTACTGTTGATTTTGCCCTTGAACAGGGAAGGGATGTTTATGCCGTTAGTGGAAGGATTTTGGACCCTAAGGCATATGGGTCCAATCAACTGATTAGACAGGGGGCCAAACCCGTTTTTTGCGCTGAGGATATTGCCAATGAATATAGAAAAACATCGGAAATAAGCCCTATACAACCAAGTCAATCCGAAAAAAAACTTGAAGAAAAGGAAAAAATAGTATATTCTTGTATAAGTTACGAGCCTGTCCACGAAATTGAGATTATGAATCAGATAACGAGGATGATAGAAACAGGGACAGGTGAAAGTGAGGTCTCTATTGAAAGCTCAATGCATCAAGAGGATGTAACCATCATTTTATTGGTACTGGAGTTAAAAGGCCTTATTCGGAAAATATCAGGATGCTATTACGCACGTTCGGAGGATTGATATGGCAAAAAACTTAGTTATTGTTGAATCGCCAGCCAAGGCGAAAACGATTAAAAAGTTTTTGGGCTCTAATTATAAAATTGAAGCGTCAATGGGTCATGTAAGAGACCTTCCTAAGAGTCAGTTAGGTGTAGATGTGGATCATGATTTTGAGCCGAAATACATTACAATACGCGGTAAAGGCGAATTGTTGTCTAAACTTAAAAAGGAAGCAAAAAAAGCGAACAAGATTTATCTGGCGACTGACCCCGACCGGGAAGGTGAGGCGATCAGCTGGCACCTTTATCATGCCTTAAAGAATGATGACAACAAGGTCTATCGTATAACTTTTAATGAGATTACCAAAGATGCAGTAAAAGGCTCTATTAAGGCTGCACGCGAAATAGATATGGACTTGGTTGATGCCCAACAGGCCAGACGGGTACTGGACCGAATTGTTGGTTACAAAATCAGCCCATTATTATGGAAGAAAGTCAAAAAAGGTTTAAGTGCAGGACGTGTTCAATCGGTTGCCTTAAAACTTATTTGTATCCGTGAAGAAGAGATTAATGATTTTATACCTGAGGAGTACTGGACACTGGATGCCCATCTTCAGTCAGAAGGTCTTAAGGAACCCTTTATTGCCTCTTTCTACGGTAAAGACGGAAATAAGATAGCGCTTAACAATGAAGCTGAAACAAAGGAAGTTGTTGATGTGGTATCGGCTGGTCCCTTTATGGTGTCAGAAGTAAAAACATCAGACAGGGTAAGAAAACCCGCCCTTCCTTTTACAACATCTACCTTACAGCAGGAAGCTTCAAAGAAACTTAATTTCACTACATCCAAAACCATGAGGATTGCCCAGCAATTGTATGAAGGTGTGGATATAAAAGGTCGTGGAACGACCGGTCTTATTACTTATCTGCGTACGGACTCAACCAGGATTTCAGACGAAGCCCACAGCCAGGTTCTTAACTTTATCAGTGAGAAATACGGTGATGAATATAAAAATGAAAGGGTAGCCAAAGGCAAGAAAACTGCCGGCAAGACTCAAGATGCCCACGAGGCTATTCGACCGACTTATTCAGAACTGGAACCCGCCAGCGTTAAAGAAGCCCTTTCCAGAGACCAATACAGGCTTTATCAACTGATTTGGTCCCGTTTTGTTGCCTCTAGAATGCAGGCTGCTGTTTATGACCACCAGCGTATTAAGATTCTAAATTCAGGTTATGAGTTTAGGACCAGTGTTCAGGTTCTTAAGTTTGAGGGATTCCTTAAGGTGTACAAGGATGCGGAAGAAGAGGAAGTTGCCAAGAAACAATTGAAGGTAACCAATGAATCAAAGCTTGAACTCATTCAACTTGATGACCTTCAGCATTTCACTAAACCACCGGCAAGATATACAGAAGCTTCCTTGGTTAAGACTTTGGAAGAAAACGGTGTCGGACGCCCTTCGACTTATGCTCCGACAATCTCCACTATTTTAGCCAGAGGTTATGTGGGTAAAGAAGACAAAAAACTTTTTCCAACAGAACTTGGAGAAATTGTTTATACAATACTGATCGATTACTTTAAAGATGTCATTTCTGTTAAGTTTACAGCTAATCTTGAAGATCGCCTGGATAATGTTGAAATGGGACAGCTGCCGTGGAAAGATGTTATCCGTGATTTCTTCCCTGACTTCGACAAGCTGGTAACAGTAGCTGAAGAAGAAGTCAACAAGGTGGAAATTAAAGATGAAGAGACAGATATTGAATGTGATCTTTGTGGAAGAAATATGGTGATTAAGCTTGGAAAATATGGTAAGTTTTTGGCTTGCCCTGGATTTCCTGAGTGTAGGAATACGAAACCACTCCTTGAAAAAGTCGACGATGTAGCCTGTCCAAAATGCGGTAAGGATGTTCTGGTTAAAAAGACCAAGAAAGGCCGCCGTTATTATGGATGTGAAGATAATCCTGAATGTGATTTCATGTCATGGAACAAACCATCTACCGTAACATGCGAGAAATGTGGTTCTATGATGGTTGAAAAAGGCAAGAAATTAATGTGTATTAATGAAAATTGTAAGAACATTCAAGAAAACGACCAGGAAAAACCGTAAAATGTTTGAAATTTGTATACAATTAAGTTATAATATATTTTAGGTGTTTTCACATACTATTACCAGACTGGTTGTAATGGAGTTTATGACTTGTCTAGGCTACCTAGGAGGTTACACTGTGAGTGTAGAGCTATTGGATCGTACGAGGAAGATTAACAAGCTTCTTCAAAAAACAGGTACAGAACGAGTGATCTTCAGTGATATATGTCAAGTTATGAGTGATATACTGGAATCGACTGTTTTGGTCCTAAGTAAGAAGGGGAAATTACTGGCACAATATGCACTTGAATCAATTGAGACCATCGATCAGCTTTTGACCAATGATGAAGGTGACTTGATTGATAATCAACTGAACGAGCGACTGCTTAATATTTTGTCTACTAAAGAGAACATTAATCTGGTAACGTTAGGCTTTTCCAAGGAATATACAGAAAAAGGTTACTTGGGAATGGTTGCACCTATTGATATCGCTGGTGAGCGGTTGGGTACCTTGGTTATGTACCGTACCGGAAGGCCTTATGATATCGAAGATATTATTTTAGGTGAATACGGAGCTACAGTTGTTGGCCTTGAGATTATGAGGTCGATCAATGAAGAAAATTCAGAAGAAATGCGTAAGTCAACGATTGTAAAATCAGCGATCTCAACCCTGTCATTCTCAGAACAGGAAGCCATTAAGCATATTTTTGAAGAATTGGATGGCAATGAAGGTATATTGGTTGCATCAAAAGTTGCTGACAGAGTTGGTATCACTAGAAGTGTTATCGTTAATGCACTTCGAAAGTTTGAATCAGCAGGGGTTATTGAATCAAGGTCTTTGGGTATGAAAGGAACATACATAAAGATTCTCAATGATATTCTTATTGAAGAAGTTGATAAAATCTAAATCAGGTTGAACCAAATCGTATCTTGGGTATGGGACTTGTTTCCCGGATTGGATTTAATGAATAAATATGATGATAAAGGTATAAGAAATTCTTGTACCTTTATTTTTTGTCATTTATTGCCGATAAGTATATTGGTGGTGGCCTCTAGTGTATGCATGATGAATGTTTGGAAGGCCTGTGACTTGGCTATAAATAGATATTGTGTATTTATTCATTAGCTGATACAATATATAGTAGTAAGTAGAAGGAATGGTGAGAATATGATATCCAACAAGAATATGTTTAATCATACGGATATGCTTGGGCTTGCTCTTGATGCAACCTGGAAGAGAAATCAGACCATCAGTGAGAATATTGCTAACGTCGATACTCCGGGTTATAAGAGAAAAGACGTTTCTTTCGAGTCTTATTTTCAAAGGGCCCTTAAAGCTAATGATGCTGAAGATATTTCAGAACTCAAGCACCTGGAACCAAAAGTCTACACCGACAACTCAGGTCTGTCCTACAGAAAAGACGGCAATAATGTGGATGTAGATACCGAGATGGTTTATCTTGCTGAGAACCAATTAAGATATAATACCCTGATCAGTCAGGTTAACTATAATTTTGAACGTTTGAAAGCTGTTATTAAGTAGGGAGGAACTATATGTCGTTTTTTGATTCCTTTAAAGTCAGTGCCAGTGGTATGACAGCCCAGCGACTAAGGATGGATACCATTTCTCAAAACTTAGCCAATATTAATACAACCAGAACAGACAATGGTGGTCCCTACAGAAGGAAAACGGTTGTCTTTGAAGAAATAGGGACTGGAAGTAATTTTCGCAGTCACTTGGATTCCTATTTGGGTGAATACAGGTCTTCAGGAAGGACTGCAACAGATTTTAGGTCTCAGCTCAGTGGTGGGGTGAAAGTATCCAGGATTGTGGAAGACCAGTCAGACTTTCTCGAAGTTTATGATCCGACCCACCCGGATGCCAATGAAAATGGCTATGTTCAGATGCCTAATGTCAACTCAGTTGAGGAAATGACCAATCTGATTTCAGCCAACCGCTCCTATGAAGCCAATATTACTGCCTTCAATGCATCTAAAGGAATGATGACCAAGGCCTTGGATATAGGAAGATAGTTAAGTATTGAATCCTTTAATTATCGGAAGATTAATTGACGGATAGAGCTAGTCAAGAAGACGTGAATAATAGGGATTTTTATCCTACTAATTAATCAGTGAGAAGGTGAAGAGGATGGATATAACAGGTATTAGCGGGTTAACCGGGTTAACCAAGGGTATAGAAAATCAAACAGAATCCAAAAGCGAAACAGGATCAGTATTTGGCCAATTTTATAAATCTGCTGTAGATATGCTGGAAGAAACCAATACCCTTCAAAAAGAAGCTGATCAGATGGCTATGGATTTTGCCTTGGGTAATATTGATAACGTCCACGATGTGATGATCGCCCAGGAAAAGGCATCTATTGCCCTCCAATATACCGTCCAACTTAGGGATTCGCTGTTGGACGCCTACAATGAAATTATGAGAATGCAGGTATAAGACCTGACCTGCAAGTTACAAAAGTCTCAAAAATATAGTATAATAGATTCATGGAAATAACATTATATACGTATACTCTTTGGAGTATATAATAAACTGACAAGAGGTGTAGAACATGCCTGAACTATTAAATCGTATTTCAGCCCAGCTAACTGAGTGGTGGGCCAAATTCTCAAATCGACAAAAAATAGCAATCATTGCTACTGCTGCAGTTGCAGTTGCCGCACTAGCAATTCTTGTTGTTGTCCTTAATCAACCCAATTATGTATTATTAGAAGATGAATTAGACACTGGAGCAGTCAATGAAAGAGTTGCTCTTCTTGATGGTGCAGGTATACCTTACAGGGTCGGTGATGATGCAGCCTCGATTGAAGTTGAGGCTGCCCAATTAACTGCAGCCAAACTGGCTCTGGCTAGTGTTGGTATTGTGTCGGCTCAAGATATGACTTATGTTGAAGCCTTTAACTCGGATATTACGACCAGTAATTCAACAGAAGCCCTTAAACACCAGTTGTATGCCCAGGCAGAACTGGCCAGGGGACTTGAAGATATGCTGGATGTTGTTGATGAAGCAACTGTTACTATTGTCGTTCCGGATTTTAACAGAGCCTTATTTGAAGATCAGGCTGAATCCTCAGCCAGTATATATTTGAAACTCAATGATAAGGTTACCGACTCTATGGTTGAAGCAATTGCCAAGTCCATTGCCAACGCAGTTGTAGGTCTTGAAACTGAGAATATTTCGATTATTGACTCAGATGCGAGACTTCTTTATGATGGAGAATCCATGAGTGGTGACTTTGGCGGAGGCATCAGCGGAGCAGATTACAAGGTTAATCAAGAGCTGATTGTCAAGAATAAAGTTCGTCAAATCCTTTTGTCAGGTGGAGAGTATAATGAAGCTATGGTGGCCGTTGAGTTATCCATTGATTTTGACCAACTGGAAAGGACTACAGAAGAACATACAACCCAGAATGGAACATCTGCAGGAATAATTGATTCTGAATCTTCGTATGAATCAACCAGTGAAAATACGGATACATCAGGATCACCTGGTACAGATTCCAATGATGCTACGGACACCCTAATCGGTTCCAGCGGAAATTCCTCACAGGAGATCTCCGAATACCAAAGAGATTATGTTTATGATACGACCATCACCAAGTCTATAAAGGCTATTGGTGGTGTTAAATATGATGAATCGGCCATTACAGTAACTTTAAACAAGTACGTCTGGTATGATCAAGAGTTGATGGAAGCTAACAACGATCCACTTCTTGAAGGGATTACCTGGGATCAATTTAAGCAACAAATGATTAATCAAGGTAATGTGAAGATAGACACGGTGGACCCGGATATCGAGCGTATGGTTAGCAATGCCAGCAACATAGACAATGTGGTAGTTGTGGCATATGAAGTTCCTAAGTTGGTGGATAAGGTAGAACCTGTCAGTCTAACCAGCGATTATCTCCTGATTGGTATTATCGTCATGATGATCCTTCTTTTGGGTTATGCTGTTTATAAGGGTACAGAACCTGTGGAAATCAAGGAAATTGAACCTGAGCTTTCTGTTGAGGACATGCTTGCATCAACCAAGAAAGAAGATGAATTGGATAAAATTGAGTTTGACGGCAAGAGTGAAGCCAGGGTTCAGATAGAAGAATTTGTGGAAAAAAGTCCGGACGCCGTTGCCCTTTTGCTACGCAACTGGCTAAATGAAGATTGGGAGTAGATTATGGCAGATTATCGTGGATTACAAAAAGCAGCAATATTACTCATCGCTCTTGGCCCGGAGAAGTCAGCCATGATTTTTAAGCACCTTAAAGAAGATGAAATCGAACAGCTGACTTTGGAGATTGCCAATACTAGAAGCGTATCTCCTGAAGATAAGGAAGATGTTATTAACGAATTTTATGAAATATGTGTAGCCCAGCAGTATATTGCTGAAGGTGGTATTGGTTATGCCAAAGACCTCCTTGAAAAAGCTCTTGGTTCAGACAAGGCTATGGAGGTCATTGGACGTTTGACTTCAAGCCTGCAGGTTCGTCCTTTTGAATTTATTCGTAAGACAGAGCCTGGTCAGCTGCTGAACTTTATACAGGATGAACATAACCAGACCATAGCCCTTATTTTGTCTTATTTAAGCCCTGCACAGGCGTCTATGGTCCTTGCAGCCCTGCCTCAGGAAAAACAGGCTGATGTTGCCAGAAGAATCGCTCAGATGGATAGAACCAGTCCGGACGTTATTAAGGATGTTGAAGATATTCTGGAAAGAAAACTGTCTTCACTGGTTACACAGGACTTTACCATAGTTGGTGGTGTCGATGCAATCGTACAGATTTTAAACTCTGTTGACCGTTCAACAGAAAAACATATTATGGAAACTCTTGAGATTGAAGATGCAGAACTTGCTGAAGAAATCCGTAAGAAAATGTTTGTCTTTGAAGATATTCTTGCCCTTGACGACAGGTCCATTCAACGTGTTCTTCGGGAGGTTGATAACAATGACCTGGGTATTGCCCTTAAGGGTTCAGGCGAGGAAGTACAGAATGTTATCTTTAACAACCTGTCCAAACGTTTGGCGACGATGATTAAAGAAGAAATGGAATACATGGGACCCCTTCGTCTTAAAGACGTTGAAGAAGCCCAACAGAAGATTGTTAATATAATCCGTAAGCTGGAAGACAGTGGAGAAATTGTTATCAGTCGTGGTGGAGGTGACGAGATCATTGTCTGATGTTATCAAGAAAGGGTTTGTATCCTTTAACGACCAAAAGAAAACCATAAAAGTTATTCAAGACAATGACCCGAGAATACTGTCAAGTACCGGGTCATTAAATGAACAGGGACCTGAATTTGAGTCAAGTATGGATGTGCCGGATATGACCGGTATGGCATCTGGCCTTGACTCTGTTCTTGATGAAGAAGCGATTATAGAAGCCCATAGAGACCAAATCGATGAGGCGATTGCCAAAGGATATGAAGAAGGCTTTGGCCAGGGAAAAGAAGAAGGTTATGAAGCCGGATATCAGGAGGGACTTCAAAATGCTGAAAGTCAGATGGCCCTTAAGATGAATGGTCTAGAAGCTGAGAATGCAGCTAATCTCCAGGCCTTGAAGAATCAATTGATCGAGGAGTATCGCCAGTATCAAAAATCCCTGGAACCCAAAATGCTGTCCATCATTGAGAGTCTTGTAGTGAAATTGGTAGGTGAGATGTCGGTTAGCCGGGATACGATTATGCATCTGATTTCATGTGGCCTTGATGAGCTGGAAATACACGGAGACCTGATTATTAAAGTCAGTGGCGAAGATCTGGATTACGTCATTGAACGAAAGGACCTGTTAACTGAGGAACTGTCGGAGAAAATAAAGGTTGAAATACTCAAAGACCAGCAGCTAAACAAAAATGAAGTTGTCATTGAAACAGAGATGGGGACTATTGAAAGCAGTTTAGGTGTTCAATTGGAAGGCCTTCTCAGGGAACTTCGGTTGATTAGAGAAAGTCTTGAAGCATAGAATGAAGGTGACGTATGTATTTGCAAGATACTATTGACCTTTCCAGATATGAAAAGGTTGTCAAAAAATCATACATTAAACATATGGGTCGTGTGGCAAAAATTGTCGGACTGACCATTGAATCTATAGGCCCTCACGTAACTGTTGGTGAGGCCTGTTTGATTTCGTCTTCTGATAAATCCAAACGTGTTTTGGCCGAAGTGGTTGGATTTAAGGATAACAGGATTCTTCTCATGCCCCTGGATGACATGGAAGGCATAGGACCAGGTTCCCATGTGGAATCTATCGGTCACCAGCTCCAGGTATCGGTTTCGGAAAAACTTCTTGGCCGGGTACTGGACGGCCTTGGTAAACCTATAGACGGACTGGGTCCCCTGTATACTGATGAACTGTACAACATTGAAAGTGAAGCGCCGGATCCTCTGACTAGAAACCGTATCGAAGACATACTTCCTATTGGAGTTAAGGCCATTGACGGTATTTTAACTGTAGGAAAGGGGCAACGGGTTGGTATTTTTGCCGGTTCCGGTGTTGGTAAATCAACCTTACTTGGAATGATTGCCAAGAATACCAAGGCGGATATTAACGTTATTGCCCTTATTGGAGAGCGGGGCCGGGAGGTCCGGGAGTTCCTGGAAAGGGATTTAGGCCCAGAAGGTCTTAAGCGGTCGGTTGTGGTTGTTTCTACTTCAGATAAACCGGCTATGGTAAGGCAAAAAGCAGCCAAGACAGCAACAGCTATCGCTGAATATTTTAGGGATAGAGGTAGGAATGTCCTGCTGATGATGGACTCCTTAACCCGTTTTTCTATGGCCCAAAGAGAAATCGGACTGGCTATTGGAGAACCACCGGTAAGCCGGGGCTATACACCCTCAGTCTTTGCGGTTATGCCTAAACTTCTGGAAAGGGCCGGGAACTCCGATGTGGGTTCAATTACGGCCCTCTACACAGTTTTGGTGGATGGTGATGATATGAATGAACCTATAACGGATACAGCCAGAGGTATTTTGGATGGGCATATTGTCTTGTCCAGAAAACTGGCTAACAAAAACCACTATCCGGCTATTGACATTCTTCAGAGTGTGTCCAGGGTAATGAATGAAGTAGTTACCAAAGATCATAAATCCAGCGCCAACTATTTAAGGTCTATTGTGGCTACATACAGGGATGCAGAGGACCTGATAAATATCGGAGCCTATTCCAAGGGATCCAACCCGGACATCGATGAGGCCATCAAAAAAATCAGGGATGTTAATAACTTTTTGACTCAGGATGTGGATGAAGTATTTGGGGTCGCTGAGGTGGAATCGACCCTGAATCAAATACATGGTAAATAAGTATGGCAAAATTCATATATGATTTTGAACAGATCTTAAATGTAAAACAAAAATTGGAAAAGCAGGAAGAAATGAAGTTGGGTAAGGCTATGCAGGCCCTTTCTGCTGCGGTTAACCGACTGGAGGTTACCAACCTTAAATACAGCGATTCTATGGCAGCCTTTCAGTCTTTTCTAAAAGGTGGGAATATTGAGCCTGGTAGAGTTAAGGCCCTTAATGAAAGTGTCGCCTATTATCATCAAGCAGTTTTGGAAGCCAAGCGTATTGTAGCCAGTCAGGAAAAGGCAGTTGATGAAGCCAAGGAAAGACTTCAGGCAGCACTTAGGGAGCGGAAAACCTATGAAATCCTTAAGGAGAAGGCCTATGAGGCTTATCTGGAAGAGGAAAAAGCGGCAGAAGCCAAGCAAATCGATGAAATAGTAAGTTTCAAATATAAGGACGAACGCTAGATGAATAAAGCGATGGTTTATAAGCGTAAACTATAAACATCGTATCCTATAGCTTATTGTATAAATGGAGGGTATTATGTCAGATGCATCAGTTGGAAAAGAGAAGAAAAAGGGAGGAGTCGGCAAGTTTATTGCAGGTTTCTTTGTCATATTGATTTTGTTGGTAGTAGGATTTGTTGCCCTTCTTAAGTTTGATGTGGCAGGACTTGGTACAGAGGTTATCGGTCCTCAGATTCAAGACATTCCTTTTGCCTCGCTTATCCTGCCTGAAATGCCGGAAGAAGAAATGGTAGAAGGGGAAGAGACCAGTGCAAGTTATGAAACTCTGGAGCAGGCTGTAGAAATTTTAAAAGTTACAGAGAATTTGCTAAAGGAAAAGGAAGAAGAAGCCGAAAAACTTAATGAGCAATTGAACCAGCTACAAGCTGAGATTGAAAGGTTGGAAGAATTTGAAGATGGATATCTTCAGTTCGAGGCTGATAAAGCGGCTTTTGATCAATATATTGTAGATGGTACAGACTCAAATGCCTTTGCGACCTGGTTTGAGTCCATGTATCCGGAAAATGCAGCAAGCATTTATGAGGAAGTTGTCGGTCAGCAGGCTCTAGACGAAGAGTTAAAGAGTCAAGTGGCCCGTTTCGGTGAAATGAAAGCCGATGCAGCTGCTGCAATCCTCACGGAAATGGCAGTCACCAGATTGGAAATGGTAGCAACAATTATTAAGCACCTGGATGCAGATAAAGCTGCAGACATACAAGGTGCTATGGACCCGTCACTGGCATCACGTATTGAAGTTTATCTACATCCTGAACAATAAGATAGGCATGTTGTAAATCTGACGATTTACTGCTCGCCTATGCGACCTAGGCTGGTCATAAATCTAGGGATTTATTGCTCGCCTATGCAACCAAGGAGGTAGACTATGGGACATGTTGCTATGAATACTTTAGCAACCTTGATGCAAAACTCTTTTAGTAATTACCAAACTTCCTTTGTTGGTTCATCTGGAAAGGACTTTAGTCAGATCTTAAGTACTAAGACATCAGCTTCAGCATCACATGCTGGAACTTATAAGTCTCAGGCTCTTAATGCCTTGGAGCGTAATGTTTCCAAGCTGGAGGCAAGAGATGAGAGTCGTCAGACGGTAGAGACTACTGATCACAGTTCCCGAAAAGCTTATCGTCAGGTTGGCGAAGACGATAGCAAGGTGGATACAGAAACCAATAAGGTCCATGAGACCAAGGAAGGCAATAAGGCTGAAAAAGCTGAAACCAGCGACTCTAAGCTTCTGGATAAGGAAGATGTTAAAACCCTTAAAGAAGCTGCCAAAGAAGTTCTTGACCAGGTGGCCAAAGAACTGGATATGAATCCTGAAGAAGTAATGGATTTATTGGCAGAGCTGGGTATGACGGTTATGGACTTGTTCGATATGGATCAACTGAAGTTATTCTTAAGTGAATCTATGGACCTGTCCAATCCACTGGAACTTTTAACCACAGATGGTGGGACTGAAAAATTAGCAGAATTAATGGAAACGGTAGAGACTGTTAAGGATCAACATCCTGAAGCTATTAAACTTCTTGATATGTTAAAAGCTGAAAATGCTGATATCAATATGGTCAAGACAGAAGATTTCATGAAAATGCTTAATAATTTTCAAGACACAACTGGTGGAGAGCAAAGTGGGCAGTCAGAAAGTGGAGACAGTCAGCCGGCAAGCCTTACAAGCGAAAATGCAAGTGGTAAGACTGAAGTTCAAGGAATGACAAGTGGTTTTGAAGGAGCTCTTAATCAAGTGGTTACAGAGAAAACGGATACCATCGTCATGAACGGTCAGGTAATGACCATTCGGACTGAAGTTACAGCAAAAGATGTTTTTGATCAGATTGTTACCGCAATGAAAGTTCAGGTTTCGGAATCCAAGTCCGATATCCTGCTACAACTTAATCCACAAAATCTTGGAAAAATTGGTGTCCAGCTTACCAATGAAAATGGTATCGTTACTGGACATTTTGTTGCAGAATCAGAGGCAGTTAAGGAAGTTATTGAGGCTAATTTGTCATCACTTAAAACCCAACTTCAAAATCAAGGCATTGACGTAACGGAGATTAAAATAACCGTTGGAAATGCATCTCAGTTTTTGGCAGGTCAAGGGGATCGGCAATCAGCTTCAGGTAATAACCAAGGCCGCAGCAATAAAAGGCATGGATCAGCTAAGGTAAATGGAATTTTTGCCGATAATAGTAATAGTGAAAGTCAAGCTGATGAAAGAATTGAAGTTAATGAAAATTCTTCGATTGAATTACATGCATAGAGTGGAGGTCTTAAAATGTCATCGATCAGTTCAATAGACAGTCTAATGGATCAATACGGATTAAAGGAAACAACAGCTTCAACCTCTGGAAATGAAATGGGTAAAGATGCTTTCCTTAATCTCTTGGTAACCCAGTTACAGTATCAAGACCCTTTAGAACCAACCAATGACAAGGAATTTTTAGCTCAAATGGCACAGTTTTCAGCCCTTGAGCAAATGCAAAACCTGAATGACACCTTTTCGATGTCGCGGGCTAGTGCACTTATTGACAAGTATGTACAGGGAACAGTAACCAATGCAGTTTCAGGAGAAACAACAGAAATCGTAGGCATTGTCGACGCAGTTAATCTCAAAGACGGGACGCCATATCTTTTGGTTGATGACCAGGAAATGGCCGTGAGTAACGTAAAGACAGTTATCAGTGATTTCGGAAGTGAAACAATGGCCATTATTGAAGCCATGGAAAAGATGGAAGAGAAAATCGCAGCTATTGAAGAACTGCTTGCAGGAAACCTTGGACTTACTACCGGTGATACAGAAGAAACAACCGATGGAAGTGAAACAGAAACCAGTGAGGCTGAAACAAGCCAAACATGATTTTAAAAGTCTTATGAAGGAGATGATGTCATGATTATTAACAATCAAATGGCAAGATCCGTTGAGCGGATAGGAAATGCTGCTTCATCCCCGAAAAAAACAGGACAGGTCCTTGGTCAGGGACAGAATTTTCAATCGATATTAAATCGCCAGTTGCAAGAGTCAACTGAACTGAAATTTTCTAAACATGCCAACCAAAGACTTGAACAAAGAGATATTGTTTTGACTGATGAGCAACTGAACCGTCTTCAAAATGGAGTGGACAGTGCAAGAGTCAAAGGAATAAAAGAATCACTGATGGTGATGGACAACATATCATTGATTGTGAATGTTGAGAATTCAACAGTGGTTACAGCTCTTGACGCAGATGAATCAAGAGAACACGTTTTTACGAATATTGATGGAGCCGTTTTATTATAGCTGGACCTTCTAAAGGAAGCTTATCATTCATGACCGACCGATTGGATGAAATAAAACGAAAATTACATAAGGAGGTCACGTATTATGATGCGTTCTATGTATTCTGGTGTATCCGGACTTCGTATCCACCAGACAAAAATGGATGTAATCGGTAATAATATCGCCAATGTCAATACGGTAGGATTTAAAGCCAGCCGTGTAACCTTTGGTGAAGTCTTTTCTCAAACAGTTCAAGGTGCTTCAGGCGCCAATGAGAATACCGGTGGTACAAACCCAATGCAGATTGGTCTAGGTGCTACTATATCTTCAATTGATGTGGATATGGGTGAAGGTGCAGCTCAAAGGACAGACAATTCCCTGGATCTTAAAATCGAGGGAGATGGATTCTTTGTTGTATCTGATATAACCGGTAATAAATTTACAAGAGCAGGAGCTTTTCGTCTTGACGAAGCAGGAAACCTGGTAACACCTGATGGTATGAATGTAATGGGATGGTATCCAGACCCTAATACAGGCCAAATTGCCAAAACCGGTGTTGAAAAACTCCAGATTCTAAGTCCTGACAACCTTTATTCAGAACCAACTTCTACAACAGACGTTACCATGAGTGGTAATATTAATAAAAATGATGCACAATTGGCTCCGGCCAATGGTGGTGTTCCTTACCAGGTGAATATTTATGATTCATTAGGTTATCCTTATTCTGTTGAGATGACCCTTGAAGACTCTGGTGTTGCCAACACCTATAATGTGGTTCTTTTAGCTGACTCGGTAACAGATGAGGAAGGTAATACCATTAACAATGCAGGTATCGGTGCTGGTACTGTTCAGATTACTTTTGATCCTGCAACTGGTAAAGTAACCAATGTTCCTTCAACTTTTGCCATTACCGGTCTTAATACTGGCTTTTCAACCTTCCCGGCTGCCGGTGTTACCGTTGATTTTGGGTCAGTAACCCTGTTCTCAGGTAATACAACAGTGGAAGCGACTGCCGGAGATTCCAACGGACTTGGAGCTGGTAACAGAGCCGGTTCGATTTCTGGATATGAGATTTCTGGTGACGGACAGATTCTTGGCCGTTATACCAATGGTGAATCCAAACTCTTAGGTCAGATTATTGTAGCCCAATTCCAAAACCCTGCCGGTCTTCAGAAGATTGGAAACAACCTTTTTGAAACAACCAACAACTCCGGTGAGTTTGACGGTATAGGAATGGACGTTACAGCCAGCGGTGGAAGCTTTAACTCTGGGGTACTTGAAATGTCCAATGTAGACCTCTCCAGAGAGTTCACAGAAATGATTACAACCCAAAGAGGTTTCCAAGCCAATTCAAGAATTATCACTTCCTCAGATGAGATGCTTCAAGAACTTGTAAACCTGAAGAGATAATGATAAAATGAAGTAGGTTATCAGGAATCTAAGAATTATTTAAAAATCTTGGGTTTCTGATAGCCTTTCAGTGCAATATAAATTGCTTAGTGAAGAAGGTGTATAAATGATCTACATTACCAAGCTCAATCATGAACAGGTGCTCCTCAATAATGACCTTATTGAACAGATTGAAGAGACGCCGGACACTGTCATCACTCTTACTACAGGTAAAAAACTGGTTGTCGTTGAATCTATGAGGGATATTTACGCAAAGATTATGGAAGCCAAGCAGATTGCTAGACAGACAGGATTTATTACAGACTAAACTTTCGCGAGGTGTATATTTTGGATATTGCTACTATTATAGGACTCGTCCTAGGGATTTTCTTCTTTTTATTCTCCATTATCATTGATAAAGGGATCAGCGGTGTTGCGGCTTTCTGGAATGCGCCGTCTATTATGGTAACCATTGGTGGAGCCGTGGCTTCAACCTTGATTAACTTCCCCCTACCATCCTTTATCAACTCCATGAAAGCTGCAAGTATTGCTTTTAAAGCAGTTGTCATGAATGAAGGAGATATTATCAAAAAAATCATAGAACTGTCTAACGTAGCAAGAAAAGAAGGTCTTCTTGCCCTGGAGGAAGCAGCTGAATCTATTGACGACTCCTTCATGAAGAAAGGAATCCTTCTAATTGTTGATGGTACTGATCCAGAATTGGTCCGTGAGATTCTTGAGACAGAAATTTCTTTTATTGAACAAAGACATAAGGCTGTTAAAGAAGTTTGGGAAAAGTTAGGTGAACTTGGTCCTGCCTGGGGTATGATCGGTACCCTGATTGGTCTTATTAACATGCTTGGTTCCCTGGATGATCCATCAGCCATCGGTCCTGCCATGGCGGTTGCCCTTCTGACAACCATGTATGGTTCTATTATGGCCAACTTTATCTGTATACCTTTTGCAGGTAAACTTGGAATTCGAAGCGCAGAAGAATTATTACTTAAAGAAGTTATGATAGAGGGACTTTTGTCCATTCAAGCCGGAGAAAATCCAAGGGTTATTGAAGAAAAGCTTAAGGCTTTCTTGTCTCCAGCACTTAGAGCAAACCTTTCTGAAGCTCCTGAAGGAGAAGGTGAATAGTAATGGCTAAGAAAAAGCAAGTTGAAGAAAAAGGTGGAGGTGCACCGGCCTGGATGGCCACTTATGGTGACATGGTTACCCTTCTCCTGTGTTTCTTCGTTCTTTTGTTCTCTATGTCCAGTGTTGATGTGGCCAAATTCAAAGCCGCAATGTCCTCTTTTGCAGACCAAATCGATGTCCTGCCTGGAGGTGAATCCTTAACTGATGGAGAACTCCTTAACAATGGTATATCCCAGCTTAATGACATTCAGATTGTTTTTGAAGGGGCTATGGCCTGGAATACAGATGGCAGAGAGTCGACGGAACCTAATGAGAACCCTGATGAAACGGAACCTAATGAACAACTTGATCCAATTGATGAAGAAGATCCATTTAAAAAGGCGGCTGCAATTGCGGAAGATATTGAAGCCATCTTGGAAAATAAGGGATACGATACAACGGTTGCTGTCAGTTTTTCAGCCAATTACATTAAATTCACTCTGGAAGGTGATGTTCTTTTTGATTCAGGTAGAGCCAATTTAAAGCCTGAAGCAGCTGAAGCCATAGGAGCCATAGCAGAGATTGCCAATCAGTCAGAATACAAGGATTATGACATGGAAATAGACGGCCATACCGACGACCGACCCATTAATAACGCCCAGTTTCCCAATAACTGGATTTTATCAGCTTACCGGGCAGAGGCTGTTTTGCAGGAATTTATTGATGTTCATGGTTATGATCCTGAACGGGTCGCTGCAACAGCATATGGCGAGTACAGACCTATTGCAGACAATGATACCGTCGAAGGCCGGGCCAAGAACAGACGTGTAGAAATTAAAGTCTTACTAAATACAGACGAATTGACAGTTGAAGAATATTCGATTGAAGAACTGAAAGACGGTTCAATCGATTTTGATGCTCCTGAAGGGGATGGCGATACAGGAACCGATGATCAGCCGGGAGACCTTACAAATCCTGATGAAGGAAGTACAGAGGAAACGACACCTTAATACATAATCTTTTATATGGAGCAAATTGACTTATAAGGAGAGTTACAATGGAAAAATTAATGCCAATACTCAGTACTGCTTTTGCCGCTCTGGCCCTGATTGTAAGCATCATCGTTTTATTACAGGTTATGGGTATCAATTCGACCCTGAAAGCGGAGATGGAAGCAACTGCGGCAGAGGAAGAAGTGGACCTTAATACTATTCCTCTATCAGAACTGAAGCAATTTTCAATGGATGATAATTTCATCTTGTCTTATCCAAGTATGGATAAAGAAGATGCTACAGTAAATGTTGTCCTTAAATTGGGATTTGCAATCCATACCCTTGATGAAGAAGCAGCAACCTTAGCAGAAACAACACTGACCAGCCAGGGTCAGATTATTCAAGACAGAATCAGACCGCTTTTGACCAATAAGGATGCATCATATTTTAAAGATGATACCAAAGAAGCTGAACTTAAGGCTGAGATTCTTGAACTGGTCCAGAATCTTATTGGTAATCAGGCGGTAGTTGATGTGTATTTTGTTGATAAGATTATCAGCGAGAAGTAATTGATTGGAATTGACAGTATATTATAGACGGGAGGTGAGGTAATGGGTGAAGTTTTAAGTCAAAATGAGATAGACCAACTGCTGAATGCGCTGAATACCGGTGAGTTGGATGTTGAGGAATACAAGTCGACCCAGCATGAAAAAGTCGTTAAAGAATATGATTTTGCTAGACCCAGCAAGTTCGCCAAAGAACACCTAAGAACTTTGGAAAATATTTATGAGCACTACGCCAGATTGGTTTCCACTACATTGCCTGCACACCTTCGATCTTCATGCCAGGTTGATGTGATTAACTCAGAGGCGGTAGCCTATTCAGAGTTCGCCAATGCCCTCTCAAATCCTATATTATTGGGTATAATTGACTTTTATCCACTAAAAGGTAATATTTTATTGGATATGAGTGTTAATATTGGCTACGCTATTGTCGATAGATTACTTGGAGGGAAAGGTGAGAGCCTTGAAAAAGAACGGGATTTCTCGGAAATAGAGTTATCGATCATCGAGAAGATGATGAATATATTTGTGGAACAGATGATTGAACCTTGGGCCAATGTCATCGAAATTGACCCTAGACTGGATAATATCGAGACTAATTCCCAGTTTGCCCAGATTATTTCCCCGAATGAAATTATTGCGCTTATTACTTTAAACCTGAGAATAGGCAAGGTAGAAGGTTTGGTGAATGTCTGTATTCCTTATTTCTGCGTTGAAGGCATTATGGACAAATTGAATACCAAGTATTGGTATTCCTCTATGCAAGACTCGGATCATGAAGAGTATTCAGAATTTATTGAAAAGCAGATTGCTCACACCAAAGTACCATTAAGTGCTATACTTGGCAGATCATCCATATCGGTCAATGATTTTGTTAATCTCCAGCGAGGAGACATTATACGGCTGAATACCAAAATTGATGAGGAAGTTGAGGTTCTTGTTGGTAACATCAGGAAGTTCAAAGCCAAGGCAGGACTTAGCGAGAAAAAGAATGCAGTTATGATTACGGAGATATTACGAAAGGAGGATGAATAGTATGGATGATATGTTATCTCAAGAGGAAATAAACGCTCTCTTAAAAGGCTTAGATGCAGATGATGATGATGATTCTTCGGAGTCGATGATCAGTGATGATGAGAAAGATGCCATCGGTGAAGTGTCCAACATCAGTATGGGTACTGCCGCAACGACACTTTTTTCATTGGTTAATCAAAAGGTATTAATAACTACACCTACAGTGTCCATTACATCATGGAACGATATTGTTGCCCAATACAATGAAGCCTGTGTTGCAATTCAGATTGTCTATAAAGAAGGTCTTGACGGCACTAATCTTTTGATTCTGAAAGAAGATGATGTTAAGATCATTGCAGACTTGATGATGGGCGGTGATGGTTCCAACCCTGATGATGAGCTTAATGAACTTCATCTGAGTGCTATTGGTGAAGCTATGAATCAAATGATTGGTTCAGCAGCAACGTCTATGTCCTCCATGTTTCATAAAAAAATAGATATTGCACCACCGGTATCCAGCCAGATTGATTTGGCAGAGGCTTTTGATCCCGAGGATATTGCTGAATTTTTAACTGAAGAATTTATTCGTGTAAGTTTCAATTTACAGATTGGCGATTTGGTTGACAGCGAAATGATGCAACTTTACCCTATTACTTTCGCAAAAGATATTTATAATGAGTTCGTCAATACTAAGGTTGAGAATGAACCAGCCGCACCTGAAGAAGAACCACTTGAAGATTCTTTATCAGGATTGGACTTAGGTTCAAGCAACCCGTTTGAACAAGCTGCCAGCGCCCCTATGGGTGGTCAATCTGGTATGGGGATGCAAATGCCTGGTGGTATGAACCAGCAAGCCATGAACCAAGGTATGCAGGGACAGGCTATGAACCAGGGTATGATGAATCAACCAATGGGCGGCCAGGGCAATATGGGTATGCAGGGTCAAGGTATGAATCCAATGTATAACCAGGGCATGATGAATCAGGGCATGGGCTACCAAAGCCAGGGTATGATGAATCAAGGCATGGGTTATCAGAATCAAGGCATGATGAATCAAGGCATGGGACAGATGCAGGGTATGAACTCCTACGAAGTTCAACAGGCCCAGTTCCAAAATTTTGATGTTGGTGCTGTTATGCAGCAAAAAGAGAATATCGATCTCATCATGGATGTTCAGTTGGAAGTTACCGTTGAACTGGGTAGAACCCATAAATCCATTAAGGATGTTCTGGAGTTCGCTCCTGGAACAATCATAGAACTTAACAAACTTTCCGGTGAACCAATTGATGTTTTGGTTAATGGTAAGATTGTAGCCAAGGGTGAAGTTGTTGTTATTGATGAGAACTTCAGTATAAGAGTTACGGATATTGTTAAATAAATGTGAACCACTCATGAAGAGTCTTTTAACTTAAAAAAGGCTCTTCTTTTTATTGTGACGATTATCCATAGATGTGTTAAAAAAACAGGAAAAAGCCTTCTAAACTTAGGAAAATATCAAAAAAACCTATGATATTTCAAAAAAATTATGATATAATAGTTTCATGTATGAGGACAAGGTTGTCTATTTTTAATAGAAGATAAGGAGCGATAAGATGGCTGGAAAGAATATTTTGATCGTTGATGATGCAGCTTTTATGAGAATGATGATTAAGGACATTCTGACAAAGAATGGATTTAATGTAGTAGGTGAAGCTGAGAATGGCGTTAAGGCGGTAGAGAAATTTACTGAATTATCACCTGACTTGGTTATTATGGATATTACCATGCCAGAAATGGATGGAATTGAAGCTGTTAAGGCTATAAAGGGAATCGATGGCACTGCCAATATCATTATGTGTTCAGCAATGGGCCAACAGGCTATGGTTATTGAGTCAATTCAAGCCGGTGCTAAAGATTTTATTGTTAAGCCATTCCAGGCAGAACGTGTTATAGAAGCAGTATCCAAAGTTACAGGATAATGCTGATGGAGTTGATTAGTCTTGCAACTGCTGGTGGTAAGGAGTTGCAAGCCCTGTTTTTATTGGTCTTGTTTGCTGTGGTTATTGGAGCAGCATATTATGTGACACATTTCATTGCCAAGGTTCAGAAAGGCAGGTTCCTGGGTAGGAATCTTGAAGTTATTGAAGCGATTTCCGTTGGTCCCCAGAAAAGTGTCCAGCTTGTAAGAGTTGGTAAGGAATACATGGTTATCGGTGTATCCAAGAATGAAATAAATATGCTAAAGGCTTTAGGCGAAGATGATATAGTAATAAAGGACGAGGTTGACTATCAGAGTGGCATTCCTTTTAGAAAAGTTCTTGGGAAATATATATCCAAGAATAATAAGGATAGTGGAGACGATCATCATGAAACTAAAGATGAATAAAAAATTAATTTTTGCATTGATAGTATTTGCACTTGTTTGGTTCGATTTATCAACCGTCAACGTTTTGGCGACGGATGACGGAACCGCAACGATACCCTTTTCTTTCGATTTTAATGTATCGGCAGCAGAAGATGGTGGTGACGTTGTCAGCAGTTTGCAAATACTTTTTATTTTGACTATCATTTCGCTGGCACCATCACTATTGATTATGACCACATCCTTTACCAGGATTATCGTGGTTCTACATTTTGTTAGAAGTGCTCTTGGTACCCAACAGGCGCCATCCAATCAGGTCTTGGTAGGCTTGGCCCTGTTTTTGACTCTCTTTATTATGACCCCAGTCATTACAGAGATTAATGAGGAATCACTCCAACCTTATTCAGCAGGTGAGATTAACCAGGAGCAGGCTATTGAAAGAGGCTTGGCTCCTCTTCGCAGTTTTATGTTTAGCCAGGCTGATGATGAAGATTTAAGACTTTTTATGAATATAGCGGATATTGCCTATGTTGAATCCAATAATGATATTCCGACGGAGGTATTGATTCCGGCCTTTATTATCGGAGAACTTAGGAAAGCCTTTATTATAGGCTTCTTGATATATATTCCTTTTATTGTTGTAGATATGGTGGTAGCGTCGACCCTTATGTCGATGGGTATGATGATGTTGCCACCGGTTATGATTTCCCTGCCTTTCAAACTACTCTTATTCGTAGCGGCAGATGGATGGGGCTTGATTATCGGTGAACTTGTCGAAACCTTTTACTAAAAAGGTTTCACATCATGAAAAAATACCTGCATTCTATATGAAGCAGGCTGAGGCAGAGGAACTTGAAAGGAGGGCTGTTAATGGGACAACAAGGTGTCATGGATTTTGCCAGAGAAGCATTGCTGACTGTAATTTTAGCATCGGGACCTCTTCTTTTGGTGGCCCTAATCGTAGGACTTTTGGTTTCTATTTTTCAGACAATCACATCCATTCAGGACCAGACCCTTTCTTTTGTGCCTAAAATCCTGGCAGTGTTTCTGGCATTGATTGTGTTTGGAAATTTTATAGGAGCTACTGTATTGGATTTTTTTACGGTTACAATTGAAAGCATGCAGCAGTTCATACGGTAGGTGATTAGATGGACTTATTATTATCAGACCCATATGCCTACATGGACAGTTTTTTTCTAATTGTCATTCGAATGCTGGGGGTAATGCTGTTAGTACCCTTTTTAAGTAATCGGAATATTCCGGCTATGACCAAGGTGGCCCTGGCAGTGTTTACATCTCTGATATTGGTGAATGTTGTGCCTACAGATGTTGCTGTAACCAGTGCTGATATAATTCCTTTTGCTATCCTTGTCACTAAAGAGTTTATCACAGGTTGGCTAATTGGTTTAAGTGTTTATGCAGTACTTGCGGCGTTGACTCTTGCCGGCCAGTTTATCGATTATCAAATTGGTTTTTCAATGGTTAATGTATTTGACCCTTTAAGTCAGACCAATATTACAGTTACTGGTAATTTTTACTATTTTCTTTATCTAATGATTTTTCTGGCCACAAGGTCATATGGATTCGTTTTTATAGCATTAAAGAAAAGTTTCAGTCTGATTCCGTTGGGTCAAATGGTGTTGACAACATATTTATATGACTCATTTATTGATTTTTTTAATGCATTTTTTTTGATAGCTTTACAAATTTCAGCGCCAGTTTTTTTTGTTATGTTGGTGACGAACGGTGTTTTGGGTATATTAGCCAGAACCGTTCCACAGCTGAATATGTTTGTTATAGGTTTTCCTATTAAGATAATTTTAGGTTTAGTCATCCTTTATTTGCTGTCTTATCTCTTCGTCAATCTTACAGATATTGTAACAGAAGAGTTTTTAAGAATGCTGGATGTTTTTATTAGGGGTATGTCGCCATAATGAAGAATGATCATGATAGAACAGATGGGGTCCTTGAGGATTCAGAACTAAATAGACCTTTCCTTTCTAGAAGTCTTCCAATGAACCTGCAACTTTTTTCAGATGGAGGTTCGGGCGAAAAAACTGAAACAGCAACTCCTAAGAAGAGGGAGAAGGCAAGAGAAGACGGCCAGGTGGCTAAAAGTGTTGAGGTGACGACAGCTATGATGCTGGTGGCAGTCTTTGCCACATTGAAAATCTGGGGACCGGAGATGGTAAGAAGAGCCACCCTGATAATGGTTAAAGCCTTTACCATGTTTCATTTAGAAGAGTTGACACTTAGAGAGGCATCATCCATATATTCGGATATGTTGTTTGACGGCTTAATTATTATACTGCCTATCTTCGGTGTATCTATAGTTATTGCCATTATAGCCAATGTGATGCAGGTTGGATGGCACCCTACTGGAAAACCTCTTCAACCCAAACTTAACCGATTAAGTCCTATTCAGGGATTTAAAAGACTGTTTTCTATGAAGGTTTTGGTGGATTTGATTAAATCCATCCTAAAGATTTTAATTATTTTACTGATCGTATACTTCCAGATTAGAGATTACGAAATGCTCATTGTCAATTTCTATGATCTGCCTGTATTTGAAGCCTATAAGCTTATTGTGAATATTGTACTTGATATCGGGATTCAAGTCGGCATGTATTTTGTTATTATAGCCGGAATTGATTATGCCTATACCAGATATAAGTTTGAAAGAGACCTTCGTATGACCAAGCAGGAGGTTAAGGAAGAACGTAAAATGGTTGATGGTAATCCTGAAATCAAAGCCAGGATCAGACAAAGGATGCGGGAGGCTGCTATGCGTCGGATGATGCAGGATGTGCCCAAAGCCGATGTTATTATTACAAATCCTACTCATTTTGCAGTAGCCATACAATATGACGAGCATGGAAATACTGCTCCCATCGTTTTAGCAAAAGGTGCTGACCTTATGGCGGCGCGAATCAGGGAGCAGGCGAAAGAACATGAAATTGAAATTGTTGAGAATAAACCCTTGGCTAGAACCCTTTACTACACCGTAGAAATCGGAGACGAGATTCCACCTGAACTTTATCAGGCGGTTGCTGAGGTCTTAGCCTTTGTTTATTCTCTTAGAAATAGGAGTTTAGAAACATGAAACCAGGGGATATTATACTAGGACTCTTTATTATCATAGCAGTAGTCGTTATGATACTTCCCTTACCGGGAGGCGCACTTAGTGTGCTGATTACCATGAATATTTTGCTGGCCTTGGTTATTCTCTTTAATGCTATGTTTGCCAGAGAAGCTCTTAATATGTCAGCTTTTCCTACTATATTGCTTTTTATGACGGTATACAGGTTATCCCTCAACGTTTCTTCAACCCGTGCTATCCTGACTTCAGGAAAGGCCGGAGCAGGTAACGTTATTCAGACCTTCGGTTCATTTGTTGGTGGTGATAACTTGATTGTTGGTATCGTTGTCTTCATTATCTTGGTCATCATCAACTTTTTGGTTATTACCAAGGGTTCTGAACGTGTAGCTGAAGTATCTGCAAGATTTACACTGGATGCTATGCCAGGTAAACAGATGGCTATTGATGCCGATCTTAACTCGGGTCTCATTGATGAAATCCAGGCCAAGGAGCGGAGACAAAAGATTCAAGATGAAGCCAGTTTTTATGGTTCTATGGATGGTGCCAGTAAGTTTGTTAAAAATGATGCTATTGCCGGTTTAATTATTACAGGTATCAATATTATATTTGGAATTGTACTTGGTGTCGTATCAAGGGGAATGGAAATCGGAGACGCAGTTAATGAATATACCATATTAACCATTGGTGATGGACTTGTAAGTCAGATTCCGGCTCTTCTGATATCCCTGGCTACAGGTATGCTGGTCACCAAGGTTAATAAGGACACCGAAGTTAGTGAAACAATAATGGGACAAATGTTTGGTATGCCAAGAGTTCTTTATATGGCTGGAGGTGTCCTTATATTTCTCGGTGTTTTCACCCCTCTTAATCCTATTATCGTATCTGGTGCAGGGATCCTTACTGTCGTCAGTGGCCGTGTTATGCAAAACCAGATGCAGGTGGCGGCAGTCCAGGAAGAGATTGCTACAGAAGATGTGGAAGCTGAAGAGATTAGAAGACCTGAGAATGTTGTGAACTTACTCCAGGTGGATCCTATTGAATTGGAATTTGGTTATGGGATAATACCTCTTGCCGACTCCAGTCAAGGTGGAGACCTCCTTGACAGGGTAGTCATGATTAGACGTCAGATAGCCTTGGAACTTGGAACTATTGTGCCGATAATTAGACTTAGGGATAATATTCAGCTAAATCCTAATCAATATATTATTAAGATTAAAGGGAACCAGATCGCAGAAGGTGAAATTCTTTTTGATCATTATATGGCTATGAATCCGGGCTTTATTGAGGATGAGATTGACGGTATCGAGACCATAGAGCCAGCCTTTCAATTACCGGCCCTTTGGATTACAGAAGGACAGAGAGAACGGGCTGAGGCCATGGGCTATACAGTTGTTGACCCACCGTCGATTATTGCCACTCATTTAACTGAAGTAGTTAAAATGTATCTGGATGAACTGCTCACCAGACAGGATGTTAAAACCTTGGTCAACAATGTGGGTGAAAATCATTCGACCCTTGTTGAGGAACTTGTACCCAAGCTTATGTCTATCGGTGATATTCAAAAAGTTCTTCAGAATTTGCTTAGGGAAGGTGTTTCCATCAGAGACCTGGTTACAATATTTGAAACATTGGCTGATTATGCCTTGACCAACAAGGATCCGGATATATTGACGGAATATGTTAGGCAGGCTTTAAAGCGAACAATCAGCAAGAAGTTTTTTGATGAGGAAACCAATCAGGTTCTTACTTTGGATCCTTCTATAGAACAACAGATTATGGATTCAGTCAAAAAAACAGAACAGGGCATGTATCTGAATTTGGATCCCGCATATATTGAGAAGATTATGCAGGGGACTGCTGTTGCGGCTGATAAGCTGGATTCCATGGGCAGAACCCCGATTATACTGACTTCTCCAATTGTCAGAGTTTATTACAAGAAATTAATTGAGGAACGTTTCCCGGGAGTTATTGTGATCTCCTATGGTGAGATAGATAACCAGGTTGAGCTGCAATCTGTAGGGATGGTGAGCATTTAATGGAGTTACGTAAATACAGAGGGACAAATGAAACAGAAGCCAAACAACTGGTTAAGGAAGAATTAGGTCTGGATGCGCTGATTGTAAGTGTTAAACAGGTTAAACCCAAAGGCTTAATGAAACTTTTCAAGAAGCCGTATGTTGAAGTGACCGCAGCCAGAGATGATAGGGCTATATCCAAGGAGTTGCCCCATATTAGTCTTAATGCGGATGATTTAAGACGTAATCAGGCTTTGATAAAAGACGAGACCAACAGTGAAGTCTCCGAACTAGATGAGTTTAAGGCTTTTATAACCCGGTATTCATCTAAGCAAAAAGAAAAAAAGCAGGACTTAGACCATGCTGTCATGGAAATTGAGGCTTCTATTGAGAGAGAAGTCGACAAAGAAGAGCAAGTCGATGAGTCCAAGCTTATTAACCGGGATATTATTATAGAAGAAGAGTCCATAGAAGAGGTTCCTATGATGAAAGTCATTTATGACCAACTCATGGATAATGAAGTAGATGAGCCCTATGCCAATGAGCTCATGATGGGAATGGCGGAATATTTTGTTGACCATGATCCGGAGATTGATGAATTGGTCTCCATTGTCTACAAACGTATTGTAAAGAATCTTTCAGATTTTGAAATTATTGATACAAGCAGGAAGAATAAGCCTATCTTTTTTATTGGTCCTACAGGAGTAGGAAAGACTACGACAATCGCTAAAATTGCTTCACTTCATACTTTGATCCACAATAGAGATGTGGCGCTTATTACTTCTGATACTTACCGTATTGCTGCCGTGGAACAATTAAGAACCTATGCCAATATACTGGGGATACCCATTAAAGTGGTTTACACCCCGGATGAGATGAAGGAGGCCATTGACTTCTTTGGTGACAAAGACCTGATACTTGTTGATACTGCCGGTCGGTCTCATAAGAATAAGGTTCACCAAACTGAATTAATGGAGCTCCTCGCCTGTATACCCGATAAAGAAATATACCTGACCCTAAGTGTTGCGACAAAATATAAGGACCTTATGAAAATTGTAAATGTCTACAAAACCATTTGTGACTTTAAGATTATTTTTACTAAACTGGATGAAACGCTGAGTTATGGAAATATACTTAATATCAAAATGTCAACAAAAGCCAAGTTATCTTATGTAACCTTTGGTCAAAATGTGCCTGATGATATAAGCGAAATCAATCCTCATCATATTGCCAAGAATTTGCTGGGAGGTGACGACGATGGATCAAGCGAGTAATCTTAGGAATATTGTCAAGGCGAACCAGGTTGTTCAGCCCAACCGAGCCAGGGTTATTACAGTCACTTCCGGAAAAGGGGGTGTAGGTAAGTCCAATGTGTCCGTTAATCTTGCTATTATGCTGAGAAAAATGGGTAAGAAAGTCATCATCTTTGATGCTGATTTTGGTCTTGCCAATGTCGAAGTTATTTTCGGGATTGTACCAAAGTATAATCTTTTTGATATTATATACAACAACATGTCCATCAATGAAGTTCTGCAAAACGGACCACTTGGAATTGAGTTCTTGTCAGGTGGATCTGGGGTAAAAGAACTCTTGAAACTGGATCATGCCCAAATCAGTTTTTTGGTCAGCAAACTCAATGATCTGGAAAAATATGCTGATGTTATCATCATTGATACCGGAGCAGGAATCAGTGATGCAGTCTTAAGTTTTATTCATGCATCCAATGAAGTGATTTTGGTAACAACTCCTGAACCTACATCAGTAACAGATGCCTATGCGGTACTAAAAGCCATTAAGAATAACAAGGTTGAAGGTATGGATAAGAAGATCAATGTTCTTATTAACCGGGTTACCAGTGATTCAGAAGGCATGGATATATTTGACAAACTCAATAAGGTGACCAAGAAATTCTTAGGACTGGAACTTAGAAATATTGGATTTCTTCCTGAGGACAAGAGTTTGCCAAGAGCAGTTATTGAACAGAAACCGGTATCCATTTTATTTCCTAAATCTTCAGTAGCCAAAGCTTTTGAAAAATTAGGACAAAATGTTATGGAGTCTAAAGAATTTGCCCAGAACTCCAGCACCGGATTTTCAAATATTTTTTCTACCATGTTGAAACGACGGAGATAGGAGGTAACGACATGCTGCATAACGCAGTTACACTTGGAGACAAAATTGAATTAACCAAAAAAACAGAAATAACGGAAGCCGATACCTACTACAGCATGATCTATGAAATTCTAGATGATAAGAAAATCATGATTCAAGCTCCTATTGAAGCCGGAAGAATCATACCTCTGGAAAAGGAAATCATCTATTATGCCTGTATTTATACAGACAGAGGTTTGTATCGGGGTGAGGTGGAACTGACCAGGCGACTCAAGGATGGTAAACTTCATTATCTTGAGTTGACCCTGATTACACCAATGAAGAAGTACCAGCGGAGACAGTATTATAGGATGAATTGTATACTTAGCTTTCAGTACTTCATGGAAGACCAGGATATAGTTGATGAGGATCATAAGTATCAGGGAACATTGCTGGACATCAGTGGTGGTGGTATACGGTTTTCGACTGACCAGCAATTGAATGCTGAGGCAAGAATCAAGTGTCATCTCAAACTAAAGTTGACGGATTACAGCATTGAATTAGAAGCGGCAGGAGTGGTTCTTCAAAGTAAGGTGATTGAACCGGACCAGGATCATTTTCAAAACAGGGTCATGTTTGATGAACTTGGTTTGGAAGATAGGGAAAAAATCATCAAATTCATTTTCGAGGAAGAGCGGAGACGCCGAAAGAAAGAAAAGGGTTTGTAGAATGAGATTTTGAAACTTTCAACCATATTATGTACACATATAGAGGTGTATATAAGCTTATTGAAAGGAGAAACGCCAGATTTATCCAGTTATGGACTCGTGGTGTGTATACAAAATATGAACAAAAAGAAAAGAATTTTAGTTGTTGACGATTCTGCATTCATGCGTAAGGTTATATCTGATATAATTAATAATGACGATAGGTGTGAGGTCGCAGGTACTGCTGCGAATGGTAAAGAAGCACTAGAAAAAGTCGATGAACTTAAGCCGGATGTCATATCCCTGGATATTCAGATGCCGGTTATGGATGGTTTGACCATGTTGAAAGAGTTGAATAAGGAGCACAAGATTCCTGTTATCATGATGTCCACCCTGACTAAAGAAGGGGCGACAGAAACGATTCAGGCGCTAGAGCTTGGCGCTTTTGATTTTGTAGCGAAACCTGATAATATCTTTAAAGTTAATTCCGACGAGATTTCCAGTGAGCTTATGTCTAAGCTTGTTGCTGCAGCTAACTCAGGAGCTAAATCTGTAACCAAGTTCAAACCACGGCTAACAAGATCTTTTACACCTACAAAAACAGAACCGGAAGCAAGACCCAAGACAGTTACAAGTACAGTAAGCAAACCAATGACTGGTGAGAAAATCAATAAACTGGTAGCCATTGGAACGTCAACAGGTGGCCCTAGAGCCCTTCAGTATGTTCTACCCTACCTTCCAGGTGATATCGATGCAGGTATTGTCATTGTCCAGCATATGCCGCCAGGATTTACCAAATCATTGGCTGAACGTTTGAATCAGTTAAGTGAGATTACTGTCAAGGAAGCTGAGGATGGTGAAAGAATCCTTAAAGGATGGGCTTATATAGCCCCAGGAGACAGACGCCTCTTGGTTAAGCAGAAGGGGACGGATTACTATATAGAACTGTCAGACGGACCTAAGAAAGGGGCTCACAAGCCTGCTGTCGATGTGATGTTGACATCAATTACAACAATTAAGATTCCGCATGTAGTTGGAGTCATTATGACCGGAATGGGTGCTGATGGCAGAGATGGTTTTAAAGACCTAAGAGGTGCGAGAAAATGTCATGTTATCGCACAGGACGAAGATTCATGTGTTGTCTATGGAATGCCGAAATCTGTTGTGGAAGCTGGAATGGCAGATGAAATTCAACCGCTTGACAAGATTTCAAATGCAATTGTAAAAAAACTGGAGGTGCTCTAAATGGATGTATCGCAATATCTGGAAATGTTTATTGAAGAATCAAAAGAACATTTACAAAATCTGAATGTAACTCTATTAGAGATGGAAAAGGATTCTGATAATAAGGAGTATATTAATCAGGTCTTTCGTGTAGCCCATACACTCAAGGGTATGGCAGCTACTATGGGCTTTAAGAAAATGACAGTACTGACCCATGATATGGAGAATGTTCTGTCAGAAATCCGTAATGGAGTCATTGGTGTGTCTGCAGAACTTTTGGATGTACTTTTCCAATGTTTGGATGCGTTAGAATCATACATTGAAGTAATAACCAATACCGGCGGTGAAGGTGATGAAGATAATAAAGCCATTATCGACCGTTTGGTAGCTATTTTGGAATCAAAGGGTGAAGGTGGAGCGCCAAAGGCCGAACCTGCTCCACAAGCGACTCCTGTAGTGGATTCTAAACCTATAGTAGCAGCGGGTAGTGACTATGAACGTAAACACCTTATGCTGTCTTTTAATGATTATGAAAAAAATGCAATTCTTAAGTCCAAAGAAGAAGGCTACAAAACAATGGGTGTTACTATTGTTATCGCTGAAACCTGTGTTCTTAAGTCTGCAAGAGCCTTTATTATCTTTAGAACCTTGGAGAAATTAGGTCAGATCATCAAAGCATATCCTAGTGTTCAGGATATTGAAGATGAGAAGTTTGAATCTGACTTTTCAGTCTTTGTGATCACTAAGGATAATGAAGAAAAATTTGTTGCCGATTTGTCCAGCATCGCTGAAGTTGAAGAAGTTCTAGTTGATGAAATTCAATTGGAAGGTCAAGTCCAGGACTTTTCTCAGAAGGAAGAAGTGAAGAGAGAAGAAGAAGAAGACAATGAAACAAAAGCACCAAGCGGCAGCAAGAAAAAACCTCAACAGCAGGCAGCTGCAAAACCAACAGCCAACCGTACAGTCCGTGTTGATATAGAAAGACTGGATAATTTGATGAACCTTGTTTCTGAGTTGATTATTGTAAAGAATGGTCTTGAAACCGTTGAAAACAACAATCAGAATATGAATGAGCAGATTGAATATCTGGAGAGAATTACGACTAACCTTCATGACGCAGTTATGAAAGTTAGGATGGTACCAATTGAAAGAGTCTTCAATAGATTCCCACGATTGATCAGAGACCTATCCAGAAAGTTAAATAAAAACATGGAACTTCATATGTCCGGTGAAGAAACAGAACTTGACCGAACAGTTATTGATGAAATCGGCGATCCTTTGGTTCACTTGATTCGTAATGCGGGAGATCATGGACTTGAAACCCCTGAAGAAAGAAGAGCCGCCGGCAAACCTGAAATGGGTAATGTATATCTAGATGCCTTCCAAGACGGCAATAACGTTGTTATTGAGGTTGGTGAAGACGGCCGTGGTATCGATCTTGAAAAAATCAAGAACAAGGCTCTCAACAATGGGACTATTACCAAGGACCAGGCAGAAGCCATGTCAGATCAGGATATCATTGATTTGCTCTTTAGACCAAGCTTTTCAACAGCGGATAAGATTTCTGACGTATCCGGCCGTGGTGTGGGTCTTGATGTTGTTAAGACAAAGATTGAAGCCTTGGGTGGAGATATTGAAGTCAAATCTGAATTTGGTAAAGGTTCAACCTTTATCATCCGCTTGCCACTTACTTTGGCAATTATCCAGGCTCTAATGGTTAAACTTGGCGAAGAAAAATATGCCATCCCATTAAATACAATTCAGAATATTGAAGATGTCAAATTGACAGATATTAAATATATCCAGAATCAGGAAGTCATCAACCTTCGTGGCCATGTTGTTCCAATTATCCATCTTGACGGATTGTTGGGTGTTGAAAAGGAAGAATCCAGACAGGATTCGATAACGGTTGTTATTGTCAACAAAGGTGACAAGCAAGCAGGTTTTGTTGTTGACGGTCTCATTGGTCAACAGGAAATTGTTATTAAGACACTTGGTAAGTACTTGACAAACAATAAGCTGATTGCAGGTGCAACAATTCTTGGTGACGGTGAAGTGGCATTGATTCTTGATGTCAACTCTTTGGTTTAATGGAGGTGCCCATGATGGATGATGTTCAAATGAAATCAGTTGAGAGTAAGCAGTTTATTGTAGTGAAGTTTGATCATGAACAATATGGAATTAACATTCAGTATGTTCAGAATATTGTAAGAATGATGCGAATCACCAGGGTGCCAAATGCGCCATCCTTTATTAAAGGAGTTATTAATCTTCGTGGTGAAATTGTACCCGTTATGAGTGTGCGTACCAAATTCGGTCTTGAAGCAGATGAATATACCAATGCAACTCGAATTATCATCGTAAAAGTTGATGGCAGCGCTATAGGTCTTATTGTTGACGAAGTCCTTGAAGTCATTGAACTTGCTGACGGTCAAATTGAAAAATTGGTCAGAGATGCAGCCGATGAAAAAGCGAAATTTGTTTGGGCTGTAGGTAAGCAAGGTGAAGACCTAGTCACTCTTTTACATGTTGAGGCTATTACAAGTGTAGAAGACTAGAAAGGTGTATGACATGAGTCGTTTAGATTTTAATGACATGGACGGCATGCATCTGGATGTTCTTAGAGAAATTGGGAATATCGGTGCCGGAAATGCAACTACTGCATTATCGCAGATGATAAACAAAAAAATAGATATGGGTGTGCCAAAGGTTAATGTTCTGGAATTCAAGGATATTTCAGATATGCTTGGAGGTGCAGAAAATCCTATAGTTGGTATTCTCTTTGGTGTAGAAGGTCAGGTCAACGGAATGATGATGTTTGTCCTTGAACAAAAATCTGCCCATAACCTGGTTAATATGCTTATGGGCAGGGAATTGGGAGCTTTTGATGAGTTCACAGAAATGGATTTGTCTGCTCTCAATGAAATTGGAAATATCATTGCCGGAGCCTATTTATCTTCTTTGTCAACACTGACAAATTTGAAGATTATTGCCAGTGTTCCCTATATGGCCATTGATATGGCGGGTGCAATACTTAGTGTTCCGGCTATTGAATTTGGTAAAGTTGGGGACCGTGCCCTGTTAATACAAACAGATTTTGGTGGAGAAGTTGAACGTGTTTTCGGTTACTTTATTTTGATTCCTGAACTGGAATCATACGAAACGATTCTAAAAAGTATTGGGATGATGTGATATGACTATGATAAAAGTAGGTATGGCAGATCTCAATTCGACCAAACCACCAGGAGCATTAACGACACTTGGTTTAGGATCATGTATAGGCATTGTCTTATATGATCCTCAATCAAAAGTCAGTGGTTTGGCCCATATTATGCTGCCAGACAGTACTCAGATTAAGAATAATTCTAATGTTGCTAAGTTTGCTGATACTGCTATTGACAAGCTTATTTCTGATATGGAGAAATTAGGTGCCAACAAAAGACGGTTGGTTGCCAAAATCGCTGGAGGGGCCCAAATGTTCTCCTTTGGATCAGGAAATGATTTGATGAGGATTGGCGAACGGAATGCAATTGCTTCCAGAGAAAAACTGAAGCAGTTGGGAATACCTCTTCTTAGCGAAGACTGCGGTAAAAATTATGGTCGGACAATAGAATTTTACTCGGAAACCGGTGATCTTCATATAAAGACCATTGGAAAAGAAATAAAAATTATATAGGTGGTAACTCCATGCATATACGTAATATCAACACAATATTTATGCTTCTTGCAGGTATTATCGTAGCCGTATATAGTTTGATTTCCAATTATTCTCTTCAAAGAACTGCGTATACACTTATAATCGTTTTGGTTATTTTCTTTGTTATCGGATCAATACTACAGGGTGTTTTAAATAAAGCTTTAGAACATGCTGAAGTCAAGGAACAGGATGCAATGAAAAGGGAACTGGATGAAGCAGTGAAGAATTTGGAAGAAGATGCGGATGAGGACCATTAAGAAACTAGTTAGGTGAGGCTTATGGACGATAAAGGTAAACGGAAGCTTTGGGAAAAGTATGCCAAAACTAAAGATCCAATGATTAAGGAACAGTTAATTGTTGAGTATGCTCAGTTAGTGAAGTTTGTAGCTGGGCGTTTAAGCATGTATTTAGGTAACAATGTTGAGTTTGACGATTTAACCGGTTATGGCGTTTTTGGACTGATTGATGCCATAGATAAATTTGATATAGACAAGGGAATTAAGTTTGAAACCTATGCATCTCTCAGAATACGTGGGGCCATACTTGATTCAATTCGTAAGATGGACTGGATTCCAAGATCAGTCCGCAAAAAGCAAAAACAATTAGAAGCTGCTACCAACAAGGTAGAAGCCGTCTATGGAATACATACAACAGATGCTCTTATTGCAGAAGAACTGGAAATATCTCTTGAAGAGTATCATAGATGGACTGAACAGACGTCTGCCCTTAATCTATCCAGCCTTGAAGAGTTTGTTGAGCAAGGCGGAGATGTCAGGTCTGAGCGGATACAACAGGAACGATTTGATCAACCTGAAGATGCAACGCTTCAGGAAGAGATGAAAGTTATGCTGGTAAAGGCCATTGAAGGTCTGACCGAAAAGGAAAAACGTGTTATCACCCTATATTACTACGAAGAATTGACACTTAAGGAGATTGCCTTGATTATGGAAGTTAGTGAGTCCAGGATTAGCCAACTCCATACCAAGTCCTTGAAAAAAATGAAAGAAGTTATGGGTGATTATATCGGGATACTGAAATTATAATTGGAGGGTTTACAAGTGTCTACTGAATATGATGGATTTTTTAAAATTGATGAGCGTGGTGACGGATTTTACTTGACCGTCACACCACCCCAACCTGGCGGTAAAGCTGTAAAACATCATGATATTGTTGAATATCTGAAGCAAAAAGGCGCTGAGTCTTATGATTCGGATAGGATTCATGAGGCTATTAACCACCCGGAAGGTAATATTATTGTCAAAATTGCCGATAAATATATTGACAATAAAGTTGCAGGTGATAAGTCATATAAAGTAGAAGTTTCAGAGGATAGAATGCACGCCTACATTACCTTCTTCCCGATTAATGGTGATGAACAGTATGTAGTGAGTGTTGATGAACTTGAAAAGGCTCTTCGTTCCAGAAACGTCTTATATGGCATTCTAACAGAAGTGCTTGAGATGATCAGCAGGGAAAGAATGTTTGGTGAGCTTTATGAGGTTGCAAGAGGAAAAGATCCTGTAGATCCTATTCCCGGCACGGTTGAATACAAGTTTAAAACGACCAATGATTTTACTCCTGAGATTGATGAACAGGGTAATGTTAACTATAGAAAATTAAGTGTTATTAATAATGTTGCCGAAGGTGACTTGCTGGCAGTTCTTCATCAAACAGTACCTGGTGAAGCCGGTATAAATCTTAGCAATGTAATCTTACCACCAAAAAAAGCAAAGCCGGTTCGTATCCGTTATGGTAAAAATACTCGGCCTAATGATGACAAGACTGAACTTTACGCAGACAAAAGCGGTCTGGTAAAGATTTTTGACGGTAAGATTGTTGTCAATAATGTATATGAAGTGCCTAACCATGTCGGACCTTCAACAGGTGATGTCGAGTTTGATGGGTCTGTTGTCGTTCATGGGAATATTATATCCGGTTATACGGTTCGCGCCAAAGGTGATGTTGAGGTTATGGGTGTTGTAGAAGGATCTACTGTCATAGCAGGTGGTGATATTGTACTTCACAGTGGAATTCAAGGTATGGGCAATTCCTATGTTGAATCCGGTGGTAATCTCCAGACCAAGTTTATTGAGCAGGCCAATGTGTCCTGTGGAGGCGATATTCACAGCGAGGCCATTTTACACAGTCAGGTTTCCTGTAAAGGAGAAATTACTGTTGAAGGTAAAAAGGGAATGATATCCGGTGGAACGGTAAGGTCCGGAATAGCAGTAAATTCCAAGATTTTAGGTTCTCATATGGGGACAGCAACTGAAATAGAAGTTGGTATAGACCCCCTAGTCCTCGAAGAATATAACAAACTTAGGAAAGAACTGCCTAAGATTATTGAGGAAGCTGATAAATTGGAAAAAGTCATTTTGCTTCTGAACAAACGTAAGGAGATTGAGGGAGAACTGGATGAGGAAAAAGCTGAGATGTACAAATCAGCTGTTCGGAACAAAGTCTTCCTAGCCAACAAGATATCAGTAAGTCAAAAACGTGTTGAAGATCTACAGACAGAAGTTGAAAACAGAAACTCTGGTTTTGTTAGAGTTCAGGGAAGCGTTTACCCTGGTGTAAAAGTAGGTATTGGTAATATTTACCATTTTGTTAAAGATGAAATCAAATATGTACGACTCTACAGAGATGGTGCAGATATTAAAATGACTGCTCTATAAGCTGGTTCTAGGGAAACAGATATTCTGTAGTGAATCCAAGGAGGGATTCAGATGCCGATTCGACCATTGGATATGCAAGTGATGGTTCCGAGAATGGACAATGTTGCAAGGATGCGACATGCTGAAAACCAAAAAGCAGGAATTGACCAAAGTAATATTTCTGCAAGCAATCAAAAACAGGTGACGACCAGTCAGCAGACGGTAGTATCCTCTCATGAGAATCAAGAGATGGATCAAGGCCAGGATGCCAAGGAAGAAGGCAAGAACAAGTATGCCTACAAGAAGCCTGATGGTAAACAGCACAAAGAAGAGGAACCTGAAGTGCCAAAAAGCTATCACAAAATTGATATTAAAATCTAACATCGTTATAGGAGATAACTATGTCTGTTTATGATGGAATGATACTCACTTTTATTGTGGTTGGTATAATCATAGTGATTGTGAGTTTTGTTTTAAGCAAATACGACAATTTCATACAGGAAGAAGAATATAAGCGTCAGGAAGACTTCAGGGATGATGTGGCTGATTATGAAGAAGTCAGAAATAAAATCTTGGAGCTTAATGAATATGGTGAGTATCTTAAGGATGAACTTGATAAAAAGCATAAAGAGCTTCTTTTTTTGTATCAGATGATTTTGGAGAAGCAGAAGGAAATGCAGATTGAATCCCTGGACAGGCAGATGGGTGTAAAGGAAGAAAGCCGAGGATCCACTTCAAGGTCTAAAGAGTTTGGTGAAGTGAAGAAGGTGCAAAGAGATTCCACAAAAGATATACAGGATGGCAATAAAGACAAGATTAACTACAATAAAGAAATCCTTGATATGAGTCTTGCCGGCTATGATCAGGCTGAAATTGCCAAACGTTTGAGCATAGGTGTTGGTCAAGTTGAATTGGTACTTCATTTGTATAAGTAAGAATTTGTATTTAAGTAAAAGGTGTGGATAATGAAGACAAAAACTATCTATATGTTAAGAGGCATTGGTATTGGTTTTATTTTGGCAGCGAGTCTGTTTTTTGGCTATGAGCATTTGGTCATGGAGCCGGAAATTGAGGTCCTGTCTGATGAGGAAATCATCGAAAGAGCCCATGAACTGGGTATGGAAAAACTAACAAGATTGGATGATGCATACCTAACCGATGAACAGGTTATTGAAAAGGCCAGATCAATGGGTATGGAGTTTATAGAAAAAAACGAATAAGTACTTGCTAATCACAGAGACCTGTGGTATACTGTCAAACGGACAAAAAAACACGTGTAATGATTCTTGACAGGGTGCCAAAGGTCTTTTTGGTTGTTAAGGTGTTGATTTGCACGGAAGATTGAAACCATGGAGGAATTAAAATGAGCGTTATTTCAATGAAACAATTATTGGAAGCTGGTGTACACTTCGGACACCAAACAAGAAGATGGAACCCTAAAATGGCTGAGTACATTTACACTGAGCGTAACGGGATCTACATTATCGATTTACAAAAAACTACGAAGCTTATCGACAAAGCTTACGACGTAATCAAAGACGTTGTTGCAGAAGGTGGAAAAGTACTTTTTGTTGGTACTAAGAAACAAGCTCAAGAGTCTATTCGTAAAGAAGCTGAGCGTTGTGGAATGTACTACGTAAACAACAGATGGTTAGGTGGTATGCTTACAAACTTCAAAACTATCCAATCAAGAATTGACCGTTTGAAGCAACTTGAGAGAATGGAAGAAGACGGAACTTTTGAAGTACTTCCTAAGAAAGAAGTTATTGGACTTCGTCACGAAATGGAAAAACTTGAAAAGAACCTTGGCGGTATCAAAGACATGAACGGTGTACCTGATCTTATTTTCATCGTAGACCCTAGAAATGAAAGAATCGCTATTCAAGAAGCTCATATTCTTGGTATTCCACTTGTAGGTATCGTTGATACTAACTGTGACCCTGAAGAAATCGATCACGTTATCCCAGGTAACGATGATGCAATCAGAGCGGTTAAGTTAATCACTTCAACAATGGCTAACGCTGTACTTGAAGCTAACCAAGGTACTTCAATGGACGAAGAAGCTGAAACTGTAGAAGCTTAATCTAGTAAATATATAAAACTGAATGCTTCAACTTCGTGTTGAAGCATTTTTCTTAATAACGAAGATAAACTATAATGTTGGTGAACACAACAGAATTTATGAATATCGTGGAGGTATAATCAAATGGCAGTTACTGCAAGTATGGTAAAAGAATTAAGAGAAATGACAGGCGCTGGAATGCTTGATTGTAAAAAAGTATTAACAGAGACTGATGGTAATATCGACAAAGCTGTTGAGCTTCTTAGGGAAAAAGGTTTGGCTAAAGCTGCTAAGAAAGCTGGACGTATTGCGGCTGAAGGTATGGTAGATGTTAAGACTTCAGATGATAATAAGACTGCAGTTCTTGTAGAAGTTAACTCAGAAACTGATTTCGTTGCTAAAAATGAGAAATTTAGAAATTATGTTGCAAGTGTTGCAGATCAAGCTTTAGCTTCAGACGCTGCAGATATTGATGCATTCCTTGCTGAGCCATATGTCGGTGATGGATCTAAGACCCTTCTTGATTCACTTAACGAGCAAATCGCTGTTATCGGTGAAAAACTTAGTATTCGTCGTTTCAAAAAAATCACAGCTGAAAATGGTTGTGTAGCATCATACATCCACGCTGGTGGTAAAATCGGTGTTGTTGTTGAGGCTGAAACAAGTGTAGTGAATGATGACGTGTTGGAAGCTCTTAAAAACGTGGCTATGCAAATCGCTGCTCTTCCTCCAGTATATCTTTCAAGAGCTGAAGTTGCTCAAGATTATATTGATTCAGAAACAGCTATTCTTAAGCAACAAGCGATGAACGAAAACCCAGATAAGCCAGAATCAATCATTGAAAAAATGATCATTGGCCGTTTGAATAAACAACTTAAAGAAGTTTGTCTTCTAGACCAAGCCTACGTAAAAGATGGTGACTTAACTGTTCAAAAATATGTTGACAGTGTTGCTAAAGCGACTAATTCAGGTCTTAAGCTTGTATCTTATGTACGTTTCGAAACAGGTGAAGGTATCGAGAAGAAAGAAGAAAACTTCGCAGAAGAAGTAGCTAAGCAAATGCAATAGTCTACATGATAATATCAATAAAGGGAAGCACTTATGTGTTTCCCTTTTTTTGAAGCTTGCATGTATTTTTTGTGGTAATTGAGTGATTTTTATGTTAAATTATTAGTTAGAGGTGCGTATATGTTTGAATTTAAAAAGGTGTTGTTAAAACTTAGTGGAGAGGCTTTAGCAGGAGGCAATGCAGGTGGATTTTCTGAGTCAGAAGTTCTACGTGTGGCTGGACAGGTAAAGACTCTAATTGAAGAAGGCGTTCAAGTGGGTATCGTCATTGGCGGTGGAAACTTTTGGCGTGGAAGAACCAGTGGAGACATGGACAGGACCAAAGCAGATCAGATTGGTATGTTGGCTACCGTCATGAATTGTCTCTATGCTGCTGAAATGTTTAGAACGACGGGGCTTAGAGCCAGTGTTATGACTCCTTTTGCTATGGGATCCATGACGACTTTGTTCAGTAAAGATGAATGTATGAAAAGACAAGCTTCCGGTGAAGTCGTATTCTTTGCTGGTGGTACTGGTCATCCATATTTTTCGACGGACACTGCATCAGCTCTTCGGGCTATAGAAACTGAGTGTGATGTAATCCTACTAGCTAAGAACATTGACGGTGTTTATGACAGTGACCCTAATGAGAATCCTGATGCAGTCAAGTTTGACAGACTTTCACTTAAGGAAGTTATTGACAGAGACTTGAAAGTTATGGATTTAACTGCGGCTATCATGTGTATGGAACAAAAGGTTTCTATGAGCGTATTCTATCTAGGCGATGATAACTCTATCGTAAAAGCTGCCAAAGGCGAAGCCGGAGGCACAATCGTATACGCATAAACAAATTATTTGGAGGTCAGAGTAATGAAAGACATACTTAAAGGTTACAAAGAGAAAATGGACAAGACAGTCCATGTATTGGAAGACGATTATAATTCTATTCGTGCAGGAAGAGCTAATCCTCACGTTCTTGATCATATAGCTGTCGATTACTACGGTCAGCCTACTCCTGTGGCTCAGGTTGGTAATGTCAGTGTTCCGGAACCAAGAATGATTCAGATTGCGCCTTGGGATAAGTCCATGTTATCTGAAGTTGAAAAAGCGATCAATATGTCAGATCTTGGTATCCATCCTCAAAACGACGGTATTTGCATTCGTTTGGTATTTCCAGAGTTAACAGAAGAAAGACGTAAAGACTTGACTAAGGATATTAAGAAAAAAGGTGAAGATGCGAAAGTGGCTATACGTAATATTCGCCGTGATGCCAACGATCACTTCAAAAAGTCTGAAAAAGCCAAAGAGATTACTGAAGATGAACTTAAAGAATTAATCGATGAGATTCAAAAATTAACCGATGGATTCATTAATAGCATCGACAAACATGTTGAAGTGAAGAATAAGGAGATTCTTACTGTATAATCGTTTGTTAACATAAGGTCCCTCATAAGCAGGGGCCTTCATTATTTGTTGGATGTAAGGAGCAAGCATGGGACCTAAACATATAGCTTTTATTATGGATGGAAATGGAAGATGGGCGAAGAGCCAGGGGAAACCAAGAACCTTTGGCCACAAAAAGGGCAGTGAAACCCTAAAGCAGATTTGCAGGGATGCCTATCATCTAGGGGTTGAGTACGTAACTGTTTATGCCTTCTCAACTGAGAACTGGAAAAGGTCCACTGAAGAAGTCAGTTTTTTAATGAATTTACTCCGTTCCTATCTTAAAGAAAGTATTAAAAATGCAAGAGAGAATAATATGCGAGTCCGTGTAATTGGCCGTCGCGATGATTTGGAAGATGATATTATTCAGGCTATAGATGACATGGAAGCAGCAACCAAGGACTTTACAGGTCTCAACTTAATCATTGCCCTTAATTATGGCGGTCGTGATGAGTTGATCCGTTCTATGAAAGACCAGTATCTTCACCTTATCGAAGAAAATGCATTTTTTGACTTTGATAAGCTTAAAGAGGCTGTGGATTTAATTTCGGAAGAAAGTTTTGAGCAATTTTTAGATACGAAAGATATGCCGGACCCGGATCTTATGATTAGAACCAGTGGTGAACTAAGGACAAGCAATTTTTTACCTTGGCAGTTAGCCTATACTGAATTCTATTTCACAGACTGTCATTGGCCGGATTTTGATAAAGAAGAGCTTGTAAAAGCAATCGATTATTATAATCGTCGAGACAGACGTTATGGAGGTGTCAAAGCATGAGAACCAGGTTGATATCAGCTATTGTAGCTTTACCTATTTTCATCATACCGATTCTTATAGGTGGTCCACTCCTATATGCTCTAATTATTGGAGCTACTGCTTTAGGCCTTTATGAATTTGACCGTGCTTTTGGTATTAGAAATCCACTTATATATTCACTTCAGGTTATGAGTTCCCTTATCCTTTATCTGGTTATGTGGATAGGCAAACCGGGATTTTATTTTTCAGCAGGTGTTTTGCTTTTTATTATGTTGTTTATATATTATGTTATCGCTTACCCTCGTATTAAACTTGATCAGGTTTTTTATAGTCTGGTCGGTTTTTATTACGTAGCTGTTATGTTAAGTCATGCGATTTTACTTCGTAATCTGGGACATATGGGTGAGATATTTATTTGGCTTGTCTTTATCATATCCTTTGGCAGCGATACCTTTGCATACTTTGTAGGTAGAACATTGGGCAAACATAAACTAGCAAGGGAACTAAGTCCTAAAAAGACAGTTGAGGGAGCTGTTGGTGGTCTGTTTGGAGCTGCTATTTTAAGTGTTGTCTATGCCGCTTATGTTGGTTCAACTTCCTTACATCTGGAGTTTTATCATTATATAGGTATAGGGCTCATTGGAGCCATAGGCTCAATATTCAGCCAATTTGGAGACATATCAGCCTCTGCTATGAAGCGGGTAAGCGGGGTGAAAGATTTTGGTAAAGTCATGCCTGGACATGGAGGCCTTCTGGATAGAATCGATTCGATTCTTTTTGTGGCGCCATTGGTTTATTATGCCTTACTTTTCCTAAGTACAATTTTAGAGTTTTAAGCTAGACATATTCATTAAGAGGAGAGTAGTAATGAAACGAATCGGTATCATGGGATCAACTGGATCCATTGGTAAACAGACCCTTGAAGTTGTCGATCTTCACGATGACCTTAAAGTAGTTGCCTTAACTGCCAACCGGTCATCAGATATGGTGATTGAGCAATGTATAAAATATAAGCCTGAAATTGTTGCTATGATGGATGTACATGCAGGTCAAAAGGTGAAAGAGGCCCTTGTAGATAAGGGCTTTCATCATATTGAAGTTGTAACAGGTATGGAGGGCTTGATTCAAGTTGCCGTTCACAGGTCAGTTGACGTTCTTGTAACAGCTGTTGTAGGTATGATAGGTCTAGTCCCAACAGTGGAAGCCATAAATGCCGGAAAAACCATTGCTCTTGCCAACAAGGAAACCCTTGTCTGCGCAGGTGAGATTATTATGCCCTTGGCTGAGCAAATGAATGTGTCCATTTTGCCTGTAGACAGCGAACACTCTGCGATTTTTCAATCTCTTTCTGGATACGGCCATAAGGATCTTGAGAAGATTATCCTAACAGCTTCAGGAGGACCTTTTAGGGGAAAGACTCTTGATGAACTTAAAGAAGTAAGCCTGGAAGAGGCTCTTAAACACCCTAATTGGGCTATGGGAGCCAAGATAACCATTGATTCTTCAACCTTGATGAACAAGGGACTTGAAGTTATTGAAGCCAAATGGCTCTTTGACCTTGAACCCAGCAAGATTGATGTTGTGGTTCATCCCCAGAGTATCCTCCATTCTATGGTGATGTACATCGATGGATCCTGTATTGGTCAGATGGGACTGCCGGATATGAAGCTTCCTATTCAGTACGCCCTTTATGAAGGTGAACGAAAGACCATGCCTTATGAAAGATTAAATCTGGCAAAAATAGGTGCTATGACTTTCGAAGAACCAGATAGGGAGACATTTATGTGTCTGGATCTAGCCTTTAAAGCTTTAAGTTATGGAAAAGAAGTACCAACTATCCTTAATGCTGCCAATGAAAAATGTGTTGAGCTATTTCTTGACCAAAAGATTGGGTATCTTGATATACCGGCATTTATTGAAAAGGCTATTGAGGACTATGTTAAGAATCACTATGATCCAAAGAGGATTTTGACCATAGACGGCATTTTGGAGGCGGAAAAATGGGCCCATCAAGAAGTTGGCCGGTTTGCAGAGGAAAAAAATAAAGATTTGTAAACAATAGGAAGACTACCCAAATAATTAATAATTTTTTAAATATTTGGTTATGACTATTTAAAATCAGTCTTATATAATGTTGTATGAGAAGTCGTAACTTCTCACAAATTGAATTGAAGGTGGTATATATGTTGACACAGTTTACAAGCGTCATTGTAGCGCTATTAGTATTTTCATTTATTGTATTCATACATGAGCTGGGACATTTTTATTTTGCAAGACGGGGCGGTATAGCCGTTGCCAGGTTTGCAGTGGGAATGGGTCCTAAGCTAATTGGTAAAAAAATAAACGGAACAGAATGGACCATTAATCTTTTGCCTATCGGTGGTTATTGTTATATGTTAGGTGAAGATGGATCTGAAGAAAAAATCGAAATTCCTGAAGATCTGCCTGGTGGACTATTTACAGATAAGTCTGTATGGGTTCGGATTAAGGCAGTTTTTGGTGGTCCTTTATTTAACTTTATTCTTGCTTTTGTTTTTGCAATTATCCTTATGAGTCTATCCGATATCTCTACCAATGAAATTGGAATTGTAGGCGAAGGGACTCCTGCTGAGGAAGCAGGTCTTATGGTCGGGGATAAGTTGGTGGAAATTGACGGAGAGAAACTTTTTAGGCCAAGAGAAGCCTCCATCTATATTAACGTAGCTGAAGGTGATCCGGTTGATGTGGTTGTAGAAAGAACTTATGATGATGGATCCAGTGAAGAACTGATTTTTACTATTCAGCCAGCTATGATTGAATCTGATCCTAACGTGGCACCTGAAGATAGCCCGGATTATTTCTATATAGGCATCGGGTATGGTCAGGCAGATAAGAATGTATGGTCAGTTGTCAAATATGGTGCCCTTGAGACTGCATCCTGGATAAAAGTTGTTTTCTATTCATTAGGAAAACTCTTTACAGGAAAAGTGGCGCTTAATTCATTATCAGGTCCTGTTGGACTTGTTTCGACCATAGGTAAGGATTATGAAGCCAGCCTGGCAGAAGGAATAAAGGTTGTTATTTCACAATTAAGCTTTTGGATTGTTCTGATCAGTGCTAACCTTGGAATTATGAACCTTTTACCCATACCTGCCCTGGATGGAGGTCGACTGGTCTTCTTATTGGGTGAAGTCATTACCGGTAAGCCTATTGCGCCTAACAAGGAAGGGTTTATCCATTTAATCGGATTTGCCTTATTAATGCTTTTGATGGTCTTTATCATGTACAACGATATCCTTAGGGTCTTTGGACTTGGATAAGCTTAGCGTTTAGAAGGAGTCTTTATGTTTACAAGATTGGAAACAAGACAGGTTGCCATCGGCTCCCTCCTTGTAGGAGGCGGGGCACCCATTAAAATACAGAGTATGACCAATACCAAAACCCATGATGTTGAGGCGACTATAGGGCAAATTCTGGCTCTTGAAGAAGCGGGTTGTGATATAGTCAGGGTGGCTGTTCCTGATATGGAAGCAGCCAAGGCCATTGGTTCTATTAAACAAGGTATCCACATACCCCTGGTCGCTGATATTCATTTTGACTATCGGCTGGCTCTTGAGGCGATTCATCAAGGTATAGATAAGATTCGAATCAATCCTGGGAACATTGGTGATGAAGAAAGGGTTAAGGAAGTCGTTCTTGCCTGCAAAGCGAAAGGGATTCCTATTCGAATTGGTGTTAACGGCGGGTCTTTGGAGAAACACATTCTTGAGAAATATGGACATCCAACACCGGAAGCTTTGGTAGAAAGCGCCCTTTATCATGTGGAAATTTTGGAAAAACTGGATTTCCATGACATTATTGTATCGATTAAGTCATCCAATGTGGTACAGGCAGTTGAAGCCTACAGCCTTATGGCCCAGAAAAAGAATTATCCTCTACATTTAGGTATTACGGAAGCCGGTACCTTGGAGGCCGGAACGGTCAAGTCCTCAGTGGGGCTGGGAATTATGCTTGCCAAAGGTCTTGGAGATACCCTTCGGGTTTCCCTAACCAGTGATGTGGTTGATGAGGTCCGGGTAGCCAAGAAGATCCTTCAATCCCTAGACCTTTATGAGAAGAGTATAGAAATAGTATCCTGCCCAACCTGTGGCAGAACCTCCATTGACCTTATTGGTATAGCCCAGGAAGTGGAGAAAAGAGTAGCCCATATTAATCACCCCTATAAGATTGCAGTGATGGGATGTGCAGTTAACGGACCTGGTGAGGCCAGAGAAGCAGATCTTGGACTTGCTGGAGGAAAGGGTGTCGGCCTCATATTTAAGAAGGGCCAGATTATACGAAAAGTTGAAGAAGGCAAGCTGGTAGATGCTCTGATTGAAGAGCTTAATCTTATGCTTGAAGAAGATAGAAAGCATTAATAGGCGGTGTCATAGATGCGAAAGAACCTTTTTGATGTATTTGAAGGGTTGAACCTTGACCCGGATACTCATGAATACTTTAGAGATGGTATCGTCTCATCGGTCATCATGAGCAAAAAACAAGGAGTAATCAGTATTCAACTGGTTTTAAATACAATTGTACATCCTAAATTTATTCAGGCGTTAGAAGAAAAGCTCTACGCCTTTTTAGGTTACCCAAGTAATTTAAGTGTTCATGTTAATGACACCTACGAACTGACCTTCCAGTTGAGTTTCAAAGACCTCTACAAACTCTATGAGGAATCCCTCATGTTTTTGGTCAAGAAACACAATCCAATATGTTTTGCAACCCTGAAAGCAGGTAAAACCCAAGTTGAGGAAGGCTTTGTTGTGTATGAGGTTCCGGTAACCGGTTATGATTACCTGTCAGGTTTTGATGTCGACAGACTGGTCCAGTCTATATTCAAGGAAAAATTCCAGTTGGAAATAGAGGTGGAAATTGTAAAAGATGATGCGGCCAATCATGTCTATGATGAGTTTCTTAGGAACCGGGATCTTGAACAAAAGAATCTCCTTAAGAAACATGCCAGGCTGCACCAGGCAGAGGAAAAGGTGGTTGTCAAAGAAGAAGATATTACCAAAGCAACTTATGAAAATCTTATTTTTGGTAAAAAGCCTGCAGTTGGTGACATCATAAAGATTAAAAACTTTGATGAGGATACAACCTATGCCAATGTGGATGTTGAACTGATTTCAAAACCTGACGAGAGACAGCTGCGTGGTGGTAAATGGATTTTTAAATTTGATGTGACAGACCTAACCGATTCCTTGACTTGTAAGATGTTTGTTGAAGATGAAAAGAAAGCTGAAGTACTCAAGGCTATAAAAGGTGGAAAAACTTTCCGCATGCGTGGTCTTTATAAGTATGACGATTTTGACAAGGCCCGAATCTTTATGATCAACTCCATCGAAAGTGTGGATATTGATCTTCGAATCAGGAGAAAGGACTTGGCAGAAGAAAAACGGATTGAGCTCCATCTCCATACTCAAATGAGTGATATGGATGGTATGATTCATGCCAAGGACGCCGTTAAGCAGGCAATGGCCTGGGGTCATAAGGCTATCGCCATAACAGACCATGGTGTTGTTCAATCTTATCCGGAGGCCTTCCATGCCGTTCATGGTGATGATATTAAGATTATTTATGGAGTAGAGGCTTATCTAGTTGATGATGAGCGGCCAATAGTCCATTTTTCCAAAGGACAAAGCTTTAAGGATACCTTTATTGTGTTCGATATCGAAACCACCGGTTTTAGGGCACATAAGGACAAGGTTACTGAAATTGGAGCAGTCAAAATTGTCAATGGCCAGGTAGTTGACCGTTTTTCTGAGTTTGTTAATCCAGGAGTTCCAATCCCTCAAAAGATACAGGAACTCACCCATATTACCAACGAAACAGTTAAAGATGCACCACCCCTTGAAGTAGTACTTCCAAAGTTTCTTGAATTTTGTGGAGATGGAGTGTTAGTTGCCCAGAATGCTGACTTTGATATGTCCTTTATATGCAGGAACTGCGAATACCAGGACATCGATTATGATTTTACCTACCTGGATACTTTGGAGATTGGTCGCAGATTACTGCCTGACTTAAAGAATTACCGACTAAATACCCTTGCGGAGGCCCTTGAAATTCGCCTGGTTCAACATCACCGGGCCGTTTATGATGCAGAGGCTACGGCAGGTATTTTGCAAAAGATGTTTATGCTACTTGAACCAAAGGGAGTGACAGACCTTGAGTCCTTGATTCAATGGGGCCAGGAAGTTCATCCCAATTATAAAAAATTGAGACCTACTCATGCAGTTCTTTTATGCCAGAATAGAGAAGGTCTTAGGAACATGTACAAATTGATTTCAAAATCTCATATAGAGACTTTCTTTAAACGTCCCTTGATTCTTAAATCAATTTTTAAGGACTACAGGGAAGGAATTATTGTCGGATCAGCCTGTGAAGCGTCAGATTTATACCCCTTGGTTCTTGAAGGACGAAATCCTGAAGTGGTTCAACGGTCTATTGATTTCTATGATTATCTGGAAATTCAGCCAACGGGCAACAATGCCTTCATGTTGGCAAAGGGGAATATTGATTCCTTGGAAGAGATTGAAGAGGTTAATCAGCGTATCTGTGATCTTGGCGAGGAAAATGACAAGCTGGTTGTAGCCACTTGTGATGTCCATTTTCTAAATCCTGAGGATGAAGTATACCGTCGGATACTCATGGCAGGAAAAGGTTTTAAAGATGCTGATGATCAAGCTCCCTTATTCTACCGCACAACTAACGAAATGCTGGATGAATTCGATTATCTTGGTCAGGACAAGTCTTATGAAGTGGTGGTAACCAACACCAATAAGATCAATGATATGATTGAAAATATTGAACCGGTTGAGAGGGATAAATATCCACCTGTTATCGAGGGTTCAGAAGAAGAACTTAGGACCATGTGTTATGAAACAGCCAAATCTATTTATGGTGAAGACCTTCCTGAAATTGTTGAAGAGCGCTTGGAGAGGGAGCTTAACTCCATTATTGGCAATGGATTTGCTGTTATGTATATTATCGCCCAGAAATTGGTTAAGAAGTCTAACGATGATGGGTATTTGGTTGGATCTCGTGGTTCTGTCGGATCTTCTTTTGCAGCGACTATGTCCGGTATTACTGAGGTTAACCCCTTGTCTCCCCATTACTATTGTCAGGAATGTAAGTATTCAGACTTTACCTCAGATGAAGTCAGAAAGTATGCAGGTTCTTCAGGCGTTGATATGCCGGATAAAAAGTGCCCAGAGTGCGGTGCTGACCTAGTCAAAGAAGGCCATGATATTCCCTTTGAGACCTTCTTAGGATTCAAAGGGAACAAAGAGCCGGATATTGACCTTAACTTCTCAGGAGACTATCAGGGTAAAGCCCATAAATATACAGAAGTTCTTTTTGGTGAAGGACATGTCTTTAGGGCAGGAACCATCGGTACTTTGGCAGAAAAAACTGCCTACGGGTATGTTAAAAATTATTTTGAAGAACGTGAAATACAAGTAAAGGAAGCTGAAATCAACAGGATCATCCAGGGTTGTGTCGGTGTTCGAAGAACCACTGGACAACATCCTGGTGGTATTATTGTTGTGCCAAGGGACCAGGAAATCTATACCTTTACACCTATACAGAAACCAGCCAATGATCAGACAACAGATATTATCACCACACATTTTGACTATCACTCTATAGACCATAACCTGTTGAAATTAGATATACTTGGCCATGACGACCCGACCATGATTCGGTTCCTTGAGGATTTAACCGGCACCAATGCAACAAAAATTCCACTTGATGAACCTAAGGTTATGTCTCTTTTTAGAGGTCTTGATGCCCTTAAGATTACACCGGAATCCATTGGTGGAATAACCCTTGGTTCTCTAGGTGTACCTGAGTTTGGAACAGACTTCGTTATGCAGATGTTGATTGAAACAAAACCTCAGACATTTTCTGACCTGGTTAGAATTTCAGGTTTGTCACACGGTACTGATGTGTGGACCAACAATGCCCAGGAGTTGGTCAATGAAGGTAAGGCTACGATTGCTACAGTTATTTCCACCCGTGATGATATTATGACCTACCTGATTAACATGGGTATGGATAAGGAGTTGTCCTTTACCATCATGGAATCAGTTCGTAAGGGTAAAGGTCTTAAGCCGGAGTGGGAGACTGCCATGCGTGGTGTTGGCATTGAAGAATGGTATATTTGGTCCTGTAAACAGATTAAGTATATGTTCCCTAAGGCCCATGCAGCAGCTTATGTTATGATGGCTTACCGAATTGCCTATTATAAGGTTTATTATCCAAGAGAGTACTATACAGCCTTTTTCTCTATACGTGCGGCAAACTTTGACTATGCCCTCATGTGTAAGGGTAAGGATGTACTGGACCAGCATATCATTGATTTTAAAGAACGTTTCAACGAACTGTCCAAAAAAGAGAAGGATATGATTAAGGATATGCGCATCGTCCAGGAAATGTATGCCAGAGGTTTTGAATTTATGCCTATTGATCTATATACTGTTGATGCCAAGTATTTCCAAATCATTGACGGGAAGATTATGCCGTCATTATCAGCTATTAACGGTATGGGAGAAAAGGCTGCAGTTAATATCGTCGAAGGACGGAAAGACGGTGAGTTCATATCCATCGAAGATTTTAGGAACCGTACAAAGACAAGTAAGACTCTGATTGAAATGCTGAAAGAAGACGGTATCCTTAAAGGATTGCCTGACACCAACCAGATTTCCTTGTTTTAGGAGTGGAAGAGGAGTTCAAGATGAAAACGATTGAGATTTATACAGACGGTGCATGTAGAGGAAATCCTGACGGACCCGGTGGCTTTGGTGCTGTCCTTCGGTTTACAACCGGTGATGGTAAAGTCCACCAAAAAGAGTTGTCCGGTGGTTTTGAAGGAACAACCAACAACCGAATGGAACTTCGAGGTGTACTAGAAGCTTTAAAAGCACTTAAGGAACCCTGTAGAATCCATTTACACACCGATTCCAAATATATTGTGGATGCTTTTAACCAGGGATGGCTCAACAACTGGATAAAAAATAACTGGAAACGTGGCAAAAAGAAAGAGCCGGTCAAAAATCAAGACCTTTGGGAGGCTATTGTTGAAGCAAAAGAACCGCACGACGTTACCTTTATATGGGTAAAAGGCCATGATGGTCACCCGGATAACGAGAGGTGTGATGAACTGGCTACTTTGGCGGCCGATAATGGGCCTTGGGTTTTGGACCGGAAGGAATAATAATATAAAACAGTCAAAAGCTTTTGGGTTTATGGGCGGGAAGTTCCTATAAGGCAAAGGCTGGGCTGGCCTGCATACCAGGCGGGAGGGTTGATCCCAGAACTAGACAGGGCTAAGCGACTAAAATGAATTTTAGAAGCTTAGCCCTATCTAGTCCAGTGATCAAAAACCCATCCTCATATGCAGGCCAGCCCAGCCTCGCTTTTAGGTATTGCCCATAAAACCAAGAGCTTTTTCTGTATGGAAATGGGAAGTGAGGGGGACCAAATCCCTGTGGAGGCTTTAGTGCTGGATGGGAGGACGAAGCCCATTGTGGTGGGGGCAGTTGCGCTGGGGCTCACTGCGGTTTGAAAAACTGTAGTACAATGAGAGGTTAAGAGGGGAGGGCGATTTGTGGATTTATTTAGCTTTGGACTGTAGTTAGTATTATGATCGTATATATAAGTCCTATTATTATTTATGAAATTCTATTTTATACTTCATCTCTTGTGGTATCGAGAAGGTGGTTTGGGTTTGGACATATGCCTAAAAGCTAGGCTGGGCGGGGATGGTGGTAAGGATGGGTTTTTGATCCCTGGACATAGTGGGGCTGTGGTTCTGAAATATATTTTAGTATCACAGCCCCGCTATGTTCTGCGGATCAAGCCTCCCGCCTGCCACCATCCCCGCCCAGCCTTTGCCTTATAGCGATATCCCGTCCAAACTCAAACCACCTTCGACTGTTACACACACGAGAAGATATTTGAAACTATAAAATTCATATAATTAATAAAGAAATTAAATATATTAATCCAAAAACCTATAATATTTAACAATCTAAATCCATAAATCAACAAAGTTCATTAGAATTTCATTAGATTCTTGACATTTTAAATCCAAGGTATATAATTAACCTATAAGAATTAATAATATTAATCCACAAGTTAATATTTTTAATCCATGGAGAAGAATTCTTAATAATAATGTAAACCAATATTAATAACCCCAATATTCAATGTTTGGTCTCGGCTATGTGCAGGAAGTGGAGCCGAGACCAGAAATGAATAGATGATGTGAATCATCAAAGTGAAAGGAGTCAGTTATGGCATATCAAGCACCAGGTAAATGTCCAGTATGTAACCACGAACTTCAGATTACCAAATTGTCCTGTACTAAATGTCACACAAGTATCCAGGGACAATTTAAGTCATGTGAGTTTTGTTCTTTACCTAAAGAGGAGTTGGACTTTCTAAAGATCTTTATTAAATGTAGAGGAAATATAAAAGATGTGGAAAGAGAAATGGGTATCTCCTATCCGACGGTTAAGGGTAAGCTTAATTCTCTCATTGAAGCACTTGGTTTCCATGTGACTGAAACTGAATCCAAAGAAGCCCAGAAAGAAAGACAGGAAGAAAAAGCCAAGATTATCGATTCCCTTGAAAAAGGTGAAATCACAGCTAAAGAGGCTAGTGAACTCTTAAGTAAACTGAAATGACAACATTTGAATCGGAGGTATTATCATGAGTGAAAAACAAAGAATTTTAGATATGATCGAACAGGGAAAAGTTTCAGCAGCTGAAGGATTGGAATTACTTAATGCTATAGAAGCTACCGACCCAGTCCCTGAAAAAGCAAAGGGAAAATATACCATGCTTAAAGTTTTGGTAGATATTGAAGAAAACGAGGTGAAAGTCGATGTCAATGTACCGCTTCAATTATTACGTGTACTTGGTAACGCTGCAGTCAATCTAAATAAAGTTATTCCCGAAAATGCACAGAACGAAATTCAAGAGAAAGGAATTGATGTGTCTGCTATCGATTTCAATGCAATTATCGATGCAGTAGAAGAGGGGACTCTTCTAGATCCTAATATTATTAACGTAAATATTAATGATAAGGAAAGTGGACTCATTATGGTAAAGGTGTATGTGGATTAAAGGAAAATTTATCCTCCTTAGGATAAAGGTTCCAACCCTTCCTTTACCACCCTTTATCGTTCCTGTTTTTGCTCTCACAGGCATTCTGGAATGTCTAGAGGATTTATTGGCTTTAGGTGCACTTGTTGCACCTGGGGCCAGAATTGGTAAGAAGCTAACCACTAAAGAGGCTAGGGACCTTGCGGGAGTCAGTCAAAGTTTTTTGTATAAGCTTGGGTATATGTCAGGCCAAGATTTGGTTAATGTTCATCTTGGGAAAGATAAGATCCATGTATTGATTAAGGTTATATAGTGTTTCTCCTGATTAAGGTGGATGGGAGGTGAAGTTGTGAGAAAATTAATAATAAAATTAATCCTGATAATTGGTGTATTATATTTGGGTTCTGAAATGTTGGGAATTGTCGAGGTTTTATCGCCGACCAGTGCAATTATCTTTGCCTGTGTCCTGCTTTTGATTAATATGACCATTAAGCCGATTCTCCTATTGATCAGTTTGCCTGTGACAGTCTTGACTGTAGGACTTTTTAGTCTGGTGATCAACACATGGATGGTGATGCTGGCAGACCGGTTTGTTTCCGGGGTTACAATAGAAGGATTTTTAAATTCTTTGCTAATTGCTGTAAGTTTTTCTTTACTAAACGGAATATTGCTTTATAATAAAAGATGAGAAAAAATCTGAGAGGGAGATTTAATGAAGCAAAATTCGAATTTTTGGTTATTATTTTTCGGACGTTTAGTATCTAGATTAGGTGACGCTATATTCACTGCCGGAGCTGGATTTTTTGTTCTAGAGTTGACAGGATCGGCTCTTCTGATGGCTTCTGTAATGGCGGCTATGACCATAACCATGTTGGTGGCAGGTCCCATAGCCGGTAATGTCGTTGATCAGTTCAAAAAAATAAAATTACTATATATAATGGATTTTATACGGGGCTTTGTTGTGTTATCGACAGGTCTTGTTATTATGTTTGCAGATAAATCATCATGGATTATCATAGCCTTATATGTTATGTCGGTAGTGGTTGGTTTATGTACTGTTGTTTTTAACCCAGCTTCATCAGCGGCTATTCCGCTTATGATGTCCAAGGATAAACTCATGCAGGCCAATTCTTATATGGCCATTACAGGCAGTTTGACTAATATCATCGGATTAGCTCTTGGTGCTCTGATCTATTCTTTGATTGGCCCAGGCCTCCTATTTGTCTTTGACGGTGTATCTTATATTTTATCAGGTGTTTCCGAAATGTTTATTAAGATTGATGAACCTGACAGAAGAAAGAATCAGGAAAAAAACCCCTTTAAAGATCAATGGAATATGTTCAAAGAGGGAATCGCATATCTTCAGACCTATAAAGGTCTTATCTATATCGGTTTATTTGCAGCAGTGCTCAATCTGTCTCTTTTACCAACTTTTCGAGTATACCAGAATGTCTTAATTGAGGAAGCTTTAGGAGTAGATATTATTTATCTGTCCATTATTTTGATTTTTACAAGCAGTGGTTCTATTATTGGTTCTATTATGCTTACAAGAAATGATGGGGGACAAGGCAACACAAGTATAGTCAGCCTTCTTAAGAAGTATACTTTCGGCTTGATAGTCCTCATCGGTTTATTGGGTCTTGTGGTTCAATTGGTGATGAACCATATGATTAACTTTAATTGGTTTATGGCCCTTTATTGTTTCCTTGGCCTCATCGTGGGGCTTATGGTTGCGGGTGTCAATATTCCTATTGAAACCTATATTCAAAAAAATACAGAACCCTCTAAAATGGGTAGGGTTAATGGGGTTGTCAATATGCTGTCCATGGTTACCAACCCTCTGGGATTACTCTTGGGTGGATTAATCGTAACCCTTATCCCCATCCAGGCAGCCTATTTGGTATCTGCTTTGATGCTTTTAGTGAATTCATCCTTTTTACTTTTTAGAAAAGAGTTTAAGAAGGCGATTTAACAGTAGTTTATTAATCAAAAAATGTGGACATATAGTGAAGGTTGCAAGGTGTAGCAATGGCTGCTACTTTTGCAACTTTTTTATGTAGTGTGTTATAGATTTAAGATTTGTTGTAGTAAGGGGACAGGCGCAGGTAGGACGTCCTACTGACCGGGACCGGTGATACCCAAATGCGACCTAGCCTATAGAGAGTTCAAGGTTAGGTCGCATTCGTGAATCGAAGCCCAGTCAGCAGGACGTCATACCTACACCTTGTTTACTATAAGAATGAATAAATCTAAAAAGCTTACCAGGCAGGTATAAGTTGGGGGATAATGCTGGAATTGGGGAACTTTTGTTTTACTTTTGTTCTTTGTTTTTGAGCTGTTTTCCTATGTTTATGTATGGATCATTTTTTGCGTCAGATTTGATTCGTATTCAGTTCTTGGAATGTAGTCTTTTGTTTTTAGATTAAATCCTTGCATTAAAACAGGTCTGGGCATGGGGTCCTGTTGGCTGGGCTTTGATTCACGAATGCGTCTAAGACTACATCATATAATAATTTTAGATCGCATTTGGGTATCACTGGTCCCTGCCAATAGGAGCCCCCTGCCCTGACCGGACATAATGCAAGCTCTTTACTCAGAAATCAAAGCCTGTACCTTACCAAGATCCCGTTTACGAAAGACAACAGGCGTAGAATCACCCTCATAAACATGCAACTGCTCCTCAAAAGACTTCTTAGTCTTATCCTGATAAAGAACCCCTAAGGCATATTTATTTAAGTCCAGGGCCTTGTCCATAGCACCTTTAAAGTCTGTCCTGTCATGAGTTTCATCCAGGTAATAAGTGTTGTTTTTGAACCAACGGAAATTGTTGATTTTGTTAAAGGTGACACAGGGGTGGAAAATATCTACCAAGGCGTAGCCGTCGTGGAGGATGGCTTCCTTGATGATTTCCTTGGTTTGTTCAACGTCACCTGAAAAGGCTCGGCCTACAAAGGTTGCGCCAAGGGATAAGGCTACTGCCAGCGGGTTAAAGGGAGTGTTTCTAACACCGTTAACCTGAACAGGAGTAACAAAATCCAAGGGACTTGTTGGTGAAGCCTGGCCTTTGGTAAGTCCGTAAACCATGTTATTGTGGACTATATGGACGATGTTTGGGTTTCTTCTTATATTATGAAGAAAATGGTTGCCGCCTTCGCCGTACATATCACCATCACCACCTTCGGCAAAAACGGTTAGGGATGGGTTGGCGGATTTGACAGCAACGGCAACAGGAAGACCGCGGCCGTGAAGTCCATTAAAATAATTGGTATTAATATATTGAGGCATTTTGGCAGCCTGTCCGATACCGGATGAAATAACGGTTTCTTCAGGTGCTATGCCCAGGTCTCTTAAGGCCTTTACGATAGAATCCCTAATCTGGAAGTTTCCACATCCGGGGCACCAGGCCATATCAATTTCGTAGTCAAAGTCATAAGGTAATACTGGAGTTTGCATTAGAATACCTCCTTGATTTTTGCATCTATTTCTTCAACAGTGAAAGGTACACCGTTATATTTCAAATAGGTTTTGGTGTTTCTTATATTAAGGTTAAGGTTCAAAAGATTGTTAAGCTGTCCTGTGGCGTTGTTTTCCACAACCAAAATTGATTCGGCTTTTTTTGCATAGTCAGCAATAACCTGACCCAGAGGGAAGAGCTGGCGGATGTGGAGGAAGGCAAGGTCATCTCTGCCTGAGCTAAGGACTGCTTCTTTTAAGGCACCATAGGTTGAACCCCATCCGATAATCAGATGTTTGTAATCCGGAGACCCTATGAGCTCAGGACTTAAATAGTCCTCAAGTATATATTTTTCTTTGCCTAGACGTTTGTCATTCATTTGAATTCTGACATTAAAGTCCTCAGTAATAGAACCACGTTCATCGTGCTCATCACTGTCGCATTTGACCAGCCCCTGGCCATATCCTGGAATAGCCCTTGGACTGATGCCATTTTCAGTAAGTTTATATCTTAGATAGTCCTTGTCTGACTCGATCATAAAGGAGGTAAGTGGATCTTGAGGTATGGTTAGGCTTTTAAGTGGTGCTTTGGAATCCAGGTAGTACTGGTCGCTGAGTACAAATACCGGTACCTGGAATTTATCAGCCAGATAAAAAGCCTTTTGAGTGAGGAGAATACCGTCTTCTAGGGTGCCTGGAGCTAGAACTATTCTGGGAAATTCACCGTGACCGGAATACACCGCCAAGGTAAGGTCGCCTTGTTCGGTTCTGGTAGGAAGACCTGTACCTGGACCTGGCCGCTGGGCGATGTGGATGACCGCAGGCGTTTCAGTAATTCCAGAAAGACTGACACCTTCCTCCATCAAGGCAAAACCTCCACCTGAGGTGGTGACTAAGGATCTGGCACCTGCATACCAGGAGCCGATACACATGTTGATGGCAGCAATCTCATCTTCGGCTTGTTCAACCACAATGCCAAATGCATCACCTTTGTCGGCCAGATATTCAAGAACTCCGGTTGCCGGTGACATAGGGTAGGAGGCGATATAGTTGACACCGCCTGCAATGGCACCGATGGAAATCGCCTGGGTACCGTTTAGTATTTTTTGATTTAGATGGTCCTGAGTCTTTTCAATAGCTAAGGGAATGGAGTGGTCCTGAGCTTTTTGGTAGCCTAGGTCAAAGGCTTTAAGATTCCCAGCGATAATGGACTCGTTTTTGGATGCGAACTTTTTCTGGATTTTCTTATAGGCAATATCTTTTTCCAGACCAATAAGACCTGCAATAAAGCCTAATATGACAATGTTGGAGTAGAGGACGCTTCCGGCCTCTTTGGCGATACTGGTAACTGCCAGAGGGGTAAAGTGAGCCTTGGTAGCATCCAGTTCTTCCTGGGTCATAAAAGATTCTTCGCCAAATATCTTTGTTTGACTTCCTACTCGGTCAGGCAAACGGTAATAGGCAGACTTATTTAGAAGAAAGAGGACATCAATTTGGTCTTTATAGGCATAGATGTCTTCTTTTCCGATTCGGATTTCAATGGTGTTGTTACCGCCACGAATACGTGACATGATTTCCTGTGTTGTGAATACATTGTAGGATTCTTTGACTGTGGCAGCCAATAGTTCCTCAATGGTTTTTAATCCCTGTCCGGCGCTTCCGGACAATACCAATGTTAGAGATTGAAACATGGTTATCCTCCTTGGTAAAAATCTATTATTAACTGAGAATAGTTATCAATTACATGTCTAATTATACAGTATACAATGTGCTTGTCAATGGCTAATTATGAAGTTGTCTTTAATTTTAATAAAATTTATATAAAAAAAAAGGAAAACATTTGGTAGGGTAGTATATATAAGAGTATGGGTTTTGCTGATTTGACCAAAAAGGAGAGTGCTTATGAATTTAAGAGAAATTCAAGAAGCAAGAGAATCGAGCGGACTAAGCGAATATGCTTCATTATCCAAAAATTCCCAAGGCAGGGAAGTTCAGGAGAAGCCGTGTGATATGCGGACTGAGTATCAGCGTGACAGGGACAGGATACTACATTCCAAGGCTTTTCGACGGTTGAAGCATAAGACACAAGTGTTTATTTCACCGGAAGGTGATCATTATAGAACCAGATTGACCCACACCTTGGAAGTGGCCCAGATTGCTAGGTCCATTGCCAGAGCCTTGAATCTTAATGAGGATTTGGTAGAGGCAATCTCCTTAGGACATGATCTTGGTCATACTCCCTTTGGTCATGCGGGAGAACATGCGCTTAATGAAGTGTGTGAGCTTGGCTTTAAGCATTATATGCAGAGCCTAAGAATCGTTGAGAAATTGGAAGGCAAGGGTCAAGGCCTCAACTTGACTTGGGAGGTCAGAGATGGTATTCTGAACCACCCGACAAAAGGCAAACCTTCAACGTTGGAAGGTAAGATTGTCAGGCTTTCAGATAAGATTGCCTATATTAACCATGATATTGACGATGCCATTCGAGGTCATATATTAAAAGAAGGCGACCTGCCCAGGGAACACTGTGATGTCTTAGGACACACGACTACAGAGCGGCTTAATAATATGATTCATGACATTGTTACTAATTCTATGAACAAAAACGATATCATTATGTCTAGTGACATGGAGTTATCCATGAAGGAAATGAGAAAGTTTATGTTCCAGAATGTGTATATAGACTCTAGAGCCAAAGAGCACGAAGAAAAAGCCAAGAACCTCTTGACGCAACTTTTTCTTTACTTTGATTCTCATCAATACCTTTTGCCGCCTGAATATGTAACTATGATTGATGAAGGTGATCAACCTCACAGGGTAGTTGCTGATTATGTGGCTGGTATGACAGATCGATACGCCATAAGGAAATTTATGGATTTGTTTATTCCTGCTTCGTGGAATGAATTCTAAATCTGACAAGGTCTTCATAGCTGCCTTGCCAGAAGGACTGATAGGAGTTGTGAAACTGATATGTATTATCCTGATGAAATAATTGAAGAAGTACGCCTTAACAGTGACGTAGTGGATATTATCGGCTCCTATGTTCATTTGACCAGAAAGGGTGGGTCGCATTTTGGACTATGTCCCTTTCACCATGAGAAGACACCGTCTTTTTCTGTGAGTAAAGATAAGCAGATGTACTATTGTTTTGGCTGTGGCGCCGGTGGTAATGTTTTCTCTTTTGTTATGGAATATGAAAACTTTACATTTGTGGAAGCGGTCAAGTTTCTAGCCGATAAGGCTAATATTGATTTGCCTGAACCTGAAGTCAGTCAGGAAGTCAAAGCTGCCATGTACTATAAGAACAGGCTTTATGAAGCCAATCGCTTGGCCGCCAGATATTTTTATACCATGCTTCGAAAGGAGCCTGGTAAGTTAGCTAAGAAATATATGGAAGACAGGGGATTAAGTCAGGATGTGATGAAGCAGTTTGGAATCGGATACGCCACCTTCTTCTTTGATGACTTATATAAGAACCTATCCAAGCAAGGTTTTACCGATACTGAACTTTATGACAGTGGATTACTTGTTGAAAGCAGGAAGAAGCCGGGGCAGTTTTTTGACCGATTCTCCAACCGGGTCATGTTTCCGATTTTTGATATACATAACCGGATTATAGGCTTTGGAGGCCGGGTTCTGGAGGGGGCAAAAGAAGGTCAACCCAAGTATCTGAACTCGCCGGAGACCAAGTTGTTTGATAAAAGCCGTAATCTTTACGGACTTAATATAGCCAGAAAATCCAGAGAGAAATTTATGATTATCTGTGAAGGCTACATGGATGTTATTGCTCTACATCAAGCAGGGTTTGACAATGCGATTGCTTCCCTTGGAACAGCCTTTACCGGTGGACATGGGCACCTGATTAAAAGGTATGTGGATGAAGTTGTTATATCCTTTGACAGTGATGGTGCAGGTGTCAATGCGACACTTAGAGCTATACCTATACTAAAGTCAGCCGGATTGATGGTCAGAGTGCTTGTTATGGAAGGAGCCAAGGATCCTGATGAACTGATTAAGAAATCAGGCAGGGAGGCTTATGAGACCTTAATTAAAACCGCCATACCAAGTTTTATGTTTGAAATACTACAGCTTAGCAAACAATATGATTTGAAAGATCCTGAGTATAAGACAAGGTTCAGTGAAGAAACAGCCAAAAAACTTCTGACTATAGAAGGAAAACTGGAGCGGGACAACTATATCGATGCGATAGTAGGTAATTATGATATATCCAAGGAAGGGCTTGAAGAACTACTTGGTAAACACGGCAAGAACATAGGTATTGTCAACAAGAAACAGGGTGATAACCCCACCAGTAGAAGAGAAAAAAACTTGCAAGGAACGGGCCAAGCTGTTACAATAGCTCAGAAAGAATTCTTGGCGATCATCGTATCTCATAAACAGATCTTCGACAAAGTCAAAACTTACGTGACACCTGAGTATTTTACCCACGAGACATTACAAAAAGTCGGATTAATCATATATGACTTGTATGAAAAAGGTTTAGACATTGAACCCGCAGTCATAATGAGCAAATTTACGCAGATTGATGATCAGAAACTAATTGCAGGTATTTTTGGTGAAGAAATCAAAATCGAAAATCAGTTACAATTGGAAAAACTTTTAAATGATACCATAAGGTCCATTAAAGGTGAGTACCTTGAACATAAGCAAAAAACTGTTACAGATCCGCAAGGGTTAATGGACCTGATTAAGGAGAAGAAAGAACTCCTGAGTCTGTATGTTAGTTTACAAGATATATAGAAGGGATTGAAAAACATGTCTGAAGAAAAAATCAAATCTTTTGAAGTCAAAATCCAGGAACTGGTGAAGATGGGCAAGTCCAAAAAGAATGTTCTGGAATATAAGGAAATCGAGGACCACTTTACGGATATGGAGCTGGCACCTGAGAAAATTGAAGCGATTTATGAATTCCTGGAAAGATCCGGCGTAGATGTTCTGGGGAAAATCGACGATGAAGATGATGATGACGAAGATCCAGATATTAAGAAACTGGATTTAACATTACCTGAAGGGCTGAATATCGATGACCCTGTTCGTATGTATCTAAAGGAAATCGGTAAGGTTCCTCTACTAAATGCTGATGAAGAAGTTCGTCTTGCCAAGCGGATGGAAGAAGGGGATGAAATTGCCAAGCAGCGTTTGGCGGAAGCCAATCTTCGTCTTGTTGTGTCCATTGCCAAGCGATATGTTGGTCGTGGAATGCTTTTCCTTGACCTTATACAGGAAGGTAACCTGGGGCTTATTAAAGCTGTAGAAAAGTTTGACTACCGTAAGGGTTATAAATTTTCTACTTATGCAACTTGGTGGATTCGTCAAGCCATTACAAGAGCTATTGCTGACCAGGCCAGAACTATTCGTATACCCGTACATATGGTTGAAACCATTAATAAACTTATTCGTGTTTCCAGACAATTACTTCAGGAACTTGGTCGTGATCCTGCTCCAGAGGAAATTGCTGAGGAATTAGATATGCCTGTAGAGAAGGTTCGAGAGATTTTGAAGATTTCTCAAGAACCAGTTTCATTGGAAACTCCAATCGGTGAAGAAGAGGATTCTCATCTCGGAGACTTTATTCAGGATGATAATGTGCCGGTTCCTGCTGAGGCTGCTGCATTTACCTTGCTCAAGGAACAATTGGTCGATGTCTTGGACACCTTAACAGACCGTGAACAGAAAGTTCTTCGCTTGAGATTTGGTCTTGATGATGGTAGGGCAAGAACATTGGAAGAAGTAGGTAAAGAGTTTAACGTTACAAGAGAACGGATTAGACAGATTGAGGCCAAGGCTCTACGTAAGTTAAGACATCCTAGTCGAAGCAGAAAATTGAAAGATTACTTAGAATAAGACATGAGCCATGGAATTTTCCATGGCTTTCTTTGGCAAGTGGCGAGAAAGAATAAAATATTTTTGGAGCAGATATGGAATTGACGAAAAGACTTAGGCAATTAACACAGTATGTAGAAAAGGGTATGACCGTCGCTGATATAGGATGTGACCATGGGTATGTTCCTGTTGAACTCATAAAGAAAGGGATTTGTCCCAAAGTTATCGCAATGGATGTGAACAGGGATCCTTTGGAGAAAGCCCGTCGAAATGGCCAGGCATACCGCGTAGACCATCTCATTGACTATCGATTAAGCAATGGCTTGTCAGCATTGGAACCTGGTGAGGTTGACTGTATTATTATAGCGGGTATGGGAGGAAAGTTGATTGAAACCCTTCTAGACCAGGAAAAAGAAAAGGTTCTTACCTATAAACGCTTTGTACTTTCTCCTCATAGGGATATACAGGATGTAAGACGTAAGCTTGGGCAACTTGGTTTGGTTATTGTACAAGAGGACTTAATGGAGGAAGAAGGCCATTACTACCCCTTTATTGTTGCTGAGCCAAGGGATAGAAGAAATGGTAATGAAAAGAATTCTCATCAAATTCAAGAAAATTCTGATGAAAATCTAATTATTATTTACAATAAATATGGTAAACTACTAATAGAGGCCAAACACCCTCTTTTGATTAGACTTATACAAGAAGAGTTGGACAAGAATAATGAGATCATTCATAAACTGTCTGCAAAGGGCATTGGTGACCGGGTAAAAGAACTTGAGAAGGAAAATGAACTTGGAAAGAGGGTACTTGAATGGATGGAATCTTAATTAAGGATGTCATGACGTTGATGGAATCTCTTGCTCCATTAAATTTGGCAGAGGACTATGATAATGTTGGTCTCTTAGTAGGAGATCCAGAAAGGGAAGTTTTCAGTATTCTAGTTGGACTTGAGTTGACTGATAAACTATTGAATCAGGCAATTAGGGAAAAAGTTTCCATGGTTGTCGTCCATCATCCTTTGATATTCAGACCTATGAAAACCATTGTTGCCTCTGATCCGGTTTCGAGAAGGGTTATAAAGCTTATCGAACATGGTATCGGATGTTATGCTGCCCATACCAATTTAGATGCAGCTGACGGTGGACTTAATGATTATGTCATGAAGCTTATGAAGATCGAACAAATGCCAAGACCTGAAGAAGGTATTGTACGATATGGCAAAGTGGATGATATTCAACTTGTGGATTTTGTTGCGAAGATTAAGGAAGATCTTGGTCTCGATACTGTAAGGTATGTAGGTGACCCTAGCCGCATCATTCGAAAAGTCGGTTTGTGTACCGGAAGTGGTATGAGTCTTTTTCGTGAGACCTTATCAGAGAATATTGATGTCTATATAACCGGTGACATTAAATATCACGAGGCAATGATGGCTCTAGATGAACATATATGCCTTATTGATGCTACACATTTTGGAAGTGAAAGCCTTGTCAAACATCTATTGTATGACTATTTGAAGGCGTCGATTAACAAAGGAATTCAGGTGATTTTGGGCGAAAATGAAAAATCACCATTTAATACATTATAAAAATTCAATATGATAAGGGAGGCGACTTATGGACCTAAAGATTACATTACAACATAATGGAGAAGAAGTCAGTATTCCAAAAGGCACGAAACTCTTAAATCTTGCTGAGAATTACAGGAAGGACTTTAGGGGACCTATCGTTCTGGCTATTGTAGACGGCAAACTGAAGGAATTGGGTAGGAAGCTGAAGAAAGACTGTGTCGTAGAGTTTTTGGATACGACCGACAAAGATGGATATAGAACATATCAGCGTAGTTTGACCCTTCTTTTTATTAAGGCAGTAAGAGATGTCTATAGCTCTTACGGCAATGAAGAAGTAGATATAAGGGTTCATTTTACCATTAACAGAGGCCTTTATTGCGAAGTTCTCAATAGCAAGGACCATCCTATTGATGCCGGGATACTAGACCTTGTTGAGGAACGGATGCACCGGTTGGTAGCCCAGGACATCAAGATCAGGAAAACGACAGAGACGACTTCCAAGGCTATCCGCATTTTTGAAAAACAGGGTATGACTGATAAAGTTAAACTCTTGAACTTCAGATCAGTATCCAATACCAATATTTATGAGTTGGATGGGTATTTTGATTACTATTATGGCTATATGGTTCCGACAACAGGTTGTCTTAAATCCTTTAAACTCTATTTGCATGAACAGGGTGTTATGGTCCAGTATGCGGCCAGAAAAGAACCGGACCATGTATCAGAATTTAACCCTGATATGAAGCTTTATGAGACCCAGCACACAACCTCTAAATGGGCTGAGTTAATGGAAGTAACCACCATAGGAGAATTGAATGATCTAATTGCAGCCGGTAATATAAACGAGCTTATGTTGGTGTCTGAGGCCCTTATGGAAAAGAAGATTGCTGAAATTGCTGACATGATTAAGGCAGATGACAAGAATAAAAAGTTTATCTTTATTGCAGGACCGTCATCATCAGGAAAGACAACGTTTGCCCATAGGCTGGCAGTTCAGCTGAAGGCACATGGCATGAAGCCTAAGACCATATCTGTGGATAACTACTTTGTCAACAGGGAGGATACACCTCTTGATGAAGATGGAAACTATAACTTTGAGACCATTGAGGCCATTGATGTGAAATCCTTTAATGATGATATGTTAAGGCTTCTGGATGGGGAACGTGTTGATATTCCTGTTTTTAACTTCGTTAGTGGATTTAGGGAATATAAGGGAAATTATGTTGAATTGGGAGATGACGGTATTCTGGTTGTGGAAGGCATTCATGGCCTTAATCCTGCACTTTCCTATGCTTTACCGGAAACCAATAAGTTCAAGATCTATATAAGTGCCCTGACTCAACTGAATCTGGATTATCACAACCGGATTCCAACAACTGACGGACGTCTCCTGAGAAGGATTGTTCGGGACTACCAATACAGGGGTGCCAGTGCTCTTAAGACTATTTCCATGTGGCCATCCGTTCGAAGAGGAGAAGAAAAGTATATCTTCCCCTTCCAGGAAGAAGCGGATGTTATGTTTAACTCAGCCCTTATTTATGAGCTGGCTATATTGAAGCAATATGCAGAACCGCTTTTGTTCAGTATACCAAAGGACCGTCCGGAATTTATAGAGGCCAAGCGGCTGATTAAATTCCTTGACTATATACTTGGTGTGACCAGTGAGCATATTCCGGTGAATTCACTCCTTCGTGAATTTGTTGGAGGAAGTTGTTTTAGAACATGATGAAAATTTTACATGAAGATCTTAATCTGATCGTGGTGGTTAAACCGGCCAATATGCCCATACAAAAGGATTTTTCCAGAACTCCGGACTTGTTGAGTAACCTGGAGGAATACTTAGGCAGTAAGCCGTATTTGATTCACCGTCTGGACAGACATGTTTCAGGCCCGGTAGTCTTTGCCAAAACAAAGGCAGAGGCTGGCCGCTTAAACAAGGAGTTGACAGGATCAGGTTTTAAGAAAATATATTATGCTGTTGTAGTCTCTTCGCTGGATTATAAGACGGATAATCCGGCTTATGATCAATTAGAAGAGGGTATACATGCAAATCATTATTACAGGAAGAATAAAGGGGTTTCTGAAGTAATCGATGATGAAGGATACAAGAAGCTGTCTGGTGGAGACCAGAAGCTGTTCAAAAAGGGAACAATGATTGTAAGAAGGCTTCAAGCCATAGAAACAGATGGGGTTCTGGTTCAAAAGCTTGAGATAGATTTAAGGACCGGTCGGTTTCATCAGATTCGATCGGGATTAAGTTTTATGGGACTTCCTATTGCAGGTGATCCAAAATACGGGGTCACAGGAATCGGTGGCCAGTCTTTTTCAACAATCGGTTTACAGTGTGTACGTTTGGGGTTTCATGAAAAAGGCCATAAGGCCATGACGGTTTTTGAAAGTGTCCATCATGATGGAGCTTTTGGATATTTTAAGTCATAGCCAAAAAGCCTAGGGCTGGTCGTAAATCTTTGATTTACTGCTCGCCTATGCAACCTGTCTGGTTGAAAACCTGAAGTTTTTCTGCCCGACAATGCATCCTGTCTGGTCGTAAATCTTCGATTTACTGCTCGACTATGCAACCTAGGAGGTTATATGAATTTACTAAAGATCAAGCGTCTTGTGGATATTATTTATTATGTTGCCATCGGTTTTTCGGTTCTGGTTATTGGTAAGAACTTTTATGACCAGCAGCGGTTACCGGAAGGTGTATGTCCAATAAATAATAACTACAATTTAATTGTTAGTGCAATTATTGTACTTGTATTTGCCTTTGTAGTCAGTACTATTATAGACCGAAAGGTAAAACGACAGCCAGTTAATGATGAAATGACAAAAGAAGACTAGTAAAGGTGGAGGAGAGACAGTATGAATGAGAAAGTGGAGAGACTCGTTGAAAACATAAACAAAGTTATGGTTGGTAAGAGAGAAGCTATTGAACTTTTGACCCTAACTATGTTGTGTAACGGTCATGTTCTAATTGAGGATGTACCAGGTACCGGTAAAACGACCTTAGCTATTGCCTTGGCTAAGTCTATAGGTGGAGATTTTAACCGGGTTTCCTGTACACCGGATGTTATGCCCTCAGACATAACAGGTTTTACTATGTACCATCCAAAGAAGGAAGTATTTGAGTACCATAAGGGTTCTGTTATGACCAATATATTTTTGGCAGATGAAATTAACAGAACTCCTCCTAAGACCCAGTCAGGACTCTTAGAGGCTATGGAAGAAAGAAGAGTGTCTGTTGATGGCAAGCATTATGATCTGCCTCATCCCTTTATGGTTATAGCAACCCAGAACCCAATAGAGTATTTGGGTACTTATCCTTTGCCGGAAGCTCAATTGGACCGTTTCATGATTAAGATGGAAATCGGCTATCCTTCATTGGAAGAGGAAATGATGGTCATGGACCGTTTTAAGAAATCCAATCCTTTGGATACCTTAGAACCTGTAGTTACGCCAGAGGAAGTCATTGAAATACAGGAGGAAATCCTGAAGGTCAAACAAAATGATGATGTTTCCAAGTACATTGTAAATCTTGTCAAGGCTACCAGAAACTCCAATGATACCTTATTGGGGATCAGTCCAAGGGGTACCTTGTTTATCAGTAAGATGGCAAAAGGCGTGGCTTATTATAAGGGTAGAGACTATGTAATTCCTGATGATGTAAAGTCTATCTTCATGTCCGTAGCTGCCCATCGTATTGTGCCAAGACCAGAAGCTAAGTATGAGAATAAGACCAACGAGCAGATCATCAAAGATGTTATGAAGCTTGTTGATGTACCGGAAGGTGATTCTTTTGCTTAGATCCTGGATTATCTATGTAGTCATGCTCATATTAAGTGCTGTTTTTAACCGACTTTATCCCGGTTATATAAGCAGTTTGACTTTTTATGTCATCCTTTTTGTGCCCTTTGTTAGTGGGGCCCATCTTTTACTCAGTCATTTTACTTTTTTTCTCTCCCATAAGCTGGACAAAAACGAGGTCAGCAAGGGGGAGAAGATTACCTATACTATAAAACTGTTTAATCCGACAGTTTTGCTTTTTGTGCCTTACTCCTTACATTATGTTTCTTCTGACCGACTTTTTGTGGAAGCTAAAGACGATGAAAAGAAATCAATTATCATCTATCCAAGAGGAAGGGTAACATTTAGAAAAGAACTGACTTGCCAATACCGGGGGAATTATTCTATCGGTGTTGACAAGATTATTATGAAGGACTTTTTTTCCTTCTTTAAATTTACCTATAGTGAGTTGGAGCAGCATAAGATTCTTGTATATCCCAAACTTAGGGAGTTGAAATCCAACCTGCTAAAGAATGTTATTAATGAATCCAGTGAGAGTGTTGTTTCCAACGATACTCAGAATATGTCGGTTTTCACGGATATCAGGGATTATCAACCTGGAGATCCCCTTAACCGTATTCACTGGAAGTTGACTGCAAAAGCAGGAAAGTTCATCTCAAAAGACTATTCTGGTCAAATGACCAATAAAACCAAGGTTTTCCTTGATACCTGTTCACTTAAACTGGACGAAGAAAACGCTATTGTTTTTGAAGACTATCTGGTGGAGGGCTGTGTTTCCCTCATTCACTTTTTATTGGAAAATAGAATCCAAACCTCTTTTTACTATGAAAAGTTTGGTGTCCATGCTTTGGAAGGAACATCCAACAATGACTTTCCCAAGTTTTACGATGAGCTGGCAAAATTAAGTTTTTATCGTGATGATCATTATGTTGATACCATTGATGAAGTCCTAAGAAAGGACAGGGATACCTGCCACCTGGTTATTATGACTCAACATTTAACCAATCACCTGTCTGAAAGTCTGGTCAAGCTTAAGAACCGTAATTACGAAATCAGTGTCATTGTGTGTGATCCCAAGGCTTTATCTATTGAGGGCCTTGAAACCATTGGTGACCAGCAGGTCCAATTTAGGTTGGCAACATCCAGGATCCCAATTTACTATATGATACATAATGAGAACTCAACTGTATTGGGGGTGTCTTAATGTTTGCTGTATTTATGATGGGCCTTGCTCTAATGGCAATTATTTCAGGTGCCTTTTCCTATTCTCTAATACTACCTGATTTGATTGTTATTGCCGTATTGAGTTTTGGCATTTACTACTTCATTATCGACAAACCAAAAGTCTTCTTATGGACAATGGGGAGTCTGATTGTTCTTGCAAGCGGTTTGTCTGTTTACCTATATAGGAATGAACTACTGGATATAGCCCTAAATGGACTTGTTGATTTTTTTAAGCCCTACTATTTTTCTGTAAGTGTTGAGGAGTTCTATATAGGGATACTGCATCAACGTCTGATGATCTTTATCATTAGTGTTTTTATGTATAAGTTGATTGTAGTCTTTTATCATTCCAGAATATTGAAGATTGTACCGCCACTTTTAGGTGGTCTGATTATGTTTGTAACATTTACTATGGGTCTGTTTTCTTCGTCTAAAGACAGAATGGCCTTTTATCTTTTTGTTATTGCTCTTTTTATCTACTATTTTGAAGTTTTCTTCTCCTACCTAAAGGAGAATGAAGGGGTTAAAAGAAGAATGCCCTTCTACTGGCTGGCTATGTTGATGGTTGGGATTGTCCTCTTCCTGTCAATATCCTTAAACAATGCCATTTATAATCCTTTTAAGGAAAGAGTAGGAGGCGGTCCCGGTAGAGGTGGGATTGTCGGTGAGGTAGATTTGGAACGGCCGGAGATCGAAAGAAAAGAAGTGGTCTATTCTGTGTCTCCTGAGTATGAAGTTCAAACGACTTTTGAACATGAAGGTATTCAGATCTTTAGAGTGGATACAAATGAACTGAAATATTACAAATCCCAAACCTTTAATACATATGATAATGGGGTTTGGATTAATGACCTCATCAATCCGGTTTCAGAGGATGGATGGCCCGTTGAACCCATACTGGAACAGGATATCAGAAATGATGATACTGTTTTTTATACTGAACTTGTGGAAGTCATCTACGGAAATGTCTATACGGATTCGATTTTATCCGGTCCTTATACAATTGGAGTGGACATCTACGATAATGAAGTTAATGTAGAGGTCCACGAGGATGGGATGTTTGTTGCTGATCAAATGGTTGGTGGTGGTTTTGCATATATGATGGCCATTACAATACCTAAATACAGGACAAGTGCACTGATGGATTTTCTGGAATCCCAAGTGGATGATGGCAAAGACTTAAGTCCTTATTTGGCTATGCCTGAAGGATATGAGGATATTAAAGCAGAGGCGGATAAAATTACTGAGGGAATTAGCGGTAATCTTGCCAAGGCGGAAGCAATAGAGTATTACTTCCAATCTGAATTCAACTACAATGAAGAACCGAACCTTAGGGGAGATATTATTAAATCCTTTGTTTTCGATGAAAAAGAAGGTTTTTGTCAGCAGTTTGCAACGGCCATGGTTCTCATGCTGAGAAGCCAGGGGATTCCATCAAGGTTTGTCTCCGGTTATGTGGTTCAACAGGACCAGTTTGAAATTGATGAACTGGAACTGGATGCCAGATATAGAACCGGTGGTGATGAGTTTGAATGGAAATACGTTTACGATAGAGATGCCCATACCTGGGTTGAAGTTTATGTGCCTAATTTTGGCTGGATTCAATATGAGCCTACACCAGGTCAATCGGTTATTCAGTTTTCTGATCCATTGGAATATGAACGGGAACTGGAAGAGGAGAGGGAAGCTCAGACCGGAGCTGTACCAATAACCAGAGAAACAGTGGGATATGCAGGCTTGATCCTTTTGGTTGGTGCCCTAATCTTCGTCATAGTTGTTTTTATACTTCGAGGCAAGCGCCTGATGAGAAACCTGCCAAGGCGGTTGAAAGTCACCTACAAAACCATGCTTATGTACCTTGGGGCTTTAGGTATTACAAAGCTAAACCATGAAACCATACGGGAGTTTGGGTTTAGGGTAGATAGAAATTCCTTGAATTCAACAAAAACCTTTACTGAATTTGTTGAAATGTTGGAAAAAGCTTTTTATAATGATGAAGAACCAAGTCTAGAGCATATAGAAGACATGGAAGATTTTCTGGCAGATATAAAAAAGAGAACGAAACGGTCTGTAATACCCCTGGCATACAGGCGGTTGAGATTTGTTGAAGTTCTTGCAAAACACCGTTAGTGACATTAGAAAGGTAAACATGAATAAGTTAATTTTATTTGACGTGGATTCAACATTAATCGATCATGACACACCAAGGTCGACTATACCGAAACAGACCCTTAAAGCAGTTCGTCTCCTTAGGGAAAAGGGTTACCATGTTGGTATAGCAACCGGCAGAAGTTACGAACATATCAAACATATTATGAAAGTTCTAAAAATGGATACAGCCGTTTGTTTTGGTGGACATATGGTAGTATACCAAAATGAAATTATTCATAAACAGCCCCTAGATAGGGATGAGACTGCTAAACTCTTAAAGCGGTTTAGGTGGTCTTTTTATCCCGTGGTCTGTTTTGATGATGATCATATTTATGTAAAAGATTTTTTTGGTCGAATTAAAAAGGAGCTTTATAAAAAAGAAAACACCTTAGTTGGTGAACCTCATATTTCCAAATTAACACCTATGATTAAGTTGAATATAAAAAGTCCCATCGATTTTTACGGTATGATGATCTTTAAGCCTAAGATGAAAGGTCTTGATGATTTTGAGAAACTGGATTTCAATCCTTGGGGACATATAGGATTCGAAGTCTATAATAAAGGGGTTTCGAAATACTGGGGTATCCAGTATTTGGCTGACTATCTGGATGTGTCCATGGATGATGTATATGTCTTCGGAGATAATTACAATGATATTCATATGCTAACCCATGTCAAGCATTCAGTTGCCGTTGGTAATGGAGTCCAGGAAGCCAAAGATGCTGCTTCCTATGTTGCGCCTCCTATATCTGAAGGTGGTATTTTGACAGCATGTATAGATTTAGGTTTGTTGGAGGAGAGTCATGAGTAAATTGATTTTGTATTTAAAAGGAATGTTTATGGGAGCAGCTGATATTATACCTGGTGTGTCAGGTGGGTCCATTGCTCTGATTACCGGTATTTACGATCAGCTTATTGAGGTTATTGGGTCCATTGGTTTTGATTTGGTAAAAGACTTTTTTAGAGGTGATTTTAAAAAGGTGGCAAAAGATGTCAATTTCGGATTTCTGCTACCCCTACTAGCCGGTATTCTTACCTCTATATTCACTATGGCACGTTTGATGAATTTTTTGCTTGAGGAATATACCCTCTATACCTGGTCTACTTTTTTTGGTTTGATTTTAGCTTCATCCTATGTCATTGGAAAGCAGTTCAAGCTGACACCCCTAAGACTGTTAAACCTGGTAATTGGTGGTCTTATTTCCTTTATTGTTGTTGGTCTTGTGCCTGTAAATACACCCGACGCCTTATGGTTTATGTTTTTGTCTGGGGCGGTTGCTATATGTGCTATGATTCTTCCTGGAATTTCAGGTGCTTTTTTGCTGCTGATCTTAGGTAAGTACCACTACATTACTGAAATTGTTAAAGATCCTTTTCATTTGGAGCATATATTGGTCCTCCTTGTTGTAGCACTTGGTTGTCTGGTTGGTATCCTTAGCTTTTCAAGAGTACTCAATTATGTTCTTGACAACTGGCATTCGGGTACCATGGCGTTTTTAACAGGTATGATGTTAGGATCTCTTAGAAAAATTTGGCCATATAAAGAAGTTGTTGAAAGCAAGATTGTTGATGGCGATGTATTTGTTGTTGCAGAGCAGCTGGTGAGACCTTGGGAAATGGAAGGGTTTGCCCTTAGCATCCTCTTCGTAGTTATTGGTTTTGCAGTAATTATAATCCTGGATTTACTGACTGCCAAAAAGGAAAAATAATGAAGCGTATTTTTGTCGTTGACGATGAATTGAATATAAGAAAGCTGATTAAGGCTTATCTTGAAAAGGAAGGATACCAGGTAGAAGTTTTTGACCAGGGAGATCTTGCTTTTGAAGCCTTTCAGATTATGGAACCAGACATGTTGGTTATTGATATTATGATGCCAGGTATGAATGGTTTTGATTTATGTCGTGAAATAAGAAAAACGAGTCAGGTACCAATCATTATAGTATCCGCCAAAGATGAAGAGCTGGACCGTATCCTTGGTCTTGAACTAGGGTCTGATGATTATCTAAGTAAACCTTTTAGTCCGAGAGAATTAGTGGTTCGGGTTAAGAACATATTTAAAAGAACTGAGTCAAGAGATAATTCCCCTAAAAAAGATGAAGGGAAATACCTCGCTATTGGAAATACCCAGATAGATGCAGTTGGAAGAGGCTTGAAAGTTGATGGACAGGAAATAACCCTTACAGGAAAGGAATTTGACCTTTTTCATATGTTGGTTAAATACAGGGGACAGGCTCTTTCGAGAGACCAGATTCTGGATGTTGTATGGGGATACGAGTATGTTGGCGAAACCCGTCTGGTAGATGATGTGATTAAGCGAATCCGCAAGAAGTTAAGCCAGGGGGGAAGCAAGGTACAGATAGAAACAGTCTGGGGATATGGCTACAAGATTGGAGGCTGACCGTGACAAAGACAAGTATTAGGCGTCGCTTGATTACCCGATTTGGAATTATATTTTTCATTGCCTTTCTTCTGGTTCTGCTTTTATCCAGGTTTGTTTTGCAGGCTTTTTATTCCAGAGAGTTGCTGGCTGATTTTGAAGAGGAAATGGGGATTATTAATTCAGTTTTCAAAGAAGAAGTAAGAGAAAATATGACTGAGCGCAGTCTTGCGGAAATGGTGGAAAGTATTCGTTTATCCAAAAGAAGACTGGATTTATTTCAGCTGGATTCCAATATTGAATTCATCAGTATCCTAAATGGAAACATTCGGCCACTGACGGGTAAGGAGGAATTTTCTGATGACATTATTTCGGAAATTTCAGGACTTATTGAAGATGGCAGGCTTAAGAGGGTTATCAACTTAAATCGCGGTAATGCCAATGCTTTTAAGGTCTATATCTCTCCGATTGAACTTACCCTTAAAAATCAGAATTCAAGCCTATATGCAGTTATTTATATACCTGTTAGGGATGAAACTGACTTACTCCAACGTTTTACAAGGGTTTTACTTGTCATATTGTCCAGTGTCTTCCTTTTGACCATGGTTTTTGTTTATATGACTGCAAATGCTCTGTCTAAACCTATAAGGAAATTGGAATCCTATGCCATATCTTTGGGAAAATCATCATCACCAAAACCTGTTGAAGTGAAGACGGGGGATGAAATTCAGGCTCTAGCCACAGCTATGAATAAAATGGCTGATGAACTGAATCAGTTTCAAGAAGAACAAGGGAGGTTCCTTCAAAATGCTTCCCATGAGTTAAAGACGCCGCTTATGTCTATTAGAGGATACGCTGAGGCCATAATGGATGGTGTTGTAGATGATGAAAAAGAAGCCCTGGAAACAATCGTTGAAGAAAGTGAGCGACTCAAACGAATTGTTAGTCATCTTTCCCTCCTGTCAAAAATTGAAACGAGAGCTATTAGCCTAGAAATGAAAGATTTTCCTCTTAATGACTGTCTCATGGACAGTATAAAAAGAGTACAGAGTCTTGCTGATGACAGGAACATCAGACTTGACCTTAACCTTAAGCTCACAGATGATCTTTTATTCTATGGAGATCGGGACAGTATGATTCAGGTGGTAATTAACCTGGTATCTAATGCTGTAAGATATGCCAATTCTGAAGTTTTCATTAAGACTGAAGTGGATATGAGTCAAGGTGAAAATGGGTGGCTTGTCATACATGTTACCGATGACGGGAACGGAATAAAAGAGAAGATGATTCCTCATGTCTTTGAAAGGTTCTATAAAGGAAGCAAGGGTCAAACAGGATTAGGGCTTGCTATTGTAAAGGCTATTGCGGGTTTGCATGAGGGTTATGTCTTGGTAGAGAATTCTCAGGATTTAGGGGCGCATTTTCAGATTTGTCTCCCGATCAGACGAAAGAATTTGAATATAAATCGTCATATGCCTTAAAAGTTAGAAATCCTTTAAAAGCCTTGTTTTGTAAGGTTTTTAGGTGTATAATGTAGTCAGAAACAAATCCTGGGATGTGCGATATCTCGTTATTTTGAACCTACATATTGAATTCGGGAATTCTACATCTTGTTATGGATGTCAAGCCTTGTAACTTGGAAGGCAGAAGTAGCAGTGCGGATACCCACCTGGCTGAGGCTAGGGATCAAAATTCGAGAAACGGCATTTTGGGACAATCATTATATAATGATAATAAAAGCTATCTTACCTGAAGGTTAAAGATAGCTTTTTGTTATGTTCTGATTTATGTTGTTATGAGTAGGCCTATTCGATAACGTTATAGTCCAGGAGTCGAATCACTTCTTTTCCATCTTCAGCACTTTCCTGGTCGTAAAAAAGAATTTCCAGAACCCCATCGTAGTCTTCTCTGTTGTTATTGATGCCAATATTCTTAATACTGATGGAGTGTTTGGCCAGGTGTGTCGCGATATCTGCTATGACACCTGCCTCGTCTTTGATGTCGACAGTGATGCCATAATTTTTCTCAATGCTTCCGCGGAATTTATTTTCAAAAGAGTTTCTATAGGTTCTGGACTGGTCGAAAAGATGATAAACTTGGTCAGATGCCTCGGCTAAAATTATCTCTTTGGCCTGGTCCAACATAACTTGATAGGTGTTAAGTATGTCGACGACACTTGATTTGTTGGCGATACAGATTTGCTGCCACATATCCGGTGAAGCAGATGCGATACGTGTGAAGTCTTTAAAGCCGCCTGCTGCAAGGGTATACATCTCTTTTTGGTCAGAATCGATATTCTGGACCATATTGACTAAGGTAGAAGCAAGTAAGTGGGGGACGTGGCTAATGGCTGCAACGATATAATCATGTTTGGCCGCGTCGAGTAGAACCGGAAGTCCGTGGATAAGACGGATCATGGATTCCATTTTCTTGGTATATATATCAGGACAGCCTGGCTCCGGAGTCAGGATATAGAAGGCGTTTTCAAATAACTCGGCCTTTGTTGCAGTAAAACCTGACTTTTCTGAACCGGCCATTGGATGGCCTCCGATAAAGTATCCCTTGTATTCCATTTTAGACATAGCCTGGAAAATATCATTTTTTGTAGAGCCTACATCAGTGATGATGCAGGTTTCCTTTAGATAAGGCTTTAACTCCTTGAAGAGGCGTATATTCACGTTAACTGGCGCGCATAAAACAATTAGGTCACAGGCACCGAAATCCGAAAAATCCTGAACATTTTTATCGATAGTACCGGATTCAAGGGCTTTTATGGCTGATTCCTGATTACGGTTATAACCATATATAGTCGCTCCATAATTGTATTTTTTTAGTGCTTTAGCAAGGGAACCACCGATTAACCCTAAACCTAGAATACCTATCGTTTCAAACATATTAACCTCATTTTCTACATTGTCTATTTGTTGTCATAACCATTATAGCTTATGAATAGCTACTATGAAAGCATTTTACATTTTTTTGTGGGACAAATCAACACTTAAAAGTGTTAAAGTGAAACACAGAATATTCTGAATATAATAAAATAAAAGGAAATTTAGTCGATGTGTAGAATATTAACATTATCGACATCAAAAGTTGCAATAAAATGATTGGACTAGGCCTGAATTCTGTATCAGGATACGGGATATTCGTCTAATATTTGTTGAATTTTGATGCAAATTTGTTGATATCTTACAAAACGCATATTTGTTCAAAAATTTTAACGATTGGGGGAATACTTATGAAAGTGTATTCATCAGAACAAATTCGAAACATTGTCCTATTGGGCCACGGTGGAGCTGGAAAAACTACGCTGGCTGAGGCTATGGCCCACGTTGCCGGATTAACCAAGAGACAAGGTAAAGTAACAGATGGCAACACCATATCCGATTTTGACAAGGAAGAGATCAAGAGAGGATTTTCTATCAACACATCTAGCATTCCAATTGAATGGGAAGACTGCAAAATAAATATTCTGGATTCTCCTGGATATTTTGATTTCGTTGGAGAAGCCAAACAGGCCACTCGGGTTGCCGATAGTGCCGTTATTGTTGTGTCAGGAAAGTCAGGCGTGGAAGTGGGTACGGAAATAGCATGGGAACACGCTGATGAAATGAATATTCCAAGGATTATCTTTGTGACAGATATGGATGATGATAAGGCTGATTTACAATCTATACTGGATCAACTGAGAGAATCATTTGGTAAAGTTATTGCACCTTTCCAGGTTCCTATTAGAGAAGGTGAGCATTTTGTTGGTTTTGTCAATGCGGTTAAGATGGAGGGCCGTAAATTCGTTAAAGACCATGTTGAAAAATGTGACATTCCTGATGGAATGGATGACCTCATAGATCCTGTAAGGGAAATGATACTTGAGGCGGTTGCTGAAAGTAATGAAGAACTCATGGAAAAATACTTCGAAGGGGAAGAATTCACCTTGGAGGAAATTCAGACGGCTCTTCACTCGGGAGTTGTAGATGGCTCGATTGTTCCGGTTCTTTGTGGATCTGGAATAGACAATACCGGTGTTGGTGTACTTATGTCAGCTATTAACAAGTATATGCCTGCTCCTAAAGAAGAGCATACAGAAGTTATTGGTCTACATCCAGAAACTGAAGAAGAAATTCATGTGATTTGTGATAAAGGCGAACCGGCTTCAGCCCTTGTCTTTAAGACAATCATTGACCCATATATCGGAAAGGTATCCTTGTTTAGAGTTTATTCAGGTATTATTAGGAAGGACGATGTTCTCTTAAATGCCAATAAAGATGAATCAGAAAAGATTCCTCATATCTATGTTTTAAGAGGTAAGGAACAGATTGAAGTTGATGAAATAAGAGCCGGCGATATTGGTGCTTTTGCTAAGCTCAATAATGTATCAACCGGTGATACCCTTTGTTCCAAAGACCGTCCTGTAAGACTGCCTGGAATCGATTTTCCAGAGTCACTTGCATATAGAGCTATTGTTCCTAAGACTAAGGGGGATGAAGATAAGATTGCTTCCGGTTTACACCGGTTGATGGAAGAGGATCCAACCATTAAAGTGGTTATGGACAATGAAAATCATCAGGAACTTCTTTATGGAGTTGGTGGTCAGCATCTCGAAATTATTGTCAGCCGTCTGGATGAGAAGTTTAAGGTTGGTGTCGATTTAATTAAGCCTAAGATTCCTTATCGAGAAACTATTAAGAATAAAGTTCAGATTAGGGGCCGTCATAAGAAACAGTCAGGTGGACATGGTCAATATGGTGATGTAGTTATGGAACTTGAACCATCAGGCGATCTTGAAACTCCATTTATCTTTGAAGAAAAGATCTTTGGTGGATCAGTACCTAAAAACTATTTCCCAGCTGTTGAAAAGGGCCTTCAGGAATCAGTTGGAAAAGGTGTTCTTGCCGGTTATCCTTTTGTTGGTCTTAAGGCTACCTTGGTAGATGGATCTTACCATCCAGTTGATTCATCAGAAATGGCCTTCAAGATAGCTACTCAGAATGCCTACAAGGAAGGTATACCTAAGGCTACTCCTGTACTACTTGAGCCGATTGCTTCTGTGAAAGTTTTGATACCAGACGATTACATGGGTGATATTATGGGTGACTTAACCAAACGCCGTGGTCGAGTTCTGGGTATGAATCCTGTAAGAGGCAAACAAGAAATTGAAGCGGAAGTTCCAATGGGCGAAATGTATGGTTACTCAACTGACCTTCGTTCCATGACTCAGGGTCGAGGTATCTTCAGCCTTAAGTTTGACCGTTACGAAGAAGCTCCGCGTGATGTTCAGGAAAGAATTGTTGCTGAAAGAGCCAACGAAGAGTAATTGACAAACAAATATGTTAATGTAGTTTTGGACCGAACACTGATTTGATAATTGGTGTTCGGTTTTTTGAACAAGAGGATAAAGGGCTTGGCCTGGCTTTAAATGCAAGAGGATAATATACAAATAGACTGCCTGGATTTAAAGAACAATTTACTTTGGCTTAAAGATGTCTTGTGATATACTTGATATGATGAGGAGAAAGAACTTGGTTAGAAGTGGTTTTTTAATAATACTGTGCTTGTAGGGTCTCTTTATAAGTCAGTAAACACATGAAATCCGATAAAGGTTTCATATATAATGGAGGAGAATATGTTTAAGAAATTTGCTTTGACAAAGAAAGAATGGTCCTGGGTCTTTTACGATTGTGGTAACAGTGCCTATTCAATGGCTATTACAACAGCTCTATTTCCTGTTTATTTTGGTTTTATGAATTCCGGCAACAGTATGGATCTTGGATTTGTTAATTCAGCAGCCAGTATTTTTGTTGCCTTGTTAAGTCCAATTCTTGGAACGATTGCAGACTACAAAGATTTTAAAAAACGGTTTTTTATGTTTTTTGCGGCTATGGGTATTGTTATGACAGCTATGTTATCAGCTGTACCTGAAGGTCAGGGATTTGCCTTGGCAATTATCTATATCCTTACTGCCATTGGTTTTTCAGGGGCCAACATCTTCTATGATGCCTTTCTTGTAGATGTTACTGATGATGAGAATATGGATTCTGTATCGACGAAGGGTTTTGCTTTTGGATATATAGCCAGCGTCATCCCCTTCTTGATTTCTCTGGTTGTTGTCCAACTTATTGGACTTGATCAACGTCTGGGATTTCAAATTGCCTTTCTCATAACAGCGCTATGGTGGGGGACTTTCACCATACCCATGATAAAAAACGTCCATCAGGTCCATTATATTGAACGTGAACCTAAACCGGTTACCTCAAGTTTTATCCGTATTGGTAAGACCTTTGGCCAGATTCGCAAGTATAGAACTGTTTTTATTTTTATCATTGCTTATTTTCTATATATAGATGGTGTTGATACTATTATTAAAATGGCAGTACCCTATGCCCAGGAAACCCTGAATCTTGATCCAAACGATACAGTCATGTTACTAGCCATACTCCTGATTATTCAATTGATTGCATTTCCTTTTGCCCTCCTGTACGGGACGCTCGCGAAACGCTATACGGCCAAGAACATGATTATAGTAGCTATTTCAACTTATATAGTGGCTGTAATATTTGCCTTCTTTATGACAGAACTTTGGCATGTATTTATACTAGGTGCTTTCATTGGTTCTGCGCAGGGAGGGATTCAGGCTTTGTCCAGATCTTATTTTGCTTCGATTATTCCTAAGAAAAATGCCAATGAATTTTTTGGTTTCTATAATATCTTCGGAAAATTTGCAGCAATTATTGGCCCCTTCTTAATGGCTGCAACGACTAGAATGACTGGAAATGCCAGATTATCCATTCTTTCGATTATCCCACTCTTTATTTTAGGCCTAATCGTCTTCCTGCAATTGCCTAAAGAAACGACGTCTTCAGAGGCTGTTGATTAATCATTAGTGATTTTATAGGAATTAGTGACGGATTGAAATTCCTGTGCTATAATGTCAGAAAGGAGTGATTTCATGCCAAGACCTATAAAATGCAGAAAAGTAGGCTATATTCCAAAAATCAGACATTTTGTTCCTGACAGCGAAAGTGCTGACGGTGAATACACTCTGAAATTAGAAGAAGTCGAAGCCATGCGTTTAAAAGACATCGAGAATCTGTCACAAGAAGAAGCTGCAAATTTGATGCAGGTATCAAGACAGACCTTTCAAAACATTATTGACAGTGCCAGGAAAAAGGTTGCCTTATCTCTGACTGAGGGAAAGGGTATACGTATTTGTGGTGGTAACTATAAGATTAAGGATTGTAAACTCCACTGTAATCACTGCGGCCAGAATTATAAACTGGAACACATGCAGGATCGATTAAGGTGTCCAATCTGCAAATCAGAAGATGTTATCTGCCAATCCAAAGGCAAAAAGTGTCATCCTGAATGTTTGAATTAAATAGTTTAGATTGTAAAGGCTGCAATACTTATTCTCATAAGTGGGCAGTCCTTTATTTTACAAAAAAACCTCTGGGACCCTATAAGCGTGACCTGTTATGCTTCTGGAAAATTCCCCATTATTGCCAGTAAAAAACGTTGACACTTTGTCAAAAAAATGTTAATCTATCTGTAGTTTTAAATCCTAGTGATTTGGTAGGAATTAAGGAGGGCTTGGATGAAACTTTCGACAAAGGGCAGATACGGTCTGCGAGCCATGCTTGATTTGGGTCTGAATGCAGATGAACAAGCAGTATCCATTAAGAGTATTTCAGAACGACAGGGTATCTCCGAAAACTATTTGGAACAGATCATTGCAACACTTAAGAAGAGCGGCTATGTAAAATCAACAAGGGGTCCTAAAGGCGGTTATTCATTAAAAATGGGACCTGATGAGATTTCTGTCGGTGATATTCTTCGGGCATTGGAAGGGGACCTCAATCCAGTGGACTGTGTGGAAGTTAATGATAATCTTACATGTCAGGAATCAGACCTGTGTGTAACGAAATTTGTTTGGAGAAAAATCAGTGATTCAATTAATCAAGTCGTTGATAATATTTCCCTAAAAGACCTTATGCAGGAGCAATATCGCATAGATGATGCGAATGAATCCATAGTTATGGATAATTTGAAAAAGAAGGGGTGCAAGTAATGGATAAAAAAATATATTTGGACCATGCGGCAACAACACCGACAAGACAGGCTGTCATCGATGAAATGATTCCTTATTTTGGGGAATTTTACGGCAATCCATCCAGTATTTATGAATTTGCCCAACACAATAAAGAGGCTCTTGACAAGAGTAGGGATACTATAGCTGAGGCTATCGGGGCTAAATCTCAAGAAGTCTATTTTGTTTCAGGTGGGACAGAAGCTGATAACTGGGCGATTAGGGGTATTGCTGAAAACTATAAAGACAAGGGTAACCATATCATAACAACAACCATGGAACACCATGCTGTATTGCATACATGCGAATATTTGGCTAAAAACGGTTATGAAGTGACATATTTGGATGTAGATGAAAATGGTTTGGTTTCACCTGAAGCTCTTGAACATGCAATAAAAGATAATACCATTTTGGTATCCATCATGTTTGCCAACAATGAAATAGGTTCAATTCAACCTATAAAGGCAATTGGTGAAATCTGTCGTGAAAAAGGAGTCTTTTTCCATACAGATGCTGTTCAGGCTTTTACACATGTTCCCATTGATGTCAATGATTTGAAGATTGACTTAATGAGTGTCAGTGGCCATAAAATCTATGGACCAAAGGGAATTGGAGCTTTATATGTCCGTAAGGGTATACGTCTTAGAGCCTTCATTCATGGTGGAGCCCAGGAGAGAAGCCGACGTGGCGGAACTGAAAATGTTCCGGCTATTGTAGGGTTTGGTAAAGCAGTTGAAATGGCCATGGCTGAGCTTGAGGGTGAAGCAGCCAGACTTGCTGAACTTAGAGATTATTTTATCACTGAAGTGGAAGCCAAGATTCCATATGTAAAACTAAACGGTGACAGACACAAGCGACTTCCTAACAATGTGAATTTTTCTTTTGAATTTATTGAGGGTGAATCCCTGCTGATTATGTTGGATATGAAAGGTGTATGTGCTTCAAGCGGTTCTGCCTGTACGTCAGGTTCTCTTGATCCATCCCATGTTCTTCTGGCAATCGGATTACCTCATGAAATTGCACATGGTTCCCTAAGAATTACCTTAGGTGAATCAACAAAGAAAGAAGATCTTGATTATGTAGTAGAATGTTTGATTACTATAGTAGAAAGACTTCGTGACATGTCTCCGGTATGGGAAGACTACAAACATAAAGAAATCGAATCAATCATAGAAACCAGGTTCAGTTAGGAAGGAGCTTTATTATGTATACTAAAAAAGTTATGGATCACTTTACAAATCCAAGAAATATGGGTGAAATGGAAAACGCAGATGGTATCGGTACAGTTGGTAATGCGAAATGTGGAGATATTATGCGTATATATCTTAAGGTTGAAAATGAAATAATTCAGGACTGTAAGTTTAAAACTTTTGGCTGTGGAGCGGCTGTGGCAACATCTTCTATGGCTACAGAACTGGTTATCGGCAAAACGATTGAGGAAGCTTTACATGTTACCAACAAGGCTGTAATGGAAGCTCTTGACGGCCTTCCCAAAGCCAAGGTTCACTGTTCACTTCTCGCTGAAGAAGCTATTCAGGCCGCCTTATGGGATTATGCCCAAAAGCACAACTTAGTAATCGAAGGTTTGGAACCTCCAAAGGAAACAGACCATCATGAAGAAGAGGAAGAAGAATTTTAATCGTGGATACACAAAATAAAAAAGTGGTTGTAGGCATGTCCGGTGGAGTTGATTCATCTGTGGCGGCCTATCTGCTTAAAGAACAAGGATACGAAGTCGTTGGTGTGACCATGCAAATCTGGCAGGATGATGACCCAGACAAGGTTCAGGATGAAGGTGGATGTTGTGGCCTTTCTGCAGTGGATGATGCAAGACGGGTTGCCAAAGGACTTGGTATTCCATATTATGTCATGAATTTCAAAGATGACTTTAAAGAAAAAGTTATTGATTATTTTGTTGAAGAATATAAAAACGGAAGAACACCGAACCCGTGCATAGCCTGTAACCGCTATGTTAAATGGGAATCCCTTTTGACAAGAAGTTTGGGAATTGGTGCCGATTATATAGCAACGGGCCATTATGCAAAAGTCGTTCAACTTGATAACGGCAGATATGCCCTGAGACAGTCAAAGACAATCAAAAAAGATCAAACCTATGCACTGTACAATCTAACTCAGGAACAATTGTCCAAGACACTAATGCCTGTCGGTGATTATACAAAAGACGAAATCCGTGGGATTGCCGAAAACATCAGTGCCAGAATGGCAAGTAAACCGGACAGCCAGGAAATCTGCTTTGTTCCGGATGATGACTATGCCGGCTTTATCAAGGAATACTCGGGAGATACCTTTGAACCGGGTAATTTTGTAGACCTGAGGGGTAATGTTCTCGGCCGTCACAAGGGTATTGTTCACTATACTATTGGCCAAAGAAAAGGTCTTGGTTTAAATCTAGGACGTCCGGGCTTTGTTGTTGACATCAATCCAGAAACTAAGGAGATTGTGATCGGAACCAATGAAGACGTTTTCGCAAAAGGTTGTATCATCAATCGAATCAACCTTATGGCTATAGAAGAAGTTCAAGGAACAATGACTTTTAAAGCTAAGGTTAGATACTCTCAACAACCGGCAGAATGTACGATTCGAATGATTGATGAAGATCGAATGGAAGTCCTCTTTACAGAGAAACAAAGGGCGATTACACCTGGGCAAGCTCTCGTTATTTATGACGATGATCTTGTTGTTGGTGGTGGAACTATCATGGAGCGTATTGAAAACTGAGAAACAGATAAATGATGCAGTCAAAAGATGAAATCTGCGACAGATATCGCTATAAGGCGAACGAAACAAATACAGTGGGAAGTGGGATTACATGTCCTAGGCCCCTAAAGAAAAAAACGACTACTACCCAAGGGCAGCAGTCGTTTTTTACTATATGGACCAAGGACCAGAGTTCCCATGGTATCCCACTGTATTTGTTTCGTTTTATACTGAAGTCGCAGATTTATCTTTTTCTGTTCCTTTGGAAGGCGAAAGTGCAAAGAGCTAAAAGAAAAAGGTAAAAGCAAAAGACAAAAGCAAAAGATAAAAGCAAAAGATAAAAGCAAAAGATAAAAGCAAAAGATAAAAGCAAAAAGATAAAAGCCTAAGCCTAGATTCATGGCTTGTTATCCAAATACTGTCTTTGTTTTGTTCGTGCGCAAGGTGTGGGTATGTTGTCCTGGTGGGTGGGCTTTGAATCACGAATGCCGTAGTATTGTCTCTTCTATTAGAATGTCTCGCATTTGGGAGTCACCGCCCGACCACTAGGAGCGACATACCTGCACCTGTCCCATCGAATAAGAAATCGATTATTATGGGATCACAAGGCATGAAACTCAGCCTGTCTCTCTACAAACGTACAAACATACTTAAATCCAACACCTCTTAGAAGGTCTTTGGCTCTCTCGAAGTTGGAGCAGATGTTGCCTGGCATATGGGCGTCTGAGCCTAGAGTAATGATTTGACCACCGAGGTCTTTATAATGCTGAATGATTTCAAGACTAGGGTGGGGATTTTCAAGGCCGTACTTATAACCGGATGTATTAACTTCTATACCTTTACCGGAGTGGATGATGACTCTTAGGATTTCGTCGAGAAGTTCTTTAAAGTCCTTATAGGCCAGTTTTTTGTTGGCAAAGTCGCCGTAGCGGATAACGTAATCAAGATGGCCGTAAACATCATAGTCTGTGTAGCCTTTAACGTTTTCCAACATATCTTCAAAGTACTCTAGATATCCTTTATACTGAGAACGCTCTTCAAAATAGATTTTATCATAGACGTCGATGCCGTGTGACAGGTGGTTGGAGGCGATGATAAAATCAAAGGGGTAGGTCTTTACGATTTGTGACAATGTAGAATGAAGGTGGGGCTGCATACCCAGTTCAATGCCCATGAGCAGTTGTATCTTATCCTGGTATTGTCCTTTGGCCTCTTTGAAATATGTATAGTATGATTCCAAATCCAATTCAAAATTGATGGTTGGGTGGGGGAAGTCCAAGTCATGATGGTCTGTAAAACAGAGTCTGTTAACTCCCTTATCTATAGCACTTTGTATCATTTCGTGGATAGGGACCTGACAGTCACCGCTAAAATGACTATGTAAGTGAAAGTCTGAAAGCATTTTTTGTGCTCCTTTCTGGTGTTTGTAAAGTTTATGTTAAGTTGACTTGTATATTTGTAAAAATTACACATTTTTGAATAGCTAATTCTATCATATTTTCATTAAATGTCAAAGCCATCACGTCTTGTATATTAGCATATTTGTATGATATATTTATTATGGCCTGTTAGGTTTAGTTTAAGTTTAATTTAATTATTTGTAAAGATATTGTTGGGTTTACGTTAAGTATTTCATCTTTGCATAATTAACTTAAATTTAAACTGACGAAACAGGGATAAAAACCATAGGAGAATTTTATGAACGTAGAAATGATTCAAGAAATTTTATTTGCTGTATTTGCATTTGTTGGTGGATTCGGTATGTTCCTCTACGGTATGCATGTAATGGCAGAAGGTCTGCAAAAATCTGCTGGACAGAGAATGAAGAACTTGTTGGGTATGTTGACGACTAACAGATTTTTGGCAGTAACAGTAGGTGCGCTGGTAACCGCGATTATTCAGTCCAGTTCAGCTACAACGGTTATGATCGTCGGTTTTGTAAATGCTGGACTTATGAACTTAACCCAGGCGGTAGGTGTAATTATGGGTGCCAATATTGGTACAACGATTACATCATGGATTGTATCCTCATCTGAGTGGGCAGCATTTTTGAAACCAAAGGAAATTGCACCATTAGCCATTTTTGTCGGTGCCATGTTCCTCTTCTTCAGTAACAGAAAAGCACATAGACAATTGGGAGAGATTTTGGTTGGATTCGGTATGATTTTCATTGGTTTGGAATTCATGGGTGGAGCAATCAAACCTTATAGAGAAAGTCAAGTTTTTGTTGATATGTTCCTTGTTCTTGGTAAGAATCCACTTTTAGGTGTATTTGCAGGTTTTGCGGTAACAGCTGTTATTCAATCCTCTTCTGCATCAGTTGGTATTCTTCAAACCCTCGCAGCATCAGGCCTGGTTCCCTGGAATGCAGCTGTGTATATTATTCTTGGGCAGAATATCGGTACAACAGTTACAGCCATGTTGTCCAGTATTGGAGCTAACAAGACTGCGAAACGTGCAGCAATTATTCACTTGATGTTCAATATTATTGGAACCATTATATTTACTATCTTAATGGTCGTATACTTCAAGTTTATTAATAAGGTTCTTGGACAAACGATTATTAGCCAGACGGAGATTTCGATTTTCCATACTTTCTTTAATATCGGAAATACTTTAATTCTATTCCCGTTTGCAAAAGTATTGGTAAAGATTTCAGAAAAGATTATTCCTGGTCAAGATGCTACAGTAACTAATGATGCAGCCGTAGCCCTTCGTCATATGGATGAGCGTATTTTGGAAACACCAAGTTTTGCTATTGAAAACGTTGTGAAAGAAGTCCTGCACATGGGCGATAGAGCTTATGAGAATACGGTTCTGGCAACAGATTCTCTTGTGGAAAAGGATCCTGAGAAAGTTAAGTTGGTTGCAAAGAATGAAAAAGAAATTAATCAACTCGAACAGCTCATTACTGAGTATTTGATTAAGATCAACAACACTCCGCTAACTGAGACTCAGCAATTGATTGTTACCCATATGTTTAACTCTGTCAATGACATTGAAAGAGTAGCAGACCATGCTATGAATATCAGTGAACTTGCTACCTATACTATTGATAATGATGTGGAGTTTTCTGATAGTGCCATTAAAGAATTACAAGAAATGGCAGAGTATACTATCGAGACTTTTAAAGTGTCAATGCAGACTCGTGCTGAGAATAATCTGAAATTAGTACACCAGGTTGAAAAGAGAGAAGAAACGGTGGACAATATGGAAGAAACGTTGCGTGAGGCTCATATTAAACGTCTTTCAAACAGAGAGTGTCAACCAAAAGCAAGTGTTGTTTTCCTTGATGTAATCAGTAACTACGAGAGAATTTCAGACCATGCATTAAATCTTGCTTACTATGTACAGGATGAAATTTTAGAGTAATTGTAAAGTCTTTTATAGGAAATTAAATACCTTAAACGAATGAAACTGTACACCCTTATGGTGTACAGTTTCTGTTTATGAATATGAATACCATGAAATGCGATTTTCTTCTTGAAATTCATGATAACAGTGCTATAATAGAATAGAAGTCTTGGGGCTGATATTTTTTTGGACAGTCAGGGACTTAAATAGGACATAGGGACTAATTTGGTCCAGAAAGGAAGAGTGATGATGCAGATACTACCTGTTTTACAGAAAGTCATTCCTAGAGAAATCGAAACTCTTCACCGACGATATAAGCTATTAAAGACAATTCAACTCATGCAGCCTGTAGGTCGCAGACTTCTGTCCAGTAAACTTGGAATTGGCGAGAAAACGGTACGTAGTGATACGGACTATTTTCGAGAAGAAGGTTACCTTGATGTGTCTTCCGGTGGAATGCTTCTAACAGAAGATGGAATCAGCCTTTTGGATACTTTGAAAGATATTATGAAAGATTTTGAAGGTATCAAGAAGATGGAGGATGAACTGAGGGAAGTTATTGGCTGTAAGGAAATCATTGTTGTTTCAGGTAATACGGATGTTGAACCTGAGGCTATGAGTAATATAGGAAGAAGTGCAGCCAAACTTTTACAAGATATGATTACCGATGAGTCCATTGTGGCTATTACTGGTGGGCATACCATGAAAAGTGTGGTTAAACATATTAAGCCAAGTGGCAAGACAATTACCAATGCTATGATCGTTCCTGCAAGAGGCAGTCTTGGAAATAACGTAGAAACACAGGCGAATACATTGGTTGAGGCTATGGCTAAGAAATTTGAATGTGAGTATAAATTACTTAATTTACCGGATAATCTTAGTGAAAAAGCCATAGAGAGTGTATCTAAGGATCCGGGAATAAAAAAAGTCATCAAAGATATTCGAAAAGCTAATATCATTATTTTCGGGATTGGTAATGCCAAGAAAATGGCTTACCGCAGAGATTTAAATAAAAAAGTTCTTAAGATTCTCAATGACAGGAAAGCTGTTGCAGAGGCATTAGGCTATTATTTTAACCGTGATGGAAAAATGGTATATGATTCAAAGACAATAGGCTTTCATCTTGATGAATTTGAGTCCAGTATTCATCCGATTGCGGTAGCAGGTGGTGAAAGTAAAGCCCTTGCAATTTTGTCTGTCCGCAAGTTTATTAAGAATGGCTCATTAATTTTAGATGAAGCATGTGGTGCCAAGGTTCTTGAACTTGCCAAAGAGTTCAAATATAATTAAGAGTACAAAAGCAAATTTCAATATAAATAGAAACCTATTCACATATATAAATTAGGAGGATTGAAAATGGCAAAAATCGCAATTAATGGATTTGGAAGAATCGGCCGTAATGCATTTAAAGTCGCTATGGAAAAAGGCGTAGATGTTGTAGCGATCAATGACTTGACCGATGCAGAGACATTGGCTCATTTACTAAAGTATGATTCTGTATTTGGTAAATTCGATGGAACTGTAGAAGTAAAAGAGGGTAATCTGGTTGTGAACGGCAAGGAGATCAAAGTTCTTGCAAGAAGAAATCCGGTTGAGTTACCATGGTCAGAGCTTGGGGTTGACATCGTTATTGAATCAACAGGATTTTTCAGAACCATGGAAACTGCTCATAAGCATATTGATGCTGGAGCTAAGAAAGTGATCATTTCTGCACCTGGTAAAGGTACGAAGTCTATCGTTATGGGTGTTAATGAAGACGAATATGATCCTGAACTTGATCACATTATTGATAATGCGTCTTGCACAACCAACTGCCTAGCGCCTTTTGCTAAAGTTCTAAATGATGCTTTTGGTATTGAAAAGGGTATTATGACTACTATTCACTCCTATACCAATGATCAGAGAATTCTTGATCTGCCTCACGGTGACTTACGTCGTGCAAGAGCAGCTGGAGAATCAATTATTCCAACAACGACAGGTGCAGCAGAAGCGGTAGCTAAGGTTATTCCAGAACTTCAAGGTAAGTTGACAGGAATGGCGATGCGGGTTCCTACACCTACTGTTTCCATCGTAGATCTTGTTATCGAGACTAAAAAGCCTGTTACCAGAGAAGAGGTTAATGCTGTTCTTAAGGAAAAAGCAGATGACAAGGTTCTTGGTTTCTCTGATGAACCACTTGTATCCATTGACTTTAGAAGGGATCCTAGATCTTCCATTATCGACGGTCTTGCAACCTTGGTTATGGGTGATAATATGGTAAAAGTTTTATCATGGTACGATAATGAATGGGGTTACTCCAATAGAATTATCGACTTGGCTCTTTATGTTTCAGAACGTTTATAAAGTTATTCAATAAATGCAGCAAAATAAGGAATTATTCAAACAAGTAGATATCAATTGTTTGAGTTCAAGCCAAGAAACTGGTTGTGGATTCGAACACTATAATAAAGGAGAAAGACATGTTAAACAAAAAATCAGTTGATGATATTCAAGTTAAAGGTAAAAAAGTACTTGTTCGTTGTGACTTCAATGTTCCAATCGTTGACGGTGAGATCACTGACCTTAACCGTATTGTAGGTGCACTTCCAACTATTAAGAAATTAGTTGCTGATGGTGGTAAAGTTATTCTTTGCTCACACATGGGTAAACCAAAAGGAGAGCCTAAGCCAGAATTGTCACTTGCTCCAGTTGCTGTTAAACTTGCAGAACTTCTTGGTCAAGAAGTTGTTTTTGCAGCAGATAATGAAGTGGTAGGAGAAAACGCCCGTAAAGCTGTTGAAGCCATGAATGATGGTGACATTGTACTTCTTGAAAACACCCGTTACAGAGCTGAAGAAACTAAAAACGGAGAAGCTTTCTCTAAAGATCTTGCTTCATTGGCTGATGTATTCGTTAACGATGCTTTCGGTGCTGCCCACAGAGCACATTGCTCCAATGTAGGTGTTACTGAATTTGTTGATACTTGTGTTGTTGGTTACTTAATGCAAAAAGAAATTGATTTCTTAGGTAATGCAGTAACGACTCCTGAGAGACCATTTGTTGCAATTCTTGGTGGTGCAAAAGTATCTGACAAGATCAACGTTATCAATAACCTTCTTGAAAAAGTAGACACATTGATTATCGGTGGTGGTATGGCTTATACTTTCCTTAAGGCCCTTAAGAATGATGTCGGTATGTCACTTCTTGAAGCTGATAAAATGGACTATGCTCTTGAGATGATCGACAAGGCAATGGAAAAAGACGTTAAGTTCTTATTACCAATCGACCATGTCGTGGCTCAAGAATTTAAAAATGATACACCTTTCAAAATTGTTCCTCGTGGTGGCATTCACGAAGCATGGGAAGGTCTTGATATCGGACCAGCAACTCGTGAAAGATATGCTGAAGCAATTGCTGGAGCTAAGACTGTTGTATGGAACGGTCCTATGGGTGTGTTTGAATTTGAAAACTTTGCAAATGGTACGAAAGCCATTGCAGAAGCTATTGCAGAAGCTGACTGTACTTCAATTATCGGTGGTGGAGACTCAGCTGCAGCCGTTAACCTTTTAGGATTCGGTGATAAGATGACTCACATTTCTACAGGTGGTGGTGCTTCCCTTGAGTTCCTTGAAGGTAAAGAACTTCCAGGTGTTGTTGCAGCAGACGATAAATAAATGTTGTCATAGGAAAAGTCCTTTAAGACAAGGCTTTTTCCTGTAACTTTTACATAAATCATTGAAGAATTAGTTTAAGGAGAATTATCATGAGAAAAATGATCATTGCAGGAAACTGGAAAATGAATAAAACCCCTAAAGAGGCTGTAGCCTTAATCGAAGAATTAAAGCCATTGGTACAAACAGATGAAGCTGATGTAGTTTTCTGTGTACCTGCTGTATCTTTGATTCCAGCTGTTGAAGCGGCTAAGGGAAGTAACATTGAAATCGGAGCACAAAACATGTACTTCGAAGAAAGTGGAGCTTATACAGGAGAAATCGCACCTAACATGTTAACAGAAATTGGTGTTAAATATGTGGTTCTTGGCCACTCTGAAAGACGTGAGTATTTTGGTGAGACCAATGAAATCGTCAACAAGAAAGTCCTTAAAGCTATCGAGCATGATTTAGTACCAATCCTTTGCTGTGGTGAATACCTTGAGCAAAGAGAGCAAGGTATTACTATTGACCTAATCCGTCAGCAAATCAAAGTTGGTCTTCAAAATGTAAGTCCTGAAGATGCAGTAAAAGTTGTGATTGCTTACGAACCTATCTGGGCAATCGGTACAGGTGTAACAGCGACTTCTGACCAAGCTGAAGAAGTTTGTGCAGCAATCAGAGAACTTCTTGTTGAACTTTACGGAAGCCAAGTTGCTGAAGCGATGAGAATTCAATATGGTGGTTCAGTTAAACCAGACAATGCAAAAGAATTGTTTTCAAAACCAAACATTGATGGTGGACTTGTTGGTGGAGCCAGCCTTACAGCAGGTTTCGGCGGTGTTGTTAACTTTAAATAATTGATTTTGATTATAAGCAAGGGGCCACTGTTCCCTTGCTTATTTATCTTTTATCAGTTACAATAAGCCTCATAATGAAGTAGAAGTAAAGGAGTTTATATGAATAAAAAACCTACAGTTTTAATGATATTAGACGGTTTTGGTCTAAACGATAAAGAGGAAGGAAATGCAATTAAGCATGCAAAGCTTCCTAACATAACAGGTCTAATGGAGAAATATCCATTTAAGAAGGGGTATGCCTCTGGACTTGATGTTGGTCTTCCTGATGGACAAATGGGTAACTCAGAAGTTGGTCACCTGAATATGGGAGCCGGCCGTATCGTTTATCAAGAACTAACCAGAATTACAAAAGCTATACAAGATGGTGATTTCTTTGAAAATGCAACTTTCTTAAAAGCTATTGAGAATGCGAAAACCAATGATTCAGCCCTTCACCTATGGGGACTCTTATCTGATGGTGGTGTTCATTCACACAACACTCATCTATATGCCCTCTTAGAGCTTGCAAAACGTCAAGGACTTGAAAAAGTTTTTGTTCACTGTTTCCTTGATGGTAGGGATACGCCTCCAGCATCAGGTAAAGACTATGTTGCTGAACTTCAAAGCAAGATTGACGAAATCGGCGTTGGACGTATTGCTACGATTTCAGGCCGCTACTATGCAATGGATAGAGATAACCGTTGGGAAAGAACTGAGCTTGCCTACAATGCCATAGTAAAAGGTCAGGGTCCTGTAGCTAGTGATCCGGTTCAAGCCGTTGCTGACTCCTATAAGGACGAAGTATATGATGAGTTTGTTCTTCCTACTGTTATAACTGAAGACGGACAAGCACTTGCTACACTTGAACCTAAAGACAGTGTTATTTTCTTTAATTTCAGACCTGACAGGGCAAGACAGTTAACCAGAGCCTTCTGTGATGAAGAATTTTCCGGGTTTGAGAGAGCCAAAGGTTTTATACCACTTGTTTATGCATGTTTTACCAACTATGATATAACCATAGCCAATAAAATTGTTGCCTTTGAAAAAGTAGGCCTTGCTGATACTTTTGGTGAATTTTTAGCTGCTAACGGGAAGACTCAACTTAGACTTGCTGAAACAGAGAAGTACGCCCATGTAACTTTCTTCTTTAACGGTGGTGTTGAAGAACCTAATGAAGGAGAAGAAAGAATTCTTGTATCATCTCCTAAGGTTGCAACTTATGACCTTCAACCAGAAATGTCTGCATTTGAAGTAGGTGAAAACCTGGTTAATGCAATTAAATCTGATAAATATGATGTGATTATCGTAAACTTCGCTAATCCAGATATGGTTGGTCATACCGGTATAGAAAGTGCCGCAATCAAAGCTGTAGAGGCTGTAGACCAATGTGTAGGCAATGCTGTTGATGCGCTTCTTGAAGTGGACGGACAGATGTTTGTTTGTGCGGATCACGGTAATTCAGAGCAGCTGATTGACTACGAAACAGGCCAACCTTTTACTGCCCATACTACCAATCCTGTACCATTTATCTTGGTCAATGCCGGTGAGTATGATTTAAAAGAAAAAGGAAAGCTTGCTGACATTGCTCCAACTCTTATTGATCTTATGGGTATGGAAAAGCCAGCTGCTATGACTGGCCAAAGTTTGCTTCTTAAGAAGTAGGCCATTAGTCATTGACATTTAAAAGTATTGATAATACAATAAATGGGGAACTTCTTCCTATAAGAAGTCCTCATTTATTTTTTTGGAGGAAATAGTCACATGGTATTTTCCAGCTTGTTGTTTTTATTCGTTTTTTTACCCATTAATTTAATACTCTACTACATGATAAAACCAAGAGAGTGGAAGAATATGGTGTTGATACTGTCCTCTCTCATTTTTTACGCCTGGGGAGAACCTTTATGGGTGACTTTGTTGCTCTTTTCGTCTATTGTTGACTTCTTTCACGGGAAGATTGCTGAGAAATACAGGGGGTCCTGGCAGGCTAAGGGAGCATTGATTTCTTCCTTGGTCATTAATTTGGGATTACTCATCACCTTTAAGTATTCAGGTATGATTGTTGATTCCTTTAATTCTCTTACAGGTCTTTCATATGATTACAAAGGATTTTCCCTTCCGATTGGTATATCTTTTTATACCTTCCAAACGATTTCCTATGTATTTGATGTGTATAGAGGTGAGGTAAAGGCCCAAAAGTCTTTCTTCAAGTTTCTTATGTTTGTATCTCTCTTCCATCAATTGGTGGCTGGTCCTATTGTCAGGTATAAGGATATCGCCTACGAGATTGAAAACAGGGTCTTTAATAAGGATGTCTTCGCTTTGGGAATCCAGCGGTTTGTCATTGGTTTGTCCAAGAAGGTGATTTTTGCCAATACAGCCGGTGATATTGGAAGAACCTTTTTAGAAGGGGATTTTGGACGGATGTCCATGTCTGGTTTTTGGCTGGGTATGCTCTTGTTCGCCTTCCAAATATATTTTGATTTTTCGGGATATTCAGATATGGCGATCGGTTTAGGTAAAATGTTCGGTTTCACTTATAAGGAAAACTTTAATTATCCTTATATTTCAAAGTCCGCAACTGAATTTTGGAGAAGATGGCATATTTCTTTAGGCAGTTTTTTTAGAGATTATCTCTATATTCCTTTAGGTGGTAATAGACATCATCATATACGCAACATTTTGATTGTATGGTTTTTGACCGGCTTATGGCACGGTGCCTCATGGAATTTTGTTTTATGGGGACTCTATTATGGTATACTTATTACATTGGAAAAAACTATTTCAGGATTTGTTAGTTTTAAGAAGGTTCCCAGTATTTTTGGGTATCTCTATATGTTTGTGATAACAATATTTGGCTGGACCCTGTTTTATTTTGAGGATTTAAACCGAGGCATCGAATATATGAAGGGATTAGTTCGATTCGATTACTTGTGGGACACCAGTGTAGAGATTGTTTTGATGAATAATCTTGTCTTTATTGTTTTAGCTCTTATAGCAGTAACACCTGTTCCCAAGAAAATTGGCCAAGTACTGATAGCTGGTATGAGGAGAATTCGATTGAGTGGCATATATGATTATCTGATCTATCCTATTGGCCTTATTGGAGTCTTTATTATGACTTGTATTTTGCTGGTTGGTCAGTCATATAATCCGTTCCTGTACTTTAGATTTTAGGAGGGTGACATGAAAGAAAAAATTATTATCGTATTGTTTGTTGTCACCTTAATTGGTGTTGGTATACTTAATCTCTTGTTTCCCGGTCAGGAAACAGTTTCTGAGCTGGAAAACAGGAATTTAGCAACCATTCCAGACTTGTCCAAGGAAGCCTTCTTCTCAGGAGAGTACTTCAGTGGGCTGGAAAATTATTTTTCGGATCACTTTTTTAACCGGGAGCAATTTGTTATGGTCAGTCAGACCGTCAATGAATATAAGGGAATTAAAGGTGCGGACCACGTTGAACTCATTGTTATGGATACGACTGGTCAGTTTGTTGACGAAGAATCAGAGGATACTGAGTCAACTGCATCTGGTGCCACAGAATCTGAAAGTGGTCTTGAAGAAATAGTGGAAGATCTTCCTGAAGTGGTGGAATTGACCCAGCAAACTTCTAAACGTATTGTAACCAATAACGACCTTAATATGAGAGTGAGAAATTTTGCTGCCAAGGATATTGAACGTTTTGCCTCAATAGAGCCTATCAAACTGGAAAAAGCTGATAATGATGTAGTATTAGAGCAGTTAGCGATTACCGAAGATGAAAACCTGGAGGGCAGTAAACAGAATGGCATCCTGGTTATTAATGATGAATGCTATGAATTGTTTGGTTATTCTGAAGGGGCACTCAATGTTTATGCAGATGCGATTAATTCTTTTGCAGACCAGTTGCCGGAAGGGGACAAGGTCTATTCTGCAGTAGTTCCAGGTAAAATCGAGTTCGTAAAAAGCGAAAAATATAGAAATATGGCAGAATCACATGCTGATTCAATTAATTATATGAACAAGCAGTTTTCAGACCGGATTACACCGGTCAATATTTACACACCCTTACAGGAACATGCAGATGAATATATCTACTTTAGATCTGATCACCACTGGACAGCCCTGGGAGCATACTATGCTTACACGGCCTTTGCCAAAACTATTGGTGACAGGCCTTATGAATTAGACGCTTTCGAGACCACTGAAGTAGAAGGTTTTCTTGGAACACTTTATAACAGGACCTTAAGTAGGGCTGTAAAAGCAAACCCAGATACGGTGACCATTTACCATCCTTTCGTTGATTCCACATTTACTATTTATACAAAAGGTGGAGCAGCCCTTGACTGGGAAGTCATTAATATGGATTATGCCAAGATTTCCAACAAGTATATGGTATTTATAAGCGGTGATAATCCGCTGTCTGTTATCGATACAGATCTTGACAATGGTAAGAAGATTATGGTTTTTAAGGACTCCTATGGAAATGCCTTCGTACCTTGGTTGATGAGTCATTATGATGAGATTCATATCATTGATCCGAGACATTATACAAAAGGTGCCATATCCTATGCCAAAACCAATGATATCCATGAATTCCTGTTTTTTAACTACAATGTGGTAATAGCCGGGCATACAGGTTTCGCAAATAATATCTATAAAGTTTCTTATTAGTATAGTAACAACTCCTGATTCTTAAAATTGGGGGTTGTTTTTTCATTATCAAATGTTATACTTTAAGGTGTAGAAATGAAAGTAATTCTCACTTAGCAGTACTAATGAACTAGAGGTACTAGGAAAAGAGAATTATACGAAAGGAGAAAATATGAAAAGTTATCTTGAAATTACAGATGTATTTGCACGAGAGGTACTAGATTCCAGAGCTAATCCTACAGTAGAGGTTGAGGTTGTAATTGAAGATACGTATTTAGGACGTGCTGCAGTACCATCAGGAGCTTCAACAGGCGCATTTGAGGCTGTTGAGTTAAGAGATGGCGGCAGTAGATATATGGGCAAAGGCGTAACAAAAGCAGTTGACAATGTAAACAACATTATTGCAGAAGCAATCATTGGCATGAACGCCCTTGATCAAAGAGCTATTGACATGGCGATGATCGAGTTGGATGGAACGCCCAATAAAGGAAAACTAGGCGCCAACGCAATTTTAGGTGTTTCCCTTGCGCTTGCCAAAGCGGCAGCAACCGCCCTTGGCCTTCCATTATACCAATATTTAGGCGGATTTAATTCATTCACATTGCCGGTACCTATGATGAACATTCTTAACGGCGGTGAGCACGCTGATAATACAGTGGACCTTCAAGAGTTCATGATTATGCCGGTTGGAGCTACAAGCTTTGCAGAAGCCCTTCGCATCTGTTCTGAGGTGTATCATAACCTGAAGAAAGTTTTAAATGAAAAAGGTCTATCGACAGGTGTCGGTGACGAAGGTGGTTTTGCTCCTGACCTGAAATCTTCAGATGAAGCGATTGACTATATTCTTGATGCAGTAGAAAAAGCCGGTTATAAACCTGGTGAGGATATCCGTATCGCTATTGATGCTGCAGCCAGCGAACTGTATGATGCCGACAGAGGCAATTACTACTTCCCTGGCGAAAGCAAGATGAGTGGCAAGGAAGTATATCGTACGAGTGAGGAAATGGTCGACTACTATGCTGCCCTTGTTGAAAAATATCCAATCATCTCCATTGAAGATGGTGTGGATGAGGAAGACTGGGATGGCTGGAAAATGTTAACTGAGCGTATTGGTAATCAAGTTCAATTGGTTGGTGATGACCTTTTTGTAACCAATACTGAAAGACTTGCCAAAGGTATTGACCTTGGCGTAGCCAATTCTATTCTCATTAAAGTTAACCAAATCGGTACTTTAACAGAAACCTTCGATGCTATAAAGATGGCCAACAGAGCCGGTTATACAGCAGTCGTGTCACATAGATCCGGTGAAACAGAAGATTCAACAATAGCCGATATTGCCATAGCAGTTAACGCAGGCCAGATCAAAACAGGAGCACCTGCCAGATCAGACCGTGTTGCCAAGTACAATCAATTACTTCGTATTGAAGAAGAACTTGATGAAGTTGCATACTTCCCAGGTCTTGATGCTTGGTTCAACCTTAAATAATCAGGTTTTGACAGGAATGATCAAGAAGTAGCTGCCATTCAATGCATGAAATAAAAAACTGTTGAATTAATCCTGCGATTATGCTAGAATACTAATGTTGCTGATTAGGAGGTGTAATCGTGGGAGCAGTACTTGTAATTTTAAAAGTATTATATATTCTGGTATGTATAGCACTTATCGGGATCGTATTATTACAGCAAGGTAAGGTACAAGGTTTATCTGGAGCTATTTCAGGTGCCGGTGAAACTTACTGGGGTAAGAACAAAGCTCGTTCCATGGAAGGTGGTCTTCATAAGGCGACTGTTGGAATTGCTGTAGCATTTATCGTTTTGTCATTACTTGTTAACGTACTAGCAGCTATTGCTTAAGGCTAGCCTACAGTCACGGTTAACCGATTGATGATAGAGTAAGATGATAATCAAAGACTTGCCTCAATGAGGCAAGTCTTTTTACGTGAATTTATAATTAAAGTAGATGTATTAAGAAGGTAGCAGCATAATCTTATATAGGATCACTTTAGTGAATGAAAGGTATTGGTTTTGGATGACAGATGTCACTTGGAAGCCTAAAAATGCCGGTTTCGTGAAATAGGATTGAACAGTTTGTGTACATTTTGTTAAACATAGATTAAAGGTCTTGATAGGTAACACGGACTATGTAATAATGAGTATGAGTTCTTATATCAATTTATGAATTGAGGATTGGAGAGTGAATCAAGGAATGAAAAAAAGAAAAATATCGTATTTCTTCCTGATTGTCATGTTATTCAGTAATGTTGTCTTTGCCGGGACTTCACCAAGTTTATGGGCTGTCGATGAAGTCGAAAAGGCTATCGACAACCGGGTTGTGCCCGATGAATTGCAGACAAATTATCAGGAAGGAATCACAAGAGGCGAATATGTAGCTTTGGCTTTGGCCGGATATGAAAGAGATGGAAATTTAGTTCAGGTGACTAAACAGTTTCCTTTTTCAGACATTGATGGGCATGCCTATGAGGATGCTATTGTAAAAGCCTATAATGCTGGTTTGATCAATGGTTACGGTGATGGAACATTTAAGCCTGATGCAAAGATAAGCAGACAGGAAATAGCAGTACTTATGCTTAATCTTGTTAAGGTGGTAAATCCGGATAAGGATACCATGGTTCTTGAAGATTATGAGTATGAAGAGACCATTGCAGACTGGGCAAGAAAAGGACTTGATTATTGCTATGAACACTCAATCATCCGAGGTGTTGGAAAGGCTTCCAGCGGATTGGATATGATAAATCCATTAGGTACTGCGACAAGAGAGCAGGCCATGATCATGGTTTATCGTTTGTGTGAAATTGAAGGAGTCCTTGATAAGTTTAATCTAGGCACCGTAACAATTACAAGAACTGATGAAGAGACTAGCTATACAGAAAAGAGTCAGGCAATAAACAGCTTTGCCCAAGTATTCGGCGAGGCTTTAGCACTTAAAATGATTACTTATAACAATGCAGGTTTGGTCATTACAGAAATGACTGATCATTACGCAGAATTGGAATTTATAGATGGAAGTAGAATCTCAATATCTTATATAACTGATGTTTTTCAGATAAAAGCAGTAGTTAATGAGGGTTTAAGTCAAGATTCACTCAATATGATGGTTGACTTAATGGCATCTTATGGCAACAAGACATTGATAGAGAGCAAGTTTGAATCATACTATGATGAATTCAAGGAGTCCGATTCCTACCAATTGAATTTGGAAATCGGAGGAGCTGACAGTTTGATATTTACATCCATGTCAGATGAAGTGTTGGATGATGTAGTACGAAAAGAAATCATGTTTGAACATAAGGTGTTCAATTAGGAGGATAAAACATGGGTAGAAAATTAATGAAAGGTTTAGCAGGTGTTATGGCCATTGTGTTGGTTATCAATCTCCTTATGTTAAACCAAGGGTCTTACGTTGACGCTTATACGATGGATAAGGCACCTATTCTTATTGAGCGTCGTATTGATGAAACGAATGTAGAATTGGAAGAGGAAGTAACCATCCGCTATCAGGTATTGCCTCAGAAAATTCCGGCTGATATGGTTGAAAATCATATTATCAGCAAAGATAAAGAAGTCTTCATTGTTATTGATAAGTCCGGAAGTATGAAAGATACAATCACTTCAGGCGGTGTGACAAAAACACGAAATGAATTTGCTATTGAGGCTGCCAATAATTTTCTGGATCATTTGAAAACCCAGGATAATGTAAAAGTCGGTGTTGTCCTTTATGGAAGTGATACATCTATCCTGACTATTAATGGAAAGAAGCTTTTAGATCTTAATACCTATGAAAATGAAATACGTTCTTTCTTTAATGGTGACTTTATGGGAGGAACAAACCTGGGTGAAGCTATACGTGTAGCTGCCAGAAACCTTGAGCAGTTTGGCAGTGCAGAAGAACAGCATATTGTACTCTTAACAGATGGTGAACCAACGGCTTTTTCCTTTAACACAGCTAAACTTGGTAAGACCAATGACTGGTGGGAAGCAACTGGTTACTACCAACACGGAAATTCATGGTCATACTTAAAAAGCATTTCCTCAGTGGATCTCAAAGATTATAAAGCCAATGGAGACCACGCTGAGAAATATTTTGTTAATTATGGTACCGGTGATTATAATGGATACTCTCTTGAGTATGCGAAGTTAATGTCAGAGTATGCCGGTGAAAATGACAAACTTAAATCGCATTTTATTTCATTTACCTACAATGACAGCTCAAAGCGTAAATTAGACCAGATAGCTGGAGAACAGCCTAATGCGACTGTTTACGCTACCAATGATCAACTCATCTTAAATGATTTCTATGAAGAGATTGCTGATGAGATAACTACTGATTTTGTCGTTGATCAATTATATTTCCAAGACATCATTCCTGATGGAATGGAAGTAGTTGGGTCACCTGCTTTTATTACTTCGTCCAATGGCTTGGTCTATGGTAATCTTGAGAACATTCATTATTCACTTAATGCAGAAGGTGATTACTATATACCTGATACACGAATTGAGTTTGAAGTTACTGTAAAAGTTACAGAGGCAAAAGCTATGTTCACTTTCCCGGAAAGTAATGAAGCCTTTATCCGGTACAGAGATATTGACGAAGGAACAAGCTATAAGTACTTCAATCAGGATAATGTTTTTGGGTTTATTCCTTTTGAGATTGCATCATATGTAAGTGAAGTCAAGATTACTCCAGATAAGACTGAAGTTTATCAGGAAGAGGAAGTGGTTGTGGATTACGAATTACTTCCGGCTGAAGTTGAACTGGATGCTGATAAAATGTACAACGATCAGCAAAAAGATATCATTCTAATGCTGGATACATCCCTTAGTATGGCATGGGCCCTAAATGGCAGTCAGAACAATGTTGCCTGGGCAGACCAGCGAATCAATATTGCGAAACAGGCGGCTAAGAACTTTGTTGATAATTTTGATGGTACGAATACCAACATTGCTATAATTACCTTTGACAAATATGGTAACGTACAGAAGGTGAACGGTGAAACCTTTAATAACCTGGGAGTAGAAGGTGCTACCGAAGCCATTAAGAGTAAAATTGATAGTTTTGGACTGGAACTGGGAACCAATATGGGAGACGCTTATCGTCTTGCATACTATGAATTCCTTGAAAGAGAAGCTATGAATACAAGCAAATATATTGTATTCCTTTCTGATGGAGCTCCTTACTATTGGATGACACAAGGATCCAATACCAAGACATATGATTTGGATGAAGAGAAGACTTATCTTGTAACTGATATTAAATTTAAAGGCGTAACCAGAAGTGAAGGTTCCTACTATTATACCTTGGCAGCTATTGACCAAATTACAGATAGTGATTTAGACGTTCGCCAGTTTATCATTGGTATTTCACATAAGTCTGGTGACTTAGATAAGCTTAACGAGTTTGGTAAACATGCTTTATCTGCTGAAGTGGTAGATGGAAATTACTATTATGCAGCAAGTACACCTACTGATATTGAAGCGGCCTATGATGCAATTGAAGTTAGCATTGCTGATGAGATTCAGATTAACGATATGGCATTTAGCCATGTTGTACCAGAACATTTGTTACCTATTAATAGTAAACTTCCAGAAGGATTTTCTTTTGATCCTGATACGCGCTTATTAACTGGGGTCTTTACAGACTTGACTATGGCTAAAAACGCTGATGGTAATTATGTCATGAATCCTGCCAAAGTTTCAATTACTTATGGATTTGATTCATCAAGTGATGTAGCTTTTGAAGAAGATAGTGTAACCCTTGAGTATACAGATATGCTTGACCGTCCTGTGACTATTGTTGGCGGTAATGCACCAGAAATTAATGTCTTACCAACAGTTCCTCTTATTGATCCAATATCCGACGATGATATTGTGGACTACGACGAAGTTGAAGACGTTATCGTAACGGGACAAGCGGGACCGGAAGCTGAAGTATATGTCAGCTTCAAAGATTCCAATAATGAAGTGATTCAAGCTGGTGATGATGGTGATGACACTACTTTAGATTCCAGTGAAACCCTTGCAGATGAAGATGGTGACTTTGAAAGTCCTGGTACAAATATTAAGCCACTGGAAGACGGCATTATAGTAGTTGAAGCCAAAGTTATTGATGATGATGGTGATGTATCAACGGCTACAAGAGAAATAGTTGCCAAAACCAGAATCTCCATGATCAGTGCTGTGGATGTAACTGCATCACCTGATTGGGTTGTTGCCGGTGACAGTGTTGAAATCACTTTTGATATCAAAGGTTCAGATGTAAGTCTGGATTCTACATGGATAGAAGATACCTACCAGTTAACCAATGTTGTTCTTAAATTTGATGTGCCAGACAACCTTATCTTAACTGAGGCGGGTTGGACAACCAGTCTTATTGTTAGAGACTCACTTGTCGTGACACAAGCTGTTAGCAGTCCGGTTAACTTGACTCTTGTTAGACAGGCAAATGGTAGATATGCCTTAGTTGATGATGAAGTTAGTGCAACTTTTGTAACTAAAACTACTCAAAATATTGATATCCCTGCAAATTCAGTATACGTCACCTACGGAACAAGTAATGATACTTATGATTACAGTTTTGTTGGTGGAGATGAAGAAGCCGTTACCGTACTTCCAAGTGCTCCAGTACTTGATCCGGTAAATGGAAACAATATGATACTTAAATCTGTCATTGATGAAGTAATTGTTAGTGGTAGTGTTGAAAGAGATCCTTCAGATGTCATTCGTGTAAATCTTTTAGTAACAGATGAAGAATCCAATGATATAAGTGTGAATGGCTTAAGTCTTGATGGAGATGACGCCTTTGCAACACTTATGGACTGGACGGATCTTGAAGTTGGCAGTATCAAAATCAATGCAACATCAATAGATGCAGAAGGTGACTGGAATTCAACCAATGGATGGTCAGGTTCAGGAAGTGAAGGTGGTACACCTGGTGAGCCTGGAGATCCGGGAGACCCAGGAGATCCAGATAACCCAGACAACCCTGGAGATCCAGACGATCCGGATAACCCAGATGATGGAGACCCAGAAGTTGAAATCCTTGACCCAACAGATATGGATTTACCAGATATATTATAGTTTGAAAAACATATAGTTACTTAGTATAATAAAAGAGCACCCTGGTGCTCTTTTGTTTTGAAAAAAATAGATGATAAACCGATGGAGGTTTTATGTACAACAAACGACATGAATTAATGAATGATACAGATAAGAGAAAAAAGATTATATTGGATATCATGACTTCTAAAGAGTATAAACCCTTAAAACTAAAAGGATTCAAAATGCTCCTTAGTTTGGAAGAAGGACAAATGGAGGAACTGGAAATTATCCTTCAGGAACTTGTTGATGAGGGTAAGATCATTTTTACCAATAAAAAGAAATACATGATAAATGAGGATAAAAATTTCATTGTAGGAAATTTTATTTCCCATCAAAAAGGCTTTGGATTTGTTGAAACCCCTGAGAGGGAAGAAGATATATTTATTCCAGCAGATTTTGTCCATGGTGCTTTTCATGGTGATACAGTAGCTGTTAATGTTCTTCGTGAAAAATCAGGAGATAGAAGATGTGAAGGTGAAATCGTTAGGGTGGTCAAAAGAGGAATAAGTACCATTATCGGTACATATGAACCGTCTACGTCTTTTGGCTTTGTTGTGCCGGATCATAAGAAGTTTCATAAGGATATTTTTATCCCTAAGCAAGGTTCTAAAGGGGCCGTTAAGGGCCATAAGGTCGTTGTTAAACTAACGAACTGGGGTGATGAGAATAAGAAGCCGGAAGGCGAGATTATCGAGATTATTGGCCATATTAATGATCCTGATACAGAAATTAAAGCTATCATTATGGCTTATGACTTACCGACTGCATTTCCACAAGAAGTTTTAGATGAGGTAGAGTCTATTCCTACTGCCCTTGATGAGGACATGATTGCTGAAGAATCTCATCGAGAAGACTTAAGAAATGTGTTAACAGTTACTATAGACGGTGATGATGCCAAAGACTTAGATGACGCTATAACACTTACAAGGACTGACAGTGGTTACGAGCTTGGCGTACATATCGCCGATGTAACCCATTATGTTACGAGGGGGTCTAAACTGGACGAGGAAGCCCTTCTACGAGGTACCAGTGTATATCTGGTTGACCGGGTAATACCAATGCTGCCCCATCGTTTATCTAACGGTATATGCTCTCTTAATGCAGGTACAGACCGGTTTGCCCTTTCCTGCATCATGTCTGTAGATAATAGTGGAAAAGTAGTTGGACACCGGGTCGTAGAGTCTATTATCTGTGTTAATGAACGAATGACCTATAATCATGTAGCAAAAATCCTGGTTGATGATGATAAGGATTTAAAAGAGCGTTATAAAGACTGCTTAGATCTTTTTTACTTAATGGAAGAACTTCAAGGTATTTTAAAGAAAAGAAGAGAAGTCAGAGGAGCAATTGACTTTGATTTTCCTGAGGCAAAATTTATTCTGGATGAAGATGGCCGTATCATGGAGATTAAACCCTATGACAGATCGATCGCAACGAAGATCATCGAAGAGTTTATGCTCTTAGCCAATGAAACCATTGCAGAGGACTTTCACTGGCAGGAAATCCCCTTCCTTTATCGATCTCATGAAGACCCGGATCCGGAAAAAATCCGTAATCTGGCTGAGTTTATCCATAACTATGGATACAGCATAAAAGGGAAGGGCCATGAGCCACATCCGAAAGAAATTCAAAAACTTCTTATTGATATTGAGGGCAGTGAACAGGAAACCATTATTTCAAGGCTGGCACTTAGGTCTATGAAACAGGCGAAGTACACCACGTCATCAGATGGACATTTTGGTTTGGCAACAGACTTTTATACCCATTTTACATCACCAATCAGACGGTACCCTGACCTGCAAATCCATCGGATAATTAAAACTGTGATTAATGGACTCTTTGATGATGACGCCTATGAATACTATGAAGATATTTTGGACAAGGTGGCTTATAATACATCAAAACTGGAACGGCGTGCTGAAGAAGTTGAAAGAGAAGTCTCCAAGTTTAAAAAATGTGAGTATATGGAGGACAAGGTTGGTCATATGTTCAAAGGGGTTATCTCTGGTCTGACCAATTGGGGTATCTATGTTGAACTACCCAATACAGTAGAAGGTCTTATTCCTATGGTTCGCCTTCATGATGACTACTATAATTATGATGAAAAGACCCTGTGTCTTATTGGTGAAAGGACAGGCCGTATCTTTAGGTTGGGGGATACTCTGACGGTTGAAGTCCTGTCTATTGACAAACGGATGAGAACTATTGACTTTTCATTGGTATATGACGATCTTGATGAAGATGAATATCTGATATAAGAAAATTCCTTGCACTTTTTATTTAGTGTGCTATAATATATTTTACGTGTCTGAGTGCAATTCGGTAATTATTAGCAGGACGAGGAGGTGATACCATGGCGAAAAATAAAGAACTTTACAAATTGATTGCCAACAACAAAAAGGTTTACCATGATTACTTTGTGGAAGAGACTTTTGAATGTGGTATCGTACTCTCAGGAACAGAAGTCAAGTCCCTGCGTCAGGGTAAGGGTTCCATCAAGGAAAGTTTTGTTAAAGTCAGAAACCGGGAGGTTTTTGTCACCAATATGCATATCACACCTTATGAGCAGGGGAACATCTTTAATAAAGACCCTCTAAGGACTAGAAAACTTCTGCTGAACCGATACGAAATCAACAAGATAGAAGCGGCAGTTGCTCAAAAGGGATACACACTTATGCCCCTTAAAGTATACTTAAAAGGGAGTCTGATGAAGGTGGAAATAGGCCTGTGTAAAGGTAAGAAACTCCACGATAAGCGTCAGGCGATTGCAGCAAAAGATCAACGAAGAGCTGCAGAGAAAGATTTCAAGGTCAAGAACCTGTATTAGTCTCTGTAACCATATATGCTCGACCAGTACGGGGGTGTACTGGTTTCGACGGGGATCATGAAGCAAGAGAAGCCATCCGCAGAACCGGAGTCTGCGTCATCAAGCCGGACTTTTAAATTAAACGCTGAAGATAATTTAGCTTTCGCAGCCTAGTGCTGCGTGTCAGCCCTAGATCACCCGCTGTTTAGGAACCTGGCATCGACTTTGCGGGGAACTATACCACTTAAGCTTTGCGGTGGATATAGACCTTATGAAGCTACTAAAACCGTAAGTTTGTCTACTAACGTGCGGTAGAGGGAATGTCAAAGACTAGACTGTGATGGGAGATGCTCTGGTGGATCGGTTTTCGGACAGGGGTTCGATTCCCCTCACCTCCATAGAAAAAGGACTCGTACAAGGTACGGGTCCTTTTTTCTTATGGAGATAAAAGAATCGAAGGTAAACGCTCCATAGCCAGTACCCCTATAAATAAATGGTCATTTTCATGACCAATTATTTACTTCTTTGGTTTTCTGATATCTTCCGGTAACTTGTCCGACCAAGGCAGCAGATCTTCCAAGAAGGTCTTACTTGTTTCTTCCATATGTTTAGGAATCTCAGTCAGTAAGTATTCAAAGTACTCATATGGCTTTAAGTTATTCGCTTTTGCTGTTTCAGCTATACTATAAATAATGGCAGAAGAGTTTGCACCTCGGATAGTGTCAATGACTTGCCAATTCTTCTTACCGATACAAAAACCTCGAATGGAACGCTCGCTGGCATTATTGTCCATTGGAACGTCACCATCAGTTAAGAACACTTTTAGATAACGTTCTTGATTTAATATATATTTTAATGCATCACGAAGTTTTCCGTTTTTTGGTACAAGATGGTCATTCTGTTTCAGGAACACAAACAAAGCATCTACCAAGGGTTTGATAATCACCTGGCGTTGCTTAAGTCGCTCCCCGGAAGAAAGATCTTTTAACTTGTTTTCTTCCCGGTATATGGCTTGTATTTGCTTCATAATCAAATATGCCATGGTTTCTTTTTGGCCGGTTTTCGGTACTACTTTGACAGCCTCGTCAAAGCGACGCCTAGCATGTACCCAGCATCCTGCAATCATCAAGTCTTCAATATCTTTCTCTATACTGTGGTAGACTTGATAGCCATCAGTCACACAAATACCGGAGAAATCTTTAAGGAAGGTCCTGGGATGTGAAGCATTCCTCGTTTTCTGGTATTCATATAGGATGATTTGTTCATCCCTATACATAAAACCTGAACGATAAACCCACATGTAACTTTTACTTCCTGCTGACCTACCATCACGATTTACCAGAACCGGAGTTTCATCGGCTTGTATGACATGATAGTTATAGAGTTTGTCATGAAGATAATCATACATGATTCCCAGGTACTCCTCACTCAGACGAATCATCCAGTTCGCCATGTTCTGTCTTGTGATAGCCAATCCGTAACGCTGGAATTCTTGTTCTAACCGATAAAGAGGAACTGCGTTAACATACTTACCATTCATAACAGCTGCAGCCAGTGAAGCTGATACAGGACTTCCATGTAGCAAGCCTTTGGGATGCTTGGCTTTGATAATAGATCCATCAAACTTGCTGGAGTATACACCAATATGGTGTTCATCAACCTCGACCTTTGCCGGAACAAATTTGTATCGTTTGGCGATTGCATCTGGCAATTGTTTCCAACCGTTTTCACCAAAGACCTTCACGAGTTCATCCTCAGATATGTAATGGTTAATGATGTTCTTGTGCAGACCAGACAGATCTTGGTCCTTTTTACCAACACGTTTCTTACCTCGAGGAGGCTTGATTTCCAGATCATCAGGCTCAGGAGCATCCAGATCACTGACGGCTTCAGCTTCATTGAAGAAGATAATTTGTCCATCCACTTCCATAAACATGACTTGGCTGGTATCTTCCATCTTCTCAGAGGATCTACCAAAACGGTGGTTGTTGGCAAGAATCATTTGTTCCATCATGACCTGCATTTTATCATTCAATGCTTGAGTCTCCTTTGTCAGGACATCCAGCTGATCTTGTAGGCCAAGAAAGAGGGAGATGAGGAGTGACTTATCCATTGTATTCAGTTGTTCTTCTGTATATTTAAATGCCATAATCATAAGCTCCTTTATTGCCTTGATTATAGCAGATACAGCGGTTTTAGGCGAATATACAGTCATCCGTCTTTCGTCATTATGACGGTGGATAACTATGCTAAGGAGTCAAGGATATTTGACTAATTAGCACTGTTATCCACACAGTTGCTTGTTCGGATACCTCAAAGAGTGAGTATGTCCTCTTTCAAGGTATCATGTGTGGATAATACTTCAGAATCTTAGGATTTTTAGGATTCTAGAACTTATAAACAGGTTTTATTTTCTACGAAATGTACAAAAACTTACATGATAGTTGGAGGGTTTTCCATCTTAACAATGGGACGTTTAGCAATAACTTCAAGACCCTGCATAAGCATACGGTATTGGTCTTCAGAAATTTCAACTGCTTGGTCAGCTGATCTTGGCCAGTTAAAAGCTCCAATCTCCAAACGTTTATAGCAGAGCAAGAAACCATCGCCCTCCCAAAGTAATGCTTTGATACGATCTGTACGTCTGCCACAAAACAGAAACAAGGTATTTCTATCATAAGGATCCAGCTGGAACTCAAAGCGAATAATACCAGCTAAACCATCAATGCCACGACGGAGATCCGTATAACCGGTTGCTATATATATTTTCTTGAAGCCATGACCATCATCCAACATGGTAAAGAGCTCCTATAATAGCATGGAGAAAATCTGGTGTTGCTGACGATAAGAGTTCAATGGTTATGTTATTGGGGCCGTGTAGTATAGCTACTGACTTTGCTTCAATGGGTTCTTGCACAGCAACTTTTGGTAACCTGGTTGTATGCTGAGGTAGTGATAATTCTACAAACTCTGTAGGGTGATGCTGGATTTGTTCCAAGCATGCTTCCCGAACACACCGAAGACGATAGTAATAATTGGCTTTTGATATACCATGAAGATTACACCAGTCTTCAACATTGGTCCCTTTAGGGCGAGCCTGGCAGTCTTTAATCTGTTCAGCCCACTTTTTTAGGCGGACTTGTTTAGCAACGATACTTGTTTGAGATTTCATCTTGTTCTCCTTTTGACTTGTCTTAAAAGTTTAGTACTAAACTTTTAAGACTCATAGTGTAATAAGAACATTATCTCAAAAATAAATGGTCAGTGGTAGGTACTGGCTATGGAGCGTTTACAATCGAAGGGGGCCAGAAAGCAAGAGTGCCAGTGGCACTCTTGCGGAGGGATTCCCCTCACCTCCAGCAATTAGAAGTGCTCTCAAGCCTTGAAAATAGAGGCTTGAGGGCATTTTGCATTTTCGGAAATCTTGGGTATAGTTGGGTACAAACTTTTTTAAATCATATCTACAGCTGCCGCTTGTATGGCTTTTCTCTCACTGCAGCTTACATTCTCATGCTAATAGGCTTTATAACTTAGTTATTCTTCCAATTTATTTAAGTATGAAACTTCAAAATTTATGGTTTCTAGTAAAAAGAAGGGGTATAGTGATACTCCTTTTTTTGCAGTCAAAAAGATTTTAGAGTATCAGGATTAGGATATCAGAACAATAGGTGAAAGGACCAGTGAGCTTTTGAAATGGGCTGAAAATTATTGGGATGATACTACAGAATAATGAATATGAGAATTGTAATAAATTTGTAGGAAATTATAGGATGAGATAAGAGATTCTATATGATAAAATGTAGTAGATGGGTGGAGAAATCGTGGATTTCCCATATTTTACAATTGAATAAAAAAGGCTAGAAATAAAACCATGGAGAAATAGGCTTATTGGGTAGAACTCTTATTTTTATTTGTTTCTGATAATGAAAAAAATATGGTAAAGGGTAGCGTCGAGCAATTAATTGAAGCCTAAAAAAATCTGAGTATACAGAGTCACGGTATACTGTCAAAACAGATCAAGAGACCTACATGTTCTTGATGGTGGATTAAACATCATACATAAATGCACGAGGGAGCTTGTCAGGGTGGAAACCAAAGCGTTTGAGTTTAGGAGGAGTAAATGGCTAATTTTATCATAGCTATCTCAAGAAGAAAAGTATTATTTAAGTTTATTGCCGCCATTTTTTTAACCTATTTGGCAGTGTTTATGTTTCCAATCAGGTATTGTAGAACTGGTTCACTTAACCTTTTTTTACTTTTTTCAAGTATACTCATAGGATTAATATTTGCAGCAGTATACCGCCTTTACTGGGGTAAAGTCTTATTTCTGACAATGCTCTCATGCACGGTAGGATTAGGCTTGCGGATACTGATGGAGTGGGGTGAATATACACTGGACAGAGATTTGACATTAATAAATGTACTTACGACTTATATTCCTGTAATTGCAGTTATTATGATTAGTTATTTTGTTACGATAAACTCAAAAGAGTATCTTAAAGTGCTTGTAATTGAGAGTGAAGTATGTTTAGCTGAACAGCATGCAGTAGTAGCTGGAGCGGAGTATAGCGACGCTTTAGAACTCGTATTCCTTGATGCAGCTGAAGAATTCTAAAAAACGAATACCCTTGAAGCCAAAGAAATAGAACAGTGGCTTTCTGTGAGGCATAAGATTGAAGATGAAGATACAACTTACATGAATTAGGAGATGAAGGGAAAACAAATGATGAAGAGAGTTATAAAATATTTGGTCGTATACTTAATAATGATCCAATTTACCACAGGATGTGGAAGGAATGCAGAAATAATTGACAGTGATAATGTTGGTATCATACCCGAGCAAGAAGATATCAACAGTGGAGAAAGTCCTGAGAACAGTCCTGAATCTAGTATGGAGATAGCAGAGGTAAGTGATAATCCTATTAATATAATAAGCATCATCAGTGATGAGTTGAACCAACTAACCTTTTCAGGGTACAAACACTATGTTGAGAACTTCAATGCTGTTTTTCAGTTAAAGAATGAATCCGATAAACCTGTTGAGTTTGCTATTCGCATTCCTCATAAAGGGGAAGATATCACTGAGGAGAAAGGAGTCTTTGCTTTTTTTAACGAAGAAGGAATAGAGAAGAATTATCAACTCGAAGCAAATGAACAGAAGGAATTTTCAATCACTGCCAAGAATACAGATGTAGTAGGATATTTTGGAGAATATGAAAATAAAAGTGGTGGTATCGGTGGAATGGTTTATGAAATTCTATATTGTATAGATGGAAAGTGGAGTCTTGTTTCGCTTAATGAAGGCGAGAGTAAGGATAAAGTTGAAAATATTTATGATATAGAAACCATGAAACTACTGGCACCTTATGATATGGAAATAATCAGCCTGAAAACGGATAATCAGGACAAAGAGATTGCTATTGATGAATTGAAAGACTCTCTTGAAGGGTTAAGTCAGGACAATAGTAAGCTGCCGGAGTATACTATATTTAAGCATCCTGAACTCAGTGGCCTGAGAGTCTATGATGGTAGCAGCCCTATAAAGGTATATCCAAGCGCTTCGGCGGAGAATTTATTGGATATGAATGAGGCGTCAATAGAAATGGTGGTTAACTGCCGTGGTGTAGTGGACTGTGAAGGGAAAGAATGGGGAATGGTGATGTTCAGTAGTTCGGGATTGGTTGTGGGCTTTGTAGAATATTCCGCCTTGTCTGAAGTTGTTGATGATGAATTGCCTGTTACAGTTGAAGCTTTAGGTGGATTCAAGTTAGGTGACAGAATAGAGAAATATATCGGTATTCTTGACAGGGATTATGTGATGCTTTATGAAAATGGTCCAATCTATATTTTCAATGATGAAGCGTCAGATCCAAAAGGTGGACATAATCGTGTGTTTAGTGGGGACCAATCTATTGATGTTTTTCCGGATGAGTATTTCAGAACATGGTTGGTCAGAACTAATTCGCCGCAGTTTCCACTGAACTGTGGTTACAAAGTTGGTGATAATGCAAAAGAAGTCCTGGATTACTTTACTTTGAACTATGAAGAATCAGACAATCATTGGTGGGGAGAAGTTTGCTATCAGTTAACCGAGAATGAGAATATATCCTTTAGGCTAAGCCAGGGTGATGAGCTGGAAGAACGTGTGATCGAAAGTATTTGGATTCATTATTGAGAAAGGATAATACTAAAAATTAAGTTGCATGGTTATTTGGCGTTTTATATGAATGTGTTTAAGGGATATTGCTAAAATGATACCTTAAGAAATCTATAGATAAACAAAGAAATCATTTATATACAAATATCTAAGGAAGTGGGAGTTAAATGAAAAATCTTGTAAACATAATAATCAGAATAATTAGCTTAGTGATAGTGGTCAAAGGGATTATTTCAGGTAGCCATTATGCCATGAACATGATTGACTTAAGTGTAAATATGAATCCTAATAAAATGACATATGTATCTTTTATCGTCATATTTCTTGTTCATATGGTTATAGGGGCTTTTCTGTGGTTCTTCAGTGAAAGAATAACAAGTGTCCTGGTAGGGGCTAAACCTGATAACATTCCAGAGATACATGTGGATAATCAAGCCTTATTAGATGTTGGATTTAAGATATTTGGTGCTTATCTTATCATCGAATCATTGGTTGTTATGCCGGCAAGAATTATAAACATAATGACTTTAGATCTAAATATCCTTCCATCGGAAATTAGGATGTCAGTTTTGATTCCTCTTGTCATAAATATGATGTTAATTCTAATAGGTTTGATTATGATTAGAAGCAGAAAGTTTCTTGATAAAATTAGATAAGAAGGCGTGAGCATGTATTACCTATACATTAAAATGAAGGAGACAAACCAATGAAAAACATATGGCTGTTCATCATTATTTACCTCATAACATCTCTATCAATGAAAGGCCTGATTTATATTGCTAAAAGATTTGATATCCAAGAGCATCCAAATCCTGATCTGGAGAGAAAAATACATAAGGAACCCAAGCCTTACACGGCATCAATAGGTGTCTTCGGTATTTTTTGGTGTACTGTTATCATTATGAGTTTTGCCAAGGGAGAGTGGCTTATACCACCCCTTGTTATGGTTGGTGGCCTGCTTTTGTTTACTGTAAGTTTTATAGATGACTATTTTAAGATCAAGGGAAAGATATTTCCGGTAGGTCCAAGGTTATTGGTTCATTTTATTTCAGCAGTGTTGGTATATTACCAGGGAATTCAGTTTGCCGTTATTACAAATCCCTTTAATGGACAGATAGTTAATTTTACAGGATGGGTTGCTTTTTTCTTGACCATCTTCTGGATAGTAGGGCTTATTAATGTCATTAACTTTATTGATGGGATTGATGGATTAGCAGGTGGTGTTTGTGCAATTGTGGCATCAACCTTGATGATTGTTGCCATTAGCCAGCAGGCATCAGATATGGTCATGATAACGACTGTTTTGGTTGGTGTTTGTATTGGATATGTCAGACACAACTTATATCCTTCAAGGATACTCATGGGCGATGCTGGGGCGACAGGTTTAGGATATATCATAGCTGTACTATCCCTGGTTGGGGTTTTTAAACAGGCAACAGTTATATCAGTTGCAGTACCGGTTATGGCTCTTGGCGTCCCAATTTTTGATAATATTGGTGTTGTAATCGGCCGTATCATGCGTAAACAAAAGCCTTATGAAGCTGATGATACACAGCTTCATTACCGCTTGCGTAAAATGGGGCTCCATGATCGGTTTGTGACAGCTTTTATCCTATTAATTACTTCAGTACTTTCTTTGACATCTTTGGTTATATATTTTGCACTCTAGGTGTTTGAATCTCTTTATAGAAAGATTAAAATTGTATGAGTCAAGTTCTAATCAAACTCTTATGAAATATGCAGAGGAATCTAGTAAAACTCCGATAGAATAAGACTAACAAATAAGTTATCTCGAAAGGAGTTTATGAATATGGATAAAAAGAATCTTACTGGTTTCATCCTTGTTCTAGTTGGAGGATGGTTGCTACTTGGTAATTTTGGTTTAGTCAGTATTAATGTATGGAACGTTTTGTGGCCTTTGATTATACTTGGAGTTGGCTTTTCTTTTGAATTTGCATACTTTAGAGGAGAGGGAGCCAAACCAGGACTCCTAGTTCCGGCAGGTATACTGATTACGATTGGTGTTAATTTTCTTCTTAATGTGATTTTTGGCTGGCATCTTATGGCTGTTACCTGGCCACTCTTTATATTGGCTCCGGCTATTGGCTTGCTCCAACTCTATATATTTGACAAACAGGATTCCGGGGTTTTAATAGCAGCCGGCATTGTTGGTGGAATAGGTGGTGTCTTCTTAGTCGGTAACATCATAGCCAGTATAAATATATCAGCTACACTTGGTGTAATTCTTGTTGCAGGTGGTTTGTTGTTTATACTTAATGGCTATAAGGAAAAAAACAAATCCGTATCCTAGGAAGTAAGTAGAATATAAAATTTATCAATTCATTACGATAAAATACTTGGAAATAGGCGAATTTTTATAAAGTTTGCCTATTTTTTTTTATATGTTATAATAAAGGTGTGTTCAAAAATTATACGTAATGCTTTTGGAGGTCGCTGATGGAGATTATTTTTCAAAATGACTATTTTGACCTTTTACAAGAAAATAGTATTGTTTATATAAAAGTAAAAAAAGACGGCTATGACATCAACAATTTTAACGCTGAGGTTCTAGCCGGTTTGCGCCGCGTAAAAATAACAAAGATTGTTGCCCTTTCTGCTGCAATCAAAAATGTAATGGGAACAGAAGTTGAGATAGGTACTTACTGTCCTATAATTGTGATGTCTGTTTCTGATGATAAACTTGAAGCCTATGGTGAAGTTATGGTTAGTAAGGAAACCTTGGACCAGGTAGACCAAGGACTTTTACTAAATGTCATTAAAAAGCAGATGACAGAAAAGGGTGTTGTCTATGGTGTTATTGATGACGATAAGATTGTTATTGATGCTGACAGGAAGTTTATCATAGCAAAAGGTATCGAGCCGGTTAACGGTGATGATGCAATTATAAAGCCATATGAGCTAATGGATGTGAAGCCGAAACTTGAAACTCAAGGTGGTGTTGATCATTATGAGTTAAATGTTATTAATAAAGTATCAAAAGGTGATTGGCTTGGAGAACGGATTGAACCGACTGATGGAAGAGATGGCATGGATATCTTTGGGAATTTGCTTCCAGCTCATTATGGTAAACAGATACCATTGAAACATGACGAAAAGTCTGTTAGTGAAATCATGAATGAAGACGGTACAGTTACAGAATTACGAGCCAAACGGGACGGAGCTGTTGTTTTTGTTGGCGAGAGCGTAATGGTCCAGAATTATATTGAAGTCGATGGAACCGTTGGTTTTGGAACCGGTAATATTGATTTCAATGGCTACGTGGATGTGAAAGAAAGCATCGAAGATAATTTTAGTGTAGTTGCAGATGAGAATATCCAGATTCTTGGAAGTATGGGGGTTGGAGCCTGTCAGCTTATTGAAAGTAGAAATGGTGATGTATATATACGTGGAGGCATAGCTGGAAAGCATAAGGCGGTTATCAAGGCAAAAGGTAATGTTTACATTAAGTTTGCCAATGACTGTACAATTATATGCGACAACCAGGTCAACATAGGTTATTACGCCATGAACTGCAATATTCAGGCCAAAGAAGTGGTTTTTGAATCAACCAGCAGCCAGCTTATTGGTGGAGAGACTGAGGTTAATACGAAAGTTGTTGTGTCAGAACTGGGCTCAACTTCAGGTACGAAAACCCATATAAAAGTAAAAGGTTTTGATCAGGAATTAATGAAAGAAGAATATGATTCAATATATAAAGCCATTGATTTGGTTAAGGGTAAGATTGGAGATTATACCAAGAAATATGAAAAATCAAAATCTGGAGATAAACAGTTCGATCCGGAAGTTGATCGATTATTTGATAAAGTTTTGGAATACAAGGCTAAACTAGACCAGCTTTACAAGACTCAGAAATATGTGATGTCATACCTTAAAACCAAAGGTTCTGGGGAAGTCAGGGTTAATAAAGAACTTCATTCCCATGTGGAAATTGATCTTTTAGGTAAACATTTAGAAATCAAAGACAGTCATCGAGGCGGTAAATCTATTTTTTATGAAGATGGCCAAATAAAGGAAGAGCTTATATAGTAATTGTTTTTGGCATAGCCCTGCAACTTATGGTAAAATGTTGTTGTGGGGCTTCTTTGATTGGAGGAAAAATTGAAGAACTTTTTTTGTGGAATGAATAAGGTGAATATAAAGAAGAGAAGTTCAGTTTTTTTGTTTGGACTTGTCATAAGCGCTTTTGTTTTATCGGGATGCGCTAAAGAACCTCTTAAGATTGGGTTTATCGGTGAATTGTCAGGTGGTCAGTCCCAGCTGGCTTTTGATGCCAGAAACGGTGTTGAATTATATGTTAAACAGATTAATGAAGATGGCGGTATAAATGGTCATATGGTTGAACTTGTCGTTAAGAACCATGGCGGAGATGATGATGCGGCTTTAGCTGCTCATAAAGAGTTTCTCGAGGAGGATGTCCATTTTGTCATTGGTGATCTCTTGAGCAATAAGGCAGGAACCTTACTGGAATCCAACAGTGATCAGCTTCTATTTGTTTCGCCGTCAATGAGTACAGAACTTCTAAGTGAAAAAGATGATTATATTATTCGGACAGCACCGCTTAGTTCCGAACAGGGAAAACTGTTTGCTGAGTATGCATTGTTTAAGAATATGGAAGATTTGGTCATTGTTTATGACACGACCAATCTAGCCTATACAGAAAGTGTCGTTAAAGCTGCAAAAACCAGTATTGAAAGTAAAGGTGGAAGTATTAAAGCTCTTATACCTTTTGATTCTTCAGAAGATGAACTGGCAGATGTCAGCGATGATATTTTATTCTTTGAGCCGAAAGAAGTTTTTTTGTTATCATCTGCAGTTGATACGGCCTTTATCATTCAGAGGATAAAGATTTCAAATCCGGCCATTGAAACCTATTCAGTCTCTTGGTCTATGACGAAAGATATTATAGAAAATGGTGGACAATATGTAGAAGGTACCAAGTTTATAGCATTGTTTGAGCCTGAAGAAGAACCGGAAAAACTTCAGGTCTTCAACGAAACCTACGAGGCAGAATATGGTGCTGAGCCATCATTTATTTCTCGTCTGGCCTATGATGCTGCCCTTGTTCTGGGAGAAAGTTTAATGGAAGCAGATTCATTTTCGCCAAGGGATGTTAAAGAACGAATCCTAAGTATACAAACCTTTGAAGGTTTGTTTGAAAGTTTTGATATTGATGAATATGGTGACAATAATAAGTCCTATATGCTAATAGAACTTAGAGATGGAGTGTTTGTACCTTTCAGAGAATGGTAGAAGTTATATGAGTGGAGACTAATTGATGAAAAAGAAAAAGCTGTCAAGAGACTTATTATCCAACATTTTAATATTTACTTTAATAACTATGTTTTTTGTTGTGCTGACCATTATATTGATTTCACAAAGAAATGTTAAAGAATCAATTATAGAAAAAGCAAGGGACACCTTGCAAGTCATGCATATTGAGACCCTTCATTATGTGGAACATCCTGTTTCAGAATTGACAGCAATCCAAGAACTCATTGATGAAGGTATGGATAGTCAGAACATTGGTCAGATATTTAATCATTTTTCATATCTGGAGCATGTCAATGTTATAGATGATAAGGGTAAAGTTATTGACAGTTTTCCATACACGGAGGACTTGATTGGTTTGGATATGAGTCAGAATGATGCTTTTCAGGATATAAGGTATTCCAATGAGGATGAGGTTCTAGGAAAAGTGATTCTGGATTCGTATTTGGGAGAGGCGACCATTTACTTGTCCAAACGTGTAAAAGACGGATATTTAATTGGATATTTGGATTTGTCCAGGTTTCAGGATCTTATAGAAAAAATAAACTTGAGTGAAGGAGAAATCGGCCTTGTTGATGAAAAAGGATATTATATTGGTCATACAGATTACGGTTTGGTAGAGGAAAGAGCAAAGGATCCTTTTATCAATGAAATCCGATCTGGTAACATAGAGAATAATGCAACTGTCGTATATCATGGATTACGGTCGGTCATGCATTATGAATATGTTGACGAAGCAGATTGGTATCTTATTTATTATCATAACAGCAATTATCTGGCAAATGGTACTTTGCAGGCGATATTGTCCAATGTTCTTCTCTTTCTTTTGGTTATACCAATATTTGGTTTGCTCTTAGGAAGGAAACTGAGAGAAGTCAATAGGTATATCCTTTCCTTAGATGAGGCTACCAACCGGATTTCAGCAGGTGAATATGAACTGGAAGAGAAAAACTTCAAGTATGAAGAGTTTGACAACCTATATGAACGTGTTAAAACCATGAGCCAAAAAGTTGAAATACGTGAAGAGGAAATCATGTCCCTAAATATGGAGTTGGAAAGCAATTACTATACTACGATTGTACTTATGGCAAAGGCTATCGATGCTAAAGATTCCTATACCGGCAATCACAGTGTCAGAGTCAGGGACTACGCCCTGATGCTTGCTGAGGAAGCTGAACTGACAAGTGGTCAGATCAGGGAACTTCGATTTGGTGCTACCCTGCATGATATAGGTAAGATTAGCATCAAGGAAGAAGTACTTAATAAACCCGGTCGTTTGACTAATGATGAGTTCGATTTAATTAAGACCCATCCACAGGTCGGCTATGATATTGTTGAAGAACTTCCTGGTATGAAGATGGCTAAACAGGTTATCCTTCATCATCATGAACGTTATGACGGCAATGGATATCCTTATGGGCTTAAAGGGAATGAAATACCAATTTTGGCCAGGATTGTGACCATTGCAGACAGCTTTGATGCCATGACTTCTGAAAGACCATATCGTCAAGGCCATCTGTCAAAAAGGGAAGCCTTTGACGAACTTAGAAAATATGCAGGTACTCAGTTTGACCCGGATTTAGTTGAAATTTTCATTGCAAAAGTTAAGTCAGGGGCTTAATCATGTGTTCTTAACCATAAAAAAAGGCAAAAAGAAATTATTATCCAAAAATCTTTCAAATATTGTACTATTGTTCATCGAAATGATGAAAATATTTTCGAAAATGAAATTTTTGGTTGATTATCTTGCAAAACCTGTGTATTATATAGGAAGATGACAGGTTCCAAGGAGGTAGTCATGGAATTTTTTAAAGGCATGAGCCAGGACGCAGTTAAAGACCTGTACGAAGTAGTATCTCAAGAGATGGAAAAGTACCAGGCGATGAAGCTGGAATTGAATATGGCAAGGGGTAAACCTTGCAAAGAACAAATAGACCTTTCAGATGGGCTGATAGATGGGTCTATTGATTTTGCCATAAAATCTGATTATCGGAATTATGGTATTCTGGATGGAATTGATGAATTGAAAACTGTTTTTGCCGAGGTTCTAGGGGTCGAAAAAGATGAGATGATTATTGGAGGTAATTCCAGTTTGAATCTTATGTATGATACTTTAGTCCGTGGAATGATGTTTGGAATGGCTGACAGTGAGCGACCATGGAATAAGGAAGATAAAGTGAAGTTTCTATGTCCGGTTCCGGGGTATGACCGTCATTTCTCAATTTGTCAGGCACTTGGCATTGAAATGATAAATATCGAAATGGATGATAATGGACCAGATATGGATCAAGTGGAAGCTCTAGTTTCTAAAGACCCGCTTATTAAAGGGATATGGTGTGTTCCCAAGTATTCCAATCCAACAGGTATCACTTATTCAGATGAGGTTGTACAGCGATTGGCAAGGCTGGAAACTGCTGCCAAGGATTTTACCATTATGTGGGACAATGCTTATTTAGTCCATGATCTCTATGAAAGTGGAGAACAGCTAATGGATATATTTGCTGAATCCAAAAAGTATGGTTTAGAAGATAGAATCATTATGTTTACATCAACAAGTAAGATTACATTTCCAGGAGCTGGTGTTGGTATGTTGGCATCTAGTAAACGTAATGCAGATCGCTTTAGAGAACAGATGGGTTTTCAGACCATTGGACATAATAAGGTTAACCAGTTGATGCATGCAAGGTTTCTTCCTTCTGCTCAGGCCATTAAGTCTCATATGGATAAACATGCTGAAATCATCGCACCTAAGTTTGTGCTGGTTGACAAAATGTTGGAAGAAGAATTGGGCCAATATGGTATAGCGACCTGGACTAAACCTAAGGGTGGATACTTCATCAGCCTTGACCTTCCTAAAGGATGTGCCAAAGAAGTCGTTAACATGTGTTTGGCTACCGGTGTGACTTTAACCGGAGCAGGAGCAACCTATCCATATAAGATAGACCCCAATGACAGTAATATTCGAATTGCACCGACTTTTCCGCCTATTGAAGAATTGGAAATGGCCATAAAGATCTTGTGTGCGTCTATCAAAGTAGTGGTTGCAGGTAAAGCTTTGGGACGTACTTATCAAGCCGGAGCTTAAGTGGAAGTGATTTACTGACAAGTAACTGAAAAATAACAACTGGACATATTTCAGCTCCTATGCTATGATAATGAGAACGATTATCAGTTAGTGAAAGGAGCTGTTTTTATTGAAGTTTAGTAAGGCTTATACCGTTTATCCTATAGAATTGTTAAGTATAAAAAAAGAGAAAGACCAGGTCTATACTTTTGAGTATTCCATGCCTGAAGGAGTCACCTGGTCAGAAGGAGCTCATACACATCTCGCCCTGGATAGGTTTGACGATGAAATGGGATGGTGGCAGAAGGTAAATGTCAGACATTTTACTATTATGTCCATGCCTGATGAGAATAGGGTTAAGATAACCACACGTATCAAGGAAAACTGTAGTGATTTTAAAAAGGTTATGAAGGACTCCAAACCAGGTGATCGATATTTTCTCTTTAAAATTGGCAGTCGCTTAACGTTAAAGAGAGATGGACAAGGGATCACAATCATTACCCAAGGCGTAGGACAGGCAACAGCCAGACCAATGGTTTATGAAATAAACCGGAATGCACAAGGAATAGAAGATGTCTATGTGATAAATATTGATTCATCCTTGCCGAACCTTTTTGAAGATGAATGGATAGATACCAAGACCAGGAATAAGGGTTTTGCCTATACATTTGTTAAGAATAGGGAAGATTTTTATAAGGGACTGGAAGCAAGAACCTCATACCTTAAGGGACAGGGCTACTATTATATCATTGGATCGGATGAATTTATTATTGATGTTTATAGGTACCTGGAAGATAATGGCGTAGAGGAGTCCTCAATTATCCTGGATAAAAAGCCTGAGTTTTATGAAGATTTGAAAAGGGAAGAAATGGCAGCTCAAGTATAAGAGTTGCCTTTATTTACGACGCTTTTATAGGTGTAATAATTTCTAAATAATAATTATTATTATCTACTTGGCAGATGGTCTTTTCTTTGCTATACTTTGTATATAAAAAAAGCGAGGTGTTAGTATGTCCGATATAGAACAATTAGTAAAAGATAAATATACCAAGATTTGTATTTGCAAATCTATTAATAAAGCAACAATGAAGAAAGTTATAAAGGAAGGTGCAACGACGCTCCAGGCAGTCAGATACCAAACTGGTGCAGGTTCTGGACCCTGCAAGGGAAGACGGTGTACACCGAGAATTGAAAACTTGCTGAGAGAGCATGAGGAGGGATTATTCTAATGGCGACTATATATCAATATCCTAAGTGCTCTACTTGCCGAAAGGCTCTTAAATGGGTGGATAGCCACCAAATAGATCTTGAGGTGAAAGATATTACAAAAGAAACACCCAGTGAAGAAGAACTTGTCAAAATCATGAAGGAATCTGGACTGGAAGTAAAGAAGTTTTTTAATACTTCTGGAAAGATTTATAAAGAAAGAAATCTTAAAGAGCTTTTAGGGACTTTAAGTGTCGAGGAAGCTGCTCAGATGTTAGCCCAGGAAGGTATGTTAATCAAACGTCCCCTTTATGTTTCTGAAAACCAGATTCTTGTTGGTTTTAAAGAAACTGAGTATGAAGATAAGCTTCAAAAATAGGATTCATTTGTCCTTTATATGTTCTTTTTATGAATACTTTTTGAATTATTGAAAGTCCTATAGCAAGCTTATTCTCCTTATGATAGAATTTTAGTAGAACTATACACGGAATATGCGCCATAGAAGGAGAGTTATATGGATAAAAAACGCTTAATAACAAGAAGTGACTTTGATGGCCTTGTATGTGCTGTCTTACTAAAAGATATGGAATTGATTGATGATATAAAATTCGTTCATCCAAAGGATATGCAGGATGGTAAAATTGAAGTCACCAGCCAAGATATATCAACGAATCTACCTTATGTAGAAGGTATTGGACTGGCTTTTGATCATCATTTGAGCGAAACTATTCGTACCGGTAAACATGATAATCACATTATTGATCCTGATGCTCCTTCAGCAGCTAGAGTTGTTTATGACTATTATGGCGGAAAAGGTCGTTTCCCTCAGATCAGTGATGAAATGATGGAAGCTGTTGATAAGGCAGATGCAGCCTGGTTTACAGAAGATGAAATTCTGAATCCTAAGGACTGGGTGCTACTCAGTTTTCTCATGGATGCAAGGACCGGACTGGGGCGCTTTAGAAACTTCCGCATCTCCAATTATAATCTGATGATGGATTTAATTGACTACTGTAAAGATCATAGTATCGAAGAAATTCTTGAACTTGCAGATGTCAAAGAAAGGGTAGAACTTTTCTTTAGCTACAAGGACAAGTTTTATCAGCAAATCCGCGATAATGCCACAGTTCACGGAAATGTTTTAATTGTAAAACTTAAGGATGAAGAAACTATTTATCCTGGCAATCGATTTGTGAAATATGCATTATTTCCAGAAACCAATATTTCCATTCAAGAAATCTGGGGCTTTAGACAGCAGAATACGGTGTTCACTGTCGGCAAGTCAATTATTAATAAATCAAGTAAAGTCAATATCGGTGAAATTATGTTGTCGTATGGTGGCGGAGGACATATGAATGCTGGTACTTGTCAGGTCAATCATGAAGTTGCTGATCAAGTACTTGAAGAGCTTATCGAGAAGCTGCAAGATTAAATTGTATAGTATTTTGTAAATAAGGCCTAGAATTTTATAAGGCCTTATTTTTAAGGTAAAATATTTTAAGAAATAAGAAATTTTTATAAAATTATTCTTCTTTCACATGATAGAATCCCAATATTATATAGGAGTTGGCCCTTGAGCTACTCATATTGACTATCATAATAGTCCGGTCGCAAGCCTGTGTTGGCTAGTCGACTATGAATTATAGGAGGATCGTATGTCAGAAGGAAATTTTATTTTTGGTAATGAGCTAGGTAAAAGGGATATGAAAAAAGCTGTTAGAAACAAGACCAGGCTTATGAAGCGGTTTGGTGATGGTTCAAACCTTGATTTTAGCTATGGAGTTATGAAGAACGAAAGTCTGTTTGATTATTTAGGTATCAAAGAATTGTTCATTCAGGAAGCCCATCAAAGTGACTTGGAAAAAAGTATTGAATTTGATCCCAAAAGTCTAATTGTAGGAAATATTAGAATGGGTTATGGCCACTATAGAATATCCATGGCCATTGCTTCCTGCGCCAACCATCTTGGCTATACACCCTATTGGATGGATTTAAATTCTTTTAGGGAAACCACTGGTGGAAGAATCATTAATCATCTGAATGGTTTATACTCGCTAGGATCCAGACTCTCGGATAAGTATGCCATATTTAACCGCTTCTATTGGGAACCTTTAAATTCTGAAGGATTTAAAAAACTCGCCTATAATATGACGGACCAGGAAATGACTCGGTTAATGGCTCCCTTGTATAAGGCTATTCCCAAGTCCCTTCCCTATGTTGCGACCCACGTATGGCCTTCACAGGCCGCCTTACACGGTGGGATGACCAATGTTGTTAATGTTATACCGGATAACTGGCCAATGGCCCTGCATTTGTCTGAGGGGGCTATACATACGGTGCAGACACCTAGTTCGTATTTTGGATACCGTACTTTAAAGGGAATGAACAGAAAGAACATATGTAAGCCCATGGATAAGAAGGATATTGCTTATGTAGGACACTATGTGGATCATGAACTGGTTGAACATATTGACGAGGATTGTCAAAGAAGGATAGACCGACGGAAAAAAGACCAACCTTTAAGGTTCTTATTGACAGTCGGTGGAGCAGGAGCTCAAAAAGACATGATTGCGGGCATCATTAATCACCTCTTGCCATTGATTGAAGCTAAAAAAGCTGTGCTCTTGATTAATATCGGTGATCATTCCAAAGTATGGGAAGAGATGAAAGCATCTATTCCAAAACTTAGTCGCGCAAAGCTTCATTTTAATGACTGGGATGAAACGGCCAGGTTTGCAGAATCAGGGATTGATGGTGATCTTCAAGGCATCCATGTTTTTTATCACGACAATATATTTCAAGCTGTATATTCCACAAATTTACTCATGCGCGCTTCTGATGTTTTGGTTACAAAACCGAGTGAATTAAGCTTTTATCCAATTCCTAAGCTCTTAATAAAAAGAGTAGGCGGTCACGAAGCATATGGAGCACTACGGGCTTCTGAAATAGGTGATGGGACGTTGGAATGTGAAAATCTGGGACTTGCCAAGCAGATGATTGATCTTATGGTTCAAGATAATGACATTTGTATAGAAATGTGTCATAATATCAAAAAAGCCCATTCCATCGGTATATATAATGGTGGCTATGAAGCCGTTAGGCTGGCTATTAATGGGAGACAGGAGTTAGAGAGTGAATAAAAGAGATAAAATAATTGCCTATTCATCAGTGGGGGTCAGCGCTATTGCGGCAACTGCAGGAGTCATGGCTGCCTGTTATAAACTGGCAGAAACTGTTATCCATCCCACAACAATAGATTATCATGACCATTATCATAATGAAATAAAAGAAGGCAGACTGGATGAGGAATGGTTCCATCGTATAAAAAAAGAAGAATTCAATATTGATTCTTACTTTGGATACCAGCTCCACGGCTTTTATTTTCCTAACCAGGCAAAAAAAACAGCCATCATTATTCATGGTATTACTGCCAGTATATGGTCATCCATAAAATATGGACGGATATTCTATAATCGAGGTTATAACGTTCTGGTTTATGATCATAGAAATCATGGACTAAGTGGTGGTGACTTTACTTCTTTAGGCGTCTTTGAAAAAATGGATGGCAAAAGAATGGTGGAGTATGCGATAGAACTTGACGGTAAAGACATCACCATTGGACTTCATGGTGAATCTATGGGAGCATCTACGGCATTAATGGTAGCGGGGGTCGCTCCTGAGGTGGATTTTGTCGTAGAAGACTGTGGATTTTCCACTGCTTTTGATGAGTTAAAGGTTCGCTTGAAAGAAGAACACCGATTGCCGGCATTTCCATTTCTTTATATAGCCAACAAGATGACAATGAAAATGTATGGTTTTGATTTCAAGAAAGAGAGTCCTTTGAAATCTGTCAAAAATCTTCAGATACCTATTCTTTTCATGCATGGCGGAGATGATCATTATGTACCGACAGATATGGTGAATGATCTCTACAATGCTAAAGAAGATAAAAAGATGATTAAGGTTTTTCCAGGGTCAGGTCACGCCTCTTCATATGTGGATCACACCCATGACTACATTGAAACTGTCCATGAATTTATGGAACAATACGGATTCTAAAGACCTTGTTTATGAGGTCGGGAGAGTGTCAAAAAAATGAACGTTTTGTTAAAAAAACCGGCATAACCTTAATAAAAATATAATATTTTCGCCTAGTTTTTATGATATAATGAATATTGATAAAGGAAAGGGACAATCGTTGTTTTTTTGTCCGTAATGTAGATAGAGATTGGACGAGGTGATGAATAATGGCTAAGAATAAACTTGGTAAATTTGTAGCATTAAGTGCACTTGTTGGAACAGGAGCTTGGATATACAAGAAATATGATACGATCAAGTCCATGTATCATAAGGTTTCCATTTTCAAAGGTCAGCGATATGAGTACGACGAATTCGATGGTGAGGCAATTGCTGCCATGTTCTCAGGAGTTATGATTGACTTAAGCGATGTTGAGTTTACAGAAGATGAGGTATACCTTGATATTTATGCTTTATGCTCAGGCGTAAAGATATTAATCCCTTCTGATGTTGAGGTTGTCCTTGAAGGAACCAACAATGCCAGTGGTATATCTGTTGACCAAGATGAAGATACTGAAAAAACTAAGACTTTATATATTAATTACAATGCTACTGCATCAGGTATACAAGTGACTGATAACATCAATGACTTGGATGGTGGTTGCTGTTGTGATGATACTTGCTGCTGTGACGATGAAGACTGTGATGATAAGGAACCTTGCAACGATGAGTCTTGCTGTTGCGGCGATCATGAGGCTGAAGACGAGGTCGGTGAAGAAGCAGCAAGTGAAGAGGAAACCATCGATGAAGCAGCGTCTCAAGATGTTGCTGAAGAGACTTTCCAGGAAGTTGTAGAGGAAGTAGCAGAGGAAGTAGCAGAGGAAGTTGCAGAGGACCTTGATATGACCAGTGATTTTTCTCAAGTAGTTGAAGAGGCTGCCAGTGAGTTTGAAGAGGATCCTTTCCTTAGTGACATGGGGGATTCAGAGACTCATGCTCCAAGTGACGAATTCGATTTTCAACCTGAAGAGTCAGAGGAACCTGTAGAAGAAAGTCTTGACGAAGATGTAAAGAGAGCTGCAGAAGCCCTTGATGAAGCAGCAGAGGAACTGGACAATGCTATTGATGATTACGTCAAGGATGACGCCTTTGATGCTTTTGCACCAGTAGATGATGATGACGATTTTTTTGAATAAGTAATCGTTAAGGTGTATTATCGATAGAGTAAAATGTAATAGAAAGTGATACCGACATGAGATTTCTTGACAAACTTGAACGAAAGTATGGACGCTATGCCATTCATAATTTAATGCAGTATATTGTTTTCGCTGGAGCTATTGTTTTTGTGTTTGATTTGCTGACCAGCGGAGGATTAACCAGTCAATTGACCTTGATACCTGGTTATGTTATGCAGGGACAGATTTGGCGATTGATTACCTTCCTTGGGATTCCGCCAACTAACAGTATTATTTTCGCTGTCTTTGTCTTTCTCTTTTATTATCGAATGGGAATGACCCTTGAGCATGAATGGGGAAGTTTTAAGTTCAATGTATATTACTTTTTAGGTGTTGTACTGATTATTGTCTCAAGTTTTGCTATATATTTCCTCACTGGTATCTCTGTTGTAGCAACTTCAGCATATTTGAATCTAACCTTGTTTTTTGCATTTGCAACCTTATACCCAAATCATGTCATTCATTTGTATATGATTCTTCCTATTAAGATTAAGTACTTGGCTTATGTTTCCGCTGGATTTACTTTATTTGCCTTTCTAATGGGTGGCATGAGTACAAAGGTAAGTATTCTTGCTGGAGTAGGAAATTACTTGATTTTCTTCGGAAAAGATTTGATTAAGTCCAGAGCAACAAGGGCTAAGAGTGCTGCCAGAATGAACCATTATAGAAGAGGCATGGAAACAGCCACAGAACATAGGCATAAATGTCATGTTTGTGGCAGGACAGAACTTGACGACCCAAATTTGGAGTTTAGATACTGTTCCAAATGTGATGGTTATTACGAATATTGTTCAGATCATTTGAAAGACCATGAACATGTAAGTGGTGGCGAGTAATTACCATCCAATCATTTCAATATTTAGATCATATAAGATGTCGTTGACTTTGGTTAATGACATCTTTTGTTTTATGCCGAAAATCATTATTGCATCTCTGTGATCTTTGGCATAGAGGGGCATGTGGCCGCTATATTTCAGTAGGTGGTGCATTTCCTCTAAATTGGCTTCAATACAAAAGCCAAGATTTATCACTGTATCTCTTGACGGTATACGATCGCCTTTCAGGATAGCATAAATAAAAGACTTGGAAAGCCCTGTAATATATAAGAGTGAAGTTTTCTTAATTCCCTTGTTTTCCAGCAGACTTGTTAGATAGGTTCCAAAGGTCATGTTATTAAAAGAACCTGTATTTTCCTGTAAAAAAGTATAGATATTTGTAGACTCTTTGATTTCGTTAAAAAGAATTTCTGTATTCTTAGTGGGATTCTTTTGGTCTAAATCCTTTGAATATTCGTTTCTGTATGGCATTTTTATCTCCCTTTTCCCCATTTGAAAAAATTATAGCATAGCCATGAGGGTTTTTCAATTTCATTAGAAATGTTATAATGGGATTACATAAAAAATACAGAATTTGAAGGAGCTACTATGTTTGATTTAATTACCGGCTATCTGGAAAAAACACTGGGTGTTTCAGAGGAGATTTCTATTCTAACCTACTACCTTTTTCTAACTGTCATAGTGCTGTTTCTAGCATTTATCAGTAATTGGATAGGAAAAAAAGTTATTCTTAAAGCAGTATCTAAACTTGTATTCAAAACCAAAACAACTAAAGATGAAGCTTTCTATAAAAGGAAAGTTTTCCATATGGTAATTCATTATATACCACTTGTTATTGTCTACTTATTAAGTGGGCTTTATATGGATTATGCCGATTTTGTTAGAAAGGGCCTATTACTGATTCTTTTGGTAGTTACGGTAATGGTTATCTCCAGAAGTTTGGATGCCTTTAATGATATCTATATGGAGCATGAATTTGCAAAAGGTATGCCGATTAAGGGGCTGCTTCAAATACTTAAGATTATTGTAGTCATCTTTGTGGTCCTTGTTGGTTGGGTGAGTATTAACGATACAGGTAATGCTCTTGCAATACTGGGAAGTTTAGGTGGAATGAGTGCTGTTGTTCTCCTGATATTCAGAGATTCCATATTAGGTTTTGTAGCTGGTATTCAGCTATCTATGAACCATCTTCTAAGTATCGGAGACTGGATTGAAATGCCCAAGTATCAAGCCGATGGAGAAGTAGTGGATGTATCACTGACAAAGATTTCTGTCAGAAACTGGGATAAAACCATCTCACATATACCAGCATATAAGTTTATTGAAGAATCTTTTGTTAATTGGGACGGCATGTCAAAATCAGGTGGCAGAAGAATTAAAAGAAATATACTTATTGATGTCAATAGTATTGGCTTTCTCAGTGAGGAAGATATTAAGGACCTTAAAAATATTCATATTCTACAGGATTACTTGGAGACTAAGACAAAAGAAATATCTGTTTATAATGAAGATGATCTGATCCGACACCAAGTATCAAGAAGACGATTAACCAACATTGGTACCTTTAGGGCCTATATAGAAGTTTACTTGAAAAACCATCCAAGGGTAAAAACCCAGGATACACTTCTTGTCAGACAGTTGGAGGCTAGTGGAACAGGACTGCCTATTCAGGTTTATTGTTTTACCAATGATACCAGGTGGACCTACTATGAAGGTATACAATCTGATATTTTTGATCACTTGTATGCAGTTCTACCTTCGTTTGGCTTAAAACCATACCAAGCTCCAACCGGACAGGATTTTCGATCTCTATCTGAATAGAAGTAAATAAAAAAAAATAACTTGTAATCTCATAAGGGCTATGATAATATATTAACAAATTGTGCGTGACAGATAAACGAATGTCTTCTTGACAAAGACTATATTGGGGTTGTAGTATATAAATACTACGATAGATATATCTGAAGACTTTTATTAATCAACACGTATCCGTGTTAGGATGAAATGGTAACAAAGCGTTAATTTGTTATTGACTATTGAAAGGACATCGTTTATAGTTTAGTAATGATTTAACGTGTTAAAGGCATAAATTTTATAATAGGAGTGAGAAAATGGAACGAGTGTATAATTTTTCAGCAGGACCATCAACATTACCGGTAAAGGTGTTGGAACAAGTGCAAGCGGATCTTGTATCCTATAAGGATGCAGGCATGAGTGTAATGGAAATGAGTCACCGTTCGCCTGTTTATGATCAAATCATTACAGAAGCTAAGGCTGACCTTATTGAACTGATGAATATCCCAGATGATTATGAAGTATTATTTCTTCAAGGTGGTGCATCAACTCAATTTGCAATGATTCCCATGAACATTGGTGTAAAAGGTAAAGCTCAATTCATCAATACGGGAGCATGGTCGAAAAAGGCTATTGCTGAAGCTAAGAAACTAGGTATGACCGTGGACGTTGTTGCCAGTTCAGAAGAGTCAACTTTTTCTTACATTCCAAAAATTACAAGTGACCAAGTGGATGAAGAGAGTGATTATTTCTTTATCACATCCAATAATACTATTTATGGAACAGCATATAAGACCTTGCCAGATACAAAAGGTGTTACGGTAGTTGCGGATATGAGTTCCAACATTTTATCAGAAGAAGTTAATGTGGCTGATTATGGACTTATTTTTGCTGGAGCCCAAAAGAACATGGGACCGGCTGGTGTTACGGTCGTTATTATTCGTAAGGATCTGATTGGAAATGCTGGACCTGAAGTTCCTACTATGATGAATTACAAGATCCATGCTGATAGTGACTCTATGTTTAATACGCCACCGACATTTTCTATATATGTGGCAGGATTAGTATTTAAATACTTAAAAGAAACCGGTGGGCTTAAGGCTATTGAGAAAGTCAACAAGGAAAAAGCAGCAATACTTTATGATTACCTTGACTCAACTGATTTCTATATGGCACCGGTAGCCAAAGAAGACCGTTCAATCATGAATGTTACTTTTGTTTGTAAGACAGATGAATTGAATGCTGCATTCATAAAAGGAGCTGCGGCCAAAGGTATGGTTAACCTGAAAGGTCACCGTTCAGTTGGCGGAATGAGAGCCAGTATTTACAATGCTATGCCGGTTGAAGGTGTTCAGGCATTGGTTGACTTTATGAAGGAATTTGAAGCAGCAAACAGCTAGATGAGATGGAGGGAACAATGGCTACAATTAAAACCTTAAACAAAATTGATCCTAAGGGACTTAATCTCTTTGGTGATGATTATACAATTATTGATGAAAATACTGCAGGCGACTACCATGGAATTGTCCTAAGAAGCTTTAAACTTCAGGATTATGAAGTCAGTGATAAGTTGTGCGCAGTAGCAAGAGCTGGGGCAGGTGTTAACAATGTACCAGTTGACGAATATGCAGCCAAGGGTATTGTCGTTTTTAATACACCTGGTGCTAATGCAAATGCTGTAAAGGAATTGGTTCTTTGTGGACTTCTTATGTCATCCAGAGATGTACCGGGAGCCATAGAGTGGGCCCAGACTTTACAGGGACAAGATGATATTGCAAAAAAAGTGGAAAAAGGTAAGGGCAACTTTGCCGGACCTGAACTTCAAGGAAAAACAATAGGAATTATTGGTCTTGGAGCCATTGGAGCCCTGGTAGCAAATGCAGCGGTTTCACTGGGTATGGAAGTATATGGTTATGACCCATTTATCTCAGTGGATGCAGCATGGAATCTTAAGTCATCAATAAATAAGGCTAATTCCCTTGATGAATTAATGGAAAAGGCAGATTATATCAGCGTCCATGTGCCTTTGATGGATGCGACAAAAGGTATGATCAATGATGAGACCATAGGTAAAATGAAAGATGGTGTTAGAATCCTCAACTTCTCAAGAGGTGGACTTATTGATGATGAAGCCATTGAAAAAGCTTTGACATCAGGTAAGGTATCACGTTATGTAACAGATTTTCCAAATGAGAAGACTATTGGAATGAAAGGTGTAATTGCCATACCTCATTTAGGTGCATCAACTCCGGAAAGTGAAACAAACTGTGCTGTAATGGCAGTTAACCAATTAAAAGATTATATTGAAAATGGAAACATTGTCAATTCTGTTAATTACCCAACCGTTGAATTTGGTAAATGCGGAGCTGCGGCAAGAATATGTGTCCTTCATAAGAACATTCCAAATATGATTGGTAGTGTAACATCTATCGTAGCTAATTATAATGTTAATATTGAAGATATGATTAATAAATCCAAAGGTGAATACGCCTGTACAATCATGGATTTAGATGCTGAAATTTCTGAGACTGTCTCTGAAGAACTTGAGGCAGTTGAAGGTATCTTGAAAGTAAGAGTACTTTAGTTGATTAACGGGGAGAAATCTTCCCCGTTTTTCTGGTTTTCATATTCCGAATGATAACCAGAGGATTGATGCTTCTTCATGCTTGCAAGGGATTGGGAAGTTTTCAATTTTCTTATGTACTAGGCTGTTGTAGTTTTTTTGCTAAACAGCTAGACTTTCTTGGGTCACTGTCTAAATAGGATTGGAATAAGGAGTTAGGTAAATGACAATTGTAAAACCATTCAAAGGGCTTAGGCCAGCCAGCCAGCTAACTGACAAAATTGCAGCACTTCCTTACGATGTATATAACAGAAAAGAAGCCAGGGAAATCGTACAGAACAATCCATTGTCTTTTCTTCAAATCGACCGTGGTGAGACGCTTCTGGATGAATCTGTTGATATTTATGATGACAAAGTATATGAAGCCTGTGCAAATCGTTTGCAGGAAATGATTGACGCTGGTGAATTCATTAAGGATTCAGAACGTATTTACTATGTATATGAGTTGGAAAGATTGGGTAAGATACAAAGAGGTATTGTTGGTTTGGTCCAGGCTAAAGATTATGAAGCAGGGATAATAAAAAAGCACGAGAATACACGAGAAGTTAAGGAAAATGACAGGGTTCGTCATATAGACAGCCTAAAGGCCCATACAGGTCCAATTTTTCTAACCTACAAGAACAGCGATAAACTTAATAATCTTTTTGACCAGGTACTTCCACTTAGCCAAGTTATCTTCGATTTTACTGCAGAGGATGGAGTAAGGCACAAGGGTTATGGCGTCAGTGATCATCTTGCAATGGAGAAGATTGTAACAATGTCTGAGGAAATGGGTATCTTATACATAGCAGATGGCCACCATAGGGCTGCCTCAGCTGCTAAGATAGCCAAGAAATACAATTATGAGGGAGAATGTGCTGATTTTCTTGCAGTTATATTCCCTGATTCAGAACTAAATATACTGGATTATAATCGTGTCGTCAAAGATCTGAATGGTATGACGAAAGAAGAATTCTTAAAAGTTTTGAATGACAATTTTCATGTAGTGGAACAAAGCCGTGAAGTCTCTCCAAGAAAAAAAGCTACATTTGGAATGTATTTGCAGGACCAATGGTATGAACTTACTTTCAAGAAGTATGATGAAGTCAAGGATAAACCAGTTGAGAGACTGGATGTAGCCATCCTTCAGGATTATCTCTTAAAACCTCTTTTAGGTATCGATGATCCAAGAACCAGTGACCGTATAGGCTTTGTAGGCGGGATTAGAGGGCTTAAAGAGCTTGAGAAGAGAGTGAAGGAAGATATGACCCTTGCCTTTTCTATGAAACCAACATCTATTGAGGAACTGATGGATGTATCTGATGCCGGCCTTCTCATGCCACCAAAATCCACTTGGTTTGAGCCAAAGCTGCGATCTGGATTGTTTATTCATGAGATTTAGTTTTCTTTAAAATGAAATAGGATATAAAATGTAAAGCGGTTGCATGATGCAACCGCTTTATTTGTATAGTATGTGGTTTTTCTATGACTCTTAGTATTTGGCTCCGTTAGAAACTGTAAAGACAATCGGTTCATGTCCTTGGAATTTCATTTCTCCTGATGAGGATTGGTTAATAATTGTATCTTTTGGAGCGTCAACTGCTGCCGATTCCGAGACATAGATATACTTGGTCTCATATTTGACATCCATAGATTCCAGCTTTTCAATAGCATCAGATAGGGTCATATTGGTAAAATCTGGAACATCTACATATTCAGGAGCTGTAAGAACAACCCTTAATATGGAGTCTGTGTCAATATTCTCCTGACTGACTGATTGATTGTTAACAATATCCTTATAATTGTTCCCACTGTAAACATATGTGAAATCAAGGGTTATACCAGCGCCGAGAAGGTTTTGCTCGTTAATCCATTTTACAAGATCTGCTTTGCCTCGTCCAACAAAACTAGGCATATAAAGAGGCCCGATGGAACGGTAGAGTAAAAGAGGTTCTCCTGTGCTTAAGGATTTGCCGGTAATATTCTGGCCGCAAATACGTTCTTTTGGATAATCGCTGGAGTAGCGGTCAACAATAGAATAGTTTACATTATTGTTATCACACCATTCGATAGCCTTTTCCTCTTTAAGACCTGTAAAATCAGGAATTGTATTGTTGATACTGGATCCTGCAACCCATACATCAATTCTAGTACCTGTAAGAACATAATCGTTAACAATTGATTGTCCGACAATAGTTCCTTGAGGTTTTGTTGTGGATGTAGAAGTTAGGATATTCAAATCAATATTCCCACCTTTACTGTTGACTTCGTTAAGCCATTCACCTAAAGTGATTTTTGATTGGCCTGTGAAATCAGAGATAGGTATTCGTCCCAGACTTTGATAGACTAAGAGTGATTCATTACCAGGTAAATACTGATTTTCATAGTTCTGTTTAAAGCACACGCCTGATTCAGCGTAATTGGAGTATTCTTCTACAAACTGAATAGGTGTATCGTGACTGCTGGCCCATAGTTCAACTTGTGTCCTTGTCATGGAATCAAAGTTTGGAACAATATGACCGTTGTTGTTGGCTATTGTAAGGATGAGCTTAGTATCTTTATCAATAACGGTTTCAGGATCAATGCTTTGACTTAGGATTTGGTCCTTAACTACACTTGCAGAATCTTCTTCCTTGAATATTAAGGTAAGGTCAAATTCTTCTGCTAACAAACCGGCATCATCTTTGGATAGACCTACAAAATCAGGTAGACTTACATCACCGCTGGAGACATAAATTGTCACCAATGTTTCGGAGGAAATACTGGTTCCTTTTGAGTGACTTTGGTCAATAACCTTTCCGGATTTTTCTGTTGATGATTTTGTAACAAAGAAGGTCCTGATATTGTAAAGGGAGGCAAGGGTAGATGCTTCACTTTGATCAAGGCCTACAAGGTCAGGCACGATAACCATATCGCTGGATGCTGCTACGGTGATTGTAACAAGCTCTTTGGAACTGACAGTTGTTCCCGGCTCAATATCCTGACTAATGATGGTGCCTTCCTTTTTTGTGGAGATTTGGTTTTTAAAGAAGAGTTCCATATTGTCCAACTTAGCAATATCCAAGGCTTCATCTCTTTGAAGGCCAACAAAACTTGGAACAATAATTGCCTTACCCAGAGATAGAGTAACGGTCAGCTTATCATCACGCTTCATTTTTGTGTTACCTTCAATGGACTGATGATAGACTTTTCCATATTCAACGTACTCGTTATAATCTTCCAGAACTTCAACATCAATATTGTTTTCGCTTGCCCACCCAATGACGTCACCTTTGACTTTGCCAGATAGATTGGGAACGGTAATCGTATCCTTGAGTTCTTCTTTTCCAAGTGATACATATATTTTCATACGGTTTTTACGAAGGAAATTGGATTCGCTTCCATCTGTGAACTCATAGGAGATGACGGTGTCTTTGTCAAAAACAGAGTTGTTTTCCTTTTTGATGGTAACACCCTGTAGTTGATTATCTGATATCCAGGTCTCAATATCATCTAAATTCATTGACTTAATATCAGGAAAGTTTATTTCCTCGTTTGGATCAGGTCCTCTTGAAATGACTACTTTCAAGGTTCCATTTCGCCTAAGCTTTGCACCTGGGGCGATATCCTGGCTGATAAGGATGCCATCAGCTGTCTCAAGGCTATAGGCATCTTCCTTAACGACAGTCCCATGGTTGGCATTTGCCCAGGCATAAACTTCCTGTTCTTTCCAGTCGGTCATATCAGGAACTAGACTACCTTTTGTGAAAGTGAAGTATAGAACACTGAAGATGATGATGGCTAAAGTTGAGAGAATGATAAGAGGGACATAATTTCTTTTTGATTTAATGAATACTTCCTCATTGAAGCTTTCTGGTTTTTCGGCAGCCAAGTCATCGAGGAAACTTTTTTTCTTTTCTTCCATGGTGTACCTTTCTGATTAAATAGGTTGTAGTTGACCATCGTGAAGTCGGAGTGCGATATCACTGTTTTCGGCAACATCATCGGAGTGAGTTACCAAGATTATGGTCTTGTTATACTCGTGGGCTAGAGACTTAAAGAGCTCTATGACTTCTTTGCTGGTTGCTGTATCAAGAGCCCCGGTAGGCTCATCTCCAAAGATTAAATCCACATCTTTGGCAAGGGCACGGGAAATGGCAACACGCTGCTGTTCACCACCGGAGAGTTTGGTAACCCTACGGTCTGCTTTGGATTTAACGATTCCCATGCTGTTTAGAATCTTGTAGGCAATATCTTTTTTATTGCCTTTAAACTTTCTGTCAACAATCATCATATTGGATTCTACGTTTTCCATGCCTGTCAAATAATCACATAGGTTGTATTTTTGGAAAATAATGGCCATATGATTACGTCTGAACTTGGTATATCCGATTTTTTTGATGTCTTTGCCATCATAAAGGACTTGACCACCTTCAGGGACATCCAAGGCACTGGCCAGTGCCAGGAGAGTTGTTTTACCTGAACCTGACGGACCTAGAATCGTATAGAACTTACCTTCCTCAAATTGGTATGAAAGATCTTTGAGTATCATCCGTTTCTTACCACCGTCTATATAACCGTAACTAATATTGTTTAATTCAAATAATATTTTGCTCATGGTTTCCTCCTAATCCTGCAAAGCTTCTCTTGGCTTGTAACTGAGTATAATGATAAGTGGTATGCTGGCTGCAAAAAGCAAGATACCCAAACTGATAAGGAGTAGATTTAAAACTACATCCAGTTGCAGGGAAACATCAAAATCCTCAGCAATATTTGTCATGGTGACATGACCCTTGGTCTGGTCCCAATAGGAATAAATTTCCATTGCCTCATCTTGCTCTGCCTGTTCATCTGTCATGAGTTGGTTTTCTACAATCCAACCGCCAACATAACCGGAAGACAGTTGACTGATACCGGCAGATACGATAAAAGCGATAAGGGCGACAATGACAAGTTCAAAAACAAATTGGCTTATAATCTTAAGTTTGGATTCACCACTGGCCAGGAGAAGACCTATTTCAAATTTCCTATCTCTAACAAATATGGTTACGATGGAAAGTACAATAAGAGCACCTGCACCAAAGATAACCCAGATGAGAAGGGAAGTAATGATTTCCAAAAGATCCAAAGGTTGAGTCAGGGTTTTGAATTCGTCGTCGTTGGCGTCTAAAGTCATATATTTGTTAGGCAGCTTGTCTTTATTATCTTCAATAAATTGGTCTACATCCATAGGGTCGTGAAGAAGTAAATAAACGTTGTCTAATAAATCTTCTTCGCCTTCCCAGGCATAGTCGTATGTTACCTGAATTGGCATAAAGAGTCTGTCTGCCTGTTCAGGACCGTTTCCGGAATAGATACCGGTTATAGTGAAATCGTCCTGATATTCAGGATTTTCTGGGTCATACATTTCTGCACTGTACATTTTTTGTTCGTTAAGAATGGTCAAGGTATCTCCAACCTTTAAGTTGTTGGCCTTGGCCAGCTGATGTGTAATGAGGACAACCCGGTCTCCCTTATCGACTTGTTCCTGTGTGAAAAATTCACCGTCATCCAAGGTAAGGTTACCTGTTTCAAATTCAATTGGCTTGGCCATGTTAGATCCTACCATATCAAAATAAGCAGGCATTTCATAATCTTCTGGCATGTCCATCATATCTCTGTTGTTTTCACGGCCGGATGTAATGTTTACACCTTGTGACCAACCGTTTTTGACAAGAAAGACACCTTTGATTCTTTCATCATTAGCCAGATTATCAGCAAGACTGGCATTAGGACGCATAATTGAATAATCTTCAATTTCATCGGCCATTGCCTTCATATAATCAGGTAAAATTCTTACGGTAGCGCCAAGCTTGACCCGAACATATTCCTTCGATTCGGAGACGCTGTTTTGTACAATGATTCCTGTAAAAACTAATCCAAAGACCAGAATGAGTATACAGAAAATCATAATGCCTTTAACCGGTTTACGGATAAGACTTTTAAAACTGTGTTGTAATATTCTCATTGTTACCTCCTAGGTTGCATAGGCGAGCAGTAAACCGAAGGTTTACGACCAGCCAGGGTGTTTTTTATCTCATGTTCATGTTACAAGTATCATGTGGGATTCATGTGAAAAAGTTTTGAGCATCCTGTGAGTCTTTTCTTAAGGTCATGTTAAATGTGAAAAAGTATGATAGAATAAGCTGGACAATTACTTTAGAGAGGTATGTTATGAGTAAGAAAATTTTAGTCGTTGAAGATGAAAAAAGAATGAATGAAATAATCACGGATTACCTCGAAATGGAAGAATTCCAGGTTTATCAAGCCTATGATGGTGTTGAGGCTTTGAAAATTTTTCATGAAGAGGCTATTGATCTTGTGATCCTAGATATAATGATGCCAAAACTGGATGGTTGGTCTGTCTGTAGAAAAATTAGATCAACTTCTGATGCTATGGTTATAATCCTGAGTGCCAGAAGCGATGAAGATGATAAGCTGATGGGTTTTGAGCTGGGTGCAGATGAGTACGTAACTAAGCCATTTAGCCCTAAAGTTTTAGTGGCGAGAGTAAAGGCGCTTCTAAAAAGAATGGGAAGTAAGCAGCCTATAGATGGTGAGATCAGGAAAGGCCATATACGTATTGATCCCCTTCGGTATGACGTTTTCTATAAAGATATTGAAGTTAAGCTAACGGTGAAAGAATTTGAAGTTTTAAAAGTCCTGGCTGAAAATGATGGTAAAGTGTTTACAAGGCAGGTCCTTATTGAAAAGGTCTGGGGTTATGAATATTTTGGCGATGGAAGGGTTGTGGATACGACGATTAAAACCCTCAGAAAAAAACTTGGTCAAGGCTCTGTTTATATTACTACAGTTATCGGTGTAGGTTACAAGTTTGAGGTGAAGGCATGAAAAGTTCATTGACAAGACAAATGTTTGTTATGCTCCTAAGTTCATTCCTGGTCCTTATAAGTGTTATGGTCACTATTTTGCTCGTATATTTTCAGTATTTTTATGAAGAGGAAAAGATTAAGCGAGTGGTCGACAACATCAATAACTTTGCTGAGGAATATGAGGCCAGCGACTGGGACCAGAATCAATTGTATCAGAATGTTTCCAATTTTAACTATAAGAACAGTATGGACTTATGGGTTTATAATTCTTCAGATTATGACTTTGGTGGACAAAGTATATATAATGATGTGGAAAGGGCAATGATGCCGGAATCAGGTTCATATTATTATTTAACTGTTTCCAACAATGGTATGTATTATGATTTTATGTTGGACAGGGATGAATATCTAACCTTGAGATCAACCAACAAATTGAAGAATATTGATGGCATATATTTAGAAGGTTATGTCGATGACTATAATTTTCTTATTGTCGAACAGATAGACAATATTTACCTGGATTCCTCAAGAAGGATGCAGGAAGGTGTGGATGTGGCAAATCTTCATAGCTTTGAAGGACAAGTGGTTCTTATTACTGCTCAGGAAATATTTGACGTAGACTATGATCAGCTCTATGCAGGTAATTATGGGACTGATGAGGGTTTTGCCCTTGATGATTCTTACAGTGTTTTTGTTGAATCAGACCAGGAAGATTCGCCTCAAGAAGAGGAGTCGGAGATGGCCCTGACTAAAGAAAGCGATGTTGAGACCTCCTTAAATTCGAGCACTGTATTTTCATTAACTTTGGATGATCAATATTTAAACGTTGAACCTGACATTATTGAAGGGGATATTGATGAAGTTCATTATATCATTAGTGAAATTCCCTATACTGAATATCGTCAGGTTGTATTTACAAAGAGTATGGAAGATGAAGACCATGTTATTGAATATTATGCAACCTTAAGTCTCCAACCGGTATCAGAACTCCTTGATGTTATTATTACGTATGTACCATACTATGTGATGATTGCCTTGCTTATGGCTGTACTGATTTCTGTTTTTTATTCAAAAAGAGTTTCAAAGCCAATAGTTTCCATAACAAAGGCTGCCAATCAGATTGCAGATATGGAACTTGATGTTGAGCTCGTTATTGACAGAAGAGATGAGCTTGGTGAACTGTCAGGGTCTCTGAATATTATGGCTTTTCGCTTAAAGCAGGCTATGGATGAATTGGTCAGTAAAAATCACCAGCTGGAAAGAGATGTGGAAATAAAACTGGCCCAGGAGGAAGCCAGAAAAGCTTTTGTAGCCAACGCTTCCCATGAGTTGAAGACGCCTCTGGGTATTGTCAAGTCTTACGCGGAGGCTATTGCAGATGGCGTTAAAAAGGAAAAACAGGATTATTATATGGATGTCATCATGGATGAAATTGAGCATATGAATGCCCTTATCCTTGAAATGCTTCAATTGTCAAAATTTGACGCAAAGTCTATGGTATATAACCAGGAAGTGATTGATATTGGAGATATGATTGAAAATGTAATGACTTCTTTAAACCAGACCTTGGATGACAGGGGCCTGACAATTGATCTAAAATTGCCTATGGCCAAGGTGATTGGAGATGATGCTAGTCTTTATCAGGTGGTATCAAATCTTGTTGGAAATGCTGTGAAATATGCTGCAAGGGGGTCAGAAATCCGAATTGAGTCTATCAGCAAAGGGAGTCACTGTGTGTTTTATTTCTATAATGATGCAGCTCGTTTTACAGACACCCAAATGGAAAAAATATGGGATCGCTTTTACAAGGTCGATGAATCCCACAGCAGGGATGTGAAAGGCCATGGACTTGGTCTTGCAATAGTAAAAACAATTTTGGATGAGCATGATTCTGAGTATGGAGTTTATAATACGAGAAAAGGTGTCTGTTTCTATTTTTCTTTGCCGCTGGCGTAGGTGGATGACGTGATTATAGTGGATAGTAGAGGCTGATTTTATGACATTTTAGGCTTTTATATGAATTTATAATACTTTTTTAATAGACTTAGGTCTATCCTATGATATAATTAATGATGTTCAAAGATGCAGATTAGTTAGGCTTAAATGAACATGGATTATATCCAAAACTTAAGGAGGTCAGATATGAGCCCAGAAATGAACAATAATAACGATAGGAATGTCATCGATATCGATATGCAGAAGATTCAGAAAAACATATTCAGAATCGTCCCATTGGTGATCATTATTGTCTTAGCAGTATTAGCAGGACTTAATTCTTTTTATATGCTGGAAGACAAGGAAAACGGAGTAGTCCTTCGTTTTGGTAGACAGCATGCAATTGTTACCACACCAGGTCTTAATTTTAAGGCGCCCTTTATTGACGAAGTTGAGAAAGTAGACGTCAACTCCATATACAGTATGGAATACGGTTACAGAACTGAACGTGTAGGTAATACCCAGCAGGAAGCACAGTATACAGACGTAGATGATGAAGCTTTAGTCATCGTAGATGGAGCCAATAACAATGCCTCTATTGCCTTAATAGAGTTGATCATTCAGTACAAGGTATCCGATCCGGCAAATTTCCTATTCAAGGTTGATGACCCTGAAGGAACTCTTCGATTGGCTCTTGAAGATTCAGTGCGTACAGCTGTTCAAGCTTTAACTCTTGAAGAGGCTAAGACACAAAAGGAAATTATTGACGAAGCCATTCTTCCTACATTACAAAAGAAGATGGATGATTACGAAGCGGGTCTTGAGATTTTATTGGTTGCAACCCAAAACGTTCAATTCCTGCCAAATGTAGAAGCGGCTTATCAGGCAAAAGAAAACGCCAACCAGTATAAAAACGGTAAGCGTGAAGATGCAGAGAAATACAACAATACAGTAATCCCACAGGCACAGGCTGAAGCTAGAAGTTTAGTGGAGGATGCCAATGCCTATAAGGCAGAAACAGTAGCAGCAGCTAGAGCAGATGTTGCACAGTTTAACGCCCTATACGAAGAATACATCAGTAATCCTGAAATTCTACGTGAACGATACTATATAGAAGCTATGGCTGAATTCTTAGGCAACAATAAAGTAGTTATTGATGCATCAGACGACGGTTCCATCCATAAATTCTACAATTTTGATGACAATGCGCTTAAGCAGTCAATCGTAGACTAGAAGGGGGAATAATCATGAAAAGAGCAGCAGGTATTATTACAGGAATTATTATTTTAATCGCATTGGTTGTCCTCAGCAATTCGTTTTTCATAGTTGCAGAAGACGAAGTGGCAATTGTACAGAGATTGTCCAGAATGGAGAAAGTTGTTATTCCGGCTACAGATGAAGATCAAGTAGCAGCCAATCTTGACCGTATCGGTAATACAACGATTTCTATATCCACAGCAAAAGGTCTTCATTTTAAAGCCCCTTTTATTGAGTCTGTTGAAAAGTTTACATCTAAGTATTTAACTTATACATCCAACAGCGAGACCGTTAATACAAAAGACGGCCGTCGTATTGAAATCCAGATGTATGCCCAATATAGAATTATTGACCCAGTTGTTTATAAGAAGGCTGTTGGTTCAGAAAGTCAAGCCAATAAGCGTATGGATGACTTGGTTTACAAGGCTGTTATTAACTCAGCCAATACTTTGGACTTCAATGCCTTCTTTTACCAGAACACCTTGGAAGATCTTCTGCTTTCCAAGCAAGACAGCTTGAATGAGCAATTGGTTAGCCAATATGGTCTCTTTGTATCAGATATCGGTATTAACCGTAAGAGTTTTCCACAGTCTAATGTAGCCAATATCGAAGAGAAAATGGCAAAAGAAATCGAAAAAGACTCAGAAAAACTTATAGCTGAAGGTGATTCAGAATATCTTCAAGCACAGGCAACTACTGACCGTCAAAAGGCTGAAATCGTATCAGCAGCGGTTGAGGAAGCGGCTGTTGTTAAAGCGGCAGCTGATGCAGAAGCTATTCGTGTCTACAAGGAATCTTTACAGAAAAACCTTGGTTTCTATCAATTCATTAAACGGATGGAAATTTATTCCAATCTTCAGAATACAACAGTCTTCTTAGATGCTGACAGCGCTATTTTCAACATGCTTGACGGCTATGTGGATGACATGGCTGAGACTCCTCTTATAGAGACAGAGAGTGGTAGTGATGAAGTAGTGGAAACAACTGAAACTCCATAGAGGGAATTAGTTAGACTTAAAGTTTGAATTATCATTGAAGTATATAATGAAGCAGGATGCTGACACAAGTTGTCTAGTATCCTGTTTTCTTTTTCTAGGTAAGGGGGATATGTTTTCATGATATTGACTAAAAGATGAAAAGCTTTACAAAGCTGTAGTACAAAATATTATACACTATCCACAAAAAGTGAAAAGGCATTGTAATTTGTAAAATTTACATGTAAAATAATAATATCACAGTAAGATAGGTGGGGTAATATGAGAAGTTATATGAACAAAGACGAAGTAAATGCAATCATTAATTCAGAACACCGGGATCCTCATCATTTTTTGGGTCAACACACCCTGGATGATGGAACCACTTTTATCAATGTATATCAACCTTATGCCAAATGTATTAAAATCGAAGATCTAGACAGTGGAATCAACCATGAAATGGAAGAAGTCGAAGGTACAGGCATTTATACCCTTCAATTAGAAAAACCAATCAAGTATAAAATTGCATATAAGAATTACGAAGATCAGATTTGGGAAGGTTATGATCCTTATGATTTTAAACCGCTTATAACCGACTTTGACTGTTATTTGTTTGCCCAGGGTACCCATTATGAAATTTTTGAAAAGATGGGTGCACATCCAATGGAAATCGATGGTATAGAAGGTGTTCACTTTGCAGTATGGGCTCCTAATGCAAAAAGAGTCAGTATTGTTGGTAACTTTAACGGGTGGGATGGAAGACTGCTTCCCATGCGAGCCATTGGTCAATCAGGTATCTTTGAGCTATTCGTTCCCGGTCTTAAAGAGAATGAACGATATAAGTACGAGATCAAGACTCAGCAAGGTATGATTATTGAAAAGTCTGATCCTTATGGCTCATATGCAGAACTCCGACCTAACACAGCCTCTGTAGTCTGGAACAACAACCGCTATACTTGGGGTGATACCGAGTATATGGATGATGTGAACAATAAAGATAATCTGAATCAGGCCATGAACATTTATGAAGTTCATTTAGGGTCATGGAAGCGTAATGATTCTGAAACCGGTTTTATTAATTATCGGGAAATTGCCCATGAACTGGCAGAATATGTGGTGGATATGGGTTATACCCATATTGAATTAATGCCGGTGTCAGAACATCCCTTTGATGGGTCATGGGGTTACCAGGTGACTGGACTTTTTGCTCCAACATCAAGATTTGGTACACCAGATGATTTTATGTATTTTGTTGACCATATGCATCAAAACGGAATAGGTGTACTTTTGGATTGGGTACCTGCCCATTTTCCTAAGGATAATCATGGATTAATTCGTTTTGACGGTACAGCTCTTTATGAGCATGATGATGCAAGACAAGGAGAACACCCACACTGGGGAACTCTTATTTATAATTATGGCCGTAACGAAGTTAAAAACTTCTTAATCAGTAATGCAATTTATTGGCTGGAAAAATTCCATATTGATGGACTTCGGGTTGATGCTGTTGCCTCCATGTTATATCTTGATTATGGAAAAGAAGACGGCGAATGGATTCCCAACCCCCATGGTGGAAGAGAGAATATGGAAGCAGTTGAGTTCTTTAAGCATCTTAATTCAATTCTCTATGCAAGAAATTCCCATGTAGTTATGATTGCAGAAGAATCGACCGCATGGCCAGGTGTTTCTAGACCAACGAATATTGGAGGCCTTGGATTTGGCCTTAAGTGGAATATGGGGTGGATGAATGACTTCCTAAGATACGTGTCCAAGGATCCAATCCATAAGAAGTTTCATCATAATGACCTGACCTTCGGAATGGTTTATGCCTTTACTGAGAACTTTATTCTTGTTCTTTCCCATGACGAGGTTGTACATGGAAAAGGATCTATGATCAACAAGATGCCAGGCGATTACTGGCAAAAATTTGCCAACCTTAGATGTTCATACGGTTTCATGTATGGCCATCCAGGTAAGAAGCTTCTGTTTATGGGTAGTGAATTTGGTCAATTTGATGAATGGTCAGAAGCTAAGAGTTTGGACTGGCACCTTTTGGATTTTGAAAAGCATCAGCAAATGCAATCTTTCTGTAGAGATATGAACCATGTCTATAAAGAGCAGTCTGCTTTATGGAACATTGATTTTTCAGGTGAAGGTTTCAGATGGATAAATTGCAGTGATGCTGAAGAGAGTATGGTATCCTTTGCAAGAATGGGTAATCATGAAGATGAAATGGTTATTGTGGTCTCTAACTTCACTCCCGTTCCCAGAAATATGCACCGTATCGGTGTTCCTAAGAAAGGGACATACGTCGAGATTATTAACTCAGACAACTTAAAATACGGTGGAAGTGGTGTTATCAACACCGATCCTCTTAACACTCATGATACCCCATGGGATGGATTGGAACAGTCAGTTGATATCAAAGTTCCACCACTTGGAACTCTTATGTTGAAGTATTATCCTAATTAAATTATTTAGACATTTATAAAGCCCTTAGCTTATGAAAAAAGCTAAGGGCTTCTTTGATGCCTTGTATTTATCACTTTGTATTGTTAAGATATTCCTGATTGATTTTAATGACCTTATCCATTTGGTCTTTTGCAGGACCACCGATGACCTGACGGAGATTGACACAGGTTTCCAGAGAAATGGCCTCGTATATATCTTGGTCAAAAAGTGGAGATAAAGCTTTGTATTCATCAAGAGTCAACTCGTTTAAGTTGGTTTTGTTGGTAACGCAGTAGAGAACCAGTTTACCGATTACCTCATGGGCGTCTCTAAAGGCAAGGCCTTTCTTTACTAAATAGTCGGCTGCGTCTGTTGCGTTGGTAAAACCGCCTTCAGCCCCTTTTTTCATGACGGTTTTATTTACCGTCATCGTATCCAGCATTTTCGTGAATATTGGGAGACACATATTGATGGTGTCAACAGAATCAAAGGTTACTTCCTTGTCTTCCTGCATATCTTTATTATAGGCAAGAGGTATACCTTTCATGGTAGTCAAAAGGGACATGAGGTTGCCATAAGCACGACCGGTTTTGCCTCTAATGAGCTCAGCAATATCAGGGTTCTTTTTTTGTGGCATGATTGAGCTGCCAGTTGAATAGGCGTCATCTAAATCAATAAATTTAAACTCATGGGAACACCAGATGATAATTTCTTCAGAGAATCTTGACAGGTGCATCATACAAACTGCAATATTTTGGAGAAGGTCCAGCAAAAAATCCCTGTCACTAACTGCATCCATAGAGTTTAAACAGATATCATCAAAACCTAGTAAATCTGCGGTCATTTGACGGTCAAGAGGGTAGGTGGTCGTAGCAAAGGCACCGGCACCAAGGGGTGATTGGTTCATACGCTTATAGGTGGAAGCCAATCGGTCACGGTCTCTCTTAAACATTTCAAAGTAGGCCATCACATGATGGCTAAAAGTTGTAGGTTGGGCTTTTTGCAGGTGGGTATAACCTGGCATAATGGTGTCCTGGTGGTTTTTAGCCAATTTGAGAAGAACCTCAAGCAAGCCAACAAGGTGTTGATCGATGGTCTTGATCTCTTTTTTTATGTAGAGACGGATATCCAATGCGACCTGGTCATTTCTTGAACGGCCAGTGTGCATCTTCTTGGCAACGTCCCCAATTTTATCAATTAGAAGACTTTCAATATTCATATGTATATCTTCAGCGCTGATGTCAAATGTAACATTGCCAGCCTCGATATCAAGTTCAAGGTCTTGTAGTCCTTTAATAATAGATGCTGATTCTTCTTGTGTAATGATGGTTTGATGAGCCAACATTGTTACATGGGCAATGCTGCCCTCAATATCCTCTTTATACATACGCTTATCAAAACGGATAGAAGAATTAAAGTCATCAACAATGAATTCAGTACTTTTGGAAAAACGGCCTCCCCAAAGTTTCATAAGTATACATCCTTTCTCTTTCGGTTTTGCAGGTGATTTATACTTTTACACTATATAAACTCGATTATATATAGATAGTTTAACATATAAAGGAAAAGGCGCATATGATATGCGCCTTTATTATTATGGTAATTAATCTTCCAACTGGGCCTTTTCTTTCATTAAAGCACGAACCTTGATTGGAAGTCCAAAAAGGTTGATGAAACCTTCGGCATCTTTATGGTTGTAGAGGTCTCCAGTAGTAAAGCTAGCCAATTCTTCGCTGTATAATGAATATGGACTGGAAGATCCTGCTGGTGTAATGTTACCCTTGTAAAGTTTTAATTTGACAGTACCGGTAATTGTCTTCTGTGTTTCTGTAACAAAAGCACTGAGAGCTTCACGAAGTGGAGTGAACCATTCACCGGAGTATACAAGATCTGCAAAACGAACAGCTATTTGGTTTTTAAACTGCATGGTTTGCCAGTCCAGGCATAAGTGTTCCAATTCATTGTGGGCATAATAGAGGATTGAACCACCTGGTGTTTCATAAACACCGCGGGATTTCATACCAACCAAACGATTTTCAACAATATCTACAAGTCCGATACCATTGGCGCCACCAATAACGTTTAATTTCTCAATCATCGTTGAGACCTTCATAGATTCACCATCAAGCTTTGTTGGTACACCTTGTTCAAAGTCAATGGTTACATATGTAGACTTATCCGGAGCTTTTTCTGGAGTAACACCCATTTGAAGAAGGTGGTCATAATCTGGTTCAGCATTGACATCTTCAAGTTCCAGACCTTCATGGCTTAGATGCCATAGGTTGCGGTCCCTTGAATAGGAATCTTTCTTCTTCATTGGAGCCTCAATGCCACGTGCTGCCAAATATTCCATGGCATCTTCACGGGATTTAATATCCCAAATACGCCATGGAGCAATTATTTTTACATGTGGTGCAACAGAAAGGATTGCCAGTTCAAAACGTACCTGGTCATTACCCTTTCCTGTAGCTCCGTGACAAATGGCCTCGGCACCTTCTGCCAGTGCAATTTCAGCCAAACGTTTGCCGATGATAGGACGTGCCATGGATGTACCAAGTAGGTATTTACCTTCATATACGGCACCAGCCTGAATTGTTGGAACGACATAATCATCAACAAACTCATCAATAACATTTTCAATATATAACTTGGAAGCACCAGAAGCTAAAGCTCTTTCTTCAAGTCCATCCAGTTCTTGACCTTGACCAACATCAACGCATACAGCAATAACTTCATAATCATAGTTTTCTTTAAGCCATGGAATAATAACGGTAGTATCCAAACCACCTGAATAGGCTAACACAACTTTTTTGTTCATTTTAATCCTCCTGTCCTGATAATCAGGTTCTTCATATTCTCTTGACGCTTACAAAAATATTTATTAATAAGCATGTATAATATTCACTAATTGGGTATGATTATACATTAATATAAATACTTATGCAAGCTTTTTCTGCATAAAAATACTTTTTTATGAATTTTAATAAGAATGTAGCCAAGGAGTCCTATAATACTGGTGAAAAAAGTCGGGATATGGCTTCTTTGACTTTGATAATAATGCTTCTTCCAGCATAACGCACAGGTGAAAGTTCTCTAGAATACATCATATCCTCTTCAAATATATGTCTTAAGTGGGTGGCTTCAATATTGTCGTAAATAAATGCATTGACTTCAAAATTCAGTTTAAAGCTTCTGATGTCAAAATTACAGGTTCCTACTGATGCTACTTCGTCGTCAACAACAATTGTTTTGGCATGCATAAATCCATTTTCGTAGGTATAAACTTTAACTCCGTAGGGAATGAGATCTCCGCAATAGGAGTAGGTTGCCCAATATACAAAAGGATGGTCTGGCTTATTGGGTATCATGATTCGAACATCAACCCCTTTGGCTGCAGCAATTTTAAGTCCTTCAATGATACTGTCGTCAGGAATGAAGTAGGGGGTTTGCAGGAATATATATTTCTCGGCCCTGTGAATCATCTGCAAATAGCCCTGCTTAATCTGTTCGTTTTGATCATCTGGACCGGAATCGACGATCTGAATACCCACATCTGAATCACTGATGACATTTTGCATATAGGGGGCGGTAATGTCCAGGTATTTCTTGGAAGCGTTTCGCCAATCCAGTATAAAACGGGTTTGAAGTGAGAGAACACTGTCGCCGATTAATCGGAGGTGGGTGTCTCTCCAATTGCCAAAGCGCTTATCCTTACCCAAATATTCATCTCCGACATTAAAGCCTCCGACGTAGCCGATAGCGCCATCTATGATGACTATTTTTCTATGATTTCTGTAGTTGGCTCTAAAATTAATATACTTGGTTCTGGAAGGAAAAAAGAAGGCCACATGTATTCCTGCATTTTTAAGCTCATTGATCCTTCTCTTGGGGATGGAACGTCCGCCTACATGGTCAATGAGGAGTCTGACTTCAACACCTGCATGTGCTTTGTCGATTAACAGGTCAAAAAGTCTATTGCTAAGACCATCATTCTTCATAATATAATAGAGTATATGAACATGGTACCTTGCATCTTCTATATCCTTAAAAAGTGACTTGAATTTATCTCTGCCATGAGTGAAGACCTTTACATCGTTGTTCTGAGAATATAGGGCACTGGACAGTTTGTTATGGAAAAGGATGATATCTTTATGCTTCTCAGCTGTTGAATTGATAAAGGTGAAATCACCGTATATGATTGACCTGCGTTGGTCTCGTAAGATTTTCTGGTAAAGGTTGGCTTCTTCCTGGGTGTATCTGAAAATTTTACGTTTGGATATATTCTGTGCCAGTAGGACATAGAAAAAGAATCCAATCCCTGGAAGTAGATTTAAGAAAAACAACCATGCCAGGGCACCAGTTGGATTTTTCCTTTCCAACAAAATAACTACTGTTGACAGGATTAAATTAATCGTAACGAAGGTAGTTAGATTTATAGGCAAATATTGTAAATAATCGTTCATGTAAGCACCTCATGCATATAGAGTCGTCTTAGATTTATTGTATCACATTAAAATATGTAGGAAAACAGTGTTTTAAAGACAAAAGTATAAAAGGCTTGCATAAATATAAATATAAATGTATAATAATAAAAACTTTTAGGATAAGGAGTCCCAATATGGAATGGTTAGAGAAAGGAATTAACGCACCACAAGGTTTTAAGGCAAACGGAGTTTTTAGTGGTGTCAAAAGAAAAAGAAAAGATTTGTCAATGCTCTTGTCTGAGTTTCCCTGCCAGTACGCCGGGGTCTTTACAAAAAATGTAGTTCAGGCAGCGCCTGTCAAATGGAACAAGGAACGACTTAAGGCAAATGATTCTATATATGGTGTTATTATCAACAGTGGCAATGCCAATGCATGTACAGGTAGTAGAGGTGAAGAAGACTGTAAGACCATGGCTGTGAAGTCAGCTGAAGGTATCAATGAATATTTTGGCTGGAATATACAAGAAGAAAATGTCCTGGTTGCATCTACAGGTGTAATTGGTCAAAATCTCGATATGGCCAAGATTAAGGCCGGTATTGAAAAACTACCAGAAATCCTGACCTCAGATTCAGTGGGCGCTGATTCTGCAGCTGAGGGAATTATGACAACTGATACCTTCAGTAAAGTAAAGTCTCTTAAGGTAGTTATTGATGGCAAAGATGTTATTATCTCCGGCATGGCTAAAGGATCAGGTATGATCCATCCTAATATGGGAACGATGCTTTCTTTTGTGACAACTGATGCAGATATTTCTTCTGATTTGTTGCAGAAAATGCTTAAAACCACTGTCGATGACACGTACAACATGATCAGTGTTGATGGTGATACATCTACCAACGATATGGTATTGGTACTGGCAAACGGTGCAAGTGGCGTCAAACTGGAAGCTGGTACTATTGAATTACAGACTTTTGAGGATGCCTTTCATGCTTTGAATGAAGAACTTGCTAAACTTATTATTAAAGATGGTGAAGGTGCAACCAAGTTCATTGAAGTGACTGTTGAAGGTATGACATCTGAAACGGAAGCCAAAAAGATGGTCCATGCGGTTATTACCTCAAATTTGGTCAAGACGGCTTTTTTTGGAGAGGATGCCAACTGGGGTAGAATTCTTTGTGCATTAGGTTACTCCGGAGCAAATTTCAATCCAGACTTGGTTGATGTTACCTACATCAGTGATGCGGGTTCAATCGATCTACTAAAAGGCGGGATGCCCATAGGATTTGATGAGGAATATGCACTTGAGATATTGAAAGAAAAGGAAATCAAAGTCCTGGTCAGTTGTCATCAAGGCCTTGAACAGGCCAGAGGATGGGGATGTGATTTTTCCTACGATTATGTGAAGATAAATGGTGAATATAGAACCTGATAAAAGAAAGGTAATAAGATGCAAAAGTTTATTGAAAAAGCGAATGTTCTGGCAGAAGCTCTACCATATATAAAAAAATTCAACGGTAAGATTGTCGTGATTAAATATGGTGGTTCTGCCATGGTGGATGATGAAATAAAAGAAAAAGTTATCGAAGATATTGTTCTCTTTAAGCTTGTAGGATTTAAACCGGTCATTGTCCATGGGGGTGGAAAAGAAATTTCCAAAACCCTGAACACGATGGGAATTGAGTCTGAATTCTACAATGGTCTTCGGGTGACAACCAAAGAAACCGTTGATGTGGTAGAAATGGTATTATCCGGTAAAGTGAATAAGAATATTGTTCAACTCATACAAAATCATGATTTGAACGCTGTAGGTATATCCGGTAAAGACGGAAAAACACTTAAGGTTGACAAGAAAGTTGTCGACGGAAAGGATATTGGTTTTGTTGGTGATGTGAAAGAAGTAGATACTTCACTTATATATTCACTGATCAACAATGATTTTATTCCTGTCATCGCCCCAGTGGGAACAGATGAAAGCGGAGAAACCTACAATATAAATGCTGATTATGCAGCTTCTGCTATTGCTGGAGCCCTAAAAGCTGAAAAACTCATATTTTTGACAGATGTGGAAGGTGTCTTAAAAGATAAGGATAATCCGGAAAGCCTGATTTCTCAGATCAAAGTGGATGATGTAGATTCATTGATCCAAGATGGTTCAATATCTGGTGGTATGATACCAAAAGTTATGTGCTGTTCATACGGCATTGAGAAAGGTGTTAAGAATGTCCATATTTTGGATGGCCGTGTAGAGCACAGTATGCTTCTGGAAATATTTACCAACAGTGGTGTCGGGACCATGTTCATGGGCAATTAGTGATTGAGTGACAATCAGATTGGAGTAGGATATGAAGACTCAAGTTTTAATGAATACATACGCTCAACTTCCGGTAACCTTTACTCATGGTGAAGGTCTTTATCTGGTTGACGACAGTGGAAAAAAATATTTGGATTTTGTTGCAGGAATTGCGGTTAACGGACTTGGATATAGCCACGAAGGATTAAAAACAGCTCTTAAGGACCAGGTGGATAAACTTCTGCATGTGTCCAATCTCTATTATACAGATACCATGATTGAAGCGGCGGAAGAACTGAGTAAAGTTACGGAAATGGATAAAGTGTTTTTCTGCAACTCAGGTGCTGAAGCAGTTGAAGCTTCGTTAAAGTTGGCGAGGAAATATGCTGCTGCAAAAGGTTATGAAGACCGTTATGGTTATGTAACCATGAAGAACTCTTTTCATGGAAGAACTATGGGGGCTATTACGGCTACCGGTCAAACAAAATATCAAAAAGGTTTAGGTCCATTACTTCCAGGTGTAACCTATGCTGAGTTTAATAACTTGAATTCAGTCATTGAACTTGTTGACGCTCATACTTGCGCTGTTGTAGTTGAAGTGCTCCAAGGTGAAGGTGGTATTGTGCCAGCGGAAAAGGACTTTCTTCAAGGTCTTCGTCAACTGTGTGATGAAAAGGATATTTGCCTTATCTTTGATGAGGTTCAAACGGGTGCAGGCCGTTTAGGTGAACCTTGTGGACATATGGTGTTTGGAGTGAAACCTGATATCATGGCGATGGCAAAAGGACTGGGTGCCGGAGTGCCAGTAGGCGCTTGTCTAGCCAATAACAAGGTCGCTATAGGTTTTGAACCTGGTGATCACGCATCGACCTTTGGTGGTAATCCCTTAGCTATGGCTGCGGTTCAAGTTGTTATCAGGGATATGTTGAATGAGCAAATGATGAACCATGTAAAAGAAATGGGAAAATACTTAAAGGAGTGTCTTGAGGAACTCAAAAGTGACTTTACCTGTATTAAAGAGGTTAAGGGTCTTGGACTTATGCAAGGAATATCACTGGAATATCCTCCTAAGGAATTGACTTTAAGAGCTTTAGATGAAGGATTGCTTTTAGTTGGAGCAGGCAGCGACGTTGTTCGATTTGTTCCACCCTTGGTTGTTGACAGGGAAGCCATTGATAGATGATAGAGATATTAAGGAAGGTACTATAGATGAAAGCTAGACTTCTCATGGAAGATGGAAGCCTGATTACCGGTAAAGGTTTTGGATACCAAGGAACATCCTGTGGAGAAATTGTCTTCAACACAGGAATGACTGGTTACCAGGAGATTTTGACCGATCCCTCTTACGCTGGGCAGGTGGTAACATTAACCTATCCATTAATTGGAAATTATGGCATTAACATTGAGGATGCTGAATCTGATAGGGTTCAGGTTTCGGGATTTGTGGTCAAGGAATATGCCAAGATGCCCAATCATTGGCAAATGAACCAGAGTCTTGATGATTATTTAATAGAAAATAAAATTGTAGGAATCAGCGACGTTGATACACGTATGATTACTAAACGCATTCGAAATATTGGAGCTATGAACTGCCTGATCACAACTGATGAAGAGAAAAGTCTGGAGGAGCTAAAAGCTTTACTGGATGACTATACTTTTCCAGCAAATATAGTTGAAGAGGTAAGTGTTGAGGATATAAAAGTTGTCACAAGTGAGAATTCTGTTTATGGAAATATCGCTATTGTAGATTTAGGCCTTAAACAAGGGATAGGTAAGCAAATACTTAAAGAGGGATTTGATATAACAATCTATCCTTTTAACGTCACTTTTGAAACAATTTTGAAAGGTAATCACAAGGCTCTCTTATTTTCCAATGGACCTGGTGATCCGAAAGAATGCCATGAAGCTATTCAATTAGCAAAAGATCTAAAAGATAAAATGCCTTTATTTGGTATTTGCCTAGGCCATCAGGTTTTAGCCTTAAGTCTTGGTGCTGATACCTATAAACTGAAGTTTGGCCATAGAGGGTCCAACCACCCGGTTATCGATCTTCGAACCAAAAAAGTTTTTATGACCTCACAAAATCATGGTTATGCTGTTAAGAAAGAAGATATTCCTTGGGAGATACAATTAACCCACCTTAATGTTAATGATGATACTGTAGAAGGTTTATGCCTGATGCAGTCGAAGATAGAATCTGTCCAGTTTCACCCTGAAGAGGGGCCTGGTCCTACAGATGCAACTGTGATTTTTACTGACTGGATGAACCGTTTAAAAGGAGTTGACTAGCATGCCACTTGATCAAAGTATTAAAAAGGTTATGGTTATTGGATCCGGACCAATTATTATCGGTCAGGCTGCAGAATTTGATTATGCAGGAACCCAAGCCTGTAAATCACTCAAGGAAGAAGGCCTTCAGGTAGTCCTGGTCAATTCAAATCCAGCAACGATTATGACTGATGAAACCATAGCAGATAAAGTTTATATTCAGCCACTGACTGTTCCAAGTCTTGAATATATTATTGCAAAAGAGAGACCGGATGGTCTCTTGCCGACTCTTGGCGGGCAGACCGGTCTCAACATGGCTGTTGAGCTTACAGAAGCCGGAGTCCTTGCAAAATATGATGTGCGATTGTTGGGAACAAAACTCGAAGCCATTAAGCAGGCTGAGGACAGGGAAGGTTTTAAGAATCTTATGCTTGAAATAGGCGAGCCTATTCCCGGTAGTGGTATTGTTTCAACCATTGAAGAAGGTTTGGTGCTGGCTGAAGAAATTGGTTACCCAATCATCGTCAGGCCCGCTTACACAATGGGAGGGCTCGGTGGAGGTATCGCTGATAATCCTGATCAGCTTAAGGAAACCCTTCATACCGGTTTGATGCACTCCAGAATTAATCAGTGTCTATTGGAACAATCTGTAGCAGGCTGGAAAGAAATAGAATATGAAGTCATGCGGGATAAGAATGATACCTGCATCATCATCTGTAATATGGAAAACTTTGACCCTGTTGGTGTACATACAGGGGACTCTATTGTCGTAGCTCCTTCTCAGACCCTGACAGACAATGAATATCATATGCTTCGTGAGGCATCCATCAAAATCATTCGTGCCTTAAAGATTGAAGGGGGTTGTAATGTACAATTAGCCCTGAATCCAGTGAGCAAGGAATATATCGTGATTGAAGTGAATCCCAGGGTGAGCCGGTCTTCAGCACTTGCTTCAAAGGCTGCCGGATATCCTATTGCTAAAATTGCAGCTAAGATTGCTGTAGGTCTACATCTTCATGAGATTCCCAATTCAGTTACCAAAAAGACCAAGGCTTCCTTTGAGCCGGCTCTTGATTATATTGTTACGAAAATCCCCAAATGGCCCTTTGACAAGTTTGACTATGCCAACAGGCGTCTTGGAACTCAAATGAAGGCAACAGGGGAAGTTATGGCTATTGACCGTACTTTCGAAAGTTCTCTTTTAAAAGCTGTTGTTTCCCTTGAGGGCAAGGAAACGGGCCTTCGTAAGGAATACATGTCCCTTTGGTCAAAAGAGGATATTGAGAAAAACTTGATTGAAGTGGATGACCGACGGATTTTTGTTATAGCTGAAGCCCTCCGAAGGGACTATGGAGTTGATTACGTAGCAGACGTTACAAAAATCGATAAATGGTTTTTGAATAAGCTTCAGAATATCATTGATATTGAAAAGAGACTTGCAGTGGAGGAATTAACTGGTGAGCTGCTTGCGAGTGCAGAAAAAATGGGTTTCACCGACACTGAAATTATGGAATTGTCAAAAATGGACTATGAGATCGTCGATGCTATTCGCCGGGCCCATGGTATGTATCCGGTATATAAAATGGTCGATACCTGTGCAGCTGAGTTTGAGTCCTCTACACCATACTATTATTCAACCTATGAAAAAGAAGATGAAAATGTAATCAGCAAGGGTGAAAAAATTATTGTTATCGGTTCCGGTCCTATTCGGATTGGCCAGGGTATTGAATTTGACTACTGTTCAGTTCATGCTGTTTGGGCCATACAGGACCTTGGTTACGAGTCCATTATTATTAATAACAATCCGGAGACAGTAAGTACGGATTTTGATACTTCTGATAAATTGTATTTTGAACCTCTTTTTATTGAAGATGTGTTTAATGTTATCCGAAAAGAAATGCCAAAAGGTGTTATCGTTCAATTTGGTGGCCAAACAGCCATTAATCTGGCGCCTAAGCTCCAGTCGAGAGGAGTTCAGATTCTTGGAACTTCGGTTGAGGCAATAGATGTGGCAGAAAACCGAAAGCGCTTTGAGCGACTTCTTAGGGAACTTGATATACCACAACCAAGGGGCTGTGCTGTAACCAATGAAGAGGAAGCTTTAAAGGCTGCAATGGAAATAGGCTACCCGGTTCTGGTTCGCCCATCTTATGTTATTGGTGGCCGGGCTATGATGATCGTTTATAATGACAAGGAACTACTATCCTATGTAAAGGAAGCTACAGACCTGTCTACAGATCATCCGATTCTGATTGATGAGTACATCGAGGGAAAAGAAGTTGAGGTCGATGCTATTTGTGATAGAGAAGATATACTCATACCCGGTATTATGGAACATATTGAAAGAACGGGTGTTCACTCAGGTGACTCCTTCTGTGTATATCCACCTCAATCCTTAAGTCGGGAAGTAATGGATACCCTGGTTGAATATACCAAGAAGATTTCAGTAGCCCTTCAAGTAAGTGGACTGGTGAATATTCAGTTTGTTGTAAGGGATGAAAAAGTATATATCATAGAAGTAAACCCACGGGCATCAAGGACTGTTCCAATACTTAGTAAGGTGACAAAAGTTCCTATGGTCCAAATAGCCATGGAAGTTATTTTGGGAAGTAAATTGTCAGATATGTCCTATGGAATAGGCTTAAAAGAAAATAATGGCCTGGTTGCTGTTAAAGCGCCTGTTTTTTCTTTTGTTAAACTCCAGGATGTTGATGCCGCCCTTACTCCTGAAATGAAATCAACGGGTGAAGTTTTAGGTATTGATACATCCTATGAAAAAGCTATGTTAAAGGCCTTCTTAGGAGCTGATTTTAAAATGCCCTCAGGCGGAAAAGTTTTAATCAGTGTCAACGATAAGTCAAAAGAGGATGTTGTATCCTATGCCAAGACCTTTGCTGATCTTGGATTTGAACTACTTGCATCCAAAGGAACCAGTAGGGTCTTATCTGACCATGAGATTGTGAATGAAATTGTAGATATTGATGATTTAAGGGATTTAGAAGATATGATGAAATCCGGTGATATTAAGATCCTCATTAATATACCGACTCTTGGTAAGAATGTGGATAGGGCTGGCTTCAAACTTAGGTCACTGGCTGAACACTTAAGTGTTATGAATTTTACCTGTTTAGATACGGTTCATGCATATTTGGAAGCTATGAAGACCTACAGGCAGGAAGAAGTTATAACATATGATACTATTGACTATTATATCGATTAATCAATGTCATACGTAAAGTGCATGTAGAATTGCCAAAGACATCGAATGTTTATAAAGTTGGACCTGGGATTTATTTTTGTCCCGGGTCTTTTAACTGTTTACACTCACGATGAAATCATCTTGAAATAGGTTGATAATCAAAATAATTGGCGCTTAAAACTATAGCCTGAAAGTTAAGAGTCTGTTATACTGATATACAGACCTTTAGTGGTCGTAACCTGAATAGAGAATTATGTAGAGTACTCAAAAAAGAAATGAAAGGGCGATTTCATGTACAAGATTGTTAAAAAAGAAATTTTAAATTCCGTTGTGCAATTAATGGTCGTTGAAGCACCATTTGTTGCAAGAAAGTGTGAACCTGGGCAGTTCATCATATTAAGAGTTGAAGAAGGTGGTGAGCGAATACCGCTGACCATTATGGATTATAATAGAGAAGCACACACAGTTACCATTGTTTTTCAGGTCCTGGGACTAACTACCAGACGTTTATCTGAAAAATCTGAAGGAGACTATCTTTTGGATTTTGTTGGGCCTTTAGGTAAAGCTACTGAACTTCATCCACATAAGAGAGTCTTGGGTATTGGCGGTGGCGTAGGAGCAGCTCCTTTATATCCGCAATTGAAGAAACTGGCAGAGATGGGTGTTGGTGTTGATGTCATACTTGGAGGAAGAACAAAAGAATTAGTCATATTAGGCCAGGAGTTTGAAAAGTTCTGTGACCATGTATACTATGCTACCAATGATGGTACCCTGGGTTATCAAGGATTCGTTACGGATGTACTTAATGATTTGTTGGATAAGGGTGAAAGCTATGATGAAGTTATAGCCATTGGTCCTCTCATTATGATGAAGGCTGTTGTGTCCATTACCAAGCCCTTGAATATACCTACCGGCGTTTCCATGAATCCTGTTATGATTGATGGAACAGGTATGTGTGGAGGATGCCGTGTTAGTGTTGGTGATGAAACCAAATTCGCCTGTGTAGATGGTCCTGACTTTGACGGTCTACTAGTGGACTTTGACGAGGCTATGTCAAGACAGAACTATTATAAAGAAGAAGAAGCTCATATCTGTCAGTTGGCAGATGTGTCAAATTAACGTTGATTTCTTTAATAGGAAGGTGAAATAATGGCGAATATGAGTCTTAATAAAGTAAAAATGAAAGAGCAGGACCCGGGTCTTCGTAATAAGAACTTTCTTGAGGTAGCTCTTGGATATACATTGGAAGAAGCGATGGAAGAGGCTGAAAGATGTATTGAATGTAAGCATCAGCCCTGCAAAAAGGGATGTCCTGTAGGCATTCAAATCCCCGAATTTATTCATGAAATAAAGTTGGGTGATATCGAAGAGGCTTATAAAATAATTACAGCCGACAATGGTCTGCCAGCTATCTGTGGCAGGGTATGTCCCCAGGAAAACCAATGTGAAGGCAGATGTGTCCGAGGAATAAAGGGCGAATCAGTTGGCATTGGACGTTTGGAACGGTTTGTTGCTGACTGGCATATGGAAAATGTTAAGACCAGCCCGGAGAAGAAAGAAGTGCGTCCGGAAAAAATTGCCGTCGTAGGCAGTGGCCCTGCAAGTCTTTCCTGTAGTGCGGATCTTGCAAGACTTGGTTATCAGGTAACCATGTTTGAAGCCCTGCACGAACTAGGTGGTGTACTCATGTATGGAATACCAGAATTCAGGCTTCCGAAAGATCTGGTGAGAGACGAGATTAGTCAAGTCCTTGAACTTGGCGTACATGTCGAAAAAAATGTTATCGTTGGAAAATCCATCGATATTCCTGAATTGTTTGAAGATGGCTTCAAATCTGTTTTTATAGGATCAGGTGCAGGACTTCCACGGTTTATGGATATTCAGGGCGAAAATCTGAATGGGGTTTATTCCTCCAATGAATTCTTAACCAGGGTCAATCTAATGAAAGCTTATGACTTTCCCAATAACCATACACCGGTTCGACTTGGTGATATTGTTGTAGTCGTAGGCGGTGGTAATGTAGCCATGGATGCAGCTAGAACGGCGAAAAGACTTGGAGCTCGGGAAGTTCATATTGTATATAGAAGAAGTATGGAAGAATTACCGGCAAGACAGGAAGAGATTCACCACGCCATTGAAGAGGGTATTGTCTTTGACCTCTTAATGAATCCAGTAGAGATTCTTGGTCAGGATAATAAAGTATCCGGAATCCGTTTGATTAAAATGGAACTGGGTCAACCGGATGAGTCCGGTCGTAGAAGACCCGTGGAGATTCCTGACAGTGAATTTGTCGTGGAAGCAGATAATGTTATAGTTGCTATTGGCCAGACGCCGAATCCACTTTTGAAAAACGCAACTGAAGGTTTGGTCTTAAACAGACGTGGCTGTATACAAGTGGATGAGGTGACTATGGAAACCTCCATCGAAAATGTTTATGCCGGAGGAGATGCTGTAACTGGAGCAGCCACTGTCATTCTGGCTATGGGTGCCGGTAAGCAGGCGGCAAAAGCAATTCATCAAAAACTGACATTGGCAAGAAGAAAACAATAAAACTTACTGTGAACACATGGAAGACACATGAAAAGTGTACATTCAATAGGGATGTACACTTTATTTTATTGTCAAAGCCTTGTAAAACAAGGATTTGGCAGTGGTTGTATATTATGTTGTACATTGCAACTTAATCGTATTAAACTGCTATACTCCCGATATTACTTGTTAAAAATAACACTAAATTGACTAATTTCTCTTTAAAATAGGCCGTAATATCTGTTTCTGTATTGTATATTTGTCTTACAAACGATATAAATTGTATAAAATGTTAGATAAACTGTTGACATGGGAGTGGTTAATGGTATAATATAGCTAAAGATGTTTAAACGTTTAATGAATTAGACAGAATGGTCTCATTTCTAAGCGCTTACATCTAGACATGGTGTAACATGCAATTATATTTTTTAAGGGAGGAACGTCATAATGAAAATGACAAAACTATTATCACTTCTTTTAGCACTTGTAATGGTTGCCAGCCTTTTTGCAGGATGCGGTAGTGACGACACAGAAACTAAGGAAGAAACTACTAAAGAAGAAACAACTACTGAGGAAACAAAAGAAGAAACTACTGAAGAAGCAACAGAGGAAGTTAAGGAAGAAGAGCCAATGCCAGAGGGTCTTGTTGCTGACATCACTGTTCAAGTTGAAGAATCATGGATGGAATATTACCAAAAAGCTGCTGACCGCGTGCTTGAAGCTAACCCAGATTCAACAATTAACTTCATTACAGCTGGTTCATTTGATCACTTAGACGTTTTAGACTCAACTGACGTCACTAATGAAGACGTTGCTGATGTTTTTGCAATTCCTGCGGATAGAATCTATGGAATGGCACAAAACGAAGCTTTAGCAGAAATCGACGCATTGCAAATGGCTGCAAATGTTGGTGGTTTCGGGGATTACAATGCAGGTCTTGGGGGTAACTTCAATGTTAACGGTAGCTACTTAGCTTTCCCTATGAACATTGAAACATTAATTAACTTTGCAAATACAGCTAATGCAGAGGCAAATGGGGTTGATTTGTCTACTACAATCGAGTTTACTGAACTTAACTACCAAGATATGTTGGTTCCAGTATTCAATGCTTGGTTTGGTATTGCATTCGTTAACGCTGTAGATATTGAATTACTTAACTTTGATGATGCTGGTGTTCTTTACTCAGATATGACTAAAGAATTCGCTGATCTTACTCAGGAACAACAAGATATGTTCACAGCTCTCTTCAATTACTGGAAAGCTCATGATGAAGCTGGAACAGATGCTTGGGACTCAAGTGCAACTTGGGGTTATATGGATGCTGAATTCTCAACTGGTGGCATGAACTCAGTTAGACTTGAAGGCCCTTGGTCAACAGGTAGCCTTTCAAACCTTGCTGGTGGTGGCGAAGATCTTGCGATTCTTCCAATTAACCAAGTTACAGTTAACGGTAATCCTTTAGCTCACTGGAAAGGTGGCTGGGGTCTTGCTATCAACGCTAGAAATGAAGGCGATGAAGAGACTATGCTTCTTGCACAAGCTATGATCGAAGAAATTGTTAATCCTGAATTTGCAGTTGATTTCTTTGAAGCAACTGGTAAAATCATGGAAAACGTAGATCCATCAGTATATGCTAATTCTGATCTTGATGAAACTGATAAAGTTGTTGTTGCAGCTGTTATCGAATCTTATCAAGATGCTCCAGCTAGACCATTATTCTCAGAATGGGGTTCAGTATGGGGAACTTGGGAAACTGCAGTTCTTTCATGGGCAGCTGTTAAACCAGCTACTGTAGAAGAAGCTTATGCCGAAATCAAAGCTGGTTTCGAAGCTATGATGACAAACTTCTAGAATCAATACTAATCATTGAAGAGAGGTTTTCCTCTCTTCAATTTTTATGTACATAAATAAAATCAAACATAGAGTGAGGTAAGGATGGACGGATATACTAAGCTGCCTAAAAAACACTTGTATTTAATACTTGGTCCACTAGGCATATTGATTTTTTTACTGTCTTTGGAAGTTCTGATGATAACCAGTGATACAGATCTTTTTTATACATGGTTAAACAGTCATAGGGACATGAACCCTGGCTTCGTTGAAAGCGATTTGTTCAACATATTTATCTCAGGAAATATCTCCTTATACTTTCAAAAAATCATTGTACCTATCGGACTAAGCTTACATAGTTACTTTGCCTATAAGAAACTTAGAATCGGTAAACTTTTTATTTTTATTTGGTTAGTCTTGACGATTGGATCTTTGGCCTATACAGTCAGCGGTCAAAATTTTGGCAATGTATTTCTTTATCTATACATTGTCCTATATATTATCGTCATTGTAACATTAGTATCATTAAATGGGATTATTAACAATAACGAGAGTAATTGAAAGGTGGGAATGTCTTGGCCAAGTATGAAGTTTTTCTGTACGATGATATCGGCAATGAACATGAAAGAAAAAATTTATACCTTAAAGAGTTAGCCCAGTTGCAAAAGGAATATGCTGAAACAAAAGATGAAAGTCTTAAGAGTAAGATTTCCAGTTTGAAATCCGAGAAATCAAGCCACGCATATATCCGAAAACTAACAGAATTTAAAGCAGCTGAACAAGAGTTTAAAAAATCTATGGCAACAGAAATCAGTAGATATGCTGCATCTTTGCCGAAAGACCTGTCACGGCGTATGCTGAGACTCAAAAAAGAAGAAAAATCCAGTCAATTAAAAGTGGAATTCTATAAAAAATATCAGGACCTTAGCTATGATATCTACTATGAGTACGAAAAGGCCCTGATAGAAGTACGTCAATATCCTGGAATTATTGGTCATCTTGAGGAGAATGAAAAAGGCCTTAGAGAAGCGAAAAAAGCATCAAGAACTATAGATCCTGATGTTCAGGAAGAAGCAAAGAATAAGTATTTAACAATAAAAACAGCCATAAAGCTTCAAGAAGAAGAAGAGATTAATGGCTTAAAGAAAAAGAAAGAACAAGGTCTTATCTCAAAAAAAGCTTTAAAGGATCAATCAAAAGAGATTAAGTTAAAGCATAAAGATGAGATGCATGTTGAGGCTTATGAAGTACCTGTAAGATCCAACAGGGAACAAAGAGCCTACCATAAGTTTGAAATTAACAAGACTTCCAAAAGGAAAGTTAATGTATTAAAGGCCAATGTGGCTGATCTTAGAAGAAAAACTCCGACAGAGTATGAACGGTTAATTCCTATTAACGGGCTGATAGGTGTTTTGATTCCAGGTTTGGGTCAACTGCTAAACAAGCAATATATTAAAGCCTTACTCTTTTTCCTGGGTGCTTTATTTGTCTATGGTATTGCTATACCATATGCTTTGGGATATGGAAACTACAGGGGCGAAGGTGTAGCTGGATTGATTTCTCTGGCAGAAGGCGGAAAGAAAATTGACCGTTCACTGATTTTTTTAATAGAGGGTATTATCGCAATATTCCTATTGATTTTTGCATTCTTTATTTATATTCTTAATTTTAAGGATGCCTATCAAGTTGAAAAAGATAAGATAAAAGGGATTAGACCCAAGAACTGGTTTGAAAGCTGGGTTAGTATATCAGAAGAAGGATTCCCCTATATGGTTTCCTTGCCAGCACTTATTGTCACGGTATTTATCGTTATTGTACCGATTACGACAGCCATACTTTTGTCTTTTACCAACATGGACCCTAAACATCAGAACAAGTTCCAGTGGGTGGGACTTGCCAACTATAAACTGATTGCTTTAGGTGAGGGGATTGCAGGACAGGCCTTTTGGTTGATCTTGGGATGGACCCTGATTTGGACTCTGGTAGCAACTTCCTTGGCTATATTTATAGGATTTTCCTTAGCCTTATTGGTTAATCAGGACAGGGTTAAGTTTAAGTCTGTTTTTAGAGGTGTTTATTTACTGCCTTGGGCAGTGCCAGCTTTTATTACCATTATGTTTTTCTCAATCATGTTGTCACCTGATGGTGCTTTAACCGGTATACTTAACAATATTGCCGGTACAAGAGTAGAAGTGAAGAACAGCGCCAATCTAACCAGAATTGCCCTTATAGCTATGCAAGGCTGGCTGGGATCATCGTATGTATTCCTTCTATCAACAGGTGTACTTCAGGCTATTCCTGGAGATCTTTATGAAGCAGCACAAATTGATGGTGCTACCACCTGGCAAAAACTCCGTAGAATAACCTTGCCAATTGTTTTATTCCAGACAGCACCACTCCTGGTTGGACAATATACTTTTAATTTCAACAATTTTAGTATTATTTATCTCTTTAATCAAGGTGGACCTTTTAATCCGAGTCAGTATGGAAACTTAGCTGGTACTTCAGACCTTCTGATTTCCTACATTTACAAATTGACGATGGATAATCAGTACCAGGCTATTGGTGCTGCGATAACCATTGTTATTTCCTTAGGGCTCATGTTGTTTGCCTTCATTGGGTTTAAAAACTCCAAGGCGTTTAAGGAGGAGAAACTATAATGAAAATATTCGGAAGAAAGAAAAACGACTTATACCTTTCAGACAAACAGCCATTAACAGTAGTTGGCATCATCATGCTTATCCTGTCCTATCTCATTTTGGCAGCATGGGGTGTGGCAATTATCTGGCCGCTCTACAAAATGGTTCAATCAGCCTTTAACGGCCTTCAGGAAGGCTATATTATCATGAATGCAGGTTTGAGTTTTCGATAGAGCACTTTAAGTATCTCTTTGAAGAAACCCTGTATCTGACCTGGGTAAAAAATACTATTTTTATTGCAGTAACGACAGCCATATGTGTACTGATTATCGTTTCCTTTACCGGATTTGCATATTCCAGGTACCGATTTAGTGGACGTAAAGCCAGCTTAATGGCAATCATGCTTATTCAAACCATTCCAGCTTTTGCCGGAATTACTGCTTACTTTACTATCCATTCCATCATATCAGAAGTAGTACCTTTCTTCACTCGTCAGATGATGTTGATTCTCATCTATTCAGGTGGTGGCATAGCTGGTAATACTTTTATACTTAAAGGATATCTGGATTCCATATCTACAGAACTTGATGATGCAGGTAAGATTGACGGCTGTTCAAGTATGAAGGTTTACCGACTAATCATTATGCCGATTGCCAGACCTATGCTTGCTATTATAGCTTTATGGTCATTTATTGGTCCTTTTATGGATTACCTCTTACCAAGGGTTCTTCTTACTAAACCAGAGGATTACACCCTTGCTGCTGGTCTGTTTACACTGATCAGTGACTTTAGAACACTGAATCAACCAGCCTTTGCTGCTGGAGGTCTGCTTACAGCAGTGCCGATTGTTATTATGTTCGCATTGTTACAAAATCAATTGGTTTCCGGTCTTGCCAGCGGTTCTGTTAAAGGTTAGTTGAAGGAGGATATGACATGAATGTTAAATTTAAGAATATAGGAAAAAAATACGAAGGTAGAGATGAATTTACCCTGAGAAATATCGATTTGGAAATAGAAGACAAGGATTTTTGTGTTATTCTAGGACCTTCAGGATGTGGTAAGACAACGCTGCTTCGAATGGTGGCAGGACTTAACTCAATTACTGAAGGGGATCTTCTTTTTGGTGATATGCGTGTAAACAAGGTTCCTTCCAAGGACCGTGATATAGCTATGGTATTTCAATCATATGCCTTATATCCCCATATGACGGTTTATGAAAATATGGCCTTTTCCCTTTCCATGAGAAAAGAGCGTAAGAAGATTATTCATGAACGGGTTATGGAAGCTGCAGAGGTGCTTCAGATTACTGACTACCTTTACTCAAAACCATCTGATATTTCCGGTGGACAAAGACAAAGGGTTGCTCTTGGACGTGCTATGGTAAGAAAACCTAGTGTTTTCCTTATGGATGAGCCACTTTCAAACCTGGATGCCAAACTTCGTGAACATATGCGTGTCGAATTGGTAAGGCTCCATAAACAGTTGGAAACAACAACGATTTATGTAACTCATGACCAGACAGAGGCCATGACCATGGCGACAAAAATTGTATTAATGAATGATGGAAAGATTCAACAGGCAGGTAAACCTGATGAGTTCTACCACAAGCCAAATAATATTTTTGTAGCCAAATTTATCGGTTCACCAACGATGAACCTGGTAAAAGGTACCATGAAGTCCGGCAAATTTGTATCCGAAGACGGAGTGTTCAATATTACTCCAACTGATGAAGATGCTAAAGCCCTGGCGGCTTTCGAAGGCAAGGATGTAACACTTGGCCTTAGACCTGAAAGGTTCAACCACGATGATGAAGAACATAATACTGTTCAGGTCTTGGTGGATGTAATCGAAATGCTTGGAAAAGAAAAGATTTTGTATGTTAAGACTGATTCAGAGCAAGAGATGATTATCTCAACACCTGGACACATCGTCTTTGAACAGGACAAGAAATATACTTTTGGTATTGAATCAGATGCCCTGCATTTCTTTAGTACTGAATCTGGTATGCGTATTAACTAATACAGGTAATATCTTCTTATACAGAGGGATGGGATTACCCGGATGTATGAATGAAATTGCGTAAATAATCAAGAGGGTGCACTTAGGTGTACCCTTGAGTTTTAGGGAAGGGGTTTATATGAAAGGTTTAAAATCAGCAGTATTATATGGGGTTTTCGTGAGTTTGTTTCTTCTTTTAATTGGCTGTACTAAGGATGCTGGAAGTCCTGATGACAAGGAGTCGGAAACATCAATAAACGAAGACAATCATATTTCAGAATCACAAGGCCAGGAAGAACAGATTGAAGAAGAAGCTAAGATAGGGGAGAAAGAAACACAGACATCTACAGCAGACGGATACATTCCTCCGACCGGTTTTAATGAGAGTGGTGTATGGTATGAAATTTTTGTTCGTGGTTTTGCTGACAGTGACGGTGACGGGATTGGTGATTTTAATGGAATTACATCTAAACTCGATTATCTGAATGACGGAAAAGAAGGTCAGGGTAATGACTTGGAAATTGATGGTATCTGGTTGATGCCTATTAATCCATCTCCTTCATATCATGGCTATGATGTTACCAATTACTATGAGGTGAATCCGGAGTACGGAACGATGGAAGATTTTGAAAACTTACTGGAACAGGCCCATGGTCGAGGAATCAAAGTCATTATGGATTTAGTTCTGAATCATTCTTCTTATAGCCACCCTTATTTTCAAGAGGCCCTAAAGGATGAGTCTAGTCCTTACCGGGAATATTACCGTTTTGAAGATGGGGATGATGACTTGTTTAACTTTGATATCAATGTCTGGAATCACAGAGTCTGGCATAGTGTTGGCGACCAGAAGTACTATGCCATATTCTGGGACCAGATGCCTGATCTGAATTATGATAATCAAGCAGTGAGGGATGAGATGATTGATGTGGCCAGTTTTTGGCTGGAAAAGGGTGTTGACGGTTTTCGTATCGACGCTGTCAGTCATGTTTTTGGAGCAGGTGAGTTAGCTAAAGGTGAGACTTATGCTGATAAGATTGATGAATGGTGGATTGAGTTCAATGAAGCCCTTAGGATGGTAAAAGAAGATTATTACCTGGTTGGCGAAGCCTGGGAACCCCTTGATGCTCGGATGGGCTACTCAAAATATTTTGACACAACCTTCGACTTTGATTTGGCTGAATCAGGAATTTTGACCATGGTTAAGAATGAGGTAGACCTTGATGTGGTTAACAATGGTTTTGTCAATAAGGTGGAGAACATATATGATGTCATTGAAGAAGAGGGATATCCCTTTATCGATGCTCCTTTCTTATCCAATCATGACCAACGGAGGGCCATGGATTATCTTAACGGAGATGTAACCGATATGAAATTGGCTGCCAATATTTATATGACCTTGCCTGGAAATCCTTTCATCTATTACGGTGAAGAAATCGGTATGACAGGTAACAAGCCTGATGAAAATATTCGCGAGCCATTTATATGGGGTGATTCCTATCAGACATCCTGGAAATCTTTGGATTACAATGATGAAACAGTCAGTGTACTTAAGCAAGACAGAATACCGGATTCACTTCTTAATCATTATAGGGACCTGATAAGGATAAGAAAAGCAAATGATGGGCTTTTAAATGGTGTCTTTATTGGCCTTGAAACCAAGTCCAACAGGGTTTTGGCCTATGTAAGAATCAGTGGTGCTCAAGAGGTTTTGGTCATCCATAACTTAAGTGAGCGTAATCAGAACCTGTCCTTAAGCGAGTTGAGCGATTATGGCTTGTCAGGCGAAGAAGTTTTACTCTACGAGTTTCCATATGCTTTTGAGCATGATAGCCAAGAAATTGTTCTCCCAGGTAAATCAACCTATATAATACAACTTAATTAAATATTGAAGAAGAGCATTGACCAGAATCGTCAATGCTCTTCTTTTATAGGTTGTGTCTGTTCTGGATCTTATGAAAAAGTACCATTCTCTAAGGGCTACTTAAGATTGGCTTATTGAATCTTCTTGCTTAAGCATCTGATCTTTAAATGCCTTTAGTTCAGGAGTGAGAATATGATCTTCCAATGCCTCTGAGTCAAATTGTTTGGTTAGCAAAAGAGTTAAAAAGGCTTCCAATGGGTTGAGACTGGAACCGTTCTCGCCATTACCCATGTTTACATAGGTAGTTGGAACAATTTGAATCTGGCCGGATTCAATAGCCTTGGTATACTTGGTTACCATGTCTTGGACCACTTGGTATTTAGGGCCGCCATAGGCTTTAACCTGCTCGCTGATAGCAATGGCTTTGGAAATACCTACTTTGGCTTCTTTTTCTGCCTCTGCCTTTGCCATGGCACTGACTTTGTCTGCTTCTGCCTGGGCTAGAGCTCTAATTTTTTCTGCATCAGCCCGTGAGATGGCTTTTATCTTTTCAGCGTCGTGGAGGGACCTTTGGTAAGCGGCTTTACCTTCGTTGTCCTGAACCTTGATATTGATTTCAGACTGGGTTAGGGCTTTTTGTTCAGCTGCTTTACTGAGAGCTTCGTTTAACTCCCTTTCCTTTATGGCTGCTTTTTCCTGTTGGTTATAGGTCTCTATCTGTTCAGAGGCGACTTGACGATCCCGTAGTTGATCCAATATGATTTCAATTTTGTTATCTTTTTTGGATGAACTGGGTGTTCCAATAAGAACCTCTTCAAGCTCTATATTGTAATGGGCAAACTTGGTTTTCATCTCCTTTGATGATATTTCCTGTATGTCAGAACGTTCCTGAAGCAGCTCAATGAGGGTTTTGCTTTGACCGATGTTTTTGAAGTAGGCGCTGACCATAGGATCTAAGGTTTGGTCTACCAGCATTTTTATATCCCCAAACCGTTGAATGACAAAAGGAGCTTTTTTATAATCAATATGAAGAACGACAGATAGAGGAAGTGACGGCTCAAAGGCATCTTTTGTGATGAGGCTGACTTCTTTTAGGTTGGAATCAAACAGATGGTCGCCGCCTTCGTTGGATATCCACTTAAGGATAATGTTGGTTGTCGGTACTTCCACTATTTTACCTGCATAAGTGTTAAAGGCATATTTACCTGGTGTTAGTGGGTCTTTCCAAACTCCTCTGTATCCTTTTGCCACTAATTCACCATGTCGATAGTCCTCACCTGAAGCGTCTTCTCCCTGGTCTCCTATATAGGAAATGACGACACCTACGCTGCCGACAGGTATAAAGGTTTTGGGAATAAGTTCTACTGTAGCAAACATGCGATTGATGAAGTAGGTGCCTTCTGTTAGGACTTGATACTGGCGACCTCTAAAGCCACCGGCAAGTAGGAATTTTTCAATGTCCTGAAAATTATTGTGGTAATGATTGGAATCCTTTCGATCATCTCCCACTGTTGGGGCCACGATATGGTCTTGTGAAAGGGAGGGGCCATCGTGAACGGTGACTATACCTAGAGAATCATCAACACCTTTGATGATGATAGGCGTAAAGCCATTTCTCTCATGAATCTTTTCGCTCATTCTTTTAATAGTTTCTACGGATGACTTGTCCAGGTTAAGTGCATAGATTTGGTCTTTTGCAATGATGACAAATTGTGCCAGGTTCAGAGCGTAGGTTCCCTCTCTAAGGATGGCACGCTGAATACCTTTCTGGCCTCCGTTGCGAAGAAATGCTTCTACATTTTGAAAGTTATTACTGGCAGGTACGACTTGTCCTAGAGTCTGGGTTCCAGGCAAGGGTTTGCCGTCCCTTGCAAAGACATAGGCAATTTCGCCTTGGGGTATAGTGACCAATCCTGATTGATGGACCCGGTACATAAGTGGTGAGAGAAAGTGGATACCGCCACGAAGGACCAGGGGCTGGAAACCTGATTCCCCATTTAGGGCAATTATTTCTTCATTAAGGGAGCCTTTAAATGACCACCATTTTTCTACAATACCAATGCGATTGTTGGAGATAATTCTAAATCCTAATAACCATAAAAGTCCAATGATAAGAGTGAAACTTCCTAATCCAATAAATAAATATAACATATGCATCCTTCTTTCTTGATCATAGTATCAAAGTCATAGGAAGAAGATCTTGTGTAATCTTCCAGTTGATTTAAGTTTTTACTGCATATCCGGATATATTTCACCTGCTAAATGGGAAGAAGGATAGATTGATTGTGATAATATTCACAATATATGAAGGGAAGCATGTGATTTTGGGTACAAAAAACACTCCTAGAGTATAGGAGTGAATATGTCGTTGAATCAGGCATGTACTCTTACTCTCTTTCTATGCTGACGAGGTTAGCTGCCGGGCTGGAACTGAAAGAGTGTCCCTTTCCTAAGGAAATTAGCCCCTGTTAATTGGGTCCCCCGCTTCTTGCGAATTAAGCAGTAATGAAATTATGGTTTTATCATACGCCTAAAATAATGGGAAGACAATAGGCGTTTTTGACAAAAATAACCGAAGATTACTGTTAAAAATTTATCCATATTGGTCAGAGTCTTATTATTTCTTACTAAAAAATCCCTTGAGTTATGACTCAAGGGATTTAGGTTCTTATGAAAAAATGAGAGACATAAAGTGGGGAGTGAAAATGATGATTCCCATAATCAAAGCTCCAATGGCAGTGACGAGAACTGCACCGGCACAGACATCTTTAACAACCTTAACAACATCATGGTGGTTAGGCTCCAACCAATCCAAGGTGTTTTCTACTGCTGTATTAATTAACTCGGCAAAGAGGACCATAGAAGATATAACGATTATGAATAACCACTCAACCATTTCAATAGCAAAATATAAACCAAAGCAAACCGTTAGGGTAAGGAGGACAAGGTGAATCCGAAAGTTGTTTTCGTTCTTGATGGTGTGGATAATACCGTCAATTGCGTGCCTGAAACTTTTTATAAATACTCTCATTACATTTTTAGCTCCTTTATAACTCTTAAAATTTCTGCTACACTCCATGCCTGGGTGTAACACCCTCTTTGATGATGTGGGGTGTCGCCGTCAAATATTTCACTATAACCTCCAATGCAGCCGTCACTTAGGTGATTGGTGACAGGTTCAACAAAACGTTGGTAAAGGCTTTCCTTGGACACATTTGGGTATACCTTGTGGTAGGCGCTTATGAAGGAGCCGATTAAGAAGCCCCAAACAGTACCCTGGTGATAAGCATAGTCTCTTTTGATAAGTGGTCCTGTATAAATGGGTTTATAGTCTTGGTGGTTCCGACTTAAAGATCTCATGCCGTAAGAAGTATAGAGTTCTTTAAAACAGGTATCCACAAGCTCTTTTTCCTTATGAGCCGGTAACATAGTATAGGCAAGTGAAACAGCGTAGGTCTGGTTTGGACGAATCGATGGATCATTAGGCTCTACAACATCCAGTAGACACTTGGTTTCAGGATTCCAGAACTTTTCATTGAAAGAATTCTTAACTTGTTGTGCTAATTCAACCAAGTCCTTTTCCGCGACTTTTTTGTCCAAATTCAGTAAGTCTGCAAATTCACAGGTTACCATTAAGGCGTTATACCATAAGGCGTTAATTTCAACGGGTTTACCATGTCTTGGAGTAACACAGACCCCATTAATTCTGACATCCATCCAGGTTACCTGATCCAGGCCTGAACCTGCATGAATAAGATGGTCCGTATCCATGTAAATGGAGAAATCAGTACCTTTCATAAACCATGCCAGCATGTCGAGAAGATGAGGAAAGAGGGTTTGGATGAGATCCTTGTCCTTGGTGTGATCATAATACTGTTTTATGGCCTGGAAATACCAGAGGGAGGCGTCAACTGAATTATACATAGGCTGGCTGCCCAGGTCAGGAAAAACATTGGGAAGCAAGCCTTTATGTATGTACTTGGAAAAAGATAATAATATCTCCTTGGCATCCTCAAACCGTCCGGTGGATAGTGTTAATCCGCAGAGAGCAATCATGGTATCCCGGCCCCAGTCAGAAAACCAGGGAAGGCCTGCAAGTACAGTCTTTAAACCGGTAGATGACCGCTTGCTGATAAAATGATCAGCAGACAAGGTCAATCGCATAGCAAGGGGGTCGGTGGTTTCTGCCTTTGCCACCATTTGTTTGGATCTTCCAATATGCCTGGAAAGCATTGACTGATAGTAATCTTCCAGGTTGTCAGTATCGGATAGGGATGAACTGTCCTCATCCTTGATGATTTCACACTGTATATAAAATTCGGTTTTGCTAAAAGGACCTACCTGAAGACGGTGGTTATAGGGGCAATAGTGTGTATCGATACCCTCCATCCCTGTTTGGAACTCAAAATCATAATAATTGTCTTCGTCATAGACATGATCCCTGGCTTGAAAGTTTCCTTGGCTTATTCTGTAGCTAATGGTAACATTCTCAGAATCTGGTTTCAGCTTTAAGCTCTTGTCTTCAACACTTATGACATAGTTATGATCTTCTTTTGTTGAAGAATCGCCATGAGGTCTAAAGTTGAAACAAGGTGTCAGGTTTAATTTGACCTCTGAGGAACCTGTCTCAAGACTATAGTGGACCATGACGTTGTTTTTACCATGTTCCAGAAGAACTTCCTTGGTTACCTGACAATCGGCAACTTGATAGGTGTAAATAGGCATTATGTCGTAATAAAAGTTTTGAAGTTGCCTGTAACCTTCTGTCATAGAGTCTTTATACTTGGTTGTATGAAGGGGATAAGTAATATCACCTATTGTTAAGCTTTCGTTTAACTTGGATAATACTAAGTATCTTCTAACCGGTGAATGAAGACTGGCTATTAAGTGTCCGTGATGCATACGCATGGGGCTGTCAATTATTGATGACCCGGAATAACCTCCAAGTCCATTGGTCATAACCCATTCACGACGAATGGCCATATCATAAGTTTCGTAGTCACTTCGACCATAAGAGTAGGCGATACCGCCAATAGTAGTTTTATTCATTTAATCCATCCCTTTTTCATATTCAATCCAATTCAAGTCAGTTGTAGTAAAACCAACACGTCCAACTTAAATAAAAATCTTGATTAACAGCTTGACTTTCTTAGTGATTCGATACGACTTAACCAGAGTCTACCAGTTGAATCACTTGGCATTCTTAAATCACCTCGTGGTGACAGACAGATGGATCCGACTTTAGGACCATCCGGTAATGTGGACCGTTTGAACTGCTGGGCGAAGAAGCGTTTATAGAAAACTTCCATCCAGTTTAAGATGGTTAAGCTGTCATATTTCTTTTCAAAGGCATTGACTGCCAATCCATATATCTTCTCAGGTGAAAAACCAAATCTAAGCATATAGTAAAGGTAAAAATCATGCAGCTCATAAGGACCAACGACTTCCTCAGTTTTTTGGGCAATATTACCATCACTGGTTGGAGGCAAAAGTTCTGGAGACACAGGTGTATGGAGAATATCTGCCAGAATTTCTTTGGCTTTCTTGCTTTCCTCGTTAATGGAAACCCATTCCACCAGATAACGAACCAAGGTTTTTGGTATAGAGGAGTTGACGCCATACATGGACATATGATCACCATTAAAGGTTGCCCAGCCTAAAGCAAGTTCTGATAAGTCACCTGTACCAATAACAATTCCACCATATTTGTTGGACAAATCCATGAGTAGTTGGGTTCTTTCCCTGGCCTGAGAATTTTCATAGGTGATATCATGTAGATTTGGATCATGATCAATATCAATAAAATGTTGGGTAACAGCCTTAGCGATAGGTATCTCCAATATGGTAATATGTAAGGCTTTCATAAGTTCTAGTGCATTGTTATAGGTTCGGTCAGTTGTTCCAAATCCGGGCATGGTGACACCAATGATGTCCTTTCTGTCCCTTTTTAAGAGGTCGAAGGTCTTAACAGTGACCAGAAGGGCCAAGGTTGAGTCCAAACCACCGGAGATGCCTATAATAGCCTTAGGGTGACCGATGTGGGTCAGTCGTTTAGCCAGAGCACTTGTTTGAATACTGAATATCTCGCGACATCTTTCTTCTCGCCTATGGCTATTGGAAGGGACAAAAGGATGGGGATCGATTTTGTCCATGATTTCTTTTGTAGAATTAGCCTGCTTAAAGCCTATCTTGCGACAAAGAAATGTTGAAGACTCCGTCTTACACTCTCTATAAGTGTTGGAATGTATCCGGTCGTAGATTAATTTGTCCAGGTCAATATCTGTAAATAGATAGGATTTGTTCAGGCTAAAGCGGTCACTTTCATTACGGATAGATCCGTTTTCGGCAATAATGGAATGGCCGCCAAAAGTAAGGTCAGTTGATGATTCACCAAATCCTGAAGAGCAGTAAAGGTAGGCTGACATCAACCTTGCTGATTGTCCTGCTACTAAGGATCTGCGATAGTCACTCTTGGCAATCAACTCATTACTGGCAGAGAGATTTAAAAGGACTAGAGCACCTTGTAAACCTTGGTAGGTACTTGGTGGGATAGGAGCCCAGAGGTCTTCGCATATCTCTACACCAAAAGAAAGGGCTGTATCACCTGTATTGGTGAATATTAAGTCAGTCCCTATAGGAATAATCTGATCTAAAAGCAGAATTTGCTTGTCCATCAGATGACTTGCCTTGGCAAACCAGCGGGTCTCATAGTATTCGTTATATGTAGGAAGATATGACTTTGGGACAATACCTAGAATTTGGCCTTGGTAGAGTACAGCACCGCAGTTATATATGGCATTATCGATTTCTAGTGGAAGGCCAACTACAAGTATGGTGTGTTTTCCGGTGGTATGTTTGGTTAGCATGTCAAGAGCCTTTAAGCTGTCATCCAATAAGGCTTTTTGATGGAAAAGATCAGCCATTGTATAGCCTGTAACCGTAAGTTCGGGCATTAGGATTAGATCAGCCTGATCTGTTAATGCCTGATCGTATAAGTCAATAATTGATTGGGTGTTGGCAGTTATATCTCCCAGAACAAGATTGGGGCGTCCGACTGCAACACGACTATATCCATGTATATTCATAAACACCATCCTTAATTATTAATGAATTATTGTGTGTTGAAGAAAGTGATTGTTTCGTTAATTCTTTATTATTTTAACATATTTTCCTATTATTGTTGTATGTAAATCAAAAGTTTTGTAGAATGGAGGTATATATTATGTTGTGAAAGGAAGACTATGGATAATAAACTAGACAAATCTTATACGATGGGAGTCCAAAAGCATATTGCTTTGGTAGCTCATGACAACAGAAAAAAGGATCTTATTGAGTGGATCAAACAGAATAAGGATGTTCTGGCGACTCACTTTTTATATGGTACAGGAACAACATCCATGCTAATTAGACAGGAGACGGGACTTCCAGTTAGAAGTTTCAAAAGCGGTCCTCTTGGAGGAGACCAACAGATTGGCTCAAGAATTATTGAGAATGAAATCAACTTTATGGTTTTCTTCTGGGATCCATTGGAAGCTCAACCACATGATCCTGATGTTAAGGCCTTACTTAGAATTGGCGTTCTTTACGATATTCCAATAGCAATGAATGTTGCATCGGCTGATTTCATGTTCCATAGCCTTTTAATGGAAAAAGAATACGAACGAGTTGTCATAGATTATAGCAGTCGTCTCCAAAGAAAAATCAATATGTAAATATGTAATGGACTCCCTTTTGGGAGGTTAAATGAAAGGCAAATACATTTTAATGAGTCTTGTCATCGTCTTTGTGATCATATCCGGTATTCTATATGGAAGCTGGGATCATGAGAATGATGGAGAGTTTATTTTGGAACATGTCGATGAGGTCGATAATCTTCAAACAAGCGGTCCAAGTTTGTCTATATATAACAGCGCATCTTCTGACTTCAAGAGCAATGATGAAAGTCTAGCCAATATTCAAGAAGATGAGTTAGGATTGCAGTCGATACCTGTGAGGATGACAGTGTTTGTTCATATACATGGCGCTGTTGCCAATGAAGGAGTCTATGAATTAAAGAGTGGTTCAAGGGTTTATCAGGCCCTGGAAATGGCTGGTGGATTAACGTCAGATGGCTCATCAAAAGCAGTTAATCAAGCCAGAGTCCTTGTGGATGGTGAAAGTATTTATTTTCCAACTAAAGAGGAAGAAGTGGTTATGGTTCTTGCTGCTGAAGAAGCTCAGGCCAATGATCCCAGAATTGATATAAATAAAGCGTCCAAAGACGAACTGATGGATTTACCCGGAATTGGAGACACCAAAGCAAGAAGCATAATTGCCTACAGGCAGTTGAATGGCAGTTTCAAACAAATTGAAGAAATTATGGGAGTAAGTGGCATTAAAGAATCCCTCTATGAATCCATAAAGGATCTTATCAAAGTAACCAATTAGGATTTAAAAGCAGTTACAGAACAACAATCATGAATGGGCAGAGAATGGTGGAATAATGGGCAAAAGGATTTTAGTTGTAGATGATGAAAAAATAATTGTAAAGGGTATCAAGTTTAGCTTAGAACAGGAAGGTTATGAAATTGACTCCGCCTATGACGGTGAGGAAGCAGTCAATTTTGCAAAAGCCAACGATTATGATCTGATAGTTCTGGATGTTATGCTCCCAAAGAAGGATGGATTAGAGGTTTGCCGTCAGATTAGGGGGTTTTCAACGGTGCCGATTATTATGTTGACTGCAAAAGGCGAGGATATGGATAAAATTCTTGGTCTTGAATTTGGGGCTGATGACTATATGACCAAGCCTTTCAATATTCTCGAGTTAAAGGCTAGGATCAAGGCCATTATCAGACGTAACAAATATGTTTCCGATAAAAAGGAATCAGAGGAGAATACAACCATTCTTACCGATGATTTAGAACTTCAAAAAGACAGCAGACGTGTCTTTGTGGAAGGCAATGAAGTCAATCTGACAGCCAAGGAATTTGATTTGCTGGAACTTTTTCTTAGCAACCCCAATAAAGTATATTCAAGAGAACAGTTATTGAATATTGTCTGGGGATATGATTTTCCAGGTGATGTACGTACTGTAGACGTTCATGTGCGTCGGTTACGTGAAAAAATTGAAAAAAAACCAAGTTCGCCTAAATATGTGCAAACCAAGTGGGGAGTGGGTTATTATTATCAGCAATAGTCGAGAGAAATCAGCTCGCAGTATTCGGGTGATATTATTCTTTTCCCTTGTTTTCATCGGCTTTATATCCGTTATTGCGCTGTCTGTTATCTTTATTACATCAACCAATCAATCTTATACAACTGAAAAACGTAAGGAATTATACCGTCAGGGCAATACCATTGCCATTAGTTTGGTTACAACCGGCTATTTCGATCCTGAGCGGGATAAAAGTTATTTGGCTACAATCCAGGCCAGTGTTCCCGGTCGTGCCTTGGTCATCAATTCATACGGGGTTATTCTCTATGATTCCAATCATTTGGATGTGGGTAAATCCTATGCAACCAAACAAGTTGCTGATGGTTTAAAAGGCAAGTCATCCTATTATTTTATTGAGGAAACCAATCAGGGAATGGTTACCATACCAATTGTTGACAGGGATTTCAATACGGTTGTTGGTGTTGTCGTCATATCGGATAGTTTCAACGATATTGATGCATCCATTAGCCAGCTTATGAATCTGACCCTGATTTTTGCAGTTATCCTGATTGCAGTAGATTCAATACTAAGCTATTACATCAGCTCTATTTTCACACGTCCATTTAAAAAGCTCTTAGACCATATTGAACAGTTTTCAGATGGTTTTAGAAGTGAACCAATTGATGTTAAGGGAAACAAGGAAATTGAAGAAATTGCAACTTCTTTTAACGAGATGATTATTGAGTTGGAGGCTATCGAATCCAATCGTAAGCAATTTGTAGCCAATGTCAGCCATGAATTGAAAACCCCCCTCAGTTCCGTTAAAGTATTGGCTGAATCACTTCTTCATCAGCCAAATGCGCCCATTGAAATCTACCAGGAGTTTCTTAATGATATTAATCACGAAGTGGATAGGGAAACCAAGATTATCAATGACTTACTCACATTGGTAACGCTAGATAAGGAGGATAATCCTCTTATTCTGTCTGAAGTAGTTGTTAATTTACTCATTGAAAACGTTATCAAGCGACTAAGACCCTTGGCGGATGTTAAAAATGTAAATATTTATTTTGAGAGTTATCAGGTGATTATTGCTGAGTTGGATGAAACCAAAATGGAACTGGTCATGACCAATTTAATTGAGAATGCTATTAAATATAATGTCTTTGAAGGTGTCGTCAATGTAACATTAGATACAGATGATAAAAACTTGATTATCTCTGTTAGAGATACAGGTGACGGGATTTCGGAAGAAAATATTGCAAAGATTTTTAAGCGCTTTTATCGGGTAGACAAAACCAGGTCCAGAGCTACAGGTGGAACCGGCTTAGGTTTGTCAATTGTTAAAAGAACCATAGGAATGCATAATGGAACTATAAAGTGTATGAGTGAAGTTGGGGAATGGACAGAATTTGTTATTACCCTTCCCTTGAAGCAAAAGAAGGTGGACTTAATTGAACGTAACTTGGACCAAGATGAATAGATTTTACATGATTATCAGTTTTTTGGCAGTCATGGTTATTAGCGGTTGTGCCCCCCAAGAAACAACCTTGCCAATTGAAGACCATAATCTTATTTATCTATTTGATGCCGGCAATGACCAACTGAAACCTGTTTTATATGGCAAGAATCCAGAAGAACTCATACCCAATGAATTGGCTGAAGATATAGTAGGCTATCTAAAGACTGGGGTGAAAGGTTCAACATATGAACCTAGTGTGGAGTCGGGGCTAGAAGTTGAACAAGTAAATGTCCTAGGCAATAGTGTCTTTATCAATTTCAATATTGACTATTATTTGATGCCTCCAATTAAGGAGTTACAGACGAGAACTGCCATTGTCAGGTCCTTGACATCATTTGATACTTTTAAAGAAGTCGAGTTTTTCGTAGGTTCCAAACCTTTGATTTTTGATGGAATTGAAATAGGCCGTATGTCCAAACATGATGTTTTGCTTACTTTTGATGAAAGTTTGGAAGGTAACGAGTACCAGAACGCTACAATATATTATCCTGATCCGGAGATTGAAAAGCTGGTTGAAACCGATGTTGTCATTGATATAGCACCCGATAGAAAAATCGAAGAAATTATTATTGACCAGTTAAGAAGAGGTGACGATCAAGTGCTACCTCCTTATGTAGAGCTCCTAAATGTATATACCCATAATGGTATTTGCTTTATTGATTTCTCTTCTGAATTTCTGACTATGCCAATTAAGGAGGGGTTAAATGAACGACTGGTGGTCTATGCTATTGTGAATTCCCTCGTAGAATTAGACCATGTATCTACTGTACAGATTTTGATCAATGGAAACGTTGTGTCTGATTTCAAGGGTAATTTTTCTATGAACCGGCTTTTTGAGAAAAATTATTCCCTCATATACCATGAAAACAATTAGCTGTCCTATGAAGCCAGGCGTGAGAACTAACAGAAGGGTGCTCAATCTATTGGAATTAAGGACTAAGAAAAGCAAATCCTACCTGATAAGTACTCTTCTTATTATTGGTGGACTAGTAAGTCTTTTGCATTATCACAATAGATTTCAAAAGGGTTTTGATTGGGTGGAAAATCATCAGGGATATGTGAATAGAAGCATTTATCACATGAAAATTATTGAGGTCCGAGACTATGACGATTTTGTTTTAGTAGGTCTTAAACATGTCGATGAAAAACCCGTAAAAGGATTCATATCCTGGGCAATTCTAAAGAAAAATAATTCTCAGACAGGTAAGAAGGAGCAGAATTATCTGATAGAGGGTACAGAACTAAAGGTGGAAGGTGAGTTTTCACTGACCAGGTCTTATTCAAATCCTGGACTTTTGGATCCTGTGTCGACACTATGGGCAAATAGAAAACTTGGTGATTTCAAAATAGTTGAAACCATATCATGGAAACTTCCGCTACCCTTTGTTCAAAGGGCAGTAGAGATCCAGAGAAAGTCCATAGCCTATATAAACAATCGTATTGACAGCATTTATGACGGGACCTATGCCGGCCTAATAAAGGCTATGGTTATAGGGGATAAATCCACACTGGATGATTCTCTAGAGGATAACTTTAAGAAGCATGGGTTATCTCATTTGCTGGCTATATCAGGTTTGCATGTTGGCATTCTTTATCTTTTTCTTTACAAGATTTGTCTCTTTCTATTACGAAAACCCAGGAAGGCTTTTTGGATAACCCTGGTATCTCTTATGATTTACAATTTCTTAATCGGTTATCATATATCGTGTATACGGGCGACTTTGATGCTGATGGTCCTTAATATTTCCATTCATTATGGTAAAGCCTATCATAACTTCCGCAATCTTTTTCTTATCTTTATGATAAACATTATTTTTAGACCCTGGGATCTTTTTCATGTTGGCTTTTTACTGTCTTATACTGCAGTTGCCAGTTTATATCTTATTTATCCTCAGATAAAAGCATTTGTTGCAAAATATATTAAGAGTCATCTGGTATTAAGTCTTATAGAGCTTGTTTTGGTAACTCTCTCAGTAAATATAGGAACCTTTCCTGTGCTTTTGACGTATTTCTATGGATTTTCTCTGATTTCCGTTTTTTCAAATCTTCTTTTAGTTCCCTTGTTTATCTATCAATATGTTATTGGGGTCACCGGCCTTTTGTTTGCATGTATCCATATGCCTTTGGGAAGATTCATAGGAGGAGGATCGGTGGCCTTATATAAAATGTATAGTCTTTATTTTGATTTACTTGGGAAAGACTATTATTATTATGTTGGAAATCTGACGGTTATAGAAATTACCTTATATTATCTACTTGTCTACATATGCATAAGTTGGCTTCGTGATAAAGCCGAAATCAAAAGGATGGGAATAGATGTTAAAAGCAGGCTGTAAGATAGAAAGTTACAAAAGGCAACACACGAGATGGAGGATGATCTGCTTGATACCCCTTGTGGTGTCTTTTATGATATCCAACCTACAAGTTCTTATGGAAGAAGAACAACTAAGAATTTATATGTTGGATGTTGGCCAAGGGGATTCCTGCCTTGTGAAGTCTAAAGATCTTACAGTCCTTATTGATGGTGGAGGTGATATGAATTTGGAGGGGGAGAATATTGGAATAAAGGTTTTGATTCCCTTTCTTATGGATAAAGGAGTCAGGCATATTGATATGGTTGTCGTGAGTCATCTACACTTTGATCATGTTAAGGGTATCATTGAAATCATGGGGTATGTTGATATTGATAAGCTTGTTCTTCCTAAGGTCTATTTGGATGTGAACCAAGAGGACCATGAATTATATAGTGAATTATTGAAGAAGGTAGAGGAAGAGAAAGTTGAGCTCTTGTATGTTGAAGCCGGCCAGATCCTATCCAAGGATGATGTGAAATTCAGGACTCTATATCCGGAACCAGGACAGAAGTATGATCAAAATGAAAACCACAACTCCCTGGTCTTAAAACTTGAGTATATGAACTTTTCAGTCTTGTTCACAGGAGATATAGAGGAAGAAGATGAAAGTGCCTTATTAAAAAGTGGATGGGACTTAAGGTCGGATGCTTTGAAGGTGGCTCATCATGGGTCCAATTCCTCGTCATCTGAACAATTCTTAGAAAAAGTTTGTCCTGAAATTGGTTTGATATCCTATGGCTATAATACTTTTGGTCATCCAAGCGATATTGTAAAACTAAGGTACAAAAACATGGAAATCCCTCTTTATTCTACAAAGAATTGTGGTATGATAGAGATGGTTATTTTTGATGACCGATATAAGGTAATACCATACAGAGGAGTTTTGACAGATGAAACAGCTAAGAGACCAGATTAAAAACAAAAGTTTTTCGCCTATATACCTTTTTACAGGGGAAGAGAAGTTCTTAATTGACGTATATAAAGAGCGTATTGTAGAGAGTGTATTTGAAGGACAGGACAAAATGATGAATTTTGACCAGTTTAATCAGGATAATAAAGATATAGACAAGATTGAGTCCAGTTTGGAGACCTTGCCATTTTTTGCTGATAAACGTGTAGTCCTGCTTGACTACCTTGACTTATTCAACAACAAGAATAAGTCCCGGAATGAACGAATTGTAGAGGGCTTAAGAAGGCTTTCAGATTCTACTCTTTGCGTAATCATTGAAGATAAAGTTGATAAACGATCCAAACTATATAAATTGGCTAAAGAAAAGGGAACCATTGTAGAGTTTGATTTTTTAAGCGAGAAGGAACTAGTTCAATACATAGCCAGAGAATTGAAAAAAGCTGATATGAATATATCTTCTTATGATGCCAGATATCTTATTGATACTGTGGGGTATGAGCTTAGAAGTATTGCAAAAGAAGTATCCAAGTTGATTGATTATATGGGACATGATCAGATTGTAAGTCGTGAAGCAATTGATGACGTCTGTACTAAACATCTTGAAGGTAAGATTTTTGATCTGGTCGATGCACTGGGTATGAGAAACAGAGAAAAAGGACTTAGACTTTATCAGGATATGGTAACGATCAAAGAGCCTATAGCGCGGATCCTATTTATGATATCAAGACAGTATACCCTCATATATCAAGCCAAGCTTCTTAATGAAAAGCGACATGCCAGTAATCATATAGCCAGAGAATTAAAAGTGCCGGATTTTGTTGCGAGAAAACTTGTCGATCAAGGGAATCGCTTTGATCATGAAACGATTAAGTTAACGATTAAGGAATTGGTGGAGCTGGAGTACGAATCTAGAACTGGTAAAATTAACTTGGAAACCGGTTTGGAGCTGTTTATACTTAAAGCGACCAAATAGAAATAAACGTAGGCGTATAGATATAAGGTAATCCGACCAAATATAAAATGGACACGAAAAAAGGGCCATCTGCAACAGAAACCTGTTGATGGATGAGCCCTTGTTATTACGAATTCAAATTACATGTTGTTAACTGCTTTAGTTAATCTTGAAATCTTTCTTGAAGCAGTATTCTTGTGGAAAATACCTTTTGATTGAGCAGCTGAAATAGCGCTTGTAGCAGCAACTAATGCAGTAGCAGCTGTTTCCTTATCGTTTGCTTCGATAGCAACAACAACTTTCTTAACTGCAGTTTTAACACCGGATTTGATGCTCTTGTTTCTAGCAGCTTTAGTTGCGTTAACTTTGATTCTTTTCTTAGCTGATTTAATGTTTGCCATTGATTTCACCTCCATAAACGAATTTTCTTATATTACTGTACAAATAGAGGGTGAGTACAGTAAGTATAAACATAAATCTTGTGGGGTAGATTTACGTCAAAATCTTTAATACATACCTAACCATTATAAGAGACGTATTTGGATATGTCAATATGTAATTTTGAAAAAACTGTGAATTATTTATTAGTTTTATTGATATACAAATGCCTATATGATAGAATAGATGTACTTATGGGGAAACATAAACTGGGAACCTTAGCTTGTAGGGTACCCTTCAAGGAGATAGAAGATGCAGACACAGATGTGGAGAGAAACACTCATTCCATATGAACAGGCAGTTAAGGAACTGGTTATTAAGTTTGAAAGTATAGCCAATGAGAACCGACGACTGGGTAAATATTCACCGATTGAATATGTGACGGGAAGGGTAAAAAAGATTTCCAGCATACTGGAAAAAGCTAAGAAGAAAGAAATTGTTCTTAGTAAGATAGAAGAAGAGATAGAAGATATTGCTGGTATCCGTATTATCTGTCAGTTTGTTGAAGATATTGACAGAGTTGTTGAACTTATCAGGGCCAGAGGTGATATGCGAATTAAATATGAGAAGGATTATATACAGAATACCAAACAGTCTGGTTATCGATCCTACCATATAATTGTCTATTATTATGTACATACCGCTCTTGGCGAGAAAAGGGTTCAGGCAGAAATTCAGATTAGAACTTTAGCTATGAATTTTTGGGCAACCATCGAACATTCCCTTCTATATAAGTATGGTCATAATATACCGACATCCATTCGGAAGCGGTTGATCCGTGCTGCAGAGGCCGCCCATATGTTGGATCAGGAGATGAGCAAGATTCGTGATGAGATTATGGATGCCCAGGACAGTTTTCAATACAAGTCTAATATTATCGCAGATATACTGAATAACATTCAGAATATTAAAAAAGCTTCTGACCATAGTCTGGAAGCTGAACAGATTCAAGAAGAGTTTTACCGTTTATGGGAAGAAGGAGATATAGAAAAACTAGTATCCTTCAATAAACGTTTAGATATTATTGCAGAGAATCATAAGGCTCAAAGCCTTCAATAACCAAAAGACCACTAGCCCTGCTATTGGTCTTTTCATAACTATGTTAGAAAACAGGTGGATATGGCAACAATGCGTATAGACAAGTTCCTCAGTCATATAGGTGTAGGAACAAGAACTGAAGTTAAGAAACTTATTAAACAGAAGAAGGTAAAGATTAATGATTGCGTCATTAACGATCCGGGTATTAAGGTAAATGATGCTTCGGATCAGGTTTTAGTTTGTGGTGAGCTTGTAAGCTACCAGGAATTTGTTTATCTTATGCTTAATAAGCCCAAAGGAGTCATTAGTGCTACAGAAGACAAAAGAGATAAAACGGTTATTGATCTTATTGACCATCCAATGAAATCCAAGTTGTTTCCAGTTGGAAGATTAGATAAGGACACAACCGGATTACTCCTACTAACAAATGATGGAGACTTATCACATCAATTGCTTTCACCAAAAAAGCATGTCGACAAAACCTATTATGCCCTTATAGAAGGGTGTATAACCGATGAGACCACTAGGGCCTTTAAAGAAGGCCTTAAGCTGGCAGATGGTTATGAGTGTATGCCGGCTGTCTTGAATCTTGTTAAAAGAGACGGAATCTACCATGATAAGGGTCAGTTCCCACTGGTTTTTGACATGTGGGATGATGACAAAGATCTTGTTTCAATTACCATTAAGGAAGGCAAGTTTCATCAGATAAAAAGGATGTTTGAAGCTGTAGATATGAATGTTGTGGAACTTTATCGGCATCAGATGGCTGGTCTAACTCTCGATCAAAACTTGAATCAGGGTCAGTACAGGGAACTCAAGGATGATGAATTAAAGGAATTAAAGACAGGAGACAGAAAAAATGTTTAAGCATATAAAAGCTGTAATTTTTGATATGGATGGTACTTTGATTGATTCCATGTGGTTGTGGAAGGCTATTGATGTTGATTATTTAGGTAAGCATGGTATTAAATTGCCGGATGATCTTCAAAAATCAATCGAAGGAATGAGCTTTTCTGAAACTGCAGCATATTTTAAGAAAAGATTTCAAATTGCAGATGATGTGGAAACCATTAAAGCAGAGTGGAATAGTATGGCAGATGAATACTATAGGCACCGTGTTCCAATGAAAGAAAAAGCTTATGAGTTTCTCCTTGCCCTGAAAGACAGAGGCATTAAACTGGGAATTGGAACCAGCAACTCTAAAGAACTGGTTAAGGTTATCATGGACAAGTATGAAATCGAAGAATTATTTGATTCTATTCGAACTTCTTGTGAGGTTGATAAGGGTAAGCCCCATCCGGATATATATTTAAAGGTTGCAGAGGACCTGGGGGTGGAACCTTCTGCCTGTATGGTATTTGAAGATGTTCCCAACGGTCTTATAGCTGCCAATAATGCAGGTATGCAATCGGTAGCTGTTTTTGATGATTTTTCAAAGGTTATGGATAGAGAGAAGAAAGACCTGTCCAATTATTATGTAGACTCCTATGACCAGGTTCTAGGTCTCTTATTGGAAAGCTAAGGATAAGTATATGAATAAATTTTTACCTGTCAATAGACAGGATATGATAGAAAGAGGCTGGCAGGAAGTAGATTTTGTTCTGGTTTCAGGAGATGCCTATATTGATCATCCTTCCTTTGGAGTGGCAATTATTTCAAGAGTATTGGAAAATGCCGGTTATAAGGTGGGGATTATTGCTCAGCCGGATTGGAAGAACAAGGAATCTATCGCTGAATTTGGACAACCCAGATTGGGATTTTTGGTTTCCGGAGGGAATATTGATTCCATGGTGAACCATTATTCGGTAGCTAAAAAAAGACGGGACAAGGATGCATATACACCAGGTGGAATCATCGGCAAGAGACCGGATCGGGCAACCAGTGTATATGGTAATCTTATTCGTCAGAAATATAAAGATGCTACAATTATACTTGGAGGCATAGAAGCGTCTCTTAGAAGGTTGGCCCATTATGACTATTGGGACAATAAAATGAAACGGTCTATACTCCTTGATGCATCAGCAGATCTTTTGGTTTACGGAATGGGTGAGAAGACTATTGTAGAGGTTGCTGATTCCTTAAATGCAGGTATTCCTGTGAATGAGCTTACTTATATCAGAGGTACTGTTTTTAAATCCAAGTCCTGTGAATTTGAAAACAGCAAGGTTTTACCAGATTTCAAGGAACTGAAAACCAACAAGAAGGCTTATGCAGAAAGCTTTATGATTCAAACCCGTGAAAGCCATTTTGCCCATGGATGTGTTTTGGTTGAAGGGTATGATGAAAATCTTTTTGTTGTGCAAAATCTACCGGCAAAACCTTTGACTCAGCTTGAATTTGATGATGTATACGGACTGCCATATGTCCGGGAAGTTCATCCAATGTATAAAGACCCGGTGCCTGCTATCGAAGAAGTTAAATTTTCGATTATCAGCAACCGAGGCTGCTTTGGTAACTGTAACTTTTGTGCCCTGACCTTCCATCAGGGAAGAATAGTCCAATCAAGAAGTCATGAATCAATTCTGGATGAAGCAAGAACCATAACCAAGGATACCAATTTCAAGGGTTACATTCATGATGTTGGTGGACCTACAGCCAATTTTAGAAGTCCGTCCTGTTCCAAACAGATGGAACATGGTGTGTGTAAGGATAAAGACTGTTTAGGAGTCAGCCCTTGTGACCGACTGGAAGTTGACCATAGTGATTATTTAAAACTACTTAGAAGAATGAAGGATTTACCCAAGATCAAAAAAGTTTTTGTCAGGTCAGGTATTCGTTTTGACTATTTGATGTATGACAAGGATGATTCCTTTTTTAGGGAGTTGGTTAAGGATCATATTAGCGGTCAGCTGAAGGTGGCTCCAGAACATGTCAGTAATCGGGTTCTGGAGTATATGGGTAAACCTTATCATCACGTATACTCTGGTTTTGTGGCCAAGTATAAGCAGCTGAACCAAAAATATAACCTTAAGCAGTTTATCGTGCCTTATTTAATGTCATCACATCCTGGGTCCAATCTGGATGATGCTATTGAACTGGCAGAGTTTTTACGGGACGAAAAGATTACACCCCAACAGGTACAGGATTTTTATCCGACACCATCGACCATATCTACAGTCATGTATTATACTGAACTTGACCCAAGGACCATGAAGCCGGTTTATGTAGCAAAGAATCCCCATGAGAAGTCGATGCAAAGGGCTCTTATACAGTATAAAAACCCCAAAAACTATCGTTTGGTTAGTGAAGCCCTTATATTAGCAGGTCGTGAAGACCTGATCGGCTTTGATAAGAAATGTTTAATCAGACCTACCGGTGGTGGGAGAAGTGATGATCACGGTCATACAAGAGTAAGAAATGGAAAAAACGGTAATCAGAATCACTCGTCTTCAACCAACCATGGTAGAGGAAAGAGCCAGGATGGTCGTAAAAAAAAGAAAACCATAAGAAACACAAGACAAAAGAAGAAATAAGATACAGGTAACCTATCATTAGATGAAGGTCCATAACGTTGACGTGTGACTGACACTCATGTATAATACACTAAGAACAAGAGAAAAGAGGGTAAGTATGATTAAAAGTATGACCGGATTTGGTCGTGGTGAATGCGTTAGACAAGACCGTTCTATGACCATAGAAATGAAATCTGTAAATCACAGATACTGTGATATCAATATTCGTATGCCGCGTAAGCTGATTTTTCTCGAGAATCAATTAAAGAATATGATCAAGAAAGAATTGGTCAGAGGTAAAATCGACGTATTCATTAATTACGAAGATCATAGTGACAAGGCCAACAGTATTCTTTATAATGAAAGTCTTGCTGCTCAATACATGGAAGTCTTTAAGTCCATGGCCGAGAACTTCGAAATTGATAATGATGTTCAGGTTTCTTCCTTATCCAGATACCCTGAAGTACTTAAACTGGAAGAACAAGACGATGATGAAGAAGCTTTAAAGGCTCTTGTTATCGATGCCTTAAAGGAAGCTATTGATAAGATTTCAGACACACGCCTAAAAGAAGGCCAGGCCCTTGTTAAAGACCTTAAATCGAAACTTGATGAAATGCTGACGTTTGTTCAGGTTCTTAAAGATATTGCACCGGCGGTTATTGAAGACTATCGTCTCAAATTAGACCAAAGAATTGGCGAGCTTATGGATAAAGCCTTGATTGACAAAGATCGTTTAGCTCAGGAAGTAGCTGTTTTTGCAGATAAATCATGTGTTGACGAAGAAATTGTTCGTTTGGAAAGCCATATACTCCAAATGAAAGAAGCTTTAGATGAAAAAGAAGCTGTAGGTCGTAAACTTGATTTTATCGCACAGGAAATGAATCGTGAGGCCAACACAATTCTAAGTAAAGCCAATAATCTTGATGTAAGTAATCAGGGCATTGAGCTTAAGACATTAATTGAAAAAGTAAGAGAACAAATTCAAAACATTGAATAAAGAAAGGTTGTCATATGAATAAAGGACTACTGTTAATTGTATCCGGTTTTTCTGGAGCAGGTAAGGGTACAATCGTAAAAGGGTTTCTAGATAAAAATGATGATGTCAAATTATCTATTTCGGCTACTACCAGAGAATGTCGGGAGGGTGAAGTTGATGGAGTTCATTATTATTATATTACCGAGGAAGCCTTTAAGGATATGATTGACCGAGGTGATATGTTTGAATATGCAACTTATGTTGGCAATTATTATGGTACCCCAAAGAGTTTTGTCATGAAACAACTGGAGGAAGGCCATGATGTTATACTTGAAATTGAAATGCAGGGAGCTCTTCAGGTTAAGGAAATGTATGAAGAAGCTATTATGATTTTTGTTGTTCCACCCCATGCCAGTGATCTAAAAGCAAGATTGGAGCATAGAGGAACAGAAAAGGCTGAAGTTATTCAGAACCGCTTAAAACGTTCCTACGAAGAGACAGAACTGATGAAGCATTACGATTATATATTAGTTAATGATGAACTTGACGATGCTATCGAATCCCTTGAAAGTATTCGACAGGCTGAGAAAATTCGTTATAATAGATATACATATTTAGAAGAAAAATTCAAAAAAGAGCTAAGTGAGATCATATAGGTCTCTATGAAAGGAGAATTCCCATGTTACATCCATCCTATTCAGATTTAATGGGTATTATTAACGACAGGAGCGATGAGGAACAAGATAAGGTAAAAAGCCGTTATTCTGTTATCATTGCTACTTCAAAGAGAGCTAGACAATTGATTGACGGAGATGAGCCATTAGCTTATCTTAGTATTAACAAACCACTTTCTATAGCTGTTGAAGAGTTATATGAAGGTAAAATTGATTTAGAGTAAAGCAGTCAGGCGTCTATTTGTCATACAGATAGACGCCGATTCTTTTTTTGAGTACTTGTTATCATTGCTGGAGTCAAGTATAATATAAAGACGCAAGATTATGCGTAGTATCTATGGATAAAGGTGAATATATGAAATTTTTTGAGAACTCTTCCATGTCTTTAATGAATAAAATAATTACATATTTTGTTGGATATATGATTTTGGTTATGTTCCTTTTTTCCGTCATGGTCTATATTGTTAATTCCAGTGGTATCAAGCAAATCAACGATTCATATTCCGTCGATGTTGCAAAACTTGAAGCTGAAGTTGTTAGGAATTGGGTTGATGACACCAGGACTAAACTTGAAAATACAGCACTTCTAATCGGCAGTCTTGACAGTGATATTATGACGTCTGTTGACGGACTCAAAGAACTGCAGCAGAAAAATAAAGAACTTTTTAGGCATCTTTATGTTGTAAATACTGATTTAGCCTATGTAGATACTTTTGGCCAAGAAGCCAATATGAAGGACCTTATGGTCGACGAACTCCTTGCTGGAACCAGGTCTTATGTCATTACCAGTCCAGAAATGCATCCTGTTTTTTCAGAAGCCCTATTTAACATGATTGTACCTATTAAAAGAGATGGTGATATTATCGGTGTTCTTGGTGCAACCATTACAATGGATGACATAAGTTCAAGACTTGAACAATTTGAGGTTGCCCAGTCTGGTTTTGGATGGCTTCTTGATGAGAATTTTACCGTAATCGCCCATCCTGAGGAAGATTATATACTAGAAATGTCCTTGTTGGATGCTAACGCCATTAGTACATTAGAGATTGAAGGTGTAAAAACCGCTTCTGGTCTTGGCTTTACAGGCTTGATTGGTGATTTAGATGTTTTTGAAGACAAAAGTCAAAGTATTATCTCTTATACAGATCCTAATGGCTACAGAAGAACGGTTTCTATTGTTCCTATTTACAATGACAATAACTGGTATGTAGCCTTCACAACCTTTGATGATAAAATCCCAAGTATGACCAACAGCCTTTTGTTATATATGGCCATTGGACTATTGGTTATTGTATCTGCTTCAGCCTTTGCATCATATTTACTGGCCAATGAAATTACCAAACCTATTAATCAGCTCATCCATGTGGTGAATCTTTTTATCGGTGGTAATAAGGGGGTTCGGGCTAAAATGGACTCAAATGATGAGTTCGGAACACTAGGCAAGGCCTTTAACGGTATGGCGGATACTATTATTGAACATACAGATAACGTTGAAGAATTGATACAAGAGAGAACCCAGATGCTGGCAGATCTGAACTATCAGATAGTGATCCGAAACAAGGAACTGAATACTATGAATGAAGAATTGGAAACTACCAACTCCAAGCTTCATAACCTGGCGACAACAGATATGCTGACGGGCTTATATAACAGGCATGAATTGGTTAGGTCACTTCAAAGTTTTATGGATGGTGTTTTGAAAGGCGACGATCCGGGCTTTTCGGTTTTATTTGTAGACTTAGATAATTTCAAATATTACAATGATACATTTAGCCATGAAATCGGAGATTTTTTACTGATTGAAGTCTCTAAAATCCTAAAGGATAATGTAAGAGATAATGATGTGGTGGCCAGATATGGTGGCGATGAATTCGTCGTTCTTTTGAAACATGGTAATTTTGATTCCTCAAAGATGATTTCCGAACGTATTCACGAAAAAGTTCTGGAGCAAAAAGGTTTCAAGAAGTCGATCGAGCGAAAAATCGGTTCTGAAATCAAATTATTAGGTAAGAATATGTTATCCTGTTCTATCGGTATCGTTAATTATAATCGCAATGTCAATGCCAAAAATGTTGAAGAGTTATTGGCGCTGGCAGATGATACCATGTACAAGGCCAAAAAACAGGGTAAATCAAGAATTGTAGTTAACTGATAACTTGTCCATAAAGGGTAAGCATAGGTTTCAAAGTAGACAAAGGGGCATCCTGAGTGAATGAACATAATGAGGCAGTAGCCAAAATAATCATTGGAATATCCACCAATGCACTTAATCGGACATTTACATATATGATACCTGCAGACCTTATATCTTCAGTAGATATTGGGTCTGTTGTTTTAGTGCCCTTTGGTAAAGGTAATCATCTTAAGGAAGGTTATGTTATAGAGACCGGTCACCTGAAAGAAAAACCTGAGTTTCAACTGAAGTACATCCATTCCTTAAAGGATAATGTTTCGGTTATGGGGGAACTCTTAAGACTGGGCTTTTGGATGCATTCCAGGTATCAGTGTCCATTGACTTCTGCTCTGAAACTCATGTTGCCTAGAGATATTGATGTTAAGATGAAAACTTTCAAAACCTTGGTTCTAGATGATTTGCAATTAAAAAATCTTCAGGACTATAAGGGCTCTATCAAGGATAATAAGAAGCTGTCTAAACGCTACGAGATTCTTGACTTTATAGAAAACGTCTGTGTGAATACAAAGGGAAATCACTATTATTTTCTTGAAAAAGAACTATTGACCCGTTTTAATACATCTTCTTCTGTTACAAAGAGTATGGAGGAATTAGGTCTGTTTCGACGTCTTGATGAGACTTATGAAAGAAAGATTGATATCCTTCATGCAGAAATTCCTGATAAAAAGGTGGTTCTATCTCCTGAACAGGACCAAGCTATTGAAAAAGTATCTCAAGGAATGGACCAATCTGACATATATCTTCTCCATGGTGTGACAGGTAGTGGAAAAACCGAGGTCTATCTTCAGCTAATAGAAAAAGTACTTGCCAAAGGCCAATCAGCCATAGTTCTTATTCCGGAAATCGGTCTGACACCTCAAACCATCATGCGGTTTACCAGCCGCTTCGGTTCAGTTGTAGGTGTCATGCACTCCAGGTTAAATCTAGGGGAACGGTATGAGCAGTGGCAAAAGGCTAAAAATGGAGATATCAGCATTATGATTGGTGCCAGGTCGGCAGTTTTTGCTCCATTTGAGAAACTGGGTATGATCATCATCGACGAAGAACATGAACACACCTATAAATCGGAAAGAGACCCTAAATATCATGCCAGAGAAGTCGCTATTAAGAGGGCTTTATCCCATAAGTGTCCAGTTGTTCTCGGTAGTGCCACCCCATTGGTGGATTCATACCAAAAAGCACAATTGGGTCAATACCAACTTTTGGAGATGTCGGGTCGGGCTGTTACCGGTGCTGAGAAAGCTATTGAAGTCGTAGATATGCGCCATGAGCTAGAGTCTGGCAATACTGACTTTTTAAGTCGGTCCTTATATCAAAAGATGGAGGAAGCTCTTTCCCGGAAGGAACAGGTTATCCTATTTTTGAATCGAAGGGGATATGCTGGAAGTGTCTCCTGCAGGTCCTGCGGATTCGTTCACACCTGTGAGCATTGTGATGTATCCATGACCTATCATCGTCATAACGGTCGGTTGATTTGTCATTTATGTGGTGCCTCCAAACCCCTTATTAAAACCTGTCCATCCTGTGGTTCTAAATACGTTAAGGGTTTTGGTGCAGGAACCCAGAAAATTGAAAGTCATTTAAAGGAGCTTTTTCCCCAGGCTAGAATTTTAAGGATGGACCAGGATACAACTTCCAACAAACATGGACATGAAAAACTCCTTGGCATGTTCAGGGATAGACAAGCGGATATCCTTATTGGAACCCAAATGGTAGCCAAGGGCCATGATTTTCATCATGTTTCAGTTGTTGGGGTTTTGGCAGCAGATATGAGTCTTAATGTACAGGATTTTCGAGGAGCCGAGAGAACTTTTCAACTCATTACCCAGGTTGTGGGTCGAACTGGGCGTGGATCCATAAAAGGTCATGCCATCATTCAAACCTATCAACCTGACCACTACAGTATTGTTCATGCTATTCATGAAGACTATAAAGGTTTTTTTGAAGAAGAGATTCTCTTTCGAAGAGCCATGGTCTATCCACCTTTTTGTCATCTGCTGAACATTGTGACTACTTCAGAGAATGAATATCAGGGAAGAGAATTGCTGGACCAGTGTGTCAGGGTAATCGAGGGTGCTTATGACCAGGAGGAGGACAGACTCTTTGCCGTTCTTGGACCGGGAAAAACCAATATTGGTAAAATAAAGGGAAAATACAGAAATCGCCTGATTGTTAAAGGTTCTTCCTATAAAAAGTTGACTTTAGTCATGAAAGAACTTTATAATAGAAAGGATAGAAACGATAATTATAAACACGTACAGTTATCGATGGAAATAAACCCAATGGGATTTAATTAATCTCATTTACTATAAAGGAGAAATCGTATGGCATTGAGAAAAATCAGATTGGATGGAGATGAAATCTTAAGAAAAGTTTCCAGACCTGTCGATACAATTACACCAAAAGTTGAAACACTTATTGAAGATATGATTGAAACCATGATTGACGCTAATGGAGTTGGTCTCGCTGCGCCTCAAGTTGGTATTCTTAAGAGGATTGTTGTGATTGATGTAGGAGAAGGTCCTATTGTTATGATAAACCCTGAAATTATTGGTACTGAAGGAGAGCAGGAAGGTATAGAAGGTTGTCTGAGCGTGCCTGGTAAATCAGGAACGGTAACAAGACCCTATAAGGTTACTGCTAAAGCCATGAACGAAAAAGGTGAAAGTTATACCATAGAAGGCGAAGAATTACTTGCCAGAGCTATCTGTCATGAAATTGACCACCTTGATGGTAAGTTATATACAGATATTGCAGTCGATTTAATGACTGTAGAATAGTAAGACCAAAGATACCGAAGCAGGAAAGTCTGCTTCGGTTCCCTTAAGTTTAGGGGACTTTGGTCCTGGGAGGATTTAAATGAAAATTATATTTATGGGTACACCGGATTTTAGTGTACCGACACTTAAAACCCTTATAAACTCTGACCATGAGGTTGTTGCCTGTTATACCCAACCGGACAAACCAAAAGGCAGGGGAAAAAAGATTCAAATGACACCGGTTAAGGAAGTATGCTTAGAGGCAGGTATACCGGTTTATCAACCCAAGCGAATCAGAAATACAGACCAAGTCGAGATATTTAAAAATATTGATGCGGATATTGCTGTTGTCATCGCTTATGGTCAAATTCTACCTAAAGAGATTCTGGATGCTCCACCTTTTGGATGTATCAACATTCATGCATCTCTTTTGCCTAAATACAGAGGGGCTGCACCTTATCAGTGGGCAGTCATCAATGGAGAACAGTCGACCGGTATTACAACCATGCAGATGGATGTTGGTATGGATACAGGAGACATGCTTCTTAAAACGATTATTAATATAGAAGACGACGAAACTGCTGGGACCCTTCATGATAAACTCATGTTGGCCGGTGGTGACCTGATTTTAAAAACTCTCGAGTTGGCAGAAGAAGGGAACTTAAATCCGATTAAACAGGATGATGACCAGGCGACTTATGCGCCAATGTTAGATAAGACTTCTGGAAAGATCAACTGGCATAAACCGGCTAAAGAAATAGAATGTCTTATTCGTGGACTTAATCCATGGCCAAGTGCCTTTACGTTTTTAGACGGACAACTCATGAAAGTCTGGAAGGCCCAGGTTGTGGATAGGGTTAATGAGGATTTTACACCAGGAACCATCTGTCTGGTTAATCCCAAAGAAGGATTTGTTGTATCCTGCGGTAGAGAGGCGCTTTTGATTAAGGAAGTTCAGCTTCAAGGCAAGAAGCGGATGGAAGCCTCAGCATTTCTTAATGGCTACCAATTAACTGAAGGAAGAATACTAGAATAGATAGGGAGTGACGATTATGTTTGCATGGTATGGGTCTTATATTATATTGCTGCCAGCTATTTTATTAAGTTTATACGCCAGTAACAAAGTGAAATCCACCTTTGCCAAGTACTCAAAACAGGGAAATGCTAATGGATATACAGGACGTGAAATTGCGGAAAAGATTCTGGCTTTACACGGTATGTATGATGTCGGTATCGAACATGTAAAGGGGAATTTAAGTGACCATTATGACCCTAAGACAAAAACCGTTCGTTTGTCAGATAAAGTTTACAATTCTGCATCTATTGCTGCAGTTAGTGTAGCAGCACATGAATGTGGTCATGCCTTACAGCATCAGAATGAATATGTGCCTCTGGGCATTAGACACGCAATTGTTCCAGTTGTTAACTTTGCCAATCAGGCAGCCATGCCCTTGATTTTTATCGGTATGTTTTTCGGAGGAGGTCTTTCCGAAATACTCATAAATATCGGTATTCTCTTTTTCTCAGGAGCGGTAATTTTTCAATTGGTGACCTTGCCGGTTGAGTTTAATGCTTCCTCCAGAGCTTTGGATATTTTGGAAGAAGAGCAGTATTTGGATAGAGAAGAAATGCTTCCTGCCAAACAAGTCCTAAATGCAGCAGCGCTCACTTATGTTGCAGCAGCTGCAGCTGCAGTACTTAGTCTGGTTCGTCTTCTGTTAATTACCGGAGGGCGACGACGTGACTAAAGGTTCGGAACGTAATTATTGTCTTAAAATTTTGGAAGATATGGAAGAGAAAGGTCTATTTGCATCACAGGTCCTTGATGATTATTTTTATGTCTATGATTTTGATAAACAGCAGCGGTCTTTTATTTCAAAGCTTATATATGGAATTTTGGAACAGCAAATATATATAGATTATGCGTTGAACCAAGTGTCCAAGGTAAAAGTCAAAAAAATGAAACCTGTCATTAGACATCTTATGCGGATGGCTGCATACCAGATACTTTTCATGGACAAAGTACCAGATCATGCAGCAATCAATGAAAGTGTCAAACTGACTAAGAAAAGAAAGTTTCATCAGTTATCCGGTTTCGTCAATGGTGTACTCAGGTCCTTGGTTCGTGAGAAAGATAAGATTGACAGCAAAATAGATAAATTGGCGGATTCCAAACGTTTATCTATCCGGTATTCAGTTGCCGAAGATTTGGTTAACAAGCTCTTAGACCAGTATGGTCCTTTTGTAACAGAAGAATTCCTGGGGCAAAGCCTTAAAGAAAAGCCAACAGTCATTCGCCTTAATCTAGGTAAGGCCAGTGGTCAAGAAGTTATGGATGGGTTAGGTGAAGGTGTTCATGTTGAACAAAGCCCTCTACTAAAAAGCTCTTTGCATATTAGTGGTTATGATCAGCTCTCTAAAGTTAAAGCATTTCAGCAGGGCCATTTTCAAGTTCAGGATGAAAGTTCGACACTTGTAGGTTTTGTATCCGGTATTGAAGAAGGCATGAGAGTTTTGGATACATGTGCAGCTCCTGGAGGTAAGTCAACACACGCAGCTGAACTATTGGCTGGAAGTGGACAGGTAATTGCCTGCGATATAAGCCCTACCAAACTTTTGAAGATAGAAGAGAATGTCTCAAGACTAGGTCTTGATAATGTGGTTCTAAATCTTCAAGATGCCAGTGAAATGAATGAAGACTATGTTGAAAGCTTTGATATCGTTCTTTGTGACGCCCCTTGTTCCGGACTGGGTATCCTGCGTAACAAGCCGGATATAAAAATGAATATTAGTTTGGATGATATGGATCAGCTTGTCAATCTTCAAAGAAATATACTTGATAATGTGAAATCCTATGTGAAACCGGGTGGACTTCTTATTTATTCCACCTGTACAGTGAACAAGGAAGAAAACCTTTATCAGGTTAAAAGGTTCCTCAAGAAAAACCAAGATTTTGTACTTGAACCTATTGATGAAGTCCTTAAAACTTATGCTGATCAAATCAATGTAGAACTGTTGGAGCCTTTTATTAGTGAGGGTTGTTTACAGCTGCTTACAAATGAAGGGATATCAGATGGTTTTTTTATTAGTAGATTAAGAAAAAAGTAAATCATAGTTAGAATCAGAAAAGGAAGATTTTTTGGAAAAATTAGATATAAAATCCCTGTACCTGGAAGAGCTGGAGGCTAAGTTGCAGGTCTTGAAAGAACCAAAATTCCGGGCAAAACAGGTGTTTGACTGGATACATAATAAAAAAGTTCGTTCCTATGAGGTGATGAAAAATCTACCGGTCAGCCTCAGAGACAAATTAAGTGGGCTGGAACCCTTGACGATCGTCAAGAAGGTGAATGCTTTTCATGATGACAGTGACGGAACCATTAAGTATCTTTTTGAACTTTATGATGGAGAAATCGTTGAGACTGTATTGATGAAGTATAAGTATGGATACTCTGTATGTATTTCATCCCAAGTAGGCTGTAAAATGGGGTGTACTTTCTGTGCTTCCACAATTGGAGGCTTAAAGCGTCAGTTATTGGCATCGGAAATGCTTGACCAGATATACGCTATTGAAGTTGAACAAAACATCGCCATACATTCGGTCGTAGTTATGGGAACCGGGGAACCTTTTGACAATTATGATCAGCTGATTCGTTTTATTGGGTTGATTAGCCATGAAAAAGGACGCCACTTGTCAAGAAGATCAATTACAGTATCAACTTGCGGTATTGTTGAAAATATCATAAAATTAAGCATAGATGCTCCACAGGTAAACCTGGCAATATCTTTGCATTCGCCTTATCAGGATGAACGAAAAAAGGTTATGCCTGTAGCTGCTAGATACCCTCTAGACCAGCTTATGGATGCATGTAAACAATATGCAGGAACAACAAACCGACGCATTACCTTTGAGTACTCAATGATACGAAATATCAATGATTCCTTACAAAATGCAGAAGATTTAGGAAAATTGTTGTCTGGCATACTGTGTCATGTTAATCTGATACCAGTGAATCCTGTTGATGAAAGAGACTATCAGGCAGCAGGGATTGACCGAATTAAAGCCTTTAAAGAAGTTTTAGAAGCTTATCATATTCCGACAACCATAAGACGTTCCTTAGGACAAAATATTGATGCGGCTTGTGGTCAACTTAGAAACAGACATATGAAAGAAAAGAAATAACTGGAACATAGACCAAGCAGAGGCTTAACTATGTTCGGGTATAAACCGGGAGGTAGTATGATTTCATACGGAATCAGTCATAAAGGATACGTCCGTCAGGAAAATCAGGACGCATTCATCAATATGGATATTCATATCGGCCCACTTCAGAATATATATATAGTTGCTGACGGAATGGGTGGTCATCAAGGTGGTGCTATGGCATCCAGGCTTGCCGTTGATACAGTCCTTGAAACTGTTAAACAAAGCGAGGAACAGGTAGTGTCAGCACTTCATGAAGGTATGGAGAAGGCCAATAAGGTAATTTTTGAGAAGGCATTGAATGATGGCTCTCTTTTTGGTATGGGTACAACTGCTGATATCGTAACCCTTGAAGGCAGTATGTGTCATGTTGCCCATATAGGTGATAGCAGGGTTTATGCTGTCAAAACCAACCAAATGGTTCAACTCAGTAAAGACCATTCTTACGTGCAGGAACTGGTTGATGCTGGTGCAATTACCCATGAGGAAGCCTATCGTCATCCCAATAAGAATAGAATAACCAAGGCTCTTGGTGTGGATAAGACCATTGAACCGGACTTTAAGGAATATTGTATAGAAGAGGATTGGGAGTATATTCTTTTATGTTCTGATGGACTGACTAATATGCTTCATGATGATGAAATTTTATTTTTTATTCAGAAAGACGGAACTTTGGAAGAACGGGTAGATACTATGCTTAGAAAAGCTTTGGATCTAGGCGGAACTGACAATATCACCATTGTTTTGGTGGATTTATCAGGAGGTGACCCTTCATGATCAAAGTTGGTGGAATTTTAGCTGAACGTTATGAAATTATTGAGCGTATCGGTTCAGGTGGAATGAGTATTGTTTACAAGGCCAAGGACAGTAAGCTGGGCCGTTACGTAGCCATAAAGGTACTCAGGGATGAATACTGTCTGGATGATACCTTTGTTCAAAAATTCAAAGTAGAAGCCCAGTCGGCAGCTTCATTGTCTCATTCCAATATTGTCAGTATTTTTGATGTGGGGCAAGAAGGAAGAACCCATTATATTGTTATGGAGTATCTGGAAGGAGAGACCCTTAAGGATTATATAAGAAATAATGGCCATCTCATGGATACTGAAATTTTGAAGATTTCGGTCTGTGTAGCTGCAGCCCTTGAAAATGCCCACAATAATCATATTATCCACAGGGATATCAAACCCCAGAATATTATGCTGACAGACGATGGCAAAGTCAAAGTCATGGATTTTGGTATAGCCAGGATAGCCAGCAATAATACGATTGAGATGAACGAAAACACATCCGGAAGTGTTCATTATATTGCACCGGAACAGGCTAAAGGATCCTATCAAGACAATAAAAGCGACCTCTACTCATTGGGAATCTGTATGTATGAAATGGCAACAGGACGTGTTCCATTTGATGGAGATAATGCTGTCAATGTTGCCTTGATGCAGATTCATGATGATATGCCGGATCCGACAGAATTAAATGAAAATCTTTCCGTCAACATTCAAACGATAATTACCAAGTCGACTCAGAAAAAGTCCTCTCTTCGTTATCAGAGTGCAGAGGAGATGATGGAGGATATCAAAAAGTCTATGGTTAATCCGGATGATGTACTGATCTATACCATAGACAATGCACCGGAAGAAACTCTCATAATGAATCATGAAGAAATGAAGCATATATGGAGTAAAAGCGAAGTGTTAGAATACAGCGGTAAAAAGGATCCTTTGGATCGACTGATTGCCGCTCTTGGTATTGTTTTAAGTTTTACTATTGTCTTAGTTATTGCCTTCTATATATTTACTAATATAACCGGTGAATACATACCTGAAACCGTATTGGTTCCTGAAATTCTTGGTCAAACCGTAAAAGAAGCTGATACCAGCTTGGAAGCCTTAGGTCTTGATCTTCAAGTAGTGGACAGTGTCTATGATGATGAAGTTCCTGAAGGACAGATTATCAGTCAGGAACCAGGTGTGGATTCAGTGGTGGAACTGGACAGGGTTATTGATGTTGTCGTTAGCCTTGGCGTGGAACTGGCTACAGTGACCAATGTTATGGGACTTGAATATGACGTAGCAGAAAATTCCCTGGCTTCAAGAGGTTTTGAAGTGGAAATGATTACAGAATATAGCTCAGTAGTGCCAAAGGGTGGTGTTATCAGACAGGAACCCCTTCCTAATGAAGATGTTCCCCTTGGCAGCCAGGTCAAGATTTATGTAAGTAACGGGCCTGAAATCTTTATGGTAACCATGCCTAATATAGTAGGACTTGAAGTTAATGAAGCGCTTGGGATGCTTGAACTTAACGGTTTTGTTCCGGGAACGATGACAACAGTCTATGACGATGAAGTGGAATCAGGCTATATTATATCTACGTCTGTTGAACCTGGCCGTGAAGTCAAAGAAGGTTATGTGGTCGACTATGTCGTTAGCCAGGGGCCTGAATTTGTTGCGGTATCAGTACCGTTTGCTGTTAATAATGTAGCAAATAACGGACAGGATGCATATCGTTTGAAAGTAACCTTGGATACAGGCAGTGGTGAGGAAGTCATCTATGAAGAGGATGTGGATGCATCCTATTTTCCGCTTAACCTAACAGCAAGTGGTATTGGTCAAGGTGTGATTCAAGTATACAATGATGGAACTCGCGTTTATGCTGCAACCATTTATTTTAGCGATACAAACGGAGATAATTAATGACAGGAAAAATTGTAAAAGGTATTGCAGGTTTTTATTATGTGGATGTTCCGGATGTTGGTATTTATGAATGCCGTGCCAAAGGAATTTTTCGTAACAAGAAATTAAAGCCCCTTATTGGTGACGATGTGGTTATTGAGGTGACTCATGAAGGAGATTTGGAAGGTAATGTGGTAGAAATATTACCTCGTAAAAACTCTTTGGTAAGACCTACCGTATCCAATGTAGACCAGGCCTTTATTGTATTTGCTGTCAGTCATCCTGATCCCAATCTCAATCTTTTAGACCGGTTTTTAGTGGCAGTAGCCGTTAATGATATTGAAGCTATTGTTTGTTTCAATAAAACTGACTTACTGGATGAGAAAGAAACGGACCAATTGATTGAGATCTACAAAAAGGCAGGGTATGAGACCATGGCCATAAGTGCTCATGAAGATGACAGCTTCGATGAAATTGAAGGTCTTCTCAAGGGAAAGACTACAGTCTTTGCAGGACCTTCAGGAGTCGGCAAGTCCTCTATTATAAATATGATTCAGGTCCATACCCATATGGAAACAGGCCAGGTTAGTGATAAGATTAAGCGTGGTAAACACACGACCAGACATGCCAATCTAATTCCTATGGATGATCATTCCTATGTAGTGGATACCCCTGGTTTTTCATCTCTTCAGCTTAATGAGCTGATGGAGGGGGAATTAAAAAATTACTTTATCGAATTTGAGCGGTTTGAGCCGGAATGTAAGTTCAGAGGCTGTAATCATGTTAATGAACCAAGCTGCGGTGTCAAAAATGCAGTAGAAAATGGTCAAATAAGCCAAAGCAGATATGAAAGTTATATACATATATTCGAAGAACTTAAAGACATAAGGAGATATTAAGATGTTTAAATTAGCACCGTCAATACTATCGGCAGATTTTTCAAAATTGGGTGAGGAAATACGATTAATCAGTGATGCGGGATGTGACTATATCCATATTGATGTGATGGATGGTAACTATGTTCCTAACATTACATTGGGACCACCTATTATAAAAGCTGTCAGAAAAGTGACAGATAAAGTTTTTGATGTACATCTTATGATTGATAAACCGGAACGTTTTATTAAAGATTTTGTAGATGCTGGAGCAGACATCATTACTGTTCACCAGGAAGCTACCCTTCATCTTCACAGAACCTTACAGTTAATTAAAAGCTATGGTGTAAAAGCAGCTGTATCTCTAAATCCTGCAACTTCATTAGATACCCTGGATTATGTTCTGGAAGATCTTGATATGGTTCTTCTTATGACAGTGAATCCTGGATTTGGAGGTCAATCCTTTATTCCAGCTATGATGGATAAAATCAGAGCTCTAAAAGCGATAAGAGAAGAAAAAGGTTTAAACTTTGAAATTCAGATAGATGGTGGCGTAAGCCTTGATAATCTGAAAGAGGTTCTGGATGCGGGAGTGGATGTAGCTGTAGCAGGCTCAGCAGTTTTTGGTGCAGAAGATGTTACAGCCAGAGTAAAAGCCTTTAAGGCAGTAGGAGATGAGTAAGATCAGAAAAGCTTTAATCATTACCGGTGGTAGTGTAGATCTTGAGTTCTTGCGTTCATACTATGAACAAAACACTGGTCTTTTTGTCGTTGGTGTCGATGGTGGCTGTAAAAGTGCTGTGGATTCAGGCCTCCCAATAGATCTTATGTATGGAGATTTTGACACCCTGGATAGTAGAATCAAGGATGCACTTATTGATTCAGGTCTTGAACACAAAGTACTGGAGGCTGAAAAAGACTTAACTGACACCCATGGGGCAATTGAAGAAGTCATATCCAGAAACTATAAGGACATAACCATATTCGGAGGACTGGGATCCCGAATTGACCACACTCTGGCAAACCTCATGCTCCCTTTTAAGTATATCAAAGAATGTAACATCACATACTTAGACAGCCATAACCAAATAAACTTCTATGAAGGTCCCTGTGACATTCAAGGACAAAACACGGGCTATAAGTATTTATCACTAATACCTATAACAGACACCTTGGTTAGTCAAACCAAAGGCCTTAAATACAAACTTAAAAATGCCTACCTGTCACCCTATGACAGTCTAGGCATCAGCAACGAAATACAAGGAGCCTACCACATATCCATTAGGAAAGGTAAACTCCTCATAACCCAATCCGACGACAAGCCTCATAAACCATGAGGCTTTTTTGGTATAAAAAACAGCCTCAACAATCACCATAAACATTTATACTGATTGCTGAGACCGTTATTTACTTTGATAATCGTATTAAGTACAACCTGTTCGATTTAAGCTCTTTCAACTTTACCTGAACGTAAGCACTTGGCACACACATTAAGCTTCTGAACTCTACCGTCAACGATAGCTTTTACAGTTCTAATGTTTGGCTTCCATTGCTTATTGTTTCTTCTATGAGAATGGCTTACTTGAATACCGAAGTGTACTCCTTTATCGCATACTGCACATTTAGCCACGCGATACACCTCCTTATATATATCTTATATCAATACAACAATCCAATTATAATAAAACTTGACTGAAATTGCAAGGACTAATTTGAGAGAAATTGAAAAAAACTTAAAATTCGTTTGAAATTCAAAGAAAAGATGATATAATGAATAGGCAATAAATCCAAGAAGGAGGCTTAACCATGATTGGAAAAATGGGGAACGAGCTAGGCGAAATCATTATAGAAAACGAAGTATTAGCTAAAGTCGCTGGATTATCTGCTGTCGAATGCTACGGAATCGTAGGAATGGCTATGGTAAACCTTTCAACTGGACTTACAAAACTTCTTAAGAGGGACAGTCTTACGAAAGGGATTAATCTACAAGTTGTAGATAATGTCATCACTATTGATTTTCACATTATCATAGAATATGGTGTGAATATACAAGCTGTTACTGATAATCTGATCAGCACGGTGAAATATAAGCTTGAAACTTTCTCAGGAATGGAAGTTTCACACATCGACGTTTTTGTAGAAGGCGTTCGAGTAGACGAATAAGTAACTGAAGGAGGATTACCAGTGACTATTGAAACAATAAATTCGAATATTCTAAAGAATATGTTTATTGCTGGTGCTAAATTTTTAGAATCGAAGAAAAAATATGTAGACGAGTTAAATGTATTTCCTGTTCCAGATGGGGATACTGGAACTAATATGACACTTACCATTTTGGCGGCTGCCAGAGAAGTTGAGAAGACAAATGGTTCCGATATGAAAGCAATTGCTAAGGCAATATCTTCTGGATCCCTAAGAGGGGCAAGAGGAAATTCCGGAGTAATATTATCTCAAATCTTTAGAGGATTTGCTAAAGAAATCGCAGAACACGAAGAATTAAATACAAAAGTATTGGCTAATGCTATGGTCCGTGGGGCTGATACAGCTTATAAAGCTGTAATGAAACCTAAGGAAGGGACTATACTGACAGTAGCTAGAGGAATAGCAGACAAGGCTGTTGAGATTTGCGAAGAAACAACTGATATTGTAGAAGCTCTACGTATTGTCATTGCACACGGTAAGGAAGTTTTGGACCGCACACCGGATATGCTTCCTGTACTTAAGGAAGCTGGAGTTGTTGATGCAGGTGGTCAAGGTCTTTTGTATGTGTTAAAAGGTGCATATATGGCTCTTGAAAATGGTACAGATGTTACCCTGGAAATTGAAGAAAACTACGAAAACGACGAAGAAGAAGTTAAGGTTGCTATCGTTCACGCAGATGAAGATATTAAGTTTGGCTACTGTACGGAGTTTATTATTGATACAGGTGATAAGAATACCTATGAAGAAAATGTTGAACATGCTGAAACCCTGAAGCGTTTTCTTGAAACTATTGGAGATTCAATTGTATCAGTACCGGATGAGGATTTGATTAAGATTCATGTCCACACCAATGATCCAGGTCTTGCTATGCAACATGGACTGACTATTGGTCAACTCCAGAACATTAAAGTCGATAATATGCGTATTCAGCATGCTAACCGTGTCATTGAAGACTCGGTGGCCCACGAAACTACAATACAAAAGCCAGTGGCCAAGGATGAACCTAAGAAAGACCACGCGTTTATTGCTGTTTCAGTTGGTGAAGGTATGAATAAGATCTTTGAAAGCCTTGGAGTTGATCATGTAGTAACTGGTGGTCAAACTATGAATCCAAGTACGGAAGACTTTTTGAAGGCTGTTGAAACAATCAATGCTGAACACATTTATATATTCCCTAATAACAAGAACATTATTTTGGCTGCTACTCAGGTTTGTGACTTGGTCGAAGACAAAAATGTACACGTTATTCCATCAAAAACAGCTCCTCAAGGTGTTACCGCCCTAATTTCTTTTGATGCTGGGGTCAGTGCCGATGAGAATGTTGAAGCTATGACAGAAGCCTTAGAGGATGTAAAAACAGGTCAGGTTACTTTTGCCGTTAGAGATACCAGTATTGATTCTATGGAGATCAAGGAAGGTGATATACTCGGTATTGCGGATGATGGTATCAAGGCAGTTGATCCTGATTTGAAACAGGCTACCTATAAACTGCTTGATTATATTGTAGATGAAGATGCTGAACTTGTTACTATTTATTATGGCCAAGATATGACTGAAGAAGGGGCAAAAGAACTTTCTGATTATATTGAAGATAAGTACGAAGATGCTGAAGTGGAAATTCACTATGGCGGTCAGCCCCTCTATTATTTCATCATTTCAGTCGAATAATTAAGAAAAGCATAAGGAAACAAGAAATATAGACTGCCTGTGATTAAATCAAAGGCAGTCTTTCTTATTTAACCAAGTATTGTTATAATAGACCTAATCATGACGTGCAAACTAAAAAACCGGAGTATGCTATGAATCCATTATTGAACGACATTATTAAACTGAAAAAAGTTGGTCCAAAATCCAAGGACATTTTACATCAGTTAGGTATTTATCGGGTCTGTGATATGCTGCATTATTATCCAAGGACCTATGAATCTGTGGGTGCAATAACACCAATTAACCAGCTGACTGAGGGTCAGGTTCATTACTTGAAAGGTAGAATTGCATCATCTGTTACCATAACCAGATTCAGTGGACGGGTTATGGTTCAATGTATGTTGCAAGATGAATCGGGACGGATAAAACTGATTTTCTTTAATCAGCCCTATATGAAAAAAATGTTGAACCAAGGCGATGAAATCATCATTAAGGGTAAATATATCATCAAAAACAACCGGTCAATGATTGCAGGTCCAAAGGTTATTAAAGAAGAAGAATATGAGAAACTCCAGAAGATACAATTAAAACCGATTTATCCTTTATCAAGAAGTCTAAAGCAAAGCCAATTAAGTGGGTATGTTGACCAGACCCTTGAAATGATGAAGTACGATATCGATGATTATTTACCTGACCAGATTCGAAAAGACCTGAATCTTGCCTCTTTATCCTTTGCATACGAGAAAATTCATTATCCTCTGACGAAGGAAAATCTGACCATAGCCAGACGGCGGTTGGCATTTGATGAATTCTTCCTGTTTCAGATGGCTATGAAAGGTATTAAAGAGCAAGTCAGAAAAAGTAAGAATGCATTTAAAATGTCCAGACATACAGGTGTCAATGCATTTATAGCCCAGCTTCCTTTTGAGTTGACAGGTGCACAAGCCGGAGCCCTTAATGATATATTTCATGATTTTAAGGGTGATTACACCATGACCAGGCTGGTACAGGGAGATGTTGGTTCGGGTAAGACAATACTTGCTACGATTGGGCTTTTAAACACTGCCTTATCCGGGTATCAAGGTGCATTTATGGCACCTACAGAGGTTTTGGCCAAACAGCACTATGAAGCCCTAAGTAAACAGCTGGGACCTTTTGGAGTTAAGGTTGAATTATTAATCGGATCTACAAGTAAAAAGCAAAAGGAAGCTATATACCAAGATCTGAAAATTGGTAATATCCAGGTCATAGTAGGAACTCATGCCCTCATTCAGGACAAGGTCAATTTTTCTGACCTGGCTCTGGTTATTACCGATGAACAACACAGATTTGGGGTTATGCAAAGAGAGGCTCTGGTGAATAAAGGACGTTATCCTCATACTCTTGTTATGAGTGCGACTCCCATACCAAGAACCTTGGCCCTTATTGTATATGGAGATTTGGATATCAGTCTTGTAGATGAACTGCCTGCTGGCCGTAAGAAAATTGAGACTTATCTGGTTAACTCCTCTTACCATGAACGATTGAATAATTTTATCATTAAAGAAGTTGAGGCTGGTCATAATGTTTACGTTGTCTGTCCAATGGTTGAAGACAGTGATGATAATGAAAACATGAAATCTGTAGAAGGTCACTATGAAACCTTGCGCCAGGAACTGCCATCATCTATTGTGATGGAGAAACTCCATGGACGGATGAAGGGGAAAGAAAAAACAGACGTAGTCAGCCGGTTTCTGACTTATGATACCCAGGTACTGATTTCAACAACCGTCATAGAAGTTGGTGTAAATGTACCAAATGCTACTTTAATGATTATAGAAAATGCAGACCGCTTCGGTTTGGCCCAGTTACATCAACTAAGAGGTCGGGTTGGACGTTCGGATATACAAAGTTATTGTGTCTTGGTTACAGATACAAAGAATACAGAAACGAAAAAGAAGCTTAAATTTCTTAAAGACCACGAAGATGGATTTGCCCTGGCTGAATATGACTTGAAAACCAGGGGTCCTGGCGACGCCTTTGGAACCCATCAATCAGGGATGCCATTTTTCAAGGTGGCAGACTTATATGATGATATGGACCTTTTGGAATATGCAAGGGATTTGTCCAATACTTATGAAATTGACGATGGTCTAAAAAAACAACTGGATCTCTTTTATTATCAATTGGATTCAGATGTAGGATTGTAGGAGGCAATATGCGGGTAATAGCAGGTAGTGCAAGAAGTCTTCGGTTGGAGGCTCCTGATGACAAGGTAAGACCAACCACCGATAGAACGAAAGAAACCTTATTCAATATGATCAGCGATGATATTCCTGGAGCTCTGGTACTGGACCTTTTTGGAGGATCAGGTGGCCTAGGTATTGAAGCTTTAAGCAGAGGAGCTGCCTTGGCTTTTTTTAGTGACAGGTATAAAGGATCCATCGATTGTATTAAAAAAAACTTACAACATACGAAACTTATTGAAAAAGCGAAAGTTTTTATGTATGATTATAAGAAGATGCTTGAGTATTTAGGAAATGAAGGTGTCACATGTGATATTATTTTCTTGGATCCTCCTTATAACGAAGGATTGGAAATGGATGCTCTTAAAATCATTGACCAGATGAACCTGGTAAGTGAGGACGGTATCGTAGTTGTTGAAAGTTCTTTGGAAACTCTTATCGATGACAGTGTCCTTCAGGGACTTAGCATATATAAATCAAAAGTCTTTAAGACTAATAAATTCACATTTATACAAAAAGAGGTGGACTAGATGAAAATTGGTGTATATCCAGGCAGTTTTGACCCGGCGACAAATGGACATATGGATATCATTGAAAGAGCAAGTAAACTGGTTGATGTACTCATTGTTGGAGTGCTCCACAACCCGGATAAGATTCCTTATCTGACCTTGGAACAGAGAGTAGATCTCTTAAAGGGCTTAACTGACCACATTGATAATGTTATTGTGGAACCCTTTACCGGTCTTTTGGTTGATTTTGTTGACACGAAACATGCCAACATCATTGTCAGGGGATTTAGGGCAATATCAGATTTTGAGTATGAGTTGCAACTGGCTCAAACCAATTATATGCTAAATGACACTGTAGAAACCGTCTTCTTGGTATCGAGAAATGAATATGCCTATATCAGTTCAAGTATGGTTAAGCAATTAGTGAAATTTGGCGGTGATATTTCAAAAATGGTGCCACCAGAGACCATGGATTTAATGTTAAGGGAAAATGAGAGACGAAGTCAGGAGGGTTAATGGATGGATTCCATTATGTTATTGTTAGACGAAATAGAAGGTTATCTACAGGAATGTGGATCACTACCTTTTTCAAGTAAAGTGATGGTAGATATGGAAGTGATTTATGAATTTATGGCAGACCTTCGTATGAAACTACCGGAAGAAATCAAACGATCCAAGAGGATTATTGATGAACGTGATAAAATGATTGAAACAGCCAATCAAACAGCCAGTGCAATTGTTGATGAGGCTAAAGCCCATGCAGCCAAACTTATCGATGAACATGCCATAAGACAGCAGGCAATTAAAGAAGCAGAAGAATTGATGCATAAAGCAAGAGCCACTGCAGAAGAAATAACCAATGGCTCTTATGAATATGTAGACAATCTGTTGGCTCAGAATCAGGAAGTCCTTAAGGATATTCTAATGAAAAGTAATCAACAGTTTGAACAGTATAATAAATATCTTCGTTCTCAGTTGGATGTGCTGGAACAAAACAGGAACAATATTAAAAGTGAGTAATGATCATCCTATGTGAAGCAGTTGATAAAACTAGACAACGATAACCGGTTGACGGTAGTCGTTGTTTTTTTTGACACCATATCGTTTGTACACCACTTGATGATATAAGTTGGTGTAGGTGATCTCTGTCTCCAGCAGATGTTTGCCAAAAGGACTTAAATATCTGGCGTGGTCTTTAACATTGGTTATGATTGGAAGGTCTGTTTCTTTCTTCATAAGATGGAGGGCTTTAGAAGCCTCTTTCTTGAAGCCCAGGACACGTATATAAGAATGTCCCTTGGTGTTCATATAGTCAAGGTCAGAGGTCTTTATATTCAGGAATTGATGGAGGAGACTTCTCTGGACACTGGTTTTTGTGAAGTTCTTGGATAAGACCTGATCAAGGAAGGTCTTATAGTCCAGTGTATAATCCAATTTATTCTTCAAACGCTGATAAAGCTGAAGAGGAAGGTCATAGATGTCCCTAATATCTGTTTGACCCGAAAGTTCAAGGTTATAGAGGAGATAGGGATAAAGGTCTTCCATATATAGAGGGAGATAGGTCTGAGGTCTCCTCAAAATATGAATGACTTCTGGTGGAATGGCTTTTTGAAGTGACTCAAATCCATGGAATTCCCCAGAATTATCCTGAAAGTGTTTCCGAATAGCAGTAGCACTTGGAAGGACTTGGTCAAAATCACTGCTCAAATAGGAAGCCCCAACCCTTTTAACTGTTACAGGTTCAATATGAGATTTACATCGGTGAAGTGACTTCATGTATTCGATGGCCAGAATATTATTAGAGCCTTTCAAAAGAGCCTTTGTATCGAAAGGATGACTCCCAGGTAGATCAGTGGTGTCTAGAGAATGCAGGTGGGGATGGTGGAGAGTAGCCTCAAGTGCCAGACTTCTGGCTTTTGCAAAGGAGTAACCCTTCTTAAGTTCACTTTTTAAAGCGTTCTGATAGTTGGCAGGTTCATGGGCCAAAAATCCTGCAATATCTTTAAGGTTTTCAAGTTCACCTGATTCACTTCCAAAACAAAGGATGTCTACAACCCCTAAACTATGTAATAATGATACTGCGCCATAAGCAAAATTTTCAGCGCTGGCTGTTGCATAATAGGTTGGGAGCTGTATAACTATATCAGCGCCGCCTTCAAGGGCCATTTCAGTTCTGGTGAACTGGTCAAATACAGCCGGTTCACCTCTTTGGACAAAATTCCCACTCATCACAACGATGATGATGTCTGCCTCGTATATCCGCCTGGTTTCTTCTATTTGATAAGCATGTCCCAAATGAAAAGGGTTATACTCCGTAATTATTCCACAAATTTTCATGGTGTCACCTCTTTAAAATATTTAATTAAAGTATAGCATATTTAACCTTTTAGGAGGTAAAATATACCACTTAAAAGAAAATTTGTGAATTATTAAAAAGAAGCCTTGTATACAATGTACATTTTCGTTATAATATAGACGATGGGTATGATATATATCGCGAAAGGAGCATATAGAATTGAGTTTTATTGAAATGATTAAGGCGAAAGCGAAAACCAATGTACAAACTATTGTACTACCGGAATCCCTTGAAGAAAGAACATTAGTAGCTACTGAGAAAATCTTGGAAGAAGGTATTGCTAATGTTATTTTAGTTGGTAGTGTAAGCGAAATTAAAGAAAAAGCAGGTAACTTAAACATTGACGGAGCTACAATTGTTGATCCTATGTCTTTTGATCAAATGGATGACTACGTAGCAACTTTAGTTGACCTTCGTAAAAAGAAAGGTATGACTGAGGAGACTGCCCGAGAACTTCTGACAACAAATCCTTTATATTTAGGTGTTATGATGGTTAAAAAGGGTCTTGCAGGCGGTATGGTAGCAGGTGCTATTAACTCGACCGGTAACGTTCTTAGACCATCCTTACAGATTCTTAAGACTGCACCAGGTGCAGATCTTGTTTCTTCATTCTTTGTTATGGTTGTTCCAGATTGTGACCTTGGTCATAATGGTACATTCGTATTTTCTGACTGTGGATTGGTTCAGAACCCATCAGCAGCAGAATTGGCATCTATTGCAGGTTCAAGTGCGGGTTCCTTTAAAGCGCTTGTAGGAGCAGAGCCGGTTGTAGGTATGTTAAGCCATTCAACAAAGGGCAGTGCAGCTCATCCGGATGTTGACAAGGTAGTAGAAGCTACTAAGTTGGCTCAGGAAAAATATCCAAATTACAAAATTGACGGTGAATTCCAATTGGATGCTGCTATTGTACCAAGTGTTGGTGCATCTAAAGCTCCAGGCAGTGAAGTTGCCGGTAAAGTCAATGTATTAGTTTTCCCAGACCTTGATGCTGGTAATATTGGCTACAAGTTGACTCAACGTTTGGCTAAAGCAGAAGCATACGGACCAATTACACAAGGTATTGCTATGCCAGTTAATGACCTTTCAAGAGGTTGTTCAGCTGATGACATTGTTGGCGTTGTTGCAGTAACAGCAGTTCAAGCAATTAATCAAGGATAGGAGAACAAGAATGAATATTTTAGTACTTAACTGTGGTAGTTCATCACTGAAATACCAATTAATAAATATGGAAAATGAAGACGTACTTGCTGTTGGTATTTGTGAAAGAATCGGTATTGACGGTTCACAAATCAAACACACACCCAAAGATGGTGAAAAAGTAATCATTGAAGGTGATATGCCTAATCATGAGAAAGCGGTTCAGTTTGTATTGGATGCATTAACTCACGCTGACCATGGTGCTATTGCATCTATGGATGAAATATCAGCAGTAGGTCACCGTGTTGTTCATGGTGGTGAAAGTTTCTCTGAATCAGTCGTAATTAATGATGAGGTTATAGCAGCCATTGAAGACTGTATTGAACTTGCACCTCTTCATAATCCTGCTAACCTTACTGGTATTGCAGCTGTTCAAGCGGTACTTCCAAAAGTTCCGAACGTTGCTGTGTTTGATACTGCTTTCCATCAAACCATGCCTCAAAAAGCATATCTATATGCATTACCATACGATTACTACGAAAGACTTAAGATCCGTCGTTACGGTTTCCACGGGACTTCACACAAGTATGTGGCATACAGAACTGCAGAGTTTTTGAATAAGGATATTAAAGATCTGAAGATTGTAGTTTGTCATCTTGGTAACGGTGCATCTGTTTGTGCTGTTGATGGTGGTAAATCAGTGGATACATCCATGGGACTTACACCTCTAGAAGGTTTGGTAATGGGTACACGTTCAGGAGACCTTGATCCTAAAATTCCTGATTTCATTGCGGATAAAGAAGGTCTTTCCCATGATGATGTTATGGATGTTCTTAACAAAAAATCTGGTGTACTTGGTCTATCCGGTATCTCCAGTGACTTTAGAGATTTAGAAAATGCAGTAGATGAAGGTAACCCAAGAGCAATCATGACTATGGATGTATTTGAATACAGAGTAGCAAAATACATCGGTGCCTATGCGGCATCTATGAATGGTCTTGATGCAGTTGTTTTTACAGCTGGACTTGGTGAGAACAACAAACATGTTCGTAAAGGTATCTGTAATTACCTTGGCTACCTAGGTGTTAAGATTGACGATGAGCTTAACAACTGCAGAAGCACAGAAAGAGATTTTTCAGCTGAAGGTGCAACTACCCGTTCTATGGTTATCCCAACAAACGAGGAATTAATGATTGCACGTGAGACTAAGAGTCTGGTATAATATATTCTCGACCCAAGTTCAAGTGGTAGGTTCTGATGGTTAATCCTAACTTTCTATAAAAACCAGTTGACAAACAAGGTTGACCTAGGTATAATATCTGTTGGTGATTTAAAAACAGACACCACCCAAAGAAGGTGAGATTATGTTAATACATTTGGTTGAAGTTTTTAACAGACAAAACCAGGTGATGATTGAAGAAACCTTTAATGATTTCGTATATGATGACGGTACTATTAAAGTTCCGGCAACAAATGGCGTCCAATTTAAGGTAACACTTAAGAAGTATGCTAAAAACGAGATTACAATTGAAGGTATATCTAGTACTACATTGGTTATACCTTGTGATCGATGTACGAAAGACGTTCAGGTTAACATTAACACGGAATTTTCCAGAAATATACACCTTCACGAAGAAGAGGACAGTGCCTATATTCAAGGTGCGAACCTTGATCTAAGAGAGTTCATACATCAGGAACTGATACGTGAATTTCCTCAAAAAGTACTGTGTGATACTGAGTGTAAGGGAATATGCCCTGAATGTGGTGTTAACAGGAATGAAAAAGAATGTACATGCGATCGTGGCCAGATTGATATTCGAATGGCCCAATTCAAAGATTTGCTAGATAGCGAATTTAAGGAGGTGTAAGGAAATGGCAGTACCAAAGCGTAAAGTATCTGCAGCGAGAAGAGACAAGAGAAGAAGCCAAAACTTTAAGTTGAACGCTCCTAACTTGGCAAAGTGTCCAAAGTGCGGTGAATTAATGATGCCACACAGAGCTTGTAAAGCTTGTGGAACATATAAGAATAAGGTTGTTGTAGACGCTGAATAATCAGATAAAACGATGATAAAGGAGTGTTACACCTAAGGTGTGACGCTCCTTTCTTACGCGTAAATAAGAGTCGAGCGACATGATGAAGGTATAACCAAAGCTATGCAAGCATCCCTTTGGTTATACCTTCATCATGTCATTTGACGATGTTCGCGACTGTGCAGCGAAGCGGAACAGTAGGGACATGGTCAAAGGTCAGCGAAGCTGACCAAAGCCAGGCATAAAATGTATGTTATAATCTGTTCTTCATTAGACATGAAGACAGATTTATTTTAATTTATAGAAGTTTACATATTTTGTTGATTTACGAAATAAAAAATAGTATATTAAATGAAGAAGAACATAAAGGGGGTCTATAATGGACTTGACTAGAATTGCCATTGACGCCAATGGCGGAGACGACGCACCGGAAATTGTTGTAGACGGTTGCCTGAAAGCCCTGGAAGAAGCCAGTGATATTGAGCTGATTCTTTTTGGGGATCAGGAAGACCTTGAAAAACGTCTGGCAGACAAGACATATGATAAGAAACGCATCAGTATCATTGATGCTAAGGAAACCATTGATAATAATGAAGCTCCTGTTCTTGCTATCAGGAGAAAAAAAGATTCTTCTATCGTTAAAGGTATGCGATATGTAAAGGACGGACACGCGGATGCTTTTGTTTCGGCAGGAAGTACTGGAGCTGTTCTTGCAGGTGGAACCCTTATTGTCGGTAGAATAAAAGGGGTTGAGCGCCCTGCTCTTGGTTCCTTGATACCAACTGCCACAGGTATGATGCTTTTAATGGATTGTGGTGCTAATGCCGAGAATAAACCAAGCCACTTACACCAGTTCGCTAAGATGGGGTCTGTATATATTGGAGCCTTTCTTGGTATTGACAATCCAAAGGTAGGTCTGGTCAATGTAGGTGCTGAGGAGAAGAAGGGGAATCCTTTATACCAAGATACCCATCAACTTTTGAAGGCAGATACATCGATTAATTTTGTAGGTAATGTGGAAGGTAGGGACATATCGACTGGTATGGCTGATGTAGTCGTAGCAGATGGTTTTACCGGAAATATCATTCTTAAACATACAGAAGGCCTTGCAGGTACATTAATGGGCATGGTCAAAGAGGGAATGACTTCAACCTTGGTTTCAAAAATCGGAGCCCTTCTTGTTAAAGGAGCTCTTAAAGAAAACCTTAAGAAACTGGATTATACCGAGTATGGCGGAGCTCCTTTGCTTGGACTTGAAGGTCTGGTTGTCAAAGCTCATGGCAGTTCAAATGCCAAAGCATTTAAAAATGCAATTTTACAGTGTAGAACTTTTTCCAAAGAGAAAGTTAATGATAAAATCAAACAACATTTATTATAGTTAATTGGAGGTATTCACATGGATGAAAACAAATTATTAGAAATTATTGCAGAATTTACGACGTATGAACCAGAAGATATTAAGGAAACTATGGATTTTGTTGATGACCTGGGTATTGATTCACTGGATCTGGCACAGATTATCCTTAGTGCTGAGTCTGAGTTTGATGTAGACTTGGAAGATGATATGATGGAGAATGTAAAAACTGTTGGAGACGCTCTAGAAATGTTAAGAGAGCGTATCGAAGATTTAGATTAATAGGTCAAAAAGTAAGGGAGCTGCCAAGGTAGCTCTTTCTTTTTTTATTATAAGAAGTGTGTTATAATAATGAGACGTGTGAAAACACATTTTTTGTCATGTCCAACTTTGAATTTTATTTCATATTAAGTATTAAATGATGGGTGTGACAAAAGAAAATCTTAAAAGGAGAACATTATGGAGAACCAGAATTTTCATGAGTTTGAATCAGTAATTTCGTATAGTTTTAAGGATGTGAAATTGTTGATTCAAGCTTTAACACATAGTTCATATGCCAATGAAAATAATCTTAAGAAGATTGACAACAATGAACGACTTGAGTTTCTTGGAGATGCAGTATTGGAGATTGTGACCAGTGATTATCTATATCGACAATATCCAAACTTACTGGAGGGAGAACTGACCAAGTTCAGAGCCTCTATTGTCTGTGAGCCAACCTTGGCACAATTTGCCAGAGAAATGGGACTTGGAGATTATCTACTCCTTGGAAAAGGTGAGGATGCTTCAGGAGGACGCAAAAGAGATTCTGTACTGTCTGATGCTGTTGAAGCACTAATTGGTGCTATATATAACGATGGAGGAATTGACGCGGCTCGTGAATTCATTGAGTCCATGCTTCTGGATGATGTGGAAGAACGTAAGCGTTTCGTGGATTCCAAGACCCATCTTCAGGAGTATATACAGCAAGTATCTGATATACCTATAGAATACAAGGTTATAGGAGAATCAGGACCTGATCATAATAAGTCTTTTACTGTTCATGTATGCCATGAAGGACGAATTATCGGTGAAGGTCAAGGCAGGTCTAAGAAGTCTGCCGAACAAAGGGCTGCTTTTGATGCTCTTAAGAAGATGAGATAGATTGAGGTAAACTATGTATCTGAAAAGTGTTGATTTGTACGGATTTAAATCTTTTGCCAATAAGATGGTTTTTAAATTCGATAAAGGAATTACCGGTATCGTGGGACCAAACGGTAGTGGAAAAAGTAATATTGCGGATGCAGTACGTTGGGTGCTTGGTGAGCAAAGCGCCAAACAGCTACGTGGCAGTAAGATGGAGGATGTCATCTTCGCTGGAACTGAAACCCGTAAACCACTCGGTTACTGCCAAGTGGATTTGACCATTGACAATCAAGACAAAAAAATGCCGATCGACTATTCTGAGGTTACCGTTTCAAGAAGGGTCTACAGAAGTGGTGAGAGCGGATACTATATCAATGGAACCGCATGTAGACTGAGAGATGTCCATGAGTTGTTTATGGATACAGGTGTGGGTCGGGAAGGCTATTCCATTATAGGGCAGGGCCAGGTAGACAAGATTTTATCAACCAAGCCTGACGACCGTCGTGCCTTGTTTGATGAAGCTGCCGGTATTGTTAAGTATAAGACAAGAAAAGAAGCAGCTATAAAGAAGTTGACCAGAAGTGAACAGGACCTGGAACGTGTAGAGGATATTATTACTGAGCTTGAAGGTCAAAAAGAAACCCTGGAAGAACAGGCAGAAACTGCCCGAATTTATCTAGATAAACGTGAAGAACTTAAGAAACTGGAAGTGACTTCCTTTATTCGTTTGATTGATGAATTTGACAAGAAGCTGGAAGACTTAAAAGAAAAGGAAACCATCGCTACTGATGATCTGAATAATAAGAAACAGATCTATAAGGATTTGGCAAGGAAACACCATGAGTATGAAGAACTCTTTAATGTTGTTGAGGAAGAGCTGGAAAAGAACAGGGAAGCTATTACCGAAACTTCCCTGGAAGTTGAAAAATTCCAGTCATCCCTAACGCTTTCAGAAGAGAAAATTAAAAATTATGAGAACCAAAAGGCTAAACTTGATGAAGAGATTGAACGCCTCCAGGATAGTGAAATAAACCGTACGCAAGAGCTGAATACCCTTAAGGACGGTCGTCTTAAACAGACCAGGCTGGTAGGAGAAAAACAAGCCCTCATAAAAGAACGGCAAGAAACCCTAGATTCCATGCAGGCTGAAATCGATGAAAAAGAAAAAGAAATCGATGAAATTCAGACTAATATGATTCAGCGACTTAATGAAGTGTCGGGAATTAAGAGCCAGGTTCACAGGAACGAATTGATCCTTGAAAATAACTCCCATCGTATCGACCACCTGAAATCCAGATCGACAATTCTAAAGAAAACCAACAGTGATCTAGAGAAAGAGATTGAAGGGAATAAGGATCAGGTAGAAGCTTTTGAACTTAAACAGAAAGAGCTTCTTGATGAAAAAATGAAAATCCGTAAGACCATTAACGGATTAGAAGAAAATCAAGCAAAAGATAAAGAAGAATTAAATCAAAAACGCCATCAAGTGAATAAAGACAGGTCAAGACTTGAAGCTCTCAAGGATATGGAAGATCAATATGAAGGGTATTTTTTCAGTGTTAAGAAGATTATGGAGCTGAAAGATCCTGGAGCTCTTGGGGTTATTGCTGAGCTTATTTCTGTTGAAGAAAAATTTGAAAAGGCAATCGAAATCGCTTTAGGTTCCAATCTTCAGAATATTGTTACCACTGATGAAGGAAAAGCCAAATACTTTATTGATTACCTAAAGAAAAACAAGTTTGGGCGTGGGACTTTCTTACCTATGACTACCGTTAAGGGAAGTGCTATAACAGGTATAAATGAGTCTGACGGTTATATAGGTGTAGCCAGTGAACTTATTGATTGTGATGAGAAATTCAAGCCTATAATTAGACAGCTTCTTGGTCGGATTTTAATTGTTGAAGATTTGAATCACGGTATTCGACTGGCTAAACTTAATGGTCAGCGCTACCGGATTATTACCTTGGATGGTGATGTCATCAGTCCAGGTGGAGCCATGAGTGGTGGTGCCTTCAAAAAAGAGAAGGGACAGCTCTTATCAAGGAAGAATGAAATTGAGTCCCTTGAGGTGACCATTGATAAAGGTTCAGAAATTGTAGATGTTCTGGCTAAGAAAGTATCTGAAACCGATGAGACCGTTTTAGCCTTAAAAGAAGAAATTGAAAGTATTCGAGTTAAGGAACAGGATATCAACATCGAACTGCATACGGTGACAACCCTTTTGAATGCCAATATGTCAGAGCTTTCCAAGTTTAAGCAGGAACTGCTGAATATAGAAGCTGAATTCAATCAACTTGAAAGTACCAATAATGATCTGTCAGATACCATGACACAGCTTAAGCATAACCTGGACTCAACTGAGACTGACCATACAGATGCTGAAGAGAAAGTTAAGGAAATTGGCGAGTATATTCAGGTTCTTAAAGAAGATAAGGATATAGTCCTGGAAGAAATTACATCAGACAAGATGGAACTCTCTTCTCTGATGCAGTCAGCAGAGCATATGGATGAGAATATTTTACGTCTTAGTGAATCTCTCCAGTCTAAGACGGATTCTATTTCAGGTATTCGTGAGGAAATCAACCAAACGGAACTTCTTATACTTAAAGAGCGTCACTTGCTTACCAGTAATAAGGAAGAACAGGTTAAGGCTAAAGAAAAACTGAATGACCTTAATGAAGAACTGAATGACCTTCGTTACAAGAGACAGGATATACAGGTGTCCAAAGGTCAATTGGATTCCAAAAAGGATTTTGCCCAGGAAGAAGCCAATGCTCTTGAAAAAGAATTGATTCGGATTACCGGCTCTGTCGAGAAACTGGAAATTCAAAAGGAAAACCAGATTAACTATATGTGGGATGAATATGAACTGACTTATACATCAGCACAGGAATTCAAGACAGACATCGATTTAACTGAACCGGCCATTAAACAAAAGGTCACAAGATTAAAAAGTGAAATGAAACAATTGGGAGATGTTAATGTGCATGCCATCGAAGAGTTCAGACAGGTAAAAGAACGTTATACCTTCCTGACTGAACAAAGAGATGACCTTGAAGCCGCCAAGCAAAAGCTTTTGGATATTATCACTGAGCTGGATAAGCAGATGACAGAACAGTTCAGAGAAAAGTTTGAATTGATCCGCATAACCTTCTCCAAAGTTTTTAAAGAACTTTTTGGTGGTGGAAAAGGGCTCCTTGAATTGACGGATACTGACAATGTTCTTGAATCCGGTATTACCATTGTTGCCCAGCCACCAGGCAAGAAACTTCAGAATATGATGCTTCTGTCCGGTGGGGAGAGAGCTTTTACCGCTATTGCGCTTCTCTTTGCCATTCAATCACTTCGTCCATCACCATTCGTTGTGTTGGATGAGATTGAGGCAGCCCTTGATGATGCCAATGTTGACAGGTTTGCCGAATACTTAAACAAACTGACTGATCAGACCCAGTTTATTGTTATTACCCATAGAAAGGGTACCATGGAAGCAGCCGACGCCTTATATGGTATTACCATGCAGGAAAAAGGTGTGTCGACTCAGGTTAGTGTTAAGTTGATTCAGGACCAGTTGGGACAGCCTGCCAGTTAATATGCTTAGCCTTATATTGGTTAATGAATTGGGTGAATATGAAGGGGAACCCTGTAAAAACAAGATGACTGTAAATAAATATGACTATAATGAATAAAACAGAGGAATAAACAATGAATGAATTCAATGATATGAATGTAGAAACCCAGGATCAACAACCCAAGAAAAAAGGCTTTTTTTCCAAGTTGGTTGGTGGATTATCCAAAACCAGAGATAATCTGATTGGTGGAGTGGAAAACGTACTTAAAAGCTTTACTTCTATTGATGAAGAGTTTTATGAGGAATTGGAAGAAGCCTTGATTATGGCTGACCTTGGTGTTAATACAGCTATGAAGGTTATAGAAGATTTGAGAATCAAGGTGAAAGACCACAAACTAACGACTACAGAAGAGGTTAGAGATCTTCTCAAGGAAGAACTCAAATCCCTTATGTTTGTCAATGATGATGCCTATGATTTTGTAGATAAAAAAACGGTCCTACTTATTATTGGTGTCAATGGAGTTGGTAAAACAACAACGATTGGTAAATTGAGCAATCAATATAAATCAGCAGGCAAAAAAGTTATGTTGGCAGCAGCAGATACCTTTCGTGCAGCGGCTATTGACCAGCTTAAGGAATGGGCAAACCGGTCAGGAGTTCCCCTCATCGCTCAAGGGGAGAATTCAGACCCAGGTGCAGTGGTATATGATGCGGTTCAGTCAGCCAAAGCCAAAGATGTTGACATTCTGATCTGTGATACCGCCGGCCGTCTTCATAATAAGAAGAATTTAATGGATGAACTAAACAAAATATACCGGATCATTGAACGTGAATACCCGAATGCCCATAAGGAAGTCCTTTTGGTACTTGATGCCACCACAGGTCAAAATGCTGTGCAACAGGCCAAACTTTTCAAGGAAACGGCAGATATTACCGGTGTTGTCTTAACCAAACTTGATGGTACGGCTAAAGGTGGTATTGCCATTGCTATTCAATCTGAATTGAATCTATCCGTTAAATATATTGGTGTCGGAGAAGGTATTGACGATATGCGTCCTTTTGACTCCAATGACTTTGTGGATGCCCTTTTTAATGATTAAATAAAAAAACCTTGACAAGGACCTAAGTCTTATGTATAATTGCAGACTGTAAAGTGTTTTTACTTAACAGTTATAGAGGTAGATAGATGGATGATTTAGCCAATAAGACTTTGCTCTACGATTTTTATGGTGAGATGCTCACCGAACGCCAGAAGGAAATCTATGAAGACTATTATCTTAATGACCTTTCTTTTGGGGAAATCAGCGAGGAACTGGGAATTTCCAGACCTGCTGTTCATGATAATTTAAAGCGAAGTGAAAAGGCTTTATCCAATTACGAAAATAGATTGAAATTGATTGAAAGATATCAAGACAACAAGAAGGTTTTGCTTCAGGTACTAGCTATGACCGAAAGAGATGATCACAGGGTCGTAGAAGACATTCGCAAAACCATTACAGAATTAATTGACAAGATGTAAGGTCTTATATTTCAGATAAGACAGAAAGCTGGTGCAGTATGGCATTTGAAAGTTTGTCTGATCGTTTTCAGAATATCTTCAGTGGCCTTCGCAAAAAAGGTAAACTGAGTGAAGCTGATGTTAAGGCAGCAATGCGTGAAGTTAAAATGGCTCTCCTTGAGGCTGATGTTAACTTCAAAGTCGTAAAGCAGTTTGTAGCTTCTATTAGAGAAAGAGCTGTTGGCGTAGAAGTAATGGAATCTTTAACACCTGGACAACAGGTTATTAAGATAGTTAACGAAGAAATGATTAAACTCATGGCTGATGAGAAACAGGAATTGGAATTTTCCAGTCAACCTCCTACGATTTATATGATGGTAGGTCTCCAGGGTGCAGGTAAAACCACATCCTCAGCCAAAATTGCCGGACTTCTTAAGAAGAAGGGCAAAAAGCCTTTGCTGGTGGCCTGTGACGTTTACCGTCCCGCAGCAGTAAAGCAATTGCAGGTCGTTGGTGGCCAACTGGATATTCCTGTTTTTGAGATGGGAACCGCCAATAAGCCTTTGGATATTGCTAAAGCGTCTATTGAACATGGCAAGAAGATGGGTAATGATGTTATTATTATCGATACAGCCGGCCGCTTGCATATTGATGAAGGTATGATGGATGAGCTTGTTGAAATCAAAGAAGAAGTAAATCCTTTCCAAATACTCCTGGTTGTGGATTCCATGACCGGTCAGGATGCTGTTAATGTTGCCGAAAGTTTTAACGAACAATTGGAACTGGACGGAGTTATTCTGACAAAATTAGATGGTGATACCCGTGGTGGTGCTGCTCTTTCTGTAAAGGCAGTAACCGGAAAACCCATTAAGTTCGCCTGTGTTGGTGAGAAACTGACCGATGTGGAAATTTTCCATGCCGATCGAATGGCATCCAGAATACTTGGTATGGGCGACGTGCTGACCCTTATTGAAAAGGCCAGCGAGAACATTGATGAAGCCAAAGCCAAGGAAATGGAACGCAAGATTCGTAAGGCAGAATTTACCTTTGACGACTTTTTGGATCAGATGCAGCAACTGAAGAGTATGGGATCCATACAAGATCTTTTAGGTATGATACCCGGTATGGGTAATCAAATGAAAAATGTTCAGGTTGATGATAAGGAAATGGCTAAGATGGAAGCTATGATTTTGTCCATGACCAAAGAAGAACGGGCCAATCCTGATGTGATTAACCCAAGCAGAAAGAAGCGTATTGCTGCTGGTTCCGGTAATGATATCGGTACTGTCAACCGCTTTATCAAACAGTTTTATCAATCCAAGAAGATGATGAAACAGATGAGTGGTATGATGAAGGGCAAGCGAGGCAAGAAGGGTATGTTTAACCTTCCTTTCTAAGTTTTAAGTAAGGACTCGATGTTATGAAGATATGATATCTACAGGAAGTCCGAACTGATAATATGATATTCTACGCAAGGCGTATGATATAGAGTGATGATAGACCAAACGGTTTAAGCATAACACAAGGTAATGAATCAAACATATATTTTTGGAGGTGTCAGACATGGCAGTAAGAATGAGATTAAAAAGAATGGGCGCTAAGAAAGCTCCTTTTTACAGAATCGTAGTAGCAGACTCAAGATCACCAAGAGATGGTCGTTTTATCGAGCAAGTTGGATATTATGATCCTACTAAAGAGCCAGCGGTAGTAAAAGTTGACGAGGAAATCGCTAAGAAGTGGTTAAGCACAGGTGCACAACCATCCGATACAGTAAAAAAACTTCTTAAGATTGCAGGCGTAACTGAATAATTGATTTTTTAGCTAGGGAGGAAACAAGATGAGAGAATTAGTAGAAGTTATCGCTAAAGCACTTGTTGATAATCCTGATGCTGTAGAAGTTAAAACAGTTGAAGGCGAACGTTCAACAGTACTTGAACTTAAAGTTGCCCCAGAAGATATGGGCAAAGTCATTGGAAAACAGGGCCGTATTGCAAAAGCTATCCGTACAGTGGTAAAAGCTGCTGCTACCAACAGTGACAAAAAGGTTGTTGTTGAAATCCTGTAATCAAATGGGTTTACTAAAATAGTTAGGACATTAAGTTCTAACTATTTTTTTCTGCTAACCTTGGAGGTAAAAGGAAATGGAATATATTACAATAGGCAAAGTGGCCAACACCCATGGGGTTAAAGGCGATATTAAGATCTATCCAACGACAGATGACATTAACCGGTTTAAAGGCTTGAAATCGGTATTTGTTGAGCACAAAGGTAAAAGAGAGACCCTAACCATTAAAGGTGTTCGCTTTCATAAAAACATGGTCATACTGACAACAGAAGAAATCAAGGATATGGACCAGGCCTTATCTTATAAAAATGATGCCTTGGTCGTATCTATGGAAGATGCTGTGCCCCTTGAAGACAATGAGCATTTTATTTTTCAATTGATCGGTCTTGAGGCCAGAGAAGAGGACGGAAGTGTTCTTGGTAAACTGACCAATGTCCTTCAAACAGGAGCTCATGATGTCTATGTCATTGATGACGGTTCCAAAAACGGTCTTATGGTTCCGGCAACTATGTCTTTCGTTCCTGAAGTACATGTGGAAGAAGGCTATTTGGTGGTTAAGCTGATAGAAGGTTTGAAAGGTTTATAGATGAAATTTCATGTTCTGACACTTTTTCCTGACCATATAGATGAGGGCTTAAACTCATCCATCTTAAAAAAAGCCAGGGAAAAGGATTTAATACAATTGAATCTGATTAATATCAGAGACTTTGCCGGTAACAAGCATATGACAGTGGATGACTATCCTTATGGCGGCGGCGCAGGCATGGTTATGCAAGCGGGACCTATTGACAGGGCTTATAGGCATGTTATGGAAGCCTATCCCAAGAAAAAAAGAGTCATCTATCTTTCACCCCAGGGGAGAACCCTGACCCAGGATATTGTAGAAGAGCTGGCCGGTGAAGATGAACTCATGTTTATTTGTGGTCACTATGAAGGTATTGATGAACGGATTATTGAAAACATCGTCACAGAAGAACTGTCGATTGGAGATTATGTCTTAACAGGTGGTGAGCTGGCTGCCATGGTGGTTATAGATGCTGTCAGCAGACATGTGGACGGCGTTCTTAGTAATTCGGTCTCTATGGATGTTGAGTCTTTTGATAATCATTTATTGGAATATCCACAGTATACCAGACCATATGAATATGAGGGTAAGAAGGTACCGGATGTTCTTTTGTCAGGTAATCACAGCAAAATTGAAGAGTACAGACACTTGGAATCCTTGAAGCGGACAGCCCTGAAAAGGCCAGACTTGCTAAAGAAGGCTTCCCTAAGTGATGATGATAAAAATTATCTCAAAAATACTTGCAATATCACTGATGATATGCTATAGTATTTATCTGTGAGTACGGATGTTCCGCTGGCGGCAAGACCGTTAATGAATGTCTAAGATGGAAGGAGGATACTCATTATGAACGAGATTATTAGAAATATTGAGCAAGCTCAAATCAGAACTGATATTAAAGATTTTAATGTAGGTGACACGGTACGTGTTTACGCTAAAATCAAAGAGGGTACTAGAGAAAGAGTTCAAATGTTCGAAGGTACTGTACTTAAGAGACAAGGCGGTGGAAACCGTGAAACTTTCACTGTAAGAAGAATTTCTTACGGAGTTGGTGTTGAAAAAACTTGGCCTCTTAACTCACCAAACCTTGATCATATCGACGTGATCAGACGCGGTAAAGTAAGAAGAGCGAAACTGAACTACTTACGTGAGCGTGTTGGTAAAAAAGCTAAAGTTAAAGAAAAAATCGTTTAAGATTTTCAAAAGAAAGAGCGTAAGCTCTTTTTTTTGTAGAAAAGGAAAGTCTATTTATGATATGATAGGATGAGACTTGAACGAGGTGAAAGACATGGATAGTGAGAATAAGAATTTTATTAGTAAAGAAATGATTGGTGAACTTAAGAGTTTTGCTCTTGAAATATTGATTACAGTTGTTGTTGTGTTTTTTGTTATCTCTTTTGTTGCTCAGCCAACAACGGTAGATGGTTCATCCATGAATCCTACCTTACATGATAAAGACCAGCTGATCATTGAAAAAGTCAGTGAACGATTTGTGGGGTACAATAGATTTGATATTGTCGTTTTCCCGTATGATAAAGAAGAGAAAAAATACTATATAAAACGGATCATTGGACTTCCAGGAGAGGTCGTGGATATTGTTGATGGCCAGGTCCTTATTGATGGGGCGGTCCTTGAAGAACCCATGTTGGTTGATGTCATTGTTGAAATGGGATCGGATCTTTTACCTCTGGAGGTGCCTGAAGGCCACTATTTTGTCCTGGGTGATAACAGAAACCACAGCAAGGACTCCCGTTTCTCTACAGTTGGTTTCATTAACGGTGATGAAATATTAGGTAAAGGTTATATCAGGCTATGGCCTTTTAGTGACTTTGGATTAATAGAATAAGATAGATTTAGGAGCAAAAGAATGAATATACAATGGTACCCCGGTCATATGACCAAAGCGAAACGTATGATGGCAGAAAATATAAATCTTATTGACTGTGTCATTGAATTATTGGATGCACGAACTCCCCTCAGTAGTCAGAATCCTGATCTTCCCAAGATAGCAAATGGAAGACCCCGTTTGATTCTTATGACAAAAATGGATTTGGCTGACCCTGAGCAGACAGCCAAATGGATTGAGTATTTTAAAAGCCAAGGAGTTCTTGCAATGGAAATCAATGCAAGAGACGGCAAGAATATGAATAAGGTAGTCCCCCTTATCAATGAAGTCTGTGCTGAAAAAATCGCCAGAAACAAGAGAAGGGGACTTGTAAATAAACCTTTACGTATTATGGTTGCCGGAATACCTAATGTTGGAAAGTCTACTTTTATTAATAAATTAGTGGGTAAATCCAGTGCCAAGACCGGAAACAAGCCCGGGGTTACCAAGGGTAAACAATGGATTAAAATTAAAAAGGGGCTGGAGCTTCTGGATACACCGGGGATCCTTTGGCCAAAGTTTGAGGATAAGACAGTTGGCTATCATCTGGCCTTTATAGGTAGTATTAAGGATGATATTCTGGATACAACTACCCTTGCTTATGAACTTATTAACCATTTAATGACCATTTATCCTAAAAATATTGCTGGAGGATTTCCTGATCTTGAACTCTTTAATGACCAAGATCCTAAAGAAGGACATGAAATTCTGGAATTGATGACCTTGTCAAGAAACTTTCTTCGTGAAGGTGGCAATCCAGATATTGACCGTATGGGTAAAGTTCTACTTGATGAGTTTAGGGCATCCAAATATGGCCGGATGACTATTGACTGTATTCCAGACTAGTTGAGGTGTTAAGTTGACAGAAGCTGAAATCTTTATACCCATAAAAGCATATTTTGAAGATCAGGGCTTTATTGCCGATGGAGAAGTCGGTGATGTGGATATGCTGATGACTAAGGGAGACTTGGTTATTGCTGTTGAGCTTAAGAAGGAACTGAATTTAAAACTACTGATTCAAGGAGCGAAACGCCAAAAAATATTTGATCAGGTCTTTGTAGCCATATGGTCACCTAAGAACCTTATGTCAAAAGCCTTTAAGGACAAGGTCTATCTCCTTAACAGGCTTGGTATAGGCTTGATACTGGTGACCAAGCGGGCTAAAAGGGTTACGGTATACCAGGAGCCTAAAATTCACCCGGTAGAGAATTACAGGACCAGGAATAAGAGGAGAAAAGCCAAGCTTGTCGATGAATTATCCAGTCGTAAAATCAGAACCAATGTTGGTGGTGTGACTCAGAAGAAAATTTTAACGGCATATAAGGAAGATGCTCTTTTGGTCCTTCATGAGCTATATCAGTCGGATACCTTAAAGGCTTCTGAAATAAAAAAAAGAACCGGTGTTGAAAGAGCATATACTATTGTCTATAATAATCATTACGGTTGGTTTGCCAAAGAAGGTAAAGGCTTTTACAGAATTACAGATCAAGGCAGACAGGCATATAAAGAAAACAGGGAAATCATTGATACCATGAAGGATATGGACAATTGATTGTATAAGGGAGAAAATCTCAATGAAAACAAATAGAGAACGGTTAATAGAGGCTAAAAGACGGGTAGATGAAGTTGCTAAGGAAACGCCCTTAATCTATTCCTATTTCCTATCTGAAGAATATGATGCCAATATCTATCTAAAGGCTGAAAATCTGCAAAGGACCGGTGCTTTTAAGATACGAGGAGCCTATAATAAAATTTCCAAAATGTCGGAAGAAGAGAAAAAGAGAGGCTTAATTGCATCATCTGCCGGTAATCATGCCCAGGGAGTTGCCCTGGCTGCCAGAGAATGTGGTGCTAAGGCAGTTATTGTTATGCCGTCCAACACACCACTCATTAAAGTGGAAGCTACCAGACATTATGGCGCCCAGGTTATTCTTTCCGGTGACTGCTATGATGATGCTTACCAAACAGCTCTGGAACTGAAAAAAGAACATGGATATACCTTCGTCCATCCCTTTGATGATGAGGATATTATTCTGGGCCAGGGGAGTGTAGGTCTTGAAATTATGGACCAGCTGGATAAAATTGATATGATTATCGTCCCTATTGGTGGAGGGGGCCTCATTAGTGGAGTAGCCATGGCGGTCAAAGAAATCCGACCGGACATCGAAGTAATCGGTGTTGAACCTGTAGGTGCTCAAACCTTAAAGAAATCCATTGGAAAAAATGAAATTGTCGAATTAAAAGAAGTGAATACTATAGCAGAAGGTGTTGCCGTTAAAATCGGCGGAAGTCTTAATTTTGATTATATCAAGCAATATGTAGACAGGATTGTCACCGTAGATGATGTGGATATTATGGAGGCTTTTCTCCTGGTTTCCGAAAAGGAAAAGATTATTGCTGAAAATGCAGGCGTACTGTCTGTTGCAGCCCTAAAAAAAGTTGATGTTAAATCCAAGAATGTTGTCTCGGTTATCAGTGGTGGCAATATTGATGTTGTTACAATTTCAGAGCTGATTAACCGTGGACTGGTTGTACGCGGAAGAGTCTTTTGTTTTGCAGTTGAGCTGTCCGATACACCCGGTCAGCTCCAGACTATTGCGACAATCCTTGCTGGACAAGGGGCCAATATTATTAAATTGGACCATAATCAGTTTAAAACTGTTGACCGGTTTAAGCAGGTCCATTTGGAAGTTACCTGCGAAACCAATGGAAAGAAACATATTGAAGAGATTAAACATGCCCTTAAAGAGCATGGATACGAGGTCCAGGTGGTTTACTAATGTATATCCTAGTGATGGAAACATCGACTTCATCAGCCAAGGCACTTTTATATAACAAGGAAAAGAAGACTTATCAAGTTGCTACACAGGCTTTGCGTAAGTCTTTTTCTCATGGAGAAAATTACCACAACCGACATGATGCTCAAAAAGTCTTTGATCAAACGCTTGTTTTGGCAAAAGGGCTTATAGAAAGAGAAAGGAAAGTTGGGAATTCTGAGGCTTTACCTTTACCTGTGGACAAGATCGTTTATGTAACGACCTGGCACTCCTTAATCCTTTTAGATAGGAGCTTTAATCCGCTGACACCTATCTATTTATGGTCTTTTGGTATGGAAAAGCCTGTTATTGGAAATATTGAAAAAAGTGATCCAGACTTGAAGGAAAGCTTCGAAAAAAGAACGGGTTGTAATCTTTCGGCCATATATCCTTTTTGGAAACTTTATCTGGGATTGGATGAAGGACATGGCATAGAGGCTGCTTATATTGGTGACCAGTCCTCTTTTGGCACCCGTTTATTGACCGGTCATTTTGTGATCAACCCTATGATGGCATCCGGCAGTGGGTTTTATAATCCGGAATTAAAGGACTACGATGATGACTTGCTTGACCATATTGGTGTTAAAAGGAGTCAGTTGCCACCAATAGTAAGTGATGAAACCACCTATCAGGTTCAAAAGTCTGTGGCCGATTACTTAGGAATTTCTCCCTTGTCAAGAGTTTCTACCGGCGTCAGTGACGGTGGAATGAACCAGATATATGGGGAAGCGGTCCTTAAGACTTTTTCCAGCGAGTTGACTGGTGTTACCATAAGTGTAGGCACCAGTGGTGCCATTCGTGCAGGGCTTAAGCAGTTTCAATTTCAAAAGGGGATGTGGTGCTATGAACTGTCCGACCACTATGTCCTGGGTGGTGCTATCGGTGGAGCTGGTAACAGTCTGAACTGGATTAAGGAGATTCTGTTCCCCAATGAAAGCTTTGTGGATATCGAAAAGCGGATTTTAGCCAGAGGTCTTACGACGGATTATACGTATTTGCCCTTTGATTATGGTGAGCGTAATCCTGGCTTTTATTCCCATGGACCTTCCGGTTTCTACGATCAATATGGATGTAAGATAGATATTTGTCAATTGAAAGAAAATTGTTATAAATCGGAAGCCCACAGGCTTGATGTTTATGATAAGGTATATTTGGCCTTGATGGAAGGGGTTGTTTATAACCTTTATCAATGTTATCTGTTAATGAAAGGTGTCCTGGGCCATGGGCTTCAATATCACCTGTCTGGAGGCATTATAAAGTCTAAATTATGGTCAGGTATGCTTTGCAGCATGTTTGGATGTCATATGGTTATGGACCATATGGAGCATGCTTCCATGTTTGGTGGCCTGCTTAGAGGGTTGGATGATAAAGATGACCTTACAGGTTTTTTAAGCGGAAGGGATTATGAAAAAATAGGTCCTGACCTATTTGAGAACGAAAGACTTTTGAAAGGATATAGACGTTATATGGACTTATATAAGGAGAGAGGACATGTTTGATATAGTCATCGTTGGGGGTGGTCCAGCAGGCTCAACCTTTGCCAGAATGGTTAGTCATAAATACAAGGTTCTTTTATTGGACAGAAGGCATTTAGACCGGGATCAGGATATGAGTCATCCAATTTGTTGTGGTGGCCTTCTGGCACCTGATGCACAGAAGATGCTGGCTCATCTCGGTCTTGGTATCCCTGAAGAAGTCATTTGCGGCCCTCAGATGTTCTCAGTCCGTTCAATTGATGTTGACAATCAACTCATTAGACATTATCAGCGACACTACATCAATGTGTACAGAGAGAAATTTGACAGATGGCTGGTCAGCCTAATTGGTCAACCTGTAAAGAAGGTCTTTGGTGCTTCGTTTTTAAGCCTTAAAGACATGGGAGACCACTTTGTGGTTACATATAAGGAAGAGGGTGGAAAAGTCTCTGTAAAGACCAAATACGTGGTTGGTGCAGATGGTGCAACATCTATTATCAGACGTCGTTGGTTTGGTGAGGACCTGGGTCCTGAAAAATACATATCTGTTCAGCACGAATATGAAACCAGGGGTAACATGCCTTTCTACATTTCTTTGTTCGATAGACAGGTCAGTGATTTTTATTCCTGGATAATACAAAAAGACAAACGGCTGTATATCGGTACAGGTATTAGGGAAAAGGACTATTCCAAAGACCGGTTTAACAAGTTGGTAGAGGATTCGAGGAGCCTGGGTCTTCATGTAGGCAAAGAAGTGAAACGCACAGGAACCTGGATTATGAGAACCAGAAAGTTAAGCCAGATCCTTCTTTATAAGAAACGTGTGTTTCTTATTGGAGAAGCAGGAGGTCTTATCAGTCCTTCATCTGCTGAAGGAATATCTTATGCCCTAAGAAGCGGTCAGCATTTGGCCAAGGCCTTTAACCAGTCTCTGGCTATGAGGGAAAACAGTACTTCTGTTAATAAGGGATTAAGCCTGGGTGAGGAGAGTGAGCGGATCAGTCGGTTTTATCAGAGGAAGTGTCTGGACCTGAAATTGAATCTCTTAATCAAGAATTTTAAAGTGAGGGTTATGTACAGCCCTTTTCTAAGGAAGCTGGTCATGCTAAGTGGATTTTTAAGTATGAAAATTGATGATAGATCCAAGTAAGCTTGATATTATGATCTTTGTCTAAACCATTTGACGCCCTAATCATATAATAAACGAATAAAAAAGGAAGCTCATAGCCTTGAGCTTCCTTTTGAAATCCCTTTTATTTAATATTGCTTCATCCTACCTGATAAATCTATATCTTCTGAAAGTTATAACCTTTGAAGTCAATTATACAAGTCGGTAAAAAGTCTACCTGATTGGGCATGAACCGGTTGAACATTCTTCATCTCCAACATCCAGTTCCTGTTCGTTGGTTTCATACTTGGCTAGAAGATTAGGTACGAAAGGCCGCATTTCATTCACACGCTTTTCATATTCTTCTTCAGTTATAGCCTCATAAGGCAACAACTGGTAGAAAGAGTCATCCAATGATAAGAAACTAAGTGCAACGACATCATCCCAGTTTTCATAAACCCATTCTTCAACTGCATCCCATTCGTGATCGCGAACATGAATGGTAATAGAGCAGTTATGGTCAACATAGTTTTCCATGAACAACTTATAGTTTTCCAATTGCTCCAGAGCACTGACGTCGTATTTGGTAATACCTTCAGGTGCTTTTACTGGGAATTCAATAACCTTGGTTGTACATGACTCCATGGTTTGACCTACTTCTGGGTGAATAGGGTAGTTGAGTTCTTCACAAACCTTAACCAATGGGTCAGATGAGCTAATACGTACACGACGGATATAGTAAGGTGAATGTGAATAATGAACCCCGCTGGACACTGTAGGCAACTGGCTCAAAGTACCCTCTGGTTTAACAGTTGTTACAAGAAGAGAGTCGTTTTGACCGATTTCACTAGCATACTCTTTCACAGCAGTATTGGCTTCGTTTCTAAGCTGGGCAAGAACATCAGCCTGATCATCTCTTGTAAGGCCGGCCTTATTGACCATATCCTGCCAACCAGTAAGTGAACAACCGGTAAGCTTGTCTCTTTGCTGTACGTTGTTCCATTCAGGAATCTCCAAGTCTACACAAGTCATACGGTAACCGGCTCTGGCTGAAAGGCGTTGAGCCTCAAGTAAGCCTTCTGTGTCAAGGTTGCCGTCTTGGTCTACAAATGCATAGGTGTTGATGGTTGTCAGATTACATAAACCTTTGGAGTCAAGTAAAATCTCACCACATGGGTTAACACCATTCATGTTTGGACGTCGTTTGGCTCCTGCAATTTCATTTACCCAACCTGGTTCTCCTGAATAACGCATTTGCTCGATTTGCCAGTGTAAGTGTTCTCTTGTTGGTTTTTCTTTGTAGTATATGGAGTTGTTGCTCATTTGACGGTGGATAATATCCTGGTCAACAATCCATTGGCCGTCAATTTGCTTGTATAGGTTAGATTTTGCTTCAATACATTCTTTGTCATCAGCGTCAACCAATACGATTTCAGCAGTTCTTCTAACGCCGCCGACAACAACGTTTTCGCCAATGATGTTGGCGATATCCAAACAGTCGATAGGGCGGAGCTTAACAAGGCGGTGTTCATCATAAACAGCACGTTTCTTGATCACCTTGACGATTTTGATAAACATATTCTTGATGGACTGGTGTCCACTTGCAGTTCCACCAAAAGATTTGAGACGTTCGCCTTTGGGACGGACATTGTTATAGTTGATGATTACTGTTTTGATATTACGGTACTCGTTGGAGTAAATCAATTTAAAGAAAAGGTCGATGGATTGAGTCCAGCCTTCTTTTGAGTCGCCGATAACAATGGTTGCGATTGAATTGTGGGCAAAGACCAAACTTGTTGAATCTTCACGTTGGTTCATTGGTATAGGAGTGTAATCTTCATGAATAACTTCAAAATCTGCACGAACTTTAGGAAGTTTGGATACATCATCCTTAAGGACACGGACGCCAACGCCGGATCCTACCATAAGGAGATAGAATAAGTCCTTAAAAGCTGTGAAGTTGTCAATAACCTGAAAAGCACAGTTATAGTTACTCATAGGGTAGTTTAAAGATACGTCAGTTCCACCAACCCAGAAAGTTCTTCCGGAAAGGAATTGACGCAGATTAAATATATTGTCAAAAAGTTTTTCTGCCTCTTCACGAGTGGTAGGAACAAGGCTGCAGTTGTATTCAACAGCTCTTCGTACTGTTTCCCACCAGTATTCACGACGGTTTTCTTCCGGCAGCCATCTGGAATAGGTACGATAGTATACAAAACTTCCCAATTGATTCATTGGGTTTGGCATATGTTTATATTTACTGATAAAGCCATCAGATAATATTCGGTTTGAAGTGTCTTTAACACGTTCGTGTCTTGACTTGTCTCTTTCGTAGCGATAAAGGATATATTTTTTAGCTACGTCTTTTCTTGATGATTCCATGAGTTTGTCTTCTACAATGTCTTGAATTATGTCAACAGAGAAGGGTGAAGAATAGGTCCCAAGAGTTTTAACGATTGAAGAAACTATGTTGTCACAAGCTATTTCATCAATACCTTCCTTCGTCTCTGACATAGCAAGAATAATGGCGTTTCTGATCTTTTCCGTACTGAATTCTACGACGGAATTGTTCCGTTTGATAACATTCATACTATCTCTCCTATACAATATATTGTACCAAATCTAAATCGGCACACAATATATTGTACAAACAAAAGAGACCTTCGTCAATATAATTATTTGTTATTTTACAAGAAATTCATGAACTAAAAACTTTAAAAACTTCTTTCAGTCACATAACATATAGCCTTTATGTCTAATTGTCAGTCACTTAAAAAAGAGGACTCAAAATATTTTTAAAATAGATTATTATATAAAAAGATTAAAAATATTTGGATTTCAAAAGTCCATTTGATATAATTAGATAAAGGTGGTGATTTTTATGGGTGAAAGTAAATTATCCAAGAAGGCTTATGAAGCTGAATTAGCAAGGTTGCAAATTGAATTGGTTAAGCTACAGGAATGGGTCAAGAAAGAAGGTCTCCGAGTTGTTGTTATCTTTGAAGGACGTGATGCTGCAGGAAAAGGCGGCGTTATCAAAAGGATTACTGAAAAGCTTAATCCCAGGTCATGTAAGGTTGTAGCTCTTGGTGTTCCAAGTGACAGGGAAAAAACCCAATGGTATTTTCAACGTTATGTAGCTCATTTACCTGCAGCAGGTGAAATTGTTCTCTTTGACAGAAGCTGGTACAATAGAGCCGGTGTAGAGAAGGTCATGGGCTTTTGTACAAAAGAAGAACATGAAGAGTTTTTAAGATCCTGTCCTGAGTTTGAAAAAATGCTGGTCCGTTCAGGAGTTATACTTTTAAAATACTGGTTCTCTGTAAGTGCGGATGAGCAGGAAAAGCGATTCCAAGATAGAATTAATGATATTACCAAGCAGTGGAAGCTAAGTCCAATGGATCTGGAGGCAAGAAAGAAGTGGGTGGAGTATTCCATGGCCAAAGACGAGATGATGGATTATACAGACATCAAACAGGCACCCTGGTACGTAGTTCCATCAGATAACAAGAAGCATGCCAGAATCAACTGTATCACTCATCTCTTAGATGCCATACAGTATAAGGATATTAAACGTGAAAAACTGGTTTTGCCACCGAAACAGGTTAATGATTTCTATATCAGGCCGCCTAAGAATGAACAAACCTTTGTTCCTGATGTGGCCTCTGTACTAGCTGGTAAAGAAGAAAAAAACAAGAAAAAAGATAAGAAATAACATTAAAGTAGTAGTTTTTATCTTACACTCTCCATATAATAGTTTTGTCAAGACGGACGTTTAGTCCGTTTTGCTATGTTAGGGGGGGACCTGGGAGGAAGTTTTATGGAAAGAATTGTAGAAATTTTTAATGGTATTTATGGAGACCTTGGTATAGGGGATCAAGTAATCTCGAGTTTTATGGATGAACTGGTAGAGTTAAAAAAGGAACATTTTATTAGGGAAGAAGTTATGAATAAGGACTGGTATAAAGATGCCATCGTTTATTCAATGTACGTTGATTATTTTAATAAGGATATGGCAGGGCTGATCTCCAAGCTGGATGATTTGAAAGATCTGGGTGTAAATTGTCTTTGGCTCTTACCTATATTAGAATCTCCTATGAAGGATGCAGGCTTTGATATTTCTGATTATACCAGTGTTCGGAAGGAGTTGCTTGGAGGTACAACCTTTGAACATTTAATCGATGAAGCCCATAAACGGGATATACGGATTATTTTTGATATCGCAATGAATCATTGTTCCATGGATCATTTCTGGTATCAGGAAGCCAGAAGAAATCCGGATAGTCAATACCGGGATTATTTTATATGGTCCGAAGATGGCAGGGCTTATGAGAAGGCCCGAATCATTTTTAAAGGACTTTGTCATAGCAATTGGGAATATGATGATGTGGCCGGTAAGTATTTTTTTCATCGTTTCTTTGAAATACAGCCCGACTTAAACTACAGGAATCCACAGGTTCTTTTTGAGATGACCAGGACCTTGGTTGAATGGAAGATTAAAGGTATCGACGGATTCCGTGCTGACGCCGTACCATATATATGGAAAGAAGAAGGGACAATCTGTGAGAACTTACCCAAAACCCACTTGGTTGTTAAGTTTATGCGGTCAGTCCTTGACTTTTTGGAAGAGGGAACCCTTTTTCTTGCTGAAGCCTGCCAACCTCCTAAGGATGTGGTCAATTATTTTGGTGACGGTGATGAATGTCAGGCTGCCTATCATTTTCCTGTTATGCCAAGAATATACAGTGCTCTTGCCAGCGGGGATAAAAGCTCAGTGATAGCAACACTGGATGAGTCAGTAACCCCTTCTATTCCGGATTCCAGTCAATGGTTTATGTTTCTTAGATGTCATGATGAGCTTACCCTTGAAATGGTGACGCCTGAAGAAAGGGAATTCATTTATGGAGCCTATGCCAAGAAAGATCTTTGGGACTTTAGGCAGGGTGAAGGTATATCAGCTAGAATTAAGGACCTTTTTGATGGCGATAAATCCAGAATGGAATTAGCCTATTCAATTATGTTTACCCTACTGGGAACTCCAATTATTTATTATGGTGACGAATATGCCAAAGGTAATGACGAGGCATATTACCAAGCCTTTTCCGAAGAAACAGGCTATAAGGATTCCAGATATTTAGTAAGAGGGCCTATTGATTGGGTAGATGTGGAAGACCAAATGTCCAAGACGGACAGTCTGACCTATCAAGTTTTTCACATGTTGAAGGCAATGATAGCCGTTAGGAAAGAGCATCCGGCATTTTCAAGGGGAAAACTGGAATTCGTGGATCTAGCTAAAGATGAGAATTACAACAAGGCAGTTATGGCTTATATACGTACATTCGAAAGTGATCGGGTTCTGGTCATTCAAAACCTATCTGGACTAAAAGTAGGCTTGAGTAGGGATAAAATATTCGAAATCGCTAAAAGGGATGCATCCGGCAAACCATCTATACTCTATGGAAGTGAGTCCTATGACCGTGATGATGACGATGAGACCATAGTCCTTGATTCTCATGAGGTTCTTTGGTTGGAGGGTAAATAGTCCTGAGTGTTAGTAAAGAGTCAACAGATTGTAACCATTTATTGAAAATGGTTACAATCTGATTCCATGTGGCCGATATAATATATGTAAAGGAGACTGGATATGAAAAACTCTAAGTAGAAGGAAGAACATTAGATTGGTAGTGTTCTTTCTTTTTATTTGTTATTTATGATATGATATGACAAAAGGAGGGGATAGGAATGAGTCAAGTCATGGAAGCGGAAGAAAAAAATGAGTCAATAGGAATGAAGGAGAGGTATAAGTCACTGGACATCTACAGAGGGCTTCTTATGGTTATTATGGCCCTTGATCATACTGTTTACTATATTATTGGCTCTCATCCTATGGAGTATTTTGGAGATGGGGCACCCGGTTTTGTTTTTCCTAAATATGACCAAATATATATCTTTGTTAATCGTATCTTATCCCATATCGTGGCACCTGGTTTTTTCTTTTTGTTAGGTCTGTCTGTTATTCTATATAAAGAACGTCATCATAAAAATGAAGGTACAAGTAACTTGAAGCCAAGTCATCTGAAGCACTTTTTATTAAGGGGTCTTGTGATGATCATTGCTCAGTTGACTCTGATCAACTTTGCCTGGATGCTTGGGACCTTAAATTCCAATATCATTGCCTCTTCCATACCTTCTGGTGGGGGTGGGGATGTTCTTGTCTCTATGGACGTAATAGCGACCTTGGCCGTCTGTATGATTTTGGGTTATATCTTAAGCGGACTTTCTGACAGGTGGATTTTAGGACTTACACTAGGGCTTATGGTTTTTAATACATTGATCTTTCCAAAGGGAACCATGTTGGAGGGCTCATATAATCCATTATTAAGATGGCTCTTCATCCCTGGTCAGACAGGAATCTTTCTGAGTCATTATCCTATTTTACATTGGTTTCCTCTAACAGGAATTGGCCTGGTATTTGGTCGTTTGTTTGTAAAGTCGAAGGATAAGGCTATGGGGTTATCCGCATACTTAGGGTTGGGCCTTTTACTTGTGTTTGTTATAACGCGTTTACTTAATCTTTTGGACCAGCATCCCCAAAATAGTGGAATCCGAGGCTTTCTATCCCTGACTAAATATCCTCCATCCGTGTCCTTTGTTTTATTTACAATGGGAATCAGCTTTATATTGCTTTATATGATTGATCGATTCACAAAGAGATTTAGAGGATTTGACTTTTTACTGGTTTTTGGTCAAAACTCAATGTTATTTTATATTGTTCACCTCTATGTTTATGGAATCCTTGGACTTATAATAAGTAAGGGGCAAGGCGTCATCCACTTTTATGCTTTGTGGCTTTTGGGTCTGGGAATCAGCTTTTTCATGTGTAAGCTATACAGTATAAGACGTTGCAAAAAGAGGTCAACTTCGTTATAATAAATAGACTGTCATGAAGGAATACCTTCATTATATTAGGAGGACCAATGGAAAGAAAACCAATTATAGTGAATCACGATACCCAGGAGGGTCTTCGTCAGAAGGAATATATAAAGAAAATAAAGAGTATTAATGATAGATTTGAAGGTGACAAGGGACGTAAAAAACGGATGCATATCGCAACTTTCGGTTGTCAGATGAACTTCCATGACTCAGAGAAGATCAAAGGTGTTTTGGAGGAGATGGGTTATGAGGAAACTGACAGTGAAGATAAGGCAGACCTTATTGTTTATAATACCTGTGCTGTTAGAGAAAATGCAGAGCAAAGAGTTTATGGTAGAGTTGGCCATTTAAAATCATTAAAACGGAAGAATCCTGACCTTCTCATCGCTCTATGTGGCTGTATGATGCAGCAGGATACGGTTATTGACAGACTCAAACAGTCCTACAAGCATGTTGATATTGTTTTTGGTACCCACAATATCTATAAGATGGCAGAGCTTCTAGACACTAGAATGACAACAGGAGAGCAGATTTTTGATATTTGGGATTCCTATCAGGATATTGTAGAGGATTTACCAACTGTTCGTAAGCATAAGTATAAATCCAGCGTCAATATTATTTTTGGATGTAACAACTTCTGTTCCTATTGTATCGTTCCCTATGTGAGAGGACGTGAACGGTCAAGAGAGGTTGAGGATATTATCGAGGAAATCAGGACCCTGGTTGCTGATGGTGTTGTTGAAATCATGCTTCTTGGTCAAAATGTTAACTCCTATGGTAAGAACCTGAAGGAACCTGAGACCTTTGCCGGTCTTTTGCAAAAAATTGAGGCTATTGAAGGATTGGAAAGAATCAGATTTATGACCTCACATCCAAAAGACCTTTCCGATGATTTGATTGAGGTGATGGCAAATTCCAAGAAGATATGCAGGTCACTTCATCTTCCTTTTCAGTCAGGATCTACAAAGCTCCTTAAGGATATGAACAGACGCTATACCAAAGAATCCTACCTGGAGCTGGCCAATAAGATTAAAAAAGCAATGCCAGGTATTGCCCTTACAACAGACATTATCGTTGGTTACCCAGGAGAGACAGAAGAAGATTTTCAGGACACTCTGGATGTGGTAAAAGAAGTTGAATATGACAGTGCTTTTACCTTCATATACTCCAAGCGAACAGGAACACCTGCCGCTATTAGAGAAGAACAGGTATCTGAAGAGGTTTCTAAAGAACGGTTTAACCGCCTTATCGAAGTGGTGAATGATATCGCGAATAAGAAAAGCCTGGCCCACCTAGGTGGTGAATACAAGGTCCTTATTGAAGAAGTTAATGAAAAGGAAGAAGGTATGTTGACCGGTCGCTTGGACAATGGCCATCTGATTCATGTAAAAGGGGCACCGGAACTGGTGGGTAAAATCCTGGACGTGAAAGTGACTGAGGCTAAAACCTTCCATTTAATCGGACAAATACAAGAGTGAGAGAGGTAGACATGAAGGGTAAACTGACACCAATGATGGAACAGTATATGGCTATTAAGGACCAGTATAAAGAAACGATTCTGTTCTATCGTCTCGGCGATTTTTATGAAATGTTCTTCGATGATGCTATTTCTGCGTCACGTGAGTTGGAAATAACCTTAACCGGCAAGAACTGTGGTCTTGAAGAGAGAGCTCCTATGTGTGGTGTACCTCATCATTCGGCAGAATCCTATATTAACAGGCTGGTGGAAAAGGGCTACAAAGTTGCCATTGCTGAACAGGTTGAAGACCCTGCAACGGCCAAGGGGATAGTAAAGAGAGATGTTGTTCGGGTTGTGACACCTGGAGCCAATATTAACATGCAGACACTTGATGAAGGAAAGAACAACTTTCTTCTTTGTGTCTATTCTGATATAGCCAATTATGGTGTTTCCTATGTGGATATTACAACCGGTGATTTCTATACAACTACAATTAAGCATTATGGAGCTCTTTTAGATGAGATTTCAAAGATACAGCCTGCTGAGATTATCATTAATAATGAATTGAAAGAAAACCTTGAGTTCACCGAGTTTCTGGAAGACCGTCTCAAGGTTTATGTCAACAATTATGATGACTGGTTTTTTGATTCTATGAGAACCAAAGACCGTATACTTGAACATTTCCAAATATCCGTTCTTGATGGTTTGGGATTAAGCGGTCATGATGAGAGTGTTATTGCCAGTGGAGCGCTTCTTGATTATCTTTATGATACACAGAAATCAAGTCTCAGTCATATTAACCATATAAGGTATTATGAGGCCTCTTCATTTATGCTTTTAGACATGGCTACCAGAAGAAATCTGGAACTGGTTGAAACCATGCGTGAAAAGGATAAACGGGGGTCCCTTTTATGGGTTCTGGATAAGACAAAAACAGCAATGGGAGCCAGAAAACTCCGTTATTTTGTTGAGCAGCCTTTAACCAATCAACACCAGATCGAAGGTCGTCTGGATGGTGTCACGGAGTTGGTAGAAGATCTGATCATGAGAGAAGAAATTCGGGAACTTTTGACTCCAGTCTATGACATGGAAAGACTGATGACTAAAATGAGCCTTGGAACAGCGAATCCAAGAGACCTGTTGGCCTTTCGTCAGTCTATTGCTGTACTTGGCGAGCTTAAAAATATTTTGGGTCAGACCTCCAGTGAAATATTATCCAATATTGGCAGAAACTTGGATGAGTTAGCTGATTTATATGAACTGATCGATGAAAGTATCGGTGAAGAACCACCAATAGCCATTAAAGAGGGGAAGATCTTTAAGGATGGCTACAACGAGGAAGTGGACCGATTAAGAAGCGCTTCGACTGACGGAAAAAAATGGCTGGCTACTCTTGAAGCCAAGGAAAAAGAACAAACAGGTATTAAAAATTTAAAAATCAAGTATAACAAGGTCTTCGGTTATTACCTGGAGGTTACCAATTCCAACTTGTCCATGGTTCCTGACAGGTATCAGAGAAAGCAGACTTTGGCCAATGCAGAACGTTATATTACACCTGAACTTAAGGAAATTGAAAATACCGTTCTAGGAGCCCAGGACAAGGTGATCGCCTTAGAATATGAATTATATGTCGAACTGAGGCAAAAACTGGCGGCCAACGTGATTAGAATAAAGGAAACAGCTGAAAAGGTTTCAACCATTGATGCACTTCAATCACTGGCAACAGTTGCAGTTTCCAGTAACTATACAAGACCGCTTTTCAATAACCAGGGACGCATTCATATTGAAGAGGGGCGCCATCCGGTTATTGAAAAAATGATTGGATATAATCAGTTTATAACCAATGAAACCTTATTGGATATTGATGAACACCGGTTTTCCATTATCACCGGTCCTAATATGGCTGGTAAGTCAACCTATATGCGACAGGTTGCCCTTATTACACTTATGGCCCAGATTGGTTCTTATGTTCCTGCTCAAAAGGCCATGATTTCACCTGTTGACAGGATCTTTACCCGTGTTGGTGCGTCGGATGACTTGTCATCAGGCAAATCAACCTTTATGGTTGAAATGAGCGAAGTGGCTAATATTTTGCGTAACGCCAGTAGAAACAGTTTGGTTATACTAGATGAAATTGGGAGGGGAACCTCAACTTTTGATGGTCTTAGCATAGCCTGGGCGGTAGTAGAATTTTTGGTGAATACATCGACCATAGGTGCTAAAACTCTGTTCGCCACCCACTACCATGAACTGACTGAACTGGAAGGTAAGATTCCTGGGGTTCAGAACTACTGTATAACGGTTAAGGAAAAGGGCGATGACATCATCTTCCTAAGGAAAATTGCCAAAGGCGGGGCTGATAAATCCTATGGTATCCAGGTTGCTAAAATTGCCGGTGTGCCGGATACGGTCATCCATCGTTCCAAAGAGATCCTTGCTGAACTCAGTGATGCAGATATTACCAAGAAAACAAAGGATTTAACTGTGAGAGAAAAACCCTTGCAGTTAAACCTTTTTGAAGCAAAAGAAGATCCAATTGTTAAAAAGCTTAAGGAGATGGACGTCAATAATATGACACCAATAGATGCCCTAAATGCTCTTAATGAATTGAAGAGGTCCTTATGATACATTTACTCGATCAAGATACAATTAATAAAATTGCTGCAGGAGAAGTTGTAGAACGTCCCGTGTCGGTTATCAAAGAGTTAGTGGAAAATGCCATTGATGCTGAAGCGACTGCCGTTACGGTTGAAATCGAAGACGGTGGCCTTAAAATGATCCGCATTACAGATAACGGTATAGGTATGACCAAAGAAGATGTTGGAAGTGCTTTTCTTCGTCATGCAACCTCCAAAATCAATGATGCCTCAGACCTTGACGCTATTCATTCTCTTGGATTTAGGGGTGAAGCTCTAGCCAGTATAGCAGCTGTTAGTATGGTTGAGTGTATGACTAAAACCGGAGAAGCCATTACCGGTATCCGGTATCAGATTGAAGGTGGTCAGGAAAAAGGCTTAATGGACATTGGTTGTCCTACCGGAACGACATTCCTTGTAAAAGACTTGTTTTATAATGTACCAGCCAGGAAGAAATTCTTAAAAAGCGGCAAAACAGAAGCCAACTATGTATCCGATCTGATTAGTCGCATTGCTCTTAGTCATCCTGGTATTTCCTTTAAGTATGTCGTCAATGGAAAAGTCCGTCTTCATACATCCGGTAACTTTTCTTTAAGGGATTGTATATATCAGGTTTTTGGTAAAGAGTATGCCAAACATTCCAAAGAAGTTACTTATGAATCCGGTCAGATAAAAATTTCAGGCTATGTCGGTAAACCTATTATCAGTAGGGGTAACAGGCAATATGAAATCTATTATGTCAACGGTCGATATATAAAATCAAGATGGATACAAAAAGGCATTGAAGAAGGAGCCAAGGATGGTATGATGATTGGTCAGTTTCCTTTTGGCGTTTTTTTCCTTGAAATTCCTTTTGATATGGTTGATGTCAATGTTCATCCCAACAAAATGGAAGTTCGGTTTGATCAGGAGGAAGAGATAAGACATCATTTTAGGGAGGCTGTCAGAGGAGCTCTTTCTGATCGAGAACCCGTCGATAAAGTTTCTCTTGATGGTAGGCTGGAAAAGGAAGTGGAAAAAAGGATCATCAAAGAAGAAAAGAAAATCCTGAAAGAAGCTCCTGAACCCTTTGAAGTCAGTCGTCACCATAAAGAAGAAAGAAGCCCAGTTCAGAACTTTGGCGTTCGCAAGGATTATCACAGCCAATCCAGAATAACCAGTGATTTTAACAGAAAGCCTTGTGGGACTTCGGAGGTTAAAGGTGAAATACCCACGAAAGACATAACTGAAACAAGGGTCATGACCAGTGTTCAAGAGAGTACTATGGTTCATGAGCAAGCAGTATACGATGTTTCTAACATCAATGCAAGGGTGTCAAGGGACGATTCGAAGGAAGTTGATCAACATCAAGATAAGAAAGATCAAACACAAAATCCGGTGCAGTCAGAAAAGAATGTGGAAAAACCTAGAGATCAACTTGTGGAAAAACAGGTCCAGCCTCAACAGGTTGAAGTTCAAAATCTGGACGTGTTCCTAGATAAAGAACAGATCAAAAAGCATAAGGTAATCGGCCAGGCTTTCAAAACCTACTGGATTGTTGAATATGGGAAAGAACTCTATATTGTTGACCAGCATGCTGCTCATGAAAAAGTGTTATATGAAGCCTGGGTTAAGGCTGTCAGTGACCTTGACATGCCATCTCAGCTTTTGTTGGAGCCAAAGGTTTATGAATTGTCTGACAAAGAGTTTCATGTATTTGAATCTTTTCAGGAGGACATAGGAAATCTTGGCTTTGACGCTGAAATATTCGGTGAACAGACCATTATTGTAAAAAGCGTGCCATATCTATTGAATACACCTATGCAGGACATGGATTTCATTCATTTCTTCGATCAGTTGGTCGAAGGTGAGGCTTCTATTCGTAAAGAGGACCAGTATCTTCACAAATTGGCCTCTGTAGCATGTAAGGCAGCTATTAAGGGGAATGATAAACTGTCGGAAGTAGAATACCGTTCGCTGGTTGAACAGTTGCTGAATTTGGAAGATCCCTATCACTGCCCCCACGGAAGACCAACTATGATTCGAATGAGTAAATATGAGCTGGAGAAGAAATTCAGACGTATTGTATAAATTTGACTGTAAAAGTGACATATATGAAATGAGGTTCAAGATGAAAAGAAAACTTGTTGTCATAGCAGGACCGACTGCAAGTGGTAAGACCAGTGTCTCAGTTGAACTTGCCAAGCGTATCAATGGGGAGATTATATCAGCGGATTCGATGCAGGTGTACAAATATATGGATATCGGGTCTGCTAAAGTGACTCAGGAGGAAAAGCAGGGTATTGTTCATTACTTGGTGGACCAACTGGATCCTTCAGAGGGTTTTAGCGTTAACCGCTTTCAGTCCATGGCAAAGGAAGCTATGGAGACCATTTATGCCAAGGGAAAGATACCGATTATTGCCGGAGGGACCGGCTTTTATATTCAAGCTGTCACCAAGGATATAGATTTTACTCGGACGGATGAGGAAGAGAAAACCCGTAGCCAAGTTGATGATTTTTATGTAAAACACGGCAAAGAAGCCCTTCATAATTGGTTAATGGAAGTTGATGAAGTTTCAGCTAAGGGGATACATCCCAATAATGTAAAACGTGTGAAACGATATATCGAATATTTCCTTCTGACCGGAGAGAAAATCTCTGATCATAACCAAAGGGAATATGTGAAAGAAAGCCCATATGACCTTGATTTTTTTGTGCTTAATATGGAAAGAGATCTTCTCTATCATCGAATTAATCATAGGGTAGACAAGATGATGGATATGGGACTGGTTGAAGAAGTTAAGAAACTTAAAGATATGGGTTATACCAGAGATATGACGGCCATGGAAGGTCTTGGTTACAAGGAAATCCTGGACTACCTTAATGGTGAGTGTTCCCTTGATGAAGCCGTCTATCGAATTAAAAGGGATACAAGACATTTTGCCAAACGTCAATTGACCTGGTTTCGACGAGAAAAAGATGTAAAATGGGTCCACGTAGACCATTACGGCTTCGATGTAGGCCGTATTTGTCAAGAAATAATAAATAATATGGCATAGTACAGATTTCTGGTTGAACAAAAATGGAATATACTATATTATATAATAAGAAAGTTCATTAAGGGTGCTTAATGACTTAATATCAAAACCTAATTAAAATATGACAAAGGGGGACGCAAAAGTGAGTAAACCAATTAACTTGCAAGATGTTTTTTTGAATCAAGTGAGAAAAGACAAGATTGTAGTTGTGATCTACCTAACTAACGGTTTTCAGCTTAAGGGTTTAGTAAAAGGCTTCGATAATTTTATCGTTATACTTGAAGCTGAAAGCAAGCAACAAATGATTTACAAACATGCGATTTCAACGGTGATTCCATCTAGAGAAATCCATTTTAACGCGGCAGACAACGCGTAAGAGCATGTTTTGAGAGGATTCTAAGATATATGAATAAGATGTATGAGACTTTAGGCCTGAGTGCTGAAGTTATTGAGCTTTCCAAGATAGTTGAGAGTGAACTGAAGGATCGTTTTCTTGAGATTGACGAGATTGCTGAATACAACCAGCTTAAGGTTCTTGGTGCCATGCAGAAGTGTCGACTGAGTGATATGCATTTTAACCATGCTACCGGTTATGGTTATAATGATTCGGGTCGAGATACACTTGAAGAAGTTTATGCTTCCGTATTTCATACGGAAGCTGCTTTAGTTCGTCCACAAATAGTTTCCGGGACCCACGCGTTAACCTTGGCATTGTCAGGTAACCTGCGTCCAGGTGACGAAATATTGGCTCCTTGCGGTAAGCTGTACGATACCCTCCAAGGTGTTATTGGAATAAACCCTACTAAAGGGTCTTTATTTGAGTTTGGGATAACTTATGAACAAGTGGATCTGCTGGAAGATTTTAGTTTCGACTATGCTGGCATAAAAGCTGCTATTAATGACAGGACCAAGCTTGTCTCTATCCAAAAGTCCAAAGGATATGACTGGAGACCAACTTTTTCCAATGAAGCCATTAAAGAGCTGATTAAGTTTATAAGAAGTGTTAAAGAGGACCTAATCATCATGGTAGACAACTGCTATGGTGAGTTTGTTGAGTATGAGGAACCCAGTGATTTCGGAGCAGATATGGTTGTTGGTTCCTTAATAAAGAACCCCGGTGGAGGTTTGGCTCCTATCGGTGGTTACATAGCAGGAAAAAAAGAGTATGTAGACAATGCAGCTTACCGCTTAACGGCGCCAGGGCTTGGAAAAGAAGTGGGAGCATCCCTTGGAGTTACCCACGCTATGTTCCAAGGACTTTTTATGGCACCTACAGTAGTGGCAGGTGCCCATAAGACAGCCCTTTTTGCAGCAAGACTATATGAGAAACTCGGCTTTAATGTCATTCCGGCTTCTAATGAAAAGCGATATGATATTATTCAGGCCATCGATATGGGGAACGAAGCCCATGTCGTTGCTTTTTGTAAAGGAATTCAGCATGCGGCTCCCGTAGATTCATATGTAGATCCAGAACCTTGGGATATGCCTGGTTATGATGCACCTGTCATCATGGCAGCAGGTGCCTTTATTCAGGGGTCATCCATAGAACTAAGTGCCGATGCTCCAATTAAACCGCCATATACAGTGTATTTCCAAGGCGGTCTTACCTACTACCATGGTAAATTCGGTATTCTGAAATCCTTGCAAACACTTATTAACGAAACTGATTTTTCCCTTGAATAACACGGGAATATTGACAAATACAGGGGAAGTCAGTATAATTTCCCTAATATAATCTATAGGAGGCAAAACAGTGAAGAATTTAGGCGTTAACACCCTTAGAAAGATGTACCTTGAGTTTTTTGAAAGCAAAGGTCACCTACAAGCCGCCAGCTTCCCATTAGTGCCAAAGAATGATAAAAGTTTATTACTGATCAATTCAGGTATGGCACCTTTAAAGCCATATTTCACAGGACAGGAAACACCACCGAATGTTCGGATGACGACTTGTCAGAAGTGTATTCGTACCGGTGATATTGAAAACGTTGGTAAAACAGACCGTCATGGTACTTTCTTTGAAATGCTTGGGAACTTCTCTTTTGGAGACTATTTCAAGAAGGAAGCCATTGCGTGGGCCTGGGAGTTTTTTACCAAGGTATTAGAGATTCCAGAAGACCTTCTTTATGTATCTGTATATGAAGAAGATGATGAAGCAGCAGACATTTGGCATAAGCAGGAAGGTGTCCCTAAAGACCGTATCGTTTATATGGGAAAAGCAGACAACTTCTGGGAACATGGACTTGGACCTTGTGGACCTTGTTCAGAAATTTACGTAGACCGTGGTGCTCAGTATGGTTGTGATGATCCAAACTGCGCCGTAGGCTGTGAATGCGACCGTTACGTAGAAGTGTGGAACCTTGTATTTACCCAGTTTGAAAAAATGGAATCTGGCGAATATGTTCTGCTTGATCATCCAAATATCGATACAGGAATGGGTCTTGAGCGTTTGGCTGTTATTATGCAGGATGCAGAGTCATTTTTTGATATTGATACTATGCGTGAGCTTCGTCATGAAGTATGTCAGCTGGCTGGTGTAACATATAAAGAAGATCCGGTTAAGGATGTTTCTATTCGTAAGATTATGGACCACGTAAGAAGTGTTACCTTTATGACTTCTGATGGTATTATGCCTTCAAATGAAGGACGAGGATATGTGATGCGCCGACTCCTTCGTCGTGCAGCGCACCATGGTAAGATACTTGGTATAGAAGGCAGTTTTATGGCAAAACTGGCTTCTAATGTTATCGAAAATTCTAAAGATGGATATCCTGAGCTTAAGGAAAAAGAAGCTTATATTCTTAAAGTCCTTTCTGTAGAGGAAGAGCGTTTTGCTGAAACCATTGATAAGGGTATGGATATTCTTGAGGGATATTTTGCTGAACTTGATGGCGAAAGTGTACTTGCAGGTGATAAGGCCTTTACTCTATATGACACATATGGTTTCCCTATCGAACTGACCATTGAAATCGCTGAGGAAAAAGGTCTAAGTGTTGATGTAGACGGATTTAAGGCTGAAATGGAAGAGCAGAGAAAGCGTGCCAGAGAAGCCCGTGAAGAAAGCAACTACATGGGAGCAAAAGAAACGGTATTTAACAAACTTCCAATTAACATAGGCGGAAGCTTCGACGGTTATTTCCATACAAGTCTTGAGAGTGAGATTACAGGTCTTACTGCCGGAGAAGAAGTGGTTGATGAAGTTATAGAAGGTCAGGACGTAGCGGTTATTGCAAAAGTAACTCCTTTCTACGCAACCTCAGGTGGTCAACACGCCGATACCGGTATTATTGAAACTGAAAGCGGAAAAATTCAGATTTTTGATGTTAATAAGGTAGTTGGGTCCAATATTGCCCATATGGGCCAAGTAATCAGCGGAAGTGTAAAGGTTGGACAAAAAGCAACTTTGAAAGTTGATTTAAACAACCGAATGGCTACTGCTAAAAATCACAGTGCAACTCACTTGCTTCAAAAAGCCTTGAAGACTGTTTTAGGTGATCACGTAGAACAAAAAGGTTCAAGTGTTAATGCGGACAGACTTCGCTTTGACTTTACCCATTTCGAAGCGATTGATAAAGAAGACCTTCAAAAGGTTGAGGATTTGGTCAATGAACAAATCCAAGCCGGTCTTGATGTGGACATAAAGGAAATGTCTATTGCAGAGGCTAAAGATATGGGAGCCATGGCTCTTTTTGGTGAAAAATACGGCGATACTGTTCGAGTCGTTAACATGGGTGGATATTCCATTGAACTTTGTGGTGGTACACACTTAACCAACACATCTGAAGTCGGTTTGTTTAAGATTGCATCCGAAGGTGGAGTCGCTGCTGGTGTCAGACGTATCGAAGCCTTAACCGGAAATGGAGCCATTGGCTACTATCGTGATCTTGAAAAAATGGCAAAAGAGGCTGCACAGGCTGCCAAGACAGACCTAACCGGACTTGCCCACAGGGTTGAATCTCTCCTTGCAGAGCTTAAGGACCTTAAGAACGAAAATGAGAAGCTGAAGTCAAAAGCTGCCTCATCAATCGTTGATGACATCATTGCTGAAAAGGTTATGGTTGGTGAAACAAGTGTTATTGCCGCTAAAGTGGATGGCTTTGACAACAACAGACTCCGTGATCTATCAGATAAGATCAAGGATAAGGTTAGTGACTGTATAGTTATCCTTGCTTCCGATTCAAATGGTAAAGTTCCATTGATTGTAGCTTGTGATGATACTGCCGTTGAAAAAGGTGCCCATGCCGGCAACCTGATTCGAAGCGTTGCAAAAACTGTCGGTGGCGGTGGTGGAGGTAAACCACAAATGGCTCAAGCCGGTGGACGGGATGCATCCAAGATTGAAGAAGCGTTAGCACAAGGTATTGAATTATCCAAAGAACAACTTAAGTAATTAATGAGAGCTGTGCAGCCGATTCTATTAAGAAACTGCACAGCTTTTTTTGAATAGGAGAGCTAGACCATGATAAAGACAGTAATATTTGACCTGGATGGAACCTTGGCTGACACTATCGGCGGGATAGCCTGTGCTTGTAATTATGTATTAAGTAAAAGAGGCTTTAGAACCCATCCTATTGAAGACTATAAGGCTATGGTAGGGAATGGCTTACCTTTAACTATCTTTCGTGCCCTTCCTGATGATATAAAAAAGGATTATTACCATAATCATCCAGGATATTATGAGGCTGTGTCCCAGGGTCAGGAAGGTGAATGGGAATTGGATGAAAATTTCCTTTCACCATATTTAAATGACCTGCTTGCTTTCTACTTGGAAAATCCACTTTTAGAAACAGCTTTATATCCACAGATTTGGGAGATGTTGGAAGTTCTTGATAAAAGAGGAGTCCGGTGGGGTATACACACCAACAAAACTAAAGGGATTGCAGAGAAAATCGCTGACCACTATTTTGCTGGCAGGTCTTATCTGGGCTTGTCGGGACCGGATAAGGATACAGAAAGAAAACCAGGTGTAGGTGGGGCCATACAACTCATAGGTGACGACTTCGATCAAGATGAGGTTTTATATGTGGGTGATACCGAAGTGGATGTGAAAACAGCACGAAATCTAGGTGTAAAAATTGCAAGTGTTTCTTGGGGATTCAGAAGCCTTGAACATCTACAAGCTCAAAATCCTGATTTTATCATTCATCGGCCAAGTGAACTTTTAGACTTGCTTGATTAAAGATAGCTACTATTAGACATTTCTAACTTTCTTGAAAATGGACCTGAAAAATTATGAACTTTCAATGGGGGGAATATGGAGTTAAAAAAACAAATCACTGAATTAAAACTTCAAGATGAATTTAGGCCGGTTATTGAAGAATTTGCTGATTTAACCAACACCTTGTTTGAGGATGAGATCCATTCCATATATATTTGTGGTTCTATTCCTAAAGGGCAGGCCATACCCTATATTTCAGATGTGGATTTTACCCTTGTTTTTAAGCATGACCTTAAGTCCTATTATATGGAGACCATTCAGCATCTAAAAACTGTTCTGGGTTCCAAATATCCAATTATTTCAAAGGTGGATATTGCTTCGTGTACCGTTGGTGATGTTCTTAAGAGACAGGATGAATGGGGATTTTGGATAAAAATTGTCAGCGTCTGTATTTATGGTAATGATTTAGGACAGATTTTGGAACCTATTTGCATAACCAAGAGTCTTATTGAAAACCTGAATAAGGAAACCATGCATGTTATAAGCAGGATACTCAATAAACTTCGCTTAACCAATGACGAGGACGAAGTAAGAAGACTGCGTCATGCGCTTACTAAGCGCTTGATTAGGGCCATGTTTACTTTAATCCTGGATAAAGTGGGTTATTGGACAGATGATTTTGACTTGATTTTTGACCATCTTTATGCCAATTTCCCTGATCAGGAGAAAAAAATCCGAGCCCTCAATTTCTTTTTGAATAATGAGGATTCATCCATGGAAGAATATTTGGCTACTGTCTATGGGATTATGATGTATGTACAGGAAAGGTTGGAAAACTTGTGATGAAGGACAATTTAAGACTTGATGGTCAATACCAAATCAAAATCATGAAGTTTTGGTATCTATATTTGATTGTTTATGGAGTATTCTTCGGACTCTACCTGGACTATATCATGGAATTAATGGTAGGTGGATTTGTATTTGTTTACTTCATACTTGTTCTGGTCATCGGTGCCAGATATTACAGGGAGTTGCTTAAGATGCTGTTAAGTACACTTTTTGAAATCGACGGTCAAATATATCTGAAGACCATTCATCCAACCTATGTTCCAAAATATAGAATGGATTATAAAAAAGTAATGATTTTTGAGTTGTTACCACTTGTCGATGTATTTCTTACCTATGGTTTGGCAGGTTTTATTTTCAAAGATAATCCTTATATGCTTCACGTCATAATTGGAGCTATGCTTCTCAGCCTTTGTATCCTGACTAGAAATCTCTTTTATACCTTTATAGCTATTCAAAATAGAGAAGGTGTCTTTGAGTATACAAGAGATACCCTAAAGGTCTATAAGGAAATTCCTGAGGGCTACATGAATCAATTTGACTATCAGGGTAAAGACCTACGTAAGTCAGAGTTTGACAAGGATATGTATAAGTAAAGACTTGGTGAAAAAAAGTGAAAATAAGTGTTGACGAATAGAAGTTTTATGCTATAATTATCTATAGTGCTTAAATAATGCCCGAATGCATATCGGCACAATTTGTAACTTGAAGGGAGGTTGGAAGAATGTCAAACGTAACAGTTAAAGACAACGAAACCCTTGATAGTGCACTTAGAAGGTTTAAAAGAAACTGTGCTAAAGCAGGTATCATGCAAGAGATTCGTAAGAGAGAACATTACGAAAAGCCTAGTGTAAGACGTAAGAAGAAGTCTGAAGCTGCTAGAAAGCGCAAGCATAAATAAGACAAGGAATGATTAGATGTCATTGAAGGATAAACTTTTCGCAGACATGAAAGATGCTATGCGAGCGAAAGATTCTTTGAAGAAGAACACCATTCAGTCTGTTAGAACCGCAGTGCTTCAAGAAGAAAAAGATAACAAGGTTTCATTATCGGACGACGATATAATCGGCGTCATCGCATCACAACTCAAGAAGCGAAAAGCGGCTTTACCGGACTTTGAAAAGAGTGGTAGAGAAGATTTGATTAGCGAATTAAAAACTGAAATCGAAATACTTGAAGGCTACTTGCCGGAACAGCTTTCTGAAGAAGAACTGACTAAGATGATCACTGAAGTGATTGCTGATCTATCAGCATCTTCCATGAAGGATATGGGCAAAGTAATGCAAGTAATGACAGAAAAAGCTAAAGGACGTGCTGACGGTAAGTTGGTAAGTCAAATTGTTAGAAAATTACTAGCATAAAATCAAAGCTATCGATTAATTTCGATAGCTTTTTTTGCGCGAATGCAGGAGAAAGGTTGATAGGGGAAATACGAAAGGGGATGTAATACCCTGTAGTATTTCAGGTATCAATATGGCGACTGCGACAGGTTGCGTCAGCAACCTGTGGGCGAATGCATTGACTGAGAATTATAACACAGCATAACATTACATAACATAAGGGAGGGATTCGTATGGCAGCATCTGAGGCTACAATGCATGTCGACCATCATCTGATGCCGGAACTGTTCGGCCAGTATGATGTCTTTATGAAATCCATTGAAAAAGAACTAAAAGTGAATGTAGTTAACCGTGGGGACGACATACTTATTCGTGGTGCCCATGAACAGGTCAAGATGGCTGAACACGTCATTGGCGACCTTATAGCAACCATTGAAAAAGGCGTTGCCCTGACAACCTCCAGCGTCAATTATGCTATTAAGACAACGCTAGAGACCAAACAGTCACAACTTAGCAAGGTTAGTTCTGAATATATTTGCATCACTCCAAATGGTAAATACATCCGGCCAAAAACTGTGGGACAGAAAAATTATATGGACATGATCAACAGTAAAATGATTGTCTTTGGAACCGGACCGGCTGGTACCGGTAAGACTTATATGGCTATGGCCCATGCCATTACTGCCTTTAAGAAAAATGAAGTCAATCGAATTATCCTAACCCGTCCTGCAATTGAGGCTGGTGAAAAATTAGGTTTTCTTCCTGGTGATCTCCAGTCAAAAGTGGATCCTTATCTTAGACCATTGTATGATGCCCTTTATGAGATTATGGGAGCTGATTCTTTTCTGGCTAATATGGAAAAGGGACTTATAGAAGTGGCTCCCTTGGCATATATGAGAGGACGAACATTGGATAATGCCTTCATCGTACTTGATGAAGCCCAGAATACCACTCCAGCTCAGATGAAAATGTTTTTAACCCGTATTGGTTATGGGTCTAAGGCTGTTATAACCGGTGACTTAAGCCAAAAGGATTTACCTGGAGGTGCAAAATCCGGTCTTGATGTGGCAGTTAAGGTCCTTAGGAATATTAATGAAATCGGTGTTTGCAGGTTGACCAATAAGGACGTGGTTCGGCATCCACTGGTACAGAAAATCGTTGAAGCGTATGAGAAAAGTGAGAACGCCAGTCACAACAGGGATAATGACACGAGAAATGATAAGAACTCTAGAAATGCAGATCCAAGAAACAAGGACACAAGAGGCGGTAAGGATTCCAGAAGCAATAGAAAGGGGTATTAGATTTGAGGCTAAAAGAAGGTTTGAAATGGGGAATACCCCTTGTAGGGATTCTAATTGTAACAATTGTCAGTTTGTTTCGCCTGATTACTGATGGTCAAACACTTAGTGTATTGATTGCAACCATAGCGGTATTGCTTCTTATGGTGGGTATTTCCTCCTTTTATATGGTCCAGTTTTACAATGAGACCTTAAAAAAGAGACGTTATCAACTCCTTTTTTGGTGTTTTGTATTGATTGGTTATGTGCCTTCTGTTTTTTTGGTTGGGATCAGTCCATATCTTTTGACGGTTTTGCTAACTGCGGCATTCATAACATCTATGATTCATGTACGCTTGGGTTTTATCCTAAACTTTGTTATGCTTACATTACTCTTAATAACGACAGGCCTTGGTTTAGATACTTATTTAATGTATCTACTTGCAGGCAGCTTTATTTGTTTGACTATTCCTTATGCCAAAAACCGACACCAGGTCATGTACGTAGCCGGCAGCAATATGGTATTTTTTATGCTGGTCAATGTGGTCTCTTATTTGATGATACATGACAGTCTTTTGGATTTTGATTATATGAGCTTGCTTTTCTCAGCGGTCAATGGTCTCTTTGTTGTTATTTTTACTGTTGGTACGGAACCTATATGGGAAATGCTTTTTAGGATTACTTCCGACGCGCGACTTATTGAATTGTCTAATTCAAACCAACCCCTTTTAAAGAAGCTTTTGGTTGAAGCCCCCGGAACTTATCATCACAGTATGCTGGTGGCAAACCTTGCAGAAAAAGGAGCCTTGGAAATTGGGGCCAATTATCACTTGGCAAGAGTGGGATCCCTATATCATGATATAGGCAAAACAAGAGATCCCGGTTACTTTACTGAAAATCAAGAAGGCGACAATTTACATGATTCCCTGTCTCCTGATGCCAGCGCTGCCTACATAAAGCGTCATGTTACCGATGGACTGGAACTGGCCAAGGAATTCCATTTGCCAAAGAGTATTCAAGATATCATAGTAGAGCATCAAGGCGATGCCATTATAAGCTATTTCTATCAGAAAGCCTTGGATCATAGTGATGGTTTTGAAATTAATGACATGGATTATCGCTATCCTGGACCAAAACCACAAACAAAAGAATCCGCTATTGTTATGTTGGCTGACTGTGTAGAGGCTGCAGTTAAGGGACTAGGACAAAATGGACGAGACATAAAAGAGATTATTAAGTTGATAGACAAAGTTTTTGGAACAGTTATCAGCAAGAAGCAGTTAGACGATTGTCCCTTGACATTCAATGAATTGCCTTTGATTAAAGAAGCATTTGTTACCGTTTATAAAGGTATGTATCACGATAGAGTCAGTTATGAAAGAAAATAATAAGGAGTATGAATGATTATATACGACATGGAAGACGTCCCTATTAGCAAGCGTTATCAAGATTTGGCAGAAATGACACTGAATCAAACCCTTGATTATCTTAAGTTCGACTATGAGGTGGATGTTTCCTTTACGACGACCAACAATACAGTGATTCAAGAAATCAATCAAGAATATAGAGATATTGACAAAGCGACAGATGTACTTTCATTTCCCTTGATTGATTGGCCAAGCCCATGTGATTACGATTTTTTGGAAGAGGGAATAAGCCTGTATATGAATCCGGAGAATAATCATGTTCTACTTGGTGATATTGTGCTTTCTATGGACAAGGTTAAAGACCAAGCGGAGGCCTATGGTCATTCGGAGGAACGTGAATATGTATTTTTAATCGTTCATTCTTTACTTCATCTATTCGGTTATGACCATATGACGGAAACAGATGAAAAGGAAATGATTCGACTGCAAAAAGAAATTTTACAAGAAATTGACTACAAATAGATGAGACAAGAATAACTATGGCTGACATACAAGTGAGAGCAAGATGAAACGATTGAATAAACAAGTGATCATCATGATGATGGCGTTATTGATAAGCCTATTATTTGTTTCCTGTAAGGGGGATGAATCACAGGCTGCAGTAGATACGGAAAATCAGGAAACCCAAGAAACCCAAGAAGAGTCTAGTGAAGACCTTGAAGAAGTTATTGTGGTTGAAGACGATACAGAAAACGAACCTCCAGTTGATGAGAGTGTAGAGGTGGAAATTGAAGAACCGGAGCCAGAACCAGAGCCTGAACCTATAGGTCCAAACAGTCATTTAACAGGTTTACCTATCCGCCAAGAGGCTTATGACAGACGTCCAATTGGTGTCATGATCAGTAATATTGAAGACGCTTTACCACAGTATGGTATTTCTGATGCTGATATTCTGTACGAAGTCATGGTAGAAGGCGGTATTACCAGACTCTTTGCCTTATTTCAGGATTTCGAGACAGAAAAAATCGGACCAGTCAGGTCTTCCAGACATTATTTCCTGGATTTAGCCTTGGAACATGATGCGATTTACACCCATGTTGGCCAAAGTGTTTATGCCAAAGCAGCCTTTAATCAACTGGATGTGGACCGATTTTACGGTATCAGCTATTTGGACTTGATTTTAACTTTCCAGGACGAAGAACGTAAACGGCCTCATTCAACTTTTACCGGTTATGATTATCTAATGAATACATGGGATGAGCTGAATTACCGCCAGGAAGCAGATTATTCAGACCTAAAATTCACCTTTAATGAAGAAGAGAATTTATTGGAAGCTGGTCAGGTTGCAAACCGAATTTCATTAGATTATTCAGGCATGTATCCTACGAATCCCTACTTGATTTACAATGAAGAAGACGGCTTGTATTACAGATATGAATTCGAGGCCAAGCACATGGATGCCGGAAACGGTGAACAACTTAAGTTTAAGAATATCATCGTTCAATATGCTACGACCTGGTGGATTAAAGATGACCCCAACGGTTGTATTGATATGACTTTAATAACAAGCGGTGAAGGTTTGTATTTGACCAATGGTAAAGTTGTTCCAATCACCTGGTCCAAAGAAAACCATTATGCGCCAACTTACTATTTTTATGAGGATGGCAGTCCGCTTGTGTTAAATAAGGGTAAGACTTTCATCAGTATTTACCCTAAACATAGAATTGAAAATATTGTATTGGAGTGATTTTAATGACAAAAAGAGAACTAATTGAACAGGCAAAAGAAGCAATGGAAAATGCATACGTTCCATATTCAGGATTCAGTGTTGGTGCAGCCCTACTGGGGAAATCAGGTAAGGTTTACAAGGGGTGTAATATTGAGAATTCTTCTTTCGGTGGTACCAATTGTGCCGAGAGGACTGCTTTGTTCAAAGCGATTAGCGAAGGTGAAAGGGAGTTTAGCTCTATCGCTATTGTCAGTTCAGCTGGAGACAGAACATATCCTTGTGGAATATGTCGTCAGGTCATGAGCGAGCATATGCTTGATGCAGAAATCTATATGGAGGATAAGGAAGGGAACATTATAGAATCTTCAGTAAAAGAAATGTTGCCTTTTGTCTTTGACAACGAAATACCAAACAAGAAATAATTGAGGGAGATCATGTCAAAATCAGAAAAAAATAATTTAGTCCTACAGGGATCCATATTAGCCATAGCCTCACTTTTAGTGAGGCTTATTGGTATGTTATACCGTATTCCCCTTGTCAATATTTTAGGAGATGATGGTAGTGGTATGTATGCCGCAGCTTATACAGTATATGCCTATATGCTGGTGGTTTCATCTTATGGTTTTCCGGCCGCAGTTTCTAAAATGGTATCTGCGCGACTTGCAAAAAACAAATATAAAGAAGCGCATACTGTATTTCGAACAACCTTGGTGCTGGCAACGGGCATTGGGCTTATATCTTCCAGTATCCTATATTTTGGAGCAGGGTGGTTTACTGCTTTTATAGAAATGCCAAGTGCTAAATTAGCCCTTCAAGGTCTTGCGCCGGCTCTTTTTATTTTTTCCTTTATGAGTGTCTTTAGGGGCTACTTCCAAGGGATGAATACCATGGTTCCAACGGCAATATCACAGATTGTTGAACAGATTTTCAATGCAGCATTTAGTCTTATACTGGCACATTTTTTGCTCTCCAAAGGATTGGAATATGGGGCGGCAGGATCAAGTCTTGGTACTGCCTCAGGTGCTCTTGCAAGCATGATTTTCCTTGTATTTGTATATTATATGATGCGGCCACTTATTCATAAAAAATGTAAGGATGATCTCCATTTGCTGGACAATGGTAGCATTATGTATTACTGGAAGATGCTGGGTCTCACAGCCCTGCCTATCATTATCGGTACTTCAACCTTCCATTTGGCAAATTTCGTGGATATGATTATGTTTAATAAAGCCTTGGCCTTTCATGGGTATTCTTCCAATCGTATAGAAGTTGCCTATGGTATTCTTGAAGGTAAATACAAGATTCTAATCACACTTCCGGTTTCTATTGCTACTGCCATGGCTACAGCGTCTATCCCAAGCGTAACACGGTCTTTGGTTCTTAAAGATAAGCACCTGATTCATAAAAAGGTAGACTTGGCTATTCGAAGTGTACTTATTGTTGCATTTCCTGCCATGGTAGGTTTGTATGTACTGGCAGAACCAATTCTGGCCCTTTTGTTTACCAACCTGGACAACCTTAAACTAACAACGGAAATACTGAAGCTGGGGACTTTATCAGTTCCACTTTTTGCCATGTCTACTATTTCCATTGGTTTGTTACAAGGGCTTGATAAGCTGAATTTGCCAGTTGTCCACTCTTTAATTTCTTTGGCGGTAAAGGTATTATTTAATATCGTCCTCCTTTTTGTCTTCAATATGCATCTCTATGGTGCAGTTATTACTAATATTATTTTTGCAGGTACTTCAGCATTTTTAAACTTCCGGTCGGTAAGAAGATATATCGGTTTGGAGGTTAACCTATATCGGACCATTTTTGCACCGGTTTTGGCATCGCTTATTATGGGAGGTATTACTATCGCAGGATATAGTCTACTGACTTTGAAACTTGGTGGTGATTTATCAACAATCTTGGTGCTTCCACTTGCAGTCTTAAGTTATGGAATTTCTCTTCTAAAACTGAAAGCCTTCACAGAAGAAGAAATCATCTCATTGCCGATGGGAAGCAAATTAAAACGCTTTATCTAGTATGTTGAAAGGAAAGTCATGGCAAAAAAAGTCTTGGTCATAGGTGCCGGTATGGCAGGAACCCTAGTTAGTATACTTCTGGCAAGGGAAGGCTGTAAGGTAACCTTATTTGAAAGAAATAAGAAAATTGGAAAAAAAATATTGGTGACAGGTAACGGAAGGTGTAATATAAGCAATATAAAAGTCAGGCCTGACCGTTATCATTCCATGACAGATAACTTCACCAAAAGAGGTCTTGACTATTTTGGCCTGGAAGAAACCAAAGACCTGCTCTTCGAATTGGGAATTGATACAGTAGAGGGAGAGGATGGAAAGCTTTATCCGAGAAGTCTCCAGGCATCCAGTGTCGTTCAAAGCCTCCTTATGGAGCTTGAACATAAAAATATTCAAATCATATATGAAGATCGAGTTCAAGAAATTGAATATACCAATAAATATAAAATCAGTCATGATGGTAAGAACTATTATGGTGATTATCTGGTTCTCGCTACTGGTGGAAAATCTTATGCTGACTCGGGGTCATCAGGAGATGGATATTATCTTTCCAAGAACTTTGGTCATCATGTGACAGAGGTTTATCCTTCTATTGTGCAGCTTCGAACAGATTCGCCCTTTAGTAAAATGTTAAAAGGCCTAAAAGTTATGGTCAAGGCGAGACTTCTGGACGATAAGTTTGAGGCAATACGCCTTGATGAAGGTGAAGTTCTTTTTACAGATTATGGACTTTCGGGACCAACCATTCTCCAATTGTCAACCATGGTTGAACCTTCCCTGTCTATGGGTAAATCCTATTGGATATCCTTGGATTTTATGAAAGATTTCACCGAAGAAGAGCTAGATGCTTATCTCATAGACCGGTTCAGGAGATTCCCGTCAAGGACCTTAAGTGAGATTCTTAATGGGGTTATAAACAGTCGCTTGATACCTGCCATACTGAAAGCTTCAGATGTTAGTCTGACCAAAAAGTCCTGTAATATCACTAAAGAAGAACGAAGTAATCTTCTTAATTCATTAAAAGACTTTCGTCAAGGCGTGACTGGGACCTATATATGGAATCAGGCACAGGTTACAAAGGGTGGTGTTTCATGCAAAGAAATCAATGGAGACACTTTGGAATCTACCCTTCAGAAAGGCTTGTATTTTGTTGGAGAAGTCATGGATATAGATGGTGACTGTGGTGGGTATAACCTGCAATGGGCAATTTCGTCTGCTGCTTTGTGCGCTAAGGCGATTAGTGAATCTTAAAGAGTAAGAATATAGAATTGAGGATTATATGGTTTATCAAATACCAAATATTAAATTGTTTTTTGACCACAGTCAAGATGATCTGAAAAAAGAAGTATCCGGAAAGTTAGGCCTTCCGGTTGAATATATTCGTGACATGAGTATCAAGCGTAAATCCCTAGATGCACGAAAAAAACCGGAGATTTATTATGTTTATACCCTTCTTGTGACAACGGATTATCCGATTCAAGGTAAGTTCCTTAAAAAATCCGGTGCTCTTGAGTACCAGGAAAAAGTATATCAGATTCCTGAACTCAAATCACAACCTATGATGAATAGACCGATTATTGTTGGAGCAGGCCCTGCCGGCCTTTTTTGTGGTTTGGTTCTTGCCAGGGCAGGTGCTAATCCTATTATTCTTGAGCGAGGACAAGACGCCCACTCAAGGAAGGAAGCCATTGAAAATTTCTATGTAAGTGGTCAGTTGAATATTCACTCCAATGTTACTTTCGGCGAAGGAGGAGCAGGCACATTTTCTGATGGTAAATTAAATTCCGGGGTGAAGGATAAATTTTTCAGAAAAGACTTTATTCTAAAAACCCTTGTAGACCATGGTGCAGATGAAAGTGTCCTGTATATGGCCAAACCCCATGTGGGAACGGATTATTTGGTGGATATTGTGGCAGGGATTAGAAAAGAAATCATTTCTTTAGGAGGAAGGGTCTACTTCAATCATCTAGTTGAAGACATAGAGCCTCTTGGTCATGGTTTGGACCATCAGGAACCGACCTCATATTCATTAAAAGTCCTTGACTTAGTTAAGGGGAATCACATACTGTTTGTAGCCAGTCATCTTATTCTTGCCATAGGGCACAGTGCCCGGGACACTTTTCGGATGTTAGTGGAGAAGGACATATCTATTGAGCCTAAGCCCTTCGCTATAGGTGTCAGGGTAGAACATCCACAAAGCTGGATTAACAGAAGTCAATATGGGGACAAGTATTTTGATGATCCCAGGTTGCCTGCAGCTGAATATAAGCTGACCCATCAGACCTTAAAGGGCCGAGGAGTTTATTCCTTCTGTATGTGCCCAGGCGGGGAAGTGGTTAATGCTTCTTCCACTGAGGGAGAATGTGTCTGCAATGGAATGAGTCTATTTGCCAGAGATAATCATAATGCCAATTCAGCGATTATTGTTACAGTTAAACCGGAAGACTTCGGTGGAGATGATCCACTTGCGGGTGTTCGTTTCCAGGAAAAATATGAAAGACAAGCATTTGATATTGGACACAATCATCAGCTGATTACCCAAACTTATGAAGATTTTTATAAATCCGTCATGGATAAGCCACTAGGCAATAAATCCTTTATGAGAGATGGTTTTTACCAGGTAGAAGAGATAAAAACAACATGCAGGAGCCCTCTTATTGAATGGTATCTAAAGGAATGCCTTCCACAGACAGTAGCAGAGGCTATCGCAGAAGGAATGGAAGCCTTTGGGCATAAGATAAAAGGTTTTGACCATCCCAAAACAAGGATGATTGGAGTGGAGACCAGGACCTCTTCACCCATAAGAATATTAAGAAATGATCATTTAGTATCCTCGATGCCAGGTGTTTATCCTTGTGGTGAAGGCGCCGGTTATGCAGGAGGTATTATGTCAGCAGCTATAGATGGAATGAAGGTGGCCGAACAAATTCTTTCGGACTTGAGAGATAGGTTGAACAGGTAAAGCATTCTTATACCAAAAACATGATAAGAGTACAAAAAAAGCTCTATTGGAAACTTAGAAACCAATAGAGCTTTATTAATTACAGGTTATAAATCGCTGAATATTTTGCCTTTAGGTAATCTGTAAAGTAGGTGGCGTCAAAGGCTTGGCCGGTAGCGTTTTGGATAATCTGGGCCGGTTCTTTTGCGGATCCGAATTGGTGAATCTTGTCTGACAACCAGTTTAGGATTGGTTCCATTTGGCCTTCTTCGAGTAGAGCGTCAACATCTAAGTCTTTCCTCATATAATGTTCAAATTGGGCTGCATATGCAGAACCAAGAGCATATGATGGGAAGTAACCGATTAGACCTTCGGACCAGTGAACGTCTTGAAGAATACCGTCTTTGTCGCTGGTTGGACGGATACCCAAGTATTCCTGGTATTTGTCATTCCAAAGTTTAGGAAGTTCCATTACATCAATATCTTCAGACATGATCAGTTTTTCCATTTCATAGCGAACCATAATGTGAAGAGGATAGGTGACTTCATCTGCTTCTATACGGATGAGTGAAGGTTTTACCGTATTCATAGACTTTTGGAAGGTTTCTACGTCAATGGATCCTAATTGTTCGGGATACATTTCCTGAAGTTTTGGATAGTGTTTTTTCCAGAAGGAAAGGGAACGCCCGAAATTATTCTCATAAATTCTAGATTGGGATTCGTGGATACCCATGGAAACACCGGTTGTTAATGCGCTGACACCAAACTCTTCGTTGATATTCTGCTCATACAAGGCGTGGCCGGTTTCGTGAATAGTTGAGGATACAGCGCTTAGGATATCGTTTTCGTGGTACTTAGTCGTAAAGCGAACATCACCACGACTAAGATTCATGGTAAAAGGATGGGCGCTTTCAGCAATACAGCCTGCTTCTTTATCGAAACAAATAGCTTCCGCTATATAGTCTGTATATTCAGCTTGTTTGTCAACGTCATAGGATAAGGATGTAAATGAGTTGTCGACAGGATCACATTGGCTGATTTTTTGTACTAGAGGTACAATTTTTTCTCTTAGGTTGCTAAAGAAGATATCACATTCCTCAACACTTAAGCCAGGTTCATAATCATCCAATAAGGTATTGTAGGGATGACCTTCATAACCTCGATATTCTATGAACTTCTTGAGATATCCAATAACTTCTTTAAGGAAGGGGGCAAAAATTGAAAAATCATCTTTTTCACGTGCCTCTTCCCAAGCGTGGTTGGATTTGGTAATCAGTGACCGGTATGCACCATATTCTTCTTTAGGAATTTTAGCTATACGGTTAAATTCTTTATAGTAAAGGTTGGCTTTTGCATAGGTGATGTCATCAAGCATCTCTTTGTTGTCCATTAGAAAATCCAAAGTAGCTTTTATTTCGTCATTAATAAGTGTGGTGAAGTGAAGCTCGCTAATGTTGCCGATAACAAGGCCTCTTTGTTCCAGCCCTTTCTTGGATGCCAATGTCATGGAATCCCAACCAAAAAGGGCTTCCATATAGGTAAGTGAAGACATCCTTAAATCCAATGCATTTAATTGTTCAATGTGTTCTTGTAATGTCATGTGTTTCTCCTTTCAAATCCTTGCTTCTATTCTATCAGAAGTGGATGGAAAAGAAAATATATTATATGAATATCTTTTTAAAATAGTTCATATTATATATACATCTAACATAAATTATAGGTTACGATATTGGAACTTTTTATGATATAATACGTCTAAAGAGAGAAAGTAAAATAATATAAAAATGTAGTACAAGAAAGGGTGGAAGTTATGAGAAAAGCAATTCAGGTAATAACATTAGTCATGATTATTCTTAGCATACTGGCAGGGTGTGGTTCCTCAGATGAGACCATGACGTCTGATTCGGCTACGTCTTCTGATTATGGTTATGCAGAAGAGGCCAAAGAAGAAAGCGGTGGCTACGTATCAGAAAATACAGCTATGGAAGATTATGATGATATGGCCTATGCAGACCAGGAAGCGCCTATGGATGATAGTGACCTAAAGAGTAAAGTAGATAACCGTAAGTATATTCGCACCTTTAGATTCTATCTTGAGACATTGGAATATGAGAAAACCATCAGTGAATTGGAACAGATGGTGGAAATGCAGTTTGGTTTCTTTGAGTCCAGTGAGTCTGAAGGTGGTGGAGCAACTGATACCTATAGAAGACGAAGTGCATCCTATACCATCAGAATTCCCAAAGAAAAAGTAGATGCCTTTACCAAAGGTTTGGACGGTATAGGCAATGTAGTCAACAAATCAAGTTTTACAGAAGATGTAACTGGTCAGTATTATGATACAGAAGCCAGAATCAAGACTTTGGAAGTGCAAGAGGAAAGACTTCTAGCCATTCTGGAAGAAGCAGACAATCTTGAGTATATTATTGAACTGGAACGAGAACTGTCTGATGTCCGTTACCAAATCGAATCTTACTCATCAAGTTTTAGGTACCTGGAAGATCAGATCAACTATTCAACAGTTTACGTCAATGTCCAGGAAGTTAAAGAACCAACTGTTTTTGAAGAAGAACCTGAAACTTTCTTCGAAAAAATGGGTAAAGGCTTTATGGAAAGTGTAGAAGGTGTTGTTGAGTTTTTCGCAGATCTAGTCCTTTTCCTGACAACAAACAGTCCTGTCCTTATTCTATTAGGCCTTATTGGATATGGTGGATACCGGATTCTTAGACGTATTCTTAATAAACCAAAATCAAAAAAAGAAAAAACAAGTGATTCGAATGTCTTAAAGGACTCAAACATCACCAAGGTTAGCAAGAATAGTCAAGAAGGAACAACTTCAAAAGACAATCATAAAAAGGAATAATGCTATAGATGCTTAAAAAAGTGGAGTTTACTCCACTTTTTTTTCGTAAATACAGATGTTATAATTAAATTTGTATAAGTTTCGGACTAGATTTGGTCCTACTCAATAATTTAGACCCTAAGAATAATAAAGGATGACACCATGGTCAAATACATCATCAATAGTATAACAATTTTATTAAGCCTAATGTTGGCAGTTCTGGCAGTTCTGGTAGCCCTTAATTTTAGCAAATTAAGTCAGGAACTTTCGACAAACAGCCTTTTTTCTATTGACCAAGAGCCTCTATATAGGTTTATGGTCATTCTTGATGGCTCAGATACAAGTTATGCCAAAGAATTTGAAGAAGGTGTGACAAAGGCTGCAGGAGACTATAAGGTGGCATACGAAATATGGAAGTTTGACGGTGGTGATAAGGAAGAATCCATCATCAAACAATTTGATATAGCTATTGAATCAGGTGTTGATGGTATTGTTTTACAGGCCTTTAACGATAACCGCTTTGATGAATTACTGGCAAAAAGTAACGCAAGGGATATTCCGGTAGTAACGGTTAATAAAGATATTCCATCCCAGGAAAAAGTAACCTTTATCTCCTATAATGACTATGCTATTGGAAATAGGATAGGAGCACTTTTAGCAGTATTTTTTGCAGAGGAGGGGATTGAAGAGGGAACCATTGTCATTATGCAGGATAACCTGGATGATGGTAAGTACCTGGGTTCAGGAATACAACAAAAGATATGGGATACCTTTGAAGTGATTCCTGAAATCAATGAAGATACCGGTGATAACCCATTAAGCGCTGAAGGTCAAACCGGACAGCTTCTTCGGAAGTATGATCAGCTGGTGGCAATCATAACCTCAAATGGTGATGAAACTTTAGGTGTTATCCAAGCGCTTATTAATAGGAACCGTATCAACGATATAGCTGTTATTGGTAATGATGATAATCCGGAAATTTTGGATTTTATACGTAGAGAAACCATACCTGCAACAATTGTTACGGATAATGAACGCTTAGGCTATGACAGTATCGTAAATTTGGTTGAACATAATAATGGTCAGTTTGTCTCCCAATACAAGGACATTAAAGTCAATATTGTTGATGGAGACAATGTTCACCTTTACCTTGATAAGGATGGTGAAGGCCATGAGTAAAAAAACTAGATCCGTTTCTACGATAAAGGGGAAGATGTTGGGATATACTTTTGTCATTATCTTTTTTATGACAGTCTTAAGTATCTACTCCCTATCCATTACAGGGGTCTACAAGTCTAGAATTGATGACATGTTTGAGAGAAATATTGCCCTGGATAACATTTCCGGAAAAATGGATGAGGTTCATCAAGAACTTCTTGTTTATCTGCTAACCAAGAATTCTCAAAATCTGAATGATTATATGTTGTCTCTGGCTGAGTTGGAAGAATTGGCGGCTGACGCAGCAGGACAAATCGATTTATATAACCAGGAAGATCTTATGGTGCTGGATATTGAGAATATGATTAAGAACTATGGAAATCTAGGTAATCAAGCAGTCGAAGAAAAGCGTAAAAACGATGTCTCAGCTTATACTCAGGGCTACCATGAAGCCCAGACCATTAAAGAATACATTGATGATTTAATTAATGAGCTGAATATCAGACAACTGGACAGCAATGCAAATACTTATTTGTATATGAGTGATCAAATTGCCACAGCCAGACTTCTTAACGGGGGACTTATTGGCCTTCTAATTATGTTTTCACTCTTGATTGTTTTTCAGATGACATCAAGTATGATTAATCCTATCATCCGATTAAGTCATTCAGCAGAGGCTATTGCTGCTGGAGAGTTTGAAACAAAGTCTATTCATGTTGATACCAAGGATGAACTGGAAATTTTGGCCAGGGCCTTTAATAAAATGAAGAAGTCCATTCATCGCTATATTGAAGAGCTGAAGGAAAAAGCCAAGACTGAGGCCTTGCTTAAAGATAAGGAAGTTGAGAACTTAAAGATACAATCCCTTCTGGATAATGCCAGACTCTTTGCGCTTCAGTCACAGATGAATCCACATTTCTTGTTTAATACCATTAATGCAGGTGTTCAATTATCCATGATGGAAGATGCTCCCAAAACCAGCGAATTTCTGGAAAGCATGTCCAGACTCTTAAGATATAATATTAAACAACTGGATAAACCGGTTACGATGAAAGAGGAAATGGATAATGTCAGAGATTACTGTGAGCTCTTAAAAGTTCGTTTTGGAGATCAGATTTCTTTTAACTTCACTCTGGATAACAGTGCTATGGAATTTCTCATTCCACCCTTAACACTTCAACCTATTGTTGAGAACGCTTATATACATGGCTTAAGCAAGCAAGAAGAAGGTGGTCGTATTGATGTTCATATACTGAATTATGAAGGGCGGACAACAATTGTTATTGAGGATAATGGCTCGGGTATTTCTGATTCAGACATAGGTAAAATCATGGGGAAAAGTAGCAGGGAAAAGCAGGAAATAGGTGCCAACCAAAGCAATGGCATCGGTATGACCAATGTCATGAAGCGTCTTGAACTTTTTTATCAAGAGAAAGATTTATTGACCATAAAAGGATCTAAAGATATTGGTACAAAAGTGACCATTCAGGTTCCTAACATCAATGAACATAAAGAATTTGGACTGGAATAGAGGGATGCAAATGTTGAAAGTTATGATAGTAGATGATGAGCAAATTGTCCGGGACGGCCTTCAGTTTATACTTGATAAGGACTTTGTCAATAACTTGGAAACTGTGGCAATAGCAAAAAGCGGTCGTGAGGCCATTGAAAAATACAGTCTTTTCAGACCGGATATTATTCTTATGGATATTCAGATGCCGGGTATCAATGGTATTGAGGCAATCGAATCAATACAGGAGATTGATAAACGGGTTAAGTTTGTTATTATTTCTGCCTATGAACAGTTTGAATATGCTAAACAGGCCCTTTCTTTAGGCGTTGATGACTATATCTTAAAACCTATCAACCGTAATAAACTGGTTGATGTTCTAAAGGGGGTTGTTGGAAAGATTCAAAAAGAGATGGCCAGCAAACAAAAAGAACTGGAAATTCAGGAAAAGCTGGACCGGGTACTGCCTGTCCTTGAGTATGGATATATCTATTCAATTCTCATGAATAATGCTTTTGAAAAAGAGAATATAGACTATCATTCACTACTTGGCATTCACAAGGATTACGGCTATATAATGGTCATCGATTTTGGTGAAGGAGATAATCCCCTGGAGCTTGCCAACAAAATCGGTACCGGAGTAAGAAATAATATGCAGTATCAAAAAATCCGCCATACAATCAAGTATAAAGTCGGCTCTATAGTTGGCCCTTTGATGGTTAACCGTATTATTGTTCTGGTTTATGAGGATATGCCTGAAGATGAATATCCCCAAAGGGTAAGAGCGGTGGAACTGGCCCAGTCCATTGAAGAACACTTGACAAGTATAACAGATTCTGCAGTATATATAGGTATTGGCTCCTGCTATAAACATCACCGTCTGAATTTGTCTTATAATGAAGCCGTTTCGGCTATTAGCAAGATGACAGATGAACATGTACTGCATATTAAGGATGCTAAGAAGAATATTGATAAGGAACGTCAATACAGTTTTACAAAGATTAAAAGCGACCAGGATTATCTTTTGACAAAAATTGAAGAGGGTAATCTGCCTGAAGTTGAAAGACGGTTGGAAACCTTTTTCACGAAACTCGGCAGGGACTATGAAGATTCTATGGATATTGTCAAAAAAATCTGCAGTGAGCTTCTTGTTCTTGTTAATGCATCCGCTTTTAGAAATGGTGTCTACAGTCAGGATGATTCCATCATGAACGATTTGGATACCCTGAGAAGCATGGGGACCTTCTACAACGTTAAATCATGGTGTTCCAGATATGTCATGGAGATTACCAAGGGAATCAAGAATGACAAGGAAACGAAAGTATCAGCAGTAATCAGTGAGGCTATGACCTATATTAAGGACAATCATCAAAAGGATATCCGATTAAAGGATGTGGCGGAGATTGTCAGTATCAGTCCTCAATATTTTTCAAAAATCTTTAAAGATGAGTTAGGTGTCAACTTTATTGATTATTTGACCAGTATTCGAATGAATGAAGCCAAGCTCATGTTAAGAGAGGGACAGCTGTCAATAAAAGAAATCTGTTATAAAATCGGCTATAATGATCCTAATTATTTTAGTCGGCTTTTTAAAAAAGTTGAGGGTATATCGCCGACTGAGTTTCAATAAGTAGTATGGAGGTTTTATGGGGAAGCTGAATTTTCAAAAAGTCTTAATGATGGTAGTTGTATTTACCTGTGTGGTTATAGCAGGTATATGGATAAATTCAATACGTATTGTACAAACAAGTGAAAACGGGTCCAAACACTATACTGAAGATGATAAACCTATGATAGGCTTTTCAATTGATGGTATGGTTATTGAAAGGTGGCAGAAGGATATTAATATTTTGACCTCAAAGGCTGAAGAATATGGTTTTGTTGTTGAAGTAGCCAATGCCTATGAGAATGCTGAAAAACAAAGTCAGCAGATTAAGACCCTTGCTGATGAAGGTGCCTTGGCCATTTTTATATTGCCCTATAACAAAGAAGGTTTAGGTGAGGCTATTGAATATGCCAAGGATAAGGATGTCATTGTCATTGCCTATGACCGATTAATCAATAATGCAGATGTAGATGCATATGTTTCCTTTGATAATGTATCCGTTGGAGAAAAAATGGCCCAGGCTCTTATTGATCAAGTGCCTAAGGGAAATTATGTCATTATTAACGGTTCTCCAAAGGACAACAATGCCTTTATGTTTAATGATGGTTTCTATAATGTTCTGGAGCCCTATATTGAGTCTGGTGATATTACAATCATAAGGGAAGTCTGGTCAGATAACTGGCGAGAAGAATATGGTACTCAAGCAGTCCTTGAGCTACTGGATGAGGGGATCGAAATAAATGCTATTATTGGAGCCAATGACCGCCTGGCTGAAGGGGCTATCAGTGTCCTTAGCCAATATGGTCTAGTCGGGTCTATCCCGGTCGTCGGTCATGATGCAGATGTCAGTGCCTGTCAGCGAATTGTTGAGGGAAAACAACTGATGACCGTATATAAGCCTATTAAAAATCTGGCAGAAGGCAGTGTTGATCTTGTCGTTGATATGCTGAATAACCGTGAAATATTGGCTGATGAGACTATAGCCAATGGCTTAAAAGAAGTTCCATATTATAAATTTGATGTGATCTCGGTCCATGCTGAAAATATGGATGAAACGGTAATAAAGGATCTTTTTCATCGAGAGGATGATATATATCGAGACAGTCAGGATGACTGATGGATTTATTTAAGCATAAAATAATCTCTGTAGTTTATTGGGCTTAAAATTCTCTCTGTAGATAATTAAGCTTAACATAATATCCTTAAAGTTTAAAACTTAATAAAAGCTCTTAAAAAAGTCAAGATGTTCATATTTATATCTATGGGGACATCTTGTTTTTTTGTATATAATCCTTTTTGTAACGAAACACATATTTCAAGGAGGGTTTTATACATGAAAAAATTAACAGCGCTATTGTTAATGGCAGTACTGGTAGTATCTCTGTTCTCAGGATGTGCAGGTGGAAAAGACAATCTAGTTGGTGTGGCTATGCCAACCAAATCGCTACAACGCTGGAATCAAGACGGAGCCAATATGAAAGCTCAGTTGGAGGAGGCCGGTTATGAAGTTATTCTTGAGTACGCCGAGAATAAGGTTGAAACTCAGGTAACTCAAGTAGAAAACATGATTACACAAGGATGTAAGGTAATCATCATTGCATCTATTGACGGAGTTGCTTTAAAAGGTGTCTTGGCAGAAGCGGCTAAAGATGATATCCAGGTTATAGCTTATGACCGTTTGATCAGAGAAACTCCAGACATTGCTTACTATGCTACCTTTGATAATGTTTTGGTAGGTACTATTCAAGGTGAGTTTATAGAAGAACAGCTGGGACTAAAAGAAGGTAAGGGACCTTTCAATATGGAAGCATTTGGCGGTTCACCAGATGATAACAATGCATTTAAATTTAATGAAGGTGCAATGGCTGTATTACAACCATATATTGATAATGGCCAGTTGATCGTAAATTCAGGACAACTTGATATGTCTGAAATTGCTATACAATCCTGGGCACCAGAAGGAGCACAGGCAAGAATGGATAACCTGCTGACTGCATATTATTCTGATAAAGTTCTTGATGTTGTCCTTTCGCCTAACGATTCTTTAGCTCAAGGTATTGTCGCTTCATTGAAAGCTGCAGGATATGGCAGCGGTGATAAACCATTCCCAGTTCTTACGGGTCAAGACTGTGATACAACGAATGTAAAGATGATTATTGCAGGTGAGCAGTCCATGTCTATATTTAAGGACACCAGAACTCTGGCTTCCATAGTCGTTGATATGACAGATGCAATCATGAAGGGTGAAGATGTTCCTGTTAATGATACAACTTCCTATGACAATGGTGTCTTTGTAGTTCCGTCATACTTAGCTGAACCTGTTTTCGCAAATATCGATAATTACAAGGAAATCCTTATTGATTCCGGCTACTATACAGAAGATCAATTAAAATAATACTTGAAACTTCATATGCTGTGGCTATAGCCACAGCATATGTTTAGTTTAAGGGTAAAGTAGAAGGAGTAAACGGATGTCAAATAATATTTTGGAAATGCGTAATATTACGAAAGAGTTTCCTGGCGTAAAAGCCCTTGACAGGGTTAATCTTGAAGTTAAAAAAGGACAGATTCATGCTCTGGTAGGAGAAAATGGAGCCGGAAAATCAACATTAATGAATGTCCTCAGTGGAATTTATCCATACGGATCATACACTGGTGATATCGTTTATGAAGATCAAGTCTGTCAATTTGGAGATATTAAATCCAGTGAAGAACTTGGTATAGTCATTATCCACCAGGAATTGGCCTTAAGTCCTTATATGACCGTGGCTGAGAATATCTTTCTTGGAAACGAACGACAAAAACAAGGGGTTATCAATTGGCATGAAACAATAGACCGGGCAAAAGAACTGATGAAACTGGTAGGGCTAAATATTAATCATAACGCTTTAATAAAAGATATCGGTGTTGGCCATCAGCAGTTGGTTGAAATTGCCAAAGCCCTTGCAAAAGATGTAAAGTTATTAATTCTTGATGAACCCACAGCAGCTCTTAATGATGAGGATTCGGATAATCTTCTGGAACTTTTAATGGAACTAAACAGGACTCAGAATATTACATGTATTATTATTTCACATAAACTGAACGAAATCACAAAGATTTCAGATGAGATTACCGTAATAAGAGACGGCATGACCATTGAGACTTTAGTCAAAGGTATTGACCAAATAACTGAAAACAGGATTATCAAGGGGATGGTAGGAAGAGAACTGACTGACCGCTATCCCAAGCGAGAAAAAGACATAGGTCAGATTGCTTTTGAAGTTAAAGATTGGACTGTCTATGATCCACTTCAAGAAGATAGGGTCAGGATTAAAAAGGTTTCATTCAATGTGCGTAAAGGAGAAATTATCGGGATAGCTGGCTTAATGGGGGCAGGAAGAACAGAACTTGCCATGAGTATCTTTGGAAAAGCATATGGACACAAGGTGTCAGGTCAGATTATAAAGGATGGTAAAAACATTGAATTAAATACAGTGTCAGATGCCATTAAAGAAGGACTGGCTTATTTAACAGAAGACCGGAAGAATGCAGGATTAGTATTAATTGATGATATCCGGCGCAATATTACCCTGTCCAATTTAGGTAGAATAAGTAATAAGGGTATCGTAAATATCCATGAGGAAGTTCAGGTGGCAGGAGAGTTTAGAAATAAACTTCGTATTAAATCTTCAAGTATATATCAAAAGACCGGTAACCTTTCAGGAGGCAATCAGCAAAAGGTCTGCGTGGCAAAATGGCTCTTTTCAGAACCTGATGTACTGTTTTTGGATGAACCTACCAGAGGAATTGATGTAGGGGCTAAATATGAAATCTATACAATCATCAATCAATTGGCCAGAGACGGTAAATGTGTCGTAGTTATCTCATCTGAACTACCTGAAATTTTAGGTATTTCCGACCGTGTTTACATTATGAATGAAGGAGAGTTTGTCGGTGAAATGCTAATAGAGGAAGCCAGTCAGGAAAGTATTATGTCCTGCATTATTAGAAGTCATCATGACCATGAAAAAATGCAGTATAATAGAGAGGATTAGTTATGGAAAATATAAAAGCTATCATAAAAAATAATATGCGACAATATGCCATGCTCATAGCGTTGATTGCCATTGTTTTGCTGTTTCAAATTCTTACAGGAGGGATATTACTAAGACCTATCAATGTTTCAAGACTAATTCAGCAAAACTCATATATTCTTATTTTAGCCATCGGTATGGTCCTTTGTATACTCACTGGAGGTAATATTGACCTTTCTGTTGGATCTATCGTTGCTATAGTCAGTGCATCAAGTGCACTTTTTAGTGTTGAATTCGGTATCCCTGTTGTTGTTTCTATCCTTTTGTCCTTGATATTAGGACTTGTAGTAGGGATGTGGCAAGGATATTGGATTGCCTATATTCACATACCTGCTTTTATTGTTACTTTGGCTGGTAAGTTGGTCTTTAACGGAATTAACAATTTAATACTGGAAGGAGAAACGATTGCCTTACCACAATTATATATAACGATAGCTTCAGGCTCTATACCGGATTTTATCGGAGGAGATTCCAGTGACCTTCATATTACAACCATCGTCATTGGCGTCTTGGTATCTCTTTTTTATCTTGCTGCTCAATACAAAAATCGTCAGATCAAAATATCCTATAACTTTGAAGTAGGAAGCATGGGCTTTTTTGCCCTTCAGCATGGTCTCATGTTTATTCTTATTAATTTATTCTTTATTTGGCTGGCGCTCGCTAATGGTCTCCTTTATATTATTATCATCTTAGCAGTTCTTATTGCTGTTTATAGCTTTATCACCAATAAGACTGTAGCAGGAAGGCATATATACGCATTGGGAGGCAATGCCAAAGCTGCGGCGCTCTCAGGGATTAAGACCAAAAAAGTGCTCTTTTGGGTATATGCAAATATGGGACTTCTAGGTGCTGTGGCAGGTATTGTTTTTGCAGGTCGTTTGAATTCAGCGTCACCCCTTGCTGGACAAGGATTTGAACTGGATGCTATTGCCTCTTGTTTTATCGGAGGAGCCAGCGCTACAGGTGGTGTGGGAACCGTTATTGGGGCCATTATTGGTGGTCTTATTATGGGGATACTTAATAATGGTATGTCTATTATGGGGATTTCTGTTTTTTGGCAACAGATTGTTAAAGGTCTGGTTCTTCTCTTTGCGGTGGCCTTTGATGTTTATTCCAAATCAAAATCCAAATAAGAAAAATTTGATTGCCCACTTGACCATTTTAGTGTATTATAGTACAAAAGTTTGTGTATAGTACACAGCAAGGAAGGCATAAACATGGAAAACAGAATTCATCTTAGTGATATAAACCGAATCGTCATAAAGATTGGTTCATCCTCTATTACCCATGAGGCTACCGGTCACATCAGTATTCAGAAACTCGAGCATTTTGTCAGACAGGTAGCAGATCTGAAAAACGCAGGCAAAGAAGTTATTATAGTTACTTCAGGTGCCCAGGCAGTGGGAGTCAGCGCTCTAAACCTGGATGGCAAACCGGAACGTTTGGAGCAAAAACAGGCTGTAGCTGCAGTTGGTCAAGCGTCTCTGATGATGATTTATCAAAAGTTGTTTAGGGAATATAATCATCATGTAGGCCAGATTCTTATTACCAAGGATGTAGTGGATAATGAAGAACGGTTTAATAATGCCAAAAACACCATGAAATCTCTTTTGCAGATGCATGTTATTCCAATAGTTAACGAGAATGATACGGTATCAACCGAGGAAATCGAGTTTGGTGATAATGACAGGCTTTCAGCAACAGTCGCCTTATTATCTGATGCTGAACTCTTGATAATCCTTTCTGATATTGACGGTCTCTATGATAAGGATCCCCGTGTACACGAAGATGCCAAAGTTCTTCACTTTGTAGAAACCATTGATGATAGGATCTATGATATGGCAGGCCTTTCCAAGTCAAAAGTTGGTACAGGTGGTATGTTGACCAAGTTGATGGCAGCTGATATGGTAACAAAAGAAGGTATTGATATGATTATTGCCAACTCCAATACTCCTTATGTCATTCAGCGTATTAAGGATGGAGAAGTAATCGGAACAATCTTTAAAAAGAATATGTAAGTTAAGAGACCCTGACCTTCAATATTGGTCGGGGTTTTATTTGTATAAAAGATTGGTTGAGGGCATAGCTTACATGAAAATAACTTTTATGGTCTTGGCAAACATGTTACAATAGAAGTATCTAGTCATATACTACTAGAAAGTACTATGACCGAATACGGTATATGGAGGCTACTATGGGGATCAATGCTGAATTTAAGTACAAAGTATTGAAAGGGCTTGCTAAGAAAATTTTTTATAGTAAATTCAACGTGGTTGAAGGTGAATATGTCTTACCAGAAGAGGGGCAGGCTTTTATATTGGTAGGTCATCATGTATCTGCCTTTGATCCAATCATTATCAATGCTTTTTCCAAACGGTTAATCCGATTTCTTTATGCAGATGCCAATGATCATCTGAAGGGCAGAAGTTTTATTTTAAAACAAATGGATATGATACCTTTTTCAAAAAACTCCGCTGACTTTAAGTCCATACGTCAGATCAAGAAACGGTTAAAGGAAGGCCAGGCAATTGGGCTTTATCCTGAAGGAGGAGCTACTTGGGACGGGCTTACAGAGCCGGTTATTTTTTCTACGTCTAAACTCTTGAAGATGATGGATGTACCGGTCTATGGTGTTTCCTATCACGGTGGATACCTTTCCAAGCCTAGATGGTGTAAAGAAACTAGAAAAGGCAAGGTGAGGATGGATACTTACCAAATGTTTACCAGGGAAGAGTTAAAAACCTTAACCGTAGAGGATATACATGAACGTCTGACTAAATCCATATATTATAATGAGTTTGAGTGGCAAAAAAAGGCTAGAATCCCCTTTAAGGGAAAAAATTTGGCTGAAAGTATTGAAAAACTTCTATATTACTGTCCAGAATGTCAGAAATTCAATGTTATGACTTCAAAAGGTGACCACTTTCATTGCAAGTCCTGCGGTATTTCATTCACTTACGATGTTTATGGAGATATTAAAACTGATGGACACCTTTATGAATACCAAATTCCAAGTTGGAACGACCACCAAAGAAAGATTATGAAAAATCGCCTAGCGGCAAAAGAATCTATTGAAGGATTCCCTATGGAAGTGACCCATATGAAGGTTGTGTCCGGCGCTAAAGCGATGGAAGGGATATGGACCTTCGATCCCTATGAATTAAGACACGATGCCAGTAATCGAGCTATCAGACTTTCTGATGTTAAGAACTATTCGATTACCTTTAACAGAGTGATTAGGTTCTCATATGAGAATATAGACTACCACCTGGAACTGATGGATGGATCGAATCTTTCCATAAAGATGCTCTACGATTGTATTACGTTACTTAAGGAGGCTTAAATGGATAGCAGTTGGGTAAGTATTATTAGTGTGACCTATATATTTATTTTCATGTTTATCGCCAAACTTTTAAAAGAAAAATTAGGCATATTCCGTTCAATTATTGTACCAACGTCTCTTTTGGCAGGCTTCCTAGGTCTTATCTTCGGCGAAGAGGTCATTGGCCTTATTTCCTTTGATAAGGAACTCTATGCATCCATTGTATATCATTGTCTAGGTATAGGTTTCATTGCCTTAACCTTAACAGGTGGAGATAATAAACAGGGAAGAGACTCTGTTAATTCCGGACTCTTTATTTTGTCGAACTATTGTTTCCAGGGTGTTATTGGTATGTTGCTGGTAGTAGCCTTAAGTGCACTTGTAAAGCCAGACCTCTTTTTGGGTCTCGGCCTAATCCTTCCATTAGCCTTTGGACAGGGACCGGGTTTTGCCTACAGTATTGGTTCTACATGGGACAAGACCCTTGGTATTGGCTATGCTGCCCAATATGGTCTGACATTGGCTACAGTCGGATTTCTCGTAGGTGGCCTTGTGGGTATTGTATTGTTGAATGTGGTCGTGAGAAAACAAAAAATTGAAGTGAAAAGGTTAAAGCTCTTATCCGGACTTCAATATAAGGAACTCACCTTATCAAGTGTGAAGGAAATCAACTTTTTTGATATGTTAACGACCCAGATCACCTGGATAGCTGTCATATATTTCCTGGCCCTCAATACTATGTACATTTTATCAGGATTTCTAAAGACGCTTGGAAACACTGGAGTTACCATAGCCGGCTTAGTCGATGGTTTTAACTATCTTTTTGGCATACTTTTCGCTATTCTTTTCAGACAGATTATGATGTATCTAAAAAGGAAAGGCCACAGAACAAAGGAACTGGTTGATCCATATCTTATGCAGAGCATTGCTTCCTTGGCATTTCATGTCATGATTGCGGCTTCTGTAATGGCTATCAGTATCTATGCCATTAAAGAATACTGGGAAGTTCTTCTGGTTGTATCCATCGGCGGAACTATTGGTGTCCTGTCTTTTGTAGTTCTTTTTGGTAAAATTGCTTTTAACAGACATCCATGGTATTATATCTTGGCTATGTTTGGTATGATGACCGGAACAGCATCCACAGGTTTAGCCCTTCTTAGAGGGGTTGATCCAGAACTGGATACTGATGTTGCCTCAAATCTGGTCTTAGGTTCAGCCGTGGCGGCGCCTCTGGGTATCCCACTGATGATTCTCCTTAGTCAACCGGCTATCAGTTACTCTGAAGGAACAACCAAGCATTACTATATTGCCTTTTTTGGGATACTTATATATTTATTGATTTTAATGTCGATTCTCGTACTGAGGAGTAAACGGGAAAAGAAAAGGATGGAGAATTAAATGGAACAAAACAAACTTGACCGTATTAATGAACTTGCTAGAAAGGCGAAAAGTCTGGGTTTGAGTCCAGAAGAGAAAGCTGAGCAAAAAACTTTACGTGAAGAATATATCGCTTTAGTTCGGAAGAACCTTCGTGGAACACTTAATAATACCACCATACAATATCCAGACGGAACAAAGAAGAGATTGGATAAAAAATAATGGGTGACGGGTTGGACTTGATTAGACCTCTTGAACCGATGAAAAAGGATATTGAAGCTTTCTTTGACTTGGTGATTGACGATACTTTCTTAAGAAATGGAATTGGTCATTTAGAAGCGGCTATTGCTGAAGAAAAAGAAGACAAAAGAAAAACCTTGATGGAAGATTTTATCAGCCAGGGTCAGAAACGGTATTTTTTGCTGGCAGTCATAGAGGATATAATCGTCGGTACTATTGAGTTTGGTCCTTCAAATGATTTGATTGACGAATGTACAAATGGTGAACTAAAAGCCTGGTATGAGGTTGGAACTGTATATGTTCATCCGGATTATCAGAAAAAAGGTGTCTCAAAGCTTCTATATAAAGCCATTGAAGAGATTATGAAATCAAGAGGAATAGAGAGATACTGTTTGGACAGTGGTTATCCCATTGCCCAAAAAATATGGACAAAAAGATTCGGTAAGCCGGATTATCACCTAAAAGACTTTTGGGGACCTGGTTCTGACCATATGGTTTGGAAAGTAACTATTTAGGTATAAGACTAGACAACATATAGACGACATGTCATGAAAATCTACAATAAATAAAAGCCGCTGACAGCGGCTTTTTATTTTGTCTCATATAGAATTATTCTTGATCTTGTAATGCAAGAAATGTCTTAGATACAAGTTCGAACTCTTCATCCGTTTCGATATTGGTAATATCAATACTGTCATCTTCATTATCATCATAACGATACAAGAGGGCAGTTTGTTCCAATGGGTGTAGCAGAGCGATGTAACCCTGTCCGTTGACTTCAAATGCGTCAATGATTGGACATTCGATTTCAGTATCATCTTCCAGGGTGAGTGTTACGCTTTGATGATGGTGGTCGTGGTCGTGACCACAGCCACATCCATCATTATCGCCGCAACCGCAGCTGTCATTAACAGTATCTTTGGTTTCGCATCCGCAACCGTGTTCATCGTGTGAACCGGAGCATCCGCATCCATTATGTTCATGTGAGTGCATTTTGTTCTCCTTATATTTCATCTAATATAAATGTGCAATGTTCTAAGTTCAGATCATTAAGACCTTATTCCCATTATACTGTTTTTCAGAATATTGTCAATAAGTGTTGTATAAAAAATGAACGTATTATATAATAGTAGTAATGACGTTTAAGATAGAGGTAGAAAATGATAAGCTATATAAGGGGAACCTTAATATCTAAAAAAGAAGATTCCATCGTGGTTGAATGTAATCATATGGGTTATGAAATATTTGTTCCATTGTCGGTACTTAGTGAACTTCCGTCAACTGGTAGTGAGGTCAAGATTCATACTGAACTGTATGTAAGGGAAGATATTCTTAAATTATTCGGATTTGTCAGCGAAGACGATATAGATGTATTCAGGAAGTTGATTAGTGTGTCAGGAATTGGTCCTAAAGGTGCTCTGGGTATATTGTCATCCATGACTCCTGATGCTCTTCGGTTGGCTGTACTGACTGAAAATGTAGGGGCAATCAGCCAGGCAAAAGGAATCGGCAAGAAAACGGCACAAAAATTAGTCCTGGAACTAAAAGATAAACTAAAAGCCATTGATTTGGACTCATTAACAGATGATGAAATGACACTTGAATCCTCCTCATCTTTTGTGCAAGAAGCTATGATGGCCTTAACTGCCCTTGGATATTCTCAAACAGAAAGTCTAAATGCAGTGAAACATGTCCGTAAACATGAATCAACAGAACAGATTATTAAGGAAGCCCTTGGTAATCTGGCTAGAGAATAACTGAAGGAGCAGACATGAAAAAAAGACTGATTACCAATCAAATGACTGAGGAAGATTTACATATTGAAACCTCCCTAAGACCCCAACGCATCGAAGATTATATTGGCCAAAGGAAAGCCAAAGAAAATATAAAAGTTTTTATAGAGGCTGCCAAAATACGAAAAGAACCCTTAGACCATGTACTCTTATATGGTCCTCCAGGGTTGGGTAAGACGACCATGGCATCCATTATTGGTCATGAGATGAATGTTAATTTAAAGATTACATCAGGTCCGGCTATTGAAAGGCCGGGAGATATGGCAGCAATCCTTAACAACTTACAGGAAGGGGATCTTCTTTTTGTTGATGAAATTCACCGCTTAAATCGTCAGGTTGAAGAAGTTTTATACCCTGCTATGGAAGATTTTGTCATCGACATTATGATTGGAAAAGGCCCGGCGGCTAAATCCATTCGTCTGGACTTGCCAAAATTTACTTTGGTCGGTGCGACTACGAGAATTGGATTGCTCAGCTCCCCCCTTAGAGACAGATTTGGAGTTATTAATAAGTTGGAATTCTATACACCTGAAGAATTGGCTACTATCGTCAAACGCAGTGCCCATGTTTTGGATGTTGATATTGATGAGAAGGGAGCCCATGAAATTGCCCTTCGTTCAAGAGGGACGCCTAGACTTAGCAATCGCTTGCTCAAAAGGGTTAGAGACTTTGCCCAGGTTAAATATGATGGAGTCATTACGGAAGAAGTGGCTAAGCACTCCTTGGATCTCTTGGATGTTGATCCCCTGGGACTTGATAAAAGTGATCGTAAGATGCTAATGGCTATGATTGATAAGTATGGTGGTGGTCCGGTTGGCTTGGATACTTTGGCAGCTACCATTGGTGAGGAATCCGACACGGTAGAGGATGTTTATGAACCCTATTTAATTCAATTGGGTCTCATTAACCGGACACCAAGAGGTCGGGTGGTTACCGACTTCTGTTATAAACATTTTGGTATACATAAGGAGGAGGAAGGATGACAAAAGAATTAAAGCTTTTGAATCTATTGACGGAAGAGTCCGATTACAGCCAGAGACAACTTTCTAAACTCTTGGATGTCAGTCTTGGTACGGTTAACAATATGATTCAAACATTTGAAGATGAGGGTGTTTTGAAAGTGGTCAAACATACAGCTAGAAAAGTAGACTATGTACTGACATCCCAAGGCCAGGAATTTAAGAATAAACTTCATGTTGAACATATCTCTGAGTGTTTTGACACCATTGCTTCTGTAAGAACGACATTTAAACAAAATCTTGCTGGACTGGTTGACCAGGGAAAAACAAATTTCATTGTACAGGGACAAACCGATGAATTGGTGAGGTTGGTCAAAATGTGTTTCTTCGAAATTTCCAGAAAGAAAAAGGTGGATTACACCCTCTATAATGAGGTGAATCCTGAAGATCGGGACCAGGTCGTTCTAGGTGGCCATAATGATTATTCCATGGTGGTTGGATGGACCATGGAACCTGAGGATACACTGTCAGGACTGAATTACAAGAATTTATTGTCTTAATTACAAGAATATGACATCTTTGTTATTAGGATAGATAAGGTCAAAAGGTTATGCTATAATGATATTAATTGAGAATAAATCCAATAGGTAAGGGGGATTACAGCTTGAAAAACGAATCGAAGGTTCTCATTGGCGGAAATGTTTATACATTAAGCGGTGATGAGAGTGAAGAATACCTGCAACGTGTAGCATTATATATGAACAAGAAAATGGACGAAGTCAGAAGTTCGGATAACGGCAAGAAGCTTAATACCAGACTTCAGTCAGTATTATTGGCTATTAATATTGCCGATGACTATTTTAAGATGAAAACCCAGACAGAGGAAAACGAGGATATGGAAGCCAAACTTAAAGATGAAATGGCAAGTCTTCGTCTGGAAATGGAAAAGTTACAAGGTCAACTTGATCAGAAAGATCAGGAAATTGACAAGCTGGAAAACGATATTAACCACTATAAGAAAGAATTGGACGAATATATTGAGTTGTTCGAACAAAATTCCATGTGATATGAATAAAAACCCAATACCTGAAATCCTGGCACCTGTTGGGTCTAAGGAAGCATTTTATAGCGCCATAGCCGCAGGCTGTGACGCTTTATATTTAGGCGGAAAAGATTTTGGAGCAAGATCATATGCCAACAATTTTTCTTTTGAAGAACTGGGGGATATGGTTGATTATGCTCATCTTTTTGATGTGAAGATTTATTATACCCTTAACACTTTGGTAAAAGATATTGAAATCCGGGACCTGTTACAGGTTCTTCAAAGCCTTGTAGATATTAAGGTTGATGCGGTCATTATTCAAGATATGGGTGTCTATCAACTCATTCTTGACCATCAACCTGACTTGGTTGTTCACGGTTCGACCCAGATGAACCTTCATTCAGTTGAGGATGTCAGTTTAGCCAAGAATCTTGGATTTGACAGGGTTGTCCTCAGCAGAGAGTGTAGTCTTATGGACATTAGGAAAATCAAGGACCAGGTAGAGATTGAAATTGAAGCCTTTGTTCACGGAGCTCTTTGTTACTGCTATTCTGGTGGCTGTCTTATGTCCAGTTTGTACGGTGGTCGAAGCGGTAACAGGGGGAAATGCGCTCAGCCCTGTAGGATGGCTTATACAATTGATGATGAAAAGGCATATTTCTTAAGCCCTAAAGATCAAATGACCTTAGGTATATTACCCGACCTCATTGAAGCAGGTATAGACTCTTTTAAGATTGAAGGGCGTATGAAGAGTCCTGAATATGTATATGCAGCAGTCAGCATATATAAAAAATACCGTGACCTGGCTTTGAATTTATTAGAAGATAATCGAGTTAAAGACTATAAGGTTTCAAGTCAGGATATAGAAATCCTTAATCAGCTTTTTAACCGTGGACATTTTACTGAGGGATATTACAAACAGCATAATTCGGACAAAATGATATCCTATGACCATGGAAAAAACTTGGGTCTTGAAGTTGGAAGTATTAGCTACAAAAAGGGCCTGACTATTGATCTGGATCAGCCGGTTTCAAAAGAAGACCTTTTGGAAATACACGTTCCCGGTCAATTGATGACCTATGCCTTCCAATTGGATCATGATGCAGATGAGATTTATATGACTAAACAACTGTTTACCAATAAAGGAGATTTGATTAATACTGATTTTATTAAAGGGCATCCTGGTCTTAAGGTCTATAGGATCAGGGACCATAAATTACTGGAGAAATTCAGGGACTATCATTCACCACTGTTAAGTATCGATTACACGGTAATGGCTTTTATAGATGAACCTCTTCAAGTAATTGGAAGCTATATGGATAGGTATACAGTTGTCCTTCAAGGGTCTACTGTTCAAGTTGCCGCAAATAGGCCTACAGACCACAAATCCATCCGTAAGCAGTTGGCCAAGTTAGGAGATACTGCTTTTGTTATTGGAGATTTGACCCTTCTTGGTGATGAATCGATTTTCATACCCTTAAGTGAGCTCAATCAACTCCGAAGACAAATTTGTGATGAGTTAAAGAGGCAAATTCTTGAATCCTATCAAAGGCCTGGGAAAAGTCTAACTGAATATAGCCTTCATAAAACTTTACCAGGGCCAAGAGAATCTGACCAAGGTATGGAGACTGGAAGTGCAAAAAGGGAAGGTCAAGATAATTGCCATCAATTTTCCTATTTAATTAAGAGCGTGGAACAATGGGAAACTCTATTTGAATGGTGCAAAAATCATGGGGAGACCTTGGGATCTCAGATAGGATTTCTTTACCTTGATGTGAATGATATCCAAGCTAAGGCTCTTATACATATATTGCATGAGAGTCAAAAACTTAAACAGTCATTACCGGAATTTAGTGTTTATCTTGCCTTGCCTCATGTCCTATTTCATCAATATAATGAGATTCTAATGAAAAAACTCCAAGATATTGATACAATCCTCTATGACGGTTTTCTCATCCGCACCTTAGGTCAAATCAAGATTGCCAGAGATTTTAACAAGGTTTTTTGTACAGATTATAACTTGCATGTCTTTAATGAACCAGCCGTTGAGGCATATAAAGGCTTAGGTGCCTTAAGAGTCACAGGAAGTCTGGAACTTAATCGTCAGGCTATTCGTCAAATAGGAAGTAAGTCCACAGAAGTTGAAGTTCTGATTTATGGTAGAAGTCCCTTGATGAATGCTGCCAACTGCCTGTATCGAACAAGATACAAAAAATGTCAGAAATCTTCTGATGGACATCGCTTGGTTCTTGAAGACCGAAAGGGAGAGAAACAAGAGGTCTTTTGTCATTGTGATTTTTGTTACAACACCATTTATAATTCCAAAGCTTTATATCTGCTGGATCAAAAAGTTAATGCCGGGGTTTTGCGTTTGGAATTTACATCAGAATCTGGTGACGAGATGAAAAAAGTTCTAGATGAGCATGGTGGTGTGGTGCTCAAAGATTTTGACCAGGACTTATATACGAGGGGACATTACAAACGTGGTGTCTTATAGGTGAAAACATGGAAGTGTTTATGAATTACATCATGGTATTACTCTTAATATTTTTTATGATGCATGTACTGATTAAATATAAGTTGTCTTCAAGTGGTGATGGAGGATCCCTCCTTATATCCAAGGTGATATTAATTGCCATGGCCCTTATAGGCCATGGCTCTATCATAGCAAGTAAAGGCTATACAGAAACCAGTCTTCGGATTATTGCCTTAAATGCTATGGTTCTCTTTTGCTTTGGCTGGATTAGTCATTATATTCATTTCTTGGAACCGGTTATTTGGCATATCATAGCCATGTTGCACCTTGTTGGATCCCTTATGCTTCATAGATTGTCACCAGACCTCTCGGTCAAACATAATATGTTGGCTCTTTTAGGCTTTGTTATTATGCTTATTATTGGTTTCATCGTCAACAAAATCCATTTTTTTAGCCGGATGACTTATGTTTATATGGTTGTGGCTATTGGATTGCTTCTAATCGTCAACTCAACAACAAACGGGGCAACTAATTGGTTCTCATATGGTGATTTTTCTTTTCAGCCCTCTGAGTTTGTTAAAATTGCCTTTGTTTTCTATTTGGCCTCAGCTTTTAAGAAAGAATATAAATTCTTCGATTTTGCCATTGGTTCAGCAGTTAGCGGCATTATTGTTCTAATTCTGGTTTATCAAAGGGATCTGGGCAGTGCCCTTTTATTCTTTTCCCTCTATATGGTTTTATCCTATATGTATTCCCGTAAGCGCTGGATGTCTTTTGCCCAATTAGCCGCCCTGTGTGGAGGAGGCTATATTGCCTATATCCTTTTTTCTCATGTCAGGACCCGGGTATATGCTTGGCAGGATCCATGGGCTTATATAGATAAAGAAGGTTACCAGGTAACCCAGGGGCTCTTTGCATTTGCATCCGGTAAATGGATGGGAACGGGTCTGACCTTGGGCCAGCCAAACAAGATACCTGTAGTAACAACGGACTTTATTTATGCTGCAGTTGGAGAAGAATTTGGTTCGGTATTTGCCCTGTTACTTATACTTTTATATCTTATCCTTATCATAACCCTCTTAAGTCAATGCCAAAAGACCTACAGCCTCTTCAATGCCTATGTAGGAGTTGGTTTGGTCGTTATGTTTGGCTTTCAGGGATTTCTGATTATTGGAGGGGTCATAAAATTGATTCCTTTAACGGGCGTCACCTTGCCCTTTGTTTCCTATGGCGGCACATCCCTGATTGCAACAATCCTGTCTGTCGGGATTATTGAATCCATAACCAAGGCCAAGCATCATCTAAAAAGACGGGAGTACAGGGCCCATACAATCATTACCATTAAAGGAATTATGGTCTTTTTATACACTTGTTTGATCATCTATCTCTTATATTTTCTGGTTGTAGATAGTGATCAGATTAGGTTAAATGCCTACAACAGCCGTTTGGATCAAATCGAAGAGAATATATTACGCGGTTCTATCTATGATGCCAGTGGTAAAACTTTGGCCTATTCTGCCTATGATGGTGACGAGATAGCCAGATACTACCCATATGGGCCGATGTATGCTCATGCTGTCGGTTATTCACAAATAGGAAAGACAGGTATTGAGGCCAATCTCAATGTGGATTTGTTAAATCCTCATTTTAATTTCCTGGAGCAATTGGAATGGGCTTTTTCCGGTAAAGAAGACGAAGGCAGTGATGTCTATTTAACCTTAGATCATGGCCTTCAGGAAATTGCATATGATGCTTTAGGTGACAGGAAAGGAGCGGTCATAGCTATGGAACCGTCTACAGGAAAAATTCTGGCTATGGTTTCCAAACCTGATTATAATCCTAATACAATTATCAGCCACTATGATGAACTTCTTAACAGTGATCAGGGTGAGCTTTTGAATCGTACAACTCAAGGTTTGTATCCACCTGGGTCGACCTTTAAAGCGCTGACTCTTTTGGAGTATATCCATGAGCATGGGGAGGACTTTAATTATTTTTGTAAAGGAAAGGATATTTTCGGCAATAAATTCTTTTCATGTTATGGAGATACCGCCCATGGTCGTGTTGATGCAAAAGATGCTTTTGCCCAGTCCTGTAATACCAGTTTCGCCACAATGGGAGAAGGTATTGATATGAATCAACTGGAAGCTTTAGCCAATTCAGTTCTTTTTAACAGAGAATTACCATATCCATACTATCATCAAACCTCTTCCTTCGTCTTACCTGAGACCATAAGCCCTGAATTAAGAGCGGAAACCGTTATCGGACAGGGTGAGACTTTAATTACGCCACTACATAATCTTTTGATTTTTTCTGCTATTGCTAATGGTGGACTGCTTATGGAGCCTTATATGGTTGAAGAAATAAAAAATCCTTTTGGAGATCAAACAGAAAAAACCTTGCCAAAGAGCTCGGAGACCTTATTCCAGGCGGAAGATACCAGCCTTCTGAAAGAATATTTACTGGCTGTAGTGGAAGAGGGAACAGGGAAAGGTTTGATTTCTGAACAGTATAAGGCAGCAGGAAAAACAGGAGCTGCTGAAAATCCGTTTGGCGATACGCATGCATGGTTTGTTGGATTTGCTCCTTATGACAAGCCTGAGATTGTTGTAGCAGTTATTGTTGAAAACGCAGGTTCTTCAAGCGCTAACAGTGTTCCTATTGCAAAAGAGCTCTTTGATTATTATTTGAACGATTAAATAACTATTGTATTCCCGACTAAAAGATTGTATACTCTTAGTTAAGAAATCTTACAAGATTAGCACCCATTACAAGGAGGCATACATTATGCAAGAAGCTGTAAGCTGTGGCGGGGTGGTAATCCATAGAGGGAAAATTTTATTACTCTATAAAAACTATAAGGGCAGATACGAAGGCTGGGTCCTTCCAAAAGGAACTGTCGAAGAAGGAGAAGAGTATAAAGACACTGCACTCCGAGAAGTAAACGAAGAGTCAGGTGTTAAAGGTAATATAATTAAATATATTGGCAAAAGTCAGTATTCCTTTAGGGTTGCCAACGATACTGTTGTTAAATACGTGCATTGGTATCTAATGAAAGCCTATAATTATTATAGCAAGCCACAAAAAGAGGAATATTTCGTGGACTCTGGATACTACAAATTCCATGAGGCATACCACTTACTTAAATTCCCAAACGAAAAACAGATTCTGGAACAAGCCTATAATGACTATCTGGAATTGAAGAAATGTAACATGTGGGGAAATAAAAAGTACATGTAAGAGAACAGACCGCTACCAGCGGTCTTTTTTATAGGATTTTTTTCTATACCAGAACATACTTAAGAAAGTATGAATTTAGTGTTGCTTTTTGAAAAATCGTGTGTTATTATATAAAAGCTTCAAATGCGGATATGGCGGAATTGGCAGACGCACAGGATTCAAAATCCTGCGGTGGTGACATCGTGTGGGTTCGACTCCCACTATCCGCATTATACGAAGTAACCTTTATGGGTTTGGCGAGTTTAACTCGCATTTTTAATGCCTGTCACTGTCACCTGGCAGGGAAATTAATATGGTAACATGCGGATATGGCGGAATTGGCAGACGCACAGGATTCAAAATCCTGCGGTGGTGACATCGTGTGGGTTCGACTCCCACTATCCGCAGCCTATGGTTGTACTGACTTTTGTTGGTACAACCTTTTTTGTTTTTGTAAGTGTTTTGGATTGGGACGGTTGGCAGGCTGCAAGCTCCTATCTCGCGGGCGGTGACTCCCAAATGTGCTATAGACTACTATAGATCTGTAGGTAATAGCACATTCGTGATTCAAAGCCCACAAGCCAGGACATGCAACCCACCAACCTGTCACTACCTAAGAGACAAAAATAAAATAGATGACAAGATAGGTAGTGCAACCGGCGCTGCGCTGGGTTTTGATTAGTTGTAGTGAGAACTTAGCAGTACAAGTCATCTTGAATCATCTACAGATGAAAATCTTATAAAAACTCAATTAGTATTATTACTTAAAGTTACCAAGTTTTTCATTTCAATTATCCCAATATGTTGCATCATACTTATCTATTTAAGATTTTAAACTGGTGAGTTTCAAATACAAGGTGTGGGTATGGGGTCCTGGTGGCTGGGTTTTGATTCACGAATGTGTTGAGAATTGTTGCATTATGATAAGTATCATCACATTTGGGTATCACCCTCCCGGCCACTAGGTGCCCCATACCCGCAACTGTCCCATCGAAATTCATTACATTTTCAAACCTTAATATGAAAATAATGCAACATATTAGATAATATGCTATAATGACTTAGATTTAAAAACCAGGGAAGGGGGTGTACACTTGGATCAGCTGGAAAAAAAGTTAATAGAGAAAGCAATCTCAGGCGACCATCAGGCTTTTGAGAGTTTAATCTTGAAGTATGAGAAGAAGATCTATGCGATCGGATTTAAGGTTTTCAAGAATGAACAGGATGCCTATGATGTAGCACAGGAAATCTGTATCAAGGTTTACCACAAGTTAAACCAATTTCAGTTTGACTCTGCTTTTTCCACCTGGCTCTATCGATTGGCCACAAATACGGCAATTGATGAATACAGGAAGATGAAACGTCGGATGAATCATGAGATGTCTTCAGACAAATCCATTCATGATGATGAAGATATCAAAATGGAAATCAAGGATTCCAGTGATACACCTGAACAGTCCGTCCTTAGGCAGGAAGAGGTAAACCTTGTCTGGCAGGCCTTAAATGAGCTTAAAGAAGATCAAAAAGACATTATTGTGATGAAAGATATCGAAGGCAAATCCTATGATGAGATTGCTGAAGAGTTGGATATTGGTCTGGGAACGGTCAAATCCCGTTTGGCCAGAGCCAGAAAGGCATTAAAAAATGTTTTGCTGGAATTTAGGGAACAAAATTTGATTTAATACGTCTAATAAATAGAAAGGAGGTAAACCATGAAGTGCAATGATGAAAGAATACAAGAACTAATTGCTTTATATCATGACGGATCATGTAGTGATTCAGAAAAACAAGCTGTTGAAAAGCATATTGAAACATGTAAGACCTGTAAAGAAGAATTTGACTTGTATGCAGACATGGCTGAAGCGTTTAATCTTGATGACATCGACTTGCCTGAACATTTCCATGAAGACATGATGGGAAGATTGAAGTCAGAAATCCATCAAGCAGACAGTCCTAAAAAGCAAGCTTTTTATATCCGTTACAAATCTTATATGAATGTCGCTGCAATGCTTGTATTTGTTATACTCTTAAGCGTAGTTGGACTCACAAAAGGCAATGACTGGTTTGAATCCTCCTATGTATCCAAGGACGAAACAGCAGCTACAGAAAGCACCGGAGAGATGACCATCAGCGAAAATAAAACTGAGTCGAAAGAAGCTTATGAAAGTTCCTTTAGTGAAGAAACCACAGAAGAAGCCTCTGAAGAAACTGCTGGCCAAGCCACAGAAGCTGTATCATTTGACATGGCTGAGACCGTTGAAGCGTCTGAGGAAGAGACTGTTTCAGTTGAAATGGAAGCAAGCACCATTGATGAGGAAGCTGAAACCCAAGACGCTGCTATGGAAACTAGTGGTGAAGACTCGTTGGATCAACCTATGGAAAGTAGGACGTCAGAAGCTTCAGAAGAACAAGTGGAAGAAAACGAATCCGGTATCATAAGCCAAGAGTCTTCTTATACGATGAATGAAGATGATGTGGAAATGGATGGTTCGACCTCTCTAGATACACTGGATAGGGATAGTGAAGCAGGAAGTGTTACAGGGGTCGAGGAAGACACTTCTGAGGCAAGTCAAAAAGACAGTGGATCTGAATCGGAAGTTACCCTAACTAATGATTCTAAAGACAAGAAGGATGAAGTGGGTATAAAGACTGGTAATAGTATTTCATTAAATGGAAATGGCCAAGAAGAGCCTTCGTCCAAGAATTTCATTTGGATTATTGGTGGGCTTGGGCTCGTAGGAGGTTTAGCTATACTGATTTATCGGTTTCTTAAGAAATAATTAAGGCTTTAAGAGTATCCTTTTAGGTGGAAGTTTGTTATAATGATAAACAAACAGGATAATATTATAATTTACTTATCCGCACTAAAAGGAGTTACATATGGAAAAATTATTACTCATTGACGGGAACAGCATTATGAACAGAACTTTCTACGGTCTGCCATTATTGACAGATGCGAAAGGTCGGTACACTAATGCTGTTTTTGGTTTTATAAATATATTGCTTAGAACTATTGACTCAGAAAAACCGAGTCATGTACTTATTGCTTTTGATTCAAAAGCGCCAACTTTTAGGCACCTGGAATATAAAGAATACAAGGGGAACAGAAAGGGAATGCCTGAAGAGCTAAAAGAACAGATGCCTCTGGTTAAAGACGTACTAAAGACTATGGGGATCAGTCAGTATCAGGAAGATGGCATAGAAGCGGATGATATACTTGGAACCCTTAGCCTGAATTTTGAAAAATTTGGTCAGGTTACCGTCCTTTCAGGTGATAGGGACCTCCTGCAATTGGCAAGTGATAAAACCAAAGTATCAATTCCAAGAACCAAAGGCGGTCAGACAACTACGGAACATTATGATTTTAAGGAATTTGTGGACGCATATGGTTTTACTCCAAGTCAGTTTATAGATGTTAAAGGCATGATGGGTGATTCTTCTGATAACATACCTGGCATCCCAGGTATAGGCGAGAAGACAGCCCACAAATTTATCATTAAATATCAAAGCCTTGAAGGGCTTTACGAGCATGTGGATGAATTACCTGGTAAGACAAAGACCAAAGTGGCTGAGAATAAAGATTTAGCCTTTATGAGTAGAGACTTGGCGACGATTAAGAGGGACTGTGAGATTCCCCTTGATTTTTCCGATATGCTTATTGATAATTATCTTAATCAAGATGCCTTTGAACTTTTTAAAGAACTTAATTTTACCCGTCTTCTGTCCCGGTTTGATTTTGCAGAAATAGAAGAGACAGAAAGTGCTAAAAACGTTGAATTTATCAGCTTCAATGATTTCAATGAGTTTTTTGAAAAGGGTAAAATTCTGGCTAAGAATAATCAAATAGGATTTTATCATTATATAGAAGATAACTATAAGGTTTTCGCCTTGGCGGGTATGGTTAAAAAGGCTTTTACATGTTATGTATTCGAACAGGATATGATCATGAATCTCATGACTTTTGACAAGGAGATACTGGCTTTAATTGGTGAATCGGATAAAACCCTTTTCTATGATTTCAAGCGATTTCTACATGACTTAAAAGTTGGAGAAGACCAGATTCCCTCAAATATTGAAGACCTACATTTGATGTATTACCTTACCAAGCCAAACAAAGGTTCATATCCTTTGTTGGACCTTGGACTTGCCTATACAGACATTACCCTTCATGATTTGGATGAGTTGCTGGGTAAGGGTAAGAAAAGAATTGCCTTTGCTTCTCTGAAAAAAGAGGAGAGACATAATTATATGGCACAAGCTGTGTCGATTATTTATGATGCATATAAACCGGTTTCTGATGCCCTAGTCGAGGACAATGTAATGGAGCTGTATAATACCTTGGAAAAACCATTGTTAAAAGTTTTGTATGCAATGGAAAAAGAAGGTATTCATGTCGATACAAAAGTCCTAAAGGATTTGAGTGATCAACTGGGACGAGAAATTGAAGTCCTGGAAGCCAATATTTACGAACTTGCTGGAGAAACCTTCAATATCAACTCGCCAAAGCAGCTAGGCCAAATTCTGTTCGAGGTTATGGGACTTCCGGTAGTCAAAAAAACTAAAACCGGTTACTCAACCAATGCAGATGTTCTGGATAAACTTAAGGATAAAGATCCGATTATTAATCAAATCCTTCAGTATAGGCAGTTAACCAAACTGAAATCAACTTATGCCGATGGTCTTTTCCCCTTTGTTTTGGAGGATGGAAAGATTCATACAACATTCAATCAAACGATTGCCAGTACCGGAAGATTAAGTTCCACAGATCCTAATCTTCAGAACATTCCGATTCGTTTAGAAGAGGGACGTTTGATTCGTAAGGCCTTTGTTCCTGCTGATGGACACGTTTTTATCGATGCGGATTACTCCCAGATTGAGTTACGTGTTTTAGCCCATATTTCTGAAGACGATACCTTTATTGAAGCTTATCAGAAGAACTTGGATATTCATTCCATGACGGCTTCCCAGGTCTTCCACGTTCCTTTTGACCAGGTTGACTCATTAATGAGAAGAACCGCAAAAGCTGTTAACTTCGGAATTGTCTATGGTATCAGTGATTATGGACTCAGTCGTGATCTTAATATACCAATAGCTGAATCCAGAGAGTATATTCAGACCTATTTTGAAAAATACCCTAAGGTCAAGGCTTTCCTGGATTTGACAGTAGCCAAAGCGTATGAAGATGGATTTGTAACCACCATGTATAACCGTAAAAGGGTTATTCCTGAACTCAGTTCCAGCAATTATATGCAAAGACAGGGTGGTGAGAGAATAGCCATGAACACACCTATTCAAGGGTCGGCAGCAGATATTATAAAAATTGCTATGATTAAGGTTTATGATCGACTGAGAAAAGAAAAAATGGCATCCAAATTAATATTACAGGTTCATGATGAACTGATTATTGAATCACCTCTTGAAGAAAAAGAAAAAGCCCTAAGTGTACTTATAGAAGAAATGGAATCTGCAGCATCTCTATTAGTACCATTAACTGTCGATGCCCATTCTGCTGATAATTGGTATGAGGTGAAAGGCTAATGGTTCCTTCATACGACAAAAGGCCAAGAATTATCTCTGTTATCGGCAAGGCAGGAAGTGGTAAGACAACAATACTCAATCGTTTATCCGGCTTAGCCAAAGATCATGGACTAGGTATTAGGGTTATAGAAGTAGATAAAATCGGTCATCAAGCCCTAATGGCACAAGAGGTCAAAAACTCCATACAAGTTGCCTTTTCCAATTGGGTTTTTGATACTGATGGTAGAGTTAATCGAAAGAAGTTGGGTGAGATTGTGTTTTCTGACAGTGATGAACTGACAAAGTTAAACAAGATAACCCATCCATGGATATTCAGCAAAGTGAAAGAATTATGTGATGCCTATTCCACTGATTATATTATTTTGGAAGGGGCAGCATTAATAGAAATCGGGATTGATCGGCTAAGTGATTTGGTTATCTATTTTGAAGCTTCTGAGTCCCTTCGTAGAGAACGTTTAATGAAGGGAAGAGGCATGACTCATCATAGTGCAGACCGATTGATCAAGGCACAGAAAGCTGATGATTATTTTAGGAACCATGCTGATTTGACCCTGAACACAGAGCGTATGGATGATAAAACCTACGACTATTTATTTGATATTATTAGAAAGTTTAAGAAACATGAAAATTAAAAGTTTATTATGCATAACTCTTGTAAGCTTATTCATATTAAATGGTTGTTCTGCTATTGAACAAATAGCCAATTACAACCTTGAACGGTTATACGAGGAAAAAGAAGTTAATACAAAAGAAATCATTACACTGCCTGAATCAGAATACATTAAGGATACGATCGAATTGTCCATGGAAAATCCTGACTCTTTGAATCCCCTTGACGGCGTTTCCTACAGTGTAGATCAGGCTCTTAAACTCATCTACGAGCCTATCTTTTATGTTGAAGAAGATTATAGCCTTGTTAATGGTTGTATAGAAAGCTACGAAAAAATTTCCGAAAGGGTATTTCGCTTTTATATAGGCGAATCACTTTTTCATAATGGTCTTGCTCTTGTGTCTGATGATATTTTGTTCAGTTTTGAGTATATTGGAGACCATCAGGAATCCGGGTATCGTTATGCACTTGACTATATCGATACAATTACAATTAGGGATGATAAAACCTTTGATGTTAAATTCAAGTCTATCAATTATTATAATCTCTATAGCTTAACTTTTCCTATCATTTCCAATGCCTATGTTGCAGGTGATACCTATGATAATATGGTGCCGGTGGGAACAGGTGATTATGCTTATTATGATTTTCAGGAGATGCTTTATTTAAAACTCCGAAGAAGTGACCATAGTATATCAGATGCTTCTTCTGACTATATAAATATTAATATTGTCAGACTTCCTGAAGATGAGTATTCTATGTTTTTAAGCAAGAGAATTGACCTTTATGCTCCGGCAAAAACAGAATGGACCATGTTCTCAGATGATCGAAATATTGGGCAGTACACTTATGACAGTCCATATTACTATTTTATCGGATTTAATCACCAACACAGATACTTAAAAGACCTTAGTTACAGGCAGTTAATGGCAGCTTCGGTTCCCTATGATACCATAAAGGAAGTATGCTTCCTGGGTCACCTGTCTTCGGTGGTTTTACCGATACCCTCAAATCATGTATTTGTAAGTGGAATGGATGAATATTATGGCAATAATGATGATTCGTCTTATTATATTACTCAGTATGAAGCTGTTGATAAGATTGACTTTCTAAAGACATTAAGGAGTCAATATATATATTTTGATTATCAAAAACCTTTATTCACAATAATTTATAATGAGGCTGATTGGTATCAAAGTCAAATCGCAAATGTTCTAAGAGATAATATGGAAGATGACTATATACGTTTCAACATTCAAGGCCTTGACCCTGATTCGTATTTGGAGCGGCTGGAGACAAAAGATTTTGATATGTATATCGGAAGCATACGGACTGGCATTCTTCCCAATCTCGGACAAGTATTCGATTCGGAAGGCCATCTGAATTATGGGGGCTTTGACAGCCCGAATATCAACGGACTGATAAATACTTACTACAAAGTTCTTCTTGATGACCAATACTATCGGCAGTTGGAAAATATTACCCGAATAGTGAGTGATGAATTGCCGATTATCCCCTTAGGTTATTTGGAAAATGGGTTCTTTGTCCATAATCAAGTGAATGGAGCGCCAAGTTCAACCTTTTTCAATCAGTATTATGATTTTAGGTCATTCACACCAATTCGATGATTTTCATTGAATCACATCGTGAATAATGACTGGAATTATGTTATAGTATAGTACAGGTAGGTGTTAATATGGAATATATTAGTGATAATATGATATTTGGTCTGGATATTGGTACTAGAAGTATCGTTGGTATCGTCGGTATCAAAGAGAACTCCGGATTCAAAATTCTTGCTTCTCATGTAAAGCTCCATGAGACAAGGTCCATGTTAGATGGACAGATTCATGACATTGATCAAGTGGCAAAAACCATTACTGAAGTTAAAGAAGCCCTTGAGAAAAAACTTAATAGAAGACTGAAAAAGGTATGTATTGCAGCAGCAGGTCGCGTTCTAAAAACCTTAGAGACACATATAGAAACTGAAATTGACGATAAGGTTGAAATCGACCGGGATATGATTTTATCCCTTGAGCTGCAGGGGATGGAAAAGGCCATGCATCAAATCAATTATGTTGATGCAGATGATACACTACCTTTTTATTGTGTTGGTTACTCCGTAACCAATTATTATTTGAACGACTTTATGATGAAGAACCTGGAAGGTCATAAGGGTTCAACCATGGCAGCAGATGTCTTAAGTACCTTTCTGCCAGCTGAAGTTGTGGGAAGCCTATATAAGGTCGTTGAAAAGGCGGGCTTAGAAGTATACTCATTAACCTTGGAGCCTATTGCTGCCATTGAAGTGGCCATCCCTGAGAATTACAGGCTTCTAAATATCGCACTCATTGATATTGGAGCAGGGACAAGTGATATTGCAATTACCAAGGGTGGCAGTATTATAGCTTATGGTATGATACCATATGCCGGTGACGAAGTGACAGAGAGTATCGTCCATGAATATTTGGTTGATTTTAAAACCGCTGAAAAGATAAAGATTAAAGCATCCAGCAAGGCAAAAACAGTTACCTTTAAAGATGCTATTGGACTTAAACAGACGGTTGAGCTGGAACATGTCCGTCAAATTATGAGCCAGGCCAATTTAACCTTAGCTAAAAACATTGCAGGTAAGATTATTGAGCTTAATGGTGGACATCCAACAAACGCAGTATTTGTAGTAGGTGGCGGAGGAAGGATAAAGGGATTTGACGGTCTTCTGGCCAGTGAGATTGGACTTGCTCCGGAACGCGTCGCACTTCGCGGAAAGGATGTACTTAGTCATGTCGAAGTTCTAGATAATGATTTCAAAAAGTTGCCTGAATATGTTACTCCAGTTGGCATATGTTTGACGGGTATCCATAATAATGCCCATGATTTTGTTGAAGTCTTTTTAAATGACGAATCCATCCGTATCTTCAATACCAACCGACTTAAGGTTATGGATGTTGTTGCACTAAAGGGAATTGATCCAAAGACTTTCATTAGTAAATATGGAAAAGGCCTGACTTATGAACTGGATGGTCAGAAAAAAGAAGTAAAGGGCAATATCGGTCAAGCGGCAAAGATTTATGTCAATCAAAAAGAAGCTGATCTTTTAACACCTATTTCAATGCATGATTATATTAACCTGATACCTGCTGTTGATGGTAAGGAACCAGAAATATATATAAAGGATATTATGGGTGACCCCTATATCTATATTAATGGCCAAAAAGTCATTGTAGAAGCAAGTATCCTATGTAATAAGCAAAAATCCTCTTCTCTTAAACGTATCTCTGAAGGTGATAGTATAGAAATACATAAACCTTATCTTGAAGATTTGTTGAGAGACCGTAACGAAACCTACACCCATATTTTCGTCAATGAAAAAGAAGCCTCCGGTCATACCAACTATGACTTCGGCGACCAAATAGTGACATTTATGGACGAGGCATCATTACTGGATAAGTCTGACCATTTGAAACAAAACCAAACCATAGAAAGGCCTTTTGAGACAAAAAAAGAAAATCAAGAGCCGGATTCAGGTATGGGTATTCAATTGTCAGTAAATGGCCAACATGTCCTTTTGAGTGGAAAAGACCAGTTCAAGTTTATTGATATATTTGATTACATTGATTTTGACAGAACGAGCGCAAAAGGTACGTTAATTACAAAAATAAATAATAACCGGTGTTCGTATATGGATAAGGTTGATGAAGGCGATCAACTGGAAATATATTGGCATACGAAATAATATAAACTTAAGGGGCTATCATGAAAACAATATTATTTCTTCAACAAAAAATCAGCAGGTTTTATATGAACATGATCCTGCTGACCATTATTTTATTTATTTATGGATTTTCAGAGGCAGACGCAAAAAAGGCTATTATAAGTGGTGGTGTCTTTGTTGTTGTCTTACTAATAAACTTAATACTTTATTACAAAAAATATCATAAGAACTGGTATCATTATATGGTTCTCAAATCACTGAGTTTGCTTGTGCTGGGAGTTATTAGTTCTATGACGGTAGGTTTGTTAAGATTTTCCATGAGCTTATTTCTTCTTCTTATCATTGTAGAGTTGTATATTGGTGCGGTAAACAATCATAAGACTTTCTTAAAAGTTCTTTTTGCTTTAGTTGCTGTCACCATAGGGTTGATATGTATCATTGAGATTATAAATGGCGGAGGCCCTATTGAAGTTGTGATTATGGCTGTCATCGTCATCATATTCATATATTGCTTCTATTTAATTCTTAAAGACTATCGTGAAGATATGATGGCTAAAGTAAAACTTCAGACAAGACTTTTTAGGGAAGCGGCAAAAACCAATGAAGAACTAAGGCTTTCCCAGAACAAATTCAAAAAAATCCACGATGAAGTAGCTAATCAAAAAGCAGAGCTCTTATCAGCCAATAAGAAGCTCAATAAGATGACTGCAGAGATTTTTACTCAAAATGAGTTATTGCGTTACATTTCCTCTGTTTTAGATATCAAGGAGCTTTTGGAGGTGGTGTCTGATGCAATCGTAGGTACTATCGGTGTAGACACCTGTGCTGTTATACTTTTTGATGAACGGAATGAGGAATACCTATATAGTGTTAAATCCAATCACCCAGGCAATCACTTGGATGAGTTAAAGGAAAAAGTTGAAAAAGGCTGTTTACAAACCTACTTTGAAGATGATAAGATACATCTTAATAATCGGGTGGTCACTAAGAAGTATCCTTTCATTGGAAAGAGACCTGTTGGTAGTTTGGCTATAATCCCCTTATTAAGAGACGCCCTGACTTATGGGCTAATTATTGCCGAACATTCAACCATTGATATGTTTACTGAAAGCAACCTCCAGTTTTTTACTGGTATAGCAACCCAGATTACGATTGCCATTAATAATGCCAATATGTATGCCTTGATGGAGGATATGGCAATTAAAGATGGACTGACTGGTATTTACAACCGTAAATACCTTCAGGATAACATAGAACAATATGTCCAAAAAGCTGACAAGGATGGCTCTTCTTTAGTAGTTGCCTTGTTTGATATTGATAAGTTTAAAACCGTAAATGACCGCTATGGTCATATGTTCGGAGATGAAGCAATCAAGTTTACTGCGGCAATTACCATGCATATAGCCAAAAAATATGGTGGAATGGCCTTTCGTTATGGTGGAGAGGAATTTGTACTTTTATTACCTCATACCAATATGGAGGATGCCGCTTTAATTGTAAACGAACTCCACCAAAATATTAAAGATGAACCCTTATTCCATGAAGATAAAGAAGTTCATATCAATGTAAGCATCGGGATATCTTCATATCCAGAACTAGCCTCAAGCGGAGAAAAATTACTTCTTCGAGCAGATAATGCCATGTATTATTCCAAGCAAGAGGGCCGAGGCAGGATTACCATTGATTCTTCTACTCTGGAAAAAGTAGTATAGGAGACCCTATGATACAACTTTGCAGCATAGCCAGCGGAAGCAGTGGAAACTGTATATATGTTGGCAACGAAGACACACATTTACTTGTTGATGCCGGTATTAGCGGTAAACGTATTAAGGCCGGTATGGATGCTCTTGATGTGGCCCCTAGAATGCTTGACGGTATACTCATTACTCACGAGCATGCTGATCATATACAAGGTTTGGGAGTTATGGCCAGACGATATCGTATGCCCATATATGTTACCCGTAAAACCTGGGATACCTTGAAAGATTATAAGACTATAGGGCAGGTAGATCCAGAACTTATCCGCTTTATAGATATTGATAAAGGGATTACAATCGGTTCTATCGAGGTAATGCCTTTTAAGACCTGGCATGATGCAGTAGATTCAGTATGCTATACTTTTTCGTATGCTAATAAAAAAATTGGTCTTGTTACTGACCTTGGTAATTACGACCAATATGTCATCGATCATTTGAAAGGCTGCCATGTCCTATATGTGGAAGCCAATCATGATATAAAAATGTTGGAGGCCGGCTCTTATCCATATTACTTAAAACGACGCATTTTAAGTGATGTCGGCCATTTATCCAATGAGTTATCATCCAATCTCATTGAAGATGTGATCCACGATCAACTTGGTACAGTTGTACTTGCACACTTAAGCAAAGAAAACAATCACCCTGATATCGCTTATTTGGAAGTGGAGCATCTGCTTAAACGTATATATAAAGAGCAGAACATTGAGGTTAAACTTATAGTTGCAAAAAGAGATATACATTCCGAACCTGTCATCCTTAATTAAACGTGAACACTTCAGTTTAAACCAATACCCCATGGAGGAAAAAGATGAAAAGAGGAATTATAACCGTTTTAGGTAAGGATACTGTTGGTATCATTGCCAAAGTATGTACTTATTTAGCTGAACATGACATTAACATTCTGGACATTTCGCAAACCATTGTACAAGATATGTTTAATATGATGATGATTGTAGACTACAGCCGTGCTTCTGTAGATGTGAAGGAAATTATTGATGCATTGGAAACTATTGGTGAATCCATTGGCGTTCGTATCCAATTCCAACGTGAAGATATTTTCAATAACATGCACAGGATATAGACAGGCGGTGTAAAGATGATTCATATAAATGAAGTAGTTGAAACCAATCAAATGATCATGGAACATAACCTGGATGTCAGAACCATTACCATGGGTATCAGTCTCCTGGATTGTGGTTCATCGGATCTTAAAACTTTCAACCAGAAAATTTACGACAAGATTACATCCAGTGCCAAGAATCTCGTTCGTGTTGGCGAGGATATATCCAAGGAGTATGGTATTCCGATTGTTAATAAACGTATATCGGTAACACCTATCGCAATTGCAGCCGCTGCTACAGGTGCCAGTTCCTATGTCAGTATCGCTGAGACTTTAGATAAGGCTGCCAAGGAAGTTGGGGTTAACTTTATCGGCGGTTTCTCCGCTTTGGTACAAAAAGGTTCAACACCAAGTGATATTGTGTTGATGGACTCGATTCCCGAAGCCTTGGCAGTTACTGAACATGTGTGTTCCTCCATTAATGTTGGTTCGACGAAAACCGGTATTAATATGGATGCGGTCAGGACTATTGGCCAAATGATCAAGAAAACAGCTTACTTAACCCGGGAAGCGGATTCCATTGGATGTGCAAAGTTTGTGGTGTTTACCAACGCACCAGATGACAATCCTTTTATGGCTGGTGCCTTCCATGGTGTCAGTGAGTATGATAAAGTCATTAATGTAGGTGTCAGTGGTCCAGGAGTTGTCAATAAGGCTCTTGAGTCATGTAAAGGTTCGGATTTTGAACAACTTTGTGAGACCATTAAAAAGACAGCCTTTAAGATCACCAGAGTTGGTCAATTGGTTGCAAAAGAAGCGTCCAAGCGACTTGATGTTCCTTTCGGCATCATTGACTTATCCCTTGCGCCAACACCTGCGGTCGGAGATTCTATTGCTGAAATCTTGGAAGCCATGGGTCTTGAGTATGTAGGAGCACCAGGTACAACGGCAGCCCTTGCCTTGTTAAACGATCAGGTTAAGAAGGGTGGAGCTATGGCTTCTTCATACGTAGGTGGACTTAGCGGTGCTTTTATTCCTGTAAGTGAAGACCAAGGTATGATTCGTGCCGTGACCAAAGGCGCCCTTAGTCTTGAAAAATTGGAGGCAATGACCTGTGTTTGTTCTGTAGGTCTTGATATGATTGCTATTCCAGGTGATACCAGTGCTTCAACGATATCTGGTATTATTGCTGATGAAATGGCGATCGGTATGATCAATCAAAAAACAACGGCTGTGCGTATTATTCCTGTTGAAGGAAAAAAAGTTGGAGAAATGGTAGAATTTGGAGGCTTGCTTGGTTACGCGCCAATTATGCCGGTCAACAATTTCTCATGTTCTGAATTCATTAACCGTAAAGGTAGAATTCCAGCTCCTATCCACAGCTTTAAAAACTAATTGAAGGTATCTTATTAAACCTTCAAGAAAGAGGTATGCACATGAATACATATTTTGAGTTGGAACCTAAAAATGTCCTAAAACAATTTTATGACATTAATCAGATTCCGAGAGAATCAGGAAATGAGCAGGCAATCAGCGACTTTCTTGTAGACTTTGCCAAAGCCAGAGGTCTTGAGGTCATTCAAGATGAATTTTTGAATGTTCTTATACGCAAACCGGCTACCAAAGGCTATGAAGATAAGCCTGGATTTATTTTGCAGGGTCATATGGACATGGTTTGTGAAAAAAACGCAGATACTGTTCATGACTTTACCAAAGATCCTATTTCTATGCTGATTGAAGGTGACCACCTTACTGCTGACGGTACAACCCTTGGTGCCGATAATGGTATAGCTGTTGCCATGAGTTTGGCCATACTTGATGATCAGACTTTGGTCCACCCTGAGCTAGAAGTCCTTGTGACTACTGATGAAGAAGTGGGTATGACAGGAGCCTTGAATTTTGATACAAGTCTTCTTAAAGGCAAATATTTCTTAAATCTGGATTCAGAAGAGGAAGGGGAATTTGTTATTTCCTGTGCTGGTGGTTTGAAAGCGATCATCAATCTTCCGGTTCAGAAAAAACCATTAAACATGTCCGGTATGCTTCTCAAAGAAGTTGCTGTCCGTAAATTAATTGGCGGTCACTCCGGAGTTGAAATTGACAAATGCAGAGCTAATGCAATTAAGTTAACAGGAAGAATATTATGTAAACTTGATGAAAAAGTAGATATTCATTTGGTGGATATATATGGTGGAAAGAAGGATAATGTTATTCCAAGAGAAACATTTTTCCAGGTTGTTATTCCAGAAGCAGAAGAGGAAATTTTTGATGAGACCTTAGATATTCTAGGCAAGGAAATTTCCAATGAGTATCGAACTTCTGATCCAGAGATTGAAATTGTTAGTGATACCCTTGATTCAGATGACCATGTTGAAGTTATTGATGAACAAGATATGGAATCAGCTATTTTCTTACTGATGGGGCTTCCTAATGGAATACAAACTATGAGTGCTGAACTTGAAGGCTTTGTTGAATCATCATTGAATATTGGGAAAATTGCAGTAGAAGATGATCATATCGTATATCTTTTTGCCATTCGAAGCGGTGTAAGAAGTCTTAAATATCATATTACCAATATATTGGAAACATTTGCCTCTTACACTAAAGCTGAGTTTGTCAAAACAGCTGAATATCCTGAATGGCCATTAAAAAAAGACTCTGTCCTCTTGGAAAAAGCAGTTGCTCTCTATAAAGAAAAAACAGGTAAAGAACCCATTGTAAAATCCCTCCACGCCGGAGTGGAACCAGGTGTTTTTCTTGAAAAGCGATCAGATATTGAAGCTATCAGTTTGGGGCCAGATATGCAGGCGGTCCATTCACCAGATGAATGGGTTAGTATTTCCAGCCTAAAGCGGACATATGAATTCCTTTGTGATCTTCTGGCCGAATTATAGTTAAATCTAAAACATACTAAATAACCCCTCCATTAATATGGAGGGGTTGTCTTTGTTTACTAGAAAATTTTCTAAATATAGGGCATGTATTGAGAGTCTTGATTAATAATGTGCTTGATAATCCAATCACTTAGAAAACTAAATATCTCGTAATTGACCAAGGGATCATTATTGAGGTAATCTTCCTTGAACTTCTCAATCTGTTTGATAAATGACTGATGGAGTTCCTTATGGTTGTCTAAATCTGGATAACCTCCGGTTTCCATAAGTTTTTCCTCTTCCTGGAAATGGAAGATGGCATATACATTCAATTCGCTGATGACTCGTATGGATGAGAAGAGCGGGGCAGTCTTATCCTGTTCAACCAGTTTTGCAACCTCGTTAAAAAGAGCGATAAGTTTTTTGTGGTGTCCATCTATTTCATCGTTGTCAACAGAATAACTGTCGTCCCATTTGAATTCTAGCATAGTCAGCTCCTTATTCGTCATATCCCCATATAACCAATCTTACAACTATTATAACTTATTCTAGCCTTTCATGACAACTTGATGGTAAACTTTTTTTCCTTTTTGGATCATAAGTTCGCCATCTTTAAAGTCAGCCAATGTAATCTTGTAATCAAGGTCGTCAATTCTTTCTCCGTTAAGACGGAAACCACCTTGTTGGATAATGCGGCGACCTTCGCTTCTGGAAGGGATGATACCAACTTCACTCATAAGACTGATAGGATCAATACCTTCTTCAAAAACAGATGAATCAAGCTCTGTGGATGGAATAGAACCCGCTTTTTTCCCGCCTTCAAAAAGGGCTTTAGAGGCTTCAAGTGCTTTTTTAGATTCCTCTTCACCATGTATAATTTTAGTTAACTCATAGGCGAGTGCTTCTTTAGCCTTGTTAATTTCAGCTCCTTCAAGAGCTCCTAAACGTCTAACCTCATCCATGGGAAGGAAGGTGAGTAACCCTAAGCATTCTTCAACCTTGACGTCTTCAATATTTCTCCAATACTGGAAAAACTCATAAGGCGTTGTTTTTTCTGGATCTAGCCATACAGCACCTTTTTCGGTTTTACCCATTTTCTTACCTTCGCTGGTTGTAAGAAGTTTAAAAGTCATTCCATAAGCTTCTTTTTGCTCCTTACGTCTAATGAGTTCGACACCGCCAAGGATGTTGGACCATTGATCGTTTCCACCAAGCTGCATCGTACAGCCATACTTCTTGTTTAGTTCCAAAAAGTCATAGGACTGCATTAACATATAGTTGAATTCAAGGAATGTAAGACCTTTTTCCATTCTTGACTTATAGGCTTCAGCTGTCAGCATACGGTTGACACTGAAGTGAACTCCGATTTCTCTAAGGAAGGCTAGGTAATTAAGATTAAGCAACCATTCAGAGTTGTCAACCATAATAGCCTTGTCATCTGAAAAGTCGATGAACTTAGATAATTGCTGTTTGAATTTAGCAGCATTGGCGTCAATTTGTTCATCGCCAAGCATTTTTCTCATGTCCGTTTTACCTGTAGGGTCTCCAACACGAACAGTACCACCACCGACTAGGGCGATTGGCTTGTGACCGGCTTTTTGCAAGTGGGCCATAGCCATAACTGTAAGGAAATGACCAGCAGTAAGGGAGTCGGCAGTCGGGTCAAAACCTATATAGAAAGTAACCGGTTTGCCGGATTCAAAGAGTTCTGTAATTTCTTTTTCGTGAGTAAGTTGCTCGATAAAGCCTCGTTCTTTTAAAACTTCAAATGCGTTTTGCATCTCATATCCTCCTGTTTGTATTTCATGACTTTAAACCATGAAAATAACCTAACTATATTTATACCATACAAAGAAATCAAATACAAGGCTAAGCCCCTAATTGACAAGTCAGCGGCCATGGTTTATGATAAAGTGCACACTAGTATCCGTCATAAATTGGAGGAATTAAATTGAAACAACTTAGAGTCCCAAAACAATTATTGTTATCGGTACAAAAACCGGCTCAATATATAGGTAATGAAATCAATGCAGCTATCAAGGATTATGATCAAACAGATATTCATTTTGCCCTGTGTTTTCCTGATCTTTATGAAATAGGCATGAGCCATCTGGGCTTGTCTATTCTTTACAATCAATTAAACAGAAGAGAGGATACTTTTTGTGAACGTGTCTTTTCTCCAATGAAAGATATGGAGGAAATCCTCATAGATGAGCAGATTGACCTCTTTACTCTTGAATCACAAAAACCGGTTAATCAGTCTGATTTCCTGGGTTTTACTGTGCAATACGAGATGTCATATACCAATATACTTAATATACTTAAGCTGAGCAATCTAGCCCTTAGATCCTGCGACAGAGGCCCAAATGATCCTATCGTATGTGCCGGTGGTCCCTGTGTTTATAATCCTGAGCCAATTGCTCCCTTTATCGATTTCTTTTATATTGGAGAAGGAGAAGCCAGTCTGGATGAGGTTATGGACCTATATGCTGACCTTAAGAAGTCGGTTCCCAAAAACCAACTGAAAGAAGAGTTTCTAGAAGCACTACTTACTATAGAAGGTATTTATGTTCCTAAATATTATGATATTACTTACAATGATGATGGAACCATTCAAGCGATGACACCTAATCATCCAAATGCCAAGCCTTCCATTATGAAAAGAATTGTCGTTGACCTGAATGATATGGCGTATGCAGATAAGCCTATTGTTCCATATTTACAACCAGTCCATGATCGTATTGTCCTTGAACTCTTTAGGGGATGTTCCAGAGGTTGTCGTTTTTGTCAGGCTGGTTTTATTTACCGCCCTGTTAGAGAAAAAAGTCTTGATACATTAAAGAGCCAGGCCAAACATTTGACAAATCAGACAGGTCATGATGAGATTTCCTTGATATCATTATCCTCAAGTGATTACTCCCATCTGTCTCCTTTATGCGACTACCTTATCGATGATATCACAACAGAGCACAAGGTAAACCTTTCCTTGCCGTCACTACGTATTGATTCCTTTTCCCTTGACCTGATGAACAAGGTCCAGGATGTAAGAAAATCAAGTTTGACTTTTGCTCCCGAAGCAGGATCTCAAAGAATGAGGGATGTCATCAATAAAGGTATTCAGGAAGAAGATATATTGAAGGGATCCAAGGCCGCCTTTGAAGGAGGTTGGAACAGGGTTAAACTTTATTTCATGTTGGGATTACCTGGTGAAAACTATGAAGATATTGAGGCAATATCTGATCTTGCAGACAGTATTGTTGGTGAATTTTTCTCCATACCTAAACCAGACCGTCCTCTAGGCAGTGTCCAATTGGTCGTATCAACTTCTTTCTTCGTTCCAAAACCTTTTACACCTTTTCAATGGGTTGGTCAGGACACATATGAGGAGTTTATGAAAAAGCAGGCCTTCCTAAACGGTAAAATCAATAAAAAGCGAATCAAGTATAATTCCCACGATGCAAAAACCAGTATGCTGGAAGGGGTCTTAGCCAGAGGCGACAGAAGAATTGCAGACGTACTTGAACGCGTCTTTAAGGCCGGTTCAACCTTTGATGCCTGGAGTGAGCACTTTATTTTTGAAAACTGGGAAAATGCATTTAAAGAGTTAGACATTGACCCTGGCTTTTATGCTTCAAGGCAGAGGTCTTTTGATGAAGTGCTGCCATGGGACTTTATTGACATTGGAGTAAAGAAATCCTTTTTACAGAAAGAATATTTAAACAGTATGGAAGAGATTGTTACGCCAAACTGTATGGAGAACTGCATGGCATGCGGTGCGACATGTTTTAAGGGAGGCATTTGCTATGAAGATAAGAATTAAATTTTCAAAAAAAGGATTAATGCAATACATTGGCCATCTGGATTTTATGCGGGCATGGCAAAAGATTTTCAGGCAATCGGGTATCCCAATTGCTTATTCAGAAGGCTTTAATCCCCATCAGGTATTTTCAATTGCGGCACCACTAGCTGTTGGGGTTACCAGCCAAGGGGAATATCTAGACCTTAAACTGAAGGTTGAACAATATGATCTGGACCTTTTGGTCAAACAGGTAAATGAAGTATGCCCTGATGGTGTTCATGTAATAGAAGCTGCTGAGCTTGTTGGTAAGCAAACAGCAGGTATGGCGGCATGTGCGGGAGCAACCTATGTTATTGATTTTTCGACTGAACTCTATCAAGATATATTGACTTTACCAAGTCTAGATGAATTTTTGGCTCAGGATCAGATTATTGTTCAGAAAAAAAACAAAAAGGGTAAGATTAATGATCTTGACCTAAAACCAGGTATCTATGAATATAACTTGTCAGAACAAGAACTTACCATTACCCTTGCTACAGGTTCTTCCCTTAATATAAAACCCGATTTGCTTTTAGATGGTTATTTCAAGTGGGCTGGATATGACTACTTGATGTCCACAAACCATTATTACGATATTCACCGACTTGACATTTATACCCTTATGGAACCACGAATGAATCTGATTGAAATCCTAAAAGGTTAACTATGAATAAAATTATCGTCGCAGGTCAAGAAAACTCCATATATGTATGTCTCTTTGATGACAGCGATCGATTAATAGAGTGCCACCCCTTTAGTAGTGAACTGGAATCGGCAGTTGGTAATATTTATGTTGGTATTGTCAAAAATAAGATTAAAGGGGTAGGCGGTTATTTTGTTGATTATGGCCACGAAAAAAATGGTTTCCTGTCTATAAAGGATGGAGGTAACCACTTATCACCAGGCGAATTTGTTATGGTTCAGGTCCGAAAAGATCCCTACATGGATAAAGGGGCCAAATTAAGCACTCATCTTCAGATTCCCGGTGATTATATGGTCTTAATTGATGATACGAGGGATATGCTTTTTTCTTCGAAATTACCTGAAGATGGCAGAAGTAAGTCGATTAAGGCTATGCTCAAGAAAATGAAAAGTGAAGATCTTGGTTTAATTGTAAGAACCCTTGCATATAATACAGATAATCAAGCCCTAAAGGATGAACTGGAGTCTTTGATGACGATCTATCACAACATTAAGGATACATTTCCATATAGATCGCCATATTCAAAGCTTTTTTCTGCTGAGAAGACTTGGACGGACAAGGTTCAAGATTTGTACATAAGATACGAGTCAAGGGTTTCTATGGATGAAAGTCTTAAATCACAATGGATAGGTTTACATAATGATATTATTGTCGACTATGCTGTCAATATTTTTCAAGTCATGGATATTGATGAGAAGATCCGTAAAGGAACACATAGAAAACAATGGTTAAGTTCAGGTGGTTCTATTATCATTGACAAAACTGAAGCGATGACCGTCATCGATGTCAATTCCGGCAAGAACACACGAAAGTCAAGCGAACGCCGCAATACCCTAAGGATTAACAAAGAGGCGGCAGAAGCCAGTCTTAAATATATTCGATTAGCCAATGTATCCGGCATTATCATTATTGACTTTATTGATATGCCTGAGAATGATGATAAGGAAGATTTGATTGATTATACCAAGGCCCTGGCGCTTGAAGACCCGCTTAAGGTAACCATTCACGGTATGACCCTTCTAGGCCTTATGGAAATAACCAGAAAACGTACAGATATAAGTCTTATGGACAAATTAGCTAAGCTTAAATAGGCTTGGGTCTATTAACTTATATTATTCTACGATACAATATAGTAGAATATTAATAAGTGTAGCAGGTTCAACCAAGAAAGCTGAGGTATTCCATGTCATCTCAACTCGTTTCTAAGAAAATCATTTCTCTTGATATAATTCAGACGATTATCATGCATTCCGATGATTCTTATATGCTTCGCATAGCACTGACTGAAAAAGTCAGGGATTTGTTGAGTTGTCGTCTTGTTGTCTTTGTTCAAAACAACTTTCTTGCCGAAAATACCGAGAGAACAACCATTGAATATGCACCAGATATAAGAAACAGAAATCAACTTTTATTCGATATATTGTCCATATCTGATGAACTGAAGAAACACAGTCAGATTATTGGTCTTGAAGCTTTTCATTCAGAACTTTCCAGTTTAAGTAAATTTGAACACACCATTCTAATCCCTATAAGACATAAGGAACATTATTTAGGTACTTTGCTTCTTTTTGATGTAAGTAAACTTTTTGATCAGGATGTTATCCTTGATTCTTTTACATCCATAGTCCCTTATATTTCTATGGTTCTCTATAATACCATGTCCTATACCTATCTAGAGAATATAATTAACAGCAGAACCCAAGAATTGAATAGTGCAATCCATGAACTTGACGATGCCAACCGTGCCAAGTCTATGTTTCTGGCTAATATGTCACATGAAATGCGAACACCCCTTAATGGAATACTGGGTTATACCGAACTTCTTCGTCTTTACGAATCAGATTCCAGGAAGACCTCCTATTTAAACAAAATCGATAACGCATCTAAAAGTCTTTTACATTTAATTAGTGAAATCCTCGATTTTTCAAAAATTCAATATGATAATATTGAGCTCTATGATGAAGTTTTTTCGGTCAAAAAAGCGCTGGAAGATGCCATAGAACTTCATGTGGAGAAGGCTGTCCATAAAGGCATTGAATTGCATGTTGATACCGATGAGTTTTCAGATTACAAAGTGATCGGGGATATAGAACGGTTCAAGCAGATCATTAATAATCTGGTTAGTAATGCCATTAAATTTACCGATTGTGGTTCGGTGGATATAAGTGTAGAGAGCCAACTTGTGGACATACAGTTGGATGATGAAGTTGTCGGAAGGCAACTAAAATTAACGTGCGATGTGGCAGATACCGGCATTGGTATTCAAACTGAAAACCAGCAAAGGATTTTTGACGTCTTTTCCCAGGAAGATTCATCAACCACAAGAAAATTCGGTGGAACCGGACTAGGTCTTTCTATTGCAAGACGTTTGGCTCAGATGATGAATGGGGATATTAAAGTTGAAAGCCAAGTAGGATCAGGTTCTGTTTTTTCCTTTTATGTTTATTTCTCCTTGGCTGAAGCTGAGGATATGCCAACGGTTATTGCCTTGCCTAATCGAAGAGGGCAACTATTCTTAAGGGAAGATACCCAATCATATGCAGGGCTGAGAGTTTTAATCGTTGAAGACAATGAGCTTAACAGAGATCTTCTAGAAGAAATACTTGAGTTGGCAGGTATTCGGCCTGATTTGTCTCACAATGGAAAAGAAGCCGTCGACCAAGTGATTGAAAATGAATATGATTTGATTTTTATGGACTGCCAAATGCCGGTTATGGACGGGTATAAGGCTACAGAAATAATAAAGTCCCATTACAAGGGATTGAATAAGTCAAGTCCGGTCATCATTGCCCTTACTGCCTCTGTATCGGAAGAGCAACGACAAAGGTGCTATTTAAGCGGTATGGACGATTATATTCCTAAACCAATGAATATGCAGATGATCCACGATAAAATCACCTATTATTCCCAAAAACTCCTTGACACATATAATTACCTGTGATAAAGTATTCTGGTGGTATACCGCGCGAGTAGGTTTAAGTGCCCTAGTGGCCACCGTTATCGGCGAGTCTTAGAAAGAGGAGGTGCCAAGAATGTACGCAATTATCGAAACTGGCGGAAAGCAATACAAAGTATCAGAAGGTGAAGCTATCCGTGTAGAAAAATTAGGTTTAGAAGCTGGTGAAGCTGTTACTTTTGACAAGGTTGTTTTAATCTCAAACGAAGGTGAAGTTAAAGCTGGTAAAGACGTTGCTGCTGCTACTGTAACAGGTTCTGTTAAAGCAAACGGTAAAGGTAAGAAAGTTATCGTTTTCAAATACAAGCCTAAAAAAGGTTATGCAAAGAAGCAAGGTCATAGACAACCTTATACAGAAGTTGTTATCGACAAGATTAACGCTTAATTATGATTAATGTCATAATTTTTTACAAAAACAACTTAAAACCTGGAATAAAAACCTCTAACCATAAGGTGGAAGTCCAAGGTGATATTGTTGGATTTGAACTGGAAGGTCATGCGGATTACGCCGAACACGGTGAAGATATTGTATGTGCCAGTTTATCCGTACTATCCCTACATACTGCCAATGCTCTTAGTGAATTAACATCCAACGATGTTTCTATTACCCAGAACAGAGACGGTTATCTGAAAGTTTTAGCCACAAGCCAACTGGATGAATCGGGACAAGTACTTATGCAATCATTTTATTTAAGCACTGATGCTATATATAATGATTATAAGAATGCAGATGATAAGAATGAATTTATAAATATTAAGTTCAAGGAGGTGTAGACCATGTTAAGAATGAACCTTCAATTGTTCGCTCATAAAAAGGGTGTTGGTTCAACAAAGAACGGTAGAGATTCTGAATCAAAACGATTAGGTGCTAAACGTGCTGACGGACAGTTCGTTAAAGCTGGTAATATCTTATACAGACAGCGTGGAACAAAAATCCACCCAGGTAACAACGTAGGTCGCGGTGGCGATGATACTTTGTTCGCATTGATTGACGGTGTTGTACGTTTCGAAAGAAAAGGTAGAGACAAGAAACAATGTTCTGTTTACCCAAAAGCACAATAGTCTAAAGACGATGATAAAAGTTTCAAGTGAGTCTCTCATTTGAAACTTTTTTATTTTTGAGATATACTTTTATCAGGTTAATCTGTATATCTTTTTTTGAAAGGAGATAACATCAAAAGGGCCATTACCTATTGATGTAAGTTAATAATTATGATTTTTGTCGATCAGGTAAAAATATACATAAAAAGTGGAAAAGGCGGCGATGGCTGTGTCAGTTTCCGTCGAGAAAAATATGTTCCCAATGGTGGTCCCGATGGCGGCGACGGAGGTCGTGGCGGTGATGTTATTTTCGTTGTAGATACCAATGCCAATACCCTCTACGATTACCGACATGCCAAGAAATTCAAGGCGACAAACGGACAACCAGGTATGGGATCAAACTGTCATGGTAAGGACGGTGGTGATTTAGTTCTTAAGGTACCAAAAGGGACGGTAATAAAAGAGGCTGAAAGCGGCCAGGTTATCTATGACATGGCAAGTGATGATTCGCGTTTTACCATACTTAAAGGTGGCCGTGGCGGCCGTGGCAATCAACATTTTGCTACGCCAACCATGCAGATTCCAAAATATGCCCAACCAGGCCAAAAGGCTAAAGAATTATGGGTAACCTTGGAACTGAAATCAATTGCTGATGTCGGATTAGTGGGATTCCCTAATGTTGGTAAATCAACCTTCCTCTCTAGGGTATCCAATGCAAAACCTAAAATCGCAAATTATCACTTTACAACCCTAAACCCAAACCTTGGAGTTGTCGAAATGTATAATGACTCTTTTGTTATTGCAGATATTCCTGGAATCATCGAAGGTGCGGCAGAAGGAGTTGGCCTAGGCCATGAATTCCTTAAGCATATTGAGAGAACTAAAGTTCTTTTACATGTTGTGGATGCAGCCAGTGTTGAGGGACGTAATCCCAAAGATGATATTGAGCTGATCATGAATGAACTGGAATCCTACAATGAGCAGCTGTTAGATAAGCCACAGCTTATTGCGGCCAACAAGATGGATGCCATGTATGATGAAAGTTTTTTCCAAGAACTTAAAGAGACTTTTGAACCAAGAGGTATCAAAGTATTTCCAATATCAGGCGTAACCGGTCAGGGTGTCAAAGAGCTTCTCACAGAGATTTATCATATTCTTGAAACCCTGCCTAAGGAAACATATGTTTATGAACCAGAATATGATATGACAGAAACCGTGGAATATGAAGAATCAATTCGTGTGTTCGTAGATGAAGACGGTGTTTACCGTGTTGAAGGACCTAAAGTTGAGCGTATGTTAGGTTATACTAATCTTGACGACGAAAAAGGTTTTATGTTCTTCCAGAATTTCCTGAAGGAAAACAATATACTTGATCAGTTGGAAGAGCTTGGTATTGAAGAAGGTGATACTGTCGCCCTCTATAATTTAGAGTTTGATTATTTTAAATAGAAAGGAAACTGAATGATAAATATTAATTCAAAACAAAGGGCTTACCTTAGAAGTTTAGCCCATCCTATAGAACCAATTATACACATTGGTAAAAACGGTTTGACTCCTGAAGTAATCCAGGCAGTTGATGAGGCTATCGAAAAGCGTGAGCTTATCAAGGTCAATCTTCTAAAAAACTGCTTTGAAGATCCCAAAGAAATTGGTATTATGCTTGCTGAAAGAACGCGTTCATTACTTGTACAAGTAATGGGCCGCCGTATTACCTTATACAGAGAGTCGAAAGACAACAAAACTATCGAAATACCTAAAAAATAAGACTGAGAAAAGGGGTGTAGATTTGAAGCTGGCTAAAGGTTCAATTCTTGTTCTAATAATCTATCTAATGACTATAATACCCATGGAAGCCAAAAGCATTATTCCTGAGGTAGACCAGCCAAGAGTCGGCATTGTCATCGATGTTATTGATGGCAATGCTCTAAGAGTTATGTATTTAACCACAAAGGCGTCAATTCCTGAGGTAGACCTTATTCTTCTATCTGGCGTAGATACTGGTGGAAGCGATGATGCTTTTACCTATACCAAACAGCAACTGCTTGGTAAGCCGGTTTTTGTACTTGAGGATACTGGTCTAAACATTGAGTCTGAATTTATGAAAGCCTTTGTTTTTCTTCAAACCAATGAGTCTTTCAACGAGACTCTATTAAGGTTTGGCTATGGCTCTCTTGAGGAAGATGAAGACTCCATGTATTACAGTGATCTAGTAGCTGCCAATAATGTGGCCAAGAGACAGGAACTGGGAATTTATGAAACCAGTGAGACACCCCCTAATATCATCAATATCAATACAGCCTCTGTCACAATGATGATGGAGCATTTTGATGTGGATTATACTACCGCAAAAGCCATTTGGAATTACCGTAGATTTAATCCCATTAATGACAGTCTTGAATTGGGATTTGTCGATGACTTTTTTACCCGAGAAAATATTGAAAATTACCGTGGTGGCATTCACTATATTACAGATGTCAATACAGGGTCTTTATATGAGCTGGCGTCCTTGTTTGATGCAACAAGTTATTTTGATTTGGCATATGAACTTGACAGAGAAAGAATTTTTACAACATTTGATTCACTTGCCCAACTAAAGGATTTAGATGTATTTGACATTTATTATGATAACATCAAGGATTTTCTTGTTACCGGTCCCAATAATAATAGATTAGATGAATCGGCAAAAGAGGTTGTTAATATCAACACAGCTTCTCTAGATGAACTTATTGATATTGGTGGTTTGTCTACCACAATTGCATCAAAAATTCTCAATTTAAGAAAGAATGAACATATTTCCTTTTATAGCATAGAAGAATTGGCAAAAATGAACTTCCCTATGCAGAATTTAGGTATGTTCGTTTATAGTGATGAGATAAGTGTTATTACCGATGTCAATTCAGCTGATGAAACAGAACTCGTTTCACTTTTTTCCGGATTTAGTGTCAGTTCCAGTTTAAGAACTATCTTATCAGATCGGATTATGAAATATAGGCCTTTTTATTCCTATGATGATTTTAGAAACATTGTGGGAAGAACCTTTTATGAAGAGTTGGAACCCTATATTACCCTGGGAACTATCCGAAAAGACATTAAAGCACCGATCAATATTAATACTGCTGATGACGAGGAAATTATTAACCACCTGGGTCTTAATGAAACTCAACAGGATTTGCTTGCAAAGGGGCCATATGCCTATTATGATCCATCAGCAATAAGTTTTATAACAGAAGATTTAGGCCCTTATATTACACTTTATACCAACATCAATACCGCCAACTTAAGCGAATTGCTGCTTATGAATGACAGCATGACTTATTTATTGGCTAAAGATATCATTGAGTACAGAGACTACTATCCTATATATTCATACGATGAACTTTATGATATCTTCAATAAGCATAATAAAGTAAATCTTTTGTTGAAGATGAAAGACTTCATTGTATATTACTAGTCAACCAGGGGGAATCATGAAAAAAACTGCGATTTATGGCGGAACATTCAATCCTATACATAACGGTCATGTCATAGCCTTGCAGGCGCTGGAAGACTCCAAGCTATTTCAGGAAATCTTTCTTATGCCGGCAGGATTCTCGCCCTTTAAGCAAGAATCAGCAGACATTATGCACCATCGCTTTAATATGGCTGAACTAGTATCAAGACAATTACCTTTTATCAACTTAAACCGGATGGAGGAGGCTGATAATCAGCCTTCATATACATATAAGACCTTGCAAAAGCTGCAGCAAAGCGAACCTGACACTAGATTTTATTGGTCGATCGGTTATGATAATCTGGAAAGTATCATACACTGGAAAGATGCTGACAAGTTATTGAATGAATTTGGACTTGTTGTCATCAATAGAGGGGGCTTCAGTCCTGATAAGGCCAATGACCTGATGGCTGGACTGAGACAAAGCTATGGTACAGATATAATTGAGGTCACCATGCCGGATATTCAGATTTCTTCGTCTGACATTAGAGATAGAATAAAATCAGATCATTCTATTTATGGCTATTGTCCTTTGGAAGTTATCGGCTACATCAAAAAGTACAAGCTTTATAAGGAGTACCCAGATGAGTGACTATGATCAACTACGGCTGGAAATACTAAAACGAATAAAGAAAAGGTTATCTGATAAACGGTTTAAACATACCTTACGTGTAGAAACCGAAGCGGTAAAACTGGCTAATTACTACAGAAGCGACTGGCAAAAGGCTAGCATTGCTGCTCTTTTGCATGATAATGCCAAGAATTATGATGATGATAAAAAGCTTCGCCTGGTATATAAGTACGCTATTAAACTTAACCAATCAGAAGAAAACAATATTGATTTGGTCCATGCAAAACTTGGTAGTGTCATAGCTCAAAAGAAATTTGATATTACTGATGTTGACATCCTAAACGCTATAAAATACCACACAACCGGTAGACCGGGTATGTCCATGACTGAAAAAATCATTTATATTGCTGATTTTATTGAACCGGGCAGGAAGGCTTTTCCGGGACTTGAAAAAGCAAGGGACCTGGCTTATCAAGATATTAATCTGGCAATGATTAAAATCTTGATGATGACCATAAATCATGTTATTGATAAGGGAAAAATCATTGATCCCGGTACAGAAATGGCTTATGAGTACTATTATAGACTCTATGCCAAAGAACACCCGGAATCGAACATATAAATACATTTACTTTTGGAGGAAATAATGAACGAATTTTTAGAAATTGCCATTAAGGCTATCGATGAGAAACATGGTAACGATATGAAGATAATTGATATAAGGGAAATCAGTGTTTTGGCTGACTATTTTATTATTGTACATGGTAATAACACACCTCAAATTGGTGCGATTGTTGATAATCTTGACGAAAAATTAAGTAGGGCCGGTTACGAACCAAAAAACATTGAAGGTGTTAAGAATGGTGGTTGGATGCTTATGGATTACGGTCAAACAATTATCCATGTATTTGGCAAAGAAGAGCGCCTTTTCTATGATCTTGAAAGACTTTGGATCGATGGTAAGCCTGTTATATTTGAAACAAAGGATGCCCAATAATTTCATATGTATATGATTGGTTAGATGCTGCTTATATAAGCGGCATTTTTTTTGTAAGTATTTGCATGTGTTCTCCACAAAAACACACATGTCCTTTTCCTTGACATGCGGACATTTCTCGTGCTTTAATTAAGATATAAGAAAGAATTTTTGTAAGATTAAATTTTAATAAAGGAGTTATGGTCAAATGAAAGCATTAGTGAAGAAATTCCCTGAAAAAGGACTTTGGCTTGAAGATGTTCCGGAACCGGAATGCGGCATCAACGATGTAAAGATCAAGATTACTAAAACCTCTATTTGCGGTACTGACTTACATATTTATAATTGGGATCAATGGTCCCAGGAAACAATTCCTGTACCAATGACAATTGGACATGAGTTTGTAGGGACAATTGCTGAAGTTGGCAGTAATGTAAAGGGTTATAAAATCGGCGAATTAGTATCTGGAGAAGGCCATATTGTTTGTGGTCATTGCCGAAATTGTCTGGCTGGACGTAGACATTTATGTATCAATACTGAAGGTGTAGGTGTCAATAGGGCAGGAGCGTTTGCTGAGTATTTGGTTATACCATCATCAAACGTTTGGCTTGCAGATCCTAAAATTGACCAAGATATCTTGAGTTCTTTTGATCCGTTAGGCAATGCAGCCCATACGGCTCTTTCTTTTGATCTTGTTGGCGAGGATGTCTTAATCACCGGTGCTGGTCCTATAGGAATTATGGCGACTGCTATTGCCAGGCACGTAGGTGCCAGACACATCGTCGTATCAGATTTAAATCCTTATCGATTAGATTTGGCCAAAAAAATGGGTGCCTCAGTCACTGTTGATGTAAGTAAGAACTCTATCGAATCCGCAATGAAATCGCTGGGAATGAAAGAGGGCTTTGATGTAGGCCTTGAAATGAGTGGCAATGAACATGCCTTCAATGATATGCTGGCCAATATGGAGCATGGAGGTAAAATTGCAATGCTTGGAATCCAGGGTAAGAACACCAAGATTGATTGGAATAAGGTTATCTTTAATGGTATAACAATTAAGGGTATCTATGGACGTGAAATGTATGAAACCTGGTATAAAATGACCTCTATGATACAATCAGGCCTAGATATTTCACCTGTGATTACCCATAGATTTCATTACAGTGAATTTGAAAAAGGTTTTGAAGTTATGGCTAGTGGTAACAGTGGAAAAGTCGTGCTTTCCTGGGATTAAGGAGGAAGAATCATGTATAAGGATTTCAAAGAACATTATCAAGGTATACTTGATGATATTAAAGGTCAAGGACTGTGGAAAGATGAGCGTATTGTAAAAACACCTCAAGGAAGTATCATCGATACAACAACCAATACCCATCTGCTTAACTTTTGTGCCAACAATTACTTGGGCCTTGCATCAAACCCTGATGTGGTTAATGCTGCCAGAGAATCATATGATAAATGGGGGTATGGAATGTCCAGTGTTCGGTTTATTGTTGGAACTTTGGAAGTCCATAAAGAACTTGAAAAAGAGATATCCAACTTTTTGAAAACAGAGGATACCATTCTTTATTCATCTTGTTATGATGCCAATGGTGGATTGTTTGAAACATTATTGGGCCCTGAAGATGCAATTATTAGCGACAGTTTAAACCATGCAAGTATTATTGATGGCGTTCGCCTCTGTAAGGCCAAGCGTTATCGCTATGACAATAATAATATGGAAAGTCTTGAGGAAAAATTAAGGGAAGCTGTCGCAGACGGTGCAAAAATTAAGATGATTGCGACTGACGGCGTTTTTTCCATGGATGGTATTATCGCCAACTTAAAAGGGATCTGTGAACTGGCCGAAAAATATGGGGCAATGGTTATGGTTGATGATTCCCATGCAACTGGATTTGTTGGAGCCACAGGTCGTGGGAGCGGCGAATATAACGGAGTTATGGACCGGGTGGATATTATTACCAGTACTCTGGGAAAAGCCTTGGGAGGAGCTTCTGGAGGCTTTGCTTCAGGTAAAAAAGAAATTATAAGTCTCTTAAGACAGCGTTCCAGACCATATCTGTTTTCAAATACGCTTGCTCCGGCCATTGCTTATACATCCCTGCATATTTTGAGGACCCTATCTGCCACAACACAATACAGAGATATCCTTGAAGTCAACACCCAATATTTCAGAGAAAAGATGAAAGCAGCTGATTTTGATATTCCAGAAGGTGTTCATCCCATTGTACCGGTTATGCTGTATGACGCAGTTCTAGCGACTACAATGGCAGATAAGCTGCTTGAAAAGGGAATCTATGTGATTGGATTCTCCTATCCTGTAGTGCCCAAGGGCCAAGCTAGAATTCGCACACAACTTTCAGCAAGTCATACCAGGGAAGATATTGATAGAGTTGTTCAAGCTTTTATCGATGTACGAGATGAACTGGCATAATCAACTTTAGCTTGGATTTCTTATTAAAGTTCTTTGACAATAGGGTTTGCATATCATGCATAAATTTAATAAGTAGGTAATAAAAGAGGCGAACATACTGTTCGCCTCTTTATATGCATACACTTCTTAATAATTACGATATAAACCAATGACTTTACCTAAAATTGATACATCAGCCGTATAAATAGGGGCCATAGTGTCATTTTCGGGTTGTAAACGTATCATGTTTGCTTCCTTGTAAAAAGTTTTAACTGTTACAGAGTCATCCAATAGAGCAACAACAATGTCCTTGTCTCTCGCAGTAGACTGCTGCTCGACGATTAAGAAATCACCGTCAAAGATTCCTGCATTAATCATGCTTTCGCCTTGAACCTGAACCATAAATATGGCGGAATTACTTGTCTTTACATAATCCATTGGAATAGGGAAGTAATCTTCAATATTCTGTGCTGCAAGAAGTGGTTCTCCTGCCGCCACCTTACCAACGATTGGTATGTTCAACATCTCATGACGAACAGGTGTAAAACCTTCTTCGATTATTTCGATTGCTCTTGGCTTAGTGGGATCACGCCTAATAAACCCTTTTTTTTCCAATCGTTCAAGATGACCATGAACGGTAGAAGTTGATTTGAGTCCAACTGCTTCGCAAATCTCTCTCACAGATGGCGGATAGCCCTTATTGAGTTGTTCATTTCTAATGAAGTCAAGTATACGTTGTTGCTTTTCACTTAATGCATCTGCCATGTTTTCACCCCTTAGTAGAATATATGTTCTATAGCTAGTATAACATAAGCCTTTTAAGGAATCAAACATTTGTTCGTTTTTTTGATAAAAACCTATTGACACCAAACAACTGTTCGTATATAATAAATATACAAACAAACGTTCGGGGTGATTATATGAGTACAAGAAGAAGACGAAGAAGACAACAATTTCAGATTACAGTATTATTTGCAGTAGCTGTAACCCTTATTGCGGTTCTATTCTTTTTTCAACTATCATCAAATACAATTATTGGTTCTAAAGATTTTGACTTGAAATATATTTCAGTAGAGGTAGAAGAAAATGATACTCTATGGGGTCTGGCTAAAGAATTTATCAATTATGATTACTATGAAATGGACGAATACATTGACACTGTTATGCGTATCAATGGTATGTCAACAGACAAGATTCTTCCTGGACAGCGCTTACATATGCCATTGATTACAGATCCTTTAGATGATCAATTGGCCACCAACTAACTGCCACATCAATGATGATGGGCCATAAATACGCTAGAAATATCAATCTCTCACAAGTTGATATTTTCCCTATTAATACGGTTAACTGCCCTGGTTAACCGTATTTTAATGTCTGAATGTTTATTATAATTTTATAAAAGAGGATTCTGGATAACGGTAATTATATTATGTTAACCAATTGATTGACAGAATACATTGATGTGGTATAGTTAGAGAAGATAGTCATGCAATATTGATTGAAAGGAGATATTATGGGATGCGTTAATTGTAGAAAAAACAACCCATTTTCTTTAGAAGATTTGGAAGAAGGTCATGTTTATCGTGGCGACAATAACTATATATACCGAGTCAAAAGTGGTCAAATTGAAGTTGAATTAAGCAGCGGTTGGTGTAAAGCTGTGACGAAAACGCTAAAAGATACTAAGTTTGCCTTGCTGCATAACCTTTCAAATGATATGTAGTTATTGGTCCGACCGGTTACCGTCGTAAAACTTGTCTGTGATGTACATTATAGGAAATTCAATACGATATGGTCAAAAGCCTTTAAATAAAAGGGATAGCGTATAATGTACATAAATATTAAAAATGTACATTATTTTTTATGTACATTAAAATATGTAAGGTTAATGTACATGTTAAGTTGAAGGTTGTCAATCAACTTGCAAAATGATAATGTACAAAAATCAATTGATGAATAATAGTAAAAAGAAGGATTTGAAAAAATAATAATGTACATTTTATATATACAGATTTTAAACGATATCAGAAAAATTTAATGCTTTCATTATGAAAAATCAATCAAGGTTGATTCGTCCAATGGAAGATTTGATCTGGTTTTTCGATATGTGGATTTTTTGTGTTATATTTATATGGATGATGAAATTAATAAGGTGATAGAATGAAAACAGAAGAAATGCAATATGCTAATAAACCTAAAGACTGGCCTTCAAATGCTATCGAAAGTCGATTGGATAATATTGATGAACAATTACAGAAATTTAAAGAGGATCCAAGTTACCAAAACAAAGAGATATTGATTTCGTTGGTAAGCGATTATGATTTAAACCAACATTCCATGCTAGGTATGTTAAGAACTACAGAATATGAAGTGGCATTAATTAATTCACTTTATATTGAATCATTATTTCTTCAGGTGAATTCTTTGAAATCATACTTATATGAGCTTATAGGTTTGAAGACAAGAATGCAAAAAATGGCCTCATGGTTTCCAGAGGGGTTAGTTTCGCTTGAAATTGAGGAGTTTCAAGGCTTAATGATGCAATTGAAAATATATTATATGTCATATCATGCGTTTACCATCGACAAAGATCTATCTTTTGGTGAAAAAATAATTGAGACACTAGAAGAAATCCTAGATTATTCGAAAGAAAATGATTCTGCTGAGGATTATATTGAAAAAGTGTCTTTTGTTACGAATGGTTATATTTCTATGCTCAATGATCTAAGTTATTTTAGATGCCGTAAAAGAACCTCAATTTGGACATTTACTCATGAAGAACTTTATAAATTATTCAAGTTAGCAGGTGAACTGACTACACTTAACGGAGATCTTCCGTATGAACGACCGTTAAAGGGTGTGCTAATGACATGCATTAGTAATTATATACTGAAATCACGCAATAATTATAATGAAGATTATATTTGTAAGTATATCAGTCCTGAAATTGTTAATATGAGTGTCGAAAATCACGAAATATGGATGTCGAAAATTGAAAGTTTAAATGATGATAGAGAGCAAAGGGTTATACCAGAACTGTTCGATGAAGAAGGATGGCTTCAGAATGAGTGGGTTCAAAATGTTGATTTTTCTCCTAAAAGAACATATTACGTTTCATCATTCTGTAAATCATTGAATGATGAAGATATGTTAAAAGATTATGGTTCTTGTATTTATGGTTATAAAGACGATAGGATGGCTGATATACTTGCTCCAATTATGTATTTTAAACGTAAAGATGGAACCAAAAGACCTGTATTTTCTCATGTAGTTGCTTTTGATGTTATTTATAATCGTGATGAAGCTAAAGAAGAAATTATTTTTTTATGTAAAATCATCAACTGTTTTTCAATGACTGATACCGATAAAAATAAGTTTCTTGAAGAAATAATGCAATACTGGTTATTATCAGTAAAAGATAAAAAATGGTCACATGAACGAGAACGAAGGTATGTATTATTTTTATATAACGATTATGAATATAGAGGATTAGATATCAGTGATTCTAGATTCTTGAAATTAAAAACATCCTTATTTCTTCATCCTGATTTTATTCTTGGTGATAATCCGGTCAAAAATCAACTAAAAGTAATGGCTGACGATAAAAGACAAGCAATTTCTCTGAAGCCGTATTTGTATTGTGCTGACTGTTTAAACAGAGATTTTGATATTGTTGCAGGCGGAAATAGAAATGTTAAAAACTGCTCAATTTGCGGATCTGAAAAGGTGTCCTTTGAAGTTCCAAAGGAACGTAGGATATAGGAGATTAGCTATGTACAAAATTATAATGTGTGGAGTAAGCAAATATGATTTCATGCAACAACTTCCAATGTGTAATAATGATGTGGTTTTGCTTGAAGAATCGTTTAGACATATACTTCCTGAAGGTTCTTTTAGCATAATAACCATCTCTGATAATGGGGAAATTAAGAGACATGAGTTATTTAAGCGATTACAAGCTGAATGTGAAAGTATTACAAGTGATGAGAACCTTATTTTTTATTATTCTGGTCATGGAGGGTATGGAGATGATGGAATGCAATATCTAATTGCTACCGACACAACGTCACAGTCACTTGAAGAAACTGGTATAGATGCATCATATATGATTGATATTATTGCTGAATCTAGGGCAAAGGCAAAATTACTTATTATTGACAGCTGTTATTAGGATAATCCAGAAACTCATAATTTTGATTACGAAACTCAAAGAACAATTGATGAATCCTTTGGTAAAGGATGTTCGATATTTGCTTCTTCATCAATACATGAAAGATCGTTCCCATATGATAATAATAATGAGTATAGTGCATTTACCAAATTCTTTTGTGATGCTATCACTGACAAATATTTAAACAAAAACGGACAAATCTATTTTAATGAAGTTAATAACCTAATCAGAATTTATGCCAATGGTTGGGCTAAGGCAAGAGATGAAATGCAAACTCCGGTATTCAGATCAAACAGTTATGGTGTATTTACATTAATAACGAATAAAACTGACAGTGAAGTCGGTATTATTTATGAAATGCCTACCATACTTTACAGCACGAATTGGTACAGAGTTATGAATATAGATCTCCAGCGGAAATTTAAGAATGGTAAGTATGCAAACCTATTCATCGTCAAATTAGTGTTAGATTATAAAAAGCATATCGATATAGAGGATACCTTCAAAGAACTCATATCAGAATTAATAAACCATAATCGATGTAAAGGAAAAGAAACGAATATATTGCAAATCCATATTGCAAATGAATTAATCGATTATGAAAATTGCTTATGGCAATATATTTTAAAGTATGCAGATGGTGAAAATCGTCATTGGTTAGATAAGCCTTCAAAAGATGTGACAATATTAAATCACAACATTACAGTAAAAGAAATCTCGTTTTATAATTCTAGCAAAAAACAAAGAATCGAACATACAATATCTGATGATGGCCTAATTGAATATTGGCATAACGTTTTAGACACTTACGTCAATAACATTGAGCCAGTAATTAATGAATACAGAAAATATCGGGCGAATGATGTCGATTATAGCCATGTTATTGCTAAAAGAAAAGAAGCATTGAATAACCTTGATAAATTGTTTTTTGATATCGATGACGCACATTTCCCAATGCCTTTCAGCATATATACAAAATATGATGAGATTTGCTATACATTTGCTATCGATATTAGGCAGATTATATTATCTTTTGCTATAGATGAAGTGAAATTAAAAGAGAACAATTATTATCACATAGAAGATGCAATTAAGCAATATTATAACATTTTTAATAAGTGGTCAATATACAATAAAGAAGTACGTCGAATAGCGAATTCATAAAATAAGAATATATTAAAGATTATGTGTTATGTTAAAAACAAAAGAAAAGTTACAATTATTTGCACACCTATTCTAATGAGTGATATAATAACGAATAGAATAGTTTGTAAAGAAGGAGGGGTCTCATGAGTTTTGAAAAGGCCATAGAAAAACTATCTCCATTATCTGAGTATTCAATCTATATACTCCTATCATTGTATGATGGTGAGAAACATGGATATGGAGTTATTGTGAAAACAAGAGAATGGACTGATGGGAAAACGGAGCTGAAGACGGCCACGGTGTATGCTGCTATTAATCGATTTATTGATTATGGGTTAGTTGTGCATGCAAAAGAATTTGAAGGTAAAAAATACTATAAAATAACAGATGAAGGCATTGCTTTCTTAAAACATGAACATAATAAGATCAGGCTGTTAAATAATAATATAGAAGCAGTCATGCATGAGGAGGAACTTTAAATGAACGAATTACATAAACAAACCGGAATTAACATCCAAGAAAAAGCCAGCATGATTTGGAACATTGCCGATATTATTCAAGGCACGTTTAAGCCTCACCAATATGGTCAGGTTATCTTGCCATTTACTGTATTGAAAAGATTGGATGACACGTTAAGACCGACAAAAGCAGCTGTTATGGAAACATTTGAAAAGGTTAAGAAATTTGAGGTGAAATCTGGGTTCCTTGAAAATGCTTCCGGATACGCTTTTTATAATACAAGTCCATTCATTTTTGAAAACCTTTTGAATGAGCCGGATCACATCGAAGACAATTTTAAAGCCTATTTAAGTGGATATTCAGAGAATGTTCAGGACATCATCAAAAACTTCGATTTTATGGCCACCCTTAATAGATTGGTTGGATCAACAAAAGACGAAGACAAGCTATTTTACGTGATTCAAGAGTTTAACAAACCAGAATCTTACCTTGGGATTGAAAAGGTTACTACAGTAGATATGGGGTATGTGTTTGAAGAGTTAGTTCGTAAGTTCTCAGAGAGTTATGATGAGGATGCTGGACAGCACTTTACTTCCAGAGACATTATATACACCATGACAGACCTATTACTTGCAGAAGAACAAGAAACATTAGTTGAAGATGGCGTTGTCAAAACAGTCTATGATATGACTATGGGAACAAGTCAGATGCTTACCTGTATGGAAGAGAGGCTTCTTGAACTTGATGCTGATGCTGAGATTACAACATTCGGACAAGAAATCAACCATGAAACATATTCTATTGCCAAATCCGATGCCATCATCAAAGGCAGTTCAGCAGAAAACATGCGTCTTGGTGATACCTTAGCCAATGACCAGTTTGAAGGATATGAGTTTGATTACATCATTTCCAATCCTCCATTTGGTCGTGATTGGAAATCATCACAAAAGGCGGTTAAGGCAGAACATAAAAAAGGTGAAAATGGTCGTTTTGCTCCGGGATTGCCTAAAATAAGTGATGGACAGATGCTTTTCACATTGAACGGTATCAAAAAGCTTAAAGACACTGGTAAAATGGCTATTATTCATAATGGGTCTCCACTTTTTACGGGTGATGCTGAATCCGGTCCATCTGAAATCAGACGCTATATTATTGAAAATGACTGGCTCGAAGCTATAGTTCAACTTCCAAACGATGTCTTTTATAATACTGGAATCAGCACTTATGTATGGATTATTTCAAAAGATAAATCAGTAAAAAGAGCTGGTAAGATTCAATTAATTGATGCTTCACAGATGTATGAAAAACGCAGAAAATCAATCGGAAACAAGCGTGTAGATCTTACTCAAGTATGCAGAGAAGCCATTGTGAAGGCGTTTGGTGAATTTGAAAACAAACTCTATGAATACGAAGATGGAAAGCAAGTAGAGTCAAAAGTTTTCAACAATGAAGAATTTGGATACTACAAGATTACTGTTGAAACTCCAGAATATGATGAAAATGGTAATATCGTAAAGAAAAAAGGAAAAAAAGTTGTTGATACTTCCAAGCGTGATACTGAAAATGTACCAATGATTCTTGACAGAGATCAAGATGAAGTAATTGAAGAATATTTTGAAAATGAAGTCCTTCCTTACAATCCTGATGCATGGGTGGATAAGAAAAAGACTAAGGTTGGCTATGAGATTCCATTTACACGTCATTTTTACAAGTATGTGGCTCCTGAGAAGTCAGAAGATATTGCTGCCAGAATTAGTACGTTGGAGACTGAATTGATGGCTTCATTGAAGTCACTGTTTGATAAGGATGGTGATGAGAATGAGTAGAGAAATGAAGGATAGTGGAATTGAGTGGATTGGGGAAATTCCTGATGAATGGTCGGTGATACCTCAGAAACATCTTATGTATAAAAAGAAGGATATTTGTTCAACATATGAGGGACAAGACATATTATCATTAACAAGACAAGGCGTTATAGTTCGAGATTTAGAAAACCCGTCAGGGAAAATGCCAACTACTTTTGATGGTTATCAACATCTTGAACCGGGTAATCTATTGATGTGTCTATTCGACATTGATGTTACACCTAGATGCATAGGTTTAATAAAGCATAATGGATTGACAAGTCCTGCGTATAGCCAATTCGTGCTTAAACAAGGTTGTTTGCCAGAGTTTTATAATTACTACCTGCATATGATAGATAACGACAAAGTTTATCTGCATCTATCAAGAAACTTGAGAAACTCATTAACGGAAACTGATTTTGGTTTCATTAAGGCACTTAAGCCTTCAATTGAAGAGCAATCTTCGATTGTGACTTACCTTGATCGAAAAGTTGCCCAAATCGACTACATCATCGCCCAAACCAAACAATCCATCGAAGAATATAAGAAATACAAGCAGAGTCTTATTACAGAAGTAGTTACAAAAGGTCTTGATCCGAATGTTAAGATGAAAGATTCTGGGATTGAATGGATTGGGGAGATTCCGGAGCATTGGGATGTTAATAAACTTGGATACCTTGGCTCTTTGCAAAATGGTATCAGCATTGGTGGTGATTCATTCGGTGAAGGTCATCCTTTTGTAAGTTATTCTGATGTTTATAGAAACATACAACTTCCAGATTCCGTTGTAGGATTAGTTCAATCAAATACAAAGGAACAGGTGAATTATTCAGTGCAAGAAGGTGATGTTTTCTTTACAAGAACTTCAGAGACAATTGAAGAAGTTGGATTTGCTTGTACTTGTTTCAATACAATAGAATCTGCTGTATTTGCTGGATTTTTAATAAGATTTAGACAATATAGGGACAAAATTTCTAAGTTTTATTCAAAGTATTATTTCAGGAGTGATATGCATCGAAAGTTCTTTGTTAAAGAAATGAATCTTGTTACAAGAGCCTCATTAAGCCAAGGGTTATTAAAAAAACTTCCGGTGCTGGTTCCACCTTACGAAGAACAAGAGGCTATCGGGAATTATTTAGATGAAGTATGCAGTCATATCGATAATGCTATTGAGAAAAAGCAGAATATTATTACTGAACTCGAATCTTATAAAAAATCCTTAATCTACGAGGTTGTAACAGGAAAAAAAGAAGTATCATAAAAAAGAAAGGGGAGATGTGTCGTGGAGTATAAAGAGAAACGATTTGAAGAAGATATTGAATCTTCTTTGCTGACCCATTGTGGTTACACCAAAGGCAATATGAAAACATATGATGCAGGCAAAGCAATAGATTTGCCTGTACTCATTGAATTTATCAAAAAAACGCAACCGAAGGAATGGCAGCGTTACGAAATAATCTATAAGGATAATGCTGAAAAGAGTCTGTATAAGCGTTTCAACAACGAAGTGAACGCTCATGGTTTACTTCATGTTCTTAGAAATGGTATTAATGACCGTGGTGTGAAATTGAAAGTGGCTTACTTCAAGCCCGAGTCAACATTGAATCAGCAATTGGTTGAGAACTACAAGAGTAATGTTCTTACAGAAACTCGCCAGTTTGCATATTCAACTGAGAATAAGAATACCATTGATATGGTTATTTCACTAAATGGAATTCCAATTGTGGCTATTGAACTGAAGAATCAGATTACCGGTCAATCCATAGAGAATGCTAAAGCACAATTTATGTATGATCGAAACTCAAAGGAATTGTGTTTCCATTTCAATAAGCGTTTTCTAGTTTACTTTGCAGTGGACCTTTATGATGTGGCTATGACAACGCATTTGAATGGCAAAGATACATACTTTTTACCTTTCAATCAAGGTTCAAATGGTGCAGGAATTGTTGGCGGTGCTGGAAACCCTGAAAATCCAAATGGTTACGCTACTTCTTATTTATGGGAAGAAGTTTTAACCAAGGATTCTTTGATGAATATCATTCAGCGATTCTTGCATGTAAGTGTTGAAAAGAAAAAAGAAGTTAAAAACGGAAAAGAAACCATAAAGACTTCAACAAAGCTGATTTTTCCACGTTACCATCAATTGGATGTTGTAAGTAAGATGATTGCAGACGTTAAGGAAAATGGTTCAGGAAAGAATTATTTGATTCAACACAGTGCTGGTTCAGGTAAATCTAACTCAATTGCATGGACATGTTATCGTCTGGCAAGTTTGCATGATGAATATAATAACAACATCTTTACATCGGTAATTGTCGTTACAGACAGACGTGTTCTTGATAGCCAATTACAAGACACGATAAGCAGCTTTGATCATGCTTTCGGATTGGTTGAGACTATTGGTGAAGGTAAGTCATCAAAAGACCTTAGAGACGCAATTAACAGTGGTAAGAAGATTATTGTTACAACGCTTCAAAAGTTCCCTGTAATCTATGAGGAGATTGATGACAATAAGAACAAACGATTTGCCATCATTGTTGATGAAGCACATTCATCACAAACCGGAAAATCAGCACAGAAACTTAAAACAGCTTTAGCAGATAATGAAGAAGCTTTGAGAGAATTTGCTCAGATAGAAGGCAAAGAAGAAGCTGAAATGAAAGATTTTGAAGATAAGATGGTTCAAGAATTGCTATCCCATGGAAAGCATAAAAACTTATCCTTCTTCGCTTTTACTGCTACTCCAAAGGAAAAAACATTGGAAATGTTCGGTATTCCAAGAAAAGAAAGTGGTTTTAGACCATTCCATCTTTATTCCATGCGTCAGGCTATTGAAGAAGGTTTTATTCATGATGTACTGGCAAATTATATGACATATCAGACCTGCTTCAAAATAGCAAAGAATACACCGGATAATCCAGAATTGGAAGAATCCGAAGCAAAGAAAGCGATTAGGCGGTTTGAATCACTGCATCCATATAATCTTCAGCAAAAAACAGCCATCATGATTGAGACATTCAGAGAAAATACTGCACATAAAATCGGTGGTCGTGCTAAAGCTATGGTTGTTACCGCTTCGAGACTTCATGCAGTTCGGTACTTCCTTGAATTCAAACGGTATATTGCCAAAAAAGGCTATGATGATCTTGATGTTTTAGTTGCCTTCTCTGGCTCTGTTCAGGACAAAGATGAAGAATACACTGAAACCGGTATGAACAAGATGAAAAGCGGTGAAAAAGTTTGTGAAAAGCAATTGCCGGAAGTATTCCATGGTGATGAATTCAGCATGCTGATTGTTGCTGAGAAATATCAAACTGGATTTGACGAACCACTGCTGCATACTATGTTTGTTGATAAGCCGTTAAAGGGCGTAAAAGCGGTACAAACGCTTTCAAGGGTCAATCGTACTACAAAAGGTAAAACAGATACGTTTATCCTTGATTTTGTCAATGATGCTGATGATATTAAAGAATCTTTCTCGAAATACTATGAGGAAACAATGCTGAATGAAGAAATCGATGTTAACCTGATTTATGACACCAGAACAATTCTTCGTAACGCCCATCTGTACAATGAAGATGATATCGAGAAATTCAATAAGATATATTATAAGACCGGCAAACAGACAACAACGGACCTTGGCAAAATAACAAGTCTGTTTAAGCCAATTTTAGATAGTTATGGTAATCAGTCAGAAGATACTCAATTTGGATTCAAAAAAGCGGTTAAGAACTTTGTTAAGTGGTATGCCTATATCACTCAAATAACACGTATGTTTGATAAGGACCTACAAAAAGAGTACAATTTCTTATCCTACATAGCGAAAGTATTGCCGAACAAACCAATGGAAAAAGTTCAGTTGGATGATAAGATTAAGCTGGAATATTATCGTTTAGAGAAAACGTTTGAAGGTTCAATTCTTCTTGAGAAAAAAGGAAATTATGAGTTGGAAAATCCAAAACAGGTAGATCCCGGTAAGAAGA